>NC_015856.1 GCF_000221045.1 Collimonas fungivorans Ter331 | reverse complement strand
GAATCGTTCTAAGTGAAAGTGTGCGGGATGAGGTTCTTTACGCCCTGGCTTGATGTTTTTATTGCACGCTGGGTTCAGTAATGGATTCCGTACTACTGAGCAATGCATAACTGGCGGGCGTGCCACACATAAGCCCCTATTCTACCCTTGCCGGCGCAAGTTATCCACAGGCGCGGGCAATTATTCCGGCCGCCGGGCGCAAAAAGACCTTGTGGAAAAGAGCCCTAAGTGATTGACAAACAAGCAGAAAATGCGTTCTAATTCAAGGTTCACTGTCCGCTGAATTGCCAGTTTGTGCGTTGACTGTCCCTTGTACATGTTTGTATTTGCCCCGGTTTCGTCCTCCGACGCCTTGGCAGCCTGGTCCAGATCGAATCGCGAAAGGGTAGAAACCCAGCGCTCTGAGTGTGAAGATCCGATTTATTTTTGCTGATTAGCGAGACCAACATGAAACGTACTTACCAACCTTCCGTCGTGCGCCGTAAGCGTACTCACGGCTTCCGCGCCCGTATGGCAACCCGCGGTGGCCGCGCTGTGCTCAATGCACGTCGCGCCAAAGGCCGCAAGCGTCTGGCAGCTTAATCCAGCCGGACGCAACAGCGTTGCTTGCGTGACAGATCAACTCGGCGACCGTTCCCAGAACAGCGTCCAGGACTTTTCACGTGACCGGCGCATCGTTAAAACGGATGAGTTTTCATCCGTTTTTCGTTTGCGCCCTGTGTATAGAACGGCGCACTTCGTCTTGTACACCCGCCTCAATGCGCTGCCGCATGCCCGTCTGGGCGTGGTGGCGGCAAAACGGCTGGCGCCGCGCGCTGTTACGCGTAACACCGTCAAAAGAGTTACGCGCGAGCTGTTTCGTCTGACACCACTGCCGCCAATCGACTGCGTTGTGCGTTTATCGAAACCGGTAAACACCAAGGCGGGCCCGGCCACGACTGCGCGCCTGAAGCGAGAGCTGCATGGCGAACTGAAGCAGCTGTTCGCGTCGCAACGGGCTGACAAGCCGTAAGCTCGCGTAAGCTTCGGCTTATTTTCGGCTAATTTGTATCCGCGGCTTGTATTGTTCCAGCCTGGCCACACATAGCCGGGGCCGGAAGAAGAAGGGAAAAAAGCTGTCATGAAAATGCCTCTACTGTTCCTGTTGCGCCTCTACAAACTGGGCATCAGCCCGTTTCTGGGACAGAATTGCCGTTTTTATCCCAGCTGCTCCGATTACGCAGCCGAAGCTATCCGTACGCATGGCGCCCTGAAGGGCAGCATGCTGGCCGGACGCCGCCTGTGCAAATGCCATCCCTGGCATGCGGGCGGACTCGATCCGGTGCCGCCGCAGCAATCATCCACATCTCCATCTGCAACCAAACCCGCATCGGCCAGCCGATCGTGTGGTTGCGGCCATTCCTGAATCATAGATAAATACTCTTATGGATATCAAACGTACCGTCCTGTGGGTTGTATTTTCGGTCTCGCTGCTGTTCCTCTGGGACCAGTGGCAGCGCCATAACGGCCAGCCGTCGCTGTTCTTCCCTGGCACCGCCCAAACCGTACCTGCCGCTAGCGGCCCGGCCAATGCAGTTGTCAGCACCAGTGCTGACGTGCCGCAAGCTTCGGCTGCTGCAGCGCCCGCCACCGGCGCCGTGCCTGCCACTGCTGCCGACGCCAAGGGCGAAATCATCACCATCACTACCGATGTTGTCAAAGCCAATATCGATACTGTTGGCGGCGTGTTGAAGCGTCTAGAACTATTGACGCAGAAAGACACTGTCGACCCAACCAAGAACTTGGTACTGTTTGACAGCGGTGCCAACCGTACTTATCTCGCTGAAACCGGCCTGATCGGTGGTGCTTTTCCTAACCACCATTCACCTTTCGTAGCTCTGCCTGGCGCTCGGACGCTGGACAACGGCAACCAGATACAACTGGTGCTGGAATCGACCGAAGGTGGTGTCAAGCTGACTAAGGTCTACACATTCAAGCGCGGCGACTATACGATAGATGTCAAACACATAGTGACTAACGATAGCGGCGCGGCGATCTCGCCCTCGCTCTACTTGCGGTTGAAACGTGACGGCCATGCACCAGAAGGCGAGCAGCGGTTTGTGCACACTTTCACTGGCGCAGCCGTTTACACCGACGCCAATAAGTTCCAGAAATTTGCATTCGACAAGATCGAGGATGGTAAGGCTGACCATGCCACCAAAGCAGATAACGGCTGGTTTGCGATTATTCAGCATTACTTTGTCTCAGCATTCATTCCACAGGATAAAGCGCCGCGCGAAATCAAGACTGAAAAAATTGCCACCAATCTATATGCCGTCAGCAACATCCTGCCATTGGGTACCATTGCTCCCGGCGCCACCGTCACCATGGATGCCCGCCTGTATTCCGGCCCGGAAATCCAGAGCGACCTGGAAGCGATCGCACCTGGCCTGGAACTGGTCAAGGACTATGGCTGGCTGACCATCATCGCCAAGCCGATCTTCTGGCTGATGACGCAGATCCACAAAGTGCTCGGCAACTGGGGCTGGACCATCATCGCCCTGACCGTGCTGATCAAGCTGGCGTTCTTCCCGCTGTCGGCAGCGAGCTATCGCAGCATGGCCAAGATGAAGCTGGTAACGCCGAAGATGACGTCGATCCGCGAGCGTTTCAAATCCGAACCGCAGAAGATGAACCAGGCCATGATGGAGCTGTACAAGACCGAGAAGATCAATCCGCTCGGCGGCTGCCTGCCGATCGTGGTGCAGATCCCGGTGTTCATCTCGCTGTACTGGGTGTTGCTGGCCAGCGTGGAAATCCGCAATGCGCCATGGCTGGGCTGGATCCATGACCTGGCCGCACCGGATCCGTTCTACATCCTGCCGGTAGTGATGGCGATTTCGATGTTCATCCAGACCAAGCTGAACCCGACGCCGCCTGATCCGATGCAAGCCAAGGTGATGATGTTCATGCCGCTGATTTTCTCGGTGATGTTCTTCTTCTTCCCGTCCGGCCTGGTGCTGTACTGGGTCACCAACAACGTGCTGTCGATTGCGCAGCAATGGGTGATTACCCGCAAGATGGGTGCTGGTCCGGCCAAGGCTTAAAATCGCTTCTTGGCGAGTGTCGTAAAAAAGCCCGTGAATGTTCGATTCACGGGCTTTTTTGTGGCCGGCTGCTTGCCGATGTTTCTATTATCAAACAACCCTCGTAGAATAATTCCATGTCTTTCGATTCCTCTCCCATTGCCGCCATCGCCACCGCACCAGGACGCGGCGGCATCGGCGTAGTCCGTATTTCCGGCAAACAGCTGGGTTCGCTGATTGAAGCTGTTTGCGGCATCGCAGAGAGCAAGCTGACGCCACGCCACGCTACCTACCTGCCGTTCAAGAATGCCGACGGCAGCGTCATCGACCAGGGGCTGGCGATCTATTTCAAGGCGCCGCATTCCTATACCGGTGAAGACGTGCTGGAGCTGCAGGGGCATGGCGGGCCGGTGGTGTTGCAGATGCTGCTCAGCCGCTGCCTGGCGGCGGGACAGGATATCGGCTTGCGCATGGCAGAGCCGGGGGAATTCACGCAGCGGGCGTTTATCAATGACAAGCTGGACCTGGCGCAGGCGGAAGCAGTGGCTGACCTGATCGAGGCGTCTACCGAGGCGGCAGCAAAATCGGCTTCGGAATCGCTGTCGGGGGCGTTTTCCAAAGTGATCCATGCGCTGGTAGGGCAGGTCACGAACCTCCGCATGCTGGTTGAAGCGACGCTGGATTTCCCGGAAGAGGAAATCGACTTCCTGGAAAAATCCGATGCGCGCGGCCAGCTGGCGACTATCCGCAGCACGCTGGACAATGTGTTCAGCCAGGCCGCACAGGGCGCTTTGCTGCGCGATGGCTTGAACATCGTGCTGGCAGGGCAGCCGAATGTCGGCAAGTCGTCCTTGCTGAACGTGCTGGCCGGATCCGATGTCGCCATCGTCACGCCGATCGCCGGCACCACCCGCGACAAGGTTACCGAAACGATCCAGCTGGAAGGCATCCCGCTCAACATCATCGACACCGCTGGCATCCGCGAGGCGGAAGACGCCAACGACGAAGTGGAACGGATAGGCATCGAACGCACCTGGGCCGCGGTGGCTAACGCCGACGTGATCCTGCACATGCTGGACGCCAACCACGGTCCATCGCTGGCCGATGAAAAAATCGTCGCCCGTTTCCCGAACAGCGCGCCGATCATCCGCATCTGGAACAAGATCGACCAGTCCGGCCACAAACCCGCGGTCGATGTGATGAACGATGCTACCCATATCTATTTGTCGGCGACCGACCATCTGGGGATCGATTTGCTGCGCACGGAACTGCTGCGCATCGCCGGCTGGCAGCAGACCGGCGAATCGCGCTACCTGGCGCGCGAGCGTCACTTGATCGCACTAAAGGCAGCGCGCGACCATCTGGAGATTGCCGACCAGCACGCCTCCCTGGACAACCGGGTCAACGATCAGTCATTGGATCTGTTTGCGGAAGAGTTGCGGCTGGCGCAGGATCGGCTTAGCAGCATTACCGGGGCGTTTACGCCGGATGATTTGCTGGGGGTGATTTTTTCGCGGTTTTGTATTGGAAAGTAGGAGTATGCAACTTCGCCTCCGCCTCGTTTGCTCAGTGACCGCAATGGTTTTCCTTGTCGGAGGATGCGGGCTGTTCGGCTGCGGCGCCGCGGCGACCAATGGCGCTTCGTTCGCAAGCTGTCGTACTGGCACCAGTTTTTAGCTCGAGTGCACACCTCATCAGCTCGTCAGCAATCACCTTCCACGATTGCCGTCACCGGCAGGAACCTGCCCTCCATAAGTTCTTAGCTTAATTTTGGCAATTTCTCGCCTTGGTTAGGGCCATTTTTGATAATTTCGACTTCTCCGAACGCCATTCAATACAACAGGTGAAATGTAACAATTTTGCCTCATTGTGCGACAAGGCCAAAATTTCACCTATAATTTTTATAGTATACTCTATGCCCTATTCCAAGCATGGCTGGGAGCGGATGATTAGAAATATCGCCAATGAATCAGGACGTATTTCTTTTTCAAAACATGCACTTAGTCAAATGAGGTCGCGAAAGATCACGCTATCTATGGCGTTTGATGTCCTCAGAAAAGGGAAAATCCTGTTAGAACCCGAGCCAGACATTAAAACGGGACACATGGTCTGTCGAATGGAAAGATTTACGGCGGGCAGCCCTATCGCCGTAGTTGTGGCATGTGAAAATGAAAATGCACTCGATTGCATCGTGGTAACCGCATTTATCATTGGAGGTTAGTGATATGTATCATTTTACTGATGGCGGACTTCGAAATGTCTGGCTGCAAAACGGCTATGAACTCAAGAATACCGCCTATGGAGAAACGGTATCCATACAAGATATTGATGGCCTTGTAACCGCCGTCTGTGTTGCGATTACCCGCAAAAAATCAAAACTTACCGGTGCTGAATTTCGGTACATCCGCTCTGCCATGCTGCTTTCGCAAGCATCCATGGGAAAGGCCTTGGGCCGTACAGAGCAAGCCGTAGCAATTTGGGAAAAATCCGGCCGTATTCCCAAATATGCAGATATTCTTTTGCGCGTTTTATATGCACAGCATTCCAATGGCGATGAAAAAGTGAAGGACATCATTCATGCGATGAATGATGCCGAACGGACAATTCATCTGGTGATGAAAGAAACATCGAAGGGCTGGTCATCAACAGAATCGAGCGAAGACCTACTCTGTGTTGCTTAAAAATCCCCCCATTTCCTTCGCTGAGATAAATAATAAATAGAGTATTGAAAACCGCCTGGGCAACACAATATTCAATTGGTCTCCTCCAACTCTCCCTAAGTTTTGGATTTAGCCCGCTGCCGCAAGGCTGGCGGGCTTTTTTTATCTGGATAGCGGGGAGGTGGCGAAGTACCCGGACAAGCAGGGCTATTTCCAACGGCAAATGAAACGTGTACATTGGCTATACAGCCAAACGAAGGGAAGTATGAAACGTCTCTCGACACTTCAGCGCGACAACCCGCTCTATGCGGGTCTGCTATGCATAATCCTGCTGTTTGCCGTTATCAAGGGCGCCGCAGTAGGGGTCGCCTACGTCATTGGCGCCACTCTCAAGCTTGGCGTGGTGGGAATAGCCGCTTTGCTGGCCCTGAAAGTGCTGCTGGTAGCCGCCTGGCTTACCCACAAAAAAAAAGACCGGGCCAGGACCTGAGCTAATAGCGGTTGGGAGGGCCATCATCCCTGCGGCGGTCGCCATCCCGGTCGTCGCGGTGGTCATGCCAGTCGCCGCGGTCCCGGTAGCCGCCATCTCTCTGGCCATACGGGGCAACTATGCAGCCGCTGAGCAATATCGCTGCCAGACCAAACAAGATTGTGAGACGTTTCATGGCAGGCTCCGGGATTATTGATATCTGTTTCGATCCCAGGGCTGCCTTATCGTTCACTTGAACTTGTCCGGCCGTTCGGTCAGGCTCTCGCGCCAGTCGCCGGAATAGGCGAAGGTCGGAGCGTGGACTTCCTGCGAATACCAGAAATGTGTCCTGACTTTGTGTGTCGGCTCCATGAACCAATGGGCATGTCCGCTTGCATCCACCGCCCACCATCGTGCGCCTTTCGGCGCGTGTTTCCAGTCAACCTCTCCGTACATGCTTGCCTCTTGAAATTCAGCTACAGAATGCATGGCTGCAGGCGGCGGTTTTTGCCGCTTTCACTACAGAAGATCCACGCATTCAAACGGTATGAAAATTTTGGACAGGCACAGCGGGAAGCAGGTTCCGCTATTTATTTACATAGCGCCGTGGCGATGCAACCGCTTGCGGCCGTCGTCCATTTGACCGGGGAGCCGGGTGTCGGCGTCAATATGTAGGTGTCGGTCGCGAGAAGGCCGTCTTTTGCCTGCGGGACAACCGTGACAACGCCGTTCTTGACGCTGACCGAAGCCACATACCTGCCTGGATTTCCTGTGGAGTCGGCGGGAATGCCATGGGCGCCACTGTCGCAGCCGGTGCTGGTGTTCAACTGCTGCATGCACGTTTCGACAGCTGGTTTGGCTGCAGTGCCTGCCGCAATCACTTCTGCAAATTTTTCTTTCTTCAAGTGGTTTTGATAGGCCGGGATAGTAACCGCTGCCAGAATGCCAATGATGGCGATGACCAGCATCAACTCTATCAAGGTGAAGCCGAGGCCGCAGTCGGCAGACAGGCGATGTGAAGTTTTCATTTTGCCCTCTCTGATCTGGTGAAGCTTCTGTTAGAGAGTCAAAATCCGGTTTTGTTCTTACTGCTTATGCAAGATGCGGCTTGGATCAAGGTCCGGCAGCAGCCGGAATTGCATTTGAATAACGGCGATCAAATGCAATTCTTCATTCTGTTTTCGCTACATTCATTTACTTAACGTTACAATTGTTGCCCCTCAGAACAACATTGGCTAATGATTGCCCCTACACTGAAGCTACAGAATGACAACATCGGGCGATATCGCCATATGCAACAGTGCTGGCAAACAGGAAATGAAATGAAAAAACTTTTAGCATGTCTGGCGTTCGGCGCCATCGCCGCTGCTGCTTCCGGCAGCGCTGCTGCCGGCGGCGTGAATGTCGGCGTCGGCATTTATGTCGATCCGCCGGTACGGCCGTATTACCCGCCGGTGGTGCAATACGAACCACGTTACGTTCCTGCGCCGGTGTATTACCCGCCGCAGGAAGTTTATGTAGAACCGGGCTGGCGCGAACACCGTGAATGGCGGGAGCGCCGCGACGACGAATGGCGCCGCGAAGAGTGGCGGCGCCGGAACTGGCGTGAACATCGCCGCCATCACGACGACGATGATTGAACCCTGCAGGCCCGCTGCCCGCGCAATGCCGTTCAGTTAAGTCTGAACGGCATTTTTATTTGCGCCAACTCGTAGGGTGGGCACCTGTGCCCACGCAGACCGTCGGTCATGCGAGAAGTACATACAGCGTGGGCAGAAAATCTGCCCACCCTACGTCATGCCTCTGCCACGTTTTTTTTGGCTATTCAGGGGTCAGCGGTACAGGCAATTGCCGCCAAGTCCTTAGCAGGCGCCGCTCTGGCGTATTGAGGCGAATGGCATGCGGCGTGCCGTCGCGGCCCTTGATCACCAGTTGCCGGCGGCCGTCAGGCAAGGTGATGGCGGCGGGTGTGACGGTTGAAGGCGCAACTTCTATCATCGAGACGGTTTTCGGAAAATCGGCGAGCGCCGCTTCGGGCGTGGCGCCGCCCGTGCTGTACTCGATTGCGATCAGATACGATTTCCCCTCGGCGGCGGAGTAGGTCAGCACCCACAGCACGCCATCGATGATCTGCAGTTTTCCGACGACCTGACCGACTTTTTCCGGCAAGTCGGTGTACCAGCCGCGCTGCCGGTTCCAGTTGACGGCATTGCCGCTCAACTGCCATTTCCCGGTTTCGACTTCTGCCAGCGTTTGCCGCTGCAACTGATTCCGGTCCGCGACCGGACCGGCGCCGGTTTTTTCCCAGATGCCGTACAGGCTTGCCGTTTGCGGCTTGTCGCCGGCGCCGAACATGACGAGGGCGCCACCCTTGGGATGATGTTCCAGCAAAGGCTGCAGGATCAAGGATTGCGACTTGCCGATATCGTCGGCTGCCGCAAACAGCGGCCGGCCATCGAATGCCGCTTGCCAGCGCTGCGGCTCGGTTGCGCCGAGGTCAAATTTCCACAGGTTGCCTAACAAATCGCCGGCGTAGGCCGCGTTTACCTCGCGTTGCTTGCTGAAAACCAAAGCAGGCGTCGACAAGCCGTTGGGAGTTTGCGAAGCAGCTGCACCGGCGACCAGCTTCCTTATCAGCTCGCCGCCGGCAAGCTCGACCAGATACAGCACGGCGCCTTGCTTTGCGCTTTGATAGCCGTTGCCGTATATCGCGCCCCAGTCGCCATTGCGCAGGCGAATCGCAAAAGCCTCGCCCAGTTGATAGCCCATGTCGTCATCAGGTGCTCCTTGGCCATCGTCTTCCGCGCCTCTTTGCCACAGCAATGGCATGCCGAGCGACGCATCCGGATCGCTGGCGTCCAATGCAAACAGACTCTTTGCAGCAACGCCGGTTGAACCTAGCAGGATAGTCTTCCATGCGGCGTTTTCACCCTTCCCAAGATAGGCGTCGCCGGCTGTCAGCAGGCCGTCGACGAACAGCCGATGCACATATCCGGCTTCGCTCAATACCGGTAAGCTGTCAAAGACCGCGCGCGGAATGAAAGCTGATTTTTCGACGCCGTCAATCGCATCGAAACCATGCAGCATGCCGTCATTGGCGCCGACATAGAGCATGGCGCGGCGCTGTTTCTTGCTATCGACGAAACGCTGGTAACTGTCGCCGCCGGCCGTTGCCGGCAGCCATTGGTATGCGGAATCGGACAAGCCTACATACAGCGGCACTGAATTGATGATGTCTCCCAGTTTACCTTTGCGATCGCGGAACCGGCCGCCGTGCCGGATTTCGAGTGCGTCGTCGCCTCTCAGGTATTGCAGTACATCCTCCGAAGACAGGGCTGCCTTTTGCCTGTCGTCCAGATGTTGCCATTCGAATGGAATCACAGCGTCTTCGTCAGCTGCGGTCAGGATTTGGCGCAACTGCCACGCTGGAATCAGGTCGGCGGCATCCCATTGCGCCGTTCCGGAAACACCGGTTTCGCCGATCGGATAGGCTTTGACGTGACCTTGCCAGCTTGCGGCTTCATAACTTGCCGTATAAATGAACGGCGGCTCATCCGGCGTATTTGCCGCCCGGCCATTTGCGGCCCAGCCATTTGCGGCCCAGCCAATGGTCAGCATGAACGTACAGATGCAGGCGAAAATGGTTTTCATGGCTGGCGTTTTATAAAAGCAGATAGCTTTGCAACAGCACCACCGCCGCACTGCTGGCGCCTATACCTCTGGCAGTAATCCTGAACGCCGGACGCGGTGACGGCTGTTGCTGCTGGTACTGCATGTCCGCATCGAACTGCAGCCGTTCAACCAGGCAGCGCGACGGCGCGGCAGGCTGCGCTCCTTCCCCGGCGTTACGCGGCACGGCTACCGAAACCTCGCTGTTGCGCCAGCTGTCCGCGATTTCCCAATAGGGTTTGCTGTTGTCGTCATCGACCGGAACCGGCCCTTGCTTGAGCTGCGGGATGGCGATCGGCGACAGTTGCAGCTGGTTTTCGCAAAAACGCAGCGCATGTTCGGCGGCCTGGAAAGCCATTTGCAAGTTGCCGGCATTGGCCGCCATTTTTTCTTCCAGCAGCGCAGTGCGCAAGACACTGAAAGCGAGCAGCATCATCACCAGCAGGCTGATCAGCAACATGGGCAGGATCAGTCCTGGCTGCCGGCGCAAAGATTTTTTCATGGGAAAAAAGCGCTGGCAAGACACATCACATCTTTGTGCAGAACCGGATCGGCGGCGCTGGGCTCACAATTCTTTGCGACCGGATCAGGTTCCGCGTCGGAGGCCGGCGGATCCAGGAAATACACCTTGACCGTGAAACCGTCCGCCAGCGAACCGGTGATTTCGCCCCAGCCGCCGGCCATCGCATCGCCGAGGCCGGTGCGCCACTCCTGGATATCGTTTGCCGCCAGTTCCTGCGGCGTGCATCCGGCGAAATCGGAGCAGGATGGCGCGGATTCGTCGACGGCAGGATAAGCCTGCTGCGACAGGTTGTATGCACCGCTGTCGGCGCCGCGGATATTGGCGCGTACGCGATCGGCCAGGTCTGCGCTGAACTGGCTGGCCGTGGCGCGCAAATGGGCGGTCTTCTGGTAACGCAGGGCGAGGGTCTGTGTACCGATCAAGGCAAACATGGCGAAGGCGGTGATGACGATCGCCACCAGCACTTCTATCATGCCGATTCCTGCTTGCGTGGCCCCGTGATTGCCGGCTGAGATCATGCGCTTCCTCTTTTCGGTATCGTCTGAAAAGAATTATAGGAATGGCAGCTTGGCCCAGGAATAGCTGGTGCGCTTAAAAAATTTCAGTCATTACTTCATTACTGCGGCTCAGGCAAATTTATCCAGCAAAGCCGCCAGGTTCCTGGCGCTTTTTTCGGCTTGCTCGGGATTGGCCGCGGCTGCGGTATGAGTGACGATGGCGTCCGTCAGCAAGGTGACGAAAGCCCTGTCGAGCGCCTTGCGAGCCGCCGCCAGCTGCTGGGCGACGCCTTCGCAATCGGCCGGCACGGCGGCATTGGCGATCAGTTTCTGCACGCCGCGGATCTGGCCTTCGACCCGCGCCAGCCGGTGCAGCAAATCTTTTTTTTGTTCATCGCTGAGGGCCGTGCCATGCACTATTTTAACGGGCATATCGCTCAAAGCCTGCCTCCTTCGTGTTGAAACATCACGCGGAACCGTTTGCCGGACCGATGCAAATTGTCGGCATGTCTAACGCTATCAGGAATCAATCGATAAAGCCAAGGGGAAGCTGACCGTCACCTTCAGGCCGGGAGCCAGCTCCTTGTCCTCTTCAACCGCGGATAGCGTAACCCGCGCGCCATGCGAGGACGCGATATCGCGCACGATCGACAAGCCGAGGCCGGCGCCGCTGGGGTTCTGCTGCTGCGCGGACGGCGCGCGATAGAAGGCGGAAAACACGCGCTCCCGATCCTCTTCGGCGACGCCCATGCCGCTGTCTTCCACTTCCAGCAGGGCGCGCCGGGCCTCACTGTCGCGCCGCACGCGCAATACGATCTTGCCGCCGGCCGGAGTGTAATGAATCGCATTGTCCAGCAGATTGCTGATCAGCTCGTGCAGCAGCAAGGCATTGCCGCTGACGATTAGCTGGTCGGCCGCATCGAAGGACAGGTCGATCTGTTTCTTCACCGCGGCGCGCGCCTGTTCCATGCCGACCTGGTGTGCGATGTCGGTGAGCGACACCGGTTCATTGCCGCTCTCGGCCGCACCGTGCTCGGCGCGCGCCAGCGTCAGCAGCCGGTTGGCCAGGTGGACGGTGGCATCGGTGGTGCCGGCAATGCTGGCGACGATTTCGCGCAGGCTGTGCCAGGCACGCGCATCGTTAGGATTGCGATCCAGTTCGCGCAACGCCAGTTCGGCCTGCGTTTTAAGTACCGTGAGCGGGGTGCGCAGCTGATGCGAAGCGTCGGCAATGAAACGGCGCTGGCCGGTGATCAGCGCCTGCAAGCGTCCCATGTAGCCATTCATGGCGACCACCAGCGGCCGCACTTCCCGATGCACCTGGTTAACTTCGAAATCGGCCAGGTCGGTGGTGGCGCGCGCTTCCACCGCGGCTTTCAGCTGCATCAGCGGGCGCAGCACAAAACGCACCGCAAACCACACCAGCAAGGCCGCGACCGTCACCAGCAACCCTTGCCGCCACAAGGTGCTGAACAAAATCTTGCGGGTCAGGTCGCTGCGCGCATCCATGGTTTCGCCGACCTGGATCAGGGCGATGCCGCGCATCGAGTCGTCGTACACCGGTTGGTACAGGGCGGCGATGCGCACTGCCTGGTTGTGATAGTTGGCATGATAAAAACGCACCAGCGCAGGATAGATTTCCGAGCGCGGCACGTCCGGCGGCAAGGCCGGCAGGTCTTCGTAACCTGAAACGAATTCGCCGCGGGTGCCGGTGACCTTGTAGTAGATACGGCCCAGGGTATCGGTCTCGAAGCTGTCCAACGCCACATACGGCACATCGGCGACCACCTTGCCATCGACCACCGACACTCGTTCCGCCAACGCACGGGTCGAAGCGAGCAGGGCGCGGTCGTACGCCAGGTCGGCCACATCGAGCGCGTTGCGGTAGACGGAAAAGGCATCCAGCGCCACCAGCAGCAGCAAGGGGATCAGGAGCCAGCTCAGCAGCTGGCTGCGCAGGCTGCCCAAAGACTTTGCCGGCTTGGATTCAGCCGCAGCTGCATGCGGATGGACTGGCGGCGCCTTCATTTTTCGGCAACAACTTCCAGCAGGTAGCCGAGGCCGCGCAAGGTAGTGATGGCGACCGCTTCGGCGCCGGGGCGCTGCAATTTCTTGCGCAAGCGATGGATATAGATTTCAATCGCGTCTGGATTGGCGTCGTCGACCAGCGAAAACACTTCGTCGAACAGTTTTTCCTTGGACACCACGCGGCCGGCGCGGCTGATCAGCACTTCCAGCACCGCATGTTCACGCGGCGTCAGCGCCAGCACCGCGTTGCCATAGCTGAACATGCGCGACACCGTATCGAACTGCAAGGCGCCGCAGCTGTAGATCGGCGCTTCGCCGCCTTGCGCGCGACGCAGCAGGGCCTTGACGCGCGCTTCCAGCTCGACCAGTTCGAACGGTTTGGCCAGGTAGTCGTCGGCGCCCAGGTTCAGGCCCTGCACCCGGTCTTGCAAACCGCCGCGCGCGGTCAGGATCAATACCGGGGTCTTGCTGCCGCGCGCGCGCAAGCGCTTCAAGACTTCCAGCCCGTCCATTTTCGGCAGGCTCAGGTCCAGGATCACCAGCGCATACTGCTGGGTGTGCAGCAGGCTGTCGGCGTCGGCGCCGTTCATGGCGCATTCGACCGACCAGTGCGCATCCTGCAGCGCCTTGGTCAGCCAGCGCGACAACTCAACGTGGTCTTCAATCAGTAAAATCCGCATGGCTATGGCAACTTATGGCAGCTAGAATTCAAAAACGGGCGGTCAATACTCACACAGAAAACCTCGCTTGGCAAAATCTGAGTGAAAGGAAAATGAAAGACTGCCGCCGTTATGATGTAAAAAAATGAATAAAGCCCTGGGTTTCGCATCTGCATTGCAGGTGAAACAACAACAGAATGGGTAGGAGACAATGAATTCCGTAATCACCTGGATTGCTGCACTCAGTGCATGTGTCACGCTCGGCGCCCACGCGGCGCCGGTGCAGTGCATTGCGCCCGCCAAACCGGGCGGCGGCATGGCCGTGACCTGCAAGCTGGTGCAGAAGGGCCTGCAGCTGCAATCCTCATCCGCACATCCGGTCAAGATCAGCTACCTGCCGGGCGGCATCGGCGCCGTGGCCTGGAATTCCATTGTTACCCAGCGCCGCGCCGAAGCCGATACGCTGGTGGCGTTTTCGGGCGGCTCGCTGATGAACCTGGCGCAGGGGAAATACGGCGACGCCGACGTCAGCAACGTGCGCTGGGTAGCTGCGCTCGGCGTCGACTACGGCATGATCGCAGTGCGCAGCGATTCGCCGTACAAAACCCTGCCCGACCTGCTGGACGCCCTCAAGAAAAATCCCTCGAAAGTCACTATCGGCGCCGCCGGCACGGTGGGCAGCCAGGACTGGCTGAAAATTTCCCTGCTGGCCAAGCAAAAACAAATCGATCCCAAGAACCTGCGCTTCGTCGCGCTGGAAGGCGGCGGCGAGGCTTTCACCGCCTTGCGCGCCGGCCATGTGCAGGTAGTTTCCGGCGATGCTTCGGAAGCTACCCTGCATTCGCTGGACGGCGAGATCCGTGTGCTGGTGGTGTTGTCTGAAAAACGGCTGCCGGGTGCGCTGGCCGATGTGCCGACCGCGCGCGAGCAGGGCATGGACGTCAGCTGGCCGATCATCCGCGGCGTCTACATGGGCCCGCAGGTGAGCGACGCCGATTACAAACGCTGGGTCGGCGCCTTCGACAAGATGATGGCGACCCCGGAATTCGAGCAGCTGCGCGCGCGCAACGGACTGTATCCGTTTGCGATGAGCGGCGACAAGCTGACTGCATACATTAAAAAAACCGTCGAAGACTATCGCAAACAATCGGACCAGCTTGGCTTGATCAGATAAATCCCGCCGCGGCAACCGGCCCGGCAAAAACCCCGCAAGCAACGCCAAACGGCAGCCTAATCCCGGCTGGCGCCGGCTCGCCTGCGCCTTTTAAAAGTAGCTGCACTCATAACACTCAGGAGATGACACCCATGCTTATCAAAAAAACCCTGGCCGCCGCAATCGCCGCCGTATCGCTGGGCCTGGCCCTGAACGCCTCGGCCCAGGCGCCGGCAGGCTACCCTGCCGATTACGCCAAGATCGTCGACGGCGCCAAGAAAGAAGGCAAGCTGGTGATCTACAGCGCCACCGATTCCAAGGCTGCGGAACCGTTGATCAAGGATTTCAGCACGCTTTATCCGGGCGTCAAAGTCGAGTTCAACGACATGAATTCGACTGAGGTATACAACCGCTTCATTTCGGAAGCGGCCGCCGGCGGCGCTACTGCCGACGTGCTGTGGTCGTCGGCGATGGACCTGCAGTTCAAGCTGGCCAGCGAAGGTTATGCCGCGGTGTACAAGTCGCAGGAAGCGGCCGCGATCCCGGCCTGGGCCAACTACAAGGACAGCGCTTACGGCACCACTTTCGAACCGTTGGCCATTGTCTACAACAAACGCCTGGTGAGCGCCGATGAAGTGCCGGCCACCCACGCCGACCTGGTCAAGCTGCTGACCGCCAAGGCCGACAAGTTCCGCAACAAGGTCACCACCTACGATATCGAAAAATCGGGCGTCGGTTTCTCTTTCATCACTGAAGATGCGCAAATCAATCCGCAGTTCTGGGACCTGGCGAAAACCTTCGGCGATGTCGGCATCCGCGTGCAATCCTCGACCGGCACCATGCTGGAGCGGATTTCCTCCGGCGAGAACCTGATCGGCTACAACGTGATCGGCTCTTACGCCCAGGCGCGCGCCGCCAAGGATCCATCGATCGGCGTTTCTTTCACCAAGGACTACAACCTGGTGCTGTCGCGCGTGGCGTTCATCAACAAGTCAGCCAAGAACATGAACGCGGCCAAGCTGTGGATCGACTACCTGCTGTCCAAGCGCGGCCAGACCATCATCTCGAACGAGTCTCAGCTGTATGCCTTGCGTGCTGACGTCACTGGCCATAACACCCTGGGCAGCCTGACCACCCAGCTGGGCGGCGCGCTCAAGCCGATCGCGATTACACCGACCCTGCTGCAATACCTGGACCAGACCAAACGCCTGGCGTTCCTGAAGCAGTGGAAAGCCGCCGCAGGGAAGAAATAAGGCAAGCATGCCATCCGCGCCTGCGCGGGGATGGCGGATTTTCAAGACCCGGGTTTTTCTGCAAGGTACAAAATGACATCCATTTCTCCTCCCCATCCGCTGGCCAGCCGTTCCCGGCTGGCGCGCCTCAACTGGCCGCGCGGACTGGTGGTCACGCTGGCGGCGGTGGCGATTTTCCTGCCGCTGGTGCTGATCTTTTACCAAAGTTTCCTGTCCGCGCCGTTCTTCGCGCCGGTCAAGACCCTGAGCCTGGAACCGTATCGTTTCATCTTCGACGATCCGGATTTTCGCCAGGCTTTCATCAACGGCTTGCTGCTGGCCAGCGGCCTGGCGCTGATCGCAGTGCCGTTGGGCGGCATGCTGGCGTTCTTGATGGTGCGCACCGACCTGCCGGGCCGCAGCTGGATCGCGCCGATGCTGCTGGTGCCGATTTTTGTATCGCCGATGGTGATCGCCTTCGGTTATGTAGTGGCGATGGGGCCGGTCGGCTTCTATACGGTGTGGGTGCAGGACCTGCTGCGCCTGGTCGGCATCGAAGCGGCGCCGTGGAATGTGTACGCCTTCCCCAGCATCGTCATCATCGCCGGCCTGACCCATGTGCCGCACGTTTACCTGTACGCCTCGGCTGCGCTGAAGAGCCTCGGCGCCGATGTGGAGGAAGCGGCGCGCGTAGCCGGCGCCTCGCCGCTGCAAGTGGCGCTGAACGTCTCGCTGCCGATGATCATGCCGGCGCTGGCCTATGCCGGCGTGCTGGTGTTTTTTCTCGGCTTCGAAGTGTTCGGCCTGGTGCTGGTGCTGGGCGATCCGGAAGGCCACCTGGTGCTGCCGACCTACCTGTACAAGCTGACCAACAAGCTCGGCACGCCTTCCTACCACCTGATGGCGGCAGTGGCGGTGTGCCTGGTGGCGGTGACCTTGCCGCTGGTGATGATCCAGCGCTGGCTGCTGCGTTCGGCCAATAAATATGTCTCGATCAAGGGCAAGGGCGCGCGCCAGAAGGCGCTGCCGCTGGGCAAGTGGAAATGGCTGGCGTTCGGCCTGATCGCTGCCTGGCTGATTTTCACGATCGTGATTCCGCTGTCCGGCATCGCCTTGCGCGCGTTTGTTTCGCACTGGGGTTACGGCGTATCGCTGATCGACACCTTCACCTTCCAGCATTTCCGCGATATCTGGGAACAGCCGGCGCTGGTGCGTGGCATCGTCAACACCATCCTGATCGGTGTCATCGGCGGTGCGATTGCGGTGGCCTGCTACTGCTGCATCGCGCTGGCCATGCATCGCAAATCGGACGGCATCACCCGTTTCCTCGACTACAGCGTACTGATCCCGCGCGCCGTGCCGGGCCTGCTGGCCGGCTTGTCGTTCCTGTGGGTATTCCTGTTCGTGCCGTCGTTTCTCGACAACATGCTGAAGGGCTACGACAACGTAGTGGCGCAGTGGCTGGTGGAGCACGTAATTCCGCAACTGCGCGAACTGCGCTCCACCATCTTCTCGGTGTGGCTGGCGTACTCGGTGGTGTGGCTGGCCTACGGCTTGCGCCTGATCACCACGGCGCTGCTGCAGGTCGGCCCGGAACTGGAAGAAGCGGCGCGTGCGGTCGGCGCCCGCCGTTCGCAGGTGACACGCGACATCACGCTGCCGCTGGTGCGCTACGGCGTGCTGGGCGCCTGGCTGATGGTGTTCCTGATCTTCGAACGCGAATATTCGACCGGCGTCTACCTGCTCTCGCCGGGCACCGAAGTGATCGGCGCGTTGATCGTGTCGCTGTGGGCTTCCGGCTCGGTCGACCTGGTCGCCACTCTCTCCTTCATCAACATCACGCTGGTGGCCATCGGCCTCGGCATTGCGCTGCGCTTTGGCGTCAAGCTGCACGACTAAGTTGCACCACACAATCAGGAAATCATCATGAGCGAATTAAGTGTCAATAACCTGCATCTCGACTACGGCAGCGGCGCCAGCGCCAATCCCATCCTCAAGGGCGTGTCGATGGAATTGCAGCGCGGCGAAGTGGTGGCCTTGCTGGGGCCTTCCGGCAGCGGCAAGACTACCTTGCTGCGCGCGGTAGCCGGCCTGGAATCGCCGAAATCGGGCAGCATACAGATCGGCGAACGCGCCATGTTCGACGGCCAGCGCAAGCTGGAGATCCCGGCGGAAGAGCGCAACCTGGGACTGGTGTTCCAGTCCTATGCGCTGTGGCCGCACAAGACTGTTTCGGACAATGTCGGCTACGGCCTGAAGCTGCGCAAGATGAACAGCAGCGATATCGCCGCCCGCGTCAAGACGGTGCTGGGCCAGCTCGGCCTCGGCCACCTGGGCGACCGCTTCCCGCACCAGCTTTCGGGCGGCCAGCAGCAGCGGGTCGCCATCGCCCGCGCGCTGGTGTACAACCCGCCGGTGATCCTGCTGGACGAGCCGCTGTCCAACCTCGACGCCAAGCTGCGCGAAGAAGCGCGCGCCTTCCTGCGCGAACTGATCGTACGGCTCGGCCTGTCGGCGCTGATGGTGACCCATGACCAGGCCGAGGCGATGGCGATTTCCGACCGCATCCTGCTGCTCAACAACGGCAAGATCGAACAGCAGGGCACGCCGCAAAGCATGTATGAAACGCCGGACACCCTGTTCACCGCGGAATTCATGGGCAGCAACAACCGCCTGCCGGCCAAGGTGCTGGAGCGCGACGGCGGCCACGCCCTGCTGCAGGTCGAAGGCGGCGACGTCAAGGCAACGCTGCGCGGGCCGACCATCTGCAGCGGCGACAAGGATGCGGTCGCAATCATCCGCGTCGAGCAGGTCAACATCTCCGCTACGCAGGTCGATAACGCCATCAGGCTGCCGCTGTCGACCTGCATGTACCTCGGCGACCGCTGGGAATGCGTGTTCCGCAACACTGCCGCCAGCGGCGCCGACAGCACCGTGCTGCGCGCCTATGCCCGGCACCGGCTGGCGCCGGGCGAGTACTGGCTGCAATTGCCGCAGGAAGCGCTATGGGCCTTCTAGGTAGGGTGGGCACCTGTGCCCACGCGGTGCCGCGGCATCAGCATTCCAGATGTTCGTGTCTCCCACCTCCGCGTGGGCACAGGGTGCCCACCCTACGAGAGCGATGGATAAACAAGTTTTTTCATGATTGAAGAAAGTATCAATAAGCCATAGGGAAGGGAGACAAGTTACACAAAAGCCTTTGTGCAGCTTAGCCGTAACCGCACAGCCAACAAAAAAATATTACACAACGGAGGAACAACAATGAAGAGAAAATACCTGGCGGCGGCAACACTGGCCGCACTCGGCACGCTGGCATCCGGCGCCTACGCCCAGACCAGCGTCACCGTCTACGGCATCATCGATACCGGGGTCGAGTATGTGAACAACGCCAATGCCAACAAGGACGGCCTGGTGCGCCTGAGCTCGGGCGCCATGAATACGTCGCGCATCGGCTTTCGCGGCACCGAGGACCTGGGCGGCGGCCTGAAAGCGGTATTCCAGCTGGAAAACGGTTTCAAGACCGATACCGGCGAATTCGACAGCGCCGGCCTGCTGTTCAACCGCCAGGCCAACGTCGGCCTGGAGGGCAGCTTCGGCAAGGTGGTGCTGGGCCGCTCTTTCACCACTACCTATGATTTCATCCTGCCGTTCGACCCCATGGGTTATTCGGCCCAGTATTCGTGGGTGACCTCCGCCGGCGCCACCGGTGGCCGCAAGGACGGCATGCCGACCAACCAGCCGAACATCATCAAGTACCAGGGCAAGTTCGGCGATTTCAAGCTGGGCGCCACTTATGGCTTCGGCGAGACGGCCGGCAGCACCAGCGACAGCGCGAAATACGATGTGGGCGTGGGCTATGAAAGCGGCCCGTTCCGCATCGCGGCGACATTCGACCGGGTCAACGGCACTGCCGCCAGCGCCACCAACAGTGCTTACGACAAGGCCACCACCATCCACCTGGCGGGCAATTACCAGCTCGGCAGCAACCTGAGCCTGAGCCTGGGTTATCGCAACTACAAGAAGACGCTGGCGTCGAATGCAGCCGACCTGCGCAGCGATTTCTTCTGGGGCGGCGCCAGCTACAAGGTGACGCCGGTAGTGACGCTGATCGGCGCCATCTACTACCAGAACATCAAGAACGTCGCCAGCGGCAAGGATGCCGATCCGATCATGTATTCGGTGCGCGGCAAGTATGCGCTGTCGAAACGCACCGACCTGTACCTGAGCGCGGCCTACGCCAAAGCGAAGAATTCGCAGCTGGTCGGCTTGTCACGTGACGATATTGCCTACGGCAGCAGCCAGACCGGCGTCATCGCCGGCATCCAGCACCGCTTCTAAAACCGGTACCGGCACGGCGGCTGTTTTGCCGTGCCGTCTTTTGCTACGGAAGACATGCGCGGTTATACGCGCAGTTGTCTTCCGTGTTTTTTTGCAAACCCGGTTTTTATCAAAACAAGACACAATTCCCTGTAGCTTGAATGCTGGCGTAAAATGTTTCGTCAAAAAAATAATCCAGTACCAACCCAAGGAGAATTGATGCAAGCTTCTACACGACGTATCACGCTGTGCGGATTGATGTTGACGGCAATCGCCGGCATGACAGGCTGTACCACAGCTGACAATGGATCGGCCAAGGCATCGCAAGCCGCCACCGCGGCGCTCGCTGCAAATTCCCCCTTTGCCCAAGTCAGCAGCTTGCCTTACAACATGCCGCCGTTCGACCGCATCAAGGATTCCGACTATAAGCCGGCATTCGAAGCCGGCATGGCGCAGCAGCGCCAGGAAGCGCGCGCAATCGCAACCAATTCAGCAGCGCCGAGCTTCGACAACACCATCGTCGCGATGGAACGCTCGGGCCAGATGCTGAGTCGCGTCAGCGAAGTATTCTTCAACCTGGTGAGCGCCAACACCAGCCCGGAACTGGACCAGACCCAGCAAGAAATGGCGCCCAAGCTGGCCGACCACAAGGACGCCATCTTCCTCGATCCGCAACTGTTTGCGCGCGTCGAGCAGTTGTACCAGCAACGCAGCAGCCTTGGCCTCGATCCGGAATCGCTGCGCCTGCTGGAACGCTATCGCACTGAATTCGTCAGGGCCGGCGCCCGCTTGTCGGCCGCCGACAAGGACCAGCTGCGCAAGCTGAACCAGCAGATTTCTTCGCTCACCACGCAATTCCAGCAAACCCTGCTGAAAGCGAACAACGACGGCGCGGTAATCGTCGATCGCCAGGCCGACCTCGACGGTTTGACGCCGGAACAGATCAGCGCCGCAGCGCAGGCTGCGAGCAGCCGCAAGCTGGATGGCAAATGGCTGATCGCCCTGCAAAACACTACCGACCAGCCGCTGCTGGCGCAGCTCAAGAACCGCCAGCTGCGTGAGCGCCTCTATACCGCCTCGATCACGCGCGCCAACGGCGGCAGCGACGACAATGTCGCCGGCGTCGCCCAGATCGTGAAACTGCGCGCCCAGCGCGCCGCGCTGCTGGGCTATCCTAGCCACGCCGCCTATGAGCTGGAAGATGAAACCGCCGGCACGCCGGACGCCGTCAACCGCATGCTGGCCCAGCTGGCGCCGCCCGCTGCCGCCAACGCCCGCAAGGAAGCGGCCGCCATACAGCAGGTGATAGACCGCCAGGCCAAGGCCAGCCATGCCAAGCCGTTCAAGCTGCAGCCGTGGGACTGGGCGTTTTACTCGGAACAGGTGCGCAAGTCGCGCTACAACTTCGACGAATCCCAGATCAAGCCTTACTTCGAATTGAACAATGTGCTGCAGAACGGCGTGTTCTACGCTGCCCAGCAGCTGTACGGCATCAGCTTCAAGGAACGCACCGACCTGCCGGTGTACCAGAAAGATGTGCGGGTATTCGAAGTGTTCGACCAGGACGGTTCGCCATTGGCCTTGTTCCTGTTCGATCCTTTCGCCCGCGACAACAAGCAGGGCGGCGCCTGGATGAACAGCTACGTTCCGCAATCGCGTCTGTTCGGGACCAAGCCGGTGGTGTCGAACAATATCAACATCGTCAAACCGCCGGCCGGCAAGCCGGTGCTGCTGACGTTTGACGAAGTCAACACCATGTTTCACGAGTTCGGCCATGCCTTGCACGGCATGTTCTCCAGCGTCCAGTATCCGATGTTCTCTGGCGCCTCGGTGCCGCCGGATTTCGTCGAATACCCGTCGCAGTTCAATGAAATGTGGTCGCACAATCCGCAAGTCCTGGCGCACTACGCCAAGCATTACAAAACCGGCAAGCCGATGCCGCGGGCGCTGGTCAACAAGGTGCTGGCGGCGCGCAAGTTCAATGCCGGTTTCGAGACCTCGGAATACCTGGCGGCGGCCATGCTGGACCAAGCCTGGCATCAGCTGCCGGCTGGCCAGACGCCGGCCGCCAAGGATGTGATGGCGTTTGAAGCCAAAACCTTGCAGGCTGCCAGCAGCGGCGACGGTTATGTGGTGCCGCCGCGCTACCACACACAATACTTCCAGCACATCTTCGCCAACGGTTATGCAGCCGGCTATTACGCTTATATCTGGAGCGACGTGCTGGCCAAGGATACCGAGCACTGGATGGACACCCACGGCGGCCTGAAACGCGCCAACGGCGACCTGTTGCGCGCCAAGGTGCTGTCGCGCGGCTTCAGCGCCGACCCTAGCGCCCAGTTCAAGGACTTCTACGGACGCGGGCCGGAAGTCGAGCCTCTGCTGGAGGCGCGCGGCCTGACCGGCGTAACCAAGTAACATTGGGCTGGATGTGAAAACGGGGCAGAAATTCTGCCCCGTTTTTTTCGCCTGGAGAAAAGATATTACAAGGGCTCAAAGACTCCTGCAACCCGGTTTTTCTCTACTTTGTCCCACGCAAAAATCTTGCCGTTCATCGCCACGTACACGCCGTGCGGCAAGGCTTGCGCGACGCCGCAGGCAAAACCGAAATTGAACAAGGCGTCGGAGTTGGCAATCGCATAGGGAATCATCGCGCCGGTCACCACGATCGTCTTTTCCAGCGCCGCCGCGCCCAGCACGGCGGCGGTCTCGCGCATGGTGTCGGTGCCGTGGATGATGACTATCGCCGCTTCCGCCGCATGCGTGCAGGAAGCCAGCACGCGCCGGCGGTCGATGTCTTGCATGTCGAGCGAATCGAGCAGCGGCAGTTCTTCCAGCGCGATTTCGGTAGTGATGCGCGCGCGCTGGATCACCTGCGGCAGGTGGCTGGTGGCGAAAGTCAGTTTACCGGCGATCTCGTCGTAATGTTTATCGAAAGTGCCGCCGGTGGCGATGATACGTAGGGCCATGAGTAGATATTCCTATGATGCGATTGCTGTGAACCGATTCCTATGAAGCAGCCGGGTCGTCCTTGGAAGGTCGCCGGCCGCGACGCATGATCAGTGAAAACAGTATAAATAACACGATCAGCCCTGCCGCGCCTAGCCCCCATGG
Organism: Collimonas fungivorans Ter331; assembly: GCF_000221045.1. NCBI lineage: Bacteria > Pseudomonadati > Pseudomonadota > Betaproteobacteria > Burkholderiales > Oxalobacteraceae > Collimonas > Collimonas fungivorans. The sequence continues at coordinate 5,163,512 of NC_015856.1, read as the reverse complement.
CAGTAAAGTCAGCATGGGCGACACCGGCCCGCCCTGGCGCTGCACCTTGACCTGCTCTGGCGTAATCGGCGGCGTATCGGCATGGCCGTACTGCTTGACCACGTAATTGGCCAGCATGGCGACCTGGCCATCGTTGAGGTGGTCGGCAAAACCGGGCATGAAAGTCTGCTCGTCCTTGCCGCGGCGCTGCACGCCGTGGAGGATCACCATCAGCAGGTTGCCGGGATCGCGCGCGCCCACCACGCTGTTGCTGAACAGGGACGGGTAATAACCGCCGACCACGCCGCTGCCGCTGGCCGAGTGGCAGCTGGCGCAATTGCCGCTGAACAGCTCGGCGCCGCTGGCGGCATTGCTGCTGACCGATACCGCCGCCACTCCGCGCAAGTCGGCGTCGTCATCCGCCGCCTGGCCCCAGGCGTAGCGCGGCTTCTTGTCGGCCGCATCGCTGATGGCCGGCACGCTGCGCAGGTAGGCGACGATCGCCTTCAGGTCGGGTTCGCTCAGGTATTGCAGGCTGTGCTCGATCGCTTCCGCCATGCCGCCGGCCGCGGACGCCTTGCCTGGCACCAGGCCGGTTTTCAGGTACTGGACGATTTCTTCGTCCTTCCAGCCGCCGATGCCGCTGACCGGGTCGGGCGTGATGTTGAACGCAGTCCAGCCGCCCAGCTGGGCGCCGCCGAAGGAGCGCTTGAGGTCGACGCCCATGGTCAGGTTGCGCGGGGTATGGCATTCCTGGCAGTGGGCCAGTCCTTCCACCAGGTAAGCGCCGCGATTCCATTCCGGGCTCTTGCCGGCATCGTCCTTCCATTCACCCGGCTTGAAATTGAACAGGTTCCAGCCGGCCAGGATCCAGCGCTGGTTGAGCGGGAAGGGCAGCTTGTTTTCCAGGTTCTTTTGCGGGATCGGCGGCAGGCTGAACAGGTAGGCCTTGATCGCCAGCACATCGTCGCGCGACAGCTTGGTGAACGAAGCGTAAGGAAAAGCAGGATATAAATGCTTGCCTTCGTCGTCGATGCCGTTGTGCAGGGCGCGGATGAAATCTTCATCGCTCCAGTTGCCGATGCCGGTCTCTTTGTCCGGCGTGATGTTGGGGCCGTAGATGGTGCCGAACGGCGTCGCCAGCGGGTAGCCGCCGGCGAACGGCTTGGCCGGATCGACCGTATGGCAGGCGATGCAGTCGGCCGCCTTGGCCAGGTAAGCGCCGCGCGTGATCTGGTCGGCGTTCGGCGCTGGAGCCGGAGCAGCGGCGACGGTATCGGCTGCCGCGGCGATGGCGCCGTGCGCCAATCCGGCGGCCAGCACCATGCCGGCCATCCAGCGCGGAAAAGTGAATTGAGAGCGGGCCGTCATAGCACTGTCCTCAAGGTGTCGGCGATGCGCAGGGACAGCGCCGCGATGGTCAGGGTGCAGTTCACCGTGCCGGCCACCGGCATCACCGAGCCGCTGGCGATGAACAGGTTTTCGTGATCGTGCGAACGGCAATGGGCGTCGACCACCGAATCGCGCGGATCGCCGCCCATGATGGTGGCGCCCATGATGTGGTTGTTCGGCGCGAAATCGTCGTCGAACTTGATTTCGGTGCCGCCGAACATGGCGGCGATGCTGGCGTAGGCCTGGTGCGTCAGCACGGCGCTTTTCTGCACGTAATCGTTGATCGAATAGGTGATTTCCGGCTGCGGAATGCCGAGCGCATCGCGTTTCTCGGTACTCGGCCGTATGCGGTTTTCCGGATCCGGCAGGATATCGTGGAAGCTGTTGATATTCACGGTGCGCGCCGCGCGGCGGCGGATTTCCTGGTTCAGCTTGACGCCTACCAGGCCGTCTTTCAAGGCAGTCTGCGCAGCATGGTTGGTTTGCGCCATGTTATTCAGGTGCAGCTTCTTGGCGGCGTATTCGGAACGGAAAGCACCGTCGCGCATGTCGACGATGGACGTCATTTCTATCGGACCGCGGCCCGGCCACAGGTCTTCATTGGCAAGGAAGGTGACGCCGGTGCCGGGATGGTCCATCAGGTTACGGCCGACCTGGTCGGAACTGTTGCCTACGCCCTTGCCATGTTTGTCGTCGGTCGACATCAGCATCAGTTTCGGGATCTCGATGCCGTTCGCAGCCAGCACGAAATACTTGCCGGTGACGCGATGCGTGACGCCTTCCGGATCTTTGTAGTGGACGGCGCTGATGCGCTCCTTGGCATCGACTTCGATGCGGTATACCACGGCGTCGGGGAGCACCTTGGCGCCGGCTTTTTCCGCTTTTTCGACGTGGATGATGCCGCTATACATGGCGGCGATCGGACAGATCGGCATGCAATTATTGTTGCCGCAGCAGTTGGGCCGCTCATCGTAGGCGCGGCTGTTGCGCGCCACCGGTTCCGACACCACCTTGTGGCCGGCGCCGTTGACCACGGCGCTGAAGCGCTGGTCGTTCCAGGACAGCGGCAGGTGGTCCATCGGATAGGGCTGCTTGCGCGGCGAGCCGAGGTCGGTGCCGTCGTTGGGGCCGGACACGCCGAGTTCTACTTCCGCCCGGTAATAATACGGCTCCAGTTCGTCGTAGCTGATCGGCCAGTCGCGGCCGACGCCGTACAGCGTTTTCATCTTGAAATCGTTGGGCAGGAAACGCCAGGCCGCGGCGGCCCAGTGCCAGGTGGTGCCGCCTACCGCGCGGATGTACTGCGAATTGTATTTATGCGACCCCTTGAGGATCAGGTAATTGTTTTCCGGCGTGTATTCAGGATGGGGCGCGTATTTGGTGGACGGGTAGGGCACCATGAAATCGTCTTTGCTCGGTGTATTCCGGTAATTCTCGACGATGCGCCAGCGTTCCAGGCGCGGCCCGGCTTCCAGCACCAGCACCGAAGCGCCGGACAGGGCCAGTTGATGCGCCACCAGGGCGCCGGCGACGCCGGAGCCTACGATCACAACATCGGCAGACAAGTTATCAGCCATGGTCAAACCCTCGCTTTCAAGACTGCCGGTTGGGTGGTCCAGTAACCGGGGGCGGCACGGCAATAGGTTGGCACGACGACCGCATCGCGCACCTGGTCGAACATCAGTGCCTGCTCGAATGCAATGACCTTGGCGCCGCCGGTGACGCCGCCGTCGCCGACCGTGCCCAGGTACCAGCCGCTGATGATGCGATGCAGGACCAGCGACAGCGCGCTGTCGGTGCCGACTGCGGCCGCCAGGTTATCCACATCCTTGATCTTGTGATCGAGGCTGTATTGCCACAGCGCCGCTGCCTGCTTTTCAAACTCGATCGCTTGCGTACTGAGCGCGCTGTACAGTCTTGCGCCTGTGCGCGGATTGAGTTTCGGGGCGCCGGTCAGCAAGGCTGACAATGCCATGAAATTCGCTTGCTGCTGGGTATTGGCGCTGGAAGGGGGAACAGCGGGGGTGACGGTCTGGGCTGAGGCTTGCTGCAGCCAGCGGGGGATGCTCATCATCGCGAAACTGACGCCGGCCAGCAGCATGAGGTTGCGCCTGCTGGCGGAAAACACTTCGCGGCCGGGGGCTGCTGTGATGGGCTGGTCGCCTGATCGCTGGCCTACAACTGGTGGACGTTGCTTCATGTGGCTAGTCCTTTCTGCCTGGTGGGTTGCCTGATTATACTAAGCTAAGCGGATGGTTGCTGCGCATTTCGACAACCCTAGGAAAACGGCGCGCAGCGACTACACTGGTAACATTTGATTTCTGCGCTCATCTCTTTTTACAAGAATCCCGACTCATGAAACCCATCGCACCCGGCACCGTCATTTTCCACCGCTTCCGCGGTTATGGCGTGATCACGTCAGTCAACCTGCTGACCGGCTGGGTCGCTGCGCGCTTCGGCAGCGAGAAGCGGACGCTGGACCTGAACCTGTCTACCGACGAGGTGCAGCACGCGGACGGCGAGCCGATCCTGTTCCGCCACGCGCCGCCGGACCGCATGCCGCATGCGCGCCTGATGGCGCTGGTGCGCGAACTGCACCGCGCCGGTTACCAGCGGCTGTACCTGTACAGCTGGCCCAAGCCGTCCGGCCTGCACTGGCGCTGGCACCTGTTTTGCGGACGCCGCAGCTGGATGGAGCGGGCGCGGCGCGAGGGCTGGTACGGTTCCGGCGCCGATTACAATTTCAATCCGATCCTTGGCTGGGGCGACCAGCCGGGGGCGGCGATTCCGGAACTGGCCAGGGCGTTGGCGCAGTTCGATCCGCACGGGCTGGCGCAAGCGCTGGGGCGCGACGAGGACCATAGCGCATGGTTCGCCAAGGTATGCGACGCCTTGCTGCCGGACTATGCCTTCAGCCTGGGCTGGAGCGAAGGGCCGATGCCAGACAGCCTGCCGGTGATCCCGGTGCGCAAGAACGTGCCCGAATACAGCGGCCCGGCTTTGCCATGGCCGCCCGGCTGGCAAGGCATGTGGCGCGACACCACGCTGGCGGCGCCGGCAGCGCGCCTGAACAAGCTGATCCTGCCCAGCGGCGCCGGCGACGACGACTGAGCGCTTGCTGTAGGGTGGGCACAGTGTGCCCACGCGGTCGCCGTATCATCTACATCAGGGTGGGCATTACATGCCCACCCTACGATTATTTTGGCAGCAGCGCGTCCGGATTCAGGACATTCTTGGGCGCGCCGCCGGCGAAATCCAGCACATTCTGAAATGCGATCCGAAAGTACAGCTCGTAACTGTCTTTTTCGACATAACCCAGGTGCGGTGAAGCCAGCACATTCTCCATCCGCAGCAGCGGCGAATCCGGCGCCAGAGGCTCGGTTTCAAACACATCCAGCGCGGCAAAACCGGGCCGGCCCTGCTGCAAGGCCGGCTCCAGCGCGCCCTCGGCAACCAGCTCGGCGCGGCTGGTGTTGACAAAAATGGCGCTGGATTTCATCAAGGCCAGGTCGGCCGCCTCGACAATGCCGCGCGTCGCATCGTTCAGGCGCAGGTGCAGCGACAGCACATCGGCTTCAGCGAAAAACTGCTGTTTCGAGGCCGCCGCTTCATAGCCATCTTTCTGCGCGGCGGCCAGGCTGGCCTCGCGGCCCCATACCAGCACCCGCATGCCGAACGCCTTGCCGTAGCCGGCAATCATGCGGCCGATTTTTCCATAACCCCAGATCGCCAGCGTGCGCCCCTTGAGCACGGTGCCCAGCACATCGTTTCGCGGTATCGCCGACACCGATTGCCACTGTCCCTGCTGCAGGTTGCTGACATAACGCGGGATGCGGCGGCTGGCGGCCATGATCAGGGCCCAGGTCAGTTCGGCCGGCGCGGTCGGATCGCCGATGCCTTCGACGATGGCGATGCCGCATTCGGTAGCTGCTTCGACATCGATATGGCCGCTGACTTTTCCGGTCTGCGAAATCAGTTTCAGCTTGGGTAGTTTTTGCAGCAGCGCCCGGGAAAAACTGCTGCGTTCGCGGATCAGCACCAGCGCTTCAAAATCGGCCAGGCGGATTGCCAGCTGGCCAACACCGCGCGCGGAATTATTGAACACTTTGACGTCGTGGCCATCCAATAATCTGAAGCTGTCGAGATGGCGGACGCTGTCTTGATAATCATCCAGTACGGCAATTTTCATAGGGCTTCCATGCTGTAAATGTGATAAAAAAATAAGGAAAAAAGGCTGCCACGTAATAAAGCAACAGCATCCGGAAAATGGGAAATACCTTACTACAATGGTTGGTCAATTTCACTACAAATCGGGTGTACAATCGGCCCACTTTTTCCGGGATGAATACAGTTTTCCGGAGCAGACAGGCGATATCGACCATGGTGTGCGGCCTGAATCACAGTAAGGCCTGCAGTAAAACCCGCACGGTGCCTGTAGATTTGTAAACGAGACTAACCCGGCCCATTATTTCATTTTTTGCTGCCTGCGGTCACGCAACAGATTGCGGATAGCCCGCAGCAAACGCACCAGGATTCAGCCGACCGACACGGCGCGCCAGCCAGGCGCAGCCCGCTGGCAAGAGGAAGGCAAGAAACAGATTTCTTTATTGGTATTGGAGGTAGTTTTCATGAATCAACCCCTTATGGGCGGCATCGCCGCAATCAACGCCCCGGCATTCGTCAAACAGCAGAAGCTGATCAACTGGGTGGCCGAAGTCGCCGCGCTGACCAAACCTGACCGCATCTACTGGTGCGACGGTTCGCAAGCCGAATACGATCGCCTGTGCAGCGAAATGGTAGCTGCCGGCACCATGAAAAAGCTGAACCAGGAAAAACGCCCGAACAGCTACCTGGCCTGTTCCGATCCGTCCGACGTGGCGCGCGTCGAAGACCGCACCTTCATCTGCTCGGCAAAAGAAGAAGACGCCGGCCCGACCAACAACTGGACCGACCCTGCTGAAATGCGCAAGACGCTGCACGGCTTGTTCGACGGCTGCATGCAGGGCCGCACCATGTATGTGGTGCCGTTTTCGATGGGCCCGCTGGGTTCGCCGATTGCGCACATCGGCGTCGAGCTGTCCGATTCGCCGTACGTCGCCGTCAACATGCGCATCATGACGCGCATGGGCAAGGCTGTGTATGACGTTCTCGGCAGCGACGGCGAGTTCGTGCCTTGCGTGCACAGCGTCGGCGCGCCGCTGGCAGCCGGCCAGAAAGATGTGGCCTGGCCTTGCAACCCGACCAAGTACATCGTCCACTACCCGGAAACCCGTGAAATCTGGTCCTACGGTTCAGGTTACGGCGGCAATGCGCTGCTCGGCAAAAAATGCTTCGCCCTGCGCATCGCCTCGACCATGGGCCGCGACCAAGGCTGGCTGGCGGAACACATGCTGATCCTCGGCGTCGAATCGCCCGCAGTAAATGGTAAACCTGGCAAGAAACACTATGTCGCGGCGGCTTTCCCGTCGGCCTGCGGTAAGACCAATTTCGCCATGCTGATTCCGCCTGCCGGTTTTGAAGGCTGGAAAGTCACCACCATCGGCGACGACATCGCCTGGATCAAGCCGGGCGCCGACGGCCGCCTGTATGCGATCAATCCGGAAGCCGGCTATTTCGGCGTTGCGCCTGGCACCAATGACAAGACCAACTACAACTGCATGGCTTCGCTGCGCGAAAACACCATCTTCACCAACGTCGCGCTGACCGACGACGGCGATGTCTGGTGGGAAGGCATGAGCAGCACCGCGCCGGCGCACCTGATCGACTGGCAGGGCAAGGACTGGACGCCGGCCATCGCCAAGGAAACCGGCGCCAAGGCGGCCCATCCGAATGCACGCTTCACCGTGGCGGCGACCCAGAACCCGGTGATCGACGCCGCCTGGGACGATCCGGCCGGCGTGCCGATCTCAGCCTTCATTTTCGGCGGCCGCCGCTCCACCACCGTGCCGCTGGTGACGGAAGCACGCAACTGGGTAGAAGGCGTCTACATGGCCGCCACCATGGGTTCGGAAACCACCGCCGCCGCTGCCGGCCAGCAAGGCGTGGTGCGGCGCGATCCGTTCGCCATGCTGCCGTTCATCGGCTACAACATGAGCGACTACTTCCAGCACTGGCTGACACTGGGCGAAAAGCTGGCGCAGCCAAACCAGGCCGAGCTGCCGAAGATTTTCTGCGTCAACTGGTTCCGCACCGGCGCCGACGGCAAATTCGTCTGGCCTGGCTTCGGCGACAACATGCGCGTGCTGAAATGGATGCTGGACCGGCTCGACGGCAAGCAGGGCGGGGTCGAACACCTGTTCGGCGTGACGCCGCGCTACGCTGACCTGAGCTGGGAAGGCCTGGATTTCAGCGAAGAGCAGTTCGAGCGCATCACCGCGATCGACAAAGCAGCCTGGAAAGCGGAAACGGAACTGCATGCAGAGCTGTTCGACAAGCTGAAACACCATTTGCCGCAGCAGCTGGCCAAGGTAAAACTGGCGTTGGAGAAAAACCTGGCCGAGTAAGGCCTGGATAGCTTGCATCGCAAAACAAAACGCCCGCGGCTTGCGGGCGTTTTTTTATGGGCGGGCAAAAAAAATCCCTGCCGGCGCTAAGCCTGCAGGGTGAATCCTTCCATCGCAGGAAAGAGGAGACGTCAAAAAATTCCGGTAACAGCTTTTACAGGCCGTTCAGACCCATCCAGGCCAGAACGCGCGTTGCCATGGCACGCAGCCATTGCAGCACCGCGAAAGTCGGGAAACCGTCTTCGTCATGGTAAATGTATTGGTGCATGGCAAACTCCTCGTGGTTATTAACAATAATCAATCGCGACCGGCCAGCAATCGCAGCTCGGCAGCCAGGTTAGGCTGGCTGGAGGCATGGTCGTTCGCCATGCGGCGTATCAATTGCTGTCCTCTGAACTTGCTGCGGGCAATTCGCTGTTCCAGCGATTTGCGTGGCTTGATCAACATCAGTGCTGCACGCAAGATCCCCATCCAGAGCGGTTTGAAATACACCATCAAGGTCGCCAGCGCTCCCAGCCCCAGCAATGGCCGCAATGCGGCGGCAGCGGCGGCAAGCAGGGCCGATGCGTCGAACAAAGCGATTTCAGCCGGCAGGGCAAAAGCGAATACAGACATAACAACTACTCTTTCTTGATGATGTTGCATTGCAGTATATTCACTACTTAGGGAGCTATCCAATTCTGATTTTGGATATCAGTTATGTGTTCAACGAATAATGTTCGATCACTGTTAAAGGATGTCCCTCGTGTCGTCGTTAAGACAATATGTGTAAGATAAAGCTGACGAGCAATCGGCCGGTTTGCCTTGGTTTCAGCTCGGCAATAATTGCGTGTCTCAGACATAATCCAGCTTGATATGCGTTTTATGTTGTGACGCAATATTTTCGCCACACTTGAAATCTGTCATTGCGCTTTCATATAACAGTTATAAAATCTGTGAATGTTGCTTCCAGCTAAATTTGCCGGCGCCATATTCCATCTAAAAATAATTAACGATAGATCCAACCATGAGCTTCCTGACGCTTGACCTGAACCTGCTGCGTGTCTTCGACGCCGTCATGACCGAGCAGAACCTGACGCGCGCCGCCAGCCGGCTGGCGATGACCCAGCCGGCCGTGTCGAACGCCTTGAAACGCCTGCGCGACACCCTCAACGACGAGCTGCTGATCCGCACCGCGCACGGCGTCAAGCCGACCCAGCATGCCGAAGAATTGTGGCCGGTGGTCAGGCGTGCGCTGACCGACCTGGAAACCGCAATCACGCCGGAGACATTCGATGTCTCGCGCGCCCACACCACTTTCCAGATGGCGATGGCGGACGCTACCGCTGCGCTATGGCTGCCGGGGCTGGTGCGCACCATCGAGCGCGACGCGCCGCAGCTGAACCTGCGCATGGTGCCGCTGACCACCCGCGATCCGCGCCAGATGCTGCTGCGCGGCGATGTCGACCTGGCGGTGGGTTTTTTCCCCGGCGTCGCAGCGCAGCTGGCCGGCGGCCAGACCACCAGCGCATCACCGATCCATCATGAGCGGCTGTACACCGGCGAATATGTCTGCGTGATGCACAAGAACCATCCGCTGGCCAATCAGGTGCTGACCCTGGACAATTACTGCGCTTCGCATCATTTGCTGGTCAGTTTTTCCGGCCGCGCGCATGGCCTGATCGATGAAACCCTGGCGGCGATGGGACGCGAACGGCGCATCCTGCTGACCGTCAATCAATTCTTCACGGCCGGCCGGGTGGTCGCCAGTTCCGACCTGCTGACGGTCTTGCCGCGCCACCTGATCGGCGCCACCGGCATGACCGAGGAACTGGTGGCGCGCGAGCTGCCGTTCCCGACGCCGGCGGTCCATGTCGACATGTTGTGGCACGAGCGGGATTCCCGCAATCCGGCGCACAAGTGGCTGCGCGGGCACTTGAGCGAAACCGCCCACGAGAAATTCAGCCTGATCGATCCGGAAGACGAAGACTAAGACCGGTAGGGTGGGCAGGTTTTTTTGCCCACGCGTGACTGCAGATGCGCATAGGTCGGCGTGGGCACAGGTGCCCACCCTACGGTTCAGGACGGCGAGGCCGCCGTCTCGCGCTGGAACTGCGACAGCAGCCGGTATTGCTGCTCCAGCTGCTTGGGAATAGCCGCATAGATCGGCCACAAACGGCGATATAGCGCGACGTTTTCCGCAATCGGCACATGGCGGTGGGTTGAGCCGACCATGCCGCCGATGACGTCCAGCGAATCGACTTTGCCCAGCGCATACAGGCCGAGCACGGCGGCGCCGAGGCAGGACGATTCGACGCTTTCCGGCACCACCACTTCACGTTCGAAAATATCCGCCATCATCTGCCGCCACAACGACGAACGGGCGAAACCGCCGGTCGCCATCATGTGGGTGGTCGGCCCGATCAGGTCTTCGACCGCCGGCAGGATGCTGTACAGGCTGAAAATCACGCCTTCCAGCGCGGCCCGGATCATGTGCGGCTTACCGTGATGCGTCGCCAGGCCGAAATAGGAACCGCGCGCGTCGGCATTCCATAACGGTGCACGTTCGCCCGCCAGGTAAGGATGGAACAGCAATCCTTCGGCGCCGGCGCTGACGCCCTCGGCGATGTTGGTCAAGGCATCGTAAGGATCGAGGCCGGCGGCCTTGGCGGCGGCGGCTTCGGCGGTCGCCAGCTCGTCGCGCACCCAGTGGAAAATACTGCCGCCGTTGTTGGTGGGGCCGCCGACTACCCAGTGTTTGGCGGTCAGGGCATAACAGAAAGTGCGGCCGGAAGGATCGGTTAACGGCTTGTCGATCACGGTCCGCATCGCTCCCGAAGTGCCGATGGTGACCGCGACCTGGCCCGGGCCGATGGCATTGACGCCGAGGTTGGACAGCACGCCGTCGTTGGCGCCGATCACGAACGGCGTCGCCGGCGCCAGGCCCAGCTGCTGCGCCATGGCCGGCGCCAGGCCGCTCAGGTGGTGGGTGGTCGGCACCAGTGTCGACAAGTGCTGCGGGCCGATGCCGAGCAGCTCCAGCGCGCCCTGGTCCCAATCGAGCTGCTGCAGGTTGAACATGCCGGTGGCGGAGGCGATCGAATGATCGACCAGCCAATCGCCGAACAGGCGATACAGCACATATTCCTTGACGCCGACAAAGCGCGCGGTGCGCGCAAACAGCTGCGGCTGGTCGTGACGCAGCCACATGATCTTGCATAGCGGCGACATCGGATGGATAGGGGTGCCAGTGCGCAGGTAGATTTCATGGCCGCCGAGCTCGTCGCGGATGCGGTTGGCCCAAGCGCCGGCGCGGTTGTCGCCCCAGGTGATGCTGTTGCTCAGCAGCGCGCCGTCCTGGCCGACCGCGATCACGCTATGCATGGCGGCGCTGAAGGACACCAGCTTTATCTGTGCGGCCTCGACGCCGTTCTTGCCGGCTGCGTTGCCCACCGCGTTCTTGATCGCGCTCAGCACCGCATCGTAAATCTGCAGCGGATCTTGTTCTGCCATGCCTGGCGTGGTGCACAGCAGCGGGTATTCCACCGCGTGCTGCGCCACTACCTGTCCTTGGGTGGTGAACAGCACCGCCTTGGTGCTGGTGGTGCCGATATCTACGCCGAGCATGTATTCTGGCTGGTGTTGCATGAACTACCTCGTGATGAAATGAGTAAGCGACCAATAATGAGCAGCTGTCCTGCCTGGACAGCCGTGTGCCGCGCCCGTTTCATTGTAGTACTTGCCGGCGGCGGCGCGTGGCCGCAATCATACACCACATGTTAGCGCTAACATTACGTCTCTAATACAACAGAAAGACAACAGAAAGCAATATTGCACCTTGCTAGTATCCTTACTCCAAGGAAACTATGACAATGCCGGACGGCTTGCGTGTAACATTGCTGCTAGCTAAATGAACAAGATTCCATTGCCCGGCATACATGACTGGAATCTGGCTGAATAATGAACAAGCCGGCAGCAGCGAGCTAAATGTAGAGAGACCTATTGAATGCCATTGTTACCATGACCAGCCAGGAACTCAAACCACAACGCCACAGCCGCGCCAGCGGCAGGGTAACCATCGTCGATGTCGCACGCCTGGCGCGGGTCAGCCCGATGACCGTATCGCGCGCACTGAAAACTCCGGCGCTGGTGCAGCTGGAAGCGCGCGACCGCATTGCGGCGGCGATCAAGCAGCTCGGTTATGTGCCGAACCAGGCCGCCAGCACGCTGGCGTCGGCCAAGTCGCAGGTGATCGGCGTCATCGTGCCGTCGCTCAGCAATTCCGTATTCGTCGACACGCTGACCGGGATCCGCGACAGCCTGAACCAGCACGGCTATAAATTCCTGATCGGCGAAAGCAGCTATTCGCCGGAAAAGGAAAGCCAGCTGATCAGCACTTACCTGGCGCATGCGCCGGACGGTTTTTTGCTGAGCGGCATAGAACAGCAGGATGCGCTGCGCGAGCAGCTGGCGACGCACAATGTGCCGGCCGTGCGCATGTTCGACCTGAACCCGGAAAACGGCGAAGTCACGGTCGGCTTTTCGCATGAAGAAGCGGGCTACAGCATCGCCCGCCATCTGATCGAACGCGGCTACCGCCAGCCCGGTTTCCTCGGCGCCCAGCTTGATCCGCGCATGATGAAACGCCGCCACGGTTTTCGCAAGGCTTTGTCGGAAGCCGGCATCAACCCCGATATCGAGGTGCTGACGCCGGCGCCGTCGACGGTGGAGCTGGGCACCAAGATGCTGGGCCAGATCCTGCAGCAGACGCCAGCCTGCGATGCGGTGTTCTGCTGCAACGACGACCTGGCGCTGGGCGTCCTGTTCGAGTGCCAGCGGCGCGGCCTGTCGGTGCCGGGCCAGATGGCGATCGCCGGTTTCAACGATTTGCCGTGGTCGGCCTTCGCCAATCCCGGCATCACCACGATCGTCACGCCGCGCTACGACATCGGCTTTACCGCCGCCCAGTTATTGATCAAGCTGCTCAGGCACGAGACGCCGGAAACCACCAGCGTCGACCTCGGCTTCAAACTGGCGATACGCAGCAGCACCTGAGCAGAAAACCGGTTTAGCGTGGCGCCGCCGCGGCGTACAGATAATCGGTCGCCAGCGACGCCATGGTGCGCACGCCGACCACCAGTGCCGATTCATCCACGAAGAATCCCGGATTGTGGTTCGGCGCGGCCTTCGCCATATCCTGGCCGCGCGGCGTGATGCCGAGGAACACGAACAAGCCGGGCGCCTCTTTCGCAAAGAAAGAAAAATCTTCGGCGCCGCCGACCAGCGGACTCTGCGTCACATCGTTTTGTGCGGCCCAGCGCAAGGTAGGGCCCATTTTTTCGGTCAGGCCGGCGTCGTTGATGGTCGGATCGTATTTTTCGATGATGGTGACTTCGGCCTTGGCGCCGCCGCTCTCGGCGATCTTCTCCACGGTCTGGCGCACGTTCGCATGCAGCTTCTGGCGAATGCCATAGTCGTAGGAACGGATGGTGCCGGTCATGTCGACCGATTCCGGAATGATGTTATAGCGGGTGCCGCCGTTGATCGTGCCGATGCTGACCACTGACGGGAAGGAAGAAATATCGGTGCGGCGGCTGACCACGGTTTGCAGGCCCACCAGCGCTTCGGCGCTGACGGTGATCGGATCGATGCCGTCCCACGGCCGGCCGGCATGAGTCTGCTTGCCGAGGATGCGGATGCGCAGGTCGTCGGAACTGGCCAGGGTCGGGCCGGCGCGATAGGCGATCTGGCCGGCGGGAATCCCGGCCCATACATGCAGGCCGAACACTGCCTCCGGCTTGGGCGCTTTCATCGCGCCTTCCTGCACCATCATTTTTGCGCCCCAAGTGTTTTTCCCGTCCGGCACAAAATCGCTAGGGCCTTCTTCCGCCGGCTGGAAATAGAACACCACGGTGCCCGGCAGGCGCGCCCGCATGTCGCTCAGGATCTTGGCCGTGGTCAGCAGGATCGCCGTATGCGCATCGTGGCCACAGGCATGCATGACGTCGACATCCTTGTCCAGATAACGGCCTTTGCTGTGCGAAGCGAACGGCAGGTCCGATACTTCCTTCACCGGCAATGCATCCATATCGGCGCGCAAGGCGACGACCGGGCCGGGCAAGCCGCCTTTCAGTATCGCCACTACGCCGGTGCGTGCAACGCCGGTCCGTACTTCCAGCCCCAGGGCGCGCAACTGCGCCGCCACCAGTTCGCCGGTGCGCTTCTCGACATTGCCCAGTTCCGGATGCGCATGGATATCGCGCCGCGTCTCCAGCAGCGCCGGTTCCAGCGCCTTGGCTTGCTGGGCGATTTCAGAGCGTGTAGCGTCGGCAGCAGCGGATATGGCAGCCGGCAAAGGCGCGGATGCTGCGACAGCGATGGCGGCATGTCCGCTCAAACCGCAAATCAGGCTAAACAATAATTTGTGTGGAATTGTCGGCAATTGCATGATGTGTCTTCTCCAAGATAGTTGTTCTGATGATACAAGAACAACTATTGTGACACGATCTGCCAACGAACTGAAACTGCCGGCCCTCAGCGAATCGGCAGTTTTGTAGTGTGCTTGACCTCTTCCATCACCGCGTAGGTGTGCGTCTCGCGCACGCCCTTGAGCTGCAGCAGCGACTTGCCGAGAAACTCGCGGTAGGCGTTCATGTCCTTGACGCGCGCCTTGACCAGGTAATCGAAACCGCCAGCCACCATGTGGCACTCCAGCACCTCGGGAATGATTTGCACGCTCTGGCTGAACGCCTCGAACACCTCCGGCGTGGTGCGGTCCAGCACTACTTCGATAAACACCAGCAAGGCGACGTCCAGCAGTTGCGGATTGAGCTGGGCGGTGTAATGCAGGATGTAGCCGGCTTCCTGCAATTTGCGGACGCGCTCCAGGCAGGCGGCGGGTGACAAGTTGACGCGGGCAGACAGGTCGACATTGCTGATGCGGCCATCATTCTGCAATTCGGCCAGGATTTTCTTGCTGATCTTGTCAAGCATGCACTATTTTCCGAAAAATTTTATTCGGTTAAATTTTCTCACCAATAACAAAATTTTGATAGCGACCATTATTACCAGAATTAATCCATGCCGATGCCGCCTACAATCGAACAACTTCACTTTCCCGGACTGTTAAACCGGTCGCTGTGATTGATGCACCAAATAATGCTCCAAAGCAAATTAACAAAACCAATATACTCACCGAGACAACCGCCATGCCGCCGCTACAGCCGTCATCCAAGCCCGACCCTACTTCTTCCGCCATGTTCAGCCCCGCATTCACCGTCTTCCACCAGGAAGTCATGGGCGAGCCGACGCCATTGCGCGCCGCCATCACCGCCGCTTACCGGCGCGATGAAACCCTGGCCGTGCAATGGCTGCTGGCGCAAGTGCAAACCAGCGCTGGCGCGCATGCCGCCAGCCAGGCGCTGGCGCGCAAGCTGGTGCAGGCGGTGCGCGAAAAACGCACGCGCGCTTCCGGCGTCGACGCCTTGATGCATGAATTCTCGCTGTCGTCGGAAGAGGGCGTGGCGCTGATGTGCCTGGCTGAAGCGCTGTTGCGCATTCCGGACCACCAGACCGCCGACCGCCTGATCGCCGACAAGATCAGCAAGGGCGACTGGGGCAGCCACCTGGGCGAATCGCCGTCGCTGTTCGTCAACGCCGCCACCTGGGGTTTGCTGATCACCGGCAAGCTGGTCGCCACCAATAGCGAACGCGGCCTGGGTTCAGCGCTGACCAAGCTGATCGGCCGCGGCGGCGAGCCGCTGATCCGCAAGGGCGTCGACGTCGCCATGCGCATGCTGGGCAACCAGTTCGTCACCGGCCAGACCATCGCCGAAGCGCTCGGCAACAGCCGCGACAATGAAAAGCGCGGCTACCGCTATTCCTACGACATGCTGGGCGAAGCCGCCCTGACCGAGGAAGACGCGGCCGCCTACTATCGATCGTATGAGGATGCGATCCATGCCATCGGCAAGGCGTCGAATGGACGCGGCATCAAGCAGGGCCCGGGCATCTCGGTGAAATTGTCGGCGCTGCATCCGCGTTATTCGCGCGCGCAGCGGCAACGCACCATGGAAGAATTGCTGCCGCGCCTGAAACAGCTGCTGCTGCTGGCCAAGCAGTACGACATCGGCCTCAACATCGACGCCGAAGAAGCGGACCGCCTGGAACTGTCGCTGGACCTGATGGAAGCGCTGGCGTTCGACCCCGAGCTGGCCGGTTTCGAGGGCATCGGCTTTGTGGTGCAGGGCTACCAGAAACGCTGTCCTTTCGTGATCGACTACCTGGTCGACCTGGCGCACCGCAGCGGCCGCAAGTTCATGGTGCGGCTGGTCAAGGGCGCGTATTGGGATTCCGAAATCAAACGCGCCCAAGTCGACGGCTTGCCCGGCTTCCCGGTATATACGCGCAAGGTGTACACCGACGTTTCCTACCTGACCTGCGCCCAGAAACTGCTGGCGTCGACTGATGTCATCTACCCACAGTTCGCCACGCATAACGCACATACATTGGCGACCATCTACAGCTGGGCGCAGGAAAAAAAGATCACCGACTATGAATTCCAGTGCCTGCACGGCATGGGCGAAACCTTGTACGACCAGGTGGTCGGCAAAGACATGCTGGACAAGCCTTGCCGGATTTATGCGCCGGTCGGTTCGCACCAGACCCTGCTGGCTTACCTGGTGCGGCGCCTGCTGGAAAACGGCGCCAATTCTTCGTTCGTCAACCAGATCGTCGACGAAAGCGTAAGCATCGATTCGCTCATCGCCGATCCGCTGCAAGCCGCGCAACAGCTGGGCGGCGAGCCGCATCCGCAGATTGCCTTGCCGCCCGCCATGTACGGCGCCGAGCGCAAGAATTCGGCCGGCCTGGACTTGAGCAGCGAAGAAGTGCTGCGCCAGATCGACAGCGCTTTTGGCGTGTTCGGCAAACAGCAATGGCATGCCACGCCGATGCTAGCTGAGTTGCAAACTTACAGCCAGGCTGTGCGTCCGGTATTGAATCCGGCCGACCAGCGCGACGTGGTGGGCAGTGTGGTTGAAGCCAGCGTCGCCGATGTCGACAAGGCCTTGCATGCCGCCAGCGTCTACGCCATGGACTGGCAAACCCTGCCGCCGGCGGAACGGGCCGACAAGCTGGACCGCGCCGCAGCCTTGTTCGAAGTCCATCAGCTGGAACTGATTGCGCTGGCGATCCGCGAAGCAGGGAAGTCATTGCCGAACGCGATCGCCGAAGTGCGCGAAGCGGTCGATTTCCTGCGCTACTACGCGGCGCAGGTGCGGCATACCCAGAATGCCTTGGCGCTGGGACCGGTGGTGTGCATCAGCCCGTGGAATTTCCCGCTGGCGATTTTCATCGGCGAAGTCAGCGCTGCGCTGGCCGCCGGCAATGTGGTGCTGGCGAAGCCGGCCGAACAGACGCCGCTGATCGCCGCCCGCGCGGTGCAGCTGCTGCATGAAGCCGGCGTGCCGCCCGCCGCATTGCAGTTCCTGCCGGGCCAGGGCGACACCGTCGGCGCCACGCTGACCGCCGATGCGCGCGTCAAGGGCGTGATCTTCACCGGATCGACCGAAGTCGCGCAGATCATCAGCCGCACCCTGGCCAAACGCTCGCTGGCGGAATCGGTGGACTTGCCGCTGATCGCTGAAACCGGCGGCCAGAATGCCTTGATCGTCGATTCCAGCGCGCTGCCGGAACAGGTAGTGCAAGACGTGCTGAGTTCCGCCTTCGACAGCGCCGGCCAGCGCTGTTCCGCCTTGCGCGTGCTGTGCCTGCAAAACGATATCGCCGACCGCACCCTGCATATGCTGAAGGGCGCCATGCAGGAACTGCGGATCGGCAATCCGGACCGCCTCGTCACCGACATCGGTCCGGTGATCGATACCGACGCCCAAGGCCAGCTGTTGGCGCATATCGAAACGATGCGCGCCACGGCCAAGGATTTCTACCAGCTGCCGCTGCCGCCCGAGCAACACCATGGCACTTTCGTTGCTCCTACGCTGATCGAAATCGGCTCCATGTCGGAACTGAAGCGCGAAGTGTTCGGCCCGGTATTGCATGTGCTGCGTTACGCGCGCAACGAGCTGCCGCAACTGGTCGACGCCATCAACGGCAGCGGTTACGGCCTGACTCTCGGCATCCATTCGCGCATCGATGAAACCATCGATTTCATCGTCGCCCGCGCTCACGTCGGCAACATCTACGTCAACCGCAACATCGTCGGTGCGGTGGTCGGCGTGCAGCCGTTCGGCGGCGAAGGGAAATCCGGCACCGGACCGAAGGCCGGCGGACCGTTGTACCTGAAACGCCTGCAGCGCAATCCTGCGGTGTCGCTGGGGGCGCATACGATCCATGCGCCGAATCCCGAAGCGGCGAACGCCACGCCGGTGCTGCAAGCCTTGCTGAGCTGGGCCAGGACCCACGGCCACCAGCGCATAGCCGCGCTGGGCGAGGAATACATGCACGCCAGCTGGCTCGGCACTTCGCTGGTGCTGCCAGGCCCGACCGGCGAACGCAACAGCCTGTCGTTCGCACCACGCGGCGCGATCCTGTGCAGCGCGGATAACGTCGGCGCCATGCTGAATCAATTGGCGGCGGTGTTCGCTACCGGCAACCTGCCGGTGGTCGAGGCCGGCTCATCGGCCATGATCCCGGAAGGTTTGCCGCGCGCGGTGCGCGCTGCGATTCGTGTGGTCGACCAGCTGGCCGGCAGCGACCACGCCACGCGTTTGCAGCTGGCCCTGGTCGACGGCGCCGGCACTGTCCGCCTGCGTCCTTTGCTGACCGCGCTCGGAGAACAAAGCGGGGCGCTGGTGCCGTTGCTGGAAACCTCGGAATACGCTTCGATTCCCTTGTGGCGCCTGCTGGCCGAACGCGCGGTTTGCGTCAACACCACCGCCGCCGGCGGCAACGCCAGCCTGATGACCTTGCAAGCGTAGATACAGCGAGCCTGACGGCTTGCACAGTAAAAAGGCTGGCTGAACCTTGTGTTCAGCCAGCCTTTTTTATTGCGCCGGAGTTCCTGCCGCAGTTCTTCTCAATCACATTTTTTCGACACGCTCATTTGTGTTCGTCATCCTTTTTCTGCGGATGGATATTGTTCCCATGCGGCTGCTCGTGGTTTTGCTGAGGCGGATGCGGCGCCTGCACTTGAGGCTGAGGCTGTGGTCGCGGCTGCTGCATTTGCGGCTGCGGTTGTGGCCGTTGCATCTGAGGCTGAGGCGCCGGTTGCGGCCGCGGCTGTTGTAGCTGAGGCTGCGGGTGGGGTTGCGCCTGTGGCTGCGGCGATGCTTGCGGCCGCGATTCCGGATGGTTGAAAAACTGCGGTCCGGGATTGCCTGCCGGCCGGTTCGGTTCCTGATGCATTTGCTGGCCGCCTTCAGGCCGATGCTGGAACTGCTCCGGCTGCCGGTTAGTCATGTTTTGCGGCGGCGACTGAGGTTGCGGCGCCGGCTGCGGTCTTGCTGCCTCCGGTACGGCGGGATGATTGACGTTCGGCCTTGGAACATTGCCGTTGAAAGGATTCTTATGCAGGTTCACCGCGTTTTCTGCATCCAGGTTCCTCGGCTGGGCCGGGCGCCGGCTCTGCGCGTTTTGCTGTAGCTGGTTCGGTAGCGGTTTCTGCCCCGGCTCGCTGGCTTGCGGCTGGCCGGGAGCCGGCCGGAGGAAGCCCGGACGCGCCAGTTGATTGGCGTTAGGCGCGCCGCCGTTCGCCTGCGGCGGGGTCTTGCCGAAATCGGGCCGGCTCATGTGGCTGAAATCCGGCTGGCCATGGTTCGGCCGCGGATTACCGGCAAACGGCGCTGCGTTCTGGTTCGGACGCTGCTGTGGCTGCGGCTGCGGCTGTGCAGGATTCGCTGGCGCCACCGGATTCGGCCGCTGTCCATTGAAGAAATTAGCCGCACCGCCGCCGCCCGGCTGGCCAGGAGGGCGCCCGCCGTTGGCCGCGGCGGGATTATTGCCGGGGCCGCCAAAATTATTGCGGGTGTTGTTGTTCACCGTACTATTGTTGTTCACCGTACTGTTGTTGTAGGTATTGTTGTAGTTGTTGGTCACGCGGTTGACGATCGTCGTCGAGCGCGACACATAGGTATTGTTGTTATACACAACCGCGGGCCGGTGCCAGCCATGGTCGCGGTCTCCTCCATCGCGCCAGTTGCCGCCGCCGCCATCGCCGCCCCAATGCACCCCCCAGGAATTCCAGCCCCAGTCGTGATGGCTGATCACGGCGCCGACAGCAACGCCGAGGCCGAAGGTAATCACGCCGGCGGTCACTATCTCGCCCGGCGGATAATAACGGGGAGGGGGTTCGTAGGTATAACCGGGATAGACCGGCAACGGCTGGCCATAGACTACGCCGGGATTGTAGGCCGGCACATACACCACATCAGGTTCGGCCGGCTCGATCACGATGGTTTCCGGCGGCGGCGCTACCATTTCCGGGCCGGCATAGACCAGCGGCTCGCCAGGCGGCGGCGCATAACCGGTGGGCGGCGCTGGCTGCACGCGCGGCCTGACGGCGATGCGCTGCTGTTTAGTGTCTTTCAGGTTGCCGCTGCTGGCGGCGCGCTGGCGCATCACCTGGATCGCATTCATCACGTCGGTAGGATCATTGACGTAAGCGTCGCCAAGGGCCGAGGTCCAGGGAATGTTGCGCGCCATCTGGTCCAGCACGCTGGGAAACTGCGTCAGGCCTTTGACGCTGACGTCCCAAGGCTGCTGGCTGGCCGCGTCCTGCAGCTGGGCGCCCTTCAGGTTCTTGTTTTGCGCCAGCCAGTTGTCGGCGGCGGTGATCTGGTCGGGATAACTGGATGCGGCCAGCACTTGCGCCACCAGCTTGTCGGGAAACAGCGCGATGGGGCCGACCAGCTGATACAGCTGGTCGGCGGTTGGCGGTACATAGGCAGGGGCTGCTTGTGCTTGCGGCGCTTGGGGCGCCGTTGCGGCAGGGGCAGCGTCCGGTTTTTTGTCGCAGGCGGCCAGCGGCAGCATCGCTACGCAGACGCTAAGCATCAGCGACATCGAGGTGTTTTTATTGTTGCTCATTTTTTGCTCCAGACTACGAGGAATAGATGGTGGTTACACGCTAGCACGGCTACTTGGCTGCGCAACATCGGGTTACAAACGCTTGCATGTTTCACACAAAGGCCAGTCTTTGGATAACGCCTCATCTCCGGGTCCCGATGACATACAATTTCTTATCAGTTTCATTATTACCAAAGCGGCAAGCACAATATTCCGGATACTTGTCAAATTGAACTTTTGTTAGCGAGTTGCCTCACAACCTTATGACTACCTCTACTTTTCCCCCGCTACGGCGTCCGGTGCGCGTGCTGTTGTGGTCGATTGCGGCGTTGATTGGTTTGATCGCCCTGTGCGTGGCGCTGCTGCTCACGTTCGACTGGAACCGCGCCAAACCATGGCTGAACCAGCGGGTCAGCGAGGCAACCGGGCGCAATTTTGCGATTCGCGGCGATCTGGCGCTTACCTGGCAAAAATCGCAGACCGACCTCGATAGCTGGCGCCGCTGGGTGCCCTGGCCGCGCCTGAGCGCGAAGGACATCGTGCTGGACAATCCCGACTGGGCCAAGACCGGTCCGCACATGGCGGAGATCGGCCAGCTGACGTTTTCGTTGAGCCCCCTGCCGCTGCTGGCCCACCAGATTGTGGTGCCGTCGCTGGAACTGGATACGCCGAGCATCGCGTTGGAGCGCAAGCCAGATGGCGACAACAACTGGACTTTCAAATCCAGCGGACCGTCCGCCTGGCAGCTGCAGCTGCAAAAACTGGTGCTGGCGAAAGGCACGGTGAGATTGCTCGATCCCGTCAGCAAGCTCGACATCAAGGCGGACATCGACAGCTTGCCGGCGATCAGCCCTGAAGGTTACGGCATCGGCTGGAAAGTCGGCGGCACCTTCAACAAAGCCGCTGTCGGCGGCGAAGGCAAGGCAGGCGCGGTGCTGTCGTTGCAGAATTCCAGCAAGCCGTATCCGCTGCAAGCCAGCGTCCATGTAGGCAAGACCGCGATTGCAATCCAGGGCACGCTGACCAAGCCGAGCGACCTGGCGGCGCTGGACCTGCGCCTGAAGCTGTCGGGCGCCAGCATGTCGAACTTGTACCCGCTGACCGGCATCGTGCTGCCGGCGACGCCGCCGTTCGCCACCGAAGGGCGGCTGATCGGCAAGCTCAACAGCGCCGGCGGCGACTGGATCTACGATAAATTCAGCGGCCGCGTCGGTTCCAGCGATTTGTCCGGCACGCTGGAATATGTCGCGCAGAAACCGCGGCCTTTGCTGAAAGGCACGCTGTTGTCGAACCAGCTCAAGCTGCAAGATCTGGCGCCGCTGATCGGCGCCGACTCCAACGCCAGCAAAGCCAATCGCGGCGATGGCGTGGCACAGCCGGGCAACAAGGTGCTGCCGGTGGAGCAGTTCGATACCACGCGCTGGGGCAGCATCGATGCCGACGTCAAGTTCACCGGCCGCAAGATCATCCGCGATAAAGACCTGCCGATCCAGGACCTGGTGGCCGACCTCCATCTGAAGGACAGCGTGCTGTCGCTGACGCCGCTGAACTTTGGCGTGGCCGGCGGCAACCTGGTTTCCAACATCAAGCTCGACGGCAGTAATAAGCTGATCAAGGCGGAAATGAAAATTTCGGCGCGCCATCTGAAAATCAAGCAGCTGTTCCCTACGCTGGCGTCAGCCCAGGCCAGCCTGGGGGAAATCAATGGCGACGCGTCGCTGTCCGCAGTCGGAAATTCGGTGGCCAGTCTGCTGGGCAGCTCGAACGGCGAACTGAAAACCCTGATCAACCAGGGCACCATCAGCAAGTTCCTGCTGGAAGCGGCGGGCCTGAATATCGGCAACGTGGTGATTTCCAAGCTGTTCGGCGACAAGCAGGTGAAACTGAATTGCCTGGCCAGCGATTTTGCCGTGACCAATGGCGTGATGGATGCGCGCACCTTCGTGATGGATACCGACGATGCCATCGTCAGCGTCCAAGGCCAGGTCAACCTGGCGCAGGAATCGCTGGCCCTGACCATCAATCCGAAGACCAAGGGACTGCGCATCTTTTCGCTCAGGTCGCCGCTGCACGTCACTGGCAGCTTCAAGAACCCTGACGTAGGGGTGGACAAGGGCGTGCTGGCGTTGAAGGCTGGCGGCGCGATTGCGCTCGGCGTGCTGGCTCCGGTGGCGGCCGTGCTGCCCCTGATTAATATCAGCCCGGACCAGCAAAGCGATTGCGCCGGCCTGCTGGCGCTGGCCAAGGAAAAGCCGGTGGCGCCGCCGCCGGGCAAGACGCTGCGGCCAAAGAAAGCACGCTAAGGCAAGCGGCCGGGTAGGGTGGGCACCTCGTGCCCACGCGTGACCGCGATAACCGGAGTACGCACCTCCGTGGCTCTACAATGGTATGTATGTGGCGTGAGTTCACGCGTGGGCACAAAAGCGCGCCCACCCTACGCGACCCCGTCTAGGCGACCCCATCAAATGCCGCATCATCCGGCCCCACATGCCGCGGCGAGCGCCAGCCGGCGTCGCGCATCGAATGCTGGACCTGGTTTTCCACACCCAGCAAGGTCGCAAAGATCGCCATCCTCACCGGTATGCCGTTGTCCGTCTGGCGGAAGATCGCCAGGCGCGGATCGTGGTTAAGATCGGTACTGAGGTCATTGGCGCCAGGCCTGCCGTCGCGCGGCAGGGGATGCATGACGATAGTGTCGGCGCTGCAGGTGGAGTCGATCAGCGCCTGGTTGATCTGGAAATCCGGGGTATAGCCCTCTATCGCCTCGTCGGCGAAGCGTTCTTTCTGGATCCGGGTCGCGTACACGATGTCAGCCCCCTTCAAGCCTTGCGCCAGCGAGGTCGACTGCTCCACCACGTGGCCGCCGCGCGCGATGCGTTCCAGGATATGGGCCGGCATCTCCAGCGTCGATGGCGCCACCAGCGTGAACCTGAGGTTGCGGTACAGCGCCAGCAGCTTGATCAGCGAATGCACGGTGCGGCCGTACTTCAGGTCGCCGACCATGACGATGTGGGCGCCGTCGACCAGTTTCCCCAGCCGCGAGAATTCGCGCTGTATGGTGTACAGGTCGAGGATCGCCTGGCTGGGGTGCTCGCCCGGGCCGTCGCCGCCATTGATTACCGGGATATTCGTGGCGCGGGCAAATTCGTCGACCGCCCCTTGTTCAGGGTGCCTGACCACCAGGGCGTCGGCATACCCGCTGATGACGCGGCTGGTGTCATAAATCGATTCGCCCTTGGTCATTGAAGAGAAGGTAAAACCGGTAGTGTCGCAAACCGAACCTCCCAGCCTGCAGAACGCCGCGCCAAAGCTGATACGCGTGCGCGTGCTGGCTTCAAAGAACAGATTGGCCAGCACGGCACCCTCGAGGATGCGCGTGACCTTCTGGCGCCTCGCAATGGGCTGCATGATGTCTGTGATGCGGAACAGCTGCTCCAGCGAATCGCGTGAGAACTGGCCCACCGATAGCAGCTGGGGTCTGCCGTTATAGGCAATCTGTTCGCGGAGCGGGGAGCCCGCTTTATTCGAATATACGCTCTGCGTTGAAGCTGGATGATGCAATTCGCCATCCAGGATTTCCCCGACAAATTTGCTGACGATGTCGGGCATGACCCGGAATTCACTCGATGTTTCGGGAAGCAGCCAGGTGTCCAATGCACGCTTGCGGACGCCGATGCGATCGGAAAAATGGTCCCTGGTCAGGTTCAGGCGGCGCATGGCGTCGCGCAGGAAAGTCTGTTGGTCACTCATTGTCATCACCTTTATATACGCTTT
The DNA here is from genome assembly GCF_000221045.1 of Collimonas fungivorans Ter331. Lineage (NCBI taxonomy): Bacteria > Pseudomonadati > Pseudomonadota > Betaproteobacteria > Burkholderiales > Oxalobacteraceae > Collimonas > Collimonas fungivorans. Next base: position 5,138,862 of record NC_015856.1, on the reverse strand, counting down.
GCGTACATTAAAGGTTCGACTTTGTTCTGTCCAGATTTTTCTCTCCCCTTGATGCTGCCTATTATTTAGGCAAGAGAAAATTTTTCTTGAAAACGGTCTCGGGAGGTTCAAAAACCTCGGTAAACGACCCAATTTTCAGGTTTTGTGGATAAAGCTGTGGATATCGTGTTTTTTAATTGTGGATATCCAGGATAGTTTTCCACAGCCATCTTTTTATCCAAGAACTGTTCTTTTGCGATACACCGATTACTCAGGCTTTATCCAATTCATAAGTACTTGAATGAATGGTCAAATTCATAGTTATCCACAGAAAAGCAGTTAGTTAACTACTACTACTATTTATATATATAAACCTTTAAATACAAAACCGAAAAGCCTTTTCTTTTGAAGTTGCTTTTAAAAAAGAATTAATAAAAAGAAGTTAAAAATGCAATTCCTTAAGAAAAATCATTTTTTTTCAGAGCACTTCTTTCTTCAATTCAAGAAAAGCAGCTATTTGAAAATGAGGAAAAGAAGAGATCCAAAAAGAGGGTTGTGGATAAGTCTTTGGATAACTACAGGAATCTAATGTGAATAAACAGGACAACAAACCAGAGCTCTATTTTTATCCAAGAAATGTTCTTTCCAGATACAAGGTTTACTCAGCATTTATCCAAGTCGTAAGTTATTGAATGAATAGTCAAATTCATAGTTATCCACAGAAAAGCAGGTGGTTAACTACTACTACTATTTATATATATAAATCTTTAAATACAAAGCTGAAAAAACCGGTTTTGGAAAAAAGCGGAGGATTGCTTCCTAAAAAAGGCTTTTAAAGCATTAATTTTTCCAAATTGATTGCAATATGGCAAAAATTGCGGCAATCACCGGTTCGTCTTTACGCTTCTCCAAGGTGATAAACGAAAGTTCGGTGGATAAATTGACCGTATCGGAAATCACCAGGCCGTGAGCATGTGCTTCACGCAGCGCCACTGACTCGCGCACCAGGGACAAGCCGACTCCGGATTTCACCAGGTCGAGCATCGAAGGTTCCTGGTCGACCAGGGCAACTTTGTTTGGGGTGACTTTGTATTGAGCAAAAGTTTTGCTGAGCAAACGATGATGGGCCGACTCGGGAGGAGTCCAGATCCAGGGCAGTTTGGCCAAAGCCGGCCAGTCTTTTCCGGAAACCCTGCTTTTCCAGCCGGATGGTGCAAGCACACAGTAAGTAAATTGTGTCAGTGTGAGCCGATGGAAATTCTTGTTTGGCGTACCGAGGTAGTAACCGACATCGAGATGGCCGGATTTGATTTGCTGCAGCACATCGCCTGACATGCTGTGTTGCAACTGTGTAGAAAGCTGGGGATAACTTTCCACCAGGCGCTGCAGGAAAGCACCCAGCCGGATGAATTCAGGATCGAGGATGGTGCCGATCGCGAGTTTTCCGCTCAGGATTTCCGAGCTGTTGGAGTGCAGGCTTTCTGCCTGCTGGCGCAATTCTGCCATGGCGGCGATTGCGCGTTCGGCAAATGGCATTAACTTGACGCCATCGTCGGTCAACGCCATGCCGCTGGGGATGCGCGTAAACAATTGCAGGTTCAGGCTCGCCTGCAGCGACTTGATTTGCAGGCTGACGGCAGGTTGCGTGACGTGCAGCAGTTCTGCGGCGCGCGTCAGGTTGCCTTCCCTGGCGACGGTGACGAAGGCGCGAAGTTGGGTAATGTCCATATGCTCAATTTTTCATCGGGAGTAGTTTTGTAGTACAGATTATTAGCATTGCTTATATTGATCTTGATCATAACTCATTGGATTGTTGGAAAAACTAGCGATATTCTGGGAAAACGCTAACCGAACCCGTTTTTACCAAAAGGAATCCTTATGACTACCAGCCCGACTCCGCTTATTCAACATTACATCAACGGCAAAGTGGCCGAATCCACCAGCGGCCGCTTGCAGGACGTGTTTAATCCGGCTACTGGTGCGGTGTCGGCCAGGGTTGTGCTGGGCAGCGTGGAAGAGGTCAACAGTGCGGTTGCGGCAGCATCGGCAGCAGCGTCAGGATGGGCCGACACCGCGCCGCTGAAGCGCGCGCGGGTGATGTTCAGGTTCAAGGAATTGATGGAGCAGCATCACGATGCGCTGGCAGCGGCGATCACGCGCGAGCACGGCAAGGTATTTTCCGACGCCAAAGGCGAAGTGACGCGCGGCCTGGAGATCGTCGAATTCGCTTGCGGCGTTCCGCATCTGCTGAAGACGCAATTTACCGACAATATCGGCGGCGGCATCGATAACTGGAACCTGCGCCAGCCGCTGGGCGTCACGGCCGGCATCACGCCCTTCAATTTTCCGGTGATGGTGCCGTTGTGGATGGCGCCAATGGCGATTGCGACCGGCAATACGTTTATCCTCAAGCCATCCGAGCGTGATCCGTCGCCGTCGTTGATGATGGCTGAACTGTTCCACCAGGCTGGTTTGCCGGATGGCGTCTTCAATGTGGTGCAGGGCGACAAGCTGGCGGTGGATACCTTGTTGCAGCATCCCGATGTGAAAGCGGTGTCGTTCGTCGGCTCCACGCCGATTGCGGAATATATCTACCAGGAAGGGGCCCGGCGCAAAGGCGCTTATCCGCTCAGGGTGCAGGCGCTGGGCGGCGCCAAGAATCACCTGGTGGTGATGCCGGATGCCGACCTGGACCAGGCAGTGGACGCCTTGATGGGCGCCGCCTACGGTTCGGCCGGGGAACGCTGCATGGCGATATCGGTCGCGGTCGCGGTTGGCAATGTCGCCGACAAATTGATTGAAGCCTTGATTCCACGCGTGAAAGCGCTGAAGATCAAGAACGGCATGGAAGCCGATGCGGAAATGGGTCCGGTGGTGAGCGCCGTGCACAAGGAAAAAATCGAGGCCTACATCGAAGGCGGCGTTGCTGCCGGCGCCAAATTGCTGGTCGATGGCCGCGGCCTGAAAGTCGCCGGGCTGGAGCAGGGATTTTTCCTTGGCGGATCGTTGTTCGACCAGGTAACGCCGGAGATGAAAATCTACCAGGAAGAAATTTTCGGACCGGTTCTTTGCATCGTCCGGGTACCCGATTTTGCCGCCGCCGTGAACCTGATCAATGCCCACGAATTCGGCAACGGCGTGGCGCTGTTCACCTCGGACGGAAATACGGCGCGCGAGTTTTCGCGCCGGATCGAGGTCGGCATGGTCGGCATCAATGTGCCGATTCCGGTGCCGATGGCCTGGCATTCTTTTGGCGGCTGGAAGCGCTCGTTGTTCGGCGATACGCATGCATATGGGGAAGAGGGCATACGGTTTTATACACGCTACAAATCGATCATGCAACGTTGGCCGCAGACGATTTCAAAAGGAGCGGAATTCACCATGCCGGTCGCTAAATAAATAGTATAAATAATTATTTATTAAATGATATAAATAATATTCATTCCTATACAGATCTCGTTCTGTGATGCTTTATTTGGGTATCTTATTTTTCAGGCAGCGCCGGACGAGGTTTTGAAAATCAATCTGTAAATCAGGTTTGCACAAAACAAAAAAGAGAAAGAGACGCATGGAATCAGCAGGGAAATACGACTACATCATCATCGGCGCGGGCACCGCCGGCTGCGTGCTGGCGAACCGTCTGACGCAGGACAGCTCGGTCAAGGTATTGCTGATTGAAGCAGGCGCCAAAGATGATTACATCTGGATCCACATCCCTGTCGGTTACCTGTACTGCATCAACAATCCGCGTACCGACTGGATGTACCGGACCGAGCCGGACGCCGGCCTGAACGGGCGCAGCCTGATTTATCCGCGCGGGAAAGTGCTGGGCGGGAGTTCATCGATCAACGGCATGATTTACATGCGCGGCCAGGCTCGCGATTACGACCAGTGGGCGCAGCTGACCGGCGATCCGGCGTGGCGCTGGGAGCAGGTGCTGCCGCTGTTTAAGAAGAGCGAGGATCACTACAACGGCGCCGATGAATTCCATGGCGCCGGCGGTGAATGGCGGGTTGAAAAACAGCGCCTGTCATGGAAGATACTGGATGCTTTCCGCGATGCGGCGGCGGAAGTCGGCATACCCAAAGTCGACGACTTTAACCGCGGCGACAATGAAGGATGCAGCTATTTTGACGTGAACCAGAAACGCGGGATTCGCTGGAATGCAGCCAAGGCGTTCTTGCGTTCGGCCAGCGGCCGCGGCAACCTGACCATCATGACCGGCTGCCAGGTAAAACGGCTGTTGCTGGAACGCAGTGAGGAGGACCAGCGGCAGGGGCTGGTTTGCAAGGGCGTCGAATTTTCCGGCGGCGGCAAGGAATGGCGCGCCGAGGCCAGCCGTGAAACCTTGCTGAGCGCCGGCGCTGTCGGTTCGCCGCATATCCTGCAGTTGTCCGGCATCGGCCCGGCGGCGCTGTTGCAGCAGCACCAGATTCCCGTGATGCAGGATACCCCAGGTGTCGGCGAGAACCTGCAGGACCATCTGCAGATCAGGATGGCGTTCAAGGTCAATGGGGTAAAAACCCTCAACGCCATGAGCAGCAGCTGGCTGGGCAAGGCCCGGATCGGCCTGGAATACCTGCTGATGCAAAGCGGCCCGATGTCGATGGCGCCGTCGCAGCTGGGGGCGTTCGCCAAGTCCGATGCGGGGCAGGCCACGGCTAACCTGGAATATCACGTGCAGCCGCTGTCGCTGGAGAAATTCGGCGATCCGTTGCATGCCTTCCCGGCGTTTACCGCCAGCGTCTGCAACCTGCGGCCCAGCTCGCGCGGTCATGTGCAGATTGCTTCGGGCCTGGCCGAGGGCGCGCCGAAAATCACCCTGAACTACCTGGATACCGAAGAAGACCGCAAGGTTGCCGCGGCTTCGCTGCTGTTGACGCGCAGGATTGCCGCGGCGCCGGCGCTGCGGAAATATGCGCCGGAAGAATTCAAGCCCGGCCCGCAATACCGGACCGAGGAAGAACTGATCAAGGCCGCCGGCGAGATCGGCACCACGATTTTTCATCCCGTAGGAACGTGCAAGATGGGCCGTGGCGACGATCCGATGGCGGTGGTGGACAGCCAGCTCCGGGTGAAGGGCGTGGCCGGCCTGCGCGTGGTTGACGCCTCGGTGATGCCGACCATCACATCCGGCAATACCAATTCGCCGACCTTGATGATTGCTGAAATGGCGGCAAAATTCATCAAGGAAGGCGCCGGTAAATAAAAAGAAGGGCTAGGGCGTGGGGGCCGTTCAAGATATTTTGTAAGACATGGCTAATTCCTCCAAAGTTTTTGTATAGTATTTCTACGTATTGCCGCCGCAGAGCGGCAACGGTTAGTATCCGTAAAAAAATATAAGGCTGATAAGGTGATTGCCATATCATCTATCAAGCCGGGATGTTCCGATAAAGCAACATCAATAGGAGACCGGATGACTGACATCATCTTGGAGACAAAAAACCTGACCAAGGAGTTCAGGGGGTTTACGGCCGTCAATGGCGTTAACCTGCAGGTCGAGCGCGGCCATATCCACGCGCTGATCGGTCCCAACGGGGCAGGTAAGACAACCTGCTTCAATCTGCTGACCAAATTCCTGGTGCCGACTTCCGGCCAGATCCTGTTCAACGGCCGCGACATCACCACCGATGCGCCGGCCCAGATCGCGCGCCAGGGCATCATCCGTTCGTTCCAGATTTCCGCCGTGTTTCCGCACCTGAGCGTGATGGAAAACGTGCGCATCGGCTTGCAGCGTACGCTGGGGACCTCCTACCATTTCTGGAAAAGCGGTAAGTCGCTGGCGCAGCTGAACGAGCGCGCCATGGCGTTGCTGGCCGAAGTCGACCTCACCGAGTTTGCCGATACCCTGACTGTCGATCTGCCTTACGGCCGCAAGCGGGCGCTGGAGATCGCCACTACCCTGGGCATGGAGCCGGAGCTGATGCTGCTGGACGAACCGACCCAGGGCATGGGCCACGAAGACGTCGATCGCGTCACGGCGCTGATCAAGAAGGTTTCCGCTGGCCGCACCATCCTGATGGTGGAGCACAACATGAACGTGGTGTCGGGCATCTGCGACAAGATCAGCGTACTGCAGCGCGGCGCCATGCTGGCGGAAGGCCGCTATGAAGAAGTATCGAAGAACCCGCTGGTGATGGAAGCCTATATGGGCACCAGCACCGAAGCACTGGCAGGAGCGCATTGATGTCCGCTGTCCAATCTCCAAGCATCGGCGCCGTGGCTCAAGGTACAGCGGGCACGGTTGCGCTCAGCATCGAAAACCTGCAAGCCTGGTATGGCGAATCGCACATCCTGCACAACGTCAACCTGAGCGTGAACAAGGGCGAGGTAGTGACGCTGCTGGGCCGCAATGGCGCCGGCCGCACGACTACCATGCGCGCGATCATGGGCCTGACCGGTGTGCGCAAAGGGTCGATCAAAATAGGCGGAGTCGAGACGATAGGACTGCCGACCTACAAGATTGCGCATCACGGCGTCGGTTATTGTCCGGAAGAGCGCGGCATTTTTTCTTCGCTGTCGACGGAAGAAAACCTGCTGCTGCCGCCGTCGCTGTCGACTACTGAAAAAGGCATGTCTGTCGAAGAAATCTACGACATGTTTCCCAACCTGAAAGAACGCCGGAACAGCCAGGGCACACGCTTGTCGGGCGGCGAACAGCAGATGCTGGCGGTGGCGCGCATCTTGCGCACCGGCGCGCGCCTGCTGCTGCTGGACGAGATATCCGAGGGCCTGGCGCCGGTCATCGTGCAGACGCTGGCGCGCATGATCACCACCCTGAAGGCCAAGGGTTACACGATCGTGATGGTGGAGCAGAACTTCTGTTTTGCCGCGCCGCTGGCGGATCGTTTTTATGTGATGGAACACGGCCAGATCGTGGAGTCGTTTGCGTCGTCGCAGCTGGAGCAGAAGATGCCGGTGCTGAATGCTTTGTTGGGTGTGTAAGTCTGGGGAGTCTCGCTGATTGCGGTGGCGAGAAAAATAAGTCGCATAAACAAGGGTCGTGTAAAAAAATGGAGAAGACAATGAATATCAAATTAAAGACTTTAGCAGTCGCGGTCGGCAGCACGCTTGCCCTCGGTCTTGCTACGCAGGCATCGGCACAGATTTCCGGGGACACCATCAAGATCGGTTTCATCACCGACATGTCCAGCGTCTATTCCGACATCGACGGCCCCGGCGGCGCGGAAGCGATCAAGATGGCGATCGCCGACATGGGCGGCGCCATCAACGGCAAGAAAATCGAACTGGTGGTGGCGGATCATCAGAACAAGGCTGACATCGCATCGAGCAAGGCGCGCGAATGGTTTGACCAGCAAGGCCTGGACATGCTGATCGGCGGCACCAACTCCGGCACCGCGCTGGCGATGGCGAAGATTGCGGTGGAAAAGAAAAAACCGTTCTTCGAAATCGGCGCCGGCAGCACCCGCCTGACCAACGAGGAATGCACGCCTTACACAGTCCACTATGCTTACGATACCTACGCTCTGGCCCATGGCACCGGTTCGGCGGTGGTCAAGCAGGGCGGCAAGAGCTGGTACTTCCTGACGGCCGATTATGCTTTCGGCGCCTCGCTGGAAAAAGATACGACCGCGGTGGTGAAATCCTCCGGCGGCACCGTGCTGGGCGCGGTCAAGCATCCGCTCAACGCCTCCGATTTTTCTTCCTTCATGCTGCAGGCGCAATCGTCCAAGGCACAGATCATCGGCCTGGCGAACGCCGGCGGCGACCTGATCAACTCGGTCAAGGCCGCCAATGAATTCGGCGTCACCAAGAATGCCAAGCTGGCCGGCCTGCTGGTGTTCATCAACGACATCCATTCGCTGACCCTGAAACAGACCCAGGGCATGTACCTGACCGACAGCTGGTACTGGGACCAGAACGACGAGTCGCGCAAATGGGCGAAGCGTTATTTCGAGAAAATGAAAAAGGAACCGTCCAGCCTGCAGGCCGGCGATTATTCCGCAGCGATGCAGTACCTGGCCGCTGTCAAGACGATCGGCACCGATGACGGCGACAAGGTGATGGAACAGCTGCGCAAGGCCAAGTTCAACGACATGTACGCCAAGAACGCTTACCTGCGCGCGGATGGCCGCGTGGTGCATGACATGACGCTGTACCAGGTCAAGGCGCCGGCCGATTCGAAATATCCATGGGATTACCTGAACAAGATCCAGACCATTCCTGGCGAACAGGCTTTTGCCTCCAAGGCCGAGAGCAAATGCGCCTTGTGGAAGTAACAGGGCTGCCGCGCCGCAATTGAGAGGGCGCAGCTCGACGCTGAAGATATGCCCGGCGCGCCGCGCAGTGCAAGGGGACCGGTTTCCCTGCGCTGCGTGGCGCGCTGTTCGATAGTTATTCACTCGCACGAGTGATCTTTTGATGACATTGCCATGGAAATATTCGGCATTCCCTTTCAAGCCTTGATGAGCCAGCTGCTGCTGGGGCTCGTCAACGGTTCGTTCTACGCCATGCTGTCGCTTGGCCTGGCGGTGATCTTCGGCCTGCTCAACGTGATCAATTTCGCCCACGGTGCGCTGTACATGATGGGCGCCTTCCTGGCCTGGATCGGGCTGACTTATTTCAACCTGAATTACTGGGTGATGCTGGCGCTGGCGCCGCTGCTGGTGGGGCTGTTCGGCATCGTCATCGAAAGGACCATGCTGCGCTGGCTGTACAAGCTGGACCACCTGTACGGCTTGCTGCTGACCTTCGGCATCACCTTGATGGTGGAGGGCATCTTCCGCTCTTTCTACGGCGTCTCCGGCCAGCCGTTTTCGGTGCCTGAGCTGCTGAGCGGCGCCACCGACCTTGGCTTCATGGTGCTGCCTAACTACCGCGCCTGGGTGGTGCTGGCGTCGCTGACGGTGTGTTTTGCGACCTGGTTCGTGATCGAAAAGACCAAGCTGGGCGCCTACCTGCGCGCCGGCACTGAGAATCCGAAGCTGGTGGAAGCGTTCGGCGTCAACGTGCCGCTGATGGTGACCTTGACCTACGGCTTCGGCGTCGCTTTGGCGGCCTTTGCCGGGGTGCTGGCGGCGCCGGTGATCCAGGTCTCGCCACTGATGGGTTCGAACCTGATTATCGTCGTATTCGCGGTTGTGGTGATCGGCGGCATGGGTTCCATCATGGGCTCCATCATCACGGGCCTCGGGCTGGGCGTGATCGAGGGACTGACCCGCGTGTTTTATCCGGAAGCGTCGGCCACGGTGGTGTTCATCGTGATGGCGATTGTGCTGATGATCCGGCCGGCAGGCCTGTTCGGCAAAGAGAAATGAGCGGAGCGGCTATGTCTATGAATGCAATCGTGAATAAAAAAATCGGCTACGGCTTGCTGCTGGCGGCCGCGTTGGCGGCGCCGTTCGGCATCTATCCGGTGTTCCTGATGAAGATCATCTGCTTCGCGCTGTTTGCCTGCGCGTTCAATCTGCTGATCGGCTTTACCGGTTTGTTGTCGTTTGGACATGCCGCGTTCTTCGGCGGCGCCGGCTACATTGCCGGATATGCGCTGCAGACACTGGGCTTGCCGACCGAAGTAGGGTTGCTCGCGGGCACCGCCACCGGTGCGCTGATCGGCCTGGTGATGGGCAGCCTGGCGATCCGGCGGCAAGGGATTTATTTCACCATGATCACGCTGGCCCTGGCGCAGATGCTGTATTTCGTTTGCCTGCAGATGCCGTTCACGGGCGGCGAGGACGGTCTGCAAGGCGTGCCGCGCGGACATTTGCTGGGATTCATCGACCTTGGCAGCGACCTGACCTTGTATTACGTGGTGCTGGCGATTGCCGTGGCCGGCTTCGCCCTGATCATGCGCACCGTGAATTCTCCGTTCGGCCAGGTGCTGAAAGCGATCAAGGAAAACGAGCCGCGCGCCATTTCACTGGGTTACGACGTCAACCGCTACAAGCTGCTGGCGTTTGTGCTGTCGGCGGCGCTGTCGGGCCTGGCTGGTTCCACCAAGACGCTGGTGCTGGGTTTTGAAACGCTGACCGACGTGCACTGGACCATGTCGGGCCTGGTAGTGCTGATGACTCTGGTAGGTGGTTTGGGCACCATCATCGGGCCGATTGTCGGCGCGCTGATCATCATTGTGCTGGAAAACAAGCTGGGCGATATCGGCAACTGGCTGGCTTCGGTGACTCATATCGACTGGTTCAACGGCCTGGGCGAATCGGTCACCATCGTCACTGGCTTCATCTTTATCGTCTGCGTGCTGGCTTTCCGGCGCGGGATTGTCGGCGAAATTTCGGCCTTGCTCAAGCGCTCTTCCCGGACAGGATGATGTAATCCTGGCCGCGCGCCAAAACAACCCGTACGCAGCCTGGCTGGTACGGGTTTTTTATTTCCGCATCAGGCTAGCCCGATCTGCTTAAATAATAGGCAGATAGTTTACTGTCCTATTCAGCCAATCGAATTACTTGGATAGCTATGAGTAAATAACATAGCTGTCCAGCATGTTGGCCCGGACTCAGGCACGTAGAATTGCGTGTCTTCAATATCGCATCATTCATCATGCCTGAATTATTCCCCGATTTCCTTATCCTCGCCCTTGCCAGTTTTGTTGCCGGCCTGATTGATGCCGTGGTTGGAGGAGGGGGCCTGATCCAGATTCCCGCCTTGTTTTCCATGCTGCCGAACAGCGCACCGGCAACTATCTTCGGAACCAACAAGCTGGCCGGGATATTCGGCACTGGCGCCGCTGCCGTCAATTTTGCGAAACGCGTCAAGCTGGCCTGGAGCGCTGCGCTCCCTGCCGCAGGGGCGGCCTTCCTGTTTTCCTTCCTGGGCGCATACACCGTAACCCATATACCTACCGAGGCAATCCGCAAGTCGCTGCCTTTCATCTTGCTGGCGGTCGCCATCTATACGATAAAGAAGAAAGATTTCGGCAGTATCCATGCCCCTCTGCATACCGGCTCGAAAGAGAAGCTGTTCGCGGTACTGATTGGCGGCGGTATCGGATTTTATGACGGTGTTTTCGGCCCTGGTACAGGTAGCTTCCTGATTTTCCTGTTTGTGCGGTTTTTCGGCTTCGATTTCCTGGCTGCGTCGGCAGTATCCAAGGTAATCAATGTTGCGACCAACCTGGCCGCCTTGCTGTGGTTTGGATATAGCGGCCATATCATCTGGCAACTTGGATTGATAATGGCTATCTGCAATGTCGGCGGCTCTTTGGTAGGTACGCGACTGGCGCTCAAACATGGCAGCGGTTTTGTGCGTAAGCTGTTTTTGATGGTGGTGTCGGTACTGATCTTGAAAACGGGTTACGACGCCTTCCTTAAGTAATTTCCATAATCGGCTTTTCAGAAGCGGCGATTGTTTCACGTGAAACAGTCGCCGTTGTTGTTTTTGGGCCAGATGAGTTTGACTCGGCCAATGTTTCACGTGAAACATCGGCTGAGTCATAACCGTAGAAGTGTAAGCGGCGGCTGCATGCTTTATAATCACGCCTCAGCCCACTGTTTTTCATCGTCTCCAAGAGGCGCACTATGCTTTTTCCTACACATTTTGATGTAATCGTCGTCGGCGGCGGCCACGCCGGCACCGAAGCCGCGCTGGCGTCTGCCCGCATGGGCCAGAAGACTCTATTGTTGACACACAATATCGAGACCCTGGGCCAAATGTCGTGCAACCCTTCAATCGGCGGGATAGGCAAGGGCCACCTGGTGAAAGAGGTCGATGCAATGGGCGGCGCGATGGCGATCGCTACCGATGAAGCAGGCATCCAGTTCCGCATCCTGAATTCCTCCAAGGGGCCAGCCGTACGCGCAACGCGCGCGCAAGCCGACCGCATCCTGTACAAGCAAGCGATCCGTTCGCGCCTGGAAAACCAGGAAAACCTCTGGCTGTTCCAGCAAGCAGTGGATGACCTGCTGGTAGAGGGCGATCGCGTGGTCGGCGCCGTTACCCAAGTCGGCATCCAGTTCCGCAGCAGGGCGGTGGTGCTGACCGCCGGGACTTTCCTCGACGGGAAAATCCACGTTGGGCTTAATAACTATTCTGCCGGCCGAGCTGGTGACCCGCCGGCGATTTCCCTGTCGGCGCGCCTCAAAGAACTGAAACTGCCGCAAGGCCGCCTGAAAACCGGCACGCCGCCGCGCATCGACGGCCGCACTATCGATTTTTCCGGGATGCAGGAACAGCCCGGGGACCTCGATCCGGTGCCGGTATTCTCGGTGATGGGCAATGCGTCCATGCATCCGGCGCAACTGCCTTGCTGGATTACCCATACCAACCAACAGACGCATGACATCATCCGCGCCGGCCTCGACCGCAGCCCGATGTACACCGGCGTGATCGAAGGAGTGGGGCCGCGCTACTGTCCGTCGATAGAAGACAAGATCCACCGTTTTGCTGGCAAGGATTCGCACCAGATATTCCTGGAGCCGGAAGGGCTGACCACCAACGAGTTCTATCCTAATGGTATTTCGACAAGCTTGCCGTTCGACGTGCAGCTGGCCCTGGTGCATTCCATGCGCGGCCTGGAAAATGCCCACATCCTGCGCCCAGGCTACGCGATCGAATACGATTACTTCGATCCGCGCGCCTTGAAGGCTTCGCTGGAAACCAAGTCGATCCAGGGCCTGTATTTCGCCGGCCAGATCAACGGCACCACCGGATATGAAGAGGCGGCGGCGCAAGGCATGCTGGCCGGCTTGAACGCGGCGCTGCAAACACAGGAACGCGATGCCTGGACTCCGCGCCGCGACGAAGCCTACCTCGGCGTGCTGGTCGATGACCTGATCACCCAAGGCGTGCAAGAGCCATACCGCATGTTCACCAGCCGCGCCGAGTATCGCCTCAGCCTGCGCGAGGACAACGCCGACCTGCGCCTGACCGAGATCGGCCGCCAGCTGGGTTGCGTCGGCGACGCCCAATGGGCGCAGTTCGAGAAAAAGCGCGAGGCGGTGGCGCTCGAGATGGAGCGCCTGCGTTCGACTTGGGTCAATCCGCGCATCGTGGCTGAAGCCGAAGCCGAGCGCTTGCTGGGCAAAGCCATCGAACGCGAATATTCGCTGGTCGACCTGTTGCGCCGTCCAAATGTTTCATACGATCAACTGATGACGCTCAAGGGCCTGGATGGCCAGGACCTGGGCGGTCCGGGCGTACAGGACGACACGGTCAAGGAACAGGTCGAGATCCAGGTCAAATACGCCGGTTATATCGACCGCCAGGCGAAAGAAGTAGAGCGCCACGAGCACAATGAAAACCTGAAGCTGCCGGCCGACCTCGACTATATGGACGTACAGGCGCTGTCGATCGAGGTACGCCAGAAGCTGAACCTGCACCGGCCGGAAACCTTCGGCCAGGCTTCGCGCATTTCCGGCGTCACGCCGGCCGCCTTGTCGCTGCTGCTGGTGCACCTGAAAAAGGGCGGCATGAAGCGCTTGAATGCAGATGATCAGGCCGCCTGATCGCTTAGTTATCAACTACTTAATCAACTACCTAAGCACTACCATCAAGGTAATTGCCCGCATAATCGAGGAATGGCAACATGAGTTCAACGCAGACCGCGCCGGCGGCAAAACAAGCGCTGGAAGCGAGCCTGCAGCAAGGGGCATCGGCACTGGGAATCGCGCTGGACCAGGGGCAGCAGCAGCAACTGCTGGCCTATCTGGACCTGCTGGCGAAGTGGAACAAGGTGTATAACCTGACCTCGATCCGCGAACCGGCGCAGATGATGACCCACCATTTGCTGGATTCGCTGGCGGTAGTGCCGGCTTTTACCGAGGCAGAGAATGTGCTCGACGTAGGCGCCGGCGGCGGCCTGCCAGGGATGATCCTGGCGATCTGGGCCGGCAAGGCCAGGCCGCGGATGCGGGTGTCGATGATCGACACGGTGCACAAGAAAACAGCATTCCTGACCCAGGTAAAAGCCGAGCTGGGCCTGGGCAATGTAAGTGTTCACACTGCCCGGGTAGAGCAGTTGCAGGTAGCGCAGAAATTCGATGTGATCACTTCGCGGGCATTTGCGGAGTTAACCGATTTTATCAACTGGTCGGAACATTTGCTGACCGACGATGGCCGGTTCATCGCCCTCAAGGGCGTGCGTCCGGATGAGGAAATCGCGCGCCTGCCGGCCGGCTGGCAAGTCACGGAAACAAGGCCGCTGGCGGTGCCGGGGCTGGATGCGGAACGTCACCTGGTTTTCATCAAACGCAAGTAACAACGAACGCAAACAAGAGCAGGAGCAAGTCGACCATGAGCGCTTTTTTCCACACCCTCGGCATTACCGATGTCTGGCAACTGATCGTTGCAACCATGGTGTTCCTGGCGCTGCCCGGCGCCGGCACCTTCTGCATCCTGACCAGCGCCGGCAGGGAAGGCGTGCGCGGCGGTTATGCCTCGCTGTTCGGCATCATGCTGGGCGATGCGGTGCTGATGTTCCTGGCGGCGATCGGCGTGGCCGCTTTGCTGACCGCCAATCCGATGGTGTTCAAGGCGGTGCAGTATCTGGGCGCGGCTTACCTGGCCTACCTTGGCTGCAAACTGCTGTTTGCCAGGAAGGGCGAGGGCGCAAGCGCCGCCGTGGGTTTCACCGGCGTCAGCAATTTCACCCGCGGTTTCCTGGTGACCCTGGTCAATCCCAAGGCCATCGTGTTCTATATGGCGTTCTTCCCGCTGTTCATCGATCCGGCCACGCAGCGCGGCAGCCTGACCTTCCTTACCATGGCCGCGATCATCTCCAGCTGCGCGCTGTTTTACGGTAGTCTGCTGGTACTGCTCGGGAATACCGCCGCCAAGCGTCTGGGGCACAACCGTCGCATCGCCGCATTCGCTTCCAGGGCCGCGGGAATTTTCCTGATCGGTTTTGGCATCAAATTAACGACTAACTAATCACGACCTTTACACCAATACATGGCAAAAATATTTTGTGTCGCCAATCAAAAGGGCGGGGTCGGTAAAACCACTACCGCCGTGAACCTGGCCGCCGGCCTGGCGCAACTCAACCAGCGCGTATTGCTGGCCGACCTTGACCCGCAAGGCAACGCCACCATGGGCGCCGGGATCAACAAGGGCACGCTGTCCGCCACGATTTATGAAGTGCTGCTGGGCATGTCGGATATCAAGTCGGTGCGCAAGACCTCCGAAACCGGCGGCTTCGATGTATTGCCGGCGAACCGTGAACTGGCCGGCGCCGAAGTGGAAATGGTCGAGCTGGAGAACCGCGAGAAGCGTCTGAAAGATGCTTTCATCGCAGTGGCCGACGAATACGATTTCATCTTGATCGACTGTCCGCCGGCGCTGTCGATGCTGACCCTGAACGGCTTATGCGCGGCGCATGGGGTGATCATCCCGATGCAGTGCGAATATTACGCGCTGGAAGGTTTGTCGGACCTGGTCAACACCATCAAGAAGGTGCACGCCAACCTCAACCCTGACCTGAAGATCATCGGCCTGCTGCGGGTGATGTTCGATCCGCGCATGACTTTGTCGCAACAGGTGTCGGTCGAGCTGGAAAAGCATTTCGGCGACAAGGTGTTCAAGACCGTGATCCCGCGCAATGTGCGGCTGGCGGAAGCGCCTTCCTACGGCATGCCGGGCGTCACCTTTGACGCCGCATCCAAAGGCGCGCAGGCGTACATCGCTTTTGGGGCCGAGATGGTGGAACGCATCAAGACCATGTAACGGACAGTAGCGCACAGCTTATCTACAACTTATATACAGGCTTATACAGCTTTAATCACAGGCTTGTTCACAGATTTACCCACAGGGTTGTCCACAGCTTGTTAGAACGTTATCAGTAATCTACGGTAGGAAAAAGATGGTCACGAAGAAATCAAAAGGACTGGGCCGCGGCCTGGAGGCACTGTTAGGCGGATCGACCGATATCACTGAAGCTGTGCCGACCATTGACGGTGCGCCGTCGGTGCTGGCGGTCAGCGTCATGCAGGCCGGCAAATACCAGCCGCGCACCCGCATGGACGAGGGCGCGCTGGCGGAGCTGGCGGCGTCGATCAAGGAGCAGGGCTTGCTGCAGCCTATCCTGGTGCGGCCGATCGCCTTGCACAACGGCGCCCAGCACTATGAAATCATCGCCGGCGAACGGCGCTTCCGGGCGGCCCAGCTGGCCGGCCTGATCGAGGTGCCGGTGCTGGTCAAGGATGTCGACGACCAGACCACGGCGGCGATGGCGCTGATCGAAAACATGCAGCGCGAGGACCTGAATCCGCTGGAAGAAGCGCAGGGCATCCATCGCCTGATCACCGATTTCAGTTTTACCCATGAGCAGGCGGCGGTGTCGGTAGGGCGCTCGCGCAGCGCGGTGTCGAACCTGCTGCGCCTGCTGAACCTGGCCAAGCCGGTGCAGACCATGCTGATGGCGGGCGATATCGACATGGGCCACGCGCGGGCGCTGCTGGCGGTGGACGCCGCGACCCAGATCACGCTGGCCAGCCAGGTGGTGGCCAAGCGGATGTCGGTGCGCGACACCGAAAAACTGGTGGTGCGCGCCACTACCGAAGCCAACGGCGCCGGCCGGCCGGCCAAGAACAAGGAAAAGTCGCGCGACATCGCTCGGCTGGAAGAAGAATTGTCGGATTTGCTGGCGACCCAGGTAACGATCAAGACCACTGCCAAAAACCGCGGCCAGCTGATCATCGACTTTTCCGACCTGGATACGCTGGACGGCCTGATCGCCCGGCTCAAAGGTGCTGAATAGAAAAAAACAAGGCACTTCACATTATTGGTGCAAAAATCGCCATCAGGACAATTGCCGATACGGTGGCACGGCCCGCGAAACGGGCTTCCGCAGGCAAGCGGATCTGTTGCATAAGCTTATGATTCGGCAGCAAAAGTTTGACGAAAGCCGCGCCCAGCCTTTATAATCCTCGGGCTTCTAAATCAGCCGTGGACTTGCATTAACTGAGCATATCAGCTGCTTCTGCCAACTGCGTCAGCCGCGTTCGTCAACTACGCTACAAGAACAGCGGCTTCGCACAATATTGGGTCAGTATGCTGCGCATCGTGCTTATGCAATTTGTTACTACGGCAGTGCTGGCAAGTGTGGCAGGTTTACTGGCCGGCGTATCCGGATTCTGTTCTGCGCTTTTAGGTGGTGTGTGCTGCGCGGTTCCCAACGGACTGTTTGCTCTCCGTCTTTACATCAGCGCGCGCAAGCCAGGCGGCGCCAACCCGATGTCTTTTTTCATCGGTGAGTTTGTCAAAATTGCTACAACGATTGCGCTGGTAGGCGCGGTCGTATGGTTGTACCACGATTTGAATTGGCCGGCATTCATCGTCAGCTTCATCGTGGTACTTAAAAGTTACATAATCTTACTTTTTAGACATCGATCATGACTGTAGCTTCAAGCGACGCACTAACCCCCTCAGAGTATATTGTCCATCACCTTGGACATTTTTCCACTGGCCATCAATCCAAGATAGTCGATTTTTCGATCATCAATATCGACACGATCTTCTGGTCGGTGTTCGCCGGCGTGGTCGGCTGCCTGCTGATGTATCTCGCCGCGCGCAAAGCGACTGCCGGCGTGCCGGGCCGCTTCCAGGCGTTCGTCGAAATGGTGGTCGAGATGGTCGACGACCAGGCCAAGGGCATCGTCCACGGCGACCGCAGCTTCATCGCGCCGCTGGCGCTGACGGTGTTCATCTGGGTCGCCCTGATGAACTCGCTCGACTTCCTGCCGGTTGATCTGTTCTCCACTTTCTTCAAAATGGTTGGTCTTGACGGCCTGATTTCCCATCATCGCGTAGTGCCGACCGCCGACCTCAACGGCACCATGGGCATCGCTCTCGGCGTGCTGGTGCTGATGCTGTACTACAGCTTCAAGATCAAGGGTTTCGGCGGTTTCCTGCATGAGCTGGTGGCGGCTCCTTTCGGCATCTGGCTGGCCCCTGCCAACCTGCTGCTGAACCTGATCGAATTCGCTGCAAAGACAGTGTCGCTGGCGATGCGGCTGTTCGGCAACATGTATGCCGGCGAACTGTTGTTCCTGCTGATCGCGCTGCTCGGTTCCACCGCCACCGCATTTGGTTTTGTTGGACATGTCGTGGCCGGTTCGATCTGGGCCATCTTCCACATCCTGATCGTGTTGCTGCAAGCGTTCATTTTCATGATGCTGACGCTGGTGTACATCGGCCAAGCACATGAGGCGCACTAACCGGCGCCGGATTTGAATTAGTAGTTGTTCTTGTTTTGGTTTTGTTTTTTTGTATTAATTTTTGTATTCACTTAACTTTGAAGGAATTGTCATGACTGATCTGTCTTTTGTTGCTTTGGCTTGTGGTTTGATCATCGGTTTGGGCGCTATCGGTGCTTGTATCGGTATCGCAATCATGGGCGGTAAGTACCTCGAAGCATCGGCACGTCAACCAGAACTGATGAACACTCTGCAAACCAAGATGTTCCTGCTGGCTGGTCTGATCGACGCTGCGTTCCTGATCGGTGTTGGTATCGCCATGTTGTTCGCATTCGCAAATCCGTTCATCGCTAAGTAATTTAATCAGGCGTAGCCGAATCTGCTGAGACACTTCAGCACACGTTATTCTGAGAAGGAAATTACCGTGAACTTAAACGCAACATTGTTTGCTCAGTTCGTGGTCTTCTTTGTCCTGGCGCTGTTCACGATGAAATTCGTGTGGCCGCCACTGACCAAGGCGCTCGATGAGCGCGCCAAGAAGATTGCGGACGGCCTGGCAGCCGCTGATCGCGGCAAGGCAGATCTGGCAGCCGCTGAAAAGCGCGCTACGGCAGAACTGGCGACCGCGCGCGACGAAGGTCAAAAGCGTATTGGCGAAGCTGAAAAGCGCGGCCAGCTGATCGTCGACGAAGCCAAGAAAACGGCTTCCGAAGAAGCTGCTCGCATCATCGCTAACGCTAAAGCCGAAGCGGAACAGCAAATGACTAAAGCACGCGAAGCTCTGCGCGGTGAAGTTGCGACCCTTGCGGTCAAAGGCGCCGAACAGATCCTCAAGCGCGAAGTCAACAGCGCGGCGCATGCCGATTTGCTGAACCAATTGAAAACAGAGCTGTAATCATGGCTGAACTTGCAACGATTGCTCGTCCTTATGCAGAAGCGCTGTTCCGTGTAGCCAAGTCGCAAGACCTGGCTGCGTGGGCGAATCTGGTTGCCGAAATGGGCCAGGTAGCGGTCCATTCCGATGTCAAGGCGCTGGCCCACAATCCGGCCGTCTCGCAGCAGCAGGTCGCGGATACGTTTTTGGCGCTGTTGAAGTCGCCGCAGGCAGCCAACGCCGAAGCCAAGAACTTCGTCGCGACGCTGGTTGACAACGGCCGCCTGGTCGCCTTGCCGGAAATCGCAGAGCAATTTCAAGTGCTGAAGAATGCACAAGAAGGCGCTGCCGATGCCGAGATCACCAGTGCTTTTGAAATGACCGAAGCGCAGGTGAAAGATCTGATCGCGACGCTGGAAAAGAAGTTCGGCCGCAAGCTGAACCCATCGGTAACTGTGGATAACTCGCTGATCGGCGGCGTACGCGTAGTAGTCGGCGACGAAGTGTTCGACACCTCGGTACGCGCCAAGCTGCAAGAGCTGCATGCGGCTTTGGCTGCCTGAGACCCCTGCGTATTTACGTAACTGCGTGAGCAACGAGAAAAATTTTAGGAGTTTATATGCAACTCAACGCGTCTGAAATCAGCGAACTGATCAAGAGCCGGATTCAAGGCCTTGGCGATACTGCTGAAATTCGCAATCAAGGCACGGTTATTTCCGTGTCCGACGGTATCTGCCGTATCCATGGTCTGTCTGACGTGATGCAAGGTGAGATGCTGGAATTCCCGGGCAATACCTTCGGCCTCGCGCTGAATCTCGAGCGCGACTCGGTCGGCGCCGTTATTCTGGGCGACTTCGAACACATTTCCGAAGGCGATACAGTCAAATGTACCGGCCGTATCCTGGAAGTGCCTATCGGTCCGGAACTGCGCGGCCGTGTAGTGAACGCACTGGGCCAGCCTATCGACGGCAAGGGTCCGGTCGACACCAAGCTGACAGCGCCGATCGAAAAAATCGCGCCTGGCGTTATTGCCCGTCAGTCGGTTTCGCAGCCAATGCAGACCGGCATCAAGTCGATCGACTCGATGGTGCCGATCGGCCGCGGCCAGCGCGAACTGATCATCGGTGACCGCCAGACCGGCAAGACCGCTGTTGCGATCGATGCGATCATCAACCAAAAGGGCCAGGACGTGACATGTATCTATGTCGCCATCGGTCAAAAAGCATCGTCGATCAAGAACATCGTGCGCGCGCTGGAAGCGCACGGCGCCATGGAATACACCATCGTGGTTGCTGCATCGGCTTCCGAGTCGGCTGCGATGCAATACCTGTCGGCCTACTCCGGCTGCGCCATGGGCGAATATTTCCGTGACCGCGGTGAAGATGCGCTGATCGTGTATGACGATCTGTCCAAGCAAGCTGTTGCATACCGTCAGGTATCGCTGCTGCTGCGCCGTCCACCAGGCCGTGAAGCTTATCCTGGCGACGTGTTCTACCTCCACAGCCGTTTGCTGGAACGCGCAGCACGCGTGAACGAAAAGTACGTCGAAGATTTCACCAAGGGTGCAGTCAAGGGCAAAACTGGTTCGCTGACTGCTTTGCCGATCATCGAAACCCAGGCTGGCGACGTTTCCGCCTTCGTTCCGACCAACGTGATTTCGATTACCGACGGTCAGATCTTCCTGGAAACTTCCTTGTTCAACGCCGGTATCCGTCCTGCGATCAACGCCGGTATTTCGGTGTCGCGCGTTGGTGGCGCGGCTCAGACCAAAGTCATCAAGAACCTGTCCGGCGGTATCCGTACCGACTTGGCGCAGTATCGTGAACTGGCTGCGTTTGCGCAGTTTGCTTCCGATCTCGACGAAGCGACCCGCAAGCAGCTGGACCGCGGCGCCCGCGTTACTGAACTGCTGAAGCAGGCGCAATACTCGCCGTTGTCGATCTCGCTGATGGCTGTGACTCTGTTCGCGGTCAACAAGGGTTTCCTGGACAGCATCGAAGTCAAGCAGGTACTGCCGTTCGAAAGCGGCCTGCACAACTTCATGAAGACCAGCCACGCGCCTTTGCTGCAAAAGATCGAAGAAACCAAGCAACTCGACAAAGATGGTGAAGCTGCATTATCTACCGCCGTTGCTGATTTCAAAAAATCGTTCGTGGCTTAATTTAACTGGAGCACGGAATGGCTACAGGTAAAGAGATACGCAGCAAGATCAAGAGCGTAGAAAATACGAAGAAGATCACCAAGGCGATGGAAATGGTCGCCGCATCCAAAATGCGCAAGGCGCAGGACCGGATGCGTGCGGCACGTCCCTACAGTGACAAGATTCGTAATATCGCTTCTAACTTGTCGCAAGCCAATCCAGAGTACACGCACCCGTTCATGGTGAAGCAGGACAACTCCAAGAACGTTGGTTTCATCGTCGTCACCACAGACAAAGGTCTGTGCGGCGGCATGAACACCAACTCCTTGCGTTTGCTGACCGCGAAACTGCGTGAGCTGGAAGGACAAGGCAACAAGGTTCAGGCAGTAGCGATCGGCAACAAGGGTCTGGGTTTCCTCAACCGGATCGGCGCCAAGGTCGTTGCGCATGCCGTGCAACTGGGCGATACGCCGCATCTGGACAAGCTGATCGGGCCAGTCAAGGTGCTGCTCGACGCTTACCAGGAAGGTCGCCTGGACGCGGTTTATCTGGTGTACACCAAGTTCATCAACACGATGAAGCAAGAGCCGATGCTGCAGCAGTTGCTGCCGCTGTCGAGCGATCGTCTTGAGGCCGATAAAGAAGGTTCGCATTCCTGGGACTACATTTACGAGCCGGATGTGCAAAGCGTCATCGATGAATTGCTGGTGCGTTACGTGGAAGCGCTGATTTATCAGGCTGTCGCAGAAAACATGGCGTCCGAGCAATCGGCGCGCATGGTGGCGATGAAGTCGGCCAGCGACAACGCGGGTAACGTGATCGGCGAATTGAAACTGGTCTACAACAAGACGCGTCAAGCTGCGATCACCAAGGAATTGTCCGAGATCGTCGCCGGTGCTGCTGCGGTGTAACGCAAACTGCGTTTAACAGAAATTTATTTTATATATTGAAGGAACGAAAATGGCTGATGGCAAAATCGTTCAGTGTATCGGCGCTGTGGTGGACGTTGAGTTTCCCCGTGACGCGATGCCTAAGATTTACGATGCCTTGAAGATGGATGGCTCGGAACTGACGCTGGAAGTACAACAACAGCTGGGCGACGGCGTAGTCCGTACCATTGCGCTGGGTACATCCGACGGTTTGCGCCGCGGCATGACAATCAAGAACACAGGCCAGCCAATCATGGTGCCGACCGGTAAAGCAACACTGGGCCGCATCATGGACGTGCTGGGCAACCCGATCGACGAATGCGGTCCGGTAAGCCACGAAACCACTGCCTCTATCCACCGCAAGGCTCCTGCATACGACGAACTGTCGCCATCGCAGGAACTGCTGGAAACCGGCATCAAGGTGATCGACCTGGTTTGCCCGTTCGCCAAGGGCGGTAAAGTTGGCCTGTTCGGCGGCGCGGGTGTGGGCAAGACCGTGAACATGATGGAACTGATCAACAACATCGCCAAGGCGCACAGCGGCTTGTCCGTGTTTGCCGGCGTCGGTGAGCGTACTCGTGAAGGTAACGACTTCTATCACGAAATGGCTGACGCTAAAGTGGTCGATCTGGAAAATCCGGAAAAATCCAAAGTGGCGATGGTCTACGGTCAGATGAATGAACCGCCAGGCAACCGTCTGCGCGTTGCGCTGACCGGCCTGACGATCGCTGAAGGCTTCCGCGACGAAGGTAAAGACGTGCTGTTCTTCGTCGATAACATCTACCGTTACACACTGGCCGGTACCGAAGTTTCGGCGCTGCTGGGCCGTATGCCTTCCGCCGTGGGTTACCAGCCTACGCTGGCTTCGGAAATGGGCCAGCTGCAAGAACGTATTACTTCGACCAAGACTGGTTCGATCACGTCGATCCAGGCCGTCTACGTTCCAGCGGATGACTTGACCGACCCGTCGCCTGCTACCACCTTTGCTCACTTGGACTCCACCGTTGTGTTGTCGCGTGATATCGCTTCGCTGGGTATCTATCCTGCGGTTGATCCGCTGGATTCGACTTCGCGCCAGCTGGACCCGCAAGTGGTCGGCCAAGAGCACTACGAAACCGCCCGCGCTGTGCAAGGTATCCTGCAGCGCTACAAGGAATTGCGCGACATTATCGCGATTCTGGGCATGGACGAACTGGCTCCGGAAGACAAGCTGCTGGTCGCGCGCGCACGTAAGATGCAGCGTTTCCTGTCGCAGCCTTTCCACGTTGCTGAAGTGTTTACCGGTTCGCCAGGTAAATACGTTTCGCTGAAGGACACGATCAAGGGCTTCAAGATGATCGCCAGCGGCGAACTCGATCACCTGCCGGAACAAGCGTTCTACATGGTCGGCACGATCGAAGAAGCAATCGAAAAGGCCAAGAAGATCGGCTAAGCGGCAAGCGCCGGAGCTGCCGCAGCTGAGCGGCTCCGGCGCTTCCCGTTAGTGACTTCATGGACAACAAAGGGTTTAAGATGGCAAACACTATTCACGTAGACGTTGTTTCCGCGGAAGAGATGATCTTCTCCGGCGAAGCCGAATTCGTCGCGTTGCCGGGCGAGTCGGGCGAGCTGGGGATTTATCCTCGTCACACCCCGCTGATCACGCGCATCAAGCCGGGCGCGGTACGGATCAAGGTGGCAGGCCAGGCGCAGGACGAGTTCGTGTTCGTTGCCGGCGGTTTGCTGGAAGTGCAGCCGAACCACGTTACCGTTCTGGCCGACACTGCGATCCGCGGCGCCGACCTGGACGAAGCGAAGGCTAGCGAAGCCAAGCGCCGCGCTGAAGAAGCGCTGACCAACAAGGAATCCCTGATCGATTACGCAAAAGCACAGTCCGAGTTGTCGGCAGCGATTGCACAATTGGCGGCGATTGCGAAATTGCGTCAAAAAGGACGCTGATCCGGCAGCTAATAGCCAATTCGCGCCAGTTCGGATGGCAACAAGGAAAAGCAGCTTCGGCTGCTTTTTTGTTGTCCGACCTGACAATCTTTATCATTTGTCATCCTGCTTTTTAATGACGCCACCGGGGTCTTCCACTAAGATGGCTGAAAAGCACAGGCATCTGCTGCCTGCAAAAATGGAGAAGGCAAAATGAAAATCCGGCTGCTGCATTTCCTGACCGTCGCCTTGCTGGCAATCGGCCTGTGCGCCTGCGAAAAACCCGCCAACACCGCGCCTACGCCCAAGGTTTACCGGGTCGGCATGAATGCCGCATTCGCGCCGTTTGGCTCGGTAGACACCAACGGCAAGATCGTCGGCTTCGATGTCGACATCATGCAGGCGGTGGCGGACCAGGCCGGCATCAAGATTGTCTGGGTGAATACGCCGTGGGAAGGGATTTTCTCCACCCTGGCCAATGCCGACATCGACATCATCGCCTCCGGCGTCACGATTACCGATGAACGCAAGCAAAGCATGCTTTTCTCCGATCCGTATTTCGAGGCCAAGCAGGTCATCCTGGTGTCGCCGGGCAAAAACATCGGCAGTCCGGACGATTTGAAACAGGCGCACCGGGTCGGCGTCACGGCCGGCACCAGCGCCGATACCATCATGCAGAAAATGCTTGGCAAAACCAGTAATGCGCTGGTGCGTTTCGAAAGTTTGCCGCTGCTGCTGAAGGAAGTGGACAACGGCGGCGTGGATGCGGCCGTGGGCGATAACGGCGCGGTGGCGAATCACCTGAAATTCAACAAGGACAAGGGTTTCAAGCTGATCGAAAGCGACAGGTTCGAAAAAGAATATTACGGTATCGCGGTACGGCCGGCGGACACCGACCTGCTGGCAAAGATTAACGGCGCACTGAAAACCTTGCACAGCAACGGCAGCTACGACAAGATATACGCTACTTACTTCGCCAAGTAGCGGCGTGCCTGGGGCGGCTGGCAGAACATCAGGTTCTCGCGGTAAGATTACGCAAAAGCATCATGCAAAGTGCACGAGGATTTCCCTTAGGCTGACAAGACGATTTCCCTACCCATGCCAAACACATCCGCTCCCGTACCCAACGCCGCCAACCCGATCATCGCCATCGTCGGCCTGTCCACCAAACCGGACCGGCCGAGCTACGGCGTAGCCCGCTACATGCAGGAACGCGGTTACCGCATCATCCCGGTCAATCCGATGCACGTCGGCGCCCAGATCCTGGGCGAGCCTTGTTACGCCAACCTGTTCGACGCCGCCAAGGCGCTGGCGGCGGACCAGCAGAAAATCGATATCGTCGATTGTTTCCGCAAGGCGGAAGACATCCCACCCATCGTCGGCGAGGCGATCATGATCGACGCCCGCTGCGTCTGGATGCAGCTCGGCATCGTCAACGAAGCGGCGGCCGCCAAGGCGCGCGCCAACGGCATCCAGGTGGAGATGGACAGCTGCATCAAGATCGAGCATGCGCTGGGCAACCTGCACGGCATTCTGTAGCCCGCAGTCACAATAAGCGCAGCAATACCTTCCCAAGGTCATCGGAGAGAGCAATGAAAGCATGCAAGCAGTTCCGCGCCGGCAAACAGACCAAGATCAAGGATGCCGACGCCGAGCAGAAGCCGCTGTCCAGCGGCGACAAGGTCAAGGACCGGGAGCAGGTAGCCGCGCTGGCGGCGGAAATCGCCGTACTGCAGGAAATGCTGTATGCCGGCCAGCAGCACAAAGTGCTGGTGGTGTTGCAGGGCACCGACACCAGCGGCAAGGACGGCACCGTAAAAGGGGTGTTCAACCTGATCAATCCGCAGGGTATCCAGATTGCCAACTTCAAGGCGCCCAGCACCATCGAGCGCGCCCACGATTACCTGTGGCGGGTACACCAGCAGGTGCCGCAGCAAGGCGAGATCGTGGTCTTCAACCGCAGCCATTATGAAGACGTGCTGATCACCCGTGTGCACGACTGGATTGACGACGCCGAATGCGAGCGCCGCTACGCACAGATCCGCGATTTCGAAAGAATGCTGGCGGAAACCGGCACCACCGTCATCAAGTGCCTGTTGCATATCTCCAAGGACGAGCAGCGCAACCGCCTGCAGGAACGCATCGACGATCCGGCCAAACACTGGAAATTCGACCTGCAAGACCTGGAAGAGCGCAAAAGCTGGGATAAATACCAGGCATTGTTCGGCAAGGCGATCCAGGCGACCGACGCCGACCACGCGCCCTGGTATGTGATCCCGGCCAATTCCAAGACCCACCGCAACCTGGCGATCGCCAGCATCCTGCTGGAAACCCTGGCGGATCTGAAACTGAAGCCGCCGCCGGTCAAGCCGGAATTAAAGGGCTTGAAGATAGAGTGAATTTAAGGACAGTAACCACTATAATTGTTTGCCGTTGAGCAAAATCATATAAACAGTTTATCTGTGACGATAGCAAAATCAAGGAGACATGACGTGCGCCGCTGGTTGCCGGAACTGATCGCATTACCGCTCTTGCCATGGCTGCTGATACAAGGCCGTCGCACGCGCCGCATCACGCCACGCCTGCCGGAAGCGATGGGACCGACCATCGGCCAGGCCCGGATCGCCGGCAGCACTGAGCCGCCGCAGCGGCCGCTGGCCTTGCTGACTATCGGCGAGTCGCCGGTAGCCGGGGTCGGCGTCGCCACCCATTACGAAGCGATTACCGGCCAGTTTGCGGCGGCGCTGGCGATGCGCCTGCAGCGTACCGTGACCTGGCAGGCGGTCGGCGAAAACGGCGCCACCCTGAGCGACGCCGTCAAGACCATGCTGCCGCAGGTGGCCTCGCAAAAGGTGGATATCGTGCTGATCGCTTTCGGCGTCAACGACACCACCGCGTTCCGCTCTTGCCGCCGCTACCGGACCGAGCTGCTGCAATTGATGCGCGACTTGCAGGCGCAGCTGGACCCGCGCCTGATCGTGATATCCGGGATTCCGCCGATCCATGCCTTCCCGGCGCTGCCGGAACCCCTGCGTTACGTGCTGGGCCTGAAAGCCAAGGTGCTGGATGAAACGGTGGAGCAGCTGATCGCCGAACTGCCGGCCGATCTCGGCCACTTGCGGGTGACGCGGGTGCCTATCCTGATCGATATCAACGACCGCGCCCTGATGGCGTCCGACGGCTACCATCCGTCGGCCAGCGGCGTCTCCCTGTGGGCGCGCCAGCTGGCGACCGCTGTCGCCGCCCACCTGAAATCGATCAAGAAGAGCAAGCTGGCCGCGCAGCAGGCGGCAAGCAAGCAAGGCTGAGTTAGCAGCTTATTTAGCAGTTTACTTGAGCCATTGATTGACCACCCGGTCATAGTCGCCGGTCGCCTTCAGCTGGTGCATCCAGGTATCGACGAACTCCTTGAACGGCACGTCGCCGCGCGGCAGCATGAACGCCTTTTCCGAAAACTGCAGCGGCTGCTCCGGACGGATCGAGCACAGTTGCGGATGCAGCTTGGCCTGCCACAGGGTTTCGCTGGCGTCGGTCACCATCACGTCGGCTTTGCCCTGCACGATCTGGTCGAAGATGGTGACGTTGTCCGGGTGCAGGATCAGCTGCGCCTGCTTGTAGTTGGCGCGGGCGAAACGCTCGTTGGTGCCGCCCGGGTTGACGATGGCGCGCGTGGACGGCTGGTCGATCGCCGCCAGCGACTGGAATTTTGCGGCATCGGCGCAACGTGCAATCGCGGCTTTGCCATCCACCATGTGTGGCGCCGAAAACGATACCTTCTTTTGCCGTTCCAGCGTCACCGATACGCCGCCCATGGCGATATCGCATTTCTCCAGGAAATCGCCGGTCAGGTTGGTCCAGCTGGTCTTGACGAAGCGCGCTTCGACCCCGAGCGCCTTGGCCAGCGAGCGCGCCAGGTCGACATCGATGCCTTCGAAACTGTTGTCGCTCTTGAAAAACGTAAACGGCTTGTAATCGCCGGTCATGCATACCCGCAGGTTGCCTGATTTGACGACTTCGTCCAGCCGCGAGGGTGCGTTCTGGGCCGAGGCCGAGGCGGCGGCCGCGGTCAGCGCCAGCGTGACAATAAGCTTCTTCATCTGATCTCCTTGGGTAAAAATCATTTCCAGTGGGTTTTTATGATCGCCGCCAGCTTGTCGAAAGACGGCGCAATCTGTTCATTCGGTACGCAGGCATAACCCAGCAGCAAGCCCTGGTGCCTGGCCCCGGCGTTCATGAAATAGCGCGACAGCGGCCGCGCCACGATGCCCTCGGCGCGTGCGGCGCGGCTGATGGCGAGGTCGTCGCATTGCTCCGGCAGGCCCAGCGCCAGGTGCAGGCCGGCTTCGCCGCCGGTGAGCGTGATGCGGTCGCCGAAATGGCGTTCGATCGCGGCTTGCAGCAAGTGCAGGCGCTCGGCATACAGGACCCGCATGCGCCGGATGTGCGAGGCGAAATGGCCTTCGGTCATGAAGTCGGCCATGACTGCCTGCATGAATACCTGGCTGCCGCGGTACAGCTCGGAGACGCCGATCGCAAACGCCGTCGCCAGCGTTTCCGGCACCACCATGAAACCGATGCGCAGGCTGGGAAACATGGTCTTGCTGAAAGTGCCCATGTATAGCACGCGGTCATCGGTATCCATGCCTTGCAAGGACGCCAGCGGCCGGCTGCCATAGCGGAATTCGCTGTCGTAGTCGTCTTCGATGATCCAGACCTTGCGGGTCGCGGCATACTCGAGCAGCATGCGCCGCCGCGACAGGCTCATCACCATGCCCAGCGGATACTGGTGCGACGGCGTGGCGCAGATGAAGCGCGGCGGCTGGCGCAGGTTGGCCAGGCGCATGCGCATGCCTTCGGCGTCGACCGGGATCGCGACCGGCTTGATGCCGAGCGAGTTGAGTACGCTGCGCGTGCCCCAATAGCACGGATCTTCGACCCAGGCACTGTCGCCGTGCTCGCCCAGCAGCTTGACCACGATATCCAGCGACTGGTGGATGCCGGTGGTGATGATCACCTGGTTGGCGGTGCAGTTGACCGAGCGCGCGATGCGCAGGTATTCGGCCACCGCTTCGCGCAGCGGCAGGTAGCCGCCGGCGTCGCCGTAGGTCAGCAGCTCGGCGCGCGAACGGCGCCAGTGCTTGTTTTGCAGGCGGCTCCAGATCTTGTTCGGAAACAGGGTGACGTCCGGCACGCCCGGCATGAAAGGTCCCCACTGCAAATCGCTGACGCCGGCTTGCTGGATCAGCAACGCGCCGTGGGCCGACAGT
This sequence comes from Collimonas fungivorans Ter331, assembly GCF_000221045.1. Classification (NCBI taxonomy): domain Bacteria; kingdom Pseudomonadati; phylum Pseudomonadota; class Betaproteobacteria; order Burkholderiales; family Oxalobacteraceae; genus Collimonas; species Collimonas fungivorans. The sequence continues at coordinate 5,109,655 of NC_015856.1, read as the reverse complement.
TCCGACTGGCCGCTGGGATCGGTCAGCGGCGGCGTGTTCAGGCGTATTTCGGGAATCTGGTCGGGCGTGGTGTCGGCGATGAAGGTGCCGGAACCGGCGCGGGTTTCCAGGTAACCCTCGGCGATCAGCTGCTCGTAGGCGTAGGTCACGGTATTGCGCGATATGGCCAGTTCGCGCGCGAGGTCGCGCGAGGAGGGCAGTTGCCAGCCGGACGGCAGCAGCTGCGACAGGATGGCTTCGCGGATGGCCTGGTAAATCTGCCGGTTGAGCGGCGCGCCGGCGCCCTTGGCGGGTCTGGCGCCACGCTCTATGCGCATCAGCAAAAAATCGGTGAGCGAGGCGATGCGCAAAGTGGCTCCATTAGAAAACTGAAAGTGGCACTATATTATAGATCCAGCTCGGCCTTAGTATGCATCAAAGCTTGTACAAAAAACGCATATTGAATGACAACAGGCGCCAGGAGCCAAGATGAAAAACGACGGATACCACGCAGCTGCGGCTGTCGCTGTAGCAAACACCAACGCCTCACTGCATCAACGGAAAAATGCCGCCACCCCGCGCGGCGTCGGCGTCATGTGCGATTTTTATGCCTCGCACGCGCTCAACGCTGAAATCTGGGATGTCGAAAACCGCCGTTTCATCGACTTTGCCGCCGGCATTGCTGTCCTCAACACCGGCCACCGCCATCCGAAACTGGTGGCGGCGATCCAAGAGCAGCTCGGCAAATTCACCCATACCGCCTACCAGATCGTGCCCTACGCCAGTTATGTCGAACTGGCCGAGCGCATCAACGCCGTCACGCCTGGCGACCATGCCAAAAAAACCACTTTCTTCTCGACCGGCGCCGAAGCGGTAGAGAACGCCGTCAAGATCGCCCGCGCCGCCACCGGCCGCAGCGCCGTGATCGCATTCAGTGGCGCATTCCATGGCCGCACCATGATGGGCATGGCGCTGACCGGCAAAGTGGTGCCGTACAAGGTCGGTTTCGGGCCGTTCCCGGCCGAGGTCTACCACCTGCCGTTTCCGATCGAACTGCACGGCGTCAGCGTGGAACACTCGCTGGCGGCCTTGCAAATGCTGTTCAAGGCCGACGTCGACCCGAAGCGCGTCGCCGCCATCATCCTGGAACCGGTGCAAGGCGAGGGCGGTTTCTACGCTGCGCCGCCGGCCCTGATGCAGGCGCTGCGCGCCTTGTGCGACGAGCACGGCATCCTGTTGGTGGTGGATGAAGTGCAGACCGGTTTCGCCCGCACCGGCAAGTTGTTCGCGGTGGAACATTCCGGCGTGATCCCTGACCTGATGACGATGGCCAAGAGCCTGGCCGGCGGCATGCCCTTGTCGGCCGTGTGCGGCCGCGCCGAGATCATGGATGCGGCGGCGCCCGGCGGCCTGGGCGGCACCTACGCCGGCAATCCGCTGGCCGTCGCTTCGGCGCTGGCGGTGCTGGATGTGATCGAAGAAGAACAACTGGTGGAGCGCGCCAACCTGCTCGGCGCCAAGCTGAAACAGGTGCTGGAAGGCCTGCGCGCCGAGATCCCGCAGATCGCCGATATCCGCGGCCTGGGAGCGATGGTGGCGGTGGAATTCCTGCAGCCCGGCACGCGCCAGCCGGATGCCGAGTTCACCAAGAAGGTCCAGGCCGAGGCTCTCAAAAACGGCTTGCTGTTGTTGAGCTGCGGGGTCTACAGTAATGCGATCCGCTTCTTGTTTCCGCTGACGATAGAGGATAACTTGATGGATGAGGCGCTGGCCATCCTGAGCGCAGCGATGCGCACCGTTGCCGCGGCTTGAAACTTGTCGGGAGAATGAGTTGAAGCAAGAAAATATCACTACCCACTTGCCCTTGGTGTCCAAAGAAGTTGCCGACAAGCCAGGCGCGCCGGACACCCTGGTGCAGTTTTCCGGCGTCAAGAAAACCTATGACGGCGAAAACCTGGTGGTCAAGAACCTCAACCTGGATATCCAGCGCGGCGAGTTCCTGACCCTGCTCGGGCCTTCCGGTTCCGGCAAGACCACCTGCCTGATGATGCTGGCCGGCTTCGAATTCCCCACCGGCGGCGAAATCCGCCTGGACGGCCAGCTGCTCAACAAGGTGCCGCCGCATAAGCGCAACATCGGCATGGTGTTCCAGAACTACGCGCTGTTCCCGCACATGACGGTGGCGCAGAACGTCGCCTATCCGCTGCGGGTGCGCAACATCGGCGGCAGCGAACGCGCCGACAAGGTCAAGAAAGCGCTGGACATGGTGCAGATGGGCAAGTTCGGCGACCGTTATCCGGCCCAGCTGTCCGGCGGCCAGCAGCAGCGTATCGCGCTGGCGCGGGCGCTGGTGTTCGATCCCAAGCTGGTGCTGATGGACGAGCCGCTGGGCGCGCTCGACAAGCAGCTGCGCGAACACATGCAGCTCGAACTGAAAGCCCTGCACAAGCGGCTCGGCGTGACCTTTGTCTACGTCACCCATGACCAGAGCGAAGCGCTGACCATGTCAGACCGCGTCGCCGTTTTCGACCAGGGCATCATCCAGCAGCTGGCGGTGGTCGACCGCCTCTACGAATATCCGGAAAACCAGTTCGTCGCCGGTTTTATCGGCGACAACAACCGCTTCAACGGCGTGCTGGCAGCCAGCGAAGGCGGCAACGGCACGCTGCGTTTGCCGCACGGCGGCTTGCTGAGCGGCCTCAATGCCAACCAGGCCGAAGTCGGCCGGCAGGTAGTCGCCTGCATCCGGCCGGAACGGATCCACCTGTTGCCGCTGGCCGATGCGCCGCAACAGGCTTTGCGCGTGAGCGTCAGCAGCCTGATCTATTTCGGTGACCACGTACGGGTGCGATGCGCAATCCCGCAGCAGGACGACTGCTTCGTCAAGCTTTCCCTGAACGACCCGGCGCTGGCCGGATTATACGAAGGCACAGAGGTTGCATTGGACATAGATCCCAAGCACCTGCGCATTTTCATCTGAAAATTTTCCGCACTTGTTGGCACTTGTTCGTACTTGTTATTAAATCCCGAGGAGACGTGATGAAGTCGATATTCAAACCTGTTTTTACCAGCGCTGTGTTGGCGCTGGCTGCGGTAGGCATGGCGCAGGCGGCAGCCCTGACGGTGGTCAATTTCGGCGGCGCCAACGGCGCGGCGCAGAAGGTGGCTTATATCGATCCTTACGCCAAGGCTAGCGGCGACAAGATCACGGTGGTCGAATTCAACGGCGAGCTGGCCAAGGTCAAAGCCATGGTCGAAGCCAAGAAAGTCAGCTGGGATGCGGTCGAAGTCGATGCCGGCGATATCGGCCGCGCCTGCGAAGAAGGTTTGCTGGAAAAGATCGATTTCAGCAAGATCGGCAACAAGGCCGATTTCAATCCCGCCGCCATCCATGAATGCGGCGTCGGCGCCTTCGTCTGGTCTACCGTGCTGGCCTACGATGCCGACAAGCTCAAGAGCGCGCCAAAGAGTTGGGCCGATTTCTGGGATACCAAGAAATTTCCCGGCAAGCGCGCTCTGAAGAAGGGCGCCCAGAACAACCTGGAGTTCGCGCTGATGGCGGACGGCGTGGCGCCGAAAGATGTCTACAAGCTGCTCGGCAGCAAGGCCGGCGTCGATCGCGCCTTCAAGAAACTGGATGAGCTGAAACCGAGTATCCAGTGGTGGGAAGCCGGAGCCCAGCCGCCGCAATTCCTGGTGGCCGGCGACGTCGTCATGTCGAGCGCCTTCAACGGTCGCATCGATGCCGCCCAGCGCGAAGGCAAGAACCTTAAGGTCAGCTGGACAGGCAGCATCTACACGCTCGACTTCTGGGTGATTCCGAAGGGCTCGCCGAACAAGGCCGACGCCGAGAAATTCGTCGCCTTCGCCAGCAAGCCGGAATCGCAAAAAGCCTATGCCAGCAATATTTCCTACGGCCCGGTGAACAACCAGGCGCTCAAGCTGCTCGATCCGAAAGTGCTGGCCAACCTGCCGACTTCGCCGACCAACGCCAAGGATGCCCTGGCGCTGAGCCAGTCGTTCTGGACTGACCATGGCGAAGAACTGGAACAGCGCTTCACTGCCTGGGCTGCCAAGTAAGCAGGTTGCCGCTGGCCATGGGAAGTACCTCCCTGTGGCCGGCGGCCGTTCTTTGCACTCATCTTTTTGCCAGAGCCGGATCACCATGACTTCTATTGCATCCTCCGCCGGCGCCAATCCGATGCCGATGGCCCCGCCGGCAGCGCCGCACAATGCGCAGCTCAAGCGCGAACTGCGCCAGGCCCAGTTCCGCAAGCGCGCCGCCGCGCTGGCGCTGATTGCGCCGCTGGCGATTTTCCTGCTGCTGACTTTCCTGGTGCCGATCGCCATGCTGCTCAAGCGCGCCGTGGAAAATCCGGAAATCGCGACGACGCTGCCGCATACCGTCGCCGCCCTGAGCAATTGGGACCGCAAGAGCAGTCCGCCGGATGCTGCCTATGCCGGACTGGCGACCGACCTGCTGCAGGCGCGGGAAGACAGCTCCGCCGGCTCGCTGGCGCGGCGCCTGAACTCGGAAATCTCCGGCGCCCGTTCCATCATCATGAAAACCGCGCGTGCCTTGCCCTTGCTGGATGCCGACGGCAAGCCGCTGCCGCCTGCGCAAATCAAGCAGGCGCTGATCGATATCGATGAGCAGTGGCAGCAATTGCCGTACTGGCAGGTGATCGCCAAGAACGGCGCACCGTATTCTCCTTACTACCTGCTGGCAGCGCTGGACCTGAAACAAGATGTTTTCGGCCATATCGAAAAAGCCGATCCGGACGCATCGGTATACCAAAAGATTTTCGGCCGCACTTTCTGGATGGGGCTGGTCGCCACCCTGGCTTGCCTGGTGCTCGGCTATCCGCTGGCTTACTGGCTCTCGACCATGTCGGAGCGGCGTGCCAACCTGTTCATGATCCTGGTGCTGATCCCGTTCTGGACCTCGATCCTGGTGCGGGTCGCGGCCTGGATCGTGCTGCTGCAGTCGGAAGGTCTGGTCAACAAGGCATTGATGGCGACCGGCCTGACCCAGGCGCCGCTGGAGCTGCTGTTCAACCGCATCGGCGTGTATATCGCCATGACCCACATTCTGCTGCCGTTCATGATCCTGCCACTGTACAGCGTGATGAAAGCGATCCCGCCGACCTACCTGCGGGCTGCGGTATCGCTTGGCAGCCATCCGTTCGCCGCCTTTTGGCGCGTGTACGTGCCGCAAACTTATCCGGGAATCGGCGCCGGCGCCTTGCTGGTGTTTATCCTCTCGGTCGGCTACTACATTACGCCGGCGCTGCTGGGCGGACCGAACGAGCAGATGGTCAGCTATTACATCGCCTATTTCACGAATGTGACCATCAACTGGGGCATGGCTTGCGCACTGGGCGCCTTGCTGTTTGCCGCGACGCTGGTGCTGTACGGCGTGTACCGCCGCTTCACCAAAAACGACGTGGCGATGGGATAAGAAAATGAAACTGTTTCCGCAATTTCCCCCTTATATTTCATTGACCGAACGCGTCTGGTTCTATTTTTCGCGCGGCTTCAACCTGCTGGTGCTGCTGTTCCTGCTGTTGCCGATCCTGGTCATCATTCCGCTGTCGTTCAGCGACAGTACTTTCCTGGTGTATCCGATCCACGGCTTTTCCATGCGCTGGTATCAGAACCTGGTGCAGTCGGACGAGTGGGTCAGCGCCGCCAAGAACAGTTTCATCGTCGCGCCATTAGCTACCGTGCTGGCGACCGTGCTCGGCACGCTGGCGGCGGTCGGCCTGAACAAGGCTGATTTCCACGGCAAGGGTTTGCTGATGGCGGTGCTGATTTCGCCGATGGTGGTGCCGGTGGTGGTGGTCGGCGTCGGCGTTTATCTGTTCTTCGCGCAGATCGGCCTGTCCGACAGCTACACTGGCCTGATCCTGGCGCATGCGGCGCTCGGCGCGCCGTTCGTGGTGACCACGGTGCTGGCGACGCTGCAAGGCTTCAACCAGAACCTGGTGCGCGCCAGCCTTAGCCTGGGCGCCAATCCGCTCTCTACTTTTTTCCGGATTACCTTGCCGGTGATTGCGCCGGGCCTGATTTCCGGCGCCTTGTTCGCCTTCGCCACCTCGTTCGACGATGTAGTGGTAACCTTGTTCGTGGCAGGCCCCGGCCAAGCCACCTTGCCGCGCCAGATGTTCACCGGCATCAAGGAAAACATCAGCCCGACCATCGCCGCGCTAGCCACCATCCTGATCGTGTTTTCCACCTGCCTGCTGCTGGTGCTGGAATGGATACGCGGACGCAACAAGGCGCTCGCCAAATTCTAGCCGCTTGCAGGGCACTGCTTTTCAGCACGCATGTCGCAACTGCGTGCCTTCAATGTTCATAGGAGTCAGCCCATGATGCAATTAAAAGATCCCTCGTTGTTCCGCCAGCAAGCCTATGTCAACGGCGAGTGGTGCGGCGCCGACAGCGGCGCCACCCATGCCGTGACCAATCCGGCCACCGGCGAAACCATAGGCAGCGTGCCGCTGATGGGCGCCGCCGAAACCAGGCGCGCGATCGCCGCCGCAGATCAAGCCTGGCGCCAGTGGCGGCGCAAGACCGCCAAGGAACGCAGCATCGTGCTGCGCAAATGGAACGACCTGATGCTGGCAAACCAGGACGACCTGGCGCTGATCATGACCGTCGAACAAGGCAAGCCGCTGGCCGAGGCCAAGGGCGAAATCGCCTACGCCGCGTCGTTCATCGAATGGTTTGCGGAAGAGGGCAAGCGCGCCGGCGGCGACACCATTCCTTCACCGTCGCCGGGTTCGCGGATCGTGGTGGTGAAAGAACCGATCGGCGTTTGCGCCGCGATCACGCCGTGGAATTTTCCGGCTGCGATGATTACCCGCAAGGCCGGCCCGGCGCTGGCGGCAGGATGCACCATGGTGCTCAAGCCGGCCGAATCGACGCCGTTCTCGGCGCTGGCGCTGGCGGTGCTGGCCGAGCGCGCCGGCATTCCCGCCGGCGTGTTCAGCGTGGTGACCGGCTCCGCGCGCGAAATCGGCGCGGAAATGACCAGCAATCCGGTGGTGCGCAAACTGACGTTTACCGGCTCAACCGGGGTCGGCCGTTTGCTGATGGAGCAGTGCGCCGCCACCATCAAGAAACTGTCGCTGGAACTGGGCGGCAACGCGCCGTTCATCGTGTTCGACGACGCCGACCTGGATGCGGCGGTGGAAGGCGCCATGGCGTCCAAATACCGCAACGCCGGCCAGACCTGTGTCTGCGCCAATCGCCTGTATGTGCAAGATGGCATCTACGATGCCTTCGCCGAAAAACTGGTGGCTGCGGTAGCCAAGCTGAAAGTCGGCGATGGCCAGCAGGAAGGCGTCACGCAAGGTCCGCTGATCGATCAGAAGGCTGTCGCCAAGGTCGAGCAGCATATTGCCGACGCGGTATCCAAAGGCGCGCGCGTCCTGGCCGGCGGCAAGCGCCATGCGCTTGGCCAGAGTTTCTTCGAGCCGACCGTGCTGGCCGACGTCACCGCCGACATGATGGTGGCGCGCGAAGAAACCTTCGGCCCGATGGCGCCGCTGTTCCGTTTCAAGACCGACGACGAAGTGCTGGCGCTGGCCAACGATACCGAATTCGGCCTCGCCAGTTATTTCTACTCGCGCGATATCGGCCGCATCTGGCGCATTGCCGAAGGCCTGGAAAGCGGCATGGTCGGCATCAACACCGGCCTGATATCGAATGAAGTGGCGCCGTTCGGCGGCGTCAAGCAATCGGGCCTGGGGCGCGAAGGGTCGAAATACGGGATTGAAGATTACCAGGTGATTAAGTACCTGTGCATGGGCGGAATCTGAGGTTTCCGGCGCGCCGCCTTGCATGCATGTGCGTCCTGCAAGCCGCGCCCCTGAGGCACGGCGTTTCGCAAAAATCCAACACTTTCCCAGTCGGCAACGGCATTTTGAGGCCGAAATCTGGTAGCGCTAACACAAATAAATCGCCGTTGCTATAATGTTGCTTCGCACCATGGCCCCGGTGCGCGCCTCAGACCGCCGCGCTTTCCTGCTGTTCGGCGGTTCCATTTCCGGACGATCATCATGCTGTCTTTGCCCCTATTTGCCCTTGCTGTTGCCGCTTTCGGCATCGGTACGACGGAGTTCGTCATCATGGGCTTGCTGCCCGACGTCGCGCGCGACCTTGGGGTGACCATCCCGGCGGCGGGCATGCTGGTGACCGGATATGCGCTAGGCGTGACGATAGGGGCGCCGATCGTCGCCATCGCCACCGCCAACATGCCGCGCCGGACGGCGCTGCTGAGCCTGATCGGCTTGTTCATCATCGGCAATGTGCTGTGCGCCTTGTCGCCCAATTATGCGGTGCTGATGCTGGCGCGGGTGGTGACGGCGTTCTGCCACGGCGCGTTTTTCGGCATCGGCTCGGTGGTGGCGGCCGGGCTGGTGGCGCCCAACCGGCGCGCGCAGGCAATCGCCCTGATGTTTGCCGGCCTGACCCTGGCCAATGTGCTGGGCGTGCCGTTCGGCACCGCACTTGGGCAGCAGCTGGGCTGGCGCTCGACGTTCTGGGCGGTGACCGTGATCGGGGTGCTGGCGGCAATCGCGCTGGCGCTCTGGCTGCCGAAGAAAATCGAGATGCAAAAGACCAGCCTGCTGCAGGAATTCGCGGTGCTCAAGGACAAGCAGGTATTGATGGTGCTGGCGATCAGCGCACTGGCTTCGGCCAGCCTGTTTTCGGTATTCACCTACATCACGCCGATCCTGGAAGACGTCACCGGATTGACGCCGCATGCCGTGACGCTGGTGCTGCTGGTGTTCGGCCTGGGCCTGACGGTGGGCAGCGCGCTCGGCGGCAAGCTGGCCGACTGGCGCCTGATGCCGTCGCTGATCGGTTTCCTGGTGGCGCTGGCGATCGTCCTGACGGTATTCACCCTGACCATGCGCACGCCATTGCCGGCCGTGATCACGATCTTTATCTGGGGCGTGCTGGCGTTTGCGATCGTGCCGCCGCTGCAGGTATTGGTGGTGGAACGCGCCAGCGCCGCGCCTAACCTGGCGTCGACCCTGAACCAGGGCGCTTTCAACCTCGGCAATGCGAGCGGCGCCTGGTTCGGCGGCATGGCGATCAGCGCCGGCTTCCACCTGACCACCTTGCCTTACGTCGGCGTGGTGGTAGTGGTGGCGGCGCTGGGTTTGACCTTGTGGTCGGCCTCGATCGAACGCAACAACAGCCTGGCGCTGACGTCTAGCGAATAAGCGCCGGGCTTTACCAGGGTTTCTTGCCCAGGATTTTCTCGCCCAGTTCGCTCAGCTGCGCCAAGGGATAGCGGGTCTTTTCCCATTCGCGCGGATCGCCGGGAAAGGCATAACTGTCCGGCGGCGTCCGCTGTTCCCAGCTTGTCAGCCGCCAATCCTTCAATCCTGCTTCCTCTTCGCGCGCCGGCGTGAATGCGATGTACAGCGCCAGCCGCACCTGGTCGGCCGAGGTGTTGGGGCGGATGCCGTGCGCCAGCAAGCTGTTGAAAATCAGCAGGTCGCCCGCCTGCATCGGCACGAACTGCACTTGCCACGGCAGCGATTCAACGTCCGGGCGCCACGGGTTGCGGTCCTTGGGCGCGCTCTTGCGCCACTCGGCGAAATGTTTGAACAGCTCGGGAATACATTGGAAACCGCCGCCTTCCGGCGTCGTATCCGATAACGCCAGCACCCCTTGCACGTTCACCGGCAGCGGTTCCAGCGAGGTATCGGCGTCCCAGTGGATGAAGCCGCCGAAACGGCGCGCGCCCTGGTTCGGCGTATTCAGGTTGGCGCGGTCTATGGTTACCCACAGGTCTTCGCGGTCCCAGATGTCGACGAAGGCGTCGACGATGCGCGGCGTCTGGCGGTTGTCCCAGAAAGTCTGGTGGTGATAGGCCTCGACCATGCCGGAACCGTTCAGCTCCTTCATTTCATGGTCGCGCAGCTGCGCCCGGTTCCAGGTTTCCGGCGCATTGCGGTCCAGCTCCTGGAATTCCCACAGGAAGTCGACGGTGCGCTGCACCTGCTCGGCGCAGACCGCCTGCTTGACGATGACGTAGCCGTAGGTTTGCCAGTGCTGGAAATCGGCGGCCGACAATACCCGCAGCGGCAGGGTTTTGCGTATGTCGCGCAGTTGCTCCTGGTCGGGGTAGAGCACGGACGGATTGCCGAGGGCTTGCTTGGCGGCGGCGTAAGGCTGGTTCATTAAGGTCTCCGGATGGGTGTTGTCGGCTGGGCCTGGTTTGATTGCAGCTCGATTCTCTGCCGCCGGGCGCCGGCCGGTTTCGCCGCAACTGCCGCTTATTGATACTATTCTGATGTAATCATCCATCGGAAGGTCAGAATGCGACCGCAATACGAGCATCTCACCCTCTCTCCCGGCCATTCCTGGCAGCTGCTGTGGCGCGAATTGCCGGAGCTGCCGTTTCTCTGGCATTACCATCCGGAGTTCGAGCTGACCCTGAACGCGCGCGGCCAGCGATATGTGGGCGACCACCTGGCCGATTTCAGCGACGGCGACCTGATTCTGCTGGGGCCGAACCTGCCGCATACCTGGTCGGCCAGCGAACGGATAGACGCCGGGCAGCAGATGCTGGCGGTCGTGGTCTGGTTTTCGCGCGACTGGCTGGTGCAGCTGCAAACCAGTTTGCCGGAACTGGGCGGCCTGCTGCAACTGGGTAAACGAGCCGACAGGGGATTGCAATTCTCGGCCGCGGCGGCGGCCGGTGTCAGGCCGCTGATGCTGCGCATGGAGAAACTGGCACCGGCGCAGCGCCTGCCGCTATTGCTGGAACTGCTGCTGCTGCTGGCGCAAGATGAACAGGCGCAGCCGCTGGCTTCGGTAGCTTCCGCTTCGATTGCGGTGGATACCCAGCGCCAGCGCATGGGACGGGTGCTGGATTACATGCATGCGCATTTCCAGGCGGCGCTGTCGGTCGAGTTGCTGGCCGAGCGCGCGGCATTGTCGGTAGGAGCTTTCCACCGTTTCTTCAAGCGCCACACGCAGTTGACCGTAACCGCTTACCTGGCCCAGCTGCGCATAGGCAGCGCCTGCCAGCAACTGATCCAGACCGACAAGACGATAGGTGTGATTGCGCAGGAAGCGGGGTATCGCAACCTGGCGCATTTCAACCGCCAGTTCCGCGCGGCCAAGGGCGTCAGTCCAAGCGATTTCAAGAAACGATATCGATAAATCAAGATTTTTGGCGAGCGCTTACTTTTTGTATATGAAAATAATGCTAGCGGCGCGGCACGCCCGGCAGCACGCATAGCATTTCATACGCAAGATTGGCGCCCAGCAGGGCAGTGGTGCCGACCGGGTCGTAAGGCGGCGACACTTCGACCAGGTCGGCGCCGACGATGTCCAGGCCCCAGGCGCCGCGGATGATTTCCAGCGCCTGCGGCACGGTCAGGCCGGCGATTTCCGGGGTGCCGGTGCCGGGCGCATAGGCCGGGTCGATGCCGTCGATGTCGAAGCTGAGGTAGACCGGGCCGCCGGCCAGGCGGGCCCGCACTTCTTCCATCAGCGGCGCCAGCGATTTGTTCCAGCACTCTTCCACCTGCACCACCTTGAAACCCTGGTCGCGGCACCAGTCGAAATCTTCCGCGGTGTAGCCGGTGCCGCGCAAGCCGATCTGCACCACGCGCTGGCAATCCAGCAAGCCTTCTTCCACCGCGCGCCGGAACGGCGTGCCGTGCGCGATCTTTTCACCGAACATGGTGTCGTTGACGTCGGCATGGGCGTCGACGTGGATCAGGCCGATCTTGCCGTATTTGCGATGCAGGGCGCGCAGGATGGGCAGCGCGATGGTATGGTCGCCGCCCAGCGAAATCGGGCGGCAGCCGGAGGCGACGATGCTGTCGTAAGCGGTCTCGATCAGCCTGATCGAATCGAGCAGGTTGTAGGGATTGATGGCGACGTCGCCGAGGTCGGCGATGCGCAGCGCGTCGAAAGGCGCGGCGCGGGTCGCCATGTTGTAGGGCCGCAGCAGCACCGATTCGGTACGCATCTGGCGCGGGCCGAAGCGGGTGCCGGAGCGGTTCGAGGTGCCGAGGTCGAACGGCACGCCGACAAAACAGGCGTCCAGTTCCGCGCTGCTGGCGACGTGCGGCAAACGCATCATGGTGGCGATGCCGCCGAAACGCGGCATGTCGTTGCCGCCTAGCGGTTGGTAAAGTGGGGTTTCCGACATGATCGTCTCCGGGAAGGGATGAATGGGGTGGGGCAGTGAATGAGCACAAGCCGAGCACAAGCTACTCTAGCGGCAATTAACATCAGTAAAAATCTGTGTAATCGAATATTTACATTGATCCGGATAGATGTATGATCGATCTGACTTCCTATTTCTCCACCTGGCATGCTCAACCAGCTATCCGATCTTGACCTGCGTCTGATCCGTGTATTCCTGTCGGTGCTGGACGCCGGCGGCATTTCCGCCGCACAGACGGCGCTCAACGTCAGCCAGTCCACCATCAGCACCCAGCTGGCGACGCTGGAAACGCGGCTCGGTTTTCGCCTGTGCGAGCGAGGCCGCGCCGGATTTCGTCTGACGCCGCGCGGCGAGCAGTTTGCCCAGTCCAGCCGCCAGTTGCTGGAAAACATCGACCATTTTTGCCTGGACGCGCGCCAGATCGGCCGCAAGCTGTCTGGACAATTGCACCTGGGCCTGATCGGCCATGCCGCCATGAGCGCCAACGCGCGCCTGGGCCAGGCCATCGCCCGGTTCCGCGCGCGCGACGAGGCGGTGACGCTGTCGCTGGCGGTGCTGGCGCCGGGCCAGCTGGAGGAGGAGGTGATCAATGGCCGCCTCGACCTTGGCATCGGCTATTTCTGGCATCGTTTGCCGAGCCTGGAATACCTGCCTTTATATACGGAACATCAGATGGCTTACTGCGCCGCGGCGCATCCGCTGTTCAGGCAGGCCGGAAAATTGACGCCAGCGGCGTTGGCGCAGCACGACTGGGTATGGCGCAGTTATCCGCTGCCGGAGGCCGACGGCCCGGGCGGCGTATTTTCGCCGGCGCGCGTGACGGCGCTGGCCGACAACATGGAAGCGGTCGCAGTCCTGATCTTGTCGGGGCAGCATCTTGGTTTCCTGCCGCAGCACTTTGCCGCACCCTTGGTGCAGCAGGGATTGCTGGCGGCGCTTAACCCGGCGCTGTTTTCCTACGAGGTCACCTTGCACATGGCGGCGCGCCGCCAGTCCAGCCGCGGCGAAGTGCTGCAGGCGTTTCTGGATGACCTGGCGGCGGAGCACCGGGAGGCAGGGTAATGGCGGCCATATAACTGCCATGCATGGAACCGATGTCGCGGCCGCCGGTTTGGATGAGATAATGGGGCGTTATTACACGCATTCAGATTGCCTCTTATGTCACAATTCGCTCCGCTCAAGAACGATACTTTCCTGCGCGCGCTGCTGCGCCAGCCAACCGACTACACGCCGCTGTGGTTGATGCGCCAGGCCGGCCGCTACTTGCCGGAGTACCGTAAAACCCGTAGCCGCGCCGGCTCCTTCATGGGGCTGGCGACCAATCCCGATTACGCTACCGAAGTCACGCTGCAGCCGCTGGAGCGTTTCCCGCTGGATGCCGCCATCCTGTTTTCCGACATCCTCACGGTGCCGGACGCGATGGGCCTGGGCCTGTATTTCGCCGACGGCGAAGGTCCCAAGTTCTATCGTCCATTGCGCGATGAAAAAGATGTGATGGCGCTGCAAACCCCGGACCTGGGCAAGCTCGACTACGTTTTCAAGGCGGTCACCCAGATCCGCACCGAACTCAACGGCCGGGTGCCGCTGATCGGTTTCGCCGGCAGTCCGTGGACCCTGGCTTGCTACATGGTCGAGGGCGAAGGTTCGCGCGAGTTCCATACCGTCAAGACCATGCTGTACAACCGCCCGGACCTGATGCACCACGTGCTCAGCACCAATGCGGCGGCGGTAGCTGCTTACCTGAATGCGCAGATCGACGCCGGCGCCCAGGCCGTGATGATTTTCGATTCCTGGGGCGGAGCGCTGGCGGACGGCGCCTACCAGGAGTTTTCCCTGGATTACATGCGCCAGGTGGTGTCCCAGCTGCAGCGTGAAAAAGATGGGGTGCCGATTCCGGCGATCGTATTCACCAAGGGCGGCGGCCTATGGCTGGAACAGATTGCCGACATCGGCGCCGATGCCGTCGGCCTCGACTGGACCGTCAACCTGGCCGAGGCGCGGGCCCGCATCGGCCAGCGTGTCGCCTTGCAGGGCAATCTTGATCCGGCGGTGCTGTTTGCCAATCCGGAGCAGATCCGCAGCGAAGTCGCGCGCCTGCTGAACGCCTACGGCGCGCCGCAAGCCGGCAGCGGCCATGTATTCAACCTGGGCCACGGCATTTCGCAATTCACGCCGCCGGAATCGGTCGCCGTCATGGTTGAAGCCGTGCACGAAATCAGCCGTAAATTGCGCGGATAGAAGCTTGCCGGCAAGAATCAAGGGCTGCTACTTGCTGATGGATGGTGTTACACGCTGTCACGCATAACACATTCGTTTGCAATCCGGAGATTGGCGCGCGCTAGTTATGCACAAAATAAATCTGCTGCACCACGGAAATTATTTATATCTATATTTTTTATTTTCCACTTGATACTGTTTTGTAAGTGTTTGATTTAAAAGAATTTATTTTCTGCTTTTAGTTTAGGCAATTTATTGAAACCCGCATCAAATATGAGGCTGCAGCCTGTCAAGAGCAGGTTACCCACAAAGTTATCCACAGACATTGTGGATAATTTGAAAAGCGCTTATGAAACCGATGCTTAGGGCATTTCCTCATGTTTTACATTAAGTGGAATCTTAGAAATTAGGGTTTACCCTCGATTTCAAGGAATTGACATCGGGCTAATTTTTCCGGTGCGAAACTGATGGAATGGGTGGAAAAAGTGACATGGTGGTGCACGGCCATGAATTTGAATGTGGACCTGATTGTTACCTTTTTCGCCGCGCCTCTGTTACTTTTTTCGCTTTGTTTTGGGGCATTCCGAATTTAGTTATGCACATAATTTTGTTTCCGCAAGGCGATTTTTTAAAAACGGAAATTTTTTTGCCTGTCCAGAATGTTCAATTTAAGTCTTTGATTGTAAATAGTATTTTTATTGATACTAGTTTGGGCAAGAGCCTGGATATACCGTAAACAGGCGCTCCCACGTTGTTTACGCAACCTTGTCCACAAAGTTATCCACAGATCTTGTGGATATTTTCAAAAGCACTTATGAAACCGATAGTTAGCTTATTTCCTCGGGAATTACATTAAGTTCGTGAAACAAAGCATTCTTCAAATCGTCCTCGACACTCCCCTGGATAGCAGCTTCGATTATCGCTGGCAGGCCAGCGATGAAAGCGAAGCTGCGCCGCAAATCGGCCAGCTGGTCCAGCTTTCTTTCGGCCGCCGCGAAGTGGTCGGCATGATTGTCGGCACCAGTGCCGAGAGCGAGGTTCCCGCCGAAAAATTGAAAAATGTGCAAGCCGTGCGCCACCAGTTGCCGCCGCTGTCGGCGCAATGGCTGGCCTTGTGTCGCTTTGCCGCCGATTATTATCAGCGGCCGCTGGGTGAAGTGGCGTTGCCCGGCTTGCCGAAAAACCTGCGCGCGCTGACTACCGTGGCGCTGGACCGCGGCTTGAAGAAACTGCAGCAAAGCAGCGCCGCGCACGATGCGACGCCGATCGACGTCGCGCAGCTGAATCCGGCGCAGCAACAGGCGGCCGACGCCATTGCCAGCGCCACCGGGTTTGCGCCGACGCTGCTGTACGGCGTCACCGGCAGCGGCAAGACCGAGGTTTACCTGCAAGCGGCGGCGCAGATCCTGGCGCGCAGCGAAAACGGCGCGGATAACCCGTCGCAGATCCTGATCCTGGTGCCGGAAATCAATCTGACGCCGCAGCTGGAAGGCAACATCCGCGCCCGTTTCCCGGGCGTGATGGTGGCGACCTTGCACAGCGGCCTGGCGGAAGGCGAGCGCATGCGCCACTGGCTGGCGGCGCACCTGGGGCAGGCGCGCATCATCCTCGGCACTCGGTTGGCGGTGTTGGCTTCGCTGCCGCACCTGAAGCTGATCGTCATCGATGAAGAACACGACCCGTCCTACAAGCAGCAGGAGGGCTTGCGTTATTCGGCGCGCGACCTGGCCGTATGGCGCGCCCACCAGCTGGGGATTCCTATCGTGCTGGGTTCGGCCACGCCATCGCTGGAAACCTGGCACCATACCCAGTCCGGCCGCTACCGGAAACTCGAACTGCGCGAGCGCGCGGTCAAGGATGCCGTATTGCCGCTGGTGCGCCGGATCGACATGGAGCGCGACAAGCCCAGCGAGGGACTGACCTCAACCCTGGTCAGCGCGCTCAAGCAAAGACTGGAACGGGGCGAACAGTCGCTGCTGTTCCTGAACCGACGCGGGTATGCACCGGTGATTGCCTGCGACGCCTGCGGCTGGGTCAGCAACTGCACTCGCTGCACGTCCTTCATGGTGCTGCATAAACCCGAACATCGGCTGCGCTGCCATCATTGCAGCCTGGAGCTGAGGATCCCGAAATCCTGTCCGACCTGCGGCAACGTCGACCTGCAGCCGCTGGGGCGCGGCACGCAGCGGCTGGAAGAGGGATTGCAAGCGATGTTCCCGGAAGCGCGCGTGCTGCGCATCGATGCCGATTCGACCCGCCGCAAAGGCAGTGCGCAAGCGGCTTTCGACAGCGTGCACCGGGGCGAAGTGGATATCCTGATCGGCACCCAGATGGTCGCCAAGGGGCATGATTTCAAGAACCTGACCCTGGTCGGCATCCTCAATCCCGATACGGCGCTGTTTTCCCACGACTACCGCGCCAGCGAGCGGCTGTTTGCGCAACTGATGCAGGTGGCGGGGCGCGCCGGCCGCGCGGCGCAGAAAGAGGGCGGCAGCGCCAGCGAAGTGCTGATCCAGACGCGTTATCCGCAGCATCCCCTGTACGCGGCAGTCATCGCCCACGACTACGATCGCTTTGCCACTTCGCTGCTGGAGGAGCGTGCGCAAGCCTGCCTGCCGCCCTACATCTATCAGGCCTTGCTGAGGGCGGAGGCGAAGGAGCTGGAAATCGCGATTGAATTTTTACAGCAGGCGGCGCACTGCATCGAGCATGACGGCATCACCATGCACGACCCGATTCCGATGACCATGACCCGGGTCGCCAATGTCGACCGCGCGCAGTTGCTGATCGAATGTCCTTCGCGCCCAGGCCTGCAGGCTTTCCTGACGGACTGGATGGCTCAGCTGCGGCAGATCAAGACGCGCGCCAAATGGTCGCTGGAAGTGGATCCGGTCGATATCTGATTTAACGGGATTAGTGCCTTGATTCCGGCACCGAACGGGAAAAGATCCGTACCACGGAATCCATGTGCGCCCGCATCGCGCGCCGCGCCGCCACCGCATCGCGCGCCTGCAGCGCTTCCATGATCAGCTGGTGCTCATGCTCCGAACGGTTCGGCATGTCTTTCGAGCTGTACAGCGTCTGCAGGCGCTGGAACATCATGCCGTATTTGCGTCCCAGCAGGTGGCTGACCAGCAGCAGGTAAGCCGGGTTGCCGCTGGCCTCGGCGATGCGGATATGGAACAGGCGGTCGCCCGGATGGGTGTGCGAGCCGCTGCGGTTATCCTCGACATTGCGCGCATACGCTTCGGCGATACTGCGCAACTGCTCATCGCTGGCATTCATCGCCGCCAGCGCCGCCGTCTCCGGCTCCACCAGGCGTCTCGCCTGCAGCAGCTTGAACGGCGGGATTTCGTCATCCAGCCCAAGGTTGATTTCCAGGTCCAGTTCCGGATCGATTTCCCAGCCGCTGCGATGCGCTGCCTGCTGCAAGGCCGGCGCCTGGCTGCCGTTGTCGCGCGCGGTTTCCTCTTCGGTACGCGGCAACACCATCACGCCGTTGCCGACGCGGACGCTGACGACGCCGATCACTTCCAATGCGATCAGGGCCTCCCGCACGGAAGTGCGGCTGACGCCGAATTGCTTGGCCAGTTCGCGTTCCGGCGGCAGGTTGTCGCCGGGACCGTATTCGCCGCGGTGGATCATGTCGCGCAGCTGGTCGGCGATTTGTTGATACAGGCGGCGGTTATGTATAACTTGTATGGGCATGGCAGTAAGGAAAGATATTTTTCATATTGTGCCACGGCGCGCTAGCTGCGAACCAAAGTAGGTGGCGCCGACGGCCCGTTTAGCCGCCAATAAATGACGGGAACGGGGCGCGCGCCGCCGGCCGATTGCTCGCGGAATTTTTGCTATGCTAGTATTGGTCCAGCCAATAAACCTTTTCAGTATAAAATATTAACCCGAGTAAATCCAGAAAATCGGCGGCAGCCGCATGAGATTACAAGGAAAGCGCATTCTGGCGGCTGCCGCGGTATCGGCGCTAGCTTCGGACGAATCGGCGTTCACCACCGGCGCGATCCATGTGATCGACGGCGGCTGGTCCCATTAGGCTGCGCCGGCGCAGCCATTCAAGTTAGGAGTCTCGACAATATGCGTTACTGCCTGGTGCTGGACCTGAAGGACGACCCCAGCCTGATCGGCCGTTATGAAACCCTGCACCGCCGCATCTGGCCCGAGATAGCCGCCCATCTGCGCTTGCATGGCGTGCTCGGTATGGAAATCTATCGGCTCGGCACGCGCCTGGTGATGCTGATGGAAACCGACGACGCGATTTACAGCCCGGAGCGCATGGCGAACGCCGCGCGCACCGATCCCAAGGTGCAGGAATGGGAAACCCTGATGTGGGAGTTCCAGGCAGCGACGCCATGGACCCCGCCAGGAGAAAAATGGGTGGCGATGACGCAGATCTTTGACCTGAAAGAGCAGCCCTGAACCGTTTCAGGTTTCTTCACTGTCGTCATCGCTCTCGTTATTTGAAAGAAACCAGTCGCCGCATCCCGGCGGCTGGACAATATCGCCGCTTACCGCGGCGCAGTAGCGGCCCAGTTCGATATCGTTGCCAAGGCCCAGTTTCTTCATCGCGGAAGCTTTTTGCAAGCTCACCGTTTTCACGCTCTTGCTCAGGCGCTGGGCGATATCGCGCAGGCTGTTGCCCGCCGCATACAGGCGCAGCACCTCGGTTTCGCGCGGGCTCGGGATGCGGCTTTTGGCCTGGCCGTTGATGCCGTTCTGCAGCAGGGCCTGGAAAGACGGTCCCATGTAGGGCGAATCGTTGCCTAGGTGGCGGATGGTCTTGCCGAGTTCGGGGATTGCATCGCTTTTGTGCAGCAAGCCGTTCACGCCGCTGTTGACGATCTGGTACAGCACCACCGGCAGTGCATTCATGGTCAGCACCACCAGCCAGGTTTGCGGATGATGGCGCCTGATGTAAGACAGCAGGTGCAAGCCGTCGCTGATGCGCACCATCGGCATCGAGAACTCGGTGATGACCAGGTCGCAGGGTGTCGACTCCAGGCACCTGACCAGCGCATCCGAGCTGGTGACGCAGGCCACGACGCGGCAATCCGGCACGTGGTTGAGGTAGTTGCGCACCCCTGCGGTAAACACGGGGTGGTCGTCCGCCAGAACAATCCTCACATTGATTACTCCATCGAAAATATCAGACAGGGTTGGAGACGGCCCGGGAAACTTCGCAATTCTCCGGCGCCGTATTGCAGCGTGGTTGATTCTAGTTATTTTATTGTTAAGTTGTTCATTGGACTATGAAATTAAGAGATTTACTTATATATTTAATAATGTGCAAACCCGATACTTCCTATTCAATAACGATAAGTAGAAACCTAGGGAGACATCGTTCGTTCATCAATTGCGGGGAGGCAATTTCATGACCAAGATTATTCTGGCCGACGACCAGCCGGCCATCATTTCAGGGACGCGCCAGTACATTGAGCAGATGCCGGGTTTTACCGTGGTGGCGACGGCGTCGTCGACAGCGGAACTGTCGGAACGCCTGCTGGATACGCCATGCGACCTGCTGATCACGGAATTTTCACTGCCGATCAACCGCATTGGCCGCGGCTGCGCATTGTTCCGGCAGCTGAAGAGCAATTACCCGACGCTGGGGCTGATCGTGCTGACCATGATCGATATCCCCGCTGTGCTGTACCAGATCACCAATTGCGGCGTGAAGGGGTTGGTGCACAAGAGCGACGAGATAAGCGAGCTCGGCCGGGCCATGCTGGAGGGTTCGCATGCGGCGCCGTATATCGGCAAGGCGGCGCTGCAGTTGCTGAAAAAGGGCCCCAGCGGCAGGCTGCCGACCAGGCGCGAAGCGGAGGTGCTGAAGATGTACGTGGTCGGCAACAGCCTGCGGGAAATCGCCGACCGCCTCAACAAGAGCGTCAAGACCGTGGGTTTGCAAAAGGCCTCGGCGATGAGAAAGATGGGCTTGCGCAACGACATCGAGCTGGGCCGGTATTCCTGCACGATGGGACGGATCGGCCAGCCGTTCTGACGATTTTTTTGGGCGGATATCGGTGCATTGGAGACCTCGTGCGGTCGAAGCCGTTATACTTGGTGGAATAGCCGGTAAGTCTGGCCGACAGAAAGCAAGTTCCATGAACGGTATCAAGCAAGAATCCAATTCCACCAACCCGCAAGCGTCCAAGCACGAAATCCGCCCCGGCCAGTCGATAGAGTTGCTCAAAGAGTTACATATCCTGACACGCGACGGTAAATTGAACCAGGACAGCCGCCGCAAGCTCAAGCAGGTATATCATTTATATCAATTCATCGAGCCGCTGCTGCAGGAAATCCAGCAGGAACAGGGCGGGGTGCAGCTGGTCGACCACGGCGCCGGCAAATCCTATCTTGGATTCATCCTGTACGACCTGTTTTTCAAGGCATTGACCGACAACTCGCATATCTTCGGCATCGAAACCCGCGAAGAGCTGGTCAAGAAATCGCAGGAACTGGCGCAGCGCCTGGAGTTTCCGGGCATGTCCTTCCTCAATTTGTCGGTGGCCGAATCGATAGGATCGGCTTTGCTGCCAGGCCGTATCGATGTCGTTACAGCCTTGCATGCGTGTAATACCGCGACCGACGATGCAATTGAATTTGGCTTGAAGAAACAGGCGCGTTTCATGGTGCTGGTGCCTTGCTGCCAGGCGGAAGTGGCCTCCGTGCTGAAAAAGAACAAGGGCAAATCGCTGGCGAAAGAAGCGCTGACCGAAATCTGGCGCCATCCGCTGCATACGCGCGAATTCGGCAGCCAGGTCACCAACGTGCTGCGCTGCCTGCAGCTGGAAGCGCATGGCTACCAGGTCAGCGTCACCGAACTGGTGGGTTGGGAGCACTCGATGAAGAATGAACTGATCATCGCCAGCTACAAAGACCTGCCGCGCAAGCGGCCGACCGAACGCCTGCAAGAAGTCCTGCACACCCTGGGGCTGGAAGAAATGCAAGAACGTTTTTTTACCGCAGCCTAGGAGATTCATCCCAATCGTTTTGCAGCATCCGCCTGCCGCAAGCGGGCCGTCCACCATCGCACCACTTAACCCGAGGAGAGTGACATGAGTAAGACGAGTAGTTCACATGCCGTTAAAGAGTTCACCAAGGCGCCGCCGACCGAAGAGGGGCTGACCGAAACCGTGCAGCACATCACGGCCGGCGTCGGCGAGTTCGGTGTCCTGAATCCTGCTGCGCGCGCAGCACTCGTCCTCAAGGTTACCGAGCAGTGGCAGCAGGATTTCATCGTTAAATTCCATATTCCCGCGGATCCCGCGAAAGCCGGTGAAGAATACGCCGCGATAGAACAGGGCGACAAATATCCAAGCTTGTCGGAGCCGGTGCGCGAAGCCGTATTGCAACGCTTTGACGAACGCTACGGCGACGGCGGTCCGCGCTCGTGGTCCGCGCTGAACGGCAAGTAGGTTCCCATCCTGCCAGGCCTCGGGGCGCGGGAAACGGCGCCCAGGCCTCATCCATTCCGGTTTTCATCGCTATCATGTCGATGTCCGAAAACCGCTAGACATTGGTAAATATCGGCGCGATCATGGTCCGATGGAACTCGATCACGACACCTGCTACCGGGCGCTGGCCAGCCGCGATGTACGCTTTGACGGACGTTTTTTCATCGGCGTCAAAACTACCGGCATCTATTGCCGTCCGATTTGCCCCGCGCGTACCGCCAAATCCGAAAACGTCTTGTTTTTCCCCACCGCCGCCGCTGCACAGGAAGCGGGTTTTCGTCCATGCCTGCGCTGCCGCCCGGAAGCTGCGCCCGATTCCGGCGCCTGGCGCGGAGTTGCCAACAGCGGCGTATCCAATACCGTGACGCGCGCACTGGCGCTGATAGAAATGGGAGCGCTGGACGACAATGGCATGGACGCGCTGGTCGCGCGGCTGGGCGTGGGCGAACGGCAACTGCGCCGCCTGTTCGCCCAGCATCTGGGAGCGTCGCCGGTTGCCGTAGCGCAGACGCGCCGGGTGCTGCTGGCCCAGCAGCTGATCCATGAAACCCGCATGCCGATTACCGAAATCGCTTTCGCCGCCGGGTTTGGCAGCGTCCGCCGTTTCAACGAGGTGTTCCAAAACCTGTTCCGGCGTCCGCCCAGCGCATTACGCCATGGCAGCCAGCCGGAACAATCGGCGCAAGCCGGAGTAACGCTGTTGCTGCGTTACCGGCCGCCTTACGACTGGCCTGCCATGCTGGCGTTCCTGAGCCCGCGCGCGATTGCCGGCGTGGAACTGGTGGCGGACGGCTGTTACTACCGCAGCATCTGCCTCGACGGCGCGCATGGAACCATTGTCGTGCAGCAAGGCGAGGGCCATGCCCTTCAAGCCACCATCCGTTTCCCGCGATTGTCGTCGTTGTCAGCCATCATTGCCCGCCTGCGCCGGATGTTCGACCTGGCAGCCGATCCCGAAATCATCGGCCGCCAGCTGTCGGCCGATCCCTTGATGGCCAGGCTCACTGCAGCCCGGCCCGGCCTGCGCGTACCGGGCTGCTGGGACGGTTTCGAACAGGCGATGCGGGCGGTGCTGGGGCAGCAGATCACCGTGCTCGGCGCTATCCGGTTGGCCGGCAAGCTGGTAGCGCAGTACGGCGAAGCGCTCAGCGATCCTTGCGCAGACCGGCCGGGGCTGACCCACGTCTTCCCGCAAGCCGCCGCCGTGGCAGCTGCTGACCTGGCGCCGCTGGGCATGCCAAAAACGCGCGCCGCCACCTTGTCTGCGATAGCTGCAGCGCTGGTGGCCGACCCGCAGTTGCTGGATACCTGCGTCAGCCTGGAAGAAGCGGTATTGAAATTGCGCGCATTGCCGGGCATCGGCGACTGGACCGCACAATACATGGCGCTTCGCCATTTACGTGAGCCCGATGCGTTTCCGGCGGCCGATGTGGCCTTGATGCACGCGATCGCGGTTCATGAAGGCGCCAGGCCGAACGCAAAGGAACTGACGCTGCGGGCAGAAGCCTGGCGGCCGTGGCGCGCTTATGCGGCACAGCATCTTTGGTCGTCGCTGGCCTGAGTTTGCCTCGGCTTGGCGCGCTGCCATTCAAGTTCGTGAGATATCCGCCGTCACGGCTTGCTGGGTGTACTGGCGGCGCCGAGCGCCTCCAAGGCGGCTTTTCTCGACGCTTGAATATCCTTGCTTTCAATCGTAGTTGCAGATGCCGAAGCCCCAGCATCGGGCGCAACGACAACAGGTTTTGGCGTTTCTTCTTTTGAACAGGCCAATACGCTAAAAAGAATTACCAATGCACCGATTGTTTTCATTTTTTCTCCTATTGAGTTAACGCTGTAGCAAATCTTTGAGAGCATTCTACAACGTTGCTGTAAAGCATCGCGCTATCGCTGAAGTTGGCGGCGCCGCGGATGACACACCTCGATCATTGCGAATATTGCACTCCAGGATCTAATGGAGAAAATGCGAATCCGTTAAAGCATAAAATTCCGTAGCTACTTCGTAGCCGGACGGCTGGCTTCGCTTTTTTTCGGCCCGACGGTCTGCCCGGTTCCTAACATGCAGCGACTCACTTCCAATCGAGACCGTCTGCCATGAATAAATTATCGCATTCCTCTTCCGCCGGTAGATCGCTGGATTCTTCAATCAAGAAGCAAACGGTCACGGAAGAACAAAAAAATTTCCTGATCCAGATTGCCGTGCTGCTCGGCATCCCGGTGTCGAGATATACAGAATTGATTGCGCCGAAGGCATTCTCCGGACCATCGGGTTTCGACTGCCGGCTGCATTTGCTTGACGCTCAATGCTCCGTCTTTCCGGAAGTCGCATTACCGCTCTCCGCCAATGAGCTGATGGGGCCGGAAGTTGGACAACTGCTGGAAATTCAACGAAAGCTTCTCACCGAGTTCGGCTGGTATCTGGGAGTTTCCGCCGAGGGCCTGTTGCAACTCAGCTCGATTGCCTGGATCGACGAAGTCGATGAAATCGTAAAAACGCTCGATCTGATGAATGCGGTTGGAGCAATGGCAGTACAGCAATTATTGGACAGCGCCAAACCAAACCCATAGTCGAAAGGGCCAACGTGACTTCTCCGGTTCCAGTACGCCCCGCAACGGGGTTGCCGCACGATCTTTCAATATCGACGCCGGAGGACGACCGGCCTGCCGTGTCAAATCCCCGCACCGCTTCGCAGCGGATGGAGCCGGGCGGCGGGCCGCTTCAGGCTCTGGCCGAGTCTTCCGGCAGGAGGCGGATGCGGTCGATGGATGCGTCTTCGCGGGAATTGGATCTTGCGTCGCTACAGGCCGTACATCATTCGCCAGTAGATCCTGAGGCCGGCGCCAGCGTAGCCGACGCGGCGCAAACTCCGGCAACAACTTTAACCAACACATTGCCCCGTACGGCAATGCCGCAAGAGAGGCGTTTCCATTCCTCGCGATTCGCCAATACACCCTCAGTCGATAGCGGCGAAGTAAGACGTTCCGCGTCAA
This sequence comes from Collimonas fungivorans Ter331, assembly GCF_000221045.1. Classification (NCBI taxonomy): domain Bacteria; kingdom Pseudomonadati; phylum Pseudomonadota; class Betaproteobacteria; order Burkholderiales; family Oxalobacteraceae; genus Collimonas; species Collimonas fungivorans. The sequence continues at coordinate 5,084,788 of NC_015856.1, read as the reverse complement.
CGATCGGATTGCCCCGGCATTCAGGTGCATCGTTTCGGCGCGAAGAACAATCGGTGCAGGCGACTCTGGAAAATGTCACGCCCCGACATGAGGAACGGCATGAGTCGGCGCCGCCAGGCCATGGCGACCATGAATCCCTGCTAAGGGCTGGAGAGCGTTCTGACTCCAAGCAGTGGAGCATTGACTCGAGGATGATTTTTGGTGGTCCGCACTCAAGAGATTCTTCAGTGGGCGGATCTGCATCTCTACGGTTGCCGCCTCGGGCGCCGGTCGGCGGAGACATGCCGGAATCGTCTGCGGCTGGCCGTAAATCGACGACAGCGTCCGGTTCCGGCGTATTTCCGCCATTTCAGTACAGTGCGGCGATTCGCAGCGGCGAACGAACCGAGTCGCTTCCGATTAACGTCGGCAGGCGTCGTTTACCTGCCTCATCGGAAATTCAGATTGACGACAGATCTGCTTCGGCATCTCATCTTCGGAGCCGGCCTGGACATAGCCGCACCGATCATGGCAATGCCGGCCGGCCGGCTCGTCCGGTCCGAGGGGACGTGGTAATCGATATACCGGAATTGTTGCCGGAACAGCAGGTCAACGATGAACTTAAGAAACTACACTGGCCGGCTCACCTTTCGCCTGAATCCCTTACCCAGCAAGTGGGGCTTGAAAAAGAGTACGTCACATGGGCAGGGAAAGTCCTGACCGCGCGCCAGAAAGCCTTTGGCGGACATGGCTATTCAATGCGGCAAGACATGTCGACGCCATTGCATTCCGCTCTCTTGGCGGCATTATATGAAGGCGCGCGTCAATTCATCGTGGGAACGTCACGCTCTCCCCTGCGCAACACCATTGTTACGGCTACCAGGCAGCGCCTTCAGAATGGAAAACTGGTCGGCGAGCTTGGTAATGATATCGGGCCCGCCCTGCTGGGCGGTGCGGCGAGCGGCCTGACGGCTTACGCCGTGGACAGCTGGTTGATACAGGCCATGGATCGTCGCGCCAAAATCTCCAATTTCCCAGCGCTGGCGGCGGTAGATCTGAAGGCGCTGATACCTGTTCCAGGAACGGTGCGCCTAAGTGTGAAAGATGGCGTAAAGGAATACTGGCGTCCGGCAGCGGCCGGCGGCGGTTTAAGCGCTCCTTCCGAGGGTGCGGAGAATAGCCTGGGGGCCGGGCAAAACATCTCGCATCTGGCGTTGAAGCACGAAGCCACGGCTACCCGCAATTTATTGTCGATGAAGCAAGGCGCTCTGGATGGGAAGGGGCTGGTAACGTGGTTTCAGCCAGGAATGATGGGTACCGCGAATGTGCTGCGCCGAGTGGTATCGAGCGCGAGCGCATTGACAAAGCCACTGCCGGTTTTTGGCGGAACTCTTCTAACTTCCTCAAGTGCCGGCGCCTTGAGTAAATTTTTGATAGCCATGGCCAAGGCGACTCCGCACCTTGCACAAACCGAGGTCGATAACCTGTTAGGTGGAAAGCAACGCGTTAATCTTTATTCCGTCAAAGTCAAGAACCCCGACATTCCTGCAGCAGGCTGGAGCGATATTGCACGCTTGCCGCATTTCGTGGGCGGAACCCTGGTTGAAGCCGGTGCGCTAGTCAAACAGACTTTGGGGCCAAAACAGACCTGGGCCAGCCGTGTCGGCCAGACCATAGATGTATGCCGGGTCATGCTTGCCAGTACGACTTCGAGTGTTGTGCAAGCCGGGACCGGCCCGCTTCTGGCGCAATTTCTGCGCAGCGGCGCGCCGGGTCCGCTGCCCGGGGAATCGTATAAATCCAGCGGCAACCTGTTGCAGCAGTTCGGGCAAAGCACGATCAACGATTACGTCTGGAATGCGGCGAAAGACTACACCAAGGCTCATGCTTACGACCTCGGCGCCGAATTGGACCAGGCGCGAGACCAAAAACAACAAATGCTGCAACTTGCGACCCGGACGCAGCCCCAGGGGTGACGGCGGCGAGTATCCGGTTATCCCATTTGACGATGGCGATTGAGCATCGATCTGGAGGTGATTGGTGCAGCCCCAAATAAGCCGCAGAGATCGTAGGAAAAACCCTACCGAAAAACCTACCTTTCCCGATAGCTTTCTGCACCTGTCGCTGCATACTGACATGTTCATGCAACGGCATGGCGCCGCGGCGTTGCCTGCCGGCAGAAGCCATACAGGCAGAGCTCACCGAGGCGCCGTTGCATCCGCGTTTTCTCTTTTCCTAGACGAGGCCTGGGCGGGACTGACGCATGTGGAAAAAATAATGGCTTCGTGAAAATATCAATAGTACGAAAGTAAGCAAGATGAAAATTCGCAGCATGTATCTCCGCTCCGCCAGCGCTACGCTGTTTTCCGTTTTTGGACTGATGTCGACACTGGCGCAAGCCGACGTGCGCATTTCCGGCTCCGATACGGAAGAAAATCTGATCACCACTGCCGTTACCCAATATCAGCGCGGCAGTAAAAGCGATATCAAGGCCGAATTCAAGGGGACCAGTGTCGGTTTCAAGGACCTTTGCAAAGGCGCAGCGGATATCGTGCCGGCATCGAACAAGATACAGGCCGATCAAGCCAAAGCGTGCGCGGATAAAAAAATTTCGTATCTTGAGTTGCCAATCGCTTACGACGCCGTCGCGGTGATCGTCAACAAGGCGAACAATTGGACCAATGACTTGACGATGGCAGAGTTGAAATCGATTTTCCACCCCGAGTCTTACGGCAAAGTAACTCACTGGAACCAGGTAAGAATGGCCTATAGCGATGCGCCGCTGAAAATAGTATCGCCCGATACCAAGTCGGGGACCACCATGTTCTTCACTGAGCGCGTGAATGCCATGCGAGGCTTCTTGCGGGGCGACACCACGATATTCAGCGACCATGGCAAGATCATCGATGCGGTATCGGAAGATGTCAACGCCATTGGCTTCGTCTCTCTGGGCGCGTTGGTCGAGCGCAAGAGCAATGTCCGTCCGGTGCCGATCAATTTCGGAAAAGGGGCGGTAATACCAGATGCAAGCTCGGTATTGTCGGAAGCCTATGGGCCATTGACCCGGCTGCTGTACGTGTACATCGCCCAATCGGCATTAGCCAAGCCTGAAGTTACGGCGTTCGCCAGCTATCTGTTCGAGAACGGCGACCGCTACGCGCGTTTTTCAGGATTCGTGCCGCTGACGGCCGCCGGCTATATCAATAACCTGCGGCGCATAAAGGCCGGGCAATAGCGGCAGCGTCTAGCCGACAGCCGCTGGACGGATGTACGATAAACCAGGGCATCGCGTTCTTCATGAATGAAGTTTCCGCCAAAGAAACTCCCTGAACCACGCCTCCTGCGGCAATACCGTTCAGTCAGTAGGCAAGCATTATCTCGCCTAGACGGGACGCCCAGGCCGGGGCAGCCATACAGCGCCTTCCGAGTCATTCGATGTAATGACCGCCCGCGCCGATTACCGTAACCGTGACGAATTTCGAACCTGTATGGTTGTTTTCATCGTAATCCACGATGAAATCGCCGGCATCCCAGTGATGCATCGTTTCCAGCGCCTTGACCAATGCCGGCCTGCCGGGATTCGGCCCGGCGCGCCTTAAACCCTCCACCATCACTTTCGCTGCGATATAGCCGTCAAAGCCGATATAGCTCGCCACCAGTTTACGCCCCGCCGCATTCGCAGCTTTCAATGCAGCCTGATATTCACGGGCGATGTGGGTCTCGCCATTGAACGGCGACGGCGCTACTTGCGATATCACGATGCCCCTGCTTTCGCTGCCAAGTTTTACAACCAGCTGATGTCCGCCGATAAGACTGCGCGCGAGAAACTGGACCGGAAACTTATCGGCAGACTGATTGAATTGTCGTACGAAGGCAACGGCATCGTCACCGGAGACGCCCAGCAGGATCGCTTGCGGGTGCATCTTGATTATCTTGAGCACGACATCGGCCGGTTGCGTCGAATTGAGCTGCATCGTCGCGACGCCGACCGGCGCTAGCTTGATTGCTTTCAATTTTTCTTCCAGGTCTTTTTGCAAAATGGCGCCGCCGGGGCTATCGTAGCGCGCCAGCGCCACTCGCGTTAATCCCATCGCCTGTACATGGCGCAGCAAAGCGTCCAGTTCAGTAGAATAGCTGGCGCGCGTCATGAACAGGATGTGATTGACCGGCCCTGCGTACAACGTCTCGTTGCCGGCGTACGGTCCGACATACGGTACGCCGGCAGCAGTGGCCAGCGGCAGCGAAGCGAAGACTGTATTGGTGAACATGTGACCGAACAGCGCCAGCGCCTGATGTTGCTCGATCAATTCTTTGGTGTTGACTTGAGCGCGTTTGGCGTCGTAGCCGTCATCCAGAGTGATTAAACGGATGCGCCGGCCGTTTACGCCGCCTTCCTTGTTGATCTTTTCAAAGTAGATTTGCGCGCCGTCTCGATAGGTTTCTCCCATTTCACTGAAGCTCCCGCTTAAAGGAGCAGATTGACCAAGGACGATATCGGTCTGTTCGCCGGCATGCGCCGAAAAGAATAAATGCGACACTGCCACGAATACAACTAACCTGATAAGCATATGTCTAAATGGCATTTTAAGTTCTTGGATTGAATATATGGATGGATTTCGATCTTTCCGAGCAAGCGGAGTAATCTTGCATTTTTCCCCACCGCCGGCTATTTATCGTCAAGCACCTTGGCCAGACGCATTACCGTTACGCCAGGCGCCAAATGGCGCAGCGACGGCATGATGATGACGCAGTTGTCGTAAGGCGTGAAAATCTCCCGCTCGCCGTCACGCGCGATGACAGTGCCGGCGCGCTCGATCAACTCCAGTCCGCGGAAATCTTGAGTAAATTCAAAATCGGTCGTGTCCGCGACTATCGGCTGGGTTACCTCGAAAAACTGCTGGCTTAAGGTTCTGTCTTGCGTCAAAAAACTATTCAGCTGAGTTGCCGCGACAACTCCGGTCTTGAGCAGGAAGCGTGACGCAGCGTCTAGCGCGACGTCCCGGCTCCGCAGCGAAAAATGCTGTCCGCTCTCGATCAGCAATGCATTCTTCGGACTGGTTGCGTCGCCAAAGCTGCCGTAATCGCGCATCCGTCTTCCGTTCGCGTGGCCGGCATCGACGATCACATGTTCCGGCGCACCGATTTCGGCGGCAAAGCGGATGCCTTTTTGCAACGGTCCGCTCAGCAATAATGGAGGTGCTTCCTCGTGCATCGAATGCAGATCCAGTAAAAAATCGACACTTTCGACAATTGGACGCAATTCCCGCGCGCGGCGCAATTCCACAGTATCGTCGCCGCTGTCGAGGCGGGATGCCGACCAGACGCGATTCAAGTCTTCATCGATGAAACGCGTCGCGTCCGGATTGTTGCGATCGAAGCGATGATAAGCCTCGACATTCGCAAAACCGAGTGTGACGCGACCTTTAAGCGGGCGCAGTTCGGCCCGTAGCAACTGGTCGACCGCGATCGCGCCGCTGACTTCATTGCCGTGCGTCAGCGCCATGATCATCACGTGCGGACCGGGGACGCCGCTGTCAAATGCATGTACATAGTCCACGCCGGCAGTTCCGCGCTGCCATCTGCGGATGTCGGGAAACGCCACCTCCATTGGATAGGCTTGCAACATGGCGCGTATTTGTTCCAAGGTATTCATGATTCTGCTCCTGCTTGAAAAAAATGCCGGATGCGCATGACGATCCGGCAGAAATAATGTGAATGCGTGATGGCAGATGAGCCGTGACAACAACCAGGGCTTAAAATGGCTTGCGGCGAGCCATCCGGCGGCCCAGTGCGAGTACCGCGACAATGCTGATCAAGCCGGTTGTCATTACATAAAAGCTGGGCGCCATCTTGTTATTGGTGAAAGCAATCATCCAGGTAACGATCAGAGGCGAAAAGCCGCCGAATATGGTCACTGAAAAATTGTAGCTAAGGGCTAATCCGGTGCCGCGGGTGCTGGTCGGAAAAATGTCCGACAGCATTGCCGGTATCGGTCCAAGACATGCCGCGAGCAACAGCCCGACTATCGCCTGCACGATGATCAGGGTCGTCACGGTTGGCCAGGTGGTCAACATCAGGAATAGCGGATATGAGGTGGCGCCGATCATCATCATCGCAATTGACAGTACCTTGAATCGTCCGTGACGGTCCGACAGTGTGCCGAACATCGGCGCCGTCACCATCAGAACGAAACCTGTCACCATGGCGCCGAGAAATGAAGACGTCGCTGGAATATGCAATTGCTTCAACGCGTAAGTCGGCATGTACACTTTGTGGACGTAGTTGAAAGCAGTCGCTCCAGCAACCACGCCGATACCCAGCAACAGATTCAAGCGATCGTTGACCAGTACCGTTTTCAGCGGAGATTTCTCCTGCTTGGCGGCGGCAAGTTTCTTGAATTCCGGCGTTTCGTCGATCTGGCTGCGAATATACAGGCCGACTGGTCCTATCAGCAAGCCAACGCAAAAAGCTACCCGCCAGCCCCAATCATTCAACTGGCTCTCCGTCAATACATAGCTAAGAAGAGCGCTGACGCCGGCGGCAAGCACCGTGGCCAGCCCTTGTGTCGACAATTGCCAGCTGGCGAAGAAACCGCGCCGCTTGGCGTCCGCATGTTCAACCATGAAAGCGGTAGCCGCACCGAACTCGCCGCCGGTTGAAAAACCTTGCAGCATGCGGGCAGCGATGACGATCAGCGGTGACATGATGCCGATCTGGGAATAGGTCGGTGCGAAAGCAATCATCGCCGTGCCTGCCATCATGAAAAGAATCGATAGTGTCAGCGATGCCTTGCGTCCGGCGCGGTCCGCATACGAACCCAGGATAACGGCGCCGAGCGGGCGCATGACGAAGGAAATGCCGAATGTGCCGACGCTGAGCAGCAAAGATGTGGTTTCGTCCGCGCTGGGGAAAAACAGTTTGCCGATTACAATTGCGAAATATCCGTAGATCAGCAAATCGTAAAATTCCAGCGCGTTGCCGATGCTGGCGGCACAGATTTCCTTCCAGGGATTACGCCTTGCGACCGGCATTGCGCCTAGGTCGGGGGAACGAAACTGAGCTGACATGAGATATCTCCGGAATAGTAATGAGCAAGAAGTGTAGGGCGATGTTTTTTGCGCTCATTGCTATTTCGGCAGCGATCGCTGCTCATTCGGCGTAGCCGGTTTGGCGTGCACGCAACCGGTGCTGGGTACAGCCCAAAAAGGGCTTATTTGGTGCCGTGATGCACGTAAGGAGTGCAATGCACGGTGCGAAGTACGGCCCGATATTCGGCCCCGAGCATCATGAAAGCGATGTCATTTTCGTACTTGTTTTGTGGCCGACGACAGACCCTGCCAGATCGCATCCACCCGCGCATTGCTGTTGCGGCGCGAGCGGTACAGCGAAATATCGAAGCTGACACGCATGCCGGCGTCGCCAGCGACCGCCAGGTGGCCCAGCTTCAATTCATCCTGCACCAGCCTCTGCGGCAACCAGGTCAAGCCGGCGCCACGCTTGGCCATTTCCAGGATCGCTTCGTAAGAATCGGCCTGGCAGACCATGTGCAGCGGCAATTTGTGCGTGAGGCTCGCCAGGTGCTGGGACAGCACGCTGCGCAGGGTCAGCGTTGGAGAATAAGCCAACCAGGGAATTGGCGTATCGCCGGTGGGAGAGATGCGGAATTGCGGGCGTCCTTTTGCATTTGGCGCACTGACGGGCAATAACGTTTCGTGATCCAGCAAGATGGATTCATAGAGATTGGGGTCGATCAGCAGCCGGGTGGATGGACTGCCGTAACTCAACAGCAAATCGACATCGCCGGACGACAAGCGCATGATCCCCTCCTGCGCGCCGCCGGTGCTGAGAGACACCAGGAATGGACCGAAACGGCGGTTGATGGATTCACACCAGTCAGGAAAAAATGTTTTCGCCAGCGTCCGGCCTGTTGCAATTCTTAGCGTCTCTTCCGCATGCGGCGCAGGGTTTTGCAACTGGGCGCGCGCTGCATGCAAGACATCCAGCGAATGGGTTGCCGCGTCCAGAAACAACATGCCGGCTGGAGTCAGGGAAACCGGCTGTTTGCGTTCCGCCAGCGGTGCGCCGACCCATTCTTCCAGCGCGCGAATGCGGCGGCCGAAGGCTGGAGACGTGACAAAACGATTTTCTGCCGCTCGGGAAAAATTGCGTGTCCGAGCCAATTCGACGAAATCCTCCAGCCATGCTAGTTGCATTTTTTATCCTCTGGTTAATCGAGTAGTCCGACTGGCCTGGCTCGGCTAACGATCCGCTTCGGCATGCGGTAAGTTGGCTCCGGTCCTGCATCCAGATGATACAGGAGCCGATATCGGCGTGGGGCTACCAGCGGGCAGGTTTCGAGCGGGGACAAAATGGATGGCAGGCTAAAAACAAGGCATTGCACCAGCGATCCGGTAGGACAACTTAGCCGTAAAAGCGGCTGGCAGCCAGACCAGATCGCGATGACGCAATTAGCGCGGCGCTGCGGGAATCCTGTTGTTCTCAGAGTCGTACCTGGCCTCCGGGTACAAGACGTCCTTGGCGTCTACCGTCAATACGCCAAGGAAATTAAATTGTGGTTCGCCTTCCGCCGTCTTGCCGACTTTGCAGAAATGCTCGACGCTCTTGGGGGAAACGCCTTCCGCGTTATTGGCCATCAATCCGGTGAATTCGGAAACGATTTTTTCCAGCATTGCCTCTGCTTCGTCGTCGGTCGGCAATTCCTGGTTTTTTTCCACCTGATTGGCCAGCGCAATCTGGGCATGCGCCGCCTGATACAAGCGCACGGCAACGCTAGAGCAAATTTCTCCCGGGGTACGTTCTTTCGGTGTCATGGACAGGAAATGGACGCCATCCGAGGGCTGCGCCTGCGGCGGCGCATGGGTGAAGGGATCCGACGCCACCCGCAGGATATCCTTCTGGGCCGCATCGGTAAATTTTGTAAATTTGTCGCCCGGTTTCATCGAAGTGCCCAGGATGGTTTTGCTATAAGGGACGTCCTGCCACATTTGACCCGCCTGGGCCGCCCAGTCGCCCACATTCCTGTCGGTGGGTTTGTAGACCCAGTATTGGCCTTCCTGTATCGAGGACGCCTGCACACGCATGGTGTTCGATGTACCGAGTCCGCCGCGCGCTTCCAGTTGTTCTGCCTCGCCTTTTCCATCCAGCTCCGTCTTGACCGGATTATGCTGATCGTGCGCCCACATCATGATGTGGAAACAGTTATCGTCGCCTTGATTGTTCTCGATGCCATTCAGATCGGGCACCATTTGCAGTCCCAGGGAAAACGCGTGCGCCTTCGATTCCGGAATGCTTTCCTTGCGCACCAGAATGCATCCGGGAAATAAATCTTCTTTGCCGATTTTATGAGTGAAACTCTGGGTTGCCTGCGTATGGAGCGCAGCTTCGGTCCCCGGCTTTTTCAACCATGTCTGCATCTGGCTCTTAATGACTGTATCTGCTTCTGTGACCGTAAATTTACCCTTGGCTACCATTTCATCCATCTTGGCATCGAGCTGCGATATGTTGGTAAATGCGTTCTGCAGATGCGTTGCAAGCGCGGCAGTGCTGACCCCGCCTTTATAGCTGCCGTGCTTCCGGGGCGCTGGTTCAGTTGCCGGAGCCGGCAGTGAGCTGCTTCCTTTACTGCCGAAAAGGTTGCTGCTCGCTACCTTCTTTCCGCTGCCGGAAAGCGAGTCCAGTCCGGGCAGCGATTCCCGGGTTGGCGATCTGCTGCCGCTGCGGCGTGCGGCGCTGGCGGTTTGCTGTTCTGCAGCTGTTTCGGTATCGATATGCTGGGATGTTGCGGGTGCGCTTCTGGTGACTTCCATTTTTTACTCCATGATGTGATGACATTACATTCTCGCGGCCGGAAGCCGGCTATTGAGAAGCCGGCGGCGAATTTAGTCGGAAAATAGCGAAGCAGATGACGACAGGATGACAACGGGCTATCAGGAAACGACAACGGCTAGCAAGTACGATGAGCGCAATGCGAAATGAAGCCGTCAGGCACGAATCCAGACATATTCGCCAGAGGCGATATTTTCGAACATGTCGTCCCGCGCCTGGAACATGTTGTCGCGCCAGTAACGGCCATGCTCAAGATAGTGATCGATGAGGTCGACCAGCCATTTCCCATCGATTTCATCGTCCAAGGCAATGCGGCTGATCAGCACGATGCCGCCGGTATCTACCTCGAGTCCAAGCTGCGCCTGGTCTTGCGCATAGACCGCAAGGTTGGCTTCCAGCAGCAACCTGAAGATACGCAGCGTACGGCCGGCCGTGACGATGCCCAATTGAAAATTGGCGTAGATGGCTTTGGGGTCGTCGTCGAAATAATCGATTGCCACTTCGAAGCTGTCAATTTCGAGCAAGCCTGAATTTACCGCCCCATCGACGTCGGCAATTTGCCGAATCGCACACAGATCTCGAATCAATTCGTCGCGGCGTTTGAGGCTCATAAATTTACACCAAGAGAAATTGGAAACTGGGGGCTCGACAAAATACGAAATGGCATCTCGTCAAGGAAATTGGCAGGTATCCGGAACAGCAGCAAGCAGGCAGCCGGCCGTCAGCCAACGATATCTTTGGCGGCTTTAAAGCCCATCGTATGGACTTTGGCCAAAGTATTGGCCAGATCAATGGCGTTCTCCGCCGCAGCGGCAGCTTCGATGATATCCATTTGTTTATCTGTATTCAGACCGGTGATGGCAGACATTGTGGCGCCCTCGGATTAGAGCTTTGCATTTAAAAAAATGGCCGACATGTCAAAGAAGATCGGCCGTGCCTGAAAATTAGCCGACGACATCTTTGGCGGCCTTCAGACCCATCGTGTGGACTTTAGCTAGAGTGTTAGCCAGGTTGATGGCGTTTTCTGCGCAGGCTGCCGCTTCAATTTCAGCGATTTGCGCACTTGCATGTATGCCTGTAAGGACTGATTTTTTCACTTTGATGCTCCTTGAGAGAGGCGGTGCAGATCGAAAAAGAGGCTGGTCGACACTCCCACGAGTGCCGGCCGACCGTTTGCTACGCTGATTAGCCGACGATGTCTTTTGCAGCCTTCAGGCCCATGGTATGGACCTTGGCCAAGGTATTGGCCAGGTTGATGGCGTTTTCTGCTGCCGCTGCTGCTTCGATTTCAGCGATTTGTGCACCTGTGTCCAGACCTGCGATTGCTCCTGCCATTTTGATTCTCCTTGATGAAAGTGGTGTGATTAAAAAGAACTTGGTCGACGCCTTAAAGGCGTCGGCCGCTTGCTACGCTGATTAGCCGACGATATCTTTTGCAGCTTTCAGGCCCATGGTATGGACCTTGGCCAAGGTGTTGGCCAGGTTGATGGCGTTTTCTGCTGCCGCTGCTGCTTCGATTTCAGCGATTTGTGCACCTGTGTCCAGACCTGCGATTGCTCCTGCCATTTTGATTCTCCTTGATGAAAGTGGTGTAGATTAAAAAGAACTTGGTCGACGCCTTAAAGGCATCGGTCGCTTGCTACGCTGATTAGCCGACGATGTCTTTTGCAGCCTTCAGGCCCATGGTATGGACCTTGGCCAAGGTGTTGGCCAGGTTGATGGCGTTTTCTGCTGCCGCTGCTGCTTCGATTTCAGCGATTTGTGCACCTGTATCCAGACCTGCGATTGCTCCTGCCATTTTGATTCTCCTTGATGAAAGTGGTGTGATTAAAAAGAACTTGGTCGACGCCTTAAAGGCGTCGGCCGCTTGCTACGTTGATTAGCCGACGATGTCTTTTGCAGCCTTCAGGCCCATGGTATGGACCTTGGCCAAGGTATTGGCCAGGTTGATGGCGTTTTCTGCTGCCGCTGCTGCTTCGATTTCAGCGATTTGTGCACCTGTGTCCAGACCTGCGATTGCTCCTGCCATTTTGATTCTCCTTGATGAAAAACATGCTTCGATCTCGAAGCGGGCTAGATGGGCTCCGTAAGGAGCCCGGTTAAAATGTGCAATTCCCGTATGGGCGCTACACAAAACTGGGTCGATGCCATGCAATGCAGCCGCATGGCACTGAAGACTGATCAACATTACGCAAGCTGTTCTACTGCATTGCGGCATAATTCGGCTGCCGCTCTCAATCCATCCACGATTACGCCGCCGGTCTGGCGCTCGCTCGGATCTGCGCTGGCCCGGTTGGCCTCGGCGGCGCTGAGCGCCATCTGTTCCAGCGCCTGAGCGACCGCATTCAATTCGGAGGAATGGGCTGGATCGCCGGCTAACTTAGGTAGCGCGTTTAAAGTTTTGATCAGCGGTTCTGTCATATATTCGTACATTGCAATTACCTCATTGGAAGCGGAGCGAAGCGCGTTGCGGCGAAACGAAGCTTTTCGTGCCGTCGCTCGACGCGAAATATTGCAGGCCGTCGACTGCCAGCGCGGAACCGATATCCTTGGCAGTCGCGATTTCGTCGGCACGCATGACATTGACATCGACCTGTTTGACCAGCGGCCCCAGATCGGCGCGAAATTGTTCGACAACTTTGTGGACGGCCTCAGGGTGCAATACGGTTCCTGTCACTGCAAACACGCCGCTGCCCTTGTATTGCACATTTACGTCAGGGGTGCGCAGTGATTCCTTGAGATCGCGCACCACTTCGTCCGCCGCCCTGACGTTCCACTTCAAATGCCCTGCTGCGACGGCATGCGCCGCCTGATAGACCATGGCCGCGGCAGCTTCCTGCTGGACGATGCCGCTGACGTTAAGCACGCCGTCTTGCTCGCTAATGGTCAGGCCGTCCTGGTTCAGGTGCGCGACAGCCAGTTTCAGTCTTTCCAGCGATGCTTGCGGCGGTGGCAGAACGCCGCTCCGCAGCGGATTCGCGCCGGGCACGATCATTGCGGTGGCTGTCACGGCCGCCAGCAGCGACGAGGCCAAAACCAGCCAGCTGATGGTGGCGTGGCGCGCCCAGACGGGGACGGCCTTGACTGGATGCCGAGCTGCCGGCGCCTGGTCCGGAGAACTTTCCGCAACGGCTTGCTGATCGGTTTGCCGAGTGCACACCAGGCGCAGCAAGCTGATGTCGGACGGCCATGTTTCGTCTGCAGGTCCTGCACATAGAACAATATCGCTGAAGCTGCGAGGTTCGAAATCTTCAAGCCGAACCTGCTGCTCGCTGCCATTCGATATGCCTATCGCCACCTTGCCTTGTTCATCCAGCGTAAGCAACATGGCCGGCGCGTCCCAGTCCGAGATTTGAATTTCAGACCCGGCGTCGCAGCCGACCGTGGTATCGCCAATGGCCAGATTGATCACTGCTCCGGAGTGATGACCAGTCAATACGCGAATCTGTTTATTCATGGACTAACTCTCTTGTTCGGCTGTTGAATCGGGATCGATCTGGCTGCTGCCGCTTTCCACCTTACTGCTTTGATGCAAGTCTATCTGTGCGGTTTGCCGGCCACAGGCCGAGGCGCGAATTCATTGGCTTGCGAACGAACTTGACTACCATCCTCGGCCACGCTGGATAAGTGCGGAAAGTTTCGCAATGCCGGTCGCGCGTTCCATGTCTGTGCGCTTGCGGGACAGGTTCAGCAACAGCAGCGGCAACAGCAGACTCATGGTTTCCTCGGCAGGAGTGCGTGCTCGGCGGGACGCCGGGCCGGATCGAACCATCTGGATTGCGGAAGACGGATCGCCGGCTTTAATTGCTGCCGATGCAGGCTGCTTTCCCGCTTCTATCAGCGCCACCAGGCGGTCGCGCACCATGTGCAAGGTAGTTGGCTGCGCGCGCGCTGCAACCGGCATTTGCAAAAATTCGCGCATGATTGCCAGAATCCTGTAGGTTGTGCCTGATTGCGCCTTGCCGGAAACCAGGTTGTCGCGCGCTCCGAGCAATGCCGTTTCGGCAGCCGCCTGGGCCTGCAACGGCAACTTGGCGCCGAGCGGCAACGGCCAGGTGTCGAGCAACGAGGCCTCTTCCCGGATGGGATGCTTGGCGACCCGCATGGTGTCGATAACTCGCGCCGCGTCCGCGGCGTGAAATTGCATGTGCCCGGCATGGCTGGCACTGTCGCGGCGGCCTTCGCGCTGGTCGCGGTCGGACGGCCTGCCATCTTCGCCGGATTGGCGGAGATTTACGGTGCTGAGTTTTTTCCGTTGCGAAGAGGTATGCTCTTCCAGCATCATCAGCAAATCGTCGCTCATGGCGCCTGATTCCAGCTGCTCTGGATCGCTGCTGGCGCCGCGCCGCGCCGACTGCCGCCTGGCGCGCAGGGCAGAAGCCCGGTGGCGATGATGGCCGGGAATCGGAAGCTGGATCGGCTGCTCCTCATCTTCCACCTGGCTCAGGTTGCCCCAGCTGCCGATACGTGTGATGCTCATGGAAAGATCACCTGGAACACCGAACGCGCATAGTTCTGGATCGCGGCGGCGGCCCATGGCGCGCTGATAACCACCACCACCGTGACGACTATCATTTTAATGCCCTGCGAAATGCTGGAATCCTGCAGCGAGGTAATCGCCTGCAGAAAAGCCACTACCAGGCCGGTGATTGCGGCAATGCCGACAACCGGCAGGGATACCAGCAGGGCCAGCGTCAACGCCTGCGTCGTCATGTGGGTGATTGCGTCGTATTCCATGGCTTCACCGATAAGTGGATATGAGTCCGTGGACCAAGGTGGACCAGCCGTCCAGCGATATGAACAGCAGCAGCTTGAATGGAATCGCGACGTTGCTCGGATTGACCTGGGATAATCCCAATGCCATCAGTACATTGGCGATCACCAGATCGATCACGATGAAACACAGGTATAGCAGGAAGCCGATCTTGAAAGCCGCGGTCAGTTCGCTCAATACGAACGCCGGCGCCAGTACGATCAAGTCGTCCGGTTTCAGCTCCGCGGCTCGCTCCGGCGGCCATATCTGGCGGGCCGAGCGCATGAAAAACGCCTTCTCGCGTTCCGATGTATGCTTGCGCAAAAAGGTGCGAAACGGCTCGCGCGCGGCATCGAACAACGGCATGATCTGCGATCCGGCGGTTTGTTCGCTCGATAGCTGCGCGTGCTTGACAGCTTCCATGCCGACCGGCGCCATCACGAAGCATGAAATGATGATGGCAACGCCGTTCAGCACCGAAGTCGGCGGCACTTGCTGCAAGCCGAGAGCGTTGCGGAGTAGACCGAGCACCACGACGATCTTCGTATAAGACGTCACCACCATCGCGGCGAACGGCAAGATGGCGAGGGCAAGCGCTGCGATCAGCAGCGACGCAATATCAGGAGAGCCGGTCATTGCGTTCTGCCATGCGGTGGATTTGCAGGCCTAGCTGGCCGCCGACTGCTACCAGTTCGCCAAACGCCAGAACCTGGCCATGCGAAACCAGCCGGATCTGGGCGTCGTCCACCGGCACTGGGAGCTCCAGGATGCAGCCGGATTCCAGCGCGGCGATTTGCGCTATCGGCAAATTAAGCGTGACAATCTCAAGATGGACCGGGATCTCAAGCTGTCCGACATCGATCTGCTCTGCAGCTTCCGTCACTTCCCGTTCCGCAAGCTGGTCGTTGTCTAGATTGTAGGTCGTCATAGGTTTGTTCTCCAGGGTTATGGTGTGTGCCGCGACGCTTGCCTGTGCGGTAGCGCACCAGCCGTTGCCGACGCCCCAGCGCAGCGTGACGTTGTCGATAGCTGCGCCGCGTATGTGGTTTCCGCGCGGTTGCCAGCCGAGCAAGATGTCGCCGCAGCGTAAAGAAGTGAGCAATGTCTGGCTGCAATGGCGGCTGCGCAGCCGCAGATGGGTGGGCAGGGATAGTGCAGCGGGTAATGCTTGCGCTGCGCCGGGTGCAGCCAGCCATTGCCGCTCGAGCAGGGCCGCCAGCGGCAGCGGCAGATCGACGATCACGGCAACCTCAGCAACTCCAGGGCAAGTCTCTGTCGCTGCGAGCCGGAATCCAAATGTCAGCCCCTGTATCGCCGTCGATGCGCCGGTCAGTGTCAGTTCCGCAACGCTTGGCTGCGGATAGCCGTTGGCCGCCAGTGTTTCGAGCAGTGGCGCCAGCCACAGGTTGGCCAACGCGGTGCTCCTTTGACGGTCGCTGTCGAGCGCGATCGCTTCAAGCGCCGGATGGCCGGACAGGTCAATGAGTGCGGTCAGTACGCCGTGGGAGGAATCCAGGCGCAGCGTTGCAGCGCGCTTGAAGCTCATCGATGCCGCCGGCATTGCACGCAATTCGATGCCGGCAGCGCTGGCTGCAATGCGCATCGTGCTGCGCGCATCGAATACACCTCGGGATAGGCTGGCCAGTGCTGGCGGATATGAGCGCAAGCGATCAGCGATCGGTGTTGCCCTGACTTTTTCCGTGACTTGCTTATGCATAAGGATCCGTCTCTTTTTTGAAAGCTCAGGCCGTCTCGACATCGATATCGAAGCTGGCGTCGAGCCGGGAACGCAGACGCCGCAGCAATGCATCCGTGTTCAGGCAGATTAAGTCATTGGCCCGTGCATCATTGGACTCGAAGCGAAGCGACAGCCGGAATGGCGAAAGTTTTAAATGCAGGTTGGTCTCAGGCAGGATGGCCGGATTGAGCACGATGGCGACTTCCCAGGTTCCGCCTCTCTTGACCGCAGGCGACGAGCAGAAATTTGCGACGCGTTCGGCCAGATGCTCAACGACCAGGTCAGCCTCCGCTGCCTGCGAGCATTGCCGGATCATGTGCGCGCGCAGAGCGGCGAGTCCATCCCGCTCTGCGTCGTTGCCAGCCGTCGCTTCGGCAGCCGGCGCCGCCCGGCTGTCCTGGTGCGGCATGCCCGGCGGAGCTTCGTCGCGCTGGTCGGCGTCGTCATCCATCGATCTATCTTCGGCGCCGGCCCGGGCGCCGTCTGTCAGCTCCTGCCGGGCGGCGCCGAGAAGCGTAGCGAAACGCGTTGTCCGCTGGCGCGCCGGCTTGCTTGGCGTGTTATCCGGATGTTCAGAAGAAAGCCGCAGGACCCGCAATTCGCGCGCCTGCCGGAAGCGGTTATCCATGGCTAGAGATTGACCACGCCGACCGGCTGCAGCTCGACATCCGCTCCCAGTTCCTGGAATGAATACACCTGCAGCGCCGGAAAGCCTTGTTCGATCATGCGCCGGAAGTAGCGCCGGATATCCATTGCGGTAACGACCGCGAGGCCAGCCGCCGGTTCGTTGCCGATGGCGCTTTGGACCGACTCCAGCAGGGCATCGATTTGCTGCGGTTCAAGTGTCAGGAAATTGCCGGCCGGAGTGGGCTTGATGGCCTGGCGAATAGTCTGTTCGACATCGGCTTCGAGCATGATCGCCTGCATTTTTCCGGTGCCTGCCGTCGCCCGGTGGGCGATGAAGCGGCCCAGATCGCCGCGCACGTATTCGGTCAGCATCAGAACATCCTTTTCCTTGGCGCCCCATGCAACCAGGCTTTCCAGGATCGCCCGGATATTCCGGATCGGTACCTGCTCTTCGAGAAGGCGTCTGAACACTTCCGCTATCTTCGGCACGGTCGAGACTTTCTGCACCTCGGCGACCAGGCCTGGATACTCGGCGCCGACGCGGTCCAGTATCCATTGCGTTTCTTGCAGCCCGACGAAGAGATGCGCTTCACGCCGCAGCGAATCGAACACATCGTCTGCCAACGCCTTTTCGCGCTGGCTGACCGACTCCGGCATCTCTACCGGCGCCAGCGGCACCTCTTGCAGCAGGATCTGGTATGACAGACCGGGCAGGTCGTGGGCGGTCCATACGGCGGTGCGCGGAAAAGGCAGGCCGAGTTCTTCCACCAGCCGCAGCCGTATGTCGTTCAGGGCCTGGTTCAAGGCCGCCTCGGCGAGCCGGCCGCTGAGCTTTTTCGATAGGCGTATGGATAACGGAACGGCGAACGCCGGAGCGTGCTGCGCAATGCTGGGCGCGCCGCCTTTGACGCCATCGGTGAGCAGAGCGGAGAGCTCGGTGCCGGAATCGGGCTTGGATTGCTGCTGCTTGCGTCGCAAGCTATAGCCGCCGGCGAAGATGGCAGCCGCCAACACCAGGAACAAGGTGGTCGGAAAGCCAGGCACCAATGCGAACCCGCATAACATGGCCGAAGCGCTGAACAAGGCGTTCGAATTGGTTGACAGCTGCGATGCGATATCCATGCCTAGCGAGCGCGGCCGGCTATGTTCGTCGGCCACGCGCGTGATCAAGATGCCGGCCGCGACCGAGATCAGCAAGGAGGGAATTTGCGAAACCATCGCATCGCCGATGGAAAGCACGGAAAAGCGGTTGGCAGCTTCGCCTGCGCTCATGCCATGGTAGCTGACGCCGATCACCATGCCGGCGAGGATGTTAACCATGGTGATGACCAGGCCGGCGATCGCATCTCCCTTGACGAATTTCATCGCGCCGTCCATGCCGCCATGCAGCTGGCTCTCGATGGCCAGCAAAGCACGCCGTTGCCTGGCGTCGTCGACGGAAATATTGCCGGCCTTGACGTCGGCGTCAATGCTCATCTGCTTGCCCGGCATTGCATCCAGAGTGAAACGCGCGCCCACCTCCGCTACCCGTTCCGAGCCTTTGGCGATCACGATGAATTGCACGGTCGCGATGATCAGGAACACCACCAGCCCGACTACCAGGTTGCCGCCGACCACCAGTTCGCCGAAACTCTCGATGATGTGGCCGGCTTCGGCGTTAAGCAAGATCGATTTTGTCGAGGCGATGTTAAGCGACAGGCGGAACAAGGTAGTAAACAACAGCAGGGATGGAAAAGCCGACAGCGATGTGGCGCTGGGAATATACATTGTCACCATCAGCAGCACGATGCTGATGGTGATATTCAGGCCCAGCAGCATATCGATCAGGAACGTGGGCAAAGGCAGGATCATCAGTGCGATGACTGCCATCACCAACGCTACGATGCCGACTTCGCCGCTGATATTGAAGAGGCGCGACGATTTCATGTAAATCTCCTTCAAGCTGGATTGACAGCTGTGGTGTGGCCTTTGCCCATATCGTCAACCCAGGCGAGCACTGCCGCTACCGCGTCGAAAAGGGGTTCGGGGATGGTTTCTTCCAGAGCAACCAGATAAAGCGCGCGCGCCAATGGCGGGTTGCCGACGATCGGGACGCCATGCAAAGCCGCCAGTTCACGGATGACGCGCGCTTCGTCATCGGTGCCTTTGGCGATGACGCGCGGCAAGCCGCATTCTTCTGGCGCGTAGCGCAGGGCGACCGCGTAGTGGGTCGGATTGACCACTACCACATTCGCCTGTCCCACATGCGATTTCTGCGGCGCGTTGGCAAGTTCTTTTGACAGTTTGCGCAGCTCTTGCTTGATTTGCGGATTGCCGTTGCTTTCCTTGTTCTCCCGTTTGACTTCATCCTTGCTCATGCGGTGGTCGCGGATGAACAGCCAGCGCTGGATAGCAAAATCGGCCGTGCCTATCACCAGGAAAACGACGGCAGAGATGGCCAGCATCTTGCACAGAGCGCCCCAGGCGATGTTGTCCAATCCCAGAATCGGCTGGTATACGACCCCAATCAGCAATGGCATCAGTATCAGCACGGTTTTCCACAATACCGCGCCCAGAATGCAAGCTTTGATCACGGTTTTTGCCAGCTCTATCATCGAGCGCATCGAAAAGATCCGTTTCAGTCCCGATGCCGGATTGATTGAATTGAATTTCAGCTCCAGCGGCTTGAAAGCGAGCTGCAATCCGACTTGCGCTGCAATCACGGCGGCCGAAATCAATGTGGCCAGCAGCGCTATCGGTAGGCAAAGGGCCAAGCCGCGCGTGCCGGCAGTTACCAGCGCATCGGTATAGCTGAAATTTTCCGATTGTGCATTCGCAACGTCGAGCCCCATGCGCAGCAGCAAACGCAATTGTTCCGTCATGACAGGGCCGCCCAGCGAGAAACCGATCGCCGCGCTGAATAGAATTGCCGCAAATGGCAAATCCTGGCTTTTCGACGTTTCGCCGTCGCGCCGGGCGTCGGTCAGTTTCTTCTCACTGGGCTCTTCGGTTTTTTCGTCGGACATGGATGTATACCGAAATAAGGTGTGGGGCGATTATTGCGTCGGCGCGAGGCAGGCAAGGGCGTGAATGCGAACCGATGCGCGCTGAGGCGAAGCAGGAGCAACTTGCCGTATTCGGCAGGTTGCGGCGCGATGTTTCGCTAGTTGCGATGCAGGTTCGTATCTACGGCGACAACGATGGCGAAGCTGCCTTATCTTCCGTTACTACCTGCCGCGCGGTGCGTGCTGTTCTCAAGGCGGCGTGCGGGGGTTTTTCTTCGAGGAGCTGGATATGAAGATGGGAAATTGCAGTAACGAGCTGTTAACGGGGCTGATCGAACTATTGATGTTCGGCGCCAAGCATAACCATATCGAACCAACCGAGCGCCTGCTGGCTGCGGTGCACCTGATGCGGCCGGGTTTTATCGAATTGCGCGCGTACGACGCCTGGATATTGATCCGTCAGAAGCGTTTCTCCGACGCCGTGCGTCTGTTGCGGGAGCTTGAACAGCAGCCTTTGCGAGGTTCGTTCGGCCCTTACGTCAGTTCGCTGCTGGCGATCTGCCTGGCCAATCAAGATGACGAGTCCTGGCGTCACTATGCAAATGAAGTCATGTCGGGCAAGGAGGATGCCGACTCGATCGAGCTCATGACTACCCTGATGGGGCAGGCAGGCGACAAGACGGCGAAGCGGCCGGCCGTGGCGCAGATCGATAAGAGTCAATTGCAGTTTTTGTTACAACGCCGGCATCTGCGCGCTTAAGGAGATCGATATGAGCATGACAATTCCACCACTGCCACCGATCTCAAGCACCCCTGCAATGCAAGGCGGCGCCGGCGCCGTCAAGGAAAGCGCGGCGGCCGCGGGCGGGGTGACGCCGGCGCCACGCAGCGATCTGGTCGAACAATTCCGCGCCAAGTTCGAGCAAGCACGCCTTTCACCGCAAAGCGTGACGCACTTCCAGGGACCTTCCGCGGTATCGGAAATGATTACGCAGCAAGATCAGGCCATGGGGACCTTGACCGGCAAGGTCGACGCCTTCGCCGCAGGCGCCGACAAGATGAGCATGCAAGAAGTGGTGGCGCAATCGGTAAAGGTGCAGCTTGACGTTGCTACTTTGACAGCCAAGCTGTATCTCGGACAAACGCTTGCGCAAGGCAGCAAGGGCGCCATCCAGACCTTGGTCAAGAATCAATAGGAGCGCCAGATGCCACACTATCCGTCGTTGCTCCGCAAGCTCTGCATCGCTTTGCTGAGCGTCGTACTCATCAGCGGCTGCAGCGAACAGCTGTATGCGCAACTATCCGAAGCCGACGCCAACGACATGCTGGCGGCGCTGCTCGACGCCGGCATTCCCGCATCCAAGCAGAAAGACGAAAGCGGAAAAAGCTGGGCGGTGAGAGCAGAAGAACGGGACTTTGCGCGAGCCATCAATGTGCTGCGATCGCAGGGCATGCCGCATCAGAAGCACGAAAATCTCGGCGAGATGTTCAAGAAGGATGGATTGATCTCTACGCCTACCGAAGAGCGGGTGCGTTTTATCTACGGGGTATCGCAGCAGCTGTCGGAGGTGCTTTCCCGGATTGACGGCGTCAGTTACGCCAGTGTCCAGATCGTCCTGCCGAATAACGATCCGCTGGCCAACGAAGTCAAGCCGTCGTCGGCAGCGGTGTTCGTCAAGTATTTGCCTGGCACCGATGTCGCTTCGCTGGTGCCGAGCATCAAGAACCTGGTTGTGCATGCGGTGGAAGGGCTGACCTATGACAACGTCAGCGTGACGATGGTGGCCGGCGCCGACTTGCCGGCCGCGAGATCCCTACGCCGCAACGCCGGCGACGCCTGGCTGATAGGAGCAGGACTGCTTTTGGCGGCAATTCTGGCTGCGGCGCTGGCGTTTGCCGCCAGACGCTACGGACTGCTCCGCAAGCTGGCGCCGGGTGGCTTGCGGGCTTTGCTTTCGCGGAGCAAGCCGTCTTGAATGCCCGCGACGGTATTAACGGTCCAAGCGAAAGTGCGCCGGCAACGCTTGCCCAGCTGCATGCCTGGATCGGCAAATACGAAACAAGGGTGGGCGAGGAGGCGGCACGCCAGGCGCAACTTCATTGCCAGCGTTGGCGCCAGGCTTGCACTCCCGCTGCTGTCCAGACATGGCTAGCCGCGCGCGATGTCTGGCTGCCAGGTGTCGTTTCTGCCGACCAGCTGAGCGTGAGCGTCAACCGGCTTGCACTGCTGGACGCCGCCGGTTTGCGCAAGGTATTGTCAGCTCGCGTGCTGTACCGGTCACGCGCCGGTCTGCGCCGGGTGGTGGCCCGCAGCCAGCGCGAGCAGCTGCTGGCTGCGGTTGGAGAACGCGCTCTGGAGTGTCTGCAGCGGGAGGATGCGGTTGTCGCTGCTTCTGCGCCGCCGCTGCCGGCGTCGTTCACCGCAGCGTCGCTGGCGGCCGATGGCTGGCAACTGATCCAGTCCGAGGATGCCGGGCTGGCCCCGGCGGCTGCCGCGCTGGTGGCATTTGCCCTCGCCTCCGAGGAGATTGCCGACATGGCCATGGCAGAGGTCGCGGGCGGAAGCCTGGATAAACGTTGTTTGGCAGGCCAGCTTTCCGGCAATGGCGAGTCGGCGCGCTTTTTTTCGAAACTAGGATCGTTCTTCCCGGAGATGCAATGGCTATTTGGCTAAGCTCGGAACAAGCGTCCGTCGGACCCGACGTAGACGTGATACGCAGCGCGGAACTCGCCAACGTAATAGCCCTCGATCAAGCGTATGGCGCGCTCGAACAGCGTTATGCCGGACTGCTGGCGGAAGCCGAAGCGACTGCCCAAGCCATCGTGGCAGCAGCGCAGCAACGGGCGGATACGCTGGAAACTGCAGCGCAGCGCCGCTTCGACAATAGCGCGCGTCTGGGTTACGCGGCAGGCCGCCGGCGCGGACTGGAAGAGGTGCACGCCCTCATGCTGCGCCAGGCGGCATCGCAGCACCAGCTGCTCTGCGCCGCCCGCGAGCGGATCGTGCAGATTGTTACGGGTGCCGTCGAACGCGTGCTGGGCGCCGCGGATCCCAAGGCGCTGTTTACGCAGGTTGCCGGAACCGTCGACCGGCTCCTGGCCGATTCATCCTTTTTGACTGTACAGGTTGCTCCTCAGGACCTGGATGCCGCACGAGCAGCCTTCGGCACAGCCTGCAGCGCCAACCAATGGGGCGTCAATCCGCAAGTTGCGGGACGCGTCGATCTGGCGCCGGGCAGCTGCCTCTGCGAGTGGGACTACGGCGTGATCGACGGCAGCCTCTCCTTGCATCTCGATGCGCTGCGGCGTGCTGTTGCCGGCCTGGTTGCCGAGCCGCCTTCGCAATTCCGGCAATCCCGCGAAGAACCTGCGCTGGAGCAGGACGAAACGCTGGACCAGCATGAAAGCATGGAATGATGGACGGATTCGACAGCTTTCTCGACACGCTGGACGCCACCCTCGATGCGACGCCAATGCTCAAGCAGCACGGCAAGGTGGTCGAAATCATAGGTACTTTATTGAAAGTGGGCGGCCTGGACGCCACGCTCGGCGAATTATGCGAGCTGCGCGAAGCCGACGGGCGCTTGGTGCAGCGCGCCGAGGTGGTCGGCTTCACCCGTCAGTTCGCGCTGCTGGCGCCGTTCGGCAGCGTTGTCGGCTTATCGCGTTCAACCCGGGTAGTCGGGCAGGGCAGGCCATTGTCGGTGCCGGTAGGTCCGGCGCTGATGGGCCGCGTGCTGGATGGCCTGGGCGAGCCGCTAGACCGGCTCGGCGCAATCGAGACCAAGGAATTCCGCTCAGTCATTGCGCCTGCGCCGGATCCGCTTACCCGCCGCATGATAGAAGAACCGCTTGACACCGGCGTGCGAGTCATCGATGGCTTGATGACCATTGGCGAAGGTCAGCGGGTCGGCATCTTTGCTCCGGCCGGGGTCGGCAAGAGTACGCTGCTCGGCATGCTGGCCCGCGGCGCGGACTGCGATGTGAATGTGGTGGTGCTGATCGGCGAACGCGGCCGCGAAGTGCGGGAATTCATCGAACTGATTCTCGGCAAGGAGGGCATGGCCAAGAGTGTGGTGGTGTGCGCGACTTCGGATCGCTCATCGATCGAGCGCGCCAAGGCGGCTTACGTAGGTACTGCGATTGCCGAGTATTTTCGCGACCAGGGCATGCGTGTGTTGCTGATGATGGATTCGCTGACGCGTTTTGCGCGGGCCCAACGTGAAATTGGCTTGTCGGCTGGCGAACCGCCGACCCGGCGCGGCTTTCCCCCCTCCATTTTTGCCGAGTTGCCGCGCTTGCTTGAACGCGCCGGCATGGGCAGCACCGGTTCGATCACGGCATTTTATACGGTGCTGGCCGAGGATGAGGAGGGCAACGATCCGGTCAGCGAAGAAGTGCGCGGCATTCTTGATGGTCACATCGTTCTGTCGCGCGCTATCGCCGCCCGTAACCACTATCCTGCGATCGACGTTCTCAACAGCTTGAGCCGGGTAATGACCCTGGTGGCGAGCAGCGCGCATTGCAACGGCGCGGGGCGGATACGCAAGCTGATGTCGAAGTTCAACGAGATCGAGCTGCTGTTGCAGATCGGCGAGTACCAGCAGGGAACCGATCCGCTGGCCGACGAGGCTGTTTCGCACCATGACGCAATCGAGCAATTCCTGATCCAGAGCACGGACGAAGAGGCGCCGGGGGCGCATACCCATGCGATTGTTTCGCAATTTTCCAGCTGATGGTGTGCGATGAGCGTTGACGCCGCAAAAATATGGCGGGCAATCGTCGCCGCGCAGATGCGCCGGCAGCAGCGCGCAAAGGATGAACTCGAAGCTGCCAGGCAAGACATGCTGGCGGCCGAGGCGGCGCACGCCGCCGCTGCTGCTGAAACAGCGCAAGCCTGCGAACGCAGCCGCATCCATGAAGACGGCTTGAAAGAACTGCTCGCCGCAAGCTTGTCGGCGGCACTGTATTTAAGCCATGACGCCTGGCGCGGTCATTTGCGTGGAGAAGTCCAGGTCATGCAAGCGCGCGAACGGCAGGCGCACGACACCCTCGAAAAACAGGAACGCAAAGTTGCAATAGTGCGTACCAAGCTGGTCCGCATGGATGCCGCACTCGACAAGTGCCGGCTAAAATTGAAACGGATTGAAGACGACACCCGGCGCCGGCGCGAGGAAAACGCTGATGAGGAAGCCATTGAATCTCTGCTGGCGCGGCGTGCCTTAAGGTGAACAGCATCATTTCCGCATTCGCCGCAACGACGAAACTCCTGGAACCCTTTAAGGCAGATAACCATGAATGAATTAACGGTTCTGAGCAATACGCTGCTGTCCTTGTACACGGCTTATCACAATCTGATTGTCATGATGCTGCTCGCCGGCATGCGCATCATGATTGTATTTCTCGTATTTCCTCCTACCAGCGATCAGGCGATACCGGGCATAGCCCGCAACGGCGTCATCTATTTACTTACCTATTTCGTGACGGCAGGACAAAGTCCTGAAGCTTTTGAAAGCTTGAATAGCGCGACGCTGCTGGTCCTGACGGCAAAGGAAGCTTTTCTTGGACTGGCGTTCGGATATTCGGCCGCCACGGCATTCTGGATCGCGCAGAGCGTCGGCACGCTGATCGACGATCTGGCCGGGTTCAATAATATTCAGATGAGCAATCCGCTGCGCGGCGATCAAAGCACGCCGGTGTCGACAGTGCTGATGCAACTTGTGGTTACCTTGTTCTACGTTGGCGGCGGCATGATCTTCATACTCGGTGCTTTGTTCCAGTCATTCAAATGGTGGCCGGTAGAACAGCTTATGCCATCGCTCTCGAGCACCGCCGAGGCTTTCCTGATTCAACGCACGGACTCGCTCTGGACCGGCATCGCCAAACTCGGTACGCCAATCATGCTGGTGCTGGTGTTGATTGAAATTGGCATAGGCTTGATTTCCCGCGCGGCAGATAAACTTGAGCCGAACTCGCTGAGCCAGCCGCTGCGCGGCGCGGTCGGCCTGGTGATGGTCATCGCGCTGACGGCGGTGTTCGCAGGGCAGGTTGTAAACGATATCAAATTTCTGGGTTTCGGCCGGGCGTTAAGCGCCGGGATGGTCGGTAATTCACAAGACAACTCGCAAGATAAATCGACGCCGGAAATTACATTGAAAAAGTGAAGATTGTTGTGGAATCAGATGTTGTTTGTTGAAATTTGCGAAGTGGCTTTCGCCTATGATGTACTGGTCGCTGGTGTCACGCATTCGGCAGCCGGCAACGGATCGTCTGATTTTTCTTGACAACCTACACTGGAGTAACGTTCATGTTTTCCACCGTCTATTTCGCGCTCTCTTCGGCGCTTTCCTTGCAAGACAAACTTCCCGCCTATTCCACCGCATTGCTTGACAGCGCATTCGATCGGGCCTATTGCCAGGTCGACGACGTGCTTGAATGCAGCCGCCGCGAGCTGACATCTGACGATATTGCACGCCTGATAGCATTGGGCGATTCGTCGCTGCTGCTTGGCCATGATGAAGATGCCGAAGAGGCATATCGTCGCGCCCAAAAACTGCTCGGAGCCAATGGCGACCGGCTGCGCATCATGTCTTGCCGAAATACCGGCTGGCAGCTGATGCTGCGCGATCGCTACAGCGCCAGCGCGAAATGTTTTACGCGCATGTGCAACGACGACGCCGCCAGCCCCAGCGATATGCTGGAAGGTTTGCTAGGAATCGCGCTGGTGCAACATCAGATCGGCCACCAGACTGCGGCGGATGACGCGCTGTTGCGTGCCGCGGAGCTGGCCGATGAACATCGCCAGCCCGGCTGGCGCCTGCTGGTCGCGCTGCTGGCTAGGGAATTCGACGTGCAGCTGCAGATCCGCGGCGCTGCGACCTTGGGTGATCACGCATTCTGGACTTCTGCGCGCAGCGCCAGCATGCAGTCGGCCGGCGAGCGCGCAGCGCGTATGCGTCATGTGCATGAGGAGACTGCTGTCATGTCGCCTATGCCGTTGTTGCTGCTGCAGCGCCGGGAATATCTTAATTTACTGGATCGTCTGGTGCAAGGCGACGCCAGCGCGGCGGACCGGATTTTTTTCGCAATTGACGAACCGCAACGCTTCGGCGGCGCCGGCCAGGGCTTCCTCGCCAAGCTCGACGTCATACTGGCGGCGCTGGCTGGCGGGCTCGACGACATTGCGGATCGCGTCCTGGTCAAGATCAACCGGTCTGAAGGAGAGGCAGGTACGCGGCGCTGGAATGTCGAATATCTGTATGCCTCGTCGAAAGTTGCGGTGCGGCGTGGCAATCCGGCCCAGGCGTTGCAGTTCTATTCGAAATATGCCAGCGAGGCGTTGCGCTGCCTGCGCCTGGAGGCGGTTGAGGTGAGGCCGCTTGACAAGACACACGGCGGGACGCACAGCGGAACGGCGGCAAGCGATGCTGTTTCGGCGCGCCTGCCGGCAAAATACCGGCGCGCATATCGCTACATTGTCGATAATCTGAACCGGGCAAATCTGAGCACGCGCGAAGTTGCCGCACATGTCGATGTCACCGAGCGCGCCTTGCAGCTGGCGTTCAAGAGATCCATCGGCGTGTCGCCCAGCAGCGTGATTCGCAGCTTGCGGCTGGACGGGGTTCGCAACGATCTGCTTGACGGCGACTGGGCCGGGGCATCGATCTTCGATACGGCCAGCCGCTGGGGCGTCAGCAGCCGCTCCGCGCTGGCCAAGGGTTATCGCAGGCAATTCAACGAGTCGCCATCCGAGACCATCTACGGCTAAATCCCGAGGCGGTTCTTCCGGGCCGCCCTTCACCCATACCTATTCCATGACAAACACTCCTATGATGTGCGGGCAAGCGTACAGCGCGGTTTCCCGCCTGCGCAAACGGCGCAACGCGCTGTGTCGAAAAATCTCCTGGGTATTGCCGCTGATTCTATGTGTGGCCGGAGCCAGCGCCGGGGCTCAGCCGCTGGTCTGGAAAAGCCAGAGATTCCAGTACGTGGCTGACCATAAAGACCTTAAGGATGTCTTGCGCGACTTCGGCGCCAGCGAAAATATCATGACCTCGATTTCCTCCCATGTCGAAGGCTCTGTGTCAGGCCGTTTCGAAAGTTCTCCGGAGCAGTTCCTGGACAAGATGGCCAATACATTCGGTTTCATCTGGTATTACGATGGCGCGGTGCTCAGTATCGCCGGCGCCAATGAGGCGCGTAACGCTACCATCAGCCTCAGGCGCAGCAATGTGGCGGAACTGCGGCGCGTGCTGGCGAGCCTTGGCATTGCGGATCGGCGCTTTCCTATCCGTTACGATGGCGAAACAGGATTGGTGATTGCTTCCGGGCCGCCGCGCTATGTAGAACTGGTATCCGATGTCGCGCGCCTGATTGATCAAACTTCGGCGCCTAGCGATAAGGTTGTGGTGCAGCGGTTTCCCCTGAGCTATGCCTGGGCCACCGACCGTACCGTTACAATTGATGGCCAAGGCGTGACGGTGCGCGGCGTCGCCTCGCTGCTGCGCGGTCTGTATGCAGCAAACGGCGGCAGTCAAGCAGCAGGCGACGCTGCTCCGGCGCCGCGCGATACTTATCGCATGAAGAGCCTGCGCAATACCGGCAACAATGCGGGCAACAGCGGTGGCAATGCGTTTGCCCCGGGCGCCAATGGGCGGCCGCCGGTACCGTCCTTGCCCGGGCTTTCCGCCGATAATTCGCGCCAGGCCGCCGCAGACTTGCCGCCGCTCCCCGGCGGCCGTGCCGACGCTGGCACGGTTGAACGAGGCGCGGCATCCGCCGGACCGGTGATTGAAGCCGATCCGCGCAGCAATGCGATTTTCGTCCGCGACCGCGCCGAAAACATGCCGGCTTTTCAAGCGCTGATCGAATCGCTGGATCAGCGTCCCGGCGTTCTTGAAATAGATGCGACCATCATCGAGATCACCGACAATGCGCTGAAAGAGCTAGGCGTCGACTGGCGGCTGCATTCCGGCCACATGGACGTGCAGACCGGCAACGGCGCCCTGGCCCAGGCCGGAAATCCGGACTCCCTCAATCCGCAGGGTTTCGGCAACCCGGCGAATCAGACCAATAGCGGGCCGATACTTTCGACGCCGGCGGGCGGCGTCCTGACAGCAGTGATCGGCGGCGCCGGGCGTTACTTGCTGGGTCGGGTCTCGGCACTCCAGCAAAGCGACCAGGCGCGCGTCACTGCCAGCCCTAAAGTCGAGACGCTGGACAACGTCGAGGCCATCATGGACAACAAGCAAACCTTCTATGTCCCGGTGTCCGGCTACCAGTCTGCGGACCTGTATAGCGTATCGGCCGGCGTATCCCTGAGGGTGTTGCCGATGATCGTGCCCACTTCAAGCACTGAGCAGATCCATCTCAACGTGCATATCGAGGACGGCCAGCTGAGCACGCAGCAGGTTGGAGCCTTGCCGATTGTCAGCAACAGCACCATCGATACGCAGGCGCTGATCAACAATGGCGAGAGTTTGCTGATTGCGGGTTACTCCGTCGACCAGGATGACCATGCAGAAACTGCCGTGCCGGGTTTGTCGAAAATTCCCTTGATTGGCGGCCTGTTCCGTTTCAAGCACCACCAGGGCCAGCGTTTCCAGCGACTGTTCCTGCTGACGCCGCGCATCATTGCGGTGTCAGGTCCGTCGGCGTCTAACGTTTCGACAAGTTCAGTCCACTAGCCTGGTTTTTTTTGGGGCCTTTCACGTCTTCCCCAAAATGACAGCCTTGAAATAACCGGCAGCCCAAAAAAAGATGCATCCTTCGTGCTTTCGCAGGAAGGATGCATTGTTTTATTCGAGGCAGTCACGACCTCGCGCTGCGGATGTCAGGTCAAGTAGCCAAGATCAATTGCAGATTACGCGAATGCGTGCTTCTGATGCGAAGAGCGCTCGTTGTCGGCGTTTTTCTGATTGCGGCTGACATCGGGCGCCAATAACAGAAACGGCAGAACATTCGAAGCCAGTTCCGCGATTTTTGGATTCGACGCCAGTTTTGTTTCAGCGTAATCTTCAACCTTGGAAACCACTTCGCTTTTGGCGAATTTTTCGGCGCCCTTGACCATTTCACCTACATTGCCGTGCATTGCGCCGGCCACCAGGTCGTCGATCTTGGCATTGCCGATATGCGCGGCGACCATCACCTGGCTCGCCATGTCTACCGCCAATCCTTCCGGCGTCAGGTCGGCCGCCACGGTTACCAGATCCTCACCCACTTTCATCGCATCGCCCATTGCTGCCTTCAGGTCGCCATGGGCCAGATCTTTCAGCATCTGAACCGAGCCGGTGGCGATGCCGACCGTGGAATCGGCAAGAGTCTTGACCGTCGAATCGACGCCTTTTTCGACATCGTCAGTAACCGTCTTCAGTTCTTTTTCAGCGCCGCTGACGAATTTGTCGAATCCTTTGGATATATGCAAATCGCCCATCATGCTCATTGCTATTTTGGCTTGCGATGTGGCCAGGTCGGTGCCGGACTTGACTACGTCATCCGTCACTTTCAGGAAGTCTTGCAAGCCTTCCTTGAAATTGCCCTGCATCAGTGCTTCAGTCATCTTCATCGTATCTTGCAGGACGTGTTCGACATCCTTTTCCATCGTTTTGACGACGCCTTCGACGTCGTGGATAGCGGCCTTGGCTACGTGCTCGATGTCATGGCCGACCTTCTCAAAGGCGTGCTTGATTTTTGAAAAAATGCTCATAATGTTTCCCCATTAGATTGATTACCAGAATGCGAGGCATGGCCTCGCGTTTAGCGATGCGGTTAAATCATTTCCTGTGTCTTTTTCAAAGCGGCGCTCACCTCCTTGGATAGAAATTGAATTTATTGCGGCAATATGGGCCGCCATGGTGTTGTACAACCGAAGTTTCGCGTGCTTCATCTCGTCGCTGGGGCGACGATGCGTGTCGGAAGTAAGCGGCGCATGCAGCGGAAGCCGAAAATTCCGTCGCACGTCCGCATGTTCCGTTGCACAGGTTAGGTGATTTGCCGTTGCGGAGTCGTCCGTAACCGCGAAGTTTGAGGCATGCATCCGAAGCAGCATTCGCTACGGCTGGGCATGGCGAGAGCGAAGATTCCGGGCACGGCTTTTGTTTGCAGGCGCGAAATCGTTCCCCAGGATGAAGCGCCGGGCTGTGCGCTGCATCGTTTCGGGAACCGGTCCTCAGTTTCGCTGTGGCAGAAAGAATACCGGCTGCAACTGTCAAGCTGCAAACCGTACTCGCAACGATGTTTCTACCTGCTCAGGAATACTTTCTCGACTTCTTATGGCGATCGCTATGTCCTTACATCTCTCATCGCACCAGCGCTCCGCCGGCAGCACGGCAATGGCTGTCTCGATCGCGGCCATCCTTCCCGAGGCGGATGTCGAGGCAACGATCTCAGCCCTGTTTAATCCGGGCGGCGCCATTGCGCGGTTCGGCAGCGTCCGTGAGATGGCTGACCTGTTGCATGCGCGGCTCGATACCTCATGCGATGCGGCTGGCGGCAAGGGTCTCGCGGCGGGACGGCGTCTGGAATGTGTTGTGCGTAAGCTGAATCTGCTTTTCGGCAGCAACTGTGGCGCGGCGCTGGCGGCCCTGCATGGTCTGATCCTGGCGCGCAAGCCGCTTGCGACTGTGGGGGATGCCTTTCACCTGGCGCGTATGCTGGCGGGCAGCGTCACCGGTGAAGCTGCCTTGAGCATGTTGCTTGAAGCGCCAGTGCGGGGCGTCAGGCCGGATTCATCCAGTATTCGACGCGAGGCCGAAAAGCAAGCGCTGCGGGCTGCCAACTATCTGATCGCGGTCGCTCCGCTCGATATGCCGCTGCCGCGCAATATCGATGAAACCGCCGAACTCGCGCAGCGCATGCTGCCTGCGCATGAACGCACCGAAATGGCCGAACCGTTGCCCGCCGGCGCATGCCGGGCAACCATTCCCGCCAAAGCGATACTCGCTGCGATGGCGTTGGCGCGCAATCCCGGCGCCGAGCTGTTGCCGCACTTGAAAATGGCTTATTTCGCGTGGTGCAACGGCTTCCATGAAGAAGGGCCAGGTACGCCGCTGGATAGCGCGAAAGAGCATTTTTTTGCGCTGTCGCGTTATACCGGACTGGTAAGCTAGTGACTATCCGCTGGATAGCAATGGTGGCTGTTCAGCCGGCGATTTGCCAATGGACTTTTTTCAGTCATCCCCGCGCTCTCGGAGATGACGTGGCCGAAGAGCCTGGGCGCGTAGCTGGGTCGCCTGGACGGGACTCTCAAGACGCATTAAAAAGTATCAACCGCAATATAAGACTCGCTGCGCCAAATCAGTCGCCGCTGCGTTTTGCGATGCGGGTTTTATAGCGATAGCTGGATAAATATTTCATTAAGCAATATTCAATAGGTTCGCGTCGGTCCGACAAGGTGATTCTTTCGCAAATAAGCAAGGGATCGCCTTTTTGGATGTTCAATAAGCGTGCATCTTCCTGCTCGGCGGCGCCGGCACTGAGGTTTTCGACCGCTTCGGCAGGGGCAAAGCCAAATTTTTCGGTCAGCAGCTTGTACAAGGAACCGGCTCGCTCGATCTGGGAGAGGGTGACTTTTGCTCCCGGCGGCAAGACGAAATAGGCGTCGTGCAAACCGACCGCTGCATTATCCATCAGACGGATCCGATGTATGCGGAGCAAGGGGTCGCCCGGCCTCACGTTCAACAGGCCGGCAATCGCCATCGAAGCAGCGACCGGCTCGACATTCAGAACGCGCTGGCCGGCGACGCTGCCGCGGTTATTTGCATCTTGCGAAAAGCTGTCAATGAAACGCGTGGTTCCGCGCACAATGGCCGGCGCCACAAAAGTGCCGCGTCCGTGTCCGCTGTAAATTATGCCGCGCTCTTCCATATAGCGCACCGCCTTGCGGACGGTGTCGCGACTGACTTCGTAGCGCTCGGCCAGTTCGCGTTCGGAAGGCAAGGCCTGGTTGTCAGCGAGCAAGCCCTGGCTGATCGTCGTGCCGATAATATTGGCAAGCCATTTGTAGCGTGGCAGGGTCAGCGCTGTTGTATCGTCAATTTTCATCATATCGCCTCATGGTAAAATGGTACGTACCAATTGTCAATAACCGCAATTTCCTTTAAGCTGCCGACATCTGTCCCTCCACATTCAGATTGCAATATCCATGCTGATCAAAAACATATCGTCAAGCGCTTGCCTTTCTTTACTGTTGCTTTGCACAGCTTGCGCCGGCATCGATGGCGATCACCCGGCGCAGGCGCCTGCCAGCAGCAGTATCGCCAGTTTGCGCTTCATTGGCGAGCAACGCATCCCCTTGGACTATCCATTCAAGGGAAGTATTGTCGGCGGATTGTCCGGAATTGATTACGACCCGCGAACCAATAGCTGGGTAATGGAAAGCGATGATCGTTCGGAAGTCAATCCGGCGCGTTTTTATAGCGCCCGCCTGGACTATGACAGCGAGGGTTTTCATGCTGTCGACCTGATCGGCGTTACCTATTTCAGACAGGCGGACGGCAGCCTATATCCTGGCGTGGCTGATTTTCCTCAGCGCGGCGCAAGGCGTGACGGCGAAGTGCCGGACATCGAATCGATCCGTTTTGATCCGCAAGACGGCAGTATCTGGTATTCCAGTGAAGGTTATCGCAAGCTGGGGATGGGACCTTTCGTCAGGCAGGCTAGCCGCGATGGCGCTTATCTGGCATCGCTGCCGCTGGCGCCGATGTTTCAGATAACGACGCAGCAAGAACTCGGGCCGCGCGATAACCTGTCTTTTGAAGGATTGAGTTTTTCGCCGGACGGCAGCTATCTGTGGGTAGGGATGGAAGCTCCCTTATACCAGGACGGTCCGCTGGCCAGCGTGCAGTCTGGCGCGATGGCGCGCGTTACCAAATACACGCGCAGCGGCCAGCTGCTTGGACAATATGCTTACCCGCTCGATGCCATTCCTGTTGCGCCGGCCGGTAAATATGCCGACAACGGCGTATCCGAAATTCTGGCGATCAATGACCATCAATTACTAATGCTTGAACGTGCGGGAGTTCAGAATAGCCAAGGCGTATTCAAATTCTATATTCGCATCTATGAAATGGATGTCAGCGAGGCAAGCGATATCAGCGGGATTGCATCATTGCAAGGAGCGGCCTATCAACCTGCAAAAAAACATCTGATTCTGAATCTGAATGAAAGCAATCTCCCGTATGTCGATAACCTGGAAGGTATTGCCTGGGGGCCGCGGCTGGCCAACGGGCACGATAGCCTGGTGCTGGTGTCAGATAATAACTTCAATGCGACGCAGGTAACGCAGTTGCTTGCGTTTGAAGTGATGCCGAAGCAGGCGCATTGACAATTCCTAGCCGCGCTTGTCCGGGGCTGGCGCAGCAATTTCTCACTTAGCTGTCTTTACATCCTTTCCGGGAAAATACGGCCGCGTAAGCGACTACCCGCACAAAGACAATCGCAGCATTTCCAGGTTCGATAATCGCTCGCTTGCCGCCTGCATTGACCATATGACTGCCTGCCGATAGTCGTCTCGACGGTCAGCCGGCGGCATCGATCCTTGCCCCTTCTTTTCCCCTTTTTCATAACCGTGCACGCCACTGGTGCGGCCATGATTCCTCATGCACAGGAATGCTCGTCAAGTAAAAATAAAACCGCAATGGTTCGTACCAGTCATGATATCGTCACATTTATATCTTATGCTCCTATCGTCGATTGGATGCTTATATATATAGACAAAATCGGTTTCCAGTACTTTGTGAAATAAAGTGGTTCGTACCATATGGCATGGATATTGCTGATGGCAACCATGAATCTACTTATCGAAAACCAGGTCTGATCTTGCAACGTTATCAACATATGAGAGTTCAGGGATGAAAACAACTTTGGATCGGGCATTGCTCTGGCTGGCGGCGTCGCTTGCGATGGCCATATCGGCATTGCCTGCGAACGCCGATGCCGGCAGGCGCAAGCTGATCATCAGTCAAGATGCGTATGGGCCTGGCGGCACCAATATGCAATCGATACTGATGCTGTTGCAGGCGCCGGACGTCGATGTGCTCGGCATCGTCGTCGGCAGCGGCGATGGCTGGCGCGACGAGAACATCCAGCACACATTGCGATTGCTGGAGATCGCGGGCCGTACCGAGGTGCCGGTGTATGCCGGGACAGTCTTTCCTTTGCTGAACAGCGCCGAAAAAACACTGCGCTGGGAGCGTATGTACGGGGAATTGTCATATAAGGGAGCCTGGTCTAACCCGATAGACAAAAAACGTCATGCCGATCCTTATATGATTCCGGCGCAAGCAGAAGGAATGGCTACGATAAAGCCCGCGTCGGAACCCGGCGTCGATTTCATGATTCGCAAGGTACATGAATTCCCGGGAGAAGTGACGATCTGGGCGGCCGGTCCGCTAACCGATCTGGCGGTAGCGGCTCGTCTTGACTCCGCATTTTCATCGCTCGCCAAGGAACTGGTTTTCATGGGAGGGAGTTTCCGCCCCGTCCTCGCTGCCAACACCTTCGCTGACGAATATCGGCACGGCACCCGGCTTGAATTCAACCTGCGCTGGGATCCGGAAGCTGCCTCGATGGTACTGCATGAACCATGGAAAAGAGTGTTGCAGATTCCCGTCGATCCGACTACCGCCACATTCTTCCGGTCCGAACTGCTGGCCCGGATTGCGAACGGAAAGACCGCTTTCGCAAGCTACATCGGACAGTATGGGCAGCCATCTCCAATGTGGGATGAATTGGCGGCGATGGTTTGGATCGACCCCGGCATAGTAACAAAAAGCGCAACCATGCTGGTCGACGTGGATACCAGCTTTACCGCCGGTTACGGCAATACCCTGAGCTGGGCATTGGGAAAAGGTCCGCAACTTGGCGAACGGCCGGTGCTGGTGATCGAAGAAATCGATTTACCGCGTTTCGAACGATTGACCGTCGATCTGCTTACCAGGCCCCGAACCATGAATAGCGAAAGAATCCACGCGCAATGATCGATATTTTTAAAACCAGCAATGCACGCCGATTCGGATTGCTGGCATTTGGCGATCCCAACCTGGACACGGTTATCGCGGTCGACGCCGTGCCAAGAGCGGACCAGAAATGTCTTGGCCGGCGGCTCGATTCGTTTGCCGGCGGCACCGTCGCCAACGTTGCATGCGCCGCCAGCCGCTTGCGGATACCGGCAGCGAGCTACGGCCGCACCGGCGACGATACGGCCGGCGAGTTTTTACGGATGGAATTTCAACGCGCCGGCGTATCGACGGCATATCTGCGCAGCATGCCCGGAAAGGTTTCGGCCAATGCGCTGATCCTGTTGGACAAATGCGGCGAAAAGGCTGTGGTGTATGAACCGATGCCGGGCTCGGTTCTGGATCCGGAAACCATATCGCAAGCCCTGGTCGATAGCCGCATGGTGCATGCGATGCCCTACGATCTCGAAGAATTTTTTGAGCTAAGCAAATTGGCGCATGGCACAGGCACGGCGGTTTCGATCGACATCGAAACCGCGATGGTGAGCGGACCGGCTCGCCTCGATGCTTTGCTGGCCTTGTCCGATCTTGTATTCATGAACGAACGGAGTTTCTCCGACATATTGAAAAAGCCGCCGACTGCCGCCAACGTCCGCTCGCTGCTTGAGCGAGGCCCGCGCGTTATCGTGATAACGCGCGGGGGCGCCGGCGCCATTGCGGTCAGCCGTCACCAGACAGTTGAGCAATCCGCTTTTCGGACGCAAGTTGTCGACGCCACCGGCGCCGGCGACTGCTTCAACGGTGCATTCATTGCAGCGCTGCTGGAAGGCCGGTCGTTGATGCAGGCCACGCGTTTTGCCTGCGCCGCCGCATCCATATCGGTGACAGCGGTCGGGGCGCGCTCCGGCTTGCCTGATCGCGAGGCGGTATCAGCCTTGCTGGCTGCCGCCGGTCAATCGTTCGATTATTGACGTGGCCAATTTTCCTGTCTTACTTAACTTAATCAACTAACGGAATTTTCATGACGTCTATAAAAAAAACTCCAGCTTTCATTACTTTTACAGGAGTGGATCGCGTCGACCTGATACCCGGCATGCAAGCGCTTGCCGCACGCTATCCGATTGAATGGGGGGTCTTGTTTCAGGACGGGCGCGAAGGTCAGCCAAGATTCCCGGCGAGCGATGTGCGGCAAGCCATCCGCTGTTCCGGTTTGCGGCTGTCTGCGCACGTGTGCGGAGAGGCTGCGCGCGCGATCGTGGCAGGGCAATCGCCGCAACTCGATCTGGCGGGTTTTTCGCGGCTTCAAGTTAACCACGGCTTCCAGGGCAGCAGCGATATCGAAATACGAAACAGCCATACCTACGCCGCTTGCTACGGAATGCGTGCGGCGCTGCAGTGCCAGGGCGATTTTCCCTCGGATACGCGCGTCGATTGGCTGTACGACTTGTCTTTCGGCACCGGCATCCAGCCAAGAATATGGCCGTCGCTGGACGTCGACCATCCGCTGTGTGGATATTCAGGCGGCTTTTCCTCCGCCAACATAGCCGCGCTGCTGGATACCTTCCCGGTGGCGTCGCAAGTGGCTTACTGGATCGACATGGAGTCTGGCGTGCGTACCGACGATCAATTCGATCTCGAAAAGTGCGCGGCGATTTGCCGGCAGGTCTTTAACCGGTAAGTCGCGCCATAAGCCGACTTTCAAGCCATACATCAATCTTACCTGGGCGAGAAACCTTTGAGAATTCACCGATTCCTTGATCGATTTTTTCATCTGCATGGCCGCGGCACGACAGCCGGCCGTGAAATGATCGCCGGCATGACAACCTTTGCGGCGATGAGTTACATCATCGTTGTCAATCCGATGATTTTATCCTCGACCGGCATGGATAAGCAGAGCTTGCTGCTGGCCACGGTGGTCTCGGCGGCGGTTGGCACCCTGATCATGGCGCTCTGGGCGAATTTGCCGATTGCGCTGGCGCCCGGCATGGGCACCAATATCGTGTTCGCTCAGATACTGGTAGGGCAGATGGGCGTGTCGTGGCAAACCGGGCTGACCATGGTGTTTTTGAATGCCCTCATCTTCCTGGGGCTATCGCTAACGCGCTGGCGCGAACGCATCATCGCGGCATTTCCAGAACCTATCAAGCTTGGCATGCAATGTTCCATCGGCGCATTTGTCGCGTATCTGGGGCTGAAAAGCGCCGGCCTGGTGGTGGCGGTTCCCGGTTCAGTCGCAGGGCTCGGGAATCTCGGCGACCATGCCGCTTTGCTGGCGCTGGGCGGCATCGTGGCAACGCCCCTGCTGGTCAGGTGGCGTGTTCCGGGGGCGCTGCTGATATCGATTGTCGCCATCACGATAGCTGGATCTTTCATACACGGCGCCGACGGCAAGGTTCTCACGCTATGGCCGGAGCATATGGCCGCCGTGCCGACTATCAAGACTGACCTGATCGGCGCCTTCGATTTCCACCAATTTCTATCGAAGTTCCATTTGCTGTTGCCGGTCACGCTCTATTTTTTGCTGTCAGAGTTTTTTGCCGGCACCGCAACCCTGTTTGGCGTAACCAGACGCGCCAACTTGTTGACCGCGTCCGGCAATTTGCCGGATGCGCGGGCAGCATTTGCATCGGATGCGCTGGCAAGCGTGGTCGGCGCGGCGGTCGGCACCTCCACTGTCACCGCTTATGTCGAATCGGTCGCCGGCGTCGAGTCGGGCGGGCGTACGGGATTAGTGGGAGTCACGGTAGCAGTTCTGTTTGCACTGAGCCTATTTTTAGCGCCGTTGATCACGATCGTTCCGGTGCAAGCCACGGCCCCGGCGCTGGTATTGGTCGGATTCCTGATGATGGAGGGATTGCGCGAAATCGACCTGTTGCGTCTCGATGCCAGCATACCGCCGCTGTTGATGACATTGGTGACCGTGTTGACAACCGACCTGATGGTGGGCATGGCGTTTGGCTGTTTTGCATACACCCTGCTTGTCGCTGCGCTGCGCCGTCAGCAAAAAGTGACGCTGGCCATGCTGGCGTTGGATGCCGTGTTCGTGCTGTACCTGGTTTTACGAAATTCGATTAATTAAATAAATAAATTCGATAAAACGTTATCCGAGCGGGCGCGAGGCGAGCCAGTTGCGGCCCGAAGGGACGGTGAAGATCTGGTTCGTGTTACGGCGCGATGGATCTCTGGCGGATAGCGGCATTGAACAATCATCGAATTCGACATTGCTCGATGAAGCAGCGCGCAAGACTGTCGGTAGAGCGACCTTTATCGGATTTCCGGAGCCGTTCATGGCAGATCAGGAGACGCATCGCTTTAGCGTGGATTTGCAATTCAGACCAGCGAATTGACGCAGCAGAACCAGGCATGCAAATGCCATGCACGATCGAAATATCAACGCAGTCCATTGAATATAATTAAGGGGAATTAGATGAAAATCAAAGTCAAACGTCTGGCGCTGGTCGTGTCTGGTCTATTCCTGAGCAATATGCCGGTGGCGCAGGCAGCCGACACCACCGATCTGGGACAGATCCATATCCAGGGGCTTCCCGGCGGAACCGGCACCGGCTTGATACAGCAAGAGGAATCGCCGAAAGCCCGTAGTTCGGTAACGGCGGTGGCGATTAAGAAAAAGGCGCCGACTTCGACCGCTTTCCAGATGATCGAAACCCTGCCGGGCGTGTCGACCTTCGATCAGGATGGCACCGGCCTGTTCGGCGGCACATTGCGGGTGCGCGGCTATAACAGCAACCAGATGGGCTTGACGCTGGATGGCGTGCCGTTGAACGATTCGCTCAACTACACGATCAATATTCAGGAATTTGCGGATTCGGAAAACACCTGTGAAGTTTTCCTGACCCAAGGCAGCACCGACATCGACGCGCCGCATGTCGGCGCCAGCGGCGGCAACATCGGCATTTCGACTTGCGATCCGAAAGACAAGCTTGGCGGCAAGGTTGCATTCGCTGTGGGCAGCAACAGTTATCACAAAGAGTTTGTACGTTTCGATTCCGGAGGCTTCATGAACGATCGCGCCAAATTCTTTTTGTCGCTGTCGCAAGCCGGCGTCGATAAATTCAAGGGCGACGGCAAGGCCGACCGCGAGCATCTTGACGCCAAGGCAGTGTTCAACTTCGACGGCGGCAGCTTTTCCAAGCTCAGCGCTCTCTACAACAAAATGAACAACGCCAACTATCGTACCGTCAGCAAGAACGATATCGCCGGCGGCGGCTACGATCTCGATTTCGGCGCGCGCGCACCGCAGCACCAGCCTGCGTTGGCCGGAACTGCTCAAAACGACACTACCTATGCGCTCAATGCCGGTATCTTCGGTGCATCCGGAGCTCAGTACGCCGGTTTCAACAACAACCCTTTCGAGAATTATCAGATAGCGTTGCAGAATCACTGGCAAATTTCGCCCAAGGCCAGTATCGACGTGAATCCTTACTACAGTTATGGTTATGGCACGGGCGGCAACCAGTTGACTACCGTGACGGAGTCCAAGGCAAGCAGCGCATTGCATGGGGGCATCCGCGACGCCAACGGCGACGGCGACACCCGCGATACGGTTGCCATGTATGGCAGCAACGTCAGCCAGACCGACCGTTGGGGCATTACCGCCAAGGCCAGCTACCAAGCCGGCATCCATAATGTGAGCGGCGGCATCTGGTTTGACCGCGGCGCTTCCAGGCAATACAGCCCGGTGGTAGGAATTGGCAATAACGGCAACGCCGCCGACTACTGGCTCAGGGACAGCTCCGCCTATTTGCAATATCAGGATGGTACGCCCTATAACGCCTCAAGAAACTGGAAGACCGATGTCGATGCACATACCTTGTTCCTGCAGGACAGCTTCGGCCTGCTCAACGATAAATTAAATGTATTGCTCGGCTTGAAGCGGCAGTCCGTATCGCGCGACTTCAACAACTATGCCAGCGGCTCGGGCGTCAATGCCAATGGCGTGAACTACAGCGAGCATCAGGATTTCTCCGACAATTTGGCTAACCTCGGCTTGCGCTACCAGTTCACCGATAAGCAATCGGCATTTTTTAATGCCGGCCAGAACGCGCGCGCTCCGGAAAATAGCGCGAACACGGGATTGGCTCAATTGACCGGCAAAAACTATTCAACCTCGATCGTCGACGGCGTCATGGTGGCCAAGGATGCGGCTGGCAATGCCATTCCGGTCAACATTTTGGCGGTGAACGTCAAACCTGAAAAATCCAGCAATTTCGATGCAGGCTATCGCTTCGCCGGCGAGCAGCTGACATTCTCCGGTTCCGTGTTCTATGTCGATTTTAAGGATCGCCTTTCCAGCCAATATGATCCCGCGACCAATCTGAGCACCCAATTCAACGTCGGGAAATCCAGAACTGTCGGGTTTGAACTGGAAGCAGGCTACAAGCTGAACAGCAACTGGAACGTCTATGGCTCGATGGCGCGCACGGAATCGACGATGCTGGAAGATCAGGTCTTCGTCAAAACCACCAACGGCGGTTCGGTCGCGCTGCCTACCTCTGGCAAACAGATGCCGGACACGCCGAAATGGCTGGCGTCGCTCTCCCTGCAGTACACCTATGGATCGTTTTATTCGTCTTTCCAAGGGCGTTATATCGGCGCGCGCTATACCTCGCTGGTCAATGACGATCAGGTCGGCGGCTATACCTTATACGACCTCGGCGCCGGCTATCGCTTTGCACCAACCGCTTTCATGAAGACGCCGACGATCCGCCTGACGGTATCGAATTTGTTCAGCAAGCAATATCTGAGCATGACTGGCGCCAGCGGTTCGTCATTTACAAGCAACGTCAATCCGGTCGTGACAGCGCAAGGCACCGTCGCCGGAAATATATCGGCATCCGGCAATCCTGTTTCACCGTCGTTTTATGTCGGTGCGCCGCGCACCTTGCAAATATCCATGAGCACGGATTTTTAGTCCCGGCGTGCAGTCTCGTTTCAACCCAGCGCCCCTTGGGCGTCACATCATCTTCAGATATCCATATGAACACTATTGAGCTATTCCATAGTCTTACGTTTTATGCGATGTACGGCGCCGCCGCGCTGGCCGTGTTTGTCATCATTGAACGGCAAATTTTTTACATGGCGGGCAGGCGCGACGCCAAATCCGTAATCAAATCCAACTGCATTCGACGGCCATGACATTAATCTCCAGCAATTTGACGCGCCAGCCTAGGCAGGCAGATAACGACGACGTTGGTTCGCTGGACCGCATCGCCGCCGGCGACCGGCAATCGTTATCTTATCTATACCTGAAGTATCATCACAGGTTAAGCCGCTTCCTCAGACGAGTGACGTATTGTGAAGATGCGATTGAGGAAGCGATTAACGACACCTTCCTAGTCGTCTGGCAAAAAGCCCGTGAATTTCGCGGCGAGGCGCAGGTGTCGACCTGGATCATGGGAATCGCCTACCGCACTGCGCTCAAGTCGCTGCGCAGGACGGGGCAGGCCCTGTGGGAAAAGACCGCGCCAGCCGGGGACATGCCGCTTGCCTGTCCTTTCGACGACCATGAAGTGCTCGACTGGGTCGCAAAAGGGCTGATTCTCTTGCCGTTCGATCAGCGGGTGACGCTGGAGATGACGTATTGGATGGGGTACTCGCAGGAAGAGATCGCCGAGATCATGGAATGTCCCGTCAGCACAATAAAATCCAGGATGTTTCGCGCACGTCTCACACTGCGCAACACCTTGCCGAAACTGGGCGGTTTTTTGGAAACGAGACATTAAGCGATTCGGCCAGGCTGTACCCGCCGCTATCCCGGGATTCACGAGGCAATGCCCGCGCGGCGTAAACCCACTTCATAAATAAGCCCCGTGCAAAACAACGCGATGCACAGGGCATTCTCTCAGTGACGAACAAAGTCGATCAGCTCCAGGTTGGGTTCCCTGACGCCTAAATGACGCAGCATCGTCAGTTCTTCGCCGGACAGCGGCCCGATCTGGAAATACGGTCCGCCGTGCAGATGGACGCCGCTCAATTTGGTGTGAATCGCGCAGTCGTTGATCGGGATTTCAATTGCGCCGGCGCCGGGTTTGGATACCTTCAAAATGTTGCCCGACAGCGTCGCGAAAAGAGCGGTAGTGTGATTTGCGTGCATGATTTCCTCTGGTTAGGTTATGTCGCGGTTGCCAAGCCAGCCTGGCTGTCGCTCCAGAATTTCACAGAGCTTTCCGGCTTTCCAACAACCTCGCACGGCAAATAGTCACTTCATTTTCTTCCCGCGGCCCTGCTTCTGCCGAATCTTTATTGCGAGATACGAAGCCTTGCAAATGACGGCTTTGCGCCTGGTTCTCGTTTCCAATGCAAATTGAAATTTTCTTAAATCATTAACTTAATTTCAAAATACCGTCTCGGTGTCTGTTCGCCCATGGCCACCTTACTTCGTGCCTTGCAGAGATCGGCATGGCCGTATGTTGGACCATGCGAACGAAATAAAAATTTCCAAAAGGAAATATCGCCCGAGAGGCGAGACTATTTGACAGGAAATCCCGACCCGGAATCTTGACGGTCTTTTATGGAGGATCAGAAATGCGTGTACAAAACCAGTCACAACCCACGATCGCACCCGAGAATACTGAAAATACCCAGAATGCTGGAACGAGTACCAGCGGTTCCAGCCGAAGGTCGGGATCGCGTAGTCCGATTCCGCATTCGGGCGAATTGACGCCGCGTGCAGGG
Organism: Collimonas fungivorans Ter331; assembly: GCF_000221045.1. Classification (NCBI taxonomy): domain Bacteria; kingdom Pseudomonadati; phylum Pseudomonadota; class Betaproteobacteria; order Burkholderiales; family Oxalobacteraceae; genus Collimonas; species Collimonas fungivorans. Next base: position 5,041,210 of record NC_015856.1, on the reverse strand, counting down.
TCGAATACCGGCGGCAACCGACATTCGGTGTCCTCCAGCACAGGCCATGAAGGAAGAGAGGAAAGCGCCGGGATAACGGTGTCTTCCAGCATAGGATTTGAGGGACGCACGGAAAGCGGCAGGCGCACCTCGGCATCGTCAAGCAGGAGCGGCAGCGGGCGGGCCACGGTTGGTTCGTCGATGCGGCATTACAGCGGAGAACTGCATCTCGACCTTCTCTCCACCAAAGGGAAAAAAATCATTTCCGCGGAACAGTTGGCGCTGTCCCGAATCGGCGGTTCTCCAATTGCGGAAGGTTCTCCGCTGCCGCTGATTCCAAAAAATGGCGGCAGCAAGAAGACGCTAGCCACCATTTTGTCCGGGAGACTTTTCGGTTCGTCCTCAACTCCGAAGGCACATCTTTCCTCCACCGCAGAAAGTTCGGCAATGGCTGGGGCGGGCCATATTGCAATCGAAATGGGGGACATGCATGCAGGCGAGGCAGAACCGAGCGCGCCGCTGGATGTGGCTAACGTCCAGTCAGGAGAGGTAGTAATTCCGATTCCGAACAAGGAAGCCATCTCGGCGCAACTGCTCGACATATTTGCGCCGCACATTAATGAACGCAACCTTGAAGCTTTCGCATTGTTGATCGACGAACGAGCAAGCCGGCTCGATGAAAAAGGCGAAACGCCGGCGACTATCCATCAGATCCTGTCAAAAGGAACTAACATGGATCGCGTTGCGCAAGCTTCTGTTGGTTTCATCAGATCAGTCCCGTTCGGGATCGCATCAAGATTGATGGACGTCAAGCAGGTATTGACCGCAGCCGCGAAGACCCCGGCGCAAGTCGGCGCAGTTGTCGGCGCATTTTCTGGCGCCGCGGATACCGTGGGCGCGACAATTCTGGAAAAATCCACCAGCAATACCCAATGGATGAAAGTGGATGCGGAACAGCTGGAGCCGGTGATGGCTGAAGCAAAAGGGGCAACTGGCAATCTGCTGAAGCAGGCTCTCGAAATTTCGGTTTCGTTTCAGACCTATACCGGACGCAACATCTTGCGAAATACCGTGGTTCCGACAGTCGTCAAGAAAGCCGGTGTGGCTGCGGCTGCCGAGGTTGACTCCTGGATAGCCGCTGCCGGAGGCCCCGTCGCCGGTGCTGCTGCCTATGCCGCCATGAATGCGTTCAATGAAAAGAAGCATCGTGTAGGCCCTGAATATCTGCTCGGCCGTCCTGATTGGGAAGAGCATTTCGATAGTCTGAAAAATGCCACGTGGACCGGTGCCGGCGCCAATGGATTGAAGCGTGCCGCCAGATTGCCTGTCGATATTGCCCTGGACACGCTCGGCGGCGCGCGCGAACTGTTCACCGCCAAGCGTTTGTTGACGAACGGTGTGCTGGCAGGCGGCTTTGCCGGCGTCTCTGCGGCGAAAACCGCAGCCGGAGTCGCCGCGAAAAAGGCGGGAATGAATCCCGCCGGCATCTCCGCCATCAAGGAAACTGTCGGGACGCTCGCCAGCGCACCGGTATTTGCAGCATGGACGATGACCGATGTTCTCGCGGATACCGCAATCGGTAAAGCTAGCGAAGCAGCAAATAAGCTTGGCAACATGATTCATCAATCCAATCCGCCTGGGACCGCAGGAGCGGAGTACCACGCGATAGACATGCCGGAAGACAATCAAGAACCGACGGCGTAGTCCTGATTTTCGATTCATCTTTAGGGTCCATCAATCCGATTAACTATGTTTGGGGTCGCGGCCAAAAGTCGCGTCTTCAATTTCCTCATGACTATCGATCGAATCAGCTCTCCATCGCCTTTGCATGTCGAAGCCACCTCCAGCCATACCGATGTGCAATCCGGGAGCGTGGCCAGGGCCCGCGAGCGTTCATCCGAGCCGGCGGCAAGCGTAGCCGGGCCGCCGGCCAGCTATATCCAGCGAGGCGTCACGGCTATCTCCTCCTTTGCGCCGCGTAACCATCTGCGGGCGCTTTCAAGCAGCGGCTGGCAGGCAGTCGCGCAGAGTAGCCAGACGTTTGATGCAGCCTGCCATGCGATCGCCAATTTCGCCGGCGCGATCTTCACCAGGTCCGCAGCCGTTCCCCTGGATGCAACGCCGACCGTACTGGACCAGGAAAAAAGCGTTCACGGCGTCACGCCGGCTCGTTTTGATCAATTCGTGAGCAAGCATCGGGCAGTGTTTTCGCCATCCGCTTCCGCCGGACGCGATTTGCGCAGTCTCAACGATGCCGCCGGTGTGTTGTTGATTCCGGCAAGGGACGGCAGATTTACCGTAATGGAAAGGCTGAAAGTGGTGGCTGACGCCGTACGCGTCAGCGATACCGGAACCGAGCAGCGTTTGTTTGTCGTGGGCTACGGCGGCAGGCCCGTCAAACTGGATGAACTGGATCGCGCGCTGGAGGAGATCAATGCCGCGCCGGGTGCCGCCATCGAGGGCAAGGGAAAAATACCGGCCGCCGAAATGGAAACACCGCTGCGCAGCGCTATCATGGCCCTGTCCGAGCGTTCACCGCTATCGGCGCGCAGAGACCGCAAGGAATCAGACGACAAGTTCATGCTGCTGCCGCCGAATCCTTCGCCGCTGCCGCGCAGAAGCACCTGGGCCAATGCGGAGCATGCCATGCCGCACGGCGTCGGGACGCGCGATAAGGAGGGGTTTTTCCCCATCTATATAGACCACAACAAGATTGAAAATCATTTGCTGATCTTCAAGAAAGAAAAGCAGGTAATACCCGGCAAGAACGAAGCAGGCCATCCGACTTCGGTCAACATGGACGGCGCGGTGCTGGCCGACATCCAGGGCATCAAAAGCATAGAGGTGATGGGGCCGGCCGGTCAGGAGATGGGCGTCAAGGGGGCCAAGTTGCGCAGCTGGATCGACCTGGAAAGCGGCCGCGCGCCGCGCGCGGATGTCACGCTGCATATCACCACCGAAGATGAAGCCGTGCATCGGCTTGTCCTGGGCGACAACGGCATCAAGATGTCGCTCATCAATCCGCAGCCGGCTCTTTCGGGAAAAGCGTCGGGCAGGGCGTTCGGCGTCGATGAGGCGGTGCATGCACGCGCCGATGTCGACGTCTATTCGTATCAGGGCCGCGATACCGGCCCGACCGGCAGCAAGGACGGCTTTCCCGATTCGGAATTGATCTTGTCGACCGGCGACAAGCTCAAGGCCGGGCCGTTGCTGAAGGGGCCTCCTGCCGCCGCCCTGGCGTCTGGCGCCGGCGGCATCAGGCGATTTACCGGCGATACGGTCGCCGACGCCGCGAGCGCTGCCACGGAAGTGCTGGCGGGACATGGGCAATCGTTGGCGAAACTGGTGCTGGGAGCGGCTACCATGGCGCCGGCGCTGGCCGGCGGCAGGGGAGCAGTCACTTATACCTTGAACCTGGCGACCAAATCCTTTGTCACTGCCGCCGTTGTGGTCGGGCTCAACGACGCGCTCAAATTTTACAAACATTCACCGAATGGCGCCATCGCGGGTGGTTCGCACGGGTTCAGCGCGGCTGGCGGACAAAGCGTCAACCCCGAAGTGCTGTTTTGCGCGATTACGTCGATGGTGGTGGTGCAGGAAGCGTTGACCCAAGTTTTTTCTTTCATCAGCAAATTCGTTCCGGCACAAACCAAGGACCGCGAAACCAAGGCCTCGGTTCTGCTGAATGATTTGCTGGTGCCTGCCATTCCGGAGTTCACCCGCCTGGTCAGCAATCTCCTCGTGCAGAAGGGTTTCGGCTTCAATCGTGGCAGCAAGGCAGATGTCGCCGGACTGCTGGCAGCCTCGCTGGTCAATGCCGGCATAGACCAGTTATGGAAAAATCGCATCGGCGAAGAAGAAAACCATCCAGCTGCGCACAGTGCAAGAGCCATTGTGCGCTTCATCAACGATATTACTTTCCGCTCCTTGGGCAATACTTATAATTCGACGAAATTCAATCCGGATACGGTTGCTGCAGATTATCGCGAAGCCATCGTGACGCGCCTGGCTACCCGTACCCTTGACAAGCTGGTGTTACCCATTGTGGCAACGGTGCTCAATGGTTTCGGCATTGTGGGACGCAATGCCGGCGCCTATGACGGCCAGATCGAGCGCGAACGCGGGTTCAATAACGCCATTTCAGTGCTGCTTGGTTTTGCCAACGACGTCGCGGCCGCCGGCGACCGGATCGGCGCCCATTTTGGCGACATCAAGAATATTCGCGACGCCATTTTTTCCGTTACCGACAGCCTCGAACATGTCAAGCAGTGGAGCAACCGCATCCTGCTGCAGCCAAAAGGGCCGATAGATGGCGAAATCGTGGCCGTACAGGACGCTATCGCGTTCCATGCGATGGAACCGCGGCAGCAACAGGAATATCTGGGACAGCTGGAACAGACGATGACAGAAATGGTTGCCAACCTGACCGCGCAGGCGGCTTCCTGCAGCAGCCGGCCCGAGCCCGGCAACATGGCGACGGCGCGGCCGGTGCAAAACAACCGTAGTCAATTGCCGCCGAAATCGGCGGCCTACATGGCCCGGCTGGACCAGGACCACGCACTGTACATGCAACAGGCGACCAAGGATATGCCCGGTTACAGCGCTTATCCGGTCAACCTCAGCTTCGACGGCAAGGCCCATCCGGCGGGCGCCGCCGCAGCGCCGTTCGGCCTGAGCGACTCGGCAAAGATTCCCAAGACGCTGACCACCTGGAGCTGGAATGCGCAAGCCTACGCGCTGCCTACTCATGCAGCGATGTTGAAAGGCCCGGGACTTGATTCCATGCGGACATCAAAGCCGGAGTTGTCGCCCGAGCTGCAGAAAAACATTACCCAGGCGGTACGCGATTACACCATCGAATCGCAATATTTTCATTATCCGCTGCGCTGGGAAACCACCGGGCAGGCCAAGCATCAGCCAGTGGTGCCAGGCATCGATTTTGTCTACAACATCATGAACAAGCCGGGCAATACCGACGGTCCGTCAAGCAGCCATCGCATGGGCGGGGAAAAACATTTCGATCCGATCGAGGCTATCCATATCAATCTGGGCGCATTGCATTCAAAAAAATTTCCCGCCATCGTGCAGCGCGCCGTGGTGACGGAGGCGCCCTACGTAGAGAGCAAAACCGCAAATACTCCCGATTGGCATGTTGCTACCGGCGACGTCGCCACGCTGACTGAAATATTATCGGCCTCGATGTCAAGCCGCCTGGCTGCCGCATTCGGGCAAGCGCTGGGTTTTGGCGCTGCGCCAAAAACACAAAATCAACGCCTGGTGATGCGCCAGCAAACAGCCCTGAATATTTCCGCCGAATCCGATCTGGGACAAGCCGAAGTGATTGTCTTGCCAGGCGCTCTATACAGCATCCGGCATGTCGACAAATCGCCGCCTAAACCGCAACTCGGGCCTGGTGAATCGCAGGATCTGAAAAAGGACATCGGCCAGGTGGTGTACATGGACAGCATCGATACCGGCAAACTGGAAAAAAGATACTGCGATTTCCTTGAGGGAAAATTAACTGCAGCAGATGATGGCGCCTCAATGGTGCATCCGGAATCAGGGCATTTCCATACTTACGATGCCAAAAGCGGGCAAGCCGTTTATATCGCGCCGACCAAGAATTATTTTCTTGGCCGGCCGCTCGAAAGTGCTTCGCCGAGCACCCAGCATGCACGCTGGCGACACCCGTATACTTCGGATTTCTCGCCGCGCACCACCAAGGACGCGATCCATGCCGCGATCTTGCGCGGCGATCCCATCGTAGCGCATCTGGACGACGCGACCAAGAATATCCATCATGAGCATTTCCGGCTATTGAATGGATACTACGAAACGCCGACGGGCATCCGCGAGGTAGAGAAAAAGGCCGCCATCCGCAAACAGGCGGCCGACATTGCCGCAGCCTTTCCCGATCATTCCGGCCAGCTCCTGACAGCCGCCGCCGGCATGCCCGGCGAAATGCTTGCCTGGACCGCCGCCAGCATGCTGCGCAAACCGATCAGCATGGTCCGGGTCGGACCCGGTCATGAAATCGACATGGATAGCCGGATCGACATCAACAAGACTTACGACAAGGTATCGCTGTTTGCAGAGCCGGCCGTCATGATAGGCGTCGGCGACGACGGGTTTTATGCGATTCGCAGCCAGGATGGCAAGCACACGGCGATTAAAATGGATGGCAGCGGAGAGGGCCACAGCGCCGGCAATCTATTGCATGTGTTTCACCGCGCCGCCTATGCCGGCGACAGGCAGTACAAGATGGCGACCGCAGCGGACGGCAGCAGCCGCCTGTCGGCCGGCCAGGCGGAAAAAAATACGGTTGACCAGTTGCTGACCAAACTCAAGGGTTTTGCGCAAACCTCTTCCTACATGGTGTGGGAACAAGCTTTAGTGGATAAATTCACAGAGCTCGGCGGCAATCCGGTTGCGCCGGCGGACCACATGGCAGCATCAGGAAAGCAAAAAGCCTGATGCGGCGGCATGCGCTTCCAGATTTTTCTCTCCAGCAGAAATGCCGAATATCCAGTTAATGCTAAGCCGCAATCCCGGTTTCGTTTTGCAATCCCTGCATTCGTGCTTGCATGCCGGTTGCGATCTCAATCTGCGATCTTTGAGTTTCATCTAACTCTTGGAGATTTATATGGGATCCCATTCCGTAACACATTCACCGCCTCCCACACACACACCTGATACGCACAAACCTGATAATGCGCATAAGCCTGACAAAACGGACAATTCCAAAAAAGATAAAAAAAAGGATGATTCCAGTAACACGGATCAGGACCAGCTGAATTCCCTGATAGTTCAATTCGCCATCTCTATCATGCAGAAATCGATACAGCAATCGAAAGAGATAAATGCGGATCTCAAGTCGGAGGATCCCGATGCGTTTTGACGGCGTCCATTCGAGACCGAATCGCCAGGTTGAATTCACTTCGATCTTCGACGAGATGACGCGGTTCGAAACCGAGCAACGGAAGTGTCGCGCCGGCGACGATCGCGTGTTGTTCATCGAGCACGGCGATCGGCTGAAAAATCGGCTGAGAAGCAAGAGCGCCGATGGCAAGACCGCCATCTGAACTGGACCGGCAGGTGACCTGGCGCGATAGCGGTCGCGTCACCTGTTTTTTTCATTCCAGTTTCATCGAAGTACATGACAGCGCAGATCAATCGTGAAGACAAAAAAAAATTATGCCGCCCGCCGCATCGGCTGGATCGTATTGTCCGGCCTGGCGTCGATGCTGCTGCCGACGGACGTTGCGCGCGCCGATTGCTTCGACGACGCGGCAATCTACCATGGCGTGAATCCGACCATATTGCGGGCAATCGCCTGGCAAGAATCGAATAACAGGGCCGATGCGATTCATGTCAATTCGAACGGCTCTATCGACTATGGCGTCATGCAGATCAACTCGGTTCATCTTGCCGAACTTGCCAAGTATGGCGTTCGCCGGCAGACCTTGCTGCAACCTTGCCAGAACGTTTACATCGCGGCCTGGCATCTGCGGCGGATGGTAAGCAAATACGGCAACAACTGGAAGGCGGTCGGCGCCTATCATTCGGAGCAGATGCTGGAACGCGACGGCTATGCGAAACGCATCCAGCGCATCGTCGCCGCCTGGAGCGATATTCCGCCGTCCGCCTCGAACCGGCTCGGTGCAGCCGATCAAAAATCAAACGTGAAACCGTAGTTCTAAAAAAGACAGAGGAGAATTGGTATGAGTGCTGTAATTTCAATTAGTGAAAACAGCGTACGCGCGTCTCGAATCGCGACAGAATGCAGAAAACTGCGCGAATATATTCATCAGCGTCTAAATGATGCCGATGAATTTTCCAGCCTGGCGGAACAACAAGAATTTCTCTTTGAAATGGTTCCGGCGCTGCGCGGCGAAATTCAGGGAATGCTCACGCCGGCAATGGGCGCGAGGTTGCAGGCCGCCGGTTTAGACGTCGATTGGGAGACCGGAGCCGAGGTAGAAGGAGAATTGACGGACGACGGGAGTAGCATCCGCTGCGAAATCATAGACAGTTTCAACGGTAACGCTGACCTCGAGCGAGCATGCGAAATGTGGTTGCTGGTCCGATACGGAGCGTACCGTCTGCGCAAGGAGTTCCAGACATTGCAAACACACTGCGCAATCGAGCGTTTGCCGTATTCGCCCGAGCTGGACGGCAGATATCCTTTTCGCGATGCCGAATCCCGGCCCGTAATGATCCGAAAAATATGGCAGTCGAAAGCCACCGCGTCGGGACAAATATATTCGCCCGAGGCAGTTTGGCCATCGATCGACCCGTTGACAACTGCGCAGGCGAGAATGGCGCGTTATCATTCGATGATTCAATGCCGGCTTGTCGAATCCAGTGACCTGCAGGACCCAAGGGAATCGAGCCTGGTCGGCGAAAGGGGCGTTTTCGCGATCCGTCCGTTGCAGAAAGGGGAGTGCGTCGGGGTTTACGGCGGCCGCCTGATGACTCCGGCGATGTATTTCATGTTGCGTTCCGACTCGTTTGCGATTTCGTCGATCTGCGGTAATGCAGTCTCGTTCCTGGATGGCGAAAATATCCTGGCGATGATGAACACTTCCCTCGAATATGACGAGTCCGGCCATTGCATCAGGCAATCTCCCGACGCTTACAACGTCGAGCCGGTGGCTTTTGACGTCGAGTCGGATATCGGCGGAAAATTTTCGATCCGTGCTTTTTTTTCCACGCGCGATATTCCAGCAGGAGCAGAACTTAGATGGAACTACAGATATTCCGATGACATGGTTCGTCAGGTTTTCGGAAAGCGGCTGTAATCCAGGCTGATCTGCGTTCAGTGCGGCTCACCGGAAAGCCGGATGGAGTGGTGGACACGAATGCCCCAGTCATTCTTAACTGCGTGGCATTACTCAATACCGCTCGAAACCTATCGGTGATTCACAGCGACCTCTATGTGGATGTGCCGCACTTCGCGGGCAAGTTCGGCGTTGAGCGCATTGATCGAGCAAATGGGGCGCACGCCGCCATCTTGCGCCCAGCCTACTTTATGGGCAACGACACCACGATCAAGGATGGCGCCCCCTTCGTTCTTATCGCGACTTTGTTTCCGAGATGATGACTTCAGGCTGACGGTCTTTGAGGGTCAGAGGATTGCAGGAATGCTCTGACCCTCACTCTCTGCCTGAACTCCGACCGAAAGCTGTTCTGGAACGGATTTTTCAGTTTGCTGCATGTCCGGAGAAATCTCAAGCTTGTAGCCGAGCGCATACACCGTCCTCAGGCTGGCTCCGGCCGCCGTGGACGACAGGCCTAGTTTCTTGCGCAGTTTGTAAATATGCTGTTCCAGCGAGCGGGCCGCAACTTCTTCTGAGTTTCCCCAGACGCTGGTAATGATCTGAGACCGGCTCAGGAATTTTCCTGGATTGGAGAACAGTAGCCATACGATGGAGAATTCGCGCGGAGTGAGGCCGACTTCGGTGCCGTTGCAGATAACCATGTCGCTTCCGCGATTCAGTACATAACCGCCGATCTGTATTCTGTCGACACGGGTGCAATGGGCCAGACGCCGCAGGGCGACGCAGACCCTCAGCCCGATCTGATCGATGTCTGCGCGGTTGACGACATCGTGTGCGCCTGCTTCGATCCAATCCTGCATCACGTTCCACGTCAGGAGCGAGGTCAATATGATCGCCGGTGTGTAAAAATCAGCGTTGCAGGTGCGCCATGAAAGCAGGCTGCTGGCCAGTTCGACAGTGTTCCTGGCGTCAAGCAGCACCAGGTCATAGATGATGGTACGCATTGCGCGCAGTATCAGCAGCTCAGTACAGTAAGCGTCTATGGTGATTGAATACTGCTCAAAGTATTGCGCCAGTTTTTGCGCTAAAACCGAATCGTCAGTCAAAATTGCAAATCGCATGCCTAATCCTCAATCGGAATCACCCTGCAAGGGTGATTGAGCATTTTTGAAATTTTCTGCTGCTGGAGAACCGGCTGCAGACGCTGGGTGATTTATCGAACGTCGGTCCCTTTCTTGCCCCGCCACGATCATTTATGGCGAAGGCAATATTCAAGAACAAAGTTGTTTTCTCTCAGTGAGTACCATTTCATGCGAAAGACGATGCATGCAGTGCGAATTTTTCCGGATTAATTATCTAATAGACAACTCTCATGCGTAGAAATCCATATTGAATGTGCTTGCTGGATTGTTATAGTTGCCAGGTTTCAACATAATTTCAATCAGATATTCCTGAATTACAGGTAGGCATTTCCTTCATCGTTGCCTGAATAGCTACGAAAATCGGGCGATTTGCACAAAATGAAGAGCCAGTGGGCCTTCCTTACCCCCGTTTGCGCCAGATTTTATAGAGCCGTCGCCGCAAATAAACATGACGATATGAGAATTTTTCAGGGTTTTCGAAAAATTTCGTAAGAGTGAACCGTGGTTCGTGCCGCCACAAAAATGATTGCGTCCAGCATGTAATCTGTAATCGTCAAAAAAAAGAAAACCATCATGCATATTCCTTCATCCACAAACAAATCGGCAGCTGTCGACGATGCTGCGCCACATGAGCGATCCGAAGCAATCGATAAAGCAGATCCCCGTTCTGTGCGACGCTCGTTGAGCGAGCCCAGCGCTGCCTTGAGAGTTCTGGGGCCGTTGCGCAATTCGAGCATGGACGCTACTGGCCGTCCAGCCGGAGAGGAAGCGGATGCCGGCGCGATATCACAACGATCGAGGCTGTCGGCGAATAACCTAAAACCTCCTGTCGCTATTCACGCTACGTTCGACCAGGGGCGTACCGCCGGCATTCGTCCGAGATCGGCAGGCGACCTCGGCGCGCTTGAGAGTCGCGCTAAGAACAATGACGCGCCTAAAGTGCTGCCGCAACAAATGCATGATATTGCGTCCAGCTCCGGTTCGGTCGGGCCGCATGCCATTATCCGCAATGAAGAAATTACGGTGGAAAATGCTCCATCTCGTATAGCTCCGCTCGGCGAAGCCGGGAATGCCACGGTGATCGATATGCCGAGCGAACACGAGCTGCATCGAGACTTGCTGGCGCATAGCAAGGCCTTTGTCGAGGAGGACAGGATTGTATTGAATCCAGAGCACGTCCAGGCATTCATCGAAACTCGGGCGCAGGCGCTTAAAACAGGTGACTGGACCCAGGCAAAACTATGCTTTAACACGATGCTGAATCTGGACCAGGAGAGCATGGACGCAGGGTTCAGGGAGGGTGGAAAAGCGTATTCCTGGCGCAATGCCCCAGCCTCGATAATGTCCTTGCTGCCCACCATTTGCACCTTCAAGGCGCATGGCAAGGCGCCAGTTCCTGCGCGGAACTGGGCGGCGGGTTATTTTGGCAGCGTGATGGCGGCTTCCACGGTCAGCAGCTTGGTAAATACCTATACCTTGCTGCATGTAACACCCTACCAGGATATGGCTTTTCGAAACGCGGCCGATATTGCCCCGGAATTGAATACCCCGACATTCGACAAGATCGAAACGGAATTGAAGCAGGTGCTGCAGCATGTGCAGGACGAATCTCCCAGACTGCAGGAGTTGTTAACACGTTCCGTCGCAGATCCCGAAAATCACGAGCTCAGGGAGGCGGCAAATCATGCTGTAGATGAAATTGCAAAGACGCTCGATCACGCCATCAATCATTACACCACGCGCTGCCAGCTCAATCGCGTCTATTTCGAGGGGCTGCACCGGCAATCATGTTTGCAGACACTCAAATTCTACGGCAATCTTTTGGCCGGGTGGGGCGGCTATATCGCGAAGGATCCGCGTGTCGCGGCCGGCATCCAGATAGCAACGTCCGTCTCGCAGCTGGCGTTGCAGCGACTGGTCGCGCCATCCGACGAGGTAGACAAGCAGAATCTGATGATTGATCTGAAAATGCTGACGGCGGATGATCCGGGCAAGTTCAAGGAACTCATGCGAAGCCCGTTGCAGATACGGGTAAAGACACTGGATCAGATATTCACGGGACAGGTCCGAGAACTGGAGCAGCAGATTGCAGATACATTGCATATGGGGGCGAACGGACCGAACGATTGGCGAACTCACGTAGGACTGAAGGATCGAGCAGAACATCCGGCGCGGCTGGCAGCAGTGAGCGCTATCAGAAGCGCCGCTTTTGAATCCCTGGGAGCCGCTGCCAAGGGCGTGGTTCAGGCGCTCGAGATCGAATTGGCGTCCGCCATAGACATCCGAGATTATGAGCGCGTGGACGAGTTGCATGCGGTCCTTGCGGGTACATTAAAGATCGACGCCGGCATACTCAAGACGCATACCAGCCTTCAGGCTCAGGCGAACAAGTTGCCGCCGTTGAGCGATGAAGAGCAAGGGCAGCTGGCGCAACTGGGCAACAAGATCGAGACGGCGTCGGCCAAGTTGCCGGATAGCCAGAAAAGCAAATTCAATATGCTTGTCTCTGCCTGGGAGTCAACCCGCCATGATCCTCAGCACGTACGCGAGGGGCGGTTCACGGAGGTTTCTGACTACAACGACAACAAACGTACTGTCCATGACGGCATGCAAGTCACGGAACGCACGAATTTGTTCGAACTCTCGCCGGAATTCAAAGTGGGATTCATCAAGGCCGGCAACACGCGCAGCGGATTGCCGGACGAGGTCTCCGCGACATACGGTGCGGCGTCGTGGCGGGCATTTCAATTAGGAGTCGCGGGCATCAATGGGTCATTGATGATCAATTCGCTGCTGGGCCTGGTCAGTGCGCAAAAGAAGACCCACGATCCGACCTACCAGGAACCTCTTTGGGAACGATACCTCTCCCTAGGTATCACCATGAGCGCGGTGCTGGTCAATGTTGCTGCCGCATATCAGGTTGCGAATGCCAAAACCAAGCCGCTGGGAAAATTATGGGGGCAGGTCGCTTCCGGACCGACATCGTCCATATCGGAAACCGTTTATCAAAATAATAAACTGGACGAGCGGCGCAAAATTCGCGAAGCGACAGCAAAGGGAGCGTACCCCTATGTCGGCGTCAGCGTTAAATCACTCTCTACTTATTGCCTTGGTGCGCTCAAGCTGGGTTTCAAGGGCATGGCTTTTATGCCGCGGGACGGAATTGCCGCCTTAAAGGCGAGGGCGGCATTCGAAAAAGCCGCCGGAAAGCAGAAAGAGCTGGAGCGCATGAAAAATGGTCTGGCACGACCCGATCAGGCCTTAAATATCGCCGATGACGCGAGAGACTGATCTATTGCGCATGACATCCGTGAGTCGCCGCTGCCGCTGATTCCAGCGCCGGCTTGAAGCCGGATTGCGTCCACGGACGGTCGATAATTTCCTACAAAAGAACTGGAGAAACATATGGCATCCGAAAATTATCGGAAACTGATAGATGAAGTATGTGCGATCGCAAGAATCGCAAATCCCAAGCTGTTTTATACGACTGCCGATCTGACCGTCGATGGCGTTAATTTCACATTGATCGACGGCAGCACCGAACAAGAAGAAGGCTTGGCCCTGTACTGCGATTTTGGTGCGCTGCCGGTAAAAAATCGCGCCGACGTCCTGGAACGGTTACTGGAAATAAATTTGACGATGCATGGCGTAAATACGCCGGTATTCACGATCAACTTCGAAACTCGTCATGTTCTGCTGGCGCAGCGCATTCCTGTCGGGCAGATATCGGCGCTTGACCTGATGAATACCTTGTCGGAGTATTCAGCGCATTCGAAGGCATGGCGCAAGACTTTTTATCTGCATGAAGCCAGATAGTCAATGCAGTCAATTGACAATGCCTGACTTAAATCAGCAATTCGATTTCTCTTCTTGGCGTCGCTCTTATAGAGTCCGTGACTGCTGACCCCGCCGGCGCTTACCGTGCCGCCGTTCCGCACCCTTATGTTTGCACCGTTGCGCAGCTGAGCTGATGGCGCTGGCATCGCCGACCGCGATCCGGGTCCCTTTTCCGACTATGATCGTTCTGCCGCCTTTGGCCGCCAGATTGTCTTGGCCAATTGTCGTCGGCCATGGATTCGTCGCAATGGCGTCACAGGTTTGTTGAACTGCCTGAAGTATTGCAAACTGCAGTTGCGGGTTTCATGCAGAGGACGGGCATCAATAGAAGATACGGCTGAAAGCGCAAAACTATAGTGGACGGGATGAGACATGGTTGTTTTATTTTATGAAGTCGGTATGCTCCAAGATTCGTTGGCGGGAAGGAAGCAAGGTATCAGGAAGTCTTGATTTTTATAGGGATTCAGGCAGTTCACCGTAGGAATTTCCCTATGATGTGAGCCGTGCCGATCGCAGCCCGTATCTTTCTTCGTCGTGCCGTCATTGCGTATAGGTTACGGCAGCGGCTTGAAGAAGGCCCGCTGGTAGTTGAAAGTGCGATTTCCTGATTGCATTCGTTTCGCAGCCTCAAAATTCATTATAAAAATTCGCTGCTCCGCACGAAGCATTCCTTTCCTTGGCATGCTCGATGATTTTTTGGAAATTCCTTAAACCATTGATTTAATTTCGCAATAGCGTCTAGAGAATGCCAGAACAATCTGAAATGACAAAAATTCCGCGCCGCTGGCTGGGAGTTGTCGTACTTCTGTGCCAAATCTTTCTCTCGATGCCAGCAATTTGTCAGCAACTGCCATTGCGCTATTACGGCCAAGAGGACGGACTGCGCAATCTCGGCGTTACCGCTCTCGCCCGGCAAGCCAACGGTTATATCTGGGTCGGCACGGAAAACGGCTTGTTTCGCTATGACGGTACGCGTTTTCAGCGGTTTGATATAAGCGACGAGCCCGGCGCCCTGTATATCGCCGCGCTGCATGTCGATGCAAGCGACCGCTTGTGGGTCGGGACATTGAAAGGCTTGTATCAGTTGCGGGGGCAGCAGTTCGCGCCCATGCGGTTTAAAAATGCGGAATTTGCTTTCCATTGGGGCCAGGTTTTTGCTCAGTTCGGCCCGGACCGTTTGCTGGTGTTAAGCAATGAGCGCATATGGCAGGTCACTTCTGCGGACGGCGGAGCGACCTGGCAGGCGCGACAGTTTTTCAGCGCGGAGCAGTTGCTGCAGCGTCCGGAGATGCAAGCTCTGCACAGTCTGCATGTCGGGCCGAAGGGGGATTTGTGGATGGGATGCGAGCATTCGCTATGCCATTACGACCAAGGCAAGCTGGCCGTTCTCGGCAAGAAGGATGGCCTGCCTGCCAAGCAATGGGGCGCCTTGCTGCACGACCGGCAAGGAACATTGTGGCTGCGCGGCGAAAAACAGGTATTTGCATTGCCGGCCGGCAGCGGAGTGTTCCTGAATCGCTCGCCACCGCGGGACGAACAAAAGAAACAAGAACGCGTTCCTCTGCTCGCCGAAGACCATAACGGCATGATTCTGAGCCAGCAAGATAGCGGCCTCATCCGTTGGGATGGCCGGGCCTGGCAATCGTTCGCCGAAGGCAACGGACTGAATGTGAGCGACGGCATCAGCGCCATCCTGGAGGGAGGAAACAACGGCCTCTGGCTGGGATCGGCCGGGCGTGGCCTGATTCATTGGCTTGGCTATCCCGACTGGGAAAACTGGACCTCGCGGCAAGGATTGCCTCACAATATTGTATGGTCTTTTTTGCGCGATCAGGCTGGCCAGCTTCATGTCGGCACTCGCTCCGGATCGGCCGTACTGCGGAAAACCGGCGGCTTCGCCATTTTGCCAGGCCGTTACGGCGGCAGTTCGCACGAGTGGATCAGCATGATCGAAGATGGCAAAGGGCGCGCCTGGGCCACGACACTTTCAGGAACGCTGGTGCGCCGAGAGCCTGGTGCTGCCCAAGACACGCTGATTGCCAAACTGCCCGTGAGCAATGGCATGTTCTTCGACAGATCCGGGCAGCTCTGGCTGAACACCCAGCGCGGACTGTATGTCATCAGGCATCCTGATGTAGCTAGCGTGCCGCTGCCGGTGGCGGAAATATCGGCGGTGACCGGCGCCAAGGACGTCAATGTTTTCCACGGCTGCCAAAGCACTTCTGGCGTGCTTTGGTTCGTTTCCGACAAGGGCCTGCTGCGTTACGACGGCAAGGAATGGAGCAATCCCCGCTTTGCCGGACACGGCACTCCTCGGGGAGAGTTGAACACCATTGCCTGCTCGAGGACGGGTAACCTGTGGCTGGCCAGCCTGGATGCAGGACTCTGGCGCGCCACGGAACAGAGGGGCACGTTGGCTATCCAGGACATTACTCCCCCTCTGCTGCAAAAACAAAGCGTCCTGGCGCTGCTTGAAGATAGCCGCGGCTGGCTGTGGGTTTCCAGCGACGCGGGTGTCGCTGTATGGAATCGCAATCAATGGCGGTTTTTCAACCAGCAAAGCGGCATGGTCTGGAACGACAGCAATACCGATGCGCTGTATGAAGATGACGATGGTTCGATCTGGATAGGAACCAGCAATGGCGCATCACATATCCTGCGGCCGGAGTCCCTGTTTTTGCCGCTTTCCCTGAATGTGCTGCTGGAAAGCATCACCGGCGACGGCCGGCAACTTCCTCCGGACCAGCCGGTTCGTTTGCCGTGGGCGTCCGGCGCGCTGAATTTCAGGTTCGCAGCGCTTTCGTTTCAGAATCATGAGGCAATCGAATTTCATTATCGAATGAAAGGCCTGGAGCGGGAGTGGTCGCAGACCGCCGCCCCAGAAGTACGCTACTCGGCTTTGCCGCCCGGAAGTTATCGCCTTCAGGTCACGGCAGAGAACGTTGCCATGGAGACGACTTCCCCGGTAGTCGAAACTGAAATAGTGATCCTTGCGCCTTGGTGGCGGACCACGTTTTTTTATTATGTCTGCGGCTTGCTTTTGCTGCTGGTGCCATTCTTGTGGCAGCGCCATCGGATCCGCCGATTGCTCGCCCGGCAACGTTTGAAAGAGCAATTGGCGCGTGAGCGCGCCTATGAACTCGAACAATCGCGAGAAGAGGAGCGCAAACATCTGACGCGCGAAATTCACGATGAGCTCGGTCAATACCTTTCAGCGATGCGCATGGGAGTATCAGTGATCGGTATCGAATTCGGGGACAAGAATCCGGAATTGCAAGGAAAGGTTCAGCGGCAAGTGTCGCTGGTCGACAGCACCATCAAGATCGCGCGCAACATTGTTTCTGCATTGCGTCCGAGTGCGCTGGATATGGGAATGGTGCCGGCGCTGGAATGGCTGGCGAATGAATTTTCCGAAAACACCGGTATTCGATGCGTTTTGCAAATCGATGAAAAAACAATCGTCCTGGACGAGAGACGAGCGACAACTTTTTTCCGCATTGTGCAGGAATCCCTGACCAATATCGGTCGCCATGCACAAGCCAGCCAGGTGGAAATCCGGCTGAATAGGAAAGATGCGCAATATCTGCTGGAAGTGCGCGACAACGGAAAGGGTTTTGACCCTCTCCTGCGCAAGAAAAATTCATTCGGCCTGATCGGCATCCGGGAGCGGGCTTTCATGCTCGGCGGCAGTGTCGACATCGTTAGCGTACCCGGCGCCGGCACCACTATCCAGGTTCGGATTCCGGTCGAAGATGCCGGCAAGGCCAAATGAGCCGGGTTCGCCAATTGAAATAGTGCTTCCGATGGCGTCCGTCAGGCAATCCGTTTTGAGTGATCGCCAACCATCTTCGGAACAGGCGTTTCCATTTCGCAGCGGCGAATTACCTTGGACACTTGCTTGGCAATAATCCTCCCAAACGCCATTCGCGCGAGGGCGCAGATTTTTCATCCATGATGTCTATCGTTCGGCCGACGTTTCCCATAAACGCCCATATACCTTGTCGGGAGAAACGCAATGCAGAGCGGAAAAATCGGTGATCCTCACGTTCCCGTCCCCTCGGAACCGGTTATCGCTGAGCAGAAAGAAAGCGGCGCCAATGCCGGCCAGCGTTCTGGCGCGCGCGGCCGGCAGCGCACAGGATTGCCGATGGTAGCGGAAGGGTTGCCCCGTCCGTCGGCGCACCAGGCGCAGACGCGGCCGGCATCGTCCGGACGGTCAAGGCGCAGCGGAACGCTGCCGCCGGCTCCGGCGGCAGCGTCACACGGCGCCGTGAGCGCCGGGGAACACGAGATAGCGGTGGATAAGGCACTGAAATATGGCGTAACTTGGCAGGGACTGGTGAATGGTTCGATGACGCAGGTGTCGCAGCGATTGCGGCTTGCCGAATCTGGCGTCAAATCCGCCGACTCCGGCCTGGCAGGACTGGAGGGGCTGAAAGGAAAAATCGCGGATGACCAGTACCAAGGAGCAAAAGGCGCCTTGCACGTGCGCCGCGCCCAATCGGCCGAGTACGGCATCAGCACCAGCTCGGATCAGGTTGCCCAATGGTCCTGGAACGGCGCCCAAGGGTCTGCGTCTGACGATGGCGGGGAGCAGATCGGCACGCAGGAAGAGTTGACCGCCATGGATCGGGCGCTCGCCGAGCTGCAGGGCTTTCGCGAGGTGGTTGTGAAGCATGGCGGCGTCCTGCGCGAATTCGTCCGCCAGTGCGAACAGCCTGCGGCGCCTGAGAATATGCTGATACAGCTGTCTGCTATCAAATCCGGCGCGGCCGCAGGCAGGAAAACGCTGTTGGAAATCGCCGGTAAGGCAATTACGGTCAACGTCGATCGTCTTGTCATGCTTTGCCTGCGTTCCGGCGGCATGGCCTCCATGCATCTCATGCCGCGCGTGATGGAACTCCTGAACGCCATATCCAAGCGAAGCAGCGATACCGAGCAGGCGATAAGAATCCTTGAGCGGGGTGACGAACTCAGTCCTGCGAAGCGCACGGAATATCAGGCACTCGCCGCCGCATATGCCGACCAGCTTAACGCCGCGGGAGAGCTTTTTTGTCTGGACGCCGCCAGTACGCTGGAAATGAGCGACAACTCCGGGATCTGGCAACATTCTCTGGAGATGGCGCATGCCATTTCAGCATATCAAGCATGCTTGCGCGAGGTATGCGAGCCGGATGACAGCGCTACTCCTTCCTCAGCGTTACCGGAAGCAATGCCCGAGTATTCGGCGAGTTCGTCGGCGCATATGCCGGCGTCGTCGACTTCTACGAGCGCTCCGGAGCGCACGGACAAGGCGGCATCAGGCAAGGTGAGGAAGTCGCACGGGCGCGGCAAGCAGCTGCAGAAGCAAGCCGTTCCGCGGCCGTTGCCCGCCGTGGCATTGGTGTCTCATGCAAAAGTCAATACTGTGGTCTCGGCGCCGCCTGCTGAAATTCTTGCCCAGTCTCCGCCTTTGGCGCTGCATGACGGTCTCCAGGGCAAGATCGAGCGGACCTTGAGAAAGTATCCGATCGACCTCGATGTTGCGAAGAGCCTGGGCGGAGATGTCATCGCCATTGCACGGTCGATAGAGAAAAACACGAGAGGCATTGAGATGCTGAACGGTCCGAAGGACGATCCAATGATTGCAGCTGACTTCGTCCGTTCGTCAGCGCAAAACTGGTTCGGCGATATCGGCCGTCTGCGCGCGACGAGCGACGAGGCACGCAAGTCTCCGGTGATCGATAAGGCCACCGTCGAATTGCTGGGGAGCCGCTTGCAGGCGCTGGAAATAATTCACCAGGGCATGGACGTTCGGGAAGGGGATGCGCTCAAGGTCCACAAATTTCCCAAGGGAAAACACGTGAGCCGCTTGCTGCAATTGGGCCAGATTGAAAGCGTGCGCCCCCCGGTTCAATTGCCGTCGGATAAAGACACACTCTACGAAATACGCATCCAGCCCAAGCCATTGTCCAGCGGCGAGCGCGCGCCGCCGGTATTCCTGCACCTGCATAGCGACAAATACGTCCCTAGCGAGGAAGTATTGAAGCTGCCGCTTCGTGGGTTCACGGCAACCCATTTGAAGACGAATGAACAAAAGAACCTGGGGCCAAAGCATGAAGCAATGTCACGCGCATTGCATAAGTACGACGAAAAGATCCATCGCGGTACTGTCACGTCGGCGTTGCTTGACGAGTTGCGGGATTGGCTTCACGCTTAGGCGCCGGCCGGAACGGCCGCACCTGCATTGCACTGCTGCGTGTTCTGATTTTCAGAATCCGGCTTTGCAATGGATGGAAGGTAGCTTGCAACGCAGGGGCATTCTTGTCGTCTTCAACCAAATTTCTCTATCCCATCGGCAGTGCCAGTGGACCGTTACAGTTCACTGGCGCTTCTCCCGCATGGTTATGCCGAGGTTCGTGCTCGTGCCATAAATCTCTTCAGGGCCCGGGTATTGCAGCAGGCGATTATTACGCATCAATGCCATCAAGATTGATAAGTAAGGAATTCCTGACTATGGCCACTGCTGTCCTTACATGAAGATAGCGATTTCCTGATATGCCCACTCTCTAAGTTTGATTACCATTTCTATTTGACAATAATAATATCGCTTGATGTATTTGGCGGGCTGGGGAGCCTGCTGATTATTGCCAAAAACGTACTGCGCCTTCGACCATCAATGCCAATCCAAGGGAGGACTCATGTTTTCCGTACAGATTCAATCGTTGCATGTAAAAAAATTCTAAGCAAAGTTTATCTTTGGGCCTATTGCGCCGGCAAGTATTTCCATTTTCGGAGTGTGGATGGCAATCTGGGGTCGACTGTCGGATTTTTCGTTGCATGCCGTGCTTAGCAGCGTTGGAAAATATCGTTCCGGCGTGATTCATGTCGATTTAGGCGAGGGCAGTCAATATCATTTGCACGTTTCAGAGGGAGTATTAACCGCGCTGCTAATAAATGCAGACGGCATCGGTGATCCGGAGCTGGCCAAGGCTGTGGTAGCCAGGTTATGCCTCTCCGCTGGCGGGACGTTTCGCTACCTGCGGATGGATGCCACGCCGCTGCGTAGGGATTTTCATTTGGGTCTGAATGAATTGGGCAATATATCTTCTCGCCAGGAAGCGCCATCTCAAAAACCGCTGCTTTCCGTTTTTCATCATCGCGGTATGAAAAGACTGTTGCCGCATGCAGACATTTGCTTTCGTTTAAATCGGAATGACTATGCGATGGACAATTACGTGCTGCAGCGGTTCCTGGACCGCTCCGTTCAGCAGCTGATAGTTGGCGTGAGCGCCTCGGCGCTGGCTGAGTTACTGAACGACGACGTGGAGAAGATACGTTTCTATTTTTATCGACTCATAGAGATGGCTGTGATTATTCAAGTGAACTGCGCGGAAACAAAAGCCTGCAGCGAATAGCCAGCCGCACCTGGCCGGATTCCGCGGTGCGCTGCCGCCCAGCGCCTTCAGCTTGACCACGCGTATCCGCAATTACCAGGCGCCTTCCAATAGGAACATCTGCGCTGCGATTGTTTCTCTGATCGATGCCTCCCATGGAGCAAAAAAATAACAGGGGTCTTGAGGCTCCGCCGCGCTATTTGCGCAGCCTGTGCCGATGTCAGCATATGTTGTTTTTTGTTGTGCGCAAATGTCAAATATTGTCACACATTGGCTTTGGGCAATGTAATTCTTGGACAATAGATTGTTAAATAAAAATCCAACTCGAAGGTATTTTTACGGATTTTGAAAATTCAAATGTTAAATATCATATTGTATTGTTAATTTTTCAATTGGGAGCTATAAATAAAAATGTTAAAACTTCAAACGGCAATAAAAATAACTCATCCTGTTCGCTACCGCCTGGTCCTTTCTGCAGCCTCTTCACTTGTGCTAATACCTGCGCTGAGTGTGGTGCCCGGAACGGCCTACGCAGCCTGCAACACCGCTGGACAAATCACGACCTGCGATGCCAGTGCGCCCAATCCCTGGGTGACGACAGTGGGGGCCGGCAATGTGGCAGCCGAGAATGGCCGAACCGTCACGATCGGTACAGGCAGCCAGCTCGCGGTCGGCGATGCCAATGCCATCAGCCTGCGCGACAATGCGAACGTCACGGTCCAGAACGGCGCTACGGTGAGCGCCAAGGGGGTTGGCAACAGTGGCTTGTACAACACCGGCGCCAACACGGTCGAATTCCGCAACAACGGCACATTGACAGTCGATCAAGGAGGCCAAGTCCTCGCGACCGGCCCCCAAGGCAGTGCGGAAGCCGTCAATCTGCAAGGCAGCGGCAATGTCATCACCAACAATGGCACGATCAAGGCAGATAACGCCGCCGCCATCTGGTTCCAGAATACGAATGGCCTGAACACGATCGTCAATAATGCCACCGGGATCATCCAGGCGCCAGGCAATGTGATCGGCGCATCGGGGAACGGTGCGGTCGACTTTACCAATAAAGGACAGGTCATCGGCAACCTCGTTTTTGCTGGTGGCGATGATACCTTGCGACTCTATACGGGATCGGTCATTACTGGCAACTTCAATGGCGGCGGCGGCAATAACACTATCTTCCTGAGCGGCGCCGGAAGTTCGTCGCTGTCCGGCAACATGAGCAATTTTTCGTCGCTTATCAAAAACGATACGGGAACCTGGACGCTGACCGGCACCATCACGGGGGCAACTGTCGCGGAGGTTCAACAAGGGACACTGGCGCTCACCGGCAACAACAGTGCGTATACCGGCAAGATGACCGTCGATGCGGCCGGCACGCTTGAAGCGCGGGCGCAGAGTCTGCCGTCCAGCATCATTGACAATGGCCTGGTGCGCTTTGTGCAGCCCGACAACGGCACTTATGCCGGCCTCATTTCAGGCACCGGCGCAGTCGAAAAGACCCAGGGCGGCACACTGGTGCTGGCGCCGACAGCTTCCGGCGGCAATACATATTCCGGCGGCACCACGCTTACCGGCGGCACCGTTGCCGCTGGCGCCGACAACGCACTCGGTGCAAACACCGGCAGTCTGACATTCAACGGCGGCACGCTTCAGCTTCTGCAGAGTTTCGATCTCGCCAGTACGCGTGCGGTAACCATCAATGCGCCGGGCGGCACCATCGACACGCAAGGATTTGCCTCCACGCTGATGCAAGGCATGACTGGTTCCGGTAGCTTCAACAAGGCGGGCGCCGGCAGCCTGACCCTTGCAGGCAGCAATACCTATACCGGCGGCACGACGATTGCGGCGGGTACGCTGCAGCTGGGTAACGGCGGCACGACCGGCAGCATTGTCGGCGATGTCGTCAATAATGCCTCTCTTGTCTTTAACCGCGCCGACACGCTGCTGTTTCCCGGGACGATCTCAGGCACGGGCTCGGTTAACCAGGCCGGCAGCGGCGCCACGGTGTTAACCGGGAACAGCACCTATACCGGCGGCACGACGATTTCGGCCGGTACGCTGCAACTAGGCAACGGCGGCACGACCGGCAGCATCGTGGGCGATGTTGCCAATAACGGTACGCTGGTCTTCAATCGTTCCGACGACGTGACTTTCCCTGGCACGATTTCCGGTACCGGCTCTGTCACGCAGGCCGGCGCCGGCATGACCGTGCTGAATACGGACAATCCCTACAGCGGAGGAACGATGGTCGCAGCCGGAACGCTGGCAGTGGGCGACGCGACGCACGCAGCGGCGGCATTGTCCGGCGGCGGCAATACGACCGTCGCCTCGGGCGCCACGCTCGGCGGCTACGGCAGCGTCACAGGATCGGTAACCAACAACGGCACCATTGCGGCGGCCAATGCTTTGCCTCAATTTTCCGGCTCGGGCAACGGCAGCTTTACGATCAACGGGCCATTGACCAACGCCGGCCTGCTGCAAATCGGCGGCCAAGGGGTTGGCAACCGGCTCAACGTTGTCGGCAACTATGTCGGCCAAAAGGGCAGCATCGCCCTCAACACCTTCCTCGCAGGCGATGGCGCGGCATCTGACCGGTTAGTGATCAACGGCGGCGCCGCCAGCGGTTCGTCCAGCTTGCGCATCACGAATGTCGGTGGTCCTGGCGCGGCCATCGTCGCCGATGGCATTGAGGTGGTGCAGACCGTGAACGGCGCGACGACCACGGCAGACGCATTTGCACTTGCGGCGCCGGTCAAGGCTGGCGCCTATTCTTACTATCTTGCCAAGGGTGGCGTGTCCAGCGGCACCTCGGAAAACTGGTATCTGCGCAATACCGTAGTGCAAACGCCTACTCCGCCCGTAGTTTTGCCTCCAAGCACGCCCACAGGTACGCCTCCGACTGTGCCGCCGACTGTGCCGCCGACCACGCCACCGGTTACTCCAGCGGACCCGGCGCCCACAGCCGGCTCCGGAGCAATTCCGCTGTATCGCCCCGAAGTCCCCATCTATACGGAAGTTGCCAGCGTCGCCCGGCAAGTCAATATCCAGCAACTCGATAATTTCCATGACAGGCAAGGAGAGCAATCGCTGTTGACCGAGAACGGCGATCTGCCGGCGGCCTGGGGCCGTGTCTGGGGCAGCCGCACCAAGCAACGCCAGGATGGTACTGTCTCGCCGCAATTCGACGGTTCAATGACGGGAATACAGGTCGGCCACGACATCTATGCCGATACCGACGCCAGCGGCCAACGCAATCATTACGGTCTGTTTGCAGGCTTTGCGCATGCCACCGGCAAGGTCAACGGTTTTGCGATGGCGGTGCAGAATCTGGATGTCGGCAACCTGGCCATCGATGCATACAGTCTGGGCGGCTACTGGACCCACGTCGGCCCGAGCGGCTGGTACACGGATGCCGTGCTGATGGGAAGTTCACTGTCGGCGGATCCGCGCTCGCACGATGGCGTGGGCGCGCACACGCACGGCAGCGCCCTCGTCGGATCCATCGAGGGCGGCCTGCCAATGCCACTGGGGGCGGAGGTGACCATCGAGCCTCAGGCGCAAGTGATCTGGCAAAACCTGTCGCTGAATGACTTGAATGACGGTGTGTCGGCGGTGGGTTTCAACAACGGCAATGCCTTCCTCGCCCGCCTCGGCGTGCGGTTGAAAAGCCGTTTTGAAACATCGGCAGCGATTTGGCAGCCATATCTGCGCCTGAACCTGCTGCGCAGTTTCGGTTCTCATGACAGCACCACCTTTGACGGCACTACAGTGATTTCGAACGGGTCGAATCAGACTGCGGGCCAGCTCAACGCCGGCCTGGTCGCCACGATCAACAAGTCGACCAGTGCGTTTATGACCGTAACCTACACCACCAACCTCGGCGGAGCGCAACAGCGCACGGTGATGGCGGATGCCGGCATGCGCTGGAGCTGGTAAGCATGGCGGCAATGCCTTGCGTCTCTTCATGCCGGCGCGGAACGGGTGATTTTCAGGTGGTTTAATGTGCCGTAATGAGGATGCATGATGGTGAAAGTGAATCATTCACTTTCACCATTTTTTTTGCATTTGATAACGCATTAAACAGAATTTGACGCTCCTCCAACTGTTCCGTTTTCAGCTACAGCAGTCCGAGGCGTCAACCGGCTGTTTCAGGGCGGCTATCCTTTTCCGTGCGCACGGCGCCTTCGGCCTGCCATGTTCCGCCAATCACCTTGTAACTCAGGCCGGCCATGGCGCCTGAGCCGCCGTTGGAGAGCAGCGATGTCGCCGCCGGCGACAACCCCACCCGTTCACCGATGACGGACAGCACATTGCTGGCGGCTATATTGCTGTTGATGGCCGCCGTGCGAGCGATGGATTTATCGAGTACGCTCATGTAATCCTGGCGCTTCCCTTTCCATGCAGGATCGAATTTTTGACTGGTGCCGGCTTCCTTGGCTTCCTGCTCGGTTACGTTGGTCCAGTCCGCGGTTTCCAGCACCGTATTGATGGCCGCCTTGACTGCCGACGAGTGATAAACGACGTTCATTGCTTCGTGTTTGCTGAGCGGGGAGTGTTGTCCGGCGAGGGTCAGCCTGGCGTCGCTCAAGGCTGCCGGCACAAAAGCACTGAAGGCATAGTTGGCTGCAATATTTACTTTTGCGTAGAATTCGCCCGAAACGTCCATATGCGTTCCGCTGACGCCGCCATTGGTGTCGGCTTCCGTGCCTACCATGCGGAATGTGGCCTGTATGGTATCGCGCGCTCCTGCGTAAGCCAACACCTTGATATCGGACGCTACCAGCTTCGCGGCAAGTTCAGGCTGCCCGATGTGAGGGCCGGCGACGCCTAAAGCAATGTTGGCAAGTATGCCGCCGGTGGCCAGTGTGGTGACGGCATCGGAATAGCGGCGCTGCTGCGTCATTTTCGTCTGCTGGTCTTCAGCTGGCAGAGCGGCCCATTGCTCGGCGCTGAGGTTGTGAAATCCGCGCGCCGCGGTTTCCGGGCTGCGTTGTTCGCGGTACTGGCGCACACGGTGCAGGCAAAGCGACACCGTGCCCGAGACGATCTGCAAGGCCACCGCATGCTCGTGGGGAATCTGGCGCAGTCCGGCAAACAATACTTCGTTCATGCATTCCCGAAGAAAAGTCGGAACGCCGACCGCAACCGTTTGATGGATCAGGTGGCCGGCGGTGGCGCCGGCAAATTTCTTTTCGATGCCCATGACTCCCAACCCCGAGGCGACGCTTGTGCCCACCTGGCCGGCTTGACTGCCCATGAAAATGGCGGCCTGCTTTCCTTTTGCGGCGCCGGCAGCGCTCAATTCCTTGCCTTTCTCCAAGCCCGCACCCATTTGTTTTCCAGCGAATTTGGACGCGATGATCGCGCCGCCTTTTATCTTTTCGGTACCGCTTTTCAGGGACGACAATGCGTTGCCTCCAAAGGAGGAAAGAGCATTCAACGGTGTAGCAGCCATCGCTCTCCAACTCGATGCAGGCGGTGGCGGTTGAGCGAATTCTATTTCGATCGCAATATCGTTAAACGGCGAATTTGGGGTGAATACCGGTGCTCCCATGCTGCGACGCAAAGAGGTGGAGCCGGAAGGGGGGGTAAATGTTCTGCCATTTTCACTGCCAGACTCGGACGGTGTCGCGGTTCTGATTTCATTGTGGCGACGGGAGGTATTCTGGCTTTTCACGCCCGGGTTTGAGGGTCCCGGCAGGTTTGCATTCAGAATGCGAGGCGAACTCCCAGTCGAAGTGTGGCCGGGACTCAATGAGTCCGGCTTCGGTTTCAGTCCTTCAAGCGCTGTGTTCGTGGTCAGACTGGACCGCGCCCGAGTCGATGGTGATTTGTTCTCTGAAGCTTCATCAGAGGGAGAGATCGTGTGCGGCATCGAGTGCGTCCGCGATATTCCTCCTGTTTCTCCTGCCATGATGCATCTCCCTTTAGATGTCAAAAATCGTCGTGACCGATTGTTGTGGTGGATGTTGCAATAGTTGTGTCGGATTAATGGCGTTTCATCTGAATTTCGGTCGCAAACGCGGCCAGTTCCCGCAACCAGCGGGCAAGTGCAACGGGCTGCGGCTGAGCCAGCGGCCAGCGACGCATCAAGCTCGGGCCGCCATAACCGTCCGTCGCAACCACGCCCGACGACAGCAGCAACTGGGCGTTGGCCTGCAGCAGCGCTCTGCGTGCTGCCGGATTAGCCCAGGCCGGGTCGAGCAGCGCGCTAGCAATCAGTGCCGAATCGTCCGGCGCGCAGGCGAGCAATAAACGCTGCTCGCCGATCAAGAGGCGACCGGTGCGCGCGACCTCCCGTGCGACTTCCTTCGTTGTGCCGAGCAGCAGCATCACTTCGGCAACCAGAACCAATACTTCCCTGGTCGCCTCGAATTCCTGCAATGCAGCCGGCGGCGTCACTGGTTGCCCGCTCTTCGTCGGATGCAGCGTATTGCCGAATTTCATTGGAGCCTCTCTTTGCTGTCAGTATTATTTATGGTGCCGGCACGCACCGCCACGCACAGGTCATGCATGCTTTCCAATGCGGCGCGCAACAGTTCCGGTTCATGCATGGCCGACGGCAGATTCATCAGCAGACAGGCGGTGTCGCCTTCGTCCAGGGCAAAGCCCCAATCCGCGACGATCATTGCGCCGGCATTGGCGCGCAACATGGCGTTATGCCAAACGCTCGGATCGACACCGTCCGGCTTGGCCATGGCGGCTGAGGCCACGATGCGCAGCGCGGCATCAGGCAGGTCCTTGACATGAATCGCGAACTCGATGCCATCGCTGTAAAGCAGGCCGGACTGAGCGAATGTTTGCTTGCTTTCGGCATTCAGTTCCATGACGTCCGCGGTCGCTTGCAGCAATGCTGTCCGCTCCAGACGAGAGCCAAAAGATGGGGCATCTACGGTTGATGAATTCTGGAGCATGAGTTTTTCCTTAATGACAATCAGATGATCCCATTTCACTCCCAAACGAGGCTGCCGCATGACACACATGCGAAAGATTGTTTCGATAAGCGTACTTCGTGGATCGGTTCTTTTGGGGCAATGGGCTGGCATGGCGAGCTGCGTCGCAACCCGAATTGCGTAGAGGTACACACGCGCATTGCCGCAGCGAGAGGACAACACGTTTTTCTTACGACGAGTTCAGCCAACCGTCTCCATGCCAAACGCCAAAAAGAGGTGATTGCAAAGATGGACGCGTCAATTCTTAGATTTCCCCTTTCATCAGGTACCGACGGATCACCGCCTTGCTCATCGAGCAAGGCGGGTTTGTCGGCAAGGGGATTGCGTGCAACGATCTGGCGTCGCGAAGGGCTCAAGGTTCCCAAGAAGCAAAAGCCACGGGGCCATTCATGGCTCAACGATGGCTCGTGCGCGCGGCTTTACGCTGAGCGGCCCAACCACGTCTGGAGTAATGATTTTGTCTCGACGAAAACCCACGATGGGCGTAGCGTGCGTCTGCTGACACTCGTCGATGAGGACATCGCCTGAAGCACTGGCGATCAAAGTGGCGCGTCGACTCAGCAGCGTGAAGCCGCGGCGGAACTGTTGCGGGCGTTTTTCAAAGAGCGCCGCTAGGCGGGCTTACACCAGCTCAAAATCCAGTCCGATATCTGCCGCCGGGGCGCTTTGCATCAGCCGCCCGACCGAGACGTAATCCACACCGCTCGCCGCGACCGCGGCGATCGTATCGAGCCGCACTCCACCCGAAGCCTCCGTCGCCGCGCGCCCGGCCACCAACGTCACTGCCTCGGCCAGCATTGCCGGCGACATATTGTCGAGCAGGATTTGGGTGGCGCCGGCCACGATCGCCGGCTCGATCTGGTCGAGTCGATCGACTTCGCAGATGATCCGCTCCACGCCTGCCGCCTTCGCGCGCGCCACCGCCGGCCCGACGCCGCCCGCCACCGCGACGTGGTTGTCCTTGATCAGCACCGCATCCCACAGCCCCATGCGGTAATTGGTCGCGCCGCCCATCCGCGTCGCGTATTTTTCAAGCACGCGCAGGCCGGGGATGGTCTTGCGGGTGTCGAGCAGGGTGGCCTGGCCGTTCATGGCATCGACATAGGCGCGCGTCATTGTCGCGATGCCCGAGAGGTGCTGCACGGTGTTGAGCGCGCTGCGCTCGACGGTGAGCAGAGCACGGGCGTTGCCGGCGATCCGCATCAACGCGGCGCCAGGTGTGACGCTCTGGCCGTCCTGCACGAGCATTTCGATCGTACACGCCGGATCGAGATGACGGAAGAACGCGGCGGCCAGTGGCAGACCGGCGACGGTGATCGCCTCGCGGCTGTCCATCACCCCGGCAAAGCGCGCATCGGCAGGGATGACGCTCTCGGCGGTGACGTCGTGGCCGCCGCCAGGGAGGCCTTCGCCGAGATCTTCAGCGAGCGTAGCGTGGACAAAGGCACCAAGGTTGAAGCCTGGGAGGGTAAATGCATTCATGCCGTGACCTTACAGAAATGAAAAGATTATGCAAGGGCCTTACAGGCCGCCAGCGCCGCAAACCTACAGCCGAATGTCCATTCAACGGGGCCTAGGTAGATGTTATTTATTTGCACTACGTAGCGCTGCGGCCCAACTCTCGACCCAGTCTCCCAAGGGATCGAACAGTTCCAATAGTTTTTCGCCGCGTTTGGTAAGTTGGTAACCAGTGTCGCAAGTTTCAACAATCAGAGCTTCGCGCAATTCTGCTAGTCGGCCGTTGAGCACCGACGGCGACATACTGTCGCAGCGCGCCTGTAGCTCGCGGAACACCATTGGGCCTTCGCGCAGTTCCCAGATCACGCGCAGCACCCAGCGGCGGCCGAGCAGGTCGAGCAAAGCCATGATCGGCTTGCCGGTTTTGGAACCACGAACGGGTTTGTCGATGAGTGCCATGTTGCGCTACTAAATTAGAAGCATTATGCTTCGTTTATCGTAGCAACTGGAGTCCTGCATGTCAACACCCCGCATACAAGCCCTTAATCCGCCCTACGCTGATGGTGTGCAGCAGGATTTCGATCGCATCATGCCGCCCGGCATTGCGCCGCTGAAATTGTTCCGCACCGTAGGACAAAATCCGCGTGTATTGTCGCGCATGATCGCAGGCAGCCTACTCGACAAGGGCAGCATTTCAGTACGCGCCAGAGAGATCATGATTCTACGAACCTGCGCGTTGTGTGGGGCCGAGTACGAATGGGGCGTACATGTTGCGGCCTTTGGCACCAAGGCGGGATTCACTCCGACACAGGTTGCTGCCACCGTGCATGAGGATACCCAAGCGTGGCCAGCTCAAGATTCCGTGCTGATCCGGTTGGCGGATGCACTGCATGCGACCAGCAGCGTCGGCGACACTCTGTGGGCCGAACTGAAAACGTTTTACACCGACGAGCAGCTTATCGAGCTAGTGGTGCTTGCCGGCCTATATCACGCGGTGTCCTACATAGTGAACACGACAAAGCTGGAACTTGAGACCGCCGCGCCTCATTTTGATAGTTATGCCAACAACTGATCGATGGACG
Source organism: Collimonas fungivorans Ter331 (assembly GCF_000221045.1). NCBI lineage: Bacteria > Pseudomonadati > Pseudomonadota > Betaproteobacteria > Burkholderiales > Oxalobacteraceae > Collimonas > Collimonas fungivorans. Next base: position 5,010,606 of record NC_015856.1, on the reverse strand, counting down.
CATGTTTATGGGTGCACGTCACTGCTAAATATTGCAATGCATAACATCTTGATTTATATGGGAAAAACTGGTGCGGCTGGCTGGAATCGAACCAGCGACCCTTGGCTTCGGAGGCCAATACTCTATCCACTGAGCTACAGCCGCATGAGAGGAACGGTGAAGAGGCCTGAAGGATACCGTTTTTCTGCGCGCGCGTCCATGCAAAGCAACGTTTCTGCGTTCCAAATAGTAATTATTGGGACTATAATCAAGGGTTTGGCGGGGGATCGTGCGCGGTTTGGGCGATTCGGACGGTTTTTTGGCGCCTATCCGGCTACGGCTTTGAAAATTGTACTGAGGGAATTCATGAGCGACGCACATAACGAAGAACATCAATCCGCGATCAGGACACCTAAGCAGCTGATCGTTGCCATTGCAGCGGGCTTTCTGGTCCCCATCATCTGCATCGTATTGCTGGTGCAATACGTCACCGCCGGCAAGAAGGTCGGCGCCGGTTCCGAGGGGCAGACTCCGGAAGCGGTTGCTGCCCGCATCAGCCCCGTGGCCGATGCCGGTTTCACCTTCAAGGATGTCAACGCGCCCAAGCAATTGCTGTCAGGCGAAGAAGTCTTCAAGTCCACCTGCGCCGCCTGCCATGCAGCCGGCGTTGCCGGTGCGCCTAAGGTCGGCGATGCCGGCGCCTGGGGTCCGCGCCTGGCCGAAGGCTACGACAAGGTAGTCGGCTATGCGCTGCATGGCCTGCGGGCGATGCCTGCCAAGGGCGGCAACGCTGACCTGGACGATATCGAAGTTGCGCGCGCGGTGGTCTACATGGCCAACCAGTCCGGCGGCAAGTTCAAGGAACCGGAAGTGCCGGCTCCTGCTGCTGCGCCAGCCGCTGCCGATGCTTCGGCAAGCGCCGCGGCTTCCGCTTCTGCCGCAGCCAGCGCTGCTTCGGCGCCGGCTGCAAAATAATTCAGCCAGCCGGTCGTAAAAAAGCCAGTCACATTGACTGGCTTTTTTTTGCCCAGGAACTTGGGGCGAAGATCAATAGGCCCGTGCCTGTGGTTGGCCTTGTCCAGGATCCCGTTCGTAAGTGTAGAGCTCAACCCGGCGATTGACCGCACGGTTGGCCGCCGTATCGTTCGCGACTACAGGTTCCGTGGAGCCCAGGCCCTTCGTCACGATACGGTTCGGCGCGACGCCGCGGCTGCCAAGGTAACCGGCAACATTCTGCGCACGCTGGACCGACAGTGGGTTGTTGATCGCATCCGTACCCGTGTTGTCGGTATGGCCGTAGACTTCCACTAAGGCGGCGGGATTTTGCACCAGCGTTGACGCCAGCTGATCCAGGATCGGGCGCAGGGCAGGGTTGATGTCAGCGCGTCCGGTAGCAAAGCCGGTATCGGCCGGAACATTGATCTTCAGGCGGTTATCCGCAGTCTGGGTGACCTGGACGTTGGTGCCTGCAGTTGCCCGTTCCATCGCCAGCTTCTGGTCTTGCTGGCGCTTGCCCCAGATATTGCCGCCAACCGCGCCGATCGCAGCGCCGATCGCTGCACCGGCAGCGGTCCGTCCGGCGCCGCCGGGGCCGGCAATGCCGCCCACCAGGCCGCCCAGCACCGCGCCAGCGCCAGCACCCATCGCAGTTCCTCTTTGGGTCTCCGACATGTCGGCACAGCCCGCGGTTGCCATTGTAATTGCGAGAACCAGGGCACCCAACTTGAATTTATTCATGGTCTTTCCTTTCTAAGGTTGAGACAGCGCCAGCAAAAAACCGCAGCCTCCGGCTGGAGGCTGCGGTTATTCATCATCTGTTGTTGTCTTGCTTTTCCTGCTGTTGACATAAGCGGCGCCGCCGATTGCAGCAAGCAGGGCGGCGCCGATAAGAAGGGGTTTGCGGGTACGGCGTTTCGATAACCACGACGCGCCGGTCAGCAGCAAAGGCAGCATGGCAGGCAGGTTGCTGCCTTTCGCATTGCCGCGGTTGCTGAACACCGATGAAGCGATGCCGGTTACCCGGCCCAATAAAATGGTCGCCAGCGATTTGCTGTTCAGGTTGATGCGCACGATATCGCGCGAGACAAGCATGTCGGCGCGGAAGGCGGCGCCTTCCTGCAGCAGCTTCTGCTTGCGCTCAGCGGTGGAAAGGTTGCTGTCCGGTCCTGCGTATCTGCCCATGTCGGGTTCCGTGTTCAAAGTAAAGCGTCGCGATCTTTGCGCAGTTCGGCCATGGTGACCGGCAAGCCGAGCCGGCCCTGGCGCAGCACGCTGCGCACATAAAAGCCGGTGCCGATCGTCACGATGGTGAAAAATGCCGCCAGGATCAGCAGTATCTTCCAGCCCAGGGCGTCCCACGCCAGCACCAGCAGCAAGCCGCTCCAGAAGGCCAGCGCAAACCACAGGGCGACGATGCCGAGCGCGCAGACCAGGAACAGCTTGAACAGGTGCGAGCCGATCTCCGAGAATTCCAGCGCGGCCAGTTCGATGCGGCTGATTAACAGCGCAAACATGTTCTTGGCGGTGCCGACCAGCCCGGACACCAGACCCGGACTGCTTTGCTTGGGTTGTTGTGGGTTCATGCGAGCCTGACAGTTATGCTGCGGTTATTTACGGGAAATGGCCAGGCCGACCAGCAAGCCGATGCCGGCCGAAATGGCGATTGCGCGCCACGGGTTTTCCTGGACATAGTCGTCGGTGGTGGCGGCGATTTCCTTGCCCGCCTCGATTGCCGCTGCTTGCACGTCTTGTGCTTTAGACACGGCCGTGTCAAGTAGTTCCAAACCTTTGTCGCGCAGGTCTTCGGCTTTCTCGCCGGTGGTGGCGGCAGCTTCGCGAAACAGTTCTTGCGCATCTTCGACCATGCTGCGGAAATCGCTGCGGGTTCTCAGAGTGGATCGGTGCATCGTGTGGCTCCTTCATTCATGATGTTCAAGTATAGCCAACCGCTTCTGCAAATGCTGCGGTCGAGCTAGCTTAGCGTTCGATGATACAGGCTACTGTGCCTATCTGCCAACAAAGTGTCTGTTTGACATGGAATGTGCACTTGATTGCCGCCATGCGCCGCGGCAATCATGCCTTATTTCCTGTCGCGCAGTTCGGCGATCGCTTCGATGCTGCCGATCTGGATGACGATGGGACGCAGGGTGATGGTCGCTTGCGCTGGCCGCCAGGCAAACAGCCATTCATGCTGGGCCGCATCGCGCTTGCCTTTGCTGAAGGCGCTGCCGAGGGGGCTGGGCTGGCCGTAGCTGACGGCGGCGTCGATCCCGGCCCAGTTCGGCAGCAGCCGCTGCGCGGCGCGGTGGATCAGTTCGCCGAAATGCTCGGTGTCGTGGATCACCAGGCAGCAGTCCGACGGTGCAAACGCGCTGAACAGGCCGGCGTCGTCGCTGCTGCTCATGCTCAAGGTCAGCAGTTGCGGCGTGGCGCGTTTTGCCGCGCCGTGCGCGTGATGGAGATTGCTGATCTGCAGGCTTTCCGCGGGCGGACGCAAACGGAATTCTCCGAGCGTCAAGGAACGTTCCAGCCATTGCCGCTCCGAATAGCGGTAGAGCTTGGCGGGGCGTTGGTAATCTGCGCTTAACATGGTGACTTGTCTTTATTCTGTGTAACGGACGCGAAAAGCGCGCGTCCTGAAAATCTGCTGCTGCCGTGCCAGCACTTGATGGCGGAATTCGCCGCTGGCTTACGGCTGGTACATCAGGTTGCGGTAAGCGCTGGACGCCAGCAATTATCCAATACGCTCCAGGTCGAAACTGGAGATGATGAGTGGCGGCTGGATATCCATGACTGTGCTGTTTCGTAAAAAAGGGGGATAAGTGCGAACGCAGCGTGGTGGGATGTCTCACGGAGTCCTGCATTGCGTTCAGGCTGATGCCTCGATGGTAGGCGAGAAGCGCGCAGGAAGCAAGCCGGCCGCTACTCGTCCATCTGCTGTTCGGCCACCGAGCGCAGCTGGAAACGGCCGTCGTCGTTGAACAGCCAGCTTTCCGCGAGCTCGACTTCGCCGCGCCGCAGGAAGCGGCTGTCGGGCTTGGGGAAGGGTGCGGCGCGGCGCAACGCCGCCAGCGCCGTGGCTTCGGCCTTGCGGTCGCGATTGGTGCGCAGGACGTCGGCGCGCAGCAGCTGGCCGTCGGCGTTGACGAAATATTTCAGCACGATCACGGCGCGCAGCAGCGCCTGCGGCCGCCCCACATACACCTGAGTCGAGTTGACCGCGACGATGCGTTGCGCCAGTGCGCGCTTGTAGTCATCCAGCGTGGCGGCGGTCGAGGTTGCGTCCGGGGTGGTGGCGGGCGGCGCCGGCGTTTCCGCCAGCTTATTGGTGCAGGCCGCCAGCATGATCGCACTGACGCAATAGAGGCTGGCGCGGATCTTGGCATTCATCATGGTTTTTATGGTTTAAGTTAATCAAATGCCAATAATTGCCGGCGTTGACGCCGGCCATAAGATGATCTGTCACTGCCCATGATATAGCAGCAGTCCTGTTATGACAGCCGACCGATATCCGGTGTTCCATTTCGGCAAACCGATTCAAACAAAAAATAACAATAGGAATTTCATGGCTGCCGCAATTGTAAAGAACCGCGTAAACAGGCGGCTGGCGAGCTGAAATGGTCTGTTGCAAAAAACTTTTCAAAACAAAATGCGCCGAAGCGCTAGTAAATTTAAAAAAACCGTTGTACAATCTGCCCCCTTCAGGCGTAGTGACATACGCTAAGAAAGTTTGGCTGACTAAGTGTGCATTTTGGGTGCTTAGCTCAGTTGGTAGAGCGGCGCCCTTACAAGGCGTAGGTCGGGAGTTCGAGCCTCTCAGCACCCACCAAGTAGCCAGATGATCTTAATGAAGCAGCAGTTTAGGAGTGGTAGTTCAGTTGGTTAGAATACCGGCCTGTCACGCCGGGGGTCGCGGGTTCGAGTCCCGTCCACTCCGCCAAGAATACAAATGCCCGCGCAAGCGGGCGTTTTTATTTATAAGTCCGGTTTCATATTCCCGCTTGCGGGAATATCGCTCTGCGGAGTGGAGGAAGCCGCCTGCGCGGCTTCCGGCGGGAATCGAAGGGCTGCGCTTGCAAGCGCAGCAGCGGCCTGCAGAATGTAGGCGAGTCCCGTCCACTCCGCCAAGAACATGAAAAAGACGACCGCAAGGTCGTCTTTTTTTTCGTCTGCGCTTTTAAGCGGCAGTTAAAAACGATCGCCTATGGTGCGGGTAATCGCGGTGCCCTCGGATTTTTGCAGCAGCAGCTTGCCGTTGCGGATCACCAGCGTTTCGCTGCTCTTGTCCCTGGTCTCGGCGATCCGTCCGATCGGCCCCAGCGCCATGCTGACGCTGGAGGAAACCTTCACCTCCGCGCTCTTGCGGTCCTTGCTGATCTCGATATGCTCGACGTTGACCTGGTAATTGGTCGAGACGCCGCCCTGCCGCCCGGCTTGCGCCAGCGCTTCGAACATCTTGTTGTACCGGTCGCAGGTTTCTTCCTTGCCGGCGTTTTCCTGGATCCGGCCCTGGCTGGTGGAATTGATGCCGGTGCGGGTGAAATCCTTGCTCAGCATGGCGCACAGTTCCTTGCCGCGGCCATTGAGGACATGCTCGGTGGCGGTGTCGTAAAAGCGGGTCACGCTCTCTTCATCGATGGAATTTTGACGATTCCAGTACCAAGTGCCTATCCCGACGGCAACTAATAACAAAATAATGACTCTCATGCTGTCCTGATCCCCTTAAAACGCTAAAGACGCCCTAAAATTTGCTGCGCCGCATTTGCCGCTTTGCACTTCGATCTTGTCAGTTATAGAAGATGCGGCTTAAATTCCCAGTAAGCTATAGAATATCTGCAGTGCAATAATTTTGATAGCTAACTTAATCCCGCATCCGTGCGCTCGCCAGAACATGGCCTTAATGTTTCCCTTTAGTACCATGTCCTGCATCCATTTCCCTGAAAAAATGAATTGCGGTCTGTCATGCGTGGCTGTTTGTTGCCAAGGGTAAAGAATACAATGGCAACCAACGGAAACCGGCCGACATGAAACAGCAACGACGAAAAGAAATGAATGCGATGGCATTAGGCATGCTCGGGCGGGTCGCCCTGAGCGGCCTGCTGGACGCCATGCTGCTATGGGGTTTTGCCCGGGCAGGGGTGGTCCGGCCGGAAATCGCGCTGCTCTACGCGATGGTCGTGGTGCTGGTCAACGGCGTCTACTACCTGCTGATCCGCAGCGGGGTAAACCGGCGCTACAAGGATCCTGGCCTGACTTTCGCCCAGGTGGTGACGGCCTTGCTGCTGCAGACCTGCTTCCTGATCCTGGCGCCGCAGGTCGGCTACCTGTTCCTGATCAACTTTTTTGTCATCTACGGCTTCGGCGTACTTGGCCTGAGCACCTTCTGGTACGTGGTCAGCTGGCTGATCGGTTCGCTGGCGCTGGTGCTGGCTTTCAGCGTGGCCGGCGCGCACCTGAGTTTTCCGGTGGCGAGCAATTTCAGCCAGCTGCTGGTGTGCCTGTCCTTCATCCTGACGCTGGGGCGCTGCATCTACCTGACCAACATGCTGAGCCGCATGCAGCGCAAGATCATGGAAAAGAACCAGCAGCTGGTGCTGGCCATGAAGCGGGTGCAGGAACTGGCCACCCGCGACGAGCTGACCAATATCGAAAACCGCCGTTCGCTGATGGAAATCCTGGCGGTCGAGCAGAAACGCTTCCAGCGCGGCGGTACGCCGTTCTGCATCGCCATCCTGGACCTGGACGGCTTCAAGGCGGTCAATGACAATTTCGGCCACGCCGCCGGCGACCTGGTGCTCAAGACCTTCGTCGAGATCGTGCGCAACGAAATGCGCCTGAGCGACCACTTCGCCCGCTACGGCGGTGACGAGTTCGTGCTGGTGCTGACCGGCACCACGGTGCAGGAGGGCGTGACGGCGCTGGACCGCATCTGCGCCGAGACCGAAATGTACGACTGGAGCAAGTTCGGCAAGGACATCGTCCTCACGGCGTCGATCGGGATCACCGATTTCCGCCCCGGCGAAAGCATAGACGAAGCCTTCCAGCGCGCCGACATGGCGCTGTACGGCGCCAAGGCGGCCGGCCGCAACCGCGTCATGATCAGCCCCGACACCTTCGAGGCATCCGACGGCGGCACCACCATCAGGGCTTTCTGAGCGTCGTTGCCGGGTTTTAGACGGCCGCTTCGCCGCCCAGCGCGAACACCAGGTCGCCCAGCATCTTGCTGAGCTCGCCGGTCATCAGCATCATGTCGGAATCGAAACGTTCGTCGTCGTTCTTGCTGCTGGTGTCGTTGCCTTCCTTGAGCACGTCGAGCGGCGCGATGCGCTTGATCGCCAGCGATTCGGTCAGGACAAACGAAACATGGTCGGCCCAGGTCATCGCCAGCCGCGTGCACTGCTTGCCGGAGGCGATGTGGCGGCGCACGTCGTCGGCCTCGATGGTGTGGCGCACATAGCGCACGGTGGCCTTGCCTTCGCCGGCGGCGCGCAATTCCGTATCCTGGTCGACGGTAAAACCGTGCGGCGCTTCGTCGGAAGCCAGCCAGTTGGTCATCGAAGTCAGCGGCGAATGCGCCGTGCGCAGGCTGGAAATCTGCAATTTGTCGACCGAAGCCAGCAACAGCTTGAGGATTTCTTCAGCCTTGGTCGGGCTGGCCGCGTCGATCACCAGCCAGCCGTTGACCGGATCGATCCAGACCCAGGTATTGCGCTGGATGCTGAACGCGCGCGGCAGCAGCTCGTCGGTAACCTGTTCCTTGAGGTCTTTGAGCTGCTTGCGGCCGGGCGCATAACCCTGCTGCTCTTCGATTTCGGCGGCGCGCGCCTTGGTCACCTGGTTGATCACGGTAGCCGGCAGCAGCTTCTTTTCCGTGCCCAGCAAGATCATCATCTGGCGGTTGACGCTGTGCACCAGCATGCCGTTGTCGCGCGGCGACAGCCAGCCCTGGCTCTGCAGCTCCAGGCTGCTGCACTTGGCAAACGCCTGCGGCGCCAGGAAAGCTTCAAGTTGTTCGGCCGAGATGGCCCATGGTGCGGGAATACGGTAGATCTGAAGATTTTTAAACCACATAGTGTTCCAATTTCCAATAAATAAAACAAATCCCGGACACAGCTACCTGCTGCGTGGCGATTTACGCTATATCCAGGCGGTTGCCGGTTGATGAAAACGCGGGAAGTTTGAAGCAGCTGAAGTTGGTGCAGCATTTGCAGGCCGGGGAGGCGCCCGGTCCGCACAGCAAGGGTGATCGGGTAGTCAGATACCCATGTCGGTCAGCGTGTCGGCGATCTGGCGTAGCACCGGTTGCAGGTGCGGGTGATTTACCGCCAGCCGGGCCGAAATGCTCTGGGCGCGTTCCACCAGCGCCGAACGCAGGTCGGAAGCGGGGGTTGCTGCGGCCGTGCCGGAGGATTTCAGCAGCTCCTGGATATCGCTGTCCAGCGATTGCAGCAAGCCTTTCAGTTCGCTGTCGACCGCGCTGTTGTTTTCCAGCGTGCTGCGGAGTTTTTCCAACGATGTCTTGATGTTGTCTATGCTCATGGTTTTACTCCTGAATTGGCTCTTACTCTAACATCTATCTTCTCACGCGGCGCGTGGCTTCTGCAACAAAGCCTTCAAACTGGCCAGGCGGTTTTGCGGAGTGATCTGTTCCGCCTCGGTCGGCATGGCGTCGCCTTCGTCCAGTTTCATTTCCTTGACGAAGCGCGATATCTCGCAAACGATGGATTCACCGGCGCGCTTGCGCTTCTTGCACCAGCTGACATGCAGGCTGCGCTGGGCGCGCGTGATGCCCACGTACATCAGGCGCCGTTCCTCCTCGATGCGGGCGGCGATGGTCTCGGCCGGTGCGTCCGGATCGCCCTTGTGCGGCAAGATGCCTTCCTCGACCCCGATCAGGAACACATGCGGATACTCCAGCCCCTTGGAGGCATGCAAGGTTGACATGCGCACGGCATCCGGTTCTTCGTCGCGCCCTTCCAGCATCGACATCAGCGCCACCATCTGCGTCAGCTCCAGCAGGTTGCGTTCGTCGCCGTCGCCTTCCTTGCCGCCATTGCCTTTTTCTTTCAGCCAGTTGGTGAAATCCAGCACGTTCTGCCACTTGCCTTGCGCCGCGCGGTCGTCGAAGCTGTCGTACAGGTAGTGCTCGTAATTGATTTCCTTCATCATGTCGTCCAGCACCGCCGCCGCATTTTCGCCGCTGCCGGCCGGACCGACGCGGCTGGCGCGCGCTTCCAGCTGGTTGATGAAATGGCAGAACTCCCGCAGCGGGTACAACTGGCGGTCGGTCAGCTTGGCTTCGATGCCGCCCTTGAACACCGCTTCGAACAGCGAGCACTGCCACTGGCCGGCCACCGTGCCCAGCACTTCCAGCGTAGCCTGGCCGACGCCGCGCTTGGGCGTGGTGATGGCGCGGATGAAGGCGGGATCGTCGTCTTCGTTGGCGATCAGGCGCAGGTAACTGATGATGTCCTTGATTTCGGCGCGGTCGAAGAAACTCTGGCCGCCCGACATCGAATACGGGATGCGCTCACGGCGCAGCGCCTTTTCGAAAATCCGCGCCTGGTGGTTGCCGCGGTACAGGATGGCGTAGTCGGAAAACTTGGCGCGCCGCTCGAAACGGTGGGCCGACAGCATGATCGCCACCTGCTCCGCCTCTTTCTCGTCGTCTTCCATGCCCATCACCTTGATCGGATCGCCCAGGCCGTGTTCCGACCACAGTTTCTTGTCGAACAGCTTGGGGTTGTTGCCGATTACCGCGTTGGCGGCTTGCAGGATGCGCGTGGAAGAACGGTAATTCTGTTCCAGCTTGATCACTTTCAGATCGGGGAAATCGACCTGCAGGGTTTTCAGGTTCTCGATGGTGGCGCCGCGCCAGGCGTAGATCGCCTGGTCGTCGTCGCCCACCGCGGTAAACATGGGCTTCTTGCCGAGCCCGGTCACCAGCAGCTTGACCAGTTCGTACTGGCAGGTATTGGTATCCTGATATTCATCGACCAGCAGGTAGCGCAGCCGCCGCTGCCATTTGTCGCGCACTTCCTCATTGCTGCGGAACAGCTCCACCGGCAGGCGGATCAGATCGTCGAAATCGACTGCCTGATAGGCTGCCAGGGTGGCCACATAGCTGCGGTAGATGCGCGCGTGCTGCGCTTCATCTTCGGTGACGGCCTGATTGATGGCTTGCTCGGGATCGACCAGGCCGTTCTTCCATAGCGAAATGGCAGTCTGGATGCGGCGCACCAGCTGCTTGTCGGTGGTGATCGCCAGGTCTTGCACGATGGAAAAACAATCGTCGCTGTCCATGATCGAAAAGCGGTCTTTCAAGCCGACGCCGCGCGCTTCCTGACGCAGGATCTTGACTCCCAGCGAGTGAAAGGTGCTGACCGTGATGTGCTTGGCCTGTTTCGGATCCTTCAGCAGCTTGGCGATGCGCTCCTGCATTTCGGTGGCCGCCTTGTTGGTAAAGGTCAGCGCCGCGATATGCCTGGCGTCATAGCCGCAATCCTCGATCAGATGCTGGATCTTCTGCGTGATCACGCGCGTCTTGCCGGAGCCCGCGCCGGCCAGCACCAGGCAGGGGCCGTCCAGGTACTTGACGGCTTCCCGTTGGGGAGCATTGAGACCGAAATTGGGAGTAGACGACATAGATTACAGCGCAGCGGCTAACCGGAAGGAGCAAAGCGCTGTATTTTAACAGGCCCCGGCGCCAGCTCCGGCGTCGAATATGGGACAATTCGTCATTCACCATCTTGCTGGACATGCCATGAAATTCAGTCACCTGATCGAAATCAACGATCCCCTCAACCCGCTGATCGATACCCTGACGCGCGAGCAGCTGTGGCGCGGGCTGGTGATGCGGGCGGAACAGCCGATGTTGTTCGTTGAACATCTGGACGACTGCCTGCTGGCGGATAAATCGGTCCAGTCGGTGACGCGTGAATTGCGTTACGGCAAAGTGATCGTCAAGGATGTGGTCAGCTACCTGCCGCTGCTGCAGGTGCGCTACCAAGTGCCGAAACAGCAAGATATCGGCGGTTCCAGCCTGATCATGACGATCGAAGAACCGGAACAGGAAATGCTGTTCGTCCGCTTCGAATATGAGGACGATGCGGTCGAGCGGCAGCCGGCGGCGCAGGCCGAGCAAGAGTTTTACGACGAATTCCGGCGCTCCGCCTATCAAGAAGCCGACATCGACACCATCCGCGTGATCCGCGAGCTGGCCGCGGAAGGCAAGCTAGGGTAACAATCGGTGGGCCGCAGCAGCACATAACAACGGCTTCAGCGAAAGTTGTTTTCCACCGCAAACTTGATCAGTTCCGCCTGGCCCTCGATATCCAGCTTGCGCTTGATGTTCAGCCTGTGGGTTTCCACCGTGCGCACGCTCAAATCCAGCTCACGGGCAATCTGCTTGTTCGATTCGCCGTTGGCGATGTGCTGCAGCACCTGGCGCTCGCGCGCCGTCAGCAGCTGCCCCGGCGTCATCGGCCGCGCCAGTTTCTGCGCCAGCGCCGCGCTGTAGTACATGCCGCCGGAAATCACCGTCTCTATCGCATGCACGATGTCCTTGCCAGGCGCGTCTTTCAGCACATAACCGCGGGCGCCGGCCTGCACCGACTGCATCAGGTATTCGGTCTTGTCGTGCATGCTCAGGATCAGCACCGCGATTTCCGGGAAGCTGACATGGAACTGCGCGGTCAGGTCGATGCCGTTGCAGCCGCCGTTGCAATTGCTGCGCAGATTGATGTCCATCAGGACCAGGTCGATCGCCTGTTCGCCGGCGCGCTGCAGGGCTTCGTCGGCGCTGCCGGCTTCGGCCACGATGGCGAAACCCGGCACGGCTTCCAGCCGCGCGCGCAAGCCGTCGCGCACCAGCGGGTGGTCGTCGACCAGCATGATCTTGGTAGTGATATCAGACATAGGAATAATGTGGGTGCGGTACGGTGGCCAGCACCGTGGTGCCGGCCGCCGACGAACTGATTTTAAGTTGGCCGCCGACTGCTTCCAGCCGCTCGACCATATTGCGCAGGCCGATGCCATGTTTCGGGTTGCCGTCGATCTGGTCGACATCGAAACCGACGCCGTTGTCGTGCACGGCCAGCGTAATCGCTTGCGCATCGCCTTGCAAGCGTATCTCGATCTGTGTCGCCTGCGAGTGGCGGGCGATATTGGTCAGGGCTTCCTGGGCGATGCGGAACAGCACCGTATTGGCGACCGCGGGCATGCCGTCGGTATTGCCGCTGTGCTGGAAATCGATGGGGATGCCGGCGTGCTCCAGCCATTCGCGGGTCAAGTGGCTGAGCGCCGCCGCCAGGCCCAGGTCGTCCAGGATCGCCGGCCGCAGATCGTGGGAAATGCGGCGCACCTCGCCCAGCACGTCGTTGAGCTGGCCGGCGGTGCGCTCGAAGGTCGCGCGCGCGGCGGCGGTCTGCTGCGGACCGTTGTCGAGCTTGGCGATGCCGGCTTCGATCTGCAGCTTGATCGACACCAGCCACTGGCTGATGCCGTCATGCAGGTCGCGCGACAGCCTGGCGCGTTCTTCTTCTTGCGAACGCACCACGCGCTGCGCCAGCACTTTCAGCTTGGCGTCGGCCACCCGGTGTTCACTGATGTTCAGCACCAGCCCCGACGCCCCCACCACCAGCGCGCTCAGGATCGCAATGCCGGCAATCCACCACATGGTGTTGCGGATATTGCCGGAAACCTGGGTATCGATCTTGCTGAGGGCGGCGTCGACGTCATCCATATAAATGCCGGTGCCCAGCATCCAGCCCCAGTTCGGCAGCGCCACCACATAGCCGAGCTTGCTGGCGACATGGTGGCTGGACGGCTTCTCCCACTGGTAACGCTCAAAGCCGCCGCCGCTGCGGGCGCGCTCGATCAGATGCTGGATGGTGAGGTTGCCTTCGGCGTCCTTCATGTCCCACAGATCGCGCCCGACCAGTTCCGGCTGGCGCGGATGCATCAGGCTCTTGCCCTGCATGTCGTAGATGAAGAAATAACCGTCATCGCCGTAGGACAGCTTGGACAGGATGGCCATGGCTTCGTCCAGCGTGGCCTGGTCCTTGCGGCCGGAATCGTACAAATGGGCGATCGACCAGGTAGCCAGCTCCACGTAGTGCTTGAGCTCGGCTTCCTTGCTGGCCAGGTAGGCGGCCTGGATGGTGGTCCGCTGCTGCTGGCCGAGCGCTATCGCCTGGTGCCGCACCGCCAGGGCGATCGCGCACAACGCCAGGATCAGCGGGACGATGGCCAGGAAGATGATTTTCTGCCGTAATTTCATGGCGCTACTTTACCCGGATTCGGCGCCGGTTCCATAAAAACGTCTGCTGCAAACGCGCTGTCTTCCATGCTGCCTACGTAGTACTACGCAAAGACATTGCGTAGTTCCTCGCTTGTACCGATCCCGCATATGCCAAATACTTTGGCGGCAGCCTGAACGCTGCGGCGGTGCGCCTTGCCGCTTAATAAAAACAATATTCCACAATATTCATTCCCGCCTGGGAGGAGAACAATGAATCGTCTATATTCAAAGATGGGCTGGCTTGCGCTGGCCCTGCTCGGTGCATTCGCGTTTGGCTACATCGGCCTGCAGCGCGGCGAATCCATCAGCGCCATCTGGATCGTGATTGCCGCAGTCTGCGTCTACCTGATCGCCTACCGTTTCTACAGCCTCTACATTTCCGACAAGGTGCTGGGCCTGGACGCCACCCGCATGACGCCCGCCTACAAGTACAACGACGGACTGGACTACGTGCCGACCAACAAGAATGTACTGTTCGGCCACCACTTCGCCGCGATTGCCGGCGCCGGGCCGCTGGTGGGGCCGGTGCTGGCGGCGCAGATGGGCTACCTGCCTGGCATGCTGTGGATCCTGGCCGGCGTGGTGTTTGCCGGCGCGGTGCAGGACCTGATGGTGCTGTTCATTTCGACCCGGCGCGACGGCCGTTCGCTGGGCGACCTGATCAAATCCGAACTGGGTACGGTGCCTGGCGTGATCGCCCTGTTCGGCACCTTCATGATCATGGTCATCATCCTGGCGGTGCTGGCGCTGATCGTGGTCAAGGCGCTGGCGGAATCGCCCTGGGGCACGTTCACCGTCGCGGTGACGATTCCGATCGCGCTGTTCATGGGCGTATATACCCGCTACCTGCGGCCGGGACGCATCGGCGAAATTTCGCTGATCGGTTTTGTGCTGCTGATGCTGGCGATCGTCGGCGGCCAGTATGTGCAGGAACATCCGGTGCTGAGCGCCATGTTCACCTTCACCGGCAAGGAACTGACCTGGATGCTGATCGGTTACGGTTTCATCGCCTCGGTGCTGCCGGTCTGGCTGCTGCTGGCACCGCGCGATTACCTCTCGACCTTCCTCAAGATCGGCACCATCGTCGGCCTGGCGCTGGGCATCGTGTTTGTCGCGCCTGAGCTGAAAATGCCGGCGTTCACGCAGTTCATGGACGGTTCCGGCCCGGTCTGGTCGGGCAGCCTGTTCCCCTTCCTGTTCATCACCATCGCCTGCGGCGCGGTCTCCGGTTTCCACGCCCTGATCGCTTCCGGCACTACGCCGAAACTGCTGGAAAATGAACGCCATGCGCGTTTCATCGGCTACGGCGCGATGCTGATGGAATCGTTCGTCGCCATCATGGCGCTGATCGCGGCCTCCTGTATCGAACCGGGGGTGTACTTTGCGATGAACAGCCCGGCGGCGCTGATAGGCACCACCGTGGACAGCGCCGCGCAGGTGGTCTCGCAATGGGGCTTTTACGTGACGCCGGAAATGCTGGCGCAGGTAGCGAAAGACGTCGGTGAGCACAGCATCATCTCGCGCGCCGGCGGCGCACCGACGCTGGCGGTCGGCATGGCGCACATCTTGTCGAGCATTGGCGGCGGCAAAGTGATGATGGCGTTCTGGTATCACTTCGCGATCCTGTTCGAAGCGCTGTTCATCCTGACCGCAGTGGATGCCGGAACCCGCGCCGGCCGTTTCATGCTGCAGGACTTGCTCGGCACTTTCGTGCCGTCGATGCGCAAGATCGATTCGCTGCCGGCCAGCCTGATCGCCACTGCCCTGTGCGTCGCCGGCTGGGGTTATTTCCTGTACCAGGGCGTGGTCGATCCGCTCGGCGGCATCAATACCCTGTGGCCGCTGTTCGGCATCTCCAACCAGATGCTGGCGGGGATTGCGCTGATCCTGGCGACTTGCGTGCTGTTCAAGATGAAGCGCGACCGTTTCGCCTGGGTCACCATCGTGCCGACCGTCTGGATCCTGATCTGTACCCTGACCGCCGGCTGGCAGAAAATATTCGACGCCAATCCGCGCGTCGGTTTCTTGACCCACGCCAGCAAGTACCAGGCCGCGCTGGCGGAAGGAAAACTGCTGGCGCCGGCCAAGTCGGTCGCGCAGATGCAGCAGGTGATCTTCAACGATTACCTGGACGCCGGCCTGGCCGCGTTCTTTATCCTGGTGCTGGTGAGCATTCTCGGTTTCGGCATCAAGACCGTATTGGCGGCGCGCGCCGCCAACCGGCCCAGCGCCAAGGAAACCCCGTTCGAATCGCTGCCGGCAAGCGCTTTGCCGTCCGCCTGAAAGGTTGGCCATGCTGGAAGAACTGTCTAAAGCCGGGCGTTACCTCGGGCAAACCATGCGGCTGATGGTGGGTTTGCCTGAGTACGGCACTTACGTCACGCACATGGAAAACACCCATCCCGGCGAGCCGATGATGAGCTATGAAGAGTTTTTCAAGGAGCGGCAAGAAGCGCGTTACGGCGGCAACGGCCGCGTCGGACGCTGCTGTTAGCTGCGGCTTGATGGAATAAACGTCCTATGGGGATGTGTTTGCCGACCGGGCAGCCGGCCGGCATTTTTTTTGCCCGTCAGCCGTTCAACTGTCCGTTATATACCGCGCCGGCAGGCTGCGCATTGCGGTACAAGGCAACGATGCGCAACAGGCGGCCGATGAACATGCCGTTGAAAACGCCGTAGAGGGCGCATATCGCTGCCGCAAACATGGCGCTGTGGGCCAGCGGCGGCTGTATCGCCAGCAGCACGGCAACCGCATATTTGGTCACGAAAATCCCCATCATCAACGCCAGCGGCAGCCAGCTGCCGCGCTGGAACAGCACGCCGCGCTCGGGATAGGCGACGATCCGGTCCTTGCGGAACAGCTGCCAGTTGAGTGCCGCCGCAATACTTGCGGTAGCCAGCCAGCAGCCGATGGTGAGCGGCGTCAGCCCGAAGGTGGCGGTAATTCCTTGCCAGGACAGCGCCAGCATCACCAGCGGGATGATGGAGATTTTTTTCAGCGTGACTTCGCGGTCGGCGCTGGCCAGGATGCCGCGATAAACCAGGAACGCCAGCAAGGCCCAGACCCAGATTGGCGTGTGTGAAATGATTTGTGCAAACATGTTGTGCTCCCGTTGATTGATCTGCGGCGATTATCTGGCCGCCGCAGGTGCGGGAGAAGCGGAATGCGACGAAACGCCGGAATACGGCGTGAATCGACAGTTAGTGGACTGTAACAGCCGAATCAAGAGCGCCTGTCACGTATCCGACGCGCATGGCGGCGTTGCACATGCTCGCAATAGTCTCGCTATTGCTCCGCTGTGCGCCTTGCCCTGCACGCCGGATACGTGCCTTTCACTCTCGATTCGGCTGTTACAGTCCACTTGCGGTGCTGTCAGCGTATTTCGGCGGAATACTGGAAGCGTTCCGCCGGCACAAACGACGTGCGCCATTCGACCGGCTCGCCGGCGTGGTCCAGCATCAGCCGCTCGACACAGATAGCCACGGTCTTGGTTTTCAGCTTGAACACGGCGGCGTTGGCCCGGTTCAGCGGTTTCGCCGTCAGGTCGTCGATGGCGCGCGAGACCAGCACATCGCATTCGGTCTCATAGATGGGGTACAAAAACGGCGGCGAATTGCTTTTAAGATATTTTTGCAGCTTCCGGAAGCGCGCCAGCGGCAGCCAGATATGTTCCGACAGCACGATTTCATCGTCGAAGGAACGGGTGCGGTGCAGATAGAGCGCCTTGTCGCGCGGCTTGAGCTTGAGTTTGTCCGCCACGTCGATCGGGGGTATGGCGGTCGTCATCGAACGGATCTGGGCCGTCGGCAGCTGGTTCTTAGCCCTGGCACGTGGCCGCACGAAACGCAGCATCGAGGAGCGTTCGGCAGCGCGCGCGACAAATGTCCCGCGTCCGCGGACGCGATCGACGACGCCGTCGGTGACCAGCGCGTCCAGCACCTTGCGCATGGTGCCGACTGCGATTTCATATTCAGCGGCCAGCTTGTCCTCGGACGGCAGCGCCTCATCGGCAGCCCAGCTACGCAAAGCGATCCTTTGCAGCAGATCGTCACGGACTTGCAGATAACGCGGCAAGCGCGGATCAGACGCATTTTCTGACGGGAGAGGCGTATTTTTTTGCGAGAGAGACGTGTTTTTTTTGGAGAGCGGCGCGTTTTTTTTCAGGAGAGACGCGTTTTTTGCACTTTTTTTGATCAGCATCAACAACATTTCAAACTTGGAAAGGGTCCGCAATTTACCAAGTTCCCGTTGTTTTTACAATACTTATGTGAATCTCTGGTTCTATACAGAAGCAGAGATTCACATATGGATTCAGCTCTGGCTCAGCGCCACGGCTGCCGGGCGCGGTTTGCGTTCGGCCAGCCACAGCAGCAGGATCGCCACTGCCGAATAAATCCAGTAGTCGGCCGGCACCGCGCCCAGCCAGTGCTTGTGCCATGGCACGTCAACCGGGTTGAAGCGCGCCAGGCCGTAGGCCGGGTTGAGCACGAACCAGAGCCAGTCTTCGCTGATCCAGAACACCATGATGGAAGCCAAGATGCGGCACTCGCCGCGCCAGTCCCAGCTGCCGTTGAACCAGATCGGATAATGGAACATCAGCGCGATGAAGGGAAAGATCCAGGCGTGGTAGCCGGTCATGGCGCGGCCGCCCCAGAAGATGTCGAGCAGCCAGTGATGCTCGATGCGCCAGGTCGGCAGGTTGGCGGCCCAGCCGGCGGCGCCCTCGATCTGGATTTCGACGTTGGCGAAAAAGAAGGCGGTCAGCACGGCCCAAAACAGCATGCCGAACAGGCGGCGCATGGGGGAAACTGCGGGTGTGGTGGCGGTCATGGGGTTGGCGAAATAAATTGAGAATGAAGCGGAGAATCGAGTTTGCTCAGCACCGTTTGCAGCACGGCGCGGCCGGCATGCGGGCGGCCCAGCAGCAGGCTGCGCTGGCGCAGGCGCTGCAGCTGTTCCGGCTGCTGCAGCAGCTGCTGGACCCGGAACGCCAGCGCGGTCAGGTCGATCGCCTTGAGCGCCGCGCCCTGTTCCAGCAGGTAATCGGCGTTGCGTTCTTCCTGCCCCGGGATCGGCGAGTGGATGATCATCGGCACGCCCATAGCCAGACATTCGGAAGTGGTCAGGCCGCCCGGTTTGGTGATCGCCAGATCGGCGCACGCCATCAGCTGCTCTACATGGTTGGTGAAGCCGAAAGGAAACAGGCGGCCCGGATGCGCCGCAGCCAGCTGCTGCAGGTTGCCCAGCAGCGCAGCGTTCTTGCCGGCCAGCGCCACCAGCTGGAAATCGTCGGGCAGCGCCAGCAGCTTTTGCACAGTCTTGTCCAGTTCGCCGATGCCGGCGCCGCCGGACATCATCAGGATGATCTTGCGCCCGGGGTCGAGACCGAATTGTTGCGCGCACTGGCGCCGTTCCAGGGTCTGGCCGAAACCCGGCATGATCGGGATCCCGGTCACGTGCACCGCATCGGCCGCCAGCCCGCGCGCCCGCATGCGATAGGCGATTTCCTCGGTGGCGGCAAAATAACCCTGCATCAGCGGCTGCAGCCACATGCTATGCAGGTCGAAATCGGTGACCTGCACCCAGACCGGGCAAACCACGCTCTGCTTGCCGATCTCCCGCGCCAGCAATTCGGCCGGCAGGAAATGGGTGCAGATGATAGCGTCCGGCGCCGCCGCGCGGATCGCAGTGCGCAAGGGGCGGGTGCTGATGCGCTCGATGGCGCGCCGTAGTTTCTGCGTCGGCGAGTTGGTCAGCGCCTTGTCGCTCTTCTGGTAGACATAACCCCACAACGCGGGATGGCGGTTCACCAGGTGCAGGTAAAAATCGGTATATACCGCGCGGAATCCGGCCGGCACAAAATCCATCGCATCCAGGTGGATTGCTTCGGTGCCCGGGAATTCGGCGGCGGCATAGGCCTTGAGCGCTTCGGCCGCGCGCATGTGGCCGGCGCCGGCGGAGACGCTTAACAGCAATAGTTTGCGAGGGCGGGGCGCGCTCGGCGCATAGACTGGCTTATGAATGATAGGCTCCGGCCAGGTTTGCCGCCGGTGATGCAAAAGTGACTACTTTCAAGCATACTCCTTGCAATCTGCATTCGGATTTTTACTGCTTGGTTACCGCTTCATGACAGCGATGATAGGGATAAATCGGCGCTGAGTAAAATGACATTTATGACAAATCATCCCTGCTTCTGAAAGACTGAAAAAAATGCCTACCACCCGCAAACCGCTAGACGGTTTGGCCATGAGCCTGATGCTGATTTTGTGCCTGTGCTGGGGGCTGCAGCAGGTTGCAATCAAGGTGGCGGCGCCGAACATCTCGCCAATCCTGCAAAACGGCCTGCGTTCGGCGGTGGCTGCGGTGCTGGTGAGCGGCCTGATGTGGTGGCGCGGCAGCAAATTCTCGCTGACCGACGGCAGCTTCTGGCCTGGCCTGGCGACCGGCCTGCTGTTTGCCGGCGAATTCCTGTGCGTCTCGATCGGCTTGAACTACACCACTGCTTCGCATATGTCGGTATTCGTTTACACCGCACCGATTTTTACCGTACTGGGTTTGCATTGGCTGGTGCCGGGCGAGCGCTTCGGCCTGACCCAGTGGCTGGGCGTGATCGCCGCATTTGCCGGGGTCACGGTAGCGTTCGCCGGCGGCTTTGACGCCGGCGCCGGCTTTAGCCGCACTCTGGTCGGGGATGCGCTGGGCGTGCTGGCCGCCGTGTTCTGGGCCGCCACCACCATCATGATCAAGCGCAGCGTCCTCACCAATACCGCTCCCAGCATGACCTTGTGGTACCAGCTGGCGGTGGCCGCGGTGACGCTGCCGCTGCTGGCCCTGGTTACCGGGCAGGCGGAAGTAGTCACGCCGTTGACCGGCATCATGTGGACCAGCCTGGTGTTCCAGTCGCTGATTGTGGCTTTCGGCAGTTTCCTGGCCTGGTTCTGGATGCTGCGCCGTTACCTGGCTTCGCGGCTGACGGTGTTTTCCTTCCTGACGCCCTTGTTCGGCGTCAGTTTCGGGGTCTTGCTGCTGGATGATCCGATCGGCTTGCCGTTTGTGTTTGGCGCGGTGCTGGTTTTGAGCGGGATTGTGCTGGTGAATTGGCAGCGTAGTTAGTTCATAGGTAAATGTCTGATTTTTGCAACCAGGCGGCGGATCCGGCCGGATTTGGTCGATTGTTTTACTTATATATTTGGTATTATCTAGATCTCAATTTATTCCCGTAAGACAATATTCCGGGTAACCACAGGGACACGGCATGAGCAACATACTCCAGAGCCTGCAAAGCCTCATTAGCGGGCGCCAGACCAACCGTATCCTGCGCCTGTCCTTTCCCCACGATGATGGCCCATCTGCGCAGCTGCTGGTCAACAAGCTCGATGCGGTGGAAAGCCTGTCGCGTGATTTTGAATTTACCGTAGAGCTGCTGTCCGATGATGCCAGCCTGGCGCTCAAGGATTTGCAAGGCAAGCTGTTTAACGTAGAACTGGTGCGCGCCGACGGCAGCCTGCGCTACTTCAGCGGCTACTGCTTTGAATTCCGCCTGGTGAAGACCGACGGCAGCATCAGTTTTTATCAGGCCAAACTCGGCCCATGGCTGCAATACCTGCGCCTGCGCAAGGATAACTACATCTTCCACGGCAAGACCCTGCGCGAGCAGACCGAAAGCATCTTCAGCGACTACGGTACCCACCCCGACTGGGATGTGCGGGTGCGCGGCGAAGATGTGGCAATGACCGACGCCTGCCAGTTCAACGAGAGCGATTTCAATTACCTGCACCGGCGCTGGGAAGCGGCCGGCTGGTCGTACTGGTATGAACATAGCGACAAGGGTCACAAGCTGATCCTGACCGACGACACCACCCAGGCAGCGGCGATCGACAACGGCCCCGAGATCCGCTTCCAGCGCCATGGCGGTGCGATTGAGGAAGACGGCATCGGCGACTGGTCGCCGGTACGCCAGATCGTGCCCGGCAGCGTCAGCCTGGCAGGGTTTAATTTTAAGAGCCCGGTACCCAGTAACGTCGGTGTGCCGACCCTGAACAAGCAGGGCGATGTCCTCAATATCGAATCCTACGAATACACTGGCGCTTATGGCTATAAAGGTAGCCAGGATGGCGACAAACAGGCGCAGCTGCGCATGGAAGAGATCGAGGCAGCCGGTAAACACTTTGAAGCCAAAGGCAATAACCGC
Organism: Collimonas fungivorans Ter331; assembly: GCF_000221045.1. Classification (NCBI taxonomy): domain Bacteria; kingdom Pseudomonadati; phylum Pseudomonadota; class Betaproteobacteria; order Burkholderiales; family Oxalobacteraceae; genus Collimonas; species Collimonas fungivorans. The sequence goes on along the minus strand of NC_015856.1, from coordinate 4,989,135 downwards.
TCGGTACTGCCGGGACGGTATTTCCGTTTAAGCAATCATTTTGCCTTCAATCCCTTCGGCAGCCATGAAGAAGCCGGTAAAAGCGAATTCCTGATTCTCACCGTCCACCACAAGGCGACCAACAATTATCTGCAGCAGGCCAGCGACAAGGCCGATTACAGCAACGCATTAACCTGCATCCGTAAAACCATCCCCTGGCGCCCAGGCCGTGGTTTTAACAGCAGCGCCACCAAGATCCAGGCGCCACAGACCGCCACCGTGGTCGGACCTTCCGGCCAGGACAGCATCTATACCGATGAATACGGCAGGATCCGCGTGCAGTTCCATTGGGACCGGATCGGCAACAACGATGAAAAGAGCTCGGCCTGGATCCGTGTCGCCAGTTCATGGGCGGGTAGCGAACTGGGAGCGGCGGCGATTCCCCGGGTCGGTAGCGAAGTGATCGTGCAATGGCTCGATGGCAACCCTGACCGGCCCCTGATTACCGGCAGCGTCTATAACCAGCGCAATATGCCACCCTGGAAGCTGGCGACCCAGCAATCGTTGATGGGCCTCAGAAGCCGTGAGTTGACCCCGAATGGCGGCAACCAGGCCGGCGGGCGCAGCAACCACCTGATCCTGGACGACACCAACGCCAAGATCCAGGCCCAATTAAAGAGCGATCACCAGCACAGCCAGCTCAGCCTGGGCAACATCACGCGCATTGAAGACAACGCCGGCCGCAAGGACGCACGCGGCGAGGGCTGGGAACTGCGTACCGATGGCCATGGCGTGGCGCGCTCAGCGAAAGGCATGCTGATCACCACTGAAGGGCGCAGCAATGCGGCATCGCACATGAAGGACATGGGCGAGACGGTGCAAAGGCTCACCTCTGCGCGCGACCAGCACGAGACGCTGGCGGAGATGGCGCAGCAGGCGGGGGCGCAGGAGAAGCAGGGTCAGCAGGCCGATGTTGCGCAGATCCTCAAGACGCAGAACGAGGCGATCAAGGGTGGCACAGCGCAAGAGGGCAGCTTCCCGGAACTGGCCCAACCGCATCTGGTGCTGGCCAGTCCCGCAGGGATTGAAACCACGACGGCGCAATCGACGCACATTGCCAGCGATGAGCACACCGCCATCACTACCGGCAAGAGTCTGTCCATTGCCAGTGGCGACAGTCTGTTTGCCAGTATCAAAAATACCTTCCGACTGTTCGTCCAGAAAGCCAATATAAAGTTGACTGCCGGGACCGGCGACATCGATATGCAGGCGCTGTCCGATAGCATCAACCTGCTATCCAAACTCAATATCACCCACACCGCCAATCGCATCACCATCACTGCCAAGGAAGAAGTGCTGATCAACGGCGGTGGTAGCTACGTCAAGTACAACGCTGCCGGCATAGAGCACGGCACCAACGGAAATTATGTCGCGCATGCCGCGACGCATAGCTTGCCGGGGCCGAAGCAAATACCGGTGACCATGCCGAAATTCCAGCGCGGGGACATGAATATGAAAAACAAATTCAAGGCGTCCGTTTAAATGATAAAAGCGAGAACAATACGATGTTAATCAGCCCCCCATTTTTGGTCGGAACAGATGAGGCCAGTATTCTTCAAGCGGGACTAAAGAATGTGCCAGCGAGGGAATCAACAACTCAAGCGCCTGAAGGAAATTTCCCTGTCAGCCAGAACCTGATGTGGCACACCGGCCTCCATCTGGAGGCTCCGACCAAGACAGGAGGTGGCTATGCCCCAGTGCGTGCAATTGCGGATGGCAAAGTCATATTCGTCAATCCGTCTCGCGCCAAAGTGACCGATGCCAAAGATCCTCAGGCTTATAACCCCTTCGGGAGCGAGGCCAGTTGGACGGATAACGGCATGATTGTCCTCGAACACGAAACGGAAATTGGTGCGGATGGCGATACGCCTACCAAAATCAAGTTTTATTCATCTTATCTGCATCTTTCCAAAATCAACGATGCTATCGCGAAGGATGCTCAGGTCTATCGCAAAGATACTATTGGTGAGACGGGCGAGATTTTCGGCCACGCCGGTGAGATCGAAATGGCTGTTGCGTGCAATACAGAAGAACTCACAAAGCTCATCGGTCGTCAGCCGGAATGGCAAGATCCAAAGCAAGCACCAACGAAAGACGGGCGGACGGACAGCATATTTGGCAATCTTTATATTTATCTGCCAGCGTCGACTCCTATTAGCACAACCGCGCCAACTAGTCATTTGAGCAGCGCAAATACGTCATCGCTGGGAACTGCTCAATGGATAGAAATTAATTATGCTAAGGGGGAAGGGACGCTCACGAGTTATGCAACAGATGGTAGCAAGGGTAATGCGACGAACGAAGCGAGTTCTGAGTATGATTTGTACACAGAGGCCAATACTCGTCATGACAGCGTAATAGCAGCGGGGGCAACAATCAGTAGCCCTAGCGGTTGGTATGAGTTACTGCGTTTCGGCCGTAATTTGGGGCAGAGCGCGGCTGATAAGGATCCCCTGCCTCCCAATGCTGCTCACTGGCGCAAAATCAAGACAATCGATGGCCAAGATGTTTGGGCAGACCTCAATGCACCTGGTTCATTTAAATTCAGTGACGCAGATTTCCTGCCCGTGATGGATTGGAATTGCTATGGCGACGACAGCAAGCCGGACGATCAACGCTGCGATTCAGGGAAACTCAAAGACCTGATCGCTGACCCTAATGATCCTTTTACCAAAGGCGACAAAATATTGGCGATGCGCATAGGTCTTCCTAATGTGCTACCAAAGCTAGCCCGTGCAATTTGCAAGTTCCCGAATGAATGGGACAAGAACACGATTGTGGCGCGCTACCAATACTTGAAAGATGAAGCCGAGGCAGCTGCTGATGGTGCCTTAGAAGGTTGGCAGGCATTTGAAGATCATCTCAAAATCATGGCCTTCGACACTCTCCCGGATGCGTTCAAACAAGCAGACTGGCATTTTCATCCCGCTGAGTTTATTCGGACGTTGAGGAAGTGCGGGTGGTTAAGTCGAGGAGAGTTGGTACAGCTATTACCGGCAAACTCATTGAGGAAAGCTAATGTTTGGGCCTGGGAGGATGTTTCATTAAATAGCGCAGCAACCTTGTTATCCAAAACAAGTACCGATGCTTCGCTGCGAAGAATAGATTTAAATAAAGCTCTTCGGAAATTTAATGCTACAACCCCCATCCGATTAGCTTGTTTTTTCGGTAATGCAACTCAAGAAACGCAGTGGTATCAGAAATTTCACGAAGGAAGTCCATATTGGTACAAGCCTTGGGATGGACGAGGTTTCCTTCAATTAACACACGCGGGCAACTATATAAAATATTGGAAATTTAGAGGATTGGCGGTCAGTGCTCAAGTCGTTCAGACGCTTCAACAACACACTACGCTGGCTAACAATAACAGGCCATTGGTGAATGGGCATAAAACTATGTATGACCCCACCAATTCATTAAGTGACGCATCCACTGGGATTTCATCGGAGATCATTACTCGAAGAGACAATGTTAAAAATTCTTTTGATGCTGCCAATAGTGCCGGAGCTTATTGGGCATGGTCTGGTGCATCAAAACAGGCTGATGGTTTTTTTGACGACCCATCAAACAACATAAAGGTTGTTAACACCGACCACGGTACCAAACATTACTATGAAAATAAGGCATTCGGAAATGTTGCTGCCACCGTCAACACAGGAGCACCATCAAGTAGTTTCTCTTCCATATGGGGTGTTCAAGCTCGCTTTATGGCATTCGCTAATGCTCAAGTGGTTTTGCTTGATACAACATCTTTTCCTCAATCCGATGGTTCTACAAAAGAGATACCTGAAGACTTTATCTATAGAAGAGACATATGAATAAACTAAAATTTTCTCTATTTTTGTTTTTTTACACTGTGACATCAGTATCATTTTCCGCTGATGTAAAGGGTGATTTGGGTGTAACGCTGGGAAATGAAGTTGGTTCCGCATTATCAATGGTGGGCCCAAAATATGTAACAGTAAATATGAACGAATGTCACTTTAAAATTACTTTAAAAAATAATCAAAATTTACTATTTAATGTTCCAGATGTGGTTTTTTACGAAGCTGAAACAGCTTTAAAGAAGGATAATTTACCTTATCTTTGGCAAGCTGAAATGTCAGCAGGTTACGACTGGGCTTTTAAGAAAAGGGGCAATTTACATGACAAATGGTTTGGAGTGATGTGTGAAAATTCAGAGAATTTTTCATGGAATAATGAAGCATTATCAGCGACAAAACAACATGAAGAGGTAACGCCGGAACAGCAACAAATTAGAGATAGCAATGATTTAAAATGCCCAGCAAAATTGACAAATGGAGAATGGGTGTTAAATGATCAGAAAATGAACTCAAAAAACTATTTGTTCAAAGCATTAAAAGGAACAAATTGGAACGGATTCATCGTTGGTTATAAAAATAATAAATTCAAGTCAACTCTAGGCTCAGTAAGATTTTGTTTGGTGCACGATAAGAAGATCATTGTAGGGGCATCTGAAAATTATTCCAAACCATTATCTTTACCAATCTCATTTTTCGACACGATACAGACCTCCATATCGACAATTGAATTTCTTGAAGATAAAAAATAATTCGTGGGAAGACGTAGTCTTAGAATTCGTAGCGGTCACAAATAAAAGCACAGGATAACAACCCTCATCGTTATCCCGAATTATTCCAACCATATTGGATACTTTTGAGCTTATAAATTACGTTTTATAGAAGGTGTCATGAAGATGCTACAGCCTGCGGAAGGTAACAGTATTAAAAAAAATGAAACGTCTACTAATTCTGGTGCATGTAATTTTTCTTTCATATTCGCATCACGCGTTGTCTGCGAATCTATGTGGGTTCAGTATTCCCGATAGTCTTACTTACGTTTTCGAACAGACCAATTGTTCGATCACCATCAAAGGTAAAAAAATTATATGAGTCTTGATACATTTCAGGTAAAAAAAGATCAGCCATTTTCGACCTTGAAAAGTGATTCTGCATATTTTACTTCTGATGACGGTAAATCATATTTTGCACAGGAAGAGGTTGATGACGCCAATTACAAAATTCAGCCGAAACATCAACAACCGGCTACTGAAATATCAATTGGCGACATGAACGGTCTGTTGGGATACTCCGAAATATTTGTTCAAAGTATGCCTAAGAAGCAGAACGTGAAAAATAAGTCAGATTTTTTCTCGCTAACCCTAGATTGCTTGAACATTGCGGCCGGAGGGCAGAAGAATTCTTTCATTACAATGTATTGCGTGCCGAAATCGAAAACAGGAAAGAAAAACCTGCAAGACTACAAAAACTATATTTTAAATTTTCGTGAAATACCTTAGCTATTGGAGCTGAAAAATTTGGTCTAGAAGAAATTCACGGAACTGAGATCAATCAATGCGCCTAGTTTGGGCTGGGAAATGTTGGTGTTGCTGACGACGGTATTTTTTATTGACGTAACCGCCGCCGAAGCTTCGGGTACATTATCGAATTTTGACGTTCGCGTCGATTCGGATCCCACTGTCCTAATGGTTAGACAGGATGGAACTTCCGAAAAACGATGCCGCTTCCCCGAGAAATTAGCTGATCCGATATTGAGTAGTGACGGCAAAGCTGTCATTGTCACGAATAACAAAGTACGTTTTACTCAGTGACATAAAAGCATGCGATGAAAAACGAGTAAATATGTTTTCAACCCCGGCCAGTTCCGGCGATAAGAGTTATTTCAGTGAATTCCGACAATCAATTTAAGTTAGGTGACGAATGTAATGCAGTTAGGGCTTTGCGATATGGTGTATCGCCGATACCTGCCAAACAGGCAAAACGGAAAAACTCTATGCTGAAATATTTCGTTTTAATCGCATTCCTGTCGTTGCTGGCATCCTTCGCATTTGCCGAGGATGAGGACGCAGATATCACGACACGGTTCGGTGCACTGCAAATAAACGATGAGAACGCGCTTCTGTATAAAAACAAGCCATTGAATCCTCCGATTCATGGGAACAGCAGTCTCCAGGAAGTTGGCACATATCAACTCGGAAAGAAGGATGTTGTTCTCATTCAAGACAACGGAGGGAGTGCCTGTCCTGTCCAGCTTTACTTCGTTACCGTTTCGGCTTCAGGCGTGAAAGCGACTCCTGCATTTGGAACTTGTACCGATTACTTTGATGTTAAAAAAATGGCAGATTCGATTTCAGTAACAATGTCAGCGTGGATCGGGTTAACTGCCTCAGAAGCCTTGCAAAGAAAGGCTGCAAAGGAAAAAGATCATGTTTTCCTTTTTAAAGGTGGCATACTGACTGAGAACGGAAAGCCGGTTCAAGCTAGATAATGGCTTAAGAAACAGGTACATCGCCATACCATCACAAATAAAAAATGCGAGTTATCAGCTCGTGCTGTTAACCCGCATTAAATCTTGCCGCTTACAAAAAGCAGGCGCAAATCCACCGGGCTTTTAGCCCTTGAAAGTCCCCTCAGAAACCAAAGCCTGCAAAGGCAACCGCGGACTAGGCTCTTCCTTGGAGCGCAAACCTTCCGGCAGCATGGCCTTGTCGCCGATCTTGCCGATGGCTACCGCCGCTTCAATCGCGAAATTGGCCGGTACGCCCAGTTCAGTACGTGTCTTTTCCTTGTCGAATCCAGCCATGCCATGCGCATGCCAGCCGGACAGGCTCGCTTGCAGCGCCAGGTAACCCCAGGCCGAGCCGGCGTCGAAAGAATGGGTTGGCATAGCCACTTCTTCAGTGCTGCCCGGTGGCGCGAATGTGGTTTTCGACAACACGATCACCAGCGCCGATGCATTTTCCGCCCAGCTGCGGTTGAATTCGTTGAGCAGGCCCAGCAGTTTGGTCCAGTGCGGTGTGCCGCGGCGGGCGAAGACGAAGCGCCAAGGCTGCGAGTTGTAGGACGACGGCGCCCAGCGTGCCGCTTCCAGGATGGTCAGCAGTTCTTGTTCGGAAATCTCGTCATTGGCGTAGGCGCGCGGCGACCAGCGGCTGAGGAATTGCGGGTGGGCTGGGTGGTCGGCTACGCGTGGTGTGGACTGGGTCATGAAGGTTCCTGTAATTGAATAAGCAAGGCAAAATCGATGCGGCCGGACTTCCGTACGGCCAGGACGAAGCATCTTAGCAGCAGTTTTTGATGCTTGCAGCGTGCGGCGGGATTTAGGCGATTCCGTAGCTTGCCGGGGCAAGGCGGGTGAAGATTGCTATGCCAAGCCGGTATAATCGGGAATAATCAAGATTGCCTGGAATTGGCAGGCATCACGGATCGATTTCACAGATTTTTCGCATTAATCCAGTATTACTGACTACTTATCCTATGCTTGCACCACAGAAACAACAGATCATCGACCTTTTCAACGCTGCCTTGCAGCCCATTATCGCCGGCAGCGAGCTGCAGCCGACGGTGACGCTGGAGCGTCCGCGCGATCCTTCGCACGGCGATGTCGCTTGCAATATCGCCATGCAACTGGCCAAGCCGCTGAAAAAGAACCCGCGTGAACTGGCGCAAGCCCTGGTGGCGGCCGTGATGGCCGGCGCCGCAGAAGGCAAGCTGATCGAAAGCGCCGAGATCGCCGGTCCTGGTTTCATCAACCTGCGCCTGACAGCGGCGGCCAAGCAGCAAGTGGTCAAGACCGTGCTGCAAGAGGCGGCCGAATACGGCAAAAGCCGGCTCGGCGCCGGCAAAAAAGTACTGGTCGAGTTTGTCTCGGCCAATCCGACCGGTCCTTTGCACGTCGGCCACGGCCGCCAGGGCGCGCTCGGCGACGCCTTGTCAGCGCTGTTTGAAGTACAAGGTTTCGACGTCACCCGCGAGTTTTATTATAATGACGCCGGCGTCCAGATCGCCACGCTGGCGACGTCGGTGCAGGCGCGCGCCAACGGGTTCAAGCCGGGCGACGCCGAATGGCCTGAAACGGCCTACAACGGCGACTATATTGCCGATATCGCAAAGGATTTCCTGACCCAGAAGACAGTGGCCGCCAGCGATGGCGAGCCGGTCACCGCCAGCGGCGACATCAGCGATATCGAATCGGTGCGCAAATTCGCCGTCACCTACCTGCGTCGCGAGCAAGACCTGGATTTGCAGGCCTTCGGCGTCAAGTTCGATAACTATTACCTGGAAACCTCGCTGTACAAGGATGGCAAGGTCAACGCCGCAGTCGACGCGCTGAAAGCCGCCGGCGTCACCTACGAGCTGGATGGCGCCTTGTGGCTGCGCACCACCGACTACGGCGACGACAAAGATCGCGTCATGAAGAAGACCGACGGCACTTACACCTACTTCGTGCCCGACGTCGCCTATCATGTGGTCAAGTGGCAGCGCGGTTTCGGCAAGGTCATCAACGTCCAGGGCAGCGACCACCACGGCACCATCGCCCGCGTGCGCGCCGGCCTGCAGGCGGTCAACCTCGGCATCCCGCAAGGTTATCCGGACTACGTGCTGCACAAGATGGTGACGGTGATGAAGAACGGCGAGGAAGTGAAGATTTCCAAGCGCGCCGGTTCTTACGTGACCCTGCGCGACCTGATCGAATGGTCGGCCGGCGAAGACAGTGCTGCAGACGGCGCGCAAGGTGACGCACAAGACAGCCTGCGCGACCTGACCCGCGGCCGCGACGCGGTGCGCTTTTTCCTGATCTCGCGCAAGGCCGATACCGAATTCGTGTTCGATGTCGACCTCGCCCTGGCCAAGTCCGACGAAAACCCGGTCTATTACGTGCAGTACGCCCACGCCCGCATCTGTTCGGTGCTGGCGCAATGGACCGGCGACGAAGCCAGCCTGGCCACGGTCGACCTGAGCCCGCTGACCGCGCCGCGCGAAGCCAGCCTGCTGGCCAAGCTGGCGGAATACCCGGACATGCTGCAGCACGCGCTGGAAGAGCTGGGGCCGCACCAGGTGGCGTTTTACCTGCGCGATTTGGCGGGCGAGCTGCATAGCTACTACAATGCTGAGCGGGTCCTGGTGGACAACGAGGCGCTGAAGATGGCGCGCCTGGCCTTGATGTACGCAACCCGCCAGGTGTTGCGCAACGGCCTGGCGCTGATCGGCGTATCGGCACCGGCCCGCATGTAAATCTACAATAGGCGATCTCCGGCAGCCGTTGCCGGAGACGGTCAGTAACCAGGATGTCATTGGGGAAGTATGAGCAAACTTAACAAGAAACAAGCTGGCGGTACCTTAATGGGCCTGATTTTCGGCCTGATCATCGGACTGGCGATTGCGGTCGTGGTGGCGATCATGATCACCAAGACGCCGACGCCGTTCACCAACAAGACGACAAAGACCGACAAAGCGCCGGACGCCATCACGACGGCGCCCGCGGCTACGCCGGCACCGGCGCCGTCGAACCCGGACCAGCTGCCGGACCCGAACAAGTCGCTCTACGGCAACAAGGATGCGGCCAAGGAAGCCGCCAAGGCATTTACTCCGCCGCCGCCGAGCGCCGATGGTGTGCCGCCTAACGTGGCTGCCGAGAAGAAGCTGGACGCGCTGGTCGCCAAGGCGCAGGACAAGTCGGCGCCGGCGGTCGACAAATCCACCGCCGACAAGACCAAGAAGGTGGCCGGCGACATCGCCGAAGCCAAGAGCAAGGCGACAGCGGCTGACGACAACTGGATCTATTTCCTGCAGGTCGGCGCCTTCCGCGAACAGACTGAAGCCGAAAGCGCAAAAGCGCGCCTGGCCTTGATGGGTTTCGAAGCCAAGATCAGCGAACGCCAGGCCGATACCGGTTCCCTGTACCGGGTGCGGGTGGGCCCGTTCAATCAGCTCGAAACAATGAACCGGATACGCGGCAAGTTGTCAGATAACGGCGTCAATGCCGCAGTGGTGCGTGCGGCAAAATAAGGGATGTGTGTTTTTGATTGATGAAGAACAGGGCCACGGCTCCCGGACCCCGTTCTGTTCATTGTTGGCTTTCACAATTTTAAAAAAAGGATAATTCATGCGTTTTTTTCAAAAAGCCCTGGCTATCGCCGGCCTTAGTCTGAGTTTCGGCCTGCTGGCCGCCAGCGCCGGCGCATCGCCGACCAATCCGGTCGCAGGCAAGGAATACAAAGTTCTCGATAACCCGCAGCCGACCGATAGCGGCCTTGGCAAGAAAGTGGAAGTGACGGAATTCTTCGGCTACTTCTGCCCGCATTGCAACGCGCTCGAGCCGACGCTGGAAGAATGGATCGCCAAGCAGGGCGACAAGATTTCCCTCAAGCGGGTGCCGGTCGACTTCGGCGATCCGAATGGCGATCCGAAGAAATCGCCGTACGTAGCGCAGAAAAAGCTGTACTACACGCTGGAAGCCATGGGCAAGCTGCCTGAAATGCACAAGAAGGTCTTCAACGCGATCCATGTCCAGCGCCAGCGTCTCGATACAGACGCCGCCATCGCCGATTTCGCGGCCAAGCAGGGCCTCGACAAAGCCAAGTTCCTCGATGTGTACAATTCCTTCGCGGTGCAAACCAAGGTGACGCGCGCGAGCCAGCTGCAAACCGCCTACAAGATAGACGGCGTGCCGACGCTGATAGTCGACGGCCGTTATGTCACCTCGCCATCGATCGTCAGCGCCACTCCTGGCGCCGGCGACAGCGAACCGGCTTTGTTCAAGTCGACCCTGCAGGTGCTGGACAGCCTGGTGGCCAAGGCCGCTGCAGGCAAGAAGTAAGCAAGCAACAAATAAGAAACAAGCATGCAGGCCGTCACGGCCGGCAGCATTGAAAAGTCCGCCGCTCGCAAGAGGGCGGGCTTTTTTATCGAAAGGACTTTCCATGCAACGTGTGTTCATCACCGGCGCTTCCAGCGGCATCGGCGCCGCGCTGGCGCGATTTTATGCAGGGCAGGGCGCAACGCTGGGGCTGGTAGCCCGGCGCCAAGCGGTGCTGGAGCAGTTGCTGGCAAGCTTGCCGCATCCCGAACGGCATCGCCTCTATGCGCTCGATGTCAACGATCATGCTGCATTGACTGCGGCAGCCGAAGATTTCATCGCCGCCGGCGACGGTGTCGACGTGGTGATCGCCAGCGCCGGGATTTCGCAAGGCACCTTGACCGAACATGCCGAAGACCAGCAGGTGTTTGAACATGTATTTGCCACCAACGTGCTGGCTACGGTGGCTACCTTTACGCCGTTTATCGCCACCATGAAACGCCAGGCGCAGGCCGGGCAAACCGGTTTGCGGCTGGTCGGCGTCGGCAGCGTGGCCGGCATCCGTGGCTTGCCCGGAGCGGGCGCTTACAGCGGCTCAAAGGCAGCGGTGATCAGCTACTGCGAATCGCTGCGGGTGGAACTGCGGGCCAGCGGCATCAAGGTGGTCACCATCGTTCCGGGTTATATCGATACCCCGATGACCCAGGTCAACCGTTACAAGATGCCGTTCCTGATGCCGGTAGGGCAATTCGCTGCCAGGACCGGCGCCGCGGTGGCGCGCGGCAGCAGCTACCAGGTGATTCCGTGGCAGATGGGAGTAGTCGCCAAGCTGCTGCGGCTGTTGCCGAACTGGCTGTACGACCTGGCATTTTCCAAGGCGCCTCACAAGGCCCGCAAAACCGCAGACTGACCGGACATCATGGATTTCCACAATTTTTTCTTATTCGTGCTGACGGAATTTGCGCTGTCGGCGTCGCCGGGGCCGGCGGTCATGCTGGTGGTGGCCTACGGCATCACGGTCGGCTGGAGGAAGGCGATTTTCGCCATCCTCGGCATACTCACCGCCAACGCCATCTATTTCACCATTTCGGCGACCGGGCTGGGCGCCTTGATCGTTGCTTCGCATACCTTGTTCAGCGTGGTCAAATGGCTGGGCGTGGCTTACCTGGCGTATCTCGGTCTAGCGGCGATATTCGGCAGGCCGTCGCCGATCACCGCGTCCAAGCTGGACAGCCGCAACGCCTCCGGCTGGAAAATCTGGTTCGGCGGCCTGACCTTGCAGCTGGCTAATCCCAAGGCGCTGATTTTTTTCATCGCCATCCTGCCGCAGTTCCTCAATCCGGCCGCCAACGTGCCGCTGCAGATGATCTGGCTGGCGGCGGGTTCGATCATTCCGGAATTCTTTATCCTGGTCGGTTACGCCGCCCTGGCCGGAAAGATGCAGACGGTTGCCACCCGCCCGAGTTTTGTGCGGATTACCGACCGCGTCGCCGGCAGCCTGATGCTGGCGGTGGCGATGATCGTGGCGGCGATACAGCAGTAATCACGCGGTACTGAAGCGGTAGACCTGGTCGGCATCCAGGCGCCGTTTCAATACGCCGTCAAACCACAGCTTGTGCAGATGCGCCAGCGCCTCGCCCAGGGCGAAAGTCATCTGGTGCGCATCCAGCGGCCGGCGGAACATGACCGGCACGATGTCGCTGGCCGATTGCGGCGCCGCCGTGCACGCTTCCACCACCTCGGCCAGCCGCTCGCGATGATGCTGCTGCAGCTGGTCGATGCGGATCTGCAGGCCGCGGAACGGCTTGCCATGCGACGGCAGCACCAGCGTCGTGGCCGGCAGCGTGCGGTATCTTTCCAGCGAATCCATGTATTGCTGCACCGGGTTCGATTCCGGCTCGATCGCGAATACCGAGACATTGGTGGAAATCCGCGGCAGCACCATGTCCCCCGAAATCAGCAGGTCCAGTCCGGCGCAATGCAGCGCCACATGCTCCGGCGCATGGCCGAAGCCGGTGATCACCTGCCATTGATGTTTACCTATGCGCAACTGCTGGCGGTCGGCCAGACGGTGATAAGCCTGCGGCACCGTCGGCACCATGGACGGATAGTAGGATTTGCGCTGCGATACCTTGGCGATGACGTCAGGATCGCGCATGCCGTGCTGCTGGAAGTGCGGCAACGCGGCGCTGCCGTCGGCGCCGGGCAGCGCCGCCGACATGATGCGCGCCGAGAAATATTCGCCGCCGCTCATCCATAACGGCGCTTGCCAGCGTGTGCACAGCCAGTCGGCCAGGCCGACGTGGTCAGGATGGCAATGGGTGACCAGCACCCGCAGCACCGGCAGGCCGCGCAGTTCGCTTGCAAAAACAGCTTCCCAGGCGGCGCGCGTGGCGTCGTTGGCGATGCCGCAGTCGACGATGGTCCAGCCGTGCCGGATGCCGTCTTCGGTCTCGAAACTGTCTTCCAGCAGCCATAAATTGATATGGTCCAGCGCGAACGGCAAGCCCATGCGCAGCCAGCGCACGCCGGGTGCGACTTCGAGGGTGGCGCCGCCGGCGGGCAGGGTGTCGCCGAAGGCATAGCTGAGCTGGGCTTCAAGTGGGTTCATCGCAATATTCTTTCTCTTTTGGTAACACCAGTAGTTTTTCGGTGTTTTCATTTTCCGCCAGCGCGTCTACAATCTACTTTACGTTAACGTTAACTGCCATTGTACCTAAACCAGCATTTTTTGCTCTGCCCCGACCATGCCGACTTACACCATCACTGAACTTGCCCGCGAATTCGACATTACCCCGAGGGCGATCCGTTTCTATGAGGACCAGGGTTTGCTGAGCCCGAAGCGCGACGGCGCCGGCGGCCGCAACCGGGTGTATGCCGGCCGCGAGCGCACCCGCCTCAAGCTGACCCTGCGCGGCAAGCGGCTGGGTCTGACCTTGTCGGAAATCAAGAGTCTGGTCGACATGTACGATTCGCCCAAGGATTCGGCGCCCCAGCTGGAGCTGTTCCTGCAGGTGCTGGCGCGCCATCGCGAACACCTGGAGCAGCAGCGTGAAGACATCGAAGTGACGCTGGCGGAAATCACCGCCCACGAAGACGAATGCCGGCGCCTGCTCAGCAGCGGCGAACTGAGCGACCACGTCGCGCCTTGAATTCCTCCCCTATACATTAAACAACTTGCAAGAATAACGAAGGAGACAACATGATCCATTTACCCGGCTTGACGTTCGACCATGGCGAAGACATCGCCGCACTGCGCAGTGCGATCCAGGAATTCGCCGCCGCGGAGATCACCCCGCGCGCCGCGGAAATCGACCGCAGCGACCAGTTCCCCATGGACCTGTGGAAAAAAATGGGCGACCTCGGCCTGCTCGGCATCACTGCCGAAGAAGAATACGGCGGCAGCGGCATGGGTTATTTGGCGCATATCATCGCCATGGAAGAAATCTCGCGCGCCTCGGCTTCGGTCGGCCTGTCGTACGGCGCCCACTCGAACCTGTGCGTCAACCAGATCAAGCGCAACGGCAACGCCGAGCAAAAAGCCAAGTACCTGCCGAAGCTGATCTCGGGCGACCATATCGGCGCCCTGGCGATGTCGGAGCCGAACGCCGGGTCCGACGTGGTGAGCATGAAGCTGCGCGCCGAACTGAAGGGCGACCGCTGGGTCCTCAACGGCACCAAGATGTGGATCACCAACGGCCCCGACGCCGATGTGCTGGTGGTGTACGCCAAGACCGACCTGGAAGCCGGCGCGCGCGGCATGACCGCGTTCCTGATCGAAAAGAGCTTCAAGGGTTTCAGCGTGGCGCAAAAGCTGGACAAGCTGGGCATGCGCGGTTCGCATACCGGCGAACTGGTGTTCCAGGATTGCGAAGTGCCGGCGGAAAACGTGCTGGGCGGCCTGGGCCAGGGCGTCAATGTGCTGATGTCCGGCCTCGATTACGAACGCAGCGTCCTGTCCGGCGGCCCGCTTGGTATCATGCAGGCGTGCATGGATGTCGTTGTGCCCTACGTGCACGACCGCAAGCAGTTCGGCCAGTCGATCGGCGAATTCCAGCTGATGCAGGGCAAGCTGGCTGACATGTATTCGACCATGATGGCCTGCAAGGCCTATGTATATGCAGTAGGCCAGGCTTGCGACCGCGCCAAGACGCCGGCCGCGGCGCGCGCCCTGCGCAAGGACGCCGCCGGAGCGATCCTGTATTCGGCGGAAAAAGCCACCTGGATGGCAGGCGAAGCGATCCAGGCGCTGGGCGGCAACGGCTACATCAACGAATATCCGGTGGGACGCCTGTGGCGCGACGCCAAGCTGTATGAAATCGGCGCCGGCACCAGCGAAATCCGCCGCATGCTGATCGGCCGCGAATTGTTTGCGGAAACCCGCTGATCAAATAAATGGTTTGTAGTCTTTTGATTTAATGGCACAATTGACAGAAACGCAACAGCGAGGCAACCGCGTCAGGAACATGACTTCACTGCATATCCACACCGCATTACTGCGACACCCGCAACTTTCCGTCGCACTCGACAAGCAAGTTTTGCTGAAGATGGAAAACACCCAGCCGGCCGGCTCGTTCAAGCTGCGCGGCATAGGTTTGCTGTGCCAACGCGCGGTCGCCGGCGGTGCCAGCCACCTGGTGTGCCCCTCGGGCGGCAATGCCGGCTTTGCGGCGGCGTTTGCCGGCGCGGCGCTGGACGTCAAGACCACCATCGTGGTGCCGCAGACCACCGCCGCGGAAGTCTGCCAGCGCATCCGCGATATCGGCGCCGAGGTGATCGTCCACGGCAGCGTCTGGGATGAAGCCAACCAGCTGGCGCTGCAGCTGTGCGAACAGCCGGGCAGCATCTACATCCCGCCTTTCGATCACCCCGACATCTGGGACGGCAACGCCACCATGATCGACGAAGCGGTGCTGCAGGCGCGCGAGCTGGGCGTCGATTTCGATGTCGTCATCTGCTCGGTCGGCGGCGGCGGCCTGATGAGCGGCGTGCTGAGCGGCCTGCATCGCAACGGCTTGCCGCATATCCCTCTGATCGTCGCCGAAACCGAAGGCGCCGCCTCGCTGAATGCCGCCATGGTGGCCGGCGAACTGGTGACGCTGCCGGCGATCACTTCGATCGCCACTACCTTGGCCGCCAAGCGCGTGGCGGCGGAATGTTTCGCCTGGACCCAGCGCCATGAAGTGCACAGCGTAGTGGTCAGCGACAAACAGGCGGTAAGCGCCACGCTGGCGTTTGCCGACCAGATGCGCACGCTGGTGGAACCGGCCTGCGGCGCAGCGCTGGCCGTGGCTTACGAAAAACTGCCGGTGCTGGCGCCATACCAGCGGCCGTTGATCGTGGTGTGCGGCGGCATCGGCGTCAGCCTGTCGATGCTGGCCGGCTGGAAGGAGCGGTTTGCATTGTGATCACGTCGGCCAACTTTCCGAAATTATTGTCGTCGCAGATCGCTTTCGATACTGCGCGCATGATCTTGGACGGTTTCGACAAGCATTACCGCCTGTTCCGCGAAGCCAGCGTGCTGGCCAAGCAGCATTTCGAGAGCGCCGACTGGAAAACCGCGCAGCTCGCCGCGCGCGAGCGGATCGGCTTTTATGACGCGCGCGTGCATGAGTGCGTGCAGGCGCTGGAAGACGAGTACGACCAGAACGACCTGACCGACCAGGTCTGGCGCGAAGTGAAGCTGCATTACATCGGCATGCTGACCGACCACAAGCAGCCGGAGCTGGCCGAGACCTTCTTCAACTCGGTCTGCTGCAACATCCTGCACCGCACCTATTTCCATAACGATTTCATCTTCGTGCGGCCGGCGGTATCGACCGAATACATCGACACCGACGAGGCCCTGCCCACTTACCGCGTGTATTACCCGGCCAAGGACGGCCTGCACTATACGCTCAAGCGCCTGATCACCAATTTCCAGCTGCAGCGGCCGTTCGCCGACCTCGACCGCGACGTCGCGCTGGCCGAAGAACGGATTGCGCAGGCGTTCGGCGCCAGCGCCACGTCGCTGGAGCCGAATCACCAGATCCAGGTGCTGTCCAACCTGTTCTACCGCAACAAGGGCGCTTACGTGGTCGGCAAGATGATCAACGGCCCGCGCGAGTATCCGTTCGTGGTGCCTATCCTGCATGACCGCAACGGCAAGCTGGTGCTGGATGCGGTGCTGTTCGAGAGCAAGATACTGGCCATCCTGTTTTCTTTCACCCGCGCCTACTTCATGGTCGACATGGAGGTGCCGTCAGCTTACGTGCAGTTCCTGCGCAGCCTGCTGCCGAACAAGCCGCGCAGCGAGATCTACACCATCCTGGGTTTGCAAAAGCTGGGAAAAGCGCTGTTTTACCGCGATTTCCTACGCCATCTGCGGCATTCGTCGGACCATTTTGAAATCGCGCCGGGTATCCGCGGGCTGGTGATGGTGGTGTTCGCCTTGCCCTCGTTTCCGTATGTGTTCAAGGTGATCAAGGACTATTTCCCGGCGCCCAAGGAAACCACCAATGCGCTGGTCAAGGAAAAATACCTGCTGGTCAAGCACCACGATCGCGTCGGCCGCATGGCCGATACCCTGGAATATTCCAGCGTGGCCTTTCCGCGCGCGCGTTTCGCCGACGAACTGCTGGCTGAGCTGAAACAAGTGGCGCCGTCGGTAGTCGAAGAAGACGGCGACGAAATCATCATCAAGCACCTGTATATCGAACGGCGCATGATGCCGCTCAATATCTACCTCAACAACGCCGAGCAAAACGGCGACCAAGCGGCGCTGGAGCACGGCATTACCGAATACGGCAACGCCATCAAGGAACTGGTCGCCGCGAATATCTTTCCGGGCGACATGCTGTACAAAAATTTTGGCGTGACGCGTCATAACCGGGTCGTGTTTTACGACTATGATGAGATTGAATACATTACCGACTGCAATTTCAGGACTATCCCGCAGCCGCGTAACGAGGAAGACGAGATGTCTGCCGAGCCCTGGTATTCCATCGCCAAGAACGATGTCTTTCCGGAACAATTCGGTGTATTTCTTCTCGGGAACCAGAACGTGAAAAAATACTTTATCAAGCACCATGCGGACTTATTGACCCCGCAATATTGGCAACAACACAAGCAACACATACTTGAAGGACATTTCGATGACGTTTTTCCATATCCGCAGGAATGCCGGTTTACCCATACGAAAAGTTAATTAAGAAGCAACATGAACAGCAACAAGACCGGACCGTTTTATTTTTAACCAACCAGGCAGCAAAGCCGCTCGCGGGAATCGCAACAGAAGGCGATATCGAAGTGGCTTACAAGTTGTCGTAATCTGGAGAAACAACATGAATGACCCAATCGTTATCGTCGGTGCAGCGCGTACTCCAATGGGTGCGTTTCAGGGTGATTTTTCGTCATTGACCGCCAGCGACCTGGGCGCAGTGGCGATCAAGGCCGCCGTGGAGCGCGCCGGCCTGAAACCGGAGCAGGTCGATGCCGTGTTGTTCGGCAATGTGCTGCAAGCCGGCCAAGGCCAGGCGCCGGCACGGCAGGCGGCGATCAAGGCCGGTTTGCCGGTATCGGCCACAGCCGCCACCATTTCCAAGGTGTGCGGATCGGCGATGCAAGCCACCATGTTCGCGTTCGACGCCTTGCTGGCAGGGACCAATGAAGTTGTAGTCGCCGGCGGCATGGAATCGATGACCAATGCGCCTTACCTGCTGCCCAAGGGCCGCAGCGGCTACCGGGTCGGCCACGGCACGATCCTCGACCACATGATGCTGGACGGCCTGGAAGATGCATATTCCAAGCTGGAAAACGGCGGCGGCCGTTCCATGGGCACGTTCGGCGAAGAGTGCGCCGCCAAATACCATTTCAGCCGCGCCGACCAGGATGCGTTTGCCATCGCCTCGGCGCAGCGTGCGCAGGCGGCAACCGCCGACGGTTCCTTCAAATGGGAAATCGCGCCGGTGACCGTCACCAGCCGCGCCGGCGAAGCCGTGATCGAGAAGGATGAAGGCCCGCAAAAATCCAAGGTGGAAAAGATCCCTTCGCTGCGTCCTGCGTTCAAGAAAGACGGCACCATCACCGCCGCCTCGTCGTCGTCGATCAACGACGGCGCTGCTGCGCTGGTGCTGATGCGCGAATCGACCGCCAAGAAACTCGGCTGCACGCCGATCGCCCGCATCGTCGGCCACGCCAGCCACTCGCAAGAGCCGGAATGGTTCACTACCGCACCGGTAGGCGCGATTGAAAAGCTGTACAAGAAAGTCGGCTGGAAGAATAGCGATGTCGACCTGTTCGAAGTCAACGAAGCGTTCGCCGTGGTGCCGATGGCGGTCATGAAAGAGCACGATATCCCGCACAGCAAGATCAATGTGCATGGCGGCGCCTGTTCTCTCGGCCATCCTATCGGCGCATCCGGCGCGCGCATCATCGTCACTTTGCTGGGCGCCTTGAAAGCCAAGGGCGGCAAGCGCGGCGTGGCGTCGTTGTGCATCGGCGGCGGCGAAGGCACGGCAATCGCGGTCGAACTGGTGTAACAAGAGCAGCAAGCGCTAACGCAACTCAGCAGCAGGCATCAAATGGATCAGCGGTTTTCGCGGAGTTTCCGCGGATTCCCGCTGATCTTTGTTATTGGTCTTCGCGAATTGTGATTTAAACAAGTAGGACGGGTTTGCCTACAGCGCAATTCGCATGTGTTCTTACCATTTCACACAAGGTATAAGAAGATGGCTGCCGCAATTGATTTCTACTTCGATTTTTCCTCTCCGTATGGTTATTTCGCTGCGACCCATATCGATGAGCTGGCGGCAAAGTACCAGCGCGATGTCGAGTGGCATCCCATCCTGCTGGGTCCGGTATTCAAGACCACCGGCTCGGCGCCGCTGGCGCAGGTGCCGATCAAGGGCGACTACTCGTTCCACGATTTCGAACGCAGCGCGCGTTTTCACGGCATTCCCTACAAGCGTCCCGGCGCTTTCCCGATTTCCACCCAGGCGGCGGCGCGCGCCGTGCTGTGGGTGCGCGGCAAGCAAGGCGAAGACAAGGCCATCAAATTCGCCAAGCAGATTTACAAGGCTTATTTTGTCGACGGCATCAATATCGGCGAACCGATGCATTTGCTGGAAATCGGCCATCACAGCGGCATCGACACCACCGGCCTGAGCGACGGCATCAACAGCCAGCCGATCAAGAACCAGCTGAAGGCGGAAGTCGACCTGGCGATGGCGCGCGGCGTGTTCGGTTCGCCGTTCGTGATTGTCGACGGCGAATCGTTCTGGGGTTTCGACCGTTTCGACCAGCTCGAAGCATTCCTGAGGGATGGCAAGATTTGAAACAGAAGGCAATCGAGTGTCCCTGCGGCGGCGGCAGTTACGCGCTGTGCTGCGGCCGCTATCACAGCGGCGCAGAAACGGCGCCGACCGCGCTGGCGCTGATGCGTTCCCGCTACAGCGCTTATGTCATGGACAAGGGAGCGTACCTGCAGGCGACATGGCACCGCAGCAGCCGGCCGTCCGAGCCGGTCGCCGCCGAAGCGGGGTTGAAGTGGCTGGGGCTGGAGGTGCGCAAGCATCAGGCCGGGGGCGACAGCGCCACGGTGGAATTCGTGGCGCGCTACAAGATCGACGGCCGTGCGCAGCGCTTGCACGAGATCAGCCGCTTTGTGCGCGAAAGCGAAACGGGAACAGAAAACCGGCCATGCTGGTTTTATGTCGATGGCAGTTTTCCGGAAAAATAAAAACCGCTACGGAAAACACCGGCAGCCATAACAGGAGACAAGACTATGAGACAACTGAATTCCAGCATCGATCGCGGCAGCCAGGACATGCCGCTGATCGAACAGACTATCGGCGGTTTTTTCGACCAGATGGTGGAGCGGGTGGCCGCCAACGACGCGCTGGTGTCGCGCCACCAGCAGATCCGCCTCAGCTACCGGCAGCTGCAAAGCCAGGCGCGGCAGCTGGCCAGCGCCCTGCTGCAGCTCGGCTTGCAGCCGGGCGACCGCATCGGCATCTGGTCGCACAACAATGCCGAGTGGCTGCTGACGCAACTCGCCACGGCCTATGCCGGCATCGTCCTGGTCAACATCAATCCGGCCTACCGGGTCAGCGAACTGGAGTACGCGCTCAACAATGTCGGCTGCAAGGCGCTGATTTCGATGACCAGCTTCAAGACCAGCGATTACCTGGAAATGATACGCACGTTGGCGCCGGAATTGCAGCGTGCCGCGCCGGGAGCATTGCAGGCAGCGCGTCTGCCGGCCATGAAAACCGTGATCCAGCTGGGCAGCGGCGAGGCGCCTGGCATGTTGCGTTTCGCCGACCTGATCGCCAGCGGCGATGCCGCCGATCCGCGGCTGGCCGAAATCGGCGCGCGCCTGCAAGCCAGCGACCCGATCAACATCCAGTTCACCAGCGGCACCACCGGTTTTCCGAAAGGCGCGACGCTCACTCACCGCAATATCCTGAACAATGGTTTTTTCATCGGCGAGGCGATGAAGCTGACGGCGCAGGACCGGCTCTGCATTCCGGTGCCGCTATATCACTGCTTCGGCATGGTGCTCGGCAACCTGGCCTGCCTGACCCATGGCGCGACGATTGTCTATCCCAACGACGGCTTCGAGCCGCTGTCGGTGCTGCAGGCGGTGCAGGAAGAACGCTGCACCGGCTTGCACGGCGTGCCCACCATGTTCATCTCCGAGCTGGACCATCCGCGTTTCGCCGAATTCGACCTGTCGACGCTGCGCACCGGCATCATGGCCGGTTCGCCGTGCCCGATCGAGGTGATGAAACGGGTGGTGCGCGACATGCACCTGGAGCAGATCACGATTGCCTACGGCATGACCGAAACCAGCCCGGTCAGCTGCCAGAGCATGACCGATACGCCGCTCGAGAAACGCGTGTCCACTGTCGGCCAGGTGCAGCCGCACCTGCAGGTGAAAATCGTCGATCCCGAATCGGGTGCGATCATGCCGATCGGCAGTTCCGGCGAACTGTGCACCCACGGCTATTCGGTGATGCACGGTTATTGGGGCGATGAGGAAAAGACGCGTGAAGCGATCGACGGCGAAGGCTGGATGCATACCGGCGACCTGGCGACCATGGATAGCGAAGGCTACGTGAATATCGTCGGCCGCATGAAAGACATGGTGATCCGCGGCGGCGAGAATATCTACCCGCGCGAGATCGAAGAATTCCTGTATCGCCATCCGGCGATCCAGGATGTGCAGGTGGTCGGGGTGCCGGACCAGAAGTACGGTGAAGAACTGTGCGCCTGGATTATCCTGCGCCCCGGCCAGACCGCGGACGAACAATCCGTGCGCGATTTTTGCCAGGGCCAAATCGCCCATTACAAGGTGCCGCGCTACATCCGGTTTGTCGCGGCTTTCCCGATGACGGTGACCGGCAAGATCCAGAAATTCAAGATCCGTGAAGCGATGAAAGATGAGCTGGAGCTCAATGACATCAACACTGCGTAAAAATCGTTCCAAAAACAAGAGACAAAGGACATCGCAATGCCCCAGTTAGAAAGCAAGCTGAATCCACGCAGCGAAGAATTCCAGCAAAACGCCAACGCGCTTAACCTGCTGGTCGACGACCTGCGCCAGAAAGTCGCGCAGATCGCCGAAGGCGGCGGCGAGGCCGCGCGCAACAAGCACGTGGCGCGCGGCAAGCTGCTGCCGCGCGAACGGGTGCAGATGCTGCTCGATCCCGGCACGCCGTTCATGGAATTTTCCCAGCTGGCTGCCTATCACGTCTACAAGGACAAGGATGGCAGCGACGCCGCGCCCGCCGCCGGCGTGATTACCGGCATCGGCCGCATCGCCGGCCAGGAATGCGTGGTGGTCTGCAATGACGCCACCGTCAAGGGCGGCACCTACTATCCGCTTAGCGTCAAAAAGCATTTGCGGGCGCAGGAAATCGCCGAGCAGAACAACCTGCCTTGCATCTATCTGGTCGACAGCGGCGGCGCCAACCTGCCCAACCAGGACGAAGTGTTTCCGGACCGCGACCATTTCGGCCGCATCTTCTACAACCAGGCCAACCTGTCGGCCAAGGGCATTCCGCAGATCGCCGTGGTGATGGGTTCGTGCACCGCCGGCGGCGCCTACGTGCCGGCGATGAGCGACGAGTCGATCATCGTCAAGAACCAGGGCACGATTTTCCTGGCCGGGCCGCCGCTGGTGAAAGCCGCGACGGGAGAAGTGGTGAGCGCCGAAGACCTGGGCGGCGGCGATGTCCATACTCGCCTGTCCGGCGTGGCCGATCACCTGGCGCAGAACGACATGCATGCGCTGTCGCTGGCGCGCACCATCGTCTCCAACCTGAACCGCCAGAAACCGCAAGGGCCGCTGCTGCGCCCGGTGGCCGAACCCAAGTATCCGGCGCAGGAACTGTACGGCGTGATCCCGCTCGATACCCGCAAGCCCTTCGATGTGCGTGAAGTGATCGCGCGCATCGTCGACGGCAGCGAATTCGACGAATTCAAGGCGCGCTACGGCACCACGCTGATCTGCGGTTTCGCCCATATCTACGGCATGCCGGTCGGTATCGTCGCCAACAACGGCATCCTGTTTTCGGAAGCGGCCTTGAAGGGCACGCATTTCATCGAACTGTGCTCGCAGCGCAAGATCCCGCTGGTGTTCCTGCAGAACATCACCGGCTTCATGGTCGGCCGCCGCTACGAAAACGAAGGCATTGCCCGTAACGGCGCCAAGATGGTGACCGCGGTGGCGACCACCGCGGTGCCCAAGCTGACGGTCATCATCGGCGGCAGCTTTGGCGCCGGCAACTACGGCATGTGCGGCCGCGCCTATTCGCCGCGCTTCCTGTGGATGTGGCCGAATGCGCGCATCTCGGTGATGGGCGGCGAGCAGGCAGCCGGCGTGCTGGCCACCGTCAAGCGCGACGGCATCGAAGGCAAGGGCGGCAGCTGGAGCGCGGAGGAGGAGGAAGCTTTCAAGAAACCGATCCGCGACCAGTACGAGCACCAGGGCCACCCGTATTACGCTTCCGCCCGTCTGTGGGACGACGGCGTGATCGATCCGGCCGATACCCGCAAGGTGCTGGGACTGGGTTTGAGCGCGGCCCTGAATGCGCCGATCGCGGAAACCAAGTTCGGCGTGTTCCGGATGTAATTTAATTTTCAACAGGGATAAGAGAACAATAATGATCAAATCTTCTAAGACACGCTATCTCGCAGTAGCGCTGGCCTGCGTGTTTACTGGCATGTGCTGGCAAGGTGTTGCACAAGCCCGTAATACGAAAATGCTGTTGCCGGTCAGCGACGTCTTTGCACAGAAGGCGATGCAGCAGGCGCTCGGGGCCGACATGTCGATCGTCTTCGGATCAGCGGTGCCGGAAGGCGTCGCCTTGTTGTCGGAGGAAATTGTCGTCCGGGGAGAAGCCAGGCCCAATTACCGGGGGATATCGACCACCGATGAAACGGTTTGCCGGATGGCCGCGCAAAATGCCTTGCTCGACCTGACGCGGCAAGCGCGCAGCAGAGGTGCCAATGCGCTGGTCGGCGTCGTCAGCTTTTATGATCATCTTAATATCATGGACAGCCCTACCCAATACGAGTGCCATGCAGGCATGACACGGTCGGTGGTGGACTTCAAGGTAAAACTGGGCAAGATCGATCGCGTCGACGGCAATGTCGCGGTTGCCGTGCAGCGGCTGTTGCCTCCGGCCTCCGGTTTTGCCGATATCAGTGATGTCCGGCACGTGCCATTCCTGGACCAGCAAGGCCGGGAAGCCTACCAGTTATGGTTGACCAGGACCACACCCAGAGCCTTTGTAGTGGCGGAAGACGGCCATTGGGGGCAAGCCTGGGGTAGTCCGCCTGACCAGGCATTGCCAAAAGACCCTGCAGTGCGGGCATTGCAGAATTGCTATAACCGTGGCGCCAGGAATTGCCAGTTGTACGCAGTCGACGGCACCGTCGTGTACCAGGCCGGCGCTGTCGCCAACCCGGCGCAGCAATCGAACCGGCCTGCTACCCGAGTGCTGATCGGGGAATGAAACTCAGTATTGACTGAAAAATCTCATGGACAGATTTATATCGTCAGGTGGCAAGCGAACAGCGTCTCATATCCTGAGTTGCGCATGCCTGTGTTTATGCGTCTGGTTCAGCCAGGCCGTAGCGCAGCCTATGCCGTTGGCGACGGACATCGATGAAACGGTGACCAGACTGCCGGTAACGGTCAAGAACCTGTATGGACGGAGTTATACCGGCGAGGTGATCGTGACCCGGTTCAAACCCACGGGTCCAGGTCCGTTTCCTATTGTTATCATCAATCACGGCCGCGGCAGCGATCGCACCACGCCCGGACGTTTCCGCTACACCCAGCAGGCGCGCTTCTTCACCGAGCGCGGTTTTGCCGTGTTTGTGCCGACCCGGCTGGGTTACGGCGATACCGGCGTCGAGCCCGATCCAGAGGACAGCGGCGGCTGCCGTGACAAAGATTACGCACCGATGGCGGAGGCTGCCAGCAATGAAGTGCTGGCGGTGCTCGCGTATGCCAAGCAGCAACCTTACGTCAATCCCGAGCGGGTGCTGCTGGTCGGCCAGTCGGTGGGCGGTTACACCACTACCGCCACCGCCGCCAAGATGCCCCAGGGCCTGGTGGCGGCGATCAATTTTGCCGGCGGCTCCGGCGGCGATCCAGAGACGCATCCCGGCGTGCCTTGCCAGGGCGCCAAGCTGGAAAGCATGTATGCGCAATTCGGCAAGACCGCCAAGGTGCCGATGCTGTGGATATATACCGAAAACGACCTGTATTTCGGTCCGCAGTACAGCCAGGCCTGGTATGCGGCATTCAACAAGGCCGGCGGCCAGGCGGAATTCAAGCTGCTGCCGCCGTTCGCCAAGAATGGCCACATGCTGTTTGTATCCGGCCTGAACATCTGGCAGCCGCTGGTGGCTGAGTTCTTGGGACGGAACGGATTTCCTGCGGAGCCATTGACCAAATGATGCAACAATATTTTGTAACGCTGGCCCGCTATCATGTCTGGGCTACCGACCAATTGCTGGCCCATATCGAGGCCATCAGCGAGGCTGAATATCGTCAGGATCGCGGATTGTATTTTGGCTCCGTGCACGGCACGCTCAACCATATGCTGGTAGGCGAACGTCATTGGTACGCGCGTCTTGCCGACGGCGTCTCGTTGAAGATGGCGCTGGACATCGAACTGGAAAGCGGGCGCGATGCACTGGCTGCGGCTTTGCGGGAGGCGGTCGGTCGTTGGGAAAAATGGCTGACGGACCATCCGCCGCAAAATTTTGATCGCGACCTGCATTACAACAGAGCCTCCGGCGCACCGGCCGTGGCGCCATTTGCGCCAACTCTAGGGCATGTATTCAATCATGGGACTCACCACCGCGGTCAACTTACCGCGGCTTTGACCGGGATGGGGCGTGCTTGCCCGGAACTCGATCTCATTTACTGGACCGTCGCAATGCGGCAAGCGGAGATGAACAAGTGACTTATCAAACTTTGACAATACAGCATGCACCCCGGGTAGCGACCATCGTCCTCAACCGGCCCGACGTGCGCAATGCCTTCAACGAAACCATGATCGCCGAAATCACCCACGCGTTTGCCGAATTGGGCAGCAGCACCGAAGTGAGGGCGATCGTGCTGGCCGCCAATGGCGCGGCGTTCTGCGCCGGCGGCGATTTGAACTGGATGAAGGCGATGGCCGACTACACGCCGGAACAGAACCGCGCCGATGCCGCGCTGCTGGCGACCATGCTGCGCACCATTTACCAATGTCCCAAGCCGGTGATCGCCAAGGTGCAGGGCGACTGTTACGCCGGTGGACTGGGCCTGGTGGCTGCCTGCGATATCGTGGCGGCGGTGGATACGGCGCAGTTCTGCCTGTCGGAAGTAAAAATCGGGCTGATCCCGGCGACCATCTCGCCCTACGTCATCAAGGCGATCGGCGAGTCGGCCGCGCGCCGCTATTTCATTACCGCCGAACGGTTTTCTGCCGCAACCGGCCAGAAACTGGGCCTGGTGCATGAAGTGGCGGCAGCGGAGCAACTGGATGAAAGCGTGGCTGTGCTGCTCAAGGCCTTGCTGGCGGCCAGCCCTAACGCCGTCACCGAGGCCAAGCGCCTGGTGCGCGCGGTTGCGGGCCAGCCGCTGACGGCAGTACTGATCGCCGACACCGTGGAAGAAATCGCCAAAATCCGCGCTTCCGCCGAGGGGCGCGAGGGTGTGCGCGCCTTCCTGGAGAAGCGCAAACCGTCCTGGCTGCAGTGATTGCGGCGCGATCACATACAATCACGTCCTTGCTGAACGATTTTGCCAAAGTAAGCGCAGGAAAAAGATATTAAATGATTAACGAAGATTTTTTGAACAACCCGTACCCCGCCTACCACGCCCTGCGTGCCGCGGGCGCGCTGCACTGGAGCCCGGAGTTCTGCGGCGGCGCCTGGCTGCTGACCGGCCACGCCGATGTCGCCAGCGTGCTGCGCGATCCGCGTTTCTCGGTGCGCCGCGCCGGCGGCTGGGCCAACAGCAGCGGTCCGCAAGCATTGACCGAGCTGCGTGAGTTCAAGCGCATTTTTTCGCGTTCGCTGCTGTTCGTGGACGCGCCGCAGCATACGCGCCTGCGCCAAGTCATGAATGCAGGCTTCAAGCCGTCGGCATTGCAGGAGCTGGGACCGCAGATCCAGGAGATCGTCGACCGCCTGCTGGACCAGGTGCTGGCCAAGGCCGCCGAAGCCGCGCCTGGGCAATTTACCGAATTCGACTTTATGCGCGATTTCGCCCGTCCCCTGCCGGCGCTGGTGATTGCCGGCATGCTCGGCATCGCCGCCGCAGACCGCAGCGAATTCGTGGCCTGGTCCGACGACATCGCGGCGTTCATCGGCAGCCCGACGCCGACGCTGGAGATCGCCCGCGCGGCCCAGGTCAGCCTGGTCGCCATGAACGAATATTTCCGGCAATTGCTGCCGCAGCGCCGCGCGGCACTTGGCGACGACCTGATGAGCCAGCTGATACGCGCCGAAGCCAGCGGCGGCATCATCACCACCAAGGAACTGCTGGCGCAATGCTGCACGCTGCTGTTCGCCGGCCATGAAACCACGCGCAACCTGCTGGGCAACGGCATGCTGGCGCTGCTGCAGCATCCAGAACAATGGCAGGCCTTGCAGGACACGCCGGCGCTGCTGCCGTCGGCCCTGAAGGAATTGCTGCGTTTCGACAGCCCGGTGCAATACACCGGACGCCGCCTCAAGGTCGATGTCGAGATGCATGGCCAGCGGATGAAAAAAGGCGACCTGGTGATCCCGCTGATCGGCGCAGCCAACCGCGATCCGGCCAAATTCACCGATCCGGACCGGCTCGACATCCAGCGCAACCAGGGCGCCCATCTGTCCTTCGGGTACGGCCCGCATGTCTGCATCGGCGCTACGCTGACCTACCTGGAAGCGGAAATCGCCATGCGCAGCGTGATGCAGCGTTTGCCGCAGCTGCGGCTGGCCGGCGCCGCCCAGTCCTGGGGCGGCAATGCGGTGTACCGCAGCCTGAACCGGCTGCCGCTGCAATTCGCGCGGCCGGCGGCGGCTGCGCACTTAGAACCAGCGGAAGTGCTGTATGCCTGAACTGCTAACGGAAATCCGCGACCAGCTGGCAGCGCTGCAAGAGCAGAAGCTGTTGCGCAAGCGGCGTATCGTCGACGGGCCGCAAGGGCCGTTGCTGGACGTCGAGGGCCGGCAATACCTGGCTTTTTGCAGCAACGATTATCTCGGCCTCGCAAACCATCCGGCATTGCGCGCCGCGGCGCAGGCCGGGCTCGACCAATACGGCGTCGGCGCCAGCGCGTCGGCCCTGATCAGTGGCCACACCAGCGTGGTCGAAGAACTGGAACTGGCGCTGGCGGCATTCACCGGCCTGCCGCGCGCGCTGCATTTTTCGACCGGCTACATGGCCAACATGGGCACCATCCCGGCGCTGGTCGGCCCTGGAGATATCGTCTTCTCGGACCGGCTCAACCACGCTTGCCTGATAGACGGCGCGCGTTTGTCGGGCGCGCAGTTCCGCGTCTATCCGCATGCCGACGTGGCGCGGCTGGAGCAGTTGCTGGCCAAGAGCGAGCACCCGCGCAAGCTGGTCGTCACCGATGCGGTGTTCAGCATGGATGGCGATATCGCGCCCTTGCCGGAATTGCTGGCCCTGTGTGAAAAATACGATGCCTGGCTGCTGGTCGACGATGCCCACGGTTTTGGCGTGCTGGGTCCGCAAGGACGCGGCAGCCTGGCGCATTTCGGTTTGCAGTCGCAGCGCATCCTGTACATGGGAACCCTGGGCAAGGCCGCGGGCGTAGCCGGCGCTTTTGTCGCCGGTGATGCGCTGCTGATCGAATGGCTGCTGCAGTGCGCGCGCACCTATGTATTTACTACCGCCAGCCCGCCCATGCTGGCGAGCGCCTTGCTGGCGGCGGTCAGGCTGATGCAGGAAGAAGACTGGCGCCAGCAGCATCTGCGCACATTGATTGCCCGCTTGCGCAGCGGACTGGCCAGCTTGCCATGGCCTTTGCTGCCATCCGAGACGCCGGTGCAGGCGTTGATCGTCGAAGACAACCAGCTGGCGCTGGACCTGATGGCGGGCTTGCGCGAGCAGGGCATCTGGGTGCCGGCGATCCGGCCGCCGACCGTGCCGAAGGGCACGGCGCGCCTGCGCATATCGCTGTCGGCGGCGCACAGCATCGAACAAGTGGATCAATTGGTCAGCGCTCTGCATGCGCTGGCCGAAAATCATGCAGACGCGGATTCGCGACGCATAGCGAGGAGCATAGTTGAATAATGCAACAAATAAGATAGCAGGCAAGGCGGCAATATCTGCGGCACGGCCGGGCCTGGTCCAGCGCAGCCTGGACAGCGTCTGGCATCCGTGCACCCAGATGCAGCACCACGAATCGGTGCCGCTGATCGCGGTCAGCCGCGGCCGCGGCGCCTGGCTGTACGATACCGACGGCAAACGCTACCTGGACGGCATCAGTTCCTGGTGGGTCAACCTGTTCGGCCACGCCAACCCGCGCATCAATGCCGCACTGAAGGACCAGCTCGACCAATTGGAACATGCGATGCTGGCCGGTTTCACGCATGAACCGGTAGTGCAGCTGTCGGAACAGCTGGCGGCGCGCACCGGCAACGTGCTGGGCCACTGTTTCTACGCGTCGGACGGCGCCTCGGCGGTAGAGATCGCTCTGAAGATGAGTTTCCACGCCTGGCGCAATGCCGGCTATACCGACAAGCAGGAATTCGTTTGCCTGAAAGGCAGTTATCACGGCGAAACCATAGGCGCGCTGGCGGTTACCGACGTGCCTCTTTTCCGCGACGCTTATGGCCCCTTGCTGCGGCAGGCGCATGTGGTGGCATCGCCTGATGCACGCGGCGCGCGTGACGGCGAAAGCGCCGCCGACGTCGCCCTGCGTGCCGCCGCCACGCTGGAAAAACTGCTACAGCAGCGCTCCAGCCATATCGCCGCCATCATCATCGAACCGCTGGTGCAATGCGCCACCGGCATGGCGATGCACGATCCGGTTTACCTGCGTGAGCTGCGCGCATTGTGCGACCGTTACAAAGTCCATCTGATCTTTGACGAGATTGCCGTCGGCTGCGGCCGCACCGGCACTTTTTTTGCCTCCGAACAGGCTGCCGCTCCTGGACAGGAACCGGTCTGGCCGGATTTTCTGTGCCTGTCGAAAGGCATCAGCGGCGGTTACCTGCCGCTGTCGCTGGTGATGACGCGCGACGAGATTTACCGTGCCTTCTACGACAACGACCTGGCGCGCGGTTTCCTCCATTCGCATTCCTACACCGGCAATCCGCTGGCCTGCCGCGCTGCGCTGGCGACGCTGGCGATTTTCGAAGAAGACGATGTAATCAACGTCAACCGCGAGCGCGCCCAACGCATCACGGCAGCACTGGAACCGTTGGCGCAGCATCCGCAAGTGCGCCATTTTCGCCAGCGCGGCATGATCTGGGCTTTTGACGCGGTGATCGACAACAAGGCCCTGGCCGCGACTTTCTCGCGCCGCTTTTTCGCCAGCGCGGTAGAGCATGAATTGCTGCTGCGGCCGATAGGCAAGACGGTGTACCTGATGCCGCCGTATATCCTGGACGACCAGGAAATCGATCTGCTGGCAACCCGCACCGCCGCCGTTTTCGAAAGCGTGATCGGCCATGACTGACATGATCGCCAATACGCAAAAGGCCGCCTGGTTCATCGCCGGCACCGACACTGAAATCGGCAAGACGCTGATCGCCGGCGCTCTGCTGCATGGGCTGACAAAAACCGGCGTGCGCAGCGCCGGCATGAAACCGGTTGCCGCCGGCGCCGAACTGCGCAACGGCGCCTGGCACAACGACGATGCCGATGTCCTGGCGGCGGAAGCCAGCGTGACGCTGCCGCAGGAGATGACCACACCGTTCCTGCTGCGCCAGGCGACCGCGCCGCATATCGCCGCAGAGCAGGAACAGCGGAGCATAGAACTGGCGCATATCCTCTCCTGTTACCAGCAGATCGCAGCGCTGGCCGATGCGGTGGTGGTCGAAGGCGTCGGCGGCTTCCGGGTGCCGCTCAACGATACCCACGATACCGCCGACCTGGCGCAGCAGCTCGGCTTGCCGGTGGTGCTGGTGGTGGGTTTGCGGCTGGGCTGCATCAGCCACGCGCTATTGACGGCAGAGGCGATTGCCGCCCGCGGCTTGCGCCTGGCCGGCTGGGTCGCCAATACCGTCGACGCCGCCATGCTCAACGCCGACGCCAATATCGCGGCGCTCAAAAGCCGCATCGACGCACCATTTCTAGGCCATGTGCCGCGCATGGACGAGCTGCCGGCCAGGGCGCTGGTCGAGGCCGCGGCCAGCCATCTGGATTTTTCACGTTTGCCGGATTGGCCCAAGCCATCCGTCGCCAACCTTATTTAACCGTATTCCCTCAACACAAAGGAAGTCAGATCATGTCATCGCAACCAATTACATTCCAGCCAGCGAATTCAATCACACAGAAACCTATGGTCCTGCCAGCCGACGCCAAATGGCCGGTGCAAACCGTGCTGGACTTGTTCAATCTGCCGTTCAACGAACTGATGTTCAAGGCGCAGCAAATCCACCGCGAAAACTTCGACCCTAACGAAGTCGAACTGGCGACCCTGCTGTCGATCAAGACCGGCGGCTGCCCGGAAGATTGCGGCTACTGCCCGCAGGCAGCGCGCTACGACACCGGCGTCACCGCGCAAAAGATCCTGCCGCTGGACACCGTGCTGGAAGCCGCGCGGCAAGCCAAGGCGCACGGCGCGACCCGCTTCTGCATGGGCGCGGCATGGCGCGAGCCGAAAGACCGCGACCTGGAAAAGGTCGAAGAAATGGTGCGCGAAGTCAAGGCGCTCGGCCTGGAAACCTGCGCCACGCTGGGCATGCTGGGCGAAGGCCAGGCTGAACGCCTGAAGGGCGCCGGCCTCGACTACTACAATCACAATCTCGATACCGCGCCGGAAATCTACGGCGACATCATCACTACCCGCGATTACCAGAATCGCCTCGATACGCTCGACAGCGTGCGCGGCGCCGGCATCAAGGTCTGCTGCGGCGGCATCGTCGGCATGGGCGAATCGCGCCTGCAGCGCGCCGGCCTGGTGGCGCAGCTGGCGAACCTGGAGCCGTATCCGGAATCGGTGCCGGTGAATAACCTGGTGCAGGTCGAAGGCACGCCGCTGCACGGCATCGACCCGATCGACCTGTTCGAATTCGTGCGCACCGTGGCAGTGGCCCGCATCACCATGCCGAAGGCGCGCGTGCGTCTGTCCGCCGGCCGCCGGCAGATGGGCGAGGCGATCCAGTCGCTGTGTTTCCTGGCCGGCGCCAACTCGATTTTCTACGGCGACAAGCTGCTCACGACCGGCAATCCAGAAGTGGAAGAAGACCGCGCCTTGCTGGAAAAACTCGGCATGCACTCGCGTTCATCGGCATTCGATGCGCGTTGCGAAGTCACTGCCGACAACAACACCCAGCCACAATAAAACCAACAGGGGGAGACCGCATGTTTACCAAGATACTGATTGCCAATCGCGGCGAGATCGCCTGCCGCGTGGCAGCCACCGCGCGCCGCATGGGCATCAAGACCGTGGCCGTGTATTCGGATGCCGATGCCGGCGCCAAGCACGTCGCGGTATGCGACGAGGCGGTTCTGATCGGACCGGCCGCGGCCAAGGAAAGTTATCTGCGCGCCGACAAGATCATCGAGGTAGCCTTGGCTAGCGGCGCCCAGGCCATCCATCCGGGCTACGGTTTCCTGTCCGAGAATGCGCAGTTTGCCCAGGCTTGCGCCAAGGCCGGGCTGGTATTCATCGGCCCGCCGGCCAGCGCAATTTCGGCGATGGGTTCGAAGTCGGCCGCCAAGGAATTGATGGAAACAGCCCAGGTGCCGCTGGTGCCGGGTTATCACGGCGAAACCCAGGACGCCGATTTCCTGCAGCAGCAGGCCGACAAGATCACCTATCCGGTGTTGCTCAAAGCCAGCGCCGGCGGCGGCGGCAAGGGCATGCGCATCGTCGAGCAAAGCGCCGATTTCAAGGCTGCGCTGGCTTCCTGCAAACGCGAAGCCATCAACAGCTTCGGCGACGACAAGGTGTTGGTCGAGCGCTACCTGACCCGTCCGCGTCATATCGAGATCCAGGTGTTTGCCGATACCCAGGGCGATTGCGTCTACCTGTTCGAACGCGATTGCTCGGTGCAGCGGCGCCACCAGAAAGTGCTGGAGGAAGCGCCGGCGCCGGGCATGACGCCGGAACGCCGGCGCGCCATGGGTGAAGCTGCAGTAGCGGCCGCCAAGGCGGTAGGCTATGTCGGCGCCGGCACGGTGGAGTTCATCGCCAACCAGGACGGATCTTTCTATTTCATGGAAATGAACACCCGCCTGCAAGTGGAGCACCCGGTGACGGAAATGATTACCGGCCTCGACCTGGTCGAATGGCAGTTGCGGGTAGCGTCAGGCGAACCATTGCCGCTCAAGCAGGAGCAACTGCAACTTAGCGGCCATGCGCTGGAAGCGCGGATCTACGCCGAAAACCCGGACAAAGGTTTCCTGCCGTCGATAGGTACTCTGCGTCATCTGCACACGCCTGCGGCAACTGAATTCGAAGTCAGCAAATCCAGCGCGAGCATAGTGCGCATCGATTCCGGCGTGCGCCAGGGCGACGCCATTTCACCGTTCTACGACCCGATGATCGCCAAGCTGATCGTCTGGGGCCAGGACCGCCAGCAGGCATTGGCCGCGATGTCGGCTGCGCTGGCGCAATACCAGATCGTCGGCCTCGCCAGCAACGTCAAGTTCCTGCAGCGCCTGATTGCCGGCAAAGCCTTTTCGGAAGCAGACCTGGATACCGGCCTGATCGAACGGCATCACGATACCCTGTTCCCCGCCGCGGTCCCGGTGGCGATTGAGGTGCTGGCTCTGGCGGCGGCATCGCTGCTGCTGTCGGAGCGCAACGCCGCCAACAACGCCGACAGCGACCCATGGACCAGCACCGACGGCTGGCGCCTCAACGGCAGCCTGCAACGCCGGCTGGCGTTTGTCGACGACGGCCAAGCCAGTCCGCTCGACGTCACCTACGAAGCGGGGCGCTGGCTGCTGCGCCATGAACAGTTCGAGGCACAGACTTTCAGGCAGATGACCGTGTTGCAGCAAGACGGCAACGCCATCGAAATCAGCCTCGGCGACAGGACCGTAGCCGGCACCGTGGTGCGCGAAGGCGAACAGTTCCACGTGTTCTACGCCGGCAGCCACTACACGCTGGCTTACGTCGACCCGCTGTTGCATGCCGGCGACAGCGAAGCCGAAGGCGGCCGCCTGACAGCGCCGATGCCGGGCAAGATCGTCGCGCTGCTGGTAACGCAAGGCGAACAAGTTAAAAAAGGCGCACCATTGCTGATCATGGAAGCGATGAAAATGGAACACACAATCGCCGCCCCGACCGATGGCTTGGTAGAGGAATTGCTGTACGCAGTAGGCGACCAGGTAAGCGAATCCGCCCAGCTGCTGGTCTTCAAGGCAGCTTGACTAGTTAATTAGGGTCAGAGTTTTTTTACGACAGGTTCATCGTCGTAAATTACTCTGACCCTAATTAACGGCCCACGGAGTACAAACCGTCGCATTCGTTTTACGCAAGAACTAAGATAGTCTGAGGAACAAATAGTGAAACTCCTGTTCTACGTCCCCCCCGGCAGCGGCCTGGAAAGCTGGATGGCCGACTTCAGCACAGCCCTGCCCAAAGCCGATATCCGCTTCTGGCAAGAAGGCGACAACGCCCCAGCCGACTACGCCCTGGTATGGCGCCCGCCCGCAGCCATGCTGCGCGGCCGCAGCGACCTGAAAGCCATCTTCAACCTCGGCGCCGGCGTAGACGCCATCCTGCAGCTAGGCGACGCCATCCCCGCCAGCGTGCCGCTGATCCGCATCGACGACGGCGGCATGGCGATCCAGATGGCCGAATACGTAACGCATGCAGTCCTGGGCTATTTCCGCCGCTTCGACAAATACCGCGAGCAAGCCGCACGCGGCGAATGGAAGCAGCTGCCGGCCCCCGACAAACGCGATTTCAGCATCGGTATCCTCGGCCTCGGCGTGCTCGGTTCGCGCATCGCCGAATCGCTGGCGCATTTCGGCTTCCCGCTGAACGGCTGGAGCCGCAGCCCGAAAGATTTTCCAGGCGTGTCCTGCTACGCCGGCGACGAAGGGCTCGACACCTTCTTGCGCGCTTCGCGGGTGTTGGTATGCATCTTGCCCCTGACTGAATCCACGCGCGGCATAGTCAATCGCCAGAATCTGCAGAAACTGCAAAAGGGCGAGGACGGCGCATACCTGGTCAACGTCGCCCGTGGCGGCCACGTGGTCGAAGGCGACCTGCTGGCGGCGGTGCGGGAAGGGCAGATCGCGGGGGCGACGTTGGACGTGTTCGAACATGAACCGCTGGCGCCGGACCATCCGTTCTGGCAAGAACCGCGCATCAGCATCACGCCGCATGTCTCAGCATTGTCGCTGCACCAGGACACCATCCTGCAGATCCGCGACAAGATCCATGCGCTGGAACAGGGCGACAGCGTGAACGGCGTAGTCGACCGCAGCAAAGGTTATTGAGAGGTGATGACATGACATTCCCCAGCAAGGTAAAAATCGTTGAAGTCGGCCCGCGCGACGGCCTGCAAAACGAGAAAGAAACGATTCCGGCCGACGTCAAGATTGCGCTGGTCGACCAGCTCACCAAGGCCGGCTTCGTCAATATCGAGGCCGCTTCCTTCGTCTCGCCGAAATGGGTGCCGCAGATGGCGACATCGAGCGAAGTAATGGCCGCCATCCAGCGCAAGCCGGGCGTCGTCTATTCGGCCCTGGTGCCGAACATGAAAGGCCTGGAAGCCGCGCTTGCGGCCGGGGCCGACGAGATGGTGATCTTTGGCGCGGCGTCGGAAGCGTTTTCGCAAAAGAACATCAACTGCTCGATCGCCGAATCGATAGAACGCTTCCGCGAAGTCGCGCAAGTCGCCAAGCAGGAAGGCAAGCGACTGCGCGGCAGCATCAGCTGCGCCTTCGGTTGTCCGTACCAGGGCGAAGTCGGCATAGCTTCGGTGGTCGACGTGCTGCATCGCCTGCGCGACCTCGGCTGCGACGAAATCGATATCGCCGACACCATCGGCGTCGCCACCCCGAACAAGGTCCACGCCGTGATGCAAAGGCTGGTGCAGGAATTCCCGATCGAGCGCCTGTCCGGCCATTTCCACGACACCTACGGCCAGGCGCTGGCGAATATCTACGCCAGCCTGGAAGTCGGCATTTCGATCTATCACTCGTCGGTCGCCGGCCTGGGCGGCTGCCCGTACGCCAAGGGCGCGACCGGCAATGTGTCGTCGGAAGACGTGCTGTACCTGATGCAGGGTCTCGGCATCGAGACCGGCATCGATCTCGATGCAGTGGTCGACGCCGGCCAGTTCATTTCGGCGCACCTGGGCCGCAAGGCGGTCAGCCGGGCCGGTAATGCCATTGCGGCAAAACGCATCGCTTAAGAAATATCGTCAGCTCATCAACAGGAAATGGAAGTTATATGAAACGCACCGTAATCAAGACCGCCTCCCTGATGCTCGCCGTATTGGCCCTGAGCGGACTAAGCGCATGCGGCAAGCATGAAGACAAGCCGGCAGCCAACGCGGAGCTGAAAGAGTACGTGGTCGGCACCGGCGCTACCTACGCGCCTTTCGAATCCGAGAATGAGAACAAGGAGTTGGTAGGCTTCGATATCGATGTGATGAAAGCGATCGCGGCAAAAGAAGGCATGAAAGTCAAATTCGTCAATACCCCGTTCGACGGCATTTTCAGCGCGCTGGCGAATGGCGACCGCGACATCATCATGTCAGGCCTGACGATCACCGAGAAGCGCAAGCTGACCGTCGATTTTTCGGATCCGTATTTTGAAGCGGGCCAGGTCATCGTCGTGCCGCTCGATTCGAAAATCCAGAAGATTCCCGATCTCAAGCCGCTGACGGTCGGCGTCCTGCAAGGTTCGACCGGCGATGAAATCATGCAGAAACTGGCGGGCGACAACAATGCCAGCATCAAGCGCTTCGAATCCAGCCCGCTGGCCTTGAAAGAACTGGAAACCGGCGGCGTCAGCGCCGTCATCGCCGACAAGGGTGCGGTGGTGCATTACCTGGCCAATAACCAGGGCAAGGGCATCCGGATGGTGACTGACGATAATTTCCCGAAAGAGTTTTTTGGTATTGCGGTGAAGAAGGGCGACGCGGCGTTGCTGGGAAAAATCAACCAAGGCCTGGCTGCGATCAAGGCTGACGGCAGCTACGATAAACTCCATGCTCAATATTTCGACGCCGCCAAGTAAACTGCTTGCGGCTGTCGCATTTGAGTCTGAAAATTGTCAATGAAATGAAATGAAATTCGAATGAATACACTCCCCGACAGCGCCCAACGCGTGGCCGACCTGCTGGCGGCCATGGGACACGACAAGCAGGTCGTGATGCTGCCCGAAACCGGCAAGACTTCAGCCGAGGCGGCTGCGGGACTGGGCTGCAGCGTCGCCGAGATCGCCAAGTCGATCGTGTTCCGGCGTTTGCTCGATGATGCCGCCGTGATGGTGGTCGCCAGCGGCAGCAACCGCGTCGATGAAGCCAAGGTGGCGGCGCTGGTCGGTCCGCTTGGCAAGGCGGATGCACGCTTCGTCAAGGAGCGCATCGGCTACGCCATCGGCGGCGTTTGCCCTATCGGCCATGTCGGCAAGACGGTGATGCTGATCGATGAGGACTTGCTGGAATTGAACAGCGTCTGGGCGGCGGCGGGGCATCCGCATGCGGTATTCAACCTGACGCCGCAGCAGCTGGTGGCTATGACCGCGGCGCCGGTTGCCGATGTTGCGCTGAGGGCCTGATCGAATCAGATTGACCAGGCCCGGGCGCTACTTAGCCACTTAATTGCCTTGCGCGATTTTCAACGCTGATGTCTGATACCAGTCGATCTTGCGGGTCACGATCATGATGATCGCCAGGATCACGAACAGCATCAGGCTGCCCAGCAGCAGTGCATTGTCTTCCGAAATCAGCAGGCCATACAGCGTGCCGTACAGCAGCGTCAGCATGGCGCCGAAACCGAGGCCGCGGCGCAAGCTGCGCAGGACCTGTGACAGGTAAAACCCCAGCAGGCCGATACAGGCAGCGCTGGCGACCAGGTAGGCGATCCAGAAGGCGATGTGCTCGGACAGGCTGACCAGCAGCAGGAAGAATATCGCCAGTCCCAAGCCGACCAGCAAGTACTGGATCGGATGGATCGGCAGTTGCTTGATCGTTTCGAAAATGAAGAAACCGACAAAGGTCAGCAGAACGAACAGCAGGCCGTATTTGGTCGCGCGATCCGCCTGGGAATAAATATTCACTGGCTCCGCCAGCTGGATCTGCAGGCTTTCTATTGCCGCTTTGCCGTCTTTGCTGTTGCGCAGCTCGCGTTGCGCATTGGAGGCCAGCGATGATACTTCCCAGACAGCGTGGAAGCCGTTTTCGGTGATATTGCGGACGCGCGGTAAAAAGCTGCCGCCGAACTGCGGATGCGGCCAGCTGGATGTCAGCTCGATGCGGTTGTTGTCGCCGATCGGCGTGACGGCCAGGCTTTCGGTGCCGGCCAGGGCGAGGTCGAGTGAAAAATCCAGGCCGCCGCTTCCGGCCAGGCTGGTTGGCGGCAAGGCGGCATGCATGCCTTTGCCGAAACTGCCGGCGCCTTGTTCTAGCACCAGCTGCTGCGTCCCGGTTTTGATTGACGGTGAACCGATCAGGCCGCGCACATCGCTGATGCCGATTGCCAGGTAGGGCGGCAGCAAGGTTATCTTGTCGGAAACCAGTTGTTCTGCCGATGGCAACTGATAGTCGATGCGGCCGCCGAAATGGCCTTGCAACTCATACACGAGCACTTTGTGCAAGCCGCGATAGCGTTCAGTCGGCAGCAGCTTGCCTTGCATCTGCAGATCTTTCGGGAAAAACAGATATTCCCGGTCCTCGATCCGGCTGCTGTAGGTTTTTTTTCCATTGCCATCCTGGCCGGTCAGTTCGTCGATCTTGATTTTGTATGGCACCACCAGGATTGGCCCGGTGACGGTCTGGTTGCCGGCATAACTGGCGGCAATCGACGCCACCGCTTCCAGGCGATAGCGCAGCCGGTCCTGCACGGTGTCGCGGATCAGGCCAAGCGGAATCAGGATCAGCAAGGTCAGGGAAGCAATGGCCAGTAATTTGAATATCAGGGGTCGGTTCATGGTCTCTCTCGGTCTGGGCAAAGTGACAGGGCGTCACGGTAAATTCCAGTGTAAGAAGAGTATGTGAATCGATGACGGCGGCTATGCGGCGTCAATAGGAGGGGACTGTGAAGCGAATGTGAAGTTGCCCTAGGTCGGCTCAAGCGGCAGCGTCAGCCGCGCTTCGGCGCCGCCGGCGCCGCGGTTGTGCAAGATAATCTGGCCGTGATGGAGTTGCGCCACCTGCTGCACGAAACACAGTCCGAGGCCGGTGCTTTTCTCATTGCTGGCAGGACGCGGCAGCGAATAAAAGCGTTCGAATACGCGCCCTAGCGCATAGTCCGGGATGCCGGGACCGTTATCGGCGACTGCGAGCGTGACGACGCCGGCGACGCTGCTATCGGCTTGTATCGTGATCGCACCGCCGGCCGGCGAAAAGTCGATGGCGTTCTCAAGCAGGTTGAGCAAGGCCTGGCGCAGCAGGAATACCTCGCCGCGGATTTGCGGAAGCTCAGGCGCATTGGCGACCTGCACCGTCACTTTAGCCTGCTGCAGGCGCGGCTCCAGCAGTGCAATGACTTCCGCCAGCAATTGCCCGAGATCGATGGCGACGATGTTTTCCAGCGCCTGCCGGTGTTCGATCGCCGCCAGCGCCAGCATCTTTTCGATCAGCTCCGACAGCCGCTGCGACTGGCCGCGGATGTTGTGGGCAAAACGGCGCTGTTCGGCTGCCGGCAGGTCTTCATCCAGCAGCTCGGCCGCGCCGCGGATCGCTGCCAGCGGGCTTTTCATTTCATGCGTCAGGCTATGGATATAGTGTTCGACGTATTGTTTGCCTTCCAGCCTCTGCCGCATCGACTCCAGCGCCCGCCCTAGTTCGACGATTTCGCTGGCGCCCTTGGTGGGCGGCTGCGCCCGTTCGCCGGCGGTGACGGCGCGGGCGTAGCGCTGCAGTGCGCCCAGCGAGCGGCTGATCCACAGGGTGACCGCCAGTCCGACCGCCAGCGACAGCACCAGCAACAAGGCGCCCCAGCGCAGGATGGTCCTTTCGCTTTGGGAGATCGCTGGCTGCAAGGTGTTGTTCGGTTTGGCGACGGTCAGCACGCCTATCATCTTGCCGCTGTCGATGATGGGGGCGGCGACGTGCATGACGGTGCTGCGCTCGTCGCTGTCGACGTCGCGCGTCGAGCGCACGCCGTAATTGCCTTGCAGGGTCAGGTAGACGTCGTTGCGGCGCGAGTAGTCCTGGCCGACTGCGCGCCCGGTCGAGTCGAACTGCACGATGCCTTTCAAATCGGTGACGTAGATGCGGTAATCCAGCGTGGTCTTGCGGAAGCTCCAGATTTTTGCATTGATGTCGCGATGGGCGTATTCGCGCACCCGGCTGGCGAAATTGCCGTCGGCGATACGATTCTGTTTCATGTCGTCGGCCGCTAGCTCGGCCAGGATATTGGCGGTGTCGACCAGCGTATCTTCCATCGCCTGCCGCACCGCCGGTTTCACTTCCGCCAGGAATACGCGCTGGATAAACACGCCGGCCAGGCCGACGATCAGGAAATAACCGAGCAGGATGCGGATGCCGAGTTTCACGTCGGCGCCTGCTTGCCGTTCGGCGCCAGTTCGATCGAATAACCGAGGCCGCGATGGGTGTGGATCGGATCGGCGGCCGGTGCAACGGCTTTCAGCTTGATGCGCAAGGTCTTGACGTGAGTGTCGACGGTGCGGTCGGTGCTGTCCGGAGCGTCATGCCAGATCGAATCCATCAGCTGGTGGCGGGTGAAGATGCCGCCCGGCCGGCTCAGCAGCATGTTCAGCAGCAGGTATTCGTAGCGCGTCAGCAGCAGAACCTGGCCGGCATAGCGGATGCGCATGCCGGCCTGGTCCAGCTCGAATTCACCCAGTACGGTTGGTGGCGATGCGCTCGCATCGGCAGCCGGCGTTTGGTTCAGGCGCCGCAGCACGACCCGGATGCGAGCCGCCAGTTCGCGTGGCGAGAAAGGTTTTACCATGTAGTCGTCGGCGCCGATTTCGAGGCCGATCAGGCGGTCGATCTCGCTGCCGCGCGCGGTCAGGAAAATCACCGGCAGCGAAGAAAACTTGCGCAGCTCGCGGCAGACGTCGAAACCGCTCATGTCCGGCAGGCCGACGTCCAGCACCGCCAGGTCGAATTGCCCGCTGCGCGCCTGTTGCAGGGCGGCGCTGCCGAGCAGGCAGTGCTGCACCTGGAAGCCTTCGCTGCCGAGCGCATAGATCACCGTGTCGGCAATCGCGCTTTCGTCTTCAGCCAGTAGAATATTGAGCATGCGGGTGGTCGCCATGGAGAGCAGTGGTGTCGCGTATTATAGGATTAAGGGAAAGAACAACAGAATATTTCGAGACAACGTGGAAAACAAGCAAATCAAGCCGGCCGCCAGCGCCAACGACGGCCCCGGCCAGGATTACAGCGCGTCGCCCTGCATCAATGTGTGCGTGATGAACACGGCCAGCGGCCTGTGCGACGGCTGCCTGCGCACGCTGGATGAAATTGCCGCATGGAGCTGCGCCAGCGATGAGCAGAAGCGCAGCATCTGGCAACAGATCGCGTTACGCCGGGAGCTGGCATGACGGCCCTGCAATTGCCGTCGACCATGCGCGTGCTGGAGCGCGGCTGGCTGTCCTCCAACAATATCCTGTTCCTGGGCCGCGAGCAGACGGCGCTGGTCGACAGCGGCTACCTGAGCCATGCGGCGCAAACCGTGGCGCTGGTGGCGCATGGCTTGCAGGGGCGGCCGCTGGACCGTTTGCTGAACACCCACCTGCATTCCGACCATTGCGGCGGCAACGCTGCCTTGCAGCAGGCATATGGCTGCCATACCGCGATTCCGGCGGCGCAAGCCGAACAGGTGCGCGCATGGGACAGGGATGCGCTCAGCTACAGCGGCACCGGCCAGCAATGCGAACCTTTCGGTTTCGACGCCACCCTGCAAGCCGGCGACCTGCTGACGCTGGGCGACCTGGAGTGGGAAGTGCTGGCGGCGGCCGGCCACGATCCGCATTCCCTGATTTTTTACTGCCAGGAGCAGGGCATCCTGATTTCCGCCGACGCCTTGTGGGAAAACGGCTTCGGCGTGATTTTTCCGGAGCTGGACGGCGCATCGGGTTTTGCCGAAGAGCGGGCGACGCTGGAACTGATTGCCAGCCTGGATGTGCGGCTGGTGATTCCCGGCCATGGCGGCCCGTTCAGCGGCGTCGCCGCAGCGCTCGATACGGCGTTCTCGCGCCTTGACTACCTCGCCGCCGATCCGCGGCGCAACGCGCAGAACGCCATCAAGGTGCTGCTGAAATTCCTGCTGCTGGAACGGCAACGCATCAAATTGACCGAAGTGCAGCAGATATTGACCGGCCTGCCGCTGGTGGCGGTCGCCAACCAGCGCCACCTGCAGCTCAGCGAGGCCGACCTGAGCGCATGGACGGTGGCGCAGCTGGTGCGCGCCGGGGCGGCTGAAATACGCGACGGTTTCTTGTGCAACCGACATTAAATCGGCATGGACAAGTAATGAGCAGCCAAGACTAGCACCGGGTTTTAGAGGACAAAATCTAGCACGATCGTACTTTTTATTGGCGTTTTCTCCCTATAATCAAAACTCTTGATATCCACTACCTGAGGTCGTTATGGCACTGCCAGCTGCGTTGCAAAACCTGAGCCTTCCCGTCATCGGTTCGCCGATGTTCATCGCCAGCGGCCCGGCCTTGGTGGCCGCGCAATGCAAGGCTGGCATCGTTGGTTCGTTCCCGGCCCTGAACGCGCGGCCGGCGGAGCTGTTGGATGTCTGGCTGACTGACCTGCAAGCCGAGCTGGCTGCCTACCAGGCGGAACACCCGAATGCCAAAGTGGGGCCGATCGCAGTCAACCAGATCGTCCACCAATCGAACGACCGCTTGGCGCACGACGTTGCGGTCTGCGTCAAGCACAAGGTGCCTATCATCATCTCCAGCCTGCGCGCGCCGCCGCCGGAAATGATGGATGCGATCCACGGTTACGGCGGCATCGTGCTGCATGACGTGATCTCGATCCGCCACGCGCAAAAGGCGCTGGAAGCTGGCGTCGACGGTCTGATCCTGGTGGCGGCGGGCGCCGGCGGCCATGCCGGACCGTTGTCGCCGTTTGCGCTGGTGGGGGAAGTGCGTAAATTTTTCAAGGGAACGATCGCCTTGTCGGGCGCCATCGCCACCGGCGACGCGATCCTGGCGGCGCAGGCCATGGGGGCCGACTTTGCCTACATCGGTTCGCGCTGGCTGGCGACCAAGGAAGCCCATGTCGACGATGCTTATCGCCAGGCGATCGTGGAATCGAGCGCGGCCGATGTGGTGTACACCAACCTGTTCACCGGCGTGCACGGCAACTACCTGAAGAAATCCATCGTCAATGCCGGCCTCGATCCGGACAACCTGCCGGAAGCCGATAAATCGAAGATGAATTTCGGTTCGGGGGGCACCGGCGCCAAGGCCTGGCGCGATATCTGGGGCGCCGGCCAGGGCGTCGGCCTGATGGACGACGTGCCCAGCGTGGCGCAGATGGTCGATCGCCTGCAGACCGAATACCAGGCAGCCCGCAAGCGCCTGGCATTGTAATCGCCTTACATTGACGGTGCTATCGGCGTCAGCCAGCCGGACAGGATCTGCAGCAGCTGCGCCGGCTTTTCCAGCGGCGTCATGTGGCCGCAGTCTTCGATCAGCACCATGGCGGCGCCGGGAATCTGCGCCGCCATCTGCTGCGCTTCTGCCAGGCTGCTGAGCTGGTCGTGGCTAGCGGCCACCACCAATGTCGGGCAGCGGATGTTCTGCAGCTCGCTGTAACCGTCGCTGCGCAGCGCCGACAGCTGGCGGATGAACACTTCCTTGCCGTTGCGCAGGGCCATCGCTTGCAGGCGCTCCAGCAGCACCTTGTCATGCGCATGGTCCGGATGCAGCGACGACGCCAGCGCGCGGCTGGTCAGTCCCTTGAACGGCACTTGCCGGGCGAGTTCCAGCTGCACCTTGT
The DNA here is from genome assembly GCF_000221045.1 of Collimonas fungivorans Ter331. NCBI lineage: Bacteria > Pseudomonadati > Pseudomonadota > Betaproteobacteria > Burkholderiales > Oxalobacteraceae > Collimonas > Collimonas fungivorans. Next base: position 4,944,681 of record NC_015856.1, on the reverse strand, counting down.
TGCCGGCGATTTCGCGCGGATCCTGCTGGCGCGCCGAGGTATTCAGCAAGGCCAGCGCGATCACCCGTTCGGGCGCTTGCTGCATGATCGCCTGCGCTACATAACCACCCATCGAAAAGCCGACCAGGACAAAACGCGGCGGCGCGTTTTGCAGCACGCGTGCCGCCATCGCACTGATCGAATCGTCCTGGCCGAGATCGCCGAAATGCAGCTGGCCCAGCTGCGCCAGGCCGTCGCGCATGTCGTCCCACAGGGTCTGGTCCAGCATGAAGCCGGGCAACAGTAATAACGATAACTGCGGCTGCGGCAAACTCTGCTCGTGCGGCGTCGATTGCGTCATTATTTCTTGACCACTTCCTGTTCCACCACCATGTCGAGCGTCCATTTGATGGAGCTGGCGTCGGCCGGCGGATTGGCCACCTGTTCTTCCAGGATGCGCAGGCGATAGGCGATGCCAGGTTCAAAATTGAAACCCTGGATGTTGCCGTACCAGAGCTGCCATGGGTCTTCCTTGCGTTCGCGGATCTGCAGGCAAGTGGTGCGCATCACACCGGCGCTGCACGGCACTTTTTGCGAAGCCACATAGACGAACTTGATTTTTGCCGCGGCGCCCGGTTTTTCGCGCGCATGGAAACTCAGGGTCTGGCCGTCCAGCGTCTTCATTTCCAGCTGCTGGCCGGCGATCTTGTATTGATCGACGGCTTGCAGCTTGTCGAGGAAATCGGCTTCGAACTGCATCGCCGGTTCAGGGCAAGCCATGCGCGTGGTCACTGCTTCGACGATCGTCAGCTGGCCCGGTCCGCGCACCGAGTAGGGCGCTGAAAACTGGTTGCAGCCGGCGCGGCCGCTGACCCGGCCCTTGCCGTTCTCCTGGCTGAAGTTGAGGATCACCGGCTCGCCGTTGTCGCCATGCGGCACGGTATGTCCGGTCCAGCTGGTCAGCTCCCAGCGCGATGCCGCCAGCGCTGCATCGCTGCTGGCTGTGGACTGAGTGCTGGCGCAGGCAGCCAGGGCGAGGCCGGCGGATGCGCCTAGCGCCAGGCAGCGGATCAGGGAACGGGGAAACGAGGCAAGCGTCATGTGGACTCCATGTGCGTGGGTTGGCGCTGGTCGGCACACCTGCGCGAGCAACTATTTTAACGTAGTGACATCATTCGAGCCACCTGGCGCGGCCGGCGGCCAGCGCTACCGCGAGGCACAACAGGCCGACCAGCGACAATGCCGCGGGCAGGCCGAAGCCGTGCGCCAGGAAACCGATGATGGGCGGACCGATCAGGCCGCCGGTGTAGCCCATGGTGGTGACGCCGGCCAGCGCGGTCGGGCCGTGGCGGCCGGCGGCGCTGAAGATGAAAGGGAAGATGGTGGCGACGCCGACCCCGGTCAGCGCGAAGCCGGCGATAGCCAAAGGAATCTGGCTGGCGACCAGGGCGATCAGCATGCCGAGGCCCGCGATCAAGGCGCCGCCGGCAACCACGCGGCGCGCGCCGAAGGCTTCCTTCAGCTTGTCGCCGACCATGCGCGTCAGCAGCATCATGCCGGCAAACAAGGCAAACGCCAGCGGCGCCACGCCGTCGCTGGCGAACAGGCGGTCTTTCATGTAGACGCCGCTCCAGTCGGCCACCGAACCTTCGACGATGGCGCCGCCGAAGGCGACTACGCCGAGCGCGATCAGCGGGCCGTGCGGCAGCGCGAAGTGTTTTTTGCCGGCGATGTATTGCGGCCGGTCATTCGGCAAGGCGCGGTAGCACAGGCGCAGCGGAATCAGCGCGCACAGGGCGACCAGGCCGAAATGCAGCAGCGGTCTGATCTCCATGCCGGCGATGGCGCTGCCGAGCAAGGCGCCGGACAGCGTGCCGACGCAAAACCAGGCATGCAGCTGCGACATGATCGAGCGCCCCGCGATCTTTTCCGCTTCGGCGCCGAGCGCATTGATCGCCACATTGAAGCTGCTGGAGCAGACGCCCAGGTACAGCATCGCCAGCATCAGCAATGGCAGCGACGGTGCCAGCGCCAGGCAAGGGATGGCGAGCAGCAGCGCCAGGCCGGCGTACCAGCAGGCGCGGCGCGCGCCGTAATGGCCTATCAGCCATGCCGCCAGCGGGAAAGAGCTGACCGCGCCGATGCCGCCGCCCAGCAGGAACAGGCTGAGGCTGGCCGGATCGAGCTGCAGGTGGTCGCGCAGCGCCGGGATGCGCGAGACCCAGCTGGCATAGATCACGCCCAGCAACAGGAACAGCAGCGGCAAGGCCGCCCGGTGCATGCGGGTATTGACGGCGAGCGGCGCTATTGGGTTGGACATTGCAGAAGGAGTTGAAAACCGGTGGAAACGGCGAAATGGCGATGGGTGGCGCAGCGCCACCCACGGCGACGGTCAGAAGTCGGCAGGCATGTCTTTCAGGTGCATCTGCAAGGCGTCCAGCAAAGCCTGGCAGGCGTCGTCAGTGCCGACGGTGATGCGCAGGAACTGGGCGATGCGGGCGCTGCTGAAATGGCGCACGATGATGCCGTCGGTGCGCAGGCGGGCCGCCAGCTTGGCGCCGTCGTGGCGCGGATGGCGGGCAAACACGAAGTTCGCGGCCGACGGCAGGACGTCGAAACCGAGCGCCGCCAGGCCGCCGACCAGGTGCTCGCGACTGGCCATGACGGCCTGCCGGGTCCGGTCGAAATGGGCCTGGTCTTTGATCGCCGCGGTAGCGCCGACGATCGCCATGCGGTCCAGCGGATAGGAGTTGAAACTGTTCTTGACCCGCTCCAGCGCCGTGATCAGGTCCGGCTGGCCGATCGCAAAACCTACCCGCAAGCCGGCCAGTGAACGCGACTTGGACAAAGTCTGCACCACCAGCAGGTTGGGGTAGCGCGCCACCAGCGGGATCGCGCTGTCGCCGCCGAAGTCGACATAGGCTTCATCCACGATCACCACGCAGTCAGGCTGGCCGGCCACCAGCCGTTCGACTTCGGCCAGCGGCAGCAGGCAGCCGGTAGGGGCGTTCGGGTTGGGGAAGATGATGCCGCCGGCGGCAGTGTCCAGGTAGTCGTCGACCCGCAGCGTAAAGTCCGCGGCCAGCGGCACGGTCCGGTAGGCGACCTGGTACAGGCCGCAGTAAGTCGGGTAAAAACTGTAGCTGATGTCCGGGAACAGGATCGCCTGCTCATGCTGCAGCAAGGCCTGGAAGGCGTGCGCCAGCACCTCGTCGGAACCGTTGCCGACGAATACATGGGCCGGCGTGATGCCGTGCGCGGCGTTCTGTTCGGCCAGCGCCAGCTTGAGCGGCTCGGCGTCCGGGTTCGGATACAGCCGCAGGTTGTCGCCCAGTTCGCTGCGCATGGCTTCCAGCGCCAGCGGCGACGGGCCGTACGGGTTTTCATTGGTGTTGAGCTTGACCAGCTTGCTCAGCTTCGGTTGTTCGCCGGGGGTGTAAGGCGTCAGGCGGCTGACGATGGGACTCCAGAATTTGCTCATTGTGTCGCTAAAGAAGGTAAAGGCTACGGCTGCGCGGGTTGGCGAATCAGCCATATGGTAGCAAACCCGGCGCGGTCTGGCTGGGATTCGCGGGTTGTGCCGGGAGCAACTGGTAACATAGAGGGCTCGATACGCGGACCGAATCGGCTGTTGTCGTCCACTAGTCCGTGTTATTTCATACAAGCAACAGGAGCTGCCCTTGAACATATTAGCCGTCAACCAACTCTCTTCGATCTGGAATTTCCTGCTCGAATCGTCCTTGCACTACGGCCTCAATGCGGTGCTGGCAATCTTCACGCTGGCGGTCGGCTGGTGGCTGTCGTCGCGTTTCGCCAATGCGCTCGACCGGGTCATGATCCGCGCCAGCCTGGACGCCACCTTGCGCCCGGTGCTGCGCAGCGTGCTGCTATGGCTGGTGCGCCTGGTGACGCTGGTCGCGGTGCTCGGCCAGTTCGGCGTGCAGACCGCCAGCATCGTCGCCGTCCTGGGCGCCGCCAGCTTGGCGATCGGCCTGGCTTTGCAAGGGACTTTGCAAAACATCGCGGCCGGAATGATGCTGCTGTTGCTGCGGCCGTTCCAGGTCGGCGAATACATCTCCAACGGCAGCATCGAAGGCACCGTCGATGAAATCGGCCTGTTTGCCACCAAGCTGACCAAGGCTGACGGCATCTGCCTGTTCGCGCCCAACAACCAGTTGTGGAACAGCGCGCTGACCAACTTCAGCCGCAACAATACGCGCCGCATCGACATGCCGATCGGCATCAGCTACAAGGATAATCCGACGGTCGCGATCCAGGCCCTGAAGGAACTGCTGCTGGCGGACGAGCGCATCCTGGCGACGCCGGCGCCGTTCGTGGTCGTCACCGACCATGCCGACAGCGCGGTCATGCTCAACCTGCGGGCTTGGACCACGACTTCCCAATACTGGGACGTGCGCTGGTCGATTGCGCAAAAAGTGCAAGCCACGCTGGCGGCGGTGGACTGCTCGATCCCGTTCCCGATGCGCGAGCTGCATATCACGCGCGAAGCGGAAGCCAAGCTCGCCGCCTGACGGGCCTGGTTCTTGCTCATTGCTTGCTAATAGGTTTTTGGCAAGACAAACGATTGGACGAGCACTGTTGGCTGGATCGAAGGCATATAATAATTATGCATAAACCTATGCATAAATTGCATTAGATCGCATTGCCGACTTTAGCTACAGTTCCGCGGCGCGGCAACGCGTTGCAGAACGTTGAATTGCCGCGTGACCGCTTTCCAGCTCAGCCAGCGGTCCACAACTATCAATAGATCAGGAGATTTATGTCTACCCGCAAACTTTCACTGCGTGCCCTCAACCGCAGTTTCAATTCCTATGCGCTGATGATGTTCGGCGCCTTGTTGCTGTCGGCTTCCGCGGCGCATGCGCAGGACAGCCATGCCAAGCTGCCTAACGTCATGATCCTCGCCACCGGCGGCACGATTGCCGGCACCGGCGCCGACAGCACCACTACAGTGGGGTATACCTCGGCTACGGTGGGTGTGGAAAAACTGATCGCAGCGGTTCCTGAGCTGAAGAAAGTCGCCAATGTCAAAGGCGAGCAAGTATTCCAGATCGCCAGCGAAAGCATGACCAACGACCACTGGCTGAAGCTGGCCAAGCGCGTCAATGCCTTGCTGGCGCAGTCGGACGTGGACGGCATCGTCATCACCCACGGCACTGACACCATCGAAGAAACCGCCTACTTCCTTGACCTGACCGTCAAGAGCCGCAAGCCGGTAGTGGTGGTCGGCGCCATGCGTCCTTCGACCGCGATCTCGGCCGACGGCCCGATCAACCTGTACAACGCGGTACTGCTGGCCGGCAGCAAGGACGCCATCGGCAAGGGCGTGCTGGTGTCGCTCAACGACCAGATCAACGCTGCGCGCGAAGTAACCAAGACCAACACCTCGACCACCGACACCTTCAAGTCGACCGAACTCGGCATGCTGGGCTACATCCAGGGCAACAAGGCCTATTTCTACCGCCAGTCGACCCGCAAGAATACGGTCGACACCGAATTCGACGTCAGCAAGCTGGACGTGCTGCCGCAGGTTGACATCATCTACGGCTACGCCAACATGACCCGCGCCGCGCTCGACGCCCAGGTCGCTTCCGGCGCCAAGGGCATCATCCAGGCCGGCGTCGGCGACGGCAGCATTGCCGCGCAGATGAAGACGCCGCTGGTTGAAGCGCGCAAGAAAGGCGTGATCATTGTCCGCGCCAGCCGTGTCGGCCAGGGCATCGTGGCGCGCAACGGCGAAGCCAATGACGACGAACTGGACTTTGTGGTGGCCGATACGCTGAATGCGCAAAAAGCGCGCATCCTGCTGATGCTGGCGCTGACCAAGACCAGCAACACCAAAGAAATCCAGCGCATGTTCTATACCTACTGATCACAGGCTGTGAGCCGAGGCGATACTTGTCGCCTTGGCAGGAAAAAAAGCCGGCTGAATCATCCTGTCTGATTCAGCCGGCTTTTTTACGTCTGCGGCATCGGCAACCGGGCCGCCGCCGGATACAATCGCTAAACAATTTTTTCAGGGATCAAACGCCATGTCCGAAGAATTCGAAGTCCCCAGCCCGCACGAACATCATATCGAGCATGTCACTGAACATGCCCATGGCAGCGGCGACAATTTCGCCGGCAAGATCGCGGTGATGACAGCAATCATGGCGACCGTCGGCGCCTTGTTCAGCTACCAGGCCGGTTCCACCGAGAGCGCCGCCGCGATGAACAAGAACGACGCCGCCATCAAGAAGACCGAGGCGGCCAACCAGTGGAATTATTACCAGGCCAAGTCCAGCCGCCAGAACCTGGCCGAGCTGGCGACCCATATTCCCGGCGTCGACGCCGCCCACTACAGCGCAGAAGCAGCGCGCTACAAGAGTGAAAAGGAAGCGGTGCAGAAAAAGGCGGAAGCGCTCGAAACCGAGGCCAGGGAATGGGATGAAAAATCAGAGCTGGCGCTGCACCAGCATCACCGCTGGGCGCAGGCGATGACGGCGATCCAGATTGCGATTTCGCTGGCGGCGATTACTTTGCTGACACGCAAGGAGTGGCTGAAAAAGATGGCCTACAGTGCGGGAGCGGTCAGCGTGGTGCTGGGCGTGCTGGCCTGGTCGCACATTTAATTTCCCTTGCCTGACGAAGGAAGTGCAATGAGGGCAAGCCTGAAAGAAAAGATAATTGACGTTTGCGACAGGAAAATCAAGGACAAGGGCCCCGATGTAGGGTTATCGTTTTATGCGTTCTTTGCGAACAAGAATGACAACCCGCCGCTGCTGATGGAAGCTGCGCAGTGGTGGATCATGACGCATCAGCTGGATCATTTTGAAAAGGCGGTGAAGATCAAGAAAATGGTCGAGGCAATGGCGTAAGCCGCTCGCAGCGAGAAGAAAGGAGGCGCTGCCGCCTCCTTTCTTCTGGTCACATTAAATCAATCAGCGCGTCACCGGCTTGTAGCGGATCCGCTTCGGCTTGGCGCCTTCTTCGCCCAGGCGCTTGCGCTTGTCGGCTTCATATTCCTGGTAGTTGCCGTCGAAGAACGACACCTGCGATTCGCCTTCGAACGCCAGGATATGCGTGGCGATGCGGTCCAGGAACCAGCGGTCATGGCTGATCACCATCACGCTGCCAGCGAACTCCAGCAAGGCGTCTTCCAGCGCGCGCAGGGTTTCGACGTCGAGATCGTTGGACGGTTCATCCAGCAGCAGCACGTTGCCGCCTTGCAGCAGGGTCTTGGCCAGGTGCAGGCGGCCGCGTTCGCCGCCGGACAGGTTACCGACGATCTTCTGCTGGTCGCCGCCCTTGAAGTTGAAACGGCCCAGGTAGGCGCGCGACGGCATTTCAAAACGGCCGACGGTGAGGATGTCGGCGCCGCCCGAGACGTCTTCGAACACGGTCTTCTGGTCCGACAGCGAATCGCGCGACTGGTCGACGATCGATACCCGCGCCGTGGCGCCGAGCACCACTTCGCCGCTGTCCGGCTGTTCCTTGCCGGTGATCATCTTGAACAGGGTCGATTTACCGGCGCCGTTAGGGCCGATGATGCCAACGATGGCGCCGGCCGGGATGCGGAAGCTGAGATTGTCGATCAGCATGCGGTCACCGAACGACTTCGAAACGTTCTTGAATTCGATCACTTCATTGCCCAGGCGCTCGGCGACCGGGATAAAGATTTCCTGGGTCTCGTTGCGCTTCTGGTATTCGTGTTCGCTCAGTTCATTGAAGCGCGCCAGGCGGGCCTTGCTCTTGGCCTGGCGGCCTTTCGGATTCTGCCGCACCCATTCCAGTTCCTTGGCGATGGTTTTCTGGCGTGACGATTCGGTGGCTTCTTCCTGCTTCAGGCGGTTGCCCTTTTGTTCCAGCCACGAGCTGTAGTTGCCCTTCCACGGGATGCCGTGGCCGCGGTCCAGCTCCAGGATCCATTCGGCGGCGTTGTCGAGGAAGTAGCGGTCATGGGTGATGCCGACCACGGTGCCGGGGAAGCGCTGCAGGAACTGCTCCAGCCAGTCGACCGATTCGGCGTCCAGATGGTTGGTCGGTTCGTCCAGCAGCAGCATGTCGGGTTTCGACAGCAGCAGGCGGCACAGCGCCACGCGCCGCTTCTCGCCGCCGGACAGCACGCCGATCTTGGCGTCCCAGGGCGGCAGGCGCAAGGCGTCGGCCGCCATTTCCAATTGCAAATCAAGGTTGCCGTCGCCGGCGGTGGCCAGGATGTCTTCCAGCCGCGCCTGTTCCGCCGCCAGCGCATCGAAATCGGCGCCTTCTTCGGCATAGGCGGCGTATACCGCATCGAGCTTGGCTTGCGCTTCAAACGCTTCGCCCAGGCCTCCTTCGACCGCCTGTCGCACCGTTTGCTCAGGATCGAGCTGCGGTTCCTGCGGCAGGTAGCCGATGTTCAGGCCCGGCATGGGCACCGCTTCGCCCTGGATATCCTTGTCGATGCCGGCCATGATTTTCAGCAGGGTCGATTTGCCGGAACCGTTCAGGCCCAGCACGCCGATTTTGGCGCCGGGGAAAAACGATAGCGAGATATCTTTCAGGATCTGGCGTTTGGGCGGCACGATCTTGCCGACCTTGTTCATTGTGTAGACGTATTGGGCCATGAGGAGCAATGATGTTTAAGTGAATAGACAAGCAGTAAAGAGCTATCTGGACTGCCAAGAATAACCGATGTGCGTTCTTAAGTCGAAGCGCCGGGGCGCGCTGCAAATGTGCGCCACAGGCCTTCGACCGAATACAGGGCCAAAGCCACCCAGATCACGACAAAACCCGTCAGCCTGGCGCCGTCCAGTTCCTCGCCATACAGCCAGACGCCCAGCAGCAGCTGCAGCGACGGCGTGATGTACTGCAGCACGCCGACCAGCGACAGCGGGATGCGGCGGGCGCCGGCGGCGAACATCAGCAGCGGAATCGAGGTGATCGGGCCGGCGGCGACCAGCAGCCACTTGGTGGACGTCGAGGCGCTGACGAAGGTATTGTGGTCCTGCACCGTAGTATACGCCAGGTAAGCCAGCGCCAGCGGCAGCACCAGCGCCGTTTCCAGCGCCAGGCCGGGCAGGGCGCCGAGGCTGGCGGTCTTGCGCAGCAGGCCGTAGCTGCCGAAAGTCACGGCCAGGGTCAGCGCAATCCAGGGCGGGTGGCCGGCTTGCCAGGTCAGCCACAGCACGGCGGCGGCGGCCAGCGCGATCGCCAGCCACTGCAGCAGGCGCGGCCGTTCGCGCAGGAAGATGAATCCGAGCGCGACGCTGACCATCGGATTGATGAAGTAGCCGAGGCTGGCTTCGACGATGTGGTTGTTGTTGACGGCCCAGATATAGGTAGTCCAGTTGGCGGTCAGCAGCAGCGCGCTGGCGATGAAACCGCCGATGACGCGCGGCTGGCGCAGCACCGGCCCGACCCAGGCCCACTGCTTGCGCACGGTCAGCACGATCACCAGGAACAGGAACGACCACAGCATGCGGTGCATGACGATGTCGACCGGCGGAATTTCGGCTTCCAGCGCCTTGAAGTAAATCGGGAACAAGCCCCACAGGATGTAGGAGGCGATCGCATAGAACATTCCTGCTTGCATGGTGTGGGTCTGTAAAAAAGTGGGGGAACGGCGCCGGTCTTCAGTTATGTTTCTGCTACTTGTTTCGGGCGCATTTAAACAACATCCAGCATTTTACGCATAAGCGGCGCGCCTGACGCTCAGGACGTGCATATGGCCGGCGGTTCAGGCCGCCAGCAATTCTTGAAAGTAGTAAGTGGTCGAGCCCAGTTCGGGCGGCGAATGATAGGGACTGATGCGGTCGCGGCGAAACGGAACCGGGTGGGCAAACGCCGGGCCGTCATAGACAAAGGTATGGAATTCGCCGTTTTCGCCACAGGCATCCACTTCTGGCGGCAGGTCGGCGAGAAAGGCGGTATCGAATTCGCGCCCGCAAAAATCCTGCGGCAAGTGCCTGCCATTGACGCATACCACCAGCGCCTTGAAACCGAGCGCCAGGAATTCATCCACCAGCCGGCGCCGCGGCTGGTTCCACAAGGGCAGGCTGGCCTGCAACCCGGCCTGGGCGCAGACTTTTTCTTCCCAGTCGCGATGCGCCTGCAGATCGATATCGCCGAATACGGCGTGGCGCATGCCGGCGCCATGGGCATCGCGCAAGGCGGCGATGAATTTTTCTTCATACTGCTGCCAGCTGGCACTGTAAAAAACCAGCGGCAAGCCGAGCGCATCCGCCTGCGCTTGCAGCAGGGCCGGCGGCACGCCGTGCGAACGGGCGCGCTGGCCGTTTTCATCCAGCGCGGTAACCAGGCGCTCGATCCGCACGCCGCTCTGGCGCGCGCGCCACAGCGCCAGGCAGGAATCCTTGCCGCCGCTCCAGGACACCAGTGCGCCTGCTGTTTGCGGGATCATGAATGCGCTGCCGTCTGCAGCTGGCGCCGATGTTCAGGGCGCGCCACGAAACGATGCAGCAGCAAGCCGCCGACGCCGCAGGTCGCCATCACCACCATCAGCGGCAAGGCGGTGCCGTCATGCCACAAGCTCATGCCGACGCCGGAGGTGATGCCGAGCGTGAACTGCAGGGTGCCCATCAGCGCCGACGCGGTGCCGGCCTGCTTGCCTTGCTGCGACAAGGCGATCGCCGATGCATTCGGACTGATGAAACCGTAGCAGGCAAGATAGCCGAAGAAGCCGACCAGCAGGATAGGCAGGTTGTTCACGCCGCAAGCCACCAGCAGCGCGATGAACAGGCTCAGCAGCGCCGGCAGCCAGAGGGCGCGGCCGAGGATGGTGTCAAGTGAATATCTGCCGACCAGCCGGGCATTGATCTGCGAGGCGGCGATCAGGCCGAAGGCATTGGTGCCGAACACGAAGCCGAAGTGCTCGGGCTTGATGCCGTGCAGCTCGATCAGCACGAAAGAAGAACCGGTGATATAGGCGAACATGCCGCCCTGGATCAGGCCGCCGACCAGGCTGTAGGCGACGAACTGGCGGTCCAGCAGCAGCCGGCCGTATTGTTTCAGGGTGCGGCCCAGGTGCAGCGGCTCGGCCTTGTGGCGGTCCAGCGTTTCCTGCATGGTGTAGTGGATCGCCAGCAGGCAAAACAGGCCGAAGGCGGCGAGGCCGCCGAAAATGACGCGCCAGCCCCAGAACTTGAGCACGCTGCCGCCGATCAGCGGCGCCAGGATAGGCGCCAGGCCCATCACCAGCATCATCAGCGAAAACGCCCTGGCGGCGCCGGTGGTGCCGAGCCGGTCGCGGATCACGGCGCGCGCGATGACCATGCCGGCGCAGCCGCCCAGGCCTTGCAGGAAACGGAACAGTATCAGCGCAACCACGTCTTGCGACACCATGCAGGCCAGCGAACCCAGCAGGTACAGCGTCATGCCGACATACAGCGGCGGCTTGCGGCCGAAACGGTCGCTCAGCGGCCCGTAAAACATCTGGCCGACCGCCAGCCCGACCAGGAAGCTGGCCAGGGTCAGCTGCACCAGGTTGCTGCCGACCCCGAACTGCTGCGCGATGGTCGGAAAGCTCGGCAGGTACATGTCGATCGACAGCGAGCCGATGGCGGTCAGCGCGCCAAGTAAAAGAAGCCAGCCCGGGAGCAGTTTCTCCGAGGCTGAAGTTGCAGGTGTGTTTGTCATGGGATGCTTGGAGTAGCGCCAGTTGCTGGCGCTGGGTTAAATATGTACAGCGGGTAGAGGCGCAGGCAGGAACTGCACGAAGGCAGAAAAAACGGCACAAACATGATCTGTGCGCTAAAGCGACGGCTAATGTTACACCAACATCGGGATGTCTGCCGGGAGGCGCCCGGGGCCGCCCGGCAACCGTGGTTTACTGTGCGAGGAAATCGAGCAAAGTCAGCGCCACCACTTTGGTGGCCTTGCGCAGATCGTCCAGCGCAAGATTCTCATCGGCCTGTTTGGCGTTCGATTCCATCAGGGTGCGCGGACCGGCGCCGTACAGCACAACAGGAATGCCATGTTCGCCGTACAGGCGGGCATCGGTGTAGAGCGCCGAACCGTTGGCCGGGATCGCTTCGCCTAACACGGCCTGCGCATTCTTTTGCACGCTGGCCAGCAGTTTTTCATGGCCAGGCAAGGGGCGTAGGGCGCGCGCCAGCAACAGGCGTTTGATGTCGACGCGGATGCCGGGCAGGTCGGCGACCGCCGCGGCGATCATGGCCCGTACCTCGGCTTCGACCGCCACCGGATCTTCTTCCGGAATCATGCGGCGATCCATCTTCAGCACCACTTTGCCCGGCACCACATTGGTGTTGGTGCCGCCGTCGATGCGGCCGACGATCATGGTCGGATGGGTGATGCCGGGAATTGCCGAGCTGATTTTTTTCAAGTCGGGCAGCTTGGCGTAGATCGCCTGCAAAACCTTGGTCGCGGCCTGCAACGCATCGTGGCCGGTTTCTGGCATCGAACCGTGGGTCGCCTTGCCGTGCACCGTCACCTCGAATTGCAGGCAGGCGTTATGCGCGATGACGACGTTGTAGCTGAAGCCGGGGCCGATCACCAGGTCGGGTTTGGTCAGCTGCTTTTCCAGCAGCCAGGCCGGCCCCAGCAAGCCGCCGAATTCTTCGTCGTAGGTGAAGTGCAGTTCCAGCGCGCCCTTGAGCGGCACGCCGAGCGCTTCCAGCGCGCGCACGGCAAAAATGTAGGTAGCAAAATCGCCTTTCGACACCGTGGTGGCGCGGCCGTAGATGCGGCCGTTTTCGATTTCTCCACCGTACGGCTGCTTGGTCCAGCCTTCGCCCGGCGGCACCACGTCGCCATGGGCGTTCAGCGCCAGCACCGGGCCGGCGCCGGCATACTGGCGGCGGATGATCAGGTTGGTGATGCTTTCCATGCCGTAGTCCCTGACGACGGCTGCCGGCACGGGATGTTTCTCGGCTTGCCAACCCCAGGCGGTGACCAGCTCGGCCACGGCATCGGCGTGCGGTGCATTGTTGCCGGGCGGAGTGTCGGTGGGAATGCGGACGATGGTTTGCAGGAATCCGACTTCTTCGTCAAAGTGTTCGTCGATCCAGCTGGCGAGCTGTGCGGATAACGCTGTTTTAGTCATGGCGGTGGAAAGGAGAGTTGCAGGAGTACTTGATTCTACGACGTTGCCGCCATGAGAGGGAAACGTAGGTGGGCAGATTTCTGCCCACGCGGAATGGCCCTCGATTATTTGCCAAGGCACTCCGCGTGGGCACAGGTGCCCACCCTACAATCCGCCGATGTATTCGCGGTGATAGCGGTGGCCGAGGCCGGTCAGGATTTCGTAGCCGATGGTGCCGGCCAGCCGCGCGACGTCGTCGACCGGACGGTGCGGGCCGATCAGTTCGACCAGGGCGCCGGCCTGCAGCCGCTCGGCGGCGATGCCGGTGACATCGATGGTGATCGAATCCATGGAGACGGTGCCGACCATAGGCACCGCCCGGCCGTCGATGAACACCAGGCCGCGGTTGCTCATGCCGCGCAGCCAGCCGTCGGCGTAACCGACGCCGACGGTGGCGATCTGCCGTTGTTCGGTGGCGCTGTAGCTGATGCCGTAGCCGACATGGTCGCCGCGTTCGATGCTACGGGTTTGCAGGATGCGGCCGTGCAGGGCGGCCACCGGCTGCAGCGGATTGGCGGCGCCGGCCACCGGCGCGATGCCGTACAAGGCTGCGCCCGGACGAACCAGGTCGAACTGGTAGTCGCTGCCGAGGAAAATCCCGGAAGAGTTGGCCAGGCTGGCCGGCACTTGCAGCAAGCGCTGGCGCAATGTATTGAAGCGCGCCAGCTGGCTGGCGTTCATCGGATGGTCCTGGTGTTCGGCGCAAGCCAGGTGGCTCATCAGGAACAGCGGCGGGATGGTTTGCAGGTAACGCGGATCGGCCAGCCAGGCTTCGGCTTCGGCCGCCGGCAATCCCATGCGCGACATGCCGCTGTCGACCTGGACGATGGCCGGCAATGGCCGCTGCAGCATTTGCGCCAGCGCGTGCCAGCCCTGGATCTGCTGCAGGCTGTTGAGCACCGGCAGCAGGCCGTGGCTGATGAATTCCTGCTCTGCGCCGGGCGGCGGCCCGTGTAATACGAATATCTGTGCGGTGGCCGGCAAATGCGGCCGCAGCGCAATGCCCTCGTCGAGATGGGCGACAAAAAAGTGGCGGCAGCCTTCCGCCGCCAGCGCCGGTCCGACCCGTGCTGCGCCCAGGCCGTAGGCGTCGGCCTTGACGGCCGCGCCGCATAGTGCCGATCCGGCTTGCTTGCGCAGCAGGCGATAGTTGCTGCGCAGGGCGCCGAGGTCGACCGTCAGGATAGCGCCTGCGTGTGCCGCTTGAGGTTGCATAGTATGTGTCGCTAAAAACGTTTACCGGATCAGGCGTATGCAGGATGCTCGCTTTGCGCGCCGTGCTTGCTGTAGCGTCCGACCGCCAGGTCGTCCGAGGCAATCGCCGGCCGCTTGCCGGAAATCAGGTCCGCCAGCAGTTGCGCGGAACCGCAAGACATGGTCCAGCCGAGCGTGCCGTGGCCGGTGTTGAGGAACAGGTTGCGGATATGGGTGGCGCCGACGATCGGCGTGCCGTCCGGCGTCATCGGCCGCAAGCCGGTCCAGAAACTGGCGGCGGCGGTGTTGCCGGCGCCCGGGAACAGGTCGTTGACCACCATTTCCAGGGTCGCGCGGCGTTTCGGCTTGAGGGTCTTGTTGAAGCCGACGATCTCCGCCATGCCGCCGACCCGGATGCGGTCGTCGAAACGGGTGATGGCGATCTTGTAGGTTTCGTCGAGCACGGTCGAGACCGGCGCCGCTTCGGCGTCGACGATCGGCACCGTGATCGAATAGCCCTTCAGCGGGTACACCGGGATATCCACCAGCGAGCCGAGGAAACCGGTGGAATAGGCGCCCAGCGCCACCACGTAACGATCGGCCTGCAGGTGCTCCGGACCGCACTGGACGCCGGCGATTTCGCCGTTGGCCAGCGTCAGCGCATCGATCTGCAGGTTGTAGCGGAAGCGCACGCCGAGTTCTTCGGCCATCTTCGCCAGCCGCGTAGTGAACATCTGGCAGTCGCCGGTCTCATCGTTAGGCAGGCGCAGGGCGCCGCTCAGCTTATGCTTGACTGCGTCCAGCGCGGGTTCGGCCAGCGCCAGCTGGTCCGGCGTCAGCAATTCGAACGGCACGCCAGTGTCTTGCAACACCTGGATATCCTTGGCGGCGTCGTCCAGCTGCTGCTGGCTGCGGAACACCTGCATGGTGCCGAGCTGGCGGCCTTCGTAGGCGATGCCGGTATCGGCGCGCAACACCTTGAAACAGTCGCGGCTGTATTCGGCCAGGCGCACCATGCGTTCCTTGTTGACGGCATAGCGGGCGGCGCTGCAGTTGCGCAGCATCTGCCACATCCAGCGCAGCTGGAACAGGGTGCCGTCGGGGGTGATCGAGAGCGGTGCATGCTCTTGCAGCATCCACTTCAGTGCTTTCAGCGGAATCCCGGGCGCGGCCCAGGGCGAGGCGTAGCCTGGCGAGATCTGGCCGGCGTTGGCAAAACTGGTGTCTTGCGCCGGGCCCGGCAGGCGGTCGATGACGGTGACTTCGTGGCCGGCACGGGCCAGGTAATAGGCGCTGGTGACGCCGACCACGCCGCTGCCTAGGATGAGCACCCGCATCTTGATTCCCCTTAGTAGACCTGAATTCGCCTGAATTGTTTTTGATTTGCAGCAATAAGCGCTATGCTAATAGCTAATTTCCAGCATTTGTTACTGTATAAATCGAAATATTCAGGATTTAACACTAAAAATATCAGAAAATTCGGGACATGAGAATCTACAAGGAATCGAGCCGCACCCTGGACAAGCTGGACCGCCACATCTTGCGTCTGCTGCAGCAGGACGGCCGCATGTCGATGAAGGACCTGGGCGAGCAGGTCGGCTTGTCGATCACGCCGTGCATCGAACGCGTCAAGCGCATGGAACGCGACGGCGTCATCGACGGTTATTACGCGCGCGTCAACCCGGCCGCGGTCGGCGCCAAGCTGCTGGTTTTTGTTGAGATTACGCTGAATCAGAAATCGGCGCATGCGTTTGAACAGTTCCGGCGCGAAGTGTTGCGCATTCCGGAGGTGCTCGAGTGCCACCTGGTGTCCGGCGATTTCGATTACCTGATCAAGGCCCGCATCCGCGAGATGGCGGAATACCGCAAGCTGCTGGGCGACATGCTGCTGCAGCTGCCCGGAGCGGCGCAGTCCAAGAGTTATGTCGTGATGGAAGAAATCAAGGAGACGCTGGCGTTGTCGATGGAAACTAAATAGCTGCCAACAGAGTGCCGTCCAACGGATTGCCGCCCAAGCTGATTTCTATGCGCTCCTTGCCCTTGCCGATATTCTTGCGTTTCAGCCTGAGCGCGCCGACTTCCGCGGTCGAGCGCGGATGGGTGCCGCCGCAAGCCATCCTGGCGAATCCTGCGACTTCCCAGTAGCGCCGTTGCGTCGCCTCATCGGTAAACGCGGTGACGATAGGCAGGTCGGCCTGGAGCAGGGCAGCCACTTCGGTTTCCACCTGCGGCAGCAGCACGGCGATGCTGCCTTCATGGGCAAAATCGATACGTCCCTTGTCGGCCGAGATATGGGCGCCGATGCGCTCTATGCCTGGCCGCAGCTTGTATACCAGCTGCAGCACCATCTCGGCGGCGAAGTGCAGCCGCATCAGGCGATAGCGGCGTTCCCAGTCGATCACGATCTCGACTTCGCTGCCGGCCTGCAGGCCATGTCCGGGCGCCAGCGTGTAGAGAATCTCCAGGCCGTCTTTTTCCGCCGACAGCACGGGGTGGCCGGCCAGGGTGCCATGGTCGCTTTCCTGGCCGCCGGAAAAGGCGAAGAAGATGGTTTCTGCGAGACGGATGCGGTCATTGTCGACGGCGCTGACTCGGGTGGTCAGCGTGGTGCGGTAGGGATCTTGCCAGAAGAGCTTGCGGGTCATGGCCGGCCGGAATAATGAATGGTCCGGTAAGCATAACAAAAGGGCGGATTAAGAGGGACAAGTTCAAAGGGGGCGAGTTGGGCGCTCGCCCCCTTTGTTTAACTTCAGATCTTGCCGTCGCGGAAATCCTGGATCGCCTGTTCCACCTGTTCGCGGGTGTTCATCACGAACGGCCCCCACTGGGCGATCGGCTCGTTGAGCGGCTTGCCTGCAATCAGCAGGAAGCGGCTGTTGCCTTGCGCCTGCAGGCTGACGCCGGCGGCATCGGCAACATTGCTCAGGATCGCCATGCGGCCGGCCGGTGCGCTGCGGCTGTCGGCACCGATGCTCAGCCCGCCTTCGAACACATACAGGAAGGCGTTATGGCCGGCCGGGATCGGCAAATCCAGCTGCTGGCCGCTTTCCAGCTGCACGTCCAGGTACAGCGGCTCGGTATGCGGCCGTTGCACCGCGCCGGCGGTGCCGAAAGCGGAACCGGCAATCACTTTCACCTTGACGCCGGGCTGCGGCGAAACCTGCGGAATTTCATCGGCTTGCAGGTCGCGGTAGCTGGGAGCGACCATCTTGTCGCCCGAAGCCAGGTTGAGCCACAGCTGGAAACCGCTCATCAGGCCGTCTTCCTGTTCCGGCAGTTCGGAATGCACCAGCCCGCTGCCCGCCGTCATCCATTGCACGCCGCCGGCCTGCAGCAAACCTTCGTTGCCGGCATTGTCGCGATGGCGCATGCGCCCCGCCAGCATGTAGGTCACGGTTTCGAAGCCGCGGTGCGGATGGTCGGGAAAACCGGCGAGGTAGTCTTCCGGCTTGTCCGAATGGAAGTTGTCGAGCATCAGGAACGGATCGAGCCGGCGCTGCAGGTCGTTGGTGAGGACCCGCACCAGGCTGACGCCGGCGCCGTCCTGGGTATCGATGCCGGTGACCAGGCGTTCGAGCTGGCGGTTGAAAACTGGCTTGTTCATAAAATCCTCCGTGCAGGTTGCGTTTATTTTTTCGAATCCGTATCGACCGCGGCCAGCATCAGCAAGGCGCCGATGATCGAGATGTTTTTCAGGAAATGATTCAGCTGGTTTTGCATGCTGGCCGGATCGGCTTGCCAGAAGCGGTGCGCCGACAGAGTGGCGCCCACAGTGAACAGCGCCACTATGAGCGCCGCCGGACGGGCGTTCCAGCCGGTCATGATCGCCAGTCCGCCGCCGACTTCGACCAGGATGGTGATCAGTACGGCGAACGTCGCGAAGGGGATGCCGAGGCTGCTCATGTAGCCCACCACGCCGGAAAACGCGGTGATCTTCAGGAGGCCGGAAATGACGAACAGGGAAGCCAGCAGAACCCGGCCGATGCGATACAGTGTTGGCGAAATTTGCATGATGATTCCAATCTTTAAAAGGGTTTAGAAGTAAGTAAGCATTTGCTTGCAAGTCGCTGTATCAGCTGATGATTGCGTATCTGTTGCAGCGAACGACACCATCTTATGCCGCTTATTCCTGGCTGGATATTGATAATCTTGAGATAATCTATATCCAATCATTGGATATAGTTGAATCGCCATGAATATAGAACGGCTGTCGCTGGATCAATTGCGGGTATTCGCCCAAGTGGCCGACAGCGGCAGTTTCCTGGCCGCGGCAAAGGCGCTGAAGCGGGCCCAGTCGGCGGTCAGTTATGCGATCAGCACCTTGGAAAGCCAGCTTGGGCTGCCGCTGTTCGACCGCAGCAGCTACCGGCCGCAGCTGACCGCGGCCGGCATCGAGCTGCTGCGCGATGCGCGCCAGGTGCTGGACCAGGTCGATGCCTTGCAGGCGCGCGCCGCCGCCTATGCGCACGGCCAGGAGCTGGAGATCACGCTGGCGCTGGATGTGTTTTTCCCGACCTCGGCCCTGGTGGCCCTGCTGGCCGATTTCCAGCTGGCGTTTCCCGGCGTTACGGTGCGCCTGGAGATTGAAGCGCTGGGTTCGGTCGCCGAACGCGTGCTCGACGGCGTGGCGATGCTGGGTGTGCTCGGCACCTTGCCCATCGTTCCCCCCAATCTGTTGCGCATCAGCTTGCCGACGGTGTTGCTGGTCGGCGTGGTGTCGCCGGCCCATGCGCTGGCGCAGATCAGCGGCCGCATCCCCGGCCATGTGCTGGAACAGCAGGTGCAGCTGGTGCTGAGCGACCGCAGCGCGCTCACCGCCAACCAGGATTTTTCGGTGCATTCTTCCTTGTCATGGCGCATGAGCGACCTCGGCACCAAGCATGCCTTGCTGCGTGCCGGCATGGGCTGGGGCTATATGCCGCGGCACGTGGTGGCCGATGACCTGGCGAGCGGCCGGCTGGTGCGTATCCTGACTGCCGGCCATCCGCCGGAAGGGGCAGCGCTGCCGATGCAATGCGTGTACCGGCCGGATCGTGAAGTTGGACCCGCTCTCGCCTGGTGGCTGGATGCATTGGCGCAGCTGACCAGCTTCGATCCGGCCTGAGGCCTGAGGCTTGCGCCGGGCCTGACTGTCCGGCACAATGTTGGTGTAGTATTTCGCAAATAATGAAGCTCCATAAACAGCGTATTTTCGCGCCATGCGTCGTTGCAAATCCTCGCGATAGTTCCACTATCGCTCCGGTTTGCGCCTAGCCTGGCACCAAAATCCACCATTTCTGAAGCTCCATTACTTACGAAACACTACACGCTTCGGAGATGGCATTCCTCCCTGAACCGCCGCTTCTGGCCTTGAATCCTTGCGGGTTCGCCGGCCAGACGCAGCTGATGATGCCTACAAGTTCCTGGACGGGATTTGTAGGCGTGCGCGCTTTCCTTGCCATCCAGGTTTGAGTCCTTCAAATCTCGTACCTTGATCCATGAAAAATACAAAATACCCTGAACAGCTGCTGATGCTGGTGTATCTCGCGCGCTGGCTGATATTGGCTTCCGTGGTCGGCGCCCTGGCCGGCCTGGCGTCGGCGGTGCTGCTGCTGTCGCTGGAATGGGCCACGGATACCCGCAACGCCCATCGCTGGCTGTTGTGGCTGCTGCCGCTGGCGGGGTTTGCGGTGGGGCTGATTTACCACCTGCTGGGCAAATCGGTGGAAGGCGGCAACAACCTGCTGATCGATGAAATCCACGATCCGCAGCGCATCGTGCCCAAGCGCATGGCGCCGCTGATCTTGCTGGGCACCGTGATCACCCATCTGTTCGGCGGTTCCGCCGGCCGTGAAGGCACGGCGGTACAGATGGGCGGCGCCCTGGCCGACATGGTCACCCGCATCGGCCGGCTGGGGCCGGACGAGCGGCGCATCCTGCTGATGGCCGGCATCAGCGCCGGTTTTGCTTCGGTGTTCGGCACGCCGCTGGCCGGCGCCGTGTTCGGACTGGAAGTGCTGGCCATCGGCCGCCTGCGCTACGACGCCATCCTGCCTTGCTTCATCGCCGCCATCATCAGCGACCAGGTGCCGGCTTTGCTGGGGGTGCACCATACCCATTATGCGATTCCCCTCGTGCCCCATTTCAGCATCGGGATCTTCGCCGCGACGCTGGCGGCCGGCATCGTGTTCGGCCTGGTCGGCATGGTGTTCGCGCAAGCGACCCACGGTTTGTCGCGCCTGGTCAAGTGCCTCGTCAAATTCCCGCCGCTGCGGCCGTTCGTCGGCGGCGTGGCGGTGCTGTTGCTGGCTTTGCTGCCGGGCACGGACAAATACCTGGGGCTGGGGATTCCGACCATCGTCGAGGCTTTCGAGAAACCGCTGCCGCTGTATGACTTTGCCGGCAAGATCGTTTTCACGGTGGTGACCCTGGCTTCCGGTTTCAAGGGCGGGGAAGTGACGCCGCTGTTCTATATCGGCGCTACGCTGGGCAACGCCCTGGCGCAGTTATTGGCGATGCCGATTCCAGTGCTGGCAGGGCTGGGATTCGTGGCGGTATTCGCCGGCGCTGCCAATACCCCGATTGCGTCGACCATCATGGCGATCGAATTGTTCGGGCCGGAAATCGGCGTGCTGGCAGGCATTGCCTGCGTCGTCAGCTATCTGTTTTCCGGCCATACCGGGATTTATCATGCGCAGCGGATAGGCCATGGCAAGCGCGGCGGCAAGACGGATAAAACCGATAGCGGGATTGGATAGAATCAGCCGAACTTGCGTACCGCATCCAGCGCCAGGCCGGCGCCGATGCTGCCGAACAAATCTCCTTCGACGGCCTTTGCCGACGGCACCAGTGCGGCGATCTTGTGGCGCAGCAGCTGCACGCCGCTGGAGCCGCCGGTAAAAAATACCGTATCGACTTGCGCCGGCGTCACGCCAGCATCGCGCAGCAGGTTGCCGACGGTGTCTTCCACTGTGCCGACCAGATGCCCGATGCTGTCGTTGAACTGCTGGCGCGTCAGGCTCAAGGCCTGGCCGGGAGCGATGCGGTCGAGGCTGAGCTGCACCGTTTCGGCGTCGGACAAACCGATCTTGCCTTGTTCCACCTGCAAGGCCAGCCAGTGTCCGGCGCGCTGTTCGACCAGGTCCAGCAGGCGACTGAATTTTTCGCGTTCGACGGTTTCGCGCTGCACGTCTTTCAACTGCAGCCAGGCCTTGCGCGTGTAAATCTGGTTGATGGTGTGCCAGGTCGCCAGGTTGAAATAATAGCTGGACGGCACTTCGCTGTTGTTCACCAGGCGGCTGCCCAGTCCCAGCATCGGCATCACGCTCGACAAGCTCAGGTATTTATCGAAATCGGTGCCGCCGATGTGCACGCCGCCGGTCGCCAGGATATCGTCGCGCCGTTCGCTGCTGGCGGCGCGCTGCGGCGACAGGCGCACCAGCGAAAAGTCGGAAGTGCCGCCGCCGATGTCGGCGATCAGCACCAGCTCTTCGCGTTCGATGCTGGATTCATAGTCGAACGCGGCGGCGATAGGTTCGTACTGGAAAGCGATGTGCTGGAAGCCGACCGAACGGGCGATGTCCGCCAGCGTATCTTCGGCGCGCTGGTCGGCGGCCGGGTTGTCGTCGACAAAAAACACCGGGCGGCCCAGCACCACGCTCTGGAATTCCTTGCCGGCCGCGAGTTCGGCGCGGATTTTCAGTTCGGCGATGAAATGGGTCAGCAGGGCGCGGAACGGCAGCGCACGGCCACCGACCTCGGTCTGGGCATCGATCAGGCTGGAGCCGAGCAAGCTCTTCAGGGAACGCATCAGGCGCCCCTCGTAACCGGCCAGGTAAGCGCTCAGGGCGGCGCGGCCGAAACTGAAAGCGTCGTCTTCCGCGTTAAAGAACACCACCGACGGCAAAGTGACTTTGCCGTCTTCCAGCGGCAGCAAGGCGTTTTGTCCGGGCCTGCTCCAGCCAACCGTGGAATTGGACGTGCCGAAATCCACGCCGCAAGCATTGAACCTGGATTCGGTAGTTGAACTGGTGTGAGTGTACATTTTTCCGGTCCTCTGGCTAGGCGCGACGACGACGCGGACTACATTCCGCTAGGAGAAGCAACGACGGCAGAGGGCCGGAAAAGTGTGCAATCGCACCTGTAGCGCTCTCATCAAACAGGTGGAGGCTACCGAGCGAAAGAAGCTCAGCACGCATGGGAATTCCTAAATTTATGTGAGCGGTCAACTGCCGAATCTAGGTTTAACATTCCATGCCTCACAAATGAAAAATTGGTCGGCAATGGTATACCAAAGATATTGGCGATGCAGGGTAAATGCGACAGGTGTTGGAAAATTGCGAATCGGTACGTTGGTGTGCGGCAATGTCACCAACGCGAGAAATGTTCCTCGGTTACGCCCACCAGGTGTTCCACCGGGCGCGGCGCGGCGCCGGGTTCCGGCTTGACCCAGCCGCTGAAACTGCCTATCGGCTGGATATAGCGGGTGGCGGCGACCAGCAGGTTCTTGTTTTCGCGGCGCGCCCCTTCCGGCATGAATTGCAGGTCGAGCAGGTCGTCGTCGGTAAAGATGTGCCAGGGCGCCAGCGGCGCCGCCAGGTCATACTCGAAGCGCACGTGGCCGAGCGCATGCAGCTGGCCGTCCAGCCACAGCACGTTTTCCTGCTTGCCGAAATACCCGGCTTGCAGGTTGAAGCCGATGTCCAGGCCGTGGGCCGAAGCCCAGCGCCATTCGGTATTGCGCGCCAGCAGGCCGTTCGAATAGTCGAAGCTGGCGACGCCGCCATCCAGCGTGAATCGTTCATCGCCCACGCGTACTTCACCGGTGAGCGGCATGCCGGGCGATTTCTGGGTGGCGTGCACCGAGCCGTGCACAATCGGCCCGACCGCCAGGAACAAAGGGGCAGCCTGGCCAGCCTCGAATTCGGCCTCAAGCTCGAACTGTTCGCACTGCACGCTGAGCTGGTACATGCCGCCGGCCGGATCGCCCTCGGCCGGCGGCTGGTAGTCGATCCGGTTGCCGAAACAATGGAAGCGGCTGGGGCCGCCAGGCCGGTCGCTGACCCTGGCGCTCAGGCCCGGTATGCCGTCCTGCGAAAAACCGGCGATCTGCTTGCCTTGCTGGCGGTCGAAGACATAGGCGAAAGCAGTGTTGGTCCAGCCGACGTCGACAATCGCGATGCCGCACAGCAGCCGCGGCGTCGACAGCGCCACATATTGCCAGCGCTTGTGATGGAAGCGCCGCCACAGCTTGCCGCGGGCGTAAGGCGCAGCCAGGGTCGACCAGTCGATGATGCCGGTCTGGCCGGCATAACGTCCCATGCAAGGCTGGCCGTCGGCAGCGATGACATTGGCCGGAGCCGCGGGCAGGGACACGGGGATCATGGAAAGCGGCACCGCATCGCCAAGGCTGCCGGGCCGCCGGCGCCTGGTTTGCGCTGGATCGTCATGCTGGGATGGCTGGTGGGGCGGCTCGATGGCACGGTGTCTCCTGGCGGATAGGCGGGGAATGTCTGCTGCATTCTAGCAATGCATGTTACGGATGGCCCGGCTTTCTGTCCACTGTATAAGATACCGGCTCGTTATAGCGCGCGCGACCCATTACAATGGCGGGTTAGGCTTTAATTTATACAATTACGCCGCCGGCAATATCGCCAGGCGCCAATACCCGATATATTTTCGTTTTTGCAACGCATTTCCGTAGTTAAGGCAGGCAACCCGATTGTTTTTTGAACCAGACCGACTTAATTTTTTCCGGCCGCTGGCCGGCAAGCACCGCGGCGTGGTGGTGGCTTGCGTGCGTGCGCTATATGAGCGGCTGCACGGCCCCAGCGCCGACTACTGCCAGAACCTGACGCGCGACGGCTTGCGCGACCTGCTGTTGCCGGTGGTGCAGGAAGCGCGCCAGGTTTTGCTGGCGCAGGAAGAGGCGGCGGCGAGCATGGAACCGGCGGAGGACGATTTGATTCCCGCCGGCGCCGACGACCAGCAAAGCAGCAGCGCGCTGCTGCGCACCTTGCTCAGGGACGGCTGGCTGGAAACCTTCGGCGACCGCGCCGGGCTGGTCACCGCCTACCGTTTCACGCGCGCCGGCAAGCTGTTCGCCGAGGCGTTCTGGGCCATAGACCGGCGCAGCGCGCGCACCCGCCAGCGCAATGTGCGCAGCTGCCGCAATGCGCTCAACGCCGCGCTGCGTAATGTCGACGCCTACGATCTGATCGATGCCTACGACTATGCCGAAAAAGTGATCAGCGACCTGTCGGAAGGCGTCGATTATTTCCAGGAGCTGGTGCGGCGCCTGATGCTGGAAGCCTCGCAAACGCCGTGGGACGGTTTCATGGAATTCCTCGATCGTTTCGAGAAAGAGTTCAAGAAGCAGCTGACCGCCGACAGCATCGAACGCCACCGGCAGGCGATCCGCGATGTGATCGCTCGCTTGCACAGCCTGGAGCACGACAAGTCGCAGGCGCTGGAAGACCAGCTCAACGATATCGCGCGCTGGGCTAGCCAGGAACGGCAAGGAGCGTCGACGCTGGAATGGATGCTGGACCGTATCGAAGAAATGGTGGAAGCGGCCTGCACCACCAAGCACCCGGAGCTGATCAAGGCCATGAGCGTCTACATGCAGCGCGCCGCCAGCATCGTGCAGCAGGCGCTGATGCTGCGCGGCGGCCAGACCCGGCAAGCCTACAGCCTGGCCATCAGCCAGACCGCCAAGCTCAGCGGCGCGGCCCAGGACGCCTTGCTGGAGCGTATCGGCGCCGCCATCGCGCCGGCGGAAATCCGCCTGCTCGATCCGGCCGGCTTCAAGCTGCGCAGCGCCTCGCAGCGGCGCAAGGCCCTGACGGTGACGGCGCAGCCGAAAGTGACGCGCGACGCCCGGCTGGCGGCCGCCATGTACCGCGCCGAAGCCGACGCCTTCGCCTTGTCCAACGACGACATCGTGCACCGCATCCGCGCCGAGCTGCGCCTGCGCGACCGGCCGATCCGGCTGTCGACCTTGCCGGCGGCGACCACTACCGACGTCCTCAACAACATGCAAGTGGTGGAAGCCGTGCGCGGCGCACGCGACGACCGGCTCACCGTGCAAAAACTGCCGAGCAAGCTCTGGAACGAGTTTTATGCCGGCGACGATTACCAGATCGAGATGAAACATGACCCTGAATGAAACATTGAATGAGCAGCTTGCGCTGCAGAGCCTGTCGCTGGAGCGCTTCCGCGAAATCGTCGGGCGCCTGTTCGCCGCCGGCATCGTGCTGCGCGAGGAAGACGGCGTCGAGCAGCGCCTGTACGACGACGCGCGCCGCATCGAAACCTGCCTGGGCGATTATTTCCAGCTCGGCGGCTTCCGCCTTGAGCACAACCTGAAAGGCGAGTTCTTCCGCCTGTATGCACCCGGCGCCGAAGTGCCGGGTTTGCCGGAAGACGGGCTGGAGCCGGTGCCGGGATTGCGCGCGCGGTTGTCGCCGGATTTTGTCGCGGCGGCGCTGGCGCTGCGTTTCCAGTACCAGCAAGGTTTGTCGGAAGGCGGCAACCGCCTGACCGACTCCGGCGAGGTGCTGACCCGCTTTGAGGAATTGTCGGCCACGCTGCAGACGCAGCTGAAGCGTGCGCTGCCGCCGACCAATATCGAACGGCAACGCCTCCTCAACGATCTCAAGCGCCATCGCCTGATCCGGCTGGCGGCGAATTTCTCCATGGACGATGAAGACGCCTTGCTGGCGATCCGCCCGACCATTCTCGGCATCATCAGCGACGACATGCTGGAAGCGGCGCTGGAATCGGAGCCGCTGCCGGCCGGCGCCGAGGGCGAGACAGGGCAAGCCAGCCTGCAAGCCGCGGCGGAAGACGAATTTACAGCGCAAGGCATGGAAGGAAACCTCGAATGAAGCTGGATAAACTGATCCTGGTGAACTGGGGCGCCCTGCGGTCGCAGGAATACCCGATGGGCAACATGACGTTGCTGACCGGTCCCACCGGCTCCGGCAAATCGACCATGCTGGACGCCTTGCAAACCGTGATGACGGCGGTGTACCAGAATATTTTCAGCTACAACCCGGGCCAGGACGAGACTACCCAAGGCGCGCGCAACGGCAAGACCAAACGCACCTTGTGGTCTTACATCGTCGGCGCTGAGGACAACCTGTTCGCCCGTCCCGACGGCGCGCACGGCTACATCGCCGCGGTATTCAAGCCAAGCGAGGGCGAAGAAGGGCGCGAGTTCACCGCGCTGGTCGCAGCTTCCGCCCGTGTCGACGGCGCCGGCGAGCGCCGCCAGGCGGTGTCGGAACGGCTGGCCTTGCTGATCATCGATGGCGTCGCCTTGCAGCTGGGCGACCTGACCTCGACCGAGATCGATGGCGGCATGGCGGTGGTGGCGGTGGAAAAGATCGAGCACCACCTGGCCGGGAAATACCGCGGCATCACCAATTTCCGCGACAGCAAGCGCGAGTATCTGTGCCAGCTGTACGGCCGTTTCCGCGGCCAGAAAACCGTCTCTTTCGCCGAAGCCGAAAGCGCGGCCCGGGCCTGGAGCCAGTCGATCGCCCACAAGCCTATCGGCAGCGTCGACGACCTGGTCAAGCACCAGATCCTGGAACTCGACACCAGCCAGCTGTCGCAGCGCATCGGCCAGATTAGCAAGCTGATGCGCCAGGTCAACGAATTGCGCAAGGAAGGCGAGCGCCTGAGCGACAACGTCAAGCGCCTGGAGCTGCTCGGCAAAGCCGTCGGCGATACCGCGCGCGCGCACCAGTCCGCCAGCCAGTCGCAACTGCTGGTGTCGTCGCTGGCCTTGCGCGAAGACCAGCGCCAGCTGGAAGCCGCCAGCTCGGCCATCGAAGGATTGCAGGCGCTGATCGGCGACGAAACCGAGAGCGCCGACAAGCTGGAGCAGGACCGCGGCGCCAAGAACCGCAGCCTGACACAGATCCACGCGCAGATGATGGGCATTCCGGCCGCCGAGCAAAAAACCCGGATCCAGAACCAGATCGAACAGAACGACGGCAAGATCAAGACCGTGTTCAGCGCGCTGCAGCACAATGCGCTGGCTGCCCAGCAGCTGGAAAGCGCGGCGCGCAATGTGGCCGGCATGCAGATTCCGCCGGAGCAGAAAGAAATTGCCGATGCCGCCCGCCAGGTAGTGCTGGCGCTGGCGGCCGCCGGCACGCTGGACCTGGCTACCCATTTGCGCAGCATAGGCGAACTGGCCAAGTCGGAAGAAGTGGATGTGCTGAAATCGCTGATGCTGGTCAACGGCTTTGAGGGCGTCGACGCCGCCCTCGGCAAACTGCACGGCGCGCTGGCCGGCACCGAACACAGTTTCGTTTCGGCCTTGCATACCCAGATTGCACAGTTGCGTGCGGCCGAGCATGACGCCTTGCGCCACGAAAAAGACACCGCTTCGCGCAAAGCGAACCTGGCCGAAGGCGGCGCCGATTATCCACAGCATATCCGCCATGCGCTGAAAGAATTCCGTTCCGAGCTGGCTGCCGCGCGCGCCCAGGTGCTGTGCGACCTGGTAGAACCGGTCTCGGCTGAATGGCAGCCGGCAATCGAAGGTTACCTGGGAGGCGCCCGTTTCAACCTGGTGGTCGACCAGGCTTGGGAAGGCAAAGCCATCGATTTCGTGCGGCAGAAAAAACTGCGCGCCAATGTGATCCAGGGCAGCTTCTGCCTGAAGAACCTGAAGATAGAAAGAACCCCGAGCGATTCGATCGTGCACGAACTCAGCACCGAGCACCCGATTGCGCATGCCTACCTGCACGACCAGTTCGGCCAGGTGGTCAAGGTCGCCGATACCGAGGCCCTGCGCCATGCCTCGCGCGGTCTGACCAGGGATGGCAAGGGCAGCGGCTCGCGCACCATGTTCACCGCCGACACCGACCTGCTGGTGTTCGGCCAGGAAGCCAAGCGTCTGGCCAAGCAGCGCGCCGAGCAGGAGCATGCGCAGGCGGAACGCGAACTGACCCAGGTGCGCAGCCAGCTGCGCGAGCTGCAGGGGGCGCTGGCGCTGATGGGGCAGTTGCAATGCCCGTCGTTTGCCGCGATCGACGAACTGGAGGCCCTGGTGCGCGAGCTCGACGCCGCCCGCCAGGACCTGAGCCGGCTCGACCTGACCCAGGTCAGCAAGCTGGAAGATGAAGCCGAAGCCCTGGGCATCGAAATCGCCGCCCTGGAAGCGCGCAAGACTGCTTGCAGCAAGAATATCGGCGGCCACGAAAAAGCCATACAGGGCCATCAGGCTGCGCTGACGCGCCTGCATTTCGGCATGGGGGCGAAACAGGCAAGGGTCGACAGCGATACTGAAAGACTGCGCGACCTGTGTATCGTCAACGGCAGCCTGTCTTTCACCGCGCTGACGGACCAGGTCGCCGCTTGGGCGGATGAGGGCAGCTATTCGCAATCGCAGGCATCCAGCAATGTCGCCAAACAGACGGCGCTCAGCTGGCAGCTGTACGGCGATGCCCGCAATGCGCTGGGCGAATACCACGCCCATGCGCGTATCGACGAGCGCTTTGAAATGACTCAGGGCGACGATCTGCGCGACGGCGATTTCACGCCCTTGTATGCGTTGATGGTGACCTTGCAGGAACGCACCCGCGCCCAGCTGACACGGCAGAAAGATATCGGCCTGATCAAGAACCTGGAGCAGCTGCGCACCGCCGAAGCCTCGTTCAACGATGTATTCACCAAGCAGTTCTGCTATGAAATCCGTAACGCCGTCGATACCGGCGTACGCACCTTGAAGACGCTCAATACCGAACTCGACAAACTCAAGTTCGGCACCGACAAGTTCCGCATCGACTGGTCGGAATGGGTGCCGGAATTCAAGGCATACTACGATTTTTTCTGCGCCACTTCCGAGATGTCGGATACGCAGGAAGCCGGCAACCTGTTTGCCGACCCGGTCCTGAGCGCGGACAACTGCCAGGTGCGCGATCGCCTGGTGCAATTGCTGCTGTCCGACGACGAAGACAAGGCGGTCAAGGAATTGCAGCGGGTCGCCGACTACCGCAACTACCGCCGCTACGAAATCTACAAGGAATCGGATACCGGGTCGCATGTCCGCTTGTCGGAATGGGGCACCGGTTCCGGCGGCCAGCTGGAGACGCCGGCCTATATCATTCACGCCGCGGTCGTCACCAACCGCCTCAAGCGCTTCGAAAAGGGCAACAGCCTGCACCTGCTGGTCAACGACGAATCGTTTGCCAAGATGGATGAAGGACGGGCCCGCGATGTCTTGAAATTCCTGCGCGACCACCTTGGCATGCAGCTGATCTGCGCCATGCCGACCAAACACGCCGGCGCCATCAAACCGGAATTCTCGCGCGAATGGAGCTTCAGCCGGACGGTGGCGGACGGCAACGGCGAAGTCGGGTTTGTCTCGGAATCGGACGAACGCGAACTGCGCTCGGACAAGCTGCGCGAACTGTGGGAATTGCGGCGGGCACAGGTGCGCGAGCAGGCGCAGATCAATTTCGAGGCAGCCGAGCAGGCTGCCTGAACGGGGTGATTACCCGGACATTAAACTGGGTTAGACTGGCGCGATCGGCTACCTTGGAGAAAAGCTCATGGCAATTCCCGCTCATCCCTCCCTGTTTGTGTCGCTCGGCATCGCCGCGCTGGTGGTCTGGCGCCTGTATTCCCGGATCCGGCGCATGGTCGGCCGGCAGAAGCTGTCGAATGTGAGGCCGTGGATCACCATCTGCCTGTTTACCTGGCTGATGGGCGTGCTGTCCCTGGCTTCCCTGGCGCATGCGGATCATCTGGCGGCGATCGCCGGCGGCATTGCCCTGGGCATCGGGCTGGGTATTTACGGCCATCGCCTCACTAAATTCGAACAAACGCCTGAAGGCCTGTTCTACACGCCCAGCGCCCACCTGGGCATCGCGCTGTCGCTGCTGTTCGTCGGCCGCATCGTCTATCGCCTGGTCCAGTTCTACTTGGCGCCCGGGCCGCAGGTCTGGACCCCGAGCCAGTTTTCCAGCAGTTCGCTGACCCTGCTGATATTCGGCATTCTGGCGGCTTATTACGTCACCTACGCGATCGGCCTGCTGCGCTGGCGCCATGGCCTCAGGCCGGGCAATGCCGCGCCTGTTGCTGGGCCGGAAAATACCTGATCCACCGATCTTTTTTGCCAAATGAAAGGAAAGCCCTTGTCTGCTCCTGCTCCTGTATTAAAAATGCTGCGCCTGGCCGTTTGCGCTGTGCTGGCCGGCGCCGCCTTGATGACGACCGCCGGCGCCGCGCCGCAGGCGAAGAGCCATTGCCTGAGCGAATGCAAGCCGCGCATCGGCATCGTCTCGGCGTTCGGCGCCGAGGCCGATATCTTGCTGGAGCAGACGCAGAAAAAGCGCGAGTGGAAAATCAACGGCAACCGGTTTACCACAGGTGAATTGCGCGGCAACCAGGTGGTGATCGTGCTGAGCGGCGTCAGCGTGGTGAACGCCACCATGGTGACGCAGCTGATGATGGATCATTTCCGTGTCGAGCGCCTGCTGATGAGCGGCATCGCCGGCGGCGTCGATCCGGCCAGCCATGTCGGCGATGTCACCGTGCCTGAGAGCTGGGCGATGCCGATGGAAGTCTACTGGAACGGCGACGGCAGCCTGCCTGCGCCGTGCGGCGCGGCCGGCGACGTCAGCTGCCTGGGCGTCAAGCTGGCGGCCGACAACGGCAAGCCGCGTCCGGATTTCAAGTTCGATACGCCCAACGGCCCGGTCAGCAGCGGCCTGTTCATGCGCGACAATTTTGTGATGAACGAGACTAATGCGCCGCAAGGTGAATTCCGCTTCGAGTTCCAGGCCGATCCCGAGATGCTGGCGCTGGCCCGCACCCTGAAACCGGCGCTGGCGAAATGCGGGCCGAAGAATCCATCGCTGTGCGTCAGCGTCCAGCCTGAGTTGCGGGTTGGCGGCCGCGGTGTTTCCGGCAGCGCTTTCCTGGCCAATCCCGGCTACCGGGCCTATCTGTTCGATAACCTGCAGGCGCAGGTGGTGGATATGGAAACCGCTGCTTTTGCCCAGGTGGCCTATGCCAACCGTGTGCCTTTTATCGCTTTCCGCAGCTTGTCGGACCTGGCCGGAGGCAATGATTTCAAGGATGTCGGTGCGTTCTTCGGCAGCGGCCTGGCGGAGACCAACGAGGCCAGCGTGACGCTGGCCTTCCTGGAAGCCTGGAGCCGCCGCAACCGGCGTTGATCCGCTCCCTCATAAAAAAAGACAGCCGCGGCTGTCTTTTTTTTTGTTCAAGCCCCGGTCGGGGCCATCGCGTTTATTTGAACAGCAAGCGGATCGAATCCCAGGCGCGGCCGAAGATGGTGGCCTGGGCCACATCTTCCAGCGCCACTACCGGGAACTCGGCAATGGTCTTGCCGTCGGCGTTCACCTTGACGGTGCCGACCTTGGCGTTCTGCTGGATCGGCGCGATCAGCGGATCGGTGCGTTCCAGCACCGGCTTGATCTTGTCGGCGATGCCCTTTGGTACGGTCACGTAGACGTCATGCGTGAAGCCGATCTTGATCTGGCTCTTGGCGCCTTTCCAGACTTGCGGCGTATCGATGGCCTGGCCCTTGGCGTACAGCTTGACCGCGTCGAAGTTCTGGAAGCCCCAGTTCAGCAGCTTTTGCGCTTCCTGGGTGCGGGTGCCGTCGGAGTTGGTGCCGATCACGACCGCCAGCAAACGGCGGTCGCCGCCTGCGTTAGGACGCTTGGCGCTGGCGATGATGGAATAACCGGCGCTGCTGGTGTGGCCGGTCTTCATGCCGTCGACGGTCGGATCCAGCCACAGCAGGCGGTTGCGGTTAGGCTGGGTGATCTTGTTGTAGGTGTATTTCTTGGTCGAATCGATCTTGTAGAACTCGGGGAAATCGACGATCACGTGGGCCGCCAGCGTCGCCAGGTCGCGCGCGGTCGAGTAGGTGTCCGCGCTCGGCAAGCCGTGCGGGTTGCCGAAGTGGGTCGATTTCATGCCCATGCGTTCGGCTTCGTGGTTCATCAGCGCGACGAAGGAATCTTCGGTGCCGGCCACGGCTTCCGCCAGCGCCACCGCGGCGTCGTTGCCCGACACCACCATCAGGCCGTACAGCAGGTCGTTGATGGAGACCGGCGTATTCGGTTCGATGAACATCTTGGAGCTGCTTGGATCGACCTTCCAGGCGCGCACCGAAACGTTGACCATCTGGTCGAGGGTGATTTTCTTGTCCTTGAGCGCATCAAAGACCACATAGGCGGTCATGATCTTGGCCAGCGAAGCCGGTTCGATGCGCATGTCGGGATCTTGCGACGCCACCACCTGGTTGCTGGTGGTGTCGAGCAGCAGCCACGATTTGGCGGCCACTGTCGGCGGCGGCAATGTCTGGGCAAAGGCTACGGATATGGAGAGGACAGTGGCAGCGAGCGCCGCGAGTATTTTTTTCATGGAGTATCGAGTAATGAAATCAGTAGCAACAAACCTGCATCATGTGAACAACGAGTGTGGACGATGAGCAACTTTATCTGCGTAAGGGGTTGAAAAATGCGTAAGCGGAGGCGGTTAATGGACAACCGCATACAACCATGCCGACAGAATTATAGCGCCACCGCCTCCCCGGACGGCTTAAACGCTAAACCAGCCTGCCTGTTTAGCGTTCAAACCGCGGTCTGTTAGCGACGCCACATTTCGACCATGAGATTCTTGATATGTTGCAGCCGGCGGTGAAAAAAATGATCGGCGCCGGGAATCACGATCACCGGGATGTCCTGCGGGCGCGCCCATTCGAATACCGCGGTGAGCGGAATCGTATCGTCCAGCTCGCCGTGGATCAGGATGCTGTTGGCCGGCACGGTCGGCATCGGCCACTTGCCGGCAGCGGTGCCGACCAGCACCACGCCGTTCGGCCGGCGTTGCGGCGGCCGGCGCTCCGGCAGCTTCCAGGCGCTGCTGCAGTTGCGCCTGCACGAAAGTGCCGAACGAAAAACCGCCCAGCGTCAGCGGCAGGTCAGGATATTGCCGGCGCATGTGGGCCAGCAGCAGGGCCATGTCGTCGGTCTCGCCGCGGCCTTCGTCATGCGTGCCTTCGGATTTGCCGACGCCGCGGAAATTCATGCGCACCGTGACATAACCCAGCGCCAGGAAGCCGCGCGCCAGCGTATGCACCACCTTGTTGTCCATGGTGCCGCCGAACAGCGGATGGGGATGGGCCACCAGCGCCAGGCCGCGCGGCGCGGCGAAGGTTGCGGGATCCGGCAGGTCGAGTGCACATTCGAGCTGGCCGACCGCGCCGGCGATGAAAAAGGGAAGCGTTTGAGCGTTCATTGCATTGATGATTCTGAGTGATGATGGCGGAATGCGTGCTGCTTAGATTTTCAGGCGTTCGACAATCTTGCCGCCGACGATATGGACATCGATGATTTCGTCGATATCTTCATTGTCGACGTAGGTGTACCAGACGCCTTCCGGATAAATCACCAGCGCCGGTCCTTCTTCGCAGCGCTCGAGGCAGCCGGCCTTGTTGATCCGCACCTTGCCTTCGCCGGCCAGGCCGAGCTGCTTGACGCGGCGCTTGGCATGCTCCTGTGCAGCCTGGGCGCCAGCGTTGGCGCAGCAGACGCGTTCGCCCGGTTCGCGCTGGTTCAGGCAAAAAAATACGTGGTGTTCGTAAAACGGCTTATCGCTCATGGCAGGATTCTGGAATAGTTGACCAATACAGACGGGAATCATACACCGCCGCGATGCTGGTTTCAGGCGGCCGCTTATCTTGAGTCGCGCTGCGGCTGCCGCTGTGCCGCCTTGCGGCGCCGCTTGTGCATGGGATGGAACAGGAACCACAGCGTGCAGAACGGCCACAGCAAGGCCAGGAACTGGGCGACGCCGTTGAAGTTCAGGAATTTTC
Organism: Collimonas fungivorans Ter331; assembly: GCF_000221045.1. Taxonomy (NCBI): domain Bacteria; kingdom Pseudomonadati; phylum Pseudomonadota; class Betaproteobacteria; order Burkholderiales; family Oxalobacteraceae; genus Collimonas; species Collimonas fungivorans. The sequence goes on along the minus strand of NC_015856.1, from coordinate 4,910,548 downwards.
CCTGCGACCAGGTTTGCACGGTTTCTGTGTAGTACGGGTTGTCCGGCATGATATTGACCAGCAATAAAGATATCGCCAGGGTCAGCCCGGCCAGGCGCCGTTGCGCTAGCTGCGGCGCATACGCCAGGCCGCTCAGCATGAGGCCGCCGATCAGCAGGCCGCCGAACGAGCCCGGGGTCAGCCAGACGAAGGCGTTGTCAGGCGCGAACAGGAGCGCCGTCGCCAGGATCTTGATCATCAGCGTGACAAACACCAGCAGCAAGGTCAACGGCAGTTTCGGAGCATGCTGGCGCAGCAGGATCAGGAAGGTCAGGGCGGCGCCGGTCAGGCCGCAGGCGGTGATGATGGTTTCGGTCAGCCAGTACTGGTCGGCGCTGAACTGGATATCGTTGGTCAGCCAGGCTTGCAGGTCGATAGGCTGTTCCAGGAAATCCGACAGCCAGCTCGACAGCATGGAAGTGAACTGGCCGAAGCCGAACAAGTGGCTGAGCGGATAAATTTGCGCCAGCGGCCACAGCGCCACCACCACCATGCCTTGGCTGGCTTCGCGGTTGAACCAGTGCTCGCGCAGCTGCAGCAAGCGGCTGTCGGGGCCGAAGCGCGGCCGCAGGATCACGCCCAGCACCGCGCCGAGCAGGGCGCCGGCGCTGTTGGTCATCAAATCGAGGTTGGAGGCGACGCGGGTCGGCAGGAAGGTCTGCACCGCTTCCATGCTGCCGGAGACCAGGATGCCGGCCAGGGCAGCCAGCAATACCGCCCAATACGGCGACCAGCGGCGCGAACGCGGCAACGACAGCACCATCAGCATGCCTAGCGGCAGGTAGCCGGCGATGTTGGTCCAGACGTCGAACACTGTCCAGTAGTGCGGCAGCGGCGCGTCCAGGTAGGCAAAGGCGGTCAGGCCGAGGTCGCGCCAGCCGGCGAACGGATACCAGCTGGCGTAGACGATCAGCAGCAGGTAAATCAGCAGGCTGACGCGGGCGAACGAGGACGCGGCCGAGGAGGTGGTCGGGATTGCTTGCTGCGTCATTATTTTTTCGGCGCCACTGTCGCCAGCCAGCCCATCAGGTCATCGATCACGCCGTCGTTGGCCGCCACGAACGCGCTGGCGGCGCCGGCGGCGTCGGCGCTGGGTGTCGCCGCCTGGCGGCTGAAGCTCTTTTGCGCCAGCAGCGTGCGGCCGTTGAACAGCGAAGCCCGCACCTGCAATGTCGCCAGGCTGTGCGACGGCGTATCGAAGGTTTGCGTGAAATCATCCATGTCGATGCGCAGCACCGGAATGTTGAGCGCAGCGTCCGACAGCGCCAGCACCGTGCCGCCGGCCTGCGCCAGGCGCGATTTCAGGCGCTGCTGGAACAGCTGCGCCGGCGGCATGGTCCAGCGGCTGCCGGCGTATGGCCGCGGCTGCAGCTGGTTGGCGTAGGCCAGGCGAAAATACATCATGTTGTTGTCCAGCCAGGCCGGCGCATTGACATCGGCCAGGCTGACCGCCGGCAAGGACGGCGCTGCGGTTGCCGCTGCGGGCGGCAGCAGGCCCAGGTCGTATTGGGTCGGGGCGTCGATCTTGCTGGCGCAGCCGGCGACCAGGGCAATCGCAAGGAAGGACGACAGGGTTTTCAGGATAGCGGTCATGGCATGCCTTTAATCGGTTGGCGACAGGGTGCTCTTTCTGTCGCGCTTGTGTTTTTGCGTGTGTTTATTTGCCTGGAGCTACAAAACCGGCTTCGCCAGGACCCGGAGGCAGCGGCTTGCTGCCGAACAGGATGCTTTGCGGCTGCTGGTTGAAATGGTCCATGGTCTGGTTCAGGTTGCGCATCGACGAACGCGCCTCCGTGGTCAGCACATTGAAGCGCGGCAGCGTATCGTATTCGACGCCGTTGGCGACCGAGCCGATATTCTGCACCGCTCCGGCCAGGTTGGCGACAGCGCCGTCCGGTCCTTGCAGGCTGTTGGTCAGGGTATTGAGGTTCTTGCTGAGCATCATCATGTTGTTGGACAGCGCCGTGACCGAGGCCAGCGCCTGGTTCAACTGGCCGGTCAGGGCCGGCAGCTGCTTCAGGGTCGGCTGCAGCTGCTGCGGGATGCCTTGGTATTCATTGACGGTCTTGCTGACGTCGCTGAACGCCTTCACCATGGTTTTCTGGTTCTCCGGATCGAGCAAGCCATTGAGCTTGTCGACCATTTCATTGGCGCGCGACAGAATCAGCGCGCCCTTGGTCTGCAGGTTGTCGAACAGGCTGGGGCGCAGTTCTATGCGCGCCAGGTGCTGCTTGCTGCTGTCGAGCTTGAGCGGCTTGCTGCCGTCGTCGTCGAGCTGGATGTAGGCGATCCCGGTCACGCCCTGGTAACCCAGGGTGGCGAAGGTGGACTGCGTCATCGGCGTATCCGGATTGATCTTGATCTTGATCAGGATCTGCCCCGGCGATTTCGGATCGAAGGTGATGGCGTCGACCTTGCCGGCATCCAGGCCGCGATAACGGACATCGGCTTGCGGGTTCAGCCCCGGCACCGACAGCTTGGTGGCGATTTCGTAAGGAATCCGTTCCACCCGGTCGCTGTTGAACCACATGACGCCGAACAGCGCCGCGATCAGCAAAGCCACCGTGAACAATCCGGCGATCAGGGCATGCGCTTTATTTTCCATAAGACTTCCTATCTACGCTTTCTGCATTTATCCGCAAGTTTCATGCTCATAACGGTTGGCAGTAAGAAAAAATGATTCAATGAACGGATGGCGCACTTTCATCACGCGCTCCGGCGTGTCATAGGCGATCACGTGCCTGTCCGCCAGCACCGCGATCTTGGTCGACAGCGCCAGCAGCGGTTCCAGGTCGTGGGTGATCATCACCACGGTCAGGTGCATGTCCTTGTGCAGCGAGCGGATCAGCTCGATGAACGCCGCCGACGAGGCCGGATCGAGGCCGGCGGTCGGTTCGTCCAGGAACAGCAACTCAGGTTCCAGCGCCAGCGCGCGCGCCAGCGCCACCCGCTTGATCATGCCGCCGGACAGGTCGGACGGCATCTTCAGCGCATGTTCGGGGCCGATGCCGGCCATCTGCAGCTTGAGCAAGGCGGCGTCCCTGATCAGCCGATCCGGCAGGGCGCGCAACTCGCGCATCGGCAACGCCACGTTGTCGAGCACCGTCAGCGCCGAAAACAGGGCGCCCTGCTGGAACAGCATGCCCCAGCGGTTTTGCAATGCGTACATCTGGTCGACATCGGCCTGGCTGATATCGGTGCCGAATACGGTCACCTTGCCTTTGGTGGGCCGGTTCAATCCGAGTATCTGACGCACCAGCGTGGTCTTGCCGGAACCGGAGCCGCCCACCAGGCCGACGATCTCGCCGGCGTCGATGCGCAGGTCCAGGTCCTGGTGGATCACGGCCTGGCCGAACTGGGTCCAGAGCTTGTCGATCTCGATGATGGGTGCGGGTTTGGGTGTGTATTCGGCCATCAGAATCCCACGCCGCTGAAAATGATCGCAAATATGGCATCGGCCACGATCACGATGGTGATCGCGCTCACTACGGAAGTGGTGGTGCCGTGCCCCAGGCTTTCGGTATTGGGCTCGATGCGCAGGCCGAAATAACAGGCCACCATCGCAATCAGGCCGCCGAACACCGCGCCTTTGCCGAGGCCGATCAGGTAGTTGGGCAGCGGCACCGCATTCGGCAGCTGCTGCAGGAAATAGGTCGGCGACAAACCCAGCTGCAATTGCGCGGCGACCATGCCGCCCAGCAGGGCAATCGCATCGGTCCAGATGACCAGCAAAGGCATCGCCACCAGCAAGGCCAGCACGCGCGGCAGGATCAGGCGGAAGCCGTGCGGCAAACCCATCACCAGCATGGCGTCGAGTTCTTCGGTGACGCGCATCACGCCCAGCTGCGCGGTGATCGCCGAACCGGAGCGGCCGGCCACCAGGATCGCCGCCAGCAGCGGCCCCAGTTCGCGGATGATGCTCATGCCGAGGATATTGACCAGGTAGATGTCGCCGCCGAAGGTATGCAATTGCTGTGCGGATAAAAACGACAGCACCACGCCGATCAGAAACCCGACCAGCGCGGTGATCCCCAAAGCCTGGTAGCCGACGTGGTAGACATTGGCGGAAATTTCCTTCCACGGCGCGCGCTGCGGCGCTTGCACCATGCGCAGGAAATCCAGCACCAGCTGTCCCAGCAGGGTGATGAAGCCGGTCACGTGCTCAAAGACATCGACGCCCATGTCGTAGATCGCGTTGAACAGGCGGCGGCGCGGCGGCTTGGGCGGCAGGGCCAGGGTGCCGGCGCTGGCCAGGCGCTGGAAAAAATCGCGGTGCTGCGGCGCCACGGTCAATTGTTTGGGGCGGGTCTTGCCCCATGCGTTCCACAGGAATTGCGCGCCGATATGGTCCAGCGTGCCGATCTCGGACAGGTCCCAGCGCAGCGCGTCGTTTTGCCTGGCCAGGTTTTTCAGCTTGGCCTGCAGCGCCTTGATCACTCCCGGCTGGGTCAAGGCATGCACCTGCCAGTTGCCGTGGGCGGCTACCAGGCTGCCATCTTTGAGATCAAGAACAGGAGTAGTGGAATCTGGATTCGGCATCGCATCAGTTTAAGGGAGAATTGCTTTCCACACTATGACAAGTAGTGATAAAAGCGGGCGGCAAGCAGCAGCGGTCCAGGCGATTTAACGGTTTCTAGAGAAATATGCCATACGGATTAGCCATGTCGTTGTTTTTTATTGTATTTACATGGGTAAAACCATGCGTTGCGAGCTGCATTTTCCTCGCTTTTTCTCCGCTTTTTCCTGTTACTCCCGCTACAATGCGCGGCATGACCGCACAATTTATTGCACCAATTTCGCCCGCGAGCCAGTTGTCCGCTGCCCGCATCGCCGCTTTTGCCGGCCATCATGCCGAGCAATGCCTGATCGAAGTGGTCGCCGAAACCGGTTCGACCAATGCCGACCTGCTGGCGCGCGTCTCTGGCAACGGCCGCGACAGCGGCAAAGACGCGCTGCGCGCACCGACCTTGCTGGTAGCGCTGACGCAGACCGCCGGCCGTGGCCGCGCCGGCCGCGCCTGGCTGACGGCGCCGGCGGCGGCGCTGACTTTTTCGCTGGCCTGGCCGTTCGCCTCGCCGCTGCAGGCGCTGGTCGGTTTGCCGCTGGCGGTAGGCGTGACGATTGCCGAGACCCTGGCCGATTTCGGCGTCGAGGTCCAGTTGAAATGGCCGAACGACGTGTTGCAGGGCGGCCGCAAGCTGGCCGGCATCCTGATCGAAACCGCGACCGCGCCGGACCAGCAGCTGTGGGCGGTGATCGGCATCGGCATCAATCTTTCCATACCGGAGAAATTGCAAGAACAGATCGGACGCCGCACCGCCAATCTGCCGGCGGCGGCAGCGCAGGACCGCGACTTGCTGCTCGGTTCATTGCTGAGCGGGCTGGCGCAAAACATGTGGCAATTCGAAAGCGAGGGCCTGTCGGCTTTTGTCGAACGCTGGAACCGGCTGCATGCGTTTGCCGGCCAGCAGGTAGCGATCCTGGACCAAGGCAAGACGCTGCACGAAGGCAAGGCGCTGGGCATCGACCAGATCGGACGCCTGCTGCTGCAAACGGATGGCGGCAGCAATCCGATTGCGATCATGGCCGGCGATATTTCATTGCGCCCGAAGGAAGGCTGAACCATGGGCATGCTGTTGATCGATGTCGGCAACACCCGCATCAAATGGGCGCTTACAGCCTTGCCGGTGGCGGGCGAGCTGGCCGGCGCGTGGCTGGAAAGCGGTTCGGCGGCGCATGGCGAGCTGGTGGCGCTGAGCGAACGCTGGCGCAAGCTGACGGTGACGCGCATACTGATTTCGAACGTTGCCGGCGAGCATATACAGGAACGCTTGCAAACGCTGCTGGAGACGGTTTTCGGCATTGCCGTGCGGCCCCACTGGTTTGCCTCGCTGCCGCAGCTGGCCGGCCTGCGCAATGCTTATCGCGATCCGGCGCAACTCGGCTGCGACCGCTTTGCCGCGGCGCTGGGCGCGCAACGGCTGTTTCCGCAGCAGACCCTGCTGGTCGCCACCTGCGGCACCGCCACCACGATCGACGCGGTCAGCGCCGACGGCGTATTCAGCGGCGGCATGATCCTGCCGGGACTGGGGCTGATGGCGACGTCGCTGGCGCGCAGCACCGCGCAGCTGCCGCATATTACAGACCATGTGCAAGTCAATACGCTGTTTGCCGACAATACCGACGACGCCATCATCAGCGGCTGCATCAACGCCCAGGTCGGCGCCATCGAACGGGCATTTGGCTTGCTCGGCCGGCAAGCGCCGGGAGCGCACGTACTGTGCGTGGTGGCCGGCGGTTCGGCGGCGCTGATTGCGCCCTATCTGTCCATAGCACACGAAACAGTTGATAATCTGGTACTGATCGGTCTCCAAACTGCCGCGGCAACTCTATGTTGAAAATCATTTTCTGGCTGTTGTTACTGGCGAATGCCGCCTTGTTTGCCATGCAAAAAGGCTATCTCGGCGCCCTCTACAGCGACGGCAGGGAGCCGGCGCGCATCGGCAGGCAGCTGCAGCCGGACAAAATCCGGATGACGGCGGCCGAGAACCCGCCGGCTGCGGCGGCTACCTCGCTCGCCAGCGCCGCGCTGGCGCCCGCCGCCACGGCCGCCGATCTGGCGCCGGTGGCCTGCACCGAAGTCGGCAATTTCAGCGCGGCCGAAGCGCGGCGCTTTTCGAGCCAGCTGGCGGAGCGCATGCCGGCCATCAAGTTTGTCCGCCGTGAAACCCAGGAAGTGGCCAGCCATATGGTGTACCTGCCGTCGCTGGGCAGCAAGGAAGCGGCCGACGCCAAGGCCGACGAGGTGCGCCGGCTGGGAATCAGCGACTTTTTCGTGATCCAGGATGCGAGCCCGCTGCGCTATGGCATTTCGCTGGGCATTTTCAAAACCGACGAAGCCGCGCAAAAGCAGGTCGCCAGCCTGGCCAAGCGCGGCCTGAGCGGGGCCAAGGTCGGCACGCGCAGCGTCAGTTCCAGCAAGGTGGCGTTCCAGCTGCGCGACCTCGGCGGCGACAACCGGCTTGCCTTCGACAAGATCAAGCTGGATTTCCCTGCCCAGGAAGTGCGCAGCTGCCCTTAGTCCTTAGTTTTTAAGGCGCCGGTTTTTCTGCGGTCTGTTCTTGTCGCAGCAAGCGCTGCAGGCAATCCGGGCAATAACACGCCGTGGCCGCCGGTTTGGCGCTGGCCAGCGGCGGCAGACGGCTGCACCAGCAAGGCTGGTCCGGATGCTGACCGGCGCCGCAGGAAAACTGCTGCCGGCAGGCGGGACATTGCGCCATTCTGCTTATCCTTTGAATGCGGTGGGGAATCGGCTCCATGATAACCATCTTCCCGGCATTGATGCATCTACACAACATCGCTACGCAACATCGCAAGATTATTGGCCGGCCTGCCGTATCTAAGCGGGCGCATTTCCATGTAAAATCGCGCTGATCCATCGCGCAGCGATTTTTAACTCCATCGAGTTGCAGTCTTTGCACCTTTTATTCTCTTCTGACAAGCTCAGAAACCTCTCTTGTAGGACTGTCCATGGCCGATTTGACCAACGATCTTGCCAACGTTGCCCCAGGAATCAAAGCTGAAATTCTGGCCGAGGCGTTACCTTACATCCGTCAGTTCCACGGTAAAACCATTGTCGTCAAATACGGCGGCAACGCCATGACCGAAGAGCGCCTGAAGCACGGCTTCGCGCGCGACGTGATCCTGCTCAAGCTGGTCGGCATGAACCCGGTGGTGGTGCATGGCGGCGGCCCGCAGATCGACAACGCCCTCAAGAAAATCGGCAAGCAAGGCACTTTCGTGCAAGGCATGCGCATCACCGACGAAGAAACCATGGAAGTGGTGGAGTGGGTGCTGGGCGGTGAAGTGCAGCAGGATATCGTGATGCTGATCAATCACTACGGCGGCCAGGCAGTCGGCCTGACCGGCAAGGACGGCGGCCTGATCCGGGCCCGCAAATACCGCATGCCGGACCGCGAAAAGCCGGGCGAATTCCTCGACATCGGTTTTGTCGGCGAGATCGAAGCGATCAATCCGGCGGTGGTCAAGGCCTTGCAGGACGACGCTTTTATCCCGATCATTTCGCCGATCGGCTTTGGCGCCGACGGCCAGGCCTACAACATCAACGCCGACGTCGTGGCCGGCAAGATCGCCGAGATCCTGCATGCGGAAAAGCTGATCATGATGACCAACATTGCAGGCGTGCAGGATAAGCAAGGCAACCTGGTGACTGACCTGTCAGCCCGTGAAATCGACGAGATGTTCAAGGACGGCACTATCTCCGGCGGCATGCTGCCGAAGATTTCGTCGGCGCTGGATGCCGCCAAGTCGGGCGTCAATACCGTGCACATCATCGATGGCCGGATCGAGCACTCGCTGCTGCTGGAAGTGTTGACCGAACAGGCTTTCGGCACCATGATCCGCTCGCACTAAGCGGCTGCAATCGCTGGCAACAAAAGCGCAAGGCTCAGGTCCTGCGCTTTTTTTACGTCTTAAGCGGGCACCAGCAAGGCCAGGTGTTCCGGCTCCAGGTAGCACCATTCCCCTATTTCCAGTTCCAGCGCTTCCAGCGTCAAGCCGCCGATGGCGGTGCGGCGCAAGGCGGTGCAATGGTTGCCGGCGGCCACCAGCATGCGCTTGACCTGGTGGTATTTGCCTTGTTCCAGCACGATCTCGATTTCATGCGTGCCCAGCACGCGGCAGCTGACGGCCGCCAGCGTTTGCGGCTCGTCATGCAGCTTGACGCCGGCCAGCAGGCTCTGCACCAGTTCTTCCGTGACAGGATCGTGGGTAGTGGCGACATACAGCTTTGGCACGTGCCGCTTGGGCGACGACTGGGCATGGATGAAGCTGCCGTCGTCCGACATCAGCAGCAGGCCGGTAGTGTCGTGATCGAGCCGCCCGACCGGCTGCACATCGCGCCAGCTGAACTGCTCCGGCAGGATGCTCAGCACCCCGGGGTGATGGCTGGGTTTGCGCGAGCATTCGATATCGGCCGGCTTGTTGAGCACGATATAGACGTGTTCGCGGTAGGTCCATTCCTCTTCGAACAGGGTAAACACCAGGCCGTCGGTGTCGGGCGTGGACTTGTAGTCGGTGACGGCGGCGCCGTTGATGACGACTTCGCCGTCCTCAATTAACTCACGGCAATATTTTCGGCTGCCGAAACCCTGCGATTGCAGGATACGGTCTAAGGTCAGTTTAGGCATGGCGGCAATGTAGCAGAACCGCGTGGCGACGGGAAGGGCGGCGTTCCCGCTTGGCTTGCCGGCAATCTTGATTTTTTGTTTTCCTTACTATAAAGTAAGGAATGATGAATTTGAAAGGACAGATATGTCTACCGCTACCGTGACTTCCAAAGGCCAGATCACGATACCTGCTGCGGTACGGGCCGCGCTCGGCCTGGATACCGGAAGCCGGGTTGAATTTGTGGAAATCGAGAATGGGCAGTATGCGTTTGTTGCAGCCACTGAAGCCGTGCAGTCCCTGAAGGGAATGCTGCGCAAACCCGCGGCTCCGGTCAGTATCGAACAAATGAATCAAGTCATTGCGCAGCGTGGCGCCGGCAAACGATGATCGGCCTGGATACCAACATCCTGGTGCGCTATGTCGCACAAGACGATCCCAAGCAGTCGCCCAAGGCGACAGCATTAATCGAATCGCTTTCCGATGCCGATCCAGGATTTATCGGCCTGGTCGCTTTGATGGAGCTGGTATGGGTAATGCAGGGGTGCTACCAGGCGACAAAAGACGAAATCGTCGCCGTATTGGAAAAATTGCTGCGCGTGCGGACATTCAAAATCGAAAATGCTGAAATTGTCTTAAGGGCGCTGCATGTTTACGCGCGCTCAAACGCAGACTTCGCAGATTGTCTCCTCGAACGTTCGGCCAATAATGCCGGCTGCCTGCATACGGCGACTTTTGACAGCAAGGCTGCCAAGAGCGCCGGCATGCGGCTTGTCGGGTGAGCCGGGAGTCGTTCCGTGTTTGCGCCTGCATGAAAACCATGGCAGCAGGCGCTGGCTACGACTCAAACATTTCTGCCTACAAATAAGACAGCAAACCGGTCAATGACTAAATTACTCTTTGTCTGCAGCCGCAACCAGTGGCGCAGCCCGACAGGCGAGCAGGTATGGCGCCGCCAGCCCGGGATACAGGCGCGCTCGGCCGGAACCAGCCCGAACGCGCGCAGGAAAATCAGCGCCGGCGACATCAGCTGGGCCGATGTGATCTTTGTCATGGAGAAAAAGCACAAGAACCGCATCGTCGCCGAGTTCGGGCGACTGCTGGAACACAAAACCATCCACGTACTGGATATCCCGGACGAATACCAGTACATGGATCCGGAGCTGGTCGAGCAGTTGACCGATGTGGTCGCTTACCTGCTGGCGGACCAGAGCGGTCCGCCGCAGGGTTAGATTGGCATCGGAATTACTCAGCCACCGCCTGGTGCCGGAAGCATTCCACGCAATGGTCGTTGACCATGCCGATGGCCTGCATGTAGGCGTAAATGATGGTCGAGCCGACGAATTTGAAGCCGCGCTTGCCCAGGTCCTTGGAAATGCGGTCGGACAAGGGCGTGGTGGCGGGATTGCCGCCCAGCAGCGTCCATTCATTCTGGATCGGCTTGCCCTCCACATAGGCCCACAAGAAAGGCGCCAGGCCGCCGGTTTCGGTGCGCAGCTTGAGATAGGCCTGGGCGTTGCTGATGGCGGCGGCGATCTTCAGGCGGTTGCGGACGATGCCGGCGTCGGCCAGCAGGGCGGCCACCTTGTCCTGGTCGTAGCGGGCGATTTTCTTGGCGTCCCAGTTGTCGAAGGCGCGCCGGTAGTTGTCGCGCTTGTTGAGGATGGTTTCCCAGCTGAGGCCGGCCTGTGCGCCTTCCAGGTTCAGCATTTCGAACAGCCGCACCTCGTCATGGCAGGGTTTGCCCCATTCCTCGTCGTGGTAGGCCAGGTAACGCGGGTTGGCGGGATTGGCCCAGGCGCAGCGGGTAAGGACGGGGGTGGCGGGGGTGACAGTCATGGTCGGGACACGGGAGGAACGCTTCCTCGAAGTTGAAGTATGCACATGCTACCGCATCGCGCCGAAATCATCCGGCCATGCCGGCAAGGTTTCCCTGGAGCCGCATCCATCCGTCTCCCGCATACTTTTTTTGCATACCCTGCAAGCTGGCGCTGTGCCAGAATTGGATTCCCACATTTTTCAGGAATCCGATCATGCAAGACCTGGTCTATCTCAATGGCAGCATGACGCCGCTGTCCGAAGCGCGCATCCCGGTACTCGACCGCGGCTTTATTTTCGGCGACGGCGTGTATGAGGTGATTCCTATCTACGGCCGCAAGCTGTTCCGTTCCGAGCACCACCTGGCGCGCCTGTTCCGCAGCCTGGCGAAAATCAGTATTACAAATCCGCATGACAAGCAGCAATGGCTGGCGCTGATCCAGGGCGTGATCGACGCCCATCCGGCGGATGACCAGATGGTCTACATCCACGTCACGCGCGGCGTCGCCAAGCGCGGCCATGCGTTTCCGAAAGAGGCGCTGACGCCCACCGTGTTCGTCATGACCAACCCGCTGGTATTGCCGAGCGATGCCTTGCGCGCCAGCGGCGTGCCTTGCGTGTCGATGGAAGACCAGCGCTGGCTGCATTGCGAAATCAAGTCGATCTCGCTGCTGGGCAATGTGCTGGCGGCGCAGAATGCCGCCGAGCACGGCGTGGTGGAAGCGATCCAGTTCCGCGACGGCTGGCTGACCGAAGCGTCGTCGTCAAATGTCTGGATCGTCAAGCACGGCAAGCTGATGGCGCCGCCCAAGGACAACCTGATCCTGGAAGGGATCCGCTATCGCCTGATCGAGGAATTGTGCGCTGCCGGCGGCATCCCGTTCGAAGCGCGCCGGATTGCGCGCGAAGAGGTGTTTGCGGCTGACGAAGTACTACTGTCGTCGGCCACCAAGGAAGTGCTGCCGGTGGTATCTATCGACGGCAAGGCTATTGGAAATGGCGCTCCCGGCCCCATATACAAGCAGTTATACGAGGCATATCAGCTGGCCAAGGCCGCTGCCTGAACGGAACGGGTTTCTGTCGGGTAGCGGGAGAGGTTGCAGGGTGGAAAATTCTCCACCCTGTTTTCATTTGGACAAGTCATTCTTGGAGAATGGCGTGCCGCTGATGTGCCAGGAGAGTAAACTACCTGCCAGTAACATCACTAAAGAGTAAAAGACCATGACCGACCTGACCAAGCCAATCGATCCAGCCGACAGCCTGATCGAATATCCAAGCGTATTTCCCATCAAGATCATGGGACCGACCCATGACGCTTTCGCGGAAACCATCGTCGGCGTGGTGGTGCAGCATGATCCTACTTTCCACATCGACAAGCTGGAAGTGCGGCCATCGTCCAAGGGCAATTACACCGGCCTGACGGCCAACGTGTATGCCGTCAACCGCGAGCAGCTGGATAACCTGTACCGGGCCCTGTCGTCGCACCCTATGGTCAAGATGGTCCTGTAAAGCGGATTACGGCTCGGGTTCTCCGGGCCATTCGCTTTGCGCCTTGAACGTCCTCACCTCGTCCAGCAGCCAGCGATGGAAAGCCTGCACCTGCGGCTTGCTCATCGCTTCCTTGGTGCAGGCGAAATAATACGATAGCGGGCAGCGCGCGACGACGTCGAACAGGCGCACCAGCTCGCCCGAAGCAATCTCCTGCAGCGCAATCGCGTGCCGGGTCAACGCAATCCCCAAACCATCCGACGCCGAGCGCAGCAGCATCGAGGCATCCTCGATCAGCAAGCCGCCGGTAGGCTCCACCAGGTCGATTCCCGCCGCCTCGAACCAAGGCAGCCACGACGACTCGGTATCCATCCGCAGCAGACTGCACTGCTCCAGTTCCTGCGGCGTTTTCGGCAGCTTGCCGCCGCGGTAGTTCGGACTGGCCACCGGATAATAAAAATCGTCCATCAGTTTTTCCACCACCAGCCCAGGGTAATGGCCCAGACCGTAGCGCAGGCCGACATCGATAGGCTCGCGCTCGAGGTCGTTGAGGTGGTTGCTCGATTGCAGCACTACTTCGGTATCCGGGTGCAGGTCGATGAATTTCCACAAGCGCGGCGCCAGCCAGCGCGCGGCAAACGAGGGCAGCGCGGAAATCGTCAGCCGCTTCTGCTTGGCGTCCATTTTCAGGGCTTCGGCCGCAAACGCGATTTCATTCAGGGATTTGCGGATGACGGCGGCAAAACGCTGTCCCTGTTCGGTGATCGTGATGCGCTTGCCGTGGCGGCTGAACAACATGATGCCCAGTTCCTGCTCCAGGGCCCGGATCTGGTGGCTGATCGCGCCCGGCGTCACAAAGATTTCCTCGGCAGCGCGCGAGAAGCTGTCATTGCGCGCGGCGGCCTCGAAGGCGCGCAGGGCAGAGAGATTCGGCAGTTTTCTGAGATCGGCCATATGAGCTAAATTAGCAAGGCGGAGGAAAATTACTCGTTTTGCAACGGCCAGCGGCTTGACTAGAATGACTCTGTAGAAACAAGGAATGTCTATATCAAGCGGCTAAATGGCAGTTCACGGCTGACGTGACATCCAATATACCAGCAGTTACAAGGAGTGACATCATGAGAAAATTATTAGCTAACGAATCACTGTCGATAGGCGCCGGCCAAGCCATGTCGGTCACTGCACCGGTGGCCCAGACCCTGCAGATCATGCAAGGCCACGTATGGGTGACGGTGGCAGGCCACGGCGACGACTATTGGCTGCATGCCGGACAGTTCCTCAACGTTGCCGCCGACAGCCATGTCGTTATCGAAGCGATCAAGGGCAATAGCGTGGTGCAGGTCCAGCGGCAATCGACCCGCCTGCCGGCTGCGAGCGCACGCGCCGGCCTCGGCAAGCCGCTAGGCGCCCGTCCCGTAGCCTGCTGATCCATGCAGGACGAGATCACGCTCTACGGCAACGCAAATTCGGGACACGCCTACAAGGTCGCCTTGATGCTGGCGGTCAGCGGCGTGGCCCACGATTACCAGGCCATCGACATCGACCAGCCGCACGCTCAGCGGCCGGAACCGTTCCGCAGCCTGGCCAGGTTCGGCCAGGTGCCGTTGCTGGTGCACAACGGCCAGCCGTACGCGCAATCCGACGCCATCCTTTGTCACCTGGCCCAGCACACCGGCGGCTTCGGCGCCGAATCGGCGAGCCGCATGGCGCGCGTGCAGGAATGGCTGTTCTGGGAAGCCAACCGGCTCGGCATGTGCTTGCCGCAGCTGCGCTGGGCGCGCAGCTTTGCCCCGCAGGAATACCCCACCGGCGCCGTCAGCTGGCTGCAAAGCCGGTTTGACGTGGATATCGCCCGGCTGGAAGCGGAGCTGGCCGACGGCCGCGCTTTCATCATCGACGAGCTGCCGACCGTGGCCGATTTTTCCCTGTGCGGCTACCTGTTCTGGGCCGACGCCGCCAAAGTCACGCTGCCGCCGCATGTCGTTGCATGGCTGCAACGCATCAGCGAATTACCGAACTGGCAATCCCCGACAAGTTTACTTGGTCCCCTGAGGTCCTGATCGCGCGCCGGCGTGCCAGCCGTTTCTGCACGCCGGCCGCTTTTTTTCGCTACACTTGCGCTTATGTCCAGTGTGCAGCAGTTCCGTTCCCCCGATCATCCGCCCAGCCCCCAGATTGTCCAGCGCGGCGTCGAGCCATACGCCGTCAGTTTTGACGCGATGCGCGCGTTCACCGATTCCCGTTCCGCAGATACCCCGGACCAGCTCTGGATCGTCGAGCATCCTCCAGTGTTTACGCTGGGTTTGGGCGCCGATCCGAGCCATGTACTGGCGCCGCATGCGATCCCGGTGATACAGACCGACCGCGGCGGCGAGGTGACCTACCACGGACCCGGCCAGGTAGTGATTTACCTGCTGCTGGACCTGCGCCGCCGGCGTCCCGCGGCGCGGCTGTTCGTGCGGGAATTCGTGCAGGGCATCGAGCAGGCGGTGATCGACACGCTGGCAGCGTATAATCTGGCCGGTGAACGCAAGGCCGGCGCGCCCGGGATATATATTGCCGACGGCGCCTGGCAAGGTGCAAAGATCGCCGCCCTTGGCTTGAAAGTAAGGGGCAGCGGCTGCACTTACCATGGTGTGTCGCTCAATGTCAGCATGGACCTGGAGCCTTTTTCCTGGATCAATCCGTGCGGCTACGAAGGCCTCGCCACCGTCGATATGAAAACACTGGGCGTTGATATAGCTCTCTCTGAGATGCAGTTAGCGCTTGCTCACAAACTGATTGACCGTTTTAACTGAGTCCCTTTCCGGGACTGCCGCAAGGAAACGCCTAGACCATGACCACAGAAACCACGCCGTCGCTGCCTGCCGAAACCACTGTTGCCGCCGCCAGCTACAATCCGTCCGAAAAGCAGAAGGGCGCCAGCAAGACCGCGCGCATCCCGATCAAGATCATCCCGATCGAGCGCCTGCAAAAGCCGGACTGGATCCGCGTCAAGGCCGCCTTGCCGTCTTCGCGCTTCTACGAAATCAAGGATATCCTGCGCGCCAACAGCCTGGTCACGGTGTGCGAAGAAGCCAGCTGCCCGAATATCGGCGAATGTTTCGGCAAAGGCACGGCGACCTTCATGATCATGGGCGACAAGTGCACCCGCCGCTGCCCGTTCTGCGATGTCGGCCACGGCCGTCCCGATCCGCTTGACGTCAACGAGCCGGAAAACCTGGCCAAGACCATCGCTGCGCTGAAACTCAATTACGTCGTGATCACCAGCGTCGACCGCGACGACCTGCGCGACGGCGGCGCCGGCCACTTTGCCGAGTGCATCCGCCACGTGCGCGCGCTGTCGCCGAATACCCGCATCGAAATCCTGGTGCCGGACTTCCGCGGCCGCATGGACCGCGCGCTGGAAATCCTCAACCTGGCGCCGCCTGACGTCATGAACCACAACCTGGAAACCGCGCCGCGCCTGTACAAGGAAGCGCGCCCAGGTTCGGACTATGAATATTCGCTGAACCTGCTGAAACGTTTCAAGGCGCTGCATCCGAACACGCCGACCAAATCCGGCATCATGGTCGGCCTCGGCGAAACCGATGAAGAAGTGCTGCAAGTGATGCGCGACATGCGCGCCCACGATGTCGACATGCTGACCATCGGCCAGTACCTGATGCCGAGCGGGAACCACCTGCCGGTGCGGCGTTATGTGCATCCTGACGTGTTCAAGATGTATGAAGAAGAAGCCTACAAGATGGGTTTCGCGCACGCCGCGGTGGGCGCCATGGTGCGCAGTTCCTACCATGCCGACCAGCAGGCGCACGACGCCGGCATGGCAGTCAACGGCCAGTAATAAAAACCAGCTTGCCCTCGGCGGGCAAGCCGGCCTGATCAGAGATTGATCATCTCCAGCTCTTTTGCGCCATAACGTTCGCCGACGATTTTTTCGTCCGGCAGCGCGGCGCGGATGGCAGCCAGTTCGTCGGCCCGCAGCACGATATCGGCCGCTGCCACATTCTCTTCCAGATGCTTGATTTGCCTTACCCCGGGGATAGGCATGATCTGCTCGCCTTGCGCCAGCAGCCAGGCCAGCGCCAGTTGCGCCGGGGTGCAGCCGCGGCGGTCGGCCAGCGCCGCCAGCGCATCGAGCAGGATGCGGTTGCTCTGCATCGCCTGATCCTGGAAACGCGGCAGCGTGCGGCGGTAGTCGTCGGCCGCCAGTCCTTGCGTGCTGCTGAGTTTGCCGGTCAGGAAACCGCGGCCCAGCGGACTGTACGGGACAAAACCCACGCCTAGTTCCGCGCAAGCCGGCAGCACTTCGCGCTCCTGGTCGCGGCTCCACAGGGAATATTCAGACTGCACCGCGGCAATCGGGTGCACAGCATGGGCGCGCCGCAAGGTAGCGGCGGAGACTTCCGACAAGCCCAGGTGGCGCACCTTGCCGGCGCGCACCAGGTCGGCCATGGCGCCTACCGTGTCCTCGATCGCCACTTGCGGATCGACCCGGTGCTGGTACAGCAGGTCGATGGTTTCCACTCCCAGCCGTTTGAGCGAATCCTCGACGGCGCGCCGCACATGTTCCGGCCGGCTATCGACGCCGGCCATGCGCGCCACGCCTTCGCCATGCGGCGAAATCTTGAAACCGAACTTGGTGGCGATGGTGATTTGTCCGCGCACTGCCTTGAGCGCGCGCCCGACCAGTTCTTCGTTGGTATAGGGGCCGTAGACTTCGGCGGTATCGAAATGGGTGACGCCCAGCTCGACGGCGCGCTGCAGCGTGCGGATGGACTGCGCTTCGTCGGCGCCGCCGTAGCCGAAACTCATGCCCATGCAGCCGAGGCCGAGTGCGGAAACTTGCAGGCCGTTGCGGCCTAATGTGCGGGTTTTCATTGGAATGGTTCCTTTGTCAGTGATCATGGAAACAGTATCCTCCGCATCATTGCCATTGATAAGCCATGTTATATTCAGTGAAATGCTGAACAAAATTCATGAATGAACAAACCCGACCTCAGTGAACTGGACGCTTTCGCCTGCGTCGCCCGCCATCGCAGCTTCAAGAAGGCGGCGCTGGAATGCGGCGTCTCGGCGTCGGCCCTGAGCCATGCCATGCGCACCCTGGAAACCCGGCTCGATGTGCGGCTGCTGAATCGCACCACGCGCAGCGTGACGCCGACCGAAGCCGGCGAGCAGCTGCTGCAGCGCCTGGCGCCGGCGCTGCGCGAGATCAGCGATGCACTGGACCAGATCAATGACTTTCGCGATGCGCCGCGCGGTACGTTGCGCCTGAACGTGCCGCGGCCGGCGGCGCGGCTGTTGTTGGCGCCGCTGTTTGCGCGTTTCCTGGCGGCTTATCCGCAGATCCGGCTGGAAGTGGTGACCGACGACGGCCTGGTCGATATCGTCGCCGGCGGTTTCGACGCCGGTATCCGTTTCGGCGAGAGCCTGGCGCAGGACATGGTCGCCTTGCCGCTGGGGCCGCCAGTGCGCCTGATCGTGGTGGCTTCGCCCATGTATGCAGCGCGCCGCGGCCTGCCGCAGCAGCCGCAGGAATTGAAACAGCATGCCTGCGTCGGCCGCCGTTTTCCGAGCGGCGCGGTGTATGCCTGGGAGTTCAGCCAGGGTGGCGCATCGCTGGCTGTCGCGGTTGACGGCCCGCTACTGCTGGACGACGATGACCTGATACTGCGCGCGGCGCTCGACGGCATCGGCCTTGCCTATGTCTATGAGGCGCAGGCGCAGGAATCGATAGAGCAGGGCCGTTTGCTGCGCGTGCTGGATGCGTGGTGCCCGCCGATGTCGGGTTTTTTCCTCTATTACCCGAGCCGGCGCCAGATGCCGGTCAGCTTGCGCTTATTTATCGCCATGCTGCGCGATAGTGGATATCAATGAGCAGGCACCAGCGAAACAGATATTTCCATGAGGTAAGTTTTCGCGGTATTCTTGGCTGCGCCCGGCACGATTGCCGATCCATTGGAGGTGGTCATGATTCGCACCCGTCTGTTACCGTTGATTGCAGTCGCTTGCTTCAGCGTTCCCGCTGCAGCTCTCGCCCAGCAGCAGGCATTCACCAGCAAGGGCGTCAACCTGCGCGCCGGCCCGGCGCGCGATTATCCGCTGGTGGCGCAGCTGCGGCCCGGCACCCCGGTAACGGTGGCCGGCTGCATCAACGGCTATAGCTGGTGCGATGTGTCGCTGCCCGACGGCAACCGCGGCTGGGTGTATGCGCAGAACCTGAACTATCCCTACCAAGGCAACCAGGTGCCGCTGATCACTTACGGCAGCGCTATCGGACTGCCGATCATCGCTTTCACCATCGGCACTTACTGGGGGCAGAATTATCGCGGGCGTCCTTGGTACGGGCAGCAGTCGCACTGGGCGCATCGCCCGATCCGGCCGCGTCCGCCGATAGCCGTGCGGCCGCCGCCAAGGCCGAAGCCGCCTGGTGTATTTCCGCAACGACCGCATCGGCCTGGAGTGGGGAATGGCAATCGTCCGCCAATGGGCGGCGCCAGGCCGCCAGGTAACGGAGTCCGGCCGCCGGGCGCTGGTGGACGGCCGACGCAGGGCAGCAATCGGCCGGGTCAAAACAGGCCGCAGCCACGTTGACTAGGGAGGCGATGTAATTGTCGCTCCGGCTGATTTATTTTCCGCGCCGCATCTGCGCCAGCGTCGCCAGTTGCGCCGTGGCTTCCGCCAGTTCGGCTTGCGCCATGGCGTAGTCGATATTTGAAGCCAGGTTTTGCAGGCGTTCCTCGGCCTGCTGCCTGGCCGCGGTAGCTTTGGCTTCGTCCAGGTCCTTGCCGCGGATCGCGGTGTCAGCCAGGATGGTGACTGAGTGCGGCTGGATTTCGGCATAGCCGCCGGCGACATAAATATAATCGTCTTCGCCGCTCACGCGCTTGATATGGACCGCGCCCGGCTTCAGGCGGGTCAGCAGCGGCGTATGGCCGGGCAGGATGCCGAGCGAACCGGCGATGCCCGGCAGAGTGACCAATCCGGCGCTGCCGGCGTATAACTCGCCTTCCGGGCTAACGACCACGACTTGAGTTTCCGACATACGGTTTCCTGTGGCAAAGCTGCATCATCAGGGCGTGTCTCATCACCCCGTTAAACCAATGATACAAGATCGCCCGCCGGGCATCAGGAAATTAACCGAATCGATACAGGCTGCAATCAATGCAGCTGGCCGCCGCCTTCGGCTACATCCTGCTGCAAGGTCATGGCGCTTTGCAGCGCGATGCGCAAACCTTCGACCAGCGTCTCCAGCGCCAGGCTGGGCTGGCCGGGATGGCGCGCCGCCTGCGACGGGATGTACGGGATATGGATGAAGCCGCCGCGCGCCTTGGATGCGTGCGTCGCCAGCTGGTGCATCAAGCCGTAAAACACGTGGTTGCAGACGAAGGTGCCGGCGGTTTGCGAAACCTCCGCCGGCACGCCGGCGGCGCGCATCGCCTTGACCATGCCCTTGATCGGCAGCGTCGAAAAATACGCCGCCGGACCATCGTTGTAGATGGCCTGGTCGACCGGCTGGCGGCCGGCGTTGTCGGCAATCCGGGCGTCGTCGACATTGATCGCTATCCGTTCCAGCGACATCTGGCTGCGCCCGCCGGCCTGGCCGACACAGATCACCAAGGCTGGCTTGAGTTCTTCCATCAGCTGTTCCAGCACCTGCAACGCCTTGCCGAACACGCAGGGCAACTGGCGCGCCGTGACGCTGGCGCCCGCGCATGGCCAGCCGTCCAGGGCGCGCACCGCCTCCCACGACGGATTGAGCGGCTCTTGTTCGAACGGTTCAAAACCGGTGAGCAAAATAATGGGCTGGGTCATGATCTGCCTTAGTTCACGGTTTCCATCGCCAGCATGGCAAACGTCGCCAGCCAGTGTTCGCCGGCATATTCGCCGCTGACGACATGCGGCAGCCCGGCTTCGATGTGGCGGCGGGCTGCCGCGGTCAGCGTGGCGGCGGCCGGATCGTTTTCCGGCAGGCGCCGGGCAATCCGCTTCATGCACCAGGCGCGGCTCAGGTTCAAGCCGTTCAGGTGGGCGATCTTGGGATCGCTATGGTCGCTGACCTCGGCCGGGTTCATCAGGCGATCGATATCGGCCAGTTTCGGCAGGTACTGGGCGAACCAGTCGACGAATACATCGGCCTCAAGCACGTCGGCCATCAGCAAGGCTTCGGTCAGCGCCGCCGACAGGAATTCGTCGCCGCCCGGTTCGTAATGCGCCGAATAGTTGCTGTCGCCCATGAAGTAGCGGCAGGAGGCGGTGACGATGGCGCTGTCCAGTTCCGCATCGTTGCGATGGCGCGCGAAATCGAGTATCAGTTTCAAGGCGAACGCGCTGTTGTAATGGGTGCCGACGCGGATCGCATAACCGAGCTTGGCAAAATAGCCGAACACGCGGCTGCGTATTTCCGCTACCAGCGGTTCCATCATGGCCAGCCAGGCCTTGGCCTTGGGATGCTGCCAGGTTTCCAGTTCCTGCGCGAGCGCCATGATCCAGGCCCAGCCGTAGGGACGTTCGAAAGAGACCCGCCCAGGTGTCTGGAAATACGCCAGTTCCTGCTGCATGTTGGCGGCAGTGAAGTGGTCGTCGAACATCTGTGCGATCTCGTCCTGCTGCGGCAGCGCCGGATACAGCCGGGCGCAGCGCGCCAGCAGCCAGTAGCCGTGCACCGCCGAGTGCCAGTCGTAGCAGCCGTAGAATACCGGGTGCAGGGCGCGCGGGGTTTGCGCATCCTGTGCATCGTTCAGTACGTGCATGATGTGGTTGGGATATTCGTGGCGCAGCGAGCGCAAGGGCAGGCGTACGAAGGCCGAAACCTGGTCAAGAGTCAGATGCATGGTTGCTCCTTAGCGGAATACGAGGAAATACATCAGCAGTATATTGGCTGCCAATAACGTCAGTGCGGTCGGGATCTGGGTCTTGATCACCAGGTATTTGTCCTTCAGCTCCAGCAGTGCGGCCGGCACGATGTTGTAGTTGGCGCCCATCGGCGTCATCAGAGTGCCGCAGTAACCGGTCAGCATGCCGATGGTGACCAGCGGCGCCGGATCGGCATGGTGGCCGACGATCAGGAACGGCAGCGCGATGCCGGCGGTGAGCACCGGGAAAGCGGCGAAGGCATTGCCCATGATCATGGTGAATAGGGCCATGCCGACGCAGTAGATCACCACCAGCATGAAGCGGCTGTCGGGATTGACGAACAGGCTGACCACGTCCTGCACCGATTTGCCGGTATGGGCGGCGACGAACACGCCGCCCAGCATCGCCAGCATCTGTGGCAGGACAGAAGCCCAGCCGATGGCGTCGAGCAGGCGGCGCGATTCGCGCACCGCATGCAGCGGCGTGCCGCCGGTCAGCTTCCAGCCGGCCAGGATCGCGCAGATGCAGCCCACGCACAGCGCTGCCAGCGTCAGCTGTTTCTGGTCGAGCAGATAGAGGCCGCCGATGGCAACGCCTTTCAGCAAGACCGTGCACAGCACGGTGACGATAGGGATCAGCACCGCTGGCAGGAAAATCCAGTTACCGATCTGGTTGGCCGATGCCTGGCGCTGTTCGGCGCTGCGCTGTTTGTAAGTACCGATCGACAGCAGGCCGCAGCCGGCGATCAGTGAAATCAGGATCACGACGACGCCGATGATGCGATACGCCAGCGGTTTGCCGAGCGAAGCAACCAGCAGGTCGCTGAACAGGAATACCGTGCCGAACAGGAACCAGAACAGGGCCGTGGTCAGGCGTTTCGGATTGCCCTTGTCGCGCAAGGTCATGCCGACCAGCAGCATCAGGATGACGCCGATCAGGTAATAGATTTCGTTGATGGTGATCAGAGCGCTCATGCGGCCACCTCTTGTCCTTGGGTTTTTTTCCAGGCGGCGATGTCGCGCGCGATGCTGGCGTCCAGCCGCGCCAGGCGGAACATGTGGATGATCAGCGCGGCGATGGCAGTGGGAATGGCCCACAGCCCGAGATGCAGCGGCTCGATGCCGAGGATGCCGTTTTCCTTGAGGAAGGCATCCATCAGCAGCACCGCGCCGAAGGCGATAAAAATGTCTTCGCCGAAGAAGACGGCGACGTTGTCGCAAGCGGCGGAATGCGCGCGCAGTTTGTCGCGGATATGCAGCGGCAGCTCGCCGTAACGCGCGGTAGCCGCGCCTTCAACCATCGGCGCCAGCAGCGGCCGCACGGTTTGCGCCTGGCCGCCGATATAGGTCAGGCCGAGCGCGCCCAGGCCCTGGCGCAACACAAAGTACAACATCAGGATGCGCGCCGAGGTAGCGGCCGCCATGCTGGAAATCCAGTCCTGCGCACGTTCTTTCAGCCCGTAGCTTTCGAGCAGGCCGATCACCGGCAGGATCAGCACATACACCGCCAGCGAACGGCTGTTGATGAATTTCTCGCCGAAGGTTTCCAGCAAGGTGCCGAGATCCATGCCGACCGACAGGCCGGTCGCCAGTCCCGCCACCGTCACCACCAGCAGGGGATTGAATTTCAAGGCAAAACCAGCCACCACTATCGGTATGCCGATCAGCGGCAATAATTCTGTTACGGTCATTGCTATCTCCTAATGTTGAGACGGTTGGTGCTGCGCCGCCGATTCTGTTGACTTCTTGGTGTTATTACTTTCTGGTGAACTTAGCCTAGCAGGGGAAACAAGGTATCGGCAGCGGTTATACGCGGCGCACGGATGGCGATGCCTTGTTGCTTCAGTTCGGCATGGATGCGGTGCGCGAATTCCAGCGCGTGTGCACCGTCGCCGTGCAGGCAGACCGTGTCCGCCTTGACTGCGGCCCAGCTGCCGTCGATTGCGTGGACCTTACCTTCACGGATCATATGCATGGTTTGTGCCAGAGCCTGTTCCTCGTCTTCGATCAGGGCGCCGGGCGTGCCGCGCTTGACCAGGCTGCCGTCGGCCATGTAGCCGCGGTCGGCAAACACTTCTTCCACGGCGTGCAGGCCGGCGCGCTGGGCGGCGGCGATCAGCTCGCTGCCGGCCAGGCCGAACAAGGCCAGGCCCGGATCGACATCGCGGATAGCGGCGACGATAGTGTCGGCCAGTTTGGCGTCGCGCGCCGCCATGTTGTACAGCGCGCCATGCGGCTTGACGTGCGCCAGCTGGGCGCCGTGCGCACCGGCGATCGCCGCCAGCGCACCGATCTGGTACTGCACGCCGCTATAGATTTCGTTGGCCGGCAGCTGCATTTCGGTGCGGCCGAAATTGTCGCGGTCGGGAAAACTCGGATGGGCGCCGATGGCCACCCCTTGCGCCACCGCCCAGGCCACGCATTGCTGCATCATCAGGGCGCTGCCGGCATGCCAGCCGCAAGCGATGTTGGCCGAGCTGACCAGCGCCAGCAATGCTTCGTCGCTGCCGTTGCTTTGTTCGCCGAGGTCGGCGTTGAGGTCTACCTGCTTGTGTTCTTTCTTGGGCATGGTCTGCTCCTCGTCTGTTTTTATTGGGCCGGACGCAACCAGTGCATCGCGGTTTCGATCTGTTGCAGGTACGAGGCGTCCTGGCGCAATGCTGCGCGGGCCTGGACGACGTCGCATTCGACAAACTGTATGGTGCGGTTGAAACGCAGCTGGGCCAGCCGGGCCAGGTCGGCGCTGATCACGACGCCGATTTTGGGATAACCGCCGGTGGTTTGCGCATCGGCCATCAGCACGATAGGCTGGCCGGCGGGCGGCACCTGGATCACGCCCGGCAGCACGCCGTGGGACAGCAGGTCGCTGCCTTTCTTGATCTTCAGTTCCGGTCCGCTCAGGCGAAAGCCCATGCGGTTGCTTTGCGGCGTCAAGGTCCAGCTGCTGTTCCAGAAGGTTTTTTGCGCGGCTTGCGTGAACAGTTCATATTCGGGACCAGGGATCACGCGGATCGCCAGCGTTTCGGCATCGTCTTCGTACCAGGAGGGCGGGCGTACGCCGAAAGACGCCGCGCCATGCAGCGCTGCGGCCGGGTCATCCGGCGCGCCGGCAGGCAGGCTGTCGCCTTCCGTCAGCGCGCAGCCGCCATGGCCGCCAAAGCCGGCCTGCAGGTCGGTGGCGCGCGAACCGAGCTGCAGGCCGGCATCGATGCCGCCGGCGATCGCCAGGTAGGCGCGCATGCCATGCCGCGCGGCGTTCAGCCTCAGGATCTGTCCGGCGCATACCCGCACGCTCCACCATGACGGCAGCGGCTTGTCGTCCAGCGTCGCCGCGAAGTCGGCGCCGCCCAGGGCGATGCGGCCGTCGGCGGTGAACGCCAGCTCACAGGGGCCGAGCGTGAATTCGATGGCGGCGGCGTCGCTTGGATTGCCTACCAGCAGGTTGGCGATGGCCAGTGCGGTGCGGTCGAGCGCCCCCGACTGGCAGATGCCGAGATGGCGGAAACCGCTGCGGCCCATGTCCTGGACCGAATTGATGCGCCCGGCGCGAAGGATCTTGATCATGCGATCACCTCGCTGGCGACGAAGCGCACGCGGTCGCCCGGCTGCAGCAGGGTCGGGGGATCGGCGGCGGGATCGAACAGGCGCAGCGTGCTGTGGCCGATCAGCTGCCAGCCGCCGGGCGAGGCCGCCGGATAAATCCCGGTCTGGCTGCCGCCGATGCCGACCGACCCGGCCGGCACTACCAGCCGCGGTTCGCTGCGGCGCGGCGTGGCCAGTTGCGGATCGAGTCCGCCCAGGTAAGGAAAGCCAGGCTGGAAGCCGATGAAGTAGACGATGTATTCAGCCGCCGTGTGGCGCTTGACGATTTCGGCCGGCGACAGGCCGGTATGGCGTGCAACTTCTTCCAGGTCGGGACCGCTGGCGCCGCCGTAGGTAACCGGGATTTCGATCTTGCGTCCGGCCTTCTGGCTAATGGAGGCGGCATCCCAGGCATTCTGCAGCTTGTCCGCCAATTGCTCGGCGTCGGCCGCCAGCGGGTCGAACAGGATAGTCAGGTTATTCATGCCCGGCACCACGTCGCGCACGTGCGGCCAATGCGCTGCCTTGGCGGCGATGGCCCACAAGCGCTGCTGGCAGTCCAGGGTAGCGCTGGCTCCCGTGTTCAGTATCAGGGCGCTTTCGCCAAGAGCTTGTATGACGGCTTGGGTCATTGCGGCTGGTTTCCTTCGGCAGAATGGTCGGCAATTGCGGCACAGGGCGTAGCTGCCGCAAGGCAGTGCACGGCCCGGTTCTCTAACTGCTGGGACAACACGTTGAATTGCAAAGAAAAATGGCGGAACAAGTTAGCAGCCGTCGCAGCGTGCCGAATTAGTCTACCCCCAAAACGAGCTGGCCCTTGTTAACCAGAGCTTAAGCAAAGGGCAATATCGTCCATCAAAAATAAAATGTCAATAATTTGTATGTAAATAGTTTATGTTGTTGCTGAAATGCAGACAGTCTGGCGTTTCGCACAAGTAGTTGTATGATTGATTTTTCTTGGTGTTTTGTAGGAAATGTATGAACGTCGCTCCACCTAAAATCCTGTCATCCGCCCACCTGGCTTCGGAAAGCAGCGTCGAATTGTCAGAGCTTGAGTACGCTTTGATCATTGCCGGCAACGCGTTCAACCGCTGGATGTCGCGCTGCATGTCGGCGGCTGGCGTGAAGGACATGACGCCGGTCGAAGTTTCCCTGTTGCACCATGTTTGCCATCGCGAACGCAAAAAGAGCCTGGCCGACATCTGTTTTGTGCTGAATATCGAGGACACGCATATCGCCAGTTACGCGCTGAAGAAGCTGGTGAAAGCCGGTTACATACAAAGCGGAAAAGTCGGCAAGGAAGCGTATTTTTCGGCCACGGCCAGCGGTTATGCGCTTTGCCTCAAATACCGGGAGATGCGCGAGGAGTGCCTGATCACCGTGCTGTCCGATACCGGTTTGTCGAACCAGGCGCTGGGCGATACCGCCAAATTGCTGCGTACGGCCTCCGGCCTGTATGACACCGCTTCGCGTGCGGCGACGTCGAGGTAGGTCTTAAAAACAGGCAGGCATAAAAAAAGGCGCTTGATGCGCCTTTTTTTATGCTGCTGCAAGCGCCTTGTCGAGCAAGGCGTGCAACTCGTCAAACTTGGGCGCGCCCACGTAGCGCTTGATGATATTGCCCTGCTTGTCGATCACGAAGGTGGTCGGCGTCAGCTTGACGTCGCCGAAGGAGTCGGCCAGCTTGCTTTGTGTATCCAAGGCGACCTGGAACGGCAGGCTGCGGGTTTGCACAAAATTCATGACGTAGTTAGGCGGGTCGTAGCTCATCGCCACGGCGACATAGTCGAGGCCCTTGTCCTTGTACATATTGTAGGTCTGCACCATTTGCGGCATCTCGGCGACGCAGGTGGTGCAGCTGGTGGCCCAGAAATTGACCATCACCACCTTGCCGCGCAAGCTCTTCAGCGATACCTGCTCGCCCTTGATATTGGTGAACGAGACGTCCGGCGCCGCATGCGTGTTCGACATCGACAGGTAACCGGCCAGCGCCAGCGCTACCACCGCGGCGGCGCCTGCAACCTTGATCCAGAGCCGTTTGCCGGCGGTGTTTTCAGCTTGAGCTTGCATGACAGAATCCAATACGGGCGATACCCGAGAGCACCCATTATAACTATCTGCGGGCTGCTCTGCCGAAAGCCAGGAAATTAACAATTAGCTATCGAATTGCCAAGGGTAAGCGTGATAAGTGGCGGCCACCGCCGGCGGTATCGGCGCTTCGATGCCAGCACAGATTGCGCGCAGGATGTCGGCGCTGGTGATCTGCAAGGCCGCGCCGTCGTCGGCCACCGCCAGCAGAGCCTTGACCAGTTGCGGTTTGGCCAGCGGCGCCAGCTGGTTAGCATGGTCCAGCGCAAGCCTTACCCGCGGAAAGCCGAGGCCGGCGCCGTCGCAGTAGTGCTGGGCGGCGAGATTGAGTTCGGGACAGACACGTGCGCCGCGCAGGAAAGCCGCCAGCCTTGCGCCGACGGCGTCGGCATGGCTGGCCGGCACCGCCACGTGCGCCACCAGCGACAGCAGCACGGCGATGTCACTGTCCAGTTCCGACAGCTTGTTGAACTTGACTGGCACCAGGCGTCCGGAGCGCGGCGCCAGGCGGCGCGCCAGGATGGTCTGCAGCACGAATTCAGCCAGCGTGATGCGGCTGTCGGCGGCGATCAGCTGGTCCACCAGCGCCAGCATCTTGTCGCGTTCAGGCTGCGCCAGCTGCCGCAATGCGGGTGTCGCCAGGTCAACCAGCGGCAGCCGGGCGCTGAGCGGCAGCTGCACGATCGATTCGGCCAGGAAGGTAGTCAGCGCGGCTTGCTGCGGCGTTTCGTTCTTGAGCAGCGCCAGCTGCGCTTCACGCTCCGCGCCTTCGCCCAGCAACAGGGCGTAGACCACGGCGCGCGCCGCGAACGGATCGTGCACCGCGCCGTTGAGCTGGGAGGTCAACGCAGCCTTGCCGCTGCTGTTGCCGAATTCGAGCGACGGCGTCGGCAAGCCGCCGGCTGGCGAGACGGCTGCCGACGCAACCGCAGCGCCGGCCAGGCCGGCGACCGCAAACGGCAGGTCCGGCAGGCGTTCAACGCTGGCGGCATACGGCACCGCCAGTTCAGGCGCTTCCAGCGGCGACATGCTACGGCCGTAGATGCGTTTCAAGCGTTCCGCCAGCGGCGGGTGGGTGGCGAACCAGCCGTCCAGCAGATTGGGACGGACGCTGCCGAGGAACAGGTGCGACAGCTGCTCGGCGTTCGGATGATTGATCTGCGAGCCGATCTTCTTGCCGTCGGTGAGGCCGCCGATCTTGCGCAAGGCGCCGCCTATTCCTTCGGGATTGCGGGTGAACTGGACGGCGCTGGCGTCGGCCAGGAATTCGCGCTGGCGCGAGACCGCAGATTTGATCAGGCGGCCGAAAAAGATGCCGATATAACCGACCACGAACAGCACCAGGCCGGCCAGGAACAGCACCAGCTGCCACGGCGGGCCCTTGTCGTCGCGTCCGCCCCAGTAGCGGCCGACATTCATCAGCTGCTGGCCGAAGCCGGCGATCATCTGGATGCCGAACAGGACGCCGATCAGGTGGATGTTCAGGCGCATGTCGCCGTTCAGGATATGGCTGAACTCGTGGCCGACCACGCCTTGCAATTCATCACGCGTGAGCCGGTTCAAGGTGCCGCGCGTGACCGCGACCACCGCTTCATTCTGGTTGTAGCCGGCGGCGAAGGCGTTGATCGCGTCTTCGTGCTCAAGCAGGTAGACCTTGGGGCAGGCGATGCCGGAAGCCAGCGCCATTTCTTCCACCACATTCAATAGCCGCCGCTCCTGCAGGTCGCCGCTGGCGGGCGACACGATGCGGCCGCCGGCCATCAGCGCCACGGCATCGCCGCCGTCGCGCAGGTTGAACGTCTGGATCAGCGTGCCGCCGCCTATCAGCAGCAGCGTGACAAGGGTATTGACCTCGAAGAAGCCTTTTGGATACTGACGCAGCGCGCCGTGATGGCTGCCGAACTTGAAAATCCATAGCAGCGCCATCGCCAGGTTGACGGCGACCACGATGGCGATTACCGCCAGCGCGAACAGGAGCACCAGTTTCCTGGTTTCCTGGCGCGCCTGGTGCTGCTGTTCGAAGAAAGTCATGCGCGCTGTTTCTGCTACGCTCGGGCGCCGGGCTTAGAACGTCACCTTGACCGCTTTGCGTTCTTCCGGGGCTTCGGTGGCCTGCAGCAGTTCCGCCGGCTTGAAGGCAAACATGTTGGCGAAGATCGAGCCGGGGAATTGTTCGATTGCGGTGTTGTATTCCATCACACTGTCGTTGTACGCCTGGCGCGAAAAGCCGATCTTGTTTTCGGTGCCGGTCAGCTCTTCCGTCAGCTGCATCATGTTCTGGTTGGCTTTCAGGTCCGGGTAGGCTTCCGACAAGGCAAACAGCTTGCCCAGGCTGGCGCTGAGCGCGCCTTCGCTGGCCGCCATCTGCTGCACGGCAGCGGCGTCGGTGGCGTTGCCGCCGACCTTGGCGTTGGCGCTGACCGCCTGGTTGCGCGCCGCGATCACCGCTTCCAGCGTTTCGCGCTCGTGTTTCATGTAGCCCTTGGCGGTTTCCACCAGGTTCGGGATCAAATCGTAACGGCGCTTGAGCTGCACGTCGATCTGGGCGAATGCGTTCTTGAAGCGGTTGCGGAAGCTCACCAGGCGGTTATAGATACCGACTGCCCAAAACACGATGACGAGCACGATTACTACAAGAATGATGAAGCCGATCATGGTTTTCCCCAAAAAAAAGCCGCCGGACAATTTGTCCAGCGGCAACGTTATATGACAAGAAGCGGAAAAGCAAGCCGGTTTCTGTCCCGGCCTCCAGGGCAAGCCGGATTACTTGGCGTTTTCCTTGCCGCTGTCCCTTGGCGCCGACGACATCTGCGTCAATTCTTCTTCGGTGATGTAGTCGAATACCTTGACAACTTTTTGCACGCCGCTGACGCCGGCGGCGATTTCGGCGGCACGCTTGCCTTCACGTTCGGTCACCCGGCCCATCAGGTAGACATTGCCGCGCTCTGTCACCACCTTGATCGAGTTGCCGAACACGTCTTTGGCATCCACCAGGGAAGCGATGACCTTGCTGGTGATGAAGGTATCGTTGGAACGCGCCGAGAAAGTCGACGGTGCGCCGATCGCCAGTTCATTGGCTACCGCATGCACGTTTTCAATCGATTGCGCTTCGCGCTCGGCCGCCGCCTTGGCGGCGTCGTCGCGCACTTCGCCGGTCAGCAGCACCTTGCGGTTGTAGCTGGTGGCGTTGACGTGGCCGTCCTGGCCGACCACGCCGGGAATCCGCGTTTCGGCCTTGACCATGATGGCCTTGTCCTCGGTCTGCGCGCCCAGGGTGCGGCGATCCGTCGCGGCGAAGCCGCCGGCGACCGCGCCGCCCAGCGCCAGCGCCACGCAACCTTGCAGAGCCATCACCACTGTGCCGCACAACGCTACGGCGGCCAACGGACGCTGCCAGTTGCTCCAACCCAGGTTTTGCCGCGGATTTTGCCGCGGGTTTGGCCGATCAATCATTCGCATCTCCTCCAAATAAAGCGACATCGATGCCGTCGCATAAGCAGTGAATCGTTAACAGATGGACTTCCTGGATGCGCGCGGTGCGGTCGTGCGGCACACAGATATGCACATCCGCTTCAGTCAGTTTCTTGCCGATGGCGCCGCCGCCTTTGCCGGTCAGGGCGATGACGCGCATGTCGCGTTCCAGCGCGACATCGATGGCAGCCAGCACGTTGGCGGAATTGCCCGAGGTCGAGAACGCCAGCAGCACATCGCCTGCTTGTCCAAACGCCTGCACCTGCTTGGAAAAGATTTCGTTATAGCTGTAATCGTTGCCGACCGCCGTGATGATCGAGGTATCGGTAGTCAGCGCCAGCGCCGGCAGCGGCAGCCGCTCCCGTTCAAAGCGTCCTACCAGCTCCGCCGCAAAATGCTGGCAGTCGGCGGCAGAACCGCCGTTGCCGCAAGCAAGAATCTTGTTGCCATTGGACAGCGCGGAGAACATAAGTTCAACTGCGCTGGCAATCGGGCCCGCCAGGACTTCGGCGGCGCGGGCTTTCAGTTCGGCGCTTTCATTGAAGTGCGCCAGGATGCGTTGATTTATCATGATGTCGGTATTCTGTGTGAAATGCTGGGGTCCGTGTCCCAGTCGGTATCGGCAGGATGGTTTCCTGCTTAATATGCTTGCCTTGATTGTCGTGGCCTGATTATAGCGGTCGTTGCTTCGTCCGGGAGCTAAGTTTCGAATGCTTGCCTGATCCATTCGATGGCGTCGCCTTCGATGGCGACAACATCGAAGCGGCAGGCCGGCGGCTGGGCGTAACGCTGCAGGAAAACCTGGGCGGCAATGATGAGCTTGGCCTGTTTGCTGCGCGTGACGCTGGCTGCAGCGCCGCCGTAGCGGCGGTTGCTGCGCTGCCTGACTTCGACAAAAACCAGCAGCCCGGCAGCCGGCTCATGCAGGATCAGGTCGATTTCGCCGCCCTTGCAGCGGAAATTCCTGTCGACCAGCTGCAATCCGCGTTGCTGCAGATAGGCCAGCGCCCGATCCTCCGCCAGCTGGCCGCCGACCTGGCGCGGCGAGCGTGTTCCCAGCAGTTTCATCCGAGCGCCGCAGCCGTGTCAGGGCGCGCCGAGCGGCGTGACGATGCCGTTCTGGTAGGCCGCGGCCGGTTCTATCCGTTCAAAGCTGGGCGTGCCTACGCCAAAACTGATGTTCAGCTGGCCGGTCACGCCGTCGATCTGGAATACGGTATTGCGCGCGGCGATTTCATGGGCGATGCGGAAGGCGTCGATGCCCAGTGCGTACAGGCGCTCCAGGTCGGCGTTGCGGCGCTGGTCGGCGGCTACCGGCTGGTGCGGGTACACCATTACGGCCGGATGGTCGGCTTCCACCTGCCATGGAATATCCAGCAGGCGTACGCCGTTCAGTTCGGGGATCTGGTGTTCCGGATTATTGTCGTTGAGGGTCAGCGGATTGAGCTGGGAGATGCCGAAGATCGGCGTTTCCAGCCCGACGGCGCTGCGGATCTGCCGTGCTTGGTCGGCGTTGAGGGCGGCAAACAGCAGGCGCGGTTTTTCGCTTTCGATCCGTTGCTGCAATTGCGCCAGCGCGCCGGCGTTGAACACGCCGTCTTCGAGGTTCAAGGTCATCACGTCGGCGTGCAGTCCGCTGCCCTGGATCTGTTGCACGAAGGCGTTGGCGACCCGTTTCTGCCAGGCGGCGCCGGTGCTCAGCACGAATACCTTGCCCGGCGCATAGTCGGCGCCGACCCAGCTTGCGACCTGGCGCGCTTCGGCCTCGATCGACAAGCCGACAGGCAGCAGCTGCGGCGGCAGGGTCATTTCCTTGCCGTTGGAAAAATCCGGCTGGGTCAAGGCAAGCGTCGGCTTGTCGACCTGGCCGTTCTGGATGATGGCGGTGAGGCCGGTGCGCGACAGCGGGCCGACCAGGATATCGTATTTTTTACTGGCGGCGAGATAGGCGGCCAGCATGTCGCCGGGCGTATCGGCCGCTTCGATCACGGTCACCGCCAAGCCGTTCTTGTCACGCTCGTAGGCGTTCAGGAAGCCGCCGCGCACGGCGTCGGCGGCCGCGCCCAATGGGCCGGAGCGCAGCGGCAGCAGCAAGGCGATGCTGGCCAGCGGAATGGTGTCGGCGCCGCCGTCCGGGCTGGCGGATTCGGCGAAGGTTGTGTTTGCCAGCGCAGGCGGGCACAATCCGTTCAACAGGATACCCGCCATTAGCGTCAGTGCCAGCTTGGCCCATTTATATAACATTCATAACTCCCCATGACTCATCAATCTGCCAGCAGCCTCGTCAACCCAGCGATTTTGGATGAGGTGGCGCAGCAAGCGTATCCCGCGTCGACATTATATGTGCTGGCCACACCGATCGGAAATGTCTGCGATATCAGCCTGCGCGCCTTGCATGTATTGTCCATGGTCGACGCCGTGGCGTGCGAGGACACCAGGAATACTGCCCATTTGCTGGAACGCTATGGTTTATCCAAGACCTTGCTGGCGGCGCACGAGCATAACGAACGGGAGGTTGCGGAAAAGATCGTGGCGCGCCTGCAAGCCGGCGAACGCATTGCGCTGGTGTCCGACGCCGGCACGCCGGCGGTATCCGATCCCGGCGCCCGCATCGTCGACGCCGTGCTGCGCGCCGGCTTGCGCGCCTTGCCGCTGCCGGGGCCGTCGGCAGCGGTCACCGCGCTGTCGGTCAGCGGCCTGGTCAACGACCAGTTCCAGTTCGTCGGCTTCCTGCCGAGCAAGGCCAGGCAGCGCGAGATCGTGCTGGCCGGCCTGGCCGGCGCCAGCGCGACCCTGGTGCTGTACGAGGCGCCGCACCGGATCGTGGAAACCGTCGACGCCTTGCTGCAGGCCTTCGGTCCGGCGCGCCAGGTGGTGCTGGCGCGCGAACTGACCAAGCTGTTCGAGAGCGTGCACCGGTGCCCCCTGGGCGAAGCGCCGGCGTGGCTGGCGGCCGACGGCAACCGGCAGAAGGGGGAATTCGTGCTGCTGATCGAAGCCGCGCCGGTCGTAATCGACGATAGCGCGGAGGGAGAGCGGATTTTACGGATTTTGCTGTCGGAATTGTCGGTCAAGCAAGCTTCATCGCTGGCGGCGCAAATTACGGGACAAAAGAAAAACGCCCTGTATGAACGGGCGCTGGCATTGAAAGCTGCCGAGTAAGGCTGCTGTGATAGTCTTTTATCATCAACCGATACTGTCCCGATTCGTTAAGCTTGACCATGAATAAGCACAAATCGATGGGCGTGGGGATGTATTTTAGCAACGCCGGCGACATTGCAAACTGGTTCCGGCCCCGGGGTTGAGAGTAAAATCCGGCTCCTTGTGCATTGCCGCAAAAAGTTTCAAGCAAATATCAAATTGAAGTAAGCGGGCCGTGTCTTGTTATACCTGCGCGGGCTTGCCCTTACCAATAAGAGAGAGAACATGAGTAATACGCAAACCAGCAACAGCGCCGGATTCAAGTCGTCCCGTTTCCATATCATCACGCTGGCTGCACTGGGCATTGTGTTTGGCGATATCGGCACCAGCCCGTTGTATGCGCTGAAAGAATGTTTCAGCGCGGAGCATGGCATCCCGTTCACGCCCGATAGCGTGCTGGGCATCATCTCGATGCTGTTCTGGGCCATCACCATCGTGGTCTCGCTGAAATACGTACTGTTCGTGATGCGCGCCGACAATAACGGCGAAGGCGGCGTGCTGGCCTTGATGGCGCTGTCGCTGCGCACCGCAAAAAACGGCTCGGGCCGCGCCAAGCTGCTGATGATGCTGGGGGTGTTCGGGGCTTGCATGTTCTACGGCGACGTCGTGATCACGCCGGCCATCTCGGTGCTGTCGGCGGTGGAAGGGCTGGAAATCGCCACGCCGGGACTAAGCCGCTATGTGGTGCCATTGGCGCTGGTGATCCTGATCGCCCTGTTCCTGATCCAGAAGCACGGCACCACGGTGGTCGGCAAACTGTTCGGGCCGGTGATGTTCGTCTGGTTCTTGTCGCTCGGCCTGTTGGGCATCTACAACGTGATCAAGGCGCCTGAAATCCTGGCCGCGATCAATCCTTATTACGCTTTTGTCTTCATGCAGCAGCACGCGCTGCAAGCGTTCATCGTGCTGGGTTCGGTGGTGCTGGTGCTGACCGGCGCCGAAGCGCTGTACGCCGACATGGGGCACTTCGGCATCCGGCCTATCCGCTTTGCCTGGCTGTTTACCGTCATGCCTTGCCTGATGCTGAATTATTTCGGCCAGGGCGCGAACCTGCTGACCAATCCCAGCGCGGTCCAGAATCCGTTTTACCTGATGGTGCCGGATGCTTTGCTGTTGCCGATGGTGATCCTGGCCACCGCCGCCACCGTGATCGCATCGCAGGCAGTGATTTCCGGCGCGTTCTCGCTCACCAGCCAGGCCATCTTGCTGGGTTTTGTGCCGCGCATGCGCATCCTCCACACTTCGGAAGACGAACGCGGCCAGATCTATGTGCCGGTGATTAACTGGATGCTGCTGATACTGGTGGTGGCAGTGGTGCTGGCGTTCAAGAAATCCGACAACCTGGCCGCCGCCTACGGCGTCGCGGTGACCACCACCATGCTGATCACGACAGTGCTGGCGGCAGTCGTCATGCGCACCGTCTGGAAGTGGAATCCGTTTTTGGTGGCGCTGGTCATCAGCGCCTTTTTCATCGTCGACTTCGCCTTCTTCGCCGCCAACCTGCTGAAGATCGTCGACGGCGGCTGGTTCCCGCTGCTGCTCGGCGGCTTTGCCTTCTTCCTGCTGATGACCTGGTACTCCGGCCGCATGCTGCTGCGCGAGCGCAGCAAGGATGAAGGCATTCCGCTGGAACCGTTCGTCGAGGGCCTGCTGGCCCATCCGCCGCACCGGGTGGAGGGTACGGCGGTATTCATGACCGGCAATGTGGGCACGGTGCCGGTGGCGCTGCTGCATAACCTGAAGCACAACCGCATCCTGCACAAGCGGGTGTTCTTCCTCAAGATCAGCATCTGGGACGTGCCTTTCGTCGACGACGACAAGCGCCTGACCTTGAAGGAGCTGGGCAGCGACGTGTACATCCTGCGCACCGCCTTCGGCTTCAAGGAAACCCCCGATGTGCACATTGTGATGGCCCTGGCCAGCAATCAGTTCGGCCTGGAATTCGACGTGATGGATACATCCTTCTTCCTGGCGCGCGATACCGTGATTCCGAGCAAGATTCCGGGCATGCAGTTATGGCGTGAAAAACTTTTCGCCTGGATGTACCAGAATGCGGCCAAGCCGTCGGACTTTTTCCATATCCCGGTGAACCGCGTAGTCGAACTGGGCACCAAAGTCGAAATCTGATTTGTGCGAATCCCCGCTAGCCGTTTGGCTGGCGGGATTCAATGCGTACCGAGGTCTGCCTGGCAGCGCCACAACTGATGGCCGGAAGCCAGGTACTTGCTCTCGAACGGTGTGATCGGCTGTTGCGGCAGATACGCTTCGCAGCCAACCTCTTTGCCGCTCAGCTGCCCCAGGGCGCTGGCGCACTCCTCTACATAGATCCGCCAGTTGCTGCGGCATTCCAGGATTCCCCCCAGCGCGACGATATCCGGAAACACCGGATGGCCATGCCAGCGGCGGCTCAGCTGGCCGATTTTCGGCCACGGATTGGGGTACAGCAGATAGTGCCGTGCCGGGAAAATCCGCGCGGCCAGCAGCAGGCGCCAGTAATCCACCAGGTCGGCCCGGATCCGCACGAAGTTATGCGGCAACGGCGTCGCGCCGCCTGGCCACAGGGTATTGCGGCCAACCCGGTCGGCCGACTGGTCGATCCCGATCACGAAATGATCGGGATACTGCGCCGCCAGATGCATGGTCGAGAGGCCGACGCCGCAGCCGGCATCGAGGATCAGGGGCAAGCTGCCGGCGGCGCGCCAGGCAGCGATGCTGTCGTCGAAAGCACGCTGGTTGTACACGCTGACCGGTTTCTGAAAAACGTGCGCCGCATGTTTGGCGACGGTGGCTGCAAGCTGGTCATGGACGCCGCTCTGGGCACTGTGGATCGGGCTGGAATTGGCGTACATGAAGGTTAAACGAAAGCGAAACTGCGGCGACACCGAAGCCGCCCCAGTCTTCCCGATGGAGCCGACGGCGTCGGCAACCGCAGGTTGACTGAAACGAGGTGGATCGGAAAGGAGATTACTGCAAGGTTACGGGCTGACTCATCATCGAGTCATAATTGCCTAAAAAGGCATCAATATCTTCGATGCTCGGCTCGGTCGCAATCAAGTCTTCGACCCCTTTACGGAAAAACTCAGCCAAGGCACCAGCAATGAAAATCTCACGCTTGAATGATTTATCGACGATTTCATAGCCGCCGAAGCGCAAGGCTTCGCGTTGTTCATCGGCACCAAATTCGACGACGCTGTATTGGTCACTGTTATAAATCAGGTTCATATGCGCTCCCGGTAATTAAGACAGAAGGTAATGATCGAGTAAGCAGTTTTCAAGCCAGCAAATGAAAATAATATTTTTTAACTCCTTTTCCGAGAGACATGTTTCTAATGAGACATATTTATCAGGCGAAGAACCAATCATTTCATTTACATACTACGCCGGCGCTCCTGTTTGTCACGAACTAAATGTTGATCAAGGCTATGCATTTTCCCTAACAGCCATCCAAAATCGCCATATCCCACGGCACGGCAGTCCCGGACTGCCGTTGCCGGCCTTCGCCGGCGATGTTGCAGATCCGCTACTCCGCCCATTCAAACATGATGTGCTGATGCGATCCGGGTTTGATCGTCACCTCCTGGGCCTTGCTCTTGCCATCCTTGATTGCTTCAAGGCGGTAACGTCCGGCCGGTAGTTGCGCCAGGAGGAAAGGGCCTTTTGACACGGTATCGAGGACGGTGCCGTTGGTGGCGTCGCTGATCTTCACCTGCACGTCAGAAGTAAATTCAGCGCGGGGCGAGGCATTGACGACAAATTCGAGCTCCAGCGAATAGTTTTTGGCTTCCTGCTGTATGGCGCTGGATTCGTCCTGCCCGATACCGCCGGACAAGTAAGTGACGACGCCGCTGGTGACCGGCTGCAACCGGCTCGGCGCGGCATCCGCGGCAAAGGCAAGATTTGCCGCCAGCATCGCGGATACGATAAAAAGAGAGCGCTTGTTCATGATGCTTCCTCCAAAAATGCATCGCCCGGCTTGGACGACAGCTGTATGGGGAAAAATGTGACCTGGCGTTGGGGCGCCAATGGAGTCCATCCTAGCGGCCTTGAATTAAAATGAGCTTAAACCCGGATCTGCCGCGGGTTCATGGTCAAACCTGTCAACTATAGTAGTAAGGTTTGGTCGGCACGCTGTCTTCGCTGGCCTTTTTCAGCTCATTCTGGTCGACCTTGCGATCCCAGAATATGTGCCAGCCCCGGTTTTGCTCATCGACCACTTCAGGATGCTCGTCAAGAAACTCGTCAAGGAATTGCGTGATTTCCGAAACGTAACCATCGCGGCCGACTTTATAGTCTTTCTGTTTGGTAAACATATGACCTCCAGTCCTGATATTTTTTGGACTGCCGATCGCACCGTGAGTTTCCCTGCTGAGTTTCCAGGCGGCAAGATTATGCGTCTTGCAACGCCCGCCGGTATTGGATTGCCTCTGCCACATGGGCTGCGCCGATGGTGTCCGCCGCGGCCAGGTCGGCGATGGTGCGCGCCACTTTCAGCACCCGGTGATAGGCACGCGCCGACCAGTGCAGATGCGCCATCGCGCCGCTCAGCAATTTTTCGCCGGCGTCGTCGGGCTTGCAGTAACAGTCGATTTCGCTGGCCGACAAGCCATTGTTCTGCTTGCCCTGGCGCGTCAGCTGCGCGGCATGCACCTGCGCCACCCTGGCCGCTATCGCGGCGGAGGACTCGCCGTCGGCCTGCCTCAGCAACTGGTCGTGAGGCACCGCGGCTACCTGGATCTGCATGTCGATGCGGTCGATCAGCGGCCCGGAGATTTTGTTTTGATAACGCAGGATCTGGTCGGGCGTGCAACGGCATTGTTTTACCGCGTGCCCAAGATAGCCACAAGGGCAGGGATTCATCGCTGCGATCAGCTGGAATTGGGCGGGAAAATCGGCCTGGCGCGCGGCCCGCGAAATCGTGATGTGGCCGGATTCGAGCGGCTCGCGCAATACCTCCAGCACACGCCGGTCGAACTCCGGCAGTTCATCGAGGAACAGGACGCCGCGATGGGCCAGGGAAATTTCACCTGGGCGCGGCGGGCTGCCGCCGCCCACCAGCGCCACGCCGGAGGCAGTGTGGTGCGGCGCCCGGTATGGCCTGATCTTCCAGCGCGTACCCGAAAAACCGCTGGTGAGCGACTGCACCGCCGCCGATTCCAGCGCTTCGCGGTCGCTCATGGGCGGCAGAATCCCGGGAAAACGCGCCGCCAGCATGGATTTTCCGGTACCCGGAGGGCCGACCAGCAGT
Organism: Collimonas fungivorans Ter331; assembly: GCF_000221045.1. NCBI lineage: Bacteria > Pseudomonadati > Pseudomonadota > Betaproteobacteria > Burkholderiales > Oxalobacteraceae > Collimonas > Collimonas fungivorans. The sequence continues at coordinate 4,871,572 of NC_015856.1, read as the reverse complement.
ACGCTATGACTGCCCGCCGCGGCGACTTCCAGTGCGCGCTTGGCTTGCATCTGTCCTTTGACGTCGCTGAAATCGAGGTAGGGAGGAGGCCGCCGCTGCTGCGATGGCAACGCCGTGTGGCGCAACAACCTGGTTTCTGGCTGCCGGGAAGAAAAATGGGCGCAGACCTGCAACAGGCTGTCCGCCGGAAAAATGCGGGCATCGCCAACCAGGGCCGCTTCGTCGGCATTGCCGCGCGGCAGAATGAAAGCGTGGCGTTCACCGCAGCCGGCGGTCATGGCGAAAGTCATCGCCAATGCACCGCGTATCGGCCTTAACTCGCCTGACAGCGACAGCTCTCCGGCAAATTCGTATTGATCGAGTTCGTCCGACGGCATCTGCCCGGATGCGGCCAGGATGCCGAGCGCGATCGGCAAATCGAAGCGGCCCGATTCCTTCGGCAAATCGGCGGGCGCCAGGTTGACGGTGATGCGGCGTGAGGGAAATTCGAAACGGGCGTTTTGCAGCGCCGCGCGGACCCGGTCCTTGGATTCCTTGACCTCGGTTTCGGGCAGGCCGACGATGGTGAAAGACGGCAAGCCGTTGGCCAGGTGGACTTCAACCGTGACTGCGGGCGCTTGCATGCCTGCCAGCGCCCGGCTTTTTAGCACCGCCAGCGTCACTGGCGCAGCATCAAGGCTGCTTCAGCTGCGCCTCAAGCTCGGTAACGCGAGCTTCAAGCGCTTCGAGTTTGGCGCGGGTGCTTGCCAGCACCTGGGCTTGCACGTCGAATTCTTCACGTGTGACCAGGTCCAGCTTGGAGAAACCCTGGCCCAGCATGGCCTTGACGTTTTTCTCGATATCCTTGGCGGGAGAGTTTTCGATGGCCTGGTTGATCTTGGCTTGGATGTCGTCAAAAAAGTTGGGTTTGTTCATGATCGGCCCTTCGAGGTAAATAAGAAAAATGATAACCGATACAGGCAAACCCGACATCGGAATTCTGATCCGGAAGGGCGGTTTAAGTCATTACTGCCTTGCTTCTCTCATCAAGTGATTTGCTTTCGATACTGTACGAAACCGGAACGTTGCGCGATGCGGTCGTACAGCTGCATGGCGGTGCTGTTGGTTTCGTGCGTCAGCCAGTGCACGCGGGTGCCGCCAGCCGCCTTGGCTTGCGCATACACATGCTCGATCAGCAGGCGGCCGACGCCGGCGCCGCGCTGTTGCGGTGAAACGTACAGGTCTTGCAGGTAGCAGGAATCTTCCACTGTCCAGCAGGAGCGGTGAAAAATCCAGTGGACCAGGCCGACTGCCTTGCCATCCGCCATCGCCAGCGCGCCGAATGTTGGCTCCTTGGGATCGAGCAGGCGCTGCCAGGTCACCAGGCGCGTAGCTTGCGGGATATCGACTTCATAAAAATCCTGGTAACCCTGCCATTGCCCCTGCCAGGCGGCGAAATCCTGCTCGCTGAGCGGCTTGATCTGAATTGATGTGTATTGTGTAGATGCCAAGATAACCTCCTGTGGAACGGCGTGGCGATGGATGCAAAGCGGCATCTATCTTGCGCTACAAGCTGGTGTTACGAAAGGTCCAAGATTGGCTATATTCATAGGTCCACTGCGAAGCGACCAAGCGCTTACCCGGCATGTCCTTGCAACAAGTCTCAACCGGATCTGTAGCTGACTACAGGCTGTCATGTAGTTTCTTATTTGGGTTTTCGCACCAAAACGAGGCTTCCTTAAAGCCAAGTCCCATTGTGGTGCATTTTCTTGCCGATATTTTTGTGCACGTACATCCCTTGATTAACAATCAGCAAAAGCAGTGGGTAAAACGCCCCACAAGGGGCGCCGGCTATCGAAAAAACGGCAATTGGCACAGTTGGCATGGGTTCTGCTATGGAAAGTCCGAGGAGTACTGATTTAGCGGTTTTTCATTCAACATACCAACAGGGACATCCATGAAAAAGCTGATTTTAGCCGCAACAATAGCAGCAAGTTTCTCCGCAGGTCTCGCCCATGCCGAAGACGCCAAGCCGGATAACGAGATCAGCTACAACATAGGCGCGGTCAACGACTACCGCTTCCGCGGCATCTCGCAAACGCGCCTGGACCCGGCGATACAGGGCGGCGCGGACTACACCAATAACCCGACCGGGCTGTATGCGGGGACCTGGCTATCCAACATCAAGTGGATCAAGGATGCGGTCGACACCGCCAACACCGGCACCGGCGGCAAGGGTTCGATTGAATGGGACATCTACGCCGGCAAGCGCGGCGAACTGCCGGGCGGGTTCACGTATGACGTCGGCGGCCTGTATTACTACTACCCGACCAACAACTATAGCCAGATCGGCCGCAACGCCAATACCTTCGAACTGTACGGGCAGCTCGGCTATGGTCCGGCCTATTTCAAGTACTCACATGCACTGACCAACCTGTTCGGCACGGTCGACAGCAAGGGCAGCGCTTACTACGATGCAGGCGCCAATATCGACGTCGGCGCGGGCGTCACGCTGGGACTGCACGTTGGCCACCAGACTGTGGAACACGCCAGCTTTTACAGTTACACCGACTGGAAAATCGGCGCGACCAAGACCTTCGAGCAGTTGGCAGGCGTGACTTTGGGGCTGGCTTATGTCGGCACCAACGCCAAGGACAACGCGTATGTCAGCCCGGGCGGCAAGAACCTGGGCCGCGACGGGGTAGTGTTTTCGGTAGCGAAGACTTTCTGATCAACCCGCAACTGGACAGCAGCAACGCGGCGCCGGGCGCCGCTCCACCAAACAACACGAGGCCGACATGAAACTGATTACAGCAATCATCAAACCATTCAAGCTCGACGAGGTGCGCGAAGCGCTTTCGGCGATTGGCGTACAAGGCATTACCGTGACCGAGGTCAAGGGTTTCGGGCGCCAGAAAGGGCATACTGAGCTGTACCGCGGCGCCGAGTACGTGGTCGACTTCTTGCCAAAGACAAAAATCGAAGCGGCGGTGGACGACAGCATCCTGGAGCAGGCGGTAGAAGCGATTGAAAACGCAGCCCGCACCGGCAAGATCGGCGACGGCAAGATTTTTGTATTTGATCTGCAGGAAGTTATTCGTATTCGTACCGGTGAAACCGGCAAAGATGCAATCTAAGGGGATAAAAAATATGAACATCAAAAGTACGTTTGCTACGATTTTGGCGGCTTGCACGCTGATCGCGGCTACTTCCATGTTGCCGGCGTCAGCCGCCGACGAGCCATCAGCAAGTGCTAGCGCCAGCGTAGCAGCAGCCAGCGCCGACGCCCCAGCTGCTGCGTCTGCAGCAGTTGCCGCGGCGCCAGCCGCTTCAGCGCCGGCCGCAGCCGCACCGGCTGCCAGCGCTCCTGCCGCCGCCGCGCCGGCCGCGCCGGTGCCGAACAAGGGCGATACCGCCTGGTTGCTGGTATGTACCGCGTTCGTGATCCTGATGACATTGCCGGGCCTGGGCCTGTTCTACGGCGGCCTGGTGCGCAGCAAGAACATGCTGTCGGTGCTGATGCAGTGTTTCACCGTGTTCTCGCTGATCATTGTGCTGTGGATACTCTACGGCTACAGCATCGCGTTCACCGAAGGCAATGCGTTCTTCGGGGGTTTCAGCCGCCTGTTCTTGCATGGCATGACGCCGGATTCCGCCGCCGCCACGTTCAGCAAAGGCGTTGTGGTGCCTGAGTTTGCCTATGTGGTGTTCCAGGGCGCGTTTGCCGCAATTACCTGCGCCTTGATCATCGGTGCTTTCGCCGAGCGCGCCAAGTTCTCCGCGATCCTAGTGTTCACCGTCTTGTGGTTCACTTTCGCCTATCTGCCGATGGCGCATATGGTCTGGTTCTGGCCTGGTCCGGATGGCTTCACCGACGCTGCCGCTGCAGAAAAACTGACCGCTACCGGCGGCTGGCTGTTCCAGAAGGGCGCGCTCGATTTCGCCGGCGGCACCGTCGTGCATATCAATGCCGCTATCGCCGGCCTGGTCGGTTCGTACGTGATCGGCAAGCGCGTCGGTTTCGGCAAGGAAGCGTTCAAGCCGCATAGCCTGACCCTGACCATGGTCGGCGCCTCGCTGCTGTGGTTCGGCTGGTTCGGTTTCAACGCCGGCTCCGCACTGGAAGCCAACGGCAGCGCCGCACTGGCTTTCATCAATACCTTGCTGGCGACTGCCGCTGCGGTATTGAGCTGGAGCGCCGGTGAATGGATCGGCAAGGGCAAGCCTTCCATGCTGGGCGGCGCTTCGGGTGCTGTCGCAGGCCTGGTGGCGATTACGCCTGCCGCCGGTTTTGTCGGCCCGATGGGCGCGCTGATCATGGGCTTGCTGGCAGGTTTCGTCTGCCTGTGGGGCGTCACCGGCCTGAAACGCTTGCTGGGTGCGGACGATGCGCTGGACGTGTTTGGCGTGCATGGCGTCGGCGGCATCATGGGTGCGCTGCTCACTGGCGTGTTCGCTGCGCCTAGCCTCGGCGGTACTGGCATTTATGACTACGTCACCAATGCAGTCCTGCCAGACTATTCGATCCCGGGCCAGCTGTGGATCCAGTTCGAAGGCGTGCTGACCACGCTGGTCTGGTCAGGCGTGGTTTCGCTGATCGCATTCAAGCTGGTCGACATCGTCATGGGCTTGCGCGTGACCGAAGAAGAAGAACGCGAAGGCCTGGATATCTCCAGCCATGGCGAATCTGCGTATCACGACTAAGCATAATTAAGCACGACTAAGTCTTGCCTGAGCGTGCCGGATAGCTGCTGCATTGGCTGTCCGGCGCGATGTTCGATGTAATCCCAGGCATGCCCTGGGATTTTGTTTTTTTGCCGCTGCCGTTTCAGGAGATTTCAGCTTGGACCCGACCATCACCCCGCAACGCCTGACCGCATGCACGGTTGAAGACGTCAAGGCGAACCAGTTCGACCAGGTGGTGGGCCCGCTCACCGATATCCTGATGGCTTGCGTGGAGCAGGGCGCCAGCATCGGATTCCTGGAAACGCCGAATGCCGAAGATGCCTTCTCATTCTGGTACGGCGTCAGCGGCTCGCTGGTGAGCGGCGGCCGGCGCTTGCTGGTGGCGCGTTTTGGCGGCCAGATCGTCGGCACCGTACAGCTGGTGCTGGCGGCGCCGGCCAACGGCCGTCACCGGGCCGAGATTTCCAAGCTGCTGGTGCATCCCGACGTGCGGCGCAAAGGCGTCGCCCGCGTACTGATGCAACAGAGCGAAGCGATTGCGCGCGCCGACGGCCGCTCCCTGCTGTTCCTGGAGACGCGCACCGGCGATGCGGCGGAATCCTTGTGCAACACGCTGGGATTTGAACTGGCAGGCATCGTTCCCGCCTATGCCCGTTCGACCACGGGCAAGCTGAGCGACAGCAGCTTCATGTACAAACGGATCTGATACTTGCGGGAGCAGGGCCGGATATGATGCTAATATGATATGTTTTGGAAGCGCCTGAAGGCGCTTTTTTTGTTTTTCCGGGACTTTAAAAATCCGTGACCGGCCCGATGTAAACTTGGCTCATGGACGCGCTTGCCGGAGCATCGCCATGGAGGGCACCCCGGCGGTTTCTCACCGGTTAAGCGGCGAAATAATGCATTTCCCGTTAGAATCTGCGTCTCTTGCCTGTCATGGGAGTCCTGAAAGACATTCCTGCCACAGGCACGCGTAAGTTTGCTGCATAGTTCCCAAAAGAAAGTTTTATATGGTTCCCCACCTTGTCACCGCCCTGAACGGCCCTTTGCTCGATCTGGAAAAGAAAATCCTCGCAGCCACGCCGGCTATCGAGCGCTGGTTCCGGATGGAATGGCAAGAACACACGCCGCCGTTCTATTGTTCGGTCGACCTGCGCAATTCAGGCTACAAGCTGGCTCCGGTGGACACCAACCTGTTTCCGGGCGGATTCAGCAATCTGTCGCCCGAGATGCTGCCGCTGGCGATACAGGCGGCCATGGCGGCCATCGAAAAGTATTGTCCGGACGCCAAAAACCTGCTGCTGCTGCCGGAGCTGAACACACGCAATACTTTCTATTTGCAGAACGTAGCGCGCCTGATGCAGATTTTCCGCCAGACCGGTTTGCATGTGCGGCTGGGTACGCTCGATGAAAGCGTGAAAGAATCGCAGACGATCGAATTGCCGGACGGCAGCACCATCACGCTGGAGCCGCTGGAGCGCTCCGCCAACGGCCGCCGCCTGGGTTTGAAGAATTTCGACCCCTGCACCATCTTGCTGAATAACGATCTGTCTTCCGGCACGCCGTCGATACTGGAGCACCTGAACGAGCAGAATGTGTTGCCGCCGCTGCACGCCGGCTGGACCGTGCGCCGCAAGAGCAACCATTTCACGGCTTACGACGAGGTGGTCAAGAAATTCTCGAAGCTGGTGGATGTCGATCCGTGGATGCTGAATCCGTTTTTCGCCAAGGTCGACCAGGTCGACTTCCAGGCGGTGGACGGTGACGACAAGCTGGCCGCCAGCGTCAGCTCGCTGCTGGCCAAGATACGCAAGAAATACAAGGAATACGGCATCACCGAAAAGCCGTTCGTGATCGTCAAGGCCGACGCCGGCACCGACGGCATGGGCGTGATGAGCGTGACCGACGTCAGCCAGATCAAGGACCTGAGCCGCAAGCAGCGCGAGAAGCTGTCGCTGGGCAAGGCCGGCGGCGAAATCCACGACCTGATCATCCAGGAAGGCGTGCATACTTTCGAGCATATCAACGACGCGGTGGCGGAACCGGTGGTGTACATGATCGACCGTTATGTGGTCGGCGGTTTCTACCGGGTGCACGCCGAGCGCGGCATCAACGAAAACCTGAACGCGCCGGGCGCCCACTTTGTGCCACTGGCGTTTGCCCAGCAGCATGCGCTGCCGGACATGCTGGCCAAACCCGGTACTACTGCGCCGAACCGCTTCTATATGTATGGCGTGGTAGCGCGCCTCGGGTTGCTGGCGGCCTCGCTGGAAATGGAAAAGACTGATCCGAATCCGGAAGAATATTAATACGCTGTCCTGACAACCATAGGGCCTGAAAATGAAAATTGCTTTCCTTGCCGATCCGCTCGATACCTTCAAGACGTATAAGGATTCGACTTACGCCATGATGGTGGAAGCCGTCAAGCGCGGCCATACCATCTATGCGTTCGAGCAAAAGGACATGGCGCTGGAAAGCGGGATCGTCACCGCCAACGTGATCCGCGTCAGCCTGACCGGGGACGACAAGGACTGGTATAGGGCCAGCGCGCCGTCGGCCATGTTCCTGTCGGAGTTCGATGCGATCCTGCTACGCAAGGACCCGCCTTTCGACATGGAATACATCTACACCACCTATCTGCTGGAATTGGCGGAAACACAAGGTGCGCGGGTATTCAACAAACCGCAGGCAATCCGCGACCACAATGAAAAGCTGGCGATTGCCCAATTCTCCAAATACACCTCGCCGACCCTGGTGACGCGCGATGCGGCGCGCCTGCGCGCCTTCCACGCGGAACACCAGGACGTGATCCTGAAGCCGCTCGACGGCATGGGCGGCGCCGGCATTTTCAGGGTGCGGCAAGACGGCCTGAACCTGGGCTCTATCATCGAAACCCTGACCGACAACGGCCACCGCACCATCATGATCCAGCGTTTCATCCCGGAAATAGTCGCCGGCGACAAGCGCGTATTGGTAATTGGCGGTAAAGTCGTGCCCTATTCGCTGGCGCGGATCCCCCAGGGCAGCGAAGTGCGCGGCAACCTGGCGGCCGGCGGCATCGGCGTCGCCCAGCCGCTGACGGCGCGCGACCGCGAAATCGGCGAAGCACTTGGGCCGGTGTTATCACAGCGTGGCCTGTTGCTGGTAGGATTAGATGTGATTGGCGATTATCTGACCGAAGTCAATGTCACTAGCCCGACTTGCTTTCAGGAAATTAAGCAACAGGCCGGTTTTGATGTTGCCGAGATGTTCATCGATGCGCTGGAAGCGGCGCTGTAACTTATTTTGTTGTTCTGGTCACTGGCAGCCGAAGCTGCGGACCAGGACGGTCGTTGCTGTAAAACCGTTGTAAACCGGGACGAATCCGCAAGCCGGATTTGAAATTGAAACTATGATCGGCATTCTCCTTTTAACCCACGCCCCTCTGGGCCAGGCATTCATCGCAGCTGCCTCTCACGTGTTTCGTCAGATGCCGGAGCGGCTTGAAGCAATCGATGTGGTCGCCGACCAGAATCCCGTCGAAGTACAGAAACTGGCCAAGCAGGCCGCGGCGCGCCTGGACGATGGTTCGGGGGTGCTGGTGATTACCGACGTCATGGGCGGTACGCCATCCAATTGCACGCTGCCGTTTTGCACCGGCAACCAGACCCAGGTGATTGCCGGCATCAGCCTGCCGATGCTGCTGCGCGCCTTGACCTATCGCAACGATACGCTCGACGTGGTGACTGAAATGGCGCTGGCGGGCGGCCAGGGCGGAGCGGTCAGGGTCGATAGCCGGGTGCGCGTGGCGCATTAGATGATTGTCTGCCGGGCCGGGTCTTTCAATAAATCCAATATTAGATAAAAGACAAATGATTCAACAAGAAATCGAAATCATCAATAAACTCGGCCTGCACGCTCGCGCGTCAGCCAAATTTACGCAACTGGCAAGCAAATTCAAAAGTGAAGTCTGGATGACCCGCAACAAGCGCCGCGTCAACGCCAAGTCGATCATGGGCGTGATGATGCTGGCGGCCGGCAAGGGCAGCACGATATTGCTGGAAGCCGAGGGCGAAGATGAGAAGACCTGCTTTGATGCCTTATATCAGTTGATTCAAGACAAGTTCGGCGAAGGGGAATGATCCTGATTTGTGACCGTACACGCCGAGACGCGTGTCCGGACACTGCCCAATTATTTTTTGCAATTTAATTGCAACCTGCGCGTTTTATCTATCTAGTCAGTTGGGAGCGGAGTGGCTGTCGGACTCTGTCCCGCAATGTATAAAATTGGGCGACCAGATGGCATCTTTCACCTTACATGGCATTCCGGTTTCACGCGGCATCGCGATCGGCCGCGCCCATCTGCTGGCGCCGGCGGCGATGGACGTCAAGCACTACCTGATCGGCGAAACCGAGGTCGAAGCCGAAGTCCAGCGCCTGCAGAGCGCCGTCACCAGGGTGCGCACCGAACTGCAGACCATACGCGCCGACCTGCCGAAAGAATCGCCGCCCGAGCTGGGCGCCTTTGTCGACGTCCACCTGCTGATCCTGTCGGACCCGATGCTGGCCGAAATGTCGCTCGATATCATCCGCAATCGCCAATATAACGCCGAGTGGGCGCTGGTGACCCAGATCGACGAGCTGTCGGCGCAATTCGACGAAATCGAAGACACCTACCTGCGTGAGCGCAAGATGGACGTGCTGCAGGTGGGCGAGCGCCTGCTGAAAGTGCTGACCGGCACTTCCACCCGGCTGCCGGAAGTCGACAGCGACGGCGCTTCGTTCGCCAATATCGTGGTGGTGGCGTACGACATTTCCCCGGCCGACATGCTGCAATTTCGCGACCGCGCCTTCGCCGGTTTCGTCACCGACCTCGGCGGCCAGAATTCGCATACCGCGATCGTGGCGCGCAGCCTGGATATCCCGGCCGCAGTCGGCATGAACAACGCTTCGCGCCTGATCAAGCAGGATGACTGGATCATCATCGACGGCGATGCCGGCGTCGTGATTGTCGACCCGGCAACAGTGATACTCAAACAATATCGAGAACGGCAGGCGCACCTGCTGCGTTCGCGCAGAAAACTCGGCAAGATCAAGAAGACCCGCGCGGTGACCCTGGACGGCACTGAAATCAGCCTGCTGGCCAACATCGAACTGCCCAGCGATTGTGCAGCGGCGATGGATGCCGGCGCCAGCGGCGTCGGTCTGTTCCGTTCGGAATTCCTGTTCATGGGCCGTATCGGCCCCCAGCACGAGCTGCCGACCGAGGATGAGCAGTTCGAATCCTACCGCCAGGCGGTGACGGCGATGAAGGGCCGGCCGGTGACCATCCGCACGCTCGATGTCGGCGCCGACAAGCCGATCAATACCGAGGAGCAGACCGCGCTCAACCCGGCGCTGGGCTTGCGCGCGATCCGTTACTGCCTGGCCGAGCCGCAGCTGTTCCTGACGCAGTTGCGGGCGATCCTGCGCGCTTCAGCCTTCGGCAAGGTCAAGCTGCTGATCCCGATGCTGGCGCACGCTTTCGAAATCGACCAGACCCTGGCCATGATCGGCCAAGCCAAGCAGCAGCTGCGCGATGAAGGCGTGGCCTTCGACGAATCGATCCAGACCGGCGCCATGATAGAAATTCCGGCAGCGGCGCTGGCCTTGCCGATGTTCATCAAGCGCATGGATTTCCTGTCGATCGGCACCAACGACCTGATCCAGTACACGCTGGCGATCGACCGCGTCGACCACGAAGTGGCGCATTTGTACAATCCGCTGCACCCGGCGGTGCTGTTCTTGCTGTCGACCGTGATTGCCCTGGGGCGCAAGGCCGGCATTCCGGTCTCGGTATGCGGCGAAATGGCGGGCGACGTCAAATTCACGCGTTTGCTGCTGGGCATGGGGCTGCTGGAGTTTTCCATGCATCCGGCGCAACTGCTGGCGGTGAAGCAGGAAGTGCTGAACAGCGACCTGGACGAACTGACGCTGCAAACCAGGAAAATCCTGCGCAATACCGAGCCGAGCGCAATTGCTGCCGCAGTCAGCCAGATGCGCATGACCGTCGCCTGATATATACAGTTCCGGTTTGACGCCAGGCCCCGACTTGGTTATTCTTGGCTATCGCGCCGATTTGAATGGTCTTACCACCTCAGCTTGCGGGCGCGCGGCAGCATCCGGTCACTGGACCAGGCGCTGCCAAATAAATACGGCTAAAGCGAGCTTGAAGTACAAGCCCAGAATTTAGCCCGATTAGCGAAAGCTCTCGGGCTTTTTTTATTGTTATTAGGTCCTTACCATGTCCCTCGGAATAGTTGCCCCGCAGTCCATGCATTTCGCGACGCCGCTGCAGCTGCAAAGCGGCGCGCTGCTGGCGGATTACACACTGGTGTACGAAACCTACGGTAGCCTCAACGCCGACAAGTCGAATGCGGTGCTGGTGTGCCACGCCCTGAACGCCTCGCACCACGTCGCCGGCGTGTACCAGGACGACGAAAAGAATGTCGGCTGGTGGGACAACATGGTGGGGCCGGGCAAGGCGCTCGACACCAACAAGTTCTTCGTCATCGGCGTCAACAACCTCGGTTCCTGTTTCGGCTCGACCGGCCCCATGCACCTCAACGCCGCCACCGGCAAACCGTATGGCGCCGACTTCCCGGTCGTGACCGTGGAAGACTGGGTGCAAGCGCAGGCACGCCTGGCCGATGCGCTCGGCATCGTCCAGTTCGCCGCCGTCATGGGCGGTTCGCTGGGCGGCATGCAGGCGCTGGCCTGGAGCCTGTTGTATCCGACCCGCCTGCGCCATTGCGTGGTGATCGCCTCGACGCCCAAACTGTCGGCGCAAAACATCGCGTTCAACGACGTCGCGCGCCAGGCCATCCTGACCGACCCCGGTTTCCATGGCGGCGACTATTACGCCCATGGCGTGGTGCCGAAGAACGGCTTGCGGGTAGCGCGCATGGTGGGCCATATCACTTATCTGTCGGACGACGACATGGCCGAGAAATTCGGCCGCGACCTGCGTTCCGGCGCCTACCAGTTCGGTTTCGGCATCGATTTCGAAATCGAATCCTACCTGCGCTACCAGGGCGACAAATTTTCCGAATACTTTGACGCCAACACCTACCTGCTGATCACCAAGGCCCTCGATTATTTCGACCCGGCCAAGGAATACGACGGCGACCTGACCCGCGCCCTGAGCAAGACCGAGGCGCAGTTCCTGCTGGTCTCGTTCATGACCGACTGGCGCTTTTCGCCGGAACGCAGCCGTGAAATGGTGCAGGCGCTGGTCAACAACAAGCGCCGCGTCAGTTATGCAGAGATCGATGCGCCGCACGGCCACGACGCCTTTTTGCTGGACGACCCGCGTTACATGAGCGTGGTGGGCGAATATTACAACCGCATCTGGCAGGAGCTGGAACAGCCGGCGGCATCGACAGCAGTGACTGAAGCGGCAGGAGCAGTGCATGAATTTTGATCAATTAAGCAGCTTGCGGCCCGATTTGGCCTTTATCGCGCACTGGGTGCGCGGCGAGTCGCAGGTGCTCGACCTGGGGTGCGGCGATGGCGTCATGCTCGATTACCTGCAGTCCGACAAGCAATGCGCCGGCTACGGCGTGGAAATCGACGATAGCAAGATCCCGGTCTGCGTGGCGCGCGGCGTTTCGGTGATCCAGCAGGACATGGAAGCCGGGCTGACGCTGTTTGCCGACAACGCCTTCGACACCGTGCTGTGCCTGTCGGCGCTGCAAATGATGAAAAATGTTGAAGGAGTATTACGTGACATCGCCCGGGTCGGGCGCGAAGCGATCGTTTCCTTCCCCAATTTTGCTTACTGGCCGCACCGGGTAGCGCTGCTGCGCGGCCGTATGCCGGTGTCCAAGTCGCTGCCGTACGAATGGTACGACACGCCCAACCTGCGCTGCGCCACCATCAAGGATTTTGAAGAGCTGGCCAATGAAGTCGGCCTGGAGGTACTCGAATGCGTCGCCTTGCATGATGGCCAGCCGATATCGGTGCTGCCAAACTGGCGTGGTAGTCTTGCGGTATTCCGTTTCCGAAAAAAATAAGGAAACCGGCGCCAGGCTGCGGCCCGGCGCCGGATCCTAAACTCCCGCCGCCGCAGGCGCATCCATGACATCAGATTCAAATCCCTGGCACCACTACCTCAACCGGCGCATGCTGATCTGCGCCTTCCTCGGCTTCAGTTCCGGCCTGCCGCTGTTTATCCTGCTCAGCCTGCTGCAAGCATGGCTGAGCAAATCCGGCCTGGATGTCAAAGCGCTCGGCCTGTTTGCGCTGGTGATGTTTCCTTACACCTGGAAATTCCTGTGGTCGCCGCTGATGGACCGCTTTCATTTCGGCAAGCTGGGCCGCAGGCGCAGCTGGATGATGCTGACCCAGGCCAGCCTGTTTGTCGCTATCGGCGGCATGGGCATGCTAAATCCGCACACCCAGGTGGCGACGATTGCCTTCATGGCCTCGCTGGTGGCCTTCCTCTCGGCCAGCCAGGACATCGTGATCGACGCCTACCGGCGCGAAATCCTGCCTGACAACGAACAGGGCCTGGGTGCGGCGATCAACGTCAACGCCTACAAGGTAGCCGGCATGGTGCCGGGCGCGCTGTCGCTGTTCCTGGCCGACCATATGAGCTGGCAGGCAGTATTCTGGATTACGGCAGGATTCATGCTGCCGGGCCTGGTCTGCACCCTGATGATCAAGGAACCGGCGGTATACGGCGCGCCGCCGAAGAACCTGCGGCAAGCGGTGGTGCTGCCGTTCCAGGAATTCATTGCCCGCGACGGCTGGCGCAGCGCGTTGTGGGTGCTGGCTTTCATCTTCCTGTACAAGCTGGGCGATAGCATGGCGACCGCGCTTGCTACCCGGTTTTATATCGATCTCGGTTTTTCGTTGACCCAAATCGGCGTCATTTCCAAGACCACCAGCTTGTGGGCCAGCCTGGTCGGCGGCCTGGTCGGCGGCATCTGGATGATGCAGATCGGCATTAACCGCGCCTTGTGGATTTTCGGCGTGGTGCAGGCGGTGACCATCCTCGGTTTTGCCTGGCTGGCCCAGACCGGCCCCGATCCGCTGGTGCTGGCTATCGTGATCGGCGGCGAGGCGTTCGGCGTCGGCCTCGGCACCGCCGCTTTCGTGGCGTATATCGCGCGCACCACCGATCCGCGCTACACGGCGACGCAATATGCCTTGTTTACCAGCCTTGCTGCGGTGCCACGCACCTTTATCAATTCCTCGGTCGGTTACATTGTTGCTGAAACCGGCTGGTTCCATTTTTTCATATTGTGTTTTGTACTGGCGCTGCCGGGGATGTTGATTTTATTCAAGGTCGCGCCTTGGAATGAAAAATCAGAAAACCCTGTTGCATCTTAGAAAAAGGTTTAGAATCAAAATCGTGTAAATCCTCTTCTGGGCCGCATCGAAAAACGAAGCCGGCTGATCAAGGAACTGTGCGTATCTGAAGAGGTCGAAATCGGTAGAAATAATCTTCAATTTGTTTTCGCAACATCGTTGATGCGGGGGTGATATGGATATCTACAGCAGCTTTGCGAGTCGGTTCGACAAAACCAGAGAAGAAGAATTTTCCTTAGAAGAATATCTTGCGCTTTGTAAGACTGATCCCAGCTGTTATGCAACAGCTGGGGAACGCATGCTGATGGCGATAGGCGAACCGCAGCAGGTTGATACAAGGCACGATCCTTCCTTGTCGCGCATCTTTGCCAACAAGGTGCTCAAGGTCTATCCGGCGTTCAAGGAATTCTACGGCGCCGAAGAAGTGATCGAACAGGTGGTCGCTTATTTCCGGCACGCCGCGCAAGGCCTGGAAGAACGCAAGCAGATCCTGTATCTGCTCGGTCCGGTGGGCGGCGGCAAATCGTCGATCGCCGAGCGCCTCAAACAGTTGATGGAGCATGTGCCGTTCTATTCCCTCAAGGGATCGCCGGTCAACGAGTCGCCGCTGGGCTTGTTCGACTACGAAGAAGACGGCGCCATCCTGGAAGAACAGTACGGCATTCCGCGCCGTTACCTGAAATCGATACTGAGTCCGTGGGCCGTCAAGCGCCTGCATGAATTCAACGGCGACATCCGCAAGTTCCGCGTGGTCAAGCGTTATCCCTCGATCCTGCGGCAGATCGCGATTTCCAAGACCGAGCCGGGCGATGAAAACAACCAGGACATCTCCACCCTGGTCGGCAAGGTCGATATCCGCAAGCTGGAACAATATTCGCAGGACGACGCCGACGCCTACAGCTATTCCGGCGGCCTGTGCCTGTCGAACCAGGGTTTGCTGGAATTCGTCGAAATGTTCAAGGCGCCGATCAAGGTGCTGCATCCGTTGCTGACCGCCACCCAGGAAGGCAATTTCAAGGGCACCGAAGGTTTTGGCGCGATCCCGTTCGACGGCATCATCCTGGCCCACTCCAACGAATCGGAATGGAAAGCGTTCCGCAACAATAAAAACAACGAAGCCTTGCTCGATCGTATCTACATCGTCAAGGTGCCGTATTGCCTGCGGGTGTCGGAAGAAATCAAGATCTACGAAAAGCTGATCCGCACTTCGTCGCTGGGCAAGGCAATCTGTGCGCCGGGCACGCTGAAGATGATGGCGCAGTTTTCCATCCTGACGCGCCTGGGCGAGCCGGAGAATTCCAGCATCTTCTCCAAGATGCAGGTATATGACGGCGAGAACCTGAAAGACAGCGATCCGAAAGCCAAATCGTTCCAGGAATATCGCGATTACGCCGGCGTCGATGAAGGCATGACGGGGGTCTCGACCCGCTTCGCCTTCAAGATACTGTCGCGCGTATTCAATTTCGATTCGACCGAAGTCGCGGCCAATCCGGTGCACCTGATGTATGTGCTGGAACAGCAGATCGAGCGTGAACAGTTTCCGCAAGAGATCGAGCAGAAATACCTGTCTTACGTGAAGGATACGCTGGCCACCCGATATGCCGAATTCATCGGCAAGGAAATCCAGACCGCCTATCTCGAATCGTATTCGGAATACGGCCAGAACGTCTTCGATCGTTACGTTACCTACGCCGACTTCTGGATACAGGACCAGGAATTCCGCGACCATGACACCGGTGAAAGCTTTGACCGCGCCGCCTTGAACGGCGAGCTGGAAAAAATCGAAAAACCTGCCGGCATCAGCAATCCCAAGGATTTCCGTAACGAAATCGTCAATTTCGTGCTGCGCGCACGGGTCTCGAACGCCGGCAAGAATCCGCTCTGGACCAGCTATGAAAAGCTGCGCGTGGTGATCGAGAAGAAGATGTTCTCGAATACCGAAGACTTGTTACCGGTTATTTCATTCAACGCCAAAGGTTCGAACGAAGAATTGCGCAAGCATGAAGATTTCGTCAATCGCATGGTCAGCAAGGGTTACACGCCGAAACAGGTGCGCTTGCTGTGCGAATGGTATCTGCGTGTGCGCAAATCGTCGTAAGGTGGGCATTGGGTACGCATCGGATAAGTACAGCGACTCACCCTAGGAGAGCCGACCGTGTTGCATCAGATAATCGACCGTAGACTGTCTGGCAAGAACAAAAGCATTGCCAACCGGGAGCGCTTCCTGCGGCGCTTCCGGGCGGCCATCCATCGCTCGGTCACGGAAGCAGTGCGCGACCGCGGCATCAAGGAAATCGAGAACGCCAAGAGCATCAGCATTCCGCGCAAGGGCATCAGCGAACCGATATTCGGCCACGGTCCCGGCGG
This sequence comes from Collimonas fungivorans Ter331, assembly GCF_000221045.1. Lineage (NCBI taxonomy): Bacteria > Pseudomonadati > Pseudomonadota > Betaproteobacteria > Burkholderiales > Oxalobacteraceae > Collimonas > Collimonas fungivorans. Next base: position 4,855,207 of record NC_015856.1, on the reverse strand, counting down.
CAAGCGCGAAATGGTCCATCCCGGCAACCAGGATTACCTGCAAGGCGACCGCATTGCCCGTCCGGACGGCGGCCAGGGCGGCGGCGGCAGTTCGGCCAGCGACCAGGGCGAAGGCGAAGATGAATTTGTATTCCAGTTGTCGCGTGAAGAATTCATGCAGTATTTCTTCGAAGACCTGGAATTGCCGCGCCTGATCAAGACCAACCTGCTGGCGGTGCCGAGCTGGAAAAACATGCGCGCCGGTTATTCGACCGACGGCTCACCCAACAATATCGATATCGTGCGTTCCCTGCGGAGCTCGCTGGGACGGCGGATCGCGCTCGGTTCGCCGCTGGTGGTCAGGCTGCGCGAGCTGGAACTGCTGATGGAGACGCTCAAGGCCGATCCGCAAGACAGGCGCGAGGAAATCAAGCGCCTGGAAGACGATATCCATCACCTCAAAGGCCGCATCTGGCGCATCCCGTTCATCGATCCGTTCGACCTGCGCTACGTCAACCGGGTCAAGGTGCCGCAACCGTCGAGCCGGGCCGTGATGTTTTGCGTGATGGACGTATCGGGTTCGATGGATGAGCAGCGCAAAGACCTGTCGAAGCGTTTTTTCATCCTGCTTTACCTGTTCCTGACCCGTAACTACGAACATATCGAAGTCGTCTTCATCCGCCATCACACGCGCGCCGACGAGGTCGATGAAGAAACCTTCTTCCATTCCCAGGAAAGCGGCGGCACGGTAGTGTCCAGCGCGCTGGAACTGATGAAGCAGATCATCGACGAGCGTTATCCGCCGGGCGACTGGAATATCTACGGCGCGCAAGCCTCCGACGGCGACAACTGGAATGACGATTCACCGAAATGCCGGCAGCTGCTGGAGCTGGAAATACTGCCGCGCTCGCGTTATTTCGCCTACATCCAGGTTACCGTCGAAGAGCAGAACCTATGGACCGAATATCAGCAGATCGCTGCGGTCAATCCCCAGTTTGCGATGAAAAAAGTGCAGGCTGCCAGCGAGATCTATCCGGTGTTCCGCGAACTGTTTGAAAAGCAGGTGCACTCATGAACGACCGCCTGATCCACCAGCCTTTGCCGTGCCCGTCCGACTGGACTTTCGATCTGATCGAGCTGTACAACGATGAGATTGCCCGCGTCGCCGCCAATTACAAGCTGGATATCTATCCGATCCAGCTGGAAATCATCACCGCCGAACAGATGATGGACGCCTATGCCTCGGCCGGCATGCCGGTGAATTACCGGCACTGGTCGTTCGGCAAGCATTTCCTGATGACCGAACGCGACTACAAGCGCGGGCAGATGGGGCTGGCCTACGAAATCGTCATCAATTCGAATCCCTGCATCGCCTACCTGATGGAAGAAAACACCATGACCATGCAGGCGCTGGTGGTGGCGCATGCGGCGTATGGGCATAATTCTTTTTTCAAGGGCAACTACCTGTTCCAGTTGTGGACCGATGCCCACGCCATCATCGATTACCTGGTCTACGCCAAGGCCTACATCGCCGAATGCGAGGAGCGCTACGGCTTTTCCAAGGTCGAGGAACTGCTGGATTCCTGCCATGCCTTGATGCATTACGGCGTCGACCGCTACAAGCGGCCGCAGAAACTGTCGCTGGAGAAAGAACAGGCGCAGCGGCGCGAGCGGGCCGAATACATGCAGTCGCAGGTCAACGAGTTATGGCGCACCTTGCCGGAGAAAAAGGCGGAAACGGCCGAACAGGTGGAAGGGCGCTTCCCGCCCGAGACGCAGGAAAACCTGCTGTACTTCGCCGAGAAAAATTCGCCGCTGCTGGAATCGTGGGAACGCGAAGTGATCCGCATCGTGCGCAAGGTCGCGCAGTATTTCTACCCGCAGCGCCAGACCCAGGTCATGAACGAAGGCTGGGCCACGTTCTGGCACTACACCATCCTCAACACGCTGTACGACGAGGGCAAGCTGACCGACGGTTTCATGATGGAGTTCCTGCACTCGCACAGCAACGTGGTGTACCAGCCGCCGGTGACCAAATCGTATTACAGCGGCATGAATCCGTATGCGCTGGGTTTCGGCATGATGAGCGACATCCGCCGCATCTGCGAAAAGCCCACCGACGAAGATAGGCAATGGTTTCCCGAGCTGGCCGGAACGCCATGGCTGGAAACCCTGCATTACGCGATGCGCAATTTCAAGGATGAAAGTTTTGTCGCCCAGTACCTGTCGCCGAAACTGATACGCGACATGCGCCTGTTCGCGGTGCTGGACGACGAGAACCGCAGCGAACTGGAAGTCTCCGCGATCCATAACGATGCCGGCTACCAGTACGTGCGGCAGGCCTTGTCGCGGCAATATGACATCAACCACCGCGAACCGAACATCCAGGTGTGGTCGGTCAATACCCGCGGCGACCGCAGCCTGACCCTGCGCCATTTCCGCAGCGACAGCCGGCCGCTGGCAGACGGCACCGATGAAATCCTGCGGCACATGGCGCGCCTGTGGCAGTTCGATGTGTACCTGGAGAGCGTCGACGACAGCGGCAATGTCTTGCAGCGCTATGAGTGTGTCAGCGAAAACAAGTACGTGTTGCGGCCCTAGTTTTAATCCTATCCTTATCTTTTTCTGAACTCAGATAATAGACATTGATTTTGTTGAAGGGTACTCTTTGAGTTGCAATAAATGCAATTTTAGGAGTTTGGTCGAATGTCTGATTTTTATGATTACTTCAAGGAAAATATGGAAGGTCTCGGCCTTCCCGCACCAAGGTCCTTGTTCGGCTCTGTACAGATGGCTGTTGCCAATGCCAGCATCATCCTGAGCCAGATTGATAAATTTGGAAAAGCCGTCACCATCGGGGAATTGATTGGCGCTGGAACGCGACTGGAAGGCTTGGGCATTATCGCCGCATGTTCCGCGTCCTTCTATGTAGGCGCCGTCATTGGCAGCATTGCTGTGGCAACCGGGAGATCTCTGGCGAGCGGCACATCGATGGCTGATATACTTCATACAGCCAATCGCTACAATCTCAATCGCCCATGGCTGATTCAAAGTCTGCGCCGCTGGCCGGGCATTTGCGACCACAAAACGGCGGCAAGAAAAACCTATCGATTCCAGACGATCTACACATGAAAGACGGTTTTCAACTACTCGCGGCTGCGGCTGCTTTCGCGATTATCGCCTGGGTCATCTGGCATTACCTTGGCGGTGGCGGCGCTGGCCTAATTTCGGCTGTAGGGCTACTCATTCTCGTTGCGGACAATATCCGTTTGCGCCGCAAACTGAAAATGGAGCAACGGCGCTAGACTCGCCGTTTGTCAGCTATAGAGTGGGCACAATGTACCCTCTCTAGAAATTAGGCCCGGCTATGCACCAGCTTGCCGGCCGCATAAGTAGCCGCAATTGCCCGGTCATCGCCCAGCAAGGCCAAGGCAAACAACAGTTCTTCCAGGCTCTCGGTGCGTTCGCTGCGGCGCGCCAGCAGCGGCGTGGCTTGCGGATCGAGCACGATGAAATCAGCTTCGGCGCCGGCGACGAAATTGCCGATCGTGCCTTCCAGCTGCATGCTGCGCGCGCCGCCCAATGTCGCCAGGTAGAACATCCGCATCGCCGGCAGGTAGGTGGTCGCCATGCGCGCGACCTTGTAGGCTTCGTTCATGGTTTGCAGCATGGAGAAACTGGTGCCGCCGCCGACGTCGGTCGCCAGCGACAAGGGCACTGCCGCCGCGTCGGCGCCTTTGAAATCGAACAGGCCGCTGCCGAGGAACAGGTTCGATGTCGGGCAAATCGCGATGGCCGATTGCGTCTCGGCCATGCGCTGGCGATCGTGGTTGTCGAGCCAGACGCAATGGCCGTACATGGAGCGCGGCCGCAGCATGCCGTACTTGTCGTAGACATCCATGTAGCTGCGCGATTCCGGGAACAGCGATTTGACCCAGGCCACCTCATCGATATTTTCCGCCGCGTGGGTTTGCAGGTAGGCATCCGGATAAGCTTGCGCCAGTTCGCCGGCGAGCTGCAGCTGGGCGTTGCTGGAGGTCGGTGCAAAACGCGGTGTGATCGCATACAGCTGGCGGCCGCGCTTGTGCCATTTCTTCAGCAGTTCTTCGCTGTCGCGGATGCCGCCTTCGGCCGTGTCTTGCAAGAACTCAGGGCAATTCCTGTCCATCAGCACCTTGCCGGTCACCATGCGCAGGTTGCGCGCTTCGCTGGCGCTGAAGAAAGCGTCCACCGAGACTGGATTGACAGTGCAATACACCATCGCCGTAGTGGTGCCGCAACGCAGCAGCTCGTCGATGAAGAAGGTGGCGACATCCTTGGCGTGGGCCGGATTGCCGAACTTGCGTTCGGTCGGAAAAGTATATTTTTCCAGCCATGGCAACAGCCCTGGCGCCGGCGAGGCGATCATGTCGGTTTGCGGATAGTGCAGATGGGTATCGATGAAACCGGGCATGATGATCTTGCCGCGGTAGTCCTGGATCTTCAGTTCGCTTTTCAGCTCGGCGCGTAATTGCACCGACAACTTCTGATAATCGCCGGCCGCCACTACCTTGCCGTCGGCGACCAGCAGCAAACCGTCTTCGTGCCATGCATAAGCGTCGGCATGATGCGCCGGGTCAGCGTGGAAATGGAGAACGCTGGCGCGGTATGCCTGCAATGCGGACTGGTCGAGGTTACTGAAACTGATGGCTGCCATGAAACTATCCTTGAATGAAAGCGCGTGCAAGCGCTGCAATGAATGACTGATGCAAATTAGATTGTGCTGAGCAGCTGCGGCCGCAGATGCGGCGCCGCTGTCTGCTGCTGCCTGGCGATCTGTTCCCAGACCTGCAGCAGCTGCGCGGTGACCGAGGCGGCGATGACCGCCGGCTCCTTGCCGACGATGCCCGCAATGCCGATCGGGCAGACCATGTCGGCCAGCCGCTCCAGAGAGATGCCGCGCTCGTGCAAGCGATGCTCGAACTGCATGCGTTTGCTTTTCGAACCGATCAGGCCGAACCAGGCTACGTCGTCGCGCTGCAGGATCTGCGCCGACAACCGCTGGTCGAGCGCGTGATTATGCGTCATGACCAGGAAGCTGGAGCCGGCCGGGGCGCTGTCCACCACGGCTTCCGGCGTATCGGTTGCTTCCACCCGGACGTTGGCCGGCAACTCGTCGGGAAACATTTCTTCGCGCTCGTCGATCCACACTACCCGGCACGGCAAGTCGCCAAGCGCCTTGACGATGGCCGCGCCAACATGGCCGGCGCCGAACAGGAACAATTGCGGGCGAGGCGCCAGGCAGGCATCGAGCAGCCAGCGCTTGCCGTTATCGTCGCGCAAGACCAGGCAGGCGCCGAGAGCATTGACCGAAGGCGTCGACAAGGACGGCAGGGTTGGCAAGCGTCCCGGCCCGTGCAGGCGTTCGCCGTCGCCGTCGCACAAGGCCGGCGGCGCGGCATCGTCCAGGGCCACCAGGCGCCAGCTGTCTTCTGCTTCGCGCAAGCGGCGTTGCAGGAAACTGAAATAATCGGCCGAGGCGGGCGTTACCCGTTCAAACGCCAGATGGACGACGCCGCCGCAGCATTGGCCCAGCGACGGTCCTAAAGAAAACCGCTGCAAGCGGCGCTCGCGGCTCAGCGACAGGCCTTCGTCCAGCATTTCGCGGGCGATCCTGACCGCCTGCAATTCCAGGTGGCCGCCGCCTATGGTGTCGAACTGCCCAACCGCGGTCACCACCATCTTGGCGCCGGGCTCGCGTGGACCCGAACCTTCGACCTGGGCCACGGTGACCAGGATCGCCGTGGTGGTTTGCGAGGGTTGCGTGATCAGCGTGGTGAGTGCGTCCAGCCAGTTGCTCATGATGAGTCTCCGAATATGCCTGAATCAGGCCGCGCGTGACATCGCACGCACGGCTTCGACCGACTTCAGGATGGCCTCGCTGGTCGCCGGCGCATTCAGCGGCGGATTGAAACGCTTGCCGCCGACGCTGGCGACGGCGTCGCGGATCGCGAAAAAGACCGAGAACGGCAGCAGCAGAGGCGGTTCACCGACCGCCTTGGAGCGATGGATGCTGTCCTCGACGTTGCGGTTCTTGAACAGCTTGACGCGGAAATCCTGGGGGCAATCGGAAATGCCGGGGATCTTGTAGGTCGACGGCGCATGCGTCATCAGCTTGCCGTCCTTGTTCCACCACAGTTCTTCCGTGGTGAGCCAACCCATGCCCTGGATGAATGCGCCTTCCACCTGGCCGATGTCCAAGGCCGGGTTGAGCGACTGGCCGGCGTCGTACAAGGCGTCGGCGCGTAGCAGCCGCCATTCGCCGGTAAAAGTATCTACAACCACTTCCGACACCGAGGCGCCATAGGCAAAATAAGAGAACGGGCGGCCGGTCATGGTTTTCGGATCCCAGTGCAAGCCCGGGGTCGCGTAGAAACCGTCGGACCACAGCTGCACCCGCGACAGATAAGCCTTCTGCGCCAAGTCGCCAAATGCCATGCTGTGCTCGCCGAGATAGACCGCGCCGGCCGCGAAAACCACCGCCTTGGCATCGCCGCCGTGCAATTTCGCGAAGAATTCCGCCAGGCGCTGGCGGATCGTATGGGCCGCATCTTGCGCCGCCTTGCCGTTCAGGTCGGCGCCGGTGGATGCCGCTGTGGCTGAGGTATTGGCGACCTTGCTGGTGTCGGTAGCGCTGACGCGCACCAGTTCCAGCGGAATGCCGAGTTCATGCGCCACCACCTGCGCCACCTTGGTGTTGATGCCCTGGCCCATTTCGGTGCCGCCATGATTGACCAGCACCGAGCCGTCGGTGTACACGTGCACCAGCGCGCCGGCCTGGTTGAAATGGGTGACGTTGAAAGCGATGCCGAATTTGACCGGCGTCAGCGCCAGGCCCTTTTTCAATACCGGGCTGCCGGCGTTGAAAGCTTCGACAGCGGCGCGCCGTTGCCGGTATTCGCTGGTGGATTCGAGTTCGGCCACCAGCTCATGGATCACGTTATCGACGATTTTCTGGCCGTACTGGGTAACGTTGCGGCCCTCTTCATCGTTGCGGCCGTAGAAATTCAGCTTGCGGATATCGAGCGCGTCGCGGCCCAGGTTGCGGGCGATTTCGTCGACGATGTATTCGATCGCAATCGCACCCTGCGGGCCGCCGAAACCGCGGAAGGCGGTGTTCGACTGAGTATTGGTCTTGCCGCAGCTGGCTTTGATCTCGACATCGGACAGGTAGTAGGTATTGTCGAAATGGCAGACTGCACGGGTTGCTACCGGCGCCGACAGGTCGGCCGAGAAACCGGCGCGGCTCACCATGTCGACTTTTGCGGCGACAATCCGGCCAGCATCGTCGTAACCGACTTCGTAATCGTAATAGAAGCAATGGCGCTTGCCGGTCACCATCATGTCGTCGTCGCGGTCGGCGCGCAGCTTGACCGGGCGCTTCAGCCTGGCCGCGGCAATCGCCGCCACCGCTGCCCACAAGGCCGATTGCGACTCCTTGCCGCCGAAACCGCCGCCCATGCGCCGGCATTCCACCACGATGTTATGCGAATGCACGCCCAGCGCATGCGCTACCACGTGCTGCATTTCGGTCGGATGCTGGGTCGAGCACAGCACCAGCATGCCGTTCTGTTCTTTCGGGATGGCGTAGGAAATCTGGCCTTCCAGGTAAAACTGTTCCTGGCCGCCGACATACAGTTGGCCGCTGGCACGGTGCGGCGCGGTTTCGAAAGCCCGCTGCGCATCGCCGCGCGCCAGGCGCATCGGCGGCAAGACGTAGGATTTTGCGGCGTGCGCCGCTTGCGGCGTCAGGATCGCCGGCAGTTCGTCATAGTCGACGACTACCTTGCGCACTGCGCGCCGTGCATTGTCGTGCGTGTCTGCGATTACCGCAAAGATCGGCTGGCCGACATATTCGACCAGGCCGTCGGCCAGGATCGGATCGTCGTGGATGATAGGGCCGCAATCGTTGGTGCCGGGAATATCGGCTGCAGTGAAAACGGCCACCACGCCACGAGCGCTGCGGACGGCATCGAAGTTGATCGAGCGAATCCGTGCATGGGCTTTTTGCGACATGCCGAGCGCGGCGTGCAAAGTGCCTTGCGCTTCCGGGATGTCGTCGGTGTAGGTGGCTTCGCCCAGCACATGCAATATCGCCGATTCGTGCGGATGCGACTGGCCGACTTCAGCCCAGGCCGAGCTGTTGTCGGTATTGCTGTCCTGCGGCGCAGGTTTCATAAAAACTTCAGTTTGCTTATTCATGATGTCAACTCAGGCACACACAAAAGGATTCACCTGGTCGCTGCGCAACGGCGCATCGACGCGGGTTTCCAGCCAGAAGCGGCGCAACAGGTTTTGCGACGTCTTCATCCGGTATTCGCTGGAGGCGCGCATGTCGGACAACGGTTTGTAGTCGTCCGTCATCAGTGCTACCGCATTTTCCAGCACGCTTTCGCTCCAGACCTGGCCACGCAAGGCGGCCTCAGTCAGCGCAGCGCGCTTCGGGGTTGCCGCCATGCCGCCGAAAGCGATGCGGATATCGCTGATTTTGCCGCCATCGAGCGTCACCGAGAACGCCGCGCAGACCGCGGAAATATCCTGGTCGAAGCGTTTTGCCAGTTTGTAGGTGCGGAAGCGTTGGCCGGCATGCGGCAACGGAATGCGCACGGCTTCGACCAATTCATCGGCTTGCATGTCTTTCTTCATGTAGTCCAGGTACAGCGCTTCCAGCGGCATCACACGCTGGCCGGCCGGGCCGCGCAGCACGACTTGCGCGCCGAGTGCGATCAGCCATGGCGGCGAGTCGCCGATAGGCGAGCCGTTGGCGACGTTGCCGCCCAAGGTGCCGGCGTTGCGGATCGGCAGCGAGGCAAAGCGCTGCCACATTTCCGACAGTTCGGGATAGTGCTTGCAGATTTCCGCGTAAGCGTCGTTCAGCGTGACGCCGGCGCCGATTTCCAGTTGTCCTTCGCGCAGCGCCATGGCGTTCAGCTCGCTTACCTGGCCGAGGTAGATGATGTCGCCCAGGTCGCGTATCTGCTTGGTCACCCACAGGCCGACGTCGGTCGACCCGGCCAGGATACGCGCGCCCGGATTGGCGGCGCGCACTTCCACCAGCTGCGCCAGCGTGCGCGGCGCGTAGAACGTCTGGCCGTCGTGTTTGTAGACGAAAGTGTCGTCGCGTTGCAATGGCTGCAGCGCCTGCTGCAAAGCTTGGCGGTCGAAGCCGACTGCCGGCAGTTCGCCCATGCGGCGTGCGGCGTCGATGATAGGCCGGTAGCCGGTGCAGCGGCACAGGTTGCCCGACAGCGCGATATCGATATCCTTGCGCTGCAATGGCTGGCAGGCTCCGGCTGAACTGCAGGCAGCGGCGGAAGAAGAGGCATGGCTGCCGTCGTGTTTCAGGTACAGGTCCCACAGCGACATCACGAAACCAGGCGTGCAGAAACCGCATTGCGAGCCGTGGCATTCCACCATGGCTTGCTGCACCGGGTGCAGGGCGCCGCTGTCCTGTTTCAGATCTTCGACGGTATACAAAGCCTTGCCGTCCAGCGTCGGCAGGAACTGGATGCAGGAATTGACCGATTTGAGCGTGACGCCCTCGGGACCTTGTTCGCCGATGACGACGGTGCAGGCGCCGCAATCGCCTTCGGCGCAGCCTTCCTTGCTGCCGGTGCAGTGCAGGTCTTCCCGCAGGTGCTGCAAGATGGTGCGGGTCGGCGCGGCCTGGTCCACCGCGTGGATTTCGCCACGGTAGTAGAAACGGATGACGCTATCGGCCGTGGAATGAGGTGCGGGCGTAGACAAGGCAATCTCCAATATGGTTTAGCTGCTGTTGCAAAAACCATGCCTCTGGATCGTATTGCCGCTTTCGCCGGGTGCGGCTTAGGCAAGACTAGGTGGGACTGGGCTAGGCTTTGCAACGGCCTATTAATTATGAGCCCAGATTAGCATTTGCGCCGCCGCTCCATATAGCGAAACGGCTGATGTCAGGTATCTCGAAAATGGAATAGAGAATGGATATGTAATTCCATTTGGCAAATACAGCCATGACGAATCGAATATTTCCTTTTGGAAATATATTTGACGATTTTTCCGGTTTTCAAGAATGAGAAAATCTTTGGCTGGGGCAAATGCAGGGCTATCAATGCGGCAGCGGGAGCGGTTATCATCTCGCTGGAATAATTGATATTTAGCCTGGAGCATACTTGTGACCCCATTCTGTAACACATTACTTTGCCAGAACTCCGTTCCAAACGGAGCGACGCGGCAGCCAGAAAACCAAAAACAACAATAATCACGGAGACACAACAATGCAACTGCTCGAGAATTTCTTCAAACTCAAGGAAAACGGCACGGATATCCGCACCGAACTGATCGCCGGGCTCACCACTTTCCTGACGATGGCTTACATCATCTTCGTCAACCCTGCCATCCTGGGCGACGCTGGCATGCCGAAAGGCGCTGTCTTCGTTGCAACCTGCGTGGCGGCCGCCATCGGCACCCTGATCATGGCCCTGTACGCCAACTATCCGATCGCGCTGGCGCCCGGCATGGGCCTTAACGCCTACTTTGCCTATGCGGTGGTGAAAGGCATGGGCGTGTCCTGGGAAGTAGCACTGGGGGCAGTCTTCATTTCCGGTTGCCTGTTCATCGTCGTCAGCCTGGTAGGGATACGCGGCATGATCGTCAACGGCATTCCGCCCACGATACGGATTGCGATTACTTCCGGCATCGGCCTGTTCCTCGGTTTCATCGCGCTCAAGAGTTCGGGCCTGGTGGTCGCCAATCCGGCTACCTTCGTGCAGATCGGCGACCTGCACCAGATCCCGGTGATCCTGTCGATCATCGGTTTCCTGCTGATCGTGGTGCTGGACCACCTGAAGGTCAAGGGCGCGATCCTGATCGGCATCCTGACCGTGACCGTGCTGAGCTTCCTGGTCGGCGGCAATACCTTCACCGGCGTGGTTGCAATGCCGCCGTCGATCGAGCCGACCCTGTTCAAGCTCGACATCATGGGCGCGCTGTCAATGGGCATCCTGAATATCGTACTGGTGTTTTTCCTGGTCGAAATGTTCGACGCCACCGGCACCATGATGGGAGTGGCGAACCGCGCCGGCCTGCTGGTCAATGGCAAGATGGCGCGTCTTAACAAGGCGTTGCTGGCGGACAGCACGGCGATTGTGGCCGGCACCCTGCTGGGTACATCCAGCACCACCGCCTATGTTGAAAGCGCAGCCGGCGTCCAGGCTGGCGGCCGTACCGGCCTGACTTCGCTGGCGGTCGGCATCCTGTTCCTGGCCTGCCTGTTCATTTCACCGCTGGCCGGCGCCGTGCCGGCCTACGCTACCGCGCCGGCGCTGTTCTATGTCGCCGGCCTGATGCTGCGCGAACTGGTGCACCTGAACTGGGAAGACAGCACCGAAAGCGTGCCGGCCGTGATCACCGTGCTGATGATCCCGTTCACCTATTCGATAGCCAACGGGATTGCCTTCGGCTTCATCTCGTATGCGGCGCTGAAACTGTTCACTGGCCGCGCGAAGCAAGTGCCGGTGATGGTCTGGGTGATTGCCGCGATCTTCCTGTTCAAGTTCATCCACCTGGGCGGCGACTGACGGCAACGCAGGCCGAGGCTTGCCGCCGGACTGAAAAGCCTCGCTTGCAGCGGGGCTTTTTTCATTGGTGTGACCCGTCCTGAATTAGGTTGACACTTTTTCGATGAAGAGAAGGAGTGTCAGATGGAGCAAGCGATACGGCGTAGTCAACGGGATTACAGCCTGGCTTTTAAATTGAGCGTTGTCGAGCAGGTGGAAAAAGGCGAGATGACGTACAAACAGGCGCAAAATCGGTACGGAATTCAAGGACGCTCGACAGTTTTGGTATGGTGTCGTAAACATGGCCTGCAGGATTGGACTGAGCCAAGGGGCCAAAGCAAGCGGAGAGCGACGATGCCAAACAAACCGACCAAGCCATTAACGCCAGAACAACGCATCAAGGAGCTGGAGCGACAACTCAAGCAAGAAAAGCAGAAATCGGCCCTGTTCGAGACGGTGATCAACATCATGCGCGATGAACACGGGGTAACTGTAAAAAAGTCTTCGGGCAAGCTATCTCTAGTGGTCAAGTCGAAGGACTGAGCATAGAGAGGGCTTGCCGCCACATGGGTATCAGCCGCCAGGCTTATTACAAACGTAGCCAACGAGAACGGGACCTTGAGCACCAGGCCCAAGCGGTAGTGGCGTTGGTGCAGCCGATCCGGCTTCGCCAGCCGCGCATCGGTACGCGCAAGCTGCACAGCCTGCTGAGTGCCCACTTTGCTCGGGCCCAAATGAAGGTCGGGCGAGACCAGTTGTTCCAGATCCTAAGACAGGCGCGTCTGCTGGTGCAGCCCGAGCGGGCTTACCACAAGACCACCAACAGTCATCACCGCTTCCGACGCCATCCTAATCTACTTAAGGCTGGGCCAGATCAGGTCGTCCCTACCGGGCCGGAGCAGGTGTGGGTTGCAGACATCACCTACCTGCCCACGAGAGGGAAGTTCGTCTACCTAAGTCTGGTCACGGATGCCTACTCGCGCAAGATCGTCGGCTACCATGTGCATGGCAGCTTGCAGACGGAGGAAGTGAGCGAAGCACTCAAAATGGCCCTGCGCACACGCCGCAGCGACACGCCGGTGATTCATCACTCTGATCGAGGTATCCAGTATTGCTCGACGTATTACCAAGAGATCCATCGCCGGCATGGATTGGTTTGTTCGATGACTGATGGATATGACTGTTACCAAAATGCCTTGGCCGAGCGGATCAACGGTATTCTTAAAGGGGAATTCCTGCTCAACCGCCCTGCAGACCTGCAACAAGCCACCAAGATGGTGGCGCAATCGGTTAGCATCTACAACCAGGAACGGCCGCATACGGCCTTGAAATACAAAACGCCCAATGCGGTGCATCGGGCGTCTCTGTTGCAATAAAACCTGTCAACCTATTTTAGGACTGGACATCTTCCGGAATCCGGCCGGGTAGGGGTGCAACTCATTGGCCCAGTCGGCGGCGGCAAGCGTGCCCTGGGTTTCAACCAGGACGAAATTGTTGGCGGGAACCGCGGCCAGTTTGCGCAACCTTGCCGCCAGGCCCTCCAGCGCCTGGCGCACGATCGGGATGCCGTCGCTTGCAGTCCAGCCGCAGTAAGCCAGCGACGGCAGCAGCCACGGCCCGGCGCATAGCGGATGGGAACCATTGGGAATGGCAAAGTCATAGCAGTGGCCGAAAACCGGCACGCCCGGCGCATACCTGTCGCGAAACGCAAACAGGTCGAGGTAAGAGGCTTCAACCATTTCCAGCAGCTTGGCGAAGCGCACCAGGTTGAGACCGCCGCTGGCGCTGTCGGCATAATCAAGCAGGATGCAGAACTTGTCGCCGGCGATGTCGTTGCCGCCGCCGGAAAACAGGATGGCGTCAGGTTTGTCGTTGATCCAGTTATTGCTGTCCCGCAGTGCGGTGATCAAACGCTGCTGCTTGGGCAGCGCCATTTCGTCGGAGCTTGAATCGCCGTTGTGGGAAACGTTCAGGATCGAAGGAGGCATGGCGCCGGTGGTTTGCAACTGCGCGATGACATCGGTGCCGTGCAGCGACAGCGCATTGCCGTCCAGCGGATAGTCAAACCAGGAATCGCCATGGGCCAGCAGCACCAGCGGCCTGGCGCCGCGCGCCGCCAGGCTAGTCATCCGGTTTGGCGCCGGGCTTTTCAGCGCGGCGATCTGCGCCTGGTGCTGTTGCGTGCGGGCGGAGATTTCAGCCTGTATCGTCTGTTGTAATTGCTGCTTCAGCTGCAGGCTGTGGCGCATGCCGGTTTCCTTTACAGGTTGGGCGCCAGCCAGCGTTCGACGTCGTCCTTGCCGGCGCCGCGCCGCGCCGCCATGTCGCTGACCTGGTCGTCGCCGATCTTGCCGACTACAAAATACTTCGATTCTGGATGGGCAAAATAAAAGCCCGACACCGCCGCGCCCGGGAACATGGCGAACGATTCGGTGAGCTGCATGCCGATCTCCTCGCACTGCAAGAGCTGGAACATGTCGGCCTTGACCGTGTGTTCCGGGCAGGCCGGATAACCGGGAGCCGGGCGGATGCCGCTATAGCTTTCCTTGATCAAGGCTTCGTTGGACAAGCTTTCATCGGGCACATAACCCCACAGGTCCTTGCGCACCCGCTCGTGCATGTATTCGGCGAAGGCTTCCGCCAGGCGGTCGGCCAGCGATTTCAGCATGATCGAGGAATAATCGTCGTGCGCATCCTCGAAGCGCTTTTCGTATTTCTCGATGCCGATGCCGCTGGTGACGGCGAACAGGCCGATATAGTCGGCGATGCCGGACGATTTCGGCGCAATGAAATCGGACAGGCACTGGTTGGGCCGGGGAACGCCGTCGATTACCGGTTTCACGGTTTGCTGGCGCAAGCCGTAATAGGTGAATGCGACTTTTTCGCGTGTGTGGTCGGTATAGATTTCGATATCGTCGTCATTCACCGTGTTGGCCGGCATCAGCGCGATGACGCCGTTGGCGATCAGCCAGCGGCCGTCGATCAGCTTCTTCAGCAGCGCCTGGCCTTCTTCGAATACCTTGCTGGCTGCTTCGCCCACCACTTCATCCTTGAGGATGGCCGGATACGGGCCTGCCAAGTCCCAGGTCTGGAAGAACGGGCCCCAATCGATGTAGCGCGCGAGCGTGCCGAGGTCGACGTTCTTGAAGACGCGGCGGCCGATGAACTTCGGCTTGACCGGTGCAAACTGCAGGCGGGTGCGGTTCTCGCGCGCCGCCGCCAGGGTCAGCAAAGGCACCGCCTTCTTGTTGGCGTGCTGTTCGCGTATGCGTTCGTAATCCACCGCGATTTCATCGATGTACTGGTCGCGCTGCTCTGGCGTGAGCAACGACTGCGCCACCGAAACCGAGCGCGATGCATCAGGCACGTAGACCACCGGTCCTTCGTAGTTCGGTGCAATTTTCACCGCGGTATGGGCGCGGCTGGTGGTGGCGCCGCCGATCAGCAACGGCATCTTGACGCTGCGGAAGTACGGATCGCGCTGCATTTCCTTGGCGACGTGCGCCATTTCTTCCAGCGACGGCGTGATCAGGCCGCTGAGGCCGATGATATCGGCGTTCTCGGCCTTGGCCATCGCCAGGATTTCCGAGCATGGCACCATCACGCCCATGTTGACTACTTCAAAGTTATTGCATTGCAGGACCACCGAGACGATGTTCTTGCCGATGTCGTGCACATCGCCCTTGACCGTGGCGATGACGATCTTGCCCTTGGGTTTGGCGGCAATGCCGGTCAGTTCTTCGTGCAGCCGCTTTTCTTCCTCGATATAGGGAATCAGGTGCGCCACCGCTTGTTTCATCACGCGCGCCGACTTGACTACCTGCGGCAGGAACATCTTGCCCTGGCCGAACAGGTCGCCGACGATGTTCATGCCGTCCATCAGCGGCCCTTCGATCACATGGATCGGCCGGCCGCCGTTGTTCAGCAATTCCTGGCGTGCTTCTTCCGTGTCTTCGACGATCCACTGCGTGATGCCTTGTACCAGCGCATGCGCCAGCCGCTGCTGCACGGTGCCGCTGCGCCATTCCAGCGTCGCTTCTTCCTTCTTGTCGCCGGCCTTCAGGGTCGAGGCGATTTCGATCATGCGTTCGGTAGCATCTTCGCGGCGGTTCAGCACCACGTCCTCGACCCGTTCGCGCAATTCGGCCGGCAGGTTGTCGTAGACGCCCATCATGCCGGCATTGACGATGCCCATGGTCATGCCGGCCTTGATGGCGTGGTACAGGAATACCGTGTGGATCGCTTCGCGCGCCGGATCGTTGCCGCGGAAGCTGAAGCTGACATTGGAGACGCCGCCGCTGATCTTGGCATGCGGCAGGTTCTCGCGTATCCAGCGGGTGGCGTTGATGAAGTCGACTGCGTAGTTGTTGTGCTCTTCGATGCCGGTCGCGATCGCGAAAATGTTCGGGTCGAAAATGATGTCTTCCGGCGGAAAGCCGATCTGGTCCACCAGCAATCTGTAAGCGCGCTCGCAGATTTCGATCTTGCGTTCGAAGGTGTCGGCTTGGCCCTTTTCATCGAAGGCCATCACGATCACGGCGGCGCCGTAGCGGCGGCACAGCTTGGCCTGGCGCAGGAATTCCGGCTCGCCTTCCTTCATCGAAATCGAGTTGACGATCGCCTTGCCCTGCACGCATTTCAGGCCGGCTTCGATCACTGTCCATTTGGACGAGTCGATCATGATAGGCACCCGCGCGATGTCCGGTTCGGAGGCGATCAGGTTGAGGAAGCGCTGCATCGCCGCCATGGAATCGAGCATCGCCTCATCCATGTTGATATCGATGACCTGTGCGCCGTTCTCCACTTGTTGGCGCGCCACTGCCAGCGCTTCGTCGTATTGTTCGTTGAGGATCAGCCGCGCGAACGCTTTGGAGCCGGTGACGTTGGTGCGCTCGCCGACGTTGACGAACAGCGAGCTGTCGTCGATGGTGAACGGTTCCAGCCCGGACAGGCGCATTTCATGCGTGGTTTCCGGCACGGCGCGCGGCGGGATCCTGGCCACGGTATCGGCAATCGCCTTGATATGCGGCGGCGTGGTGCCGCAGCAGCCGCCGGCGATGTTGACGAAGCCGCTTTCGGCGAAATCCTTCAGCAGCGAGGAGGTCACATCCGGGGTTTCATCGAAACCGGTATCGCTCATTGGATTGGGCAGGCCGGCGTTCGGGTAGATGCAGACGAAAGTGTCGGCGATCTTCGACAGTTCTTCCGCATAGGGACGCATCAGCGCCGCGCCCAGTGCGCAGTTGAGGCCGACAGTCAGCGGCTTGGCGTGGCGGATCGAATTCCAGAAGGCCGGCACGGTCTGGCCCGACAGAATGCGACCGGAAGCATCGGTGACGGTGCCGGAAATCATGATCGGCAAGCGCAGGCCCGATTCTTCAAAGAAGGTATCGATGGCGAACAGCGCTGCCTTGCAATTGAGCGTATCGAAAATGGTTTCCACCAGCAGTACGTCGGCGCCGCCTTCCACCAGGCCGCGGGTTTGCTCCAGGTAGGAGGCGACCAGCTGGTCGAAGGTGACGTTGCGCGCCGCCGGGTCATTGACGTCCGGCGAGATCGATGCGGTTTTCGGCGTCGGGCCGAGTGCGCCGGCGACGAAGCGCGGCTTGTCCGGCGTCGAGTATTTGTCGCAGGCGGCGCGCGCCAGCCGGGCCGAGGCGACGTTCATCTCGTACGCCAGGTGCGCCATGTGGTAATCGTCCTGCGCCACGGTGGTGGCGCCGAAGGTATTGCTTTCGATCAGATCGGCGCCGGCTGCCAGGTATTCTTCGTGGATGGCGCTGATGATGTGCGGCTGGGTCAGCGACAGCAGTTCGTTGTTGCCTTTGACGAACAGCTCGCGGCCGGGGCCGGTGAAGTCGATGAAACGGCCCTTGGGGCCGCCGCGATAGTCTTCTTCCGTCAGCTTGTATTGCTGGATCATGGTGCCCATGGCGCCATCCAGGATCAGGATGCGTTGCGCCAGCAACTCGCGCAAGCGGGTTTCGGTGGACACGGTCGAAGTTGAAGCGGTTGGCGTCATTAGCGTACTCTGGTCATGCTCTGGTCAATAAGGACGCAAAAAACCCGGTCGCCGATAGCGCCGGGTTTTTTGCAATGGCAATGCCAGAAATTATACGTTAAATCAAGGGCTTGCGCTTGTCAGGCGGCTTGCTGGCTGACCCGGGTGGCGACCGTTTGCTGCGGTTCGTTGAGCTTCAGGGTGAGGCACTTCGCTGCGCCGCCTGCTTTCAGGAACTCGGTCAGCGCGGTCTGGTGCACGGTGAAACCGTGCGCTTGCAGCTGTGCGACCAGGGCGTCGGACGCCTGGTTCAGGAAAATATGGCTGCCGGAGTTGACAGTGTTGCAAGCAAAATGCAGGGCGTCTTCACTGTCGACGATGATTCGCTTGTCGGCCGGCACGCGCGCCGCAATATGCGCTTGCGAGACAGCGTCGAAGGCTTCCGGGAAATACATGACATAACCGCCGGCCAGCGGACAGAAGCAGGTATCCAGGTGATAGAAGCGGGCGTCGACCAGTTTCAGCGGCTGCACTTCAATCTCCAGCAGTTCCGACAGCCGGGTTGCGCAGGCGATATCGGAACGGTGGCCATGGCCGAACCACAGCAGGTTTTCGCTGCGGTCCATCAAGGCGTCGCCGGCGCCTTCGAAAGGCAGTTCCGGCGGCAAGGTCAGGACTTCGAAGCCATGGGCGGTAAACGCTGCCTCGAAGTAGACTTCTTCGGCTTGCCGCTCGACATGGCGGAAGCGCGACAGCACCACCTTGTTGCCCAGCACCACGCCGGCATTGGCGGTAAACACCAGGTCAGGCACGCCCGGCATGGCCGGCATCATCTTGATCTTGGCTACTTGTCCGATGGCTTCCACCAGCGCCAGCCATTGCTGCATGGCGAGACTCCGGTTGCCATGCGCGATATTGCCAGCCATCCACGGATTAATGACGTAAGACACTTCAAAGTGGTCCGGAGCACACATGAGGAATGTGTCGTCCGCGGTATGGTCCAGCAGGTGGTTGGTCATGCGTAGCTCCTTTCGGTCAGGTGAGCCGGGGGTGTGAGTAAAGACGAAAACGTGTGTTTGATCGCTTCCAGGGCAGCGTCGATATCGTTGGCGGTAATGATCAGCGGCGGCGCAAAGCGCACTACCGTGTCATGCGTGTCTTTCGACAAGATCCCTTGCTGCATCAGGCGTTCGCAGAATTCGCGCGCGGAAATGAAGCTCGGGTCGAGATCCATGCCGATCAGCAAGCCCTTGCCGCGGACCTGGCGAATGGCCGGGTGGGGTATCGCACGGAGCCCGGTCAGTAAGCGCTCACCCATGCGCTGTGCATTGTCTGCTAGCTTTTCCTCGCGCAGCAGGCGCAATGCGGCATGGCCGACGGCAGCCGACAGCGGGTTGCCGCCGAAGGTGCTGCCGTGGTCGCCGGGCGTAAATACCGCCATCAGGTCTTCCCGCGCCAGGAACGCCGACACCGGCAGCAAGCCGCCGCCCAGCGCTTTGCCGAGGATCAGGCCGTCCGGCTTGATGCCGTCGTGGTCGCTGGCCAGCAGGCGGCCGGTGCGGCCCAGTCCGGTCTGCACTTCGTCGCAGATCAGCAGCACATTGTGGCGGTCGCAGATTTCGCGGCATTTCGCCAGGTAGCCTTCGGGCGGCACGATGATGCCGGCTTCGCCCTGGATCGGCTCCACCAGGAAAGCGGCGGTGCGCGGTGTAATGGCGGCTTCCAGCGCGGCGGCGTCGCCGAACGGCACGCTCACGAAACCGCCGGAAAACGGCCCGAAACCGTCGCGGTACTGATCTTCCGACGAAAAACCGACGATGGTCGTGGTGCGGCCGGCGAAATTGCCGCGGCAGACGATGATTTCAGCTGTCTGGTCGGCGATGCCTTTCACCTTGTGGCCCCATTTGCGGGCTGCCTTGATCGCGGTTTCGACTGCTTCGGCGCCGCTGTTCATCGGCAGCGCCTTGGGCATGCCGGTCATTTCACACAGCAGCTGCAGGAATGGTCCCAGCTGGTCGCTGTAAAACGCCCGCGAAACCACCGCCAACTGGCTGGCCTGCTTGCTCAAGGCCGCCACCAGAGCCGGGTGGCTGTGGCCGAAACTGACGGCGGAGTAGGCCGACATCATGTCCATGTAGCGCTTGCCGTCCTGGTCCCACAGCCAAATGCCTTTGCCGCTGCTGAGCACTACCGGCAGCGGTTCATAGTTGTGCGCGCAGTATCGGTCTTCGAGAGTTATTGCATGGTTCTTCATGATCGGCTCCTGGTGAGGCCACTTCTAAGAACCTAGCGTATGGATCGACGCAAGCGTCAATCACATCTGGTCGGTTAGCGGGCGCCGGCTGCGGTGCTTAGAGGTAGCTGCAAAATGCTGTTTTATAGGTGTACTGCATCTGGCTACATGATAATCACAAGCACTGGAAATATTTGTGCATAATTACTCATGAATTAACGATAATGTGCACGAATCATGCATAAAAGGAGACTTAGATGGAAAAACTCGACCGCTACGACCGCATTTTGCTGCGTACCCTGCAAGCCAACGGCCGCGCTTCGAACGTGGAGCTGTCCGAACAGGTCAACCTGTCGCCGCCGCAGTGCTACCGGCGCGTGCAGCGGCTGGAGAAGGACGGCATCATCCGCGGTTATGCGGCGCAGGTGGAGCCGGCCGCCATCGGGCTCGGCGTGGTGGCCTTCGTCAACCTGAACATCGCGCGCGAACAGTTCAAGCAGGTGCGCAAGCTGGAAAAGGCGATCCGGCTGTTTCCCGAAATCCTGGAGTGCTACACGATTTCGGGCGATTTCGATTATTTGCTGAAGGTGGCGGCGAGCGACCTGAAGTCGCTGTCGGCGTTCCTGACCGACCGCCTGATGCAGGTGCCGGGGGTGGCGGGCGTGCGGTCCATGGTGTGCCTGGAGGAGATCAAGCCGTCCAGTCCGTTGCCGCTGGCGGACTAGGCCGAGTTAGATCCTCAGCAAGCGCTTGGTCAGCAGCGATCTCATGTCCTTGCGGGTATCGCAAACGATGTGGATAAAGACGGTCTGCTGGCGGATTTCATAAATGATTCGGTTCATGCCAGAGATGACCTGCCGGTATTGCGTGAGATTCAGGCTTTGAATTTCTTCAGGAACTTTGCCTTTGAGAGGGAAATCCTCAAGGCCATGCACGGCTTCTTGCAGTTTACCGTAACTGGCCTGCCACGTTTCCCGGCCAAAATTCTTTGTGATGTAAGCTTTCAGCTCCTGTAAATCCAGCTTTGCCGAATTCAGGAAAACGACTTGAAAGCTCATTGCGCGTCTTCTTTGTCCAGTTCCGCAAATATGTCAGCGGCGGCATGAAGCTGTCCCTGTTCAATTTCGCGGTTGCCCAGCGCCAGGATTTTCAGCAAGGACAGGGTTTCTTCGTGTTCTTCATATGACCTTACATCCATCACGACAAGTTTGGCTTCGCCATTCTGGGTGATCAGCATGGGCTCGCGGCTTTCGGTGATGTCCTTGACGATCTCGGCCGCATGGCTTTTGAGATAACTGATTGGTTTGACTTGAGTCGAGAATTTCATTATCGATCTCCTTTCGCTGGAAGCTGTTGTTACGACCGAATGACTGATTATAGTCCGAATTTGGTCTTCTTCATGTTTCCGCGCAAAGTGGGGAATTTCAGGCATTTGTGCTGTTCCAGCACAAATAATGTGTTCCCAGCCTGCTGTTCCATACCAAGCCGCTGGCTTAACCTGTGTACTCCAGATCACCACCAGGAGTTCACATGACCACCTCGACTGCCAGACCAGATGGCAACCCGACCATCCGCACCATCGTCGGCGCCGCTCCCAGCGTCAGCCTGGCGCCGCAATCGACCGCGTTGCTGGTGATCGATATCCAGAACGAATATTTCACCGGCAAGCTGCCGATCCCTGACGGCCTGGCGGTGGTGCGCAACGCCAATCGCCTGATTGCGCTGGCCGACAAGCATGGCATGCCGGTATTCCATATCCAGCAGTGGGGTTCCGCCGAGCGGCCGCTGTTTACGCAAAACACGGCGATGGCGGAAATCCATCCGGAGGTGCGGCGCGCTGCGCATCATTCCACCATCCGCAAGACTTTTCCGAGCTCTTTTGCCGGCACGGACCTGCAGCAGCAATTGCAGGCGCGCGGCGTCAAGAAGCTGATCATCAGCGGCCTGATGACCAACAATTGCGTGGCGGCTTCCGCTTTCGACGGCGTCGCCCATGGCTATCAGGTCATCATCGCCAGCGACGCCAGCGCCACCCGCGACATCGAAAGCTGGGACGGTAGCGTGAGCAGTCACAAGGACCTGCACAAGGCGGTGCTGACCGGCCTGTCCGACGCAGTCGCAGAAATCCGTACCACCAGTGAAATTCTAGGACTCGCTATCTGAGTTGCTTAACTAAACTAAACATGGAGCTGACATCATGCCTATCCTTACCGTACTGCTATCCACCACGCCCGACACCGTGGTTTCCGCCAAGGTCGCCAGCACATTGTCGCGCCTGACCGCAGCGATCCTGCACAAGAAACCGGAGCTGACTTCGATCGCGATTTCACACGTCGATCCGGCGCACTGGTTTGTCGGCGGCCCGTCCCTGGCGGCGCAACGAAAAACCAGTTTCTTCCTCGATATCCGCATCACCGACGAAACCAATACCGCCGACGAAAAGGCGGCGTATATCGACGCCGTCTTCAAGGAAATCGGCGCATTGCTGGGCGAACTGCATCACGAAAGTTATGTCCATGTCCACGATGTGCGCGCCGCGGCTTACGGCTTTGGCGGGTTGACGCAGCAGCACCGGGCGGTGGCGGCGCGCTTAGCCTAAAACTGGCAGCGGCAGGGCAGTGGCGCGGGGCTCTTCGATCACCAGGTCCGATTGCGGATAGGCGATGCAAGGCAGGATGTAACCGTCCTTCTTTTCATCGCTGCTCAAGCCCGGCCATTCGATCTGGTAACGTATTTGTCCGCTCAGCAAACGGCACATGCAGGTGCGGCATGTGCCGTTCCTGCATGAACTCGGCAAACCGATGGCGGCGTTGCGCGCGGCTTGCAGCAAGGGCACGGCATCGGACGCCGCAAACGTCCATCCCTGCGGTTCGATGCGAACAGTGAATTCGGCCTGGAAAATCATCGTATGATGGCGCTCATCTTGTAAAATCCACGGTCCGGCTGCGAGATCGGCTGCTGCCATGGAGCGGGTCGTCCCGGCCATTTTCCATCATAAAAAGATTGCTCATGAATATTCATCTGTCGCTAGTACCCGTGGTTTCCCTGCTTGCCGGCGTCCTGATCCTGGTCATGCCGAAACTCTTGAACTATATCGTCGCCTTCTACCTGATCGCGATCGGCCTGATTGGCCTGTTCGGCGGCGGCCACTTCCATCTGCATCTGTAAGCAAACGCCAGGAATTCATTCCCAGCGCGGGCGGCGATACCAGTCTGCCGCAAAATCGACAAACGCCCTGACCTTGGGCGACAAATGCCGGTTTTGCGGGTAAATCGCATACAGGTCACGCGGTTTCAGCGTGAACTCGGGCAAGACCTGCAGCAGGTCGCCGCGCCGCAAATCCTCGTGCACGATGAAAGAACTGGTGGCGGCGATGCCCAGCCCGGCCAGGGCTGCGGAGCGTAAAGCAATGCCGGTATTAGCCTGCAGGTTGCCGCGCACGCTCACGGCATGTTCGCTGCCGTCGGCGGCCTGGAACAGGAATTCATTCGGTTTTTGCGCCAGCGTATAAGTCAGGCAATTGTGCTGCGCCAGGTCGGCCGGCTGCTGCGGCACGCCATGCCGTTTCAGGTAGTACGGCGCCGCCGCCAGCAGGATTCCGCAGGACGCCAGGCGTTTGGCGACCAGGGTCGAGTCGGGCAGGGCGCGCGTCAGGCGCAGCGCGACGTCGAAACCTTCTTCAATGATGTCGACCAGGCGGTCGTTGCAGACCAGGTCGACCTTGAGCTGCGGGTTGGCGAGGATGAATTGCGGCAGCCATTGCGCCAGTTCTAGCGTGCCGAACGCCATCGGTGCATTGATCCGCAACACGCCGGAAGGGCGCGCCTGGTGCGCCGATACGGCCTGGGCGGCGTCGTCCAGCTGGTCGATGATGAGGCGGCTGCGCTCGTAATATTCCTGGCCGGCTTCGGTCAATGCGAAGCGGCGCGTGGTGCGGTTGAGCAGCTGCGCGCCGAGCTCGAGCTCCAGCTGGCGCACCTGGCGCGAGACGATGGTGTGCGACTGGTTGAGTTCCGCGGCGGCAGCGGTGAAGCTGCCGGTCTCGACTACGCGCCGGAATGCGCGCATCGCTGCCAGTTGATCCATGCCGCTCCACCCCGAATAAAACCACAACGCTATCAGAATCGGGCGGCGCCTGCCAGGGCAGCTGGCCCCTAATCGATTTTGAGCTTGCCGCTCACTATGGCGCTGCTGGTCTCGCGCAGCTTCAGCAGCAAAGGCCGTTGGCGCAGGATTTCACATTCCGAATAGGCTGCATCCAGGCCCAGCGCGGTCAGCGCCACCGCGCCTTCTTTCAGGCCGAAGTCAAAGCGCGGCGCGGTCGAACCGTTGGCCAGCAGGCCGACCGCCAGGATAATCGCCGTGTCGGCATGGACTTCGACATTGTCGAGCACCCGCCCCGGCGCCTGTATGCACTGGTTGACGCCGCTGCCGATAGCCTTGGCGCGCGATTGCGGCGTCAGCGCCTTGAATACGCCGGAGTTGCTGCCGGCAGCGGCGGCCCAGATGACGTCGACGCCGTCGCCCAGCATGGTTTTGGTCAGCGCTTCGGCGCGCGGCGGGTCGTTGAAGGGCTGCGGGCCTTCCACCCACAGCGGTTCATGCACCGTAATCGTCGGCTTGGCGGCGCGTGCGCCGTTGGCGAAGGCGATGCCGTTCTTTTGGCGCAGGGCGGTATTGCTGGCGCCGATCAGCCCGATCTTGCCGCTGCCCGAGGCCAGCGCCGCCTGCATGCCAGCCAGGTAGCTGGCTTCGTTTTCCCGGAAAGTGATGCAAGTGATATTGCTGGCGGCGTTATCGATGCAATGCTCCAGGATCAGGAAGCGGATCTGCGGCGCCTGGCGCGCGACCTTGTCCAGTATTTCCTTGAATTCGATGCCCATCACCACCACAATCGCTGCGCCTTGCTGGACCGCATTGTCCAGCTGCTGCTGGCGGCCGGCGCGAGTCGGCTGGCTTTCCAGAGTGCTGGCTTGCAGCCGGTACAGCTTGGCGGCATTGCTGACGCCGCTGCTGCCTTGCTGCAACAGGACGTCGTCGTTGTTCGGCACCGGCCGCACGTAAATGATCTTGGGCAGCTCGGCGGCGCTGCCGATGACGCTCACGCTGGCCAGCAGCAGCGCCAGCGGCAGCAATAGCAGCCACCAGCGAATACGGGGTGTGCGGCATTCCTGTTCAGGCATGGCGGAACCTGCGTCGGCGCAGGACGGGCGGCGGATCGGCGGCATTGTCTCTTCCTCTTTATAAGGCGCCGGATCTGATGCCGGCGCTCGTTTGCCTGTATATATTGCTGGCAAAGCGGCCGCGGACCATGTGAGGCAGGTTATACAAGGTATAGCGCCGGCCTGATATCGGCAAAACAAGCATCACCATAAGCGCCACCATATTTAACTTTTGATTACAGCGGCTGCGTGATACCGTTGCAACGAGACAGATAGAATCTGTATTTAGCGGCTTATCTCACCTGGTTCAGGAATATGTGTCAGTTACTTGGAATGAATTGCAATGTCCCGACCGACATTGTGTTCAGCTTTACCGGCTTCGCCACGCGCGGCGGCCAGACCGATCACCATAGCGACGGCTGGGGCATCGCCTTCTTCGAAGGCAGCGGCGTGCGCCATTTTGTCGATTACCAGGCGGCCATCGCATCGCCGGTGGCGGAATTGATCCGGCGCTGCCCGATCAAGTCGAAAAACGTCATCGCCCATATCCGCAAAGCCACCCAGGGCCAGGTTGCCTTGCAGAATTGCCATCCGTTTGTACGTGAACTGTGGGGCCGCTACTGGGTGTTCGCCCATAACGGCGACCTCAAGGAATTTGCGCCGCTGCTGGACGGCCCGTACCGGCCGGTCGGCAATACCGACAGCGAACTGGCTTTCTGCTACCTGCTGCAGCAGCTGCGCCGCCGTTTCGGCGATGCGCCGCCGGCGCAGGCCGAGCTGACGCTGGCCTTGCGCGAACTGACGCAGCAGATCGCCGCCCACGGCACCTTCAACCTGATGCTGTCGGACGGCTCGGCCCTGTACACCCATTGTTCCACCAAGCTGTACTACATCGTGCGCCAGTTTCCGTTTGCCGAAGCGCACCTGTCGGACGAAGACGTCAGCGTCGATTTCTCGCAGGTGACCACACCGCAAGACCGGGTGGCGGTGATTGTCACCGAACCGCTCACCACCAACGAGGTGTGGACCAAGTTTGGCGAGGGCGAGCTGATCGTTTTTGTCGACGGCCAGCCGGTCCGGGAGTAAGCCGGGTCAGGTGTAGTCGATCGTCAACGGCGCGTGGTCGGAGAAGCGCTCGTCCTTGTAGATCGCCACGGCATGCGCATTGGCGGCGATGCCAGGCGTCGAGATGTGGTAATCGATGCGCCATCCCACATTCTTGGCCCAGGCCTGGCCGCGGTTGCTCCACCAGGTGTATTGTTCTTCGCGCTGGTCGACCTGGCGAAACACGTCGACCAGGCCGACCTGTTCAAACAGGTGGGTGAGCCAGGCGCGCTCCTCAGGCAGGAAGCCGGAATTTTTCTTGTTGCCCTTCCAGTTCTTCAGGTCGCGTTCCTGGTGCGCGATATTCCAGTCGCCGCAAATCACGACTTCGCGGCCGCTTTCCCTGAGCTGCTGCAGGTGCGGCAGGAAGGCTTCCATGAAGCGGAACTTGGCGATCTGCCGTTCTTCGCTGGAGGAGCCGGACGGGCAGTACAGCGAGATCACCGTCAGGTCGCCGAAATCGCATTCCACGTAACGCCCTTCGGCGTCGAATTCAGGGTTGCCGAAGCCGATCCGCACCGCATTCGGCTTGCGTTTGCTATACAGGCCGACGCCCGAATAACCTTTTTTCTCGGCGTAATGGAAATGGCCGGTGTAGCCTTCCGGCGCCAGGAATTCCGGCGTCATGTCGGCGGCTTGCGCCTTCAGTTCCTGGACGCAGATGAAATCGGCTGACTGCTTGGCCATCCATTCAAAAAAGCCTTTTCTGGCCGCTGAGCGGATGCCGTTGAGATTGGCGGAAATAATTCTTGGCATGTTTTGTCGATAAAAAGGGTAATAAGAAGATGCCTAAGGATAACCGAAGGTCCGCTATCGTGCGCGAGGCAGGTTTCATGGTTAAAACCTGCCGCGAGCAGGCATGGTGTTTGCACTTACTGCTGTGGAAGGGATGAACTCCATTTAAAATGGCGGTCTGGTGTCGCTAATGTGCTGTAACAGCGACAAAATTTGTCAGCCTCAACCGTCTGGAGTGCATTTTGAACAATTTACGTCAACAATTTATAGAATTTGCGGTCAAGGCTGGGGTATTGAAATTCGGCGAGTTTGTGACCAAGGCAGGGCGCACTTCCCCCTATTTCTTCAATGCGGGCATGTTCAACGAGGGCGCAGCGCTGGGTCAGCTGGCACAGTTTTATGCACACACCCTGATCGACTCGGGTTTGCAGTTTGACATGTTGTTCGGGCCGGCCTACAAGGGCATCACGCTGGCCTCGGCGACTGCGGTAGCGCTGGCGGCGCAAGGGCGCAATGTGCAGTTCGCCTACAACCGCAAGGAAGCCAAGGATCACGGCGAGGGCGGCAACATCGTCGGCGGCCCGCTGAAGGGCCGGGTGCTGATCATCGACGATGTGATTTCGGCCGGCACCTCGGTGCGCGAATCGGTGGAGATGATCCGCGCCGCCGGCGCCACGCCTTGTGCGGTGGTGATCGCGCTGGACCGGATGGAGAAATCCGGCAAGGACGATGCGCTGTCGGCCAACTCCGCGGTGGAAGAGGTGACGCAAGCGTACGGCATGCCGGTGATTTCGATCGGCAACCTGAACGACTTGCTGGAATATATTTCCGGCGCCGGCGCCGACGCTGAATTGAACCGCTACCAGGCAGCAGTGGCGGCTTACCGGGAGCGTTACGGCGTAGCTTGACGACAGCCCAGTCGTTCGCGCCGGAATGCAAATTTTAACGTGTAGCTGTCGTGGATGACGGGAATGAATCGGATTGCTCTAACTCTTGTACGGGGTGTGTTTTTCAGTACGGCAGGTTTGCTGCCGCTGCTTGCACACGGCCAGATTTATACCTGCAAGGATGCGGCAGGCCGTACCATCACCGGCGATCATCCGATGCCGGAATGTGCCAACAGCAAGGTGCTGGAGCTGAGCAAGGCCGGCGTGGTCAAGCGCGAAATCCCGGCGCCGCTGACGGCCGAGCAAAAGCGCCAGCAGCAGGCGCTGGACGACAAGCGCCGGTTTGAGCTGGCGGCGGAAGAGCAGCGGCGCCAGCAGGACCGCGCGCTGCTGTCGCGTTACCGCAGCGAAGCCGACATCGAGGCTTCGCGCCGCTATTATCTGTCGTTGTCGCAGGACCTGATCAAGCGCGACCAGGTGGCAATCGACGACGCCCAGAACCAGCTGAAAACCGCCAATACCGAAGCCGAGTTCTACAAACACCGGAAAACCTTGCCGATGTCGCTGCGCAACAAGATCGACGACGCCAATCGCGACATCGCCTACAACCAGAAAAACATGGCGGACCACCAGGCCGAGCTGACCCATATCAACGGCAAGTTCGACGAGACGCGGAAACACTACAGGGAATTGGTGGGTGCGATGCCGGAGGCGCAGGCTTCGCGCTAGGCAGGAAGATGATGAAACAATAGCGGCTGGCGCTGACGCCAGCCGCTATTTTTTTAAGCAGTCAGTTTCTGCTTCAGCAGCTCGGTCAGCTGCGCAGGATCGGCTTTGCCCTTGGTGGCTTTCATGGCCTGGCCGATCAGGGCGTTAAACGCCTTTTCCTTGCCGGCGCGGAATTCCTCGACTGACTTGGCGTTCGCCGCCAGCACTTCATCGATGATTTTTTCCAGCGCGCCGCTATCGGAAATCTGCCTTAGATCCTTGCTTTCGATAATCTCGTCAGCCAGGTTTTCCTGTGCGGATTTGGCTTCCCACATGGCGCCGAATACTTCCTTGGCGATCTTGTTGGAGATCGTGCCGTCGGCGATGCGTTGCAGCAGCAGCGCCAGCTGTACCGCACTGACAGGGGCATCGGCCACGTCGACGTTTTCCCGGTTCAGCGCCGAAGACAGGTCGCCCATGAGCCAGTTGGCGGCGGGTTTGGCTTGCTCCTTGCCGGCTTTCACCGTCACTGCTTCGAAGTAGCCGGCCATCGCTTTCGATTGAGTCAGCACCGCGGCATCGTATTCCGACAGGCCGAAATCGCGCACGAAACGCTCGCGCATCGCGCCTGGCAGTTCCGGCATGGTGGCGCGCACACGTTCAACCCATTCGGCGCCGATCACCAGCGGCGGCAGGTCGGGGTCCGGGAAATAGCGGTAATCCTGGGAATCTTCCTTGCTGCGCATCGAACGGGTTTCTTTCTTGTCCGGATCGTAGAGGCGGGTTTCCTGCACCACTTTGCCGCCGTCTTCGATCACTTCGATCTGGCGCCGCACTTCGTAGTTGATCGCCTCTTCCAGGAAACGGAAGGAGTTCAGGTTCTTGATTTCGCTGCGGGTGCCGTAAGCGGCCTGGCCGACCGGCCGCACCGAAACGTTGGCGTCGCAGCGGAACGAGCCTTCCTGCATGTTGCCGTCGCAAATCCCCAGCCACATCACCAGCGAATGCAAGGCCTTGGCGTAGGCTACCGCTTCGGCGGCGCTGCGCATGTCGGGCTCGGTGACGATTTCCAGCAGCGGCGTGCCGGCGCGGTTGAGGTCGATGCCGCTCATGCCTTGGTAGTCTTCGTGCAGCGATTTGCCGGCGTCCTCTTCCAGATGGGCGCGCGTCAGCTGCACCGTCCTGAGTTCGCTCTTGCCGTCTTTTTCCAGGACGAAGGAAACCTTGCCGCCCTGGACTACCGGGATTTCAAACTGGCTGATCTGGTAGCCCTTCGGCAGGTCGGGATAGAAATAGTTTTTGCGGGCAAAGATCGATTGCGGCGCGATCGTCGCGTTCACCGCCAGGCCGAACTGGATCGCGCGCTCCACCGCGCCGCGGTTGAGCACCGGCAGCACGCCAGGCAGCGCCAGGTCGACCGGGCTGGCCTGGGTGTTGGCGGCGGCGCCGAACTGGGTCGACGAGCCGCTGAAGATTTTTGACTTGGTCGAGAGTTGCGTATGTGTTTCCAGACCGATCACGACTTCCCACTGCATAATGATTTCCTTATTTATCTTGGTAACTGCATTCACCGGTTTTCAAGTCCACCGATAGTTCCGTAAAATTCGCTCTTGAACCGCACAGCGCCGGGCAGCTCGGTATCACATGCAACCTGTCGCCGTCGCGCTGCAGGCGGATGCTGCAATTCATGCCGTGATCGTAAAAATCGTAGCCGCGTTGCCGGCGCGCGGCGGCCGGATCTTTCAAGGTGATGCGCCAGTTGTCCTTGCCGCCATCCTGCCGGACTTCGGCCTGCGGGCCGTCGCCAGTGTCGATGCTGCATTCGAAACCGTGGGTCGGCCTGTACAGCGCCGATTCCCAGCGCAATGCTTCGATGCGGTCGCCGTCCAGCTTGAATTCCCCGGTGTCGCCGTAGATCACTTTTTCACCATCCGCTTCGCGCGTCAGGTTGCAGCCGAATTTGGTCTGCAATTGCTGGGCCTGGATTGCCGGCGTCGACAGCGCGGCGCTCAAGACGAACAATGCCGATGCCGCCAGCCTGGCGCGGCGACTCTGAAAAAAAAGCAGGATCGATGACATGGATTGGGCGATCGCTTTTTACTCAGGGCTGCGCAAATGCCAGTCGGTCACGCGCTGGTACTGGTGCGCGACGTTGAGCAGCCTGGCTTCCTCATAATAATTGCCGATGATCTGCAGCCCGACCGGGCGCCGCGCATTCTTTTCACCCTGGCCGAAACCGCAGGGTATCGACATGCCCGGCAGGCCGGCCAGGCTGGTCGACAGCGTGTAGATGTCGGCCAGGTAGTTGGCGACCGGATCGTCCGCCTTGGCGCCCAGGTCCCAGGCCACGGTCGGCGATACCGGCCCCATGATGACATCGCACTTGCGGTCGGGGCCGGTCAGCGCGTTCTGGAAATCCTGGGCGATCAGGCGGCGGATTTTCTGCGCCTGCAGGTAGTAGGCGTCGTAATAACCGTGCGACAGCACGTAGGCGCCGACCAGGATGCGGCGCTTCACTTCTTCGCCGAAACCTTCCGCGCGCGACTTCTTGTACATGTCGGCCAGGTCCTTGTAGTCGGCGGCGCGGTGGCCGTAGCGGACGCCGTCGAAGCGGCTCAGGTTGGACGATGCTTCGGCCGGCGCGATCACGTAGTAGACCGGGATCGACAGCTCGGTTTTCGGCAGCGAAATGTCGACCAGCGTGGCGCCCAGTTTTTCATATTCCTGCAGCGCTGCGCGCACTGCCTGTTCGACATCGGCTGACAGGCCGCTGCTGAAATATTCGCGCGGAATGCCGATGCGCAGGCCCTTCAGGTCCTGTTCCAGGCCGGCGCTGAAATCTTCTTTCTTGCGTTCCAGGCTGGTCGAATCGCGCGGATCGAAACCGGTCATGGCGTTCAGCAGAAGGGCGCAATCTTCCGCGGTCTGCGCGATCGGGCCGGCCTGGTCCAGTGAGGAAGCGAAGGCGATCATGCCGAAGCGCGAGACGCTGCCGTAGGTCGGCTTGATGCCGGTCACGCCG
Source organism: Collimonas fungivorans Ter331 (assembly GCF_000221045.1). Taxonomy (NCBI): domain Bacteria; kingdom Pseudomonadati; phylum Pseudomonadota; class Betaproteobacteria; order Burkholderiales; family Oxalobacteraceae; genus Collimonas; species Collimonas fungivorans. Next base: position 4,823,803 of record NC_015856.1, on the reverse strand, counting down.
CACAATGAGGCTGGCTGGCGGATCGAACCGCCGGTGTCGGTGGCGGTGGCGGCCGGCGTCAGGCGCGCGGCGACGGCGGCGGCTGAGCCGCCGGAGGAACCGCCCGGAATCGCAGTCTTGTCCCACGGATTCTTGACCGGGCCGAAATGCGAATTTTCATTGGACGAACCCATGGCGAATTCATCGCAGTTCAGTTTGCCCAGAGTCACCATGCCGGCATTGTTGAAGTGTTCCACCACGCTGGCGTCGAACGGGCTGGTGTAGTTTTCCAGCATTTTCGAACCGGCGGTGGCGCGCCATCCGCGCGTCACGAAAATGTCCTTGTGGGCGATAGGCACGCCGGTCAGCGGCGTACTGTCGTTTTGCGCCAGGCGCAAGTCGGCGGCGCGCGCCTGTTGCAGCGTCAATTCCTGGTCGACATGCAGGAATGCATTCAGGTCGCTTTGCCCGATCCTGGCCAGGTACAGTTGCGCCAGTTCCTCGGCCGAGATCTTCTTTTCGTGCAGCAGCAGCGACAGTTGCTTGAGTGTTTTGGTATGCATGAGTACTTTTAAATATTAACTTTGCGGGACGACAAAGGCTTACAGCGAACGCAGCCCGGCGTATTTGATGATTATTCGATGACCTTCGGCACCAGGTACAGGCCGTCTTCGGTCGCCGGCGCCACTTTCTGGTACTCCTCGCGATGATTCGATTCGGTCACCACGTCGTCGCGCAAGCGCAGCGACAAATCCTGCTGCAGCGCTGCAATCGGGTGGCTCAACGGCTCGATGCCGGTGGTGTCTACCGCGCGCATCTGCTCGACCAGCGAGAAAATGCCGTTCAGTTTGTCGAGCGTGGAAGCGGCCTGGTCTTCGGTGAGTTCGAGGCGTGCCAGATTGGCAATGCGCTTAACGTCGGAAAGGGCTAATGACATGATTTTCGATTTTTGAGTGCGCACTTAGGCGCATGTGGTTAAAATAGAAACACCTTGCTTGTCGATAACTTCTCAGATTTTTGTAAAAAGCAAGCATTTTGAGCGCTATACGCCCTAATTTGAGTCAAATTATAAGGTAGAATGTTGCGTCCATGCGGCAGGTAATCGATCTTTACCATGCGCCGGATACTAGACACCCCCCTAAAAAACGTTTGAGCGCACCATTGTTGCGCATTGGAACAATTCATGTTTGGATTTTTACGCAGTTACTTTTCGAATGACCTGGCGATTGACCTGGGTACCGCGAATACGCTGATTTATGTACGCGATCAAGGTATTGTCCTGGATGAGCCATCGGTTGTTGCAATTCGCCAGCAAGGCGGCCCTAACGGCAAGAAGACCATTCAAGCCGTCGGGCGGGAAGCAAAACAGATGCTGGGCAAGGTCCCCGGCAACATCGAAGCGATCCGGCCTATGAAAGACGGCGTGATCGCCGACTTTACCGTCACCGAGCAGATGCTCAAGCAGTTCATCCGCATGGTGCACGACACCAAGCTGTTCAAACCATCGCCGCGCATCATCATCTGCGTGCCTTGCGGTTCGACCCAGGTTGAGCGCCGCGCGATCCGCGAATCGGCGCTGGGCGCCGGCGCATCGCAGGTGTTCCTGATCGAAGAACCGATGGCGGCGGCAATCGGCGCCGGCCTGCCGGTGTCGGACGCTACCGGTTCGATGGTGGTCGATATCGGCGGCGGCACTACCGAAGTCGGCATCATCTCGCTCGGCGGCATGGTCTACAAAGGTTCGGTGCGGGTCGGTGGCGACAAGTTCGACGAAGCCATCGTCAACTACATCCGCCGCAACTACGGCATGCTGATCGGCGAACAGACCGCCGAGGCAATCAAGAAAGAAATCGGTTCCGCCTTCCCGGGTTCGGAAGTGCGCGAAATGGAAGTCAAGGGACGCAACTTGTCGGAAGGCATCCCGCGTTCGTTCACCATCTCCAGCAATGAAATCCTGGAAGCCCTGACCGATCCGCTCAACAACATTGTTTCCGCCGTCAAGAACGCGCTGGAACAGACCCCGCCGGAACTGGGCGCGGACATCGCCGAGAAGGGCATGATGCTGACCGGCGGCGGCGCCTTGCTGCGCGACCTCGATCGCCTACTGATGGAAGAAACCGGCTTGCCGGTGATCGTCGCCGAAGACCCGCTGACCTGCGTGGTGCGCGGTTCCGGCATGGCGCTGGAGCGGATGGACAAGCTGGGCTCGATCTTTTCCTACGAGTAATCCAGACTGATGCGACGCTTGCCCAACCTCATAAGCTTGCTCTTGAGGCCGGGCAGCGGCAACCGGGTCGGTGCATTGATGCATGCGACCCGCTTTCGTATCTACGGCGTGAACACGGACCTGAGCGCCAACATGAGCGCGAATGTGCTTGTACCGCCAGCCACTGACCAAACCGAATCTGTCCATTACTGATGGAATACAGCCCACCACCCCTCTTCAAGCAAGGCGCTTCGGCCCGCGCCAAGGCGGTGATATGCACGCTGCTGGCGCTGGCGCTGCTGATTGCCGATTCGCGCATCCATGCCTTGCTGCTGCTGCGGCAGGCGGTCGGCACTGCGCTTTATCCCCTGCAGATGGTGGCCCTGATGCCGCGCGACGCCGCCAACCGGGTGGTCGATTATTTTTCGTCGCTGTCGACGGTGGAAAAAGAAAACCAGGCCCTGCGCAGCCAGCAAGGCGAACGCGCGCAGCAATTGCAGCAGGCGCAGCAGCTGGCTTCTGAAAATGCCCAGCTGCGTAAATTGCTCGGAGTTGAGCAACGGCTGCCGGTGAAATCGGTGATGAGTGAAATCCTGTACGACGCGCGCGACCAGTTTGCCCGCAAGGTGATCATGGACCGCGGTTCGCAGCAAGGCGTGGCCACCGGCCAGCCGGTGATCGACGACGCCGGCATCGTCGGCCAGGTGACGCGCGTATTCCCCTTTACCTCCGAGGTCACGCTGCTGACCGACAAGGACCAGGCGATCCCGGTGCAGGTGCTGCGCAACGGCTTGCGCAGCGTGGCTTACGGACGAGGCCAGTCGGGCTACCTGGACTTGCGTTTCATGTCTTCCAACGCCGATATCCAGAAGGGCGACCTGCTGGTGACGTCCGGCATCGACGGCGTCTATCCCGCCGGCCTGTCGGTAGCCAAGGTAGTGCAGGTCGAAAGCAAATCGGCCGACGCCTTTGCGCATATCGTCTGCGAACCGGTGGCCGGCATCGACAGGCACACTCAGCTGCTGATCCTGCTGGTGGATCCCAATCCCGTAGCGCGTCCGGACGATGAAGCCGCCATTCCCAACAGCAAGGCCGACATACTGAGCAAACGGCGGTTGACCGAAAGCACCCGCGATAAAACGCGAGAAGCCGCGAAAGAAGCCGGGAAAGAAAGCAATCCCGAAGCCGCTCGCAAAAATCCGCAAGGAGCCGGCGTCCGATGATGCGTCCTCATTACATCCTGTTGCCGGCCAACCCGCTGTTCATCGCGATGACGCTGCTGCTGGCATTCCTGCTCAACCTGCTGCCCTGGGGTCAATGGCCGGGCGTGCCCGATTTCGTAGCCCTGGTGCTGGTGTTCTGGAGCATCCACCAGCCGCGCAAGATCGGCATCGGCATCGCTTTCTGCATGGGCCTGCTGATGGATGTGCATGAAGCTACCTTGCTCGGCCAGAATGCGCTGGCGTACACGCTGCTTTCTTATTTTGCCATCATGATCCACCGCCGCGTGCTGTGGTTCTCGGTCAGCGTGCAAGCGCTGCACGTATTGCCTCTGATGCTGCTGACGCAGCTGATACAGCTGGTGATACGGATGTCGGTCAGCGGCAAGTTTCCGGGCTGGCTGTATTTCGCCGAGAGCTTCGTTTGCGTGGCGCTGTGGCCGGTGGTGGTGTGGCTGCTGCTGGCGCCGCAGCGGCGCGCGGTCGATCGCGATGACAATCGTCCCATCTAGCCGCGTTCATGACTGAATTCAAAAACACCGAACACGAATTGCGCAAGTTCCGCTTGCGCATTACGGCGGCCGTGGCTTTTGTGCTGATCTGTTTCGGCCTGCTCGGCGCGCGTTTTATCTGGCTGCAGGTAGTGCGCCACGATGCCTACGCAGCGCAGGCCGAGGACAACCGGATCTCGCTGGTGCCGGTGGTGCCGAACCGCGGCCTGATCATGGACCGCAACGGCGTCATCCTGGCGCGCAATTATTCTGCCTACACATTGGAAATCACCCGTTCCAAAATCAAGGGCGATCTCGAAAGCGTGATTGACGACCTGGCGCAGATAGTCAACATCACGCCGAAAGACCGGCGCCGCTTCAAGAAGATGCTGGAAGATTCCAAGAGTTTTGCCAGCCTGCCGATCCGCACCCGCCTGAGCGACGAAGAAGTGGCGCGCTTCACCGCCCAGCGTTATCGCTTCCCCGGCATAGATGTGCAGGCGCGCCTGTTCCGCCAGTATCCGCTGGGCGAAGTGGCGGCCCACGTGATCGGCTATATCGGCCGCATCAACCAGAAGGACGCCGACCGCATCGATGACAGCGAAGATGCCGCCAACTATAAAGGCACCAGCTACATCGGCAAGGACGGCCTGGAAAAGAGCTACGAGCAGCAGCTGCACGGCAACACCGGCTACGAAGAAATCGAGATCGCCGCCAGCGGCCGCGCGGTGCGCAGCATGTCGCACGTGTCGGCGACGCCGGGCAACAACCTGATCCTGTCGATCGATATCGAACTGCAGAAGGTGGCGGAGGAAGCGTTCGGCGATCGGCGCGGCGCGCTGGTGGCGATCGAACCGTCCACCGGCGACGTGCTGGCGTATGTCTCGCAGCCGTCGTTCGACCCCAACCTGTTTGTTGAAGGCATCGACCAGCAAAGCTGGGACGAACTGAACAATTCGCCCGATCATCCGTTGATCAATCGCCCGATGAGCGGCACTTATGCGCCGGGGTCTACCTACAAGCCATTCATGGCGCTGGCGGCGCTGGAGCTGGGCAAACGCACCACGTCTTTCGCTATCAACGATATCGGCTATTTCATGCTGGGCGGGCACCAGTTCCGCGACGACAAGGTAGGCGGCCACGGACGGGTAGACATGTACAAGTCGATCGTTGAATCTTGCGATACCTATTACTACATGCTGGCCAACGACCTGGGACCGGACACCATCCACGATTTCATGAAACCGTTCGGTTTCGGTCAGTTGACCGGCATCGACCTGGAGCACGAGCAGCGCGGAATCTTGCCGTCGACTGACTGGAAGCGTAAATACTACAAACGGGTGGCAGCGCAGAAGTGGGTTGGCGGCGACACGATTTCACTTGGCATCGGCCAGGGCTTTAATGCTTTCACGCCGCTGCAGATGGCGCATGCGGTAGCGACCTTGGTCAATGACGGGGTGGTGATGAAACCGCATTTGGTCAAGATCATCGAAGACGGCGCAACGCGCACGCGAACGCAAACCGTGCCGAAGGAAAGTTACCGGATTCCGCTGAAGCAGGAAAATATCGATTTCATCAAGAAGGCGATGGTGGGTGTAACGCACGAAGGTACAGGGCGAGCGATATTTGCCGGCGCCGGTTATGAGTCGGGCGGCAAGACCGGGACCGCCCAGGTTTTAGGCATCAAACAAGGCGAGAAATACGACAAGCGGCACAATAACACGCGCCTGGCCGACAATGCCTGGTATACCGCGTTCGCACCTGCCGACAAGCCGCGCATCGCGATTGCGGTGATTGTCGAAAACGGTGGCTTCGGCGCTGCCGCCGCGGCACCGATCGTGCGCAAGGCATTGGATTTCTACATGCTGGGCAAGCGTCCGGGGGACAGCGGCAAGGCGGCGTCGCCGGCACCCGCAGCAGCGCCGGTGTCGGAGGAAGACGATGCCGTGCCGGCACAGCGGGAAAATCAAACCAGGGCTACCGAGAGCACCGAAGACGCCTATAAGCCGGGTGAAGAAACCCCGGGTAATCGCGAGTAACTGGAACCATGAACCTGACCGATAGGCATGCCGTCTGGCAAAACATCAAATCGCATATTGCGGTGTTTGACGGCGCCCTGTCGCTGATCATGTTTTTGATATTGTCGGTCGGTATCATCACCCTGTATTCGGCCGGAATCGATTTTCCGGGAAGAGTTGAAGACCAGTTGCGTAATATCCTGGTAGCGTTTGTCATCATGTGGATTGCCGCCAATGTTTCGCCGCAGACCCTGATGCGGTTTGCGATACCGGCCTATGCACTGGGCGTGTCGCTGCTGATTGCGGTAGCGGTGTTCGGGATAGTAAAAAAAGGTTCGCGGCGCTGGATAAACATCGGCATGGTGATCCAGCCTTCGGAAATCATGAAAATCGCGATGCCATTGATGCTGGCCTGGTATTTCCAGAAGCGCGAAGGCATGATCTCCTGGCGCGATTACGTGGTGGCGGCATTGCTGCTGGCATTGCCGGTCGGCTTGATCATCAGGCAGCCGGACCTCGGCACCGGCACCCTGGTGCTGGCCGCAGGCTTCTACGTGATCTTCCTGGCCGGCCTGTCGTGGCGCGTGCTGATCGGCCTCGCGGTGGCGGCCGGCGCCAGCTTGCCGGTGCTGTGGTCGGTGCTGCACGATTACCAGCGGCAGCGGGTGATGATGCTGATCGATCCCACCTCGGATCCGCTCGGCAAAGGTTTCCATATCATCCAGTCAACCATTGCAGTCGGTTCCGGCGGCGTGCTTGGCAAGGGCTGGCTGAAAGGCACGCAAGCGCATCTGGAATTCATTCCGGAACGCACCACCGATTTCATTTTTGCGGTATTTTCTGAAGAATTCGGCCTGATCGGCAACTGCGTCCTGCTGTTCCTGTACATGTTGCTGATCGGGCGCGGCATGATGATCGCGGTCAACGCGCCGACCATGTTCACACGCTTGCTGGCCGGCTCCATCACCTTGATTTTCTTTACTTATGCATTCGTTAACATGGGCATGGTCAGTGGCATTTTGCCGGTAGTTGGCGTACCTTTGCCATTCATGAGTTATGGCGGCACCGCGCTGGTCACCCTGGGGCTGGGCGCCGGCATATTGATGAGCATCCAGCGCCATCGCAAGCTGATCCAGACTTGAGCGCGGTTGAACTTGTGCGGCTGAAACCGGGTCCATTGATGCAATTATTATTTGTTTTCAATCTCTATCTTCAGGGGAGTGCATGCTAGGGCGCCGCTATACCGTTGTTACCTATTCCAGCGCCTTGCTGCTGTCGCTGATCCTGGCCGGCTGCGGCACTTCGCCGAAAACGTCGTCGGTCCCGGCCACGCCGGCCAAATCGGGCGCCGGCAACATCGCCGGCCGCAACCAGCCCGCGCTGCCGCCTGCCGGCTCCGGCCGCGGCGGCTATTACAAGGATGACGGCCCGGGCGACGCCGTTCCCGAAGGGCTGCTGGACACCCCGGACGCCATTCCGGTAGTCGAGCCCTATTCGCGTACCGGCAACAAGCCTTATGTCGTGTTTGGCAAGACCTACACGCCGATGACTGACGACCAGCCGTTCAAGCAGCGCGGCACCGGCAGCTGGTACGGCAAGAAATTCCATAAGCAAAAGACATCTTCCGGCGAACTGTACGACATGTACAAGATGACAGCCGCCCATCCCACCTTGCCCATCCCTTCTTATGCCAAGGTGACCAACCTGAAAACCGGCGCGCAGGTGATCGTGCGGGTCAACGACAGGGGGCCGTTCCACTCCAGCCGCATCATCGACCTGTCCTATACGGCGGCGCTGAAGCTCGGTTACCTGAACAGCGGCAGCAGCCAGCTCGAGGTCGAGCGCCTGCTGCCGGCCGACATCGTCGCACTGAACAAGCAGCGCGGCAGCAACCCGGCGCCGAAGGCTGCGGCATTGCTGGCGCCGGCTGCGGCCGAGCCCGTCAGGGATAATACGGCGCCTGCTGTGGTGACGACCGAATCGGTGGACATGCCGGTGCTGACGACGCAACCGCTGCTGCTCAGCGAGGCGTCGCCGGCGCCTGCGCCCAGCAATAGCTCACTGGCCGCCGGGTACTACCTGCAGTTCGGCGCCTACACGCAGCAAGCCAATGCCGACGGCGCGCGCTCCCGCCTGATGCAGGAGTTGTCCGGCGTCGTGACTTCGCTCGACAGCGTGGCGGTGAACGGCATGTATCGTTTATATGCCGGACCGTACACCAGCCGCGCGGACGCCGACAGCGCCCTGCAACAGATCCGGCAGCGCTCCGGCGCTACGGCGATTGTCGTGCAGCGTTAGCAGAACCACCACATCTTCCTTCCTGTCGTTGCATGGCAACGCATCTCTCACGGTACGGCTGCTTGAGCCTGGAAAGGCCCTGACCATGCTGCCGGCCGTGGTTTCCTGTAACCGAATGGTCACAGGAATTTCATACGCCTGACATATTTGACCGCAATACTTCCGCCATTCAAAAGAGCAATGGCGGTACATATCATGGTTGAAATCAAAGGTTTGTCAAAGACGTTCCGCGGCGGCTTTCGCGCCCTCGACAACGTCAGCCTGCGCTTCGCGCAAGGCGAGATGGTGGCCTTGATCGGCGCATCGGGCTCCGGGAAATCGACTCTTTTGCGGCATATTTCAGGATTGATGGCTGCAGATAACAGCGGCGGCACGATCTCCATCGATGGCCAGTCAGTACAGAAGGATGGCCTGGTCGACCGCAACATCCGCGCAGTGCGCGCCAACGTCGGTTTCGTTTTCCAGCAATTCAACCTGGTGGGCCGGCTGCCTGTGCTGACCAATGTATTGACCGGCGGCCTGTCGCGCATGCCGCTCTGGCGCAGCTGCTTCAAACTGTTTAGCGCGGAAGAAAAAGCGCTGGGCCTGGAAGCGCTGGCGCGCGTTGGCATTTCCGACCACGCCTATAAACGTGCCTCGGCATTGTCCGGCGGCCAGCAGCAACGCGCTGCGATTGCCCGCACTATCGTGCAAAAGGCGCGCGTGGTGCTGGCCGACGAACCGATTGCCTCGCTCGATCCGGAGTCGGCGCGGCGCGTGATGCAAACGCTGGCCGACGTTAACCAGCGCGATGGCAGCACGGTCCTGGTGTCGCTGCACCAGGTCGATGTCGCCTTGCGTTTTTGTCCGCGCACGGTGGCCTTGCACAAAGGACGCGTCGTCTACGACGGCCCTTCCAGCGCCCTGACCGAGCCAATGCTGCGCGAACTGTACGGCAGCGAAGCAGAAGACATCCTGGGCGGTTCCAATACCTTGACCCGTCCCGCTGTCGCTGTGCCTACGCCCTTCGATGGCGTACCGGCGCTGGCGGTCGCAGCCTGAAGCTCAGCTTACAACATAGCTTGTAATACATGTCTCGCAATTGAATATCACCTCTTCCATTCAGGAGTTCCAAATCATGTTTGCAAAATTATTTTCCGGCGCCGCAATCACCATGGCGATGCTGGCAGCCGCGGCCGCCCATGCCGACGACGTCAAGGTGCTGAATTTCGGCATCATCTCGACCGAATCGTCGAAAAACCTGAAGCAGGACTGGCAGCCGGTGCTGGATGAGTTGAGCAAGCGCACCGGCATCAAGGTCAACGGTTTCTTTGCTTCCGATTACGCCGGCATCATCGAAGGCATGCGTTTCGGCAAGGTGCAAATGGGCTGGTTCGGCAACAAGTCGGCGATGGAAGCGGTTGACCGCGCCAGCGGCGAAGTGTTCGCGCATGTGGTCAATCCGGATGGCAGCGCCGGCTACTACAGCCTGGTGGGTGTGCAAAAAGACAGCCCGAACAAGAGCATCGAAGACATCCTGAAAAACGCCAAGGGGCTGACCTTCGGCATCGGCGACCCGAACTCGACTTCCGGTTTCCTAGTGCCTAGTTATTACATTTTTGCAAAAAACAATGTCGATTCGAAGACAGCGTTCAAGGTGATCCGCACTTCCAATCACGAAGCCAATATCCTGGCGGTCGCCAACAAGCAGATCGATGCCGCCGTGTTTGCTTCAGACACCATGGCCCGCATCGAAGAGCGCCAGCCGGCAATCGCCAAGGAAGTTCGGATCGTCTGGAAATCGCCGCTGATCGCAGCCGACCCGCTGGTGTGGCGTAAAGACTTGCCGGCCGACGTCAAAGCCAAGATCAAGGATTTTTTCGTCAACTACGGCAAGACAGGCCCTAACGCGGCACAGGAAAAAGTGCAGCTGGCCAAGCTGGAATACAGCGGCTTTGAAGAGTCCAGCGATGCGCAGCTGAATCCTATCCGCCAGCTGGAACTGTTCAAGCAAAAGGGCAAGCTGGAAGCCGACGCCAACCTGAGCGCCGACGACAAGAAAGCCAAGCTGGACGATATCAACCGCAAATTGTCCGACCTGGCCAAATCCTAAGCAATGACAAGTCCTGCATCTAGTCCCACATCTCTGAAAATGCAAACCGCGTTCCCTGCGCCGCCCAAGCAATCGATAGGCCGCACCCTGTTCTGGGGCGTGCTGCTGGCGGTCCTGATCGCTTCCTGGCGCGGGGCCGACATGCGGCCGCTGGAACTGCTGCGCGACGGCGGCAACATGGGCACGTACGCCGCCAGTTTTTTCCCGCCCGATTTCCACGACTGGCGCGCCTACCTGCAGGAACTGATCGTGACCATACAGATCGCGGTCTGGGGTACGGCGCTGGCGGTAGTGTGCGCAGTGCCTTGCGGTTTGCTGGCGTCGTCCAATATCGCCCCGGCCTGGGTCAACCAGCCGGTGCGGCGCTTGATGGATGCGGCGCGCGCCATCAATGAAATGGTGTTTGCCATGCTGTTCGTGGTGGCGGTCGGCCTGGGGCCGTTTGCCGGCGTGCTGGCCCTGTTTGTGGCGACCACCGGCACGCTGTCCAAGCTGTTTTCGGAAGCGGTCGAAGCCATCGATCCGCAGCCGGTCGAAGGGATACGCGCCACCGGCGCCAACGCCCTGGAAGAAATCGTCTACGGCGTATTGCCGCAAGTGATGCCGCTATGGATTTCCTATGTGCTGTACCGCTTCGAAGCCAACGTGCGTTCGGCGACGGTGGTCGGCATGGTCGGCGCCGGCGGTATCGGCGTGATCTTGTGGGAGGTGATCCGCAGCTTCGAATATGGCCAGACTTGCGCCGTGCTGATCATGATCGTGCTGGCGGTCAGCGCGATCGACCTGGTGTCGTCGCGTTTGCGCAAATTGTTTATTTAAATATTTCGTTTCTGTTTTTGCATCAATGGATGGCGCGCCGCTTGCGATTTTCCGCAAGCCGGTCGCGCCATTTTTTCTCTGCGCGGAATTTTCGGTATAGTTCTTGTACTCACGAATAATTCCGACACGGAGCAAAGAGCAATGACTTCCACCGTTTCCGATCGTCCTTTGCCGCAGGTCACGGTGCGCCAGGCCACGCCTGGCGACGCCGAGACCTTGGTGGCGCTGCTGGCCGAGATGGATGATCAGCCTACCCGCGCCACGCTGGATGCCGAAGGCGCGCGCCAGATCATGGCCAGGATGGCTGCCTATCCGTACTTCCGGGCTTTCCTGGTATTTGCCGACGGGGTGGCGGTCGGCAGCTTCAGCCTGCTGGTTTTCTGCAGCCTGACCCATGAAGGCAGCGAGCAGGCAGTGATGGATGCGGTCGTCATCAGCCGCGCCTGCCGCGGCCAGGGCATAGGCAGCCTGATGCTCGATCATGCGGTGCGCATCGCCGGCGAGGCCGGCTGCTACAAGATTGCATTGTCGTCCAACCTGAAACGCATGGACGCGCATCGCTTCTATGAACACTTTGGCTTCACGCAGCACGGGATCAGCCTGGCCGTTCCGGTTTCCAAATCCATATGACGGTAAACTTCTGCATAATGTTGATGGGGCGCGACCAGCGACGGGAGGGATGATTGTGCTAAATCCGAAAAACCTGCAAGAAACCAATGATTTCATCATCGCCATCGCCGCCGACGGCGCGCGGGTGGAGGTGGCGCTGCACGGCGGTCATGTCTGTTCCTGGCGCGGACCGGACGGCGTCGAGCGTCTGTTCATGAGTCCGCTCAATTCATGGCGCAGCGACGCTGCAATCCGCGGCGGCATCCCGGTGATTTTCCCGCAGTTCGCCAGCGAAGGGCCGTTGCCGAAACACGGTTTTGCCCGCCTTAGCGCATGGGCCTTGCTGGAGTCCTCGCGCCAAGTAGATGGCAGCGGCTTGATCTGCCTCGGCCTGACCGATTCGGAACAGACCCGGCAGGTATTCCCGCATGCATTCGCGCTTGAATTGCGCATCACATTTTCCGGCCAGAGCCTGAACACCGAGCTGGTGGTGAAAAATACCGGCAGCCAGCCTTTCGAATTCACCTGCGCCTTGCATACCTACCTGAATGCGCAGGTTGCCGAAGCTGCCTTGTACGGCCTCAAAGGCTATCGCTACCGCGACTCGGTCGACGACCGCAGCATCAAGGTTGCAGAGGAAGAGGTACTGCATATCACTGAGGAAGTTGACCGGGTTTATTTTGCGGTCGACAAGCCGATTACGCTAAGCAGTCACAAGCAAAGCGTGATCGCTACCCAGTCTGGGTTTGCCGATGCGGTGGTGTGGAATCCTTGGGAAAACGGCTGCGCAAAAATTGCCGACCTGAAGCTGGACTCTTACCAGCAGTTTGTCTGCATCGAGGCCGCCGCAGTCGAGCATCCGCTCCAGCTGGCGCCGAACGCCAGCTGGAGCGGTTCTCAAAACCTGGAATGCGTGCTGGCGGCCTGATCGGCGTTTAGTTGAATCTGCCGCCCTGCATCGGGAAAGCTTTCAGGAACTCAGCCGCCGGCAAGCGTTTGCCGCCCGGCTTTTGCAATTCGGTAATGCGCAATGCACCGCTGCCACAGGCGACGATCACGCCATCTTGCGGATCGGCGCTGATGACGGTCCCGGCGGCATGCTTGCCGTCGGCGGCAATCACTTGTGCCTGCCACAACTTCAGGGTGACCCCGGCGAACACGGCGGCAGCGGCCGGGAACGGATTGAACGCGCGTATCTTGCGTTCCAGGACTTCAGCCGGCAGCGAGAAATCGAGAGCCGCTTCTTCCTTGCTGATCTTGGCGGCATAGGTCACGCCCTGCTCCGGCTGCGGCGTAGCAGGCAAGACATTCTGCTCCAGCCGGCGCAGCGCTTCGACAATCAAGTCGCCGCCGAGTTTTGCCATCTTGTCATGCAGCGTGCCGGTAGTGTCGCTGGCGCCGATCGTCATTTTCTCGATCAGCAGCATTGCACCCGTATCCAGTCCCTGGTCCATTTGCATGATGGTGATGCCGGTTTCGCTGTCGCCGGCTTCGATCGCCCGGTGGATAGGCGCCGCGCCGCGCCAGCGCGGCAGCAGCGAACCGTGGATGTTGAGGCAGCCGCGCGGCGGGATGTCCAGCACGCTGGACGGGAGGATCAGGCCGTAGGCGGCCACCACCATGATGTCGTGCGGCGTGGCTTGCAGCAGCGCATGGGCTTCTCTGGCGACGTCCGGGTACTTGCCGTCCAGCCGCAGCGATACCGGCTGCGCTACCGCTATCTGATGGTCCAGCGCAAACTGCTTGACCGGCGATGCATGCAGCTGCATGCCGCGGCCGGCGGGACGGTCGGGCTGGGTCAGCACCAGCGGGACCTGATGGCCGGCGTCGTGCAAGGCCTTGAGCGCCACCGCGGCGAATTCAGGGGTTCCGGCGAAGATGATTTTCATGAGGGCGATAGTACAGGAGGCTAATGCGGGAGGCCAATGCGGAAGGCCAAAATAGTTACGGGACAAAAAGCAGGAAACGGGTTCCTTGCCATTTGTCCCGCAATATATAAAAAGGTTGCCTATCTTGTAGCGTATTGCTTGTCGCGCTTCAGCTCGCGTTCTTCCTTGAGCATCTTGGCCTTGATCCGGTTGCGCTTCAAAGGCGACAGGTATTCAACAAAAACCTTGCCCATCAAGTGATCCATCTCATGCTGGATGCACACCGCCAGCAAGCCATCGGCATCGACCTCAAACGGCTTGCCGTCGGCATCCAGGGCGCGCACCTTGATTCGTGCCGGACGTTCGACGCCATCGTAGACGCCGGGCACCGACAGGCAGCCTTCATCGTAGATCTGCTTTTCTTCGCTGGCCCAGAGGATTTCCGGATTGATGAAAACCCGCAGGTCGGTGCCGGTATCGGACGTGTCGATCACCACCAGTTGTTCGTGGACGTCGACTTGCGAAGCAGCCAGCCCGACGCCGGGCGCTTCGTACATGGTTTCGGCCATGTCGGCGATCAATTTTTTGAGCCGGGTGTCAAAAACTGTCACAGGCTTGGCAATTTTGTGCAAACGGACGTCAGGATAACGCAGGATATTTAATAAGGACATACAGGTTTGCGTAACAATTTAGGCGGTTTGGAAAGGGTTTTCTCTTGCTAGTTCAATCGATTATGGGCAAAATTTGATTCACTATGGCAAGTTTTTTGCTTTGCCGATCAAAGCCGCGGCGACGAAACGAGGGTATAAGCGCCAAGTAAGCGCCAATTTAACGCAGTATCCACCGGAAACAATATGAAAAAGTTTAGCACAGCTGCACTCCTTCTTGCTTTAAGTGCCGGATTTGGCGGCATGGCCCATGCCCAAGCGGTCAAGACCATGCGTTGTGAATTCTTGCCCAATGCCCCGGACCAGCACGTTGTGGTGCGTGGCGATACGCTGTGGGGAATCTCCGGGCAGTTCCTGCAACATCCATGGTGCTGGCCGCAAGTATGGGGCCTGAACCAGGACCAGATCCGCAATCCGCACTGGATTTATCCAGGCCAGATCGTCTATTTCGACCGCGTCAACGGCCGCCTGCGCCTCGGCAAATCGGCCGGCGAACCGGGCGTTGTCAAATTGTCGCCGCAAACGCGCGTGCAAGGCATAGGCCGCGATGCGATCACCGCCATTTCCACCGACGCCATCGGCCCGTTCCTGTCGCAGCCGCTGATCGTCGAAGACGACGAGTTGAAGAATTCGCCACATATCGTGGCGGTCCAGGACGGCCACCTGAATCTCGGCAAGGGCGACAAAGCCTATGTCCGCGGCGACCTGGCTGACGCCAGCGCGTTCCAGGTATTCCGTCCCGGCAATCCGCTCAAGGATCCGGACACCGGCAAGGTCATCGCCAATGAAGCGCTGTACCTGGGCACCCTGAAGCTGGAGCGCAGGGGCAAGACTGCCGACGAAGCGGCGACATTCAGCGTGATCGACACCAAGGAAGAAATGCAGGTCGGCGACCGCATCATCCCGCGCCCGGTTGAGCCGATCCTGAACTATGTGCCGCATGCGCCGGCCACCGAAGTCAATGCTCGCGTGGTCTCGGTCTATGGCGGCGTGGCTACCGCGGCGCAGAACCAGATCCTCAGCATCAACCGCGGCAAGGCTGACAATATCGATATCGGCACCGTGTTGCAGCTGTACCGTTTCGGCAAAACCGTCAAGGATCCTGCCGATCACAACAAGAAGGTCAAGCTGCCGGATGAACAATACGGTACCCTGTTCATTTTCCGTGTCTTCAACCATATTTCCTATGGCCTGATCATGGAAGTCCAGAACACGGTCGATATCGGCGATATCGCCAGGTCGCCGGAATAAAGGTCTTTACTGCTGTTGACAACGATAAACGACGATAAGCTTCATGACGGCGGCGGCGGTGCAGACCGCCGCCCGCCAGCCGCCGGCAATGCAACGGATGCTGCAGTTGATGCAGATGAGCTGGCAGCCTGGTTGCGTCTGGAGCAGACAGCCGGTGTCGGCGCGGAAACTGCGCGCCGGCTGCTGGTGGCCTTCGGCCTGCCGGCCAACATCTTTTCCTGTTCCTTCTCCGCCCTGCACAAGGTAGTGCCCGAACGCATTGCCTACGCCTTGCTGGCGGCGCCATCGGATGCCGTCCAGGCGCTGATAGAGCGCACCCAGGAATGGTTGCAACAGCCGGGAAACCGGCTGTTCACGCTAGCCGACAGCGCCTATCCGCAAGCCCTGCTGGACATTTCCGATCCACCGCTGATGCTGTACGTGAAGGGCCGCGCCGAACTGCTGGAGCGGCCGGCCATGGCGGTGGTCGGTAGCCGCAACGCTACGGTGCAGGGCGTCGCCAATGCCGACCGCTTTGCCGAAATCCTCAGCCAGCGCGGCCTTACCGTCATCTCCGGCATGGCCTTGGGGATAGACGCCGCCGCCCACCAGGGCGCTTTGCGCGGCGCCGCCGGCAATCCCGAGGGCGGCAGCACGGTGGCGGTGATCGGCACCGGCGCTGACATCGTCTACCCGGCGCGCAATCGCGGGCTGGCGCACCAGATTGCCGAGGCCGGCTGCATCGTCAGCGAATACCCGCTGGGCATGCCTGGCGTCGCCGCCAACTTTCCGCGCCGCAACCGCATCATTTCCGGCCTGGCGCGCGGCGTGCTGGTAGTCGAGGCGGCGGCCCAGTCCGGTTCGCTGATCACCGCCAGGATGGCGGCCGAGCAGGGACGGGACGTGTTCGCGATCCCCGGCTCGATCCATTCGCCGCTGTCGAAAGGTTGCCACCAGCTGATCAAGCAGGGCGCCAAGCTGGTGGAGTCGGCCCAGGATATCCTGGAGGAACTGGGCAGTTTACAGGCAGCAGTGGCAACCCCAGCGCAACCCGCGGCGATGCCCAGCGCCGCGCCGGCTGACAGCGGCGGTCAGGAGCTGCTTGCCATACTCGGGTATGATCCGGTCGGTTTCGACGTTCTGGCGGCGCGCAGCGGCAGCGATGCGGCGAGCCTGGGCGGACGGTTGCTGGAGCTGGAGCTGGCGGGGCTGATAGAGGCTTTGCCCGGCGCAATTTACCGCCGCATCGGCTGATACAAGCCTGGCGCGAGGAGGATGATATTTTGCCATTTCGGGCGGTCCGGCATAAATCTGCGATACTAATATACGTATACTGTTGGCTGAAACGGCTTTATTGCCCTGCGTTTTTGCGCTTACCCTTGTACTTTGCTTGTCTTACCCTTACCTTAGCGATACAGTAGAACCATGTTTGAAGTCCTTGTTTATCTGTATGAAACTTATTATCGGCCCGATGCCTGCCCTGAACCGGAGGCTTTGGTCAAGAAGCTGTCGGCGATCGGCTTTGAAGAAGAAGAGATAGCCAAGGCGCTCGGCTGGCTGACGGATCTGGCGGAAACCAACCACGAGTTCGCCGATAAATATCCGCAGCAAACCGCTTTTTCTTTTGGCATCCGTATTTACGCCCAGCAAGAGATTGATGTACTGGGCATTCCTGCGATCGGCTTCATCCAGTTCCTGGAATCGGCCAAGATGCTCAACCCGGTGCAACGCGAGATTGTCATTGAGCGTGCGCTGACCGTCAGCGAGACCCCGGTCCCGCTCGACAAACTCAAGGTGATCGTATTGATGGTGCTATGGAGCCAGGGCAAGGAGCCGGACGGCCTGATGTTCGACGAGCTGTTTCTCGACGAAGACGACGATCCTGAGCCGCGCCAGCTGCATTAAACACGACGTTCACCTGCTGCATGCTGGCCAGACCGAGGTCTTGCTGCTTGCGATTTTTCCAACAACCCGCTTATCATTGGCCGCATTATGCGGCGCCGGCCGTGAAGTTTGCTGCGATGTTTGCTGCGATGTTTGCTGATATATTACGGGTGATTTCCCGCTGGCAACTAAATTTCCGGATTGACGCTTGCGAGCCAAAGCAAAAACATGCGCTGAAATAATGCGCGCTACTTTCGAGACGACACTATGAGCAAGACCCTCATCATTGCTGAGAAACCTTCTGTCGCGAACGACATCGCGAAGACGCTCGGCGGCTTCACCAAGCACGATGAGTACTTTGAATCCGACGAATACGTCCTTTCCTCGGCGGTCGGCCACCTGCTGGAAATCGCGGTTCCTGAAGAATACGACGTCAAGCGCGGCAAATGGACCTTCACCCACCTGCCGATGATCCCGCCGCATTTTGCGCTGAACCCGATCGCCAAGACCGAGTCGCGCCTCAAGGTGCTCAACAAGCTGATCAAGCGCAAGGATGTCACCGCCCTGATCAACGCCTGCGACGCCGGGCGTGAAGGCGAGCTGATTTTCCGCCTGATCGCGCAATATACGAAAGCCAAGCAGCCGGTCAAGCGGCTGTGGCTGCAATCGATGACGCCGGGCGCGATACGCGACGGCTTCACCCACCTGCGCGAGGACAAGGACATGTTGCCGCTGGCCGATGCCGCCCGCTGTCGCAGCGAAGCGGACTGGCTGATCGGCATCAACGGCACGCGTGCAATGACCGCCTTCAATTCGAAAGAAGGCGGTTTCTATTTGACCACCGTCGGCCGGGTGCAGACGCCGACGCTGTCGATCGTGGTCGAACGCGAAGAGAAGATCAAGAAGTTCGTGCCGCGCGATTTCTGGGAAGTGCGCGCAGAATTCGTGTGCGCCGCCGGCATCTATGAAGGCCGCTGGCTCGACACTGCCCACAAGAAGGACGAGAACGATCCGGAAAAGCGCGCCGAGCGCCTGTGGAGCAAAGCCGCGGCCGAATCGATCGTGGCCGCCTGCCGCGGCAAGATGGGTGCAGTGCGGGAAGAATCGAAGCCGACTACCTCGATGGCGCCGGCGCTGTTCGACCTGACCAGTCTGCAGCGCGAAGCCAACTCGCGTTTCGGTTTTTCCGCCAAGAACACCCTCGGCCTGGCGCAGGCGTTGTACGAAAAGCACAAGGTGCTGACTTATCCGCGTACCGATTCGCGCCACCTGCCGGAAGATTACCTGAGCACCGTCAAGCAGGCGCTGGAAACGGTGTCGGAGAACAACAACTACCAGCAGTTCGCGGCGCAGATCCTGAACAAAGGCTGGGTCAAGCCGAACAAGCGCATCTTCGACAACACCAAGATCAGCGATCACTTTGCGATCATCCCGACCACGCAGGCGCCGAAGAACCTGTCGGAGCCGGAACAGAAGCTGTACGACCTGGTGACGCGCCGTTTCATGGCCGTGTTTTTCCCGGCCGCCGAGTTCCAGGTCACCACCCGCTACACCGAAGTGTCCGGCCATCAGTTCAAGACTGAAGGCAAGGTCATGACGAATCCGGGCTGGCTGGCGATCTACGGCAAGGAAGCCGCGGATGAAAAAGATCCGGAAAACAGCGGTACGCTGGTTGCAGTGGCCAAGGACGAGAAGGTCAAGACCGACAAGATCACCGCCAACGGCCTGGTCACCAAACCGCCGGCGCGCTACACCGAAGCGACCTTGCTGTCGGCGATGGAAGGCGCGGGCAAGCTGCTGGACGACGGCGAGCTGCGCGAAGCGATGGCCGGCAAGGGCCTCGGTACACCGGCCACGCGTGCTGCCACCATCGAAGGTTTGCTGTACGAAAAATACCTGTTGCGCGAAGGTCGGGAAATGATGCCGACCGCCAAGGCGTTCCAGCTGATGACCTTGCTGCATGGCCTCGGCGTCGATGAGCTGACCGAACCCGAGCTGACCGGCGAATGGGAACACAAGCTGTCGCAGATCGAGCGCGGCACCATCAGCCGTGAAGAGTTCATGCGTGAAATCGCGCAGCTGACCCAGATCATCGTCAAGCGCGCCAAGGAATACGATAACGACACCATCCCGGGCGATTATGCGACCCTGCTGGCGCCGTGTCCGAACTGCGGCAGTGTGGTCAAGGAAAACTATCGCCGCTTCGCCTGCACCAAATGCGAATTCTCGATGAGCAAGACGCCGGGCAGCCGCCAGTTCGAGATTTCTGAAGTCGAAGAGTTGCTGACCAAGCGCACCATCGGACCGCTGCAAGGATTCCGCTCGAAGATGGGGCGTCCGTTTGCCGCGATCCTGAAAATCAGCCGCGACGAAGAGATCAAGAACTACAAGCTGGAATTCGATTTTGGCCAGAACGACGATGAAGGCGAAGACGGCGAGGGTGTCGATTTCACCGGCCAGACCGCGCTGGGCCCATGCCCGAAATGCGGCAACGGCGTCTACGAAATGGGCCTGGCCTATGTCTGCGAAAAGGCGGTAGCGAAACCGAAGGCTTGCGATTTCCGCAGCGGTCGCATCATCCTGCAGCAGGAAATCCTGCCGGAGCAAATGGTCAAGCTGCTCAACGACGGCAAGACCGATCTGTTGCCTGGTTTCATTTCGCAGCGTACGCGCCGTCCGTTCAAGGCCTTCCTGGTCAAGGGCAAGGATGGCAAGGTCAGCTTCGAGTTCGAAGAACGCAAAGCCAAGGCGCCGCCGAAGGGCAAGGCGAAAGCTGCGGCCGTCGAAGGTGAAGAGGATGAGGTGACCGCGGTGGCGAAGAAGCCGGCGGCCAAAAAACCGACGGTGAAAAAGGCAGCGGTAAAAAAGGCGGCGCCCAAAAGGGTGGTCGCCAAGCGCAAGGCTGCATAAAGCCTGATCCGCACCAGAAAAAGCCGCTCGCTGAGCGGCTTTTTTATTGGCGCCGGAATGGCCTGGATCACTGGCTTGGTGATTTTGCCGTGCCACGCTTTGGCCGTGCTTCGGCTACACTTGCTTATCGTTTTCGCTCACCGGATATTGCCATGTCTCTGGATCATCCTGCCGTCGCCCGCGCCGTGGTGCGTCAACTGGAAGCCTCGCGCATCCGCGAGGTCGCCAATGTCGGCATGGGGCGCGACGATGTCTTGCCGTTCTGGTTCGGCGAGCCGGACCAGGTGACGCCGGAGTTCATCCGCGATGCGGCCAAGGCCGGGCTGGACGACGGCGATACCTTCTATACCCACAACTATGGCATCCCGCCGCTGCGCGCGGCGATCGCCGCCTATCTGTCCGCCTTGCACCAGCCTATCGATGCCAGCCGGATCGCGGTTACTTCGTCCGGCGTATCGGCGCTGATGGTGTTGTCGCAGCTGATCATCAATCCCGGAGACCGCGTGGTGGCGGTGACGCCGCTGTGGCCGAATGTCGCCGAGATCCCGAAAATCCTCGGCGGCGACGTTGTGCGGGTGGCGCTGCAGTTCGGCCAGACCTGGGAACTCGATTTGCAGCTGCTGCTGGACGCCCTGACTCCGGGCACCCGCGCCGTCCTGCTGAATTCGCCCAACAATCCGACCGGCTGGGTCATGCCGCGCGAACAGCAGGAAATCGTGCTGGCGCATTGCCGCCGGCACGGTATCTGGATTGTCGCCGACGATGTCTATGAACGGCTGGTATACACCGAGCGGGCCGACGCGCCGCAGTGCGCGCCGTCCTTCCTGGATATCGCAGATGCCGATGACCGGCTGATTTCTTCCAACAGCTTTTCCAAGTCCTGGCTGATGACCGGCTGGCGACTGGGCTGGCTGGTGGCGCCGCCGACCTTGATGACGGACATCGGCAAGCTGATCGAGTACAACACTTCCTGCGCGCCCGGCTTTGTGCAGCGCGCCGGCGTCGTTGCCATCGAGCGCGGCGACGAAATCATCGGCAGCACGGTGGCCCGTTATCGCGCGGCGCGCGATTTCCTGTACCAGCGCCTGAACGCCTTGCCGGGAATTACCGCGCCGCGGCCTAAAGGTGCGATGTACCTGTTCTTCCGCGTCGACGGCGTCGACGACAGCCTGGCGCTGTGCAAGCAGCTGGTGCGCGACGCCGGCCTCGGCCTGGCGCCCGGCAATGCCTTCGGCCCGGAAGGCGAAGGCTGCGTGCGCTGGTGTTTCGCCAGTTCGCTGGAGCGCCTGGAAGATGGCGTGCAGCGGCTGGAGCGTTTTCTTCTGGCCTGATCCGGCGACTGTTTCATCGGCCGGAATCGCCTGTCCGGCCGCCTCCCCGATAATCCAATTGCTGTTTTGGCAAGCAGAGCAACGGCCTTGTTTTTTTGCGGGATCTGGTGCTATCATCGAAGCGCGCAAACGTTTGCGCATTCAAAATGGCGGCATGCCGATCCGACGGACCTGCTGCTCAACAACAAATTTCAGGAGACTTTTGATGAATACCCGTATCCGCCTCAAGCTGATTGCCGCCACCATCCTGGTCTGCGCCTTGCCGTCTTTGCCAGCCATGGCGCAGACCGCCGCCAAACCGAAGGTTGCACTGGTGATGAAGTCGCTCGCCAATGAATTTTTCCTGACCATGGAAAACGGCGCCAAGGAACACCAGAAGGCGCACGCAGCGCAATATGACCTGATCGCCAATGGCATCAAGGACGAAACCGATACCTCCAACCAGATCAAGATCGTCGAACAGATGATCGTTTCCAAGGTCAACGGCCTGGTGATCGCTCCCGCCGACTCCAAGGCGCTGGTGCCTGTCATCAAGAAGGCGATCGACGCCGGCATCATCGTGGTCAATATCGACAACAAGCTGGATGATGCAGCACTCAAGGAAAAAGGCATTACAGTGCCGTTCGTCGGTCCGGATAACCGCCTGGGCGCCAAGCTGGTCGGCGACTATCTTGCCAAGCAGATCAAAACTGGCGACAAGGTTGGCATCATTGAAGGCGTCTCGACAACCTTCAATGCACAACAACGCACGCTGGGCTTCCAGGATGCCATGAAGACCGCCGGCGCCAATGTGGTTGCCGTGCAGTCCGGCCAATGGGAAATGGCACCGGGCAACCAGATCGCCGCCGCCATGCTGAATGCGCATCCGGACATCAAGGCATTGTTGGCCGGTAACGACAACATGGCCCTGGGCGCGGTCGCTGCGGTCAAGGCTGCCGGCAAGACCGGCAAGGTGCTGGTGGTCGGCTACGACAACATCAACGCCATCAAGCCGATGCTGAAAGACGGCCGCGTCCTGGCAACCGCCGACCAGTTCGCTTCGCAGCAAGCGGTGTTCGGCATCGAGACGGTATTGAAGGCGATTACCGACAAGAAAGCCCAGAACACCCTCGGCGGCACTGTTGAAACCAAGGTCGCGCTGGTGACCAAAGACAGCAAGTAATCAACCTGCATGCGGGGCAAGGGAATACTTTGCCTTGCTCCGCCAAGCATAACTGCAGCTGTCACTGCTGGAGTACAGAATGTCCAATGAATCCATGGCGGCGGCGCGTTCCGACGGGCGCGCCGCTGCATCCGCAGTTCCCTTGTTAAGTCTGAGCGGCATCGGCAAGACCTATGTCGAACCGGTCTTGAGCGATGTCACGATCAGTATCAGTCCGGGCCAGATCCTGGCGCTGACCGGCGAAAACGGCGCCGGCAAAAGCACGTTGTCGAAAATCGTCTGCGGCCTGGTCGACGCCACCACTGGCGGCATGCAGCTCGACGGCCAGCCGTACCGGCCAGGTTCGCGCAAGGAAGCCGAACATCTCGGCATCCGCATGGTGATGCAGGAACTGAACCTGATCCCGACCCTGAGCATCGCCGAAAACCTGTATTTTAACCAGCTGCCGCACCGCTTCGGCTGGATCGACAAAGCCAGGCTGGCGGAGGACACGCGGATCCAGATGGCGGCGGTAGGGTTGACCGATCTCGATCCCTGGACGCCGGTCGGCGAACTGGGCGTGGGCCACCAGCAGATGGTGGAAATCGCCCGCAACCTGATCGGCAGCTGCCGTTTGCTGGTGCTGGACGAACCGACCGCGATGCTGACCAACCGCGAAGTCGAGCTGCTGTTCACGCAGATTGCGCGGCTGCAGTCGGAAGGCGTCGCCATCATCTATATCTCGCATCGGCTGGAAGAGCTGAAGCGCGTGGCCGACCGTATCGCGGTGCTGCGCGACGGCCAGCTGGTGTGCGACGACGCCATCGGCGGCTACAGCACCGAAGCGCTGGTGCAACTGATGGTCGGCCGCGCCGCCGAAGCCGAGCTCGATCTTGGCCATCGCACTATCGGCGCACCCTTGCTGCGCGTGCGCAATATCGGACGCGGCAAGGTGGTTGCGCCTACTTCATTCGATCTGCGCGCCGGCGAAATCCTTGGCGTCGCCGGCCTGATCGGCTCCGGCCGTACCGAATTGCTGCGCCTGATTTTCGGCGCCGATCGTGCCGACCAGGGCGAGGTATTCATCGGCGATCAAACCCAGGCGGCCAAAATTTCATCGCCGAAAGACGCCATCGCCGCCGGCATTGCCATGATCACCGAAGACCGCAAGAGCCAGGGTTTGCTGCTGCCGCAATCGATAGGCCTTAACACCACGCTGGCCAAACTGTCCGCCGTCAGCAAGCTCGGCGTGCTCGACCAGCAGGCCGAAGCCGCAGTTGCCGACGACTATATCAAGCGCTTGCGGATCCGCTCGCGCAACGGCTTGCAAGCAGCGGGAGAACTTTCCGGCGGCAACCAGCAGAAGGTGGTGATTGCGCGCTGGCTGTACCGCGATTGCCCGATCATGCTGTTCGACGAACCGACCCGCGGCATCGACATCGGCGCCAAGTTCGATATCTACAAGCTGCTGGCCGAGCTGTCGCGCCAAGGCAAGGGACTGTTGATCGTATCGAGCGACCTGCGCGAACTGATGCTGATCTGTGACCGCATCGCGGTGATGAGCGCCGGCAAGCTGGTCGACACCTTCGAACGCGGCCAGTGGAGCCAGGAGACGATCCTGGCGGCGGCGTTCAGCGGTTACGTGAACGGCAATGGCTACGACAGCGCTCCCGCAGACACATCCACCGCGCAAGCTGCCTGAAGCCCCCAACTTTTTTCGAAAATCATGACAACACACTCTTTTACCCGAAGCATGTCCGGCCTGAAGAATTACCTGGGCCTGATCGGTGCGCTGCTGGCGATGTGCATACTGTTTTCCATCCTGAGCGAGAACTTCCTTACCGCGGCCACCTTTACCACTTTGTCTAACGACATTCCGACGCTGGTGGTGATGGCGGTCGGCATGACCTTCGTGCTGATCATCGGCGGCATCGACCTGTCGGTCGGTTCGGTGATGGCGCTGGCGGCTTCGGTGCTGTCGATGGCGATGGTGCGCTGGGGCTGGCCGCTGTTTGCGGCCGCCACGCTGGGCGTGCTGGTGGCCAGCTTGTGCGGCATGCTGACCGGCCTGATTTCGGTCGGCTGGCGGATTCCTTCGTTCATCGTTTCGCTGGGCGTGCTGGAAATGGCGCGCGGCCTGGCTTACCAGGTCACCAATTCGCGTACCGAGTATATCGGCAGCGCGGTCGACGGCATCAGCTCACCGATCCTGTTCGGCATGTCGCCGGCTTTCCTGTCCGCCATCCTGATCGTGGTCGTCGGCCACCTGGTATTGACCAAGACCGTGCTCGGACGCCACTGGATCGGCATCGGCACCAACGAAGAAGCGGTGCGCCTGTCCGGCATCAATCCGCGTCCCAGCAAGGTGCTGGTGTTTGCGCTGATGGGTTTGCTGGCCGGCGTCGGCGCCTTGTTCCAGGTATCGCGGCTGGAAGCGGCCGATCCGAACGGCGGCGTCGGCATGGAGCTGCAAGTGATTGCGGCTGTCGTGATCGGCGGCACCAGCCTGATGGGCGGACGCGGGTCGGTGGTCAGCACGTTCATCGGCGTACTGATCATCTCGGTGCTGGAAGCCGGCCTGGCGCAGGTCGGCGTCAGCGAGCCGATGAAACGCATCATCACCGGGCTGGTGATTGTTGCAGCGGTGGTGCTGGATACCTATCGCCGCCGCGGCGAACGTTCCACGCATTAAACTAGCGTCCCGTAACTGGACATTGAGCTGACATCGAGCAAATAATATGGCAACCATCAAGGATGTAGCGCGCACGGCCGGGGTGTCGTACACCACGGTTTCGCACGTCCTGAACCAGACCCGGCCCGTCAGCGCCGACGCCCGGGCGCGGGTGCTGGCGGCGGTAGAGGCCATGGCCTACGTGCCGAGCGCCCTGGCGCGTTCTTTGAAAAGCAAGGCTACCGGCAGTATCGGCCTGATCATCCCGAACAATACCAACCCGTATTTTTCGGAAGTGGCGCGCGGCATCGAAGACAGCTGTTATACCGCCGGCTACAGCGTCATCCTGTGCAATTCGGACGACGATCCGGCCAAGCAGCGCGATTACCTCAACGTGCTGCTGACCAAACGCTGCGACGGCCTGATCGTGGCCACGCTGGCGCAGACAGACGGCGAACTGCTGCGCAAGATGAAGGTGCCGACCGTGCTGCTGGACCGGGCGCCGAAAGACATGGCGATCGACCTGGTGGCGGTCGACAACGCCGCCGGCGGCGCATTGGCGGCCGCGCACTTGCTGAGCCTGGGGCGGCGCCGCATCGCCTGCATCGGCGGCCCGCAAGACATCGCTATTTCGCGCGAGCGGATCGGCGGCTTGCGCCAGACATTGCTGGCGGCCGGCGTTACGCTGCCGGAGCCGTTGCTGGCTTATGCCGATTTCACCAGCGCGGGTGGTTACCTGGCGGCGCGCAGCCTGCTGGCGCGTTTTGCATCTGTACCTTCGCAAGCCCCGGATGCGATTTTCTGCTGCAACGACCTGATGGCGATAGGCGCCTTGCGTGCTGCGGCGGAATTTGGCATTGCGGTGCCGGAGGCGTTGGCGGTGGTCGGTTTCGACGATATCGACCTGGCGCAGTTCGTCCATCCGACCTTGACCAGCGTGGCGCAGAATACGCGCCGGCTCGGGCAGCTCACCGCCGAATGCCTGCTGCAGCGGATCGCCACGCCCGACCGTCCTTTGCAGCGGCTGTCGATTGCGCCTGAACTGCATATACGCGGCTCGACCGTGGTGTCGTGACCGCACGAATTTTACTCATTCCTTTTCAGCAGCCCTTATTTTCAAGAACACACAATGATCGTCATCATCGGCAGTATCAATATGGACCTGGTGCTCAACGTGCCGCGCATGCCGCTCCCCGGCGAAACCTTGTCGGGCGGGCGTTTCCAGACCATCTCGGGCGGCAAGGGCGCAAACCAGGCGGTCGCTTGCGCGCGTCTCAGCGACGATAGCGTGAAAGTGGCGATGGTTGCCTGCCTCGGCGACGACGCTTTCGGTACGGAACTGCGGGCTGCCTTGCGCAACGACGGCATCGACGACAGCCATATCAGTACGATAGCAGGAGAAGCTTCGGGCGTGGCTTCGATCCTGGTCGACGCCGGCGGCCAGAACAGCATCGTGCTGGCCGCCGGCGCCAATGACGCGTTGAGCCCGGCACATATCGATGCCGCGCGCAGCCTGATCGAACAGGCGCGTATCGTCGTGCTGCAGCTGGAAACGCCGCTGGCGACAGTGATCCATGCGATCAAGCTGGCGCATCAGCTGGGCAAGACCGTGGTGCTTAATCCAGCACCTGCGCCGGCACCGGCGCAAGCCTTGCCGGCCGCTTTGCTGGCGCAGGTGGATTATCTGATCCCGAATGAAATCGAGGCAGCCATGCTGGCCGGCCTGAGCGCCGCCAGTTTGGATAACGATGCCGCCATCGAGGCAGCAGTCGCAAAATTGCGCGCCGATGGCAGCAGCAATGTGCTGGTCACGCTGGGTGAGAAGGGTGTCTATGCGGCGCTGTCGTCCGGCTCGGTCCATTTTGCCGCGCAGCAGACCAAGGCGGTCGACACCACCGCCGCCGGCGACACCTTCATTGGCGGTTTTGTCGCCGCGCTGGCCGAAGGCCGCAGCGAAGCCGACGCCATCGCTTTTGGCCAGCGCGCGGCTGCCCTGAGCGTGGCGCGCATCGGCGCGCAAACCTCGATTCCCTATCGCCGTGAATTGGAAGCTTGAGATGAAAAAAAGCCCATTGCTGAATATCGCCCTGTCGCAACTGATCGCATCGCTGGGCCATGGCGAAAGCATAGTGATCGGCGATGCCGGCTTGCCGGTGCCGCCCGGCGTGCCGCTGATCGACCTGGCGCTGACGCGCGGCGTACCCGGCTTCATGGATACCTTGCAAACGATAATGACGGAGATGCAGGTGGAGCACCATGTGCTGGCCGACGAACTGCCGTTGCACAGCCCGCAGCTGGCGCAGCAGATCGAAGCGCTCGGCCTGGTCGACAAGCGCACTTTGCCGCATGCCGATTTCAAGCGCATGACGCATAGCGCGAAAGCCGTTATCCGCACCGGCGAGTTCACGCCGTACGCCAACATCATCCTGGTTGCCGGCGTGGTATTTTGATAATATTTCGGCCGCAAATCTGACAAGCCGCTCGTGGCAGGTACAATAAAGCCATGAATATCTCATTGCCCGAACTGGAACAAGCCATCAATTACTGGCGTCTGCAACGGCCTGCGGTAGGGGAAGAATGCGCACTGTCGCCTGAGGTGAATGCGCTCGCCAACGTATATGCCCTGATGATCATCAACCATAGCAGCAGCGTGGCGCTGGCCTCCATGGACAGCGTGGCGCAGCAGCTGATCGGCGCCTGGCGCCAGCACATGCTGGATCTCAGCGCCACCGCCAGATCAGTGGGCTAAGTGTGGACTAAATAGCGCGCCTGGCGTTTTGGGGCGGCCGCAGCATCGGGTTTTGCCATGAGCTTGGGCAGGTCGGCCGGTTTGGCGGGTTTGCCCGCATAGTCCGTGCTGAGCACGGCATTGACCGCACTTTCCGCCATCCCCTGCAAATGCAGCCACTGGCCGACCAGGCCTGCCAGGCGGTCCAGCGCGATCCGGTGGGTGGCGTCGGTCTTGCCGTATAGCCAGTCCGAAAACGCCATGAAGCTGGCGAACGGAGCATCGTCCAGCAAGATCGGCAGCGTGTGCGCGAAGCGTCCTGAATTGGCGACCAGGTCCCAGTAACGGGAAAACCGCTGCAAGCGCTGCATGGTGGGGAAGTCGATCAGGCTGGTGGCGAGGATGGTGTAGGGCGGATGCGGATCGAAGATCAGGCCGTAAGGTTCGGTATGGCGGATGATCGGCGTGCCGCGCAGGCGTTTCAGGATGCCGAACTGGATTTCATGCGGCTGCAGCGCCACCAGGCGGTCGAAACCGCGGGCGAAGCTGGCGACATCTTCGCCCGGCAGCCCGGCGATCAGGTCAACGTGCAGATGCGCCTGCGATTGCTGGATCAGCCAGCGGATGTTTTCCGCCGCCTTCTCGTTATTCTGCTTGCGGCTCACCAGCGCCTGCACTTCGGGATTGAAACTCTGGATGCCGATTTCGAACTGCAGCGCGCCAGGTGGAAATTGCGCAATCGACTCCTTCAAGGCATCCGGCAAATGATCGGGCACCAGCTCGAAGTGGGCAAACACCGGATCGTCAGGATTGGCAGCCAGCTTGTCGAGGAAGAACTGCAAGATCTTCAGGCTGGTCTTGACGTTCAGGTTGAAGGTGCGGTCGACGAATTTGAACAGCCGCGCGCCGCGCGCATGCAGCGACTCCATCTCGGCCAGGAAATTATCGAGTGCAAACGGCCATGCCGTCTTGTCCAGCGCCGACAGGCAGAATTCGCATTTGAACGGACAGCCGCGCGACGCTTCCACATACAAGGTGCGGTGAGCGATGTCATGGTCGCTGTACAAGCCATACGGCAGGACGATATCCGCCATGGGCGGCTGCACCCCGACATGCACTTTCATCAGCGGCTTCGGGCCATGCAGGATCTGCCGGCACAGCTGCGGCAGGGTAACGTCGCCCCAGCCGGTGACCAGGTAATCGGCGAGCTGGACGATCTGCTGCTCGGCTGATTCGTAAGACACTTCCGGTCCGCCCAGCACAATCACCATATCGGGCGCCACCCGTTTCAGCATCGCCACCACCTTGGTGGTTTCCTCGATATTCCAGATATACACGCCGAAGCCGACGATGGTGGTGCCCGTTTCGGCTTTATGCGCCAGCAGCTTTTCGACGATGTCGGTGGTCTTGGCGCCGATGACGAATTCATGCAGCTGCGTGGCCTCGCGCAGATCTCCCATGTTCGCCTGCAGATAGCGCAGCCCAAGTGAAGCGTGGGAATAACGCGCGTTGAGCGTGGACAGCAGGATGGTCATGGCGGGCTAACGAAAGGATTGGCGGCAGGAACTGCAGAATGCGCCATTTTACGCCTGTGAACCCGCGCGGCCCAGTTTTAGGGAGTTTGCCAAATTGACATGATTGGCCTTGTTCGTGAATATCAAGATAAACCCAAGATAAACCGCCATAAACAACACGACATTAGTTTGCAACTAATTTCCAGTTGCAATTATCGAGGAAGGACAGGATAATCAAATGACTCAAGCCGATAAATTGCGCAACCGGGCTGCTGCCGTCCCTGCAGACTCTACATGGCAAGAACTGGTCAGCCTGCTCAATGGGTACGGGTTTGTCGAGTTTTCTGACAAGGGCGGCTCTTATCGATGTTTTAAAACCGCGGCGGGCCTCAAGATCTTTGTGCATAAGCCCCATCCAGGCAATATCGTGAAAAGATATTTATTGATAAAGGTAAACGGCAAGCTGAAAGAGTACGGTTTGACGAATCCCAGCGAGGAATGAAATGAGCGACAAAATACTCAGCTATAAAAGTTATTCAGGTTCGATCGAGGTCAGCATCGAGGATGGCTGCCTGCACGGCGAGATATTGTTCATCAATGATCTTGTCGGCTACGAAGCGGAAAACGTCAGGGAGCTGCAAACGGCATTTGCAGAAGCGGTGGATTTTTATCTGGACAAGTGCCGGCGCGATGGCCTGGAACCGGACAAGCCCTGCAGCGGCACGTTCAACGTGCGTCTGACGCCTGAACTGCATCGCAACGCCAGCCTGGCGGCGGCAAGGAAAGGGCAGTCCCTGAACGATTTCGTGAAAGAATGCGTAAGCGACGGCGTGTCGGCAACGGCTGGCAAAGATCCTGGCTCCACGCCAGGCCGTGGCCACCTGCGTCCAGTGCCCGCCAAGCCCCAGCGCAGCGCCAGGTAAGGAAAATTTCCAACGCCGGCAGGGCCGCCGCGCCATTACGACCGTGGCGTCGATGAGTGGATAGGCATCAAGCTGGATGTGGGCCACGTGACGACCTTCCCTTTATTAATTACATAATTTTTTAGATAAGCAAACATCATGGCGCAATACATTGTGGTCGGCCTGGAATTTGGCGTAGTGTTGTTGGTAGGGCTGGCGATTTACATGATCAGGAAAAAATAGATCGTGCAGATATGAAAAAGGCTGGCGCATTGCGCCAGCCCTCGTTGCGCACCAAAGGCCTTATTTGTAATCGGCGCGGTCCAGCAATTGCCGGATTTGATGACATAAGGGACGTACCGTCGCCTTCTGCTGCGATCGGTTAATATGATTGCTCTTCCCTACACAAGATGGGCGTCAAATGAGCAATGCAACCACTTCCAAAGCACGGATCCGTACTAAAACCAAAGCCGAGTCGGTCACCCCGCGCGTGGCGCTGGTATTGCAGGGCGGCGGCGCGCTGGGTGCTTATCAGGCCGGGGTCTACCATGCGATGCACGAGAATGGCCTGACTCCGGACTGGGTGGTGGGAACCTCGATCGGCGCCATCAACGCCGCGATCATCGCCGGCAATGAGCGCGACATGCGGCTATCGCGCCTGAAGGAATTCTGGGAACAGGTCGGCCACGGCGACTTGACGGATCTGAGCAAAGTGCCGGATGCCATGCGCCAGTTCAACACCTGGTGGACCACGACCGATGTCACCACCCGCGGCGTGCCGGGATTTTTCTCTCCGCGTTCGCTGAATCCTTTCATGGTGGGTATGCCTGTACAGGCGGAACAAGCCAGTTTCTACGACACCACGCCGCTGGCTGAGACGCTCGCGCGGCTGGTCGATTTCGACTACCTGAACAGTCCCGGCGGCATGCGCCTGACCGTCAGTGCCATGCGCGTGGCTTGCGGCAGCCTGGTCAATTTCGATTCCCAGGAACGGAAGATCGGCGTCGAACACATCATGGCCAGCGGCGCCTTGCCACCCGGCTTTGCACCGGTGCGCATCGACGGCGACCTGTACTGGGACGGCGGCCTGTATTCGAATACGCCGCTGGAAGTGGTGCTGGACGACGAATCCAAGACCGACGTCGACGGCAACACCCTGTGCGTGATGGTCGATTTGTGGAACGCCGACGGTCCCGAGCCGACTACCCTGGACCAGATCACCAATCGCCAGAAAGACGTGACCTTCGCCTCCCGTTCGGAACGCCATATCGAAAACTACTTGCGCATGTATCAATTGCGGCGCGCCGCGCAAGCGCTGTACGACAAGCTGCCGCCGGCGCTGCGCAGCAAATCCGACCTCAAGGAATTCAAGGGCTTACACGACAACAGCACGATCCACATCGTGCGCCTGCGCTACAGCGGCCATGACTGGAACATGCCGTCCAAGGACATCAATTTTTCGCGCGGCTCGATCGAGTGGCGCTGGGAACAAGGTTACGCCGACGCCATGCAGGCCGCCGAGCGCGTCAAGGCTAACGGCGACACCTTCGGCGATTCCGACGCTGGCCTGGTGGTGCATGAACTGGTCCTGCCGCCGGTGAGTTGATGGCGCCTGCTTCCGTGCTGCGGCGGTTGACGCTGGTGCTGTTGTCGGCCGGCATGATGGTCGGCGCCGCCGCTGCGGGACTGGACAGCGAGCAATGCGTGCTGCTCAAGCAACATGTGCTGCAGCCTGGCGCGCCGGTCGATTGCCCGCAACTGCAGGTAGTCCGTTTCTCGTATCTCGACTTTGACCAGGTGCGCCACGACGACGGCGAGATCATGGTCATGGCGGCGGTCGCGCCGCAGGTCAAAGCGCTGTTCGACGAACTGCTCAAGCGCCGTTTCCCGCTTGCACAGGCCCGCCTGATGGAGCATTATCAAGGCAACGACGACGCCTCGATGGCGGACAATAACACCTCCGCCTTCAACGACAGGCCGATCACCGGCGGCGGAGCGGCATCCTTGCATGCCTATGGTTTGGCGATCGATATCAATCCTTTGCAAAACCCGTATGTGCGGCGCGATGCGCAAGGCCGGCTGGTTTACAGTCCGCCGGCCGGGCAGGCTTTCGGCGAGCGCATCGCCAGCAGGGCGGGAAGCAGCGAACAAGTTGTGGAACTATTCGCGCAACATGGTTTTCTCACTTGGGGTGGGGATTGGAAAAAGCCCATCGATTACCAGCATTTCCAGGTCAGCCGCAAGCTGGCCGAACGGCTGGCCAGGCTGCCGGCGCCGCAGGCGCGCCAGCTGTTTGAAAGCACGGTGGTCGCTTACCGTGCCTGCCGTACCGGCCATGGCGGCAAGCCGAAAGACAGGAAGGTTTGCGCTGCCGCGGCGGGCTAGGACTGTTAGGTTTGGCAGGGGGCAGATTCACATTTTGCTTGTAGAATGTGTAATATTGCCATGTTGATAGCAAAAGATGATTTGTTCACACAGGAGAAGGCCATGTTTTCGTTTCATGAACAGTTTGCCGCAGCAACCAAAGCGCATTTCGAAGCCCAGTTGGCATTGCTCAATACCCTGACTACAAAAACCTTCGAGGGTGTTGAAAAGGTCATCGAACTTAACATCAGCGCGGCCAAGGCCTCGCTGGAAGAATCCGGCGGCGCCGCCAAGCAATTGCTGAGCGCCAAGGATCCGCAGGAATTCCTCAACATCTCGGCGGCCCAGGCCAAGCCGGGCGCCGAAAAAGCCGCGGCTTACGGCCGCCACCTGGCCAGCATCGCCTCCGGCACCCAGGCTGAGTACACACGTGCGGCAGAAGCGCAGGTGGAGGAAACCAGCCGCCGCATCAACGCCTTGATCGAAGAAGTCAGCAAGAACGCGCCTGCCGGTTCGGAAAACGCGATCGCTATCTTGAAATCGGTGATCAGCAACGCCAATGCCGGTTATGAGCAGCTGACCAAGAACGCCAAGCAGGCAGTCGAAACCCTGGAAGCCAACCTGAACAATGCCGGCGCGCAGCTGACCAAGGCCGCTGCGCCGCGCAGCAAGAAGTAAGTGCTCGCTTACTGACTCAGCAAAGGCCGCGGATGCGGCCTTTTTTCATATCGGCAGATCGCGGTCCCAAGCCGGCACTTCACCGAATTGCTGCGCCAGGAAATCGACGAAGGTGCGCACCTTGGCTGACAGGTGCTGGCGGCTCGGATACACCGCGTGCACCGCCAGCGCATCGCCGTGGTAATCGGTGAGGATCGGCCGCAGGCGGCCGTCGCGGATGGCATCGCCTATGATGAACGTCGGCTGCCGGATTACGCCCATGCCGGCCAATGCCGCCGCCATCAGCAGGTCGCCGTTGTTGCAATGCAGGCCGCCGCCTACGCGCACGGTATGGACCTTGCCGTCGCGCTGCAGGCGCCATTCATTGTCCGGCAGCGTATAGGCATAGGTCAGGCAGGTATGCCGCGCCAGGTCGTCGGGATGCTGCGGCATGCCGTGTCGTTCCAGGTAGGCCGGGGCGGCGCAGGTCAGCACATGGGCCTTGGCCAGCTTGCGCATCACCAGGCTGGAGTTTTGCAGCTTGCCGATGCGGATCGCCAGGTCGAAACCTTCTTCGACCAGGTCGACAATGCGGTCGGACAAGGTCACGTCCAGTTTCACATTCGGATAACGCTGCGCATATAGCGGCAGCAGCCGGCCCAGATGGTTGACGGAGAAGGATACCGGCGCATTGATGCGCAGCACGCCGCTCGGGTTGGCGGCATGCATGCCGGCCGCCAGCGTGGCTTGTTCGAGATCGGCCAGCACTTGTTTGCAGCGCTCCAGGTAGGCGCTGCCGGTATCGGTCAGGCTGAGGCGGCGCGTGCTGCGGTTCAGCAGGCGTGCGCCCAGGTATTGCTCGAGGTCGGCGATATGCCGCGTCACCGACGGATTGGACAGGTTCAGGACCCGCGCCGCACCCGACAGGCTACCGGTTTCAGTCACTTTGACAAACACCTTCATCGCTTCGAACAGATTCATCGCAATGCCTTATTGTTTTGGAATTCGAAAATAGTATTTCAATAAAACATGATTTTTCTTTTCATTGCAAGAATATATAGTCGAACACGATCCATAAACTCCCTTGGCTTTTAACTATTTATTGTGAAAGTAACATCATGAACAACCCAAGCACCTACGCCGCCGCGCTGCTCAGGCTCACCTTGGGCATCGCGCTGCTGGCTCATGCCTACCTGAAGGTTTTTGTCTTCACCTTGCCGGGCGCAGCCGCTTTTTTCGCCAGCCAGGGTTTTCCGGCGTGGTCGGTATATCCTGTGGTGGCGGTCGAAGTGCTGACCGGGATCGCCATGGTGCTGGGCCTGCAGGCCCGGATTGCCGCGGTAATTTCGCTGCCGGTGCTGCTGGGCGCCTTGTCGGTGCACGCCGGCAACGGCTGGGTGTTCACCAGCCCCAACGGCGGCTGGGAATATCCGGCGTTCATGGTGGTTGCTGCAATTTCGGTAGCTTTGCTGGGCAACGGCGCATTTGCGCTGGGCAGCGGCAAAGCCGGTAAATAAACTTCTGGAAGAGATCAAGATGAGCACGATTGCCACCCGCATGCCGGCGATTTTCTTCGGCCACGGCAGCCCGATGAATGCGCTGGAAGATAACCGCTACACCGCAGCCTGGGCTGCGCTTGGGGCCAGCGCAGCGCAGTTGAAACCGAAGGCGATCCTGTCGGTGTCGGCGCACTGGTACACGCGCGGCACCGGCGTTACCGCCATGGCGCAGCCGCAGACCATCCACGATTTCGGCGGTTTCCCGCAGGCGCTGTTTGATGTGCGTTATCCGGCCCCGGGCGATCCGCAGCTGGCGGCGCAGGTGCGCGATCTGCTGGCGCCGGTGGCGGTCGCCATGGATCATTCATGGGGACTGGACCACGGCACCTGGTCGGTGCTGGTCAAGGCCTTTCCCAAGGCCGATGTACCGGTGATCCAGCTGAGCATCGACGCCACCCAGCCGGCGCAGTTTCACTTCGACCTGGGACGCAAGCTTGCCGTATTGCGCGAACAGGGCGTGCTGATCGTCGGCAGCGGCGACGTGGTGCACAACCTGCGCTTGATGAACCGCAGCCAGGATGCGCCGGTGCATGGCTGGGCCCAGCGCTTCAACGACCACATACGCGCAAGCCTGGTAAGCGGCGACATGCAGGCGCTGATCGACTATGCCGACCAGGGCCAGGACGCGCAGTTGTCGGTGCCTACGCCGGAGCATTACCTGCCGTTGCTGTACATTGCCGGCGCCAGGCAGGACGGCGAGGCGATTTCGATTGCTGTGGACGGCATCGACATCGGCTCGGTCAGCATGCTGACCGCCGTGGTCGGCGCTGCCTAAGCTTGAACCGGATTATTCTTTGCCCTTGACCGGCTTGGGATAATCCTTCATCACGTCGATAGGCTGGGCGTAAGCCGAATTCCATGTCTGCTGGTGCAGATCGCCGATCCGTTTTGCCATCTTTTCGTTGCGCAGCACGATTTCCAGGTTGCGCGACAGGTCTAGGTAGCCGCCGCTCCAGTTGCTGGTGCCTATCCATGCCACCTGGCCATCGATCTCCATGGTCTTGCTATGGATTACCCGGGCGAACGGAATGAAGCCGGTGCTGGCCTGCGGCAGCGTGACGATCCTGATTTCCATGCCGGGCAGCAGCGCCAGGCTTTTCAGGTAAGCGATCGCCGGTTTTTCGGTATTCCAGTTCGACACCATCAGCTTGACCTTGACGCCGCGCGCCAGCGCAGCGCGGATCGCATTGTCGATCACCGCGTAATAAGGCCGGGTGTGATTCGGCCCGTAGCTCAGTGGCGCGTAGTCGAGCAGCTGTATCCGTACCTCGGACCTGGCGGCCGCCAGCAGTTTCGGCAATTCGGTTTCAGAGTCGCCGACGCCGGGCGGATTGAACGCGTTCGGACTGGCTACCAGGAATGTCGCCTGCTGGTCATTGGCGCTCACTACGCCCTGGTTCAGCCTTGGCACTTCTTTTCCTTGCGCGATCAACTCCTGCGCATGCCAGTCATGTTCGAAGATATGTTGCAGCTGGCCGACCACCACGGCGTCGGTAATGCGCAAGCCCGTCTCATGGATGTGGGCAAATGAGCGCCAGTCGAAATTCTGGCTGCCGACATAGGCGCTGCTGCCGTCGACCACCATGTATTTGGCGTGGATGATGCCGTTGCCGGTCAGCTTGGAATAATCGAGATAGCGGAATTCCAGGTTGGGAATCTGCCTGAGCCGTTCGATGGTCGGCATGTCGGAAGCGAACTTGCCTTTCTCTTCCATCAGGAAACGAATCTTGACGCCGCGCGCGCCGGCCGCGGCGAGCCGCGCTATCACCTGCTCGAACGCCGCGCCAGGCTGGCTGGCGACATAGAATTGACCGAGCACGATCTGCTGTTTCGCGCCATCGAACATTTCGCTCCAGACCTGCAGCGGTTCCCGCAGGTCGGGTGTCGCCAGCGCGGTTTCAAGCGGAACGGTATGCACCAGCTCGTAGCCGGGGATGCCGAATTCGGCGTGGGCGCTGCCGGCGCAGCCGAGCAGGATAGTTATCGTGGCGATCAGTTTGCGCATGGGCGGTTCCGAGAGGTTTTCAGTTGAGATCAGTGCACGCGCACGATGCGCCCGGCTGCTTGCGCACTGCCGGCCGGATGCCCGTCGCGTTCGCTGGCGATCAGGTAATGGCTCAGCGCATCCAGGTCGTTGATGCCGGTATCGACCCGGTCGGCGCCTTGCGTCAGCAAGCTGAAGCCGTCGCCGCCCTGGGCAATGAAGCTGTTGACGCTGAGCCGGTACTGTCCCTGCGGGCTCAGAGTGACGCCGTTCAGCTTGACGCTGCCGGGCACGACGCGCTGTCCCAACGGTCGCCTGGCGTCCCAGCGGTAACTCAGGCCGTGCGAGACTTGCAGCATGATGCGTCCGCCCGGACGATCCTGCTCCAGCCAGCTCTGCTGCTCCAGCAAGGCCAGCAGCTGGCTGCCGCTGAGCGACAGCAGAATCAGCGTATTGCCATAGGGCGTGGTGGCGGCGACCTGGGCGTAGTTGCTGCCGCCTGCGCCGCTGTCCAGGCTTTCGCGCAGGCTCTTGTGGTTGGTCATGGCGATTTGCGCGCCCAGCTTGCGGGTTGCCGCCAGCTGGGAATCGGCGGCGACGTCGCCCAGCGGCGATTCGCCGGCATCGTTGAGCTTGTTGTCGATGCGCGCTGCCGCGATGCGTGCAATCGGCTGCGCCAGCACCAGGTCGCTGCGCGCTTTCAGCGTTTGCAGGAAAACCGACAAGGCTGGATCGGGCGCAAAGCGCCGCTGGTCCATCAATACGTTCCGGGCCTCGATGGCAGTGATCTTGCCTTGCAGGTCGGCGATGCGCGGATCGATGGTGAGCCTGATCCGGGTCAGCATGTGGCCGAAGGACTCGCCTTGCGTCACTGTGCGGCCGTCGACCCGGCAGGTATAGCCGTTATGGCTGCATGCCGCCATGTCGAACGGCTCCGGGGTTTCGCCGCCCTGGTGGATCAGGACTACGATGGCGCTGACGCCCTGTGCCTTGATCTCGGGCACCCAGCGGTTGATGGCGTCGGCTTCGTCGATGAAATCGACGTTGTTTATGCCGTCGGCGGACACCATTTTTTCCGTGGCGCGCACCACCGCGCCGACGAACGCGATCTTGATGCCGCGCACCTGTTCGATCCGGTAGGGAGCCAGCAGCGGGCGGCCAGTGGTCTTGTCGATGACGTTGGCCGCCAGATAAGAAAATCCGGCGCCTGGAAAATGATCGTCGAACTGGCATGCCTTGTCTGGCCGGTTCGATTTGCAGCCGCCATGCTGGTAGCGCAGCAGCTCGGCGCTGCCCTGGTCGAATTCATGGTTGCCCACCGAACTGACGCGCAGGCCAAGCTGGTTGAGTGCGCTGATGGTCGGTTCGTCGGCCCAGATCGAGGACAGGGCGGGGCTGGCGCCGATCAGGTCGCCGGCGCCGACCAGCAGCAGCTGCGGATCTTCTGCGCGCCAGGCGTTGAGCGCGCCGCCTATGGTGTCTATGCCGCCGACCCTGAACCTGTGCGGCACGGCTTCCGCGGTGCTGGCATAGCTCCTGGTTTCGGCTTCCAGGTGGCCGTGCAAGTCATTGACGGCGACCAGGTTGATTTCCAGCGGCGCAGCCGGTTGCAGGCTACTACACGCGCCCAGGAATGCAGCCGCCATGCAGCACAACAGGATGGTCCGGACTACAGGTTTTGCACGCATGTGTTTCAAGCAGTCCTCGATTCTATCCGCTTCCATCCCGTCTATCAGGCGAGATGCAATTTTCCCGCTTCCGCCAGCGCCGCGGCCTTTGTATCGTGGCCAGCAACGCGGCCGACGCAGGCGCGCAGCATCAGCACTTTCAAATGATCGTTGATGCGCTCTATCCGTTCCTGGAACATATTAAAGAAAAACATGCCAACCACCGCAATGCCGATGCCCAGTGCCGTTGCATACAGGGCGGTGCCTATGCCTTGCGACACCTGGCCCGGATCGGACACGCCGGACACCGCCAGCGCCTTGAAAGTATCGATGATACCCAAAATCGTGCCGAGCAGGCCGAGCAGGGGAGCGGCGGTGACGATGGTGTCGAGGATCCACAGCCGGTGCTGCACTTCGCCGCGGTTGGCGATGTAGACCGACTCGCTGAAATCCTGCAGGTCTTTTTCACTGGTCAGCTGGTGCTTTTCCGCCAGGATGTCGGATACCAGCGTCAGCGGCAGGCTGGCGCGCGATGTCAACGCGGCAGGCAATTCCTGCACATGCTGCACGGCGTGGGTCATGGCCTTTTCCAGGCCGATCGCCTGGCGCAGCGTGTAGTTGAAAAACAGCCCGCGTTCGACAATCACGAATATCGCCAAGGCAGCACAGGCGTACATCAGGTAGAAAGCGAGCTCGTGGAATAATTGCATGTTCATGTTGACCTCTCTGCGCACGAATGCACTTTTGTTGCAGCGGCGACCTCTGCTTCAAAGGCCGCCGCCATGGTTTGCTACACTTGGCTTGCTACAACTCGATTAAAAATCCGCGACCAGCGTCACGCTGAAAGTGCGTGGGGCGCTGACATAGAACGACGGCGCCGATGCCGGCGCATTCGAACCGATCGCAACGGCATTAGTGGTGAACTGGCTGCCGCTGCCGGAACTGAGGTTCAGGTACTGCTTGTCAAAGATATTGTTGAGATTGAAACGCACCGTCGGTTTCTTCAGCCAGGTCGACGACGGGAAGGTGTAGCCGGCGCCGGCGTTGAATACCGTATAGCCGCCCAGGCTGTCGTCGTTGACCAGCGTGGTGTAGCGCTTGCCGGTGTATTTGGCCTGTCCGAACAGGTACCAGCTGTCCTGCGCGTATTGCAGGCTCATGCCGCTCAGCCAGTTCGGCGTATCGGGGAATTCCTTGCCGCCGGTGGGCAGTGCGAAATTGGCGGCAAACGGCATGTCGCTCTTCATCTTGCTCTTGATGTAGGACAGCGATCCGTACAGGCTCAGGTTCTTGCTGAGCGAGTAACCCGATTCCAGCTCGAAGCCCTTGGAGGTGGAATCGCCGACGTTGAAGTCGGTGCGGTTGCCGGTATCCGGATTGTAGGAAGTGGCTATGCGGTTTTTGTAATCGACATAAAACACTGAACTGGAGAATGTCCATTTGTCGCTTGCATAACGGTAGCCGAGGTCATAGTTCCACGACGTTTCCTTGTCTACCAGCGGGTTGCGCACGGTGCCGCCGGTATAGACGCCGTTGACGATCTTGCCGCCCGAGATCAGGCCGAAATAAGAGAAATTGCCTGGCGCCTTGAAGTTTTTCGCTGCATTGAAGAATACCGATTGCACCTGGTCGAGCTGATAACGGATGCCGACGCTAGGCAGCAGGTCGGAATACGATTTCTGCAAGGTATAGAAGCCGGGCGCGCTCTGGCTCGGGTTGTTGGTGAAATCGCGGTCGATGCTCGAGTAGCGGGCGCCGAGCTGCAGGTTCAGCTTGTCTTGCAGCAGGCTGATATTGTCTTGCAAGAATGCCGATTTGCCGGTGCTGACGGTGAGCGTATCGCGATACTGCACGAAAGAG
The DNA here is from genome assembly GCF_000221045.1 of Collimonas fungivorans Ter331. Lineage (NCBI taxonomy): Bacteria > Pseudomonadati > Pseudomonadota > Betaproteobacteria > Burkholderiales > Oxalobacteraceae > Collimonas > Collimonas fungivorans. The sequence goes on along the minus strand of NC_015856.1, from coordinate 4,783,133 downwards.
CCATCCTGGTTGCGCAGCCAGGCGTCGGAATTGTTTTGCCAGACGTCGGCGGAGTTGCCGTTGTTGTCGATAGGCGCAAACGGACCGGTTTGCTGGTGGCGCGCGCGTTCGTACCAGTAGCCGACCATCAGCTTGTGGTTGTCGATCTGCTGGTTGTACTTGAGCGTGACGCCGGGACGATAAGTGCGGGTGCGGCTGCCTTCATAGACGAACACGGTGTCCTTGGTGTCACCGTCGCCGTTGGCGTCGCGCACGCCGCCGCCGAGCAGGGTGCCGGAATTGCCTTCGCTGACGGTTTGCAGCTGGTTGGCGCCGGTGCCGAAGCCGTACCACATGTATGGGTTGACATCGATGCTGGATTGCGGCGCCAGCTGGAAGTGGGCGTTCATGGTGCCTAGCCAGTTCTTGAACGGATTCAGGTTGTAGCCGTAGTACAGGTCTTTGTTGCCGGTGTTGATGCCTGCGTTCGGGCCGTAGGTTGAATCATTTTGCGCGCCAGGGCCGCCCGGCTGATGTATCGGCGGGACGGTGCCGAAATCGAGGTTGCGGCCGTACTGGGCGATCTGCGCCTTGGTCAGCGAACGGTAATTGTTGTTCAGGGCCGAGTTGTACATGAAGCCGGTATCGACGAAGCTGCCGCCGCCCAGGTCCAGCTTGCTGTTGAAGTCGACGTGTTCCTTGTCGGCGCGTCCGGTGCCTTTGAACTTGTCAGCTTGCGCTTTCGAATAGGAGATGAAGAATTTGAAACGATCGTTGAACAGCTTGCCGGAATCGAAGCGCACGTAGCCTTTGCGCAAGTTGTTCGAGCCGAATGTATATTCGGTGCGGAAGCGCTGCTGGTCTTCCGGCGTGCACATGGTCATGCCGATGTTGCCGCCGGATGCGCCGACGTGCGGCGCTTCGGTATCGGTCGAGCCTTGCGTGACGAAGATGTCGCACAGGTTTTCCGCATCGGTGTATTCCTGCGGATAGACGGCGAAGCTGCCGGAATCGTTGACCGGCGCGCCGTTGATGGTAAAGCCGAGCTGGTCGCTGTTGAAGCCGCGCACGCGGACGTTGCCGCCGAACAGGCCGGTGCCGTCCTGGTCGTAGGAATTCACGCCTGGCAGCAGATTGATCATCTGGTAAGGATTGCTGGTGGTGCTCTGTTTTTCCATATAGTCGCGATTGACCGAGCTGCGCGCTTTTGCCGATTCTTCCTGCTGGATCAGGCCGGTGCTCTGGCCGCCGTTATCGCCCTGCACCGTGACCTTGCCGACGTCAGACGTTTCAGCAGCGTAGGCCAGCGGACTGGCGGCGATGAACAAGCCGGATATCAGCAGCGACAGCCGGGTGACTTTGAATTGCATGGCATTACTCCCTGTATGTGTTTTTGGTATGTGTAAACTGGATATTCAAGCTGCCGTTCGTTGTTGCTCTACCCCGCTCCCGGGACAAATTCCAGCTCCGCGCTGAATCTGTGTGTCGTTTCTCCGGCCCAGCTGGATTCGGGAAAAGCGGGAAATGCAGCGCGGTTGATGGTCTTGCGGGCGGCTTCGTCGAGCAGCATCGAGTTCGACGATTCTTCTATGCCTTGCTCCACCAGGCTGCCGTCGCGGTTCAGCACGAACCAGACCTTGACCTTGCCTTGCGGCCGCTGCTGGCTGGCTTCGCGGCCGGTCGGATAGCGTTTGATGCTGTTCAGGTGTGCGCGCACCTTGGAGACATAACCTGCTTCAATGCTGGCGTTGTTTGGTTTGGCTACGGGTGGCGCCGGTTCAGGCGCCGGCGGTGTCGCCGGGGCTGGAGCAGCCGGTGCAGCTACGGCCTTGGGCGGCGCCGCGATTTCTGCGCTGGGGATGGTGCTGACAGGCGCCTGGCTGACCGCCTGCGGCGGTGTCGGCTGCCGGACTGGTTGCGCTACCGGGACTGGCTTGACTACTTGCGGCGGCGTCGGAACCTGCGGCGGTGGCGTGATCACGGGCGGTGCCGGCGGCTCCGGTTCGGTCAAGGCGATCTGCACCAGGGAGTCGTCCGGATGCGGCTCGATCTTCACCACTTTCTGGATGCCGGCAAAGACCAGGATCGCCAGCATGAGTATGGCGGGCAAGGTCGCCAGCGCATCGCGGAAGCGAAACAGGAACGGCATGGTCATCATTGCCTGCATCACGGCTTGCGGGTAGCGATGGAGATCGACTCGAAGCCATTCTGCTTCAGCGTGTCCATCACTTCCACCAGCCGCTGCACCTCGACGCCGCGATCGCTGTTGACGATGACGTTGAGCTTTTCACCATTCTTGCGCGCCAGGTTGAGGCGCGCCGGCAACTCGCTGATCTTGGTGTCGACGCCGTCGACCTGCAGCGCATCGTTGAGGCCGATCGTGATGACCGCCTTGTTTTGCGGCTTCAGGTCCTGCGAGCTGCTGGCGGTCGGTAGATGTGTTTTCAGGCCGAGCGCGGGGATGACGTTGAGACTGATCAGCACAAAAAACACCAGCAGGAACATCATCACGTCGATCATGGGAATGATTTCGACGCGGGCTTTCCGCTTTTTTGGTTCGTCCCAACTACGCATTGCTATACCCCGATGGAAGATGTGCGGCGATAGCGCGAAGTCGCTAACCGCTATAATTTCTATAACTGTCGGCAGAATAGCGATGAATTATTTCGGCAGTATTACAATCGATGACGATGTGGCCGCAACGCCACGTGAGGTTAGTGCCTTGGCAAGGGAAGGAAGGACAGCAGCATCTTGATCGCATAGACCACGATCAGCGAGCCGGTCAGGTCGCCGATGGACATCACGATCAGGCCCGACCAGAAATGGTAGGAGACGCCGCGCAGGACGAACCACAGCAGCTGCAGCAGCGGGTTGGTCAGCCCGTACAGCAGGATGCAGGCCAGCAGGCGAGTGGTGGTCAGGTTGCTCAGCGACGGCTGCAGGCGCATTCCCTGTAATGTGAACCTATAGGCAAGGTAAGGCGCCAGCGCCGAGATGATGCTGTAGCCGACGGTGGTGACCGGATCGCCCGGGAACAGGGCGTAGACGCTGGAAGCCAGCAGCGAGCCGATCAGGATGCCCAGCACGCCCGCTTCGGCAAACAGCAAGGTGCAGATGAGCCGGATCCCTGCCGGCAGGTAGATCCAGGCGATCCCCTGGGCGAACTCGATGTGCTTGAACAGCCAGTCGTTGGTCATGTACACCAGCATATAGACGATCGCCGTGCTGCCGACCGTCAGCAGGTTGAGACGCAGTTTCGCGGCGGGAGAGGGGGTGGTGGACATGACGCGCGTATCTTACCGAAGTATCCGCGCCGGCGCAGGAAGATACTTGCGACGAGCCTGAAATGACGGGTATGATCGATATGAATTTAACAGCGTTGGCAAACCGATTGCGGCAGCAGCTTACAATATGGCCATGGAAAAAAATAATCGACCGGCAGATATCTACGTGCGTTTCCTGCAGCTGGCGAATGCCTTGCGCGGCTTGCCGTCGCTGCCATCGCTGGACCCTCTGGAAGACCGCATCCTGGCCTTCGTCGCTCGCGCAGGCCAAGCCCGCGAACGGCTGTCGGTGCGCGACATGATGGCGCAAAGCGAACTCGGTTCGCCGGCCATGCTGCACGCGCGCCTGAAATCGATGCGGGAAAAGGGCTGGATCGTCTTGAGCGATACCGACGATACGCGCCGCAAGCAGGTGGAACTGAGCCAGGCTGCCTGGCTGCATTTCGACAAGCTTTCGAAGTGCTTGCTGCAGGCGACGCGGGATACCGGTAAATAGCCGGTCCCGATATTCTCAAGCGGGTTTAATTTTTCGCCAGCATGCTCAGGGCCACCGCTTCCGCCACCCGGATACCGTCAATCGCCGCCGACATGATGCCGCCGGCATAACCGGCGCCTTCGCCGGCCGGAAACAATCCAGTTGTATTCAAGCTTTGCAGGCTATCGTCGTGGCGTTTGATGCGCACCGGCGACGAAGTGCGGGTCTCGACCCCGGTCAGCACCGCATCGGTCATGGCGAAACCGCGGATCTGTTTGTCGAAAGCCGGCAAGGCTTCGCGGATGGCGGCAATCGCATAGTCGGGCAAGGCGGTGCTGAGGTCGCCCAGCAGGACGCCGGGTTTGTAGGAAGGGGTCACCGAACCGAGCGCAGTCGATGGCCGGCCGGCGATGAAGTCACCTACCAGCTGGCCGGGTGCATCGTAGGTGCCGCCGCCCAGTTCAAAGGCGCGCGATTCCCATTGCCGCTGGAAGTCTATGCCCGCCAGCGGATGGCCAGGATAATCGGCCGGCGTGATGCCGACCACGATGCCGCTGTTGGCGTTGCGTTCGTTGCGCGAGTACTGGCTCATGCCGTTGGTCACTACCCGTCCCGGTTCCGAAGTGGCAGCCACCACGGTGCCGCCCGGGCACATGCAGAAACTGTAGACGGCACGCCCGTTCTCGCAATGGTGCACCAGCTTGTAATCGGCAGCGCCGAGGATAGGATGACCGGCGCTGGGGCCGAAGCGGCATTTGTCGATCAGGGATTGCGGATGTTCGATGCGGAAGCCGAGCGAGAACGGCTTGGCTTCGATATACACGCCGCGGTCGTACAGCATCTGAAATGTGTCGCGGGCGCTGTGGCCGATCGCCAGCACCACATGGTCGGTGACGATGGTTTCGCCGCCGGCGAGCACCACCGCGCGTACCTGGCCGCTATCGTTTTTCCACTCGATGTCGATATCCTCGACCTTTTGCTGGAAACGGAACTCGCCGCCCAGCGCTTCGATGCTGGCGCGCATCTGCTCCACCATCTTGACCAGCCGGAAAGTGCCGATGTGCGGCTTGCTGACGTACATGATTTCGTCCGGCGCATCGGCCTTGACGAATTCGGTCAGCACCTTGCGGCCGTAGTGCTTGGGATCCTTGATCTGGGTCCACAGCTTGCCGTCGGAAAACGTGCCGGCGCCGCCTTCGCCGAACTGGACGTTGGATTCCGGCTGCAGTTCGCGCTTGCGCCACAGTCCCCAGGTATCCTTGGTGCGCTCGCGCACTGCCTTGCCGCGCTCCAGGATGATCGGATTGAACCCCATCTGCGCCAGGATCAGGCCGGCAAACAGGCCGCATGGCCCGGTGCCGATCACCACCGGCCGCGATTTCAGCTGGCTCGGCGCTTGCGCTACGAAACGATAATTGGTGTCGGGCGTCGGCGCCACGGTGCGGTCGCGCGCCAGGCGCTTGAGTACGGCGTCCTCATCCTTGAGCTCGACGTCCACGCTGTAAGTCAGGATCACCGCGGATTTCTTGCGGGCATCGTAGCTGCGGCGGAAAATTGTGTAACCGAGCATTTCCTCTGCGGCGATTCCCAGCCGCCCCAGGATCGCTGCGTGCAAGGCGTCTTCGGGGTGGTCGAGGGGGAGTTGTACTTCGTTCAATCGCAACATGGGTATTTCCGGGAAGTCAGATGGAGGCAGGCCGCTGTTTCTACACCGAGCGGCGGTTGCCCCGCAATATTTTATAAAACGACAATGCCGTGCGGCAGGCCGCCATTTTACCTTAGGGAGGGCGCAATGGCAGCCGGCAAGCCATTCAGGCGCTGGTGCAGCCTGTATCTTTTGGAAACACAAAATAACAAGCCGCTACATGGTTATCGCCTATATTTTAGTCATCACCCGATGGGTCTAAACGAAGGAGATACCGAATGAAAATCAAATCAATTTTATGCGTCAGCGTGCTGGCGCTGAGCGCAGGCCTGGTGACGCCGCTGACCCAGGTCCAGGCGGCAACTTATGTCGGGGTCCAGATCGGACAGCCGCCGCCGCCGCGTTATGAAGTGGTGCCGCCATCGCGTGCCGGTTATGTCTGGGCGCCCGGATACTGGCGCTGGAACGGCCGCCGCCATGTGTGGATGGGCGGCAGCTGGATGAGGGCGCGGCCGGGTTACCGTTACGTGCCGCCGCGCTGGGAACGCGGTCCGCGCGGCGACTGGCAGATGCGGCCATACCGCTGGGATCGTTAAGCAGATCATCAAGCAGCAAGAGGGCGCCGAGAGGCGCCCTTTTTCATTGGCGCGGAGGGCCGCTGCGGCGTCGCTCTTTCAGCAGAAAACGCGCCGGATCGAGCGCCGCCGCCAGCTCGGCTTCGATCGGCAGCGGTTCTCCGTTCAGCTGCGACGCCAGCAGTTCTGCCGCCAGCGGCGCCCAGATCAAGCCGCGCGAGGCATAACCCAGCAGGCTGTACAAACCAGGAAAGCGGGGCAGGTCTTTCAGCTTTGCTTCGCGCACAGGACTTGCCCCGTTTTTATCCGGCAAGGCGCCTACCAGCGGCAGGCGGTCGCTGGCCACGCAGCGGAAACCGACGCGTCCGGCCAGCGGCGCCTGGCCAGGTTGCCAGCCGGGCAGGATGTTTGCCAGGCGCGCCAGGTTGTGGTCCTGGCTGTCGCGGCGCAGCGCCGTTTCGCCATCCTCGTCATAGGAAGCGCCTACGCTGCAGCTCCCCTCATAAGCAGGGGTCAGGTAGGCTTCACCGCATATCACCGGCTTGATGGCAGGAACTTGCCCGGCATCGAGGTAGGTAACTTGGCCGCGGATGGCGCTCAAGGGCAAATCTTCCGTTTGCGGAAACTGCAGGGCCTGGCAGGCATTCGCCAGGATCACCACCGGTGCAGCGGCTATTTTTGCGCCTTGCCGGTCGCGTATGGTCCAGCCGTCCTGACCATGTTCGAGGATGGCGGCATGCCGTCCGAAATGGGTTTGCAGCTGCTCGCCGCAGCTGTCCAGCATGGCTTGGCAAAGGCTGCGCGGCTGCACCCAGCCGGCGGCCGGGAAAAACCAGGCGCCGCCGCTGACCGGGCAGCCGGCAACGCGGCTGGCGCTTGCCTGGTCCAGCCATTGCGCATAGTCGGCTGGATAACGCCAGTAATCAGCCAGTTGCTGCTGGTGCTCGGCATGTGCGGCATCGCGGGCGATCTGCAGGACGCCGCAAGCTGCGCCGTCAAATGCGCCGCCGATACCGCCCAGCTGGCGCCAGGACTGCAAGGCGAACAGATAGGCGCTGCGGCTGAGGCGCGAGCCGGGATTGTCGTCGCGCGACAGCAGCGGCATGAAAATGCCGGCGCTGTTGCCGGATGCCTGTTGCGCCGGCGCCGTGTGGCTTTCGACCAGATCGACGCTCCAGCCGCGCTGCACCAGGTGCTGGCAGGCTGCGCTGCCGGCGAGGCCGGCGCCGATGACAATCGCGCGGCGGTCGTGGTGGACAGGTGCAGCCGCCGAGCGTGCGGTGAAGCGCGGGTTAAAACGGGCGCTGCGTTCGTCGCTGCTGTCAAACAGGAATCCTGCTTGCTCCAATTGTTTGCGGGCTGCCGCTTCCGCTCCCGCAATGTTCAAGCTGGCGTGTCCGGCAGCCAGCCTGCCCAACGTGCCCAGCACCGGCAAAGACCATTCCCGCCAACGGTTTCCATGCAAGCAGAAGGCATCCACTTTTGCGACTATCTGGCGCAGGCAGGCGGCGCCGTCGCCGATCATCAGCGTCAGGACCAGTTGTCCCTGTTGCAGGAAAATCCGATGAAAGCCAGGCACCGCCGGCGGCCATGCTGCGCACAGCTCGGTGCATAAGGCCTGCCACTCCGGATGTTTTTCCGCGATTTGCTGCAGTTCGGTATGTGCGGCAAGTTGCGGCAGCAGCGCCAGGTAATGCAGCTGCCGCGGACGCCGGGAATCGCTGCGCCACGCTTGCCAGGCGGCGAAAAAATGTTCGCCGCGCCCGAACTCGCTGTCCAGCAGGACGAAGCTGTCCCGCCCGCGCCAATCAAGCGCGTAGTCTGCCGATGGCGTATCCGTGACCGTCATGGCGCCGCGTCAGTAAACTCGGCTTACGGTATAACCGCGTTGCCGCAGCATCGCCAGCACGCTGTTTTTACCGACCAGGTGCAGCATGCCGATACCGATGAATGCATGCGGCGTCGCACTCGTCAGTCTGGCTATGCCGTCGGCCAGGCCTGGATTGCGTTTGTCCAGCAAGGCGCGTTGCACGAACTTGCCGGTGAAAGTGTCGTCGCTGGTCAGTTCCGCCAGCATGGCCGCCAGGCCGTCGACATCGCCGTTGCGCCACAGCGTCATCAGCTGCAATGAGCGCTGCGCCTTGGCCGGATCCAGTATCTCGTCAATGCTGTCTTGCAGGAACTGGATCTGCTCGGCCGGCGTCAGCTTGCCCAGCAAGGACAGCTGCTGCTCCGCGGTTTCCAGTTCGACCACGGGCTTGCCCTGTTTTTTCGCATACGCAGCTAAGGTGACGTCGACCCCGTACTGCGCCAGATAACCCTGATGGGTGTATTCGCTGAAGCCGAGCATGGTCGCCAGCAGCCACGGTTTCATGCTGGCCACGGCGTCCAGCGTCAGGCCGTATTTTTCCAGCAGCGGATTGAGCTGCTGCAGCAGCGGCGGCGGCAGTTCCTGCGCCAGCGATTTGCCGTTGGGGTAGATGCCGTATTTGGTCATCAGCTCGGCCAGTCCCTGGGCATTGCCGGGATCGATTTCCAGCGCGATGGCAGACGAGTGTTGCATCGCTTGCAAGACTTTGTCATCGAAAGGATAAAAATCGGCGCGGCCGACATGGATAGTGCCAAATACATAAGCACTGTGGCCGGCGCGCTGTATCTTGAACATGGCGCCGCCCTGGCGGGCGGGTGCGGCAGTTGCCGCGGAATCTGCCTGGGCCGGCAGCGCCAGCAGGCTTAACGGCAACCAGCACAATGTCACTATAATCTGACGAAGCACACTTTCTCCTAAAAACGAATGCACGGCACAATGGCAAAGAATACTACAGCGCTTTGGCTGTTCGACCTCGACAATACCCTGCATGACGCTTCGCACGCCATTTTCCCAGCGATTCACCACAATATGAACGCCTTCATGGCGCGCACCCTGGGCAGCGAAGGCGTCGACGCCGATGCCGCCACGGTGAATGCCGCCCGCGAGATGTACTGGCGGCGTTACGGAGCGACCTTGCTGGGCCTGGTCAAGCACCACCAGGTGCGGCCCGCGGATTTCCTGCGCGAAGCGCACCGTTTCGACGACCTGCTGGGCATGATCCGGGCCGAACGCGGCCTGATCAGCTTGCTCAAGCGCCTGCCGGGACGCAAGGTCCTGCTGACCAACGCGCCACTGCGCTACTCGGGCGACGTCTTGCGCCACTTGCGTCTGCAACGCCACTTCGGCAAGCACATCTCGATCGAATCCATGCATGTGCATCGCCAATTGCGGCCGAAACCTTCGCGCCACCTGCTGCGCCAGCTGCTGGCGCGGGAAAAGGTCGCTGCGCGCCGCTGCGTCCTGGTGGAAGATACGATCGCCACGCTCAAGGCGGCCAAATCGGTCGGCATGCGCACGGCCTGGGTAACGCAATACCTGGCCGACCAGTCAAATGTGATAAAGCGCCCCAAATACGTCGATGTCAAAGTAAAATCGGTGCGACAGCTGGCCAGGAATCTGCACCGCTTGCGTTAGGGACCATTAGGCGGCTGGACCCGGCTGGCTCGGCGCCGGGCAGGGAGCCGGCACAGTTTTTTACCTCCATCATTATTAAAATAAAAATCATGGCAACTACCAAACCCGGCGAGCGCAAACTCCAGATTCTCCAGACCCTGGCGACCATGCTGGAACAGCCCAAGGGCGAAAAAATCACCACCGCCGCGCTGGCGGCCAAGATCGAGGTGTCGGAGGCGGCGCTGTACCGGCATTTCGCCAGCAAGGCGCAGATGTTCGAAGGCCTGATCGATTTTATCGAGACCAGCGTGTTCGGCCTGGTCAACCAGATTACCGAGCAACAGGAAAAAGGCTTGCACCAGGCGCAGGCGATTGCCCTGATGCTGCTCAATTTCGCCGAGCGCAATCCAGGCATGACCCGGGTCATGATCGGCGATGCGCTGGTCAATGAAGACGAACGCCTGCAGTTGCGCATGAACCAGTTCGTCGACCGCATCGAACTGGCGCTGAAACAGGCGCTGCGGATCGCCGCCTCGCAAGGGGAAGCGAATGAAGCGGAAGCGGCCTTGCGCGCCAATATCCTGACCAGCTTCGTGCTGGGACGCTGGCAGCGTTTCGCCAAAAGCCGTTTCCAGCACAAGCCTGGCGACGACGCCGCTCAGCAGATCGCGCTGATGCTGGTTTAAATTCTTTGCTAATATCTCTTGGCAGAACGATATCAGCGTTGCCGGGAAACGTCGGCGCTAAACCTACAATGGAGCAGTTCAGATGAAAAAAGCATGGTTGGGGACTTCCGTTTCCGCAGCATTGGCAATCACCCTGGCCGCCGGCAGCGCGCATGCCCAGATCAAGGTCGGCGTGAGCGTTTCCGCCACCGGTCCGGCGGCCTCGCTGGGCATTCCGGAAAAAAATACCTTCGCCCTGTTGCCGAAGGAGATCGCCGGGCAGAAAGTGCAATACATCGTGCTCGACGACGCCACCGACAGCACCACGGCTGTCAAGAATGCGCGCAAGCTGGTCAGCGAAGAAAAGGTCGACCTGCTGATCGGTTCGACCGCGGTTCCCGGTTCGCTGGCGATGAGCGATGTGGCCGCGGAATCGGGCACGCCGATGATTTCGATGGCGGCTTCGGCTGCCCTGGTCGAGCCGGTCGACGCCAAGCGCCGCTGGATTTTCAAGACCCCGCAAAACGATTCGCACATGGCGACCGCGATCATTGCCCACATGGCCGATGCCGGCGTCAAGAGCGTGGCCTTCATCGGCTTTTCTGACGCCTACGGCGAAGGCTGGTACCGCGAATTCTCCAAGCTGGCCGAACTGCGCAAGATCAAGATTGTCGCCAACGAGCGCTTCGCCCGCAACGACACTTCGGTCACCGGGCAAGTGCTGAAGATGGTCAGCGCCAATCCCGACGCCATCCTGATCGCCGGCGCCGGCACGCCTGCCGCCTTGCCGCAGAAGACACTGAAGGAACGCGGTTACAAAGGCAAGATCTACCAGACCCACGGCGTCGCCAATAATGACTTCCTGCGCGTCTGCGGCAAGGATTGCGAAGGCACTTTCCTGCCGGCCGGACCGTTGCTGGTGGCCGAGCAGCTGCCGGACAGCAATCCGGTCAAGAAATCGGCCATGGCTTACCGCACCGCTTATGAAAAAGCCTATGGCGCCGGCAGCATTTCGACCTTCGGCGGACACGCCTGGGATGCCGGCATGCTGCTGGGTGCAGCCACGCCGCAAGCGCTGAAAAAAGGCCAGCCGGGCAGCAAGGAATTCCGCGCCGGGTTGCGCGACGCTATCGAAGCCATCAAGAACCTGCCGGTATCGCAAGGCATCGTCAACATGAGCGCTACCGACCACGTCGGTTTCGACCAGCGCGCACGGGTGATGGTGGAGATTGTCAACGGCAAGTGGAAACTGATAGGCGCTGCGCAGTAGATGGATCTCTCAATTGCCGCCATCCTGGCTCAGGACGGCATCACCAGCGGCGCCGTATATGCGTTGCTGGCATTGGCGCTGGTGCTGGTGTTCTCGGTCACGCGCGTCATCTTTATCCCGCAAGGTGAGTTCGTCGCTTTCGGCGCGTTGACGCTGGCGGCGATCCAGGCCGACAAGTTTCCGCTGTCTGCGACCTTGCTGGTGGCGCTCGGCGCCTTGAGTTTTATCCAGGAAGCGGCGGCCGTGATGTTCGGCCGTAGCGGCGAAACCCGCAAAGTCAGGCAAATCGGCGTCGCCTTGCTGAAGTTTGTGCTGCTGCCGCTGGCCATCTATGCCGTCACCCGCTGGTATGGCCATGCGACGTTGGCGATGCCGCTGCAAGTGCTGCTGACTTTGCTGATCGTGGTGCCGATGGGACCGATGATCTACCGGCTGGCGTTCCAGCCGCTGGCCGAAGCCAGCACCCTGGTGCTGCTGATCGTATCGGTGGCAGTGCATTACGCCCTGATCGGCATCGGCCTGCTGATGTTCGGCGCCGAAGGTTCGCGCACCACGCCGTTTTCCGACGCCCGTTTCGACATCGGCGGCCTGACCGTTTCCGGCCAGAGCTGTGTGATCATCGCGGTTTCACTGTTGCTGATCATTGCGCTCTATCTTTATTTCGAACGCACCTTGTCCGGCAAGGCTTTGCGCGCTACCGCCGTTAACCGGCTCGGCGCGCGCCTGGTCGGCATCGGCACCGCGCAAGCGGGGCGCCTGGCGTTCACGCTGGCCGCTGCACTGGGCGCCTTGTGCGGCATCCTGATCGCACCGTTGACTACCGTGTACTACGACAGCGGTTTCCTGATCGGCCTGAAGGGTTTTGTCGGAGCCATCATCGGCGGCCTCGGCAGTTACCCGGTCGCGGCCGCCGGCGCCTTGCTGGTGGGTTTGCTGGAATCGTATTCCTCGTTCTGGGCCAGCGCGTTCAAGGAAGTGATCGTGTTTACGCTGATTATCCCGGTGCTGCTGTGGCGTTCGCTGACCAGCAAGCAAGTGGATGAGGGCGATCAGTGATGCCTAAATTCTCTTTTGCCAGCCTGCCGTTGATTGGTTTTGTGCTGCTCCTGGCTTTGCTGCCAATCTTGCCGACGCCGGAATTCTGGATCACCCTGGCCAACTACATCGGGCTCTATGCGATTGTTGCATTGGGCCTGGTGCTGCTGACCGGGGTGGGTGGCCTGACTTCGTTCGGCCAGGCTGCTTTTGTCGGCCTTGGCGCTTACTCCACTGCTTACCTGAGCACACAGCTCGGCCTGTCGCCCTGGATTGGCTTGCTGGCCGGCCTGGGCGTGACAACACTGGCGGCGCTGGCCATCGGCGCCATCACCATGCGCCTGTCCGGCCATTTTCTGCCGCTCGGCACCATCGCCTGGGCGCTGTCGCTGTATTTCCTGTTCGGCAATCTCGAATTCCTCGGTAAATACGATGGCTTGAACGGCATCCCCGCCATCAGCCTGTTCGGCCTCGAACTCGACAGCGGCCGCAAGATGTTTTACCTGATCTGGGCGATCCTGCTGGTGGCGCTGGCCGGTTTGCAAAACCTGTTGAACTCGCGCTCGGGCCGCGCCATCCGCGCGCTCAACGGCGGCGCCGTGATGGCCGAGGCGATGGGTGTCAACACGGCCTGGATCAAAATACTGATTTTTGTGCTGGCGGCGCTGCTGGCCAGCATCTCCGGCTGGCTGTACGCGCATCTGCAGCGTTCGGTAAGCCCGACGCCGTTCGGGCTCAACGCCGGCATCGAATACTTGTTCATGGCGGTGGTCGGCGGCGCCGGTTACCTGTGGGGCGCGATCCTCGGATCGGCATTGCTGACCTTGCTGAAGGATCAGTTGCAATCGCTGCTGCCGAGGCTGCTGGGCGCCAACGGCAATTTCGAAACCATCGTGTTCGGCATCATGATGGTGCTGCTGTTGCAGCGCGCGCGCGACGGCCTGTGGCCATATCTGCGCAAATGGATGCCGAGCAAACCGACGGCGCTGGCGCCGCCATCTGCTACGTCGCTGGCCACCCGGAGCCGGCATGCGGATGCCGCAGTGGTGCTGGAGATAGAGCAGGCGCGCAAGGAATTCGGCGGCCTGGTGGCGGTCAACGACATGAGTTTCAGCGTCAGGGCGGGACAGATCGTCGGTTTGATCGGACCCAACGGCGCCGGCAAATCCACCATGTTCAACCTGGTTACAGGGGTCTTGCCGTTGACCGGCGGTTCGATCAGGTTCCGCGCCCAGGACGGCTTGCAGCAGATTTCGGGCCTGGCATCGCGCCAGATCGTCGCGCGCGGCATCGCCCGTACTTTCCAGCATGTTCGGCTGATGGGCAGCATGACGGTGCTTGAGAACGTCGCCATCGGCGCCCACCTGCGCGCCCGTCGCAGCGACCTCGGCGGCATCGCGCGCAGCCTGCTGCGGCTTAACCGCGGTGAAGAACAGAGCTTGCTGTTCGAGGCGAAAAAACAATTGGAGCGGGTCGGCCTCGGGCACTTGCTGTACGAAGAAGCCGGCAGCCTGGCGCTGGGCCAGCAGCGGATCCTGGAAATCGCGCGGGCGCTGTGCTGCGATCCGACCTTGCTGCTGCTGGATGAACCGGCGGCAGGTTTGCGCTACCAGGAGAAGCTGGCGCTGGCGGATCTGCTGCGCAAGCTGAAGGCGGAAGGGATGAGCATTTTGCTGGTAGAGCACGATATGGATTTTGTCATGAACCTGACCGACCGGCTGGTGGTGATGGAATTCGGCAGCAAGATTGCCGAAGGTTTGCCGGCTGAAATACAGCAGGACCCGGCGGTGCTGGAAGCCTACCTGGGAGGCATCGATGAGTAATCATGCTGCTTCTCCAGTGCTTGACGTCGCCGACCTGCACGTTGCCTACGGCAAGGTGGAAGCCTTGCACGGCGCCAGCCTGCAAGTCGGCGCCGGCCAGATCGTGACCGTGATCGGCCCCAACGGCGCCGGCAAGTCGACCATGCTGAATGCGATCGCCGGCGCCATGCCGAACAACGGCAGCATGCGCGGCAAGGTCCGTCTGCTGGGTGAAAATATCGACGGCATGGCGGTCGAAACCCGGGTTGCGCGCGGCATGTGCCTGGTGCCGGAAACGCGCGAACTGTTTGCCAGCATGACGGTGCAAGACAATCTGCTGCTGGGTGGCTACCGCCGCTACAAGGCCGGCGACCGCGCTTACGCCGACCAGATGGCAGTGGTGTACGAGCTGTTCCCGCGCCTGCAGGAGAGGCGCCGCCAGCAGGCCGGCAGCCTGTCCGGCGGCGAACGGCAGATGCTGGCGCTGGGGCGGGCCTTGATGGCCAAGCCGCAGCTGCTGATGCTGGACGAGCCCAGCCTCGGCCTGGCGCCGCTGATCGTGAAAGAGATTTTCCACATCATCGTGAACCTGAAGCAGACCGGGGTGGCGATCCTGCTGGTCGAGCAAAACGCCCGCGCCGCCTTGCAGGTTGCCGATTACGCCTATGTACTGGAAACCGGCGACATGGTGCTGCAGGGACCGGCGGCGGAACTGGCGCACGATCCGAAGGTGATAGACACTTATCTCGGGCTGGCGAAAAAAAGCGGCTGACCGGAGGTCGGGCGGCTTTCTGCAGGCTCGCTGCTTCTGTGATAAATTCTCAGCTCGCTCAAGTTGGAAGTATGAATTTGAGCGAAACGTTCTCAGGGCGGGGTGCGATTCCCCACCGGCGGTAATTGCGTGCAATGCGCATAGCCCGCGAGCGCTTGTCGCAGTGTCGCTAGAAAGACGCGTCGCGGCAAGGTCAGCAGACCCGGTGCGATCCCGGGGCCGACGGTATAGTCCGGATAAAGAGAGAACAGGTTGCGTGGCGCCTACAGGAGTCGACCAGTGTCTTGCTGCCCGGGCGGCGGCTATGCCGTTGCCAACGGCGGTTGATACCGATGGATTTCGCATGGGTACGCGCTTCCTTTCGATCCAACACGCCCTGTTTTATTCATTTAAACAGGAGTAGTCAAATGCAACAGCAGCACAATCCCGCAGTCGATAGATCAAAAACGCCCTGCGGTGAACGCATCGCTTTCATCCAGGCCGGCTGGCACCGCGACATCGTGGATCAATGCCGGATCGCCTTCATCGCTGAAATCGCCAAGGCCGGCTACAGCGAACAGGACATCGATTTCTTCGAAGTCGCCGGCGCTTTCGAGATTCCCTTGCACGCCAAGCTGCTGGCTAACAGCAGCCGTTATGCCGCCGTGGTGGCGACCGGGCTGGTGGTGGACGGCGGCATCTATCGCCATGAGTTCGTGGCGCAGGCGGTGATCAGCGGCCTGATGCAAGTGCAGCTGGAAACCGGCGTGCCGGTGCTGTCGGCAGTATTGACGCCGCATCATTTCCACGCCGGCGAAGAGCATCATAAATATTTCTTCGAGCATTTCCTGGTGAAGGGCGCGGAAGCTGCGCGCGCCTGCGCCGACACCATCCAGAAACTGCGGCTCCTGAAATCCGGCCAGCCTGCCGTACGCGCCTTGCACAGCGCCTGATAAGGCAACTTGCCATCGCCTGCCGAAGCAATGGCAGGCGATGGCATTGCCGCTGCAGGCGACAATCAGATGTTGTCTTCGATTTGCGGAATGGTCGAACCCTTTGCCAGCGTGATGCGGGTGCGTTTCAACAACGGTTGCTGCGGCGCGCTGTTATCCGCGGCGAGCGGTTTCACCTTGTTGAACACCACTACAATGTTGTCGCTGGTCACGGTGGCCGAGGCGTAGCCCTGGGCATCGTGGTCGACGTAGGCAAAGTCGGGATTGAATCCCTTTAACAGGCTGTCGAAGATCTGCGGCGTCTGCACCAGCGCGCCGAGCAAGGGATTGACTGTCGCCGCGCCGGATTTGATGTAGTTGTAAAACGACTGGCTGCTGATGCCTGCCGCCAGGAAATCCACCAGCACCGGGGTGCTGCCCGGATCGGCCGGATTGGCGCGCACCACGCCGCACTGGAAGGCATGCAGGTCGCCTGTGATGGCCACCACGTTCTTGATGTTTTGCGTATCCAGGTAAGACAGCAGCTCGGCCTTGTGGCTGGGATAACCGTCCCATGAATCGCAGTTGATCACATACAGCTGGTTGTAGGGCGCCGGGATGCCCAGCGCCGGCGGCGACAGGTCAGCCCACATGCGGTTCAGCATGATTTCATTGCCCCATACTTTCCAGGTTGCGTCCGAATTCTTCAGGGTGTCTTTCCACCATTGCGTCTGGGTGGTGCCGAGTATCGACGGCGGTCGTCCCAGCTTGGCGGTTTCCTGCGCTTCCATCTGCAGCAGGGTGGCGCGCGGCACGAAGTAGCGTGCGCCTATCGAATCGTCGCCGTTGACCGGATCATGCCCGGCCTGCTGCGCCACCGACTGTTCGCTGACGATGTGGTCGTCCCGGTACAGGCGCTCGTCGGTCATCACCAGGTGCACCAGCTGGCCGAAGCGGAAATCGCGGTAGATGCGGATGTTCTGGTAGCTGCTGTTGTTGAGGTCGAACGACAGGTCGCCGAAATCGATAGGCGTGTATTCGGCCCAGGCTTGGGTGGCGCTGCGCCGGCGCGTCGTTTCCTGCTTGTTCTGGTTGGTGTAGACCTGGTGGTCCTGCCAGCAGTCGTCGGAGAATTCGTGGTCGTCCCAGATCGCAATCACCGGGAATTTGTGATGGATGCCCTGCAGGCGCGCGTCGGTCTTGTAAGTGCGGTACAGGGTGCGGTAATCGTTGACCGTATTGGCGTACACGCCGCCGCCCGGGTGGGCCAGGCCGTTGGGCAAGGTGATCGGCTGGTGCGCCGGTTCGGCGCCGCCGGTCTGGAATGAAGCACCCACGGTTTCGTAGATGTAGTCGCCGACGTGCACCACAAAATCCAGGTTTTCCTGCGCCAGCAGGGACATGGCCTGCCAGTGGTTGACCGACCAGTCCTGGCAGGTGAACCAGGCGAAGCGCACCTGGCTGTTGCTGGCGCTGGCGAGCGGCGCGGTTTTGGTCTGGGCGACTACGCTGACGTCGCTGCCGGCGGTAAAACGGTAGTAATAAGCGGTGTCGGGCTTGAGCTGCGTTATTTTCGCGCGCACCGTGAAGTCATAGTCGGCGACGGCGTTTAGGTTGGCTTGCGCAGCCAGAGCGGAAAAGTCTGGCGTGGCCGAGACTTCCAGCCGTACGGCAATTGCATCTGCGGCGATGGCGCCATTGTTGCGCACTACGCGGGCCCAGAACACTATGCTGTTTTCCTTCGGGTCGCCAGAAGCAATGCCCTGAGGAAACGCGAATTTCCCCGTGCTGCCATCGCTGGTGCTGCCGCCGCATGCGCTCAGCAATCCCGTGCTTGCCGCAACCACCGTAAAAAATGCCGAACCCTTCAAAAACTGTCTGCGTTTCATGTTTTGTCTCCCGCTTATCGTTATGTGATGTTGACCGAATCTTGTGACGAGACGATAACAAAGCGTAATTTAATGCAGCGGGAGAAATTGGAGGAAGAAATTCTGGCAATAAGAGCGATATGTCTAATCACGCATTTGGCAATTGCATAAAATGCCGATCAATGTGTGGTTTGCTTCGCCTCAGGAATGGCTGCGTTGTCCGCAAACCGGGCAGCTTGCATCGCGGGCGACGCCGATACGGGTCCATTCCATGCTGCGCGCATCCAGCATCAGCAGGAAACCGGACAGGGAGGTGCCGATGCCGGCGATCAGCTTGAGCGCTTCGGCCGCCTGCATGCTGCCGATGATGCCGACCAGCGGCGCGAAGACGCCCATGGTGGAACAGGCGACTTCTTCGAATTCCCGGTCCGGCGGGAACAGGCAGGCGTAACAGGGGGAGCTGGGGTCGCGCGCGTCGAACACGCTCAGCTGGCCGTCGAACTGGATCGCCGCACCCGAAACCAGCGGCACCTGATGGGCGACGCAAGCGCTGTTGATGGCTTGCCGCGTGGCGAAGTTGTCGCTGCAGTCGATCACCACATCGGCAGCGCCGATCAGTTCGCCGAGACGCGCCTGGTCGGCACGTTCCGCCAGCGCCGCCACCTGGATGTCGGGATTGATTTGCGCCAGCGCGGTTTTGCCGGACGCCACCTTGGCCTGGCCGATCCGGTCGCTGGTATGGAGGATCTGCCGCTGCAGGTTGGTCAGGTCGACGCTGTCGTTATCCACCAGCGTGATGCGGCCGACGCCGGCCGACGCCAGATACATGGCCACCGGCGAACCGAGGCCGCCGGCGCCGATGATCAGCGCGTGCGCCGCCAGGAATTTTTCCTGGCCGGCTATGTCGATGTCATCCAGCAGGATGTGGCGCGAATAACGGAGTAGTTGCTGGTCGTTCATAAAGTAGGGTGGGCAGGTTTTTCTGCCCACGCGGCGCCGGGATGGGCATTGTCGGTGAATTTAAGGTCACGCGTGGGCACGAGTGCCCACCCTACGTGTAGCGTGAAAAACGATTATTTTTTTTCGTCCTTCGGTTCATCCTTGCGGATGATGGCGCCGTCCGCCGGGGCTGGCTTGTCGTCTTTCGACGGCTTGCTGTCCTTGTCGCCTTCCGAACGGTTGTCAGGTTTCACCTTGGATACCTGCACCGGCAATCCCTTCAGCTGATTCAAGGCCTGGGCCAGCTGGAAATCGTCCTTGCTGCCGAACTCCAATGGCTTGCGTTTCTTTTCGGCGGCGGCAATGCGTTGCGCTTCTTCCAGCTCGTCGACCTTGGGCGCCTTGACTTCCGGACCCTTGTCGGTATCGTTGCTCAGGTGCTTGGTCAGGTCGGCTTCGCGCAGGCGCAGGCCGTTCAGGCCGTCGCCGTCGGCGTATTCATCCACCATCACGTCCGGCACGATGCCCTTGGCCTGGATCGAGCGGCCGTTCGGTGTGTAGTAACGGGCGGTGGTCAGCTTGACTGCGGTATTGCGGTCCGGCGGCAGGGCGATCACCGATTGCACCGAACCCTTGCCGAAGGTCTGTGTGCCCATGATGGTGGCGCGCTTATAGTCTTGCAGGGCGCCGGCCACGATTTCCGAAGCGGAGGCGGAACCGGTATTGACCAGCACTACCATCGGCACTTTCTTCAGCGCTTCCGGCAGGCGCGCCAGCGGGTCATTGCCCGGGTTGGCGTAATACTCGCGTTTGGCGTAGAACGAAGCCTTGGAGCTTGGCAGCTGGCCGTTGGTGGTGACCACCACCGAATCCTTCGGCAGGAAAGCTGCGGAAACGCCGATCGCACCCGGCAATACGCCGCCCGGATCGTTGCGCAAATCCAGCACCAGGCCCTTCAGGTTCGGCTCCTGGGCGTAGATGGCGGCGATTTTCTTGGCCATGTCATCCACCGTCGGTTCCTGGAACTGGGTCACGCGCAGCCAGGCATAACCCGGCTCGATCACTTTGCCTTTCACGCTTTGCACGCGGATTTCCTGGCGCGTGATGCTGAAGATCAGCGGCTTGTCTTCATCCTTGCGCGAGATGGTCAGGGCGATCTTGGTGTTGGGCTCGCCGCGCATGCGCTTGACCGCCTGCTCCAGGGTCAGGCCCTTGACCGGGGTGGAATCGAGGCGGGTGATCAGGTCGCCGGCCTTGATCCCGGCGCGGTAGGCCGGCGAATCCTCGATCGGCGACACCACCTTGATGTAGCCGTCTTCCATGCCGACTTCGATGCCCAGGCCGACAAACTTGCCCTGGGTGCTCTCGCGCAGCTCCTTGTAGGCCTTCTTGTCGAGGTAGGCGGAATGCGGGTCGAGCGAGGCCACCATGCCCGAAATGGCTTCGGTCAGCAGTTTCTTGTCGTCGGCCGGCTCCACGTAATCGGACTTGATCAGGCCGAAAACATCGGCCAGCTGCCGCAACTCCTCCAGCGGCAATGGCGCTGCGGCACTTTTCTGCGCAATGGCATCGAACTGGATGGAGGCGCCTATCCCTGCGATGACGCCAAGACTGATTAGACCGATATTCTTGAGTTTACTGCCCATGTTTCACCTAGTAGTTACCCATCCGAGTGGGTCAAACGCACGGCCCTGATGCCGAATTTCAAAGTATAAACCCGATTGTTCATTGCCGCCGCTATTGCCGGCGCTGGCAATTACGTCGCCGGCTTTCACGGCATCTCCGGGACGTTTCAATAATGCCTGATTATTACCGTAAATCGTCATGTACTGGTTGCCGTGGTCGACAATGATCAGGTTGCCGAAGCCGCGCAGCCAGTCGGAAAACACCACGCGGCCGGCGGCAACCGCTTTTACTTCGCTGCCTTCCGGGGTACGGATGAACAAGCCTTTCCAGCTCGGACCGTCGCCGCGCTTGCTGCCGAAGCGGGCCATGACGTCGCCGCGCACCGGCAGCCGGAGCTGGCCGCGCAGGGATTCGAACGGCTTGCCGTAGGCGCTGTCTGCTTCCGGCGTCAGTTCATTGCGCGCCAGCGGCGCCGGGGCCGGCGTGGCTGGCGCGGCTACTGGTGGCGGCTGATCGTCATCGATCGCATCCGGATTGGGGACCTTGGGTCCTGCCGGGGTAGGTCCGGTCGGGCTCGATGCGGCGACCGGCGGTTTCCCGGCCTGGGCCGCGCGCTGCTGCTCAAGCAGGCGCTGACGTTCGCGTTCGCGGGCTGCCTGGGCTTGGGCCTTGGCTTGCGCCTGGGCCAGTTGCTGCTGGCGCAGTTTCTCGCGGGCCGCGGCCTCGGTTTTCTTTTGCGCTTCGATCAGTTGCGCCAGCTTGTCGACCAGGCCTGACAGGCGCTGGTCGTCGCGCTGGATATTGCCGGCTTCCTTGCGCTGGCTTGCCAGCTTGCTCGACAGCTGGGTCAGCAGGGTGGCGCGCTTGGCTTTTTCCTTTTCCAGCAGGTTCTTTTGATCGCGCTGTTCCTGGGCAATTTCGTCCAGGTCGTCCTTGGCGTCCTGGGCTTCGGTCTGGTTGGCTTCCACCGCGGCCAGGTTGGCGCGCAGCGATTCCAGCAGGCGCGCTTGCGCCTGCGAGACGTAACCCAGGTATTGCAGGTCGCGATTGATGCGGTTCGGGTTGTCGCCCGACAGCAGCAGCTTGATGCGGTCTTCGTTGCCGGCAACGTATTGCTGGCGCAGCAGGTCGGCCAGCTGATTCTGTTGCCGGACCACGGTCTTGCTCAGTTCGTCATGCTGTTTCGCCAGCTTGGCCAGCTTGGCTTCGGTCTGTTTTTGTTCCGCGCTTAGATCGCGCAGGGAACGGGTGGCCTTGGAAACCGCTGCTTCGGAATCGGCCAGGGCGTCGCTGGCGTTGTCTTTTTCGGTTTCGGTCTGGCTGATGTCGCGCTTGAGGTTGTCCAGTTTTTGCCGCAGGTCGGCGCGCTGCGCCTCCGCCGCCTGCTTCTGCTTGCTGCGCTCGGTGATTTTGACAGCGGCGCCGGCGCCCAGGGGCAGGGTTGCCGCCAGCGCCGCCGCCAGCAACAATGCCAATAGCCGCGCCGCTGGCGGGCGGCCAATGGCGCGACGGGGTTTGCTGCTGCCGAAGAGCTTGTCCAGCGAGATATTTATTTCGCTTTCCCCTGGCTGGCGACGGCGTTCATCGCCGCTGCTATCGCCGCCTGGTCGCCAAGGTAATAGCTCTTGATCGGTTTCAGGTCGGCGTCCAGTTCGTATACCAATGGCTGGCCGTTGGGGATGTTAAGGCCGACGATGTCCTGGTCGCTGATGCCGTCCAGCATCTTGATCAGGGCGCGCAGGCTGTTGCCATGGGCTGAAATGATGATGCGCTTGCCGCTGCGGATGGACGGTGCGATTTCATCGTTCCAGAACGGCAAGACGCGCGCTACCGTATCTTTCAGGCATTCGGTCAGTGGGATTTCCTCGCGTTTCAGGCCGGCGTAGCGCGGATCGTCGTAGGAAGTGCGCGGATCGCCCGGTTCCAGCGGCATCGGCGGCGTGTCATAGCTGCGGCGCCACACCATGACCTGTTCGTCGCCGTATTTGGCCGCGGTTTCCGCCTTGTTCAAGCCTTGCAGGGCGCCATAGTGGCGTTCGTTCAGGCGCCAGTGATGCCTGACCGGCAGCCACATCAGGTCCATCTCGTCGAGCGTGCCCCACAGGGTGCGGATCGCGCGTTTCAGTACCGAGGTGTAGGCCAGGTCGAAAGTGAAACCGGCTTCTTTCAGCAGCTGGCCTGCCTGCCTAGCTTCAGCCACGCCTTTTTCGGTAAGGTCGACGTCGACCCAGCCGGTGAAGCGGTTAGCCAGGTTCCAGGTGGATTCGCCGTGGCGCATCAATACGAGTTTGTACATGGTGGTGAGTTTGTCAACTAAAAGTAAGAAATCTATTGCTTGCCATTGGAATTCAGCCGAAGGCTCCGCATTTACCAGTCGGCAGGCAAAGCGCAAAGGTTTTTTCGCGGGACCTGATACGAATTGAATGGCGCTTCAGCTTCTATTTTATAATGGCGGGATTAACTAATACCATTGGATCAACGTGAAATTCTTGATTGATAACATTTTTCTGTTCGCAGTAGCAATTTTGTCGGGCGGCGCACTGCTGCTGCCCTTGTTGCAAAAACGCGGTAACCGGGTGTCGACTTTACAGGCTACCCAGCTGATTAACCAAGGCAAGACACTGGTGCTCGATGTACGCGACAGCGATGCTTTCGCCGCCGCCCACCTGATCGACGCCAAGAATATCCCCTTGAAAGACTTGCCGCAGCGCATGGTCGAACTGGAGAAGTTTAAAGCAAAGAACGTGTTGGTGGTATGCCAGACTGGCAACCAGGCTACCAAGGCTGTCGCCCAGCTGGGGCAAGCGGGTTTTGCCCAGGCCTATAACCTGGAAGGCGGCATCGCCGCCTGGCAGACCCAGGGCCTGCCTACCGTCAAATAACACGGCCGCGATCCCCTGGATCCGGCTCAGTCAGCACAAGGAACAACCATGACTGCCCATGTAGTAATGTATAGCACTGCTGTGTGCCCATATTGCATCCGCGCCGAACAATTGCTGAAGGCGAAAGGCGTGGAGGATATCGAAAAGATCCGGATCGACCTCGATCCGGCGCAGCGCGACACGATGATGCAAAAGACCGGCCGCCGCACCGTGCCGCAAATTTATATCGGCGCGACCCATGTCGGCGGCTTTGACGACTTGCATGCGCTGGATCGCGATGGCAAGCTGGAGCCCTTGCTGCAAAGTGCCTGATTTCGGGCAACTAATTTCGTCAATTGGCCCCGCGATTCAGGTATTGTTGCAGATTGTGCCGCTGATCGCGCCAAAAACCCGCCAGGCAGCTTGTCTGCTGCCCGGCTAATTTAAATGTTAACTGAAAGAGTGTCATGGCTGAAGAGAACCAACAAGCTGAACAACAACCGGTGTTCCAGATTCAACGCGTTTACCTGAAAGATTTGTCGCTTGAACAACCGAATTCGCCGGCCATTTTCCTCGAGCAGGAAGCTCCGCAAATCGAAGTAGCGGTGGATGTCGGCGCTGAAGCGCTGGCCGAAGGCATTTTCGAGTCGACTGTCACGGTGACCGTCACCGCCAAGGTGAAAGACAAGGTAGCGTTCCTGGTCGAAGGCAAGCAAGCCGGCATTTTCGAGCTGCGCAATATCCCGACCGAACAGCTGGACCCGCTGCTCGGCATCGGCTGCCCGAACATCGTCTATCCTTATCTGCGCGCCAACCTGGCGGACGCTATCACGCGCGCCGGTTTCCCGCCTATCCACCTGGCCGAAATCAATTTTGAAGTGTTCTATCAACAACGCCTGCAAGCGCTGGCCGAACAGCAGCAAAAAGGCAGCGGCGACAGCATTGCGGTTGACGGTACTTCGGCGATCAACTGATTTTGCATAGCAAGCAGGGCGGAGCGCGCAGTTTTGCCTCGCCTGGCGCCGGACCGACGGCGCCAGGCAGGGATACAGTTGTCCGCCCTGGAAGTTTTACCGCAACTGGAGAGCAATAGATGAATTTTGCACGCATAGCCGGTTCCACCGCTTTGTTGTCGGCCAGCTTGCTTGGCGTTGCCGGTTCTGCCCATGCGCTCGACTTCAAGACGGTCGGTGCGGCGCCGGTGGTGTTGTACGATGCGCCATCCGAAAAAGGCCGGCGGGTAGCGGTCGCGCCGCGCGGCATGCCGGTCGAAGTAGTGCTGACCTATGGCGAGTGGACCAAGGTGCGCGACGCCAGCGGCGATTTGTCGTGGCTGCAGTCCAAGGGACTGGTCGCCAAGCGCAACCTGCAGGTCAGTATCGCCAACGCCAAGATCCGGGCCAATCCCGACGATGCCGCGGCTGTCGTGTTTACCGCCGACAAGGGCGTGCTCCTGGAACTGGTTGACCCGGTAGCGTCCGGCTGGGCCAAGGTGCGCCATCGCGACGGCCAGGCCGGATATGTCAAGGCGACCGAGGTCTGGGGCGATTGACCTTTGCCCCGCCTATTTTTGTTTTACACGTTTGATGGCCGCCCGTGTCTCCTGAACCCACCATCCCTTCCATGAACATCACTGTACTCGGCGCCGGCGCCTGGGGCACCGCGCTGGCGATCGCCTTGGCGCAGCGCCACAATGTGCTGCTGTGGGGGCGCAATCCGGACACCATGGCGGCGGCCGCCGCACAACGCGAAAACGCTGCTTACCTGCCCGGTTTTGCCTTGCCGGAAACGCTGTCCCTCAGCGCCGATTTTTCCGAAGCGCTTGCACATGTGACTACGGCTGCAGGTGCGACGACGGCTGCGCCAGCGACGCAGAGCGAAGCACTGCTGATCGTTGCTTCGTCCGTCTCCGGTCTGCGCGAACTGGCGCAGCAGCTGCAAGCTTTCCCTATCCCGAATATCGTCTGGCTGTGCAAGGGTTTTGAAGAAAACACACGCCTGCTGCCGCACCAGATCGTGCGTCAGGTGCTGGGCGACGCGATTCCAGCCGCAGCGCTGTCGGGGCCGTCTTTTGCTCAGGAAGTCGCGCGCGGCCTGCCGTGCGCCTTGTCGGTCGCCAGCGTCCATGCGGGACTGTGCGAACAGGTGGTGGCGGCGGTCCACGGCGGCAATATCCGCGTCTATTCAACCGACGACCTGGTCGGCGTCGAAGTCGGCGGCGCGGTGAAGAATATCCTGGCAATCGCCACCGGCGTGGCCGATGGCCTCGGACTCGGCCTGAATGCGCGGGCCGCCCTGATCACCCGCGGCCTGGCGGAAATCACCCGGCTCGGCATTGCGCTCGGCGGCCGCAGCGAAACCTTCATGGGCTTGTCGGGGGTCGGCGACCTGATCCTGACCTGCACCGGCGACCTGTCGCGCAATCGGCGGGTCGGCCTGGGCCTGGCGCAAGGCAAGCCGCTGGCTTCGATCGTCACCGAACTCGGCCATGTCGCCGAGGGCGTGCGTTGCGCCGCCGCGGTGCGCGCGCTGGCGCAGGAGTGCGGGGTCGATATGCCGATCAGCAATGCGGTGGCCGGCGTTTTATTCGACGGCGATTCGCTGCAGTCGGTAATGGAGCTGCTGCTGTCGCGCAATCCGCGCGAAGAGTCCGCGTAATATTTTTACGGATTGGGCATGGCGATGCAATGTGGTCGCGCATGTTTGAAGTAGTATCATTTCTTTGTGTCAAATCAGTGACAAAACCTGGATAGATACACTGGGTAGAATTAAGTGTATCTCTCATGCTTGTTTGCAACGATTGCGGCATATAATCGCCCTTTCCAAACATGTCCATGGCCTTTTTGATAAGGAAAGAAATGCATAGCACAATGTTCCCTGTCGTTCGACGTCGCCCTACGCTCATGCAGCGCGGATTCACGCTGATTGAAATCATGGTGGTGGTGGTGATCATGGGGATCCTGGCGGCATTGGTGGTACCTAAGCTGATGGGCCGCACCGACGATGCGCGGATCCAGGCGGCGCGCCAGGACATCGGCACCTTGATGCAGGCGCTCAAGCTGTACAAGCTGGACAACCAGCGCTACCCGACCACCGAACAAGGCTTGCAGGCGCTGGTCGCCAAGCCCACCAACGGTCCCGCCGCCAACGGCTGGAAGAGCGGCGGCTATATCGACAAGCTGCCTAAAGATCCCTGGGGCACGCCTTACCAATACCTGTCGCCAGGCATCAAGGGCGAAGTGGACATATTCTCCTACGGCGCCGACGGCCAGCCGGGCGGTGAAGGCAATGACGCCGACATCGGCTCGTGGGATCTGTAATGTTTGCAATGGCGCATCGCAATCTGCGCCAGATCAGAGCCGGCCGGATCCAGGGGTTTACCCTGCTGGAGCTGCTGGTGGTGGTGGTGATTGCCGGCATCACGCTGGGCGCGGTCTCGCTTAACGCTTTCCGCAGCGACCGCCAGGTGATGCAGAACGATGCCCAGCGCATTGCCTTGCTGCTGCAATTGACGCGCGAAGAAGCCATCTTGCGCAACCGTCCCACCGCTTTCGAGGCCGACGCCAACAGTTATCGTTTCCTGGTGCGCGAAGAAAACGGCTGGCAGGCGCTGACCCAGGACGACATGCTGCGCCAGCGCGATTTCAAGCGCACGCCCATGCAGCTTTCCATGAATCCGGCGCCGACCGAAGCATCCGCGCCGGACACGCTGCGCATCATCTTCGGCCGCGAGCCGGTCGACAAGCCGTTCGCGCTGACCATGGCCAGCGGCGACAGCAGCGTTGTCATCCGCGCCGACGGCGTCGGCCATTTTGCGGTCGAATAAATGTTTACACCGAAGCCGCTTCCCCATCGCCATGATGCAGGTTTTACCTTGCTGGAAGTGCTGGTGGCGCTGGTCATCGTCGGCACTTCGCTCGGCGCCAGCCTGCGGGCGGTCGGCAGCCTGACGCAGAACAGCAGCGGCTTGCGCGCCGCCATGATGGCCAACTGGTCGGCGGAAAACCGGCTGACCCAGATCCGTCTCGGCCATGAGTGGCCTTCCATCGGCAACCGTTCCTTCGATTGTCCGCAAGGCGATTTGCCGCTGCATTGCGAAGAAAAGGTATCCGGCACGCCGAACCCGTATTTCCGCCGGGTCGAGGTCGCAGTATTCGCCAACGGCAGTTCGGACCGGCGCATCATTAGCCTGTCGCAGGTGGTGCCGAATGCGCGTTAGCAGCAAAGTTCGCAGCAGAAGCGGCTCGTCCGGTTTCACCCTGGTCGAAATGATTATTGCCATCACCATACTGGCGATGGTGGCGATACTCGGCTGGCGCGGACTGGACGGCATCGTGCGGTCGCGGGTTTCACTGACCACCGAAATGGAACAGACGCGCGGCATGCAGCTGACCTTTGCCCAGCTGCAAAGCGATTGCGCCCAGATCGCGCCGCTCAGCCTGATGTCGGCGCGGCCGACCTTGCTGGCGCAGCCGGGGCGCTTGCTGATGGTGCGGCTGGTGTTTGCCGACCAGCAGCCGACCCGCGTCCAGGTCATCGGCTACCGCTTGCGCGACGGCCGCCTGACACGCCAGGAATCGGCGCCCACGCGCGACCTGAACCTGCTCGACACCATGTGGCAGAGCGCCCTCAACGATGCCGGCGATACTGGCAACAACGGCCAGGCCGTGCTGCTGCAGTCCGATATCGCCGACATGCAGATGCAACTGTGGGGCAGCGACGGCCAGGGCTGGCGTCCATCTGCCGCTGCCGCCGGCACCGGCAGCCAGGATAGCGCCAACCTCAACGCCAACCGCTGGACCGGCCTGCAGGTCGCCTTGCAGCTGCGCGGCCACAGCAACGGTGACAGCAGCAGCACCATGGCCAAGACCTTCCTGCTGGGGGCGTCATGAGCAGGAGGCCGCCGTCGCTCAGGTTATACGCACAGCGCGGCGTCGCGGTGGTGACCGCCTTGCTGCTGACGACGCTGGCGGTGACCATCGTCGCCAGCTTGTTCTGGCAGCAGCAGGTGCAGGTGCGCTCGATCGAGAACCAGCGCCTGCAGCTGCAGAAAGACTGGATCATGCGCGGCGCCCTGGACTGGGCCAGCATGATCTTGCGCGCCAGCGGGCGCCAGTTCAACTACGACCATCTGGGCCAGCCGTGGGCCGCGCCCCTGGCCGATACCCGTCTCGATCAATATGTGGAAGACGGCCAGTCGGCCGGTGACGCGGGCGACGCCGTCCTCTCCGGCAGCATCATCGATGCGCAGTCGCGTTACAACCTGAACAACCTGAGCCAGAACGGCAACCCGGTCGCCGACGAGGTGGCGGTGTACAAGCGCCTGCTGGGTTACCTGCACCTGCCGACCACGCTGGCTACCGCCACTGCGCAGGCCATCGCCAAAAGCCAGCCGATCACCAACCCTGCAGGGCAGCAGACCGCGGCCAAGTCGGACAGCAGCGCCTTGCCCTTGCTGCAGGTGGACGACCTGCTGGCGGTGCCTGGTTATACCCCGGCCATGGTGAAGCAATTGCAAGACTTTGTTGTAGTGCTGCCTCTGGCCGGCGCTACCATGCCGATCAATGCGAATACCGCGCCGGCGGAGGTGCTGGCGGCCCGTTTCGCCGATTTGTCGCTGTCGGAGGCGAATACGCTGGTAGCCGCCCGCCGTGCCGCGCCGTTTCTCGATACGACGAATTTGTCGTCGCAAATGTCGAATCTGTTCGGGAAACCCTTTTCGCCGAGCGCCAATATAGCGGTCTCCAGCAACTTTTTTTTGGTGTACGGCAAGATTCGAATGGGGCGGGCGGGTCTCAATACCGTATCCTTGATACAGCGTCCGACCAATAACCGAGCCGGCAGCAACATAGTGTGGATTAGAGAACAATAAATGGAAGATGCGTTTTGAGTACCTTATATATCCGCTTGCCCGCCAAAGCCACGCTCGACAGCGCGGCGGCGGTAGCCATGCCCGATTGCCGCTATGCGCTGGCGGCCGACAGCGGCCGCATCGAACGCCAGGGCGCCGAGCAGCTGTCCGGCCTGGCTGAGGTGATCGCGGGCGCCACCCGCGTGGTGCTGCTGCTGGCCGCGGCCGACGTCAACCTGCTGCAACTGCAGGTGCCGCCGCTATCCGACGCCAAGCTGAAAATGGCGCTGCCGAACCTGGTGGAAGAACAACTTCTGGTTGATCCCTTTGATTGCGTGATCGTCGCCGGCCGCAAGCGCAGCAGCGTTGCCGGCCGCGCCGCCGATAATTTGCGCCTGATCGCCGTGGTGCAAAGGGACTGGCTGGAACTGCTGGTCAAGACCTTGCTGGCGCTGGGCGCGCATAACCTGCAAGCATGGCCGGCGCAGCTGTGCCTGCCCCTGCGCGATCCGGATACGGCGGTCGCCGCCGTTACCGACCACGGCGGCGATATCGACGTCGCCCTGCGCATGTCGGCAGAACAAGGCCTGGGCTGGTCCATGTCGCCGGCTTCGGGACAATCGGTGGCGCAGGATGTGCTGGAAAGCATGATGGCGATCTCGCCGCAGCATCCCGTTACCTTGTATGTACCGCAATCGAGCCTGGCGCAGTACCAGGAATTCGATCAGTCGCATATCACGGTGCAGCCTGACGACTGGTCGCACTGGATAGCAGGCGTCCAGGAGCTGGCACGCAGCGGTATCGATTTGATGAGCGGCCTGACCGCCAGCGCCGCCGGCACCGAGTTCAGCTGGCGCCGCTGGCGCTGGCCGCTGGGATTGGCGGCAGCCGTGCTGCTGGTGAATATCGTCAGCCTGAATTACGACTGGCTGCGCATGCGGCGCGAAGCCGCCGGCCTGCGTACCGGCATGATGCAGAGCTACCGTGCGGCTTATCCGAAAGAAACCGTGATCGTCGATCCGATCGCCCAGACCAGGCAAAAGATCGCCGCCGCGCAGCGCGATGGCGGCCAGCTTGCAGCCGACGATTTTCTTGCCCTGGCCTCGATATTCGGCGCAGCCTGGGCCGGATCGCCGCAAAGCGCGGACATCGCGGCGATCAGCAGCGTCGAGTATCGCGACCATCATCTCCTGGTGCGCTTGAAAAATGCAGCCGATGCGGATGCGGCCGAAGCCCAGGTCAAGGGCGCGCTGGAAAGTAACCAATTAACACTGAGCAAGCCGGCTACCGGCGTATGGCAGATCGGGAGCCGCAAGTAATGTCGACCAGTAATTCGAATCCCCTACAGCAAGCCTGGGAAAAAATCAGCATCCCTGCAAACCAGTACTGGGCGCAAAGGAACCAGCGCGAACGCCGGCTGCTGGCCGGCGCCGGGGCATTGATCCTGGTTGCCGTGATTTACCTGCTCCTGCTGGACCCGGCGCTGAGCGGGCGCGCCCGTCTGCAGAAAGACTTGCCGGCGCTGCGCCAGCAAGCCGCCGAACTGCAGTCGTTGACGGCCAAGGCACTGTCATTGTCCGGCCAGGCGGCCGAGCGGCCGGCTGCGCCGCTCAGCAAGGAGGCGGTCGAGACTGCATTGAAAAGCAAGGGTTTGAATCCGCAGAGCGTGGCGCTGAGCGGCGACATGGCCAAGGTGCAGTTATCTGCGGTGGCGTTCGCCGGCCTGCTCGACTGGCTCGACGATGCGCAAAAAAATGCGCATTGGCAAGTGGTGGACGCCAACATCAGCGCGGCCACGGGAGCGAATGCGCAGCCGGGCATCGTCAACGCCACGGTCACCTTGTGGCAGCAAAAGCATGAGTAATGGCGGCAAACGGACAGGACCAGCGCCAGCGTCTTCATTCCGGTCCCAGGGAATTTGATGCGCGGCTTGGGCAGAGTATTGATGTGGACAGCGGTGGCATTGCTGAGCGCGCTGGTCACGGTGTCGATTTTTTTACCGGCGGCATGGCTGGCGCCGCTGCTGGAGAGCCGCACCGGAGGCAGGCTGACGCTGGGCGATGCGCAAGGTTCCTTGTGGCATGGTTCAGCCTTTATCGGTGCAGCGCCTAGCGGCAGGGATGCCGTGACGGCCTTGTTGCCGGGGCGCTTCGCTTGGCGCCTGTCGCCGCTGGTATTGCTGGGGCGGGTCGAGGCGACATTGGAAAATGCACAAGTGCTGTCGACCGCGGTCAGCATCCGCGGCAGCTGGAGCGCATGGAACGTCAGCCCGGCCAGCATGGTTTTGCCGGCCGAGCGGCTGGCGGCGCTGGGCGCGCCCTTGAATACCTTGCAGCCGTCGGGCAAGATGCAGCTGGGCTGGCAGCCGCTGACGGTGGCGCGCAACACCGGCGGCGGGGTGGATGTCAACGGCGTGATGACGCTGGATTTGCTGGCGATGGCGTCGCGTTTGTCTCCGGTCAAGCCGCTCGGCAGTTATCGCCTGCGCTTTGACTGGCAGGGGCGGCAGGCGGGATTGACGCTGTCGACCTTGGGCGGGGCGATGCTGTTGAACGGCAGCGGCAAACTGCAAGACGGACATTTTCAGTTTTCGGGTAGCGCGGAAGCTGCGGCAGGACAAGAGGAAAAGTTGGCGACTTTGCTCAGTTTATTGGGGCAGCGGCGCCAGGTGAATGGCAGAAACGTTATCGGACTAGAGTTCAAATCATGAAAGATAAAATGTATTTCGCACTACTTTCAAGTACAAGCAACTGGCGCAGCGCCGCCGCCATCGCCCTGCTGACTTGTGCTACTGCTGCCGGCACCTCTGTGGCACAGCCGGTGCTGGGAACCACCGGTACCGCTGCCGAAGGCGTGAGCGGCCAGGCCGTAATGAATTTCGTCGGCGCCGATATCGAATCGGTGATCAAGGCTGTCGGCCAGTACACCAACACGACGTTCATCGTCGATCCGCGCGTCAAGGGCAGCATCAACTTGGTGTCGGAAAAACCGCTGAGCAAGGCCCAGGCTTTCGACCTGCTGGCCTCGACCCTGCGCCTGCAAGGTTATGCCGTGGTGCGCGGCGACGGTTTTGTGAAAGTGGTGCCGGAAGCCGACGCCAAGCTGCAAGTGGCGCCGACCAGGCCGGCCAGCGTCCGCGGCGACCAGATCGCCACCCAGATTTTTTCGCTGAACTATGAATCGGCAACCAATATCCTGCCGGTGCTGCGGCCGCTGATTTCACCCAACAACACGATCAACGCCAATCCGGGCAACAACACGCTGGTGGTGACCGATTACGCGGAAAACTTGCAGCGCCTGGGGAAAATGATCGCCGCACTCGATGTGCCGGCGGTCAACGACCTGGATGTGATTCCGGTGCGCTATGCGGTAGCCAGCGATATCGCCGTGATGGCGAGCAAGCTGCTCGATTCCGGCTCTGCCGCGCCGGGCGCCAGCGATAGCGCCCGCACCATGATCATGGCCGATTCCAGGACCAATTCAGTGATCGTGCGGGCGCCGTCCGCCGGCCGCGCCAACCTGGCCAAGTCCTTGATCGCCAAGCTCGACCAGCCGACCGCCAACGCCGGCAACGTGCATGTGGTGTATCTGAAAAACGCCGATGCCGTGAAGCTGGCCAAGACCTTGCGCGCGATTGTGTCGCAGGATACGTCGATGTCGAATGTCAGCCAGTCCAGCAAGAGTTCCAGCAGCAGTTCCGGCGGCATGCTGCAGGGTTCCAACAGCAGCAGCGCGTTGGGATCGAATAATAATTCCACTTCGCCTTCGACACAGTCGTCGCCGTCTTCCGATAGCTCGTCCCAGTCTTCTGGCGGCAGCGGTAGCGGCGCCGCCGGCTTTATCCAGGCGGACGACTCTACCAATACCCTGATCATCACCGCCAGCGAACCGGTCTACCGCAATATCCGCGGCGTGATCGAGCAGCTCGATACGCGCCGCGCCCAGGTCTATGTAGAAGCCTTGATCGTCGAAGTCACGGATACCGCCGCCAGCGAGATCGGTGTGCAGTGGCTGGCCCTGAGCGGCGATTCGAAGAGCAATTACCGGGTCGGCGGCGGCACCGGCTTCACCGGCACTAATACCGGTCTGGTTGGCAGCAATCTGTTCAATACGGCAATTAGCCAGACTGTGAATACCGGGACCACTGCTACCGTACCTTCAGTCGGCAGCGGCTTGCAGCTTGGCATATTCCGCCAGATCGCCGGGAAAATCGGCCTGGGGGCATTGGCCAGCGCCTTGAACGCAACCTCGGGAAGCAATGTCTTGTCCATGCCCAACCTGCTGACGCTGGACAATGAAGAAGCCAAGATCGTGGTGGGTCAGAATGTGCCGTTTGTCACCGGCTCGACGCTGACCACCGGCGCCGGCACCAGCAGCCCGTTTACCACCATCGACCGCAAGGACGTCGGCACCGCGCTGAAGATCAAGCCGCATATCTCAGAGGGCGGCACCGTGCGCCTGGAAATTTCGCAAGAAGTATCGGCAGTCGTGAACGGCACCGCCAAGGATACGAACGGACCGACCACCAACAAGCGTACGTTGGATACCAATGTGGTGATCGACGATGGCGAAATCATTGCATTGGGCGGCCTGATCGGCGACAACAACCAGAACGGCGTGCAAAAAGTCCCGCTGCTGGGCGATTTGCCGTTTATCGGCAATCTCTTCAAATACCAGTCCGGCTCCCGCGAAAAAACCAACCTGATGATATTCCTGCGCCCGATCATCGTGCGCGACAAAAACACCAGCAATATGCTGGCCGTGGATCGCTACGATTACATGCGCAAGCAGCAGATCAAGGTGCAGCCGGACAAGAGCATCCTGACCGATTTCGGCTC
This sequence comes from Collimonas fungivorans Ter331, assembly GCF_000221045.1. Lineage (NCBI taxonomy): Bacteria > Pseudomonadati > Pseudomonadota > Betaproteobacteria > Burkholderiales > Oxalobacteraceae > Collimonas > Collimonas fungivorans. Next base: position 4,749,253 of record NC_015856.1, on the reverse strand, counting down.
GTCGGTGACATCCAAGCTGGAAGACGGCGGCCCGTTCATCGACCTGCGCAAGCAACAGGATGCGCCGGACGGACATCAGCCGGCTCCCGAGCAGCCTGCGCTGCAGCCGCCGAAACCCGCGGCCACGCCTGCTCCGGGCTTATTGAATGACAGAACGCCATGAGCGATCCCAGGATGACCGATACGCGCCTGCTGCCCTACGCTTTCGCTCGCGATTTTTCATTGCTGGCGCAGCGTACCGAAGATGCCAACGGCGCCGACAATGCGGTCGAGTTGTGGATTTCCGAGGCGACCAAGCCTAGCGCGATCGCCGAAGCCAGCCGCCGTTTCGGCCGCGTCAGGTTCCGCACGCTGTCGCGCGAGGAGCTCGACGAGGCGATCGCCAGGGCCTATGCCGGCGCCGGCGGCGATGCCGCGCAGGTGGTCGACGAATTCGAATCCGATCTCGATCTCGCCAAGCTGATGCAAGACATGCCGGCCATCGAAGACCTGCTGGAATCGTCCGACGACGCGCCGGTGATCCGCATGATCAACGTGCTGCTGACGCAAGCGCTGCGCGAAGGCGCTTCCGATATCCACATCGAACCGTTCGAGCAGATTTCGGTAGTGCGTTTCCGCATCGACGGCAGCCTGCGCGATGTGGTGCGGCCGAAAAAAGCGGTCCATGCCTCCCTGATTTCCCGTATCAAGATCATGGCGCAGCTCGATATCGCCGAAAAACGTTTGCCGCAGGACGGCCGCATTACCTTGCGCGTCGGCGGCAAGCCGGTGGACGTGCGGGTGTCGACCTTGCCGACCGGCCACGGCGAACGCGCCGTGCTGCGCCTGCTGGACAAGGAAGCCGGCCGGCTCGATCTGCAGCACCTGGGTATGAGCCCGGCAGTCCTGCCGCAGTTCGACCGCCTGATCGCGCAGCCGCACGGCATCGTGCTGGTCACCGGGCCGACCGGCTCGGGCAAGACCACCACGCTGTACGCGGCATTGTCGCGCCTGAATACCAGCAGCACCAATATCCTGACGGTGGAAGATCCGATCGAGTACGAACTGGCCGGGGTCGGCCAGACCCAGGTCAATGCGCGCATCGACATGACGTTCGCCAAAGCCTTGCGGGCGATCTTGCGGCAGGATCCGGATGTCATCATGATCGGTGAAATCCGCGACCTGGAAACCGCGCAGATCGCGGTGCAGGCTTCGCTGACCGGCCATCTGGTGCTGGCCACCTTGCACACCAACGATTCCGCCGCCGCGGTGACGCGGTTGCTGGACATGGGGATCGAACCCTTCCTGCTGTCGTCTTCCCTGCTGGGAGTGGTCGCGCAGCGCCTGGTGCGCAAGCTATGCACCCATTGCCGCCGCCACGACGGCCAGCTGTGGCACGCGGTCGGCTGCGAGCAATGCGGCCACACCGGCTACCACGGCCGGGTCGGCGTCTACGAGTTGTTGCTGACTACCGATGAAATTACCGCACAGATCCATAACCGGGCCTCGGAAGCCGAGATCCAGCAGGTGGCGCAGCGCAATGGCATGCGCACCATGCGCCAGGATGGCGAACGCTGGCTGACCGAAGGCATCACGACCCAGGCCGAGCTGCTGCGGGTCACCAAAGAATGACTGAAAAACCAGCGAAGAGCAGAGGAGCAGAGTGCCAGCATTTCGTTACGAAGCGGTAGATACCGCCGGCAGCACCACCAAGGGCGTGGTGAATGCGGACAGCGCCAAGATGGCGCGCGCCGATCTGCGCGCCCAGGGGTTGCTGCCGCTGACGGTAGAAGCGATCGCGCAGCAGGTGGATGCTGCCGGCAACCTGAAACGGCGCGGTTTTGGCGAGCATCTGTCGACGGTGGAGATCGCCTTGTTTACGCGCCAGCTGGCCAGCCTGCTGGAAGCCAGCCTGCCATTGGAGCAAGCCCTGACGGCGTTGCTGGAACAGGCCGAGCGCAGTTACCAGCGCGACCTGATCGCATCGATCCGGTCCGAGGTCATGGGCGGCGCTTCCTTGTCTTCGGCGCTGGCTGGCCATCCGCGCGACTTCGCGGAAATCTACCGGGCGCTGGTTGCTTCGGGCGAGCAGATCGGCCAGTTGTCGCGTGTGCTGTCGCGGCTGGCCGATTATATCGAGCGCCGCAATTCGCTGGTGCAGAAGGTGAAACTGGCGTTTACCTATCCGGCGATCGTGACCGTGGTGGCGTTCGTGATTGTGATTTTCCTGTTGACCTACGTGGTGCCGCAGATCGTTTCGGTATTCGCCAACACCAAGCAGAAGCTGCCGATGCTGACCGTGATGATGCTCGCCACTTCGGACTTTGTACGCAACTATGGCTGGATGGTCCTGATCGTGGTGATCGCGTTGTTCTACAGCTGGCGCATGGCGCTGAAAAACCCGGCGACCAAGATGCGCTGGCATACCTGGCTGCTGAATGCGCCGCTGTATGGAAAATTCGAGCGCAGCCTGAATACCGCGCGGTTTGCCAGTACGCTGGCGATTACCACCGGCTCCGGCGTGCCGATCCTGAAAGCCCTGCAAACCAGCCGCGATACGCTGTCCAATGTCGCCATGCGGCAGCAGGTCGATACCGCCGCCACCAGCGTGCGTGAAGGCGTGGGCCTGGCGCGCGCGCTGGCCGCGCACAAGCATTTTCCGCCGATGCTGATCCACATGATACGGGCCGGCGAGGTGACCGGCGAATTGCCCGCCATGCTGGAGCGCGCCGCCAGCGCCCAGGAACAGGACCTGGAACGGCGCGCCATGACCATCGCCGGCTTGCTGGAACCGGCCCTGATCTTGGCGATGGGGGTAGTGGTGCTGTTGATCGTGCTGGCGGTGCTGATGCCGATTATTGAAATCAACCAGCTGGTGCGTTAGGACAAAATTAGGAAAAGCGTGAAACTGCAAATAACCAAAAAACTCGGCCGCCAAAGCAAACGCCTGCCGGAATTCCTCAGCCTGCTGCTGTTCATGCTGCTGTGCGCCTGCACGGCATACTGGGTGATGCAACTGGTCAAGCCCCCGCTGCGTGCAGTGACGGCGCCGCCGCAGGCTGAACAGGCGCAGATCGATGTTTCGCTGGCGGCGGGCTTGTTCGGCGGCCGCGGCACAGTGACGGTGGCCAGCAACTACCAGTTGTTGGGCGTGGTCGCTGCGAAAAAGGACGGCGAGAGCGTGGCGATCCTGAGCGCCGACGGCAAGCCGGCGCAGGCAGTGCGGCAGGGCAAGGAGCTGCTGCCGGGAACCAGCGTCAAGGAAGTGCACGCAACCTATGTCTTGCTGTCTGAGGGTGGTGTTCTGAAGCGGGTGATGCTGCCGGAAGATGCGCGCACCAAGTTGGGACTGAACGGCGCGGGACCGGGCGGGGCTGCGCCGGTACCGGCCCAGATGATGCAGCAGGCGCCTAACCAGGATCTGCCGCCGGAACAGCCGGCGGTGCCGGTGCAGGACAAATAGCTGTTTCCAAGCGCTAACCGGCCTGGCGGCATTGCCGCCGGAATGAACCCGGCGGGCAGCGTCGCCGCTTACAGCACGTAGCGCGACAAGTCTTCGTTCACTACCAGAGCACCAAGGCGCTGATCGACATAAGCGGCATCGATCACCATGGTTTTCTCGCTGGCGTTGGTCGCCGAAAACGAGATTTCTTCCAGCAGTTTTTCCATCACCGTGTACAGCCGGCGGGCGCCTATATTCTCGGTCTTTTCATTGACCGAGAAAGCGATTTCCGCCAGCCGCTGCACGCCTTCCTTGGCGAACTCGAGCGTCACGCCTTCGGTCGCTAGCAGCGCTTCGTACTGCTTGGTCAGGCAGGCGTCGGTGCCGGTCATGATCCTTTCGAAATCGCTGATCGACAAGGAATCGAGCTCGACCCGGATCGGGAAGCGGCCTTGCAGTTCCGGAATCAGGTCCGACGGTTTGGCCAGGTGGAAAGCGCCCGAAGCGATGAACAGGATGTGATCGGTCTTGATCATGCCGTATTTGGTGTTGACGGTAGTGCCTTCGACCAGCGGCAGCAAGTCGCGCTGCACGCCGGCGCGCGAGACGTCGGCGCCGCCACTGTTCTGCGAACGGGTGGCGATCTTGTCGATCTCGTCCAGGAACACGATGCCGTTCTGTTCAACGTTGCTGATGGCTTTCTGCTTCAGTTCGTCTTCGTTGACCAGCTTGGCGGCTTCTTCTTCGATCAGGACTTTCATCGCATCCTTGATCTTGATCTTGCGGTTCTTCTTGCGGTTGCTGCCGATGCCGGAAAACATGGACTTGATCTGCTCGGTCATTTCTTCCATGCCGGGCGGCGCCATGATTTCCATTTGCGATGCCGCTTCCGACAATTCGATCTCGATTTCCTTGTCGTCGAGGGCGCCTTCGCGCAGCCGTTTGCGGAAGGTCTGGCGGGTGTTGCTGCCCTTGTCGCCGGCGTTTTCGCCGTCGCCCGAGCTCTGTTCAGGATGGAAGCCGAAATCGCGCGCCGGCGGCACCAGGATGTCGATCACCCGGTCTTCGGCGGCGTCTTCCGCGCGTGTGCGGACCTTGCGCATTTCCGCTTCGCGGGTTTGCTTGATGCCGATGTCGATCAGGTCGCGGATGATGGTGTCGACGTCGCGCCCGACGTAGCCGACTTCAGTAAACTTGGTGGCTTCGATCTTGATGAAAGGCGCATCGGCCAGCTTGGCCAGGCGTCGCGCGATCTCGGTCTTGCCGACGCCGGTAGGCCCGATCATCAGGATATTCTTGGGCGTGATTTCGTGGCGCAGCGGCTCGGCGATCTGCTGCCGCCGCCAGCGGTTACGCAGGGCGATCGCCACTGCGCGCTTGGCGCGGTCCTGGCCGACTACATGTTTATCCAGTTCTGAAACTATTTCTTGCGGAGTCATGTTCATGGTGTTGGGTCTTAATCGAGAGTTTCGATGATGTGCGACTGGTTGGTGTAGATGCAGAGCTCGCCGGCGATGACCAGCGATTTCTTGACGATATCGGCCGGCGACAGCTCGGTGTTTTCCTGCAGCGCCTTGGCGGCCGACTGGGCGAAAGTGCCGCCTGAGCCGATCGCGCCGATGCCGTCGGTGGGCTCCAGCACATCGCCGTTGCCGGTGATTACCAGTGTGGTTTCGCGGTCGGCGGTCAGCAGCATTGCTTCCAGCCGGCGCAGCATGCGGTCGGTGCGCCATTCCTTGGCGAGGTCGACCGAGGCCCGCATCAGGTTGCCCTGGTGTTTTTCCAGTTTTGCTTCGAACAGGTCGAGCAAGGTGAATGCATCGGCGGTGCCGCCGGCGAAACCGACCAGTACCTTGCCTTGATATAACTTGCGAACTTTGCGGGCGGTGCCCTTCATGACGACATTGCCGAGTGTGACCTGGCCATCCCCGCCCAGCGCAACGCTGTTGCCGCGCCGTACCGAGAGGATGGTGGTGCCGTGAAATTGTTCCATTTTGCTAGCCTCAGAAAATGCGGCCGGGGTAGCCTGGCCGCGCATGCAGGGCGCAAGGCGCCGGGACTGCATGTGATTCGCTATCGAATGACAAATCGATACTGTCCCAAAAAAATGGGGACGGCCGGTCTGATTACAAGCGCTGAATTACGTGGATTTAGCGTTGTTTTTCTAACTGCAGAGGGTGGGGTTTGTTAAAAAATTAATTTTTTCGCGGCACTACGCGCACGATTTCCTGTATGCCGACGACCTTGAACAGGGCGGTCACCAGGTGGTTGACGCCGTGGAACTCGATCGCATTGCCGTTGCTGGCGAGTAATGACAGCCCGTTGAGCAGCTCGCCGGCAGCGCTGAAGTCGACCCTGACCAGGCGTGAGCAATCGATGATCGCAGGACTGTGGGCGATGGCGTGGGTCTGGATCTTGGTCAGCAGCTCTTCGGTGCGGCCTTCGATCAGTATCGGCATGAGCAGGCTGTTGTTGCCGTTAAGGCTTACGCTCTGGGCGTTGTCCTCGGCCGCGGTGATGATCTTGGTGTGGGGAGCGACAAACGGCGGCGGCGAGACTTCAAACGTGATCGAATAATCTATGCTGGCGTCTTCGTAGGCCTGTTCCAGGTTGAGCAGATGCAGTATTTCCAGCAGCAGCAGCCATGGCGCAGCGGTTTCGTCGCGCCGTCCGACCAGCAGGATCTCGCGGATCTTGTCGGCCAGTTCATCGGCGCCGACCAGGATCAGGTCCAGTCCGGATTTTTGCAGTTTTTTCAACATGCGCAGCAGCAGGCCGCAGCCGATCGGATCGACCGAGCTGACCCGGGTAAACTCCAGGCGCACGGCCGGATGGGTGGCGCTCAGTTTTTGCGCGCGTTCCAGCTGCTTGCCGATATTGGCGTCGAGTTTACCGGAGAAGGCCACGGCTGGCGGCGCGCCCGCCTTTTCCTGGGTTTTTGCCTGCGGATCGAGGGTCATGATATCGATCCAGGTCGGCGGCGAAGTTTCAAACTTGTTGGCGAAGTCGACCGACAGATTGTCGAATTCCTGCTGCTTGCCGGTGATCTGGTACAGGTCCAGCAGCATCCACCAGACGATGTGGGTGGAGGAACCGAGATTGTTTTCCGTAATGGCGCTTAACAGGAGCGCTTCGGCAATGTCGCTCTGGTCGCTGGCGAACAGTACCGCCGCTTCTTCAATGACTTCGGGGGTATCGGACACTGACACTTCGATGCTGCCGCTGCGCGACTGGTCGTCCAGGTATTCGGTGGTCCTGCTCATCACCGGCAGCGTCAGCTGGGTGGTGTTGCCGTGGCTTAGCGTGACCGGCGCCACGCTATCTGGGCCGGCCGGCTTGGGAGAGGGCGGCAGATGGACGAACTCGGACGACATTTCCGATTCGATCGCATCGATCTTCATGCTCGTGGTGCTGCGTGCAGAACCATCGCGCAGCGTGGTCGAGTTGCTCAGCCGCTCATGGCTTTCGCCAAACAGAACCGGCGCTTGATTGTCTGCTGCGGCTGGTACCTTGTCATCCTCCGGCGGTGCGCCGTTTGGACGATTATTTTTGCCGAAGAGCGAGAAAATCCCCACGTGTTAATCCCGAAAGTAAGTTGCTATCAAAGCTGCGATTTTATATGTATCGGAGTGCTGCCTGCTGATCCGGCGCCGGCTCCGCGGATTGCGTTTTTATCATCGCATTTGCCATGCTGCCTGCTATGTTCATGGCGACATTTTTGTTTTGAGACTGTTCCCGCTTTTGCCCATTGCTGCCTAAAAAAAGCATGATCAATCGATACCTCCAAAGGTAACACAAAGCAACTCAGGAAGTATGTCCGGACGCCTTAAGTTGTGACATAAATATGTTGCGATTTTTGCATATCCGACGCCAGGAATGGTCATCTTGTCTACAGCTTCCGCTGCCAACCGGGAGCGCGCGGCAAGTTGCGGCCTGGCGACCTCGCTTGCTTTGCGATCCCGGTTCCAGCTTAGAACTTGGTGCGTACGCCAAGGACGAAGCTGCGCCCAGGCTGCGGCGCGACATCCTTCAGCACCGAGGTCGCCAGGCGGATATCCTGGTTCAACAGGTTTTTGGCCAGGGCAAACCAGGTCAGCTGCAGCGCGCCGACTTGCTGGGTGTAAGAAAGATTGGCATCGATCTTGGTGTAGCCCGGCGTCTCGCTGCTTTCAAAGGTCGCCAGCCGATCCTGCTGCTGTGCGCGCAGGATGGTGAGGCCGCTGCGCCATGCGCCTTGCACATAACCGAGATCGACGCCGTAGCGGCTGGCCGGCTGCAGCGGCAGGTTGCCCATGTTGTCCAGCCTGCCGCGCGAGGTATCGGCAAAACCGCGTACCGAAAAACCTTCGCCGCGCAGGTTGTAGCTGATTTCCGCTTCGGCGCCGCGGATGGTGGCGTCTGCCTGTGACCAGAAGCGTTCGGTGAACTCGCCGTCCGGATCGGGCGCACCGCTGTCGTCAACCGCGCCGGCATTGCGGCCAAACACGTAATTGCTGACGTGATTCTGGAACAGGTTGGCTTTCCAGCGAATCAGTCCGCTGGTTTTTTGCAAGGTCAGTTCGATATTGCGCGAGGTTTCTTTTTTCAAGGTGGGGTCGCCGATATCGAAAGTGGCAGTCGATTCGTGCGGGCCGTTGGAATACAGTTCTTCGGCAGCCGGTGCGCGCTGCGCGATCGACACCGTCGGACCGAATCCGTACCCGGGCACGAAGCTCCACAAGGCGCCGACCGAATAGGACGCCAGATTGAATTTACGATCGGCGAAACCTGAGTCGGCATCAGGGCGGCGCTTGACCGATTCAAGGCGCAGGCCGGCGCTGGCCAGCACCGGGCCGAAGTTGCGTTCCTCTACCAGGAAGGCGGCGATCGAAGTCGACTTAGTGCGCGGCACGGTGTCTGGCAATCCGCTTTCGGCAGCCAGGGCCGAGAAGCGCATGTCTTCGGTTTGCATGCCGAAAGTGCCATGCCAGCCGGCCAGCGGCTTGTGGGCGAGCTCCCATCGGCTTTCGGTCGACTTGTTGGAGAAGATCGTATTTGGCGTGCCGTTTTCCTGTTTCTCGGTGTGGGTGTAGTCGGTATGGCCTAGTTTGAATGTCAGTTTTTCGAATCCGGCCAGCGGTTGGTCGATCTGGCCGGCGATGTCGTAGCGGGTCTGGTGCAGGTCGATGAAGGATTTTTCCGCAGTAGGGATGCCGTAGTGGTCATCCAGGGTCGCCACCGAGGCGCCGATGTAACCCCAGGACGCGATGTAGGAGGCGCCGGCGCCGACCCCGGTTTCATGGGTAAACGAATTCGGCAAGCGGCCTGATGCCGAATCGGCGTCGTTGCGGGTGGCGTGTTCCGGGATCTTGTAGTTGCCGGTGTCGCGCCAGTTGCCGTCCAGGTGCATGCCTATCGGTCCGGCCGAGCCGTCCAGCACCAGGGATGTGCTGCGGCCGTTGTCGCCGCTGCTGTAGCGGGCCTCGGCTTCGCCGCTGATGCCTTTTTGCAGCTCGGTAGGAATACGGTCGTTGACGACGTTGACCAGGCCGCCGATTGCGCCGGACCCATACAATAATGCGGCCGGGCCGCGCAGGATTTCGATCTGGCGCGCGGTCGCGGCTTCGGTGGCTACCGCGTGGTCGTTGGACAGGCTGGAGACGTCGGCCACCGACATGCCGTTTTGCAGGATCTTGACGCGCGGACCTTCCATGCCGCGGATGATGGGGCGGGAAGCGCCGGCGCCGAAACCGGAGGCCGACACGCCGAGTTCCTGCGACAGGGTGTCGCCCAGCGAGGCGCCGGTCTTGTTGCGCAGTTCTTCGCCGAACAATACCTTGGCCGGAGCCAGGATCTGGGTGTCGACGTTGGCGTTGAGCGGGCTGGCGCTGACTACGATGGGCGGCAAGGTCTTGGCCGCTTCGGCAGTGTCGGCCTGGGCCGATGCGGCAGACGATAAAACGGCCAGCGCGGACAGGACCGCACTGGATAACAGCGTACGTTGGACAAGCATGATGATTCCTAGACAGGTAATCGCCGCCGCATTCCGCAGCGATGCGGAAAGCGCGCAGGAGCGCGATCAGTCACGCATGGTTCGCATGGTCGATATGATCCGGGCGACGGCGATAAATGATTCGATGCAATGGGTTGACGCTTCGCATAAACGAAGCGGTTGACTGCGTCCTGTCAGGAGCGGGGCGGTGCGCGCGATGAGAAATGGCAGGTGAACGGGGCATCCCAGGAAGCGAATGCCTGCCACAAAGCCAGCAGGTGCTTGCCGGGCAGCGGCGGCAGATTCAGTGGCGCCGAGTAGATCGTTGCGGCCAGGGTGGCGTCGTCGAACGCTGCGCAAGAGTGATGGGCTTTGCCGCCGCCTTCGATCACGCGTTCAATCACCGACGTGATGTGCGTCAGGCTGGTCGCCTGCTTGTTTTCCCAGGCCGCATGGACGATGCTATGCGTCAGTCCCAGCCATTGCGAGAACAGGATCGCGCATATCAGCACAAGCGCCAGCATCGGCGCCGGGGCCGGGGCGGCGTGCTGGAGTAGTCTCGAACTGAGGGCTTGGGCTGACATCAAGGAATCTGGATAAGCGGAACACGATAACGGAACCGGCGCAGGAACGACGCAGAAGCGCGCCAGCGGCCGGGCTGCGGGGAAACCAGGCCGTTGTTCCGGCCGGTGTTTTCACGCAGCCTGGCTGCTCCGGGAATCAATCGCCGTAAAGCTTTTGTTTCAGTTCGCGGCGTTGTTGCGCTTCCAGCGACAGGGTTGCCGTCGGACGCGCCAGCAAACGAGGAATGCCGATCGGTTCGCCGGTTTCTTCGCACCAGCCGTATTCGCCGGCGTCGATCGATGCGATCGATTGCTGCACCTTCTTCAGCAGCTTGCGCTCACGGTCACGGGTACGCAATTCGAGCGCATGTTCTTCCTCGATGGTGGCGCGGTCTGCAGGATCCGGCACGAGGACGGTTTCGCGCAGATGTTCCGTGGTTTCCCCGGCGTTCTTGAGCAGGTCGATTTCTAACTGCTGCAAACGCGCCTTGAAGAAAGCCAGTTGCGCTTCATTCATGTAGTCCTTTTCGCCCATCTTGAGGATTTGCTCTTCGGTCAACAGAATGGAATCAGATGTTGGTTTGGTTGTTTTAGTAGCCACTTCGCTTGCTTTCGATACGACGTTTTTTTCAATTTTATCCGTTAATCCGGCACTTGCGGGCTTGTCGCTGGTGCTGCTAGCGCCGGATCTGGCCGTTGGGGAACTCAGTTTCGTTGTTACAGAACTACTGGCCTGGGTATTGCGCGCTGCCTTGTCTGCCGCCGCTACGGAGGACGACTTGGCAATCGCCGTTTTCTTGGCTAGGGATTTTACAACAGGTTTGGGATCGGGTTTGGCGACTTTGGACACGGCCTTGCTTGCGGTGGCAACTGGGGTCTCGGTCTTCCGCGGCGCCTTGGCGGAAAGTTTTGCTGATTTTGCAGCTACGGTGCTTTTGGCAACGCCTGTCACGGCGCTCTTGACTGCTTTTTTCACTGTGCTGCTGGCGGGAACGGCAGCCTGCCGGGCCTTCGGCGTCGATTTGCCTAGCGAGGCCGATGCCTTCTTGGCAACGGTCTTTTTAACGGTCAGGTTCATGGTCCTCTCCCTTAATCAGCGGCCAGGCAATGGTGTGATTGGCCGCTATCCAGTGATTTCCCAGCGCAAAACTGCCATAGTTTATACCAAACATTGCTCCAAACCGCGAATAAAGATGTCTTTCGGCAGATTCTTGCCAATGAAGACCATTTTGCTGCCGCGTGTCTCATTTGCGTCCCATTTGCCGCCGACGTCGCTGCCCATGATCTGGTGCACTCCTTGGAACACTACCTTGCGGTCGGCGCCATCCATCAACAATACGCCTTTGTAGCGCAACATGCGCGGTCCGTAGACCTGCACCAGGCCGCCCAGGAATTCATCCAGGCGAGCAGTGTCGAAAGGTCTTTCACTTTTGAAAACAAAAGCGGCGATTTCGTCATCGTGATGTGCATGGTGATGGTCGTGGTGGCCGTGCCCTTGGTGCTGGTGGGAGGGGTGATCGCAATCGTCGCCGCTGTGTTCGTGGCCATGTTCTTCCTCTGTTGCCAAAAAGTCAGGATCGATTTCCAGCTTGGCGTTGAGGTTGAAACCGCGGATATCCAGGATTTCTTCTATCGGCGTGTGCTGCGGATCGAGGGTGATGATCGGCGCGCGCGGGTTGATGCGCTTGAGGCGGCTGGTCAGGGCGGTTACCTCTGCCGTCGTCACCAGGTCGGTCTTGGAGAGCAGCAGCTTGTCGGCGAAACCGACCTGGCGTTGCGCTTCTTCCTGCTGGTCGAGTTGCATCATCGCGTGTTTTGCATCCACCACGGTGACGATTGCATCGAGCATGAAGTGCATCGCCACTTCGTCGTCGACAAAGAAGGTTTGCGCTACCGGCCCCGGGTTGGCCATGCCGGTGGTTTCGATGATCACCCGGTCGAAGTTCAGCTCGCCGGCGGCGCGGCGGCGCGCCAAAGTGGTCAGGGCGACGATCAGGTCGCCGCGCACCGTGCAGCAGATGCAGCCGTTGTTCATTTCGACGATTTGTTCTGTGCTGTCCTGGACCAGGATTTCATTGTCGATATTTTCCTGGCCGAACTCATTTTCAATCACGGCAATCTTATGGCCATGCTGCTGTTGCAGGATGCGGTTGAGCAAAGTGGTTTTGCCGGCGCCGAGAAAGCCGGTCAGGATAGTGGTGGGTATAAGTGCCATGACGCGATCCGGAAAAGTAAAAAACGATATAGGGATGAGGAAGTGCGCGGGGGAATTCGAATGGGCCAGCCGTGGCTGCAACTGCGCGCTATTGCAAATCAATGCGCGCAGTCTGCGCACCAGCCCTTGATGGTCAGTTCGATCTCGTGGCCCTGGAAACCCTTGCCCAGCGTGTCTTGCAAGGCTTGCTGCAACTGCTTGCGCAGCTTCGCCGGCGTGGTGCTGCTGCCGGCATGGCTGTCGCCCAGCGCCAGCATGCTGTCGAGGAAACCTGCGTCGCCGCTGCCATCCAGGCAGAATATTTTGGCGCAGCGGGTGCACTTGAAATGGCCGTGCTGGTGCTGGGTTTGATGTGTGGCGTGGCCGGAATGGCCGGCGGCGTGGCTTGATTCGCTGTGTTCGGTGCCGGCGCTATAGCGGAAGACGCGGTCGTCGCCGGCGATCTTGTGCGCCAGGCCGGCGTCTGTCAGGCAATCGAGGGCGCGGTACAAGGTTACCCGGTCCATCTCGGTAAACTGGTCTTGCATGTCTTGATGAGAAAAAGCGCAACGTGCTTCCAGCAGGGCGGCCAGCACCTTGATGCGGGCAGGCGTGATACGCAACGCGACCTCGCGCAGCTGGGCCTCGGCCAATGCCGCCGTATGCGGACGGGAGCTGCTGGCGGCCATGGTCGCGACAGATTTGGATTTTGGGCCTGGGTTCATGGTGCAATATGGGTAGGTAAGGCCTCAATTATGCCTGAAATGCAATTCAGTTGCATATTTGAGTTTCAAATTGGCGTTTCAAGCGCTTGTTGCATGCGAGTTGCATGTGGGTTGCTCGTGCGTTATTTGTCGGTGATTTTTTTTGCCCGCGGATGGGCGGCGTCATATACCTGCGCCAGGCGCTGGAAATCAAGCGAGGTGTAGACCTGGGTGGCGGCAATCGACGCATGTCCCAGCAGTTCTTGCACGGCACGCAAGTCGCCTGAACCCTGCAGCATGTGCGAGGCGAATGAATGACGCAGCACGTGGGGATGCACATTGCTGGCGATGCCGAGCGACTGCGCGTGATGTTTCAGCCGCAACTGCACCACGCGCGGCGAGACGCGTGTGCCGCGTTCGGTCAGGAACAAGGCTGCCGCATGTTCGCCCTGGTCGCTTTTGAGCAGCGCCGCGCGTTGCGGCAGCCAGGCTGCAATCGCTTGTATCGCCGGTTTTCCCACCGGCACGCTGCGTTTCTTGCCGCCTTTGCCGGTGACCGTCACTTCGGCGGCGTCAAGGTCGATCCAGCCGGCCGATTCGTGGTCCGGCTGGCGGCTATAGTGCAGGTCCAGCCCGGCCAGTTCCGAAACCCGCAGGCCGCTGGAATACAGCAGTTCAAACATCGCCTGGTTGCACAGCGCCATGCTGGAGCCGGCATCGGCCAGCGGGTTGCCGCTGGCGACCAGGTGTATTGCATCGTCTGCTGCCATCGCTTTCGGCAGCGGTTTGGTGCGCTTGGGGGCTTTCACGCCTTCGACGGGATTGCTGGCGAGCGTGGTCTGCTCCGCCAGCCATTCGAAAAATCCGCGCCAGGCCGACAGCTTGCGCGCGATCGAGCTGGGATTCAAGCCGCGCGAATGCAATTGCGCGGCAAATTTGCGGATATGGAAGTGGGTTATGGCGGCGAACTGCCAGTTATCGCCCAATGCTTGCGTCAGGCTTGCCAGTTCTTTCAGGTCGCGGCCGTAGTTGCTGATGGTATGCGCTGACAACTGGCGCTGGCCCGCCAGGCTGTCCAGATAGCCGCTGAGGTAAGCCTGGTTGGCGTCGACGCTCATGATTCGGGCGTATTATTGCGGGCTTACTCGAGCAGGCAGGCCAGCGCAGCGCTTGCGGTCTCGCCAATCTGCACCAGGAAATCGGTGGCCATGTCGGCGCTGAAGCGTTGCGGATCGGGCGAGCCCAGCACCAGCAGGCCGAAGGTAGCCGAGGCGGCGGCGCTGCGTAAGGGCAGCATGGCTACCGACTGGACGTGATGCTCCAGCCAGGCAGCTGCTTCGAAGTCATTATTGCTGCCGCAAAACGGCAGGCTCAAGCCATTGGCGAAAATCTTGGCATCCTCGGAAGCTTCCGCGGCAAACCATGTATGCGAATAATCCTCGGCCACGCCCCACAGGCGCAAGGTGGCCTGGGGCACGCCAAAACTGGTGCGCAGGCCATCGACCAGCGTGTGCGGCAAGTCAACGTCATTACGCGCCAGCAGCAGGCTGCGGGTCCAGGCGTACAGCTTGTGCGAGCTCGCATCATTTTCCTGGGCGTTGCGCATCATGTCGGCCAGGCGCAGGTCCTGCACCTTGATTTTTTCGCGCAGCACTTCCATTTGCCGCTCTTGCAGCGAAACGGCACGGCCGAGCAAAGGGCTGCTGAGGCGGATCTTGGCCAGCAGTTCGGCATGTTCTTCAAAAAAATGGGGAGAGTCGATCAGATATTGGGCGACAGTATCGGGATCCAGTGGGAGGCTCATGTGCGTATCGGTGATGAAATCGGTGATGAAAAAAGAGAATGATCAAGGGTACACCGCTATGCCGGTGCATGACAACCGGAGGTCCTGTCGCGCAGACAATAAAAAAGGCCCACATGGCAAGCCATGTGAGCCTTTTACATCTCTAGTCAAGCAACCTTGCCCGCTTGCTGCCGCGGGTTCGGCCAGCTTAAATTAGAACTTGTGACGGATACCAACAGCAACTGCTGTCTGGTTGCCAGTGTCGCCAAGGCTGTCGCCGTAGACGCCTGGATTGACAGCATCCTTAGCGCGCAGGTTCGAAACGAAAGCATACAGGTCAGTACGCTTCGACAGGAAGTAGTCTGTACCCAGGTTGAATTGGGTCAGCTTGCCCTTGTCGGCGCCAGCATCAGCAAATGTCAGCTTGTTGTATTGAACGCTAGCCAGCAGGTGCAGAGGAGCTGTAACAGCGTAGTTCACGCCCAGTTCGAAGATGTCAGCCTTGGTGTTGTTGAAGCTGCCAACTGTGAAGCTGCCTGGTTGCAGGATGCCGGTAGTAGCCGAGTTCGAGCTGGTTGCCAGAGGTTGCTTGGTACGCGACCAGTTACCGTACAGGCGTGCAGGACCAGCTTGGTAGCTAGCACCGATGCTGAATGTCTTCAGAGCTGTGTCGCCGGATTTGCCGGAGAAGTTAGCTACTTGCGAACCGTTGATCAGCGAAGTGTCGCTAGCTGTTGGCGAACCCAGTTTCGATTGGTAGTAAGCAGCGAACAGACCCAGAGGACCGTTAGCGTATTGAGCGCCAGCGCCGAACGATTGGCCAGCCGAAGTTTGACCAGCTGTTTCGCCGAAGCCATAGATCAGGCTACCGGTGAAGCCGGATACGTCTGGAGTGTTGTAACGGATCGAATTGTTAGTACGTGTACCTTCCAAACGGTCCAGATTGTGACCGACGGAACCAGTTACACCACCGAAGTCTTGAACCGAAGTCCATTGGCTGACGTCGTCCAGGATGTCAGTTTGACGACCCAGCAGGACGGAACCGAAGTTGCCGCCCAGACCGACTACCGACTTACGACGGAACAGAGTAGTTGTACCCTTGTCGCCTTGCAGGCCGCCAGTGTCGTTGTTGAAACCAGCTTCCAGTTGGAACAGAGCCTTCAGACCGCCGCCCAGATCTTCAACGCCTTTGAAACCCAGACGCGAACCTTGGATGATGCCGGAGTTGATGCTGAATTTGCTGCCTGTACCACCAGTAGATGTCAGGGCTTTGCTTGTGTAAACGATGCCAGTGTCAACGATACCGTAGATAGTGACGGAGCTTTGAGCTTGTGCTGCACCTGCGATTGCGCCGAGTACGGCCAGTGCGATTAGTGATTTCTTCATTTGACGTCCTTTATTTAGAAAACTGTCTTAAGGATCCGTACATCTTGCCGGATGGATGAACATTAAGGTGTCTCGCTGGCTATGCTGGCGGTTTGGTTTCCTGTGATGCTATAAATTGGTCGAAATTGAAGAAGATTGTTAATTGTGTTGTATTTTTGTGACAGGCAAGGAAGGGCATGAGCAACGCTTGCGGCGGCTCAGGTTTGCGCAAATCGGGATATGCGGGATGGGTAATTGGGCAATTACGCATGTTGCGTAACTGATATCAGGCTTTTCTCGAGGGCTGGTAAAAAGCCCCGGGCGGCATGAACCGCCCGGGATTTAATGCAACAGCAAGCTTTGCCACTAGGCGGCTAACTTATATTAGAACTTGTGGCGGATGCCGATTGCAACAGCAGCCTGGTTGCTCTTGCCGGCGTCGTTCTGGACCGCAGGAGCCGAGTAGTCGCCGACCGGAGCACCGTTCTTGCCCTTGGCATAGGATGCCAGGGTGTACAGATCGGTACGCTTGGACAGGTAGTAATCCACGCCCAGGTTGACTTGGGTTACCTGCGGCTTGGAACTGTTGCCTTCAGTGTTGCCGTCCAGCGAGTACTGGGTGTGCTGTACCGAAGCCAGCAGGTGCAGCGGGGCTGTCAGAGCGTAGTCGGTGCCCAGTTCAAAAATGTTCTGCTTGTATTGCTCAGGAACATTGATGCGCGACCAGTTGCCATACAGGCGAGCTGGGCCAGCTTGGTAGCTGGCGCCCAGGCTGAAAGTCTTGTTCATGGTGTCGCCTTCGGCAACCGGGTTCAGCTGGAACAGTGGCGCAGTATCAGCGGAATTCTTGCCTGCCTTCGACTGATAGTAGCCCAGGTAAGCACCCAGAGGACCATTGTCATAAGCAACGCCGCCGCCGAAAGCCTGGCCATTGGAGTTGGCGCCAGCTTCTTCACCGAAGCCGTAAATGGCGCTGGCAGTAACGCCGCTGAAGCTTGGCGAGTTATAGCGGATCGAATTCTGGGTGCGCGAACCTTCGAGGCGGTCGCCAACGTGCGGGCTGCCGACGAAATTGCCGAAATCCTTGACGGAAGTGTACTGGTGACCATAGTCGTCCAGGACGTCCGATTGACGGCCCAGCAATACGCTACCGAAGTTGCCGCCCAGGCCGACTACCGATTTACGGTTGAACAGGGACTTGTCTTGTTCGAAACCGCCGGTGTCGGTATTGAAGCCAGCTTCCAGCTGGAACAGGGCTTTCAGGCCGCCGCCCAGATCTTCCACGCCCTTGAAGCCGATGCGCGAAGTATCGATGTTGCCGGAGCCTACGCCGAACTTGCTGCCGCCTAGGCGGCCGTCGTTTGCATTGTTAGCCGGAACATTGTTGTTGGAGTAGGTAACGCCGGCATCAACGGTACCGTAGATGGTGACGGAGCTTTGAGCTTGTGCTGCACCTGCGATTGCGCCGAGTACTGTCAGTGCGATTAGTGATTTCTTCATTTGACGTCCTTTAAATAGAAAACGGTCTTAAGCATCCGTACGTCTTGTCGGAGGATTGAACCTTAAAGGCAGTTGCCCGGATTTCCTGCAGTTTGGTTTGTTGTGGATTTGTAAATTTGTCAAAACTGCATGTATTCGATGAATTCGTTGTATTTTTACTACGAATATCAAGAAAAAATCTTCTCTGTCCCCGATTTTTTTTGACTATTAAGTGGAGTTGGCCATTTTTGACACGATTTAAGCGAAATTGTAGGAATTATCCTTCCACATTTGGCGCGCGTCGGAGCGCGGCATCCTTTACCTGCTTCTGTCTGCGGGGAACTTGTGTTGCGTAGAAGATTCACATATTGTAAAAATTGAGCAAAAACAAAATTTCATGCATTTATCGAGGATAATTTACGTTTTGGTAATGAGCATTTATGGCTAAACGTGAAGACTTGGCGATTATTCGCGCGGCGCGTGCCGGGCAAGCTGCCGCACAACTGGCCCTAGGCAAGCGCTATTTATTCGGCGGCAACGGCTTGCCGCAAAGCTTGTCGACAGCGCTGCATTGGCTGGATCGCGCCGCACAACAGCAAGAGTCCGAAGCATGGATGCTGATCGGCAGCCATATTCCGCTGGAAGTGGCTGAGGCGGCGAGCGATCCGTTGGCGCTTTGCGTCTGGTATGAACGCGCTTTTGACGCCGGCCTGATGCAGGCAGGCCTGGTGCTGGCGCAATTGGTGCTGAATCGCGAAGGCGGCAATCCGCAAGTGTTGCCGGGCTTGCACGGCAAAGTCATCAAGGCCCTGGAAACCGCCGCCCACGCCGGCATCGCCGAAGCGCAATGGCTGCTGGCGCAGCACGCCGATAGCGCGCCGTTGCCAGGCCGCGCGGCGCCAAGTGAGAAACTGGCCGGGGTGCAGTCTGAGACTCAGCCTGAGTCCAAGCCGGAACAGGACGCGACCTTGAAATGGACCGCGCGTGCCGCCGACGCCGGCGTGATGCAGGCGCAGCAATCGCTGGCGCAACTCGCATGGGAAAAAGCCGACTGGCCGGTGTTTCTGGAAAGAGCGTTGCCGCTGGCGAGGGCGCTGTCGGAACAGTATGCCGATATCCTGGCGCAATTGAATGTGCCGTCGGAAACTCTGGCGCGCCAGCTGGGAGAAGAAAACCTGTCCTTGTTGCTGCGCAGCGCCCAGGTGCTGCAGACCAGCGACGGTTTCGATGCGGCCGAGGTGCAGCAATTCCTGGAACTGGCCGCGTATGGCGACGACAAGGCCGCGCAGCTGGCCTTGGGCCTGTGGTACGCCCGCATGAACAGCGACGGCGAACGTTTGCTGGTGGGGACCGGGTCGGCCAATTACAAAAAAGCAATCCGCTGGCTGACGCTGGCCGGCGAAGCCGGATTGGCGGATGCCTGGTATGCCTTGTCGCGCATTTACCTGAAGTCGGAGTTTTCGCAGCGCAACCTGGTCGACATGCAGCGCCATCTGGAACATGCCGCCGAAATGGGACATCGCGCGGCGCAGCTGGAGTGCGGGCTCAGCGCCTGGCGCAACCGGCGCGAGAAACTTGCCAACGATGTGCGCGCCGTCTACTGGCTGCAAAAAGCGGCGGCGCAAGGCAGCGGCGAAGCGGCAAACCTGCTGGCGCGAATCGCCGACAGCGCACAGCCGGCGGCCTGGGCAGAAGCAGCCAAGCAGCAGCTGACGCGTGAACAAGTCAAGGCGCACCCGTTCCTGGCCGCACGGATCGAACTGGCCGTGCTGTTCGGCCTCAGCCGGCCCGAGGCTTTGCTGCTGGATTTGAACCAGGCCGATTGCGGCCATTGCCTGGTGATCGATATCCGCGCTCACTATGCGCGCAGCAAACGCCGCCTGATATTGATCCAGACCGGCGACGAGCGCCAGGCCCTGACCCGGATCGCCCGCCTGTTTGAAGATGTGGATTGCGGTCCGAACGGACCTGAAGGCAATTACCGGCAGCGCCTATACCGCTTCAAGACCGCGGTGCCGTCTTCAGCGGCGGAAGCCGATGAAGTCCTTTAACGCTTATGCTCACTGACGCTTAACCGGCCGCGGCGATTTCGATTTCGCCCTCGAATACAGATACCGCCGGGCCGGTCATCATGACCGCCTGCTGTCCGCCGGCCCAGGCGATCGACAGTTCGCCGCCATGGGTCTGCACCGCGACCGGCGAGTCCAGCAGGCCGCGCCGGATGCCGGCAACCACCGCAGCGCAAGCGCCGGTGCCGCAAGCCAGGGTTTCGCCGGCGCCGCGCTCGAATACGCGCAGCTTGATGCTGTGGCGATCGACAATCTGCATGAAGCCGGCATTGACCCGCCGCGGAAAGCGCGGATGATGTTCTATCAGCGGACCTTCGGCCAGCACCGGCGCCGCCTCGCTGTCCTCGACTACCTGCACCGCATGCGGGTTGCCCATCGATACTACTGAGATCCATACCTGTTTGCCCTGGACATCCAGCGGCCAGAGCGTATCTTCGCCCATCGCCCGGCTATCCAGGTTGCTGGCGTCGAACGGCACCGCGGCGGGCGCCAGGACCGGCGCGCCCATGGCGACCGTAATGCGGCCGTCGTCTTCCAGCTTCGGTTCGATGATGCCGGACATGGTTTCCACCCGGATCGCGCGCTTGCTGGTGAGACCCTTGTCAGTGACGAATTTGACGAAGGCGCGAGCGCCGTTGCCGCATTGTTCAACCTCGCCGCCGTCGGCGTTGTAAATCCGGTAGCGGAAATCGACGCCTTCCGCCTGCGATTTTTCCACCACCAGCATTTGATCCGCGCCCACGCCAAAGCGGCGGTCGCCCAGGCGCTGCCACTGCGCAGGAGTGAAATCGACATGCTGGTGGATCGCGTCGATCACGACGAAATCATTGCCGGCGCCGTGCATTTTTGTGAATTTGAGTTTCATGCAGCCATTATGATGGAAACGGCGCTAGTGCGCAGCAGTGTCGGCCTGCTCCGGCGCAGGCGGGGAATAGACGTCAGCCTGCCCAGGGGGGCGTGTCTTGAAGCGTTTGTGGGCCCAGAAATATTCCGCCGGCGCTTCCAGGATGCGGGCTTCGATAAAGGCGTTCATGCGGCGCGTGGCTTCCGTCATGTCGTCGCCGGGATAATTTTCCCAGGCCGGGTAGAAGGTCACTTTCCAGCCTCTGTAGCCGGGCAGGAAAGTTGCGATCATCGGCACCACGCTGGCTTTGGTGGCGGCGGCAATGCGGGCGGTAGCGGTCAGCGTCGCCGTCGGGATGCCGAAAAACGGCACAAACTCGGCGTCCTTCATGCCGAAGTCCATGTCCGGCAGCATGATGAACGGGAAACCTTCGCGCATGGCGCGGATGATGGGTTTGACGCCTTGCTCGCGAGTAAAGAGCTTGACCGGACGGAAACGCGATCGGCCTTTCAGCAGCGCGGCATCGGTCACCGCATCTTGCTGGCGGGTATAGATGGTGCAGATCGACAGCGAGGAATTGAGCACCAGGGCGATGCCGGGAATTTCCAGGCAGACGAAATGCGGGCACAGCAGAATGGTGGGGCCGGCCTGCAGCGTACTGAGCGGCAAGTCCGATTCGATCTTGATCAGCCGCCGCAAGCGGTTTTCAGAAGCCCACCACAGCACGCTGCGCTCCAGCACGCTGCGCGAGTAAGCCTGGAAGTGGCGGCGCGCCAGCACCACGCGCTCGGCTTCCGTCATGTCTGGAAAACACAGCCGCAGGTTGGTCAGCGTGATGTGCCGCCGCGGTTTCATGATGATGAACAGTAGCGAGCCCAAGGCTTCGCCGATCGGTCCCAGGATCCACAGCGGCAGGAAATGCGCCAGCCACAGCAAGCCGAGCAAGGCCCTCATGCCTGCTGCTCCGGTGCGGCGGGGTTGGAAACCGCCGGCGGCGCTTCAACCCCGGGCGGCGTCTTGTAGCGGTTATAGCTCCAGATATATTGCGCCGGGCAGCGCGCGATCAGCTTTTCCATCGCCAGGTTGATGGCTAGCGTGCGTTGCTCGGGGGTGTGGCCGGGCGTTTCATCGAAAGGCACGAAGCGGATCACATACCCGCGGCCGAACGGTAAGCGTTCGGCATAAGACAGGATAATCGGCGCGCCGCTCATCTGCTGCAGCTTGGCCGGCAAGGTCATGGTGTAGGCCGGGCGTCCGAAAAAATCGGCCCAGATGCCTTCGCCGTTTTGCGGCACCTGGTCCGGCAGCAGGCCGATCGCCTGGCCCTTCTTGAGCGCCTTGAACAGGGTGCGCACGCCCGCCAGGTTGGCCGGCGCCAGCAACAGGTTGTGGCGTCCGCGCGCGCCTTCGATCAAGGGCTTGAGCGCGGCTTTGCGCGGCGGCCGGTACAGCGCGGTAAGCGGGGTCTTGGTGGCGATCGCCTGGGCGATGATTTCAAAGCAGCCCAGGTGCGGGGTCAGGAAAATCACGCCGGTCTTGGCGTCCAGCGCCGCTTGCGCCAGCTCCCAGTTCTCGATGGTGGCGGTGCGCAGCACCCGTTGCGGCGCGGCGCACCAGATGAACGGCAGCTCGAACATGCTCTTGCCGGATTCGCTGATGGCCTGCGGCAAAGCCGCCGGATAACCGGCCCGGAACAGATTGTCTTTTAGTTTGCCGCGGTACGAAGCCGAGGCCAGGTATACCAGCCAGCCGCCTAGCGTCCCTATTGCATGCAGGAAAAGCAGGGGCAGCGTCGACAGCAGGCGGAAGAGTGTTACAAGCATTGGCGGAGCTCATCAAGAGCCAAAAGAAGGTGGATTTTGCCGATTTTTTTCAAGAGGCGTAAAATAGCACAATAGTTTGAAAACCGAATAAGGTTGCAAGGTGTTTTTAGGTGGCGGATAGATTGCTTGCCAGAATCATCTTAATATATAGTAATTAGCATTATCCGCCGAGTTAATAGACAACTTGCGAGGCGGCATACAAATTTCGCTAAAGCGTCGCAGGCTCAACAGGTTTGACTGCGACATGGTCACCACTGTTTTTTTGTAGGAGCCTGTTATGGCACATGAGTACCTCTTCACTTCCGAATCCGTCTCCGAAGGTCATCCCGACAAAGTCGCGGACCAGATCTCCGACGCTATCCTCGACGCCATCTTTACCCAAGACCCGCAAGCCCGGGTCGCCGCCGAAACCTTGTGCAATACCGGCCTGGTCGTGCTGGCGGGTGAAGTCACCACTTTTGCCAATGTCGATTACATTGCCGTCGCGCGCGAAACCATCAAACGCATCGGCTACGACAACGCCGACTACGGCATCGATTACAAGAGCTGCTCGGTGCTGGTCGGCTACGACAAGCAATCGCCGGACATCGCCCAGGGCGTGGACGAAGGCAAGGGCATCGATCTCGACCAGGGCGCCGGCGACCAGGGCCTGATGTTCGGTTATGCCTGCGACGAAACGCCGGAACTGATGCCGGCCGCAATCTATTACGCGCACCGCATCGTCGAACGCCAGTCGCAGTTGCGCAAGGATGGCCGCCTGCCTTGGCTGCGTCCGGATGCAAAATCGCAAGTCACGCTGAAATACGTCGACGGCGTGCCGGTAGCGATCGATACCGTGGTGCTGTCCACCCAGCATGCGCCCGAAATGCAGCACAAGGCGATCGAAGAAGCGGCGATCGAAGAAATCATCAAACCGGTGGTGCCGAAGGAATGGCTGCAGAACACCCGCTACCTGATCAACCCGACCGGCCGTTTTGTCATCGGCGGCCCGCAAGGCGATTGCGGCCTGACCGGGCGCAAGATCATTGTCGACACCTACGGCGGCGCTGCGCCCCACGGCGGCGGCGCATTCTCCGGCAAGGACCCGTCCAAGGTCGACCGCTCGGCGGCCTACGCCGGCCGTTATGTCGCCAAGAACATCGTGGCCGCCGGCCTGGCCACCCGCTGCCAGATCCAGGTGTCGTACGCCATCGGCATCGCCAAGCCGACTTCGGTGATGGTGACCACCTTCGGCACCGGCAAGATCAGCGACGAAAAACTGGCGCAGCTGGTGCTGGAGCATTTCGACCTGCGTCCTAAAGGCATCGTGCAGATGCTGGACCTGCTGCGCCCTATCTACCAGAAGACCGCAGCCTACGGCCATTTCGGCCGCGAAGAGCCGGAATTCACCTGGGAGCGCACCGACAAGGCTGCCGCACTGAAAGCCGCTGCGCTGTAACAGCCGCCTGGCGGCAAGGCGGGGGGAAGCATTTCCCCGTCTTGCCGCGCCAAATGCCAGAATCGTGCTTTGCACGATGGTAACGACTTGCTACACTGACCACCTCAGTGACTACGACAAAAGAACAAGTCCCGCCATGGCCTCCGCCCCCCAAACCGTTTCCGAACCATCTGCCGATCAGCGTCCTTTGCGTCCCGTGATCACCACCTTGCCGCGTTTTCGCCTGGCGGCCTGGCTGGTCGCGCTCACCGGGCTGTTCCTGGTGATGACCCTGCACATGCTGACGGCCTTGCTGGCCGGCTTGCTGGTGTACGAACTGGTGCGTACCCTGACGCCCCTGGTGCAGCGGCGCCTGACCAGCCAGCGCGCGCACCTGATTTCGGTCGTGTTCCTGTCGGCGATCATCATCGGCGCGCTGACGCTAGCGATAGTCGGGCTGGCGGCCTTTTTCCACGGCGGCCCCGACCGCATCCAGGTGCTGCAAGGGAAGCTGATGGTAGTGGTGGACCAGGCCCGCACCCAGCTGCCGGCCTGGCTGCAGCAATACCTGCCGGACGATATCGACGACATCCGCGAGATCATCAGCGACTGGCTGCAGTCGCATCGCGGCGAAGTGCAGCTGGCCGGCAAGGAAGCGGTGCAGGTATTCGTCCACGTACTGGTGGGCATGGTGCTAGGCGCCATGGTGGCCTTGAACGCCGCCCATCCGATGCCGCTGCTGCAGCCGCTGGCGGCCGAATTGCTGGGACGGGCGCAGCTGCTGGCGGATGCGTTTCGCCGCGTGGTGTTCGCCCAGGTCAAGATTTCCCTGCTGAACACCACCTTGACAGCGATTTTCCTGCTGGTGGTGCTGCGCCTCGGCGGCATCCACCTGCCGTTGACCAAGACCATGATCGTGGTCACGTTCCTGGCAGGCCTGCTGCCGGTGATAGGCAACCTGATTTCGAATACGCTGATCGTGCTGGTGGCCTTGTCGGTGTCGATCTATGTGGCGCTGGCGGCGCTGGTGTTCCTGATCGTGATCCACAAGCTGGAATATTTCCTGAACGCGCGCATCGTCGGCTCGCAGATCAATGCGCGCAGCTGGGAGTTGCTGCTGGTGATGGTCCTGACCGAAGCCGCGTTCGGCCTGCCGGGACTGGTGGCGGCGCCGATCTACTATGCTTATATCAAGAGCGAGTTGCACGAAATGGGCTGGGTCTGAGGCTTGTTCGCCAAGCCGGATAGCCGGAATAAGCGCTTCAGCTAGCCGAAAGCTGGCCGTTTGCTTTAAAATAGTGGATCGTATCCAAGGAGCGTTGCGACAGACACCGTCTGCCAGGCTTGGTACAGTCATTTTGCAACTGCGCTCACGTTACTTTTTTTCTAACGAAAGGAGGGCGTGATGAACGCCGCAGTCATGAACGCATCTACACATTCCTCGACAACTTCCACCAGCCACGATTACGTGGTCGCCGATATCAGCTTGTCCGCCTGGGGCGACAAGGAAATCAAGATCGCCGAAACCGAAATGCCGGGCCTGATGGCGATCCGTGAAGAATTCGCCGCAGCCCAGCCGCTCAAGGGCGCACGCATCACCGGTTCGATCCACATGACGATCCAGACCGCAGTGCTGATCCAGACCCTGGAAGCCTTGGGCGCCAAGGTGCGCTGGGCATCCTGCAATATCTATTCGACCCAGGACCACGCCGCCGCCGCGATTGCTGCCGCCGGCACCCCGGTGTTCGCCTTCAAGGGCGAATCGCTGGACGACTACTGGGATTTCACGCACCGCATCTTCGAATGGCCGGGCGAACAGCAAGCCAACATGATCCTCGACGACGGCGGCGATGCAACGCTGCTGCTGCACCTCGGCACCCGCGCGGAAAAAGATATTTCGGTCTTGAACAATCCAGGCTCGGAAGAAGAAATCTGCCTGTTCAACGCCATCAAGAAAAAGCTGGCGACTGCGCCGAACTGGTATTCGACGCGCCTGGCCCAGATCAAGGGCGTGACGGAAGAAACCACTACCGGCGTGCATCGCCTGTACCAGATGCACAAGGAAGGCAAGCTGGCGTTCCCGGCAATCAACGTCAACGATTCGGTCACCAAGTCCAAGTTCGACAACCTGTACGGCTGCCGCGAATCGCTGGTCGACGGCATCAAGCGTGCGACTGACGTCATGATCGCCGGCAAGGTTGCCGTGATCGCCGGTTACGGCGATGTCGGCAAGGGTTCGGCGCAAGCCATGCGCGCGCTGTCGGCGCAGGTCTGGGTGACTGAAGTCGATCCGATCTGCGCCCTGCAGGCGGCGATGGAAGGTTATCGCGTGGTGACCATGGAATATGCGGCCGAGCACGGCGACATCTTCGTCACCTGCACCGGCAACTACCATGTGATCACCCATGCCCACATGCAAAAGATGAAGGACCAGGCAATCGTCTGCAACATCGGCCACTTCGACAATGAAATCGAAGTCGCCGCGCTGAAGCAGTACACCTGGGAAAACATCAAGCCGCAAGTCGACCACATCATTTTCCCGGACGGCAAGCGCATCATCCTGCTGGCCGAAGGCCGCCTGGTGAACCTGGGTTGCGGCACCGGCCATCCGTCGTACGTGATGAGCTCGTCGTTCGCCAACCAGACCATCGCCCAGATCGAATTGTTCGTCAACACCAAGGCCTACCCGGTCGGCGTGTACACCTTGCCGAAACACCTGGACGAAAAAGTCGCGCGCCTGCAGTTGAAAAAACTGAATGCGCAGCTGTCGGTCTTGACCGAAGAGCAGGCGGCTTACATCGGCGTCAAGCAAACCGGTCCTTACAAACCGGAACACTACCGTTACTAACCGCCAGGCTGGGCACCGGCATACGCCGGTGCCCAGGCCTTGCAACACCAAGAGGAACACACGATGCGCTTACTGATTACCTGGCTGATAAATACCCTGGCCTTGCTGGCGGTGCCGTATCTGATGCATTCGGTACAGTTCGCCAGTTTCGGCGCGGCCCTGATCGCGGCGCTGGTGCTGGGTTTCGTCAATACCCTGATCCGTCCGATCCTGCTGCTGCTGACCTTGCCGGCGACCTTGCTGACGCTGGGCTTGTTCATCTTCATCATCAACGGCCTGATGTTCTGGCTGGTGTCGCACCTGGTGAGCGGGTTTTACGTGGCCAGTTTCTGGTCTGCGGTTGGCGGCGCCATCTTGTACAGCATCGTTTCGTGGGCGCTGTCCACCTTGCTACTGAAGAAGAATTAGATGTCACAAAAAAACGCTCAAAAGAATTTCAGCATTGAGTTTTTCCCGCCGAAGACGCCCGAGGGCGCGGAAAAACTGCGTGTGACGCGCGCCAAGCTGGCCGAGCTGCATCCGCGGTATTTTTCGGTCACTTTCGGCGCCGGCGGTTCGACCCAGAAGGGTACGCTGGATACCGTGCTCGATATCCGCAGCGAAGGCCACGAAGCGGCGCCGCACCTGTCTTGCCTGGGCAGTTCGCGCGAATCGCTGCGGACCATCCTGGCGCAATACAAGGATCATGGCATCAAGCGCCTGGTTGCGTTGCGCGGCGATTTGCCGAGCGGTTACGGCGCGATGGATATTTCTTCCGGCGAATTCCGTTACGCCAATGAGCTGGTGGAATTCATCCGTGCCGAAACCGGCGACTGGTTCCATATCGAAGTCGCAGCCTATCCTGAAATGCATCCGCAGGCGAAGTCGCCGCAAGACGACGTGCAGCGTTTTGTCAGCAAGGTGAAGGCGGGCGCCAACGGCGCCATCACGCAGTACTTCTACAATGCCGATGCGTATTTCCGCTTTGTCGACGAAGCCCAGAAACTGGGTGCTGCGGTGCCGGTGATCGCAGGCATCATGCCGATCACCAATTATTCGCAGCTGATGCGTTTTTCAGACATGTGCGGCACCGAGATCCCGCGCTGGATCCGCCTCAAGCTCGCCAGCTACGGCGACGATAGCGATTCGATCCGGGCCTTCGGCCTGGATGTGGTGACCCAACTGTGCGAACGTTTGCTGGCGGGCGGCGCGCCCGGCCTGCATTTCTACACGCTGAACCAATCGCCGGCGACCATCGCCATCTGGCAGCGCCTCAAGTTATAAACTCATTGCTTCAGTGATGACGGCGTCCAGCGCGATATCGTGCGCTGCGCCGTCAAATTCCGCCAGCGCGCAAGAGTAGGCGATGCCGACTGTCTGCGGCCGCGCCAGCGGCGCCAGCGTGCGGTCGTAAAAGCCGCCGCCGTAACCCAGCCGTATCTTGTTGCGGTTAAAACCCACGCAGGGAATCAGCAAGGCCTGCGGGATCACGGTCACATAGCTGGCCGGTATGGCGACCCCGAAACCATCCTTGACCATGGCTTCACCCGGGCTCCAGCCGACAAAGCGCAGCGGGCTGTCGACATCGATCACCACCGGCAGCGCCAGGCGCATGCCGCGCGCTGTCAGTTCGGCGTAGGCCGGTTGCAGGTCGGGTTCGCCGCGGATCGGCCAATAGACGCCCAGCGTGCCGTCCGGATACGCCAGGCCCCAACCGCTAGCCCAGGCGATCACCCGTTTTCCAAGTTCCGCATCCCAATTGCGGCGGTGCGCCGGGTCGATAGCCTGTCGCGTTGCCAGCAAGGCACGCCGCAGCTGCGCTTTGTCCGGTCCAGGTGTTGCATCCCTGGCATCACATGCTATGCTAGACGTCATCGTTCGCACTCGTAAAATAAGGTTGGCAGTTATATGTTTAATACGCAGTTTAAAACGCGGTTCAAAACGCAGTTCAAAACGCAATGGCTTGTTGTCATCGCCATCGCCGTGGCTTCTTCCGCTGTGATGACAAGCGCTGCTTATGCCCAGAAACGTTCCGCAAACGGCGCCACCGCAGCCAGCTACACCGGCCAGGACGACAGTTTCCTGGCCCTGCGCGATGCCGCCCGCGCCAACAATGCGGATAAAGCGGAGCTGCTGGCTTCTACTTTAAGTGATTATGACATTCCTTCCTATGTCGATTATTACCGCCTGAAACCGCTGATCAAGGACCTGGTGGCGCCGCAGTCGGATATCCGCGACTACCTGGCGCGCTACGACGGCAGTGCGATCGCCGACCGCTTGCGCAATGACTGGCTGCTGGAACTGGGCAAGGCCGGCGACTGGAACACCTTCGACGAGCAATATCCGAAATTCGTCCTCGACGACGATACCCAACTGAAATGTTACGCGCTGACCTCGGCCGCCTTGAAAGGCGTCAATGTCGCCAATGAAGCACGCGCCTTGCTGACTACGCCCAAGGATTACGGCCAGGGTTGCACCGGGCTGATCGGCATGCTGGCGCAAAACGGCCAGTTCAGCGCCGACGATGTCTGGTTCCAGATCCGGCAAGCGGTAGAAGCCGGTTTTGCCGGCGTTGCGCGCCGCATGACGCCGTACATCGACGCCGACGATTCCCAGGTGGCGCAAGCCATCGACAAGTCGGCGCTGGTGCTGGCGCGCGGCCCCGGCGCCGGCCGCAGCAACCACGAATTGTTCATCCTCGCCTTGGGGCGGGTAGCCAAGAACGATAGCGGCCGCGCAGCGGCGGCGCTGAGCGCCGGATCTGACCAGCTGACTTCATCCGAGCGTTCGCTGGCATGGGCGCAGGTAGCGCTGCAGTCGGCGCTCAAGCTGGAGCCGCAGGCCATCGACTATTGGCGCCAGGTCAAGAGCAATGCGGTATTGTCGGGCGATGCCTATCAGTGGCGCGTCCGTTCCGCCCTGCGCGCCGGCGACTGGAAGCTGGTGCGCAGCGGCGTCGAGGCGATGCCGGAGGCTTTGCGCGGCGATCCGGCCTGGGTCTACTGGCAAGCCCGGGCCGACCAGTCCTTGGGCAAATCCGAGCAGGCGCAGCAGCAGTTCCAGTCGATCGCCGACCAGACCAACTTCTACGGCCAATTGGCGCTGGAAGAGCTGGGCCAGAAAATCATTGCGGTTTCTTCCACCCAGGCCTTCAGCCCGGCGGAAATGGCGCCGATGGTAAATAACCAAGGCTTCCGCCGTGCGTTGCGGTTTTTTGACATGAACCTGCGTTTCGAAGGGGCGCGCGAGTGGAACTGGGAGTTGCGCAAGATGACCGACCGCCAACTGCTGACGGCGGCCGAGTTCGCCCGCCAGAACAATGTCCTGGACCGCATGGTGAATACTTCCGACCGCACCAAGGTTGAAGTCGATTTCAACCAGCGGTTCCCCTCGCCCCACCGCGACGTGATGACTACCAATACCCAGAACCTGGGGCTCGACATGGCCTGGGTCTATGGCGTGATCCGGCAAGAATCGCGTTTTATCAGGAGCGCCCGCTCGAATGTCGGCGCCAGCGGCCTGATGCAAGTGATGCCGGCGACGGCGCGCTGGGTTGCTAAAAAAATCGGCTTGAGCGGCTTCACCAACGACCAGATTTCCGACGTCAACACCAACATCCTGCTGGGCACCAATTACCTGAGCATGGTGCTGGCCGACCTGGACGGCTCGCAAGCGCTGGCGTCGGCGGCCTACAACGCCGGCCCCGGGCGGCCGCGCGCCTGGCGTTCGACCTTGCCGGGCACGGTCGAAGGCGCGATTTTTGCGGAATCGATCCCGTTCAGCGAAACCCGCGGTTATGTAAAGAATGTATTGTCCAACGCGACTTATTACGCTGCCTTGTTCGACGGCAAGCCGCAATCCTTGAAGGCGCGGCTGGGCACCGTTGCGCCCAAGGGGTTTGTTGAATCGGCCTTGCCTTGATATGGCATAGAATGTCGAGATCCGGAGTCGCCTATGCAAACCACCGAGCTTGATCCCAGCCTGTCCGCCGCCTTGCAAAAAGCCGGCGCGGACGGCTTGCTGCTGGTGATCGCCAACAAGAATTATTCTTCATGGTCGATGCGGCCATGGGTGGCGATGACCGCTTTCGGGATTCCGTTCAAAGAGCTCAAGATCCTGCTGCGCCAGGCCGACACCGCAAACCGCATCGGCCGCTATTCGGCCAGCGGCCGGCTGCCGATCCTGATGGTGGGCGAAACGGCGATCTGGGATTCGCTGGCGATCTGCGAATACCTGGCCGAACAGTTTCCCGATCTCGGCATGTGGCCGCAAGACATGCTGGCGCGCGCCACCGCCCGTTCGATATGCGCTGAAATGCATTCAGGCTTCGCGGCGCTGCGTTCGGACATGCCGATGGATATCCGCACAAACAAGCCGGGATACGGCCGCACTGCCGGCGCCCAGGCCGATATCGCACGGGTGGTTGAAATCTGGGAAACCTGCCTGTCCGAATTCGGCCACCATCAATTCCTGTTTGGCGCCTTCTCGATTGCCGACGCTTATTTTGCGCCGGTAGTGATGCGTTTCCGCAGCTACGGCGTTTCGCTGGCGCCTGCCTTGCAGGCCTACGCCGAGCGGGTGCAAGCGCATCCCGCGGTGGCGCGCTGGATGCAGGAAGCGCTGGCGGAAACCGAAATACTGCCGGACGCAGTTCCGCCGGATTAAAGGTTCAATCCATGAAAGTTTTTGCAGTCGGCGGCGCGGTGCGCGACGAGTTGCTCGGACTCCCGGTCAAAGACCGCGACTACGTGGTGGTCGGCGCTACGCCAGACGACATGCTGGCGCAGGGGTTTCGCCCGGTCGGCAAGGATTTTCCGGTGTTCCTGCATCCAGACACGCATGAGGAATACGCGCTGGCGCGCACCGAACGCAAGACTGCGCCCGGCTACAAGGGATTTGTGTTCCATACCGATCCCGACGTCACGCTGGAGCAGGACCTGGTGCGGCGCGATCTCACCATCAACGCCATCGCGCGCGCCGGAGACGGTACCGTGGCCGATCCGTTCAACGGCCGCCGGGATTTGCAAGACCGGGTATTCCGCCATGTCTCCGACGCCTTCGCCGAAGATCCGGTGCGCATCTTGCGCGTCGCCCGGTTTGCCGCGCGCTTTACCGACTTTACGGTAGCGCCGGAAACCAATGCGCTGATGCAGCGCATGGTGGCGGCCGGCGAGGTTGACGCGCTGGTGCCGGAGCGAGTCTGGCAGGAACTGGCGCGCGGCCTGATGGAAAGCCGGCCGTCGCGCATGTTCGAGGTCTTGCGCGCTTGCGGTGCGCTGGCGCGCATCCTGCCGGAACTGGATGTCCTGTGGGGCATTCCGCAGCCGGAAAAATATCATCCCGAAATCGACACCGGCGTACACGTGATGATGGTGGTCGATACCGCCGCCGCAGAAAACCATGCATTGCCGGTGCGCTTCGCTGCATTGGTGCACGATCTCGGCAAAGGCGCGACGCCGGCCGCCGGCTGGCCCAGCCATCACGGTCATGAAGGGCTGGGCGTAGAGCTGGTGGAACGGGTTTGCCAGCGCCTCAAGGTGCCGGGCGAGGCGCGCGACCTGGCGTTGATGACGGCGCGCGAACACGGCAATGTCGGCCGCGCATTCGAGCTGCGCGCGAACACGATCGTCAACCTGCTGGGACGCTGCGACGCCTTTCGCAAGCCGCAGCGCTTCGTCGACATGCTGCGCGCCACCGAATGCGACTATCGCGGCCGGGCCGGTTATGCCGGCAAGCCGTTTCCGCAACTTGCTTATCTGCAGGCCGCCTTGAAGGCGGCGCAATCGGTGAATGCCGGCGTGATCGCCGGCATGTTCCAGCAGCAGCCGCAACGGATACCCGAAGCGATCCATGCAGCGCGGGTTGAAATGGTTGAGCAGGTAGTGCAAGCACAGCGTTCATGATCCGAGTAAGCTGGTCCGAAAGGGAAAGCCGGGATGACAACAGCAGAGGCAGGTAGCGCAAGCCAGGCGCCGGGGAAAACCGGCGGCGCCGGTCCGGGCAAGGCATCGCGGCCAATCATTTTCGTCAAGGAATTGTCGCGCCGCGCCCGCAGGCGCTTGCTGCGCCATTTCCTGGCATTGAGCAGCAGCGATCGCCTGCTGCGCTTCGGTTCGGTGTTATCGGATGAACTGCTCAGCCGTTATGTCGAAAATATCGATTTCTCGCGCGATACGGTGTTTGGCGTCTACGACCGCAAATTGCGCCTGCTCGGCGTCGGCCACCTGGCGTTTGCGCCGCGCGAAGCGCTGCCCTCGGTGAGCGCATCCACCAGCAAGGAGCGGGTGGCCGAATTCGGCGTCTCGGTGGCCGCCTCCGCGCGCGGCATGGGAGTCGGCAGCCGCTTGTTTGAACGGGCGGCGATCCGTTGCCGCAACGTCGATATCGATACCTTGTACATGCATTGCCTGTCGTCGAACAAGGTGATGATGCACATCGCCAAGAAAGCCGGCATGGCCATCCATCGCGATTACGGCGAGGCCGACGCCTACCTGAAGCTGGCGCCGGCCAATCCGGCCAGCGTGTTGCAGGAAGCCGTGCAGGAACAGGTGGCGACGCTCGACTACACGCTCAAGGCGAACTTGCGCGCCGCGCTGAAATGGCTGGGCAGCCTGCCCGGCATCAAGCGTGATTAAGGTGCAATTAAAGCAGAGGCAGCGCCGTCGTATCTTTGATACGCTGCAGGGCAAAACTTGATTTGACGTCCAGCACCGCGGGATGGCGCAGCAATGTTTCCATCATGAACCGCGAAAAATGCGTCATGTCTTCCACATGCACCCGCAGCAGGAAATCCATTTCGCCGGTCATCGCATAGCAGGCAACCACTTCCGGCCACTGCTCGACGGCGGCGGAAAAAGAGGCGCGCGGCGACATGGCCTGGTTTTGCGCCGCCGCCTTGGTGCCGCTGAGGTATTGCGGGTCGCTATGTTTCTCCAGGCGCACGTTGATGTAGGCCAGCAGGCCCAGGCCGATCTTGTCCGGCTCCAGCAGCGCCACATATTGCCGTATCACGCCGGCCTGCTCCAGCTGCTTGATGCGGCGCAGGCACGGCGACGGCGACAGGTTGACCCGTTCCGCCACCTCCTGGTTGCTCAGGCGGCCATCCTCCTGCAAGATCGCCAGAATTTTGCGGTCTGTTGCATCCATTGCAATCGTTGGCATAAATGACCCTAAAGAGAATGGTTTTCATATTATTATTGCGCAAATTTTTCTCTGCGGGGCGAATTTTGCAATTAACTGCCCTTAACTCGGCCCTATACTGTAGGCATTGGAGCGCAGGGCGTGCTTAATTCAGCGCTTAATTCAAGAAAGTTCGTCAGGAAAGAAAAAATGGATGCAAAGGTAAAGGACATGGGCGTCAATACCGACGATTTTTTTGCCACCGTCGCCGAAAAATCGGACGGCGCGGCGTTGCGCGGCGATTACAGCAAGATCGACGCCCAATACGTGGTCAAGCAGGACTGGGATGCTTACACGCCGGAGCAGCATGCGCTATGGCGCCGTCTGTACCAGCGGCAAGCCAAGCTGATCCCGGGGCGGGCTTGCGACGTATTCATCGAAAGCCTGGAACTGCTCAACATCGGCGACGGCATTCCTCGCTTCGTAGACAGTTCAGACCTGCTGTTCAAGGCTACCGGCTGGACTTTGGTGGCGGTGCCGGGCCTGGTGCCGGACCATACTTTCTTCGAGCACCTGGCCAATCGCCGCTTCCCGGTCACGGTCTGGCTGCGCGATCCAGAAGAGTTCGACTACATCGTCGAACCGGACGTGTTCCATGACTTTTTCGGCCATGTGCCGCTGCTGTTCAATCCGATTTTCGCCGACCATCTGCAAGAGTACGGCAAGGGCGCTCTGAAGGCGATGAAGCTGGACGGCCTGGCCATGCTGGCGCGCCTGTACTGGTATACCGTCGAATTCGGCCTGATCCAGAGTCCTGAGGGTTTGCGTGTATATGGCGCCGGGATCTTGTCGTCGGGCGGTGAAATCGAGCATTGCCTGACCAGCCCGGCCTCGCTGCGGCTGCCGTTCGATGTCGAACGCGTGATGCGGACCTTGTACAAGATCGATTCCTACCAGGAAACTTATTTCGTGATTGACGATTTCCAGCAGCTGTTCAACGACACGGCGCCGGATTTCACGCCGATGTACGAGCGCCTGAAGGCGCTGCAGCCGTTGCCGGCAAACACGTTGTTGCCGGGTGAAACCAATCTGGCGCTGAAATAAAAAAGCGGATTCTGCCGGGGAGAGCAGAATCCGCAAACTAGTGATAATGGGAACACTAGAGGGAGGAATGCCCGACGCGGCTGGTCCTGGGGAGGGTATTCAGCCGCATCAGACAAGGTGCCATTACACGCCTGGTTGATTCCCATTCCTATTTGATTTACCAGTTGTTACAGTTGTTACGCCCATTTCGCCGCGCTCAGTTGCTCTATCCAGTTGTTGCGGCGTGCATTGAGGGAACTAGCCGCTTGTGATAATCTGGGAGCCGCAATGAGCAGTAAAAAAACAGGACGATTTGCCCACAAGGCGAAGACGTTTTACCGCGTAGGATAACCTCCACGCAGTGCAATCAAAAACATAATTTTTGGCACGGAGACTGAATGAACGCACCACTCAAATCGGCGCAAGCCTTGCTGCCCACACAATCGGCGCAAGCGTCTGAAGCTGATGGCATTTCCCTTGATGATAAATTTACACTAGAACGTGGCCGTGCTTTCATGACGGGCACGCAGGCCATTATTCGCCTGCCCATGCTGCAACGGCAACGCGATGTCCTGGCCGGTCTGAACACCGCCGGTTTTGTTACCGGCTATCGTGGTTCCCCGCTGGGCAGCGTCGACCTGACCGCGGCCAAGGCAAAAAAATACCTGGACGCGCATCACGTCAAGTTCCACCCCGGCATGAACGAAGACCTGGCCGCGACCAGCGTCTGGGGCACACAGCAGGTCAACCTGTTCCCTGGCGCGCAATACGACGGCGTATTCGGCCTGTGGTACGGCAAAGGTCCCGGCGTCGACCGTTGCGGCGACGTTTTCAAGCATGCCAACATGGCTGGCACTTCCCAGCATGGCGGAGTGCTGGTGCTGGCCGGCGACGACCATGCGGCGAAGTCGTCGACTACCGCCCACCAAAGCGAACATATATTGAAAGCCTGCGGTATCCCGGTGCTGTACCCATCCTCGGTGCAGGAATACCTTGATTACGGCATGCATGGCTGGGCCATGAGCCGCTATACCGGCCTGTGGGTATCGATGAAATGCGTGACCGACCTGGTCGAGTCCGGCGCTTCGGTCGACCTCGATCCGGATCGCGTCAAGATTGTCTTGCCGACTGATTTCGAACTGCCGCCGGACGGCTTGAACATCCGCCTGCCAGACACCGTGCTGGGGCAGGAAGCGCGGATGAACAATTACAAATGGTATGCCGCGCTGGCGTATGCGCGCGTCAACAAACTGAACCAGATCATCTGGGACAGCCCGGTCGCCAAGATCGGCATCATCACCGCCGGCAAATCCTATCTCGACACGCGCCAGGCGCTGGCCGACCTCGGCATCGACGAAAGCGTGGCGCGCGACATCGGCATCCGCCTGTACAAGATCGGCATGACCTGGCCGCTGGAAGCGGAAGGCGTGCGCGAGTTTGCGCAAGGCCTGGAAGAAATCCTGGTGGTGGAAGAAAAACGCCAGATCCTGGAATACCAGGTCAAGGAAGAACTGTACAACTGGCGCGACGATGTGCGGCCGCGCGTGGTCGGCAAATTCGACGATACCGGCGAGTGGAGCAACCGCAGCGGCGAAGGCCATGGCGACTGGCTGCTGCCGGCGACCTACGAACTGAATCCGGCGCAGATCGCCAGGGCGATTGCGACCCGCATTTCGAAGTACTTCGCGGGCCATCCGGTGGCGCAGCGGGTACAGCAGCGGGTCGCTTACCTGGAAGCCAAGGAAGCGCTGCTGAACATCAGCAGCAAGCCCGATCCGAACAAGGACCGCGTCCCGCATTTCTGCTCCGGCTGTCCGCACAATACCTCGACCAAACTGCCGGACGGCAGCCGCGGCCTGGCCGGCATCGGCTGCCACTACATGGTGTTGTGGATGGACCGCGAATCGTCGACGTTTACCCACATGGGCGGCGAAGGCGTGACCTGGGTCGGCCAGGCGCCATTTACCTCGGAAAAGCACGTGTTCGCCAACCTCGGCGACGGTACTTATTTCCACTCCGGCCTGCTGGCGATCCGCGCTTCGGTCGCAGCCAAGGTCAACATCACCTACAAGATCCTGTTTAACGATGCGGTCGCCATGACCGGCGGCCAGGCGTTCGACGGCCCGCTCGATCCGGCCATGATTTCACGGCAGATCGCGGCGGAAGGCGTGACGCCGATCATCGTGGTGACCGACGAACCGGAAAAATACGGTTCGAGCGTCGACTGGGCGCCGGGCGTGACGATTCGCCATCGCAGCGAACTGGATGCGGTGCAGCGCGAACTGCGCGAGATCGAAGGCTGCTCGGCCATGATTTACGACCAGACCTGCGCCTCGGAAAAACGCCGGCGCAGGAAACGCAACGAATATCCGGATCCGGCCAAACGCGCCGTGATCAATGAGGCCGTGTGTGAAGGTTGCGGCGATTGCAGCGTGCAGTCGAATTGCCTGTCGGTGGAGCCGCTGGAAACCGAATTCGGCCGCAAGCGCCAGATCAACCAATCGTCGTGCAACAAGGATTTTTCCTGCGTCACCGGATTTTGTCCGAGTTTCGTCACGGTCGAAGGCGGCAGCTTGAAGAAGCCGGCCAAAATAGCCGCGACGCCAACCGCAGCTGCGGCGCCGGTGGCCAGCTTGCCATCGCCGGTGCTGCCGAACACGGTAAAACCGTTCGGCATCCTGGTGACCGGCATCGGCGGCACCGGCGTGGTGACCATCGGCCAGATCCTGGCGATGGCGGCCCACGTCGAAGGCAAAGGCTGTTCGGTGCTGGACATGAGCGGCCTGGCGCAAAAGGGCGGGCCGGTGATGTCGCATGTGCGGCTGGCCGACCGTCCGGACGACATCTATTCGACCCGTGTCGGCACCGGAGACGCCGACCTGGTGATTGGCTGCGACGCCATCGTCAGCGCCAACCGCGACGCCTTGTCGCGCATGGGCGAGGGACGCACCTACGCAGCGATCAACGCGACCCGCACGCCTACCGCCGCTTTCGTCAAGAATCCGGACTGGCAGTTCCCCGATGCCGCGGCAGAGCAGGATATACGTGCAGCTTGCGGCAGCGACCGCGTGGAATTCATCGACGCCGGCCGCATCGCTACCGCCTTGATGGGCGACGCCATTGCAACCAACATGTTCATGCTCGGTTATGCCTGGCAAAAGGGCTGGGTGCCGTTGCAAGAAGCATCGCTGATGCGGGCGATTGAATTGAACGCCTTGCAGGTGGCCTTCAACAAGCAAGCCTTCGTCTGGGGCCGCACCGCGGCTTGCGATCTGGCCGGGCTGGAAAAACGTACCCGCCTCAGCGATACGCCGGCGCAAGTGATCGAATTCAAGCGCGCGCCGAATCTGGATGAGCTGGTCAAGCGCCGTGTCGCTGTCCTGACCTCTTACCAGGACGCCGCCTATGCCGAGCAATACCGCGCATTTGTCGAACAGGTGCAGGCCGCCGAAGCGCAGTTGCCGCATGCCGAGAGCGGACGCGCAGCGCAGCGTCTGAGCATCGCGGTGGCCACTTACCTGTTCAAGCTGATGGCTTACAAGGATGAGTATGAAGTCGCACGCTTATATACCGACGGCGCTTTCAAGGCCAAGATTGCCGGCATGTTTGAAGGCGGCTACAAACTCAAGTTCCATCTGGCGCCGCCGCTGCTGGCCAAGCACGATGCGCACGGCCATCTGATCAAGCAAGAATTCGGTCCGTGGATGATGCGCGCGTTCGGCCTGCTGGCCAAACTGAAATTCCTGCGCGGCGGGGCCCTGGATGTTTTCGGGTATACGGCTGAGCGCAAGGAAGAGCGTGGCCTGATCGTACACTACAAGGAAATTGTTGCTTCCCTGTTGCCGCGGTTGACTGCCGATAACCTTGCCGCCGCTGTGGCGATCGCCAGCATTCCTGAAGAGATCCGCGGTTACGGTCACGTCAAGGAACGGCACCTGGCGGCGGCGCGCGCCAAGGAAACCCAGTTGCTGAATCAGTTCAACCACCCCGAGCCAGAACTCAAAGCGGGGGCAGCGCGCTCGATTGCTGCTTAGTTGGCTGAACCGGCAGATATTGATGGGCCGCTCATGCACCCATCAATATCAGGGCTATAGTCAGTTGTCGATCTGTTCCTTGATCGCTGCAACCCGTCGTGTCAGGCGCGGGTGAGTGCGGCAAATCTCGTTGAGGAAACCGAATACCGGCGGCACCATCGCTTCTTGCGCCACGAAAGACTCGCAACTCATCGCCTGGTTCAATCGGCGGCAGCCGCAGCCGAGCATCTGCAGGGAACTGCGCGATGCCTCGAAATCCTTGGACAAATAAGCGCCGATGTTATCGCAAGTGTATTCGCGCGAACGGGAATAGGCCTTCCCTAAAAACGGAACGATATGGGCCGGCAATTTCAGCGTGTTGAGCCATGGATTCAAATGTCCGGCGGCATGGTGTCCGAGTTCATGGCCGATGACAAAGCGTACCTGGGCATCGCTATTGGCTTCAACCAGGGCCGAGGTCAGGAATACGTAACGGCCGCCGAGCAAACGCCGGGCAAAGGCATTGAAGACGCCGTTGGAATTGTAGAGGAAGGTTTTCGGCGGTTCGGACAGCCCGATTTCCTGCGATCCGGCGACCACCATCTGGTGCAGTTCGGGGAATTGCTCAGGCCCCAGAAGAATCATGTTGCCGAATGCCGATGCCCGGTAAACCGCGGCCGCGATCCAATAAAAAAGCGTGATTGCCACGGCATACCCGATATAGATGCGCAAGGTCGGCGCCATTTTTGGATCCGACCAGTATGCTGCTACTGCCGCCGCAATGGCGATCCAAAGCAAGATACCGAAACCTATCATCAGCGCCTGGTAGGTTTTTTCTTTCTGTGTGCGAAGCGTAGCGACCGTCTGTGACATTTAATTTCTCCGAATTTAAGTGGTACACATTGTTCGCGCGGCATTCATGCACGTATGGCGGATGCGGCTTTCCATTTGCCGGCAATCAGGTTACTGACTGCCTTCCCCCAGCAACACCGCCACGGTGTCAGCGCTTGCATCGATTGTACTTAGCATCTTGATAAATATATTAACGGGGCGTAAATATATTTCTCCTTCGCAATTGCACATTGCTTCCCCGGATTATTGAGGGATTTGCATCGGAGATTGGGAGGGGGCATGGCCAATCCGGCATCCGCAGCTGCCACGCTGCTGACGCCTGGCCAGGTTTTATCGGGATTTTTACTGACGCGCCGGCTGGCGCGACGCGGTCAAACGCCTCCGGTCGACCTGAATTGCTGGTATCCCCGCGCACGCAAGGCGCAAGCCGGGC
Organism: Collimonas fungivorans Ter331; assembly: GCF_000221045.1. Classification (NCBI taxonomy): domain Bacteria; kingdom Pseudomonadati; phylum Pseudomonadota; class Betaproteobacteria; order Burkholderiales; family Oxalobacteraceae; genus Collimonas; species Collimonas fungivorans. The sequence goes on along the minus strand of NC_015856.1, from coordinate 4,709,293 downwards.
AGGTGCCGCAGCCATAACCCCAGTCGTGCAGCGCGCCGCGCTGGCCCAGGTAGCAGGTATGGGTATCGGCCCGGATCAGGTCGACCAGGGCGTCGCCGCCGAGGTCCTGCGCCAGTTTCCAGGTTTCCGACTTGTCTATCCACATCAAGGGCGTTTCCAGCTTGATCTGGGTCGCCATGCCCAGGTTCAGCGCCACTTGCAGGGCTTTCATGGTGTCATCGCGACAGTCGGGATAACCGGAGAAATCGGTTTCGCACATGCCGCCAACCAGCACGTTCAAGCCGCGCCGATAGGCCACCGTGGCCGCTACCGTCATGAACAGCAGGTTGCGTCCGGGCACAAAGGTGTTCGGCAAGCCGTTTTCCTGCATCACGATTTCAACGTCTTCCGTCATCGCGGTCGACGATATTTTTGAAATCAGCGACAGGTCGATCAGGTGGTCCTCCCCCAGCTTGCCGGCCCATTGCGGAAACTGGGCACGGATTTTCTGCAGCAGGACCGGGCGCACGGTCAGTTCAACCGCATGGCGCTGGCCGTAGTCGAAGCCGATCGTCTCGACCCGCTCGTAGCGCGACAAAGCCCAAGCCAGGCAGGTGGTGGAGTCCTGGCCGCCGCTAAAGAGGACGATGGCGCCGTTTGGTGTAGTCATGTGATTTGCTGTTCAAATATTCAAGAAGAGATTGTATGCCTTATTGCCGGTCTTATTTTCCGGCTCATTTACCCTTATTTGTCACCTTATTTGTCACCTTATTTGTCACCTTTATTGCTGACCTGCTGCAGAGTCTGCTCGACAAAATCCTTGTTCGGGTCGGTAAACCGCAAGCGCACCGGATACCATTCCAGCGACGGCGCCAGCCAGATATCGAGCTGCTGGTCCTTGGCGTCCGGCGGCGGCGCCTTGAAAATATGGACTGCGTCCAGGTCGCCCAGCGGGGTCTTGATTTTTTCAGTGTTGACGACCTTGAACGTCCACGGTTCCGCATCGCGCATGCCGGCCACGAAGAAGGTCCATTCCGAACCTGGCTTGAATTGCTGCGGCGCCGCCCGCGCCACCGAAATCAGCTGCCAGATGATGCTGGTGCGATCCTGTTCGCCGCCTTTGATCGGATAACTCTCGCTGGATTCGGAAAAGCCGATGGTGCCGCTGTCGCGATGGAAAGTGGTGGTGGTTGCTTCCTTGCGGAAGCGCTTGTTGATGAACTGGGTCGGCGCCAGGCCGAAGCTGTCGATCGTACCCTCGCTGGAGGCTTCCAGGATTTTCCCGAACAGCATGGCGCGAGTTTCCGACTTGACGCTGAAATGCTTGCCGTCCGCCTGCCATTTGACGCTGCCTTCGCCGCCCAGCGTAATGCCGCTCTGCTTGGCCTGGATCGCATAACTCAGGTCGGCTGACGGCGGCAGGTCGGTTTTGTACTTGCTCGCAGAGTGATCGGTGGTCGCGGCGGAAACTGTCAGCATGCTGCAGCACAGTGCGGCGGCCAGGGATAGGCGGACTAGGGATGGTTTCATGGTTTTCCAAAAAAACATTACATTTAAAAATTTTGATGCCGTGCCTTGGTCAATGCGCGGCGGTCTGGCCCAGTTGTTTCAATTTGGACAGCGACATGTCGATATAATCGTTGTCTTTATCGGTAAAGCGTATTTTGACCGGATACCATTCCTGTCGGGGCGCCAGCCAGATGTCCAGCCGCTGTTCATGCGAGCCTGCTTCTGGAATGCGAATTACATGCCAGGTATCGACATCGTTGCCGTCGACGTTGACCTTTTCCTGGCCAACGATTTGCATGCGCCATGTTTCGGCATCCAGCGGGCCGGCAACGAACAGGTCGATGACCACGCCTGGAGCAAACTGCGTGCTGTCGCCGCGGCCTATGCTGGCCAGCTGCCAGACCACGCTGGAACGGTCTTGCTCACCGCCGCTGCGAGGATAGCTTTGCGGCGAAGACGAAAAAACGATGCGATTCAGCTCCCGGTGAAAAATGGTCTGGGTGGGCGGCTTGTTCCTGCGCTTCTGCGTAAAAGTCACGGGGGCCACGCCAAAGCCATTGATTTCGCCTTCGCTCTTGAAATCAAGGACGGTAAAAAACAGGATGCCGGCCTCGCCGTTGACGGTGTAGCTGCCGCCGTCGGTTTGCCAGGTGATCTTGCCGCTGCCGTGATAGTTTTGGCCTTTTTGCAAGGCTTGCACATCGTATTTGAGCTCTGCCGACGGCGGCGGATTGGTTTGATAGTGCTTGCCGGCCGGCGGCGCTGCTTCCGCCTGTGCCGCAGGGGCGGGCTCGGCTGCCGGCGGCGCGGCGGCAGCGGCCGCATCGGCCGTTGCTGGAGCAGCAGGCCCGGCGTCGATGATGGGCGTCACGGTTTCCCTGATCGGCGTATCCGGCACCTCCACGCTTGGCTCAGGCGCTGCTTTCGGGCGCGCCGGGGCGCTGGGCTTGCTCACTTGCTTGGTTGTCTGCGGCGCTGGTTTTGGCGCCTGCGGCAGCAGCACCGGTTTTTCCACCGGCGGCAATGGCATGAGAGTGGCCATGACCATGGGTTCGGGCCGATGCACCGGCGCCGGGACGCCGAACTGGCGGTTACCCCAGACGAGCAGCAGTATATGCAGCAACAGCGTGAGCAACAGCACCCATAGCCAGCGGCTGCGGCTGGCGAAGGGATTGCTCGGAATGGTGGGGGATGCGGAAGAAGACGACATCCGCATAGTGTAAACGTATCCGCCATGATTGAGCTGGCAACTAAGCCGGGCAGCCATGGCGAAGCAGATAAACACGTAAAATATTGCATTTACATCAAACAAGAACGAGCACCGATGCAGCTCCCGATACATCATACCGCCAGTCTCGCGCTGGCATGCACGCTGGCCCTGGGTAACGTGGCGTGGGCCGCGCCTGGCGACTTGCCGCCGATCCGGCTGGGCATGATCGAAGGCATGTCCGGCCCTTTCGCCAATGCCGGCGAAGCGGTGGAGCGCAACATCCGCTTTGCGGTGGAGCAGGTCAACGCCCGCGGCGGTGTGCGTTTGCCGGATGGCAAACATTTACTGAGCCTGACCGTCTTTGATAACAAGCAAGGGGTGGAAGACGCGTTATTGCAGCTGAAGCAACTGACCGATCAGAAAATCCCTTTTGTGCTGGAAGGCAATAGCTCCGCGGTTGCCGGCGCGCTGGTGGAAGCAATCAACAAACATAACGTCCGGTCCCCGGATAATCGGGTGCTGTTCCTCAACTACTCGGCGGTCGATCCGGTATTGACCAACGAAAAATGCAGCTTCTGGCATTTTCGTTTTGACGCCAATGCCGACATGCGCATGCAGGCGCTGGTGGATGTCATCAAAAGCGACGGCAAGGCAAAAAGCGTTTACCTGATCGGCCAGGACTACAGTTTTGGCCAGCAGGTCGCCAAGGCTGCGCGGCGGCAGCTGCAGGCGGCGCGGCCGGATATCCGGATCGTCGGCGACGAATTGCACCCGATCGGCAAGGTCAAGGATTTTGCGCCCTATATCGCCAAGATCCGCGCCAGCGGCGCCGATACGGTGATTACCGGCAACTGGGGCAACGACTTGACCCTGCTGGTGAAAGCGGCCAAGGAAGCGGGTCTGCGCCTGAAGTTCTATACCTTTTATGGCAACAGCCTGGGGGCGCCGGCGGCAATCGGCGAGGCTGGAGTGGGCACGGTGCGCGCGGTGGCCGAGTGGCATCCGAACGCGGTCGACGGCAATGCCGCCAGCGATGCCTTCTATCGCAGTTTCCGCCAGCGTTATCCGCAGCCGAAAGATGACTATCTGTTTTTGCGGATGGATGTCATGATCGACATGCTGGCGGCCGCTATCGAGAAAGCCGGGAGCACAGACGCGATCGCCGTGGCGCGGGCGCTGGAAGGCGCCCGGTACAAGAGCAAGTTCCATGAAGCCAGCATGCGCGCCAGCGATCACCAGCTGATACAGCCCTTGTACGTGGCCGTGATGCAAAGGCTTGCCGACGGCGGCATCCGGTTTGATAATGAAGGCAGCGGCTACGGCTTCAAGACCGAACGTTATCTGGCGCCGGCGGCAACGGCGGCGGCCAGTACTTGCCGGATGCAGCGTCCCTAGGGCGCGATCCGGCCCAAGCCGGCAGTTGTTGTAGATGATCTCTGAAGGAGATATGTGATGAGCCGTTCTAGTATTCCAGGAGCCGACGCAATGCAGGATAGTCTCGAATTCATCAAGAAAATGTGGGGCGGCATGGGTGTGCCGGGCATGGTTGTTCCTACCTTGTCGGTAGAGGAAATCAACAAGAAGATCAGCGATCTGAAAGCCGTGGAGTCGTGGCTGAATCTCAATCTCAACATGCTGCGCACCACGATACAGGCGCTTGAAGTGCAGAGCGGGACCATTTCCGCGCTGCAGGCAATGGCCTCAGTCAACCAGGCCGGCACGGAGCGGCAAGGCGACAGCGATGCCGAGCCGAATGCAAGTGCGTGGGCCAGTGCGGCCGGTTTTCCGTTTTCATTCATGAACCCGGCGCAGGATTCGGCGGCCCCGCCGGCGTCGGCGCAAGCTGCGCAGCCGGCAACCGAAACTGAAAAACCGCCGGCGCCAAGCAGCGCGGCCGAACCTTCGCTGGGCAATTCCAACGCCTGGTGGGATTTGCTGCAGAACCAGTTCAAACAAGCCGTCAATAGCGTAGCCGCGGCAGAAAACATGGTGATGCCGGCCAAGACCGCAGCGAAGGTGAAGCCGGCAGCTAAATCGGGCAGCAAGGCAAGCGGCGCGGCATCGAAGCCCCCGGCCAAGAAAAATGGTGCGGCTGCCGGCGGCAAGGCGGCTCCGCGCGCTAGCAAAGCCAAGATTGTTTCAAAATAATGACAAGGCTGGTTTTTTTGCGACAGCTTGACTCGCGTCGGATACGTGCGATGATTAAAGATCGATGCTTGGATGAAAAACTCTAAGTGATACCTTGACTTTGTTGTGATTTGAGCAGGATTTTCAGGAAAAACTCGGCCACCAGCCGGTTTATAAACGGTCTTGTAACAAATTCTTGGTAAAATCGAACAGTTAACTCACTTGCTTAAGGTATGTATGCTGTATCCAGAACTGTTTAAATCGCTTGAACAAGTCCGCTGGAACATGGAGACCGATATTCCATGGGACAAGTTTGACGCCACCCAGCTGTCCGACGAACAAGCTCAAACTATTCGCATGAATGCGATTACGGAATGGTCGGCGCTGCCTGCAACCGAAATGTTCTTGCGTGATAACCACGGCGACAGCGATTTTTGCGCGTTCATGTCGGTATGGTTTTTTGAAGAGCAAAAGCATTCCCTGGTGCTGATGGAATACCTGCGCCGTTTCCGGCCTGAGCTGGTGCCTACCGAAGCCGAGCTGGACAAAGTGCGTTTCGAATTCGATCCGGCGCCGCCGCTGGAAACCCTGATGATGCATTTCTGCGGCGAGATCCGCCTCAACCACTGGTACCGCTGCGCTTCCGACTGGCACACCGAGCCTGTGATCAAGCAGATCTACAAGATCATCAGCCAGGACGAAGCGCGCCACGGCGGCGCTTACCTGCGCTACATGAAGAAGGCCTTGTCTGAAGTAGGCGACAGCGCGTCTGCCGCATTCGCCAAGATCGGTGTCTTGATGGCGTCGGCCCGCCGCACCGAAAAACCGCTGCACCCGACCAACCTGCACGTGAACCAGGCGCTGTTCCCGAACGATACGGTGCAGAGCCGCCTGCCCGATCCGGAATGGCTGGAGCGCTGGCTGGACGACCAGATCAAGTTCGACGGCGTCTGGGAAAAGAAAGTGGTCGATCGTATTTTGCACAACATGTCTTTGCTGTTCGAACGCACCTTTGATACGGTGCAGGAACTGAACCGCTATCGCAAGGAAGTTGTGGCCCGCCTGGCCACGCTGACGCCAGCCCCGGCAGTCTGATGTGACGGCGCCGGGTTTTGGCGCCGCCGCGTTCGCGGACAATTTGTCTGATCCCTAGCCGCAGTTGTTGCGGCTTTTTCATATTCGCCATGCCTAAATTTGAAACCAAACTGTGTACCCGCGCCGAATTGAAATCCCGCGTGGCTGCCTTGCCGCAGCCGGTGGTGTTGACCAACGGTGTATTCGATATCCTGCACCGTGGTCACGTCACCTACCTGGCGCAGGCGCGCGAGCAGGGCGCTGCACTGGTGGTGGCGGTGAATACCGACGCCTCGGTCAAGCGCCTGGGCAAGGGCGACGACCGGCCGATCAATACCTGCGCCGACCGCATGGCCGTTTTGGCGGCGCTGGAAGCCGTCAGCCTGGTGGTTGAATTTGATGAAGACACTGCCTTGGAAGTGGTGCAGGAAGCGCAGCCGGGAGTGTATGTCAAAGGCGGCGATTACCAGATGGATGCGATTCCGGAAGGCCAGGCGGTACTGGCATATGGCGGGCAGGTAGTGGCGATCCCGTTTGCACATGACCGTTCGACCAGCAAATTGCTGGACAAGGTGCGTCAAGGCTCTTGATCGCCGCTAGCGGCAAGATGAAAAAAAAAGCGCGGATTCCGCGCTTTTTTTATGCAGCTACCGTTTTTCTTCAGTGCTGGTGCGATGCGTCGGCTGCCTTGCCGCTGAGGTCGGTGACGTGTACCGACACTTCGACTTTGCCGGCTTTTTGGAAAGTCAGCGTCAGCGGGAATTTGTCGCCGGCCTTCAATGGCTGGGTCAGGCCGATCAGCATGATGTGATAACCGTTGCCAGGGATCATGTTGACGGTGCTTGCCGGCGCCAGTTCAATCTCGCCGACTTCGCGCATTTTCATGACATTGCCATCCATGGACATGGTGTGGATCTCGGCGCTTTTGGCGGCCGGCGAGCTGACGCCGATCAGTTTGTCCGCTTCCTTGCCTTTGTTTTCGATACTCAAGAATGCGCCGCCGCTTGGCTGGCCTGGCGCCGTGGCGCGGGCATAAGGATGGCCGATGTGCAGGCTGCCGAGATCGTATTCATGTGCATAGGCGGAAACGCTGACGGCGAGGGCGCAGACAAACAGGGAAACGGAACGTAAAGACATGATGGACCTTTGATTAAATTGGGAAATACCAACAGCAAATCGAAGAAAGTGCGGTGACGGAAAACATCATGCTTATTGGCAAGATGGTGGATTATAACAATCGCCGCCTGATTGTCCCTTTGCCAAGGGAAATTCGTTCAGGCGCCGCCGCTGTAGCCGTTCTGGCGCCAGGCTTCATACACCACGACCGCCACGGTATTGGACAGGTTCAGGCTGCGGTTGTCCGGCCGCATCGGCAAGCGGATGCGCTGCGAGGGCGCAAACGATTCACGCAGCGCGGGGTCCAGCCCGCGCGTTTCCGAGCCGAACACAAAGATGTCGCCTGGCCGGAATTGGAGGCTGGCAAACGGCGTCGAGCCGTGGGTAGTCATGGCGAACATGCGGCTCGGATCATAACTGCCGGCGTCGCGCATGCTGGCCACGAAATCGTTCCAGTCGGCATGCACCTGCATGGTGGCGTAATCGTGATAATCCAGGCCGGCCCTGCGCATCTTGCTGTCATCCAGGGGGAAGCCGAGCGGTTCAATCAGATGCAATTGCGCACCGGTATTGGCGCACAGGCGGATGATGTTGCCGGTGTTCGGCGGGATTTCCGGTTCAACCAGTACGACGTGGAACAACGTGATTCTCCTGATGTAGATATAGTCAACGCGCTGCAAGGGTGCTCATGGCGTCCTTGCAAACACAAAATTGGTAATGCGGCTGGCGCCATGCCGGCGCAGCGTTTGCGCCAGCGCATGCAGCGTTTCGCCGGTAGTCATGACGTCATCGACCACGCCTATGTGGCGGCCACGTATCTGCATCATGGCGGCCGGCGGTACGATGAACGCCTGGCGCAGGTTGCGGCGCCTTTGTTCCAGGTCTGGCGCCAGCGACTGCGGCAGGGTATCGCGTTGCCGCAGCAATAGTCCATGTTGCAAGCCAAGTCCAAGCAAACGCGCCAAGGGCCGGGCTATCTCCAGCGCCTGGTTGAAGCCGCGCTGCTGCAAGCGCTGGGCGCTGAGCGGCACCGCCGTCAAGATATCCGGCAAATCCGGCTGCTGCCCGGGATGAACGCCGATCCGGCTCGCTGCGAACAGCATTTGCGCAAATGCCGGCGCCAACGCCAGCTGTCCGCCGAATTTTAACGCCAGAACCAGCCGGTCTGCCGGCGCCGTGTAGTCGCAGGCCACGATGGTGGCATCGAAGGCTCGCGCCTGTTTCAGGCAATTGCCGCATAAGGCTGGATTATCGCCGTCGAGCCGGGGCAGGCGATTCGCACACTGTATACAGCGCGGCGGCCGGCCGGAAAAATAATGCCCGCTGCAGCCGTCGCAAATGACTTGCTTGCCGCTGCGCCCGCACAGTGCACAGCAGGAAGGCATGCGCGCCAGCATGTGGGCAAGCTGCTGTCGCGGCCAGTGGCGTAAGCGGGGGAATAACACAGGGCGGCTCTCGTTCTTGTCGGATGGATGGCGGCACGCTCAGCCTACACGCTATCAAGCGTGTAAACTAGTGGCGATTATCGCATTTCATCTCACCTGCCGGATTCCGATGTCTACCTCACTGCCTCCTTTTGAAACCAGCCAAAGTGCGCCGATCGACCTGCGCCGGGTACGCCAGTTGTTTGCCCAGCCTGCGCTGGTGCGCGAATCCGAGTTCATGCGCCGTGAAATCTCAAGCCGCATGCATGAGCGTCTTGCTTTGGTGAAACTAACCCCGCAGCGGGTGCTGGATGCCGGTTGCGGCGCCGGTCCGGATATATATACGCTGCAGCAACGTTTCAGCGAAGCCGCCATTATCGGGCTGGATGCATCTGCCGCCATGTTGTCGATGGCAAAAGAGCAACGCCAGACGGCGCAACTGTCGGTCAATCGCCTGCTGAAGAAGTGGCTGCCGTTTACTGGTAAAAGCGATGAACTGGCGTCCGACCTGCTGTGCGGCGATTTTGCCCAGCTGCCGCTGGCGCCGAACACGGTCGACCTGGTCTGGTCTAACCTGGCCCTGCACTGGCATCCGCAGCCGGATCGGGTGTTCGCCGAGTGGCGCCGCATATTGCGGGTGGATGGCTTGCTGATGTTTTCCTGCTTCGGTCCAGACACCTTTAAAGAATTGCGTAATGCGTTTGCCGGCATCGATGACGGCGCGCACGTCCTGCCTTTCGTCGACATGCATGATTTTGGCGACATGCTGGTCAATGCCGGCTTCTCGACACCGGTCATGGATATGGAAACCATCACGGTTACCTATGACACCGTGGAGAAACTGCTGGCCGACGTCCGCGCCTGGGGCGGCAATCCGCTGGCGACGCGCGGCCGCGGCTTGCTGGGGCGCGCCGCCGGCGCCCGCATTAAAGTCGCGCTGGAAGCCAGGCGCCGGCCGGACGGCAAGTTGCCGCTCACTTTTGAAATCATCTATGGCCATGCGTTCCGGCCGGTACCCAAAACCACCAGCGGCGGCGAGTCCATCGTGCAGTGGAATCTGGGTAAAAACAGGTAAATGAAAATATATTTAACAAAGTACTTGCGGGGAAGAATGAGGGTTGCTATAGTTCGCCTCCCGTTGAGAACGACGCGAAATTACCGAGACAGCGAAGAGAAGTTAGGGCTGTTTTGAGAGTGGAGTTTGCGAGGGGAAAAGTGGGGTTGAAGGTGATGTGGTTGGTAAGAAGTTTTTCGGAAATGCGTAAAAAAGTAGTTGACGAAAAGCTGGAACGCCACATAATCTCATCTCTCTGCTGCTGACAATACAACACGATCGCTCGGCGCCGCGCACCGGTAAGAAGGTGACGCGAAGTAGAAGGTTCTTTAACAATTAACAGTCGATAAGTGTGGGCGTTTGATGGAAGTGCAGCGTCATTCATGTAAATGGGTGGCGTATAACTTAAAACATTAAATGTTCACAAAAGAAGAAAATAGGTCGCTTGGTTAAACAAGTGAACTGTCAGTATTTTGAGTGAGCGATAGCAGAGATGCTAGGCAGCAATGCCACAAAACAGAGATTGAACTGAAGAGTTTGATCCTGGCTCAGATTGAACGCTGGCGGCATGCCTTACACATGCAAGTCGAACGGTAACAGGGAGCTTGCTCCGCTGACGAGTGGCGAACGGGTGAGTAATATATCGGAACGTACCTTTGAGTGGGGGATAACTAGTCGAAAGACTAGCTAATACCGCATACGATCTACGGATGAAAGTGGGGGCTCGCAAGACCTCATGCTCATAGAGCGGCCGATATCTGATTAGCTAGTTGGTGAGGTAAAGGCTCACCAAGGCATCGATCAGTAGCTGGTCTGAGAGGACGACCAGCCACACTGGGACTGAGACACGGCCCAGACTCCTACGGGAGGCAGCAGTGGGGAATTTTGGACAATGGGGGCAACCCTGATCCAGCAATGCCGCGTGAGTGAAGAAGGCCTTCGGGTTGTAAAGCTCTTTTGTCAGGGAAGAAACGGGATGTCCTAATACGATGTCCTAATGACGGTACCTGAAGAATAAGCACCGGCTAACTACGTGCCAGCAGCCGCGGTAATACGTAGGGTGCAAGCGTTAATCGGAATTACTGGGCGTAAAGCGTGCGCAGGCGGTTGTGTAAGACAGGTGTGAAATCCCCGGGCTTAACCTGGGAATGGCATTTGTGACTGCACGGCTAGAGTGTGTCAGAGGGGGGTAGAATTCCACGTGTAGCAGTGAAATGCGTAGAGATGTGGAGGAATACCGATGGCGAAGGCAGCCCCCTGGGATAACACTGACGCTCATGCACGAAAGCGTGGGGAGCAAACAGGATTAGATACCCTGGTAGTCCACGCCCTAAACGATGTCTACTAGTTGTCGGGTCTTAATTGACTTGGTAACGCAGCTAACGCGTGAAGTAGACCGCCTGGGGAGTACGGTCGCAAGATTAAAACTCAAAGGAATTGACGGGGACCCGCACAAGCGGTGGATGATGTGGATTAATTCGATGCAACGCGAAAAACCTTACCTACCCTTGACATGTACAGAATCCCGAAGAGATTTGGGAGTGTTCGAAAGAAAGCTGTAACACAGGTGCTGCATGGCTGTCGTCAGCTCGTGTCGTGAGATGTTGGGTTAAGTCCCGCAACGAGCGCAACCCTTGTCATTAGTTGCTACGAAAGGGCACTCTAATGAGACTGCCGGTGACAAACCGGAGGAAGGTGGGGATGACGTCAAGTCCTCATGGCCCTTATGGGTAGGGCTTCACACGTCATACAATGGTACATACAGAGGGCCGCCAACCCGCGAGGGGGAGCTAATCCCAGAAAGTGTATCGTAGTCCGGATTGTAGTCTGCAACTCGACTACATGAAGTTGGAATCGCTAGTAATCGCGGATCAGCATGTCGCGGTGAATACGTTCCCGGGTCTTGTACACACCGCCCGTCACACCATGGGAGCGGGTTTTACCAGAAGTAGGTAGCCTAACCGTAAGGAGGGCGCTTACCACGGTAGGATTCGTGACTGGGGTGAAGTCGTAACAAGGTAGCCGTATCGGAAGGTGCGGCTGGATCACCTCCTTTCTAGAGTTTGCATGAAAGTTAAGCGTCCACACTTATCGTCTGTTAGTTAAGAAGAACAGGTATCGGTCAAAGGCTGTCGTGCAGAGATGCATGGTAGTTGATGGTAGGCTCGTACTGATCCAAGCGGGTCTGTAGCTCAGTTGGTTAGAGCACCGTGTTGATAACGCGGGGGTCGTTGGTTCGAGCCCAACCAGACCCACCAAAGATTTCCGGGGGTTTAGCTCAGCTGGGAGAGCACCTGCTTTGCAAGCAGGGGGTCGTCGGTTCGATCCCGTCAACCTCCACCAAGTTTCCTTGGTGAGAAATAGAAATGTCAAACCTRWGTCGGTGCGCAGGAGCGGCATTGGGATTTAGGTTTGGTCTTTTTAAGATCAAAAGCAATAACTGTTCTTTAACAATTTAGAAGAAGTAGTAAAGATTCGTCCATGACAAGACATTGTTGTGGATGGGTATGATTGTATCAAATCAAAAAGTATGTAAAGAGTTCTCAAAAGAGTCCATGGGCGCAAGCTGCATGGACAATGCGAAAACACTTTGGATACGGCAAACGCTAAACTCATAGAAATACCTCTATAACCGCTTTTTACTTGTGAACGCAGGTAGAAGCTAAAGTTATAGGGACAAGTGAATAAGTGCACATGGTGGATGCCTTGGCGATATCAGGCGATGAAGGACGTAGTAGCTTGCGATAAGCTGCGGGGAGCTAGCAAACAAGCTTTGATCCGCAGATTTCCGAATGGGGAAACCCGGCCCTAGTGGTCATTGCATACTGAATACATAGGTATGCAAAGCGAACGCGGCGAACTGAAACATCTAAGTAGCTGCAGGAAAAGAAATCAACCGAGATTCCCAAAGTAGTGGCGAGCGAAATGGGAACAGCCGCAAGTTTTAGCAGTGGACATAGTAGAACGACTTGGAAACGTCGGCCATAGAGGGTGATAGCCCCTTATACGAAATGATCATTGTGGAACTAAGCTTGCAACAAGTAGGGCGGGACACGTGTAATCCTGTCTGAACATGGGGGGACCATCCTCCAAGGCTAAATACTCGATATCGACCGATAGTGAACCAGTACCGTGAGGGAAAGGCGAAAAGAACCCCGGAAGGGGAGTGAAATAGATCCTGAAACCGTGTGCATACAAACAGTAGGAGCGGACTTGTTCCGTGACTGCGTACCTTTTGTATAATGGGTCAGCGACTTACATTCAGTGGCAAGCTTAACCGTATAGGGAAGGCGTAGAGAAATCGAGTCCGAATAGGGCGTTCAGTCGCTGGGTGTAGACCCGAAACCAAGTGATCTACTCATGGCCAGGATGAAGGTGCGGTAACACGCACTGGAGGTCCGAACCCACTAATGTTGAAAAATTAGGGGATGAGCTGTGGGTAGGGGTGAAAGGCTAAACAAACTTGGAAATAGCTGGTTCTCTCCGAAAACTATTTAGGTAGTGCCTCAAGTATCACCATCGGGGGTAGAGCACTGTTATGGCTAGGGGGTCATCGAGACTTACCAAACCATTGCAAACTCCGAATACCGATGAGTGCGAGCTTGGGAGACAGACGCCGGGTGCTAACGTCCGACGTCAAGAGGGAAACAACCCAGACCGCCAGCTAAGGTCCCAAAGATTGGCTAAGTGGCAAACGAAGTGGGAAGGCTAAAACAGTCAGGAGGTTGGCTTAGAAGCAGCCATCCTTTAAAGAAAGCGTAATAGCTCACTGATCGAGTCGTCCTGCGCGGAAGATGTAACGGGGCTAAGCCAGTCACCGAAGCTGCGGATATCAATTTATTGATATGGTAGGAGAGCGTTCTGTAAGCCTGCGAAGGTGTCTTGTAAAGGATGCTGGAGGTATCAGAAGTGCGAATGCTGACATGAGTAGCGATAATGGGGGTGAAAAGCCCCCACGCCGTAAGCCCAAGGTTTCCTGTTCAACGTTCATCGGAGCAGGGTGAGTCGGCCCCTAAGGCGAGGCAGAGATGCGTAGCTGATGGGAAGCAGGTTAATATTCCTGCACCGTCGTTAGATGCGATGGGGGGACGGATCGCGGAAGGTTGTCCGGGTGTTGGAAGTCCCGGTTCCTATATCAGAGAAGGCTGTTAGGCAAATCCGGCAGCGTAATTCAAGGGTATGGGACGAGCCAATTTATTGGTGAAGCAATCGGAAGTGGTTCCAAGAAAAGCCTCTAAGCTTCAGTCTAACGAGACCGTACCGCAAACCGACACAGGTGGGCGAGATGAGTATTCTAAGGCGCTTGAGAGAACTCGGGAGAAGGAACTCGGCAAATTTGTACCGTAACTTCGGGATAAGGTACGCCCATGTAGTTTGACTGGCCTGCGCCAGAAGGACGAAAGGGCTGCAATAAAAAGGTGGCTGCGACTGTTTAATAAAAACACAGCACTCTGCAAACACGAAAGTGGACGTATAGGGTGTGACGCCTGCCCGGTGCTGGAAGATTAAATGATGGGGTGCAAGCTCTTGATTGAAGTCCCAGTAAACGGCGGCCGTAACTATAACGGTCCTAAGGTAGCGAAATTCCTTGTCGGGTAAGTTCCGACCTGCACGAATGGCGTAACGATGGCCACACTGTCTCCTCCCGAGACTCAGCGAAGTTGAAATGTTTGTGATGATGCAATCTACCCGCGGCTAGACGGAAAGACCCCATGAACCTTTACTGTAGCTTTGCATTGGACTTTGAACCAATCTGTGTAGGATAGGTGGGAGGCTTTGAAGCGGGGACGCTAGTTCTCGTGGAGCCAACCTTGAAATACCACCCTGGTTTGTTTGAGGTTCTAACCTTGGTCCGTTATCCGGATCGGGGACAGTGCATGGTAGGCAGTTTGACTGGGGCGGTCTCCTCCCAAAGTGTAACGGAGGAGTTCGAAGGTACGCTAGGTACGGTCGGACATCGTGCTAATAGTGCAATGGCATAAGCGTGCTTAACTGCGAGACTGACAAGTCGAGCAGGTACGAAAGTAGGACATAGTGATCCGGTGGTTCTGTATGGAAGGGCCATCGCTCAACGGATAAAAGGTACTCTGGGGATAACAGGCTGATTCCTCCCAAGAGTTCATATCGACGGGGGAGTTTGGCACCTCGATGTCGGCTCATCACATCCTGGGGCTGTAGCCGGTCCCAAGGGTATGGCTGTTCGCCATTTAAAGTGGTACGTGAGCTGGGTTTAAAACGTCGTGAGACAGTTTGGTCCCTATCTGCCGTGGGCGTTGGAAATTTGAAGGGGGCTGCTCCTAGTACGAGAGGACCGGAGTGGACGAACCTCTGGTGTACCGGTTGTCACGCCAGTGGCATTGCCGGGTAGCTAAGTTCGGAAGAGATAACCGCTGAAAGCATCTAAGCGGGAAACTTGCCTTAAGATGATATTTCCCGGGAACTAGATTCCCCTAAAGGGTCGTTCGAGACCAGGACGTTGATAGGCTGGGTGTGGAAGCGTAGTAATACGTTAAGCTAACCAGTACTAATTGCCCGTGAGGCTTGTCCCTATAACCTTAGCAGGTTATATGATGAGCTTTTTTGTTTGCCAAGGTGACTATCCTCAACGATAGCAACACCGTTTGGACATTCATACCCAACCGGGTTCACTCACCCTAGTGAACTCGGTATAAAAAACTACTTCTTCTAAATTGCGTTCTTTGTTGCTCCAACCGGAGAACAAAAACGATACAAGTTATGCCTGATGACCATAGCGAGTTGGTACCACCCCTTCCCATCCCGAACAGGACCGTGAAACGACTTTGCGCCGATGATAGTGCTGCAACCAGTGTGAAAGTAGGTCATCGTCAGGCTTTTATTAAAAAACCCTCTGCATTCAACATGCAGAGGGTTTTTGCTTTGCGCGGACAGTTTTACGCACGGCGCCATGCCTTCGTTTCCCGCGCTACTCCAATCAACTACCTGAATCATCAGGCGAAAAAAAGCCGGTCAGCTTGCGCGACCGGCCTTCCTGCACCTGGATCAACGACCTGGTTTAGAACGGATAAGCTACCCGCAGCACAGCGAAGTTTGCGCCGCTGTTCGGTTTCTTGATGCCGCCATTGGAGAAATGCTGCAGCTTGAGGCCGATATCCAGGCCGTTGCTGAACACATAGCCGGTGCCGATATGGTCGCCGAACTCGAAAGCGGTGGAAAAACGGCGGCTGTTGTTGTCATACAGATGCGACATCAGATGCACGCCGATGCCGGCTTCGCCATACAGGCCCTTTTTATCGTTGGCCTGGAAACGGAACACCGGCGTGAAGCCGATATCGGTCAGGTTTTTCTTCTGGCCAGGGATATTCTGGTACTGGTTCTGGCGGAATTCAGCCAGGCTCAAGTCCCAGTAGCCGCCGAGTTGGGTGCTGCTGCCTTGCCACAAGGCCGTGTTCCAGTTCCATTGCGCGGCAACCCGAGCCAGCTGGCTCTTGTTCCCGGTGCCGAGTTCGAAGGACGCGGAGTCCACGGCAAAGCTGGTTGAGTGAACGCCAGCCAGCAGGCCGGCTGCCGCCAAGAGTTTGAGTCCGGTATGTTTTTTTTGCATGAAAGGCTTTCGAACGTAAAAATAAAAAAGCGAAACAACTCGTCGCCATATTCAAATGGAAGGCGGCGCTGACCGCATATGCAACTCCCCGCGGCGCGCAGCTACAGCCCTAAAGAATAGTCGAAAACCGGGATTGTTGCCGAACTACGGGCAATTCCTGTCGTAAAACTGCGAATCCTGGCCCCGGTTCAGGCAATGTAAGCCGGCTCAATCCGGCCCGGCACATCCACCCGCAGCGACAGGATGTAGCCGGATGCGGGATATTTTTGAAGCTCGGCGGCGCTGCGCTTTTCACTCACGCTGGTGATATACAGCGTACGCAAATCGGCGCCGCCGAACGCCATCATGGTCGGGCAGCGTACCGGCAAGAGCACTTCCTGCAGCACCTCGCCAGAAGGCGACAAACGCAGCAGCCTGCCGCCCTCGTACATTGCGCACCAATAGGCATCTTCGCTGTCGACCGCCGCGCCGTCGGGACGGCCGCCGTAGTCGGCAGCGCTCTTGTCCATGGCGAACTGCTTCAGCACCCGGCCGGCGCCGATTACCCCATTCTCCAAATCAAACTCGTAACTGCAGATCCGGTGCGCCGTGGTGTCGCTGTGATACAGGATACGGCTGTCGCCGCTGAAGCCGAGGCCGTTGGACACGGTCACCGGATTGCCGGCAGGCCGTACTTTATCTTTTTCAATTGCGTATAGCTGGGCGCCGGCGTGGTCGCGCGGTTCGTAGATGGTGCCGGCCCAGAAACGGCCGGCGGCGTCGCAACGGCCATCGTTAAAACGGGCGGTGGCAGTATCGTAAGGCGCATCGGCGATGTGCGTGAGCTCGCCGCTGTCAGTGTTCAGGTGGACCACACCGGTACGCATGGCGACGACCAGGCCGCCGCCGGCATGGCGGCCGATGCAGCCAGGTTCGGCAGGCAGCTGCCACATGGCGTGGACGCCGTCGGCAGGACGCAGCCGGTGCACCTGCATGGCCGAGATGTCGACCCAGTACAGCGCAGCTTCGCCGGCATGCCACAGCGGGCACTCGCCCAATTGCATGGGCTGGTCGTAGGCGATTTCAATTTGGTTCATGAGTATGGCAATGAAAAAAAGCAGGATGGATCGGGAAGCGAAACGAGAACGGCTGCCCTGGCGCCGAGGCCAGGGCAGTGCGGCAACTACATCTTCTTCAGATAAGTTTCCGCGAGATTGACCCAGTAGCTGGCGCCGATCGGCAGCAGATCGTCGTTGAAGTCGTAACTGGCGTTGTGCAGGTTGCAAGGACCGAGGCCATGGCCGCCATCCCTGTGAGCGCCTTCGCCGTTGCCGATGAAGACATAACAGCCAGGCTTGTTCTGCAGCATGAAGGCAAAATCCTCGGCGCCCATGGTGGGCTCCACCTGCGGATTGACATTGCCGCTGCCAACCATCGCTTGCAGCACGTCGACGACAAACGCAGTCTCCTTGGCATGGTTCACCAGCGGCGGATAATTGCGGTGGAACTTGAATTCGATTTCGGCGCCGAAAGCGGCCCCGGTATGTTGCGCGATTTCCCGCATGCGCGTTTCGATCACGTCCAGCACCGCAACCGAAAAAGTGCGCACGGTGCCGATCAGCGTCGCTTCGTCGGGAATCACATTGGTGGCGCTGCCGCTATGGATCTGCGTCACCGACAGCACTGACGGATCGTTCGGATTGATATTGCGCGAAACGATGGTCTGCCAGCTTTGCGCAATCTGCACAGCGACCATGACAGGATCTATGCTTTTATGCGGCTGCGCGGCGTGCGAACCCTTGCCTTTGACGATCACCTCGAACTCATTGCTGGAGGCCATCATCGGGCCTGGCGTCACGCCGAAGCTGCCGGCCGGCATGCCCGGCCAGTTATGCATGCCGAACACCGCTTCCATCGGATACTGCTCGAACAAACCGTCGTCGATCATGCGCTGCGCGCCGCCGCCGCCTTCTTCCGCCGGTTGGAAAATCAGGTATACGGTACCGTCGAAATTGCGGTGCTGCGCCAGGTGATGGGCCGCGCCAAGCAGCATCGCCGTGTGGCCGTCATGTCCACAAGCGTGCATCTTGCCCTGATGTTGGGAGGCGTGCGGGAAGGTATTCAATTCCTGCATCGGCAAGGCGTCCATGTCGGCGCGCAGGCCGATGGCGCGGTTGCTGCTGCCATTCTTCACGATGCCGACGACACCGGTGACGCCCAGGCCGCGCACTATCGGAATCTGCCATTCGGTGAGTTTGCGGGCGACCACATCGGAGGTCCGCTTTTCTTCGTAGTTGAGTTCGGGATGTGCGTGCAGATCTCGTCGGATTGCCTGCAATTCTGCCTGGAAGGCGATGATTGGATCGATCAAATTCATGTTGTGCTCCTGATATGTGGCACGCCTTTTGCCTACAAAAAATGGTGAATGGCGTAACGTCCAGAATGTGTATATTACGCCTACACGGTCCGTCGGTGTTCATTCACAGGAGAGCATTATGCGTCTGATGTCATGGCCAAGAATGGGATTGCGTGTATTACTGGCGGCTTCCTGCCTGCTGTTGTTTGCTTCCGTAGCGCCTCCTGCCGCAGCGCAGGAATTCAAACTGGCGATGAGTTCCCCGCCGACTTCGATGGACCCGCACTTCTATAATTTGTTTCCCAACATCAACGTTTCCGACCACATCTTCGAGCAGCTGGTGGCGATGGATGCCGACAGCCACATCATTCCCGCGCTGGCCGAATCCTGGACCCTGGTGAATAACCTGACCTGGGAATTCAAGCTGCGCAAAGGCGCCAAGTTCCACGACGGCAGTCCGCTGACGGCGGAAGACGTGGCCTGGTCGCTTGACCGCCCGGCCACCATCGTCGGCAGCCCGGGAAAATTCGATACCTATACCAAAGCCATCATCAACAAGAAAATCATCGATCCCTACACCATCCAGCTGACGACCAGAGAGCCGTATCCATTGCTGCTGGCCGACCTGACTTCGATCTACATCGTGTCGAAGAAAGCGACCCAGGGCCTGAGCAGCGACGACTTCGCCAGCGGCAAGGGCATGATAGGCACCGGTCCTTTCAAGTTCGTCAGGTTCCAGCGCGACGACCGCATAGAGCTGGAGCGCAATAACGATTACTGGGGCAAGAAACCGGCCTGGAGCAAGGTCACCTTGCGCTTTATCCCGAACGACGCAACCCGCCTGGCGGCGCTGCTGGCCGGCGATGTGCAGGCGATCGAAAACGTGCCGACGCCGGACCTGGCGAAAGTCCGGTCGGACAAAGGCCTGAGCTTTTATTCCAAGGTCTCGCACCGGGTGATCTACCTGTACCCGGATACCCGCCGCGAGAAATCGCCGTTCGTCACCGACAAGGATGGCCAGCCGCTGGACAAGAATCCGTTGATGGACGTACGCGTGCGCCATGCATTGTCGATCGCCATCAACCGCGACGCGATTCGCGACCGGGTCATGGAGGGCCTGTCCGAGCCGACCATCAACCTGGTGCCGGCCGCCTTGTTCGGCCACAATCCGAATCTGAAGCCGCCTAAATACGATCCTGAAACGGCGAAAAAATTGCTGGCTGAAGCCGGATACCCCAACGGTTTCGGCCTGACCCTGCACACGCCGAACAACCGCTACATCAACGATGAGAAAATCGCGCAAACCATCGCCCAGATGTGGTCGCGCATCGGCATCGCCACCAAGGTCGAGGGCGCGCCGATGTCGGTGTATGCGGCGCGCGGCGCCAAGAGCGAATATTCGATCGGCCTGCTGGGCTGGGGCGCGCAGACCGGCGAAGTGTCGTCGCCGCTGCGGGCCATGGTGGCTTGCGACAATCCGGCCAAAGGCATGGGCGCGGTCAACTGGCTGAAATACTGCAACCCGAAAATGGACGCGGTGCTGGCCAAAGCCCTGAACAGCGTCGACGACAAGGAGCGTTCCGGCCTGCTGCAGCAAGCCACGGCGATCGTCATCGAGGACGGCGGCGTGATCCCGATTCATCAGCAAGTGACCACGTGGGCCACAAAAAAAGGTATCGTATATGTCCCGCGCACCGATGAGCGTACCCACGCTTATCAGTTCTACCCGCAGTAAAGCGGGTGGAATCGCGTGCACATCCGCTCACCGATGGCGGCGAGCGGATTTTTTATGGATGAATCTAGGGTAAACGATGCTGGCTTTTATTATCCGCCGCCTGTTGCAAAGCCTGGTCGTGCTGCTGGTGATGTCGCTGCTGGTGTTTGTCGGAGTGTATGCGATCGGCAATCCGATCGATGTGCTGATCAGTCCCGACGCCGACCAGATAGAACGGGCCAAGGTGATCGTCGCCTTCGGCCTCGACAAGCCGCTCTGGCTGCAGTATTTCATCTTCCTGAAGAACGCCGCCGGCGGCGACCTGGGCCGCTCGTTTGCCTATTCGACGCCGGCCCTGACCTTGATTTTCGAGCGCATGCCGGCGACGCTGGAACTGTCGTCGGCAGCGATCCTGCTGTCGGTCGTGCTGGGCCTGCCGCTGGGCCTGCTCGCCGGACTGCGGCCCAATGGCCTGGTGGGAAAAACCATCATGGCGGTGTCGATCCTGGGGTTCTCGTTGCCGACATTCTGGGTCGGCCTGATGCTGATCATGGTGTTCGCGGTGCAGCTGGGCTGGCTGCCGACCAGCGGCCGCGGCGAGACGCAGCTGCTGTTCGGGGTGCCGGTCAGCTTCCTTAGCTGGGACGGCCTGCGCCATCTGCTGATGCCGGCTTTCAACCTGGCCTTGTTCAACATCGCCCTGGTGATCCGGCTGACGCGTTCCGGCGCCCAGGAGGCGCTGATGCAGGACTACGTCAAGTTCGCCCGCGCCAAAGGCTTGCGCAACAGCCGCATCATCGGCGTCCATGTCCTGAAAAATATCCTGATCCCCATCGTCACCGTGGTGGCGCTGCAGTTCGGTTCGGTCATCGCTTTTTCCATCGTCACCGAAACGGTGTTTGCCTGGCCCGGCATGGGCAAGCTGATCATCGATTCGATCCGCGTGCTGGACCGGCCGGTGATCGTCGCTTACCTGCTGCTGATCGTCACCATTTTCATCCTGATCAACCTGGTGGTGGACATGCTGTATTCTTTGCTCGATCCGCGTGTGCGCCTGGCAGAAAGCAAAGGCTGAGATGGAACTGACACCAATGTCCAATCCGGTGGAAACGCCCTGGCAACGTTTTGTCCGCAATTTTTTTGGCAGCAGGATTGCCGCCGCGGGGTTCGTGCTGCTGGTGCTGATCGTGCTGGCGGCGATATTCGCGCCCGTTATCTCGCCCCAGAATCCCTACGACCTGGCCAAGCTGGATGTGATGGATTCGCGCCTGGAGCCGGGCCAGGCATCGGTCGACGGCAGCATGACCTACCTGCTCGGCACCGACGACCAGGGCCGCGACATGCTGTCGGCGATACTGTACGGTATACGCATTTCGGTGATGGTCGGCGTCGTCAGCACTATCATCGCGCTGTCGCTGGGCCTGACGCTGGGGCTGCTTGCCGGCTACGCAGGCGGCCGCATCGAAGCCTTCATCATGCGAGTCGCGGATATCCAGCTGTCGTTCCCGCCCATCCTGATCGCCCTGATCCTGCTGGCCCTGACCGGGCGCGGCATCGACAAGATCATCATTGCTCTGGTGGCGGTGCAGTGGGCCTATTACGCGCGCACCACGCGCAGTGCGGCGCTGGTGGAACGCAAGAAGGAATACATTGAAGCTGCCTCCGCGCTCGGCCTGTCGCCGCTGCGCATCATGTTCCGCCATCTGCTGCCTAACTGCCTGCCGCCGCTGATCGTGGTGGCCGCCCTGCAAGTGGCGTCGGCGATTTCCCTGGAAGCGACCTTGTCTTTCCTCGGCCTCGGATTGCCGATCACCGAACCCTCGCTTGGTTTGCTGATCGCCAATGGCTTTCAATACCTGTTGTCCGGCAAATACTGGATCAGCGTGTTTCCCGGCATCGCCCTGCTGGTTACCGTGGTGACCATCAACCTGGTGGCGGACCAGCTGCGCGATGTCCTCAATCCACGCTTGCAAACGCAATAGGCTCGATATGGACACGACACTTACCGTCAATAACCTGCAGACCCAGTTTGCCATCCGCGCCGGCCTGGTCAAGGCGGTCGACGACGTTTCGTTCTCGGTCAAGCGCGGCGAGATCATGGGGCTGGTTGGCGAATCCGGATCGGGAAAATCGATGACCGGCTATTCCATCATGGGCTTGGTCGATGCGCCGGGGAAAATCGTCGCCGGCGAGATCCTGCTGCAAGGCCAGGACCTGCGCAGCTTGCCGCCGGAAGCCATGCGCAAGATCCGCGGCAACCGGATCGCCATGATTTTCCAGGATCCGATGATGACCCTGAACCCGGTGCTGCGCATCGACACCCAGATGATGGAAGCAGTGCGCGCACACCAGGACGTGAGCCGGATGGTGGCGCGCGAGATGTCGCGCGAAGCGCTGGTGCGGGTCGGCATTCCGGCGCCGGATGAGCGGTTGCAGGCCTACCCGCATCAGTTTTCCGGCGGCATGCGGCAACGGGTGGCGATTGCAATCGCCTTGCTCAACCAGCCCGACCTGATCATCTGCGACGAGCCGACCACCGCGCTGGATGTGACGATACAAGGGCAGATCCTGTACGAAATGCAGAAGCTGTGCCGCGAATCCGGCACGGCCCTGATCTGGATCACCCACGACCTGTCGGTGGTGGCCGGGCTGGCCGATACGGTATCGGTGATGTACGCTGGCCGCATCGTCGAAAGCGGCACGGTGCAGCAAGTGCTGGAGCATCCGCGCCATCCCTACACCCACGGCCTGATCGCGTCGGCGCCGTCGCGCAATCCGCGCGGCCAGCCGCTGCAGCAGATCCCCGGCATGACGCCGTCGCTGCTGAACCTGCCGGAAGGCTGCGCATTCCGCACGCGCTGCGCACATGCCACGGTCGAATGCCGGCAGACGCCGCAGTTGCGCGAAGTGGAGCAACGCATGCTGCGTTGCTACCATCCGTTGCGGGATAGCCTGGCGGAGGCAGTGTCATGAGCCAGACCATCGACAACAATACGGCGCCGCCGCCATCCGCACCCAACCTGCTGGAATTGCAGGCGGTCAGCAAGCGGTTCGTCAAGACGCTCGACAGCGCCGCCAGGATCGCCAACCTGTTCGGGGCCGGCATGCAGCAGGAAGTAGTGCATGCGGTGGACCAGGTGAGCCTGGGCATCAGGCGCGGCGAAGTGGTGGGACTGGTGGGCGAATCCGGCTGCGGCAAATCGACACTGGGGCGGATGGCGGTCGGCCTGCATAGCCTGACTGCCGGTACGCGCTTGTGGAAAGGACAGTCGCTGGAGCAACTGGATGCTGCGGAAAGACGCAAGAAGCAGCTGGCGATCCAGATGATTTTCCAGGATCCCTATGCCTCTCTGAATCCGCGCATGCGGGTGCAAGATATCGTCGGCGAAGCGCCGCTGGTGCATGGTTTGGTTGATGGACCGCAGCAGCGCGAGTATGTCGAAAGCTTGCTGCAGCGGGTCGGGCTGGACGGCGCCATGCTGCGTCGTTTCCCGCACCAGTTTTCCGGCGGCCAGCGCGCCCGCGTGGGCATTGCGCGCGCGCTCGCGGTCAAGCCGGAATTCCTGGTTTGCGACGAGGCGGTGGCGGCGCTGGATGTATCGATCCAGGCCCAGGTGCTGAACCTGTTCATCAAGCTGCGCGACGAGCTGGACCTGACATACTTGTTCATCAGCCATGATCTGGGAGTGGTCAGGCATTTGTCAGACCGGGTAGTCATCATGTATCTTGGGCGTATCGTTGAATCGGCTTCCGCCGATACGGTATTTGCCCGCGCCAATCATCCGTACACCCAGGCGCTGCTGGCATCGGCGCCCAAGCTGGAAGTCCGGCGCACGGAATTTTTTGCGGTAAAGGGGGAAATCCCGTCGCCGCTGCATCCGCCTCCGGGCTGCCATTTTCATCCGCGCTGTCCGCATGCAATGCCGCGCTGTAAAGTAGAAAAGCCGGCATTGAAAGAAGTCAGCGCCAAACATTTTTCCGCCTGCCATCTCAACGATGGACTGGCATAAAAAGGACAGGATATGAGTACTCGACAATTGACTCCTTCGGCCGAAATCATGGCCATGATCGAACGCCTGATTGCGTTCCAGACTGTATCGCGCGATTCCAACCTGGGACTGATCGAATGGACCCGCGATTACCTGGCCGGCCTCGGCGTCAAGTCGCGCCTGACTTATGACGCCAGCGGCAAGAAAGCCAATCTGTTTGCAACCTTGGGCGAAGGCCCGAAGCCTGGCCTGATCTTGTCCGGCCATACCGATGTGGTGCCGGTCGAAGGCCAGGTCTGGGATACCGATCCGTTCCAGGCGACCATCAAGGATGGCTTGCTGTACGGCCGCGGTTCGGCCGACATGAAAAGCTACATCGCCACCGCCTTGGCGTTGGCGCCGCAGTTCCTGGCTGCCAACATGGCGGCGCCTTTGCACTTTGCGCTGTCGTACGACGAAGAAGTAGGGTGCATCGGCGTGCAAGGCTTGATCAAGGATCTGCAGGAACTGGGATTGAAGCCGGCGGCCTGCATTGTCGGCGAGCCAACCTCGATGCAGCCCATCATCGCGCACAAGGGCACGCACCGTTTCCGCTGCTGCGTGCGCGGCCGCGAAGCGCATTCCAGCTACACCACCATGGGCGTCAACGCGATCGAATATGCGGCGCGCATCATCGTCTACATCCGCCAGATGGCAGACCGCTTCGCCCAGCTGGAAACGCGCGATTACGGTTTTACAGTGCCTTACACCACCATGCAGACCGGCCTGATCCAGGGCGGGCTGGCGGCGAATATCGTGCCCAAGGACTGCAAGTTCGATTTCGAGGCGCGCACCATGCCCGGCATCGACGCCGAACGCCTGTACCGGGAAATCCAGGATTTCGCCGCCACCTTGCTGCCGGAAATGCAAAAAGTCGAACCGAACGCCGCCATCGACTTCGAATGGCTGGCCTCCGCTCCCGGCCTCAACATGCAGGAGAGCGACGCCGTGGTCCAGCTGGCGGCAGCGCTGGCGCGCAACAAGCCGAACGGCGCGGTGTCCTACGGCACCGAAGCCGGCTTGTTCCAGCGCGCCGGCATTCCCACCGTGATTTGCGGCCCCGGCAGCATCGAACAGGCGCACCGGCCGAATGAATTCGTGGCGCTGGAACAGCTGGTCCAGTGCGAAGCGTTCATGCTGCGCCTGATGGATCCGGAGATGCAGCTGCCAGCCGGGAAGTAAGCTGCAGCCATCAAATGCATCTTGTTTGAACGGATTTTGCTAAAGTAGCGGATTGAAGCACCTTGGTTTTGATGACATTATGACTATTGCCACCACTCGTACGATCCGTGCCGCCTGTCCGCACGATTGCCCCGATACCTGCGCGCTGCTGGTGACCGTCACCGACGGCGTCGCCACCGAGGTGCGCGGCGATCCGGACCATCCGACCACGGCCGGCGTGCTGTGCACCAAGGTCGCGCGCTACACCGAACGGACTTATCACAAGGACCGCCTGCTGCATCCGCTCAAGCGGATCGGCAACAAGGGCGAGGGGAAATTCGTACAGATCAGCTGGGACGAGGCGATCGCCACCATCGCCGGGCGGCTGGGTGAAATTGCCGCGCGCAATCCGCAAGCCATCCTGCCTTACAGCTACGCCGGCACCATGGGCCTGGTGCAGGGCGAGTCGATGGCGATGCGTTTTTTCAACCGCATCGGCGCTTCGCTGCTGGACCGCACCATCTGCGCTTCGGCCGGCGGCACCGGCTACAAATACACGATAGGCGCCAGGGTAGGCACCGACCTCGAACAGTTCCAGAACGCCAAGCTGATCCTGATCTGGGGCGGCAACCCGATAGCGTCCAACCTGCATTTCTGGATGCGCGCGCAGGAAGCAAAACGGCGCGGCGCCAAACTGATCGCCATCGATCCGTATCGCTCCCTGAGCGCCGACAAATGCCACCAGCACATCGCCCTGTTGCCGGGCACCGATTCGGCGCTGGCGCTGGGCATGATGCATGTGCTGATTGCCGAGGACTTGTTGGACCACGACTACATCGCCCAATACACGCTGGGCTTCGAGCAGCTGAAACAGCAGGTGTCGAGCTGGACGCCGCAGAAGACCGCCGAAGTGTGCGGCATCGGCGCCGATGAAGTGCTGGAACTGGCGCGCAGCTACGGCGCTGCGGCGCAACGCGGCGAAGCGGCGGCGATCCGGGTCAACTACGGCTTGCAGCGCGTGCGCGGCGGCGGCATGGCGGTGCGCAATATCACCTGCCTGCCGGCCCTGGTCGGGGCCTGGCGCCATGCCGCCGGCGGCGTGCAGCTGTCGACCTCGGACAGCTTCCCAAAAAATAACCAGTTCCTGCAGCGTCCCGATTTCCTGCTAAAGCAGGGAATGGCGCCGCGCACCATCAACATGAGCACCATCGGCGATGACCTGCTGCGCGAAGCCTCGCCTGAGTTCGGGCCGAAAATCGAAGCCCTGATCGTGTACAACTCGAATCCGGTTGCGGTAGCGCCGGAATCCGGCGCCGTCGCCCGCGGTTTTGCGCGCGAAGATTTATTCACCGTGGTGCTGGAGCATTTCCAGACCGATACCGCCGATTACGCCGATATCGTGCTGCCGGCCACCACCCAGCTGGAACACGTGGATGCCCATTCGGCCTACGGTCACCTGTACATGCTGGCGAATAACGCCGCGATCACGCCCCTTGGCGAAGCCAAGCCGAATACCGAAATCTTCCGCCTGCTGGCGGCGCGCATGGGTTTCGACGACGCCTGTTTCCGCGAAACCGACGATGAAATCGCGGCGCAGGCATTTGACCGGAAAAATGAGCGGGCGATCCATTTCGATTGGGATGCGCTAAAACAAAAAGGCTGGCAAAAACTGAACGTGCCGGACGCGCCGTTCGCACATGGCGGTTTCCCGACGCCATCCGGCAAGTGCGAGTTTTACAGCGCGCAGATGCTGAAGGACGGACTGGATCCCTTGCCGACCTATATCGCGCCCTATGAATCGCCGGCCAGCAATCCGCAGTTGGCCAGGAAGTACCCGCTGGCGATGATTTCGCCGCCGGCTCGCAACTTTCTCAATTCCAGTTTCGTGAACGTGAAAAGCCTGCGCGACACCGAAGGCGAACCGCACCTGGACATGCATCCAACCGATGCCGCGGCAAGAGCCCTGGCCAGCGGCGATGCCGTGCGCATCTATAACGACCGCGGCAGTTTCAACGCCAGGCTGAGAGTGACCGACAAGGCGCGGATCGGACTGGTGGTGGGCTTGTCGATCTGGTGGAAAAAAATGGCCAGCGACGGCAAGAACGCCAATGAGGTGACCAGCCAGCGCCTGACCGACATGGGGCGCGCTCCAACCTTCTACGATGTGCTGGTGGAAGTGGAAAAAGCGCCGGCATGAATGCCCGGCTGCCCACGGTTTTGCTGTTAGCCGTGGCGGCAGCCGGTTGCGCCCAGCTGGCGTATTACGGGCAGGCGGCAAACGGCCAGTTTTCGCTGCTGGACCGCGCTCATCCGGTGGATGAATGGCTGGCCGATCCGAACCTCGACGCCGGCCTCAGGGCCAAGTTGAAGCTGACCAAGCAGATCCGCCGCTTCGCGGTGAGCGATCTGAACTTGCCGGACAACCGCAGCTACACCGAGTACGCCGACCTGCAGCGCCGCTTCGCCTTGTGGAATGTGGTGGCGGCGCCAGCTTTGTCGCTCGAGCCCAAGCAGTGGTGTTTCCCGATTGCCGGCTGCGTCAACTACCGCGGCTATTTCAGCCAGGACGCCGCAAAAAAATTCGCCGCCAGCCTGCGCCAGCAAGGCTACGATGTGCAAGTCAGCGGCGTGCCGGCCTATTCCACGCTCGGCTGGTTCAACGATCCGCTGTTGTCGACCTTCATCCGCTATCCCGACGGCGAACTGGCGCGCCTGGTTTTCCACGAGCTGGCGCACCAGACGGTGTACGCCAAGGACGATACGCAATTCAACGAGTCGTTCGCCACCACGGTCGAGCAGGTCGGCGTCGAGCGCTGGCTGGCGGCGGTCGGCAGCCAAAAGACGCGCGACGCCTACGTTCAGTTTGAAGGACGCAAGGAGGAATTCCTGGCATTGCTGCTGCAGTACCGGCAGCGGCTGGCAAGCAATTACGCCAGCGAACTCAGCGATGCGCAAAAGCTGCAGCAGAAGGCGGCGATTTTCCTCGCGCTGCAAGTGGATTACCAGGCGCTCAAGGTAAAGTGGGGCGGCTACGCCGGCTACGACCACTGGTTTGCCGAACCGTTGTCGAACGCCCATCTGGCGCTGGTGGCGACCTATTACGACCTGGTGCCCGGTTTCAAGGCTTTGCTGGCCCAGCAGCAGACCCTCAAGAAATTCTATGCGGCGGTCGCCGGGCTGGCGGCGCTCAGCAAGGAAGAAAGACATCGCCGGCTGGAAGAGCTGGCGAAATCCCGGCCCACATAAATCTATCTTGGTTACAATGCCAAGATGACATTTAATGCCGACCTGCACCGCAGCACGCTGAAACTGCCGAACCGCCTGGCGCGCAACGGCAGCGGAGTCTATGACAGTGCACTGGAAATGAGCGTGCTGGATGCCGGGCCAGAATATGATCGCGGCCCGCGCAGCCAGCAACCCACGATGGTTTTTATTCACGGCTTCGGCGGCCGCGCGGCCTACTGGGAATACCAGCTGGAACAATTCCAGCTCGACTACCGGGTGATCGCGCTCGACCTGCGCGGCCACGGCTACAGCGATGCGCCGACAGCGGCCGAAGGCGCCAGCTACGATGTGCCGGAACTGGTCGCCGACATCGCTGCCGCGCTGGATCAGCTGGAAGTGCCGCAGCGTTTCATCCTGGTGTGCCACTCGTTCGGCGGTGCGCTGTCCGCCTATTTCCTGAAGCAGTTTCCGCAGCGCGTGTCGGCGCTGGTCATGATCGCCTCGGCAGCGCGTTTCCGCCTGCGCCTGGCCGGCCGCATCGTGCTGCGCATGCCGCCGCGCATATTCGATATGGTGCGCAAACTGATGCCGTACGTCGGCATCACCGCGGCCCGCATTTATCCGCCGTCGCACGTGGTTTACCTGCAAAACCGTCATGCCTTGCTGCCGTGGGACGGCAGCGAATACCTGCGCGCGATCGCGGTGCCGACGCTGGTGATTCTCGGCCACCGCGATATCCTGTTCGACGAGGCCGCCTACAAGGAAGTGGCGCGCCTGATCCCGGGCGCCGAAGAACTGGTGGTGCCGGTATCCGCGCACCAGGTGATGGTGGAGCGCCCCGATGCGGTGAATCGCGCCATCCAGCGCTTCCTGCAGATGCAGTCCGATCCGGCGGAGCTGGCGGAGCGGCGGGCACGGCAAAAAGCCGAGCGGCGCGCAGCGCGCAAGCAGCTGGAAGCCGAACGTCCGTGGCTGAAATTCTACGATGCCCGCACGCCATACCGCATCAAGATACCGGCAGCGCCCTTGCCGCGCTTGCTGGAAGCGACGGCCAGGCGCTTCGGCAAAACCACGGCGCTGGCTTACCGCGGCGGCAAGATCGACTGGCGCGAACTGGACCGGCAAGCCAATCGTTTTGCCCATGGCTTGCTCGACTTGCGCATCAAGCCCGGCGAGCGGATCCTGCTGGCCTTGCCGAACATACCGTCTCTGGTGATCGCCTATTTCGGCATCCTGAAAGCAGGTGCGGTGGCGGTGCTAAGCGACGCCGCCACGCCCAAGGAAATCCTGCTGACGCGCATGGCAGATGCAGGCGTCGTGATGCTGGTGACCACCACCAACCGCTACGACGACTTGCGCGATGAGCTGCAGAGCGATCGCCGCGCGGCCGGCCTGCGGCGCGTCATATTCGCGTCGATGATCGATCACATGGGCTGGCGTGAAAAACTGAAATTCGCGACCTTGCATCATGTGCAGGAAGGGCATTGGCTGCCCTGGTTCCGGCAAGACAAGCAGCATCGCCGGCATGAGCGGCGCTACCTGAAATTCAAGCAGGTGCTGGGACGCGGTTCGGTAGCGCCGACTGAGCTGGTGCAGGATGTCGGCGACATCGCGGTGGTGGTGTACACCTACGGCGCCAGCGGCACGCCGCTGCCGGTGGCGCTGTCGCACCGCAACCTGGCAGCGAACGCCTTGCAACTGCGCCACTGGCTGCCGGAATCACGGCCGGGCGACGAACGTTTCCTGGCGCAGCAGCCCTTGTCCAGCGCCTACGGCCTGACCGGCTTGCTGCACCTTGGCGTGTACCTGGGCGCGACCCTGATCCTGTTGCCGGGAGCTGAACTGGAGCCCTTGCTGAAGACCGTCAAGAAGATGCGGCCGACATATTTCCCGACCACGCCGCGCATGGTGCGTGAACTGGCGCACACGCCCGGCGTGCGGCGCTACGGCCTGGCCTCGATCCGGGTCTGCGCGGTCAGCGGTTCGCCGCTGGCCCAGGAAATCCGCGAAGAATTTGAAAAGCTGACGCGCGGCCGCCTGGTCGAAGCCTATGGCCTGACCGAGGCTGCACCCGCGGTGCTGGCCATGCCGCTGGCGGCGCGCCGCATCCAGGGCGTGGTCGGCGTGCCGTTGCCGGATACGGAAGTGAAAGTGGTCGACCTGGATACGGATGCCGAATTGCCTAGCGACACCGTGGGCGAGTTATGGGTGCGCGGGCCGCAGCTGTTCTCCGGCTACGATCATGGCCCTGCCGGCGCCGCCGGACCCGGGGCATCCGCACTGAACCTGATTGCCAGGAAGATAAGCAAGGAACGTTTGTACGACGGCTGGCTGGCCACCGGCGACGTCGCCAGCATCGACGAAGACGGTTTTGTTTCCATCATCGACCGCAAGAGTAATATGGGAATACGGAACGGTCGACGGGTGTTCCCGCGGCAGATCGAAGAAGTCTTGTTCGAGCATCCGGCGGTGGCAGTTGCCCACGTGAAATGGAGTCCGGACGAGGAGGGTGTCCAGCATCTGCTAGCAGAGGTTTTGTTGCATCACAACATGAAGCTCAGCGCCGATGATTTGCTCAAATATGCGTCAAAACGCTTGCATGCGGACGCTTTGCCCGATAGCATCGCGGTAGAACAAAAAAATACAACCGTGCTTTTTTAACGGTGGCCGGCAATATATCCCGGCAATACCCCCTTACAGGCGCGTTTTTCTTCCAGTGAAACAAGCCAAAAAGAATGCATTTATAACAAGCAGAGACTAAAGGCAGAGTATGGATAAATACGTGGATAAATTTTGGCTCAAATCGTATCCGGAAGGCGTGGCCCCGGAGATTGACTACTCCCAATACCAGTCGCTGGCGCAGTTGCTGGAAGAGGCGTTCCAGAAATACGCGCCGCGCAACGCCTATGCCTGCATGGGCAAATACCTGACGTATGCCGAGGTTGACCAGCTGTCCCGCAAAGTCGGCGCCTGGCTGCAGGGCAAAGGCCTGGAAAAGGGCGCGCGAGTCGCCATCATGATGCCTAACGTGCTGCAATATCCGGTGGCGATCGCCGCCATCTTGCGTGCCGGTTATATCGTGGTCAACGTCAATCCGCTGTACACCCCGCGCGAGCTTGAGCATCAGCTGAACGACTCGGGCGCGGAAGCCATCTTCATACTCGAAAATTTCGCCACTACCCTGCAGCAGGTCATCGCCCGCACCAAGGTCAAGCATGTGGTGGTCGCCAGCATGGGCGATCTGATGGGCGTCAAAGGCCTGGTGGTCAACCTGGTGGTGCGCCATGTCAAGAAGATGGTGCCGAGTTTCTCCTTGCCCGGTTCCGTGCCGTTCAACAGTGTCTTGTCGCAAGGGGCCTCGCTGCAGCTGAAACCGGTTGCGCTGACGCCCGACGACACCGCTTTCCTGCAATACACAGGCGGCACTACCGGCGTCTCGAAAGGGGCAACTCTGTCGCATCGCAACGTGGTGGCCAACGTGCTGCAGGCTGAAGCCTGGCTCGCTCCCGGCTTGAACAACGGCCCGAAAGTCGAGCAGCTGGTGTTTGTCTGCGCCTTGCCGCTGTATCACATCTTCGCCTTGACGGTATGCGGCATGCTCGGCATGCGCGAGGGCGCCTTGAACCTGCTGGTCCCGAATCCGCGCGACATCGCCGGCCTGATCAAGGAAATGTCGAAGTACCAGATCAATACCTTCCCGGCGGTCAATACGCTGTACAACGCCTTGCTGAACCATCCCGATTTCGCCAAGCTGGATTTCTCCGGCTACCGGGTCTGCGTCGGCGGCGGCATGGCGGTGCAAAAGGCGGTTGCGGACAAGTGGAAAGAAGTCACCGGCTGCCCGATCATCGAAGGCTACGGCTTGTCGGAAACTTCGCCCATCGCTTGCGCCAATCCATGCGACATCAAGGAATACAGCGGCACCATCGGCCTGCCTTTGCCGTCGACCGAGATCGCCATCCTGGACGACGCCGGCAATCCGGTAGCACTGGGCCAGGCCGGCGAAATCGCGATCCGCGGACCGCAGGTCATGCGCGGCTACTGGAACCGCGATGACGAAACCGCCAAGGTCATGACCGCTGACGGCTTTTTCAAGTCGGGCGATATCGGCATCATGGATGAGCGCGGTTACACCAAGATCGTCGACCGCAAGAAAGACATGATCCTGGTCTCCGGTTTCAATGTCTATCCGAACGAAGTCGAAGGCGTGGTGGTGCAGCATCCGGGCGTGCTGGAATGCGCATGCGTCGGTGTGCCGGACGAACATGCCGGCGAAGTGGTGAAGATTTTTGTGGTGCGCAAGGATCCGTCGCTGACCGCCGAGCAACTGATGGCTTATTGCCGTGAGCAGCTGACCGGCTACAAGCGGCCGAAATATATCGAGTTCCGCACCGACCTGCCGAAGACCAACGTCGGCAAGATCCTGCGCCGCGAATTGCGCGACGAGAAACCGGCTGAGCAAAAACAGGCGGCCTGAGATTTGGAAAAAGTGGCGTCTTGCCGGAGGCCACGGTTGTGAAAAACCCCGGATGTGCGACAAGCGCATCCGGGGTTTGTTTTTTTGCGAGAGCGTCAGGCGGTGATGCGTTCTACTTTGCCGACCAGCAGGATGTACGATAGCGCTCCCGCCAGGGCCATCACGGCGATATAGGTGATGGCCGGCGCGAAGCTGTCGCCGCTGATCAGGAACCCGATCACCAGCGGGGTCGTGATGGCGGCCAGGTTGCCGATGAAGTTGAAAACGCCGCCGGTCAGCCCCAGCATCTTGGCCGGCGCCAGCGACGACACAAGCGACCATGAGATCGAAGCAAAGCCGTTGCCGAAGAAAGCCACCGCCATGAAGACGATGATCCAGGCGGTCGAGTCGACATAGTTGGCGCCGATGATGCAGGTAGAAATCAGCAAGCCGCTGATGATCGGCAGTTTGCGCGCCAGGCCGACCGATGCGCCCTTGCGTATCAGCCAGTCGGAAAAGATGCCGGAGCTGAGCACGCCGAGGAAGGCGGCCAGGAACGGCAGCGAGGCCAGGAAACCGGACTTGATGAAATCCATGCCGCGGTACTTGACCAGGTAGGTCGGGAACCAGGTCAGAAAGAACCACAGCGTGGAATTCACGGCGTACTGTCCGAGGTAGATGCCCCACAGCTTGCGCCGGCTCAGCACCAGCCCGAGGTCGGCCACGCTGAAGCCGGGTTTTTGCGTGCTGCTTGCCTGGGCGATATCGACCAGGCCGCCGCCGCTGCGGATCAATTCGATTTCCGCTGCATTGGCGCCCTTGAACTGGCGCGGCTCGCGGTACACCAGATACCAGATCGCGGCCCAGGCAATGCCGGTCAGGCCGGTGCTGACGAACACCATGTGCCAGCCGTAAGCTTGCTGCAGCCAGGCCAGCAGCGGCGTCAGGAATGCCAATCCGACGAACTGGCCGGAGGTGTAGAAGCCGATGGCGGTGGCCCGTTCGCGTTCCGGAAACCAGGTAGTGACGACGCGGTTGTTGATGGGGTAAGCCGGCGCTTCCAGCGCCCCCACCAGCAGGCGCAGCGCAAACAGTCCGGCGAAGCTGCCGATAAAACCGAGGAAGACGGTGGCCAGCGACCACAAGGCCAGCGCCAGCGCATACAGCACTCTAGGCGCCACCCGGTCCACCAGCCAGCCGCCGGGGATTTGCATGGCGGCATAGGTCCAGCCGAAAGCGGAAAAGATCCAGCCGGCATGGACCGGATCGATCGCCAGTTCGCGCATCAGTTCCGGCGCGGCGATCGACAGGTTGCTGCGGTCCAGGTAATTGATCACCACCGTGACGAACAGCAGCAGCATGATCAGGAAGCGTTTGCGGCTGGGTGCTTGCTGCGGCGGTTGTGTTGTCCTGTTTGCCGTCGACAGCGGTTCTACTTCAAGCACCTGCTCCTGCATAACGATTCTCCTGTCGG
The DNA here is from genome assembly GCF_000221045.1 of Collimonas fungivorans Ter331. NCBI lineage: Bacteria > Pseudomonadati > Pseudomonadota > Betaproteobacteria > Burkholderiales > Oxalobacteraceae > Collimonas > Collimonas fungivorans. The sequence continues at coordinate 4,674,824 of NC_015856.1, read as the reverse complement.
GGTTTGCCAGACCTTATGGTGGTGTTTGAGGGCTATGCTGCTCTCTTCGTGAAATCATTTGTTTGATGGATCGATCAAGCTGCGTCTTACCACTCGGCGAAACTGCCGTCCTTGTGGCGCCAGATCGGATTGCGCCAGCGGTGGCCGACGGCAGCCCGTTCCTTGACATACTCCTCGTTGATTTCGATGCCCAGTCCCGGCCCCTGCGGAATGGTCACGTAACCCTTGTCATAGGAAAAGACTTCGGGGTTTTTCACGTAATCGAGCAAGTCGTTGCTCTTGTTGTAATGGATGCCCAGGCTCTGTTCCTGGATAAAGGCGTTGTACGACACCGCATCCACCTGCAGGCAGGCGGCCAGCGCAATCGGACCGAGCGGGCAGTGCAGCGCCACGGCGACGTCGTAGGCTTCAGCCATGGTGGCGATCTTGCGCGTTTCGGTGATGCCGCCGGCGTGCGAAACATCGGGCTGGATGATGTCGACATAACCTTCGCTCAGGATGCGCTTGAAATCCCAGCGCGAATACAGCCGCTCGCCCAGCGCAATCGGCGTGCTGGTCAGCGGCGCCAGTTCTTTCAGCGCTTCGTAGTTTTCGCTCAGCACAGGTTCTTCAATGAACATCAGCTTGTACGGTTCCAGTTCCTTGATCAGGATCTTCGCCATCGGCTTGTGCACGCGGCCGTGGAAATCGACGCCGATGCCGATATGCGGGCCGACCGCCGCGCGCACGGCGGCGACGTTGGCCAATGTCGCTTCCACTTTTTCATAGGAGTCGACAAACTGCAGTTCTTCGGTGCCGTTCATCTTGACCGCGGTAAAGCCGCGCGCCACGGCGTCCTTGGCCGCTGCCGCGGTGTCGGCCGGGCGGTCGCCGCCGATCCAGGAATAGACGCGGATGCTGTCGCGCACCGGGCCGCCGAGCAGCTGACTGACCGAGACGCCGAGCGCCTTGCCCTTGATATCCCACAGCGCCTGGTCGATGCCGGCCAGCGCGCTCATGTGGATGGCGCCGCCGCGATAAAAGCCGCCGCGGTACAGCACCGTCCAATGGTCTTCGATATGGCGCGGATCCTTGCCGATCAGGTAGTCGGACAGTTCTTCGACAGCCGCCGCCACGCTGTGCACGCGGCCTTCGACCACCGGTTCGCCCCAGCCGACCACGCCTTCGTCGGTTTCTATCTTCAGGAAACACCAACGCGGCGGTACGATGTAAGTGGTCAGTTTGGTGATCTTCATTAAGCTCGTCTCCTGTTCAATTTTTTATTTCTGGCGTTTCCGCTGTTTCTGCCGTGTTTGAATTTTCTTGTATTGCACACCATGCCGCGACAAACCGGTTGGCGTTCTGGCCGACCTGGTCGGCGCTCAACCCCGGTTTGTACAGGGCCGATCCAAGGCCGAATCCGGAAGCGCCGGCGCTGACGAATGTTGCCAGGTTTTCCGGCGTGATGCCGCCTACCGGCAGCAGCGCCACTTCGCGCGGGATCACTGCTCGCCATGCTTTGACTACGTTCGGCCCCAGCTGCTCGGCCGGGAACATTTTCAAGACATCGGCGCCGGCGGCCAGCGCAGCGAATGCCTCGGTGACCGTGGCGACGCCCGGCGCACAAGCCAGGCCAGCCTGTTTGGCGGCAGCGATCACTTCCGGGTCGCTGTGCGGCATGACGATGATTTCGCCGCCGGCGCGCTTGACTGCCGCTACCTGGTCGGTCGTCAGGACCGTGCCGGCGCCGACCAGGCAGTCGGCAGGCAAGGCATTGCGCAGGCTGCGGATGCTGTCGAACGGCTGCGGCGAATTGAGCGGCACCTCGATGATGCGGAAGCCGGCTTCGTAAAGTTTCAGGCCGATCGCGGCTACTTCATGCGGCTCGACGCCGCGCAGAATGGCGATCAGTCCGCACTGTTTCATTGCATTTCTTAACATGATGGTTTCCCGGTATTCCCGCTGCTAGGCATGTTTCAATAGTCCAGCCGTCAGCGCCAGTTGCCACAGGCCGCGTTCGGTGGCCTGGGCGACGACTTCGACTGCCCCAAAATCATAGGCGCGCAGCACTTGCGTGTAGCGTGCGCACAAGCCGGCTTCGCCGACCAGCATCACTTGCGAGGGCTGCCGTCCCTGTTCCCGCAACATGGCTTGCAATGCGGCGATTTCGTGGCCGATCAGCAGTCCGGACAGGTATTCGCGCTGGCCGGCGCCGTCCAGCACGCCGGTCAGTCCCAGCGTGCGCGTACTGAATATGGTCGACAATACGCCTGCCTGGCCGGCTGCGCTGCGCGCCACCAGGGCGCCGCGCTCAAATGCTTGCTGCCCGGCCCCCGCGTCGTCTTTGTCCTTGCCTTCGCCAGCCTGCATGCCGCGACCGAGAATGGTATGGCCGGACAAGGCGGCAAACACTTCGCCGGTCATGAACGTATCGAAATGCGCTAGCTGGCATAGCTTGCCCGCGCGCCGTATCTGCACCCACTTGGAATGCGTGCCGGGCAGGCCGATCAGGACATCGGTCTCAGCCGTGTCCTGGTTGAGGGCATTGAGCACGCCGACCACCTGGGTCTCTTCGCCGCGCATGACGTTCGGCAGCATGGCGTTTTCGATCAGGCCCGGCACCAGATGGATCGGCTGGCCATGGCGATTGCGCAGCAGGCTCAAGCTGGCGCCGATGCGGTCGACGGCGATCGGCACTTCCAGGTACGGTACTTCCAGCCAGCCCTGGCGGCTGCCTACCATGCCGGCCGCGATCACCGGCGTGCCTGGTTCGGCGCGCAGCCAATCGCCGCAAGCTTGCTCGAAAGCGGCTTCAAAATCGGCTTCAAGCGCGGCTTTGTCGCCGCTTGCGGCTGCCGGCAATTGCATTATGCCGCAGGGCAGGGCGCGCAACTCCAGCGTCTGGCCATGCGCTCCGAGCCGGTAGGCGCGCAGCGATGAAGTCCCCCAGTCGAGGGCGATCAAGTGCGTTTGATGCGGTGCAGGCGGCATGGGTTGGTTGGTTTTAAAAATTACAGGCAGGATCAGCGTGCCCCGTGATGTGGCGTACTTTATTCCGGCTGCCATTTTCTGTCAATATATGATATCATATCCCAATATATGGGATATAAAAGTAAGCTTAGGTATTTTCTGACAGGTTCTAATCATGCGCAAATCGCAGGACTCGGCAGAGTTGCCTGACAATCCGGATGAGCCGGCTGCCGCACCGACCGGCACCCAGACCCTGACACGCGGGCTGGGAGTACTGCAGGCGGTGGCTGGCGGTGCGCGCGATCTGAAACAGATCGCGCAGATGCTGGGCACCACGCGCAGCACTACCCACCGGCTGGCGAACTGCCTGGTGCAGGAGCGCTATCTGCGCTTTACGCCGAGCGCGGGTTATATGCTCGGACCGAAACTGATTGAACTAGGTTTTCAGGCGCGCGAAGAAGTCTCGCTAAGCATAGCGGCGCGGCCCTACCTGGAGCAGTTGGCCGAACAGTCGGGCGACACTATCCACCTGGCTTTGCAGGACGCCGACGATGTGCTCTACCTGGACAAGATTCCCGGCAAGAAGGGTTTGGAAATGCGCTCGCGCGTGGGGCACAGGATGCCGATCGCCACCACCGGCGTCGGCAAGGCTCTGATGCTGGGCATGGACGAAGAGGAATGGAAGAGCTTGTACCAGAAGCGCAGCAGCGCCGCCAGCAGCCATGCTTCCGGTTTATTGCCGAAGCGCAGCTGGATTGAGTTCCGCGACCAGATGCGTGAATACGTCAAAGGCGGTTATGCCTTCGACCTGGAAGACAACGAGCCGTCGATACGCTGTGTGGCGGCGCCGATCTACGACGCCAGCCACGCGATTGTCGCCGCCATCAGCGTGTCCAGCACCCTGCCTTACATGCCGCTGGAACGGATGCAGTCACTGATCGCGGTAGTGCAGGCCGCGGCGGCCAGCATCTCCAGCGAGCTCGGGGCAAACAAGGATGTGAGTCAGGACGCCAGCGGCGGCAGCTGACGCGGCTTGCGCTGGGCGTCGGTGGCGACATAAGTCAGCGTCGCTTCGGTCACTTTCACGACTTCCGTCTGCAGCCGGTTGCGTTCGGCATACACCTCGACGTTGACGGTGATCGAAGTATTGCCGACCTTGACGATCTCGGCATAAAACGACAGCAGGTCGCCGACAAACACCGGCTGCTTGAACAAAAAGGAGTTCACCGCGATCGTGGCGACACGGCCGTTGGCGCGACGGGTGGCCGGCAGCGAGCCGGCAATGTCGACTTGTGCCATGATCCAGCCGCCGAAGACGTCGCCGTGCACGTTGGCGTCGGACGGCATCGGCATCACCCGCAGCTGCGGCATGGTGTCGGGTGGCAATTGATTGTTGTTTTGATCAGTCATCGGTTATTTCCCCTGAGAGCTACAATTGGTTTTGTATCCGTAGCTTAAACCATTCTTTACGATTGTCACCCTATGCGCCACCATTCTTACACGTCGCCAGAGCCCGCCGCAGTTACCGGCAGCGGCCAGCCAAAGCGTAGCGACTGGGCCACGCTCAAGACCTTGCTGCCCTATCTCTGGACCTACAAGTGGCGCGTCTCGCTGGCGCTGCTGTTCATGCTGGGCGCCAAGCTGGCCAATGTCGGCGTACCGCTGGTGCTGAAGAAACTGGTCGACAGCATGACCATCACGGTCAGCCATCCGCAGGCGATGCTGGTGCTGCCGCTGGGGATACTGGCGGCCTACGGCGCGCTGCGCCTGAGCACCACCCTGTTCACCGAATTGCGCGAGTTCGTGTTCGCGCGCGTCACCCAGCGCGCGGTGCGCACCATCGCCCTGCAGGTGTTCCGCCACCTGCATTCGCTATCGCTGCGCTTCCACCTGAACCGCCAGACCGGCGGCATGACGCGCGACATCGAACGCGGCACACGCGGCATCTCGTCGCTGGTGTCGTATGCGCTGTTCAGCATCCTGCCGACCCTGATCGAAATCTCGCTGGTGCTGGGTTACCTGGTGCTGCACTACGACATCTGGTTCGCCGGCATCACCGCGGTGGCGCTGGTGAGCTACATTTTTTTTACCGTCACCGTCACCGAATGGCGCACCCATTTCCGGCGCACCATGAACACCCTCGATTCGAGCGCCAACACCAAGGCCATCGATTCGCTGATCAACTACGAAACCGTCAAGTATTTCGGCAACGAGGAATACGAAGCGCGGCGCTACGACGACGGCTTGATGCGCTACGAAACCGCGGCGGTGAAATCGCAGACCTCGCTGTCCCTGCTCAATACCGGGCAATCGCTGATCATCGCCATCGCGGTGACGCTGATCCTGTGGCGCGCCACGCAGGGCGTAATCGACGGCAAGATGACGCTGGGCGACCTGGTGCTGGTCAACTCCTTCATGATCCAGCTGTATATTCCGCTCAATTTCCTCGGCGTCATCTACCGCGAAATCAAGCAGAGCCTGGCCGACATGGAGCGGCTGTTCCACCTGCTCGATGAGAATCGCGAAATCGCCGACGCCGTGCAGGCGCCGCCGCTGCTGACCGGCGGCGCGCAAGTGCGTTTTGCGCATGTGGATTTCAGCTACGAGAGCAAGCGCCAGATCCTGTTCGACGTCGATTTCACGATTGCCGCCGGCACCACCACCGCGGTGGTCGGCCACAGCGGTTCCGGCAAGTCGACCCTGTCGCGTTTGCTGTTCCGTTTTTACGATATCAACAACGGCCGCATCACGATCGACGGCCAGGATTTGCGCGACATCACCCAGGCTTCGCTGCGCCAGGCGATCGGCATCGTGCCGCAGGATACGGTGCTGTTCAACGACAGCATCGAATACAACATCGCCTACGGCAAGCCGGGCGCCAGCAAGGCGGAAATCGTCGCGGTCGCCAAGGCGGCGCATATCCACGATTTCATCGAATCGCTGCCGGACGGCTACGATTCGATGGTGGGCGAGCGCGGCTTAAAATTGTCGGGCGGCGAAAAGCAGCGGGTGGCGATCGCGCGCACTTTGCTGAAAAATCCCGCGCTGTTGATTTTCGACGAGGCCACCTCGGCGCTCGATTCGAAATCGGAACAGGCGATCCAGGCGCAGCTCAAGGAAATCGCCAAGGACCGCACCACGCTGGTCATCGCCCACCGCTTGTCGACCATCGCCGATGCGGCGCAGATCCTGGTGCTGGACCACGGCCGCATCATCGAGCGCGGCACCCACCTCCAGCTGCTGGCGGCGGACGGCGCCTACGCGCAGATGTGGCAGCGCCAGCAAGCGCATCCGGAAGAAGTGGAAGGCCCTTCGCCGGGAATCGACGGCGGGTATCCTGAAAACGTGGTGCAGGTAATGTAGAAGTACAAGGTGCAGAAGTACAACGCCGATGCAGCTTGTCGGCCGCAGGTCCGCCAATTTTCTATGCCGCCGCGCCGACTCGCGTTACGATAGCGGCATGGAAAGCAAATGGTTAGAAGACTTCATTTCGTTGGCGGAAACGCATAGTTTCAGCCGCTCCGCAGAATTGCGTCATGTCACGCAGCCGGCCTTCTCGCGCCGCATCCAGTCGCTGGAAGCGTGGCTGGGCGCCGACCTGATCGACCGCACCTCCTATCCGACGCGGCTGACCGCAGCCGGCGAAGTGTTTTACGAGCAGGCGCTGGAGATGCTGGGCCAGATCAACAACGCCCGTGCGCTGATGCGCGGCAAGCGTCCGACCGCGTTGAGCACGGTGGATTTCGCCGTGCCGCATACCTTGTCGCTGACCTACGTGCCGCGCTGGATCCGTTTGCTGGAAGACGGTTTCGGACCGCTCAATACGCGCCTGCTGGCCTTGAACGTGCATGACGCCGTGATGGCGATGGTGGACGGCGGCTGCGACCTGCTGCTGTGCTATCACCATCCGCGCCAGCCGGTGCAGCTCGATACCGGCCGCTACGACCTGATCACACTGGGCAGCGAGGTGCTGCGCGCGTATGCCCATTGCAACAAGGCCGGGGTGCCGGACTATGTCTTTCCCGGCAGCGCAGGCGCGCCTTTGCCATTCTTGTCCTATACCAGCAATGCTTACCTCGGGCGCATGGTGGAACTGATCCTGGCCGACGCCAAGAAGCCGCTCTACCTTGAAAAACGCTACGAGACAGACATGGCGGAAGGCTTGAAAATGATGGCGCTGGAAGGGCATGGCGTGGCCTTCCTGCCGGAGTCGGCGGTGACCCGAGAAGTCAAGCTGAAGCAGCTGGCCAGGGTCGACAGGATCGACGATAGCGCACCCGAATGGGAAGCGACCATGGAAATCCGCCTCTACCGCGAACGTCCTACCGTGCAACGGCCCGGCAAGCCGGTGGTGGCGCGGTTATGGGCTTACCTGCTGCAACAGCAGGAACAGGCAACCAAAGAAGCAGCCAAGGAAGCCGCCAAAAACGCAAAACGTAAAACGCCGGCGGCGCTCGCATAAATCCCGGAACTGCAGGCACGCGGCGCACGCAGGACGTTGCGCGAAAACCATGCTCACCATGTTTGGATTGCATTTTTAATATCAATGCAAAAAATGCATAGTTACATGCGCACAAAGCATTGGCTTTGCCCTGTGCCGTTGTCCTACGATTCGCCACTAGATCGATTTAGCCCCCGCTGTCAGTTCCCCTGTCGTCCTTATTGCTGTCCTTAACCAGGGGGCCGGTCTGCAACTTCCAGGAGCGCGCAAAAATATGACTATCAAGCACGAAGTTCCATCCTATCTCACGCAACATGGCATCGGCCCATGGGGCGACTACCTCGAACAAATCGATCGCGTAACACCTTACCTCGGCAACTTGGCCCGCTGGGTCGAGACCATGAAACGTCCGAAGCGGATGCTGATCGTCGACGTCCCTATCGAACGCGACGACGGCACCATTGCCCACTTCGAAGGCTATCGCGTGCAGCACAACACCTCGCGCGGCCCAGGCAAGGGCGGCGTGCGTTTCCACCAGGACGTGACGCTGTCTGAAGTGATGGCCCTGTCGGCCTGGATGACGGTCAAGAACGCGGCCGTGAACGTGCCGTACGGCGGCGCCAAGGGCGGCATCCGGGTTGACCCGAAGACCTTGTCGCAAGGCGAGCTGCAGCGCATGACGCGCCGTTACACCAGCGAGATCGGCATCATCATCGGCCCCAACAAGGACATCCCGGCACCGGATGTCAACACCAACGAACAGATCATGGCCTGGATGATGGATACCTATTCCATGAACCAGGGCAGCACCGCGTCGGGCGTGGTCACCGGCAAGCCGATTTCACTGGGCGGCAGCCTGGGACGGCGCGAAGCCACCGGCCGCGGCGTGTTCGTGGTGGGTTGCGAAGCAGCGGTCAAGCGCGGCCTGGATATCCACGGCGCCAAGATTGCGGTGCAGGGTTTCGGGAATGTCGGCGGCATTGCTGCGCGGCTGTTCTCGGAAGCCGGCGCCAAGGTGGTGGCGGTGCAAGACCATATCTCGACCGTGGTGCGTTCCAGCGGCCTCGACGTGGCGGCGTTGCAAGCCCACGTCAATGAAACCGGCAGCGTCGCCGGTTTCAAGGGCGGCGAAGAAATCAGCGACCGTGCGCAGTTTTGGGCTGTCGATTGCGATATTTTGGTGCCAGCTGCTCTGGAGCAACAAATTACCGTGGAGAATGCGCCGACCATCCGCGCCAAGATCATCCTGGAAGGCGCCAACGGCCCGACCAGCCCGGCCGCGGACGACATCCTGCATGAAAAGGGCGTGCTGGTGGTGCCTGACGTGATCGCCAATGCCGGCGGCGTGACGGTGAGTTATTTCGAATGGGTGCAGGATTTCTCCAGTTTCTTCTGGACTGAAGATGAAATCAACCTGCGCCTGACCCGCATCATGCGCGAAGCGTTTACCGCGGTCTGGCAACTGGCCGAAGAGAAGAAGGTATCGCTGCGCACCGCTGCGTTTATCGTTGCCTGTACCCGTGTCCTGCAGGCGCGTGAAATGCGTGGTTTGTATCCTTGATTGATGTTGCGTTATAGTCGGGATGTTTTGCGCGCGCTCAAGCTTTAACCTTAGCTGAGCGCGTGTCATCTGGCCCTGGTCGTATCCAGGGACTTGTCTGCAAAAGAGCGACGCCAAGGCAGTCGCCGCCGACATGCAAACAGCTGGCTTGAATATTGCATTAAGCATATTCATTGCATAAAAACACCATCGACAGCGCAAGTCAACGGGGAGAGCAGCGTGGGAATCGGGAAAGGTAGGAGCGGCCAGGGAAGCATTGCGGCCGCGTGGTGCAATGCAGGTCTGGGCATGGTGTTAGCGATAACGTTGGGCGTCGCCGCAACAGCTGTTCATGCGGAAGATGTGCTGACGAAGATCCGCGACAGCAAGACCATCACGATCGGTTACCGGGAGGCGTCGTTCCCGTTTTCGTTTGTGGACCAGGATAAAAAACCGGTGGGTTATGCCATCGACCTGTGTCTCAAGATTGCCGATGCGGTGAAGCAACAATTGAAACTGCCGCAATTGAATATCGTCTATGTTCCAGTGACTTCATCTAATCGCATTGACATGATCGCAAGCGGAAAAATCGACCTGGAATGTGGCTCGACCACCAACAACGCAGAACGGCGCAAGCAGGTCAGTTTCACCATTGCGCATTTCATGGCGTCGTCGCGCATGCTGGTGCGGGTGGAAGACAAGATCAAGAACTGGCCGGACCTGCGCGACAAGAAGGTGGCGACCACCAAGGGCACGACCAGCGTCAAATCGCTGGTCGACCGTGGCCAGGTCCGTTCCCTGAACATGACCATAGTGGAAGGACGCGATCACAACGAATCGTTCAAGATGGTGGAAGACAAGGCGGCTGACGCTTTTGTGATGGATGACGTGCTGCTGTACGGCCTGAAGGCTACCGCCAAGGATCCTGCGGCCTACGCCATTGTCGGCGAGCCTTTGACAACCGAGCCTTACGCTATCATGCTGCCGAAAGGCGATACCAGCTACAAGGCAGTGGTCGACCGTGAAATGGGGCGCATCATCCACGATGGCGAGATCAACAAGTTATACACCAAGTGGTTCCTGAGTCCGATCCCGGCAAAAAATAATCTCGTGTTGAACATGCCCATGGGCTATCTTTTCAGGGAGTCGTTGCGCTTTCCGTCGGACCAGGTTGGCAACTGAAAGTAAACAGAATTGGCTGTAATCGTTAATTTATGCAAAATGAGCAAGGGTGGAGACAAGCGTTTTTGAAGAAGAGGTGAGAATAATAAATAAGCATAGGTTTAAGTCTGCTGCTGTGGCAGCGAGTTTGTTAAACTATACAGATAATTTTTTTTACGGGAGTTGTTATGATGTCATCAAAATTGGTCGTCGCTTTGCTAGGCTTGGGAGTAATGGTTGGCTCCGTACAAGCGCAAGAACTGACCGGAACACTCAAAAAAATCAAGGATACCGGCACCATTACCCTGGGTGTGCGCGATTCGTCCATTCCATTCTCTTACCTTGATGACAAACAATCGTATCAAGGTTACTCGATCGACTTGTGCCTGAAAGCCGCGACCGCCATTCAGAAACAACTCGGCCTGACCGCCTTGAACGTGAAGATGGTTCCAGTGACTTCGGCGACCCGTATCCCGCTGATCTCCAACGGCACCATCGACCTGTCCTGCGATTCCGCCACCAACAATGCAGAGCGCCAAAAGGTCGTTTCCTTTGCGCCGACCATGTACGTGACCGCGAACCGTATCCTGGCCAAGAAATCTTCCAACATCAAGACGCTGGACGACCTCAAGGGCAAGACCATCGTTTCCACTTCCGGCACGTCGAACCTGAAGCAAGTCACGATCCTCAATGGCGAGCGCAACCTCGGCATGAACATCCTGGCTGCCAAAGACCATGCTGAAGCTTTCCTGATGGTGGAAACCGGCCGCGCCACGGCGTTTGTGATGGATGACATCCTGCTGGCATCGCTGGCGGCCAGCTCGAGAGCGCCTGCCGACTACGAAATCACCAAGGAAGCCCTGTCGGTCGAGCCGTACGGCATCATCGAGCGCAAGGACGACCTGCCGTTCAAGAAAGCGGTCGACACTGCACTGAGCAATGTCTACACCTCGGGCCAGATCAACGACATCTACGCAAAATGGTTCCTGAAGGCGATTCCGCCCAAGGGCATCAACCTGAACGTGCCAATCAGCCCTGAGCTGAAGGCTGCGTTTGCCAAGCCTACCGATTCCGGCGATCCGGCTGCCTATGCTGCCGTCCCTGAAGCGCAGAAACAATCGTTGAAGTTGAAGAAAAAATAAGAACGGCGATAAGAATGAAACGGGAGGCGCAAGCCTCCCGTTTTGTTTCTGAAATTGAATTGCTGCGTTGCACAATCGGCGCCTGCCGGCTGACAGCGCAACGATGGAGATTTGAGTAATAGAGGGGACTTAATATGCATTACAACTGGAACTGGGGCATCTTCTGGCAAGAGTCTCCCGATGGTGTCAGCACCTACATGGACACCTTGCTGGCCGGCCTGAAGTGGACGCTTGCGTTGTCCGCGTCGGCCTGGATCATGGCGCTGGTCATCGGCACCGTGATCGGTACGATCCGTACCATGCCTAACAAATGGGCAGTGCGCGTAGCCAACGGCTACGTTGAATTATTCCGTAACATCCCGCTGATCGTGCAGATGTTCCTCTGGTATTTCGTGATGCCGGAAATCGTCCCTGCGGGCATAGGCAACTGGCTCAAGAGCCTGCCGAACGCATCATTCATCACCGCCTTCCTGGCGCTGGGTTTTTTTACGTCGTCGCGGATCGCCGTACAGGTATCCGCTGGCATCAATGCACTGCCCCGTGGCCAAAAGCTGGCGGGTACTGCACTCGGTCTGACGTTGCCGCAAACATATCGCTACGTATTGCTGCCGATGTCGTTCCGGATCATCATCCCGTCCCTGACCAACGAATTTGCAGCAATCATCAAGAACAGCTCGGTCGCACTGACGATCGGCCTGGTGGAGCTGACCGCCGCTACCTACTCGATGCGTGAATTCACCTTCCAGACTTTCGAAGCCCTCACCGGCGCCACCGTGATCTACGTGATCATCTCGGGGATTGCCTTGCTGCTGGCGCGCTGGCTTGAAAAAGCGATCGCGATTCCTGGCTTCATTGCTGCCGGCAGCGCCAACACGGGAGGCCATTAATCATGTTTTCGAATTTCGATTTTGACGTCATCCAGCGCTCCTGGATGTACCTGTTCACCACCGGCATGAAGTTCACGCTGACGCTGACTTTGGTGGCGATGATAGGCGGCATCCTGTTCGGCACCGTGCTGGCGATGATGCGTTTGTCGCACAACAAGGTGATTTCCCTGATCGCCACCAGCTACGTCAACCTGATCCGCTCGGTGCCGCTGGTGCTGGTGATTTTCTGGTTCTACTTCCTGGTGCCGTATATCGGCGCCTGGATTATCGGCGCGGCACAGCCGGTGCAGGTTGGCGCATTCTCGTCGGCATTGATCACGTTCATTTTGTTTGAAGCAGCTTATTATTGCGAAATCATGCGTTCCGGGATCCAGTCGATTCCGCGCGGCCAGGTTTCCGCCGGCTACGCGCTCGGCATGAACTACTGGCAAATGATGGGCAACGTGGTGCTGCCGCAAGCGTTCCGCAACATGATCCCGATCTTGCTGACCCAGACCATCGTGCTGTTCCAGGACGTTTCGCTGGTGTATGTGCTGGGCTCGGTGCCGGACTTCGTTACCGTTGCATCCAAGATCGCGCAGCGTGACGGCCGCCTGGTGGAAATGTACATGTTTGTCGCCGTGGTGTACTTCGTGATGAGCTTCGGCTTGTCGACGCTGGTCAAGAAACTGCAGCAAAGGGTTGCGATCATTCGATAATCGTTCGATAAAATTCAGGCCCTGTCCGGGGAAGGGCGGGGCCCGGACTGCAAAACAGAATTCAGGAATTAGGAGAAATACTCATGATTAAGCTTAACAACGTCAGCAAGTGGTACGGCCAATTTCAAGTCCTGACCGATTGCACCACGCAAGTGGCCAAGGGCGACGTGGTAGTGGTGTGCGGACCGTCCGGTTCCGGCAAATCGACCCTGATCAAGACCGTCAACGGCCTGGAGCCGTTCCAGAAGGGCGATATCACGGTCGACGGCATCTCGGTCGGCGATCCCAAGACCAACCTGTCGAAACTGCGCGCGCGCATCGGCATGGTGTTCCAGAACTTCGAACTGTTCCCGCACATGTCGATCCGCGAAAACCTGACCATCGGCCAGGTCAAGGTGCTGGGCCGCAGCCAGGACGAAGCCAATGAAAAAGGCTTGAAATACCTGGACCGGGTCGGCCTGATCGCGCAGAAAGACAAGTTCCCGGGCCAGCTCTCCGGCGGCCAGCAGCAACGCGTGGCGATTGCCCGCGCCTTGTCGATGGACCCGATCGCGATGCTGTTCGACGAACCGACTTCGGCGCTCGATCCGGAAATGATCAATGAAGTGCTGGACGTGATGGTCGGCCTGGCGCAAGAAGGCATGACCATGATGGTGGTGACGCATGAAATGGGCTTCGCCAAGAAGGTCGCCAACCGCGTGGTGTTCATGGACAAGGGCTTGGTGGTGGAAGACTGCACCAAGGACGAGTTCTTCGGTGCGCCGCGCTCCGACCGCGCTCGCGATTTCCTGGCGAAAATCATCCACTGATTGCTGAGTTTCGCGCAAGACGAGAAGCCGCCGCGGAGCATATCCGGGCGGCTTTTTTATTGCGGGTAGCCGGCTGTGGCAGCGCCGGCCAGCCGCAAACTGTCGGCATTTCGCGAAGCGCCGGCTCCGGCTGCGGTAAAATGACGCCCTAATCCGCAAGCCATGCCGGAGCGTTTTTTTGCAGAAGAGAATGAACATGACTGACGCCTTGACCGATACACTGACCATCACCCGCCCCGACGACTGGCACTTGCACCTGCGCGACGGCGTGGCGCTGGCGGCCGTCCTGCCGCATAGCGCACGCCAGTTCGGCCGCGCCATCGTGATGCCGAACCTGAAGCCGCCGGTGACCACCACCGCGCAGGCCGCGGCCTACCGCGACCGCATCCTGGCCGTGCTGCCGCCCGACCTGGCGTTTGAGCCCCTGATGACGCTGTACCTGACCAACAACACGCCGCCCGACGAAATCCGGCGCGCCAAGGACAGCGGCTTCGTGCATGCGGTGAAGCTGTACCCGGCCGGTGCCACCACCAATTCCGACGCCGGCGTGACCGACCTCAGCAAATGCTACAAGACGCTGGAAGTGATGCAGGAACTAGGCATGCCGTTCCTGGTGCACGGCGAAGTCACCGATCCGGCGATCGATATTTTCGACCGTGAAGCGGTGTTCATCGACCGCGTGATGCAGCCGCTGCGGCGCGACATGCCGGAACTGAAAGTGGTGTTCGAACACATCACCACCAAGGATGCCGCCCAGTACGTGGAAAGCGCTGGCGGACCGGTGGCGGCGACCGTCACGGCGCATCACCTGCTGTATAACCGCAACGAAATCTTCAAGGGCGGCATCCGGCCGCATTATTATTGCCTGCCGGTACTGAAGCGGGAAGAGCATCGGCAAGCACTGGTGCAGGCGGTGACTTCCGGCAGCACCCGGTTTTTCCTCGGCACCGATTCGGCTCCGCATCCGAAGGGTTTGAAAGAGCACGCCTGCGGCTGCGCCGGCTGTTATACCGCGCTGCACGCGATGGAACTGTATGCGCAAGCGTTCGACCAGGCCGGCGCGCTGGACAAGCTGGAAGCCTTCGCCAGCTTTAACGGCCCGGCATTCTACAATCTGCCGCGCAACCAGGGCACGGTCACGCTGAAGCGCCAGCCGTGGACTTTGCCGGCGGAACTGCCGCTGGGCGAGACCACCCTGGTGCCGCTGAACGGCGGCGAAACGATAGACTGGCAATTCGCGTAAAGTTATTCAAAACTTCGTTTTAAGCTTCGCTTAAAGCCTCGTTTTTCACCTTTTGCATCGACATGGTGCGATTTTTGCATGCTTGAACGGCAGGAGTGGATAAAGTTGTCCTTCCATACTGTCTAACCGTAGCTTACTGGTTCGTCTCCGGACATGGGTTTCAAGCATGCAAAGTCTACGTATCGTTGTTGTCAATCCAGTCGCCATCGAAGGCGACGACGATCCCGCGTTCGAAGCGCAGGCCGCACGCGGCAAGGCTTTGCGCATCGGCTTGCTGGAGGCCGGCTACAACATCATCGCTTCGCTGCCGGCCGACCTGTACCTGCCTGAAAGAATTGCCCAGTTGCAACCAGACATGGTCATCATCGACGCTGAATCCGACGCCCGCGATGTGCTGGAGCATGTGGTGATCGCCACACGCGATGCACGCCGCCCCATCGTCCTGTTTACCGAGGATGCAAAAACTTCCAGCATGGATGCGGCAATGGCCGCCGGCGTCTCCGCTTACATCGTTGCCGGATTGCAGACGGCGCGCATCAAGCCGGTGCTGGAGGTGGCGCTGGCGCGCTTCCGGCAAGAACAGAAGCTGCTGGCCGAGCTGTCCGACACCAAGCTGAAGCTGGCCGAACGCAAGCTGCTGGACCGCGCCAAGGGTTTGCTGATGGATCATCAAAAGCTGAGCGAGCAGGAGGCTTATCAAAAGCTGCGGCGGCTGGCGATGGACAAGAACCTCAAACTGTCCGAAGTGGCGCAACGCATTATCGATGCCGCCGACCTGCTGGGCTGATCAAGCCGTCAACTGCATGCCCGCTCGCGGCGAACTTGTTTGGTGCATTGCACAAGGCCGGTGCGCTTTTTGAGCGAAAAACCGGCGTGCTTATGTACCTGCTTAGGTACTGTTAGGCATTTCCCCTGCTAAAAATTCCTGGCACGTGGTTTGCATAGCCAGTTTCAAGCGCCAACGCTGGCGCTGCTGGAATCGGCTAACGGCGGCCTTCTCCACATAAGACAAAGGTGTCTTTCCGCATGACTCGTTCATTGCGGGACGACGCCTTTTTTGTTGCCGAAAACAATCTGGAGCCATGCAATGGAACCAAGCAATGCACTGCAGCTAGACCCCCTGGGCACCGAGCATGCGCCGAACACGCTTGTCGACGGCAAGCGCCGTCAACTATTACAAACCGCGACCCTCGCGGCAGGAGCCAGCATGTTGGGATTATCTAGCACGGCAACCGGAGCCTGGGCCGCGGGCTCGGACAAGCCGGAAAAGACCGAGATCAAGATCGGCTTCATTCCGCTGACCGATTGCGCATCGGTGGTGATGGCGTCGCTGCTCGGTTTCGACAAGAAATACGGCATCAAGATCGTGCTCAGCAAGGAAGCTTCATGGGCCGGCGTGCGCGACAAGCTGGCCAACGGCGAGCTGGATGCCGCGCATGTGCTGTCGGGCCTGATCTACGGCGTGCAGATGGGTATAGGCGGCCAGAAGAAAGACATGGCGATCCTGATGGGGCTCAACAATAACGGCCAGGCCATCACGCTGTCGAAGAAGCTGGCCGACAAGGGCGCTGTCGACGGCCCCTCGCTGGCCAAGCTGATGGCCAGCGACAAGCGCGAATACACCTTCGCCCAGACTTTCCCGACCGGCACCCACGCCATGTGGCTGTACTACTGGCTGGCCGCCAACGGCGTCAATCCGCTCAAGGACGCCAAGGTGATCACGGTGCCGCCGCCGCAGATGGTAGCCAACATGCGGGTCGGCAACATGGATGGTTTCTGCGTCGGCGAGCCTTGGGGCCACCGGGCGATTGTCGACGGCGTCGGCATTACCGCCATCACCACCCAGGAAATCTGGAAAGACCATCCGGAAAAAGTGCTGGGCACCACCGCCGAGTTCGCCGCCAAGAATCCGAACACTTGCCGTGCCCTGATCGCCGCCGTGCTGGAAGCGGGCAAATGGATAGATGCGTCGCTCGCCAACAAGAACAAGATGGCCGAGGCGATCGCTGACAAATCGTATGTCAATACCAGCAAGGACGTGATCGACCAGCGCATCATGGGGCGCTACCAGAACGGCCTCGGCAAGACCTGGGACGATCCGAACTACATGAAGTTCTACAACGACGGCCTGGTCAATTTCCCTTACCTGTCGGACGGCATGTGGTTCATGACGCAGCATCGGCGCTGGGGTTTGCTGAAAACCGATCCAGACTACCTGGCGGTAGCCAAGTCGGTCAGCCAGATCGCCCTCTACAAGGATGCCGCAGCGATGACTAACACGCCGGTACCGAAAGACGCGCTGCGGACCTCGAAACTGATGGATGGCACGGTATGGGACGGCAAGAATCCAGCCGCTTATGCCGCATCCTTCAAGATCCACGCATAGATAATCCAGATGCTTCAGAACCGCGGTTTATTGGGGAGCCATCATGAGCGCAATCATGGACACAGCGGCAAATGCAAATCGCCAGGCGGCGACCATGGATAACAACCCGGCGGAAGCTCCCGCTGTCACCATTGCGCCCCTGCCATTGCCGAAAACCGGCAACCGCCGCAGCAGCATGCCGTCCTGGCTGATGCAGATCATCGCGCCGCTGCTCGGCCTGGCGTTCCTGGTGCTGGTCTGGCAGATCATCGCGATGAACAACAGCCAGTTCCCGACGCCGCTGCTGACCTTGCAGGAAGCACTCAAGCTGTTTGCCGATCCGTTCTACCGCACCAGCCCCAACGACCAGGGCATAGGCTGGAATATCCTGGCTTCGCTGCAACGGGTCGGCGTCGGCTTCGGCCTGGCGGCGCTGGTCGGGATTCCGCTGGGCTTCATGATCGGCCGCTTCAGATTCCTGTCCAGCATGTTCGGTCCCATCATCAGCTTGCTGAAGCCGGTATCGCCGCTGGCCTGGCTGCCGATCGGCCTGCTGGTGTTCAAGTCGGCCAACCCGGCGGCAATCTGGTCGATCTTCATCTGCTCGATCTGGCCGATGATCATCAACACTGCCGTCGGCGTGCAGCGGGTGCCGCAGGATTACATGAACGTGGCGCGCGTGCTCAACCTGTCGGAATGGAAAATCATCACCAAGATCCTGTTCCCTTCAGTATTGCCGTACATGCTGACCGGCGTGCGGCTGGCGATCGGCACCGCCTGGCTGGTGATCGTCGCCGCCGAAATGCTGACCGGCGGCGTCGGCATCGGTTTCTGGGTCTGGGATGAATGGAACAATCTGAACGTGCCGCACATCATAATCGCGATCGTGGTGATCGGCGTGGTCGGCCTGCTGCTGGAGCAATTGCTGGTGGCGCTGGCCAAGGCGTTTACCTATGAACAGGTAGCGAACTAACTGACTAACCGAGGCCGAGGACAACATGGAACAACGCGACGCCAAATTCATCGATATCCACCAGGCTGAAATGGTGTTCAGCACCAGCAAAGGTCAGTTTCACGCCCTGCGCGATATCAACCTGACCGTGCGCAAGGGCGAGTTCGTGACCCTGATCGGCCATTCGGGCTGCGGCAAATCGACCCTGCTGAACCTGATCGCCGGTTTGCTGCTGCCGAGCGAGGGCGTACTGATTTGCGCCGGCCGTGAAATCGGCGGGCCGTCGCCGGAACGAGCGGTGGTGTTCCAGAACCATTCGCTGCTGCCCTGGTTGACCTGCCACGAGAATATCTATCTCGGCGTCGAGCGCGTGTTTGCCGCGACCGAGAACAAAAGCGCCTTGAAGGAGCGCGCCAAGGCCGCATTGGCGATGGTCGGGCTGACGGCGGCCGGGCAGAAACGTCCGCATGAAATTTCCGGCGGCATGAAACAGCGGGTCGGCATCGCCCGCGCTTTGGCGATGGAGCCCAAGGTGTTGCTGATGGATGAACCGTTCGGCGCGCTGGACGCCTTGACCCGCGCCCACCTGCAGGATGAGTTGCTGAAGATCGTCGCCAAGACCGGATCGACGGTGGTGATGGTGACCCACGATGTCGACGAAGCCGTGCTGCTGTCCGACCGCATCGTGATGATGACCAACGGTCCGGCCGCGACCATCGGCGACATCGTGCAGGTGCGGCTGGCGCGGCCGCGCGAACGGGTGGCGCTGGCGCAGGACCCTTTGTATGCCGAGTACCGCACGTCGGTGCTGGAATTCCTGTACCGCAAACAGGCGCATCCGGTAGCGCAAGCGGCGTGACGGCGGCCAGGAGCACATCATGAAAGCGCAAGGCAAAGTGATGCTGGTCGGCGCCGGCCCTGGCGATCCCGATCTGCTGACGCTGAAGGCAGTCAAGGCCATCGGACAAGCCGATGTGCTGCTGGTGGACGACCTGGTCAATCCCGAGGTGCTGATGCATGCGCAAGACCGCGCCAGAGTGATCCATGTCGGCAAGCGCGGCGGTTGCCAGTCGGCCTCGCAGGAATTCATCGAGCGCCTGATGGTGCTGGAAGCGCAGGCGGGGCATTGCGTGGTGCGCCTGAAAGGCGGCGATCCTTATCTGTTCGGGCGCGGCGGCGAAGAGCGAGCGCATCTGCGCCGGCACGGCGTGACGGTCGAAGTGGTGCCGGGCATTACCAGCGGCATGGCGGCCGCAGCCAGCATCGGCATTTCAGCTACCCACCGTGACCATAGCCAGGGCGTGATTTTCGTGACCGGCCATGGCAAGAGCGAGGGCGCGCAGCCAAACTGGAAAGCGCTGGTGGCGGCCGATATGACGCTGGTGGTATACATGGGCGTGGCCCGCTGTGCGCAATTGCAGCGCAGCCTGCTGGAGGCAGGCATGGCCGGCGCCATGCCGGTGGCGGTGATCCAGTCGGCGACCTTGCCGGCGCAGGCGCAGCTGCTGACCAGTCTCGCCCGGCTGCCGCAGGCCTTGCATGATAGCGGCCTTGGCAGCCCCAGCATTATCGTCATCGGCGAAGTAGTGCGTTGCGCCGATGCGTTCGCCGAGGTTTGCGCCGGGGTTTGCGCCGATCTCGGCCAGGAGAATTTGCAGCGGGCTGTGGGCTGAACCGCTTGCGCGCAAGGTAAAATGCGCGGCAAATGCCTACTCCCGCCGCCCTCATCGATTGGTCACAACCCTGGCTCAAGCCGTTCCGTATTCTCGGCCAGCGCCTGAGCGCCGTTGACGACTGGAGGCTGGCCTTGAATGCGCTTGCCGAGGAGCGCGGCATCCGCAATTATCAGGGTTTGCCGGTCAGTTTTGTGGCGCAGGCCGAATTGCCGCCGGCGACCGCCTATGAAGCATTCGTCGGCAGCAGCGGCAAAGTACCGACCCGCGACAACCTGCACGATTTCCTGAATGCCCTGATCTGGCTATCGTTCCCGGCCATCAAGGCGCGCCTGAACGCGCTGCAGGCGGCCGAACTGGCCAAGGCCGGCACCGTCTCCGGCAGCAGCAAGCCGCGCGGCGCAGCGCGCGATGCCGCCACCATCTTTGATGAAAATGCCGCTTTGCTGCTGGTGCCGGATAGCGCCGCGGGACAGTCGCTGAGCGCAGCCTTGCGCCAGCACCAATGGCAGCAAGTGTTTGTCGACCAAGGCCCCATGTTTGGCGGCGCTGCCGAAGTCTGGCTGTTCGGCCACGCCTTGCTGGAAAAACTGGTGCAGCCATACAAGGCGATTACGGCGCACACCCTGGTGCTGGGCGTGCCGGAATCCTATTTCGCGTTGACCGGTGAAGCCAGGCGCGGCTGGATCGACCAGCGCGTTGCCGCCGAACTGGCGCAGCCGGATGCGCTGATCGGACGCCTGACGCCGTTGCCGGTACTGGGCGTGCCGGGCTGGAGCAGCGGCCAGGACCAGGCCTTCTATGCCGATGCCGCGGTGTTTCGTCCAAAGCGCGGCAAATGAGGCCGGCCTGATAAAATCCACTTACTTCATTTTAAAAGCGATTCTTCACATGCTATTCCTGGACAGAGTCATCGCCGATTTCGACAACGCCTTGCGGGTGATCACCGGACAGGCTTCGGCTTCGCGCCCGAATCCGGCGCTGCTGGCGGCGGACGGCGTGCTGGATGCGGCCGAGCAGCGCCACAGCGCCGGCCTGATGCGGGTCAACCATGTCGGTGAAGTCTGCGCTCAGGCGCTGTATGACGCCCAGGGCCGTTTCGCCCAGGGCGATCCGATCAAGCAGCAATTCGCCGCAGCGGGCAGGGAAGAGGAAGACCACCTGGCCTGGACTGCAGAACGCTTGCGCGAACTGGGTTCGCACGTCAGCTTGCTCAATCCGCTGTGGTATGCCGGATCCTATGCGCTGGGAACGCTGGCGGCGCGCTTGGGCGATGTGCGCAGCCTGAGTTTTGTATCGGAAACCGAGCGCCAGGTTGAAGCGCACCTCAGCAGCCACCTGGAGCAACTGCCGCTGCAGGACGCCAAGTCGCGCGCCATCGTCGAGCAGATGCGCGACGATGAAATCGCCCATGGCGCGGCGGCGCGCTCGTTGGGGGCGGCTGAAATGCCGCGTCCGGTGCAGAAGGTGATGCAGGCGATGTCGAAAGTGATGACGACAGTCGCCTATTACGTCTGAGTTGTAGGGGGGGCATTCTTGCCCACGCGTGATCGCGATAACCGAAGTACATACCAGTGTGGCATCGGAATGGCATGTACGTGGTGTGAGTTCACGCGTGGGCAAAAAAGCTTGCCCACCCTACAAAATATCAGGCTTCGACTGCGGTTTCCGCCAGGTCGTCGACGATGTCGAAGGAATGGGTGATTACCGCGGTTTTTTCCAGCATGATCGAGGCCGAGCAGTATTTTTCATGCGACAGCTTGATCGCGCGTTCCACCAGGTTGGGTTTCAGGTTGCGGCCGCGTACGGTGAAGTGGAAATGGATCTTGGTGAATACCTTAGGCTCGGTCTCGGCCCGTTCCGATTTCAGCGTGACGTCGCAGCCGCGGATATCCTGGCGGCTTTTGCGCAGGATCAGCACCACGTCATAAGCGGTGCAGCCGCCGGTGCCGGCCAGCACCACTTCCATCGGCCGCGGCGCCAGGTCGCGGCCGCCGCCGTCCGGCGCGCCATCCATCGTCAAAATGTGGCCGGAGCCGGTTTCTGCCAAAAACGTCATGCCGGACGAGCCGGTCCAGCGAACAGTGCATTCCATATGATCTCGTGAGGGTGGTGATTGTGTCGTCATATTCTAACTGCTCTTGGCGGACCCGGTTTGACCGGCTTTTGTTGTATAAAAGAAAATTAAACCGTAGATTTTTACTAAAAATCTCGATTCTCTACCTTGCGATGCACAATTCTGTTTGCTAAGATCAATCTAATCGTTGCAAGATTGATTTTCGGCAACGAACGCCATGTCTCCTCCACCCCTCCACAGGAGTGGATTTAAACCCGACGCCACAGCGCAGTTCGGGTTTTCTTTTATCCGGAACCTCGGTTGCAGGTGTTTAGGCCCCCCTGTTTACGACCGCATTTACAA
This sequence comes from Collimonas fungivorans Ter331, assembly GCF_000221045.1. Taxonomy (NCBI): domain Bacteria; kingdom Pseudomonadati; phylum Pseudomonadota; class Betaproteobacteria; order Burkholderiales; family Oxalobacteraceae; genus Collimonas; species Collimonas fungivorans. Next base: position 4,652,545 of record NC_015856.1, on the reverse strand, counting down.
CATTCCATAGCGCAAACGGCCATTTTTTTCAATCGGTTTGACGCCAAGTCCTTGAAAAGGCTATAATTTACGGCTTTTCCGTTTGCTCAGGAAAAGATAACAAGGAAGAGTCTGTCGCTGATGCAGGACGATGCTCCGGTCTAAAAGCCGGGTTTTCGATAGCGGCGGAACCACCATTTGAGCGAATTAAACTAGTTAGGAAGTCAACATGAAAACTTTTTCCGCTAAGGGCCATGAAGTCCAGCGTGATTGGTTCGTGATTGACGCGACGGACAAAGTCCTCGGACGTGTTGCCAGCGAAGTGGCACTCCGACTGCGCGGCAAGCACAAACCCGAATTTACTCCTCACGTTGATACCGGCGATTTCATCGTCGTCATCAATGCAGGTAAACTGCGCGTCACTGGCGCCAAGGCAACCGACAAGACGTATTTCCGTCACTCCGGTTATCCAGGCGGCATCTACGAAACAAATTTCCAGAAAATGCAACAGCGTTTTCCAGGTCGTGCGCTGGAAAAAGCGGTCAAGGGCATGCTGCCTAAGGGTCCGCTTGGCTACGCCATGATCAAGAAGCTCAAAGTGTACGCAGATGGCAGCCATCCGCACACCGCGCAGCAACCTAAAGCACTTGAACTCTAAGGAATAGACATGATCGGTAACTACAATTACGGAACCGGCCGTCGCAAGAGTGCAGTGGCTCGCGTCTTCATCAAGTCCGGCTCCGGCCAAATCGTCGTCAACGGCAAGCCAGCGAATGAATATTTTTCGCGCGAAACCGGCCTGATGGTGATTCGCCAGCCACTGGAACTGACCAACCATGTCGAAACTTTCGACATCAAGGTCAATGTCAGCGGCGGCGGTGAATCCGGCCAGGCTGGCGCAGTTCGCCACGGCATCACTCGTGCACTGATCGACTACGATGCAACTTTGAAACCGGAGCTGTCCAAAGCCGGCTTCGTTACACGTGATGCACGTGAAGTTGAGCGTAAGAAGGTCGGTCTGCGCAAGGCACGCCGCGCAAAACAATTCTCCAAGCGCTAATCTACGCTTTCAGAATATCGAAAAGCCGCCAGGTTTGCGCCTGGCGGCTTTTTGTCATTTGCTGCTTGTTTATTGTGTTGTCTGTTGTGCTGTTTGTTGCGCTCTTTATCAAAAGGTAACATTGGGAAACGCGCTGCAGCGCCTGTGCCTGCGAGGCATTTCCGATTTCAATGTTAAGCCGCCCTAACGATTCATTGGCTGATAAAATAGCCAGCTCTTGGCGGCAATTTACCCAAAACACCGGGTCCAACATCGTATTGTTTTCATATCGGATTTGAAAGCCGGGTGAAAAATATACAGCTCCATGCAAGGAAAAAAGATGATCAAGGTCGGGATTGTGGGTGGCACGGGTTATACAGGGGTCGAGTTGCTGCGTTTGCTGGCGACCCATCCGCATGCGCAGTTGCAGGCGGTGACTTCGCGCAAGGAAGACGGCATGCCGATTGCCGACATGTACCCGTCTTTGCGCGGCCGCGTTTCACTGGCGTTTTCCGCGCCTGAAAAAGCCCGCCTGACCGACTGCGACGTGGTGTTCTTCGCCACCCCGCACGGCGTCGCCATGGCGCAGACGCCCGAGCTGTTGCAAGCCGGCGTCAAGGTGATCGACCTGGCCGCCGATTTCCGCCTGCAGGATACCCCGGTGTTCGAGCAGTGGTACAAGATGCCGCACAGCTGCCCTGAACTGCTGAAGGAAGCCGTATACGGCTTGCCGGAGCTGAACCGCGCCGCCATCAAGGACGCGCGCATCATCGGCAATCCGGGTTGTTATCCGACCACCATGCAACTCGGCCTGGCGCCGTTGCTGAAAGCCGACGCGGTCGACGCTTCGCACCTGATCGCCGATTGCAAATCGGGCGTATCGGGCGGTGGCCGCAAGACTGAAATCGGCATGCTGTTCTCGGAAGCCAGCGACAATTTCAAGGCTTACGGCGTTTCCGGCCATCGGCATTCGCCGGAAACGCTGGAGCAACTCGGCAAGCTGACCGACAAGAAAGTCGGCCTGTTGTTTACGCCGCATCTGGTGCCGATGATCCGCGGCATGCATTCGACCATCTACGCGCGCCTGACCAAGGATATCGATAACGCGGCCCTGCAGGCGCTGTTTGAAGATGCCTACAAGGATGAGCCGTTTGTCGATGTGATGCCGTTCGGCTCGCATCCGGAAACCCGTTCCACCCGTGCTTCGAACATGTTGCGGATCGCCTTGCATCGTCCCGACAATGGCGACACCGTAGTGGTGCTGGTGGTGCAGGACAACCTGGTCAAAGGCTCGGCCGGCCAGGCAGTGCAATGCATGAACCTGATGTTCGGCCTGGAAGAGACTACCGGCTTGCTGCACGTGCCAGTCATGCCATGACGCCATGCGTTTTTTTGAGCGGCCGAGCCGGCAGCGATGAAGTATAAATTGTGGGTTCGGCGCATGTCGATTTCGGCGCCGAAGATGACGGTGAAGAGCCATTACCCGTGGCCGCTGAAAGCGCTTTTCCTGGTGCTGGTGCTGGGTTTTGGCGGCGCTATCGCATTGTGGATATATGATCTCGGGCGCGATTTCACCGGCCATAGCCCGGCGGTCAGCAAACAGCAACTGGCCGAGCTCAATGAAAAAGTGGGCGCCTTGACGGCGGAGCGGGATCGTTTCTCGAGCACCGTCAATGCCGCCGAAAGCCGGCTCAATATCGAGAAAGCGGCGCAGGAGCAGCTGGGCCAGCAGATCAAGGTGCTGGAAATCCAGAATGCGAAGCTGAAAGAGGACCTGGCGTTTTTCGAGGGCCTGTTGCCGAATGCAACCGGCAGCCAGGGCATCACTATCCAGCGCCTGACCGCCGAATTGTTGACGCCTACGCAATTGCGCTATCGAATGTTGATCATGCAGGGCGGCAAGGGTGCCAATTTTGTTGGAAATGTGCAACTATTGGTGACTGCGACAGTGGCGGGTAAAAGCACGGTGCTGACTTTCCCGGGCGCCAGCGCCACAGCTGCAGAAAAGACCGCTTCCCAGCTGGATTTCAAGTATTACCAGCGCGTCGAGGCTGAACTGACTTTGCCGGAAGGCGCCGTGGTCAAGGCGATTCAGGCCAAGGTCATGGAAAAAGGCCAGATGCGGGCGCAGCAAACCTCTAATTTGTAAAAAAGGAAACATCATGTTCAACCGTAAAGCAAAGAGCACTATCGATAGCTTGATTGGTTCGTCGACCAGCATTGAGGGCGATGTCCACTTCAAGGGCGGTCTGCGCATCGACGGCAATGTGAAAGGCAATGTAGTGGCGGAGCCTGGCGAAACCAGCGTCCTGGTGATTTCCGAGAGCGCCAAGGTGGAAGGCGACGTGCGGGTCGCCCACCTGGTGGTCAACGGTGAAATCAGCGGCAATGTTTATTCCGCCGAACTGCTTGAATTGCAGCCGAAAGCCCGCATAACCGGTGATGTCAATTACAAGGCGCTGGAAATGCACAGCGGCGCCCTGGTAAGCGGCAAACTGACCCATGAACAGAATGTGGCTGAGCCGGTGCTGAAACTTGCCATGTCGCAATCTGCCTAAGATTTGGGGCTGGCCGGCATGAATCCGGACAAGCGCCTATAATGCAGTATTGTATGTACCCCGCAGGAGCCAAAAATGAATGCTGTCGCTGAAATTCAAGATGTAGTCGCCTCGCCGATCGTGTTTACCGATAGCGCCGCCGCCAAGGTTGCGCAGCTGATCGAAGAAGAAGGCAATCCAGACCTCAAATTGCGCGTTTTCGTGCAGGGTGGCGGTTGCTCCGGTTTCCAGTATGGATTCACCTTCGATGAAATCGTCAACGAAGACGACACCACCATGAGCAAGAACGGTGTGCAGCTGCTGATCGATTCGATGAGCTATCAATACCTGGTCGGCGCTGAAATCGACTACAAGGACGACCTGGAAGGCGCGCAATTCGTGATCAAGAATCCGAATGCGACGACTACTTGCGGTTGCGGTTCTTCTTTCTCTGCCTGATTAAGTAATTATCTAAGCAACACGCGGTTCTTGAAAAAGGGCGCCGGGGAGAAATCCTCGGGCGTCCTTTTTTATTGCCTGCTTATTGCCTACTTATTGTCCGTTATCGATTACATTTCCGGCAGGATGTCCTCAGGCCGGATACAGCGCCCCCAGGATCCGTAAGCCGCGTGCCCCGGTCACCAGCGGCAGGTTGCCCGGCAGGCGCTGGTCGAAACGCAGCGCCAGCCAGGCGAAAGCCACCGCCTCGACATGGTTGGGCGCAATGCCGAGCGCTTCGGTAGATTGCACGGTTGCCGCCAGCTGGCGTTGTTGCAGCGCTTGCGCCAGCTGCTGCATCAGGTGCGGGTTATAAGCGCCGCCGCCGCAGACATACACGGTTTGCGCCGCCGGCGCATGTTGCGCGATCGCGTCGGCGATGGTGGTGGCGGTCAGCAGCGCCAGCGTGGCTTGCACGTCGGCGGCGGCAAGCTGCGGCAAACTGCCGAGATGACGCGCCAGCCATTCTTCGTGGAACAGGTCGCGCCCGGTGCTTTTGGGCGGCGCCACCGCAAAATAATCTTCCTTGCGCATGGCGTCGAGCAAGGCCGGCGCCGGCTGGCCGCTGGCTGCCCACAAGCCGTTCTCATCGTAGTCCTTGCCGTGATGGCGCTTGATCCACAGATCCATCAGGACGTTGCCCGGCCCGGTATCGAAGCCGATGACGTCGCGGCTCTGGCCCGGCGTTGCATGGCCCAGCGTCTCATGGTCATACAGCACGCTGATGTTGGCGATGCCGCCGATATTCACTACCACCCGGGTTTGCGCCGGATCGGCGAACACGGCCTGGTGGAAAGCCGGCACCAGCGGTGCGCCCTGGCCGCCGGCGGCGATGTCGCGGCTGCGGAAATCGGCGATGACGTCGATCCCGGTCAGCTCGGCCAGCAGCGCCGGGTTGTTGGCCTGGCGCGTAAAACCCAGCTCGGGCCGATGCCTGACGGTCTGGCCGTGGACGCCGATGGCGCGGATCTGGTCTGGCCGCAAACCGGCATCTGCCAGCAGGCGCTCGACGCAAGCAGCGTAATGCGAACTCAGGGTATTGGCGACCAGCGCTTCGCGTTCGATTTCATCCTGGCCGGCGCTTTGCAGCGCCATCAGTTCGGCGCGCAGCGAGGCCGAAAACGGCATGTAGGCCGAGGCCAGGGTGGCTACTGGATGCTGCACCGGGGCGCTCGGAAATGCTGCGATGACGCCATCGACGCCATCCAGGCTGGTGCCGGACATCAGGCCGATGAACAAGCCGCTTTGGGTAGTTGGAGTGGACATAATAAAACCGTTGTGAGATCAGCTGATTTTACTAGCGACTCGACAACGGTTCTAAGTTTATTCTGAATTCAGCAAATGAGTTCAGCAAACCCCAGGCATGCCGGAAGTTTATTTTGACGCCAGCCTGGTGGCCGGCGCAGCAGCCGTTTCGCCGCTCAGCAGGTTAAAGCGATGGGTGATATCGGCTGCAACCGTCTTGAAGCGCTCCAGTTCGACCCCGGCCAGCGGGCTGGCGGTAGGCACCACCACCGACATCGGATCGCGCGGCTCGTTGGCGACCCGGAACTCGTAATGCAAGTGGGGACCGGTCGCCCAGCCGGTCATGCCGACATAGCCGATGACATCGCCCTGGCTGACCTTGCCGCCTTTGCGCGAGGTCGGCGCAAAACGGCTCATGTGCGCATACACCGTTGAATATTTGCTATCGTGTTTGATGATGACCACATTGCCGTAGCCGCTTTCAACGCCGGCAAAATCGATCACGCCGTCGGCGGTGGCATGGATGGGCGTGCCCGTGGCGGCGGCAAAGTCGACGCCGGTATGCTTTTTCCATTTGCCCAGGATAGGGTGCACGCGCATCGAGAAGCCGGAGGAAATACGGGTAAAGGTCAGCGGCGATTTCAGGAAGGCCTTTTTCAGCGATTTGCCGTCGAAACCGTAGTAGCCGCCCTGGCCGCTGGCGGGTTCGTCAAACCAGACTGCCTGGAACGGCTTGCCGCCGTTCACGAATTCGCCGGCCAGGATGCGTCCGGCGCGCAGGAACTGGCCGTTTTGCCAGAATGTTTCATAGGCGACATTAAAATGGTCGCCACGCTTCAGGTCAGAAGCAAAATTGATGTTGGTGCCGAACATGGCGACGATTTGCGAGGCCACGCTGTCGGGGATATCGGCGGCGTCGGTGGCGGCGAACAGCGAGGAGCGGATCACGCCGGTATGCATTTCGACGCGCCGTTCGACCGTGGCGGTTTCTTCGCTGACGGTAAACTTGTCGCCGTCGCGGTGGATCAGCAGATTGGTCGGCGTATCGTCGCCGTCGGCAATCGTCGCGCGCAGCATCTGCAGTACGCCGTCGTTGCTGGTCTGCGCCTGCACCGTGGTGCCGGTCTTGAGGCGCAGCACGGCGCGCGCGCGGCTGTCCGACTTGATGAAATTGCTGGCCTGGTCGTCGTCTACGCCAAGCCGGGTCAGCAAGGTCGCCAGCGTGTCGCCGGCGCGCATCTTGTCTTCGGCAACATAAAGTTGTTGCTGAGCTTCAAGTTTTGCGATCTGTTCACTAAGGCTGGGCAATTCCAGTTCGGCGGAAATCGCTTTCACCGATACTTCGTCAGGATCCGTTGCCAGCGGAGCAACACCGGCCGCACCAAAGGCAACCAGGGTCAGCAACACGGCGGAAGCGGAGACAATACGGGTTTTAGGCGTCGAATCAGCAAATGAAGCATAGACCCGGGTGGGTATCTGCTTGAAAAACGGCTTGATACTGGACCGCAAGTTGATGATTTTATCTTTGAGAGACATGCAATACGTTAAAATTTGCCGTTTGCTACCGATTCTTGTGTTGTTGTTTGATTGAACGACTTGCGGCGGGTTAAAAGGATCAGGGATTATACCTTAGGGTATCTTGGACGGTTGTAGGACTAGTCCGATTTTCTCGTAACCCTTTGTATGCTTTTTTTTGTCCGCCCTTGCCGTCCAGTAGCGGCACAAGCGCAGCTTTTCAGATTTCATTTTCGCTGGATTTTAATTCCCTATATGGCTCACGATTCCCACAACGCATCACCGAAGGCAGCCGCTGCCGTTGAAAACACCCCCTTGGTCCTGTCGGACCGGACCCAGGAGGCGCTGGCGATCACCAAGCGCGGCGTCGACGAACTGCTGATCGAGAGCGACTTTGCGCGCAAGCTGCAGCGCTCCGAGCAAAGCGGCAAACCCTTGCGCATCAAATTGGGCCTGGACCCGACCGCGCCCGACCTGCACCTCGGCCATACGGTGGTGCTGAACAAGATGCGGCAACTGCAGGATCTCGGCCATAACGTGATTTTCCTGATCGGCGACTTTACCTCGATGATCGGCGATCCGTCGGGGCGCAACGTGACGCGGCCGCCGCTGACGCGCGAACAGATCGAAGAAAACGCCAAGACCTATTTCGCCCAGGCCAGCCTGGTGCTGGATCCGGCGCGCACCGAAATCCGCTACAACTCGGAATGGTCGGACCAGCTGGGCGCGCGCGGTATGATCCAGCTGTCGGCGAAATACACGGTGGCGCGGATCCTGGAGCGCGAGGATTTCACCAAGCGTTACAAGGCCGGCACCCCGATCTCGGTGCATGAGCTGCTGTACCCGCTGATGCAGGGCTACGATTCGGTGGCGCTGGAGTCGGACCTGGAACTGGGCGGCACCGACCAGAAATTCAACCTGCTGGTCGGCCGCGAGCTGCAGAAGGATTACGGCCAGGAGCCGCAGTGCATCCTGACCATGCCGCTGCTGGAAGGGCTGGACGGCGTCGAGAAGATGTCCAAGTCCAAGGGCAACTACATCGGCATCACCGAGCCGGGCAACACCATGTTCGCCAAGATCATGAGCATTTCAGACGTCATGATGTGGCGTTACTACGAGCTGCTGTCGTTCAAGTCGCTGGCGCAGATCGCCGCCTACAAGGCGCAAGTCGAAGGCGGCCAGAATCCGCGCGACATCAAGGTTGCGCTGGGGCAGGAAATCGTGGCGCGCTTCCACAACCAGCAAGCGGCGGAAGACGCCTTGAGCGACTTCAACAACCGCGCCAAGGGCGGCATCCCGGACGATATTCCTGAACTGACGCTGAGCGGCGCGCCGCTGGGCATCGGCCAGCTGCTGAAACAAGCCAATCTTTGCCCGTCGACCTCGGAAGCGCTGCGCATGGTGGAGCAGGGCGGGGTGCGGATCGACGGCGCGGTGGTCAGCGACAAGGGCTTGAAAGTCGACGCCGCCACCTTCGTGATACAGGTCGGCAAGCGCAAGTTCGCCCGGGTGACCTTGACCGCATGATCGGCCTGCTGCAGCGAGTCAGCCACGCCAGCGTGGCGGTCGACGGCCTGACTATCGGCGCCATCGATGGCGGCCTGATGGTGCTGCTGTGCGCCGAGCGCGGCGACCGTGAAAAAGAAGCGGACGCGCTGCTGGCCAAGCTGCTGGCCTATCGCGTGTTCGCCGACGACGCCGGCAAGATGAACCGCAGCCTGAGCGACATTGGCGGCGGCCTGCTGCTGGTGCCGCAATTCACGCTGGCGGCGGATACCCAGTCCGGCACCCGGCCTTCGTTCACGCCGGCGGCGGCGCCAGAAGAGGGGCGCCGCCTGTTCGACTATTTCGCCGGCCAGGCCGCCAGCCGGCACCGGCAGGTCGCGACCGGCCGTTTTGGCGCCGACATGAAAGTGTCTTTGACCAATGACGGCCCGGTGACCTTCTGGCTGCAGGTAAAACCGCCGGCCGCCAAAGCGTAAGTCCCGGGTAATCCGCTTTTGCTGTAGCCTGATTACTTTACGACAGGAGCTTACCGTGAACCTCTGGAGCCATTCTTTCAACGACGGTGCCTATCTCCCCGGCGAATTTGCTTTCGCGGTAGTGCATCCCGAGACCCACGTCACCTTGTCCGCCAACCACAACCCGCACCTGGGCTGGGGCGAACCGCCCGCCGGCACAAAATCGCTGGCGCTGGTCTGCTGCGATCCCGACGTGCCGTCGCGCGGCGACGATGTCAACCAGGAAGGCAAGACGGTGCCGGCAGAACTGCCGCGCGTCGATTTTTTCCACTGGGTGCTGGTCGACCTGCCGCCGCATGCGACGTCGATTGAAGCCGGAACCTTCAGCGACCGCGTCACCTCGCGCGGCAAGCCGGGTCCGGAAATCTACGGCAGCCCGATTCCTGGCGCGCGCCACGGCCTGAACGACTATACCGGCTGGTTTGCCGGCGACGCCGCGATGAGCGGCGATTATTTCGGCTACGACGGCCCGTGCCCGCCATGGAACGACGAGACCGTGCACCGCTATGTTTTCACCGTGTACGCGCTGGACATCGCGCGCTTGCCGGTGGACGGCAAATTCACCGGCCAGCAAGCGCTGGCGGCGATACGCGGACACATCCTGGGCGAGACCTCGATCGTCAGCCTGTACACCCTGAATCCCGCCTTGTAAGCGCCAGCCCTGCAGAAAGCCCATGCCAACTACCGAAATCCTGCTGATACGCCACGGCGAAACCGACTGGAACCTGGAGCGCCGGCTGCAAGGCCACCTGGACATTCCGCTCAATCCGACCGGCCAGCGCCAGGCGCTGGCGTTGGCGCGCAGCCTGGACGGCATCGCCCTGGACGCCGTTTTTTGCAGCGACCTGCAGCGCGCGCAACAAACCGCCGCACCTCTGGCCGAAGCGCGCGGCATGGCCCTGCGCCTCGAAAGCGGGTTGCGGGAGCGTTGCTACGGCGCGCTGGAAGGCTTGCGTTATCCGGAAGCGGCCGAGCGTTTTCCTGAAGCCTATGCGGCGCTGATGGCGCGCGCTGTCGATGTCCGGTACCCGGCCGGCCAGCACGTGGCGGAAACCATGCGCGAATTCTACGCAAGGGCGGTGGCGGCCCTGTCGGCTTTGCTGGCGCCGGGCGATCTGCGTCCGAATTTGTGTCGGATTGCGGTAGTCACGCACGGCGGGGTGCTCGACTGCATTTACCGTTTTGCCCACAAGCTGCCGCTGGAGCAGGCGCGCAGTTGCGATATTTTCAATGCAAGCATCAACCGCCTGAGCTGGAATCCGGAATGGCCGCAGCCGTTGCGGGTGGACGGCTGGGCCGACGTGGCGCACCTGGACGCCTTGTCGCTGGATGAAATCGACCAATAAGCGCGGTTTGCAACATTGATGCCGCTGGCGGTTTTCCGCTTATGTTGGGCTTTCGCGGCAAGTGCCGGGAATCGCTATAAATCTGTATAAGCTGTTGCAAAAACAGTTGCGATAAAAGCAGCGTGCTTGTGCTAATCTTGCTAACAAGAATTAAAACAACAGCGGGACTGCCAGCATGAAACTTAATCTCTTTCCCTCCTGGGCGCAGCGTACCGCTGCCCCTGTGCCGTTGGCCGAAGTGGTTGATGCGGCCGCGGGGAAACAGAGTGCGCCCGCCACCACGGCGCCGGCGCTGAACGATGAGCAGCTGGCGCTGGTCGGCGTGTTGCACCAGTTGCTGCAAACCCTGCCCCAGGCCTATAGCGGCCGTGAAAGCGTGAAACGCCTGTGCCAGATGGTCCTGCCTGCCAGTCCGCATATCCGGCTGGTGTGGGTCGGTTTCTGCCAGGACGATTCGGAAGCGACCATCAAGCCGGCGGCAATTGTCGGTAAGGCGCTGGACGAGTCGGATAACTGGCAACTGGCCAAGGATTGTTTCGACTACGTTGCGCCGTTTGCCCAGGTCGCCGATTGGGAGGCTGGCCACGACAGCGATTTCCATGCCCTGTTTACCCCTTGGCAAGCGCATCCCGAGCGTTGCTCGGCCAAGGCTGCGCTGGCCATACCGCTGCGTTCGGAAAAAGCCCGCATGCACGGCATGATGGTGTTTTACGCCGACAGCGAGGATTATTTTTCGGAAACCGGGTTTGCCTCGTTCCAGGCTTTCGGCCATGTCTGTGAAGTGATCTGGAAGCAGTCCAACCTGTCGCACCTGCTCACGCGCCAGGCGCAGCTTGATTCGCTGACCGGCTTGCTGACCCGGCGCCGCATCGTGCACGTCTATGAAGAAGCGGTGGCGGCTACAGTCGTCGACGAGTCGCCGTTATCCATCTTGTACTGCCAGCTGGACGATTTCCACAAGATCAACGACCTCTACGGCTGGGCGGTGGCCGACAATATCCTGGCGGCGTTCGCCAAGGATACCGGCGCCCAGCTGCGCAAGACCGACAGCGGCGGACGCTGGAACGCCACCGAATTCCTGTATGTGTTGCCGGCTACCGACACGGTCGACGCCGATAACCTGGCCGAGACTTTCCTCGGCCATTTCAAGCACCATCCGGTGAACATCGAAAACTGGTCGATCCGGCTCGCGCTGTCGATAGGAGTGGCCACTTACGGCGCCGACGGCCGCGGCCTGGATGAGCTGATCCACTACGCCACCCAGCATCTGCGCAGTTCCAGCACCTCGGCCGAAGACGAACTTTGATTGTGCAAAACCCCGCTTGCCTCGGCAATCGGGATAAAATGACGCCTTTCCCCTTGTGATTCCATCTCGAGTCAGTGACGCCGTCGTGAATATTGGCCCTTATTTCCTGCGTAACAACGTCTTTGTGGCGCCCATGGCGGGCGTCACGGACAGACCGTTCCGGCAGCTCTGCAAAGAGCTGGGCGCCGGCTATGCGGTGTCGGAAATGGCAGCCTCCAATCCGCGCCTGTGGCAGACCGAGAAGACTTCGCGCCGCATCAACCACGATGGCGAGATGGAGCCGCGGGCGGTGCAGATCGCCGGCGCCGATCCGCTGATGCTGGCGGAGTGCGCAAAATACAATGTCGACCACGGTGCGCAGATCATCGACATCAACATGGGGTGTCCGGTCAAGAAAGTGTGCAACAGCTGGTGCGGTTCGGCTTTGTTGCAAGATGAGCAACTGGTGGCGAAGATCTTGGAAGCGGTGGTGAGCGCGGTCGACGTGCCGGTCACGCTGAAATTCCGCACCGGCTGGGACCGCCTCAACAAGAACGCCTTGAATATCGCGCGGCTGGCGCAAGCCAGCGGCATCGCCATGCTGACCTTGCATGGCCGCACGCGCGCTGACGGCTATAGCGGCGATGCCGAATACCAGACGATTGCCGCGGTCAAGGCCGCGGTCACGATCCCGGTGGTGGCCAACGGCGACATCGCGACGCCGGAAAAAGCACGGCAAGTGCTGGAGTACACCAAGGCCGACGCCATCATGGTGGGACGTGCGGCGCAGGGCCGGCCGTGGATTTTCCGCGAGATCGAGCACTATTTGCGCACCGGGGAATATTTGCCGGCGCCGCTGGTGACGGAAGTGCAACAGCTGATGGATGAACACCTGCGTGCGCATTATGGATTTTATGGCGATTACCTGGGAGTGCGCACCGCCCGCAAGCATATCGGCTGGTATGTGCGCGATTTGCCCGGCGGCGAAGCATTTCGGCAACGCATGAACCTGCTGGAAGATTGCGGCCAGCAGCTGGCCGCAGTAAATAGCTTCTTCGAATCGCAGTTTGCGTTTGGGGAGCGGTTACAATACGGTGTGGCCGAGCAGATGCTGGCGGCCTGAATCAGATCAACTAGAAACAGATGCAGGAATTTCCCGGCAGGCGGGCACCAGGTGGGCATGACGCCATGGACCGAACGCTGATGGAACTGCCTGAATCCTAAAAAAAGAACAGTAAAAAAGAATGAGCAAAGAAAGTATCCAAGACGTGGTGAAGCAAAGCCTTGAAAAATATTTCAAGGACCTGGGCGAGCAGCCGCCGTCGAATGTGTATGACATGGTGATTTCCACGGTCGAAAAACCGGTGCTGGAAGCCGTGATCGCGCGCGCCGAAGGCAACCAGTCGCATGCCGCCGAAATGCTGGGCATCAATCGCAACACCTTGCGCAAGAAATTGCAGCAGCACGGTCTTTTGTAGCAGGCAGTCCAAGGATCAGCGGCGCCAAGCCAGAAACTGACAGCAAGCTGCCGTCCTCGCTAAAGGAGGCAGTGTTTCCCGCCAATGATGTATTTATCCGTTTTCCTTCCCTTCCAGAGTTTTCATCATGATTAAACAAGCCCTCATTTCCGTATCCGACAAAACCGGGATACTTGATTTCGCAAAAGAGTTGTCGGCGCTGGGCGTGAATATTCTGTCGACGGGCGGCACCGCCAAGCTGCTGGCCGATAACGGCATCAAGGTCACCGAAGTGGCGGATTACACCGGTTTCCCGGAAATGCTCGACGGCCGCGTCAAGACCCTGCATCCGAAAGTGCACGGCGGCATCCTGGCGCGCCGCGACTTTCCTGAGCATGTGGCGGCCCTGGCGCAGCACCAGATCCCGTTGATCGACATGGTGGTGGTAAATCTCTATCCGTTCCAGCAGACCATCGCCAAGGAGCAGTGCTCGCTGGAGGACGCGATCGAGAATATCGACATCGGCGGCCCGGCCATGCTGCGCTCGTCGGCCAAGAACCATAAGGATGTGATCGTGCTGTGCGATCCCAGCGATTATGCGGGCGTGCTGGCCGAGCTGAAGGCGCACGACGGCGAAGTCGGCTACGGCACCAAGTTCGCGCTGGCGAAGAAGGTGTTCGCCCATACCGCCCAGTACGATGGCGCCATCACCAATTATTTCACTTCGCTGGGCGAAGACAAGCAGCACGCTACCCGCAGCGCTTATCCGGAAACGCTGAACCTGCATTTCGAAAAAGTGCAGGAAATGCGTTACGGCGAAAACCCGCACCAGTCGGCGGCGTTTTACCGTGATACCCGCCATGTCGAGGGCGCGCTGGCCAATTACAAGCAGCTGCAAGGCAAGGAACTGTCTTACAACAATATCGCCGATGCCGATGCGGCCTGGGAATGCGTCAAGACTTTCAGCGAAACCGCCTGCGTCATCATCAAGCACGCCAATCCTTGCGGCGCGGCGATCGGCAACAATCCGCTGGAGGCGTATAGCAAGGCGCTGCAGACCGACCCGACTTCGGCTTTTGGCGGCATCATCGCCTTCAACCAAGAGCTGGATGGCAACGCGGCTGAAGCGGTCGCCAAGCAGTTCGTTGAAGTGATCATCGCACCGTCCTTTACTGAGCAGGCCAAGCAGGTGTTTGCCGCCAAGCAGAACGTGCGTTTGCTGGAAATCCCGCTGGCGCACAACATCAACTTGCACGATTTCAAGCGCGTCGGCGGCGGTTTGCTGGTGCAATCGCCGGATGCGCGCAACGTCGCCCTGAGCGAACTGAAAGTGGTGAGCAAGAAGCAGCCGACCCAGCAGCAGCTGCAGGACCTGATGTTTGCCTGGCGCGTCGCCAAGTTCGTCAAGTCGAACGCCATCGTGTTTTGCGGCAACGGCATGACGCTGGGCGTCGGCGCCGGCCAGATGAGCCGGGTCGATTCCGCCCGCATCGCTTCGATCAAGGCGCAGAATGCAGGTTTGTCGCTGGTCGGTTCGGCGGTGGCTTCGGATGCGTTTTTCCCGTTCCGCGACGGCCTGGATGTGGTGGTCGACGCCGGCGCCACTTGCGTGGTGCAGCCGGGCGGTTCGATGCGCGACCAGGAAGTGATCGATGCGGCCGACGAACATGGCGTGGTCATGCTACTCACCGGCACTCGCCACTTCCGTCACTAAGCAGCAGCGACCGGCGCTTCGGCCATCGTCTGGGTATATGAAAATCCTCGGTATCGACCCCGGTCTGCGGACCACAGGTTTTGGCGTCATCGACAAGCAGGGCAACAAGCTCAGCTATATCGCGTCGGGCACCATCAAGACGCCGGACGCCGATCTGCCGCAGCGCCTGAAGGTGATCCTGGCCAGCGTTTCGGAGGTCATCCGCACCTATGCGCCGGATTGTTCGGCGATCGAAAAAGTCTTCGTCAACGTCAATCCGCAATCGACGCTGCTGCTCGGGCAAGCCCGGGGCGCGGCGATTTGCGCTTTGGTCAGCGCGGATTTGCCGGTGGCTGAATATACCGCGCTGCAGATCAAGCAGGCGGTGGCCGGCCATGGCAAGGCGCAAAAGCAGCAGGTGCAGGACATGGTGCAGCGGCTGCTGCAGTTGCCCGGCTTGCCGGGCACCGACGCCGCCGATGCGTTGGCGGTGGCGATCTGCCATGCCCATAGCGGCGATGCGCTGGCGCACCTGAGTGCGCTGGCGCCGGGTCTGGCCAAGAAGGGTTTGCGGGTGCGCGGCGGCCGGCTAGTGGGTTAAGCCACTATTGTTGTCAGCCTAGTTCCCGAATGTGGTGCATTGTTCGAGGCTGGTTTCTATCGTTACAGCAGGATTTCATTTTATTCCGTCATCTGCAGCAGTTCATCCCGCGCTATCAAGTCGCCTACTCCCCGCTTTATCTGCGATCTGTCTCATTTTGCATGTAGGAAGGCTCGTTCAATTGTGAACCTTTGTTTCAGCAAAATCGCGGCAAACACATGTGTATATCTAAGAGCTGACATTTACATATCGCGCTAAGTCCTTCATTTATTTAGTAATTCAATGTAAGAACATTCTCGGTCGATTGTTAGATACCAGCGCTAAGTCATTGACTTTACTCGAGTATTTTGCAATTGCCGGCAGCTAAATGGCTTGACCTAGAATAGTGCATCCTCTAAAGTGGGTGGAAGTGTGGAAAAGTGTTTTTTTGTGGGGCATTTGCAGAGCGGTTTTACATGCCGGCAGAGAATATTTTCAAGATTAAATTAAGGAGCGTGTGCGGTGTTTCAGGGTGCGTCAGCATTAAATCTCGATGCGAAAGGGCGGATGGCAGTGCCGTCCAAGCATCGTGACGCGCTCACCATCCAGTGCGAGGGGCGTTTGACGCTGACCAAGCACCCGCACGGCTGCCTGCTGCTGTTTCCGCGCCCGATATGGGAAAGCCACCGCGAACAGATCGCGGCCTGGCCGATGTCGGCGCGCGCCTGGCAGCGGATTTTCCTGGGCAATGCCTCCGACGTCGAACTGGATTCGGCCGGCCGGATCCTGGTGGCGCCTGAGCTGCGCTCGGCCGTCGGCCTGACGCGCGAGGTGATGCTGCTGGGCATGGGAAGCCATTTCGAGATTTGGGATGCGGCCAAGCTGGCCGAGAGCGAGTCGCAAGCAGTTGCGGCTGGCATGCCCGAAGTGTTAAGCAATTTTTCGTTCTGACGGGCCTGCCATGAGTGAATCAGTGGTGCCCGAGTTCCAGCACCGCACCGTGTTATTGGATGAGGCTGTCAGTGCGTTGGCGATTACCGGTGCGCGTGCGGACGGCATTTATGTCGACGGCACTTTCGGGCGCGGCGGCCATAGCCGCAAGATCCTGCAAAGCCTGGGGCCGCGCGGCCGCCTGATCGCTTTCGACAAGGATCCGCAGGCGATCGCCACTGCGGCCGAGATAGCCGATCCGCGTTTCGAGATCGTGCACGACAGCTTTGCGACGATGGCGCAGGCATTGCAGGAAAGAGGCATTCAACAAGTCGACGGGGTGTTGCTGGACTTGGGCATCTCGTCGCCGCAGGTGGACGACGCCAGCCGCGGATTCAGTTTCCGCGCCGACGGCCCGCTCGACATGCGGATGGATACGACGCGCGGCATGTCGGCAGCCGCCTGGCTGGCAGTCGCAGATGAACAAACGATCGGAAAGGTGGTACGTGATTATGGGGAAGAACGGTTTGCTGTTCAGATTGCAAAGGCGATTGTTGCTGGCCGGACAGTCCAGCCCATTACTGGCACACGACAGCTTGCCCAGATCGTGGCAAACGCCGTCAAGACCCGTGAGAAAGGCAAAGACCCGGCCACTCGTACCTTTCAGGCTATACGGATTTTCATCAATCAAGAGCTTGAAGAACTCGAGATAGTACTGGATCAGGCATTTCGGCAGATGGCCCAGCAAGGGAGATTAGTCGTGATCAGCTTTCATTCGCTGGAAGATCGGATCGTCAAGCAGTTCATGGCTTCCAAAGCCAGGCTGCCGCAGCCCGACCGTCGCCTGCCGATTCGCGCGGTTGACCTGCCGCAGCCGGAGTTGAAGCTGGTGGCGCGGGTCAAGCCATCCGATACCGAAGTGGCCGACAATCCACGCGCGCGTTCCGCCATCATGCGAGTCGGCGAGCGCCTGGCTGCGCCTGTCGGAGTCCAGCCGTGAGCGGGCGCCTCAATTTTGTCCTGGCGCTGGCGCTGGTGCTGTGCGCACTGGCGCTGGTCAACGCGCAGTACCAGGCGCGCCAGCTGTTCATCGAGCTGGAACGGGCGGCTAGCCAGTCGCGCCAGCTCGACATCGAATGGGCCCAGCTGCAGCTCGATCAGTCGACGCTGGGCAAGAACGCCAGGATTGAAGCCAGCGCGACGCGCGACCTGAACATGGTGCCGCTGACCGCTGCCCGCACCCAATATCTGACGGTGGGGGAAAAATGACGCGCAATCCCCCGCGCAGCTCCCACGCAGGACGGATTGCCGCCGGCAAGGGGGTGCCGTTTTCGGCCAGCCCGATGCTCAAGGTCAAGCTGCCTGTCTGGCGCTCGCGGGTGGTGCTGTTCGCCATGTTCGCCGCCTTCCTGGCGCTGATCGTGCGGGCCTTGTGGCTGCAAGGGATTTCCACCGACTTCCTGCAAAAGCAGGGTGCGTCGCGTTATGCACGCACGCTGGAATTGCCGGCCACGCGCGGCAAGATCACCGACCGCAACGGCCAGGTGCTGGCGTCGTCGGTGCCGGTGAAGGCAATCTGGGCCATTCCTGAAGATGTGCAGGCGGCGCCGAAAGAGAAGCTGCAGGCACTGGCGAAGCTGCTCGACATGAGCTACGCCGAACTCAGCAAGAAACTCGATTCCGACCGCAATTTTGTCTACCTCAAGCGCCAGGTCGAGCAGGATGTGTCGGACCAGATCATCAAGCTTGGCATCGACGGTATCGAGACCCGCAAGGAATACAAGCGTTTCTACCCGGAAGGCGAGGTGATGGCGCACGTGGTCGGTTTCACCAATGTGGAAGATGCCGGCCAGGACGGCATGGAGCTGTCGCAGCAGAAAAACCTGGCTGGCACTACCGGCAGCCGGCGCGTGATCAAGGACCGGCTCGGGCGTATCGTCGAGGACATCGAGGCGGTCAAGGAACCGCATGACGGCAAGGACCTGGTGCTGTCGATCGACAGCAAGATCCAGTACATCGCCTTTACCCAGCTGAAAGAAGCGGTGGCCAAGAGCAAGGCCAAGGCCGGCGGCATCGTGGTGGTCGACGCCAAGACCGGCGAAGTGCTGGCGCTGGCCAACCTGCCCAGCTACAACCCGAACGACCGCTCGGTGCTGACCGGCGCCCAGCTGCGCAACCGCGTGATGACCGATACCTTCGAACCGGGGTCGACGCTCAAGCCGTTTACCGTGGCGCTCGCGCTCGACACCAACCGGGTGCAGGCCACCACCACCTTCCAGGTTCCCGACAAAATGACGATCGGCACCGCGACCGTGGGCGATTCCCATCCGCATCCGGTGTGGAACATGAGCGTCGCCCAGATCATCCAGAAGTCGTCGAATATCGGCACCGCCAAGATCGCGCTGCAAATGCCGGCCGAGGAAATGTGGG
Source organism: Collimonas fungivorans Ter331 (assembly GCF_000221045.1). Taxonomy (NCBI): domain Bacteria; kingdom Pseudomonadati; phylum Pseudomonadota; class Betaproteobacteria; order Burkholderiales; family Oxalobacteraceae; genus Collimonas; species Collimonas fungivorans. Next base: position 4,633,990 of record NC_015856.1, on the reverse strand, counting down.
AGATGTTTACCACGGTAGGCCTTGGCCAGCAGCCGAAATTCGGCTTCCCCGGCGCGGTCGCCGGCCGCGTGCGCCCGTTCAAATCGTGGCGGCCTATCGAACAGGCCACCATGAGCTATGGCCACGGCATCTCGGTATCGCTGATCCAGATGGCGCATGCCTATACGATCTTTGCCCGCAACGGCGACTTGATCCCGCTGTCGTTCCAGAAAGTGAACGAACCTCCGGTCGGCCAGCGCGTAGTGTCGGAAAAGACCGCACTGACCATGCGCGCCATGCTGGAGCGGGTTACCGCTCCCGGCGGCACAGCGCCGAAGGCGCAGGTGCCAGGCTACCGCGTGGGCGGCAAGACCGGCACTGCCTACAAGATCGAAGGCGGCAAATACGTCAAAAAATATATCGCCGATTTCGTCGGGTTCGCACCGGCTTCCGATCCGCGCCTGATCATTGCGGTCATGGTGGACGAACCTAGCGTCGGCTCGCACTTCGGCGGCGACGTCGCGGCGCCGGTGTTCGCGACGGTTGCTGCAAACGCCCTGCGGGCGCTGAACGTGCCGCCCGATTCCAGCGTCACTGACATCATCATCCCGACCGACGGTCCGCAGGAGGGCTTGTGACAAAGCCTAAGCTACAGCAACTTCCGGAAATCCAGCAATGGCTGGACAGCGTTGCCCCGGCCGGCGCGGAGCTGGTGTCGGACTCGCGCAAGGTGAAAGCCGGCGACGTGTTTTTCGCCTATCCCGGCGATGCCGCGGACGGCCGCGCCTATATTGCGCAGGCGCTGGAGAACGGCGCGTCCGCAGTGCTGTACGAGAAGGAAAAATTTGCCTGGGATACGGCATGGCGCGTCGCCCATCGCGCGGTAAGCGGACTCAAGCTGCTCAGCGGCGAGATCGCGCACGGCTATTACGACCAGGCAGACAAGGACATGCTGGTGGTGGCCGTCACCGGCACCAATGGCAAGACCTCTTGCACCCAGTGGCTGGGCCATGCGCTGTCGCACCTGGGCCAGGCCACCGGCGTGATCGGCACCCTCGGTACAGGAATCTATATGCAAGGCGAGCGCGGCGAGTTCGAGGAAACCGGCAACACCACGCCCGATGCGCTGCTGTTGCAGCAGGCGCTGAGCAACATGCGGCGGCAAGGAGTAGCGGCGCTGGCGATCGAGGCTTCCTCGATCGGGCTGGAGCAAGGGCGCCTGAACGGCATGCATGTCGACATCGCCCTGTTCACCAATTTCACGCGCGACCACCTGGACTACCACGGCGACGAACAGCACTATGAAGCCGCCAAGCGCATGCTGTTCGACTGGCCCGGATTGCAGCAGGCGGTGATCAATCTCGACGACGCCATGGGTTTGCGCTTGATTGATCATTTGCGGCAGAAGCAGCCGGCGATTCCCGTGATCGGCTACACCTGCGAGGAACTGCAGGCGGTGCCGGGCGTCCAGGTGCTGCGCGCCTCGGCGATCCGCACCAATGCCAACGGCACGGCGTTCCATGTCGATTCGCCTTTCGGTTCGGCGCAGGTCAAGACTCAGCTGGTAGGGCAGTTTAATGTCAGCAATGCCCTGGGCATCCTCGGCGTTCTGCTGGCTAAAGGCGTGGCCTGGGATGCCGCGCTGAATGCGATTGAACTGTTGGTTGCGGTGCCGGGTCGAATGCAGCAGTTCGGCGGCCATGACGCGCCGCTGATAGTGATCGATTATGCACATACACCTGATGCGCTGGACAAAACCTTGAATACCCTGCGGCAAGTTGCGCAGCAGCGCAACGGCCAGCTGTGGTGCGTATTCGGTTGCGGCGGCGATCGCGATCCCGGCAAACGGCCGCAGATGGGCGCCGTGGCGGAACTCGCGGATCACGTCATCGTCACCAGCGACAACCCACGCAGCGAAGAGCCGAGCCTCATCATCGGTCAGATCCTGGCCGGGATGAAAGCGCCGCAGGCCGCGCAGGCGCTGGAAGATCGCGCGGCAGCGATCTTGTGGGCGGTGCGCCACGCGGCCAAGGCCGATGTGGTCTTGCTGGCGGGAAAAGGACATGAAACCTATCAGGAAATAAAAGGAAAGAAATTGCCGTTTCTAGATGCCGACCATACCGCGCTGGCGCTGGCCGCGCGGGCCACGATGAAAGGCGGCGCTGCATGAACGTCTCATTGTCGCAATTGCAAGCGTGGCTGGGACTGCCTTCGGTTGGCGCCGGCCAGGACCAGGTCGTGGTCAACGGCTTGTGCACGGACAGCCGCGCAGTAACGCCGGGCTGCCTGTTTGTCGCCTTGCGCGGCGAGCGTTTCGACGCCCATGATTTCCTGGACCAGGTGATCGCCCAAGGCGTAGCCGCGGTGGTGGTGGAGCGCACACCGGCTACATTGACCGCGCTGGCAGTGCCGGCGCTGGTGGTGAACGACACTCGAGTTGCACTCGGTACGATAGGGCAGCGCTGGCGGCAGCAATTCACGCTGCCGCTAATTGCGGTCACCGGCAGCAACGGCAAGACTACCGTCAAGGAAATGATCGCCGCGATCCTGGTCGCGGCTTTTGGCGTGGACAAGTCGCTGGCGACGCGCGGCAATTTCAATAACGAGATCGGCGTGCCGCTGACCTTGCTGCGGCTGGGCGCCGGCCACCAGGCTGCAGTGATCGAGCTCGGCATGAACCATCCCGGCGAAATCGCGCTGCTGACAGCGCTGGCCGAGCCGACCGTGGCGCTGGTCAACAACGCCCAGCGCGAGCACCAGGAATTCATGGCCAGCGTCGCCGCGGTCGCTGAAGAAAACGGCAGCGTGATACGCGGCTTGCCGGCCAGCGGCATCGCGGTGTTCCCGGCAGATGATCCGTTTACCGGCCTGTGGCGCGGTTATGCCGCCGACAAGGCTGGCAGCATCAGTTTCGGCCTGACCGCCGACGCCGATGTCAGCTGCAGCTACACCGGCGCGGCGCATGGTTTCGGCAGCGACCTGATCGTTACCTTCGCCACCGCGGGCGGTCCGCAGATATTCGCTTTACAGCTGGCCGCCGCCGGCGAACACAATGTGCGCAACGCGCTTGCCGCCATCGCCTGCACCCTGGCGATCGGCATCGACGTCGCCGCGATCAAGCGCGGCCTGGAAACCTTTGCACCGGTCAGCGGCCGCCTGCAGCGCAAACTGGCGACAGCCGCCGGTTGCGCCGGCGCGCTGGTGATCGACGACACCTACAACGCCAATCCGGATTCGGTGCGGGCCGCCATCGACGTGCTGGCGCAATCGGCCGCGCCGCGTTTGCTGGTGCTGGGCGACATGGGCGAAGTCGGCAACGAAGGACGCGAATTCCATCAGGAAATCGGCGCTTATGCGCAGCAGCGCGGCATTACCCAACTGTTCACCCTGGGCGACCTGGCGGCAGACGCCAGCGCCGCCTTCGGCCCGCAGGCACAACACTTTAACGACATCGCAGCGTTGCTAGCCGCGCTCGATGCGACCATGACGCCGGACACCACGGTGCTGATCAAAGGGTCGCGCTTCATGAAAATGGAGCGTGCTGTCCAGCATCTGGCCGGTACAACATCTGAGGGGACTCACTAACATGCTGCTATGGCTGGCACAAAATTTTCAGCAGGATTTCAGTTTCCTGCGCGTCTTCAACTTCATCACCTTTCGCGCCGTGTTCGCGACGTTGACGGCGTTGATGATCGGCTTGATCGCGGGGCCCGGCGTGATCCGCATGCTGGCCCGCCTGAAGGTCGGGCAGGCGGTGCGCACCGACGGTCCGCAGACGCACTTGATCAAATCCGGCACGCCGACCATGGGCGGCGTGCTGATCCTGATTGCGATCGGCATCTCGACTTTGCTGTGGAGCGACCTGGGCAATCGTTTTGTCTGGATCGTACTGGTGGTGACGCTGGGTTTCGGCACCATCGGCTGGGTCGACGATTACCGCAAGGTGGTCTACAAGGATCCGAACGGCATGCGTTCACGCGAAAAATATTTCTGGCAATCGGTGATCGGCGTGGTGGCGGCGATCTACCTGGCGTTCTCGGTATCGGCGCCGAACAATACCCAGGTCTGGGACTTGTTCGTGGCTTGGGTCGAGTCCGGTTTCAGCCTGGACCTGCCGCCCAAGGCCGACTTGATCGTGCCGTTTTTCAAGACCATCAGCTATCCGCTGGGAGTCTGGGGTTTCATGGCCCTGACCTATTTCGTTATCGTCGGCACCAGCAATGCGGTCAACCTGACCGACGGCCTGGACGGCCTGGCGATCATGCCGACTGTGATGGTAGGAGCGGCGCTGGGTTTGTTCGCCTACCTCACCGGTAACGTGACTTTCGCCAAATACCTGCTGATCCCGCATATCCCGGGCGCCGGCGAACTGCTGATTTTCTGCGGCGCGATGGCCGGCGCCGGACTTGCCTTCCTTTGGTACAACGCCTATCCGGCCCAGGTCTTCATGGGCGATGTCGGCGCGCTGGCCTTGGGCGGCGCCCTCGGCACCGTGGCGGTGATCGTGCGCCAGGAAATCGTGCTGTTCATTATGGGCGGTATTTTTGTTGTAGAGACTTTGTCGGTGATGTTGCAGGTAATCTACTTCAAGTACACCAAAAAACGTTTCGGCGTCGGCCGCCGGGTATTGCTGATGGCGCCTTTGCACCATCACTATGAACAAAAAGGCTGGAAAGAAACGCAGGTTGTGGTGCGTTTCTGGATCATCTCGATGATGCTGGTGCTGTTTGGACTTTCAACTCTAAAGCTCAGGTAAACGGAAGGTAAGCGGCGGTAATGGACTACACGGGTAAACATGTTCTGGTATTAGGGCTCGGAGAATCGGGCCTGGCATCCGCATTGTGGCTGGCGCACTGCGGTGCGACGCTGCGCGTGGCGGATACCCGCAGCGCACCGGAACGCCTGCCGCTGCTGCAACAGGCAATTCCGGCGGTGGAGTTCGTCGCCTCCGGCGCGGAAGGCGGTTTTGCCGTCAGCCTGCTGGACGGCATCGACTTCGCTGTCACCAGCCCGGGCCTGGCGCCTACCGGCGAGCTGAAGGAAATCCTGTCGGCGGCGACTGACCGCAACATCCCGGTATGGGGTGAAATCGAAGTATTTGCGCAAGCCCTGGCGGCATTGCGCGAGAGCCGCTCGTATACGCCGAAGGTGATTGCCATCACCGGCACCAACGGCAAGACCACGGTCACCAGCCTGACCGGCCTGTTGTGCGAGCGCGCCGGCCTGACGGTGCAGGTGGCCGGCAATATCAGCCCGGCGGCGCTGGATGTGCTGCGCAACGCGCTGGAAAAAGACGCTTTGCCGCAGGTCTGGGTGCTGGAGCTGTCCAGTTTCCAGCTGCATGCAACCTGCAACCTGCACGCCGATGCCGCAACCATCCTGAACATCACCCAGGACCACCTGGACTGGCATGGCGACATGGAATCCTATGTGGCCGACAAGGCGCGCATTTTCAGCGCCGATACGGTGCGGGTGCTGAATCGCGACGATCCGTTGACGATGCAGTTCAACAACGGCAACAGCATCAGTTTCGGTTTCGACGAACCGCTGGACGGCGACTGCTTCGGCCTGGTCAGCGACAACGGCATGCAATGGCTGTCGGTGGCGGTGCCGGGCGATGAAGAGGAACGGGTCGAAAAGCGGCGCAGCAAGAAGGAACAACTGGCCTTGCTGCCGGTTTCAGTAAAACGCCTGATGCCGGCCGACGCACTGCGGATCCGCGGCCGTCACAACGCCGCCAACGCGCTGGCGGCACTGGCCTTGTGCCGCGCCATCGACCTGCCTTTTGCGCCGCTGCTGCACGGCTTGCGCGAGTATCACGGCGAGCCGCACCGGGTCGAACTGGTGACGACGATCGGCGGCGTCGAATATTACGACGACAGCAAGGGCACCAACGTTGGCGCCACGGTGGCGGCCTTGAACGGCCTGGGACGCGGCTGCGACGGCGATGGTAACGCGAGTCGCCTGCTGCTGATCGCCGGCGGCGAAGGCAAGGGACAGGATTTTTCCCCGCTGGCGGCGCCGCTGGCCACTTATGGCCGGGCATTGCTGCTGATCGGCCGCGATGCGCCGGTGATCCGCGCCGCGGTCGAAAAACAGGCCGCCGGCGTCGCCATGGTCGATTGCGCCACGCTGGAAGAGGCAGTGACGCGCGCCGCCGAACTGGCGTATGCGGGCGATGCGGTATTGTTGTCGCCGGCTTGCGCCAGTTTCGACATGTTCCGCAATTACGCCCATCGCGCGCAGGTATTCGTCGATGCCGTACGTGAGCTGGCTTTGTCGCGCGGCGAGGTTGGGCTATGAAATTCGCCTTCCCATCATTTTCAGGCAAGCCGGCGGATAATGCGCCGGCGCGGCCGCGCACGCTCGACAGCCAGAAACCCGGCGTCCAGCGTTCGAAAATGATGGAGTACGACCAGCCGCTGGTGTGGGTGGTCGTGTTGCTGATGCTGTTCGGCCTGGTGATGGTGTATTCGGCTTCGATCGCGCTGCCAGATTCGCCCAAGTATTCGAACTATACCAACGGCCATTTCCTGGTGCGGCAGGCGATTTTCATCGGCGTTTCGCTGCTGGCCGGGCTGGTGACCTTCCGCATTCCGATCGCCACCTGGCAGCGCTGGGCGCCGTACCTGTTCGTGATTACCCTGATCCTGCTGGCGATGGTGCTGGTGCCGGGTCTGGGGCGCGGCGTCAACGGCGCCAAGCGCTGGCTGTCGTTCCGCGTATTCAACCTGCAGCCGTCGGAATTGATGAAGCTGTTCATTGTCCTGTACGCCGCCAACTATACGGTGCGCAAGCAGGAAGTGATGCACAAGCTGACCAAGGGATTCCTGCCGATGACCGCCGCGGTCGGGCTGGTCGGCCTGCTGCTGATGCTGGAGCCGGATCTCGGCGCGCTCGGCGTGATCGTCTGCATTGCGATGGGCATCCTGTTCCTGGGCGGGATCAACGGCGTCTGGTTCGGCGGCATAGGCGCCATGCTGGCCGGCATGTTCACCCTGGTGATCTGGCTGTCGCCATGGCGGCGCGAGCGGATCTTCGCTTACCTGAATCCATGGGCGGAAGAGAATGCCCTGGGCAAGGCTTATCAGCTGTCGCATTCGCTGATCGCTTTCGGCCGCGGCGAACTGTTCGGCGTCGGCCTTGGCGCCAGCGTCGAGAAACTGCATTACCTGCCGGAAGCGCATACCGATTTCCTGCTAGCGGTCATTGGCGAAGAACTGGGATTTGCCGGCGTGCTGGTGGTGGTCATGCTGTTTTACTGGATCATCAAGCGCTCTTTTGAAATCGGCCGCCAGGCGATCGCCATGGACCAGACTTTTGCCGGCTTGACGGCCAAGGGCATAGGGATCTGGATCGGTGTGCAGACTTTCATCAACATGGGCGTCAACCTGGGCCTGTTGCCGACCAAGGGCCTGACCTTGCCGCTGATGAGCTACGGCGGCTCCGGGGTGCTGATCAATTGTGTCGGCCTGGCGATCTTGCTGCGCATCGATTACGAAAACCGGGTTCTGATGCGCGGGGGACGGGCATGAGCCTCGGCACAAAACGTCTATTGATAATGGCCGCAGGTACCGGCGGCCACATATTTCCTGGCCTGGCGATTGCCGACACCATGCGTGCGCGCGGCTGGCAAGTCAGCTGGCTGGGAACTACCCATGGCATGGAGCGCGACCTGGTGCCGCAGCATGGCATCGAGATGGACCAGATCACCTTTTCCGGCCTGCGCGGCAAAGGCCTGGCGCATACCTTGCGCGGCGTCTGGCGCTTGCTGGCCAGTTTCCCTGCCTGTTTCCGCATCCTGGGCCGGCGCCAGGCCGATGTGGTGCTGGGCATGGGCGGTTATGTGACGGTGCCAGGCGGCGCGATGGCGCGCTTGCGCGGCGTGCCGCTGGTGCTGGTGAACGCCGACGCGGCGCTGCTGTTGTCGAACAAGACCCTGACGCCGCTGGCGCAGCGGGTGCTGTTCGGATTCCCCGCGGATTTTGGCAAGGCCGCAAGCAAGGCGCTGGTCACCGGCAATCCGGTGCGCAAGGAAATCCTGGCCTTGCCGCTGCCGGACCAGCGTTACGGCGGCCGCATCGGTCCTTTGCGTTTGCTGGTGGTGGGCGGCAGCCTGGGCGCGAAGGCGCTCAACGATTGTTTGCCGGCAGCCCTGGCCTTGATTCCGGCCGACCTGCGGCCCAGCATCACGCATCAGTCCGGCAAGCAGCATATCGATGCCTTGCGCAGCGCTTATGCCGCAGCCGGCGTGACAGCGGAGGTGGTGGCGTTCATCGACGACATGCCGCGCCGTTATGCCGACGCCGACCTGGTGATTTGCCGCGCCGGCGCGATCACGATTTCGGAACTGACCGCGGCTGGCGTCGCCAGCGTGCTGGTGCCGCTGGTGGCGTCGACCACTTCGCACCAGCGCGACAATGCGCGCTGGATGGCGACTCAGAAAGCGGCGATCCATTTGCCGCAGACAGACTTGAGCAAAGAGCGCCTGGCCGCGCTGCTGACGCGGATTTCGCGCCAGGACTGCCAGACGATGGCGCAGGCAGCATATGAAAACGGCCGGCGCGACGCCAACCAGGCGATCGCGCAGGTCCTCGAAGAATTGGCAGGTGCGCAATGAGTAAAGACCATGAAGCATAAAGTAAAAAACATACATTTCGTCGGTATCGGCGGCAGTGGCATGAGCGGCATCGCCGAGGTGCTGCTCAATCTCGGCTATACGATTTCCGGTTCCGATCTTGGCGATAACGCTGCGACCCGGCGCCTGGCCGGTCTTGGCGCCAAAGTCAGCCGCGGCCACGCCGCCGCGAATATCGACCAGGCGCACGCGATCGTCACATCGACCGCGGTGCAGGCGGACAATCCGGAAGTCGTCGCTGCGCGCGAGAAGCACATTCCGATCGTGCCGCGCGCGGTCATGCTGGCGGAACTGATGCGCCTCAAGCGCGGCATCGCGATTGCCGGCACCCATGGCAAGACGACAACCACCAGCCTGGTGGCGAGCGTACTGGCCCAGGGCGGCCTGGATCCGACCTTCGTCATCGGCGGCCGCCTCACCAGCGCCGGCGCCAACGCCAAGCTGGGTTCGGGCGATTTCATCGTGGCCGAGGCCGATGAATCCGATGCGTCGTTCCTGAACCTATCGCCGGTGATCGAAGTGATCACCAACATCGATGCCGATCACATGGATACCTATGACCATGATTTCGGCAAGCTGAAGCAGGCTTTTGTCGAGTTTACCCAGCGCCTGCCGTTTTACGGCGTGGCGGTGCTGTGCATGGACGATGCCAACGTGCGTGAAATCATGCCGCAGATTTCCAAGCTGATCACCACCTACGGTTTCCACGCCGACGCCGACGTGCGTGCGATCGATGCCAAGGCGGTAGCCGGCCACATGCAGTTCACGGTGATCCAGAAAGGCTATGCGGCGATGCCGATCAGCCTGAACCAGCCGGGCATGCACAACGTCCAGAACGCTTGCGCGGCGATTGCGATTGCACGCGAACTGGGGGTCGCGGATGCCGCGATCCAGCAGGCGCTGACCGAATTCAACGGCGTCGGCCGCCGCTTCACGCGCTACGGCGAAATCAAGCTGCAGGACGCCGCCGGCAAGCCAAACGGCGAATTCGCCCTGGTCGACGACTATGGCCATCACCCGGTGGAAACCGCGGCGACGATTTCGGCGGCGCGCGGCGCTTATCCCGGACGGCGCCTGGTGCTGGTGTTCCAGCCGCACCGCTACACCCGTACTCGCGATCTGTTTGAAGATTTCGTAAAAGTGTTGTCGACGGTGGATGTGCTGGTGCTGGCGGAAGTGTATGCCGCCGGCGAAGCGCCGATCATTGCCGCCGACGGGCGCGCCCTGGCGCATGCCTTGCGGGTGGCGGGCATGGCCGAGCTGGTGTTTGTGGAAGACATCAACGACATGCCGGCGTCGGTCCTGAACCTGGTGCGCGACGGCGATGTAGTGATGACGATGGGCGCCGGTTCGATCAGCGGTGTGCCCGGCAAGCTGGCGCAATTGGTAGAGCAATAGACATGAATACAGCGATGAGTGAAACGATGAGCAAAAAAAAGACAGGTCATCAATTCGGCAAAGTCGGCGTGCTGTTCGGCGGCCGTTCGGCCGAGCGCGAAGTTTCCATCATGTCCGGCAACGGCGTGCTGAAGGCATTGAAAAGCCATGGCGTCGACGCCCATCTGTTTGATACGCGCGAGCGCAGCCTGGCCGAACTGGCGGCGGAGAAATTCGATCGCGTGTTCATCGCCCTGCATGGCCGTTACGGCGAAGACGGAACTTTGCAAGGCGCGCTGGAGCAGCTCGGCATCCCTTATACCGGGCCGGGCGTGATGGCGTCGGCGATAGGCATGGATAAGGTCATGACCAAGCGCATCTGGCAAAGCATGGGTCTGCCGACGCCGCGTTTTATCGTACTGGATTCGCACAGTGCAACCCGCGAAGAACTGCGCCAGGTGCCGGACGTGCTGGGTTTGCCATTGATGCTGAAAGCGCCGCATGAAGGATCGACTATCGGCATCAGCAAGGTGGTCGGCTATTCGGACATGAGCGAAGGTTTTGCCTTGTGCGCCAAATTCGATGAAAAAGTGCTGGCGGAAGAATTCGTCGCCGGCCGCGAGCTGACGGTGCCGGTGCTCGGCGCCGGCCGCCGTGCGCGGACTTTGCCTATCGTCGAGATTCGCGCGCCGGAAGGCAATTACGACTATCAGCATAAATATTTTACCGACGACACCAAGTATCTGTGTCCGGCGCCCTTGGATGAGGCGCTGACGCAGCGCATACAGGCGCTGGCGGTGCAGGCTTTCAATGCACTGGGATGCGAAGGCTGGGCGCGGGTCGATTTCATGCTGCGCTCTTCCGACAACGAACCGTACCTGCTGGAGATCAACACTTCGCCAGGCATGACTAGCCATTCGCTGGTGCCGATGGCGGCCAAGGCGGACGGTGTGAGCTACGAAGACCTGTGTGTGGAAATACTGAAGTCGGCCTCGCTGGACCTGAAGCCGTCGGCAGACTGGAAGCCGGACTGATCCGGGTGGACAACCTGAATAGAAAACCTTAACGATCCAAGCGATAAAGTCGATAACCATGTGGCAAGACATCAAAATGCTGAACGCGATTTCCGGCACCCTGCTGGGGCTGGCTGCGCTCGCATTGCTGGCGTCTGGCGTCTGGTGGCTGGCGCAGCGTCCGATGTTTACGCTGAAGACGATCAGGATCGAGGGTGCGGGGCAGAGCGAGCTGCGGCGCGTCAACCCATTGATCGTCCGCGCCAGCGCGCTGCCCCGCATCAAGGGCAATTTTTTCACGGCCAACCTGGATACGGTGCGCAGCGCATTCGAATCGGTGCCGTGGGTGCGCAAGGCGGCGGTGCAGCGCGAATGGCCGAATACGCTGATCGTGACGATTGAAGAGCATCAGCCATTGGCCACCTGGGACGATGACGGCCGCCTGCTGTCGGTGTATGGCGACTTGTTTACCGCCAACCTCGACGAAGCGGAGGAAGACGGCGAACTGCTGCGCCTGTCGGGTCCGAAGGGCAGCGAGAAAGATGTTACGGCGCGCCTGGCGGATTTTCGGGCATGGTTTGCGCCGTTGAAGCTGAACCCGGTAGAGGTGGATTTATCGAGCCGTTATGCGTGGACCGTGAAACTGGACAACGGCATGACGGTGGAGTTGGGGCGTGAGCAAAACAAGAGCACGCTGAAAGACCGTGTGGAACGGCTGGTGCAGATTTATCCGCAGCTGCTGTCGCGTTTGCAGAACCGGATTGAGAGTGTAGATATGCGGTATCCGAATGGCTTGGCGCTGAAGGCGAGCGGCTTGTCGACCGGATTGGGAAGCAAGAAAAAATAAGCGAAACACTATGACAAAAGACGCAAAAAACCTGATCGTCGGTCTCGACATCGGCACCTCCAAGGTGGTGGCCGTGGTAGCCGAGGTATTGTCCGACGGGCGCCATGAAGTCATCGGCCTGGGCCAGGCTGAGTCCAAGGGGCTGAAAAAAGGCGTGGTGGTGAACATCGAGGCCACCGTCGAATCTATCCAGCGTGCGCTGGAAGAAGCGGAGCTGATGGCCGACTGCAAGATTCGCAACGTCTACACCGGGATCGCAGGCAGCCATATCCGCAGCTTCAACTCCAGCGGCATGGTGGCGATCAAGGACAAGGAAGTCAGCGCGGCCGACGTCTCGCGCGTTATAGAAACGGCGAAGGCGGTCAACATCCCGACCGACCAGCAGTTGCTGCATACGGTGCCGCAGGAATTTATTGTGGACAGCCAGGAAGATGTGCGTGAACCAATCGGCATGAGCGGCATCCGACTGGAAGTCAAGGTGCACATCGTGACCGGCGCGGTGTCTGCAGTGCAGAACATCGTCAAGTGCATCCGCCGCTGCGGCCTGGAAGTATCGGACCTGATCTTGCAGCCGATGGCCTCGGCCGATGCGGTGCTGACGCCCGACGAGAAAGAGCTGGGCGTGGTGCTGGTCGATATCGGCGGCGGCACCACCGACGTTGCGGTGTTCACCGAAGGTGCGATTCGGCATACCGCGGTGATCCCGATTGCCGGCGACCAGATCACCAACGACATCGCGATGGCGCTGCGTACGCCGACCAACGAGGCGGAAGAGATCAAACTGCGCTACGGCGTGGCCAAGCAGATCCTGGCCGATCCGGGCGAGACGCTGGAAGTGCCCGGCCTGGGCGACCGCAATCCGCGCACCCTGTCGCGCCAGGCCTTGGCGGCAGTGATCGAGCCGCGGGTCGAAGAACTGTTTGCGCTGGTGCACCAGGTGGTGCGCGAGTCGGGGTACGAAGAGGTGCTGTCGAGCGGAGTGGTGCTGACTGGCGGTTCGGCCATGATGCCCGGCATGATCGAGCTGGCGGAGGATATTTTCCTCAAGCCGGCACGGCTGGGGACGCCGGACTACCGCGGCCAGCTGGCCGACGTGGTGCGCAGCCCGCGTTATTCGACCGTGCTGGGCCTGCTGCTGGAAGCGAAGAAACAATACCTGCGCGGTTATATCGTGACGCGCCAGGAAGGTTCGGCGAAGGCGATCTGGCAGCGCATGAAGGAATGGTTCCTGGGTAATTTTTAAGACGGCTTTTTATACGAAATTTGTTTTTAACGTTGTTTGTGCAACACGCAGTTGTCAGTTGCTAGGCCTCACACCGCGTGATGCCTATTGACTGAATGCTGCATCTTTATGAGGAAATATCATGGAAATCGATATGCTTGACAATGCAACTTTGGGCACCGTGATTAAAGTTGTCGGCGTCGGTGGCGCCGGCGGCAATGCGGTCCAACATATGATCAACAAGGGTGTGTCAGGAGTGGAGTTCATCGCCGCCAACACCGATGCGCAGGCGCTCAAGCAATCGAAGGCGCATAACGTGATCCAGATCGGCGAGACCGGACTGGGCGCGGGCATGAAGCCGTCGGTGGGTCGTCAGCTAGCCGAGGAATCGCGCGGCCGGATCGAAGACGCATTGCGCGGCGCGCACATGGTGTTCATCGCTGCGGGCATGGGCGGCGGCACCGGCACCGGCGCTGCGCCGGTGGTGGCGCAGATCGCCAAGGAACTGGGTGCGCTGACGGTGGCGGTGGTGTCGAAGCCGTTTTCGTATGAAGGCCAGAAATGCATGGACATCGCCGACGAAGGTCTGGAAGCCCTGTCCCAGCATGTTGATTCGCTGATCATCATTCTCAACGAGAAGCTCGAAGAGATTTATGAAGACGACAGCATGATGGAATGGCTGCAGCACGCCGACGACGTCCTCAACAACGCTGTCGCCGGGATCGCCGAAATCATCAATGTGCCAGGCCACATCAACGTCGACTTCAATGACGTCAAGACCATCATGGGCGAACAAGGCAAGGCCATGATGGGAACCGCCACTGCATCCGGCGTCGATCGCGCGCGCCTGGCGGCGGAGCAGGCGGTTGCCTCGCCGCTGCTGGACGGCATCGATCTGTCCGGCGCCCGCGGGGTGCTGGTCAACGTCACGGCCAGCCGCAGCCTGAAGGGGAAGGAAATCAAGGAAGTCATGGCGACCGTGCGTGCGTTTGCGGCGCCGGACGCTTCGATTGCCCAGGGCATCGCCTACGACGAAACCATGGGCGACGATATCCGCGTCACCGTGGTGGCGACCGGCCTGGGCCGTGCGCGCAAGGCTGTGCAGCTGGTGCAGGCGCCGATGATGCGCACCGGCACCCACAACGAGCCGATGATGCACGGCCAGGCTTCCGTGGGACACGGCAGCTCGTCGTTCGAAGGCATGAAGGCGCCGGCGGTATGGCGTCGCGAGTCGGCTTCCGACACGGTGCGGGCTTTGGAAAAGAACGGCATGGAAACCTACGACATTCCGGCTTTCCTGCGCAAGCAAGCGGACTAAGTCGGGGCGCTTTTGTCCCAATGGTGATGGCGGGTGCTGATACCCGCTATCATCGCCGGCATTCTGCATGAAAGTGCGGAACAGGGCATACTGCGGGTTCAACGCCGCGTCGAAAGGCGCGGCGTTTTCTTTTGTAGCATCCGCCAACATTTCGTGCTTCTGGAATACCGGCGCGCGCCATAGCGTTGCGCCACGGGCTTCAGGGCATCCATACCTAGACAAGGACTTAATCATGACTATCAAGATCGGCGATCGCCTGCCGGAAGGCAAATTAGCAGAATTCATCGAAACCGAGACCGAAGGCTGCTCGCTCGGACCAAATTCGTTCAATGTCAGCGACCTGGTCAAGGGCAAGAAAATCGCCTTGTTCGCCGTGCCGGGCGCTTTCACGCCGACCTGTTCCGCCAAGCACCTGCCTGGCTACATCCAGCATGCGGCGGAATTCAAGGCCAAGGGCGTCGATGAAATCTGGGCGGTTTCCGTCAACGATGCGTTTGTCATGGGCGCCTGGGGCCGTGACCAGAAAGCCACCGGCATCGTGCGTTTGCTGGCTGACGGCAATGCCGATTTCGTCAAGGCGCTGGGCCTGGATGCCGATTTCGGCAAGTTCGGCATGGGCGTGCGCTCACAACGTTTTTCGGCGCTGATCGACGATGGCGTGGTCAAGCAGCTGAACGTGGAGCAGGGCGGCAAGTTCGAGGTATCCAATGCGGAAACCCTGCTGGCGCAACTGGCCTAAAAGCTAGCCATTGTCGGTAAAGAAGGCGGCGCCAGTGGTGCCGTTTTTCAGTTCCGGGGCCGGAAACACCCTGGCGTGTTTTTTACCCCACAATAACTACATATCGTTACTGAATAATTATCAGTCAGACTTATAATGTCATCATGTTGAAACAGCGCACTATCAAAAGAATTGTCAAGACGACAGGCATTGGCGTCCATTCCGGCACCAAGGTCGAGCTGACCTTGCGTCCGGCAGCAGTGGATACCGGCATCGTTTTCCGGCGTGTCGATATAGATCCTGCCGTCGATTTCCCGGCCAAGGCCACCGAAGTCGGGGACACGCGCATGGCCTCGGTGCTGGTCAAAGACGGCGTGCGGGTTTCTACCATCGAACATCTGATGTCGGCCTGTTCGGGGCTGGGCATTGACAACCTGTATGTCGACGTGACTGCCGAGGAAATCCCCATCATGGACGGTTCGGCGTCGTCGTTCGTGTTCCTGCTGCAGCAAGCGGGGCTGGAAGAGCAAAACGCCGCCAAGAAATTCGTGCGCATCAAAAAATCGGTCGAAGTGCGAGAAGGCGAAGGCGACCGCGAGAAATGGGCGCGGCTCGATCCATGCAACGGTTTCAAGCTGAAGTTCTTTATCGAATTCAACCACCCTGCGGTGGATGGCACCGGCCAGACCGCGGAAGTCGATTTCGGCATCCAGTCATATGTGAAGGAAGTGGCGCGCGCCCGCACGTTCGGTTTCATGCAGGATGTGGAAACCATGCGCGGCCTGGGACTGGCGCGCGGCGGTTCGCTGGAAAACGCTATCGTGATGGATGAGTACCGCATTCTTAACAGCGATGGCTTGCGCTACGAAAACGAGTTTGTCCGCCACAAGATCCTGGACGCCATCGGCGACCTGTATCTGATCGGCCATCCGCTGCTGGCCAGCTACACCGCCCACAAGTCGGGCCACGGCCTGAACAACCAGTTGCTGCGCGCTTTGCTGGCCCAGCCGGATGCCTATGAAGTGGTCAGCTTCGACGAGTTGAGCGAAGCGCCCGGCGCTTATCAACGCCAGGTCGGGCAAGAGTGGGCTCTTAACTAGCTGTTTGTGTATAATGCCATTTTTGCAAGATGGCGTTCATCCCCGCCTGCAGCGATTCATTTTTTGTCGCTATAGCGCCTGACCATCGCTGCGATAGCATTTTTCAGTGCTTCGTTGGCAGTCGATGGTTCCAGTTCTTCCATCAGCGAAGAGAATGCCGATACAGCTTTGGATGAAAGTAGTGCCTGCTTGACAGCAGGCGCTTTCATTAGGTTTTGGCTTACTTGCACTTTGATTCGGATTGCATTAATCTGCCAATTTCCTGCCAGCAATTGGTTTTGCAGGCGTGGCAGTTGCTGCTTCAATTTGCTTGCCAGAGCTGCATTGGGAGCTGACAGCACCAGCTGCCCGGCTTCGCATTGCAATACTTCGCAGGTACTGAACATGGCAGGCAATTCGGCGGCGCATTGTTTTTGCAGCGCCGCCATGCGTGTGACAGCGGGCAGCAAAGCCGCCATCTTGTCATTCCCCCGTAAAAAATCGGCAACGGCTTTTTGAGTTTGAGGCCTGGAACCCGTTGTCGCTGGCCGGTAAGAAGAAGGTGAGAGTCTACGCATGATGGTGAAACCATATCACACCTGTGACCAGGAGCCTATTGAGAGTCAATTTGGGAGATGCGTTCAAACCAAAACGTGTGCTGGCAAGGGTGTAGCAGGGAATTCGTGCAGCATAGCTGCACGCCTGCGTAACGATACCCGCCTGCAGGCGGGTATGCGCCCTGCACAAGGGCGTGGCGCAGCAGGGGCCGAGGCCCCTGCAAGCCATGCAACGCAGTCCAGCGCACGTTTTGGTTTGAACCCGGAGGGAACGAGCCGTAGGCGTCGCATGCCGTTGTTGCAGGGGGCGGCCATCCGCATCCTTGCCGTAGCACCGCTACGTCGCGTCGCTGCGCCTAGGCCTGCAACGCCTACGTCACGTTCGCACTCCCAAATTGACTCTCAACAGGCTCCAGTCAGGGCTTCACCGGAGCTGCAATGCAGGTAATTCTGTTGCACCCGCGTTTTAATCGCGCAAAATCCATCACCTTAGGCGCCAGGCACATCACCCTGATGATCGTCGGTTTTTTACTGGCGGTATTGCTGGCGACCGGATTATTGTATTTCCTCACCGCCCGTTACGCAGTCGGCCTGCCGTTTGCGGGCAAGGCCACCGGCAACGCTGTCGCCGGAGGAGTACAGGATAAAGACAAGTACCTGAAGGAAAACCTGGCGGCGATGGCCATCAAGCTTGGCGAAATGCAGGCGCAGCTGATGCGCCTGGATGCCTTGGGCGAACGGGTCCAGGGCCTGGCCGGGGTCAAGCCGGAGGAATTCAATTTCAAGGAAGCGCCGGGACGCGGCGGCGCCGAATCGAGCAGCCTGTACGACCGGCGCTCGCACGACATGAGCATGAGTGAATTCCAGCAAGCGCTGGACGCCATGTCGCGCGATGTCGGTTTTCGCACCGACTACCTGAATGTGGTCGAAACCGTGCTGATGAGCGACCGCATCAAGTCCAAGCTGCTGCCGACCAACCAGCCGGTCAACGTCAACTACAATTCCTCCAGCTTCGGCTGGCGGCTCGATCCGTTCACCGGCCGCAGCGCATTTCACGAAGGACTGGATTTTCCAGCCTCGGTCGGCACCAGCATCGTCGCCGCGGCGGCCGGCGTCGTAATCGCCGCCGAATATCATCCGCAATACGGCAACATGCTTGATATCGACCACGGCAACGACATCATCACCCGCTACGCCCATGCCTCCCGGCTGTTTGTCAAGGTGGGCGACATCGTGCAGCGTGGCCAGCATATCGCCGATATTGGCACTACTGGACGTTCGACCGGGCCGCACCTGCATTTCGAAGTAAGAATCAAGGGCGTGGCGCAGGATCCGCGCAAGTTCCTGAACGCTGGCACCGACCTGGCCAAGATGGCAACATTGGCCGGGAAGTAATGAATGTTGTTGTAATGCAAGCACAGTAGAGCCCGGATGCGCCGGATGCCGGGCACAATTTGCGCAACTTGCTATTGTTTCCTGGTGCATAACCCCAATGTGTCGGGGACTGCATGATAAAATTCTCCGATTATTTAGCCACAGCCCGGTTTCGGGGTCATCCACAAGATGCCGCGGAATGCCGCCGGCGCTTTTTTTAGAATCCAAGCATGTCATTACTGACCCAGATTTTCGGTAGCCGCAACCAGCGCCTGCTTAAGCAATATAAAAAAGTCGTCCGACAAATTAATGCACTTGAACCGGCGTTCGAAAAACTGTCCGATGCCGAGCTGCAGGCGAAAACGCCGGAGCTCAAGCAACGCATAGCCGACGGCGAAAAGCTCGACGCCTTGCTGCCGGAAGCATTCGCGGTTTGCCGCGAGGCCGGCAAGCGGGTCTTGAAAATGCGCCATTTCGACGTGCAACTGATCGGCGGCATGGTATTGCATTACGGGAAAATCGCCGAAATGGGCACCGGCGAGGGCAAGACGCTGATGGCGACCCTGCCGGCATACCTGAATGCGCTGTCCGGCAAGGGCGTGCACGTGGTGACCGTCAATGACTACCTGGCGCAGCGCGATGCCGAGTGGATGGGACGTTTGTATGGCTGGCTGGGCCTGACGACCGGGGTCAACCTGTCGTCGGTGGAGCACGACGCCAAGCAGGTGGCTTACGGCGCCGACATCACCTACGGCACCAACAACGAATTCGGTTTCGATTACCTGCGCGACAACATGGTGTACGACGCCGCCGACCGCGTGCAGCGCAGCCTGAATTTCGCCATCGTCGATGAAGTCGACTCGATCCTGATCGATGAAGCGCGGACGCCGCTGATCATTTCCGGCCAGGCTGAAAATCACACCGACCTGTATTACAAGATCAATGAAGTGCCGCCGCTGCTGACCCAGCAGGTCGGCGAAGAAACGCCGGACGGCAAGGGCAAGGTAGAAGTCCCTGGCGATTACACCAAGGATGAAAAAGCGCACCAGGTGCTGCTGACCGAAGCCGGCCATGAAAAAGCCGAGCAGATCCTCACCGACATGGGCTTGCTGGCAGAAGGAGCGTCCCTGTACGACGCCGCCAACATCAGCCTGATCCATCACCTGTACGCCGCGCTGCGCGCGCACTCGCTGTATTTCAAGGACCAGCACTATGTGGTGCAGGGCGGCGAAATCGTCATCGTCGACGAATTCACCGGCCGCATGATGACCGGCCGCCGCTGGTCGGACGGCTTGCACCAGGCGGTGGAAGCCAAGGAAGGCGTCAAGATCCAGAACGAGAACCAGACCCTGGCCTCGATCACCTTCCAGAACTATTTCCGCATGTACGGCAAACTGGCTGGCATGACCGGCACTGCCGATACCGAAGCTTACGAATTTCAGGAAATCTACGGCCTGGAAACCGTGGTGATCCCGCAAAACCGGCCGAACCAGCGCAAGGACCGGCAAGACCAGGTCTACAAGACGTCGCAGGAAAAATACAATGCGATGCTGAAGGATATCCAGGATTGCTACGAGCGCGGACAGCCGGTGCTGGTGGGCACCACCTCGATCGAAAACTCGGAGCTGCTGTCCTCGATCCTGACCAAGGCCAAGCTGCCGCACAACGTGCTGAACGCCAAGCAGCATGCGCGCGAAGCGGAAATCATCGCGCAGGCAGGCCGTCCGCAAGCGATCACTATCGCCACCAACATGGCGGGACGCGGTACCGACATCGTGCTGGGCGGGAATGTCGAGAAACAGATCCAGTTCATCGAAGCCGACGACGCCCTCGGCGATACCGAAAAACAGCTGCGCTCCGACAAGTTGCGCGATGAATGGCAATCGCTGCATGACCACGTGGTCAATGCCGGCGGCTTGCATATCATCGGCACCGAGCGTCATGAATCGCGCCGGGTGGATAACCAGTTGCGCGGCCGTGCTGCGCGCCAGGGCGATCCGGGTTCTTCGCGTTTCTACCTGTCGCTGGACGACGCCTTGCTGCGCATTTTTGCCGGCGACCGCGTGCGCGCCATCATGGACCGGCTGAAAATGCCGGAAGGCGAGCCGATCGAGGCTGGTATCGTGTCGCGTTCGATCGAATCGGCGCAGCGCAAGGTCGAGGCGCGCAACTTCGATATCCGCAAGCAGCTGCTGGAATATGACGATGTCGCCAACGATCAGCGCAAGGTGATCTATCAGCAGCGCAACGAGTTGCTGGAATCGCAAGGCGTGTCCGAGACGGTGGCGTCGCTGCGCGAAGGCGTGCTGGACGACACCTTCCGCACTTATGTGCCGGAAGAATCGCTGGAAGAGCAGTGGAATATCCCGGCGCTGGAAGCAGCCTTGGCCAACGACCTGCACCTGGAAGTGCCGCTGGGCGAGATGCTGAAATCGGAACCTAACCTGACCGACGAGGATCTGCTGGAGCGCGTGCTGACTGCCGCCAATGCTACCTATGACGCCAAGACCGAAATCGTCGGCAAGGAATCGTTCGCCGGCTTCGAGCGCAGCGTCATGCTGCAAAGCGTCGACAGCCATTGGCGCGAACATCTGGCGGCGCTCGACCATCTGCGCCAGGGGATCCACCTGCGCGGTTACGCACAAAAGAATCCGAAGCAGGAATACAAGCGCGAAGCGTTTGAACTGTTTGGCCAGATGCTGGACCTGATCAAGAATGAAGTGGTCAAGGTGGTGATGACGGTACGTATCGAAAACCGCGAGGAAATCGCTGCTGCCGAAGAAGAAATGGCGCAGTCCCATGTGGAAAACGTGCACTACCAGCACGCCGATTTTGATTCGAACGAGGCGCCGGAAACCTTGCTGGCGCCGACTGCGCACAGCGATGAATCGCAGCAGCCGGGCAGCAGCGTGCCGAAGGTCGGCCGCAACGATCCTTGCCCTTGCGGCAGCGGCAAGAAATACAAGCAGTGCCACGGCCAGCTGATGTAACCGGCAAGGATGGGCAACAGCTAAAGCAGGGCGGGGAAACCCGCCCTTTGCTTTTGTTGCGGCAGATGTACACATGTTCTGCGCATACGCCTTAATACCCCTTAAAATAAGCACCTGGATTAGCTGCCGGTCTGCTGGACCGGGCAACCGACCCATTAATCTCGGCAAACCAGCGCCGCCAACACCTATATACCTAGTTAAGGATTCTCATGGCCGTCAACTCCCCCATTCCTGTCGCCGCCGACCTGCTGCCCGTGGCGGGCATCGAGCTTGGCCATGCCGAGGCCGGTGTGCGCAAAGCGAATCGCAAGGATTTGCTGGTGATGAAACTGGCGCCGACGGCGACGGTAGCCGGGGTGTTTACGCAAAACCGCTTTTGCGCCGCTCCGGTGCAAGTCAGCAAAGCACACCTGGCGGCCGCCGAAATTTCGGGCGAACCTGTTCGCGCGCTGCTGATCAATACCGGCAACGCCAATGCCGGCACCGGCGAAGCCGGCCTGGCGGCAGCCAATGCCACCTGTGATGCGCTGGCCGAGCTGCTGGGCTGCCATGCGGCGCAGATCCTGCCGTTTTCGACTGGCGTCATCCTGGAGCCGCTGCCGGTGGAGCGCATCACCGCCGGTTTGCCGCAGGCGCTACAGAACCTGCAAAGCGACAACTGGTTCAATGCCGCTGAGGCTATCATGACCACCGATACCCAGCCGAAGGCGGCTTCGCGCAGCCTGGTCATCGCCGGCAAAACGGTGACGCTGTCCGGCATCAGCAAGGGCGCCGGCATGATCAAGCCGAATATGGCGACCATGCTCGGTTTCCTGGCGATCGATGCGAAAGTGGCGCAACCGGTGCTGGAGCACATGGTGCGCCAGGCCGCCGACCGCTCGTTCAACTGCATCACCATCGACGGCGATACCTCGACCAACGACTCGTTCATGCTGATCGCCACCGGCGCCGGCGAACTGGAAATCAGCAGCGTCGACAGTGCGGAATATGCGGAGCTGGCGGCTGCCGTCACCGATATTTCACGGCATCTGGCGCAAATGATCATCCGCGACGGCGAAGGCGCCACCAAGTTCATCACGATCACGGTGGAACAGGGACAGAACGTCGCAGAATGCCGCAAGATCGCTTATTCGATCGCGCACTCGCCGCTGGTCAAGACCGCTTTCTTCGCTTCCGATCCGAACCTGGGCCGCATCCTGGCGGCGATCGGTTACGCCGGCGTCGACGACCTCGACGTCAGCAAACTGGATCTGTACCTGGATGACGTCCTGGTGGCAAAAAACGGTGGCCGCAATCCTGAATACCAGGAAGCCGACGGCCAGCGCGTCATGAAACAGAGCGAGATCACGGTGCGGGTGCAGCTGGCGCGCGGCGATGCCGATGCGACTGTCTGGACCTGCGATTTATCGCATGACTATGTCTCGATCAATGCTGACTATCGCTCCTGAGCCGATAATATCCCGAAAAAAATGCTGTCCGAGGCCGGCTGTCGGCCACGGCGGCGAATTTACTTTGACAAATAATATTCACCCAGCGGCGTTTTGCTTTGCGTCAGAATGGGGAAATCCCATTTGTCACCGAACCAGCCATGACTCAATTAGACCAATTCCTGCTCCGCGCCGAAGCCCTGCTGACCCGGCTTGAATCCATCCTGCCGCAGGCCAAGGCGGCTCCCGACTGGCAGGCGGCGACCGCTTTTCGCTGGCGCCATCGCGGCGGATCTGCCGGCGGTTACTTGCAGGCGGTCGGCCATATTTCCGATATCGCGCTGTCGGACCTGCACAATATCGAAGTACAGAAGCAGCAGATCGACCAGAATACGCGCCAGTTCGTCGATGGCCGGCCGGCCAACAATGTGCTGCTGACCGGCGCCCGCGGCACCGGCAAATCGTCGCTGATCAAAGCTTGCCTGAACCAGTATGCTCCCCAAGGGTTGCGGCTGATCGAAGTGGATAAGGACGATTTGGCGGCATTGCCGGATATTGTCGACCTGGTGGCGGAGCGGCCGGAACGCTTCATCATTTTCTGCGACGATCTTTCGTTCGAAGAGGGGGAGAGCGGTTACAAGGCGCTCAAAGTGGCGCTCGACGGCAGCATCGCCGCGCAGTCGGACAATGTGCTGATTTATGCCACTTCCAACCGGCGCCATTTGCTGCCGGAGCGGATGTCGGACAATGCCAGCTATAAAACTACCGAGGATGGCGATTTGCATCCGGGGGAAACCGTCGAAGAAAAGATTTCACTTTCAGAGCGCTTCGGACTGTGGGTATCGTTTTATCCGTTCAAGCAAGACGATTACCTGGACATCGTCGGCCATTGGCTCAGCCATTTCGGCTGCAATGCAGAGCAGATTGCGGAAGCGCGCGGCGATGCCTTGCGCTGGGCCTTGCAACGGGCTTCGCGTTCAGGCCGGGTGGCATGGCAGTTTGCCCGCGATTACGCCGGCAGAATGACGCCGCCATGACCGTTCTTGAGCGGGAACCGGTCAATGTAGCAGTCGGCATCCTGATGAAGCCCAACGGCGACGTGCTGCTGGGCCAGAGGCCGGCAGGCAAGCCGATGGCTGGTTACTGGGAGTTCCCGGGGGGGAAAGTCGAATCGGGAGAGTCGATTTTCGACGCCCTCAAGCGTGAACTGCTGGAGGAACTGGGAGTTGAAATTGCCTCTGCCGAGCCTTGGTGCGGAATTGAACATTATTATCCGCATGCGCGCGTGCGTCTGCATTTTTACATCAGCCGCGAATGGCGCGGCGAACCGCAAAGCCTGGAAGGACAGGCGTTTTCATGGCAAGGCAGCGTCGACGTCGAGCCACTGTTACCCGCAGCGATTCCCTTGATTGAATGGCTGGATGAATTGCGCCGAGAGAGCGTGTAAGCTACCTCGCTACCTCGAGTTATTGCGGCAGCTTGCCGTCGTCATCGATTTCATCGGGCGGATTGACTGCCGGGATCGCATATTTCTCTTCGGCCCAGGCGCCCAGGTCGATCTGTTTGCAGCGTTCTGAGCAAAACGGCCTGAACCGGTTGGCGGCAATCCATTCAACTTTTGTGCCGCATGTCGGGCAATCGACGGTAGTAGTCATACAAATCTATTCAAAAAACATTTAAAAATTACAAAGAGTGAGTTCGAACGGCACGTCGCCTTCATACGCTTTTGGCTTCAGGTCGCCGCCCTGGGTGGTGAAGCGCACCCACAGCATGTACTTGTTGGCGGATATTTCAGGAATCGCGGCCAGTTGCTCATCAATGATCAGGCGCAGCATCTGGTAAGATTTTCCTTGCAGCATTTGCTGATAACTACCGTTTTGTGCGTCTATCTTTACCGAACTTCCGGTTTCTCGCAATAAACGCAATACGATGCTGATAGCGTCGAACAACGGCGCCAGCGGCGCGAACCAGCCGACGATATCGGCGAACCGCTGTTCGGCGGGGTGCTGTTGCCAGGCATAGTAGGAAGGCAGGTCGAATTCACAGGCGCCGCCGGGAATGATGGTGCGGCCGCGGATACTCATCAGCCATTCATTTTCGCGTATATGCTGGCCGGTCTTGCCCTGGGTCGCCATCAGCGCTGTGCTGATCCGGTCTATCTCTTGCAGGATGGCGTCCAGCATGTCGGGCGCAACGTTGGGATTGGATTTAAAGCCGAGCAGGGTTTGTTTTTGTCGTTCCAGTTCTTGCAGCAAATCCGACTTCAGATCGGCGCGTCCGGCAACCTCCAGCATTTCGAAAATGGTGGATAGCGCGATATGGTGCTGCAGCGGGCTTTCCTGCTGCACGAAAAAGCCGAATCTTTCGTGCAGGTCTTCCAGCCGCAACATGGTGCGAATGCGCTCGTTGAAAGGATATTCGTAGACGATCAAAGTGACATCCCTTAAAAATTTGAGCCGGATAAGACATGATTCTGAACGATGCGAACAGAAATTACAAATGCCCCTCTATTTTTAACATTGAGCGACAGGCTTTCTGCCTGATATATAAAGCTTTATACCATTATAACGATCGGCTCAATGCTTCATATAGTGCGTGTAATCGCGTCACTTGCGGCAATAGCGCTGCGGGCTCACTATCATTGACAATCACATCGTCGGCGGCTTGCAAGCGTTGCTGCCTGGAGGCTTGGGTCGCCATGATGGCGCGTACCTGAGACGGCGTCATTGCATTGCGCTGCATCACGCGTTCCAGCTGGACCTGTTCGTCGCAATCCACGACCAGTATGCGCTGTACCCGTTCTTTCCAGTTGCCGGATTCGATCAGCAGCGGTACGACAAAAATCAGGTACAAACCTTGGACATGTTGCGCCGCGCTGGCGGTTTCGGCCCGGATCAAGGGGTGCAGGATAGCTTCCAGGCGCTGTTTTGCCTGCGGATCCGAGAATACATGGGCGCGCATCCTGGTCCGGTCCATGGCGCCGCTGGCGTCGATGAAGGAGCTGCCGAATTCGGCGGCAAGCGGGGCAATGGCGGCGCCGTCCGGCGCCGTCAGCTGATGGGCGATGACATCGGTGTCGATGACAGCGGCGCCGCGCTCGGCAAACATGTCGGCGACGATGCTCTTGCCGCTGCCGATCCCGCCGGTCAGGCCGACGCTCAATCTGGGCTTGCCCTGCGCTGGCTGGTCGTGATTAGCAGCATCGTGCTGGTTCATACGGTATTAGGTAGCAAAACCGAAATAAGTTTCCAGAATTGTTTGGCCGTAGAGCAGGGCCAGCAGGCCGGCGGCGGCCAGGTAAGGGCCGAAGGGGATGGGTTTGTCGCGGCCGCGGCGGGCAAAAACGATCAGTATGATCCCGACTACCGCGCCTACCAACGATGAAAACAGGATGATGATGGGTAGCATCTTCCAGCCCAGCCAGGCGCCGAGCGCCGCCAGCAGCTTGAAATCGCCGTACCCCATGCCTTCCTTGCCGGTCAGCAGTTTGAAGGCCCAGTAGATCGCCCACAGGCTCAGGTAGCCGGCCGCGGCGCCGATCACGGCGTCTTGCAGGGGTACGAACAGGCCGGACAGGTTCAGCAGCAGGCCAATCCAGAGCAGCGGCAAGGTCAGGTCGTCCGGCAGCAATTGGGTATCGGCGTCGATAAACGTCATCGCGATCAGCAGATAGAGCAAGACCAGGGTCGCCAGGCCGACCCAGCCGCTGCCGAAGTGCCAGATGAGCAGGGCCGACAGCGCTCCGGTCAATGCTTCGACCAGGGGATAGCGTATCGAGATGGGGGTTTTGCATGCTGCGCATTTGCCGCGCAAGGCCAGGTAGCTCAGTATAGGCACGTTCTCCAGCGCGCCGATCTGGTGTTTGCATTGGGTGCAGGCCGAGCGCGGCACCACCAGGTTGTAGCGCTCGGTGTGCGGCAGCGGCTTGCCGCTTTCGTGGGCGACGTAATTATCCGATTCGCGCTGCATCATGATCGGCAGCCTGTGAATCACCACATTCAGGAAACTGCCGATCAACAATCCAAAAACAGCTGCCAGGACGGTGGGAAGCAGGCTCCCCGCCGCCAGGAAAAAAATCCCGTCTTGCATCAGACCACCGAGCCCAACTTGAAGATTGGCAGGTACATGGCAACCACCAGGCCGCCGATCAGCACGCCGAGGATCACCATGATCAAGGGTTCCATCAGGCTGGACAGGGAGGCTACCGCATCATCCACTTCAGCCTCGTAGAAGTCGGCTACTTTACCCAGCATTTGATCCAGTGAGCCGGACTCTTCGCCGATCGAAACCATTTGCGTCACCATATTCGGGAATACATTGGCGTTTTCCATGGCTGCGGTCAAGCTGGTGCCGGTGCTGACTTCGCTTTGGATCTTCTTGGTGGCGTCCAGGTAGACCGCGTTGCCGGATGCGCCACCCACCGAGTCAAGCGACTCGACTAATGGCACGCCGGCGGCAAACATGGTGGCCAAAGTGCGGGTCCAGCGCGCTATCGTTGCTTTGCGTATCACATCGCCGAAAATCGGCGCTTTCAGCAGCAAGCGATCCATGACGCGCTGCATTTTGAGCGAACGTCTCCAGGACTGGAAGAACAAATACAAGCCGGCAAATATGGTGGGGAAGATAATGTACCAGTTACCGACCATAAAGTCCGATATTGACATCACAAACATGGTGGGCGCAGGCAAGTCCGCGCCAAAGCTGGAAAACACCTGCTTGAAAGCGGGTACCACCCAAATCATGATGACCGCAGTGACGACAAATGCTACTGCCAAAATCGATACAGGGTAGAACAAAGCAGATTTGATTTTACCTTTGATCGCGAGAGTCTTTTCTTTATAGATTGCCAGGCGTTCCAGCAAGTCTTCAAGAATACCCGCCTGTTCGCCAGCACCAACCAGGTTGCAGAACAACGGGTCGAAATACAGCGGAAACTTGCGGAACGCCTGGCTCAGACTGGTGCCGGTCTCCACATCGCCGCGGATATCATTGACCAGTTTCGACACCGACGGATTGGCATGCCCCTTGGCCACGATATCAAAAGACTGCAGCAGCGGCACGCCGGCCTTCATCATGGTGGCCAGCTGGCGGGTAAACAAGGAAATATCCTTGTCGGAAATTTTCTTCCCGCTGCGGAAGGTCTTCTTTTTAACCTTGGTGACCAGGATTCCCTGGCGCCGCATGGTGACGTTGACCACGGTCTCGCTGCCGGCGCGCAGTTCACCGCGCACTACTTTGCCCTTTTTATCCTTGCCCTCCCAGAGATACACCCACTCCTTGACCTGACGTGCGCTTGCGGCGCTGCGTGCGGCAGTTGCCATGAACTATTCCCCTAAATTAGATATTGGTGCAGCCAAGCACTTCTTCGAGGCTGGTCAACCCTTGTTTAACCTTCATCAATCCTGACAAACGCAGGGTCTTGACCCCCTCGCGCTTAGCCTGCGCTTCGATTTCCAGCGCCGTGCCGTGCGCCAGGATAATCCGTTCTATTTCTTCGGTGATCGGCATGATTTGGTAGATGCCGACCCGCCCTTTGTATCCTGTGCCGTTGCAGCGATCGCAGCCGACCGCCTTGTACGGCATCCAGCTGCCGTCGAGGTCGTCTTCGGTAAAGCCGGCTTCCAGCAAGGCTTCTTCCTGGACAGTAATCGGCTGCTTGCAGCTGCACAGGCGGCGCGCCAGCCGTTGCGCAGTGATCAGGATCACCGACGAAGCGATATTGAAGGCCGGCACCCCCATGTTCATCAGACGCGTCAGCGTCGATGGCGCATCGTTGGTGTGCAGTGTGGAAAACACCATGTGCCCGGTTTGCGCGGCCTTGATCGAGATGTCGGCGGTTTCCAGGTCGCGGATTTCACCGACCATGATGATGTCGGGATCCTGCCGCAGGAAGGCTTTCAGCGCCACCGGGAAAGTCAGTCCGGCACGGTCGTTGATGTTGACCTGGTTCACGCCGGGCAAATTGATTTCGGCCGGATCTTCGGCGGTGGAAATGTTGATGCCAGGCTGGTTCAGGATGTTCAGGCAGGTATACAGCGATACGGTTTTGCCGGAACCGGTCGGCCCGGTCACCAGCACCATGCCGTAGGGACGCTGGATAGCCTCCATCAGGATTTCTTTCTGGTCCGGGTCGTAACCCAGCGCGTCAATCCCCATCTGGGCCTGGCTCGGGTCCAGGATACGCATTACGACTTTTTCGCCAAACAAGGTCGGCAATGTGCTGACCCGGAAATCGATTGCGCGGGTCTTGGATACCGCCAGGCGCATGCGGCCATCTTGCGGCACCCGCTTTTCGGAAATATCCAGCTTGGAGATCACCTTGATGCGGGATACCAGTTTTTCCTTGATCGACAGCGGCGGCTGCGCCATGTCGCGCAAGACGCCGTCGACCCGGAAACGGATACGGTAGAATTTTTCGAACGGCTCGAAATGCAAGTCGGACGCGCCCTGGTTGATGGCGTCGGTCAGTATCTTCTGCAAGAACCTGACTACCGGCGCATCGTCGATATCGGTAGCCGCAGCATCGGCAACCGCTACCGCATCCTCTTCGACGAAGTTGATTTCCTGCTCGTCGCCGACCATTTCGTTGAGGCTTTGCTCGGCTGACTTGACCAGTTTCTGGATCTGTTTCAGCAGCACCGGGTGTTCGACGATGATCGGTTCAACCGTCAGCTCGGTCTGGAACTTGATCTGGTCCAGCGCCTGGATATTGGTCGGATCGGAAAAGGCGACATAGATCTTGTTGCCGCGTTTCGCCAGGGCCAATACGGAATGGGTTTCCATCAGCTTGGCGTCGATGGCTTTTTCCGGCAGCATGCCGAGGTTGAGTACGCTCAGGTCCAGCTGCGGATAACCGAAGGTCTCGGCGCAAAACAGGGCAAGCGAACGGGCATCCAGCTGCCCGCTTTCCAGCAAGGCGGAGATAAACGGCGTTTGACTCTCGCTAGCCTTTTTGTGCAAGGCCTCCAGCTGGGGTACGGAAAGACGTCCGGCTTGCAGCAATGCGCGGGCAAGTCCGGAGATCGGACTGGTGGAATTAGCGTTGGGAAATACTGCTGCCATAGGGGGGTCAATACCAAAAGATGTGCCGAACCATTCGAACCGACCAATGATGCCCTACGGGAAACTCACTTGTAAAGGATTTGTGAAGAAATGTGTCGTAAAAGTTGCCGATGGGCAGTGTTTTTAATGTTCTTGTAGTTTATTCGGCCGCATCAATTTGGCAACCTTGATCGCCTGGTTTTGCACCTGCACGATTTCTATGATGCATCCGGCAATTTTCAGGCTGACATTGTTGTCGGGAATATCCTGCAGCCATTCGAGCAGCAGGCCGTTCAGGGTCTTGGGACCGTCGAGCGGAAAATTCAAGCCTAGCCGTTTGTTGATGTCGCGCAGGGTAGTCGTGCCCTCCAGCAGACACTGTCCCTGCGGATTCCAGGAAAAACTGTCGGCGCGCGCCGCGCCCGGCTTGGAAGTGGTAAATTCGCCAATCATTTCTTCAATGATGTCTTCCAGCGTGACCAGTCCCTGTACTTCGCCATACTCGTCGACAATGATGCCCAGCCGTTCGTGGTTTTCCTGGAAATATTGCAGTTGCGTGAAAACGTCGGTGTCTTCCGGAACGAAATAAGGCGTAGTGAGCAGCTGGCGGAAATGTTCTACCGTCAGTTCCTCTTCCTGGTTCAGCAATACCATGGCCTTGCGCACGTGCAAAATGCCGACGATCTGGTTGATTTCACCTTCATATACCGGCAGCTTGTTGTGATAGCAGGTGGTCAGCTGGTGCTTGATATCCTCTACTGAAGCCGACAGGTTCAGCGCCTCGACTTGCGCCCGCGGGGTCATGACGTCTTCCACCGAGATTTTTTCCAGGTCGAACAGGTTGAGCAAGATGCTTTTGTGTTTTTGCGGCATGAAATTGCCGCCTTCGAGCACGATCGAACGCAGTTCTTCCGGCGATACCCGTTGTTCCTGCGCGTGTTTGCCGGTTTTGATGTGCAGCAGCCCGAGGATCGCCGACACGAACAGGTTGACGAACCAGATCAGCGGCTTGGCCAAAGCCATCAAAGGCTTGAGCACGAAACTGGTCGGCAGGGCAATGCGCTCGGGATAGGTCGCGCCTATCACTTTCGGCGTGATTTCGGCGAATACGATCAGCAGGAAGGCGACCGCCGCGGTAGCGATGGTGATCACTTCCTGGTGGTTGCCGAATGTCGTAATGGCAATCGCCGTCACCAGGGCGGTGGCCAGGGCGTTGACCAGGGTGTTGACGATCAGGATCAGCGACAGCAGCTTATCGGTCCGCTCCAGCAGCCATAGCGTGGTGGTCGCTGCTTTGCTGCCGCGCTTGGCCAGGTGGCGCAGGCGGTGCTTGTTGGCGGCGACCAGGGCGGTCTCCGCCATTGCAAAAAAAGCCGACAGGAAGATGAGTACGACTAGTGCAAGTAACTGCACCCATATGGGCACGGCATCCAAAGGGTCACCGTAAAGGAAAGGTTAATAAACCAACGTGTTATGTGGTCGGGGTGAGAGGATTCGAACCTCCGGCCTCTACGTCCCGAACGTAGCGCTCTACCAGGCTAAGCTACACCCCGATCTAGCTGTCCAATGACTTGGACAGGTTTTGGGGCTGCCGGCTCGCACCGTGGTGCGCGGTGGCGATCTAGCAGTCCCCTTGCTGAATTCTCAGTGATTCCGATCCACTGCGAACGCAGATAATTGTAGCAAAGAATCCTTGAACTGACTATTTGGCAACCCCGAAATCGCCGCCGCCGCCCGCTGCGACGCTTTCTCTGCTTCATGCCTGGTGTAGTTCAGGGCGCCCGAGCTGGTGATGGCGGCGAGGATTTCATCGAAATGCTGTTCATCGCCGTTTTCGATGCAGCTGCGCACCAGTGCGCGCTGTTCGGCGCTGCCATGCTCCATCAGGTAAATCAGGGGCAGGGTCGGCTTGCCTTCGCGCAGGTCGTCGCCGACGTTCTTGCCGATATCGCCGGCGTTGCCGGAATAATCCAGGACATCGTCGATCAGCTGGAACGCGGTGCCGAGCGAACGGCCGTATTCGCCTGCAGCGTCAATCGCATCGTCGCCGGCGCCGGCGATCAGGGCGCCGAGCTGGGCCGCCGCCTCAAACAGCTTGGCGGTCTTGGAACGGATCACCTGCAGGTAGTTTTCTTCGGACACGTCTGGATTGTGCATGTTCAGCAATTGCAGCACTTCACCCTCGGCGATAACGTTGGTGGCGTCGGCGACGATCTGCATCACGCGCGCATTGTCGACCGCCACCATCATCTGGAAAGCGCGCGAATACAGGAAATCGCCCACCAGCACCGAAGCGGCGTTGCCGAACAGCGCATTGGCGGTCTGGCGGCCGCGCCGCAAGGACGATTCATCGACCACGTCGTCGTGCAGCAAGGTCGCGGTATGGATGAATTCGATCACCGCCGCCAGTTCGTGGTGTTTTTCGCCGCTGTAGCCGTAAGCCTGGGCCATCAGCAAGACCAGCACCGGGCGCAGGCGCTTGCCGCCGGCACTGATGATGTATTCGGCAATCTGGTTCACCAGCGGCACATCGGAATGCAATTGCCGGCGAATCACTGCGTTGACCGCTTCCATATCGGCCGCGATCGGGGACATCATGAATTGTGAGGATGAAGTGTTGGGAGCGGCTGACAAAATAAAACCTGTTGGAAATCGATTGTGCCGTGATTATACGATGACAGCCGCGATTAAGGCCCGTTGACCC
Source organism: Collimonas fungivorans Ter331 (assembly GCF_000221045.1). Lineage (NCBI taxonomy): Bacteria > Pseudomonadati > Pseudomonadota > Betaproteobacteria > Burkholderiales > Oxalobacteraceae > Collimonas > Collimonas fungivorans. The sequence continues at coordinate 4,601,706 of NC_015856.1, read as the reverse complement.
CAAATCGGCTCTCGCCCGAACTGGTATTGGCGTGCCGGACAGTGCCGCCTCGCGCTGGCGCAGGGCGGCACTGGTCCGGTCCCGGAGATATTGCTATCCCTTTAACTTTGCAAAGGCGGCGGCCATGGCGCCGTTTACCGGCGCCGGCGCTGCCTGCTTTTGCTGCGACAGGCGCTTGGCGTCATTGCGGTCGGCGCGCTGCTCCGGCTTGGCGCCGGCGACCGGGGCGTTGTCGGTCAGGCGCATGGTCAGCGCGATACGCTTGCGCTTTTCGTCGACTTCCAGCACTTTCACCTTGACCACCTGGCCGGCCTTGACCACGCTGTGCGGATCCTTGACGAATGTGTTCGACAGCGCGGAAATATGCACCAGGCCGTCCTGGTGCACGCCGATATCGACAAATGCGCCAAACGCCGCCACATTGGTGACCACGCCTTCCAGGATCATGTCGGGACGCAGGTCGCGGATTTCTTCGACGCCGTCCTTGAAGGTCGCGGTGGTGAATTCCGGGCGCGGGTCGCGGCCTGGTTTTTCCAGTTCCTTGAGGATGTCGGCGATGGTCGGGACGCCGAATTTTTCATCGGCGTATTTGGCCGGATTGAGCGATTTCAGCAGCTTGTCGTCGCCGATCACGCCCTTGACGTCTTTCTTGATGTCGGCCAGGATCTTTTCCACCAGCGGATAGGATTCCGGGTGCACCGCGGAGCCGTCCAAAGGATTGTCGCTATTCATGACGCGCAGGAAACCGGCTGCCTGTTCAAAGGTCTTTTCACCCAGGCGCGGCACTTCCCGCAACCCGGCGCGCGATGTAAACATGCCTTTCATGTCGCGGTAAGTAACGATGCTCTGGGCAACGCTGGCGTTGAGGCCGGAAACCCGCGCCAGCAGAGGCGCCGACGCCGTGTTGACATCGACCCCGACCGCATTCACGCAATCTTCCACCACCGCATCCAGCGAGCGCGCCAGCTGGGTCTGGCCGACGTCATGCTGGTACTGGCCGACGCCGATCGACTTCGGATCGATCTTCACCAGTTCTGCCAGCGGATCTTGCAGGCGGCGCGCAATCGACACTGCGCCGCGCAGCGAGACGTCCATGTCCGGCAATTCGCGCGAGGCAAATTCCGAGGCCGAGTAGACCGAAGCGCCGGCTTCCGACACCACGATCTTGGTCAGCTTCAGTTCCGGCCGCAGCTTGATCAGGTCTTGCGCCAGTTTGTCGGTTTCACGCGAAGCGGTGCCGTTGCCGATCGAAATCAGCGACACCTTATGCTTTTCCGCCAGTTGCGCCAGCGTGTGCAGCGAACCGTCCCAGTCGTTGCGCGGCTGGTGCGGATAAATCGCGGTAGTGTCGACCACCTTGCCGGTAGCGTCGATCACCGCCACCTTGACGCCGGTGCGCAAGCCAGGATCGAGGCCCATGGTGGCGCGCGGTCCGGCCGGCGCCGCCAGCAGCAGCGCTTTCAGGTTGCGGGCGAAGACGTTGATCGCTTCCACTTCCGCGGTTTCACGCAGCTTCGTCATCAGCTCGGTTTCCAGGTGCATGAAGACCTTGACGCGCCAGCTCCAGCGTACCGTGTCGCTCAGCCATTTGTCGGCGCTGCGGTTTTTGTTGCTGATGCCGAAACGGGCGGCGATGCGGCCTTCGCACGGATTGTGCGGGGCGTCCCATTTCGGTTTTTCTTCTTCCGTGTCGAGACGCAGCACCACATTCAGGATTTCTTCGCGGCGGCCGCGGAACAGCGCCAGCGCCCGGTGCGACGGGATCGTGCCTATGGTTTCGGAATAGTCGAAGTAGTCGGCGAATTTTTCACCGGCGTCCTGTTTGCCGTCCACCACTTTCGATTCGACCACGCCGTGCTCGGTCAGGTACTCGCGCAGCGCCTGCAGCAGCGCGGCGTCTTCCGAGAAGCGCTCCATCAGGATCTGGCGGGCGCCGTCGAGCGCGGCCTTGGCATCGGCGACGCCAGGGTTGTCGCCATTGTCGGTGCTGAATGCCGGTTTCAGGTACTTGTCGGCTTCCTGCTCCGGATTCAGTTCGGGATTGCCCAACAGTGCATCGGCCAGCTCGGTCAGGCCGGCTTCCGCGGCGATCTGCGCCTTGGTGCGGCGCTTCAGCTTGTACGGCAGGTACAAGTCTTCGAGCCGGGTCTTGTCCTCTGCCAGCGAAATTGCCTGTAATAGCGCTGGCGTCATTTTTCCCTGTTCTTCAATCGAGGCCAGGATCGCGCCGCGCCGGACTTCCAGCTCGCGCAGGTAGCGCAGGCGTTCTTCCAGCAAGCGCAGCTGGATATCGTCCAGGCCGCCGGTGGCTTCCTTGCGGTAGCGAGCGATAAAAGGCACGGTGGCGCCTTCGTCCAGCAGGGCGACGGCAGCGGCGACCTGCACCGGTTTGGCGGCAAGTTCAAGGGCGAGACGTTGTTCGATCGAAGGCAGCATAGAGAGTCGAGGGTCTTAAGAATGAAAATCAAGCGTTGGATCATACGCAATCCAGATAATTCCGCCAGTCTTGACAGCCCGAAAAGAAGCCGCCCTGAAAATCCGTTCGGCCGAAAAGCTTGTCATATCACCATATTTTTATTTCCCAGTGGTATTATTTATCCGCGCTTGTCGGACTGTTCTATAGACAACTGTCAGGCGAATCTGAGCAGACGTGAGGAAAATGGTTGTAAATGAAAAATATTGTTAAATGATAATTTTTTTCTTGTTTGTCGATGAGCCAGCAAATATGCTTGTGGCCGTATGCGACAGGGCGAAGATGTAACGCCCATTGTTCATTAATCACACAGTAGTATTTCTTCAGGAGTCGAATATGCATCTATCTAAACGTCTGGGCGCGGAAGCCCTTGGCACATTCTGGCTGGTTCTCGGCGGTTGCGGCAGCGCTGTGCTGGCGGCCGGGTTTCCGGGACTGGGAATCGGGTTTCACGGCGTCGCGCTGGCTTTCGGCCTGACCGTGCTGACAATGGCGTTCGCCATCGGCCATATTTCCGGCTGCCACTTGAATCCGGCAGTGACGCTCGGACTGGCTACCGCCGGCCGTTTCCCGAAAAGCGAAATTCTGCCTTACTGGGTGGCCCAGGTAGTCGGCGGCATCATCGCCGCAGGTGTCCTGTACCTGATCGCCACCGGCAAAGCGGGCGCGGAGATCGGCAATTTTGCCGCCAACGGCTACGGCGACCATTCGCCGGGCCTGTATTCGATGAACGCGGCCCTGATTTCTGAAGTGGTGATGACTTTCATCTTCCTGATCGTGATCCTGGGCGCTACCGACAAGCGCGCACCGGCCGGTTTTGCGCCGATTGCGATCGGCCTGTGCCTGACCCTGATCCACCTGATCAGCATCCCGGTCACCAATACCTCGGTGAATCCGGCGCGCAGCACCAGCCAGGCGTTGTTTGTCGGCGGCTGGGCATTGCAGCAGCTGTGGCTGTTCTGGCTGGCGCCGCTGGTCGGCGCGGTTATCGCGGGTATCGTGTACCCGGCAATCTGGGGCGAGAAGGACTGATGTCCTGATCCGGTATGGATAAAAAAAGCGCGGCATGCCGCGCTTTTTTGTTTTCTGCCGATTAGCTTGGGCTCTTGCGCCTGCCGCCGCTGACGCGTTCGATGCCGGCGATGTCTTCCCAGCTTTGCACGGCATCAAATTGCTGTGCCTGCAGCAGTTCACGCACTGCCGGCGCCTGATCGTAGCCATGCTCCATCAGCAGCCAGCCGCCGTCTTTCAGGTGGCGCGCTGCGCCGTCGATGATGATGCGCAGCGCGCTCAAGCCGTCTGCATGGTCGGTCAGCGCATCTTGCGGTTCGAAGCGCAGGTCGCCCTGCGCCAGGTGGCTGTCGCCGGCAACGATATACGGCGGATTGGCGACGATCAAATTGAATTGCCGGTCGTCCAGCGCGCCATACCAGCTGCTTAACAACAGCTGCAGCTGGCCCGGCGCCAGGTAGCGCGCGGCATTGCGGCTGGCCACCGCCAGCGCGGCGGCGCTGACGTCCAGCGCGGTCAGTTGCAGGTCCGGACGGCTGTGGGCGATGGCGACCGCGATGGCGCCGGAACCGGTGCCCAGGTCCAGCACGCTTAGCGTCTCCGGGCCGGCGGCGGCAGGCAAGTGCTGTAGCGCCAGGTCCACCAGCAGTTCGGTCTCCGGGCGCGGGATCAGGACGTCCGGGGTGACTTCCAGTTGCAAGCCATAAAATTCGCGCTGGCCGATAATGTACGCAATCGGCTCGCCCAGTAGGCGTCGCTGAAACAGGGTCGACAGCCGCCGCGCTTGGCCGGTGTCGATAGTCCGCTCGTCCTGGGTAATCAGCTGTATCCGCGTCAGCTGCAGCGCATGCATCAGCAGGATGCGGTTCTCCAGCGGGTTGAGCGGCGCCTGCTTCAATATCGCGGCGATGCTGGCGCCTGCCTCTATTGCAAACGTATCGGGAATGACAGCCATTACTCAGCCATTTCGTCGCGCCGCTTAGTAGCGGCTATTGCGTTTGAACAGTGTGGCGACCAGGATCACGAGCAGCACCACAAACCACAACAGCGACCATTGCGGGATCGACAGGCCCAGGATCGGATCGTAAGGGGTCGAGCAGAGTGCGTAGGCGTCTACCTTGAACACCGACGGCAGCAAAGTGGCCGGCGGCAGCGCGTTCATGGGCGCCTCCAGCGCATCGCGGCCGCACGAGACCGCCGGATGGGCGATGACCCACAGATGCCAGATAGCGGTGCCGGCGCCGCCCAGTCCCGCCAGGATGCCGATTCCCGCCCCGGCTTTCTGGGCGCCGGCCGGCAGGCCGGCGCAAATCAGGCAAATCAGCGCGATCGCCGCGAATGCATAACGCTGTATCACGCACAGCGGACAAGGCTGCATGTCCTGGTAGTGCTGCAAATACAATGCGCCGCCCAGGATAGCCAGGGCGATGAAGGCGACTGCAAGCAAAACGGATTTGGATGTTTTCATTTTTGGAGTGTGAGTTGGGTCGATGAGAGCCTGTCTGTCGCGGGTCAGATACCGCCTGCGCCGCTTGGTTCCGCGCCAGCCGCTAGCATATGCGATTTTCAGATCGCCTGCGCGCCGTTTAGACCGCATCTCCCAGCGCCGCCAGCAGGTCAGCCTGGTGCTCTGCCGCCAGCGCGTTGGTCAGCTCTTCCAGGTCGCCGTCCATGATGAAATCGAGCTTGTACAAGGTCAGGTTGATGCGATGGTCGGTCATCCGCCCTTGCGGGAAATTGTAGGTGCGGATGCGCTCGCTGCGGTCACCCGAGCCGATCAGCGATTTGCGGGTGGCGGCTTCTTTCGACTGCTGCGCGCGCAGCTGGCCGTCCTTGATGCGCGCCGCCAGCACTTTCAGGGCGGAAGCCTTGTTCTTGTGCTGGCTGCGGTCGTCCTGACACTCGACCACGATGCCGGTCGGCATGTGGGTGATGCGCACCGCGGAATCGGTCTTGTTGATGTGCTGGCCGCCGGCGCCGGAGGCGCGGTAGGTGTCGATGCGGATGTCGGCAGGATTGATGTCGACGTCGCCGACTTCGTCCGCCTCCGGCATGATGGCGACGGTGCAGGCCGAGGTATGGATGCGGCCCTGGGTTTCCGTGGCCGGCACCCGCTGCACGCGATGGCCGCCGGATTCGAACTTCAACTTGGAGTAGGCGCCGAAGCCGATCACGCGCACGATGACTTCCTTGTAACCGCCGACTTCCGACGACGATTCCGACACCATCTCGACCTGCCAGCGGTTGCGTTCGGCGAAGCGCGTATACATCCGCAGCAGGTCGCCGGCGAACAGCGCCGATTCGTCGCCGCCGGTGCCGGCCCGGATTTCCAGGAAAATATTGCGCTCGTCGTTAGGGTCCTTGGGCAGCAGCATCTTCTGCAGGTCGCCCTGCAGCTGTTCCATGCGCGCTTTCGCCGCCACGATCTCATCTTGGGCGAATTCCTTCATGTCCGGGTCGGATTGCATTTCTTGCGCCGCCGCGATATCGGCGTCGGCTTGCAGATAGGCCTGGTACAGCTCGACCAGCGGCCCCAGTTCTGCGTGTTCGCGCGTCAACTTGCGATAGCTGTCCATGCTGGCGGTGGCGTCTTCCTGCATCAGCAGGTCGCCGACTTCGACCAGGCGATTGGCAAGTTGGTCGAGCTTGGCGAGCATTGATGGTTTCATGGCGGGTTTCAGTCAGGGCAAGGCGAATCGAAAAAGGGGATGCAGCAGTGCGCAGGGCGGCACGATTGTTCGCGGCCATGCGGGGTGTAGCGGCAGCTGCGCTAACGTTTGGTGCGGAACAGTTGCGGCAGGAGGGCTGCCAGGCGCGCGCGTTCGTCGCCCTGGGCATTGTGCAAAGCCTGTTGCGGGCCGTGCATGAATTTGGCGGTCAGGCCTTTGGAGAGCGCTTCCAGGACTACTTCGATATCCTCGCCCTTGGCCAGCATTTTGCGGGCGCGCTCCAGCTCCAGCCGGCGCATGGCTTCGCTCGATTCCTGCAGGTCCTGGATCAGCGGCACCACCGCCCGGTTATCCACCCAGTGCATGAATGACTGCACCCGGGTTTCGATGATGGCTTCTGCCTGCGCTACCGCGGCCTGGCGATTTTCCATGCCGGTCTGCACGATCGAACCGAGGTCGTCGACGGTGTACAGGAAAATATCGTCGAGGCGGCCGATTTCAGTTTCGATATCGCGCGGCACGGCCAGGTCCAGCATGAACATCGGTTTGTGGCGCCGCGCCTTGACCGCGCGTTCGACCATGCCGAGGCCGATGATCGGCAAGCTCGATGCGGTGCAAGAAACGATGATGTCGAAATTGCCCAGCTGCGTCGGCAATTCAGCCAGCCGTATGGCCTGGCCGTTGAAACGATGCGCCAGCAATTCGGCGCGTTCCAGGGTGCGGTTGGCGACCGTCAGGGATTTCGGATTTTGCGCGGCAAAGTGGGTGGCGCACAACTCGATCATTTCGCCGGCGCCGATGAACAGCACATGCTGGCCGGCGACGGTATCGAAAATCCGTTCCGACATGCGCACCGCAGCGGCGGCCATGGAAACGCTATGGGCGCCGATTTCGGTAGTGCTGCGGACTTCCTTGGCGACCGCGAAGGTGCGCTGGAACAGCTGGTGCAGGTAAGTGCCGAGGCCGCCGGCGGCTTCCGCATGGCGCACGGCATCCTTCATCTGGCCCAGGATCTGCGCTTCGCCCAGCACCATGGAATCCAGCCCTGAAGCCACCCGGAACGCATGGCGCACGGCGTTGTCTTGCGGCAGCGTGTACAAATGTGGCCGCAGCTCGGCGTAAGGCAGCTGGTGGTAATGCGCCAGGAAATGTGCGGTGGAGTCGATAGAAGCGTCAACCCCGTGCTGCAGGTTGCCCGCCGCGTACAGTTCGGTACGGTTGCAGGTTGACAGGATCGCAGCTTCATCCGACATGCTGGGGGTGTTGCCGCCGCTGAACCAGGCGCGCGCCGCCATCACCGCCTGACCGATCTGGTCAGCCGGGAAAGCCACCTTTTCGCGCAGGGAAACGGGCGCGGTGGTGTGGTTGAGGCCGACGGTTAACAGTTGCATAGAAACAGGTGCATGGATGCAGTTGACAACAGGGGCGGTAATGAACCGGGGCAATATTGTTAACCCGAGATTATACTCTTAGTAGCCAGAGAGGAAATTGCAGCCCGGCTGGCGCCGGCCGCAGCTCAGGTAAGGGCTGGCAAAGTGACAATGAAAGTGCTGCCTTCGCCCAGGGTGCTTTCCAGCGAAATTTCACCAAAGTGCCGCTCCACCACGGTTTTTACAAACACCAGGCCGAGGCCGGTGCCTTCCGTATGCGGCTGGCCCGGGGCGCTGACGCGCTGGTAGCGCTGGAACAGCTTGACCTGGTCATGCGGCGCAATGCCAAAACCCTGGTCGGTGATGCGGCAGACTACCTGCGGCAGCAATTTGACGTATTTCAGGCGCAAGGTGCAGGTAATCCGGGTATCCGGCAAGCTGTAGCTGATGGCGTTGGAAATCAGGTTGCACAGCGCGCGCGCCATCAGCGAGCGATCGATATTGGTCAGGAATTCCTGGCCTTCGATATCCGTGATCAGCTCGATCTTCTTGTTGTTGGCAAGGCTCCACATTTCATCGACGGCGTCATACAGCACATCCTGGAAATCGACTTCTTCGAGTCGGTATTCGGACGATTCGGCGCGCGCCAGCTGGACAAAATTATCCGCCAGCCCCAGGGTCTTGCGCGCCGCCTGCTCCAGCCGCGCGAAAAATTCCTTCTGCGGCAGCGCCGAGGACGGGTTGCCTTGCAATTCGAGCAAAGCCAGGATCGAGGCTTGCGGCGCGCGCATGTCGTGCGACAGGAAGCGCAGTGTTTCGTCGCGGCTGCGTTCGGCGGCGCGGATGATGGTGATGTCGACGATGCTGACGATCCAGCCGGTCAGCACCTGGTGCGCGGAATGGCAGGGCCCGCTCTTGATCAGCAGGTCGCGCCCTTGCTGGTCCTGCACCGTGGTGCCGCTGGTGAGGGTGGCCACATGTTCGAGATCGATCAGGTCCCACCAGCTGAAGACGTGGCCGGCGGCGGTATTGCCGGCTTGCGGCGTGCTCATGTTGGAAAACAGGTAGGGCAGCAGCGCGCCGTCGATATTGCGGATGCCGGCGGCGGCGAAATAGTCCCGCGCAAACTGGTTCGAGACAAGCACATGGCCGTCGATGGTGGTGATCAGGGTGGCGTCCGGCAGGCTGTTGACGCTGTCCGAAATGAACTGGCGCAAATCGCGCACCCGGCGCGCCGCGACCCGCATGGCGTTGATGCGCTGCTCGAGCAAGTCTTCCACTTGCTGCGGCGCCGGTTCCGTATTCACCTCAGGCAGCAGGTGCGGTTCCTGGTCCAGCAGCATGAATTCTTGGCCGAGATAGGAAATCGCCGATTCGAGGCGGATCCAGTTCCATATGGGATGGGCGATGGCGAGCGCGATCAGGGCTGCGGTCGGGGCGATCCAGATGCCCAGCGTCAGCAGCAGATAGCTGACCGCCATCGTCAGCAGCATCAGGGTGGCGGTGATCAGCAAGGAGATGCGCGGCGTCCACAGCAGGTAGCTGGAGAGCGCGATGAGCACCGGCACGATGCTGAACAGCGCGGTCTGCAGCGGCCGGGCGATGCTGATCGATTTGTGGTCGAGCAGGCCGGCCAGGATATTGGCGTTGATCTCGATGCCCGGCATGACGCCGGAGGTGCCTGAGACCGGCGTCGGGAACGTATCCGCCATGCCTAGCGCGGTGGGGCCGATCAATACATATTTGCCGGTGAAAAACTGATCGGGCACGTCGCCGCGCAGTACCGAGGCATAGGGCACCGAGCGGAAATGGCCGCTGCCGCCGGCGAACGGGATCTGGATCTGGTAATCGCGCTGCCAGCCGTCGGCTTTGTGCGGAGCGGGATCAACCGGCGTCTCCCCTAACCGCGCGCCTGGCAGGCTGCCGTCGGCGCCGGTAATGTTTTGCCCGGCGACGCCGGCCAGCGCAACCGCAAAATGCGGCCACCAATTGCCGTCCTGGCCTTCTCGCAGAAAGACGCTGCGCACCACGCCGTCCGGATCGAGCTCCAGGTGCACATGGCCTATGCCGCGTGCGGCATTGAGAAAATCCGGCGTCGGCAGCAGAGCTTTCAGGCCGGGACCGGCGCTGGCAGCGACCATCGGCAGCACCGTCAGCTTGCTGGCCGCCAGCGCCTTGGTCAGCGCGCGGTCATCGGCGCGCTGGCCGGGGGACTGTCCTTGTTCGGCCTCCGGCATGATCACGTCCAGCCCGATCGCCAGCGGATTGGCGTGCATGATCCGGTTCAGCAGCTTGGCGTGCAGGCTGCGTTCCCAGGGCCAGCGGCCCAGCTTGCTGATGCTGTAGTCGTCGATGGCGACGATGATGATGTCGTCGCGCGCCGGCCGCGAATCGGCCCGCATGAACTGGTCGTACAAGGTGCGGTCGAGGCGGCCGAGGCCGTTCACGTAGCCCATGCTGCCGGCGACGATCAGCATCAGTATGGTGATCGCCATCCATTGGCGGAACGCTACCCGTTTGATGAGCGGAATGACCTGCTTGATCATGAACAGTCGGCGAAAGGTTGCATGGTCGTGGCAGGCTTAATGTCCGGTCTGGGTGTTGCCGCCGACATTGAGCAGGGGCGAACCGTCGCTGGTGATCCAGCGGCTGCCGATATACACTTTTTGCGAAGGCGAGAAGGGGCCTACGTAACCGTCGGCGTCGATCGCCTTGATGCGGATGAAATAAGTGCCGTTGTCCGGACGCGGGACGACGATCTCCGGCGTCGCCGTGGTTTGCGTCAGCAGCAGCGCCGAGTAGCCTGCGTCGCGGCCGATTTCGACCACGAATGTTTGTCCCGGTTCTGCGCTCCAGCGGAACGACAGGTCGCCCTCGACCGCATCGGCAAACTTGGGAACCTGCAGCGCCGGCAGCAGGTTGAAGCGTTGCGGATCGCCGTAAGGCCCCTGGTCGCTGCCCTTGCCCTGCTCGACAATGGTCGCCACGCGCCAGAAGTAAGTGCCGAGCGCCAGTTTGCCGGCGCTGAACTGCGGCGCCGCGACGGCCGGCTGGTCAAGCAGCAGCTGCCTGAATTCGGCATCGCTGGCGACTTGCAGATGATAGGCTTGCGCGTTGCCGACTTCGGCCCAGCTGAAGATGACGTCTTCGGCGCGCGATTTGTTCTTTGGTTCGATCGAGATCGGCGGTTCGGGCCGGGCTTTTAATGTAAACGCGGTGATCTGCGGGATGCCTTGCAAGCCAGTCTGGTCGAGCGCAGTGATGCGGGCGAAATACTTGCCGTCCTCAAGCCCGTTGATCTTGAGTTCGGTATTGTCCGATTCGGCCTCGCTGACGACATTGCGCGCATCGGCATCGGTGGCGATTTGCGCACGGTAGCTGCGGGCGCCGGCCACCGCAGCGACGCTGAAGCGGACCGTCGGCCGTTCCTGCAGCTGCGGACGGCCATTGAGTTGTGGCGCCGGCAACAGCGCAACTGCCTTGCCCACCCCTTTGCCGTTGGTGACGTTGCCTTGCCCAGGGCGCAGGGTTAGCGCCGGCGCCTGGTTTTTCTTGGCCACTGCGACACCGCCGCTCAGCACTTCGGTCATCACCCTGTCGCCGACCAGGTCGACCCGGAAATCGGTGCCGCGCACGCCCGCCACCGCCAGCGGCGAATGGACTTCGAAACGGCCTTTGTTCTTGTCCAGCGGCGAGACCTTGGATTCGACCCGGCCTTTGAGCAATGTGATCTCGGTGCGCGGGCTATTGGTATAGCGCGCGGTGCGCAGCTTGCTCAGTTTTACCTGGCTGTTGGACGGCAGGGCGACATGCGACTGGTCCGGCAGGCTGAGCGACAGGAAGCTGTTGCTGCCGGTATTGATGATGGTGCCTTCGCTCAAGATAGTGCCGATGCTGATCTCGATCGGGCGGCCGTCGGCGCCGACAGCGTCGATATTGCCGGACATGGCGGCTACCTGGGCCGTGCTCGGATCATCCGGCAGCAGCGCCACCGGAATGATGATGGCGGTGCCGACCGGGATCGTGCGGTCATTTTCGATGTGGTTGAGTTTCGCCAGCTGCACCCAGTTGTTCTTGCTGGAAGTCAGCTGGGCGGCGATCACGCCCAGGGTGTCGCCAAGCTGCGCGCGGTAAGTGATCGTCGCCGCACCCACCTGCACCGCGGCCGGGTCCAGCGCCGGCGGGGCAGCAAATAGCGGCGCCTCTGCAAGGCAGAGCGCCAGGAAAGCTATTTTGGTGAATGTGCTGCGCATATCTGTCTATCAGCGCAACCGAAACGCGCCTTATCCTGTTAGTTGTTCTAGTCGATAACCGTAGCTATAAACCGGAGCGAGTCGATAGCCGTTTTCTGGTCGTAATTGTAACTTACTCCGTACCCGTGAGACGTGGGTATCCATGGTACGGGAAGGAATGTCGACATCGCGCGACCATACGGCTTCGAGGATATAGGCGCGCGACAGAGGGCGGCCCAGGTTGCGAAAAAACAACAGCGCCAGGTCGAATTCCTTTTGCGTGATCTCGATCGGCTTGCCGGCCAGGGTCAGGCGGCCTGAGCGTGTTTCAAACAGATAATCGTTGAATACGATCTGTTCGCTCGAATTCTGGATCGGATAGGCGCGCCGCAACAAGGCTTGCACGCGCGCCACCAGCTCGCTGCGGCGGATCGGCTTGATCATGTAGTCGTCGGCGCCGGCGGCCAGGCCTTCGACAATGTCATCCTCGCCGGAACGGCTGGTAATGAACAGCACCGGGATGGTCTTGGGAAGTTTGTCTCTGACCCAGCGCAATACCTCGGGGCCGCTGAGATCAGGAACCTGCCAATCCAGGACCAGCATGTCGTAGCTTTCCCGGCGCAGCTGGTTCAGTATCTCTTTGCCGCTCTGGAATGGATGGCAGATATGCCCACTGGATGTGAGCACCTGGCAAACTAGATCGGTTTGACTGGGGTCGTCATCAAGGACAGCAATTCTCATATTTTATATATGTTAGGTGATTTCAGCGCTGGGGCCGGCATCGGTGTTGTGGCGAATGCAAGGACGAATACATAGACTATATTAATCTTATTGCTACATTGCTGTAGATAAATATTCTATATATTTCCAGTGTCTTTCAATTGCCACAAAAAATAAATAATTCAGTGGCGCCGGATGTATTTGACAAAGCCCATGCCAAAACCGTTTCGGTTGCATGTTTGGCGGTGTATGCGATTGTCATACAGTGTATGACGGGATTTGTAAAATTCCACCAGTGGCGCTCAATAACGAGAACCTGTCCGGGCCTGCGATCCTGGCCGGTCGTTGCACGGATTGCGGCCAGCGCGGCATTGCGCTGAATTCAGCTGCAGTCAGAAATGCCGGCTTAAGCGTCCGGCAGCACCACGTTGACATCCAGCACTTCAAGATTTCCCTGGCGATCCAGGGAAATCTTGATGTCGTCGGCATTGACCTTGGTGTATTTGGAAATCACCTCGATCAGCTCCTTGTGCAGCGCCGGCAGGAAATCATGGCCCGAGCGGCCATTGCGCTCGCGGGCAATGATGATCTGCAGGCGTTCCTTGGCGGCCGATGCTGTTTTAGGCTTGTTGTTAAACAAGAACGAGAGCAATGCCATGTTATTTCCCTCCAAAGATGCGGTGCAGGAAACCCGGTTTTTCATAGGAGGTAAAGCGCAGGGTGACGTCCTCGCCGAGGAAACGCGAGACGACATCTTCGTAGGCCAGGGCGACATCGCTGCCCTTGATATGAATCGCCGGATTACCCTGGTTGGAGGCGTGCAGCACCGATTCCGATTCAGGAATGATGCCGATCAGCGGAATCCGCAGGATATCCTGGACATCGGTGTACGATAGCATTTCGCCGGCTTCGACGCGTTTGGCCGAATAGCGGGTGATCAGCAGATGTTCCTTGACCGGCTCGCCGCCGTTTTGCGCGCGCCGCGATTTCGCCTGGATGATGCCGAGGATGCGGTCGGAGTCGCGCACCGACGATACTTCCGGGTTGGTGACGACGATCGCTTCATCGGCAAACGTCAGCGCCATCACGGCGCCGCGTTCGATGCCGGCCGGCGAATCGCAAATGATGTATTCGAAATCCATCTTCACCAGGTCGTTGAGGACGGTCTCCACGCCTTCTTCGGTCAAAGCATCTTTGTCGCGGGTTTGCGAAGCCGGCAAGATGAACAGGTTTTCGCAATGCTTGTCCTTGATCAAGGCCTGGGTCAAGGTTGCTTCCTTGTTGACCACATTGATCAGATCGTACACCACGCGCCGTTCGCAGCCCATGATCAGGTCCAGGTTGCGCAGGCCGACGTCAAAGTCGAGCACGGCGGTTTTGTGGCCGCGCATGGCCAGGCCTGATGCAAAACTGGCGCTGGAGGTGGTTTTGCCAACCCCGCCTTTGCCGGACGTAACAACGATGATTTTTGCCACGAAGAGCTCCTTTGTTATGCATTGCGGGACAGAGTTTAAGAGTCGCCGCCGTGCGACGAATTACTCTGTCCTCAACTGATTAGATAAAATGGTTAATGTAACGAGCAGATTCCCTTAATTACGCGACGCGGAATTGAGCGATAGTACGTCAATCCGGTCGCCGCTCAGGCGAATTTGTGCTGGCTGCCCCTTTTGTTCCGGCGGCAAGCCGTTTTCGAAAGTGCGGTAGACGCCGGCGATGGAAACCAGTTCGGCTTCCATGCTGGCAGCGAAGATGCGCGCCGAGGTATCGCCGCTGGCGCCAGCCAGGGCGCGTCCGCGCAGCGGCGCGTAGACGTGGATGCTGCCGTCGGCGATGATTTCGGCGCCATTGTTGACTGTGGCGGTGATCACCAGGTCGGCGTCGCGCGCATAGATACGCTGCCCTGCGCGTATCGGCGTATCGATGATCATGGTGCTGGCTGCAGCCCTGGGAGGCGCGGCAGCAGGTGCGGCGGGCGGCGGCGGAGCTGCAGGTTCCTGGCGAGCCGCAACGACGTGATCGATGCTCAGGCCGCTGGCGATGATGTCGGCTTCCATTTCCGCCGGGGCATTGCGTACGGCAACTGCGTTCAGGCGATATTTCTTCAGCAGCTCTATCAGTTGCGGCCAGTCCATGGGCGAACGGTCCGGCCCCAGCGCGGCGACATCGATGACGGCAAATTCATTGTCAAAGAAGTCGGCGCTGCCGCCGGTCATCTCCTGCAAAGCGGCTTCCAGCACCATCGGATCTGAATCATGCAAGATGGCGGATACGGCCACCACGGTTGCAATTTTTATTTCAATCGGCTTGCGGGATTTGTTTTTGAGCATAAAGCAGTGAGGTATATAGGCAACCAAAGCGGAAAGCGCTGACGGATTGGTTTATAGAACGTTTAGGCGGCAAATGGTTCGCTTATCTGTTTGCTTAAGGGTATATAAAATATTGTCCTGTTTTGTGATCTTACCAAATCTCGGGAAGATCACGAAAAAAGCATTGCCGGCCTGTTGTTCCTGGATGCTGCCGTATTCGGCCTGAGCCGGGGGTTTTCACTGCTTTTTCACTGTTACGTAATGCGCCGCAAATGCAAAAAGGGCTTAGCCGAAGCTAAGCCCTTTTTCCGTTTTTGGTGGCCCGGGGCGGAATCGAACCACCGACACAAGGATTTTCAATCCTCTGCTCTACCGACTGAGCTACCAGGCCAAGGGACAGGAGTATAGCAAAACATTTTCGATCCGCAAAGCCCCTTGTTGAAACTTCTTGAAAAAACTTTGCGCTGCTCATGTGCAGCCCAATTTGTAGGCGGCAACTTCCCGTCGGGGTGCCAGGAAACCCTTATTTGATGGGGCGCGCGAGGCTTTACAAGCGTAGTCGTTATAATGGCGGCATGAAAGATATCGCATCAATCTCGAAAAATACCGGCGCCGCGCCGAAGGCGGAATACGATATTTGCATCGTCGGCAATGGCGCTGTCGGCAAGGCGGCGGCGCTGGCCTTGGCGCAGGCGGGTTTGCGCGTCGCTTTGCTGGGGATGCCGCCGCCGGCGCCGGTTGCAGCGCCGGAGGCTTGGGACACGCGCGTCTACGCATTGAATCATGTGGCGCGCAGCCTGCTGTCGACTGTCAAGGTGTGGGATGCCCTGGATCCGGCGCGGATAAGTCCGGTAGAAGGCATGGCGATCAAAGGCGGGACCGGCAGTGCCGCCGGCAATCTGGCGTTTGACGCTTACAGCGCGCGGGTCGATGCGCTGGCCTGGATTGTGGAAGACCGCAATCTCAACCAGGCACTGGATGCGGCGCTGAAATTTTCCTCGAACGTGCGGCTGCTCAGCGGCCGTGTCAAATCCCTGCAAGTAGATACGGATGCGGCGGCGCTGCAGCTGGAGTCGGGCGAGACTGTCGGCGCTGCGCTGGTGGTGGGCGCCGACGGCGCGCAATCCTGGGTGCGCAGCCAATGCCAGATCGGGATCGATTACCGCTCATATAAACAACGCGGCGTGGTCGCCAATTTCTCGTGCGAGCGGCCGCATCATGGCATTGCCTACCAATGGTTCACCGAAACCGAGGGCATTGTCGCCTTGCTGCCGTTGCCTGGACAGCGGGTATCGCTGGTGTGGTCGGCGCCGGAGACCCTGGCGCTTGAACTATTGAACGAACCCCTGTCGGAACTGGCCGAGCGCCTGACGACGCTGGCCGGCGACAAGCTGGGACAGTTGCAGCCCCTGCAGCCGGAACTGGCGCAAGCATTTCCTTTATCCCTGCTCAAGACCCATTCGCTGGTGGCGCCGCGTGTCGCCCTGGTCGGCGACGCCGGCCACGTGGTGCATCCGCTGGCCGGGCACGGCATGAATCTCGGATTCGGCGACGTCGCGGCGCTGGTCCAGGTGCTGGCCGAACGCGGAGCCCATCGCGATTGCGGCGATGCCGGCGTGCTGGCGCGTTATGCGCGGGCGCGTAAGGAAGAAATACTCGTGATGCAAATGACGACCGACGGACTGGAGCGGCTGTTTGGCTTCGATTTCGGGCCCTTGCGTTTGCTGCGTAATGCCGGGTTGAACTTGCTGGATAAAGTGCCGGTCTTAAAAAGACAATTGATGGCCCACGCTTTGGGTCGGACAGCTGATAAAGAATAACTGGAACAACGATGAAAAAAACAAGCGTGGTATTGACGACCCTGGCGGCCCTGATGGGCCTGTGGGCAAGCGCTGCCGGCGCCGAGACCTTGCAGGAAGCCGCGGTCAAGAAGCTGATAGAGCCGCGCCTGGGAGACAACGTCAAGGTCGATGAAGTGACCAAGACGCCGTATTCCGGCTTGTTCGAGGTGCGCGTCGGCAACGATATCTTTTATACCGACGCCGCCGCCAAGTATGTGTTCGTCGGCCGCATCATGGATGCCCAGACCTCGCGCGACTTCACCCGCGAGCGAGTGGATGAGCTGAGCAAGGTCAAGTTCTCGGATTTGCCGCTGGAGCTGGCCATGAAAAGGGTCAAGGGCAACGGCAAGCGCGTGATCGCGGTGTTCGAAGATCCCAACTGCGGTTATTGCAAGCGCTTCCACAAGACCACGCTGCAGGAAATAGACAACGTTACCGTGTACACCTTCTTGTATAACATCCTGGCCGACGATTCCGCCGTCAAGGCCCGCAATGTCTGGTGCAGCGCCGACCGCAACAAGGCCTGGACCGACATGATGGTCGACGGCAAAGCCGCCGCCGCCGCGCCGGCCGCCTGCCAGGCGCCGAACGACAAGGTACTGGCGCTCGGCCAGAAGTTGAACGTGACCGGCACGCCTACCATCATCTTTGCCGACGGTTCCCGTACGCCTGGCTGGATCGATGCGAAAGCCATGGAAGCCAAATTCAGTTCTTTGAAATGAAGCAGGCGCCTGCCGTCCGGCGGGCGCGACTTTTCCCTGAAACCTGTCATGGGTGTTCAACCAAATAGCAAACAAATGAGCGGACAAATCATCGGCCTGCTGCTGGCCGCTGGCCGCGGCCAGCGTTTTGATCCGAGCGGAGCGCGCAGCAAATTGCTGCAGCCGTTGCCGACCGCTGACGGCCGGACGGTGCTGGCGACTGCTGCCGGCAATCTGGCGGCAGCCCTGCCCATATGTGTTGTCTTGCGCGGCGACGCCCCGGATCTGGCGGCGCAAGTTGCCGCTTACCCTTGGCTGCCATGCGCAACCGCCGATGACGGCATGGCGGCGTCCCTGGTATGTGGCCTAGAGCAGACCGCAGATGCCGCCGGCTGGATAATTGCCTTGGCCGACATGCCCTATGTGCAGGCGGCGACCATCCAGGCGCTGGCATCGGTGCTGCGTCAAGGCGCCGACATTGCGGTGCCGACCTGCCTCGGCCGGCGCGGCAATCCGGTCGGCTTCAGCCGCACGCACCTGCCGCAGCTGCTTGCGCTGCAAGGCGACCATGGCGCGCGCAGTCTGTTGCAGTCGCATCCTGTAGTTGAAGTGGCGGTGGACGACCCCGGCATCCACCAGGACATCGACACCGTCGCCGATATACGACAATCGACGGCCTGAAGCCGGCAATCCGCCGTTCTTTTCAGCGCCAGGCGACCGAGGCCGGGCCTGCCGGGCGCAATCCCGCTACACTATCGTCTTTTTGCGCAGGTGGTGTAGTGTTTCGTAGGTAATGAAACTTAATAAACGGCGTCTTTCCGCGCCATGCGTCGTTGCAAATCCTCGCGATAGTCCCGCTATCGCTCCGGTTTGCGCCTAGCCTGACACGAAAATCCCCCATTTCTTAAGCTCCATTACCTACGAAACACTACACTAGCTGTTCTCCCTGACGAAGCCTCCAGATGAATCCACATTTCCTGAACAAACGTATTATTCATTTACTTGGTTATGCCGGATTGATTCCGTTCGTGCTGCTGACGCTGGCGTGCTGGCTGGTCAATACTGACTGGCTGCGCGATTTTATCCGTGGCCAGCTGGCCTATGGCATCGCCGCGCTGTCTTTTCTCGGCGGCATACACTGGGGCGCGGTGGTGTTGCGGGCCGACCTCTCGGCTGACCATACAAAAAAGGCCTTGATCTGGGGCGTGGCGCCGACCAGCATCGCCTGGTTCTCGACCATGGCCGGCGGTTTCGGATTCGCCTTGCTGATTGCCGGATTTATCGCGGCTTACCAGGCCGACAAGCGCCTGTTCCCATGGTACGGCTTGCCGACCTGGTTCATTGAATTGCGTTTCAGATTGACATGTGTGGCGGTGGCGGCGCTGATGCTGACCGTGATTGCCGGTAACGTTCGAGGATAGAGATGAAAAAAAGTACTGCAAAATCAGGCGCCAAGTCGGCCCGCGGCGCTCTAAGCTACAGCATCATCGCAGCCGATCCTGCCGCCCATCTGTTTGCCGTTACCCTGAGCATTGCCGAGCCGGCTGCGGTGGGGCAGATCGTCGCCTTGCCGGCCTGGATCCCGGGCAGCTACATGATCCGCGAATTTGCACGCAATATCGTACAGATCCGCGCCGAGTCGAACGGCCGCAAGATCGTCCTCAAGAAACTCGACAAGCACTCCTGGCAGGCGGCGCCATGCGACGGGCCGCTGACCTTGCATTATCTGGTGTACGCATGGGACCTGTCGGTACGCACCGCGCATCTGGACCAGACCCACGGTTTTTTCAACGGCACCAGCGTATTCCTGCGCGCGGTCGGCCAGGAAAATGTACCGCACGTCGTGGATATCCAGCGTCCGCAAGGCGAAGCATATGAAGCCTGGCGCATCGCCACCGCGCTGCCGACGCTGAAAGCCAAGCGCGGCTTGTTCGGCAGCTATGTCGCCGCCGACTACGACGAGCTGATCGACCATCCGGTCGAAATGGGCAGCTTCCAGCTGGCGACTTTCAAGGCGCACGGCGTGCCTCACGAAATTGCAATCACCGGCAATGTGCCGAACCTGGACCTGGCGCGCTTGAGCGCCGACCTGAAAAAGATCTGCGAAACCCAGATCAGCTTCTTCGAACCGGCCGGCAGCAAGTTTGCCAAGCGCGCTCCGATGCAGCGCTACGTATTCCTGACGCTGGCGGTGGGCGACGGTTACGGCGGCCTTGAGCATCGCGCTTCCACCGCGCTGATTTGTGCGCGCGCCGATTTGCCGGTCAAGGGGCAGGCGGACATGAGCGACGGCTACCGCACCTTCCTCGGCCTGTGCAGCCATGAATATTTCCATACCTGGAACGTCAAGCGCATCAAGCCGGCGGCGTTCGCGCCGTATGACTTGCAGGTCGAAAATTACACGCCGCTGTTGTGGCTGTTCGAAGGTTTCACCAGCTACTACGACGACCTGATGCTGCTGCGCAGCGGCCTGATTGACCAGCCTGCCTATTTCAAGCTGATTGAAAAGACCATCAACGGCGTGCTGCTCGGCAGCGGCCGGCACAAACAGAGCGTCGCCGAATCCAGCTTCGACGCCTGGGTCAAATACTATCGCCAGGATGAAAACGCGCCGAACGCGATCGTCAGCTATTACACCAAGGGCTCGCTGGTGGCGCTGGCGCTGGACCTGACAATCCGCAGCGAGACCAAGGGCCGCAGGTCGCTGGACGACGTGATGCGCGCCTTGTGGCAAAGATACGGCCGCGATTTTTATGCCGGCAATGCCTTCAGCGGGCGCGGCGTCAGCGAGGCTGCGGTCGAAGCGCTGTTCGATGAAATCACCGGCCTCAAGCTGAAACGTTTCTTCGATCGTTATGTGCGCGCAACCGACGATTTGCCGCTGGCGAAATTGCTGGCGCCGACCGGCATCGTGCTCAACGATAGCCGCAAGCCGGGCAAACCTTCGCTTGGCGTGCGCACCGCGCGCAATGGCGGCGACTGCAAGCTGGCCAACGTGTACGAAGGCGGCGCTGCCCATCGCGCCGGTCTGTCGGCGGGCGACGTGCTGGTGGCGGTCGACGGCATCCGTGTGCCTAACAGCCTGGATGCGTTGCTGGCGCGTTACCGGGTTGGCGACAGCGTGGTCGTCCATGCTTTCCGGCGTGACGAATTGATGACTTTCCGTGTCAGGCTGCTGGCGGATAGCGCGCCACAAATCGGCTTGAAGGCGGAAGTAAAGCTGGTGCCGGCGCTGCGCACTGCATGGCTGGCCGGGCGCAGCGGACGTTAAGCGGGGGAATTGGAAAAAAGCCGGAGCAGTTGTCCGGCTTTTTTTAATCGGCTTTCAAGCCATTCCAGCGTGGCGTCAGCGTATGCTGGATGGCGAACAGATCGAGCACCCGTCCCAGGGTATGGTCGACCATTTCCGCGATGCTTTGCGGCCGGTGGTAAAACCCCGGCAGCGGCGGGAAGATGACGCCGCCCATTTCGGTGACGCTGGTCATGTTGCGCAGGTGCGCCAGGTTGAACGGCGTTTCGCGCACCATCAGGACCAGCCGCCGGCGCTCCTTGAGGACAACATCGGCGGCGCGCGTGATCAGGTTGTCGGACAGGCCGTTGGCGACCGAAGCCAGGGTTTTCATCGAACAAGGCGCAATGATCATGCCGTCCGACTGGAACGAGCCGCTGGCGATGGCCGCGCCGATATCGCGCACATTGTGCACCACATGCGCCAGCGCCTCGACTTGCTTGCGCCGCATCTCCAGTTCCTGGTGCAGGTTCAGCACGCCGGCGTCGGAAATCATCAGGTGGGTTTCGACGCCGGGCATGTCGCGCAGCAGTTGCAGCAGCCGCACGCCGTAAATCACGCCGGTGGCGCCGGTAATGCCGACAATCAGGCGGCGCGGCGGCCGGGTGTCTGCAGCTGGGCGGCTGGATGAGACCACGTAGGGTCTCAGGCGGTCAGCAAGGTTTTCAGTTCGCCGGAGTCAGACATCTCGTTCATGATGTCGGAGCCGCCGACGAATTCGCCGTTCACGTAGAGCTGCGGAATGGTCGGCCAGTTGGAATAATCCTTGATGCCTTGGCGTACGGTCGGGTCTTCCAGGACGTTGACGGTGACGATGTTTTCGGCGCCGTTAGCCTTTAACAGCTGGATGGCGCGGCCGGAAAATCCGCATTGGGGGAACTGCGCGGTTCCTTTCATGAACAGCACCACCGGGTTGCTGGTCACGGTTTCCTTGATCCACGCTTGTACATCGCTCATGGCAATACCTTAAAAAGTTTCAGAATACCGCCATTATATGAAAAAGGCCGCTGTGCTGCTGGTGAGACTGCGGCGGCGAGTGGCCGTGCGGCAAGATTTGACCGGGGTTGCCCGGCGGAAGCGCAGAACTGTGGTGAATTCCGCACTTGTCAAGAGATTTTGACGAAAGCGCCAAGTCCATGTACAATCTCAGGTTCTCCCGATTCCGCCCAGTGATTTCGTGCTTTTCCATCGCTGAATATGGTGTTTTAGGAAAGAAATTTTTTTAATAGTCTTCAATCATTTCGATGAGGTTTCATATGTACGCGGTCATAAAAACCGGTGGCAAACAATATAAGATTGTTGCCGGCGAAAAACTCAAAATAGAACAGATACCTGCAGACATTGGCACCGAACTCACTATTGATCAAGTGCTCGCAGTTGGCGCTGGTGACACCATTAAGTTTGGTGCACCGCTGGTCGAAGGTGCTACGGTGTCGGTTAAGGTATTGGCGCAAGGTCGCCACGATAAAGTCAAGATCTTCAAAATGCGTCGTCGTAAGCATTATCAGAAGCATCAAGGCCATCGTCAAAATTACACCGAAATTCAAATCGTTTCGATCAACGCTTAATTGCGTGGGTCGGCTTAACCAGATACCAGGAGTTCTAAATGGCACATAAAAAAGGCGGCGGCACTACGCGCAACGGCCGTGACTCAGAGTCAAAGCGACTTGGCGTCAAGGTCTACGGTGGCCAGGCGATCAACGCCGGCGGCATCATCATTCGTCAACGCGGCACCAAGACGCATCCAGGCGAAAACGTCGGCATGGGCAAGGATCACACCCTGTTCGCGCTGATCGACGGCAAAGTACAATTCGTAACCAAGGGCGCTACCCAGCGTAACTACGTTACTGTCGTAGCAGCTTAATTTTTTAAGCGCGTCGACACAGGCAAGGCGTCAGCCTTGCTGCGAAAGGCTCTGCCAGCTGGTGGAGCCTTTTTAGTTTCTGGTCGTAAAACACTGCCCAAGCTAACCGGAACACGCAGCGTGCCTATTCCGCTGGCGGCGAGTTATGCGTGAAGCAATGGCATTATTGCAATACAAGCTGCGGCCTAGGCTGCAACGATTGCCAAAAATCGGTAAAGTTACCTGTGGCTTTCAATAAGAATTTAACCTCCAACCTCATTAGGACCTTCGAATGAAGTTTATAGATGAAGCAAAAATCGAAGTCATTGCCGGCGATGGCGGCAATGGGGTTGCGAGTTTTTGCCGTGAAAAATTCCGCCCGTTCGGCGGCCCTGACGGCGGCGATGGCGGCGTAGGCGGCAGTATCTGGGCCGTGGCCGACCGTAACATCAACACCCTGGTCGATTACCGTTTCTCCAAGATGCACCGGGCCGGCCGTGGCGAAAACGGCCGCGGTTCGGATTGCTACGGCAAGGGCGCCGACGATATCAAGCTGCGCATGCCGGTCGGCACGCTGATCGTCGACGTCAACACCGGCGAAGCGATCGCCGACCTGACCGACCATGGCCAGGAAGTCTTGCTGGCCAAGGGCGGCGAAGGCGGCTGGGGCAATATCCATTTCAAATCCTCGACCAACCGCGCGCCGCGCCAGAAAAGCGATGGCAAGGAAGGCGAACGCCGCGAACTGCGGCTGGAGCTCAAGGTGCTGGCCGATGTCGGCCTGCTGGGGCAGCCGAACGCCGGTAAATCGACTTTCATCACCGCGGTGTCGAATGCGCGCCCGAAAATCGCCGATTACCCGTTTACCACGCTGCATCCGAACCTGGGCGTAGTCCGCGTCAGCCATGAAAAGAGCTTCGTGATCGCCGATATCCCGGGCCTGATCGAGGGCGCGGCTGAAGGCGCCGGGCTCGGCATACAGTTCCTGAAGCATTTGCAGCGCACCGGCTTGCTGCTGCACATCGTCGACCTGGCGCCGTTCGAAGACACGGTCGATCCGGTCAAGGAAGCCAAGGCGATCGTCAAGGAACTGAAGAAATACGACCAGTCGCTGTTCGACAAGCCGCGCTGGCTGGTCCTCAACAAGATCGACGTGATCCCGGAAGGCGAGCGCGTCAAACGCGTCAAGGACTTCATCAAGCGTTTCGGCTGGAAAGGCCCGGTATTTGAAATTTCCGCGCTGAACCGCGACGGCTGTCCTGAACTGGTGACGGAAATCTACGGTTACCTGGCAGAGAAACGCCAGCAGGAAACCCGCTCGGAAGAGACGCACATGGTGGTCGAAGCGCAAGCCATCCTGTCTATCGATCCGGACGATCCTCGCTTCAAGATACTCGACTAAGCCAGCATCCGGCACCGGTGGCTGCGGAGAAATCAATCTCTCTCGCCATCGGTCTATTTTTTTCCCGCCACCCTCGCCAGTCGCCGAGGCACGATAGATAAAAATATGAATTCCGTCATTCAAAAAGCCAAGCGCATCATCATCAAGGTCGGATCTTCCCTGGTAACCAATGACGGCAAGGGCCTGGACGCCGGCGCCATCGAAAAATGGGCGACCCAGATCGCCGAGTTGCGGGCGATGGGCAAGGAAGTGGTGCTGGTCAGTTCCGGCGCCGTGGCCGAAGGCATGCAGCGGCTCGGTTTCGACAAGCGCCCGACCAGCATCGACGAACTGCAGGCTTGCGCCGCGGTCGGCCAGATGGGCCTGGCGCAGATCTATGAAACCAGCTTCCGCGCCCACAACATACGCACCGCCCAGGTCTTGCTGACGCACGCCGACCTGGCCGACCGCGAACGCTACCTGAACGCCCGCTCGACCCTGTTCACCTTGCTGCGCTTCGGCGTGGTGGCGATCATCAACGAGAACGACACCGTGGTCACCGATGAAATCAAGTTCGGCGACAACGATACCCTGGGTGCGCTGGTCGCCAACCTGATCGAAGGCGACGCCCTGATCATCCTGACCGACCAGAAGGGTTTGTACACGGCCGATCCGCGCAAGGACCCGAATGCCGAGTTTGTGCATGAAGCCAAGGCCGGCGATCCGGCGCTGGAAGTGATGGCGGGCGACGCCGGCACCAGCATCGGCCGCGGCGGCATGATCACCAAGATCCTGGCCGCCAAGCGCGCCGCCACCTCGGGCGCCCATACGGTGATTGCCTGGGGCCGCGAAGATGCGGTGCTGACCAGGCTCGCCAGCGGCGAAGCCATCGGCACACAATTGAATGCGCAGACCGCGCAGCTCACCGCCCGCAAGCAATGGATGGCCGATCACCTGAAAACCGCCGGCAAGGTAGTGCTGGATGCCGGCGCGGTGCAAAAGCTGCGCAACGAAGGCAAATCCTTGTTGCCGATCGGCGTAACCGCCGTATCCGGCGAGTTCGGCCGTGGCGACGTCATTACCTGCACCGATGGCGACGGCCACGCCATTGCGCGCGGCATCAGCAATTACACCAGTTCGGAAGCGCGCCGCATCATGCGCCATCCTTCGGCGGAGATCCAGTCTATCCTGGGTTTTGTCGAAGAATCGGAATTGATCCACCGGGACAACATGGTCTTGCTCTAGGCGGTAAGACCGGCAGCTCCGGACAATAAAAAACGGCTCCGCAAATTGCAGGAGCCGTTTTTACATGCGAGCGGGGCGGGTCAGCTGCCCGGTTTGATCGGGCGGTTGCTGCGCAGCCTGCTGCGGATGTCCTCCACCTTGCCGGCTATCATGCCATCCTGGCAAAGAAAGTCCTTGGCCAAGGCTGCATGCTGGCGGTTTCCCGACGATTCGCTGATCTGCTTCCAGCCGCTCAGGCGCGCGCGCGACCAGCTGCCGTCTTTCTGGCCAAACGCATATGACTTGCTCTCATAGGTCTGGCAGCGGATGCCTTCGTAGCTGACGTTTTCAGCGCCGCCCTGGCTTTTGCTGACCAGCGTGTAGCGCACCACGCCGTCGCTGCCGGCCGATATCGAATTGACATCGATGAAAAAATTCATGGTGGCGGTCGGGCTGACATAGAACGACACCAGGTTGGCGGCTTGCGGCTGCGGCGGGATTTCGGTCTTGGCTTCTTGCCAGGATTTGCCGTCGTCGTAATCGTCATCGTCGGACATGCCTGAATTACTCGAATTCGCGCCGGCGCCGGGATTGAACGGGTCGCCGGCGGCGTGCACGTGGGCGGCGGCCAGCAGCAACAGGCTGGCAGCCAGCAGCTGCAGCATCTTGTTTGTGGCGGGGGGGAAACGCAAGGCGCGCAAGGCAACAGCCATAGAGGTACTCACTTCTTTTCGGGTTCGGCACAGGCCGGAGGGGATTGCGTCGCTGCGCGCGGCCCGTGGCCGGTGCGCAGGTGACGGGCGTGATGCGGCGCGTTTTGCAGCGGGCGCGTCAGGAAACGTGATAATTCTTGCAAGGCGCGCTGGTAGACATCCCGTTTGAATTCGATCACGACGTCCAGCGGCACCCAGTAATCATGCCAGCGCCAGGCGTCGAATTCGGGGTGTTCGGTGAGGCGCAGGTTGACGTCGCAGTCGCGTCCCACCATGCGCAGCAGGAACCAGATCTGTTTCTGGCCGCGATAATGGCCGCGCACGTCGCGCTTGATGAAATGGTCGGGTACCTCGTAGCGCAGCCAGTCGCGGGTGCGGCCGATGATCTTGACGTGTTCCGCCTTCAGCCCGATTTCTTCCTCGAGTTCGCGAAACATTGCCTGCTCCGGGGTTTCACCGTATTTGATACCGCCTTGTGGAAACTGCCACGAATGTTCACGCACGCGCTTGCCCCACCAGACTTCGTTCTGGGTGTTGAGCAAGATAATGCCGACGTTCGGGCGAAAGCCTTCACGGTCAAGCATGTTGTTACCTCAAAACTTTCTGCGGCCAGGCGGCTCTACTGCGCATTTTGCTAGATGTTCTGCTAGATTCCTTGCTTGCCGTCAACATTGCGGGACAGGTCCATGCAGCCGCCGTGGTTAGGCGTAAAGCTCTGTCCTCGCCCGGTCAGGCGCGCAATCTGTCCTTGCCAGTAACAACAATGGCCAGAACATCAATCAATTGTGCAAAGAGTAGGCGCATCAGCCAGCTAATCCTTTAAAATTGAGTTGATTATAACCCTCTCTTTTTAAAAAGAATTCATCGTTATGCGCGCCTCCCGTTTTTTTATCTCCACGCTCAAAGAAGCTCCATCCGACGCAGAAATCGTCAGCCACAAACTGATGATGCGCGCCGGCATGATCAAGCGCATCAGTTCCGGCATTTACACCTATATGCCGATGGGTTTGCGCGTGATCCGCAAGGTGGAGAGCATCGTGCGCGAAGAGATGAACCGTTCCGGGGCGGTGGAATTGCTGATGCCGGTGGTGCAGCCGGCCGAACTGTGGCAGGAAACCGGCCGCTGGCAGAAATACGGCGCCGAACTGATGCGCGTCAAGGACCGTCACGGCCGAGACTTCATCATCCAGCCGACTTCGGAAGAAGTGATTACTGACATCGCTCGCACTGAATTACGCTCTTACCGCAAGCTGCCGGTGAATTTTTACCATATCCAGACCAAGTTCCGCGATGAACGCCGGCCACGCTTCGGCTTGATGCGCGGACGCGAATTCACGATGAAAGACGCCTATTCCTTCGATCGCGACCTGGATGGCCTGAAACAGTCCTACCAGATCATGTACGACGCCTACGTCCGGATTTTCAACCGCTTTGGCCTGCAATTCCGGGCGGTGGCGGCCGACAACGGCGCCATCGGCGGCACCGGTTCGCATGAATTCCACGTCATCGCCGCTACCGGCGAAGACGCCATCGTGTATTGCCCGAACTCGGATTACGCCGCCAATATGGAAGCGGCCGAGTCCCTGCCTTTGTATCCGGCCCGCGGCGCGGCGACCCAGGCGCTGACCAAAACGGCGACGCCGGGCAAGGCCAAATGCGAAGCGGTAGCCGAGCTGCTGCAGCTGCCTTTGACGCAAACCATCAAGTCGATCGTCCTGACTGTTGAAAAAGAAGCAACCGACAAAGAGCCGGTAAGCAAGGTGGTCTGGCTGCTGATGCTGCGCGGCGACCATGAACTCAACGAAATCAAGGCCAACAAGATTCCCGGCCTGGCCGGTTATCGTTTTGCTACCGAACAGGAGATTGTCGAGTACTTCGGCACGCCGCCAGGCTATCTGGGGCCGGTCAATACCAAGAAGCCGGTTACCGTTGTAGCGGATGTCACTGTCGCCAACATGCATGACTTCGTCAGCGGCGCCAACGAAGTGGATTTCCACTACACCGGCGTCAACTGGGGCCGCGACCTACCCGAGCCGATGGTGTTCGATATCCGCAATGTGGTGGAAGGCGACCCTTCGCCGGACGGCAAGGGCGCCCTGGCGATCTTGCGCGGGATCGAAGTCGGCCACGTGTTCCAGCTGGGCACCGCCTATTCGGAATCGATGAAAGCGACTTTCCTGGACGAGAACGGCAAGCCGCAGATGCTGCAGATGGGATGTTATGGAATTGGCATCACACGCATCCTGGGCGCCGCGATTGAACAGAATTTCGACGACAAGGGCATCATCTGGCCGACCTCCATCGCCCCGTTCGAAGTAGTCCTGTGCCCTATGGGCTATGACCGCAGCGAAGCGGTCAAGGCCGAGACCGACAAGCTGTACGACACCTTGCTGGCTGCCGGCGTCGACGTCATCCTGGACGACCGCGGCGAGCGCCCGGGCGCGATGTTCGCCGACTGGGAGCTGATCGGCGTGCCGCACCGGGTGGTGATCGGCGACCGCGGCCTCAAGGATGGCCAGCTGGAGTACCAGGGACGGCGCGATACCGAGGCAACTACGGTGCCGCTGGCGGAGGTGGCAGGCTTCATCAAGGCTCGCCTGGTTTCCCAATAACAACAGATTTGCGGCGGATTGGTTTTTTGCGCCGTTTTCTTTGTATACTCTCCCCAAAATAAAAGTGTATTTTGGGGAGTATCGATTGCGCTGGTCTCGTTGGCTTGGCTTGTTGCCCATGTTGTTGCTGCTCTGCAGCATGGCGCAGGCCGGAAATCAAAAAGAAGAAGAGCTGGCGGATTCGGTACGCCTGGCTTTGTCGCGCGCCATCAACGACGCCCGCCCCCCAAAAGCCCAGTTCTCCGAAATCGACCAGCGCATCCAGTACCTGTACTGGCTGGGCGAGATGTCGGAACGCCTGAAGAAGAAGCTGCCGGATGCGCAGGTGCGCATCGAATTCCTGGAAACCGCCTGGTATGAAGCCAAGCGCGCCGGCCTTGATCCCGGCATGGTGCTGGGCCTGATCCAGGTCGAATCGGCATTCCGCAAGTACGCGCTGTCCAGCGTCAGCGCCCATGGCTACATGCAGGTGATGCCATTCTGGACCCGCGTGATCGGCGATGCCGACCGCAGCAAGCTGTTCAACATGCAGACCAACCTGCGTTACGGCTGTTCGATCCTGCGCATGTATATCGACATGGAAAAGGGCAACCTGTACCTCGCGCTCGGCCGCTACAATGGCAGCCGCGGCCGTCCCGAATATCCCAACGCCGTGCTGGCAGCGTGGAAACGCTGGGAATACAAGGACGACCTGCCGATCCATACGGTATCCGCACGCAAGTAACACTTCCTTGGCCAACGGCCGCCGCGCAGCAAGCTCACAGCTCCTCCTTCCTCCCTTTGATTGACCCGGCATTGCACGGGTCAATCTTCCGTCGCGCCTTTTCTGAGGATCCATGCTCTTTCGTCATCAGCATGTAATAACTTCTGGTTACAGTTGTTACACATTATTACAAATGACTGCATGTTTATGATTGACAACACGGAGCGATGAATGAAATTACGTATTTTGATTGCCGCCGCCACGGGAGCCATGGCGCTGGCAGGATGTAGCGGTTCCAGCAATCCGCTGGTAGAGACGCCGGTCGAGCGGCCTGAAGTCAAGCCGGGCAAGAATGTCATCTTCTTCCTGGGCGACGGCATGGGCATCACCACCATGACTGCCGCCCGCATCTACAAAGTGGGCGAAGAGGGCGACCTGACCATCGATACCCTGCCGGAAAGCGGTTTCGTCACTACCTATTCCAACGATGCCCAAGTGACCGACAGCGCACCGTCGATGGCGGCCTACATGACCGGCGTCAAGGCGAACAACGAAGTGATTGCCATGTCGGCCAATACCAGCGCCCGCGACGCCGGCGGCAAAAGTTATGTCAACGGCGCCGACAGCACCTGCCCCGCCGGCAACGGCACGCCAGCCGACACTCTACTGGAGATCATGAAGGCCAAGGGTTACAGCACCGGCGTCGTGACCACCACCCGGATCACGCATGCGACGCCGGCGGCGACTTATTCGCATATCTGCCACCGCGACGGCGAAAACAATATCGCCGCGCAATTGACGCCGAAGGGCGCCGGCTTCAACAGCAAGCTGAGCGATGGCGTCGACGTCATTTTCGGCGGCGGCCGCCGTCATTTCCTGCCGAAAGCCGACGCCGACAGCAAGCGCAGCGACAGCCGCGACCTGGTGGCGGAATTCAAGGCGGCCGGCTATACCTACGCTAGCAACTTTGCCGAGTTCGACAAGATCGGCGCGGCGACGCCGAAAGTGGTCGGCCTGTTCCACAAAGACCACATGACTTACGACCTGGACCGCGACGCCGCCAAGGAACCGAGCCTGGCGCAGATGACAGGCAAGTCGATAGACCTGCTGAACAGCAAGAAAACTGGCTTCTTCCTGATGGTGGAGGGCGGCCGCATCGACCATGCTTTGCACGCCACCAACGCGCGCCGCGCATTGCAGGAAACCGTTGCTTTCGACGACGCGATCAAGGTCGCGCTGGACAAGATGCAGCAAGTCGATCCGGGTTTGAAAAACACTCTGGTGGTGGTCACTGCCGACCATGACCACTCGATCCTGCTGAACGGCTACGCCAAGCGCACCGGCAAGACCACCAGCAGCGAGCCGGGCGTGCTCGGCCTGGTGAAAAATGTCGCTACCGGCCAGCCTGAACGCGATATCAACAACAACCCTTACACCGTGATCGGTTTCGGCAACGGCCCCAACCACCTGGCCACGCGCGGCGCGTTGTCCGACATGCAGGTGGCTGACAAGGACTACATGCAAGAGTCGGTGATCCCGACCGAAGCCGGCGGCGAAACCCACGGCGGCACCAATGTCTTTATCGGTGCGCAGGGACTGGGGGCCGAGAATATCCGCGGCGTGCTCGACAACACCGAAGTGTTCGGCCTGGTGAAAAAAGCTGTCGGCCTGTGATGCTGCTTCGAATTTACCGAACGAATTTGCCAAAGATAGACAAAGGTACAGACCATGATTAAACCAGCTAGCAAGCAATTCCAGCGCCGGATCTACCAATGCGCCGCACTATGCGCGTTGACGCCGCTGTCTTTACTCTTCACCGCGAACGTCATGGCGGCCGACGCTGCCGCCGCGAAAAACGTCATCTTCTTCCTGGGCGACGGCATGGGCCCGGTGACTGTCACCGCGGCGCGCATCTACGGCCATGGCGAAGCAGGGCGCCTGACCATGGAGACCTTGACCCGCACTGCGCGCGTCAAGACCTTCTCGCTGGATGCCCAGACCACCGACAGCGCACCATCGATGGCGGCGTACATGACCGGCGTCAAGATGAAGAACGATGTGATTTCCATGTCTTCCGATACCAATGCCTTCGACGCCAACGGCAAGCCGTATCAAGTCAAGGCGGATTCCACTTGCGTGGCCGGCAACGGCCAGCCGGTGCAGACTTTGCTGGAGCTGGCCAAGGGCGCGGGCAAGGCGGTTGGTGCAGTCAGCACCACCCGCATCAGCCATGCGACCCCGGCCACAACGTATTCCCACGTCTGCAACCGCGATGCTTACAACACCATCACCGAACAGGCGACACCGGGCGCGGCGCGCTACAACACGGCGCTGAAGGATGGCGTCGATGTCTTGCTGGGCGGCGGCTTGCGGCATTTCCTGCCGAAGAGCACGGCGGGCAGCCAGCGCAACGACGAGCTCGATGCGCTGGGCATGTTCAAGGCGGCGGGATACACCTACGTCGCGTCGGGCAGCGAACTGAAGAACGTCAATCCGGCCGGCGTCAGCAAACTGCTGGGCTTGTTCAGCGCCAGCGACATGGATTACGAACTGGACCGCGTCAAGAAAAACCTGAACCAGCCGAGCCTGGCCGAGATGACTGAAAAAGCCATCGGCGTCCTCAAGAAAAATCCGAAAGGCTATTTCCTGATGGTGGAAGGCGGCCGCATCGACCATGCCTTGCACGGCACCAACGCCAAGCGCGCACTGGAAGATACCCTAGCTTTTGACGCCGCGATCAAGAAGGCGCTGGAGCTGGTCGACCTGAAAGACACCTTGATAGTGGTGACCGCCGACCACGACCACGCGATCGGCTTCAATGGTTATCCCAAGCGCGGCAATCCGATCCTGGGCAAGGTCGCCAACTACTACGACGGCAAGCTGGCGCTGGCGGCCGACGGCAAACCCTACACCACGCTGGCGTTCGGCAACGGCAGCGCGCCGCGCCGCCCGGAAGACGCTGACCTGACCAATGTCGATACCGAAGCCGATGACTACCTGCAGCAGGTCGGCGTGCGTTTTGCCGGTTCGCCTGGTTCGGAGACGCACGGCGGCGGCGACGTGATGCTGTTCTCGGCAGGCGCCGGCAGCGACAGTTTCAAGGGCACGTTTGAAAACATCAAGGTGTTTGGCAAAGTGAAAAACGCACTTGGCTTGTAATCCTTTTTTTAGTAATACCGATGCCGCCATCGCAATGATGGCGGCAATTCTTTTGGTGGAAAAATGATTTTATTGAAAAAAATCGCAGGCAATGCCGGCAAGCTGATGGCCGCGCTGGTCCTGCTGTCGCCGCTGCCGGCGGTGCTGGCGGCTGTCAATGCGCCTGAGCAGAACCTGCAGGTGCAGCACTATTCGATGGTATTGGGACGTGACGGCGTCAAGCGCGAAACGACATTCACCGAGCGCCTGTACCGGCGCAGCGACCAGGTATGGACCGAACGCCTGACTGGCGCTGAAACGGCGGCCGGAACCGCGGACGCCGCCGATCAGCGCGATCACAGCGGGCACAATCATCCGGATGCCGGCAGTTCGCCGATGTGGGTACGCCGCCTGGCCGACGGTTCGCTCGATGCGCGTTTGATCGAGCGGCACCAGCGCCGCACCGTCAAGGTCGATCCCCAGTATTACGGCAATATCGGTTTCAATGGCAACTGGGGCAGCACGTTTTACCTGAGCGATCCGCAGAGTCTGAAAAACATGCGCGCCGTCGGTCCGGCCAAGGACGGCGTCCAGCTATACGAAAGCAAGCGCGGCGAGTTGACGGTGCGGGTCAGCTGGGACGTCAAGGGCCAGTATCCGCGCCTGGTGGAATCGTTCGACGCGCATGGGATGGCGCGCCGCCAGACCGCGGTCAGCGTGATCGCCGCGCCGCCGGTGTTGCCGTGGAAGACACTGGCCGGTTATGCGGAAATCGACTACTCGGATCTGCTCGACTAAAATCCTGGATTCTGCGGATACAAAAACGCCCGCGTGATGCGGGCGTTTTTGTTTGGCACTCAGGGCGGCGGGTTGGACAAAATCCAGCTAGGCCCTAAGCATTATTTCAAGTGGTCGGAAATGAGTTTGGTCATTTCAAACATCGACACTTCTTTTTTGCCGCCAAAGACAGCTTTCAGTTTTTCATCAGCAATGATATTGCGTTTGTTTTCCGGGTTCTGCAGCTTGTGCTTCTTGATGTATTCCCAAACCTTCTTGGTGACTTCAGTGCGTGGCAGCGGTGTCGCGCCAACGACAGCAGCCAGGACAGCTGACGGCGTCAATGCTTTCATGAATGCTGCGTTAGGCTTGCGCGCTACTTTCGGAGCGTCGGCTTTTTTTACTGCAGGCTTGGCTGCCGCTTTGACCGGAGCTGCTTTTGCTTTGGTCGCTGCTGGCTTCTTTGCTGCAACTGCTGGTTTTTTGGCTGTGGCCATCTTTGAGCCTCCTTCAGGGATAGTGAAAAAATGCGTCAAGCACGCATCGCTAATAGTGTTGCGCTTTTCCTGGCGATGCAAGCGTTTTTTACGGGTTTGTGCGGGATTTGATACGGAAGCGGAACGTCCCGCATGGCAGGGAAACGCCCGGTTGGCGGGCTTTTGCGGCGGGTTGCCGGAATCCGGGGAAGGTAACAAATGCCTGGCGCCGCCGGCCGGCAGCTTCCCGCAATCGTCGTAAATTGACGAAAAGCCTTGCAAGTCAATGACTTGCAAGGCTTTTCAGGGTACGACGAGAGTGGCGGCGCGGTGTTTAGCGCATGCCCGGCATCATGCCTTTCATGCCGCGCATCATTTTCATCATGCCGCCGCCTTTGAGTTTTTTCATCATCGACTGCATTTGGTCAAATTGCGACAGCATGCGGTTGACTTCCTGCACCTGGACGCCGGCACCGACGGCGATGCGGCGTTTGCGCGAAGCCTTGATCAGCTCCGGCTTGGCCCGTTCCTGAGCCGTCATCGAGTTGATGATGCCCTCCATCCGGCGTACCTGTTTCTCTGCCTGGTCCATATTGGCGCCGCCCGCAGCCTGCTGGAACTGCGCCGGCAATTTGTCCATCAGGTTGGACAAGCCGCCCATTTTTTTCATCTGGCCGAGCTGCGCCTTGAAATCGTTCAGGTCGAATTTGCCGCCGCCCTTGATCTTGTGCGCCAGGTCCTTGGCGGCGGCGACGTCGACGCCTTTCTGGGCTTCTTCGACCAGCGCCAGGATGTCGCCCATGCCGAGGATGCGGTTGGCCATGCGGGTCGGATCGAAGGCTTCCAGGCCGTCCAGCTTTTCCGCGGTGCCGGCGAACTTGATCGGCTTGCCTGTGATATGCCTGACCGACAGCGCCGCGCCGCCGCGCGCATCGCCATCCAGTTTGGTCAGCACGATGCCGGTCAGCGGCAGGGCGTCGCTGAAGGCCTTGGCGGTATTGATGGCGTCCTGGCCGAGCATGGCGTCGACCACGAACAAGGTTTCGATCGGCTTGACGGCGGCGTGGATGGCGCTGATTTCCTTCATCATCGCTTCGTCGATGCCGAGCCGGCCGGCAGTGTCGATGATCAGGACATCGTGATAATGGCGCTTCGCGTAGTCGAGCGCAGCCAAAGCGATCTCGACCGGCTTGTCGGTGGTGGCGGTGGGGAAGAAGTCGGCGCCGACCTGGGCGGTCACGGTCTGCAGCTGGCCGATGGCGGCCGGGCGGTAGACGTCGGCCGAAACAGTCAGCACTTTTTTCTTCTTTTGTTCGCGCAGGTATTTGGCCAGCTTGCCGACGGTGGTGGTTTTACCCGCACCCTGCAAGCCCGCCATCAGGATGATCGCCGGCGGCTGGGTAGCGAAATTCAGCTGCGAGGCCTCAGGGCCGAGGTCGGCCCCCATCAGCGAAGCCAGTTCGCGCTGCACCACGCCGACCAGGGCCTGGCCCGGGGTCAGCGATGCAATCACTTCTTCGCCCAGCGCTTTTTGCTTGACGTTGGCGATGAACTCGCGCACCGCCGGCAAGGCGACGTCGGCTTCCAGCAAGGCCAGGCGCACTTCGCGCAGCATGTCGGCGGTATTGGTTTCGGTAAGGCGCGCTTCGCCGCGCATGGTTTTGACGACTTTGGCGAGGCGTTGGGTCAGATTGTCGAGCATGGGTATGCAGTGTTTCCAGAATAGGTGCAATAGGCCAATCCGAATCAGTTTGTGCGTGAATATCGTCTAAATAAACACACTAATTCGCATTAAAAATGAAACATGATGACGCTTGTAACTGACCATTTTACCTGATGCAGACCAAAATCGATGCCGTTGGCCAGCAGGCTCCTTGTAGTCAGGACTCATTCTTGCAAAGTTGCGTTCCATTCAAATAGAAATGAATGATGTGAAAGATGCAAGAAAATGATGATTGTCACCAAATGGACTGCATCGTATAGGGGAAGTGGCGCTTTTATTTAGCGCTGACATCGAAAGCGTACAGTCGAGAAAGATGGCGGGGTATGATTTAAGCATCGCAAACTCAGGGAAATCGAATGTCAGGGAATTTAGCTTCCGAGGCTGATCGTTTGGCGGTATTGATTGATGCTGACAATGCCAGTGCGGCAATTGCCGATGGGCTGCTAGCTGAAGTGGCTAAGTATGGCGTGGCCAGCGTCAAGCGCATTTATGGCGACTGGACCGATAACCGGCTGGGAAGCTGGAAAGAATGTCTGTTACGCAACTCGATCCAGCCAATTCAGCAATTTGGTTATACCAAGGGCAAAAACGCCACTGATAGCGCGATGATTATCGACGCCATGGATTTGTTGTATACCCGCCGTTTCGACGGTTTCTGCATCGTTTCCAGCGATAGCGACTTTACTCGGTTGGCGTCACGGATTCGAGAGGATGGCTTGCAGGTCTATGGCTTCGGCGAGCGTAAGACGCCGCAACCCTTTGTTGTGGCCTGTCACAAATTCATTTATACCGAGCTGCTGATTATGGCAGAAGCTGAAGGCGTAGCCGAAATTCCGGGAAAGAGCAAAGCCGGCAATGAGCTACGGCAAGATACCCGGCTGTTGCGGTTGTTGCGTAGTAGCGTCGAGGCCGTCTCCGACGAAGATGGCTGGGCGCAACTTGGCCCGGTGGGTAGTCATATAGCTAAGCAAGCCCCCGATTTTGACGTGCGCGAATATGGGTTTTCCAAGCTGAGTGGCCTGGTCTCCGCGACCGAACTATTTGATGTGACGCAGCGGACCTTGGCGAACAATAAATCGGCTACCTATATTCGTGACAAGCGTAAAAAATGAATGAGCAGAAGACAAGCCGTGGACCTTCGGCGCCATACTTGGCCCGGATGCTGAAGGTTGCAGGATCATAGATCGTTTCCTTCATGCCGTTGGAACGCCACATGTTGTAAACTTACACGATGCAAACATATCTTTTCGTTCTGGTGGCGCTGCTATATATAGGCTGCACCTTTTTGCCGTCGAGCCGGCGCCAGACCATTTCCATTGTTGTCGCCGTCGCCTGGGTGCTGCACGGCGGCGTGCTGTGGTCCGACGTGGTCGGGCCGGAGCAGCTGCGGGTCGGGTTTTCGATGATGCTGTCGGCCACCTTGTGGGTGTCGGTCGCGGCCTACTGGCTGGAGAACCGCAACTATACCTTGGACGGCCTGCGGGTCCTGGTGCTGCCGATGGCGGCGCTGGCGGCGATTCTGCCGGCCATATTCCCGGGCAACATGGTGCCGCTGAACGGCAAGTCGCCGGTGTTCCTGTGGCATATCGTGATTTCCATCCTGGCCTACAGCACCCTGACCATCGCCGCGTTCCATGCAGTGCTGATGGTATTGCAGGAGTCGCGCCTGCATACCCGGCCGGGCGTGGCGAAAGCCGGCTGGTTCGGGGTTGCGCTGGATCGCTTGCCAGCCTTGCTGACCATGGAAAAACTGCTGTTCCGCCTGATTGCCTTCGGCTTTTTCCTGTTGACGCTGACGGTGTTATCGGGTGTGGTGTTTTCCGAGGAGCTGTTCAACAAGGCTTTCAAATGGGATCACAAGACCATTTTCACCATGTTGTCATGGGCCTTGTTCGGGCTGCTGCTGGCCGGCCGCAGGTGGCAGGGCTGGCGCGGCCGCACTGCGCTCAGCTTTACCTTGACCGGGTTTGCCGTTTTGTTATTGGCGTATGTAGGGAGCCGCTTCGTGCTTGAAGTTGTGTTGCATCGGGTATTAGTATGAAACTGATTATTTTAATTGTCGTCGTCCTGGCCGTCATCGTCTGGCTGCAGCGCCTGAAAAAGAACCTCACCCAGCATCGTCCCGCACCAGGCGAGCCGACCTTCAACAGTGGCGCCGCGGCTTCCGCCGCCAGCGATTCGCCGCAGGCCGAGGCGATAGTGGCTTGCGCCCATTGCGGCCTGCATTTCCCGGCATCGGAGGCCCTGGCCGATGCTTCCGGCGCGGTTTTTTGCAGTGCGGAACACCGTCGCCTGCATTCGACCTGAACGCGCCCACTTGAACCGTTATGCACATTCCCGTCGAAGCCGGCGCTTGAGCGCGCGCGGCTTGCGGCTGCACGTTCCATTGTGAGACAAGAATGAGACAAGAATGAGACAAGAATGAGACAAGGCGCGCATGGTTAGCCCCAACCCCAGCCACACTGCGCTGAACGGTAA
This sequence comes from Collimonas fungivorans Ter331, assembly GCF_000221045.1. Lineage (NCBI taxonomy): Bacteria > Pseudomonadati > Pseudomonadota > Betaproteobacteria > Burkholderiales > Oxalobacteraceae > Collimonas > Collimonas fungivorans. Next base: position 4,564,026 of record NC_015856.1, on the reverse strand, counting down.
GCCGGATACGTTCTGGCGCACGCTGCAGACATTCAACGTGACCCGGATCGTGGTGGCGATGGTGATGCTAGCCTACCTCAGCACCCAGAGCAAAAACGAAACCTGGTTCTCGCAGCTGTTTACCAATCCGCAGACCTGCAGCGTCTACCTGCTGTGCGCGGCCCTCTTCACGCTGGTCACCGCGTATTACCACCGCCATTACATGGCGCAGATAGTGCTGCCGATCACGGTGGACATGATCGCGGTGTCGATCCTGTACATAGGCGCCGGCGGCGCCAAGGGCGGGCTGGCGATCCTGTATCTGTTCCCTCTGGCCGGCGCGGCCATCCTGGCGCCGCTGCTGGTGGCGCTGCTGTTTGTCTCGATTGCGACCATGGTGCTGCTGGCGGAAAGCGGCTACCAGATACTGCAGTCGGCGCCGGATGCCTCCTCCCTGCAAGCCGGTTTGTATGGCGGCGCTTTCTTTTTTGCCGTGCTGGTGATCAACCGGCTGGCCGACAAGCTGATCAAGCAAGAGGAGCTGGCGACGCAGCGCGGCAGGGACCTGCGGGTGCAAATGGATATCAATCGCATCGCGATCAAGGACATGGGCGACGGCTTGCTGGTAGTCGATCCGCTTGGCACCCTGATCATGGCGAATCCGGCGGCGGAGCGCATGCTGGGCCTGTCCTTGTCGGATGAAGAACAGCAGCACAAGCTAAGCGATTATGCGGTGCTGGCGCCGATAACCGATGCCTTGTTTGCCTGGGAATCGCGGGTCGGCGACCTGCCGCATGCGGTTTCGCCGGCAGTGGGCGAGGCTGTATTCGTCACCATCAAGCATACCGATGACCTTGGCCAGGACGCTGCCGCCATCGACTGGAGCGGCCGGCGCGAACTGGCGGCGCATTTGAAAGTACGCTTTGCCGCGGTCCGGATGCGCGAGCTGAGCGAGTACCGCGCGGTCATCTTTTTGCAGGATGTCAGTGAAATCGAGAACCAGGCCCAGCAGCTGAAACTGGCGGCCATGGGGCGCCTGACCGCCAGCATCGCGCATGAGGTGCGCAACCCGCTGGCGTCGATTTCCTATGCCGCCACCTTGCTGGCGGAAGAGGCGACCGACGAGGCGGAGGCGCGCCTGCTGACCATCATCGAAGACAACGTAGCGCGCCTGAACCGCATGATTGAGGATATCCTGAAGCTGTCGCGCAAGGCGCAGCGGCAACTGGAACCGATTTTGCTGGCGCCCTTGCTGCAGGATATCGTCAGGGATGTCAGGCAGACCCATGCGGTGGCGCCGGCCGCGATCGATTTGCAGATCGACGCTGCGGACCGGCAGAGCGTCTGGTTTGACCCTTTGCATCTGCGCGAAGTCGTGACCAACCTGCTGTCGAACGCGGTGCGTTACGCCAGCGGCCAGCCGGGCGGAATGCGCTTGCAGGTGATGTCCAGTGTCGCCGGGCGGCTGGAGCTGCATGTGCAGGACGACGGCGAGCCGATTTCGCCGGCGGTGCGGGCGCACCTGTTCGAGCCGTTTTATACCACCTCCAGCAAGGGCACCGGGCTGGGCTTGTTTTTGGCGCGCGAGTTATGCTTGAATAACGGCGCGTTGCTCGATTATGAATACCGGCATGATGTCCAAGGACAGAATTCCAGCCATGTGAGTGGTCGTTTTGTTATTGCGTTTGCTGCCCATGACCCTGTGTCTCCTGATTAGAACTGACTGAAAAAGACGAATGCCATGAGCTCACCCCGTATCCTGGTTGTTGACGACGAAGCGCACCTGCGCGAACTGCTGGAAATCGCCTTGGTCAAGATGGGGCTGGATGTCGACAGCGCCGACAGCCTGGCCGCCGCGCGCAGCCATCTGGCGCAAAACGACTATGCACTGGTCCTGACCGACATGCGCCTGCCGGACGGGCTCGGGATCGAGCTGGTGCGCGAAGTCAGCGCCGGCGAAAAGGTCATACCGATTGCCGTGATCACCGCCTACGGCAGCGCCGACAATGCCGTCATGGCGCTGAAGGCGGGCGCTTTCGATTATTTGTCGAAACCGGTGGCGCTGGACCAGCTGCGCCTGATGGTGCAATCGGCGCTGCGCGTTGGCAAGCCGGTGGAAAACCAGCGTCCGGCGGCGGACTCCAAGCTCCGCGCCGGCTCAGGCTCGGCGCTGCGCCTGATCGGCCAGTCTGCCGCCATGCAGGAATTGCGCACCCAGATCGTACGCCTGGCGCGCAGCATGGGCGCCGGTGGCGATCACCGGCGAGTCCGGCAGCGGCAAGGAGCTGGCGGCGCGCGATATCCATGCGCTCAGTCCGCGCGCCGACAAGCCGTTTGTCGCCGTCAACTGCGGCGCCATCCCGGAAGCCTTGATGGAAGCGGAGTTCTTCGGCTACCGCAAAGGCGCGTTTACCGGCGCCGCCGACGACCGCGACGGTTTTTTCCAGGCTGCCAACGGCGGCACCTTGCTGCTGGATGAAGTCGCCGATCTGCCGCTGGCGATGCAGGTCAAGCTGTTGCGCGCGATCCAGGAGCGCCGCGTGCGCAAGGTCGGGGCGACGGTGGAGGAGGCGGTAGATGTCCGCCTGGTCAGCGCCACCCACCAGAATCTGGCCGAGTGTGTCGAATCAGGTAGATTTCGCCAGGATTTGTACTATCGTTTGAATGTCATCGAATTAAAATTGCCGCCGCTGCGCGAGCGGCTGGACGACATCGGCCTGCTGGTCGCCGCGATCCTGGCGCGCTTGTCGACGTTTACGCCGCAGGCGGAACAGGTGACGCTGGCGCCGGCGGCGTTGTCGGCGCTGTGCGCCTATGCATTTCCGGGCAATGTGCGCGAACTGGAAAATATCCTGGAGCGGGCGCTGGCGTTTGCCAACGACGGCGTCATCGAAGTGGCGGATCTGGGTCTGAAGGGCGGCCAGGGGCGGCCAGCGGAAATGCCGGACTTGGCCGATCACTACAGCGAGGCCGCAGCGGTTGCCGGCGTGCCCATGGCGGCGAACCTGGAATCGGCTGCGCCCGGCGCGGCGGTGCAATTGATTGGCGGCGAACTGCCGTCGTCGCTGCCGGACTATCTTGACGATATCGAGCGCGACGTCATCCGGCAGGCGCTGGCGCGCACGCATTTCAACCGCACCAAGGCCGCCGATCTGCTGGGCATCAGTTTTCGCCAGCTGCGCTACCGGATGCAGAGATTGTCGATCCACGAGCAAGATTAGGACCAGGTAACAATGACGGAGCAGCAAAAACCGCTTCCCCCAAGTTTTGAAATCGGCGCAGACGGCTGGTGCCGTCCCGATGAAGTCGTGCGCCAGTCTTCCCCCAATTGCGACGCCAGGCCGGAAGGCTGCGCCGCCGATCTGCTGGTGATCCATAACATCAGCCTGCCGCCAGGGCAGTTCGGCGGCCCTTATATTGCCGACCTGTTCGGCAACCGCCTGGATTACGACGCCCATCCCTATTTCGAACAGCTGCGCCCGCTCAGGGTTTCTTCCCATTTCCTGATACTGCGCGACGGCGGGGTCGTCCAGTTTGTCTCCGCCAACGACAGGGCCTGGCATGCGGGCGCATCGTGTTTCGAAGGCCGTGAGCGCTGCAATGATTTTTCAATCGGCATCGAGCTGGAAGGCAGCGATTTCGAACAATTTTCCGCGCTGCAATATCGAGCGCTGGCGGCATTGACCCATGCCCTGCAGTTGCGTTACCCTCTCGCCGCGGTCGCCGGACACGAGCATATTGCCCCCGGCAGAAAGACCGATCCAGGTCCGTTTTTTGACTGGACCCAATACCAGCAAGCCTTAGCCGGGCATGCACCAAAATCGCCGGGCGCACCTGCGCTGCGCTTTCCGGCCATAGATAAAAAAGTCAATTGAATAGTCTCTTTTTGTATATAAAAAAGATCGTACTTTTGGATTGCATCGGCGAGTTCTAGGTACTACAATTAGTAAAAATCAAATCCAGAGAACTATATGTAGTGTTTGTAGTGTCTTTTCTCGTATTTCGTCCTTGGTTTGCTTTGCATGGTCTGTCCACCTATGTGGTGTTTTGTTTTTGTACTCATGTCAGTATAAATGCAGGTGTCGGACAGGCTGCTCAGCGGCCTCCGGGTTTGTTGGCGGTCTTCGCCAACCATTCTTTTAACGCTGGTTTTTCTCTTTTTATCTTGATTTGGGCATCGGTCGCGAACGCCTGCCGACAGGCAGTCGCTGGGTCAGCAGCTGATACAGCATTGGCTGATGCAGTAATAACAGTATATGAACCATCAACGGTTCCAAGGTTCTAATTAATAACAGCAGGCGTAATTGTTTCGCCTGCTTTCACAGTCTCGGGAGGCTCAGTGCAATCTACTCAAGAAATTTCCGTTAAATCATCAGCCGACATCGCTGGTGTTCAGCCATCCACCGGCAGCGGCTCTCCCGTCAAGGTATCCAGCAGTTTCGGCGACTACCGAATCATCCGCCGCAATGGCGCCGTAGTCGGTTTTGAACCGTCCAAGATCTCGATCGCCGTCACCAAGGCATTCCTCGCCGTCAACGGCGGCCAGGGTGCGGCATCGGCACGGGTGCGAGAGCTGGTCGAACAGCTGACTTCGAACGTCGTCGCCGCGCTGGTGCGCCGCCAGCCGAATGGCGGCACTTTCCATATTGAAGACATCCAGGACCAGGTCGAACTGTCCCTGATGCGCTCCGGCGAGCACGACGTGGCGCGTGCCTACGTGCTGTACCGCGCCAAGCGCATGGAAGAGCGTTCACAGCAGCAGACCGGCGCCAAGCCGACCGTAGCCGGCACCGAATTGTTCGTGACCGAAGACGGCCAGCGGCGTGTGCTCGACATGGAACAGGTGCGCAGCCTGATTACCGCCGCGTGCATCGGCCTGGAAAAACATGTCGACGCTGAAGCCATCCTGGCCGAGACCGTCAAGAACCTGTACGACGGCGTGCCGGTCGAAGAACTGCACAAGTCGGCGATCCTGGCGGCGCGTGCGCTGATGGAAAAAGACCCTGCCTACAGCACGGTTACTGCGCGCCTGCTGATGCACACGATCCGCAAGGAAGTGTTCGGCAAGGAAGTGGCGCAAGCCGATGCGCCGGAGGCATACCTTGAATATTTCCCGAAATTTATTAAAAAGGGTATTGAAGCCGACTTGCTGGATGCCAAGCTGGCGCAATTCGACCTGAAAGCACTGGGCGAAGCATTGAAGCCGGAGCGTGACCTGCAATTCGGTTACCTCGGCCTGCAAACCCTGTACGATCGTTATTTCCTGCATGTCCGCGAGATCCGCATCGAAATGCCGCAAGCGTTCTACATGCGGGTAGCGATGGGCCTGGCGCTGAATGAAGTGAACCGCGAAGCGCGCGCCATCGAGTTCTACAACCTGCTGTCCAGCTTCGATTTCATGAGCTCGACGCCGACCCTGTTCAACTCGGGCACGCAACGCTCGCAGCTGTCGTCCTGCTACCTGACCACCGTGGCCGACGATCTCGACGGCATCTACGAAGCGATCAAGGAAAACGCCTTGCTGGCCAAATATGCAGGCGGCCTGGGCAACGACTGGACGCCGGTGCGTTCGCTGGGCGCCCATATCAAGGGCACCAACGGCAAGTCGCAAGGCGTGGTGCCGTTCCTGAAAGTGGTCAACGATACCGCCGTCGCGGTCAACCAGGGCGGCAAGCGCAAAGGCGCGGTCTGCGCCTACCTGGAAACCTGGCACATGGACATCGAGGAATTCCTCGATCTGCGCAAAAATACCGGCGACGACCGCCGCCGCACCCACGACATGAACACCGCCAACTGGATTCCGGACCTGTTCATGAAGCGCGTCATGGAAAAGGGCGAGTGGACCCTGTTCTCGCCAAGCGATGCGCCGGACCTGCACGACAAGGTCGGCAAGGCCTTCGAGGAAGCGTATACCGGCTACGAAGCCCGGGCCGCCCGCGGCGACCTGCGCCTGTTCAAGAAGATCCAGGCGCTGGACCTGTGGCGCAAGATGCTGTCGATGCTGTTTGAAACCGGCCATCCATGGATCACCTTCAAGGACCCATGCAACATCCGTTCGCCGCAGCAGCACGTCGGCATGGTCCACAGCTCCAACCTGTGCACCGAGATCACGCTCAACACCAACGAATCCGAGATCGCCGTGTGCAACCTGGGCTCGGTCAACCTGCCGGCCCACATGAAAGACGGCCAGCTGGACCACGCCAAGTTGCAGAAAACCATCAATACTGCGATGCGCATGCTGGATAATGTGATCGATATTAACTATTATGCAGTGAAGAAGGCGCGCGATTCCAACCTGCGGCACCGTCCGGTTGGCCTCGGCATCATGGGTTTCCAGGATTGCCTGCACATGATGCGCGTGCCTTACGCCTCGCAAGCAGCGGTTGAATTTGCCGACAAGTCGATGGAAGCGGTCTGCTACCACGCCTACTGGGCGTCGACCGAACTGGCGGAAGAGCGCGGCCGCTACAGCAGCTATCGCGGTTCCCTGTGGGACCGCGGCATCCTGCCGCAGGATTCCCTGAAACTGCTGGCGGAAGAGCGCGGCGGTTATCTCGAGGCGGACATGTCCGCTTCGCTGGACTGGACCGAACTGCGCGGCCGCATCAAGGAATTCGGCATGCGCAATTCGAATTGCGTGGCGATTGCGCCGACTGCGACTATCTCGAACATTATTGGCGTATCGGCTTGCATCGAGCCGACCTACCAGAACCTGTACGTGAAATCGAACCTGTCGGGCGAATTCACCGAAATCAATGAATACCTGGTGCGCGACCTGAAAGCGCGCGGCTTGTGGGACGAAGTGATGATCTCCGACCTCAAGTACTTCGACGGCAGCCTGGCCAAGATCGACCGCATTCCGCAAGACCTGCGCGACATCTACGCCACCGCATTCGAAGTCGAGCCGTCCTGGCTGGTGGAAGCGGCGTCGCGTCGCCAGAAATGGATAGACCAGGCACAGTCGCTGAATATCTACATGGCGGGCGCATCCGGCAAGAAGCTGGATGAAACCTACAAGCTGGCATGGCTGCGTGGCCTGAAGACCACTTATTACCTGCGCACCATCGGCGCGACGCATACCGAGAAGTCGACATCGAAGACCGGCGCCCTGAACGCCGTGTCGGTAGATGGCGGCGCCAGCGGCGGTGCGGCAGCGACATATGGCACTGCCGCTGTTGCAGCCGCGCCACAGGAACTGGATGGCCCGGCGTGCACCATGCGTCCCGGCGATCCAGGATTCGAAGAGTGCGAAGCTTGCCAGTAACAGCTGTCAGATAACGAAACAATTGCAAAGAAAGTAGGGTGGGCGGTTTTTCTGCCCACGCGTTACGGAAGCAAACGTGGTGACGGTTTTGAAGTCACGCGTGGGCAAGGTTGCCCACCCTACGAAAGATAAAGGAATAAAGAATGCTCTCCTGGGATGAAGAAAAAAGTTCGGCCCCTCGTACCGTGCCGGCGCAACCGGCATTTGCTCCTTCGGGGCGTCCGCAGATGTCCGATACCGCTCTCAACCCGGCATTGGTGGGGCAGGCGGCTGCCGCACCTGCAGTCGATGTCACGCACCGCGTCAATGCTGCGGACAAGCGCATCATCAACGGCCATACCGACGTCAACCAGCTGGTGCCGTTCAAGTACAAATGGGCCTGGGACAAGTACCTGGCCGGCTGCGCCAACCACTGGATGCCGCAGGAAATCAACATGCAGCGCGATATCGAGCTGTGGAAGAACCCGAACGGCCTGACCGAAGACGAACGCCGCCTGGTCAAGCGCAACCTGGGATTCTTCGTCACCGCCGACTCGCTCGCCGCCAACAATATCGTGCTCGGCACCTACCGCCACATCACCGCGCCGGAATGCCGCCAGTACCTGCTGCGCCAGGCTTTCGAGGAAGCGATCCATACCCACGCCTACCAATACATCGTGGAATCGCTCGGCTTGGACGAGGCGGAAATCTTCAATGCCTATCATGAAGTCAAATCGATCCGCGACAAAGACGAGTTCCTGATCCCCTTCATCAATACGCTGACCGATCCTGAATTCAAGACCGGCACTACTGAAAACGACCAGAAATTGCTGCGCTCGCTGATCGTCTTCGCCTGCATCATGGAAGGTCTTTTCTTCTACGTCGGCTTCACGCAGATCCTTGCCCTGGGCCGCCAGAACAAGATGATGGGCGCGGCGGAACAGTATCAATACATCCTGCGCGACGAGTCGATGCACTGCAATTTCGGGATCGATCTGATCAACACAATCAAGATGGAAAACCCGCATTTGTGGACGCCGGAATTCCGCGACGAGATCAAAGCGTTGTTTTTAAGCGCAGTAGAGTTGGAATATCGCTACGCAGAGGATACAATGCCGCGTGGAGTGCTCGGTTTGAATGCGCCAATGTTCAAAGGTTATTTGCGGTTCATCGCAAATCGCCGCGCGCAACAGATCGGACTGGACCCGATGTTCCCTCAGGAAGAAAATCCCTTCCCCTGGATGAGCGAGATGATCGATCTGAAAAAAGAACGCAACTTTTTTGAGACTCGCGTAATCGAATATCAAACAGGCGGTGCCCTGAACTGGGAATAAAGGCTTCAGATCTCGGACAAGAATATTGAAGTGGATGGACGAGGTAAATGGAAACCTGCAGCGCTTAGTACTATAAAAAAGTCTGCAAACTAAAAGGTGATTTCCAAATTTAATGAATAGCCAAAGACAGAAACGTACTTATCTGTTGTCGCCGCTTACCCCGATTCAGTCGGGTTTGGCGGCGTTTTCTTTGGAAAAACCAACCGTTTTGTAACAGAATTCCGACGCCGGCATAGCCGCTGGCGTTTTTTTGGCCAAGGATCGCAGCCGACAGGTGATGCGAATTCTTCCTCCCGGCCCGGAAGCCGGGACAAGAACCTTGACCAATAATGGCTGAAGTGCTGCATCAATGAGGGGATGGAGCAGTTCAGCTGGTGCCGAATTCATTAGCGCAAGCAGAGTTGATTGCGCCGATGAATAATCCGCCGTTCCCATCGCGATGGGTTCGTCGGGTTTCCAACTTGGAGCTTGATTTTTTCCATCACGTGAAGGAGAAACAAAATGGCAACAGCAACAAAGAAACCCGCAGCGAAGAAACCCGCTGCGAAGAAGCCGGCAGCTAAAGCAAAACCAGCAGCTAAGAAACCAGTTGCTAAGAAAGCTGTCGCGGCCAAAAAGCCAGTAGCTAAGAAAGCAGCAGCAAAACCAGCAGCCAAGAAACCGGTTGCCAAGAAAGCTGTCGCGGCCAAAAAGCCAGTAGCTAAGAAAGCAGCAGCAAAACCAGCAGCCAAGAAACCGGTTGCCAAGAAAGCTGTCGCGGCCAAAAAGCCAGTAGCTAAGAAAGCAGTAGCAGCAAAACCAGCAGCCAAGAAGCCGGTTGCCAAGAAAGCTGTCGCGGCCAAAAAGCCAGTAGCCAAGAAAGCAGCAGCAAAACCAGCAGCCAAGAAGCCGGTTGCCAAGAAAGCTGTCGCGGCCAAAAAGCCAGTAGCTAAAAAAGCGGTAGCAGCCAAGAAGCCGGTTGCTAAGGCAGCAGCGAAACCAGCGGCCAAAAAGCCGGCAGTTAAGAAAGTCGCGGCTAAGCCAGCAGCAAAAAAGCCAGTAGCTAAAGCTGCAGCGAAACCTGCTGCAGCCAAGCCAGCTGTCAAAAAGGCCGCAGCGAAACCTGCAGCCAAGAAGCCAGCAGCCAAGCCAGCGGCGCCAGCAGCAACAACCGTGCTGAACCCGGCGGCAGCCTGGCCTTTCCCAACTGGCACACGCCCGTAATTAGCGTTTGTCGGCTTACCTGATTCAGTTCAGGTATATCGCCCGCTGAATGGCCTAGCGCCCTTCAGCGGGTTTTTATTTGCGGCTACGGGTATCGGCGCAGCAGACTGCTGCGATGCGTGTGGCGCCCGCCCTGCAGACCTGTCAGCGAACCTGAAATAACTGCTACGATAGCCAGCTGGTAAGTCCGTTCTTTTCTTGAAACGTGGCGTTCGCCCACAGGCTCTACATCTTCCACCCGAATTCGGGTAAGTTATCAGTAAATGGGCTGGGTCGTCGCGGATTGACGACGGCTCGCCTGCATCGTTGCCTCATCTGGAAAGGGAAACACGCCGTGCTGCAGAACATTTTCACCTTGATTATCGAAACCATCGCCAGCGTCCTGGGCGGTGTCCTGTTGCTTCGATTCTGGATCCAGGCGGTGCGGGTGCGACCTCCGCAACAGCTGGCGCAATTCATTTTTACCTTGTCCGACTGGGCTGTGCGTCCGCTGCGGCGCTTGCTGCCAGGGGTTGGCGGCTATGACTGGGCCAGCCTGATAGGCGCGGCCCTGGTGGCCGTCATCTGCATCCTGCTGGAGCTGGGCGTCAGGTCGGCGCTGAACGCTTCGCTGATCTTCAGCCTGTCGGCGCTGCTGTTTTTCCAGTGGGTATTCTACGGACTGATTGCGCTGCTGATCATCGAGGCGATCTTTAGCTGGGTGAACCCGAACGCACCCCTGGCGCCCTTTGTACGGGCACTCAATGAACCGCTGCTGCGGCCTTTGCGCAGGATCATCCCGCTGATCGGCAATATCGACCTGTCGCCGCTGGCGGCGCTGATACTATTGCGGGTGGTGCACCAGCTGGTGATTTACCTGATCACATCGGTGGCATGAACCAAAACGCGGGCGTTGCATGGTGCTCCGATATTGCCGGCGGCGTCAGGCTGGCGCTGCAAGTGACGCCTAACGCCAAGAAAAGCCAGATCGTCGGGCCCCTGGAGAATGTACTCAAGCTGCGCTTGCAGGCGCAGCCTATAGAGGGCAAGGCGAATGAAGCGCTGGTGCGCTACCTGGCGGAACTGCTGGATGTGCCGCGCAGCCAGGTTGTCATCACCCACGGCCTTGCCAACAGGCGCAAAATTGTCGAAGCGCTTGGTCCGTCACTGAAGGCGGAAGCCGTCATGCGCAGTTTGCTGGCATTGGCGCAGTAAACTGCGGCCAAGAAAAGAAAAACGGCTTCCGATGATGAATCGGAAGCCGCGAGCCGGTACTCCGGGCAGACGCCGGTTTAAGCGTCCATCTGGCTTTGCAGGTAGTTTTGCAGGCCGACTTTGTCGATCAGGTCGAGCTGGGTTTCCAGCCAGTCGATATGTTCTTCGGTATCTTCAAGGATTTCCTTGAACAGTTCACGCGACACATAATCGCCAGCCTTTTCACAGGCAGCGATGCCGTCCTTGACGGTTTTTTGCGCGCCTTGCTCCAGTTTCAGGTCGCATTGCAGCATCTCTGGCGTCGATTCGCCGATCATCAGCTTGTGCAGCGCTTGCAGGTTTGGCAAGCCGTTCAGCATCAGGATGCGGTCGATCAGCTTGTCGGCATGCTTCATTTCGCCGATCGATTCTTCGTATTCCTTCTTGCCGAGCTTCTCCAGGCCCCAGTGCTTGTACATGCGGGCATGCAAAAAATACTGGTTGATTGCTGTCAGTTCGTTGGTCAGCTGCGCGTTGAGCAGCGTGATGATTTGTTTTTCGCCTTGCATGGGAACCTCGCTATGATGGGGATGCGGAGCGCGCAGCGATAAAGTCGGGGGATTTCTGGACTATATGCCGGCTGCTCGCTTGATCGGCGCGTCGTCTAAACGACTTTCAACCGAAATCGCAGCCATGATAGCGCATGCGATAAGCTTTTTCATCATCAGATAGCGCGAATCATTTTCATTGTGATTTGTGCATCGATCCAATCGCCTCGGACAAGAAAAAAGCCTGCGCATGGCGCCATGCGCAGGCTCCGGCAGAGGCGACGGCTGGCCGTCGCGAATGCTTGTCTGGTGCCGTCCCTACTTGGCGTCCGGATCGGTGACAAAGCCTATCTTGCCAAGGCCGCCGGACTGCGCCGCCGCCATCACCTGGGCCACTTTTTCATACTGCACCGTGCGCGCAGCGCGCAAATGCAACTCCGGCTGCGGCTGCTTTTGCGCTGCAACGGCGATCCGCGCATTCAGTTCGTTGCGGTCAACCACTTCGTCATTCCAGAACAGCTTGCCGTCGGCGTCGATGGACAGGTTGATGTTTTCCGGCTTGGTCTGGTCAGGCTGGTTGGTAGCGCGCGGCAAATCGATCTTGACCGCGTGGTTCATCACCGGGATTGTCATGATGAAGATGATCAGTAGCACCAGCATTACGTCGACCAGCGGCGTGGTGTTGATCTCCGGATTGAAATCGTCGTCCGAATCGGACAGGGAACCCATGCCCATCATGCGCCTTTCACGGCGACCAGCTTGGCGCCATTGTTGCTGCCGTTGGCATGGTCCGCCTCGTTGCTGCTGGAGCGGGAGCCGGTAACAAACAGGGCGTGCAGGTCAAAGCCGAATTTATTCAGTTTGGCGATGATGGTCTTGTTGCCGCGCACCAGGGCGTTATAACCGAAGGTGGCCGGGATCGCCACGGCCAGGCCGAGGGCGGTCATGATCAGCGCTTCGCCGACCGGGCCGGCGACCTTGTCGATGCTGGCCTGGCCGGAAGTGCCGATCGACACCAGCGCGTGGTAAATGCCCCAGACCGTGCCGAACAGGCCGACAAAAGGCGCGGTGGAGCCGACTGAAGCCAATACCGCCATGCCGGTCTGCAGCTTGCCTGAGACCTCGTCGATGGCCTGGCGCAGGGACAGGGTGACCCAGTCGCTGACCGACAGCTGATCGTGCAAATGGCCCTTGTGGGCAGCGTGGTGGCGCATCGAGGAAACGCCGGCCTGGGCTACTTCGGCAAACGGATTCTCGGTGCCCAGCGTGGCGATGCCTTCCGGCAGGCTGGTGGTGTCCCAGAACTGGTGGCCGGCGGCGTGCGCGGCGCGCTGGAAGCGCAGGATCTGCAGGGCTTTGGTCAGGATCACATACCAGGATGCAATCGACATCGCCACCAGCAGCACGGCGACGCTTTTAATGACGAAATCGCCCTGGCTCCAGAGCGCTTCCAATCCGTATGGACTTACTTCCATGATGAACTCCTCTTGTATCTGTGAATTGAGTGCGGCGGCTAGTGCGGCAACTTCGGCGGAGCGCCGAGAGCGCCGTTGATTAATTGGATAACTGGAAATTGATAGGCACGATGGCAAACACCGGCAGCGGCTTGCCGTCTTCCATATAGGGTTTGAACAACGCCCGCATTACAGCTTGCTTGGCGGCGTCGTCGAGACGGCTGGAGCCGGAGGACTTTTGCACCTCGACGCGCTCGGCGCGGCCTTTTTCGTTAATCAGGACGCGGATGACCGACTTGCCTTCCTCGCCCATGCGCTTGGAGACGGCAGGGTATTTCACATCGGGCGGCTGGATGTACTCGACGCCAGAGGTGATGGTGCGTGGCTGGGGCGGAGCCGCGGGCGGTGCCGGTGGTGCAGCTGCGGCCGGCTCTTCATGCTGGGGCGGCTGCGGCGCCGGCGTCGGCACGGAAATGGCGGTTTCCGACGGGGTCGTGTTGATGACCGGGGTCGGGCGCGGCGGAGCAATGTTCTTCTTTACGACCGCGACGGTTTTCGGTGTTGCCGGCTGCGGCTTGGGCGGCGTCGGTTCAGGCGCTTTTTCGGGCGTGATGAAACTGGCGAAGATTTCTTTTGGGACGGCCTGTGCGGCCTGGTGGATCAAGCCGCTTTTCAATGCCCAGAAAAATGCGACGTGAAGCAGCAGGATCGTGCCCAAAGGGCCGATGCGTTTGATCTTTTTCCACGCAAGCGCAGGGGAGCTGATTGTTGCTGACGACATGGTTGCGCTGATCCCGCTGGGTACTAAGCGGTTTGTATGTTTTGTTGAAATACCAATGCTTGAACATGGCGCAGGGCAGCCGGGGCCCGGTTATCCAGGCATTCGCGCAATACGCTTTTTGCGCAGGAATGGCATTTCCCGCAGCAGGTGGCAATCCCCAGGTTCTCGCGCAATTCGGACATGGAAGACATGCCCGAATCGACTGCCTGCCGGATTTTGCGATCCGACACGTTATTGCAAACACAAACGATCATTTTGTACCTCACTGCCATGGTTTAAAGGCAGATTAAGAAATCGAAAATTAAGAAATCGAAAATTATTAAATACTGGTCCGCCGACAAAGATGTTCTTGCGGCGGTTGGCCGTTACTGCGCCATGCTTCATCAACATACCCGGCTGGCGGTCCCGAACCTGCTGAACAGGCTGTACTTCTCAGGCCGCGGCATCGTGCTCTCTACTACCGTGCCCCACTGCTCCGACAACTGCAGGCAGGTTGCGCGCAATACCGGCGCCAGGTTTGGCAAATCCGCCAGCGCCTTCAAGTGCCGCTCGATCACCGAGGCCAGCTTGACGCAGCCGCTGATTTCCTGGCTGTTCGCGGTGTACTGCGACATCAGGTGCAGCACCGCCGAAACCAGCAGCTCCGGCTGCGCCGGTGCACCGTTCGGCTCTACAAAAGCCGGATTGATTTTCTCCGATACCATCAGCACTCCTGTATTAGTAACTTGCTGGCTGGCGCTTGCTGCGGGCGGGCTGGTGTTGGATCAATTAAAAACTGCCTGCTTAAGCAGTCAGGATCAGCTTGTTCAATTGCGTCAGCCGCAGCTTGTAAATCCTGCCGCCGTGATCAATTTCCAGTTCGCGCATTTGCTTGAACAGATCCTGGCTCTTGATTCGCGTGACTGCTGATGCAACTGACTTCGTGATGCTGGACACAGGGTTTTTTTCAACTTGTGTTTCGCGTCGTATCGTCTGGCTCATTATAGTCCTTTCTGTAAATGCGAACAATTCGTATTTGTATTATTCGTCACCTGAGCAGGGAATGCAAGCGTTTTTAGCGCCTCTGGCGGGGGTAATCTGGAAAAGATGTCAAACAGGAAATTCCGACCGCACCTTACCCGCGATGCACATGGGCAAGGTTGCTTCCGAAAGAGGCTGATTTTGGGCGAAACGGGGTAATGCAGGGGATCTGGATAGCCAGAAGTAAAACAAGCGCAAAGATTGCGCTTGTTTTATTGAAACCTTGTCAGGGAGAGCCGGCAGGCGGTTATTCTGCCTTCGGCTTGGCTGCTTCGCGCCGGTTGAAGCCGGCCACCATGTCGAAGCGGAACAGGCGGCATTCCAGCGCGCCGTTGAAGAAAGGCGTCTTGCGCGCTTCTTTCAGGCGCAGCAGCTTGGGCAAGCCGAGGTCGGCGGAAAACAGGAAGATGCTCCAGCCGGCGAAGCGCTGTTTCAGCGTGGTGCCGAAGGCGCTGAAGAAGGCGGTCAGCAGGTCGTCGCTGCTCAGGGTGCTGTCGCCGCGCACGCCGATCCGTTCGCCATACGGCGGATTGGTCAGCATGATGCCGTGCTCGGCGTCGGCCGGCGGTTTGACTTCCTGTGCTTCGATCTGCTTGACCGGTACTTCAAACAGGATGCCGGCGTTGCGCAGGTTGTTGGCCGCGATCTGCACCATGTCGCCGGAGATGTCGCTGCCGAAGATGGTCGGCGTGGCCGGCAGCGGATTCGGCTTGAAGCTGCCCTTGATCGCCAGCCATTTCGCGCTTTCGAAATCGTTGAATTTTTCAAAGGCGAAGTGACGGCGGGCGCCGGCCGGGATGCCGGCCAGGATCTGGGCCGCTTCCACCAGGATGGTGCCGGAGCCGCACATGGGATCGAACAGGACTGTGCCCGGTTTCCAGCCGGAGGTGCGCAGCAGGCCGGCGGCGAGATTCTCGCGCAGCGGCGCATCGCCGGTTTCGGCGCGCCAGCCGCGCTTGAACAGCGCTTCGCCGGAAGTGTCGAGGTACAGCGTGAAATTGTGGGCGTCGAGGAAGCCGACGATGCGCATGTCCGGCGTGCCGGTGTCGACCGACGGCCGTTCATTGCACAGGTCGCGGAAACGGTCGCAAATGCCGTCCTTGATCTTGAGCGTAGTGAACTGCAGGCTGCGCAGCGGCGATTTCACCGCGGTGACGTCGACCCGGATGGTATGGCTGACCGGAAACCAGCTTTCCCATTCCTGCTCCAGCGTCATGTCGTAGATATCGTTTTCATTCTTGTAGGCGCCATGCGTCAGGCGCAGCAGCACCCGGCTGGCGATGCGCGAATGCAGGTTGATGCGCCAGGCATCGCTCAGCAAGCCGGAACAATGGACGCCGCCCGGCACCTGGGTATGGACCTTGAGCGTGACCGCGGGCGCGCTGAACTGCGCTATTTCATTCAGTTCTTCAGCCAGTGCGGCTTCCAGCCCGCGCGGGCAAGGACAAAAATAGGAATGCGAATCTGTTGCTAGGTGTGACATGGGAGGACCTTTTTTCCGTTGGTACTACAGTTTGCTTAGCTGCCTTGGCAGCTAACTTGTTTGAACAAACAATTCATTTATCTGGCGAAAGCACGTTCCACAAAATCCAGCCGGTCCTGGCCCCAGAACGCTTCGCCGTCGACTACATACCATGGCGCGCCAAAGATGCTGGCGGAAATGGCTTCCTCGGTAAACCGGTCGAATTCGCTCTGGACGCTGGCGGTTTCGGCTGATTTCAGCAAGGTCTTGCCGTCGTGGCCAAGCTCCGAGGCGATTGCGCTCAAGGTGGCGCCGTCGGCGATATTGCGCTGTTCAGCCCAGACTGCGCGCATTATAGCCCCGGTCAGCGCCAAAGCGGCTTCCGTGCCGTGCGCCAGCTGGCTGGCGATGATCAGCTTGGCGGCGTCGTCGCTCTGCACCGGGAAGAAAGTCGGCTGCAGGTTGAGCGGCACCTGCAGGTATTCGCTCCAGCGCCGCAGTTCTTCCAGCCGGTAAGCCTGGCGCTGGGGAGCGCGCTTGGCCAGCGGCAAACCGCCGGAGGTGTTGAAGACCCTGGACAAGTCGCAGGGTTTTATTGCGACCTTGACGTCGTATTGCTTGGACAGCGCCACCAGGCGCGCGTGGCCCAGGTAGGCGAACGGCGAGTGCGGCGCAAAATAATATTCACAGAGTTTGCTCATGGCTGGTCCTAGGACGGGCTTAAAACGGTTTGACAACCACCAGGATGACGATGGCCAGCAGCAGCAGCACCGGCACTTCATTGAACCAGCGCAGCCAGACATGGCTGCGGGTATTCACCCCGTTTTCGAATTTCTTCAGCAGGCTGCCGCAGGCATGGTGGTAGCCGATCACGAGAATCACCAGGAACAGCTTGGCATGCAGCCAGCCGTTGCCCGGGCCTTTGCCTATGCCATAACCCAGCCACAGCCAGGCGCCGAAGACAATCGCCGGCAGCGCCAGCATCGTGGTGAAGCGATACAGCTTGCGCGCCATCAGCAGCAACCTTGTGGTGGCGGCGGTATCGGTTTCCTGGGCCAGGTTGACCAGGATCCGCGGCAAATAAAACAGACCGGCAAACCATGATGCGATGAAGACAATATGCAGCGATTTGATCCAAAGCATGGTGTTTCCTTTTTTTTATTGCGGGAAGGGGAGCATGGGGACGGCGGCAGCGGCCTGCCTGCCGGATTTTATTCGCGTACTTCGCCGTGCCCGAACACTACGTATTTTAGCGAAGTCAGCCCTTCCAGGCCGACCGGTCCGCGCGCATGCAGCTTGTCGTTGGAGATGCCGATCTCGGCGCCGAGGCCGAATTCGAAACCGTCGGCAAAGCGGGTCGAGGCATTGATCATGACCGATGCGGAATCGACTTCGCGCAGGAAGCGCATGGCGCGCGAATGGTTTTCGGTGACGATGCTGTCGGTGTGCTGCGAGGAATAGGTATTGATATGGGCGATTGCTTCATCCACGTCGGCAACCACCTTGACCGCCAGGATCGCCGCCAAGTACTCGGTGCGCCAGTCTTCCTCGCTGGCGGCAGCCAGGTGGGGATAACCGGCCAGGATGGCGCGCGCTTCATCGTCGGCGCGCAGTTCGACTTCCTTGCCCTGGTACAGCTTGGCCAGCTGCGGCAACACCTGCGGCGCAACCGCGCGCGCCACCAGCAAGGTTTCCATGGTGTTGCAAGTGCCGTAACGATGGCATTTGGCATTGAAGGCAATCTTCACGGCCTTGTCGAGATCGGCCTGGTCGTCGATGTAGACGTGGCAGATGCCGTCGAGATGCTTGATCATCGGCACCGTGGCCTCCTTGATCAGGCGTTCGATCAGGCCCTTGCCGCCGCGCGGCACGATGACGTCGACGTATTGCGGCATGGTGATCAGGGCGCCCACCGCGGCACGGTCGGTGGTGTCGACCACTTGCACCGCATCCTGCGGCAGGCCGGCGCCGGCCAGGCCTTCCTGCACCAGCCTGGCCAACGCCTGGTTGCAATGATGCGCTTCCGAGCCGCCGCGCAGGATGGTGGCGTTGCCGCTCTTGATGCACAGGCCGGCGGCGTCCACCGTAACGTTGGGCCGGGCTTCGTAAATGATGCCGATCACGCCCAGCGGCACCCGCATCTGGCCGACCTGGATGCCGGTAGGACGGTACTTCATGTTCGAGATTTCGCCGATCGGATCGGGCAGGGCGACAATCTGTTCGAGCCCGGCGATCATGGTGGCGATGGCCTGCTCCGACAGTGTCAGGCGGTCCAGCATCGCCGGCGCCAGGCCGTTGGCGCGTGCAGTTTCGAGATCGACCTGGTTGGCAGCGCGCAGCAGGTCGGCGTCGCGCCGGATGGCAACGGCGATCAGGCTCAGCGCGCGGTTCTTGACGGCGGTGTCGGCACGCGCCATGGCGCGTGATGCGGCGCGTGCGCGTTGTCCGACTTCGGTCATGTATTGTTGGATATCCATATGCTCTATCAAGTATGTGCGACTTTCAAACCCAGCTGCAGCAATGCGTCCCATGCATCGCCGGAAAAGGCTTTTGCACGCAAGCCTTTTACCATCTTGTCGACTTGCGCCGCATCTTTCAAAGCCGCTTCCAGCGTCGCCAGGCTCAGGCGCCGCAGCGCCGGTTCCATCAGCCTTTCGCGCGGCCCCCAGATGCGGTATTCCTTCAACAGCGCCGGTATCGGCCGGCCTTGGGCTGCTGCGGATTTCAGTTTCAGCAAGGTGCGGATTTCTTCGGAAACCGCCCACAGCACCAGCGGCAGCGCTTCGCCTTCGCCCTTCAGTCCGTCCATCATGCGCACCAGGCGCGCGGTATCGCCCACCAGCATTGCTTCATTCAGCTTGAATACATCATAGCGTGCGACGTTGAGCACTGCATCGTGGCACTGTTCGAAGCTCAGTTTGCCGGGCGGATGCAAGAGCGCCAGCTTCTGGATTTCCTGATGCGCCGCCAGCAGGTTGCCCTCGACCCGGTCGGCGATGAAATCGAGCGACTGGCGGTCCGCGCTCTGCTGCTGGGCCGCCAGGCGGACGCCGATCCAGTTCGGCAGGTGCGCCCGTTCCACCAGCGGAATATCAATATACACCGCGCTCTGCTGCAGGGTTGCGACCCAGGCCGCTTTCTGGGTGGCCCAGTCAAGCTTGGGCAGGCTGATGATGGTGACGTTGTCCGGATTGAGCGTCGCCGTATAGTTTTGCAAAGCCTGGCCGCCATCCTTGCCCGGTTTGCCGGTCGGGATGCGCAGCTCGATCAGCTTTTTATCGCCGAACAGCGATTGCGACTGGTTGGCCGCCAGTAGCTCCCCCCATTTGAAGCTGCGGTCGACTACCAGCACGTCGCGCTCGCTGCAGCCGTTGCTGCGCGCGCTCTTGCGTATCTTGTCGGATGCCTCCAGCGCCAGCAGATGCTCGTCGCTGGTGATCACGTACAAGGGCGCCAGGGTTTTCGCCAAATGGCCGTCGAGCGCGTCAAACCGCAGTTGCATGTACAGGTCCCCGGTTATTTGGCGGGAACGGGAACTGGCGCCGGAACGGTTGCCGGCGCTGCCTCCGGCTGGGTCGGCTGGGCAGTCTTGATGGCAGTCAGGCGGCGCAGGATCTGCTGCACCATGTCGCTTTGCATGTCGCGATACAGCAGCACTTCTTCCGCAGCCTTGGACAGCTCTTGCGACGAGTTGTAGCTGATGTCGCGTTTCAGCGTGATCTGGGTGGCTGGCAGCAACTCTTTCTTTTGGGCGTCGGTGACGCGGAAAGTCAGCCGGTAATACAGCATGTATTCGCTGGCGCGGCCCGAACTGTTGGTAGTCAGGACCACTTTTTCACGCGTCTCGGCCAGCACTTCCAGGGTTGCCTCGGCGCCTTCGGCGGAAGTCAGCACCTGGGTATTGCCGCTGGCCAGGATATTGCGCTTGAGCTCGATGCCCAGCGGCGAGTTGGCGCCGAAGGTCATGTACAGCGACTTGAACGGCAAATTGGCCGAGCCGCGCAGATGGAAGCCGCAGGCGGACAGCACTGCCGTCATGGCCAGTATCAGCAGCCAGGTGCGGGAAGCGGCGGGCATTCTAAGAGGCGTTCTATGCAACATTCGGGCATTCCTTGTTTCAAGATTCAGGCCGGACCTGGTAGTCCGGCCCTCAGTTAGGCGACGATATTCAGGCGACGATATTGACCAGTTTTCCCGGCACCACGATGATCTTCTTCGGCGCGCCTTCCAGGTATTTCTGGACGCTCTCGTTGGCCAGCGCGGCTGCTTCGATGCTGGCCTTGTCGGCGTCCTTGGCGACGGTGATGCTGCCGCGCAGCTTGCCGTTGACCTGGATCATCATTTCGATTTCGCTCTGTTCCAACGCCTTGCCGTCCACCTGCGGCCAGCTGGCGTCGAGGATGTCGCCATGCACGGCGGCAAAGCCGAGTTCCTGCCACAGCGCATGGGTGATGTGCGGCGCCACAGGATTGAGCACGCGCAGGAAAATCGACAAGCCTTCGGTCAGGACCGCATTGCTGGCCGCTGACTGGTCAAGCTTGGCGGCTTCCAGCGTGTTCAGCATTTTCATGCAGGCCGACACCACGGTGTTGTACTGGATCCGCTTCAAGTCGTGGTCGGCTTGCTGCAAGATCTTGTGCACTTCGCGGCGCAAGGTTTTCTGCACATCGTTCAGGCCGGAAAAATCGGCAGCGGCGGCGGGCGCGATGCTGGCGGCGCGGGCGTAGCTGAAGGCCCAGACCCGGCGCAGGAAGCGGTTGGCGCCTTCCACCCCGGTGCCCGACCATTCCAGGGTCTGCTCCGGCGGCGAGGCGAACATGGTGAACAGGCGCGCGGTGTCGGCGCCGTACTGGTCGATCTGGGCTTGCGGATCGATGCCGTTGTTCTTCGATTTCGACATCTTTTCGGTGCCGCCGATTTCCACCGGCTTGCCGTCGGTCTTCAGGATGGCGGTCAGCGGCCGGCCTTTGTCGTCGAAGGTCAGTTCGACGTCTTCCGGGTTGAGCCAGGTTTTCTTGCCGCTGGCGTCTTCGCGGAAATAGGTTTCATTGAGCACCATGCCTTGCGTCAGCAGGTTGGCGAACGGCTCGTCGAACTTGACCAGGCCAAAGTCGCGCATGACCTTGGTCCAGAAACGGGCGTACAGCAGATGCAGCACGGCGTGTTCGATGCCGCCGATATACTGGTCCATCGGCATCCAGTAATCGTTGCGCGAATCGACCATGGCGTCGTTGCTGTTTGGCGAGCAATAGCGCATGTAATACCAGGACGAGTCGACGAAGGTGTCCATGGTGTCGGTTTCGCGCCGCGCCGGCTTGCCGCACTGCGGGCAGTCGACGTGCAGGAATTTTTCATGCTTGTTGAGCGGATTGCCGCTGCCGTCCGGCACGCAGTCTTCCGGCAAGATCACCGGCAAGTCTTTTTCGGGCACCGGCACGTCGCCGCAGTCGGCGCAGTGGATGATGGGGATAGGCGTGCCCCAGTAGCGCTGGCGCGAGATGCCCCAGTCGCGCAGGCGATAGGTGATTTTCTTTTCGCCGAGGCCGTGCGCGGCCAGGTCAGCGGCGACCGCATCGACCGCTTCCTGGTAGTGCAGGCCGTCGTATTTGCCGGAATCGACGCAGACGCCGTTTTCCTTGTCGGCGTACCAGTCGTGCCAGCTTTCCTCGGAATAGGTCTTGCCTGCCAGCGCAATCACCGGACGGATCGGCAGTACGTATTTCTGGGCGAACGCGAAGTCGCGCTCGTCGTGCGCCGGCACGCCCATCACGGCGCCGTCGCCGTAGGTGATCAGGACATAGTTGCCGACCCAGACTTCGATCAACTGGCCGGTCAATGGATGCGACACGTACAGGCCGGTCGGCATGCCTTTCTTTTCCATGGTCGCCATGTCGGCTTCGATGACGCTGCCCTTTTTGCATTCGGCGATGAATTCAGCCAGTTCCGGATTGCTTTTGGCGGCGAAGGTGGCCAGCGCATGTTCCGGCGCCACCGCGCAGAAGGTCACGCCCTTGATGGTGTCGGCGCGGGTGGTGAAGACCCACAGCTTGCCGTCCTGGATCAGCTTGCCGTCTTCTTCGATCTTGTGCGGGAAGGCAAAGCGCACGCCGGTCGACTTGCCGATCCAGTTGGCCTGCATCAGGCGCACCCGTTCCGGCCAGCCCGGCAGCTTGGTTTCGACATGCTCCAGCAATTCTTCGGCGTAGTCGGTGATCTTGGCGTAGTACATCGGGATTTCGCGCTTTTCGATCAGCGCGCCCGAACGCCAGCCGCGGCCGTCGACTACTTGCTCGTTGGCCAGCACGGTTTGGTCGACCGGGTCCCAGTTCACGGTGCCGGTCTTTTTGTAGATGATGCCTTGCTCCAGCATCTTCAGGAACATCCACTGGTTCCACTTGTAGTATTCCGGCGTGCAGGCGGTCATTTCGCGCGACCAGTCGATCGCCAGCCCCATCGCTTCCATCTGCTTCTTCATGTGCGCGATGTTGGCATAGGTCCATTGCGCCGGCGGCACGTTATTGGCCATTGCAGCGTTTTCCGCCGGCATGCCGAAGGCATCCCAGCCCATCGGCATCAGCACGTTGTAGCCGTTCATGCGCAGGTAACGGTACATCACGTCGTTGATGGTGTAGTTGCGCACGTGGCCCATGTGCAGCTTGCCCGAAGGATAAGGCAGCATCGAGCAGGCATAGAATTTCTTCTTCTCTTGGCCGTGCCGGTCCTTGGCGTGTTCGACGGTCTTGTAGGCGTCGATAGCATGCCAGTGGTCTTGTGCTGATTTTTCGACGTCGGTAGGGCTGTATTTTTCTTGCATGGCTGGAGCTAAAGACTAGCGCTAAAAGGTGAATGTTATTCCGCTTTGCAAAAAGACAAGGCGCCGAATCGTCGGCAGCAAATCATGCGTCGGCCGGACGGATTCGATAATCTTGTCGTTGCGAATCGAAATGGGAACGTGCTGAGCCAATATTCATGGCATCCGAACCAGTGATTATACTGGTTCGGATGCCGCTTTAGCGCAAAGGGGCCGTCAGGGAGCGCGGAGTCGCGCGTTGAGTCGAGCAATACCGGCCGGCAGGCCGTAAAGCCGCGTTGCTTCAGGCGCCGTGGAAGCTGACAAAGCCGTCCAGCGCGGCTTGGACCGCGCGTTCGGTCAGTTCAATGCGTTTGCGCGCTTCCGAGCGCTTGTGCGAGGGGATTTCCTGGAGGTTGGGGGCGGGGATGACCTCGCAGCAGAGCTGGTATTCGCCGTCGGGACGGCGGATTGCGCCTATTTCTTCCCAAAAATCATCATAATCGGCAAGCACCTTGCCGGTGCGGATCTGGTGGAACAGGACCCGATTCCGGTTGCCCACCAGGATCAGCTTCTTGCAGCCGTAGGCGCGGCCGATTTCCCGCACCAGCCGCAGCATCAAGCTCTTCGGCCGCAGGCCGAACATGTCGCGGGTAGCGTTACGCACCCGTTCCTGGGCGTCGCTGCCGCGCGGGCCTTGCAGGCAGCCGACGCCGATGCAGGGGACCATTTCGTTGCCGTAAAAAGTGAAAGCCACCGAGAACAGGCGCTGCTGGTCGCTGCACAGCTCCAGCGCCAGCTCGCCCTCGCGGTCCAGGGTGGCGATCGACGACAGCCGGATTTCATAGGCGGCTCCGGATTTGCCGCTGAAGCTGCCCAGCAGCAGCGGTGCTTGCGCTGCCCGCAGAACCAGGGGGCCGAGGCCTTGCCGCAAGATGAAATCGTAGTGGCTGACCAGGATATTCATCCGGTCCTGGCTATGCAAACGCAGCGACTGGTAGGGACGGTAGATTTTTTGCAGCAGCCTGGGCGTGGCTTGCGCCAGCCTGGCGTGCATCGGAGTTGCATTCCAGTAGGCCAGCCAGCGCTGCGTCTGGCGGTAATGCAGTACGGTGCGCACGCTCAGCTTGAACTGCTTGGCGACATACGACAGGCCGCGCGGCGAGTGCAGCAGGCAGGTGTGCAGGGTAATGCGCGAACTGCTGCTACCGGTCCGGGCCGGGACTGGCCGCGGGTAAAAAAGATGGGATATTTCCGATAGCAGGGACAGATTTTGCAGGCGGCCGTGGAGCAGGCGGACGGCGCCGCGGCTGACGACCTTGCCGTACCTGGTGTTCATGGCCAGCATCATCGCCAGGGAGACCAGGCCGGCGACAAAAATATCCAGCGGATAATGCACGCCCAGGAATATCTTGGCCCAGCTGACGGCCAGCGACAGCACCACCAGCAGTACGCCCAGCCATTTGATCTTGATGGTCTTGGCCGTCCACAGCGTCAGGCCGGTGCCCAGGATGACGGCAATCGTGACGCTGGGCGAGATGCAATGCGCGCTTTTGGCCCGGTGCAGATGATCGTTCAATGCGACTGGCGCCAGGGTTTCCCACAGCAGGGGGATAAGTTTGCTGGCCAGTACCGCGGCGGCAGCCGTAACGACAGCCTTCAGGGAAAGCAGGCGGCTAGCCTTGCTGCCGCTGATCCACAGGCCGACCAGGCTGGTCGGCACCAGGTAGACGCCCCATTCGGCGATCGCCAGCGCCAGCAGGAATGGGATCCCGATAAAGCCAGGAGGGCCCGCCGACCACAACAGGTGATTGTAAGAAGTCAGCGTCATAGGCTTGGCGATTAGAGGTCTTGCAAAAAATGATAAAAATGCATGTAAACAGGGTTTGTATCTATTTTGTTACTTTAAGAAATATAGAGATACAAATAAAAATAGAATGTTACATGCAAACTTGCAAGCCGACGCAGTTTGATGAAATTATTGAATTGCCAAGTGGAAATTGATGGCGCCTGAGCTGCGCGCCGGACTAGCGGCGGGAGATGGCAGAGGGATAAATGGCAGGAAAAAGACAGGCCCGGCAAGGCGGGGAGGCCGCCGGACAGGGGAAATTATTTTGTTGCGAGGTTTTTACCAACGCTTCAGCGCAGGCCGAGCACATCCTGCATGTCAAACAGGCCGCTGCTCTTGTCGCGCAGGAAACGCGCAGCGCGCAGGCTGCCCTGCGCGTAAGTGACGCGGCTGGATGACTTGTGCGTGATCTCGACACGTTCGCCGATGCCGGCAAACAGCACCGTATGGTCGCCGACGATATCGCCGCCGCGGATGGCCGCAAAACCGATCGAGGATGGATCGCGTTCTCCCGTGATGCCTTCGCGGCCATAGACCGCAACGTCGTCCAGCTTGCGTCCGAGCGCGCCGGCCACGGCTTCACCCATCATCAGCGCGGTGCCGGAAGGGGCATCGACCTTGTGGCGATGATGGGCTTCGATGATTTCGATGTCGTAGCCGTGGGAAAAGCTCTTGGCCGCCATTTCCAGCAGTTTCAGCGTGACATTGACGCCGACGCTCATGTTCGAGGCGAACACGATGGCGGTCTTTTTTGCCGCCGCCGCGATCGCAGCCTTGCCGGCTTCGTCGAAACCGGTGGTGCCGATGATCATCTTGATGCCGTGGGCAGCGCAATAATCGAGGTGTTTCAGCGTGCCTTCCGGACGAGTGAAATCGATCAGGTAAGCGGCCTGCGCCAAGCCCTTGGCCAGGTCGGCTTCAATCAGGACGCCGGCAGGCTTGCCCAGGAACGCCGCAGCGTCGGTTCCCAGTTCGGGCGCGCTCGGCACGTCCAGCGCACCGGCCAGCAGGGCGTCGTCGGCATTTTGAATCGCCTCGACCAGCATGCGCCCCATGCGCCCGGAAGCGCCGGCGACGGCTATTTTCATCTGAGTCATTATCTATTTATCTCTGCGGGGTCGTCCAGACGGCAATCTGGACAATTTATCAATCAATTCTTGGAAGGGCCAGGCGCGCTAGGCACAGACGGTGCGATTTCCACATTCTTGACGCTCTTCTTGGCTTCCGAAGCGCCGCCTGAAATCCGGTCCAGGTAATCGTTCTCGGTAGGCAGGTTGCCGCCGTCGACGCGCGCCAGCAGGTTGCCGTTGAAGAAAACGCTGACCCGGCTGGTGGTGACTTCGCCATTGCCCTTTTGCAGGCGGAACACGTAGTCCCAGCGATCGTCATGGAACAAGTCGGTCAGCAGCGGCGTGCCGAGTGCAAAACGCACTTGTTCGCGAGTCATGCCTTCTTTAACTTGTGCCAACATTTCTTTCGAGACAAAATTTCCCTGCTGGATATCTATCCGGTAGGGGGAAAAAATGCCCAGGAAGCGGCGGTGCTTGATGGTTTGCACGCCGCTGGTATCCGTGGCGACAGGAGCCGCCGCCGGATCTGCGCCGGCGACCGACTGGCCGGCCGGGGGATTTTTTGACGCGCAGCCGGCCAGGGAGGCCATGAAGAGAACTGCAGCGGCTAAAGGGACGATGCGGGCGGAGGTACGGACAGGGGAGAGCAACATTCGCATAAGGATCTCAATTGATTGAGCAACTGTGCTAAAACGCTATATGATAAAGCAGATCATCCATTTGTGACCAAAACATGCCGAACAATCCATCCGAACTGAAAGCCAGCGGCCTCAAAGCCACCTTGCCACGCCTCAAAATCCTGGAAATCTTCCAGAACAGCGAGGTGCGCCACCTGAGCGCCGAGGACGTTTATAAAATCCTGCTGAGCGACAATCTCGACGTCGGCCTGGCGACCGTGTACCGCGTACTGACCCAATTCGAGCAGGCCGGGCTGTTGCAGCGCAACCATTTTGAAACCGGCAAGGCCGTGTTCGAACTCAACGAAGGCTCGCATCACGACCATCTGGTTTGCCTGGATTGCGGCCTGGTAGAAGAGTTTTACGACGAAGAAATTGAAAAGCGCCAGAAAATCGTCGCCAAGGAACACGGTTTTGAAATCGCCGACCATGCGCTGGCCCTGTACGGGCATTGCCGCGACTGCCGCAAGAAAAAGGGCTGATAGCCGGCCTTATGCGGCCTTGCGCTTGCGCGCCTTCGGCGCCGGCTTGGCGTTAGCCTTGCGCACCGCCGCGGCATAGGCCAGGCGCGCCCAGGGCGTCATCGCCGCGGCTGAATCCATCGCGTCTTCGGGCGCCGACCAGTAGCTCATCTCAATGGTTTTTCCTTTGCTTTCGAAGATGCAAGGCGTGCATCCGGCGGCGGCGAACTGCGGCCGGGTTTCTTCGTCAGTCTTGAGGTAGAGGATGCCTTCGGCCACCAGGGCGATCATTACGCTGTCGTGGTAGACGCCGTAGCCGCCGAACATCTTGCGCGCGCTGATTGCGCCCAGCGGCGCCAGCAGCTCGCGGATATAGTCGATGATGGCGTCGTTGCGGGACACGTTCAGCTGTGGCTCAGGGCGTTCGACAGCAGCTTGGCGGTGATATTCACGATCGGGATCACGCGTTCATACGCCATCCGGGTCGGACCGATCACGCCCAGCGTGCCGACAATCTTGCCGTTGACCTCGTAGGGGGCGGTCACCACGCTCATTTCTTCCATCGGCACCAGCTGCGATTCGCCGCCGATGAAGATCTGGACGCCTGTGGCCTTGCCGGAGATGTCGAGCAATTGCATCAGGCTGGTTTTCTGTTCGAACATGTCGAACAGCTTGCGCAGGGAATCCATGTTCGACGACAGGTCGGTGACGCTGAGCAGGTTGCGTTCGCCCGAAATCACCACTTCGTCGCTATTGTCGGTCATGGCGTCGCTGCCGGCTTCGACCGCGGCCTGCATCAGCCAGGTCATGTCGTCGCGTAGCTTGCGCAGTTCGCCTTGCAAGCGCAGGCGGACATCGTCCAGGCTGAGGCCGCCGTAATGCTGGTTGATATAGTTGGCGGCCTGCACTAGCTTGGCCGGGCTGTAGTCGACATCGGTCAGCAGCAGCCGGTTCTGGACGTCGCCGTTGGGGCTGACGATCACCAGCAGGATGCGTTTTTCCGAAAGCCGCAGGAATTCGATCTGCTGGAAGATCGACTCGCGCCGCGGCGTCAGCACCACGCCGGCGAAATGCGACAGGGATGACAGCACCTGGGCCGCATTGGCGATGATTTTCTGTTGCGAATTCGGCTGCAGGCGCGCCTGCATCTTGGATTCCAGCGCGGTCTCGTCAATCGGCTCGACCGTCAGCAGGGTATCGACAAACATGCGGTAGCCGCGCGGCGTCGGCACCCGGCCGGCGGAAGTGTGGGGACTGGCGACAAACCCCATTTCTTCGAGGTCGGCCATGATGTTGCGTATCGTCGCCGGCGACAGTTCCAGGCCGGAGATCTTGGAAAGGGCGCGCGAGCCAACCGGCTGGCCGTCGGCGATATACCGTTCGACCAGGGCCTTGAGCAGGGTTTGAGCGCGAGTATCTAGTTGCATATGGGTCTATTTTAGCGAGCACTGGACTGGCTTACCAGCAGCTTATGCATGCACTTATACACTGTTTTTACCCGCGAACCGCGGTTTGTTCCAGCCAGGCCTCCAGCTCATGCAGGCTGGTGCAGCTGGCCTGGGCGCTGATGCCGGCCGGCAGCAAGCGGTCAAACCGGTTGATCCAGACCGCCTGCAAGCCGGCCTGCTGGGCGCCGACCACGTCCAGCAAGGGATCGTCGCCGACGTACACGGTGTGTTCCGGCGCGACACCCAGCGCTGCGCAAGCTGCATGGAAAATGCTGGGATCGGGTTTGGCGCAGCCGAAGCTGTGGGCCGCGATCGATGCCTGGAAATGCCCGGCCAGGCCGATCTTGCCGAGATCGGCGAAACCGTTCGAGACCGTGCCCAGCGGCAGGCGCTGGCTGAGCCGCGCCAACGCCGGCTGGACATCTGCGAACGGCGTCACGGCGTGGCGCGCTTCGGAAAATACCGCCATCGCCGCATCCACTTTGCCGGCGTCTTCGCCGACGCTGTTGAAAGCGATGGTCAGCGCCGCATGGCGCAGCTTCCACAGATCGAACTTGAACACCGGGTTGCTCGCAACCAGGTCCATGCGCTGCCGGCGTAGGCTCTCGATCGTGAACCGGCGGCTGACCGCCGGGGCATTTTCGCCTAGCCAGTCGAACAGCAGCTGTTCGGCGCGCGTGATTACCGGCACGATCGGCCACAGGGTATCGTCGAGGTCGAACAGCAGCGCTTTGACGGCAAGCGGTTTGCCGGGCCGGAAACCAGGGGAGATAGCTGAATTATTCGTCGGAGCCATATGCGTATCCTTCATTGCAAGCTTAAATTATGGTCTAATCGCCAGCATGTGGCCTATAAAATTACCTTCCCAAACGATTTTGCCAGCGAATTTGCCCGAATCCATGCCGAAAACCATTGCCATCGTCGGCAAGTATTTCGCCGCCGGCATTTCCGAGTCGCTGACCGAAATCGCCGATTTCCTGCAAGGCCGCGGCCATCATGTGGTTCTGGAGACCGAGACCGCGCAGAACGTCGCGCTGCCGATCGCCGCGATGACGCCGGCGCAGATCGGCCAGCAGGCCGACGCCGCGATCGTTGTCGGGGGCGACGGCACCATGCTGGGCATCGCGCGCCAGCTGGCGCCTTACGACGTGCCGCTGATCGGCATCAACCAGGGCCGCCTCGGATTCATCACCGACATCTCGCTGGAACGCATGTTGCCGGTGCTGGGCGAAATGCTGGACGGTAAAGTCGAATCGGAGCGGCGCAGCCTGCTGCAAGGTTCGGTCATGCGCGACGGCCAGCAGATTTTCAGCGCGCTGGCGTTCAACGATGTAGTGGTGGCGCGCGGCGCCGGCTCCGGCATGGCGGAACTGATGGTCGAGGTCGACGGCCGCTTCATGTACAACCAGCGTTCCGATGGCCTGATCGTGGCCACGCCGACCGGTTCCACCGCCTATTCCTTGTCCGCCGGCGGCCCTTTGCTGCATCCGTCGCTGGGCGGCATCGTGCTGGTGCCGATTGCGCCGCATGCGCTGTCGAACCGGCCTATCGTGATTCCGGACAGCAGTGAAATCGTGATTGAAATCGTCAACGGCCGCGACATGAGCGCCAATTTCGACATGCAGTCGCTGGCCAGCCTGCAGCACGGCGACCGCATCCTGATACGGCGCTCCGAACATGCCATCACCTTTTTGCACCCGGCCGGCTGGAGTTATTACGACACCTTGCGGCAAAAGCTGCACTGGAACGAATATCCGTCGGCGGAAGGGCAACTGAAGTAAGACGTCTCCGATTTTGCTATGCTGATTGCGATTATCTGGCGCCGCCTGGCCGGTGCTGTATTTAGACCTCTGCATTTATCCCTATTTTGAGCCCTCCCATGCTGCGCACACTTTCCATACGCGATTTTGTCATTGTCGACGCCATCGAGCTTGAATTCGCCGCCGGTTTCACCGTATTCACCGGTGAAACCGGCGCCGGCAAATCCATCCTGATCGACGCCTTGGCGCTGGCGCTGGGCGGCCGCGGCGACGCCAGCGTGGTGCGCGAAGGCGCGGCCAAGGCGGATGTGACGGCGGAATTCGCATTGGCCGGCGCAGCCGATGGTGAAGTCGGCAGCTGGCTGGAACGGAACGAGTTCGCCAGCGAGGAAGGCGTGATCCTGATGCGGCGCGTGATCGACAATGCCGGCCGCTCCAAGGCGTTCATCAACGGCGTGGCGGCAACCGCCGGGCAGTTGCGCGAGCTGGGCGAAATGCTGGTCGATATCCACGGCCAGCATGCGCACCAGTCTTTGCTGAAAAGCGACGCACAGCGATTGTTGCTGGATGGGCAAGCCGGCTTGCAGGACGACTTGCTGGCCGTGGCGGCCGCCTTCAAAAGCTGGCGTTCGCTGGCGCGCCAGCGCGAGGAATTCGAAACCAACGCCAAGAATGTATTGCTGGAACGGGAGCGCCTGGAATGGCAGGTCGGCGAACTGGAAAAGCTGGCGGTCAAGCCCGGCGAATGGGATGAGATCACCAATGAGCACAGCCGCCTGTCGCATGCCGCCAGCCTGATCGAAGGGGCGCAGGAAGCGCTCAACGTGATTTCCGAAAACGATGCAGACGATACGCCGCCGATGCTGTCCCAGCTGTCGGCGCTGAATCAGAAGATCGGCAAGCTGGTCGATGTCGACAGCAGCCTCAAGCCGGTGCTGGAAGCGCTGGAGCCGGCGCGCATCCAGCTGCAGGAAGCAGTCTACGCGCTCAACGATTACCTGAGCCGGGTCGAGCTCGACCCGGCGCGCCTGCACCAGGTGGAAGACCGGATGGAAGCGATCCATTCCGCCGGCCGCAAATTCCGGCTGGCGCCGGACGAATTGCCGCAGGAACTGGAAACGCTGTCGCAGCAGCTGCGGCAACTGGCGGACGCCAGCGATCTCGACGCCATGAAGGCGCAGGAAGAAAAGCTGAAAACAACTTACCTGGGACTGGCGCAAAAACTGTCGAAAGCACGGACCAAGGCCGCCCAGGCGCTGGGCGCGGCGGTGACCGCGGCGATGCAGGACCTGAGCATGAGCGGCGGCCGTTTCGCGGTTGCGCTGAATCCCTGCGAAGCGGCCAGCTATGGCGTCGAACAGGTGGAGTTCCTGGTGGCGGGGCACGCCGGCGTGGCGCCGCGGCCTTTGGCCAAAGTCGCTTCCGGCGGCGAACTGGCGCGGATAGCGCTGGCGATTTCAGTGATTACCTCCAGTTCTACCGCGACCCCGACCCTGATTTTCGATGAAGTCGACAGCGGCATCGGCGGCGGCGTGGCGGAAGTGGTCGGGCGCTTGCTGAAGCGCCTGGGCCAGGATCGCCAGGTACTGTGCGTGACCCATTTGCCGCAGGTAGCGAGCCAGGCCAACCAGCATTTCCAGGTCAGCAAGCAGAGCCAGGGCAACAAGACCGTATCGGCGATCGACGGCCTGGACGCCAAGAACCGCATCGAAGAAATCGCTCGCATGCTGGGCGGCCTGGAGATTACGGCAACTACGCGCAAGCATGCGCGTGAACTGCTGGCGCTCTAACTTTATTTCCCGGAGCTCCCCGCATGGCATTCCGTAAAGAACCCCCGTTCACCCATGGCAAGGCCGGCAAGAGCGCGGTATTGCTCGTCAACCTGGGCACGCCGGATGCGCCGACCACCAAGGCGGTGCGCAGCTACCTGAAGCAATTTCTGTCCGATCCGCGGGTAGTGGAAATACCGCGGGCGATCTGGTGGCTGATCTTGCATTGCGTGATCCTGCCGTTCCGCTCCAGCAAGTCGGCGCACAAATATGCTTCCATCTGGAGCAACGAAGGTTCGCCGCTGAAAGTCCATACCAGCAAGCAGGCGATCCTGTTGCGCGGCTACCTCGGACAGCGCGGCCATCAGGTGCAGGTGGCTTACGCGATGCGCTACGGCTCGCCTTCGATACCGGAAGTACTGGATCAGCTGAAGGCCGACGGCTGCGAGCGGATCCTGGTCTTGCCTGCGTATCCGCAATATTCGGCGACCACCACGGCCTCGATCTACGACGCGGTGTTTGCACACTACGCGCGGGTGCGCAACGTGCCGGAACTGCGTTTCATCAAGCACTACCACGATCACGAAGCCTATATCCAGGCGCTGAAGGAGTCGGTGCTGGCTTACTGGGCGATGCACGGCACGCCGGACAAGCTGATCATGAGTTTCCACGGGGTGCCGAAGCGTACCTTGCTGCTGGGCGATCCTTATCATTGCGAGTGCCAGAAAACCGCGCGCCTGCTGGCGCAGCAGCTGGGGCTGGGGCCGGAGCAGTATCAGCTGACTTTCCAGTCGCGCTTCGGCAAGGCCGAATGGCTGCAGCCGTACACCGCGCCGACCTTGCAAAAACTGGCGAAGCAGGGCGTCGGCCGGGTCGATGTGATGTGTCCGGGTTTCACCAGCGATTGCCTGGAGACTTTGGAAGAAATTGCGATAGAGGCGAAACAGGATTTCCTCAGGGCAGGCGGCAAGGAATTCCATTTCATTGCTTGCCTGAACCAGGCGCCGGCCTGGATAGCTGGCATGGCTTCGCTGGTAGAAGAGCACATGATCGGCTGGCCTACCACCGAGAGCGAGCGAGAAGAGTTGCAGCAGCAGGCTGAGGTGTCGCGGCAACAGGCTGTGCGCCTTGGCGCCAGCCAATAGAACAGCCTATCTGGTGTAGAAATTTTGAGTGACGGTGCGCCGCTCCGGCAAGGCGCAACTATAATGAGCGCCCGATGCCGGGTGCATATGGACGATTATTGCTTGTTTTGCAAGTTGCAAAGGCGATCAGCCAAAGTCAATATAATGCGATCAGTTGCGAATAGCTGATCCAGCTTGCTGCAAGCAAAATATAAACGACCAGAAATGCGGAAATTAACGGTAGTTTCACGATATTTCCCTTTTTTGTTTGTTGCGATGTGGCAACTTTCAATTGTTTGAGTCCACGCCTACAGCTTAGTTCCTATGTCGCGTTGCAGCAAACCCTGGCTGGTAAATGTTGTTTCAAATTGTTGCCAGGATGGATGGGATTGATGCGCGTTTGATGCATTCCCCCGGCAACCGGACCACGGCCCGCGGCCAAATCAGGGCGCTCATTTTTTAACCCTTGAAAAAGTAAGGGCATAGCCTCATTTGGCTTCCTATACTTAGTAAGTTATTGATTGTTGGAGATTTTTGAATGGAACACATGGAAAATCAGAACGAACAGGCGCAAACGGAAAAGAGCCAGGTTGCCGAAGATGCAGCGGTAATTCCCGAAACGACGCTGGAAGTCCAGTTGTCGGAAGCACAAGCCAAGATCGCGGAAATGCAGGACGCTTTCCTGCGCGCCAAGGCCGAGTCGGAAAACATCCGCCGCCGGGCCCAGGAAGACATTGCACGTGCCCACAAGTTTGCGATTGAAGGCTTTGCCGAAGCGCTGGTGCCGGTCAAGGACAATCTTGAAATGGCGCTGAAGATCGAAACGCCTTCGCTGGAATCGCTCAAGGAAGGCGTGGAAATGACGCTCAAGCAGCTGTCGTCGGCCTTCGAAAGAAATCGTTTGCTGGAAATCTCGCCTGAAGTTGGCGAGAAGCTGGACCCGATGAAGCACCAGGCAATCTCGACTGTGCCTGCCGAGCAGGACGCCAATACCGTGGTGACTGTGTTGCAAAAAGGCTACACCATTGCCGATCGTCTGTTGCGGCCGGCCCTGGTCGTCGTGGCGCAAGGAAAATAGAAAAAAACGCCAGGAGCGAGCAGTTTAGCGCTTGAAAGCGCGCTTTCGCTCCCTATATTCAGACCATCCAAACATTCATCAGTTATTCAGTAAAGGACATACACCATGGGTAAAATTATCGGCATTGACTTGGGTACCACCAATTCTTGCGTTTCAGTGATTGAAAACGGTCAGCCAAAAGTGATCGAAAACTCGGAAGGCGCGCGCACCACGCCTTCCATCATCGCTTATCAAGAAGACGGCGAAATCCTGGTCGGCGCACCTGCCAAGCGCCAGGCTGTGACCAATCCGACCAACACGCTGTACGCCACCAAGCGTCTGATCGGCCGCAAGTTCGACGAAAAAGAAGTGCAGAAAGACATCGCGTTGATGCCTTACCAGATCATCAAGGCCGACAACGGCGATGCATGGGTAGGCGTACGCGACCAGAAACTGGCGCCGCCGCAAATTTCCGCAGAAGTATTGCGCAAGATGAAGAAGACCGCTGAAGACTACCTCGGCGAAGAAGTTACCGAAGCCGTGATCACGGTGCCGGCTTACTTCAACGACGCGCAGCGTCAAGCCACCAAGGACGCCGGCCGCATCGCCGGTCTGGACGTCAAGCGCATCATCAACGAGCCGACCGCGGCTGCGCTGGCTTTCGGCCTGGACAAGGCAGAAAAGGGCGATCGCAAGATTGCCGTGTATGACCTGGGCGGCGGTACTTTCGACGTCTCCATCATCGAAATCGCCGATGTCGATGGCGAAAAGCAGTTTGAAGTGCTGTCCACCAACGGCGATACTTTCCTCGGCGGCGAAGACTTCGACCAGCGCATCATCGATTACATCCTGGACGAGTTCAAGAAGATCAACGGCATCGACCTGAAGAAGGATGCGATCGCCTTGCAACGCATCAAGGCCTCGGCCGAGCGCGCCAAGATCGAATTGTCGTCGTCGCAACAGACCGAAATCAACGAACCGTACATCGCCATGGCGAACGGCGCGCCGATCCACCTGAACCTGAAGATGACCCGCGCCAAGCTGGAATCGCTGGTGGAAGAGCTGATCGCCAAGACCATCGAGCCGTGCCGCATCGCCATCAAGGACGCCGGCGTCAAGGTTTCCGACATCGACGACATCATTCTGGTCGGCGGCATGACCCGCATGCCTAAGGTGCAGGAAAAGGTGAAGGAATTCTTCGGCAAGGAACCACGCAAGGACGTCAATCCGGATGAGGCTGTCGCCGTTGGCGCCGCGATCCAGGGTTCGGTCTTGTCGGGCGACCGCAAGGACTTGCTGCTGCTGGACGTGACCCCGCTGTCGCTGGGTATCGAAACCATGGGCGGCGTGATGACCAAGATGATTCAGAAGAACACCACCATCCCGACCAAGTTCAGCCAGGTGTTCTCGACAGCCGACGACAACCAGCCGGCCGTGACCATCAAGGTATTCCAGGGCGAGCGCGAGATGGCGGCAGGCAACAAGGGCCTGGGCGAATTCAATCTGGAAGGCATCCCGCCGGCATCGCGCGGCACGCCGCAGATCGAAGTCACCTTCGACATCGACGCCAACGGCATCCTGCACGTGGGCGCCAAGGACAAGGCGACCGGCAAGGAAAACAAGATCACCATCAAGGCCAACTCCGGCTTGACCGAAGAAGAGATCCAGAAGATGGTGCGCGACGCCGAAGCCAATGCCGAGGACGACAAACGCCTGAAGGAAGCCGCCGAAGCCCATAACCAGGGCGATGCGCTGGTGCATTCGACCAAGAAATCGCTGGCTGAATACGGCGACAAGCTGGAAGCCGGCGAAAAGGCCAGCATCGAAACCGCCATCAAGGAACTGGAAGAAGTATTGAAGGGCAACGACAAGGCAGCCATCGACAACAAGACCGCCGCCTTGACCACTGCCGCGCAAAAGCTGGGCGAAAAGATGTACGCTGACATGCAGGCGCAGCAAGCTGCCGCCGGCGGCGCTGAAGCCGGTGCTGCAGGTGCGGAAGCCAAGCCGAAAGAAGACGACGTGGTCGACGCCGACTTCAAGGAAGTGAAGGACAAGTAAGATCTTCGTCAGCGCCGGTTTGCGATTTATGCGATGCATAACCGCAAACCGGCGCGAAGATGCGCCGGGCAGATGCTATTGCAGCACTGTTCGGCGTTTTCGCTTAAACAACAGGGTGCAAAAAGATGGCGAAGCGTGATTTTTACGAAATACTGGGTGTTGCGAAAAACGCTACTGATGACGAAATCAAGAAGGCGTACCGCAAGCTCGCAATGAAGCACCATCCGGACCGCAATCCGGACAGCAAAGGTGCGGAAGAAAAATTCAAAGAGGCGAAAGAAGCCTACGAAATGCTGGCCGATCCGCAAAAGCGCGAGGCCTATGACCGCTACGGCCATGCCGGCGTCGATCCCAACATGGGCGGCGGCGGTGGCGGCGGCGGTTTTGCCGATGCCTTCGGCGACATCTTCGGCGATATTTTCGGCGGCGGCGGTGGCCGCGGCGGCCGTGGCGGCGGACCTCAGGTGTACCGCGGCGCCGACCTGCGCTACAACCTCGAAATCACGCTGGAACAAGCCGCGCACGGTTTCGACACCACGATCCGGGTGCCAAGCTGGGACGAGTGCGAACCCTGCCACGGCAGCGGCGCCAAGCCCGGCACCGAGCCGGTTACCTGCCCGACCTGCGGCGGCCACGGCCAGGTCAGGATGCAGCAAGGTTTCTTCAGCATCCAGCAGACTTGCCCGAAATGCCACGGCAGCGGCAAGATCATTCCTGAACCTTGTCCGTCTTGCGCCGGCGCCGGCCGCATCAAGCGCAACAAGACGCTGGAAGTGAAAATCCCGTCCGGCATCGACGACGGCATGCGCATCCGCTCTTCCGGCAACGGCGAGCCAGGCATGAACGGCGGCCCTACCGGCGACCTGTATGTGGAAATCCACATCAAGCCGCATGCGGTGTTCCAGCGCGAAGGCGACGATCTCCATTGCGAAATGCCGATCTCGTTCGCCAAAGCGGCGCTGGGCGGTGAAATCGAAGTGCCGACATTGAACGGCAAAGCTTCCTTCACGATTCCCGACGGCACCCAGTCCGGCAAGACTTTCCGCCTGCGCAGCAAGGGTATCAAGGGCGTGCGCTCGGGTTATGCCGGCGACCTGTTCTGCCATGTCGTGGTAGAGACTCCGGTCAAGCTGAACGATCGGCAAAAGGAACTGCTGCAGGAGTTCGAGCAGCTGACCAGCGAAGGCGGCGCCAAGCACAGCCCGCAGAGCAAGTCGTGGAAAGACAAGGTAAAAGAGTTCTTCGAGTAAGCCCGTTTGCTCCTGGCCTCATGAAAGCCGTCGACCGTACAAGGTTGGCGGCTTTTTTCATGATGGGCTGCCTCAGGTGCGGGCCGACTGCCTGATCATCGTTAACAAATTCTTTATTGCATAATTTTGTCCACCTCACTATTCTGTATAGGGTAATAATAAAACGATCGTTCTTTTATTTGCGATCAATACAAACTCCATATACAAACATAGGGGGAGACATGAAAGTAGTTGCTCGTTTGAAGCGTGCAGGGGCTTGCGCCTGCGTATTGTCCGCGCTGTTGCTGGCGCAAGGTGCATTTGCGGTTGACGTGGCCGGAGTCAAGATCGAAGAAACGGCAAAAGTCGGCAACCAGGATTTGAAGCTCAACGGCGCCGGAGTCCGCTACAAAGTCATTTTTAAAGTCTATACGGCGGCGCTCTATCTCTCCGACAAGAAAACCACGGTGCCGGACGTGCTGGCGGCTCCAGGCGCGCGCCGGATCGAACTGGTGATGCTGCGCGACGTCAGCAGCGAGGATTTCAGCCGTGCTTTCATGAGCGGCATCCAGAACAACGTCGACAAGGCGGACAAGTCGAAGATCGTCAACCAGCTGCTGAAATTCGGCGAACTGTTTGCCTCGATCCCGGAACTCAAGAAAGGCGACGTCATGACCACCGACTGGATTCCGGGCGTCGGCACGCAGATCCATTTCAACGGCAAGCCAGTCTCGGAGACGCTGCCGGACCTGGTTTTCTACAATTCCTTGCTGAAAATCTGGCTGGGCGAGAAACCGGCGGACAGCAAACTGAAGCTCCTGTTGCTGGGCCAGACCGGATAGGTGACGTCAAAGGGAATGCTGCATATCGGATAAAAGCCGATGGCAATAGCTAACTTTCTATAAAATAAGGCCCAGGATGTCGTGCATGTGTTGTAAAAACACTATGCAGATGGAACTTTATTGAATAGAAAACGATGACAGCAAACAACAAGCAATCCCTGACCAGAGAAGACCTTTTCCAGAGAAACCGTGAGTGGGCGGCGGCCATTACCGCCCGCGATCCGGGGTTTTTCAAAAAACTGGCGTCGCAGCAGGCGCCGGAGTATTTCTGGATCGGGTGTTCCGACAGCAGGGTGCCGGCAAATGAATTGCTGGGCTTGCTGCCGGGTGAACTGTTCGTCCACCGCAACATCGCCAACGTGGTCGCGCACAGCGACCTGAACTGTTTGTCGGTGCTGCAGTTTGCGGTAGATGTACTGAAGGTCAAACACGTTTTTGTGGTCGGCCACTACGGTTGCTCCGGCGTCCATGCGGCGCTGACCAAGCGCCGTGTCGGCCTGGCCGACAACTGGCTGCGCCATGTCGAGGACGTGCACCAGAAGCATGAGCGCTACCTGGGCGAAGCCTTGCCGGAAAGCGTGCGCCACGACCGCCTGTGCGAACTCAATTCGATGGAGCAGGTGGCCAACATCTGCCGCACCACCATCGTCCAGGACGCCTGGGACCGCGGCCAGCCGCTGACTATCCATAGCTGGGTGTACGGCGTGCGCGACGGCCTGCTGCGCGACCTGGAAGTGACTGTCAGCTGCATGTCCGACCTGGAAAAGGGCATGGCGACCAGCCTGAAACGCTACGAAGACTGACGCCGCTCGAGATTGCCGGGCAAAAAAAAGACGACCCAAGCGGTCGTCTTTTTCTTTTGAGGCTGGCCGCGCAGGAGTTACAGCACGATAGTCTGCGCCTCGCCTTCGGCGCGTGCGC
Organism: Collimonas fungivorans Ter331; assembly: GCF_000221045.1. Taxonomy (NCBI): domain Bacteria; kingdom Pseudomonadati; phylum Pseudomonadota; class Betaproteobacteria; order Burkholderiales; family Oxalobacteraceae; genus Collimonas; species Collimonas fungivorans. The sequence continues at coordinate 4,524,771 of NC_015856.1, read as the reverse complement.
GGATTTCACCGATCCGGTAGACCGTTTCACCAGCGGCTTGCAATTGCGCGACGGCGGCGTCAGCGTTTTCCTTGGCGACGATGACGGTCATGCCGATGCCGCAATTGAAGACGCGGTGCATTTCGGCGTCGGCCACTTGGCCGTGCTGTTGCAGCCAGGTGAACAGCGGCGGCATGGTCCAGCTGTCGCTGCGCAATACGGCTGTCAGGTTGTCTTGCAGCACGCGCGGAATGTTTTCCACCAGGCCGCCGCCGGTGATGTGCACCATGCCCTTGACTTCCATCGACTCCATCAGCGCCAGCAGAGGCTTGACGTAAATGCGGGTAGGCTCCATCAGCACGTCGGCCAGCTTGCGGCCATGGAAGTCGCCGTCGAGGTCAGGCTGGGCCACTTCGATGATCTTGCGCACCAGCGAATAGCCGTTGGAGTGCGCGCCCGAGGACGCCAGGCCCAGCACGACGTCTCCCGGGACGATCTTGGTGCCGTCGATCAGCCTGGATTTTTCCACCGCGCCGACGGCGAAGCCGGCCAGGTCGTATTCGCCGTCCGGATACATGGTCGGCATTTCAGCGGTTTCGCCGCCGATCAGGGCGCAGCCTGCCAGCTCGCAGCCTTTGGCGATGCCCTTGATGACGTCGGTGGCGCTAGGCACGTCGAGTTTGCCGCATGCAAAGTAGTCCAGGAAAAACAGCGGCTCGGCGCCTTGCACCAGGATATCGTTGACGCTCATGGCGACCAGGTCGATGCCGACCGTGTCGTGGCGCTTCAGGAGGAATGCCAGCTTCAGCTTGGTGCCGACGCCGTCGGTGCCGGACACCAGCACCGGCTCCTTGAATTTTTTGCTGATTTCGAACAACGCGCCGAAACCGCCGATGCCGCCCATCACGCCTTCGCGCATGGTGCGCTTTGCAAAGGGCTTAATGGCTTCGACCAGGGCGTCGCCGGCGTCGATATCAACACCGGCATCGCGATAAGAGAGAGGAACGTTGGACACGTTTGAAGTGGAAGTCATGATGTGATTGGCGGCAGAGGCGGTAAAATAGGGGGAATTCGGCCACGCACCCGAGATTCAGCGCTGCATCAGCGTTGCCTGTCAGGTCAAATAACCGGCCAAAAACAGCCAAACAAGCAGTAAATCAGTGGAGAATACGGCTTTTCCACTGATTTTGTCTTGTTTTCAGCTTGTTTTTAACTTTCCAATCGCTTGGTTGCGGCCAGGTTATTGCGCGGTAAAAGCGGTATTTTATCAAACCGATCCATCAAACTTTCGATTCCATGCCATTTTCTTTTACCGACGAACAAAAACAAACCGCATTATGGCTGGGACTGGGCCTGTTGCTGATAGCGCTGATGGTGGCTTTGGGACCGATCCTGACGCCTTTCATCGCCTCCGCCATCCTCGCCTATGCGCTCAATCCCGGGGTCGACTGGCTGTCGCGCCGGCGCATCGGCAAGTTTCCCTTCCCGCGCGCGCTGGCGGTGCTGGTGGTGATACTGCTGCTGGTGTTCGCGATCCTGGCGGTGATCCTGATCGTGGTGCCGGTATTGCGCAAAGAATTTCCCTTGCTGCAAGACCAGATCCCCAACTTCCTGAACAAGCTGGACGGCCTGATCGGACCGCATCTGCAGGATTTCGGCATCAACGTGCGGCTGGACGGCACCGGCATCAAGGAAATGCTGACCAAGCAGCTGTCGACCAGCGGCGATGAAATCTGGACCTCGGTGCTGGCTTCGGTCAAGGTCGGCGGCACGGCGGTGCTGGGCTGGCTCGCCACCATCCTACTGGTGCCGGTAGTGCTGTTTTACCTGCTGCAGGACTGGCACTCGATTGTCGAGCGCTTAGGCCGCCTGGTGCCGCGCCGCTGGCAAGGCAAGACCGGCAACATGACGCAGGAGGTCGATAGCCTGCTGGCGCAGTATTTGCGCGGCCAATTGCTGGTAATGTTGGTTCTGGCGATTTATTATTCGACCGGGCTGGCAATTGCCGGCTTTGATGTTGCGTTGCCTGTGGGCATCATTACCGGTTTGCTGGTATTCATTCCGTATGTCGGTTTCGGCCTTGGGCTGGTGCTGGCGCTGATCGCGGCGATGCTGCAGTTCAGCGGCTGGCACGGACTGATCGCGGTCGCCATCGTGTATGGCATCGGCCAGGTGCTGGAAAGTTTTATCCTGACGCCGCGCCTGGTAGGCGAGCGCATCGGCCTGCATCCGCTGGTGGTGATTTTTGCCTTGATGGCCTTCGGCCAGCTGTTCGGTTTTGTCGGCATACTGCTGGCGCTGCCGTGTTCGGCGATCATGTCGGTAGTGGTCAAGCATGTGCGCGCGCATTACCTGAGCAGCAGTTTTTATAATACGTGAAGCATGCGTCGCCCCGCATTGCTTCCTATATTGCTCCCCAATTGATTGAGTTTAAGTAACAAGTGAAGAAACAAGAATGAGGCAGCTAACGCTGGACATTACCGCGGATGAGCCGCAGACCCTGGCTACTTTTGTGGTCGGGCAGAACCAAGAAGCGTTACAGTTCTTGCAGCGTCTGGTCGCGCCGTCGGCAAAATCCCTCACCGCGCCGGGCGACCGCTTCGTTTACCTGTGGGGCCAGGCCGGCGCCGGCAAAAGCCATGTGCTGCAGGCGCTGGCCAGCAGCACCAGCGCGCGCCTGATCCACGGCCCGAATGACGACGCCGAGGCCTTCCAATTTTCGCCCGACGTGGCCGGTTACCTGATCGACAACTGCGACAAATTGTCGGCCGACGACCAGATCGAAGCCTTCAACCTGTTTAACCAGATCCGCGAACACGGCGGCTGGCTGGTCACCAGCGGCGAACTGCCACCGTCCGAGCTGAGCGTGCGCGAAGATTTGCGGACCCGCCTCGGCTGGGGCCTGATTTACCAGCTGCACGGCTTGAGCGACGAAGAAAAGATCGCCGCCCTGACGCATGCGGCGCAAGCGCGCGGCCTGCATCTGTCGAGCGGCGTGTTACCCTACCTGATTACGCATTTCCGGCGCGACATGCGGTCTTTGTCAGCCATGCTGGACGAACTCGACCGCTATTCACTGGAAACCCAGCGCCCCATAACGCTGCCCTTGCTACGCAGCTTGTTGCAACTCGAATCCGAAGATAAACAATCACTATGAATTTGGCTCTATTCGACCTTGACCATACGCTGCTGCCTGTCGACTCAGACTATGAATGGGGGCAGTTCCTGGCGCGCATCGGCGCAGTCGATCCCGATGCTTTCGAAAAGAGCAACGCCGAATGGTTTGCCCAATACCAGGCCGGTACGCTGGATCCGGTCAAATACCTGGAATTCGCGTTCGGCACCTTGGCGAAATTCCCGCGCAAGCAGCTCGATGCCTGGCATGAGCAGTTCATGGCGCAAGTGATCCTGCCGCAGATCACCCCGGCGGCGCGCGACTTGCTGCAACAGCACCAGGACGCCGGTGACCTGGTGGCGATCGTGACCGCCACCAACAGTTTCGTGACGGAGCCGATCGCCAAGGCCCTGGGCGTCGATTTCCTGATCGCCTCCGATCCGGAAACCACCGGCGACGGCGAGATCACCGGCAAGCTGGCCGATACGCCGACCTACGGCCCCGGCAAAGTCACCCACACCCGGGCCTGGCTGGCGACCATGGACATGACGCTGGCCAGTTTCCCGCGCAGTTTTTTCTATAGCGATTCGCACAACGACCTGCCGCTGATGGCGCTGGTCACCGACCCTGTCGCCACCAATCCGAACGCCCGCCTGAAAGAGCACGCAATTGCCCACGGCTGGCCCATCCTGAATTTATTCGACGCGCAATGATCAAGAAGCTGATTCGCTCCATCCTTGGGAAAAAGAAAAAAGATCCCACCCAACCGTTGATACTCGGCCCGAAACAGCATGGCATCAATCCGCAGCTGGTGTCGCCGAATGCGGTAAGGGTCACCAAGACCCTGCAGGATAACGGCTTCAAGGCCTTTATCGTCGGCGGTGCGGTGCGCGACCTGCTGCTGGGCGTGAAACCCAAGGATTTCGACGTCGCCACCAACGCCACGCCGGAACAGGTCAAGCGCCTGTTCCGGCGTGCTTTCATCATCGGCAAGCGGTTCCAGATCGTGCACGTGATGTTCGGCCAGGAACTGATCGAAGTCACCACTTTCCGCGGCGCCTCCTCCGACGGTTCGCCGAAAGACGAGCATGGCCGCGTGTTGCGCGACAACACCTTCGGCGAGCAGCACGAAGATGCGGTGCGGCGCGATTTCACCATCAATGCGATGTACTACGATCCGGCCACCGAGAGCGTGCTCGATTACCACGGCGGCATCGACGATATCCGCGCCAAGACCTTGCGCATCATCGGCGAGCCGGAAGCGCGCTTCCGCGAAGATCCGATACGCATGCTGCGCATCGTGCGCTTCGCCGCCAAGCTCAAGTTCACGATCGATCCGGCCACCCGGGCGCCGATCCCGGTGATGGCGGCGCTGATCGACAACGTGCCTGCGGCGCGGGTGTTCGACGAAATGCTGAAGCTGCTGATGAGCGGCCATGCCCTGGCTTGCCTGCAGCAATTGCGCAAGGAAGGCCTGCATCACGGCCTGCTGCCTTTGCTCGACGTGGTGCTGGAGCAGCCGCTCGGCGAAAAATTTGTCACGCTGGCGCTGGCCAATACCGACGTCCGCGTGCAGCAGGGCAAGCCGGTGTCTCCCGGGTTCCTGTTTGCATCGCTGTTGTGGCACCAGGTGCTGGAAAAATGGACTGCCTACAAGGCGGCCGGCGAGTTTCCGATCCCGGCGCTGCACCTGGCTGCCGACGATGTGCTGGAAGCCCAGACCGACAAGCTGGCCCTGCAACGCAAGATCGCTTCCGACATGCGCGATATCTGGGCCATGCAGCCGCGCTTCGAGCGCCGGGCCGGCAAGGCGCCGTACAAGCTGCTGGAACACCTGCGCTTGCGCGCCGGCTACGACTTCCTGCTGCTGCGTTGCGCCTCGGGCGAGATCGACAGCGAAATCGGCGAGTGGTGGACCGGCTTCATGGAAGGCGACGGCAGCGAGCGCGAATTGCTGCTGGCGCAAAAGCCGAAGGTTGCCGCCGAAGCCGCGCCTGCCAAAAAACGTCCGCGCCGGCGCGGTTCGCGCAGCGGCGCCAAGGGTGTCAACACCGGCAGCAGCGCCGGCGGCCGCGGCAATGATGAGCAAGGTGGTCAATGACGGCAATGTCTCCTGCCGCCGCAGCGGTCACTGCTTACATCGGCATCGGCGCCAACCTGGGCGACGCCAGCGGCCAGGTGCAGCGCGCCATCCTGCAGCTCGGCAAACTGCCTGACACCAGCCTCGATGCACAGTCCAGCCTGTTTTGCACGGCGCCGCTGGACGCCGGCGGCGACGATTACATCAACGCCGTGGCGCGCATCAAGACCCGCCTCGACGCGCATGCCTTGCTGCAAGGCTTGCAACAGATCGAACAGGATTTCGGCCGTCAGCGCCCCTATCCCAATGCCCCGCGCACGCTGGACCTGGACCTGCTGTTGTATGGCCAGTCGACCTTCGCGGATGCGGTGCTGACCGTGCCGCACCCGCGCATGACGCAGCGCGCTTTTGTCCTGATCCCGCTGTTGCAGCTGGATCCCTTCATCGTCATTCCCAAGCAAGGCCCGGCACACCAGTTTGCCCCGCAGGTCGCGCACCAGGCCATCCGCAAGATATAGGGATTGGTTTCATTGGGGCAGCCTGCGCCGGCTTCTGGCACACTGTCCCCTTCACGAATGCAGCACACTTCTTAAACATGAATCTAGACAGCTACAAGTACATCGTCGTCGAAGGCCCGATCGGGGTCGGCAAGACTACGCTGGTCAACAAGATCGCCATGCACCTGGGCGGCCGGGTCTTGCTGGAGCAGCCGCAAGCCAATCCGTTCCTGGAAAAATTCTATCGCGATGCGCCGCGTTATGCCTTGTCGACGCAAATGTTCTTCCTGTTCCAGCGCATCAACCAGCTGCGCGATTTTTCCACAACCTTGGCGCAGAACGACCTGTTCGACAGCCCCGGCCACCTGGTCGCCGATTTCCTGCTGGCCAAGGACCCCATCTTTGCCCGCCTGACGCTGGCCGACGAGGAGTTCAAGCTGTACCAGCAAATGTACGACCACCTGCGGCCGCAGGCAGCGACGCCGGACCTGGTGATCTACCTGCAGGCGGAGCCCGAAACCTTGATAGAGCGCATCAAGAAGCGCGGCATCGAGATGGAAGCAAGCATTTCGCCGGAGTACCTGGCGCGCCTGTGCGAAAGCTACAGCCGCTTCTTCTATCACTATGACGAAGCGCCGCTGATGATCGTCAATAACGAACACCTGGACCTGGCCGGCAACGATGCCGATTTCAGCTTGCTCTTGGCGCGCATCGACGGCATGCGCGGCAAGCGTGAATTTTTCAATCGTGGAGAATGACAATGGCAGGATATTTACAAGGCAGCGACCCGGCTGCGCGCAGTAAGCCGATCACTATTCCGGCGCTGCAAGCCTTGCGCGACAAAGGTGAAAAAATCACCATGCTGACTTGCTACGACGCCAGCTTCGCCGCCCTGATGGACCGCTGCGGCGTGGAAACCCTGCTGATCGGCGATTCGCTCGGCATGGTATGCCAGGGCCACAGTTCAACCCTGCCGGTCACCATCCAGGACATCGTTTACCACACCGCCAGCGTGGCGCGCGGCAACCGCACCGCGCTGGTGCTGGCCGACCTGCCGTTCGGCACTTATGCCACGCCGGAAAGCGCATTTGCCAACGCCGTGCCGGTGATCCAGGCCGGCGCACAGATGGTCAAGATCGAAGGCGGCACCTGGCTGGTGCCTACCGTGCGTTTCCTCACCGAACGCGCGATCCCGGTCTGCGGCCATCTCGGCCTGACGCCGCAGTCGGTGCACCAGATGGGCGGCTACAAGGTGCAGGGCAAGTCGCACGCGGCTGCGGAGCAGCTGAAAGCCGACGCCCTGGCGCTGCAAGAGGCGGGCGCCAGCCTGCTGGTGCTGGAAGCGATTCCGGCGGCGCTGGGCAAGGAAGTGAGCGAGCTGCTGTCGATCCCGACCATCGGCATCGGCGCCGGTCCGGACTGTTCCGGCCAGGTGCTGGTGATGCACGACCTGATGGGCGTTTTCCCTGGCCACAAGGCGCGTTTCGTGAAAGACTTCATGGAAGGCCAGACCAGCATCGATGCGGCTGTGCTGGCCTATGTCAGCGCGGTGAAAGACAAGTCGTTTCCGGCGCCGGAACACTGTTTCTGAGGTTTCCCGGCCGTGGCCGGCACTGAAGCAAAGCCTGAATAAAAAACGGCGCCGAGTTCGGGCGCCGTTTTTTGTTGTCGGGCTTGTTAATGCTGTTTGCCGTTGCTTCCCTGCGCCAGGGTCTGCAGCGGCGCCGGCTGGCTGTCGTTGCCGACTCCTTGCGGCGGCGTGACTACCAGCGGTTCGCTGCGCGAGCCTTGCGCCGACAGCACATTCGAGGTGGTTGCCGGATCGGCGTTCCAGACCGGATCGGCGATGCCGTCGAATACGCTTTTGAGCTGCTTGCCCCAGTTTTCGCGGATCATCTGGAAATACTGGTTCTTCTCGCCGATGGTGACAAAGCGCGTGACCGCCAGCGTATCGTTTTCATACAGCAGCATATCCAGCGGCAAGCCAACCGAGACATTCGAGCGCAGCGTCGAATCCATCGAAATCAATGCGCATTTTGCCGCTTCGTCCAGCGTTGACGCAGGTGTGATGACACGGTCAAGTATCGGCTTGCCGTATTTCGATTCGCCGATCTGGAAGTAGGTGTTTTCGTTGTGCGATTCGATGAAATTGCCGGCCGAATAAATCTGGAACAAGCGGCAGCGCTCGCCCTTGATCTGGCCGCCGAAAATGATGCTGACGTTGAAATCGATGCCGAATTTTTCCAGCGCCTTTGCTTCTCGCTCATACACGGTGCGAATCGCCTCGCCGACGATCTGCGCCGCTTCGTACATCGAATCCACGGTCCAGATGGTCTTGCCGGCGCCATTCATGTGTTCGCCGATGATTTCCTTGATCGACTGTGAAATCGACAGGTTGCCGGCGGTCATGAACACCATCAGGCGTTCGCCGGGATTTTCGAACACGCTCATCTTGCGCGAGGTGGCGACATGGTCCACGCCCGCATTGGTGCGGGAGTCGGAAAGAAAAACCAGGCCGGATTCCAGGCGAAGGGCAACGCAGTAAGTCATGGTGTCGAAGAAAAATGCAAAGTGGCGATTTTACAGGAAGCCAGGGCGGTTTCCCGGTCAGATCAAGGTTTTATGTTAATAATACGACAATTTATTGTAAATTTGTGTAAGCCGCTTATTGATTCTCTTATTGATCAGATGGTAAGGCAGAAACATTGACTTGCACAGTCAGTGTCTCTTCGCCGCCGCCGCGCCGCACGCCGCGCACCGGCGCGGCCGAATCGTAGTCGCGTCCGATTGCCAGCCTGCAATAGTTGTCGCTGGCAAAACAGGCATGAGTCACATCGATGCTGATCCAGCCGGCGAAATCGCCTTCCTGCACCCAGACGTCGACCCAGGCATGGCTTTCCGCGTGATTGGTGTTGCCGGGATCGATATAACCCGACACGTAACGTGCCGGGATGCCCGCTATATGACAGCAAGCCAGGAACAGGTGCGCATGGTCCTGGCACACGCCCTGGCCCAGCGCCAGCGCATCGTCGGCGCTGCTGGTGACCGCAGTCGAGCCGCTCTGGTAAGCCACCGTCGCGCAGATCGCCTGCGCCAGCTCCAGCAGCTGCCTGCTGCCGGCGCCCGCGCGCAAATTCTTATGGGCGAAATCCATGACTGCCGCGGTGGCTTGGGTCAGCTGGGTCGGCACGGTAAACACCAGCGGTGAAAACTCCCCCGCCTGCGGCAGCCGCCCTTGCTGCAGCGGCGTCACCGCGACCGTGCCTTCGGCGATGATGCGCACCTCATGGTGCGGCTTGGTGACAGTCAGCGTATGGCACAGGTTGCCGAACGCATCGATGTAGGGATGGCGGTTGCCCGAGCTGCTGATATGCCACGCCAGCGTGCGCTGCTGGGCTTCCGCGCGCGGCGACAGCCGCAGCTGCTGGATCGTGTAGGTCAGCGCCGCGGTGTAGTGGTAAACCGTTTCATGCCGGATGGTAAGGAGCATGTCGGCCATCAGGTGTTGAGGGGCACCAGGAAATCGCGGCTGATGCGATTGCCAAGCTCGAAGATCCGTTCGAAGAAGCGGGTCAGGTAATCATGCAGGCCGGCGTCCAGGATCTCCTCGAGATTGCTGAACTTCAGGTCGGCATGCAATTTTCCTGCGAAGCGTTCGGTGTCGGAGGACGTGTCGTTATGCACATGCTTGAGATTGCCGACCACTTGTTCCATGCACGACAGCAGCGAGCGCGGCATGTCCGGCCGCAAGATCAGCAGGTCGGCCACGCGCGCCGGCGTGATGACGTCGCGGTACACCTTGCGGTAGATCTCAAAACCTGACACGGAACGCAGGATCGCCGCCCAGTAATAGAAATCGATTTGCGGATCGGCGATCGCATCCTGTTCCTGGCTTTGCCGCTGGCCGTTCTGGTTCTGCAGGTTCTTCGTATAGGCGCCTTCCTTGGCGCCGTGGAATTTGACGTCGATGATGCGCGCGGTGTTGTCGGCGCGCTCCAGGAAGGTGCCGAGACGGATAAAGTGGAAGGCCTCGTCCTTGAGCATGGTGCCGATGGTGACGCCGCGCGACAGGTGCGAGCGGTGTTTGACCCACTCGAAGAATTCGCTGGGGTTCTGCTCCAGCGCGTTGGTCTGCAGATAACCCTGCATCTTGATCCAGGTGGCGTTCTGGATTTCCCAGGCTTCGGTGGTCAGCGCGCCGCGTACTGCGCGCGCATTCTCGCGCGCCTGTTTCAGGCAGGAGGCGATCGAGGACGAATTGCTGGGATCGCGCACCATGAAGTCGATCACGTCTTTTTGCGTGACCACGCTGTATTTCTTGTCGTAGGCATGGGTCAGCTCGGAAATGCCGAGCACTGCGCGCCAGCCTTTTTCCACATCTTCGACCGACTGCGGCAGCAGCCCGGTCTGCACGTGCACGTCCAGCATGCGTGCGGTATTTTCTGCCCGCTCGGTATAGCGGGACATCCAGAACAAATGGTCGGCGGTGCGACTGAGCATGTTATTTCTCCAGAATCCAGGTGTCTTTGGTGCCGCCGCCTTGGGACGAGTTGACCACCAGCGAACCTTCCTTGAGGGCGACGCGGGTCAGGCCGCCGCGCACCAGGGAGACATTCTTGCCGGACAATACGAATGGCCGCAGGTCCAGGTGGCGCGGTGCGATGCCGGATTCGACATAGGTCGGGCAAGCCGACAAGGCCAGCGTCGGCTGGGAAATATAACCGTCCGGCTTGGCCAGCACGCGTTGGCGGAAATCCTCGATTTCCTGCTTGGTCGACGCCGGGCCGACCAGCATGCCGTAGCCGCCGGCGCCATGCACTTCCTTGACCACTAGGTCCTTGAGGTTGTCCAGGGTGTATTGCAAGTCTTCTTTCTTGCGGCACTGGAAAGTCGGGACGTTGTTCAGGATCGGTTTTTCCGACAGGTAGAACTGCACCATGTCCGGCACGAACGGGTAGACCGACTTGTCGTCGGCGACGCCGGTGCCGATTGCGTTCGCCAGCGTGACGTTGCCGGCGCGGTAGACCGACAGCAGGCCCGGCACGCCGAGCGATGAATCGGCGCGGAAGGCGAGCGGATCGAGATAGTCGTCGTCGATCCGGCGATAGATCACGTCGACCCGCTTGGGGCCGCGCGTGGTGCGCATGTAGACGTGATTGTCGTTGACGAACAGGTCCTGTCCTTCGACCAGCTCGACGCCCATCTGCTGCGCCAGGAAAGCATGTTCGAAGTAGGCCGAGTTGTACATCCCCGGCGTCATCACCACCACCGTCGGATCGGTGACGCCGACCGGCGCCACCGAACGCAGGTTATCCAGCAGCATGTCGGGATAATGGTCGACCGGCGCGATCTTGTGACGCAGGAACAGTTCGGGGAACAGCCGCATCATCATCTTGCGGTTTTCCAGCATGTAGGACACGCCCGACGGCACCCGCAGGTTATCTTCGAGGACGTAGAACTCGCCCTCGCCGGCGCGTACGATATCGACCCCCGCAATGTGCGCGTAGATATCCGAAGCGACCGAGATGCCCTGCATTTCGGGGCGGTACTGGGCGTTGCGGAAAATCTGTTCCGCCGGGATCACGCCTGCCTTGACGATGTTCTGGTCGTGGTAGATGTCGTGGATGAACATATTGAGCGCCTTGACGCGCTGGATCAGGCCGGCTTCCAGCGTTGCCCACTCCTGCGCATGGATGATGCGCGGAATGATGTCGAAGGGGATCAGACGTTCGGTGCCGGCATCGTTGCCGTACACGGCGAAGGTAATCCCGACCCGGCGGAAAATCAGGTCGGCTTCGGCGCGTTTGCGGGCAATCGTTTCAGCGGTCTGGGCGTTGAGCCAATTGGAAAATTCGTTATAGTGCGGGCGCACCGACGAATTGCCATCGGAGTACATTTCATCGAAAAAATTTGCCATGATCTTGCTTTGCTGTGGTTTGATCGGAAACTATCAAGTAGCTATCAAGAAGCGTGCCCGTAACAAGCCGGTTGTTGCCTATTCGTTGCTAACTCAGCATTATATTAATTAAAGATTAACATGCGATCTTGCTGGTTGAATAGGCTTTATTTTCGGCAATGCCAGGTTCGCTCTTAGCAAATTTTGCATAATCTGGGTGGTGGCCTCCGTGATGATCTGATTGCAAAAACTGCTGTATTAAATGCTGTTCAACCATGCCGCTCAACCCTCCTTGGGCCATGGCGCCGGCGCCGGGACAGGACACGGTGCGGGCATGTCGATCGAAGTGAATGCCGCCGGGCTGACGATTTCAAGATACTCCATGTCTTCCGAGTAGTCGAATAAAAAATGCACGATGCCCGGCCGCTGGTGCACGCAGTCGCCGGCCTTGACCAGCGTTTCCTTGTCCTCGTACATGAAGCGCGCCCAGCCTTTGAGCATATAGACGATGTGGAAATCGGCTTCATGCCGGTGCCAGCCGGTGCCGACCTCGGGCGCCATGTTGGCTTTCACCAGGTGCGCCACCACCTGGCCGCCGGTGGCGGCGGCGATGCCGAGATCGCGGTACAGGAAAAAATCGCGCAAGCCGCCCGATTCGAATTCGGTGTCGCCTTCGCGCACATGGGAGAACACGGTCTTGGGTCCAGCTTCTGTCTTTGTATCCATTGCAGCTATCCTTTCCTTGGCATCGGAAACCGTTTTCAGAATTCCACGTCCAGTTCATTGATATCGTCCGGCTCCAGCTTGGCCGCCTTGATCCATTCCTGCATTTCCGGCAACGCCATGATGCGCTTGCAATAGGCGCTGCAGACGGAATCCAGCTTTACATCGTACGTCAGAAAGCGCGTCGCCACCGGCGCGTACATGGCGTCGGCCATCGAGCGCTCGCCGAACAGGAACGGGCCGCCATAGGTCGCCAGGCATTGTTTCCAGATAGTGGTGATGCGCTTGATGTCGGCTTCGGCGCGCGACCACACCTTGAAGTCGGGGAAGCGCGCCTTGATGTTCATCGGCAGCGCCGAGCGCAGGGCGCTGAAGCCGGAATGCATTTCGCCGCAGATCGAGCGGCAGTGCGCGCGCGCAGCGCGGTCCGCCGGCAGCAGCCCGGCCTTGGGCCGGATCTCGTGCAGGTACTCGCCGATGGCCAGGGTATCCCACACCACGATGTTGCCGTGATACAGGCAGGGCACCAGGATCGACGACGACAGCAGCAGGATTTCGGCGCGTGCGTCCGGATCGTCCGGCGAGATCAGGTTTTCCTGGAATTCCAGTCCGGAGAACCTGGTCAGCAGCCAGCCGCGCAAGGACCACGACGAATAGTTTTTACTGGTGATGCTCAAGGTGGTCTTAGGCATGGCAATATTCTTCCGTATTGGATCGAAAGCGTTTTAGGGCCTGTTGACATTCAATTTGGGAGATGCGTTCAAACCAAAACGTGTGCTGGCAAGACGCGTGGCGTCGCAGGGGCAGGCCGCCCCTGCAAGCCATGCAACGCGCCCAGCGCACGTTTTGGTTTGAACCCTCCGGGAACGGCTGCAGGCGTCACATGCCGTTGTTGCTCCTCCTTGCCGTAGCACCACTACGTCGCGTCGTCGCGCCTAGGCCTGTAACGCCTGCCGCGCGTTCGCACTCCCAAATTGAATGTCAACAGGCCCTATTGGCAAACCGGTTGATGTCTACTGAGCAAAGGCCGTGCCAGAGATATGGGCATGGATATTGCACCTGCTACGTTTGCCGGCATTCCAATAAACAGGGTAGTCCCATGACTAAAATTTACCAGGCATATCAGGGCTATGCGGATTTCAGCGATCCGATGCGTGCGTGGGCTGGCGCTGCCGCACCGATGTTGGGCTACCGTTTTCCCGGTTGGCCTGACAGCCTCGCGCTGCGCAAGCTGGCCGCCGCCTGCGAACTGTTTTCATGCACCCAGTTGACGCACCAGCGCCCTGCATTCGGGATAGACAGCGTGGAAGAGAATGGGCGCACGGTTTCGGTGCATGAAGAAATAAGCGACCAGACGCCGTTCTGCACTCTGTTGCGTTTCCGTAAAGAAACCAAGGCCGTGCAGCCGCGCATCCTCCTGGTTGCGCCCATGTCCGGGCATTTCGCCACTTTGTTGCGCGGCACCGTGAACACCTTGTTGCGCGACCATGACGTGTATATCACCGACTGGCACAACGCCCGCGACGTCGCCCTTAGCGACGGCCGTTTCGGTTTCGACGAATATGTCGCCCACCTGATCCGCTTCATCGAGAAGATCGGCCCCGGCACGCACGTGGTGGCAGTCTGCCAGCCGACCGTGGCGGCGCTGGTGGCGGTGTCGCTGATGGCGGCCGACAAGCATCCGGCGCAGCCGTCCAGCATGACCCTGATGGCCGGCCCTATCGATACCCGCATCAATCCTACCGCGGTCAACCAGCTGGCGAAAAGCAAGCCGATCGAGTGGTTCCAGAAGAACCTGGTGAGCACCGTTCCCGGCCGTTTCGCCGGCAGCCAGCGCCAGGTCTATCCCGGTTTCCTGCAACTGAATGCGTTCATGAGCATGAACCTGGAGCGTCACCTCAAGGCCTTCCAGAACCTGTACAACTACCTGGTCGACGGCGAGGACGAAAAAGCCAACACCATCAAGACGTTTTACGCCGAATATTTCGCCATGTCGGACCTGGCGGCGGAGTTTTACCTGGAAACCGTGCAAAGCGTATTCCAGGACCATGCATTGCCGCTTGGCGAAATGCAGGCATTCGGGCGTACGATAGAGCCGTCGGCGATCCGGCGCACCGCATTGTTCACCGTAGAAGGAGAGAAGGATGATATTTGCGCAGTAGGCCAGACCGTGGCCGCCCAGGACATGTGCAGCGGCATACGGCCGTACATGAAATCGCATCATGTGCAGACCGGGGTCGGGCATTATGGGGTCTTCAACGGCCGGCGCTGGGACAATGAAATTTACCCGCGCCTGCGCGATTTCATCCACAGCCATCAGTAGGGTGGGCACTGTGTGCCCACGCTGTTGCCTGCACTCCGGTTATCACGGTCACGCGTGGGCACGGGTGCCCACCCTACGAACTACTTATTGATTGTCGCAGAGGATATCCATGTCAATTCACGTAGCACTCAATCATCTCACCACCTATCGTTACGAGCGCCCGATCACCCTCGGGCCTCAGATCATCCGCCTGCGCCCGGCGCCGCATTGCCGCACCCGCATCCTCAGCTATTCGCTGCGAATACTGCCGGAGCCGCATTTCATCAACTGGCAACAGGACCCGCAGGCCAATTACCTGGCGCGGCTGGTGTTTCCGGAAAAGGCCAGCGAATTCCGCATTGAGGTCGACCTGGTGGCGGAAATGTCGGTGCTCAATCCGTTCGACTTTTTTCTTGAGCCGTATGCCGAGAAAGTGCCGTTTTCTTATGCCCCCGAACTGCAGAACGAGCTCGAGCCGTACCGCAAGAAACTGCCGCTGACGCCCCTGCTGCAGAAGTTCCTGGACCAGGTGCCGCGCGAAAGGATCCGCACGGAAGACTTCCTGGTCAGCCTGAACCAGCAGCTGGCGCAGCTGATCAGCTACACCATCCGCATGGAACCTGGTGTGCAGACGCCGGAACAGACGTTAACCCTCGGTTCCGGCTCATGCCGCGATTCGTCCTGGCTGCTGGTGCAGATATTGCGCTACCTCGGGCTGGCGGCGCGTTTCGTCTCCGGCTACCTGATCCAGCTGACGGCCGACCAGAAATCGCTCGACGGCCCGTCCGGCCCGCAGACCGACTTCACCGACCTGCACGCCTGGTGCGAGGTCTACCTGCCCGGCGCCGGCTGGATCGGCCTTGATCCCACCTCCGGCCTGTTCGCCGGCGAAGGGCATATCCCGCTTTCCTGCACGCCGGAACCGTCGTCGGCGGCGCCGGTCAGCGGCATGGTGGAGCCATGCGAAGTCGAATTCGAACATGCGATGAGCGTGCGCCGCATCTGGGAGTCGCCGCGCGTCACCAAGCCGTACAGCGAACAGCAGTGGGAAGAGATCGAAGAGCTGGGCCACGCCATCGACGACGACCTGGACGAACTCGACGTGCGCCTGACGATGGGCGGCGAACCGACTTTCGTCGCGCTTGACGATCCCGAAGGCGAAGAATGGAACACGGCCGCCATGGGCCCCACCAAGAAGCCGCTGGCGGCCGAACTCTACCATCGGCTGCGCCTGCAATATGCAGCGCAAGGCTTGCCGCATTTCGGCCAGGGCAAATGGTATCCGGGCGAGCAGCTGCCGCGCTGGGCGCTGAATTGCTACTGGCGCCGCGACGGCGAGCCGATCTGGTCGACGCCGGCCTTGATTGCCGACGAAACCAAGAAACAAGCCACCGACGACAATATCGCCGAGCGCTTCTTGCATGGCGTTGCCGCACGGCTGACGCTGGAGCGGCAGTACGTATTCGCGGCCTATGAAGACATCTACTATTACCTGTGGCGCGAACGCCGGCTGGCGATCAACGTCGATCCGTCCGACGCGCGGCTGGACGACAAGCAGGAAAGGGCGCGGCTGGCGCGGGTCTTTTCGCAAGGCTTGCGCAAGGTCGCCGGCTACGTATTGCCGCTGGTCCGCTCCGCCGATGAAAGCAGCTGGCAAAGCACGAGCTGGTACTTGCGCGGCGAACACTGCTATCTGCTGCCGGGCGATTCTCCCCTGGGCTATCGCTTGCCGCTCGATTCGCAGCCTTGGGTCAAGAAGGCTGATTACCCCTTTGTGCACCAGCAGGACCCGACTCAGGAATTCCAGCCGCTGCCGGTTACCCAGCAAATCCGCCAGCAGCTGGCGACTCCGGTTGCTGCCGCTAGGGCGACCGCGGCTGATGCGCCGAAGTACAGCTCGACTTCGTACAGCTCCACTTCATACAGCGCAGCCTTCACCAGCGAAGCGCAGGCGGCGCCGGCGCCGTTCGAATCGGCTGACCAGATTGCCCGCACCGCCCTGTGCGCGGAAGTACGGCAGGGCGTGCTGTACCTGTTCATGCCGCCGCTGGAGCGGCTGGAAGATTACCTGGAACTGGTGGCGGCGATCGAGGCCACGGCGCAGGCCCTGGAGCAGCCGTTGCTGATGGAAGGTTATGAGCCGCCCCACGATCCGCGCCTGGCCAAGTTCAGCGTCACGCCCGATCCCGGCGTGATCGAAGTGAATATCCAGCCCATGCACAGCTGGAGCGAGCTGGTAAGCAACACCACCTATCTGTACGACGTAGCGCGCGAGACCCGCCTGACCACCGAGAAATTCATGCTCGACGGCCACCATTCCGGCACTGGCGGCGGCAACCACCTGGTGCTGGGCGGCGCCACCACCAGCGATTCGCCGTTCCTGCGCCGGCCCGACCTGCTGCGCAGCCTGATCAGCTACTGGCACAACCATCCGGCGCTGTCTTACCTGTTTTCCGGCATGTTCATCGGCCCGACGTCGCAGGCGCCGCGCGTCGACGAAGCGCGCAACGATGCGGTGGTCGAACTGGAGCTGGCGTTTACCGAAATGGACAAGCAGCTGGCGAAAGACGGTTGTGCGCCATGGCTGGTCGACCGGCTGCTGCGCAACCTGCTGATCGACGTCACCGGCAACACGCATCGCGCCGAATTCTGCATCGACAAGCTGTATTCGCCCGACAGCAGCACCGGCCGCCTCGGCCTGCTGGAGCTGCGCGCATTCGAAATGCCGCCGCATGCGCGCATGAGCCTGACCCAGCAACTGTTGCTGCGGGCGCTGGTGGCGCGTTTCTGGAAAACGCCGTACAAGCCGCCGCGCCTGGTGCGCTGGGGCACCGAGCTGCACGACCGTTTCCTGCTGCCGCACTTCATCTGGCAGGATTTCTGCGATGTGATGGGCGACCTGCAGCAGGCCGGTTACGCATTCAAGCCGGAGTGGTTTGCGCCGCATTTCGAGTTCAGGTTCCCGAAAATCGGCGACTTTGCCATCAATGGCATCGGGCTGGAATTGCGCACCGCGCTCGAGCCGTGGCATGTGCTGGGCGAGGAAAGCCGTTCCGGCGGCAACGCCCGTTACGTCGATTCTTCGCTGGAGCGCTTGCAGGTGAAGGTGAACGGCATGGCGCCGGATCGTTATGTGCTGACCTGCAACGGCGTACCGGTGCCGCTGCAGCCGACCGGCCGGGTCGGCGAATTCGTCAGCGGCGTGCGTTACCGCGCCTGGCAGCCGCCGTCGGCCCTGCATCCGACCATCGGCATCGACTCGCCGCTGACCTTCGACCTGGTCGATACCTGGAACGGCCGCAGCCTGGGCGGTTGCCAGTATCACGTGGTGCATCCCGGCGGGCGCAGCTACGAGACGTTCCCGGTCAATGCCTTCGAAGCCGAAAGCCGGCGCCTGGGGCGTTATTTCCGCCTCAACCATACCCCAGGGCCGATGCAGGTAAGGCAACCGATAGCATCCATCGAGTTCCCATTTACGTTAGACTTACGTCACTTCTGATCAAGCTCGGCAGCCGTGGTGCAGAAAAGCCGTAGCGCAACTATTTCCAGTTTGCGCTGCGATTTTTCGCAGCCTTGGCGGCAGGATGTGCATTTAACCGTTTCAAGTGACGCAAGCGAATAATCATGTACCGGCGTTTACTCGAGAGTTATCCCGCAGAGGCGGATCGTTACGACGAAATGCTGGAAGCCGGCGGCCGCTTGCGGCCGCACTGGCGTACCCTGATCGACCAGCTCGAAGGGCTGTCGCCGGAGATCCTGCGGCGCCGCGCGCGCGAGGTGCGCGAAGCGATTGCCGCCGATGGCGTGACCTACAATGTGTACGCCGATCCGCAGGGCGCCAACCGGCCCTGGGAGCTGGACCTGCTGCCGCAGATCATTTCCGCCGACGAATGGCAGACCTTGTCCGCCGCGGTGGTGCAACGTGCGCGCCTGCTCAATGCAGTGCTGGCCGATTTGTACGGTCCGCAGACGCTGTTGTCCGAAGGCCTGCTGCCGCCGGCGCTGGTGTTCGGCCAGCATGGCTACCTGTGGCCTTGCCGCGGCATCGAGCCGCCGGCGGGCATACACCTGCACCTGTATGCAATCGACCTGGCGCGTTCGCCGGACGGCCATTGGTGGGTCATGTCGGACCGCACTCAGGGACCTTCCGGCGCCGGTTACGCCTTGCAGAACCGGCAGATCATGTCGCGCGCGCTGCCGGAGACGGTGCGCGACATGCATGTGCAATCGCTGCTGAAATTTTTCCATACCCTGCACGACAGCCTGAACGCGCTGGCGCCGGCTGGCGGCGAGACGCCGCTGGTGGTGCTGCTGACGCCGGGGCCGTATAACGAAACCTATTCCGAGCACGCCTTCCTGGCGCATACCCTGGGCTTTCCGCTGGTCGAAGGGGCGGACCTGATGGTGCGCGGCGACATGGTCTACCTCAAGACCCTGAGCGGCCTGCGGCGCGTGCATGCGATCCTGCGGCGGCTGGATGACGACTATTGCGATCCGCTCGAACTGCGCTCCGATTCCGCGCTCGGCATTCCCGGGCTGGTGCAGGCGGCGCGCCTTGGCAATGTGCTGATCGCCAATTCGCTCGGCAGCGGCGTGCTGGAATCGGGCGCCTTGCACGGTTTCCTGCCGGCCATCTGCCAGCGTCTGCTCGGCCAGCCATTGGCGCTGCCGGCGGTGGCGTCCTGGTGGTGCGGTGAAAAACCCGCGCTCGACTATACCTTGGCCAACCTGGAGCAGCTGGTGATCATGCCGGCGTTTCCCTCGATGCGCATGCAACCGGTGTATGGCCACAGCCTGAATGCGCAATCGCGCCAGCGCCTGGTCGACAGCCTGCTGGCCCAGCCGCACGCTTACGTGGCGCAGGAATGGGTGCGGCTGTCGCAGGCGCCGGTGCTGTCGCGCAGCGGCGAATATCGCTTGATGAGCCGTGCGGTCAGCTTGCGGGTGTTCGTGGTGGCCGCCGCCGACGGCAGCTACCATGTGATGCCGGGCGGCCTGACGCGGGTCGCGCCGCGCCAGCGCAAGGACGTGGTGTCGATGCAGCAGGGCGGCGCCAGCAAGGATGTCTGGGTGCTGAGCCCAGTGCGCGATGAGGTCGGCGATGCGGCGGCGCCGGCGACAGCGCCGCCGGAAGACGGCGATGGCCGGCAGCGCACGCTGGATCTGATCAGGAGCACGGTCGACATTTCATCGCACGCCGGCGAAAACCTGTTCTGGATGGGGCGCTACGCCGAACGCTGCGATAACCTGGCGCATCTGCTGCGCGCCACCCTGCAACGCAGCAACGACCTGCAGGGCGAGGCGCGCGAGACTTTCTACCAGCTGTGCGAAATCTGCCGCGGCCTCGGGATTGCCCTGCCGGCCGTCACGGCGACCGCACGGCCAACCGTCGCCGCCTTGCAACAGGCATTGATTGCCGCCATCGCCGACCCTGCCGCCAGCGTCGGCATTGCCGGCAATCTGCGCCATCTGCATCACTGCGGCTACCAGGTGCGCGAGCATTTGTCGCTGGACAACTGGCAGGCGCTCAACCGCATGCCAGGCCTGACGACGGACAGCAGCGGCCCCAGCGGCGTAACTCCGGCCGCCGCGCTGCACATGCTCAACAATGTGATCCAGGCCTGCGTCGGCCTGGCCGGCCATGCGCTGGACGACATGACGCGCGATGAAGGCTGGCACTTCCTGATGCTGGGCCGCCATATAGAACGCATGACCCACCTGGCGACCTTGTTCGGCCAGTTCCTGCGGCTGCCGGCGGAGCGCCAGAACCGCACGCTGCCGTGGCTGCTGGAATCGGCCAACAGCGTGGTCACCTACCGCGTGCGCTACCGGCGCACGCCGGAATGGCTGCCGGTGCTGCACCTGCTGGTGTTCGATGTCAGCAATCCGCACGGCATTGCATTCCAGTTCCATATGCTGGAGCGCTATTTGAGCGATATCGCCGAACAGCTCGGCACCCTCAGCATGGACACGCCGGCGCATCTATCGGCCGTGCTGCGCGAATTCGAACTGCAAGACCTCAGCCATGATTCCTTGTTCGTGGCAGACGCCCATGCGCGCCTGGTGCAGCTGATGCGCGACGCCATCGCCGGCGCCTTTTCGCTGTCGGACGAGCTGGCCCGGCATTTCTTCACGCCCTTGAACGCGCCGGTCAGCCAAGGAGTGTCATGATGAGCGATCACACCTACCATATTCGCCACGATACCCATTACGCCTATTCGCAGGCGGTGCGCCTGTCGCACCAGATGCTGCGCCTGACGCCGCGTTCGCTGCCATGGCAGACCTGCACTTCGCACGGCATCAGCATCACGCCGGAACCGCAAAACCTGCGCATGTTCCTCGACAGCTTCGGCAATCCCCTGCAATCGTTTTCGCTGGAAAACGACCATACCGACCTGCGCGCCCTGGCCGAATCCTGGGTCACGCTGTCGCCGCGCCAGCTGCCGCCGGCGACGCCGCCCTGGGAACAGGGGCGCGCCGCGCTCTCCTACCAGGCTGGCCAGTTCCTGCTGCCTGACGACCTGGAAGCCACGCGTTACCTGTTCGAGTCGGCGCATGTGCGGATCAAGCGGGAATTCCTGGCATATGCGGCGGAATCGTTTACCCCGGGGCTGCCTTTGCTGGCAGGGATCAACGCCTTGATGACGCGGATTTTCCAGGAATTCACCTTCGACCCGCTGGCCACTACCGTCTCCACCCCGGTCACCGAGGTGTTCGCTACCCGGCGCGGCGTATGCCAGGATTTTGCCCACTTTATGCTGTCCTGCCTGCGCTCGCTGGGGCTGGCGGCGCGTTATGTCAGCGGTTACCTGCTGACCGAACCGCCGCCCGGCCAGCCGCGCCTGATCGGCGCCGATGCTTCGCATGCCTGGGTATCGGTGTACTGTCCGGGATTCAATGGCCAGGCCAGCAGCTGGATCGACGCCGATCCAACCAATGGCATCTTCCCCGATACCAGCCATATCACGCTTGGCTGGGGCCGCGATTTCCTGGATGTCTCGCCCTTGCGCGGCGTACTGATCGGCGGCGGCCAGCAAACCATGGATGTGGCGGTGACGGTGCTGCCGGCACATGAAGCGCCAGGTTTCGGATTCGCGGTCTGAACGGTACTTACTCCAACCTCATTTTTTCGCACCTCTAAAATGCATATGAAAACATTCTTCCAGCACTGCCAGTTGGCCGCCTGTGCCATGGCCATATTTTCGACACCCTCTCTTTATGCGGCTGAATCGCCGATCGCGCCGCAAGTGCAGAATGCTGCGCAGGCAAGCTTCAAGGAATGGGCCGAGGTGCTGGCAATTCCCAACGACTCTGCGGTAGCCGCCGATATCCAGCGCAATGCCGCCTGGTTTGAACAGGCTTTTCAGCGGCGTGGTTTTCATACCAGGCAATTGGCCAATAACGGCAAGCCGCTGCTGTTTGCAGAGTTTCCAAAGGGTGGTCCCGGTCTTCCCACGGTACTGTTTTATGGGCACATGGATGGACAGCCGGTCAATCCCTCTGAATGGCAACAGAAAAGCCCGTGGACACCGGTACTGAAACAGCGCAATGCGGCAGGCCAGTGGGAAGCCATGCCGCTGGATAGGCTGTTCGCCAAGGATGTCGATCCTGAGTGGCGTTTGTTCGCCAGGGCCTCTGCGGATGACAAAGCGCCGATCATGATGCTGCTGGCTGCGATTGACGCGCTCAAAGCCGGCGGCAAGACACCGGCGATCAACCTCAAGGTGATTCTTGACGCGGAAGAAGAAAAAGGATCGCCGTCATTGGGCGGCGTCATCAAGCGGAATCAGGATTTGCTGAAGTCCGATATGCTGGTCGTACTGGATGGTCCGATGCACCCCAGCAATCAGCCAACGCTGGTATTCGGTAATCGCGGAATCGTCGTCGGTACTTTGAAGGTGTATGGCCCGAAGCAAGATAGCCATAGCGGGCATTACGGTAACTATGCCGCCAACCCGGCGCAACTGATGGCGCGTTTGCTGGCATCGATGAAAGACGATGAGGGCCGGGTTACGGTTCCCGGTTATTACGATAGCGTCAAGCTGGACGCCGATTCATTGCGTGTCATGCGTGCGGTGCCAGACGACGAAGCGGCGCTGCGCCAGCGCCTCGGGATTGCGGTGGCGGATAAGGTCGGACAAAATTATCAGGAGGCTATGCAATATCCGTCGCTCAACGTGCGTGGCATGCAATCTGGAGATGTCGGCGAGAAGGCTCGCACTGTCGTGCCGGCGATGGCCGTTGCCGAACTGGATCTGCGTACCGTGCCTGAAACCGAGCCGGCGGCATTGGTAGCTTTACTCAAGGGATTTGTGGAGAAGCAGGGTTTTCACCTGGTCAATGGCGAGCCGAGCGATGCGGATCGCGCCCGCTATCCTAAACTGGCCTCGCTGGAGTTCGAGTCGGCATCGGCCTCCAGCAGCGCCGTGCGCACCGATCTGCATGCGCCAATCGGTAATTGGCTGCGCCGGTCTTTGACCAAGACCTACGGTAAGGAACCGGTACAGATCAGAATGATGGGCGGCACTGTTCCCACCGGCGCGCTAGTCGATGCACTGAAAGTTCCTTTTGTGATTGTGCCGCTGGTCAATGCCGATAACAATCAGCACAGCGCCAATGAGAATATGCGGCTGGGAAATTACATCAATGGTGTGAACAGCCTGGTAGGCATTCTGTCGGAGCCTTTTGGCAGCAAGCTCTGAACGATCAAAAAAACTTCCACGGCAGCAGTCAAATGGGGTCAGAGTTTTTTTTCGCGGGTTTTGCGAAAATTACTCTGACCCCATTTGACGTTCTACGGAGTGGCGGCGGTGACACGCTCAAAAGCAACGTCAACACCCCTAAGGCGTCCGCACATGATGCACCAGCGCCACCGCGCGCGGATCGGGCGGCGGCGTCAGCAGGCTGACCACGATCAGCGCCAGCAGGCCGGCCGGTACGCCGAAGATGCCGGCCGCCATCGGTGCGATGTGGAACCACTGGCCGCTGGCCGAACCGCCCAGCGCCGGATAGGTGTGCAGCATATAGTAGATGCAAGTGCCGAAGCCGACCACGATGGCGGCGATTGCGCCTTGCTGGTTGCCGCGTTTCCAGAACACGCCTAGCGCCAGCACCGGGAACAAGGTGGAGGACGCCAGCGAAAACGCCGCGCCCACCATCGACAGGATATCGCCCGGTTTCAGGGAAGCGGTATACGCCGCCAGCAGCGCCACCACCAGCAACAGCAGCTTCGATACCGTGACGCGCTTGGCGGTGGAAGCGTGCGGATCGATCATCTTGTAATAGACATCGTGCGACAAGGCATTGGAAATCGTCAGCAGCAAACCGTCCGCGGTCGACAGCGCCGCCGCCAGTCCGCCCGCCGCTACCAGCCCGGAAACAAAATAGGGCAGGCCGGCGATTTCCGGCGTCGCCAGCATGATCATGTCGCCGTCCAGGGTGATCTCTGACAATTGCACCAGACCGTCATGGTTGAAATCGGTAATGCTGACCAGCGGATTGATCTTGTCGATATTGGCCCAGTACGAGACCCATTCCGGCAGGTGCGCATAATCGGAGCCGACCAGCGAGGTATAGATATAGTATTTCACCAGCACCGCCAGCGCCGGCACGGTGAGATAGATCAGCAGGATGAAAAACAGTGTCCAGAACACTGACTTGCGGGATTCCTGCACCGACGGCGTGGTGTAGTAGCGCATCAGGATGTGAGGCAGGGAAGCCGTGCCCATCATCAGGCAAAACACCAGGGCCAGAAAATTGTTGCGCTTGATGTCGGATGCTTCACGCGTGGCGCCGGGAAACGGCGTCGCCTGCGGCACCGGCGGTTCGGCGCGCGCCAGGTTGCTGGCCTTGTCCTGCTGCCATTTGCGTTCGGCTTCCTCCGGTGTTTTCGGATAGCTGTTCAAGGCGCGGTTGGCGGCGCGGATCTCGATCAGGGAACTGTTGTTGCGTTTCAGCAGTTCCAACTGCCGCTGCGCTTCAATCCGCCCCTGTTCCCAGGATTTCGGCAGGTCGCGCAGGCGGGCGTCGTAGTCATCCGCATTGGCCTTGAAGATCGCTCGCACATCGATTTCCTTGGGATCGACATCGAGCTTTTTTTCGATATTGGTGATCTGCGCCAGCACTGAGCCGTAGGAAACCTGCGCCACCGGGCTGTGCGTATGCTCCATCGACAGCCAGATCACCGGGATCAGGTAGGCAAACAGGATGATCACGTATTGCGCCACCTGGGTCCAGGTGATCGCCCGCATGCCGCCCAGGAAGGAGCAGACCAGGATGCTGGCCAGGCCGAGGAAAATCCCGACCGAAAAATCGACGCCGGTGAAGCGCGAAGTGATCAGGCCGACGCCGTAGATCTGCGCCACCACGTAAATGAAGGAAATCACCACGGTGGCGGCCACCGCCAATATCCTGACCGGATTGCTGCTGGTGTGGCCGCGGTAGCGTGCCGCCAGGAAATCCGGGATGGTGTACTGGCCGAACTTGCGCAGGTAAGGTGCGATCAGCAGCGCCACCAGGCAGTAGCCGCCGGTCCAGCCGATGATATAGGCCAGGCCGTCGAAGCCCTGCAGGTAAAGGCCGCCGGCCAGGCTGATGAAGGTGGCCGCGGAAATCCAGTCGGCGGCGGTCGCCATGCCGTTGAACAGTCCGGGCACCCGCCGCCCCGCAACGTAATATTCGGAGACATCGGAAGTGCGGCTCATGATGCCGATGCCGGCATACAGGACGATGGTGGCGAACATGAACAGGTAACCGATCCAGGTGCGCGGCAAGCCTTCCTTTTCGAGGATCGCCAGCACCACCAGCAACAGGATGAAGCCGCCGGTGTACCAGGCGTAATAGCGCACCAGGCGCCAGAAAAAAGAGCTGTCCTTCATTGTGATTTTCGGTCTTGTGGGCGGTCTTGCTGACGGCGGTCTATTTTCCGCATCTGCCAGGTGTATACCGCGACGATCAGCAGGTAGGCCAGGGCCAGTCCTTGCGCCGCCATGTAAAACGAGAGCGGCCAGCCGAACCAGCGCATGCCGGATAATTCACGGGCAAAAAAGATGACGCCGAACGTCAGGACGAACCAGACCAGCAGCAGGCCCAGCGTCAGCCGTCTGGTGCTTTGCCAATGGCTGGCGGGATGGTGCGGACGGGGTTTCGGCATGGGCATGTCTGGTCTGGTGGTTGTCAATGGAAATCCGAATTGAAATCGAGCGCAGGTTTTTCCAGCAAACGGAAGGCGACGCGGAACAGGCTGCCCGGCAGTTCCGGTTCGCTGCTGCGCGGATTATAGGAAATGGTTACCTGGGCGTCATGCTGCTGGGCGATCTCGCGCACGATCGCCAGCCCCAGGCCGCTGCCGCCGCGGCCGCTGTCGAGGATGCGGTAAAAGCGCTGGAACACATGGTCGCGTTCGGCCGGCGGGATACCCGGGCCGGTATCTTCGACTTCCAGTATCGCTATCCCCGCCGTGGAGTTTTCCGCCCGCTCGCCGCGTACGCGGACCGTAACCCGGCCTTCGACCGGCGTGTAATGCAAGGCATTGTCGATCAGGTTGCCCAGCAGCTCGCGCAGCATGAGCGGATTGCACAGCACCGGCACCGGCTGCTCGGCCTGTTCGAAGCCAAAATCGATGCGCTGGCCGAATGAAGCCTCGACCCAGTCCTGCACCACGGCGCGGGCGAATTCGGACAGGTCGACTTCGACAAACGGCGCGCTTTCCTGCGACTGGTTTTCCGCCCGCGCCAGCGACAGCAGCTGATTCACCAGCCGGGTCGCCGATTCCGAGCTCTTCGCCAGCTGCTCCAGCGAGCGGTGGATATCGTGCTGGCTGGTCTGCCGCAGCGCCAGTTCGGATTGCATGCGCATGCCGGCCAGCGGCGTTTTCATCTGATGCGCGGCGTCGGCGATGAAACGTTTCTGGGTCTGGATCGACAGCGACAGACGCGACAGCATGTCGTTGAGCGAACGCACCAGCGGCGAGATTTCTTCCGGCACCTGGCCGGAATCGATGGGACTGAGGTCGTCCGGGCGACGGGCCCGGATCCGCTGCTGCAATTCGGACAGGGGCGACAGGCCGCGCGACAAGGCGAACCAGATCAGCGCCAGCGCGATCGGCAGGATCAGGAATTGCGGCAGGATCACGCCCTTGATGATTTCGTTCGCCAGCCGGGCGCGTTTTTCCAGTGTTTCCCCGACTTGCACCAGCGCTACCCGTGGCCGCTCTTGCTGGCTGGCGGCGACATCGACTGTGTTATCGACCGTGTTGCGCAGGTCGACATAGGTATAGGCGATCCGCACATCACTGCCATGCAGAGAGCTGTCCCAGAACTTGACCTTGCCCGGGTGTGCGGGCTCGTCTTCGGCTACAGGTGGTGAGTGCATGTCGCGGTCGCCGTCGATATATTCGCCGTGCGGGCCGGTGATCAGGTAATACACATTGTCGACATCGTCGGCGCGCAGAAAGTCGCGCGAGGGCGTGGTCAGGCGCGTCAGGACCTTGCCGTTGACTTCGCTCACCTGCTGCGACAGGACCGTGACGCTGTCGTCCAGCGCCTGGTCGAAGGGTTGGTTGGCGATCGACTTTGCCACCACATAGGTAATCGCGATGCTGATCGGCCACAGCAGCAACAGCGGCACCAGCATCCAGTCCAGGATTTCGCCGAACAGGGAGCGCTGCACCCGTTCTTCGGTTTGCGCGGCGGATGGGTTTGGCTGCGCAGCCAGAGATTGAGCGTCGCGCATGAGGGCAAGCGTCAGCGGCGGCTGGAGGCGTCGAGCGGCGAGAGCGGAGCAGAGGAAGCTGCCGGACCCGCGGCAGCGGCTTGCGGCTCGCTGATTTTTTCCAGGCAATAACCGAGGCCGCGCACCGTGGCGATCCGCACGCCGCCGACTTCGATTTTCTTGCGCAAGCGATGCACATACACCTCGATGGCGTTGTTGCTGACTTCTTCGCCCCATTCGCACAGGTGGTCGACCAGCTGTTCCTTGGAAACCAGGCGGCCGGTCCGCTGCAGCAATACTTCCAGCAAACCCAGTTCGCGCGCCGACAAGTCCAGCATCTGCTCATTGATATAGGCGATCCGTCCGACCTGGTCGTAACTCAGCGGGCCGTGCTTGATGACGGTAGGGCCGCCGCCGGCGCCGCGCCGGGTCAGGGCGCGCACCCGCGCTTCCAGCTCGGACAGTTCGAACGGCTTGGCCATGTAGTCGTCGGCGCCCAGGTCCAGGCCCTTGACTCGTTGCTCCAGGGAATCTGCCGCAGTCAGGATCAGCACCGGCAGCCGCGAATTCCTGGCGCGCAGGCGGCGCAATACCTCCAGGCCGGTCATCTTGGGCAAGCCCAGGTCCAGGATCAGCAGGTCGAAATCCTGGGTCGAGAGAGCCGAATCCGCTTCCATGCCGTTCATCACGCAGTCGGTGGCATAACCCGACTGGCGCAGCGAACGCGTCAGTCCATCGGCTAGAACACTGTCGTCTTCGGCAAGCAGGATGCGCATGATGGAGGTGTTTCCCGTACGGTGGATGAAAGGTGCTGCTTGTAGTCTATGGCGTTTCATTCTTCCCAGCAAGGTCGACGTAACATTGCCGCTGTTTGGTATAATCATTGCCACTCAATCCGGCCTGGACCTGCTTTCCTACTTTGATGCGACGCTTACTGATTCTTTTGCTGATGTTTCTGCTGCCTATGCAAGTCTTTGCAGGCATGACCGAATCCCAGGCAAACACCGTGGCGACGCTGGCAGTCCAGCAGGAAATTCTCCATGATGGCTTGCAAGATGCGCCCGCCTGCAGGGTGGACAGCGCTTGCGATTCTGAAGATATCGCAGTTGACGACATCGAGATGCATGTCGATCTCGGCGATGAGACAGTGCCTGCTTTCCCCCTCGTATTTGCCGCTGCTGCGATCGCTTCCACACCCGCGCTGAGCAACGATAAAGCGCTCCAGCCCCCGTTCCTGCCTCCGGCCGGTCCTCCGCCCAGAGCTTAAGCGCCTTTACGCCGCCCGATTGCATCCGGCGGCAGGCGCCTTCCCATCTGCCGGGTAACTGCCTGGCGATTCCAGCCATCCATGATGTTGAGCAGCAGGCCGATGCGCGTCTAGCGCCTCGCCTTAATTCCGGGTTGTTCAAGCTCGTGGCATGGCTGCGAAGTTTTAAAACTTAGCGGCCCGTATGGCCGTGATGGCATCAAATCTCAGGAGAAAGTATGAAGAAATTATTTGTGGCGCTGATCGTCGTCGCCATGACGTTGTCAGCCGGCATCTCGACCGTTGAAGCCAAGCGCATGGGCGGTGGCGGTTCCTTCGGCAAAAAATCGCAAAGCATGAACCGCCAGGCGGCGCCGGCGCAGAACCAGGCTAGCAATGCCGCCAAGCCAGTTGCTGCTGCAGCAGCACCGGCCGCTGCGGCTGCCGCCAAACCTAGCATGTGGAAAGGCATGCTGGGCGGCGCGCTGCTGGGCCTGGGCCTGGGCGCCTTGCTGTCGAGCATGGGCTTGGGCGGCGCTATGGCTGGCATGATCAGCAATATCATCATGATCGCCTTGTTCGCATTCGCCGCCATGTTCATCTACAAGCTGGTGCGCCGCAAGATGGGCAACGGCGCAGCCGGCAACAACGGCATGCGTCCTGCCTTTGCTGCGCAAGCGCCTTCCAGCTTTACGCCGGAAATCGCTTCGCGCCTCGAGCAGCCTATGCAGCGTACGGCGTTTGACGCCGCGCCTGCAGCGGCGGCGACAGGCGCGGGAGTCGCGGGCGTTGCTGCCTGGGGCGTACCTGCCGATTTCGATACGGCCGGTTTCCTGCGTCATTCCAAGACCTATTTCCTGCGCCTGCAAGCCGCATGGGACAAGGCCGACAGCAACGACATCCGCGAATTCACCACGCCGGAAATGTTTGCCGAGTTGCGCATGCAATTGCAGGAGCGCGGCGCTTCGGACAACCATACCGATGTCGTGTCGCTGGATGCCGAACTGCTGGGAATCGAGACTGCCGACGCCGAATACCTGGCCAGCGTGAAATTCACCGGCATGATCAAGGAAGACGATGCAGCTTTTGCCGCGCCGTTCTCCGAGGTCTGGAACTTGTCGAAGCCGACCGCGGGGCAGGGCGGCTGGATACTGGCAGGGATCGAGCAGGTCGAACAAAAGAGCTGAACCCGGGCTGAAACCGGCTTCCGTAGCAAAGCCGCCGGCGAGCAATCGCCGGCGGCTTTTTCTTTTGGCGCCCGCCAGTGGCGCCAGTAGTGGCACAATACGGGGTTTTCAGGATACCGCTAAAGGAATTTCAATGAGTTTGCCAACAAGTTTGCCGACGACGGCCCCTGGTTCTGCCGTGATCCTGACCGGCGACCGTCCGACCGGCCCTTTGCACCTGGGCCATTTTGTCGGCAGCTTGCGTAACCGCATCGCTTACCAGCACACCTACCGCCAGTTCATCATGCTGGCCGACGCCCAGGCGCTGACCGACAATATGGACGACACCGGCAAGGTGCACCGCAATGTGGTCGAAGTTGCGCTGGATTACCTGGCGGTCGGCATCGACCCGGCCTTGTCGACGATCCTGATCCAGTCGCAGATTCCGGAACTGGCGGAGCTGACTTTCTATTACCTGAACCTGGTGACGGTGGCGCGGCTGGAACGTAATCCTACGGTCAAGGAAGAAATCCGCTTGCGCGGTTTCGAGCGCGATATTCCGGCTGGATTCCTGACTTATCCGGCCAGCCAGGCAGCCGATATCACGGCGTTCAAGGCGGTGCTGGTGCCGGTGGGCGAAGACCAGATTCCGATGATCGAGCAAACCAATGAAATCGTGCGGCGCTTTAACCGCACCGCGGGGCGCGAGGTACTGGTCGAGGCGAAGGCGCTGGTGCCTGAAATCGGTCGCCTGCCAGGCATCGACGGCAAGGCCAAGATGAGCAAATCGTTGGGCAACACCATCAACCTGGGCGCGACTGCCGACGAGATCCGGGCCGCGGTCAAGCAGGTGTATACCGATCCTTTGCACCTGCGGGTGCAGGATCCCGGCCACCTGGAAGGCAATGTCGCCTTCCTCTACCTGGATGCCTTCGATCCCGACCAGGCCGGCCTGGCCGAGATGAAAGCGCATTATGTGCGCGGCGGCCTGGGCGACAGCCTGGTCAAGGCGCGCCTGGAAGCCTGCCTGCAAGACCTGCTGGCGCCGATCCGCGCCCGCCGCGAGGAACTGGCCAAGGACAAGGGGCATGTCATGCAGATCCTGAAAGAAGGCACCGCCAAGGCGCGCGAAGTAGCGGCCAAAACCGCCGACGAAGTCAAGGCAGCTTTAGGTTTAACTTACTTCTAAACGCTCGCAGCGTAGTTAATTGGGGTCAGAGTTTTTTTTCGCGCCCTTTGCGAAAATTACTCTGACCGCAATTAACGGGCTACGGAGTGCGTATGGTGGCAGTCGACCTCCGCTCGACGTTAATTTGGCAACATCCCCATGCGGAATTCAAAAGCAACTTCAACGGCAACGTCAAAAGCAACCACAACTTCAAAAACAACGGCAACAGCAACAGCCTTGTTGTTAGCAATGTGATGGCCCCGCATCAATCACCAATTCATTACCCGTAACAAAGCGGCCGGCATCCGACGCCAGATACAGGATCGCCGCCGCCACATCGGCGGCCGAACCGCGCGCCGTCAGCATCTGCAATTCCGCCCTGTCTGCCAGCACCTGGGTCAGGTCATCCTGCCTGCGCATGGCTGCGGCCAGCGCAGGCGGCCGCACCACGCCCGGAAGGATGGCATTGACGCGGATATTCTGCATCGCATAGCGCATCGCATGCGCATTGTTCATCCGCAGCGCCGCTCGCACCGCACGGTCCGCCGCTTCCTGCTGTCCGCCGTCCATGGCGCACAGCGACAGGACGTTGACGATGGCGCCGCCGCCGGCGCGTTCCATTGCCGGCGCCACGTGCTTGCTGCACAAGATGCTGCCGTTGACGTTGGCCTGCATCGCCAGTTCCCGGGACGACGCACTGCCGGCGTCGAGGCCGGCGCTGTTGACCAGGATATCGATGCGGCCGAAATGCGCTTCGACTGCCGCCATCACCCGCTGCACCGCCTCGTTGTCGCTGACGTCGACTTGCCAGAAACGCACCTTGTCCTTTTTGCCGCCGAGCAGCCTGGCGATGATGCTCTCCTCCTGCTGCCGTTCATCTAGAATCGCCAAATGTGCACCAGCGGCCGAGAGCGCGCAGGCGACATGCAAGGCAATGCCGCGCGCCGCGCCAGTGACCAGGGCGACCTTGTTTTTAAGAGGGAAATAGGCGGTAAGCGGATTCATCATCGGCAGAATCATTGTCAGTTTTTACACGCAATTAAAGCATTCTTTAGTGCACATTGCAACCATGCTTTAAATGATTGAAAGTATTCTTTACCGATGATGAATAATTACGGGGCGCGACTGGCAGAAGCTTTGCATTTGGCGCAAAAAGACAGGCAGGAACTCGCAGACGGCATCGGCGTCAGCGTGCAGGCGATCGGGCAGGTGATTGCCGGCAAAACCAAGGCGCTGACTGCGGAGAATTCGGCGCTCGCCGCCAAATTCCTGGGCGTCGACATATTCTGGCTGGCCACAGGTGTAGGCGGCCCGAAGATTCTGACCAAGGCTTCCGGCCAGTGGCCTTTCAGCATCAGCGTGGAATCGTTCCTTGCCATCCCGGAGGAAGAGCAGAACCGCATCGGCGAATACATCGAGTTCTGCGTCAACAAATGGCAAACGACTCACCCGGCAAAAAAAAGCTGAGCCAGGAGCGCATGCCCTGCGTGCCGCCCGGCGACGGCTATGCCTGGGGAAACAATCGTCCCAACAGCCCGCGCAGCCAGCGATTGGCCGGATCAAGTTCGGCGTTCTCATGCCAGTACAGGTAAACATCCAGCGGCGGCGTAGGCAGCGGCAGCGGCCAGATCTGGTTCGGCAGGTTGACGTTGGCGATGTGCGCGTAATGCTCCGGCATCGTGGTCAGCAGGTCGGAAACGCTGGCCACCTGGCAAGCCGCGTAATAATGCTGGCAACGCAGGCCGATATGGCGCTGGCGGCCGATGCGGGCCAGCTCCACGTCTTCGACGCCGGGGCCGGTGCGGCGCGAGGAAACCAGGACGTGGTTTTGCGCCAGGTAGGTTTCCAGGTCGAGCCCGTGTTTCAGCGCCGGATGGTCCTGGCGCGCCACCACCACCAGCGTATCGCGCGATAAAGAAGTGCTGCGGATTTCTCCTGGGCGTTGCAGCAAGACGTCGACCGCGATGTCCAGCGTGCCGGCCGCCAGCTCCGATTCCAGCTGCCGTCGCTCCACCCGCACCGAATTGATTTCCACCATGGGCGCCTGGGTTTGCAGCAGCTGCATCAGCGGCGGCAGCAGCCGCGCTTCCAGCACGCCCGGCAAGCCGAGGTTGAAGCTGCGGCGGCTGGTAGTCGGGTCGAACTGGTTGCCGTGTTTGACGCTGACCTCCAGCGTTTGCAGCGCTTGCCGCACCGGGCCGATCAGCGAGCGCGTCATCGGCGTCGGCAGCATCTTGCTACCTTGCCGGATGAACAAGGGATCGCCCAGCAGTTCGCGCAGGCGCGCCAGCGCGTGGCTGACAGCCGGTTGGGTCAGGCTGAGCGCCTTGGCCGCGCGGGTGATGTTGCCTTCCGCGTAGATGATGTCGAGCACCACGAACAGGTTGAGGTCGATCCGGCTTATATGCATGGAATTAATTATGGTCTATATAAATCATTCATTTGATGAATTATAGCGGTTGCGGCACACTTCATAGGACCCGTTAGGCAGTAAGTTGGATATTTGGGCGGTCGTGGCCGGATGCGATGCAAGGCGCCCGACGCGCCGCAGTGCGAGCACTGCAAGCGGTGGGCAACGCAGCAGCGCGCCGGCCACGGCCAGCACAAATGTTCAATTTACTGCCTAAAGGATCCTAATATCGATTACCAGTTGAGGAATGCCATGGATTTCGCCTACTCACCCCGCGCCCGCCAATACATGGAGCGGCTCAATGCTTTCATGAGCGAGCACGTGTTCCCGGCCGAAGCTGAATATTTCAGCCAGCTCAAGCGCGGCCCGCTGCCGTGGAATGTGCCGCCGGTAATGCAGGCCCTGAAAACCAAGGCCAAGGAAGCGGGTTTATGGAACCTGTTCCTGCCCGATGAAGAATTCGGCGCCGGACTGAGCAATACCGATTACGCACCGCTGGCCGAAATCATGGGGCGCTCGTTCATCGCGCCGGAAGTCTTCAACTGCAATGCGCCCGATACCGGCAATATGGAAGTGCTGGCCAAATACGGTTCGCCGGCGCAGCAGGAACAATGGCTCAAGCCATTGCTGGCAGGCGAATATCGCTCGGCATTCTGCATGACCGAACCCGATGTCGCCTCTAGCGACGCCACCAACATGCGCGCTACCGCGCTGGTCGAAGGCGACGAAGTGCTGCTCAACGGCCGCAAATGGTGGAGCACCGGCATCGGCCATCCCAACTGCAAGTTCGTGATCTTCATGGGACTGACCTATCCGGACGGGCCCAAGCACGCGCGCCACTCGATGGTGCTGGTGCCGATGGCGACGCCCGGCGTGAAGATCGAACGCATGCTGCCGGTATTTGGCGCCCTGGATGAACCTTACGGCCATGGCGAGGTCAGTTTCACCAATGTGCGCGTGCCGCTGGCCAACATTATCGCCGGGCCGGGGCGCGGTTTTGAAATCGCCCAGGGCCGCCTTGGCCCGGGCCGGATCCATCACTGCATGCGGGCGCTGGGAGCGGCTGAAATGGCGCTGGAAATGCTGTGCAAACGGGCGCTGACGCGCAGCGCTTTTGGCAAGCCGCTGGCCGATCTCGGCGGCAATGCCGACATCATCGCCAATGCCCGCATGGCGATCGAACAATCGCGTTTGCTGACCCTGAAAGCGGCATGGATGATGGACACGGTCGGCGCCAAGGCGGCGATGAGCGAAATTTCGCAAATCAAGGTAGTGGCGCCCAACGTGGCGCAGCTGGTGATCGACCAAGCGATCCAGATCCACGGCGGCGCAGGCCTGTGCGACGACTTGCCGCTGACGGCTTTATTTGCCTACGCCCGGGTGCTGCGCCTGGCGGACGGGCCGGATGAAGTGCACCGCGCCCTGATCGCCAAGCTGGAACTGAAAGCGCAAGCCGCCAAGGCCGTGGGTGTTGCTAGCGTTGTTACTGCGGGAGAGCCGGCATGACGCTGATCGACCAGGCCGGCGCCGTGCGCAGCGGCGAAGAACTGGATGTGGCGAAGGTCGCCGCGTTCCTGGAAAGCGTCGACGGCAGCCTGCAAGGCATGCCGGCCGTGAGCCAGTTTCCGGGCGGCGCTTCCAACCTGACTTACCTGCTGACTTATCGGCTGAGCGGCGCCGAGCGCGAACTGATCCTGCGCCGGCCGCCGTTCGGCGCCAAGGCCAAATCGGCCCACGACATGCTGCGCGAAGCCAGCATCATGGCCGAACTGAAGCCGGTCTATCCCTATGTGCCAAAGGTGTTTGCGACCTGCCAGGACCGGGCCGTGATGGACAGCGATTTTTATGTGATGGAGCGGCTGCGCGGCATCATCCTGCGCGACAAGTTGCCCCCCGGCCTGGTGCTGAGCGAAGCCGATACGCGCCAGCTGTGTCTGAATGTGGTCGACAAGATGATCGCCTTGCACCAGGTCGACTACCAGGCTGCCGGCCTGGCGCATCTGGGCAAGGGCGAGGGTTATGTGCAACGCCAGATCAGCGGCTGGAGCGAGCGTTACCGCAAGGCGCGCACCGACGACGCGGTCGATTTCGAAACGGTGATGCGCTGGCTGGAAGACAAGATGCCGGCCGCCGATGTCGCCACCTGCCTGATCCATAACGATTTCCGCTTCGACAACGTGGTTCTCGATCCTGAGAATCCGCTGCATGTGATCGGCGTCCTTGACTGGGAAATGGCGACCCTCGGCGATCCGCTGATGGATCTCGGCAATACGCTGGCCTACTGGGTGCAGGCCGACGACGAGCCGCAATTCAAGCAGATGCGGCGCCAGCCGACGCACTTGCCGGGCATGCTGACGCGCAGGGAAGTGATCGCCTATTACGGTGAAAAAACCGGCTACCGCACCGACCATTTCGATTTCTACGAAATCTATGGGTTGTTCCGCCTGGCCGTGATCGTGCAGCAAATCTACTATCGTTTCCATCACGGGCAAACCACGAATCCGCAATTTGCCTTCTTTGTCCACGTCACCAATTACCTGGAGCAGCGATGCAAGAAGCTGATTGCGCAATCGACCATATGAGCAAGAACACGTCATTGGAGTGCGCTTAAGATGGGCTCTATCTATCTGGTGCGCCATGGCCAGGCCAGTTTCGGCGCCGCCGACTACGACCAGCTGTCGGAGCTGGGCCTGCGACAATCCGCATTGTTGGGCAAGTGGCTGGCCCAGACCGGCCAGCAGATCCCCCTGCTGGTGACAGGCAGCCATCGCCGGCAACTGCAGAGCAGCGCAGCCTGCCTGGCCGCCATGTCGGGCAACGTTGCAGGACCGGAGCTGCAGGTGCTGGAAGACCCGGGATTCGACGAATTCGATCACAAGCAAATACTGCTGCGCTTCATGCCGCGCTTTGCCGACAGCCTGTTCTCTGCCTACCTGGAGCAGCAGGAGCATCCTGAACGCGCCTTCCAGAGGGTATTCGTGAATGCGGTGGCGCGCTGGGTCAGCGGCGAACATGACGCCGAATACAGCGAACCGTGGCCGGTATTCAAGGAACGCTGCAACGCGGCCCTGGCCCGCCTGCTGGCGCAGCTGGGCAAGGGCCAGACGGCCTGGGTGTTTACTTCCGGCGGGCCGATCAGCGTGATTTGCCAGCAGCTGCTGGCGATCCCGGACCGGCAGATTTTCGATTTGAACTGGTCGCTGGTTAATACCGGCGTCACCAAACTGTTATACCGGCCGGGGCGCGTCAGCCTGAGCTACCTGAACAATTTTTCGCACCTGGTAGCTGGATGCGATCCGGCCTTAGTGAGTTACAGATGAGTTACAGATAAAGGAGACAACATGAGCAGTACAGCCATTTTTGACTTGAAGGACAAGATCGCGCTG
Source organism: Collimonas fungivorans Ter331 (assembly GCF_000221045.1). Classification (NCBI taxonomy): domain Bacteria; kingdom Pseudomonadati; phylum Pseudomonadota; class Betaproteobacteria; order Burkholderiales; family Oxalobacteraceae; genus Collimonas; species Collimonas fungivorans. The sequence continues at coordinate 4,488,092 of NC_015856.1, read as the reverse complement.
GTGACCGGCGCCAGCCGCGGCATCGGTGAGGCCATCGCCAAGCTCTTGGCGCAACAGGGCGCGCACGTGATCGTATCGAGCCGCAAGGCGGAGGCATGCGAGAAAGTCGTGGCGGAAATCAAGGCCGCGGGCGGCTCGGCCGAAACCATCGCTTGCCACATCGGCGAGATGGCGCAGATCGAGGCCTTGTACCAAACCATCAGCAGCAAGCATGGACGGCTCGATATCCTGGTCAACAACGCTGCCGCCAATCCGCATTTCGGGCCGATCACCGAAACCGATGTGGGAGCTTTCCAGAAAACCGTCGATGTCAATATCCGCGGCTATTTTTTCATGTCGTCCTACGGCGCCAAGCTGATGGCGCAGAACGGCGGCGGCGCGATAGTCAATGTCGCCTCGGTCAATGGCGTCACGCCTGGCGTGTTTCAGGGCATCTATTCGATCACCAAGGCGGCGGTGATTTCGATGACTAAGTCCTTCGCCAAGGAATGCGCCGCCAGCGGCGTGCGCGTCAATGCCTTGCTGCCGGGTTTCACTGAAACCAAGTTTGCCGCCACCCTGATCGACAACCCGGCGATCCTGAAGCAGGCGCTGCAGCATATTCCGATGAACCGCGTCGCCCAGCCGAATGAAATGGCGGGCGCCGTGCTGTACCTGGTGTCGCCTGCGGCCAGCTACACCACCGGGGTTTGTTTGAATGTCGACGGCGGCTATCTGCTCAACTGATCGGGAACCAACAGGAAACCATATGAAGAATTTGCAAGGCAAGGTCGCCGTCATTACCGGCGCCGCCGAAGGCATAGGCAAAGGAATCGCCGCACGGGCCGCCGCCGAGGGTATGAAGCTGGTGCTGGCCGATATCAACGCCGCCAAGCTGGAAACAACCGTTGCCGGATTCAAAGCCATGGGCGTGGAAGTGATAGGCGTGCCTACCGACGTCGCCAGGGAAGAGCAGATAAACGCCCTGGCGGATCAGGCATTCGCCAGATTCGGCAACGTGCATTTGCTGGTGAATAATGCCGGCGTCGCAGTAGCCAAGCCGGCCTGGGAAACCAGCCAGAAGGACTGGGACTGGGTCATGGGCGTCAATTTCTACGGCGTCAGCCACGCCTTGCGCGCCTTTATCCCGCGCATGCTGGAGAACGGCGAGGAAGGCCATATCGTCAACACGGCGTCAATGGCCGGACTCACTTCGCAGCCCAGCCTGGCCAGCTATAACGCCAGCAAGCATGCCGTGGTGACGCTGTCGGAGGGTTTGCATCATGACCTGACGCTGCGCCAGTCGCACATCAAGGTATCGGTGCTGTGTCCGGGCTGGGTCAAGACCGGCATCGGCCATTCGGAACGCAACCGGGAAAATGGCGGCGACAGCGGCCCGACCGATGCTGTCGCACTCAAGGTTGGCATGTCGGTATTGAACGCGGTGCAGAACGGGATTGCGGTGACGCAGGTGGCGGACGAGGTATTCGATGCGATTGCTGCGGAGCGTTTTTATATCCTGACGCATCCGGAAATGAAGCAGGCGATCGAGGTCCGCATGCAAGATGTATTGCAGCAGCGGACGCCGACTTTACTGAAGATAACGTAGGGTGGGCAGATTTTCTGCCCACGCTGAATTAGCTCCTCGAATGATCGACGTTCCGCGTGGGCACAGGTGCCCACCCTACTCGATATCGAACTTGACACCCTGCGCCAGCGGCAGGGTGCGGCTGTAGTTGATGGTGTTGGTCGCACGGCGCATATAGGTTTTCCACGAATCGGAACCCGATTCGCGGCCGCCGCCGGTTTCCTTCTCGCCGCCGAAAGCGCCGCCGATTTCAGCGCCGCTGGTGCCGATGTTGACATTGGCCAGGCCGCAATCGCTGCCGCTGGCCGACATGAACGCCTCTGCTTCGCGCACGTCGTTGGTGAAGATGGCCGAAGACAAGCCTTGCGGCACGGCGTTGTTGAAGCGCACCGCATCGTCGAAATTATCGTAAGACAGCACATACAGGATGGGTGCGAAGGTTTCGTGATGCACGATGTCGCTTTGCCGGGGCATGCGCACCAGCGCCGGCCGTACGTAGAACGCATTGCTGCTGTCGCCCACCTGCACCCGTTCGCCGCCGGTCACCACGCCGCCTTCGGCCTTGGCTTGCGCCAGCGCGGTTTGCATGGCGTCGAAGGAGTGCTGGTCGACCAGCGGACCAACCAGGGTATCCGCCGCCAGCGGATCGCCGACCTTGACGCTGGCGTAGATGCGTTCGATGCGGCTGACCACATCCTGATAGATGCTGCTGTGGACAAACAGGCGGCGCAAGCTGGTGCAGCGCTGGCCGGCAGTGCCTACAGCGGAAAAAGTGATGGCGCGCAGGGCCAAGCTGAGGTCGGCGCTAGGCGTGACGATCATGCCGTTGTTGCCGCCCAGTTCCAGCAGGCTGCGGCCCAGGCGCTCTGCCACGGTGGTGGCGACCTTGCGGCCCATGCGCACGCTGCCGGTGGCGCTGACCAGCGGCACCAGCGGCGAAGCCGACAGCGCGGCGCCGATTTCGGCGCGGCCTAGCAACACCTGGCACAGGTTGACCGGCAGCAGGTCCGGACGCTGTTGCGAAAAGCGCGCAGCGGCTTTTTCAAACAAGGCATGCACGGCGAGCGCAACGACTGGGGTCTTTTCCGACGGTTTCCAGATCACGGCATTGCCGCAGACCAGCGCCAGCGCCGCATTCCATGCCCATACCGCAACCGGGAAATTGAAGGCAGTGATGACGCCGCACACGCCCAGCGGATGCCAGGTTTCCATCATGCGGTGGCCAGGGCGCTCGGAAGCGATGGTCAGGCCGTACAGCTGGCGCGACAGGCCGACCGCGAAATCGCAGATGTCGATCATTTCCTGCACTTCGCCTATGCCTTCGGACAGGATCTTGCCGGATTCCAGGGTCACCAGCTTGCCCAGCGGCTCACGATGCTCGCGCAGCACGTCGCCCAGGATGCGCACCAGTTCGCCGCGCACCGGCGCCGGCACCACGCGCCATTTTTCGTAGGCTTGCTGGGCATTCTTGATGGCGCTTTCGGCTTCCGCCACGGTGTGTGCGCGCAGCGAAGCTATCGCGGCGCCGTCGCGCGGCGAGCGCGAATGGAGGTCGTTGCCGGCATGCGCGGAAAAATCGAAGCCGAGTTCAGCGAAGATGGTGGAGATTTGCGTCATTGGAAAGCCTTTGTTCGGGAATTGATCTGAGCGCCGCCAACCGGATACTGCGGGCGAGCTTATAGCTTGAGTATAAGGAATAAATCGTCATTCCTTAAAATCAAAAAATATCAGAACATCATTACCTTTGATCATGCAGGGGCGTTCCTCAGGCTTCGGTCAATTCGCCCAGTATCCATTCCTGAAATTTGATCACGGCCGCCTTGCTGGCGTTTTTTTCGGGATAGGTGAGGTAATAGGATTGCGGGCTTTTGACCGCGAACGGGAAGGGCACGTGCAGCTGGCCGAGGGCGATTTCGGTTTCCACCAGGAATTTCGGCATCAGCGCCACGCCAAGGCCGGCGGCGGCGGCCTGGATCACCATCGACAATTGTTCAAAACGCGGGCCCGACAAAGCGTCCGGGCAGGCCACGCCGACATGGCTGAACCAGTCGTGCCAGGCTTGCGGCCGGGTCGTATGTTGCAACAACGTCATTTCCGGCAAGTCTTCGATACGCTTGATCTTTCGGCCCAGCTCCAGGCTGCACACTGGCAGCACCTCTTCGCCCATCAACCGCACCATGACTGCGCCGGGCCAGTTCGGCTCGCCGAAGTGGATTGCCGCATCGACTGCGCGGCTGTTGAAATCGAAAGGCAGCACTTCGGTGCTCAGGTTGAGGATCACATCGGGATGGGCGGCGGTGAATTTGGCCAGGCGCGGAATCAGCCACTTGACGCCGAAAGTCGGCAATGTTGCCAGATTGAGCACGCCGCCGGAATTCTTGTGCGCCATCACCTGGAACGTCGCCATCTCGATTTCCTTGAGGATGGCGGCGACCTGGGCCGCATATTCGGCGCCGGCGGCGGTCAGTATCAGGCGGCGGTTGATGCGTTCGAACAGTTTGACTCCAAGGTAATCCTCCAGGATGGCGGCCTGGCGGCTGACTGCGCCCTGGGTCATGTGCAGTTCGTTGGCGGCCTTGGTGAACGACAGGTGGCGCGCTGCCGTATCGAAAGCGATCAGGCAGGAGGTGGAGGGGATGAATCTGCGCATTTTTCTTGGTGCCGAGTAGGTATGTGCTGCCGTGCTTGCTGTCGAGCAGGCACTATACCAAACGCGGCGGCGCTTTTCAGCTTTACCTTCAATGCCGGTTCCAGCCTGGCTGCGCGGGGAGTCAGGCATGGGCTTTACGGCGCCGTACCGAAACGCGTCAGGCCGAGCAGTCCGGCCGGGTCGAATACGGTTTGCACCCTGGCGGCCAGCGCCTGCGATTCAGGTGCCGTGTAGCGTTCATAGAACTCCTGGTTGAACGGTCCGACCCCATGTTCGGCGCTGAAGCTGCCGTAATATTTATGGACCGCCAGGTCGTAGATTTCCTGGCGCAGGGCATGGATGCGCTGCGGCGGATAGTCGTCGGCCAGGTGCGGCGGCAGCACCAGGTTGAAATGCAGGCCGCCGTCGCCCCAGTGGCCGAAGTCATATACCTTGACGCCGGCATAAGACTGCTCCAGCAGCGCGATCGCTTCATCGCGGAAGAGGGCCAGTTTCGAGCGCGGCACGGCGATGTCGAAAGCGATTACCTTGCCTTCCTGGCGCACGCTGTCGGTGATGGCATGGCGGATGCGCCACAGGACTTCGGGTTTGTCGATCACCGCGTCCAGGATCAGGTCGCCGAAACAGGCTTCGAGCCAGGCGCCGAACAGCTTTTCCAGGTCGAAATCGGCGCTGCGCGGCCGCGCGCTGCTCAGTTCGATCAGGAAAACATAAGGCGGCAGCGGCTCGAACGGCGCTTGTATCGAAGGGATGTGCTGCAATACGGCTTGCATGGCATTGTGCGAGATACCCTCGAACGCGCTCAGGAAATCCGAGAAATTGCGTTCGGCGTCGCGCAGCAGCAAGGCGGCAGCCTGCAGCGAGGCAGGAACAACCAGCGCCGTGGCGCATTGCTGCGGCAGCGGATGCACTTGCAGCAGCGCCTGGGTGATGATGCCGTAGGCGCCGCCGCTGCCGATGAAATTCTGTTTCCAGTCGGGGCCGGTATTGTTTTTCCTGAGGCGGTTGGTGAGGTCCAGGCGCTGGCCTGGCGGATCGATCAGCAGTGCTTCCAGTCCCAGCACGTTATGCCGCACGTCGCCGTAGCGGATCAGGCGCGCGCCGCCGGTATTGGCGGCCAGCATGCCACCGATCGACGGATCGGCCGCCAGGTCGATCGGGAAGTACAATTCATGCTGCTTGAGCGCCTGGTTCAGGTCGGACAGGCGGGTGCCGGCATAGGCTTGCACCACGCGGTCGACCGGATCGATGTCTGTCACGCCCTTGATGCGCTCCATGCTGAGCACCACGTCGAGGCCGGAACGATCCGGCGACGACGCGCCGACCAGGCCGGTATTCGCGCCCTGAGGGATGATGCGGATTTTTTCGCTGGCGCACAGGCGCATCAGCTCGGCTGCTTCGTCGACGCTGGCCGGGCGTGCGATGCACAGGCTGCGGCCGTCGCCGTAGCGCGCGCCCTTTTCGTAGGGCTGGCGCTGGTCGGGGGCGAGCAGGCAGCCTTGCGGCCCGAGCAGGTCGCTGATGTGTTGCCGGATCAGGCTGGTATCGTCCATGTCTGCCTTCAGCAGGATGCGGCGTTGGATGAGGCGGTCATTTTGAAGATGCCCTGGGCGTTGCCGCTGTCAAAAGTCAGGTCCAGCTTTTCTTGCCGGGTTTCCTCGTCCAGGTAGCGGTCGCGTGAAATGAATTCGTAAAACGAGCCCGGCACCTTCATCTCGACCATGACGCCGTTGTCGTCGCGCATCGGGCGCGTCACGGTGCTGGCGCGGAAAGCGGTCTGCCGCACCCGGCCGTTGCGCGACACTTCGATCTTTTCCTTGATGGCGCGGCCCAGTGCGCGTTGCGCGTCGGCTACCTGTTCCACATTGGCGACGCGGTCGGTGGCGTGGTTGAAGGCGTTGCCCTCGGTCGAAATCCAGGCCATTTCGGCCGATTCAGCCAGCAAGACCTGGTATTCGGCGATGCTGGGCAGGGCATGCTGGCGGTCGAAGCAGGCCACCAGCACCGGCAGCAAGGCCAGCGCATCGGCCAGCGGCAAGCTCTTGTCGTTGCCGAGCTGTTGCAGGAGCTGCGCCGAGTGCGCATCGACAGGATCTTGCGAGGTCGACAAGACCTTGTTGACGGTGGCCTGGAATTCGCTGGAGAAATGATGCGGGTGCAGTTCGCTCAGGAAGAATTGGGCGATTTCCTCGGCGTCGTCTTCATGCGCGTAGGCGCGGCCGGTCATGCTGATCCGCTGCAAAGGATAGACGCCGTTCACGTGGTAGCCCAGCGGCCGGAGGATACGGGTGAAGGCAGCCTCGCCGGCCGGCAGGGTGCCGGTGCTGATGCCCAGCACGGTGCGCAAAGCGCCATGGTCGAAGCGGATCTTGTTGCCGGCGCGCACCGAGTCCTGCACATAGTCATTTCCTTGTGGGACGGCTTTCAGCAGTTTCTCGAACAGCAGCATGTTCAGCGCCTGTGCGATTTCGATGCGGGAAACCGTATCGGCGCGCGGCCGCAGGGTGCTGGCCGGGATCTGCAGCAGATCGGATAGTTGATTGGCATGCTCGGCGCCCAGCAGCGACGTCAGCATATATTGCAGGTTGGTGGAGGACATGCGCGCTCTCTATCGGGGGAGGATAGGCGCAGTGTAAATTTGATTTGAAGCTGGATAAAACGATTAATACTGATGCATCAATGCGTTTTTCTCATGATCCCAACGCCGCCTCTGCCAGCCTACTGCGCGGGGCAATCTTGGGGTTTGCGATGCTCACTGTACTTTCGTACAGCTGCGCTTCTCAACCCCAACCTTGTCCCGCTCGCTACGGCTGGCAGAGGCGTCTTGCTTTTCTTTTATTGAAATAAAAAAGGGGGAGCAGAGCTCCCCCTTTTTGAACACGCCAGGAATTCAACCTATACGGCAGTTTAGTAACCGATAGCAGCGCCGGCAGGGCGGCGTGTATCGTTGGCGCCGTAATACAGGCCCGGACGGACCGCGCCCGATACGCCTGCATCGTTGCCCGAGCTGGCGCCGGCGACGCCGGCTGCGCCGGGCAGGCCGATCATGATCAGCTCAGCCGCCCCCCAAGGGGTTTGCTCTTTCATCTTGTAGCCCATGCCATCCAGGATTTTCAGGGTATCCGGCGACAGGCCGCGGGTTTCGTAGTAGACCTCGTCCGGCAGCCATTGGTGGTGGATGCGCGGCGCATCGACCGCTTCCTGCGGCGCCATGCCGTAGTCGATCACGTTCAGGGCCGTTTCCAGGGTGATGGTGATGATGCGCGAACCGCCTGGCGAGCCAAGCACCATGTAGGTCTTGCCATCCTTGGTGACCAGGGTCGGCGCCATCGACGACAGCGGACGCTTGCCCGGAGCGATCGAGTTGGTGGCGCCTTGCACCAGGCCGAACAGGTTCTGCACGCCGGCCTTGACGGTGAAGTCGTCCATTTCATCGTTGAGGAAGAAGCCGGTGCCCGGCGCAATCACGACGGCGCCGAAGCGGCCGTTGATGGTGTAGGTGGTGGACACCGCATTGCCGTCCTTGTCGACGATCGAATAATGCGTGGTTTCCGGTTTTTCATGCGGCGCCATGCCGGGCTGCACTTCTACCGACGGCGTGGCTTTGTCGGCGGCGATTTTCTCTCGGATGGAGGCTGCGTATTCCTTGCTCAGCAAGCGCTCCAGCGGATTCTTGACGAACGCCGGGTCGCCCAGGAAAGTATTGCGGTCCATGTAGGAATGGCGCATCGCTTCGGTCATGTAATGCACCGCCGACGCTGAGTGGAACCCGAGCGCCCTCATGTCGTAGCCCTCGAGGATGTTGAGGATCTGGCACATGGTGGCGCCGCCCGAGCTGGGCGGCGGCGCGGAGACGAACACATAGCCGCGGTAATTGCACGACAGCGGCGCGCTTTCGCTGATCTTGTAGCCGGCGAAATCGGCTGCGGTGATGATGCCGCCGCCAGCCTTGGCAGCGCGTTCCACCGCGGCCGGGATCGCGCCTTTGTAGAAGGCGTCAGGGCCGTTGCGCGAAATCGCTTCCAGCGTCTTGGCCAGGTCCTTTTGCACCAGGCGGTCGCCCGGCTGCAGCGGCGTGCCGTCGCGGCGCAGGAACAGGCGCGCTGCTTCCGGGTCCTTCTTGAACTGGGCGATGGTGGTGTCGAGGATGTCGGTGTCGCCGCGGTTCAGGATGTAGCCGTCGCGCGCCAGCTTGATCGCCGGCTGCATCACCTGAGCGCGGGTCAGCTTGCCGTATTTGCGTTGCGCACTGTCGAGTCCCAGCACGGTGCCCGGCACGCCGGCCGCCAGGTAGCCGAACAGGCTGGCGTTGGTGATCGCCTTGCCGTTAGCGTCCAGGTACATGTTGGCGCTGGCCGCGGCCGGCGCCGTTTCGCGGAAATTGATGAAGGTATCGCGGCCGTCGGCCAGGTGGATGGTCATGAAGCCGCCGCCGCCGATATTGCCGCAGCAGGGATTTACCACCGCCTGCGCATAACCGACCGCTACCGCCGCATCGACCGCGTTGCCGCCCATCTTCAGGATGTCGACCCCGACCTGCGACGCCAGGTGCTGCGAAGTCACCACCATGCCGTTCTTCGCCTCGACCGCAGGTGCGGACGCTGCCTGGACCGTGCCCAGCAAACCCAGCAGCAGCGCCGACGCCGCCAATGGTTTCATCCAATATGTAATACGCATACCTTCTCCCCGTTTATTAGTGGGCAAGCCGCTTGCCCCTGTCTCGAAATATGGCGCATTGCCCGGCGGCCGACTGGCGGCCGAAGCAAAATGTGCGTCACGATTATTGCATCCTCTTGCGCATCCGGCATCCTTTTTACTTTTCCTGATGACGATATGCGTAATAAGCATGAAATGCGCCCGATGTTTCTAAGCCCTGGCAATAAGATTCGTAATAAGTCCGTACCTAAAACGTGATTTTTTACAGGGGATTTAGGGCGATTCGCATCGCCGGCAGAGATTTCTGCACATACAATATGCATCAGGCTTTTAAAAATTTGCGACAGTGCTTGCATAAATCACTGTTTTTTTATACAGTACTACCTGAAGCTCTAGCTCAGGTCCTGAATCATTCACCATTATCACTCACCATTTTTGCCGAAAGAACAACCATGGACGATAAAAAATCCGCACCCAATCCGGATAAAAGCAAGGCCCTTGCCGCGGCCTTGGCGCAGATCGAAAAACAATTCGGCAAAGGTTCGGTCATGCGCATGGAAGACGGCGCCGTGGTCGAAGAAGTGCAGGTTGTCTCGACCGGTTCGCTCGGCCTGGACATCGCGCTGGGCGTGGGCGGCCTGCCGCGCGGCCGGGTGGTCGAGATCTACGGTCCGGAATCTTCCGGTAAAACCACGCTGACCCTGCAAACCATCGCCGAAATGCAGAAGCTGGGCGGCACTTGCGCGTTCATCGATGCGGAACATGCGCTGGACGTCGGTTATGCGCAGAAGCTGGGCATCAACCTGTCCGAGCTGCTGATTTCGCAGCCGGACACCGGCGAACAGGCGCTGGAAATCACCGATGCGCTGGTGCGCTCGGGCGGCGTCGACCTGATCGTGGTCGACTCGGTGGCGGCGCTGACGCCGCGCGCCGAAATCGAAGGCGACATGGGCGATTCCCTGCCTGGCCTGCAAGCGCGCCTGATGTCGCAAGCGCTGCGCAAGCTGACCGGCAGCATCAACCGCACCAACACGCTGGTGATCTTCATCAACCAGATCCGCATGAAGATCGGCGTCATGTTCGGCAATCCGGAAACCACCACCGGCGGCAACGCGCTGAAGTTCTACGCTTCGGTGCGGCTGGATATCCGCCGCACCGGTTCGATCAAGTCGGGCGATGAGGTGATCGGCAACGAAACCAAGGTCAAGGTCGTCAAGAACAAGATCGCGCCGCCGTTCAAGGAAGCGCATTTCGACATCCTGTATGGCGAAGGCACATCGCGCGAAGGTGAAATCCTCGATCTCGGCTCCGACGCCAAGATCGTTGAAAAATCGGGCGCCTGGTACAGCTACAACGGCGAACGTATCGGCCAGGGTAAGGACAATGCCCGTACCTACCTGAAAGAACGGCCGGAACTGGCGCGTGAAATCGAAAACAAGGTGCGTGCTTCGCTGGGTGTGCCGCTACTGGGCGAGATCAAGTCGGACGGCGGCGACAAGGCGGCGGAAAAAGCCGCTGCCAAGGCAAGCAAGGCTGCTGCCAAGGCTGAAGAGCCGGTTTAATAGACTTCGCCTTTAGCGATGTCCGCCGGCCCCGTTCGGCAAACGCCTTTCATACATATCCGCCGGATGGATTGTTGAAAGGCGTTTTAGTTTTCGGGCAGGTATTTAGAACTACAGGAAGCTGCCATGGCAAAACCACAGATCAGTCTCAAGGCCAGGGCGCTGCGTTATCTGTCGGCGCGCGAGCACAGCCGCCTGGAGCTGGCGCGCAAACTGGCCCGTTATGCGCAGGAAGGCGACGATATCGAAGCCTTGCTGGATACGCTGGAGGCGGCAAAACTCCTGTCGCAGGCGCGTTTTTCCGAATCCTTGATTCACAGGCGTGCCCATCGTTACGGCAACAGCCGCATCCTGTCGGAACTGCAAAGCCACGGCATCGATGCCGATGCGCTGGTAGACATCAAGGCCGGCCTGGCCAGCGGCGAAATCGCCCGCGCGCGCGAAGTCTGGCGCAAGAAATTCAAGCAAGTCCCGGCCAGCGCCGAAGAGCGCGCCAAGCAGATGCGTTTCTTGCTGCAGCGCGGATTTTCTCATCGAGCGATACAGGCGGCGGTGAAAGGTGGCGGCGATGATGACAGCGACGGCGAAGGTTACTGAGTCCGGGGCAGTGTTTTCCACCGTGTTTCCGCTCCGTTTTCCCTGCTGATTTGAATGGTGGTGACCGGCAGTGGCTATTTTGCAACGGCCCATCAAAATCGCTAAGCCCGCCAAGCTGTGCTACACTTTTGGGGTTTTTTGCAAACCGCAGGAGCGGCAGTTACCATAGAAACTGTGGTAACGACACGCAAATCAGTCCACCATTATGTCTCTGACACCTTCCATTTCCCGCCGAGCGTTGAAGCACACCCGCGCGATTCAGATCGACGCGTTCGTACGTGACGACGACCTATGGGAAATCGACGCCCATGTTACCGATACCAAACCCTTCGATCTTCCTTTGCCAGCCGGCAATTTACCGGCAGGCCAGCCCCTGCACAGCCTGTGGCTGCGGCTGACGCTCGACCGCCAGTTCGTGATCGTCGAGGTCGAGGCGAATTCCGAAGCGGTGCCGTATCGCGGCCATTGCAACACCATCGAACCTGATTACAAGAAATTGATCGGCTTGAGCCTGGTCAAGGGTTTCCGCCACGCTCTGAGAGAGAATATCGGCGGCGCGCTCGGCTGTACCCATCTGACCGAGTTGGCGCAGATATTGCCGACCGCTGCATTACAGGCTTTCGGCGGCGAGATCAATCGCGCTGCCGACCAGAAGCCGCCCCAGCTTGATCGCTGCCATGCTTTACGTAGTGAAGGCGCAGTTGTCGCCAAATATTATCCGAAGTGGGCAATCAGCCCTCCCGCAGGAACCGACACCGAGTCTGATTTAGAATCGCCGCATTTAGAAACACCGCATTTAGAACCGTCGCATTAGAACCGTCGCATTAGAACCATCGCATTTAGAGCCATCGCATTTAGAGCCATATTTATCCAACCAAGCAATTTCATTCAATTAAGTGTCAGAAGGGAAGCTCGTATGAAGATCCATGAGTATCAGGGTAAGGAAATTCTCCGTCAGTTCGGAGTGACAACACCGCGTGGCATCCCGTGCCTGAACGTCGATGACGCGGTCAAGGCAGCGGAAACCCTGGGCGGTTCGGTTTGGGTCGTCAAAGCCCAGATCCACGCCGGCGGTCGCGGCAAGGGCGGCGGCGTCAAGGTTGCCAAGTCGCTGGAACAAGTGCGCGAATACGCCAGCCAGATCCTCGGCATGCAGCTGGTCACGCACCAGACCGGCCCTGAAGGCCAGAAAGTCCGTCGCCTGTTGATCGAAGAAGGCGCAGACATCAAGCAAGAACTGTACGTCAGCATGGTCACCGACCGTGTCAGCCAGCGCGTGGTGCTGATGGCATCCAGCGAAGGCGGTATGGACATCGAAGAAGTCGCAGCCAGCCACCCTGAAAAAATTCATCAAGTCGTCATCGACCCGGCTACCGGCCTGACCGATGCTGAAGCTGACAGCATCAGCACCCTGATCGGTGTTCCTGCCGGTTCGATCGCCGATGCGCGCGTCCAGTTGCAAGGTCTGTACAAGGCTTACTGGGATACCGATTGCTCGCTGGCCGAAATCAATCCGCTGATCGTCACCGGTTCCGGCAAGGTCATCGCCCTGGACGCCAAGTTTAACTTCGACGCCAACGCCCTGTTCCGCCATCCTGAAATCGTCGCCTACCGCGACCTGGACGAAGAAGATCCAGCTGAAATCGAAGCTTCGAAATTCGACCTGGCTTACATCTCGCTCGACGGCAATATCGGTTGCCTGGTAAACGGCGCCGGCTTGGCCATGGCCACCATGGACACCATCAAGCTGTTCGGCGGCGAACCTGCCAACTTCCTCGACGTTGGCGGCGGCGCAACTGCTGAAAAAGTCACTGAAGCATTCAAGATCATGTTGAAGAATCCAGGCCTGAAAGCCATCCTGGTCAACATCTTCGGCGGCATCATGCGCTGCGACGTGATCGCTGAAGGCGTCATCACTGCATCCAAGGCCGTTTCGCTGCAAGTGCCGCTGGTGGTCCGCATGAAGGGCACCAACGAAGAAATCGGCAAGAAAATGCTGGCCGACTCCGGCCTGCCGATCATCGCGGCGGACAGCATGGAAGAAGCGGCGCAGAAGGTTGTTGCTGCGGCTAACGGTAAATAAGTAAATAACTAGGAACAACTATGTCGATCCTGATCAACAAAGACACTAAAGTCGTCACCCAAGGCATTACCGGCAAGACCGGCCAATTTCACACCCGCGGCTGCCGCGACTACGCAAACGGCAAGAACGCGTTTGTCGCTGGCGTGAATCCGAAAAAAGCCGGCGAAGATTTCGAAGGCATCCCGATTTTCGCTAACGTTTCCGAAGCCAAGGCCGCCACCGGCGCCAACGTTTCGGTGATCTATGTGCCGCCAGCAGGCGCGGCAGCAGCGATCTGGGAAGCCGTCGAAGCCGAACTCGACCTGGCCATCTGCATCACTGAAGGCATTCCTGTACGCGACATGCTGGCGTTGAAAGACCGCATGGCAAAAGCTGGCAGCAAGACCTTGCTGCTCGGACCTAACTGCCCAGGCCTGATCACGCCGGACGAAATCAAGATCGGCATCATGCCGGGCCACATCCACAAGAAGGGCCGCATCGGCGTGGTTTCGCGCTCCGGCACCCTGACTTATGAAGCAGTCGGTCAGCTGACCGCACTGGGCCTGGGCCAGTCATCGGCAGTCGGCATCGGCGGCGATCCGATCAACGGCTTGAAGCACATCGACATCATGAAGATGTTCAATGACGATCCTGACACAGACGCGGTCATCATGATTGGCGAAATCGGCGGTCCGGACGAAGCGAATGCCGCTTATTGGATCAAGGACAACATGAAGAAGCCGGTGGTCAGCTTCATCGCCGGCGTTACCGCTCCTCCGGGCAAGCGCATGGGCCATGCCGGCGCGCTGATCTCGGGCGGCGCCGACACTGCGCAAGCCAAGCTGGACATCATGGAAGCGTGTGGCATCACCGTCACCAAGAATCCATCGGAAATGGCGCGTTTGCTGAAAGCGATGCTGTAATCGTCGCTGGCTAGCAGGGCAGGCGCTTATCGTATAGACGATTACCTGCCCGGACTATGAAAAGGGAGCTTCGGCTCCCTTTTTATTGCCGCGCACAACCGGGCCGGATTACAGGTGTCGCATCCAGGAGCAGGGCGGCCGCCGACTTTGCAATTTGTCTTGCCGTCCCCAGCAGAACCAAGGAAAATACTTGTAACTAGGCAATCGTCTGATCTGCCATAACTTTTTATCGTGTCTCGACATATGCCGCTTGAGTTTGCCGCCAAAACGGATATTGGTATGGTGCGAGTACAAAACGAAGACACCGTCGTGGTCGACGATGTCCTGCAGCTGGCGATCCTGGCCGACGGCATGGGCGGCTACAACGCCGGTGAAGTCGCCAGCAGCATCGCCACCGTCGCCATCCAGGAAGAAATCGAAAGCCAACTGCAGGAGTACCGCCGCCTGCAGAAGCCGGAAGCCGAGCTGCCGACGCGCCTGTGGCTGATGCAGGCCGTGCGCCAGGCCAACAGCACCATCATCAACGCCGCCCGCCGCGAGCCGGAATACCGCGGCATGGGCACCACCCTGGTGGTAGCCTGGTTCGCGCCGCAGGGCAGCGTCAGCATCGCCCATGTCGGCGATTCGCGCGCGTATCGCATCCGCGACGGTTTGCTGGAACAGCTGACGCGCGACCACTCCCTGCTGCAGGAACAGATCGACGCCGGCCTGATCCGCGCCGAAGACGCGCAATTCGCTAACAACCGTAATATTGTTACACGTGCCGTCGGCATCGATTACCAGCTGGTGGTGGAAGTTCATCAGCATCAGGTGGCGGCCGGCGATCTTTATTTGCTGTGTTCGGATGGATTGTCGGACCGGATCGGCGACGAGGATATCTTCAATATTGTCAGCGACGCCCAGGGCGACCTGAAGATGGCATGCACCATGCTTATCAATGCTGCCAACCAGTCGGGCGGACAGGACAATGTGTCGGTGATCCTGGTCAGCGTGCCGGATAACGGACAGGCTGGCGAATAAGCCGGCGCCCGATATAAATCCCGGATTTTGAGTGTCATTGCCCCGAAACAACATTAAACTGGGGTTTGTGGAAGTATGTGAAACCGGATATACCAGTAGCTGCGGACGTGGCCGGATCTGCAGCTTGCTTTTAAATTAACTTACAGATAGCGTTTCCCGAAAGAGATAGGAATGGCGAAGATCATCCTGACCAAAGGCGGCACCGTGATACAAGAGATGACGCTCACCAAAGAGCGCACCACCATCGGCCGCCGCGCCCACAATGACATGGTCATTGATAACCTTGCCATCAGCGGCGAACATGCGGTCATCATTACTATCTACAACGATTCGTTCCTGGAAGATCTCAACAGCACCAACGGCACCCAGGTCAACGGTCATCCGGTCACCAAACATTTCCTGCAGCATAACGATGTGATCCAGATGGCCAGGTACAAGCTGTTGTATCAGGTTGATACGGATGAGGAAATCAAGGACAACCGGCCGAAGATGTTTCCTGTGCCGCGGCCGGATGCCACTATTACTGTGCTGGATGGGCCTAGTGCCGGTAAGGAGATGTTGCTGACCAAGGTGTTGACTACTATTGGGCGTCCCGGCATTCAGGTTGCCATAGTCACGCGTCGGCCGCATGGCTATGAGCTGACTCATGTCGAAGGACAGACTTATACCCGGGTCAACGATACACCGCTGAGCTCGGGAGCACGGGCGCTTAAGGATGAGGATGTGATTGATATTGCAGGGACTTTGATGAAATTTTCCTGGAAGGCTGTTTAAAAATGCTGGCAGACGCAGTATCCGGTCGGATTTAAGATGAATGCCGGTTTCATTTATCCAGGCATGCGATAACATGGCTTGATGTCTTGTCTTTTTGGTATTGTTAAACCCTGAAGATCGCCGGACATCGGAGGGGCGATAAATAAAAAATCGATACGGTTTCTTGTGACAAACTTTGTCAGCGCGGTATCAAAAATCTGCCAAATTTCCTCACTTTTCCCGGCGCCGATCAAACAAAAGCCGCGATTTTCCACTGGCACAGACATTGCTCTATCCCCCTGTGTAGTGAAGCCCCCTTTTTATTAACCGGAGAAACAAATGAAATCGATGAAAATGATTAAACGTGCCCAGCGCGGTTTTACCCTGATCGAATTGATGATCGTCGTGGCGATCATCGGTATCCTGGCTGCCGTGGCAATTCCTCAGTATCAGGACTACACAATGCGCGCCAAACTGTCTAACGTGGCAGCTGGTGTTGGTCCTATCGAACTGGCGATGTCCGAATTCTTCCAGACCAATGGTTCGTTCCCGGATACCAATGCCCTCACTGCAGCTGGAATCAAACTCATTGCAACTAAGGAAGCAACATATACGATAACTAGCGGTCCTACAGCAACTACTGGTGAAATTACCGCGACATTTAACGATGTCCTCGGTACTAATGTCCCAAAGAATGCGACAATTAAATTTTCGTCAACTCCTAATCAAGGCGATACAGCCATTAAATGGGAGGCAAAGGCAAGTGCTGATATCACCAACAATGCTGCACTCAACTATATTAAAACCAAATTGAGCGGTTCCTAATATCATTTAGCGATATATCCATGGTGGATGGCTGAAGCTTTAGCCTTTTTCATGATAAAGCCCCTCTTGTGAGGGGCTTTTTTCTGTCGGTTTGGTTTTAAGAACAAAGAAGTATAGGAATATATTCGGCCATTTTTTCTATCGAAAAATGAGCCGAATGCTTCAAAGGAACAAGACCGGAAATCGTGGCGAGCCACTTCCGGTCATCTGGCGGTAAGTGCCAGGGCAAATGGAGTTGAGAAAAATTGAAACGGATTGACACAAGCGTCGCGATATTTGTTTTGCTCGGCCTGGCATGTTCAATGCCATTCATCCAGCCGTTCCATGGCGCGCCGATTTCTTCGTTATTTGCCGAATGGCAGTCGTTTTTATGGCTGTGGGCTGCGCTAATCGTCGCCTGCTTTCACGGGGATGGTCCGCGCCAGGCCGCGATAATACCAATGATTTCCATCGCCGGGAGCCTCTTGCTAGCATTTGCAGCGATGCAAATGCTCGTCTGGCCGCCAGAGTATCTGCAGCAACTGCTTTTACCCATATGTTACTTCGTTAGCTTGTGTGCAGTGGTCCAATTGGGATACTGGCTGCGCCAACGCCATCTGGTCGAGCGTTGTTTGGCATGGCTTGGGTTTTTCCTGGCGTTTGGCGCTGCTTACACCGTGGTGGCGCAGTTCATGCAGTTGTTGTGGCCGGATTTTTCCCACATGCCTTTCTTGATGGCGAGGCTTCCCCGCCATGACCTCTACGGCAATATCGGGCAAGCCAGTCACGCAGCCACGTATTTGGCGATCGGCTGGGCCGCAGCCCATTATTTGTTATCGCGCGGCAGCTTGCAGCTGAAGGCATATCTGCCTTTTGTGTTTTTCCTGTTTGCCGGCATCATATTGACCGGCCAGCGCAGCGGTTTTATCTATGTCGTGTGCTTAAGCATCCTGTTCTGGCGCTTTCCAATGAATGGCAAGGCCGCGCCTGGCTCCAGCCGCCGTTCGGTATGGCTCTGCGCCATACCGTTTGTGTACCTGCTGCAGGGTTATCTGATGCGCACGGCGCTTCATTGGCCGGTAATGGATATTACTTCGGCCGCGCGAGGGTTGAACAGCAGCTGGAATGCGCATCTGAAGTTGTTGCAGGTCGGCTGGTCGGTGTTTTTAGAAGCGCCGTGGTTTGGCGTGGGCTGGGGGCGCCTGGGTTCCTACGAGTTCCTGAGAGCAGATATCTTGCCAGTGAACCATGTCCATAATATTGTCTTGCAGCTGCTCGCCGAAACCGGCATTTTTTTCACGGCCGCATTACTGTCTGTTATCGTTTTATGGTTGCTGAGGCTGCTGAAGTTTCCAGCGTCGCCTGAAAAACTATTTGTACTGGGTGTTGTGATTGTTCTCAGCCTGGACAGTTTGGCGGACTCTCCGCTCTGGTACGCCTATTTTTTGCTGCCGCTTGGTGTGTTCGCCGGGATGTTTGAGACAAAGGCTGTACGCTTGAAATTTCCTTCGAGGTTGACCGAAGTATTAGTCAAGGCCATGGGCCTGGTTGCAGCAGGGATCTTGTTTTATGCATTTTTTGAAGCCATCTACGTGACCGACCTGTATGGTAGAAGAAGTACCGCCATTTATTCGAGGAGCCTGCACGCAGCGGAGCTGAAAGAAATTGCGCAAATGCCAAGCCGGATCTTTCTTGAGCCTTATACCGACTATATAGACAGCACCGGGCGCGTTCTGGGCACCGATAATCTGTCGGAAAACATGGCACTCAATCAACGCTTGCTGAATACTTCGGTGAATAGCGTAGTGATTACCCGTCAAAGCATCTATCAGGCGCTGGCAGGCAATGAGGCAGAAGCAAAGGTAACTTTTCTGAGGATGCAAAAAACATTTCCGGACCAGGCGCCTGAAATGCTTGATATGGTCAAGCTTGCCGCCAGCCACGCCAACAACGAAAATCTGGCAGGGTTTTCAAAATGGGTCACAGAGGCCGCGTTAAAAAAATAAGAAGATTTGCCGATTTTTCAAAGGACCCGATGTGACAGGTATTCAGGCTACACAGGTTGCGCCGGCGGCTGGTTCGCCCAGGCCATCTGTTTCAATATTGGCGGTCCTTGTTGCCGCAGTCGGCCCGTTGTGGCCTTTTGCCTTGGCAAATGGCGCTGGTTATCATGATAACCAGCGCATCCTCGAAATTTTATGCTTGGTCTTGTCTGGCCTGTTCGGCGCGGCCGTCTTGATTTTGTACCGTCGCGAAAGAATCCGGCGCTTATGGAATACGCGCATGATGTTTCTCTTGGCGCTGTTCTTTGGGTTTGGCCTAGTCTCCAGCATTGTCGCCTATTCGCCGCGCCACGCTTTGTTCGAATGGGCCAATTTTTTATCGCTGGCGGTCATGTCTCTGCTGATCGCATCCGAAATCCGTACCAAGGGCGACGCCTTGCTGGACAAGATACTGCTCTTGTGCGGCCTCGGATGCGCACTCTATATTTTCCTGGAGATCATCACCTATATCGCGGTGATCAATACCGGCGGCCAGCCAAAGCTGGAAGTGCTGGTTCTCGGTTTCGATAATTATCGCTTCCTTAATCATGTCCAGACCGCTACCTTGCCGCTCCTGGGATTGTTGGCGATTCGTAGCAATGATGCAAAGAGGAGAATATTTTCCTGGGCCGTCATTTCAATATGGTGGGCGCTCCTTTTCGTCACGGCCGGGCGCGGCACTTTTATCGGCATGCTGGCCGGCGTGATTGTGACCGCGATATTCCTGCGGAAAGAGGCTGTGCGCTGGTGCAAGGTGATGCTGTATTCAGCGTTGCTCGGACTTGGCGTGTATCTGCTGCTTTATGTGCTGATCCCCGTCACGCTTGGCTTGCAGCCATTCGGACTCCTGTTCTCCCTGGTTGACCGAAGCATGGAGAACCCCGGTTCTGGTCGCTGGTCGCTGTGGGTACGAGCATGGGAAATCATAGCGGCACATCCATGGCTGGGAGCAGGACCTTTGCATTTTGCTCATTTCGGACGCACTGTGCAAAATGGCGCGCACCCGCATAACTGGATACTGCAGATCGCCTGCGAATGGGGCATTCCGGCCTTTCTTTGCCTGGCTGCTGCCCTCGCTTTGGCTTTTAAGAAATTGCTGGCGACACGCCGGTACCCGGCTTTGGCGGATGGAAGAAATCAACTGATACTTGCAGCATGGCTGACCGGTGGAGTGGCTATCCTGGTAGATGGATTGGTGTCGGGCCTGTTCGTGATGCCTAGCAGCCAGTTGTGGATTGCCTTGTATATCGGTTGTGCGTGGGGCTGGATCTGTTCGGTTGGGCCGGCGCAAGCCGAGGCGACAATGCGCTTGTCTGTCGCGATGCGAGCAGGCGGCGCAATTGGCGTGCTGGTATTGATCTGGCTGCTTGGCAATGGATTGTGGCCGGAAATCCGTAACCTGTCTTTGTATGAAGAGCAAAGTCTGCAGAAAGAGCTTTATCCCGGTCCGGTGCTGCGTCCGCGGATCTGGCTGGGCGGCTATTTCTGACGATGGGAGAGACAGCTGCGATTCATGATCCGGCTGTCCAATCTCCTGACTTCCCGCCGTGTTTTTCCATTACCCGCACATTGGTAATCACCATTCCCCGGTCCACCGCCTTGCACATGTCATAAATAGTCAATAGTCCAATCTGGACCGCAGTCAACGCCTCCATCTCCACTCCAGTCTTGCCCACAGTCTCAGCCTGCGCATTGCAAGTAATGCTACTGTCCGCGTCATCAACGCTGAAGTCGACCGTAACCCGCGTCAGCGCCAACGGATGGCACAGCGGGATCAGGTCGCTGGTGCGTTTGGTCGCCATGATGGCGGCGATGCGGGCAATTCCCAGCACGTCGCCTTTTTTTGCAGTTCCCGACTGTATCAGTGCCAATGTCTCGGCCTTCATGCGGATGCAGCCGCTGGCGACGGCGATGCGGTGGGTGTCGTTTTTGCCGCCGACATCGACCATGTGAGCCTGGCCTGTCTGGTCAAAGTGGGTCAGCTTGTCGGATACAGGGGTTTTATTGGTCATGGCGGTATTTTCTGTAGATGATGCAGTCGCTGGTCGAATTTTGCAGGCTGTCGGTACATGCCGACGGTGGAACAATTGTCCTCTGTTAGTATCATAGCATCGTGATTTTGGCTCCACCCAGTACTCAATGAATCGATCATTGCAAATACCCAGGCGAATATTGCTTGCCGCGCTCATCAGCGCTTGCTGCGTGCTGCCGGCGAAACTTGCATTTGCGGTGCAAAACCTGCCCACCCTGGGCGACACCTCGCGCGAATCGCTGTCGCCGCTGATGGAGCGCAAGCTCGGCGAGGAGGTAATGCACGATATCCGTCGCGATCCTGATTACCTGAATGATGCGCCGCTGCTGGAATACCTGAACAATTTCGGCTGGACCCTGGTTAACGCCCGGCCCGAGGTGCGGGGCGAAGCGGGGTTTGATTTTTTCTTCTTTGCGGTGCGCGATCCGGTCTTGAATGCGTTTGCCTTGCCGGGCGGTTTTATCGGCGTTCATTCCGGCTTGCTGCTGGCGGCGCAGAGTGAATCGGAGCTGGCTTCGGTGCTCGCGCATGAAATCGGCCATGTGGCGCAGCGCCATATCGCGCGCATGGTGGGTAGCCAGAAGCAGGATTCGATGATCGCGCTGGCGTCCATGCTGCTGGGAGCGCTGGCGATGCGCGGCAGCGGCGATGCCGGTGCGGCGGTGATGATGGGCGGCACCGGGCTGGCGATGCAGCGGCAGTTGAACTTCAGCCGCGATGCTGAGCGTGAGGCGGATCGGATCGGGCTGTCGATCCTGGATTCCGGCGGTTTCGATACCAGCGGCATGGTGGCTTTTTTCGGGCGCATGCAGACCGCTTCCCGCAATTATTCGGATGTGGTTCCACCATATCTGCTGACGCACCCGCTGACCACCGAGCGGATTGCCGACATCGAGGCCCGGATCCGCGAGCAGCGTTACCGGCAGCGCGCCGATAGTCTGGATTTCCAGCTGATACGCGCTCGCGTGCGGGTGCTGCAGGATGATACCGAACAGGGCCGGCGCGATGCCCAGATCGTATTCGATGCGCAGCTGCAGCTGAATACCAAGCAGCAGATTGTTGCGGCTAAATATGGCATGGCTTTCCTGGCGTTCAAGCAGGGCGCTTACGACAAGGCCGAGGATTTGCTGCAGCAGGCCGTGGCGGCGGCTTTGCCGGCGAAGCAGAGCCTGGTGCTGACGGACCTGGGCGTTGAGATCATGCTGGCCAGCAAACGCGAGGCGGAAGCCTTGAAACTGGTGCAGCAGGGACAGCTCCAGTATCCCCTGTCGCGCGGGCTGGCGCATCAGTATGCGCGGGCGCTGATTGCTTCCAAGAGACTGGACGACGCTATCAAATATTTGCGTGAGCAGGCCCGGCTGTATCGCCAGGATGCGGATGTGCAGGATCTGCTGGCCCAGGCCTATTCGGCGCAGGGCAAGCGGGCGTTGCAGCATATGGCTTTGGCAGAATCTTATGTGTTGACCGGGAGTGTGCCGGCGGCGCTGGATCAGTTGCGGATTGCGCGGAATTCGGGGGATGCGGGGTTTTATGACCAGTCTATGATTGATGCGCGGGAAAGGGAGTTGCAGGAGCGGTGGAAAGAGGAGTTGGCTGCATCCAAAGAGCGTTGATGTGCGGGCGTGTGCTCCGTGGTCCGTTAAATGGGGTCAGAGTAATTTTCGCAAAGGACCGCGAAAAAAAACTCTGACCCCATTTAACTACACCTGGCGGGGGTGTTGGGTAAAACCGAAATGGGTGGCGATATTTTTCGTGGCGATATGTGTGACGGGTAATGTTGTTCCTGATTTTTGCCAGGTCAGGGTTTGCTGCGGCGCCGCTATCCAGTCGAGCAGGGCTTCATCGCTGATGGTGTTTCCGTCCATGCGCAAATCGGCCAGGCATTGCGCCAGGTCACGGTCGTCGACCGCAGCGAGCTGGCCTGGGGCGATCAGCAGCAGCTGGCCTTGTTCGGTCATCATGACGGATTCGACAGTGGCCATCGCTGCACCGGTTTGCAAGACAAAACCCTGCATCGGGTCGGTGTGGGCGATGTAGGGGGTCAGTTCGAGGTCGACATACACGCGCTGCGGGCCGTTCTGGAAATACCAGCAGCCGTTTTCATCCGCGCCATAGTTGCGGTTGATGAAGCCCACCAGCGCCGTATGCATGATCTTGTCGCCGGGCAGCTTGTGGCGCTGCGCCTGTTCGTCGCGCATGCGCCAGGCGCCGCGCGCGTCCAGCGCCAGCCAGCCGTAGCAGTGGGGGACGTTGGGCCACTTTTGCATGGCTTGGGCGACGATCTGGTCCATCCTTAGTTGTCCTGCAAAAAACGCAGCATGCGCTGCGGCAGCCAGTCGAGCCGGCCGGGCGGGCCGCCGGTGGCGAAGCCGACATGGCCGCCTTGTTCAGGATATTCCAGGGTGACGCTGGCGGCGGCCTTGGGCGGCAAGTGCTGGGGCGGCAGGAAGGGGTCGTTGCGGGCGTTCAGTACCAGCGTCGGCAGCGTGATGTCGTTGATCACCAGTTTGGCGCTGGCGCGATGCCAATAGTCGTCGGTGTCGCGGAAGCCGTGCAGCGGCGCGGTGACGATATTGTCGAACTCGTACAGGTTGCGTGCGCCCAGCATTTTTTCGCGGTCGAACAGGCGCGGGAATTGCTGCAGCTTGTCGAGCGACTTGCTTTTCATGGTGCGCAGGAAGGAGCGCGTGTAGACCATGTTGAAGCCGCGCGACAGGGCCGCGCCGCCGCCGGCCAGGTCGAGCGGCGCGGAAATCGCGCAGGCGGCGTCGACGATTTCGGCCTGGTGCTGGGATTCGCCGAGCCAGCGCAGCAGCGCATTGCCGCCCAGCGAAACGCCGGTCGCGTAGAGTTTTCCAAATTGTTTAGTTGTGCGGCTGGCGACCAGGCGGCGCAATATCCAGTCGACCTCTTCGGCATCGCCGGAATGGTAAAAACGCGGCGCCTGGTTGATTTCGCCGGAGCAGCCGCGAAAATGCGGCACCGCTCCGGACCAGCCCAGCGTACTCAGTTGCGCCATCAGGGCGCGGCTGTAATGGCTGCCGGACGAACCTTCCAGGCCGTGGAACAGCACCACTAGCGGCTGTCCCGGCTTGCCGTCGACAAAATCGATGTCGATGAAATCGCCGTCTGGCGTATCCCAGCGTTCGCGCCTGAACGCGACTGCCGGCTTGCTGATGCAGGTGGCCGGGTAAATGGTTTGCAGATGGCCACCCGGCAGCCATAGCGGCGCGGGGTAGGAGCTAAGTGAGGCAGCAGCAGGCATACAAAATCTTCAGTGTGGTTCGTTCAATGCAGGGTGGCGCTGGAAGTGGTTTCTTCCGGCGCTGCTCCCGGCGCGACCGAGGCGTGGTGCAGCACGATGCGCCAGCCGCGCGGCGTCTTCATATAGATGTTGGTTGCCAGGATATGCATTTCCCGGTCGGATTCGCTGGCCTGGTGCAGCTCTTCCACCAGGTTATGGATGCTGGTCGACATATTATGCGTCACGTGCAGCTGGCGCGCACGGATGTGCACGCCGCCGCGCTCGAACAGGCTTTCGAAAGCGGCCCTGATCGCGGCATGGCCATGCAGCCGCGTCGCGTTCGGATGGATGCAGACGATTTCGTCGTCGTCCGCCCATAGCGCCATCATGGCCTCGATATCGGCGCGGCTCATGGCGTCGTAAAAAGCGGTTTCGGTTTCTTCGGCCGAGCCGTGCATGAATTTGACGTGCGGCATATCGCCTCCGTGCTCAAACTGTTGAACGAATTGTCACCACGAATTGTAACCATACCTTGCTGCCATCAAAAAAGGGAGCCAGGCTCCCTTTTGTCATCAGTGGCCCTTGACCACCGCGCCCGGTTTCAGCCGGTACTGCGTGCCGCAGTAGGGGCATTTGGCGTTGCCGCTGCTCTTGTCGAATTCCAGAAACACGCGCGGATGCGAAGACCATAACGGCATTGCCGGATTAGGGCAATGCGCCGGCAGGTCCTTGCCGTCGAGTTCAACCGGGGTTTGCGTATTTGCTGCCGAATTTGCTACTGTAGTCATCTGTTTCTCCAAATTTGCTTCTACTTAACTTGCAACCAAGTGATGTTGGCGCTAGCTTATTTTCCGACAACGGTAAGCCAGTGCCGATATTTGTCCGACTTGCCTGCCACCACATCGAAAAACATGGTTTGCATTTTTTCGGTGATTGGGCCGCGCTTGCCTTCGCCGATGGCGCGGTTGTCGAGTTCGCGGATAGGCGTGATTTCCGCCGCGGTGCCGGTAAAGAAGGCTTCGTCGCTGCAATACACCTCATCGCGGGTGATGCGTTTCTCGATCACCTCGATGCCGCTGTCGCGCGCCATGGTCAGCACCGCATCGCGCGTGATGCCGTCCAGGCAGGAGGCCAGGTCGGGCGTGTAGATCTTGCCGTTCTTGACGATGAACACGTTTTCGCCGGAACCTTCCGATACATAACCGTCGGTATCCAGCAGCAGCGCTTCGTCGTAGCCGTCGGTCAGCGCTTCCTGGTTGGCCAGGATGGAATTGATGTAATAACCGCTGGCCTTGGCGCGCACCAGCGACACATTGACGTGGTGGCGGCTGAACGAGGAAGTCTTGACGCGGATGCCTTTGGCCAGCCCGTCTTCGCCCAGGTAGGCGCCCCACGGCCAGGCTGCGATGGCGACATGCACGGTGTTGCCCTTGGCCGCGATGCCGAGTTTTTCCGAGCCGATCCAGATCAGCGGCCGCATGTAGCAGGATTCCAGCTGGTTTTCGCGCACCACCTGGATTTGAGCGTCAATCAGGGTTTGCAGGTCGTAAGGCACCTGCATCTGGAAGATCTTGGCAGAATTCAGCAGGCGTTGGGTATGTTCCTTCAGGCGGAAAATCGCTGGACCCTGCTCTGTCTTGTAGGCGCGCACGCCTTCGAAGACTGCCATGCCGTAGTGCAGCGAATGCGTCAGGACGTGGATATTGGCGTCGCGCCAGTCGATCAGTTTGCCGTCTTTCCAGATCTTGCCGTCGCGGTCGTCCATGGACATGTTTAAATCTCCGGTGAATAGAATTGCCTGATAAACAATGAGACTGCGAATGAGATTGCGGCCCTTATTGACCTGTCATCGCTCATTGCCGATCTTGGGTGCATTCTTGGGTATAAAGTGACATTTTAACGGATTCGACGCAGCCTACTCTGTAGAATATTGGTCTCGGCGCTTGTGTTTTGAGACCCGCCATGCGCCGAAAACGGTGTTTTGACAGAGCCTGCTGGAGTAAAATAGCGACTTTTCCTCCCTGATATTGCCTGATCGACATGAAATTCAATCGACTTAGCGACCTGATCGCGCAACACCAGCTGCAAGGCAAGCGCGTGTTTATCCGTGCTGACCTCAATGTGCCGCAAGACGCGGCAGGCAATATTACTGAAGATACGCGCGTGCGCGCTTCGGTGCCGGCGATTCGCCAGGCGCTGGATGCAGGCGCCGCGGTGATGGTGACGTCGCATCTGGGACGGCCGACCGAAGGCGAATTCAAGCCGGAAGATTCGCTGGCGCCTATCGCCAAGCGCCTGGCGGAACTGCTGGGCCAGCCGGTTGAATTGCGCCAGAACTGGGTCGACGGCGTGGAAGTGGCGCCGGGCCAGGTGGTGCTGCTGGAAAATTGCCGGGTCAACAAGGGCGAGAAAAAGAATAGCGACGAGCTGGCGCAAAAGATCGCCAAGCTCTGCGATATTTATGTCAACGACGCGTTCGGCACCGCCCATCGGGCCGAGGCCACCACGCACGGCATCGCCAAGTTTGCGCCGATTGCCTGCGCCGGCCCTTTGCTGGCCGCCGAACTGGACGCCCTGGGCAAGGCCCTGAACCAGCCGGCACGGCCGCTGGTGGCGATCGTTGCCGGCTCCAAGGTGTCGAGCAAGCTGACCATATTAAAAGCGCTGGCCGACAAGGTCGACAACCTGATCGTCGGCGGCGGCATCGCCAATACCTTTTTGCTGGCAAGCGGCCTGAAAATCGGCAAATCGCTGGCGGAACCGGACCTGGTCGAGGAAGCCAAAGCCATTATCGACATGATGGCCAAGCGCGGCGCCTCGGTGCCGATTCCGGTCGACGTGGTGTGCGCCAAGGAGTTTTCGCCGACGGCGACAGCACAGGTCAAGGATGTGGCCGATGTGGCTGACGACGACCTGATCCTGGACATCGGTCCGAAAACCGCGGCGACGCTGGCGGCGCAAATCGCCCAGGCCGGCACCGTGGTCTGGAACGGCCCGGTCGGCGTGTTCGAGTTCGACCAGTTCGGCGAAGGCACCAAGACCCTGGCGCTGGCCATCGCCAACTCCAAGGCCTTCTCGATTGCCGGCGGCGGCGATACGCTGGCCGCGATCGCCAAGTACAAGATTACCGACAAGATCGGCTACATCTCCACCGGCGGCGGCGCTTTCCTGGAATTCCTGGAAGGCAAGACCTTGCCGGCGGTCGAGATCCTGTTGCAGCGCGCCACCGGCTAAGTTTGACCCGGTTTTACCCGGGAATCGGACAGCTGGTTGCACAACCAACTGTCCAGCGGTTTGTTCATGAAGTACTGAAAGGTTGTCCATGCAAAGAGCTACCAAGATCGTCGCCACTATCGGACCTGCATCGAGCGATGCTGACACACTGGCGCGGATGTTCGTCGCCGGGGTCGATGTGGTGCGCCTGAATTTTTCGCATGGCAAGGCGCAGGACCATATCGACCGCGCCAAGCTGGTGCGGGAAATAGCGGCAGCCTGCGGCAAGCAGGTGGCCATCATGGCCGACCTGCAGGGGCCGAAGATCCGGGTCGGCAAGTTCGAGCAAGGCAAGATCGAGTTGAAGAATGGCGAAAAATTCATTCTCGACGCCGATTGCGGCATGGGCAACCAGGAACGCGTCGGCCTCGATTACAAGGCGTTGCCGCGTGACCTGAAACCGGCTGACGTATTGTTGCTCAACGATGGCTTGATCGTGTTGGTCGTTGAAAGAATCCTCGGCAATGAGATCCACACCATCGTCAAGATCGGCGGCGAACTGTCCAATAACAAGGGCATCAACCGCCAGGGCGGCGGTTTGACGGCGCCGGCGCTGACCGCCAAGGACATGGAAGACATCAAGACCGCCATGAGTTTCCAGGCCGATTATGTGGCCGTGTCGTTTCCGAAGAACGCCACCGACATGGAAATGGCGCGCCAGCTGGCCAATGTGGCCGGCGAAGCCTACGACCACAAGCCGATGATGATCGCCAAGATCGAACGCGCCGAAGCGATCCCGGTATTGCAGGAAATTCTCGATGCCTCCGACGGCATCATGGTGGCGCGCGGCGACCTGGCGGTGGAAGTCGGCAACGCCGCCGTGCCGGCGCTGCAGAAGCGCATGATCAAGATGGCGCGCATTTCCAACAAGCTGACCATCACCGCGACCCAGATGATGGAATCGATGATCGTCAATGCGGTGCCGACCCGGGCCGAAGTGTCCGACGTCGCCAACGCCGTGCTGGATGGCACCGACGCCGTGATGACTTCCGCCGAAACTGCCTCCGGCAAATATCCGGTAGAGACGGTGGAAGCGATGTCGGCGATCTGCCTGGAAGCCGAAAAATCGGAAGACTGCAAGCTCGACGCCGATTTCCTGAATGTCCAGTTCACCCGCGTCGACCAGTCGATCGCCTACGGCGCCCTGTTTACCGCCCATCACCTGCGGGTCAAGGCGATTGCGGCGCTGACCGAATCCGGCTCGACGCCGCTGTGGATGAGCCGGCACAATATCGATATCCCCATCTGCGCCATCACCCCGAGCATCGCCACCCAGCGCAAGGCTGCCTTGTACCGCAATGTGCAAACCTTCGAGCTGGCCAAGTCGATCGACCGCGAAGAGGTGTTGAAGGCTGCGCAGAATTTGCTGCTGGCTAATGGCGTAGTGCAACTTGGCGACCTGGTGGTTGTCACATGGGGCGAGCCGATGGGACAGATCGGCGGCACCAATGCGCTGAAGATCATGAAGATTGGCGAGTATTGAATTCGTTGGAGCAGAATCGGCACGCTGCGCCGCAGTGCGTAATGCATTGTGGCATTGTGCATGGCGCGCGGCCTGAACGCTGTTCCATTACAGGTTTTTATTATCGGAGTACATCATGCCTCTAGTATCCATGCGTCAATTGCTGGACCACGCAGCTGAAAACAGCTATGGCCTGCCTGCTTTCAACGTCAACAACCTGGAACAAGTCACTGCCATCATGCAGGCCGCCGATGAAGCCGGCGCGCCGGTCATCATGCAGGCTTCGGCCGGCGCCCGCAAATATGCCGGCGAGGCGTTCTTGCGCCACCTGATCGAAGCGGCGGTCGAAGCTTTCCCGCACATTCCCGTGGTGATGCACCAGGACCACGGGCAGTCGCCAGCGGTCTGCATGGCGGCGATCAAGTCCGGCTTCACTTCGGTGATGATGGACGGCTCGCTGATGGAAGACGGCAAATCGGTCGCCAGCTACGAATACAACGTCGAAGTATCGCGCAAGGTGGTCGAGTTCTCGCACGCGATCGGCGTCACCGTGGAAGCGGAACTGGGCGTGCTCGGTTCTCTGGAAACCATGATGGGCGACAAGGAAGACGGCCACGGCGCCGACGGCAAGATGACCCGCGAGCAGCTGCTGACCGACGTCTCGCAGGCAGCCGACTTCGTCAAGCAGACCCAGTGCGATGCGCTGGCGATTGCGATCGGCACTTCGCACGGCGCTTACAAGTTCTCGCGCAAGCCGACCGGCGACATCCTGGCGATCGAGCGCATCAAGGAAATCCATACCCGCATTCCTAACACCCACCTGGTGATGCACGGCTCCTCCTCGGTGCCGCAGGAACTGCTGGCGGAAATCCGCGAATTCGGCGGCGACATGAAAGAAACCTACGGCGTGCCGGTGGAAGAAATCCAGGAAGGGATACGCCACGGCGTGCGCAAGATCAATATCGATACCGACATCCGGCTGGCGATGACCGGCGCGATCCGCCGTTATCTGATCGAGAATCCAAGCAAGTTCGATCCGCGCGATTACCTCAAGCCGGCGCGCGAAGCCGCCAAGGCTGTGGTGAAAGCCCGTTTCCTGGCGTTCGGCTGCGAAGGCCAGGCCGCCAAGATCAAGCCGGTTTCGCTGGAAAAGATTGCAGAGAAATACAAGAAGGGCGAACTGGCGCAGATCGTCCAGTAACAGATAGATGTTGTAATCGCGTCCGGTACTGCCGGGCGCAATAACTTACCAGCTTGCGGGATGGCGCTTTAGCCGTCCGGCGGCTGGTTTTCTGACTTATGGAATAACCATGACTAGCCTCTACCAATCCACCATTACTTCCCTGCCGTTGCTGGGTCGCGGCAAGGTGCGCGAAAACTATGCAGTCGGCGAGGACAAGATCCTGATCGTGACCTCGGACCGGCTGTCGGCTTTCGACGTCATCATGAACCAGCCGATACCCGGCAAGGGCAAGGTCTTGAACCGCATGTCCGACTTCTGGTTCGACAAGCTGGCGGCGATTGTCCCCAACCATCTGACCGGGATAACGCCGGAATCGGTGGTGGCGGGCGACGAGGTCGAGCAGGTGCGGGGCCGTGCGGTGGTGGCGAAACGCTTGCAGCCGATCATGGTCGAGGCGGTAGTGCGTGGTTATATCATCGGTTCGGGCTGGAAAGATTACCAGGCAACCGGCGCCATCTGCGGCATCAGCCTGCCGGCGGGTTTGCAGCAGGCAGCCAAGCTGGCTGAGCCGATTTTCACGCCGGCGGCCAAGGCCGAAATGGGCGAGCATGACGAGAACATCAGTTTTGCCGACATGGAAGCGCGCATCGGCAAGGAACTGGCGGAAAAGATCCGCAGCATCAGTATCGAACTGTACAAGACCGCAGCCGACTATGCAGCTACGCGCGGCATCATCATCGCCGACACCAAATTCGAATTCGGCCTCGACCAGGACGGCGTCTTGCACCTGATGGATGAAGTGCTGACCGCCGATTCGTCGCGTTTCTGGCCGGCGTCCAGCTACCAGGTCGGCATTTCGCCGCCGTCGTTCGACAAGCAGTTCGTGCGCGACTACCTGGAAACCGTCACCAGCTGGAACAAGACCGCGCCGGCGCCGACCTTGCCGCAGGAAGTCATCGAAAAAACCGGCGCCAAATATCGCGAAGCGCTGTTCAGCCTGACCGGCGAAACACTGAAGGATTGATGATGAGCAAGGATAGCCAGCCTGCCGGCAAGCCGATCATCGGCATCGTCATGGGATCGTCCTCGGATTGGGAGGTGATGCAGCATGCCGTCGCCATCCTGACCGAGTTCGGCGTCGCGCATGAGGCGCAAGTGATCTCGGCGCACCGCATGCCGGACCAGATGTTCGCCTATGCCGAATCTGCACGCGAGCGCGGCTTGTGCGCCATCATCGCCGGCGCCGGCGGCGCTGCCCACCTGCCAGGCATGATTGCCGCCAAGACCATCGTGCCGGTGCTGGGCGTGCCGGTGCCGTCCAAATACCTGCGCGGCGAGGATTCCTTGCTGTCCATCGTGCAGATGCCGAAGGGCATTCCGGTTGCGACTTACGCCATCGGCGAAGCCGGCGCGGCCAACGCCGCTTTGTCGGCGATCGCCATGCTGGCCACTACCGACAATGCGCTGGCCGCCAAACTGCTGGCGTTCCGCGCCAAACAGACGCAAATTGCCCTTGATATGAAGTTGCCTCCGGTATGAGTGGTATGGAAGAAAAAGCGCAAGATTCGACAGAACCAATGGTCCACGCCACCCCGCCCACTACCACCCCGGCCACCTGGCTGGGCGTGATGGGCGGCGGCCAGCTGGGCCGCATGTTTACCCACGAAGCGCAAGCCATGGGTTACAAGGTGGCGGTGCTGGAACCGGAGCAGGATTGCCCGACCGGCCATGTCGCCGATCGTCATTTCCTGGCCGACTACAGCGATGAAGTCGCCTTGACCGAGATGGCCAGCTTGTGCGCGGCGGTGACCACCGAGTTTGAAAACGTCGCCGCCGATAGCCTGGCGATCCTGGCGCGCAGCAGTTTTGTCGCGCCTGCCGCCGCCTCGGTCTCGGTAGCCCAAGACCGCATGGTGGAAAAGCGCTTCTTTACCGAATGCGCCAAAACCTCCACGGTACTGCCGGCGCCGCATCACCTGATTGAATCGGCAGCGGATATCGAGGCTATCCCGGTCGACTTGTTGCCCGGCATCCTGAAAACGGTGCGGCTCGGTTACGACGGCAAGGGACAGGCGCGGGTGCGCAGCCTGGACGAAGTGCGCCAGGCGTTTGCCGGCATGAACGGCGTTGCCTGCGTGCTGGAAAAGATGCTGCCGCTGGCCTATGAGGTTTCTGTGCTGGTGGTGCGCGGCGTCGACGGCAAGGCCGCGGTATATCCGATTGCCGAAAACGTGCATCGCGACGGCATCCTGTTTACCACCACGGTGCCCGGCCCGAACGTCTGCGGTGAAACCGCCGAGCGCGCCCAGCGTGCGGCGCTGGCCATCATCGGCCAGCTGAATTATGTCGGCGTGCTGTGCATCGAGTTTTTTGTCTTGCAGGACGGTTCGCTGGTGGTCAACGAAATGGCGCCGCGTCCGCACAACAGCGGCCACTACACCATGGATGCCTGCGTCACCAGCCAGTTCGCGCAGCAAGTCCGCGCCATGGCGCGCATGCCTCTGGGCGACACTCGCCAGCATTCGCCGGCGGTGATGCTGAATATCCTGGGTGACGTCTGGTTCGAGGGGGATGACAGCCAGCAAGCGCGCGAACCGGCATGGGACAAGATCCTGGCCTTGCCGGCGGCGCATTTGCATTTGTACGGCAAGGCGCAGCCGCGCCGCGCGCGCAAGATGGGGCATATCACCTTTATCGCCGCGACCATGGCGGAAGCACAGCAACAACTGGCGCAGGCTTGCGCTATCCTCGGCATCGCTCCATAAATGGAATCGCCGGTCATCGATCTGCAGGCAATCCGGCTGGCAGCGCGCAAGCTGGAAGCCGGCGCGCTGGTCGCATTTCCTACCGAAACGGTGTACGGACTGGGCGCCGATGCCGAGAACGCGGCGGCGGTGGCCAGCATCTACGCCGCCAAAGGACGCCCGTCCAACCATCCGGTGATCGTCCATGTCGCGCCGGAAGCGGACATCGCTTACTGGGTAGAGTCGGTGCCGCCGCAGGCGCAAGCGCTGATTGCTGCTTTCTGGCCGGGACCGCTGACGCTGATCTTGCCGCGCGCCGCCCATATCCCGGACCAGGTGTCGGGCGGTCAAAGCTCGGTCGGCTTGCGTTGCCCGTCGCATCCGGTGGCGCAGGCCTTGCTGCGCGAGTTCAAGGGTGGCAAGGGCGGCATCGCCGGTCCTTCGGCCAACAAGTTCGGCCATGTCAGTCCGACCACGGCGCAGCACGTGCGCGACGAATTCGATACCGAAGGCGACAGTCCGATCGCCTGCATCCTGGACGGCGGCCAGAGCGAAGTCGGCATCGAGTCGACCATCATCGATTTATCCCGCATCGCTGCGCATGGACCGGTGCTGCTGCGGCCCGGCCATATCAGCGCCGCACAAATCGGCGCAGTGCTGGGTGTCGCGGTGCAAGCCGCCGACGCCGCCGCTCCGCGCGCTTCAGGCACGCTGGAGTCGCACTATGCGCCGCGCACCCCGGTGCTGCTGGTGCCTTCGGCGCAGCTGGCCGGTATCCTGCAGCAAATGCACCAGGCCGGGCAGAACCTGGCGCTGATCAGTTATTCTGCGCCAGCTGCTGGCATGCCACCCTTGGCGGCACAATTTCCGATGACCGCCGAGGCCCAGGCCTATGCCCACGATCTTTATGCGGCGCTGCGCAATATGGATCATGCAGCGGCCGACCTGATAGTGGTTGAAGCACCGCCGTCCGGCCTGGCCTGGCAGGGTGTCAACGACCGTTTACGCCGTGCCGCGCACGATTCCTCTGCCGTCCTGGCGGGTTTCAAAAAATAATTTGAGGTAAAAAAGCTACAACTATAGTCAAATGATTCTAAAGCTGGCATAGTGTAAAAAAAAGAATAGCACGCGCGTTCTTTTCGAGGGCAAAAGCAAAGATATCCGGAAATCACGGATACGCCGATTCTGGTAAATGCAGTCGAATAAGAGAGCGTTGTCTGGTTAGGCCAGAGCCGAAAAACGCCAAAAAAATGGGTTTGTACTGTATTCGCTGCAGGCAAAAATCCCGCTACTAAAAATGAAGTGTAACTTGGAGAAGACATATGAAAAAACCATTCAACGTATTGCCGAAACTGGCTGCGCTGTCCGTACTGGCAGCATGCGCGGCTCCCGCCATGGCGCAGCAGGCTGGCGATAATGTCGTCAATCTCGGCTGGGCGCACATCGGACTGAACCAGTCCAGCGAGCCGCTGAAGCTCGGGACCATCACAGTGCCAAACAGCGGCGCGCATGTTTCCAACGCCGATACCGCCATCCTGCAGATGACCCACTTCTTTACCGACAATATCGCTGTCACTGCGGATCTGGGCATCCCGCCGAAATTCAAGCTGAGCGGCGAGGGTTCCCTCAAAGGCCTGGGCCAGCTCGGTACGGCAACACAATGGAGCCCTGCGATCCTGGCGAAATATTATTTCGGCGACGCTAACAGCCAGTTCCGTCCCT
Source organism: Collimonas fungivorans Ter331 (assembly GCF_000221045.1). NCBI lineage: Bacteria > Pseudomonadati > Pseudomonadota > Betaproteobacteria > Burkholderiales > Oxalobacteraceae > Collimonas > Collimonas fungivorans. The sequence goes on along the minus strand of NC_015856.1, from coordinate 4,453,796 downwards.
ATGTCGGCGCCGGTGCTGCATACGTTTGGTATTCGAATATCAAGCTGACCAGCAGCCTGACGGGACTGCTTGCCGGCGGCGATGCCGGTGCTTCAACCAGCGCCGACCTGAGCAGCTCTTTCGTGCCAGTCGCGAACGTCGGTATTGCCTATAATTTCGACAAGAACTGGTCCGCCAACTTCTCCCTGTCGTATGTCCCGCTGGACACCAAGGCTGACCTGAGCACCCATCACAGCGATGGAACAACCACCCACGCCACTACCAAAATCACTCTGAATCCTTTGGTTTCGGTGCTGACTGTCGGCTACAAGTTCTAAATCATCAGACAAGCGCTGGATAAGGTTTGTATTAAATGCCCTGCATAGCCAGGGCATTTTTTTGCCTGCGCGGATCGCATATGAGATTCTGTATATCTACGTCGACAAGCGATGGCAGATTGCGTTAAAGTGAAAGTGTTAATGGAAAGTAACCAGGGAGTAGCGGCCATGACCAAGGAAGTTGCAGTTTTAGGGGGCGGATGCTTCTGGTGCCTGGAGGCGGTTTACCAGGAAATAAAGGGTGTGCAGCAGGTCGAATCGGGGTATACCGGCGGCCAGGTAGCCAACCCAAGCTATGAACAGGTCTGCGAAGGCACGACCGGCCATGCCGAAGTAGTCGCGGTGACATTCGACACCGACCAGATCAGCTTCCGCGAGTTATTGGAAATCTTCTTTACGATCCACGACCCGACCACCCTGAACCGGCAGGGCAACGACGTCGGCACGCAATACCGTTCCGCGATTTATTACCAGTCGCCGCAGCAGGAGACCGAAGCCAAGAAAGTGATGGCGGAAATGGCGAATGTCTGGGATGCCCCCATCGTCACCGAGTTAAGCCCTGCCGAGACCTATTACAAGGCCGAGGATTACCACCAGAATTATTTCCGCCAGCATCCTCTGCAAGGCTATTGCGCATTCGTGGTTGCGCCCAAAGTGGCAAAGCTGCGCAAGATCTTTATCGACAAGGTTATCGCTAGTTGAGCAATGATCCACTGTTCCAGGCGGAACAGTGGATAGGCGCTGATTATTGCGCGGCCTGGTAAATATAGTCGCGCGACCAAGGCAGCGTGCTCGCGCTGCGGCCGGCCTTGCGGCACACCACCTGGTACAGCGACACCCAGTCGCGTTCGAAGCCGTAGGAACTGCCGGCCAGGTACACGCGCCAGATGCGGAAGCGCCGGTCATCCACGGTTTTCCTGACTTCATCGGCGCGTGCTTCCAGGTTGTCCGCCCAGATGCCGCAGGTCTTGGCATAGTGGCGCCGCAGGTTTTCCACATCGAATACTTCCAGGCCGCCTTCCTGCATGGTCTTCAGCACCATGCCGATATGCGGCAGCTCGCCGTGCGGGAATACGTACTTGTCGATGAATTCGCCGCCGCCGTAGGGCGATTCGCCATTGTCGATGTCGGTGGTGGTGATGCCGTGGTTCATGGCGATGCCGTCGTCCGTCAGCAAGCTGCGGATGCGCGAGAAATACATGGGCAGGTTATTCAGGCCGACATGCTCGAACATGCCGACGCTGGTGATGCGGTCGAAGCTGCCGGTGATGTCGCGGTAGTCTTGCAGGCGGATTTCTACCCGGTCTTCCAGGCCGGCCTGCTTTACCCTTTCCTTGGCCAATGCATACTGGTTTTCCGAGAGCGTGATGCCGACGCATTTGGCGCCGAATTTCTGCGCCGCCCGCAATACCAGGGCGCCCCAGCCGCAGCCGATGTCGAGCAGGGTCTGGCCCGGCTGGACCTGGATCTTGGTCAGGATGTGATCGATTTTTTTCAGCTGCGCCGTATCCAGGTCTTCATCGCCGTTCTCGAAATAGGCGCAGGAATAGACCATGTTCTGGTCCAGCCACAGCTTGTAGAAATCGTTGGAGACGTCGTAGTGGTAGCGGATCGCTTCCGCGTCCTTTTCCTTGTTGTGGCGGAAGGTGCGGGTGATGCGGGAGAATTTCCCGTCCGCTTTCAGCGTATTGGCCGCCAATGCATTGCCGACGGCGATGATTTCCCTGATTTTTCCTTCGACTTCGATCTTGCCTTCGACATACGCCTCGCCGAGATTGGCGAGGGATGGCGTCAGCAGGTAGGTGAGGGCGGAGGCATGCGGTACGCGTACCGTAACGTCAGGCGTCGCATAGCTGCCAAAGTCAAACTTCTGGCCGTTCCATAATTCCAGCCGCAACGGTAATGCGGCGCGGTGGCGGACTTCATTTACCCAGTTCTCAAGCTTCTTTTCCCAGAACACGATTTCTCCTCCGGTGATTAAATACTTGTACTAGTGGACTCAAGCGGCCGGCCTTGACCGATAACGCTGAACTAGGGTTGAAGGCGTTGCCGCCGCCAGTTGCCATCCGCGTCCAGGGTATACAGAATCCGGTCATGCAAACGCGACCGCCGTCCTTGCCAAAATTCTACCGTATCCGGCAAAAGTCTGTAGCCGCCCCAATGATTCGGCCGCGGCGGGTGATCGCCGAACTCTTTTTCGGCCTTCGCATATTCTGCTTCGAGCAGGTCGCGGCTGCCGATCGGCTGGCTTTGTGCCGATGCGATCGCGCCGAGGCGGCTGCGCAGCGGCCGGCTGTGGAAGTAAGCGTCGCTTTCGCTTTCCGAGACGCGTTCGACCTTGCCTTCGATGCGCACCTGGCGTTCCAGCGCAACCCAGTGAAACAGCAGCGCGCCGTAGGGATGCTCCAGCAGCTCATGGCCCTTGCGGCTGTCGAAATTGGTGAACCAGGTGAAACCGCGTTCATCGAATTGCTTGATCAGCACGATGCGCGACGAGGGGCGGCCGTTGCGGCCGACAGTCGCCAGGCTCATCGCATTCGCTTCCGGCACTTCCGCCTGGATCGCTTCATCGAACCAGGTTCCGAATTGCGTAATCGGATCGGCGGCGCTGTCTGCTTCCGACAGGCTGGCCTGGCTGTAGTCGATCCTCAGGTCTGCGATAGATTGGTCCTTGCTTTGACTCATGCTGGAATACCTCGGCGTTGCTGCATTGCTGCTCCCAGCTGCTGCATCTGCTGGTCATTGAAAATGCGTTTTGCCATGGGTGCGATCCAGGTTTCTTCTTTTTCCATGTGGGCGGAATAGATGGCGGAAAATTGCTGCACGTCTTGCGGCGACAATAGCGGTGCAGCCTGCACAGGCGCGCCGTCGGCGATCTGCGTCAATTGCAGGTTGAGGGAAAGCCAAAGGCGGTCCATCTGCTGATGTTCCGCGAGGATTTCCGGCGTCAGTTTTTGCAGCAGGTCGGCATCTTCCCCTGTCGCGGTGGCGCGCAGCATCGGCAGCAGGTCGTGCTCTTCATCTGCGTGATGATGTGGCGCGCTCTGGTTGAAATAACGCATGACGTTATGGGCCGCTTGTTGCGCCTGGGCGTCGCTGCCGTGCTGCGGCACATGGTCGAGCAGGTTCTGCAGCGTGCTGAGCTGCTGGCGGATCTTGTCGTGGCAGTGCTTGAGGACAGCTATCGGCTGGCTGAAATCCGGCGCCGTGCTGATCAGTGCGTTTGGCATGATGTTGTGTCTCGTGGGTTAAGCTGGGGCGCCTTGGGCGGTTGGGTGCTTATTTGGCAACTCATCGATAAATGGCAATGTACTCATATTAAAGCACTTCAAAATAAATCCGTCTTGCGGAGCCGGTAAAATAGCGCCAATAGCGATATCCGGCCGTCCGTGGATATTTTGGCGATTGCCCATGCATCTTTTTTGTCTCCAGCCATGTCCTCATCCGTTGTACCAAGCGCTCCCGGCGCCTTTGCTCCCATTGCCGTCGACCTCGACGAAATCGATTTCGACCGCCGCTTCGGCGGCATCGCGCGCCTGTACGGCGCCGCCGCGCTGGCGCGCTTCCTGCAGGCGCATGTCTGCGTGATAGGCGTCGGCGGCGTCGGTTCCTGGGCGATCGAGGCGCTGGCGCGCAGCGCGATCGGCAACCTGACCATGATCGACCTGGATAACCTGGCCGAATCCAACATCAACCGCCAGATCCATGCGCTGACCGATACGCTCGGCCAGGCCAAGGTGAGCGCGCTGGCGGCGCGCATCGCCCAGATCAACCCCTATTGCCATGTCACCGAGGTGGAGGATTTCATTACAGCAGACAATTTGGCTGAAATGATAGGGACGCAGCGCTACGACTACGTGATCGACGCCATCGACAATGTGCGCGCCAAGGCGGCCTTGATCGCCTATTGCCGCGACCAAGGGATTCGCCTGATCACGATCGGCAGCGCCGGCGGCCAGGTTGATGCGACCTGCATCGAAGTGCGCGATCTGGCCAAGACCGAGCAGGAACCGTTGCTGGCCAAGGTGCGCAAGCGTTTGCGCTCCGAATACCGTTTCCCGCGCGGCGACAAGGTGCGTTTCGGCATCGATGCGGTGTTTTCCACCGAGCCCTTGAGTGCGCCGCTCAGCGCAGAGGTGTGCGCTGTCGATGCGGACGCTGCGCCCGGCGTTACCGGCCTCAATTGCGCCGGTTATGGCTCGGCAGTGGTGGTCACCGCCACTTTCGGCCTGGTTGCGGCCGGCCATGTCCTGCGCAAGCTGGCGGCGGATGCAGCCGCCGCTGCTTGACTTGCCCGTGGCGCCTCCATAGAATCCGGTGGACTATCTTTACAGGAGATCCGGTTTTGGACAGTTGTCCCAGTACCCGTGGATGGGCGCGCAGCCCGATGCAAGTCACCCGCTTTTAGTCGTCCAACGCTACGGCGCGTGAATTGACGCGCTGTAGCATCCCGGGCGATCCCGCATCGCCGCCTATCCCGCCCATTTGTTTGTGTTGCCGGCTGACCTTCAGTGCATGAAGCAGCGGCGCGCACCCATGGAATGTCGCCATCCGCCATGGCGACGCACATAGAAAGGCAGTGAAGATGGATTGGAAAATATTTACCCTGCGGGTATTGCTGGCCCTGACCTTAGGTTCGCTGATAGGGGCGGAGCGCCAGATGCGCCAGCGCATGGCCGGTTTGCGGACCAATGCGCTGGTATCGATAGGCGCGTCGTTGTTTGTCATGGTGTCGGCATTTGAATCGGATCCGCAAGGCGCAACCCGAATTGCTTCATATGTAGTGTCCGGCATCGGTTTCCTTGGCGCCGGCGTCATCATGCGTGAAGGGATCAATGTGCGCGGGCTGAATACCGCGGCGACATTGTGGTGTTCGGCAGCGGTCGGCGTGTTGTGTGGGCTCGGCCACGCGCTGGAAGCGGCCATTGGCGCCGCGGCGATCCTGGGGGCCAATGTCCTGTTGCGGGGCGTCTCTAATATGATCAACCAGCGAGACCTGCATAGCGCGACCGAAATCGAGCAGGTGTATCGCCTCTCTGTAGTATGCCGGCCGGAAGACGAGGTGCAGGTACGCACCTTGATGCTGCATATGCTCAATGGCATGCCGCACCTGGTGGTGCAGTCGCTGCACAGCGAAGACCTGGCTTCCGGCACCCAGCTGGAAGTACGGGCGGATCTGATCACTTCACCCAGCAATCACCTGCAGCTGGAACAGATAGTGAGCCGGGTCAGCCTGGAAAAGGGCGTCAGCGCCGCCCGCTGGGCAGTGCTGAACTCCGTTGATGCATAGCGGCCCGGCCCGGGAGCAGTGGGTAAAAAGGGATAAATAGAAATATTTTAAGGAAACAACGAAAAAGTACTTGCTGGGGTGAGGAAGGGTTGCTATAGTTCGCCTCCCGTTGAGAACGACGCGAAACAAACGAGGCAGCTGAGAGGTAAAAGAGGCTGTTTTGTGGGTGGAGTTTGCGAGGGGAAAAGTGGGGTTGAAGGTGATGTGGTTGGTAAGAAGTTTTTCGGAAATGCGTAAAAAAGTAGTTGACGAAAAGCTGGAAACGCCACATAATCTCATCTCTCTGCTGCTGACAAACAAAACGATTTGTCGGCGCCGCGAACCGGTAAGAAGGTGACGCGAAGTAGAAGGTTCTTTAACAATTAACAGTCGATAAGTGTGGGCGTTTGATGGAAGTGCAGCGTCATTCATGTAAATGGGTGGCGTATAACTTAAAACATTAAATGTTCACAAAAGAAGAAAATAGGTCGCTTGGTTAAACAAGTGAACTGTCAGTATTTTGAGTGAGCGATAGCAGAGATGCTAGGCAGCAATGCCACAAAACAGAGATTGAACTGAAGAGTTTGATCCTGGCTCAGATTGAACGCTGGCGGCATGCCTTACACATGCAAGTCGAACGGTAACAGGGAGCTTGCTCCGCTGACGAGTGGCGAACGGGTGAGTAATATATCGGAACGTACCTTTGAGTGGGGGATAACTAGTCGAAAGACTAGCTAATACCGCATACGATCTACGGATGAAAGTGGGGGCTCGCAAGACCTCATGCTCATAGAGCGGCCGATATCTGATTAGCTAGTTGGTGAGGTAAAGGCTCACCAAGGCATCGATCAGTAGCTGGTCTGAGAGGACGACCAGCCACACTGGGACTGAGACACGGCCCAGACTCCTACGGGAGGCAGCAGTGGGGAATTTTGGACAATGGGGGCAACCCTGATCCAGCAATGCCGCGTGAGTGAAGAAGGCCTTCGGGTTGTAAAGCTCTTTTGTCAGGGAAGAAACGGGATGTCCTAATACGATGTCCTAATGACGGTACCTGAAGAATAAGCACCGGCTAACTACGTGCCAGCAGCCGCGGTAATACGTAGGGTGCAAGCGTTAATCGGAATTACTGGGCGTAAAGCGTGCGCAGGCGGTTGTGTAAGACAGGTGTGAAATCCCCGGGCTTAACCTGGGAATGGCATTTGTGACTGCACGGCTAGAGTGTGTCAGAGGGGGGTAGAATTCCACGTGTAGCAGTGAAATGCGTAGAGATGTGGAGGAATACCGATGGCGAAGGCAGCCCCCTGGGATAACACTGACGCTCATGCACGAAAGCGTGGGGAGCAAACAGGATTAGATACCCTGGTAGTCCACGCCCTAAACGATGTCTACTAGTTGTCGGGTCTTAATTGACTTGGTAACGCAGCTAACGCGTGAAGTAGACCGCCTGGGGAGTACGGTCGCAAGATTAAAACTCAAAGGAATTGACGGGGACCCGCACAAGCGGTGGATGATGTGGATTAATTCGATGCAACGCGAAAAACCTTACCTACCCTTGACATGTACAGAATCCCGAAGAGATTTGGGAGTGTTCGAAAGAAAGCTGTAACACAGGTGCTGCATGGCTGTCGTCAGCTCGTGTCGTGAGATGTTGGGTTAAGTCCCGCAACGAGCGCAACCCTTGTCATTAGTTGCTACGAAAGGGCACTCTAATGAGACTGCCGGTGACAAACCGGAGGAAGGTGGGGATGACGTCAAGTCCTCATGGCCCTTATGGGTAGGGCTTCACACGTCATACAATGGTACATACAGAGGGCCGCCAACCCGCGAGGGGGAGCTAATCCCAGAAAGTGTATCGTAGTCCGGATTGTAGTCTGCAACTCGACTACATGAAGTTGGAATCGCTAGTAATCGCGGATCAGCATGTCGCGGTGAATACGTTCCCGGGTCTTGTACACACCGCCCGTCACACCATGGGAGCGGGTTTTACCAGAAGTAGGTAGCCTAACCGTAAGGAGGGCGCTTACCACGGTAGGATTCGTGACTGGGGTGAAGTCGTAACAAGGTAGCCGTATCGGAAGGTGCGGCTGGATCACCTCCTTTCTAGAGTTTGCATGAAAGTTAAGCGTCCACACTTATCGTCTGTTAGTTAAGAAGAACAGGTATCGGTCAAAGGCTGTCGTGCAGAGATGCATGGTAGTTGATGGTAGGCTCGTACTGATCCAAGCGGGTCTGTAGCTCAGTTGGTTAGAGCACCGTGTTGATAACGCGGGGGTCGTTGGTTCGAGCCCAACCAGACCCACCAAAGATTTCCGGGGGTTTAGCTCAGCTGGGAGAGCACCTGCTTTGCAAGCAGGGGGTCGTCGGTTCGATCCCGTCAACCTCCACCAAGTTTCCTTGGTGAGAAATAGAAATGTCAAACCTAAGTCGGTGCGCAGGAGCGGCATTGGGATTTAGGTTTGGTCTTTTTAAGATCAAAAGCAATAACTGTTCTTTAACAATTTAGAAGAAGTAGTAAAGATTCGTCCATGACAAGACATTGTTGTGGATGGGTATGATTGTATCAAATCAAAAAGTATGTAAAGAGTTCTCAAAAGAGTCCATGGGCGCAAGCTGCATGGACAATGCGAAAACACTTTGGATACGGCAAACGCTAAACTCATAGAAATACCTCTATAACCGCTTTTTACTTGTGAACGCAGGTAGAAGCTAAAGTTATAGGGACAAGTGAATAAGTGCACATGGTGGATGCCTTGGCGATATCAGGCGATGAAGGACGTAGTAGCTTGCGATAAGCTGCGGGGAGCTAGCAAACAAGCTTTGATCCGCAGATTTCCGAATGGGGAAACCCGGCCCTAGTGGTCATTGCATACTGAATACATAGGTATGCAAAGCGAACGCGGCGAACTGAAACATCTAAGTAGCTGCAGGAAAAGAAATCAACCGAGATTCCCAAAGTAGTGGCGAGCGAAATGGGAACAGCCGCAAGTTTTAGCAGTGGACATAGTAGAACGACTTGGAAACGTCGGCCATAGAGGGTGATAGCCCCTTATACGAAATGATCATTGTGGAACTAAGCTTGCAACAAGTAGGGCGGGACACGTGTAATCCTGTCTGAACATGGGGGGACCATCCTCCAAGGCTAAATACTCGATATCGACCGATAGTGAACCAGTACCGTGAGGGAAAGGCGAAAAGAACCCCGGAAGGGGAGTGAAATAGATCCTGAAACCGTGTGCATACAAACAGTAGGAGCGGACTTGTTCCGTGACTGCGTACCTTTTGTATAATGGGTCAGCGACTTACATTCAGTGGCAAGCTTAACCGTATAGGGAAGGCGTAGAGAAATCGAGTCCGAATAGGGCGTTCAGTCGCTGGGTGTAGACCCGAAACCAAGTGATCTACTCATGGCCAGGATGAAGGTGCGGTAACACGCACTGGAGGTCCGAACCCACTAATGTTGAAAAATTAGGGGATGAGCTGTGGGTAGGGGTGAAAGGCTAAACAAACTTGGAAATAGCTGGTTCTCTCCGAAAACTATTTAGGTAGTGCCTCAAGTATCACCATCGGGGGTAGAGCACTGTTATGGCTAGGGGGTCATCGAGACTTACCAAACCATTGCAAACTCCGAATACCGATGAGTGCGAGCTTGGGAGACAGACGCCGGGTGCTAACGTCCGACGTCAAGAGGGAAACAACCCAGACCGCCAGCTAAGGTCCCAAAGATTGGCTAAGTGGCAAACGAAGTGGGAAGGCTAAAACAGTCAGGAGGTTGGCTTAGAAGCAGCCATCCTTTAAAGAAAGCGTAATAGCTCACTGATCGAGTCGTCCTGCGCGGAAGATGTAACGGGGCTAAGCCAGTCACCGAAGCTGCGGATATCAATTTATTGATATGGTAGGAGAGCGTTCTGTAAGCCTGCGAAGGTGTCTTGTAAAGGATGCTGGAGGTATCAGAAGTGCGAATGCTGACATGAGTAGCGATAATGGGGGTGAAAAGCCCCCACGCCGTAAGCCCAAGGTTTCCTGTTCAACGTTCATCGGAGCAGGGTGAGTCGGCCCCTAAGGCGAGGCAGAGATGCGTAGCTGATGGGAAGCAGGTTAATATTCCTGCACCGTCGTTAGATGCGATGGGGGGACGGATCGCGGAAGGTTGTCCGGGTGTTGGAAGTCCCGGTTCCTATATCAGAGAAGGCTGTTAGGCAAATCCGGCAGCGTAATTCAAGGGTATGGGACGAGCCAATTTATTGGTGAAGCAATCGGAAGTGGTTCCAAGAAAAGCCTCTAAGCTTCAGTCTAACGAGACCGTACCGCAAACCGACACAGGTGGGCGAGATGAGTATTCTAAGGCGCTTGAGAGAACTCGGGAGAAGGAACTCGGCAAATTTGTACCGTAACTTCGGGATAAGGTACGCCCATGTAGTTTGACTGGCCTGCGCCAGAAGGACGAAAGGGCTGCAATAAAAAGGTGGCTGCGACTGTTTAATAAAAACACAGCACTCTGCAAACACGAAAGTGGACGTATAGGGTGTGACGCCTGCCCGGTGCTGGAAGATTAAATGATGGGGTGCAAGCTCTTGATTGAAGTCCCAGTAAACGGCGGCCGTAACTATAACGGTCCTAAGGTAGCGAAATTCCTTGTCGGGTAAGTTCCGACCTGCACGAATGGCGTAACGATGGCCACACTGTCTCCTCCCGAGACTCAGCGAAGTTGAAATGTTTGTGATGATGCAATCTACCCGCGGCTAGACGGAAAGACCCCATGAACCTTTACTGTAGCTTTGCATTGGACTTTGAACCAATCTGTGTAGGATAGGTGGGAGGCTTTGAAGCGGGGACGCTAGTTCTCGTGGAGCCAACCTTGAAATACCACCCTGGTTTGTTTGAGGTTCTAACCTTGGTCCGTTATCCGGATCGGGGACAGTGCATGGTAGGCAGTTTGACTGGGGCGGTCTCCTCCCAAAGTGTAACGGAGGAGTTCGAAGGTACGCTAGGTACGGTCGGACATCGTGCTAATAGTGCAATGGCATAAGCGTGCTTAACTGCGAGACTGACAAGTCGAGCAGGTACGAAAGTAGGACATAGTGATCCGGTGGTTCTGTATGGAAGGGCCATCGCTCAACGGATAAAAGGTACTCTGGGGATAACAGGCTGATTCCTCCCAAGAGTTCATATCGACGGGGGAGTTTGGCACCTCGATGTCGGCTCATCACATCCTGGGGCTGTAGCCGGTCCCAAGGGTATGGCTGTTCGCCATTTAAAGTGGTACGTGAGCTGGGTTTAAAACGTCGTGAGACAGTTTGGTCCCTATCTGCCGTGGGCGTTGGAAATTTGAAGGGGGCTGCTCCTAGTACGAGAGGACCGGAGTGGACGAACCTCTGGTGTACCGGTTGTCACGCCAGTGGCATTGCCGGGTAGCTAAGTTCGGAAGAGATAACCGCTGAAAGCATCTAAGCGGGAAACTTGCCTTAAGATGATATTTCCCGGGAACTAGATTCCCCTAAAGGGTCGTTCGAGACCAGGACGTTGATAGGCTGGGTGTGGAAGCGTAGTAATACGTTAAGCTAACCAGTACTAATTGCCCGTGAGGCTTGTCCCTATAACCTTAGCAGGTTATATGATGAGCTTTTTTGTTTGCCAAGGTGACTATCCTCAACGATAGCAACACCGTTTGGACATTCATACCCAACCGGGTTCACTCACCCTAGTGAACTCGGTATAAAAAACTACTTCTTCTAAATTGCGTTCTTTGTTGCTCCAACCGGAGAACAAAAACGATACAAGTTATGCCTGATGACCATAGCGAGTTGGTACCACCCCTTCCCATCCCGAACAGGACCGTGAAACGACTTTGCGCCGATGATAGTGCTGCAACCAGTGTGAAAGTAGGTCATCGTCAGGCTTTTATTAAAAAACCCTCTGCATTCAACATGCAGAGGGTTTTTGCTTTGGGAAAACGGTTTACAATTACCAGCCCAATTGAAGGGCAATCGAACATGTCTGCCGCAAATCCCCCGCCTATCAGCCTGGTTCAGGCAATTGAAACGGATTTTGAAGAACTGCTGGCGTTGCGCATAGACGCCATGCGCGAAAGCCTGGAACGCATCGGCCGCTTCGACCCGGTTCGCGCAAGGGAACGATTGCGCTCCAGTTTTTCGGCAATGCACACACGGCATGTAGCGGTCGACGGCCAGCGGCTGGGTTTTGTGGTGGTCAAACCTGCTCACGGTCAATTACTGCTCGATCATCTCTATATCCGCCCCGGCAACCAGGGGAAAGGAATCGGCGCCGCTGTCCTTGCGCAAGTCTTTAAAGAAGCCGACGCGCTGTCACTGCCGGTGCGTGTCGGCGCCCTGAGAGGAAGCGATGCCAACCGTTTTTATCAGCGCCATGGCTTTGAATTCCTTGCGGAAGAGGAATGGGATATCTATTATCTTCGTCCATCACGATAGCCTTGCTCCAGCGGCCACGCCATCCATCGAACGCTGGACAGCGGCCGAGCAGGCAATACGACACTAAGCAATCCATCCCGGCAGACCTGCGCACGGTCATCAGCGCGTAACAAAGTGCTGGCACGATGTAAACGTTTACATCGCGGATAAAATTGTGCGTCCATCCATCAAACAGGTAGCCCTGGAAGCCGGCGTATCGATCGCTACGGTATCGCGTCTGCTGAACAAGCCGGATTCGGTCAGCATCGATTCCGCCAGCAGGATTAACCAGGCAATCGAAGTCCTCGGTTTCCGCCCGAATTTCACCGGACGCAACTTACGCGCCGGACGCTCGCGCACGGTCGGCGTGGTGGTGCCGACCTTGTCCAACACGGTATTTGCACAATGCCTGCAAGGAGTGGAAACGGCGGCGCGCCAGCGCGACTATTCGGTCATGTTCACCGCAACCGAATATCGCCAGCAGGATGAGTCCGCTGCCGTCGAATTGTTGCTGGCGCATCGCGTCGACGGCATCATCCTCACCGTCACCAACGCCGACGCGAGCAGCACGCTGGATGTGCTAGACCGCGAACGCATCCCGTATGTACTGGTGTACAACCAGCCGCAACAGACGGCACGGCCATCCGTGTCAGTCGATAACCGGGCCGCGGCACATGAGGCAGTAAGCCACCTGATCAATCTCGGCCATATCCGGATCCAGATGCTGTCCGGACAATTCCACGCTTCCGACCGGGCCCTGCAACGCTATCACGGCTACCGGCAGGCAATGCACGAGCATGGATTGCAAGTGCTGACGCCAATTGAAATTCCTCGCCATACCTATGCCGCACTCTCCTCCGAGCACCTGCAAATCTTCCGGGATCCCTTGCGGCGGCCAAGCGCGCTGTTCTGTTCCAACGATTTGCTGGCGCTGAGCGTGATGCGCGATCTGCGCGCAATTGGCTTGCGCGTGCCTGACGATGTATCGGTGATGGGTTTCGACGGCATCCCGCTAGGTGAGCTGATGGATCCGATGCTGAGCAGCGTCGCCCAGCCATCCGAGCAGATCGGCAAGCTGGCGCTGCGCACGCTGGTGCGTGCAATCGAGGAGCCGCAAGACGGCCAGGGGCCGGCATCCACGCAATTATTGCCTCACACCGTCCGTCTGGGCGGTTCGGTCAGAACTTTTCACAGTTAAATTCAAGAAAGGAACCAGCATGCGCTTAGCACGTGTTTTCCATGCGATGGCCGCCGCCGTCGCCCTCGCTGCATCGGCCCATGCCTTTGCGCAAAACGCAATCTGCTACAACTGTCCGCCCGAATGGGCTGACTGGGCAACGCAGATCAAGACCATCAAGGACAAGACCGGCATCACGGTGCCGCCCGATAACAAGAACAGCGGCCAGTCGCTGTCGCAGATCATCGCTGAAAAAGCCAGCCCGGTGGCCGACTTCACCTATGTCGGCGTGACCTTCGGCATTGAAGCCAAGAAAAATGAGGTCGTGGCTCCTTACAAGCCGGCCGGCTGGAATGACATTCCGGCCGACCTGAAAGATCCCGACGGTTATTGGTTCACTATCCATTCCGGCACCATGGGTCTGATGGTGAATGTCGATGCGCTCAAGGGGAAACCGGTGCCGCGTTCCTGGCAGGACTTGCTGAAGCCGGAATACAAGGGGCTGATCGGCTATCTCGACCCGGCCAGCGCTTTTGTCGGCTATGTCGGTGCAGTGGCGGTCAACCAGGCATTGGGCGGCACCCTGGACAATTTCACGCCAGGCATGAATTATTTCAAGGCGCTGCAAAAAAACCAGCCCATCGTGCCTAAGCAGACTTCTTATGCACGCCTGTTGTCTGGCGAGATCCCGATTCTGTTCGGTTATGACTTCGATGCCTATCGCGCCAAATACAAAGACAAAGCCAACGTCGCGTTTGTGATCCCTAGCGAAGGAACGGTGACGGTGCCGTATGTGGTCAGCCTGGTGAAGAACGGCCCGAATCCTGCCAATGCCAAGAAGGTACTCGATTTCCTGCTATCCAACGAAGGCCAGGCGATCTGGGCTAATGCCTACCTGCGGCCGGTGCGTGCTTCCGCCATTTCCAAGGAAGCCCAGTCACGCTTCCTGCCGGCTGCGGAATATGCCCGCGCCAAGCCGGTCGATTACGGCAAGATGGCCGAGGTCCAGCGCAAATTCAGCGAACGTTATCAGGCTGAACTGCGGTGAAGCGGAGTAGCCAGAAGCGGCGCACGCCAGCCGGGCGCCATGTTTACCTGCTGTTTGCGGCGCCAGGCGTGACCTTGTTCCTGGCCTTCTGGCTGCTGCCGATGCTGCGCCTGGTGGAAGTCGGCGCCAGCGGGCCGAGCGGCGCCGCAGCGTATCTTGCCGTGCTGACCAACCGCCACTATTTCACCAGCCTGATGTTGACCTTGCTGTTGTCGGCCGCAGTCACATTGGCGACATTGATGATTTCTTCCCTGGTCGGGCTGTTTTTGCAGCGTAACCGTTTTGCCGGCAAAGCGGTGCTGCTGGCCATGCTGACTTTCCCGCTGGCGTTTCCCGGGGTGGTGGTCGGTTTCATGGTGATCATGCTGGCCGGCCGCCAGGGCTTGATTGGCGCCGTGACAAACTGGCTGTTCGGCGACGCCTGGGTATTCGCCTATTCGCTGGGCGGCCTGTTCCTGGGCTATCTCTATTTTTCGATTCCGCGCGTGATCTTGACGGTGATGGCGGCGGCGGAAAAACTCGATCCGGCGCTGGAAGAAGCGGCGCGCTCGCTAGGCGCCAATCCGCTGCGAGTGTTTGCCGATATCGTGCTGCCGGCTTTGGCGCCGGCGCTGGTGTCCTCCGGCGCGATCTGTTTTGCCACCAGCGTCGGCGCTTTTGGCACCGCCTTCACGCTGGCGACCAATATTGATGTATTGCCTATGGCGATCTATAACGAATTTACCAGCTATGCCAATTTTTCGATGGCCGCCGCGCTGTCGATCGTATTGGGAGCGACCACCTGGCTGGTGCTGGCGCTGGCGCGTTCATGGTCAGGCAATGCGGCGGGAGCAGCGGCATGAAGCATTCTTTCCGCTTTTACCTGCAGCTGGCATTCACTTTGCTGGTGTGCGCATTCCTGATCGTGCCTATCGTATTGTCGATGCTGGCCGGCGTCACCGAGAATTTCTTCGTCGGCTGGTCCAGCGGTTTCACTCTACGCTGGGTGATGCAGGTCTGGGACACCTATCAGCAGACCATCTGGCGTTCGATTGCCATCGCATTGGCCTGCCTGGCAGTCACTACCGCCGCCGGCGTGCCGCTGGCTTACATGCTGGCGCGGCACCGGGGCGGCAACAGCCGGCTGGCGCGCGTGATCGAAGAACTGCTGATGATGCCGGTAGCTGTGCCGGGGCTGGCGACGGCACTGGCCCTGATCATGGCGTACGGCCAGTACCGGGAGTTTCGCGGCAGCCTGCTGTTTATCCTGATCGGCCATGTGCTGTTTACGCTGCCGTTCATGGTGCGTCCGGTGCTGGCGGTAATGCAGTCGTCGCAATTGTCGGTGCTGGAGGAAGCCGCGGCCAGCCTTGGCGCGGGACTGGGGCAGCGGTTCTTCGGGATCGTGATTCCCAACGTGTTTTCAGGCATCCTTGCCGGCGCCCTGATGGTGGTGACCTTGTCGATAGGCGAATTCAACATCACCTGGATGCTGCATACACCCCTGACCATGACCCTGCCGGTCGGGCTGGCCGACAGTTATGCCTCGATGCGGCTCGAAGTCGGCTCCGCATATACGCTGATCTTCTTCCTGATGATCATTCCACTGCTGATCGCCATGCAATGGGTGACGCATGCCACACGCTCAAGAGTCCGTTTATGAAAAATGCTGTTTCCATCCAACTAATCCAGTGCGGTAAAACCTTCGCCAACGGCGCACAGGCGCTGCAGCCGATAGAGCTGGCAATCCAGCCTGGGGAAACCGTCGTCCTGCTAGGGCCGTCCGGCTGCGGCAAGACCACCACCTTGCGCCTGATTGCCGGACTCGAGTTTCCGGACGCAGGCGGCCAGGTCCTGTTCGGCGGTGAAGACGTCACCGCTTTGCCGATAGAAAAACGCGGCGTCGGCATGGTGTTTCAGAATTACGCCTTGTTTCCCAACATGACGGTCGGCGAAAACATTGCCTATGGCTTGAAGATCCGCAAAATGCCGGCAGCCCAGCGCCAGGCAAAAATCGAAATGCTGCTGGAGATGGTGCACCTGCAAGGATTGAGCCACAGGCGCATCGACCAGTTGTCGGGCGGTCAAAAACAACGGGTCGCGCTGGCCCGTGCGTTGGCGGTCGAACCCAAGGTGCTGCTGCTGGATGAGCCATTGACCGCGCTGGACGCCAAACTGCGCGAAACCTTGCGCGCCGATCTCAACCAGCTGTTGCGCAAGCTCGGCATCACGGCAATCTATGTGACGCACGATCAAGGCGAGGCCATGGCGCTGGGCGACCGGGTAGTCGTGATGGAGCGCGGCAGGATTGCGCAGATCGGCAGTCCGCAGGATATCTACTATCGCCCTGCCAGCCATTTTGTAGCCGATTTCATCGGCACCATGAACCGGGTGACGGGCAGGGTGCACGATGGCTACCTGCGATTTGCCGGCGGCATGCTGCCGTTCGCCGCAACGTCGCCGGCGCCGGCGGCAACGCTGATGTTCCGGCCGGAAGATGTGGAAGTCGTCGCCGATGGCGTGGCCGGCGCGAATATGCAGGGCGCTGTGTTGTCCACATTCTTCCTGGGCGACCGGACGCGCCTGGTGATCGATATTGGTGCTGAACAGCCGGTCATCGTGGAAACCGGCAGGCGCGCTTCCTGGCGGGCAGGCGAACCTATCGCATTGCGCGTAGCGGAACATGCGCTGCTGCACTTTAACCATGGAGCAGCCGCATGATTCTTTGCCAGATTTCCGATTTGCACATCAAGGCAGGCGGCAAAAAATCGTACCGCATCGTCGATACGGCTGAAAGCCTGAGGCGTTGCGTGGCGCAGGTCAATCAGCTCAGGCAGCGGCCCGATGCGGTAGTACTGACCGGCGACCTGGTCGATTTCGGCAAGCCGCAGGAATATGCATTCCTGCGCCAGCTGCTGCAGCCTCTGGCCATGCCTTACTACCTGCTGCCGGGTAACCACGATGAGCGCAGCGCTTTGCGTGCGGCGTTTCCCGATCATGCTTACCTGCGGCAAAGCGCAGGCAGGATCGAATATGTCATCGACGACTATGCTTTGCGCATTGTCGCTCTGGACACAGTCATTCCGCAGGCCAGCGGCGGGGCGCTGGCGCCGGCCAGCCTGGCCTGGCTGGACCAGGTATTGCAAGCCCAGCCAGATAAACCGACAGTCATTGTGATGCACCATCCACCGTTCAAGACTGGCATCGGCCATATGGATCAGATAGGTCTGGCGCAGCCGCAGGCATTGGCTGAGGTGGTGCGCCGCCACCCGCAGGTCGAGCGCATTCTTTGCGGCCATTTGCACCGAAGCATCCAGGTGCGCTTCGGCGGTACGATCGCCTCCACCTGTCCCGGTGTCGCGCACCAGGTGGCGCTGGATCTCAGCCCGCAAGCCGCCTCGCAGTTCGTCATGGAGCCGCCGGCTTTCCAGCTGCACCTGTGGGATGCGGAAACCGGCTTGATCAGCCATACCGCCTATGTCGGCGAATTCGACGGCCCCTATCCGTTCTACGATGGCGGCAGCCTGATCGATTAAACCAGGCTGCTAGCGAAGCGTCAGTTTCAGCGCTGGTTTTTCGCCATAGTCGTCGTAGCGTTCATTGATCGCGGCGATGCAAAATTCGAGCTCTTCGAGGATATCGGGCGCCTGCTGGCGCAGTTTCTCGCTGTGCGATATTTCGATGCTCAGCACTTCGTTTTCCCGCAGCCGGAACTTGCTCATGCCGTCTTCATCGCGCAAATAACTGAGGCAATCGATCCAGGCATTCATGTTGCGGCCGTAGAATTCGGGAAAACCGAATACCTGTGCGCATTCGGTATGGAAGCTGTCCCAATCGGTGATGGTTTCGCCATTCAGGCGCGCGCTTGGCATCATGTTCTCCTGCTTGAATTCCAGATTATTTGTCGAACTTATCACATCTGCCGCAACAAGTTGCGCGATTCGATTCACAGCACCCACATTTTCAGGACCAGGCCGCTTACCGCACACGCCGCAATGACATGGATCACATTGCGCTTGAAACGGAACAGGGCGACCGCCGCGGCCAGCGCGATCAGCGCCGATAACCAGTCAAAGGCGCCGCCAAAACCCTGTGGCCAGAGCACGTGGTAACCGAAGAATACCGCCAGGTTCAGGATCACGCCCACCACAGCGGCGGTTATCGCCGTGAGAGGCGCGGTAAACTTGAGGTCATGGTGGGTGGCTTCGATCAGCGGGCCGCCGGCCAGGATGAACAGGAAAGAGGGCAGGAAAGTGAACCAGGTCACCAGTGCCGCCGCGGCGGCGCCGGCAAGAAACAGGCTGTCTGGTCCGAATACGGCTTTGACATAACCGCCGACGAAGCCGACAAAAGCCACCACCATGATCAGCGGCCCGGGCGTGGTCTCGCCTAGCGCCAGGCCATCGATCATTTGTGTCGGCGTCAGCCAGCCATAGTGTTCGACCGCGCCTTGATACACATACGGCAGCACCGCGTAAGCGCCGCCGAAAGTCAGCAGCGCCGCCTTGGTGAAAAACCAGCCCATCTGCGTCAGGGCGCCATGCCAGCCATAGAACACTGTCAGCAAGCCCATCGGCAGCGACCACAACAAGGCGCCCGCGATGGCTATCCAAGACAAGGTGGACCAGCGGAATTGCGCATGCGTCGGGGTCGGCGTATGGTCATCGATCAGCGCGGCTCCAAACGATTGGTCTGCCTTGCCGTGCGCGCCTCCGGTCTTGAAACGGTCCGGCGCGATGCGGCCGCCGATGTAACCGGTCAGCGCTGCGGCGGCGATGATGACCGGGAACGGCAGCTGCAAGGCGAAAATCGCCACGAACGACGCTGCGGCAATCGCCCACAAGGCATTGTTCTTGAGCGCGCGCGAGCCGATCCGGTGCGCTGCCTGCAGCACGATGGCGGTCACGGCGGGCTTGATGCCGTAGAACAGGCCGGCGACCAGCGGCAAATTGCCAAAGGCGATATACAGCCAGGACAGGGCGATCAGGATCAGCAGCGAGGGCAGCACGAACAAGACGCCGGCCACGATGCCGCCCCATGAACGGTGCATCAGCCAGCCGATGTAAGTGGCCAGTTGTTGCGCCTCCGGGCCCGGCAGCACCATGCAATAGTTCAGCGCATGCAGAAAGCGCCGTTCCGAAATCCAGCGTCGGTTCTCAACCAGCTCCTGGTGCATGATGGAGATCTGGCCGGCAGGTCCGCCGAAGCTGATGAAACCCAGTTTGAGCCAGAACAGGAAGGCCTGCCGAAAACTGACTGCAGGTGGGGGAAGTTCTATGTGCGCTGCGGATGGAATTCCGGATTGGCTCATATGCCTGGTTTCGTCGATATTGTTGGAAGCTGTGGCGGCGCCGCGCCGCCAATTTTGCACCAGCTTATCCTACAAAGAGAAAAGGGACTCCGGTTGCGGAATCCCTTTTTTTATCCGATACAGCGCGGTTCGGCTTTATTCGACAGAGCTGTGCAGCACGCTGTCTGGCAAAGGCGCCTTGAACCAGCGCTGTGCATTGACATTGAGCATGCCGTTTTGCTTGATGGTGCTGAGCATGGCGTTGACCTTGTTCAGCAATGCAGTTTCGTTTTTATTAATGCCGATAAAGCAGGGCGAGTCTTTCAGCACGATTTTCAGCTGGGTTGCTTCCGCTTGCTCTTTGGTAAAGGCGGAAATCAGCACGTTGCCGGCCGCCAGCAATTTGGATTCGCCCTGCAAATACGATTTGACGGCCTCAGGCTCGGTGGCGAAGCGTTTGACAATGGCCGACGCCGGCGCCACCTTGCTCAACTCTCCGTCTTCGATCGAGCCTTTGAGCACAGCGATAGTCTTGCCGCCCAGTCCGGCCGCGTTCTTGACGTCGATGCCCGGCGCGCCGAATACACCGAGGTAAAACGGCGCATAAGCCTGCGAAAAGTCGATCTGTTTTTGACGCTCAGGATTTTTGCCGAGGCTGGAGATCACCAGGTCGACATGCCGGTTCAGCAGCGACGGAATGCGCTCGCCGCTGTCGAGCGGCACCATGTCCAGCTTGACGCCCAGTTCCAGCGCAATCATCCTGGCGATCGAGACATCGAAACCTTCCAGCGCCTTGTACTGGTTTGCGGCGCCGAACGGCGGCGTGTCTTTTGGCACCGCGATGCGGATCGCGCGGCGGTTCTGCACGTCTTCCAGTGCATCGGCGCGGCTCTCATGGGCCGGCAGCAAGGTGGTTGCCAAGGCAAGGGAATAGACAAGAAGACATGCAAATACACCGGCGTAACGCTTCACAAGAAGACTCCCAGAATCAATTGAACGAACTCATGTCCATTTTTCAATGGCTCGCATTGCAGCTGCAACGATTGTTACGCACAGGATTCTATGTCTGGGCAGAAAGTTTGTATACGGAATAATCGGGAATTGTGTCGCGCTGTTTCTTTCCTGCGAATTTATGCAAAAACTGTTGGCAGGAAGTGTGAAAAGGCTTGGAAAACGCATCGGATTCGAGGCGAATTGTTGTTTCCTTGCTTCGGAGGATTGGGCCGGGCCATTGAAGCGCCAAACAAAACGGCCTTCATTTCTGGGGGCGCTGGGAATCTCCCGGGTTTTCGCCTGCAGGCGAAAACCGCTCAGACAGCGGCAAGCACGCTTGCCGAAACCCTGTCTTCGCCCCGCGTCCGTTCCGGCCGCGGCTTCGATACCCGTCATATCGAGCACCAATAAAAAAGGCCACCCTAAAGGGTGACCTTTTGTATTGGTGGTGGAGGCGGCGGGAATCGAACCCGCGTCCGCAAGTCCTCTACAGACAGTTCTACATACTTAGTGCTGTCATTTGATTTAACCCAGCCGACGCGGACGCACACGCTTCGTTCAGGCGAGTCACCTAAATTTAACTTTCAGCCAAGTAACCCGACTAAAAGCGATTCCCTGTATATGACTCTACTGCTGTTTTACCAGCCCACCCCAGGGACGAGATGGTGTAGAGCTAACCGGTTATTAAGCGGCTAGTGCGTACGAGTTATCGTTTGCAGTTAGATCTATTCCGATTGTATTTACGAGGTAGTCGGTCCTCGGTATGCCCTGCGCTGCTTTGTAACCCACGTCGAAACCAGGTCGCCCCCGACGCTATAAAGCAAACATCAGTATACCACTTTATCGCTCGATCCGAGGCCTGCATCCCGGGGGCTTGACTGGGACGGAGCCAATTGTCACCGCATGCTCAAGGTCCCCCTTTTCCAGGCCGGATCCTGCCAGCGGTAAAACAGGCTCAGGGAACGCGGGTTATCGGCCTGTTTCTCGACATCCATGGTATCCATCCGGATCACTTCAAAGCTGCGCTTGAAGCGCCCGTCCACACGGGCTTCGCGCACCGCCAGCATTTTCGTGCTGCCTGGCACCCAGCCGGCGAATTCCAGGTAGCCGATATCGGGCGTGTTCGCGGCCGGCGGCAGGATATCGATGGTCCAGCCTTTTTCTGCCTGATGGAATACCCACAGCTCGCGCCATGAATCGAGCGGTTGCACGGCGAGCGCCAGGGCGGTTTGCTGGGCGTTGACGCTGGCCGAGGCTTTCCAGACCAGGCCGTAGGTGCAGCGCTTGAAAAGCGGGTTCTTTTGATCGTGTTTGGCATCCACCAGCGCGACACAGGTTTCGCCGGTTTCGCCGGGCGTGGTGACGACCGCCAGGCCGCTGCCGGCAGCTGGTTCGGGTTCCGCCGCCCAGCGCGAGGCAGCGACGCGCACGGCGGCATCGGTATAAGCGGCTGCATCCGGTTCGGCGATTTCTTGCTTGTTGACGCCGGCCAGTTCCTGCAAGGCGCGGTTGGCGGCGTCCTGGGCCGGCAGGCGCTGCCTGGCGCGTTCGAAGGCGATGCTGGCCCAGACGCCGGCGCGGCGCAGGCGCAGGCGGTTTTTTTCGTATTCGGGCAGGTTGGTCAATTGCACACGGTCGAGGATCTCGCCGCGCCAGGCATCGAGGCTGTTGCGGTCGGTAGGCGTGAGATTCGGGTCTACGCATTCGGGCCGGGTCAGCGCCAGGGCAGCGCGGGCGCGCTGGCCATCGTCCGATTTCATGGCCAGTACGCGGCGGAAGGCTTCACCGTTGTAGCAAAGCTGGATGCGCCCATCGCGCTCGAAGCCTTGCATGCCGATGCCATAGCTGGATGCCACTTCAAGATGGGCCGCCAATACGGCGTCGTCGGTTTTTCCGCGTTTGGCGGAGGCGCGGCGCGCCAGGCGCTCCGCCATGGCGCCCAGCGCATCGAATGGCTCGGGGCCGATGGCTTCGGCTGGCGCCGCCTTCAGGTAGGCTGCGGCGTAACTGATGCCGAGCGCCTCGGCTCCCGGCGTGTCGCGCAGGAAGCGCACCACTGCCAGCAGGTCGGGCGCGTCTTTCGGTTCCAGCGACTGGGTACGCACTTGCGAAGCGCGGATATAGCCGCCGCGTTCGCGGCGGTGATCGTATACCTGCAGGTAGTCCATCTTTTCGCCGCGCACTTCCAGGCTGTCGCCTTGCCAGAGCACGGCTTGCTGCTGGGCCGATTCGCGGGGCGCGGCGCGCAGGGCGGCGCTATCCTGGGTGACGATGGCGACCAGGGCCAGGGCGGCGAGCATCATTGTTGTGTCTCCTGAGCAGCGTTGGCTTGTGTATTTTGCGAGGCAACCGCCTGGCCGCCGCCGAGCAAGGCCGAACCGATGAAACCGCCGTTGGCCGGGGGCGCGGCGATGATGACCGAAATCTTGTCGGACAGTTTGTCGGCCATGGTTTTCTGGATCAGCAAGGGGTTCTTCGAGATCAGCGCGCCGTCACGCTCAAGCTGGGCGCTGGTGACCTTGCCGATGGTTTCCAGGCGATAGGCTTCGACGTCGGCCAGCTTATGGCGTGAATCGGCTTCACCGGTAGCTTCGATGCGGCGCGCTTCTGCGCTGCCCTCGGCGGTCTTGATGCGCGATACCTTCTCTGCCTCGGCTTCATACTGACGCTGCTCGATCTGCTTTTGCTTGAATGGCAGCACGTGTTTCATGGCTTCTTCCTGGGCCTTGGCGGCAATGATCTGTTCGTTGCCAGCCGCTTCCGCCGATTTTTCGCGTTTCACCTTGTCGGCTTCGGCTTCCAGCTCGGTTTGCTTGACTCGCTTGCTCTTCAGCTCCAGCGTGTATTTCATTTTTTCGGTTTCCAGTTCCTCGGCCAGGAGTTTTTCCATGCCTTGACGGTATTCCGGCGGCAGGTCGACCTGGCCCATCTGTACGCCGCGCAGGATGATGCCGTCGGCCGCCAGTTTCGGTTTCAACTCGTTTTCTATTTCTTTCTGGATCTCGCCGCGCTGGGTGGAAAAGATGTCGCGCACCGAATAGCGGGTGAAGGACTTGTAGATCACGCCCTGCACCATCGGCTCGACGATCTCGCCGTTGATGTCGGCAGGCAGTTTCGCCGCGATAGCGGCCAGCCTGGCCGGGTCGATGGCATAGCGTATGGTCAGGTCCACCCCCAGCGACAGGCCCTCGATCGACTGGAAGGGCGCTTCGCCGTTTGCCTTGCTGCTGCGGACCGGACGATAGACCTGGTCGAGCAGCGAGTAGCGCCGCAGTTCATGCAGGCCGGGGATGACCACGACCAGACCGTCTTTTACCTCGGTGGTGCCGCCGGTGAGCTTATTGGCGCGGATGCCGACTTCGCCCGGTTCAAGAGTCTTGAATGGCGGATGGGTAATCAATTCGTAGCCGCTGCCGCCTATCAGCGCGAGCGCCAGCAACAGTATCCAGGCACGCCGTGCGGCGCGGGCCAGGCCGGCCAGCGTAGCGCCGATTGCCGAAATGGTTGTGGTGAGCAGCGCCAGCAGGCCCTGCGCCAGTGATTCGAGCCGTTCAGACATGATATTTCCCCCGGTTGATGTGGTAATTCGATGGTTGGGAGCGGCATGCAGTGCTTTTCCCTGGGAAGAATCTTGCGCCCCAGGCCGCGGAAGTAACAATGGCCGGGCAGGGGCAGTCGCGTTATCCGGGAGCGGTGAATGCTCCGCAACGTCGCATTCCGGTAAGCCGTGTGAAGAAATACTCACAGCGCGGCGCAGACATTTCATGGGAAAGCGTGGATACTTTCATGACCCTTCATCCTGCAGGCCACGAAAAGAGCGAGGACGATGGGCGTCATTGATAGCGGATGTAGCGGAGAAAAAATGTCAAAGCAGGCACAAAAAGTAGCGGTGATCGAAGACGACATCCCGACCAGCAACCAGCTCAAGGGCTGGATCGAATCGGCCAAGCCCGGCATCCTGGTGGACCAGTGGTATACGCGCGACGATGCCGAAGCGGCGCTGGCGCGCGAGAATTATGACCTGGTGGTGCTTGACATCGAACTGGGGCGCGAGCGCCATGCCGGCGTCGCCATCATCAATGCCATCAACAAGGGCCAGGCAACGCCGGTGCTGGTGGTGTCGGCCATGCCGGCCACCATCTACCGCAGCATCATGAAGGCGCTGGATGCCTGGGATTACCTGCAAAAGGCAACCTTCGAGGAATCCGATTTCATCGATACCTTCCTGGAAATCCTGCGCGCGGCAAAGGACCGCAACAGCGCGAGGGAGAGCGCGCCTGCGGCCAGCAGCAATGAACTGTCGATCGACCCGCTGCGCCAGAAAACCCCGATCTGGCGCGCGCAACGCATCAACCTGCCGTTGACGGCGCAGCGCCTGCTGGCCGCGCTGTACGAGCATCGCGGCCAGGTGGTGACCTATGAGCAGTTGTTCCAGGTGGTCAAGAGCGGGCGCAACCGCGACAATATCCGCAAGCACGTCAGCACCATCCGCGATGCGTTCCGCGAGGTCGACGCAGAGTTTGCCTGCATTGAAAATATCCCGATGCGCGGCTTTCGCTGGGTCGACCAGGAAAAATGATGTGCCGCCACTTCAACCGCGGGGATGACTGCACATGAAGATCAGCTTTCCGAATATCGCCCAATACCGCTTGCGCATCCTGTTTCGCGGCGCCTTCCTGCTGCTGGCGGTGGCTGCCGTTGCGCTGGCGTTGTATGTGCTGCAGCAGGAAAAGCAGTTGAGCTACAAGAATTACCAGGCCAGTTTCCGCAAGACCGGCGACCAGATCCTGGCCACCTTGCGTCATCCCGCCGGCCAATTGGCGCTGCTGAATCCGCGCACTGAGAATGGCGGCGCGGCTGCGCTGCACCCGGTGCTGCTGCCGTTTCCCTCGCTCGATTTTGACGACCAGAACAAAGTGCGGCAAGCCATCACCATGTCCGGATGCCTGGTGCAGTATGGCGACGACGGCGCGCTATGCGTCGCCATCGGCAACAACCCCTGGGCCGGCGGCTTCATTTATGTTGCCGGCAGTTTCGTCAGTGGCGAACTGATGCCGCACCAGCGCGGCGAGCAGGATATCGATGACGCGCATCGGGTGCGGGTGACCGTGACGCTGCGCGGGCAGACCTATCGCTGGATTGCGCCGTTTGAAAAGAACGGTGATCCGAATGCGGTTCAGACGCGGGGCGCACATGGCCGCCTGACCGGCTTTCTCGACGACGATAGCGGCCGTGTGGGAGCGAGGCCGGTCAAGGATTTCCGCGGCTGGATCTGGCAAAGCACCTCATGCAGCAAACCTGGGCCGGGCGACGGCGATGCCGATTGCCCGCGCAGTGCATTTTTTTCGCTGCGCCTGCCGGTGGGAGTCTTGCAGGACGCCCTGTTCCAGCAAAAAAATCCGGTCTGGCCGCCGGCCGACCTGGACAACATCCAGGTGCGCATCGAGGTCTTGCCTCCGGGCGACGGCCCGCTTCTTTTCGACAGTAAAAGCGCCGCCGCGGCACGAGCATTTTCCGTGGGCGACCTGGCCTCGCTGCTGTTGCCGGGCGAGAGCTTGCGCATCAAGAAGCGCGGCGCCGTGGGCGGCGCTGACCTGGTCAGCCTGATCGGCGCCGAAGATCATCCGGACGATGCCTCGCGCCTGCTCAGCCGCCTGGTGCGCCGCCTTCCGGTGGACGAAGTCGGTCCGCCGAACGAAAGCAGGGAATCGGTCGTCACTTCGGCCGGGATCTATGACGTGACCCTGATCGGCGACGAACGCAGCGTCAATCGCAGCCTGGGCGTGGTGGCTGCACGGGTACTGTGGTTTGTCGGGGCGATGCTGCTGGCATTGTTCGTGGCCTGGCTGATCATCGAGATCGGCATCATCCGCCGCATCACGATGCTGACCCGGCGTGCAGCCAAGGTGTCGAAGATCGTCAAGGGTTCAGGCGGCCTCGACCAGTTCGACCTGACCGATTTGCGCGGCGCCGATGAGCTGGGCGTGCTGGCAAGCTGCCTGCATGACCTGCTGAGGCGCGTCAAGGAAGATCTCGAGCGAGAGGAAATCCGCGCCGAGCAGGAAAAGGAAATGTGGCATGCGGTGGGCCATGAAATCATGTCGCCGCTGCAGTCGCTGATGGCCTTGCACGGCACAGCGGAAAATCAGAGCAGCCGCTACATCAACCGCATGCAGCAGGCGGTGCGGGTGCTGTATGGCAGCGCTTCTCCCAGCGAGGCGTTTCAATCCACAGTGTTGCAGGTGACTGCCATCGACATTGGCGCTTTTCTCGGCAACGTGGCCGACAATGCGCCGCTGGTCGGTATCGCAGATGTCAGGTTTTCCGGCGAGCAGGAAGGCGTGATGGTCAGGGCGGACGATTACTCACTGGAGGATGTGGTCACGCACGTCTTGCGCAATGCCGACCGCTGTCGCCTGCCGGGCTCCATGATTTCGATCGACCTGAAAACCACGGAAACCGCCGCCACCATCGCCATCCATAATTACGGGCCGAATATCGCTGAAGAACTGATCGACAAGATTTTCGAATACGGCGTGTCGGATCAGCTTGATGCTGGTGCGAATGGCAGCCGGGGACAAGGGCTGTTTGTCGCCAAGACGTATATGGCCAAGATGGGCGGAACCATTAGCGTGTTAAATGTCGCGGACGGCGTGGTGTTTTCACTGGGGCTGCAACGCGTGTGATGTTGCCGTCGTTCTTCCGGCAAGAGAAGTTTCTCTCTTGCCGGAATCTCGCTATTTCAGCGCAAAATCGACCCGGTTCGGCTGGCCCTTGTCCTTGATGCCGTCGGCCGTCAGTTTCGGCGCGATCAGGAAGATCCGTTCCAGCGGGATCTGGCCCTTGGTTTCCAGGTACTTGCGGACCGTTTCGGCGCGCCGGGTCGCCAGCGCGCTCAAGGCGTCCTGGGTCACCGCGGTGTTGGCGACGATCAGTTTTTCCATCTCCGCGGTCGGCAGCGATTTTGCCAGGCCGACCATGTTGCGCGGCTTGTCGAATTTTTCCGAACCATACACCTTGCTCATGTATTTTTCCTTGTCGGCGTCGGTCAGGGTCACATCGTCCGACTGCGCATCGTCGCTGCCGTCAACCGAATCCTTGAGCTTCAGCGCTTTCAGCTTGCGGTTGAGGATTTGCTGGCGCACGCCGTCGGTATCGCTTTTCGGATCGACCCGGCCGATCAGGTCCAGCTTCAGCGCGGGACGGTCGATCAGGGCCTTGGCCAGGGTGTCCAGCTTGCTTTGCGTAGCTGCCGTGAGAGTGGCCGAGCCGGGCGCGAATTCGGCATAGCCGAGGTCGTCGCCGCCGGCGCCGCCGAAGGCCGAGCTGATCAGCGCGAACGGCGAGGTGACGGCCTTGACGATCAAATTGATGAAGATGCGGACGATGATGCCGCCTATCGAAAACTCAGGATCCGACAAGGTGCCGGAAATAGGCAGGTTGATGTTGATCTGGCCGTTGCGGTCTTTCAGCAGGGCGACCGCCAGCAGCACCGGCAGCTTGGTGGCGGTCGGGCTGTCGATCTTGTTGCCGAAGGTGAGCTGGTCGATGCGCACATTGTTCTGCGCCACCAGCTTGTCGTTTTCGATGTGGTAGCTGACATCCATCGACAGCTTGCCCTTTTCGATTGCGTAGCCGGCGTACTTGGCGGCATACGGCGTCAGGCGCGGCAGTTCGACGCCGTTGGCGCTGGCCTTGATATCGAGGAACATCGGCTTGAACAGCGGATTGAGCGAGCCGGAAATCGCTACCGGGGCGTCGTTGTCGATCTTGCCGTTCAAGTCTATCGGCGCCGGCTGCGGCTTGTCGGAGGCGATGGCGCCGACGGTACCGTTCATGCCGGTCATGTTGGCGGTGTAGTTCGGCTTGACGAAGTTATCGGTGTAGTTGATGTTGCCGCCCTTGATGACAACCTGGCCGACCTTGATCACCGGCGCATTCTCTTTGGGCGGCGCGGCAGCGATAGGGGCTACGGTAGCCTTGCCTTCGGCAGTGGACTTGGTGACTTTTGGCGTCCCCTGGCCCATGCCTTCGCCCGCCTCGGCGGAAGTCAGGGATGGCGCCGGCGTGCCGGGCGGAGCGTTTTTCTGGACGACGATATCTTGCAGGTTCAGCTTGGCTGTTTCAGACAAGATGATGCGCGCATAGAAATCGTTCAGCGCAATCTTCGCCAGCGTGACGTTTTGGCGCGGGCCGCCGATATTGGCGTTGATGCCGCTGACGTCGAGCAGTTTCCATTTCAGGAAATCGGAGGAAGTTTCTTTGTCGAGCACGCGGAAATTGGCCAGGCGCAGGTTGCCGCTGTAACTAGTGGCGAGTTCCTGGCGGCCGCTGGGCGGCGTCAGCGACAGTTTGCCCTTGGTGCTGGCCTGGCCCGAGGTCAGGTTCACGTTCAGGTAGTCGGTGAAATACGGCTGGAAGGCGGCTACCGGCAGGTTTTGCACATCGAGGTCGAGCGCGATCGATTTCAATTGCGGCGCGATGCTGCCGTCGGCCGACAATTTGCCGGTCTTGTTGAGCTGGGTGCGCAGCGCAACCTTGATGGTCTTGTCGAGTTTGCTGGAGACATTGTCAGCGCTCAGGTTGAGGCCGTCCGCGCGCAGCTTGACCGCCGGTTTGACCGAGTCGTCCTGGTAGGCCAGGCTGCTGTCGCTGATGGCAAACTTGTTGATGGCGGCGACCCACTCCGGTCCGCTTTTCTTGGCGGCTGCAGGAGGGGTGGGGGCGCCTTTGTTCGCGTTGCCGGTGTTGGCGATGAATTGCTGCAGGTTGAGCTTGCCCTGGGCATCGCGCTTGACGTCTCCCTGGATCCCGGCCAGGCGCAAGGCGTCGGCGTTGAACATATGCGCTTCGGTATCGACGCTGGCGTTTTCCAGGCTGATTTTCTTGGCGCCTATGCTGCCGCCGGCGCTGGTTTTTGCCGCCACCTTGAGATCGTCGACATCGATGCCCAGCTGGTGCAGGCGGATGCGGCTGCCGTCGATCGCCAGCAAGGTATTGAGCGACAGCTGGCCGGACAGCACGGCTGCCAGCGAGCGGTTGACGTAAGGCTGGTAAGGCGCGAGCGACAGGGCATTGATGCTGGCCTTGCCGGCGACGATGCCTTTGGCCGGAGTGATCTGGCCGATGAACTGGATATGCTGGTCGTTTTCCACGCCGGTGGACAAGGTCACGGTGGCCGGCTTGGCGTCAGCCGCCATCGACAGCCGGCTCGCTTGCAGCGCCACGTTCTTGACCTGCAGGTTGAGCGCCGGCGAAGCATTGGCGGCATCCAGCCAGTTGACCGTGCCGTTGTGGATGCTGAGCTTGGCCAGGCTCATTTGCGGCGCCGCGCCGGCCGGCTTTTTCGGCGCATCCTTGGCGATTTCCTGTTTCACCTCCTGTTTTGCGGCGGGAGTGCTCAGGGCCGCCCAGTTCAGGCTGCCGCTGGCGTTCAGGTTGACCCAGACTTCCGGCTGCTGAATCTCGATCTGGTCGAGCGCGGCGGCGCCGGTGAGCACATTGAGCTTGTTGATCTGGGCATTGATCGCCTGCGCCTTGAGCAGCGGCGCCGCATTCTTGTCGGCCAGGGCGACGTCGGCCAGCTTGATCGCGCCCGACAGCAATACTTCCGGCTTGTCCTTGTTGCGCAGGAAGGTCAGGTCGAGATTGGTCGACAGCTTGGTGCTCTGGATGACCAGCGGCAGCGCCACCGGCGAAAACGCCACGAAGCTGGCGACATCGAGCTGGTCGATATCGATCGCCAGCGAGGTTTCCAGGCTGCCGGCGAACGGTTTGCTGCGGCCTTTCAGGTCGAATGGCGTGCCGTTGACCTTGGCCGACAGATGCGGCTGTACGAAGGTGTCGACCTTGCTCGGGAAATTCGAGACATAGGGCAGGCCGATATTGAGCGCCTGGATGTCGACCAGCTTGTTGGTGACCTTGTCATCGAACTTGATGCTGCCGTTTTCCAGCTGGATATTCGATACCGAAAACAGCGGGGTCGGATCGTCGTTCTTCGGCTTAGCCAGGATGCGGTCGATGATGTCGGAGAAATTGTAGCGGCCGATGCCGTCGGCGCTGGTGCGCACGACATGCAGGCTGGGATTGACCAGCTTGGCTTCATTGAGCACCGGCGCCAGCCGGAACAGTGACGCCGAGGAGGCATTGACCACCAGCGTTTTCGCCGAGAAGGCGGCGGTAGTCTTGTCCTGCTCATAGAGCGTGAAATCGGATACCGTCAGAGCCAGGTTGAAAGGATTGAAGGCGATCTTGCCGACCGTCGCCTTGCGCCCGAGCTGGGCTTCGATCTGTTGTTCCACCAGGTGCTTGGCGACCGGCGGCACCGCCAGCCAGCTGATCAGGGCCAGCATCAGCAACACGATGACTGCGATGCCGGTCCAGCGCATTGCGCGCGGCAGCCAGGAAGGACGGGGGATATTTGCCATTTTTATTCCTTATGGGCAAGCATGTCCACAATATACCGCCAGACAGTATTGCCCGCTGATTAATTCAATTCTTCGAGATTGCTTGCGGCAGCAAAGCCAGCAATTGCTGGGGAGTGTCGATCAGCGCATCCGCATCCCAGGATTCCGGTGCGCTTTCACCGCAATAACCCCAGGCGGCGGCTACGGTAACCATGCCGGCCGCGCGGCCAGCCTGGATATCGCGCAAGTCGTCGCCCACATACCAGCATTCCTGCGGCTGCAGCTTGAGGCGCCGCGCCGCTTCCAGCAGCGGCTCCGGATGGGGTTTTGCATGGGGCGTGGTGTCGCCGGAGATGATGCAATCCGCATCTCCCAGGCCGATCTGGGAAACCAGCGGATCAGTGAAGCGGGCCGCCTTGTTGGTGACTACACCCCAGCCGAGCCGGCGCTGGCGCAGGTCGCTGAGCAAGGCCGGTATGCCCTCGAACAGGGTGCTGTCGACCGCCAGCGCGGCGGCGTAATGGTCGAGGAAGCCGACCCGCAATTCTTCATAATCGGGATCGCCCGGTTTCAGGCCGAAGGCGGCGCCTATCATGCCGCGCGCGCCGGCCGAGGTATGCGGCCTGAGTTGTTCGTACGGGGTGCTGCTCAAGCCGCGGTCGCGGCGCAACCGGTTCAGTGCGGCAGCCAGGTCCGGGGCCGTGTCGGCAAGCGTACCGTCAAGATCAAACAGGATGGCGCGCGGCATTGGCAAGGGCATGGGGGTTCCTAAAATACGAGAAAACGACCGGTGCTGGTCAAGTGCGGCGCCGGCTGGAAGCAATTAGTCGGGCCAGTTAAGCAGGCCGGGTGCAAGCCATCAGGTAGTTGACGCTGGTGTCCTGGTTGAGCGAATAGATCTGGGTCAGCGGGTTGTAGCTCATGCCGCGCATGACATCTACCGTCAGCCCGGCGTTGCGGACGAATTGCGCCAGTTCTGCCGGCGTGATGAACTTGGCGTAGTCGTGCGTGCCCTTGGGCAGCATGCGCAGCAGGTATTCGGCCGCCAGCACTGCCTGCAGGTAGGCTTTCAGGTTGCGGTTCAGGGTCGAGAAGAACACTTGTCCGCCTGGTTTCACCAGCGTGGCGCAGGCGCGCACTATGGATGCCGGGTCGGGCACGTGCTCCAGCATTTCCATGCAGGTCACGACATCGAATTGCCCGGCTTCGCGGCCGGCCATTTCTTCGGCGGCGATTTTTTCATAACGGACCTGGACCCCGGATTCCAGGCTGTGCAGGTCGGCTACCTTCAGGGCTTTGTCGGAGAGGTCGATGCCGGTGACGACAGCGCCTTTGCGCGCCATGGATTCGGCCAGGATGCCGCCGCCGCAGCCGATATCGAGCACCTGCTTGCCGGCCAGCGCGGCGCGCGAGTTGATCCACTCCAGGCGCAAGGGATTGATTTCATGCAGAGGGCGGAATTCGGATTCGGGATCCCACCACCGGTGGGCCAGGTCGCTGAATTTCTTGAGTTCTGATGGGTCTGCGTTCATAGGTTGAATCATAGCTGGAAAGTGCGGTGTTGCGGTTTGTTGTCTGATTAAAAACCATCGCCGAAAGTTTCCGGGCTGGCTCGCTGCGCTTGTTTTTGTGCGAAAAAAAACCCCGCCGAGGCGGGGTTCTGATCGAGTCTGAATCGATTAGTTGGTACGTGTACCAACAACTTCGATTTCAACGCGACGGTTTTTAGCGCGGCCAGCAGCGGTCTTGTTGTCAGCGACCGGTTGCGACTTGCCCTTACCTTCGGTGTAAACACGGTTAGCTTCAACACCCTTGTGCACCAGGTATGCCTTGACAGCTTCAGCGCGGCGAACCGACAGCTTCTGGTTGTAAGCAACGGAGCCGATCGAGTCGGTGTGACCAACAGCGATGATGACTTCCAGGTTGATTGCGCCCAGTTTCGATGTCAGGTCATCCAGCTTGGCTTTGCCTTCTGGCTTCAGGACAGCTTTGTCGAAGTCAAAGAATGCGTCAGCAGCGAAAGTAACCTTTTGCGATACTGGAGCTGGTGGCGGAACTGGAGTCGGTGCTGGAGCTGGGGCTGGAGCCGGAGCTGCTTGAGCGATTTCGCCGTCGCAACCTGGGACCGAGTCAGCTGGTGTCCAGTAGCCGGTGTGCCAGCACAGACCGTACGGGTCACGTGCGATTACACCGCGTGCATCTTGCACGTAGGCGCTGTTAGGAGTAGCCGCCTGGATATCTTTGATTTCCTGCGCGGAGGCAGAGAGTGCGACGACTGCGGACGCAGCGAAGACGAGTTTTGCTAATTTATTCATGTTTCTCCTCTCGGTTGAGATATCCGCAGATTAACTGCGCAACTAATATACGACATCAAAAATTGGATAGTATCACGTGGTTCAGGCCGTTACATGTGGGATTGACCACACGCAATGAACTTGACCACCATTCTGCCACAGGCTTCAAGCGCTAGCGAAGGATGCCAAATGATCCAGCTCACGTTTTGCCTGCTTCGTTGTTTTCATACAACATAACATTATGAAAACATCACCACGGGCGACATCTTACATCGGCGCAAGAAAACTATCTATTTTATTTTAATTTGATTGCATTTTTATTACCACTCTGCGGTTCGGGGCCAGGCAGCTGACCAGTTTTTTGCGGCTCAACTTATTGCTGCATTGCAACATGGGATCGGACGCCCCGGCGCCGGCGGTTTCTATCTTGTTAGAGACCCCCTTGCTCTTCAAATAGCTGGCGACGTTGCCGGCGCGCTGCAGCGACAACTTGCGGTTATATGCCTCCGAGCCGAGGCGGTCGGTATGGCCGGTCACCAATATCAGGTCCGTGCTGGCGCAGTTTGCCAATTTGGCAATGATCTGCTGGTCGATGCGTTGCTTGGCCGCTTTGGTCAGGATTGCTTTGCCGAAACTGAAATTCTGGTCGCTGGCCAGCGTTACGCCGGCATCGCATTGCTGGGGCGCACTTGGCGGGGCAACTTCATTGCTGGCGATCATCGGATCGGCGACCAGGGCCGGCGCGCTGGCTTTCATCACCGGCGCCACCAGGGCGCCATCGCAACCGGTGACGGCATCATTCTGGTCCCAATAACCGGAGCGCCAGCACAAACCGTCCTGGCTGCGGACGACGGGGCCGTTTCCATCACGCACATAAGCACTTGTTTCAGGGGCGGCTTGCGATGCGGCGGATTGGGCGAAGCCGGGATGGGACGCAAGGACGAGGGCTGAACCCAGCAATAGGCTCAGCGCGATGGTATGACGCATAAATTGTTTCCTGATAGAAATGGTAAAGGCGGAATTGTTTCAGAATCGCCTGATTACCGGGCAAGGCGGCATTTAAACATATTTTTTCCGGAGGCCCGTTTTTCGGCCTTGATACACAGGATTCCCTCGTGCCTTCTGTAAAAAGCCGGGAACCGGCTTCCCCGCCGTGCTAAAATCATACGTCTTACGGCTATCATTCTCGGGTAGCCTTGGTAATGGGGGAACAGAGTATTGGAGAAATCCGCCGCGCTGCATTGGTCATGACTCTGGCCACAATTGCTGTTATTTGTAACTTAACCGTTTTATCTGATTAGTTGAGGACAGAGCCGCCCGGGTAGGGTAATTCGCCACGCTTCGGTGGCTCTTAAACCCTACCCGGGCGGCTCTGTCCCGCAATTAGAAAAATTAAAGACTCGCCGACTCGCTAATGGATCAATTCGCTAAAGAAACAATCCCAATTTCCCTCGAAGAAGAAATGCGCAAGAGCTATCTCGATTACGCGATGAGCGTGATCGTCGGCCGTGCGCTGCCGGATGTGCGTGACGGCCTCAAGCCGGTGCATCGCCGGGTCTTGTTCGCGATGCATGAAATGAACAACGTCTGGAACCGCCCGTTCGTGAAGTGCGCGCGCGTGGTCGGTGAGACCATGGGTAAATACCACCCGCACGGCGACGCGTCGATCTACGACACGCTGGTGCGCATGGCGCAGCCGTTCTCGCTGCGCTACATGCTGGTCGACGGCCAGGGCAACTTCGGTTCGATCGATGGCGACGGCGCGGCAGCGATGCGTTACACCGAGTGCCGCCTGGACAAGATCGCCGGCGAATTGCTGGCCGACCTCGACAAGGAAACTGTCGACTTCGTGCCTAACTACGACGGCAAGGAAAAAGAACCGTCGGTGCTGCCGACGCGCATCCCCAACCTGCTGATCAACGGCTCGTCCGGCATCGCGGTCGGCATGGCGACCAACATCCCGCCGCACAACCTGACCGAAGTCATCGACGGCGCGCTGCATGTGCTGCGCAACGCCGATTGCACCATCGATGAACTGATCGAAATCATCCCGGCGCCGGATTTCCCGACCGCCGGCATCATCTACGGCGTGTCCGGCGTGCGCGACGGTTACCGCACCGGCCGCGGCCGTGTGGTGATGCGCGCCAAGACCCATTTCGAAGAGTTCGGCCGCGAAGGCCGCACCGCGATCATCATCGACGAGCTGCCGTACCAGGTAAACAAGAAGGCCTTGCTGGAACGCATCGCCGAACTGGTGCGCGACAAGAAGCTGGAAGGCATTTCCGATCTGCGCGACGAGTCGGACAAGTCCGGCATGCGCGTGGTGATCGAGCTCAAGCGCGGCGAAGTGGCCGAGGTGGTGCTGAACAATCTGTACAAGCAGACCCAGCTGCAGGATACCTTCGGCATGAACATGGTGGCCCTGGTCGACGGCCAGCCGAAACTGCTGAACCTGAAGCAGATGCTGGAATGTTTCCTGTCGCACCGCCGTGAAGTCGTCACACGCCGCACCGTGTTCGAACTGCGCAAGGCGCGCGAACGCGGCCACGTGCTGGAAGGCCTGGCGGTAGCGCTGGCGAATATCGACGATTTCATTGCCCTGATCAAGGCTGCGCCGACGCCGCCGGTAGCGAAATCCGAACTGATGGCGCGCGCCTGGGATTCCTCCATGGTGCGCGAAATGCTGGCCCGCACCGGCGAGGAAAACCTCGGCGGCGTGGAAGCCTTCCGTCCGGAAAACCTGCCCAAGCATTACGGCATCCAGGCCGACGGCATGTATCGCCTGTCGGACGACCAGGCGCAGGAAATCCTGCAGATGCGTCTGCAACGCCTGACCGGCCTCGAGCAAGACAAGATCGTCAACGAGTACAAAGAAGTGATGGCGCAGATCGCCGACTTGCTGGATATCCTGGCCAAGCCGGAACGCGTCACCGTCATCATCACCGACGAGATGACTGCCGCCAAGAACGAATACGGCATCGGCAACAAGGATGAGCGCCGTTCGCAGATCGAGCACAATCCTACCGATCTCGGCACGGAAGACTTGATCACGCCGCAAGACATGGTGGTGACCTTGTCGCACACCGGCTACATGAAAGCGCAGCCGGTCTCTGAGTACCGCGCACAAAAACGCGGTGGCCGCGGCAAGCAAGCGATGGCGACCAAGGAAGACGACTGGATCGACCAACTGTTCGTCGGCAATACCCATGACTACATCTTGTGCTTCAGCAACCGCGGCCGTCTGTACTGGCTGAAGATCTGGGAAGTGCCGCAAGGTTCGCGCAATTCGCGCGGCAAGCCGATCGTCAACATGTTCCCGCTGCAGGATGGCGAGAAGATCACTGTGGTGCTGCCGTTGTCGGGCGCCAACCGCAGTTTCCCTGAAGACCGTTATGTCTTCATGTCGACCAGCTTGGGCACCGTCAAGAAAACGCCGTTGTCCGATTTCAGCAATCCACGCAAGGCCGGCATCATCGCGGTCGACCTGGATGAAGGCGATTTCCTGATCGGCGCTGCGCTGACCGACGGCCAGCACGACGTCATGCTGTTCTCCGATTCCGGCAAGGCAGTGCGCTTCGATGAAAACGATGTGCGTCCGATGGGCCGTACCGCGCGCGGCGTGCGCGGCATGAACCTGGAAGAAGGCCAGCAGGTCATCGCCTTGCTGGTTGCGGAAAATGAACAGCAATCGGTGTTGACCGCGACTGAAAACGGTTTCGGCAAACGTACTCCGATCACCGAGTACACGCGCCACGGCCGCGGCACCAAGGGCATGATCGCGATCCAGACCAGCGAGCGCAACGGCAAGGTGGTGGCGGCAACGCTGGTGGAACCTAGCGATGAAATCATCTTGATCACCACCGGCGGCGTCCTGATACGCACCCGCGTCGCGGAAATCCGCGAAATGGGCCGCGCTACCCAGGGCGTGACGCTGATCGCGGTGGAAGACGGCACCAAGCTGAGCGGTTTGCAGCGCGTGGTCGAATCCGACGCCGAGGTCGATGCTGAAGTGGAAGCCAGTGCTGAAGGCGATACCGGCAGCACGGCAGCCGGCGACGCTTCCGAGCCAGCAGCGGAGTAATAAAGCAAGCAGCGCGGTCCAGCCAGCCTGGGCCGCGCATTGCTTTCTGCGCATTGTTTTCTGCGCATTATTTTCTGTTTTACCGGTAATGCCGTAACAACACAGCAACGCCATCTGTTGGGCCAAAGTATTCAAAGAAATTCTACCTAGTGTCTGCAATTCCGGTTCTTTATCTGACGACATTCATCATGCCTATCTATAATTTTTCTGCTGGTCCTGCCGTGTTGCCAAAAGAGGTGCTGCAGCAAGCGGCCGCCGAAATGCTGGACTGGCAAGGCAGCGGCATGTCCGTGATGGAGATGAGTCATCGCGGTAAAGAGTTCATGTCTATCCTGGCGGCGGCGCAGCACGATTTCCGCGAGCTGTTCGCGGTGCCGGACAATTACAAGCTGCTGTTCATGCAAGGCGGGGCGATTGCCGAGAACGCGATCGTGCCGCTTAACCTGCTAGGCCGCGGCGGCCGCGCCCAGCCGGCGACCAGCGATTACATCAATACCGGTTCCTGGTCGACCAAGTCGCTGAAAGAAGCGCGGCGCTACGGCAACGTCAATGTCGCCGCCTCTTCCGAGGACAGCCATTTCGCGCAGATTCCCGAGCGCGACAGCTGGCAGCTGTCCAAGGATCCGGCTTACGTCCATCTCTGCACCAATGAAACCATCGACGGCGTCGAGTACCAGTTCACGCCGGATGTCGCCGCTGAAACCAACAACGCGCCGCTGGTGGCCGACATGTCGTCGCACATCCTGTCGCGCGTGGTGGACGTTTCCAAGTACGGCGTGATCTACGGCGGCGCGCAAAAGAATATCGGGCCGGCCGGGCTGACCCTGGTGGTGGTGCGTGAAGATTTGCTGGGCCATGCCTTGCCGGCCTGCCCGTCCGCGTTCAACTGGAAGATCGTGGCCGATAACGATTCCATGTACAACACGCCGCCGACCTATGCGATCTATATCGCCGGATTGGTGTTCCAGTGGCTCAAGCAGCAGGGCGGCGTGGCGGCGATGGAACAGCGCAATATCGCCAAGGCGACGCTGCTGTACGACTACCTCGATTCCAGCGACTTCTACCGCACCAAGATCGCTAGCAATTGCCGCTCGCGCATGAACGTGCCTTTCTTCCTGGCCGATGACGCGCTCAACGATGCTTTCTTGAGCGGCGCCAAGGAACGGGGTTTGCTGCAGCTGAAGGGCCATAAATCGGTGGGCGGCATGCGTGCTTCGATCTATAACGCCATGCCTTTGGAAGGTGTGCAGGCGCTGGTGGCGTATCTGCAGGAATTTGAAAAACAGCGCGGCTAACGCTTTGCGCCAGGCTAATTAGCAGAACCAGAGATAGAAACAACATGAGCGAAGACAAACTCCTACCCTTGCGTCAGCAGATCGACGCGATTGACGCCGAAATCCTGGCCTTGCTGAACCGCCGCGCGAAAATCGCGCAAGAGGTCGGTCACGTCAAGGCTGAGACCAATGCGCCGGTGTTCCGCCCTGAGCGCGAGGCGCAAGTCTTGCAAAAAGTCGCCGAACGCAATCCGGGACCGCTGCAGGGCGCCGATGTACAAACCATTTTCCGCGAAGTGATGTCGGCTTGCCGCGCGCTGGAAAAGCGCGTGACGGTGGCCTATCTGGGCCCGGCCGGCACCTTCAGCGAACAAGCGGTGTACCAGCAGTTCGGCCACGCAGTGGAAGGTCTGCCTTGCGTGTCGATTGACGAAGTGTTCCGTGCCACCGAAGCCGGCACTGCCGATTTCGGTGTCGCGCCGATCGAAAATTCTTCGGAAGGGGTGATCAACCGCACCCTCGATCTGCTGCTGCAAACCACGCTCAACATCAGCGGAGAAGTCTCGATCCCGGTGCATCACAGCCTGATGACCAAGGAAGGCACGATGACCGGCATCGCCCGCATCTGCGCCCACTCGCAAGCGCTGGCGCAATGCAATGCCTGGCTCAACCAGCACTACCCGAGTATTGAACGGCAGGCGGTAGCGTCGAACGCCGAAGCGGCACGCATGGCCAGCGAGAATGAAGCGGTGGCCGCGATTGCCGGCGAGATGGCTGCGCAGAAATACGACCTGCAGGTCGTCAGCGCGAATATCCAGGACGATCCGCACAACCGTACCCGGTTTGCCGTGGTGGGCCGCCTGCAGAACGGCGCCAGCGGCAAGGACCAGACGTCGTTGGTGCTGTCGGTGGCGAACAAGGCTGGCGCTGTCTACAAGCTGCTGGCGCCGCTCGCCAAGCATGGCGTGTCGATGACCCGCTTTGAGTCGCGGCCGGCGCGCATGGGTGCGTGGGAATACTATTTCTATGTCGACGTCGAAGGCCACGCAGCCGACGACAAGGTCGCCAAGGCACTGGACGAGCTGCAACAGAATGCGGCGTTCTACAAGCTGCTGGGATCGTATCCGCGCAGTTTCTGAAAAATAGCCGATAAGCAGTCAACAACACGTTTCGAAAGCAGACAATGTCAATTAAATTTGGTCCGGAATATGTACGCGCTATCGCCCCTTACCAGGGCGGCAAGCCGATTGCCGAAGTGGCGCGCGAATTCGGCCTGGACGAAGCCAAGATCATCAAGCTGGCCTCCAATGAAAATCCGCTGGGCATGCCGGAATCGGCCAAGGTTGCGATGCAAAAGGCCGTCGCCGATATCGGCCGTTATCCGGACGCCAACGGCTTCGACCTGAAGGCTGCGATCACCGCCAAATACGATGTGCCGTCGGAGTGGATCACGCTGGGCAACGGCAGCAACGACATCCTTGAGCTGGCTACCCACGCTTTTGTGCAGGCCGGGCAAGCCGCGATGTATGCGGAATATTCTTTTGTGGTGTATGCCTTGGCGACCCAGGCTGTCGGCGCCCGCGCCATCGTGGTCAAGGCCAAGGATTACGGCCATGACCTGGACGCCATGGCTGCCGCCATTACCGACGACACTAAGCTGATCTTCATCGCCAACCCGAACAATCCTACCGGCAGTTTCATCCCGGCAGCCGAACTGGAAGCATTCCTGGCGCGCGTACCGCCGCAAATCGTGGTGGTGCTGGATGAAGCCTACAATGAATACTTGCCGCCGGAACTGCAATACGAATCGATTTCCTGGGTACGCAAATATCCCAACCTGCTGGTCTCGCGCACCATGTCGAAAGCCTACGGCCTGGCCGGCTTGCGCATCGGTTTCGGCATCGCCCAGCCGGTGATCACCGACCTGCTGAACCGCATCCGCCAGCCGTTCAACGTCAACTCGCTGGCGCAGGCCGCCGCAGTGGCGGCCTTGAACGACACCGCTTTCCTGCAGCGCAGCGCGCAGCTGAACCGTGACGGCTATCGCCAGCTGACGCAGACTTTCGATGAGCTGGGCCTGGAGTACGTGCCTTCGTTCGGCAATTTCGTCATGGTCAAGGTCGGCGCCGACGAGGCTGCCGGCGCCCGCGTCAACCTGGCGCTGCTGAAGCAGGGCATCATCGTGCGCCCGGTCGCCAACTATGGCTTGCCGCAGTGGTTGCGCGTCACTATCGGCTTGCCGGATGAGAACGCAGCCTTCATCGATGCATTGAAAAAACTGCTGAGCTGACATCGACGTTGACTCTTAGCTTCGACTAATTTTTATTAAAGCATCATTCGTGTTCAAGAAAATCGCAATATTTGGCGTGGGGCTGATCGGTGGTTCATTTGCCCTGGCTTTGAAAAAAGCCGGGGCGGTGGAGCAGGTGGTCGGGGTAGGTCGTCAGCTTGAGACCTTGCAGCGCGCGCAGGAACTGGGAATCATCGACGCCATCGCCGGTTCGGTGGCCGATGCCGTCGCCGGCGCCGAGCTGATCCTGATCGCAGCGCCGGTGGCGCAGACTGGCGCTATCCTGGCCAGCATCGCGCCGCATCTGCAAGCCGGCACTATCGTTACCGACGCCGGCAGCACAAAATCCGATGTGGTGCTGGCGGCGCGCGCAACGCTGGGCGGCAAGATTGCCCAGTTTGTACCGGGACATCCGATCGCCGGCCGTGAACAGAATGGTCCCGAAGCGGCGCTGGCCGAGCTGTATGTCGGCAAGAAGGTAGTGCTGGCGCCGCTGCCGGAAAATGGCGAGCAGGATATCGCCCGGGTTGCCGCCGCTTGGCAGCAGTGCGGCGCCTTGATCCATCGCCTGTCGCCGCAGCAGCACGACGCCGTGTTTGCCGCGGTCAGCCATTTGCCGCATGTGCTGGCGTATGCGCTGGTGGACGATATCGCCAACAAGCCGCATGCGGCGTCGCTGTTCCAGTACGCAGCCAGCGGCTTTCGCGATTTCACCCGCATCGCCGGCTCGTCGCCGGAAATGTGGCGCGATATTTCACTGGCAAACCAGGCAGCCTTGCTGGGCGAGCTAGATGCCTACCTGCTGCAGCTGACCCGCTTGCGCGGCTTGCTGGCGGCCGGCGACGGCCCGGCGCTGGAAGCTGTCTACAGCAATGCGCAGCAAGCAAGGCACAGCTGGATCAGCGCCATCGAGGCGGCGGAACAACAGAACAAAGAAGGCGGTGACTAATGACTACGCAACGCAAGCTGCACTATCCAAAATACCTAGACCTGCATCCGGTAACACGGGTGCAAGGTACGGTCCGCCTGCCCGGTTCCAAGAGCATTTCCAACCGCACTTTGCTGCTGGCGGCCTTGGCTAACGGCACCACCCGGATCCATGACCTGCTGGCGTCCGACGATACGCTGGTCATGCTGATGGCGCTCAAGCAACTGGGCGTGGCCTGGGAACAGGCGGAAGGCACGCAGACGTATACCGTGCATGGCAGCGACGGCAGCTTCCCGGTGCACCAGGCTGACCTGTTCATGGGCAATGCCGGCACCGCGATCCGTCCGCTGACCGCGGCCTTGGCTGCGATGGGCGGCGACTATACCCTGCACGGCGTGGCGCGCATGCACGAGCGGCCGATCGGCGACCTGGTCGACGCCTTGAATGCCGTCGGCACCCGCATCGCCTACACCGGCGTTGCCGGCTACCCGCCGCTGCATATCCAGCGCGGCCAGCTGCATACTCAGCGCATGCAAGTGCGGGGCAATGTCTCCAGCCAGTTCCTGACGGCCTTGCTGATGGCGGCGCCGCTGATGGCGAAGCATGAGGCGGTAACCATAGAGGTAGTCGGCGAGCTGATTTCCAAGCCTTATATCGAAATCACCCTGAACCTGATGCAGCGTTTCGGCGTCAGCGTCGAGCGCGACGGCTGGCAGTCGTTTACCATCCCGGCCGGCCAGCAGTACCGGAGCCCGGACACCATCCACGTCGAAGGCGACGCTTCTTCCGCGTCGTATTTCCTGGCGGCCGGCGCGATCACCGGCGGTCCGTTGCGGGTGGAGGGAGTCGGCAACAACAGCATCCAGGGCGATGTCCGGTTTGTCGAAGCCTTGCAGCAGATGGGCGCTACCATCACCATGGGCGACAACTGGATCGAAGCGTCGTCGAACGGCGTGCTGAAAGCCATCGACGCCGATTTCAACCATATTCCCGATGCCGCGATGACGATTGCGGTGGCTGCCTTGTACGCCGATGGCCCCAGCACCTTGCGCAATATCGCCAGCTGGCGCGTCAAGGAAACCGACCGCCTCAGCGCCATGGCGACCGAGCTGCGCAAACTGGGCGCGACGATTGAAGAGGGCAGCGATTACCTGCGCGTGACGCCGCCGGCGCAACTGCAGGCCGCGGCGATCGATACCTATGACGACCATCGCATGGCGATGTGTTTTTCGCTGGCTTCGCTGGATGGCGCTGCGTTGCGGGGGACTGTGGTACGCATCAACGATCCGCAATGCGTCGCCAAGACCTTTCCTGA
This sequence comes from Collimonas fungivorans Ter331, assembly GCF_000221045.1. Lineage (NCBI taxonomy): Bacteria > Pseudomonadati > Pseudomonadota > Betaproteobacteria > Burkholderiales > Oxalobacteraceae > Collimonas > Collimonas fungivorans. The sequence continues at coordinate 4,410,707 of NC_015856.1, read as the reverse complement.
CTATTTCACCGTGTTCGCGCAAATCGCCGAGCAGACTTTATTGTAAAGCGACGGGCCGCGCATGAACCTGACACTTGCCGATGTGCGCGATGTGTTGCACCAGGCAACTTATGACCGCGGCCAGGAATACGTGCGCCAGCGCCGTGTGCTTGCGGTGGAGCAGGACGGCGACGTCCTCAACGCCACGGTCCAGGGCAGCGGGAGCAACGTCTACCAGCAGGAAATCACGCTCTCCGTATTCCGCGATGCGCCGGATATCGACAGCGTCTGCTCCTGTCCGGTCGGCTCCAATTGCAAGCATGTGGCGGCGGCTCTGATTGAATACCTGCAGCGTCCGTCCACGGACCAGCTGCCGATCCCTGCCGCCAAGCTGGCGCAGCCGGCGGCGCCGATGATAAATCCGATAAAGCCGGCCGCCGGGCCCAAAGCCAGCCCGGCGCCGGTGCAAGCGCTGGCGCGGACCATGGAAGCCTGGCTGACACGGGTGGAAGGCGAAGTTTCCGCGGCCGGATCGGCGCCGGCGCAGCCATCCGGTTTGCGCCAGAAAGCCGCCACCCACCAAGTGCTGTTTGTATTGTCTGCCGCCTATAACGGCAAGAAAGCCGTGCTGCATTTATGCAAGGCGCAGCAGCGCCCGAACGGCCAATCGCTGTCGGCTCAGCCAGTGACCGACGTGCCGCGCCTGCTGTCCGATCCCGCCGTATTCCTGCGTCCGGAAGACCGCGACCTGATCGGCCTGTTCGTCGCCCAGAACGACGGCAACCATGCGCAGCACGCGGCTTGCGAATTGAGCGGCAAGCTCGGTGCGCAGCTGCTGCAGGCCTTGTTGCAGCAACAGCGCCTGTTATGGGCCAATTCCCTGGCGGACCTGGCCAAGGGCACCGCCTATCCTTTGCAGCTGGCCGCCACGCGCCGGGCTAGCCTGGCCTGGTACGAAACAGTGGAGGACAGCCGCGACGTGGTGCGCGACATGTGGCAGCTGGGCTGGCAATTCGAAGCGGAGCCGGGAACCGAGGGAAGATCGAGCCGCGAGGGTCAGAAGGTCGGCAAACATGTCGATTACCTGCTGCCGACCGAGCCGCCCTGGTATGTCGACAACCTGTCGTGCGGCGAGTTGGTGCTGCCGCAGCGCGACGCCAGGATTTCTAGCAAGGCGCTCAACGACCTGGTGATACAGGCGCCGCTGCTGGACCCTGACGACCGCCTGGCCGTCGCCCAGCAGCTGCTGGCCCAGGGCTTGAACGACGTGATCCCGTTCCCGCCGCAAGTGCCGCAGACGATCCGCAAGGATATCCGGCCGCAGCCTTTGCTGGTGCTGGGGAGTCTGCCCAGCGTCAGCAATCCGCTGATGCAGGATTTCGCCGAGCTGCATTTCCGCTACGACGGTGAAATCGCCTCGACCCAGTTCACGCCGACGCTGAGCCGCAATACGCCGGCCGGCATCGAACAGATCGTGCGCGACCAGGATGCCGAGAATGTGTTTACCCAGGCGTTGCTGGCGCTTGGCATGCTACCGCTTCAAGATACGCAACACCCGCTGGCGATGATGCCCGGCATGTTCATGCAGCCGGACCAGTCGTCCTGGCTGCGGTTCGCGAAAGAGGGTTTGCCGCAGCTGGCGAGCCAGGGATGGCTGATCGACAAGCGGGCGGAATACCGTTTCGATGTGGTTGCGGTGGACGACTGGTACGCCGAGATCGACGAAGCGGAAGGCCAGCCGGGCAACGCTTCCTTCGATCTGGAACTGGGCATCGTCGTCAATCACCAGCGGGTTCCTTTGCTGCCCTTGTTGGTCGACCTGATCCGCCACGCGCCCCAGGATTTCGATCCGCGCACCATGGCGCTGCGCGACGACCAGGACGAACTGCTGGTGCGTTTATCCGACGGCATCCATGTCGCCATGCCGTGGGGCAGGATCAAACCTATCCTGAATACCTTGGGCGAACTGTATTTCGCCGAAAAATCGGATGGCCCGGTGCGCCTGTCGGCGCTCGACGCCGCCCGCCTGGCGGAACTGGAGGCCGGCGCCAAGCTGCGCTGGGTAGGCGGCGACCGCCTGCGCAGCATGGGACAAAAACTGCATACCTTCGGCGGCGTCAAGAAAATCGCGGCGCCGGCCGGCCTGCAGGCGACCTTGCGCGATTACCAGCTGGAAGGCCTGGCGTGGATGCAGTTCCTGCGCGAATACGACCTGGCCGGCATCCTGGCCGACGACATGGGGCTGGGCAAGACGGTGCAGACCCTGGCCCACATCCTGGTCGAAAAACAGAGCGGCCGCCTGACCGCGCCGGCGCTGGTGATTGCGCCTACCAGCCTGATGGACAACTGGCAGCAGGAAGCGCTGCGTTTTGCGCCCGAGCTGCGGGTGCTGGTGCTGCAGGGGAAACAGCGGCTGGAGCAGTTCGATCAGGTCGGCCAGTTCGACCTGGTCCTGACCACCTATGCCTTGCTGCCGCGCGACGAAGAACACTGGCGCCGGCATGCATTCCATTTGCTGATCCTGGACGAGGCGCATTACATCAAGAATCCCCGCTCCAAAGTGGCGCAGAGCGCGGCCTTGCTGAACGCCCGTCATCGCCTCTGCCTGACCGGCACGCCGGTGGAAAACCACCTGGGCGAACTGTGGGCGCAATTCCATTTCCTGCTGCCGGGTTTGCTGGGCGACGAAAAAACCTTCAACCGCGATTTCCGGCAGCCGATCGAGAAACATAGCGACGCCACCCGGCGCGCCTTGCTGGTTCGTCGCATCAAGCCTTTCCTGCTGCGCCGGACCAAGGACAAGGTAGCCAAGGAGCTGCCGCCGAAAACCGAGATGCTGCGTTCGGTGACGCTGAGCGGCGCGCAACGTGACCTGTACGAAAACGTGCGGCTGGTGATGGACAAGAAGGTGCGTGAAGAAGTCGCCAAGAAAGGCGTCGCCCGCAGCCATATCGTGATCCTCGAAGCCTTGCTGAAATTGCGCCAGGCGTGCTGCGATCCGCGTCTGCTCAAGACCGACCTGCCAGAAACACAGGCGGAAGCAGGGAAAGAGGCGGACGAAATACCGTCAGCCAAGCTGCTGGAGCTGCTGGAAATGGTCGACGAGCTGCGCCAGGAAGACCGGCGTATCCTGGTGTTTTCGCAATTTACCAGTATGCTGGCCCTGATTGCCGCCGAACTGCGCCAGCGCGACATCGGCTATGCCATGCTGACCGGCGCTACGCTGGACCGGGCGGAGGCGGTGCGCAGCTTCCAGGACGGCGAAGTGCCGGTGTTCCTGATCAGCCTCAAGGCCGGCGGCGTCGGCCTCAACCTGACCGCGGCCGATACCGTGATCCATTACGATCCGTGGTGGAATCCGGCGGCGGAAAGCCAGGCTACCGATCGCGCCTGGCGCATCGGCCAGGACAAGCCGGTATTCGTGTACAAGCTGATCGCCAAGGGCACGGTAGAGGAAAGCATCCAGCTGCTGCAGCAGAAGAAAGCCGGCCTGGCACAAGCCATGCTATCCCCTGAAGGCGAGACCCAGAACATCGGATTGACGCAAGACGACTTGCAGGCAATCTTTGCACCCTTGGCTGCGCCTTTGGGCGAATAACGGAAAAATTCTTTCTGACAATAATTTTTATCAATCCATCACTGTCGAGTATCCCTATGTCTAATCCACCCATTCCCGTCATCACCATCGATGGCCCAACGGCATCCGGCAAAGGCACGGTGGCGCAGCGGGTGGCGCAGCACCTGGGATTCCATTACCTCGATTCGGGCGCCTTGTATCGCCTGACGGCCTTATCGGTGATGCGGCGCGCTAATGGGAACCCCATCCCGCTCGACGATGAGCACGCTCTGGCCAAGGCGGCCGAGCATTTGCATTGCCATTTCAGCGGCGCCCACATTTTCCTGGCGAACGAGGATGTGTCGAACGATATCCGGGCCGAAGCAGTCGGCAACCTGGCCTCGAAAATTGCCGCCATACCAACGGTGCGGCAGGCTTTATACGGCTTGCAGTTGAGTTTTCGGCAACATCCCGGGCTGGTGGCCGACGGCCGTGACATGGGCACCGTGATTTTTCCGCACGCCGGCCTGAAAGTGTTTTTGACCGCCAGTGTCGAAGCGAGGGCTTTGCGGCGCTATAAGCAATTGATTGACAAGGGTTTTTCTGCTAATATGGAAGACCTCTCAAAGGATTTGACGGAGCGTGATGCGCGCGATAGCAACCGCAGCTCGGCGCCGTTGAAGGCCGCGGAAGGGGCGTATCTGCTGGATACTTCTGCAATGACTGCCGATCAGGCGGTGGCACAAGTGCTCGAATGGTATGCCGCTGCCAAGGCACTGCATGCGCAGTCTGAATGAGTAGTGTGAGAGGTGTTTTAGTCTCAAACATGAGTTAATACGTTGTTTTTTTGCAGCACCTTGGTGTCCGGCCTGACGCAAAGTCTGTCCGGACGTTGAAAAACCTAACCCTTTATTGACCGCATACTAGTAAGTACCTTGCGCGGCAATACTGGCCAACTAGTCAAAACTATGTCCATCACTGTTCTGTCCCCTGCATCTGCCGGCGCTGACGCTTTCGCCGCGCTGTTTGAAGAATCGCTGTCACGTCAAGACATGCGTTCTGGTGAAGTGATTTCTGCTGAAGTCGTGCGCCTTGACCATAACTTCGTTATCGTCAACGCAGGCCTCAAGTCGGAAGCCTTCATTCCAATCGAAGAATTTAAAAATGACAACGGCGAACTCGAAGTAGCTGTCGGCGATTTCATCTCCGTCGCAATCGAATCGCTGGAAAACGGTTTCGGCGACACCATCCTGTCGCGCGACAAGGCCAAGCGTCTGGCATCGTGGCTCTCGCTGGAAAAAGCGATGGAGTCCGGCGAGATCGTTACCGGTACTGTCAATGGCAAGGTCAAGGGCGGCCTGACTGTCCTGACCAACGGCATCCGTGCCTTCCTGCCGGGTTCGCTGGTCGACACCCGTCCGGTCAAGGACACTACGCCGTTCGAAGGCAAGACCATGGAATTCAAGGTCATCAAGCTCGATCGCAAGCGCAACAACGTCGTGTTGTCGCGCCGTGCGGTTATCGAAGCTTCGATGGGCGAAGAGCGCCAGAAGCTGATGGAAACCCTGAAAGAAGGCACCATCGTCACCGGCGTCGTCAAGAACATCACCGACTACGGCGCGTTCGTGGACCTGGGCGGCATCGACGGCCTGCTGCACATCACCGACCTGGCATGGCGTCGTGTGCGTCATCCTTCGGAAGTGCTGACGGTCGGTCAAGAGATCACTGCCAAGGTTCTGAAGTACGATCAAGAAAAGAATCGCGTTTCCCTGGGCGTCAAGCAACTGGGCGACGATCCTTGGACCGGTCTGTCCCGTCGTTACCCGCAAAGCACCCGCCTGTTCGGTAAAGTCACCAACCTCACCGACTACGGCGCATTCGTCGAAGTCGAACAAGGTATCGAAGGCCTGGTCCACGTTTCCGAAATGGATTGGACCAACAAGAACGTGGCGCCAAACAAGGTTGTCCAACTGGGCGACGAAGTTGAAGTCATGGTTCTGGAAATCGACGAAGACCGCCGCCGTATCAGCCTGGGCATGAAGCAGTGCAAGGCTAATCCTTGGGACGACTTCGCTGTTACCCATAAAAAGGGCGACAAGGTCAAGGGCGCGATCAAATCGATCACCGACTTCGGCGTGTTCATCGGCCTGGCCGGCAACATCGACGGTCTGGTGCATCTGTCGGATCTGTCCTGGACTGAAACCGGCGAAGAAGCCGTTCGCCGCTTCAAGAAGGGTGACGAGCTGGAAGCCATCGTGCTGGCAATCGACGTTGAGCGCGAGCGCGTTTCCCTGGGCGTCAAGCAGCTGGAAGGCGATCCATTCAACAACTTCGCTGCAATGAACGACAAGGGCGCACTGGTTTCCGGTACCGTCAAGTCGGTCGAGCCTAAGGGCGCAGTGATCCAGTTGTCGGATGAAGTCGAAGGCTACCTGCGCGCTTCCGAAATCTCCCGCGATCGCGTGGAAGATGCCGGTACGCACCTGAAGGTCGGCGACACAGTCGAAACCATGGTCATCAACATCGATCGCAAGGCTCGCAGCATCCAGCTGTCGATCAAGGCGAAAGACAATGTTGAAACGCAAGAAGCAATGCAAAAGCTGTCCTCGGCTTCGGACTCCAATGCAGCTTCCGGCACAACCAGCCTGGGCGCTCTGTTGAAGGCCAAGCTCGATAACAGCAAGAACTAAGCAATACTTAAAGTAAGCGAGTCAAGCTAATGACAAAGTCGGAGCTGATTGCCCGCTTGGCCGAACGTTATCCGCAACTGGTAGCCAAGGATGCGGATTACGCGGTGAAAACCATACTCGATGCAATGGCCGATGCTTTGTCGACCGGCCAGCGTATCGAGATTCGTGGATTCGGCAGTTTTGCGCTGAATCGGCGGCCACCGCGGATCGGGCGCAATCCCAAGTCCGGCGACAAGGTGATGGTGCCCGAAAAACGGGTGCCGCATTTCAAGCCAGGCAAGGAATTGCGTGAGCGCGTTGATGCCATGGTCGGGCAACCGATCCGGGAAGACTGAGTCATCAGTTTTGTACAAGCAGCTTGTACGAGCAAAATAGAAACGGCATCTTCGGATGCCGTTTTTTTTACATGGGACAGCCCTATAATTTCGCATCATTTAAAGTTATATTGTTTGTGTATTTGGTGGGGATTTGCAAAAATGACAATGGTAGCGCCAATCGTCGGCAAATTCAGCTACACCATTATCCAATCACACGGAAAGGCATCATGAAAATCATTTCCCGAATTCTTTCGATCTTGCTGTTTGTTGTATTTTTCGGCTTCGCCTTGCAGAACAAGGGCAATGTCGACCTGCAGTTCTTCCCAGGCACGACCATCCAGGGGCCGCTGGTGCTGTTTTTGCTGGGGTTCTTTGTCTTCGGCGCGATCCTTGGCGTGCTGGCGATGGCGCCGTCGGTATTCCGTCACCGCCGCAATGCTACAAAAACCAAAAAAGCCCTGAGCTCGATGCAAAAAGAGCAAGAGGCGCAGCGTCTGGCAGAGTCACAAGCACCGCAACCGGACAGCATCAAGAATATATAATGCCGCTAGGTATCAACTTGCCGCCTTATGCTACGGCGGCAGCTTGTCGGCATCTCCACACCTGACGTTCAGGTCACGCATAAAGCACAACAGCCCGTATGGAATTTGAAATTTGGTGGTTACTCGGTATCCCGGTCTTTTTTGGATTAGGCTGGATTGCCGCGCGGGTCGATATCAATCAGCTGATATCCGAATCACGCAGCTTGCCCCGCGGTTATTTCAAGGGTTTGAATTTCCTGCTTAACGAGCAGCCGGACAAAGCCATCGACGCCTTCATCGAAATCGTCAAGCTCGATCCGGAAACCGCAGAACTGCATTTCGCCCTGGGCAACCTGTTCCGCCGCCGCGGCGAAACCGAGCGCGCGATCCGGGTCCACCAGAATCTGCTGGCGCGTCCCGACCTGGCGCAGGAACATCGCCTGCATGCCCAATACGAGCTCGGGCAGGATTACCTGAAAGCCGGTTTGCTGGATCGCGCCGAAGAGAGCTTCAACCTGCTTGCCGGCAGCCAGTACGGCGCGCAAGCGGGACGCGCCTTGCTGGAGATCTACCAGCGCGAAAAAGAATGGCTGCGGGCGATCGAAGCGGCCCAGACCTTGCAGCAATCGGGCGCCGGCGGCCGGCAAAAGGAAATCGCGCAGTTTTATTGCGAACTGGCGCAGGATGAGCTGGTGGATGGCCGTCCCGAAGCCGCCATGTCCCTGCTGGAAAAAGCACTGAGCAACGACCGCAACAGCGTACGCGCCACCATGCTGCTGGGCGATGTGTATCTGGCGCAGGGCGACGTCGAGGCGGCCCTGCATGTCTGGCGCCGGGTCGAGCAGCAAAGCGTGCCGCACGTGGCGCTGGTGGCGCAGCGCCTGATGGATGGCTACCGCGCCGTCGGCCGGCCGCATGAAGGCGTCAGCCTGCTGCGCTCCTACCTGGCCGAGGCATCTTCCATCGATTTGCTGGAAGTGGTGTTCAAGGCGGTGCTGGAGCTGGACGGCGTGGAAGCCACCAACCAGCTGGTGAGCGATGAGCTGCGCCGTACGCCGACCCTGCTCGGGCTGGACAAGCTGCTGGAAGCGCGTCTGATGAAAATAACCCCGGAAATGCATACCGAACTGTCGGTAGTCAAGAACCTGGTGCATGGCTATACGCAGAAGCTGGCGCGCTACCAGTGCAGCCACTGCGGTTTCAAGGCGCGCCAGTTCTATTGGCAGTGCCCGGGCTGCAGCCGCTGGGAAACCTACCCGCCGCGCCGCACGGAAGAACTGAACGTAATGAATTAAAACCCGCCGGCCCGCTACGCCATATCGGGCAGCGCATTCACGGAACAACATGAAAATTACTATTATCGGTACCGGTTATGTCGGTTTGGTCACAGGCGCATGCCTGGCCGAACTGGGCAACGATGTCTTCTGCCTCGACCTGGATCAGAACAAGATCGCGCTACTCAACAGCGGCGGCATCCCGATCCACGAACCGGGCCTGGCGGAAATCGTCAGCCGCAACCGCGCTGCCGGACGCCTGCATTTCTCTACCGATATCGCCGCCAGCGTGGCCCATGGCCAGGTGCAGTTCATTGCGGTGGGCACGCCGCCGGACGAAGATGGTTCGGCCGACCTGCAGTACGTCCTGGCGGCCGCGCGCAACATCGGCAAACATATGACCGGCTTCAAGGTCATCGTCGACAAATCGACTGTGCCGGTCGGGACTGCTGACAAGGTTAGCGTCGCGATCCAGGAAGAACTGGGCGCGCGCAAGCTGGCCGGCGCGGCATTGCAGTTTTCCGTCGTCTCCAATCCGGAGTTCCTGAAAGAGGGCGCGGCAGTCGAAGATTTCATGCGCCCCGACCGCATCGTCATCGGCTGCGACGAAAGCGCTTCGGGCCAGCAGGCGCAAGCGCTGATGAAGCAGCTGTACCTGCCTTTCAACCGCAACCACGAACGTACTTTCTGGATGGATGTGCGTTCCGCCGAATTCACCAAATACGCAGCGAATGCGATGCTGGCGACCCGCATCTCGTTCATGAACGAACTGGCCAACTTGGCCGACAAGGTCGGCGCCGACATCGAAGCCGTGCGCCACGGCATCGGTTCCGATCCGCGCATCGGCTACAGTTTCCTGTATGCCGGCTGCGGCTACGGCGGCTCCTGTTTCCCCAAGGATGTACAGGCGCTGGAACGCACGGCGCGTGCCTACGGCCAGGAACTGCATATCCTGCGCGCGGTGGAGCAGGTCAACAACAACCAGAAGCATGTGCTGGGACAAAAGATAGGCGAGCGTTTCGGCGCCGATTTGAGCGGCAAGCATTTTGCGCTGTGGGGCCTGGCGTTCAAGCCGAATACCGACGACATGCGCGAAGCTTCGTCGCGGGTGCTGCTGGGCGAACTGATCGCGCGCGGCGCCACGGTGGCGGTGCATGACCCGGTGGCGATGGCCGAGGCCAAGCGGGTGCTGGCGCTGGATCTTGCCGCGAGTCCCGGCGCCTTCGAGCGCATCCGGTTTTGCGACAACCAGACAGACGCCCTGCAAAACGCCGACGCCCTGGTGATCGTGACGGAGTGGAAAACCTTCCGCAGTCCTGATTTCGACCAGGTGAAGACCCTGCTCAAGACGCCTATCGTCTTCGACGGCCGTAACCTGTATGAACCCGCGGTAATGGGCGAGCTGGGTTTTGAATATTACGGCATCGGCCGTTCGGTGCTGGCGCGCGGATAAGAACATGAGTACATCAGCCTACAAATTGCCTGCTTCCTTTAAAAACGTGCAGATCCTGGTGGTCGGCGATGTCATGCTGGACCGTTACTGGTTTGGCGAAGTCAGCCGCATTTCACCGGAAGCGCCGGTGCCTGTCGTGCGCGTTGAAAAGCGCGAAGAACGCCTGGGCGGCGCCGCCAACGTGGCGCGCAATATCGCCACGCTGGGCGGCAGTTCCGGACTGCTGGGCGTAGTGGGGCAGGACGAAGCCGGCGACACCGTCGACGGCATGCTGCAGGAAATGGGCGTCAACAGCTTCCTGACCCGCGATGCCACCATTTCGACCATCATCAAGCTGCGCGTGATCGGCCGCCAGCAGCAGCTGCTGCGCATCGATTTTGAAGAAGCGCCGACCGACGCCGTGCTGCGCGACAAGCTGACCCGCTTCAATACCCTGCTGCCGCAATACCAAGTGGTGGTGCTGTCCGATTACGCCAAGGGCAGCCTGGTCAACGTCGCGGAAATGATCGCCGCCGCCCGCCTGGCCGGCAAATGCATCCTGGTCGATCCCAAGGGCGACGATTTCTCGCGCTATGCCGGAGCCACCGTGCTGACGCCGAACAAGTCGGAAATGAAGCACATCGTCGGCAGCTGGAAGACTGAGGAGGAATTGACGCTGAAGGCGCAAAAGCTGCGTGAATCGCTGCAGCTCGAAGCCTTGCTGCTGACCCGCTCGGAAGAAGGCATGAGCTTATACACGGACCAGGAAATCCGTCATTTCCCGGCCATGGCGCGCGAGGTGTTCGATGTCTCCGGCGCCGGCGACACCGTGATCGCTACGCTAGCGTTGATGCTGGGCGCAGGATTGCCGATTGCCGATGCGGTCGCCCTGGCGAACCGGGCCGGCGGCATCGTGGTTGGCAAACTCGGCACGGCCACCGTCAGCCGTGACGAACTACTCGGATAAGCGAAGTCTTGTTTGTGGTCTAAATGTCAATTTTCCATGGGCCGCTGATTATAATCAATTGGACGTTTTCGCGTCTGATTGATCTTTTCAGTCATCCACACACTCATGGGAGAAAGACGAAATGCTGAAAAAAATACTGCTGGTATTGTGCATGCTGACGGCCACCGCCAGTTTTGCCCAGGTTGACGTCAACAAGGGCGACCTGGCTGCCTTGGACGGCATCAAGGGCATCGGTTCCTCCACTGCGCAACGTATACTCGACGAGCGCAGCAAGGGCGGCAACTTCAAGGACTGGGCCGATTTCGAGAGCCGCGTATCGGGCATTGGCGAGAAAAAGTCGCTCAAGCTGTCGCAGGCCGGTTTGCTGGTGAACGGCAAGCCGAAGACCGGAGAGGCTGCAGCGGCCCCCAAGACCGCCGCCAAGCCGGCTGCCAAGGGCAAGTAGGGGTTGTAGGGTGGGCACCTCTGGTGCCCACGCGTGCATTCACACCACGTACAAGCCTATTTGATTACCGATTTGACTCCATACCCCGGTTATCGCGGTCATGCGTGGGCACAGGTGCTCACCCTAGGTTGGTTTGTCAGGCTTTCATACGCATAACAAAGTCTCATATTAAAATGGGCTCTTTGCACAAGACGCCTGATCACACTATGCCTTATCTGACTATCGAAGACACCATCGGCAATACCCCCCTGGTACAACTCAAACGTATCCCCGGCAGCGACGCCGAGCAGCGTAACAACATCATCCTGGGGAAGATGGAAGGCAACAATCCTGCAGGCTCAGTGAAAGACCGGCCGGCATTGTCGATGATCAAGCACGCCGAAGCGCGCGGCCAGATCAAGCCAGGCGATACCCTGATCGAGGCAACCAGCGGCAACACCGGGATTGCGCTGGCGATGGTGGCCGCCATGCGCGGCTACAAGATGGTGCTGCTGATGCCGGAAAACCTGAGCGAAGAGCGGCGCCAGAGCATGGCGGCATACGGCGCCAAGATCATCCTGACGCCAAAGACCGGCGGCATGGAATATGCACGCGACCTGGCGGAAAAAATGCAGAAGGATGGCGAAGGCCTGATCCTCGACCAGTTCGCCAATCCGGATAATCCGCTGGCGCACTACGAAACCACCGGCCCGGAAATCTGGCGCGACACCGAAGGACGCATTACCCATTTTGTCAGCGCGATGGGCACCACCGGCACCATCATGGGCGTTTCCACCTACCTGAAAGAACAGAATCCGGCGATCCGCATCATCGGCGCCCAGCCTGAAGAAGGTTCGCAGATTCCTGGCATCAGGAAGTGGCCGGAAGCTTATCTGCCCAAGATATTCGATCATTCCAGGGTAGACCAGACGGAGTCGGTCAGCCAGGCGGCGTCTGAGCACATGGCGCGCAGGCTGGCGAGTGAAGAGGGGATTTTCTGCGGAATATCCGCAGCTGGGGCTTGCGAGGTGGCGTTGCGAATTTCACAGCAAGTAGAAAACGCGACGATTGTATTCGTCGTCTGCGATCGCGGCGACCGCTATCTGTCTACTGGCGTGTTCCCTGCCTGAAGCGTTAAGCTCCAGACAGGGATAATGCCGGCATGCTGATTACTTCAGTTTTTCGGCTTCGATCTTGCTCTTTGGCTTGAACTGCTTGTCGCTGATACGGAATTTCTCCCGGCGATCGCCCATCAAGGCGCGCAGTTCACGAATCGTCAGGTCGCTCACTTCGTGCATGCGGATCAGCAGCGAAGCGCCGACCGGCAAGCGGCGATGGCGGATCTTGCTGATGACCGGCGGCGCCACTTCGAGTGAGCGCGACAGTGCAGCATCATTCTTCAAATGCAACTTGTCGATTAAAGAATCGAGCAGGTGGTTTGGATCATAAGTCACCTGTTCATCGAGCTTGTTGCTGATTGGTGCGTCTGGCGTAGTGTTAGTCATAATCAATTGATTCCGTTATCCTAGTTGATATATGGGAAGTGTTTGTGCAATATGTAGCGAACTATTACCAAGTGCACCTCCCAGTTTTATTGGCGAAAGTACAACTCGCCGTATTTTATACTGATTTTGAGCACATATTTATCATAAAGAAACTCCCGATCTTTTCTTCATGGAACAGCTGATACCGCTAAGAACATTGCACAGCATGTTGTACATTACATTGGTAACAAACAACCTACCTTTGTTTAGTGACCAAATATACAAATAAGTTGCACAAGCTCAATTTAAAATTTTCTTATTACGATGTCTATTACTATTTAGTAACTTTCCGTAAAAATCGCAAGGAATACCATTTTTACAACATGTTATTATTGCCAAAATAATAATTAAGACTGTTTTTGTTCCCCTCCCTCCCCAAGTAGCTTCCGCCAGCCATCTAATCCCAGTTGTTCCAGGGTCCGCATGTTTTTATCGAATATCTCGGCAGCATCGGGGAATGCGTCAACCGCGCGCTCGACGCTGATTTCGCGTAACAGATGCAAAGTCGGGTACGGCGCACGATTGGTGTAGTTGCTGATGTCGTCTATGTCGCTGCCGGCGAACTGATATTCGGGATGAAAGCTGGCGACCTGGATTTCACCATCCAGCCCGAGCTCATCGACCGCGGCATCGGCGACATCAAGGAAATCGTTGTAGTCGAGGAAGTCACGCAGCGCATCGGGATGTATCAGCAAAGTGGTGTCGATCGCCTCCGGATCTGCCTGCTGCAGGAATTCCAGCTCGGTCATCAGGTCCGCCAGCAGTTCTTCGGGCGACTGCGCGGCGCTGACGACGTAACGGATCTGGTCCTTGATAAACACCGCCTTGGCAAACGGACAGAGGTTAAGTCCGATCACGGCGCGCTCCAGCCATAATTTTGTGTGAGCGATTACTTCGCCGGAGAATGGCGTTGCATTGGTCGAAGCAGCGGTTGGTGAAACAGTTTTCATAAGATGGATAGCATTTATCTGCAAACAGTTAAAACGAATATAAGGGTGTATCTGGCTGCATCAAGCATCGCTGCCGCTACGCCCGGCGCGCATATATGTACTCCAGGCAGCGCAAATCGGGTTATTCTTCCGATCCCGTGATTGCGACACACCGGGTTTGATTCAACTATATATAACAATAGGCGTTATGGCCCTTAAAGCAACTATTTTCAAGGCCGATCTGCAAATTGCGGATATGGACCGTCATTATTACCAGGAGCACGCGCTGACGCTGGCCCGCCACCCCTCGGAAACCGACGAGCGCATGATGGTGCGCCTGCTGGCGTTCGCGCGTCATGCATCGGCTGCGCTGGTATTCGGCAAAGGCTTGTCGGACGCCGAGGAACCCGATCTGTGGGCCAAGGACCTGACCGGCGCCATCGATCTCTGGATCGAAGTCGGCCAGCCTGACGAAAAACGCATTCTCAAAGCCTGCGGCCGGGCCGCGCAAGTGGTGGTCTACAGCTACAGCAGCACCAGCCACATCTGGTGGAACCAGATCAGCAGCAGGGTGGCGCGTGCACGCAACCTGACCGTCATCAATATCGCCGCCGCCAGCAGCGAAGCACTGACCGGCTTCGCCCAGCGCAACATGCAATTGCAATGCACTATCCAGGATGCGCAGATCTGGCTGAGCGCCAACGGCCAGACCGTCGAGGTCGAGTTCAGCGTCAGCAATTCCTGATCGGTGGTTGCGTCGGCTGTTGCATCGATTATTGCGTGCGCGCCACCCGCACCGCACGTCCCAGGTCGACCACCGACATCGCATAGAAGAAACTGCGGTTGTATTGCGTGATGGCGAAGAAATTATCGGTGCCGAGCCAGTATTCGGCCGGATTCTGGCCGTTCTGCAAGTCAATCAGGCCGTACCGTATGTCGTTCGGCGGCACCACGCCAGGCACCACGCCGGCCGCAATCAATTCATCCAGCGGAAATCTGGCTTCCAGGCCTTGCCCGATAAATGCCTGCCAGCGGTTTTCGGCGCTGGTGTCGGTCGACAAGGTGGCCGGGAACACGATCGGCAGGCCGGTTTTCCAGCCGTGCTCGGCCAGGTAATGGGCCACGCTGCCGATCGCATCGACCGGTGAATTGCGTAAGTCGATTTTCCCTTTGCCGTCAAAATCGACGCCGTACTGGCGGATGCTGCTCGGCATGAACTGCGGCCAGCCTATGGCGCCGGCGTATGAACCCAGCAAGGTAAATGGATCGATGCCCGACTCCCTGGCGTACAGCAGGGTGCTTTCCAGCTCGCTGCGGAAAAAAGTCATGCGCGCTTCGCGCGTGGGCGTATTCGGATAATCGAACGCCAGCGTGGTGATGGCGTCCATCACTCTGAAGCTGCCGACATTGCGGCCGTACACGGTTTCCACGCCGATGATGCCAACGATGATTTCAGCCGGCACGCCGTATTGCGCCTCGGCCCGGCCAAGGGCGTCAGCATAGGTATTCCAGAAATCGACGCCGGCCTGGATCCGCACCGGCTCGACAAAGCGGGCACGGTAAGCTGCCCAGTTCTTGGGTTTGCTGGCTGGAGCCGGCTTCATCAGCTGGATCGCGGTGTCGACGTAACGCACCTTGTTAAACATGGCGACCAGTTCATTTCGGTCGAAGCCGTTTTTTTCGACCATCTGGTCGATGAAGGAAGAGACCTCTTTCCAGTCGGCGAAGTTGGCGAATTCGCCATCGTCGGCAGTGCTGCTGGCTTTGCGGATTTTTGCCGACGCCGTTTTACCGGGATTGTTTTGCTGGGCCAGCAGATTGGGGCTGACGGCGATCGCCAGGGCAAGAGCACAAAGCTGGGCGGCGGTAAGGAGACCTGGAGTTGATTTCATCGACATTGAGAAAGCAGTAATTTTAATTGCGCCATCAAGGGCGCCGGCGGTTTGTTGTGCGGGCCGTAGTCGGCGCCATATTGCAGGGCCTCGTACAAGGCCATGAAGCGCTTGACCGCCATTTTGACAGAGGGCGGCAGCGGCGAGCCGCTGGCGCATAAGCGGCGGCCGTAAGTGGCCGGTCCTTCATGCTTGTTGCGCGCCATGCCGCGCCGCGCCATCTGCGCGCACAGCGAGGAGTATACCGTATCGAGCGGGTTGCTCTTGTTTCGCGCCAGCAGCAAGGGCAGGGTGACGCTGCCGGCCGCCACCGTGCCTATCGCCAGCAGCACGATGCCGAGGCTGCGCCAGTCCAGTTCATCCAGCCCGAGCCAGCGCATCAAGCCCATTTGCCGCGCCGGCGTGTAATTCAGGACCCATTGGTTCCAGCCGTTGCTGAGCGCTTCCCAGTTGGCGCGCAGCAGCGCCACCGAGTCGTTCAGGCCGGACCACCAGTTGGCCTTGCCGGCGGGTCCGCCCAACAGGTTGCCGAAGAAGGAACGCGGCAGCACGTTGCCGAGCTGGGTTTCGATCCTGTCCGGCGCCACCGCCGCCGTAGGGTCGACCCGGACCCAGCCGTGCGGCGGCAGCCAGACTT
Organism: Collimonas fungivorans Ter331; assembly: GCF_000221045.1. NCBI lineage: Bacteria > Pseudomonadati > Pseudomonadota > Betaproteobacteria > Burkholderiales > Oxalobacteraceae > Collimonas > Collimonas fungivorans. The sequence continues at coordinate 4,394,545 of NC_015856.1, read as the reverse complement.
CAGCCCAGGCATGGGCATCGGACTGGCGCACCGTCATCATGTCGTCGACCGGATTGATTTCACCGCCCTGGTAACCGGTTACCACGCGCGCCGGAATGCCTGCCGCACGCATCAGCACTACAAATGAGCTGGCGTAGTGTTCGCAAAAACCGGCGCGGCTGGAAAACAGGAAATCGTCGACACTATCCCTGCCCAGCAGCGGCGGTTCCAGCGTATAGCTGAATTTTTCATGGCGGAAGAAATTCAGTACTGCATTCACCAGGGCTGCGTTGCTCGGCCATTTTTCCCGCAGGCTGGCGGCAAATTCCAGAGCGCGCGGATTGAAATTGGCCGGCAATGCCAGCGCCTGCTGCATGCCGCTGCTGGTGATCTGTTCTGCCGCCGCGGGTTTCAGGTTCGATACCACGTCGTAGCGGACACGCTCGGTAATCGGCCGTACTGCGCGGAGCTGGTGGTCTGCCGTCAGCCGTACCGGGATGCCGTCCAGGGTCGGCGCCAGTTGCGGCGTCTCCAGCGCGAACAGCCAGCGCTGACCATTGGCTTCCATCGTGATTTGCTGGTGTACCACAGTCGCCGGATCCGGCGCGGCCACCGGCTGGATGCGAGCCTCGTTTTCGATTGCACCGCGACCGGCGCGTCCCTCGGTCCAGGTGCGGCCGTCGAAATCGTTCAGCACCACGGCGCGCCAGTAGCGCTTGGCCGGAGCCGGCGGCGCATCGGAGAATTTGACGCGGAATGCAATATCGTCGGATAAAGCCAGTTGTCCGATATTCCCAGGCGTCATGTTGTCCGATAAGCCCGAGCGCCCGCCGTGGGCATCGCCGGGCAAGCCCCACAACGGTCCCTGGATGCGCGGAAACAGCAGGAACAGGATCAGCGTCAGCGGCAGCGCCATGGCCAGTATCGTCGCGCCCAGGCGCAGCCGCCGTTTGAGCGGCGGCACTATGCCGGTGTATTGGAAGGATTGCTGCGCGGTCAGCAGCAGCACCAGGGTTGCCATCATCCACAACAGGGACAACATGCTTTGGGAATAGAAGAAAGTGGTGAGCAGCAAAAAGAAACTCAGCAGCAGCACCACGAACAAATCGCGCCGCGCGCGCATTTCCAGCAGCTTGAAGGTCAGCAGCAGCGCCAGCATGGCAACGCCGGCGTCGCGTCCGAACAAGGTGCGGTAATCCATATAGATTCCGGCCATGGTCAGCGCGGCCAGCGGCAACAGCAGCCACAGCGGCGGCAGGCGCTGGCCGCGCAAGGTGATCCAGGCGCGCCACAGCAGCAGCCCGCCGCAGATCAGCGAGTTCCACCAGGTCAGGTGCAGGAAATGCGGCAGCAGCACCATGGCGCAGGCGGCGAGCAGCAACAGGGTGTCGCTCTTGTCGCGCGGCAGGGATTGCATGTATGTGCTCGAGATGCGGAACAAGGGTTTGTCCTCAAGCTCTGCCTTGAGTTGTTGCATGGACCTGGTGTTCATGGCTCGACCTGGTAAAGCGCCAGCGCCCGCAGGCAGGCGCGCTGGTGGGCCGGCCCCAGCGCTGCCGCATACACGCTGTCGCCGAGGCGGAAGGCATAGGGCAGCTGGCGTGCTTCCGCTTCCAGTATCCAGCGCGTCATGCGCGACAGTTTGTCCTCCAGCGCCATGTCATAAGGCAGGGCTGCAAAATCGATCGCCAGGTCGCTGACCGCGCCGCCTTCGAACTGCTTGGTGATCAGCCTGGCGTCGACATCGGTGTCGAGCCGGGCGATCTGGCGCCAGGCCAGGTGCTTGAGCGAATCGCCGCTCTGGTAGGTGCGCACGCCGGCAAAATCCTGGTGGCCGGCGGCGCCGTTGCCGTCGCTCCTTTCGATCGGCGCCAACGGCAGCGGCGGCGTCGATGCCGAGGCTTCCGGCTGCGGGTAGACCAGCGCCCGGCTGTCAGGCTGCCAGTAACTCCAGGCGCGCAGCAAGCCGAGCGGGAAGCGGGTGCGCAAGCGTATCCTGGGAGCGGCCTGCCAGCCGCGGTGGGTGGTGGTCAGCGCCAGCGTCAGGTGGCTGGTGCTGTGGGCCGGGACATCCATCGCCCGTTCTATGGCGGGCAGGCCGCGGCCGATGAAGCCGAGCAGGATCGCATAACGGGCGTGCTTGCGGCGATTGGTCAGGTGCAGTTCGAACAGCGCGTCCTCGCCGGCAAATACAGCCGCCGCCTTGCCCGGCGTCAGGTACAGATAAGCCAGGTTGCGGAACGTCAGGTGCATATCGATGACAGCGCAGGCCGCCAGCAGGAAAGTCAGGCCAAAACCGAGGCTCAGGTTGTAGTTGACCGAGCATAAGAACAGCACCACCAGCATGACGGCAAACGCCAGCCCGGGGCGGCTCGGAACGATGAACACGCGCCGCTGGGTCAGCAGCACTTCTCCGGCTTCGCCCTTGCCGTCCTGCAGCTGGAACAAGGAGCGGTCGAGCCAGTCGCGGAAGCGCTTGCGGAGAGAGGTCAGCATGGAGGCCCTGGCCGCCGCGTTAAACCGCGACCGACTTCATCAGCTGCAATACCAGGTCGCGCGCGCCCAGGGTGCTGCCGGCATGCGCCTTGAGCGGACGCAGGCGATGCGCCGTCACTGGCACCAGCACCGCCTGCACGTCCTCGGGAATGACGTGGTTGCGGCCTTCCATGGCGGCCCAGGCGCGTGCCGCCTGCAGCAGCGCGATGGCGGCGCGCGGACTCATGCCCTCCGCGAACAGGCCATTCTGGCGCGAAGCGTGGGCCAGCGCCTGTATGTAGTCGATCAGGGAGGGCGAGGTATGGATCTGCTTCAATGCCTGCCGGGCTTCGATCAGTTCCGCCGCCTGCATCACCGGCGCAATCGATTTCAGCAAGACGCGGCGGTCCTCTCCCATCAGCAGTGCGCGTTCGGCGGCGGCATCGGGATAACCCAGCGACAGGCACATCAGGAAACGGTCCAGCTGCGATTCGGGCAACGCGAAAGTGCCGACCTGGTGCGCCGGATTCTGGGTTGCGATGACAAAAAACGGTTCCGGCAGGTCGCGCGTCACGCCTTCCGCGGTGACCTGGCGTTCTTCCATCGCTTCCAGCAGCGCCGACTGAGTCTTGGGCGTAGCGCGGTTGATTTCGTCGGCCAGCAACACCTGGGTGAATATCGGCCCCGGGTGAAATACAAAGCTGCTCTTCTCGCGATCGAACACCGAAATTCCCACCACGTCCGCCGGCAGCAGGTCGCTGGTGAACTGCAGCCGGTTGAAGCGCAGCCCCAAGGAAATCGCCAGCGCGTGCGCCAGGGTGGTCTTGCCGACCCCGGGCACATCCTCGATCAGGAGATGGCCGCCGGCCAGCAAACATACCAATGCCTGGCGGACCTGATGATCCTTGCCGACGACGATCTGACCGACTTGCTGTGCAACTGCGTGGATTTTTGCGAACATGGGTTTGTCTGATGAGGCCGTTATGGGAGAGGGAATCGGAGAGAGAATCATACAAACTTCCCCGCGATTCACCTAGTTCCTTTGTGGAAATTTTACGGTTTTTTCATACGATCTGGAGCCTGGGGCCTGTTGATCTTCAATTTGGGAGTTTGGTAGGGAGCACATATGCCCACGCGTGAATCCACTTTGGTGTCGGATTAGCCCGTACTCCGGATATCGCGATAACGCGTGGGTACGTTGTGCCCACCCTACGCGGTTCTTGGGTACACTAATAGCGTTGCCGTTCCCTTTTCAGCAAGACTGCGAGATCAAGTGACTACTGCTTTCTATACGCATCCCGATTGCAAGCTGCACGACATGGGCCCCGGCCATCCGGAATCGCCGGCCAGGCTGCAGGCGATCGAAGACCAGCTGATCGCCAGCCGCATCGACCAGTTGCTGGATTACCGCAGTCCGCCCTTGGCGCAGGAAGTCGATCTGGTCCGCGCGCACAGCGCAGCAATGATTGCCCTGGTGCGCGAGCACAGCCTGGCCTTGGCCGGCAAGGCTGGCCTCTATCCGCTGGATCCCGATACCTCAGTCAATGGACATAGCTGGCAAGCAGCGCTGCGCGCTGCCGGCGCGGCCCTGGCCGCGACCGACGCCGTCATGGCGGGCGAGGTCAGCAACGCGTTCTGTGCGGTGCGGCCGCCAGGACACCACGCTACCTCGTACAACTCTATGGGTTTTTGCCTGTTCAATAACATTGCGCTGGCCGCCCTCCACGCACTGGAAGCGCATGGCCTGGAGCGGGTGGCGATCATCGATTTCGACGTCCATCACGGCAACGGCACCGAAGAGATCTTTGCGCGCGATCCGCGCGTGCTGATGGCCAGCTTTTTTCAGCACCCGTTTTATCCCCATTGCGGCACCGAGCCGGAAGGCGACAATGCAGTCAACATCCCGGTGCCGGCCTATAGCGACGGCAGCATAGTGCGGAAGTTGGCGACCGAGCAATGGCTGCCGGCGCTCAATGCGCACCGGCCGCAGATGATCTTTGTCTCAGCCGGTTTCGACGCGCACCGGGAGGACGATATGGCGCAGATGGGCCTGGTCGAGGCCGACTATACCTGGCTGACCAGGCAAATCATGGAAGTCGCTGCCGAGCATGCCGAGGGCCGCATCGTCAGCTGCCTGGAGGGCGGCTACAACCTGTCGGCGCTGGGCCGCAGCGCCGTGGCGCATTTGAAAGTACTGGCCGAACTCGAGTAATCGTATTGCCGCAGGGCCATGGAAAAGCGCCGAAAGCACCGGGCCGCGCGAGGTTTAGCGCCCTGCGCCAGGCAATGTGCGGCCTCGGGATTGAGGTGGAACCGGAATAAGTCCGTACAATAGCGGTTTATTTTAGCCAGACAAGACAACGCATGTCCATACAATGGTTCCCCGGCCACATGAACGCCGCCCGCAAGAAGGCGGCGGAAGCCATGGAGAAGGTCGATCTCGTGATCGAAGTGCTCGACGGCCGTTTGCCGCAGGCCAGCTGCAATCCCATGATCGAGCAGCTGCGCGTGTTTCGCCAGCGCCCCTGCCTGAAAATCCTGAACAAGAGCGACCTGGCCGATCCGGCCGTCACGCAGGCCTGGATTGCCTATTACAACAGCCAGAAAAACGTGCATGCGGTAGCGCTGAGCTGCAAGAAGCCTTCCGATGTAGCCAAGATCCCGGGTTTGTGCCTGACCCTGGCGCCGCACCGCGGCACGCCGCTGAAGCCCTTGCGCATGATGATCATGGGCATTCCCAACGTCGGCAAATCGACATTGATGAACGCCTTGCTCAAACGCCGTGTGGCGGCGGTAGGCGATGAGCCGGCCGTGACCAAGGTGCAGCAGCGCCTGTACCTGGGCAACAATATGGTGCTGATCGATACGCCCGGCATGCTGTGGCCGAAGATCGCCCATCCGAGCGACGGCCTGATGCTTGCCGCCAGCCACGCCATAGGCACCAACGCCCTGATCGAAGAAGAGGTCGCCACGTTCCTGGCCGACGAGCTGCTGATTCGCTACGCGCCCTTGCTGGCTGCGCGTTACGGCATCAAGACAGACGGCATCGACGGCGTCAGCGTGATCGAAGGCGTGGCGGTGCGGCGCGGTTTCCGCCTGAAGGGCGGCGATCTTGACCTGGAGAAGGCGGCACATACCTTGCTGCAGGATTATCGTACCGGCGCGCTAGGCCGCATCAGCCTGGAAACGCCGCAAACGCGGGCCGCCTTGCTGGCGCGCCACCAGGAAGAAATCGCACGGCGCCAGGCTGAAGCCGAGGCCGAGGCCGAGGCGGAAAACGATCGGCAGGACGACAGCCGATAGCCTGCTTCAACTCTGCAATGAACCCGCAATGACCATGTTGTTGCGGGTTTTTTATTGCCTTGGCCGGCTGCGTGGTCATGGCGTAATCACGCGCCTACCATTAGCCGACTTTACATTTCCATTGACGAAGCGGCATCTTACAGTGGCGCAATAAAAAATCTTTAATCAATCCTGCGCTTAACGTAGTCTCGCCATTTCAGCTGCGTCATATGGTGGGTCAACCCTCAGCGCTTCTTCTCGTTCCTGGATATAAAGTTGCAATTATTGCCAGATAAAATAGCATTTCCTGTAGATGGAAAACTGCTGCGTTGGAGCGTGCTTTTAATCTCCAACCGGATAATTCCCCATACTGCAATTTATTAATATCAGGAAACACTATTTATCATTTCCAAGCAGAAACATTGCGTTACTTTATTTCTGTATAACATGTTTTTATTCTGTGGCAACAAATTATTTACATTTATTATTTTTGTGTTTTTGGAAATTTATGACTATGGACATTTCAGATTCGTATATCTAATAAAATCCAGTCTTTATAAGCACTTACAGAATATTTTTGGAAAAAATAGGAAGGATAACTAAAGAAAATTAAGTTTTTCCCCGAAAAATCCATCGTCATATACAAATTTATTCGTTGTTTATTGGCGACTTTGGGGAACTTATTTTGATGACATAAATGTTAATTGAAATTAACATTTGGCACCTGCAATAAATTATGAATTTGGACATTTAATGATGTTCATTTTGCAGCAACGGATGAAGTGTTGCTCGTCTTGACATAAATCGGTATTACGCAAATTCCAATACCTTCATTTTTCTGCCAGGAGCCTCGACGGGGCTGGCCGGATGCGAGTTTGGGTTGACTGTTTTCTATGCGATCAAACGGTGGGCAAGAAGAACTTAAAACATCAAAGAATGTTAAATAAAATCCAATATTGTTAATTTTAAATAAGAGAGTTGCGGGGCTGGATTCCGCCTGTCCAGCAAAATGTCTGAGCTCCAGATTTTTCAATCGAGGTCGAGGCAAGTATCCAAGTCACTTGAACCTGCTGTCTTTGATGCGATGAAGCCGAGTTCTTTTAGGTCATAGAACGTCAGATTTTCAAGGTGAAAAGATGAGTAAATTGCATCAGATGATATTAGTTAGAACCATGGTCGATAGTGCAGGGCTCCCGGGTAGCAGGTTTCGCCGGTCGCTCAGGCGGATGAAGCTGGCCGGCAGAACCAGCTACAGCGCGATTCCAAAGTGACTGCGGCCTCAGCTGTCTTCAGATACTCCCCAGATTTTTATATTCCATGTGGTTTTGCCTGCGCAATCGGTCTGATTCTATGCCGCAAGCCGTGCCACCTTTTGCATAGAGCCAGTCATGAATAAGATTTACCGTAGCGTTTATAGCGAAGTCCTTGGCACGTGGATTGCCGTGTCTGAAAATACGGCGGCTCGCGGGAAACGTAGTGGCTCAGCCGTTACTGCTGTGATGGGGGCTGCAGGGCTCTGCGTGCAGTTATTTTTGTTTACGCCGAATTACGTGTTTGCGCAAACACTGCCAGAAGCGGTGTGTACGGCAGGTTCAGGTGGCACCATGTATGGCGGCACGGCTTCCTGTGTTAATTATGTAAACAACACCAGGGTGTACCTCAACAGTTTATCGACCTCCACGTCAACGACGGTAACCAGCCTATCGACTGGGCTGAGCGCAACCAATAGCAGTATCTCCTCGCTATCGACCTCGGAGTCAACGAGCGTCAATTCACTGTCAACCGGTATCACGTCGTTATCAACCGGACTGAGCACAACCAACAGCAGTGTCACGTCGTTGTCGACGGGTTTGAGCACAACGAACAGCAACGTATCGTCGTTATCGTCTTCAGCATCGACTGGTATTGCTTCGTTGTCCACTGGTTTGAGTACAACTAACAGTAACGTGACATCGTTGTCGACTTCAGCGTCAACCGGCATCACCTCGCTGTCCACCGGATTGAGCACAACCAACGGTAACGTCTCGTCGTTGTCGACCTCTACCTCTACTGGTATCAGTACGTCACGAGTGGCGGAATCCTCTTTGTCCACCGGGTTGAGTACCACGAATAGCAGCGTGACATCGCTGTCGACGTCCACGTCAACTGGTGCCGTCTCGTTGTCAACTGGTCTGAGCACAACGAACAGCAACGTGACGTCGTTGTCGACCTCGACGTCTACGGGTATCGCTTCGCTGTCGACATCCACTTCGACAGGTCTGAGCACGACTAACAGTAATGTATCGTCGCTGTCGACTTCGACATCAACCGGTGTCTCTTCGTTGTCCAGCGGTTTGAGCGCAACCAACAGCAACGTGTCGTCGTTGTCGAGCTCGACTTCGACTGGTGTTGCTTCGCTGTCTACCGGATTGAGTACAACGAATAACAGTGTGACATCGCTGTCGACCTCAACCTCCACAGGTATCAGTACGTCACGAGTCGCGGAATCCTCCTTGTCTACTGGATTGAGTACAACGAATAGCAGTGTGACATCGCTATCGACTTCGACATCAACCGGCGCTGCTTCATTGTCGACTGGTCTGAGTACAACGAACAGCAACGTGTCGTCGTTATCGACTTCGGCATCGACTGGTATTACTTCGTTGTCCACTGGTCTGAGTACAACGAATAGCAACGTAACGTCTCTGTCGACATCAACCTCGACCGGCCTGAGCACGACTAACAGTAATGTCTCGTCGTTGTCGACTTCTACATCGACTGGCGTCGCTTCGCTATCCACGGGTCTGAGCACAACCAATAGCAACGTGTCGTCACTGTCGACTTCGACTTCGACGGGGGTTGCTTCGCTGTCCACCGGCCTGAGCACAACTAACGGCAACGTCTCGTCGCTGTCGACCTCTACCTCTACTGGTATTAGCACGTCACGAGTGGCGGAATCCTCTTTGTCCACCGGGTTGAGTACCACGAACAGTAATGTTTCGTCGTTGTCGACTTCGACATCGACCGGTGTTGCTTCACTATCCACCGGCCTGAGCACAACCAATAGCAACGTGACGTCGTTGTCGACCTCGACGTCTACGGGTATCGCTTCATTATCGACTTCCACTTCGACCGGCCTGAGCACCACGAACAGCAATGTCTCCTCGTTGTCGACCTCGACATCAACTGGTGTCGCTTCACTGTCCACTGGTCTGAGCACAAGCAACAGCAACGTGACGTCGTTGTCGATCTCAACCTCGACCGGCCTGAGCACGACTAACAGTAATGTCTCGTCGTTGTCGACTTCTACATCAACAGGCGTTGCTTCGTTGTCTACTGGCCTGAGCACAACCAACAGCAATGTTTCATCGCTGTCGACTTCTGCGTCCACGGGCATCGCCTCGCTGTCGACGTCAACCTCGACCGGCTTGAGTACTACGAACAGTAATGTCTCGTCATTGTCGACGTCTACATCGACTAGTGTTGCTTCGCTGTCCACCGGTTTGAGCACAACCAACAGCAAGGTGACATCGTTGTCGAGCTCGACGTCTACGGGCATCGCTTCGCTGTCGACTTCGACGTCGACGGGCGTAGCGTCGCTGTCTACCGGTTTGAGTACCACGAACAGCAACGTGACGTCGCTGTCGACTTCGACATCAACCGGTATCGCTTCGCTGTCGACCTCAACATCGAGTGGCCTGAGCACCACGAACAGCAATGTTTCTTCGTTGTCGACATCCACATCGACTGGCGTTGCTTCGTTGTCTACCGGTTTGAGCACGACTAACAGTAATGTTTCGTCGTTGTCGACTTCGGCATCGACCGGTGTCGCTTCGTTGTCTACTGGCCTGAGCACAACCAATAGCAACGTGACGTCGCTGTCGACCTCGACGTCTACGGGTATCGCTTCGCTGTCGACATCAGCCTCGACCGGCCTGAGCACGACTAACAGCAATGTTTCTTCGTTGTCGACGTCTACATCGACTGGCGTTGCTTCGTTGTCTACTGGCCTGAGCACAACCAACAGCAACGTGACGTCGCTGTCGACCTCGACATCAACCGGCATTGCTTCACTGTCGACCTCAACCTCGACCGGCCTGAGCACGACTAACAGTAATGTCTCGTCGTTGTCGAGCTCGACGTCTACGGGTATCGCTTCGCTGTCGACGTCAACCTCGACTGGCCTGAGTACGACTAACAGCAATGTCTCGTCGTTGTCGACGTCTACATCGACTGGCGTTGCTTCCTTGTCTACTGGCCTGAGTACAACCAACAGCAACGTAACATCTCTGTCGACATCAACCTCGACTGGCCTGAGCAGCACAAACAGTAATGTCTCCTCGTTGTCGACTTCGACATCAACCGGCATTGCTTCGCTGTCGACCTCGACCTCGACCGGCCTGAGCACGACTAACAGCAATGTCTCGTCGTTGTCGACGTCCACATCGACTGGCGTTGCTTCGTTGTCTACCGGTTTGAGCACCACTAACAGCAACGTGACGTCGTTGTCGACCTCGACGTCTACGGGTATCGCTTCGCTGTCGACCTCGACCTCGACCGGCCTGAGCACGACTAACAGCAATGTCTCGTCGTTATCGACTTCTACATCAACGGGCGTTGCTTCGTTGTCTACTGGCCTGAGTACAACCAACAGCAATGTCTCGTCGCTGTCGACTTCTACATCGACCGGTGCGGCTTCACTGTCAACCGGCTTGAGTACAACCAATAGCAATGTGTCCTCGTTGTCGACCTCGACGTCGACTGGCGTCACGTCGTTGTCTACGGGCCTTAGTACAACCAACAGCAATGTCTCATCGCTGTCGACATCAACCTCGGCCGGCTTGAGTACCACGAACAGTAATGTCTCCTCGTTGTCGACTTCGGCGTCAACCGGTATCGCCTCGCTGTCGACGTCAACCTCGACCGGCCTGAGCACGACTAACAGTAATGTTTCATCGTTATCGACTTCTACATCAACTGGCGTTGCTTCGTTGTCTACTGGCCTGAGTACAACCAACAGCAATGTCTCGTCGCTGTCGACTTCGACGTCCACGGGCATCGCCTCGCTGTCGACGTCAGCCTCGACCGGCCTGAGCACGACTAACAGTAATGTCTCGTCATTGTCGACTTCTACATCGACTGGTATTGCTTCGCTGTCCACTGGCCTGAGCACAACCAACAGCAATGTCTCGTCGCTGTCGACTTCGACATCCACAGGCATCGCCTCGCTGTCGACGTCAACTTCGACCGGCCTGAGCACGACTAACAGTAATGTCTCGTCATTGTCGACTTCTACATCGACGGGTGTCGCTTCGCTGTCCACTGGTCTGAGCACAACTAACAGCAACGTGACGTCGTTGTCGACCTCAACGTCTACGGGCATCGCTTCACTGTCGACGTCAGCCTCGACCGGCCTGAGCACCACGAATAGTAATGTCTCTTCGTTGTCGACTTCTACATCAACTGGCGTTGCTTCGTTGTCTACTGGCCTGAGTACAACCAACAGCAATGTCTCGTCGCTGTCGACCTCGACATCCACAGGCATCGCCTCGCTGTCGACATCCACTTCAACTGGCCTGAGCACCACGAACAGCAATGTTTCTTCGTTGTCGACTTCGACATCAACCGGTATTGCTTCGCTGTCGACATCCACTTCAACTGGCCTGAGCACCACGAACAGCAATGTCTCCTCGTTGTCGACGTCGACATCAACCGGTATCGCTTCACTGTCGACCTCAACCTCGACCGGCCTGAGCACGACTAACAGTAATGTTTCGTCGTTATCGGTTTCTACATCAACTGGCGTTGCTTCGTTGTCTACCGGCCTGAGTACAACCAACAGCAATGTCTCGTCGCTGTCGACCTCGACATCCACAGGCATCGCCTCGCTGTCGACTTCTACATCAACAGGCGTTGCTTCGTTGTCTACGGGCCTGAGTACAACCAACAGCAACGTAACATCTCTGTCGACATCAACTTCGACCGGCCTGAGCACGACTAACAGTAATGTCTCGTCATTGTCGACTTCTACATCGACTGGTATTGCTTCGCTGTCCACTGGCCTGAGCACAACCAACAGCAATGTCTCGTCGCTGTCGACCTCGACATCCACAGGCATCGCCTCGCTGTCGACGTCAACTTCGACCGGCCTGAGCACGACTAACAGTAATGTCTCGTCGTTGTCGACCTCGACATCAACCGGCATTGCTTCGCTGTCGACCTCGACCTCGACCGGCCTGAGCACGACTAACAGCAATGTCTCGTCGTTGTCGACTTCTACATCAACTGGTGTCGCTTCGTTGTCTACTGGCCTAAGTACAACCAACAGCAACGTAACATCTCTGTCGACATCAACCTCGACTGGCCTGAGCACGACGAACAGTAATGTCTCGTCGTTGTCGAGCTCGACATCCACAGGCATCGCCTCATTGTCGACTTCGACCTCGACGGGGGTAGCGTCGCTGTCTACCGGTTTGAGTACCACGAACAGCAATGTCTCGTCGCTGTCGTCCTCGACATCTACGGGCATCGCTTCGCTGTCTACTGGCCTGAGCACAACCAACAGCAACGTGACGTCGTTGTCGACCTCGACGTCTACGGGCATCGCTTCGCTGTCGACGTCAACCTCGACCGGCCTGAGCACGACTAACAGTAATGTTTCGTCGCTGTCTACTTCGACATCAACCGGCATCGCTTCGCTGTCGACTTCTACATCAACAGGCGTTGCTTCGTTGTCTACTGGCCTGAGTACAACCAACAGCAACGTAACATCTCTGTCGACATTAACTTCGACCGGCCTGAGCACGACTAACAGCAATGTTTCGTCGTTGTCGACTTCTACATCAACTGGTGTCGCTTCGCTATCGACGTCAACTTCGACCGGCCTGAGCACGACTAACAGTAATGTCTCATCGTTGTCGACGTCCACATCGACTGGCGTTGCTTCGTTGTCTACCGGTTTGAGCACAACCAACAGCAACGTGACGTCGTTGTCGAGCTCGACGTCTACGGGTATCGCTTCGCTGTCGACGTCAACCTCGACTGGCCTGAGTACGACTAACAGCAATGTCTCGTCGTTGTCGACTTCTACATCGGCTGGCGTTGCTTCGTTGTCTACCGGTTTGAGCACAACCAACAGCAACGTGACGTCGTTGTCGAGCTCGACGTCTGCGGGTATCGCTTCGCTGTCGACATCAACCTCGACCGGCCTGAGCACGACTAACAGCAATGTCTCGTCGTTGTCGACGTCCACATCGACTGGCGTTGCTTCGTTGTCTACCGGTTTGAGCACAACCAACAGCAACGTGACGTCGTTGTCGAGCTCGACGTCTACGGGTATCGCTTCGCTGTCGACGTCAACCTCGACCGGCCTGAGCACGACTAACAGCAATGTCTCGTCGTTGTCGACTTCTACATCGACTGGCGTTGCTTCGTTGTCTACTGGCCTGAGTACAACCAACAGCAACGTAACATCTCTGTCGACATCAACCTCGACCGGCCTGAGCAGCACGAACAGTAATGTCTCCTCGTTGTCGACTTCGACATCAACCGGCATTGCTTCGCTGTCGACCTCGACCTCGACCGGCCTGAGCACGACTAACAGCAATGTCTCATCGTTGTCGACGTCCACATCGACTGGCGTTGCTTCGTTGTCTACCGGTTTGAGCACCACTAACAGCAACGTGACGTCGTTGTCGACCTCGACGTCTACGGGTATCGCTTCGCTGTCGACGTCAACCTCGACCGGCCTGAGCACTACAAACAGCAATGTTTCTTCGTTGTCGACGTCTACATCGACTGGTGTCGCTTCGCTGTCCACTGGCCTGAGCACAACTAACAGCAACGTGACGTCGCTGTCGACTTCGACATCAACCGGTATCGCTTCGCTGTCGACCTCAACATCGAGTGGCCTGAGCGCCACGAACAGCAATGTTTCTTCGTTGTCGACATCCACATCAACTGGTGTCGCTTCGCTGTCTACTGGCCTGAGCACAACCAATAGCAACGTGACGTCGTTGTCGAGCTCGACGTCTACTGGCATCGCTTCGCTGTCGACATCCACTTCGACCGGCCTAAGCACCACGAACAGCAATGTTTCTTCGTTGTCGACTTCTACATCGACTGGCGTCGCTTCGTTTTCTACTGGCCTTAGTACAACCAACAGCAATGTCTCGTCGCTGTCGACTTCGACGTCCACAGGCATCGCCTCGCTGTCGACGTCTACATCTACTGGCGTTGCTTCGTTGTCTACTGGCCTGAGTACTACGAATAGCAACGTGTTGTCACTGTCGACCTCGACATCAACCGGTATCGCTTCGCTGTCGACCTCGACTTCGACCGGCCTGAGTACTGCGAACAGCAATGTCTCCTCATTGTCGATTTCGACATCAACCGGTATTGCTTCGCTGTCGACTTCAACCTCGACCGGTCTGAGCACCACGAACAGCAATGTCTCGTCGCTGTCGACTTCGACATCAACCGGTATCGCTTCACTGTCGACATCAACTTCGACCGGCTTGAGTACCACGAACAGTAACGTTTCGTCATTGTCGTCCTCGACATCAACCAGTATCGCTTCGCTGTCGACATCAACCTCGACCGGCCTGAGCACCACGAACAGCAATGTTTCTTCGTTGTCGACTTCTACATCGACTGGCCTGAGTACAACCAACAGCAATGTCTCGTCGCTGTCGAGTTCCACTTCGACCGGCTTGAGTACCACGAACAGTAATGTCACGTCGTTGTCGACTTCTACATCAACTGGTGTCGCTTCGTTGTCTACTGGCTTGAGTGCAACCAACAGCAATGTCTCATCGCTGTCGACTTCGACGTCTACGGGCATCGCTTCGCTGTCGACATCCACTTCGACCGGCCTGAGTACAACCAACAGCAATGTCTCATCGCTGTCGACTTCGACGTCCACGGGCATCGCTTCGCTGTCGACATCCACTTCGACGGGCTTGAGCACAACCAACAGTAACGTATCGTCGCTGTCGACTTCTACATCGACTGGTGTCGCTTCGCTGTCGACGTCAACTTCGACCGGCCTGAGCACCACCAATAGCAAAGTGACGTCGTTGTCGACCTCGACGTCTACGGGCATCGCTTCGCTATCGACCTCAACCTCGACCGGCTTGAGCACCACCAATAGCAAAGTGACGTCGTTGTCGACCTCGACGTCTACGGGCATCGCTTCGCTGTCGACGTCAACCTCGACCGGCCTGAGCACAACCAATAGCAAAGTGACGTCGTTGTCGACCTCGACGTCTACGGGCATCGCTTCGCTGTCGACGTCAACTTCGAGCGGCCTGAGCACCACCAATAGCAAAGTGACGTCGTTGTCGACCTCGACGTCTACGGGCATCGCTTCGCTGTCGACGTCAACCTCGAGCGGCCTGAGTACCACCAATAGCAAAGTGACGTCGTTGTCGACTTCAACCTCGACTGGTGTTGCGTCACTGTCTACGGGTTTGAGCACAACTAACAGTAACGTGTCATCGTTGTCGACAGGTTTGAATACGACTAACAGCAATGTCTCGTCGTTGTCGACTTCGACTTCGACGGGCATTACATCGTTGTCCACTGGGTTGAGTACGACGGATAGCAATGTCTCGTCTCTGTCGACCTCGACATCAACTGGCGTCGCTTCATTGTCCACTGGTCTGAGTACAGCCAACAGTAACGTATCGTCGCTGTCGACTTCGGCGTCAACCGGTATTACATCGTTGTCCACCGGTTTGAGTACGATAGATAGCAATGTCTCGTCGCTGTCGACCTCGACATCGACTGGTGTTGCGTCACTGTCTACTGGCCTTAGCACAACTAACAGTAATGTGTCATCGTTATCGACAGGTTTGAGTACGACGGATAGCAATGTCTCGTCGCTGTCGACTTCGGCGTCAACGGGTGTCGCATCGCTGTCCACTGGTCTGAGCACAACCAACAGCAACGTGTCGTCGCTGTCGACTTCGACCTCAACGGGCGCTGCTTCGCTATCCACCGGTTTGAGCACAACCAACAGCAATGTCTCGTCGCTGTCGACCTCGACATCGACTGGTGTTGCATCACTGTCTACTGGCCTGAGTACAACTAACAGCAGTGTGTCATCGTTATCGACAGGTTTGAGTACGACGGATAGCAATATCTCGTCGCTGTCGACTTCGGCGTCAACGGGTGTCGCTTCGCTGTCCACTGGTCTGAGCACAACTAACAGCAATGTCTCGTCGCTATCGACCTCGGCGTCAACCGGTATCACATCGTTGTCCACCGGTTTGAGTACGACGGATAGCAATGTCTCGTCGCTGTCGACCTCGACATCGACAGGTGTCGCTTCGCTGTCTACTGGCCTGAGCACAACCAACAGCAATGTGACATCGCTATCGACTTCAACGTCGACTGGTGTTGCTTCGCTGTCTACTGGTTTGAGTACAACCAACAGCAACGTTTCTTCGCTGTCGACATCGACATCAACGGGTGTCGCTTCGCTGTCCACTGGCCTGAGCACAACTAACAGCAACGTGTCGTCGCTGTCGACTTCGACATCAACAGGCGTTGCTTCACTGTCTACTGGCCTGAGCACAACCGATAGCAACGTGACGTCGTTGTCGACCTCCACATCAACCGGCGTCGTTTCACTGTCCACTGGCCTGAGCACAACCAATAGCAACGTGACGTCGTTGTCGACCTCAGCATCAACCGGCGTCGCTTCGCTGTCCACAGGCCTGAGTACAACCAATAGCAACGTATCGTCGCTGTCAACCGGCCTTAGCGCCACCACAAGCAACATCGGATCCCTGTCGACCGGATTGAGCACCACTACCAGCAATGTAGGATCCTTGTCCACGGGCTTGAGCAGCACCAATAGCAACGTTACATCCCTGTCGACCGGCCTGAAGAACTCAGGTGTGACCGGCTACTTCAGGGCGGACGGCAAGCTGGATGGTTCCGATAATGCGCAAGTGAGCACTGGTTCGAATTCGGTGGCAATCGGCGCCGATTCGATCAATCAAACGATCGCTGGCACAGATCGCATCAATGTGGTGTCGGTAGGTTCGGCCGGCAAGGAACGGCAGATCATCAACGTCGCGGCCGGTACGCAGAATACCGATGCAGTCAATCTCAGCCAGCTGAATTCGTTGTCGACGTCAACTTCCGCCGGCCTTGGCTCGCTGTCGACCGGCCTGAGCACGACAAACAGCAACGTCAACTCGCTGTCGACCTCGACTTCGGCCGGCCTGTCGACCAACACCAGCAGCATCAATTCGCTGTCGACCAACCTCTCGAGCAATACCTCGAACCTGGGTTCCTTGTCGACCGGGCTGTCCTCCACCAACAGCAATGTCAGTTCGCTGTCCACCTCGACCTCGAGCGGGATTTCTTCCCTGTCGACAGGCATATCCTCCTTGTCGACCGGTTTGAGCACGGTGACGTCGCTCTCCACCGGCCTGAACAACATCGCCAATGGCGCCACTTCCTTGTCGACGTCGCTCAAGCCTTTGGTGGATAGCGCGAATGCTGCCAGCGCCAACGGCTCGACCATCGGCGCTACGACCATCGGCGGTGCCAATAGCAACGGCACCGTGCAGACCCGCGGCACCAGCGGCACGGCAATCAGCAATGTGAATGCCGCCACTTGCGGCAGCGTCAGTGGCGTCGATGCCACCGGCACTGGCCTGTGCGCGCAAGCGACCAAGGATGGCGCAACAGCGATCGGTTCGAATGCGCAAGCGACGGATACTAACGCTACCGCGGTGGGCTTCCGTGCCCTGGCGTCGCAGGCCGGTTCGGTGGCGATCGGCTATAACGCCCGGGCGACCGGCGACCCTACTGTAGCCATCGGCAACAATGCGCTGGCTTCGGGCAATGATGCGGTAGCGATGGGAGCAGGGGCGGAAGCCACGGCGAACCGTTCGGTGGCGCTGGGCGCGTACTCGGTGGCGGACCAGGCCAATACGGTATCGGTCGGCTCCACCGGCAACGAACGCCGCATCACCAATGTGGCGCCGGGGGTCAACCCGACCGATGCCGTGAATGTGTCGCAGCTCCATAGCGTGCAAAACCAGATTGGTACCGTACAGCGGATCGCTTATTCAGGCGTCGCCATGAGCATGGCGATGGCGGGGGCCGTGACTACGGCGCTGGAGCGCGGAGAAGGGCGGATGGGAGTAGGTATCGGTTCTTACCAGGGTTATGGCGCGCTGGCCTTGCAATTCAGGGCAAAAACCGCCAGCGGCAACAATACCTGGGGCGTCGGCGTGAGCACCACCGGCAGTGTCTGGGGCGTATCGGCCGGGGTCGACTTCAAGCTGTGGTGACCTGCCTCAGCGGCCGCCAGATCGGCCGGACCAGGATGAAATAAGAAATACGTCGGCAGTACCGAAAAAACCCGCAATGACGCCAAGTTGTTGCGGGTTTTTTATCGTCTTGCGATTTTGCCGGCCGTGCGCCTGGAGATGCATTTGACATTTGTTTTTTAAAACATTGTCAAAATAATATTCATTAAATGCTTAGCTCAGTGGCGTTCAGGAGACACAAAGTTGCCATGCGGAAAAGAAAGTGTGAACCAATGTTACACGGTGTCAAAGATTGTTAAGTTGCGAAAAATGGAACGAGATGCGGTGATAAATTTCGGCTGTCTTCTGAATTGTCTGGGCTCTTGATACCGGCAGTTGAGACGAACGTGACGCCGATCACCTCGCCTCCGCCACCTTGATGTGATTAAAGAGTTCCTTGCGGTAATAACAACGCTGAGTTTCCTGGGAGGGAAAAATGAACAAATTACGTCGGGTGCCAAGCGCCACACCATCTGCAAGTGTGACTTTTAACGCTATACCAGCCCTTGGCCTTGCCGGCCTGGCTTTGCTGTTCCCCCTGGGCATGACGTTTTCCACAGGCGCCGCAGAGTGCTCGTTATCCGCCGTCCGCTATCTGTTCGCCGCTTAGTTTTTCCCTTTTTCCTGCGTGATCAAGCTGATCTCTTGCTGTAAGCAGCGCCTACTTTCGCATCTATTTTTCGTATCTACTTTTGCATCGAGCCAACCATGAATAAAATTTACCGCACCGTCTACAGCCAAATCCTGGGTACCTGGGTTGCCGTTTCGGAACTGGTCGCCGCAAAGGGTAAACAAACAGGTTCGAGCCGTTCCGCGAGCGCGCCTGTTTCGGCAGGGGACGCCGGCTGGAGATATCTGCTGAGCGGGGACTTCCCCTTAAAGACGTCGGTGCTGGCGTTGGCATTGGCGCTGCCCTTGTCAGGTTACGCCTCCACCATTACCCCGGTTGGCTGTAACACCAATATAGGACTTGCCTTTACCGGCGTGGACGGCACAAGTACCACCGGTACTTTTACCGATGGCAGCGGTTTCTATTCGACGGTTGC
The DNA here is from genome assembly GCF_000221045.1 of Collimonas fungivorans Ter331. NCBI lineage: Bacteria > Pseudomonadati > Pseudomonadota > Betaproteobacteria > Burkholderiales > Oxalobacteraceae > Collimonas > Collimonas fungivorans. The sequence goes on along the minus strand of NC_015856.1, from coordinate 4,375,452 downwards.
AGGTTGCGGCGCCAACGGTAATCTCTTGACTGGCGTGACGCTGTTTGGTTCGGGCACGCAGGTGACGGGAAATTACGGCACCGCAAACGGCTTCATGAGCATCGCTGGCACGCAAGCGACGGCGGTCGGCGTGCAAGCGAATGCTTCGGGAAACAGCAGCGTGGCGGTCGGCATGCTGAGCCAGGCAACGCAAACCAATTCCGTCGCCATCGGTTCGGGTGGCAGCACCACCGCGCCGACTATAGCTAGTTCCACCCTGTCTAAAGGGGCCGGCTCCGTAGCGATCGGCGGCAACGCAACCAAGGGCGCGCAAGCACTGGCGGCGGACGGAATCGCCATTGGCGGCCAATCGTTTGTGGCAAGTACAGCGACTGGGGGCGTGGCGCTGGGGCTTGGCGCCAATGCGTCATACGCCAATAGCGTGGCGATTGGCGCCGGTTCGGTCACCGGCGCAGCGGCGCCTACCGGCACCGGTTTCCTGACAGGCACGGCCGCTCCGCTGTCTGAAGTCTCGGTTGGTTCCGCAACTGCACGCCGACGCATCACCAATGTCGCGGACGGTTCGGCACAACAGGATGCAGTGACCGTGGCGCAATTGAGTACCGGCGCGAGCAGCCTGTCGACTGGCATCAGTTCCCTGTCGACCTCCACCTCCACCGGCTTGAGCACCGCTAACAGCAGCGTATCGTCGCTGTCGACCTCCAGTTCGACCGGCCTAAGCACCGCCAACAGCAACGTGACATCGCTGTCGACTTCGACTTCGACCGGCATTGCTTCGCTGTCGACTTCAACTTCGACCGGCCTGAGCACCACCAACAGCAACGTCGCCTCGCTGTCGACCTCGACTTCCACAGGTTTGAGCACAACCAACAGCAACGTCGCTTCCCTGTCGACCTCGGCTTCGACCGGCATCAGCTCACTGTCGACATCGACCTCCAGTGGCTTGAGCACGACCAACAGCAGCGTGACTTCGCTGTCGACGTCTACCTCGACCGGCCTGAGCACCACTAACAGCAATGTCGCCTCGCTGTCGACTTCGACTTCCACCGGCCTGAGCACGGTCAGCAGCAATGTGGATTCCCTGTCGACCTCGACTTCGACCGGCATCAGCTCGCTGTCGACATCGACATCCAGCGGCCTGAGCACCACCAACAGCAGCGTGACGTCGCTGTCGACTTCAACCTCGACTGGTTTGAGCACCACCAACAGCAATGTCTCGTCGCTGTCGACCTCGACGTCCACCGGCCTGAGCACAGCCAACAGCAACGTGGATTCCCTGTCGACCTCGACTTCGACCGGTATCAGTTCGCTGTCGACGTCGACATCCAGCGGCCTCAGCACCACCAACAGCAGCGTGACTTCGCTGTCGACCTCGACCTCGACCGGCCTGAGCACCACCAACAGCAATGTCTCGTCGCTGTCGACCTCGACTTCGACCGGCTTGAGCACAGCCAACAGCAATGTGGACTCTCTGTCGACCTCAACTTCGACCGGCATCGCCTCGCTGTCGACTTCGACCTCGACCGGCCTGAGTACTACCAACAGCAACGTGACCTCGCTGTCGACTTCGACCTCGACCGGCCTGAGCACCACCAACAGCAACGTTGCCTCGCTGTCGACATCGACTTCGACCGGCCTGAGCACCGCCAACAGCAACGTTGCCTCGCTGTCGACATCGACTTCTACAGGCATTGCTTCGCTGTCGACTTCGACCTCGACCGGCCTGAGCACCACCAACAGCAATATCACGTCATTGTCGACCTCGACTTCGACCGGCCTGAGCACCACCAACAGCAATGTCTCGTCGCTGTCGACTTCGGCTTCGACGGGTCTGAGCACTACCAACAGCAATGTCGATTCTCTGTCGACCTCGACTTCGACCGGCATCGGCTCGCTGTCGACATCGACCTCGAGCGGTCTGAGCACTACCAACAGCAGCGTGACTTCACTGTCGACCTCGACTTCGACGGGCCTGAGCACCACCAACAGCAACGTCACGTCGCTGTCGACCTCGACTTCGACCGGCCTGAGCACAGTCAACAGCAATGTCGATTCCCTGTCGACCTCGACTTCAACCGGCATCGCCTCGCTGTCGACGTCGACCTCGACTGGCCTGAGTACTACCAACAGCAACGTCACATCGCTGTCGACGTCGACCTCGACTGGCCTGAGCACCACCAACAGCAACGTCACATCGCTGTCGACATCAACATCGACGGGCCTCAGCACAGTCAACAGCAATGTGGATTCCCTGTCGACCTCGACTTCGACCGGAATTGCTTCCTTGTCGACCTCGGCCTCGACCGGCCTGAGCACCACCAACAGCAACGTCAATTCGCTGTCGACCTCAACTTCGACCGGCCTGAGCACGGTCAACAGCAATGTGAGCTCGCTGTCGACAGGCGTCTCCAACCTGCAGAAATCGGGTGTCGCCAATTATTTCAAGGCAGACGGCAAGCTGGACGGTTCGGACGATGCGCAGGTAAGCACCGGCTCGAATTCGGTGGCGATCGGCGCCAATTCGATCAACCAGTCAGTCGTCGGCACAGATCGCTCTAACGTCGTGTCGGTCGGTTCGGCGGGCAAGGAACGGCAGATCATCAACGTCGCGGCCGGTACGGAAAACTTCGATGCGGTCAACGTCAGCCAACTGAACTCGCTGTCGACTTCGACATCGACCGGCCTCGGTTCGCTGTCGACCGGCCTGAGCACCACCAACAGCAACGTCAGTTCGCTATCGACTTCGACCTCAAGCGGCCTGTCGACCAACACCAGCAGCATCAATTCGCTGTCGACCGGCCTCTCCAGCACCACCTCGAACCTGGGTTCGCTGTCGACCGGCTTGTCCACCACCAACAGCAATGTGAGTTCGCTGTCGACTTCAACCTCGAGCGGGATTGCTTCGCTGTCGACAGGCATTTCTTCCTTGTCGACCGGTTTGAGCACTGTGACATCGCTCTCCACCGGCCTCAACAACATCACCAATGGCACAAATTCCCTGTCGACGGCGCTGAAGCCCCTGGTGGACGGCAGTAATGCCGCTACTGCCAACGGCGCCACCATCGGCGCCACCACCATCGGCGGCGCCAATAGCGACGGCACGGTGCGGACCCGCGGCACCGCTGGCACGGCCATCAACAATGTGAATGCCGCCACCTGCGGCAGCGTCAATGGCGTCGACGCTACCGGCACCGGCCTCTGCGCACAGGCGACCAAGGATGGTGCAACGGCGATCGGCTCGAACGCGCAAGCGACCGACACCAACACCACCGCCGTGGGTTTCCGTGCCCTGGCTTCGCAAGCCGGCTCGGTAGCGATCGGCAACAACGCCCGGGCGACCGGCGACCCGACCGTGGCGATCGGCCAGAACTCGCTGGCGTCGGGCAACGACGCAGTGGCGATGGGCGCCGGCGCGCAAGCCACGGCGAACCGTTCGGTGGCGCTGGGCGCGAACTCGGTGGCCGATCAGGACAATACGGTGTCGGTCGGCTCTGCCGGCAACGAGCGCCGTATCACCAACGTCGCGCCGGGGATCAATCCGACCGATGCGGTCAACGTGTCCCAGTTGCGGGATGTGCAGAACCAGCTGGGCGACGTCAAGCGCATTGCCTACTCCGGTATCGCCATGAGCATGGCCATGTCGGGCGCGGTGATGCCGACCCTGGATGCGGGGGACAAGGGAGTGGGCGTCGGTCTTGGTTCTTACCAGGGTTACGGTGCACTGGCCTTGCAGTTCAAGGCTATCAGCAAGAACGGCCAAAGCGCGTGGGGCGCCGGCACCAGCACCACCGGTAGTGCGACAGGTTTCAGCGCCGGCTACGGCTTCAAGTGGAAATAAGATGTTGCCGCCTGATTTCCGCCTGATCCTTTGTCGCAAACCGTAGTCATTTTGTATAGAGCCAACCATGAATAAAATTTACCGCACTGTGTACAGCCAAGTCCTGGGGGCCTGGATTGCGGTCTCCGAACTTGCTGCCGCCAAGGGCAAACGATCCGGTTCCAGCCGTACGGCGAGCGCGCCGGTTACGGTAACCGGCTCGGTGTGGGGATCGCTGCTGGCCGGCGGGTTTCCGCTCAAGACCTCGGTGCTGGCGCTGACGCTGGCGCTGCCCTTGTCCGGATATGCCGCCACTATCGCCAACGGCGGCGGTTCGGGTTGCGGCGCCAGCTATACCGGCCTGGACGGAACGGTGTTTAACGCCCCTGGCGCGGCGACCATGTATCAAACCGATGGCAGCAACTATGCTTCCACAGTTGCAGGTTGCGGCGCCAGCGGTGGCGGTTTCGTTTCTGTGACATTGTTCGGAACAGGCACCCAGGTCAAGGGTAATTACGGTACGGCCATGGGTTTCATGGCCCAGGCCGGGACGCAGGCTACGGCTGTCGGCGTGCAAGCAACAGCTACAGGAAACAGCAGCGTAGCGCTCGGTTTGCTGAGCCAGGCGACGCAGACTTTTGCAGTCGCCATCGGTTCGGGCGGCAGCACTACTGCGCCGACTATCGCCAATTCCACCCAGGCTGGCGCGGCCGGCGCGGTGGCGATCGGCGGCAATGCAACCAAGGGCGCGCAGGCACTGGCGACGGACGGAATCGCCATCGGCGGCCAGTCGTCGGTGGTTTCGACAGCAACCGCGGGCGTGGCGCTGGGACTTGGCGCCACTGTGTCATACGCCAATGGCGTGGCGCTTGGTGCTGGTTCGGTCACCGGCGCAGCAGCGCCGACCGGCACCGGTTTCCTGACAGGCACGGCCGCTCCGCTTTCCGAAGTTTCAGTAGGATCCTCTGGTGCATTGCGCCGCATTACCAACGTTGCGGATGGCTCGGCAGCACAGGATATAGTGACCGTGGCGCAATTGAGCACCGGCGTGAGCAGCCTGTCGACCGGCATCGTTTCCTTGTCGACCTCCGTTTCCACAGGCTTGAGCACCACCAACAGCAATGTCAAGTCACTCTCGACTTCAACCTCGACCGTTAATTAATTAATTTCATCGCTGTCGACCTCGACTTCCACCGGCATCAGTTCGCTATCGACCTCGACTTCTACCGGCCTGAGCACCGCCAACAGCAATGTGGATTCCTTGTCGACTTCAACCTCGACCGGCCTGAGCACAGCCAACAGCAATGTGGATTCGCTGTCGACTTCAACTTCGACCGGCCTGAGTACAACCAACAGCAATGTCTCATCGCTGTCGACTTCGACTTCGACCGGCATCGCTTCGCTGTCGACCTCGACTTCGACCGGCCTGAGCACCGCCAACAGCAGCGTGACATCGCTGTCGACCTCGACTTCGATCGGCCTCAGCACAGCCAACAGCAATGTGAATTCCCTGTCGACCTCGACTTCCACAGGTTTGAGCACCACCAACAGCAATGTCACATCGTTGTCGACTTCGGCTTCGACCGGCATTACTTCGCTGTCGACATCGACTTCGACCGGCCTGAGCACTGTCAACAGTAGCGTGACGTCGCTGTCGACGTCTACTTCGACCGGCTTGAGCACAGCCAACAGCAGCGTGGATTCCCTGTCGACTTCAACCTCGACCGGCCTGAGCACTACCAACAGTAACGTTTCGTCGCTGTCGACTTCGGCTTCGACGGGCATTACTTCGCTGTCGACATCGACTTCAACTGGCCTGAGCAGCGCCAACAGCAGCGTGACGTCGCTGTCGACATCAACTTCGACCGGCCTCAGCACCGCTAACAGCAACGTGGATTCGCTGTCGACTTCAACCTCGACCGGCCTGAGCACCACCAACAGCAACGTTTCATCGCTGTCGACCTCGACTTCCACCGGCATCAGTTCGCTATCGACCTCGACTTCTACCGGCCTGAGCACCGCCAACAGCAATGTGGATTCCTTGTCGACTTCAACCTCGACCGGCCTGAGCACAGCCAACAGCAATGTGGATTCGCTGTCGACTTCAACTTCGACCGGCCTGAGTACAACCAACAGCAATGTCTCATCGCTGTCGACTTCGACTTCGACCGGCATCGCTTCGCTGTCGACCTCGACTTCGACCGGCCTGAGCACGGCCAACAGCAGCGTGACATCGCTGTCGACCTCGACTTCGACCGGCCTCAGCACCGCCAACAGCAATGTGAATTCCCTGTCGACCTCGACTTCCACAGGTTTGAGCACCACCAACAGCAATGTCACATCGTTGTCGACTTCGGCTTCGACGGGCATCGCTTCGCTGTCGACCTCGACTTCGACCGGCCTGAGCACGACCAACAGCAATGTCTCGTCGTTGTCGACCTCGACTTCGACCGGCCTGAGTACAGCCAACAGCAACGTGGATTCCCTGTCGACCTCAACTTCGACCGTCCTGAGCACAACCAGCAGCAACGTCTCGTCGCTGTCGACCTCGACATCAACCGGTATCGCCTCGCTGTCGACCTCGGCTTCGACCGGCCTGAGCAGCGCCAACAGCAACGTGGATTCCCTGTCGACTTCTACTTCGAGCGGCTTGAGCACCGTGAACAGCAATGTAAGTTCACTGTCGACCGGCGTTTCCAACCTGCAGAAATCGGGTGTCGCCAATTATTTCAAGGCGGACGGTAAGCTGGATGGTTCGGATGATGCGAAGGTGAGCACCGGTTCGAATTCGGTGGCGATCGGCGCTAATTCGGCCAATCAGTCGGTGCTCGGTACAGACCGTGACAATGTGGTGTCGGTCGGTTCGGTGGGCAAGGAGCGGCAGATCATCAACGTCGCCGCCGGTACGGAAAACTTCGACGCGGTCAACGTCAGCCAGTTGAACTCGCTGTCGACTTCGACCTCGGCCGGCCTCGGTTCGCTGTCGACCGGCCTGAGCACCACCAACAGCAATGTCGGTTCGCTGTCGACCTCGACGTCGACCGCTTTGTCGACCAACACCAGCAGCATCAATTCGCTGTCGACCGGACTGTCCAGCAATACGTCGAACGTCAATTCCTTGTCGACGGGATTGTCCGCCACCACCAGCAATGTGAGTTCGCTGTCGAGCTCGACATCGAGCGGTATCGCCTCTTTGTCGACAGGAATTTCTTCCTTGTCGACAGGCCTGAGTCAAGTGGGTTCGCTGTCGACCGGCCTCAGCAATATGGCCAATGGCGCGGCTTCATTATCGACTTCCTTGAAGCCGCTGGTCGACGCATCCACGGCAGCTAACGCTAATGGCGCCACCATCGGCGCGACGACCATAGGCGGCGCCAACAGCAACGGCAGCGTACGCACCCGCGGCACCAGCGGCACGACCATCAACAATGTGAACGCCGCCACCTGCGGTAGTGTCAGCGGCGTCGACGCCACCGGTTTGGGCCTGTGTGCGCAAGCGACCAAGGACGGCGCAACGGCGATCGGTTCGAATGCGCAAGCGACCGACACCAACACTACGGCAGTCGGCTTCCGCGCCCTGGCGTCGCAAGCAGGTTCGGTAGCGATCGGCTATAACGCCCGCGCCACCGGCGATCCGACCGTGGCAGTCGGCAACGATGCACTGGCTTCCGGCAACGACGCAGTAGCGCTGGGCGCCGGCGCCCAGGCTACGGCGAACCGTTCGGTGGCGCTGGGCGCCTACTCGATAGCGAACCAGGCCAATACAGTATCGGTCGGCGCCGCCGGCAGCGAACGCCGCATCACCAACGTCGCGCCAGGGATCAACCTGACCGACGCCGTGAATGTGTCCCAGCTGCGCGACATACAGAACCAGATCGGCGACATCAAGCGTATCGCCTATGCCGGCATCGCCATGAGCATGGCCGCGACGGGTGCAGTGATGCCGACCTTGTACGGCGGCGAAAAGGGCTTGGGCGTCGGCATCGGCTCCTACCAGGGTTACGGTGCGCTGTCCTTGCAATTCAGGTCGGTCAGCAAGAAGGGCAATAGCGCCTGGGGCATCGGTGTCAGCTCCACCGGCACCAATACCGGTTTGAGCGTTGGCTACGGCTTGCGGTGGCAGTAAGCGCTTTTTCGCCGCGATGAGATAAATCGCGGCGAAAAAAAAGCCCGCGTTGCATATGCAGCGCGGGCTTTTGTGTTTTGTCGTGTGTTTTTAACCTGGATTACCAGGCCGGAATCACCGAACTCTTGAACTGGTCCACGACATACTGTTTGACTTCAGGGCTGTGGTAAGCCTTGACCAGCTTGGCCACCCACGGCTTGTCCTTGTCGGCGGCACGCACTGCGATGACATTGGCGTACGGACCTTTCGCTGCTTCGATGGCGATGCCGTCCTTGGTCGGATCCAGCCCGGCCGATTCGGCGTAGTTGCCGTTGATCGCTGCTGCATCGAGGTCATCCAGCGAGCGCGGCAGCTGGGCCGCATCGATTTCGACGATCTTCAGTTTCTTCGGATTGTCCACGATATCCAGCGGCGTCGCTTTCAAGCCGGCATCCGCTTTCAGCTTCAATACGCCTTGCGCCTGCAGCAGCAGCAGGGCACGGCCGCCGTTGGTCGGATCGTTAGGCACGCCGACACGGGCGCCGGTTTTCAGGTCCTTGAGCGACTTGATTTTCTTCGAATACACGCCCATCGGGAAAGTGATGGTGTAGCCGACATTGACCAGCTTGTAGCCGCGGTCCTTGATCTGCGCTTCCAGGTAAGGCAAGTGCTGGTAGCTGTTGGCGTCCAGGTCGCCGGCAGCCAGTGCGGCGTTGGGCTGGATGTAATCGCTGAATTCGACGATCTGGATAGTCAAGCCATCCTTGGCCGCGACTTTCTTGACCACTTCCAGGATCTGCGCATGCGGACCGCCGGTGGCGCCGATCTTGATCGGTTTGTCCTGCGCGAAGACAGCGCTGACGGGAGCAGCGCTCAAGCCTGCGATCAGGCCCAGGCCGGTAAAGAACTGTACTAATTGACGACGATTCATTTTCTTCCTTTCAAAAATCATGGCAGGTCCGGCGCCAGCAACTGCGTGCGCAGGGTCCCGAAAAAATCAGCGATGGCTGAGGCGGCGCACCAGGATGTCGCCCAGCGTCTGCACCAGTTGCACAAACACGATCAGGATCACCACCACCAGCAGCATCACCTCAGGCAGGAAACGCTGGTAACCGTAGCGTATGCCGAGGTCGCCCAGGCCGCCGCCGCCGATGGCGCCTGCCATCGCCGAGTAGCCGACCAGGCTGACGAAGGTAATCGTCAGGCCGGCGACGATGCCGGCGAAGGCTTCCGGCACCAGCACCTTGTAGACGATCTGCCAGGTGGTGGCGCCCATCGCTTGCGCTGCTTCGATCAGGCCGCGCTCGACTTCGCGCAACGCGGTTTCCACCAGGCGTGCGATGAACGGCGCGGAAGCGATCGTCAGCGGCACGATCGCCGCCGCGGTGCCGATCGAGGTGCCGACAAAAAAGCGCGTGAACGGAATCACCGCCACCAGCAGGATGATGAACGGCGTCGAACGCACCGCATTGACGATCAGCCCGGCCACCCGGTTGAACAGCGGATGCGGCAGCACGCCATCGCGGCCGGTCAGGTGCAGCGCGATTCCCAGCGGCACGCCAAGCAGGGCGCCGAGGATGCCGGAGATGCCGACCATCATCAGGGTTTCCCCGAAAGACGACAAGAACAGATCGAGCATTTCAGATGACATGGTTCAACTCCTCAACGGTGACGCCCTGGGCCGTCAGGTAAGCCATGGCGGCGGCGATGTTTTCACTGGTGCCGTTGGCCAGGATCGCCAGCGAACCGAACGCCTGCCCTTGTATTTCATCGATCTGGCCGTGCAGGATATTGAAATCCAGGTCGAACTTGCGCACCGCTTCCGACAGCAGGGGCTGGTCGACGCCGGAGCCGGTGAAGGCAAACCGGAACAGGTGGTCGGTGCCGCTACCGGCATCGCTCTGCGCCAGCCGTGCGCGCAGCCGCTGCAAGACGCCTTGCGGCAGTTCCTGGGCAATCACGTCGCCGATCAGGGCGCGCGTGACTTCGTGCTTGGGCGAGCGGAACAGTTCGAGCACTTCGCCGTGCTCGATCACTTCGCCGCTTTCCATCACCGCCATGCGGTCGCAGATCATCTTGATGACTTCCATCTGGTGCGTGATCAAGACGATGGTCAAGCCCAGTTCGCGATTGATCTTGCGCAGCAGTTCCAGGATAGAGCGGGTGGTTTCCGGATCGAGCGCCGAGGTGGCTTCGTCCGACAACAAGACTTTCGGCTCATTCGCCAAGGCCCGCGCGATGCCGACACGCTGCTTCTGGCCGCCGCTGATCTGCGCCGGATAACTGTCCTTGAGCGCGGTCAGCCCGACCAGTTCCAGCAGCGGCGTGACCTTTTTAGCGATCTCGCTTTTCGACAAGCCGGCCAGTTCCAGCGGCAGCGCGATGTTGTCGTATACGGTGCGCGACGACAGCAGGTTGAAGTGCTGGAAAATCATGCCGATTTCCCGCCGCGCGCCGCGCAGCTGTTCGGCGTCGAGCGCGGTCAGGTCCTTGCCGTCGACGATGATGTTGCCGGAAGTAGGGCGGTTCAGCAGGTTGAGGCAACGCACCAGAGTGCTCTTGCCGGCGCCGCTGCGGCCGATGATGCCGAAGATTTCCCCTTTGCGGATCGACAGGCTGACGTTGCGCACCGCATCGACCGGCCCGCGGGCGCCGTTGAAGCGCTGGGTGACTGCTTTGATTTCTATCATCTCAGAATGAAAAAAAGGCAGCTGATTGCATAAACATCAACAATCTCGCCGCCGTTATGTATTTTAGTAGGTGCTTATTTTATAAGCGTTTATCAACCATGGGAAGGAACATTTAGGCATGGCGTTATTACCGTCGTGTCTATGCAAACACCGCAGACGCAGTTAAATGGGGTCGGAGTTTTTTTCGCGTTTTTTGCGAAAATTACTCCGCCCCCATTTAACGGACTACGGAGCGCGATGTAAAAAAGCCCGCGACGGATAACCATCGCAGGCTTTTTCATAAAGCAACAACAGATGTTTTACAAAGGCCGGAAGAGTGCCGGCCTTTGTAATTACATCATGCCGTCCATACCACCCATACCGCCCATGCCACCCATACCGCCTGGCATGCCGCCAGCCGACTTGTCTTCTGGCTGTTCAGCGATCATCGCTTCAGTAGTCAGGATCAGGGCAGCAACCGAAGCGGCGTTTTGCAGTGCCGAACGGGTAACCTTGGTTGGATCCAGGATGCCCAGTGCAATCATGTCGCCATAAGTGCCGTCGGCAGCGTTGTAACCGTAGTTGCCCTTGCCAGCCAAGACTGCGTTGACCACAACCGATGGCTCGTCGCCAGCGTTGAATACGATCTGGCGCAGTGGCTCTTCGATCGCGCGCAGCACGATCTTGATGCCGGCTTCCTGGTCAGCATTGTCGCCCTTCAGGTCCTTGATGTTGGCACGTGCGCGCAGGAATGCAACGCCGCCGCCTGGCACAACGCCTTCTTCTACTGCTGCACGGGTAGCGTGCAGAGCATCTTCAACGCGGGCTTTCTTTTCTTTCATTTCAACTTCGGTTGCAGCACCAACGCGGATCAGCGCAACGCCGCCAGCCAGCTTGGCAACGCGTTCTTGCAGTTTTTCACGGTCGTAGTCCGAAGAGGCTTCTTCGATCTGCGCACGGATTTGCTTGACGCGAGCTTCGATGGTGACGGCTTCGCCGGCGCCGTCGATAATGGTGGTGTTTTCCTTGCTGATTTCGATACGCTTGGCTTGGCCCAGTTCAGCCAGAGTAGCTTTTTCCAGAGTCAGGCCGACTTCTTCAGCGATCACTTGGCCGCCGGTCAGGATAGCGATGTCTTCCAGCATGGCTTTGCGGCGGTCGCCAAAGCCTGGGGCCTTGACAGCTGCAGTCTTCAGGATGCCGCGGATGTTGTTCACAACCAGGGTAGCCAGCGCTTCGCCTTCGACATCTTCTGCGATGATCAGCAGAGGACGGCCCGACTTGGCGACTTGTTCCAGGATCGGCAGCAGGTCACGGATGTTCGATACTTTTTTGTCGAACAGCAGGACGAACGGATTTTCCAGCGCAACAACTTGCTTTTCCGGATTGTTGATGAAGTATGGCGACAGGTAGCCGCGGTCGAATTGCATGCCTTCGACGATGTCCAGTTCGTTTTCCAGCGACTTGCCGTCTTCGACAGTGATCACGCCTTCTTTGCCGACCTTGTCCATTGCCTTGGCAATGATTTCGCCGATGTCAGCGTCGGAGTTAGCCGAGATCGAACCGACTTGAGCGATTTCCTTGCTGGTGGTAGTTGGCTTCGACAGTGTCTTGATTTCAGCAACGATGGCGACAACAGCTTTGTCGATACCGCGCTTCAGGTCTGTCGGGTTGAAACCGGCGGCAACGTACTTGAAGCCTTCGCGCACGATGGCTTGCGCCAGCACGGTTGCAGTAGTGGTGCCGTCGCCAGCGTTGTCGGAAGTCTTGGAAGCGACTTCTTTCACCAGCTGCGCGCCCATGTTTTCCAGCTTGTCTTTCAGTTCGATTTCTTTAGCGACCGACACACCGTCTTTAGTAACGGTAGGAGCGCCGAAGCTGCGTTCCAGGACCACGTTACGGCCCTTAGGACCCAGCGTTACCTTGACTGCGTTAGCCAGGATGTTGACGCCGTTGACGATCTTGGCGCGTGCTTCATCGCCGAAAATTACTTGTTTTGCTGCCATGTTTTATTCTCCTGAATAGGTTGAATTCGATTGTGTAGCTTGGATAACGCAGGGATCCGAAAGGGGCGCCAGGCGCCGGTCAGTCGGAAAATCCCGGATTAACCGAAATTACTTGCCTTCGACTACGGCAAACAAGTCTTCTTCGCGCATCACCAGCAGTTCCTGGCCGTCGATCTTGACAGCCTGGCCGGAGTATTTGCCGAACAGAACGCGGTCGCCAACCTTGACTGCCAGCGCGCGGACGTTGCCGTTCTCCAGGATCTTGCCGTTGCCTACGGCCAGGACTTCACCCTGGTCCGGCTTTTCAGCAGCAGCGTCTGGCAGCACGATGCCGGATGCAGTTTTAGTTTCTTGGTCGAGACGCTTGACGATGACGCGATCGTGCAAAGGACGAAGATTCATATGTGACTCCTTGAGATTCAACAGGTTATTTGTATTTGCAGCAACATCGCAGCAAAGTGGACTGACCGCTCTGCTTTGCTATATGGATGCGCCGCACAGTGACTAGGTCGAGGAGATTGTTAGCACTCTCTCCTAACGAGTGCTAAGTATAGGGACGCTCTGTCGATTTTTCAAGCCCGCATTCGGCTTCTGTCCGCGATTAAATTTCTCCGAAATTCGATTAAATTTCTCCGAAAGTTTTTTCTCTATTAAATCAACGATTTATAGTATTTTTGTGAGGCCAGTATGTTAAAAAGCGATTGCATTTGTTTTCATTTGTTTTTAAAGCTGGAATTTATTTTATTTTCGCTACGAACTAACAACGTCATTACAGCTGAGTTGGTGAGACCGCGATCGAATCTCTCCAACGAAGGAACGAAATATTATTTCTAATTTGCAATATTTTTGTGGTGGTAAAATGCGGCAATAGACTTACGTCATTTCGACACGATATGAACGTTCGGTCGGTATCAGATTAATTTGATCGACAAGGCGGTCTCTTTGGATTGCAGTGGAGGAAAATTGTGCGCTTGCCGTCATCCCCTGTGCAAAATCGTCAAGGTCAGAATAACTATGCCGCGCAAAGGAATTGATGAAGGCACAGATACAGGATCACCGCCGTCGTGTCGGACTTGCGCGACAACGTCTCCAGTGTGGCGTGCAACCAACGTTCCAGGTCGTCGACCAGCGGGCGAGAATGGCCCTGGCGAATCTGTCTTCGTTCGTCGGGCGGTTTGCCCCGGATTTCGACCTCGATCAGATACAGCTCGGCGATCCGGCGCAACGTTTCGGTAGTCAAGGCCGTCGGCCGGCCGCGTGCAGATCGTAGAACTTGCGCCGCATGTGCGCCCAGCATGCTGCTTCGCGGATCGTACCGTCTTCAAACAACGCATTGAAGCCGGCGTTATGTTGTACCGGAATTTATGTTGCGGCGGCGGTTTCGAGTCAGAATTTCTGCAATGACCGCTGACTCGTGCCCGCACATAAGAAATGGCCTACAAACTAAAGTTGCTTCAGAAATGCCATGAGCGAAGGCAACGTGGCTGCACGACGCGACGTTGCAGACAGTCCCGAGATGTCAACGCTGGCAAGCCGCCTTTGCTTTCATCTCCAGGTCTACCTCGGCGTAGATGTGTGTCGTGTCCAGAGAGACATGCCCTAGCCTCGTATGGGCAAGGTGTATCTCAGTTGCTCTTTGGCGTCGAGGTAGTGATCGAGGTAGTCAGGCGGCACATCGTTGAACGCCGAGACACGGCCGTCTGGATCAACATATTCCGTATAGAGGTTCCTTGTTCCCGCCGCTTGATCCCATACGTCATCGTTATTTCTTAATGCCTGAATAATGGCCCCGGCAGCTTCGGGGCCGGCTGGGCGCTTCACTCTCATTTTCGTGAAGCGATCCATTCGAGAATTGTCGGCTGGGCTTGCGGAGAGTGCCTCGGATAGGGCCTCGTTGGGTTCAGGCGGTCCGGGGGGCGTGGTGAAAAGCCGAATCGGCTCAGTGGTATTAATCCGCTCGCCGTATGTATATACCTTTTTGATCATTGGCCAAGGATCAACCACGACCGCGTGATTTCCGACTTCTCGGTCCCGCCAATCACCTATGATGACGTAATTGTGGTCCTCGTTCGATTCTTTGACCTGAAATACTGGCAAAGTGCGATGCATCTGGCGAAGCTCCGCCGCTGCCAGTCGACGATGTTCGCCGCAACTGCCGCCTCCCATCTCCTTGAGCGTTTTGATTTCTTCTACCTCATTGGCGCAGTGCCCGCCCTTGATCATGTCACGCGCGAGCTTCATCCGCGTCCAACTCCGTCCCCCGCTCGTCCAGATCGCCGCTTCTTGATTGGCCGGCCCATCCGGGAAGGTTTCATAGCCGGTCTTTTTGACCACTCGGCTGGCAATGCCCATGGCTTCGAATGTCTTTTTGGATACAGCAAGCCGATTAGGCGCGGGAGTGCCAACGATGGCGTCAAGACGTGAATCTCTCACGTCCGAAAGTGGTGAATACTCCTGCACGACTGAAGAGCGTGACGAACCGGGTCTGTTGAGAGGCATTTTTTCATACTCCGCTATTTTTTTTTGGGGGGGGGGCAGACGAGCTTGACACAATCCAGCGCTTACACACGGCCGGAGAGCGAAATCACGAATCCAGTGACGAAACTAGCGCACCCGCCGCCCCCTTGAGTAAGAACTTTAGCCAATGGCTTGATGCATGAATTCGGTCGCTGAGTGGTCTTGATTCCATCTGTATCGCTAACAGATATTATCGACAGGCGTGTGTTTTCCGTAGAAACTGCCGTTTTGCGAAACGCGTCGTGTTTTACACTGCGCCACAACCGCTTGACGAAGATGTTGCTCAGCACTCACCGTCACGCCGCGCAACAGGTATATTGATGCGGTTATGCAGGGGGAGTCGTATTGATGTGCAATTATGGACAGCTCACTTTGGCGCCATACCGCGCATAGCCGTGACGATCAGCGCCGTGCAATTGGAACACCCGTTTGGTCAAATCAAATCCGAGAATGTCGATATCTATGACAGTTCTCCACACGTAAATTGGATGAAACGCCAGTTTGATCCTATTGGTGGTGTCGGGGCCATCTCAGTAAATCAACACTGAAATTAATAGTTGCCAGCAGAAGTTATAGTCTTGAATACGTTTTACGGTCAAAAATTTCGCATGAGGGTGAGGTGAATTTTTTGTCCATGAGATGATGGTGATTAAATAACTCAATTCGGTAGAATATGGAAAACTTTCGCATTACGGGCCAATATCATCCATCGATCGACCCAACCTCGTCACAGAGGAATTCCAAGAATATTGAAGCATTAGAGAAAAAGAGTCCGTCGTCTTATCAAAAATCGAAATCAATATTGGATAGCCTGCCAAAGCGGACATCTACCAATCGCCCCGATTCTATTTCGTCCTTTAGAAAAATAGCAGTTTTAAATGGCATATGTTCGTCGCAGCCACGAGTTGACGAGCACTCATATGTGGGAGGTTCGTCAAGCTGGGCGGTACATAGAACCGCGCCGTTTGTTCAAGGTGATATATTGGAACATGAGGCGCCCGGACATGCAGGGGCATGTGTCATATACAGCTTTCTTTGGATGAATAAAATTGCCAAGCAGTCTGGCAATGCCTCTTCCAGAATGAATTCTCTAAGTCAATCAACTACTGAAGTGCTTCAGTTGCACCAGGAATACGCAAACAGGGTTTTCCAATGCAACAATGATCCTGATAATCAAGAGGATCCACTTATTCAGACGGCACGAGCATTAGGGGTTAGTCCAGCTGGAAACACCATTGCTGTCGATATTCTTACAGATGAAGAAGCCGCAATGACCTCACTTTCGGAAATTCTGAATAGGCCGGGCACCTCCAACATAATATGGTTGGGAAATGTAGACCCCAACTCAGCCAGCAATCACGTAATTGCTTCCCACGCAACTGGCGGCCGCGTTGTTTTGTTTGATCCCAATATAGGCGAGTTTCGCCTAAAATTATCAGAAGTACCTGTCGTCATGCGTGAAATTGTTGCCAGAAGCTCAATGCACTTTGCTGTTCCTGAGCTTTGCATTTTGCCAATGAGAGCTTAACAATCCATTTTCTGAGCGACAACAATGTAATCTAATTTTATTTTTCTCCGTCCCTGATCAACGTCCGGTCAGCAGCAACATATTTCGCTCATTACGCGGAAAATATGGGCAGTTTTTATGGTGATCTTGCCCCTGCATAACCGGACACAGGTTAGCGCCTAAATTGCGTCATTTACCTGAGTCTGACGCCCTAACTCCCTCCTGAACATGCGAGGCGCTTTCCACTTCAAAGCTGAATGCGGATGAACTTCATTGAAGTGCTCGAAGGCGTCTGGCAGTTGGTCGAGAACTGCGGCGGTGGTACTGCGATTCATCTGGTTGACATGGTCTCGCTTGAAGGTATTGACGAAGCTTTCCGCCATGCCGTTCGATTGCGGGCTGCGGGCTGCGGACTGGCGTGTGGGTCGGCGTCAGACCCAACTGTTTGGCAATGGCATGCGTCTCATGGGCCGATAAGCTCCACTATTGTCGCTTAGGAACTCCAATGTCGCCGGACCTGCATCGACATCGCCGAATCATTTCTCCACCCCTTCAATGAGCATCTCACGCAACGGTTCGCCAAATAGACCGCGGCCCGACCAGGCTCGCCAGGCAATGATTTCGCGATCACAGCAATCCTTGGTGAAGGTGACTAGCCCCTATGCCGTGCTACAAGGGAAACACTCATCCCCGGCTCGTAGGTGAGCCGAACCAGGGCGGCCTTCTCTTGCGCCGACCACCGGTGCCGACGTTGCTCCGTCACAGTGATTACTTCGATTGTTTGGTTATTTCTAGTCATATTTACAGTCGTATTCCTATGCGTAAAGATAACGCATAAACTGTGTCCGGTCATTCAGGGGCTATCTCAACGACCAGCAAAACTTGCTTCGCCTAAGGCGCTTCTTTTTCGCCTCTCGACATCCTAATAAAGATGGACTGGCTACTATGTAGCCTTTATTTTCTTGAGAGCAAAAATGGGGAATTGCATCGGTGGTAATAGTGGACGTTCGTCTTCGCTTCATCACACTCAGTTACAACGCTCAGACAGCGAAAACGCGGTTGAAACAGTATCCAATAATTTGAGAACAAAGCGTCCAGCGCACAGACATTCACAATTGCAAGGACTAGCTAGCAGTGGGATTCATCGGCGAAAAAGCGAAAACAATACAGCGAAACCGGCGGATCTGCTCCAGACAATGGAGCAACTCGCAGGAGACGCTACTGATTATAATCATCCACTCTATTTGGAGCTTTCGTCTGCTATGTGTTGGGATGCAGTGAAGCTGTGCGCAACAACGGCGGGAGTCCCGTTACACACGCTAAATGCTCAGCATGGACTAGTTTCGCAGTCAGATCGCCGAATTGATAGCCCTGAAGCGCTAATTCATCTGCCGACGGGACATGCCATTGGGTTTTTTGATAATGAAAGGCTAATTCACGTAATGCTCGGCACCGGGGGGGGGCATGCAGCCGGGAATAAGAATAACTGCATCGGTATAGGAAATCCGGTTGGATGGGAGTCACTGAATTTGGGGAACCTAAGGTGGAATCAGAACGGAAATGTCTTAGCCCCGGGCTTGTTGAGCCGTGAGCGGGAGTTGGTCGTCAGAAGTCGCGCCTTAGTGTAACGGGCAATGCAAAGTAGTCAACTTAGCAGTTGATGATGAAATCGTTCACCGAACGACTACAGTAGTAATCAGATTGATATAGGCTGGCTTCAGGTGTAGTAGTTCCGACTTGATCGGACAGAAGGCCTTGCCAAAGGGTGGGGTTACCCAGTTTGATAGGGGGGCGAATCTTTATTAAACCAGCGCGTAAACGCCAAGGAGTAACCCCATGCGTAGTGTTCCTCAGAATGTCATCAAGCACAAGGTCAACGTGCTCAATCTTGCTGCAGAACTTGGAAGCGTGTCCCGTGCCTGCAAGGTGATGGGATTTTCCTGCGACACGTTTTATCGCTATCAAACGGCAGTAGAGACAGGCGGTGTGGACGCCCTGATTGATGCCAACCGCAGAAAGCCCAACCTCAGAAATCGCGTTGAAGAAGCCACTAAAGTGGCCGTAGCTCAATTCGCCCTGGAACGGCCGGCGTTCGGCCAAGTCCGTGTATCGAACGAACTGCGTAAGCGTAGTGTTTTTGTTTCCCCACCAATCACCGCAGCCGATCTGTTGAACGACAGGGGGTTGCCGTTCCTGAACGCGCCGAAAGTGAATTGTCTTCTGCGGGCTCGCCGACTCGTCGTCCATCCGCGTCCGGGGCGACGATTTCTCGCTTCGAACACCCAGCGAGCCGCCAGGATATTTGCCGTATCAGCGAGGCGCTCGTGGAACAGTTCATCGCCAGCTTTTCTAGCCCGCCGAAAAATTTGATTCTCGATCTGGATCATTCCGAAGATGTGGGCTATCAGAACGTGTCCTGATGGTGAGAAGACTGTGCTGCTCTTGGAGTCGGCGCTTTCTCATACGAGTACAACGTTAAGTCCTGCTTGGTCGGTCGTTGCTCGATGGCGCACAACATCAGATGCACGGCCTACCTGGTTCGCTCGACTCGCCTTCGTTTATCCGAACTCTTCTTCGCTTCCACGCCAGGCATTTGTCAGCAAAAAAATGTACCTTGCACAAGCCATCATCTGTCCGGTCAATTCATCAATGTAAATGAGGATATAAATTTTATGTTTAAGGTATTTGGAAAAGGATCTTCGAGTAATGCGTGGAACCCGCTTGAGAATGCAGAGCAAGACATCGTTAAGGTACATGAAAATGTGAACGCACGAGCACTTGGCTTAAACTCATATGCGAATCGGACGGTGCGGGTATCATCTCCCGCGCTTGAACATCTTAAAGCAGCATCATGGGCAAACCGAGTTTCGAAGCAAATACTGAATAGTGGGGCGGGAAACCAGGAAACCGATATCCACGCCACATCAGGCGAAAGTTGGGCACGAGAAATTCTCGGACAGGACGCAAAGCTTCCCCAATTGCAGCGGGCACAAGTCACGCAAGGTGGCAATTGTCCAGTTCATGCAGCCGTCGCCGTCGCCGTATTAGAAAAATCTGCGTTAACTGCTCCGCTGCAACGCAGGCGGCAGACTTTGCCGAACGGGAATAGCCACGAATTCTTGCTTATAGGTGACCCAAGAGTAAGCCAATGGGGCGATCGAAATACGGTTGTGGTCGATCCATGGCCGGGTCATCCAAGCGCCTGTACGCTCGACCAAGCCGTACTCTACGACGCCAAGACCGGGAATGCACTCCCATTGGTCAGATTATCCGGTGAATTGAGAGAGGAGACATGGACCGAGAGAGCTCTGGATAAGAAAGATGCTAGACGCATGGAGAATATCCAACCGATGGATACGGAGAAAGTTAATAAGAAACTCATGAAGAAAAATTTGCCAGCAATTGGAGAGCAACTTGTGGCCCATATCCATCAGGAAGAGCAGGGGAACGTTCGCCGTGGGCGTCCACAGCTATTTGACGTACGCGTTGCAACTGACCCTAGCACAAGATACACAGACGATCATACGCATTCTGGGAATACCTTCGATGATATTTCTCTCCGTGTTATTAACCGTCAGAGAAGGGGGCGTGGTTGAAAGATTTAAAATGTTGAACTAAAAGTGATTCCAGGCCGGAAATTTGACCTGTTTGTGCCCGGGGTGTTGGTTTACTGAGATGGACCCGACACGACCAATAGGATCAAACTAGCGTTTCATCCAATTTACGTGTGGAGGTCTGTCATGGATATCGACATTCTCGGAATTGATTTGGCCAAGCGGGCGGCGACCACCCTTTGCGCTTATGAGTAGTTATATATGCTGATATTTATAGATAAGTATATTGCTACTCTTAATACTCAATTTAAGATAAATGAGTATTATCATGAGCAAAATCTTGAATGAGTTTTAAAACGCACGAAAGGCCACCGGCCTGACCCACGACAAGCTTGCGCGGCGCACAGGCGTAAGTCGGATGACGGTTCAGCGTACCGAGACGGGGAAGATTGCCCCACGCCTGTCGACGGTTCTGGTCCTTGCGCGCGCACTCGGCATGGACTTGATGCTGGTGCCGAAGTCGCTGCGGCCGGACCTCGAGAATTTTGTTCGGTCTGGCGGCCGGTTCCTTGGCCAGCCTTCGGGAATCGCCGCACCGCCGTCGCTGGTCGACAAGTTGCTGCAATCCGACGAGCCTGTTGGCAAAAAACCGTTTGTCATCGACAAGCGTGATTAACAAGTGTTTATTGGTTTGCGTCGATAACCTGGAGATCCAGCGCGTGGTGAAACGACTTCCTAAGCTCGCTCCGTAGTCGGGCTGGCACGTCACCAAAGATTCCATCCCTTACCGACCAAGGTTGGAGGTGGAGAAATTCGCAGGTAGCGTGCTGATGTACGTTATTTCGGAAGCGGATCAAAAAAAAGCGGCGCGAACTAGCAGTGAAATGGTAAAAAAATCATTGCTTGCCGGTCGACTTATCTGTGCGATTCACAGACATCATTTCAATTTTCGCAGCGCTAGTTCAGCACGATAATTCTGTTCCTGAAGACGCTCTTTCGATGGGTCGAATTTAGCACTAACCTCCTCCCATAGCAGCGCCTTGTCGGAGAGTTCGGCAAGGCGCTCGATAGGCGTTTTGCCATCGAGAGAACTATGTGGTCTATCCCAGTTGTAGTAGTGCTGCCTTTCCGCCAGCAAATCGGGCAGCAATGGATCTCTGATATCGACCGTGGAATAGAACTCGTCGAGATCAGTTCGTTGTGACCTTTCCACCTTGCCGTTTAGGTGCGGCGATGCGGGCTTGATGGGGCGAAACTTAATTCCCCACTCCAGAAGCCGCTCCTGAAATTTTGTGGCGAAAAACTCGCGCCCGCGATCTGTTTGAATTCGTTGGATCGCAAACGGCATTTCTTCGATCACTGCGTCGAAGAACTCCATCGTGTTGTTTGCTGTTCTGCGGCGAAAAAGCCGTAGGACCTTGTAGCGTGTGCAGTCGTCAATAGCCGTGTACTGATAGATGCCAGGCGCGATCTTGCAAACGTCCATTTGCACACGGTCACCTGGTGTGGGCCGGCTGTACCTGATGACTTGTTTTCTGTAGAGCCGTTTGTGATTCAGTATCGGCTTGCCAATGAGCTCCAGGACTTTATGGATCGTCGCAGTCGATAGCGAGATCTCGTGTAGGCGCCGCAGCTCATTTTGGATCCGCCGATGCCCTAGTTTGCGCTTGCGGAGATCTGCAATCAGCTGCTCATGCGCTGACAACACTTTCTTGAATGGAGAAGACTTGGGCCGGCGGCTTTCGTCTTGCAGGCCTGCCTCTCCATGTTCTTGATACCGGGTCCACCACTTCCGCAGCGTCGGCCGCGAGATACCGCAACGCAGGCATACAACGCCTGCGTTGCCAAGTTCCTCGTACAGCTGTACCCATCGTAGCCGCTTCCGGATATCGTCATTCATTACGCCATTTTAATTGAAACGATGTCTATGAATCACACAACTTATCCGAAGGGCGATTGACCATGGACAGAAATTCTAACTGAGGTGCGAGCCACCCATGTACGTTATACGTATTCACAGATTCACGGATTTTTTCACTCATTTCTTTGCGTTCCTCTTTCGTCATGCCAATCAAACTTCTTAAATAAACGGCGAGAGCGGGAATATCCCCTGATGGGAACATACTACGCTGACGGAATTGCTCCGAGGTTTGAGAGAATTCTTCTGACGCTCCCACACCCGTGGACATCACCATGACGCCAGGATGTACATCCTGGCCTGGCGCACCAGCGCCTTGCGCAGCGGCGAATTCCTTGACCCCAAGATGCTGACCATCCCACGGAGACGATGCCACGTATATATCGATCAACCGAAAAAGTTCTGGCAAAGACGCGCGACTCACCAATTCGTTGTGGTAAATGACAGGCGTCCAAGATGTAGTTCCATGGTCGTTTTTAGTTCCATACTTATTATTGATCTCCGCCACCAACTTTGCGATCTCATCGTGAGCTTCCTTATATGCGGGCAAATCTGACCGTGATGGCGCCGCAACTTGGACAAATACCAACTGTCCGTAAAGAGAGGGATTCACCTCAAGCAAATCAGCATACGCTTGAAGGCGCCCGAGAATGTCTTTAGTCCAATCTTCCCGATCAACGCCGCCTATCACCGTGCGTCCCAGTGTAACTTCATTTTCTACTTTGGTTAGTAAGGCCCGGTCATTCTCGTCTGTTTTGCCGCTTAAGAACTCTGGAACATCAATCCCGATAGGAAAAGACTTTACGCTGGTTGCCTTGCCGGAAACGATCACGTCATATGAACCGTCTTCAAGCCTCACCGTGGTACCTTCTAAATGCTCTTTCACGTAATTGCAAAAATTTTCCACGTCATTGTTGGTCTGTAGCCCGACGAGATCGCAGGAGAGCAGCGACGACATCAATTCCTTGTGGTTAGGCATTTTGTAGGCCTCTGCAGGCGTCGGTATCGGTATATGGTGAAAGTAGCCTATCGGATTTTCGATGCCTTTTTCCCGCAGGATTTTTGGAAGCACCATATGATGATAATCCTGAATAAGCACAATTGAGTCCGGCGCCACGTTCAGCCGGTCGATTACCTGCAGCGCAAATAAGTCGTTGACCTCCCGATAGGTCTCTATCTTGGGGGCTGGCATTATCAAATCCGCTCTGTAATGGCAGGCAGGCCAAATTACTTGGTTCGCGAATTCTTCATAAAACCCAATATGCTGCTTGTGGCTCAGAGGAAATTGTCTTACTTTTCCTCCATCGACAAAAGTATTTTCTGCGACAGTGAATACTTCACTAACTTTTTTGTTCGTAAAAAGCCAAAAATTTCCGGGCAGCTTGGCTACCGAAGCCACTGCTGGTACCAGTCCGCCTCCTGTACCTTCCGCTTGTGGAGAATTAACGTTGACCCCTGCGTTCGACACAAAGAGCACACTGCGGAGTGAGGGAATGACTGCCGCAGGTTTTTTGGGGTCGATCAACCGGTTCGACACAACGACCTGCCGTTTCGGCACATTCGATGACCTCGATGTCTCAGGCATCTTGCGCTTTTTGCGTGGGGGCAAACCTGCAAGCTCGAATGAGCTGCTTGGTGTGGAAGGTAAACGTTCCTGTGTTGATATGGAAAGCTCGTCGTTAGTTTGGGTATCTGTATTGGCGGGGCTGGCTAAAATTTGATTGTTATTGATGTGCATTTATTAACTTTCTGAATTTTTATTTATAGTTTGTTATTCCCTAACGTTATTAGACGGGATCGACTCGAAGCGCCTCGAGTGAGCAGCGAAAACTTGAGTCTCACGGCGAAGCTTTGATGCACGAAATACATGAAAAACTCGCTCTGTACACCCTCCTTGAAGAATCTGAATCGGCCGATAATTGGCCGCTCAAGCCAACGTAGGAAACACGCCCAAACAGTCGGCCACCCTGATTGAGAGCACCCGAATCTGGGGCGAAGCCGTTTTCGAGCATGAATATACCCTTCAAACCATTACCCAAGTCTTCGATACCGCGGAATCCGATTCGCGAGGGCGTTGTTCCAGTCAGGTTTGGCATCCGCACTAATCCTTGCTTTGCAGCACCAACATTGCTGAGATAGAGCAGTACCGTGGTGGTACCCATTACAGCATAGGCGGGGGACGCCAAGAGCATTACCGACCAAGCGCTTTCTGCTTTCAGCAACCCGAGCAGCGCCAACAACGCGCCACTGATAATGAAGCACGATATTGCCCAACGCCGGCGACCGACACGGTCAATCAGCAGGGCACAAACCAGGACTGCGACGGCACTGAGGAGATTCGAGACCGACGTCGATGACCCGAGAGTTCGTCAAAAAAACATGGCGCTTTTTTTTGCCTTTGGTCATCGAACTATCGAGGTTGATTTCTTCCAGCAGTTCGCCATCTATGCCGAGAACATGCCTCACTTTTAACGATACCATTTCTTTGGCCCGTAGTCCGAGTCCGAACGAACAATAGAGCAATGCGATATTCCGTTTTGCATGTGCTTTCTTTTTGGTCAAATTTACGACGCGCTTGAATTCTGCTTCCGACAACTAACCACTTCTACAATCGGAGGGCGAAAGCAGCAGGGGGCTTGGGTCCTACGGCCTCACTAGCGCATTATTTGTCGCTTGTTCAAATGTCCCACGTTTCGATTCTGTTCCCCCTCAAGAAACGGGGCCCTAATCGAATCATATGTCGGTTGATTTTGGGTTTCCCGGTAGGTATGGAGATAATTGATCGTGGCGCAATTGAGCGCACGACCAGCCTTATCAGGTGTATGGCCGACGTTTTTGGGGATAGGTTGTTTGCAGGGAGGTGAGCAGCTTTTTTCGGCAAAGCGCGCGCGCCGCACGAAACTTAGGTTTGAGTTCTCGCCACTTGTTTCGGTAGCCCTCACGATATTTCACCTCATACAAGATTGGCGAATGCCGCAGTTCGCGCTTGAAGACAATCAGGCCATCGGGGGTGTATTTGCTCAGACGGCCCCGCCATCTCAAAGGTATGGTGATGGGCTGCGGTTTGAATCTCTCAACCGAGTTGCTAAATCGCAACAATTCCATTAACTCCCGCTCCAACGTCGATTCAAAACGGCCAAATTTTGGGACGTTACCGCGGACGCCCCGATTGCCGGAGCGGATTTTTCGAGCTGGTTCACAGGCTAGGATTATGTCCATATATAAATTCTGTCAGAAATTTCATCTATCTTCTCATTTAATACTAGATATTACAGCCGCCACGGCGACGCAAATCGGTGTGGCTCATCGAAGACGGCTTCTCTGCCAGATCAATCTCGGTAACAGATTGCCTTTCACTGTTGAGGTTGGAGTGCGATGGCGCGGAAGTTGGGCCGCTGTCGTGCAGGCTTCGACATAGTGCAGCGACAGGAGTATCGTCGAATTCTGGGCTGACGATACACGGTGCAATGTCGATCTGGGCAACGGTGTTCCCGAGATCCAACTTGATTTGTTCATTCAGCGTTTTCAGAAAATCAGGCAGCCGATGATTGGGAACATGAAATTCTCCGTAGTTAGGATCGAACAATGTCATGTGTCCTTGGCCAGCATTATGGATTGCCCAGGTGTGCCGCGGCGACTGGCGCCCCGGAAGACTGAGCCGCAACATCGCATACCCGGAGATTGTTTCAAGCGCGCTGGGAAGCGCCTCCATGCGTAGATTGGAATGCGAGTTGACATGCAGCGCCATGCGATTGAGGTCGTTGATGGTCTTGGTGTAGATCGCATCGTGGGTGCCAGGCTTCGAACTCCACGCATCGATGCCAAGCAGGCGTCCGATGCTGAAATCGTCGGCGCGATTATCGCTATAGGCGCTCTGATGGATATTCGCATGGACCGCACCCTCGAACGATGCCAGCGCGTTGAGCCGATCCGTGGCGGCGGCTAGCGGACTAGCTTCACGCAATCTCATCCATATATGGCACTGCCCATTGCAGGCGCCTTCCCAGCGGCTCATCTCTTCGTCGCTGAAATGAGTTAAGAATGCTGCACCCTGATTGGTTCGGGCCAGCAACGCAGTCTTCAGGCTCGGAAGCAGGTCACCTCCCCAGTTCCTGTCTGACTCAATCTGTTGCGCCGATGGAATTGCGTGCGGGCCTTGGCTGCGAACGTCCCTGACAAAAGGGAGGCGCGCGGACCTGCGCGCCGGTTCCGGCCGGATCTCCGACGTCGCGCTGGATACCCGGCGCGGCAATCCATCAAACGACTCACCGCGACGCTGTCGTGCAACAGGCCGGGCGGGCTGAGCGGAAGCGTTCTCACGGTCAACCGAAGAAAGCTCATCGACCGGGGAAAAAACGGGATGTTCGGCAGCCGAAGACACTTTGGGTGGCATAACGTTTCTATAGCACATGGATTGACATGCTCGTATCCTATGACGCCATGTTGGTTGGCATCGAGAAGAAACGAAACATGTTCCGCCAGGCCGAAACCGGCGTTCCGCTGAATATCTCTTCACTCGTTTCTTTGCCTGCCTCCCTCCCTCCCAGGAGCTTCATGGCATAGTTGTAACCGCGTGTAATGTGCGTCAACAATTCCTTTGCAGCACTCGTTAATTGCTCAGGTCCTCAGGAATTATCCGGGGGTAATCAAGATAACGTAAAGGTGCACAAATGAACAAATTAATCGCTACTTTGATCGCAGGCTTGTTTGCTACTTCTGTTTTCGCCCAAGGCGCTGCGCCAGCTGCACCGGCAGCCGCACCTGCCGCAGTTACTGCCGCCACTACCCCGGCAGTCAAGGCTGATGCAAAGACGGAAGCAAAGACCGCTGGTGCTGAAGCCAAGGTCAAGACCGCGACCAGCAAGGCTCACCACAAGGCTGTAAAAGCCAAGTCGGAAGCAAAAAAACCTGTCGCAAAAGAAAAGGCAGAAGCACCGGCAGCCAAGGCTGACATCAAGGCGCCTGTTGCCAAGGCCGATGTGAAAGAAGCTGCACCTAAGTAATCAGCATCACGCCGTGAACGTCGCGGCTGCAATCAAGATGGTGGCCATGCATGCGGAAAATGACGCGTCCATGGCCATTATCGCAGGTCACAGATGGGGATCATTCACCTCCCGCGCATAACGCGCCGGCGCCAATCCCACATGCCGGGTAAACGCAACGCTGAACGCGCTCGCAGAGCCATAGCCCACCCGCTCAGCCATCTCCGCAACGCCACCCTCTTTTCGCCGCAGCAGATCCTTGGCCATCGCCATGCGCCAGGCCAGAAAAGATATCTCGAATGCATTCTTCGCCGTCGGCAGGCCGATCAAGGCCTGGCGCACCTGATCGAATGCGCAAGCTCGCCGAGCAGTGCCTGTTGGGGGCCGCTTGCCAGAATATGAAGAAGATCGCGCTGCTGCTGGCGCGGCTTTTAGCTTCTTTAAATCTCTATTTCGACCGCACATATGCCTTAATGCGCCATTTCCTCTGGCACGACGCATTTCTCTGCCGACCGCCTGTTTTTTAGTGTCGCGGCGCAATTCAACCCACAAAAAATAAAACCCACCAAAAAATGGTGGGTTCGTCAACAACCTGAGGCCCTGCAAAGCAGGGCCTTTTCTTTAATAGCTGGGGGAACGAGCCAATTGGACTGATCAGTCAGACTGCAGTATCCGCTCGGGTCGAACCCCACATAGAAGGTGTACCAGCAAATTTTGAACAACCACTGTTGATTTGCGTCGAAAACTGACCCACTTAGCGGGATAATTTGCATCGAAAATTGACCCACGTATAGACCACAATCCTACTCAATATAGTGAGTGGGAGATTGGAGTGATCGACGTGGCATTATTAGGCATTATTCGACGCTGGCACCTTCGCGACCAGGTCTCCCTGAGGGAGATCGCCAGGCGCTTAGGCATCTCCAGAAACACCGTCAGACGTTATCTACGCTCTGAAATCATAGAGCCGGCTTACAGGGATCGACGCACTCCCAGTGCTCTTGATCAGTACGCCTTCAAACTTTCATCCTGGCTTAAAACCGAAGCGACCAAATCTCGAAAGCAGCGCCGCAGCTTGAAACAGATCCATGCAGATCTATGTGCGTTAGGCTTTGAGGGATCGTACGACCGGGTTGCCGCCTTTGCGCGACAGTGGCGCCTGGATCAGTTGGATAGGGTCAATTCTGCAAGCAAAGGAACAGTTACCCCTATTCCAGCATCCCGGTCAAAATGGACGCTGGACGGCCCAATCGCTCCACTCGGATAGACATTCCTGGCTCATGTGCGCTGGTCTGCATATGAATTTCTGGCAACATTAATATCGTCTTTAAGCGGACTGAAGACAGCGTAGTTATTCCGACCAATTAAAGTCGAAAACATGGCCATAGCATCCTTGCGGGTTCCAGACCTTGCGGATCCAGCTACAAATTGTCCAAAGTCGAAAACACATTGCTGCAAGCTCAAGAAGTCGGCATTCTTCCAACAAATAAAGTCGAAAACTAACCGTTTCGATACGCCGACATGCTGAGAAAACCTTGGCCGAGCCCGAGGGGCTCACTCCAAAGTATATCAATTGCTTGTTATACATACATATACTTAGTTATATATTGGTAGATACTGCCCAGACCTCGGAGCAATTGCTGTTCCCGTTGTGTAGCTCAAATAGCAGCTTCGGTATTAGAGGGGAATGTTTGACAGGCCTCAGGGTGTCCCTTGATGCGAGTACGTGCTTGATACTGTGATGAACCGCGCTTACGGATTTATGCCATGTTAAAAGTCTCGAGGTTGGAGACCCAATGGCGCAAAAATGGCGCAAGAGCCGTAAACAGAAAAGGACCAGCATGTAGCTGACCTTTATGTATCCTGGCTCTCCGACCTGGACTCGACCCAGGGGCCTGCGGATTAACAGTCTTCCAAGAGATGTTATTGTTTCGGTTGGTAATACCGATCATCTATTTTCGACTTTAATGGCCTGTTTTTGATTTTAATTGCAAGGAATAGTAGTTCAAGGTGGGCGAAAACTTTCGGAGATTATTGCTTGTCAACGGCTAAAATTTCGGAGAAATTTAATGTAATATTTCGGACATTTTTAATTAATTGTTGTTAATATCCTTATAAATCAATTGGTTAGAATGTGCACTATTGTGGATATTTATGATCGCGGACAGCTTCGCGGGATAATCTTCATGCCCGAATTCATTTAGCCCGGACTTTTCCTATGGAGAAAGATGGCCGGAGCCACCATCTTTCTGTGAGTATTCAGCGAATCCGGAGAGACGCGCTGGATTTATGTTGTAATTTTAAAACCATTTTTATTGGTGCGCAGGGTGGGCAGAAGATCTGCCCACCGTACAGCTACAGCGACCTGAGGAACGCCAGCAGCGCATCACGGTTGGTCGCCGACAGGGCCTGGAAGCGCTGGCGGGAACGGTCCGCTTCGCCGCCGTGCCAGAGGATGGCCTCGGTCAGGCTACGGGCGCGGCCATCATGCAGATAACCGACCTTGGCGCTGTTGCCCATGACCTTGTCTGTATAACCGATGCCCCACAAAGGCGCGGTACGCCACATGCCGCCTTTGGCCTGGCCTTCGGTAAACTTGTCGGCCAGGTCGGTGCCCATGTCATGCAGCAGCAAGTCGGTATAAGGATGGATGGTCTGGTTGCGCAACTCGGCAAACAGATGGCCCGGTCCGGTCTTCATCTCGGTCGCATGGCAAGCCGTGCAGCGGATGCCCTGGAAGATCTTGGAGCCGCTACTCACCTGTGCCGGATCGACGCGGTGTTCATCCAGCGGCGCCACGCCCTTGGGGAAACCGCTGGCGATACTGCGCTGGGCCGGCACGCCCACCAGTGACAGATAGTTGGAGATCGATTGCAGGTCGGATTCCGAGATGCCCTTTTGCGCCCCGGCGGCAGCGCAGCCGGCAGGGTCGGTGTTGCAGGCACGGTTGGGGTAGACCGGCGAGGTCACCGCCATGTCCAGCAGCAGCGCGGAAGCGGCCTGCTGGCGCAGCGTCGCCTTGGATGCCTTCCAGCCGAAACGGCCGACACGCACGGCGCCTGACTCCGGATCGAAAACGAAGTTAGGCAAGCCCTTGACGCCATCCGCATCCGGCGTGGTCCGGGCGCGCGCCAGGATGTCCGCTTCCGGCACCGCTTCCAGCAAGCCGGTGCCGATCATTGGTTGCGCGGCGCGCAGCGAGACGGCATCCGGCACCGGCCCCTCGAACGCCAGCGTCGGCTTGCGCAGTGCGACTGTTGTGCCGTCCGCCAGCGTCATCGAACGGGATTCGAAGCCGCCGACACTGACGCTATTGCCCCAGTTCTGCGAGGTTCCGCTGGCCGAGACGCCATTCATCTGCACCGCGGTGCCATATTGCGGATGCGGCAGCTGCTGCCCCGAGGCATCGATCATCGCCACCCGCACCGACATGCTGTCGAGCCGCTGGTTCAATCCGCCCGGCGCGATGCTGCGGCCATTGTTGACGTGGCAGGCGATACAGGCGGACTGGTTGAATCGTCCTCCCTGCAGCCCGACAGCCGGCGCGTAGCGGTCGTTGCCCGGCTCATTGTGGTCGCCGGTGGTGAAGTTGGTATGCACCAAACGCCGGCCTTCGACGAAGCGCTGCATGTTCTGCATGCCGATATTGTTCTGCGGCTGCTGGAACATGAACAAGCCATTGTCCGAGTAGTTGTAGGATATCGAACCCACCCCGCCCGACAAGGTCTCGGCCGGCAGCGGCACCGAATTCAGGCGCGGCTGTACGCCGTACCAGGGCCGCAGGCCGGTTCCCACCACGTAGATCCATTCAGCCGAATAGTAGCGGATGCCGCCGTCGTCGCCTTTGGCCAGCATGGCGTCCTTGGTCGAGAAGAACGATGGCGAGACTTCGATGATGTCGCCCACCACCAGCGGCCGTCCAGGGACGTTGCCACCATTGGGGAAGCCGTCGGCACCAAGCGCGCCGTGCCCCGGGTAGCCGCTGACAGTCAGGCTGCAGCCGTTGTTGTATATGCCGGCGTTGGCCAGTTTGCCGTTCGGCGGGTAGGGCACGGATGGGCAGATGGTGAGATTGCGGTCGACCAGCTCGCCGGGATTCATCCAGCCGTAACCGGTAACGCCAGGCCGGTCGAAGGCGCGGAACCAGGCCACGCCGCCAGGCAGCTGGGCCTGCTGGAAGTACTGGTTGACTTTCAACGTCGGCTTGGTCACGCCCGCCACGCGGCTATTGTCGACCACCTCGAAACCCCAGGTGCGGTTCTTGAAATACTGCGGCACAAAAGTCAGGTAATTGCCCGGACCTTTGTCCACCGGTGCGCCGGTGGCAGGGTCGACGGTGTCGTTCGGGCCGTAGCCGATTTCATTCCAGTCCTCGCCGCGCTCGCGGCCATGGCGCGCCAGGCCGCGGGCGCCGAAGCGGGTGACCAGCGTGCCGTCGGGCAGCGTGAACTGCAGCGTTTCCAGCGGCTCGGCCGATCCCGGCAATGGCGCCCAGCCGCTGCCGCTGGCAGGGAATTTCAGGGCCGATGTGGCGTTGTTGGGCAGCGTGTTGTCGCTGCCCGGCGTCTTGAACTGCACCTCGAACAGCGAATAGCCATACTGCGTGGCGCGGGCCACACCCTGCAAGCGGATATAGCGGGCATTGACGCCGAGGTTGAAGAATTCCTCGGTGCCGCCCTGGCCGTTGCTCACGTAGCGCAACTGCGACCAGGTCACGCCGTCATCCGACACGCGCAGCGCGTACTGCTTGCCGTAGGAGTTTTCCCAAAGCAGCTTCATGTAGCCGACCTGCGTCTTGGCGCCGAAGTCGAACTGGATCCAGGCGCCGTCCTCGGAGGCGCTGGACCAGCGCGTAGTCATTTTGCCGTCGATCGCCATGGCCGCCGACAAGCCTTGGTTTTCCAGGGCCGACGAAGTCGCCGCGACGGGCGTGATGATCAGGCCCGGTTTGCTGGTGTCGGCCGGCACCGGTACAGGATCGGTGACCGGCGGCGCAACCGGGGCGCCGGAGAAAGCCTGGATCTCCAGGATCGAATAGCCGTACTGGGTCGAACGTTTGATGCCCTTCATGCGCAGGAAGCGGCCCTGGCCCGAGAGCCCGGTCCAGTCTTCGGAGCCGCCGCCGCTGTTGTCCACGGTCTTGATCGTGGTCCAGTTGGCGTTGTCGTCGGAAACCTGCAGCAGGTATTGCAGAGCGTGCGCGTTTTCCCAGTCGATATGGACGCGGTTGATGACCTGCGATGTGCCGAAATCCAGCGTCAGGTATTCGTCGTCGGAGAAGCCGCTGCCCCAGCGTGTGCTCTCGTTGTGGTCAATGGCCGCAGCGGCGGACAGGTCGCCGCGTTCCGCCGAACTGGCGCTGGCGCTCACTGGCGTGAGCACGGTTTCCGCCGCTGAGCTCGCCGCGGCCAGGGCTTTGGACGACTTGGCCGCCGCGGCATCCTGGGCGGCAGGATCGTCGCTCCCGCCGCCGCAGGCTGCCAGCAGCAATGCCAGGGCGAGAGGCAGTACTTGTTTACATAACGGTCCGAAATTCGGCTCCGATTTCGGCCGACGCTGATATGGCACTTTGTTCATGATGCATTCCTTTGTTTTTGTTATTACGTTTCTGGTCAAAAAACGATTTGTTTAGCTGGCTCAATAAACGGGCCGCAGTGGCGGTGCAGGAACTTGCATATGAGCAAGTGTCGTACCAGCAATATTGACGCTGTTTTTTTGACATTTAGTGGCAATAAAAAATTTATTGCCATTCATTGGTCAATAACTGACATTTTTTGTCGTCGGAACGGATATATGCGGCAAGCAGATGTTTTATTTGTTTAGTTACTCAACGTTGACATCATTTTCAGGCATGTAAAGGTGGAGAAGGCGGGAGATGAAGACAGGAAACTCGTAGGGTGGGCACCTGTGCCCACGCGGAACGTCGATCATTCGAGGAGCAGATTCAGCGTGGGCAGAAAATCTGCCCGCCCTACGTTATGCCGTTTTAACCCCCTTGTCCTGCTGTCTTCACGATCGATTAATGATCGGGCAAAAAAACCGGGCATCATGCATGACTCCCCGAAGCCGCCAGCCCATGCCACTAAAGTGGTATGGGGCTTACTAAACAGGGCAGAAGCACGCTATTATTGCAGCGCAGAAATTTTACGGGATGCCTTTTTTAGTAATTTTTTGATAATATTTCGCGGATATTTCCTGCGATATGCCCGATTGCATTTCATCCCGTGTTTTAGCCGGTTTATCCCCACGATTCAGCAGCTTGTCGCAATCGCGTACCGGACAGCAATTTTCCTCTTTACAGTGGCGGCACACACTGTACATTGGAGAGTTGCAGCAAATAGCCAGAGACAGCGTTACAGCCAGTAAAGCAGCACAAAACAATTAAAAATCCCGCATTTGGGAGCCCCTCAAAAAATCATGTAAGGGAAAAGGATGCGTTTATTCAAGATGCTCGGCAGCGTACCCCTGCTGTCCGTGATCGCCGGTTGTGTTGTCGGGCCTACCTACCAGGAACCCTCGCCAGCTACATCGTCACAAGCCGTGCTGCCGCAATTCCAGGCCAGCCTCCCGCCAACCGCCGCCAATGGTGCGGCCAACCTGACGGACTGGTGGTCGCAGTTCGACGACCCGCTGGTGAGCGAACTGGTGGCAACAGCCCAGGCCAGCAACCCGAGCCTGGCGCAGGCCTTGGCGCGTATCGCGCAGGCGCGCGCCGCGGCGGGTTCCGCCGGCAGTGCGCTCTTTCCTTCGGTGGCTGCCGACGCCAGCAGCATGCGCAGCAAATCGCTCACCGGCACCACCGGCCTGGGCAGCGCCAGCATCATCACCACCAACAGCACTGCCGCCTTCGACGCCAGCTGGGAACTTGACCTGTTTGGCGGCAAGCGCAAGACGGCCGAAGCTGCCAATGCGCGTGTGTTCGCCCGCAACGCCGACTGGTACGGCGCCAAAGTGTCGCTGGCGGCGGAAGTCGGCAGTACCCTGGTGAACTACCGTGCCTGTGTCGCCATTGCGGCGATGCTGGCGCAGGACCTGAAGTCGCGCGAACAGACCGCTCAGCTGACGGCGCTGAAAGTCAAGGCTGGCTTTACGGCGCCGGCGGACGGTGCGCTGATCAACGGCTCTACCGCGGACGCCCGGCAAAAACTGGTGGTGCAGCGTACCGAGTGCGATCTTGACGTCAAGGCCCTGGTGGCGCTGACCGACATTGCCGAACCGGCCTTGCGCACCAAGCTTGCGGTCAACGAGCGTCTGCCGACGCCGCGCGGTTTCGTGGTCGAGAGCGTGCCGGCGCAGGCTTTGTCGCAACGGCCTGACATCGCTGTCGCCGAGCGCGAACTGGCGGCCGCCAGCGCCGAGATCAATGTCGCCCAGGCCAACCGCTATCCGAGCCTTTCGCTGCTGGGCAGCATCGGCATCGGCGGCTTCCGCTTCGACGGCAGCAGCTCCCGTTCCGACACCTGGTCGTTCGGTCCGTCGCTCAAGCTGCCGCTGTTCGATGCCGGGCTGCTCAGGGCGCAAGTCGACCTGGCGCGCGGCCGTTACGACGAGGCCTATGCCGGCTACCAGCTGCAGGTGCGCACTGCGGCGCGTGAAATCGAAGAAGCGCTGGTGCGGCTGGATGCGGCTGCGCGGCGCGAAGACGATGCGGCGCTGGCGGCGAAGGAATACGAGAGCTACTTCCGCGCCAACGACGACAAATTCAAGGCCGGGAGCGGCAGCCTGTTTGAACTGGAAGATGCGCGCCGCACTTTCCTGTCGGCGCAGCAGACTCAAATCAGCGTACAACGCGAACATGTGACCGCCTGGATTGCACTCTACAAGGCCCTGGGCGGAGGCTGGCGTAATGGCAAGGAGCAGGCTGCAGTAACACCAGCTACCCCTGCACGCGCGCCAGACACCGATCGTTCTTAATACTATCCGTAAAGAATCCTGTCATGAAAAAGCCATCTTTCAAGCAAGCAGCAATCGTCGCCGCCGTGGTCGTGATCGCCAGCGGCGCGTTCTGGGCCACTACCAGCAACCACGCCAAATCAGGCGACAAGGCGGGCAACAAGGAAGCGGCCAAGCCAAAGGCCTCGCTCACCGTCACCACCACCAAGGCGCAAACCGTCGACTGGCCGCTGTCGCTGACCGCCAACGGCAGCATCGCCGCCTGGCAGGAAGCCGTGGTGGGCAGCGAGCTGGGCGGCTTGTTGCTGTCGGAAGTGCGGGTCAATGTCGGGGATGTGGTCAAACGCGGCCAGGTGCTTGCGCGCTTTACCAATGAAAGCGTGGCGGCCCAGGTGGCCCAGCAAAAAGCCGCGGTGGAGGAAGCGCGCGCGGCTTTGTCGGAAGCCGACGCCAACGCCGAGCGGGCGCGCACCCTGGTTAACAGCGGCGCCTTGAGCGGCCAGCAAACCACGCAGTATGAAGTGGCTGAACGCAGCGCCAAGGCGCGTTTGCTGTCGGCCCAGGCCAGCCTGGAAATGCAGCAGATCCGGCTGCGCCAGACCGAGGTGATCGCGCCTGACGACGGTGTCATTTCTTCACGCAGCGCAACCGTCGGTGCGGTGGCGTCGCAGGGCCAGGAACT
Organism: Collimonas fungivorans Ter331; assembly: GCF_000221045.1. NCBI lineage: Bacteria > Pseudomonadati > Pseudomonadota > Betaproteobacteria > Burkholderiales > Oxalobacteraceae > Collimonas > Collimonas fungivorans. The sequence continues at coordinate 4,339,802 of NC_015856.1, read as the reverse complement.
GTTCAAGCTGATCCGCCAGAGCCGCCTCGAATGGCGCGCCGAAGTCAACGCTACCGACCTGCTGCAGATCAAGGTCGGGCAGGCGGTGAAACTGCGTGTCACCAACGGCGTGCTGGTCGACGGCAAGGTGCGCATGATTGCGCCGACGGTGGATCCGGCTACCCGCAACGCGCTGGTGTATGTCGACCTGCCGGTGCCGGGCAGCGCCCACGCCGGCATGTTCGGCACCGGCCAGTTCCTGCTTGGCCGCGCCGAGGCGCTGACCTTGCCGCAAAGCGCGGTGGTGATGCGCGACGGTTTCAGTTATGTCTATCAGCTGGGCAAGGACGATAAAGTCATCCAGACCAAGGTCAACCTGGGACGGCGTGTCGGCGAACGGATTGAAGTGGTCGACGGCGCCAGCAGCATCACGCCGGCCATGGTGCTGATTGAAAAGGGCGCGGGCTTCCTGGCCGACGGCGACACCGTGCGCGTGGCGAATCCGGCCGCGAATCCAGCCGAAAATAAGCCGGTCGCCGCCAACGCCGCGCCGCTGGCCTTGAAGTAACCCGGGAGCCGCCATGAATTTTTCCGCTCTGTCGATCAAGCACCCGGTTCCCGCCATCCTGCTGTTCATCATGCTCACCGTCATGGGGCTGATGAGTTTCAAAAGCATGCTGGTCCAGGATTCGCCCGATATCGATTTTCCCTTCATTTCTGTTTCCACCGCCTTGCCGGGCGCTTCGCCCTCGCAGCTGGAAACCGAGGTGGCGCGCAAGATTGAAAATTCGGTCGCTACCGTCACCGACATCCGCCATATCTACACCACCATCAACGATGGCGTGGTCAACATCAATATTGAATTCCGCCTGGAAAAAGATATCCAGGAAGCCATGGACGATATACATGATGCGGTCAACCGCGTGCGCAGCGATTTGCCGATCGACGTCCGCGATCCGGTCTACGGCAAGGCCAGCACCTCGGGCCAGCCTATCATCACCTACACCGTCAAGTCCGAACAGCTGGATGAAGAAGCCTTGTCCTGGTTCGTCGACAACGAGGTATCCAAGGCCTTGCTGTCGGTGCCTGGCGTCGGCAAGATCGCCCGCGTCGGCGGCGTCAACCGTGAAGTGCTGGTGGAACTCGATCCGGAGCGGATGGCGGCCCTGAACGTGTCGGCGGCGCAGATCTCGCGCCAGCTGCAGCGCGTGCAGCAGGAAGCGCCGGGCGGCAAGGCCGATATCAGCGGCGCCCGGCAATCGGTGCGCACCATCGGCACGGTCGGCAATGTAGCGGAAATCGCTGCCTTGCAGATGGCTTTGCCGGACGGCCATGTGATCCGGCTGGACCAGGTCGCCAAGGTGACCGACGGCGTCGGCGAACGTACCGCCATCACGCTGCTCGACGGCAAGCCGGTGGTCGGCTTTGAAATCACGCGCAGCAAGGGTTCCAGCGAAATCACGGTATCCAAGGCGGTGAAGAAGGCGGTCGCGGCGCTGGGCGAGAAAGCTTCCCATGTGAAGATCGAGGAAGCCTTCAACAACGTCGACGCGGTCCAGGAAAACTACGACGGCTCCATGTCGCTGCTGTATGAAGGCGCGCTGCTGGCGGTGCTGGTGGTCTGGTTCTTCCTGCGCGACTGGCGCGCGACGCTGGTGGCCGCGGCGGCGCTGCCGCTGTCGATCATCCCGACCTTCATGGTGATGAACTATCTCGGCTTCACCCTCAACGGCGTGACCTTGTTGTCGCTGGCGCTGGTGATCGGTATCCTGGTCGACGATGCGATCGTTGAAATCGAAAACATCGTGCGCCACCTGCGCATGGGCAAGACGCCGTACCAGGCGGCGATGGAAGCTGCCGACGAAATCGGCCTGGCGGTGGTGGCGACTACCTTTACGCTGGTGGCGGTGTTCCTGCCGACGGCGTTCATGAGCGGCATCGTTGGTAAATATTTCAAACAGTTCGGCTGGACCGCGGCGATTGCGGTGACCACCTCGCTGGTGGTGGCGCGGCTGCTGACGCCGATGATGGCGGCCTATCTGCTCAAGCCTATCCTGCATGAAAAGAAGGAAAGCCGCCTGATGGCCAAGTACCTGGTGATCGCGTCCTGGTGCATGCGGCACCGGGTCAAGACCATGGGCATGGCGGCGCTGTTTTTTATCGCATCGCTGGCGATGATCCCGTTCCTGCCGACCGGCTTCATCCCGGCCAGCGACCGCGGGCAGACGCAGGTGACGCTGGAACTGCCGCCCGGCAGCATCCTGGAGAACACCCGCGCCAGCGCCGAGTATGCGCGCAGCTTGCTGCTGACTAACAAGGATGTGTCGCAGGTATACAGTGCGATCGGCGGCGACGATGCGCGGCGCGCCACCCTGACCGTGCTGCTCAAGGATCCGCCGGAGCGCAAGAAGAAACAGAGCGAAGTCGATATCGAGCTGCGCAAGCTGCTGACCAAGTTGCCTGGATTGCGCTACACCGTCGGCGCCGGCGGCAACGGCGAGGAATTGCAGCTGCTGCTGTCGGGCGACGATCCGCAGGCGCTGAGCGCGGTGACGCAGGCGGTGGAGCGCGAGATCCGCACCATTCCCGATCTCGGCAACGTGACGTCCAGCATCAGCCTGGTGCGCCCGGAAATCATCGTCACGCCTAACTTCGCGAAAGCGGCCGACCTTGGCGTCACCGCATCCGCCATCGGCGAAACCTTGCGCATAGCGACCTCGGGCGACTACGACCAGTCGGTCGCCAAGCTGAACCTGCCGGAACGCCAGGTGCCGATCCGGGTGCGCCTGCCGGAAGACGCGCGGCATGACATGAGTGTGCTGGAACGTTTGTCGGTGCAGGGGAAAAGCGGCAATGTGCCGCTCAGCTCGGTGGCCGATATCCGTTTCGACAGCGGACCGGCGCGCATCGACCGCATCGACCGCAACCGCCGCGTGATCATCCACGTCGAACTGAACGGCCATGAACTGGGCGAGGTGATGGACAAGGTCAATGCCTTGCCGAGCCTGAACAACCTGCCGCCTAACGTCAAGCGCGGCGCGCTGGGCGATGCCGAAGTCATGAAGGAACTGTTCTCCGGTTTCGCCCTCGCGATGCTGACCGGCGTGCTGTGCGTCTACATGGTACTGGTGCTGCTGTTCAAGGGTTTCCTGCAGCCGGTGACGATCCTGGCGGCATTGCCCTTGTCGATCGGCGGCGCGTTTGCGGCTTTGCTGATCACGCACAACTCGTTCTCCATGCCGTCGCTGATCGGCCTGCTGATGCTGATGGGGATTGCGGTCAAGAATTCGATCCTGCTGGTCGAGTACGCCATCGTGGCCCGCCGCGATCACGGACTGAGCCGCTTCGACGCCTTGATGGATGCCTGCCACAAGCGGGCCCAGCCGATCGTCATGACGACTATCGCGATGGGCGCCGGCATGCTGCCTATCGCGCTGGGACTGGGCGCCGATTCCAGCTTCCGCGGTCCGATGGCGATTGCCGTGATCGGCGGCCTGGTGACTTCGACCTTCCTCAGCCTGCTGGTCATCCCTGTGGTGTTCACTTACGTCGACGATTTCCTGGTATGGGCGGGCCGCAAGCTGCGGCGCAAGCACCATCACGGCGAACGCCTTGACGAAGCGGGCGGTAGTGCAGTCGGCGGCAAGCTGCATACGTCCGACATGTAATTTTCTGTTCCTCGAAAACGATAAAGCGCCTGCCAGGGCGCTTTATTTTTTTGCCGCGTTTTCCTGGTACGCACGCCAGATTCAAGGAAAACACACGGAAACCCGCAGTTGCAATATGCTGTCGATTCAGAAGCATTGATACCGGATTCAAAAAGGACAAGCATGAATAATTTCCGCCGCCTGGTTTTCCATACCCACCCGCGCCTGATGATTGCATTGATCATCGGCTTCGCAGTGTGGGCGATCCAGCCCACCAGCTCGCACCTGACACGCCTGCTGATCGGCTGGAACGCCGGCGTCTGGAGCTACCTGGCGACGCTCTGGTGGATGATGGTCCGGGCCAACGCGGGACAGGTGAAAAGGCGCGCCGCCGTCGAGGACGAAAACGATACCACGATACTGGTCATCATTTGCGTCGCCGCGGTCAGCAGCATCGGCGCTGTGGTGCTGGGGCTGGCGCATACCCAGGATTTCCTGCCGGGCCCGAAAGAGCTCAGGTACATGTTTACCGGCATGACGGTGCTCGGTTCCTGGTTCCTGGTGGGCACCATCTTTGCGCTGCACTATGCGCGCCTGTTTTACGCCTGCGCCGGCGACAAGCTGCCGCTGCGTTTTCCCGACGACGAAAAAAATCCCGACTACTGGGATTTCCTCTATTTTTCGTTCACGATGGCGGTGGCGGTCCAGACTTCCGATGTCAGCATCATGACGCGCTCCATGCGCAAGATCGTGCTGATGCAGTCGGTGCTGACGTTCCTGTTCAATTCCGCCATCCTGGGTTTGTCGATCAACATCGCGGCGGGCCTGGTTGGGTAGGGTGGGCACCCCGTGCCCACGCTGTTGCTTGTACTCCGGTTATCAGGGTCACGCGTGGGCACAGGTGCCCACCCTACGTGTTATCACGAGCCATAGCAGCAGCACGGGAAGTAGGTAGGGTGGGCACATCGTGCCCACGCGTGAACGTTATTGCCAGCCGTAGCGGCGGGCGTACCAGCCTTTCATCGCCTGCGTCAGCACCGCATAGGCCACCAGGATAAGCAGCAGCCACGGGAAGTAGGTCAGCGGCAAAGCCTGCAGTTTGAAGTAGTGGGCCAGCGGCGACATCGGCAGCAGGATGCCGACCATCATGATGATCAGGGTCATGCTCATCAGCGCCCACGAAGCGCGGCTCTGGAAGAACGGGATCTTGCGGGTGCGGATCATGTGCACGATCAGGGTTTGCGACAGCAAGCCTTCGATGAACCAGCCGGACTGGAACAGCGTCTGGTGTTCCGGCGTGTTGGCGCCGAAGATGTACCACATCAGGGCAAATGTGGTGATATCGAAAATCGAGCTGATCGGACCGAAGAACACCATGAAGCGGCCGATTTCGCCGGCATTCCAGCGCTGCGGTTTTTCCAGGAATTCCTTGTCGACGTTATCGAAGGGAATCGTGATCTGCGAGATGTCGTACAGCAGGTTCTGCACCAGCAGGTGCAACGGCAGCATCGGCAGGAACGGCAGGAACGCGCTTGCAACCAATACCGAGAACACGTTGCCGAAGTTGGAGCTGGCCGTCATCTTGATGTACTTCAGCATGTTGGCGAACGTCTTGCGGCCTTCCAGCACGCCTTCTTCCAGCACCATCAGGCTCTTTTCCAGCAGGATGATGTCGGCCGCTTCCTTGGCGATATCGACCGCGGTGTCGACCGAGATGCCGATGTCGGCCGCGCGCAGCGCTGGCGCATCGTTGATGCCGTCGCCCATGAAGCCGACCACGTGGCCCTTGTCATGCAGGACGCGCACGATGCGTTCCTTGTGGGTCGGGCTCAGCTTGGCGAATACGGTGGTGGTGTCGACTGCCATGGCGAGCTCGGCGTCGCTCATTTTCTCGACGTCGTTGCCGAGCAACATGCCGTCCACGGCCAGGCCGACCTGGCGGCAGATCTTGGCGGTCACCAGTTCATTGTCGCCGGTCAGGATCTTGACCGTGATGCCGTGTGCCTTGAGCGCGTCCAGCGCCGGCTTGGTCGATTCTTTCGGCGGATCGAGGAAGGCGATGTAGCCGATCAGGACCAGGTCGCTTTCATCGGCCACGCCATACACTTCCTTGGTCGGCGGCAGGTCCTTGGCGGCTACCGCCACCACGCGCAAGCCTTCAGCGTTCAGGCTGGACGTGGTTTCGTAGATTTCCTGCAGCAGTTCCTTGGTGAACGGCACCACCTGGCCGTTATGGCGGGCGTGGGTGCAGACCGAGACGATTTCTTCGACGGCGCCCTTGCAGATCAGCTCATGGTGATCCTCGCGTTCGCTGACCACCACCGACATGCGGCGGCGCTGGAAATCGAACGGGATTTCATCGACCTTGCGGTAGGCCGAGGCCAGCGCCATTTCGCGTTGCAGTTCGGCGTGTTCCAGCACGGCCACATCCAGCAGGTTTTTGAGGCCGGTCTGGTAATGGCTGTTGAGGTAGGCGTATTCCAGCACCAGATCGTCCTGCTCGCCGAGGATGTCGGTATGGCGTTCCAGGAAAATCTTGTCCTGGGTCAGGGTGCCGGTCTTGTCGGTGCACAGCACGTCCATGGCGCCGAAGTTCTGGATTGCGTCCAGCCGCTTGACGATCACCTTCTTGCGCGACAGCGCGACGGCGCCCTTGGCCAGGGTCGAGGTGACGATCATCGGCAGCATTTCCGGCGTCAGGCCGACCGCGATCGACATCGCAAACAGGAACGCTTCGACCCAGTCGCCCTTGGTGTAGCCGTTCAGCAGGAACACTACCGGCGTCATCACCATCATGAAGCGGATCAGCAGCCAGCTGACCTTGTTGACGCCGGACTGGAATGCCGTCGGCGTACGGTCGGTGGCGGTGACGCGCTCGGCCAGGGCGCCGAAGTAGGTGCGGTTGCCGGTGGTAACCACGATCGCGGTGGCCGAACCGCTGACCACGTTGGTGCCCATGAAACACAGGTTGTCCAGCTCCAGCGGGTTGCTGGTGGCGGTGCCGCGGTGGGCGACGAATTTCTCTACCGGCAGCGATTCGCCGGTCATGGCGGCCTGGCTGATGAACAGGTCCTTGGCGGTCAGCAGGCGCAGGTCGGCCGGGATCATGTCGCCGGCGGACAGCTGGACGATGTCGCCCGGCACCAGCTTCTTGATCGGCAGCTCGATGCGGCGCGCGCCCTTCGGATGCAGGGTGACGTCGAAGTAGCGCAGGGCTTCCTCGGCGATGTCTTCGGCCAGGTCGTGGCGCAGCACGGTGGCGGTGTTGCTGACCATCGCCTTGAGCTTGTCGGCGGCGGTGTTGGAACGCGACTCCTGGATGAAGCGCATCATGGTCGACAGCACGACCATGGAGCCGATGACGATGGTGGCTTTCATGTCTTCCGTGAGGTAGGACACGGCGGCCAGCACGGTCAGCAGCAGGTTGAACGGGTTTTTGTAGCATTGCCACAGGTGCACCCATTTCGAGATCGGCTTTTCGTGCTCGACTTCATTCGGACCGGCGCTGGCGCGGATAGTGTCCGCTTCCGCTTCGGTCAGGCCGTCGGCGCGGCTGTGCAGAGTCTGGAACAGTTCGCTGATGTCGACGCGGGCAGCGCTGGACAGGGTTTCCGCCAGCGACGGCGGCACGTCCTTGCTGACCGGCGTGCTGCGGAACATGTCGGCGCCAAGGCGGCGGAAGTGGCGATCCATGCCGTGGCTGCGGACAAAGCTAACGAATGTTTCTCTCAGAATATTCAGATTCATGGTCTTCTTCTTTTTTCATGCATTGCGGTCGGCTGTCGTCGATCGGTGTGTCGCTGCCTGCTTGCCTGTGGTTTTATCGCTTTTAACTTAATGTTAACGACTGGCAACCCATACGGATGACAGCCTGTCGGCAAAAAGCGCAAAGTTCTAGAACGGCACCAGACTGTAAATTCGATCGGTGACATCTTGATGACAATCCGTATCTATCTCAAACGCTGGATGCAGCGCTGAATGCAAGTGTTCGATGGCCTCGACGGCGGCATTAGCCGTGGTCGAGGCCAGAATCAGCCTAGCGCGCTGCCGATGCGACGGCGCAACTGTGGATGAAACAAGATCAGGTGGTGGAATACTGTGCGCCCGGAAACGCTCCGGAAGCTGGGATACCATCATTCGCCGGCGGCGAGATGACGGCAGGGGAAGTCCTGCGTTATCTTGCCGAGGCGGCGCCAGAACGGGTCTGGCTACAACTGTCACTCGAACAAGTGCCCATTAAAGGGACTCCATAAAATTTAGACTGGTGGATAGTAGCCGCGCCGGGCAGGGCGGTCAAGAAGATTGTGCAGGACAGCATCGGTTTAATCCCATACTGCTTTGGCTATGCCCGGCCTGTTGTCAATCAATTATTCCGCCTTGCCTTTAAGCATGAGAAAACTATACTGAAATTACAATATATAAAGGAGATGACCATGGTCAACCTGGTGATGAACAACCTGCTGTTTTTTGTGCCGGCAGCCATCGCCGGCGTGGTGTTGTGCGGCGAAGTGCCGGTTGCCTCCAAAGTTGCCCGCGGCAGCCTGCGCGCTATTGGCGCTGTGTGCGGCGCGCTGCTGGCGTTGATTATCCTGGAAGCCATACCAGCGTTGCTCTGACGCCGCAGTCTTGAAGTGCATGTCGGGATCGCTGACGGCATCCCGCAGCGATACTGTTTTCTGATTTTCCGCACATCTGCTGGCGCTGCTTTACAGCTTGTTCCGCAGCCGGCCACGACTCCTTTTTTTGCATCGCGTGAACGCATGGGATAATCCCGTGCAAACCTTCTTTTTCACCGGTGCCCACTTGAATAAACTCCACGCGATCAGTGTCCTCCTCTTGTCTTCCGTCTTGCTGCCTGGCGTCCAGGCGCAGGAATCGTCCGCTGCCCTTTCTGTCACGCCGCCGGCATCGTTCAGCAAGGCCTTGCAGCTTGCCGGGATTCCAGCCCAAAACGTCGGCGTTTATGTACAGGAAGTCGACGGCGCCGGCAAGGTGATGGCGTCCGCCAATGCCGGCACGCCGTTCAACCCGGCCTCGACCATGAAGCTGGTGACCACCGACGCCGCGCTGGAACTGCTGGGGCCGACCTACCGCTGGAAGACCCAGGCATACACCAACGGCAGCCAGGTCGGCAATGTGCTGCAGGGCGACCTGATCTTCAAGGGCAACGGCGACCCCAAGCTGGTGCTGGAAAATTTCTGGCTGTTCCTGCGCCAGATCCGCGCCAAGGGCATCCGCGACATCCGCGGCAATATCGTGCTGGATCGCAGTACGTTTGACGAGAGCACCTACGACCCCTCCGAATTCGACGGCGATCCGATGAAGCCGTATAACGTCGGCCCGGATGCCTTGCTGCTCAACTATAAGGCGCTGACCTTCCAGTTCGTGCCGAATCCGGAAACGCGCCAGGTCAACGTGCTGATCGATCCGCCGATGAGCGGCTACCCGATCACGCCGCCGCGCCTGGGCAGCGGCAACTGCGACGACTGGCAGGGTAAGCTGCAGGCGTCGGTGGACGCCGACGGCGCCAGTTTCAACGGCGCGCTGCCGGCTTCCTGCGGTGAAAAGACCTGGTATATCAATCCCTACAAGATGAGCAGCACGCAATACTTCGGCGCGGTGTTCCGCCAGATGTGGACCGACCTCGGCGGCAGTTTCAGCGGCGTGGTGAAAAACGGCGTGGCGCCGGCCGGCAGCACCCTGGTCAGCGAATGGAATTCGGTGACGCTGCCGGAAGTGATCCGCGACATCAACAAATACAGCAACAACGTGATGGCGCGCCAAGTGCTGCTGACGATTGCCGCCGACATCCTGAAAGTCCCGGCCACCCCGGACCGTGGCGCGCGCGCCGTGCAAAGCTGGCTCAGCAACAAGGGCATAGAGACCAACGGCCTGGTGATCGAAAACGGTTCAGGCCTGTCGCGCAACGAAAGGATCTCCGCCAGGACCATGGGCCGCATGATGGCCGCCGCCTTCCAGTCGCCGGTCATGCCTGAGTTTGTTTCCTCGATGCCGCTGGTAGGCTACGACGGCACCATGCGCAAGCGCCTGAAAAACCAGAGCGTCGCCGGCCAGGCCCACGTCAAGACCGGCACCCTGAACGACGTCAGGGCGATCGCCGGCTACGTACTGGCCGCCTCCGGCAAATACTACGCGGTAGTCTGCCTGATCAACCACCCCAACGCCCCTCGCGGCCAGGCGGCGCAAGACGGCTTGCTGCAGTGGGTCTACGAAAACGGCTAAAATGCGCGGCTAAAAAATTCGACTCTGACCCTAATAAATTAATTAGGGTCAGAGTCGAATTAATTGGACGTTACAGCAGCAGCGGCTTGTCTGACAGTTCGTTTTTCTTGCGGCCTTCGTCGGGGAAGTGCTGGGTCAGCATGTCGTTCATTTGTTCCAGCGCGGCCAGTGTGCTGTCGTGGAATGCGCCGTTGGCGAATTCCTTGGTCATGGTCTTGCACACGGCTTGCCATTCGGCTGACTTGGTGGCGCGGCCGATGGCGCGGTCGACGATGATTTCGACCTTGTGGTCGGCCAGGTTCACATAGAGCAGGACGCCGACGTTTTCTTCCGTGTCCCAGATCCGGTAGTGCGAGAACAGTTCATGGGCGCGGTTGCGCGAGGTGACGCCGTTGAGCACGGCGGGCAGGCTTAGCGAGCCTTCGACAATCATTTTGACTTCGGCGCGGTGCGTGACTTCGCCATCGGCAATTTTCTGCTGGATGGCTTTGAGCGTGGTCGCCGGAAATGCGCGCCGCGCGCTGCGCCGGGTAGTCAGCAGATGACGCCAGATGCGTTGTAGAGTTTTTCCCATCACCAGTCTCCCGACGCGCCGCCGCCATCGAAGCCGCCACCGCCGCCGGAAAAACCGCCGCCGCCAAATCCTCCACCTCCACCTCCGCCGCCACCACCAAAACCGCCGCCGCCGCGTCCACCCTGGCTCAGGATGCTGCCGATGATGACGCCGGCGGCGTTGCCCCAGACATTGCTGTTGAGCGAACGGCCGGAACCGGCGCCGCCGCTGCGTGCGCGTGAAATGATGGTGATCAGGATGATGAAGCCGAAGAACAGCAGCGGCGCCAGCGCGCCCAGCCAGTCGGAGGAGGGTTCTTGCGCCGGCCCCGATTTACGGCTGGGAGGTGCAAAGTTTTCCTGGTCCAGCAACGGCATGATGGCCGAGATGCCGGCGGTCAGGCCGCCATAGAAATCGCCCTTGGAAAAATACGGCGCGATGATTTCCTGCAGCACACGCTTGGACTGGGCGTCGGTCAGCGTGCCCTGCACGCCGCGTCCGGTCAGTATCATCATGCGCCGCAAGGCTTTCGGATTGTCTTTCGCCACCAGCAGGATGACGCCGTCGTCGATGCCTTTGCGTCCAAGCTTCCAGGCGTCGGCAACGCGCACGGCATAGTCCTCGATGCCTTCCGGCTCGGTCTTGCTGAGCAGCAGGACGGCGATCTGGCTGCCGGTGCGCGCCTCGTACTCACTCAAGGTATTGTCGAGCGCATCGCGCTGCGCCGGCTGCAGCATGCCGGCCAGGTCGGTGACGTGCGCTTGCAGCGGCGGCACCGCCACTTGCGTCTGCGCCGAGGCGGGTACCGCAAACAGCGCCAGCCACAGGGCCAGCGCCGGCAGCCACAGGCGGATTGCTGGGAGCGCCGGGATCACCTTCAGCGACATTATTTTTTGCCGCCGAAATCGACGTCAGGCGAAGTCGAGATCGCCTTTTCATTATCCACGGTGAACGACGGCTTGACCTTGTAGCTCATCGCCATCGCGGTCAGGTTGGTCGGGAAACTGCGCGCCAGCACGTTGTAGTCCTGCACCGCAACGATGTAGCGGTTGCGCGCCACCTTGATGCGGTTTTCTATGCCTTCCAGCTGCGATTGGGCATCGCGGTACAGGCCGTCGGCCTTCAGCTGCGGATAATTCTCGGACACCGCCATCAGGCGCGACAAGGCCGACGACAGCTGGCCCTGGACCTGCTGGAATTTCTCGAAGGCGGCAGGATCGTTCAGCACTTCCGGCGTGATCTGGAAACTGGTCGCGGCCGAACGCGCCTTGGTCACGGCTTCGAAGGTGGCTTCTTCATGGGTGGCATAGGCCTTGACGATCTGGGCGATCTTCGGCACCAGATCGGCGCGCCCCTGGTACTGGTTGACGACTTCGCCCCAGGCGGCCTTCACAGCTTCATCCTTGGTCTGGAAATCATTGTAGCCGCAGGCGCTGAGCAGCGAGGCGAAGGTAACAATTGCCAGCCATTTGAAGAAAGTTTTCATGGATATCCCTGATAAAAGAAACAATGTAATGCACGTTAGCAAACTATCGAAGGCCGCTCAAGTGTTAAATAGCGACTACTCCGCTTATTCCCGGCTAAATTGGAATTACAATGCGGGGGTTTGTATTATTGAGGCTTCACCGTGACTTTTATCGAAAAACTATCCGCCGCCTGGAGCGCCAACAATTCCCTGCTGTGCGTCGGGCTGGACCCGGATGTTGCCAGATTCCCATTACATTTGCAGGGCCAGCCGGACGCGATCTTCACTTTCTGCAAAGAAATCATAGACGCCACCGCCGCCACTGCCTGTGCGTTCAAGCCGCAAATCGCCTATTTTTCGGCGATTCGGGCGGAAGACCAGCTGGAAGCGATTTGCGACTACCTGCGCAAAAACTACCCGCAGATCCCGATCGTGATGGACGCCAAGCGCGGCGACATCGGCGCCACCGCCGAGCAGTATGCGCGCGAAGCATTCGAGCGCTACGGCGCCGACGCCGTTACCGTCAGCCCGTACATGGGCTTCGATTCGGTCGCACCGTACCTGGAATGGAAGGACCGCGGCGCCATTGTCCTGTGCCGCACCTCCAACGCCGGCGGTTCCGACCTGCAGTTCCTGACAGTGGATGGCGTTCCGCTCTACCAGCACGTGGCGCGCCTGGTGGCTGACAAGTGGAACACCAACGGCCAGTGCGCCCTGGTGGTGGGCGCGACATTCCCGCAGGAACTGGCGCAAGTGCGCAGCATCATCGGCGAGATGCCGTTGCTGGTGCCGGGCATCGGCGCCCAGGGCGGCGATATCCAGGCGACCGTGAACGCCGGCAAAACGGCGAACGGCACGGGCATGATGATCAACTCGTCGCGCGCGATCCTGTACGCCAAGCCTGACCAGGCCGCCGGCGAAGACTACGCTCAGGCCGCGCGCCGCGTGGCAGAGGAAACCCGCGACGCTATCAATCGCTTTCGTATTTGAGTTTATTTCAGGAAGCGCAGCAGCCCTTGCAGCGCATGGATCACGGTCTGTTCGCGCACCGCGTGGCGGTCGCCCGCAAACACCAGCCGTTCGGTGTGGGTGCGATGGCCGACTGACCAGCCGAAGCAGACCGTGCCGACCGGTTTGCCCGGCACCGCACCGCCCGGTCCGGCGATGCCGGTGGTGGAGACGCTGACGTCGGCATTGCTGTTGGCCAGCGCGCCTTCAGCCATGGCGGCGGCAATTTCTTCGCTCACCGTGCCGTGCTGCGCAATCTCGGCTTCAGGAATATCCAGCAGTTCGGTCTTGGACGCATTGGAGTAGGTGACGAAGCCACAATCGAACCATTCCGAAGAACCGGCGATTTCCGTGATCGCTTGCGACACGCCGCCGCCGGTGCAGGATTCGGCGGTCGACAGGAACCAGTTCCTGGCTTGCAGGGTACGGCCGACTTGCGCCGCCAGATCGAGGATTTGCTCGGTGTTGCCTTCAACTACAGTGCTGGTGTTCATGTCTCAACTCCTGTTTGCTGTTCTGCCGGCTGGGTCAGTACATACTGCCACTTGTTGCCGGCGGATGCAATCGCCGTCCTAAATCACCCGCCACAAAGCGAGCGCTAGCAGTGTATAAAACGCTGCCACAATGTCATCCCACATGACGCCGAAACCGCCCTTGAAATGACGGTCGAAATAGGCGATCGGCGGCGGTTTCACCATGTCGAAAAAACGGAACACGATGAAGGCGCCGAACTGTGCCGACAGGTTGGCCGGGGTGACCAGCACCAGCACCAGCCAGAACGCGATGATTTCATCCCACACCATGCTGCCGTGATCCGGCGCGCCCAGGTGGCGGCCGGTGCTCTGGCAGGTCCAGATGCCGACGATGAAGCCGGCGGCGATGATCACCAGCCAGTTCAGCGGCGTGAAAATTTCCGGCCAGCGGGTAGTCAGCACCACATATGACAGCCAGCCGAACAAGGTGCCGAAGGTGCCCGGCATGATGGGCGAGAGCCCGCTGCCGAAACCTTGGGCAATCAAGTGCGCCGGATGCGACAGCATGAAGCGGGCGCTGGCCTTGATCGGTTGAGACGGCGCAGTTGCTTGGGTCGTTGCTTGGGTCATGTTGAGAGAAAGTGGTCGAAAGAAGCAAGTTGCAGGTCTAGCGTGCTGTTGCCAGCGTCGCGCAGGCGCAAACCGTGTTGGGCGTCGATGCTGCCGATGCGGGTGACCGCCGTGGCGGCGCTTTGGGCTGCCGCCAGCACGGCGCCGCGCTGATCGGCAGCGGCGGTGAAACATAATTCGTAGTCGTCGCCGCCGGCCAGGGTGAAATGGCGGCGGATCGCCAGGTTTTGCCGGCCCAGCACCGCACCGGCCGGCAGGCTGTCGACCGCCAGCGTGGCGCCGACGGACGAGCGCGCCAGGATATGGCCGAGATCGCCGGCCAGGCCGTCGGAAATATCGATGGCGGCATGGGCGATGCCGCGCAGGGCCTGGCCTAGTGCGACTCTTGGCGTCGGCTGATGCATGCGGGTGGCGGCCAGTTTGAAACTGTCGCTGCCGAGTTTCAGGTCCGCACTTAGCTCGGCGCCGAGTTCTTGCCGGTACACCGCCAGCGCCAGACGGGCGTCGCCCAGCGTGCCCGAGACCCAGATATCGTCGCCGGCCTGGGCAGCATCGCGGCGCAGGGCTTGTCCGGGCGCGGTTTCGCCGAACACCGTGATGCAGATATTCAACGGGCCCTTGGTAGTGTCGCCGCCGATCAGTTCGCACTGATGCTCGTCAGCCAGCGCCAGCAGCCCGCCCGAAAACGCCGCCAGCCATTCTTCATGCACGGCGGGCAGGGCGAGCGCCAGCGTAAACGCCAGCGGCCGCGCGCCCATCGCCGCCAGGTCGGACAGGTTCACCGCCAGGCATTTGTGGCCGAGCGTGAAGGGATCGGCATCGGGGAAGAAATGGCGTCCTTCCACCAGCATGTCGGTGGAGATCGCCAGCTGCTTGCCGGCGCCAGGGATCAGCAGTGCGCAATCGTCGCCGACGCCGAGCGCAATCTGGGCAAGATTGCTGCGCGGCGCGCGAGTGAAGTAGCGGGAGATCAGGTCGAATTCGGACAACATAGGCAGATTGTACCGAATGGCGGGCTGCTAGACGGGTAATTCGCTGAAATTGCTTGTCGGCTATGGCCGAGCTTGCTTCAAAGCCCTGCGCGTAGGGTGGGCACCTGTGCCCACGCGTTACCGTGATATCCGGAGTGCGGGCTTACACAGCACCGAAGTAGGCATTTGTGCGGAGTGAGTTCACGCGTGGGCACGATGTGCCCACCCTACCGGTCTTGGCGCCAGAGGCATCAAAAACCCGAGCCGCAAGAGGTAGTGCGCGAAATGGCGCCTTTCTGCATGATGTCCTCGCCCTTGGTATTGCCGACCGAGATCTGGGTCACGCAATAGGTGCCGTTCGGCCCGGTCACCTTGGTGACGCGCTGGCCGTTGGGCAGCGTGATGTCTTCCATGGTGGTGTCTTTCGGCGAGCTTGGCGGCGGCGGGGCCGGAGGGGCAAGGCCCATTTCCAGTTTTTGCTGCATGGTCGGCTCAGCCGTCTTTGCGTCCTTGGGCGGCGCGTCCTTGCGCAGGTCGCGGTCGATCTTGCCGGCATCACGTTTGGCTGCCTCGACCATGCCCTCGGCCGACGGCCGGCCGGAGGACGCCGGCAGCTGCGGCGCCCCGGGAGCGGCAGGCCGGTAATGGGTGTCTTCAACCGTGATCGTTCCAGGCGGCAGCGGCGGCGCCTGTTCACCCGCCTGCACCGGCGAAAGGTGGGACAGGGCAAGCAGCAACGCCGAGGCGCCCATCGTGGCGAGTCGCTTGTCGATGCGGGAAAAAACTCGGGTTATCAACATGTCGCAGGCTTCCTATAGCAGCTATGGCAATTCAGTTCAAACGCGCGTGAACACCAGGTCCCAGACGCCATGCCCGAGCCGCAAGCCGCGGTTCTCGAACTTGGTCACCGGCCGGTAATCCGGCCGTTCTGCGTAAGTCTCGGCGCTGTTCTTCAGCAGCGGTTCGGCGCTCAACACTTCCAGCATCTGCTCAGCATACTCCTGCCAGTCGGTGGCGCAATGCAGGTAACCGCCCGGCGCGATGCGCGAGGCCAGCAAGCTGACCAGCGGCCCCTGGATCAGGCGGCGCTTGTTGTGCCGCGCCTTGTGCCAGGGATCGGGAAAGAACACATGCGCGCCGGCCAGCGAACCGGGAGCGATCATGTTGGTCAGCACTTCCACCGCGTCATGCTGGACCAGGCGCAGGTTGTCCAGCTGCTGCTCGCCGATCAGCTTCAGCAGGCTGCCGACGCCAGGCGTATGGACTTCGACCCCGAGGAAATTCTTTTCCGGCATGCCGGCGGCAATCTTGGCCGAGGTTTCCCCCATGCCGAAGCCGATTTCCAGGACAGTCGGCGCGCTGCGCCCGAAAACCTGGCCGAGGTCGACCACGGCCTTGTCGTAAGGCACGCAAAAGCGCGGCCCCAATTCCTCGATGGCGCGCGCCTGCGCCGTCGACAAACGCCCGGCGCGCGTGACAAAGCTGCGGATCCGGTGTTCGGTCGGATCGTAAAAAAGGGGTTTGCCGGATTTGTTTTCTGACATGCTTGATAGACGAGCTAAGGCTAGGGTTAAGGTGAGGCGGGCGCTCAATTGTCATTTAGTTGCCATTGAGCTGCCATGGGCCATGGCGTCATTGTAACGCCAGGCGACAGGTCGCCTCAAAAATACAAATGGCGCCCTGTGATACGGGCGCCAGCGCTGATCTGGAGCGGGTAGAGGGGATCGAACCCTCGTCTAAAGCTTGGGAAGCTTTCGTTCTACCATTGAACTACACCCGCGATAGGCGCATTTTACGCGGGATTTGACGGGGTTTGCAAATTTGAAAGGTGTTTGAGGGGATGATGAATGTGATGGCCGATTTCTCTGAGGTGTGGAAGCTTGATTGTTTATTAATTTAAGCTTAGATTCCTGAATCGATCAAGGCGTCCGTAGTAATTAACTGGAAGTTATCTACTTAAAAATGAAAAAAAGTGCGTTGAGATTTGCCTCATTAATCGTTATTAGTGCACTCACAGGATGCGCGGCACCAAAACCTTATATATCGCCTACTTCTGGTGACACTGCAAAAATTAGAGTCATCAACAATAGTATGGGTACTTCTGATGTCTCCGCCACTACGACGTGCGGTGTTTCGTCGGCTAAAAGCATCGCCTCATTCAGCACTTTTTATAAAGTTGATAAGAGCAGAGCCGATATGTATGGAAGTCAAGAATACGAAAACAAAAGCAATGTAATAGAACGTGTAGTCGAAGCGGAAAAGGACACAAATTTTTTTGCTGGATATCAGGGCGCTTCGACAAACATATGCATTGTAGGTACTGCATTTACGCCAAGAAAAAATCAGCAATATGAGATGCGCTTTTTAGGTGGAATAGGAGGTTGCAGTTTGACAGTTGTCAAATTATCCGTGGTGGATGGACAAATTGTAAAAGAAAAAATTAATGATCTCCACCCGGCAAAAAAACATGTGAATAATTCATGAAAGTGTTCTTCGTTTCAATCACAAAGATGCCAAACTTCGACACGATAATGTGATCGATCTGGGTAGTGCCGTCGTCAATGGGTATCTAATATTGTTTTAAGCGAGGCGGATCGAGTACGTCTGATGTCAGGGACGTCCGCTACTAGGTGATTTCGGAGTCCAGCCGTTTGGCGAAATTGATTGAATGATCTGTAATGCCAACGGGTTAAATGCATTGCAGTCAAACAGGTCAAAAATAATTGAGGCTGGAAAATGAGATATCTCGCTGCAATTTTTTTTTACATCAATGAGCGTAACTACCCAATTGGCCCTAGCTACTCAGCTTGCGATTGCGCCTGATGTTGGCACTCCCTTCATATTGTTATGTAAGGCGACTATCGGTGGCCAACTCTTAACTCAAAATCTTGTAGTGAATTATCGAGACAAAGCCGTGAATGGGAAAAGTGCCGTCATTAATGAGACGATGATCACGTGGTCCGACAATGAATTTGACCCTTATAGAAAAATGAATATGGTCAATCGGCACGAACTCAACCGACTAGCTGGAACCTATCGTATGTGGACCGAAGGTGTTGTATATGCAGCCCCTTTGCCAACCTACCACTGCGAAAAAGCTCAGCAACCAAAATTCTGATAAAAAACGGAAGTGCTACTCATAAGTATTTAAACGCGTTCAAATTACGCGGCGCAGTTGATTCCAGATGATGGGAGCACTACGTGTCTTGTCAAAGATGGTGCCGGCCGTCGCAGGTCCTCTAGGTACGCCGCGCGCTCTTCCTCCGATGCGAACCGGTCTAAAAACTCGTTCCACGTGCGGGGATAGGGTAGTGTCTCAGTATGCATCTTGCCTATTGGTGGATGCCGGTGCGCTCGCTATCAGGCTCGGACCATCCTAAGGTTTCGGCTCGCCGACGCGATCCATCAGATCGGTCAAGCGGTAGTGACAGTGAAAGCGCCGGGAATGCCGCCGTTGATGGGGAAGGTCGAAGCTGTCACGAACCCGGCATCGTCGCTCGCGAGATAGGCGGCGGTCGCAGCAAGTTCCTGAACGGTTCCAAAACGTCCCATTGGCATATGTATGAAGCGACGGGAAACCTCCTCTGGACCGATGCGGTCGAAGGCCTGTTTGAGTTGGGGTGTCTCTATGGGACCCAAGGCAAGGGCATTCACGCGCACGCCGCGCCGGGCAAGATGGACGCCCAGATCGCGGGAAAGTTGTTCCACGCCAGCCTTAGCGGCATTGAAAGCCATTTGGGCCGACGCCGCGCCCATTCCCGCCAGGAACGAGGCGGTGTTGATGACCGAGCCTTTCGCGGGATCATTGCGCAGCATGAAGGGTATGCCATGCTTGCAGCTGAGCCAGGTTGTGGTGAGATTGGCCGCGAAGACGCGCTGCCAGGTTTCATAACTGGTGTCGAGCGCTGAGTGATCTTCTGAATCGACTAATCCGGCATTGTTGTAGATAACATCGACTCGCCCGAGATCACGATGAACACGTTCATAGGCGGCCCGCACTTGCTCCTCATCGGCTAGGTCCGCCTGCAATGCAAGCGAGCCGATTGCATGCGCTTTTCGGTCGATCCCAACGACAACCCCGCCTTCTTCGGCAAATCGACGTGCCACGCCCTCGCCCAGCACACCGACGACGCCGGTCACCACGCAGATGCGGCCGTCGAGCCGCCGATTCTCTCTCGCTGTCATTGTCTGAATCTCGTCCATCGGGCCGGAGTCTAGTAAACACTGCCGTGGGTTCTAAATTCTCGAAACGAAAATCCGAAATGAGACACCGCCAGAATGGATCAGCCGGTGCCATCATGTGCTCAATACAATACCAAAACGCCTTGTGGAGCTAGATGGAAACTATTTATATAAATTCAGTATAATCCAAAAGTTGCATTCTGAAAATTACTTAGTGGGCTCCACAATCTTGCCTCTACGGAGGTGATGCCGCTGCGTGGTTTTAACATTGTCATGGCCCAATAAATCACTCGCAGCTTGGTCGCCACGTCGTCAGATGTGTCATCAGCAGCTTTTGCACGAAGATCGTAAAACCGGAAGGCCTGTATATCTGCTGCTAGCTCTATGCTGTTCATTTCGAACGTTCTTGCTTTACCCATGATTGGACAGATGGCCGTTGCCATTGATGGCGTGCATAAGCAACCAATTTTCCCGGCACGTTATCGCCATTCATCACAAGACGATTGAGCATCAGTGCAAGATCGGTGTCCGCGATGCACCACTCGTTAAAAAGATTCAACGCGCCATTTCCAAGAAGACTGTCAACCGCAGAAAACAGTTTGGCAGCGGAAGCTTGTGCTGCATCAGAAAGCGGCTCTTCAGTTGGTTTGAAGAAAACGACTTCGGTCGACCGTTCTTCACGAATGGGCATGAAGTCGCTCCGCAGCCACGCCTGAATTTGTCTTGCCCTTGCTCTATTCTGAACATCATGCGGATAAACGATGCGATATTCCGGTGCTGGAAATTGCTCTTCCAAATATTCGGAAATTGCAGACGACTCAGACAAGTGAAAGCTGCCATGACTAAGCGTTGGTACTCGGCGAGTCAGTGAAAGCTGTGAATAGTCAGGTTGGTGATTCTCGTTAGTGCCCAAATTAACTGTCAGGATTTCGAACGGAATTCCCTTTTCTTTTAGTGTTACAAACGCGGACATTGCGTACGGGCTTGCAAATTGTGAGTCAACGTATAACTTGATACCATGGTTCGACATCTTCGTCTGTCCTCTTCAATTAGTTATTGAACCTACTGCCGCATTTCTCCGATCAGATTCTGTTCGGTGTGACCGTCAATTATTACCTAGTTTGTTGTGTAACGACGGGCAGGAAATTTCGTGTATCCATTGAAGTGTGCGATTCGGTATTTATGCCGGACTGACCGTCCGTAATATCAACTCGATTCCACATTTCGGACATGTATTGTTGGCCTTTCCTGCCGCAATCGATTTCACATGTTTGACATGCTCGCGATTTGTCTTAAACGATGCAGGTTTTGTGTGAATGAATGTACTTCTCTATTCCTTCTCGCCAGCGTTAATTAACATTTCTACGATTACGTCACAACGTTGCGCCATTGCGCACTTACGAGCCCATTTAAGCGGCGTCACGATTTCGGAACCCGAATGGATGATTTGGTTAACGTTTGCGCCATGAGAAATCAGCAAAGCAACCATTTCTGGATAACCCTTGGACGCGGCGTATATAAGCGGGCTACCGAAAACGTTGGAAGCATCATGAAGGCCATTTGGATTCGCCCCCAGATCCAATAACACTTTGGCTGTTGCGACATCGCCACTAACGGCGGCATAACTTAGTGGAGTCCAATGATCTTCTTCAGAATTTATCGCTGCGCCGTGGTCCAGCAACCACTTTACAGTCTCTTTATTCCCATTTCTTGCTGCACAACCTACCGAAGCACATCGTCGGCCCCTCGGCGCAGCGGAATCAATTAGTGGTGCAAAATTGAAGTGCTCTAAAGATGCTCCATTCGTAAGTAATAGATTTCCAATTTCAATAGCTCGGATTTCTTCTTTTTCGTTGCTATTTGGCTGGTCAATGACGTACAGCATCGCTGATCTGCAATTGCCTTCGCAATTAATATCAGCTCCCTTTTCAAGTAGATCCTTTACAAGAGATAAATTTCGACGGCCGATCGCGAAGTCTAGCAGTCTCAAATCATTGGAGGGTGTGCAGTAATTAACGTCTTCCACCGTTGGTAAAATCTTCAACGCAATATCTGTGTCGTTTGATTTCACCGCCTCGTAGAGTGCCTGTTTATTCGGAGGGAAATCTTTGAATTCGGTGCATGGGTAGAAATTTTCAGGAACGGACACAGTCGCAAAACTTGGTAATGGAAAGACCAAAATGATTGCAGTGAAAAGTGTGTAATGCAATCTCGATACGAGGTTCATGATTTTCATGCAGTTCCTTGGCTGAGGCTTGACTTCGATTAACCAATTGTGAAACCACGTTAGATACCGAATGCGAATTGTATTTTTATGCCGCAAAATATTAGTATGGATCAGCACAGCGATTATTGCATCTTCATTCGGTTCTACCCAGTTTTACCCGTCCGGTAAGAGCAGAAACAAGACATCCCCGATTTTCAACGAAGCCGGTACACGAACGACCCACTGAGCGTGTTTATGGAGAAACACATCGCAGCCAGAGATTTTATTTCGTAAGCTAATTTACTCGACGTTTCATTTTCTTGTCCCACTGAGCGCCGCGATGTCAATAATCGGTGGTATTGCTTTTGGCTGTGCCTACAGCCTGCCGCAACACTTACCAACAATGTTCTTGGCACGGAATAAGTAGTGGCGAACGTCTAATGAATTTTCATTAAGCGATGCGTCAGCAACCGCCATTCCCGTCAGTCGCATATTTTCTCGGCTGGGGCATTGCGGCATAATTTTTTGGGATGACATCAAGCTGGCTCATCGATATTTGGCGACCCCAATTTACAGGCATCTTCACTCCCCCCCTATAAATTGTTGCCAATGGACAATTATTGGTGGCTGCTATACGATAAGACCTTGGTTAAAAATATAGAAAACAAGTGATGCCTGGTCTTGGCCGTCTTCGCAATCATTTTGCCGGATTGCGCATGTCGTTCCCATGCCGCATTTTTCGCCGACTTGTGGTCTCTCAGGCCCGAGCGGCAGCTCGCCGTAAAAGCCAGATGGCTTTTGTGCCGAACTTTTCATGTTGATGCGACATTCTCTTTAATATCAAAAAACATAATGAAATTACAGCAAATGTATTTGTCTTTCTTGGTGGCTTTTGGTCTAGTAATCTCAGTTCCAGGGCACTGCGATGAGCTATCAGAGCGGGCATCAATGAATAAATATGTGAAACTCATGATGCAAACACAAAACGTAACAGAGCTGGAGGCTCTCTCTTCTACTTACTTGAGTACCCAAGCAAGAACATCCAGCGGAATCTGGAAACTGACTGTGTTCAACACTGCCATTAGTCTGGCCTTCGACTCACGCCATAAGGGCCCGGCTTATTGGGCCTTGGCAGAGAAATGGGCCAGGAATTGGGTTGAACACTATCCTGAATCACCCGCCGCCCACATTGCATATGCACAGATGTTGCTCAATCACGGATGGAGTTTCCGGGGAACCGGCTATGCAAAGGATGTAGAGGCTCAGAATTGGGCGCCTTTCGCGGAGTACACTCAACAGGCGCGAACCTATCTTGAAACCCATAAAACAATTGCGGCGAAAGACCCGAGCTGGTACGAACTCATGGCGGTCGTTGCAAAACAGCAAAGCTGGCCAGAGCGTGAGTTCTCCAAGTTAATTAACGAAGGCTTGGAACGATATCCTGCCTTCTATCAAATTTACTTTGCCGCCATCGGATACTACGGACCGAAATGGGGAGGCAACGCAGAGTCGATCGAGAAGTTCGCGCAAGCAGCACTCAAGCGAACTCAGTCGTCTGAAGGGTTTGGCATGTATGCGCGCATTTATTGGGTGGCGTCGCAAACAAACTACGACGATAGATTGTTTTCCGATTCTCTTGTCGATTGGCCGGTGATGAAAAAAGGTATCGATGACGTATTGAAGAAGTATCCGGATAACTGGAATATCAATAACTTCGCGAGATTCGCTTGCCTGTCTGGCGACAAGAAAAAAACGGCAGAGTTAATCAGCCGCATGGATACTCCACCTTTGATGGCCGCATGGGATCAGATATCGGACTTCCAGCAATGCAAGGATTGGGCGTATGCCGAGCAAGCGACATCCGACAAATCGCTGCACACGGATACCCAGTGAACTGGCGCCGATGAACTCGGTATTCCGGCGGGTTAATTCCAATCTGGGTACAGTGCAATGGAATAGATAAACGGGGAAGTTGTCGACGCCCCCACTCTGTGAGAGGCGATGCGGAAGTCCGAGAATTGGTACCAAGGAATTTCGAAATTCTGGGACAGAACCCACTCTACCAAGAGAATTGCGGAACGATGGTTACGTACGAAGTGTGTCAATGAATGGTGCTTGTTCCATTTATCGAAAAATCCCTGTAGAAGTCGACGGTATGTTCTCTAAAGCTGTAAAAATATGTTTTCTTGCGTTCGCCAAATGCATCAATCAACTAGCGGTGATTCGGAAAATTTGATCGTAGGTTAAGTAGTGGTTTACCACGTAATGTCGACCAGAAAATAAACGACAAAAGCAACATCCGGATCTTGGCGATTCAAATATAGTGTGCAGGTCAGATCTTTGTAACGGCAACGAAGATTGTCAAAAAGAAAAATTATGTAGGGTGTGCACGCTTTCTGAAAATCATATATGATGATCGTCATGCCGATGAAATCAATCCATCCAAACGCCAAGCGTGCCACTCAGAGCCGCAAGGAAGCAACGCACGACCGTATCGTAGAGGTGGCCGCGCGCGCGATCCGGCGCAGCGGTTATGCCGGCACCGGGGTGGCGGATATCATGAAGGAAGCGGGGCTCACGCACGGCGGTTTTTACGCGCACTTCGCCTCGCGTGAGACGCTGCTGGCCGAGGCGGCCGACAGCGCCGGCGCTGATGCGGTGAGCATGTCGGCTGACATCGCCGCTGCCGCAGCGCCGGGGCAGTCCTTGCAGGCGGTGATGCGGGCCTACTTGTCGCAGCCGCACCTGGAAGACGTTGAGAATGGCTGTCCGGTGGCCGCGCTTGGCTCCGAGATGCATCGCCAGGCGCCGGAAGTGCGGCATGCGGCTACGCGTCACATCAAGGAGATGATCGATGTGGTGGCCCGCCAGCTGCCTGACTGGGGAACGCCCGGTGCGCACGAGCAGGCCATGTTCATGGTCAGTTCGATGGTCGGCACGATGGTGATGGCGCGCGCGGTCGACGATCCCAGGCTGTCCGCGGCGTTGCGCGAAGCGGCGCTCAAGCATTTTTCAGAGGTTGGCAAGTAAGGCCGGCTTGGCAGTCCATTTTCGGGCTTTTTTTTGACAAATAATATGATGATCGTCATATTAAATAGTTGCACTGAGAGGAAACACAATGAACAGCAAGATCGCAATCGTGACCGGAGCGTCATCGGGTATCGGCGAAGTCACCGCCGAGCAGCTCGCCAGGGCGGGTTACAAGGTGTACGGAACCAGCCGCCGCGGCGCGCAAGGGCAAAGCGGCAAGCGCGCATTCCAGATGCTGGCGCTGGATGTGACCAGCGACGAATCGGTAGCCGCCGCCGTCAACGAAGTGCTGCGACTTGAAGGGCGTATCGACCTGCTGGTCAACAACGCCGGTTTTGGCGTCGCGCCCGCCGCTGCCGAAGAAAGCTCGATCCGGCAGGCGCAGGCCATCTTCGACACGAACTTCTTCGGGACCGTGCGGATGATCCGCGCCGTCGTGCCGCACATGCGGCAGCGCGGCAGCGGGCGTATCATCAACATCAGCTCGGTATTGGGTTTTGTGCCGATGCCGTACATGGCGCTGTACTCGGCCACCAAGCACGCGGTGGAAGGCTATTCGGAATCGCTGGACCAAGAGCTACGCACCCAGGGCATCCGTGTTTCGCTGGTCGAACCGGCCTACATCAAGTCGGCGTTCGACGCCAACCAGCTGCAGCCTGACCAGGCGCTCGACGAGTATCGCGACCTGCGCGTGGGACTGGACTTACGCGTGAAGGAAGCGCTGGAAGGCGCGGATGGCCCGGCCGTGGTGGCCAAGACAGTGGTGCAGGTGGCGCTGGCGGCGACGCCGAAAGTACGCTACACCTCGGGTGCGCTGGCCGGCCGCCTGCGTTTCCTGCGCCGATTCGCGCCCGCCGGGCTGGTCGAAGCCGGCGTGCGCAAGGACTTGCGGCTTGACTCCCAGCCAGCGCTGCGCAAACTCACCACAGCTGTACCACAATAATTTACGATAAAACGGGAGAAGCACATGAAAGCCTACTTCATCAACAGCTACGGCAAATCGGATGTGCTCATCTCGGGCGATCGGCCCGAGCCGGTACTGCGCGACGATGACGTCCTGGTGCAGATTCACGCTGCCGGCGTCAATCCGGTGGACAATAAAATCCGAGACGGCGAATTCAAGCTGCTGTTGCCATATAAGATGCCGCTGATTCTGGGTTGCGACCTGGCTGGCACGATTGTGCGCGTCGGTGCGCGCGTGCGCCGTTTCAAGGTAGGAGATGAAGTCTATGCACGGGCGGACGACGACCGCATCGGCATGTTTGCCGAATTCATCGCAATCAGGGAAGATTCTCTGGCTCTCAAGCCGGTCAACCTGACGATGGAGGATGCCGCGTCGATTCCGCTGGTGGCGCTGACCGCATGGCAGACCCTGGTCGAAAAAGGTCAGCTGAAGAAGGGCCAGAAAGTGCTGATTCACGCCGGTTCGGGCGGTGTCGGCACGATTGCAATCCAACTGGCCAAGCATATCGGCGCCACGGTCGCCACCACCGCCAGCGCGGCCAACGCCGACATGTTGAAGGGCCTGGGCGCCGACATCGTCATCGATTACAAGAAGGACGATTTCTCTACCAAGCTGCAAAACTACGACCTGGTGCTCGACACGCAGGGTGGGGACACACTGAAGAAATCCCTGAACGTTCTCAAGCCAGGCGGCAAGCTGATCGGCATCGCCGGCCCGCCAGATCCCGATTTTGCCAGGCTGCGCGGCATGAACGGTGTTGTCAGGCTGGTGATGCGGCTGCTCAGTTACAGCATCCGGAAAGCGGCCAGGCGCAGCGGCGCCAGCTACTCTTTCCACTTCATGACGGCCAGCGGCCAGCAACTGAGCGAAATCACCAGGCTGATCGAAGCCGGCCACATCCGGCCGGTGGTCGACCGCATCTTCCCCTTCGAGGAAACCAAACAGGCTTTGGACTATGTAGAAACGGGGCGTACGAAAGGGAAGGTCGTTATCAAAGTGCGCTAGCGAGCACTCGGACGAAGTTGTCGAGCCATGTGATCGTCCCGGAGGAGGTGTTTCGGGAGAAATCACATGCAGCGGTTCGCTCTGCTTCCCGACTCCTCCGCAGGAGCACGGCTCGAAATTTGACCTGCCCATAGAAGCAGCAATACATCAATGGCAACCGATACTTCGCGGTCCCTATTTGCGCAATTTTCTACGACACAACTTGATATTTGTGCGAGCTGAATCCAGTATTCCCGAATAAGCTTCTGCATCTGCGGGCGGATAATCCTTAAGAGCTTCGTTGGTCGTCATGGCTGCGTCTTCGGCATATGGCTCCAGTGTATTTAAACAACCGGAGAAATTACCAAGATGGTACTGAGTGATAGCCAGATCATTTCTGATCGCCCCCAATTCATATCGATGCAAGGTTGTGCTGCAGCTGTTAAGAAGGGCTTCAATCGTTAAACGCGCATCTTGATATTTCTGACTGTCATACAGGTGCTTGAATTTATCTTCCGTTGCTTGTCGATCTTTGTCTTCGCATCCTCGAACAGGTTTTAGGTAGAGTCCGTCAAAGCTCGCGCGCATTCCGCAATACTCCCTGCATTCCTGCGGTGTTTGCGGAACGACATTTACGCCACGACTTGAAGGCTGAAAATCAATTAAGCACGGCTTCTCCTTTTCTGAGGACTCCAGCGTGGCTCTCCCGTTGCGGATTTCTCCTTCAAGCTGACAGCTATGTGCGTTAGCGCCAAACGCATGAATCTCAAAGACAATTCCTTCGGGATTTTTCTGTCGAATTGACAGATTTCCCCATCCGCCTTCGCTAATGTAGTTTCCGGTCGAAGGCATAACACCTTGTGTGAATCCGTGCGACGAAATGAACAATCCGATCACAAGCACAGTGGCATTTTTGTTCATGGTTTCACAAAAGCTGGATGAAAATAGTCGAAGGAAATATTGCGAATGAGAGTTTCGGAGTAAGTAGAATCGTCGCTGGCAGTAAATGGCTAGCTATGCGACTGTGAAATCTGAAAGAAATTACCAAGAATTCCTACAAATTTCAGATGTTGATTCCCGAGATTCGAGTCGTAAGTGCTAAACAGAACATAATTATTCCTCACGGTGCTGCTAGCTATGAAATTGCTAGCCACTCCTCCAAATAGCGTGCCCAGCGCCCGCGTTACATCATCCCGTTTATTGGCTTCCTGAGTGATTACTTGATGTATGTGCTGTTCATAGCTGTCTAGTTTAGGGTTTGTGAATGCCAACAGCCCTACAATCGACACTATTACGATGGTTGATGATAGTTTCATTCTTCGCATCTATCCGGTGTCGCTTCATTGATAAACGGGTATGCAGCGAAAGGAAAAACTGATGTGCCAATCACCCACGCAACGAATTGTTTCCACTCGTTGCTATTGCGATCTTTTGGTACGGATGGCATTTCAATTTTTGCGCAAATTTAATACTCTCTTCCAAAATGTCACCTCGAATAGAATACCTATTGCAAAGAGAATTGCTGCCCCCGATTCTAAACCGAGAATGTACATGGCTACTGCAGCCGTTAAGCATCCTAGAGTAATGAGATGTTTCATTGGCAGATCCTTCCTGTTTTGTTCGTGATTTACGACACAGCGGAATGCAAGTTTACCAACACAAGGATTATTTTCTTTCAACACGGTTCTCACTTGCTAAACCATCGCTTGAACAACGATGGTTTGTCGGTTTGGTTCAATGGTACTTCTGTGCATCCATCACCATTTTCGTTCCATTTTGTAAGAATTGGATTAGTTTGAGAATCTCGGCCTATGCAAAACGGAATCCCGTATCGTGCGCGGTCGCCAGTATCTATAATCCCTAAATATGGCAGTCCCTCACGCAGCGGAGCTGCTGGCTTGATAGTTTTGGCCGGCCCGGCAGCTTGTCCGTACCGAACGCAATTTTGGACAGTGGAAGGCTTTTCAACGTTTTCAGCCGTGCTGATTACCCAAACCATGCCTGCTGAACTGCCTTTGTTGATTTCCACGGTCAAGTTGTAGCCGCTCCAAGGTCTTTCTCCAAAATCTGAAAAAAAACACGGGGATCCATCTTTCAGAATCACTTGAGCCGGATGCTCGAAAGGCCCCGACATCGCCATTGCGCCCGACATAGCTGTGATTGTCAGCGCCAAGCCTAAGCTAGTCTTCAATATGAGTTGTTTTTGGAAGAGACGATGCATCTTTAGGATCTCTCAGGAAATTGATCAGTGAACGTGCGTAAAAATTCATATTTGCGACGTGCCGCGAATGGTCTCGGATTGAACCATCATCGTCAAGAAACATGCCATCAAAATAGTGTGAAACTAAATCTCCTTGCTGCTCCATATTGAAATCTGACATAGGCTTATCGAGATCAAGGCTAGGATTGTATTTATACGCTCGTGCGACATCTTGGCCGGCATCGTACTTATATCCGCCTTTTATTTGTATTTTGATGCCGCCCCATTTGACGCTGTACCCCAGTTGATACTGCCAAACGTGGGTCATTTCATGAATAAACCAGACCTTATCTGAATTTTTTCCCGCCGAATAATCTGGTTTGTAATAGTCACTTGGAAAATACATTTCGCCATTCGGCGTCATGGCATTATCACCGGCGCCTATCATGTAAGCGCCGTTGTGGACCTTGACCTTGGAATAATCTACGGAGTCGCGGAATATTTTTTTTGCCAGATCAATCTCTCCGGCCGTCAACGGGCGAACTTTTTCTTCCACTTTGTGTTCTGTCACGGATGAACCTAGAGCGTCGGCGTTGGTTTTTATGCCGCTCAATTTGACGTCGATGCTATTTACGCCGCCATCGCCAGAATTTTCAGCTTGCCGAGCGCAGCAAAATGCAACGTTGGGTTGCAAGTTGGCCTGGGTGATCGTGCGCGGCTCGGGCGTCGTCACTCGCTCTGTCTTACCATCGGCATCAGTTGTTCCGGTAACCTTGCTGCCGTCATCAAGCGTCAACGTGTATGCAGCACCAGCTAGCGCCGTCCCTGAACCGAGCAGGAATTTAATTTGCTCGTCATAACGTTTCGTTTCAGCCGCTGGTTGATTGTCCGCCATAGGTATGCCGGCGGCAGAGGCAGCGGCTGGGGGCGGCAGTATACCTTGAGACTCGGCTTGGTCGTCGTGGGTCATGGTTTGGTGGAGATTGGACACGAGCTTTGGATGGACAGGACAGCCGCAGATAACGATGTCGTTCTCCAAAGCTACTTCCCCCATGAAGTCCATCCTGCGTGGTCCGCCTGCCTTGGCGATGACTCCCACGCCTTTGCAGGCTAGGCAGGTTGCCTGCCCCCCGATAAGCGCAACCTTGTGGGCAGCATCGCCGACTGAAAAAGTTGAGTTCGCGTTAGGAAGAATCACACCGCTTGTCGTGGTTTTATCGCCTACAACGACAACCTTTCGCATCACCATAGGTATTCCCCAAATTGCTATTGAGTCAATTCACAGAGTACCGTTAAACAACAAAACATTGCAAGCTAATAAGATTACAAAAATTGCTGTAAGAGATCCGATGGCCGCCGCGCAATTGCTATTGGCCTAATTGGAGGGGCTTGTTGCAATTTCTTGGCCCCTATTTGAAAAAAAAGCCAAGAATACCTACAATTTCAGATGTTGATTTCCTGGTTCGAGTCGTAAGTGCTGAACAGAACATAATTATTTCTCACGGTGCTGTTCGCTATGAAACTGCTAGCCACTCCTCCAAATAACGTTCCCAGTGTCCGGCTTAAGTCATCCCGTTTATTGGCTTCCTGAGTGATTACTTGATGTATGTGTCGTTCATAGCTGTCTAGTTTAGGATTTGTGAATGCCAACAGCCCTACAATCGATAGCACTATGACGGTTGACGATAGTTTTCATTCTTCGCACCTAAACATTGTTTTCGAACAGTTTTGTAAAGCGAAATACCCAAAGCGACGTTATCGAAAATGTGGTGGATGCATCAAGCCGCCAACGGTTTGTTAAAGCAATCTGTAACTGCCAGGCCGTGATTTCATCACATTTACACAACCTGGCGAATGATGTCATCAGGTCAATTTTCCTTGGGCTTGCAACGCAAGGTATAGTCGGTCAAGGCCAATGCCGAAGCCAGCTCCTTCGCGATAAGCGCCGCCTCCCACTACTTGTTTTTGCGCCCCCAGTTCTGGACAACGGATCTCGAAACCTTCACCTTGCAGATAGTATGTCAGCCCACGTTTCGCCGCTATATCAATCTCGTATTCAAGTCCCAAAGAATCGAGGAATCCAACACACAAGTCCTGGCTCATTTCGAGACCGATTTCTGGTTGCCTCGTGAGAATCTCGAAACCGAGTTGTGTAAACTCTCGGTAACGACCGGCTTGCGGACGCTCATATCGATAGCATCTGGCGACATAGAAATATGTTGCTTCGTTTTTTTTGCCAAGCAGGTCTGTAACTCGCTCCTGAAAAAGCGCGGTAGCCTCTGGAATCAAACAGCATGGACGACCTTTTTTATCGTCGAATGCCCACATCTGTCCGAGGACTTCACTTCCTCTTGCCTTCTCAATAAATGTATCTTGTCCCCACAATGCAGGAACGATTACTTCTTGCCCGCGAGCCTCAATGAAGAAAGCTCCGAAAGGTTGCTTCAATGCTGCGCAGCGCGGCGGCTTCTTGTCCAACGATAAATCTGGTTCCTCGAATCATGGTCATGATGGTTTCCTTGGCTGGTTTTTAGCGGACAATAAAAAAGGCGCCATCGGCGCCTTTGATCTGGTTTGACTCACTCCTGATGCACTTATCGCTGAAGAGTGGCCTTATGGATGTAACAGATCCCGGCGCAAAAAATTGACCGATGATGGTGTTTGGCGAGCTGGGTTTTTGTACATTCCATTTTTTGATAATGGCACGATACATCTCGCTCTGTCAACGCGCGGTTAAGAAGTAGTCTGCATGTGCGGCGTAGTCTTTCTCATCGACAGGATGATTGAGGCAAGGATCCGGACTGCTGCCTCCATCTGTTTATTGCTGAACCCACCTAAACCGAGGACGAGTCCGGGGCGGCCATTGCCCTCCGAATACATTGGAGACACTGCACGCACAGCGACTCCAGCTTCTACGGCGCGTGACGCTAGCAGGACGTCGTCGATGCCGTGCGATAGCCAAAGCACCAGGTGCATGCCCTGGTCGCTTGGCTGCAGCCATCCAAGATCCTTCGGGATCCATCGCTCGAGCATGCCTACCAGCTGGCTTCGCCGGTCAGCGTATACGCCGCGAATGCGTCGAATGTGCCGATCCAGATGACCTTCGGTAATGAAGGCGGCGAGGACGTGCTGGTCGGCGCTTGGCGTATGCCGGTCCATCAGTACACGCGCACCGCAGAAGGCGGGTACCAAAGCTTCGGGAACGATGGCGTAGCCAAGGCGCAGCGACGGAAACAGGATCTTGCTGAAGGTGCCAAGGTAGACGACGCGATCCGGTGCGAGCCCCTGCAGTGACGGAAACGGATGGCCGGCATAGCGCAGTTCGCTGTCGTAGTCGTCCTCTACGATCCACGCACCGTTCTTCCTTGCCCAAGCCAGTAATGCATTCCGGCGCCCCATGCTCATCGGCATTCCCAACGGATATTGATGCGAAGGCGTGACGAACGCCGCACGCGCGTCTTTTGCCATTGCCACCCCTGCGTCGACGTCGATGCCGGCATCGTCAACTGGAACGCGCACCATGCGATCCTGCCGTCCTGTGCTTTCGAGAATTCCCGTAATGCCCCGATAGGCGGGGTCTTCCACCCAGGCGACGTCGGTGGCGCCCAGCAGCACCTGGCAGGCGACGTACAACCCTTGCTGGGTCCCCGTCGTGATGATGACTTGTGCAGCGTCGCACTGCACCGAGCGCGACCTCCGCACATACTCCGCCACGGCTTCGCGCAAGGCCTTGACACCCTGAGGATCGTCATAGCCCGAGGGCGCGCCTGGTCCGCGGGCGCGGATGCGGTTGCCAAGCCGTCGCCACGCTGCATCGGGTGCTGCCGGACCGGTGGGAATGGAAACGGCAAAGGGCACCGGTGGGAGCGGCTTAAATTGCTCCGCGACTTTGGCGAAGGCGGCCGCAGGCGCCGGGAGTGAAGTGGGCGTCGCGTGTGTCGCCGGCTTTTGCGAACCGCCAGCAACTGGCCGCGATTGGGCCAACGCGGAAGCGACCCGCGTGCCCGCCCTGGGTTGCGCATCGAAAAATCCCTCGGCGATCAGTTGTTCGTACGCCTCCATGACCGTGCCGCGCGCAATATCGAGCGCGCCGGCTAGCTGACGGGTTGACGGCAGAAGATCGCCAGGTTTCAAGCTGCCAATACGTATTGCCTCGCGCAAAGCGTGCGTCAATTGGCGGCCAAGATGCCCGCTGGTTCGGTCCAAGCCGCTGATGGGCGGCAAATCAACAGCCTGAGGGCGTCGTGGCATACGATTCTGGCCTGCTGAAATTGATGAATTGTGGACCTATATAGTAATCCAGAAAATAGCCATAATCCAGATCGGATAATCAGCCAGTACCGCCTGCAAAGGCATAAGCGTTTCAATCAGGATTAAACCGGGAGAACTGACATGTATGTACCCACCCATTTCGATGAGCCTCGTACAGAAGTGCTGCATGACCTCATCAAGCAACACCCCTTTGGAATACTGTTCACGCATGGCGCGAGTGGACTGGATGCCAACCATATTCCTTTCGAACTCGATCCCCAGCGCGGCGGGATGGGTGTATTGAATGCCCATGTGGCGCGCGCCAATCCGGTGTGGAAGGACGTATCTGACGGCGATGAGGTGCTGGTGGTCTTTCGGGTCGCCGATGCGTATGTTTCGCCCAATTGGTATCCGTCCAAGCACGAGTTCCACAAACAGGTACCCACTTGGAATTACATGGTGGCCCATGCCTACGGACGTATCGCCATCCGCGACGACGAGCGCTTCGTGCGCAGCGTGGTTGCCCGCCTGACCCGAACCCATGAAGCGTCGCAGCCGGCGCCATGGAAGATGACGGACAGCGCCAAGGAGGACATTGACGCGATGCTCAAGGCTATCGTGGGCCTGGAGATTGAAATCACGCGCCTGGTCGGCAAGTCAAAACTGAGCCAGAACAAAGAAGTGCGTGATATCCGCGGCGTCGGCGAGGCGCTCAAGACCCAAGGTGACCATATGATTGGCGACGCCATGCTGGCTTGTGCTGATGCCAAGCCGGCATGAATTTTCTGTCTATTTACAATTAGAACCCACGAGCCGGCGGACGCAGGCCCTCGCCTGAAAGTCACCAATACCCCGTCATTTCATGACCATCTTCGATCGAGAGCCATGACTTGTTCGATAGCAACCTATCTGCTTTTACCAATATATACAGGGAAATACATTGGCGTCGCGGTACATGAAGTTTGAGATGGCAATAGATCAACAGGAAGGGGTTCCAGTTTTCCGCGCAATGCCGGAAAGTTTTTATCTAGATACGCTTGCGCGGCTTCGATGTTCTGGCCGTAACGCACTTCCACCTTTTGACCGACGAATTGGTACGCAACATCGCCCAAATAAATAACCTTGCCCTTTGGTACTGCAAAAACCATGGTTTTGACATTGCCACAGGGCTTGAAGTTGGCACCCTGAAGCACCGAGCTGCTGTCTTTGACAACGCGCACGTTAGTTATCGCCAGTACATCGCCTGCCGACGACTTTCCGATGACATAACCGTCCTTGGCTGCTGCGTAGACAGCTGCGGATCTAAATATATTTTGATGAAATACGCCGTCTTTTATTGAGCCAGGAAATAATGAGACTCGATAGTTATCTGGAGTCACGCCCATAATAAAAATCGATTCGTTGTCCGTCGGCGCTGGTGTGGTGCCATCCAGTAGCCCCACTGAGGTACATCCGTTTAACAACACCAGCAAACCAGCGACTAATCCCGCTCTCTTCATTGTTTGTCCTTTTATGATTTCGTCCCAGATGTTCAGGCCCTTTGCGACGCACATCGTGGAAGCGCCATCGCGGAGGTTCGCGCACAGTTAATCGCACGAGCAAAGCATGTTGCCACTGTGTAATCATTAAAGCAATATTGAATTCTTGAAGGTCAAAAGGCAGTGTTGGCGGAGCAGCGCCATTCTGAGAAACTCGCAAGCTCAACCTGCGTGCGAAGTTGGCGATTCGCGGGAGAATCAATGCGCAATTCCTTGCTCAATTTCAGCGGTGCGCGCGTAGCGTTATCAAAGAAGATGGTCATTATGATTCGGCAATAAAGGAGCTTATAATCAGTTTTTTGTTGCCGGATACACACATGTTAATTGATGTTTTTAATAGGTTGTTCCGCTCTAACAAAGTCCTTCTTCCCGAATCCGTTCCGGTAGCCGCGGCTGCGCCAGACGTCAGTAATCCCGAATCATTCAACCCTTACACAGTGCATGGAAAAAGCATGCAGGCCAGTGGCTGGTTCAATCATGAAACGGGTGAATTGTTCAGAGGTTTTCCGGTATCCGAAGCGGATGTCATTTTGGACGTTGGATGCGGCGGCGGCGGTAACGCGAATTTCTGTGCAAGTCGCGGCGCGCATATCGTTTTTGCTGACATCGACAGCAAGATGGTTGCAGAAACCGAGCGGATACTGAAAAACAGCGCAGCACGAAAAATCGAAGCCATTGTCACCGACGCCAATCCGCTCCCGCTCCCCGACGGGATGTTCACGCGCATTGTATCGACGGAAGTCATCGAGCATGTCGACGATCCGAGCTCGTTCCTGAAGGAGCTGGCTCGCGTCGGCAAATCGGGCGCACTTTATTTGCTGGCGGTGCCGGATCCGGCAGCCGAAGAAATATATAAACAAGTCGCGCATCCGTCCTATTTCGAACATCCCAACCATATCCGGGTTATCGAGCATACGGAGTTTGAGCGACTTGTCGCCGATGCAGGGCTGGAAGTGGTCGCGCGCGATTCTTACGGCATCTACTTCACGATCTGGTGGGCACTCTATTGGGCCGACTGGCAAGACGGGCCGACGCCAAGGCATCCGGCATTGGATGCATGGGCCACTACCTGGGACGCTTTACTGAAATGCAAAGATGGCTTGCGGATCACCAGCGCTCTTGATAAAGCTTTGCCGAAGAGTCAGCTGCTTATCGCCCGCAAGCCTTGAACCTGCTGCGCGGCTGTTTATATCTAAATGGCGCCCGATTTTCACCGCACGGTATACAGTTCGCTGACAATTTTCCAGTGTCCCCGAACCCTCAGCAATTGCAGGATTTTCCAGCCATGCACACCCTTGCCGGATTCGACGAGAGTCGTTTCAAAGTCTAAAGACACCTGGGCCAGATCGCCGTCTTGTTTGATGTCGATGTTAGAAATTTTTTGACTGTATTTTTTACCGCTCTCGAAGACCGCTTTCCGAAATCCGGCGTAATCTTGCAAACTCTGCAGATTTGGCTCGAATGACGGACTTAATTTTTCCCCAAGTCCGAAGAAAGGTATTTTCTCGTCCAGCAGCTGAGATTCGAAAAGCGCGCGGTCTCCAGTCGTTACGCTTTTGGCATAGTTATCCAACACTTCCTGGATCTGTTTTCGGCTATCTTCGCTCGGCATGTGACCGGTTCCTCCATTCAATGACGGACGGTCGTCGGCCATTGCCGAATGGCCAAGCGGTGAAAGTGCAAAAAGGGCGATGGCAAGTGCGTAGCGGCTGAATTTAGTCATGGCTGAAATGGTTGGGCGCGGGATTATTTACATGGCAGGAATCTTGTTCCGCTTGCAGAATATCCCGGATTTCGTCATCACACACGGAAGACCTCCAAATGCGCGCCGTTTGAATGTGCAGGCGCGCATTTGGTACGCCTCAAGTGGCGCTGATATTCGCCACGCTGTCCAATTCTTTGACTGCATCGTCCGGCAGCGCCAGTTCGGCTGCGGCCAGGTTCTCGTGCAAGTGGGCGATAGACGAGGTGCCCGGGATCAGCAGGATGTTGGGCGAGCGGCGCAGCAGCCAGGCCAGCGCGACCTGCATGGGCGTGGCGCCGAGGCGTGCAGCGACGCCCGACAAGGTCGAAGATTGCAGCGGGGTGAAGCCGCCGAGCGGAAAGAAGGGTACGTAGGCGATGCCGTCCCGCGCCAGCTCGTCGACCATGGCGTCGTCTTGCCGATGCGCGAGATTGTAGTGGTTTTGCACGCAGACGATTTCGCAGATCTTGCGTCCTTCCGCGACCTGCGCCGGGGTGACGTTGCTGAGCCCGATGTGGCGCACCAGTCCTTGCCGCTGCAACTCGGCTACAACCGTGAGCGGCTCTTCGATCGATCCTTCGACCGGTCCGTGGATGCCGAGCATGCTGCGCAGGTTAACCACGTCGAGCACATCCAGGCCCAGGTTGTGCAGGTTGTCGTGCACCGCCTGGGTCAGTTCTTCGGGCGACATGGCTGGAATCCACGATCCGTCGTCGCCGCGCCGGGCGCTGATCTTGGTGACGATGGCAAGATCATCGCGATAAGGGTGCAGCGCTTCGCGGATCAGCTGGTTAGTGATGTGCGGGCCGTAGAAGTCGCTGGTGTCAATGTGGTTGACCCCGCGCGCGACGGCTTCGCGCAGCACGGCCAGCGCCGCGTTGCGATCCTTGGGTGGGCCGAACACGCCTGGTCCTGCGAGTTGCATGGCGCCGTAGCCGAGTCGTTTTACGGTGCGGTGGCCAAGCGCGAATGTGCCGGATTGTTCGATGCTGGACATGATTACCCTCTTTTAGATGAAAGACGACCCATGGTAGGCGTCTTCCTCCTTCTTGATAATTGGGTACAATCGAGACGGGTTGTGCGGATTGGCGGACAGTGGAGATGAGGCAATGAAGGTCAACCTGGAAGATCTGAACGCTTTCGTGGCGGTGGCGCGTGCCAAAGGCTTTCGCGAAGGCGCGCGCGTCAACGGCAGCAGCGCGTCTGCGCTCAGCGAAGCGGTACGTCGCCTGGAGACGCAGCTTGGCGTGAGGCTGCTCAACCGCACCACACGCAGTGTGGTGCCGACCGAAGCGGGCCAGGGCTTGCTGGCGCGGCTCAGTCCGGCCTTGAGCGAGATGGAGGCTGCGCTCGACGTGGTCAACGGTTTTCGTGACAAGCCAGCCGGCACGTTGCGTCTCAACGTGCCGATCAGTGCGGCGCGGCTGGTGCTGGGCCGCATCGTACCGCCATTTCTCGCTGCTTATCCCGACATTCAGATGGAGATCATCACCGAAGAAAGTTTTGTCGACGTGATCGCGGCCGGATGCGACGCCGGCATCCGCTACGACGAGCGGCTGGAGCAGGACATGATCGCGGTGCCGATCGGGCCGCGCGTCCAGCGTTTTGCCACCGCCGCTTCTCCCGCCTATCTTGACCGGCATGGCCG
Source organism: Collimonas fungivorans Ter331 (assembly GCF_000221045.1). Classification (NCBI taxonomy): domain Bacteria; kingdom Pseudomonadati; phylum Pseudomonadota; class Betaproteobacteria; order Burkholderiales; family Oxalobacteraceae; genus Collimonas; species Collimonas fungivorans. Next base: position 4,302,086 of record NC_015856.1, on the reverse strand, counting down.
GCCGCAACACCCGCGCGAACTGCTCGGCCATGCCTGCCTGCGCGGCCGTTTTTCCAGCGGTTCAATGCCGCCGTGGGAGTTTGAACGGAACGGTGAGATGGTGCGGGTGGAGCCGACGGGGCCGCTGATCGTACAAGTGGGCGGAGGAATCGATCTCGCCGTCGAGGCGGGGATCGCGGGCAGCGGCATCGTTTATCTCTTCGAGGACTGGCTGCGTCCCCATCTCGACAGCGGCGCGCTGGAGCCGCTGCTGCAGCCGTGGTGGATGGGCTTTTCCGGCCCGTTCCTTTATTATCCCGGACGCCGCCTGGTGCCGGCTCCTTTGCGCGCATTCATCGATTTTATCAAGGGACCAGCCGTCGATCATTAGTGCTGGATTACAGCGCTTTACGGAACAGGACGCGATGTTGTCCTTCCCCGGCATAATCGAGAGTAACCGGGACGCCGCCGATTTCGCCGGATCCGGGAAGAAGTGTAAATCCCAGTTTGCGATGAAATGCGATCGAGCCGGTATTGACCGCGGATGTGATGCTGCGCACCTCTGTGCAGCCTTGGGCGCTGACCACGTTGAAAAAATGTTCGTAAAGCATGCGGGCGAGGCCGCCGGCGCGTGCCGCAGGGCTTACGCCGACGAAATGGATGTATGCCACTTTGGGATCGGACTGCGACACAAAGCCGATCAGGAATGCCTGGACAGCGTCCGACGGGCCTATGGCGAAACTGCTTGCGTTCAGATGGTCGAAAAATATGCGATGGACCAGCGCACGGACAGGACGGCCGCCCCACCAGTCATCGACTACGGAGGAGAGGAACTCGTAATCCAAAGATACAAGAGGACGGATAATGTGTGCGCTCATCGATTACGGTTAGTCAGCGGCAAGATGTTAATTCAAAATCCATGGCTCCATGCGCGGCTGGCTCGTTTCATTGCCGGCACCATATGGTACCCGCCTCGCCGATAATAACGATACAAATGTATGAATGTTCTCATATCAGTTCTCAGTTAGTGGAAATAAAAAATCAGTCAATTTTGCAACGGCATCAAATCCGGCTCGTCAGGTTCCGCAACATTGCTCTATGGTGGCCGAGATCTGAAGCGCGACATGGCATGTTATAGGCTTGATTCCGGCAGCAATCCGTGCGGCAGCACACAGAGAACCTCCGCGCTTTCGCTTAATCTGCAAACAGACGAATTTCAGAACCATCTTTTCACAAGGTGATTCGAATGGCGCTCTACCGTACCATCGCGCGCTTTTTTCTCTTGCTACCTAAAAGGATCGATATGAAACATGCATTGTTATTGACAACGCTGGTCGTCACGTTTGGCCTTGCCGCTTGCGACAAGCCTGCAAGCAGCAGCCCTACGCCATCCGTGGTAGTAGTTCCTGGTCCGGCGGGAGCGCCTGGGCCGGCCGGAGCGACCGGTTCCGAGGGTGTGGCTGGCGCCACAGGTGCAACAGGCGCCGGCGTGGCTGTTCCCGGCCCGGCTGGCGCTACCGGCGCAACCGGGGCGACGGGGAATGACGGCGCTGCGGGTGCTGACGGCAGCAAAGGCGATACCGGGAAAACCGGCGGCAGCACGGTCGTTGTCGTGCCTGCCGAGAAGTAATAGATTTACTCCCGGACGCACCGTCGGGTGCGCCGGGTCGCACTATAAAGCTGCTATTTTTCCAGGTCGCGGTTCATGCGCTCGGTGACATCCATGCCGATGCCGCGGTAGCCGATGAAAAGGCTGGCTGAATCGAACATCGGCTCTCCGCTTACCTGAAGGTATTGCAGGGTGCCGTCGGCATTGCGGCGGCTGTAGATGAAATCGAGGAAGGGACGGCGGTTTGCAATGTTGTCTTCCAGCTGTACTCGCTCGGCCTCGTTCCAGCGTCCTGCCGCCGCAATGCTGAGCGCACCGTCCGTATTGTCGGCATCGATCCCGAGCATGTCGAAAACCGGGCCGGATACCTTGGTGAATTTTCCTTGCGGATCCTGTTCCCAGTACCAGTCCGAAGACAGTTCCGTCAGACTCTTGAAGCGGGCTTCGCTCTCGCGCAGTTCTGCCGTGCGTTCCAGCACGGTCTGTTCCAGCACCTTGTTGTAGTTGTCCAGTTTCCGATACAGCAGCCGCACCTCCAGCATGTTGTGGATGCGCGTTTGCACCTCAACCAGGTCGAATGGCTTGCTGACAAAATCCTTGGCGCCCGCTTGCAGCGCACGCAGCTTGTGCGCCGGCTGCGCCGTGATGACCAGCACCGGCAGATACCCCGCGGTTTCGATTTCCTTCAGGCCTTCCATGACCTGGAAGCCATCCATTTCCGGCATTTGCAGATCGAGCAGGATCAAGTCGTAGCGATGCGCCAGGTGCAGCGGGACGACCGTGTGCGGATCCATCGTCGACGTGATGTGTGCATAACCGGCTTTGCGCAGCATTTGTTCCAGCAGCATGACATTGGCTTCCTGATCATCGACGATCAGGATGCTGGCCTTCAGGATTTCGGATATAAGCATTGCGTTGTTCCCAGAAAAATCGTTCACCTGCTGATAAATCATGCTGCAATTCGCAAGCCGCATTTCGTTGCTGCCTATGCTCCGCTCGGCAAGCCGTTCTTTTCCGCATGGCGCAGCGCGACGTCGAGGGCGTCCATGAATTCGACCACCTCGATCGGTTTTGTCAGGTAGCGGAAGAAACCCGCATCCATGCCTTTCTGGATATCGCGCGGCACGGCGTTGGCCGACAGCGCCATGATCGGGATGTGGGCCGTTGCCACATCTTCGAGCAAAATTTTGAGGACGCCGTAACCGCTGATGCCGGGCAGGTTGATATCCATCAGGATCACGTCCGGCTGGTGCGCGCGTGCCATCTGGATTCCCAGGTGGCCGTTGATCGCCGTCAGCAGCGTCAGGTCGCCGCGCCGCGCAATCAGTTGCTCGACCAGGACCAGGTTTGCCGGATTGTCCTCGACATAGAGCAGCGTGCGCTGGGACTGCAGCTGATCTGCCGCGGCGCGATTCGATTTATCGACGGCGATCTTGTCGATGTCGTCAAGCGCCAGTTCCGGCGCGCTCGCCGCCGGCAATTCCACCCAGAATACGCTGCCGGCGCCGACCCTGCTTTCGACGCCGATGACGCCACCCATCAACTCGACCAGCTGCTTGGTGACCACCAGGCCGATGCCGGTGCCTTCTTCGACACTGCTCTCTTGCCCGAGCCGGTTGAAAGGCTGAAACAGCTGCGCCAACTGTTCCGGCGTCAAGCCTGTTCCGGTATCGGTAACGCTGACGCGCACCCGGTCGCTGCCGCTCGTCGCGCATTTGACAACCACACTGCCCTCGGCCCGATTGTATTTGATCGCATTCGACAGCAGGTTGACCATCACTTGCTTGACCCTGGTGCGGTCGGCATGCACATAAAACAGGTTGTCGAGAAGAGGGAAGGTCAGCTGCACCCCGCGCTTTTGCGCCTGCGGCTCGATCATTGCCTGGCAATCCTGTATCACTTCGGTGAGCGACATCGATTCCTGCGACAGTGTCACTTTACCCGATTCGATCATCGCCAGGTCGAGGATCTCGTTGATCAGGCGCAGCAGATACCAGCCGGCCTGCAAGATCTGGTCGATCGACAATTTTTGCGCCGATGACGGCGGCGGCGTATCGGACGCCATCAGCTGCGCGAATCCGAGCACGGCGTTGAGCGGGGTGCGTAATTCATGGCTCATGCTGGAGAGGAAATCCGATTTTGCCAGGTTGGCTTTTTCCGCTGCCGCCCTGGCATTTTCCAGTTCGATATTGTTTTCTTGCAGCGTATATTCGAACTGCTTGCGGTCGGTGACGTCGCGTGCCGCCGCGAACACGCCTTGCAGCTGGTTGTCGCGGTTGTGGAAGGTGGTCGCGTTGTACGAGACCACCGTCTCGGTGCCATCCACGGCGTGGGCGGTCAGCTCGTAGTTGGTCACCTTGCCTTCGCGCAGCACGCGTGTGATGGCGGCCTCGGCACGCTCCGGATCGGTAAAGTAATTCTTGAACGGCGCCCCGATCAGCTCGTCACGGGTGCAGCCGGTCAGCGCTTCCATCTGCTGGTTGACATCGCTGATGATGCCGCGCGGATCGGTGGTCATCAAGGCATCGATATTCGATTCGATCAGCGAGCGCGTGTAGAACTGCTGGTCGCGCAGGCGCTGGTCAAGCAGCGCCTGTTCCGCTTCGACCTGTTTGCGCGCCGTATTGTCGGTGCCGATCAGCAGGTAGCCGATTACCTTGTCTTGGGCATCGCGCAGGGCGGTGACCGACACCATCGCCGGAAAGCGGCTGCCATCCTTGCGGATATAGGTCAGTTCGTAGATGTCTTCAATGCCGCGCGAGGCCTTGAACACCAGCGCTTCGAAGCCCGGGGTGATCTGGGTGTCGAGCTCAAGGCTGAGCGATGCGGCGCGCGCAATCAGTTCTTGCGCATCCGAAATCCCGGCCGGCGTGATTTTGTCTACCACGTCCTCTGCCTTGTAGCCGAGCATGCGTTCGGCGCCGACGTTGAAAATCTGGATCACGCCTTGGGCGTCGGTGGCGATGCAGGAAAAATTGGCGCTGTTGAAAATGGCGTTTTGCAAGGCGCCGGCTTTCAGCAGCGGTTGCTGCACGGCTTGCGCTGCATTTCCAGATGTATTTTCCATTATGGGTGTGAATCCAGCTCTGATTGGCATGCAACTGAGCGCTAGCCTCGGCTCAAACAAGGTGGTTGCGAATCCGTAGTGCTGCAAATACTTGGCCTGTCTTGTCTCTCTTGCCTATCTGGCCGGCGGCGGCGTGCCTTGCCGCTGATGCACGTCCGACAGCAGGCGCGCAAATTCCTTCTTGACCACGCCATAACATTCGCAGACGTTGTCGGTCAGGCCAGCCCGGTCCAGCACGGTGATATGGCCGCGCCGGTAGCGGATAAAACCGAGGTTCTGCAATTTTCCTGCGGCCTCGGTGACGCCTTCGCGCCGCACGCCCAGCATGCCGGCAATCAATTCTTGGGTCATCGTCAATTCGTTCGTGGGCAGGCGGTCCAGCGTCAGCAGCAGCCAGCGGCACAATTGCTGATCCAGCGTATGGTGGCGGTTGCACACGGCGGTCTGGCTCATTTGCGTGAGCAGCGCCTGGGTATAGCGCAGCAGCAGGCGCATCACCGGTCCGGCACGGTTGAACTCTTCCATCAATATGTGCGACTTGAGCCGGTAGCCGAAGCCGCCGGTCTGCACCACCGCGCGGCTGGGCGTAGTATTGCCGCCCATGAAAAGAGAAATCCCCAATATACCCTCGTTGCCGACCCCGGCGATCTCGGAAGATCCGCCGTTTTCCAGGACATAGAGCAGCGAGACAATCGATGTGGTGGGAAAATAGACATACTGCAGCTTGCCGCCGGAATCGTAGAGCAGGTCTCCCAGCCGCATCGGGATCAGCTCCAGGTGCGGCGCCAGGCGATCGAATTCAGCGTCGAGCAAGGCTGCCAGCAGGTGGTTCTGGTTTGGGTCGGGTGCGGTGAACATAACCTTCTTCCTGCTCCCGGTCTTTGACCGGCTGATGGTAGAAGCGGGACTTGAAAGAAGGGCCGCGTTAGCCAAGGTAACATACTTGATCCGTCAGTCTGGACTGATTGTGCCGAGACGCCCTGGAATCAACGTTATTGCGGATACGAGGGTGAAACAGTGCCAAAAAACAACGTTAGCGGCCTGCTTCGACAACATCTGTGGAAATCAAGAAAATGGCTCCTTATTTGGGGTATCGATACCGATCTCATGTTTAACCGGGTCTTCGGCGAAACGGTCCGGAACGGGGGTACACGGTGATGCGGACGCCTGGCGCGCCGGACTACTATTTTGGCAATCTGCTGGTCCTGGACCGCGCTCCGCAAAATGGCGAACTGGAAAAGCTGGAATCGGACTTTGCCAAATTTATCGGCGCTCCGCCGCGCATCAAGCATCGCGCTTTCCAGTGGGCTGTAGTCGGGGACGAACCGCCTGCGCTGGATTCGTTTATCCAAGCCGGGTATGAGTTCAGTGAAACGGCCGTTCTCATTGCAACACCGAAGGCTTCCTGGCATGGCCCCGGTTTCCATGGCCGTAAATCGGCCAGCGGCGAGCGCTTCAATATGTATTCGATGACGGCGGCGCATCCGAGCCTGCCGCTGCAAAGCTGGGTGCTGGTGCGCAACGGCACCGCCCAGATCGAACTGCGCAAGCTATCGCCTAGCGAAGCCAGCGGGGCGGCTCAATCCCCAGTGAAATGAAAAACCGGATGGCTGCCGCATAGCCAAAAAACAAAAAGGCAGCACCCGCGGGCGCTGCCATGAATCGACTGTTCTAGGAGATCCGAACAGTCGACGTTACCCGGATAGATGTATGGTCTTAAATCGCCCAGCCGCCGCCGTAGAAAACAGCCAGCGCAACTGCAATGGCGACCGTGCCGAAATTCAGTTTGCAGAATTCGCCCGACACCACACGGCCGATCACCAGCGTGCAGAAGCCAAGCATGATGCCGGTCACGATATTGCATGTCAGGACGATGAACACCGCGCACAGCAAACCGGCCAGCGCGTCGACCGTATCATCCATGTGCATGCGGCTCACGCTGCCCAGCATCAGCAGGCCGACATACATCAGCGCCGGAGCGGTTGCGTAAGAAGGCACGAGGCCGGCCAGCGGCGAGAAGAAGATGACCGCGAGGAACAGCAGGCCGACCACGACCGCAGTCAGGCCTGTGCGGGCGCCGGCGGCTGTGCCTACGGTCGATTCAATGTAGGCGGCAGCAGGAGCGCCGCCGACCAGGCCGGCGAAAATCGAGCTGAGCGAATCGGCTGTCAGCGCTTTGCCGCCGTTGTGGATATAACCCTTTTCATTGACTTGCCCGGCCTGGCCGGCTACCGCGCGGATCGTGCCGGTGGCGTCGAACACCGCGGTCATCACCAGCGCCAGCACGCTTGGCAGCACGGCCATGCTGAGTGCGCCCTTGATGTCCATCGCGCCGATCAATGAGGCGTGGCCAGGAGCGCTCAGCGCCGGCACCGCGAATATGCCGGTGAACTTGACGGCCGGATCGAAGATCAGGCCGATGATCGACAAGACTACGACCACCAGCAGGATGCCGCCTGGAACGCGGCGCCGCTCAAGCCCGAAAATCGCGGCCAGGCCGACGATGCTCATCACGACAGGGAACGCGGTAATGTGGCCGAGCGCTACCGGCAAGCCGGGACCGGCGTTTTTGACTACCAGGCCGACGTCGTTGGAGGCGATCAGCAGCAGGAACAAACCGATGCCGACGCCGGTGCCGTGCGCGACGCCCGACGGCAGGTTCTGCAGGATCCAGGAACGCACGCCGGTCACGGAAATGGCAGTGAACACCAGCCCCATCAGGAACACCGCGCCGAGCGCAACTGCGGGCGACAAGCCTTTGCCGAGCACCAGTCCGAAGGCGGTGAAAGCGGTCAGCGAAATCGCGCAGCCGACGGCGATCGGCAAACGCGCCCACAAACCCATCAGCAGCGAGCCGAACGCAGTGGTCAGGCAGACCGCGACAAACACCGCGCTGACATCGAAGCCGGCCTTGCCCAGCATGCCGGGCACGACAAATACCGAGTACACCATCGCCAGGAAAGTGGTGATGCCGGCGACTACCTCACGGCGCTGGGTGCTGCCGCGCGCGGTGATCTGGAAGTACTGGTCGATTTTTCCTTCGGCGACGGCAATAGGTTCTCCCAGACCCGCGGAGGGTTGGAGTTGTTGTTCCATCATGATCGAGCTGCTCCTTATATGTCCTTGAAGCGGCCGTCACTCGACCGTCATCAGGGTGTCTCGTGTTATGTTTTTGAATAGCCTGCAACCCGATGCCGAACTCTGGTCGCCAGGCTGCTCGTCATTTGAAAGGAAGATGAGCTCGGCGAAGACAGCTTAGGGTATGGACGGCAGCGCACCCATCATGGGAGCTTAATAGCCGCCATTTGCATTTCCATATGCGGAGAACGGGCGGCGCAGCCGCAGGGCTGCTTGCGGAGAGGGCGGCGGAAGAGGGGAAGGCGGGACGCGCTTGCGTACCGTTTATTCGTGAAAGGTGTAGGTCAGGTCGTGCCAGTTGTGCGAGGTTTTTGCCCCTTTTCTTTTGCTGGCGAAGCGCATGGCCATGATTTCGCGCTGCGCATGGGCGTCGCGCTCGGGGTCGCCGCAGCTTTTCCTGATCGTGACATCGGTGACGTGGCCGCCGGTATCCAGGTAAACCCGCACTAGCACCTTGTCCGTCGAGGTCGGGGCGGATTTCACCGTTCCTGCTAGCAGTTTGTTAATGAGGCTCATGGATCCTTGTCTGGCATGGTTGGTTGCGGCGCTGCAGGGAAATTATACGGCGCTGGCGAAAGTAATTACATGCCCGCTTGCCGGCTTTGATTCTCGGTAGCAATATTTGCGATAGCATGTGGCATTCCCAGCCATCAAGGAGGCCGCCATGCATCTGAAACTGATCTGCAGCCTGATCTGCACCGTAACGCTTTCCGCCTGCGCCACTTTCCCTGACGGCGGCAGCGGCGGCACCTGCCAGCAGGTGCACGGCAGCGCGCAGCTGCAGGCCGAACTGCTGTTCGGGCGCGATATCCAGGGTCGGGGGCAGGTCACCGATGCGGAACGGAGCGCCTTCATGGCGGAGATCGTGACGCCGCGTTTTCCCGATGGCCTGACCACCTGGGACACCCATGGCCAGTGGCGCGATGCAGCCTCCGGCCAGACTATCCGCGAGGATAGTTTCGTGATCCGCATCGTCGCTCCGGAGACACCGGAAACGCTGGAGCGGCTGGCGCAGATCCGCAGCGCTTACACCGGGCAATTCCACCAGGATGCGGTGGGTTTGCTGGTGTCCCGCCTGTGCGCATCGTTCTGAATCCCTGCCTGCGCTGATACCCGCCGGTTTTTAGCCCGGACTGTGGTTTGATGTCAACCGATTAACATATATTTATTGCCGTACGGCAATAAATATGTCATTGTCGTTTTGCACACATCCGTGTGTAACCCAATGTGGAGATGACATGACAACGACCGTTGAATCACTGCAACTTATCCTCAAGGACAAGCACAAGTCATTGACAAATCATGCTGTTTTTTCCGCCATACGCACCAAGAAAGACCTGCGCCTGTTCATGGAATGGCATGTGTTTGCCGTCTGGGATTTCATGTCGCTGGTCAAGCGGCTGCAGGCAGACCTGACCACCACCGCCGTGCCGTGGTATCCCCCGGCCAACCCGCACGCAGCGCGGCTGATCAACGAGATCGTGCTTGGCGAAGAATCGGACCTGACGCCCAAGGGCGCCATGACGCATTTTGACCTTTACCTGTCGGCGATGAAAGAGATCGGCGCTTCGACGCGCCAGATCGAACAGTTCCTGGCGATGATCAGGAAGGGCGATGCGCTTGCCGCCGCGCTCAGCCGGGCGGAAGCCGTGGCGCCGATCCAGCGCTTCGTGACCTCCACCATCGATACTTGCAAGGACGGCCAGACGCACCAGGTGGTGGGAAGCTTTTTTTATGGGCGCGAAAACGTGATCCCGGACATGTTCCAGACATTGTTGCAAACCTGGCGCATCGACCCGGCTAGCGTGCCTGAGCTGACCTTCTATCTGGAGCGGCATATCGAGGTCGATTCGGGCGATCACGGCCCGGCCGCGCAGCGCATGATAGACGAGATTACCGGCAACGATCCGGTCCAGTTGCGCGAGGTGCTTGAGGCCGGCATCCTCGCTATCGATGAGCGTCACCAGCTGTGGGACAGCTTGCTGGCTGCCCTGCAGCGCTCAGCTTCCTGAGCGCTAGCCGGTTTGCCGTCCGGGGCCGCATGGCTGTCCGGCCCCGGACGTCAGTGTTGCAAAAAATATCTGTAAATTGCAAATAAGAAATCTATTTCCGCGTGGAATCTAATGTATTATTGTTGCGGATAGGCAATTATAAGAACGAGCAAGTGTTATCTTTTTGTGAACTGGGGAGGCGAACCATGTGGCTGAAGTCCATTTTCAACAAACCCGCAACCAGTACGCAAGACGAGGGGGCGCATGAAGTTGCCAGAATACCGGCCGCCACCCAGCCGCCAGCAAGAAAAACAATGCCGATAGCCGAGCGTGCAGAACTGCTGAAGCCGGCTAAAAGCGCCAACAACCAGATCCAGTACGACGATAAGCTGATCCCCCAGCTCAAGGGCGATCATGCGGCCCTGCTGCTGATGTACTCCTCGGTGGCCAACCGGATGAACGCGGGCGCCTGGGATGCGGTGCCGGCTACCTTGCGTGAAATGCGCATGGCGATGTACGGTCATTTGCTGACCGAGGGCGTCAAGCTGTACTCATACATGCGGCGCAGCCTGGCCGAAGAGCCGAACCTGCTCGATGTCTATCGTTCCTATAAGCGGGAAATGGATGGCATCGGCCGCGTTGCGTTTGATTTTTTCGACAAGTACCAGGGCAAGGACTGGCTGGCGCTGCCGGATGCGCGCTCGAATTTCAAGGCCGAATTCGAAAACCTGGGCAAGGTGCTGGTGGACCGCATCACGCGCGAAGAAAATATCCTCTACCCTTTATATATCCCCTGACAGCTGCCAGGCGCCATCGCGATAGACCAGCTCGTCATCCAGGTAGACCGCCTCGGTCACCGCAAACACATCGATGTGGTAACGGGCGCTGGCGCGTTTGATGTTGGCCTTGTTGTAGACGCCGTGCTTGGCGCCCAGCGACAGGTGGATGCCGCACATGCGTTCATACGTGCCGATGTCGCTCACCAGCCGTTCCCGCGAAAACGCCCGGTTCATGCCGAAACCCAGCTCGCGCAGCCACACTTCGCCCTCATCGGCGCGGATATTGGCCAGCACCTGGTCGAAATCGGGTGTTGAATCCAATACTTCGCTGACCCGGCCTTTGCTGATCACCAGCGTGATCGGCTGCTCTGGCCGGTTGACCCGGAACGAGGTATCGCCGAACACAAAAATCCGCACGCGGCCGTTGACGGCTTCCAGGTCTTGCGCTTCGGTGAACACTTCGCCGATCGGGAACTGGCCGCCGACGTTGTTCATCTCGCTGTAGTCGCCGATGTTCAGCTTGGCCGGCTCGAAGCGCGAGGCGAACACCAGGCGTTCGCCGCCGCTGTCGACCACGCCCATGCTGGCCTTGTCGATGCGGGCTTTCAAGGCGTAGCCGACGCCGCGGTAGTAGCCTGGATCGTAGGCCAGCGATGCGATGTAATGCAGCGCTTGCGCGCCCGGCATGCGCGACAGGTGCGGGTGCTCGATCACCTTTAACCCGCGCTTGAACAGCTCGACGCGGATGCGGAACGCCTCGAGGCGGAAGTTGGTGGACTGGACCAGGATCACCAGATCGTTCGCTTCCAGCGCGGCAAACGCAGCCAGCACGGCATCCGGCGCGACGGCGTCGAAATCGATGAAAGTGGCCGCAGGCAGGCAGCGCCGGTAGGCTTCGGTGAGCGCCACGGCGAGTTCGCAGCGCGCATCCGACACCACCACGGCGGCGTGCGGCGGCGCGTGCCGGATCGCCAGGGAGAGAATGTCGCGCAGGTGCTTTTCCGCAGCGTCAATTGCTTCCACGGCTATGGTGCCGGCGGCGTCGTTCGCGGTTGAGGTGATCATCAAATTATCGTATGGGGAGATACAGGAAATACAGCCACAAGACGGGATCCTGGTGGCCGGATAAATTCCTGCCGGACCGATATTCTAATCGACAACCCGCCCTAGAGCGGTGAAAAGCCATAGGCGGCCAGGGTTTGTTGCGCTTCGGGGGTAAGCAGGAAGAGGGCGAAGCGATACGCCGCGTCGTGTGAACCGGCATGCCTGTTGAGCACGGTCAGGCCGAAATCGGCTGTAATCGCGAGCTCCGAAGGCAAGGCGACTTTAGGGAATGCAGTGTCGGCAACGGTCTGGCGGGAACTGCAATAACCGATAAAGGCATCGACCTGTTTTTGCTCAAGGAAATACTTTACCGGGTCGCGGCCGGCCGGAACGGCCGGGCTATGGCGGCCACCGACCAGTTGCTGCGCTTTGGCTTCAAGCAGTTCCTTGGCGCCTGGCCTGATTTCCCCGGCTTTGGCAAACAGCAGCCAGGCATAGTCGCCGCCGGGATCCGCCTGCGGTGTCGAGGTACCGATCCTGACACCCGGGTCCAGCAGTTTGTCCAGAAGGTTTTGCGGATTCAGCTGAAGCTCGGGCCGCGACAGCACGCACACGCTGTTGCGGGTAAACACCCGCGCCGGCAGCGCTTTGCCTTCGCGCGCCAGCTGCTGTGGATGCGCCATGTTGGCCGAGGCAAATACGTCGGCGTTTTCTCCCTGCTCTATCCGTTCCAGCAACAGGCCCGAAGGGCCGAACACCACATCAACCGTTGCGCCGGTGCTGGCGCTGAACTGTTTGGCCAGCACGGTGAGCGGGCCGGCCAGGCTGCCGGCAGCAAACACCTTGACCGAATCTTGCGCCAAGGCCGCGTTGGCGGTGGCGCCCAGCATGGCGAGTGCAAGCAGTGTGCGGCGGAAGAAAGTCGGCATGGGTCGGGTCTGTCGGGATGGGGTCGGATTTCCGATTTCGATGTATTTTACGATATATAGCGACAGGCAGGAGAACGGCAATCGTTTCCGCCTTTGCATCAAGATGCGCAATCCGCGCGCATCTATCCCATCTGCTTGCTCAGGCGTCGAGACCCTTGGCCAGCAGTTCGGCCACCAACTGGTTAAGGTCCAGCTCACGCTCTTTCGCCAGGGTTTGCAATTGCAGCACCAGAGCGCCATTGAGCTTGACGGCAAACGGCACCAGCCCTGCCGCCTGGTCGCGCTTGCGCTGCTCGCGGCGGTCGATCGTTGCCGCATCGCCGCCGCCAAAAGCGGAAGCGCCCGGGGCGGTCATTTTTCCCATGAGCTTCTTGGCGTCGCTCTTGGCCATTCCTGTTTTTTTCATTATGGATATCCTTGTAGATTAACAATACGCGTTGCGCGCAGTATAAGCCACGCCGGGCCGGCGCCGCGTCATTGATGCTATTCGCGCCGTTCCCAGCTCATGGCCCAGGAATAAAAGCCGACCAGCGCGCCGAACTGGAGCAGGCTGGATCCCAGCAGATAGATCAGGGGATGCCAGAGCAGCGAATATTGCAGCATCACCCAGGCCGCAAACGTGTACTGGAACGGTGTCAGCACGATCAGGTAAAACACCGCCATCAGCGACAGCAGGATCTTGCGGGGAATGCCGAAATCGAAAATGTTGTAAAGCAGGCCGTAAATCCAGGGCGTCAGGAGAAGCAGCACCATCGACGCCTGCGTCAGTGCGGAAATGGAGGATGCCGACTGGTAGGGAAATTCCGCCGCCCAGAAATAAAAATAGAACTGGCTGGCCAGCTGGATCATGGCCATCACACGCAACGTGTAAGAGATCGGCAGCATGCGCGCCGGCAGCAAAGCGGTGGCCAGCAGGAGCGCGATGCTGGCCAGCATGCCGGTCCACCATTGCACTGGTGTCGGCAGCGCGGCCTGGACATAAGCGTAGGGCACTGATTGAATGCCCGGAAACGAGGTTTTGTCGGCTTTCAGCATCATGCCGTCGCCGAGGCCGCTGGCCCAGAAGTGGATGATTCCCGACCACAGGTCCGTTATCAAGGGCCAGGCAAGCAGGGTGCAAAAGAAAATCAGCGCCGGCACCAGCAGCACGTCTATCCAGCGCGAGCGTGGAAAAGACAGGCGGCGCAGGGCGCGGTGGGTCTGGATCAGCTGGCCGCCAAAACCGGCGAAACGAGGGTTGATCGCAGCGTCCCTGCGCGTTTTGACATGGACTTTTGCCTTGACGGATTTGTCGTCCTGCGCCGGTTTCATCTGAAGCTCCAGCGCCAGCCGAGGCTGAACGAGAGACGGTCGTAGACCGGGCTCTGGTAATACTCCAGCGCCGCCAGCAGCATGCTGTCGCGGCTGATTCTCTGGCGCCACTGGATGCTGGCGGTCTCGCTTTTGAAGTTGACCAGTTCGGGGCCGCCTGGCAATACCTTGTAGGTTTCCTTGGCGTGCTCATAACGAACGATGATCGCGCGCCGGTCGTCATTGCCGAAGGTAGCAGCGATGTATTGGCTAGGCCCCAGTATCGCGCCGGGATCGGCCCAGTTCAGGCGCACGCCGCCTTCCACCACCAGCCCGCTGAAGTAGGCGATGCCGGTGAACAGCAAGCCCTTGTCGGAGCGCGCGCTTTCATTGCCTTTGGCATAGTAGCCGCCGATGCCGGCGACATACTGGCGTTCGCTGCCGAATTTACGGTAGGCGGCGGCATCGGTGCGCCAGCTGGAAAACAGCGGGCTGTTGCCGACGCCGACGCCGATGGTGGTGTAATAGTCTTCTGACAAATCGTGGGTGAGCGAGACATTGCCGTAGTTGCCGCTGAACCCGAAGCGAGACTGCTGCGTCAGCTCTCCCTGCACCACGCCGAGCGATGTCACCGCCATGCCGCGCAGCGACATCAGGCGGGCATGCCCATAACCGTTACTCATCCTGCCGTCGCCGCCGACCAGTTCCAGGGCGGCACGCTCGGGTGGCAATTCCTGCCCGGCGGCGGGAGGCGCCTCGGCCGGCGTCAGCGGCATGGCGGCGTCGACCGGGGCGGCCAGCGCCAGCACGGCGGGTTTGGCGTCGGCCGCCGGGGGCGGAACCGGCGGCGCCGCTGCCGGGGCAACAAGAGCGGCAGGAACGGTAGCGACCGCTTGTGCCGGCGCGCTGTAGATCGACAGCAGGCGTTCATGCTGCAAGCGTGGCACCAGTATCCCGGGATTTTCGCCGGTTGCCGCGCCGGCGGGAACCGAGGCACAGCAGAGCGATAGCCCCAATGCCGCCATGGCGGTCCTGGCTGCCGGCGCCGCATGGCGATCCGAACCCGGCAAACGACGGTTCTTGGCGGCTGTATTCAAGGCGATGCTTTCTCTATCAACGGCGTTGAAATGCGAAGTTGCCTCACGTCTGCGGCAATCACGGCCCAGGTATCGCTGCGCTGTTCCACCTTGGCCTTGCCGCCGGTGATGCGCGGTTCGGCGTACAGCGCAACCGGGAACAGCCAGGTTTGCTGGTTCAATGAGGCCGCATTGGCAGCATCGACCACTACGGCACGATTGTCATTAGAAATATTCCATACTGTCTGTTCCCGGCGATTCATGAAGCGTGCCAGATCCGTCATGGTGCGCCAGCGGAAGCGTCCTTTTTTTGCGGCGGCGTCGGCGGCCAGCATCAGCTGGTTGATGGCGTCGGGATACAGCACGGCGCCTGGCGGATGGAAATAAATCAGCCTGATCTGCTCGCTATTCTCGGTAAATTGCACCAGCGACGTCAGCCAGCTGCTGATTTCGCTTTCCGGCACATGTTCGGTATAGGCTTCTTCAATGGTGCTGATATGGCCGTAGGTCTGCACCGGGAACGACCAGATATGCGGATCGCGGCGGCCGTCGCGGTAGGTGTGGGTCGGTCCCTGGCCGATATTGCCGGTGAAGTAATAGGCCAGTACCTGCTGCCCGTCGAGCCATTCGGTGACCCAGACCGGCTGGTTGCCGGTAGGCGCCGAATATTCGGTTTGCCGGTGCCCGATCAGGCGCGCCACGGCGTCGGCGTTTTGCTGCAGGTAAGGCGTCATTTGTTCCTGGTTGCCATCGGCCAGGTTCTTGCCGAACCAGTCGTGTATCCAGCCGCCGTGGCTGCCGATTTCATTGCCCTGGTCGCGCAAGGACTGCAGCAATGCCTGGAATGGCCGGTTGTGGCTGAGGTCGACGCCGAGGCCGTCGCCGAATGCGCGCTGGTCCGGCCCGGCGGTGACATGGATACTGAACGGCCCGCGCTTGAATACGCCGGCCTTGATCAGCTGCTCCATGGCCGGAATGCAGATCTTGGCGTCGCAGTGCCAGTTCAGCACCAGGCCGCCGATCGCTTCCGGCGCGGCCGACAATTGCGGCTGGCCCATGATACGGTTCGCGAAGTAGTGCAGGAAACCATGCATCAGGATGCCGTCGGTGCGCAGTTTCAGGTAGCCAAGGGGCAGGTTGACGAACAGCACACGCCCTTTGCCGTAGGCATGTTCGCCGGCGATCACGGTTTTTCCTTCGGCTTGCATGAGCACCGTTCCGGCATAGCTGTCGGCGGTGTGCAGCACCGGGTAGCGCAGCGTATCTTCGCCGTAACCCGACAGTACCGCCTGCGCGCCATCCTTGATCCAGCGCCCCGGCGGGATATGCAGCGCCTGCATGATTAGCGGACTGCCGGCGATGGTCGGGTTGAACGACATGCGTTCCTGCAGCTTGCCGTACATCGCGTAGTCGGTGCCGGCCAGCGCGGAAAGGCGCGAGGCCGGTTCGGCGTAGTAGCCGTTCTCGTCCAGCACGCCGGCATCGCCGACCAGCATCAGGGCGCCGCCGTTTTCCACGAAGCGGCTGACCTGGTTGGCAAACGCGGTGCTGATGCGGCGATGGATGGTGTCCGGCAAGATCACGCCGGCAAACGGCCGTTCGCCTTGCAAGCCGTGCCGCGAGAACGCCGATGCGGTGATGGCTTGCAGGCGGATTCCTTCTTCCGCGGCGGCGTCCAGCCAGGCTGCGGCAAACAGCCGGTTGGCATCCGACATGTCGTCCGGCAGCAGCAGGGCGATGGGATCGCTTTGCCATTGCGCCGGGCTGAGTTGGCCGATGCGATAAATCCAGGCCGCCGCCGCGGCAATCACGGCGCCGGCCAGCAAGGCCAGCAGTATTCTGGCTAGCCTGGGTCGATGTGCGGCGTTCATGATGGCGGCTTGCTATCCAGCGCATTGGCCAGGCCGATGCGCACGCCTTCCTCGACAACGTTCCAGCGCCCGGCGGCGCGCCAGGCATCGCAGTTTTGCAGCCAGCTGCGCGCGGTCGGCGCATCGCCGGTCCGGTAAGCGGCCCAGGCGATCAGGCCCCACGGATAGTGATCGCTTTCGCCGGCTAGCCATTGTTTTCCGTAGCGCTCCATCCAGGCATGCCAGTAACGTTGGCCGCTGGTTCCGCTGCGCAGGTCGTACAGCCACAGGTAAACCGGCGCCACCGCGCTCGGATAGAAGCCGGGCGGCGTCGGCGGCATGCTGGCGCGTTGTGGCTCAAGGGCGCCATCCGCATCGTAGCCATAGTTGCGCCGCAATCCTTGGAGCATGCCGGCGGCGCTGGGCAATGCCGCCAGCTGGACTGCGAAGCGGGTCGCCGTTGCCGGTCGCCGGCGCAGCTGGCGCAGGGCGCCTATCACTTCGACATTGTCGGCAAAATAAGCGGCGCTGTTGCCCGGCAAGGCGTGGAAGGTCTGTTGCGCCGGGTTCCACAGGCTGGCCAGGTGCGCCAATGACCGGGCGCAGCTGGCGGCCAGCACGCGGTCTGCCGGCAAGACTTGCGCTGCCAGCAAGCACCAGAGGGCGTCGAGGGAGTCGTCGGCATCTGCCGGACCGCAGGCCAGCCAGTCCGTCGCGCCGCTGCGGCAGATGCGCGGAAAGGGACCGTCGGCCTGTTGGAACGGCAGCAGCCAGTGGGCGAATGCCGAGGCTGCCGGAGCGACGTCGAGGCCCAGGCCATGCGCGGCCAGCAAAGCCGTCAGCGCAAAGTACGGCTCGACGTAGTCGCCCTTGGGGAAGACGGTGATGGCGCCGTCCGGCAACGTAAAATCGGCAAACGCAGCAACGTTGGAGGCGGGCGGCGCATATTCTCCTGCACTTGCCGGCGCCGGGCAGCCGAGGCAGAAAACGGCGGCCAGCATCCTCGTTATCGTTAGTGCGGCATGGACATCAGGCGCCATGGCGGGTCTCGCGCGCGGTCACGGTGGCTCCGTCTAGCGTGGTAATCACGCCATGCACGATACAGCCCGCGGCAATCGTCAGTTTCCGGCAGACCATGGTGGTGGCCGAGCCGGGTGTGCCGATGCGGCAGTCGGGGCCGACCACGATATCGTTCTGGCTGATGACCGGACCGAGCACCGAACAGCCTTGGCCAAGCACGATATCGCGGTTGGAAACCAGGCTGCCGGCGACGCAGGAGCGCTCTCCCAGCTGCAGGTCGCCGTAGGTCTTGATGCTGCCGAAGACCGTGGTCCCGGGGCGTATGCGATGGGCGCCGCGCACCACGAAGTCGCCGTCCTGGCGGTTTTCGGCGGATTGTCCGGCGCTGTCGTCCAGGATATGGCGCGGCCGCGGCGACGGCGCCTGGGGAGCCGGGCCAGCGGCATTGCGGCAATCGCCGAAACGCATGCTGGGCGCTCCGGCGCGTATAAAACGGCTGCCGCAGGAAAAATCGATTTCCTTGACGGCGGTGATGCGGCCGTCGATAGCTGCATTGCTGCCGACACGGATGGCGGGCGCGTCGATCCAGCGATGCACCACCGTGTCCGGGCCAAGGGTGATCAGGCCTTGGGCGGAGCAGGCGCGCAGGCTGGCGCCGGCGCCGACCCGCAAGTCGGCGGCGGCAAACAGGTCGGCCTGGCTGTGGCTGTCCGGCGGCAGGCAGGCGTCGTGCAGGAAAATGACTATGCCGTTCTTTTTTTGCAGTATCTCCAGGGTGGCCGCAGGGTAGCCGGCATCGGCGCCCAGCTGCCGGTGCACGACATGCAGGTTGTTGCTGACGCGGACGGTGCGGTCGGTTTGCAGCTTCTGCAATTGCGGTAAATCGATGGCCGGCATGCGGGCGATGGTTTGCCGGAAGCTGTCGGCGAAATAACGCAGGTTGTTGATCTCGTTTCTCCTGACCGGCAGAGGGGCGACGTCGGTCGGGCGCAGCCACTCGGAGATGGCCGGAATAAACGGCAGGAACAAGATCAGCAGCACGCTGACCATGAGTAGCGCTGAGGAAGCCATGATCAGGAAATCTCCCCATGCAATTCGACGGCGCCGCTTATCTGCAAAATGTCGAGAGGCGACATAGGGTCTTGCACCGGGGTTGCGGACAGCACCCTGAACCTTTCGGTCTTATGCCATACCAGTTCACGCTTTTGCAGCGCATCAAGCACTTGCGCGATTGCCGCGCGCCAGATGGACACCAGGCTGACCAGGAAGCCGAATATGTTCAGCGGCAGCAGGCGGATGCGGTTGCGGTTGCCGTCCAGGTAAGCGGCCGCCGCCATTTCAAAAAATGCCGCATTGGTGCCGAAGGCGCCGTAAGCCACCATGCCGCTCAAGGCCAGCCAGCCGAACAGCCATTGGTGCGAAGTCATGAAGAACTGGATGATGGTCAAGGTCCAGCCGATGGCCAGCAGCGGCGGCATGATGAAGACGCACAGCAGGAGCGCGCCGTCCGCCCTTTCGCGCAGGCTGATGCGCGGATTCTTCAGCAGGCGCATCAGGTTGTGGCTCATGACCTGGTTGTGTCCGCGCGACCATCTGCTGATTTGCCGGATCCGGACCGGCCACGCCTCGGGGACTTCCTCGTAGCATTCCGAACGGTTCTGGTACACCGTTTTCCAGCCTTGCTGCAGCAGGCGGAAGGTGACATCGGTGTCCTCGGCCAGCATGTCGCTGTTCCAGCCGCCGATTTCCTCCAGCGCGCAGCGCCGCACGCCGCCGACAGTGCCGCCATACTGCGGCACCAGGCCCAGGTTCATGCGCGCCGCCTGGTCGACCTGGTAGCCGCCGGCCCGTTCCAGGTCGAGCAGGCGCGTCAGCAGGTTGGCGCCGGCGTTGATGGGCACCACGCGGCCCATGATGGCGCCCACCTCAGGATCGAAAAACGGCGCCACCAGCTGCTTGATCAGGCCGCGCGCGGGGAGATAGTCGGCATCGAAGACGATGATGATTTCGGCCTGGATTTTCTCGGTGGCGTCGCGCAAGGCAGCGGCCTTGCCGGCGCGTCCGCCGCTGCGGTGGAACGGCGTGAAGCGCCCTGGATTGGCGTCGGCGATGCGGTCGATGATGGCCCGCGTGGCGTCGGTAGAGCGGTCGTTGACGGGCATGATGACCAGCTTGTCGCGCGGGTAGTCGACTTCGAGCAGGGCATGCAGGGCATCGGCGATCACCCTTTCCTCATTGTGGGCGGCCACGCATACCACCACCGGCGGCCATGCTGCCTGCTCGATATCGAGGTAAGGCTGGCGTTGCCGTCCGAACAGGCGGTTGAGGGTGAACAGGTAGTGGCGGATCGTATAGACCACCAGCAGGACGATGATGCCACCCAATATGGCAGTCATCAGATCCAGTTCAATTGTGCGAGCGTCGAGTTCTAGCGGGGATGAGCGCGCTTGCCCAATCAGCATCATGAGCGGAAAAAATGCACAGGGCGCCGAAATGCGTGACGGCCTTCGGTGCGCAGCCGCCTTGCGAGGAGTGTATGGCGAAGAAGGCATGGTGCGGCTCCTCGAAAATGACGCCAACAGTTAGATGGGTTGCAGCGCCGCTGCCGCGAGCTGCGCTTTCCTGGCGGGGCCACGCTGATCCATGCCGAATTCAGCGATCGGCCTGCCGCACAGCACGCTGGCGATCCGCTCCGCCGCGCGGCCGTCGCCGTAAGGGTTGACGCGTTGCGTTGCCTGCTGCCAGAAAATGTCGTCGTCGCAGAGCCGCGTTACCGCGGCGACAATCCGCGCCGGGTCGGTGCCCACCAGCTGCACCGTGCCGGCGCTCACAGCTTCCGGACGTTCCGTGACATTGCGCATCACCAGCACCGGCTTGCCCAGCGAAGGCGCTTCTTCCTGCACGCCGCCGGAGTCGGTCAGGATCACGTGCGAGCGCTGCATCAGGCGCACAAACAGCAGGTAGTCGAGCGGTTCGATCAGATGGATGTTCGGCAGATGCGACAAGGCCGCCAGCACCGGTCCTTGCACGTTCGGATTCAGGTGCACCGGATAAACGATCTGCAGGTCGGAACGGCGCGACAATGTCGCCAGCGCATCGCAGATTTCGGCGAAACCGGAGCCGAAATTCTCGCGCCGGTGGCCGGTCACCAGCAGCAGCTTCCGGCCTGGAACCAGGTAGGGGAAATGGGCATCGAGCTGGTTGCGCAGCTGTTCGTCGAAGGCGATCCGTTTGGTCGTCAGGCGCAGCGCATCGATCACCGTATTGCCGGTGATGACGACACGGCCGGCCAGGTGTTCTGCCGCGAGGTTGTTCTTTGCTTGCGCGGTGGGGGCAAGCAGCAGGTCGCATACGATATCGACATAGCGTCGGTTCATTTCTTCCGGCCAGGGCTGGCTCAGGTCGCCGGTGCGCAGGCCGGCTTCGACATGCGCCACCGGTATGCGGCGATGGAATGCCGTCAGCGCCGCCATCATGGCGGTGGTGGTGTCGCCGTGCACCAGGATGCGATCGGGCCTGCATGCTTCCAGCACCGGGTCGAGCAGGCCGATCAGGCGCGCACTCAATCCGTTCAGGGTCTGGTCCGGCAGCATCACATCGAGGCTGTAATCGACCTTGATGGCGAACAGGTCAAGCACCTGTTGCAGCATTTGCCGATGCTGGCCGGTGACGCAGACCAGCGACTGCATGCCTGTTTCTCTGGACAACGCTTTGACCACAGGGGCCATTTTTACGGCCTCCGGACGCGTACCGAAGATAGAGAGCACTTTCACTTTAAACACTCGTCTAGTCGAGTTAAAAGCGGCCTCGCTGTCACTCGCGAGTACAGTTTGTTGCCAATGCCTATCCGGCGGGAGCCCTGAGAAGGAAGGGAAGTGAGCCACCCTTGGCCA
The DNA here is from genome assembly GCF_000221045.1 of Collimonas fungivorans Ter331. Classification (NCBI taxonomy): domain Bacteria; kingdom Pseudomonadati; phylum Pseudomonadota; class Betaproteobacteria; order Burkholderiales; family Oxalobacteraceae; genus Collimonas; species Collimonas fungivorans. Next base: position 4,280,421 of record NC_015856.1, on the reverse strand, counting down.
GCAGCGGGTGGCTGGGGGGAGCTGTAGCAAGCACGGTATCCATGCTTGCCTGTTTTATAAATATATTTCCTTGTGGAAATATATACTCATTATAGAGTTATATTGATATTAATGTAAATATTATAATAAAAAGGGCTGTTGCTTATTTTTTTATTGTTAACGAATGTTAAAAATTATGAGGTTTTGGATGATGTTATTTAAGTTGACATCTGGTCGGCGCCGTTCGCCTTGCGGCCGCCTGCAAGCACCTTGTCCTGGCGCCGCCAGAACCGCAGCAGCGGCACGGTCATCGCCGTTGTCACCAGCGCCATCAGCACCAGCATCGAATACACGGAAACCGGCAGGATGCCGAGTTGCAGCCCTATCGTCAGCACGATCAGTTCCATCAGGCCGCGAGTGTTCATCAGCGCGCCGATGATCCTGGCATCGCGGTGGGGGATGCCGGACCAGCGCGCACCCAGGTAGCTGCCGCCGAATTTTCCCAGGATCGCCGCCGCCAGGAACAGCAGGAACCATTGCCAGAAATCGGGCGACTGCACGCTGCCCAGCGACACGTGGATGCCGGCGTAGGCGAAAAAAACCGGCATCAGGACCAGTTCGACAAAACCCGTCACCTGGCGCCGCCAGGCCTGCGCCAGATCGGCGTGGCCGCGCAGCACCAGGGCCGCCATCAGGGCGCCGAAGGCGCTGTGGAAGCCGATCGCCGCGGTGACCCATGAGGACAGGAGCACATAACAGGCTACGCATGCCAATATCCCGGCGGACGGCGCCGATGCTTCGGTCGTCTTGCCCCGGCTCAGCACGCTGCGCCAAAGCGGTTTGGCCAGCAACAGGGAAAAAGCCACAAACACCGCCAGCAGGGCCAGGTCGTGCAGTGTGCGGCTGAATGAATACGTGCCGGCCGCGAAGGCGGCGATCACCGCCAGCAACAGCCAGCCGAGTATGTCCGTGAGCGTCGCCGAGGCTAGCGCGACGGTCGCCGGATAAGAATCGGCCATGCGTAAATCCATGACGATCCTGGCCATCACGGGCACTGCCGATATCGACAGCGCCAGGCCGCAAAACAGCACATATCCGACAGCTTCGGCGTGCGGTGCAATCCATGGCCTGGAGATGGCGCCGATGGCGCAGCCAAGGGCAAACGGGATCAGCATTCCCAGCAGGGCGACCAGCAACGGCGCGTTCGCCTGGCGTCGTCCCTGCAAGCTCTTCAGGTCCAGATGCAGCCCAAGTTGGAACATCAGCAGCACCAGGCCGAGTTCTCCCAGCTGCGACAGGGCCGAGGCCGGCATGCTGGCGCTGCCGAACAGGAAATCATAGGCATGGATATCGATTGCGCCGAGGACGGAGGGGCCGAGCAGCAGGCCGGCGGCAATTTCCCCGACCACCCGCGACTGGCCCAGCTTTTCCGCCGCGGTCCCGCAGATAAAGGCGGCAAGGATGATGACGCTGAGCTGTACGAGGAAAATTTGCATGCCGGTTCCAGAAAATGATTCGAAGGCAAACGCATGCGCCGCGCATGCGTTTGCCGATATGAGGGAAAGCTGCGTACGGCGCAGTGATTAGTTTCCGCGGTTTCTTTGCGACATGGTGTCGTCGTCCGCCATATACACCGAGCGGTACGGCTCGCCCCAGCCGAAGTAGTGCGTCAGCAGGGTATCGCTGGTGCTGAACTGCGGCGGCGTATTGATGGCGAGGCAATCGACAATCGACTGCTCGTTGAGCTTGCCGGCCGCGCGCAATGCTTCGATGGTGTGGAACTGGTCGCCCTGGCTGCTGTAGACCGAGGATTTGTCGTCGACCTGGTTGACGCATTGCCATATCTGTTCCAGCAATGCGGCGTTCTCGGCCGTATTGCGGAAAGCCATCACGCCGGAATTCAGTTCCCAGCCGCCGATGTCCTTGGCGAACAGCAGGTCGCGGCCTGCCAGCAGCGGCTCCAGCTTTTTGGATGGATTGGTGAACAGGATGTCGGCGTCTATCCAGATCACCCAGTCGTGCTCCGCCAGGTGGCGCGCCAGCAGCCAGCTCTTGACCCAGGATCCGGATATGCTGCTGTCGAGCTGTTCCGGAATGGCGCGATACACATGGTAGGCGTAGCCGTGGCGGTCGCAGTAGCGTTTTACATTGTGCTCGGAGATGCGCGCGTAGTCAGCGATGTGGTGGGTGTAGAGCGTCACCAGCGCGATTTTTCCTTGCGGATTGAAACTGGACAGCGGCTCCTCGGAAAGCGCCGGGTAGGCCGGTGTCTTCAGCAGCGGCAAGCCGTCGATCAAGGCGCCGTTGACTTGCCGCACCAGCAGGTTTTTCATGCGCAGGTCGAACAGGATGTCATGGTCCGGTTCGCCTTCGGCCGAGGGCCAGGGGCCGAGGTTGAGCACGAAGATGCGGGCGTCGAACCATTTCGAGATGTACCAGCTGACGTTGACGTAGCCGTCGCCGATCATGGCGTTGACATCCAGCGCCGGGAATTGCTCCAGCAGGCTCAGCTCGCTTCTCCCGATTTCATCCCGGATCAGGGCTTTGTGCAGGATAAAAACGATGTCGTGCAGGATCTTGCGGTTTTCTGCGGTATTGCGCAGCGCCAGCATGTTGTTCATGACGACCCGCGGTTCGCCCGACGGGCTGCGGGTAGGGCCTTTGACCAGCAGCGCGTCGCGCCCGGCCAGCAGGGTATCCATCGCCAGCGGATGGACGATGACGGCGTTGCAATCGAGCAGCAGGACCCAGTCGTTGTCGGCGGCTTGCCGCAATTCCTGCAGCAGCACGTGGTAGCGGTACGCCTGGCGCAGCATGGGATGGGCGATGTGCGCGGTTTCTACCCAGCGGTGGGGATAGCCGAACAGGCTGCAGTAATGCTGATGATTACGCAGAACCTGCGGGTCCAGCCGTTCAAACACGCTGATGCACAAAGCCATTTTTACCTCTCTCCTATAGCGCAGCTCCGGACAGGGCGAGCATGCAACACGTATTTTGACATCCAAATTGCTTTTATCGCCATTGTTCAGTAAATTGCTCTCAGCCAGCAGCGCCTGTCGATAATAAAACAATGACGAAAGAAAGCGTGAACCATGAGCCAAGCGGAGAAGGTTTTTACCGAGATCTATCAAGGTAACAATTGGGGGAGCAGCGAATCGGTTTCCGGACCAGGCTCCGAGCTGTACCGGACCCGGCACCTGCAGCGCGAGCTGCCGTACCTGCTGGAGGAGTTCAATATCCGCTCGATGCTGGATTTGCCCTGCGGCGATTTCAACTGGATGCAGCATGTCGACCTCTCCAGGGTCGACTATATCGGCGCCGATATCGTGCCGCAGCTGGTCGAGCGCAACCGCGAGAAATTCGGCCAGGCCGGGCGGCAGTTCGTGCAGCTCGACCTGATCAATACCCCGTTGCCCCGGGCCGATGCGGTGTTTTGCCGGGACTGCCTGGTGCATTTGCCGCTGCAAGGGATTTTTTCCGCGCTGAAGAACATCTGCGACAGCGGCGCCCTTTACCTGCTGACCTCCAGTTATTCGTTCCGCGGCTTTGAAGCGAACGGCGAGATCGCCCTGGGCGAATGGCGCCGCCTGAACCTGGAACTGGGGCCTTTCCATTTCCCCGCGCCTAGCCGCTACATCATCGAAGGCACCGACGAAAGCGAAGGGCGCCTGTCGGACAAGGTGATCGGCGTCTGGCCCATCGACCAGATCAAGAAGCGGCTGGCGCTGATCTGAATTCCCGCCGGCCAAGCGGGAAATACGGTTTCGAGATTATCATTGTAGGCACTGCGCTATCGGCGCAGCTTGCCCACAACATTTCTTGCCCCGGCCGCCAATGCTTCCTACTCTCCTGATCCTCAATCCCTTGTCCGACCAAGGCCTGCAACGCATCGGCCAAGACTTCCAGATAGTCTATGCGCCCACCGCCGAGCAGCGCGGCGCCGCCATCGCCAGCCACGCCGATGCCATACGGGCGGTGCTGACCATCGGTTCGATCGGCTTGCACGCCAATGAAATCGCCGCCTTGCCCAAGCTGGAACTGGTTTGCGCGCTGGGCGCCGGTTTCGAGAACATCGATGTCGCCGCTGCGCGCGAGCGCGGCATCACGGTATCCAACGGCGCCGGCACCAATGACGCCTGCGTCGCTGACCATGCCATGGGTTTGCTGCTGGCGACGGTGCGCGGCATTCCGCAGCTGGGGGTGGCCCTGCACCAGGGCATCTGGCGCGACGCCTTGCCTTTGCCGCCCAGCGTATCCGGCAAGCGTCTCGGCATCATCGGACTCGGCACCATCGGCAAACAGATTGCGCGCCGTGCCGCGGGTTTCGACATGACGATCGGCTATCACAACCGTTCGGTGCGCAGCGAGACGCCGTTCGCCTATTTCGCTTCGGTGCTGGAACTGGCGCAATGGGCCGATTTCCTGGTGGTCGCCACGCCCGGCGGCGCCGCTACCCGCCACCTGATCAACCGCCCGGTGCTGGATGCCCTGGGGCCGCAAGGGTTTATTGTGAATATCGCGCGCGGCAGCGTGATTGATACCGCGGCGCTGGCGCTGGCCTTGCGCGAAGGGCGGGTTGCCGGCGCCGGCCTCGATGTCTACGAGAGCGAGCCGCTGCCGCCGGCGGAACTGCTCGATCTGCCGAACGCGGTGCTGACGCCGCATGTGGCCGGCTGGTCGCCGGAGTCGGTGGCCGAGACAGTCCGCCTGTTCCTGGAAAACGCCAGGCGGCATTTTTCCGGGCAGGCGGTATTGACGCCGATTTGAGGCAATGAATATTTGAGCCATAAAAAATTCGGCATCAGGCCGGATTTTTTATTCTGCGATGCCTGACGCAATCGTCAGTTCAGGAACTTCTTGTCCTTGGTGATCATGGTCATTTCGACAAATTTCGAACCGCTGTGGTTGCTGCCGCTGAAATTCACGTCGAAGCCGCCGCCGTTATAGTTCTTCATGTTGATGGTTTCCAGCGCCTTGACCAGCTTGGCGCGGGTCAGGTCCTTGCCGGCCCGCTTCAAGCCCTCGACGAATACCTTGGCGGCGATGAAACCTTCCAGGCTGGAGAAATTAGGCTCCTTGACGCCGGCTTTCTGCATCAGCTTGGTATATTCGGCGAGCACCGGGGTCGACGAGCTCCACGGGAACGGCACCACCTGGGAAATCACCACGCCTTCGCCATCCTTGCCCAAGGCGTCGGCCAAAGCCTGGCTGCCGACGAACGAGACATTGTAGAACTGGCCGTTATAGCCGGCCTTGCGCATTTCCTTGATGTAAGCGGCGCAGGAAGCATAGGCGCTGATCTGGATGATTGCGGCAGGGCGTTTCGGCAGGATCTTGCTGACGGCCCCCTTGACGTCGGTGCTGTTGCGTTCCACCGTGGCCGCTTCGACCAGTTCCAGGTTCATCTTCTTCAGCGCGCGCTGCACGCCTTCCAGCCCGGCGCGGCCATAGGCGTCGTTCTGGTAGAACACGGCAATGTTCTTGATGCCGACGTTGGCCAGTTTTTCCACCAGGTGCTCGGTTTCGTCGAAGTAGCTGGCGCGGATGTTGAAAACCTGGCGGTTCAGCGGCTCGCGCAGCGACTGGGCGCCGGTGACCGGGGCAAAGAACGGCACGCCGGCTTGCGTGAAAATCGGCAGGGCGGCGTTGCTGGTAGGCGTGCCGACATAACCGAACAAGGCGAACACATCGTCTTTTTCAATCAGGCGCTTGGTATTGGCTGCGGCCAGGTCGGCTTCGTATTTATCGTCGGCCTTGATGATTTCGATCTGTCGTCCAAACACGCCACCCTGCTCATTCACGGAATCGAAATAGGCTTTGGCGCCGGCATTCATCTGGATGCCCAGCTGGGCGGCCGGGCCGGAAAATGCCGCGGATTGCCCCAGGATGATTTTCTGGTCGGTGACGCCGGATTCGGCAAAACTGGCCGACAGCGGGAGGGCGGCGCCGACGACGAGCGGCAGGATGAAGGAGAGAAAACCGGAAAAAAGACGACGGTGAAGATGCATGATTGCCACTTTCTGATGTTGATCAAGCGATGCAGCAGGGTAGGCATGAATCATACCTTCCCCCATTGCGCCGTCGCGTATTATAGAGAGATTGCTTGATGAAAACAAAAGAAGACGTGGTTTTGACGGTAATTAGAGGTTTTGCGGGTTTACTAAAACCAACAGACTGTCTTGTGCTGGAGCTGTGCCGGACCCGTGCTGGACCGTCTCTTTGGCTTGATGATAGCCTTCATGCATTGTCAAATGATAAGGAGCAAGGATGCTTTCAAAATATGCCGGCGCGCAGTGGGGCGCATGCTGAACCCCGGGCCTGGCCATGGCGAGCTCGGTTTCGAGGCGATCCGGAATGTCCGCGACCTGGGCGGCTACCTGGCTGCGGACGGGCGTCGCATCGCGGCATGGAGCGTTACCTGCGCCAGGTGCTCGAGATCGATGTCGAACGGGTTCGCAACAATTATCTTGTGTAGGGTGGGCACGCCTTTATGCCCACCCTACGGTAAATAAAAAAAGCCACCGACAGAGTCGATGGCTTCCGGATCACAGCAATGACTGCGGTGTTTACCACATCAGGACGCGTTGCTCCGGCGGCAGGTACATCTTGTCGCCCGGCTTGACGTCGAACGCGCTGTAGAAACCAGGCTGGTTGCCCAGTGTGCCGTTGCCGCGGAAACGCGGCGGCGAGTGCGGATCGGTTTTTACATAGACGATGGCCTGGGCGTCGCGCACCTTGCCGCGCCATACCTGGGCCCAGCCCAGATACAAGCGCTGGTCGCCGGTGAGGCCGTCGATCACGGGTGGCGTCTTGCCGTCCAGGGACAGGTGGTAAGCCTTGTAGGCGATGGTCAGACCGGAGTTGTCCGCGATGTTTTCACCCAGGGTCAGCTCGCCGTTGACCTTGTAGCCGGGAACCGGGCTGTAGGCGCCGTATTGCGCCACCAGGGCCTTGGTCTTGACCGCGAATTTCTCGTGGTCTTCCTTGGTCCACCAGTCGCGCAGGTTGCCGATTTCGTCGTACTGGCTGCCCTGGTCGTCGAATCCGTGGCTGATTTCATGGCCGATCACCGCGCCGATGCCGCCATAGTTGACCGCGTCGTCAGCGTTGGCGTTGAAGAACGGCGGTTGCAGGATCGCCGCCGGGAACACGATTTCGTTGAACTCCGGGTTGTAGTAGGCATTCACGGTTTGCGGCGTCATGCCCCATTCGGTGCGGTCGACCGGTTTGCCGAGCTTGTCGATGTTGCGCTTGAATTCAAACTCGCGGGCGCGGATCACGTTGCCGACCAGGTCGTCGCGCTTGATGCTCAGGGCTGAATAATCGCGCCATTTGTCGGGATAGCCGATCTTCAGCATCAGCGTCGACAGTTTCTTTTGCGCCTGCTTCTTGGTGTCGGCGCCCATCCAGTCGAGGCCGTCGATGCTATGATTGTAGGCGGCGATCAGGTTGGCCACCAGCTTTTCCATGCGCGCCTTGTTCTCAGGCGGGAAGAACTGCTGCACGTAGAGCTGGCCCAGGCCCTCGCCGACGCTGGCTTCAACCACATTGATGCCGCGCTTCCAGCGTGGTTCGTTTTCCGGTACGCCGCGCAGCACGGTGCCCTTGAATGCGAAGTTCTGGTCGACATACTGCTTGGAGAGGTCAGAGGCGAAACTGCTCAGCACGTGCCACTTGAAATACGCTTTCCAGACCGGCAGTGGGGTCTTTTCCAGGATCTTGTCGAAGCCCTTGATATAGCTAGGCTGGCTGACCACCAGGTAGGTCACCTTGTCTTTCAGGCCGGCGCCGGACAGGTAGCCGTCCCACTCGTAGTGCGGAGCCAGTGCATGCAGCTGCGCCAGCTCGACCCGGTTGTAGGTCTTGACCGGATCGCGGTTCTCGACCTTGGTCCATTGCACCTTGGCCAGTGCGGTTTCCAGAGCGACGATGCTGGCGGCGTTTTTCTTCGCGGCCTTGTCGCCGGACAGCGCCAGCATGGTTTCGATATGCGCGCGGTACTTGGCCAGCGTGTCTTTCAGCTTGGCGTCGTCGGCTTTCAGGTAATAGTCGCGGTCCGGCAGGCCGAGGCCGCTTTGGCCGAGGTCGGCGATCACCTTGCTGGAATCCTTGGCGTCCTGGTGGATGCCGATGTCATACGGCGCATTGACGCCGATGCTGTTCAGGTGGGCGATCAGGGCGGGGATCTGTTTCTTGTCCTTCAGCGCGTCGACTTTGGCGAACTCGGCATCCAGCGGTTTGGCGCCGAGTGTTTCCAGCGCCGGCTCATCCATGTAGCTGGCGTACAGGTCGGCGATTTTCTGCTGGTTGGAGCCGGGCGCGATGTTCTTCTCCGCGCTGACCGCATCGACGATGGTGTGCAGCTGGTTCAGGGAATTTTCACGCAGCTCGTAGAACGCGCCCCAAGACGATTTGTCGGCGGGGATTTCGGTTTTCTTGAGCCAGCTGCCGTTGACGTAGCTATAGAAGTCGTCCTGGGGGCGTACCGCCAGGTCGGCGTTCTGCATGTCGATGCCGCTGGCCAGCGGCGATGCCGGCGCGACGATAGCGGCGGCCACGGTGCGCGGGGTCTGGGCGAAACTGGCGGTGGAGCTGGTATAGCCTGCAACCAGTGTCAGCACTGCTGCACAAATCAGAGAGCGTTTCACGAGTAAATAATCCTTATGAGAAGTCATCGGAAAAAACAGCCTTGTAAGGCATTCTAAAAATCGGGTCAAAGCTCAGCTTATACGCCCAAATGCCGGCGTTTGCTGGAGCCAGCGTCAGCGCAGGATTGCCTCCGGATCCTGTTTGTCGCGCAAAGCGGTGCACAGCAGAGCCTTTTCACGGGTCTGCGCCAGGCCGCGTTCGGCGCCGGGCAACTGTTTCAGCAAAGGCTGGAAGAAGGTCGTCAGGCGGTCCGCTTCGCGCTGCGAACAGCTGTCGCCGGCCACCAGTCCAGGCAGCTTGCCGCCGGACGAATCGCCGCTGCGCTTGATCAGCTGCGCATGGTTGGCGGTAAACCATTTCCACATGGCGTCGCGGCCTTCGCCGTCTTCCCGGCTGGCGTACAGCAGAGTGCTGATTTCGCCGACCTTGACGCGCGGATCGAGCGCCAGGTTGCGCGCGCGTTCGGCATTGCCGGCGGCCTTGGCGGAACCGAGGCCGCTCAGGATCGCCATGCGTTGCGCCGGTTCGCTGGTGTTGCCGAGCGCCTTGATCAAGACGTCGATGGCGCTGTCGCCGCTATCTTGTGTGCTGACCGCCAGCACCGAACGCAGCAGGTCAGGATTGGCTGCCGCCAGCTTGAGCTGGCCGTCGGCATTCGGCTGCAACGCTTGTTTGCCTTGCGCCAGCAGGGCCTGGCGGACTTCCGGCAGTTTCATGTCGAGCGCCAGGAAACTCGCCAGCGAGGCGCGCAGCAGCGCATCGTCCTGGCTTTCATTGGCGCGGCGCTGGTAACCGAGCTGCTGCAGGCGCGGCAGGTACATCTGGCGCGCCAGTTCAACCAGGCGTGCCTGCTGGGCCGGGTTGCGGGCTTCGTGTCGGGACAGCCATTTGAGCGTAGGGATCAGCGCTGTCGCCACTTCGCGTGTGTTTGACTGCGCCAGGCGCGGCGCCGCAGCCAGTACGGCGGCGGCATCCAGGGCGCCGCTGTCGAAACCGGCGTTGACGGCATCGGCGTAGGCCAGCTGTTCGGTGTCCGGCAATTGGCCGAGGCTGGCGGTCAGTCGCGCCAGGTCGTCACGCGCCATGTTGAAGCGATAGTAGCCGGCGGCATCTGCATTCGGCATGTACCAGCTGCCGGCCGATGCGCCTTGCAACACCATCTTGCCTTGTTCCTGGTCCAGCAGTTCGCATTGGGTCTTGGCGCTGTCGTTGCCGCTGCTGTCGGCGACGCCATAGCGCACGCATACCGGAATGCCCCACAGGCGCTTGGCTTCGCCGGTCGAACCGAGCGGCAGGTAGCGCTGCTGTTTCAGGCGCAGCACGGCCTTGCCGTCTTCCCAGCTAAGCCTGGTGTCGACCAGCGGCACGCCGGATTGGTCGAGGAAACTTTGCATCGCTTTCGCAAAACGCTGGTCCTTGCCAGAAGCCTTGGCCAGCGCCGCCACCAGGTCGTCCGCGGTGGCGCTGGAGAACTGGTGCTGCTTGATATACGCGCGCACGCCCTGGCGGAAGGTTTCCGCGCCGAGGTAGCGTTCGAACATGTTCAATACGGCGGCGCCTTTCTGGTAGGTGATGCCGTCGAACGCCGTTTCGATATCGCCGTTGCCGGTGATCGGCTGGCGGATGCGGCGTACGCTGACCAGGCTGTCGCTTTGCATCGCATAGCTGGCGCCGCCGATCAGTTCCAGGTCGGCGCGGTATTCAGGGTGCAGCTGGCGCGTGATCTTGCTTTGCATCCAGGTGGCGAACGCTTCGTTGAGCCACAGGTCGTCCCACCATGGCATGGTGACGGTGTCGCCGAACCATTGGTGCGCCAGTTCGTGGGCCGTGACATTGAACGAGCCGCGCACGTTGTGCGCCGGCGAGTTGGCGTCGAGCAGCATCAGGTAATCGCGGAAAGTCACCAGGCCCGGGTTTTCCATGGCGCCGGCGGCAAAGTCAGGCGCTGCCAGCAGGTCGACCTTGTCGAACGGATAGCCGAAGCCGAAATAATCTTCCAGCGCGGTGATGATGGCCGGCGTCTGCGCCAGCGCAGGCTTGATGCGCTCGCCTTCGCCGTGCGGCGCTATGCCGCGCAGCGGCGTCGCCTGGGGGCGCCATTTGGTTGCCGGAATTTCCGGTCCGTTGACCACATCCCACGGGCCGACGGCGAACGCCACCAGGTAAGTCGGCAACGGCCTGGTCGGGGCAAAGCTCAGCTTGTGCCAGCCTTTGTCGAGTTTCTGTTCTTCGACCTGGCGGGTGTTGGCGACGGCAACCTGGTTTTCCGGCACGGTCAGGCTGAGTGTAAACGGCGTCTTGAAGGCAGGTTCATCGAAACCAGGGAAAGCGTAGCGCGCGCTGATCGCTTCCATCTGCGTGATGACATATGGCGCGCCCTGGCTGCTGACCTTGTACACGCCTTCCAGCTGCTGATTGAACGGCGCGCTGTATTCCAGCGTGACGCTGTAGCGTCCGGCCGGCAGCGTCTGGCCGAACTCGATCGCCGCCACGCCTTCTTTTTGCGCGGCTACCTTGTATTGCGCAGCGTAGGTTTTTTTCCGCCTGTCGGTCAGCGTGACCTTGCTGACGTTGAGGTCCTGGCCATGCAGCCACAAGTGGTCGGCGGCTTGTTTCAGGTCGATGTCGATGGTGGCGCTGCCGCTATAGTCGGACTGTTGCGGATCGACGCGCAAGTCGAGCTGATAGGCCAGCGGCTGGGCCCAGCGCGGCAGTTTTCCCAGCGGCGCGGAATCGTTCGGGGTCGCCGCTGCGGCGTTGAACGATGCAATGCCAAGGGCGAGAGCGGTTAATGTGAAACGACGGGTAGTACACATCACAGATGAAATCCTCCCAAATTTGGTCTTGGGATTCTAGCGCGCGCCACGCTGATTCGCTAGGGAAATAGTATGAATAAAAAAAGCAAAAATGCTTTCCTGATGGCCTGGCGTGTTTGGTGCTTCCCGTGCGTGCATGGCTGTCAGCTTGCCTTATTTGGAATAAGTAAAGGTGATAGGTGCGAGCTGTCGACACGGACCGTGCCGCCCAGCCGGTCGGCGATCTTCTTGACGATCGCCAGGCCCAGGCCGTAGCCGCCGGTGGCGCGGTCGCGGCTGCGGTCGAGCCGGCAAAACGGTTCGAAAATCCGCTCCCGTTCCTGCTCGGGGATGCCGACGCCGTCGTCTTCGACAATCAGCATCCAGCTGTCGACGCCGGGCTCGGCGCGCACCCTGATGGTGCTACGAGCATAGCGCGATGCATTGCGCACCAGGTTGGAGAAGGCGCGGCCCAGGCTGCGCGGTTCGGTGTCGATCTCTTTCAGCGCGGCGTCAATATGCCAGCTGATGGCGTTGCGGTGCAGGGCCAGTTCTTCGCCGGTGTTGCCGGTGGCGGAGCGCAGGAAATCTTCCAGCATGATTTTTCCCTGGGCTCGGCCAGCGACGACTGTTCCAGCATGCTTAGCGTCAGCAATTCGCCAGCGCCGTCATTTCTCGACTATCTCGGCCGTTGCCATCGCAGTGCGCAAGCATTGCCGCTGAAGGAGCAAATGGCTTGCGACTTTAAATAGAGGCTGGCGGCCTGTGCGCCTGCGCCCGGAAAAAGAAAAACCCGCATTTACGCGGGTTTTTTGTACATCAGTGCTGCAATCAGAGCTATAGCTCAGGCGCGCTTGATAAGCCGCAGAATGAACAGCAGGATCACGGCGCCTACAGTGGCCGTCACGATCGATGCAATCCAGCCGCCGCCAACCTGGATGCCCAGGATACCTGCCAGCCAGCCGCCGATGAAAGCGCCGACGATACCAACGATGATGTCGACCAGCACACCGAAGCCGCCGCCCTTGACCAGGACGCCTGCCAGCCATCCTGCAATCGCGCCCACTATCAACCAAGCGATAAAGCCCATGAGATTTCCTTTCAGAGTTGACCATCTTTAGACTACCCGGCAAGAGTAGCGTAAAAAGCATCAAAAATAGCGGCCCAATTGTTAAAGATAGATAAAACCGAAGCCGATTTTATCGGCTGCCGCACTGCCGGTTTTCATTCGCATTGGCCAGAAACGACAACGGGGCCAGCAGGCCCCGTTGCGCTCAGCTATCAGCTGCAGGCTTTGCCATGGTTGGCATGGTTGCCTGCCGCCTTGGCTTCTGCTTCCGTCATGTAAGAACCGGCCTTGGTCTTGCCATAGTATTTGCTGCCTTCGCAGTGATATACCTTGCTGGCGCTGTTGACCCAGACTTTGCCGGCGCCGCCGCCGGCTGCAGGAGCGGTGGCTGCGGCAGCCGGTTTGGCTGGCGCCATCGCGGCTGGTGCGGCAGCAGCCGGAGCTGCTGCTTTAGCGGGAGCTGGGGCAGGAGCCGCAGCTGGGGCCGGCGTTGGAGTTGCTGCCTTGGCTGGGGCAGGAGCCGCTGCTGCCGGGGCTGCTGCTGCAGGTGCGGCGGCCGCTGGCGCGGCGGAATACCATTCTTTTACGCCCTTATGGCCAGAGCAAGCGCCTTTCTTGGTAGCGTTGGAAGAATAGCTGCCGTCCTTGCAAAGGCCGGTAGTGCCGGCTGGCGCTGCGGCCGGAGCCTGGGCGAAGCTGGCTGCCGATGTCAGTAAGGCTGCTGCAACTGCTGCTGAAATAAACAATGCTTTCATTTTTTTCTCCATGGAGTTGGTGAAGCTCATGTGGCCTTGCAGCTGGCGCACCTTATGTATCAATCTATCAATCCGTCTACCGCAGCACGACTAAGCAATGTTGTGCGCCGCACCTGGCAATATGACCGAGGTAGGTATTAAACGCTGTCGGATTGGATATGGCTGACATGACTATCGATACAATTGAAAACAATTGTGATATTTCTACCGCATGCCTCTTGGTCCATGCATTTAAGGCAACACCCGATTGACCGGATACATACCCGTTTATCGTTGATAAAGAACTAACTCATATTCGGGAAAGAGCGGGGGAATAGCGCGAACCGCCCCTTGGCGGCCCGCGCGTACCGGCTAGAACGAGTAACGCATGCCCAGGGTCGCGGTATAGCGGGGAGCAAGCTGTACGCCGTTGACCTTCTGATAGACCGGCAATTGCACAAAACCGTACACAGAGATTTGCTGGCTGAGCGGCACCGTCACTCCCGGGCTGAGATAGACCAGGGTGCCGCCGGTGCTGACGGTGTCGGCATCGGCGCCGGTATCGTGCAGCACGCGCCGCACATTCAGCTGGATTTGCGGCGTGAAATCAGCGTTGCCCATGTAACGCAGGCCAAGGTTCAGGTTGGCGCCGTCGCCGGGGCGGTATTGATCGCTGGAATTGAGCGCTTTTTGCACGATGCCCTGCACGAAATAATCCCAATCCTTGTTGAGCGTATCCATGTAATAGGCGCCGAGGATGGCGTCGGTGGTGCCGGTGCCAGGCTGCAGGCCGCGGTCGATAGGCACCGGGCCTGGCGCACCGGGATCGCTGGACATGGCGGTGTCGGTATGGCTGCCGGTCGGCAGTTTCAAGCCGAACATGAGGCCGAAATTGTGTTCCGGCGTAAAACCCTGGTAGCGGCCGATGATCTTGAGGTCGCCGATGCTGGACGTCCTCGAATCGTACTGGCCACCGCCGTCGCCTGGCGTCACGCCGTCCGACGCCGTGCCCAGCGTGCTATGGCTGCGCAAGATGTAGGGCAGTTGCAGGCTGACGCCCCAGTCCGGATTGATGCTGTAGTCGAGGCCCAGCGTCAGGTAATTGTTGCGGGTATATTTTTCGACTTCCTGCGGATCGCCGTTATTCGAAATCCGGCTGGCGGCGCCGGGCGAAATCGTGCTGCTGCCGCTGCGCAGCTGGTTCTGGTTCAGGTAATCGTAGCGGATATCCATTTTCAGTCCCGACGAACTGCCGAGGCCGAGGTTGTCCCAGTCGGAGCTGAGCGTGCAGCCGCAACTGGCGCAAGCCAGGGCAGCATGAGGAAACAGCGCAATAACGGAAAACGCGGCAAGCGGCAGTACTGCTGGCCGGATGCGGCGGCGTGATGGCGTAGCCATGGCATTCCTTGTTCAAATTGAAAGGTGTAAAGGCAAACTTCCGGGCAGGGAGCTTGCACTAGCTGACAAAATCAAGAAAAGACGGGCGGGCCGCGCGATTGCGGCATGAGCCAGACGACACTGGCGTGCGGAATGGATGAGGTTGGCGCCAGGTCGACGCCGGTGCTGGCAGTGGCTTGCCACAGGTTGAGGCTGGGCGGCAGGCCGAGGTCGGCCGCGTGGATGAAGCACAGCAGGCAATGGCCTTGATGGTCCTGGTCCGGCGCCGCCGGGCTGTCGGGCCCAGGCGCCTTGACGTGGCCGGCAGTGCTGCACAGTTCGCCCAGTCCCAGCGGCTGGCCGTGGGCGGCCGGCAGCAGCTGCACCACGCTTGGCAGCAATGCTGCAAACATGGCCAGGCAGACAGCTAGCTGACGCAAGGAACGGGGCAGGCGGAACATGGGCGCGCATCACGGGTTGGCAAAGTCAGCCGTATGGTAGCGCTTCACCCCGGCGCGAGCAAGCCGGCACTGTCTGTTGGAGCCGGGCCAACAGGGTAATTGCTACACCTCGGGATGGAGGTCGATCTTGAACAGGTCCTTGCCGTCGATGTCGTGCAGGGATACCGTCATGACCTTGCTTTTGGCGTCGATCTTGCCGACGCCGAAGAATTGCAGCAGCTCGCTGGGCGGGCGGTTCTGTTTCATGTCGCTGGGGATGCTGACGTAGCGCACGTCGGGGCCGAAAGTGCGGTCGATTTCGCCCGGACCGAAAGTACCGGCATGCAGCGGGCCGCCGACGAATTCCCAGAACGGCTTGAAGTCGGTGAAGCTGGCTTTCTCGGGCATGTAGTAGGTGGCCGAAGCGTAGTGCACATCGGCGGTGACCCACACCACGTTCTTGATGTCGTGCTGCTTGATGAACTTGAGCAGGTCGGCCACTTCCAGCTCGCGTCCGAGCGGCTTGCCGTGGTCGTTGTTGGCCCAGGCCTCGAACGTGCCTTGCGGCACATCCGGGTTGAGGTCCGGCACCACGATCGAGATCGGCATGTCGCTGGCGATCACTTTCCAGGTCGAGCGCGAGCGCAGCAAAGCCTGTTTGATCCAGCGCAATTGGGCGGCGCCGAGAAAAGCCGCATCCTGCGTCAGGACGCCCTGGCGGTTGCTGGAGTTGGCGCCGCGGTAGCTGCGTTCGTCGAGCATGAACACTTCCAGCAGCGGGCCGTAGTTGAACATGCGGTAAACCCGTTCGGGATCGCTGGGTTCGATCCGGAACGGGTTATATTCGAACATCGCCCGCTTGGCGTTGACGGCCAAGGTCGACAGGTCGCGTTCCTGGTAGCGTTTTTCCGCCGCGCCGATTTTCTGGCCCGGATACCAGTTGTTGCGCACCTCGTGGTCGTCCCATTGCACCAGGAACGGCACTTCCGCGGCGAAGCGGAGCTTGTTGGCGTCCAGCAGGTTATAGGCAAAATTGCCGCGATAGTCGTCCAGCGTTTCGGCTACCTTGGACTTGGCCGGCGTCACCAGGTTTTGCCAGAGCGTGCCGTCGTCCAGCCTGACTTCTTTTTCGATGACGCCGTCGGCGTAGATCTGGTCGCCTGAGTGAATGAAAAAATCGGGTTTGAAGCGGCGCATCGTTTCATAGATCCGGTAGCCGCCCCAGGCCTCGTTGATGCCCCAGCCTTGGCCGGCCTCGTCGCCGGAGAAGGCGAAAGTGATGTCGCGCTCGGCGCCGCCGGGGATCAGCAGGCTGCCGCTCAGCGGTGCGCTGTAGACCGACGGATTCTGGATGTCCTGGAAGCGCACGCGATAAAAGACGGTTTGTCCGCTGGGCAGGCCGGTGAGGTCGACCCTGGCCGAATAGTCGCTGCCGGAAAGGGCCAGCGGCCCTTGCAGCGTATGCGCATCCTGGAAATTTTCGTTGCTGGCGTACTCCACCACCATGCGCGAGGGGCGGTCGGCGCGGCTCCAGATAATCGCCTTGTCGCGCGTAATGTCGCCGCTCATCACGCCGCTGGGCAGTTGCGGCCGCAGCCGGTCCGAAGTAACCAGGGCCGGCGCGCCGCTCTGCGCGATGGCCTTGTGCAGCGGCGCGCCGGTCAGCAGCACGCCGGCGCCGGCAGCGGCGGTGCGCAGGAAATTGCGGCGTTTGAAGGCAGGGGAATTGCTGGAGGACATGGCTTGCTCCGCGAAATGGAAAGCGAAGCCAGGATTTTATCGGGCCTGTGTTACATGACGATGAATTGCCGTTTCTGGCCCGGAAATGAAAAAAGCCGAGCGGCGACATGCCGCTCGGCTTCATGCCAGCTACAGGCTGTAACCGGATCAGTTGGTCTTGATGCCTTCGACCTGGATCGCCAGCTTCACTTCCGGCGAGAACATCGGCAAGCCGTAGGTGATGCCGAAGTCGCTGCGGTTGAAGGAGGCGCTTGCATCGGCGCCGCAGACTTCGCGTTTCAGCATCGGATGCTGGATGCACTTGAACGAATTGATGGTCAGCGTGACCGGCTTGGTGACGCCGTGCAGGGTCAGTTCGCCGTCGACCGCGACCGGCTTGTCGCCGTCAAATTTGACCGAAGTGCCTTTGTAGGTGACGTCAGGGTATTTCTTGACGTCGAATATGTCAGGGCCGGATGCATGTTCGTTCATCTTGGCATGGCCGAAATCGAGCGAGCTTGCATCGATGCGGATATCGACGGAACCGGTCTTGGCGGCCCGGTCCAGCGTCACGCTGCCGCTGGTCTTTTCGAATTTCCCGCGCCAGAAGGAGATGCCCATGTGGTCGGCGGTGAAGCTCGGGTAAGTATGGTTGGGGTCGATGGTGTAAGTGTCGGCCGCGGCGAATGCACTGGCTGCGCTGGCCGCCAGCAAAGAGGCGATGATGAGTTTCAGTTTCATTATTGATTACCCTTTGGATGAGAGAAAAATACGCTGTTAGTTTGCTACGAGGTGAAACTTGATGACGATTTCGTCAGCTACCATGCTGGTGTCTTTCCACTCGCCTTCACCGATATTGTAGGTGAGGCGCTTGATCGGCAGGCTGCCGTCGAAGACTTGGGCGCCGCCTTCTTTCTTGACGCTCAGCGGGAAGCTGACATCGGTGGTCTTGCCCTTGATGGTCAGCTTGCCGGCGACGTCGTATTTGCTGCCGGCCGGCGCGCCTGCGCTGGCTTTGATCGAGCTGGCGACAAAACTGGCCTTGGCGAACTGGGCAGCGTTGAACCATTCTTTCTTCAGCACTTCTTTATTGTATTCAGGATCGCCCAGGTCGAAGCTCGGGATGGCGATGTCGACGCTGGCTTTGGCGGCTGCAGGCTGAGCGCTGTCGAAATCGATCTGCGCCGTGAACTGCTTGAACTTGGCTTCCACCGGTACGTTCATCTGCTTGAACACGATGGTGACGTTGCTCTTGGCGAGGTCGGGTTTCAGGGGAGTGGCGATGGCCGGCAGGGCGGCGCCGAGGGCGAGCAGGCCGAGGGCAGTGGTGCGCAACAGAAAATGTGTCATGGAGTATTCCTTGTGATGGATAGGTATGTTCAAGGCAGCATGCGTTTCAGCACGCCGTCGCGATCGATGAAATGGTGTTTGAGCGCCGCCAGCACATGCAGGGAAACCGCGCCCAGCATGATCATGTTGAGTGTGTAATGGACCAGTTTCAGGACCGGTTTCAGGTCCGGATTCGGCGCTATCAGCACCGGCATCGGAAACAGGCCGAGATAGGTCACCGGCACGCCGGCGGCCAGGCTGTAGAAATAGCCCGAGATCGGCACCGCAAAAATCAGGATATACAAGAGGATGTGCAGGCCGTGCGCGGCGCGCTGCTGCCATGGCTGCATGCTGTCCGGATAAGGCGGCGCGCCTTGCGTCTTGCGCCACAGCAGGCGCACGCAGGCCAGCCCCAGCACGGTCACGCCCAGCCATTTGTGCCAGGAAAAATATTTCAGCTTGGTGGGCGTCAGGCCCGGGATATCGACCATGGTCAGGCCGAGGGCAAAGGTGGCGACGATAAGGATGGCGACCAGCCAGTGCAGCACAATGGCGGGGGTTGTGTAGCGTTGCATAAATATTGGCCGTGAATAGATTGATCAGAAGTCCGGAGACGCTACAGCACCGTGGTATTTCACATGACTGTCACCCGCCTGGCTGAGACTCGTAAAGCTGCAATGAGTTTCAGGTACGCGATGTCATTCTGCTAATTTGCCAATCGATCCGCTATAGTATCGGAAATTCTTAAACGCCGTTGCCGCGTGCCCGCGCGCAACGGCGTTTGCTGGGCCACCCGGCAGCCCGCTTATCTGCGGCGATAAATGCTCTCTTTGGATGGCGGTCCGTTCATGTCGTCTTGCCGGCTATAAAGTGAAATCGCGATCTTGCCGGGTTCCAGCGCCGGCGAAAGCTGCAGCCGGTCGACCGGCACGCCGGAGATCACGCACTGGCTGTCCGGGGCCAGCTGCAATCGCACCCGTGCATTGCTGCTGTCCAGTATCGACAGCCTGGCGCGGTTGCAGTTGATGGCGTCGACGGCGTTGGCGTAGATCGCCACCGGGTCGCCCTGGTTGATGTCGGCATAGGGCGAAGCGGTGGCGCTGGTCGGCAGCCAGGCTCCCAGCGCCCATGAAGGGATCGCCAGCGGTGGCGGCGGAGGAGGCGGCAGTGCCGGCACGGCATCCGCCGGCGCCGGATCTGGCGCGGGAGGCGTTGCAAGATCCGGCGGCGCGCCCGCCGCCAGGACCGCTTCTTGCGCCGTGGGCGCCAGCATCGGCGCGGCTTCTGCCGGCGATTCCGCAACCGACGGCGGCGTCACCTCATGAGCCTGGACCACATATGGCGCGGCAGCGAGCAGGGGCGCATGGGTATCGGCCGCTGCGGGCGCCGCCAGCACCACCGGCGCCGCCGGTCCGCCTTGCGGATTTGCCGCGGCATTCATGCCGAGCAGGGCCGGCAACAGATCCATGGCAGCCTGCCTCGACATGGCCACCCGCAATTGCGGCGTATCGACCACGCTTTGCACATGCGAAGTGCTGACCGCCTTGCCATCGATGAGCACGGTCAGGTCCTGCTCCAGCGCGGCGCCGCTGGCCGCGGCCATGCGCTGCTGGGCATCCTGGCTGAGCGTGATTTCCAGCGCAACCGAATCCGGGTTGGCGTTATAGGTATCCTTGATGGTCAGGCTGATTTCGGTGAAATCGCGCTGAGAGGAAAAGGCAATCTCTGCCGCATCCGCTGCCGCCGCGGCAGTGATCGTCAATGCGGCGCACAGCGAGGCCGCCAATGTTTTCCAGCATGCACGCATGGTCATTCTCCGGGTCGTGTTTCGATAGTTTGGTTGGCAGCCTGCTGGGCGGCTCGCGCCAGGTGCACCGCTTCCGCTACGCTCAGCGCGCTCAGGGACGCCAGTGGAAAGCCGGGGGCGACTGCATTTTTCATGATGTCGTAGACCGGATCCTTGAGGCGCGCCAGCAACAGGCGCAAGCCGCGGCTGCCGGCGAAAACGAAAAAGTCATGCAAGCCTTCCAGGCTGGAGCTGTCCAGGTCGGGCGATTCTTCCAGGCTGAGGATCACGGTATGCACCGGCGCTGCCGCCGTCAAGATGTTCTGGCGCGCCTGGCCCAGGATGCGCTCGGCGTTGGCGAAAAACAGCGGTTCGTTCGGGCGCAGGATCATGACCCCGGGCACCGCCTGCGCTTCCGGGTGGGTACGCAGGTTGACATAGTCGTGGCCTTGTCCGAGCTGGCCCAGCACCGAGATGGTCGATTCTGAAAACTGGCGCAGCATCATCAGCAGGCTGATCGCGATCGAGGCCAGCAAGCCGTCCAGCACGCCCAGCAGCAGCACGGCGATGACGGAAGCGATCACCACCAGGCGATCGCGGCGCCACAGGAAGTAAGGGCGGAAGATGGCCGGATTGAGGGTATGGCCGACGGCGTGTATCACGATTGCCGCCAGCACCGGTTCCGGCGTCAGGGCAATCGCCGGCAGCAAGGTCAGGACAATCGCCAGCATCACCAGCGCCGCCACCCAGCCCGACAGGCGCGAGGTGGCGCCGGCGGCTTCGTTGGCGGAAGTGGCGGAATAACCGGCGCCGACCGGCATGCCGTGGAACAGGCCGGACAGCAGGTTGGATGCGCCCAGCGCCAGCAGGTCGCGGTTGGGCGCCACCGGGTCGCCATGCTTGATGGCGAAGCTGCGGATGGCGCCATACGATTCGGCATACAGGATCATGCCCATGGCGAAACCCAGCTCGCCCAGGCGCAGCCAGTCAGCGCGCGACAGCAGCGGCAGCGCCGGCGTCGCCAGCTGCAGGTGGATGCTGCCGACCAGGCCGACGCCATACTGGGTCAGGTGCAGCCATTGGCCGGCGGCGACGCCGATGACGATCACCAGCAGCGCGCCCGGCAGCCGACGCAGGCGTGCAAACAGATACAGCAACGCCAGCGCCGCCGCCATCACGGCGACGCTGATCCAGTTCCAGCTGCCGATCTGCACCGCCAGCTCGGGGATGAAGCGGGTCATGTCGTTGTGTAGCGGATGGACCCCGACCACGCCGGCGAACTGCTTGAGAATGATGACCAGCGCCAGGCCGAATGCGAAACCTCGCAATACCGGCTTGGCGATGAAATCGGTGATGCCGCCCAGCCGCGCCAGCCCGGCCAGCAGGAAAAACAGCCCGGTAACCATCACCAGCCCGATTGCCAGCGTCATGCGCAGGCCGGTGTCCCCGTTTGCCATGGATGCCGTGGCCGCCGCCAGCACCGCGGCCGAGGAAGAGGTGGCGGAGACGATGGCAAAGCGGCTGCTGCCAAACAGGCCGTAGCATAGCAGGCCGGCGAACAAGGCGATCACCCCGGTCTGCGGCGGCAGGTTGGCGATGCTGGAATAGGCGACCGCCTCCGGCAGCAGCAGGCCGGCGATCGACAGCCCGGCTACCAGGTCCGCCAGGTACGCGCGTTTGGCGGCCGGCGGCGGATTCAGGTCGGCATGTTGTGATGGTGCAGCGCTCATGTGCCTCCTGAAGGTGGATATGGATATCCTGGTTTTATGCGGTTGCGGCGGCCGGCGATCCGGCGGCCGGCAAACCTTCAAGACAGAAGCAACGGCAAAGCAGCTTCCGACCGGATTTGCCGCAGCAGTTTTCATTGCAGATGATTGTTATTGATTTTAAGTCAAATATCCTTGCTTGTTGCAGGGATTTTTCCCAGGAAACAAATCGCGCATAGCGGTAATGCCGTTCAGTGAAACCTGAACGGCATTTTTTTATTTGTACGAACTGGTAGGGTGGGCACCCTGTGCCCACGCGGGAGCGCGCCAATTCAGCGTGGGCAGAAAAACCTGCCCACCCTACGCCCTAGATGCGGGCGGATTAGGACAGGAAGCGGCCGCCAGTCATTTTTGCGGCTTTGGCTCGCCGGGTTTGACGATCACTGTGCAAGTCATGCCGGCCGCCAGCGTGATGCCGTCCGGCACCTTGTCGATATGGATGCGCACCGGCACGCGCTGCGCCAGCCGGACCCAGTTGAAGCTGGGATTCACGTTCGCCAGGCCGTAGCTGCCCAGCGCATTGTCGCGATCGGTAATGCCGCGCGAAATGCTGTCGATATGGCCGTTGATCAGTTGCTCGCTGCCGAGCAGGCGCATGTCGACGGCGTCGCCGACCTTCATCAAGGGCAGCTTGTTTTCTTCGAAATAACCGTACACCCAGAACGAATTGGCGTCGATCACCGCCAGCTTGGGCGTGCCGGCCTGGGCGAAATCGCCGGCATGCACATTGAGGTTGGTGATCCAGCCGTCTACGGTAGCGCGGATTTCGGTGCGGTCCAGGTTCAGCCTGGCGCTGTCGCGCGCTGCCAGGGCGGCCTGGTACTGGGCCTGGGCGGCGGAGGCGTCGGCGCTGGAATTTTCCCGGTTTTCATTGGAAATCACGTCGCCGTCCAGCTTGGCGCGGCGTGCCGCGTCGCGCTGCTTGGTGCTCAGCCCGATGCGTCGTTCGGCTACCGTCGCTTCGGCTTGCGCCAGCGCCAGCGCATAACGCGCCGGGTCGATCTTCATCAGCAGGTCGCCTTTGTGTACATAACTGTTGTCGACCACTGGCACCGCCACCACGATGCCGGAGACATCGGCAGCAACGCTGATGACGTCGGCGCGTACCCGGCCGTCGCGGGTCCAAGGCGTATTCATGTAGCGGTCCCACAGCGCGCGCACCAGCAGGAAGGCAATCAGCACCACAATCAGCGTAATCGCCACTTGCAGCAGGGTTTTTATAATGCTTGAAGATTTCATGTCGACCTAAAGGTAAATTTTTACGGCGAATTTTTATGGCAAATCAGGCGGCGTGCAACAGTAAACCGGCGCCGCCGAAAATACAAAAGAACAGGGCGATCCGGAACAGGCTGGGATGCCAGACATAACGGAACAGGCCGAGGCGGGTGAAGATCCAGTCGATCGCCATCTGCAGGAACAGGCAGCCGATGAACACCAGCAGCAAGGTCGGGATGAGCGCATCGAGTAGTGCGATTTCGCGCGGCATGGTCAAGTCTCCGAAGTATTGGTTGAGGTTTCGGCCGGCGTCAGCACGGTGACACGCTCCAGCATGGCGCCACGCATCAGGTGCAGGTTGGCCAGCACCGCCGGCAGCTCGCTGCAGACCGCGATCGCCGCCAGCACGGCATCCAGCGCGGCGCGCAGGCGGACCTGGCTGGGGCGGGCAAACAGGTAGGCGATGCTGCGTACGCATTGTGCGATTTTGTCATGCGCCTGGCGGTCCGCGACGGCCAGCATCTCCAGGCGCAGCTGGATGACGGCGCGGCCGATTTCCAGCACCGACAGCAGCCAGGTCATGATGTCGCGGTCATCCGGATTATCCAGCGAGTGGGTGATGGCAAAACGCGACAACAGGTCGCGGGTGCCGCTTTCAAAACGTCCCAGCAGACCTGGCAGCGGCCGGCCGCAGGCTTCCTCCACCTGGCGCCGCAGGGCACGGGCCAGGCGGCGCTTGATCCAGCGGCTGTCGGAAGGATCGATGATCTGGTACAGGACCGATGCGACGGCGACGCCGATCAGGCCGCCGGCCATGCCGTTGAGCAGCGCCAGCATGTCGAACTGGTAGTTGTTGCCGATGCTGGCGTAGGAAAAGAAGAAAAGCAGGATGCCGGTGCCGACGCCGGAATATTTCTTGGTGGTGGTGAGCCAGGCGCCGATCAGGATGAACGGCGCCAGCGCGATGCACAGCATGGTGAAATTTTCGGCTTGCGATTGCAGGTAGTAGGCCGACAGGAAACCAAAAAATCCGCCCAGCGCGCCGCCGATCATGAATTGCCGCACGATCTTGATGGGAGAGGGCGCGGCGGCAAACAGGGCGCTGACGACCGTCGCCATGACCACCGCATCGGCGCCCGACACCCAGCCCGATTCGAGCCAGAACAGCGACGATATGCCGAAGCCGATCGCCGCCCGCAGCGCCGAGGTCACCACCAGCGTCGGGTCGGTGCGTGCTACATAATGCGCCGGCAGCTGGACGTCGTCGGGCATGTGCATGTCGGCCTGGATCACGACGGCATGGATTCTTGCATAGACCTGCAGCTCATCGGCGAACCTGGCCAGCAACTCGGTGGCAGAGTCGAAATCGAGGATATGGCTGCTATCGCTGGCGCTGTTGTGGGCCGCCGCCAGGCCGCGGCGCAGGGCTGTCAGGCGCTGCGGCAGCCCTCGGCGCACTTGCGCCAGCAGCGTGCGGTCCTGGCTGGAGAGGGCGCGCACGATGGCCTGGTACTCCATCAGCAAGGCTTTCAGCGTGCTTTGCTTGCCGCCGTTTTGCAGGCGGCCGAACAGCTGGTCGAGCGAATGGAATGTGGTGGAGGCGGTCATGAAGGCGTTGTTCAGCTGGCGCAGCTGCAAGCTTTGCAGGTGGCCGGTTGCGCTTTCGAACACCGATGAGGTGCGCAGCGCTTCCAGCGTAATGACTTCGCCGATAAAGCGCAGCACCATGCGTTCGCGCGCCGGCCGGGAACTGGGGGCTACGTCATCGAGGGCAATGAAGGTCTTGAAATCGGCGAAACGCTTGCGCACCGTCAGCAGCAGGACGTCGGACAGGCGCTTGGGAAACAGCACGTCGCTGACCACGCCGGCGCACAGCAGGCCCAGCATCACTTCGCTCAGGCGCGTCATGGCGATGTCGAAAGCCTGGTCCGGCTGCAGCGCCGCCGGCAGGCCGACGATGACCAGGGTGTAGCCGGCCAGCACGAAGGCATACGACTGGAAGTTGCGGAAGACGGTCGAACCGGCGGTGCAGAACGCTAGCCAGCAGGCGCCGGCCGCCAGGAACAGGATCGGCTGCTGCGAAAACGAGGCGGCCAGGATGATCGACATGATGACGCCGACCGCGGTGCCGATGAAACGGTAAAACCCCTTGGCCAGCACCAGGCCGCTGCGCGGCTGCAGCACGATGATCACGGTGACCATCGCGGTGCCCGGCTTGGACAGGTCGAACAGCAGCGACAGGCCCAGCGCCAGCAGGGTCGCCAGCAGGATCTTGCTGACATACAGCAGGTTCTGGCCATGGCCTTCCAGCCAGCTGACGGCGGCATGTTTCAGGTGGTCCGGCCAGCTTTCGCGGTTGCTTGCGACGTCGTTCACGATTGTCATGATGGGCGCCGCTTATTTTTCCGCCGCGACCGCATCGGCCGGTTGCGGCAAATCGTCGCCGAGGCCGCCGCCCAGCGCCTGCATCAGCTGCGCCCAGCTGTCGAGGTAACTGGCGCGGATCTGCGCTACCCGTATCTGCTGCTGCAGCAGGACCAGCTGGGTCTGGATCACATTGATATTGGCAGTCAGGCCGGCCTGGTAGCCGCGCATGGCCAGGTCATAGGATTGCTTCGACAGCGCCAGCGCCTGTTCCGACTGCGCGCGCTGCTGTTGCTGTGATTTCAGCCTGATGATCTGGTCGGCCACGCTTTGCAGCGCCTGCACCAGCGTGTTGTTGTAGCTTTCAATGGCGCCGTCGAGGGCGGCGGTCTGGGCGCCGAGGTTGGCGCGCAGGCGGCCGCCTTCAAAAATCGGCAGCGAAATCGCCGGACCGGCGCCGCGCACCGCGGACGAGGCGCTGAGGAAGTTGGTGAAGCCGAGCGCTTGCAGGCCGACGAAGGCGGAAATATTGATGTCCGGATAAAACGCGGCCTTGGCGACATCGATATTCTTGTCCATCGCCTCCACTCGCCAGCGTTGCGCAATCACGTCTGGACGGCGGCCGACCAGGTGCGCCGGCACATTGTCGGGCAAGCCGATAGCCAGCGGCGCGCTGTGGTCGGCGCCGACCAGGCGGGCCGCCAGCTGCGGCCGCTGGATTGCTTCGCCGCTGCCGGGGCCTTGGCCGCTCAAGGCTGCAATCTGGTTGCGCAGCAGGGCGATGTTTTCATCGATTTTTTCGATGTTGGCGCGCGCGTCCGGCAACGCGGTTTCGGCCTGGCTGACTTCCAGCCGGGTGCCGAGACCTGCCGCCAGCCGGCGCTGGGCGAAGCTGGCGATCAAGGTTTGCTGCGCCAGCGTGGTGACGGCGATATCGCGCAGCGCGTATTGGGTCGCCAGCTGCAGGTAGCCGCGCACTACCGCCACTTCCAGGTTCAGCTGGGCGCTGCGGGCTTCGGCAGCGCTGACGTGGACGGTATCGAGCGCCGATTCGAGCGCGCTGCGGTCCTTGTCCCACAAGTCGAGATCGTAGCTGGCCTTGACGGTGATTTCATTGTCCCAGTTCCAGCTGCCGCCCAGCGGCGGCGGGAAGATATATTCGGAGGAATACAAGCCGCGCGTGCTGGTCGCTTCGGCGCCGACCTTGGGCAAGGTAGCGGCGCGCGCCACGCCGGCCAGCGACGACGCCTGGCGGATGCGCGCCTGGGCGATCTTCAGGCTGGGGCTGCCGGCCACGGCTTGCTGCACCAGGGTATCGAGCTGCGGATCGCGATAATTTTGCCACCAGGCGCCGGTCGGCCATGCGGTCTGGCTGAGGTTGGCCAGTGTGGCGCCGCCGGAAAGCGAGTTGCCATCGGTCAATCTGGATTGCTTGTCGATGCCGGAAAAGTCGGCGCAGGCGCTTAACAGCAGCAACTGCAGCGCCAGGGAAGCGGCGAGCAGCAGCCTGGCTGAGGGGGTACGCTGGAAGACAGGATATGACCGCATGGGAACCCAAATTGTAATGATTAGAGAGGTCTGAACGCTTATTTGCCGGCAGCGCTTGCACTACACTAAAACCCCGGGTTACGCGGTGAACGAGGATGTGACTGAATAATAGCAAAACGCCAGCTAGGCTGGCGTTTTGTGTAACTCTGAAACTCGCTGGATCAGTGTTGCATCAGATGCTTCTACAACTTAATTGCAGCTTAGTTGCCGTTATAGACCGACGGCTCTGCCTTGTTGAGCTGGCTCACTACCTCGGCACGGGTTTCCGGCTGGCCTACGGCTGCAACGACAGGGTACTGGTTGCGGGCCACTGCCAGCGAACCGTCTTTCTGGGCCTGCACCAGTTCAGCCTGGACATCGGCGCGCGATTTGGTCGACGCAAACGGTGTTTCAGGAGGATATGGAGCGTCGGCCAAAGCGCTGCCAGCGGCAGCCAAAATTGCAAAACCTGCGATAACTTGTTTCATGTTCATCTTTTTCTCCGATAAGGTTGATGGCAGCGGGCTCGGCGGAACAGGCTTGGTGCAGCCCGTCGGGTCCTGCCTCGGTGAGCGGCGCACTTGCATTTGCTGCGGTTGCTTGTGTGTTGCGTCCATCGATGAAACAAAGTGTAGAGGCTTCACGATCAACAATAAATGGCCATATTGGAAATTGACTGTTCCTAAAATGGCAATAATAAAAAGGAACTTTTTGGTGCAATGCGCAACCCAATTACGTTAGGCAGGAATGGAAATCAGCGCGAACCAGGACAGGCGGCTGTAGCGGGACGCTGGTTTTGCATCAGGAAGATGCAAAACCAGGAAAAAACCGGAAATCAGGCGATGTTGCCGGATGATTCGATGATGCCGCCGCCGAGGCAGATATCGCCATCGTACAGCACGGCAGATTGTCCAGGAGTGACGGCCCACTGCGGATCGCTGAAACTGAGCGCGAAATTTTCCGCTTCAGGCAACCGCAGGCTGTCAAACGTGCAAGCCATGTCGGCTTGCCGGTAGCGTGTCTTGGCCGACAGCTGGCCGCTGCCCGGCGCTTCTCCCGCGACCCAGCTGAGCTGGCCCGCCTGCAGCGTCGACGACAGCAGCCATGGGTGATCATGGCCCTGAACGATGTACAAAGTGTTGTTTTCCACATCTTTCCTGGCGACATACCAGGGATCGCTGTCGCCGCCGGCATTCTTGTGCGTTTTCATGCCGCCCAGGCCGATGCCCTTGCGCTGGCCCAGCGTGTAAAAACTCAAGCCGACATGCTCGCCCACCACATCGCCATCGGGTGTCTTCATCGGCCCCGGTTTATATGACAGGTAG
This sequence comes from Collimonas fungivorans Ter331, assembly GCF_000221045.1. Taxonomy (NCBI): domain Bacteria; kingdom Pseudomonadati; phylum Pseudomonadota; class Betaproteobacteria; order Burkholderiales; family Oxalobacteraceae; genus Collimonas; species Collimonas fungivorans. The sequence continues at coordinate 4,252,347 of NC_015856.1, read as the reverse complement.
CGGTTCAGGAATTCACGGAACGGCCGTTCGCCGATAAAGCAGATGCCGGTCGAATCCTTCTTCTTGGCGTTCGGCAACTGGATCTGCTCGGCGATCTTGCGCACTTCGGTTTTCTGGATTTCGCCCAGCGGGAACAAGGTGCGCGACAGCTGCGACTGGTTCAGGCGGTGCAGGAAATAACTCTGGTCCTTGCTGGCGTCGACCGCCTTCAGCAGTTCGAAGCGGCCGGAATCGGCCTGCCGCACGCGCGCGTAGTGGCCGGTGGCGATCAGGTCCGCGCCCAGTTTCATGGCATGGTCGAGGAAGGCCTTGAACTTGATTTCGGCATTGCACAGCACGTCCGGGTTGGGCGTGCGCCCGGCCTGGTACTCGCGCAGGAATTCGGCGAATACCCGGTCCTTGTACTCGGCGGCGAAATTGACTGCTTCGATATCGACACCGATCACATCGGCCACGCTGACCGCATCGATCCAGTCCTGCCGCGTCGAGCAGTATTCGGAATCGTCGTCATCTTCCCAGTTCTTCATGAACAGGCCGATCACTTCATAACCCTGCTGTTTCAGCATCCACGCCGAAACGGAGGAATCGACCCCGCCCGACATGCCGATGACCACGCGTTTTTTACTAGACATGGGCCACCCCGCAGGCGCTTGGATGGGTGTTCAGCATGGACAGCGGCGCGCGCTGGCCGCGCAGGTAATCGTCGATGCACAGCAGCACTTGCGGACTGCGGTGGCGTTCCGGACAGGCCGCCAGTTCGTCGCGCGACATCCACAGGGTGCGCAAGATGCCATGGTCGAGCGCCTGATCGTGGCGGGCGCCAAGGTCGCCGCAGAACGCGAAACGCAAGTAAGTGACCGCTTTGCCGGTGCGCACCGATACATAACGCGCCATGTACATGCCGACCAGCGCGGTAGGGGTGAAGTCATGCGCCGTTTCTTCCAGCGTTTCGCGCACGACCGCCTGCGCCAGCGACTCGTTGGGATCGAGATGGCCGGCTGGCTGGTTGATGCGGATGCCGTCACTGGTCGCTTCTTCAATCAGCAAGAAGCGCCCGTCGCGCTCTATGATCGCGGCAACTGTGACGGCGGGTTTCCAAACGTCAGTCATAAATTCCTCGGTTAATCCGATATTTTAACTTGCCTGCCGGTTTTCGATGAGAAGCCGGCCAGAAGCAGGGGGCAGCGGGCCAAGGATGGCGCCTGCAGCGTCCTAGCACGAAAGCGGAGGTGATTGTAGCCATATTCGCAACGACGGATTAATTTTAGGATAAATAACCTACATCAAGACCTCTGGTTGTTGAGCCGCAATTTTTCCGTGTAAGATTCCATACAGCTAATTGACAAGGCAGACTTTAAGCGCCGCCTGGCCTCGACGGGTGGCGAGTTATCCTGTCCTCGGCAAATCCAAAGAATTCTTAACATAGTGGGAGAAGTACATGAAAATCGGCATCCCCGCCGAGACGCGGCCTGGCGAAACCCGGGTTGCTGCGACTCCGGAGACGGTAAAGAAGCTGGTGGCGGCCAAACACCAGGTGCTGGTGCAGTCTGGCGCGGGCATTTCGTCCAGCATCACCGACGAAGCTTACGCTGCGGCCGGCGCCGAGGTAGTCACCGCGGCGGCGGCATTCGGCGTGGAAACCGTGCTCAAGGTGCGTGCCCCCAGCAGCGACGAACTGGCGTTGCTGAAAAGCGGCACGGTCGTGGTCGGCATGTTGAACCCTTTTGATGCCGACAATATTGCTGTTATGGCAAGCCATGGCCTGACCGCCTTCGCGCTGGAAGCGGCGCCGCGCACTTCGCGTGCGCAATCGATGGACGTGCTGTCGTCGCAAGCCAACATCGCCGGCTACAAGGCGGTGCTGATGGCGGCCAATACCTATCAGCGTTTCATGCCGATGCTGATGACCGCCGCCGGCACCGTGAAAGCGGCGCGGATGCTGATCATGGGCGCCGGTGTTGCTGGTTTGCAAGCAATCGCCACCGCCAAGCGCCTCGGCGCCGTGATCGAAGCTTCCGATGTGCGGCCTGCAGTGAAAGAACAGATCGAGTCGCTCGGCGCGAAATTCCTGGACGTGCCTTTCATCACCGATGAAGAAAAGGAAATCGCCCAGGGCGTGGGCGGCTACGCGCGGCCGATGCCGGCCGACTGGATGCGGCGCCAGGCCGAGCTGGTGCATGAACGCGCCAAGCAGGCCGACATCATCATCACCACCGCCCTGATTCCCGGCCGCAAGGCGCCGGTGCTGATCAGCGAAGACACCGTCAAGGCGATGAAGCCGGGTTCGGTGATCCTCGACATGGCGGTTGACCAGGGCGGCAACTGCCCGCTGTCGGAAAGCGGAAAAACTGTCATCAGGCACGGCGTCCACATCATCGGCGAAGGCAACCTGGCGGCGCTGGTGGCGGCCGACGCTTCGGCGCTGTATGCGCGCAACCTGCTCGATTTCCTCAAGCTGATCATCAACGCCGAAGGCGGCCTGGTGATCAACCGCGAGGACGATATCGTGGCCGCCACCTTGCTGTGCAGCGGCGGCGAAGTGCTGCGCAAATAAAATTAATCAATGGTTGTAAAGGGGCGACCAGGCTTTGGCCTGGGGCTCTTTGTAAAGACATAAAATTGGAGAAACAAGATATGCAACGCATCATGCTGCGCGCCAAGATCCATCGCGCAACCGTCACCCAGGCTGACCTGCACTACGAGGGCTCTTGCGGGATCGATGAAGACCTGCTGGAAGCGGCCGACATCCGCGAGTTTGAAAAGATCGAGCTGTACAACGTCAACAACGGCCAGCGTTTCTCGACTTATGCGATCCGCGGCAAGCGCGGCAGCGGCGAGATTTCCCTGAACGGCGCGGCTGCCCGCTGCGCCCACCTGGGCGACCTGCTGATCATCTGCACCTATGCTCCGCTTTCGAATGAAGAGGCCGGCAGTTACGTGCCGAAAGTGGTGTTTGTCGACGACAACAACCGGATTACCGGCCTGAAGAAAATCTAAGGCGAAGCGCCAGCTGCGCAAATCGGCGGCGCTGTCCTTCTATCAAGGGGAAACCATGGAAGTCACGCACACCATCACCAACCTGATCATTTTCGTACTGGCGATCTACGTCGGTTACCACGTGGTCTGGACCGTTACACCGGCACTGCATACGCCGCTGATGGCAGTCACCAACGCCATTTCCGCCATCATCATCATCGGCGCCATGCTGGCGGCCGGCCTGACCGAAGGCATCGTCGGCCAGATCGCCGGCACGCTGGCGGTGGCGCTGGCGGCCGTCAATGTATTCGGCGGCTTCCTGGTGACCCAGCGCATGCTGGAAATGTTCAAGAAAAAAGAGCCTAAGGCAAAACCTGCCGCCAAAGAGGGAGCGCAGCAATGAGCATGAACCTGGTGACCTTGTTGTACCTGATCGCCTCGGTCTGCTTCATCCAGGCGCTCAAGGGTTTGTCGCATCCGTCTTCGGCGCGGCGCGGCAATGCATTCGGCATGGCCGGCATGGCGATCGCGGTGGTGACCACGATTGCCCTGATCGTCAAGCTGAAGGCTGAATCGCAGGGAGCCGGCCTCGGCTTCTGGCTGGTGGCCGGCGGCGTGGTGGTAGGCGGCGGCATCGGCGCCATGCTGGCCAAGCGGGTCGAGATGACCAAGATGCCGGAGCTGGTGGCGGCGATGCACTCGCTGATCGGCCTGGCGGCAGTGTGTATTGCGGTCGCCGCGGTGTCGGAGCCTTGGGCTTTCGGTATCGCTGCGCACGGCGAAGCACTGCCGACCGGCAACCGCATCGAACTGTTCATCGGCACCTTCGTCGGCGCGATTACCTTCTCCGGTTCGGTGATCGCTTTCGGCAAACTGTCGGGCAAATACAAGTTCCGCCTGTTCCAGGGCGCGCCGGTGAGTTTCCGCGGCCAGCATTTCATCAACCTGCTGCTGGCGGTGGCGATGATCGGCCTCGGCATCATTTTTGTACTGACCCAGGCCTGGCTGCCGTTCATCCTGATGGCGCTGATCGCTTTCATCCTCGGCGTGCTGATCATCATCCCGATCGGCGGCGCCGACATGCCGGTGGTAGTTTCGATGCTCAACAGCTATTCCGGCTGGGCGGCTGCCGGCATCGGCTTCTCGCTGAACAACTCGATGCTGATCATCGCCGGTTCGCTGGTCGGCTCGAGCGGTGCAATCCTGTCCTACATCATGTGCAAGGCCATGAACCGCTCGTTCTTTAACGTCATCCTGGGCGGCTTCGGCGGCGATGCGGCGGCTGCCACCGGCGGCGCGGCGCAACAGCAGCGGCCGGTGAAATCCGGTTCGGCCGATGACGCCGCTTTCCTGATGGGCAATGCGGAAACCGTGATCATCGTCCCGGGCTACGGCCTGGCGGTGGCGCGCGCGCAGCACGCCTTGAAGGAGCTGACCGAGAAGCTGACGCACAAGGGCGTGATCGTCAAATACGCGATCCACCCGGTGGCGGGGCGCATGCCTGGCCACATGAACGTGCTGCTGGCGGAAGCGGAAGTGCCTTACGACCAGGTGTTCGAGATGGAAGACATCAACGGCGAATTCGCCCAGGCCGACGTGGTGCTGGTGCTGGGCGCCAACGATGTCGTCAATCCTGCCGCGAAAGATCCGAAATCGTCGATCGCCGGCATGCCTATCCTGGAAGTCTATAAAGCCAAGACCGTGATCGTCAACAAGCGCTCGATGGCTGCCGGCTATGCCGGGCTCGACAACGAACTGTTCTACATGGACAAGACCATGATGGTGTTCGGCGACGCCAAGAAGGTGATTGAAGATATGGTGAAAGCAGTTGAATAGACGCTGACTGTTCTCGTTAAAAAAGCCGCATCAGGTAAAACTGCTGCGGCTTTTTTATCGTGCGAGCGGGCGTGATTCAGCGTCGGCCAAACATCATTTGCTGCGCCAGCAGGCGCCTGGCGGGTTTCACCACATCGACCAGCCCCAGCGATAAACCGAGCAGGGTTTGCGACAGGGCGCCGTCGGGAGCGCTGGCGAAGATGCGCGCCATGACGTCGGTGAGGTGGATGGTCAAACTTCGGTCTGTCTTTCTGGCCAAGGCAAACTGATGCAGCGCATCTGGCCCGATATTTGGCCCAATGCTGCCGGCCTCGCTGGCCAGCAAACGCGCCAGCACCGTGGCGTCGCGCAGACCCAGGTTCAAACCCTGGCCGGCGACCGGGTGTAGGGTTTGCGCGGCATTGCCGATGGCGACGGTCCTGGCGGTGGCTGCCGGGCGCGCATTCAGGCCGAGCGGGAAACTGTTGCGGGCCGAGGTTTTGGTAAATCGCCCGAGGCGGCCGCCGAAAGCCTGCGCCAGCGCAGCCAGGAACGCCGCATCGTCCAGCGCCAGCAGTTCGTTTGCCATGGCGGGGCGCACACACCATACCAAGGCATAGTTGTTGCCGTGACCGTCATCCTGCGGCAGCAGCGCCAGCGGACCCTGGTCGGTAAAGCGTTCGAATGCGCGGTGCGCAACCGGCGCGCTGCTCTGGACGTGGGCGACGATGCCAATCTGCTGGTAGTCGCGCTGCAGCGACTTGTCGTCCTGGGCGCCGAACAGGCCGCCTTCGGCCTGCACCAGCAGTTTGCTGCGCAGCGTACGGCCGTCCGACAATTGCAGTTCCACAGCGTCGTCTTGTTCGGTGCTGGAACTGACTTGCACCGGTCTCAGCAAATGGACGGCGGCCAGCGCCGGCAATGCAGCCAAGGCGGTGACCAGGGTGCCGTAACGCGTGACGTAGCCAAGCGCCGGCAGCTGGAATTCTTCGCGCTGGATCAGGGTGCGGCCGAAATGCGCGCGGCGCGATACGTGGATCTGGTGGATGGCAGTGGCCGCAATCGGCCAGGCGCCGACCTCTTGCAGGATCTGGCGGCTGCCGTAGGACAGTGCAATCGAGCGCGGATCCTGCCTTGCCTGCTCGACCGTCTTGGCGTCGATCAGGGCAATGCGGTCGGCGGCCACGCCGCGCTTGACCAGCAAGGCGGCCAGGCATAGGCCGACCGGACCGGCGCCGCAGATGGCGATATCGACTTCGGCCCGCTGCTGATCAATATGCTCAGTGGATTGACTCATGCCGGCAAACCCCAGTTGCGCAGCTGGGCCGCGGTGGCGGCAGGATCAGTATGGTGGATGGCGCGCCAGCCGAGTGCGCGCGCGGCCTCGACGTTGCGCTGGACGTCGTCGATGAATATCAGATGCTGCGCCTGCGCAGCCGGATAATGCTTGCGGATGCGCTCCAGCATGCGCTGGTAAATGCGGGCATCGGGCTTGATCAGTTTTTCCTCGCCGGACACCAGCACATCCTTGAAACGCTGCAGCACGGGCTGGAACGGATGGGTGTTGCGGGCGTAGGGAAAAGTTTCGGCCGACCAGTTGGTCAGCGCATACAGCGGTACGCCGGCGCTTTCCAGCGCCTCGAAAATCGCCATGCCTCCGGCCAGGGTGCCGCCCAGCATTTCGGTCCAGCGTGCATAGAAAGCGCCGATCAGCTGCGCATGATCCGGATGGCGCGCGCTCAGCGCAGCGGTCGCTTCGCTCAGTGAACGGCCGCCATCCTGCTGGACATTCCATTCGCCATTGCAGATATTGGCGAGGAACCACTGGCGTTCGGCTTCGTCGGCGATCAGCTTGCGGTACAGGTAGTCCGGATTCCAGTCGAACAGAACGCCGCCGAGGTCGAATACGACGATGGTGGGAGCTGTAGTTGCCGCAGTCGTGTGTGCCATGGACGTCACTTGCGCATCAACGCTTCGATCTCGGCCACCGCTGTCGGGACGTCGCTGGTCAGGTTGAGGTTGCCGTCGGCGGTGACCAGGATGTCGTCTTCAATGCGGATGCCGATATTCCAGTATTGCTCCGGCACGCCTTCGGCGGGACGCACGTAGATGCCGGGTTCGACCGTGGTCACCATGCCAGGCTGCAGCTTGCGCCACGGTTTTTGCTGGCCTTCGGGAGCCGCTTCGCCAGGTTCGCCGTTTTTTTCACGATATGCGCCAACGTCGTGCACGTCCAGGCCTATCCAGTGCCCGGTGCTGTGCATGTAGAACTGGCGGTAGTCTCCGTTGGCGATCACATCGTCGAGCGTGCCGGTCTTGTTCTTGTCGAGCAGGCCGGTATCCAGCATGCCCTGCGCCAGCACCCGCAGCGCCGCGTTGTGGCCGTCGATGAAGCGCTGTCCCGGCCGGGTGGCGGCGATCGCCGCGTGCTGCGCCGCCAGCACGATTTCGTACAAGGTTTTCTGCGGGCCGGAGAAGACGCCGTTGGCCGGGAAGGTGCGGGTGATGTCGGACGCATAGCTTTCGAATTCACAGCCGGCATCGATCAGCACCAGGTCGCCGTCCTTCAGTTCGGTGTTGCCGGCGCGGTAGTGCAGCACGCAAGCGTTGGCGCCGGTAGCGACGATCGAGGTATAGGCAGGCGATTCGGCGCCGTTGCTGCGGAATTCATGCAGGATTTCCGCTTCCAGGTGGTACTCGCGCAGGCCGGGGCGCGCCATGCGCATCGCGCGGCAATGGGCGCCGGCGGCAATTTGCCCCGAGCGCTGCATGATCGCGTGTTCTCCCGCATCCTTGAACAGCCGCATTTCGGCCAGCAGGGGATCCAGGCTATGGATGGTGGACGGTGCGCTGATGCCGACGCGGGCCTGGCCGCCGAGCTTGTCGAGCCAGCCTTGCAACTGGGCGTCGCGCTTGGCTTGTTTGCCTAGCGCGTAAAAAATTGCGGGTGCATCGGCCAGCAGTTTCGGCATTTCTTCGTCGATGGCGTCAATGGCGTAGGCGGCATCGAAACCGAGCTGTTCGCGCGCGGCGTCGGGGCCGAAACGAAAGCCGTCCCAGATTTCCCGTTCCAGGTTTTTTTCGCGGCAAAACAAGACAGCCTTGGGATCCTTGCCGGCGACCAGCACGATCACGGCATCCGGTTCGGTGAAACCGGACAGGTAATAGAAACTGCTGTCGTGGCGGTAAAGGAAATCGGAATCGGCGTTGCGGGCTGCCTCGGGCGCGGTCGAGACAATCGCGACGCCGCCGCCCATGGCCTGCATTTGCGCAATCAGTTTGCTGCGGCGTGTGCTGTAAGGAGTCATGCTGGCGTCTTTCTGGAGTAGGTTGGTCTGCTGCCGCTTTGTCGTCTACAGCGGCGCGTTCAGTTGATTCAGGCGTTCGATGGTGCCGACGTCGGTCCATTCGCCGCGATATATCTCGCCGCCGATCTGGCCGCGCGCGGCGTATTCGCGCAACAGGGTAACCAGTTTTTCCGGCTGGCCGGCGTTGACGGCGTCGAACATGTCCGGGCGATATACGCCGATGCCGGAGAACGTGTAGGTATGGCCAGCTTCGCCATCGTTGCTGACGGAAAAACTGTGCAGGCCGAAATCGCCTTGCGGATGGTGCGGCGGATTCTTTACCAGGTAGAGCCAGGCATTGTCGCGCTTGTCCAGGGCATATGGCTGGCCCCAGATGTCATTATCTTCCAGCGTATGCTTGACCTGTGCGAAATCGAAATGCGGGCAGTAGACATCGCCTGCAATCGCCACGAACGGCGCCTCGCCCAGCAGGTGGCGGGCGTTGGCGATGCCGCCGGCTGTTTCCAGCGCCACCGCTTCCGGCGAATAGGCGATGGTCGCGCCGAATTTGCTGCCGTCGCCCAGCGTGTCTTCGATCATCTGCCCGAGGTGGGCGTGATTGATCACGATCTCGGTAATGCCGGCGCGCACCAGGTTGACGATGTGCCAGACGATCAGCGGCCGGCCGCGCACCTTGAGCAAGGGTTTGGGAGTGGTGTCGGTCAGCGGGCGCATGCGCTCTCCGCGGCCGGCGGCAAAAATCATGGCTTTCATGGATGTTTTGTCCTGGCTGCCATCAGAAGGTATAACCGACTTGCACGGTCTTGTCTTCCAGCTTGTCCAGCAACCGCACCAGCGGAATCAGCTCGCGGTAGCGCAGCGCGGTCTTGCGGACGTAATCCATGACCAGCGGGATGTCTTTCAGGTAGGCTTCCTTGCCGTCGCGGTGATACAGGCGCGCGAACAGGCCGAGTATCTTCAGGTGCCGCTGCAGTCCCATGTATTCGAAGTCGCGGTAGAAGCTGTCGATATCCGGGGCGACCGGCAGGCCGGCGCGCTTGGCGCGTTCCCAGTAGCGGATCATCCAGTCGAGCACTTGCGCTTCGTCCCACTGGATGTAGACATCGCGCAACAGCGAGACGATGTCGTAGGTGATCGGGCCGTACAGCGCGCCCTGGAAATCCAGTACGCCGGGATTGCCGGCCGGCAGCACCATCAGGTTGCGCGAGTGGTAATCGCGGTGGATGAATACCTGCGGCTGCGCCAGGTTGTTGGCCAGGATGGCGTCGAACACCTGGTTCAGATCCGTGGTTTGCTGGTCGGTCAGCGTTGCCTTCAGGTGTTTGCCCAAATACCATTCGGGAAATATTTGCAATTCTCGCAACAGGAAGGCGCGGTCGTATTCCGGCAAGACGTCGGGCTGGCTCTTGGTTTGCAGCAACACCAGGGCGTCGATGGCGTCCATATACAGTTTCGGTGCGCTGTCGTCGTTCAGTTGCTGCAGGTAGGTGGTGGAGCCGAGGTCGGACAGCAGCAGGAAACCGCGTTCGACATCTTGCGCCAGGATTGCCGGCACCGACAGGCCGATGCCGGCGAGCAGCCCGGCAATCTCGATGAACGGCCGCACATCTTCTTGCGGCGGCGGCGCATCCATGATGATCAGTGTGCCGCCGTCAGCCGTGCCTGGAGCGGCCGCATCAACCCTGAAATAGCGCCGGAAACTGGCGTCGGCAGAGGCAGGGCGGAGGGTTGCAGGGAGGGTCGGGACGGCGCTGAGCGCAGTTAACCATTCGACAATTTGGGTCTGACGCAGATCAGGCAAAGCAGGGGCAGACGGGGACAAAGGCATTGAGCAATCCAGTATTACGGTTATCGGTGGTGAGTTCCCATATAATAAGGGATTAATTTCAAAAAATCGCCTGCTATGGTGTTTGCCAAATTCATTTCATGACCCGGTCCTCCTCAGCGCTCCCTAAGCAATCCCAGTCACGTCCAGGTCGGGCCGCGTCCCAATTGCCGGCCTTGCGGCGCATGACTGTCCTGGTGGCTTCGGTCGTCGCGGCGGCGTCCATGCCTGTGTGGGCATGGGCACAAACGACTGAAACGGTCACGCCGACTGTCCCCACCACCCAAAACAGCACCAAGCCGCCGCGCGTCAACGATAGCGATGCGCCGACCACGGTAGAGGCCGAGCAGATGACCGGCCGCCCGGACCGGCTGATCAACCTGGATAACGATGTCGACATGACGCGCGGCGAGACCAACGTCAAGTCCAACAAGGCGACTTACCGGATTGTAGAAAACGAGGCGGAAGCGCACGGCTGCGTGCGCATGAACCGCTACGGCGACAAGTACACCGGCGACGACCTCAAACTGAACATGGATTCCGGGCAAGGTTTCCTGACCAACCCGACCTACTGGTTCAAGGCCAATGACGGCCACGGCAGCGCGGAACGCATCGATTTTATCGATGAGGACAAATCAAAGATCATCACCGGCACTTACACCACCTGCCCGAGCACCAAGCCGGACTGGTATATCAAGTCGAGTACGCTGGATGTCGACAGCGGGCTGGGCGAAGGGGTTGCCCACAACGGCGTGCTGTATTTCAAGAGCGTGCCTATCCTTGGTTCGCCGGTGCTGTCATTTCCCTTGTCGAACGAGCGCCAGTCCGGTGTCTTGCCGCCGGTTATAGGGACCACCAACAACGGCGGTTTTGAGTTCAACCTGCCTTATTATTTCAATATCGCCCCTAACCGCGATTTCACGCTGTACCCCAACATCATTACCCAGCGCGGTTTGCAAATGGGCGGAGACGCACGCTACATAGGGGATGGCTACAGCGGCCAGACCAAGATCGAGTACCTGCCGGACGACAAGCTGACCAAGACCAACCGTTATGCCGTGCAGTCGATCCATTCGCAGACGCTGGCGCCCGGTTTGACCATGGGCTGGAATGTCAATTTTGCTTCGGATAACAATTACCCCGACGATTTCACGCGTTCGATTACCCAAAGTTCTGCACGCGTACTGAACCGGGAATTCGATTTGAACTATAGCGGTTCATTCTGGAGCGTGGCGGCACTGGCTTCGCGCTATCAGGTATTGCAGGATTTCGATGCCAATGGAAATCCGACGTTGAGCCGTCCATATGACCGCCTGCCTCAAGTTACCGTGGCTGCAGCCAAGCAGGATATTTACGGGTTTGACTGGAACGTGACCGCGCAATACACCCGCTTCAGGAATAGCCAATACGACTTCCCGCAAGGCAGCGGCACGACGCAAGCCAGCACGCTGCTGTTGCCGTTGGGCGGCGACCGTATTTATATCAACCCCCAGCTTTCCTATCCGATCATCCGTCCTGGTTATTTTATTACACCGAAGATCCAGCTGGATGCGACCTCCTATAGCATCACGCCGAATAAATTTGGCGTACCTAATCCGCTTGTTTCCCCAACTCCAGCGGATCAGGCGCCGATCGGCAATAACTTTAACCGGGTACTGCCCACCTTCTCGCTGGACAGCGGTTTGATTTTCGAGCGCGACGCCAAGTTTTTCGGCAACCAGATGACGCAGACATTGGAGCCGCGCCTGTTCTATGTGCGTACTCCCTACCGTGACCAGAGCCAATATCCATTGTTTGATAGCGGCGTTGCGGATTTCAATTTTGCTCAGATTTTCACTGAAAACCGATATACCGGCCATGACCGCATCGGCGACGCCAACCAGTTGACCGCCGCAGTGATTTCGCGCTTTATCGAGGAATCAGGCATAGAACGCTTGCGCCTGGGTATCGGCCAGCGTTTTTACTTTACCCCGCCGCGCGTTACATTGGGGGGAACTACCGACACGATCACCACCAGCCGCTCGGATTTGCTGCTGACGGCGGGCGGGCAGGTGACCCAGGCGCTCGGCATCGACAATACGATCCAGTACAGCCCGAGCAATAACCAGTGGGTGCGCGCCAGCTCCAACATCAAATGGCAGCCGGGCCCGAAAAAAGTCATCAATTTTTCCTACCAGCTGGATCACAACAACGTCGACCCGCTGCTGCTGGACAATAAATACCTGAAGCAATTCGACGTATCCGCCCAATGGCCGCTGAGCCGCCGCTGGTATGGCGTCGGCCGCGTCAGTTATTCCTTGCAGGAAAAGACAGTTGGCCAAAGCCTGCTCGGGCTGGAATACAAAGCGGATTGCTGGGTGTTCCGCGTGGTCGGCCAGCGTACGCCGACCTCGTCAACCCGCTCGACTACGGGTATATTCGTGCAACTTGAGTTGAATGGTTTGTCAAGCATCGGGTCCAATCCGATCCAAGCCCTGCGCAGCAGTGTCCCAGGTTATCAGAATGTTAATCAACCCGACTCTTTCATCAGCCGTTGAATCCGTCATTTTCACTTATGAACGTTTTTCCAATTATGCGTAAAACCAATCAAATCCAACTCGCTGCAATGGCATTCTCGCTGTTGTCCGTTACTGCCGGCGGCGCCTGGGCCCAAGCCGCATCGACGGCGCAAACCGCGCCGCCGGCGGTTGCGCCAACTGCCGCGCCGGCCGCCAAGCCAGCTGCGGCGAAAGCCAATCCGCAGACTGTCGACGCGATTGTCGCAGTGGTCAACACGGACGTGATTACCCAGCAGGAATTGGCCAAGCGCATGAGCGACGTGACGCAACGCATGCGTGCCCAGAACATCGAATTGCCGCCTGTGGCCGAACTGCAGAAGCAATTGCTGGAACGCATGATCCTGGAGCGCGCCGAAGTGCAACTGGCGAAAGAAAACGGCTTGTCGGTGGACGACGTCATGCTGGACCGGGCGATCAGCCGGATCGCCGAACAGAATAAATTGTCGATGGGCGATTTCCAGAAGCAACTGGCGCAGGACAAGATTCCTTACGCCTCCTTCCGCGAAGAAATTCGCCAGGAAATGCTGTTGCAGCGCTTGCGTGAACGCGAAGTCGACAACAAGATCCAGATTTCGGAATCGGAAGTCGACAACTATATCGCCGCTGAAAACGCCAACAAGCAAACCGCGCAGGAACTCGACCTGGCGCAGATCCTGGTCCGGGTGCCGGAAAACGCCTCGGCCGAGCAGATTGCACAACGCGCCAAGCGCGCCGAAGAAGCCATGCAGCAGATCAAGTCCGGCGGTAATTTCGCCGCCGTCGCCGCTGCTTATTCCGACGCCAGCGACGCCCTGACCGGCGGCGATATGGGCTGGCGCGCACAGGACCGCCTGCCGGCGCTGTTTGTGGAAGCGGTCGCGAACCTGAATCCGGGCCAGGTGTCGAGCATCCTGAAAAGCGCCAACGGTTTTCATATCATCAAGCTGGTCAACAAGCGTGCAGCTGCCGCGGCAGCCGCGACCGATACGGCAGCAGCGCCGGTCCAGCAGACCCATGTGCGCCATATCCTGATCAAGGTGACGCCAACCGTGACGGCGACAGAAGCGCGCCGCCGCCTGGCCGACCTGAAGGAACGTATCGACAACAAGGTGGCGACCTTTGAAGATCTGGCCAAATTGTATTCGAACGATTTGTCGGCCTCCAAGGGCGGTGACCTGGGCTGGGTTTACCCGGGCGACACCGTACCCGAATTCGAACGCGCGATGGATGCGCTGAAACCGGGCCAGATCAGCGATCCGATCGAGTCGCCGTTCGGCTACCACCTGATCCAGGTGGTGGAGCGCAAGGCCAACGATGTATCGAAGGAACGCCAGCGCCTGACGGCGCGGTTGGCGATTCGTGAACGTAAGACCGAAGAAGCTACTAACGACTGGCTGCGCCAACTGCGCGACCGGACCTATGTGGAATACCGCGGCGACGACCGTTGATTGCGGCGCACCAGCCAGCCTTGAGAGTAGTGCATGTCTGAATCATCCGCCGTTCTGCTGAAACCGCAAAGGCGGCCGATACTGGCCGTCACTTGCGGCGAACCGGCGGGCATCGGCCCTGAGGTATCGATCAGGGCGGCCTGGCAGTTGCGCGATGAAATCAACAGCGTGCTGATCGGCGACGCCGCTTTCCTGGCGATGATCGCGGCCGAGATCGACCCGCAGATCCGGCTCGTAGCGTTGTCGCAGCAGGCCTTGCGCAACAACGGTTTGCCGAATTTTCCTCCTGGCCAGATCGCAGTGATCGATTGTCCGCTCGATGCGCATGTGCAGCCGGGCCTGCTGAATGCACGCAACGGCCGCGCCGTGTTGCGCACGCTGGATATCGCCATCAACGGCGCGCAGCAGGGAATTTTCGACGGCATGGTCACCGCACCGCTGCAGAAAAGCACGATCAATGACGCCGGCGTGCCGTTCACCGGCCATACCGAATACCTCGCCGAGAAGAGCGCAACGGCGCAGGTGGTCATGATGCTGGCCACCGACCGCACCACACCGCCGTTGCGGGTGGCGTTGGCGACTACTCACCTGGCCCTGAAAGACGTGGCGGCGGCGCTCACTTTTGACAGCCTCAGCCACACTATCGACATCCTGCACGCCGACCTGCAGAAAAAATTCGGCCTGGCGCAGCCGCGCATCCTGGTGACGGGCCTGAATCCGCATGCCGGCGAGGGCGGTTACCTGGGACGCGAAGAAATCGATATCATCGCGCCGGCGCTGGAAGCCGCAAAAGCGCGCGGCATCGCCGTCAGCGGCCCTTATCCGGCTGATACCCTGTTCCAGCAAAAATACCTGGCGGACGCCGATTGCGTGCTAGCGATGTATCATGACCAGGGCTTGCCGGTACTGAAATACGCCAGTTTTGGACACGGCATCAACATCACGCTGGGCTTACCGTTCATCCGCACTTCGGTGGATCATGGCACGGCGCTGGATCTCGCTGCAGCCGGCCTGGGCCGCGCCGACCACGGCAGCATGCTGGCGGCGCTGAGCGTTGCAGCGCAGATGGTGCGCGTAGGGTGGGCACATCGTGCCCACGCGTGACCGCGATAACCGGAGAGCGGTCCCAAGCAGCGCCGAAACAGGTATGTACGTGGCGTGAATTCACGCGTGGGCACGGTGTGCCCACCCTACCAATTAAAGAAAAATATGAAGAATCACATTCCCCGCAAGCGCTTCGGCCAGAACTTCCTGACCGACGACACCGTGCTGTACAACATCATCAGCGCGATAGATCCGCAAGCCGACGACAACATGGTCGAGATTGGGCCAGGCCTGGCAGCGATGACGCGTTTGCTGCTGGAATCGCTGCGGCAGTTGCATGTGGTCGAACTGGATCGCGACCTGGTGGCGCGCCTGCAAAAGAATTTCGATCCGGCGCGCCTGCATGTGCATTCCGCCGATGCGCTGAAATTCGATTTCAACAGCATTCCGCTGAACGGCGGCAAAAAATTGCGCGTGGTCGGCAATCTGCCTTACAACATCTCCAGTCCCTTGCTGTTTCATCTGGCGGAAATCGCGCCGCAAGTGCAAGACCAGCACTTCATGCTGCAAAAGGAAGTGGTGGAACGCATGGTCGCCGCGCCGGGCAGCAAGGCTTTTGGCCGTTTGTCGGTGATGCTGCAATGGCGCTATACCATGCAGCTGATGTTCATCGTGCCGCCGACGGCATTTGATCCGCCGCCGCGAGTGGAATCGGCCATCGTACGGATGATCCCTATTGCCCAGCCGCTGGCTTGCGACCAGAAGAAACTGGAAGACGTGGTGCTGAAAGCTTTCACGCAAAGGCGCAAGGTGATCAGGAACTGCCTGGCCGGCATGTTTACCGAGAACGAGCTGATCGATGCTGGCGTCGATCCGCAAGCGCGGCCGGAAACCATAGCGATGGAATTGTTTGTAGCGTTAGCTAACCGCCTGCCGTGAAGATCCCGTCTCTCGCTGGCGAGAGACGGGATACGTTCCTGCCTTACCAGCCGAAACTGACGCCGACCGTACCGCTCGATTCGCCGCCGCTGGCAATCGAGCCGCCGATCAGCAGCGCGCCCCTGTTGGAGATGCGTTTGGCGTAACCTAACGATAGTGCCGTTTGTCCGCCATAACCGCCGAGCGCCGCACTGACGCGGTTTTCGTTGGCGGGAGCTGCGGCGATGGCGCCCGCCATGCCGGCCATCGCGCTGGCCATGGCGCCGATCCGGCTGATCCGCTTGTTGACCTTGTCAAAGCGCTGGTCGACATTGCCCTTGAACTCGTTGAAGTCGCTCTGACTAACCTTGTCCGCCATCTTGCTATCGGTATATTGATTAGCGCTGCTTAAAGTCTGTTTATCGCCGGCATCGGCATAGTCCCGGACTTCTTCGATTTGATCCTGGGTGGCGATATCCTTGCCGCTGTCAGCCTCCGCTTTGACGCCGCTGGCCGCTGGCGCAGCCTCACGCGACATTTTCGCAACTGGCTTGCTGTCTTGTGCCGCTGCCGGCGTGTGGCCGCTTTCCAGATCGCTGACGCGATTGCCGAGAGAGTCCAGGGCGCCGTCCAGGGCGCCGAACGCATCGCCGACAGTGTGGTAGTTGCCGCCCTGGATAGCGAAAATCGGACCGGTAAACCCGTTTGCTCCCATCATCGCGCCGCCGCCCAGGATGCTGGCAACGCTGTCGAGACTGCCGCTGAGGCTGCCAACGGCGCTGTTCATTTGCTGTACGTTGACGGCGTCATAATCTTCCGTCCCGGCTTGCACGTTGGTGATCTGGCGCGTGCTCCCGGTCAGGCTGTTGCCGACCGATACGGTATTGTCGCGGTCTGCGTAGGAGAGCAGTCCCAGGGCCACCGAGCCATTGCCGCTGGCGGTCGCACGTGGGCCGATGGCGACACTGTTGTCGCCGTTGGCGCGCGCGCTGGCTCCCAAGGCAATGCTGTTCCGGCCAACGGCAGTGGTGCTCTCAATCACCCCGGGGTCGTCGCCGTCTATAAATTGATAGCTGCCGCCAATCGCTACCGAGCTATTGCCTTCGGCCACGGTTGCCGCTCCCAAGGCGAGGCTGCCGCTGCCATAGGCTAATGCAGAAGTACCCATGGCAATGCCGCTGGCTTGGGTTGCGGCGTCGGTGCCAATGGCGATGCCGCCGCCGGCAGGATGCATCGCGCGCGCGTTGGCGCCGATGGCGATATTGGCGTCGCTGTCAGGATCTGAAACGGCGGTGGCGCCGGCACCCAACGCCAGCGAACCCGTTCCGGCGGCCAAGGTGCTGGTGCCGAATGCGCTGGCACCGTCACCCACTGCTGATGCCGACGAGCCCGCCGCCATGCTGTTGTCGCCTGAGGCCGTGGCATTGTTGCTGCCATCGTTGCTGCCGCTGACCGCAAAATAATGACTGGCGCTGCTCACGCTGTCAGCCATGGCATCCAATTGCGCCTTGTTGATGGCATCGCCAGCTTCCGTACCCGCTGCGACATTGGCAATCTGACGCTGGTTGCCGGCACTGCCGACCGACACCGAGTTGGCGCGGTCAGCCACGGAATCGACCCCCAGCGCGACACTATTGTTGGCTTCGGCCCGGCTGGCGGCGCCGATTGCGCTGCTGTTGATCGCCAGCGCTGCAGCACTTGCGCCGAAAGCGGCACTGTGATCTTCAGCGGCATAGGACTGTGAACCGACGGAAGTAGAGCGGTAAGCTTTGGCGACGCTGTCGGCACCCAAGGCACTGCTTTCCAGGGCCATGGCGTTGGCGTTAATGCCGACCGCGACCGAACCGATGCCGGCGGCCCGAGCGCTGGCACCGATGGCGCTACTGCCGTAGGCAGTCGCATTTGCGTCGCCGCCAAAAGCGCTGCTCGCCTCTCCCAGCGCCTGAGCGTTGCTGCCTGCCGCGATGCTATAGTTGCCTCCGGCCAGGGCGTGGGCGCCGAATGCCGATGCGCCAATCCCTGCTGCGCTGCTAAATGCGCCTGCCGCTGAGGCATCGACATTGCTTGCCATGCTATTGGCGCCTATAGCGACGCTACGGGCGCTTTTGGCTGTGCTGAATTTTCCTATGGCAACGGCTGCTTCGTCGTTGGCCACAGCCGAATAACCGGAGGCAATGCTGTTGTCACCCCTGGCGACTGAGCCGTAACCGCTGGAGATGCTGTAATCGCCCAGGGCATGGCTTTGAGAACCGAGCGCCGCTGCGCCGGCCCCGGTGGCTGCTGCCTGGACGCCGATTGCGGCGGCGTTGTAGCCGCTGGCCAGGGCATTGTCGCTACCGTCGTTCTTGCCGTTGACCTGGAGGTAGCGCTGGCTGCTGCCGTCGCCTGCCAATAGCTTCACTTGCCCGAGATTGACCGCATCAGTGTCTCTGGTTCCGGCGGCAAGATTGGTGATCTGCCGTTCGCTGCCGGCTTTGCCTGCGGAGATGCTGTCGACGGCGTCGGGCATCGCGTTGCTTCCGGTTGTAGTGCGCGCGCCAGTGGCCTCGGCGGCCAGCTCGATGCCGGCAGCAGGGGAAGGTGTGGCAAACCGTGTACCGGCTTGCTCGCTGGCGTAAGGAGTCGGCGAGGTGGCGATCTGCTCTTGCCGCGCAACTGCAGAGCTGTCAGGATTGATTTTGGCAGTGCTGTCCTTGCAGTCATTCTTATCGTCGGCGTTGCGGTGGCGTTGTGTACGCTCGTCCGGGCCAAGGCAACTGCCTCGAAACTGGCTGCCGGCGCCTATCTCTTCTGTGGTTTCGGCATTGGCCAGCGCGGCGTCCGCTCCCAGCATGCCGAGGCTGACGGCGGCGATACGGATCAGCATTTTGGCGCGTCCTGTCTTGCGGGATGTGGATTTCCCTTTTGATTTTGCCAGTTCCGGGACGACACGGAAGATATTCGTAGATGCTTGCCAAACCACGCGATATGACTGATTCATGATGACTCCTTTTGTATGTTTTTTTGATAACTACAGTTGAAGCATGGAATGTATTTTTTCCCCCGTGAATAGGAAAATTCCGAGATTTCTGTAGGTTGTTTCCACGGCCGGACCAGGCGGCGAAGGAGCGATGTCAGAGCTGGCCGGATCGGCTTGAGCTTTGCGTTTTTAAAATGCAATGCGGCAGAAATTGCAGAGACGCGGGTTGACCAGCACTACGGCTGGAGAGAGAGTGCGGCGGAGGTGGGATCGATGAGGAGGCGGCAGGGCAAAGCCGCGCATGGTTCTTGTCTGGATCAGGCTGGCAGCAGGATGCGGTCAGTCCGGGAGATGGGGCGCCGTCGATGAATGATGTGCTGCAAAGCTGATGCTACAACACGTGTGTGCATGGTGCATAAAATACATCCGCCAGGCGGCGGATGATGATTGCTGTCGGAGCTTATAAAGTAGCGCTGGCGGAAATGCCATCCTTGCGTTCGATCAATTCGACTTTGTAGCCGTCGGGATCCTGCACAAAGGCAATGACGGTACTGCCTCCCTTGACCGGACCAGCTTCGCGCGTCACGTTGCCGCCTTGCGCCTTGACGTCGGCGCAGGCCTTGTAGGCATCCTCAACCGCCACCGCCAGGTGGCCGAAAGCTGTGCCCTGATCGTAGCTTTCGACGCCATAGTTATACGTCAGTTCGAGTTCTGCATGATCGGGATTGCTGCCGTAGCCGACGAACGCCAATGTGTATTTGTACTCCGGATTGTCGTTGGTGCGCAGCAGTTTCATGCCCAGCACCTTGGTGTAGAAATCGATGGAGCGTTGCAGGTTGCCGACGCGCAGCATGGTATGGAGGATTCGCATGGTTGTTCTCGATGGTTGGGAAGAGAGGTAATGCTTAGACTTACGCCGATATTTTAAATCGTGGGAACAAATCGGGCAGAGCTTGCCCTAGAAAACCGGCAGGGTTTCCTGGGCGCTGTCGCGCAGGGTTTTCCTGGCGGTTTCGAATTCAGGGAAAATCGATTGCACGGTGGCCCAGAAACGCGGGCTATGGTTCATCTCGCGCAGATGCGACAGCTCATGTGCAATCACATAGTCGATCAGCGGCAGCGCAAAATGCATCAGCCGCCAGTTCAGCCGGATCTTGCCTTCCGAAGTGCAGGATCCCCACTGGGTAGTCGCCGACGACAGCGCGAACGACTGGTAGGTGACGCCGAGTTTCTGGGCATAGATCGGCAGCCGTTCGGCAAATACGCGCTTGGCTTCCAGCTGCAGCCAGCCCAGCACGCGGTCCTTGAGCTGCTGCTCGCCGGCGTCGGCCGGCAGGCAGACGATCAGCTGGTCGCTGGTGTCGTCGAAGTGGATGCCGGCCTTCTGGGTGGCATGGATACGCAGGGTGATGCTGCGTCCCATATACGGCAGGGTCTCACCGTCGCGCCATTGCATTTGCGGCTGCATGCGGCGCGTCGAGCGGTCGCGGTATTCGCTCAGCTTGGTAAAAATCCAACGTTTCTTTTCGCGTATGGCGATTTCGATATCGCCCAGGGTCACCCACTTGGGAGCAGTGACGCGCAGGCCGTCATCGCTGATCAGGAAGCCGATGGAACGCCGTTTGGAACGCAGCAGGGTGTAGTCGAGCACATGTTCGCCGAAGCGCAGGCGGCGCTTGCCGGGCGCCAGGGCCGTCGGTTCGTCAGGTGCGAGGGCTTGCGGTTTTGGCTGCAAGCGTGGCTGCAACCCCGGCTGTGAATTGGCAGGCGGCGCCTCCACAGGCGGCGTGCTGGCGATCGCGTCGCTGGCAAACCCGTCGGCAAACAAGTCCAGTTGCAGCGCTTGCTGCTGCTGTGCCTTGCCCTGGGGCCGACCATGCGGTCCCAGGCGCGGCTTTGCTGGCTTTTGATGCAATAATTTCAATGGTGTCCAAACTGGAGGGGTTATTGCTGCTTGGAATAAACATGCGGTGAAATCACGCGCATTTCAGATTCTATCCAATTTTCGACTTTCGCCATCAGCTCGCTGCTATCCAGGCCTTCCGGTGAAATCGGCTTGCCGATCGAGACCGTGATCAGGCCCGGTTTCTTGATGAAGGAATTCTTTGGCCAGCACTCGCCGGCGTTGTGCGCGATCGGCACCACCACGGTGTTGGTTTCCACCGCCAGGCGCGTGCCGCCGTTCTTGTATTTGCCGGTCTGGCCAACCGGAATCCGCGTGCCTTCCGGGAACATGATGATCCATTGGCCGTCGGCCAGCCGCTTGCGTCCTTGCACCACCACTTGGGCGAAGGCGTCGCGGCCCTTGCTGCGGTCGATTGGAATCATGCGCAGCAAGGCGATGCCCCAGCCGAAAAACGGGATATAGGTCAGCGATTTCTTGAACACGAACACCAGCGGGCGCGGCGTCATCTGCAGCAGGAAAATCGTTTCCCATGCCGACTGATGTTTGCTCAGCACCACGGCAGGGGCGTCGGGGAAGTTTTCAAAACCCTTGACCTCGTAACGGATCCCGCAGATCACTTTGGCCATCCAGACCACGATGACATTCCAGCGCGCCGTCAGGTAATAGCGCCGGGCGTAAGGAAAGGGAGCGAATAAGAGGCAAGCCATCGACCAGACCACTGTCAGGATCGTCATCAGCAGGAAAAACAGTAGGGAACGTAAAAACAGGAAAAAACGCGACATGCAGACTCCAGGTATTTTTAAATAAGCTATCTTTTTGCAGGACAGAGCCGTCCGTTCATCAAACCGCCAGCTCCACCGGTTTCTTCAGCAGGAATTCAACCACCGCCGCCAGGTCAGGAAAAATCAGAGTGCCGGGCGGCAGGCCGCCTTTGTCGCGGGTCTTTTCGCCTTTGCCGGTGAGCACCAGGTAAGGTGCGCAGCCGGCGACAAAACCTGCCTGCAGGTCGCGCAGCGAATCGCCTACCGTCGCCACGCCGCCGCGCAGGCTGATCTCGAAGCGCTTGCCGATGTCGTGGAACATGCCAGCCTTGGGCTTGCGGCAATCGCAGTTGTCGTCGGCGGCATGCGGGCAAAAAAAGATGGCGTCGATTTCGGCGCCGACCAGCTGCGCTGCTTCATGCATTTTCTGATGGATGGCCATCAGGGTCGGCATGTCGAACAAGCCGCGCGCGATGCCCGACTGGTTGGTCGCCACCACCACCCGATAGCCTGCCTGGTTCAGGCGGGCTATGGCTTCCAGCGAACCTTTGATCGGGATCCATTCATCCGGTGATTTGATGAAGGCATCCGAGTCGTGGTTGATGACGCCGTCGCGGTCGAGGATGATTAATTTCATGGTGCATTGTATCCATTTGCGGGACAGAGTTTAAGAGCCACCGCAGCGTGGCGAATTACTCTGTCCTCAACTGATTAGACAGCACGGTTAAATCGCGAAGCAAACAATGTTTAAGCAGCCAGTTTGGAAATGTCGGCGACCTGGTTCAGCATTACATGCAGGTTCGCCAGCAACGCCAGGCGGTTGTTGCGCAATTGCTCGTCGTCGGCCATCACCATCACATCGTTGAAGAAACCGTCGACGTTTTCCCGCAGCCGCGCCAGTGCTTTCAAGGCGGTGCTGAAATCGCCCTTGGCAAAGGCGGCATCGACCTCCGGCTTGAGCGCATTCATCGCCGCGAACAGCGATTGTTCGGCGCTGTCGCGCAGCAGGTCTTGCTGCACCGTGCTGCCGACGCCTTCGGTCTTTTTCAGGATGTTGGTGATGCGCTTGTTGGCCGCGGCCAGCGCTTCCGCCTCTGGCAAGGCGGCAAACGCTTGCACCGCATCCAGGCGTTCGATGATGTTGTCGAGCCGCTCTGGCTGCTGCGCCACTACCGCTTCAATTTCGTTCGGCGCATAACCGCGTTCGCGCAGCAGGCCGCGCAGGCGGTCGTACAGGAACGGCAGTACGTCGCTGCCTGGATCCTTGAAGTTGCTGTTGCCGGCGAACTGCTGGGCGGCATTGCTTAGCAACTGCGTGAGCGATATCGGCAGGCGTTTTTCCAGCAGCATGCGCAGGATGCCCAGCGCATGACGGCGCAGGGCGAACGGATCCTTGTCGCCGGTCGGCTGCAAGCCGATGCCCCAGATCCCGACCAGGGTTTCCAGCTTGTCCGCCAGCGCCACTGCAACGCTGGTGTCGGTAGTGGGCAGGGCGTCGCCGGCAAAGCGCGGCTGGTAGTGTTCCGAAATGGCCAGGGCGACGTCGTCCGCTTCGCCGTCGTGGCGTGCGTAATAATTGCCCATGATGCCTTGCAGTTCAGGGAACTCGCCGACCATGTCAGTCAGCAGGTCGGCCTTGGCCAGCAGCGCCGCGCGTTCGGCCAGTGCGGCATCGCTGCCGAGCAGCGACGCAATCGCCGCGGCTAGGGTCTTGACCCGTTCTGTGCGCTGCAGCTGGTTGCCGAGCTTGTTGTGATAGACCACATTGGCCAGCAGAGGTACGCGTTCGGCCAGTTTCTTTTTCTGGTCCTGCTCGAAGAAGAACTTGGCGTCGGACAGGCGCGGGCGCACCACGCGCTCATTGCCTTCGATAATGTAGTGCGGTTCACTGGTCTGCAGGTTGGAGACAATCAGGAAACGCGAGCGCAGCTTGCCGGCGCTATCTGTCAGGGCAAAATACTTCTGGTTGGTCTGCATCGTCAGGATCAGGCATTCCTGCGGGACGCTGAGGAATTCGTCTTCGAATTTGCAGGCATACACCACCGGCCATTCAACCAGCGCCGTAACTTCGTCCAGCAGCGCTTCCGGCATCAGCACCTGGTCGTCGGCCGCAGACTTTTTTGCCCCTTCCAACAGGTCCTTGCGGATTTTTTCCTTGCGTTCGCTGAAGCTGGCGATGACTTTGCCTTGTTCGGCCAGCGTTACTGCGTAGCTGTCGGCGTCGGCCAGGGTGATGCGGCCTGGCGACAGGAAACGATGGCCTTCGGTCAGGCGGTCCGCATCCAGGCCGAGCAGGGTCAAAGGCAGTACCTGTTCGCCGTGCAGCGCCACCAGGCTGTGCGCCGGCCGCACAAAACGAACGGTATGGCCGGCCGCGTGGCCGTGCTGGCGCTGGTAGCTCATCACTTTCGGGATCGGCAATTTTGCCACGGTATCTTCCAGCACCACTTGCAAACCGGCAGGCAGCGCCACACCTTTGGCGGTATAGCTGTAGAAAAAACTTTCGGCCTTGCCGTCAGGTGCGCGTTCCAGTTCGGCCGGGGTAATCACCGCCTGGCGGCATTGTGCGGCCAGTGCCGCCAGTTTCTTGACCAGCGGCGCCGTGGCGCGGCCTTCGGCATCCAGCGCCACCGATACCGGCAGCACTTTTTCGCGCATGGTTTTATCGAGTGAGGTGGCGCGCACATTGCTGATGGCGACCGCCAGCCGGCGCGGCGTGGCGAAGGCAGTGGCGACGGCGCCGTCGTCCAGGAAATCGCGTGACTTCAAGCCGTTGAAAATACCGCTGGCAAAAGCATCGCCGAGTTTCGCCAATGCTTTCGGCGGCAGTTCTTCCGTGAAAATTTCAATCAGCAGGGTCTGGTTCAAAAGCGTGTCCTTCATACTGCTTCTCCCGCACGCTGCGCTACAGCCGCCATGTATTCATCTCCAAATTCTTGCAACAACAGATCGCCGTTTTCCTTGGTGATCTCCCACATCGGGAAACCCAGTTTTGCCCGTGAATCGTAATATGCCTGCGCCACCGCGCGCGACAGGTTACGGATCCGGCCCATGTAGGCGGCGCGTTCGGTGACCGAGATCGCGCCGCGCGCATCCAGCAGGTTGAAAGTATGCGCGGCTTTCAGTACCATCTCGTAAGCTGGCAACGCCAGCGGCACCGCCAGCAGACGTTTGGCTTCGGCTTCGTAGTTGCCGAACAGCGGGAACAGGAATTCCGTGTTGGCGTGTTCGAAGTTATAAGTCGACTGTTCGACTTCGTTCTGGTGGAAGACGTCGCCGTAGCTGAGCTTCTTGGTCACGCCATTCTCGACCCATTCGGTCCACACCAGGTCGTAGACATTTTCCACGCCCTGCAAGTACATCGCCAGGCGCTCGATGCCATAGGTGATCTCACCCAGCACCGGTTTGCAATCGAGGCCGCCGACTTGCTGGAAGTAGGTGAACTGGGTCACTTCCATGCCGTTCAGCCAGACTTCCCAGCCCAGGCCCCAGGCGCCCAGGGTCGGGTTTTCCCAGTCGTCTTCGACGAAGCGCACGTCGTTGCGCTTGAGATCCAGGCCGAGCGCTGCCAGCGAGCCTAGGTACAGGTCGAGGATGTTTTCCGGCGCAGGCTTGAGTACTACCTGGTATTGATAGTAATGCTGCAAGCGGTTCGGATTCTCGCCATAACGGCCATCCTTGGGACGGCGCGATGGTTGCACATAGGCCGCGCGCCAGGGTTCGGGGCCGATGGCGCGCAGGAAGGTCGCGGTATGCGAGGTGCCGGCGCCGACTTCCATGTCGTAGGGCTGCAGCAGGGCGCAGCCCTGGGCGTCCCAGTAATCTTGTAATTTAAGAATGATTTGTTGAAATGTAAGCATCGTTTTGTTGCTTTTCCATACGGTAAGGTGCCGACGAATCGGGCGAAATCCAGGGATAACAAAGGGCGCAAGAAGATGAGCGCTAAAACCAGCGATTTTAGCGGGTTTTGACCGCTTTAGGGCTGCCGGCGCGCTTTGCGGCGGCTCCGCCACCAGCTGCCGGCCAGCATCGAGAGCGCCAGCGCCAGCATCAGGCGATTGCCCAGAAGGATGTACGGCGTTGTCCCGCTATACCCCTGCACGGGCACCGCCAGCGTGGCGCGGCTGTACGGGACCAGCTGGATGCTGACGACGCCGTGAGGATCGATCAGCGCGGTGGCGCCGGTATTGGTCGCGCGCAGCATCGGGCGGCCGGTTTCCAGGCTGCGCATTTGCGATATCTGCAAATGTTGCGGCAATGCAATCGTGTTCCCGAACCAGGCGATATTCGACAGGTTCAGCAGCAGGGTAGCGGTGGGCTTGCCGGACGCCTGGGTGGCGGCCAGCTGGCCGGCGATTTCCTCGCCGAACAAGTCTTCGTAGCAGATGTTGGGCAGCACCCACTGGTCTTTCACCGCGAACGGCGCCTGCACCGCCGGTCCGCGGGTGAAATCGCCGAGCGGGATGTTCATCATGTCGACAAACCAGCGGAACCCGAGCGGCACGAATTCACCGAACGGCACCAGATGCTGTTTGTCGTAGCGATAGGCAGGATCCGTGGCCTGGGGCGAGATGCCGATCACGCTGTTGGCGTAGCGCTCGGGGCCGTCGGTATAGGGAATGCCTAATGCGATGTGGCTGCCGCTCTGCCGCGCGAAGTCGGCCAGCGCAGGCACATAATCCGGCGGCAGCTGGGTTTGCAGGATCGGTATCGCTGTCTCGGGGGTGGCGATCAGGTCTGCCGGCGCGGAGCGGATCATGTCGATATACAGGCGCAGGGAATTGACGATCTGTGCGTTGTCGAATTTTTCTTCCTGCGGCACATTGCCTTGCAGCAGGCGCACGGAGATCGGCTTGCCGTGCGGCGCAGTCCAGTTGACCTGATGTAAACCAAGGCCCGCAGCCAGCACCAGCACAGGGACGAGCGCGATCGCCGGCTTTTTATATTGCGGCAGCAAGGCCAGGCCGCCGGCGACCAAGGCTGCAATGCCGCCTATGCCGTACACGCCGACCAGCGGCGCGTAACCGGCCAGCGGGCCGGCGGTGTGGGCATAACCAGAAATCAGCCAGGGAAAGCCGGTAAACAGCCAGCCGCGCAGCCATTCCGTCAGCGTCCACAGCGCCGGGAAAATCGCCAGCGCAAACAGCAGCGGCGAAGCCGACCAGCGGCGCCGCAGCCAGAGCGCGGCGGCGGTGCCCATGGCCGTGTACAGCCCCATGATCGCCGCCAGCAACGCTATCGCCAGCGCCGTCAGCCAGCCCGGCAAACCGCCAAAATCGTGCAGCGAAATATAAATCCAGTAGACGCCGTGCGCCACCCAGCCGAAGCTGTAGGCCCAGCCCATCAGGGCGCCATGCTTGATGGTGGGGACGCGGATGAGGCAGAACACGAACAGCGCCAGCGTCAGCAGCTGGATCGGCCACAGTCCGTATGGCGCGAAGGCGAACACGTTGATGGCGCCTGTGAGGGCGGCCAGCGGTAGCAGCAGGGGAAGTTTGGGAATCGAAGTCAGGCGGAAACTCATGGGCAATGTTGATCTTGCTCTTGGATGGAGTGGGTCGGCACAGCAAGCGGGCCGACCCACATTTTTTTCAGGATTCTTCCTGAGCCGATTCCGACAGTTTTTCGACCAGCAAGACATGCACTTGGCGCGCGTCGGCGCGCAGCACTTCAAAGCGCACATTGTCGATCGTGAACTCGTCGCCCTTGCGCGGCACGCGCCCCAGGTGGTTGGCGACCAGGCCGCCGATGGTGTCGACGTCTTCGTCGACCAGCGCCGTCTCCAGCGTTTCGTTGAACTGTTCGATCTCGGTCAGCGCCTTGACGCGCCAGCGGCCGCCGTGGTCGCCGTCGCGGATGGCCAGGATATTGTCTTCTTCTTCGTCGAAATCGTACTCGTCCTCGATATCGCCGACGATCTGTTCCAGCACGTCTTCAATCGTGATCAGGCCGGCGACGCCGCCGTATTCGTCGACCACGATAGCCATGTGGTTGCGGTTGGCGCGGAAATCGCGCAGCAAGACGTTGAGGCGTTTCGATTCGGGGATGAAGACGGCGGGGCGCAGCATGTCGCGCACGTCGAACGACTCTTCGGCGTAATAACGCAGCAGGTCTTTCGCCAGCAGGATGCCGATCACCTTGTCGCGCTCGCCGTCGACGGCAGGAAAGCGCGAGTGGGCGGTCGACAAGACTTCCGGCATCCAGTCTTCTATCGGTTTGGTGACGTCGATCATGTCCATTTGCGAACGCGGGATCATGATGTCGCGGGCGGAGAGGTCGGAGACCTGGAACACGCCTTCGATCATCGACAGCGCGTCGGCGTCGATCAGGTTGCGTTCGTGTGCGTCTTGCAGCACGTCGAGCAGTTCGGCGCGGTTTTCAGGTTCGGGAGAAATCAGTGCGGTCAGGCGTTCGAATAACGACCGGTGGGGTTTAGCGTCAAATGATTTGACGCTACTAGGGTGCTCTGGCATATGGCGTTAGCCTTGGTTTCACATTGTTTTGGAAGCAATAGCATACAACAAATATGTGACAGGACGACGAAACGCGTGTGCCCACAGGCCCAGATCGCAGTTCCGTACGGAAATTTTTTGCATAAAAAAGCGGACCATGCCCGAAAACATGGTCCGCAGGATGGCAATAAAGATAATTATTTGCTCATTCCGTCTTTAGCCATGCCGTCCTTGCCCATGGCGTCCTTACCCATTGCATCCTTGGACATCGCGTCTTTTTTGGTGTGGGCTTTCTTTTTCATTGCATCTTTGGCCATGCCCGGTTTGTCCATGGCGTCTTTGCTCATCGCATCTTTCGACATGGCGTCCTTGGACATCGCATCCTTGGACATCGCATCCTTGGACATGGCGTCTTTGGACATGGCATCCTTCGACATGGCATCTTGGGCATAGACGCCGCCGGCTGTCATCATCAGGCAGGTAACCAACAGGGTTGTGAGGCTTTTTTTCATGTGAATCTCCAGGTAAAAGTGGCAAAAGTGCCGTAAAAATCAGCGAATGTTGCCGGCTGCTCGCCAGCCTAAGCACCGCCGAACCAGTTGTACCCCTGGTCTTCCCAGTAACCGCCGGGGTACGTGTTTGTTACTTCAATTGAAGTGATGTGTTTCGGATTCTTGTAGCCGAGCTTGGTCGGCATCCGCAGTTTCATCGGGAAACCGTATTTCGGCGGCAGGATCTGGCCGTCGTAAGTCAGGGTCAGCTGGGTCTGCGGATGCAATGCGGTCGGCATGTCGATGCTGGTGTGGTAATCGTCGCCGCATTGGAAGTCGATATATTTGGCGCTCAGGTCGGCGCCGATCTGCTTCAGAAAATAAGAGAACGGAACACCGCCCCAGCGGCCGATGGCGCTCCAGCCTTCGACGCAGATATGGCGCGTGATCTGTTCGTTCTGCGGCAGCTTGTGCAGCTGCTGCAATGTCCAGGAGCGTTTGTCGCTCACCAGGCCGCTGACTTCGAGCCGATAGTCGGCGCCGTCGATTTCCGGTACTTCCTCGATGGCGTAAAACGCATTGAAGGGAAAGGGCCGGGTCATTTCAGCCTGGGTATAAGTCGGCGCCAGGCGCTTCGGATCGAACAGCCATCCCTGCACGCCGTCGTTCATGCGCGAGATGCGTTCCAGCATGCGGTTGACGGACGGCTCGTCGGTGATGTTGCAGCCGGTCAGCAGCGACAGGCCGCCCAGGGTCAGCGCGCGTTTTGCGAACAGGCGGCGCGAGGGCAACGCCAGTTCGCGTTGGGCGTCTTTCAATATCGATTCGGTGTCGAGCGCCGGGTTAATGTTTTTCTTGAACATGATTGTCTCAATTCACCTTAACGGCCGCGCAGCATGGCCAGCAGCGTGCGTGGCACCAGCGCCACCATGATGATGTGCACTACGATAAATGCGACCAGGAAAGCCATCGCGCAGAAATGCACGACGCGGGCGTTGTCGAAGCCGCCCATCAGTTCGCGCAACACCGGGAACTGCACCGACTTCCAGATCGCCAGGCCCGACACCACCAGCAGGATCAAGTCCAGGATGGCCGACACGTACGCCAGTTTCTGGACTGCGTTGTAGTGGTCGAGCGCGTCGTGCTGCAGTTTGCCGCGCAGCGCTTTGACGAAGTCTTGCACCACTTCAGTCGGGCGCAGCGGCAGGAATTTCTTCCACAGGCGGCCGCTGCCGGTATTCAGCAGCAGGTAAACCAGGCCGTTGAAGAACAGCAGCCACATCGCCGCAAAATGCCATTGCAAGGCGCCGCCCAGCCAGCCGCCCAGCGTCCATTCGCTGGGAATACGGAACGGGAAGATCGGCGAGGCGTTATAAATGCGCCAGCCGCTCAGGATCATGATGATCACGGCCAGCGCGTTGAGCCAGTGGGTGACGCGCAGCCAGATCGGGTGAACGACAGGCGGCTTGATTTGGTTCACGATAGCCTCCGGCAACTGAGCAATGTTGGTTTTCATGTGGCTTAGTCGCGGGCCAGCTCGGTTCATTACATGAATTCATCATAATCTTATTAATAAAAAAGATAAGCGAAGATGTGTAATGTCTTGGTGGCAATATTTATTCCCGCAAGCCATTGATTCTTAACTGAAAATAAGAATTCGGCTGCAGAAATGATAAACGCCGCAGAAGCGGCGTTTTATCGTGGAGCGGGGAAATTATCGGTCGGCGTAGGGATTAGGCCAGCCCAGGCTGTTCAATATCTCGATTTCCAGGTTTTCCATTTCCGCCGCTTCTTCATCGTCTTCGTGGTCATAACCTTGCGCATGCAGGACGCCGTGCACCACCAGATGGGCGGCATGTTCCACCAGCGTCTTGCCTTGTTCTTCTGCTTCGCGCTGCAAGACGTCGGTGCACAGGATGATGTCGGCCTGGGTAATGCCGTTGTCGTTTTCCTCCTGGTCTTCCGAGTAAGCGAAGGTCAGCACATTGGTGGCGTAATCCTTGCCGCGATAGTCGCGATTGAGGGCACGCCCTTCCTCGGCGTCGACAAAACGGATTGTCAGTTCGGCCGGCGCCAGCAGCGCGGCTTGCACCCAGCGCCGCAGCTGCGGGCGCGGCACGCTTTCTTGCAGGCGCGGATCAGGGTACTGCACCGACAGGGAGAGTTTATTTTTTTTTGGCATTGCGCTTACTTACGATTCCGGGCTGTTTTGGTAATCCCGGTCTGCACCGGTTTGGCGGGTTTGACGGCTTGCGGCGTGGCGGCTTCGATGACGCCATGGGTGGACGCCACCGGCGCTGCCTGCGCCGCCGATTCATAGGCGTCGACAATGCGCGCCACCAAGGGATGGCGCACGACGTCGCTGCTGTTGAAACGGGTAAAAGCGATGCCGCGCACGTCTTTCAGGATGTTCATGGCATCGATCAGGCCGCTCTTCTGGCCCCGCTGCAAGTCGATCTGGGTGACGTCGCCGGTGACCACGGCCTTGCTGCCGAAGCCGATCCGGGTCAGGAACATCTTCATCTGTTCCGGCGTAGTGTTTTGCGCCTCGTCCAGGATGATGAAAGCATGGTTCAGCGTGCGGCCGCGCATGTAAGCCAGCGGCGCGATCTCGATCGCCTGCTTCTCGAACATCTTCTGGGTGCGGTCGAAACCCAGCAAGTCGTATAGCGCGTCGTACAGGGGACGCAGGTAGGGGTCGACTTTCTGCGCCAGGTCCCCAGGCAGGAAACCCAGCCGCTCGCCGGCCTCGACCGCCGGCCGCGTCAGCACGATGCGCTTGACCGCATCGCGTTCCAGCGCGTCTACCGCGCAGGCAACCGCCAGGTAGGTCTTGCCGGTGCCGGCCGGGCCGATGCCCAGCGTGACGTCATGTTCCAGGATCGAACGGATGTACTGGCTTTGGTGCGGCGTGCGGCCGCGCAGGTCGCTGCGGCGGGTTTTCAGCACAGGACTTTCGATATCCGTCTCGCTCAGCTCTGCATCCGCCAGGTCGGCATTGGCGTCGGCGCCAGCTTCGCTGGCGGCCTTGCCGTTGCCCTTGGCGGCTTTCGTGGCTTTCGGCTTCATGCCCAGTTTGGCGCGTTGCTCGACCAGCGCCAGCTGGATTTCATCCACCGAGATCACTTTGTTGGCGATGGCGTAAAACTGGTCGAGGATTTCCACCGCGCGTTCCGCATTGCCGCCGGCGGCGACGAACTTGTCGCCGCGCCGGAAAATCGACACATCCAGCGCCGCGGAAATCTGCCGCAGGTTTTCATCCAGCGGTCCGCACAGGTGCGCCAGCCGCGTATTGTCCAGCGGCTGCGGGATGAAGTAATGCGGCTGGGTAGGGGTTTTAGTTTTCAAACTGGGCTGTGTTTATCTTGTTTGATTGGTCGGTGAGCGCAATGCCGCAAACTATTCTGCCGCGACGATTTCGCCGCGCAAGGTATAGGTCAATGTTTCTGTAATCGTGACATCGATCAGCTCGCCGATCAGGCGCGCGCCATTCGGGCCGGCGTTGAAATTGACCACCCGGTTGTTCTCGGTGCGGCCCTGCAGCTCGGCCGGATTCTTCTTGGACGGGCCTTCCACCAGGATGCGCTGCACAGAGCCGACCATCGCTGCGCTGATCTTGGCCATGTTTGCTTCAACCGTCGCCTGCAAGTGCTGCAGCCGCTTCAGCTTGACTTCATGCGGCGTGTCGTCCTCCAGGTTGGCGGCCGGCGTGCCGGGACGCGGGCTGAAAATGAAACTGAAGCTGTTGTCGTAGCCGATGTCGGTGATCAGCTTCATCAGCGCCTCGAAATCGGCATCGGTCTCGCCCGGGAAGCCGACGATGAAGTCGCTGGAAATCGTGATGTTGGGACGCACCTGGCGCAGGCGGCGGATCACCGACTTGTATTCCAGCACGGTATAGCCCCGCTTCATCGCTGACAAGATGCGGTCCGAGCCGTGCTGCGCCGGCAGGTACAAATGGTCAACCAGCTTCGGCACCTTGGCGTAGGTGTCGATCAGGCGCTGGGTGAATTCCTTGGGATGGCTGGTAACGAAGCGGATCCGTTCGATGCCGGGAATCTCGGCGATGTACTCGATCAGCAGCGCGAAATCGGCAATCTCGCCATCCGCCATGGCGCCGCGGAAGGCGTTGACGTTTTGCCCCAGCAAAGTGATTTCCTTGACGCCTTGCTCGGCCAGCCCCGCCACTTCGGTCAGCACGTCTTCAAACCGGCGCGAGACTTCCTCGCCGCGGGTGTAGGGCACCACGCAGTAGCTGCAATATTTGCTGCAGCCTTCCATGATCGACACGAATGCGGTCGCCCCCTCGACCTTGGCCGGCGGCATGTGGTCGAATTTCTCGATTTCAGGAAAGCTGATATCTACTTGCGAATGGCCGGTGGCGCGCCGCTGGCTGATCATCTCCGGCAGGCGGTGCAAAGTTTGCGGGCCGAACACCATGTCGACATACGGCGCGCGCTTGACGATCGCCGCGCCTTCCTGCGAAGCCACGCAGCCGCCGACGCCGATCAGCAGGTCGGGATTGTTGCGTTTCAGTTCGCGCAGGCGGCCGAGGTCGGAAAACACTTTCTCCTGCGCCTTCTCGCGCACCGAACAGGTATTCAGCAGGATCACATCGGCATCCTCCGGGCGATCGGTCTTGATCAAGCCGTCGGAGGCGTTCAGGACGTCGGCCATCTTGTCCGAGTCGTACTCGTTCATCTGGCACCCGAAGGTCTTGATAAATACTTTCTTTTGCATCGGTTTTTCCATGACTGCCTGTTAACTACCTTTTTTAACTAGCGCTTCATGCCGTTGCGCTGCGCTTCTATCTTCTGGCCGGCTTCATCCGCGGTCAGGATCCAGACGCGGTCGATGTCGCCTTGTATGTTCAGGGTGTAGTTCACCTGGTAAGTATCTGTGCCCAAAGAGCTGGGGATCTGGGTCAGCTGCTGCGTGTTCCAGATGCGCGAACCGGGCGACAGCCGCAGCGTATTGCCATTGACGGTGACGATCGGGTAAGCGGTGATGGTCAATTTTCCGCGCAAGGCCGAGGCCGGGAAATCACGATCCACCGCCATCGCGGAAAAGGCCAGCGTCGCCAGCAGGAACATCATGAGCAGGCGGACTGGCCGCATTGTTGCCGACATAGCAAACTCCATTCAATGAAAACCACGCCGCATCTGCGCGTGGTGTTGAAAACAATATTTTAGGGACAGCTCAAAGTGGCCAGCATTGCCGGACGCGCATGCGCGATCCGCTTGTTGCGTCGATGCCGGGCCGCGTTCCGGGGGACAGTCGGCCCGTTTGCGGGAAGCGCGGATTATAGCATTTGGCGAGTGGATTGATGAGTCAGGGAAGGCTCTGGCGCTCGGCAGCCGGCCGGGAATGCAAGGGAATATGTATGTAATTGTGTTTTTGGTAATTATTGATGATGAGTGGTATTTTGGCGGCGACGGACGGGGCTCCAAATGGTTTCTTTGTGGAAATGCAAAACCTATAATTCGGCATCGGTTGCAATTGACGTTTTCGGGGGGAGTGTAGCGTGCAAAGAAATGCTGAGACTGCCTTATCTTTTGAAAAAAATAGCAAGTACACCATGCCTGATATCAGCAAAGGTTTTACCTTATTCGAATTGATCACCACTATCGCTGTGGTTGCCATCCTGGCTGCGGTGGGAATGCCTGCGATGGGTAATTTCATCAGCCAGAATCGTTTATCCGGCAACGTAAATGAATTCATTGCCGCCACCATGCTGACTCGCTCCGAAGCGATTCAACGCGCTGGCGCAGTAACTATTTGCCGCAGTGTTGGAGCAGAAACCGGATCAAATGTCTGCGACACCAGCGGCAGCGATTGGAAAGATGGCTGGCTGGTGTATGTCGGCACAGCGTCGGATACCCCCACCACTGCAGCAGGGTCAGCCCATCTGATTCTGGCGCGTCAAGGGGCTTTTACCAGCGGCACCAGCCTTGTACCTGCGACAACAGCGACTTCGATCACCTATAACGCCATGGGCGCGCCAATAGCGGCGCCGCCTGCTTCCTTTGCATTTTCATTCAACACCAAATTTTCACGACTGGTCTGTTTTGATCCAAGCGGGCGAACCAGGGCTATCAAGCCTGGCGATGCATGTTAAGACGGAAGAGAGATAGGGAACATGGCTTTTCTCAACAAAAAAATATCGCATAGGTCTGGCCGGCAACGCGGGGTCGGCATGATCGAAGTATTAATTGCGATCACGATCTCGGCATTTGCGCTGCTCGGCCTTGCTGGCTTGCAGGTAGCGGCATTGCGCTATCAAAAGGTAGCGAATTTCCGTTCTTTGGCCAGCCAGTACAGCGCCGATATCGGCGACCGGATACGCGCTAATGCTGCAGGCGCCAATGCTGGCGGGTACACGACCGACAAAACATATCCGGACAATTCGAACGCGGCGGCTTGTGCGGTGAGCGGGGCCTGCACACCGGCAGAGATCGCCGTCCAGGATATCTACAACTGGCGCCTGGCCATGAGCAATGCAATGGCGGGTGGCTGGGGCACGGTGTCCGGCGACAGCACCAATGGTTTTGTCGTGACGGTTTATTTCAGCGAACCAGATAAAACAGCCACGGACTCAGGGTGTGACAGTTCAGTGTTCCCCAGCGGGTTCAGCGCTAACGATAAAGCTGCAATGCGCTGCTTTTTGACTGTGGTGACGCCATGATGATGATTTCTCAAATGAATACAGGCAATCTGCGTCGCAGCATGCGGGGTTTTACACTGGTCGAATTGCTGGTGTCGGTGACGATAGGGCTGATCCTTATGTTATTTCTCAGCAGCCTGTATTTCAATAGCAAATCCAGCTCGCGCCTGAATGATGACAACGCGCGCATCCAGGAAGACGGCCGCTTCGCCCTGAATCTGATTGGCCGCAGCTTGATGCAGGCCGGCTACGGCAACATGCTCACGGGCAATACGACGGATTTTCCGCCAGTGAGCGCCCCCACATTGACCGGCTTGATCGGTTGCGACAACGGTTTTGCAATGCCGATTGCAGCGGTACCAGCCTGCGCTAGCGCGGCCGGCACCGATTCGGCGTTTGCTGTCAGCTACACCAGTGAGCCATACGACGCGACCAATAGTCCGATCAGCGGAGCGGGAATCGATTGCAGCGGCGTGAAGGCCATCGGCGCAACGGCCACACAGGGTGGCCTCATTACCAATAGCTTTTACCGCGACGCCGCCACCTCGATCTTGTATTGCATGGGAAATCCTGGCGGCACCCCCCAGAAGATATTAAGTAATGTCGACCAGATGAAAGTTACTTATGGAGTTGATACCGCCAGCAAGTATGTACCCACGCAAACGGGGGTGAATGCGAGCACTGCTGGCGCGGTGGCCTTTAATGACAATAACAGGGCTGGATGGGGCACGGTGATAACGGCCACCGTATGCCTGGATATTCACAGTTCCAACAATGTGATATCGACAAGCGCGGGCCAAACGTACACCAATTGCAGCGGCCAGTCGGTTACTGCATCGGATCATCTGCTGCATACCACCATGACGCAGGTATTTACCTTGCGTAACAACGCTACTCCCAGCCTGATCAACTAACCGGCACCGGACCAACTGACCAAACATGTTTATGGAAAAGACAAAACTCCAGCAATCAGGTATTGCACTGCCGATGGTGCTGATTTTCCTGGTCGTCATGATGCTGATTGGCACAGTCGCTATCCGCAATGTGACACTGGATGAAAAGATGGCGGCAAATACACGCAACCAGCAGGCGGCTTTCCAGGCGGCCGAGAGGGCATTGCGGTATTGCGAAGCCGGAGCGCAAAACAATTCTATCGGCGGCAAAGCCTTGAGCAGCATGCTGACGACTTCGACCACCAGTCCAAGCGTATGGGACAACAGTGCAACCTGGGGAACATCGGCGCCGGCGACAACCGCCAAGCTGCCCGCAGTTACCCTGCCTAACGGCGTTTCCTGGACTGGCGGGACTCCTCCGCAGCCGCAATGCATCATCGAAGATGTCACAGCCACGATAGGGCTGGGACCGACGCAGCCCAAGCGCGACTTGACCGACAAGGTATACCGGATAACCGGGCGCGGCACGGATGTCACAAATAATGCAGTGGTGTTACTGCAAAGTTATCTAAAATTCTGAGTGTAGGGAGTACGTCATGTTACGAATGAGTGTATCGCGGCATATGCCGCTTGGCCGGCTGCTGAAGCTGGCCGCGCATTGCGCATGCCTGGGAATGGCCGCGATCTCGGGAGTAGCGCTCGCCGAAATCGCCCAAGCGCCGTTATTCCTGCCGGTGCCGCCGCCGCCAAACATCATGTACATGCTGGACAACTCCGGCAGTATGGCGTGGGGAAGCGTTACCGGTGAAGATGCCACTTATGAGTATACGGCACCTTATCCAAATAGTACTGACGGCCTTAAAGACAAAATCGCCTACTACTCCAGCAGCTGGAATCAGATTTACTATAATCCAGCGATTCTGTACACCCCAGGGGTATCGAAGGTTGATGGCGTCAGTTCCATGTCTCCTGCCAACACCAAGACGACCATTATTGATCCTTATCTGAATAGCACAAACACTTTGAGCGATCTGGGGGCGAAGTGTTACTACGGAGGATCACCTACCACGCTCCCACTTTACGATGCAAAGTCCTTCGCCGCAAATACTACGAACTGCCCGAACAGCCAGAGCTCAAGTAAACCGACCCTTGGCGCGCGCTATGCCTTTTATTACAACTGGATAGGAACGGAAAAAGGGACCCAAACGGGAACCAAACTATCGACAGTAGCTGGAAGCGGGATACCAGATGGCTCTGATTCTCAAAATTCCCTCACGAACTATCAACGTGTGGATATTGTTTCTGGCGCCACATATCCACGCGGTGCAGATCGCAAGGATTGCGTTGCAAGCACAACCAGTTGCAGCTATGCCGAAGAACTTCAAAACTTTGCCAACTGGTTTTCTTACTATCGGACGCGGATTCTGATGACAAAAACTTCGCTGGGATTGGCGTTCGCCGGCATTAATAATCGCTTCCGTGTCGGCTTTGCGACGATTAACGCCAACTCCAGCAATTTTCTGGCGCTGAACAGTTTCGATACTACTCAGAAAAATAAGTGGTACAGCAAACTGTACGCCATCGCACCCTCCGGTGGGACACCGCTCATTGATGCCCTGAATCAGGTAGGACAATATTACACAGGTAACGGCATGAACGGCGCGCCAAGTGGGACGCCGGATCCGATTCAATTGAAATGCCAGGCCAATTTCACAATTCTTTCCACCGATGGTTATTGGAACGGGACTGTTCCCACGTCAATAGGCGATCAGGATGGCAAGGTGCCTGCGTTGCCTGCACCGGTCGTTAAGGACCCGGTTTCTGGCGGCGCGTTGACGACAAATAGCCAGTTCCCAAGGCCTTTTTATCAAGGACCGACAGCCTATTCGAATACGCTGGCAGATACAGCGATGAAATATTGGGTTACCGACGTGGGCATCAGGTCCGGGATTACCAGTACGGCAGGAAAAATCAAGGCGACGGCGACCGACCCTGCAACCTGGCAGCACATGACGACCCATACCATTGGTCTTGGCGCTAACGGCCAGCTAACGTATCGATCGGATTATAAGACGGCAACCAGCGGCGCTTATTTTGACATCAAGAACGGAGCCGCCAACTGGCCAAAACCTGTGGCGGACAGCAAAACGGCAATTGATGATTTATGGCACGCTGCAGTCAACGGCCATGGCAGCTATTTCAGCGCAAAGAGCCCTCAGGCTCTGCGGGCCGGCCTTAACAGCATTTTGGCAGAGATAGGCCGCAGCACCGGTTCCGGCGGCGGCCAGGCGAATAACCAGGGTGGTGTTGCTCAAAGTACGACGTATGCTTACACCGCGAGTTTTGATGCGGGCGTCTGGATCGGGCATTTGACGGCCAATGCTATTACATCTGATGGATCTACTGGGGCATTTCAGTGGGATGCGGCGACATTGCTGCCTACGGATCATACGAAACGGAACATCGTTACCTGGAACCCTACGTCGAAAGCCGGCGTTGATTTTTCCTGGGGTAATTTGACATCTGGCACCAACAGCCAGCAAACCGCATTGGGATCAAGCGACGTCGTGGATTACCTGAGAGGTAATTCGGCCTTGGAGCAGGCGTCTGACGGTACCGGCACCGGGACCTTCCGTTATCGCCAGTATAAACTTGGAGATATCGTCAACTCGGCTCCTTTGTACGTCCAAACCAGCGACTCGGGATATTCGGTGTTGCCGGCGGCAAATGGAGGTAGCACTTATGCAACTTTCGTCAATAGCACCAAGGCTACGCGTAGCGCAATGTTGTATGTGGGCGCCAACGATGGCATGTTGCACGCGTTTTCCCCAAGCGACGGCACTGAAAAATTCGCTTTCGTACCGAACAGTGTTTACCCGAATCTGAAAACCTTGAGCGATCCTAATTACGGCCATCACTATTTTGTTGATGGACCGTTGGCCGAAGGGGACGCTTATATCGGCAGCACCTGGAAGAATATTTTGCTGGGAACTACTGGAGCCGGTGCGAACAGCGTTTTTGCTATAGATGTCACGGCGCCGGGCTCTTTGAGCAAGAGCAGTGTTATGTGGGAATACAATAACTCCGGTACCGACGCCGATATGGGCAATGTGCTAGGTGCTCCGGCTATGGTGCTGCTGGCCAATGGGCAATGGGCAGCCATTTTTGGCAATGGCTACAACAGTGCCAATGGTCATGCGGTGTTATATGTGGTGAATGTCCAGACAGGCGCTCTGATTCAAAAAATTGACACCGGGGTAGGCAGCTCCACAGCGCCGAACGGCTTATCGGCTCCAGCCTTGTTGTTCAATGCCAGCCGTCAGCTGGTTGGCGCGTATGCGGGGGATTTGCAAGGAAATCTCTGGAAGTTTGATTTAAGCAATGCTACCGATACTACGAAATGGACCGCCAGTTCATTGTTTGTTGCGAAGAATGCGAATTCTGTCATCCAGCCGATTGTACAAAAACCGATATTGGCAGTCCATCCGATGGGTGGCTATATGGTGATGATCGGTACCGGGAAATTCTATGAGACGACAGATCTAGCCTCTACCGCAATTCAGAGCGTGTATGGCATCTGGGATAAACCTGGAGCAGCAGCCGTAACTGGCCGTGGCCAACTGCAGGCGCAAGTTTTGACGAGCGTTTCGATCGGGGGAACCGCAGTAGGCCGGACCCTGAGTAAAAATCCCATTGCATGGGCATCGCAACGTGGCTGGTACATCGATTACCTTGACGCGGGCGAGCGCACCGTCGGCGATCTGCAGCTTCAGAAAAATATTCTTATGCTGACGACTTCGTTTACTCCCAATATTACAGATCCTTGTGCTGGTGGCGGGGTGTCATTCAGCATGGGCGTGAATTTCTTGACAGGAGCTTATGCACCGCAGTACCAGATAACCCAGCCTGGGACGACAACCGATACCAACTGGAGTGCGGCTGCGATTCCGGGTACGACAGGTAGTGGGGTATGGCCGCCGAATCCGCCTCCGTCGCCACAGTGCATACGAACGGTCGGTGTTGATGGGGTGGCCAGTTGTCTTGACGTGAAGCTGTCTGGTGTAGCCGTGCGCCGCTGGCGACAATTATCGATCAAGCCAAATTAAGAAATACAGATACAGGTTTGAATCAAGGGGATATCGATGAAATTCAGAAATGCAAACAAGCAGCGTGGTTTTACGTTAATCGAACTGATGATCGTGGTAGTAGTGATCTCTATTCTTGCCGCCGTTGCCGTCCCTAGTTATCGGTCCTACGTGCAGCGTGGCGATCGAGCTGGAGCGATGGCGGCATTGCTGCAGTATGCCAACTGGATGCAGCAGCAGTACACCGTTAACAATAGTTATCAGCCCGGAGGCGCGGCCCTTACCTTGCCAGCAATGCCAGCAAGCGCCAACCCCAAATATGCTTTTACTATCAGTGCGTCGACTGCTAGCACTTTTACACTGCAGGCAGCACCAGTAAAGAACGATAAATGCGGGACTTTTCTTTTGGATAATACTGGCACGAGGACGACAAAGAACGGGGCTGCACCCGCCGCAAGCACTGCGGATTGCTGGGCTGGACGATGATGCCTGACGGATTTAGTGTGTGATAAAACAAAAATGGCCTGTCTTAGACAGGCCATTTTTGTAACGGGCAGGGTATAGCTATCGTCGACTACGGAGGCAAGAGTTCGTCAGTTATAATTTTTACTTAAAAGCAATATTATTTTGACTGATAAAGAATGGTGGAAATTTGATCTTTTACTTATCCCTAGCGCTTGTTTTTTGGCTTTTTGTCCTTGTTGCCGAATATCGTAAAGATCTGTATCCATTGCTGGCCGGTATTGTCATCCTCGCTTTTGTGGCGCTTGCGGGTTTGCGCTGGGAGACCGGATATGATTGGATCGCTTATGAGCAAGCGGTGACTGCGGCGCCCACGCTTTTGCGATTATCCTTTTTCCATCTGCCAGATGCGCTTAAACCAATGGAGCCTTTATTCGTCATCTTGCTTTCAACAATAAAGACCTTTGGTGGCACGATCCAGACGCTTTACTTTATCGTCGCTCTTTTCAATGGCATCACATTCTATGTTTTTGTCAGGTACTGCCGGGCGAACATTATTTTTTCATTTGCCATTTATTTTTGCTGGGTATATCTGCTGGTTCAGATGGGGATTGTCAGGCAGTCGATCGCACTGTCATTCATCATGCTTGCCCTTATCAGGTTCGACAAATCAAGATATTTTTCTACATTAGTACTGTTCTTGATTGGGATGTGTTTTCAGTATTCCAGCGTAATGCTAGCCCCGATATTTCTCACTTTTGGCTATAAGAAAATCATTGAATTCAAAATTCCAATTTTGTTGGGTCTGGCAGCCTTTTTCTTTTCCGGATTCGGTTTGTTCGATGTTTTGGGAATAATAGCTGAGCATATTCATTTCAGCTTTATCGCAAAAAAAATTCAGGACTATCAGAGCATCGGACCTGCTCCCAAAAGTTTGGGTGCAACAGCATATTTTCTGGTTAATATTTTTACTTTTTTTTATTTTTCAAAAATTGTCGATGTCAATTCTCGCCTAGAAAAATCACTGATGCTGTCGCTTCTTTTGATGATCATTGTAGAAGCAGTTTTCTGGCAATTTCCCCTGCTTTGGAATCGAACCCAATATTTTGTAGTGGTAGCTCAAGGAATCTTGTTATACAAGGCATGGGAAACCGTAGGGCCATTACATAAAACCATTCAAATAGCGCTTGTTTTCACATTGAGCATCGCTGCACTGATAAAACCACTGCTGAATGAGTCAGCTCGCCCATATCTGCCATATCAGTCAAGTATGCGTTTTATCTATACGACTGATTCAGGCGACGGACGTAAAAGATTGGAAGACTACAACATCATGATTGATAAAAAGGTCTGCCCTAAATCGAGATGTCATCCCGCTATTCGATATCAATGAGTGCGCCAAATCTGGCTTGCCTCCCTCAAATCACGTCCTTTATCCTGCGCCCCGCCAGTAGCAGCATCTTGTCGTTCCAGATCCCGTGGCTGGCCAGCCTGACTTCGTACAGGTACGGTAATGGTTTGAGCGGATTTGGATAATCGATAAAAACCGGCATGGTGCATAACTGTCGTTGTTTTCAGACGTCAGATTGCCCCTATTCTAGTTTCTCGGCACCCACGTGTTGGATCAGAGGGGCGCAAATGAATCGTCCATCGGTACCTCATGTCGTCATCGCCACCAGGCAATTGTGTGACATGGATTTAACAATGTTTTGCACAATTTCTGCGCGTTGTAAATACCTGAA
Organism: Collimonas fungivorans Ter331; assembly: GCF_000221045.1. NCBI lineage: Bacteria > Pseudomonadati > Pseudomonadota > Betaproteobacteria > Burkholderiales > Oxalobacteraceae > Collimonas > Collimonas fungivorans. Next base: position 4,210,061 of record NC_015856.1, on the reverse strand, counting down.
TCCGCAATGACGCCGCCGCTCTTCAGCAATAGAACAATCAATTTCCCCGGCCGTGGCTATCGCCGCGATAGCTGTCTCATAGACAGGTACTGGCTCCCAGCGCTATCACGCTAAAACGACGGTCTGACGACGCTCGGACTTGTCCTACTTTCTTTGCGGATTTTTCCTCTGCCGAAGTCAATTCGAGCCTACAGACCGCAAGTTGTCTCATCTCTAAAATCCGCTCTACGTCGAAGCTCGGCAACCACGAAAGATGTCTTTCACGGCCGGGTTTTACTGCGCATGGGGTGTAGCTGATTTTATCGGACACGCCGGCACGCGCAAGACCGCAGTCTCAAGCGGCACAACCGTGTTGTGGCGTACCGTCGCTACCACCGTTCACATTAAGCAATTCAGTCTTTTAAGGAATTATTATCATGGCAGCAAGCGCAGTTAAAGTAATCGTGGTCGATGGCAAGGAAATCACGCAGAGCGTGGACCTCCGCACGACCAAGCAAGGTTCCGCCACCAAGGTGAAAGCCATCAAGGGCGGCAAATTCATCCTGGCCGATGCCGACACCGGCGCAGCCCCGGAAAACATCACCGTACACCGCGTCGGCAACGACCTGCACGTGTCCCTGGAAGGTACCGGTTACGAAGATCCTGAGCTGATCATCGAAGGTTTCTACAGCGCAGACGGGCAGGGCGAAGAGCTGGTCGGCGTGGCCGAAGACGGCGCATATTACGAATACATCGCTTCCGATGCGGAAGCTAACCATGAAGCCGGCATGCTGGGCGAAGGCGTGAGTTCCCCGCTGGTGCTCGGCCGCAACCCGCTGGTCGGCTTCGGCAGCGGCCTGGTGCCTGCAGCCGGCATGAGCTGGCTTGGCCTTGGCCTGTTCGGCCTGGGCGCGCTGGGCCTGATCGGCGCGGCGCTTGCTGGCGATAACGGCGGCGGCAACGGCGGCAACCCAGGCAATCCCGGCGACGGCGGCAACCCAGGCAATCCTGGCGACGGCAAGCTGACCATCGGCGACATCACCGACAACGTCGGCACCACCACCGGCTCGATTCCTCCCGGCGGCAGCACTGACGACAACACCCCAACCATCATCGGCGACGGCGGCACCCCGGGTAAAGTCATCACCATCATCGACAACGGCAAGCCGATCGGCTCGACCATCGTCGACGACGACGGCAAGTGGACATTTACCCCTGACAATCCTCTGGACGACGGCCCGCATGAGATCGTCGTGATCGAAGACGGCAAACCGCCATCGGACGGCCGCGATATCATCATCGACACGGTCGCGCCAGCCCAGGTCCTGATCGAATCGGCCTTGGACGACGCCGGCAGCAGCACTGGCTTCCTCGACAACGGCGCCATGACCGACGACAAGACCCCGACCCTGAGCGGCAAGGCTGAAGCCGGTTCGCTGGTCAAGCTGTACGCCGACGGCAACGAGGTTGGCAGCATTGTCGCCGACGCTGACGGCAACTGGACCATCACCTCCAGCGAACTGCCTGACGGCCCGCACAAATTCACCGCCACGGCGACTGACGCCGCCGGCAATGTCGGCCTGCCATCGGCAGACTGGGTGGTCGTGGTCGACACCATGGAAGGCAAGCCAGCCATCGGCGACGTCACTGACGACGTCGGCAGCAAGACCGGCACCATCCCTAACGGCGGTGATACCGACGATAACACCCCGACCCTGAGCGGCGGCGGCGGTGGCGGCCTGACGCCTGGCAGCACCGTGGTCATCAGCGATGGCGGCAATCCTATCGGCACCGCGATCGTGGGCGACGACGGCAAGTGGGAATTCACCCCGCCGCCGCTGGATGACGGCAAGCATGACTTCACCGTCGTTGTTACCGATCCGGCTGGCAACACCAGCGATCCGTCCGATCCATGGACCGTGAACATCGACACCCTGGCGCCGGATGCACCGACCATCGACCTGGTCATCGACGACCAGGGCGCTTCGACCGGCCCGCTGACCTCGGGCGGCCCAGCCACCGACGATGCGCAACCGACCGTCAGCGGCAAGGCCGAACCGAACAGCATCGTCACCTTGTACGACGGCGACAAAGCTGTCGGCTCCACCAAGGCGGACGCCAGCGGTAACTGGACCATCACGCCAGACTTCCCGCTGTCCCTGGGTGAGCATAACCTGACCGCCAAGGCCAGCGATGCTGCCGGCAATATCAGCGATCCAAGCAACCAGTTCGACCTGGATGTGGCTACCGGCGGCGTGCCGACGGCGCCCGCCATCATCGGCGTGAACGACGACAACGGCGCAACGCCTGTCCCTGTTGCCGAGAACGGCTTCACCAACGACAATACCCCGGTGGTAATCGGTACTGCACCTGCCGGTTCCGTGGTCATGATCTATGTCGACGGCAACCCGGTCGCACTGGGTTCGGCCACGTCCGATGCTGACGGCAACTGGAGCTTCCCGGTGCCGGCGGCTAACCCGCTGACAGACGGCTTGCACAACTTTACCGCCAGCGCTGGCGGCGTGTCGACCGGTCAATATCCGATCAACATCGATACCACGGCGCCAGGCGCCTCGACCGATCTGTCGCTGATCGATGACGTCGGTGCGCGCACCGGCGAAATTGCCGACAACGACACCACCGACGACGCCAACCCGACTTACAGCGGCAAGGCCGAGCCAGGCACCAGCGTGGTTGTCATCGTTGATGGCGTGCCGGTCAAGACCGTGCCGGTCGACGCCGGTGGCAACTGGACTTATACGCCAGAGACCCCACTGGCCGACGGTGCGCACACCATCAGCAACCAGGTAGTGGACCAGGCTGGCAACAGCAGCCCGGTCTCTGCCCCGACCCATTTCATCGTCGACACCGGCGCCGTAACGATTGCCATCACCCAGGTCGATGACAATGAAGGCAGCATCACCGGTCCGATCAGCAACCATGGCGTCACTGACGACACCACACCGACCGTACACGGCACAGCCACCGCCAACAGCCTGGTGCACATCTACGTCGACGGCAACCCGGTTGCAGTCGGTTCAGTGATGGCCGATGGCAACGGCGATTGGGTATTTACCCCAACCCTGACCGAAGGTCCGCACACCATCACGGCAACCTCGACCAACGCCGCCGGCGTGGTCAGCGACAGCAATGAGTTCGACCTGACGGTCGACACCACTGCCCCAGCCAAGCCGGAAATCGGCGACGTTATCGACGACGTTGGCACCCAGACCGGCAGCATCCCGAGCGACGGCGGCGTCACCGACGACACCACCCCGACCCTGGTCGGCGGCGGTCTCACTCCGGGCGACAAGGTCATCATCAGCGATGGCGGCAATCCTATCGGCACCGCGATCGTGGGTGACGACGGCAAGTGGGAATTCACCCCCACCACGCCGTTGAACCCGGGCGACCATGAGTTCACCATTGTGGTGGAAGATCCGGCCGGCAACACCAGCGATCCGTCCGATCCATGGGATATCGTCATCGATACCGGTGTGCCGGATGCGCCGACCATCGACCTGGTCATCGACGACCAGGGCGCTTCGACCGGCCCGCTGACTTCGGGCGGCCCAGCCACCGACGATGCGCAACCGACCGTCAGCGGCAAGGCTGAACCTGGCAGCATCGTCACCTTGTACGATGGCGACAAAGCCGTCGGTTCCACCCAGGCAAACGCCAGCGGCGACTGGACCATCACGCCAGACTTCCCGCTCGACCTGGGTGCGCATAACCTGACCGCCAAGGCCACCGACGCTGCCGGCAACGTCAGCGATCCAAGCAACCAGTTTGACCTGGATGTGGCCACCGGCGGCGTGCCGACGGCGCCCGCCATCATCGGCGTGATCGACGACGACGGCGCCAGCCCGGTCAATGTTGCCCAGAACGGCTTCACCAACGACAATACCCCGGTAGTAGTCGGTACTGCACCGGCCGGTTCTGTGGTCATGGTTTATGTCGACGGTAACCCGGCGCCACTGGGTTCAGCGACTTCCGATGCGGACGGCAACTGGAGCTTCCCGGTACCAGCGGCTAGCCCGCTGGCCGACGGCTTGCACAACTTTACCGCCAGCGCTGGCGGCGTGTCGACCGGCCAATACCCGATCAATATCGATACCGGTATTCCGGCTGCTGCAACCGACTTGACCCTGATCGATGACATCGGTGCGCGCACCGGCGAAATTGCCGACAACGACACCACCGACGACGCCAACCCGACTTACAGCGGCAAGGCCGAGCCAGGCACCAGCGTGGTCGTCATCGTCGATGGCGTGCCGGTCAAGACCGTGCCGGTCGACGCCGGCGGCAACTGGACTTATACGCCAGAGACCCCGCTGGCCGACGGTCCGCACACCATCAGCAACCAGGTAGTGGACCAGGCTGGCAACACCAGCCCGGTCTCGGCTCCGACCCACTTCATCGTCGACACCAGCGCCGTGGCGATTGCCATCACCCAGGTCGATGACAACGAGGGCAGCATCACTGGACCGATCGCCAACCATGGCGTCACCGACGACACCACGCCGACCGTGCACGGCACGGCTACCGCCAACAGCCTGGTCCACATCTACGTCGACGGCAACCCGGTTGCGGTCGGTTCAGTCATGGCCGATGGCCTCGGCAACTGGGAGTTCACTCCGACCTTGACCGAAGGTCCGCACACCATCACGGCTACGTCTACCAACGCCGCCGGCGTGGTCAGCGACAGCAATGAGTTCGACCTGACAGTGGACATCACCGCGCCAGGCAAGCCAGCCATCGGCGACGTCATTGACAACGTTGGCGACCATACCGGCACCATCCCGAGCGACGGCGGCGTCACCGACGACACCACCCCGACCCTGGTCGGCGATGGCCTCGATCCGGGCGACAAGGTCATCATCAGCGATGGCGGCGATCCGATCGGCACTGCCATTGTGGGTGACGACGGCAGATGGGAATTCACCCCGACCACGCCGCTCAATCCTGGCGACCATGAGTTCATCATCGTGGTCGAAGATCCGGCCGGCAACACCAGCGAACCGTCCGATCCATGGGATATCGTCATCGATACCGATGCGCCAGCGGCACCGACGATTGACAACGCCTTCGACGATGTGCTGGGACATACCGGCAATATCGGCAGCGGCGGCCTCACCAATGACAACACCCCGCAGCTGAGCGGTACAGCAGAACGCGGCAGCATCGTCTTCATCCGTGACGGCGCCAACGTCATCGGCTCGGCCACGGCCGATAGCGGTACGGATCGTTGGGTATTTGACGTTCCGGCACTGGCTGGCGATGGTAGCCATACGTTCACCGCAGTGTCGGAAGATGCAGCGGGCAATTCTAGCCCGGTGTCGAACAACTATGATCTGATCTTGGATACCACGGCGCCAGCGGCACCGACGATTGACAATGTGCTCGATAACGTTGGGATTACCGGCAACATCGGCAACGGCGGCACGACTGATGATTCCACCCCGACGATCAGCGGCAGGGGCGAGGTTGGCGCTATCGTGACGCTGTTTGACGGCGCTAACATAGTCGGCTCGGCGCAAGTCCGGCCGGACGGCACATGGACCATCGATGTGAATGCGCCAGTGGGCGGCCATACCTATACCGCAACGCAAACCGATGTGGCGGGCAATACAAGTCCGGATTCAGCCCCCTACGGTTTGAATGTCGTGCCGTTTGCTCCGGTGGCATTGAGTGAGAATTTCGACGCAATGGCTACTGCTAATTTTGGTACGGCAGACCAATCGTTTGTCCATAACGGATTGCGTTTTTCCGTTACTAATCTACAAACACCGAATAGTTTTAACGGCATCGGTCCAGCCGACCCTACTTTCGATCCGGGAAATACCAGCAATAAGCTGGCCGCAAATGGCATTGTTACGGTTGCTATTGACAATGCTGGAGAGGCAACAGGGATTTCAATCCGGATTGGTAACATCAATACGAATATGGGCCCTGGCATGATCGAATTCCTGGATAAAAACGGGGCTGTGGTAGGAACACAAGCAATCAATGCTGGCTTTGATACTGGTTTCCAGCAGATTAGCTTCAATCTTCCTGCGGGCTCTTATTTCAGCAGTTTCAGAATGACGCCAGGCATTTTAGTCAATGGGCCGGATGCGGGAAGCATGGACTGGTGGACATATGACAACATCGTGGTCAACGGAGTGCTGTATCCCCCAGTTGGCACCTTTGGAACGGAAGAAGTGCCCCAGGATGCCAGCAGCGTAGACAGTCTGACGCATGCCACTGCAGGCCAGGACGATGCGACGGCGAATGACGACGATGCAACGACCAGCACGCACAATCCTGCTGACGATCCGGCTCCAGTGATTGAGGGGGCTGCGTCGTTCACCGTGCAGGAAGATGTCCAGGTACACGTCGAGCAAGCAGGCGACAGCCCTGTGCTGGTGCTGGAAGGCGCCAACCAGGTGCTGGATATCTCTGCGCTGACTGCGGCCGAGCAGGCCAAGGTCGCCGACGTCAAGGTGATTGACATCACCGGCACCGGCGACAACACCCTGCACCTGTCGCTCAACGACGTCCTGGAGCAGGGCGGCAAGGGCTTGTTCATCGACGACGGCAAGACCCAGATGATGGTCAAGGGCGATGCCGGCGACGTCGTCAACCTGGATGACTTGCTGGAAGGCGTCAATGCTGAAGGCGACTGGACCCAGGCCGCCGGCTCGGTGACAGTCGAAGGCGTGGCGTACAACGTGTACCAGCATACCGGCCTCGAGGCCGAGCTGCTGGTGCAGCAGGGAGTCACCACCAACCTGAGCTAACGCTTTCTCTCTGCGGCAAGACGTAGGGTGGGCACCTGTGCCCACGCGGTGTGCTCCTTGAGCAATACAGCGTGGGCAGAAAAACCTGCCCACCCTACGCAGTTCCTTGCAGCCTTCATTGAAGTCTTTTTTTAATTTATTCGTCCGGCCATGTTGCCGGACTGGAGCTAAACCATGTTGAAACATTCGAAATTTATCTTTAGCGCGGCATTGAGCGGTGCGCTGCTGTTCGCCGCCGCCATGCCGGCCGCGGCGCAAGAAGCGCAAGCCGGCAAGGCGGAGCGCCAGATTTTCGGCGCCACCTACAGCCCGGTGCCGACCGTCAAGCCAGGCCAGGCCCAGGTGGTGTACTACCGCGCCATCCCGGCCGGCCAGCGCACAGCAGGCGGCGCCCACGTGTACGTGGACGGCGAATTCCAGACCTCGCTGCTGCCAGGCGGCTACTCAGTGTTCTGTGTCGCTCCCGGCTCCCACACCCTGGGCGCTTATCTGAACGACCAGCCGCTGTACAAGGGCAAGACCGTGGATCTGTTCAAGGCCAATCTGGCTGACGGCGCCACCTACTTCCTGAAAGCGACGGAAGACGGCAGCAGCGGCGCCCCGGTGCCGGTTGCGCGTGATGTTGCCGAGCGTGAACTCGCCAATTCCCGTGACCAGATCCACGCCTTGTCGCGCGCTTCTGCGGTGCAGGCTTGCAACAACGGCGCCGCCTATGCTGCCCCGGTAGCAGCGCCGGCCTATAAAGACTACACCCTGAGCAGCGACGTCTTGTTCGCCTTCGGCAAATCCGGCTACCGCGACATCAGCGCCGCCGGCCGTACCGAATTGGCCAAGCTGGCGCAGACCCTGCAGGCGCAGCCTGAAGGCATCAAGCACATCACCGTGATCGGCCATGCCGACTTGATCGGTAAAGCCGATGCAGCACAACGCCTGGGTGCAGCCCGCGCAGCGACGGTCAAGCAATCCCTGGCCGAGAACGGTATCCCGGCCCAGCTGATCCAGACCGAAAGCCGCGGCAATACCGAACCGGTCGACGACAGCTGCCGCAAGACAGCCACGCCAGCCAACATCGCCTGCAACGAGCCGAACCGGCGCGTGGTGGTGCGGGTTGAAGGACAGCGCAAGAACTGATTGGCCGTAGGGTGGGCAGAAATCTGCCCACCCTACCTCTGGATGCATGTAGTCAGGGCCGCTTAGCACCATATGCTAAGCGGCCCTCATTTTTTGGTCAGGCAAGCATCAGTAATGTGGGCGGGCTCGCAGGCGGCCAAGGACAAGCAACGTGCAACATAGGATTTTTCCTGCACATCCTTCGGATTTATTTCCTGGCGATGCCAATCTTTCCCGACAGACCCCACATCGCGCCCTCCCTACAATCGCCTCTTCAACACACTGGATCTGCGGATGGCAGTGTGGCCGGCCATCGATATCTGCCGGCACGGCAGCGTTGGAGGTTCGGGGCAGCGACTGCCGCGACGATGACGCATGCGTCCTGTCTCCTTGTGAAAGAAATCCTATGCTGCTGCAAAATTTCAAAATCCCGCTGTCCCTGACCTTGCTGGCCTTGCTGATCGCTTACCTGATGGGCGGCGTGGAAGACATGCTGATCGTCGCCATCCTGCTGGTGCTGGAAATTTCGCTGTCGCTGGACAATGCCGTGGTCAACGCCTCGGTACTGAAAAACTGGTCGAAAAAATGGCAGGACCGTTTCATGACCTACGGCCTGCCGGTGGCCGTGTTCGGCATGCGCTTCATCTTTCCCCTGCTGATCGTGGCGATCCTGGCCAATATGGATTTCTGGTCGGCGCTCACCCTGGCGCTGGAATCGCCTGCCCAATACGCGGCTATCCTGCAATCGGCGCATCACCAGGTCGCCGCTTTCGGCGGCGCATTCTTGCTGATGGTGTTCTTCCAGTTCATGCTGGACCGGGACAAGGAGGCGCACTGGCTGGGCTGGCTGGAAGCGCCGCTGGCATGGCTGGGCCGCGTCGCCGCCATCGATGTCGCGCTGACCCTGGGCGTGGTGGTGCTGGCGTCTTACCAGGTGGCGGCTGCGGAGCAGGTGGCTTTCCTGCTGGCCGGTATCGCCGGCGTGATCGGTTTCGTGGTTGCCCACGGCATCGGCAGCCTGCTGGGCGACGGCAGCGGCGACCGCGTGGTGCGCGAAGGCGCCGCCGGTTTCCTGTACCTGGAAGTGCTCGATGCCTCGTTCAGCTTCGATGGCGTGATCGGCGCTTTTGCCTTGTCCAACAATATTGTCGTGATCGCCCTCGGCCTGGGCGTGGGCGCGGCTTACATCCGCAGCATGACCCTGGTGCTGCTGCGCAAGAACACTCTGGTCGAATACAAATACCTTGAGCACGGCGCCTTCTGGGCCATCGGCGTGCTGGGCGCCATCATGTTTGTCAATGTCAGCTACCACGTTCCTGCTGTCGTCACTGGCCTGGCCGGCGCTGCGTTGATCGGACTGGCTATAGTAAGTTCGATGATTGCCAGGAAAAATGACGAAAAATGCGCCGTGGCCTGATCGCGCGGCAAGCTTCTTCTTCCGCTGACAGCTTGGTAGGGTGGGCAAGGTTTTTTTGCCCACGCGGTGCCGTGGATATTCGTGTAACGGAGCTTTGTATCTTGTCACGTCCGTGTGGGCACAGGTGCCCACCCTACGCGAACTGTTTAGGTCAAATGCGTATTGTCGAAGGAAAGAATCGCGTTTATGGTTGGTTGTCCCTGAAAAAAATGGGGATCAGGTTTAGCAGCCTGGAATGCAAAAAGCGCACAAAAAACCGCGCCGTGCGGTTTTTTTGTGTGTAACCTTTGTACGTCTCAATGGACGGCAATGGTAGGGAGCCTTCGGGCTGCCGGTTTTCCTTTTTGCACCGGTCTGCTAACCCCGCCATCTGCCGTCCTCCCGTTTAGCAGCGAGAGCCGGCTTAACCGCAATTATGGAGCTCATCATGGCTAGCCTCGACACGTCTGCACAATTTCCCCACCCCTCAATCAAAGCCGATCACCAGCCATTCTCATGGCTGGCTGAAGAACTACGCGTCGACGCCGCGATGCAATTCCTGGCGCACACACTGGACATGGCGCAAGGCATGCAAACCTGCCTGGGCCTGATCCATGCCAGCAACCAGGCACGCGAGGAAGGCGATCCCGCCAGCCCGCCGACGCTCAATGCCGCCGATACCGAATGCCTGACGCGCCTGACGATGGCCGCCGCCGGCATGCTGGCGGAACAGGCCGGAAGACGTATCGACGTTCTCAATCAACGGCATACAGAACGGGCGAGTCAAGGTATACACGAAAGGGCAACGTGACCACTATCGAGAAATTCATAGAACGGCAACGCCCAACCCCGGTTTTTCGTTGCGCTCAACAAACGCAGCTAACTGGGGTCGGAGTGAACTTTCGCAGTGCTTTTTGCAGAAACTTCACTCCGACCCCACTTAGCGGCCTACGGAGTACATGCTTCATCCTAAAAAGAACAAAACCGCGTAACACGCTGTGTCGTTCTCCGAATCCGTCATGCGAGGTCGGAGTGGTGCCACGAGATAAGTATTTGTGTAGTCATGAGGTTACAGAAATACACGTCAAATTGTAACAAATATGTTATTATCGAATATCAGGTTAGTTACTATAGCCAACAGATCCAGGCAGACATTATGTCCTTGCCGGCAACGCTGCAGGCACGCTATCTCAGCTTGACCGCCAGAATGAAGATTTACGGCCCTCATTTGGGGGAGCCTCATACCAAGGTGCTTGGCAATGGCTTGCTTGAGTTACGCTTGAAGGGCGCGGAAGGCATTGCCCGTGTTTTTTATTGCACGATGGTCGGGAAGCAGATTGTCATGCTGCACAGTTTCGTCAAGAAGACACAAAAAATTCCTTTTAAGGAAAAACGGATTGCAGAAATTCGCATGAGGGAAGTTAAAAATGAGCGCTAAACGTATTCCCCCGACCATGACGCATGAAGAAATGCAGGCTCGGATGCTGCAGAATCCCGTTGTCCAGGCTGAATACGAACGCTTGAATCGCGAGGAGTTTGCCATTCTTGACGAAATTTTAGCGGCACGCAAAGCGGCTGGACTCACCCAGGCACAGATTGCCGAACGTATGGGAACCAAGGCGCCAGCCGTGGCGCGCCTGGAAAGTTCATTAGCTTCGGGTAAGCACTCTCCTAGCATCAATACATTACGCAAATATGCGGCAGCGCTTGGAAAACGCCTCGAAGTGCATCTGGTGTAACGCTGTTTGCCAGCATAGCTTCTGCTTCCCATAAAGCTGACCGCTAGCGCTGGCAAGGAATCTTGCCCACGGATTTCAGGAGTACTTTCGCGTCACAGTGTGCCGATCCGACTTGTGGCCCGGCGGACTTGCCCTGATGCTAGAGGCATACCTGGATGTCCATTCGTTCAAGAGAATTTTTCCTACAATCATGTCGGATTTATCCTCGGCCGACGGACGCCACTCCCTACAGACCGCACCTCATCCCCTCTCTAAAATCTCCTGTATATCGATCTATGGTGAGCGAAGAACGTGTTTCGCCAGCAAGGGATCGCGCCACAAGCGGCTGCCGTGCGCCCGGATATCCCGGCCAGGCAGCAGCCTTATCGGCTTACCTAAGGAATGGACAGGGCAATGAACGCAGACACATCACTCGCCGGCAACGATCCGCACGCCTCTCTGGAAGATGCGGTGTTTGCCGCCCTGAGCCCGGACAGCGCGCATGCGCGGCCGGCGGGCGAGGCTGACGCCGGCGCCCACCATGAATACACGGCTGTCGACGCCAGAAGCGATTACGACAGCGGCATGATGGGCGATGCCCTGGGTGCGGCGCAGGCGCAAGGCCAGAGGCAGGCGCAAGGGCAGGGCCATGCAGCCGGCCGCCACGGCCTGGGCCAGTTCAACCATGGTGTGCTGAGCACGGCCGGGGCCATGCTGGGCGAGGGCGAGCACCATGAAGCCGGCGACAGCGGGGTCGGCCACCTGGCGCTCGGCGGCGCTGCTGACAACACGGAAAAGAAACCGGGCGTGGCAGCCAACAACCACGGAAAGGAGGAGAGCTGGTCGGCGCTGCACCACGAAATCGAAGTGGCGATCAGGACGGAGCCGGCGGCCGACAGCGGCCACCACGCCACGCCGGCGATAGCTGACGAGCAACACACGTGGGACTTCATCCATGAAATCCCGCACCCGGAAGGCGTGCACAAGATTGCCCCCATCGTCGACAGCGCACATGAGATTACGGTCAGCGAGACTGGCGGGCAGCTGTTTGCCGGCCGCGACAGCCTCGGCGCTGTCGCGGCGCCGGTCCAGTCGATGCCGGAACCTGTGCCGGCCGAGCCGTCGGCCAGCGACCCCGCGGACACCGGCTCAACCCTGGGCGGCAAGGTCGAGCCGGGCGCCAGGGTGTCCCTGTACGACAACGGCGCGCTGGTCGATACCGTGCAGGCCGACGCCGACGGCAACTGGGGCGCCTCGCCGCAGCTGGGTGAAGGTGCGCACCAGCTCACCGCCATGGCGGCCGACGCCGCAGGCAACCAGACGGTGGCGTCGAATCTGACGATAGTGGTGGCCGAACAGGCGGAACCGCAGGCCGACAATGCCTCCCTTGCGACAGCCGATGGTTTCAATGCCGGCCTGGTGCCGGAGGCGCTGCAAGGCCATGGTTTTGCGGCTGATTTCGACGCTCTCTCGGCGATGCTGTCGGCAGCCGGTGCGTCTGCGGATGATCTCGCGCACCCGAGCGCAGTGTCGGAATATGCCGCATTCTCGCTACCGGACGATGGCCAGATGCAGGTCGAAGGCGCCGACGACAGCAGCGTCCTGAAACTGGATAGCGCCAGCCAGGTGTTCGATCTGAGCGCGCTGTTCCATGGCCTGCAGGCGCCTGCAGTGGCGGAGGCGGGCGGCAGTCCGTTGACTCTGGCACTCGGCGACGTGCTGGAGCCGGGCGCCAAGGATCTGTTCGCCGCCGATACCACAACGAGCCATGACCATGCCGGCGCTACGCTAGTCCTGGAAGACCTGCTGGCCGACAGCAGCGACTGGGCGCATGCCGCAGACGCGCTTGGCGGCCAGGCCTACAGCGCTTACCAGCCAGCAGCGCAGGGCCTCGATTGGCTGCAACAATACGGCGCCGAGAACCAGCCGGCTTAAATGGCCGTCAGTACAGCGTGGGCACAGGTGCCCACCCTACCATGGGCGCCGGTGTCCATGTGGGCGCGCCGGGATGCGAATGTCCTCGGCATGCCTTTCGTAGGGTGGGCACCTGTGCCCACGCGGAGTTCCGGGACACGACGTCCGTGATACGAATGCCGGCGGTACCGCGTGGGCACGGGGTGCCCACCCTACGGGGCGCTTGAATGGGCGACGGCAACGCATGTGACATACGCCAGACCATGCCCGTCAGCCATATTTCCTGGCATCAGATTTTTCCTACATACATGACGGATATTTTCCCCAACGGCGCCCGCCGCCCCCTACAGACCTAACGTCATCCCCCCTCTAAAATCCGCTCTGTGTCGAGACGCCGCAATCACGTAAGGTTTTTCCGGCGACCGGGCTTGAAAGCGCTGAGGTGTTCCTCCGCAGCTGATATGCCGGATCGGCGCTCGCAAATGGATTCTTTCGGCTGGACAGCTTTGTGTGCATCAGGCCGGTCCGGATAAATAAAAGTTACCTTGAAAAGTACAACCCATCATGTCAACAGAAACAACTCCTGCAGCGCCCGTCGAGCAAGCTGATATTCCGGTGACGACCAGCGTGGTCGACACCATGCTGGCATGCACCATGCTGATCTGCGATTACTACGGCGTCGGCCGCAGCGCCGAAGCCATGTGCGCCGGCCTGCCCAAGGGCCGCCTGCTGGAGCCGGCGCTGGCCTTGACCGCGCTGACCAATGCCGGCCTCAGCGGCGGCTTGGTGAAGCGCCGCGTGCAAGAGCTGTCGCCGCACCTGATGCCGCTGATCCTGCTGCGCCAGGACCGCGGCGCGGTGATCCTGACTGGCCGCCGCCTGAACGAAGAGCGCAAGCCCATCTATCAGATAGTGATGCCTGAAGTCAGCAACGAGATCGTCGAAGTCAACCAGGAAGAGCTCAATGAGTGGTATGCCGGCCACGCCATCCTGGTCAAGCCGCAAGCCAAGATCGATGCCCGCGCCGGCGAAGAAACCGCGCGCAGCGAAGGCCACTGGCTGTTCACCACGCTGTGGCGCTACCGCCGTTACTACTACAGCGCCGCCCTCGGCGCGCTGCTGATCAATGTGCTGGGACTGGCCAGCATCTTCTTTACCATGAATGTGTATGACCGTGTGGTGCCGAACCAGGCTTACGCCACCTTGTGGTCGCTCGCCATCGGCGTTGTCATCGCCATGATTTTCGAAGCGGTATCGCGTTATGTGCGAGCGCACTTGCTCGACATGGCCGGCAAGAAAGCCGACCTGGTGATGGGCACCATGCTGTTCCGCCAGGCGCTGTCGGTGCAGATGGAGCACAAGCCGGCTTCTTCCGGTTCGTTCGCCAACCAGTTGCGCGAATTCGAATCGGTGCGCGATTTCGCCACGTCGGCCACCTTGTCGGCGATTTCCGACCTGCCGTTTGTATTGCTGTTTGTCGCTGTCATCTTTTCGGTCGGCGGCTGGCTCGGTTTCGTACCCCTGACGCTGATCCCGCTGATCATCGGCATCAGCATTTTCGTGCAGTGGCCGCTGGCCCGCACCATGCGCGAGAACCTGCGCGAATCCTCGCTCAAGCAGGGCGTTCTGATTGAATCGGTAGAGGGCCTGGAAACCCTGAAATCGGTCGGCGGCGAAGGTTACATGCAGCGCCGCTGGGAAACCTTCAGCGCTGCCCAGTCGGCCACTAGCATGAAATCGCGCATGATTTCCAGCCTGGCGATGAACGTGATGACTTCCCTGCAGCAGGTGCAGACCGTGGTGCTGATCGTCTTCGGCGTCTACCTGATCGGCGACGGCACCCTGACCCAGGGCGCGCTGATCGGCACCGTGATGCTGGCCGGCCGCGCCGTGGCGCCGCTGAACCAGGTGGCCGGCCTGGCCGTGCGTTTCCAGCAGGCCAAGGCTGCCCTGCAGTCGCTGAACCGCCTGATGGCGATGCCGATCGACCGCGATCCGAAAATGGAATACCTGGCCAAGCCGCCGCTGAACGGCCAGCTGACGCTGAAAGATGTCAGCTTCGCTTACCCGGCGCCGCCGATGAAGCCGAATCCGCAGGTGCTCAAGAAAATCAACCTGTCGATCAAGGCCGGCGAGCGGGTCGCCATCCTGGGCCGTATCGGTAGCGGCAAATCGACGCTGCTGCGCATGATGGCGCGACTCTACATGCCGGTCGGCGGCCAGATGTTCACCGACGGCCTGGACGTGGCGCAGATCGATCCGGCCGACTGGCGCAAGGCGGTCGGTTACGTCGGCCAGGAAGCACGCCTGTTCTACGGCACCCTGCGTGAAAACATCATGATCGGCCGTCCCGACGCGCCGGCCGAAGAATTCCTGAACGTGCTGCGCCTGACCGGCCTCGACGCCGTCGCCAGCAAGCATCCGATGGGCATCAACCTGCCGATCGGTGAAATGGGCGAGGGCCTGTCGGGCGGCCAGCGGCAGCTGGTGGCGCTGGCGCGCTGCCTGCTGGTCAATCCGCAGCTGATCCTGTTGGACGAACCGACCAGCGCCATGGATACCCAGACCGAAGCGATCTTCATGCAGCATCTGGCGCGCGCTACCGAGGGCCATACCGTGGTGATCGTGACCCATCGTCCGTCGCTGCTGTCGATGATCGAACGCATCGTGGTGGTCGACGATGGCAAGGTGGTCGCCGACGGACCGAAACAGAAAATCATGGCAGCCCTCAGCGGCAACAGTGCTGCAGCCAAGAGCGCAGAAGAAAAGACGCCGCTGGCCGCGTGACCACGATAACCGGAGCGCCGTCTCTCGTGCTCACGAAATGGATATATAGAAAATTTCCGCGTGGGCATGTTGTGCCCACCCTACGAGGCATTGGACGAACAAGAAAAAGCGGCGGCTGCCGCGCAATCAATTAACGGAATATTTGGACAAAAGGTGTAGTTATGAAATGGATGCAATGGATTCGACGAAGCAAGCCCGATGCTGCCCAGCTGCAGCCGGGCGACGCGGCGTTCATGAACGATCTGCGGGAATCGCTGCTGACCCAGACTACGCCGGGTTCGAAAGCCGTCCTGTACCTGATCGCGGTAGTCATGGTAGTGGGCCTGACCTGGGCGAAATTCGCCAAGGTCGAGGAGATCACCCAGGGCGAAGCCAAGATCATTTCCAAGAGCCGCGAACAGGTGATCCAGAGCCTGGAAGGCGGCATCCTGGCGGCGATGGACGTGCGCGAAGGCGGCATCGTCGAGAAGGGGCAGATCCTGCTCAAGATCGATCCGACCCGGGCCCAGGCCAGCTATCGCGAAGCGCTCTCCAAGCAGATCGGCCTGGAAGGCTCGATCGCCCGTTTGCGCGCCGAGGCTTACCAGCAACCGCTGGCGTTCCCGGACATCGTCAAGAAAGATCCGGCCGTGGTGCAGCAGGAAACGCTGGCCTATAACGCCCGTCGCCACGCCTTGGACGACAGTTTGTCGTCGCTGCAGAACAGCTACAACCTGAGCGCCAGGGAAATCGGCCTGGCCGAGCCGTTGGCAGCCAAGGGCCTGGTGTCGGAAGTGGAAATCCTGCGCATGCGGCGCCAGGCCAACGAACTGAAATCGCAGATGGTGGAACGGCGCAACAAGTACCAGGCCGACGCCAATTCCGAGCTGAGCAAGCTGGAACAGGAACTGTCGCAGACCACAGAGAACCTGGTCGGGCGCGCCGATATCGTCGAGCGCACCACGGTGCTGGCGCCGGTGCGCGGCACTATCAAGAACATCAAGGTCAATACCATAGGCGGCGTGATCCAGCCGGGCGAGCACATCATGGAAATCGTGCCGCTGGAAGACCAGCTTCTGGTCGAAGGCAAGATCAAGCCGGCCGACGTCGCCTTCCTGCGGCCGGGCCTGCCCGCCACCGTGAAAGTCTCGGCCTATGAATACGGCGTGTACGGCGGCCTCAAGGGCACCGTGGAACTGATCAGCCCCGATACGCTGACGGACGACGCCAAGGCCGCGGCCGGCCGCGATGCCACCTATTACCGGGTGCAGGTGCTGACCGACAGCAGCTACCTGGAGGCAGGCGGCAAGCGCTTGCCGATCATTCCCGGCATGACGGCCACGATGGAAATCCGCACTGGCGAGAAAACCATCCTGGATTACCTGCTGAAACCGGTGTTCAAGGCGCGTGAAGCCTTCCGGGAGAGGTGAGATCATGAAACTCCGTCCAATTTGCCTGGCGATTGGCGGCTGCCTGAGTGCGGTCGCCGGCCTGGAGCCCTTGCATGCGCAGCAGCTGACGATACAGCGTCCGCTGCTGGAGTGGGCCAGCGAAGTGCAGGTGGCGACGCCTGTCGTCGCCGCGCCCCAGCCCGTTGCAGCGGCCGCTCCGGCGCCCGTCCTGCGCGCCAGCCAGCCGGTTGCTGCTGCGCCTGCGCCGCAGGTCCATGTTGCCGCTCCAGCGCCAGCCCGCACCGTCGCGGTGACGGCGCAGAAAAAACCTGCGCCGCTGGAACCGATGCGCATGGCTGAAAATGTTTCGGCCCTGCCGTTGCCGGTACGGCCAGCCGCCGCGCCGGCAGTCATGGCGCCGGCAGCGCCGTCTCCGGCACCTGGAGCGCCGACGCTGGTGACCCTGATTCCCGCCAGCGCGCCGCCGGAAAAGAGTTTCGCTCGTGCTGCATTGAGTAAAAACAAGCCAGTGCCGCTGCCCGCACCGGTTACACCGCCAGCCCCGACCGTGGCGGCCGCTCCGGCGCCGGCACGGCAGGTCGCTACACCGGTAGTAGCAACACCGTCGATTTCTCCACCGGTGCCTGAAACGCCACCAGCGCCGTCTTTCGTGACGCTGATCCCGGCCGCCCCGCCGTCGGCAGCATCTATCAAGGCAGCCCAAGCAGCCCAGAAAGCCCAGGCGGCGAGGGATGCTCAAGCAGCAAAGCAAGCCGAAATGGCAAAGCAGGCCGAAATGGCGAAGCAAGCTGAAATGGCGAAGCAAGCTGAAATGGCGAAGCAAGCTGAAATGGCGAAGCAAGCTGAAATGGCGAAGCAAGCTGAATTGGCGAAGCAAGCTGAAATGGCGAAGCAAGCTGAATTGGCGAAGCAAGCTGAATTGGCGAAGCAAGCTGAATTGGCGAAGCAAGCTGAATTGGCAAAGCAAGCTGAATTGGCAAAGCAAGCTGAATTGGCAAAGCAAGCTGAAATGGCGAAGCAAGCTGAATTGGCGAAGCAAGCTGAATTGGCGAAGCAAGCTGAAATGGCAAAGCAAGCTGAAATGGCAAAGCAAGCCGAAATGGCAAAGCAAGCCGAATTGGCGAAGCAGGCAAAGCACGCTGAAACAGTAAAGCAAGCTGAAATGGCGAAGCAAGCTGCATTGGACGAGCAGGCTGAAGCCGCGACGCTGGCTCTGGCAACGAAAGCAGCCCAAATGGTGCCTGCGCCGTCGAAGCCGGCTGGCCGTGCGCCGCTCAACCTGACGATGCCGTCGCGCCTGGCGTCAGGCAACGACGAAGATCTCACGATGCATACTGCAAGCGCAAGTCCGGTTGCCGTGACAGGCAAACCTATGCCGGTCAAACCCTTGAATGCGACGCAGACCAAGGTCGCCGATGCAGCCAGCTCGCGCTTTGCGCAATGGCTGACGGCTGCTGGCGATACCGACAATGAAAAACTGGTGCCGACCATGAACGAAGCCGGCTTGCGCCAGGTGATGTACCGCGCAGTCGAACAGGCGGCGCAGAACAGCCCGCTGGTGCGCCAGGCTTATGCAGAATACGAAGCCGCGCTGGCCGACGTCGACGAGACCAAGGGACAGCGCTGGCCGCAATTGAATGTCGGCACCAATTCCAAGGCAGTCGCGCTTGGCGGCGGCAGCGCCAACAACGATAACAGCAGCGCTGGCGTCAACCTGAGCCTGACTACCACGGTATTCGACTGGGGCCAGAACAAGAAAACCATCGCCAGCCGCGAACAGCTGGCCGTGGCTACGCGCCAGCGCTACGAGGCGGAGCTTGAGAATTCGGCGTTCACGGTGGCCAGCAACCTGACCGAACTGGCGAAAAACCGCCTGACCGTCGACATCAGCCAGCAATACGTGGAACGCATGGGCATGCTGGTCAGCATGCTCAAGGAAATCGTCGAGGTCGACCGCGGCCGCGGGAGCGAACTGACCCAGGCCAAGGCGCGCCTTGCTGCAGGCGGAATCGAACCGCGACAGCGTGGCGGCCAAGGTGCAGGAATTCGAACTGAACATCCGCAAGCTGATCGGCGATGCGCCTATCCCGGCGCTGCCGGGCCGCGTGTGGCCGCTGCAGCCCGCTGACCTGCCTGCCATGCTGGCGACCATCAACGACCATCCGTCGATCAAGCAGGCCGAAGCCGAAGCCGATGCCGCCGACCTCAATGTCGACGCCATCAAGGCTTCTTCCAAGCCGGCCCTGAACTGGGTGGTCAACAAGAGCACGGCGCGCGATACGCTGGGCCGCGAGCAGCCGGTGCAGACCATGCTGTCGATCAACTGGGCCGCCTTCCGCGGCGGTTCGGGACGCGCGCAGCAGGCAGCAGCTTCGCAGCGCGCCGCCGCCAGCCGCGAAAAGAAAGGCCAGCAGCTGCTGGACCTGGAATATAAGGTGCGCAACGCCGACCAGAATGCCAGGACGTCGCTGCAGCGCGCCGACCTGTATCACAACCTGACCGGCGAAACCGACGGCGTGCGCAAGGCCTTCTTCGAGCAGTGGTACCACCTTGGCAAACGCACTTTGCTCGACGTGCTGTCGGCCGAGAGCGACCACTACAACAACCGGGTCAGCGAGATCGCCAGCCGTTTCGACGGCTACCAGTCGATCTTGCAGGAATATACCGGCGCTGGCCAGCTGGCCAGCTGGCTGCGCGGACCGCAG
This sequence comes from Collimonas fungivorans Ter331, assembly GCF_000221045.1. Lineage (NCBI taxonomy): Bacteria > Pseudomonadati > Pseudomonadota > Betaproteobacteria > Burkholderiales > Oxalobacteraceae > Collimonas > Collimonas fungivorans. The sequence goes on along the minus strand of NC_015856.1, from coordinate 4,190,279 downwards.
CCTAAATGATAGGTGATGGCTCAGGGTGCGGCGTAGGGTGGGCAAGGTTTTCTTGCCCACGCGGTGTGCGTCACATCCGCGTGGGCACAGGTGCCCACCCTACGGGTAATGAACGAAATGCATCTATGCAAAAACGAATAGTTGTATCAACTGATTTCCGGAGATAAGAATGCGATCCAGGCCAGCGATGAAGTTTTCCATGCACAAGATTATCGGCCTTGCCCTGCTCGGGCTGGCGCCGTTAAGCGGCGCCGCCCTGGCGGCAGGCGCGATGCCAGCCATGGCGCCTGCCAGTGGCGTTCCTGGCGCCAGCCCCGGCTCGCTGGCGGAGCTGAAGCAGAGATTGAGCAACAAGTCGGTGCGGGAATTGCGCACCAGCTACAGCGGCGAATACGGCACAACGCTGCTGATGGCCGACAACGCCCCTGTGTTTTACGTGGCGTTGCTGAACCAGAAAAGCTTGTGGCGCGTGCTGCGCTTCGACAACCTGGCGCTGGCCGAACGCAGCTACGCGCAATTGTCGCAGCGCAGCGCCGACTGGGCCGGCGAAGAAATCCGGCTGCAGGTCCTGAATGCGCAGAGCCAGGCGCTGGAACGCTCGAAGCTGGAAAGCGAAGCGCGCCTGGCGGCCTTGAATACGGACATGCAGATCATGCAGAGCGAGCAGGCGCGCATCCAGCAAGGGCGGCAGGCGGCGCAGAGCCAGGCCAGGGCTTCGGAAATCGAACGGCGGGCATACCAGATCCAGCTGGACCAGCTGCAGCGCAATATCCGGCAGCTGGAGTCTCAGCTGTCGGGCGTGCACGGCCCGGCAAACTGAAGAAAGCTGCGGCAGTTCAGCCCAGGCGCTGGCGCAGGGCAGGCTGTATCCATTGCGAAAACGCCTGCTCGTCCATGGCTTCGGCATACCAGTCGCCGCTGCCCAGCTGGCATCCCAGGTGCAGCAGCACCTGGTTTTCCTGCCAGTTATGGACGCCGTCGATGATGACCTGGATCCCCAGCGACGCTGCGCTGGCAATCGCGGCGGTCATGGCAGCGCGGCAGTCTTCGTGATCGCGGCTTGGCCGGGTATGCCGCGCATCCAGCTTGAGCTGGTCGAAAGGCAGCTCATGCAGGCGTTGCAGGGACGGCAGGTTGGCTGGATCGGCCTGCAGCGTCAAGTGGCAGCCGGTAAGGCGCAGGCGCACCAGGTTTTCCATGGTCACCAGCGGCGCCTCGGCGAAATCGGCAGCGTTGACTTCCAGCGACAAGGAAGCCGGCGACAGACGGTAGCGTTCCAGGTAGTCCTGCACCATATCGGGCAGGCCGGCCGACTGCAGCTGCACATCCGCCAGCGGCACCGAGACGTTCAGCGTCAGGTCGCGCCGCTGCAGGGTGGAGATGAAGCGCAAGCCCTGTTCGGTGATGTGCCGGTTGACGGTGTAGCGCTGGTCGGCACTGAGCTGCGGCATGAACAGCGCGGGCGACAGCAGGCCGTGCAGCGGATGCTGCCAGCGGCACTGGATCTCGAAACCGGTCATGTCCAGCGTGTGCAAGGCGTACTGTGGCTGGTAATAGGCGCTGAAGTCGCCCAGGAATACATGGCCGCCGAGGGCGTCGTGCAGCTCCGTCGGTTGCAGGGCTGCGGGAGACACTGCGGGCGGCTGGCGCTGCAGCAGTTTGCCGAGCAGGGGCGTGGGTATCGGCTTGCCGATATCGCCCAGCACCGGCAAGCCCGACTGCGCGGCCAGGAACAGCACCGAGCGGCGCAGGCTTTCTTCGACTGCGCTGCAGATCAGGATCGCCGGCCGCAGGCGGTGCGCAGCCAGGCGCCGCAGGAATTCGATGCCGTCCATCTGCGACATGCGGATATCGCAGATGACGACGTCGAGCTGCTCGAGGCGGTCGATCTGGGCCAGCGCGGCGGCGCCGTTGGCGGCTTCGCAGGTGTTGTGGTAGCCCAGCATGCCGAGCTGCAGCAGCATCGCCATGCGCTGGGCCGGATTGTCGTCGAGGACGAGGATGGATTGCTGTTGGTTCATCACGATGGTGTTGGGTATTGACAGGTGGATTTCGAGAAATCGATTGTCCGGCTGTTGCGGCAGAAACGATGTAGGGAGGCGCGATTCAGTGTGTCGGATTTTTCCTGAAATATTGTCGCTATGCCATGGTCCCCACAAGTTGCCGAATTGCATGTAGGATTTGTCTTAATCCGAGAGCAAGATAGCGGCGAGAGGGGTATTGTTGTTTTGTTTTCTTGACGGAGTAATACGTGAGTAGAATTATGATTGTTGACGACCATCCAGTGATTTGCATGGCCGTGAGGGGCCTGCTGGAAGCGGCGGGCCATGAAATCGTGGCGGAAGCCAATAATGGAGTGGATGCGGTGCAGCTGGCGCGTGAACACAAGCCGGACATGATCGTGCTCGATATCAACATCCCGCGCCTGAACGGCCTGGAAGTGATTGCACGGCTGGAAGCGCTGGATTTCCCCAGCCGCATCCTGATCCTGACCTCGCAAAGCGCCCAGCATTTCGCTTACCGCTGCATGGAAGCCGGCGCCGCCGGTTTCATCAGCAAGCAGCAGCAGCTGGCCGAATTGCAGAACGCTACCTACGCCATCCTCGGCGGCTACCGCTATTTCCCGGACCTGGCGTTCCAGGGCAAGCGCAAGCGCGGCCTGCAGACTAGCGAAGACGAGCTGATCGAGCGTCTCTCGGACCGCGAGCTGGACGTGCTGCAGCAGCTGGCCAACGGCGTGCCGAGCAAAGATATCGCGGTCAGCATGCTGATCAGCCCGAAAACCGTAAGTACTTACAAGACGCGCCTGCAGGAAAAACTGCATGCCCAGTCGCTGGTGGAGCTGATCGACATTGCGCGACGCAATGGCCTGGTCTGAAACCATGTTGCGCCGGCAGTTGCTCCGGTTTCTGTTCCGGATTCTGCTCCTATCCGTGCTGTATTGCAGCGCGACAGCGGTGCTGGCGCTGGATACCGATCCGGCAGCCGAGCGCTTGCAAATCATCGAGCGGCCGCTTGAACAGAACCTGGTTTTCAATTTATCCGGAGACGACTGGCGCTGGCTCGGCAAAAAACGCGTGCTGCGGCTCGGCACGGTCGCCCCGGACCATCCGCCCTTCGATTTCAGCGACAGCCATCAGGATTTCGATGGCCTGACGGCAGACTATGTGGCGCTGCTGGCGAAGCAGATGGGGCTGATCGTCGAAGTCGTGCGCTACCCGACGCGCGAGGCCGCCAACATGGCGCTGGCCAAGGGTAATATCGACATCTTGGGCAACACCATCCAGAACGAGCTGGCCGGCCAGGATTTCGTCCTGTCGCGCCCGTATGCTGTCAACCGCACCGCGATCGTGCTGCCGATCGGCAAACATAAAATCGCCAGCAAGCCTGACGCCGCCCTGCGCATGGCAGTCGTGCCCGGCTACCTGTCCGAGCAGGAGCTGCACAATCTGTATCCGCTCGCCACCTTCAAGCCCTATCCCGACGTCCGCAGGGCGATTCTGGGCGTGCTTCATAACGAGGCCGACATTTTCCTGGGCGACGCCATCGGCGCCAGCTTCCTGATCCACAAGGGTTATTTCAGCGTGCTGCGGACGGATGGTTTTGCGCCGGTGAGCAACCGCGACGTCGGCTTCGCCGTACAGAAACAGAACACAGTCTTGCTGCGGGTGCTTGATACCTTGCTCAAGGCGATTCCGGAATCGCTGCACCGCAGCATGCTGCAGCGCTGGGGCGTGGGCCTGGATTTCCGGATCACCGCGACGCCGCTGGTCTTGACCGACGCCGAGCGCAAGTGGATCGCCCAGCATCCGAAAGTCCGGGTGGCGGTCAACGGCTTGTTCGCGCCGCTGACCTTCTACACCCAAAGCGGCCAGTTCGACGGCCTGGTGTCGGATTACCTGCGCCTGATCGAATTGCGTACCGGCCTTGACTTCGAGGTGGTGCGCATCGATTCGATTCCAGACATGATCAATGCGGTGCGTGAGGGCAAGGCGCACATGGTGGGCGCCTTGCTGATGAGTCCCGAGCGCCAGGCCGACCTGGCGTTTACGCAGCCCTTCCTGCTCAACAACCTGGTGCTGGTGGCGCGCAGCAGCGACACGGCGATCACCGATCTGGCTCAGATGAACGGCAAAAAACTGGCGATCCAGGGCGGCAATCCCATGGTGCCGCAGCTGCGCAAGCAGTATCCCGGCATCGAGCTGGTGCTGGTAGACCAGGCGATATCGGCATTTGAAAAACTGGCGCAAGGCCAGGTGGACGGCACCATCCAGACCCAGATCGCCACCAGTTATTTTATCGAGGGACCGTTCCGCGGCAAGCTGCGCATCGCGGCGCCGGTCGGCGAGGACATGGCGCGGCTGGCGATGGGCGTGCGGCGCAGCGAGCCGGAGCTGCGCGACATCCTCAACAAGGTGCTGCGCAGTATACCGCCCAACGACGCCATCATGCTGACCAACCGTTGGCGCGAGAAGAACGATGCCGCGCCAAGTTCCTGGAATACCTACCGCTGGGAGATCTACCAGATCGGCGCCGGCGCGCTGCTGCTGATCCTGGCCAGCCTGTTCTGGATCGCCTACCTGCGCCGCCAGATCGCCAAACGCAAACTGGCCGAGCGGGCGCTGGGCGACCAGCTCGCCTTCATGCGCGCCATGATCGACGACACGCCGCACCCGATCTATGTGCGCGACCTCAATGCCCGCCTGATCGAATGCAACCGCAGCTACCTGGAAGCCATGGGCGGCGAGCGCAGCGAGGTGATCGGCAAGCTGTTGCCGGAATCGACCGTGTTCCCGCCGGAAACGGCGCAGGAATTCCATGCCATGTACCTGCGGACCATGCAGGATGGCATACCGGTGTTCGCCGACCGCGACATGACCTTCGGCGAGCGCCATCTCAGGATCTATCACTGGACCTTGCCGTTCAAGGATACCCGGGGCAAGCCGGCCGGCCTGATCGGCGGCTGGATCGACATCTCCGAACGCGAACAGCTGATCGGCGCGCTGCAGCTGGCCAAGGAAGAAGCGGATGAAGCCAGCCGCGCCAAATCGACTTTCCTGGCCACCATGAGCCACGAAATACGGACCCCGATGAACGCCATCATCGGCATGCTGGAGCTGGTGCTCAAGCGCGGCGAGAACGGCTTGTGGGACCGGCCTTCGATCAAGGTCGCCTACGATTCCGCCAAGACCCTGCTGGGCCTGATCGGCGACATCCTCGACATCGCCAAGATCGAATCCGGCAAGCTGGAGCTGGTGCCGGAACGCGCCAACCTGCGCGAGCTGGTGGAAGCCGTGGCGCGTGTGTTCGACGGCCTGGCGCGGCAAAAGGGCTTGACCCTGCGCACTTTCATCGACGCCAATGCCGGCGTCGAGGTGCTGGTCGACCCGATGCGCTTCAAGCAGATCTTGTCCAACCTGGTCAGCAACGCCATCAAGTTCACGCAGGAAGGCGAGGTCACCATCCGCCTCGATGTGCAGGAGGAAAAGGACGGCCGCCTGGCGCTGCAGCTGCAGGTCAGCGATACCGGCTCCGGCATCGCGCAGGATGAACAGGCCAAGCTGTTCGCGCCGTTTGTCCAGGCTAGCGCTACGCGTCCGCGTTCGGCCGAAAACGGCACCGGCCTCGGGCTGGCCATCAGCCGCCGGCTGGCGCAGATGATGGGCGGCGACATCGCGCTGCAGAGCGAGCTGGGAGTGGGGACGCAGATCCTGGTCAAGTTTACCGTGGCCACTGTCGAGCCGCTCGACACGCCGCAGCTGCAAGCGACGACGGTAGCGCCCAAGCTGGGCCGCCTGCGCGTACTGGTGGCTGACGACAATGTCGCCAACCGCCTGGTGCTGTGCCAGCAGTTGCAATACCTCGGGCATGACGTCGAATCGGCGGAAGACGGCCGGGAAGCGCTGCAGATCTGGCGTGCCGGCAGCTTCGATCTGGTCATGACGGATTGCAACATGCCAGTGATGAGCGGCTACCAGCTGGCGCGTGAAATCCGCAATGAAACTGAGACACCGCGCTGCGTGATCTGGGGTTATACCGCCAATGCCCAGCCGGAGGAAATCCAGCGCTGCAAGGCGGCCGGCATGGACGATTGCCTGTTCAAGCCGATCGGACTCGATGATCTGCAGAGGCGGCTGACGGTCGGCCTGCCGCACAATGTCGTCGACGCCAAGCCCAAGCCGGCCGATTCGCTGTTCGACGCCAGTTCGCTGGAAGCCATGACGGGCGGCAATTTCACCCTGGTCTCCAGGCTGGCGAAGGAGCTGATCAATTCCAACCGCAACGACAGCCTGCTGCTGATACAGCGCGTCACCGCCGCCGACTGGCTGGCGGCAGGCGATGTCGCCCATTCCATCAAGGGCGCTTCGACCATTGTCGGCGCCCAGGTGCTGTCGGAAGCTGCGGCAGAGCTGGAGAGCTTGTGCCGCGACGGCGCCGCCGACGGCGACCTGCGCCAGGCGGCATCGGTGGTGCTGGCTGAAATCACGCACCTGGAACAGTCGCTGGAAAGCTGGCTGCTGGAAGAGGCGGGCGAAACCTGAGCGCACCGCGTGGGCAGAAAACCTTGCCCACCCTACGAGCAACTTGTAGGGTGGGCACCTGTGCCCACGCGGATGTGCCGCGGCAATGATAGGCATAGGCGCCAGCGTTTTTATAGGATTTTTCCTACAATAATTGACGCCAAATCCGCTATCTGCCCACTGCAAAGTACCTCATCATTACACTGGTCTACAAAGAAAAACATGACCTCATGATGAACGACACACCTGAATACGAGATGAAGCTCAGCGATGCACAATGGCAGATGCTGGAGCCGTTGCTGATCGGCCGCGCCGGCGACCCCGGCGTCAGCGCCAAGGACAACCGCAGGTTTATCGAAGCCTTGTTGTGGGTAGTATTGAATCACGCTCCGTGGTCCAAGCTGCCGCCCGAGTTCGGCCGCTCGAGCACGGCTTACATGCGCTTCCGGCGCTGGAACGAATGCGATTTCTGGCGCCAGCTGGCTGGCAGCAAGGTCGGCGACGCCGGACTGCAAGCCATGCTGGACACCATCGTCAGTTATGGCGATTTGTATACCAGTCGCCTCGAACAGCGTCTCAGCCGCAAGGCCAAGAAAGCTTCATACCGGGCGATGACTGGCACCGCCGCCGTTCCGGCGCGGGCGCCGACGGTGGACGAGTCGACCTCGCACTGGGTCGGTTTGCTCAGTTCCTGATGACGTCGCCACCAACCCTGTTCGGCGCCGCCAGACGCCATCTCAGGCTGCTGCTGGCATGGGCCGTCCTGGGCACACTGATGGCCGTCGGCATCGCCTTCCTGATTCCGAAACAATGGCCCGCCACCATGCTGTTCCAGGTCGGCCAGATCGGCTCCGCCGGCAGCTTGCTGACGGATCCGAACAATGTCGTCCAACGCATCAAGTTCCCGGGTTTTATCGACCAGGTGCTGCAGGCAGAGCAACTGCCGCTGGAAGCGTCGCTCGATGCACGCAGCGCAATGATCAGGAAAACACTGGCGGCCAGCATCGCCAAAGGCGGCAACCTGCTGGAGATGCGTGTCCTGGGCCGCTCGCCGGAAGAGGCGAAGGAGAATCTCCTGGCTGCATTCCAGGTGCTGCAGGCCGAGCATGAAAAGCTGTTGAAACCGACCGTCACCAAGCTGGAAAAGAACCTTGCCGACGCCAAGGCCGCGCTGCAGAAAATGGAAGATGAGCGCAGCGCCATCCTGGAGCCGATAAAAAAATTCAACCGCGACGGCACTATAGAACGGAAATTTTCCGAAAGCATCCTGCTGGCGTCCATGCTGAAATCGAGCGAATCGGAAATCCGCGTGTTCCGCGAACAGATCAATAACCTCGACGAACAGCTCAGCCCTTACCGCACCTTCAACACCAAGGCAGTCGCCCCGGCGTATGTGCCGCAGCATGCGGTCTATCCTAAAAAGAGTATCGCGGCGGTGATCGGATTCTTCCTTGGGCTGCTTCTTTCCGGCCTATACGTGCTGGCGAGAGACAAGGAACTGCGCAGCACGATTGCCAAGACATTCCAGGAACAAACCTGAACCATTGCATTTGGCAAACCTGGCGTTACACTGAAATAGTCATCTGGGGTCAGAGTCAACTTTCGCGGCGCTTTATCGCGAAACTTGACTCTGACCCCACATGACGGATTCGGAGAAAGATAAGGCGCATCACGCGCTTTGTTCTTTAACGATGGATATTGACTCGCTTAATGAATTTTTTCCACAATCGCCACTAACCTGACCTGCTATGCCACAAGTTTCCATCATCATGCCCGTCTACAACGGAGCGAAATACATTGAAGAAAGCATTTCTTCCGTGCTTGCGCAATCGTTCACGGACTTCGAACTGATCGTGGTGGACGATGCCTCGACCGACACTTCGAAAGAGCAGATCCTGGCGATCAAGGATGGACGCTTGCGCTACCTGGCGCATGCAGAAAATCGTGGTACAGCCGCAGCGACTTGCACCGGGTTGGAGGCGTCGGCAAGCAAATTCATCGCCTTGCTCGACCAGGACGATATCGCGCTGCCGCAGCGGCTTGAAAAGCAGGTGCGTTTCCTGAACGGACAACCTCGCATTACGATTGCCGGCGGCCAGATGATATGTTTTGGGGCTGCCGACGTCGAAGCCAAAGTGCCACTGGATGATGCCGGCATCAAGGCCAGGCTGCTGTCAGGCGCAGGCAATATGTACAACCCGACAGTGATGATGCGGCGCGATTTTCTGGTACGGCACGGCATCAGGTGGCAAGCCGCCGACAAGAGCGCCTTTGATTGGGGATTTTTCGTCGAAGCGGCGAAACTGGGTGCAAGATTTGCCAACCTGCCGGATACGCTGATTCACTACAGGATCCATGAAGGGCAGCAGTCCAGGGACCAGGGCAGTCTCCGCACCACCTTGGCGGCGATACGGTTACGCCTCATGGCGCCGCTGTTCCCACAGTTGAGCGCAGATGAGCGCGTTCTGCTGGAGCCGCTGCTGCAATGGGCCATGCCGCCAGATTTGGCAAGCGCCGAGGTGCAGGCAGGTTTGGCCTTGATCCCTAAAGCGCAATCCCTTAAAAAAAGCGTACTGGGGGAGGACCGTGCGGTAGTGCATCATTTCCTGAACGCCTGTGAGCAAAGATGGAGCAAGGCTCTAGCGGCTTTGCCGCAGTCAAGTTGAGGTAGGGTGGGCAGATTTCTGCCCACGCTGAATGCCTCCTCGACGTTGCACGCGGGCACGGATGCCTACACTACCAATCCTCGTAAATAAAAGTGTCGTTGCGCAGACGTCAGGACAGCAAGTTGAATTTTGTCGGAACCAGCGCCCGGGTTTTCCTGAATGTCGATAAATATTCCTCATCGCCGCTCGCGCAATACAATTGCTTGAGTAAATCGCAGGTTTGAAGCAAGCGGCGTGTGCGCTGATCATTGCTGAATATCCTGGTGAAGATGCCGCCATGTACGCCGAAGTCCATTGTTGCGACTTCAAGATCATTCTGCGCAAGCACCAGCGTGGCAATCCTTTCCTGTATGAATGTCTTCATCGGCGCTTCATGTGCTGCCGAGCCGTAGATAGTGTTCGCCCCGATTTTTTTATCCAATACGCCGGCTTGGCGACGATGTAATTGGAAAATACCGGCGAGTGTGAATGTGCCGCCAGGGCTTTCAGACCCACATGACGGATTCGGAGAAAGAAAGGATGCGTGACGCAGTTTTTTTCTTTTAACGTTGAAGCATGTACTTCTTGGCCCGCTAAGTGGGGTCAGAGTGAAGTTTCTGCAAAAAGCGCGCAGAAAGTTCACTCCGACCCCAGTTAGCTGCGTTTGTTTAGCGCATCGTTTGTTGTCACGACGCCGCGTTGGCCGCGCGCACGTTGGGCCAGCATTGCTCGGAACAGGTTTTCCAGGTCGGTGGAAAAAATTTCTGGATTAAACAGTTTGGAAGCCTGCAAGGCATTTTCCAGAGTGCTGCGGCATTCCTGCAAGCGCAGGGGATCGCTGGCCAGCGCGATGGCCAGGTCAACATAGCTGCGCCGGTCGGCTGCAATCAATCCGTCCATCCCCAGGTTATGCAACAGGCTCGCGGCCATGCGGCTGACAAAGGTGCTGCCCGCCGCCGTCACCAGCGGCACGCCGGCGCGCAAGGCGTCGCTGGCGGTGGTGCCGGAGTTGTAGGGCATGGTGTCCAGCGCCAGGTCGGCCAGCGCCAGGCGCGACTGATGCTGCGCCAGCGGGCGCCGCGCCGCAAACACCAGGCGCTCGGGCGCCACGCCGCGCTGCTGCGCTTCGCGGCGCAGGTTGCTGCATGCTGCAGCGTTCATCGGCGCCAGCCATAACACGCTGTGCGGCACGGCGTTCAAGATCTGGCACCAGTCGTCCCACAGGCTTGGTGTGAGCTTGAAGCACTGGTTGAAACTGCAGAAGACAAAAGCATCGTTGGGCAATCCTTCCGACTGCCTGTCGGGCGGCGCTGCGATGGGCGCCAGCGTCTGGTTGGGCTGGTAGCAGTGCGGCATGAGCGCCAGCGATTCGCTGAAATCATCCGCATGTTCCGGCGGCGTGGCGACGGCGTCGCCGATCACATAGTCGGCCAGGCGCGGCTCGCCCAATGAACCGATATAACCCAGCCAGGATGCGATCACCGCCGCCGGCCGCCTTGCGGTGATGCCGAGGCGGGCGAAGGTAGTGTATCCGGTCAGATCGACCAGGACGTCGATGCCGTCGTCCCTGATGCGATGGGCGGCGTCGCTGTCCGAGATGCCGCTGACATCGATGAAATGCTCGGCCGCCTGCCGGAGGGCCTTGCGCTGTGCATCTTCCACCACGGGGCCATAGGCATACAGGAAAACTTCGAAGTTTTCACGGTCATGGTGGGCTATGACGTCAGTGATCAGATGCGTCACCGGATGGTTGCGAAAATCGGCGGACAGGTAGCCCAGCCTGATGCGCCGTCCTGCGTAGGGCGAGACTGCGGATACCAGGGGGGGCTCGGCCAGTTCGCGCGTCAGGTGCGAGCGCGCGAAGCGGCGCCCTGCTTCGCGCTGCGAGGTTGCGGAAAATTCCGGCCAGGCCAGCATGTGAAGAGGGCCGAACGCCTCGTCGTCGCCGGCTGACATGCGTTGCACCAGGTCGGCCGGTTGCGGACCGTTCTGGTCGGACCAGTCGGCCAGTTGCCGGCGCCGCGAAATGACGTTCGCCATCAACCTGATGCTCTCGGGGTGCTGCCGCAGGGCTTCTTGATAATACGGTAGCGCCAGCTCAGGCTGCGATCCAGCCTCCTGGAACGCCGCCATATTGGTCAGCGCCGGGACAAAATGCGGCTCCAGTTCCAGCGCCTTGCGGTAATGGCGTTCGGCGTTTTCCCGGTCTTCCAGCTGCACATAGGTCAAGCCAAGATTGGTATGCGCGCGCGTATAGTCCGGACGGATCTGCAAGGCGCGCTGATAGCAGTCCACCGCCTCCTGGAAGCGCAGCGGATCATGGCCGTGCCTTAAGATATTGCCGAGATTGTTCCAGGCTTGCGCCTGCGCGGGATTCATCGTGAGCGTTTTACGGTAGGCCGCTTCGGCTTCCTGCGATTTGTGCTGTGCGCCGAGGGTGAGCGCCAGATTGAAGTAAGCTTCCGAGTTGCCATTTTTCTTGACCGCTTCGCGCAGCGATATCTCCGCTGCCGCCAGATCGTCCTGCAGGTACTGGATCACGCCGACCAGCAAGATCACCCGGCCCGCCATCAGCGGCCGCGCCAGCAGGCGCTGGCAATCCTTGAGGGCACTGTCGTAATTGCCCTGCTGGTAGCTTTGCAGCGCACGGTTGTAAAGATTTTCGTCCGCCTGCTGGTGGGGAGAAAGCTTTTTTACTTGAGCGTGTCGATGTTTCATCAGGCAATCTCCACTCGCAGGCTGCCGGCAGCGAATGCATCGACCAGGAAAAACGGCAGGTGGAGACTCCATTGTCCATTGCGCACGACGGCCGTGTAAGCCAGCGCCTGCGACAGTCCTTGCCGCCACAGCAGCAGCGGCTGTAGTGCGCCGTCGGCCAGCGTGCTGGCGCCGCCAATCTGCTGGTAGCTGGTGTTGCTGCCGACATGGAATTTATCAGTGTTCCAGCGGATCGGCTGGTGCGGGGGAAACGGCCGGGCGTCGTGGAAATCGAACAGTTCATCGTGGCACAGCAGCGACTGGCGTACTGTGGGCCACAGGGCTTCGCGCAGAAAATACTGATCGACAAAGCGCGCCGGCCCTTGGTAGCTGGCGATGTATTGCTGTATCAGCGGCGCGATTGCCGGAAACACGCCATTGCTGCCGCCCCACATGCCGGCCAGCAGCAGTTCGGTATGGGTGAAGTAATCGCGCATGTGGTGGAACCAGCATCCGCTGTCCAGCCACTCTTGCACCGCAGCGGGTTCGCGCTCGGACAGCAGGGAATCGGCGTCGCGCACCAGGAAGTGCCGCACCGAGGGATCGTCCATCACCAGGAAGCGCCACATTACCGGCGGCATGCCGGGGCCGAAGCCCATTGGCATTACCTGTGCGCCGGCCTGCTGCAGCCGCTGCTGCACGTGCTGCGGCACGCTGTCGTCGAGGTAGATGCGGCAGCTCCAGCCGGGGAACAGCTCGCTGGCGGCCTGGATGTTGACTACCGCGCTCTCGCAATAACGCGGATTGGCGCCGTACAGACTGTAGGCAATGACATTTTGCTGCGGCAGGGAAGGATCGAACGCCGGCGGTTTGCCTGGCGGCAGCGGCCATTGATGGCCCTGGCTGAATCGGGCGTCGGCCTCGGTCAATGAACGCTTGCCGTAGGTACGCAACTCGTCGCTTTTTCCTAGCCAGCCGCAGACTTCCGCCAGGCCGTCGAGCCAGGTAGCTGACGCCTGCTGCCGCTGTGCGGCAGGGGCGTCGTGGATCTGCATGTAGACCTGGTAGGCCTGCTGGTAGGCGCCGGTGCGCATCAGGCACAGCGCATAATCGCCGAGCACCGTCATGTTGCCCGGCACGATGGCCAGCGCTTGCTCCGCCAGGCTGCGGCCGGCGGCGTGGTCGCCATTGGCCAACGCCATGCGGAAATCGGCCGCCAGCTTTTGCAGGCGTGCTTGCATCTGTGCCGGCTGCGGATTGCCGCGCCGGGCCGGTATTCTGTTCTTTGCCATGTGTCTTCTTTCTGCGGATTGCTCCTCCGTGAAAACCAGCATGCGGTCGCTGCGAGTTCACCTATCTGTTGCGTGCGAGGAGAGGTTTTGCGTCCGGTCGGGAAGCCACATTGCCGGCGCATTGAGTCAAGCCGTCATTATGAAGAAAGAATCGGGTGAAACTGACAAAGAAACGATGATAGGGATTTTTCCTACAGGCTTTTAAGCCATCTCCTGCTTCAGGTACTGTTTCATTCACTGTTCCCCGGCGCCGTGTACCAAGGCAAATCGATCCGCTTCAACGGCGAACAGCCGGCCGAGGTCATCGGCACTTTCACCCTGCATGGTGTCACCAAGCCGCTCAACCTCAAGATCGACGCCTGCGCCATGGATCCCATGCTCAAGCGCGAAGTCTGCGGCGCCAACGCCACCGCCGAATTCAACCGTGCCGATTTCGGCGTCGATTACGGCAAGTCGGAAGGTTTCAGCATGCTGACCAAGTTGCAGATCCAGGTCGAAGGCGTGAAGGCCGATTGATGTTGGGTGGGTACTCATGCCCAAGCGGAACCGCGCGTCCCGTATTCAAGGTAGGGTGGGCACCCCGTGCCCACGCGGAACCACGCGTCAGGTATCCAATTCAGCGTGGGCAGAAAAACCTGCCCACCCTACGGCCAATATGCACACGCCGGCGATGCGGAACCGGTATTCACTCGCATCCCATGTCGAAATCGGCATCGCCAGCCCAATCCGCGGCAAGCAAACCTTGCCGAAGATAACGATGAAACGTTGAGTACGGCCAGTCAACGGCGCGTTGCACATGGCCGTGCTTGACCGGATTCATGTGGAGATAGTCAACATGGCGAGCAAAATCAGTGTCATCGCGAATTTGATGCTCCCAGAACCGCCTCTGCCAGATAGTCGATTCTCTATGTGATGATTTTGTGGGTTCAAGCCATTTAGATCGACGATACACATTGCGGCAGGCTCTTGATACTGTTCGTTTAATCATGCCCCATCGAGTCGAGAAATCGGCATCGCCGGCTGGCAGAGCCCTGATGCAATGCAAATGGTCCGGCAGCAATACCCAGGCATCGATCTTGAATGGACGTTTTGCCCTGACCATTGCGACGCTTTCGCGCAGGGCAGAGCGCAATGTTTCATCGCACAAGATCGGTTGCCTGCGGTAACTCACTACGGTAAAAAAGAAGGTGCTTCCAGCAGCTTGTGAGCGACGGTAACGGGACATGGTTTCAGTGGATTGGTGGATGGCCGCAGCAGCGTGGGCAGAAAAACCTGCCCACCCTATGTCCAATATACGCGGGCCGGCTGTTGTAGGGTGGGCACCTGTGCCCACGCAGTTCCTGACTGTACTGCAATTACCTTCAGAATCGATCCGTCATTTCTCATTTTAAGAAATGGATGAAGATCGGTGATCCAAATAAAAAAAGCCTTCCCCAGAAACTGAGGAAGGCCAAACGGAGAGAGTAAATCTGAAACCATCGGTCCCTTTCCCATGATGGGAAAAGGACCGCGGCAGCTGTTACCAGGCGAACCCTGCGCCGGCGCCAAACGACACCGTGCCGCGTGTCGAAGCCGCGCCGCCGAAGCTCAAGGTACGGGTACCCTGGCCATACACACGCTGGTAACCCAGCGCCAGGGCCGACTGGCCGTTCTGGGCGCCGATGCCGACGCCGAGGCGGTTATTGCCCAGCAGGCCGGCGGTGCTCATCGCCATCTGCGCCTGGGCCGAGCTCATCGCGCCCATTTCGTCGACACGGGTGTCGAGGCGGTCGATTCGGTCGTTGACGCCGGCAATCGCGCCGTCCAGCTGACGCTTGTTGACGGCATCGGTAGGCGCGGTGCCGTCGGCGATGTTGGTCAGCTGACGCTCATTGCCGGCTGAGCCGAAGGAGACGCTGTTGTCGCGGTCGGCAACGGAGCCGGCGCCGATGGCCACCGAGTTGCTGCCGGTAGCCTTCGAATCAGCGCCGAGTGCGGTGCTGTCCTTGGCCGTGGCCGACGAGTTGGCGCCGACTGCGGTGCTGTTCTCGCCGGAAGCGACGGCGCCGCTGCCAATGGCCGACGAGTTTTTGCCCGAAGCGTCCGCGCCAACGCCGACTTGCGCGTTGCCAGCCGGATTGACGCCACCGCCACCGCCGCCGATCGTGCCGTCGGCGATGCCGGTTTCAATCGTGCCGACACGGTCATCGAGGTCATTGAGCTTGTCGCCTTGTTCGCCGACCACGCCGGTCAGGCCATCGAGCCTGTCGCCGATGATGCCGATCGCGGCATCGGCGTTGTCAATAATGTTTTGCAGCTGCGCATCCAGGTCTGCCTTCATGCTGAACAGCTGGCCGCCGTTGACGGCTTGCATGCTGCCGGCGCCGACCAGGCCGGCTGCCAGGTTGTTGATCAATGTACCGTTGACGCCGCCCAGGGCGACGGCCGATTTGTCGGCGTTGTAGACCACTGCGCCGTTAAGTCCCGCACCGAGGTCGGCCAGCGTGGTGTTGATGGCGGTGATATTGGTTTCGGCGATGCCGACCCGGCCGTCCAGTGCTGCAACGTTGTTGTTGGTGGTGGTCAACTGGCCGAAGGTGGCGGCGTCGCTGGCGGCGACGCCGTCGGCCACGCCGCTCAGCGTGCGCGCACCCCTGGTGCCGGCGAAGTTGACTTCGGTGCCGTCGGTATTGGCGCCCACGGTCAGCGCGACGTTGGCACCGGCTGCAGCTTGCTGCACTAGGCCGACAGTGCCGCTGCCGATCTGGTCGGCCAGGTCGTTGATGTTGGATTCAGCGGTGCCCATGCGTGTGGTCAGCGCGCTGATGTTGGTGGTGTTGGTGGTGATATTGCTGTTGGAAGTCGACAGCTGTGCGCCGTTGACAGCCTCGGTGCTACCGGCCGCCAGGCTGCCGGCCTGCACCCCGGTGAGGGTGCGCAGGCCGGCAGTGCCAGTGAAATCGACGCTTGTGCCGCCAGCCAGAGCACCGACTGTCAGGCCGGCACCTGCCACCTGCACCAAGCCGACGCCGCCGCTGTTGATTTGGCTGCTCAGAGTGCTAAGGGAAGTAGTGTTGATGGTCACATTGTTGTTGGTGGTCGCCAAGCCGGTGCTCAGATTGGCGATGCTGTTGGTGTTGTTGACGATGTTGCTTTGCGCGGTGCTCAGACCGGTCGCAGTGGTGGTCGACAGCGAAGTCAGCTGGCCGAAGTTGACCGCGTCGGTGGCGGCAGTGCCGGCGGCGAGGTTGGTGATCTGGCGCTGTGCCGTGGCCGTACCCACTGACACACTGTTGTCACGGTCGGCAACTGAACCGAAGCCAAGTGCCACTGACGAGTCGCCAGTGGCATGGCTGCCACGACCGAACGCTGCAGACGTAGCGCCGGAGGCAATGCTTAATGTACCGACAGCGACACTGCTATCCTCTGCGTTCGCACTATTGCCAAGCGCTACGGAGTTGACGCCTGCAATGGCAACTGGACCGATAGCTACAGATGCCTGCGAGGCCAACGAGTTGAGGCCGACGGCGACGCCAGTGCCAGTAGTTCCACTAGCACCGAGGGTAGTTCTTGCACCCGTGCCAATCGCTACAGAATTAGCATCCGATGCGGTACCTCCGCCAGCGGCGTAGCGTGCTCCAATGCCAGGCAGCGGGCTTTGGCTGACGTCGATCACACAAATACCGTCGCTGTTCTTGATGCCACTTGTGCCGTCGCTCAGGTCGCAGCTCTCACTGGCCATCGCCGAAACAGAGCCCAACGCCAGCACTGCAGCAACCACAGCATGGCGCACGGTACGGCTGGACTTGGTCTTGCCTTTGGACTTGGTGAGTTCAGAAACCGCTACATAAGTACCGCTGGCCGCTTGAAAAATGACACGAAACGATTGATTCATAAAACCTCCGATTGATAACAATGAATGGAACGAAAAAACTTTTGACGGACGGATTTTAGGTTTCAACGACGTGGATATCTGTCGGCGCAGTCCTGCCTATCTGTAGGAAAAATCTGTTAACTGGATGTTTGCCGGGAGGAGTGTAAGGAATTGTGAAAGGTGTAACAATTTTGCAATTGCCGATGTTTCTTCGTGATAGAAACCTGCGCTTGAGCGGCTCCCGAGACCATCCTCGCACCGCCGGAGTCGTAGGGTGGGCACTCCGTGCCCACGCGGACGCAGCCATCGTGCGGTACCGCGTGGGCAAAAAAATCTTGCCCACCCTACCAGCTGGAAACACCCTCGCCCACGGTGTTGCAGCCGATGCCGAATGCGAGGCTCTGGTTCTGATCCACGCCCGGGCTAGGGCGCTGTCGTGGCTTCTTGGGTACGTTGTCCGACGCTACCTAGCTTTCCGGTGTGTGGGGGGATACGAAACACTGCTTAAGTAAAAGCTTACAAAGAAATTATTTGAGGACTTTTCCTACACATCTATCATCTTTCCCCTCCATCTTTTTTCCTTCACAAAAAATAAAATTCCCTGGCTCCTAAACAGGAGATTTCTTTAACCCACCAGGAATACATCGTGAAAAAAAATGCATTAATCGTTGCCTTGCTGGCAGCAGCCGGCTTCATCGCAACCCCGGCTTTCGCCGTGGACGGCACCATCACCATCACCGGTGAAATCAAAGGCCTGACTTGCACCGTCAGCGGCGGCCCTGGCACCACGCCAGGCACCGGCGGTGATTTCTCTGTCGATTTGCTGCCTGTGCAAACAACGGCGCTGGCAGCTGCCGGCAACGTCGCTGCCGCCAAGCCTTTCTCCATCATGCTGGGCACTGGCCCTGGCGCTACCTGCCCGGACGGCACCCGTGCCGCGATCCTGTTCGACACGACCAGCGCAGCGATCAACCCGGCCACCGGCAACCTGGCAAACCTGGCTACTGGAACCCCTGCCACCAACGTTGAAGTGCAAATCCTCGACAGCAACGCTGCCAATGCGCCACTCAACCTGGCTACCGGCACTCCTTCAGCTGAAGTGACAGTGGCTGGCAACACTGCAGTGCTGCCATTCCAGGCCCAGTACATCGCCGTCGGCGGTGCATCTACCGTCGGCCTGGTGGACACCAACGTCCGTTACACCGTGGTTTTTCCTTAAATCAAACCGCTTCGGCCTCCGCTAAGCGGGGCCGTCTTCGTCCGGCCACGCTGGCCGGACGAACTTACCGTCTACCGAGAAAATAAAATGCGCTATCCAAGTCATGCGTTGCGACGCACCCTGAGCCTGGCCGTATTGTGTGTTGCGGGTTGGCTGACGATGTTGCCGGCACAGGCCGGCGTGGTGATCGGCGGCACGCGCCAGATCTATCCGGCGCAGAGCCGGGAAATCACCATCCAGCTGACCAACGACGATAAGAAGCTGCCGCGCCTGGTGCAAGTATGGCTCGACAGCGGCAATGAAAAACTGACGCCGGAACAGAGCGATGTGCCGTTTACCATCACGCCGCCGGTGTTCCGCATGGAACCTGGCAAAAGCCAGTCTTTGCGCATGGTCTATACCAAGGAGCCGCTGCCGGCCGACAAGGAATCGGCATTCTGGCTGAATGTGCTGGAGGTGCCGCCCAAGCTGGAGAACGGCGAGAACCAGCTGCGTTTCGGCTTCCGCATCCGCACCAAGGTGTTTTTCCGTCCCCAGGGTTTGCCCGGCACGCCGCAGGATGCGGCAGCCCAGCTGCGCTGGTCCTTGCTCAAGACTGAGCAGGGCAGTGTGCTGGAAGTGCGCAATCCCTCGCCCTATTACGTGTCGTTTCAGGATGTCGCCCTGGCGCTTGGCGCCCAGCCTGATGCTCGCTTGAACCACAGCGATCAGTATGAAATGGTCGCCCCCGGCGGCAGCCAGCGTTACCTGCTCAAGGACAAGGTCGGCGCCTTGCCGGCCGGCGCCCATGTGCAGTTTTCGATGATCAATGACTACGGCGCTTTCGTGCCGATGCAAGCGGCGTTGCAGCCGTAGGGTGGGCAAGGTTTTTTTGCCCACGCGGTGCGCGTTACGTCCGCGTGGGCACAGGTGCCCACCCTACAGGTAATGCATGAAGCCGTAAGGCGGGTAGCGCCCACGCTGGACAGTAATAACCGGAGCGCCAGTCCGGATAGACAATGTGAATTTCCGCGTGGGCACGCTGTGCCCACCCTACCGATTTTTGGGAAAAATAATGCCGCCATCCATCAAGCCGACTACCCGCCGTACTGCAGCTGCCGAACCGCTGCTGCAGCCGCGCTTGCTGAGCTTGCTGATCGGCGGCATGTTTTCCGGCGTGCTGGCGGCGCCGGCTGTGGCTGCAGAACCAAAAGCCGCGGCGATGTCGTTCGACGTCGGCATGTTTGCCAACGGCGGCATGGCAGGGGCCGATTTTTCGCGTTTCGAAAAGGGCAACGTGGTGTTGCCCGGGACCTATCGCGTCGATGTGATCGTCAATGAAAACCTGCAAGGGCGGCGCGATGTCCGCTTCAGCGCTGTCGACGGCAAGGACAGCGCGGCAGCCTGTTTCGACCGCGCCATGCTGGTGCAGCTGGGCGTCGATCCGGACAAGGTAGCGCGCGGCGGCGGCCGTCCCGGTGCGGCCGACACGGCTGACGTGGTTGAGCGGCAGATCCCGGAAGGCCCGTTATGCGGCGACCTGGATAACTGGATACCGGGCGCCACCACCGCGTTCGATGCCGGCCAGCAGGTATTGTCGGTCAGCATTCCGCAAATCTTCATGAACCTGTCGGCGCGAGGCTATGTCGATCCGTCGCACTGGGACAACGGCATCAACGCCGCCATGCTGTCTTACAATTTCAGCAGTTCCGCCGCCACCAGCGGCGACGGCGGCACGCAATCCTACCTGGGCTTGACGGGCGGTGTGAACATGGGCGAATGGCGTTTGCGCCATCAGGGTTCGCAGGGCTGGAATTCGCAGCGCGGCCGCACTGCCTACCAGAATACGGCGACCTATCTGCAGCGCAGCATCGCCGGCATCCAATCGCAGCTGGTCATCGGCGACAGCTTCAGCAGCGGCCAGATCATGGACAGCGTGCGCCTGCGCGGCGTCCGCCTGGCCTCGGACGACCGCATGCTGCCGCAATCGCAGCAAGGCTATGCGCCGGTGGTGCGCGGGATTGCGGAGAGCAACGCCACGGTCAGCATCCACCAGAACGGCTACAAGATTTATGAAACCACGGTGGCGCCCGGGCCGTTTGTCATCGACGATCTTTATCCTACCGGTTACGGTGGCGACCTGACGGTCACGGTGACCGAGGCCAGCGGCCGCAAGAATACCTTTGTCGTGCCTTACGCAGCGCTGCCGCAATTACTGCGCGCCGATACCACCAAGTACAGCGTGGCCGCCGGCCAGCTGAAACAATATGGCGTCGAAGGCGATACGCCGTTCGTGATGCAGGCCACGCTGCAGCATGGCGTCAGCAACGCCGTCACCCTGTACGGCGGCGCCACCGTCTCCAACGGCTATACGCAAGCCAAGCTCGGCACCGCGTTCGCTACGCCAGTCGGCGCGATCTCGATGGATGCCACGGCCTCGCGCACCAGCGTGGCGGGCCACGGCGCGTTGCAGGGGCAAAGCTATGGCGTTGCTTACAACAAGAACATCCCGGAAACGGGCACCAATTTCGCGCTCGGCGCCTATCGTTTTTCGACCAGCGGCTACCTGAGCTTGCCGGATGCAGTGAACCTGCGCGACCTCGCCAGCCGCGGCCAGGATATCAACCAGTATGCGCGCCAGAAGAGCCGCCTCGACCTCAGCCTGAGTCAGAAAGTCGGCCCGGGCACGCTCAGCCTGTACGGCAGTTCGGTCGACTATTGGGGCAACCGCCAGGGACGCCAGACCTCGTTTTCCGCCGGCTACGGATCAACCTGGAACAGCGTCAGCTGGAATGTATCGGTGCAGCGCTCGCGCATCCAGGCCGCGCCGCTGGATGGGGAGCAGCAGCAAAGCGACAGCGTTTTCTTCGGCCCGGGTTACGACAAAGGCCGCATCGACAACAGCATCATGCTGAGCCTGAGCATGCCGCTGGGCCGTGCTGTCCGCGCGCCCAACATGACCAGCACGCTGACCCGCAACAGCGGCGACCAGAGCAGCAACCGGCTCAATGTCGGCGTCAACGGCAGCCTGGGCGAGCAGGGCAACCTCAACTATGCCGTCTCCGCCGACCACCGCAGCGGCGACGGTGGCAACAGCAATGCCTTTAACCTCAGCGGCGGCTATCGCGGCAGCAGCGCCCTGTTGCGGGCCGGCTACAGCCAGTACGGCGACCGCGGACAACTGTCGTTCGGCGCCGATGGCGGCGTGGTGGTGCATGGCGGCGGCGTGGCGCTGGCGCAGAGCCTGGGCGACACCATCGGCCTGGTGCATGCGCCGGATGCCGAAGGCGCCGGCCTCACCAACGTTTCCAACGTCAGCCTGGACCGCCGCGGCTACGGCGTGGTGCCGTACCTGACGCCGTTCCAGAACAATGTCGTCGGCGTCGATCCCAAGGGCACGGCCGACAGCGTCGAGCTGAAGGAAACCACGCAGACCGTGGCGCCGACGCTGGGCGCGGTCAGCCTGCTCAAGTTCGAGACGGTCAGCGGCCGCGCCGTGGTGCTCAAGGCCCTGCAGCAGGATGGCCAGCCGATGCCGTTTGCGGCCGAGGTGCTGGATGAAGCCGGGCAGGCAGTCGGCGTGGTCGGACAGGGCAGCAAGGCCTTCGTGCGCGGTGTTGCCGATAGCGGCAGCCTGACCGTCAAGTGGGGCGATGCGCCGGGCAGCCAGTGCCGCATCAGCTATGTGCTGCCGCCGGAAGGCAAGCGGCAAATGAATGCAACACTGGCCGAGGGAGTTTGCAGCCCCCGTCCATGAGCGATTGTCTTGCATGCGAGCAGGTAGGGTGGGCACCTGTGCCCACGCGGACGGTACGTAGCTCGAACGCTCGCGGCACGAACGCCCGGGGCACTGCTTGGGCACGGGTGCCCACCCTACTGCTTTTAGATATCGAACGAAGAAATTTTATATAGAGAGCCATTGCATGAAGAAAATATTATTAACCGGGGTAGCTTGTTTATTGGCGATCTACTCATTGCCGTCGATGGCAGCGTGTTCCGCTCTCAACGGGTGGAGCGGGAAAACAATAACCTTCAACTTCCCTGCGACTATCCCTGTTCAAAGAGATTTGCCGGTTGGCAGCACTATATCTTCAATAATTACACCTTTGGTGGCCGGCACCCAGGAGTATCTGAGTTGTACAGGCGCTAGCACTTTATTAAATTCGGCCTATACAAACGGCTGGGTTCCAGTGAGTGGCATTGCCCCGACAAATGTGGCGGGTGTCGGAATCCGTATTACGTTTGTCAACCAGACCACTCCACGAGTTGTTCCATTTGAGCTAGCTACCATCGCTGGAACCTTTTCATTGATTAATGCAAATTGGACCGTCGAACTGATCAAAACCGGCCCTGTTTCTGTTGGACAGATAACCCTGGGCCGGTATGCGGGTTTTGCTGTTAAGAGCAACTATTGGATTACTTATATCAATGCAGGAAGCGGGGGACAAATCGTTCCTGTCTCTTGTTCCGTCTCCAACGCCGCGATCTCGGTGCCGCTGGGGGACGTCAATCTGAACAGGTTTACCGGCCCTGGCGCCACTGTGGAGACACCAGGCTCCAATTTTAACGTCGCTCTTGATTGTGACGCAGGAACCAAGGTCAATATCACGCTGGACGGCACGCACGACAGTTCCGGCATCGCGGGCGTATTGGCGTTGTCCCCTTCGGCCGGCACGACCGCGCAAGGCGCGGGGGTGCAGCTGCTGCATGGCGGTACACCGGTTGCCTTGGGCGTTCCGATTGCTACCGGTACCGCCGCCGCGGCAGGAAACTACAACATCCCGCTGGTTGCCCGGTATTACCAGACGGCAGCCACCGTCAGCCCTGGCGTGGCTAACAGCGCTGCCACTTTCACCATCACCTACAACTGAGCCGGATGCAAGGGTAATACCGTTCAGTTAAGTCGATCTCCAATCTTCTCCACGAAATCCTTTCGGTGTTTGCGAGTCATCCGACGCGGTAAGCCCGTGTCGATGGAGAGCATCATATTTTTTTGAAGCGGAAAAGAAAAAACGGGTCGATGGGATAAACGGTTTATCCCATCAGATGCGCTAACTCACACTTGACGTGGCATGAAGTGTCAGGTCAAATCTAGAGTTTTGTTGTTTCCCTGTGGCAAACTTGTCTCAAGCGGATTTGTGTGACACACCTTCACCAACAATATACGAAATCATAAAAGGAGTCTCATGCGCACCATTGCACTTTTCCTGTTAATCCTTGTGTCGTCGACGTGCTTTGCCGTTGACCGTACGGAAAAAATTCGCACACTTATGGAGGCTCAGGGACTTGTCCAAATGTTTCAACAACAAATCGACTCCGGACGATTGGAGCAGAGGAAACAAGCTAAGGCTGCGCTGGGCCAAATTATGGCTCAACTCAAACCAACCAAAGAATTTGACGCGCGTTTCAGGTTCGCCTTTGATGAATTTCTGAAGTCAGTGGAGACGCCTTGGTCCGCTCAAGACATTGTTGCCGTCTGGGCGAAGGTTTATGGTGAGCGTTTCAGTGACCAAGAAATTGACGGCCTCGTGGCTTTTTACACGTCCCCCCTTGGCAAGAAAGACGTCATGGCCGCTCAAGAAGCATTGCCTAAATTAACCGAGCACTTTTCCGCATTGACTAAGCCTTTGCTTGAGCGCGCCACGCATAATTTCATCGAGCGTCTTCAACTGCTAACCCAAGAGTGCAAATGCCAGAAGTAATTTTTCATTTCTAGCGCACGTCAAATGGTCAAAAGTAGTTCTGGATATTGAAGAACCCCACGCGCTCGAACAAGGGCGGATCTTTGTAGTTCGTGGGGATCACCCAGGAGCTCGGAAATAATTGTTCCGTCGGACGTTCGCATGGAGTTTTTCCCGGCGACGCACCAAACCCAATCGATTGTTTTTTTTTGCCTCATGATATGTGCGCACAGTGTTTTCTGAGATGCCATATTTGTCTGCTATTTCTTTGATGCCGTCGCGACGGGCCTTTTCCATTCGGTGTCGGATGTCGATTACTTCCTCACCGCGCTCGTCGGCAATACGTCCTTTTCCAGCCGGTGCAAGATATTGATCGCAGTACGTGCCTGCCAGGTATCGAGCTTGTTTGTATGCCACTCACGCGCCACGGCCTCGAAGGCATTGGCCCTGGATGTAGCTTTGTTTAGCTTTTCTATCCGTTTGGCCTGAGCTGAGTCATTTCCTGCCGCTTTAAGTGTTTTTGCATCCAAGCGCTTTTTGCGTGCATCCAGGAGCTAGACTTCGGGATAGGTGCCGAACGTCAGGCGGTTGTTTTTACCGTTCTACTGGCGATAACTCATGCGCCATATCTTTGAGCAGGTGGGCATAACCTCAAAGTACATGCCACCGTCGTAGGCTAACGTACAGGGTTTGTCCTTTGGCTTTGGGGTTTTGACCTGTATATCGGTGAGTGGAGTGGCTAATTTAGGCATTTTGCATCCAAGTAGTTTGATGATCCATAGATATGGATGTAAAAAAGTTGGATGTAAACGGACCCTAAAAGTACCCGACAAACAAAAAACCCGCATCAGCACTAGGCTAGAGGCGGGTTATTGTACGTTGCTGGACTTCTTGAAACGTGTTCTTGGTGGTGATAGGTGGACTTGAACCACCGACCCCAGCATTATGAGTGCTGTGCTCTAACCAACTGAGCTATATCACCAATGAAGCCCTAAATTATGAAGCATTTCTCCAAATGCTGTCAAGAAAAACAGGTTCCGTGCGCTTCCCAAGGGCAATTTTGTGACCTTATCGCTGTTTGAGGGCCGTTGTCACCGTCTCCAGCACCGTATCGGCGACACGGTCGCCAATACAGTCAATCACGGTCCGCTCCGGCATGGAGCGCAGCCAGGTCAGCTGGCGCTTGGCCAGCTGGCGGGTGGCGGCGATGCCTTTTTCGCGCAGTTCCTGGTAGCCGTACAGGCCATCCAGGTATTCCCAGGTCTGGCGATAGCCGACGCAGCGCATCGACGGCAGGCCGAGGTGCAGGTCGCCGCGGGCGCGCAGGGTTTCCACTTCGCCGATAAGGCCGCCGCTTTGCGGATCCAGCATCAGGTCGAAGCGGCGCGCGATACGCTCATGCAGCACGCTGCGGTCTGACGGTTCCAGGGCGATCGGCAACATGTCGAAGGGCAGTTCCGGCGCCGGCCGGTCGGTCAGCAGCGAGGACATGGTCTGGCCGCTCAGTTCGATGATTTCCAGGGCGCGCTGGATGCGCTGGCTGTCGTTGGGTTTCAGGCGGGCGGCGGTCACCGGGTCCAGCTGCGCCAGCTTGGCGTGCATGCCGGGCACGCCGATCAGGGCGGCCTCGGCATCCAGCCTGGCGCGTAGTGCGGGATCGGCTTGCGGCAAGTCGTCGAGGCCGTCGCGCAGGGCCTTGAAATACAGCATGGTGCCGCCGACCATCAGCACCAGCTTGCCGCGCGCATGGATTTCGGCGGAAAGGCGCAGCGCATCGTCGCGGAACTGCATGGCCGAATAGGATTGCGTCGGTTCCATGATGTCGATCAGGTGGTGCGGCGCCGCGGCAAGTTCGTCGCGGCTGGGCTTGGCGGTGCCGATATCCATGCCGCGGTACACCAGGGCTGAATCGACCGAGATGATTTCGGACGGGATGTGTCTTGCGATTTCCAGTGCGGCGGCGGTCTTGCCGGAAGCGGTGGGGCCCATGATGGCGATTACCAGCGGCTTCGCTGTGGCCGAGGTTGATGTTGCGGGTTGTGAAGGCATACCGCTTATTGGCCGCGCAAGAATAATTTGTCCAGGTCCGACAGCGCCAGCTGACTCCAGGTGGGGCGGCCGTGGTTGCACTGGTCGGCGCGTTCGGTGGCTTCCATCTGCCGCAGCAAGGCGTTCATTTCGGGCGCCGTCAGGCTGCGGTTGGCGCGTACTGCGGTGTGGCAGGCGAGGGTGCCGAGCAGTTCATTGCGGCGCTCGACCAGGACCCGCGAGCCGCCGAATTCGCGCACGTCGCGCAATACGTCGCGCGCCAGCGTCTGCGCGTCGGCGTTTTTCAGCAGGGCCGGGACCGAGCGTACGGCTAATGTAGTGGGCGAGATCGCGGCGATGTCGAAGCCCAGCGCGTGCAGGGTGTCGCGGTTTTCTTCGGCGGTGCCGACTTCCACTGCGTCGGCAAAGAAGGTGACCGGGATCAGCAGCGGCTGGACCTGCATCGCATCCTCGTCCAATGCGCCTTTCAGCTGTTCGTACAGGATGCGTTCATGGGCGGCGTGCATGTCGACCAGCACCAGGCCCTTGGTGTTTTGCGCAAGGATATAGATGCCGTGCAGCTGGGCCAGCGCGAAACCCAGCGGGAAGTCGTCGCTCGGCAGGGTCTGGCTGGCAAGCTGCGGCGTTGCCGGATAAATTGCTGCGCCGTCCGCGGTACGTTCATTGCCGGAAAACAGCGCGCCGTAATTGGCGGCGGTTTGCGCCACGCCGTTGGCGGCGGGGGCAAACTGCGGCCCGAACGAGGTTTGCTGCTGCGGTACTTGCGCATTGGGCTGCAGGATCGCTTGCAGATGTTCTTGCGAGCCGCGTATCCAGGGCATCGCGCCGCTGGGCGACGGCAGCGGCGCCGGCGTCGCGCCGAACGAGGTGGCCGAGGTTTGCGCCAGCGCGCGGCTGACCGCGTGGAATACAAACTGATGGACCGAGCGGCTGTCGCGGAAGCGCACCTCGATCTTCGAGGGATGGACATTGACGTCGACCAGCGCCGGGTCGAGGTCCAGTCCCAGCACATACGAGGGGTAGCGGTCGCCGTGCAGCACGTCCTGGTAGGCGGCGCGCACGGCATGCACCAGCAGCTTGTCGCGCACGAAGCGGCCGTTGACATAGAAATACTGGGCATCGGCGCGTGCCTTGGAGGCAGTCGGCAAACCGACAAAGCCGTGCAGGCGCAGCGGGCCGGCGCCTTCGTCCAGCGCCAGGCGGGCGTTGGCGAACTCGTTGCCGAGGATGCTGGCGCTGCGCTTGGCGATTTCGGTGATGTTCCAGTGGTCGACGGTCTTGCCGTTATGGGTCAGCGAAAACGACACATCCGGGCGCGCCAGCGCGATACGCCGCACCACTTCGGCGCAGTGGCCGAATTCGGTCTGCTCCGATTTCAGGAATTTGCGCCTGGCCGGGGTATTGAAGTACAGGTCCTGGACATCGACCGTGGTGCCTTGGGCGCCCGAGGACGGCGTCACGGCCAGCGTGCTGCCGTCGATTTCCGAGGCGTGGCCGGCGTCGGCGGTGCGCGAGCTCAGGGTCAGCTGCGATACCGAGGCGATGGACGCCAGCGCTTCGCCGCGGAATCCCAGCGTGGCGACATTTTCCAGGTCGTGCAGCGAGCTGATTTTTGAGGTGGCGTGGCGCGCCAGCGCCAGCGGCAGCTGTTCCGGGGCTATGCCGCGGCCGTTGTCGGTGATGGCGATGCGTTTGACGCCGCCTTGCTCCAGCCGTACCGTGATCTGGCTGGCGCCGGCGTCGAGCGAGTTTTCCAGCAGTTCCTTGACCACGGCGGACGGCCGTTCGACCACCTCGCCTGCCGCAATTTGCGAAATCAGGTTGTCGGGCAGCTGCTGGATGGCGCGGATAGGGGAGAGCGGTGGATTCATTTGGCGATTATACCGAAGCTGCAGCCGAAGCCGGGGCCGGCGGTTGTATGCGCCTGTGCCGGCGCAGGCAATTGCCGAATCTAAGTTTACGCTGTCTTCGGTAGTGTATTATTCCGGCGCACCCTGAGGAAAAGTGGTCCGGGTTTCCTGGCAGCGTCGTTGCCAAAGAGGTGAACTTTATTCAACAAAAGAAAGTCAGTGTGCATAAGACTTTCCAATCATAAAAGCGCTTAACTGAGGAACACGGACTATGGACTTTATGCAATTCGTCGACATCATCCTGCATGTCGACAAATCCCTTGGCTTCCTGATCAAGGAATATGGTGCCTTGATCTATATAGTCCTGTTCCTGATCGTTTTCTGCGAAACCGGCCTGGTGGTGTTGCCGTTCTTGCCTGGCGACACCCTGTTATTCATCGGCGGCGCGTTTTGCGCCAACGGCGAGATGAACATCTGGGCGCTGATGGGGCTGCTGATCGTCGCCGCCACTACCGGCAACACGCTCAACTACTGGATCGGCAGCCTGATCGGGCATAAAGTCTACACTCACGACTATCGATGGCTGGACAAGAAGGCGCTGCAAAAAACCCACGCATTCTATGAACACCACGGCGGCAAGACCATCATCCTGTCGCGTTTTGTGCCTATCGTGCGGACTTTCGCGCCGTTTGTGGCCGGCGTGTCGGAAATGACTTTCTCCAAATTCCAGTTCTTCAATATCACCGGCGCCCTGATCTGGGTGGTCGGCCTGGTCTCGGCCGGATACTTCTTCGGCAACATCCCGGTCATCCGCGATCACCTGAACACCATCGTGCTGATCGGCGTCGGCGCGGCGGTGGTGCCGGTGGCGCTTGGCGGCTTGTGGAAGTTCTACAAGAAAATGCGCGGCGGCGCATAACTGCCGACGCCGGATGAAACAAGGGCGCGCTGCAAGCTTTTGCAGCGCGCCCTTGTTGTTTTCAAGCCTGCCGGATCAGGTCAGGCGGTTCCGCGCCAGCGGCGGATTGTGGGCAAAATACTTCTTGATGCCTTTCAGGACCGCATCGGCCATCTGGTCCTGGTAGGCATTGTCGGTCAGCCTGGCTTCTTCTTCCGGGTTCGAAATGAAGGCGGTTTCAATCAGAATGCTCGGGATGTCCGGCGCTTTCAGCACCGCAAAACCGGCTTGTTCCACCGCACCCTTGTGCAGCTTGTTGATGCCGCCGATTTCGCTCAGCACCGCGCTGCCGAGCTTCATGCTGTCGTTGATCTGCGCCGTGGTCGACAGATCCAGCAGCACGCTGGCCAGCTGGCGGTCGTGGCTCTTGATGTTGATGCCGCCGATCAGGTCGGCCGAGTTTTCCTTGTTGGCCAGCCAGCGCGCGGCGGTGGAGCTGGCGCCCTTTTCTGACAAGGCGAATACCGAGGAGCCGCGTGCGGTTGGCGTGACAAAGGCGTCGGCGTGGATGGAGACGAACAGGTCGGCCTGCACCTTGCGGGCCTTTTGCACACGGACTCCGAGCGGCACGAAAAAATCGGCATCGCGCGTCAGCATCACCCGCATGTTCGGCTGCTGCTCGATCTTGGCCTTGAGCCGTTTGGCGATGGACAGCACGACGTCTTTTTCACGGTTGCCGCCGCGCCCGGTGGCGCCGGGATCTTCACCGCCGTGGCCGGGATCGAGCGCGATCGTGATCATGCGCGTCAGGGTCGTGGTGCGGTCCGGTTTCGGGTCGATGCGGGCCACCGGTGGCTGCTCGGGCTGCGGCTGCAACGGCGGCGTCGGTTTTTGTTCTGGTTTGGTTTGCGCCACCGGCGGCGCGATTTCTCCCGGGTTGGCGGACGGCCATTCGCCTTTTTCTATCATCGCCTGGATCGGGTCGGGCGGATTGACCGGATACAGGTCGAACACCAGCCGGTGCTGGTAACCGCCTACCGGCGCCAGGGTAAACACCTGCGGCTTGACTTCTTCCTTGAGGTCGAACACCAGCCGCACCACATTCGGGCGGTTCTGGCCGACCCGGACTTGCTTGATATAGGGATCGTTAGGCTGGATCTTGGCGACCAGTTCCTTCAAGGTCGGATTGAGTTCGATGCCTTCGATGTCGACCACCATGCGGTCCGGGTTCTGCACCAGGAAATGGGTGGTTTTCAATTCGGCGTCGTTTTCCAGGGTGACGCGGGTGTAGTCGTCCGCCGGCCAGACCCGTACCGCGACAATCTGCGCGGCGCGCGCCGACAGCGGCGCCAGTACTGAAATGAGCAAAGTACCGCCGGCCTTGAGGATGGTGCGGCGGATTTTTGATTTTAGAGGTTTGGTGCAAATTTCAGTCGAGCGAGACATTGACTACCCTTATCAGATAACGCCTGCAATTCTACATCACGTCCCTTGTCGGAAACATCGGAAACACTCAGTAATACGCTGATGTCGGGCGGCGGCAACGCGGTGTCCGCCTTTTCCGGCCATTCGACGATACAGATGGTGTCGGGGTTGAAGTATTCGCGGAAACCGGCTTCCAGGAATTCATCCGGGCTGGCCATCCGGTACAAATCGAAGTGCATCACTTCGACCGCCTGTTGGGCTATCTGGATCGTATAAGGTTCCACCAAGGTGTAAGTAGGGCTCTTGACGTGGCCCTGGTGGCCGGCGGCATGCAGCAGGGCGCGGGTCAGCGCGGTCTTGCCGGCGCCCAGGTCGCCGTGCAGGTGGATCGCCAGTCCGGGCAGCAAAGCCCGGGCCAAGGCGGCGCCCAGCGCGTTGGTTCCGGCCTCGTCATGCAGGTGGGTTGTAAAATGCGGCATCTCGTAACATAGTCCTTTGTATCTAGTCTTTCTGAAACACACCAGCCATGGCAGTAATCGACCAAAATCTAAGCGCGCTAGCCACCACCATCAAAGCCTGGGGGCGGGAGCTTGGTTTTGCCGATGTCCGCATCAGCGATGTCGACCTGGCGCAGCAGGAGGCTGGTTTCGAGGCATGGCTGGAGCTGGGCTATCACGGTGAGATGGATTATATGGCAGCGCACGGAATGAAGCGCGCCCGGCCTGCCGAACTGGTGCCCGGCGCGATCCGGGCGATCGCGGTGCGCATGGATTACCTGCCGCGCGCCTATCAGGATGACCAGGGCAGCTGGCGCCCGCGCGAGCAGGCGCGGCTGGCGCCGGCAGCCGCCGGCAGCGCCACTATCTCGCTGTATGCGCGCGGCCGCGATTACCACAAGGTGCTGCGCTCGCGTCTGCAGCAGCTGGCGGACCGCATCAAGGGCGAAATCGGCGAATTCGGCTATCGCGTGTTTACCGATTCGGCGCCGGTGATGGAGGTAGCCCTGGCGCAGAAGGCCGGCCTGGGCTGGCGCGGCAAGCACACCTTGCTGCTGAATCGCGAAGCCGGCTCGTTTTTCTTCCTTGGCGAAATCCTGACCGACCTGCCATTGCCGGTCGACCAGGCCATCAGCTCGCATTGCGGGCAATGCAGCGCCTGCATCGATGTCTGCCCGACCCAGGCGATCGTCGGCCCTTACCGGCTCGACGCCCGCCGCTGCATCTCTTACCTGACGATCGAGCTGAAGGGCAGCATCCCGGTGGAACTGCGGCCGCTGATCGGCAACCGCGTCTACGGCTGCGACGATTGCCAGCTGTTTTGTCCATGGAACAAGTTTGCGCAGCCGTCGACGCTGGGCGATTTCGACGTCCGCAACGGTCTTGACCAAGCCACGCTGGTGGAGCTGTTCGGCTGGAGCGAAGAGCAGTTCAACAGTCGCATGGAAGGCAGTCCGATCCGCCGCATCGGTTACCAGCGCTGGCTGCGCAACATGGCGGTCGGCCTTGGTAATGCCGCAGCGGCAGGCGCCGGCTCGCCAGAGATCATTGCCGCCTTGCAGCAGCGCAGCGACTATCCGTCCGAGCTGGTGCGCGAGCATGTAGCCTGGGCGCTGCAGCAGCACGGCATCGATTAGTGCTGCAGCACCCACAGCCAGAATGGCAAAGTCAGCGCCGACAACATGGTGCCGGCGGAAATCATGAACGCTACCAGAGGACCGTTGCCGCCCATCCGGGCCGCCAGGATATAAGCGCTGGAGGCGGTAGGCAGGGCGCAGAACAGCACCACCAGCTGCAGTTGCGACGGCGCTAGTCCCAGCCACTGCCCCAGCAGCCAGGCCATGGCCGGCAGCGCCAGCAGCTTGATCGCCAGGAAATACCCGGCCAGCGCCTTGGCCCGCTGCACGCCGCTCAGGCGCAGGCCGGCTCCCACCAGCAGCAAGCCCAGCGCCAATGCGGCGTTGCCGAGCCGCGACAAGACCGCGCCCGCGACTTCCGGCAGCGGCAATCCGGACAAGCTGTACAAGAGCCCGCAGGCGGTAGCGATCAGCAGCGGATTGCGCGCCAGTTCCTTGAACAGGCCACCGCTTTTATGCGCCAGGGCATGGACCGCAGCCAGGTTGCACAAGGGCACGCCAAAGCCGATCAGCATCGCCATCATGCCGGTGGCCTGTTCGCCGCCCAGCCTGGCGGCCAGGGCCAGCGCCATGTATGAATTGAAGCGGTAGCCGGTTTGCATGCCGGATTCATAGTCCATCGGCGCCGCCTTGATCCACGGTTTGCCCAGCCAGGTCAGGAAGATGGCGCCGAGCAGCGCGCCCATGCCGATCATCAGCATCTTGCCGCTGGTGTCGAAGCTGAGCGGGGTGCGGGCGGTGGAATAAAACAGCAGGGCAGGGAAGAGCAGGAAATACACCAGCTTTTCCGCCCCGGTCCAGAACTCAGCGCCCCAATTGCTGATGCGGTGCAAGACGGCTCCCAGCAGGATCAGCGAAAAATCAGGAAACAACAGGTTGACGATATACATGGAGTGGCGGATATTGTTAAAAAGTGAGCTCGATTGTCGACACGCGGGGCCGTCCTGAATAATTCCCGGGGCTAGGCGCTAAAGTTAGTTTCTTGAGGGAAATTTAGCGAAAATTGATGAGTATTAGTTTGATAAGGGTTTAGTGTAAACCTATGTTGTTTAGTCAAAATGATTCATATAAATTATTTGTTAAATCCGGGTAACACCTGTTACAGTGCGACCACACTAGAGATTGCGGCTTGCAAAAGCAGCAAGTAACTAGATGAACCGGATTCCGGTTTCCGGCAAGTAGTTTTATGTAGCACAGAATTTAAGTCCACGTCCGGCGAGGGATTTGCCAGCGGGATTGAATCAACAAGATTGAATCAATGGGATTGTAGGTGGTGGTGCATAAGAACGGTAATTGATACCGGGGATACTGAGGAGACCGTGCATTCCAAATGAAGCTGTCTAAACAGCCGGGAGTGCATAACGAAGTAATTTGAGGCGCATCGACAGATGCGCCTTTTTTATTTTATCCTTCGGGTATGAATATAATTTCAGATAACCCGTTGAAGCGCGTTACAGGCGGCCAGCTGCCCGCGCAGCACTTCACGGCAGTAATCGCCGCGCCGTTCGGTGCGATGGGGATACGCACTGAAGCGGGCCTGGTTTACGAACTGGTCTATCTGCCTCCCACCTTCCACGAAAAAGACGCCACCGACGCACTGGCCGATCGCGCTGCAAAGCAGATCGGCCGTTACCTGGAGCAGCCGGATTTTCGTTTTGACCTGCCCCTGGCGCCGTTGGGCACCGCTTTCCAGCACAAGGTCTGGAAAGCGATTGCAGCGATACCGCGCGGGGAAGTGCTCACTTACGGCCAGGTCGCCAAGCTGATAGGGTCGGCGCCGCGCGCGGTGGGCCAGGCCTGCGGCGCCAACTGGTTTCCGCTGGTGATTCCCTGCCATCGCGTGACGGCGGCCGGCGGCATCGGCGGTTTTTCCCATCACGACGAGGCCGACGGTTTCCATTTGCGGGTCAAGCGCTGGCTGCTGGAGCACGAAGGCGTGGCCGGCCTGTGAGAAGGTCCAAGGCACAGAGCGAAGCCAAACCGGCGCTGAGCGCCGAACATCAAACCGCGATCGACGAATTCTGCGACAACCTGTGGCTGGAAGACGGCCTCGCCAAGAATTCGCTGGAGGCATACCGGCGCGACATGACCCTGTTTGCGCTGTGGCTGCAGGAACAGCCGGACGGTAAATCGCTGTTCGCAGTCCATGCCGGCGACCTGAATGCCTATTTCCTGGCCAGGCACGACAGCAGCAAGGCCACTTCATCGAACCGCCGGCTGGCGGTGCTGAAGCGCTTTTACCTGCTAGCCTTACGGCAAAACCGCATCAGTGCCGATCCTTGCCTGCACCTGCGTTCGGCCAAACAGGCGCCGCGCTTTCCCAAGATCTTGTCCGAAATTCAGGTGGAAGCGCTGCTGGCGGCGCCCGACGTCGCCACGCCGCTGGGCTTGCGCGACCGCACCATGCTGGAGCTGATGTACGCCAGCGGCTTGCGGGTATCCGAGCTGGTGCTGCTGAAATCGCTGGAGGTCGGCATGAACGAAGGCGTGCTGCGGATTACCGGCAAAGGCAACAAGACGCGCCTGCTGCCGTTCGGCGAAGAGGCGCGCAACTGGATCGTGCGTTATCTGAAAGATGCGCGCGGCCAGATCATGAACGGCCAGATGGACGACGCCCTGTTCGTGACCGCGCGCGGCGGCGCCATGACGCGCCAGATGTTCTGGACCCTGATCAAGAAATACGCCGCCAAGGCCGCGATCAACGCGCCCTTGTCGCCGCATACCTTGCGCCATGCATTCGCCACCCATCTGCTCAATCACGGCGCCGACCTGCGGGTAGTGCAGCTGCTGCTGGGACATGCGGATATCTCGACTACCCAGATTTACACCCATGTGGCGCGCGAGCGCCTGAAGGCGCTGCATGCCGCACATCATCCGCGCGGCTGAAACGCGGTTGAAACTGCTGGAGGAGGATAGTTTTATTGGTATAATGCAACTTTTTTTGGCGTTGAATTCTGCATCCTCGCAATTATTCTCCTGTATCCTGTAGTACATCATTCAAGAGTCTATTTAGGGGGCGCAATTGGCAAAAACGAATTTTCAGTATGAAAAACGGCAAAAAGAATTAGAAAAGAAGAAAAAGAAGGAAGAAAAGCTGAAGCGCAAGCTGGAGAAGGGTTCTTCCACCGAAGTTGAAACAGAGGATGGAGCCGAATCCGAACTGCCGGCAAGCGGTGAACCTGCTTCCGATGAGCCTAAGCAGCCTTAAGCGCCGCCAGCCTGGCCAGCGCAGATCAGCGGCAGGGATTGTCGCTGCATCGGGTCTGGCGACAACATGATTTGCCAGCAGACGCTGCGGCCCGCCGCACTCAAGTAGCCCGGTATGACAAAACATATTTCAGAGACCCCGGCGACGCAATTCTTGCGCAAGCACGGCGCGGTCTTTTCAGAACATCCCTATGCATATGAAGAACACGGCGGCACCACGGTGTCGGCGCGCGCGCTGGGCGTGGACGAACACCATGTGGTGAAGACGCTGGTGATGCAGGACGAGGCGGCCAAGCCGCTGATCATCCTGATGCACGGCGACCGCAAGGTGTCGACCAAGAACTTGGCGCGGCAGATCGGCCGCAAGTCGGTGGAACCCTGCAAGCCGGAAGTGGCGAACCGCCATTCCGGCTACCTGATCGGCGGCACCTCGCCGTTCGCCACCCGCAAGGCGCTGCCGGTGTATATCGAAGAGAGCATCCTGGCCTTGCAGAAGATATATATTAACGGTGGCCGGCGCGGCTACCTGATCGGCATGGCGCCGCACAGCGTGGCCGACCTGCTGCAGGCCAAGACAGTCCAGTGCGCGCTGGACGAGTAGGTCCTGAACCAACCAAAAGAAAGAGACACGCATGTACATATTGTTATTCACGGTTGCCGCCTACCTGATCGGTTCGGTATCGTTCGGCATCATCACCAGCAAACTGTTCGGGCTGGGAGATCCGCGCACCTATGGCTCGAATAACCCCGGCGCCACCAATGTCCTGCGCAGCGGGAACAAGACCGCGGCCGCCCTGACCCTGCTCGGCGACGGTTTCAAGGGCTGGCTGGCAATCTGGCTGACGCAGCGGTACGGGCCGCAATTCGGCCTTGGCGACGGTTCGGTGGCGCTGGTTGCGGTGGCGGTCTTCCTCGGGCACCTGTGGCCGGTCTTTTTCCGTTTCGCCGGCGGCAAGGGCGTGGCGACCTTGTTCGGCATCCTGATCGGCATCAGCCTGTGGCTGGGCCTGGCGACTATCGCGACCTGGCTGATCGTGGCTTACGCATTTCGCTATTCTTCGCTGGCAGCCCTGATCGCCAGCGTCTTCGCGCCTTTTTTCTATGCCTTGATGGAAGGGCCGGACATGATCCTACTGGCGATAGTGGTGATGAGCGCCTTGCTGATCTATCGCCACGCCAAGAACATCGGCAACCTGCTGGCCGGCAAGGAAAGCCGCATCGGCGCCAAGAAGAAGAGTGGTAATGCGGCATGATAATAACCAGGAAAATCGCAACCGGGAATGTCGGCGCCCGGCAATTATTAATCCAAGGAGAAAACATGAAGAAGCTGATTCTGATAGCTGCCGTGAGCGCTGGCATGTTGCTGAGCGCCGTATCGGCGCAGGCGGCTGACCGGACACTGATGCTGCCCGTTGCAGGAGCGTTGGCCGTTAACGACGCCCAAGGCCGCTTGGGCGACAGCGTCCGTTTTTATTTTGGCGACCAGCGGACGCCAAAGGTGTTGGAGAAGTTTGGTGGTGAAAAGACCAGCCAAAGGACCAACGCGTTTGGCAAATCCGATGAGAAAGCCTGCAACTGGGTGTTTCTGTCAGCGATGCTGCATTTGCAACAGCGTGCGCAGGATCTGGGGGCGAATGCGGTGGTCAATATTGTCAGCAACTATAACAATGTAGAGCATGCCAGCGCCACCGAATTCGAATGCCATGTCGGCGCGATCATGGCTGGCGTGGCCTTGAAGGGCGAATTTGCCAGAATCGCCAAATAAAGCCGGCTAAAGAGAGCCGCTGATCAGGCCGATAATCGGCTTGCATCCTGCCGAAGTCGTTTCCCGGGCAAATAAAAAAGCGCTAGCCATCTTGGGTTTAGCGCTTTTTTACTTAGATTTCCCGCAGTTGTTATATCGAATTAGCTATAAGTCGAATTTTAATGATGTTTATATGCAATTATTGTTGCATTGCGCCATGAGAAATGTGTCCGAGATTCGGCTTTCTGATCCCATGAAGTTGAAAAGGGATAGGCGTTGTTTTATGTGAGTTCGTCTTGCTATGCAGCATATTTTCGTATTGTGAAATCAAATATCGCTATTTGGAAATCAAAAAAACTCCTGTTAGAATTTGGCACCCGTCTACATAGTGACGTAGATGCTTGCGACCCAACCCGCCAGTCCGGTGCCAGATCGGACAAGCGCACATATTCAGGAGACTCAGCATGTCAGCCCAGCTCGACCAGGTTTTGGCCCAGGCCGCCAACGATCCAGATGTCATTGAAACCCAAGAGTGGCTGGACGCGCTCGAAGCTGTTATTGAAACCGAGGGTCCTGAACGCGCCCATTACCTGATGGAAAGAATGGTCGACCTGGCCCGCCGCCGCGGCGCCCAGATCCCGTTTTCCAGCAATACCGCTTACGTCAACACTATCCCTGCCCACATGGGCGAGCATTGCCCGGGCGATCTGGAGATCGAAGAGCGCCTGCGCTCGTGGATGCGCTGGAATGCGATGGCGATGGTGGTCAAGGCCAACCGTCTCGACGGCGACCTCGGCGGCCACCTGTCCAGCTTTGCTTCGCTGGCCAACATGCTCGGCATCGGCTTCAACCATTTCTGGCACGCTCCTTCCGAAAACCACGGCGGCGACCTGCTGTACATCCAGGGCCACTCGTCGCCCGGCGTCTATGCCCGCGCTTTCCTCGAAGGCCGCCTGACTGAAGAGCAACTGCTGCATTTCCGCCGTGAAGTCGATGGCAAAGGCCTGTCTTCCTACCCGCACCCGAAGCTGATGCCGGATTTCTGGCAATTCCCTACCGTATCGATGGGCCTGGGCCCGCTGATGGCGATCTACCAGGCGCGTTTCCTCAAGTACCTGCATGCACGCAGCATCGCCGATACCGCCAACCGCAAGGTCTGGGCTTTCTGCGGCGACGGCGAGATGGACGAACCGGAATCGATGGGCGCAATCGGCATGGCCGGCCGCGAACGCCTCGACAACCTGGTGATGGTGGTCAACTGTAACCTGCAGCGCCTGGACGGTCCGGTGCGCGGCAACGGCAAGATCATCCAGGAACTGGAAAGCGATTTCCGCGGTGCCGGCTGGAACGTGGTCAAGGTGATCTGGGGCGCAGGCTGGGACGACCTGCTGGCGCGCGACAAGGAAGGCATCCTGCAGCGCGTGATGATGGAAACCGTCGACGGCGAATACCAGAACTACAAGGCGAAAGATGGCGCGTTCGTGCGCAAGCATTTCTTCGGCAAGCATCCGAAGCTGCTGGAACTGGTCAGCAAGATGTCCGACGACGACATCTGGCACCTGACCCGCGGCGGCCACGATCCGCACAAGATTTACGCTGCCTTCAAGGTGGCGCAAGAACACAAGGGCCAGCCTACCGTATTGCTGGTCAAGAGCATCAAGGGCTACGGCTTCGGCAAATCGGGCGAAGCGCGCAATACCGCGCACAACACCAAGAAGCTGGACGACGAAGCCATCAAGGCCATGCGCGACCGCTTCCAGCTGCCGATTTCCGACGACCAGCTGCCGAACGTGCCGTTCTTCAAGCCGTCCGACGACACCCCGGAAATGCAATACCTGCACGCTCGCCGCAAAGCGCTGGGCGGCTATCTGCCGCAACGCCGCCAGAAGGCCGACGAAGAGCTGATCGTGCCGGAACTGTCGGCATTCAAGGGCGCGCTGGAACCGACTGCCGAAGGCCGCGAGATTTCCACCACCCAGGCTTACGTACGCATCCTGAACACGCTGCTGCGCGACCCGAGCCTGGGCCAGCGCGTGGTGCCTATCATGGTCGACGAGTCGCGTACTTTCGGCATGGAAGGCCTGTTCCGCCAGATCGGCATTTTCAGCCAGGTCGGGCAGCTGTACGAGCCGGTCGATAAAGACCAGGTGATGTACTACCGTGAAGACAAGGCTGGCCAGATTCTGCAGGAAGGCATCAACGAAGCCGGCGGCATGAGCTCGTGGATTGCCGCGGCGACCTCGTACTCGACCAACAATCGGGTCATGATCCCGTTCTACACCTACTACTCGATGTTCGGCCTGCAGCGTATCGGCGACCTGGCATGGGCAGCCGGCGACATGCGCGCCCGCGGCTTCCTGCTGGGCGGCACCGCCGGCCGCACCACGCTCAACGGCGAAGGCTTGCAGCATGAAGACGGCCACAGCCACGTGCTGGCGTCGACCATCCCGAACTGCGTGCCTTACGATCCGACCTTCTCGCACGAAGTGGCAGTCATCATGCATGACGGCCTGCGCCGCATGGTCACCAACCAGGAAGACGTGTTCTACTACCTGACCCTGATGAACGAGAACTACAGCCATCCGGGCCTGAAGGAAGGCCAGGAAGAGGGCATCATCAAGGGCCTCTACCTGCTGCAGGAAGGCGGCAAGAAGAGCAAGCTGCGCGTGCAGCTGATGGGTTCCGGCACCATCCTGCGCGAAGTCATCGAAGGCGCGGCCTTGCTGGCCAGCGACTGGGGCGTCGATGCCGATATCTGGTCGGCGCCGTCGTTCACCCTGCTGGCCCGCGACGGCCAGGACGTCGAGCGCTGGAACATGCTGCATCCGACCGAAACACCGCGTCTGGCGCACATCACCCAGTGCCTGAAAGACACCGCCGGTCCGATCATCGTTTCCACCGACTACATGCGTACCTTCGCTGAGCAGGCGCGTGCTTTCGTTCCAGCCGGCCGTACCTACAAGGTGCTGGGCACGGACGGCTTCGGCCGTTCCGACACCCGCGCCAAGCTGCGTGAATTCTTTGAGGTCAACCGTTATTATGTGGCGGTGGCGGCATTGAAGGCGCTGGCCGACGAAGGCAAGATCAAAGCCTCGGTTGTCGCCGATGCGATTACCAAGTATGGTATCAATCCGGAGAAACCGAATCCGGTCACGCAATAAGGTACTGGTCTTGATAACTGAGCAATAAGCAGTACTAAGCCAGTATTAAAATTTCCACGGCTGTGCAGCACGGGTCTGAATTTTCTGAAAGGAAACTCAGGCCCGCGTTATACAGCGGGCAGAATGAATGGAGCTAAGCGATGAGTATGGTGGAAGTCAAAGTCCCGGATATCGGCGACGTCAGTGAAGTTGAAGTCATTGAATTGATGGTCAAGGTCGGCGACACGGTAAAGGTCGACCAGTCGCTGATCACGGTCGAATCCGACAAGGCCAGCATGGAAATCCCGTCCAGCCATGCGGGCGTGATCAAGGAATTGAAAGTCAAGCTGGGCGACAAGGTCAAGGAAGGCACTTTGGTGCTGGTGCTGGAAGCCGATGCTGCCGCAGCGGCGCCGGCTAGTGCCGCGGCCGCCGCACCAGCTGCGGCGCCTGCAGCAGCCGCTCCGGCTCTTGCGCCAGTCGCGGAAAACAAGCCAGCGCCGGCCGCTCCCGCGCCGGCACCGGTAGCAGCTCCGGCGCCAGCCGGCGGCAGCATCCCGCATGCGTCGCCGTCGGTGCGCAAGTTCGCGCGCGAACTGGGCGTCGACCTGAGCAAAGTGGCCGGCACCGGCATCAAGGCCCGCATCACCCACGAAGATGTGCAGAATTACGTCAAGGGCGTGATTTCCGGCGCGGCCAGCGGCAGCGCAGCTGCTGCGGGCGGCAAGGGCGGCAGCGGCGTCGGCCTCGACCTGCTGGCATGGCCGTCGCTGGATTTCAGCAAGCAGGGACCGACCGAATTGCTGCCGCTGTCGCGCATCAAGAAGCTCAGCGGCCCGAACCTGCATCGCAACTGGGTCATGATCCCGCACGTCACGCAATTCGACGAAGCCGATATCACCGAACTGGAAGAATTCCGCAAGCAAGCCAACGACAGCTTCGCCAAGGCCAAGTCGCCAGTCAAGCTGACCATGCTGGCGTTCGTGATCAAGGCCAGCGTCGCCGCGCTGAAGAAATTCCCGGCGTTCAACGCCTCGCTCGACGGCAAGGGCGAAAACCTGATCCTCAAGCGGTACTACAACATCGGCTTTGCTGCCGATACGCCGAACGGCCTGGTGGTGCCGGTGATCAAGGATGCCGACAAAAAAGGCATCAGCCAGATCGCCCAGGAAATGGGCGAGTTGTCCGCACAGGCGCGCGACGGCAAGCTGAAACCGGCCGACATGCAAGGCGCAACCTTCACGATTTCATCGCTGGGCGGCATCGGCGGTACGGCGTTCACGCCTATCATCAATGCCCCTGAAGTCGCCATCCTGGGTTTGTCGAAAGCCTCGATGAAACCGGTCTGGGACGGCAAGCAGTTCGTGCCGCGCCTGATGATGCCGACCTCCCTGTCCTACGACCATCGCGTGGTCGACGGCGCCATGGGTGCGCGCTTTAGCGTCTACCTGGCCGAAGTGCTGGCCGACATGCGCAAGACATTGTTGTAATGTAGGGTGGGCACTCCGTGCCCACGCGCTGTATCCGTAACACGCGCATCCGCGTGGGCACGGAGTGCCCACCCTACGGGTCAATTGGCATACAGATGGAGAGCAATTATGACTACCTGCGTTGTCGTCAAAAAAAATGGGCAGATCGCGATTGCATCGGACTCGCTGGTGACGTTCGGCGATACCCGCTTGTCGCATGCTTACGAGGTCAACAACAAGATTTTCCAGATCGGCGAATCGTACATCACGCTGGCCGGCACCGCCGCCCATTTCCCCGTGATGCGCAAGCTGCTGACGGCGATGGGCGAAGAGTGCAGGCTAAATAGCCGCGATGAGGTGTTCGACACCTTTTCCAAGGTGCACACCATCCTCAAGGACCAGTATTTCCTGAACACCAAAGAGGATGAAGACGATCCCTACGAATCGTCGCAGATCACGTCCCTGGTCGCCAATCCTTACGGCATCTTCGGCGTGTATTCCTATCGCGAGGTGTTCAGCTTCGATCGTTTCTGGGGCATAGGCAGCGGCCGCAATTTTGCCCTGGGCGCGATGTATGCGGTGTATGACAAGGACGTCAGCGCACAGCATATCGCCGAGGTAGGAATTCATGCCGGCGTTGAATTCGATAAAAGCTCTGCCATGCCTTTGCGCATCCACAGTTTTGAAATGAAAACCGCGCCTGACGCCGAGCCTGGCGCATAAGCGGCACACGGCAGCGGCGCACGGCACACAACAATTTTTTCCTCCCGACGGAGGAGCGAGCATGGAGCAAACGCTATGAGTATGGTTGAAGTCAAGGTCCCGGATATCGGCGACGTCAAGGAAGTGGAAGTCATCGAACTGATGGTCAAGGTAGGCGATACCGTCAAGGTCGACCAGTCGTTGATCACCGTCGAATCGGACAAGGCCAGCATGGAAATTCCGTCGAGCCAGGCCGGCGTCATCAAGGAAATCAAGGTCAAGGTAGGCGACAAGGTCAGCGAAGGTTCGCTGATCCTGGTGGTGGAAGCCGCCGGCGCCGCCGCGGCAGCTCCGGCAGCGGCAGCTCCGGCGCCGGCAGCAACCGCTGCGCCAGCGGCCGCCGCAGCCCCGGCCGCCGCCGGCGTTGCCAGCACCATCGAAATCAAAGTGCCGGATATCGGCGACGTCAAGGAAGTCGATGTCATCGAGCTGATGGTCAAGGTAGGCGACAGCGTCAAGGTCGACCAGTCGCTGATCACCGTCGAATCGGACAAGGCCAGCATGGAAATTCCTTCCAGCCAGGCCGGCGTCATCAAGGAAGTGAAAGTCAAGGTAGGCGACAAGGTCAGCGAAGGTTCGGTGATCGTGCTGCTGGAAACCACCGGCGCCGCTGCAGCCGCACCGGCTGGCGCAGCTCCTGCTCCGGCAGCTGCGCCAGCAGCGCCAGCCGTGGCGGCTCCGGCGGCCGTCCGTTTCGCCGGCAAGGTCGACATCGAATGCGACACCATGGTGCTGGGCGCCGGCCCCGGCGGCTATACCGCTGCCTTCCGCGCTGCCGACCTCGGCCAAAGCGTGGTGATGATCGAGCGCTACCCAAGCCTCGGCGGGGTTTGCCTGAACGTCGGCTGTATCCCGTCCAAGGCGCTGCTGCATGCGGCCAAGGTGATTACCGAAGCGGAAGAAATGGCGCATTTCGGCGTCAAGATGTCGGCGCCGGAAATCGATATCGACGCCTTGCGCGGCTGGAAGGAAAGCGTCATCAAGAAACTGACCGGCGGTTTGTCCGGCCTGTCCAAGGCGCGCAAAGTGCAGGTGCTGACCGGCAAGGGCGAATTCAGCTCGGCCAATACGATTACGGTAGCCACTGCCGACGGCCCGAAAGTGGTCGGCTTCAAGAACGCGATCATTGCCGCCGGTTCCTCGGTGGCCCGCATTCCTGGCTTCCCTTACGACGATCCGCGCCTGATCGACTCCACCGGCGCGCTGGAGCTGCGCCAGATTCCGAAGAAACTGCTGGTCATCGGCGGCGGCATCATCGGCCTCGAAATGGCTTGCGTGTATGACGCGCTCGGCTCCAAGGTCACGGTGGTCGAATTTGCCGACGGCCTGATTCCTGCGGCCGACCGCGACATTGTCAAGCCGCTGCAGAAACGCATCGAAAAACGCTACGAAGCGATTTACCTGAAAACCAAGGTGACCAAGCTGGAAGCTCTGAAAGAAGGTCTGCGCGCAACGTTTGAAGGCGCCGACAGCAGCTCTCCCGCGGCGCCGGAACCGCAACTGTACGACATGGTGCTGGTGGCGGTGGGGCGTC
The DNA here is from genome assembly GCF_000221045.1 of Collimonas fungivorans Ter331. Classification (NCBI taxonomy): domain Bacteria; kingdom Pseudomonadati; phylum Pseudomonadota; class Betaproteobacteria; order Burkholderiales; family Oxalobacteraceae; genus Collimonas; species Collimonas fungivorans. Next base: position 4,146,681 of record NC_015856.1, on the reverse strand, counting down.
GTCCTAACGGCAAGGACATCGCCGCCGAGAAGGCCGGCGTGATCGTCAACGAGCGCGGTTTCATCCCGGCCAACAAGCAGCAGCGCACCAACGTCTCGCACATCTTCGCCATCGGCGATATCTGCGGCGATCCGATGCTGGCCCACAAAGCCACCAACGAAGCCAAGGTGGCCGCCGAAGTGATCGCCGGCCACAAGGTCGAGTTCGACGCCATGACGATTCCTTCGGTGGCCTACACTGATCCGGAAATCGCGTGGATGGGTTTGACTGAAACCGAAGCCAAGGCCAAGGGTATTCCTTTCGAAAAAGCCAATTTCCCGTGGGCGGCAAGCGGCCGTGCGCTGGCGATGGGGCGCGACGACGGCATGACCAAGCTGTTGTGGGATCCTAGCACCAAGCGCATCATCGGCGCCGGCATTGTCGGCGTGAATGCCGGCGAGCTGCTGGCGGAAACCGTGCTGGCGATGGAAATGGGCGCCGACCTGGAAGATCTGGCGCTGACCATCCATGCGCATCCGACCTTGTCGGAGACGCCGATGTTTGCGGCGGAGATGGGCCTGGGTACGATTACTGACCTGTTCATTCCAAAGAAAAAATAAGCAGGTGGTAGGGTGGGCACCCCGTGCCCACGCGGATCGCAAATTTTGCTGGTGCGGTCTATCAACATTCAGCGTGGGCAGGAAAGCCTGCCCACCCTACAAAAAAACGCCGCTCCGGTTTGCATCGGAGCGGCGTTTTTATTATTGGCAGCTAAACCCAATCAGTCGAAATATCTGCGCACCGCTTCAAAGCGCGCCGCGTAATAGCTGTTGTCGAGACGGTCGATGCGCACCTTGCCGTTGGTCGAAGGGGCATTGATGAAGCGGCCATCGCCGATGTAGATGCCGACATGCGAAAACGCGCGGTGCATGGTATTGAAAAAAACCAGGTCGCCGGGGCGCAGTTCAGCCTTGGAGATGGACCGCCCCTGGCGCGCAATGTCTGCCGCACTGCCGGTGACCTTGAGGCCCGCCGCCTGCCTGTACACGTAACTGACCATGCCGCTGCAATCGAGCCCGGCTTCCGGATTCTTGCCGCCGAAACGGTAGTTGGTGTCGATCAGGCCCAGCGAATAGATGACGATGTCGTTGCCCTTGTCGCTGACCGGCGTATTGTCCTCAGAGCCCGGACGGACCGAACCGGTGCCGCCGCAGGCCGCCAGCAACAAAGCCAGGCAACAGATAAAGAGATTTCTGATCGTCATCAAGCACTTACCTTTATTCAATCTTGCTTCTTGAGCTGGCTGATCACGTCCGACAGCATCGCGATCATCTGGTCGATTTCTGCAATCGTCACATTCAGCGAAGGCATGAAACGCAGCAGGTTTGGCCGCGGCGAATTCAGCAACAGGCCGACCGGATTCAGGTCGCGCGCGATATCGACGATCTGCGGGCCGATGTCGCTGCCCAGTTTCAGCGCCCGCAGCAAACCTTCGCCGCGCTCGCCTTCGAGTCCGTGTTTCGCGGTAAGTTTCAACAATTCGCTGCTCAGGTAAGCACCCTTGTCTTTGACCGACTGCAGGAAACCCGGCGCCAGCAAGGTGTTGATCACCGCAACGCCGACCGCTGTCATCAAAGGATTGCCGTTGTAAGTGCCGCCCTGGTCGCCAGCTTCGAAGCAGGCGATCTCTTCCCGCGCCAGCAGCGCCGCCAGTGGCACACCGCCGCCTATGCCCTTGCCGAGGGTCATGATGTCTGGCGTGATGCCCGACAGCTGGTAAGCGAACAATTCGCCGGTGCGGCCCATGCCGGATTGCACTTCATCGACGATCAGCAGGATGCCGCGCTTCTTGGTCAGCTCGCGCAAGCCTTGCATGAATTCGCGGCTGGCCGGAATCACGCCGCTTTCGCCCTGCACTGGCTCCAGCATGACAGCCACGGTCTTGTCGTTGATCAGGCTTTCGACGCTGGCCAGGTCGTTCAGCTCGGCTTTCGGAAAGCCCGGCACCTGCGGCGCAAAAATGGTGTCCCAGCCGGGTTTGCCGCTGGCCGACATGGTCGCCAGCGTGCGGCCGTGGAAGCTGTGGTTGAACGTGATGATTTCGAAGCGGTGCTGGCCGGCCTGGTTCGGATTCTTTTTGCCCCACTTGCGCGCCAGCTTGATCGCGCCTTCGTTGGCTTCGGCGCCGCTGTTGGTGAAGAACACGCGGTCGAAACAGGAATTGGCGGTCAGCAGGCTGGCCAGTTCAATCGAGGGCGCGTTATAGAAAGCCGGCGACGGATTGAGGATCTTCTTGGACTGCGTCAGCAGCGCATCCTGGATGCATTGCGGCGAATGGCCCAGGGCATTGACTGCCCAGCCCTGCAAATAATCCAGGTAGCGCTTGCCGGTGTGATCTGTCATCCACATGCCGTCGCCTTCGGTAAACACCAGGGGCGGGCGGTTGGTGATGTACATCAGGTCGTTGACCGGGTATTCGCTGAATTCCACCTTGTGTTCCATATGGTTACTCCAAATGAGGGCAAAAAAAAACCACAGGCAGCGCCTGTGGCTTCGTGATCAATCGACGGTCACGCGCACGGCTTACCTGGCAGAGGCAATGGGCTACGGCGTCGCAACAATGTCCGGATCATGTTCATGACGCAAATATTAGGACTTTTTGTGTGGTGCGTCAAAAAAAATTTGCGTAGCTGTGGCCAGTCTTTGATAGGGAAAGTTCGTCATCCGCCCACAACTGGCGACAGCAGCCGGGGCCGGATAGCGAAATGATTAAAATAGTTCTCAAAAGGCAATTAAATCTGATATCTTCCATAATCATGCTTTTAAGCAATTCAATGCCGGCGAAATCGTTACCGCTCTGAGCACAGGAGGTGCATTGTGTCATTTCCCCCTAGCAAATCATTCAAGCCGTCGCCACCGCTGGTAATGCACCACCTCATGCTGCTGCAAGGGGGGCAGCTTACCTGGATAGGCCGTTCCGCATTCGCCCGCGAGCGCAATGTCTGGAGCGGCGAACTCAAGGGGAGTCCGGCCGCATTGTCCGATCCTTTATCGGCCGCCGCCGATCTATTCGAACGCACCCCGCGCGGCCGCATAAAAATCGCCGACAAACTGACCGTGCTGCTCGGTTATCCGTATGTGCGGCACACGGTGTTGCCGTGGCAGACCGGGCTGGCGCGGGCGGCGGACTGGCAAGCTTATGCCAACGCCGTATTCGATGAACAGGACGGCAGCGCCTATCCCGGCCGCCAGGTGGTGGTCGATCCTGCGCCGTCCGGCCAGCCGCGGCTGGCGGCGGCAACCGATGCCGCGCTGATACGGGGCTTGCAGGCGCTGGCCAAGACGCACCAGCTGCGGCTGGTCTCGTGCACGTCGCTGCTGACGGCAGCGGTACAGCGTCACTGGGACATGCTGGAAGACGATTGTGTGCTGAGCCTGCCGCAACACGGCGCGCTCGAATGCCTATTCAGAAAGCAGGGTACATGGCAGGGCGTTTGCGGCATAGCGGTGGCGCCAGGCGCAGCGCTGGCTGACAGCATCGCCGCTGCCGCGCAATTGGCGCGGGCGGATAGCGCCGGCGAAAATGCCGTCCCGGTGCTGGCGGTGGCGCCATTTTCCGGCAGCCTGCGCCAGGGGCGAGACAATTCCGCCTCGGTACGCTGGCTGGCGGCGGCGCATCCCTGGCTGCAAGGCAGCCAAGATTATCCGGATGGTTTCACCCGCAACCATGCGCGCGGCCCGGCGTTTGCTGCGCCCCCTGGCAAGCCTGGCGTGCCGGCTGGCCGCTATAAGTGGGGCTACTGGGCCGCGGATAATCTGGTGGCGGAACAGTCGGGACGCTACGGCGCATGGGGCAAGCTGGCATGGCGCCAGCCCTTGGACTGTTCCGCCCAGGGCGTGGCTTATGCCAAGCCAGGTTTACCATTCGGCCCATGGCAGGAGAGGCGGCAATGAGCGATTTGCGCCAAGGGGTCAGGATGAGATCGGCGGACGCCAGCCCGGAGCTGGATTTTGTGCGCCCGCAAACGCATTCTGGCGTGCCGTTGATGTTGTTGGGGGTATTGATGGCAGGGGTGCTCGGCTTCCTGGGAAACCGTTACTGGCAGCAAACGGACGTCCCCGCCGCCGCGCTGGAAAAGCCGGCGAAGATACTGGCGGCGAAAGATGCCGGTACTGCGGAAAACAAGCGGGTCCAGCCTGTTGCAATTGATAAGGTAATCGAGGACGTGCCTGTAGAGGACAAGCCCGTAGCCGCCAGCGTTTTGCCGGTGCAAGACAACAAGGGGAAGGTCGTTTTCAAAACGCCGCCAAAGCAGCGCCGGCCGGCTCCTCATCTGCCGTCGCGAGTTGCGGCCGCAAGCGTGAACGAGCCCGTCGGCCCTGTCAGGTCAGCGGCGGAGGGTGCGGAACGGCGCGATCCGGTACCGCAGCAACAGATTGTCATGCATGAAGTAACGCTCACGCGCCATGTACGCCTGACGGCCGGCTCCCTCAACTAGGATTTGTTCAGGAGGCCAGGTCCGCTTCCGAAGTAAACGAATCCGCATAAAACTCTTCGGCCGGCAATTTGCACAGGGCGACAAAATCGCGCTGCGCCGATTCCACCACGACCGGTGCGCCGCAGGCGTACACCTGGTAAGCGGACAGGTCGGGCAAGTCGTCGATCACCGCCTGGTGCACGAAGCCGTTGCGGCCCTGCCATTGGTCTTCCGGCTGCGCATTCGAAATCACCGGCACGAAAGTAAAGTCCGGCAGCGTGGCGGCCCATTCTTCGCACAGCGCCATCATGTACAGGTCTTGCGGCCGGCGGCCGCCCCAGTACAAGGTGATCGGCCGCTGCGATCCGGTATGGGCGCATTGTTCGACCAGGGCCTTGATCGGCGCGAAGCCAGTGCCGGAGGCCAGCAGCACCATCGGCTTGTCCGAATCCTCGCGCAGGAAGAAGGTGCCGAGCGGGCCTTCCAGACGCAGGATGTCGCGTTCTTTCATGGTGGTAAACACCTGGTCGGTGAACAGGCCGCCCGGCATGTGGCGAATGTGAAGCGTCAGGTATTCATCTTTGTAAGGCGCGTTGGCCATGCTGTAGCTGCGCCGCTTGCCGTCGCGCAGCATGAATTCGACGTACTGGCCGGCCAGGTATTGCAGACGTTCATTGGCCGGCAGTTGCAGCGACAGGACGATGACGTCGTCGGCCACCTTGTCGAGCTTGACCACGCGGGTCGGCATCTTGCGCACCGGGAACTCGCCGATGCCGGCCACTTCACGCGCTTCGATGGTGACGTCGGAATGCGGCGTGGCGCAGCAGAACAGGGCGAAGCCCAGTTGCTCTTCCTTCACCGGCAAGGCTTTTTCCTGATGGGCGCCATGGCTGATGTCGCCTTCCAGCAGCTTGCCCTTGCATGAGCTGCAAGCGCCGTTTTTGCAACCGTAAGGCAGCCCGACGCCGGCGCGTATGGCGGCGGTGAGGATGGTCTCGCCTTCGTCGCAGCTGAATTGACGGCCGCTAGGCTGGACAGTTATCTGAAAACTCATACAATCCTAGAATGAAAAATATAAAGCAGAAAAATATAAAACAACACCCTGGCGACAAACTGGGCAAGCCGCGCTTGCTGATCTTTGGCTGCGGCGACGTAGGATTGCGCCTGCTGGCGCTGCTGACACAGCGGTTTCGCGTATTTGCAGTAACCAGCCAGCCGGCGCGCTGCGCCGAATTGCGCGCCGCCGGCGCTGTCCCACTGGTGGCCGATCTTGATCAGCCGGCAACATTGGCTCGGCTGGCCCGCCTGGCGCAGATCGTGGTCCACCTGGCGCCGCCGCAGTCGGCCGGAGAAAAAGACCGGCGCAGCCGTAACCTGGCCGCCATTTTACCCGAGCGGGCCACTCTTGTTTACATCAGCACCACCGGCGTCTATGGCGATTGCGGCGGCGCGCTGATAGACGAAACCCGGATGCTGGCCCCGCACAATGGCCGCGCCAGGCGCCGTGTCGATGCCGAGCAGGTATTGCGCGGCTGGGCCCGGCGCCGCAGCGGACGCCTGGCGATCCTGCGGGTGCCGGGGATTTACGCCGCCGACCGGTTGCCGCTGGCGCGCTTGCAGAAGGCGACACCGGCCTTGATCGCCGCCGACGACGTGTATACCAACCACATCCATGCCGATGACCTGGCGCGCATCATCGTGGCCGCGATTTTCAAGGCCGCCCCCTTGCGGGTCTACCATGCAAGCGACGATTCGCAGCTGAAGATGGCGGAATACTTCGACCTGGTGGCCGAGGCTTTCAGCTTGCCGCCGTCGCCGCGGCTGCCGCGCGCCGAGCTGGAGCAGGTGGTGTCGCCGATGCTGCTGTCGTTCATGTCGGAGTCGCGCCGTTTGCAGAACCGGCGCATCAAGCTGGAGCTGGGCGTGCGCTTGCGTTATGCGGACGTACCGGCGGCTTTGCCTGCCATGGCTGCGGCCGCAGGACCAACTGCTCAGCAATAATTCTATGACAAGCTTCTATATCTGTTTTTAGCATAAGCATAGAAGTTATAAGTTGTTGTAAGCCGGAAAGTTGATCGATAAAGTGGAAAATGAATAAAAAATCCACTTTATATGCGCTCGCCGACTTAGGCTTAGCGTTGCCGTACGACGCAAAGGCGCCAATTTCCCCATGAAGTTATCGTTCAAACATGTCAACAAGCAGTTCTCCGGCTTGCCGGTGATCGCCGATTTCAGCCGTGAAATCGAGGAGGGCGAACTGGTCGCCCTGGTCGGTCCTTCCGGCTGCGGCAAGTCGACCCTGCTGCATCTGGCGGCAGGTCTCGGCGCTGCCAGCAGCGGCGCGGTATTGGCCGACGGCCAGGCGATCAAGGGGCCGCATCCCGAACGCATGCTGATGTTCCAGGAAAACGCGCTGTATCCATGGCTGACGCTGGAGGCGAATGTGGCGCTGGCGCTGGAGCTGCAGAAAGTCGGCAAGGCCAGCGCTCGCCAGCAGGCGCGCGACTGGCTCTCCAAAGTCAGCCTGCAAGGTTTCGAAGCTTATTATCCGCACCAGGTCTCGGGCGGCATGCGGCAGCGCGCGGCGCTGGCGCGCGCTTTTATCACCAAACCCAAAGTATTGCTGCTGGACGAACCGTTTGGCGCGTTGGATGCACTGACCCGCATGACCCTGCAGGATTCCCTGCGCCAGCTGATCCGCGAAGAACGGCCGACCGTGCTGCTGGTGACGCACGATGTCGACGAAGCCTTGTTCCTGGCCGACCGCATCCTGGTGTTCAGTCCGCGTCCGGCCACGGTGCTGCGCGAGTTCAACCTGAACCACCACGAGAAAACCCACGACCTATCCGAATTTGCCGCCATCCGTCGGGAAATTCTTTGCCTGCTCGGGATTCACGCAGAGCAAGACGCATTCGCAAAAAAACTTGAGGGAATCGCAGCATGATATTTAACGTCAAACTAAAACGGCTGTTCATCCTGCCGGCGCTTTTGCTGACGCTGGCTGGACACGCCGGCGCCGCCGAAAAATTCAAGATCGGCTATCTGCGCGTCATGGACGATGCGCAGGCGATTGCCGCCTTTGAAGGCGGCTTCTACAAGAAGCACGGCCTGGAAGTGGAACTGGTCGAGTTCAAGTCGGGCACCGACCTGATCAAGGCCATCGTCGGCGGCCAGCTCGATAGCGGCGTGCTGGGTTTCACCAATGCCGCGGCGTGGGCTTCCAAAGGCGCCGACCTCAAGGTAGTGGCCGGCGCCCAGCACGGCTATCACGCGATTGTGGTACGTGAGGACAGCGGCATCAAGGATGTGGCCGGGCTGAAGGGACACACCCTGGCTTCACAGGCCGAAGGCAGCACCGCCGACACCGTACTCAAAGGCGTGACGCTCAAGAACGCCGGCCTGAAAGCCGACGACGTCAACATCCTCGGCGTCAGTCCGCAGGTGGCGGTGCAATCGCTGGTTGGCAAACGGGTCGACGCTGCTTTCCTGTTCGAGCCGCAAGCCAGCATCGCCAAACTGGTGGCGCCGGTGAAGCAGATTTATGAAGTCGGCGAAGTCTGGCCTTTCCCCTGCATGGTGGTGATCACTTCCGGCGAAACGCTGGCGAAGCGCCGCGACGCGGTGTGGAAATCGCTGGATGCGCAGCGTGAAGCGATCGAACTCCTGCAGAAAGATCCGGCCGCGGCGTCGAAGCTGATCGCCAGCTACTTCATCGCCGATCCCACCTTGAAAACCCTGAAGCAGGGCGAGCTGCCGCGCGAAACGGTGATCCGCGACGCCATCAAGAGCCAGACCTTCAGCGCCGTGCTGACCGCCAAGGAGCTGGCGCGCATGCAGGAGCTGGCGAATATCCTGCAAGACCAGGGTTCGCTGAAAACGCGTGACGGCAAGCCGTTCGATGTAAATGCGATCATCGACCTCGACTGGCAAAAAAGCCGCAAGCTCTGATCGTTCCGCAATCAGCTTTTTTCATTACACAAGAATTGTTTTGGTTTATCTATGAGCACTCAAAGCCGGCTGGTCGGTTATCGCAAAAAACTCGCCATGCTGCTGGCTATCCTGCTGATTTTCCTGCTGTGGCAGATCGCCGCCTGGTCGCTGCCTGATTTCCTGATGCCGGGCGTGCTGCCGGTGCTGGGACGCTTGTGGCAGGAAGCGCTGACGCCGGAATTCCGCACCGCCTTGTGGGGCAGCCTGACCCGGCTCGGCGGCGGTTATGCGGCGGCGATGCTGTTCGGCATCGGCTTCGGCCTGGTCGGCGCGGTGCTGTTTTTCTTCCGCGAAGTGCTGAAATCGGCCATCATCATCCTGCAATCGATCCCGTCGATCGCCTGGGTGCCCTTGTTCCTGATCCTGATGGGCTTCGGCAACCTGCCGATCATGGTGGTGGTGGCGATGGCGGCTTTTTTCCCGGCCGCGCTGAGCGTCATGAACGCCACCGAGAGCGTGCAGCAAGTGCACGTCTCGGCGGCGCGGGTGATGGGCGCCACGCGCTGGGACATGCTGAAACGGGTGTACCTGCCGGCAGTGATGCCGGAGCTGATCACCGGCGCCCAGCTGGCGTTCGGCAATGCCTGGCGCGCGCTGATTTCAGCCGAGATGCTGATCGGCTTCGGCAAGGGGCTGGGACGGACCCTGGCCTACGCCGGCGAAACCGCCGACATGGTCGGCGTGATGACCAACATCCTAGCCATTGCAATCCTGGCTGCGTTGATCGACCAGTTCATCCTGGAAAACCTGAAGCACAGGGTGCTGCGTTATCAATACGTCTGATCCAAGTTCATGAAACCGCCGTTTTTCTTCCGCCGATTTTTACTGTTGCTGCTGGCCTGCGCGCTGCCGCTCAGCGCGACGGCGGCCAGCTTGCAGCAAATCAGGCAGCGCGGCCAGCTGGTGGTCGGCGTCAGCTATGTCGCGCCGGCCCATGTCGCCGGCGCAAAATACCGCACGGCCGAGAGTTTCGACACGACCGTCGCCGCCGACCTGGCGCAGCGCCTGGGCGTCAGGCTGCGCACGGTGAAAGTGACGGCGCGGGACCGGCAACAGCTGCTGGCGCAAGGCAAGGTCGACCTGCTGCTGTTGAACCTGAAGCAGGCCGACGCCGACACGTTCGGCGCCAGCGCAAGACTGCTGCCGACAGCCTACCAGGCCAACCCCAAACTGATCATGCGCAGCGATACCGACATCAAGCGCCTGGCGCAGCTGCGCGGGCGCAGCATCTGCGTGGCGCAGGGCGGGGCCTACGTCGGCAGCATGGCGGCCGCTTATGGCGCTGTTGAAAAAGTATATAAAGCGCCGGCCGACGCCTTGCTGGCGCTCCGGACCGGAGCCTGCGACGCCGCCGTCCATGACGACGCGGTCCTGAACGGCATGCTGGATTTACCCGAATGGAAAAAGTTTTCAGCCAGCTTGCCGCTGCCCGCCAATCCGGCCACGCTGACTTTTGCGGTAAGGCCGGCCGATACCGGACTGGGCGATTACCTGCAGCAGACGGCCAGTGCGCTGGACAGCAGCTACTGGGCCGGCAATCGAAAAAAATGGATCAGCAACGTCGCCTTCGAGGTCTACCTGGACCAGAACGTGCCCGATTGCCACTAGCCACGCCGATTCCGGCCCCGGCCAATTTGTTTCCCCTGCCGCAGGGATAGCAACTAGAATTCCTGCTGGATCGAGTCATTTTGCCATCGAATCTACGGAGAAGCCGCCGCATAAAAGAATTTAATGCGGCGGCGTCCCTGCTAGGATTCGATCTGCAAGAGACGTCCCCGGTTTCCCACGCCTGACGATGGGTGCCGATATTAAAAAAACACTATTATTAAAGACAGACGAAAGGATACGCCATGTACGCACGGACCAAACTGATGATGGTGATGTTGGCTGCATTCCCAGCGCTCGTTATGGCGCAGGAGACACAAGTAGTAAAGATCGGTTTCAGCGGCCCGCTGACCGGCCCGCAGGCATCTGCCGGTCGCGACAACCAGGGCGGCCTGGCCATGGCGATCGACAAGCTCAATAGCCAGGGCATGGTCATCGGCGGCAAGAAAATCAAGTTCGAAGCGCAGATGGAAGACGACCAGGCCGATCCGCGCGCCGGTGTCGGCGTAGCGCAAAAGCTGGTCGACATGGGCGTCAAGGCAGTGGTCGGTCCTTACAACTCGGGCGTGACCATTCCTGCTTCGCGCGTCTATAACGACGCCGGCATCGTGATGGGCACCGTGGCCTCCAATCCGAAAGTGACCCTGCAAGGGTTCCACTCGGTATTCCGGGTAGCGGCCAGCGACAGCCAGCTGGGCGGCAAGATGGCGCTGTACGCAGCCAAGGAATTGAAGGTCAAGACCGTAGCGATCATCGACGACCGCACCGCCTACGGCCAGGGCCTGGCGGAAGAGTTTTCGAAAGTCGCCAAGGCCAACGGCATCAAGGTGCTCGGCAACGACTTCACCAATGACAAGGCAACCGATTTCACCGCTATCCTGACCTCCATCAAGTCGAAGAAACCGGACGCGATTTTCTACGGCGGCTACTCGCCGCAGGGCGGACCGATGATGCGCCAGATGAAGCAATTGGGCGTAAGCGCCAAGTTCCTCGGCGGCGATGGCATCTGCGCGCCGGAGATGGGCCGTCTGGGCGGCGATGCGATTACCGACCAGGTGTACTGCACCCAGGGCGGCGCCATGCTGGACAAGCTGGCTTCGGGCAAAACCTTTGCGGCCGACTACCAGAAGCGTTACAACCGTCCTGCGGAAACCTACGCTGCTTCGTTCTACGACGGCATGATGGTGATCGCGCAGGCGATGAAGGACGCCAACTCGGTAGAGCCGAAGCAATACGTATCGGCGCTGGAAAAGATTCACTACAAGGGCGTAGCCGGCTCTTATGAATTCGACGCCAACCACGACCTGAAGCAATCGCCTGTAACCGTGTTCCGCTTCAAGGGCGGCGTGCCGGAAGCTTTGACCAGCTACTAAGCAACCAACGCGTGGGCACAGGTGCCCACCCTACCTCCAGGCAAGCGAAGTAGGGTGGGCAGGTTTTTTTGCCCACGTCTCGCCCGCGGTTCTCTTCGTACAAAATTTCCCATGCTAAGTTATACACGCACCATCCATACGGTAGATGCACACACCGGCGGCGAGCCGCTGCGCATCGTTATTTCCGGCCTGCCGCCGGTGCCCGGCAAGACCATCCTCGAGCGCCGCTGCTGGCTCAAGGCGCAGCGCGACGACCTGCGCCAGTTCCTGATGAACGAACCGCGCGGCCATGCCGACATGTACGGCGCCTACCTGTTGCCGCCGGTCACGCCGGCCGCCGATTTCGGCGTGATCTTCATCCATAACGAAGGTTATAGCGACATGTGCGGCCACGGCATCATCGCGCTGGGCAAGGTGCTGGTGGAGCTCAACCATGTCGAGCGCAGCATGCCGCTGACGCGCATCGGCTTTGATACGCCGGCCGGTTTCATCGAAGCCCAGGTCGAATGGGACGGCCAGCGCGCCGGCGCCGTCACCTTCCGCAACGTGCCGGCATTCATCTACCAGCGCGACGTCGAAGTCGAGACGCCGAGCTTCGGCAAGGTGACTGGCGACATCGTGTTCGGCGGCGCTTTTTATTACTACATGAACGCCGACCAGGCTGGCGTGAAGATCAAGCCGGAACAGGTGGGCAGCCTGATACAGCTGGGCGCGGAAACCAAGCAGGCAGTCAAGGACCAGGTAAAAATCCAGCATCCGCTGGAGCCCGGCCTGGATACGTTGTACGGCACCATCATCGACGGCGCGCCGAACGATGCCGGCGCCGACCAGGCCAATGTCTGCATCTTCGCCGACCGCGAAGTGGACCGCTCGCCGACCGGCACCGGTACCTCAGGCCGCGCCGCGCAATTGTTCCTGCGCCAGAAGCTGGCGCTGAACCAGGTGCTGGTGAATGAAAGCATCGTCGGCAGCTGTTTCCGGGTGCGTGTGACCGGCACCACCAAGGTCGGCGAGTTCGATGCAGTGCATACCGAAGTCACCGGCAATGCGCACATCATGGGTTTCAACCAGTGGGTGCTGGAAGACAGCGATCCGTTCCCGCAAGGTTTCTTCCTGCGCTGATTAATTTTGGATGGGCCGATTTTGGATGGACCAATATATGCGAATCCTCGACGCTGAAAGCACCGCCGCCGCCTTGCCGTATGCCGAACTGGTGCCGGCGCTGGTCAAGGTCGCACAGCAGCTGCGCCAAGGCGAGATCAATGCGCCCGAACGCATGGTGGTGGAAATCGACAAGGCCAGCGTGCTGCTATGCATGCCGGCTGTCGCTGCCGACATCGGCATGACCAAGCTGATCACCGTGCACGCCAACAACGCCCAGTACCAGCTGCCGGCGATCCAGGGCGAAGTAGTGGTGTTCGACGCCGCCAGCGGCCGCCGGCTGGCGCTGTTGCATGGCCCCACCGTTACCGCCAGGCGAACGGCCGCGGTAAGCCTGCTCGGTATTGAAGCTTTGCTGCCGTCAAAGCCAAAATCGGCATTTTTGATTGGCACCGGTGTGCAGGCCATCGCTCATGCCGACGGCCTGGCCGAGTATTTCGGCGTCACCGAATTCTGGGTCGCCGCGCGCGACCTGGAAAAAACGCAGGCATTTTGCGCAGCCTTGCAGCAGCGGCATCCGCAGATTGCCGTCAAGGCCATGGCCGCCGCTGCGCTAGCCACCGATTTGCCGCACACCGATGTCGTGATCGCCCTGACCACTTCGCGCACCGCCGTGATACCGGTCAGCATCGCCGCGACTACGCTGGCGATAGGCGTCGGCGCCTTCAAGCCGGACATGGTGGAATTTCCGGCCGAGCTTTTGCACAGCCGCACCGTAGTGGTCGATTGCCTGGCGGGAGCGAAACATGAAGCCGGCGATCTGCTGCAAGCGCAGATCGACTGGAGCAAGGTGCGCGAGCTGCCCGACGTGCTGGCCCACGGCTTTGTCCGGCAGGCAGTCTTGCCGGTATATAAAACCGTCGGCCAGGCCGCCTGGGACCTGGCTGCCGCGCGGGTGGCGATTGCCTCGCTCGATTTATATAAACCGGCGTAACTTCGGGTATCGTTTTACAAGCACAGGGTCCGCGCCAAAACGCTCGGCGCCGGCAAACAATATCCAGAACAGCAGCAGGCCGTACAGCACCTCGGGCAGGTAGAGGAACCAGTCGTACCAGTCCAGCGGGCCAAGGCCGGCCGGGATCTTGTGGATGCCATCCGAGAAAGTCGCGACGCCGACTATCGCCAGCAGGACCAGCGCGCTGGCCCTGGTCAGCAAGCCCAGCGCGAGCAAGCCGCCGAAAACAAATTCCAGGATGGCGACGAACACCGCATTGAATTCCGGGAATGGAATGCCGGCGTGCTGCATGGTCGTCAGCATGGCTGCCTGGTTGGCCGGCACGAACAGCTTGTTGTATCCGGAGATAGAGAAGAACAGCCCGACATTGATGCGGGCGAACACTAGCGGCAGCCAGTGCAGGGACTGGCGGATCTGGATCAGGCGGTCAATGGCAATCATGGGGGTTCCGGTGGCAAAACATTTTACGGCTGCGGATTTCTCGGCAGCCAGGGAGCGGTAGTAGACTGTCGTCAGCTTGCATAAGTTTCAAGTACGGGCTCGCGCTGTCCGTCGCTGAAACCGCTGCATAAATGAAGCACAGCCAAGGAGAGAAATTTGATTCGAGACGCGGCAGAAGCCGATTGCATGAGCCTGACCGCGCTGTCGATCCAGGTCTGGCTGCATGCCTACGCCACCGAAGGCGTCAGCGATGACCTGGCGCGCGAGGTGCTGTCGACTTTTACTCCCGGGTATTTCCGCGACATCATCGCCGATCCCGCTTACCGGCTGTTTGTCGAAGCGGACGGCGAAAACCTGCTGGGTTACGTCCTGCTCGACCTGGAATCGCCCTGCGCGGAAAAAAACTACGGCGGAGTCGAAGTCGACACGCTATACGTGCAGGAACATTTCCATGGCCGCGGCATCGGCCGCGCGCTGCTGGACCATGCGATCGGCAGCGCCGGCGCCCGGCTCTGGCTCACGGCCTGGGCCGGCAACGCACAGGCGCTGGGGTTTTATCGCGCTTACGGTTTCATCGACATCGGCACCGCCTGGCACGAATTCGAAGGCCAGAAATACGAGAACCGCGTACTGGCCTATCAGGCCGCCTGAAAGAATCCCGTCAAGCCCCCAGCCAAGGCAAGCCGGCCTTGCACCAGCCGTTGAGGTTTTTGCGGTGGCCGTTATTGTCCTTGTCGCCCTCGAAACCTTCCAGGATATTGAAACAGTTGGCATAACCGTTTTCGGTGGCCAGCTTGGCCGCATGTTGCGAGCGCACGCCGGAACGGCACAAGAACAGCAGCGGCGTGCCTTTTTCAGCGATCTGCGCCAGCTGCGCCAGGAAATCGGGATTCTGCACGCCGCCGGGATATTGCGACCATTGCACCGCCGCATGCTGCGGGTCGCGGATCGAGACCCGGCCGACCCAGTCGCGTTCGGCATTGGTGCGCACATCTACCAGGATCGTGGCGACGTCTGCCTGCAGCAAGGCAAACGCCTCGCTCGGGGTGACGGCGCCGGCATACGGCAAGTGGTCGTTCTGGCCGCGTTGCCGGGCAGTGGTCAGGAGTTCGTCGGTGGTGGGCATGGGCATCTCCAAAAAAATGATGGTTTTTCAACAAGTTGGTATTCAATGTCTGGTCGCACCATGATGGTGACAATCCTCGATTCGCCAAGACTGACGCACAAAAAAGGTGCTCACGTTTTTCATTGCACCATAATGGTGATTTTTGATAACGAGGGCAAGCCCGAAAAAGGCTGATACTGCGTTCTACGCAAGCTAATTACAGGATCGAATAAGCAAGCCGCGATGAACGGATGGTGGCATGGATTCTGCTATCATCCTGCACTGAGTTCTGGTCGTACTGAATTGCTGTCCGGTCATGGTTTGCTCACTACCTGTACATCATGATGTTACTGCGACGCTGAAAACTGCGCGCAACAGATCCTGAGCAGGGCGCACAATTTAAAAATTGCAGTACCTTTCATATTTAGGAGATTCACATGGCAATGACGGCCGCAGAAGTCTTGAAAATGGCAAAAGACAACGAAGTCAAATTCGTTGATTTTCGCTTCGCTGACACCAAAGGCAAGGAACAGCACGTAACTGTCCCTGTCTCTCATTTCGATATCGATAAATTTGAGTCGGGTCATGCATTTGACGGTTCTTCTATTGCTGGCTGGAAGGGTATTGAAGCTTCCGACATGTTGCTGATGCCTGATCCGAACACCGCGAACATCGATCCGTTCATGGAAGAAACCACCTTGTTCATGCAATGCGACGTGATCGAGCCATCCGACGGCAAGGGTTATGACCGCGATCCGCGTTCGATCGCCAAGCGCGCTGAAGCCTACCTGAAATCCTCCGGCCTGGGTGATACCGCCTATTTCGGCCCGGAACCGGAATTCTTCATTTTCGACGACGTCCGCTGGGGCGCCGACATGTCCGGCTGTTTCGTCAAGATCGGTTCGGAAGAAGCTGCATGGAGCACCGGCGCCAAGCTCGAAGGCGGCAACACCGGCCATCGTCCAACCGTCAAGGGCGGCTATTTCCCGGTTCCTCCAGTCGACAGCTTCCAGGACATGCGTTCGGAAATGTGCCTGATCCTGGAATCGCTGGGCATCCCGGTTGAAGTGCATCACCACGAAGTGGCCGGCGCCGGCCAGAATGAAATCGGCACCAAGTTCTCGACCCTGGTCGAGCGCGCCGACTGGACCCAGAACCTGAAATACGTAGTCTGGAACGTTGCCCACACCTACGGCAAGACCGCCACTTTCATGCCTAAGCCTATCGTTGGCGACAACGGCTCCGGCATGCACGTGCACCAGTCGGTCTGGAAAGACGGCAAGAACCTGTTCGCCGGCGACGGCTATGCCGGCCTGTCGGAATTCGCGCTGTTCTACATCGGCGGCATCATCAAGCACGCCAAGGCCCTGAATGCGATCACCAACCCAGGCACCAACTCGTACAAGCGCCTGGTTCCAGGCTTTGAAGCACCGGTCAAGCTGGCTTATTCGGCGCGTAACCGTTCGGCTTCGATCCGTATCCCGCACGTGGCCAATCCAAAGGGCCGCCGCATCGAAACCCGTTTCCCGGATCCGCTGGCGAACCCGTACCTGTGCTTCGCGGCATTGCTGATGGCAGGCCTGGACGGCGTGCAGAACAAGATCCATCCGGGCGAAGCAGCGTCGAAAGACCTGTACCATCTGCCGCCGGAAGAAGACGCGCTGATCCCGACCGTCTGCGCTTCGCTGGAAGAAGCACTGGAAGCGCTGGACAAGGACCGCGAGTTCCTGACCCGCGGCGGCGTCTTCAGCGACACCATGATCGATGCTTACCTGGACTTGAAGAAGCAGGAAGTCCAGCGCTATCGCATGACGACTCACCCGATCGAATTCGACATGTACTATTCGGTATAAGTCGGTTCGCAAGTTTGCAATCCGCTCTTGCCAGATGCAAGGGCGGACTGCAAGATAAAGGACAGGGATCTCCCTGTCCTTTTGTTTTTTTTACACGCTTGTTTTCACTACCTGCATATCGCAAACTATATTCTGCAGGATGGTTTGTCATTGCATGTTTCTTGACGTAAACTGTGTGGCGATTCGTAAGCGAGGGAGCCACGCAAGTAGTGGATTTTTGTGCCAGGCTAGGCGCAAACCGGAGCGATAGTGGGACTATCGCGAGGATTTGCAACAACGCCTGGTGCAAAAAGACGCTACTTGCGTGGTTTCATCGTTTGCGAAGCGCTACACTACTGGCTCGATTGAATTGCACTTGCGAAGAAAGTCTATGAAGCGTCTTTTACCAGGATTTCTGCTATTGGCGGCCGTGAGCATCGCCGCAGGCACTGCTCACGCCCAAAGCGAGGTGTTTCTGTGCGTGGACCAGAACGGCGTCAAGGAATACAAGAACACGGGCGACACCAAGGGCTGCAAGCGCGTCAGTTTACCGCCGCTGACCGTGACTTCGTCCGGCGGCAAGCCGGCGCGCGAAGGCGCCGCCGCCAGCAAACCGGCAGCTTCCACCCCGACCGACTTCCCGAAAGTGGACAACGGCACGCAAAAGGCGCGCGACAACGATCGCCGCCAGATCCTGCAGGATGAATTGAAGAACGAGCAGCAGCGCCTGGCCGGGCTCAAGAAAGACTACAACGACGGCACGCCGGAACGCCAGGGCAACGAGAAAAACTACGCCAAGTACCAGGAACGGGTGGCGTCGATGAAAGAAGACATTTCCCGCAGCGAAAAGAATATCGACGCACTCAACCGGGAACTGTCGAATCTGAAGTAATCGCCAGCATGGTATCAACCTTGCTTAATGCATAAGGCCGCCTTCGCGGCCTTTATTTTTGCCTACCCGGATTAGAATAAAGCCAGGCCGGACGCACCATAATGTGGCGATCCGGCATATTACCCACCGACATTGCTTACAAAGCTTGTTATGCTCGGAAAATGCACTATTTCAATCACACCGACAGTCTTACTGGCGTTGGCGCCGATGTGCCTCGCCGCGCTTTGCCTGGACCAGGTTTGTTAACAAGGATGCCAGGATGTCAATAAAACCCGCCGAACGGAATGCGCTCGCCAGCCTCGATCTGCTGGCCTCAGCGGTGCTGGTGCTGGACCAGCACGGACGCCTGGTGTTCGCCAACGCCGCTGCGGAAAACCTGCTGGAGAGTTCCAGCCGCCTGCTGCAGCAGCAGACGCTGTCCGACCTGTTCCTCAATCCGGACCAGCTGCTGGCGATCTTTGAACAGGCCCTGCAGCACCAGTTCGACGATTCGCGCCAGGACCTGATCCTGGAACGCGTGGGACGCGAGCCCTTGTGGGTCGACACCATCGTCACCGCGCTCGACAATCCCGACATGCCGGTGCTGATCGAGCTGCGCGAGAATGTGCAGCAGCTCAAGCTGGAGCGCGAGGAGCGCCTGATCGACCAGAGCCAGGTCAACAAGGAGCTGATCCGCAACCTGGCCCATGAAATCAAGAATCCGCTGGGCGGCATCCGCGGCGCCGCCCAGCTGCTGGAGCTCGAGCTGCCGGAGCGCCATGTCAAGGAATTGCGCGAATACACGCAAGTCATCATCAAGGAAGCCGATCGCCTGCAGACCCTGGTGGATCGCCTGCTGGCGCCGCACCGGCTGGCGCAGATCGTGGGCGACGTCAATATCCATGAGGTATGCGAGCGGGTGCGCAGCCTGATCGTGGCCGAATTCCCGAGCGGCCTGAGCATCAAGCGCGATTACGACCTGTCGATCCCGCAATTCCGCGGCGACAAGGAGCAGCTGATCCAGGCAATCCTGAACATCGCCCACAACGCCGCGCAAGCGTTGCAGGAGCGCATCAAGGCGGGCGACGCCGAACTGGTTTTCCAGAGCCGGATAGTGCGCCAGGTGACGCTGGCCAAGGTCCGTTACCGGCTGGCACTAGACTTGCATATCATCGACAATGGACCTGGCATCCCGGCCGAGATTCAAGAACGCATTTTCTATCCGCTGGTATCGGGACGCGACGGCGGCAGCGGTTTGGGCCTGACGCTGGCGCAAACCTTTGTGCAACAGCACATGGGCGTCATCGAATGCGAGAGCCGGCCGGGATATACAGATTTCAGGATTCTTATACCTCTGCCCTGATGCCTGCAGCAGGTAGGCCGTGATGGCGATGAGAAATGTAATCGACTACGAGTTTAACGGACTGCGCTCCTGGCGCAGCACAACACACATGAAACCAATCTGGATTGTTGACGACGACGAATCGATTCGATGGGTGCTTGAAAAAGCGCTGGCCCGCGAAAACCTGAGCACCAAGAGTTTCTCCAATGCGCGCGATGCGATCGAAGCGTTGCAATCGAGCACGCCGCAAGTGCTGGTCTCCGATATCCGCATGCCGGGCGCTTCCGGCCTGGAGCTGCTGCAAACCGTCAAGGCCAAGTTTCCCGGCGTGCCGGTGATCATCATCACCGCTTTTTCCGACCTCGATTCCGCGGTTGCCGCGTTCCAGGGCGGCGCTTTCGAATACCTGGCCAAGCCGTTCGACGTCGACAAGGCAGTCGAACTGATACGGCGCGCGCTGGAAGAAAGCTTGCGTGAAGCGAATGTCGAGCAGGCATCCGCCGAGACCCCGGAAATCCTGGGCCAGGCACCGGCCATGCAAGACGTGTTTCGCGCCATCGGCCGCCTGTCGCAATCGAACGTGACGGTGCTGATCACCGGCGAATCGGGCACCGGCAAGGAGCTGGTGGCACGCGCCCTGCACAAGCACAGCCCGCGCGCTTCGCAGCCGTTCATCGCCCTCAATACCGCGGCGATTCCGAAGGACTTGCTGGAGTCGGAACTGTTCGGCCATGAGCGCGGCGCATTCACCGGCGCCCAGGCTTCGCGCCGCGGCCGTTTTGAACAAGCCGAAGGCGGCACCCTGTTCCTCGATGAAATCGGCGACATGCCGTTTGATTTGCAGACCCGTTTGCTGCGGGTTTTGTCGGACGGCCATTTCTATCGCGTCGGCGGCCACCAATCCTTGAAAGCCAACGTCCGCGTCATCGCCGCGACCCACCAGAACCTCGAGACCCGGGTCCGCGAAGGCCTGTTCCGGGAAGACTTGTATCACCGCCTGAACGTGATCCGGCTGCGCCTGCCGAGCCTGCGCGAACGGCGCGAAGACATCCCGATCCTGACCCGTTATTTCCTGAGCCAGAGCGCCAAGCAGCTGGGCGTGGAAAGCAAGCGCGTCTCCGACAACGCCATGCGTTTCATGAGCAGCCTCGACCTGCCGGGCAATGTGCGCCAGCTGGAAAACCTGTGCAACTGGATCACCGTGATGGCGCCCGGCCAGACCGTCGAGATCAAGGACCTGCCGCAAGACCTGGTCGGCGGCCGCGATCAAAGCATGCAGCTGGAAAGCCCGGCCAGCAGGCCGGTGGCGTTCGATCCGCACCTGGCGGCGCCGGCCGCCGCCGCGCACTATCCGGAAATCCTGGCGCCTGCCGCGCAAGCCGCCGGCGAAAAGCAGAGCTGGATTGCCTTGCTCGAGGCTGAAGCGGCGCACATGCTCAGCAATGGCGACGCCGACGTCATGGATGTGCTGGGACGGCAGTTCGAATCGGCCCTGATCAAGATTGCCTTGCGCCACACGCACGGGCGCAAGAACGATGCCGCGGTACGCCTCGGCATCGGCCGCAATACCATCACGCGCAAGATCCAGGAACTGGGCATAGCCGGCGCCAAGGACGATTGACCCTTAAGGCAGGGGCAGATTATCGCTCCTGCTGTTCCCTCAGCTTGCGCCATAGGGTAGTGCGGCTGACGCCAAGGTACTGCGCCGCCGCCGCGCGGTTGCCGTCAAATCTTGCCAGCACCTGCGCCGCGGATTCCACCACTGCCGGCGCTACAGCCGCCGGCAGCGCAGCAGCCCCGGTCGCCAATTCCGGCGCCGCCGCCAGCAGGAAGGCCGGCGTCATCGAGCGCAATGGCTCGGCCGAGAGGAACAGGGCAACCCGTTCCATCACATTGCGCAGCTCGCGCACATTGCCGGGCCAGGCATAACTTTCCAGCAGCGGTGCGCAAGCCACAACCTCGGCGTGCAGGTTGGCGTGCGGCCGCACGTCGAGCGACGCCAGCGCCTGTTTCAGGCACCATTCCGCCAATGCCACCAGGTCGTCCGGACGCGCGCGCAGCGGCGGCAAATTCAGGCGCAAGACGCCGATGCGGTAAAACAAGTCCGCGCGAAAACGGCCGTCGCGTACTCTTTCCTCAAGGTCGCAATGGGTGGCGCTGATGATGCGGACATCGACCGCGATCGGGCGGGTGGAACCTACCCGCACCACTTCCCGCTCTTCCAGCACGCGCAGCAACCGGGTTTGCAGCGCCAGCGGCATTTCGCCGATTTCATCGAGGAACAGGGTACCGCGGTGAGCGGCCTCAAACAGGCCGGCGCGGCCGCCGCGGCGCGAGCCGGTGAACGCGCCTTCTTCGTAGCCGAACAATTCCGACTCCAGCAACGATTCGGCGATCGCGCCGCAATTCACCGCTACAAAAGGCCGGCTGCCGCGGGCGCCGGCCGTACCCTGCGCCAGCGGATGTTCGCGATGGATCGCCTGCGCCGCCAGCTCCTTGCCGCTGCCGGTTTCGCCATGGATCAGGACGTTGGCCGGCGAGCGCGCAAACAGCGTGACCGACCTGCGTATCGCTTCCATGGCGTCGGATGGGCCGCGCAAATCGCTGATGCCGTGCTTGGCCCTGAGCGTATCATTTTCCGAATAGCTGGCCGGATAGCTGCGGCCGCCGGTCGATTCCAGCTGCAGCTGGGACAAGCGCGCCAGCTCCAGCGCATCGTTGAACGCTTGCCGGATCGAGGCCGCGGAGTAGACAAAAATGCCGCTCAGCCCGGCTTCCTCGGCGAGGTCGGTAATCAGCCCGGCGCCGACAATCGCCTTGATGCCGCTCGCTTTCAGGTCGTTGACCTGGGCCCGGGCATCTTCCTCGGTGGCGTAGCTGCGCTGTTCGATGCTGAGGTCGAACGCGGCCTGGAACTCGGCCAGCGCCGGCATCGACGCCTGGTAGGTGATGACGCCGACCCGCGGCGTGATCCTGCGCGCCCTTGCCAGCGCCTGCATGACGTCGAAGCCGCTGGCTTTGGCGATGATGACCGGCACCGACAAGCGGCTCTTCAGGTAGGCGCCGTTGGAGCCGGCGGCGATCACGGCGTCGCAGCGTTCCGTCGCCAGCCGTTCGCGGATGTGCTGGACCGCGTCTTCGAAGCCCAGCTGGATAGGCGCGATATTGGCCTGGTGGTCGAATTCCAGCGTGATGTCGCGGAACAGGTCGAACAGGCGCGATACCGAAACGGTCCAGATGACCGGCAGGTCGTTGTCGCGGTTGCTGGAGGAGTGCAGGGGGCGGGCCATATTATCGTTGTTTCATTTGTGTTTCACATTTGTTTCAAATAAATATTTGAAACATAGTATGGAACATCGCAGCCGGGAATGCAATTGCCCCCTGGGCGCAAGGCAATCAGCGCAAGTGCCTGATTTCAAATGCATAGTCGTCCTGCTGCGGGAAGCAGGATGGGGACTGGCAGCCTTCCATGGCGGTTATGGCATGGCGATTGCAATATTGCTGTATCGGTTTCCCCATGAAACTCGTTCAGTACACTGCAATTACAAAGTAACTACAAGGTGACGACATGACCCAATATTCCGCAGGCGCCGCATTCAGGCAAGCCGTCCGTGACGAATCGCCGTTGCAGGTAGTCGGCGCCATCAACGCCAATCACGCCTTGCTGGCCAAGCGCGCCGGTTTCAAGGCGATCTACCTGTCCGGCGGCGGCGTTGCGGCCGGTTCGCTGGGTTTGCCTGACCTGGGAATCTCCAACCTGGACGATGTCCTGACCGACGTGCGGCGCATCACCGATGTCTGCGACCTGCCGCTGCTGGTGGATGTCGATACCGGCTTTGGTTCGTCGGCGTTCAACGTCGCACGCACCGTCAAGGCCATGATCAAGTTCGGCGCCGCCGCCATGCATATCGAAGACCAGGTCGGCGCCAAGCGCTGCGGCCACCGGCCCAACAAGGAAATCGTCAGCAAGCAGGAAATGGTGGACCGCATCAAGGCTGCCGTCGATGCCCGTACCGACGACAACTTCGTCATCATGGCGCGCACCGATGCGCTGGCGGTGGAAGGCCTGGAAGCGGCGATGGAACGCGCCGTGGCTTGCGTTGAAGCCGGCGCTGACATGATCTTCCCGGAAGCGATCACCCAGCTCGACATGTACCGGGCCTTCGCGGCGGCGGTCAAGGTGCCGGTGCTGGCCAACATCACCGAGTTCGGCTCCACCCCGCTGTTCACGGTCGATGAGCTGAAATCCGCCGATGTCGGCCTGGTGCTGTATCCGCTGTCGGCGTTCCGCGCCATGAACAAGGCCGCCGAAAACGTCTATACCGCGCTGCGCCGCGACGGCACCCAGAAAAACGTGATCGACACCATGCAGACCCGCGCCGAGCTCTACGAGCGCATCAATTACCACGAATTCGAACAAAAGCTGGATGCCTTGTTTGCGCAGCAGAAGGCGAAATAAGCGGCACCCCGGATCCTGGTCTATCAAATCGCATAGGAGATTTACATGAGTGAACAACAGCCCGCAGCGACCCCTTTCAAACCTAAAAAATCGGTAGCCCTGTCCGGCGTCACCGCCGGCAACACCGCGCTGTGCACGGTCGGCAAGACCGGCAACGACCTGCATTACCGCGGCTACGACATCCTGGACATCGCCGACAGCTGCGAATTTGAAGAAATCGCCCATTTGCTGGTGCATGGCAAGCTGCCCACCAGCGCTGAACTGAAAGCCTACAAGACCAAGCTGAAGGCCTTGCGCGGCCTGCCTGCCAACGTCAAGGCCGCGCTCGAGTGGCTGCCGGCGGCTTCGCATCCGATGGACGTGATGCGCACCGGCGCTTCCGCGCTGGGCTGCATCCTGCCGGAAAAAGACGACCATAATGCGCCCGGCGCGCGCGACATCGCCGACCGCCTGATGGCTTCGCTCGGCTCCGTCCTGCTGTACTGGTACCACTACAGCCACAACGGCAAGCGTATCGATGTGGAAACCGACGACGAATCGATAGGCGGCCATTTCCTGCACCTGCTGCACGGCGAAAAACCGTCCGCGCTGTGGGAAAAGGCGATGCACACTTCGCTGATCCTCTATGCCGAGCATGAATTCAATGCCTCGACGTTCGCCGGCCGGGTGATTGCCGGCACCGGTTCCGACATGTATTCGGCCATCACCGGCGCCATCGGCGCCTTGCGCGGCCCCAAGCACGGCGGCGCCAACGAGTTCGCCTTCGAAATCCAGAAGCGCTACGACAATCCGGACGAGGCAGAGGCCGACATCAAGAAGCGTGTCGAAAACAAGGAAGTGGTGATCGGCTTCGGCCATCCGGTGTACACCATATCCGACCCGCGCAACAAGGTGATCAAGGAAGTGGCGCGCAGCTTGTCCAGGGATGCCGGCTCCCTGAAGATGTTCGATATCGCCGAACGGTTGGAAACGGTGATGTGGGACATCAAGAAGATGTTTCCCAACCTGGACTGGTTTTCGGCCGTTTCGTACCACATGATGGGCGTGCCGACCGCCATGTTCACGCCTTTGTTCGTGATTGCCCGTACTTCCGGCTGGGCGGCGCACATTATCGAGCAAAGAATCGACAACAAGATTATTCGTCCATCGGCGAATTATGTGGGCCCAGAAGATTTAAAATTTGTCCCGATTGGCAAACGCAAATAGCGCCTGTAGGTAAAATGGCAATACAGGCGCAAAAGCGAGCCAATAGACGTTTCCATCACGCAAGCGATGGAAGCCACTGCTTACTTAACGCCTTAGGGCCGGGACCATATGATCGCTTTTAACGCATTGAATACCTACCGCATCGCTTCCGCTTTGACACTCACCGCCTTGCTGGCCGCTTGCGGCTCCAGCGTGCCGCTGGCCGAAACCAAGCCGGAGCCGACCTTGCCGAACCTGCTGAAGCTGGAGCCGACGCCGTCGGCAAGCCTGCTGACCGGTAATTTCTATTGCGAACTGGGCAACCGGGTCGACCTGGCCGGCGGCGCCGGCAGCGAAGTCAAGCTGAACTGGAAAGGCCGCAGCTACCCGATGACCACGGTCAGCACCACTACCGGCGCAGTGCGCCTGGAAGACAAGGCCAGCGGCCTGGTGTGGATCCAGATCCCGGCCAAGTCGATGCTGCTCAACTCCAAGCTGGGACAGCAGCTGGCCAACGAGTGCAAGCTGCGCTGATGCCCTGAACCGGGCAGGCGTTGCGGGAGTGACGGCGGCGGTATTCTTGCTTTATTTTTTTGGTTTTAACTGTTCGTTTTAATTTTTCACCATCAAGGAAAACAATGTCCGCTCACATCTCCAACGTCCGCCCGAAATACGACAAAGTGCTGGTCGATATCGTCGACTACGTGACCAAATACAAGATCACTTCCAAGGTCGCCTACGATACTGCCCGCAACTGCCTGATCGATACCCTGGGCTGCGGCCTGGAAGCGTTGGAATACCCGGCCTGCAAGAAACTGATGGGACCGATCGTACCGGGCACCGTGGTGCCTAACGGCGCCAAGGTGCCGGGCACCCAGTTCCAGCTCGATCCGATCCAGGCCGCATTCAACATCGGCGCCATGATCCGCTGGCTGGATTTCAACGATACCTGGCTGGCCGCGGAATGGGGCCATCCGTCCGACAACCTGGGCGGCATCCTGGCCACCGCCGACTGGCTCTCGCGCAACGCCATCGCCGCCGGCAAGAAGCCGCTCAAGATGAAAGACGTGCTGACCGCGATGATCAAGGCGCACGAAATCCAGGGCTGCATCGCACTGGAGAACTCCTTCAACAAGGTCGGCCTGGACCACGTGGTGCTGGTCAAGGTCGCTTCGACCGCGGTCGTGGCCGAAATGATGGGCCTGACCCGCGAGGAAATCCTCAATGCGGTGTCGCTGGCATGGGTCGACGGCCAGTCGCTGCGCACCTACCGCCATGCGCCGAACACCGGTTCGCGCAAGTCCTGGGCGGCCGGCGACGCTACCTCGCGCGCGGTACGCCTGGCGCTGATCGCCAAGAGCGGCGAAATGGGCTACCCGTCGGTGCTGACCGCCAAGACCTGGGGTTTCTACGACGTGCTGTTCAAAGGCCAGCCGTTCAAGTTCCAGCGCAAGTACGAATCGTATGTGATGGAAAACGTGCTGTTCAAGATTTCCTTCCCGGCCGAGTTCCATTCGCAGACCGCGGTGGAAGCGGCGATGACCTTGCATGCGGAACTGGCCAAGGCCGGCAAGTCGGTGGACGACATCAAGAAGATCACCATCCGCACCCACGAAGCCTGCATCCGCATCATCGACAAGAAGGGTCCGCTCAACAATCCGGCCGACCGCGACCACTGCATCCAGTACATGGTCGCCGTGCCGCTGATTTTCGGCCGCCTGACTGCCGGCGACTATGAAGACAAGATCGCTGCCGACAAGCGCATCGACATCCTGCGCGACAAGATCGTCTGCGTCGAAGACAAGGCTTTCAGCAAGGATTACCACGATCCGAAGAAGCGTTCGATCGCCAATGCGCTGACGGTCGAATTCAAGGACGGCAAGAAGCTCAAGGAAATCGTGGTCGAATACCCGATCGGCCACGCGCGCCGCCGCAAGGATGGCATTCCGCTGCTGGAAGCCAAGTTCAAGATCAACCTGGCGCGCCAGCTGTCGGTCAAGCAGCAGCAGAAGATCCTGGAAGTTTCGCTGGACCAGAAGAAACTGGAAGACATGGCGGTCAACGAATATGTTGATCTGTATGTGATCTAAAGAAACTGCGCCCCGCTCTGACGGGGCGCATTTGCGACGGGTGCCGGAAACATGCCGCAGAAGCATGCGCACTCGCACGGGGAGCCTCCATACCCTGCGGTTCTTTATAAGAAACGAGGAGACAGCATGAGTTTCGCCACCTTTTACCAGCGCTCGGTCGACGATCCGTCCGCTTTCTGGGCCGAGCAAGCCAGGCGCATCGACTGGCACCATCCGTTCTCGCAAGTACTCGACGGCAGCCGGCCGCCGTTCGCCAGGTGGTTTGTCGACGGCGCCACCAACCTGTGCCACAACGCGGTCGACCGCTGGGTGGCGACGCGCGGCGAGCAGGCCGCCCTGATCGCGGTTTCGACTGAAACCAATACCGAAAAAACCTATTCCTTCCGCGAGCTGCATGCGGAGGTCAACCGCACAGCCGCCATCATGCAGGCGCTGGGCGTAGGCCGCGGCGACCGTGTCCTGATCTACATGCCGATGATCGCCGAGGCAGTATTCGCCATGCTGGCCTGCGCCCGCATCGGCGCCATCCATTCGGTGGTGTTCGGCGGTTTTGCCTCGAACAGCCTGGCCAGCCGCATCGACGATGCGACGCCCAAGCTGGTCGTCTCCGCCGACGCCGGTTCGCGCGCCGGCAAGATATTGCCCTACAAGGGTTTGCTGGACGAGGCGATCAAGCTGGCGCGGCACAAGCCGGCGCATGTCTTGATGGTCGATCGCGGCCTGGCTGCGATGGCAACGGTGGCCGGCCGCGATGTGGATTATGCCGAGCAGCGCCGGCTGCATATGGATGCCAAGGTGCCAGCAGTCTGGCTGGAGTCGAACGAAGCTTCTTATATCCTGTACACCTCCGGCACCACCGGCAAGCCCAAGGGCGTGCAGCGCGATGTCGGCGGTTATGCGGTGGCGCTGGCGACTTCCATGGACACCATCTTTTGCAGCAAACCGGGAGGAACATTCTTCTGCACCTCCGACATCGGCTGGGTAGTCGGGCATTCCTACATCGTTTACGGCCCTTTGATTGCCGGCATGGCGACGGTGCTGTACGAGGGTCTGCCGATCCGTCCGGATGGCGGCGTCTGGTGGAGCATCGTCGAAAAATACAAGGTGACGCGCATGTTCTCGGCGCCGACCGCGATCCGGGTGCTAAAAAAACAGCCGCCGGAACTGATGAAGAAATATGACTTGTCTTCCCTGCAGGCGCTATACCTGGCCGGCGAACCGCTGGACGAAACCACCTCCAGCTGGATTTCATCGGCGCTCGGGGTGCCCATCGTCGACAATTATTGGCAGACCGAATCCGGCTGGCCGATCATGACCATCGCCAGGAATGTCGAGGACAAGCCAAGCAAGCTGGGCAGCCCTGGCGTGCCGATGTACGGCTATAAAGTGCGGCTGCTCAACGAAGCTAGCGGCGAGTTATGCGGCGCCAACGAAAAAGGCGTGGTGGTGATCGAATGGCCGTTGCCGCCGGGCTGCATGCAAACCATCTATGGCGACGACCAGCGCTGCATCGATACCTACTGGGCCACGCAAGTGCCGGGCTCGCCCAACCCGGCTTATTCAACCTTCGACTGGGGCATCCGCGACGACGACGGTTATTACTTCATCCTCGGGCGCACCGACGATGTCATCAATGTCGCCGGCCATCGGCTCGGCACGCGCGAAATAGAAGAGAGCATTTCCAGCCATCCGAACGTATCGGAAGTGGCGGTGGTCGGCATTGAAGACAAGCTGAAAGGGCAGGTGGCGGTGGCCTTCGTGATTCCCAAGGCGGCGGTCGATACGGCGCAGGGGCGGGCTGCGCTGGAAGCAGAGATCATGGGCACGGTCGACAGGCAGATCGGCAGCGTCGGCCGCCCGGCGCGCGTATATGTGGTCGGCCTGCTGCCGAAAACCCGCTCCGGCAAGCTGCTGCGCCGTTCGATCCAGGCGATCTGCGAGGGGCGCGATCCGGGCGACCTGACCACCATTGAAGACCCGTCGTCCCTGCAGCAGGTCAAGGACGCCTTGCTGGCCTGATGCGGCGTATTTGGCCGATGTCCTCAGTACGGGCGATTGCGCGGTATGATTGTGCATTCGCCTGTATAAGCTGAGTTTTGCCATGACCCACACAATCCGCCCGGCCACCACCGACGATGCCGCCGCCATCTGCGACATCTACAATCCCTACATCCGCGATACTTTCATCAGTTTCGAAACAGAACCCGTAACACCGGAACAGATAAAGCATCGCATCCTGGATATCACCGCCAGTTTCCCGTGGCTGGTATGTGCAGAGAACGAACAGATCCTCGGCTACGCGTATGCCACCAAATGGCGCACGCGCGCGGCCTACCAGCATGCTGTCGAGACCTCGGTGTACCTGTCGCCCGAGGCCGCCGGCAAGGGGCTCGGCAGTGCGCTGTATCGGGCCCTGATCGCTGAACTGCAGAAACTGCCGGTGCACGTGGTGATCGGCGGCATTGCCTTGCCGAACGCCGCCAGCATCGCCTTGCATGAAAAAATGGGCTACGAAAAAGTGGCGCACTTCGCCCAGGTCGGCAAGAAATTCGATCGCTGGATCGACGTCGGGTATTGGCAACGGGTATTGTGATGATGCAGCTACGCCAGCCGCTGCCGGCGCCGTTACCGGTTATTGACGGCGTTGCGCCAAGCTACCTGTGGCTGCCGGCGGGCGAATGGCCCGATCTGCTGAGTTTCCTGGAACAGCGTTTCCCTGCTATAAGCAGCGCTACCTGGGTGGCGCGAATGGCGCGCGGCGAAGTGGTTGACGGCGAGGGCGTGCGCCTGGCGCCGGGCAGCCCGTACCGGCGCGGCATGCGCATTTTCTATTACCGTGAATTGCCGGCCGAGACGCCGATTCCGTTTGAAGCTTCGATCCTGTACCAGGATGAGCGGATACTGGTGGCCGACAAGCCGCATTTCCTGCCGGTGATCCCGAGCGGGCGTTTCCTGCACGAGACCTTGCTGGTCCGCCTCAAGAAGCAAACCGGCCTGGCCGACCTGACGCCGATCCACCGGCTGGACCGGGAAACCGCAGGCGTGGTGATTTTTTCCCATGACGTGGCCAGCCGCGGCGCCTACCAGTCGCTGTTCCAGCAACGGCTGGTCGACAAGACCTACGAGGCGCTGGCGCCGAGCGCGCCGGGCCTGGTGCTGCCGCTGGTGTATCGCAGCCGCATGGTGGAGGGCACGCCGTTTTTCCGTATGCAGGAGGTAGCCGGCGAGCCGAATTCGGAGACCCGTATCGAACTGATCGAGCAGCGCGAAACCTGCAGCCGCTACCGGCTGCGGCCGCTGACCGGCAAGAAACATCAGTTGCGCGTACATTTGGCAGCATTGGGGATACCGATCATCAACGATGCTTTTTATCCCGAGGTACATCCTTGCAAGGGCGACGACTTGTCGGCGCCCTTGAAACTGCTGGCGCGGGAAATCGCTTTTGTCGATCCGCTGGACGGGCGGCGCCGCCATTTCGCCAGCCAGCGCGAACTGTAAAAGATGAACGTTGGATAACAGACGAGGTAGGGTGGGCACCTGTGCCCACGCAGTGCCGTCGACATCCGCGTGGGCACGCGTGTCCACCCTACGAGAGCGATGGATAAACAAGAGTTTTCATGATTTAAGCAAGTATCAGTAGATACCAGGAGAATGCAATGAGATCAACCCGAGCCACAGCGGCGGTCGAACGTCTCAATGCCCGCAGCACCGATGTACGCTATTCGATGGTGAGGACCGCAGAGGAATTGTTTTACCTGACGCAGAACGCCGGTTTCGAGGCGCCGATCCGCTTGAGCGAAGCGCTGGAGCTGGACGCTTTCGTCCGCTTCGTCAACGCCTACGGCCCGCAAAAACCGAAGCGCATCAGCAAGCTGGATGTCGCTTTTGAAAAACAGCTGCAGAAAAAAGACTAGCCGTACCAATGAGCGCCCGCCCGACCGCCAGTGCAGGCGTACACGCCATCCTGGTGCATGGCATGGGCCGCACGCCGGTGTCGATGCTGCTGCTTGCCAGGCGCCTGCGCGCGGCAGGCATCACACCCCACCTGTTTGCCTATTCGGCCGCGTTTGAACGCTGGCTGCCTTGCGTCGAACGCTTGCGCAAATTCATTGCAGCGCGCGCCGGCGAGCAGCGCTTCATCGTTGTCGGCCATTCGCTGGGCTGCGTGCTGACGCGCGCCGTATTGCCAAGCCTGGCGCGGGCGCCCGAGCTCGGCGTATTCCTGGCGCCGCCGACCATGGCTTCCAGCTACGCCATCAAGCTGTCCCGATGGCGCGTGTTCCGCTTGCTGACCGGTGAAATGGGACAGCTGCTGGCGCGCCAGGAGTTCATGGATAGCTTGCCGGTCCCGGATATTCCATTGCGCGTGTATGCCGGCATCAAAGGGCCGCGCGGCAGCTGGATGCCGTTCGGCGACGAACCGAACGACGGCATCCTGTCGGTCAAGGAGGTGCAGCTGGGAGAAATACCGGTGCAGCTGCTGCCGACCATTCACACCGTCATCATGAATTCACGCCAGGTGGCCAGCGATATCGTGGCCACCGTCGTGACCCGTTAGCGATTCAATGCCGGCGTCGCCGGTATCAGGTCGCCGCCGGCATGGTGGCCCTTGATCCGCAACACCATCACCGCGGCCACGATGCAGGCTGCCCCCATCAATACCGACGACAGGGTGTAGCTGCCCAGGCTGTTGCGCAGCGAACCGGCCAGCATGGTGGCGCTGGCGGCGCCCAACTGGTGGCCGGCGACGATCCAGCCGAATACGATAGGCGCGGCCAGCCGGCCGAACACATCGTTGGCCAGGCGCACGGTAGGCGGCACGGTGGCGATCCAGTCGAGACCGTAGAACAGGGCGAACACCGGCAAGCCGAAATAGCTGAGGCCGAAAGCGTGCGGCAGGAAAATCAGCGCAACGCCGCGCAAGCCGTAGTACCAGAACAGCAGCACACGAGCATTGAAACGATCCGACAGCCAGCCTGACATGGTGGTGCCGAACAGGTCGAGCAAGCCCATGGTGGCCAGGATGCTGGCGCCGCCGACGGCGGAAATGCCGTAGTCGCCGCACATTGCAATGAAATGCGAGCCGATGTAGCCGTTGGTGCTCATGCCGCAAATGAAGAAGCTGAAGAACAGCAGCCAGAAATCGCGGATTTTCACCGCTTTGCCCAGGGCTTCGAAAGCGATGGACAAAGGATTTTTGGATTTGCTGACCGCTTCCGGCGGCAGTTCTTCGAACTGGCCGTAGCGTTTCATGCCGATGTCTTGCGGCCGCTCAGGCAGGAAAATCGCCACCAGCGGGATCGCCAGGGCCGCCACGCTGGCCACCAGCATCGCCACCGAACGCCAGCCGTAGTGTTCGACCATATAGGCCATCAGCGGCAAGAACACCATCTGGCCGGTGGCCGAGCTGGCCGTCAGCAAGCCCATCGCCAGTCCGCGCCGAGTCTCGAACCAGCGGCTGACAATGGTAGCCGCCAGCGTGTTGGCGGCGACGCCGCTGCCCGATCCCACCAGGATGCCCCAGGCCAGCACCATGTGCCATGGCATGGTCATGAAGGTGCTGACGAAAGTACCCACCGCCAGCAGCACCAGCGCTCCCAGCACCATGGGGCGGATGCCGTAGCGCTGCATGGCCGCCGCCGAAAATGGCCCGATCAGGCCGTACAGCGCGATGTTGACCGAAATGACGAAGGAGATGGTGGTGACGCTCCAGCCGAATTCATGCTCCAGCGGCAGGATCATCACCGAGGGCGTGGCGCGGATGCCGGCAGCCGCAAGCAGTACGAGGAAAGTGATGCCGACGATGATCCACACGTAGCTGAAACGTGTGCGCGACATGATGGCGTGTATGGTCTGGTTCATAAAGTGGCGTTTTCGTTTTGTTCGAATTTCACATTTGCATCATCGACCAGGCTCATCAAGGCATGATGCGTCTGGTCGCCCAATATCGTGTTGATGACGTCTTGCGCCTTGCGCCAGTTAGGTTTGGACTGTTTCCACTTGCGCTCCCCTTCGGCGCTCAGGCGGACACCGAAGGAACGCTTGTCGGTCAGCATTTCCAGCGGCAGGTCGACGGTCTCGATCCAGCCCGCGCCGATCAGGGGCTTGAGCGTGCGGCTCATGGTGCTGCGATCCATGCCCATGTTGTGCGCCAGCGGGATCACGCCGATCGGACCGTATTTGCCTATCCTTGCCAGCAAGGAGTACTGGCTGATGGTGAGTTCATCGGCGGCCAGGTAGTGGTCGTAGATATTCGTCATCTTGCGCGTCAGCTGGCGCAGGGTGGTGCAGCTGCATTCGTTTTTCATCATAAACAATCCTTTTCATGCATATGCATCCATGTATATGCATACTAATGGCGATGACAGGACGGTGTCAACAGGCTTGTTGTTATTTGTGCGTGGAGAGGGAAGGGGGAGGCGGCCGCAGCCGCCCGCGCGGCTTATCGTTCAGGCAAGAGCGGCATGTGCGGCCGATTGCAACAGCCCGCTAGAGCTTGAAAAGGCACAGGCACGATGAGGAATTTGAATTGCCGCCGCCGAACAAGGTGCTGACCTGCGCATCGGGCGTCACTTTGCGGATCAGATTGTTGCTGGTGTCGGCGACATAGATATTGTTGGCAGCATCGGCAGCGATGCCTTCGGGCTGGTTGAAGCGGGCCTTGTTGCCGCTGCCGTCGGTGCTGCCCGCGGTCCCGGCCGCGCCGGCCAGGGTGCTGACCACCCCGGTCAGCGACACGGTGCGGATCAGCTGGTTGCCGCTGTCGCTGACGCGGATATTGCCGGCGCTGTCCAGCGCAATGCCATACGGCTGGTTGAAACGGGCGCGCTGGCCGCTGCCGTCAGCGCTGCCGGAGCTGCCTGCCGTCCCCGCCAGGGTGCTGACATTGCCATTCTGGTCAAGCTTGCGGATGGTGTTGTTGTTGCTGTCGGCGATATAGATATTCACAGCGAGATTGACCGCAGTGCCGGTTGAATTGCCAGCGTTGTCGAGCGTGATGCCGCGCGGCAGGTTGAATTGCGCGCGGGTGCCGCTGCCGTCCGAGCTGCCCTGGCTGCCGGCGCTGCCGGCCAGCGTCGTCACTACCCCGGCGGCGGTGATCTTGCGCACGGTAGCGTTGCCGGTATCGGTGACATACAGGTTGCCGGCGCCGTCGCGCGCCACGCCCCAGGGCTGGTTAAAGCGCGCATCGCCGGCGGTGCCGTCATTCTGCCCGGCCTGGCCGGCGCTGCCGGCGATGGTCGTCACCACGCCGGCGCTGGTGATCATGCGGATCGTATGGTTCTGGGTATCGGCCAGGTACAGGTTGCCGCCGGCGTCGACCGCGATGCCGCCCGGCTGGTTGAAGCGCGCCCGGCTGCCGCTGCCATCGCTGCTGCCGGAATTGCCGGCGCTGCCGGCCAGCGTGCTGGCTTCGCCGGCGGCAGTGATCTTGCGGATGGTGTTGTTGGCGGTATCGGCCACGAACAGGTTGCCGCCGGCGTCGACCGCGATAGCGCCGGGCTGGCTGAACCTGACATTGCTGCCGCTGCCGTCGCTGCTGCCGGCTGCCGTATTCGGCGTGCTTGCATTGCAGCTGGCTTGGTCGGTGGTTTGGTCGTTTCTGCAGCAGGCCGCCAGGATCAGGGCCAGCAAGCAGAGGGACAGCCTGGCAGGTAGTTTTACAACTCGCATGTGGTCTCTGGTAGGTTAACTCCGATATGCCTGATGACAAATCGATACGAGAATATTACCGGATTCCAGGGCTTTCTTGGGAGCAAAGTTGGCGTGGCTGGAATTGCGCCATCGTGGTGTGCGCCGCCAGCCGATTCGACTCCTGTGCGGTCGACGGTTAATTTTTCGATGCGGCCTCGCTGTCCAGGCGGGTCAATATCCGGTATGCCGCAGTGACTCGCTGGTCGATCGGATAGGATTTGTTCGCCAGGATCACGATGCCGATCTTTTTGGCCGGCACGAAAGCCGCGTAGCTTGAAAAACCATTGGTAGAACCGGTCTTGTTGATCAGCACGTCAGCCTGCGGCGGCAGCGCGGGGTTTAGCCTGGCGGCTGGCAATTCGTCGTAGAGGGCTGTGGTAGCGTTGCCTGCCAACAGCCGCTTCAGTTCTAGCGGATAGGGGTATTGTTCCCAGATCAGGTCCTGCGTGAACTCTCCCGAGACGAAATATCCTGTATGCGTATCAGTGATTGCGCGCTGCAATTTCGCTTCAAGCTTGATTGCCTGCATGTTGGCGCCGATGAAGCGGATCAAGTCGGCCGAACCGGATTTCACCCCATACGCTTCAGACGCCAGCACGCCGGGATTCACCCTGACCGGGACATCTTTTGTAGTGTAGCCTTGCGCATAGTCCTTCATCTGGCCAGCTGGTACGTTGATGTAACTGTGCGTCATTCCCAATTCGGGGAAAAGCTTCTTTTCAATAGCGTCGTCAAAAGACATGTCCATGCTCTTGGCTGCAATCATGCCGAGCAAACCGATGCTCGGATTTGAGTATTTCCTGTATGTGCCGGCGGCATGGGCCGGCTGCCAATGCTTGAAATAATCCATCAGCTGTCCGGTATTGCCGAGATCGTCCGGGACTTGCAGCGGCAGGCCGCCGGCAGTGTGGGTGCCCAGGTTGAGCAGGCTGATATTGTCAAAGCTGCTGCCGCCCAAGGACGGCAGGTATTTGCTGGCGCTGTCGCTCAATGACAGCTTGCCGTCGACCTGGGCATAGGAAGCCAGCGTCGCCGTGAATGTCTTGCTGAGCGAGCCGATTTCGAAGAGTGTCCTGTTGGTAACGGGTTGCCGGGTTTCCTTCGACGCTACGCCATAGTTAAAGAAATAGTTCTTGCCGTCGATGGTGACGGCGACCGCCATGCCCGGGATAGCGTAGCTTTGCATCAGCGGCTGGATGGCGCTGTCTACAGCGGTTTTAATGCCGGACTGGTCGAGGCCGGCGCCGGCACAGCTGCCGGCAACGAGAAAACAAGCTGAAAAGGACAGTACTTTCAATATGCTCATGGTTTTTTGCGGTTATCGCTTAAAGTCTTGTAAAGACGAAAATATCCTCCCTTGGCGAGTTGCTCGCAAGCGAGAATAATTTCGGTAAGACTAAAGAAAATCTTATGACTCTACTTCAATGCTAGCTTGCGGTAACATCGCCACATATTAAATAAGGATTTGGAAGAAATGCAAAAGATCGCTACATGGAACGTCAATTCGCTCAAGGTACGCCTGCCGCAGGTGCTGCAATGGCTGGCCGAGAATCCGGTCGACGTCCTGGCCCTGCAGGAAACCAAGCTGACCGACGACAAATTCCCGGCGGCGGAAATCGAGGCGGCCGGTTACCACGTGGTGTTCAGCGGCCAGAAGACCTATAACGGCGTGGCCATCCTGTCGCGCCATCCGATCACCGACGTGGTCAAGAACAACCCGCGCTATGAAGACCTGCAGCAGCGCATCATCGCCGCCACCATAGACGGCATGCGGATTGTCTGCGCCTATATTCCCAACGGCCAGTCGCTCGAATCAGAGAAGTACCAGTACAAGTTGAAGTGGCTGGACGCCTTGCACGACTGGCTGCAGGACGAGTGCAAGCTGCATCCGAAGCTGGCCTTGATGGGCGACTACAATATCGCGCCGGAAGACCGCGACGTCCACGATCCGGCCGCCTGGGTAGGGCAGAACCTGGTGTCGCCGGCCGAGCGCGCCGCCTTCGTCCGCTTGCAGGGGCTGGAACTGACCGACGCCTTCCGCATGTTCGAGCAGGCGGAGAAACTGTATAGCTGGTGGGATTACCGGCAGATGGGATTCCGCCTCAACCGCGGCATGCGGATCGACCATATCCTGCTGTCGCCGCCTTTGGCGGCGCAGTGCACGGCTTGCGTGATCGACAGGGTGCCGCGCAAATGGGAGCAGCCGTCGGACCATGCGCCGGTGATAGCGACGCTGGGCTAAACAAGGAGCAAATAAAAACGGGGCGCCGGCATTGCTGCCGGCGCCCCGTTTGCCATCTGATTACCGATTACTTGGCTGCTGCAGCGCGATTCATCAGGAAAGTGGTCAGCAGGGCTACCGGCCGTCCGGTAGCACCCTTGGCTGCGCCGCTTTTCCATGCCGTGCCGGCGATGTCCAGGTGGGCCCAGGTGTATTTCTTGGTGTAGCGCTCCAGGAAACAGGCTGCGGTGATGCTGCCGCCGGCCGGGCCGCCGATATTCGCCATGTCGGCGAAATTCGACTTCAGCTGTTCCTGGTAGCTGTCTTCGATCGGCATGCGCCATGCGGTGTCGCCGGTCGCCTTGCCGGCGCTGAGCAGCTCGTTGGCCAGGGCGTCATGGGCGCTGTCGTGACGGGTGAACAGTCCGGAATTGTGATGGCCGAGCGAGGTCACGCAGGCACCGGTCAGTGTCGCGATATCGACCACGGCAGCCGGCTTGAAACGCTCGACGTAAGTCAGGGCGTCGCACAGCACCAGGCGGCCTTCGGCGTCGGTGTTCAGGATTTCGATGGTCTGGCCCGACATCGAAGTGACGATGTCGCCCGGTTTGGTGGCGGTGCCGGACGGCATGTTCTCGGTGGCGGGAATGACGCCGATCACGTTCAGCTTCAGCTTCAGTTCTGCGATGGCGCGGATCGTGCCCAGCACCGAACCGGCGCCGCACATGTCGTATTTCATCTCGTCCATGCCGGCGCCGCCCTTGAGCGAAATGCCGCCGGTGTCGAAAGTGATGCCCTTGCCGACCAGTACCGTCGGCGCATCCTTGGCCTTGCCGCCGAGATGCTTGATGATGATGAACTTCGGCGCTTCGCCGCCGCCGCGCGCAACCGACAGGAAACTGCCCATTTTCAGGGCTTCCAGCTGCTTGCGGTCCAGCACTTCGACCGACAGCTTGAATTCTTTGGCCAGTTTCTTGGCAGTGTTGGCGAGGTAGGTCGGGGTGCAGACGTTGCCAGGCAGGTTGCCTAGCTCCTTGGTCAGGTCGATGCCGTTGGCCAGGGCCAGGCCTTGCGCCACGGCTTCCTTGGCGACAGCCGCCTTGGCGGCGGCGACCAGGAAGGCGACCTTCTTGACGCCGGATAATGTTGTCTCTTTCTTACTTTTCAGGGTGTCGGAGCGATAGCTACTCTCGCGCAGCACCAGGATGCTGCTGCGGATGGCCCATGCCAGGTCGCGTTCCTTGATGGCGTCGAACGGCAGCGCCAGCACGGCGTCGTTGCCGCCCAGGGTCGCTATGACGCGCGCCACGCACAGGGCGGCCATCGACATGACCTTGTCGCTCAGCTCGCCGTCGGCGCCAAGGCCGATCAGCAGCACGCGCTCGGCGGCGACGCCGGCGATTTTGCGCAACAGCAGGGTGGAGCCTGGTTTACCGGAAATGTCTCCGGACTTTAGGGCAGCAGTGATTTCACCAGATTTGTCAAGAGCCTGCGCTTGTGGCGAGAGTTTCTTGTTTTCATAGATCCCGACTGCGATACAGCCGGCTTTCAGAGAGGCAATTGAGGTTTTTGCGTCAATGGTTTTTATGCTAAAGTCCATCACTACTCCTTTTTTTGATCCGCAATTATATTCCCCAATGATCTTTCAGCGCGCACTCCGACGCGAATTAATTAGCACCGCTGGTGCAGTTTTTACTACGCTCTTCACAATTATCATCACGGTGATGCTGATCAAGATTCTGGGACAAGCAGCCGGAGGACAGATTGCGTCCCAGGACGTGGTCGCGCTGATCGGTTTCCAATCCTTGAATTACATGCCGATCCTGCTGATCCTGACCGGCTACATTTCGGTGCTGCTGGTGGTCACGCGCAGCTACCAGGATTCGGAAATGGTGGTCTGGTTCGCTTCCGGCCAGAGCCTGGTGCGCTGGATCCAGCCGGTGCTGTGGTTCGGCCTGCCGCTCATCATCCTGACCACTTTCCTCAGCTTCGTGGCGACGCCCTGGGCCAACAGCCAGAGCGCGCAGTACCGCGAGCGCTTCGAAAAGCGCGAAGACATCTCCCGGGTATCGCCCGGCAAGTTCCAGGAATCGGCCTCGGCCAACCGCATCTACTTCGTCGAAGGGCTGGCCGGCGACGCCAGCAAGGTCAAGAATGTCTTCGTCAATACCCAGCAGGACGGCAGGAACAGCATCGTGGTGGCCAAGGAAGGCAATATCGAGCTGGACAAGAACGGCGACAAATTCCTGATCCTGTCGAAAGGGCGGCGCTATGACGTCCTCTCCAGCCAGAACGAGTTCCGGATCATGGAATTCGAGCGTTACGGCGTGCTGGTGGCCAGCAATTCGCAGGCGGTGAACGGCGACAAGTCGGCGCGCGCCCTGCCTACCGGCGACCTGCTGAAAGACCGCAACGGCTTCAACATGGGCGAGCTGCTGTGGCGCCTGTCGCTGCCGCTGATGGCGCTGTGCCTGATGCTGCTGGCGATACCGCTGAGTTTCGTCAATCCGCGCGTCGGCCGTTCGGCCAGCTTGCTGATCGCGCTGCTGCTGTTCATCACCTACAGCAACGTGACCAATATTTTCCAGGCTTCGGTGGTGCAGGGGCGGATGTCGTTCGGCATCGCCTGGTGGCCGATGCACCTGGTGGTGCTGATCATCATCGGTTTGCTGTTCATGTGGAGGCTCAATGTCAACAGCCGCTGTCACCCCCTGGTCATGTGGTCGGCTGTCAAGCATGCGCGCCTGATTAAAGACAAAAAAACGATTAAAAAAACGGCGGCAACATGAAGGTCCTGCAGCGTTATTTCACCTCCGAGATAGTCCGTTCCGTCCTGTTCACGCTGGCGGCTTTCCTGGCGCTGTTCGCCTTCTTCGACCTGATGAACGAACTGCCGTCGGTCGGCCGCGGCGGCTACAAGCTGCAGCACGCCTTCTTTTTCGTCTTGCTGGGTTTGCCGAGCTATGCCTATGAGCTGATGCCGATTGCAGCCCTGATCGGCACCATCTATACCTTGTCGCAATTCGCCGCGCGCTCCGAATTCACCATCATGCGCGTCTCCAGCATGTCGACCATGATGACCGCCAAGATCCTGATCAAGATCGGCCTGCTGTTTGTGATCGCCACGGTGCTGATCGGAGAATTCGTTTCCCCCAAGAGCGCCGAGTTTGCCGAGAAAGTGAAGCTGGAAGCCAGGGGCTCGTCGATCTCGCAGAAATTCAAGACCGGCTTGTGGAGCAAGGATGTGATACGGGCCGGCGCCGACGGCGCCAGCGGCGACATCGTCGGTTCGCGCTTTATCAATATCGGCGAAATCCGGCCGGACGGCCAGCTGGTCGGCGTCAAGCTGTATGAATTCGACCGCAACCTGCACATGACGTCCCTGATCCTGGCCGCCCATGCCGAGTACCAGGGCAAGCACACCTGGCGCATGGCCGATGTGGTGCAGACCGATTTTGTCAACGGCACCTCGACCGAAGACATCACCACCGCGATCGCCACCAAGAAATTCCCGAGCAAGGACCTGGTGTCGGAAATCACGCCGGAGATCCTGTCGGTCCTGTTTGCCGACCCGGACCATATGTCGGCCTACAATTTATGGTCTTATTCCCAGCATCTGGCGGAAAACAACCAGCATACCGAGCGCTACGACATCGCGTTCTGGAAAAAGCTGGTGTACCCCTTGTCGGTATTCGTGATGATGGCGCTGGCCTTGCCGTTCGCCTACCTGCATTTCCGTACTGGCGGCGTCAGCCTGAAGATCTTTACCGGGATCATGATCGGTGTAAGCTTCCAGCTGGTGAACACGCTGTTTTCGCACCTCGGCTTGCTCAATACCTGGCCGCCCTTTTTCACCGCGGCCTTGCCGAGCACCATCTTCCTGCTGATCGCCATCGGCGCCTTGTGGAAGATCGAGCGAAGTTAGAGCCTTGTTTGAAGATCGGGTGATCCATGTCTGAATCTCTGTCCGCTTCTCAGTCCGCTTCTCAGTCCGCATCTCAGTCGATACCGCAGCAAGCGCTCATCCTGTTCGCCCACGGCGCCCGCGACCCGGCCTGGGCGGCGCCGTTCGAGTCCTTGCAGCAGCTGATCCAGCGCCAGCGGCCGCAACTGCTGGTCAGGCTGGCTTTCCTTGAACTGATGCAGCCCGACCTGCCGCAGCTGCTGCAGCAGCTGGTCGCCGCCGGCGTCAGCGAAGCCAGCGTGGTGCCGGTATTCCTGGGGCAGGGCGGCCATGTCAGGCGCGACCTGCCGGCATTGATCGCACAGGCCCGGCAGCAGCATCCGCAACTGGCCATCACGGTGGCGCAGGCGGTCGGCGAGCAGCCGGACGTGCAGGATGCCATCGCTCAATACTGTATTTCTACTTTGCCGCCGCGATAATGCTGGCGGAAGTCTGCTTTCCTTTCAATTGCAGCCACGCGATAAAGTTGGCCAGTTGCGGATCCTGGTGGCTCGGGCGGTACAGCAAATGAAATCCTTTGTCGCGCAGCAGCAAATCTGGAAACAGCGGCAACAGGCTGCCATGCGCCAGGTCTTCCTCGATCATGGCCAGCGATCCCAATGCCACCCCGAGATCGGTAAGCGCAGCTTGTAAACTCAAGAAAAAATGCTCATAGATCTGGCCAGACAGCTGGCCTTTGACCGGTACGCCGACCTCACTGAACCAGCGCGTCCAGCTTTCCGACCGGGTCGATAAATGAAGCAGGGAAGCTTGCAACAAATCGGCCGGGGTCTTGCATGGGTGCTGCTGCAGGTAGCGCGGCGACGCCACTGGCGTCAGCACATCGTCCAGGAATCGTATGCATTCATACTCGGCGCGATGCATCGGGCTGCGCCGTATCAGTACATCGAACGGTTCCTTGAGGGCGTCGACCGCAACGGTTGATGTCGTGACGCGGATCTCGACCCGCGGATTTTCTATCTGAAACGACGACAGCCGCGGAATCAGCCAGCGCATCGCCATCGACGGCGTGCAGCTGACGCGGATGATGCGCACTTTTCCCGTATTGAGCAGTTGCTCGGCCGCCAGCGAAATACGGTCCAGGCCGGCTTTGACGTCGGCAAAAAATATCCGCGCCGCCGCCGTCGGCTCGACCCCGCGCTGTCCCCTGACAAACAAGGTCTGGTCGAAATGCTGCTCCAGCAGCTTGATCTGCTGGCTTACCGCGCTGTGCGTCAGGTGCAGTTCGGCGGCAGCCAGCGTCAAGCTGCCGGTACGCACCACGGCTTCGAATACGCGCAGCGGCTTGAGCGGCGGCAGACGTGTTTTCATGTTAAAAAAACTTATATTGAGGATAGATAATACGGCTTTAAGGAAAAACCGAATCGGCCTATTCTACATCCATGGCAACCAGATGCAATGCCATCGATTTTTATATCCACCGCTTGGAGTTTGATATGTCGCTTTCCAATATATTTTCTAACAGTAAATTGCAGGACTGGATGAAAAAGCTGGCCCAGGCAAGCAGCGCGCCGGATGCCGAGCAGGCTTATCTCGCCGCCGCCCAGGATCACCAGGACCTGGAGCGGCGCTTGCGGGTGCTGGATTGCCGGCACGGATCGCTCCTGCATACTTTGCGGGTCATGAAAGTCCGTTCTTATTGATTCTGCCGAACGCCGGTCGTTATTGGCGTGACGGTACGGTACGGCTTGTGACGACCCGTCGATACATATTTTGTGGTGAAAGTAAAGGGTTTTTACTTGACAGAATGGCTAGCCGGAAATATAATCCTTGGCATTGCATCACATGGAGATCCATATCTTGGACAGTTGTTCTAGTAGTAAGCGTGGATGGGTCCTCAGCCCGGCACATAGCGCATAATCTTTAGCAGACCTCCCTCCGCTACAGCTTGTGCTTATTCCGAGCTGTAGTGTCATAGTAAGCCTGTCGTAGCAGACAGGCCGCAGTGATACTCCCATCCGTTTTTTTGCAAGACCGTTTTTCGTGCTGCCATCCGGCGGATTGCGTACGGCTGTGTTCGACCGTGTGTTTGCCTCAGGCGCACAGGCTCGGCGCCGGCCGCGGCAATACGTCGTCCGGCATCCCGGCTGACGGAAGTAGGAAGGAGATCGCCATGCCATTCGCTAAATTGCATGCATTTTTCAACAAGCGCCGTTTCGCTGCGTCCCATGACAGCCACGAGACAGCTTTGCCTTACCGCATCGTGACCACTTGCCGCGGCTCGGAAGTGGCCAAGCTCGAAGAGCTGATGCGGCGGCTGTTGGCAACCTATCACGTGACTTACCAGGGCAGCGAACCTGCGGTACAGGCGCATCTGACGAGCATCACGGTCGAAGTGATGTGTTCGGTGCGCGAGCGCGGCGGACTGGTGCAGTTGGTCACGCGCCTGGCGCAGGAAATCAGCGTGCGCAGCGTACGCTGGGAAAGCATTCCCCAGCGTTCGGTGCGTCCTGTCCAGGAGCGGGCGGCGTCTCGCACTGGGCACGCTGCCGCGCAGCCGGCATAACCAGGAGTTAGTGAAATGGACTGTTCCAGTTGTCCGCGCTACCGGACTGAAAAACTAGCAGCAGAAAATAGTAAAGCAGGCGCACGTTTGCCTGTCCCCGCCTAGCCATCCGCACCTTTCCGGTGTCGATTGGCCAGGCTGGACAGCTTGCAATCGACGACGGAATGTCTTCGTCGCAGTCGTCCGTGCCATTGCCGGCAAGGACCTGACCCGCGCCACGCTTTACATGCTGACCTTGCTTCCGGAACGGAAGCAACACATGAAAAGGTGAAATCATGACTATTAAAACCCTGCTGGGCATGAGCCCCAACAGTCGCAATAACAGTGGCAGCAGCTGGACTTTCGGCTGGACCCCAAGCCAGGCGTCTACGCTTTCCGCTAACACAAAGAGCGGGACCAAGCATGAAGCCAGCCAGGGCGAACGCCAGGTCGGCGTCTACGGCGTGCTGGCGACGCGCAATCATAACGGGCGCTGAGAGCCTGAGCCCCGTTGGCAGAGAGATGTTTGAAAGCCGTCCTGCCCCGGCAGGACGGCTTGTTATTTGAATGCGGCAGTTTCCTGGCGTTGCGGCAACGCAGGGCCGGCGCCGCAGGTAAGGAGTAATAAATGAAATGGGAATTTTTGAATAAGAGAGCTGCAGTATTTCTGGTGCTGACCGTAGCCGCCGCCGGCCTGGTCAGCTGGATCAATGTTTTGTCGCCCGAAGACCGTGCGGATCAATCCGGCCGGGTCCTGCAAAAAGCACTGGCCTCGACGGCGCCCGCCAAGCCGCTGCCGCGCTGAGCGCGCGCGGGGTGAAACTGGATTTCAGGCTGCGTTCTGCTCGTCTTGCCCGTCGGCTGTTATCAGCGTTTGTTGCGGGCGGCTGGCCAAAGCCTCGCCTATCATCACCAGCACCGGTCCTTCGCACAGCTGCAAGCCTGACTCAAGCCGGTCCAGGCGCAAGCGCTGGATGCGCTGGTTGTCGCGGCTGCAGTTTTCCACCACCACCACCGGCGTCGAGGCAGCGCGGCCCTGCGCCAGCAGGCGCTGCGCGGTTGCCGCCGCTTCGCGTCCGCCCATGTACTGCACCAGCGTGTCGCAAGAAGGAATATTGACCTGGTCCGATTCGCCGGGGGCCGTGCTCGAGGTGAAGAAGGCGACGCTGCGCGCCACGCCGCGCTTGGTCAAGGGCTGCTGGGTGGTCGCG
This sequence comes from Collimonas fungivorans Ter331, assembly GCF_000221045.1. Classification (NCBI taxonomy): domain Bacteria; kingdom Pseudomonadati; phylum Pseudomonadota; class Betaproteobacteria; order Burkholderiales; family Oxalobacteraceae; genus Collimonas; species Collimonas fungivorans. Next base: position 4,102,239 of record NC_015856.1, on the reverse strand, counting down.
GCGGCCGCTAGTGCGGCGCTGATGCCTGGCACCACTTCCGCTGCGATGCCATGCTGCTCCAGCGCCCGCAATTCTTCGTCGGCGCGGCCGAACAGCATCGGGTCGCCGCCTTTCAGGCGCACCACCAGCGCGTACTTGCGCGCACTGTCGATCATCTGCTTGTTGATGAACTGCTGGGCGGTAGACAGCTTGCCGCAGCGTTTTCCCACCGGGATTTTCACAGCCTGCGGGCACAGCGCCAGCATTTCCTCGGTGACCAGCGCGTCATGCAAGACCACGTCGGCCTGCGCCAGCAACCTGGCGCCGCGTACGGTAATCAGGTCGGCCGCGCCGGGGCCGGCGCCGATCAGGTAAACCTTGCCGTAGGCAGGTTTGCGGGAGGAGTGAGTAGCTTGCATGGCTTGCCTGTCCAATTTTTCGCGTCGGTTAGTCGAACCCGGGTGATAGCCGAATCATGCCGGCGGCGACCGTCTGGTGCGTAACTTCGTCAATCAGGATGAAGGCGCCGGTAGCGCGGATCGCATCGTAGGAATCGGCAGCGATGGCTTGCTGCAGGTTGAGCGATACGCGGGCGATGTCGTTCAGCTTGAGCGATTCGGCCGGGCGCCGTTCCTGGGTATTGATGTCGAGCAGCGTATCGACCTTGGCGATGCGCGCCGCGACTTGTTTGGTGCTGTGCTTCAGCCAGTATTTGCGGCGCAGGTCGAGTGCATCTTCCGACAGCCAGCAGAGGTCAGCGCTGACGGTTTTCAGCAAGGCCGGCGCGCGCTCTACCGAAGTCAGCATGTCGCCGCGCGAGATATCCAGGTATTCGTCCAGCAGCAAGGTCACGGACTGGCCGACCACCGCCGACGGCAGCGAGCCTTCCAGCACCAGGATGTCTTTCACCGTGGCGCTCTGGCCGCTCGGCTGCACCACCAGCTTGTCGCCCTTGTGCACCTTGCCGGCTTCGATGCGGCCCATGTAGCCGCGGAAATCGTTCGCTTCGTGGCCGTTGTGGCGCGCCACCAGCTGCACCGGGAAACGGAAAGGTTCGTCATGCGATTCATCGTAGACGCTGAGCGATTCCAGCAGCTCGATCAGGGTCGGCCCCTGGTTCCACGGCATGTTGTCGCCAGCGGTCACCACATTGTCGCCGGCCAGCGCCGACAGCGGGATCGGGCGGACATCGCGCAAGCCCAGTTGGGCGGCGAATTCCTGGTAGGCGGCGACGATGCGGTCGTACACGGACTGGTCGTAGTTCACCAGGTCCATCTTGTTGACGGCGACGATCACGTGCTCGATCTGCAGCAGGTGGGCGATGGTCGAATGGCGCTTGGTCTGGGTCAGCAGCTCGACGCTGCCGTCGTCGCCCAGTTTCACCTTGGAGACGTCGATCAGGATGATGACCGCATCCGCGGTCGAGGCGCCAGTCACCATATTGCGTGTGTACTGCTCATGGCCCGGGGTGTCGGCTATGATGAACTTGCGTTTCGGCGTGGCGAAATAGCGATAGGCGACGTCGATCGTGATGCCTTGTTCGCGTTCGGCTTCCAGGCCGTCGGTCAGCAGCGACAGGTCGATGGTGTCGCCGACGGTGCGTTTGTGCTTGGCGCGCGAGATGGCGTCCAGCTGGTCGGCGAAAATGCCCTTGCTGTCAAACAGCAGGCGGCCGATCAGCGTGCTCTTGCCGTCATCCACCGAACCGGCGGTAATGAAACGCAGCAAGCCGCGCTCCAGCGGCGCATTGCCGGCGTCGGCAGGGGTTGTCGCTGCAACAGTGTTTTTTACAACGGCGTTCATCAGAAATATCCTTCTTTCTTGCGTTTTTCCATCGAGGCTTCCGACGTCTGGTCGTCCATCCGGGTAGCGCCGCGTTCGGTGATCTGGGTTACCGCGGTTTCAGCGATGATGGCTTCCACGGTAGCCGCATCGGACGCCACCGGGCAGGTGCAGGAAATATCGCCGACGGTGCGGAAGCGCACTTCGCGCAGTTCCGGGGTTTCGCCTTCCCTGGCCGGCGTCAGGTCGGTCAGCGGCACCAGCAGGCCGTTGCGCGGGATTACCTGGCGCTGGTGGGCGAAATAGATGGGCGGCAGTTCCAGTTTTTCGCGCGCGATGTATTGCCAGACATCCAGCTCGGTCCAGTTCGAAATCGGGAATACCCGCATGTTTTCGCCTGGATGGACGCGCGTGTTGTACAGGTCCCAGAGTTCAGGGCGCTGTGCTTTCGGGTTCCATTGGCCGAATTCGTCGCGGAAAGAAAAGATGCGTTCCTTGGCGCGCGCTTTTTCTTCGTCGCGGCGAGCGCCGCCGATGCAGGCGTCGAACTTGTGCTCTGCAATGGTTTCCAGCAAGGTGACGGCTTGCGCGGCGTTGCGCGAATCGGTCTGCGGATTGCGCAAGCGCACGGTGCCGCGCTTGATCGAATCCTCGACCGAGCCGACGATCAGGCGTTCATCCAGTTCGGCCACGCGTTTGTCGCGGAAGGTGATGACTTCTTCAAAGTTGTGGCCGGTATCGATGTGCACCAGCGGGAAAGGGAATTTGCCCGGCCGGAAAGCTTTCTCCGCAATCCGCAGCAGCACCACGGAATCCTTGCCGCCCGAGAACAGCAATGCCGGATTGCTGCATTCGGCCGCCACTTCGCGCATGATGTGGATCGCTTCCGATTCCAGCCAGTCGAGATGGCGGTTGGCGGCCTTGTCCAGGAAAAATTTTTCAACAACTGTGTTCATGTCGGTTCTTGTCATTTGAAGATACGATGATTCAAGCGTTTTGCTGTGAGACGGATTTGATGCGGATCAGTTTGCCGTCGACCACATGCAAGCCGCATTCCTTCGAATCCGGGTTTTCCCACCACCAGCGGCCGGCGCGCACGTCTTCGCCTGGCTGGATGGCGCGCGTGCACGGTTCGCAGCCGATCGACGGATAACCTTTGTCGTGCAGCGGGTTGTACGGCACATTGTTGCTGCGGATGTATTGCCAGACATCGTCTTCCGACCAGTCTGCCAGCGGATTGAACTTGGCCATGCCGTGCGCTTCGTCCTGCTCCTGTACATGCAGCTCGGCGCGAGTCTGCGACTGCGCCCGGCGCTGGCCGGTGATCCAGGCCTTGTTGCCGGCCAGGGCGCGGTTCAGCGGCTCGATCTTGCGGATGCGGCAGCATTCCTTGCGCATCTCTATGCTGTCGTAAAACGCGTTCAAGCCGTTCTGTTCGACATAGGCGGCGACAGCTTCAGGCTGCGGCCGGTACGGCGTGACGTCGTAGCCGTAGGTTTCCTTGATGCGGCCCAGCATGCCCAGCGTTTCGGCATGCAGGCGGCCGGTTTCCAGGGTGAAGATGGCAATCCTGTCCTGCAGCCGGTTGCGCAGGATCAGGTCGGTCAGCACCATGTCTTCGGCCGCGAGGCTGGAAGCGAACACCGCCGGCGTATATTCGGCGGCGATTTTTTCCAGCGTCGCCTTGGTGGCGGCGACCAGTTCCGGCAGCGATAACGGTAGAGTCGGGGTCGGGCTGCTCATGGTCAATCCTGGCTGACGGCTTGGCGTTGCACGCGGCGGAACAGCGGCGTCTTCTCGTCCCACGAAGTCTGGTATTTTTCCGAGAAATCGGTGAGGCCTTTGAGGGCGTCGTTGATATCCTTGTCGGCGCGCACCGCAAAGGCGTTGAAACCCACCCGCTGCATGTAGAACAGCTGATCGCGCAAGACATCGCCGATGGCGCGCAATTCGCCGTTGTAGCCGAGCCGGGTGCGCAGGTTGTAGGCGATCGAATAACCGCGGCCGTCGGTGAACTTGGGAAAATCGACCGCGACCAGGGAAAAATGCGCCAGGTCGTCTTTCACCACATCCGCTTGCGCATCGCTGCCCAGCCAGACGCCGACTTCCGCGCGTTCCAGCAACTGCGCGCGCCGGGCGTTCCAGACGCTGAACGGCACGATCACCTTGCCGGCCGGGATACTGACGCTGTCGGCGCTGTCGCCTTCGTTCAGGCGCAGCACGCTCCAGTCGTCGGCGACGACTTCTCTGTTCTTTATGATGTTAGTAGACACAAGCATCCTCTCCATGGGTGTAGCCGGTCGGGATCGGGCTGGCGTAGACAAATTCCTTGAACGGCGCAATGCCCAGGCGCTGCACTGTATCGATGAACAGTTCTTCCTCGGTGCGCTGCTGCACATACACGTTCAGCAGGCGTTCGATCACCACCGGCATTTGCTGCGCCGAGAACGACGGCCCGATGATCTTGCCGATGCTGGTGTTGTTGCCTTGCGCGCCGCCGATGGAAACCTGGTACCACTCGGAACCGTCCTTGTCGACGCCGAGGATGCCGATATTGCCGACGTGATGATGGCCGCAGGCATTGATGCAGCCCGAGATATTGAGTTCGATGTCGCCGATGTCGTGCTGGAAATCGAGGTTGTCGAATTTTTCAGCGATGGCTTGCGCGATCGGGATCGACTTGGCGTTGGCCAGCGAGCAGAAATCGCCGCCGGGGCAGCAGATGATGTCGGTCAGCAGGCCGATGTTCGGCGTCGCCAGTCCTTGCGCCTTGACTGCTTGCCACACCGTGAACAGTTCGCTGATCTTGACGTCGGCCAGCACCAGGTTCTGTTCGTGCGTCACGCGCACTTCGCCGAAGCTGTACTGGTCGGCCAGGTCGGCCACGAAATCGAGCTGGGCGGCGGTGATGTCGCCCGGCGGCACGCCAGTCTTTTTCACCGACAAGATGACCGCTGCATAGCCGCTCACCTTGTGCGCCTTGACGTTGCGCTTGAGCCAGTTGGCGAAACCCTTGTTGTCGGTTTTCTGCCCTTCGAAGCCGGCATCGGTGGCTGGCAACGTTTCATACGGCGGCGGCGTGAAGTACTGCGCAATCCGCTGCAGCTCTTCAGCCGTCAGCGTAGCCGGGCCGTCCTTGATGTCGAGCCACTCGGCTTCCACCTGGCGCGCGAATTCCTCGGCGCTCAACGCTTTCACCAGGATCTTGATGCGCGCCTTGTACTTGTTGTCGCGGCGGCCGTGCTGGTTGTAGACGCGCAGGATCGCTTCCAGGTAAGTCAGCGCATGCTGCCACGGCAGGAATTCGCGAATCACGCTGCCGATGATAGGAGTACGGCCCATGCCGCCGCCGACCAGGACGCGGAAGCCGACTTCGCCTTCTGCATTCTTCACCACATGCAGGCCGATGTCGTGCACGGCGGTAGCGGCGCGGTCTTGTTCGGCGCCGCTGATGGCGATCTTGAATTTACGCGGCAGGAAAGCGAACTCGGGATGGAAGGTGCTCCATTCGCGGATCATTTCGGCATACGGACGCGGATCGATGATTTCATCGGCGGCGACGCCGGCCAGTTCGTCCGAAGTCGTGTTGCGGATGCAGTTGCCGGAAGTCTGGATCGCATGCATTTCGACCGTGGCCAGTTCCGCCAGGATGTCCGGCGACTGCTCCAGGTTGATCCAGTTGAACTGGATGTTCTGGCGCGTGGTCAGGTGGCCGTAGCCGCGGTCGTACTTGCGGGCGATGTGGGCGAACATGCGCACCTGCGGCGAGGACAGCATGCCGTAAGGCACGGCGATGCGCAGCATGTAGGCATGCCGCTGCATGTACAGGCCGTTTTGCAGGCGCAGCGGCAGGAATTCTTCTTCCGTCAGTTCATCCGCCAGGCGGCGTCTTACCTGGTCGCGGTATTGGGCGACCCGTTCCTTGACTATCAGGTGATCGTATTGATCGTAGCGATACATCTTCGTCTTCCTTATGGGTTGTAGCCGATATCGTAACGAACCGGCCACGCCTTTATCAATAGATGCAGGGACTGCGCTGGCGCAATCCTTTCGTAATTCAGTAACTTAGTAAATCAGTTTTACCGCAACGCTGGTCAGCGTCAGCGCCAGCAAGCCGCGCAGGAATTTTTCCGGCACTGCGCGCGCCGCCAGCGAACCGAGCGTGATGCCGGGCACCGAACCGAGCAGCAAGGCCCCCAGCAGGTTCCAGTCGATCGAGCCCAGCCACCAGTGGCCGAGGGCGGCGATGGCGGTCAGCGGCACTGCGTAGGCGATGTCGGTGCCCGCGACTTCCGCCGGCGTCAGACGCGGATACAGCAGCACCAGGATAGTGGCGCCCACTGCGCCGGCGCCGATCGACGACATGGTGACCAGGGCGCCCAGCACCAGTCCTGCAAAAATCGTGGCCGCGGTCAGTTTCCTGCCCTGCAGGTGTTTTTCTGGATGGGCGTTCAGCCAGTGCTGCAGCTTGCCTTTGAACAGCAGGGCGACCACCGTCAGCAATACCGAGACCGCGATCGAATAGCGTATCACCTGGCCGATTTCGGCGCTGATCCCGCCCAGGTATTTGAGCGCCAGGGCGGTGGCGACGGCGGCCGGCAAGGCGCCCAGCGACAGCAGCCTGACGATATCCCAGCGCACCGTGCCGCGCGAGCGGTGGGCGACGGTGCCGGCGACCTTGGTCACCGACGCAAACGCCAGGTCGGTGCCGACCGCAACGCTTGGATGGATGCCGAACAGCAAGGTGAGTATAGGCGTCATCAGCGAGCCGCCGCCGACGCCAGTCAATCCAACCAGTAATCCGACGGCAAAACCGCTCACTACATAAGAAACAGTCATATCACCTCGTACGAAACACCTAGAATCGTAATAAACTTCACATATATCTCCAACTACAGACTATTTATTTGCTTATATGCGTATTTGATATATGCAAATACGGCAAATACGCTTGATCTGGGACGCGGAAAGCAGGGAGCGGCAGGACGCAGTTGTTTTGTGGCAATGTTCCGGGGCATGTATTTGTCAGGTCTCCCGGCTGTGCTGAACAGATTCTTTAAAGAAAAACCAAGGAAAATCCATGAATCTTCACCAGTTCCGTTTTGTCCGTGAGGCGGTGCGCCAGAACTACAACCTGACCGAGGCGGCCAAGGCGCTGTATACGTCGCAGCCGGGAGTGTCCAAGGCGATCATCGAGCTGGAAGAAGAGCTGGGCGTTGATATTTTTACACGCCATGGCAAGCGTATTCGCGGGCTGACAGAGCCTGGCCGGGCGGTATTGCGGTCGGTCGAACTGATCATGCAGGAAATCGACGGCCTCAAACGCATCGGCAACGAATACGCGGCGCATGACAGCGGCAGCTTCACCATCGCCACCACCCACACCCAGGCGCGTTATGCGCTGCCCAAGGTGGTGCAGGCGTTCACCCAGAAATTCCCCAAGGTACGCTTGTCTTTATTGCAAGGAAATCCCAAGCAGGTGGCCGACATGGTGCGCAACGACCAGGCCGATCTGGCGCTGGCGACCGAGGCTATCGTCAATGCCGACGGCCTGGTGACCTTGCCTTGTTATCAGTGGGAGCATGTGGTGGTGGTGCCGCCGGACCATCCTTTATTGCAATCGAAGGCGATCACGCTGGAAGAGATCGCTGCGTTTCCGCTGATCACCTACGATAGCGCGTTTACCGGCCGCACCAAGATCGACCATGCGTTCTCATTGCGCAACCTCAAACCGGATGTACTGCTGGAAGCGATTGACGCCGATGTCATCAAGACCTATGTCGAACTGGGCATGGGGGTGGGGATCATTGCCGGCATGGCGTTCGATGCCGAGCGCGATACCGGGCTGCGTTCGATTCCGGTCGGCCATCTGTTCGGCACCAATATCTCGCGGGCGGCGGTCAAGCAGGGCGCCTACCTGCGCAGTTATGTGTATACCTTCATCGAGCTACTGGCGCCGACCATGAACCGCAAGCTGATCGAGCAGGTGATGAACGGCGAGAAGGATATGTACGAGCTGTAAACATCGCAGCAGTTAATTAGGGTCAGAGTCGAATATTCCCGTGAAAGAATATTCGACTCTGACCCTAATTAACACTAATAGCCGGCGTCGCGCATGGCATCTTCAGTCGCATGCTTGGCCATCTCGATGCGATGCATGGCGTGCTGCTGCAGGCCGAATACGCGGGGATCGTCTTCACGCTGTGCAACATCGCTGCGCGCGCGTTCCAGCGCCTCTACCGCATCATGCAGGCGGCCGCGGCGGTCCGGACGGGCGTCCGGGCGTTCTTCCCGATAGACATCCTTGCCGACATCGGCGCCGAGCTGGGTAATCTCGCGCGTGGCGGCGTCGATCTCGGACAGGGCGATCTGCTCGTTGCGTCCCATGGCCCAGTTGTCGCCCGGGCGATGCTCAATCAGCCAGTGAGCTACGTGCAAATCCGCCAGTGCGTGCAGATAGGCGCCGTGATGGCCGGGTTCGTCGGCGTGCGCGGCAAGCGGCAGCAGCGCTGGCGCCAGCAGCAAGGGGAGGACGAGTTTGTGGATCAGTTTCATAAAGGCTCCGTATTTATTTTTGTATGGAAATATATTCGACAGGAATTCAGCTCTTAGTAACGGTCATAAGGATGGTAGTAATGCGGGCGGTAATAACCGGGACCGATCGGCGCCACGATACAGCCGCTGAGCAAGGTGCTGAGGATGGTGCCAAGCACCAGTGAGGCGATGAGCTTTTTCATGATGTGCGTCCTGAGTGAAGTGAGTTGCCAGGACTTCAGGATGCCATCGGCGGGCTGATACAAGTGCTTCGAGACGGTGTGAGATGTAACGCTTTGTGTACCGGCGTTCAAGCCAGAGCTGCAGACCGGGCGGGATTGCCGCAAGCACGGCCTGCCTGCTTGCTTACTCCGTGACTGCACCTGCTTCGGGTTTGACATGCAAAGTAATGAGCGGCACTTTGCTCACCAGCCACAACGCGATCACGGTGACCACGACCGCCAGCCCGACTCCCATGTGTATCGATCCGATCAACGCCTCGCGCGCCGCTTCCAGCAACAGCTGGCCTTGATGGCCGGCGGCTGCCAGCTGCGCCAGCACCGTGGCCTGGGTCTCGTGGCTGATCAGGATCTGTGGGTCGGCGAAACTGCCAAACCAGCTGTCCGCCTTGTCCTGCGCCAGCGCCTGGCGCACGCTGCCGGCGTACATGTGATTGATCAAGGTGCCGATGATGGCGGTGCCGAGCATGCTGCCTATCATGCGCAGCGATTGCATCAGTGCGGTGGCGATGCCGAGGTGTTCGCGGCCGGCTTCCTGCTGGATGAAGATGGTCAGGTTCGGCAAGATGAAACCGAGGCCGAGGCCGCCAATCAGCATGAACGCAGCGATCACGCTGTGCGAAGTCCAGCGGTTCGAGATCACCACGCCGAGGCAGGACAGCGCCAGCAAGGTAAAGCCTATGTAGAGCATCACGTTCGGATTCTTGATCTTGGTGATGATGCGGCCGTTGGAAATGCTGCCGACCATGATGCAAGCCACCAGCGGCGTGATCAGCAGGCCGGCTTCCTGCGGCGACAGGCCGAAACCGCCCTGGTACAGCAGCGGCGCGTAGAACATCAGCGAAAACATGGAGAACCCGCTCAGCACCGACAGCAGGAACAGGATCGACAGCCTGGGGTCGACCAGCAAATCAAACGGCAGGATGGGCTGCGGCGTGTAGTGTTCCCATTTCCAAAGTGCAACGAAAGCCACGATGCTGGCGAGCAGCAGGCCCAGCATGCCTAACGACAGACCGTGTTTGGGCAGCATCTCGACGAACAATTGCAGGCATCCCAGCGAAGCCGTGATCAGCAGGGCGCCTGGCCAGTCGAGGCGGATCTTGGCGTCAGGATGGGTGTGGCGCAGATGCGGCAGGTATTTGTAGACGAAGAACAGCGACAGCACGCCGACCGGCAGGTTGACATAGAACACCCAGCGCCAGCCCCAGTATTGCGTCAGGAATCCGCCCAGCGAAGGTCCCACCGCAGTGGCGATGCCGAACGCCGTGCTCATCATCACTTGCCAGCGCAGGCGCACGTGGGCGCCGGGGAACAGGTCGGGGATGCAGGCAAACGCGGTGCCCACCAGCATGCCGCCGCCTATGCCCTGCAAGCCACGGGCAATCACCAGCCACAGCATGCTGTCGGCCATGCCGCACAAGATTGAGGCGGTAGTGAACAGCAGGATGGAGACCAGCACGAAGGGCTTGCGGCCGTAAAAGTCGCCGAGCCGGCCGAAAATCGGCACGGTGATCACCGAGGTCAGCAGGTAAGAGGTCGCCACCCAGGCGTACAGCTCAAAACCTTTTAATTCGGCAACAATGGTCGGCAAGGCGGTGCCGACCACGGTCGAATCCAGCGCCACCAGCATCACCACGAAGGCGATGCCTAGCATGGCAAGCAATGATTCACGGAAGGGCAGTACCTGGTCGCTTGAATGCGCGGAGGCAGAATGGATGGCCATATGATTGTTTATCGGCGGAGTCGCCGGTTGGTGGAACAGGGCATGGAAATCTGTGTGATTGCTGTAGGCACAGCGGAACGGAGCAAAATACGGATAGATACTTATTACGAAGACAAGATCATACGCCCCTTGGCCGGTTTCTGCTGCGCGCCGCCAGAGCCAACTTATAATCACGCCGCCGCGCTCCATTTTTCATCTGAAGCATCACACACCGATCCGCAATAAAGCAAGCGATGAAAAAAACAGAAAACAAGGCGCTCAACGTCGTCGAACAGCATGGGCAAGCGAGCCTGTCGCCAGGCCAGAAAATCTTCAATGCGCTGCTCAGGAAGCTGGAGACCGAACGCCAGCTGCTGGCGGCATGGCAGGAAACGATTCCCTTGCACCAGCAGTACTATGCCAATCAGTACCAGCCGCTGATGCGCAGCTACCACGCGCTGCTGGCGCAGCTGGTGCGCCTGCTGGACAATGCCTATTCGGCGAAAGGCTTGAGCCGGCACGATCAGGAAAAAATCAGCCACATCATCTGTTCCGTCGGCGCCGCCATCATCGGCGACAGCGATGCCGCGGATCTGAAACGGATCTACCGGATGCATGGCGGCGCCGATGTCGATGCGGCGGAAGAGCAGCAGGAGGACTTTGCGGAATCCGGGCAGGAGCCAGATAGCGGCCTCCATGCGTCGGCTGAACACCAACGTGAACATGCGCGCGCTGCAAAACGAAAAAAATCGGCCAAGGCTGCCGCCAGGGAAGCCAAACAGCAGGAAGAGCTGCACAAGGCCAGCCAGTCAGTGCGTGAAGTCTATCGCAAGCTGGCCAGCGCCCTGCATCCCGACCGCGAGCTGGATCCGCTGGAACACGCGCGCAAGACCGCGCTGATGCAAAGGGTGAATATCGCCTATGACAAGAAAGATCTGCTCGGCTTGCTGGAACTGCAGCTGGAAATCGAGCAGATCGACCAGAGCCGCATCAATTCCCTGTCGGAACGGCAGCTGCAGCACTACAGCAAGGTGCTGAGCGAACAGTCGGCAGAACTGCGCGACGAGATTGCCGGCATGGAGGCGGAGTTCCGGATGCGCTTCAACTTGGGCTTGCAAGAGGCCATGTCGCCGCTGCTGGCGATGCGGCATCTGAAAAGCGCGGCCAAGGGCATCCAGCAAAACATCCATGTGCTCAAGAATGACTTGCTGGCGTTTGAAGACATCAAAAACATCAAGGCCTGGCTCAAAAGCTATCACATCTAGAGCGCCTGTCTCTCTGGAGCGGCATGCTTCAATCGGGACGGTAAATTGTGTTTTTATCATGTGCCGACAGGGCCGGCCTGCCGCGCCGGCGCCGGATTGATCGACATGCGGATGGCCAATTTGGCGGGAATTACGCATGGATAATTTATAATCATGTCTTTGCGCCCAATTCCCATGAATCCGCTGCCCCCCAGTTTTTCCGACCAGACCCTGCGCCAAGTGCGGCGCGCCTGGCGCAAATACGGCATTTTATGGCTGGGCGCAGTGCTGGTGGGCTTGATTGCAGTGCTCTACGCCTGGCTGATGGATGTCGGATTCGGCATGTTCCGCTCCATGCAGCAGTCGCACTTCTGGCTGCCGCTGTTTGTCACGCCGGCGATCGGCGCCTTGTGCGTGTGGGCCACGCGCCGCTATTTCCCCGGTTCCGAAGGCAGCGGCATTCCGCAAGTGATCGCGACGCTGGAAGAAGACACCAGCAAGCGCGGCGCATCGCTGCTGTCGCTGAAGATATTGGCAGGCAAGATCGGCATTTCCTTTGTCGGCATCCTGGGCGGTTTCACCATCGGCCGCGAAGGCCCTACGGTACAGGTCGGCGCCGCCCTGATGTTCAACCTGCGGCGCCTCTATCCGCGCGCCAGCGCAGCATTGGAGCGGCGTTTGATACTGGCGGGGGCGGCGGCCGGTTTGTCGGCGGCCTTTAACACGCCGCTGGCCGGGATCGTGTTTGCGATCGAGGAACTGACGCGCAGTTTTGAACATCGCGCCAGCGGGGTCGTCATTACGGTGATCATTTTTGCCGGCGCGGTGGCGCTGGGCTTGAACGGCAACTACACCTATTTCGGCACGATACAGATCGATAGCGCATTGACCAACATGGTGGCGCTGGCGGTGCTGGTGACCGGCATCCTGACCGGCGTCGCCGGCGGCATGTTCGGCTGGCTGCTGTTGAATACCAAGCGCTGGATCCCGGCCCGGATCCAGCATTTGCGCAGCACCCGCCCGATCGCTTTCGGCGCGCTGTGCGGCTTGCTGGTGGCGGTGATCGGCGTGATTGCCGGCGGCGCTACCTTCGGCAGCGGTTATGTCGAGGCCAAGGGTGTGCTGGAAGGGCAGCAGCACCTGTCGGTGTTTTATCCCTTCCTGAAAATGGCGTCGATGGTGTCGTCCTACCTGCCCGGCATCCCCGGCGGGATTTTTGCACCGTCGCTGTCGATAGGCGCCGGTTTCGGCAACCTGCTGCACCAAGTGTTCAGCCACACCTCGCTGCCGATGCTGATTGCGCTGGCGATGGTGGGTTACCTGGCGGCGGTCACGCAGTCGCCGATCACCGCGTTCGTGATCGTGATGGAAATGATCAACGGCCATGCGCTGGTGATCTCCCTGATGGCGACGGCCCTGATCGCCAGCCGGGTGTCGCGGCTGTTTGTGCCGCCGCTGTACGATGCGCTGTCAGAGCGCTACCGGGTTGCTGCCGATGCAGCGCTCGTCAATTTGGAAAAAACAGAAGTCAGGCAATTAGAAAACGAGTCGGGAAAATGATTAATACAGATATGGTGGCTTATTACGCCAAACGTGCTTCGACCTACGAAGAGATTTACCAGCGCCCGGAGCGCCAGGATGAGCTGCTGACCCTGCAGGTGCGGGTGCAGGAACTGATGGAAGGCCACGACGTGCTGGAGCTGGCTTGCGGCACCGGGTTCTGGACTGAACAGATCGCCGCTTCGGCAAAATCGGTCTACGCCACCGATATCAACCCGGAAATGATTGCGCTGGCAAACGCCAAGCAGCTGCCGGCCGGCAAGGCGACTTTCGCGCTGGCCGACATCAACACCTTCCAGCCGGAGCGGCCCTTCACCGCCTGCTTCCTGGGATTCTGGTGGTCGCATGTGGGACGCCAGGACCAGGTGCGTTTCATCGCGCAGCTGCGCGAGAAGCTGGGCAAGGACATTTTGCTGGTGATGATAGACAACGGCTACGTTGAAGAACAGAGCACGCCGATCGCCCGCACCGATGCCGAAGGCAACACCTACCAGTTCCGCACCTTGCCCAACGGCGAACGCTACGAAGTCATGAAGAACTTCCCGACCGACAGCGGCTTGCGCAAGAAGCTGGCGCCGATCACGCGCGAGCTGCGCATCCTGCGGCTGGAATACTACTGGCTGCTGAGCTGCCGCATCAAATAAGCTAGCTCTTGGCGCTGGCAGGCGCCGGCGGCGCAGAGTCGGGCGGCGCCGCAGCAGTGGCAGCGTCCGCTGCCGCCAGCGGGAAATTCGCCCATTCGGTGGCGAAGTGCACCTTCGGCTCGTCATCCACCTTTTTCTTGATGCGCAGGTTGAAGCCGCGCATGACTTCGCTCTGGGTTTGCGGCTTGGTGCGGATGCCGGCCAGCAGCGCCACGCCGTTCAAGTCGAAACCATTGACCCCGTAGATCTCGATAGGCTGCAGCAGCAGCCGCCGCAGGCGCCGGTCTTCCAGCATCTCTGCGCCGGTTTCGCGCATCAGGCGCAGCGCCTGGTCGACGTCCGAATCGTGGGTGATGCTCAGCTTGAGCGACGCATAAGTGTATTCGCGCGAATCGTTCTTGATCGCTGTGATCTGTGAAAACGGCACGCTGTGCACCGAGCCGTTGCCGTCGCGCAGGCGCACCGTGCGGATGGTCAGGTTTTCCACCGTGCCGGCATGGCCGTTGCCGACGTCGACCCAGTCGCCGACCGACATCGAATCTTCCATCAGGATGAAAACGCCGGTGATCAGGTCTTTCACCAGCGATTGCGAACCGAAGCCGAACGCCAGCCCGACCACCCCGGCTGAGGCCAGCAGCGGCGTGACGTTGATGCCGAGGTTGGCCAGCGTGGTGATGATCGTGATGGTCAGGATCAGCAGCATCAGCGCATTGCGCAGCAGCGGCAGGATGGTGCGCATGCGGGTGCTCGGGTTCTTGCGCGCGTAACGGCTGTTGCGGGTCGGGTTGATGGATTCCTGGATGAAGGTGTCGAGCAGGATCCAGACCAGCCAGGCCACCACCAGCGTGAGGCCGATTTTGCCTAGCGCCGAGACGATCATCTTGCCGATCAGGGTAGCGTTGGCGAATTCCAGCAGCGAGTGTTCCCAGATCCTGGTCAGCAATTCGAAAAAACCAATCCACAACGCCAGCTGCAGCAGGCTGAAGCCGACGTTGCTGAGGCGCAGGATGTAAGGAGATGGGCGCCGTGTCGCCACGGTAGTCGCCTTGCGGGCGCGTATGCGCTGCAGCAGCGCGCCGATGAAAAACATGGCGATCAGCAATGCGGCGCTGGCCAGCGCATGATTGAGCGCCGAATTGTTGCTCGACAAATCGAGGATGGTGGCGACGCTGACGGTGATGCTCAGCAGCAGTATCGGGATGTACCAGAAGGCGGCGACCACTTCCAGCGTTTCCATGCGTGCCGGATGTTCGCGCCGCACCGCCAGCGGCCGGTTGCGGATGATGTGCGCCACCGGGCGCCGGAACAGCAGGGCGAACACGCCGCCCAGTATCGCCGCCACCAGGCTGGCCAGGGTCGCCGCCACGCCGGCCAGGTGGACGCCGATGATCTGGTTCACCTGTGGATTGTCCAGGGCGTCGCCGAGCCAGCCGGCGCAGCCGATCACATACAGCAGCTTGAAGCCGCGCTGGTACAGGATATGCACCGCGACCATGCGGTGGCCGCCGTGCGATAGCGAAAAAATGATGGCGCAGATGGCCTGGAACAGGCGCGCGCCGACCAGGGTGTATAGCAGCACGGTGGCCAGGGTGCGTCCCAGCGATTGTCCGTGTGCGCTATCCAGGCTGACAGTCACCGAGATTTCCACCACCAGCGCCAGCAGTATCGGCGCGATGTGGCGCCATATATACAGCAGCAATTCCTTCATGCTGGGATCGGGCGACAGCGTGGTCTCGACCTTGAAGCGCCGCTGCAGCCACTTGCCGAGATAGTACAGGGCAATCGCGACCGCGCCGAACAGGGCCAGCATGGCGAGGAAGCTGCCCAGCGCCTGCCATCCGGTTTCCGATTTCTGCCGCTGCAGGATGGTCGACAGGTCTCCCCAGGCCAGGGAAAATTGCTGGTTCCAGAATTTTTCCGGCGTCACCACCTGCTGCAGGTGTGCCTGGAAAGCGTCGAGGCTGTTGGAAATCAGGCCGATGAAACCTTTTTGCTCGGGCGAAGCCTTGCTGTTCTGCTGCTCCGCCTGGATCAGCGTGGCTACCAGGCTGCCGGTGCCGGGATTGCTTTGCAGGACCTTGGACAGCGAGTCCAGCGGAGAGGAGGCAGCGGACGCCGGCGCGCTGGTGCTGCTGGCCGCTGCTGCGGCGGAATGGGCCGGAGCGCTGTTTGCCAGCAGCAAGCAAAGCAGCAGGCCCATTAACAGGTCCATTCGCAGGCGTGCTACGGACTGAAAGGTGCTGGTCTTCATGTCGGCTTGGCAAAAGTCATAAAGTGATGATCTTACCGCACCGAGGCAGCCTGCTTCACTACAGAAAATCGGATTGTTGCATGTCAAAAAAACATCAATGCTTTCATGGGCCTGCGTCCAAGGCTTATGCCGCCGGCAAATCGTCTTCGATATAGGCGCGGACAATGTCGTCGAAATCGGCGTCGGCGACAAAACCCAGCACGTTTGCACGGGTGGTGTCCCAGGCCCCGGGCCAGCTGGAAATGATCCGGTCTATGGCCGGATCATGGGCCCACTCGACCCGTGCCGCGACCGGTTTGCCGGCGACCCGTTCCAGCGCCGCGACCATTTCCGCCACCGTGACCGAGATGCCGGGCAGATTGACAGTGCGGCTCTGGCCCAGCGCATCGGCGGCCAGCGAATAGCCGTGGATCAGCGCTGCGATGACCTTGCGCGGCGACAGCAGCCACAAACGTACGTCCGGCGCCACCGGACAGATGGCGGGCTGGCCGTTGAGCGGCTCGCGGATGATGCCGCTGGCGAAAGACGATGCGGCCTGGTTGGGTTTGCCGGGACGCACGCTGATGGTCGGCAGGCGCAACACGCGGCCGTCGACGAATCCCTTGCGGCTGTAGTCGTTGAGCAGCAGTTCGGCGATCGCCTTTTGCGTGCCGTATGACGATTGCGGATTGAGTGCGGTGTGGTCTTGCACCACGGCCGGCAGCGCGCCGCCGAACACGGCGACCGAGCTGGTGAAAATCACGCGCGGCACATTGGCGCAGGCGCGGCAGCATTCCAGCAGCAGGCGCGATGCATCCAGGTTGATGCGCATGCCGAGGTCGAAATCGGCTTCGGCCTGGCCGCTGACAATCGCCGCCAGGTGAAACACCGCCGCCGTCTGCGGCGTGATCACGCGTTCCAGCAAAGCGGGGTCGGTGATGTCGCCGATGACTTGCTCGAGCCGCGCGTCGTCGAAGCCGGCGGCGGCGACGTCGACCAGGGTGATCTTGCTGATGGCTTGCAGCTGGCCGTTGCGGTCCGGCAGGCTGCCCTGTTTGAGCAGGCTGCGCGCCAGGCGCTGGCCGAGGAAACCGGCGCCGCCGGTGATGACTACTTGCATGACAATTCCTTGTTGAACGTTCGAAGCTTGTTTATAACCATGGCTTGAGCCAGCCCAGGCCGTCGGAAGTGGCGGCGCGCGGCCGGTATTCGCAACCGACCCAGCCTTGGTAGCCGAGGGTGTCGATCAGTTCGAACAGATATGGATAATTGATTTCGCCGATATCGGGTTCATGCCGCTCCGGCACACCGGCGATCTGGATATGGCCGATGCCGGCCTGCGGCCGCACCATGTCGCGCTTGAGCTTGACCGCCAGGTCGCCTTCGACGATCTGGCAGTGGTAGAGATCGAACTGCACTTGCAGGTTGGACGCGCCGACCTCGGCGCAGATCGCCTGCGCGTCGTCCTGGCGGTTCAGGAAGAAGCCGGGGATATCGCGCGTATTGATCGGTTCGATCACGATCGTGACGCCGAGCGCGGCAGCTTGTGCGGCCGCATAGGCCAGGTTTTCCAGGTACACGGCGCGATGGCGGGCGCGGTCCTGCTGCGGCTGGATCAGGCCGGCCATGACATGCAATTTTTTATTGCCGAGCGCTTGCGTATATTCCAAGGCCGTGGCGATGCTGCGTTTGAATTCATCTTCGCGTCCGGGCAAGGAAGCAATGCCGCGCTCGCCGGCCGCCCAGTCTCCCGGAGGGGCATTGAACAGCGCCTGCGTCAGGCCATTGTCCCGTAGCCGGGCTTGCAGCTCGGCGGCGGCATGCTCGTACGGGAACAGGAATTCGACACCCTTGAAGCCATCCCTGGCCGCAGCCGGGAAGCGCTCAAGGAAAGCGTGCTCGTTGTACATCATGGTGAGGTTGGCGGCAAAACGTGGCATTGCATGGCTCCTGAAAATTCGTCCTGAAAATTTATCCCGAAAATACGTTGTCAGCGGTTGACCATCTTGGGCGGCGTGCGCAAGATCGCAATCGAACCTAGCACCAGCATGCCGGCCAGCATGAACATGCCGGTCTGGTTACTGTGCGTCGTATCCTTCAGCCAGCCGACCAGGAACGGGCTGACGAAACCGGCCAGGTTGCCGACTGAGTTGATCACCGCGATGCCGGCCGCGGCGCCGGTGCCGGACAGGAAGGCGGTCGGCAGCGACCAGAACAGCGGCGAGCAGGTCAGCACGCCCATGGCGGCCAGCGACAGGAAGGCGATTGCAATCACGGTAGTGTCGGCGGCAATCGCGGATACCACAAAACCGACGGCGCCCAGCAAGGCCGGCACGATCAGATGCCAGCGCCGTTCGCGCATGCGGTCGGAGCGGCGGCCGATGAGGATCATGGCGAACACCGCGCAGACAAAAGGAATGGCGCTGATCAGGCCGATCTTCAAATCGCCGACGACGCCGGAAGCCTTGACCAGGGTCGGCAGCCAGAACGTCAGGCCGTACTGGCCCATGACGATGCAGAAGTAGATCAGGCACATGTGCCAGATGCGGATGTCCTTGAACACGGCAGCGGTCGACTTCGGGCTTTGCTTGTCTTTCTGGTCGGCGCGGATTTCCGCTTCCAGGAAGTCCTTCTCCGCTTCCGTCAGCCACTTGGCCTTGCGGATGCTGTTGTCCATCACGAAAAACACGGCAATGCCGACCAGGATCGCCGGTATCGCTTCGATCATGAACATCCATTGCCAGCCGTGCCAGCCGCTGGAGCCGTGGAACGATTGCATGATCCAGCCGGACAGCGGATTGCCGAAAATGCCGGATACCGGGATCGCCGCCATGAAGGTGGCCACCAC
Organism: Collimonas fungivorans Ter331; assembly: GCF_000221045.1. Classification (NCBI taxonomy): domain Bacteria; kingdom Pseudomonadati; phylum Pseudomonadota; class Betaproteobacteria; order Burkholderiales; family Oxalobacteraceae; genus Collimonas; species Collimonas fungivorans. The sequence continues at coordinate 4,083,477 of NC_015856.1, read as the reverse complement.
CTTGGCTCGGCGATGCGAAGGAAACCAGTAAGTCAGGTACAGGATGATGCCGGGATAAAAACCGGCCTCGGCCAAGCCCAGCAGGAAGCGCAGGACGTAGAACTGTGTCGGCGTCTGGACCCAGGCGAAACAGGCCGACAAGATGCCCCAGGTAATCATGATGCGGGCGATCCACAGCTTGGCGCCGACCCGGTTCATGATCAGGTTGCTGGGCAGTTCGAACAGGAAGTAGCCAAGGAAAAATATGCCGGCGCCGAGGCCGAAGATGGTTTCGCTGAAACCCAGGTCTTGCGACATCTGCAGCTTGGCGAAGCCGACGTTGACGCGGTCCAGGTAGGCCACCACGTAGCACAGCATGATGAACGGTACAAAGCGCCAGAATACTTTCTTGTACAGGTTTTCGGCTTGTTCAGCCGGCAGGCTTGCAGTTGCCTGCGCGCCTTTGTTCGTGATTGTTGCTGACATCTTGTCTCCACCAGTTTGATTTTTAAAGGCCGGACGTTTCTATTTTTTTTTGAACTTATTTGACAACGTTTACCAGCGCGCTCCAAATACCCGATACAACTCGTCCAGCGCCTCTGTGCTCAGCGGCTCCGGTTTATCCTTTACCATCAGCCACAGGCGCGCCGTTTCTTCCAGTTCCTCCAGCGCGTATGCGGCTTGCGAAACGCTTTCATGCCACACCACCGGCCCCAGCCGTTCCAGCAATACGCCGCGCACGGCAGCGGCCAGCAACCGGACCTGTTCCGCCACCTGCGGATCGCCGGGGCGGCGGTAAGGGATCAGGGGAATGCGCCCGACCTTCATCACCTGGTACGGCGTGATCGGCGGCAGCACCGCGCTGTCATGCCAGACGCCGGCCAGGCTCAGCGCCACCAGGCTGGTCGAATGGGTATGCACCACGGCTTGCATCAGCGGGTTGTTGTCGTAGACTGCGCGATGCAAGGCCAGAGTCTTCGACGGCTTGTCGCCGCTGAGCCACTGGCCATTGAGGTCGACCTTGGCGATCTGCGCCGGCGCCAGCCTGCCGAGGCAGGCGTCGGTCGGTGTGATCAGCCAGCCGTCGTCGAGGCGGGCGCTGATGTTGCCTGCCGCACCGACCGTGTAACCGCGCTGGTACAGGCTGGCGCCGGTCTCGCAGATTTCTTCGCGCAGCGCCTGCTCCTTGAGCGTGGCGCTGCCGCCGGCCTGGGTTTTTTGAGTGCTCATAGTCGCGTTTCGCCCAAGTGCCGGAGCGCCTTTTCAAAAAAATCGATGCTGCCGAAATTGCCGGATTTCAGTGCCAGCGCCAAAGGCGTGGTCCCGATCGATGCTGTCGCCGGCACGCCGGGATCGATTTGTGCGCCTATGCGCAAAGCGCGCACGCCGAGCGCCTTGACCACCGCGCCGGAAGTTTCGCCGCCGGCAATCACGAAGCGCCGCACGCCGCTTTCCAGCAAGGCTGCGGCGATATCGGCCAGCGCCTGTTCGATCAGCAAACCGGCGCGCTCGACGCCGAGCTCGGCCTGTACCTGTTTCACCTGTTCCGGTGTAGTGGTGGCGTAGATCAGCGCCGGCTGCCTCTCCAGATGCTGGCGGGCGAAGGCCAATGCCTGCGCGACTACCGGTTCGCCGCTAGCCAGCGCCAGCGGATCGATGCGGAATGCCGGGCGCTTCTCCATCCAGGCTTTTACCTGGGCGTTGGTGGCTTTCGATGCGCTGCCGGCCAGGACCATCGATAAACCTTCTACCGCCGGCAGTTCACCGGCTGCCGCGCCTTGTTGCGGATCGAGCAGCCCGGTGCGCACGAAGTTGCCGGGCAGGCCGAGCGCGATGCCGGAGCCGCCGGTGACCAACGGCAAATCGGCGCAGGCAGCGCCGATGGCGTACAGGTCCTGGTTTTCCAGGGCGTCGACAATCGCCATCCGTACCCCTTGCCGGCGCAGCACGTCGATTCCGGCGCGGATCTGTTCGGCGCCCTGGGACACTGCCGGATAGCCGATCAGGCCCACTTTGGAAGCAGTCTGCTGCTGCAGCACGCGCACCAGGTTCGGATCGGTCATCGGCGTCAAGGGATGGTTCTGCATTCCCGATTCGCTGAGCAGCTGGTCCTGGATGAACAGATGGCCGCGATACAGGGTGCGTCCGGTTTCCGGGAACACCGGGCAGGCGATCGTGAAATCGCTGCCCAGGGCTTGCAGCAGGGCGTCGGTCACCGGGCCGATATTGCCTTGCGGGGTGGAGTCGAAGGTCGAGCAGTATTTGAAAAAGAACTGGCGGCAGCCTTGTTGCCGCAGCCAGCTGAGCGCAGCCAGGGAGTCGGCTACCGCTTCTGCGGCAGGCGCCGTGCGCGACTTGAGCGCCACCACGATGACGTCGACATCCTGCGGCGCGCTGTCCGGTACGCCGATGGTCTGCACGGTGCGCATGCCTTCGCGCACTAGCATGTTGGCGAGGTCGGTGGCGCCGGTGAAATCATCGGCGATGCAGCCGAGCAGGGGAGTTGTCTGTGCCGGCATGGTTTACTCCCGCGCAGTCGGCAATTGAATGCCGGGGAAAATCTTGATCACGGCGGCGTCGTCCTCTGCTCCATGGCCGGCGGTGGACGCCATCATGAACATCTGGTGCGCGGCGGCCGACAGCGGCAGCGGAAATTTGCTAGTCCGCGCGGTGTCCAGCACCAGTCCCAGGTCCTTGACGAAAATATCGACTGCCGACAGCGGTGTGTAATCGGCTTTCAGGATATGCGGCACGCGGTTTTCAAACATCCACGAATTGCCGGCGCTGTTGGTGATCACCTCATACAGGGAGTCGGCGTCGACTCCTTCGCGCAGTCCCAGCGCCATCGCTTCCGCCGCGGCAGCGATATGCACGCCGGCCAACAGCTGGTTGATAATCTTGACCTTGGAACCCATGCCGTGCGCTTCGCCCAGCCGGTACACCTTGCCGGCGATTGCCGACAGCACCGCTTCGCCCTTGGCGTAAGCCGCGGCCGGGCCGGAAGTCATCATCGTCATTTCGCCGGAAGCGGCGCGCGCGGCGCCGCCTGACAGCGGCGCATCGAGGAACAGCAATTCAAGTGCGGCCAGCCGCTCACCGAGCTTGGCCGCATATTCCGGCGCCACGGTGGCGCTGGCGATCACCAGGCTGCCGGGTTGCATGGTGGCCGCGGCGCCTTGTTCGCCGAACAGCACCTGCTCGGTTTGCGCGGCATTGACCACTACCGTGATCACCACTTCGCACAAGGCGCCCAGTTCAGCCGGATTGCCGCAGACGATGCCGCCTTCTCCTGCGAACTGCTGCAATACTTCCTGCCGCACATCGCAAGCATGCGTGCGCAAGCCTGCGCGTAGCAAAGAACGGGCGACGCCCAAGCCCATGGCCCCAAGGCCGATTACACCTACGTTGATAGTCATTGTCGATCCTGATTAGCGGGTTTTTATGTTGTTCTTGGGTTTCTGTGCAGCCTTGGTGTCGGCAGCGCCCTGCGCCAGGCGGCGCGCCGCATTGAACATATGGTTTTGCGCCGCATTGCGCGCAGCCAGCGCATCGCCGGCAGCGATGGCGGCAGCGATGGCAGCGTGTTCTTCGTAGACCTGGCGCATGAAGTCGTCGCGCCGCGCTTCGTTGCTGCGGGTGACGGCGGTAGCGGCTTCCAGGTACTGGCTGAGGAAGGCCAGCGTCTGCAGCAGGAAGGGATTGCCGGTGGCTTCGGCGATGCTGCGGTGGAACATGACATCGGCCAGCACGCCGTCGCCGCCGGCATCGACATCGGCGGCGATGCCTTTCAATGCGGTTTCTATCGCTTTCAGCTGGCGCGGCGTGCGGCGGGTGGCGGCCAGCGCCGCGACTTCGGCGTCGATGGCGCGCCGCAGTTCGACGATCTGCAGCACGGCGTCGGCCGACGAAGCCTGGTCGAACTGGATGCGCAACGGCCGCAGATGGCCTTGCTGGCTGACGTACACGCCGCTGCCCTGGCGCGGCTCGACCGCGCCTTCATTCTTCAGACGGGAAATCGCTTCGCGCACCACGGTGCGGCTGACGCCGAACTGTTCCGACAGCACCGGTTCGGTCGGCAGCTTGGCGCCCGGACCGAATTCGCCGGTCTGTATCTTTTTCAGCAGTTCCTGGGCCACGGTATCGCTCAGGGAAGTCCGGTTGGGATTCAGCTTATTGAACATTGTGTCTCTTCCAACAGCGTGTTTTTATCGTAAAGTGACCATATCATCATACGAATTTTTGGAAAAATCAAGATTTGTTTCAAGGCCATTCCATCCGTATTTGTTGTTTCATGACGGGTATTGTCAATCTTGCTAACAATATGGTTCTTGCCCTGGGTCAAGGAATCGCCCGGCCATGATGACTAAGATCACAGTGATGCAAAACTGCCAGTTGTCACATTCCAGTAGAATCCTGTCCTTGTGGAAATCTCCCCGTGTCATGCCATCAGGATGGATATATTCGATGAACAGAACCGCAAGCGCTTATCTGATGTTATCTGCCGTTTCCTTGTCCATGTGGAGTGCTTCGGCCTCGGCGCAAATCCGGATTGGCGTGGATATCGCCGTCACCGGCCCCGCCGCCGCGATCGGTGCGCCGACCAAAAACGCCATTCTGCTGTGGCCGAAGGAAATCGCTGGGCAGAAAGTCGAGTACATCATCCTGGATGACGCTTCCGATCCGACCAATGCGGTGCGCAACGCGCGCAAGCTGGTCAGCGAGGAAAAAGTAGACCTGATCGTCGGCCCCAACACCACGCCGGCGGCGCTGGCCATGCTGGATGTGGCGGCCGCGGCGGAAACGCCGCTGGTGGCGCTGGCGGCCTCGGCCTCCATCGTCGAGCCGCAGGACGCCAAGCGCGCCTGGGTATTCAAGCTGCCGCAGAACGATTCGCACATGGCGACCATCCTGACCCAGCACATGGCCGACAACGGCATCAAGACGGTAGGGTTCATCGGTTTTGCCGACGCTTACGGCGACAGCTGGTGGCGCGAATTCTCGCGCCTGGCCGAGCTGCGCAAAATCAAGGTGGTGGCCAGCGAGCGCTACAACCGCAACGACACCAGCGTCACCGGACAGATCCTCAAGATCATGTCGGCGCAGCCGGACGCGGTGCTGATCGCCGGCTCGGCGACGCCGGCGGTACTGCCGCAAAAGACCCTGGTCGAGCGCGGCTATAAGGGCCGCATTTACCAGACCCATGGCATCGCCACCGCGGATTTCCTGAAAGTCGGCGGCAAGGATGTCGAAGGCACGTTCTTCCCGACCGGGCCGGCGGTGGTGGCCAAGCAGCTGCCGGCCTCGAATCCGGTCAGGAAGACCGCGCTCGAGTTTACCCGCCGTTATGAAGCGGCTTACGGCGCCGACACCATGACGCAATTCGCCGCCGACGCCTGGGGCGCTTACATGCTGATCGCGAATGCCGTGCCGCAGGCGCTGAAATCGGGGCAGCCGGGGACCAGGCAATTTCGCGCGGCGCTGCGCAGCGCGCTGGAAAACACCCATGACCTGACCATCCCGCAAGGCGTGGTCAACATGAATGCCAAGGACCATGTCGGGCTGGACCAGCGTTCGCGCGTGATGGGGCGGATCGTCAACAATAAATTTACCTACGCATATGGCGGCTAGGCTGTAAAAAAGAAAGTAAAAAAAGATGGATCAAATAAGGTTGTGGCTGAGCGGTTTCATCCCGGGGCCGATGATGGTCAACAGCACCGAGCGCTTGCGCGCCTGCTGCGGCGCCTTGCTGGGGATCTTGCTGACCGGCCTGGTGAGCCACTGGGCGCTGGGGCCGACGGCGGCGCTGCCTTTGCTGATTGCGCCGATGGGCGCTTCCGCCGTGCTGCTGTTCGGCGTGCCGGCCAGCCCGCTGGCGCAGCCGTGGTCCATCATCGGCGGCAACCTGGTGGCGGCGGTGATCGGCGTCGCTTGCGCGCGCTGGATTCCGGATCCTTTGTTTGCCACTTCGATTGCGGTGTCGGCCGCAATCGGCGCCATGTTTGCTCTGCGCTGCCTGCATCCGCCCAGCGGCGCGGTAGCGCTGACCGCGGTGCTGGGCGGGCCGGCGGTGACCGGGCTGGGATTCCATTTCGTGCTGGCGCCGGTGCTGCTCAATTCTGTTTTGCTGCTGCTGGTGGCTCTGCTGTTCAATAACGCCACGCGCCGCCGTTATCCGCATGTGGCCCATGCCGATCCTGGCAAACTGCACCAGACCAAGGATCAGCCCAGCGGCCGGCGCGTCGGTTTCACGCAGGCAGACCTGGACTATGTCTTGCAGCAATACAACCAGGTGCTGGATGTCAGCCGCGACGACCTGGAAAACCTGATCCTGCAAACCGAGCTGCATGCCTACCAGCGCCGTTTCGGCGCGATCACCTGCGCCGACATCATGTCGCGCGATGTCGTCAGCGTCGAGTACGGCACTTCGCTGGAAGACGCCTGGGCGCTGTTGCTGAAGCATCGTATCAAGGCGCTGCCGGTCATCAATTCGGCGCGGCGCCTGATCGGCATCATCACCCAGACCGATTTTATGCGGCAGGCGAACCTGCAAGTGTATACCGGCTTCGACCAGAAACTGAAGCAGTTCATCCGGCGCACCACCAGTACCCACTCTGACAAGCCGGAAGTGGTCGGCCAGATCATGACCAGCGCCGTGCAGAGCGCCGAGGCCGACGCCCATATCGTCGAGCTGGTGCAGCCCTTGTCCGATTCCGGCATACACCATATCCCGATCGTCGACGGCCAGCGGCGCCTGGTTGGCATGGTCACGCAGTCCGACATGGTGGCGGCGCTGTATCGCGGGAATGCGAATTTAACCACACCCTGACGCCGTTCCGGCATGCGGCAATTGCCGCAAACCGGCGCGGGCCGTACAATGGCGGGGTTTTGGTGCACGCGGACATGTCCATGTCCGCAGTTAAACGGGAAACACGATGCTCGGCAAGATCGCTAGCCAACGTGTGCTGCCCCCGCAACGGTAAAACAAGCGTCGCTGTATATAGTCACCAGCGACAGAGCGTGTCTCACACCACTGTGCGTTTGCATGGGAAGGTTATGCGCCTGGACTTGTTAGCCCGGATACCGGCCAAAGCAGGTGGAGTAAAAAATAAAACCTGTAAAGGGCTTATTTGCTACTACCGTTAAACCGGGCTTGCGGGGAGGCAGGCTGGGGACTTCTATCGTAACCTCGTAACCAACCATGACCTCATCTTTATCACGCCGCTGCGGCGCGACCTTGAAGCCGCTTGCGCTTGCTTCAGCCATTCTTTCTACTACTGTCGCATTGGCGCAGACTACCCAGGAGCAGCCGCTGGTGCCAGTGGTGGTGACCGCGGCGCGGATCGAGCAGCCGCAAACCGACGCCTTGCCGCACACCACGGTCATCAGCGCCGAAGACATCCGCAATTCGCAGGCGCCGGACCTGCCGGCATTGCTGCAACGCGAAGCCGGACTGCAGATTACCCGTGTCGGCGGCCCCGGCCAGCAGGCTTCGCTGTTCATGCGCGGCGCCAACTCTTCGGAAACCCTGATCATGATCGACGGCGTGCCGATCCGGCGCCAGGCTTCGTTCGGCCTGCCGGCGCTGGAAAACATCCTGCCGGACCAGATCGACCACATCGAGATCGTGCGCGGCAACGTCTCGGCGATCTACGGTTCCGGCGCCATCGGCGGCGTGGTGCAGATATTCACCAAGCGCGGCAACGGCGCGCCGGCGTTCAACGCATCGGTCGAAGCCGGTTCGCGCGGCACATACGAGGGTAACGTCGGCGTCAGCGGCAAGAGCGGCGACACGCGTTACGCCTTGTCGCTGACCCGCTTCAAGACCAACGGCTTTTCGGCGCAGAATCCCTTGCAGAACCCGAACGTCAATCCCGATCGCAATGGCGACGGCAATACCAGCGTCTCCGGTTCGGTCTCGCAGGAATGGCGCGCCGGCAATGAAGTCGGCGTCCGCATTTACGCCAACGATGCCAAATACACCTACGACGATGCCTACGGCACGCCGACCGACCAGAACAACGGCCATTCGAAGAGCCAGTCGCTGGCGCTGTTCAGCAAGAACCGCTTCACCCAGGACTGGACTTCGACCCTGACCCTGTCGCAAAACATCAACCGCGACAATCTCGACGGCGAGGGCGCCTTCGGCAACAGCAGCAATGCCTACAAGAGCACCCAGAACCTGCTGCAATGGGCCAATGAACTGCGTTTGTCGCCACTGTGGACAGCCACTGCGGGCGTCGATGCCGGCCGCGAAAAGGCCGACGTCAGTTCGAACAGCAGCTTCGGCAATTCCAGCAACAGCTTTTCGCGCTCGACCTCCAGCGTATATGCCGGCGCGCTCGGCAAGATCGGCCCGCACCAGTTGCAGCTGAACCTGCGCCATGACGATGTCGGCGGTTCAGGTTCCGACAACACCGGTTACCTGGGTTACGGTTTCGCCCTGACCGACAGCGTCAAGCTGATCGCCAATGCATCGACCGCATTCAATGCGCCGACCCCGGTGCAGCTGTACCAGCCGATTTACGGCAACCCCGACCTCAAGGCCGAACGTTCGAAGTCGTATGAACTGGGCGTGCAGTACGCCGCCGGCGACACCTTGCTGCGGGCGACGCTGTTCGATACCCGTACCCGCGACCAGTTCGGCTACGATCCGCTGACATCGCAAACGATCAATATCGCCCGCGCCAAGAACCAGGGACTGGAACTGAGCGCCAGCACCGTGCTGGCTGCAATCGACTGGCGCGCCAGCCTGACCTTGCAGAATCCGAAGGACGAGAGCAGCAACCAGATCCTGGCGCGCCGCGCCAAGACCCTCGGTTCCCTGGGCGCAGCGAAGAGCTTCGGCGCCTGGCGTCTCGGTGCCGATGTGCAATACACCGACAGCCGCACCGACATTCCCGGCAATCCGCGGCTGGGAACATATTGGCTGACCAACGCCAATGCGCGCTACCAGCTGAACAAGCAGCTGTCGCTGTTCGGCCGTATCGACAACCTGTTCAACCGCGACTACCAGACCGCTTATGGCTATAACCAGCCGTCACGGGGTCTGTTTGTTGGTGTAAATTGGCAGCAGTAAGCAAATAACCGGCCGACCAACCAGTGAATCGTTCACGCCATTGACCAGTATTACCACCTTACGCCGCGCCCTCGCCATCCTCTGCTGCCTGGCAGTTTTCGCAGCGTTGGCGCTGGCGCTCGCGGTTTCTTGCGGCAGCAGTGGTTGCGGGCTGGCGGTCGACCAGGTTTACCTGTCCTTGCGCTTGCCGCGTGCGCTGACTGCGTTTGTGGTGGGCGGCTTGCTGGCCCTGGCTGGGGCATTGATGCAAGTATTGTTGCGCAATCCCCTGGCCGATCCTTATGTGCTGGGTTTGTCCGGCGGTTCCGCCGCCGGCGCCTTGTCGGCCTTGCTTGTAGCCAGCCGTTTCGGGTTCATGGGCGATGCTGCCGCTGCATTGGGCGCAGCGGTCGGGGCCGGGCTGGCGGTACTTTTATTGTTCGGCCTGGCGCGCCAGGCCTTGCGTCGTCTGCCCGATGTCGGCCAGCACAGCGGCCACCGCCTGATACTGACCGGAGTGATGATCGCCGCCGGCTTCGGTGCGATCGTGACGCTGGTGCTGACGCTGGCGCCTGACGGCGAGCTGCGCGGCATGCTGTTCTGGCTGATGGGCGACCTGGAAGATGGCCGCCTGTTGCTGCCGGCGGCAGTGCTGCTGTTACTGATTCTGATCTGGAGTATTTTTAACGCGCGCCAGCTGAACCTGCTGGCGCGCGGCGAAGGTTTTGCGCAGTTGCTGGGAGTACCGGTATTGCGCCTGCGTTTGCTGACCTTGTGTGCGGCTTCGCTGGCGACCGCGGCTGCAGTCACCGTGGCCGGCACGATCGGTTTTATCGGCCTGGTGGTGCCGCATGCGATACGCCTGCTGGTCGGCAACGACCAGCGCATATTGCTGCCTGCCAGCGTGCTGACGGGCGGCGCGGCGCTGGCGCTGGCCGACCTGGCGGCGCGCACCGCGGTGGCGCCTACCCAGTTGCCGGTGGGAGTAATCACGGCGCTGGTCGGGGTGCCGGTGTTCCTGTGGCTGCTGGCCAGGAGCCGTTCATGAACGTCGCCCCATTGCTGAGCGCCGAACAGCTGAGTGTAAGCGTCGGTCATAAAACCTTGTGCAGCGGATTGGACTGGCAAGTCGCGCCGGGCCAGTTCTGGTGCGTGCTGGGCCGCAACGGCATCGGCAAGACCACTTTATTGCATACCTTGGCCGGCTTGCGGCGGCCGGCCGGCGGCAGGGTGCTGATCGAAGGCCGCGACATACAAACTATTTCAGCCCAGCAACTGGCGCGCTTGCGCGGCTTGCTGGCGCAGCAGCAGGCCGATGCGTTTTCCAGCAGCGTGCTGGCGGCGGTGGTGGCCGGGCGCCATCCCTACCAGTTCGGTTTCGGTTGGGACATGGAGGACGACCGCGCGCTGGCGTTGCAGGCGCTGGAGCAGGTCAGGATGGCGGCTTTCAGCGCACACGACGTGATGCGCCTGTCGGGCGGCGAGCGGCAACGGGTGGGGTTGGCGACCTTGCTGGTGCAAGACCCGCTGTTGTTCATGCTGGACGAGCCGACCGCGCACCAGGACGCCGCGGCGCAGATCGTGGTGATGGCGCTGCTGCAAAAGATAGCAAATGAGATAGCAGATGCGCTGCCGCCGCAAAAAGCGGTGATCGCAGCCTGTCACGACATCAACCTGGTGGCGCGCTACGCCAGCCATGTGCTGCTGCTGGGCGACGGCCAGGTGTGGCAAGGCACTGCCGGCAGCGTGCTGCAGCCGGAAATCCTGCAGGCCGCATTCGGCTGTTCGTTCGAAGTGGTGGAAAACGGTGCGCGGCGCTTGTTCATGCCGGTCGCCAGCGTATCTTAAGAGATTAGAACAAATCAGCGGCGCCGGCTGCGCGCCAGGTCCAGCTTCTGGCACAGCTCGGCGGCGCCATCCAGTATGCGCGGCCCGGGGCGGCTCATCCAGTTCGGCGTCAGGGTAAACAGGTTATCGGCGGCGATTGCCGTCAGTTTGGGAAAGCGCCGCCAGCCGGCGCTGGGCGAACTGCCGCCGTCGGCAGCGAAGATCACTTCCGGATCGGCTTGCAGCACGGCTTCGGTGCTGACGGTGGGCGCCAGCTGCGGCAGTTTGCCGAACACGTTTTCACCGCCGCACAGGGCGATCACGCTCGACACCATGTGGCTATCGTTGAGCGTCATCAACGGCTTTTTCCAGATCTGGTAGAACACCCGCACCGGCGGCCGCTGGCGGTAGGTGGCGTCGAGCTGCGCCAGGCGCGTCTTGAAGGCGTCCGCCGCCGCGGCGCCGCTGTCTTCCGTGCCGGCCAGCTGCGACAGCCTCAGCAGCGACGCAGCGATGGCTTCCAGCTGACGCGGTTCGCTTTCGAACACCGGGATGCCGATGGCGCGCAGCCTGGCGATCTGGCTGGCGGAATTGCCGCTGCTCCAGGCCACCACCAGGTCCGGCTTGAGGGCGACGATCCGTTCGATATCGAGCGCGCTGCTGCTGCCCATCGAGGTTATCTGCTTGGCCTCGGGCGGGTAGTCGCTATAGTCGCTGACGCCGACCACATAAGCGCCGGCGCCGGCTGCAAACAGCAGCTCGGTGGCATGCGGCGCCAGGCTGACGATGCGATGTGCGGGGTGATGCAGCACGACTGCATGTTGCGTATCGTCGCGCACGGCGATGGCTTGCGCGGACGCAGCCGAGGCCAGCGACAGCGCCACTGCCGCCGCTGCCATCATTACCGCAGGCCAGCTGCGCGGTGGTTTGTTGCGGTCGGGCCGCTGCACGTTCAGGTCCGGATTCAGATTTCGAGATTGTCGATCAGGCGCGTGCCGCCCAGCTTGGCGGCGGCCAGCACCACCAGCTTTTCGCCTTGCGCCAGGTCGCCGGCGGCCGGCGCCTGCAGGTCGCAGCGCTTGCGGATCGAAATGTAGTCCGGCAGCCAGCCGCGGCCGCGCAGCTGCGCCATCGCTTGTTTTTCCAGCTCGAAAATGTCGAGGTGGCCGGCGCGTACTTCATCGGCGACCTGGTTGAGGGTCTTGAACAGCGCCGGCGCTTCCGCCCGTTCTTCCGTGGACAAGTACATATTGCGCGAGGACAGCGCCAGGCCGTCGTCGGCGCGCCAGGTTTCGGCGGCGATGATTTCCGTCGGCAGGGCGAACTGCTTGGCCATGTTGCGCACTATCATCAGTTGCTGGTAATCCTTCTTGCCGAATACCGCAACGCGCGGCTGGACGCAGGAAAACAGTTTCAGCACGACCGTCGTGACGCCGGTAAAGAAGCCGGGGCGGAATTCGCCTTCCAGCGTATTGCCGAGGTCGTCAGGCGGCCGCACGCGGAATTCCTGCGGTTCCGGATACAAGTCTTTTTCGGTCGGCGCGAACAACACGTAGACGCCTTCCTTTTCCAGTTTCTCGACGTCGGCGGCGAAGGTGCGCGGATATTTGTCGAAATCCTCGTTAGGGCCGAACTGCAGGCGGTTGACGAAGATCGAGGCGACGATAGGATCGCCGTGTTTTTTCGCCAGCCGCATCAGCGACAGGTGGCCTTCATGCAGGTTGCCCATGGTCGGCACGAAGGCGGTGCGCAGTTGGCCGCGCAGTTGGTCGCGTAGCTCTTCAATCGAGGAAATGATTTTCATGTGTAAATCGAGGGTGAGTTATTTGGTTGTTGATGCGTGGCGTGTCGTGAATAACGCAAGACCGGAGCAAAGTCGGCTTTATGCCGACGCGTATGTCGGCGAATAAGCCAGTCGTACGTAAATAGGCGCGAACGGTTCGGCCTGGGTGATTTCAATCAGTGTTTCCTTCGCCAGCTCCAGCATGGCGATGAAATTCACCACCAACACCGGCACCCCGCGCGACGGATCGAACAGTTCGGCAAACTCGACAAAACGCGCCGATTGCAGCCGCCGCAGGATCCCGGTCATGTGCTCCCGCACCGACAGTTCTTCGCGGCTGATGGTGTGGTGGGCGGTCAGCTTGGCGCGCTTGATGACGTCGGCCCAGGCTGCCTGCAGGTCGTCCAGGTTGACGTCCGGCCAGCGCGTGACGGTGTTTTGTTCGATGTAGATCTGGGTGCGCACATAGTCGCGCCCGAGCTGCGGCAGGGCGTCGATCTCGCGCGCGGCCAGCTTCATCTGTTCGTATTCCAGCAGGCGCCGCACCAGCTCGGCGCGCGGATCTTCGGCTTCTTCGCTGTCGGTCTTGCGCACCGGCAGCAGCATGCGCGACTTGATCTCGATCAGCATGGCCGCCATCAGCAGGTATTCGGCTGCCAGCTCGAGGTTGGTGATGCGGATCTGGTCGACGTATTCCAGATATTGCAAAGTGACTTGCGCCATCGGGATGTCGAGGATGTTGAAATTCTGTTTGCGGATCAGGTACAGCAGCAGGTCGAGCGGACCTTCGAATGCTTCCAGGAAGATTTCCAGCGCATCCGGCGGAATGTAGAGATCGGTCGGCATGCGGAACAGCGGCTCGCCATAGAGGCGCGCAAAAGCCACGCCGTCGATCACGTTCGGCGTCGAATCGGGTTGGCCCTCCAGCGTCAGCTCAGCGGCGTCCGACAAATTCTGGCTCATCTGGTCTTTACCTGATCCGGGAGGAATTTAGTGGTTGCTTAGTGATTGTTCTGATACACGTAGGGTTGCTGATCGACGCGCGATTCCTTGGAGCGCAACTGGCTGTCCAGGTCGATCGGGGTCTTGTCCCACAGCAGGGCGCGGCCGGCCAGCTGCTGTTCTTCCAGCTTAGGATTTTTTTGCTTGAGTTCTTCGACGAACTTGGTGATGTCGGACTGATAACCGTTAATCTGTTTGGAGAATGTCATGGTTGCTTTGATAATTCGGTGGGAGTAGCCGCTATTTTATGCTATTTCCCGGCCGCCGCAGCGGTTTGTCGTCGGCGGTAATATCCATATGGCAATTGATGAACGATATACTAGAGCAGTATCGAATGAGGGAGTTAGCATGAAATTATGGATACGCAGCGTTTTGGCAGTCGTTCTGCCGTTCATGATCGCGGCTTGTGATCAGAATGGCAATTTCATACAGGAGGCCGGATTGGAAAAACTGAGCCGCGGAGTATCCACCGAAGCCGACGTGCGCAACGCCATGGGCCAGCCGGATACCGTCTGGGAGGCGGAAAGCGGGGAGCGTTCGCTGGAATATCCGAAAGGACCGTCCGGCGCCCGCACCTGGATTTTCTATATCGGCAAGGACGGCAAGCTGAGCGATTACAAGCAGGTGCTGACCGAAGAGAACTTCGCCAGGATCAAGGTCGGCATGAACAAGGAGGAGGTGCGGCGGATGCTGGGCCGGCCGCGCACCGTGGTGCAATTTACACGGAAGAACGAGGAAGTGTGGGACTGGCGCTATACCCAGGCCGACGCCAGCCAGGCTTTCTTCAACGTGCACATGGACATCACCAGCGGGCTGGTGACCGGCACTTCAGTGTCGCAGGTCTACGGGCATTAGCGTAGGGTGGGCACTCCGTGCCCACGCCGGATTTTGAATACAGGAGGCGGGCTAGGGCGGTCCATCTTCCGCGTGGGCACGGAGTGCCCACCCTACCGCTTCAGCCAGCGCCGCATCACGATAGGCGGCTCTTCCAGCGGATTGGCGCGGGTATATTCCAGTTCCGGCGCCAGTTCGAATTCGAATACTGCATACAGGTCGGCCACCCGGGTCTGGTCGGCGCGCACCGCCAGCCGCAGTTCGTTGACGTCGGCGCTGCGGGCGCGGTGGATCAGCGCTTCCATCAGGTGCTGCGACAAGCCCAGGCCGCGATAGGTGTGCAGCACGCCCATGCGCAGGATTTCCCAGACATCGGTTTCGGTATCGGTGGGCAGCCAGCGCGCCGATCCTACCGGTTTTTCATCCAGTTGCAGGACAAAGCCGCCGCCGCGCTGCAGGTCGTGCAGCACACGTTCGGTACTTTCGCGGTGGCCGCTGGAGCTGGCCGCGACCCGCTCGGCCCAGCAGGCGCGAGTCAGGTCGGCGATCAATGTGGCGTCGTCGGTATGGGCTTCACGGACTTGCAGGTTCATCAGGCGTCGCTCTTAACTGACCCGCATGCCCGGTTCTGCGCCTGGCCACGGGTTGAGTACGTAGATGCCTGGATTGGTTTTGCCGTCGGCGGCCGAAGCGGCCAGCACCATGCCTTCCGAGATGCCGAACTTCATCTTGCGCGGCGCCAGGTTGGCCACCATCACCGTCAGCTTGCCGACCAGTTCTTCCGGCTGGTAGGACGACTTGATGCCGGAGAATACATTGCGCAAACGGCCTTCGCCGACGTCCAGGGTCAGCCGCAGCAGTTTGTCGGAACCGTCCACATGTTCGCAATTGACGATCCTGGCGATGCGCAGGTCGACCTTGACGAAATCGTCGATCTTGATTTCGGCGGCCAGCGGCTCGATTGCGCTGCTGGCGCCATCTGCGGCAGCAGCTTCTGCCGGCGCCGCGGCTGCAGGCGCGTCAAACAAGGCGTCCAGCATCTTCGGCTCGACCCGCGTCATCAGGTGGGTATAGACGTTGATCTTGTGGCCGTCAGCCAGCGGCTGGCCGACATCGGCCCAGGCCAGCGGCTGGATTTGCAGGAAGTTTTCCACCTCGGCCGCCAGCGCCGGCAACACCGGTTTCAGGTAGATGGTCAGGATGCGGAACGCTTCCAGCAGGCGGCTGCAGACTTCGTGCAGGGCCGCTTCCTTGCTTGGATCCTTGGCCAGTTCCCATGGCTTGTTGGCGTCGACATAGGCATTGATCAGGTCGGCCTGTTCCATCACTGCGCGCAGCGCCTTGCCGTATTCGCGGCCGTCGTAGAGCGCCTGGATATCGGCGGCGACGCCGCGCAGCCTGGCCAGGAACGGATCGCTGTCGGTGGCCCAGGCAGTGCTCAGTTTGCCGTCGAATTTCTTGGCGATGAAACCGGCGGCGCGGCTGGCGATGTTGATGTACTTGCCGATCAGGTCGGAATTCACGCGCGCCACAAAATCTTCCGGATTGAAATCGATGTCTTCCACTTTCGCACTCAGCTTGGCGGCGATGTAGTAGCGCATCCATTCCGGGTTCATGCCCAGTTCCAGGTAGCGCAGCGGCGAGATGCCGGTGCCGCGCGACTTCGACATCTTTTCGCCGGAGACGGTCAGGAAGCCGTGCACGAACACATTGTTCGGCACCTTCTGGCCCGAGAAGTGCAGCATCGCCGGCCAGAACAGGGTATGGAAATAGGTGATGTCCTTGCCGATGAAATGGTACTGCTCGGTCCTTGGATCGGCCATGAAGGCGTCGTAGTCGCGTCCGGTCTTGCCGAAATAGTTTTTCAGCGAAGCCAGGTAACCGACCGGCGCATCCAGCCAGACATAGAAATACTTGCCCGGCTCGTCCGGGATCTCGATGCCGAAGTAGGGCGCATCGCGGCTGATGTCCCAGTCGCCCATGCCGCCGTCGCTTTCCAGCCATTCCTTGGCCTTGTTGGCGACTTCCGATTGCAGGCGCGGCTTGCCGTCGGCGTTGCCCAGGGCCCAGCCGCGCAGGAATTCCACGCATTGCGGATCGGACAGTTTGAAGAAGAAGTGTTCCGACGATTTCATCACCGGCGTCGCGCCGGTCAGCGTCGAGTAGGGATTTATCAGGTCGGTCGGCGCATACACCGAGCTGCATACTTCGCAGGAATCGCCGTACTGGTCCTTGGCGCCGCATTTCGGGCATTCGCCCTTGATGTAGCGGTCCGGCAGGAACATGTTCTTGACCGGGTCGTAGAACTGCTCGATGGTCTTGGTCGCGATGAAACCCGCCGCTTTCAGCTTGCGATAGATGTCGCGCGACAGCTCGTGGTTTTCCGGGCCGTCGGTCGAGTGCCAGTTGTCGAAGGCGATATGGAAGCCGTCCAGGTACTGCTTGCGGCCGGCCGCGATCTGCGCCACGAATTCCTGCGGCGTGATGCCGGCCTTTTCGGCGGCGATCATGATCGGCGCGCCGTGCGCATCGTCGGCGCCGACGAAATTGACTTCATGGCCCTGCATTCGCTGGAACCGCACCCAGATGTCGGCCTGGATGTATTCCATGATGTGGCCGATATGAAACGCTGCATTGGCGTAAGGCAGGGCGGTAGTGACGAATAATTGGCGGGGAGTTGAAGTCAAAGCGATGCTCATTTGGCAATAATTTTGCAACGTCAAGCGCTGCTGGTTGGAATAAAAGAGTGATTTTAGCAGTGACCGGCCGGTCCTTGCTTTAATCCTTGTTTTGATCCCTGCACCAATCCGGCTCTGCGCCAGGGCCGCGCCAGCGGAAAAACGCCGATTTGGTTTAGACTTGGCGCATCTTATACAGAACGCGCAGAGGAAAAGTAATGAGCTTCACGATTGAAACGGTCAAGGCCGCGTTGTCCAGTGTGATCGATCCGAATACCGGCAAGGACCTGGTAAGCAGCAAGTCGGCCAGGAATATCCGGCTGGAGGGCGCCGAGGTGCTGTTCGATATCGAGCTGGATTATCCGGCGAAGAGTCAGTTTGCCCTGATCGGCGATGCCGCTATCGCTGCGGTCGGCGCGCTGGACGGGGTCGGCAAGGTCAGCCCGCATGTCTATTCGAAAATTCAGTCGCATGCGGTGCAGCGCGGCGTCAAGCTGATGTCCAATATCAAGAACATCATCGCGGTGGCGTCCGGCAAGGGCGGCGTCGGCAAATCGACTACCGCGGTCAACCTGGCGCTGGCGCTGGCGGCGGAAGGCGCCCAGGTCGGCATCCTCGACGCCGATATCTACGGTCCTTCGCAGCCGATGATGATGGGCATCAGCGGCCGTCCGGAAACCAAGGACGGCAAGACCATGGAGCCGCTGGAAAATCACGGCTTGCAGGTGTCGAGCATCGGTTTCATGGTCGATCCGGACGAGCCCATGGTGTGGCGCGGCCCGATCGTCACCCAGGCTTTGCAGCAGCTGCTGGACCAGACCAACTGGCGCGACCTCGATTACCTGATCGTCGACATGCCGCCCGGCACCGGCGACATCCAGCTGACCTTGTCGCAAAAAGTGCCGGTGACCGGCGCCGTGATCGTCACCACGCCGCAGGACATTGCCTTGCTGGATGCGCGCAAGGGTTTGAAAATGTTCGAGAAGGTCGGCATTCCGATTCTCGGCATCGTGGAGAACATGAGCACCCATATCTGCTCCAATTGCGGCCATGCCGAAGCCATTTTCGGCGAAGGTGGCGGCGCCAAGATGTGCGGCGAGTACGGCGTTGAATTCCTGGGCGCCTTGCCGCTGACCATGTCGATCCGCCAGCAGACCGATTCCGGCACACCGACGGTAGTGGCCGAACCCGACGGCCCGGTGGCGCATATCTATAAAGAGATTGCGCGCAAGGTGGCGATCAAGGTGGCGGAAAAAGCCAAGGACATGAGCAGCAAATTCCCTACCATCGTGATCAAGAACGACTAAAGGGGAAGCTTCGGCGCCAATGCCTGTGCATCATCATGATGTATGGCCAGCCAGATTGTAGGCTGCGCTGCATCGGTCCACTCTATGCGGTGGCGGCAGTGCGGCGGGATATGCAGCCAGGCGCCGGGCTGCATGACATGCTCGCCGGCCTGGCCTTCCAGCGTCAGTCCGGCGCTGCCGCTGAGCAGCAGCACCCATTCTTCCTGTGGGTTGTCGTACCAGAAGCCGGGCGGACTGGCCTGGCCGCTGGAGACGATGCGTTCGATTTTCAGGCCGGCCCGTTCGTGCAGGAGTTCGAATACTTCGGTTGAACCGTCGGCCGGCAACTCGGTCAACAGATTGCCATGGACGGCTGGCATGATGGTCTCCTGGTAGTTTGGCTGCGCTGTATTATTGCACTCAGTTATTGCACCCAATGCATTGCGCGGATTTTATGTAGGTTTTCCACCTGATTTTTCACCGCATTTTCCACCGCATTTTTCACCTCAAGGACAAGGCAATGAAATCAAGAATTTTTTCGCTGTTGTTTTCTGCAACCCTGCTGAGCGCCAGCCTGTTGCCGCAGCTGGCCCACGCTGCGTCGGTTTCGTTCATCGAACCGGCCGACGGCGCGGTGGTGAGCAGCCCGTTCACCGTCAAGTTCGGCGTCAGCGGCATGGAAGTCAAGCCGGCCGGCGACATGACGGCCAATACCGGCCACCACCACCTGCTGATCAACGAAGACAGCATCCCGGCCGGGCAGTCGATCCCGATCGACGACAAGCATTTGCATTTTGGCAAGGGTCAGACCGAAACCAGCGTCACGCTGCCGCCAGGGGAATACAAGCTGACCATGCAATTCGCCAACGGCGCCCACCAGTCTTACGGCCCGGAGCTGAGCAAAACCATCAACGTCACCGTCAAATAGACCCGAGCCTGAGGCCATCCCCGTTTCCATCCGCTGCTGCAACGCGGTAAAATGGGGTTTTCCTTGATAACGGCTTTGGCAATCCAAGGCCGTTTTTATTTATCATGACCGCCAGCACTCCAGCATCCAATTCTTCGTTGAAACCCGCATTGAAACCGGTACGCACCCGTTTTGCCCCAAGCCCGACCGGTTACCTGCACCTGGGCGGCGCCCGCACCGCGCTGTTTTCCTGGGCCTACGCGCGCCACTTCGGCGGCACTTTCGTGCTGCGCATCGAAGATACCGATCTCGAACGTTCGACCCCAGAGGCAGTGCAGGCGATCATCGACGGCATGCAATGGCTGGGGCTGGAACACGACGAAGGTCCGTTCTACCAGATGCGGCGCATGGACCGCTATCGCGAAGTGATCGGACAAATGCTGCAACAGGGCACGGCCTATCATTGTTATTCATCGCCGGAAGAAGTCGAAGCGATGCGCGAACGCATGCGCGCCGCCGGCGAAAAGCCGCGCTACGACGGCACCTGGCGTCCGGAAGCGGGCAAGACCCTGCCGCCGGTGCCGGCCGACCGCAAACCGGTGGTGCGTTTCAAGAATCCGCTGGATGGCGATGTCAGCTGGGACGATGTAGTCAAAGGCAACATCACCATCTCGAACCGTGAAATGGACGACCTGGTGATCGCTCGTCCGGACGGCACGCCGACCTATAATTTCTGCGTGGTGGTGGACGACTGGGACATGCAGATCACCCACGTGATCCGCGGCGACGACCATGTCAACAACACGCCGCGCCAGATCAACATCCTCAAGGCCCTGGGTGCCGAGCTGCCGCTGTACGGCCACGTGCCGATGATCCTCGGCGCAGACGGCGAAAAACTGTCGAAGCGCCATGGCGCGGTCAGCGTGATGGATTATCCGGCGCAGGGTTATTTGCCGGAAGCGATGCTGAACTACCTGGCGCGCCTCGGCTGGAGCCATGGCAACGAAGAGATTTTCAGCGTGGAGCAATTTTGCGCATGGTTCGATCTCGATCATTTGTCGAAATCGCCGGCGCAATTCAATCCGGAAAAATTGGCCTCGATCAACAATCATTACATCAAGCTGGCCGACAATGAACGCCTGGCGGCGCTGGTCAAGCCGTTGATGGAGCAAGACGGCGCCGATTTCAGCAATGCGCCGGCATTGCCAAAAGTGATCGGCCTGCTGAAAGAGCGCGCCCATACCGTCAATGAAATCGGGGTTGCCGCCATGCTGTTCTATCGCAAGCCGGCGCCGGATGCAGCATTGCTGGCGCAACACTTCACCGATGCGGTCAAGCCGGCATTGGCCGATTTCGCCGCACGCTGCGCAAGCGTCGAGTGGAACAAGGAAAGCCTGGCGCCGATGATCAAGGAAGTATTGGCTGCACATGCGCTGAAGATGCCGCAGATTGCGATGCCATTGCGTTTGATGCTGACCGGACAGTTGCAGACGCCGGCGATTGATGCCGTGCTCGAATTGTTGGGCCGCGAGGCGGTGATGGCACGTTTGCAGCCCCATCTGGTGTAAAACTGCAATAAATCTGCAAATCGGGATTTACAAGCTCTAAATAAGCTTGCTATAATCTCGCTTCTGCAAACGGGGGTATAGCTCAGCTGGGAGAGCGCTTGCATGGCATGCAAGAGGTCAGCGGTTCGATCCCGCTTACCTCCACCAGCACATTGTAGTAAGGCAGCAACGTAGTACGGACAGTAAATGTCCCCATCGTCTAGAGGCCTAGGACATCACCCTTTCACGGTGAGTACGGGGGTTCGAATCCCCCTGGGGACGCCAGAATTCTTTTGGCATCGACAGGTAAGCGGCAGAAACCGGCCGCAGATTTCCGGTGCTGAATGTATTCAATACAATCGATAAGGCCGCCCGCTGCGGCCTTTATTGTTTTTGTAGGCAGCAACAAAGTATGAGCAAGGCCAGTACGGACAGATTATTGTCCCCATCGTCTAGAGGCCTAGGACATCACCCTTTCACGGTGAGTACGGGGGTTCGAATCCCCCTGGGGACGCCAGAATAAAAAAGCTCGCGCAAGCGGGCTTTTTTGTTTTCGGCATGCTCAAATTCCATCCATCCTCAATCGCCCCAGACTAGCCGCTAGTCGCAATCTCGCGGTTTGCCAGCTGGTCAGCGCCAGGATTCGCTGCTGCTGTGCCGACGCCAGGTCGCTCTGCGCTTTCAGCAATTCAAGAATGTTTCCCACACCGGCCCTGTAGCGCCCTTGCGCCACATCGAAAGACTGTTTCGCGCTGCGTAAAAGAATGTCGGTAGTGTTCAGGTTTTCGGCTTCGGTGCGCAGCGCCTGGTCGCTTTTCCATACTTCCAGCATCACCTGTTGCTCGATATTTTCCAGGTCGGCCTGCCTGCTTTCGGCCTGCGCCCGCGCGCCGCGCACCTTGTATTTGCGGCCGAAACCGTCGAATAAAGGAATGCTGACCTGCAGGCCGATGCTGCGGCTGGTGATGGTTTGTTTGGAGGACACCTGGTTGATCGGCGTGTCGTTGCGGTCGCCGGTGGCGAACAGCGACAGCGTCGGCCGGCCTTCGGCGCGGGCGGCGTCGACCTGCGCCTGGGCGGATTTCAATTGCGCCTGCGCCGCTAGTATCTTTGGATGGCGGCGCACCGCATCGGCGATCAGGTCGTCGGCGGCTTGCTGCAGCAAAGGTGCGTCGGTAGCCTGCAAGCCCAGGTCGGCCAGCGCCACTGGAATGTTCGGCCGCAAGCCCATGACGATGGCCAGGGTGCCGAGCGCGCTTTGCAGGTCGCCTGCCGCCTGCGCCCGTTTCAGGCTTGCCTGCGCATAAGAGGTCTGGGCCTGCAGCTTGTCAGCCAGGGCGCCTGCGCCGGCCTGGTATCTGGCTTCGCTGGCCTTGAAGCTTTGTTGCGCAGCCAGTTCGGCATCGGCGGTTGCGCTCAGCATTGCTTGCGCTGCCTGCGCCTGGTAAAAGCTTTGCACGGTATTGAGGAACACGGTCTGCAGGACATCGTCCTGGGCCGCGCTGGCGGCGTTCAACAACTGTCGCGCATTTTCCAGGTTGGCGGCGCGCAGTCCGGAATCGTACAGTACCCAGTTCAAGCTCAGGTTGGCATTGCTGCTGTGGGTCTTGAGCGATGAATTATTCTCTGGAAAATCCGGATAACTATAACGATTATCGGCCTTGCTCCAGCTGCCGGCCGCAGTCAAGGTTGGCAGGTAGGCGGCGCGGCTCACGCCTAGCGCGGCTGTCTGCACCTTGACATTGGCCCAGGCCTGGCGCGTCTGCGGATTGCGGCAGAGCGCGCGTTCGACCGCGTCCAGCAAGGTCAGCGGGACCGGCAGTTGCGCATCGAATCCGCAACTGCTGGTGAGCGTGGCAGCCGGCGTGCCGGAGAGATTGTTTGCTGTCCGCAGCGGATCGGACCAGATCGATTCCGCACAGGCTGGTGCGGAGATGGCGGCAGCCAGCGCCAGCAGCGGCAAGGCGTTTTTCAGTGAAATCATTGTGCCGGCGCCGCGTCCATCTGTTCCGCTTCGGCTGGCAACTGCGGGTCCTCGACCACTTTGCCGCCTACCAGCACAATGGCGCGGTCGGCGCTGTTGATGGTTTCCGGCCGGTGCGCCACGATCACGCGCGTGATGCTGATGGATTTGATGGCGTTGTTGACCAGCTGCTCACGTTCGATATCCAGGTGGCTGGTGGCCTCGTCGAGAAACAGGATCTGCGGCCGCTTGTAGAGCGCGCGCGCCAGCAGCACCCTTTGCTTTTGGCCGCCCGAGAGGATGGTGCCCATGTCGCCGACCAGCGTGTTGTAGCCCATCGGCATGGCCGCGATATCCTGGTGGATCGCCGCCAGACGGGCGCATTCCGCGATCCAGGCATGATCGGCCTGGGGATCGAAAAAACTGATGTTGTCGGCTAGCGAACCGGCAAACAGCACGTCGTCCTGCAGCACCGTGCCGATCATCCGGCGCAAGGTGTCCAGCCCGACATGGCTGACGTTCTGGCCGCCAATCAGCACCTCGCCTTGGGTCGGCGCCAGTATCCCCAGCAAGATATTGATCAGCGTCGTCTTGCCGCCGCCGGACGGCCCGACGATGGCGACCGATTCGCCGGCGGCGATGCGGAAAGAAACACCGTCCAGCACGTAGGGCTCCTGTTCGGCATAACGGAAGCGCAAGCCGCGCACTTCCAGGGACGGTGTCAGGGCTGTCTCACGCTCATCCACATTCCGGGCATGCGTCGTTTCAGGTCGATGAAGCACGATATCGGCCAGCCGTTCACCTTGCAATTGCAGCATCTTGACCTCGACGAACTTGTCGATCAGCGAACTGACGCGGCCGTCGAACTGTCCTTTGTAGGCGTTGAACGCCATCAGGGCGCCCACCGTGAAATTGCCGTCCATGACCAGCCTGGCGCCGAGCCAGATGATCAGGATGTTTTCGATGCCGAACAGCACACCGTTGAGCGACTTGTAGAGCAGGCTCAGCTTCTGCGTGCGCAGGTCGGCATTGACCTGGTCCACCAGCAGGCTCAGCCAGGTAGCGCGGCGCTCGTCCTGGCGCTGGAACAGCTTGATGGTCTTGACGCCGCGGATGGTTTCCAGGAAATGGGTCTGCTGTTTGGCGGCATGGATGATCTCTTCTTCGGTGGCGTGCCGCAGCGGTGCAAACCAGGCCCAGCGCCCCAGGCCGTACAAGGCCATCGCCGCAATCGCGATCCATGCCAGCAGCGGGCTGTAGATGAACATCAGCGCCAGCGTGACGACGGTCATCACGCCGTCCAGGATCGCCTCCAGGAAGGAGGTGGTCAGCGTGTGCTGGATGACGCCGACGGCGCCGAAGCGCGACACCACGTCTCCCAGATGGCGCTTTTCGAAATAGGCCACCGGCAGCCGCAGCAGATGGGTGAACACATTGGCTTGCCATTGCACATTGAGCGTGGTGCTCATGTACATCAGGACCCAGCTGCGGGCGATGGTGATTGCCTGCTGCATCAGCATCAGCAGGCCGAAACCCAGCGCCAGCGTCGTCAGCAAATCGCGGTCGGCCGAGACCAGCACGTTGTCGATCACCCATTGCAGGAAAAACGGACTGACCACCGCAAACACTTCCAGCGCCAGCGACAGCAGCAGGATCTGGCCGAAGGAGCGGTACAGGCCGCTAACGCGCCCCAGCAAACCGCGCAGGCGCACCGTCTGTTTTTCTTCCGCCGGCTTGAAGCCGGGATTCGGCCACAGTTCAAGCGCCACGCCGGTAAAGGCCTTGGCCGCTTCGTCCATCGACAGCTTGCGGATGCCGAAGGCCGGATCGTAGATCGTCACCGAACGCGGGCCGACTTCCTGCAGCACCACGAAGTGATTGAAATTCCAGTGCAGGATGCACGGCAGCTTGAGTTGCGCCAGGTCCTCGAGATCGAGTTTCAGAGGACGCGTCGCCAGTTCCAGCTGGCCGGCGATGGCGATCAGGTCGCGCAGGGTGGAGCCCTTGAGCGAGACCGGAAAGCGGCGGCGCAATGTCGCCAGGTCGGTGCGGTAACCGTAATAACCGGCCAGCATGCCGAGGCAGGCGAGGCCGCATTCTGTCGCTTCGGTTTGCAGCATCAGCGGCAGGATCGACTTGAAGCCGAAGGAGAGTCGGTTGAGCATGGTCAGAGTTTGCCGGTCAGGCTGTACAGAGGTTCCAGCACCCATTCATAGAGCCGGAGTTTTTCTTGCCGGACATCGGCTTCCAGCAGCATGCCGGCCTGCAGCGCCTGCGGCTTGCCGTAGGCGGTGACTTGCTGCGACGCCAGCCGGACGTCGATGCGGTACATCGGTTCGCTGTTGCTGCTGCCGGAGGTGCCGATGGCATTCAATTCATTGTTGGGCAACGCAGTCTTCGCTACTGACGCCACCCCGCCTTTCTGGTGGCCGAATTTCTGGTAGGGATAGGCTTGGTAGCGGATCAGCACCTGGTCGCCAGGGCGGATAAAACCGATGGCGCGACTAGGTGCATACAGCTCTGCGCGCAGCGTGGCGCCGGCCGGCACGATGCTCACCAGCGGCCGGTTGCCGTCGACCGACTGGCCGGCATCGGCAATAACCGCGGTGGCGATGCCGGCGCCGGGGGCGGTGACGACGATGCGCCGCTTGGCTTCGCTTTCGGTCAGTTCCTGGCCGGTGCTGGTGAGGGTGCGGTCGATCTGCGCCAGCAGGTTCTGGTGTTTCAAGGACAGGCCGCTCAGTTCGGTTTGCTGCGCCGACAATTCGCGGCCGACAGTGATGCGGTCGCGCTCCAGGCTTTGCTGGCGGTTCTTCTGGTCAAGCAGCTCTTCCTGCTTTTGCTGGAATTGTTCTTTCGAGATGTAGTCTTGCTGCAGCAAGCCCTGGTAGCGCTGCAAGGTTTCCTGCGCCAGCTTGACGCGGTCCTGCTGGCCGGCGATCTGGTTGTCCAGCTTGGCCAGTTCGTTGCCGAGCGCGGCAATTTTGTTGTTCAGGCCGGCACGCTCTTCCTGCTGCAGCTGCCGCGTCTTTTGCATTTCATCGCGCAAGCTGGCCTGGCGCTGTTCAACCTGGCTGCTGATCGCCGCCTGGGTCGGGCCCAAGGTGCTGCTCTGGCGTTCGCTGGACAGCACGTACAGCACTTCGCCGGCCTTCACCTGCTGGCCTTCCTTGACATGCTGTTCGATGACGATGCCGGTCTGCGACGCATAGACCTTGATCAGGCCTGCATCCGGAATCAGCTGGCCGCTGACGGTGCTGTGCCGGGTGTAGCTGCCCCAGGCCAGGAAGGCGCAGATCATCGCCGCCAGCAACACGGCAAAAGCGGTCAGGAAAGTGTATGAAAGCGGACGCACCAGGACAATGTCGCCTAGCCACTTGGTCTGCTGCGCGGCAAGCGCTTGTTCGCGGAATAAACTCATATTGTTCTTGTAATGAAAAAACACGGCAGGGGGATATGCCGTGTTTTTTCAGGAAGTGCTTTTAAGGGACGACCGGAGCTGGCGGCTTAGGCGGGACCGGTGGTGTCGGACGGACGCAGTTTTTTGGCGGGGCCGGGCGGCAGCTTCTGAAAAAATTGCTGAAACAGTTGCTGAACAAACTGAACAGGAAACAACCGCCGCTTACTTCATCGATTTCCTTCATGGACAACTGTTGAATAGCCATACTCACTCCTTGATATTAAGAAAAATGCCGCCAACGGCGACCCTTTGCCGCATAGCGAGACAAACGTGCAACAACATTGAATCTTAGGCCGTGTCGAGATGCTAAAAAATCAATGAATTATTGCAGCGGCATTATTAACGTCCGGCCGCTGAAGTGGCAATCTGAAAGTTATATAAATAACAATTGTTGACAATTGCTTATTTGAAATGTGGGGAGTCGGCCATGGCAGCATGAGGGGGCGGGGCTGCAATCCTGTTCCTGGCAAAGTTGCCGGGCAAGCGTCAAAAACCGGAAGGGCCGCATATGCGGCCCTTCCGATCTCCCTGCTTGCGCGCAACCACGTCGATCGCGCTTGGTGAGTTCTATCTGCGGCTGGTCATCTCACGCGCACGTTGCATGTCGCGGTCGAAATTCATGCGGGCATCCTTGCGGCAATCGCCGGCTGCGCGGCCGCGCATTGCACGGCAGTCGTTGAGGGCTTGCGCATAGGCGTTGGTATTTTCCTTTTTCATGGTCTGGAAACGCGCTTGCGGTGTCCGGTCCTCGACCCGCCAGCGCGGCGGGTCTTTGTACTGCACGTTTTCTTCCGCTGCGCTGGCGTGCAGCGCAAAGGCGTTGGCGGCGATAAAGAGCGACAGCCACAGCGGTTTAAGTTGCATGTTCATGATGCCTCCTTGTTTTTATACAGCCGGCGGATGCCGGTTGCCAACCAACTCGCCGGGCGCATGGTTGCGCCCGGCTGGAACAGCAGAACAGCGGCCTCCAGCTGCCTCAGGAAAATCGCGCCGCGTTATCAGTAGCGGGAAATCTGGCCGTTTTCAACGCGTACCCGATCGCCCACCCGCAAATCGCCCGGATTGCCGACGCTGATAGTCTGGTAGCCGTTGTTGTTCATGCGCACGCGCACATTGTAGGAAGTGGAGCCGGGACTGTTGCGCGCCTCAAGCTGGTTGCCGGCTACCGCACCGCCGACCACGCCGGCGATAGTCGCTAGGGTATTGCCGGTGCCATGGCCGACCTGATGGCCGACCACGCCGCCCAGCACGCCGCCGACGACGGCGCCGCCTATGCCTTGGCTAGGCGTGTTGACGACATCGATGGCGTCGACCACGCCATAGTTGTTTTCACGGTTCTGCTGGTAGCCGCCTTGCTGGTAACCGGGATAGCTTTGCGGCTGCGGATTGCCGTAGCCTTGGTTGCCGTAGTTTTGGTTGTTATAACCCTGGTTGCCATAACCTTGTCCGCCATACGGCGCTGCGCAGCCGCCAAGCAGCAGCGCGCCGCCGATGACTGCAGCCAGCATGGCTTGTTGAGTTGTTTTGCGGATTGTCATAGCTGCCTCATTGTGTTGGTTGGTATATTCAGTGTAGTACTTCGAATGGCTTGCATATGTGCGATTCACCACACTAAAACGGTGCAGGGATCGGCTCGGTTGACTGGCTCGCCGGGGTAAGGCGAGATTGTTACGAAACTTACAGTTCGGCAATCAGTCTTGTTTTCCGGCACGACTTTTCAATCCTTGCTTTCAACCCTTGCTCCAGTAGTCGGGCTGGGCATAAATCGATTTCAGGCGATCGATGAAGAAGCGCACCTTGGCCGGCAGGTGGCGCTGCTGCGGATAGACCGCCATGATGTCGTAATGCGGCAGCGCAAACTCGTCCAGCACCGTCAGCAGTTCGCCCGAAGCCAGCTGCGATTCGATTTCCCAGGTCGAGCGCCAGCCCAGTCCCAGGCCTTCGCTGACCCAGCGGTGCAGCAATTCGCCGTCGTTGCAGTCGAGGTTGCCGGCGGTCTTGATGATCACCGGCTTGCCGCCCTGCTGGAAATACCAGCCGCGCTGCTGGCCGCCCTGCAGGTTGAACGACAGGCAGTTGTGGTCGGCGATGTCTTCCAATGTCTTGGGAATGCCGTTGCGGTGAAAGTACTCCGGCGTGCCGCATACCACGCGGCGGTTGCTGGCCAGCTTGACCGCGACGAAATTCGGATCGATGGCGCCGCCGATGCGGATGCTGATGTCGTAGCCTTCGCGCACCAGGTCGACCACGCGGTCGGTCAGGTTGAACGAGATCTGCACTTCCGGATTGGTGGCGATGAACGCCGGCGCATGCGGCGCCACATGCTTGCGGCCGAACGCCGCCGGCGCCGACACCACTAGGTGGCCGGTAGCCTTGTGGCGGCCTTCCGAGATGATCTTCTCGGCAATGTCCAGTTCGGTCAGCAGCTTGCGGCAATGGTCTAGGAACACTGTGCCCTGTTCGGTCAGCGTCAAGTGGCGGGTAGTGCGGTGCATCAGCTTGGTGCCCAGCCGTTTCTCCAGGGCGTCGATGCGCCGGCCCAGCATCACCGGCGTAATGTTCTGCTCCAGCGCCGCGCTGGCCAGGCTGCCTTTCTCGACCACGCTGACGAAAGCTTCAATCTGCTTGAGTTTGTCCATGTCTCTTCCATATTTGATTTTTCCTTAGTATTCCATACTTGATGTATCGAATAAAGCGATTGTTTGTGTTCTTATCAAACAATATGTTTGGTTATAGCATGTGCTTCATCCACTCGGCAGTCTTCAGGCTATCCCTCCGTCCGCAGCATATGGCGCGGAAAACGGGGCCAGGGGACACGAGCCGCAGGCAGTGGCAATGAATCATTGGCAATAATTCAGACAATTTGGAGGCAACATGGCAAAGATGAAAGCAGTGGACGCAGTAATGCACGTATTGGCGAAAGAAGGCTGTTCGCAAGCTTTCGGCGTGCCTGGCGCAGCAATCAATCCGTTCTACTCTGCGATGAAACGGCACGGCGGCATCCAGCACACGCTGGCGCGCCACGTCGAAGGCGCTTCCCATATGGCGGAGGGTTACACCCGCGCCAATCCAGGCAATATCGGCGTCTGCATCGGCACTTCCGGCCCGGCCGGCACCGACATGATCACCGGCCTGTATTCGGCCCAGGCCGATTCGATCCCGATCCTGTGCATTACCGGCCAGGCGCCGCGCGCTCGCCTGTACAAGGAAGATTTCCAGGCAGTCGACATCGAATCGATCGCCAAGCCGGTCACCAAATGGGCGGTCACGGTACGCGAACCGGCCTTGCTGCCGCGCGTATTCCAGCAGGCTTTCCACATCATGCGTTCCGGCCGTCCAGGCCCGGTCCTGATCGACATGCCGTTCGACGTGCAGATGGCGGAAATCGAATTCGATCCCGACACCTACGAACCTTTGCCGGTGTACAAGCCGAAGGCATCGCGGGCGCAGATCGAAAAAGCCTTGACCATGCTGAACGAAGCCGAGCGGCCGCTGCTGACCATCGGCGGCGGCGTCATCAATGCCGATGCGGCGGACCTCGCGGTTGAATTCGCCGAACTGACCGGGGTGCCGGTGATCCCGACCTTGATGGCCTGGGGCGCGATCCCTGACGACCATCCGCAAATGGCGGGCATGGTCGGTTTGCAGACCAGCCACCGTTACGGCAACGCCACCATGCTGGCGTCCGATTTCGTGCTCGGCATCGGCAACCGCTGGGCCAACCGCCATACCGGTTCGATCGAAGTCTTCACCAAGGGCCGCAAGTTCGTCCACGTCGATATCGAACCGACCCAGATCGGCCGCGTATTCGGTCCGGACTACGGCATCGTGTCGGATGCAAAAGCGGCGCTGACCCTGTTCGTCGAAGTCGCCAAGGAATTGAAAGCAGCGGGCAAGCTGCCTGACCGTTCAGCCTGGCTGGGTGAATGCCAGGAACGCAAGCGCACCCTGCAGCGCCGCACCCATTTCGAGAACGTGCCGGTCAAGCCGCAGCGCGTCTACGAAGAAATGAACCGCGCTTTCGGCCGCGACACCTGCTACGTCAGCACTATCGGCTTGTCGCAGATCGCCGCCGCCCAGTTCTTGCACGTGTACCACGCTCGCCACTGGATCAACTGCGGCCAGGCCGGTCCGCTGGGCTGGACCATTTCGGCAGCGCTCGGCGTCTGCGTCGCCGATCCGAAGCGCGAGGTGGTGGCGATTTCCGGCGACTATGACTTCCAGTTCATGATCGAGGAACTGGCAGTAGGCGCCCAGTTCAACCTGCCGTACCTGCACGTGGTGGTGAACAACTCCTACCTCGGCCTGATCCGCCAGGCGCAGCGCGGTTTCGAGATGGACTATTGCGTACAGCTGGCGTTTGAAAACATCAACGCGCCGGAACTCAACGGTTATGGCGTCGACCATGTCGCGGTCGTGGAGGGCCTCGGCTGCAAGGCGATCCGCGTCACCGATCCGAATGCGATCCAGGATGCATTCGCCCAGGCCAAGCGCTGGATGAAGGAATTCCGCGTGCCGGTAGTGGTGGAAATCATCCTGGAGCGCGTCACCAACGTTTCCATGGGCACCGAGATCGACAACATCAACGAGTTCGAAGAACTGGCGACGCAGCGCAGCCACGCACCGACTTCCGTGTCCTTGCTGGACTGACCTTTCAGGAGAAACGACATGACAAAACTAGCCGCCAACCTGACCATGCTGTTCACCGAACTGTCCTTTCTGGACCGCTTCGACGCCGCAGCCAAGGCCGGATTCAAGGGAGTGGAATTTCTGTTTCCGTATGCGTTCCGCGCGGAGCAGATCGCTGACAAGCTGGCCACCAACGGCCTGGAGCTGGTGCTGCACAATCTGCCTGCGGGCAACTGGGAAGCCGGCGAACGCGGCATTGCCTGCCACCCGGACCGCGTCAGCGAATTCCAGCAAGGCGTCGACGATGCGATCCGCTACGCCAAGGTGCTTAACGTCAAGCAGCTGAACTGCCTGGTCGGCATCGTGCCGGCCGGCGTCAGCGCCGAACTGGCGCGCGCCACCGTGGTCGGCAACCTGAAATTCGCTGCCGATAAATTGCAGGCCGCGGGGATCCGTTTGCTGATCGAACCGATCAACAGCTTCGACATCCCGGGTTTTTTCCTGACCGGCACCAGGCAGGCGCTGGACCTGATCAAGGCCACCGGTTCCAGCAACCTGTTCGTGCAGTACGACATCTATCACATGCAAAGAATGGAAGGCGAGCTGGCCAATACCATCAAGGCCAACCTGGCGCAGATCAAGCATGTGCAGCTGGCGGACAATCCGGGCCGGTTCGAGCCGGGCACAGGCGAAATCAATTACCACTATCTGTTCAAGTTCCTGGAAGAGATCGGTTACGACGGCTGGATCGGCTGCGAGTACAAGCCGAAGGCCGGCACCGTCGACGGCTTGGGCTGGCGCGCTGCATACGGTCTCTAAGCATAATCTCTAACAGCGGCAGGCATTCTTAAAATTACGGAGAAATATCATGGCAAAAATCGGCTTTATCGGACTCGGCATCATGGGCGCGCCAATGGCGGAAAACCTGCAGCGCGGCGGCCACAAACTGTACCTGCATGACCAGAAGAATCCGCCGGCAGCGCTGATCGACGGCGGCGCCACCGTCTGCACCTCCGGCGCCGAAGTCGCCAAGCGCGCCGACGTCATCATCATCATGGTGCCGGACACGCCGCACGTGGAAGCGGTGCTGTTCGCCGAAAAGGGCGTGGCCGAAGGCCTGACCGGCGGCAAGGTCGTGATCGACATGAGCTCGATTTCGCCTATCGCCACCAAGGGTTTCGCCAAGAAGATCAACGCGCTGGGCTGCGAATACCTGGATGCGCCGGTGTCCGGCGGCGAAGTCGGCGCCAAGGCGGCATCGCTGACCATCATGGTGGGCGGCTCCGAAGGCGCGTTCAACGACGCCAAGCCTTTGTTCGAACTGATGGGAAAGAACATCACCCTGGTCGGCGGCAACGGCGACGGCCAGACTACCAAGGTAGCCAACCAGATCATCGTCGCGCTGAACATCCAGGCGGTGGCCGAGGCCTTGCTGTTTGCTTCCAAGGCAGGCGCCGATCCGGCCCGTGTGCGGCAAGCCCTGATGGGCGGGTTTGCCGCATCGCGCATCCTGGAAGTGCATGGCGAACGCATGGTAAAACGGACTTTCAATCCAGGCTTCCGCATCGAACTGCACCAGAAGGACCTGAACCTGGCCCTGCAGGGCGCCAAGGCACTCGGCGTATCGCTGCCGAACACCGCGGTGGCGCAAGAGCTGATGAATTCCTGCGCCGCCAACGGCTTGAGCGGGCTCGACCACTCGGCGCTGTGCCGTGCGATCGAGATCATGTCCAACCACGAAATCGCCAAGGCCTGATTCAAGGCGTAAGATGGCTGCTTGAATTGCGTCCGTTAAACTGGCGGATCGGAACGCGCGGCGCTCCGGTCCGCGATATATGTTATCGTTTTATAAAACAAGCCAGCTGACAAAAGCTGCGGTCGCACCACCATAAATACAAAAATTTTCGAGACACTCTGCTTCATGGATCAAGGTATAACAGCATGACTATTGCCAACAGCGCCGCGAACAGCATCAAACCTCGCCAACTCCTCCTCGATATGTACCAGGCCGCGGTCGACGCCGTCAGCGCCACCAAATGCCTGCCCGAATACCTGGCCAGGATTCCTGCGCCGAGCGGCAAGGGACGCACGCTGGTGATCGGCGCCGGCAAAGGCGCGGCAGCGATGGCCAAGGCGGTGGAAGATCATTGGCAGGGCGATATCTCCGGCCTGGTGGTGACGCGTTACGCCCACGGAGCGGACTGCAAGCGGATCGAAGTGGTGGAAGCTTCCCATCCGGTGCCGGACGAAGCCGGCCGCAAGGCGGCGGCGCGCATGCTGGAACTGGTCCAGGGGCTGACTGCCGACGACCTGGTGCTGTGCCTGATCTCCGGCGGCGGCTCGGCCCTGCTGGCGTTGCCGGCGCCGGGCATTTCGCTGGAACAGAAACAGGCGATCAACAAAGCCTTGCTGAGAAGCGGCGCCAATATTTTTGAAATGAACTGCGTGCGCAAGCACCTGTCCGCCATCAAGGGCGGCCGGCTGGCGCTGGCCTGCGCGCCGGCGCGGGTCGTGACGCTGATGATTTCCGATATCCCGGGCGACGATCCCGGCATCATCGCCAGCGGTCCGACCCTGGCCGATCCGACCACTTGCGCCGACGCGCTGGCGGTGCTGCGCAAATACAATATCGAAACGCCGGAAGCGATCCTCAAGCATCTGGAATCCGGCGCCGGCGAAACCGCCAAGCCCGGCGATCCGCGCCTGGAGCGTAACCAGCACTATGTGATCGCCACTGCGCAAGACGCCTTGGATGCCGCCGCGGCTACCGTTGTCGCTGCCGGCCTGACGCCATATATCCTGTCCGACGAAATGGAAGGCGAAGCACGCGACATCGGCCTGGCGCACGCAGCATTGGCGCGCCAGATCGCACGGCGCGGGCAACCGTTCAGCAAGCCTTGCGTGGTGATTTCCGGTGGTGAAACCACGGTCACCGTGCGCGGCAAAGGCCGCGGCGGCCGCAACGCCGAATTCCTGCTGAGCCTGGCGACCGCGCTGGACGGCTTTCCCGATATCCACGCGATTGCCTGCGATACCGACGGCATCGACGGTTCCGAAGACAACGCCGGCGCCATCTACCAGCCGGATTCCATGCGCAAGGCGGCGGAACTGGGGCTACGCCCGCGCGCCATGCTCGACAACAACGACGGCTACGGTTTTTTCAGCGCGCTGGGCGACCTGGTCGTCAGCGGGCCGACGCGCACCAACGTCAATGATTTCCGCGCCATCCTGATTCTCTGATTGCGCCGGAGCTGACTTCCTCAATCATGAAAATGCTGCGTCTGACGCCATTCCGGGTGGACGCAGGTATTCCCGCCGCTTAACTGGCCGATCTACCGGTCGATCCTCTACAGAAAGCTCATCATGCGCCGTCAACGTAAAGCAAAAATCGTCGCCACGCTCGGCCCCGCCAGCGCGGACCAGAAAACCATCCTGGCCTTGTTCGAAGCCGGCGCCGATGTCTTCCGTTTTAACTTCAGCCACGGCAGCCACGCCGATCACCAGCAACGCTATGACATCGTGCGCGCGGTCGAGAAAATCGTCGGCCGCCCGATCGCCATCCTGGCCGACCTGCAAGGACCAAAGCTGCGCATCGGCACTTTCGCCGACGGCAAGATAGCGCTGCAAGCCGGCCAGGAATTCACGCTGGACCGCGACGTCACGCCTGGCAGCAGCCAGCGCGTGTGCCTGCCGCATCCCGAGCTGTTCGAGGTGATCGCCGGCGGCCAGTCCTTGCTGCTGGACGACGGCAAGGTGCGGCTGCAGGTGCTGAGCTGCGACGGCCAGGCTATCCACACCCGGGTAATCAACAGCGGCTCGCTGTCGGACCGCAAGGGCGTCAATGTGCCGGATGCGGTATTGCCGATTCCGGCCCTGACCGAAAAAGACAAGCGCGACCTGAAATTCGCGTTGGAACTGGGCGTCGACTGGATTGCGCTGTCTTTCGTGCAGCGGCCGGAAGACGTGCTGGAGGCGCGCGCCCTGATCGGCGACCGCGCCAGCATCTTGTCGAAACTGGAAAAGCCGGCGGCGCTGGACCAGTTGGATGCGATTGTGCAGGTATCCGACGCCATCATGGTGGCGCGCGGCGACCTTGGCGTCGAACTGCCGCCGGAGCGCGTGCCTGGGGCGCAAAAGCGCATCTTGCGCGTCTGCCGCCAGCACGGCAAGCCGACCGTGATCGCCACCCAGATGCTGGAATCGATGATCACCTCGCCGGTGCCGACCCGCGCCGAAACCTCGGACGTCGCCAGCGCCATCTACGACGGCGCCGACGCCGTGATGCTGTCGGCCGAATCGGCCAGCGGCGCTTATCCGCTGCCGGCGGTGGCGATGATGGACCGCATCATCACTGAAGTCGAGCGCGACCCGCTGTACCAGAACATGCTCGACGCGCAGCATGAGTCGCCGCTGCCGACCCGCGGCGACGCCATCTGCTCGGCCTTGCGCGACGTCACCCGCATCATCGGCGCCAAAGCCACGGTGACCTATACCAGTTCCGGCCACACCAGCCTGCGCGCTGCGCGCGAACGGCCGATGGCGCCGATCCTGAGCATCACGCCCAAGCTGTCGACGGCGCGCCGGCTGGCGCTGGTATGGGGTGTGCATTCGACCATCAGCGACCAGGTGCATAACGAGAGCGAAATGGTGACTGCCGCCTGCCAGACCGCTGTCAAGGAAGGTTTTGCCAAGGCTGGGGACCAGATCGCCATCACCGCCGGCATGCCGTTCGGCGAAGCGGGCAGCACCAACCTGCTGCGCCTGGCGGAGATCTGGCCGCAGTAAAGCTATCTGCAGGTTAAATAATAAAAATGCCATGCTGATGCATGGCATTTTATTTGCGGGATCGTTCGAGACGGCGAGCGGCAGGTTACTTCTGGCGCGGCGCCAGCAGCAGTTCCTTGGTGAAGATCAGCTGCCTTTTGCGGGCCTTGTCGTCATTCAGGTCCCACAGCAGCGACTGCGCCAGCTGGAAGCTGTACAGAGTAAACGCTCGGCTGTTGGCCTCCGCTTTGCCAAAACCCATGCCCTGGAAGCCTTTGCTGTAGTAGGTAAGCCGTTGCTGGTCGACCTCGCGCACCGCTTGCCGCGCCATGTCGTCGCGCCGCGACCAGGCGCGGATGGCGAACTCGATCATCGCCGCGCGGCGCGCCGTGAGGCCATGGAAGGGCAGGGCCAGCACTTCGTCCAGCACTTCCTCGGCCGAAAATACGCGTCCCTCGAATGTGCGCAGTACTTGCGTCGTGGTTCTCTCATGCCACCTTTTCAGCAGCTTGGAGAGCAGGTCGTTCCTGTCCTTGAAGTGGTAATAGAAACTTCCCACCGTAATACCCAGCTCGCGCGCCAGCGATTCGACCCGCACGGCGTCGATGCTTTTGCTGATCAGCAGTTCGGTTGCCGCATCGATCCAGTCATCGGGGGACAGGATTTTTTTTGTTTTCGCACGGCGTGGTGATTCAGGCATTGTTTCTTCGGACGACACTCCAGTTTCTCCCCTGATACGGCATGTTGTACAAACCGGGGCGCCCGCGCCTGCCGGCTGCGGATCCTGGTACGAGGCGACCGGCTGCCCTTCATTATAGTTCATGCTTCCCGCGAAGAATCGACGGCCGGACCGCAATAAACGATCTTCCTGGCGGCCCTCAAAAGACGTCGAACTACAAAAATAGGGTACCCTATGTTTAAATAGGCTAGCCTATGTTAGAGTGCATCAGGCAGATGACCGCCTGCGATGTCAGATTGATATTTTTAGCAGGAAATGAGACGCCGCCGCAGAGCGGTGCTTCGTTGAAGTGGCAGGAAACCGAGGATGCTGACAATGGAAAGGAGAAATCCAGCAGGTAATCCAGAACGTGGTTTCACTCGTAACGAGTTCATAAAATTTTCGGAGATACATAAAATGAAAAAGCAATTCTTGCAATGGCTTGGCGCCGCCCTGGTTGTCTTGGCCGTCTTGCCGGCGCCGTCCTGGGCGGCTACCGGCTACACCCAGACCAAATACCCGATCATCCTGGTGCACGGCTTGTTCGGTTTCGACAAGATCGGTCCGGTCGAGTATTTCTATGGCATCCCTGAAGCGCTGCATGCCGACGGCGCGCAGGTTTACGTGGCCGAAGTATCGGCTGCCAACAGCACCGAGGTGCGCGGCGAACAGTTGCTGACTTACGTCAAGCAGGTGCTGGCGGCTACCGGCGCCTCCAAGGTTAACCTGATCGGACACAGCCACGGCGGCCCAACCATCCGTTACGTCGCCTCGGTGGCGCCGCAGCTGGTGGCTTCAGTGTCCAGCGTGGCCGGCCCTAACAAGGGTGCGGCGGTGGCTGACATCGTGCGCGGCGTGGTGGCTCCAGGTTCCTTTACCCAGGCGATACTGGGATCGGTTGTCAATGGCTTCACGACGCTGATCGATGCGCTGTCGGGCGGCGGCAATCCGCAGAATTCGGTCGCTGCACTGGATTCGCTGACTACCGCAGGCATGGCCAAGTTCAACCTGGCGCATCCTGAAGGCCTGCCTGCAACCGCATGCGGCGAAGGCGATTACCAGGTGGGCGGCGTGTATTATTTTTCCTGGAGCGGAGGCCAGCCTCTGACCAATATGCTCGATCCTAGCGACGCCAGCATGGGCCTGCTTTCGCTGGCGTATGGCGGCGCCAAGAGCGACGGCCTGGTGAGCAGCTGCGGCAGCCATCTGGGCCGCGTGATCCGCGACAACTACGGCATGAACCACCTGGATGAAGTGAACCAGGTGCTTGGCCTGGTGAACATTTTTGAAACCAGCCCGAAGACGGTCTATCGCCAGCAAGCCAACCGCTTGAAAGGCCTGGGACTGTAAACATGCAAATCCGACATCCATTTGTCTGGATCGGGGCGGCGGCTTTGGCCGCCGCCATTGCCGTGCCGTTGCTGATGACGCGCGAGGAGCCGCCCGCGCCCAAAAAAGCCGCCGCGCAAGCCGACCTGTTCCCATTCGTGAAATCGCTGCAAGGAACCCACCCCGATGGCGACATCAAGGTTGCCGCCGGCGACGTGCTGGTGGTCGACGCCCAACTGGTGGACTTGTTTGACTATTACCTGAGCGCCATGGGCGAGAAACCGCTGGCTGCAATCCGCAGGGAAATCGAGCAGGAACTCGAACGGCGCCTGACGCCGAACGCCGCCGGCGAGGCCAAGCGCCTGCTGGGAAATTACATCGAATACAAGACCGCGCTGGTCGAACTGGATAAAAATCCGCAGCTGGGCGGCAACGGCCTGGCAGCGATCCGGCAGCGCATGGAAAAAATGCAGGAATTGCGCGCCCGTTTTTTCAGCCCGGCGGAAAGCAAGGGCATGTTCGGTTCCAGCGATACCGAAGACATGGATACGCTGGCAAGGATGGAAATCGGCCAGGACAAATCGCTGAGCGAGGCGCAGAAGCAGGCAAAGCTGGCCGCGCTGGACGCCGCCTTGCCGGCGTCGGTGCGGGAAGCGCGGGCAGCGCCCCTGAAAATCGTCAAGCTGGAGGATAACGCGGCCAAGATGCGGCAGCAGGGCGCCAGCGAAGACGATGTCTATCGCATGCGGGCGGCAGCCTTGTCGCCGGAAGCGGCGGCGCGCATGGCGGAAGTCGACCAGGGCGAAGCGGCCTGGAAAAGCCGGATTAGCGCTTACCTGGCAGAACGTAGTAAGCTCAGCAATGCCGACGCCATCGCGGAACTGAGAAACAGGATGTTTGACGCCAATGAACAAAAACGCCTGCCTGCCTATGAAAAATGAGCCCCATGAATAAGCTGCCTGCGCGCCGGGTCGCCATCGTCGGCGCCAACCGGATTCCGTTCGCGCGCTCGAATACCGCCTATGCGGAACTCAGCAACAAGACCATGTTGACCGACACCCTGCGCGGTCTGGTCGGCAAGTACGGACTGGCGGGCGAACTGCTGGGCGAAGTCGTCGGCGGCGCGGTAATGAAACATGCGCGCGACTGGAACATGCTGCGCGAATGTACGCTGGACAGCGGCCTGCATCCGGCCACTCCTGCTTTTGACATCCAGCAAGCCTGCGGCACCGGGCTGGAAGCCGCCATCCTGGTGGCCAACAAGGTCGCCCTGGGGCAGATCGAGGCCGGCATAGCCTGCGGCGTGGACACTACCTCGGACGTGCCGGTCGGCGTCAATCCCGGTTTGCAGCGCGGCTTGATGAAGCTGAATGCAGCGCGCGGCAGGGGCGACAAGCTGATGGCGATGTTGCGCCTGCTCAAGCCGTCTTACCTGATCCCCGAAATTCCGGCCAATGCCGAGCCGCGCACCGGCAAATCGATGGGCCAGCATGCGCAGATCACGGCCGCGCGCTACGGCATCAGCCGCGAGGCGCAAGACCAGTTGGCCCTGGCCAGCCACGTCAACCTGGCGCAAGCTTGCGACGAAGGTTTTTTTGACGACCTGGTGATGCCGTATCACGGCCTGACGCGCGACAATAACCTGCGCACCAATTCTTCCCTGGAGCAGCTGGCCAAGCTGAAGCCAGCCTTCGACCGGCAAAACGGCACGATCACCGCAGCCAATTCTTCGCCGCTCACCGACGGCGCCTCCGCCGTGCTGCTGGCGTCAGAAGAGTGGGCGCAGAAAAAAGGCTTGCCGATAATGGCTTACCTGGTTGCGGGCGAAGTCGCCGCAGTGGATTTTATCGACGAGCACGAAGGTTTGCTGATGGCGCCGGCCTATGCCATCCCGCGCATGTTGCGCAAGCATGATCTGGCCTTGCAGGATTTCGATTTTTACGAAATCCACGAAGCCTTTGCCGCGGTGGTGCTATGCACCCTGGCGGCCTGGGAGTCGGCCGATTTCTGCCGCGACAGGCTTGGGCTGGAGCAGCCGCTTGGCGCCATCGACCGCAGCCGGCTCAACATCAAAGGCAGTTCCATCGCCACCGGCCATCCGTTTGCCGCCACCGGCACGCGCGTGGTGGCGACGCTGGCGAAAATACTTGAACAGGCAGGCAGCGGCCGTGGCTTGATCTCGATTTGCGCCGCAGGCGGACAAGGCGTCACCGCAATATTAGAAAAGTAGAGAAAGCAGTATCCATGTCCGACCTGTTAATCAAATTGTCCGGCAGCCGCTTCGGCGCCGGTGTCGTCAAGCTGTTGGGATTGCCGGCGCCGGTTGAACTGGCGCGCAGCGAAGGGCCTTATGCAGAGCAGCCGTTGACGGGGAAAAAAATCCTGCTGGGCGGTTCGCAGAACGGCTATGCCATGGAGCGCCTGCGGCAGATCGCGCGCGATGCTGGCGCCGTGCCGCTGGAAAGCGCCGATGGCGGCCCCGACATCCTGATCATGGACGCCACCGGCTGCACCAATCCGTCCGACTATCGTGCGCTCTACGATTTTTTCCATCCGCTGATGCGCTCGATAGCGCGCAACGCCAGGGTGCTGATGGTGGCAGCTTTGCCTGCGGCGAGCGGCGACCCGATCGCGGCGGCAACGGCGCGCGGCATCGAAGGATTCAGCCGCTCGCTGGCCAAGGAACTGGGACCGCGCGGCGCCACTGTCAACCTCGCCTATGTCGCCAGCGATGCGATCGATCGCCTGGTGGGCGTTGTGCATTTTTTTTGCGGCGTGCAGACAACGTATGTGACCGGACAAGCGCTGCATGTCACTTCCCAGGTGGCTGCACCGGCGTCGCTGGTTTACCACGGAGCGCTCAAGGCCAAGGTGGCGCTGGTGACGGGCAGCGCACGCGGCATCGGCCGGGCGACCGCGGAGCGGCTGGCGCAAGAAGGCGTGCAAGTGATCTGCCTGGATATCCCGGCGGCCAGCGCGGCCTTGCATGAGACTTGCAGGGCGATCGGCGCGATACCGCTGCTGCTGAACATCGCCAGCCCGGATGCGCCGCGCCAGCTGATGGATTTTTTCAAGGAACGGTTCGGCCGCCTGGATATCCTGGTGCACAACGCCGGCATTACGCGCGACAAGACTCTGGCCAACATGAAAGAGCAGTCCTGGGACCAGGTAGTGGACATCAATTTCTCCGCCATGGCGGCAATCGACCGCATGCTGCTGTCGGAAAATATCCTGCGCGACCAGGCCCGGCTGGTTTACCTGTCGTCCATCAGCGGCGTAGCCGGCAATTTCGGACAGACCAACTATGCGCTGACAAAAGCCGCGCTGATCGGCTATGTCGCGGCGCAGGCGCCGCTGCTCGCCGGGCGCGGCATCTGCGTCAACGCCGTGGCGCCCGGTTTTATCGAAACCGCGATGACGCGGGACATGCCGTTCATGGCGCGCGAGATCGGCCGCCGCCTGAACTCCGTGAAACAGGGCGGCCAGCCGCGCGATGTGGCGGAGCTGATCACCTTCCTGTGCACCCCTGGCGCCTGCGGCATCAGCGGCGAAACCATTCGTGTTTGCGGCCAGGGCCTGGTCGGCGCCTGAATAACCGTCCCAGATGGAACAATGGCCGCCGCATTGCGCCGGCGGCCATTGTTTCCGAAAACGCGTCTCAGCGCGCGGCTTCAGCCAGCGATAGCGCCAGCTTGTTGTGGCGCTCCAGTACATTGCCCAGATCGACAGTAGTGAACTGGCCGTTGCGCACCACCACCCGGCCGTTGATGATGCTGTAGGCGACATCGGCCGGCGTGCAGAACACCAGCGCCGCCACCGGATCGTGCCAGCCGCCGGCAAACCCGACTTTGTTCAGATCGAACAGCACCAGGTCGGCCGACATGCCTGGCTTCAGGGCGCCGATATCGTCGCGGTTGAGCACCTTGGCGCCGCCCAGCGTCGCCAGTTCCAGCGCCTGGCGCGCGGTCATGGCGTCCGGACCGAAACCGACCCGCTGCAGTAGCATCGCTTGCCGTACTTCGCCCAGCATATGGGCGCCGTCGTTAGAGGCAGAGCCGTCGACACCGATGCCGACCGGCACCCCGGCGTCGACCATCTTGCGGATCGGCGCGATGCCGGAGGCCAGCCGCATGTTGGAGCAGGGGCAGTGGGCGATGCCGGTGCCGGTGCGGGCGAACATGTAGATGCCTTCATCGTCGAGCTGGACGCAATGCG
Organism: Collimonas fungivorans Ter331; assembly: GCF_000221045.1. Classification (NCBI taxonomy): domain Bacteria; kingdom Pseudomonadati; phylum Pseudomonadota; class Betaproteobacteria; order Burkholderiales; family Oxalobacteraceae; genus Collimonas; species Collimonas fungivorans. The sequence continues at coordinate 4,041,501 of NC_015856.1, read as the reverse complement.
CATGCCAGACGTCATGGCCGACCCAGCCGCAGTCTTGCGCGTACTCGGCTGGCGTCATGTTGAATTTCTCGCGGCTGTAGGCGATGTCGTTGACGTTTTCCGCCAGGTGGGTATGCAGCGAGACGCCGTGATGGCGCGCCATCACGGCCGATTCGCGCATCAGGTCGCGCGACACCGAAAACGGCGAGCAGGGCGCCACCACGATGCGCTGCATCGCATGGCGGCTGCTGTCGTGGTAGGTCTCGATCAGGCGCTGCGTATCTTGCAGGATGGATTTTTCATCTTCCACCACACGGTCCGGCGGCAGGCCGCCTTTCGACTGGCCGACGCTCATCGAGCCGCGGGCGGCGTGGAAACGCATGCCGATCTGCTGCGCCGCTTCGATGCTGTCGTCGAGCTTGCAGCCGTTGGGATAGATGTACAGGTGATCGCTGCTGGTGGTGCAGCCGGACATGATCAGTTCCGCCATCGCGGTCAGGGTCGAGACCTGGATCATCTCCGGCGTCAGGTTGGCCCAGATCGGATACAGGTTGGTCAGCCAGTTGAACAGCTCGCCGTTCTGCGCCGCCGGGATCACGCGCGTCAGGCTCTGGTACATATGGTGATGGGTATTCACCAGGCCCGGGATGACGACGTGATTGCCGGCGTCGATGACTTCGTCGGCGGTCTGCGGAAGGTCGGCGCTGCTGCCGACCTGTTCGATCACGTTGTCGCGGATGAAGACTGCGCCGCCGTTTATTTCGCGGCGCGTTTCGTCCATGGTGACGACCACGCGCGCATTTTTTATCAGTAAGGTTTTAGACATTGCGTTTGATCCAATTAGATCCGGTTAGATCCAGATGCGCTGGTTCAAGGCTTGGGTGTAAAGCGGCGTAGGAAATCCAGCAAGATTTGCGCCGATACTTCGGCATCGTCCGCAGTCATTGTTTCCAATGGGTTGTGGCTGATGCCGCCGTTGCCGCAACGCGTAAACAGCATGGCGACGTCGGTTATTTTAGCGATGGTCATGGCGTCATGACCGGCGCCGGAAGCGAGCTTGAACGGCTTGACCCCGGCGCGTTCGGTGGCCGCGGACAACTGGTCCATCAGCCACGAAGCGCACGGTGCGGCGGGCGCCGACACCATCTTCTCGACATTGGCTTCGATGCAGCGGCGTTCGCATACCGTTTCGATATGGCGCAGCACGTCTTCCACGGCAGCGTCGCGGATAGCGTCGTCGGCGGCGCGGATATCCAGCGAGAATACGCAGGCGCCGGGAATCACGTTGGTGGAACCGTTAGGTACCTGCAGCTGGCCGACGGTGCCCACCAGCGATGCCTGCTGGTCCTGGGCGCAGCGCTGTTCCACGTACAGCAGGATTTCGGCGGCGGCGGCGGCGGCGTCCTTGCGCATCGGCATCGGCGTGGTGCCGGAATGGCTGGCGACGCCTTTCAGCTGCACCATGTAGCGGCAGCTGCCGGCGATCGAAGTGACGATGCCGACCGGCAGGTCGCGCTGCAGCAGCACCGGCCCTTGTTCGATGTGGACTTCGACGTAACCCAGCAAATCGGCCGGATTGCGGGCGATGGCGGGAATCGCCGCCGGATCGTGGCCGGCTTGCAGCAGGGCGTCGCGCATGCTGACGCCGTCGCGGTCGAGCGTGTTCAGCAACTCCAGGTTGAACTGGCCGATGATGGCGTTGCTGCCGAGGAAAGTGCTCTTGAAACGCACGCCTTCCTCTTCCGAGAAAGCGACGATTTCGAAATGGAAAGGCAGCTTTTCGCCGCGCTCGTGCAAGTGCTTGACGATGGCGATCGGCAGCAGGATGCCTTCGCGGCCGTCGTACTTGCCGCCGTTGCGCACGGTGTCGTAATGCGAACCGGTCATCAAGGTCTTGGCGGCCGGATTGTCCGACAGGTAGCGGCCGACCACGTTGCCGGCTGCATCGGTCTCGGCCTGCATGCCGGCTTCGCGCATCCAGCCGGCAATCTGCGCGGCGGTGCGGCGGTGGGCGTCGGTCATGTAGGCGCAGGTGAGGCCGCTGTCGTCATCGCTCCAGGCGCCGATCTGCTCGGCCCATTGCATGATGGTCTGGCCCAGCTGCGGCGCATAACCGAGCAGGTCGTTGCTGCGCATTTCGGCGATGCGGCCGATCTGGCGCAGCGCTTCTCCCAGCTCGTCGTCGAACTGGTTTTTCAGGCGCCGGCTGAAAGTGGCGATGATGGCCTGGCGCGACAGGCCCTGGCCGTCGGCGCCTTTGACCGCGAGGATGAACGGAAAGCCGAATTTCTTGTTGTAGTCGGCGTTGAGTTTTTGCAGCGTGGCGAATTCTTCCGGGCTGCAATTATTGAGCCCGGCCTTGGCCTGTTCTCCGGTCGATTCGGCGGTCAGTTCGCCGGAAATGGCGGCCTTGCCGGCCAGCTCCGGGTGGGCGCGGATCAGGCCCAGCTGTTCTTCCCTGGTGGCCGAGCTGACCACCGCCTGCATCGCCAGTTTGAAGGCGGTGATGTTGGCGAACGGCCGCTGCGCGGCGGCGCGTTCGGGAATCCACGGCGAGTGCTCGTAGATGCCGTGCAGCGTCGCCACGAATGCCGTTACATCGCTGTTGTTCAATTGTTCTAAAGTTGTCATTTGTATCATCGGCGGGTCCGACCCGCTTCTTCCTCGGTTAAATCGCTGCCATTTCAAATACGGGTTGGACCCACCTTACTTCAATTTACTGCAAAACGGCTTAGTGATCGGAGCTTTGCGCCGCCGCCAGCGCGTGCGAGCGGCTGTCTTCGCTGGACCCCTTGCCGTTGAAAAACAGGTTCAGCAAGACCGCCATGCTGGACGCCAGCAAGATGCCGCTATGCAGGATGGTCGACAGGAATACCGGCATCTTGTCGAAAAAGGTCGGCGCCACGATAGGGATCATGCCGGCGCCGAAGCTGACGGCGACGATGAACAGGTTATTGCGGTTGTGCTGGAAATCGACCTTCGACAGGATCTTGATGCCGGTCGCCGCCACCATGCCGAACATGACGATGCCGGCGCCGCCCAGCACGAACTGGGGAATCGAGGCAGCCACGTGCGCCATTTTGGGGAACAGGCCGAACAGCATCAGGATCACGCCGGCTGCGGCGCAGACATAGCGGCTGCGTACGCCGGTGACGCCGACCAGGCCGACGTTCTGCGAAAACGAGGTATAGGGGAAGGTATTGAAGATGCCGCCGATCACGCTGCCCAGGCCGTCGACGCGCAAGCCGCGCGCCAGGGTCTTGTCGTCGATTTTCTTGCCGACGATTTCACCGAGGGCGATGAACATGCCGGTCGATTCGATCATGGTCACGATCATGACCAGGCACATGCTGAGGATGGAGCCGATGTCGAATTTCGGCCAGCCGTAATGGAAGGGCCGGATAAAGGCGAACCATTCGGCGTTGCCGAGGCCGTAGAAACTGATCTTGCCCATCCCCATGGCGATGATGAAGCCGATGATCATGCCGCTCAGCACCGAGATGTTGGCGATAAAACCCTTGACGTACTTGGTGATCAGCAAAATCGAAATCAGCACCACCAGCGCGATGCCAAGGCTGGTCGGCGAGCCGTAGTCGGGATTGGGAATCTTGGTGAAGACGCCGTCGACCAGGGTGCCGATCACGGGCTGGCCGCCGGCCGCCCAGTTGATCCCTACGCCCATCAGCGAAATGCCGATGACGCTGATCACGGTGCCAGTCACCACCGGCGGGAAGAAGCGCATCAGGCGGCTCATGTAGGGCGCGGCAAAGACGCAGAATATGCCGGAGACAATCACCGCGCCGTAGATATGGACAATCGTCAGCTGCGGGTTGCCGGCCATCGCCACCATTGGACCGACGGCGGCGAAGGTGACGCCCATCATCACCGGCATCCTGATGCCGAATTTCCAGAAGCCCAGGCTCTGGATCAGGGTCACCAGGCCGCAGCAGAACAGGTCGGCGCTGATCAGGAAGGCGATATCGCTTTTGGCCAGGTTGAGGGCGCCGCCGATGATCAGCGGCACGGCGATTGCGCCGGCATACATCACCAGCACGTGCTGCATGCCGAGCGCAGCGAGTTTTCCTACGGGGAGTTTTTCATCTACCGGATCTGTGCTGCTGTTCATCGTGTGTCTCCTGGGTGCAGTTATTTTAGTGCTTGCGGCAACATCGATCCGGCCTTTTTACTTCCTGCCCGGCCGGACCGATGCGCAACAGCCTCACAAATCTCCTGCCGCATGGGCAGGGCTTGTGCTGTCCGATACTACTTTGCCCAGCCCCTCACGATATATATACTGGCTGATAGTTGATTTATGTATTTGGATATATGAGGTTTACTTGGCAAGCATTGCCTTGGCGGCAATGCCGATCTGCTCGCGCAGCCATTTGTGTTCGGTCGCCTGATGCACGCGCTCATGCCAGAGCTGGTAAAAACGCATGGGCGGGAACTTGATCGGCAGGGTGAAGCTTTTCAGCGCCAGCGTCTTTTCATAAAAAAGGGCGAACTGGCGGCCGGTGGTCAGCACCAGGTCGGTTTGCGCCACCATGTAGGGCAGCATGCCGAAATAGGCCGATTCGACCACCACGTTGCGGTTCAGGTTCTGGCTATCGAGGAAAGAATCGATGATGCCGTGATAGCCGGGCAGCACCTGCCATGGCGCCACGTGCGGCAGCGACAGGTAGTCTTCTACCGTCATCTGGTCCGGCGCGGTGCGCTTGGCGTAGGCGCTGTCGGCGCGCATCAGGCAGACGATGGGATCGTCGAACAGCTTGGACAGGTGCAGGTGCGGCGGCGGCTCGTCCCAGTTGGCGATGACCAGGTCGAGGTCGCCGTCGGACAGCAGGCGGACGTAGTCGGTTTCCGGCCCCAAGGCGTGGATCACGATGCGGCTCTTGGGCGATTCGCGGCGCAGGCGCGCCACCACTTCCAGGAAGAACGGCGTATTCATGTAATCTGGCGCGGCGATGTGGAAGGTGCGTGCTTCAGCCTGGGGCACGAAGGCGGTTTTTTGCACAAACAGCCGCTCGGTTTCTTCCAGGATGCGCTTGGCCGGCTTCAGCAGGCTTTCGCCGTGCTGGGTCGGCACCATGCCGCGCGCGCCACGCACCAGCAGGGGGTCGCCGGTCAGTTCGCGCAATTTGCGCAGCGAGGCCGAGATCGACGGTTGCGGCTGGTTCAGCTTGAGGGCGACGCGCGAGACGTTCTTTTCGCACAGCAGCAGATACAGGATACGTATCAGGTGGATATCCAGGTGGTCCGGCAGCTTGGCCATGTTGTCTCCTACTATTTTTAGGTATTATCAGAGTTCATTTTGTTATATGGATATGAGTATGTCAAATATATCTGAAAATCCATGTTTTGATGGCGCAATACGTTTATCTTGCGTGAATCTGGCACGCTTTTAATTTGAGAGCGCAGGCAGGGGAATAATGAAGGCTGGGCAGGCAGGTATCTTGCTTATCCGATCATGTTGGTCGTAGCGGAGCTGAGATAGGCGTTATAAAAGTTCGCGGCCGTGTTGGAGGTAAATATTTCGGTTTTTATTTGAAGCGAGAACAAGGCGCAAAGCCGCAGACAGTGCTGTAGCACGGCAAGGCGAAGCAACGCAGTTATCGGTTCAAATATAAAGCGAAATAACCTCTATCGTTTGCAGAGCCCGCGGTGGCAGACGAGTAATAATCGTTGGGGAAGACATGGATGCATTGTTAGTTTCGTACGGGGTCGAATGGCTCAACCTGCTGGTCCGCTGGCTGCACCTGATCACGGGCATCGCCTGGATCGGCGCGTCCTTCTATTTCGTCTGGCTGGACAATTCGATCCGGCCGCCGAAAGCCGGCTCCGACCTGGCCAAGAAAGGCGTGTCCGGAGAATTGTGGGCGGTCCATGGCGGTGGCTTCTACAATCCGCAAAAATACCTGGTGGCGCCGGCCGAGCTGCCGGAAGAGCTGCACTGGTTCAAATGGGAAGCCTACGCCACCTGGCTGTCGGGCTTCGCCATGCTGTTCATCGTCTATTACTTCAATGCGTCGGCGATGATGATCAACAAGGATGTGGCTGACCTCAGCACCTGGCAGGCGATCGGCGTCGGCCTCGGCACACTGGTGATCGGCTGGACCGTATACGATCTGCTGTGCCGCTCGCCGCTGGGCAAGCGCGAAGGCCTGCTCGGCATCGTCATGTACCTGTTCATCGTGGCCGCCGCCTATGTGCTGTCGCACTTGCTGAGCGGCCGCGCTGCCTATATCCATGTCGGCGCCATGATCGGCACCATGATGGTGGGTAACGTGCTGATGGTGATCATCCCGGGCCAGCGCAAGCTGGTGGAAGCGATGCGCGTCGGCAAATCGCCGGATCCCATCTACGGCAAGAAAGCCAAACAGCGCAGCGTGCACAACAACTACTTCACGCTGCCGGTGCTGTTCATCATGATCAGCAACCACTACGGCATGACCTACAGCCATCCGTACAACTGGCTGATCCTGGCTGCGATCATTGCCGCCGGCGCCCTGATCCGCCACTTCTTCAACCTGCGCCATGCCGGCCGCGTGTCGTTCGGTTATCCGATTGCCGGCGTGGCCTTGCTGCTGGCGGTAGCGATCGCCATTGCACCGCGTCCGGTGCCGCCGGTGGCGCCTGTGGCCAAGGCAGAGGCTGCCGTGGCCGGCGCTCCCGCAGCAGTTGCGGCGCCGAGCGCCGACATGGCGCATATCCAGGAAATCATCGGCCAGCGTTGCGCCACCTGCCATTCGGCGCAGCCGACCCAGCCGGGTTTTGCCACGGCGCCGGCCGGCGTGATGCTGCAGACTGCAGACCAGATCCGGCAGCATGCCGACAAGGTCTACCAGCAAGCCGTGCAACTGAAGGCGATGCCGCTGGCTAACCTGACTCACATCACCGACGAAGAGCGGGCCCTGATCGGCACCTGGTATACCTCCGGCGCCAAGTAAGCCGGGCGGTACCCCATTCTCATCCCGGAAGCCGGAAGCTGATTGAGCAATCATGCTCAAGCGGCTTCCGCGCTCGTCCTCCCATATTTAAATCTGGAGTTTTCATGTCCCAAACCATCACCATCGACGGCTTCAACCTGACTGCGCAGCAAGTGGTCGACGTCGCCCGCGCACCGCACCTGCCGGTGGCCCTGGCCGACACCTCGCGCGCCGCCCTGAAAGAAAGCCGCGACTACATCGAAGCGACCTGGATGCACGACGAAGCGCCGATGATGTACAGCTTCAACACCGGCGTCGGCCTGCTGAAAGACACCCGGATCAAGGTCGAACACATCGAACTGTTCCAGACCCAGTTGATCAAGGCCCACTGCGCCGGCATCGGCGAACCGTTCTCGGAAGAAGTTAGCCGCGCCACCATGCTGTTGCGCGCCAACGCCTTCGCCAGCAACTATTCGGCGCCGCGGGTGGAAGTGGTGGATCGCCTGCTCGCTTTCCTCAATGCCGGCATCCATCCGATCATGCCGCAGAAGGGTTCGGTCGGCGCTTCCGGCGATCTGGCGCCGTTGTCCTACCTGGCGGCAGCGATTGCCGGTTTCGATGAAGCCGAAGTGATGTACCAGGGCCAGCGCATGCGTGCGCCTGAGGCGATCACCAAGTCTGGCGTCGGTCCGGTCAAGTTTGACTTGAAGGCGAAGGACGCCTCGGCCCTGATCAATGGCTGCACCGCCTCGCTGGCGGTGGCGGTATTGGTGGCCCACGATGCGCGCAACCTGCTGAGCGATGCCTGTTTATCGCTGGGCCTGACGCTGGAAGCGATGCGCGCCGAAATGGCGGCGTTCGACCACCGTATCCAGCAAGCGCGTCCGCACGCCGGCCAGATCAAGACCGCCGCCATCATCCGCAAGCTGCTGTCGGGATCGACCCGCACCACGCATGAAGCGCGCGCCGTGCAGTTTCCGGAAGAACTGCGCCGCACCGATATTCCCTACACCGCCCGTATCCAGGATGTGTATTCGCTGCGCTGCTCGCCGCAAGTCTACGGCCCGGTGTTCGATGCCCTTGACTATATCGACAACATTGTCGACAAGGAAATCAACTCCGCCACCGACAACCCGCTGATCTTCGATAAGGAAGGCGGCGGCTTCGAGATCATCTCCGGCGGCAATTTCCACGGCCAGTACCTGGCGCAGGCGATGGACTTGCTGGCCATGGCGATCACCGACCTCGGCAGCATCTGCGAACGTCGTGTGGCGCGCCTGATCGATCCGACCTTGTCGTGGGGTTTGCCGCGCAACCTGATGAGCGGCGTACGCGGCGTCAATACCGGCTATCCGGTGGTGCAATGTTCGCTCAGTTCGCTGGTGATGGAAAACCGCACCCTGTGCATGCCGGGCAGCGTCGACAGCATCCCGGCCAAGGGCAACAGCGAAGACCACGTCTCGAACTCGACCTGGTGCGCACGCAAGGCGGCCACCGTAGTGGCGAACACGCAATACATCATCGGTGTCGAGATGCTGCTGGCGGCGCAGGCCTTGACCATGACGGAAGATTTGCTGCCTGGTTTCGTATTGGGCCAAGGCACGCAAGCGGCGTACCAGGAAATCCGCCGCCAGATCCCGGCTTGCCTGGAAGGCGACCGCTGGTTCCACAACGATATCGCGGTGGCGCAGTCGTTTGTGGTGAGCGGTTCGGTGCGTCATGCGGTGGTCGAGAAGATCGGCGAGTTTGCCTGACGTATGTATCTGACTGCCGCGGTAAAAGGAGCTTCGGCTCCTTTTTTCATGTAGCGATGTTTTACAAGCTCAGTCGGACCACAGCTTGCCGGCGGTGGCCCAGTTTTCGCGTTTGACCTCCTGGATGATGATGTCCACCGATTCCGGCCCGCAGTCCAGCGTCTGGCAGGTGACTTCGGTGATGGCTTTGACAAAAGCGCGTTTTTGCTCGGTGCTGCGGCCTTCGAAAAGTTGTACGTTAAAAGTCGGCATAAAAATCCTTTCTGTAAAAAATGGTCAGTGCTGGTAGCCGGGCGCCATGGCATCCAGCTGGCGCAGCAGGGCAGGCCATTCCAGCAGGCCTTCAGGGCTGCCGTCGCCGAGCAGCTGGTCGCGCGTCTTGCGGCAAATGTCCTGCGCCGGCATGTTCAAGCGGCGGCCGCCGGCATTGGCCTTGAGCTGGATTTCGCAAGCTTTGTCCAGCGTATCCATGAGGACGTAGGCTTCGGCCACGGTGCGGCCGCATACCAGGCTGCCGTGATTGCGCAGCAGCATGGCCGGCAGCTGGCCCAGCCGCTCGACCATGCGATCCTGTTCTGTCGGCGTCAGCGCCAGGCCCTCGTAGTCGTGATAGGCGATCTGTTCATAAAAGCGCAGCGCGTGCTGGGAAATCGGCAGCAAGCCGTCGGCCAGGGTGCTGACCGCGACCGCGTTGACATTGTGCAGATGCATGACGCACACGGCGTCCGGCCTGGCCGCATGGACTGCGCCGTGAATCGCGAAGCCGCTGACGTTGACCTGGTACGGCGAAGCGCCGACGACCTGTCCCCGGGCATCGATCTTGACCAGGTTCGATGCGCATACTTCATCGAAGCGATAGCCGAACGGATTGAGCAGGAAATGCCCCGGTTCGTCCGGCACCGAGGCCGAGATGTGGGTGTAGATCAGGTCGTCCCAGCGCTTCAGGGCGCACAGGCGATAGCAGGCAGCCAGGTCCTTGCGTACCTGCCACTCGGCGCTGCTGATGGCGGAATCTGCCGGCATAGGAATCCAAACGTTAAAATGCGCGCCGGTCGGCAAAGCGATCGGCGCGCATCGATGCAACTACTGTATCACTTTATTTATTGCATTGTCTGCCGATCAGAAGCGATGGCGGATGCCCAGGGCAACGCTGTTGCCGACGGTTTGCTCTGTGATCTTGTCGTACATGTAGATCGCATACAGGTCGGTGCGCTTCGACATGTTGTAGTCGTAGCCCAGCGATGCCGTATTGCGCTTGAGCGATTCGCCCACCGCGGCGCCGGAACGCTTGGTGTTGGCCCAGGAGGCCAGCACCGCGCCCTGGCCCAGCGGGATGCTGGTGCCGAGCTGCAGGGTCTTGTCTTTCAGGTCGATGTCATGCGAGGTCTGGTCGTAGGTCGCAAACAGCTTGGCCACGGTGAAGTCGTAAGTGGCGCCGAGGAACCATGCCGACTGGCGGGCGGCGACCATGCCGCTTGGCAATGGGATGTTGGTGGTCGGCTGCACATTGCCCGGCGACAGTTCCAGCGGATTGTTGACCTTGACGCGCTGGTAGTAGGCGGTCAGCGCCAGCGGGCCGTGGAAATACAAGACATTGGCGCCGATATTGTTCTTGCCGGTATTGCCTGCCTGTTCCCCGAACTGATAGTGGAAGTTGGCTTTCAGGCCGCCGAAATCTGGCGTCGTGTAGATGACTTCGTTGCTCCAGCCGGTATCGCCGGCGACCGAGTTGGTCCAGCCGGAGGCATTGAACCAAGGCACGTCCATGTGCAGGATCAGCGGCGACAGCTGGAACGAATCGCCGAACGGGTTGAACAGGATCGACGGCAGGAAATTCGGCGCCAGGTCGCGGCCCAGCGAGATGGCGCCGAAGCCGCCGATCAGGCCGACATTGGCGTCGCGCGAGAACAGCGTTTCATTGCCGTCGAAGCGGCCGGCTTGGCCGGTGTCGGCGCGGAAGAACGAGGTCAGGTTGAACTTCGCCTTGAGTCCGCCGCCGAGATCCTCGGTGCCCTTGAAGCCGATCCAGGAAGTGGTCAGGCCGCCGCTGTTGACGACGTTGGTGCGTCCTGAGTCGCCGCTGTATTTCATCGAGCCGACGTAGGTGTCGACCAGGCCGGTGACCTGCACCGAAGTTTGCGCCATCGCCGGCAGCGCGACCGCCGCGCCGAGAGCGGCAGCAACTTGCAGTGTTCGTAATCTGTTTTTAGCTGGGTACATCCCTGTCTCCTGGTTTTTATAAGATCGCAAATAAGTGGAAAATAAATCTCTGGTTTTATTCATTTGAAATAACACGCGTCCGTGTTCAAGCAAGGTCCGTGGAACCGCCACGACGGGTTAAAAAACGTTATGCCGAAAACGGATGGATCGCCCGCCAATGGTCGGCGATGTCGATGCGGCGAGTGATCCATACCTGGCCGTGGCTCTGCACATAATCGAGGAAACGCGCCAGCGCGGCGGCGCGGCCGGGCCGGCCGACCAGCCGGCAATGCAGGCCGATCGACAGCATCTTCGGCTGGTTCAGGCCGTGCGGATCGCCTTCGCGGTACAGCACGTCGAAAGCGTCTTTCAGGTAATCGAAGAACTGGGCGCCGGAATTGAAACCTTGCATGGCGGCGAAGCGCATGTCGTTGGTGTCCAGCGTGTATGGCACGATCAGCTGCGGCTTGACCAGGGTCTCGCCGGTGCCATTACTGACCTGGACCTGTTCCCAGAACGGCAGGTCGTCGCCGTAGTGGTCGGCGTCGTAGCTGAAGCCGCCGTGTTCCAGCACCAGTCGGCGCGTATTGGGTGAATCGCGGCCGGTGTACCAGCCGAGCGGGGCGCTGCCGGTCAATTGCCTGATGACGGCGACGGCTTCGGCAATATGGGCGCGTTCGGTCGCTTCGTCGATATTCTGGTAACTGATCCAGCGCAGGCCGTGGCAGGCGATTTCGTGGCCCAGTTCCTGGAAGGCGGCGGTCGCTTCCGGGTTGCGCTGTAGCGCCCGCGCAACACCGAACACGGTCAATGGCAGGCGGCGCTCTTCAAACATGCGCAGCAAACGCCAGACGCCGGCGCGCGAACCGTATTCGTATATGGATTCCATGCTCATGTGGCGCGCCGGGAAACTCTGGGCGCCGATGATCTCGGAGAGGAAGGTTTCCGAGCCGGCGTCGCCGTCGAGCACGCAGTTTTCGCTGCCTTCTTCATAGTTGAGGACGAACTGCAGGGCGATCCGGGCCCGGTTCGGCCATTGCGGGTGCGGCGGCGTGCGGCCGTAGCCGGTCATGTCGCGCGGATAATTGGGGTCGGTATTGATAGTCATTGCTTGGCCTGGAGTATTGATCTGGTGTTCTGGATTATGTGGGCTGCAGCCATGATTAATATATGCCGGATAGTATATTGACCTGAACCCTGCGGTATATCATTTGATCGATACTCGTTTTCAACTAATCGATATAGGGAAATGCCATGGGAAACGCTTTTGGAAAGTTAAGTACACATGTTTTGGATATCACCCAGGGCAAGCCGGGCGCCGGTGTCAAAATTGCACTATATGCAGTCACTCCTGCCGGCCGCAACCTGCTCAATAGCGCCGTCACCAACCAGGACGGCCGGGTCGACGCGCCTTTGCTGCAGGGCGAGGAAATGCAGGCCGGCCAATATGAACTGGTGTTCTCGGCCGGCGACTATTTCGCCGCGCAAGGCATCGACCTGCCAAGCCCGCGTTTTGTCGACCGCGTCACGCTCGCTTTCGGGATTGCCCATGCCGATCAGAATTATCATGTCCCCCTGGTAGTGTCGCCCTGGTCTTACTCAACTTATCGTGGAAGTTAATTAAGCAACTTTCTTGCCAGCAGGCGACCTTGGTGGGCATTGGTGAACATTGGTGGCCCGGCAGGCTGCCGGCGCCGACGATAGCGGATCGGCCGATTCCCCGTTTGCCGGCTATCGTCAAATAACCACATCCGCAAGATCAGTGCGCCTTCCCATCTGCTTTGTGCTAAACTGTCTCTCAACATTTTTGATTGGCAGCAGGATCGGCTCCGGTAGCGTAGTTACAGCGTCGGCGCCGGTCAGATCAAAATTGAAAGAACGAGCGGCGCAGTTACCCGTCTTATTCCAGTCTTATCGTCCCCGCCCTCATTAATCCTCCTCTAACGGGCGCTGGACAGCAGTATCAACAGCTTTCTCTTTGACCAGGCCCGGCCTGCCGTTGAACATGAGCTCTGCGAATTTTTAATAAAATTTAAATAAACTACGTCGTACATGAATATTATTGAGGCCAAGAAAGTCCTCGAAACTGCATTGCTCTGCGCTCACGAGCCGCTGTCGCTTAACGACTTGAAAAAGTTGTACATGGCCGGCGGCGAAGAAGACGGCGAAATCAATGCAGATACGATCAGATCGATGCTGGAAGAATTGCGTGAAGACTGGGTCGACAAAGGCATCGAGGTAGTTGCCCTGTCGACCGGATGGCGCTTCCAGAGCCGGCCCGAGATGAAGATCTACCTGGAGCGGCTGAATCCGGAAAAACCGCCGAAATATTCGCGGGCGACCATGGAAACCCTGGCGATCATCGCTTACCGCCAGCCGGTCACTCGCGGCGATATCGAGGAAATCCGGGGCGTGACAGTCAATTCGCAGACCGTAAAAATGCTTGAAGAGCGCGGCTGGATCGAGGCCATCGGCCATCGCGACGTGCCTGGACGCCCGGCATTGTTTGCCACCACCAAGCAGTTCCTGGACGATCTCGGCCTGACCTCGCTGGACCAGCTGCCGCCGCTGCAGCAAGTTGCCAGGAATGACATGCAGGAAGGCAACCTGCTTGAATTGCAGGCGCTGGAAGCGAGTATCGAAGCCAGCGCGGTGCTCGACGCTGCCGCGGCGCTGGAAGCGGAAGATGCCGCCGCCGACGAGCTTCAATCCGAGCAGATGACCGAACAAATGAGCCAGGATGAGCAAGACCATATTGCAACCGATGAGTTGCCGACAGCAGAACCAGCTACAGAAGATAGTGTCGTAGATGCAGTCATGACGGAAAATGCAGCGCCAGAGGATGAGGAAGTTGCTCATTCGCAAATAGAATCGCTTGCATCGAATGAAACCCACACCAACGACCACGCGTCCGAATCGGATGATGAAGCCACGCCAGGTCGGCATAACCAACACCTGAATAATGAACCCACCTAGTTCCAATGATGCACCGGTCGTCGACCTGACTGCCACCACTGACCCGAAGCCAGCTAAAAAGCCTAGAGCGCGCAAGGTTGCGGCTGATGCGCCGATTGCGGCGGACGCCGCTGTTCCGGCAGCGGCTGCGGCAGAGCCGGCCAAGCCGGCCCGCGCGCCGCGCAAGAAAGCTGTTGCGGCAGCCGAGTCCGGCGCGGCTGAAACAGCTGTCGCCGCCGAAACAGCTACGCCGGCCAAGCCCAAGGCTGCGCCGCGCAAGAAGGTCCAGGTCGTGGTTGAACCGAGTACTGCGGTTGAATTTGTGGTGGAGGCGGCGCCGGCGGTTGTTGTTCCGGTTGTTGCAAATCAGGAAATATCGGAGGCGCCAGCCAGGGAACGGCCTGCCAAGCGCGGCGTGCGCGGTCCGCGCGCCCTGCGCAGCAATCGCGCCGCCCAGCGTGCGCAAGAATCGGCGGCAGCGGCCAGTTCCGCTGCTGAAGCGGGCAACGCCGCCGTGACGGAAGGCCAGCCAAGTGTTGCGCAAGTCCAAGCGCCGGCCGGCGATCCGGCGGCAGGCGAACCGCGCCAGCAGCGCGGCGACCGCAATAACGGCGCTGGCCGCAACGGCGAACGCAATTCGCGCGAGCGTCAGCCAAAGGGCAAGAAGCCGCTGGCGCAGAACGGCAAGCCAGGGCAGGGGCCGCGTGGCGGCAAGCCAAGCCGTGGCGGCGACGCCGACGAAGCATTCTCGTTTGTTACCTCAGAATCGTTCGATACCCTGGTCACGGCAGAAGATGCCGCCGGCCGTCAGGCGCAGAAAAGCGTGCGGCGCGACCTCACCGCCGAAGACGATGCACCAAAATTGCACAAGGTCCTGGCGGATGTCGGCCTCGGTTCGCGCCGCGACATGGAAGAGCTGATCATCGCCGGCCGGGTTTCGGTCAATGGCGAACCGGCCCATATCGGCCAGCGTATCTTGCCAACCGATCAAGTCCGCATCAACGGCAAGCTGCTGCAGCGTAAAGTCAGCAAGCGTCCGCCGCGAGTGCTGGTGTACCACAAGCCGGCCGGCGAAATCGTCAGCCACAACGACCCGGACGGACGGCCATCGGTATTCGACCGTTTGCCGAACATGAAGGCGGCCAAATGGCTGGCCGTCGGACGGCTGGACTTCAACACCGAAGGTTTGCTGCTGTTTACCACCTCCGGCGACCTGGCTAACCGCCTGATGCACCCGCGCTACGGCATCGACCGCGAATACGCGGTGCGTACCTTAGGCGAACTGGAGCAGGGCATGCGCCAGAAACTGCTGGCCGGCGTCGAGCTGGAAGACGGCGTGGCGCAATTCACGAAAATTGCCGATGGCGGCGGTGAAGGCATCAATAAATGGTATCGCGTGGTGATCGGCGAAGGCCGCAACCGCGAAGTGCGCCGCATGTTCGAGGCCATCGGCCTGACCGTGTCGCGCCTGATCCGTACCCGTTACGGCGCCATGACGCTGCCGCGCGGCCTCAAGCGCGGCCGCTGGGAAGAACTGGATGAAAACGCAGTACGCGACATGCTGGCTGCGCACGGCCTGGACAAGCCGGCTGCCGGCCAAGGCGCCGGCGGCGGCAAAGGCCGTCCCGATTTCAACAAGGATCGCCAGCCTAACGGCAATCGCGCGGATAGTGCCCCGCAAGGCCCGGGCGGCGGTGGTTACCGTGGCGGCGACCAGGGTTTTGGCGGCCAGCCGCGCGGCAACTTTGGCGGTCAGCCGCGAGGCAATCAAGGCCGCGGCCCGGGTGGCGGCCAGGGCCGTCCGCAAGGTGGCAGCGGCGGTCAGCCGCCGCGCAGCCGGCAGCCGGATCCGTTGCAGACCGCGTTGGGCTTCCCTGATGCAGGACAGCAACGACGCAATGGCGGCGGTAACGGTTTTGCGCGTCCGGCACGCCCCAACAAAGCGGCTGGCGGACAAACCGGCGGCGGGCATTACGGCGCGCAAGGCGGGCCGCGCCGCCGTCCCCGCGGCTGATTGGTGTTTTCGTCCTGGCGGCATTTGCCGCTTTTGGATGGCTGAAAGAAGTGGCGGGGAGTGTTGCAATAATGATCAATTTACCGTCTGTTGACGGCAGATTGTCAATAAATGCAAATTTCCTGCACTCGCTTACGTTGCGGTCCATAGCCTAATCGTTTATAATTTACAAGTTAACAGAAGTCATTAACGAGAAAAGAAAATCGGGGAATTAAATCTCTCGGATGCTCGAAGAGCCGATTCGCAGCCGATCTCGTGAAACTGCTCGAAATGACAAACGATAAGAAGATGGGCAGATGCCCATTTTTTTTTTGCTTTTCGTTTTAGCTGCTTTTAGTTTGTAGGTGTGCAGACATCAGGCCTGTAGTTGTCGGGCCTGCAGTTATATTTATAGGGAGTTGCTTTGCAGTTGCTGGAGCTAATTGAAACAACCGTGGTAGGCATGGGCTACGAGCTGGTCGAATTCGAAAAGGCGGCGCGTGGCGTGTTGCGCGTATACATCGACTTCACGCCTGAAAATGCCGAGCAAGGCCAGATCACGGTAGAAGATTGCGAAAAAGTGACGCATCAACTGCTGCATGTGCTGACGGTCGAAAACGTCGTGTACGAACGTCTGGAAGTATCCTCGCCGGGCCTGGACCGGCCGCTGAAGAAACTGGCGGACTATGTGCGTTTTGCCGGCAAGGAAGCCATCGTGAAATTGCGTGTGCCGATGCCAGGCGCCGCGCATCGCAAATCATTCCAGGGTGTCCTGGGTGAACCGGATGGCGAGAACTTGAAAATCGAATTTGAAACAAAAGATGGGTCGGCGCTGCTGGATTTCACGCTCGCTGACGTAGACAAGGCACACTTGGTGCCGCAAGTGGATTTTAGGAGTCGCAAAGCATGAGTCGCGAAATTTTATTGTTGGTCGATGCGCTCGCGCATGAAAAAAACGTCGATCGGGATGTCGTGTTCGGTGCGCTCGAACACGCGCTTGGACAGGCAACCAAAAAACGCTACGAGGGCGACGTCGATATCCGCGTCACGATCGATCGTGAAACCGGCGAATTCGAATCCTTCCGCCGCTGGCACGTAGTGCCGGACGAAGCCGGCCTGCAACTGCCGGACCAGGAAATCCTCTTGTTCGAAGCCAAGGAACAGATTGAAGACGTCGAAGTCGACGACCACATCGAAGAGCCGATCGAATCGGTCGATTTCGGCCGCCGTTTTGCGCAAGACACCAAACAAGTCGTGCTGCAGCGGATCCGCGATGCTGAACGCGAACAGATCCTGGCTGATTTCCTGGAACGCGGCGATTCGCTGGTCACAGGCACCATCAAGCGGATGGAACGCGGCGACGCCATCGTCGAGTCGGGCAAGATCGAAGCGCGCTTGCCGCGCGACCAGACGATTCCTAAGGAAAACCTGCGTATCGGCGACCGTGTCCGCGCCTTCATCCTGCGTATCGACCGCAATGCACGCGGCCCGCAAGTGATACTGTCGCGTACCGCGCCGGAATTCATCATGAAGCTGTTCGAGCTGGAAGTGCCGGAAATCGAACAAGGTTCGCTGGAAATCAAGTCGGCGGCGCGTGACCCTGGCGTGCGCGCCAAGATCGCTGTATTCACCGCCGACAAGCGCATCGATCCTATCGGCACCTGCGTCGGCATGCGCGGTTCGCGCGTGCAGGCCGTGACCGGCGAGCTGGGCGGCGAACGCGTCGACATCGTGCTGTGGTCGGAAGACCCGGCGCAATTCGTCATCGGCGCGCTGGCTCCTGCCAACGTTTCTTCGATCGTGGTTGACGAAGAGAAGCACGCCATGGATGTCGTGGTCGACGAAGAAAACCTGGCGATCGCCATCGGCCGCGGCGGCCAGAACGTGCGCCTGGCGGCAGAACTGACCGGCTGGCAGATCAACATCATGACAGCGGAAGAGTCGGCCGACAAATCGGCGGTGGAAACCGCCGCGATCCGCGCCCTGTTCATGGAAAAACTGGACGTCGACCAGGAAGTCGCCGACATCCTGGTGGAAGAAGGTTTTGCCAGCCTGGAAGAAATCGCTTACGTGCCGATTACCGAAATGCTGGAAATCGATTCGTTTGACGAAGACACCGTCAACGAATTGCGTAACCGGGCTCGCGATGCGCTGGTGACAGAAGCGATTGCCTCGGAAGAAGGACTGGAAGGCATGGAAGATGCCCTGGTCAACTTCGAAGGCATGGACCGGGTTACCGCCGGCAAGCTGGGACTGGCTGGAGTCAAGACATTGGCTGCCTTCGCCGCCCTGGCGTATGACGAGTTTGGCGCGATCCTGGCTTTATCGGCCGACCGTGCGCGTCATTTGATTGAACAAGAGTTTAAAGATGTGACCGACGATGAGATGAAACTCATCGATGCCAAGTACGATGATCATGCCAAGGCCCTGCAGGCCAAGGCATGGAATACAGCGGAAGCCAAGTGATCGAGTGATCCGAGAGGTTCCGTATCGTCTGCCGCGCCACATAGAAAAAGAGGACTGAATGGCGAGTAACAATGTAGCCCAATTTGCCACCGAGCTGAAAATGCCAGCGGATCTCCTGCTGACACAACTGCAATCGGCTGGCGTCCAGAAAAATTCGACTGACGACGCCTTGTCGAAAGAAGACAAGGATCGCCTGCTGGAACACCTGCGCCGTTCGCACGGTGCGGTGCCAGACAGCGAAAAGAAGAAGATCACGCTGACCCGCAAGGAAACCACCGAGATCAAGCAGGCTGACGCCACCGGCAAGTCGCGCACGATCCAGGTTGAAGTGCGCAAGAAGCGTACTTTCGTCAAGCGTGACGAGCCGGTTGCCGAAGCTGCGGCCGCACCGGTTGCGCCTGCCGCGCCGGTCATCGATGAAGCTGAACAGGCGCGCCGCATCGAAGAAACGCGCCGCCAGGCCGAATTGATCGCTCGCCAGGAAGCCGAACTGCTGGAAAAACAGGAACGCCTGGCCAAGCTGGAAGCGGAAAAGGAAGCGCAAGCCAAGGCTGCGCTGAAAGCGGAAAACGAGGCCAAGAAAGCGGAAAGCGAAGCTAAAAAAGCGGCTGCCGAAGCTCCCGCCCCGGTAGCTGCCGATGCGGTCAAGAAGCAGGAAGACCCTGCGGCTGAAGAAAAGAAACGCCTGGCGAACGAAGAAGCCAAGCAAAAGGTCGCGCTGGCCGCCAAGGAAGCTGCCGAGAAATCGGCCGCGACTGAACGCGCCCGCAAGGCCGTGCAAGATGAAGTGGCGCAGATCAAGGCCATGATGAATGCGCCGCGCCGCGTCATCAAGGCGCCTGAGCCGGTTGCGCCTGCCGCAGCCCCGGCCAAGACTGCCGAAGGCACGTTGCACAAGCCTGCCGACAAGAAGCCTGGCGAGAAGAAAGACGACAAGAAAGTCGTGGTCGACAAGAAGTCGATCAAGTCCGCCAACGTTTCTTCCACCTGGCAAGACGATGCGGCCAAGAAGCGCGGCCTCGGCATCAAGACCCGCGGCAATACCGGCGGCGGTCGCGATGGCTGGCGTGGCGGTCCGAAGGGCCGTCGCAATGCGCACAACGACGATCATGAAAGCAATTTCCAGGTGCCGACGGAAGCGGTCATCAAGGACATCTATGTCCCTGAAACCATTACTGTCGCCGAACTGGCGCACAAGATGTCGGTCAAGGCTTCGGAAGTCATCAAGCATTTGATGAAACTGGGCCAGATGGTCACCATCAACCAGGTGCTGGACCAGGAAACTTCGATGATTCTGGTCGAAGAAATGGGCCACACCGCGCACGCTGCGAAACTGGACGATCCGGAAGCACTGCTGGTCGACGGCGAAGAACATGCCGACGCCGAACTGCTGCCGCGCGCACCGGTGGTCACTGTCATGGGTCACGTCGACCACGGCAAGACCTCGCTGCTCGATTACATCCGCCGCGCCAAGGTTGCATCCGGCGAAGCCGGCGGCATTACCCAGCACATCGGTGCATATCACGTGGAAACACCGCGCGGCATGATCACCTTCCTCGACACCCCGGGCCATGAAGCGTTTACCGCCATGCGTGCCCGCGGCGCCAAGGCGACCGATATCGTGATCCTGGTGGTCGCTGCCGACGACGGCGTGATGCCGCAAACCAAGGAAGCGATCGCCCATGCGAAAGCCGCCGGCGTACCGCTGGTGGTGGCGATCAACAAGATCGACAAGCCGGGCGGCAACCTGGACCGCGTCAAGCAGGAACTGATCGCGGAACAAGTGGTGCCGGAAGAATACGGCGGCGAATCGCCGTTCGTGCCGGTATCGGCCAAGACTGGCGAAGGCATCGACAACTTGCTGGAACAGGTACTGCTGCAAGCTGAAGTGCTGGAGCTGAAGGCAGCGGTTGCCGCACCGGCCCGCGGCCTGGTGGTGGAAGCCCGTCTCGACAAGGGCCGTGGCCCGGTTGCAACGATCCTGGTGCAGTCAGGCACCTTGAAGCGCGGCGACGTCGTGCTGGCGGGTTCGGCTTACGGCCGCGTCCGTGCGATGCTGGACGAAAACGGCAAGGCGATTTCCGAAGCCGGCCCATCGATCCCGGTCGAAATCCAGGGCTTGACGGAAGTGCCGGTTGCCGGCGAAGAAGTCATGGTCATGGCAGACGAGCGCAAGGCGCGCGAAATCGGTCAGTTCCGCCAAGGTAAATACCGCGACGTGAAGCTGGCCAAGCAGCAAGCCGCGAAGCTGGAAAACATGTTCGACCAGATGGCCGAAGGCGAAGTCAAGAACCTGCCGATGATCATCAAGACCGACGTGCAAGGTTCGCAAGAAGCCTTGGTCCAGTCCTTGCAGAAGCTGTCGACCAGCGAAGTCCGGGTACAAGTGGTGCACGCCGGCGTCGGCGGCATCAGCGAGTCGGACGTCAACCTGGCGGTCGCCTCCAAGGCCGTGATCATCGGCTTCAACGCCCGCGCCGATGCGTCGGCACGCAAGCTGGCGGAAGCCAACGGTGTCGACATCCGTTACTACAACATCATTTACGATGCTGTGGATGAGATCAAGGCAGCGATGTCCGGCATGTTGTCGCCAGAGAAGCGCGAACAGAACCTCGGCCTGGTCGAGATTCGCCAGGTGCTGCTGGTCAGCAAAGTCGGCGCGATCGCCGGTTGCTACGTGCTCGAAGGCCTGGTCAAACGTGGCGCTTCGGTCCGCCTGCTGCGCGACAACGTGGTCTTGTGGACAGGCGAGCTGGATTCGCTGAAACGCTTCAAGGATGACGTCAAGGAAGTCCGTTCCGGCTTCGAATGCGGCCTGACCCTGAAGAACTTCAACGATATCAAAGAAGGCGATCACCTCGAAATCTTTGAAGTCGAAGAAATCGCGCGGACTCTGTAATAACGCAAGCACACGCACGGCAGGAATGTGCGTAGGCAGGAAAATCGGGCCTAACAGCCCGATTTTCATTTTGTAGTAACCTGTGTAACGTTGGTTGGCAGTTCATTTGTGAAAGACAAAGCGTGTAGAAGCGCTGAATAAAAGCATGGCTAAACATAGTAAATCCATCCCTGGCCGCGGTTTGCGGGTTGCAGACCAGATCCAGAAGGACTTGTCCGAGATCATCGTTTTCGAGCTGAAAGACCCGCGGGTCGGCATGATCACGATTACCGAAGTACAGGTGACGCCGGATTACGCCCATGCCAAGGTGTTTTTCACAATGCTGAACGACGATCTGGAAGCGATTGCGAATACCGTCAAGGGCCTGACCCAGGCTGCCGGTTTCCTGCGCAACCAGCTAGGCCGCCGCCTGTCTATCCATACCTTGCCGGCCTTGCATTTCATCCATGACAATTCGACCGCCCGCGGCGTCGAGATGTCGCGCCTGATCGACCTGGCGAATGCGACCCGTTCCAAGGACGACGGCCAAGACTAAACGATTGTTTAGTTGATAAATTGACTAACGGTCACCGTTAAAATTCGATGCGGCCTGGCACAGCAAGCCGTTTCCGCTTTCTCCTTTTGCATCCGCTACCAATGGCATCACGCCCACCCAAAAGAATCCGTGTCCCGCTCAACGGCGTCCTGCTGCTGGACAAGCCCGTCGGCTTCTCCAGCAACGACGCATTGATCAAGGCCAAAGGCTTGCTCAATGCGCAGAAGGCCGGGCATACCGGCACCCTCGATCCGTTCGCCACTGGCGTGCTGCCGCTGTGCTTCGGCGAGGCCACCAAGTTTGCCCAGGACCTGCTGGATGCCGACAAGACGTACGAGACGCTGATCCACCTGGGAGTGAGCACTACCACCGGCGATACCGAAGGCGAAGTGCTGGAGCGCAAGGATGTCAGCGTCAGCCGCGCGCAGATCGATGCCGTGCTGGCGCAGTTCCGCGGCCCGATCAAGCAGGTGCCGCCGATGTACTCGGCGCTCAAGCGCGACGGCAAGCCGCTGTACGAATACGCCCGGGCTGGCATTACCCTGGAGCGCGAAGCGCGCGACGTCAGCATCCACACATTGGAATTCCTGGCCTACGAGGCGCCGTTCCTGCGTTTGCGCGTGGCCTGCAGCAAAGGCACTTACATCCGCGTGCTGGGCGAAGACATCGGCGCTGCCCTGGGCTGCGGCGCGCATCTGCAGGAGTTGCGGCGGATCCAGGTGGGCCACCTGACGCTGGATGGCTGCGTCACCCTGGAGCAGCTGGACGCCACCGGCCAGGCCGAGCGCAGCGCCTTGCTGGCGCCGGTCGACAGCCTGCTGCTGACTTTTCCCGAGGTGTTGTTATCCGAACCACTGGCCAAACGCTTCCTGCAAGGCCAGCGCTTGACGCTGGCAAAAGAAGGCGTGGCCCTGCCGGCAGACGCCGGACGCGTGCGGGTCTACCTGCAGCCTGCGGATGCAGTCTCCGTCCGGCAACTGCTGGGCACCGCGCAACTGCATGAGTACGGGGTCCTGGCTCCCGAACGCCTGATCGCCACCGCGCAGCCTGCGTAAAATATGTTTTTAGCAATGTCTGTGCTGCGATTGAGGCAGCAACTCTTTGAAATTACAAGGCTTTTCATAAAGTAGTGCAGCGCGTCATGCTATAATGCGCGGCCTCCCAAATTCCGCTACATCTGCCGTACTTCTGTGCAGTGCCTTAGCGAGCATTTTTGGCCGCCGCATTTGTAGTCATATAATCTGTAGCTATATATTTTCTGCGCAATCGTTACCTGCGCCCTTACTAAGTTCTTCAATCTCCAAACTGACCATGTCAAACACACCTCGCGCCATCCGCAACATTGCCATCATTGCCCACGTTGACCACGGCAAGACCACTCTGGTTGACCAATTGCTGCGTCAATCCGGCACTTTCCGTGACAACCAGCACGTCGATGCACGCGTGATGGATTCGAACGATATTGAAAAAGAACGCGGCATCACGATCCTGTCGAAGAACTGCGCAGTCGAATACAAGGGCACCCACATCAACATCGTTGATACCCCGGGCCACGCCGACTTCGGCGGTGAAGTCGAGCGCGTACTGTCGATGGTGGACAGCGTTCTGCTGCTGGTCGATGCGCAAGAAGGCCCGATGCCGCAAACGCGTTTCGTGACGCGTAAAGCATTGGCCCTGGGCCTGAAGCCTATCGTCGTGGTCAACAAGATCGATCGCGAAAACGCCGATCCGCAAAAGGCTGTGAACGCTACTTTCGAACTGTTCGACAAGCTCGGCGCAACCGACGAACAACTGGACTTCCCGATCATTTACGCATCGGGCTTCAAAGGCTATGCAGGCCTGGAAGACACCGTCCGCGACGGCAACATGGAACCGCTGTTCGACGCGATCCTGAAGCACGTTCCAGCGCGTGAAGACGACCCTAACGGCCCGCTGCAACTGCAGATCACTTCGCTGGAATACTCTTCCTACGTCGGCAAGATCGGCGTTGGCCGTATCCTGCGCGGTAAAGTCAAAGCCCTGCAAGACGTAGTCTGGATGAACGGTCCGGACGACAAGCCAACCAAGGCCCGCATCAACCAGGTGCTGACTTTCCGCGGCCTCGACCGCGTACTGGCAGATGAAGCGCTGGCCGGCGACATCGTGCTGATCAACGGCATCGAAGAAATCAGCATCGGCTCCACCATCTGCGCACCGGACCATCCGGAAGGCTTGCCGATGCTGAAGGTTGATGAGCCGACCCTGACCATGAACTTCATGGTCAACAACTCGCCGCTGGCTGGCCGCGAAGGCAAGTTCGTCACCACCCGTCAGATCAAGGACCGTCTGGACCGCGAACTGAAAGCCAACATGGCATTGCGCGTGGTACAGGCTGAAGGCGATGATTCGACCTACGAAGTGTCGGGTCGCGGTGAATTGCACCTGACCATCCTGATCGAAAACATGCGTCGCGAAGGCTACGAGCTGGCCGTTTCGCGTCCACGCGTGGTGTTTAAGATGGTCGACGGCGTGCGTCAAGAGCCGTACGAAAACCTGACTGTCGACGTCGAAGAAGCCAACCAGGGCGGCGTCATGGAAGAACTGGGCCGTCGCCGCGGCGACCTGCAAAACATGGAACCGGACGGCAAGGGACGTGTGCGTCTCGAGTACCGTATTCCTGCACGCGGCCTGATCGGCTTCCAGGGCGAATTCATGACCCTGACCCGCGGCACCGGCCTGATGAGCCACGTGTTCGACGAATACGCACCGGTTGACACTTCCAAGGGTGAACTGGGCGGCCGTCGCAACGGCGTGCTGATCTCGCAAGACGACGGCGCTGCCGTTGCCTACGCTATCTGGAAGCTGCAAGATCGCGGCCGCATGTTCGTCAGCCACAACGACCCGGTCTACGAAGGCATGATCATCGGCATCCACTCGCGCGACAATGACCTGGTGGTCAACCCGATCAAGGGCAAGCAGCTGACCAACGTCCGTTCTTCGGGTACCGACGAAGCGGTGCGCCTGGTGCCGCCAATCGAAATGTCGCTGGAATACGCGGTTGAATTCATCGACGACGACGAACTGGTTGAAGTCACGCCGAAGAGCATCCGCCTGCGCAAGCGTTACCTGAAGGAACATGAGCGTAAAAAGGCTTCGCGCGACGCGTAAGCTGTCGAGTGAACCGGGCCTTCGGGCTCCGCCACTAAAAACCCGCCGGTGCACGCCCTTGTCCAGGGCACGCACCGGCGGGTTTTTTACTTTCCGGGTTCAGGCCACTGTCGAGCTCGCCGCATGCTGTTCCTTCAGCACATCGCCGATTGCCGTAAACAATTGGTCGATCTGTCCCGGTTCGATAATCAGCGGCGGCGACAGGGCGATGATGTCGCCGGTGGTGCGGATCAGCACGCCTTTCTCCCAGAAGCATTTCAAGAAGGCATCGAAGGCGCGCGCGCCCGGCTTGCCGGCGACAGGCTCCAGTTCAATTCCGCACACCAGTCCCAGATTGCGCACGTCCTTGACGAAAGGCAGGCCTTTCAGGCTATGCGCGGCCTGTTCGAAATACGGCGCTGTCGCAGCCGCGCGGTCGAACAGGTTTTCGCTCTTGTAGACCGCCATCGTGGCGATCGCCGCTGCCGCTGCCAGCGGGTGGCCGGTATAGGTATAGCCATGGAAGAATTCAATAGCGTTTTCGCCGGCGGCGCTCATGAAGGCGTCGTGGATATCCTGGCGCACGATCACCGCGCCCATCGGCACGCTGGCGTTGGTCAAGCCTTTGGCGCAACAGATCATGTCAGGCATCACGCCGAAGTAGTCTGCCGCGAATGGCGCGCCGAGGCGGCCGAAGCCGGTGATCACTTCATCGAAAATCAGCAGGATGCCGTACTTGTCGCAGACCGCGCGCAGCTTTTGCAGGTAACCCTTGGGCGGCAGGATCACACCGGTCGAACCCTGCACCGGTTCGACGATCAGCGCCGCCACCGTGGCCGGATCGTGCAGCGCCAGCAAGCGTTGTTCAAACTCGTCGGCGATCTCGGCGCCATGCTCCGGCAAGCCGTGTGAAAACGCATTGCGCGCGATATCCAGCGGATGGCGCAAATGGTCGACGCCGGCCAGCGTCGGACCGAAATGCTTGCGGTTGCCGGCGATGCCGCCCACCGCAATGCCGCCGAAGCCGACCCCGTGGTAACCGCGCTCGCGGCCAATCAAACGCGTGCGCAAGCCGTCGCCGCGCACGCGATGGTATGCCAGCGCGATCTTCAGCGCAGTATCGACCGATTCCGAACCGTCGTTGCAAAAGAACACGCGGTTCAGTCCCTCCGGCGCGATCGCCGCCAGCGCGCTGGCTGCTTCGAAGGCCAGCGGATGGCCCATCTGGAACACCGGTGCAAAGTCCATCTTGGCCGCCTGCTGCTGGATCGCCTCGACGATCTTCGGATGGCAGTGGCCGGCGTTGGTGCACCACAGGCCGGCGGTGCCGTCGAGGATCTGGCGGCCGTCGTCGGTCGTGTAATGCATGCCGGAAGCGGCGACCAGCAAGCGCGGCTTGCTCTTGAACTGGCGGTTGGCGGTGAACGGCATCCAGAAATGGTCGGTATTCAGGGTGGTCGGCATGGCGTCTCCTTGGCGGCGGTTGGCGGATTTCAGGCTCTTGCCGATGATGGTAGTACGTTTGGAGCCGCTTCGCATATAAACGCGGTTTTCTCCGATAAGGTCGCGGCACCCTGTCAACTTTGACAGGATTCCGCATGGAAATGTGCGTGCTAGCATAAATTTCCCTATGCCCATAAGGCAGGGGCTCATTTAACTCTACAAGAGGAGTGATCCATGCACAGTTTTCGAAAATGGTTGGCAGGCGTTACATGTGTGGCAGCAATCGCTGTCAGCGGCTCGGCTTATGCAGCGCGGGCCGATATCGAAGTGACCTTGCAGGAGGCCAGTGCGAAAGGCGCGGCGGGCTCCGGCAAGGTGCTCTACACCATCACCAACACCAGCGCCGCGCCCTTGCATGTGCTGAACTGGGAAACGCCATTGAACGGCGTCAGCGGCGACCTGTTCAGCGTCGCCCTGGGCGGTCAGCCGGTGCGTTATGTGGGACGCCTGGTGAAACGCAAACCGGCTACCGACAAGGATTACATCACGCTCAAGCCGAACGAAAGCCGTGTGGTTGAAGTAGACCTCAGCGCCTACTACGAGATGTATCGCGCCGGCCAATACGTGATCAAGTACAAGCGCAGCGCCGACACCCTGGTGCGCGAAGCCGGTAACGCCGTCGCCGCCAAGGCCAGCGGCGCTGCTGCTTCTGCTCCGGCCGTCACGCTGGAAACCAATGCGATCCCGCTGTCGGTCGACGGCGGTCCTGCGCCATCGTCCAAGCTGGCTTCTTCCGACCTGCTGGGCGCAATCAATGGCGCTGCAGCGGCATCCACTACCTTCGCCAGCTGCAGCAACAGCCAGAAAACCGCGTTGACCACAGCCCGCGCCGACGCTACTTCGATAGCTACCAACGCCAAGAGCTACCTGAATGCAAACAACACCGGCAGCCGCTACACCTGGTGGTTCGGCGCGGTCACCAGCGGCCGTTATACAACGGTCACCAGCCACTACACCAACATCAGCAGCGTACTCGGCAACCAGGCGTATAAATTCGACTGCAGCTGCACCGAGTCCGATACTTACGCTTATGTCTATCCAGACCAGCCGTACACGGTTTACCTGTGCGGCGCCTACTGGAATGCACCGGCCAACGGCACCGATTCCAAGGCAGGCACACTGGTCCATGAAACCAGCCACTTCACCGTGGTGGCCGGCACCAGCGACCATGTGTACGGCCAGACCGGCGCGCACAACCTGGCTGTCAGCAATCCGACCAATGCCGTCGACAACGCCGACAACCACGAATACTTCGCTGAAAATACACCTGCACGGCAGTAAAGGCAGGAGCCGGGCGAGATGCGGCGTCGCGCATCTCGTCTAGCTTGAACCAGACCCAGCACGGCTCAGGGGCTGTGCTCGGCATTTTTGTTTGTGGTGCAAGTTTGTGGAATCTGCCTCGATGGCGTTGATGTCGCAGGTTTAGGGCAGGGTCTTTGGCGAAGGCCGACTTGCCGATAAGCTACGGTCTTTCGCCGAATTTGCGCGAATCAGAATACCCTCGTTTCCTGATTGTTTCCCTATTGCTTCGGCGACCGCCAGCAAATTTACTTGCAATATAGTTAATCTTCTGCAAAGATGGCTCCGAAGCAATTTTAAGGGCTATCTATGACAATGCGGAAAATTGTCGTTGTGGGCGACAAGACGACTACTAGCGGCGTAATTCTGCCGAACGCGAATTCAACTTTTTCAGTTGGCGATGTTGGTCACAAGGTCGCACTAATCGGGGGACAGGCAACCTGCTTAGCCTGTAAAGGCGTTGGGACCATTGCCAAGGCTGGCGGGCCACGCCGAATGAACTTTATGGGAGAAGTAGCCCTGGAAAACGACATCGTGATTTGCGGCTGTCCCGTCCCTCCGAAGCTCATATCAAATCTCCACCAAACAATGACCTACGACGACCAAGCAGAGTCTCAAGGTGTAGTGCCTCCTCCAACCGCTACCTCTGCCGCCAGCATGCCCATGGCCGACGATCAACTAGTGGCTCAAACGAAACGCTATGACGAGCAGATTAAGTTCCTGCTCGGTTCAGGAACGGCCCTGGCTGGCGCGGCTTACACATTGACGCTTGATGACGGCAGTACGGTTAGCGGAACAACTGATGCCGATGGTAGAACCGAGCGGATCACAACGACCGAACCGCGCACGATCACTCAGGCTAACTTGCTGCCCAATGTGGCATTTTGTTGCGCCCGACAGGCTGAAAATTCTGAAGGCGGCGGCGAAGGTGGTATCGACGTCGAATTGAGTGGCGTCAAAACAAACGCGAGCGCCCTTGGCTCATCAGTGATAGAACACAAAGTGGAAGAAAAAGTCAGGCCATTGACACCAGGCGAGATCGATTTGGCCAAGAAGGTATTCGGTACCTCGGTGGATTACTCTAAGATCAAGGTCCACAACGGGGCTTACATGGTGGGCGCTGGCTCCAATGCAATGACGCCTAATGGAGAAATGTATTTTCCAAGTGACTATTATCAAGCTGATTTTTCAATCAACGACGATTCTGATCGGATATGGTTCATTCATGAAATGACACATGTCTGGCAATATCAACTGGGTTACAGCGTTAAATGGGGTGGGATTAAAATTCAACTCAAAGGCGGGTATAAATACAACCCTGGTCAAACAGTGGCTCGCGCCTATAAATATGATCCCACTGCGGACTTCGGCAAAACTATGTCTGATTTCAATATGGAACAGCAAGGGGATTTGGTCTCGCACTATTTTGATGCTATATATCTATCAGGAGAGGGATACGCACCGCACTGGCAACGTGTTCAAATTTTGCCATTCCTTCAAAGTGTCCTTGCCGAATTTATACGCAATCCATCGGATACCTCGTTGTTGCCGAAAACAACTCATATTGAGGACTGAAAAATGTCTTTTCGCAATTTTCTGCAACTGCAAATTGCTTGTATTTTGCTTGTCGTTGGCACTGCTACGTCAGGCCAATCGAGCGCAATGTCTAGCGGCTATGATGCACCAGCACAAGTAATTTTGAAGGACGGTGTTCCATGTTTTTTTGCGACGATAGCCGGCGACGACAAAGTTTCGCAATATAAATCGTTTGAAGTAAGAGTAAATCGCGGTGAAAAGGTATGGCACATTTACGATGACCGCGGACTTGCACCGATGCCGTCCAGTGTTGAGCAATGCATCAAGTATGGCGATAATTGGCCTACGGGAAAGGTGCTAAAAGAAGCATCTCCCTTGAAATATGCAGTCCCTTATCGCGCTGATATCGGAACAAAGTACCTTTTTCGCGTTGCATTTTGCCTGTCAAAAAATACAAGCGGACAGTCACTACTTACTAAGTGGGCTAAGGATGGCGATCATTGCACAGATGTGCCATTAAACGAAACCAACAAGCCTTAGCGGTAGATGACAGTGGAAAAAAGAGCCTGTCCAAATATTGCCAGGTGCGCTATGGCACTGACGACATCAAACGCTGCTACGAATTGTTTCTTGCCAGCCGGGTGTGAAGAATCATGTACGACCTAGATATCAATTGCCAATTGCTGTGGAAAACGCAGTAACTAAAATCGGCCACCATTTTTGACATATCTCCAGCTAATGCGTTTTACAGAATTACTGCTTCCCCGACATTGCTGCACCTAATCTCTTTTTCGCAGCAGAAACCTGCTTTTTTGCGCGGTCAAATTCGTGTTCAGCAACTGTGATTTCATCAATGCATGCGGCGATACGGGAATTTGGTAACCAACTGGCGACGGTCGCAACTTGCTCGATATTCGCACTTACGATGTCAGTTCTATGGCCTTCCAATATTGAGATACG
This sequence comes from Collimonas fungivorans Ter331, assembly GCF_000221045.1. Taxonomy (NCBI): domain Bacteria; kingdom Pseudomonadati; phylum Pseudomonadota; class Betaproteobacteria; order Burkholderiales; family Oxalobacteraceae; genus Collimonas; species Collimonas fungivorans. Next base: position 4,011,371 of record NC_015856.1, on the reverse strand, counting down.
ATGCTTGCATGACGCTCCCATGGTGCCCGCAGAGCATGTACATGCTGCAAATAGGCCGTCTTCATCACGAATAAAAGTTACTTCGTAGGGCACTTCCGCTGATCCCTGAACCGAGAATTGAATTGTCTCCATAGAGCTCCCCTTATATTATCGATGATGACATTTTACTATTTGCAGTTCGTTGTAATGATAAATTTATGGGCGCGGGTAAACGGAAGAGGCAGCTAAGGACGTCAAATGTCGATAATGCTTATCTGATTTAACGTAAATGCCTGAAGATTATTAATTTTTTTGTAGTGCCATCTTGGAGTTCTCAGGATTCTCCGCCGATGGTGCTGCATATTTAGGCATCGGATATCCGCTTGCTATAATGTGGGTTGCCTGCATCTCTACTGCCGACGCCCACAATTGAGCATCTCTTTTTAGCTTGTACCCTCCATGAGCCGCTTTTTAGTAGAGTTAATGTAGCCATGTGTGCAATTTGTGTGTGTCAAACGATGTACAGAATATGTACCAATTATTAACCCCGTATGCATATCGTGTACACAAAGTGTGCAAATAGAAGTAAATGAGTACTAAAAATCCTTTAATAAACAAGCGCTTAGTATCTGTCGCGCCGATGATGGACTGGACCGACCGCCACTGCCGCGTGTTCCACCGCCAGATCACCCGGCATACCTGGCTCTACACTGAAATGGTGACCACCGGCGCCTTGCTGCACGGGGATGTGCCGCGCCACCTCGATTTCAGCGACGTGGAGCATCCGGTCGCCCTGCAGCTGGGCGGTAGCGAGTCGGCCGACCTGGCCAAGAGCGCCAAGCTGGGCCAGGAATGGGGTTACGACGAGATTAACCTGAATTGCGGCTGCCCGTCCGAACGGGTGCAGAAGGGTGCGTTCGGCGCCTGTCTGATGGCGGAGGCCGAGCTGGTGGCCGATTGCGTCAAGGCGATGCGCGATGCGGTGAGCATCGATGTTACCGTCAAGCACCGGATCGGCATCGACAAGACCGAATCCTATGAATTTGTCCGCGATTTTGTCGGCACCGTGGCGCAAGCCGGTTGCCAGACCTTCATCGTGCATGCCCGGAATGCCATCCTGAAGGGGCTCAGTCCCAAGGAAAACCGTGAAATCCCGCCGCTCAAGTACGAATATGCCTACCAGCTGGCGCGCGATTTTCCGGAGCTGGAAATCATCATCAACGGCGCCATCAAGACTACCGAAGAAATCGATTTCCACCTGCAGTATGTCGACGGCGTGATGCTGGGCCGCGAGGCTTATCACAATCCTTACCTGATGGCCGATTTCGATTCCCGCTATTACGGCGCCGCCGATGCCGCACCGAAGACGCGCGCCGAGGTGATCGAAGCCATGCTGCCTTATATCCGCCAGCAGCTGGCGCTGCACGGGCACGACGGCAAGGGCTTGCGCCTCAACAGCATCACCCGCCACATGCTGGGCCTGATGGCCGGCGTGCCAGGCGCCAAATCGTTCCGGCAGGCGCTGTCGGACTCCAAAAGGCTGGCCCTGGGCGATCCTCGGTTGCTGACAGATGCATTGGCAAACATGCAACCATTGGCGGCCTAAACCAGTCTGGATGCCGACGATCGCGGGTTTTGGCCGGCTCTTGGCATAAAACAGCGGCAAACTGGTGTCCGTAAAACATTTTCAGTCTGCTAAATCCTTTAAAATAGCGACCTCTGGTTTATGTTTGCTTTACCTGGCCTGCTCAGCCGCAGCCATGGGCGCGTAAACCGCAACCTTCATAGCAAGATTTATAGCAAAGCCGGACCAGGCTGCCCACAAGGCGGCCTCCGTGCCGGTTATCTCCAAGGCGAAACATGTCAATTGCAACAACAGAGGAAATCATTGCTGAACTCCGTGCCGGGCGCATGGTGATTCTGGTGGATGAGGAAGACCGCGAAAACGAGGGCGACCTGGTGCTCGCCGCCGATTTTGTGACGCCGGAAGCCATCAATTTCATGGTGAAATATGCGCGCGGCCTGGTCTGCCTGACCTTGACCGAAGAACGTTGCGACCAGCTCAACCTGGGCATGATGACCAGCCGCAACGGCACCGCCTACGGCACCAATTTCACGGTATCGATCGAAGCCGCCGAAGGCGTCACCACCGGCATCTCCGCGGCTGACCGCGCCCGCACCATCCAGGTAGCGGTGGCGCCTGGCGCCAAGGCTGGCGATATCGTGCAGCCTGGCCATATCTTCCCGATCAAGGCACGCAAGGGCGGTGTGCTGATGCGCGCCGGCCATACCGAAGCCGGTTGCGACCTGACCGAAATGGCGGGCCTGACGCCGGCCGCGGTGATCTGCGAAATCCTCAAGGAAGACGGCACCATGGCGCGCCTGCCGGACCTGCTGGAATTCTCCAAGGAACACGGCCTCAAGGTCGGCACCATCGCCGACCTGATCCATTACCGCGGCCAGCATGAAAGCATCGTCGAGCGCCTGGCCGAACGCACTACCCATACTGCCCAAGGCACGTTCAAGACCATCGCCTATCGCGACACGCCAAGCGGCGGCGCCCACCTGGCCCTGCTGCACGGCACGCCGGCGCCGGATGTGGAAACCCTGGTGCGCGTGCACCAGCCGGTATCGATCCTGGATTTGCTGGAAACCGAAGCCACCAACCATTCCTGGAACATGGCGTCGGCGCTGGCCGCCATCTCCGCTTCGCCGTGCGGCGTGGTGGTATTGCTCAATTGCGAAGAATCGGCCGACCAGATTTTCGCCAAGTTCGCCGCGCTGGAAGCCGCCTGCAGCGGCGTCAAGCCGCCGCCGCCGCGGGTCGACCTGCGGACTTACGGCATCGGCGCACAGATCCTGAAGGACCTCGGCGTCGGCAAGATGAAATTGCTGGCCAGTCCGCGCAAGATGCCGTCGATGACAGGTTACGACCTGGAAGTCACCGGCTACCAGAACAAGCCGAATGCCTGAAGAGCAGGGCCGTAGCAGTGGTTGTTGCAACGTGTTCCCGTAACGTTTTTTTGTAAATCATCAGTAGATAAGCGCCAGGTGCGCATAAGAGGAAAGCCATGACTGTCGGAATTTACGAAACCAATCTGGATGGTGCAGATTTGCGCATCGGTATTGTGCAAGCCCGCTTCAACGAAGATGTCTGCCACGGGTTGATCTCGGCCTGCCTGGCGGAGCTGAAGCACCTGGGCGTGGCGGATGAAGACATCCTGCACGTCACCGTGCCCGGCGCGCTGGAAATCCCGCTGGCGCTGCAGAAGATGGCGGAAACCATGCAGTTCGACGCGCTGATCGCGATCGGCGCCGTGATCCGCGGCGAGACTTACCATTTCGAGCTGGTCTCGAATGAATCCGGCGCCGGCATCACACGCGTCGGCCTCGATGCCGGCATCCCGATTGCGAACGCCGTGCTGACCACCGAGAACGACGAGCAGGCAGAAGCGCGGATGGAAGAGAAGGGCACCGACGCCGCGCGGGTGGCGGTCGAAATGGCCAACCTGGCGATCGCCTTGGAAGAGCTGGCGGAAGCCACCAGCGAAGAATAAGATGTTGTGCCAGGCTGGGCGCCGCCGGCGCCGGCCGTGTATTTTTGTATGTGAACGATAGCTGGAAAAATTATGACTAATAAAACTTTGCACGCCAATCCGAGCAAGAGCCGCACGCCACGTCACCGCGCGCGCGAATTCGCGTTGCAGGGCCTGTACCAATGGCTGTTGAACAATGAAGACGTGACAGCGATCAGCGAAAACATCCGCCAGGCGCACGGTTTCGACAAGGCCGACGCCGAGCATTTCAACTCGCTGCTGTACGGTGCGATCAAGGACGCGGTCCCATTGCGCGCCGGCCTGGAGCCGCTGATCGACCGCAAGATCAGCGAACTGTCGCCGGTCGAGCATGCGGCTTTGCTGATCGGCGCTTTCGAGCTGCAGAACCACGTTGAAATTCCTTATCGCGTGGTGATCAACGAAGCGGTCGAACTGACCAAATCGTTCGGCGGCATCGATGGCCACAAATATGTGAACGGCGTGCTGGACAAGTTTGCCGCCAAGACGCGCGCCACGGAAATCGGCGCCGGCAAGAAAGCCTGATCCAGCAATCAATGTAGGCGGAGCCGCGGATGCCGCGTCAGCGCATCGCTTCCGGTTCCGTGTTTCAGGCGAGGCGCCAGCGAGTGGCGCCACGCCATTCGGAAGAGCATCCATGACATTCTCGCAACTGGCTTCCCGCCTTGACAACATCGCACCCTTCCATGTGATGGAGCTGGCAAAAATGGCTGCGGCGCTGGAACGGCAAGGCCGCCACATTATCCACATGGGTATCGGCGAACCTGATTTCACCGCGGCACCGCTGGTGATCGAAGCCGCCGCCAAGGCCATGGCCGACGGCAAGATGCAATACACCTCTGCCACCGGCTTGCCGGCGTTGCGGGAAGCGATTTCGGCCCATTACCGCCGGGTATTCGGCCTCGATATCGCACCCGGCCGCATCGTCGTCACCGCCGGCGCTTCGGCCGCCTTGCTGCTGGCTTGCGCCGCACTGGTGGAGAAGGGCAGCGAAGTGCTGATGCCGGATCCGTCCTATCCTTGCAACCGCCACTTCGTCGCGGCTTTCGACGGCCAGGCGAAAATGATCGCCAGCGGCCCGGAGCAGCGCTTCCAGCTGTCCGACCGGATGGTGCAGGAGCACTGGGGCGAACATACGCGCGGCGTGCTGCTGGCGTCGCCGTCGAACCCCACAGGCACTTCGATCCTGCACAGCGAGCTGGCCAAGATCATCGCTACCGTGCGCGGCAAGGGCGGCTATTCCATCGTCGATGAAATCTACCAGGGCCTGAGCTACGAAGGCGAGCCGTTTTCGGCGCTGTCGCTGGGCGACGACATCATCGTCATCAACAGCTTCTCCAAATACTTCAACATGACCGGCTGGCGTCTCGGCTGGATGGTGCTGCCGGAATCGCTGGTGGCGCCTATCGAAAAACTCGCGCAGAACTTGTTCATCTGCCCCTCGGCGATTGCCCAGCACGCAGCGCTGGCTTGCTTCGAGCCTGCTTCGCTGGCCCTGTACGAAGAGCGCAGGAGCGAATTCAAGCGCCGCCGCGATTACCTGGTGCCGGCGCTGGTCGAACTGGGTTTCAAGGTGCCGGTGCTGCCGGACGGCGCGTTTTATGTATATGCGGATTGCAGCGGGCTGCTTAAGGAAGGCGACGACGCCGACAAGTTCGTCAAGGAAGCCTTGAACCAGGCCGGCGTCAGCATGGTTTCCGGCCTCGACTTCGGCCCGTACACCGCGCAGCATTACATTCGCCTGTCGTATGCCACCTCGATGGAGAACCTGCAAGAAGCAGTGCGTCGCCTGGGGCAGTTTCTCGGCAAGAGTTAAATATCAACAGACCCTGAGTTCAGACATTGTTTGCTGCCGGCATGACGGCGGTATTGAAAAAGGAGCTTCCATGCAATTCGTTTTTCCTCCCAAGCCGGCAGCAGCCGTCCCCATAGCCGGCAGCGATCAATTGTTTCCGGTGCACCGGATTTATTGCGTCGGCCGCAATTATGCCGAACACGCCAAGGAAATGGGCAGCAGCGGCCGTGAAGCGCCGTTCTTCTTCATGAAGCCTGCCGATGCGGTGCTGCCGGTCGCCCACGGCAGCATAGGCGAGATGCCTTATCCACCGATGACGCAGGACCTGCATCACGAAATCGAACTGGTGGTGGCTTTATCCACCGGCGGCAAGAATATCCCGGCAGCGGAAGCGGTCAAGCACATCTGGGGCTACGCCGTCGGGCTCGACATGACGCGCCGCGATTTGCAGGGCGAGGCCAAGAAACTGGGGCGTCCATGGTGCACCGGCAAGGGCTTTGATTATTCGGCGCCGATTTCACCGATCCATCCGGTCGGCGCCACTGGCGTCATCGAGCAAGGCGATATCCACCTGGATGTAAACGGCACGTTGCGCCAGAAAGGCGATATCAAGCAGATGATCTGGAACATCGCCGAGACCATAGAGCAACTGTCCGCCTACTTTGAACTGCAGGCCGGCGACCTGATTTTTACCGGCACCCCGGCCGGCGTTGCGGCTGTCGGCAAGGGCGACCTGCTGGAAGGCTCGGTAGCCGGCGTCGGCGATCTGCGCGTACGCCTGGTCTGAGCAGATACCGATGAAACTGTATAGTTATTTCCGCAGCTCCGCCTCTTACCGGGTACGGATCGCCTTGAACCTGAAAGGCATGTCCTACGATACCGTTCCCGTGCATCTGCTGAAACATGGCGGCGAACAGCTGAGCCAGATGTACCGGACCTTGAACAGCGACGGCCTGGTGCCGACCATGGTCGACGACGATGCGGTCGACGGCCAGGCGGTGCTGACGCAGTCGCTGGCAATCCTGGAGTACCTGGAAGAAATCCATCCGGCGCCGGCATTGCTGCCGGCGGCTGCGCTGGACCGGGCATTCGTACGCAGCATAGCCTTGTCGATTGCCTGCGATATCCACCCGCTGAACAACTTGCGTGTATTGCGTTACCTGGTGCACGAACTGAAAATCGATGAAAACGCCAAGAATGCCTGGTACCGGCATTGGTGCGAAAGCGGCCTGGCGGCGCTCGAAGTAACGCTGGCCCGCGATGGCCGGCCCGGCAAATTCTGCTTCGGCGACACGCCGACGCTGGCCGACTGCTGCCTGGTGCCGCAGATTTTCAATGCGCAGCGCCTGAAATGCGATCTGTCGGCGATGCCGACCGTGATGGGCATCTACCAGAACTGCCAGGAACTGGATGCCTTTATCAAGGCGGCGCCGCAGAACCAGCCGGATGCCGAGGCCTGAACCAGCGCCAGAAAACAAAAAAGCCAGGGTTACGAACAACCCTGGCTTTTTTTTATCCGACGCTGGCCTGGATCGGCGCTGCAGGATGAAAACTTTCTGCGCGCGAGATCGGCCAGTATTTTTCGAATACCGGGTAGCGGTATTTCTGGTTCAGCAAATCCCCCGGCTGCAGATAATGCAGCAAGTCAGACATCAGCTTCACCTCATGGTCCGAGGTGCGGCGCACGATGTGATGCGCGCGTAGCGCAGAAGCATGCGGCAGGCCGGCGGCTTGCACCAGTTCCTGCAGCGCATGCAACGTGCTTTCGTGGAACCGGTACACGCGCTCGGCCTTGTCCGGCACCACCAGCGCTTTCTGGCGGCCGACATCCTGGGTGGCGACGCCGGTAGGGCAGCGGTCGGTATGGCAACTCTGCGACTGGATGCAACCGAGCGAAAACATGAAACCGCGCGCCGAGTTGCACCAGTCGGCGCCGATCGCCAGCGTGCGCGCCAGGTCGAAGGCGGTGATCACCTTGCCGCTGGCGCCGATCTTGATGCGGTCGCGCAGCCCGGCGCCGAGCAGGGTGTTATGCACCAGCAGCAAACCCTCCTGCAAAGGCATGCCGACATGGTCGACAAACTCCAGCGGCGCCGCGCCGGTGCCGCCTTCGGAACCGTCGACCACGATGAAGTCCGGCAGGATGCCGGTCTGCAGCATGGCTTTGACGATGCCGAAAAATTCCCAGGGATGGCCGACGCACAGCTTGAATCCGACCGGCTTGTCGCCCGACAGCGTGCGCAGTTTCTGGATGAATTCCAGCAAGCCGATAGGATTGGTAAACGAAGAGTGAGTGGCCGGCGAGATGCAGTCGACGCCCATCGGCACGCCGCGCGTGGCCGATATCTCCGGCGTGATCTTGGCCGCCGGCAGCACGCCGCCGTGGCCAGGTTTGGCGCCCTGCGATAGCTTGACCGTGATCATCTTGACTTGCGGCGTAGTGGCTTGCGCCACGAATTTTTCTTCGTTGAAGCTGCCGTCGCCGTTGCGGCAGCCGAAATAGCCGGAGGCGATCTGCCATAGCAGGTCGCCGCCGAATTCTCGATGGTAGGGCGAGATCGAGCCTTCGCCGGTATCGTGTGCGAAGCCGCCTTTCTTGGCGCCGCGGTTGAGCGCGCGGATCGCATTGGCCGACAGTGCGCCGAAGCTCATCGCCGAAACATTGAAGACCGACATTGAATACGGCTGCGCCCGTTCGGCGCCGACCGTGACGCGGAAATCGTGGCTGGCGATGATGGTCGGCGCCAGCGAGTGGCCGACCCATTCATAGCCGCGCAGCTTGACGTCCAGCTCGGTGCCGAACGGCCGGCTGTCGACTTCGCCCTTGGCGCGCTGGTAGACCAGGCTGCGTTCCTTGCGGGTAAACGGCGCGCCGTCGTTGTCGCTCTCGAAGAAATACTGGCGCATCTCGGGGCGGATCATTTCAAACAGGAAGCGGAAATGTCCCATCAGCGGATAGTTGCGCAGGATCGCGTGGCTGCGCTGGTTCATGTCCCAGATGCCGAGTCCGGTCAGCAGGGCAGGGAGCAGCGCCCACCACCATCCCATCTTGCCGGCCGCGGCGCCGGCGGCAAGCAGCAAAGTCAGCAACAGCACTGCCCAGAAACTTAGATAACGACTGACTCTCATGATTCCTTCCTTTTAAGGTTGCCGCTGGCATGGCGGTTCGCTGGTGGAAAACCGCATCGGGCAGTAGCAGGCTGACAATTTTACACATTGGCGGTCGATTTCGTGCGAGCGGCGCTTCCTTTTGTCCTACAAGGACATCGGTCCCTGTCCTATAGCGCCGCATGGGAGGGCTGGTTAGTATGGATTCACCGATGCAAGGGTAGCAACGCCGACCGGGCGCATCGCTCTGCGGACCACCCTGGCATAAATCGATAACGCACATTGACAACCATCAAGGAGTACACAATGAACTGGGACACTATTCAAGGCAACTGGAAACAATTCAAGGGCAACGTCAAGGAGCAGTGGGGCAAGCTGACCGACGACGACCTGGACAGGATCGCCGGCAAGCGCGACCAGCTGGCAGGGCGCATCCAGGAAGCCTACGGGATCGAGAAGGATGAAGTTGAAAAACAGATCCGCGAGTTCGAAAAGCGCCAGAAGGACCAGTTCTGAAGGCTTTTTTCACCATGATTGGGCAATGACATTCATCAGTCGAAGAAAGGACATTGACATGACTATCAACAAAATCCTCGCGACCATGCTGATCGGCGTTGCCGGCTTCAGCGGCACCTCGCTGGCCTTGGCGGCCGACAGCGCCAAAGCCAGCTACAAGGCGGCGGAAGATGCGGCCGACGCTACCTACAAGGCCGACAAGGCAAAATGCGACGAGCTCAGCGGCAACGGCAAGGATGTTTGCCTCAAGCAAGCCAAGGCCACCCGTGAGCATACCAAGCAAGACGCAAAGGCCGAGTATAAAAACACGCCAAAGGCCGTGGCAGGCGCGCGTAAATCCGAAGCCGACGCCGACTATGCGGTAGCCAAGGAAAAATGCGATGCGCTGGCAGGTAACGCCAAGGATGTCTGCGTCAAGCAGGCCAAGGCAGACCAGACCAATGCCGTAGCCAACGCCAACACCCAGAAAGATGTGTCCAAGGCCAAGGCCGACGCCCGGGAAGAACGGGCAGATGCGCGCTACAAGGTAGCCATGGCCAAGTGCGATGCGCTGGCAGGCGCCGCCAAGGATGATTGTGTTGCCGCAGCCAAGGCAGACGCTGGTAAATAACAAGCGAGCTAGATTGGCCCCACCATTTTAAGGAGAACTATCCGTGACCACTTTTTATAAACGCTTTTCGGCATTTTTCTTCGCACTCTGCATGGTGTCCCTGGTCGGCTGCGCTGCGACCTCGACGCAGGAAGGCACCGGCGGTTATGTGGATGACGCTGTCATCACGACCAAGGTCAAGGCTGAAATCTTCAACGAGCCAAGCTTGAAATCGGCTGAAATCAATGTCGAGACGTTCAAGGGCGTGGTGCAGCTGAGCGGCTTCGTGGCGCAGCGGGATGACGCCGCCAGGGCTGCCGCAGTGGCGGCCGGGGTCAAGGGCGTGAAATCGGTGAAAAACAATATCTTGCTGAAATAGGTTGTGCCTGTCCGCCGGCGTGAGCCAGAATGGGAAGCGTCCGGCGGACAGGAATTCCGGGTGAAGTGCAAGGTAAGGTATTGAACAGATGCAGGAAACGGATATACACTGAATTTATAGCATTTACATTGACGGCAGTCGGATTGCGTCACACGCTGGCCGGATAACTTATCTGATTGCGACGGTTGAATAGATGATAAAAATTTTGGTGGTTGACGACCATGCGGTAGTCCGTGCCGGCGTCCAGTATTTTATTGCCGACATCCCGGAGATGGAAATCACCGGGGAAGCCGCCAATGCGCAGGAAGCGATCCGGCTGATCCGTTCGCAGGATTATGACATCGTGCTGCTCGACATCGCAATGCCGGACAAGAGCGGAGTGGAAGTGTTGAAACAGATCAAGCGCGAGAAGCCGCTACTGCCGGTGCTGATCTTGAGCATGCATCCGGAGAGCCGTTACGCGGTGCAGGTGCTGCGCAGCGGCGCTGACGGTTATGTGCAGAAAGAGGCGCTGGCGATAGAATTGGTGAAAGCAATCGAGACCGTACTGCAAGGCCACAAGTACATCAGCTATGCAGTGGCCGAACTGTTGACGGCGGACCCCGCCAGCAATGAAAACACGCCGCTGCATGAAACACTGTCAGCGCGCGAATACGAGATTTTTTATAAATTGAGCCAGGGCGAAGGGGTAACCAAGATTGCCGAGGAGCTTTGTCTCAGCGTAAAGACCATTAGTACTTATCGTACCCGCGTACTGCAGAAAATGAGCATGGCCAGCAACGCGGACATTATTTATTATGCGATCAAGAACAACCTGATCGATTAGAGGATGCGATCGTGCCGTATGCAAGGAATGCCAGTTGCCCTCCGGCCTGGCGCAATGCATGAATTGAAGCGAGGGGTGTTGCAAGCTAGTCGCCAAAAAAATGGACCATACAACAACCTCCGATATTGCCAAATCCGGCGCCACGCCGTTGCGGATTTTTCTGGTGGAAGATTCAGCGGCTGTCAGGAATTTGATGATTGATACCTTGAGCGAAATTCCCGGTGTGGTATTTGCCGGGTTTGCCGAGGGGGAAGGCGATGCATTGAAAAAAATCGATGCCGAGCCGTTTGATGTGCTGATCCTGGATATCGAACTCAAGGAAGGCAATGGCATGAGCCTGTTGCGCACCCTGGCGGAAGCGCACAAACCGCTCAATTCCCTGAAAATCATTTTCAGCAATAACGTCAGCAACGCTTTTCGCAATGCCGGCGCGAAATACGGCGTGCGTTTCTTCTTCGATAAAAGTTCCGAATTCACCCAGCTGCGCGATCTGCTGGCAGCATTGGGGACGGGATTGCCTGATCACTGACCGGGCGGTTGCCGTCCGCTGGCTGTTTGCAGCGCTTTCAGTCATACTTACCCGCTGGCAGCCAGCGGGTTTTGTGCTTTCATGACATGACCAGTGCTGGAGGTATTGACCGACACGCATTGACCGCACGCATTGACCGACTACTTGCTGGAGGCGACTTGACGACAGACAGCCCCGAGGCTGGGCTAGGCAATCCGCACTACCGGGAGTTGCTGAAGACACGCGCGCTGGAAAGTCTCGCCACTACCCGCACCTATGTGTCGCGCACCACCATCGCCGCCATCGTCGTGAGCACGGCGCTGATGATCGTGTCCGCCGTGGTGCTGATTGCCTGCGTCTGCCAGGTAACGCTGCCGTTTCCGACTTCGCAGCTGCCACTGATGCGGGCCAACACCGCAGCCGGGTTTTTACTGGCTGCCGGCAGCCTGCTGCTGCGGTGCCTGACGGCCAGGCCGCAACAGGCGATCCGGTTCATCGCGCAAGTGCTGGCTGTGTTGCTGCTGCTGTTTGCCGGCGCCGCGCTTTGGCAAGAAGCCTTCCATAACGCCGCCTGGCTTGAGATCTTCCTTGCGGCGCTGGCGCCGCAGCCTGGTTTGCACAACCCGAGCGGCCTGCATCCCATGGTGGCTATCGGGTTCATTTTGTGCGGACTGGCTTTGCTCCTGCTTGACCGCCGCAGCAAAAAGGAAAGCCACCTGGCCGAATACCTGGCGATCTCCCTTATATTTTTGAGCGCGATCCCGCTGCTGGGTTACCTGTACAACGTTGCGGCAATGACCCAGATGGTCTACGCAACGAGCATTCCGGGGCTGTCGGCCATCGCTTTCCTGTTGTTCGGTATAGCACTGCTGATGTCGCGCCCGCACCGGCGCCTGATGGCGATCATCACGCGCCATGCGCCGGGGGGGCAGATGCTGCGCCGCTCCCTGCCGCAGATGCTGGTGCTGCTGGTCGCGCTGCACTGGCTGGCGGATTGGGGCGCGCGCCACGGTTTCTACGACCGTACCTCGGTGCCGCCGTTGCTGACCTTGATCGACGGCGTGCTGGTGCTGTTCATTTTCTGGCGCACCGCCGGCAAGGTCGACCGCGAATACGGCGCCCGCCTGCAAAGCGCGGCGGAGCTGGCCGAAGCCACCGCCTTGCTGATTGCCGTGAGCGACAATACCAACGATCCGATTTTCGTGAAAGACCACCAGGGACGCCTGATTTTCGCCAACCCGGCTTATTTGCGCCAGCTTGGACTGACGTGGCAAGAGGCCAAGCACCGCAGCAGCGGCGAACTGTTCGCGTGCGAAGAAGATGCGGTGCGCATCGACAGGGATGATGCCCGCATCATGAGCGGCGGGGTCTCGGAAACGCTGGAACAGACGGTACAACTGCCAGGCGACATAGCGACGTTCCAGACCACCAAGGCGCCATGGTTCGACCAGCACAGGCGGGTCATGGGCGTGGTCGGCATCGCCACCGACATCAGCGAGCGCAAGCGCGCCGAGGATTCGCTCAGGCAGCGCGAACTGGAGCTGGAGCGTACTATCGCCCAGCGCACCGCCTTGCTGCGCGAATTGGCCAACCATATGGAAACCATACGGGAAGAAGAGAAGCGGGCGATTGCGCGCGAGCTGCACGACAACATGGGGGCATCCCTGACGGCGCTCAGCATGCACCTGGAAGGTGTCTACAAGATCCTGCCGGAGAATGAGCATTGGCAGCAGCGCCAGGCGCAGATGCAAACCCTGCTCAGCTCGCTGGTGGCGACCACGCGCCGGATCCAGGTTGAATTGCGGCCGAACACGCTTGAGCTGTTCGGCTTGAAAGCGGCGATTCTCGAACAGCTGGAAGATTTTGGCCGGCGCACCGAGATTGTCTGCAAATCCAGCTTGCCGGATGAGGACATTACGGTCGATCACAAGATCGAAATCGCAGTCTATCGCATGCTGCAGGAAATCCTGAACAACGTCTCCAAGCACGCCCAGGCCACCCAGGTCGATTTGATTCTCGACATCGACGAAGACCGGCTGGCGCTGACGGTGCGCGACAACGGCGTCGGCATGTCGCAGCAGCGTTTTGAAAACACCACCACCCACGGTTTGCGCGGCCTGCATGAAAGGGCCACTTACCTGGGTGGGAAAGTCCGCTTTGGCGGCGGCGAAGGCAAGGGCACGACGGTGGTGATCGAATTGCCGGTGCTTGAGCAGGCGCCGGCGGATGGGCCTAAGGCATAAGCAGGCGATGGCAGGGCGGAAGGCTGGGAGCACCAGCCTGGTGCGGGCTTACGGCGGACAGGGATCGGTCGCCACCAGTACGCTGCAGGGTACTTTTTCGACCAGGAGGGTATCGACCGAGCCGCGCCACCAGCGGGTCGCCATCGGTTTCTTGCGCGAATGGCCGACGATTACCAGGTCTATCGCCAGTTTGCTGACCAGGTCGCTGATCACGTTCACCGGTTCACCGCTTTCAAAATGGTCGATCGCCTTGATGCCGGCGTCGCTGAGCAGCTTGTGGCCCTTGATCAGTTCTTGTTCGAGCAGGGTTTTTTCAGCCCTGATGGCGGATTCGGCGACAAATTCGCCTGCCATCAGGTAGGTGGCGAGGTTGATGACTCCCAGCAGGTGGACCTCGACGTCAGCGCCTGGCGCCAGCTGGATGCAGGAATACAGGGCAGAACGGCTTTCGGGCGTGCCATTGTAGGCGACGAGAATTTTCCGGTACATATACCCTCCTGAAAATTATATTTGCAATGGTCTCTGCTTTCATCATAGCGCAGTCTGCGGCTGTCAACCAGAGGCCATTTGGGTATTTGCAGCGATGTTTTGCAGCGCCTGTTTTGCATGATGAAAGGGGGTTTTCGGATTCTGCCGATGCCGTTTTTGGCGCGTTGCGGGTTTCCCCGAATACTGCAAATTGGCCGCGCCTGATCAAAAAGCGGTAAAACTACGGCACTATTGCGCTATGCAGCACTATAAAAGTAGACTTGGCGCGTAGCGCGCCGATTCTGGGCTGCGCAAGCTGCAGCGTTTCGCAACGTGATTGATCAATAAAAAGTCGAAGGAAAAATGGATGTCGGATGAAATCGTGATTGTCGGCGGCGGCGCCGGCGGCCTGGAACTGGCTTGCAAGCTCGGCCGCAAGCTGGGAAGCGGCCACGTCACGCTGGTGGACCGGGCGCTGTACCACATCTGGAAACCGTCGCTGCATGAAGTTGCCGCGGGTACGCGCGATATCCATCAGGAAGGCCTGTCTTACCAGATGTTGGCGCATGACAATAAATTCCGCTTCGTCTATGGCGCCATGACTGCGCTCGACAGCGTCAACAACACGATCACGGTGGATGCGGTGCTGGATGAGTCGGCGCTGGAACTGATCCCGCCGCGCCAGATTGGCTTCAGCAAGCTGGTGATTGCGGTCGGCAGCGTTTCCAACTATTTCGGCATCAGCGGCGCCGAAGAAAATACGATCTCGCTCAACACGACCGAAGACGCCGAACATTTCCGGCTGCGCCTGCTGAAAATGCTGGCGCTGGCGGACCTGCAGAAAGAAAAGGATCCGGAGGCGGGCGTCGACATCGTGATCGTCGGCGGCGGCGCCACCGGCGTCGAACTGGCGGCGGAATTGCGCGACGCCAGCAGCGTCTATACCGATTACGATTTCCCGCACCTGAACCCCAACCGCGACGTCCGCATCACCATTCTGGAAGGCGCGCCGCGATTGCTGGCGCCGCTGACCGAGCGGGTTTCCAAGGCCGCCACCAAGCTGTTGCAGGAGCGCGAAGTGAAGGTGGTCACCGATTGCCGCGTCGCCGCCATCGCGGAGAATTTCGTGACCGACGCCAACGGCAACAATTATGTGTCCGACCTGTGCGTATGGTCGGCCGGCATCAAGGCGCCCGATTTCCTCAAGACCCTGGGCTTGCAGGTGACCAAATCGGGCCAGCTGGAAGTCGACGGCATGCTCAAGGTCGCCGGCAGCAACAATATCTACGCGCTGGGCGATTGCGCTGCTTGCGTCGGCCCCGACGGCAAAATGGTGCCGCCGCGGGCCCAGGCCGCGCACCAGCAGGCCGACTACCTGCTGGAGATGTTCGTGCGCTCGAATAAAGGACAGGCGGCGCAGGATACGCCCTACGTCTACAAGGACCATGGCTCGCTGGTGTCGTTCGGCCGGAATACCTCGGTCGGCACCCTCATGGGCTCGCTGACCAAGCTCGGCTGGTTTGTCGACGGTTTCTTCGCCCGCATGATGTATTCCAGCCTGCACCTGATGCACCTGAACGCCCTGCTGGGGCCGGTGCGCACCGGCGTCACCGCCGCCGCCAGCAGCCTGATGAAGCATGCCAAGCCCTCAGTCAAGTTGCACTGACTTTGTAAGCATGTTGTTCAGATGTAAAAGTATGTATCGTTTGCGTGCTTTCCCTGAAAGTTGGTCTATAGTTCAAATCAACAGCCGTGGACTTAGCGGTCTGTGACTATACGACCCTTGAAGGAGTCAATCATGCTTTACAAAAAATGGATATGTGTTGCGCTGCTGGCCAGCACGACTGCTGCGGTTTCAACCTCTGCCCTGGCATACAACGATGGCGCCAATACCGCCATCGGCGCGGTGGCGGGTGCTGTCATCGGCGGCGCCGTGGGCGGCCGTAACGGCGCTATCGTCGGCGGCGTATTGGGTGCTGCCGTGGGCGCAACTTCCGGCGGCTACCGCGACGACAACCGCGGCTATTACGATCGCGGCCAAGGTTATTATGCGCAGCCTGCGCCGGTGTACTACCGTCCTCAGCCGACTTATTACCAGCCTGCGCCGGTCTATTATCGGCCTGCCCCGGTGTATTACCGTCCGCAGCCTGTGTATTACCGCCCAGCTCCGGTCTATGTGGAAAACCGCGATTACTATCGCCAGCAATATCGGGGCGGTTACTACGAGCGCTGATCCGAGGCTGAATTAAACAAGGGACGCCGGCCCAGATGAGAATCTGGACCGGCGTTTTTTATTGGCGCGCCGGATTCTTTGCTATGCGCCAGGCGCCATACGTCCTATATTGAAAAGGCCAGCGACAGCTGGCCAATACATGGAGGAGACTGCTGTGGAAAAAAACATCAAGCATAGTAAGAAAGAAATTCAGAAAAAAATGCAGCCGGTGAATCCCGCCGAACGCTGGACCGGGCACGCGCTGGATGGCAGCCAGCAGCTCGATATCGTCGAAGAGCAGATGTATGTGAACGAGCCTGGCACCACCATCGACCAGCCGCTGGTGCCGCAGAAACCGCCGAAATGACCGTCCCGCCTGGGACAATTTGTCCAGCCGGAAAAGCCCTCATGGCTGCTGCCGGGCCGAATTGCTACTCATTTGCTAGGCTATAATCGCATTGAGAACGCCTTCCCAAAAAATCCAACAATAAGCAGGAAAATCATGTCGATTCTTTCGGTAAGACCGGCCGAGCGCCGTCTTGGCGCACAGTTCCTGTTTTTCCTTGCGGCCGCGCTGTCGCCTGTCCTCGTCACTGCGGCCGACGCGGATGCAGGTCCAGTGCCGGACACCATTAAACAACGCCTCGCCGCCTGCACCGCCTGCCATGGCGAGCAGGGACGCGCCACCAACGACGGTTATTACCCGCGCATCGCCGGCAAGCCGGCCGGTTATCTCTATAACCAGCTGCACAATTTTCGCGAAGGACGCCGGCAGTATCCGATGATGACTTACCTGGTCGACCATCTGTCGGACGCCTACCTGCAGGAAATCGCCCAGTATTTTGCCGACCAGCATCCGCCTTATCCACCGCCGCAGCCTCCCGATCCGTCGAGCGCGACGCGGGCGCGCGGCGAAATCCTGGTCAACCGGGGCGACTCTGCCAAGAAGATCCCGGCCTGCATCGCCTGCCATGGCAGCGCCATGACCGGCGTTTTGCCGACCACGCCAGGCCTGCTCGGCCTGCCGCGCGATTACCTGGTGGGCCAGATCGGCGCCTGGAAAACCGGTGCGCGCCACGCCGTGGCGCCCGACTGCATGGCGCAGGTAGTGCAGCGCCTGAGCGCGGAAGACATCGGCGCGGTGGCGTCCTGGCTGGCGGCGCAGCCGGTGCCTGCCGACGCTACGGCGGCCGCTCCCACCACCGCCAAGCTGCCGCTGGCTTGCGGCAGCATCCTCCTGCCTCCGGCCAACCCTTGATCAAACAGAGCGCAGAATGAAACGACTACTCAAGTGGCTGCTGGCGGGTTTGCTGTTACTGATCATTGCGGCTGTCGCGGTCGTGGTGGCCTTGAATGCCGATGACCGCAGCGCGCCGTCGCAGCCGGCGCAAGCGGCAGCGAATCCTGCCGAGCAGATAAGCCGCGGCGCTTACCTGGTGCAGGGCGGCGACTGCATGGCTTGCCATACGGCGCGCGGCGGCAAGGAACTGGCCGGCGGGCGCGCAATACAGACGCCGTTCGGCGCCATCTATGCGCCGAATCTCACGCCCGATAGGGAAACCGGCATCGGCTCCTGGTCGGCTGACGATTTCTGGCAAGCGCTGCACAACGGCAAATCGAAAGACGGCAGCCTGCTGTATCCGGCTTTCCCGTACACGAACTACACCAAGGTCACACGCAGCGACGCCGACGCCATGTTTGCGTATCTGCGCAGCGTGCCGGCGGTGCAGCAGAAGAACCGCCAGTCCGATTTGCGTTTTCCCTATAACAACCGGTTCCTGCTCTACGGCTGGCGCGCCCTGTATTTCCGGCCTGGGACGTATCAGGACGAGACCCGGCAATCGGTCGAATGGAACCGCGGCGCCTACCTGGTGCAGGGACTGGGCCATTGCAGCGCTTGCCACACTACCCGCAATGCCCTGGGCGGCACCGACTTGAAAGCCGACCTGGGCGGCGGTTTTATCCCGGTGGTCAACTGGTATGCGCCGTCGCTCACTTCGGACCAGGAAATCGGCCTTGGCAACTGGGATATCGAGCACATCACGGGCCTGCTGAAAAACGGCGTCTCGCCGCGCGGCACGGTGCTGGGACCGATGGCGGAAGTGGTGGGCGCCAGCCTGCAGCACCTGAGCGACCAGGACGTACGCGCCATGGCGGTCTACCTGAAATCCTTGCCGCGCCAGAAGGAAGCGTCGGAACCCAAGGAGCGTGCCAGTCCGGACGAAGTGGCGCGGGTGATGGAGCTGGGCCAGAAGATCTACAAAAACCATTGCATCGATTGCCACCAGGCTTCCGGCAAAGGCCAGTGGCCGGCTTATCCGCCGCTGGCAAGCAATCACGCGATCACCATGCCGGCGCCGGTGAATGCGATCCGGGTGGTCCTCAACGGCGGATTTGCGCCGAGCACCGCGGCCAATCCGCGTCCTTACGGCATGCCGCCTTACGGGCCGGCCTTGAGCGATAGCGAAGTGGCGGCAGTGGTCTCGTATATTCGCAACAGCTGGGGCAACAAGGCGCCGATCGTGAGCGCGGCCGAGGTCAATCGTTATCGCGCGGTGCCGCTGGAGTAAGGGGGCACAGAGGCGTGCCCGCCCTACACAGTCAGCATGATCTTGCCGATATGCGAACTGCTTTCCATCAGCGCATGCGCTTGCGCCGCCTGCTCGAGCGGGAAAGTCTTGAAGATCACCGGCTTGATTTTTTTTGCCGCTAGCAGCGGCCAGACGCGCTCCTGCAGCTGGGCAGCGATGGCAGCCTTGAAGGCGATCGGCCTTGGCCGCAGGGTCGAGCCGGTAATCGTCAGGCGCCGCATCATGATGTGGCGGAAATCGATATTGGCGCTGCTGCCGCCCAGGGTGGCGATGAAGACCAGGCGGCCGTCGTCGGCCAGGCAGCTGATTTCGCGCGGCACGTAATCGCCGGCCACCATGTCCAGGATCACGTTGACGCCCTTGCCGTCGGTGGCGGCCTTGATGACCGCGGCGAAATCTTCAGTGCGGTAATTGATCGCGCGTTCGGCGCCCAGCGCTTCGCAGGCGCGGCATTTTTCATCCGAGCCGGCGGTGGCGAATACCCGGTGGCCGAGCGCCGTGGCGATCTGGATCGCCGCCGCGCCGATGCCGGAACTGCCGCCCTGCACCAGCAGGGTCTCGCCGCTCGCCAGTTTGGCGCGGTCGAAGACATTGCTCCAGACGGTAAAAAAGGTTTCCGGCAGCGACGCCGCTTCCACCGCGCTCCATCCCTCTGGCAGCGGCAGGCACTGGGCGGTTGGCGCGCAACAGTATTCGGCGTAACCGCCGCCTTGCACCAGGGCGCATACCAAGTCGCCTTTCTTGAAGGGGCTGCCGGCGAAATCGCCGTCGACGATTTCGCCGGCGATCTCCAGCCCCGGCAAATCGGAAGCGCCGGGCGGCGGCGAATAGTTGCCGGTGCGCTGGAACACGTCCGGCCGGTTGATGCCGGCGGCCTGCACCTTGATCAGGACTTCACCTGGCTTGAACGAGGGCAGGGGACGTTCGCAGATCTGCAGTACTTCTGGGCCGCCGGGATGGGTGATTTCGATAGCGCGCATGACATGGCCTCAAGGTAAAAGAACCATTGTATGACAAGTCCAATTTCTCTTTTGAAAGCACAAGTAATAGCTTTTCTGTATTAGCCCGGCATAAGTATTCACGTTATTATTTTGATGCTCTTGGGTAAGATTTCTTTATGGAAATTCAATCAGTCAGGGACTTAAAGTCAAGGGCTTAAAGAACAGGCGATGACCGACCGCGCACATCATGCACGTAATGCAGGCAACAAAGCCATGTCCAAGCCGGCCTGGCATCCTATCAGCGCGTCGCCGGCGACGCGGCAGGCGAGCAGCCGCCAGCGGCGGCGCGCATTGTGGGTCTGCGTCGGCATCGTGCTGGGAACGCTGCTGTTGCTGCCGGCGGCAGCGGTCATGGGGCCGCGGGTGCCGGCCTTCCTGCCTTCCTACCAGACCGCGACCGTGGTCGCCTACATCATCATCACCTACCTGATTTTTGCCCACTACCGCGCCACCAGGACGCTCGATCTGCTGTATATCGGCGCCGCCTGCTTTTATTGCGCCGGGATTTTCCTGCTGCAGTTCCTGGCCTTGCCCGACATGTTCCTGCCGCAGGGAGCATTGCTGGGCGGGCCGCAGACCACGATCTGGCTATGGTTTTTCTGGCATGCCGGCCTGGCGCTGGGCATCCTGGCCTATGCCGCCAGCCGCTGGTGGAGCCCGGCCCTGGCGCATTACCATCCCGAGCGCATGGCGCAATGGCTGATGGCCGCGGTGATGGCGGCGCTGGTCGCCAGCCTGGCGCTGGTCACGGCATTCCATGAGCAGTTGCCGGTGCTCGACAACAACGGCGACTTTCATGGCGTGGTCAGCAGTGGCGTCGGCCCCTTGCTGCAAGGGATCACCGCTTTAGCCTTGCTGGTGCTGTGGCAGGCCACCCGCTTTCGGGCGGTCTTGCACGTGTGGCTGGGGGTAGCACTGGTCGCGCTACTATGCGACAACGCCATCACCATGGCCGGCGGCAGCCAGTTTTCCGTGGGCTGGTATGTCGGCCGCTGCAACGCACTGGTTTCCGCCACGCTGCTGCTGCTGATCTACCTGCGCGAAATGAACCAGGTCTATCTGAAGACGGTGCAGGATGCCCGTTTGCTGGCGCTGAACAACGCCATGCTGGAAGTCAGGATGGACCAGGTGCGGCTGGACGACCTGACCGGGCTGCCCAGCCGTTCCCTGTTCCTGGAGCTGGCGGAAACCTTGCGCAGCCGCGATTTGCCGGGCCGCCATGCGGTGGCGCTGCTATTCATTGACCTGGACGGATTCAAGCGCATCAACGACGATCTCGGGCATGACCGCGGCGATGCCGTGCTGATCGAAGTGGCTGCCGCCCTCAGATCGGTGCTGCGCGACAGCGATATCGCCGGCCGTGTCGGCGGCGACGAATTCGTGGTGTGCCTGGTGGCGCCCGCCGCCGTCATCAAAGCTACCGCCACCGCGGTCGCCGGCCGCATCGTCAGCCGCGTCGCCGCCATCGGCGACGGTATCGGCTGCAGCATCGGCATCGCCCTGTGCCAGGCTGAAAACATGGAATGGGATTCCGCCATGCGCCAGGCGGATGAAGCAATGTACCAGGCCAAGCGCCAGGGCAAAAGCCGCTTCACGGTATACGGCCATACGCTGCTGGATGAGATGGCTTGAAGCGAGGCAGTCCGCCTGCTGGAAATATCATTAAATCAATAATCGATGAATTCGATCGCTTTCCCGTAAATTTTCCGTTTTTCTTTTAATTTTCCCTCGGCCATACTGCAATTCACCGGTGCTGTATCAGCGCCAGTCGGAAGAAACCGATGCCTGTTTTTAATTTCGAATTAATTGCATAAGGACATATCATGCCAACCGAAAAAACCATAAGCGCAGACATGATTTTGTTGAACGGCCGCTTCCACACGGTCGACAAGGCGCAGCCGCTGGCGACGGCGGTGGCGATACAGGATGGCAAATTCATTGCGGTGGGCGATGCGGAAGAGGCGATGCGTCATCGCGGCGCGGCGACCCAGGTGATCGACCTGAACGGCCGCACCGCGATCCCCGGCTTGAACGACTCCCACTTGCACCTGATCCGCGGCGGCCTCAACTACAACCTGGAATTGCGCTGGGAAGGCGTGCCTTCGCTGGCGGACGCCTTGCGCATGTTGAAAGAGCAGGCGCTGCGCACGCCGCATCCGCAGTGGGTGCGGGTGGTCGGCGGCTGGACCGAATTCCAATTCGCCGAAAAACGCATGCCGACCCTGGAAGAAATCAATGCCGCCGCGCCCGACACGCCGGTGTTCGTCCTCCACCTGTACGACCGCGCCTTGCTCAACCGCGCCGCCTTGCGCGCCGTCGGCTATACCAAGGACACGCCGAATCCGCCGGGCGGCGAAATCCAGCGCGACGCCGCCGGCAATCCGACCGGGATGCTGATCGCCAAGCCGAATGCGATGATCCTGTATGCAACCCTGGCCAAAGGCCCGGCCTTGCCGCACGAGCTGCAAGTCAATTCCACCCGCCAGTTCATGCGCGAGCTGAACCGGCTGGGCCTCACCAGCGCCATCGATGCCGGCGGCGGCTTCCAGAATTATCCCGAAGACTACGCCATCATCGACCAGCTGGCGCGCGACCAGCAGCTGACGATACGCATCGCCTACAACCTGTTCACCCAGCGCAAAGGGCAGGAGCTGGAAGATTTCCAGAAATGGACCAGCATGGTCACGCCCGGCCAGGGCGACGATTTCTACCGCCATAACGGCGCCGGCGAGATGCTGGTGTTTTCGGCGGCGGACTTTGAAGACTTCCTGGAGCCGCGGCCGGAACTGGCGGCCGGCATGGAAGACGAACTGGAAAAAGTGGTGCGGCACCTGGTCTCGCAGCGCTGGCCGTTCCGCCTGCATGCTACCTACAACGAATCGATCAGCCGCATGCTGGACGTGTTTGAAAAAGTGAACCGCGAGATTCCTTTCGACGGCCTGCACTGGATCTTCGACCATGCGGAAACCATCACGCCGCAGAACATCGAACGGGTGCGCGTGCTGGGCGGCGGCATCGCCATCCAGCACCGGATGGCGTTCCAGGGCGAATATTTTGTCGACCGTTATGGCGCCGAAGCTGCCGCCCATACGCCGCCGATAGCGCGCATGCTGGAGATGGGCGTGCCGGTCGGCGCCGGCACCGATGCCACCCGGGTGGCCAGCTACAACCCTTGGACCGCGCTGTACTGGCTGGTATCGGGACGCACCGTCGGCGGCATGAAACTGTATGACAGCGCAGCCCGGCTACCGCGCGAAACCGCGCTCGAACTGTGGACCAACGGCAGCGCCTGGTTCTCCAGCGAGCAGGGCAAGAAGGGCCGCATCAGGCAAGGGCAGCTGGCGGACCTGGCGGTGCTGTCGGCAGACTTCTTCAGTATCGATGAAGACAGCATCAAGGCGCTGGAATCGGTGCTGACGGTAGTGGGCGGCAAGATCGTCTACGGCGCCGCAGAATTCGGGCCGCTGGCGCCGCCGCCGATCCCGGTATTGCCGGACTGGTCGCCGGTGAAGAATGTGCCGGGTCATTATCGTCCGGTGCCGCAGCAGCGCCAGGCCCTGCCGCATCAGTGCGCGGGCGCCTGCGGCGTGCACGCTCATGCGCACGATGCAGCAAGAAAATCGACGGTGCCGATTTCGGACTATTCGGGATTCTGGGGCGCGTTGGGTTGCAGCTGTTTCGCTTTTTAGGCTTATTGCGGACGGCCCGGTGGAAGTCCGGCCTGGGAACGATTTGAGGATTACTATGCGCTATACAAAACGAAAATCACATGTTAACCGGCCCTAAGCTTGACGGAGGACGCACGATGCAGGCAAGCAATCGCAGGACCCATCAATCGGTCGTACTGAGCTTCCTGGCCGGTTATGTCGACACCGTAGGTTTCGTCGCCCTGTTCGGCCTGTTCACCGCCCACGTCACCGGCAACTTCGTGCTGATCGGCAGCGAGCTGGCCAACCATTCGCACGGCGTGCTGATCAAGCTGCTGGCGTTCCCGGCCTTTATATTCGCGGTGGCGCTCACGCGCGTCACGCTGATCTGGCTCGAGCGCGGCGCCCGGCCGCCGATGCCTTATCTGCTGATGCTGCAGCTGATTTTTTTGCTGGGCTTCATGACCGCCGGCTGCCTGGCGCAGCCGCTCGGCGACACGGAAGCGCCGCTGGCCCTGCTGGCAGGCATCTGCGGCGCGGCTTGCATGGGTGTGCAGAACGCCAGCAGCCGCCTGGTGCTGCAGCACCTGACGCCAACCACGGTCATGACCGGCAATGTCACCCAGCTGGTGATTGACCTGGTCGATATCCTGCGCGGTGCGGCGGATGAAGCGGTGCGCCAGCGCTGCATCAAATTCTTCTGGCCGGTAGTGATGTTCGGCGTCGGCGCCATCGGCGGCGCCTTTGCCTACAAGTACCTGCTGTTCCTGTCCCTGCTGTTGCCGGCGGCGTTGCTGGTCTGGCTGGCGGTGACGGAATATCTTTCAGAAAAGGGCGAAGCGGGATCGCCATCAACTTTATAATGGTCGAGGAATTACGGCGATATTGCCGATCTGGCAATCCTTGACCGAGGCGACGAAAGAAATGACCTACCTGTTTCATTTGATTGAGCAATATGGGCTGGTCATCGTCTTTTTCAATGTGCTGGCTGAACAGCTGGGAGCGCCGGTGCCGGCTTATCCGACGCTGGTGATTACCGGCGCGCTGATGCACCGCGGCGAGTATTCTGCGCCGGTGCTGTTGCTGACGGCGGTGGTTGCGGCGCTGATCGCCGATTTCCTCTGGTACATGGCGGGCCGGCGTTACGGCAGGAAGGTGCTGTCTACCTTGTGCCGGATTTCGCTGTCGCCCGATTCCTGCGTGCGGCAAACCGAGTCCATCTATTCGCGCTGGGGCGCGCGTTCGCTGCTGGTCGCCAAGTTCATCCCGGGTTTTGCTTCCATCGCCAGCGCGCTGGCCGGCACCATCGGCACCAGCCGCACCACCTTCATCCTCTACGACAGCATAGGCGCGGCATTGTGGGCCGGCCTGGCGATTTTCCTCGGCTCGCTGTTCAGCACCACCATCGACGACCTGCTGAGCGTGCTGACCGAGCTCGGCCAGTACGGCATGATGCTGGTCGCCGCCGGCTTTGCAATATTCGTCGCCAGCAAATGGTGGCAGCGCCGGCGTTTCCGCATGTCCCTGCGCATGGCGCGCATCTCGGTGGCGGAACTGGACCAGCTGTTCAAGCAGGGCATTACGCCGGCCATCGTCGACGTCCGCTCGCCGGCTTCGCAGCAGGCCGGGCGCATCCCTGGCGCGCGCACCATCACGCACCAGGAAATCAACAGCTTTGTATTCGATGCGCCGGTGGACCAGGAAGTGATCGTCTACTGCGCCTGCCCGAACGAAGCTTCGGCGGCGCTGGTCGCCAAGCAGCTGATGCTGAGGGGTTACAAGAAGGTGCGGCCGCTGTCTGGCGGCATAGACGCCTGGATCGCGGCCGGCTACGCGATCGATTCCTAATCCTTTCCTCTCTATCGGGAGCTCCATGTTCAGAATCAGTCTCGATGCGCTGCTGATCCTTGACGCCATCGACCGCCGCGGTTCGTTCTCCGCCGCCGGCAGTGAATTGCACCGGGTTCCTTCAACCATCTCCTACACCGTATCGAAACTGGAACAGGACCTGGGCGTGCAGGTCTACGAGCGCCAAGGGCCGAAGGTGGCCCTTACGCGCGCCGGCGCCGAATTGCTGAAGGAAGGGCGCTATCTGCTGAAAGCGGCGGAAGACCTGGAGCATCGTGTGCGCCGCGTGGCTTCCGGCTGGGAAACCGAACTGACGGTCTGCATAGACTCGCTGTTTTCGGTAGCGGCCCTGGAGTCCGACATATCCGCTTTTTGCAGCGTCGCCGATAAAACCCGCTTGCGTGTCGCCAGGGAATCGCTGGCCGGCACCTGGGAAGCCTTGCTGGAACGGCGCGTCGATCTGCTGATCGCAGCGCCAGGGCAGGGACCGGCGGGAGGCGGCTACATCGCCGAGCAGATGGGTACGATCTCTTTTGTATTCGTGGTGGCGCCGACGCATCCGCTGGCCAAGGTGAAGCGGGTGCTGGGCAAGGCCGAGCTGCTGCCGCACCGCGCCATCAGCGTGGCCGATTCGGCGCGCAAGATGGCGTCGCGCACGGTCGGCCTGCTGTTTGGGCAAGATACGCTGACGGTGCCTGACATGCGCAGCAAATACGACTTGCAGCTGGCCGGCATCGGCTTCGGCTTTTTGCCGGAGCCGTGCGCAAGCGCGGCGATTGCTTCGGGCGCCCTGATCGTGAAAGAAGTGGAGGAGCCGAAGCCGGATGAAATCTTTTCGCTGGCGTGGCGCACCGGCGACGACGGCGCCGCCTTGAGCTGGTGGATGGCGCGCATGCGCGACAGCGACGCCATGGCGCGCCTGATCCGCCATGTGCCGGGAGCGCTCTAAAAAAACAGGCCGGACAACGTAGCGTTGTTCCGGCCTGCCCGGCCTCTGCTTCGCCCGCCAGATCAATAAGGCAGGTCGAACAGCAATACTTCTGCGGCTTCGGCGTTGGCCAGCACGACCGCATTCTCGGCCGTCACCTTCACCGCGTCGCCGCCGTTCAGCTCGACGCCGTTAACGCTGACGCGGCCGCGTATCACATGCACATAAGCGTTGCGTCCATCTGCCAGCGTGTGCCGCAGCGGCTCGCCGCCGTTCAGGATCGCTGCATAGATCGACGCATCCTGATGGATCAGCACCGAGTTGTCGCGGCCGTCGGCCGATGCGATCAGGCGCAGCTGTTCCTGCTTTTGCGCAACCGTGAAATGCTTTTCCTCGTAGCTGGGCGGAATGCCGGTGACATTCGGCTTGATCCAGATCTGCAGGAAATGCACAGGCGCGGCAGCCGAGTGATTGAACTCGCTGTGGCGTACGCCGCTGCCGGCGCTCATCCTTTGCACATCGCCGTAATGCAGGACCGAACCGGTGCCCATGCTGTCCTTGTGTTCCAGCGCGCCGTCCAGCACATAGGAAATGATTTCCATGTCGCTGTGGCCGTGGGTGCCGAAACCTTGGCCGGCTTTTACCCGGTCTTCGTTGATCACCAGCAGCGGTCCGAAGCCGGTATGTTCAGCGTCGAAATAGTGGCCGAACGAAAATGTATGGTGCGAATTCAGCCAACCGTGATCGGCGACGCCGCGTTCTTCGCTTTTACGAATTTGAAGCATGATTTTCTCCGTCAGTGACTGCAGGCAGCGCCATTTTTCACTATGAAGAATGGTAGCGATGGCTGCAGTGTTGAAGCAACTGGAAGAAGTATGCGCGTTGCCAAATCAAAAGAAAAACGGAAAAAATAGGGGTGTATGTTCGAATTTATCGAACATTATGAAAATGCCTTTGTTTATGCGGCTGACCGGGCCATACATCAATCTTTGTGAGCGCCGTAAAGATTAAAAAAACGGGCATTACAACATAAAATTCGAAAATAGATAGCTGGATGGAAATTATTTACAACAAATGCGCGGCCAGCCGCCGGGATTTGAAGAAGGAAAGAGGGCGCCGCGATGACGGAAAAGCGGGCAGGCAAAAACAAAAAAGCCGCTTACATTTCTGCAAGCGGCTGCTTCTGCGTTTCTGTTTCTTGCTGCTTATTCGTGGTAGGCCGTGCGGGATTCGAACCTGCGACCAACGGATTAAAAGTCCGCTGCTCTACCAGCTGAGCTAACGACCCGAAAGACCGCTATTATATGTAAAGTGCATATGAGCTGTCAAACCCATATGCACTTTTATTTATATAATCTGCAAAATTAGATTTTGCCGCTCACTTGAGCGTGGCAAGGCGTTCCTTTGCTGTCTGGGCCGCCTGCGTGTTTGGATACTGCGACAGCAGCTGTTCCAGTGCGCGCTTGGACTGCGGCTTATTCTTCAGCTCGGTGTAGCTGCTGGAGATAGTCAACAGTGCGTCGGCCGCCTTGGGATTGTCGGCGTACTTGCTGACCACCACCTGCTGCGCTGCAATCGCATTCTTGTAATCGCGCAGGGCGTAATACGAGTTGCCCAGGAAATATTGCGCGGATGGCGCCAGGCCTGAGTCCGGGCTGGAGCGCACGAAATTCGAAAACGCCGTTGCCGCGGTTTTATAGTCGCCAGCCTTGAAGGTCGCCAGCGCTGCATCGTAGGCCTTCTGGTCGTTGGCGCCGATGCTCACTTCCTGGCCGTCGACGCTGACCTTCTGCGGCTCCAGCTTGCGCATGCGGGTATCGAGGTCGACGTAGAAATCTTTCTGGCGCTGCTGGGTATTTGCCAGCTCGTTGGTCAGCACTTCGATCTGTCCGCGCAGCTTGGCGATTTCCTGGTTCAGGCGATCATTCTGGTCGGACAGGTTGAGGGAACTGGTCTTGTCCGCCTTGGTATCGACCTTGGCATTCACCGCATCGATCTTGCTGCGTATATCCAATATCGCCCGACGTGCTTCATCGTCGTCAAACAGCCCGGCGCGGGCGGTCGGAGCGGAAAAAACCGCGGCCAGCATGGCCGCAGTCATCGTGGCTTTGAAGAACGTCCGCATCATTATTGATAAACGATGTCGGAACGGCGGTTTTCAGCGTAGGACGCTTCGTCGCTGCCGAGCGCCTTAGGCTTTTCCTTGCCCAGCGAAACTGCTTCGACCTGGGTGTCCGATACGCCTAACAACACCAATGCCTTGCGTACTGCCTCGGCACGTTTTTGTCCCAGCGCCAGGTTGTATTCGCGGCCGCCGCGGTCATCGGTATTGCCTTGGATGATGATCTTGCGGTTCTTGTGGCTGTTCAGATACTGGGCGTGCGCTTCAACTACTGACTTGAACTCGTCCTTGACGGTGTAGCTGTCGAAGTCAAAGTAAATGCTGCGCTTGGAGAGGATGCCGCCTGGCTGGTTCAGCGGATCGCTGGAACCGGCGTCAACCGTATTGACGGAACGGGTATCAGCACCGGTAGCGCCGCTGTCGACGACTGGGACTGCCTTGTCGTCCAGCTTGACAGGGGACGAGCAAGCGGCCAGCAAGATGGCGCTGGCAACGACGAGGGCAAAGTTTCTGATATTTAGCATTTTTAATTCTCCAGAGTGGGAAACGAACGTCGATTCAAAGTAACTACGTGATTATTTCATGAAAGGACCCCAAGTAGGCTCCCGTATATCGCCTGCCTGCATAGTTAAGCGCTGTTTTACGCGGCCGTCAACTGAGACCACTGCCAGCGAACCGCGGCGGCCCGATTCTGTGGCGTACATGATGTATTTGCCGTTCGGCGAAAAACTCGGGGATTCATCCTTGACGGTGTCCGACAAACGCTGTTCCTGGCCATTGGTCAGGTCCAGCGCATACAGCTGGAAGCGGCCGCCGCGCTGCGAGATATACGCCAGCGTCTTGCCGTCGGGCGAAATCCGCGGGCTGATGTTGTAAGTGCCGCCGAAGGTCACGCGCTGGGCGTCGCCGCCGCTGGCGCTCATCTTGTAGATTTGCGGGCCGCCGCTGCGGTCGCTGGTGAAGTAGATGTTCTGGCCGTCGGCCGAGAATTGCGGCTCGGTGTCGATGCCGTTGGTCTGGGTCAGGCGCCGCAAGCCGCCGCCGTCGGAGTTCACCACGTAGACTTGGGTCAGGCCGTCGCGCGCCAGCGCAATCGCCAGCTTGCTGCCGTCAGGCGACCACGACGGCGCCGAATTGCTGCCCTTGTAGTTGGCCACCACGATGCGCTGCTTGGTGATCAGGTTCTGCACGTAGACCACCGGTTTCTTGGCTTCGAACGAGACGTAGGCGACCTTGGTGCCGTCCGGCGACCAGGCCGGCGAAATGATCGGTTCGTTGGAGCGCAGCGCGACCTGGGTGCCTTCGCCGTCGGAGTCGGCGACTTCCAGCCGGTATTCCTTGCCGGCCTTGATGATGTAAGCGATGCGGGTAGCAAATGCGCCGCGTGCGCCGATCAGTTTTTCATAGATGTCGTCGGCGATCTTGTGGGCGGTGACCCGCGTGTACTGTGGCGCGGCAGCCATCGCCAGCGCCGACAGCTGGGCCGATTTGACGGTGTCCATCAGGCGGTAGCGGACGTCGAAACGGCCGTCGGCCAGGCGTTGCACGCTGCCGACCACCAGGGCGTCGGCGCCGCGCGCTTTCCAGTCGCCGAGGTTGACCTGGCTCGCTTCCGAGATGACATCGCCGGTGTCGATAATCTTGAAAAATCCGCTGCGCGCCAGGTCAGCCTTGATGATCGCTGTAACCTGTTGAGGCGCCAGGTCTTCGTTGCTGAAGCCGGCGATGGCGATCGGAATCTGGCTGGCGCCGACGCCGGAGGTTTCGATGCGCAGTTGGGCGTTGGCCGGGGCGCTGAACGCCACCGTGGCAAGCACAAGCCCCACGGCTGCGAATAGTTGGTGCAGTTTGTTTTTCATGGCTTACTGATCTTTCGGTTTATGGGTTCCGATGAAGCTGGACGGAACAGAACCCGTTTTGTCTTTTGGATAAGGCGCCGATTTCTCAATCGCTCGTTTGACTGCCTCGTCAAAACCGGAAACCCCAGAGGATTTCCTGAGGCGCACGCTCGCTACCGAACCGTCCGGCAGCAGTTGGACATCAAATTCCGCTGCCGGGTTTCCGGCCAAGCCTTCGGGCACGTTAAAGATGATGTTCGACTTGATCTTGCTGGCGACCTTTTGCGCATAGCCAGGATCGCCGCGCGGCCCTTGCGACTGGGCCGCGGTGCCGGTGCTGTTGGCCGGGCCGTTGCCGACTGCCTGGCCCAGCATGCGCTTCATTTCATCGCTGCGGCGCTTGGTTTCGGCGGCGGCCTCTGCAGCTGCCTGTTTCTTCTTGGCATCGGCTTCAGTCTTTTTGGCGGCATCCAGTTTTTGTTTTTCCTGGGCCGCGGCCTTGTCCTTGGCAGCTTTTTGCTCAGCCTCGGCCTTCAGCTTGTCTTTCTGCTCTTGTTCGTCTTGCTGTTTTTGCAATTTCCGCTGCTTTTCCAGTTCTTCCTGGCGCTGCAGGTCCTTGCGTTCCTGTTCTTTGCGTTTCTTTTCCTGTTCCAGCGCGATTTCCGGATCCGGCAACGGCGGCGCCACCACCTTCGGCGGCGTGGTGTCCTGGATCACCGGTTCCGGCTTCGGTTCCGGAGTCGGTTGCGGCACTGGTTCCGGCGGCGTCGGCGCGGCATCCTTGATCTGCGGATCCCAGACTTCGGCCTCGACGGCTATCGGCTGCGTACTTTGCCAGTGGATGCCGAACCAGAGGAAGGCAAACAAGGCGGCATGCACCGCCGCTGCAAGCAAGATGGCGCGTATGCTGCCGGGTTCTTTTGGTACGGAATACGGGGAGTTGCCTGTCATAACCTGATCGTCACTTTGTCGCCAGTCCGACGCGGTTAATGCCAAGCATCTTGGCTTCCGAAATGACCTTGATCACTTCGTCGTATTTGATGTCCTTGTCGGCCGAAATCATCACCGGCATGTCGGGTTTGTCGGCATGCAGCAGCTGCAGCTTCTGCTTCAGGCCGTTGCGCGGCACGCTCTCGGCCTTGCTGGTGCCGCTTTTCTGGCTGTTGATGCGCACGCTGGTGAGGTCGCCCGGTTTCAGGGTGATTTCGATGTATTCGGTCGGCGGCGTCGCCGATTTCGCCGCGTTCGGCAAATTGATCACGCTCGGATTGGTCAGCGGCGCCGACACCATGAAAATCACCAGCAATACCATCATCACGTCGATGTACGGAACGACGTTGATGTCCGCCTTGAATTTGCGGGTGCGGCCGCCGCGCATGGATGAGGAGCCGGACATTAGCGCGCCTGACGTTGCAAGATGTTGGAGAATTCTTCGATGAAGCTCTCGAAGCGGATGGCCAGGCGGTCGACATCATGCGAGAAACGGTTATAGGCAACCACCGCCGGAATCGCGGCGAACAGGCCGATTGCGGTGGCGATCAGGGCTTCGGCGATGCCGGGCGCAACCGCCGCCAGCGTAGCCTGTTGCACGTTTGCCAAGCCGCGGAACGCATTCATGATGCCCCACACGGTGCCGAACAGGCCGACATACGGCGATACCGAACCGACCGAGGCGAGGAAGGCCAGGTGCGATTCCAGCGCATCCATTTCCCGCTGGTAAGCCGCGCGCATGGCGCGCCGGGCGCCGTCCAGCAAGGCGGCGGAATCGCCCGCGCTCTTGTGGCCGAGCGAAGCCTTGACCTTGTTGAACTCATCCATGCCGGCTTCGAAAATGCGTTCCAGGGCACCGGTTTGGCCGGCGCCTTTGCGCCGGTTCGAGGTGGCGTCCTGGTACAGGGTAGCCAGGTTGCCGCCGGACCAGAATGCGCGCTCGAATTCTTCCGTCTGCGAACGGGCGCTGCGGATCGCGAACATCTTGCGGAAAATGTAAGTCCAGCTCATCACGGAGACTGCCAGCAGCAGCGCCATGACTAGCTGTACTAATACTGAAGCATTGGTGATGAGAGTGATAAACGAAAGATCTTGGGTGACATTCATGGATAGCGGTCTTGAGGAATGGTCTTAGGTTTAAGTAAAAGACCTTATTAAACAACGAATCAACGAATTGTAAACGTAAAGTGCTTACCGCCAAATTAGCAATTGGTGAAGGAATTGTTACCAGACGTTATCGCTTGCCCCGGATTTTGTTGCAATGTTGCTCAGACCACAGCGGGCGTCCGAAGGTTCAAGGGTTGCTGTAATGAACTATTTTCACTGAGTGCATTAAAGCAAGCTTTATGCCGCTGCAGCATGCCGGGCGCCGGGTTTGATGTTGTGCAATACCGGTTTCGGAATGCCTTGCGGCCGGAAAGTGACGGCGTTGACACAGGCTACGCTGATGCGGCCGGTCGCCAGCAGGGTTGGCTTATCCTCGCCCAGGCGCCAAGCTTGCTGGATGAAATCGACGCCGACGCGGCCAAGGCGCTCGACTACTACCGTCAATTCCAGTTCGTCATCCAGTTTGGCCGGCGCGTGGTAATCGACACTGGTGTTTTTCACGACGAACATGACGCCGTCGGTCTGTTCCAGCGTGCGCTGGCCGACGCCGGCCGCGCGCAGCCACTCGGTGCGGGCGCGCTCGAAAAATTTCAGATAGTTGGCGTAGAACACCACGCCGCCGGTATCGGTGTCTTCGTAGTAGACCCGGATACGCCAGCTGAAGTCTGCATGCGGGAGGGGAGTCATCTTGCTCATTGCCTGGCTTGCTTAGTTGCGCTTGATGCTCATGCCGGCAAAACCCTGGCAGGTAGGCATCATTTCAATGCGGTTGATATTGATGTGGGCCGGCAGGGTCGCGACCCAGTAGGCGGTATCGGCAATGTCGCCCGGCGTCAGCGGCTGTGTGCCTTCATAGACTTTGGCGGCCGCTTCGTCGTTGCCGCGGTAGCGCACATTGGAGAACTCGGTGCCGCCGCACAAACCCGGCGCGATATCGGTAGCGCGCACGCCGGTGCCCACCAGGTCGGCGCGCAGGTTGAGCGTGAACTGCTTGACGAAAGCCTTGGTGGCGCCGTACACATTGCCGCCCGGATAAGGGTATTCGCCAGCGATGGAACCGAGGTTGATCACCGTGCCGCGTCCGCGCGCCACCATGCCGGGCAGCACCAGGCGGGTCATGGTCACCAGGCCCTTGCAATTGGTCTCGATCATGGTTTCCCATTCTTCCAGCGAGGCTTGCTGCGCCGATTCCACGCCCAGCGCCAGGCCGGCGTTATTGACCAGCACGTCGATTTCCTGCCATGCCGGCGGCAGCGCAGCCAGCGCGCTGCTGATCGAGGCCTTGTCGGTGACGTCCATGACGATAGGCAACACTGCCGCGCCCAGTTCGGCGGCCAGCTGGTCCAGCCGGTCCTTGCGGCGGCCGGTAGCGATGACCTGATGGCCGTTCTTGGTGAATTTACGCGCCATTTCGGCGCCGAAGCCAGCGGTTGCGCCGGTAATCAAGACAATCATGGTCAATGCTCCTGTTGTTGCTTATCGGTTGCGTGTCGGTCCAGCCGGAAATTGTAGCCCAATTTGCCGGCGCGCTATTCCCTATCGCTGAAGTGCGGTAGTACGGTCGTATATTTGCTTTGGTGCAAGCCGCACCAGAACGTGACATAAAAACAGCCCCTGAACTTGGCGCCCTGGGGTGCTGCTGGCAGTAATGCCCCTTTTGGAGGAATGCCGGGCGTGGCATAAATATTGCTGATAAGTATTTTTCACCGCTGCCTACCATAGGGTTATAAAAAAATGAGACCTGGTTCCTCGAATCTGACCTGTGCGATTGCTGTGGCCGCAGCAACTTCCACACTACTGCTGGCTACGGCTTCAGCGCAACAGCTTGCCGCCGATGCGCCCGAGACAAAAAAATCGGCGAAGCAGAGCGACCAGATTGAAGCTGTGCTCGTTACGGCGCAAAAGCGCAAGGAAGATGCCAGCAAGGTGCCGCTCAGCATTTCGGTGATCAGCGGCGAGGAACTGCAAGCCGCGCACATCAACAATTTTGCAGACGTGACGCGGGCCATGCCGAACATCTCGTTCTCCGGCGCCAGCGGTTCCGGCGCGGGCCTGAGCAACATCGAAATCCGCGGCATCAGTTCAGCCGCCGGTTCGGCCACCGTCGGCGTCTACCTCGACGATGTCTCGATGACCACGCGCAACCTGTACAGCATGGGCAGTTCCGAACCGAAGTTCTTCGACATCGACCGCATCGAAGTGCTGCGCGGCCCGCAGGGCACGCTATATGGCGCCAGTTCGATGGGCGGCACCATCAAGTTCATCAGCAACCAGCCCAACCTGAAGGAGCGCGAAGCCAGCGTCTATTCCGAAGTCTCGGGAACCAAGGGCGGCGGCACCAACTACACTGTCAACGGCGTCGTCAACCAGCCCCTGATCCCGGGCGAACTGGCGCTGCGCATCGGCATCCAGACCGGCCATGAGAGCGGTTATATCGACCAGGTATCGCCGACCACCGGCAATGTGATCGCTTCCGGCATCAACGCCCAGGATTCGAGCGTGGTGAAGCTGGCGATGAAATGGCAGCCGACCCGCAACCTGAGCATCACGCCCTCGGTGTTCTACCAGGAAGTCAATTCCAAGGATATCGACGCCTCCTACCTGGACCTGCCCAAGAACCAGACCAGCAAGCTGGTGCGCGAGCCAGGCAACGACCGCCTGCTGGTGCCCAGCCTGACCGTCAATTACGACCTGGGCCAGGCCGACCTGATCTCGGTTTCCAGTTTCTACCAGCGCACCTTCAACCGCACCCAGGACGGCACCACCGTCAACAACCTCGGTTCGGCGGTGCCGGACACGCCGCCTGGCCTCGCCGCTGCCATCGGCGCCTTGCCATCGGCGGTGTACCTGCAGAACCAGGTGCGGCAGTTCTCGCAGGAATTCCGCGTCACTTCCAAGCCGTATGACCAGAAAGTCTCGCCGTTCACCTGGCTGGGCGGCGTCTATTACGCCAACCTGCATACCAATGTGACCGACAACGAACCGATCTTCGGCCTCAATGCGACTTACGCCGCGTTCGGCGCCAATCCGGCCGATCCGAGCCAGCTCGGGATCGCCTTCCCGAACGACAATTCCTATTTCAGCGAGCGCCACTACCGCACCGAGCAGAAAGCGCTGTTCGGCGAGCTGAATTATTATTTCGTGCCGACCGTGCACGGCACCGTCGGCCTGCGCTACCTGCAAGCTACCGACAGCCTGAGCCGCAACGGCGACGATTACTGGAACGGCGGCCCGACCAGTTCATCGGTCAGCAGCAGTTCTTCCAAGCTGACGCCGAAGTTTTCTCTGATCTGGGAAGTCGATCCTAACAATACCGTGTACACCTCGGCCACCGAAGGATTCCGCCTGGGCGGCAATACCCGTCCGATCCCGGCGTCGCTGTGCGCGTCCGACTTCGCCAATCTCGGCATTAGCGAAGCGCCGACTTCGTTCAAGTCCGACAAGCTGTGGAGCTATGAACTGGGCAACAAGTCGCGCCTGCTGGGCAACCGCCTGTCGGTCAACGCATCGGTCTTTTATATCCAGTGGGACGGCTTGCAGCAGGACATCGCGCTGCCCGGCTGCGGCTTCGATTACGAAACCAACGTCGGCAAGGCCAAGAGCTATGGCGCCGAGTTCGAGATCAAGGGCAAGCCGACGTCCAACATCCTGCTCGGCCTGTCCGGCGGCTACACCAAGGCGACCTTGTCGTCTGACGTGCCGTCGCTGAAAGCGCACGCCGGCGATCCGATCCAGGGCGTGCCTAAATACAACGTCAGCCTGACCGGCCAATATAGCTTCAACCTGACCGGCGATTATTACGGTTTTGCCCGTGCCGCCGCGCACTGGACCGGCAGCAGCCACGGCACCCTGGTGGCTACCGATCCGGATTACCAGCGCCCGGCCTACAGCACCGTCGACGCCAGCGTCGGCGCCACTTTCGATCGCTGGGAACTGACCCTGTTTGTCAAGAATGCAACCAATAGCGACAAGGTGATCCAGCGTCCGAACGTGCAGTCGGTATCGGAAGGCTACCGGATTGCGCCGCGCACGATAGGCATCAGCCTGGCGGGAAAGATATAAACGCTTGTAATTATTGTTTTTTTGGTAAATTTCACGCAAAAGCCGTCCTCCGGGGCGGCTTTTTTTATCCAGCGCCGAGGCCAGGGCCAATCTTGCCCAAACCAGGTGCTTCGCTTACAATAGCCGCACCATTTCGTCTCACGTGACTGGCGAAAAAACCGGACCGCGCGGATTCATAAGATCGCGGCGGCTTCGGCAAAAGGTGGGCATCCACCGGGAAGCGTGAGATTTCATCCGCCGTGCGCCTGGGCAGCCCTAATGGAAAGTACGACTGAGGCTGCCGCATTCCAAAATACCCTGGCCCTCATTCGATTTAGGCACACCCTTATCGATTGGAGTATCATATGTTCGAAAAAAACCATACCCTCGCCAATGTCGATCCGGAATTGTGGAGCGCCATCCAGAAAGAAAACCACCGCCAGCAAGAACACATCGAGCTGATCGCGTCGGAAAACTACACTTCGCCTGCCGTGATGGAAGCGCAAGGCACGCAGCTGACCAACAAGTACGCTGAAGGTTATCCAGGCAAGCGTTATTACGGCGGCTGCGAATTCGTCGACATCGCCGAGCAGCTGGCGATCGACCGCGTCAAGGAACTGTTCGGCGCCGAAGCCGCCAACGTCCAGCCTAACTCCGGCTCGCAAGCCAACCAAGGCGTGTTTTTCGCCATGCTCAAGCCAGGCGACACCATCATGGGCATGTCGCTGGCCGAAGGCGGCCACCTGACGCACGGCATGGCGTTGAACATGTCTGGCAAATGGTTCAACGTGGTGTCCTACGGCCTCAACGAAAAAGAAGAAATCGATTACGAAGCATTCGAACGCCTGGCGCACGAAAAGAAGCCGAAGCTGATCATCGCCGGCGCTTCGGCCTACGCCCTGCGCATCGATTTCGAGCGCATGTCTAAAGTAGCCAAGGCGGTCGGCGCTTACTTCATGGTCGACATGGCGCACTACGCCGGCCTGATCGCCGCCGGCGAATATCCGAATCCGGTGCCGCACGCCGACTTCGTGACGTCGACTACCCACAAATCCCTGCGAGGCCCGCGCGGCGGCATCATCCTGATGAAGGCCGAGTTCGAAAAAGCCATCAATTCGGCGATTTTCCCAGGCATCCAGGGCGGTCCGCTGATGCACGTCATCGCCGGCAAGGCGGTAGCGTTCAAGGAAGCGCTGACGCCGGAATTCAAGGCTTACCAGCAGCAGGTGGTGAAGAATGCCGACGCCCTGGCGAAAGCACTGATCGCACGCGGCTTGCGCATCGTTTCCGGCCGTACCGAATCGCACGTGATGCTGGTCGACCTGCGCGCCAAGAAGATCACCGGCAAGGAAGCCGAAGCGATCCTGGGTTCGGCGCACATGACTTGCAACAAGAACGCGATTCCTAACGATCCGGAAAAGCCGTTCGTCACTTCCGGCATCCGTGTCGGCAGCCCGGCGTTCACTACCCGCGGATTCAAGGAAGCGGAAGCGACCAAGGTCGGCAACCTGATCGCCGACGTGCTGGACAATCCGCATGACGCAGCGACCATCGAACGGGTCAAGGCCGAAGTCAAGAAACTGACCGACGCTTTCCCGGTATACGCAGCCTGATGCAGCGATTGCCGGTGTGCCGCGGGGCAGGCCGGCAATCGAGAGAAGTCATGGGCCCGGTGCAGCTTCTGCCCGGGCCCATGCGCCATATGACGCCAGTCTGGCCAGTTTGGCGCGCGGCCACGAAAAGGAATAATGTAGAGATGGAACTGCCGACATTGCACGCCGTTATAACCTTCGGATTACCGCCATCATGAAATGTCCATTCTGCCAGCATGAAGAAACCCAGGTGCTCGACACGCGCGTGTCGGAAGAGGGCGATTCGATCCGCCGCCGGCGCCGTTGCATGCAATGCGACAAACGCTTCACCACCTTTGAACGGATAGAGCTGGCGATGCCGGTGATCGTCAAGAAGAACGGCAGCCGCACCGACTTCGATCCGCTCAAGCTGCGCGCCAGCCTGATGCTGGCCCTGCGCAAGCGTCCGGTATCGGTGGAGGCGCTGGATGAGGCCTTGCAGCGCATCAAGGAAAAACTGCTGTCCAGCGGCGAGCGCGAAGTGCTGTCCGGCCATGTCGGCGAACTGGTGATGCGGGAACTCAAGCGCCTGGACAAGATTGCGTATATCCGTTTCGCCTCGGTCTACAAAAGCTTTGAAGACGTCGCCGAATTCCAGAACATGATCGAAGAGTTTTCCGGGCCGCCGAGCCGACGAAAGTAAATTCTTAAATACGCTAGCGCCGCTCAGTCCGGCGCTATTTTTTTGTCAGAATGATTGATAAAAGTGAAATAAAAAATCCAATAACCGGGAACTCTATATGCCTTTGCCGCGATCCTCCCTGCGCGCTGATGCAACCGGAATTGCGCCGGATTCTGGCCTGACCCTGGTCGAGGCCATGATCACGCTGGCGATCGCGAGCATCCTGCTGGGCCTGGCGTTGCCGTCCATGCGGGCGTTCGTGATCCAGAACCGGCTGGCCGCCGATACCAGCCAGCTGGTCGCCGCACTCACCCTGGCGCGCAGCGAGGCCATCCAGCGCGGCCGCGCGGTGCAGCTCTGCCGCAGCATAGATGCCGATTCTGCCGATGCGCTATGCAGCGCGGCAGCCACGGCCACGCGCGCCGCTGGCGACTGGGGCGCCGGCTGGCTGGTGCTGGCGGCCGACAGCCGGCAAATATTGTTGCGGCACGGCGCGCTGGATGAGGATGTCCAGGTTGTTGCCGGCAGGACGACGATCACCTACCACAGCGGCGGCAACACCAGCAGCAGCTTCACGAAGCTGGTCGTCAGCCATAACGATGAATTTGCGCGCACGATATGCATCGCCAACACCGGCCGCATCAGCGTAAAGCCGGATGCCAGCAAATGCTGAACATCGCTAGCCGCCGCAGGCAAGCTTGTGTCCACGGTGGGCTGTCGATGGTGGAATTGCTGGCGGCGCTGGCGATTGCATCCGGTCTGCTGCTGTTGAGCACGACGCTCTACCTGGGCGGCAAAGCCAGCTTCCGCCTGAACGAAGACAAGCGGCGCCTGTACCAGGACGGCAATTACGCCATGATCCTGATGGAAAGGGATCTGCGGCAAGCCTGGTTCGGCAATGTGGCGAGCGCGGTCTCGCCCGCAGGTACGGCGCCCATCACCGATTTCATCCTCGACGACGGTTCGCCGGCGCAAGGCTTGCGCGGCTGCGAGCACGGCTTCGTCAAGCCGCTGGGACCGGGAACGAAAGATTTCTCGTGCAGCCCGGAGGCCGGGATGGCCGCTTTTGAAGTCAGTTACCGCTCGGACGACTACTCCGATCCGTCCAGCGGCGCCGGCGTCGACTGCAACGGCGCGCGGCTGGCCGCGATTGCCGTGCCGCCCGACCATCCGGCCTATATGCTGGGGCCGCACGTGACCATTGCGCGCAATCTTTATTTTGTCGCGACGCGTGTCGGCGGCAGTGCAAACTCTCTTTATTGCCAGGGCAATGGCAGCGCGCAACCGGTGGTCAACAACGTCGAAGACCTGCAGCTGACCTTTGGCGTGGCTGCGGCTGGCGACGCAACGCGGCACCAGTTCCTGAACGCAACCCAGGTAGCCGCCTTGTCCGACGACCAGCGGCAAAACTGGGAACGGGTGGTCCGCGTCGGCCTGTGCCTGCAGCTGCGCGGCGAGAACAACCTGGCCATCGATCCGCAGCGCTATGTCGATTGCGCCGGCAGCGCCAGGGTGGCCAGCGATCGCCGTCTGCGCGCCGTATTCAAGCGAGTGGTGACCTTGCGCAACCGCGCCGCCGCCATGCCTTGAACCGGCTATAGAATGGCTTATAAACCGCTTATAAACTGTATCGCATATTAATTAACGATGGCGGCGGCATATTTTGTACAATCATTGCATCTCTCCTTTCTCACGGCTTTTACATGATTTCCAGGCTTTTCCCATGACCGCGGTTGAGCAGTTGATGTCGCAGGCTCTGCAGCTTGCCGAAAACGGCCTGCTGTCGAGCGCACCGAATCCCGCCGTCGGCTGCGTGATCGTCAAGGACGGCCAGGTCATCGGCAGTGGATTCACCCAGCCGCCGGGCGGCAACCATGCCGAGATCCAGGCGCTGCAGGATGCCGCCGCCAAGGGCCACGATGTGCGCGGCGCCACGGTGTATGTCACGCTCGAGCCGTGCAGCCATTTCGGCCGCACGCCGCCTTGCGCCGATGCGCTGGTGCTGGCCGGCGTGGCAAAGGTAGTGGCGGCGATAGGCGATCCTAATCCGCTGGTGGCAGGGCAGGGCATGGCGCGCCTGCAGGCGGCGGGAATCGCGGTCGAATCCGGCGTCCTTGCAGCGCAGGCGCGCGAGCTGAACATCGGTTTTTTCACGCGCATGCAAACCGGCAAACCCTGGGTCAGGCTGAAAGTGGCGGCCAGCCTGGACGGCAAGACCGCCTTGCATAACGGCCAGAGCCAGTGGATCACCTCGCAGGCGGCGCGCGACGACGGCCACATGTGGCGCGCCCGCGCCGGCGCCATCCTGACCGGCATCGGCACTGTGAAAGAAGATAATCCGCAACTGACGGTGCGCACCGTGCCGCCGATACTGCGGCAGCCGCTGCGGGTGATCGTCGACAGCAAGCTCAGCATCAGCCCGGATGCAAAAATCCTGGCGGGCGGCGGCAACCTGATTTTCAGCGCTACCGCCGATGCCAACAAACAGGCCTTGCTGGAGCAGCAAGGCGCGGAGGTCGTGGTGCTGTCGAACGCTGACGGCAAGGTCGATTTGCCGCAGGTGATACTCGAACTCGGCAAACGCCAGGTCAACGAATTGCATGTCGAAGCCGGCTCCAAGCTGAATGCCTCGCTGATCCGCGAACATTGCGTCGACGAATTGCTGGTCTACCTGGCGCCGTCCATCCTGGGCGACGGCCGCGGCATGTTCAGCCTGCCGGCGCTGGAGAACCTGGACCACAAGCTGAGCCTGAAATTCCATGAAATCAAGCAGGTTGGCGAGGATTTGCGTATCCTTGCACGATTCCGTTAATTTTCTATATTGTCATCATGTTCACTGGTATCGTCGCCGCCGTCGGCAAAATCACTTCCGTTAAACCGCTGGGTTCCAGCGCCGAGGATGGCGTCAGGCTGAAGATCGACGTCGGCGCCTTATCGCTGGCCGATGTTGCGCTGGGCGATTCGATTTCCCTGAACGGCGCCTGCATGACCGTGGTCGAGAAGGACGCCGGCAGCTTTGAAGTCGACGTTTCGCGCGAGAGTCTGAACCGCACCGTCGGCCTCGATGCCGCCGGCGAGGTCAACCTGGAAAAGGCCCTGACCCTGGCCGACCGCCTCGGCGGCCATCTGGTGTCGGGCCATGTCGACGGCCTCGGGCTGGTGCAGAAATTCGAACCGGTGGGTGAGTCCTGGGAACTGGTGATCAAGGCTGCGCGCGATCTTGCCAAATATTTCGCCTACAAGGGTTCGGTGGTGGTCAACGGCGTGTCGCTGACGGTAAACCGGGTCGACGACGTGGCCGACGGCTGTCTGTTTTCGATCAACCTGATCCCGCACACGATTGAAGTGACGTCGCTGAAACACCTGCAGGTCGGCAAGCAGGTCAACCTGGAAGTGGACTTGATCGCCCGCTATGTAGAACGCATGTTGAGCGTCGACCAGGGCGTGGTTCCCTAAGACGCTCGGCTATCCCGGAATTCGCTCATGAAAAAAGCCATCGCACCGCAGTTGTTGCTGCTGCTGATTACGCTGGTTGCGTGGTTTTCCATCGCCGCGCAATTTTCCATTTCCATCCCGATCCTGCTGGCCAAGGGCATGACCTACGGTGAAGCCGTCTGGCGCATGTTCGGCTACCTGACCATCCTGACCAATGTCCTGCTGGCGGTGTGCTGCACGCTGCTGCTGCTCAAGCCGGATTCCACGCCTGGGCGTTTCTTTTCCCGGCCTGGGGTGCTCACTGCAATGACTCTGTACATCATCATTGTCGGGCTTGGTTACAACCTGCTGCTGCGCAACCACGCGCCGTTCACCGGCCTGCACCGGCTGTCGGACGAGGGTTTGCACACCGTGGTGCCGTTGCTGTTCGTCCTGTACTGGCTGCTGTTTTCCGCAAAGAGCGGCTTGCAGGCAAAAGACAGCCTGCT
The DNA here is from genome assembly GCF_000221045.1 of Collimonas fungivorans Ter331. NCBI lineage: Bacteria > Pseudomonadati > Pseudomonadota > Betaproteobacteria > Burkholderiales > Oxalobacteraceae > Collimonas > Collimonas fungivorans. The sequence goes on along the minus strand of NC_015856.1, from coordinate 3,968,884 downwards.
GTGGCTGATCTACCCGCTGGCTTATTTCGCGATGGCGATGGTGCGCGGCGGCTTGTCGGGGTTTTATCCCTATCCGTTCCTGAATGTCATCCAGCTCGGTTATCCGCGAGTGATGGCCAATGCCGCCATGCTGCTGATGGGATTTTTCCTGATCGCGATGGCCCTGGTCGCCATCGCCCGGTATAGACGCCAGGACTTGGCGATTGATTAAGCTTCTCCGTGCGAAAAAGGCCACAATTTGCATAGAGAGATACATGTTGTTACAGGCCTTACGACTTGTACCTAGCGCAGCCTTCGAAAATTAGGTTAAATATAGTCATGTTTAACTCAAAGCCATCGAGACCTGCCATGAAAAATCCCATGCGCGTTGCCCTGCTCGGACTGCTTGCCGTCAGCCTGTTCTCGGCAGCCCCGGCGTTTGCCGGAGCCCATTGGTCGGTGAATATCGGTGTGCCGGGACCTGCTTATTACGCACCGCCGCCGGTCTATTACGCACCACCGCCGGTCTACTACGCACCGCCGCCGCCAGTGTACGTGCGGCCGCCTCCGGTCGTGGTGTACGGCGCTCCTGGCTACTATCCGCCGGCTTATTACGGCCGTCCGGGTTACTGGCGCGGAGACCGCGGCTGGCATGACCATTACTGGCATGACCGCGGCTGGCGCCGTTGATTTGCATCAGGCCACGCTGCCGGCCTCTGGCCTGCGGCGTGACTAAAAACAGACACCCTGCAATTTACTGTATGCATATACAGTAGTTATGGTACAGTGCAATTCCCCTCAACGAGATTGGAATTGCTGCCATGACGAACTTGGATATTACCTCCGGCTCCCGCTTTGGTATGGAGTCTACCCCTTCCTCAATCCTGATGCGCTTCGGCAAACGTGAGCTGTTCATCTGCCGCGATTTCTACAAGCGCCTCTATCGAAGCAACCCCATACTCGAATGCAATGCCGGCATCCAGGCTGGCCATCTTGAAATATTGCTGTTCCGCAAATGGCTGGTGGTCATGTCGAAAGCGCACTGACGCTGTTGCGGCATTGTCCCGATTGAATGGATTTTCGATTGGATATTTTACGTAATTGAAACAAATGCTCTAACTCACCACATGGCGCGATCTTCCCGCAGCTGTTAAATTTGTTGCCGTTGGCTTGTCCAGTCGCATAAATATAACCAGAGCGGGAGACGCACAGTGAATGACGAGTTCGACTTTGTGGTGATAGGCGGCGGTTCGGCCGGCAGCGTCATGGCGGGCCGCCTGACGGAAGATCCTGAAATATCGGTATGCCTGCTGGAAGCTGGCGGCAGCGGCGACAGCTGGATGGTGAAGATGCCGGTCGGCGCGGTTGCCATGGTGCCGACCCGGATCAACAACTGGGCTTTCGAAACCGTGCCGCAACCCGGCCTCAACGGCCGCCGCGGCTACCAGCCGCGCGGCAAGGCGCTGGGCGGGTCGTCGGCGCTCAACGCCATGGTCTATATCCGCGGCCATCGCTCCGATTACGATCATTGGGCCCAGCTCGGCAATAGCGGCTGGTCGTTCGACGATGTGCTGCCTTATTTCAAGAAATCAGAGCATAACGAACAGTTTTCCAACGCCTGGCACGGCCAGGACGGCCCTTTGTGGGTCAGCGACCTGCGCAGCGACAACCCGATCCAGCAGCACTACCTGGAAGCCGCGCGCCAGGCAGGTTATCCGCTCAGTGCGGATTTCAACGCCGAGCAGCAAGAAGGACTGGGCGTTTACCAGGTCACGCAAAAAAACGGCGAGCGCTGGAGCGCGGCACGCGCCTACCTGATGCCGCACCTGGGACAGCGCAGCAACCTGCTGGTGGAAACCGGCGCCTATGCCGAACGCCTGATCATCGAGCAGGGGCGGGCGGTCGGCGTCGAAGTCAGGCAAGGCGGCAAGTTGCGCATATTGCGTGCGCGGCGCGAAGTGATCCTGGCCGCCGGCGCTTTCCAATCGCCGCAATTGCTGATGTTGTCCGGCATCGGCGACGGCACCGAACTGCGCAAGCTCGGCATCCAGGTCCGCCATCATTTGCCCGGCGTCGGCAAGAACCTGCAAGACCATCCGGATTTTGTGTTCTGCCACAAATCGGACAGCCTGGATACCTTCGGCATCTCGGCCAGCGGTTCGCTGCGCATGCTAAAGGAACTGAAGCGCTTCCGCCATGAGCGGCGCGGCATGCTCACCAGTAATTTCGCCGAATGCGGCGGGTTTTTGAAGACCCGGCCGGATTTGCCTGCACCCAACCTGCAGCTGCATTTCGTCATGGCCGGCGTCGAAGACCATGCGCGCAAGCTGCATCTCGGCCACGGCTTTTCCTGCCATGTCTGCCTGCTGCGGCCGCAGAGCAAGGGCGACGTCAGTCTGCGCAACACCAATCCGCAGGACGCGCCGCTGATCGACCCCAAGTTCCTGGACCACCCGCAAGACCTGGAAGACATGGTGGATGCTTTCAAGATGACACGCAAACTGCTCGAGGCGCCGGCCCTGGCTGCCTACAGCACACGCGACATGCGCACTGCGGATGTGGAATCAGACGAGCAGATTCGCGCCATCCTCAGGCAGCACGTCGATACGGTCTACCATCCGGTCGGCACCTGCAAGATGGGCGTCGACCCGGCCGCCGTGGTGGATTCGACCTTGCGGGTGCGCGGCATCCAGGGCCTGCGCGTGGTCGATGCCTCGATCATGCCCACCCTGATCGGCGGCAATACCAATGCGCCCACCATCATGATCGCTGAAAAGGCGGTGGACTTCATCCGCCAAGGACGATGATGCCGGCTCACCAGGCCGCGCAGGGCTCGAAACCGGCGGACACCATCTTGCTTACCCGGCACCTGATCCTGGAGCCGCTGGTGGCTGCGCACGCCGCGGCGCTGTATCCGACTGGGCTTCAAACGGCATTGTTACCAATGCCGATTATTTCAAAAATGACAATAGCGGCGAATATCGCTATCGCTACGCGAAAATAGCCTGACAAGACAAGTGGTATATGCGCTTGTTGGTGCAAAACAACGCTATGTTGCGGCGCATGATGACTGTTAAAGTTTTTTGGATCAGTATCGCTTCACGCAAAAAAGAGTCCATCTCTCTAGAGGTGAGGAGACAGGGAAAGCCCGCATCGTTAAAGATAGCGGGCTTTTTATATTCCAGGATGGGTTCGGCGGCCGGCCTGATATTCATGAACCTTATATAAGGAATCAGAAATAAGAATTGGCCATATGTGCCTGGTTTTTATATGCTGCGATGCATCAACACAGTCTATCTAACCGGAGCCCTACTATGACTTTCGTTCAAGCCCTGCCTTTACTCGCCGTTGTCGCCGCTTTTGCCCTGCGTTTCTACCTGTCGAAAAAAATCGGCAACAGCCAGAAGTAATTCTCGGCCGGCAGCCGGGTTGCCGTAGCCCAGAGCGGCCAGTCGCAAGCCGGTCAACAAGACCCGCGCTTAGCCTGGCACGACCGCGGTCCGCATCACCGGGTACAGGTTAAAACGCTCGTCCCAGGAAGAATGGCGGCGCGCGAAAAACTCCAGTCGCGCTGCCGGGTCTTTGGCAAATTCAGGATCGTCCGCCAATTTCTTCTTGAACTCGGCCGCCAGCACTGGATCCGCCGCCAGCTGTTCGCGCGCGACATCCTCCGCCACATACGCCTCCATATATTCTTTCTTCTCGAACGCATTGTTGAATTCGCCCCAGGCCGCCAGCGAGTCCGGCGCCTGCGGCTCCAGCAATGCCATCACCAGCCGCGCCTTGGCCTGGGCGATCGGTACGAACAGGGCGCCGGCGCCAAGGTCGCGGGTTTCGCCATGCCATGTCCCTTCCAGCTTGAGAAGCTGATGGCTCTCCATCGATTGCGCCGCGAAACTGGTTTTGGTGGCGCGGAAAGTTTCCAGCGCCACCCGGTTCAGCGCCGCCGGCAGTACGCGGAAAGCGATGCCGTGCTGCTGCAGTTTTTGCCCGACCCAGGCAGCGTGCGCTGCCGGCACCAGGTAGCCGGCCTGCGGCGCGTTGACGCTGACGTCGGGCAGCAGCTCGTCGCGCACCGTGACATTCCAGATTTGCGGCTTGCTCTCATCGTAGCGCGTCATCAGCGCGCCCGAAATATCTGACTGGGTACGCGTATATTCATAACCGCGGAACGCCACCGGGCGGGTCTTTTCGCTTGCCTCGTAGCTCAGCGCAACCGGCTGGCCGCCCAGCTTGGCGGCGCGCAGGTCTGCCTGCTGCGCGGTCTTCAGCCAAGCGTCGCCGTGCGCAGCGATCTGCGCCATGATCGAGACGATGGTGTTGTGCGTGATGCGCACCCGGGTCGGGTAGTCTTTCCAGGAATGGGTTTCGACCAGCATGCCGAAGCGGTTGCGCAGATGGAAATAACCGGTGGAAAAGCGCGGCGGCGAGACGCCGTCGACAAAACCTGAACTAGGGTCGTCGTCGACCTTGAACGACATGTAGAACGGCAGCGGCAGCGAACCCTGCTTGCTCAAGTCGCTGATCACGGCGTCGCGCAGCGCCTCGCCATCCTTGCGCTGGGCCAGGTCGCTGGCGTGCACCGGCTCGACCTGGATCGAAACGTCATGCTCGAACTTGGCGCCGTCAGTCACGTGCAGGTCGATATAAGCCAGCGGATCCCAGCGGTTGACCAGCTGCAGCATGGCTTGCATTTCCGGTGCGTCGGCTTTTGCGTAGTCGCGGTTCAGGTTGAAGTTCTGGCCGGTGGTGCGCCAGCCCATTTCTTCCGGACCGCGCTGGTTAGGGCGGTTCCAGCGGCCGAAGCGCTCATGGCCGTCGATATTGAACACCGGTACGAAGAGCAGCACCTGCTTGTTCAGCACGCTGTTGGCGGAAGTGTCTTGCAAGGCCTCGCGCAGGGCCAGGAAACCGGCGTCCTTGCCGTCGATCTCGCCGGCGTGGATGCCGCCTTGTATCAGCAGCACCGGCAAATTACGCTGGTGCGCGGCTTCCGCAGTCAACGCGCCGCTGCGCGAGACGATCAGGGCCAGCATTGGCCGGCCTTCAGGGGTACGGCCGAACTCGGTGCAGCGCACCTGCTTCGGATAAGCTTTCTGAAAAGCCGCGCAAAGCGCGATGACTTCTTCGTAACGCCCGGTTTTCTGGAAGCCGGAACGTTCGGCCACCGTACTCAGCGGATCGGCGGCCTGGGCGAAGGGAGTGACGGAAAGGGTAAGCAGGGCGGACAACACAGCAGAACGCAGCATGAATCAAGCTCCAACGGTTGGATGATGAATAACAAAATGGTTGGAGGATTCTAGCGCGCCTGCCGGAATATTGCTTAGTGGCATTCAATGGCATTCAGTTGTCTGCCTGGCAGCGTCCGCGGATGCAATCGAGGGCGCCGCCGTGTGCATTTTTCAGGCAGCCGCATGCCGCCAATGCGCGCGCAGTTCCGCGTTGAATGCCTGCCAGCGCTCTTCCGGGAAGAACAGGCGGGCGCCATCCAGTTGCACCCGCCGGCGTGTGCCAGGAATGGTCTTCTCAAGCCAGTGCGACCACTCCACGTCAAAAAATATGTCGTCGCTGCCCCAGGCGATCAGCGTCGGCGCGTGGAGTTTTTTTAGCTGCGCTTCCACCGACACCGTATCCGCGCAATCGAACGCCGCCAGGAACCGTTCCAGGTCGCGCGTACGCTCGGCGCTGGCCAGATGGGGGCGCAAATAGATTTCGATTGCCTCATCGCTCACGCTGGCCGGATCTTCGTACGCCGGGCCAAGTGCGTTGACGGACCGGTAGAATCCTTTGTCGGACAGCATGGTATGCAGCGCCCCGCTCAGGCCGCCGCCGGCGGACAGGGCCAGGAACGGCTTGAATGCCTCCGGCGGCCAGTTGTCGTGGGTATCGCAGTCGGTCAGGGTGAGGCTGCGCACGCACTGTGGATTGGCTGCGGCAAAAATCTGCGCCATGCCTCCACCGCCGTCGTTGCCGACCAGGTCGACGCTGTCGATCTCCAGCGCATCCAGGAACTGCCGCAGCATCAGGGCGTTTGCCGCCGACGACACATCCTGGTCCGGCTTGATCTCGGTCGCGCCGTGGGCCAACAGGTCGACGGCGATGCAACGCCGTATCGCGCTTAGCTCGGACAGCTGGTGGCGCCATAAATAGCCGTTCACCAGCACGCCGTGCACGAACAAGGCAACCGGCCCTGTACCTTGTTCGACATAGCTGATGCGGCCCGAAGGCGTGTCGATGAACTTGCGCAGTGCTTCAAAATCATTCTTGTTCATGGTCGTGTGCTTTCTATGAAGTTACTGGGGGAAAAGGGCATTGATTTCGCCGCCGGAAAGCATGCCGCTGCCCATGGCATGGAAGCTGCCCTGGCTGAGCGCTTCGCCGGCAATCCTCTGCAGCAGGCCGAGCGCGGATTGCAAGGGGCCGCAACCCACGCTGATGCGCCGCACGCCAGCCTGCCCTAGCACATCGACATCTGGCGCGCCGGCGTAACCGGCGTAGATGTTCACTGGCAAGGAAACCGTCTGCGTGAAGCGCGTTATGTCGTCGATGTTCGCCATGCCGGGCACGAAGATGCCGTCGGCGCCGGTCGCGGCATACATTTGCGCGCGCCGGACGGTGTCTTCATAACGAGCCACCGGATCGTCGTTGGCGACAAAATAGGTGTCGCTGCGGGCATTGATGAACAGCTGCGCATCCATCTGCGCCAGCATCTTGCGCAGCGCGCTTATCCGTTCGCACAGGATCTCCGGCGGCGCCAGCTGGCCTGTCCCTGGCAGCACGCCATCCTCGATGTTGACGCCGGCTACGCCCATATCCACCAATGCCCGTACTACATCGCACACCTCCTCGGCGCCGCGGCCGAATCCGCGTTCGATGTCGACGCTCACCGGAACGCCGGCGACACGGCAGATGCGGGCGCAAGCAGCGATCAGTTCGGTAGCCGGCATCCGCTCGCCGTCGGCATAACCGGCCGCCCACGCCATGCCGGCGCTGGTGGTGCCAATGGCTGGCGCCCCGGCGCGTTCGAGGATGCGTGCGCTGGCAGCATCCCAGGCATTCAATAAAGTCAACGGTTGAGGGCCGAGGTGCAACTGATGAAAAATGTTTGACTGCTTCCGGGCTGCGCTGGATTGCATGGTTTTCTCCATTTGATTACGTTGTAGAATGAAATCGAGTTTAGGAGCGATGCAGCGCCAAAACTTGGAAAAAACTGCTGTTCTGGTGCAAAAATAACCTTTTGAATCGCAATCTCGACAATGAAGACCTTGCTTTTACCTTCAGGTGCTGTCATTCCTGTATTGGGACAGGGAACCTGGTACATGGGAGAAGATCCGGCCCGGAAAAAGCGCGAAATCGACGCGCTGCAGCTGGGCATGGACCTCGGAATGACGTTGATTGATACGGCCGAGATGTATGCCGACGGCGGCGCCGAAAAAATCGTGGGCGAAGCAATCCGGGGCCGCCGCGACGAGGTATTCGTTGTCAGCAAGGTATATCCGCATAATGCCGACAGGCGCGGCATGCAGGCCGCCTGCGAACGCAGCCTGAAGCGGCTTGGCTGCGGCCATATCGATCTTTACCTGCTGCACTGGCCCGGTTCGGTGCCGCTGGCGGAAACCCTCGAAGCATTCGAATCGCTCAAGCAATCAGGGAAGATACGCGACTTCGGCGTCAGCAATTTCGACCGCGACGGCATGCAGGAAGCCAGCGAGCTGCCCGGCGGCGGACAGGTTGCAGTCAACCAGGTGCTGTACAACCTGAAACGGCGCGGCGTCGAGTGGGATCTGCTGCCCTGGTGCCGTGAACGTGCGATACCCGTGATGGCGTATTCGCCGCTGGAATCGTCCGCCAGCGAACAGCAGCGCTTGCTCGGCAACGCGCATCTGCTGGCGGTGGCGGCAAGGCATACGGCGAGCCCGGCGCAGATCGCGCTGGCGTGGCTGTTGCAGCAAGAGCAGGTCATCGTCATTCCCAAGGCAGTCGCTCCGGCGCATGTGCGCGAGAATCGCGCGGCGCTCGATATCGTGCTCACGGCGCAGGACCTGGCGGAGCTTGACCGGGCATTCCCGCCTCCGCGGCACGGCAGTGCGCTGGACATGAGATAAGCGTTTTTCTAAAAACACCGAGAGGCAAATCTGATGTCATTCCAGAATTACTGGCTTTTCCTGCCGGCCTGCTTTGCGCTGAACATGGCGTTCGGGCCGAACAACATGCTGTCGCTGTCGAACGGCGCGCGCGACGGCATGCGCTATTCGGTCCTCGCGGCGTTTGGACGGTTGCTGGCGTTTGCGGCCATGATCGCCATTTCCGGCCTGGGCCTGGGAGCATTGCTGCTGGCGTCGGAAACGCTGTTCACACTATTGAAATTCGGTGGCGCGGCTTACCTGGTATGGCTGGGCGTCAAGCTGTTCCGTTCCGCGCCGATCGAGCTGGCAGCCGCCTCCGGCAAAATCGAGCTCAGGCCCGAAACGCCGGCGGACAAGCTGCGCAGACTCGCCCGGCAAGAGTTCCTGGTAGCCGCCGGCAACCCGAAAGCGATCCTCATCTTCACCGCGTTCTTCCCGCAGTTTGTCGACCGCTCGGCCTACGCCACCAGTTTTATCGTGCTGGGCGCGACTTTCCTGCTGCTTGAATTGATCGCGATCGCCATCTATGCCGCTATCGGCGCCAGGCTCGGGACCTTCACCAACGCCGCCGGCCGATTGCGCTGGTTCAACCGCGCCAGCGGTACGCTGATGATAGGATTCGGCCTGCTGCTGGCGTTGCTGCGGCGTCCTGCAAGCTGATAAATACGTCCGTTCTGTTCCATAGCGCTGCCTCTGAAGGAAGTACTACATGGATAAAGTGAAGGCTGTCCCTGCGACGTTTGACATGAAGGCGAATGCGCCGAGAATCATCCAGCAGCTATTCGAACATGCCGGCATCCGGCTCAACGGCGACCAGCCCTGGGACATGCAGATCCACGATCCGGCTTTCTTCCAGAAGATGTTCACCAAATGGGAGCTCGGCATCGGCGAGTCGTACATGGACGGCGACTGGGATTGCGACAAGCTGGACGAATTTTTCTTCAGGGTCACCGGCCACGACCTGGAACAGACAGTGGTCGGCCCTGCAAAGATCGGTTTTTTCCTGGAAATCCTGCGCCAGAATTTTTTCAACCTGCAAACCCGGGGCCGCGCTTTCCAGGTCGGCGAGCAGCACTACGATATCGGCAACGACCTGTTCGAAAGCATGCTCGATCCGTACATGATGTATTCCTGCGCCTATTGGCCGCGCGCCGCCAATCTCGACGAGGCGCAGCAGCACAAGCTGGAACTGATCTGCCGCAAGCTGGAACTGAAACCGGGCGAGCGCCTGCTGGACATCGGCTGCGGCTGGGGCGGCCTGGCCCGTTATGCGGCGGAACACTACCAGGTGACAGTGACCGGCGTCACGATCTCGAAAGAACAGCAAAAACTCGCGCAAGAACGCTGCGCCGGACTGCCGGTGACGATTGAACTGACCGACTACCGTCAGCTCGGCGGACAATACGACAAGATTGTTTCAGTCGGCATGTTCGAGCATGTCGGCGCCAAGAATTATGCCGCCTACTTCGATGTTGCTGGAAAACTGCTGACGCCAGAAGGCTTGTTCCTGCTGCATACGATCGGCAACTACGTCACCGAAAAGAAGCGCGATGTCTGGCTCGACAAGTATATTTTCCCGAACGGCCACCTGCCATCCGCCAAGGAAATCACGCAGGTGCTGGAAGGGCGCTTCCTGATCGAAGACTGGCATAATTTCGGTCGCGACTACGACCTGACTTTGATGGCCTGGTGGGACAATTTCGAGCGCGCCTGGCCGCGGCTGGCGGAAAAATACGACCAGCGCTTTTATCGCATGTGGAAATATTTCATACTTTCTTCGGCGGGATTTTTCCGCTCGGGTCAAGGCCAGCTCTGGCAGCTTGTATTGAGCAAGCGCGGGCGCAGCGCTCCCTATCGTTCAATACGATAAGTTGCGGTAAGGGCAAACAGGACGGCCATCTCGCCGCAGGCAGCCGTCCTTGCGCTGCATCAGAATTTGTAATTCACGCCTGCCGATACACCCTGTAAACGTCCTCCTGCATAGCAGTTCGGTGCACCGGCTGCAATCGTCTGGCCGTCGTGGCAATCGGCAGTCACGCCGCGTCCGCCTGCGCCCAGGTCATAGTGGGCCAGGGCGTGGTTGGCAGTCAGCGCATAGTTCGCATACCAGGTGGTTTGCTTGTCGATCTTGTGTTTATACGCCAGGGTGTACATGTTGGCCGCATTGTCGGGGCTGATGGTGCCTATGCTGTCGGCCGCGCTGGTATTGTGCTGGCCCGGATCGCCGGGCGTGGCGTTGGCGTGGGCCCAGCCGATCGACAAGCTGTCGTCCGGCGTCAGCTCTTGCGTCAGCGCCAGCCAGTAACCGTTGCGCGAGCGTTCGTTTTGCTCGTTCAGGTAAGCCGGAATATTCCTGCGCATCACCTCGTAGATGGCGCTAAGGGTGGTTTTTGTCGGGAAGGCGTACTGCGCGCCGATTTTATAGGCATACTCATTGCCGACATCGTTCGGATCCAGTCCTATCGGATTGACCAGTGCTTGCGGCGTGCCGCCGACATCGCCGCTGCGGTTAACCCTGGAATGCAGTTCATAGGCGCCGGTTACATACAACGGTCCGTTCTCATAGGCGACATTGGCGCTGTACGCAGTGCCGTAACTGCCGTCGACGCAAGCAATCGCGCCGCCGCCGCTGCCCGGGATATTGCCGCCGGTGCAGCTCGATTCGCCGCTGGCCTGGATCGAGTTTTCATAACCGCGGTTCTGGCCCGGCGAGATCAGCGCATTGAAACTCCAGCCATGCCACTTGGGCGATTCGTACCAGAGCGCGTGGTCCAGGCGGGTGCCGAATTCGACCCGGTTGTCGCCGCCGGTATTGCCCATGATGACCGAGTAGTCGCCCCACATGCCGGAGAAAGGATTCATGCGGGCGGTGGAAGTTTTGTACGGGGCGTCGGTTTTGCCGAGCTTGACTGCGCCCCACCTGACGTCGGCCAGGCCGAGATAGCTGTTGCGCGCGGTCAGCGCGCCTTTGACAGTCGTATCCTGGGCGCTGGTGGAATTGGAGGAACCGGCAGTGGCGGTGATATCGATCTGCGTTTCCAGCTGATAGACCAGCGACAAGGTGTCGCCGATCGGATGTTTGCCGCGTATGCCGACATAAGAGAGGTTGGTGGACAGATCGGATTGCCAGCCGTTTTGCCCGACCGGAGACACCACCCGGTTGCCGCCGACGTCGTTGTATGAATTCTTCAAACCTTTGGTGCTGCCGTCGATCGATACATCCAGGTTGCCGTAGAACTCGACATCCTTGATCGCTTCGAAGAACTTGCGCGCCCGTTCACCCAGCGCTGGCGATGCGGAAGGTGTTGCAGCGGCAACTTCCGCGGCGGCGGGAGCTTCTTGTTTGGTGGACACCTGCTCCAGTTTTGTCGTCAGCAGTTTTACCTGCTGTTCCAGCGCCTCGATGCGGGCGTCGGTTGCTGCGTCGGCCTTGGCCGCGGTGGACAGCGTCAGTGAGGGAAGGGAAAATGCAACAATAAATGCCGCTTGCAGCGGCTTCAGTTTGAACGTCATGTTGTCTCCATCGTTATAGAATATTTGTATGTACGACGGGTTCAGAGTGCGGCCGTTTGCGGACGCCTTGCGTTGACCTGGCTCAAGTTTTTAAAAATAATTGCGACGCGAGGCGCGTAATGAAAAGTCTTTGTGGTAATTTTGCCGCGCCTGTGTGGACGCCAGGATTGACGGTCAGTGTTATCCTGCTGAATTCCATCCAAGACCGCCAAATACGCTTTTTTTGATCATGAACTTCCATACCTGGTTTACATTTTTTGCAGCCTGCTGGCTGATCGCCATTTCTCCCGGCTCCGGCGCCGTGTTGTCGATGTCGCATGGCTTGTCGTACGGCGTCAAGAAAACCTCCGCCACCATCGCCGGGCTGCAGCTGGGCCTGCTGCTGATCTTGTTCGTGGCTGGCGCCGGCGTCGGCTCCATCCTGTTGGCATCCGAAACCATGTTCACGGTGGTGAAGACGATTGGTGCGCTGTACCTGATCTACCTCGGCCTGAGCCAATGGCGGGCGAAGGTCGATGCCGTCACGCTGCAGCAGCCTGAACCGGCCTTGCAATCGATGCCGCCGACCCTGCGCAAGCGCATGTTGCTGGGTTTCATGACGAATGCCACCAATCCGAAGGGAATCATTTTCATGGTGGCGGTGCTGCCACAGTTCATCAGCGGCGACAGCGCCTTGCTGCCGCAGTTGCTGCTGCTGGCCGCGACCATGTGCACGGTGGACCTGGTGGTGATGCACAGCTACGCTTTTGCTGCGTCGACCATGCAGGGGTATTTCCGCGATGCGCGCGCGATGAAGAGGCAGAATCGTTTCTTCGGCGGCGTGTTGATGGGAGTGGGGACGGCTTTATTTTTTGTTAAGCGGAGTTCTTGAATTTATCAGTTACAACGTGATTGAAGCAATTGGGATCGCGAGTGTGGGCGGGTAAGAGACCAAAGGGGCAAAGCCATATTTGGTGTAAAAATTTGCTGCCTTGTCGTCTTTTGCGTCTACAAAAAGAGCAAAGCCACCGGTTTGTTTTGCCACTTCCTTTGCTCGCAGCATTGCATCCACAAGAAGAAGTTCTCCATAGCCCTTGCTCTGATGTGACGCTGCTATGGCCAAGCGAGCAAGGGTCAATCCCGGTATGTGCAAGGGCAGTCTGCTTGCCATCGTTGAGGGCAACTCAGTAATGGGCATCAAGCCGCGGATCGCCAGGGTATAGAAGCCTATGATGCGATCAGGGTTGTCGTCATCAACCAGTACGAATGTACTCGATAGCGATTTTTTTGGTGCTGGCGTGCAGTTGTCTGCAACCAGATGTTTAAAACAGCTGTTCCGCAATCAAAACTTTTTATATCATGTGCCTGATCCAGAGTTACTACGGAATGCGCCATTTTCGACCTTGTCCTTGAATCGTTCGAAGGCTCCCAAAAGTGCGCTGTTGGGCTTCGAAGGGTTTTCAAGCAGGTTTATCAGCATGGCCGCGTCTTCAAGCGTCAATCTGATCGCTCTTTCCCGATCAATGATTTTCTCCGCTTTTTCCAGCGCCGCCTGAACCAGGAATTGATTCACCGTTGCACCGGTCAAATCCGCTGCCTCTTGCAGTTTCTCCGCTACCGGCTGAGAAACTCTTGCCGTTATCCGGCCTCGTTCTTCGATTGCATGCATTTTGGGAACCTCTACAGGTATATTCTAATTGCCAATTAAATAAGTTTGTCCTGCATTTCAGCGGACTGAATTATTGTACTGTATGTGGTGCCAAATTGTCACCATGGCCTGCGGCTAGAGCATGATGAAAGAAAGGGCGGGTCAGAAAACAAAAAGCCCGCTTCAATGAGCGGGCTAAGTGTTTGATTTTATTGGGGTGGCTGACGGGACTCGAACCCGCGACAACAGGAATCACAATCCTATCATATTTTTCAATACAATCAATAGATTACAATGATTTGTTGGAACATGAACAGCCCGAAAACCAGCATGAACGCTAGGCCGTTTATGCAATCTTCCAAAGAAATCAGACTTCATTTTGTCGCCTTTGCCGTCTTCACTTTACGGCGATCGTAAACCTTTGCTACCATCCTGCCATCGCTGTGTCCGGTGGCGTCGGTGATATGCGTGTCGCCACCGTCCATCCGATCGGTGACAGCGGTGGGGCGCATGTCGGCCAGGGTGAAGCGCACAAAATCAGTCCCATCCGCTTTCGCTTTGGCTTCGCAATGTTTCATCAGTCGTGTCAGGATCGTATTGAAGCCGCTGCGGGTGTACACTTGGCCGGAGCTGTTGGCGAACACGTAGATACCCGGAATGCGTTGCAAGGCCAATGCTTCGTCCACAGTGGCCTTTAATGCTGGCGACCAGTGAATCAGCTTCGTGCGCTGCGCCTGGCCGGCTTTGCGCTTGCCGATCGCAATCTCGATGCCTAGCCCTGGTTTCACGTTCTGGCGGGCAAGGGTGCGCATCTCGGTAGGGCGACTCACCGTCAGATAGGCGGTATATAGGCAAAGCGCGAGTATCAGGTAGCTACCTCCGTGAACACGTGCCGTCGCCATCATCATGTCGACTTCATGGGGGCCGACATATTTCTGCCGTGGCTTTGTCTTGTTATATTTAATGCCGCGGCACGGATTGTCCTCAAGCTCGCCGAGACGTCGTCCATACTCCAGCACTGCAGAAAGTAACGCTATCTCTTTGTTTGCTTTTGATGGTGCACCGAGGGCGGCACGTGCGCTGAGATAACCGTAGATATCTTTCGGCCGGATGTCTTCCGGGCTGGTCTTGCCGAACACTTTGACTAGGTTTTTTGATTCAACTACGTTTTCATCGAGCGTGATCGTCGCCTTGCGCATTTCACTATCTACCGGCATTGAATTTTGCCAAGCAAAATACTTTTTTATCAATGCTTCGGTTGTTCCAACTGCGACAGAATTGCCATTGAGTGCCTCAGCGCGGGAAATCGCTTCGCGTCGAATGGCAGCGACAGCCTCTGGGTTATTGACTCCCGCAGTCAGGCGGAAATGCCATGTTCCATCTGGCAATTTATAGCCATAGCTAACCTTAAACTTGCCGATCCGCTCGTATAATCGGAATGGCATGCCATCCGGTGATTTTCTTCTTCCGATCATGCTGCCAATGCTCCAAAATTTGGCTCTACGCGTACTTTACCGCTTGGCTTGCCAGTTTGAGTACCTGACATCCGCGCATCGTGGTATGCGCGACTGACGATCGGAAAGCCAGTGATGCTTTTGGCATATGGCCAGCTGTTTTTATCCAACCACCGGCGCATGCAGGAATAACTATTATTCCTACACCCTACGAGAGTAGCGATTTGACTAGCTGTTAAGTAGTCGTCCATTATTCCACCCGATCGGTAACACGTTGAAAATCCACAACCCATACCCATGGGTTGGCGCCGGTAAATAAAATTGGACGTTCTTTCATCGCACTCTCCATTGCATCAAAAAATTCACTGTCGACTTGCGCCACGGGCAGTCCGCTGGCCGGTGCCCCACGCGCCCGCAGAGGGTACAGATGTCGTCACGGTCGCTCATGGTTGGCTCCAGTCGATCAGTGGTTGATTGCCACACACATAGAGCGGATGACGTGGTGCGCCATGCTTTGTTATGCCAAGGCACATTGGACGGTTTCGCTTGCTGAACATCTTGGCGACCGCAACGATACGCTCTGGCCGCGCATTTGCTCCCCAGGCGCAAACAACGGTTTCATGCTCCAGGATCAGCGCCGCGAGGTGCATATCGTTATCGGGACCGACAGGATCTTGGCTGATCCACAAATCTTCCGGGTTCGTAGCTCGCAGTGCGTAGAGATTGGCAACGATGATGCCGGCGCAGTCCCAGGACTTGGCGAAACTATGGCAGCGACGAATCGTCGGATCGTCCAGCGCCGCGTCAGCGGTGCTTGGGTTCAGCATAATAAAGAGCGCCGGGCCGCACGTCGTATATAGGTCGTGCGGGTCTCGAGAGAGCCGGTAGCGGTATTGACCACATTCGCTGATGATCGCACTCATGGTAACCACCACACTTCATTGATAGGCTCGGAGCTTGGCAAATTCGCATAAGCCTTGTCGATCAATGCTTGGTGCGCCTCACGATGGGCAATGTCGGCACGCCATTGCGCTTCTGCAAGCCGGTCGTACTCGTCTTTTTCCGACTGCGTCATGCCAAATTCGGCTTGACGATCTAACCTGTGCTCACGAGTTTCGCTCATGGCCGCACCTTGGCGAGTAGGGCGATAGCGTGCTGACGCGCTGGTACACGCGGCACGTCGGCAAGCAGCCACTGATAGGCTGCTATTTCCTTTTCCTGAACGATCTGCCATGCCTCATCGAAGCCTTCGCCACGACCGAGCGCTAGGCCGCACAACTCGACAGCTTCGCGCAATTCTGACAAGGATTTGCGTGCCGCTTGCATATGCTCCGCATCCTCATCACTCAGCACCGGATCTGCTGGCACCGCTGGCAATGGCGAGTGTCTCGGCTTGGCAGCTTGCTTGGCACGGATCTGATCGACTTTCGTCCAGATGCGGACAAGTTCTATTTCGCCGGCAGCATGCATGTCCATATCTTGCGCGAGGCAAAGCGCCGCCAGCGTCACCATGACACCGCCGACTTCCTGCCGCGCGTCGCCGACCGGCCTGGCATAGACATAGTCCACAAGTTGATGGGCTTCGCTGCGCGTCATCTCACAAGCCTGGATCAGCTCTGTTGCCTCTTCGAAGAAGCGATGATTGCGCTCCTTTCGATCGGCTGCTATTTCAGAACCGAAGCATTCCATCATCCATGGTTGAACGCGCTGTTGGAACGGTAGCGTTTGCGATGTCGCTAAGGTGATTAATCTCGCTGCATCTTCATTCCGGCCATCACTAATAGCCTGCGCCGCCGATTCTAGCTTAGCGATCGGCATTGTGTGAACGCCGGCCGCTCTATCGAAAGCAGCATCCATTTCTGGCGATATTGCATTTCTCAATTCCTGCCATGGATTGCGCTGCGGCGCGGTCAGTGCAGCTGCACATGCGTCTTTCAGGGCGTCATGGCTTTCGTGCCGGCAGAACAGCATCATTGCGAAGTTGGCCACATCGACAGGGTCGCCCTTGGCCACAGCGGCGAGAAGTAATTCGGCTAGGCGGTCTCCACTGCATTTGGTAATGTCGTTCCAGCCGCCAAAACCTTGCTCGCGCTTGAACTGCAGTTTTTTCTTCATGGCTTTGCTGAATATATCGACAGCGTGCTCATCCAGGAGAGTGGTTTGAATATCGTTATTCATAAAATAGGCTCCATCATTGCTTCAATCAGTAGGAAGACCATCGTCACCAGCGCAGTTAGGAAAATTAGCGTGTTGATGACGAAGATTTGATATTGGGTACGTCTCATGCTGCCCTCGCAATTGCTTGTTCGTGAGTGCAATTTGCCCGAATCAATGCCACAGCTGGTGGTGGCG
This sequence comes from Collimonas fungivorans Ter331, assembly GCF_000221045.1. NCBI lineage: Bacteria > Pseudomonadati > Pseudomonadota > Betaproteobacteria > Burkholderiales > Oxalobacteraceae > Collimonas > Collimonas fungivorans. Next base: position 3,951,833 of record NC_015856.1, on the reverse strand, counting down.
AAACGCTATTGCCGATCATGCGCACTTGCGCGCTGCCAGATAGCGGCTTCGTTACAGTCTTTCCACGCTTATTCACTTTCGTGTAGAGTGGATCGAGAATATAGTCTGCCGGGAAGCCTTGCGCATTGGCCAATTCTCGCGGCTTGAGCATGCGCAAGCCGATGTCGACTACTTCCATCATGACGCCCTGGATCATAAGCAGTTCCGGCCGCTCGACGTCTTTCAGGCTCGGGCAATATTCCCAAAGGAATTCGCGGATGGCGTGGCGCTTTTCTTCGTACGCACCAACCGGTACCAGCGTGGCGCGCACTTCAGCGTGGTGCTGGCCGCCGGCGGTGATCGTGCCGAGTGGATCGCGGTTGGCCGACCCGACGTTGTCGCCGCGTAGCTTGATCATGTTGCTGGTCACCAGTGCGTGCCGATTCTCCGTCACGATGGTGCCGAGCGGATTTTCCACAGGCCATGTGTCGCGGTCGCCGTTACGTTGGTTGTCGATGCCCACCAGGTGAGCGGTGATCAGCGAGGAGTGGTCCGACGTCGTCACTGTGGGCATGGGCTGCTCGACGCTGGCCCCGACAACGCCCTTATAGTGTTTTGCCAGATAGGCGCACGTCACGCCGATGCGGTCCTTGGTAACGATAGCGGGCATCGGATCCTGGATGCTGCGGTTTTGGCTGCCGTTGGAGTAATACTGGACCAGCGACGCGGCGACGATTCCAAGCCCGTGCGCGGCACCGGCCGGACGCGCAGCGCCGCCGCCAGAGGTCACGGTGGCCAGCGGCTCGTCGGCGGCATGTCCGACGCTGCCGGTGTTGAACTTGGTGATGTGCGCGGCCACGATTGCGTGCTTGCCGCCGCCGGCCACAACGGTCCCGAGCGGTGATTCAAGATCCATAACGCGGGGAGCCTGCCCGGGTGCTTCGCCATAGCCTATCTGCACCATGGACACAGCGGCCAGTGCGAGTTCACCGCGATTCGCACAAGTGACCGTTGCCAGTGGCTCATCTATCGAGCCAGTGCGATCGCTTCCGTGATGCGTCATTGGAACAATACTGGGGATGACTATGGCTCGGTGGTTCTCAGTTGTCAGCGTGCCGAATGGGGCGTCCGTCGACGTCGGCTTCCCGGCATACGCGGGACCGCCCTGGCCGACGATGTAAGGATTGGCGGCGTCCTTCGTATAGCGCTCGAATCCCTTGCCCACACGGCGCAGGGTGGCCGGTTTCAAATCCTTCTTGCGCCCGAAGATCGACGGGCACGGAATCGACCAGTCGATGCAGCTGGCGGCACTGAGATACGGCAGCAAGCGGCCGGACTTGACGGCCTCGGAGTCGCGTGGTGCATGCGTCGGCACTGGCCAGACGATGGGCCGGTCGTCGCGGCGCATCACCATGAACAGGCGCTTGCGGATGGTCGGTGCGCCGAAGTCACAGGCCTTCAGCACGCGCCATTCGACCTTGTAGCCCAGCCCTATGTGCAGGCGTTCAATTGGGAAATCCGCGCCCAGCGTGTCGTGAATTTCCGCCAGATCGGGGTGATCATGGGCGATCCCGGTCGTCAGCACCTGGACGAAGGCTTCGAAGGTCCGACCCTTCAATTCCTTGATCGGCGAGCCATGAGCGTCCAGAGGTCCCCATCCCAAGAATTCCTCAACATTCTCCAGAAACATCATGCGCGGCATCTGCAAGGCACCCCATTTGACGGTGACCCAGGCCAAGCCGCGCACCTTTTGATTCAACAGGTTGCCGCCCTTCGCCTTTGAGAAATGCGTACAAGTCGGTGAGAACCACGCGGCGCCAATTGGCCGCTGCTTAGTCACGAAGCCCGGATGTATCATGAACACGTCTTCGGTGTGGTGTTCTGTTGTGGGGTGATTGGCTGCGTGCATGCATAGCGCCTCGCCATCGTGGTTGATGGCAATATCTGGCTCGCGGCCAAGCGCGATTGCAAGAGCTGTGCTGGCGCCACCGCCGCCGGCGAAGTTGTCCACAACTAGTTCATGGCCGAGGTCGAGGGACAAAGTGAAAGCATCGCGCTTCATATTGATTTCCTAAATGTTTTGGTGAATTGCTTATCGACAGAATGCCCGCGGCGCATGACGGCCTTAGCGATTTTCGTCCGATCCATGTGGCTGCTTCCAGCCTGGCGCAGTAGCCCGAAATAGCTGTTAGCTGACGTGAAAACATCAGCTGAATCCATGCTTCCGATTCGAGAGACAGCCTGGCGTACTGTGCGCGGCCGCGTTCTGCTGAACCATGGTTTGATAACATGGCCGACGAAGTCGACGCCGCGATCTACGGGTTGCAAGATAGTCTTGGTGGGATTCAGGTTGGTATGCAGCACGTCCGGGAGGAAAGCGTTGATGTCTGCAAGCGCCGCGTTGAGCCATTGCGGGGATTCGTGTAGCAGGATGAAGTCATCGACATAACGGATGTAATGCCGGGCTCGTACCTGGTGCTTGACATGCTGGTCGAGCGCATCAAGGTAAATGTTGGCAAAAAATTGCGATGAAAGGTTACCGATCGGCAGGCCAAGATGTGCCGGCTGATTGGTCAGGCGCTTGTGTGGTGGCACGAGCTCGATCAGAGCAGATGCTCCGCGCAGCTGATAGTTCTGGCGCGGATCGTGAAACAGGATCGTTTCAGCAAGCCTCATCCACCATGGTTCCGTCACCCGAACAGCGATCTGTTTGTGCAGCACATTTTTATCGATGCTGACGAAGAAATTGGCGAGGTCGCATTTCAGGTACCAGACAGGCTTCGACCAGTTCTCGGTAGCGCTGCGGATCTTCGCTTCCAGGCGCTGGGCTGCATACATGGTGCCGCGCCCCGGAATGCAGGCGCAGGTATCCTTGATAAATGCCGCATAAAAACGTGGGGAAATACGGTTATACAACAGGTGGTGCACCACGCGGTCACGGAAATCGGCCGCCCAGACTTCCCGCGGCTTAGGGCGCGTGACGACGAAGCAAATAGATTGTCCTGGTTTGTATGAGCCATCGACCAGCTCAGCGTAAAGCCGGGTCAAATTGCGTTCAAGATCCTGCTCGAATGCCAGTGCATTAGGGGTATTGCGCTTGCTCTGACGGCAGTCAAAATAAGCTTGTGCCAATTCAGTAATAGAAAAATCAGCATGACTCGGGGTAGTACCGTTCTGATCTGCGGACAGCACGAGCTCTGTACTCATTCGACTTGTGGTTGTTGTTCTGGTTGCCATTGTTGAAGTTCTGCATCCATGCATAGTCGGGGTTGGCGGCGTTCTGCGGTTTTTCATGCTATCTACGTCGATCTGCCGAAGGCGTGAGCCGATCAGCAAAGAAACTGCGCCAGACCTGCCGGCGTGTCCCGGTGGTATCTGTGATGCGCATAGCGGTGGGCAGCAGTTCGCTACCCAGCGGCATGACCAGATTAGAAAATTTCGCTCTGACATGACTGCCTTGGCGGTGATGTGACGGGCGCTGGTACTATTGCGGACTTACGCCATCCATTGGCCTGTTTACCGATCACATCCGTCAGACTGATAGCGGTAGCGTATTGGCCGGTCGAGATGAATCGCATGTCTTGCGACAAGCGAAGTAGAATCTCGGCGGCGTGGATATGCTCCAGCAACGTCGTCAGGTGTGGGGCCTTGTCCTGCGCCGCATTAGCGCGGGCGATCAGGATTACGCTTTGGACGCACAGGCTGCGAATCTCGCCACCAATCGATGCCTTGAAATCCTTTGGCATATTCTTGGTGATGGTCGTCATCAGCTTGAGCAGACCGTAGGCCGCTTTATAAATCGGTAATTGGTGGTGGATAGCCATGCTGAAAAAATCGATCCGGGCTGCGCCCGTGAGTTTGTTAAATTACTGAATTACTCAATGATTAATAATCTGCGGACAGCACGAGCTCTGTACTCATACGACTCGTGGCTGTAGTACTGGTCGCCATAGCCGAAGTCCTGCATCCATGCATAGTCGGGGCTGGCGGCGTTCTGCTCACTAGACCAGTACCAGGCAGCTTCAAACTCGTGCTTAAGATTGGCGAAAAGAAGTGATTGCTCATTGCGAGTCGGTAGCTCACCGCCGACGGTGCTGGCCCATTCCTTGGCCTTACCCCATGTCAAGCGGCCGCCTGGCGTAGCGCTCAGTAATACCAGGTGGTAGTCGGGTTGCCCGTTATTACTAAGAATGATGCCGGCGTATTGCTCACCCTTTTTGATGTTTTCTTTCATCCATTGCGCTTTGCTCATGGCGACTCCAAAAAAAATTACGATCCGGGCTACGCCCGGCAGATGGTTAAATTACTAAATTACTCAATGACTAATAATCTGCGGACAGCACGAGCTCTGTACTCAACCGACTTGTGGCCGTCGAGCTGGTTGCCATGGACGAAGTACTGCACCCATGCAAAGTCGGGGTAGGCGGCGCCCTGCGCTGACGTCCAATACCATCCGCTAGTGTCGAAGCCGTCTGGCGAATTGATGTACAGCAGGCGAGCCTCGCGGCGATTCGGAAGCGACCAATCTGAATGGCCATCGATATGCGCAGCGGCTTTTTCACTTGCCTGGACCCAGTTCATGTCGACCATTTCATGCTCGACTGTGGCGTGGATCAGGTGGTAATCAGGTGCGCCATTTTCACCACGCAGAATGCCCGCGTAGATTCCGCCTTGGCCGATCCATGTGGCGCCGATACGAGGTGGGGTGAGCATATTCTGCTGCAGCGCATTGCGAGGAAGCCCGGCCTTATCCAGCCAATGGCTTATGAGATTGGCCGCTGGGATCGATACCTTGGCGCCATGTAGTTCAAATTCGAGTACGTTGTGCATGAAACACCTCTAAAAAATTAAAACGATCCGGGCTGCGCCCGGCAGATGGTTAAATTACTGAATTACTCAATGACTAATAATCTGCGGACAGCACGAGCTCTGTACTCATTCGACTTGCGGTTGTTGTCCTGGTAGCCATTGTCGAAGTACTGCATCCATGCATAGTCGGGGAGGGCGGCGTCCTGCGTAGACGACCAGTACCAGCTGTCCTCCAGTGCCTCCGGGCCGCCTTCTTGAAATGCTGGGTCAGAGGCCTGCACCGGGGATTGTTTGGTGTATGGATAGCCAGGTGGAACGCTGCTAGGGTTGTCGCCGGCACGGTACATGTTTTCCGCACAGGTGCCGGGCTTGAAATGGCGATACATCAGCTCGACGACGTCGCGCGCGCCGATATGCCAGTCATCAAAGCCGCCGATGCGCAGTGATCGCGCTGCATTCGCCAACTTGCTGCCGGCAGCGACCATGGCGTCGGTGTTGGCCAGTCCGTCGCTGTAGCTGCGGGCAGCTTCTACCGTCTTGAGTGACTTGTTCCAGGCGCCGGTGAGTTCACCTTCATGGCCGGCGACGATGTTGGCGTACAGTTTGCCGTCGATGCGAAATAAGCCGCCGAAATAGCCGCCGGCAAGCGCGGCACAAAGGGCTGGCAATTCTTTGATGTGGATCTGATGCATGTTGACTCCTTGGGTTGTGGCACTCATGCGCCGATGGCCATGCAGAACGCGGATACGTCTGCAACGGATTGCTTAAATTTGTTCATTGGTACTGTGCCGATCTGGCGGTCGATACCGCCGGCAGCTTGGCGCAGGATTGCTGCTTCGGATTCCGCTACACCTACCTTGCCGACGCGGTCAAAGCGATCGCAGATAGAAAGCATGGCGTCGCTGGCTTGATCGATAGAGACATCCATTGCCCCGGCTCTGCGCAGCGCAGCCAGCATCATTGACAACTGGTTGTATGTATCTGGCGACGGTACGGCGATCAGTGCCTCTGTCGCCAGGTGCAATTCCAACGCCAGGCTGTTACGTGTCTCAGGCATCATCGGGATGCGAACCGAGCGCGGCTTGTAGGCCTTGTTGCGACGTGGCTTGGAGGTGCTCATAATCAGCCGTTAGCCTGATCGAGGGTCAACTCAGCTATAGGAATACTTTGCAGCGATCCGTTCGGGTAACCGTGCAATTCGACGATACCGAATTCTTGGCCGTTGGCGATGTTGCGAAGAATGGCTTTAACAGTACCGATGGGGTAGTTATGGTGTTTCACTGCGTCGTCTACTTTGATCTGCATGATTACTCCATGATGGAAGTGGTGCGATTAGTCGCGGTCGTTTGCCTGCAGCTTTTTTACGTCCAATCGTTCGCGGCGCTGCATGTGCCGACGGGCGACGGTTTCTACAATCAGCTTGTGCGCTGGGTGCATCAACATCTCGTCCAGCGACAATGTGGAAAACAGCATGCGATGTGCAATTTCCAGTGCGGCTCGATCAGGTTGGATGCGGGCTGGCATGGCGCATGCTCAGTAGTGAGACTAGAACCCGCTTTTCCAAACGCGGGAAGCACGCTTGATTGCAGGAATAATTCGCGATCCGCCGCGGCGGTAGAATTTGTACAGGTGGTAGAAAGTTCTCATTGCGCTCTCGCAATGACAGAAACACCCAAGACGCCAGGCGAGTTGTATGCTGCATCCATCAGCGCATCGCGGTCTCCGATGGCTATGTAGGTAGTGCGGCCAGTGGCCGTCACGCTGGTGACGACGTAGGTCATGCTGTGGCACCAATCATCTTGTCGAGATGAGCCTCAAGCTCATGCTGAGTTGGTGCGCGACCGTCCCAAGACATATCCGCTAAGAACTGCTGAGCATGCCGCCCGGTGACAAGGCCGATCAGTGCTTGATAGCGGCGACTAGTTTGATCACCTCTGGATTGGCTTACTTGCTCTTGCTGGAAATTTGCAATATGTGCTGCGTTGATCGCCTTTTTTCTCATTTTGCTGCTCCGTGGGTTCTCTTAGTTGCAATCGGTTTCAACTAACTACAACTAAAGGTTACATCAATAAAATCGTAATATCAACTAAAAGTTGTAGAAATGGGCGAAAAATATCGGCAAGCGTTTTTATCCGCTGAATTGCGAGATATAAGAGAAGGGAGGATTACAAGACATACTGCGCCAGCTAACGTGCGCACTAGTGAATTCGGGGGGATTTACTAGTGAACGGCAACAGTACTGGTTAGGTTATATGGATAGAAGACTATCCTTTTGGAAAAATCGGATAGTAAAATATCTCAATGACGAGATAACAGCAGAAAAGTCTTAGATAGTTTCTCTTTGAAGCAAAATGACTTTGCCGATGATGATGCACGACCCGGTGCTGCATTCCTGGCGATGATAGCGACGCTGATCTGGATTGTCGGACGATAAAAACCATCTTCCGAAGTCGCGTGCAAGGCGCTTGATGACGCCTTCACCTTCATAGTTCACAGCAAAGGTTTCGCCATTTTTTGGGATAACATCTGCCGTGTTAATCACCACGGTATCACCATCGGACATAGTCGGCTCCATGCTGTCTCCCTTGACGTCAATTGCGACAAGCCTGTCAGGCGAATAGCCCTTCTTAATGAACCACTCACGGCGAAAACTAATTGGACGCCCAAAATCCTCTGCCGACTCAGTAGTAAATCCAGTAATCCCAGCCGAAAGTTTCAACTTCACTCTCCGAATTTCAATGTAGTCCTGGTTGTCAGGATCAAAAACCACGACGTTTTTGTAGTCCTTGGGCAACGCGTTGCCTATCTTATCGCCGAATTTGAGGATGGCAGGTGATGTGCCAAGGAATTCGGCAGCCAAGTCGAGATTTTTCCCGCGTGGCTCTGATTCGCCCGCGATCCATTTTTGTACAGCTTGAGGGCTGACGCCGACGTATCTAGCCATCTCTGACTGGTTGCCGCCCTTCCTCTCAAGTGCTTCTGCAATTCTGTTGGCCATTGTATTCATCCCGCGAGATTACAAGTAAACGTTGTAACACGCACTGCAAATTTAAGTTGTAAAAGCGTGCACGCTGTTGTAACCTGTGGTTGTAATAACCTATAGGCCAAATTATGGAACTTGGAATTGCTAAAGCCGTACGTCTCGCCGGAAGCCAGACCGCTTTAGGCAAATTGGTTCGTGTCAGTCCTCAAGCGGTCCAGAAGTGGGTCGAAAAAGGGCTCGTCCCGCCACGCCGCTGCAGGGCCATCGAAAAAGCCCTATCCGGCGCAGTGACGAGGTACGAATTGAATGAAGAAGCTTTTGGCCCTGCTGATAATTAGCCTTCAAGCATCTGCTGTGGCTCATCGATGACCAAATAGTACTCAATCATAGCCAATAAAAAAACCACAGGAAAAAGGAATCGTTGTGAACCTTCGTCAATCGTACCTAAGCATGATTAAGCAGTTTTCCGGTGGCTGGGACGCAATCTCTGCAGCTTTGGGAATGAGCCGGGATGCCCTGGAAAACCGGATCTACGAGCGCAAGGGGCAATCTTTGTGTGTTGACACTGCGCTACAGATGCAAGCCTTTTCTAGCACGACATATTTCGCGGAAGCGATCGCCACGGCAAGCGGCGGGGTATTTGTGGCAATGCCGTCGGCGGTGGACATCGACAACGAAGCGCTGCTGAACAAGTTCAATCAGCTCCACAGTCACATTGGTTTGCTCTCCCGCCGCTTCAGTGAAGCCACTGCCGACGGCGAGGTCGACAAGCGCGAGCGTGCGGACTTGTCGGCGATTGGCGATGAAATTCACAAGGACATGCAGGAGCTGCTTGGGCTGACGTTCCGCATCTACTGCCGAGATGCGCAAGGGAGCGAGTTGGAATGACATCCGCAACAAAAGTCATACGACCAAGCGGACCCAGACCGAGGACTGTAGCGTTTCGCATGCTCGCTTTACTGCATACATTAGGTGGTCCGGCAAAGCCAGATCAATTGATGCCTGTGCTGCCGCGTGAATACAAGTCGATTGGGAAAATAGTCAAGGCAATCGATCAACTTGAGCAATTGCATTTGGTGCGGGTCGAAGTTGGACAGTCGGTCAGCATTACTGAAAATGGTTGTGAATACCTAGAGCATCATGGTGCAGTACCGACGCCGACACGATATGTAGGGAAAGTGGCGCAGGTGCGTGAGGCGCCGGAATTTAAGCCAATGTGCATTTCCTACTTCAGAAAAATGATGGGCTCAGGACCACAACGAGCAGGGATGGACGATTTGCGCTCTGTTCCTTCGTTGATAGGTGGTCACCGTGTATCCAGAGGGGTACGCGATAAATGATAGCGACAACGTTGGAGGTTGCAAGCCGGGCGTTGTCGTTCGTCTCACCGGATGACCGTGATACCTGGATCCGTATGGGTATGGCACTCAAAGCTGAATATGGCGATGATGCACGCGACGCATGGTTGAAATGGAGTTCCGCGTCTGATGGATATAACAATGGTGCCGCATTATCATCATGGAAGTCCTTCAAAAACGGTGGCAAGATCGGCATCGGCAGCTTGTTTTCCGAAGCGCAAGCCGCCGGTTTTAGTTTTGGGCAAGACGATCTGAACGTGCCTCCGGAAATTCTTGCTGCGCAAAAGAAGGCGCGTGACGAACGTGCGGCAAAGGCGGAGTCCGATCGCCTCGCTCGAGCAGCTGCAGCATCTAATCGAGCGAAGAGCCAATGGCGAATGGCTGCTGTAGATGGTGTATCGCCTTACCTCGAGCGTAAGCAGGTCGTCGGCGAATCTTGTCGTTACCTGGCAGACGGCGCTATCGTCGTACCCATGATGCGCTACGATGCGGAGCCGCCGACGATGGTTGGCAAGCAGCAGATCAATGCTGATGGTTCAAAAAAATACAGCGGTGGTATGGATAAGACCGGCGCGGCTTGTCGTTTGGGTCAACCGCCGACTGATGGCGACGCGATTTCAATATGCGAGGGCTATGCAACTGGTTTGTCGGTGCGGGCTGCATATCAATTTTCGGTGCCGGTCTTTATTGCTTTCGATACATCAGGGTTGCTTTCGACGGCGCGCATACTGCGTGCCCGCTATCCTTCCAGTCCCATCCTGTTTTGCGCTGACGACGACTATCTCACTGGCGGAAAAGGCGTCGAGAAGGCGCAGGCCGCTGCCACAGATATAGGTAATGCATCTGTAGTGCTTCCCGTTTTTACTACACCACGACGAGCCACCAAGACCGACGAAACTCTGCCGATGTTGACCGACTTCAATGATCTTCATTGTGCGGAAGGATTAGCAGCTGTAAGCGCCCTGCTGTACGCGCCGGCAAATGTGGTTCCTCACGCTCCTACCGTCGTGGCTGGCGATTCGACGGCGCCAGAGGTCAAGCAAGGTTCGCTTGAGTCGCTGCTCCAGCATTTCGCGTTGGTGTACGGGAAAACCGATGTCTGGGATAGTCTGAACAAGCAATTACTGAAGAAGTCGGCGTTCGCTGCCTTTTCCGGCGCGACATTGGCCAAGGCCTGGTTAGCCCATCCTGATCGTAAGACGATTGATGCCAAGGATTTGCCTTTGCTGAAGGGTGGCCGGGCGATCAGCAGCAGGTCAGGGGGTGGGGGAGACCCGCTCAAGGATTTGCATGATCGATATGTGCTGTTGTATGGCACGGAAACTGTATGGGATCGCGCGGCGCGGAGGGTAGTTGGTTTGGCCGCGCTGCGTGCGGCATATCCTGACCTGGCCGGGCGCTGGCTGGAAAGTCCGCACCGGACGATGGTAGATGCGGAAAACTTGGTATTCGACCCAAGTCTCCAGGTGGATCCAGAAACGCACATCAATATGTTTAATGGCTACCCTTTGGTGCCGCAGAAGAATGATGTATTGGCTGCCCTGGTGCTGGAATTGCTGGAATCGTTGTGTTCGTCTGAGCGCAATGGTGCTGAAGTGTTTGAGTGGCTATTGAAGTGGTTGGCTTATCCGCTGCAAAATCCTGGCGCCAAAATGTCCACCGCGGTGCTGATGTTCGGGGAAAAACAAGGTACAGGTAAATCGTTGTTTTTTGATGGGATCATGCGACCAATTTATGGCGAATATGGCACAACGGCCGGCCAGCATCAATTAGAATCGACATTCACCGACTGGCGTTCGCGCAAGACATTTGTGCTGTTTGAAGAGGTCTTAGGACGTGCCGAACGTCACAATTACATCGGCACTATCAAGCACATGATCACCGGCAAGGATATGCGGATCAATCCAAAGGGATTGCCTGAGCGTGTCGAGGACAACCACCTCAATTCTGTCTTTCTGTCCAATGAGCGACAGCCGCTGCCGCTGGATGCGGAAGACCGGCGTTTCTTGGTAGTTGAGGCGCTGAATCACATGCCCACCACGTTCTACTCTCGCTTCAAGCAGGCTATCAAGGATGGGGCATCAGCGGCATTTTACGAGTTCCTTCTCAGCTATCCCGTGGATGATTTCAACGAGCACAGTAAGCCATTACGCACCGATTCAAAGGATGCCGTGATCACCTTCGGCTTACCAAGTTGGGAAGTGTTTTACCAGCGCTGGCGCGACTCTGAAGTGGATGCGCCGTATTGCTCCTGTGTGACCGATGAATTGCATGCCGTCTATCAACGCTGGTGCGAGCGTGCCGGCGAGAAAAAATTGTCATTAACGAAGTTTTCCGAGTTGATCAGCGGTCGGGAAGTGAAGAGCAGAAAGTGGATTAAGGATGGTGCATTAAAGAAAAAGATGCGCACGGTGTTGTTGGTCGGCGAAGACGCGGAAGCCAAGCTGGATGATGACGTTACGCGTTTCCGTAACATTTTGGAGATTAAAGCATGATTCTAGCCACTTTTGTGCAGGGTTGTGCAGGGGTAATCGACAACCCTGCACAGTTGAAACCAGCGCCAATGCTGCGTTTGTGCAGGGTGTGCAGGGTGTGCATGGTTTCCGCGCATGCACGCGAGAGAAATTATTCTTTAGCTTTTGTGAGTTGAATATATTTTTCTCGCGATGGGGGCTTGCCAACCCTGCACACCCTGCACACCCTGCACAAAGCCAATATCCATGCGGGTTTCCGTTGTGCAGGGTTCATTTTTAACCATGCACACCCCTGCACACTATTTTTTATTGAAATATAGATGCCAAAAAAAGAAAAGATGAGAGAGCAAATGCCGCAGACAGCAGCGTTTATAGATGCTCTCAGGTTGGCTTTTGATAGCGACATGATCAACGCGCAGATACGCAAAGGAATAAACGGTCAGGCAACGTTCTGCGCAAGCGAGAACGGATATGCGGTAGGAGTGCCGATATTGAAATCGGCGGCGAGAAATGTCGACGGCAATGTGATGGCTGATAAATTAACGGGAGCTACGAATGATTGAATACATCAACAAAAGAATGATTGATTGGGCCGCCTGGGCAAAGCGCCGCGACGACGGTGGACTAGGATTCCCACGCTCGACCAGTTATTGTCGCCTGGTGCAATCGCACGGCGATGCATCTACGGATCTTATCGTGGCAGTTGAAGCTGCTATGGAAATCGAGCACATTGTTAGCAGGTTCAAGGTGGACCGTGCGCACCTGCATGCTGTCGCGAACTGGGTCTACCTGGCTGGGGATTTCACAATGGAGCGGGTGGCGCATGAATTGGGATGTCACCGCGATACTGTGTACACTCGGCTGCATCAGCTGCACGTGGCAGTGATGGATGAGCTGCACGAGATCACTATCGCTGCCGAAGACCGGGTAAGAGAAAACAAAGTTAAAAGAATCGCTTGAAAATTTCCGACACTTCACATATTATTCAGCTAAAGTTGTAATCGGTACGACCAGAGATATCAAGTAAAAAGCCCTGCCAGTTTTGGCGGGGCTTTTTCGTTTCCGCAATCTACTCCTTCACGTTGCATGTGCGACGTGCTTGCCCGTTGTCGATCACTCGACCTCGGGCTTTTTTATAAGCGCCGATGGCTGCGAGTCCATACAAACACCTCTATAACACCAAGCGTTGGTATCGGCTTAGACATTATCAGCTGACTGATACACCGCTGTGCGCTATGTGTTCGAGGTTGGACAAGGTGACACCGGCAACAGTTGCGGATCACATCAAGCCGCATCGCGGTGACGAGGTGTTGTTCTTTGACCCAAAGAACTTGCAGTCACTATGCAAGCCATGCCATGACGGAGCCAAGCAGCAGCTGGAGAAATCCGGAACCCTGCGTGGTTGTGATGTTGCAGGCCTACCTCTGGATGCAAACCACCACTGGAACAGGCTATGAACTTCATTCAGCATCCGACAAACAATGCGGTCTTTGGTGCGCCTGTCGGTTGGGATCAGGACGTAGTTCCCTGCTCGGCCTTGCCAGTAACTATAACGGAGCTGGATGGCGCGCCAGCGGTGGCGTCATTCTGGAAACCAACCGCCGAAGAACTTCATGTCTTGGTAGACGGTGGCTCGGTTGTGCTCTATGTGCTTGGTACATGTATGCAACCGGTGGCGTTGGCTATTACTCCCGGCTGTAAGGTCGAGGCATAGATCGTGCGCCCCACCACCGAGCGCCGATGGCGGGAAATGTTCGGATTTACAGAATTTTCGATTTTTCATCAAATGAAAGAGATTCTCATCAACTGTGGCCGGGGCGGGTCAAAACTCCAAAACCCCATCGCGTAAGACCGCTCGTATACCTTCGTTCACATCAGCGGGAAATATGGGAGGGGGGTATATCGAGGAATCAACATGGCAGGCACTTCAAATTCAGGGCGTCGAGCAACGCCAACGAACATCCACGTCATACGTGGAAACCCCAGTAAAAAATCAGCGGCAGAACTTGCCGGCGCCGGTACTGCCGTAGTCGTGAAGGCGGAAGCGCCTACCTGTCCAGATTTTCTGACACCAGATGCAAAGGCCGAATGGAAGCGCATTGCTGCTGACCTGGTGCTATTGGGACTGGTGTCAAAGTTGGATCGTGGAGAGCTAGCAGTGTATTGCCAGGCATGGGCCGATTGGAAATACGCTCGGAAACAGATTGCCGATCAAAAGGAGAAGGGTTTCGTCGAGAGCACACCCAGTGGTTACAAGCAAATGTCTGCATGGATGCAAGTTGCTAACCGTGCCGAAGACCGTATGCGGACCGCAGGTGCTTCCTTTGGATTGAATCCGTCGGCCAGAGCGCGACTGCAGATACCGGCGCCGCAAGGCGAACTTTTCCCCAATGCCCAAAAAGACGCTGCAGCCAAATATTTCTGATCGCGCCACCGAGTACGCGCGCAGCGTCATTGCTGCACAGATTGTTGCTGGTCCGGATATTCGCGCCGCATGTCAACGGCATCTAAATGACCTGGCGCAAGGATCTAAACGCGGGTTGTGCTGGGATTTGGAAGCGGCGCAACATGCGATTGGTTTTTTTGAGGATGTGCTCTGTCTCAACGGCGGTCAGTTCGAGGGTAAGCCATTCGAGGTGTTGCCATGGCAGGCATTCGTAATAGGCTGCCTGTTTGGCTGGAAGGGTGCCGATGGCTTTCGCCGCTTTCGTGTGGCGTATGTAGAGACTGCGAAAGGTAGCGGGAAATCGCCGCTGGCCGCGGGTGTGGGCCTGTTCGGCTTGACCGCCGATAACGAGCCGCGCGCAGAGGTATATGCGGCGGCGACTAAAAAGGACCAGGCTCAGATTCTGTTTCGCGATGCCGTAGCGATGTATGACCAGTCGCCGGCGTTGGCAAAGCGATTGACTGTATCAGGCAGTAAGGGAAAGGAATGGAATCTTGCCTACAACAAGACCTCCAGCTTTTTCCGGCCAATCAGCGCTGACGATGGACAATCAGGTCCACGGCCACATATGGCACTGCTTGATGAGATCCACGAACACAAGAATGCAAATGTCGTAGAAATGATGCGTGCTGGCACGAAGAGCCGGGAACAAGCGCTGATTTTCATGATCACCAATTCCGGTACCGACAAGCGTACCGTGTGCTGGGATTACCACGACTACGGTTCCAAGGTATGCGCCGGCCTGTTGAAGGACGACAGTTTTTTTGCTTTCATCTGTTCCCTCGACCTTGGCGACGATCCATTCAAGGATGAACGGTGCTGGTACAAGGTAAATCCTAGTCTGCAGAATGGGATTCCTGGACTTAAATATTTGCGAGAGCAAGTGACGCAGGCCAGGGGTATGCCGTCGAAAGAGGCGCTAGTGCGGCGCCTGAACTTTTGTGAGTGGACCGAGGCATCGGCGCCTTGGATCTCAGGAGAAGTGTGGTTCAACTGCGAAGAAAATCCACCGATACCGCTGGAACATTTCTACGGTCGTAGCGGAACAGCTGGCCTTGATCTGTCGAGTACGCAGGATTTGACGGCATTTGTGGTTGCGCTTGATCCCACTCCAGAAGATCCGGTAACACGCCTGATTCCATATTTCTGGCTGCCGGGCGATGGTTTGCATGACAAAGCCGACAAAGATCGCGTGCCATATCTCGCCTGGCGTGATGCCGGGCATCTCGAAGCGCTACCTGGACGGGCAGTCGATAAGCTCGCAGTGCTGAACAGGATTGCCGCTCTGGCCTCTGTGTTCGACCTGCGTGAAATCGCCTGTGACCGTTGGCGGCTGGAAGACTTCCAGCAACTGGTTGAGCGCGAGGGTGTGAGCTTACCGCCATTGGTGCCGTTCGGCCAAGGCTTCAAAGATATGGCGCCGGCGGTCGACGAGTTCGAGAGAATGCTGTTGGATCGCCGCATGAAACATAACGGTAACCCCGTCATGACTTGGTGTGCGGCCAACGTGGTGTTGATGACTGACCCTGCGGGAAATCGAAAAATTGTCAAAGAGCGTGCCACTGGCCGTGTTGACGGCATTGTAGCGGGCGTTATGGCTGTGGGCGTAATGTCAAAACATGAACCTGAGGAAGATCTTGATGACTTCATTAACTCGCCCATTATTGGTTAACTGACCCATGCAAATTAATCTCGCATCCGTACTCGGCTGGTTCGGGTGGGTCAGATCTCCCATCAACGAACGGCTTGGCCTGCAGCATGCGGTGCCAGGTGCCTCGTTGGTCGAGGGAGCGCGTACCGCTGATGTCGATGGTGCGTTACAAATTAGTACGGTCTGGGCATGTATCGACCGTCGCGCTACGACCGTTGCCAGCCTGCCATTTTTTGCCTACCAGAGCCTCGCTAATGGCCAGAAAGATATTGCCCGTCTTTCGCGTCTGTATTCGATATTGCACGATTCGCCAAATGCACGCATGACGCCTTTTGAGTTCTGGCGCGCCATGATGATGAACCATGATCTGCGCGGGAATGCTTACGGCCGCATTGACCGGGACACGAAGGGAGAGGCAATAGCGGTATGGCCAATGCCTGCCGATCAGGTCGAATCTTTCGTTCTGCCGGATAGCTCCATGGTGTATTTGTACCGAATTGGAAACGATGTAGCAGCTTTGTCTGAGGAAAATGTGCTCCATCTGAAAGGATTGGGGAACGGGACAACCGGCCTGGCTAAGTTGGAGTTCATGAGCGCCAGTATCAACGAGGCCACCGCAGCCCAGGTGTCCGCATCCAAGATATTCGGAAATAGCGGAAAACCAACCGGCGTCTTGATGACCGACTCGGTATTGAAGGCAGAACAACGCCTGGCGCTCCAGGAGCGTTTCGCTGAGATGGCCGTAGGATCAACGTCGCGTTTGTATGTTCTTGAGGCGGCAATGAAGTATCAACAATTAAGCCTGTCTCCTGAGGATCAGCAATTGCTGGAAACGCGTAAGTTCAGCGTAGAAGAGATCTGTCGTTGGTTTGACGTGCCTCCGGTGCTGGTGCACCACTCCAACGTTACCGCATGGGGATCTGGCATCGAGCAGATTATAGATGGATTTTACAAGTTTTCGATTCGCCCGATCCTGATCAATATCGAGCAGGCTGTTCGTAAACGCGTCATGACGTCGGCGCAGCGCGCCACGATGTCCGCAGAGTTCAATTTCGATGCGCTGCTGCGTGGGTCCATCAAGGATAGATTCGAAATTTATGCTAAGGGCGTGCAAAACGGCATCATGGATCGCAATGAGGCACGGCAGCTTGAAAACCTCCCCCGCCGCGACGGCGCCGACGAATTGACTGCACAAACTAACCTGGCGCCGCTGCGCATGCTTGGAACAATTTCAAATGGAGGTGGCAATGTTGCTACAAAAAACCCTCAAGCTCAATGATGTTGAGTTGAAGATGGATGGTGAAACCGGAAAATTTACCGGTTATGCCAGTGTTTTCGGCGGTGTGGACAGCTACGGCGATACCATCGTCAAGGGCGCGTTTGAATCCACACTGCGTGCCAACGGAAAGCCATTGATGTACCTGGAGCATTCCTGGCAGAGCCCATTCTCGAATGGCGCCGGCTTACTGCCTATCGGCAAGTTCGATCGTGTCAGCGAAGATGATCATGGCTTATTGGTGTCCGGTGAGCTTACACCAGGCATGTCCATTTCCGCTGACGTACGCGCCGCGATGTTACACGGCACGATTGACGGTCTGAGCATCGGCGGCTATGTCAAGAAAGGCGATTACGACGAAATCGAGAACGGTCGGGTGATCCGCAAATGGACGCGCCTGGTGGAAGTGTCGGTGACCGCCATGCCGGCGGACAACGTGGCGCGGATCAGCAGCGTTAAATCGGGCGGCATGGATGCTGCTATAGCCGAAGTCGAAACCGTTCGTGATCTTGAATACCTCTTGCGGGATGCAGGTGGTTTCAGCAAAGGGGCTGCTATGGCGTTGGTGGCCCGCGTTAAAACCTTGTTCCACTCGGGTGATCCAGGCGAGCAGGGGGATACGAAGCAAATGAAAGCAATATTGGAAAAAATCTCCCGTATCGCTGCATAAACGTACATTCCGCGAAACCGAGCCACCTATCCAGGTGGCTTTTTTAATTTAAGAGGACTTTATGAAATCCAAATTCTGGAATAAATCTATTTTTGTGGCCATTACGGTGGCTCTTTCGTGCTTTGGCATTGCGGCCCAGGCGGCTGGTGTGGATGTGCATGGCTACGTCCTGCAACATCCTGACCTGTTCTCCAGTCTCTCCATGCTCGGTTTCGCTGGTGTAATTGAAGGCGAGGCCATCATGAAGGCGCTTGATTCGGTCGAAACCAAACTCAAGACGATGTCCGATAAGGCCGACGGTGAGATGGCAAGCCTCGGCAAGGTGACTGCTGATACCAAGACCGCACTGGATGCGCTGGGTATCGAACAACGCACCTTGGCTGACCGGATGGTACAGCTGGAACAAAAGAGTGTTCTGAAAGGCGACGATGCTCCCGCCGATCAAAGCTACGGCACTCAATTTGTCAAGCATGCGTCGTACGACACCTTCCTGAAGGCTGACGGCCGCCAGCGCACGCGCGTGGAATTGAAGAACACAGTGACCAATGCTGTCGGCAATACTTTCAGCGAGCGCCGTCCAGGCATTGTCGAAGGTGCGTTTCGCGTCTTCACGATCGAAGATCTGCTGACCAGCATTCCGACCAGCTCCAACGCAATTGACTGGGTCCGTGAAAACGTCTTCACCAATGCCGCTGCCGAAACTGCGGAAGGCGCAGCCAAGCCGGAAAGCAGCATCACATTCTCGCCTGGCACTATGCCTGTGGCGACCGTGGCTCACTGGATCAAGATTACCCGGCAACTGGCCATGGACAACGCTGCTTTGGCTGCATACATCAACCGCCGTATGGTCTATGGCGTCAATTTGCGCGTCGAAAACCAGCTGGTATCTGGCAATGGCGTTGCGCCAAACCTGTCCGGCTTGACCTTGGCTGGTAACTTTACCGCTCACGGTTATACCGCGGCATCACTCACAGCTCTCGGTCTGTCGCCAACTAACCGTTTTGACCTGATCGGGAAAATGATCGGCGATTGCGCAGTAGCAGATTATCCCGCCGATGTCGTGATCCTGAACACTGCTGACTGGTGGACCATGCGGCTGACGAAAGACAGCCAGGGGCGTTATCTGTTGGGTGATCCGGGTTCGACCGTGGTGCCGACCTTGTTCGGTCGTCCAGTTGTCGCCAGCAATGCCATGACAGCCGGCAGTGTCTGGGTCGGTAGCCTGTCGCAAGCGGCTACCTTGCACAACCGCGAAGGTATCGCAGTTGATCTGTCGGACTCCGACGGCGACAACTTCACCAAGAACCTGATTACCATTCGCGCCGAACGCCGCCTCGCACTGACAGTCGAGAAACCAGCTGCAGCACGTTACGGCGATCTGGTGCCTGCGTAATCCATATAGGGGCCGCAGCAGTTAGGCGGCTCCATTTCCAAGGAGGCAACATGGATTTGGTACAACTCAAAATTATTGGGCTGGTAATTACCCATCGTTACGGCACGCTTTCCTCGGGTGACATTCTTCGCACAGATGCTGCTTATGCGAAACACCTAGTGGAAGACTGCGGCGCCGCCGAATACATCATTGAAAAGCCAGTTGAAACTGCGAGCAAGACAGTATCAACTAAGATTGCAAAAAAAGGACGGTAATGGCTGCTCTTACGACCCTGGCGACTGTCAAAGCTCACTTGCGCATTGACGGATCGGACGAAGACACTTCGCTGGCGATCTACATCGACGCAGCGGAGCAATATGTCAATGAATGGTGCGATAAGCGGGATACTCCATTTTTGACGCTTCCGCCAGTGGTCGCTGCTGCAGTGCTTCTGATTGTCGGCGATTTATATGAAAACCGGGAAGGGCAAAGTACCGTTCAGATTTTCGAGAATAAAACCGTCACACGTTTGTTGACACAACAGCGTGACTTTTCGAACGGTTAATCATGAGAGCTGGAGCGCTACGACATAGAGTCAAGCTGCAAAGCTTGGGGGATGGTCAGGACGAAGCTGGCCAGCCCATTAAAGTGTGGGTAGACGATGCAACTATTTGGGCAGATATTCGTTTCCTCAGTGGTTTGGAGGCGATCAAGGCAAATGCGCCAGTTTCAGTAGCTAAGTGCAGCATTCGTATTCGGCATCGATCAGTGAAAGTCGAGCAGAGAATCGTTGAAGGAACGACAGTCTACGAAATTAAAGCCGTTTTGCCAGATAACACCGGAAAGAAATACGTGGATATGGCATGTGAAACCAGCACCAGCGGAGTCTGATATGGGTAATAGCATTGACGTCAAACTGAATGAAGATTTTTCTGCCGACCTCGGCAAGTTTGAAAAAAACATTCAGGACAAAGTGCTGTTCTCTGGCGCCGCGGCGATGGCAACTGTAATTTACGACGAGGTCCTGTTAAATGCATCGCCGCCGCGCATGGGTCGCGTGACAGGAAATCTTGAGTCGTCGATTTATAGAGTCTATTCCCCAGAGCGCTCGAGCGAAACACAAAAGACCTATCGTATATCTTGGAACAAGAAAAAAGCTCCGCATGGACATCTGCTCGAATTTGGTACGTCGCATGCGGCAGCTAAACCATTCCTTCGTCCTGCCTTTGATAAGGTGGATCAAGCAATCGAGGCAGGAAAGCAAAATATGAAGAAACGTTTGGTCGAAGAGTCATGAGCGTCGAAGCGGATATTTTCAGCGCGCTGAAGGCTTTGACGAGCAATCGTGTCTATCCCGACCAGGCGCCAGAGGGTGTGGTCACGCCATATGTTACCTATCAGCGTGTAGGCGGTAGAGCAGTAAATTTCCTAGACGGCTCTGATCCAGACAAAGAAAATGGGCGTTGGCAGGTCAGCATATGGGCTGAGACACGTTTGCAGGCATCGACTATAGCTAGGCTGGCAAAGAAGGCCTTGCGGGCCGCTGCCCCGTTGCAGGCGACGGTTCTTGGCGAACCAGTCGATACCCACGAAACTACAACCAATTTATACGGCACGCGGCAAGATTTTAGTTTTTGGTTTTCTCCTTAGTTTTCATCCTGCCCTTGTTTGGGCATTTCTACAGAGCCGCTTTCGAGCGGCATTTATTATTCCCGAAAGGCAAACAAAATGTCGATTTCTCTCCCTAATGGCGCGTTGGTCGCTATTGCATCTGGCTACGGCGCGCCAAAAGCGATGTCCGACGTATCGAATGCAAATCCAGGTGTGGCTACCTTGGCCGCTTTGCACGGTGTCGTTTCTGGGGATTTCCTCGAAGTGACGTCGGGATGGTCACGCTTGACCGATAAGATCGTCAAGGCTGGCAACGTCGCGGTTAATGACGTTCCTCTTCTGGGTATCGACACTTCCTTGACCAGTGTCTACCCAGCTGATGGCGGTGCCGGCTCAGTTCGGGTGATTACGGGCTGGACACAACTGTCCCAGATTCTCAATTCGAGCTCGAGCGGTGGTGAGCAACAGTTCCTGGAATATCAGTTCCTCGAAGGCGACAAGCAAAATCGTATTCCCACTGTCAAGAGCGCATCTGGCCTGACTTTCTCAGTTGCGGACGATCCAACGCAACCAGGCTACATCCTGGCTTCGACCGCTAACGACGATCGGCTGCCGCGCGCTGTACGGATCACATTGCCGAATGGCTCGGCCATCGTCTACAACATGTACATCACGCTGAACAAGACGCCGTCGCTGACGATCAATGAAATCATGGCGTGCGAAGTGACCATGTCCATGCTGGCCGAACCGGTGCGCTACTAATGGCTAAGCTGATTCTCAAAGCTGCGCCGACTTTCAAAGCGAAGGTCGGCATTCCAGTCGCCGGCGGCGAGCCGGTACCCGTTGAATTCACCTTCAAACATCGGACCAAATCCGCGCTGGACGAATTCATAAAATCCCGCGCCGACCAGTCGGACGCCGAGTCGCTACTCGCCATGGCTGAGGCGTGGGATCTGGACGACGAATTCAACCAGGAATCCATCGAACTTTTGCTGGAAAACTACATCGGTTCAGCACTTGCCGTGTATCGGACTTATATCGACCAGCTGATGCAGGCAAAAGTAAAAAACTGAAAGCCGCAGCCCGGGCGCTCTACTCGAAAGGACCGAGCGCAGCCGAGGCTGCGGCGTTCGGTTTGACATTAGAAGAAGCAAGTGGAGATGCTGTAGAGATATGGCCTGACAACCTGTTAGCAGTGAATGTCTTCATCCAGATGTCGACCCAATGGCGGACTGGAATGTCGGGTGCAACTGGGCTTGATTACAATTCCTTGCCAGTCGTTATGAGGCTGATGGGAGTTCCGCACAGCGACCGCGCCGAGACCTTCGAGTGCGTTAGGTCCATGGAAGACGCGGCGCTGCTACAAATGCAATCAAACAAATAACTGCTGGTATGTAATTCAACAGGCGCGCTTTGGCGGGCTATTTTTTATTGGGCCTAGTACTATGAGTGATGTGATCGGCAGAGGCGTTATCGAGGTTTCAGCGGATTCAACGAAGCTGAAAGCTGGATTTGATGACGCCAAGCGCTCCATCCGAGGCTTGGGTGACGCCAGCAAGGAGGCCACTGGGAAGGCATCGCAGTCAATCGACCGTTATATCGGGCGTTTGCAAGTGCAGCAACAGACTATCAGTATGTCGGCGCGGGAGACCGAGCTATTTAAGTTGTCCCTCCGGGGTGCATCACAGGCTCAATTGGAAGCTGCCGATTCGGCCATTAAGCTGAAGGAAGCATACGAAAAGGGCGAAAAAATCGGCAACACGATCCGCACCAGTTTCATCGCGCTCTCTGCGGCAAGTGTTCTGGCGGCCGGGGCGATGTTCGTTGCGACCAACGCCGTCATCGAACAAATTGCGAACTATCAGCAGTTGTCTGAAAAGGTGGGGGATACAGCAAGTAGTATCGCGTCCCTTCACATGGCATCGAGTCTTTCTGGCGTGTCTCTGGACAGTGTTGCATCTGCGTCAATAAAATTGACTGCATCCTTGTCAAAAACCGACGACGAGTCGAAGGCTGTCGGTGCGGCCATATCCGCGCTAGGCCTGGATTTTCAGAAATTCAAGGCAATGTCGCCGGTCGAGCAGTTGGATGCCGTGGCGGGAGCAATGGCCGGGTTCGCCGATGGTTCGGAGAAGACAGCTGTTGCAGTCGCGTTATTTGGCAAGTCGGGTGCCGAAATCATCCCATTCTTGAATGATCTCGCAGACGGGGGAGAACGCCAGATCCGGCTGACCGACGACCAAATCAAAGCTGCCGACGACTACTCAAAGGCGAACGCACGTCTGACGGCAGGCATGCAGGAATTCTTGCAGGTACAGGCCGCCGGCGTGGTGCCGACGCTGACGATCGTACAGGGCATCATTGCCGATCTTGCACGCGATGAAACGACGGCCGCAACGGCAACCGACATACTCAAGGCGGCGATGAATGGCGCCATCGTTGTATTCCAGACGATTGCAATTGTCGGATCTGACGTTGGTTTTGTGTTTCTCGGTGTCGGTCGTGAAATTGGTGCGATTGCCGCCCAACTTGTTGCTCTTGCACACCTCGACTTCACAGGCTTTCGCGCCATCAGTGATGCCGTTTCGCAGGATGCGGTGCGAGCAAGGGCCGAACTGGATAAATTCCAAGCGCGCATTATGTCGATCGGGCAACCGGCGACGCCGGCCGATCCGTCGAATTATTCGAATGAGGGTAGAAACAATCCGGCGCCAGGCAAGCCGAAGATAAATATTTCAGGCCTTTCTCAGGATAAAGAGGGTAAAGGGAAAAATACCGCTGGTCAGGAGGCGAAAGCCCAGCTTACGGCAGACCTGGACGAAATTCGGAAAGCGCAGGAAGCCACTACTGGCGCGTATGCGAACGCCGAGAAAATCATGCAAGCCATGCGTGCGGCTGGTCTGGTCGATGATCAACAGTACTACGCTTCAAAATTGGGATTCTTGAATCTCAACAGCCAGGCTCAAGAAACGGCGCTACAAGCAGAAATTGCACGCCTGCAGAAAGAAGACCTGATCGGCAAGGATAAGATTAATAACGATCGTAAGATCGCAGACGCTCAGGCAAAGCTGGCAAAAGTCCGTGCTGACGCGGCGTCAAACGTTGCTGTGAACGGAATTCAGGAGGAAGCAGCTAACAAGAAAATTGCGCAATCGTACGTCGATGCTACGACGGCCGCGCAAGCCTATCTGGATACTATAAATCGGCAGAATGCTCGTGAAATTTCCGGCATCGGCAAGGGCGACGAGTTTCGAAACAATCAAGCCGGCATCAGCAAGATTGAAGATAAGCAGACGACAGAACGTCAAGGCCTCGAGCGTGACTTGCGCAACGAAAAAATCACCAAGGACCAATTCGACAGCTATCTTGCAGTTGTCAATGATACTTATGCCAAAGAGGTGGAGGCATATACAGCCAGGACAGCTGCAATAAAGGAAAAGCAGGGTGACTGGCTGAACGGTGCAACCGAGGCTTTTGCAAATTACCAGAGCAACGCCGAGAATGTCTCAGGTAACACGGCCGCTATGTTCACAAATGCCTTTGATTCGATGACTGAGGGCGTTGCATCCAGTATTTCCAAGTCGATAATTTATAGTGAAAATCTGGGCGATGCCTTAAAAAACGTTGCAAGCAGTGTTGCAGATGCGTTCATTACGTCGTTCATCAAGATTCAGATTCAAAAGCTGTTCATCGACAAGACAGCGGCCACCATGTACGCAGGAACGGTAGCGGCGCAATCGCAAGCGATGGTCGCAATGGCAGGCCTTGCGGCATTCGCTTCGACTGCTGCAATACCGATTGTTGGGCCGGTACTTGCACCAGCGGCGGCGGCCACGGCAACAGCTGTTGCGGAAGGCTTTGCGGCGGCTGCCATTGCTTCTGCGACGCTGAGTGTTGCTTCCGCCAGAGACGGCTTCGATATTCCCGCCGGCGTCAATCCTTTGACGCAACTCCACGAAAAAGAAATGGTATTGCCGCAGCAGCAAGCAAACGTGATTCGTGATCTTGCAAAGAACAGCAGCACTGACAGCGAAAAAGTAGGTTCGGGCGCTATCACCATTGTGAACCAGACAAGTGCGCCAATTGGAAAAGTTACTGAGCAGCGTTTAAGCAATGGGGAACGGGCCTTAATCATCGAGGAAGCCCTCGCCGCAACCGGCGTGCAGTTGGGTGACCCAAACAGCAAAATATCCAGGTCGATGGGTAGAAATTTCAGTGTCCAAAGGAGCAGGTAATGGCAAATCCAGTTATGCCAAATGGAATAAAGCCTGTCGTTGCCGGTTACTCGATGGATGAGCCAGGCGGTGTATTGCGCACAGATGTTGCCGGTGGCATACCTCGCTATGGCATGGATTGGGATCGAGGTGTGCAACGGTTCAAAGTAACTCTTATTTTAGACGCGCTGCAATTTTCGATCTGGACTGCCTTCTATCACCATGTAATCCGTAAAGGTTCAATCACGTTTGATATGCAGTTGGACAGTGGTTTTGGTGTTGTTCCACACGCAGTGAATATTTTGCCAGGTTCCTACACGGCTGCGCGCACTGGCGGGATCATGATAGTCGTTTCCTTCACGGCGGAGGCCGAGAGCGATGTTTACGACATGTCCGCCGCTGACGGTTCTGAGTTGGTGGATATTTACAATTTATATGGCTCGGGATTGAATGCATTCTTTGACCGGCTTGGCCGGTTTGCCACGTTTGAGTCTAACGTTCTGGATTTCGGGCTATGAGTCTTGATATTGAGACGCGGCTCCGTGTGTTCTTGGCTTCAGCACCGCAGAGGATTTGGCCGATACAAACGCTGCAAATTAGTCATTCCGCAATGAGTAAAACATATCACCTCTGGCGCGAGCCGTATAACGGTAAAACCACTATCGAGGGTGGTGTTGTCGTCAATATGGAGCCGGTCAACATAGAGATTAAGTTAGCCGGCAGTGATGGAAATCTTGATCAGAAATTTGATATTCGACTTGGACTTGTCGATATTGAAGATGAATTCAGAACCGAACTTGATCGGATCCCGATTAACACGAATGAAAAGATTCGAATAGTTTATCGGGAGTACCTGAGTGATGACCTGGCGTCTGCTCAGTCAACGGCGACGCTTCAGGCCGAAAGCGTGTCATTTGTCATCGGCGCTGCAAATATCTCTGCCGTGTCGCCGCGGTTGAATATCACTCGTACAGGTGAGACCTACAACCCCAAAGAAATACCTACCCTACGCGGATTCTTGTAATGGACATTAATTCATATCTTGCAAAGCAGTATTCAGCACAACCTTGCTGGGAACTAGTTGCCGACGTTTACGACCGGGAATTACAAGCAATTGCGGTGGGGTATAAAACCGTCAATCGCTCAATTCGCGAAATGGCCGGTGCGTTTCGCATTGCAATTCATAAGACTGCTCATGGATTCGAGAAAATTGATATCCCAGTTGATCTATGCATCGTTCTGCTTGGTAAAACAGAGGTAATGGGTATCCATCATTGTGGTATCTATTTCCAAGGGAAAGTCTTGCATGCCATGCCCGAGTCGACTTTGTACGAGGAATTGTCGGTAATAAAAGACAGGTATTCAGTAGTGGAATTTTGGGCAAAGTAATGAAAATCAGGCTATATGATCATCCGTTCGTCGTAGCGGAACCAAAGGTGTTCGAAGTAAATAGTCTTGCTGAGTGGCTCTTTGATTATTACGGTGATTCTCCCGCAGTCAAGGTTCAGATTTTCTCAGGCGAACCCAGTGTAGAAACTGACATCAGCGATGACATCGCGGCCATTATGGCTGGCGATGCCAACGAATACATTATTCTGCAAAGCCCTGCCGGTTTCGATCCGATTTCTTGGGCCTATATTGTGATCGCTGTTCTGGTTGTGGCGACGATTGTTTTGATGCCTAAGCCAGTTATGCCTGGCAATATAAATCGCACGCAGCAAAGCCCCAATAATGCGCTTGGTGATCGCGAGAATAAGTTACGCTTGCTGGAGCGCGTAGAAGATATTTACGGCACAGTGAAATCGATTCCGTCGCTGATGATGCCAACTTACAATAAATACATCAATCACAGCAAATACGAGTACGGTTACTACTGCATCGGACGTGGGTATTACGACATTACTGACGTCAAGGACGGTGACACGTTGATCGCAGCAATTGATGGTGCCAGCGCTGCAGTGTATGCGCCGTTCACTAGCCCCAACAATGCGGCACCATACCTGCAAATTGGGGGCGCAATCATAGACAACGTACTGACGACACGGCGCGCAATTGAAGTCGATGGGATCACGTTGAAGGCATTGAATCAAGTGCAGCTCGCACCTGTTGTTGACTATAACTTCGCACCAGGGAATAGAATTTACCAACAGACAAAGAAACCAAATTTTAATGCGGTGGCGGCCGTTGGCGATACACTCATTGTTTCAATGGCCAATACAGTTGTCAGTACTTCGGGCTCGGCAACGTTCACTATTGGCACTCATGGCATCGCAGATACGTCTGGAGCACAGCTATTTGCCGGAATCGTAGTGGGAGATTCCGTAACGGTGAGTGGCACGATTTCAAACAATGGGATTTTTACTGTCACAAGCAAACCAAATGCAAACACGTTGATAGTCTCACAGGCACTTGTGACTGAATCTGTGGCGGCCGCTACATTTAAAATCACGCGAAACTATAGCGGATCTTACGTCGTTACGGCAGTCGGTGATGGCTATGTAGATCTGTCTGTCAACACATGGCCATCAAGTGTGTTTGCGCCAGGTGCAAGTGTACAAATTGCTGGTCGAACCAATTATACGGATTGGGTAACGCTTCCCATCGTAGATCGGACAGAAGTATGGTGCAATGTCACGGCACCGAATGGTATGTTCAAAGACGATGGCGGTGGCAAAGCGGCGACATCGGTAAATTTTTCCATCGAAATTGAAAGATTGACCGCTGCATTGGTGCCGACTGGAATTGTTGAAACGGTATCTGGCACGCTGTCAGGTTCAGTGCAAGATGAACGTGCGGATACCATCGAACACGCTACCTCGTGGACCGGGCCGGCACGAGTCCGCATGCGCCGTACATCAGCCTATGACTATGACTTCGGTGGTGGGATTCAGGATGAGATCAAATGGACTGATCTATATAGTGCCTCATACATCGACCGGTCTGAATTCGGCAATAAAACGACGATCCACACTGTAACTCAGGCGACTGCGCGGGCGACTGCCGTTAAAACGCGGCAATTGAACTGTCTGGCATCCAGAAAGTTGCCTATTTTTGACGGAACCTCGTTTTCTGGCACGCTTGATGCGAATGGTCGGCTTATTTTCGGAGTAATTGGCGCTACGTCAAAAATCGTCGACATCATTGCCGCGGTGTCTAGCGATCCAAAGATCGGCCGCCGTGACCTGGCCACGGAGATTGATATGGCACAGATCTGGAGTGTGCAACAGAAATTGGATGCTTGGAACGTGAACTGCGGTCAGTTTAATTTCACATTTGACACCGACAACACATCATTCGAAGAAACAATTACGTCGATCGCAAACGCCGGATTTTGTATTGCCTATCGTCAGAACGGGAAAATCCGCTTGGCATTCGACCAAAAACAAACGAGCAGTACAGCGCTGTTCACGCACCGAAACAAGAAGCCCAATGCGGAAACGATCACACGTAATTTCTCAAGCGATGCTGAATACGATGGCGTGGAGTTTATTTACGTCGACCCGGACAGCGATCAATCCGAGACGATAACGCTGCCACTCAATGGCATTTACACCAAGCTGAAAAAATTTGAGATTGCCGGCATTCGTTCGTATGAACAGGCGTGGTTGCGAGCAAATCGTGAGTATCAAAAACTGATTGGACAAAGGATCTCGATCGAGACAAGTACAACGTCCGACGCTCGGTCACTGCTTCCAAACAGTCGGGTAGATATTGTGGACAACACGCGGTTTAAATCTTACGACGGTGAAGTGGTGGGGCAACAGGGGCTTGAACTGACGTTGAGTCAAAATGTAACCTTCCTGCCTGGTGCGCCTCACAGCATCATATTGATGCGGCGTGATGGATCTCTGCAAAGCATCCGATGTACCGCTGGATCGGCGCCTAACAAAATTGTTTTGGGTAGCTTGCCTAGCGAGGCTGTTGTTACTTCGTACGGCCAGGATGGGATCCGGACCATATACAGTTTTGCCGCCGACACAACTCGCGGCGCCCAGGCATACCTGGTGCAAGAAATTGATCTATCTGATGCTCAGTATCCGGCTATCCGGGCAATCAATTATTCGGATGACTACTATTTAAAGGATTATGAAATCATCCCGAATAAGGATGCCGTTATTAGTTAGATTCTCACACAAAATACATTGAACCGCCCTCGAGGCGGTTTTTTTACGCCTACAAAAAGGACATCATGACCGCACTTACTATTGTCGACTTGGATAACGCAAAACTTGACGTCGATCACATCGCAGATATAGCAACTTCGCCGGCCAGTACTGCTACCGACAGAAAAGGAAACACAAAGCTTACCGTACAGGGAGCCGTGGACACAATTAAGAGTGTGAATATTCGCGGTGCATGGGCGACCGCAACGACCTATGCAATCAAAGACGTCGTCTCGAATTTGGGTTCCTGGTACATCTGCGTTATTGCAAATACGTCTGGCCCGACCTTTACGGGCGATGCTGCCAATTGGAGAGTGTATCAAGGGGTAATGGGCGAATCACTCGCCGCTGACGCTGGTGCACTGCTCGTGGGCTTCAAGCAGGCAGGAACAGGGTCTATTTCTCAGACGATTGATCGGAAGCTGCATGAGGTCGTGAGTATTCTGGACAAGGGCGGCGCTGCGGATGGCGTCACTGATTGCTACGCGGCGACCGTTGCGGCCGCATCTTCCGGATTTTCGGTGCGCTTCCCATTTGTGGCGGGCGCATCAAACATATACTGGTTTAACTCGCTATTCCCGACGGCTGAATTAAATGGGAAAAGAATCGACGTTGATCCTGGTGTTGTGCTTTCTATCCCGAACAACAATTACATTTTTGGTTCGACTGTCGGTGCCGACATGTTGAATTTCAAGCATACAACACGTATCTATTGCAGAGATTTATCCAGATATTACGATGCGTCACCATTTTTCCGGCAGCCATCGGCTAATAAATCGCTCTGGCTGTCAGACGCTGAATACGATCGATCCACCTACTTGGCATTACAAGGAACCGGTTTTACTGCGAGGCAGGTTGCGTGGAGCACTGGCGACACGTTCAGTGCAGATACCTTCACAGCTTCCAATTCAGACAGTTTTACGGTTTCTGGTGCCATTGGTGGAAATATTCACATGGGCATGATTACCATCATGCCAGGTGACAAAATAAGCTGTGGCATGGCGCAAACTGGCACGCCTTTGAACTATGCCATAGTGAGATACCAGGGCGGCTATGCAGGGGTTTATGTTTCGTCAGACATCGGCTTTACTGATGTCAAGGGCTTTACTAAAAATGTTGGACAAACACAAGTTGTATTGTCCGCCAGCCCACCAGGTCAAGGGTCCCATCAGTCATACGCCGGGCTCAACGGCATTCTGTCAATACGTATTGATGCATGGAATAAATATTCAATTCTTTTGAATGGACTTGTGGTGGATTCTGAAACCACGCCCGGTGCCATATACGAGGCCGGCTTCGGGATATTGCCGACGTCTGCAGGTCAAACGACTAAGTTTCAAAGTCTGCATATCTGTCGTGGAAAACCACCGACCGCCGGCAGATTTATTGGAATTAAGATTTTCGGCGATTCGAAATCGTGTCCACGGCATGATGCATGGCCAAATTATATGAAGGAGGCTCTTGAGTTTACCGCCGGCCTTAGAAATACAGTGATCACCAACCTGGCAGTCGCTGGCACGTCGACGCCGGATATGCTGGCTTCAATGCAGACAAACGGCGTCGCGGGTGCAAGCGTAGTGATCATCGAAGGTGGCACAAACGACGTGCAGGGTGGCTATGCCATGGCAAATTCCCTGGCAAATATCGGTGCGATGCTTGATCTTTGCACGGCAGCCGGAGCCATTCCAGTCGTGATTATTCCTGGTATGTGGTATGGACAGGCACAGGCTGGATCCGGCGGACAGGCATCGCTGAATTACGGTAATGCTGGTTTGCTGCGGGCTGCAATCATTCGTGTTTGCATAGAGCGGGGAGGATTTATTGTTGATCCGTTGGACTATGAAGGCCCGGTCCTGGCGAACTACATAAATCCCGCGCTGACGCCAAATTTGACTAATGCCGGTGACTCCGTGGTCTACGACAACATTCACCCGACCACTATGGCCAATCGCCTGACCGGCATGATGGTCGCTCGTAAGATCATGGGCATTTTGTATCCGCAGAATGTCGGTAGCAAAATGTTTGATGTGCCGATAGCCACCTTTTTGAATAACTGGGGCGGAACAATAGCTGCGCCAAATCTCCAAATAAGTGCGGCATATTCCGTGAACTGTACCGGCATTATTAATGCTCTAGCCGGTGCAATCAAGACCAATGGTACTGTGATTGCGACGATTCCGGCAAATTTGGCGCCGAAACATCAAATTGACGTCTACCTAGTTACTGACATTACGACTGAGCGCGTGATCGTATCGATCAATCCTAACGGAAATATCACTATCACCGGCGCGACAGCTTCGAGTTATGTGAATCTTTCGGGGCTCACCTGGCAGATAGATAACCGTTGATCGGTTTAGACCGCCACCAAGACCTGCTACGGCAGGCTTTTTTTTGGGAAAAATAATGCCAGAACCAACTAGCTTTGCCACGGTGACGTGGGTGGCGGTGACAAAGTACTTGCTTCCGCTTTTGCCCGGCGCCGTAGGATCGGCTGTAGCGTTGAAATTTCTGGGCGATGGTCTGAACTGGTGGCAAAAGCTATCCAGCTTCGGCGCTGGCCTGGCCTGTGCCGTGTATATCGCCCCGGTGCTGATCGAGTGGTTCGCGATCACCGGCAGCCGAACGCACTCTGGTATCGAATTTCTTGTCGGGCTATTTGCGCTTGCCACGGCCCGCGAAGTGTTCAAAGAGATTAACGAAGCCGACATCATCGGCGCTCTCAAGCGCCGTTACCTTGGAGCGAAAAATGATCCAACTCGTTAACACGATCGCTAATCTGGTGCTGTTGGTTTTCTGCCTGTGGGCTGTCTTGAACAAGAGGCTCGATACCCAGGTGTTCGGCACCGTTGCGCTGTCGCTGGTGGCGATTACTTCCTTTGTGAACATCACCCGCCCGGACGTTTTCGGCTTTTGGGCCGAGCAATCCGAGGTGCTTTCTAACGTCGCTGTCGCCATCCTGGCCGTCTGGTTTTTCCTGCGGTGGCGCAAGTGCAATTGCGAGGATGAACAATGAACCTGACCGAACACTTCACGCTTGCCGAAATGACGATATCGGAAACAGCCGTACGCCAAGGGATTGACAACACCCCCAGCCTGGCTGTGATCGATAACCTGAAACTGACGGCTGCGACCCTGGAGCAGATCCGCACCCTGGTAGGTAAGCCCATCATCGTCACCAGCGGCTACAGGTCGCCGGCAGTCAACAAGGCCGTTGGCGGCGCATCCAACAGCGCGCACGTCCTTGGCCTGGCTGCCGATATCAACGTCCCAGGCTACACGCCCAAGGCGCTCGCCAATCTCATCAAGGACAGCGGTATCCAGTTTGACCAGCTCATCCTGGAGTTTGACCGCTGGGTCCATGTCGGCCTGGCAGCCGGCAAGCTGCGCAACCAGCTGCTGACGATCCGCACCGGGACCGGCTATATGTCGGGCATCGTATGAGCATCCTCGACCCGCGCCTCTGGCTCGCAGCCCTGGCGATTGCCGCGGCGATGTTCTTTGTCGGTAAGTTTGACGAGCGGCGCGTATGGGTTGCCCGCGAAGCAGCGGCAAGCGCCACAGCAAAGACCGATCTCGACGCCGCCACCGTGCGCGCTGACACCGCAGAATCCACCATGAAAGCTAAGATAAAAGAGGCCGACGATGAAAAGGTT
The DNA here is from genome assembly GCF_000221045.1 of Collimonas fungivorans Ter331. NCBI lineage: Bacteria > Pseudomonadati > Pseudomonadota > Betaproteobacteria > Burkholderiales > Oxalobacteraceae > Collimonas > Collimonas fungivorans. Next base: position 3,919,174 of record NC_015856.1, on the reverse strand, counting down.
AAACAAGTTGCTATTGTCAATAGCAAGCTCGCTGCTGCTCTTAACGAGCTGCGCGCCCGCCCTGCGCGTCGTGCAAACGCCAGTGGCGAAGGTGCCGGAACGGTCGGCCAGTGCGCGGGTGCCAGTGGTGCCGAACTTTCAAAGCCGGATGCAGGATTTCTTGCGGGGGAAGCTGCCAGAGCAGACAACTACATCAACGAACTGAATGCCTGCAATGTCCGCTACGACGGTGTGGCAACTGAGATAAACAAGCTGGCTCCCGCCAAGAGCGGTAACTAGCGGATAGCCCGGGAGACTACCTGCGCATAGCCTACGTGCAGGAAATCCCCCGGGTGGTTGACCCCGTTGGACGTAATGTCGTAATAGCTCTTGCTCTTCAAAACGCTCTCGGACAAGGCCGTCATGTCGGCCAGCGCGACGCCATCTGTGTTTGCCACGATACGTATCATCGATACCCGATAGTCACGCAGCAAGCCGTTATTCGACGGCTTCCAATCCTCGTTTCCAAGGAAGGATGACACCAGGATAAACTCTGTCTCTGGTGATTTTTTACGAATAGCCGCAATCATCGCGCGCAGATTCTCTTCGAATTTCTTGCTTGTGACGCCGCCGGACGCATCGTTCATGCCAAAGCCTATAATCACCAGGTCAGAGGCTACAGTGTTGACCTTCTCCTGCACGTTGACCAAGCCTGTCCAGGAATCCCAGCCGCCCACAGAAACATTGCGCCAGTAGTACTCGCCGTCACCTTCATTTGAAAGCATCGCCCCCATCAGGTCAGCCCATCCAGGCTGGTGCGGTGCCTCGTTTATCGTGGCCGTGGCATTGTCTCCCTTTGAAATGCTATCGCCGTAGATGGTGGCGGCCAAGGCTGATCGCTCAGAAATCTTCCTTGCGGATATCGGAACGCTCCCAATTAGCGGCACCAGGCCACCTAGGGCGCCTGCGGTATATGTCACTGCTATTTGGTGCTGCTGGTAATCACTGGCAATGCGCAGCGGCGCGCCCGATTTTGTGAACGGCTGCCAGATCGCTGGCGCCCCAGGGTTAGGAACATTGGGAAACTTCAACGCCATGGGAATGCGCGAGTTAGGCAGGATCCGCAGCACGCCGTCCGACAGATCATAGTCCTGGCCTTGGACATAGACGTCGCCAGTGTGGCGATTAGATACCATGACAATCGCTGTTGGTTTGCGCCAAAGATTGGCCGGGCCGCCCGTAGGCAATACGGGTTCATCGAAGACAATCCCGGCATCCCAGATGGGTTGGTTAAGGTGGAATGCAGCTACCATTTCTGTCGAGCAGGCGGTGGTTGTGCATGCATGAAACTGTGTGAAATCGATCGGCATTTTAGGTGTGCTTTATTTGTTATTTAATCAAAATACCTGGGGCATTTATCTCTGCCCACTTTACGAAAATCTGAGACAGCTCGATGCTGCCATACTCGGAAATGTGGTGATATTCATCCCTAAAAAGGGGCATGCCGTCGCGGATCATCGAGCATTTTTCTTTGTCGCAGAACAGTTGGTTCTGATCAAAAAACGCTACGTTTGGGTGAGATTTTGAGATCGACGCCATGATCGGCGCAAAGGCATCTTTAAATTTTTTCACATCTTCCGGTGGCATGATGCAATCCCGCTGCGGTTCTTTTAAGGGCCGCGCAAAGCATCCCTTTATGTCGTAGTCGACACGGAGGTGAGGTGTAAATATGATCACTTTAATATCATGATCCTCAAACGCCTTGATTCTCTTTTCAAGCCTGGCGATATAAAACTTATCCGGGTTATTGATGGTCAGCCCATCGATGATGATGTACTTGATCGATTTGTTTTTTTCAACAATATCCGCAATCAGTTGTTCTTGATGGCGCGGGCCTTCGCCAGTGCATGGGACATTGGTTTGCGGGGTAGCAGCTGCAGCATCTGCATCGATGGCAATGTCGCATGCGCCAATCGAGAGGATGCTGTTTTTGTTGAGCATGCTGTTTTGAATGAACCCCGGGTAAAGCTGATTGGCATAGCTGGTTCCCAAAACAAATACGGTCGTTGGCTGCTCGCTGCTGGCAATGCAGAACCACCACAAATAACTGTCGGACTCGTGGAACGGGTACCGCTTGACGCATGTTTCGTTCTTGGTGTACTTCCACAATGGGCCTACAAATTGAGAGTTTATTTTTTCGGCTGACCTGATCGGCGGCCGGAATGGAAGGCCGTCACGCTTATACGTTACATAGCCGGCCGTGCCGACCAGGATCATCAGGAAAACAAGCACGGGTGTTTTGTAATTGCTCTTGCCGGCGCGGATTGGTCGCTCGATGATTCGGTAAGTCAGCCATGCCAGTGCTATAGCTACGATCACCGCGGCAACGCGGATTTTTAATGACGGTGTTTGGCTCTCGACAATCCGGGCGAACGAAAGAATAGGCCAGTGCCAGAGATACAACGGGAAGCTGATCAATCCAATCCAGACGAGCAGGCGGCTAGAAAGAACTGTTTTATTGAGCCATGCGCGAGGGCCAGCAGAAATAATCAACACGGCGCCGGCGGTTGGCAAAATCGCCCACCAGCCGGGGAAGGCGCTTTTACTTGTGGTGCATAAAATTCCAGCCACCAATAGTAGCGCCCCGACCATCGATTGTGTATCGCGCAGCGCAATACCTTTATCTTGCTGCCTTGAAAAAATAACCTTGCCTAATATCGGGTCCAATTTTTCCACAATCCAACCCAGCCCGGAGCTACGACGGATTGTCAGGTATGCGACTATCGAGCCGGATAGCAGCTCCCAAAAACGGGAGCCTGGTAGATAGAAGGTAGTGGAAGGATCATGACTAACATGGTTGACGTTCCACGCAAACGAGGCTGCAAATATGGCCGCCGTGATCGTCAGAACATTGAATTTTCTCTTCCATGTTGCCCAAAGAATAAGCGGCCACACGATGTAAAACTGTTCCTCGATGCCCAGCGACCAGAGGTGTAGAAGCGGCTTTACCTCGGCGGTCGTGTCGAAATATCCGCTCTCATCCCACAGAACAAAATTGCTGATGAATCCGGCGCCGCCGGCAATGTGTTTGCCTAGTTGCTTGAACTCATCGGCAAATAACACATACCAACCAAAGACGTAACTCGTGATCAGTACCAGGAGAAGGGCTGGAAAAATTCGCTTTACACGTCGAGCATAAAATTCCGAGAAGCTGAACTGATTCTTTTCGAGGCTGGTAAAAAGAATAGTCGAAATCAGGAACCCGGAGATAACGAAGAAAATATCTACGCCGACGAAGCCACCTTTTAGCCAGGATGGGAAGGCATGGAAGATCACAACCGACAAGACCGCAACAGCGCGTAAGCCATCGATGTCAGCTCTATATTTGGGATGAATTAGATGGTGCTCGGTGGGCGGGACTACTTGCGGTTGTTTTGTCATCGTTATTGGATATTTATTGCTGGCATGCCAAGGCGCTATTGTAGCGCGACCTAATACAAGAAATGTCTCATTTGCAATGCTATATGAGCACTGTATGGATAAGCAGTATGCAAAGTTTATATATTGCTGCAATAGGGGGCTTATTGAACTGAGGTGCAAATAAAAAAAGCTACCCAGAGGGTAGCTTTACTTTTATCTTCCAAAATTTGGAATTCCATCTTCCAAAAGTTAGTAGGCACTATCGGCAGAAGCATTGATTTTATTGGGGTGGCTGACGGGACTCGAACCCGCGACAACAGGAATCACAATCCTGGACTCTACCAACTGAGCTACAGCCACCATTGCATTGCTACTGCAGACTGCCATGCTTGTTCAGCACTAGGACAGCTGGCTATTATACAAAGTAACCTGCGGCCTGGCAAATCAAATAACAGCTAATTATGAAATTCCCGCAGGCTGAGCGATTGCTGCTACCGCCGACACCGGCGGATGCAGCTGCAGCAGGCTGGCGAACGTAGTCGACAGGACTGACTGGCTGCCGGTGGTAAAGGCGCTGACCTTGCCGGCACGCGCGGCAGTGTGCAGCAAGTTGTTTTCTCCCAGGACCTTGGTCAGCTGCCGGCTGACTGCGGCGCCGGTGTCGATGATGGTTACCGGCCCGGACGCCAGTTCGGCCACGATCTCCTCGATCAGCGGGCGTACAAAAGGGTAGTGGGTGCAACCCAGCACCAGCGTGTCCGCGCCTTGCGCGATCAGGGGAGCGATATAACGCCGTAGCAGCAGGGCAGTCTGCGGGGAGCGCAATTCGCCCTTTTCAATCTGGTCGACCAGGCCGACGCAAGGCTGCAGTTCGAAATGCACGCCGCTGGCCTCGCCGATCTGCTGCTGCAGCGCCAGCAGCCGCGCGCTTTGCAATGTAGCCTTGGTCGCCAGCACGCCGACGATCTTGCTGCGGCTTTGTGCAGCAGCCGGCTTGAGCCCTGGTTCGATGCCGATCACCTGCAACGCCGGATAGGCGTTGCGTATCGCCTTGATGGCGGCAGTGGTGGCGGTATTGCAAGCGACCACTAGCGCCTTGGCGCCTTGCTGCAGCAGGAATCCGGTCACGGCCAGCGAGCGCGCGGAAATTTCCGCTTCCGATCTGTCGCCGTACGGCGCATAGGCGGAATCGGCAAAATACAAGAGATCTTCCAGCGGCAGGTCCTGGTGGATATGCCGCAGCACTGACAAGCCGCCGATGCCGGAATCAAAAATGCCGATGGGCGCACTTTGCGCCATCGGCATTTCCTGAGTATTGCCAGTCATCTGCAAAATCGACCAGATCGGATCAGATGGCAGTTACAGGGATTTTAGACAGCGCCGCATGCGCGATCTTTTCCTGCCATTCCTTCGGTCCGGTGTTATGCACCGAGATGCCGTTGGAATCGACTGCCACCGTTACCGGCATGTCCTTGACGTCGAACTCGTAGATCGCTTCCATGCCGAGGTCGGCAAAGCCCAGCACCTGCGCCGACTTGATCGCCTTCGACACGAGGTAAGCCGCGCCGCCCACCGCCATCAGGTAGGCCGATTTGTGCTGCTTGATCGACTCGATGGCGACCGGGCCGCGCTCCGATTTGCCGATCATTGAAATCAGGCCGGTCTGTTCCAGCATCATGTCGGTGAACTTGTCCATGCGGGTTGCAGTGGTCGGGCCAGCCGGGCCAACTACTTCATCGCGCACCGGATCGACCGGACCGACGTAATAAATCACGCGGTTGGTGAAATCCACCGGCAGCTTCTCGCCCTTGGCCAGCATTTCCTGGATCCGCTTGTGCGCGGCATCGCGGCCGGTCAGCATCTTGCCGTTCAACAGCAGGGTCTGGCCCGGTTTCCAGGAAGCGACTTCTTCCTTGGTCAGCGTGTTGAGGTCAACCCGTTTCGATTTCTCGGTGTCCGGCACCCAGTGCACTTCCGGCCATTCCGACAGCGATGGCGGTTCCATGTAGGCCGGACCCGAACCGTCGAGCACGAAGTGGCCGTGGCGGGTCGCCGCGCAGTTCGGGATCATCGCCACCGGTTTCGATGCCGCGTGGGTAGGGTGCATCATGATCTTGACGTCGAGCACGGTGGTCAGACCGCCCAGGCCCTGGGCGCCGATGCCGAGCGCATTGACTTTCTGGAACAGCTCGATGCGCAGTTCTTCCGTCTTGTTCTGCGGGCCGCGCTTGAGCAGGTCGTACATGTCGATATCTTCCATCAGCACTTGCTTGGCCATCAGCATCGCCCGTTCCGCGGTGCCGCCGATGCCGATGCCGAGCATGCCCGGCGGACACCAGCCGGCGCCCATGGTCGGCACGGTCTTCATGACCCAGTCGACCAGCGAATCGGAAGGATTGAGCATCACGAACTTGGTCTTGTTTTCCGAACCACCGCCCTTGGCTGCGATCTGCACGTCCACCGTATTGCCCGGCACCAGTTCCATGTGCACCACAGCCGGCGTATTGTCCTTGGTATTCTTGCGCTCGAACTGCGGATCGGCCACGATCGAAGCGCGCAGCATGTTGTCCGGGTTCAGGTAACCGCGGCGCACGCCTTCGTTGACAGCATCGGTAATCGAACCCTTGAAGCCTTCGAAGCGCACATCCATGCCGATCTTCAGGAACACGTTGACGATGCCGGTGTCCTGGCAGATCGGCCGCTTGCCTTCTGCGCACATGCGCGAGTTGGTCAGAATCTGCGCAATCGCGTCTTTCGCCGCAGGACTCTGTTCCTGCTCATAGGCGCGTGCCAGATGCTGGATATAGTCGACCGGATGGTAATAGCTGATGTACTGGAGCGCAGCGGCTACCGACTCGATGAGATCTTCTTGCTTGATCGTGGTCAGGGTGGCTAGGGTGGTCATGGCGTATCTCTGTAAAAATTAAACGATGTAGGGTAGGCACCTGTGCCCACGCGGATGTACTTTAATGCTCTCCGTTGGCCTGGTTCTGGGTCGCGGTCATGATGCGGTCGCACCAGGCGATCGCCAGCGCCGACAGCAGGAAAGTGATGTGGATGCCGGTCTGCGCCAGCAGCGTTTTGACATCGTAGGCATTGGCGTTGATGAAGGTCTTCAGCAGGTGGATAGACGAAATGCCGATGATCGCCATCGCCAGTTTCACCTTCAGCACCGAAGCATTCACATGCGACAGCCACTCCGGCTGGTCCGGATGGCTTTCCAGGTTCATGCGCGAGACAAAGGTTTCATAACCGCCGACGATCACCATGATCAGCAGGTTGGAGATCATCACGACGTCGATCAGCCCCAGCACCACCAGCATGATGGTGGCTTCGGTCAGTTTGGTCGGACGCACCGCGCCATCGATCGTGACCACGTCGAGGATGTGGTTGAGCGAGGCGGCGTTGCCGAACACGGCGCCGATCAGGTCGGTCAGTTCGACCCAGAAATGGAAAACATAGACGCATTGCGCCAGGATCAGGCCCAGGTACAGCGGCAATTGCAGCCAGCGGCTCATGAAAATCAGGTTCGGCAGGACGCCTATGGCTTTTTTTGGCGCAGATGGTTGCATGTTGCTCATTGGAATTATCGGGAAAGGGAAAAGCGTCGCTATTTTACACTTCTTGCACGGTTTTCATGGACTGCGGCCAGCTGGCCACCGCAATCCCGGTCAATACCAGCGCCAGCGCCACAAAGTGCGCCCAGCTAAGGCTTTCATGCAGGAATACCACGCCGATGAAGGCCGCCGCCAGCGGCATCAGGGCAGTGAAGATGCCGGCCACGTTGGCCTGCACGTGCTTGGTGCCGGTCAGCCATAGCCAGAATGCGATCACGCTGGCGGCCAGCGCATACCAGAAGACCAGCAGCCACATGCCGGGCGTGACCTGGCTGAAATCGTAGGACAAGGCTGCCGTCAGCCCGAACGGCAGCATCAGCAGCAGGCCGAACAGATGGCTGTAGGCAGTGATCCGCATCGGCGACAGGGTTTGCGTCAGGCGCTTGGACAGCACCACATAAGTAGCTTCGCACAGCACCGCAGCCATTACGAACAGGTTGCCTATCAGCGGCGTCTGGCCGCCGTCGCCGCTATCGCTCTTGCTCAGGTTGAGCACGGCAATGCCGGCAATCGCCAGCAGGATGGAAGCCAGCGTACGCGGCTGCAGCCGCTCCTTGAGGATCAGGCGCGACAGGATCGCCACCGCCGCCGGCAGGGTGCTGGTGATCACGCCTGCGGCGGTAGCGGTGGTGTGCTGGACGCCGTACAGCATGCATAGCGTAAACAGGAAAGTGCCGAAAAAAGCCTGGCCGAACAGGGTCAGCCATTCGTGTCGCTCCAGGCGCGGCGCGGCCTTGAAGAACTGCGGCGCCATCACCACCACAGCAATCACAAAGCGCAGCAGGCCGAACACCAGCACCGGCATCACCGCGATGATGGCCTTGCCGAAACCGATATTGGCGCCTACCAGCATCATGGCCAGCGCCAGGTAAGCATAAGATTTTGTGTGACGCATGGGCTGTAGGAATGAGCTGAATGTGCGATGATAACCGACTGTGAGGCTCTGGTAGCGTTAGCATCTGGCAATGTAAGACTAGAGTAAGTGTAAAAGTTTATGTTTAGCGTCAATTACTAAAAAGCAGGAGACAGCATGGCGAACATCGAAACCTTTGGCCAGGAAACCCGCATTTTTCCAGCCCCGGCAGAATTTTCCAAGACTGCGGCAATTTCCGGCATGGACGCGTATCGCGCGCTGGTAGCTGAAGCCGAGCAGGACTACGAAGGTTTCTGGGGCCGCCTGGCCCGGGAAAACCTGCAATGGCACAAACCTTTCACCAAGGTGCTGGACGAATCCAATGCGCCGTTCTACAAATGGTTCGACGACGGCAAGCTGAACGTCTCCTACAATTGCCTCGACGTCCATTTGCAGAATGGCAATGCCGACAAGGTCGCGGTCATTTTCGAAACCGATAGCGGCGATGTCAGCAAGATCACTTATCGCGAACTGCACAAGAAAGTCTGCCAGTTCGCCAACGGCCTGAAATCGCTGGGCATCAAGAAGGGCGACCGCGTCGTCATCTACATGCCGATGTCGGTCGAAGGCGTGGTCGCGATGCAAGCCTGCGCACGCATCGGCGCCACCCATTCGGTGGTGTTCGGCGGCTTCTCCGCCAAATCGCTGCAGGAACGCATCATCGACGCCGGCGCAGTCGCCGTGCTGACCGCCGACGAACAAGCGCGCGGCGGCAAGCGCCTGCCGCTCAAATCCATCGTCGACGAAGCGCTGGCGCTGGGCGGCTGCGACAGCATCAAGAACGTAGTGGTCTACCAGCGCACCGGCGGCGCCATCAATTTTGTAGCCGGCCGCGACCTCTGGCTGCACGAACTGGTCGCAGCGCAGGCCGAGACCTGCGAACCGGAATGGGTAGACGCCGAACATCCGCTGTTCATCCTGTACACCTCGGGCTCTACCGGCACGCCGAAAGGTGTGCAGCACTCGTCCGGCGGCTACCTGCTGTGGGCGGCGCTGACCATGAAGTGGGTGTTCGATATCAAACCCGACGACGTCTACTGGTGCACCGCCGATATCGGCTGGATCACCGGCCACACCTATATCGCCTACGGCCCGACCGCGGTCGGCGCCACCCAGATCATTTTCGAAGGCGTGCCGACTTTCCCCAACGCCGGCCGCTTCTGGGACATGATACAGAAGCACAAGGCGACGATTTTCTATACCGCGCCGACCGCGATCCGTTCCCTGATCAAGGCCGCCGACGCCGACAAGAACATCCATCCTTCGCAATACGACCTGTCGTCGCTGCGCCTGCTGGGCACGGTCGGCGAGCCGATCAATCCGGAAGCCTGGATGTGGTACCACAAGCATATAGGCGGCGAACGCTGCCCCATCGTCGACACCTTCTGGCAAACCGAAACCGGCGGCCACATGATCTCGCCGCTGCCGGGCGCGACGCCGCTGGTGCCGGGTTCCTGCACCTTGCCGCTGCCGGGCATCCAGGCGGTAATCGTCGACGAAGCCGGGCATGAACTGCCGGATGGCCACGGCGGCATCCTGGTCGTCAAGCGTCCATGGCCATCGATGATCCGCGCCATCTGGAACAATCCGGAACGATTCAAGAGCGCCTATTTCCCGCCCGAGTTCGGCGGCAAGCTGTATCTCGCCGGCGACGGCGCGATCCGCAACAAGGACACCGGCTACTTCACCATCACCGGCCGCATCGACGATGTGCTGAACGTCTCCGGCCACCGCATGGGCACCATGGAAATCGAATCGGCGCTGGTGGCCCATCCCATGGTTGCCGAAGCCGCCGTGGTCGGCAAGCCGGACGACACCACCGGCGAAGCCATCTGCGCCTTCGTGGTCCTCAAGCGCAGCCGCCCGACCGGCGACGAAGCCAAGCAGATCGCCAAGGAGTTGCGCGACTGGGTCGCCAAGGAAATCGGCCCGATCGCCAAGCCCAGAGAAATCCGCTTCGGCGACAACCTGCCGAAAACCCGCTCGGGCAAGATCATGCGGCGTTTGTTGCGGGTGCTGGCGAAAGGCGAGGAAATCACGCAGGATGTTTCCACTTTGGAAAATCCAGCCATCCTGGAGCAGCTCAAGGAAGCTCAATAAGCGCTTGAACAGGGCTTGCGCGGGGTATTGAAGAGAAATTTCTGTTTCTGCCGGATTTGTTGCTATAATACGCGGCTTCGTGAAAATCAAATCCCACGGAGAGTTGTAAAAAGCGCTGTTGTAGTTGCAGGAGAGATGGATGAGTGGTTGAAGTCGCACGCCTGGAAAGCGTGTATAGGTTCATAGCCTATCCGGGGTTCGAATCCCCGTCTCTCCGCCAAGTATTTGAAAGGCCTCCCGAGCGGAGGCCTTTTTGTTTGCAGAATCCCGCTCACTATTGAAAATCGGCATCATCAGCGTTGCTGGTAGGTTGCAGACGTATATTTAAGATTGCACTGAACCAGGCTATCCGGTGTGCAGCAGGCATTTCGCTCAGTGATAAAATCCTGACGACAGGAGGTCGGTATATGTCGGCTGTGACATTTGATACGCTTAAATTTGTTAAAACCCTTGAGGCCGCAGGCCTGCCTGCGCCACAAGCCGAGGCGATCTCCAATGCAGTGAAAGAAGCGCACGAATCGGCGGAAGTGGCAACCAAGGCTGACCTGCGCGAGCTGGAGCTCAGCCTGACTATCAAGCTGGGCGCTATCGTGGTGGTTGCGCTAAGCGCTTTCAGCGTGCTATCGAAGTGGCTTGCCTAAGCGCTTATACGCGATGCCATTGGCGATGCAACATCAGGCCCAAGCATGCCCGGTTATTTGAAATCCCATTTCATCTGCTCAGAGATAGGAATGTTCCTGGTGCTGGCCACACACAAGCCAATATAGTCGGTCAACGGCGCAGCGCTTGTCATCCCTTCCTCCAACAGGTTGTCGTTGTTGAAGACGTAGTTCAACCTGGCGAATTCCCCATACAGCTTCAAGGCCCTGGATAGCAGCCGCGGATTGCAGTCGGGGATGCGGACCTTGATGCGCGGTATCAGCTGGTCGATCTGGTCGACCGCGATCTGCTCGTAATCGCGGCCGTAAGCGTTGCTGCGGCTGCCGAGCGCGTCGTCGATCTGGCGGAACGAACGGCTGGACTGGGCTCCGGCTGATAGATGAAACACCTGCCGCGCCAGCGTTTCCTTGAACGCCAGGTGCAGGATGGCCTGCGCGCACCAGTCGACCGGCACGACGTCGATCTTGGCATCCAGCGAAGTGGTCAGTACGCCCAGCTTCTGCCACACCATGAACACCCAGAAAATGCTTTGCGATGGCGCGCAGCCGAGCCGCGTGTGGCCGACCACGATGGACGGGCGCAGCACCACCAGCGGCAGGTCCGGAAAACGTTCCTTCAGCATGCGCTCGCTGATGGCCTTGGAGCGGGTGTATGGCACCAGGTGGTCTTCCTGCGCCAGCGGCAGGTTCGCCATTTCCGGGATGCTGTTGTCGGCGGCGGAATGGCTGCCGCAAGCCATGGCCGTGCCGATGTAGAGAAAGCGCCGTAGCCGCGGGCGGCCTTCCATCAGCGCGGCCAGCGCCAGCGTGCCGTCGACGTTGGTTGTTTCCAGTGCAGGATGGTCGGCGAAAGTCGCCAGCGCGGCGCAATGGATCACGGTCGATACTCTTTCCAGGCGCGGATCGCCGACGATGCCGGCGAGCTCCGACAAGTCGGCGCACAGGACCTGCTGCGAACTCAGTTGCGCCAGGTCGGCATCGCTGGCGCCCACCTGCTTGAGCTGGATCCACAGGCGCTCCAGGGCTTGCCGGGGATTCGGCGCCCGCACCAGCAGCAGCAAGCGGTGCGCCAGTCCGGCCTGGATCGCTTCCACGGCGGTGGCGCCGCCCAGGAAGCCGGTAGCGCCGGTAATCAGGATCAAGTCTTCATTGTTCATCTGCTGGCGATCTTAATAACTATAGGTGACGTACGCCGCGGCATTCGGCGCCAGCCTGCGCCTGGCGATCGGGCTCTTGGCGGCGTCGCCCTGCAGGCGCGCTGCGCCCACCAGGGTATGCAGCGCCCAGTTCTTGTCGAACTGGTGCTCCCAGCTCAGGTTGGCGCTGACTTCGTACAAGCCGCTGTTCGGCTTGAAAGCGGCGTAGCCGGAATTGGCGGATTGCAGCGCTGTGACGCCGTAATAGGTTTGCAGGTATTTGGTATCGCCGACGCTGGCGGTTGCGGCCAGCGACAGCTTGTCCTTGTCGGCCGTGTAGAACGGACTGGACGCCGAAAAATGGAAGGCATTGCCGTTATCTTTTTGCGACAGCGCGAGATCGGCCGTGACGCTCAGGTTCAGCCATTCCAGCGGTGTGTAGCCGGCGCTCAGGATGGCGATGGCCGAGCCCTTGATTTCACCCATGCCGCGCAAACGGGTGCTGCCGCTGCTGAAACCGAAGCTGCTTTCATCCTTTTCCTGGCGCCCGTCGCGATAACCCAGCGCTGCGCTATAGTTGAAGCTGCCCGCCGTGCTGCCATAGCCTATGCCACGCATGGTGCTGGCGAAGAAACCGCCCGGCGTGGAGTAATCGAGCGCCAGGACCGGCCCTGTCATGTTCTGGTCGGAACCGGAGTAGCGCGGGCCGAAGGCGGCGCCGGCGCCTATGGTGAGGGTATTTTCGTCGCTCTTTTTTGCGATGTCGGTCAGCGCGTTGGCGCTCGCCGTGCTGCCGGCGCCCAGCAGCATCAGCTGCATGCCAAGCGAGGCGAGGTTGATTCTGTTGAAACGCTTTTTCATTATCGGCTTTCTGGTCGGATTGCGTTGTCGGGGGGACGTGCCATGGCGGATTGTCCAAGCCAGCAGTATCCGTGAGCGATATGAAGGGAACATGAGCCATTCGTTAACGTTTGCTGAAGACGCACGGCAGCGTCTTCTTCAGCTTTTCTTCACGTTAGAGTGTTTAAATACGAGGCTATGAAAATACTGCTGATAGAAGACGATCTGGACCTGGGCAATGGCGTGCGCATTGCCCTGACAGACCATGGCATGGACGTGGTGTGGGTGCGCCAGCTGGAGGATGCGCTGCGCCACCTGGAATCCGACACCTGCGATCTAGTGCTGCTGGATCTGGGTTTGCCCGACGGCGACGGCCTCAGCCTGCTGACGCGCCTGCGTCGTGAAAAGAAGGGGCTGCCGGTAATCATCCTGAGCGCCCGCGATGCGGTCAGCGACCGCCTGCTTGGCCTCGACAGCGGCGCCGACGATTACCTGGTCAAGCCGTTCGTGCTGGCGGAACTGCTGTCGCGCGTGCGGGCGCTGGCGCGGCGCAGCTACGGCTTCGACGGCGAGACCCTGGAATTGCGCGGCCTGTCGCTGCATGCGCCGACCCGCCGTGTCTCCGTGCAGGAGCGTCCGGTAGAGCTGACCGCCAGCGAATATGCCTTGCTCAGCACCTTGCTGATACGCGCCGACCGGGTGGTGACGCGGCGCATCCTGGAAGACCTGGCGCTGCCCGGCGGCCAGGGCAACGCCAGCAATACCTTGGATGTGCACATGGCCAACCTGCGGCGCAAGATCGGCGACGGTTATATCCGCACCGTGCGCGGCGTCGGCTTCGTGATAGACCTGCAGGCGCCGGCCCGCAGCGTCCGCAAATGATGCGCCGCTGGTGGAGCGGCCTGCTGCGGCCGACCCTGGTGCGGCGCCTGCTGCTGGCGCAGATGCTGTTGCTGACGCTGCTGTGGAGCTTGTTCATCGGCTACGCCATGTTCGAGACCAGCCGGGCGCCCGGTCCGATCAGCCTTGACCGCACATACGACGCGATTTTCGGCGTTGTCGAAAACCTGGCCGACAATCCGGAGCGCCAGCACAAGGTGCTGAGCCTGATAGACCAGGCGGTGCGCGAAGGTTATGGCGTCGGCGGCAACACGCCCCAGCTGTCGCCCAGCATGCAGGTGCGGCAAGGCGGGAAACTGCTTTACCAATCCGAGGATACGCCCAGCGGCATCGTTAACCGCCGTCTCGGCCAGCCGGAAACCGTCTACGTCGACGGCATACGCTGGCGCGCGCGCACCGTGCAGTCGCGGCAGTCGGATACCCGCGTCACCATGATCGTGCCGGGAGATGGCATGGAAATGCTGATCGACATGAATTCGCGCGGTTATTATTCCTTGCCCTTGCTGATCAGCCTGCCGTTCCTGCTGCTGCCGGCCTGGCTGTCGATACGCATGGCGCTGCGCCCCTGGAGCCGGGTGGCGCGCGAAGTGGCTACGCGCGGCCCGCAGAACCTGGCGCCTCTGGAGTTCAAGCCCAAGCACCTGGAACTGAGTTCCATGGTTGATCGCATCAATGCCCTGCTGCAGCGCATGAGCGAGAGTGTGGAGCGGGAACGCAATTTTATTGCCGACGCCGCGCATGAGCTGCGTACGCCGCTGGCCGCCATGCGGGTGAATGTGGAGGCATTGCAAAGCCAGGGCGGCAACCAGCGCCAGCAGGAATTGCTGGCCGGGATCCTGAGCAGCAACAGCCGCGCTACCAGGCTGGTGGGCCAGTTGCTGATGCTGATGCGCAGCGATCCCGCCGCCAGCATCGTGCTCGAGCGGCTGGATTTGGGCGTGCTGCTGCAGGACCGCTTGGCGGTGCTATCGAGTTTGGCCCAGCTGAAACAGATCGAGCTGGAGCTGATGTCCGAAAACCAATGCTACATCCTCGGCCATCGCGACAGCCTGGTGTCCCTGATCGACAACCTGGTCGACAATGCGATCAAGTACAGCCCGTCGGGCGCCACGGTTTTTGTCAGCCTGCACAGCAACCTGACCCAGGTCGTGCTGAACGTGGCGGACCAGGGACCGGGCATTGCGCCAGCCCTGCGCGACCGCGTATTCGACCGCTTTTTCCGCAATCCGGACCAGACCCAGAGCGGCAGCGGGCTGGGCCTGACGATCGTCAAGTCGGTGGCGCATCAGCATGGCGCGTTCATCAGGCTGAATGCGGCCGATGACGACCAGGGTTTGCTGGTTGAAGTCAGGTTTCCGTGGGCGCCGCTGTGAAGACGGAGATCGCAGCTTGCCGCGATTCTTCGATAAGTACTTCGGGATGCCGGATTGCAATGTTCAGTAGTGTTCGCGCGGCGCCGGAAGGTCCGCGGCGGCCTTGTTCCCATTCTTGCAATGTCCGAACCGATACGCCCATGAGTGCCGCAAATTGCGACTGCGACAAACCGGACTGTGTGCGCGCTTTGGCAATTGGAGAGACCATCACGGATGTCGAGCGGGCAGCTTTGCCCGTCTTCATGTCACGCACCGATTTCAACAAGTCGGATTGAAATTGATCCAGCTCTTTATCCATGATGAATTTCCTCGCGAAGCTTGTTTAAGAAACTGGCCGGCAGCTTATCGAATTTGGTTTTTGTGTACGCAATCAGCAGCCATATTTCGCCGTTACCGAGAAGATTGTAATAAATCACTCGCGCACCTCCACGTTTGCCCATGCCATCACGTGCGTAGCGCACTTTGCGCAAGCCTCCGGTGCCAGGTATGACGTCGCCGGAAAAAGGATGTACCGCAATCCAGTTGATCAGCTCCTCGCGTTCGACGTCGGACCAGATAGCCGATGCATACTGTTGAAAAATTTTGGTTTCGACGACAGTGTACATTTTAAATTATACGTCATTGACGTATATGAAGGAGGTTTTAGATTTGCATGCGGATAGTTATCGTAACGACATTTTTGACAGAAAAATGCCTCTGCGAACGTATCTGAGACGTTTCAAGCCGTGGCTTATGGCTATGGCAATATGCTTAAGATGGCAAGCATTATCTAAATTGTAAAATTGCCATAAAGACACAAAGATGCTGTATCCTCGCAAAGTGATATTCCATCTTTTCCTAGCCCGAGGATTGCTATGCAAGCAGCAATAGAACGAAAGAAAACCAGTAGCAGCGCCGTGAGCTTTCCGGGGCTGTTTTTTTTCGGCCAAAAACATTCCGGCGCCGTTGTGCGCAGCACCTTGGCGCTGCTCATGGCCTTGCTCGGCGGCCAGATGACGCAAGCTGCCTATGCCGCCAACATCAGCAGTTTTTCGCCGCAAGGCGAGATCAGCCAGGTGCGCCAGGTGCGGGTGAATTTCTCGGAGGCCGCCATCAAGTTCGGCGATCCGAAAGCGCCCACGCCGTTCGACATCAGCTGTTCCGAGGCCGGCAGCGGGCGCTGGGCCGATGAGCGCAACTGGATCTACGATTTCGTGCGCGACCTGCCGCCGGGAACACGCTGCGGCTTTACCGTAAAAACCGGGTTCAAGCTGGTGTCCGGCGCCGCAGTCAGCGGCAAGACCGTATTCCAGTTCAATACCGGCGGCCCGGCCGTGGTCGACATCATGCCGCGCGGCGACCATATCGATGAAGAGCAAGTCTTCATACTGGTCCAGAACGGCGCCGCCACCGGCGACAGCATACTGAAACACGTGTATTGCCAGGCCGAGGGCGTGCATGAGCGGATTCCGGTCAAGTTCATCGCCGGCGTCGAACGCAAGCAGCTGCTCGATCATTTTGCCGACAAGATCAATCCCGACAGGGTCAGCACGGTGCAATGCCAGCAGCGTCTGCCTAACGACAGTGCGGTCAGCCTGACCTGGGACAAAGGCGTGAGCACCGCGTCCGGCATCGCCAGCAGCCAGCCGCAAGTATTCAAGTTCAAGGTGCGGCCGGTGTTTACTGCCAGCGTCAGTTGCGAGCGCGAGAACGCCAATGCAGCCTGTGCGCCGATCCTGCCGCTGCGCATCTTATTTACTGCGCCGGTCCCGCGCAAGCTGGCCGAAGGTGTGACGCTGAGCGCCGCCAACGGTAAGCTGAAGCCTTTTTTTGAAAAGAACGATACCGACGACACCGTTTCGCAACTGACCTTCAAGCCGCCGTTTGCCGAAAAAGAGGAACTCGGCGTCAACCTGCCGCAAGGATTCCAGGACGAGAGCGGCCGGCCGCTGTCGAATGCCGCTGCGTTTCCGCTGAAAGTGCGGATGGCGGATTATCCGCCGCTGGCGAAATTTCCCTCGGCGCCGTTCGGCATCATCGAACTCAACGCCGACGCCACCTTGCCGGTCACCCTGCGCAGCGTCGAAACCGGCATGCTGGCCCGCAGCGCCGACGGCAAGGTCAATCCAGGAACGGTCAGCAACCTGAAAGTCAGCGACGACCAGAACATCATCGCCTGGCTGACCAAGCTCAGGAAGTATCACGAAACCACCATCACCATCAGCAAGAAGCAGGTGGAAACGCGCAGCATCGGCTTGCTGGCGAAGCAGGCCGGTGCCAAGACCTTGGCCCTGCCGCCGTCGCCGGACAGCAAGGATGGCGTGCGGCCGTTTGAAGTGATCGGCATCCCGCTCAAGGACCCGGGTTTCTATGTGGTCGAACTGGAATCGCAAAAGCTGGGCGCCTCGCTGCTAGGCAAGGCCGCGCCCATGTATGTGCGCACCAGCGCGCTGGTGACCAATCTGTCGGTGCATGTCAAGATCGGCCGCCAGAACGGCGCGGTGTGGGTCACCACGCTCGATAGCGCAAAGCCGGTGAGCGACGCCGATGTCCGCATTTCCGATTGCCGCGGCACTGAGCTGTGGCGTGGCAAGACCGACAAGACCGGGGTCGTCGTGGTGCCGGAATTCCCGGTAGACGGTTGCCGCAATGGCGATAACAACGAGCCGGGGCATATCGACGGCTTTTTTGTCAGCGCCCGCAAGACCGATGAAAAAGGCCGGCCCGACATGGCTTTTGCATTGACTTCCTGGAATGACGGCATCGAATCCTGGCGCTTCAACCTGCCGATGGATTACGACAAATCCGCCACCGTGCGCGCCCATACGATATTTGACCGCACCCTGTTCCGCGCCGGCGAAACGGTATCGATGAAACACGTGATCCGCACCGAGACCATGCAGGGATTCGGCCTGCTGCCGAACGACAAGCTGCCGACGCGGGTGCGCATCACCCACCAGGGCAGCGGCCAGGAATATCAGTTTGCGCTGAGCTGGCGCGGGCAGAAGAATGCCGAGACCGTGTTCCAGATTCCGAAGGAGGCCAAGCTCGGCAGTTATGAGGTGGTGCTGGACGGCGGCAAGGTCAAGAGCGGCGTCAGCGGCGGCAATGCTGACGGCGACGCAGACAGCGATGCCGATTCTGACAGCGGAGGCTACGATGAAAACCGCCGCAGCTACAGCAGCGGCAGTTTCCGCGTCGAAGAATTCCGCTTGCCTTTGCTGCAGGGACGGATCACGCCGCCCAAGATCCTGGTGGCGCCCAAGGAAGTGCCGCTCGACGTGCAGCTGAATTACTTGAACGGCGGCGGCGCTTCCGGCCAGGCGGTGCACGTCACCAGCCTGCTGCGCGGCAAGTCGGTCAGTTTTGCCGGCTACGACGGTTATTCTTTTGCAGCAGGCCGCAACGATGAGGACAGCAGCGCCGACAGCCAGAAAATCGTGGCCGACAAATTGCCGGTGACACTGGACAAGAACGGCGCCGGCAAAACCGTGGTGAAGGACATGCCCGCCATTACCGTGCCGAAGGAATTGCTGACGGAAATGACGTACGCCGATCCGAACGGCGAGATCCAGACCGTATCGAGCGTCACGCCGATCTGGCCTTCGGCGGTGGTGGTGGGCCTGAAAGCAGGAGAGTGGGTTTCGGTCAAGAAGAAACTGACCTTGACGGCGGTCGCCCTCAATCCGGCAGGCCAGCCGCAAGCCGGGGTGCCGATTGAAATCAGCGGTTCCAGCAAACAGACCAATTCCCATCGCAAGCGCATGGTGGGCGGCTTCTACGCTTACGAAAACACCAGTACAGGCAGCGATCTGGGGCCGCTATGCTCCGGCAAGACCGATGCTCGCGGCTTGATGATCTGCAGCGTGGAACTGCTGGAGCCGGGCAATATCGAACTCACCGCCAAGGGTCAGGATGGCAGCGGTTATCCTGCGCTCGCCAGCAGCTCGGTCTGGGTCACCAAACAAGGCGAATTGTGGTTCGATGGCGAAAACCAGGACCGCATTGATATCTTGCCTGAGAAAAAGATTTACCAGCCGGGCGAAACCGCCAAGTTCCAGGTGCGCATGCCGTTCCGCTACGCCACCGCCCTGATTGCGGTAGAACGCGAAGGCGTGATCGAAACCCAGGTGGTGCAGCTGAACGGGCAGGACCCGACCTTCAGCCTGCCGGTCAAGGCCAGCTACGGCCCCAATGTGTTTGTCTCGGTGCTGGCGGTGCGCGGTCGTATGCGCGACGTACCCTGGTATTCCTTCTTTACCTGGGGCTGGAAAGAACCGCTGAACTGGTGGAGTGAATTCAAGGAGTACCAGGCGCCTAGCGCCACCGTCGACCTGGCCAAGCCGGCCTATAAATACGGCATTGCCGAAATCACGGTCGGCACTGCCGCCAACCAGCTTGCGGTGGCGGTCAAGGCCGACCAGCCCAGCTATGCGATCCGCACCACCGCCAAGGTCAACATCCAGGTCAACCTGCCAAACGGCAAACCGGCCGCCGGCGCTGAAATCGCCCTGGCGGCGGTCGACGAAGCCTTGTTGGAGCTGGAGCCCAACCGCAGCTGGAACCTGCTGGAAGCGATGCTGCAGCGGCGCAGCTACGGCGTGGAAACTTCGACTGCGCAAATGCAGGTAGTCGGCAAGCGCCATTACGGCCGCAAGGCGATTCCTGCCGGCGGCGGCGGCGGCAAATCGCCGACCCGTGAACTGTTCGACACCTTGCTGTTATGGAAGCCGGCCATCGTGCTGGACGCCAACGGCCGGGCCCAGGTCGACGTCCCCTTGAACGATGCACTCACCAGCTTCAAGATCGTGGCGGTGGCGCAAAGCGGCGACAGCCTGTTCGGCACCGGCGCCGTCAGCATCCGCTCGACCCAGGACCTGCAGCTGATTTCCGGCTTGCCGCCGCTGGTGCGGGAAGGCGACAATTTCAGCGCGCTGGTCACGGTGCGCAACACCACCACCCGCGTCATGCAAGTCCATGCCACGGCGCAGGCCGCCGGCCTGGCGGCAACGCCATTGCCGGCCAAGGATGAGAGCATTCCTGCCGGTGAAACCCGTGAGCTGGTGTGGACGGTGACAGTGCCGCCGGACGTCGGCCAGCTGGCGTGGGAGATCAATGCCCAGGAACAGGGCGGCCCCAAGGTCAAGGACAGCATCAAGTTCACCCAGCGCGTGGTGCCTGCGGTGCCGGTGACGGTGCAGCAAGCCACCCTGTTCCAGCTCGACAAGCCGTTCAGCATGGCGGTAGCGCCGCCGGCTGACGGCTTGCCCGGGCGTGGCGGCCTGGCGATCTCGCTGGCGCCGTCGCTGGCTTCCGGCAATGAAGGCATACGCCGCTACTTCGTCAATTATCCATTCTCTTGCCTGGAGCAAAAGACCTCGCGCGCGATAGGATTGCGCGACGAGGCCATGTGGCAAAAGGTATTGAACGATTTGCCGACTTACCTGGATAGCGACGGCCTGGCTTATTACTATCCGCCGAACGAAGGCAATGCGCGCCGCGGCAGCGATACCTTGACGGCTTACCTGCTGGCGGTAACCCAGGAATCCGGTTTTGCGATTCCGCAGCAAAGCCGCGACAAGATGCTCGATGGCCTCGCAGCGTTCGTGGAAGGCAAGATCACCCGCGATTTCTGGTCGCCGCAGAAAGACCTGGACGTACGCAAGCTAGCGGCGCTGGAAGCCTTGTCGCGCTACGACCGGGTACGGCCGGCGATGCTGGATTCGATCCAGATCTCCCCGAACCTGTGGCCGACTTCGGCTGTGCTGGACTGGATCAATATCCTGCAACGGGTTTCCAGCATTCCAGAGCGCGCCAAGCGCCAGGCCGAAGCCGAACAGATCATCCGTTCGCGCTTGAATTACCAAAGCACGCGCATGGGCTTCTCCACCGAGAGCAGCGACTACTGGTGGTGGCTGATGGCCAGCGCCGACACCAACGCCAACCGGCTGGTGCTGACCATGCTGGAAAATCCGGCCTGGAAAGAAGACATGCCGAAGCTGATCAACGGCGCCATCCAGCGCCAGTCGCGCGGCCACTGGTCGACCACCACGGCCAATCTGTGGGGTTCGCTCGCGTTGCAGAAATTCGCGCGCAAGTTCGAGTCGGAAAAAGTGACGGGCGTGACCAAGGCCAGCCTGGAGCAGGGCGCTGCCGTCAGCGGCAGCCAAAGCTACAGCTGGCCTGCTGCAGCTGCAGCGACCGAGCCCGGCAAACTGCAATTGTCATGGCCGGCGTCCGCTGCTCCTGCAGACCTGAAGCTGAGCCATGCCGGCAGCGGCGCGCCATGGGTGACGGTGCAAAGCCTGGCTGCAGTAGTGTTGAAGAAACCGTTCTCCAGCGGCTATCGGATCAGCAAGAACATTGTCCCGGTCGAGCAAAAGGAAAAAGGTAAATACACACGCGGCGATATCGTGCGGATCGACCTCGAAGTCGATGCGCAGACCGACATGACCTGGGTGGTAGTGACCGATCCGATCCCGGCCGGCGCTACCCTGCTGGGTTCGGGCCTGGGCCGCGATTCTGCCATAGCCACCAGCAGCGAACGGCCTAGCCGCAGCGCCTGGGTGGCGTACGAAGAACGCAGTTTTGAAGCGTTCCGCAGTTATTACGAGTACGTACCGAAGGGGAAATTCACCATGACGTATACCTTCCGCATCAACAACCCGGGCGAATTCAGCTTGCCGCCGACGCGGGTGGAAGCGATGTATGCGCCGGAAATGTTTGGTGAAAGCCCTAACCAGAAATGGACGGTGAAGTGAAGTCGACTGGACTCAGGCGCTGGACGCTGGGCGCTGCACTGACGTTGGCCTTTGCGCTGGCCTTAAGCGCCGGCCCGGTGCACGCCCTGCAGAGTTTCGCCGATGTGCAACAGGAATTCCGTTCTTCCGAAGCCAGTCTGTACGACCGCAAGGGCCAGCTGCTGCAGCAGGTCCGCATGAATCCGAACGAGCGCCGCCTGTCGTGGGTGGCGCTGGAAGATGTGTCGCCGGCGTTGCGCAATGCGCTGGTGGCGTCGGAAGACCGGCGTTTCTACCAGCACAGCGGGGTCGACTGGAACGCCGTGGCGGCGGCCGCATGGGGCAATCTGTGGAACACCAAGACCCGGGGCGCCTCGACCATCACCATGCAGCTGGCGGGTTTGCTGGACGACGACCTGCGGCGCCGCAATGCGCCGCGTTCGCTCGGCCAGAAAATGTCGCAGGTGGTGGTGGCGCAGCAGCTGGAGCGCAACTGGCGCAAGGACCAGATCCTGGAAGCCTACCTGAACCTGGTCAGTTTCAGGGGCGAGCTGGTGGGCATACATGCCTTGTCGCGCGTGCTGTTCGGCAAGCATCCCAGCGGCCTGAGCCAGCGCGAAGCGGCGATTGCGGTGGCGTTGATACGCGGCCCGAACGCGACGCCGGCCCGTGTCGCCGAACGCGCCTGCCGCATCTTGCAGGAGCAACGCGCGGCGCAGGAGTGCAAAGGCCTGGAAGATTTCACCCTGCTGGCGCTGGTGCGCACCGGCTCTAACTCGGAAGTCATTGTCACCACCACCGCACCGCAACTGGCGCCGCACCTGGCGCGCAAGCTGCTGCGTACGCCCGGGCAATCGGTGCGCTCAACCCTGGATGCCGGCGTGCAGCGTTTTGCCAACGATGCCTTGCGGCGCCAGCTGGCGGCCTTGGTGGAACGCAATATCGAAGACGGCGCCATTGTCGTGCTCGACAACGCCAGCGGCGACGTGCTGGCCTGGGTCGGTTCCAGCGGTTCGTTTTCGAACGCGGCCGATGTCGACGGCGTGGTTGCCTTGCGCCAGGCCGGCTCGACCTTGAAGCCGTTCCTGTACGAATTGGCGATCGAAAAAAAAATGGATGACCGCGGCCTCGATCCTGAACGATTCGGCAATCAACCTGCCGACCGCCAGCGGTCTGTATATCCCGCAAAACTACGACAAGCAGTTCAAGGGCCTGGTCAGCGTGCGTACCGCCCTGGCGTCGTCGCTGAACATTCCAGCGGTGCGCACCCTGGTGACGGTGACGCCCACGACTTTTTTCGAACGGCTGCAAGGACTGGGTTTCCAGTTGCGCGAATCCGGCGATTATTACGGCTACAGCCTGGCGCTGGGCAGCGCCGACGTCAGCCTGCTGGCGTTGAGCAATGCCTACCGCGCGCTGGCCAACCAGGGGCGCTACAGCGGTGTGCGCACTGCGCTGAGCGATCCCGCGGTAAAAATGCGCAAGGTGATGGATCCCGGCGCCGCTTTCATCATCGGCGACATCCTGTCCGACCGCAGCGCCCGCAGCCGCACTTTCGGCCTGGAGAACGCGCTCTCGACGCGCGTCTGGGCGGCAGTCAAGACCGGCACTTCCAAGGACATGCGCGACAACTGGGCGGTCGGTTATTCGGACC
This sequence comes from Collimonas fungivorans Ter331, assembly GCF_000221045.1. NCBI lineage: Bacteria > Pseudomonadati > Pseudomonadota > Betaproteobacteria > Burkholderiales > Oxalobacteraceae > Collimonas > Collimonas fungivorans. The sequence continues at coordinate 3,895,864 of NC_015856.1, read as the reverse complement.
GGTATACGGTGGGCGTCTGGGTCGGCAACGCGTCGGGCCTGCCGATGTGGGACGTATCCGGCGTGACCGGCGCCGCGCCGGTCTGGCAGGAAGTGATGCAATACCTGCACGCGCGTGACCAGCTGCGGCAGCAGATCCCGCAAAAACCGGCCGGCGTGGTGGAGCAGGATATCCGCTACCAGGACAAGATTGAAGCGCCGCGCCCGGAGTATTTCCTGGCAGGGACAGAGCAAAGCCTGCTCACCACCGCCAAGTCAGACGACATCAGCATCGCCATCCGTTATCCGACGCCAGGCATGCTGGTCGCGCTGGACCCGGATATTCCGCCGCAGCGGCAGCGCATAAGATTTGCCGCAGATGGTTTGTCCAGCGGTACGTGGCGGCTGGATGGCAAGCTGCTGGCGCTACCGATGGCGAAGACCGGTAGGGCAAATGGTAAGACAGCCAACCGTCAGGCAGCCGCTCCAGATCCGCAGCTTGCTTTCGACTGGATGCCATGGCCCGGCCGCCATGTGCTGGAATTGCTGGACCATAAAATGGCCGTGGTCGACCAGGTCCGTTTTGAAGTGCGTGGTGCGGTTGAAAAAGCGTCGCAGAAATCCAAGAGCATCGGCAAAAAACCATCCTGACGACGCAGGCCGGTGTCCTTAGCATATCAATACGATGAGAGTGCGTGGCTCTTCTACTAAACAGGGCAGTTGCTTATATACGTTGACATATCCCTTTTGTAGACTTCTGTTTGGATGATGACTTCCGGGAATGTTTCAGGCTGTTTATTTTTGTTGATTTTCTGTCCATTGACGCAGTGTTCTTGAGAGAATAGGATTTAATCCTATTCTCTCAAAGGATGCAGCCCGTGCGAACAACTCAACAACTCAGCATTACCCTACCAAACGAGATGGCAGATATTGTGAAGACCAAGGTTGCGACCGGTGAGTATGCCAGCGAAAGTGAAGTGATCAGGGATGGATTGCGCGTCCTGATAGCCCGTGACCGCGTTATGGAGATCTGGTTGCGGCAAGAAGTGGGACAAGCATACGACGCACTGAAGGCTGACCCCGCCCGAGCGGTTACGCTTGATCAGGTGCGGGCGACGCTCGCAGCCGAATACAAGAAGGCCGTGGCAAAAATGTGATGCGGTACAGGGTGATTTTACGCCGGAAGCTCAGGAGCAACTGGTCGCACTCTATCGCTACATCGCGGCGGCAGCTTCGCCGGAGATAGCTGAGCGTTACACCGGTTCGATTGTCGCTTATTGCGAAGGTCTGCAGGATGCCCCGCATCGTGGCAGCCGACGCGACGACATACGCCCCGGTCTGCGCATCACGAATTATAGAAAACGGGCCGTGATCGCTTTCTCCGTGGAAGCTGAGCTAGTATCGATCATCGGTATTTTCTATGGCGGTCGGGACTATGAGACTGTCTTGCAGTCAGATTTGGATGATTGAGCCAGAGCGTATAAAAATATAAATCGACTCGACAGTAATTGCTTAGTGGCGTGAGTTCAGCGCAGTTACCAGCTCTTCCGCATTCTGCTTGCGCGCCGCAGCCGCCACTTCTTTCGTCACAATGGTTTTTCCTATCGGCGCCAGCGCGATGCCAGCCAGCTTCAGATGCTGGACGCCGAATGGAATGCCGATGATGGTGATGAAGCAGGCGATGGCTGACAGCACGTGGCCGATAGCCAGCCAGATGCCGGCAAACACGAACCACAAGATGTTGCCGACCAGGCCCAGGCCGCCGGTGCCGATATCGTCCCTATTGTTCAGTTCCTTGCGGCTCACGGCTTCCCTGCCGAAGGGGAGGAAAGTGAACTGTCCGATCACGAAACAGGCTTTACCCCACGGGATGCCGACTATCGTGAGGAAGGCGACGGCGCCAGCCAGCCACCAGCCCAGGCCCATGAACACCCCGCCCAGCACAAACCACAGGAAATTGAGGATGGCGCGCATATCGTTTTCTCTCCATTGTTGCGAAATTAATTAGGGTCAGAGTCGAATTATTTATTTGACTCTGACCCCGAATTGCAAAAGAGAAAAATGTAACACCGTAACTAGCTGGCCACAAGAACATCCGCGAACCCTACCATTTGCAGCCGCCATCTTTTTTTGACAATACCGCATCAGCGGCCAGCACCAGCGGCGCCAGTAAGCCGAAGGGACGGCCGACGTCCAGGCAGTCGGCGCGCGCGCTGCGTTGAATGTCCTGCGCCAGGCGGCTGTCCGGCTGGGCTTCGAGCGGATGCGTCTGCAATTGCGAGACGGCGCTGCCGTTGCGCCTGCTGGCCGGATCTGTGGCTATCTGCCGGGCCGTTTTCAGTGCGGCGTCCAGATCCACGCGAGGTTGTCTGTCCGGCGGCGGGGAGATGGCTGCCGTATCGCTGATGCTGTTCTCGCGTGGCGAAACAAGTTGCGGCGGCGTTATTGTGTTTGCGCGTGGAGACGATTTTTCAGGGCGCGAGCCATGCTGCACGACTACTGGCTTGGCCGGCGATAGCGTTCGTACCGGAATTGGCCGGGGCAGCGTTGCCGGCAGCAGCAACAGCGTCATCGCTGCCTGTGTAGCCGGGCCGGCATCGATTATTTTGTGAGGACGGAACAATTGCAGCAAACCGGCATGCAGCACCAGGGACAGCAACAAGCCCAGGCTCATGGCACGCCGGCTTACCGCGGCAGGCCAGCGGCTCTGGTTAGCCATTTTTTAGAAGGGAATCCGTTTCCCTTGCAGTAGCCATGTCATCCGGCTGGTAGCTCAGCAGGTCGCCCGGTTGGCAATCCAGGTAGCGGCAGATCGCCTCCAGGGTTTCCAGGCGTACGCCCTTTACCTTGCCTTGTTTTAGCAGGGACAGGTTTTGCTCGGTGATGCCGATGGCCGCTGCCAGGTCCTTGGATTTCGCCTTGCGTTTTGCCAGCATGACGTCCAGCGTAATGACGATGCTCATTTATACGAACTGCCGGTTTTCTGCATCGACTTCGCTGGCGCGTTGCAGGATGCGGGCGATCACGGTAATGCAGGCCGCCATGAAGAGGGCGACTATCGCGTTGCCGTCAAAGCCGATATTGAGCAGGCGCTGGCCTGCCGGCCGGGTGATCGTCAGCCAGACGGAGGAGAGTGGCCCGCACAGGAAATCCAGCAGCACCCACCACGCGATGCCGTGGCCGACCCGGCCCAGGTGGATGGCGGCCGCCGGCGAGAAATATTCGCCTAGGGCGTAGCGCCGGAACAGGGCGCGCAGCTGGAACAAGCCATATCCCAATGCCAGCAGCGGAATATTGGTCAGGACAATGGCGCCCAGCAGCTGCCATGGCGGCAGGGTGGAAATGTCGATGCCAAGCTTGGTCCCGGCATTGGAAAATTCCAGTACTTGATTGAGCGTATCGGGGAACAGCCAGCCGCCGATATTAAAAACCAGTATGGCAACCAGCAACAGCATGGTGAGGCTGGCCATGCGCTGGCTGGTTTGCGCAATGCGATCTTGTTTCATGCAGCGTCCTTGGATTTATTGCTTGTTATTGAGGCGGATGGAAATGCAGAAGGTGTGGCCAAGACGCGCCATGGCCTGGTCGGCCAGGGTGTGCTGAAGGACCATTTCCAGTGAAGCGCTGATGCCCAGGTGCGGCAAGATCCTGGCGGCGAGATAGAAACCCAAGATGGCAATCGCCAGCCATGAGCAGAGCGCGGCCAGGACGCGGCGGACCAGGGTGATGATGTTTTTCTGCACGACGCCTCCTGTTCGATAGGATGGTCGTATTCTAGTATAAAATTATCGTAAAACAATAATAAATCAGTATTTCTTAATCATTTAGTTAAATTTTGAAGCTGGCGGCAACACCTGCTTGCCATGGCTGCCCGGTTCATGCCAATTTTTTGTGCTTCCCCGGCAGCAAATCGCTCAGCTTGCCGCTGGCAAGCCCGGTCCCAAGCAGGGTGATGGCGCAGCCGGCCAGCATTGCCGGCGTGATTTTTTCGTTAAGGAAAACAGCACCCCAGACCAGCCCAAAGACCGGAATCAGGAAAGTGACGGAGGCGGCATAAGCTGCACCCACCCGTTCGATCAGGCGGAAATACAGGATGTAGGCAAAGCCGGTGCAGATCACGCCGAGGGCAGCGACGCACAGCCATATTGAAGGTGCGATCGCCTGTTGCGGCCAGGACAGCAGCGCCGGCGGCAGCAGTACGACAGAGGCGGCCAGCTGGCTGCCGAAGGCGACCACCAGCGGCTGGACTCCAGCCAGGCGCCGCTTTGAATAATTTACCGCAAAACCGTAGCATACGGCGGCCAGCAGCGCGGCGCCGATCGCCAGCGGCATGCCGGCAACACCGCCGCCCGCGGTATCCCACACCAGCACGGCAACCCCGGCCAGGCCCAGCATCAGGTCACAGACCTGGCTGCGGTTCATGGCTTGTCCGAACCAGAGCGCTGCGATCAGGGCGGCCCAGATCGGTGTGGTTGCATTCAGGATGGAATCGATGCCGGCATTCACGTACAGCGTGGAATAAGCAAACAGGCCGAAGGGAATCGCAGAATTGCTGATGCCGACCACAAACAAAGGCCATGCCTTGCCGCGGCATTGGCTGCCGGCGGCGGCTGAGCGCAACACCGGCGCCAGCACCAGTGCGGCGATGCCGACGCGCAGCGCGATCAGCGCGAAAGGTCCGAATTCGGGCGCGGCAATCCGCAGGAAGAGAAAAGAGGCGCCCCAGATCGCGGCGAGCAGGAGCAATTCGATAAAGTTCATGGCGAGTGTCCGTCAGTTGGCGAGCAGCAGCTGCTGCGTAACTGAAACATAGGACATGTCGAGACCCTGGACACTCTGCTTCTTGCGATCGAATTCGGCAGTCCGGCCCCGGTCAGCGCCGTTGCAGCTCCAAGCCTTATTGCGCCAGGCGCTTCACCAAGCGGTAGAGGAATTCCCGGCCGTCGTACAGGCGCTGGATTTCGACGCGCTCGTCGAGGCCGTGCGTGCGGCGGTCCGAAGGTTCGACAAACAGGCCTGACACGCCATACATGGGAATGCCCGCATTGCGCATGTAGCTGCTGTCGGTGGCGCCGGTGCTCATGGCCGGCACTACCGGCACGCCTGGCCACATATCCTGGGTCAGCGCCTCGACTGTCTTCACCAGGTCGCCGTTCAGCGGCGAAGCCGGGCTGCGCAGCGGTTTGTTGGTGTAGCGCACCGCGATCTTGTCGTTATTGATCACCTGCTTGAGCTGGCGATCTATGTCGTCAGGATCGTCTTGCGGCAGGATGCGGCAGTTGACTGTCGCCTTGGCCGATTGCGGTAATGCGTTTTCCGCATGGCCGGCGTTGACCATGGTGGCTACACAGGTGCTGCGCAGCTGTGCATTGTAGTCGGGCACTGCCGACAGGCGCTCGATTGCAGCGGTGTCCGGTTTGCCGCTGCCGACCGCGCGCATGTCTGCGGCCAGCTGGCCGCCGGCGAATGGCGCGCTGCGGGCGAAATAGCCGGTGGTGACTTCGGCCAGGTGCACCGGGAAGCGGTAAGCGCTCAGCCTGTTCAGGGCTGCGGCGATGGCATAGATCGGATTGTTGGCGGTCGGGGTCGAACTGTGGCCGCCGGCGTCGCGCGCTTCCAGTTCATAGGTGGCGTAGATTTTCTCGGCGACCTGGATCCGGTGCAGGTTCGGCTTGCCGTCGCGCAGCTCGCCGCCGCCGCCTTCGTTGATGCCGAACTCCGCCTTGAGCAACTCCGGCTTGTTGGCGATCAGCCATTTGGCGCCGTTGCTCTCCACATCGCCACGCTCTTCATCGGTAGTCAGCGCCAGGATGATGTCGCGGCTGGGCTTGAATCCTTCCTTCTTGAGCTGGCTCAGCACCGAGACGAAAGCCGAGGCCATCGCCTTGTCGTCGATCGAGCCGCGGGCGGTGAAATAGCCGCCGGTTTCCTGCAGCTGGAAGGGATCGGTCTTCCAGTCCTCGCGTTTGGCTTCGACCACGTCGATATGCGCCAGCAACAGCAGCGGCTGCTTGCTGCCGTTGCCCTTGAAACGCAGCACCAGGTTGCCTTTGCGCGGGAACGGTTCGATCACCTGGATATCGGCGGCCGTGAAACCGGCGTCCAGCAAGTGCTTTTCCATCGCGTGCGCGGCCTTCGTGGTGTCGCCCGCGGAGTGGCTGGTATTGATTTCCACCAGCTCTTTGTAGATGTCGTGGTAGCGCTGGGTTTCCGGCGTCAGCGTTTGCGCCGACGCCATGGCTCCCAATGCGGCAAGGGCAAGGGCCAGCGTGGCTTGTGTCGGCAAGCGGCCAATCTGCATTCTCATGGACTTCCTTTCTTGGCGGGGTGGATGGATCAGGATGGATCGGTATCGTCAGGAATTTCCATGGTCATTATCGCCGAACTCAGGCATTTTCCGTGAGCATCCAGCGCGAGCGAGCGGGTGACGCCGCCGCCCAGGGCGCGCTGCATGACGAAGTTCAGCGCGCCAATGCTTGGCAGTGCATAACGCAGCACCTCGCCCTGCGCGATGCCTACGAAATGCGCCTTGACGCGTTCCGGGGTAAGGTATTTTTCCAGCAGCGCGTAATCTTTCTCCAGGTAGGCGATCACCGAAATGTTCGAGATGTCGCCTTTGTCGCCGGCGCGGGAATGGGCAAGTTCGCGTAGTTTCATCTTTATCCTCACTCGAAATGCACAGAGGTTGTTACTTGCCGGCGCGGCAGCAGGCATGACTGCACGGCGACCACTTCCTTCGCCGCCTTGGTGGCGCCGCCGCCGCCGGCCGGACCGCAGGTGTACAGCGTTTCGACTTCGTTGCCGATGCGGATGGCGTCGCGCATGTTGCCGCTGCGAGCGCTCACGCGGACCCGCACTTCATACGGCTCGCTCGCTTGCGCAGACAAGGCGGCGCCGTGGATGGCGTCGACTCCCAGCAAGTCATAGCGGATTTCATCGAACGCCGCCGCGCTGAGTTGCAGCCGTTCCGCAACAATCGCCTGCGCCAGTTTGCCGCGCGCCAGCGCGCCCGGCCCGGCATAGGAAATCTGCCCTTCGCCGATGTAGCTGTCGATGTAGCCTATCGATACTTTCAGGGTATCCGGCCTGGCGCGGCCGGTGGCGCCTCGCACCAGCACCCGGTCGGGGCCGATCTGTTCCACCGTCGCCGCGGAAAAATCGGCCACCACGTCCGGCGTCAGGTAACTGGCGGGATCGTGTATTTCGTACAGCAGCTGTTCCTTGCAGGTGGCCGCCGTCACCTGGCCGCCGGAACCCGCCACCTTGGTGATGACCACCGAACCGTCTTCCGCCACCTCGCCGATCGGGAACCCCAGCCGCGCCAGTCCCTGGACGTCTTTGTAGCCGGGATCGGCGAAGTAGCCGCCGCTGACCTGGCCGGCGCATTCCAGCAAATGCCCCACCAGCGTGCCCTGGCCGAGGCGGCGCCAGTCGTCCATGGCCCAGTTGAATTCGTGGATCAGGGGCGCCAGGAACAGCGCCGGATCGGCCACGCGGCCGGTGATGATCACGTCGGCGCCTTGCGCCAGCGCTTCCACCAGCGGTGCGGCGCCGATATAGGCATTGGCCGACAGCAGCTTGTCGCCGAGGCTATTGACGGCGATGTCTTGGTCGCTGGTGTAGTCGCCAGCTTTCAGGGTGTCGAGCACATCGTCACCGGTTACCGCAGCTACCTTCAGCTTGAGATGCATGGCCTGCGCAATCTGCCTGACCATGGCGGCTGCGGCCAGCGGATTGGCGGCGCCCATATTGGTGATGATCTTGATTTTTTTTTCGCTGCAGATGGCGAGCACTGCCTGCATCCGCTCCGCCAGCAGCGGGTCGAAACCGAGCGCAGGATCTTTCATCCGGGTCTGCTGGGCGATGGCGATGGTGCGCTCGGCCAGGCATTCGAACACCAGGTAGTCGATTTCGCCTTTCTCTGCCAGTTCGATGGCGGGTTCGATGCGGTCGCCGGAATAGCCGGCGCCGGCGCCGATGCGGATATGTCTCATGCTGGTTTCCTCAATCTAAAGCGCGTCTCACAGGGGAAAGACGCCGATCAAGACGCAGGTGATGGTCATGATGACGGACGCGGCGAACAGGTATTTGAACGTGTATTTCTGGTGGTCGGCCAGGTCGATGCCGGCCAGGCCCGCCACCAGGAAGGTCGCCGGCGTCAGCGGACTGACGGGGAAGCCGGTGGTCATCTGGCCCAGCAGCGCGGCTTGCGCCACATGCAGCGGCTGTACGCCCAGCATGTGGCCGACTTCGGCGATCACGGGCAGCACGCCGAAGTAGAAAGAGTCGGGATCGAACACCATCGACAGCGGCATCGACAGCAGCCCGAGCGCTGCCGGGATATGCGACGCCATCGAAGGCGGCACCAGGCCCACCGCCATCTTGGCCATGGCGCTCAGCATCCCCGATTTAGTCATGATGCCGGTGAACACGCCGGCAGCGAACAGGATGCTGGCCATCAGCAAGGCAGCCTTGGCATGGGCGTCGATGCGGGTGCGCTGCATGTCGGCGTTGCGGTAATTGATCATTAGCGCCAGCACCACGCCGATCATGAACATCACCACCGGATCGATTTTTCCGCTGATCATCACTCCCAATACAAACACGGTCAGCACGATATTGATCCAGAAATTCTGCGGACGGCGTATGTTCTTTTCCGCTTCCGACAATTCGTGGGTATGGACGAATCCAAGCGGAGCGCCCTTGGTCAGGCCGAGCCGCCGTTCTTCCTTCAAACCCAGGTAATAAGCCACCGAAAAAACGAACACCAGGCCGACGATCTGCACCGGGATCAGCGGCGTGAAGATGTCACTGACCGGGATGTGCAGGGCGGCGGAAGCGCGGATCATGGGGCCGGTCCACGGCAGGAAATTGACGCCGGCCGCCAGCGAGGCGACACAGGCCAGGATGCGCTTGTCTATGCCGAGCCGCGTATATAGCGGCAGCATGGCCGGAATCGTCACCAGGAAGGTGACCGCGCCCGAGCCGTCCAGGTGGATCAGCAGCGCCAGCAATGCGGTGCCGGGCACGATGCGGGTGGGGCGGCTGCCGACGATGCGCAGGATGGCGGAGATGATCGGATCCAGCATGCCGGCATCGGTGACTATGCCGAAGAACAGGATGGCGAATACGAACATGCCGGCCACCGGCGCAATGCTGGTGATGCCCGATACGATGAATTTGGAAGTCTCCAGGCCAAAGCCGCCTATCAGGGCGGCGATGATGGGAATCGCGATAAGCGCCACCAGCGGCGACATCTTTTTTGTCAGGATCGCCGCCAGCAGGGTGACGATGGTAATGAAGCCGAGTAATGCCAGCATGTTGTCTGTCTCCTATCCCTTGGATATTTTTATGGGAATACCTGTTATTGCTCTTGTTTTAAACGCATTCTGGGAGCTTGGGTTTGTGCTGTAAAATGATTTTTTTCGATGGATTGATCGTAAAAACGGATTAATCGATGAAACTCAATATCTCCACCCGCTCGCTGCACGCCTTCCTGGCGCTGCAGGAATGCAAGCACTTCACCCATGCCGCCGAGCGTTGTTTCATGTCGCAATCCGCGTTCAGCGTCATGATCCAGAAGCTGGAAGTAGCGGTAGGCGCCAAGCTGTTCGAACGCGATACGCGCAATGTCACGCTGACCGCAGAGGGCGAACTGTTCGCGGAAGTGGCGCGTTCGCTGGTGAGCGATATCGAATCGGCGTTTGCGGACATGAGCGATTACGTTGCCAGGCGCAAGGGCAGGGTTGCGATTGCGGCCTTGCCGTCGCTGGCGGCGAACGGTTTGCCGGCGGTGATTGCCGAATACAAGCGGGCTTATCCCGGGATCACGGTGCAGCTGTTCGATGCCTTGTCGGACCAGTGCCTTGCCATGCTGCGCCAGGGCAAGGTGGATATTGCCCTGACCGCGCCGGGCTCGGGCCTGATCGAATTCGATACGAAGACCTTATGCAGCGATCCGTTTTACCTGGTGTGCCGCCAGGATCACGCGCTGGCCGGCAAGCGCCGCATCCGGATATCTGACCTGAGCGGCTGCGAGCTGATCCACCTGGCGCGCTCCACCAGCGTGCGCCAGCATGTCGAGCTGCTGTTGCGCGGCATCCCGGTGATGAATTCCGGCCTTGAAGTGGAGCATCTGGCTACGGTGGCGGGCTTGATCGAATCCGGCCTCGGCGTCAGCATCGTGCCGGAACTGACCTTGTTCCAGTTCCGTCACATGGACCTGGTCAGTATCCCGATCGATGCGCATGACATCGTGCGGCCTATCCTGATCGTGAAAAAGAAAGAGCGCTCTCTGTCGATTGCAGCGCAGGGCATGTCGGAACTGATTGAAAAGCGGCTGCATAACATCGGCAGCCGTGCAGCGAAGCGGTAGCAGCCTGTCGGACTTAGGATGATCGGCTGCTAGTGCAGCTGCATGCCGAAACGTTCTGTCCTTGGCATCCAGTCGCCTTTGATATCGGCCGATACCAGCACCCGCTCCGCGCGCCCGATCAGCAGCTCGCGCGGGACGAAGCCGAAATGGCGGTAATCGCCGCTGTTGTCGCGGTTATCGCCTAGCATCATGTAGTGGTCTTGCGGCACCGTGATCGGGCCGAAATTGCGGTTGGCGTTGACTTGCGGCAGCAGCTGGATGCGATGCTGTTCCGCTCCCATTTTTTCATTCAGGCGCAAGGCGACCAGGGCGCCGCCGTGGTCCAGCGGTTCCGGCGCGCTGCCCAGCATGGCGTAGCTGGCTTCCTGGCCGTTGATGATCATCTTTTCATCGCGCATTTCGACGGTGTCGCCGGGCAAGGCGATCACGCGCTTGATGAGCCTGGTTTCATCCAGCGGTGAAAAGAAGGTGACGATGTCGCCGCGCTTCGGTTCGCCGAGGTGGCCGATGACGATATTGGTAAGCGGGACTTTGAGGTTGAATGCAAGGCGGTTGACGAACACCACGTCGCCTTCCAGCAGGTTGGGGCGCATCGAGCCGGAAGGGATCGGATTCCAGTCGGCGACGGCGGTGCGGAAAATCCCGAAAAGAAAAAGGAACAGCAGGAATCCCTTGTTGAGACGAATCCAGTTTTTCATTTCATTCCGCCTTTTTCAGTAGTGTTCAGCCTTGCGATCCGCATAGTATGCCACCTATTTTCCGGATTATTTCCGCCCGCCGCCAATAGCCCCCAAACCGCCCACAACCATGCCACCCAGTTAATTAGGGTCAGAGTGGAATATTGATGCACGAGAATATTCGACTCTGACCCTAATTAATAAGTGCGGTGGTTTAGGCTAGGGGGAGTTGCAAGATCTGTGCGGTTGTCATGACATCGCCGAAAGTGTCGGCGATGGTTGCTAGCGATGCGCGGTGGAGCGCGGCGTGCGGCAGGACGGCGCCATCGACGCTGTCGAGGTCGCGTGTGGCGCAGGCGTCGTCGGCAACAATCACTTCATAACCATGCGGCACGGCGTCGCGCGCCGCGCCGGCTACACAGGCGTGGGTCATCAGGCCGCTGATGATCAAGGTCTTGATGCCGGCTGCCTTCAGGCGGCTGTCGATGTCGGTGGTCGGGAATACGCTGACAGAGGATTTCTGCAGCACGGTATGGTGGGCTGCGGGTTGCAGTTCGGCATGGAACTGGACCGTGGCGCCGTCCTCGGCAAAAATCGGCGTGCCGGCCGGGGTGACATGCTGGATATGGAACACCGGGATGCCGGCCCGGTCGGCGAATTCGACCAGGCGCCGGGCGTTGCCAAGCGCGCGTTTGCCGTCGGGAATCGGCATCTTGCCGCTGAAGTATTCGTTTTGAAAGTCGATCACCAGCAGGGCGGCGCTGCCGGCCTCTATCGTGGCCGGTGCGCCGGCGCCGGCGATAGTGCGGATGGTTGGATGGTTCATATTGAAGCTCCTGTCTGATTGGGCATGACGAACGCCAGTCGCTCATCTCTGCTTTTCCCTTGGCTCGCTGCATTGAGCGCCGGAACAGGACGAAGTATCGGATGTCGGGGTTGGAGGCGAAAGTGTCCCGATAGACATAATATGATAAGATCGGGCCATGCTGAAACCAGCCCATATTCCCGAGATTGCACCCGAGGCAGCCCACACCGTAGCGGTGATCGCGTTCGAGGGCATCAGCCCGTTTCACCTGTCCGTGCCCTGCATGGTGTTCGGCGACGACCTTGCCCGGCTGGGCGCACCGCGTTACCGTTTGCTGATATGCGGCGAGCAGGCGGGGCTGATTCCGACCATGTCGGGCTTCAATATCGATGTGCAGCATGATTTGTCTGCGCTGGCTCAGGCCGATACGGTGATCGTGCCGGCCTGGCGCGATCCCGACGAGCGTCCGCCCGAAGCCCTGCTGCGGGCTTTGCGCAAGGCGCACGCGCGCGGCGCCAGGATCGTCGGTTTATGCCTGGGAGCTTTTGTGCTGGCCGAAGCCGGTTTGCTGGATGGCCGCGCAGCCTCCACCCACTGGGTGTGGGCCGACGACTTTGCGCGGAAATACCCGCGCGTCAGGCTGGACCAGAAAGTACTGTACGTGGACGACGGCGACATCCTGACGTCAGCCGGCACCGCCGCTGCAATCGACTGCTGCCTGCATCTGCTGCGGCGCGACCATGGCGCCGAAGTGGCGAACCGCATCGCCCGGCGCATGGTGGTGGCGCCGCACCGCAATGGCGGCCAGGCGCAATATATCGAACAGCCCTTGCCGGCAACCGGCGGCAGCGACCAGCTCACGACCACCCTGGACTGGGCCATGGAACATCTTGAGCAGCCGCTGTGCCTGGATGTGCTGGCGGCGCGGGCGGCCATGAGCCGGCGCAATTTCACGCGCCGCTTCAAGATGAAAACCGGGACCACGGTATCGCAATGGCTGCTCAATCACAGGCTGGCTGCGGCGCAGCGATTGCTGGAGACCAGCGACAAGGCGATCGACCGCGTCGCCGAAATAGTCGGCTTCGGCTCCACCGTGTCGCTGCGCCAGCATTTCACCTCCGCGTTCTCGGTTTCGCCGGCCGCCTACCGCAAACAATTCCGGCGCCAGTGAGCCGCCGCGCTTTGTACTATACAATTCGGGCTAGTTCCAGCCTCCTTATCCTCCATCAGCAGTGAAGCAATCCGCAATGACAGACCATTCCGCAGCAAGCCCCGAAGCACACGATGCCCACGATGAAAGCGCCGCCGCCGCCGGCGACCAGAAAATCCAGGAACCGCGCCTGTGGCAGGATGACGGCTGGACCGCGCGCATCATCAAGAACGACGATGACGACGGCTGGGCGGTAGCGATGATCAAGGACGGCGAACCGGAACCGGCGCTGATCGGCCCCTGGACCATGGGCCGCGACAAGAAGAATCCCAAGCCGCTGGACCCCTCGGCCTTCATTACGCTGGTCAAGACAGCCTCGGAATTCGTGCGCCGGCACGAGCAGCAATTGCATGCCATGCTGCACAAGAGCATCGTGGTGGACCATGCCGAAACAACGCTCAATATTACGCTCGACATCGTTCCCGACGACGATTTCCCTTATGCCTTGCTGACCGCCCACGATGCAGACGGCGAACAGCTGGCGCAAGTGCGGGTGGCCGCAACTTTCAAGCTCAGCCAGAGCAGCGCCAGCGCCTGGGCAGCCAACGAATTCCGTACGCCGCACTAAAATTGCAGGGAGAAATCGGGGATAGTGCTTGGAGCGATTTAAGTTAAACCTTATACTGGGTATTTATACAGTTTTTGGTGAGCAATGCCGCACAAGCTATGTACCTTCTTCCTGCTTTTCTTTTTCAGTTCTACGGTTCTTGCCACAGATTGTCCCTCGCATTACGCTGCCGGCCGCGCCCCTGAAATCCTTAACGACAAGCTGGCGCGCCAGACCCAGGAGTTGTGCTACCAGGCTTTTGCAGTCATGCATTCAGGGGTTACGCGCACGCCTTTATGGTCCGCCGAGCATCTGACGCGCAGCAATATCGACGCCGCCCGCACGCTGTCGCGCGAAAATTCCTTTCATCCCGAACCCGGCCTGCTGATCAGCGGCCGCGCCGAGCTGAAAGACTATGCGCGCTCCGGTTTCGACCGCGGCCACATGAGCCCCAACGGCGACATGGCGAACCGTACTTCGCAATATGAAAGCTTCAGCCTGGCCAACATGATTCCGCAGAATCCGCAGAACAACCGCCATGTCTGGGCCGAAATCGAAAGCGCGGTGCGGCGCCTGGCCGAGAAAGACGGCGAGCTGTACGTGATTACCGGCCCGGCGTTCCTCGGCCAGGACCTGCAAAAGATCGGCAATGTGCTGGTGCCGACTTATATCTATAAAGTGGTCTATAGTCCGAGGAAGCAGCAGGCCGCCGCCTACTTCATCAAGAACGAAGACACTTCCCGTTACCAGGCCTTGTCGGTGACGCAGCTGGAAAACACCTTGCGCATCGATCTGCTGCCCGGCGTGCCGAAGCGCATCAAGGATGTGGCGATGGCATTGCCGGGTGCGGGCCGGCACGGCGGCATGAGCGCTCCCGAAAAAAGAGAAGAGCCGGCTGCCCAGGTCAAGAAGATCGAGGCAGATTTGCTGTCCAGGCTATTCAACGAAGGCTTGAAAATGTTCCTGAATTTCATCACAAACCTGATCCATAAAGGATGGTCGCATGTCTAAATTTACCCCGTTCTCGGATGAGAGCGCCACTCTCACCATCGGCAAGCTGAATGTCGAGAACCGCCTGGACCGGGTCAGCCTGTTCGGCGATCTCGACCTGACCCTCGACCAGCGCGGGCTGGAGCAAGCCAAGACGCTGCAGTCGCTGCTCAACCGGGTGGTGGAGGAACTGGAGTCGCGCACCTTGCCAGAAGTGCTGCCTGCCGCGCCGGTAGTCAAGGTCAACAATCCTTTTTGAACAAGCGAGGTGGCGAGATGGACGATACGACAGCCGATGCAGGGCTAGGCGCGGTTGGCATGCTGGGCAACGGCGCGCTGGCCGGCCAGGTGCTGGAGGCGGTGGCGATGCGCAAGCACGGCGATCCGGCCTGGGAGCCGTTTCACTACGAGAAGATTTCCGAGACTGAGTACGAAGTCAGCGGCGGCGCGCCGGCTGTGATTGGCGGCGTCAAGAAGTGGCCGGGGCCGCACAGCAGCGTGCTGGTGACGGTGGATGAAATCGCCGAGGAACAGCAAATACGATTTCCCGCGCAAGCTGCACCGGAGCAGGCTGCGGTCCGCCAGTTTTTGCCGGACACAACGCAGGGCGGCGCAGCGGCAAACTTCCTGACAGTGGTGCTGCAGTTGCCGCAGGACGAAGCAGGCCGCAAACGCATCTGCAATGCGCTCGGACTGGACGCCGATTTTTTCGGCGCCAAAGTGACGGCGACTTCGCTGGCCGACGAAATCGCGGTCAACCAGCTGCTGGAACTGCGCTGCGATCCGGCCGATGTGCAAGAGGTGCGCACGCATATGGCAAGGCGCAACGCGGGGACGTAGCCTGCGCTAGTTCAGAGCGACGTGCGCAGCGAAAACAATTCCGGGAACAGCACCACGTCCAGCATCATCTTCAGGTAGCTGGCGCCTTCGGTGCCGCCGGTGCCTTTCTTGAAGCCGATGATGCGTTCCACCGTGGTCAGGTGGCGGAAGCGCCAGTAGCGGAACGCGGTTTCCAGATCGACCAGTTTTTCGGCCAACTCGTATAACTCCCAATGCGTGTCCGGGGCCTGATACACCGCCAGCCAGGCCGTTTCCACCGAATGGTCGGCGGCGGTCGCCTGGCTCCAGTCGCGGCTCAGGCGGGCCGGGTCGACCGCCAGGCCGGCGCGCGCCAGCAGCATCACTGCTTCGTCATAGACCGACGGCTGCTGCAAGGCGTCCTGCAGCCGCGCATACGATTCCGGCGAATGCTGGTGCACCTGCAACAAGGCGGCGTTCTTGTTCCCCAGCAGGAATTCGATTTCCCGGTACTGGAACGACTGGAAACCGGACGACTGTCCGAGGTAGGGGCGGATCGCGGTGTATTCCGGCGGCGTCATGGTCGCCAGCACATCCCAGGCATGCACCAGCTGGTCCATGATGCGCGCCACCCTGGCCATCATCTTGAACGCAGGCGACAAGTCGTTGCTGCGCATCTGCGCGCGCACTGCGTGCAGTTCATGCAGCATCAGCTTCATCCACAGCTCGCTGGTCTGGTGCTGGACGATGAACAGCATTTCATTGTGGTTGGGCGAGAGCGGCCGCTGCGCCGACAATACCTGGTCCAGCGCCAGGTAGTCGCCGTAACTCATGTTCTCGCCGAATTCCATCTTCGCGCCATGCCATGATTGGTTGGGTTTGTAAGGGCATTCCATTGCGTGGCTCCTGGGTAATTAGGTGACAGCTTCCTGCCGCGCATCGATTTCATAGTCCTGGTCGGCCAGGATCCGGCGCAGGATGCTGACGGCATCCCAGACATCGGTGAACTGCGTATACAGCGGCGTGAAGCCGAAGCGCATCACCTGCGGTTCGCGGTAATCGCCGATGACGCCGTGCGCGATCAGCTCGCGCATGACGGCGTAGCCGTGCACGTGGGTGAAACTGACGTGGCTGCCGCGTTGCGCATGCGGGCGCGGCGTCACCAGCGCCAGGCCGAGGCCGGCGCAGCGGCTTTCGACCAGGGCGATGAACAGGTCGGTCAGCGCCAGCGATTTGCGGCGCAAGGCGTGCATGTCGGTTTGAGCGAAGACGTCGAGCCCGCATTCCACCATCGCCAGCGATATGACCGGCTGGGTGCCGCACAGTGCGCGGCGTATGCCTTCGCCGGGCGCAAAGGCGGGTTGCATGGTGAACGGCGCCTGGTGGCTCCACCAGCCGCTCAGCGGTTGCCGGAACTGCGCGTGGTGGCGCGGCGCGATCCAGGCGAAGGCCGGCGCGCCGGGACCGCCGTTGAGGTATTTGTAGGTGCAGCCGACGGCAAAGTCGGCATTTGCCGCATGCAGGTCGATCGGCACGGCGCCGGCCGAATGCGCCAGGTCCCACAGCACTAGCGCACCTTGTTCTTGCGCGGCTTGGGTGACGGCCTGCATGTCGTGCAGGTGGCCGCTGCGGTAGTTGACGTGGGTCAGCATGAGGACTGCGGTTTCCGCGTTTACCGCCGTGGTGAGTTCTTGCGGCGTGTCGATCAGGTGGATGCGGTAGCCGCGGTCCAGCCATTCGGTAAGGCCTTGCGCCATGTAGATGTCGGTCGGGAAATTGTCGCGTTCGGTGACGATCACCTTGCGGCTGGCGGCCTGGATCTGCAAGGCGCCGGCCAGCAGCTTGAACAGGTTGATGGAAGTGGAATCGGTGACCACCACTTCGTTCTCGCCGGCGCCGATCAGCGGCGCCAGCTTGTTGCCCAGCCGGCTCGGCAGGTCGAACCAGCCGGCCTTGTTCCAGCTGCGGATCAGGTCGTGTCCCCATTCCTGCTGGATCACTTGTTGCGCGCGCTGCAGCGCTGCGTGCGGGCGCGCGCCGAGCGAATTGCCGTCCAGGTAAATCATGCCTGGCGGCAGGTCGAACCAGGTTCGCAGCGGCGCCAGCGGATCGTCTGCGTCCAGGGCTTGGCAAGCTGCACGGCTACTGTTTGTCATGAGAGTGTTCCTGAAGGTGAAAGAGGACGCAAAACCGCCCGCACCGGACTGGCGTCCATGCCGGCCAGGCGCAGCGGCAGGGCAATCAGTTCATAGTCGCCGGCGTCTATCGCATCGAGCACGATGCCTTCCAGTATCGCCATGCCGTGCTGCCTGACGGCGTGGTGCGCCAGCATGGTCTTGGATTCCTGCGGATCGAGCGACGGCGTATCGATGCCGACCAGGCGCACCCCGTGTTGCGCCAGCAGTGCGATGGTTTGCGGCGCTACCGCTGCAAACGCCGGATCCCATTGCTGTTGCGGCGCGCTGGCGTAAGTGCGCAGCAGCACGCGCGGCGGGATGTCGGCCAAGGCATGGGCAATGTGCTGCGGCATGACCAGCGCAACGCCTATGCAATGGATCACGCGGCAGGGGCCGATATAGGCATCCAGGGCGACCTGGTCGATAGACAGGCCCTGTGCATCGTAATGGCTGGGCGCATCGCAGTGGGCGCCGGTATGGGTGGAAAGCGTGATCCGGCTGACATGCACCGGGCAGCCGTCGCCGATTTCCCAGGTGGCTTGTGCGCTAAAGGCGGTGTCGCCCGGCCACACGGGGATCCGTGCGGACAGGGCTGGGCTGATATCCCAGATAGGTTTTGAAGTGGCGATGGCGTTCCCCGGTGCTGAATCCGAACAATTATTTTAGATGAGCTGGCCGGAATTTTTATACGAAATTAATAGTCGATTTCAATATTAATTAGAATAAAATGAAGACTAATTGACTAATATTGAAAGATAATTTCAATGCAACTCGATACTATCGATTTGAACATCCTGACGCTGCTGCAGCAGAATGGCCGCATCAGCAACCAGGACCTGGCGGAGCAGGTGTTCCTGTCGCCTTCATCCTGCCTGCGCCGCGTCCGCATCCTGGAAGAGGCTGGCATCATCAGCCGCTACAGCGCCGTGCTGAGCCCGGAAAAACTGGGGTTGGAGCTGGATGTGTTCGTGCAGGTGACGATGCGGCGCGATGTCGAGAGCTGGCACGAGAACTTCATGCAGGTGCTGCAGGATTACCCGGAAGTGGTCGGTTCCTACATCATCACCGGCGACGCCAACTACCTGCTGCGGGTGAAGGCGCGCAACCTGAAGCACTATTCCGCTTTTGTACTGGAGAAGTTATATAAAATACCGGGCGTGCAGGATATCCGCTCCAATATCGTGCTGCAGGCGATCAAGGAAACCTACGAGCTGCCGCGCGAATTGCTGCGCGATGGCTGAGGCGCCGCGCGCGGATAACGATTAACCCGAGACATCAGATTGACACCATGGCAAAGACGATTGAAGAAGTTCTGGCAAGACAAAAAGAGGGCGCGCAATTCGTGCTGTCGGCGCCGCTGCTCGGGCTGGAGTTGGAAGATTTCGACACGGTCGCCAAAATCTGGGTGGCGCAGGGCGGACCGGGATTCAAGGTGGCCGGCGTGCCGCACCGCAAGTGCGTCGACGGCGAATTTTTCATAGACCGCGTGACGGCGGTCAAGCTGCCGCTGTCCTGATCCGGCGCGCCGCCATCCTTACGAGGATGGCGGCGCGCCTGTGCGGCAACCGTTGCTTAGCCGTCTTTCTCGCAATTGACCATCCACGGCGTGCCGAACTGGTCTTCCAGCATGCCGAAACTGGCGGCCCAGAAGGTTTTCTCGTAAGGCATCTTGACCGTGCCGTTTTTTGCCAGGGCATTGAAGATGCGGGCGCCGTCCGCAATCGTGTCGACGTTGATCGACAACACCATGCCTTGCATTTTTTCGAAATAATCGGGCGGGCAATCCGAGCCCATCAAGACGCCGCCATCCAGTTCCAGGCGGATGTGCGCGATCTTGTCTTGCCGGTCAGGCGGCGTCTGTTCTGCCATCGGCGTTTCTTTGTTGGTCAGCCTGAAGGCGATTTTCCCGCCCAGGACTTGCTGATAGAACTTGAAGGCGGCGTCGCACTGGCCGTTGAAATTCAGGTAGGCATTCAATAGCATGTTGATCTCCTCTGTTCCTGCGATGGATAATGAAAACAGCGTCACGCCTGCTTGTGTGCGTGACGCCAGGGTGACCGTCGTTTATTTCTCGGCGACGGTCTTCAGGTTGGCAAGCCCGGCTTCGAAATCCTTGCCGATCATGCTGTCCATATTGAAAAACAAGCCCATCACCTTGCTGATATAAGGCGCGGGTCCATACATGGCCCAGGTGACGTTGCTGCTGTCGCCCTGGGTGTCGACGCTGAACTCAGCGACATTGCTGGCTTCAAACGGTTTGCTGAAATCGAGCTTGATGACGGTTTTCGACGGTGACGCTTCCTTGATCTCCATGCGTCCGGCGCCGGCGTCGCCGTTGCCGTCCCAGGCATACACCGCGCCCGGGCCGCTGGCGGCGCCGCTGAAAGTCCGTTTCATCGCCGGATCCATTTTTTCGTAAGGCGACCAGCCGCTCCAGTCGTGGAAGTTGTTGACCTGCGCCAGGATCTTTTCCGGCGGCGCCTTGATCGAGATCGTGCGCTGGACGCGGAAAGTATCGGGCCGGGTCGCCGCATAGCCGAGGGTGGCGGCCAGTGCGACGACGATAACGATGGCGATGGTCTTGATCATTACTTTATCTCCTGATGGCGTTGTAATGGCGGTGCGAACTGCGCAGGCAGCTTAGGCGCCTGAACTCTGGCGGCGCAAGCGTTCTTCGGTTTCCCTGAGTTCCGGCGTGAACTCGGCGCCGAAATCTTCCGCCTCGAATACCTGGCGCAGTTCGAGCTCGACGGCGCCGTTGCCATCCAGGGCGGGCCAGCGCTTGACCCATTCGATGGCTTCCTGTTTCGACTTCACCTGGATCATGGTAAACCCGGCGATCAGTTCCTTGGTTTCGGCGAAGGGGCCGTCGAACACGGTCGGCTTGCCGCCCGCAAAGCTGATGCGAGCACCCTTGGTGCTTGGCTGCAGTCCTTCGCCGGCCAGCATGACGCCGGCTTGCACCAGTTCTTCGTTGTATTTCATCATGGCGGCGATCAGCTCTGTGCTGGGCATGGTGCCGGCTTCGGTATCCTTGTCTGCTTTGCGTATGATCATGAATCGCATCGTAATATCTCCGTTTGGTTTCAGGGTAAGTGCCGGGCTGCCGACTGCATGCAATTAACTCCCGGATCTGCTAACTAGTCGAGCGGGAAATCGCCAGATCGACAGCTTGCAGATTTTTTTTGAATTATATTTGACGGAACGGATTCTGATTATCTAAATTGCAATATCCCCTCCCAGGCAGAAGCTGCCGCACCGGACATTGAAGCACAATCATGCTTAGGCAGGTTCGACATGGGCCTCAAACCGAGCGTTCGTTCAGGCTGGATATTTTTATGGTGCGGCGATTCCGGCGCAGACGCCTACATCCGCTCCCGTTTCAGCGGCACTGTCCGCACAACAATGAGCAGGCCTGAAAAATCCATATAGATCAACCACATAGATAAAACTCGCTGGAGTTATCAACAGGACTGTCCACAGTTTCTGTGGGTAACTTCGAGGGGAATGAAAATTCAATCAATCACCACCGCCATGAAGACGGTGGACAGGCTGAGCAGGATCAGGCCAAAGATGAAGGCGATGTCGGCGTATTGTTCCAGGCGCATGCTGCGGCTGGAACGCATGGAGGCGTACGACAGCACGCCGCTGGTCAGGAACACCAGGCTGTTGAGCGCCAGCAGGTGGCCCAGCCAAAGCGCCAGTCCGCTGAACCTGGCCAGCTTGATGATCGACAGCGCGGTGATGCAGACGCCGATCATCGTGGCGGAAGAGGGCAGGATGTGCTGCGACAGATTGTTGTTGGCCAGCTTGATCATCGTTTCCACATCCTGCGGTTGAGGCGTCAGCCCAGGTTGAGCGGGACGAAGATCTTGTCCTTGTCACGCTGCACCAGCAGCGCCACGTTCTTGCCGGCCTTGCTCACCAGCTGGCGCAACTGCTCAACGCTGTTGACCGGCTTGCCGTTGAGCGACAGGATCACGTCGCCGCGCTGGATGCCGGCCAGCGCCGACGGTCCGGAAGCATCTTCCACCACCAGCCCGCCATGGATCCCTACCTGTTGCTGTTCGTCCGGGCTGAGCTGGCGCAGCGCCAGTCCCAGCCGCGCCTGCGAACCGGCGCCTTCGTCGTTGCTGGCGGTTTTCACCGCTTCTGCTTCGGTCGGCTTGACGGTCAGCGTCTTGGGCTGGCCGTTGCGCACCACTTCAATCGTGCTGGCGGTGCCCGGCGCGGTGTCGGCCACCAGGCTCGGCAGGTCGGAAGAATGGCTGATCGGCTGGCCGTTGAAGCGCAGGATCACATCGCCGGTCTGCAGGCCGCCCTTGTCGGCCGGACTGCCCTTGTCGACCGAGCTGACCAGCGCGCCGGCGGCGCTCTTTAGGCCGAACGATTCGGCCAGCGCCTGGTTCACCTCTTGCACGCTGACGCCGAGATGGCTGCGCGTGACCTTGCCGTGCTTGACCAGCTGCTGCTCGACCTTGGTGGCGACATCGATGGGAATCGCAAACGACAGGCCTTGGTAGCCGCCGGTCTGGCTGTAGATCTGCGAATTGATGCCGATCACTTCGCCTTTGATATTGAACAGCGGACCGCCCGAGTTGCCGGGATTGACGGCGACGTCGGTCTGGATGAACGGCACATAGGTATCGTCCGGCAAGGAGCGCGACTTGGCGCTGACGATGCCGGCGGTGGCGGTATTTTCAAAACCGTAAGGCGAGCCTATCGCCAGCACCGGTTCGCCGACCCTGGTCAGCGCCGGATTGCCGATCTGCACGATCGGCAGGTTCTTGGCGTCTATCCGTATCACGGCGATGTCGCTCTGTTTGTCGGAGCCCAATACCTTGGCCCTGAATTCGCGGCGGTCGGTCAGCTTGACCGTGACTTCCGAGGCGCCCTCGACCACGTGGGCGTTGGTCAGGATCAGGCCGTCGGCGCTGATGATGAAGCCGGAGCCTTCTCCGCGCATGATTTGCGGATGGCGCGGGATTTGCAGCTGCGGGCCGAAGCGTTTGAAGAATTGGGAGAAAGGATCGTTCGGATCGAGTTCATCGTCCTGGTCGGACACCGCACTCTGCTTCGCCTTGCCGGTGACGCTGATATTCACCACGGCCGGCCCGGCGCGTTCGACGATGCCGGAAAAATCGGTGGCCACCGCAACTGCCGGCGCGGTATTGCTTACCACGGGGGCGGGGGCGACGATCGCTGCATTGGCGTTGTCGATGCCGATATCGCCATTCTTCGAATGCAGGTAGGTGCCGCCGGCCACCACCAGGACGGCGATGGCAATGGCGCTGCGGATAAAGGTTTGACGGGTTTGACGACTCATGCTGTGCTCCTTTGCAGATGGATTAGAACTAGCACACAGCATAAATACGAAAAATTAAAGCAAACTTAAACAGCAAACCAGACGCTTGTTTCAGATCACGGATCAATCTAACGGTGACGAACCTTGTCCAGCATGGCTGTCCGCAAGATATCGTTCATGCGGCTTTGGTAACCTTTTCCTTCTTCCTTGAGCCACTCCACGACATCGGCGTCAATGCGTACAGTCAGCTGTTGTTTGACGGGGCGATAGAATTTCCCGCGGACTGCGCCTTGCCAGTCCTGTTTGGTGGTGGCCGGGAGGTCGGAGAAATCGATATCGCTCTCTGGCTTGGCTGCCAATGCCGCCAGTTCTTTGCGGATAGATTCAGGTACCTTGTTCATAGATTTTCCTTTCCAGCTTTGTCGCGCGTCGCGCGGAGATGATGCGGATATGTTCCGAACCGCTTTCTGCTTCGTGCCAGGTATGGGCAACCAACAACAAGGTGACGCCGCTGACCATGCCGATGGTCTGCCATCGTTGCTCGTTGTTTTCGACACGATCTTGCCTGGTGAGATGCAAAGGGTCGTCAAAGACAAGTGTCGCAGCCTCGAAACTGACGCCATGTTTGCGCCGGTTACTCTCGTTTTTGGCCTCATCCCATGCAAACAATTGTAACTCCAAATATGTAGTTACATTATTGTAGTTTAAATTGTTAAATAAATATCATTTATGAGAGCATTTGAGCAATAACTTAAAGAGTTGCTCAGGCGTTGAAACGTACGCTGGCGCGCAGCCCATGCCCGGTATTTTGCAGGCTGACGCTGGCCTGGTGGGCATCGGCGATCTGCTTGACGATCGCTAGGCCGAGGCCGCTGCCGCGTGTCTGCGACTGGCTGTCGGCGGCGCGGTAGAAGCGATCGAATACGCGTGCCAGGTCGGCCTCGGGAATGCCGGGGCCGCCGTCTTGCACCGTTACGGTGACGCCGGCGGCGCCGGCGGCCAGCGAGACGTCGATGGTGCCGCCGGCAGGGCTGTATTGCAAGGCGTTGTCGATCAGGTTGTTGAACAGGATGCGCAAGGCGTCGGCGTTGCCGGTCACGCTGGCAGGCATCTCCGTACTGATGCCGAGATCGACCTGGCGTTCGTGGGCGGTCAGGGCGAAGTCGCCGATCACGCTGTGCAGCAGTGCGCGCAAGTCGAGTTCGGCATGGGCCTGATCGAAGGCGCCAGGCTCCTGGCGCGCCAGCGTCAGCAGTTGCTGCAACAAGTGGGTGGCGCGTTCCAGCCCTTGTTTCAGGTCGCCGAAAGCCGCTTGCCGCTCGCCTTCGCCGGCGGCGCGTTCCGCCAGCTGGACTTGCAGGCGCAGGGCGGTCAGCGGCGTGCGCAGCTCATGCGCGGCGTCGGCGACGAAGGCGCGTTGCGCCTTGATCGATTGTCCCAGGCGCGCCAGCAAATCATTGAGGGCTTGAGTCAAGGGCTGGATTTCTCCTGGCAGCGTGGCGTCGGGGATCGGCGACAAGGCATGCATGTCACGCGCCTGGACCTCCATCGCAGCGCGTCTGATCGGCGCCAGCCCGCGGCTGACGGCGACCCAGATCAGCAGGCCCAGCAGCGGAAACAGCAGCAGCAGGGGAGTGACGGTCTTGACCGCCATCTGCGCGGCGATCTGGTTGCGCGCGCTTTGCGGCTGCGCGATCTGCACCACGGTATTGCCGATCTGCGCGCTGTAGACGCGCCACAGGCCATTGCTCTGGCGGACGTTGGTGAATCCGAGCTCGGCTTGCGGCGGCAGGCTGGCCTGCCCATGCGAGTGGTAGATGACGACGCCGGTGTTGTCCCAGATCTGGATCATGATCTGGTCGTCCAGCTCGGGGCCGCCGTCGCCATTCTCTGTCATCGGTGAAAACGCCTGGCGCGGCAGGGACGCGACGATCTGCCGCATCTGATAATCGAACAGTTCGTTGGCTTCGCCGCGCGCCTGGAAATACAGGGCGATGCCGGCCACCAGGATGGCGCCGCTCAGGCCGAGCGCCAGCCACAGCAGCAAGCTCCTGCGTATCGACGGCGCCGATTTCATTTGGCCACCATGTAACCGATGCCGCGCACATTCTTGATGAAGTTGCTGCCGAGTTTTTTGCGCAAGGCATGGATATAGACCTCCACCGCATTGCTTTCGATGCTGTCGTCCCAGCCGTACATTTTTTCTTCCAGCTGGGCGCGCGACAGCACTACGCCGGGGCGATCGAGGAAGGCGCGCAGCAGGGCGAATTCGCGCGCCGACAGGTTCACCTGGCGGCCTTCCAGCAATACTTCATGGGTGGCCGGGTTGAGCGTCAGCTGGCCCAGTTCGATCAACGGTTCGGCGCGTCCCGACTGGCGCCGCAGCAGGGCGCGGATGCGCGCCGCCAGTTCTTCCAGGTCGAACGGCTTGACCAGGTAATCGTCGGCGCCGCCGTCGAGGCCGGCGACCCGGTCCGAGATGGCGTCGCGCGCGGTCATGATCAGGACCGGGATGCGGTTGCCGCCGGCGCGCAGCGATTTCAGCACTTCCAGGCCGTTCTTTTTCGGCAGGCCGAGATCGAGCAGCAGCAGCTGGTAGTCTTCCTGCGCCAGCGCGCTGAGCGCCGCGGCGCCGTCCTGCACCCAGTCGACCGCGAACCCGTCCTGGCGCAATCCCTTGCGCACGGCTTCGCCTACCATCAGATCGTCTTCCACCAACAGCAAACGCATGGGACCGGCTCCTTAGAAACAGCGGAAATCGTGACAGTTTAGCCGGATTGAATTAAACGATTCTTAAAGCGCTGCGGGGCAACTTTGTGCAGTGATGAAAAACCTATACATATCAGGCACATAGCTAAAACACATGGGCGTTATCAACAGGACTGTCCTTTCTGTGGGTAACCCGGAATTAGAGGTAATCATCGGAAAGGACCCGCCGTCATCTTAATGTCACCTGGATATTGTTTCCTTGTGTCAATATTGTCGCGGCCATATCAATGATGGCAATTTGCTATCGATGGCAGCGCTGTTCCCGTGATCCAGAGACTAACGAGACGACAAGGAAATCCATAATGAAAACTCTGTTTTTACTTTGTGCTTTGTGTTCGAATCTAGCCGTGGCAGAAGTCCAATCCGATGCAAAACCCGATCCTGCTTATACCCACCGGCTATCGTCGTCCGGCCCGCTCTCCAAAGAGCAGTTGCTGAAGCAGCAGGCGCAAAAGCCTGCCGCGCGCAGCATGGCTGCGACCGCGGCGGCCAGCACCAGCACCTACACTTATTTGCGCTGCTGGTACCGCACCGGCAGCAACCCGACCAAGCCGACCACCACCTACGTCTGGGGGCTCGATCCGTCCAGCGGCGATTATTACCGCATCAACGGCTACTGGTGGGCCGGCGGCCTGCTCAATTGGGAAAACATGTTCTACAGCGATGTCACGCAGAACACGCTGCAATCGGTATGCCAAAGTACGCTAAGCGCCAAAGGCATCAGCCAGCCGGTGGCGATGGTGGCGGCCGCCGACAATGCGCTGTCGTTCAACTACACCGTGTGGACCAACGACAGCGTGGTCCAGGGCGGCATCAACAAGATCGTCGCGTTCGGCGACAGCTTGTCCGATACCCAGAACGTCTACAACGCCTCGCAATGGAAGCTGCCCAATTCCGGCAGCTGGTTCCTGGGCCGCTTCAGCAACGGCAAGAACTGGGTCGAATACCTGGCCGACAATCTGCAGCTTCCCTTGTACAACTGGGCTATCGGCGGCGCCGGCGTGAGCACCCAGAACCTGGTGATTCCGGGCGTGATCCAGCAAGTGCAGTCGTACACCGAGTACATGCAGAAGGCGCAGAATTACCAGCCGCAAAACACCTTGTTTACCATGCTCATAGGCGGCAACGACCTGGTCAACTACAACAGCACGGTCGACCAGGTGATCAGCGGCCAGAGTCAGGCCTTGCAAAACCTGATCCAGGCCGGCGCCAGGAATATCCTGCTGCTCAAGCTGCCCGATGTATCCAAGGCGCCTGTGTTTACCATCAAGACCAACGGCCCGGCTGTTGCGGCGCAGGTGGTTGACCTGAACACGCGGCTGGCGGCGCTGGTCGCCTCCTTGCAGACGCAATACGGCTCAAGTTTGCATATCCGCCTGTTCGACAGCTATGCGCTGTTCAACGACCTGCTGAGCAACCCGGCCAAATACCAGGTCAGCAATACCACCCAGTCCTGCCTGAACATCAACACCGATTCCAGCACCAACTACCTGAGCACGCAGAGCGCGCGATCACAGTGCAGCAATCCGGACAGTTTTGTGTTCTGGGACACGCTGCATCCGACCACGCATACGCACAAGCTGCTGGCCGATGCGGTGACGGCTTTTTACAAGGCAGGGCAGTAACGCCGGCGATCCTGGCGCGGTCTTAGGGGTTGTATGAAAAGAGAAGAGTCGGGTCCGACCGGGTTGCCGTTACCGGCGGCCCCGGCTTTTCTTCTGTTCCATCGCAGAACACCGGCACGCCATAGGTAATGGCAAAGCGCGCAGCATCGTGCCTATCGTTGACGAGCGGTTCACCTTTCACATTCAGGCTGGTATTGAGCAGCATGGGACAGCCCGTGGCGTGGTGGAATTCCCGCAGCAATGCGTAGAATCCGGGATTGTCCGTGGCCGTCACGGTCTGCACGCGCGAGGTGCCGTCGACGTGGACAATGCCTGGAAACTGTTCAGGCTGCCTGCACCTGGCGGTAAATTGCATGTAGGGGCTGGACGGCACACCCATGTCGAAATAATCTGTGGCCATTTCAACGATGATGGCGGGCGCGAACGGCCTGAAGCGCTCCCGCTGCTTGATGGCGTTGACCTTCGACTGGCTGTCGGCAATCCGTGGATCAGCCAGCAGGCTGCGGTTGCCCAGCGCACGCGGGCCGAACTCGGCCCGGCCGTTGGCGATGCCGACCACTTCGCCGGCCGTCAGGCGCCGCAAGGCCGGTGCGACGGGATAGGCGCCGTCGATCCTGTGCCCGAGAAACGGTCCGGGCCAGTGCACGAATTCCTGCATGGTCGCCAGCACACAGCCGATGCTGCTGCCGGCATCGCCGGGACAGGGCATCACCCATATGTCACCCCAGTCGCCGCTGTCCGCCAGGCGCCGGTTGGCTACGCAGTTGAGGGCGCAGCCGCCCATCAGCACCAGGTTCCTGCTCGGCAGGGTCTTGCATGCAAAGCGCGATGCGTGCAGCAGGATGTCCTCATAGATCCTTTGGGTCGCGGCGGCGATGTTTTCCACATCCGTCACCTCCGGCGCCCACCATCTGCAGCCGCGATGCAGGTTATGGCGCAGCCGAATCGACGGGTGGCCCTGCTGCCACACAAAAAAATCGGCCTTGATCCTGTCGTAATATTTCAGCGGATCGCCGAAGGCCGACAGGCCCATCAGGATGTACTCTTCTTCGTTCGGCTTGAAGCCGCAGCGCTGGGTCATGGCGGAGTACCAGAGGCCGACCGAATGCGGGTAGCGCTGGCTGAAGCGGAGCTTGAGCTGGGTTCCCGTGGCTTCCCAGATGGTATAGGTTTGCCATTCGCCGATGGCGTCCAGCACAATGATCGTCGCATCGCGGAAAGGCGATGTGTAATATCCTGCCGCCGCGTGGCTCAGGTGATGGCCGGTGAATGAAATGGGGCGAGAGGTCAGGTATCTGGACAGGTAGCGAGCGATGTTTTCGGTCTTCCGGATTTCCTGCCATTGTCCTGCCAGCATCTGCCTGGTTTTTTTCAGCCAGGGGCGCTCGTACCAGACGATCTGTCCCGGTTCGCCATAGGCGAGCGCGTCCGCAACCAGGCCGGGAGCAAGTTCGCTGTCGTTCTTGATTTTTGAATAGCGTTCCGCATGCCCTGCAAACACCAGCGTTCCGTCGGCGAATACCGCCAATGCCGCGTCATGGCTGCGGGCAGAGATGCCCCAGGAAATCATGGCGGCGGCCGTTATTTGTAAATATAGGGATCGCGTTTCCTGATGGCGCGCATTTTTTTCTTGTACGCGCGCGCGGTGCTCCAGCGCTGCAGCAGCTGCTTGAGATAGTTGATCATGCCAGTCTCCTGTCTTGAATAAAGGCGTGCAAGACGCCGGCCCAATAACGATGCCCGTCTTCGCCAAAATGCACGTTGTCGCCGGCGCGCGTCTTGAATCCCTGCTGCGTCAGGATCTGCACAAAACCGGTGCTGTCTTCGAATGGCTGGTAGTAGGCGGCAAGATCGACCTGGCTGCGGAAGCCGGCATAGTCCAGGGTTTCGGGAAGGCCCTGGTAGGCGTTGCAGAACATGTAGTTGATGTGGTTGATCTTCAGGTAGCTCTGCATCATGATGACTTCGGCCCAGAGCCGCGAGTAAGTCTGGACATCGCTGGTGCGCACCAGCATGTGGAACTTGAAGTATTGCTGGACCGCATAAGTGAAGTCGGCGAACCACCTGGAGCGTTCTACGCCCGGACACAGGCTGAGCCAGATCCGGTTGCGGTCGTCGTAAAGTTCGAAGCGGTCGCGGCCGGTCCACATGATCACCACGAACAGCTGGTCCGCGGGCTTATGGTATTTGCCTATCCAGTCGATCGTGGTGCGCGTGATCCGTTCGTTGGAACCCCCGGGCATTGCAATGTTGACGTAATCGTCGCAACCCATTGCATTGGCAAGATGGGCGCCGAATGCCTTTTCCGGCGAATACCCGTGCGGCGCCACGCCAAGCGTATCGATTTCCGATCCCGCGGTGTGGCTGCAGCCGTTGACCAGCAGTATTTTTTTGGGAGCCGTCATGTCCATCCTTCGTGAACCACCGGTTCGCCGCCGATGATCTCCCGGACGATATCGGCGTCGCACATGGGGTGCCAGGCCGCCCGTACGCATTGGTGCGTCTCCGGGCCGCGGCCGGCGAGGATGACGACATCGTCGCCCGAGGCCGCTGCAAGCGCTGCGATGATGGCCTGCCTGCGATCGGGATTGACACTGATGTCCCGATGTCCTTGCAGTCCAAGCCGGATATCTTCGATGATGGCCAGCGGATCTTCGTTGCGCGGATTGTCGCTGGTAAGGAACACGCGGTCGGCCGCCATTGCCGCCTGTCCCATCAGCTTCCGCTTGGGCCGGTCGCGGTCGCCGCCGGCGCCGAAGACGATCGAGATGCAGCCGTGGCTCAACTGGCGCGCCGTGGAAAGCGTACGGCAGATGGCATCGGGCGTGTGGGCATAGTCCAGCACGATCCATGGTGATTGCCCGAGTATTTCAAAGCGGCCCGGCGGCGGCGCGGTTGCCGCAATGGCATCGGCCGCCTGCTGCGCCGGGACACCAGCGCCGATGGCTGCAGCCAGTGCGGCTAGCGCATTTTCCGCGTAAATTTCACCAATCGCCCGCAGCGTCAGTTTCACCGGCACTGCACCGAGGCCGGCTGCTGCCGACAAGCGCAGGCGGGTGCCGGTCCAGCTCACGGCAACCTCGTCCGCGATAATGTCCAGCGCGTGCCGCGGCCGGCCGCGCGACGCCGTACCGTAATAAATGATCCGCGTTCCAGGCGGCGTGACGGCTGCGATAACTTCTGACGCCGGGTCGCAGCCATTGAGCACGGCGATCCCCGCTTCCGGCAGGTTGATGAACAGCTGGGTCTTGGCGGCCAGGTAGTTTTCCATCGAGCCGTGGATATCCATATGTTCGGGGGTAAGGTTGGTAAAGACGCCAACCTGGCACGGCCACGCTTGCATGAAACCCTGGGCCAACGACCAGCTGGCCAGCTCAAGCGCGGCGTAATGGCCGCCACGCTGCAAGACCGCGCGCATCGTCTCGACCAGGCCGGCGTAGCTGCGCGGCACGTTCATGTGCTCGCTGCCGACATAGGCGCCGATGCTGGTGATGCGAGCCACCGGCTGTTGCAGGCAGCCAAGCGCGTTTGCCACCATGCCGGTAGTCGAAGTCTTGCCGTTGGTCCCGGTGACGCCGACCGTCAGCAGGCAATCGCTCCATAGGGGCGGCGCAGGAGGGCGCATGCGAGGCAGCGCAGCATGCCTATCCATGGCGCGCTGCGGTGTGGGAAGCCTGCGTTTTCATTGCAGATCGCCTTCGTGGACAAGCGGCGCCGCGGTTTTGCGCAAGCGGGCCAGGCAGGCGGCCAGCGCGGTAATGACGCGGTCGGCGTCCGCAAATGTCATGTCGGAATGAATCGGCAGGCAGACGTGGCGGGCGCAAACGTCTTCCGCTACCTGCAGGCCGGTATTGTCCATGCCCGAAAAAACCGGCTGCAGATGCAGCGGCACATCGTAGACGCCGGTTCCAAGCTGGATGCCAGCCGTTTCCTGCATCATGGAGCGCAGCATCGCCCTGTCGCAGCCGGCATCGAGCAGCACAACATATTTATGGTAATTCGAACGTACGCCGGCGCCTTCCGGGACCGGCGTGACGCCGTCGAGGACAGCGATGCGCTGGTCGTATCTTGCGGCAACGGCGCGTTTTGCCGTGATGAACTGCTGCAGCCGCCGTAGCTGGACCAGTCCAACCGCCGCATGAATTTCGCTCAGGCGCCAGTTATAGCCGAGCCGGATGTGGCAATTCTCGGAAAAAGCCTGTTTGCCCTGGTCGCGGTGAATGACGGCTTCGCGCGCAATCGCTGCATCGTGCGTGATGATCGCGCCGCCTTCGCCGCAAGTGACGATCTTGGTCGGATAGAACGAGAATGAGCCTGCTGCGCCGAGCGTTCCTGCCGCCCGTCCTTGATAGGTCGATCCCAGGGCGTGCGCCGCATCTTCAGCCAGATATATGCCGCGCGCTTCGCAAAACGCTTTGATCGCATCCAGTTCTGGCGAAATGGCGCCGCCGATATGCACCATGACCACCGCTGCGGTATCGGCCGTCACCGCGCGTTCGACGCTCGCCAGGGTAAGCATCATGGTCTGCGCGCCGACGTCGGCAAAGCGCAGGGTGGCGCCGGCATGCAGCGCTGCTGCGGCTGTCGCAAAAAAGGTATTGGCAGGAACCACTACCTGTCTGCCCTGCACGCCCAGCGCGCGCAGGATGATTTCCAGCGCACCGGTACCGTTGCTGACGGCGATTGCGTGCGCGCCGCCATGCATGCTTGACAGAGCGTGTTCGAAGGCCTCGGTGTAAGGCCCGAGGATAAGCCGCCCGCTTTCGAGAATGAGGCGGATGTTTCGCGTGATTTCGTCGATATCCTCTGCCGGCATGACGATCTTTGCCGAAGCGATGTTCATTGCAAGCCTCCCTCGAATTCGAAGCGCACATAACCATCTCCGCAGGCGATCACTGCGTGGCTGCCGCTGCCGGCGGCTACCTCTCCCGGCCGGTGCTGCTTCCTGCGCGGCAGCGCAATGCATTCGCAGGCACAGATGGCGCGTCCGCCGAATCGGGGAAGCTGATGCGGCGGAAAAATCAGGGAGCGCACCCAGCCATCGACAACACGCGCCGGCCGCTCGAAATCACCGACGTCCAGGGACTGGAAATCGATCGAGCCTCGCGCATAAAAAGCCGCCTGGCCGGCAGCTTGCGGCTGCAGGACGTGATCGGCGGTGAGCATGGCGGCGAATTGTTCCTTCACCAGTTCGAACCCATGGCGTTGCAGGAGGAGATACAAATCGAAGGCGCTATGAAACGCTGAAATCTGGAATCGGCGAACGGCGATCACCGGTCCCGCGTCTATTTTGTCGGTCAGCTGGTGCAGCGTGGCGGCCGCGGTAGATTCGCCATTGCGCAGCGGCCAGGTGCTGTTGAGGCAGCCGCGATAGCCAGGCAGCGCCGCCAGGTGGAGATTGTAGGCGCGGGCGCCGCCCAAATCCTCGATGCGGACTTTGCGATCGTATTCGACCGACAGGAATATATCGCTGCCGCTGAGGCCGGCAGCGGCGATGTCGTCGACGATATCGACGCCAAGCTGGCGCGCAGTGCGGCGCATTGACGGTTCCCAGGCAGTGTCACCGCCGGCATTGGGCAGCGCCAGCAGCGTATAGCCGGTTATACCCAGCGCCCGCATGTCGCTGGCATGGCGCAAGCTGTGGCAGCCGATGAAACTCTTGCCGGCGATTAGCAGTTTCATAACGCTCCTTCCAGCTGCCTGGACCTGGCGTGAATCTGCTCCAGGAAGCCCGAGCCAAACCGTTCGCTGGGCTCGATAGCCGAAGCCTCGGTCCATTCGTTGTAGGCGTGCAGGAAAACCACGCGGTGGGCCGGGTGCCAGCGCTGGTTGAAGGCAATCGCTTCGTCCAGGAAGCGGCCGAACAGCTGGGGCGTGACGCCGGCCACGATCGGCCGCCAGGGGAAACCTCGCACTTGCCGGATGTCGGCGACCGGCGCACCGCGCAGCGTGGCGTCCCAGCCGGCGCAGACCACCGGCAGGAACGGGATGCTGAGCCGCTGCTGGAGCCGATGCCATTCGGCCACCCGCTTGGGTATCAGTTCGCCGTACCATTGCACCGGCGGCCCTTCCCAGTCGGGCAGCATGCCGTACCCGGTGACGGCGTCTACCGGCAAGCGCTGGAGAATTCTGGTGTGGTATTCGTCGATCAGCGGAAAGACGCCGATCAGAAAGGGATTCACGCCGAAATGGGAGATCAGCTTGCGGCGGATGTACTGCAGCAGGAACAGGAAGCCGTCCGTCCCATAGAGCTTGTCGAAATCGGTAACGTTGAGCAGCGACAGCACCGGGCGGCCGTCAATCCGGAGAAACGCCCGGCGCGAAGCAAACCGGGCGATCCAGTCGTCGAGAAAACCGTCGACGGCGCCGATGCTCAACCGGCCCGAGCGCTGGATGACAGGGCGCAGCGGCTGCGGATTCCTGGTCGCCGGGTTAGTCGACATGGCAGGCCGCATCCGATGCAGCGATATCGCGGGCAGGCGCAAGATCGAGCGGCGCAAAATAGCCGCCGACAGACATCGGGACTTCCGTGTTTACGCTGCGCATGCCGGTGTTCTCGAACAGGCGCGCCGGCACTGCGCGGAAATCGAAACTGAAGCGGGTGACCTGGCTTTCGTTGACGACATTGCCATGCATGAGGTTGGCACCGTCGAACACCAGGATCTCGCCGTACTGGGCCACATAGGGATGGAAATCCTGTTTCCCTTCGCTCGATTCGATCCATACGGCGGTATGCTCCGAGACCGGCGTGAGCGGCACCCAGAAATTGATTTCGGCAGTGTGATGATGGTTGTCCCGGTCGCGATGGAAGCCGGATACGGCGACGTTTCCGGGCAGCTGGAAGCGGAAGTTCGGCCGCGCCTGGTACACGATTTCGTCGCCGATCATCGGCGCGATCTGGTCCCTGATGAAGCGGCCGTAGACATCGAAGAATTCCTTGCCGATCGCATACAGCCGATGGTGCAGCTCGGTGGACTGCTCAATGGCGCAGTCGAATCTCGGATATTGATGGACATGATGGATGGCGGCGAGGTTCGAGCATTTCAAGTGGCTGGCGACGATGCGCGCAAAAGGATAGCGCTCTATGTCGTACTTCACGATCAGGTGATTTAGCATGGAAGCCTCGTTTTCTTCGATATCGCTGCGCCTGGTCTTTCCTTCCCGCACAAAGTGGCCGGTTATTTCTTTTTCTGCCTGGGCCCGATTTGCGTCAGCCGCATTGCTGCGCTGAGCGAAAGCTGGTCAAGGCAATTCGGTCCCAGCACCCGGCCCAGCTCACCGATGGTGAATTCGCCGTCCGGCGCGGCCTTGCCTGTAATCCTGTCGATGCTGATTCCCATGCCGTCGGAAACCAGTGGAATGGGAAAATTTGTGTGGGGCAGGCGTAGGCACCAGGTTGTTCCTACCTCGAATGCGGTATCAGCTACAGTGTCGGCTGCGGCCGCTGCATCGAGGGCAGCGCCAAGCGGTTCGGCCATGATCGGACCGTCGTTGCCGTAATAAAAAAAATAGGTGAAGCCATTGATGCCGGCGTCAGCGGCTTCCTGCACCTGCCGTCTTGAACATGACTGCTGGCTGTCGTCATAGAATCCGGCTGCAGGGCGCGACGGCATCTGGTGCCCGTCAAAATAGGGCGAGAACTTGTCAAACAGGGTCCATTCGTCAAAATCGCCGCGGAATGCATTGGCGTGCCAGCCAGGATAGACATAGGCGATGAACTGTGTAGGTTGTTTCATGTCGATATGTCCCGGTGGTTAGCGCCATTCAAGGGCAGGTTCGGAGTCGGTTCGAGCGGCATCGGGCGCGTCCGCTGCGCCAGCTGCCGCAGGAACTGGTCGCCGAAGCGGTCGCTGGGTTCGATCGCGGAAGATTCCGTCCATTCGTTCCATGCATGCACATAGACCACATTGAGCTCCGGGTGGTGGGCAAGGTTGAAAGCGACCGCGGCATCGACGAAGTGGCCGAACAGTTCGGCGTTGACGCCGTCGACTACCGGGCGCCAGGGAAAGCCGCGGCAGTTGCGCAGGTCCGCCGCCCATTCGCCGCGCACGGTTGCATCCCAGCCGGCGCACACGACGGGAAAGAACGGCACCCGCAGATGACGCTGCACCATGGCCCATTCGGCGGTCCTGCGCGGAATCAGTTCGGCATAGTGCTGCACCGGCGGGCCGGTCCATTCCGGCAGCAGTCCGTAGCCCGTGGTGCCGTCGATCGAAGTCAGGTTCGCCAGCGCGCAGTGCTTCAAGGTGGCTTCGCCAAACACGCCGATGACAAAAGGATCCTGCCCCAGGCGCCTTTGCATGATCTGGCGGGCGGTCTGGATGATGAGCTGGAATCCATCCAGACCATAGGTGTTCACGAAATCGCCCAGGTTCAGGAACGAACATACCGGCCGGCCGCCGATGCGGAAATACGAAGGATGTGCGCAGTAGCGCTCGGCCCATCCTTCGAATAACGCAATCATGCTTTGCCAGTCGAGCAGTTCGAGCCGCTCGTGCGGATTGTCCCGATTCATGGCGGCGCCTGGACGGAATTACTTCTCGCTCTTCGCGAAGACTCCCGATGTCGCCAATCCTTCCAGGGTGGTTCGCAATTCGGCAAGCGTAAATGCGCGCAAGGCAGAATGCGAGAGCGAATGCGTCAGCAGTTCCACGGTGACCTGGTCGAAGACGTCGACATGGCGCGCCTGGCGCGATGCCAGCTTGGCGACGCCGACCAGGTCTTCCAGTTTCAGCCGCGCAAACTGGGGCCGCATGATGGCGCCCAGCTGGTTCATCGTCAGGCTGTCCAGCACCGAACTGCGGCCGTGGGCGGCTTTCGCATGCTTGCTGCACAGCTCGACGATGCCGAATACCGAAGACACCGGCAGGAACGTCGCATTGTGGCTGCGGATGGTGGCCTCCAGTGCGCGCAGCGTCACTTTGCCGGCGTTGCCGCCGGCTACGTCGAGCTCGGTGACCGCGCCGACCAGTTCGCGCAGCTGGCCGAAGGTGATGTCGACCGGATCCACCACATAGGATCTGATGACATCGATCAAGTCTTCTACCCAGTCGTGGTGGAACCAAGAGCCATAGTCGCCGTCGTCGGACATGATGTTTCTCCCTTTTTTCGCCGGTCATCGGCGCATGAGGTGGATAAGCGGCTATCTGCAGTTTTTCATTCGCAGGAATGATGCGACCGAGAAGCCTTCCAGTTCGGAACCTCCGATGAGGTCGGAGACTTCGCTAAAAGTATGCTGCCGTGGGATCTCTGCGCGCCGGGCGATATCCGGTTGCAGGCAGGGCTCGGCAGCCGCCTGGCGGGCATCGCGCCAGTGGCGGTAGTCGAGCGGCAGCGGCAGTGCGCGATGCGGCAAGCGCAGGCAAAGCGTCAGCGACAATTGAAACGCAGATACGGTTGTGGCGCGCGCGAATGCTGCATCGACAGGTGCGTCGAGGACAAATCCGCCGCGCCGGTAGTAAGCGAAATAGGAAAATCCGGCAATGCCGTAGGCGCTCGCCTGGCGCATGCTTGCCTCGGCCGTTTCGGGACGGGAGTCGTCGTAATACCCGGCCTGCGGCCTGGGCGGCGTCACGTGCCCCTCGTAGTAAGACCGGAAGCGGTCGAGCAGTTTCCACTCGTCGAAACCTGGACGGAACGACGACGCGTGCCAGCCGGGATAGACGTACGCGATGAACAGTGCGCTCACGATAAATCCTGAGGTAATGGCTTGCCCACAAGCGTCTCCCGTATTGCCACGCGCCTTGCCACACGCATTGCTACATTTAACTGGAGCTATCTACCCGCGCGTATTCGGCGTGGTCCGCGAGATTCAGGTGCATGGACACGTGCGTTTGCAACGCATCGTGCACGGGACGGGAATTTCTAGTTTGTCGTTTTCGGTCCGTCGAATCTACGTTTATTTAACATAGCTTCTGCTTTCTGTAAGTCAAGTTTTTTGACTTTGCATCGTGCTGGATTCGATCCAGGAGTAGTTGAATATTCTGAAAAATAATCTGGCATGAATCGTATGAAAAAAAATGATTTTAAAAAATCTCATAGCTAGGTAGTGCATCGTCCTGTGTCGAGTATTCCGGAATATTATTTTTTTACGAAAACACATTCCAACAAACACCTGTCACTTTTAACAGGTGGAAAGTTGCGCCATGCATGTCAGGAACTGAAAGTTTTCGACAGGTTTCCCATCGAAAAACTGTTTTAGGATTTGTGGAGGAGAATGAAGAGGCGGATGCAGTACGTATGCAGCCTTTTTTCCGGATCGCCCGGCGAGCCCGTAAAATAGCAGCTTGAAATGTAGATCGAGAAGCTCATGACACAACACACACAGAACCACCTGCACGGCGTCACGCTGGAGGCCATGCTGACCGAGCTGGTCGCTCACTACGGCTGGGAAGGCCTGGGACAGAGGATAGACATCCGTTGCTTCAAGGCCGATCCGAGCATCAAGTCCAGCCTGACATTCTTGCGCAAGACGGCATGGGCGCGCGAAAAAGTGGAAGCCCTGTATGTCGGCATGCGGCGTGCAATGAAATGAGTTTTTGCAAAATAAGGTAAAGTTTTGCGATGGGCTCTGTGACTGCGGGCGACTTGCAGCCGTCTCGGAAACTCTTTACCGCGCCAGGACCTCTCGGCTTGCCATGGCGCCTGTTGATTCACAGCATCGAAGGAAGAACCAGCATGCGCAATGTGATTTATAAAACGGTGGTCTTGAAAGCTACTCCCGACGCTTTGTTCGACATGTATGTCGATCCGGTGCTGCACCAGGCGATCACCGGCTTGCCGGTCACTATTGCTGCGCAAGCCGGGGCTGAGTTCGTGGCTTTCGACGGCGCCCTGACCGGCGTCATGCTGCAGGTGGTCAAACCGCGCCTGATTGTCCAGACCTGGCGCTCGCCGGCGTTTGCCGAAGACGATCCGGATTCGATCCTGATCCTGTCGTTCCACCCGCAAGGCGAGCACGGGCGGATTGAACTGGTGCACCTGGACGTGCCGGACCAGGATTACGAAGAGGTCAAGCTCGGCTGGCGCGAAAAATATTTCGAGCCATGGCGTGAATTCCTCGCGAATTGAGCCATTGCCGGCGCCGGATCGTCAATTTCACTGCGCAAAAAGCGTGACTGTCGCCTGTAATCCCTGCATTTGGGCAGCATGGTCCATGGCCTGTTCCAGGTCCGGGAAGGCGAAGCTTTTCACTTCAATGTCGTCCAGCGACAACAGCCCGGCCCTGATCAGCGACAGCAGCGCCAGGTAGTCGGCTGGCGTATACATGAAATGGCCGATCAGTTCCCAACTGTTGAGCAGCATGTCGCCGTAAGGTATCGGCAGGGGCACTTGCATGCTCCCCATCAGCACCAGCCGGCCGCCGCGCCGCAAGCTGCGCAGCAGCGCCAGCGTGCTGTGGGCGTCGCCAGCCTTGCCGACCATGTCGAAAGCCAGCTCGACGCCGCCGCCGGCCGCGGCCCGGATCGCTGCCGCATCGGCGCTGCTGTCGCCCGAAAGCAGCACCGGCAACACTCTGCCACGGCCTAATTCCACCAGTTTGCGGAGCGCTTCGGGGCGGCGTCCCAGCGCGATGACTTTAGCCGCGCCCAGCGCCAGTGCGGCCAGCACCGCCGCCGAACCAAAATAGCCGCCGGCGCCGTTGATGGCCACCGTTTCACCGGCGGCCAGGCGGCCGCGGCGCAGGCCGCCGAACGGCACCACGAATTTCGCCAGCACCGCCAGCCGTTCGCTGCTCAGGTGATCGAGTCCATCCAGCGGCAGCAGGGTGGAAGCCGGAACGTCGGCCACTTCACGCAGGCTGCCATGCGGGAATTCCTGGAGCATCTGCGCGCTGTCCAGGCTGATGCCGGTCAGGCCGATCAGGATTTGCGGCGGTTCGGCTACTGCTTCGTTGGCGATCCAGTAAGGATTGATGGCGACCCGCTGTCCCGGCCGGAACTGCTGCACGCCGGCGCCGACGGCGGTGATACGACCGATGCCGTTGGTGCCGGGCGTGAAGGTGCCGGGCGGATAGGCGTAGGGCAATTCGCCCTTCAGGTAACTGCGGGTATAACTCAGCAGCGGCACCGCTTCCATGCGCACCAGCGCGGCGCCGGCACGCAGCTCCGGTTGTGGTGTTTCTTGCAACGCCAGCGTCAGTTCGGCGCGATTGAACATCCATGCTTTCATGTTGAACTCCTTTTGGTTTCCGGGTTGAACGATGATTGAACTCTAGAGCGTGAGGACGTATATTTGAAATCAATTAATGGCATAGGACCTATCAACGTGATTGATCTGCGCGGTGTCGATCTCAACCTGCTGGTGTCGCTCGACGCCTTGCTGGAAGAGTGCAATGTGACCAAGGCCGCGGCGCGGCTGCACCTGACCCAGCCGGCGGTGTCCACGCAGCTGGCGCGGCTGCGTAAGATTTTCGACGATCCCTTGCTGATCCCGGCCGACAGCGGCCGCGGCATGACGCCGAGCGCGCGGGCGCTGGGACTGATCGTGCCGCTGCATGCGGCGCTCAACGATCTGCAGGCGGTGGTCAGGCAACGGCCGGCGTTCGATCCTTACCAGGACCGCCGGCATTTTGTGATCGCGGCCAACGACAATGCCGCCGCGGTGCTCGGCCTGCGCTTGATGGAGCAATTGCCGCAGCTGGCCGGCGCCGGCATCAAGATCGCTTTTGTAAATGCCGACCAGCGCCAGGTGGCGCTGCAGCTCGAGCGGGCCGAGATCGACCTGCTGCTCGGTTCCGAGCGCATGGTGCCGCCGTCGATGAAAGCCAGGAAACTGTACGATGAACGGTTTGTGATGGTGCAAAGGAAAGGGCATCCGCGCGGCGCCGGTGCGCTGGACATAGATGAATACTGCAGCCTGAAGCACGTGCTGGTGTCGACCAGCGGCGGCAGTTTTTCCGGTTTCATGGATGAACACCTGGAACGGCTGGGCCGCCAGCGCGAAGTCTGTTTGTCGGTGCAGAATTTCACGCTGGTGCCGGATCTGTTGTGCAATAGCGACTATGTTGCAACCTTGCCAAGCCGTTTGTTTGCGCGCTATAGCGATAGGCTGGATGCTTTTGAACTGCCTTTCCAGGCTGAGAATTTTTCCCTGTTCGCCGCCTGGCATCCTCGCAACCAGGCCGATCCCGCACTACTGTGGCTGCGCGAAGCGCTGGCTGCCATCGGCGCCGCCTAGCATCGCGGACATGGAACGATCACCTGCCCGGACAACGGTGTTGTCATACTTGACATGACTGTCAGGAGCACGGATTTGTAAACCTGTTAAAAGTGACAGGTGTGGCAGTTTCCAATTCTCACTAGAATAAAACTGTCTATCGGAGCCTATCCTCTCCTATGTTGATATTTAGCCCGCTGCCGCAAGGCGGTGGGCTTTTTTTTAACTCGATTCCAGGCGCCTCGGCGCCGCGCCCCGGGATCGCTTGACCGCCATCGCGCCATGAGCGCACGGTTTTTCCATGGCTGCCGCAGAGATTGCCTCCTCCCTGTACTTCCGCTTAAGATCTGCCATCGCTCGACGCCGGATCAGTTTCGCCACAGGGAAAACCGAATGCAAAAAATCAAATCAATCGTATCTGCGTTTTTATTCTTCGGCTGCGCCTTGCTGCTTGCGGGTTGCGCTTCCCTGTCCACCTCGATTTCACAGTTCAAGGACGGCAACTATGTCGCCAGCGTGCAATCGACCCTGGTCTACCTCGACGACAAATACAAGAAAGCGGATTACGACGACAGCGATGAAAGAAACGGCATCCGCGAGCGCCTGCGGATTATCGAAGACAGTTACGCTACCACGGTGCAGACCGTCAGCGACCAGGAATACGACAGGAAGATAGCCGCTTATTCCGATCTGCTGGCAATCCGGACCATGCTCGCCAGCAGGCCCTATTACGCAAAATATACGGATTTGCCGAATCGCTATCTTGAGGTCGGCTTGCGGGAAAACCTGGCCGGCCAGTACTACCTGAAAGCACGGGCGGCGGCCGCCGCCAAGGATGACCGGATGGCAGCCGTCAGCTATGCAGCGTCTTATGACGCCTACCAGAAATACGGCGAGTTCAAGGACGCCAGGAAACTGGCCGACAAGTACAAGTATGCGGCGGACAGCAAGGACGCCGCCAGCTATTACCAGCAGGGGACCGAGCTGGCGGCGAATAATCCGCAGCGCCGCAAGGCGCTGTACCGCGACGCCAGTCTGGCTTTTTTCAACGCCTACGACATCTACCGCCAGCAC
The DNA here is from genome assembly GCF_000221045.1 of Collimonas fungivorans Ter331. Lineage (NCBI taxonomy): Bacteria > Pseudomonadati > Pseudomonadota > Betaproteobacteria > Burkholderiales > Oxalobacteraceae > Collimonas > Collimonas fungivorans. Next base: position 3,854,376 of record NC_015856.1, on the reverse strand, counting down.
GGTCCTTACAAGGATGCGCAGCCGCTCTCCGACAAATACCGCAACATGGGCGCCGTGGTGCTGCAAATCAGCAGCAATGAACCGAACAGCGAGATCACCAGGAGCGTGCTGGCATTGTTCGATCTCGGCTTTACCCGCTTTCAATACCAGGGCGGCGGTGCCGCCGACCTCGGCATGTACCTGAATACCTCTTACGTGTACCAGCCGCCCAAGTACCGGCAGTACGTAGAGGCAATGAGCGAGAACGTCGAATATAAAAAAGCCGACGGCACCACCGCAGTGCGCACCTATCGCTTCAACCGCAGGGTGGTCGAAGAAGCCAACGCCATGCAGATCATCCTCGACCTGTCCGTGACCAGGGTGCCGCCGCTCGACCTGCGTTATAACGAAGTCGCCGAAAGCCGGCGGGCGACGATCAGCTATTACGGCGATGTGCCGGGCAACGGCCGCTACGGCTACCGTACCGAAGGTTACCTGATGGACCGCGACCAGCTGTGGCGGGCGGCCCAGGCGCAGCTGATCAATCGCCTCAACAGCGACAACCGGATCAGGATGATCCAGGACGACATACGCAACTTCTAAAGAATGGTCTTGCCGGAAGATTCCCGGCTCATCCTGCTAAACTGTGGAACCCTTGCCGCGGGGTTTCGCCCCCATTTTTATTTCAGCTTCTTAATTGTCTATCACTTCGCGCCTATGACTTCGATCCGCGGTCCTTCCTTCCAGCTAGTCGACCAGATCGATGCCGAGCAGCTGCAGCGCGACGGCGGTTTCGGCGCGCGCACCCGGCCTTTGCTGGTCAAGGGCGCGTTGCGCAACTGGCAGGCGCAGCAAAGCTGGTCGTTCGAACAGATGGCGGCGCTGCGCTACAAGGACGGTTCCGAACCGCAGGTGAAATTCCAGAACGGCCTGGTGGAGCAGGGTCAGACCCGGCACCGGCCGGTGATGCCGGTCGGCCCTTATCTACAGGAACTGGCGGCGCTGGCCAAGCAGGCGCTGCCGGACGATGTCGGCCTGTTGCCGGACCGGCGGCGGCGCCAGCTGGCGGCGGGCGAACGGTTTTTTCTCGACTGGTCGCACATGCAGTCGTTCCAGCCCGACCGCATGTACCTGGCGCAGTGGAATATCCTGGACGAATTCCCGGCGCTGCGCCATGATTTCTCGATCAAGGACCTGTGGCCGGGCTGGCGCTGGACCTGGGAATATGTATTCATGGGGCCGGCCAATACCGTCACCGGCCTGCACTACGACTTCCCGCACAACTGGTTTTGCCAGGTGCGCGGCAGCAAGGAGTTCATCCTGTTCCCGCCTGAGCAGACGCCGCACATGTGCATTTCAGAGAAATACGACTGGGGTGCGATCCTGAGCGACATCAATATCTCGCAGCTGGACCGGCAGCCGGACAAACTCAAGGAATTTGAAAAAACGCAGGGCCTGTACGCCCGGGTCGAGGCCGGGGATGCGCTGTTCATTCCCAAGCGCACATGGCATGCGGTGGTGGCGCTGGAGCCGTCGATCAGCCTCGGCGTGTTCGGCCTGACCGCGCCCGAGGTGCTGTTTGGCGGCGTGCCGAACGAGATCAAAAACGTGTTCCACAAGATGCACCTGTACCGCTGGGGCAATTGCACCTGCCATAAATTCTAGCCTGCCTTGATCAGAGCGCAATGAACCGGCAACACTCTCATCTGTTTCTCTGGCGCGGCCGGGCCCTGGTCCTCGGCCCCGGCATCGACTCCCGCTTCCATGCCCATTTCGGCACCCAGCTGACCTGGGGCCTGGACGCGCCGTTCCAGGCGCGGCTGGCGCCGGACCAGCCGTGGACCACCACCCGTGCCGCCATCTTCGCTTCCAACCAGCCGCACCAGATCCATTGCGACGCGACCCAGCTGGCGCATCTGTTTGTCGAGTTGCCGCAGCGCGCGCAAGGCGCGCCCAGCGTGCTGCTGGCCGCTTATGACAGCGCCCCCGGATTCTTGCAGGTGCAAGCGGGGCTGGCGCAAGCCAGGCTGGGCCGGCTTGCGCTGTCGCAGGTCGAACAACTGGGCCAGCAATGGCTGGATTGCACCGCTCTGGTTGAGCCGCCGCAGCCGGGTTTCGATCATCGAATCAGCCAGGCGCTGGCGCTGATCGCCGCGCAGCCGGGGCAGGCGCCGAACGGCGCGGCATTGGCGGCGGCCGTGCATTTATCGGCCAGCCGGTTTACCCACCTGTTCCGGCAGCAGACCGGTTTGTCGCTGTCGCGCTACCTGCTGTGGTCGCGCCTGCTGGCTGCGGTTGAGGCGGTGGGGCGCGGCGATAACATGACGCACGCCGCGCACGCCGCGGGTTTCGCCGACCTGGCGCACATGAGCCGCACCTTCCGCCATACCTTCGGCGTAGTGCCGTCGGAGCTGCAAAAGATGGCGATTGCGTTCAAGCGCGAGGAAAAATGATGGTCTAAGATGGTTGTACATATATAAGATGGAGACCGTCATGAACCAGCAGTCGCAACAGGCAGCGGGCCGTTCCATAGACGCCTTGCTGGCCAAATACTCCGAAAGCCACCTGAACCCGGTAAATGAAGTGATCCATTTCATTTGCGTGCCGGTCATCGTGTTCACCTTGCTGGGTTTGCTGTGGGTTATCCACCCCGCGGTGGCGCTGGCGGCGGTGCTGGCCTCCATGCTCTACTACTTTTCCTTGTCGGTGCCGTTCGCGATCGGCATGCTGCTGATGTCGGGCGCCATGCTGGCCTTGCTCTATGTGCTGCCGCCCGGACTGGTGCTGCCGCTGTCGGTCAGCGTGTTCGTGATCGCCTGGATCGGGCAGTTTGTCGGCCACAAGATCGAGGGCAAGAAGCCGTCGTTTTTCGAGGATCTGCGTTTTCTCCTGATCGGCCCCCTGTTTGTCCTCGGTTTCCTGTACCGCCGCCTGCATATCGCGTATTGATGCCTGCTGCTTCCCTGAAAGTCGCCGTCTTCGGCGCCCGCGCCATCGGTATTTATGTCGGCGCTTCGCTGCTGGCAGCGGGCGTCGACGTGGTGCTGATAGGGCGGGCCCGCATGCGCGCGCAGATCGCTAGCCAGGGTTTGCTGCTGAGCGACCTGGAAGGCCGCCAGCAACGGCTTGAAGGCGCGCATGTTCCGTATCAGGAAAGCGCATCGGCGCTGGCCGGCGCCGACCTGATCCTGGTGACCGTCAAGAGCGCCGACAGCGCCGCGGCGGCGCACGCGATCGCCGGCCACGCCAAGCCGTCGGCGCTGATCGTCAGCCTGCAAAACGGCGTCGGCAACGCCGATACGCTGCGCAGCCTGTTAGGCGGCTGGCAAGTGCTGGCGGCCATGGTGCCGTTCAACGTGGCGCAGATGGACGGCAATCGTTTTCACCGGGCCACCGGCGGCGAGTTGATGATTGAGGCGGACGCCAGGCTGGAGCCCTGGCTGGCGCCGTTTCGCCAGGCCCATCTGCCATTGCAGCAGTGCGAGGATTTCGCCGCAGTCCAGTGGGGCAAGCTGTTGCTGAATTTGAACAATGCGGTGAATGCCCTGTCCGGCCTGGCGCTCAAAAGCGAGCTGTCGCAACGCGCCTACCGCCGTTGCCTGGCGTTGCTGATTGACGAAGCGCTAACGGTGCTGCGCGCTGCCGGGATTCGTCCGGCCAGGATCGCCGGCGTCAGGCCGCAGCTGCTGCCCGTCCTGTTGCGTTTGCCTGACGTCGTTTTCAAGCGGGTTGCCGCGGCCCTGCTGAAAATCGATCCTGAAGCGCGCTCCTCGATGTGGCAAGACTTGCAAGCAGGGCGCCTGACGGAAGTGGATTACCTGAATGGTGCGATAGTGCGCCTGGCCGAATCGCTGACGCGTGATGCGCCGGCCAACCGGCGCATCACGGCGCTGGTCCATGCCGCCGAACAGGACGGTGTGCAGCCCCTGTCCGGCGCGGAGCTGTATCGCGCCTTGCATTGAGCGCAGCCGAACCGGCAACGTTTTCTGTAAATAACGGAACGCAAAGCGCCAGGCCTGACTCGAAACAGGGTCGTTGCAACAGAGATCGCTCTGTTAATCCACTTGCAAAGAAAGGTCCGATATGAAGAAGCTTTTAGGCGCACTGACGCTATTGCTGGCTTTTACACCCTGGGTCCATGCGCAGAACGAACCCATGCCGCGGCCCGAACCGGGCATGGGGCTGGAAGGCCATCCGGATGCCCGCAATGACAGGCGGCCCGAATCTTTTTACGACGGCAGCCGCCGGATGGGGACGCACAGCGTAATGCGTTGCAAGGATGGGACGATGCGCAAGGCGCGCGCCGATGCTTGCCGTGACCATGACCGAAAACCAAAATGAAACCCGCCGACGATAAATATCGTACAGATATATAGATAAAGAATATCTGTTATCAGACAAATAAAGCAGACACGATTGCTGCGTCGCCATATAGTTGCACCTGTCTCCTCCAACACCTCCTAAGGTTTGGATTCAGCCCGCAACCGCAAGGTGAGCGGGCTTTTTTTTGCCTGTACGGATCGTGCAAAGGCGTGGACAACTATTCCCAGAGTGAGATTTGATCCGGCTGCGAGCATTGTAAAAAAGATGATGCGAATCAAAGGCTTGGATTTTTTACGGTGAGGTTATCAACAGGCTTGCGCACATTTTCTGTGGGTAACTCGGGTGGTTGAGGAGTCCGGCGTTTCTGTGGGCAAAAAAAAAAGCCCCGCAGGCAGCGGGGCTGGTTCCAACCGGTCCGACAGTGTCCTGTTTTCAGAAGCGCAGGAAAGAACCGCTCAGTTTCTTGTAAGGCGCGCTCCAGACGGTCAGCACCTTGTCGAGCAGGCTTGGCTGTTGTTGAGCCGTCTTGTACATATCAGGGCGAGCTTGGGCTTGCATCGCGCGTGTTGACAGCGGCAGTGGAGGAGAGATGCTGGCCATGATATTCCCTTTCAGTTAGTCGTCTATGTTGCAGTGCAGTATATGCAATATGAAATGACTAATCCAATTTCGCTTTCACATACGAATCATACGGTTTATGAATATCACACGGTTTTGCCTGGATAAATGGTTGCATATGCCAAGCCCGCATAAGCATATAGCTAACATATTGGCAGCCGACAATTTTCGTGCTGTAATGCAGCAAGCCGCATCGACGCAGAATAATGCGGTAACCCTCACTGTGGAAACGGAGAAAATCATGAAAAAACTGACAGGTCTGGCACTGCTCGCTTGCTGCTTTATTTTTAACCCGGTATTTGCCGCAAATTCGCAACAAAGCAAGATGGCGACATGCAACAAGGATGCGACCGGCAAGGCTGGCGACGACCGCAAAGCTTTCATGAAGGATTGCCTGAGCAAAAAGCCGGAAGCCGCGGCTCCTGCGACACAGCAAGAAAAAATGAAGTCGTGCAATGTCGACGCTACCGGCAAGAAGGGCGACGACCGCAAGGCGTTCATGAAACAATGCCTGTCCAAACCTAAGGCATAAGACATTCCATTCACGTATTCCTGCTGTAGCAAAAAAGCCCTGTCGCAGACGGGGCTTTTTCATTTTGTTACCAAATTGCTTCCTTATCATGGGAATTAATGTTTACTATGCAAAGTCGAAACCAAGCTTGCACTTTTTAAGGATCCACACATGAAAAAACTAGCGCTCACCCTGACTCTCGGCCTGGCTTGCGTCGCCGTCCAGGCTGCTCCCGACTGGCAATCCGTCGGCTCCAGCGATACTGCAGAGCTCAAGCTGGACCAGAATTCGATCAAGGACAACAAGGGCATCCGCGAAGCATGGTCCATGTGGAACTTCAAGGAGGCGCGCAAGAATGACGGCGACGCCAAGGTATTGCCGACTTTTAAGTCGTACCAGGATTTCACCGTATACGATTGCAAAGCCAAGACCTTGAGCCTGAAGCGGGAAATCCTGTTTGCCGAGGCTGACGGCGCCGGCGCAAGGGTGGATCACAGCGACGCCCTGAAGAATTCGACCTATGCCGCACCGGCCAAGGACTCGGTGGCCGAGGTCATGATGAATTTCGTTTGCGCATTCCCACTCGACGGCAAGCCGGCTGCTGCTGCAACCCCAGCCCCGGTCCCGGCCCCGGCTCAAAAAAGCAAGTAAGCAATTTCCCCTCTGAGCAAACAGTCGCAGGCACTCGCGCAATTTTCGCGCTGAGTCCTGCGTCATCTTTTCCGCGCTAGATGCGGAAAGGCTCCAGCGTTTCGTCGAACACGAAAAACTCGTTCTTGCCGGCCCGCTTGGCCTGATACATGGCGATATCGGCCTGCGACATCAATTGCGAAGTAGAGATGCCGCCCCCGCAGTACAGGGCAATGCCGATCGAAGCGCTGAGCTCGAATATGGTGCCGGCGATATTGAACGGTATGCCGATCGCCGCCAGCAATTGCTGGGCGACGCCGACCGCTGCATTGCGGGTATCGTTCAGGTCCGTCAGCAGGATCACAAACTCGTCGCCGCCCAGGCGCGCCACGGTATCGGTGCTGCGGCGGCCGTCCTGCAGGCGCGCCGCTACCTGGCGCAGGATGGCGTCGCCGGCCTCGTGTCCGTATTCGTCGTTGATCGGCTTGAAATCGTCGAGGTCGCAAAACAGCAGCGCAAAATGACCGCCGTCGCGCTGCGCGCGCGCCATCGCCTGCTGTAAACGGTCCTCCAGCATGGCCCGGTTGCACAAGCCGGTAAGCGCATCGTGATGCGCCATGAAAGCCATGCGCGCTTCGCTCTCCTTCAGCGCCATTTCCTTGTCGCGCAACCGCTCCACCAGGTAGTTGAAGCCCAGCACCAGGCTGCCGACCTCGTCCTGGCGCCTGATCGGCAACGGCGCCAGCTGGCGCTTGCCGTCAGCCATTTCACGCATCGCATGTGCGGCATCCGTCAACGGCCGTAAAGTGCGCGGCAACAGCAGCAGCATGATGGCAATCATGCCGGCCACGATCAGCAGCGTGTTCTTGAGATAGAAACCAAGCATGGCGTTAATCGGATGGAACACCTCCGCGGTAGGCATGCGGGCGACCACAAACCAGCCGGTGCTGGGCACCGTCACCATTGCCGACAGTTCTTCGATGCCCTTGGCGTTAATGGTTATCCCGGTGCCGCGGTAACCGGCCATGGCGCGGTCGTGCAGCAGGTTGACGCCGACCGGCGGCGTCGGTTTCAGCACCATGGCAGGATCGCTGGCGCCGACGAACAGCTTGTCGGCCGGCGACACCAGCAGAAACCCGCCGCTGACGCCGAGCTGGGTTTCCTGCAAGCGGTCGAGAAAACCGGGCGTATTGAGCGCCACCACGCCCGCCAGCACCGCCACTACCTGGCGCGCCGCGTTGCGCACCGGCGCCGCCATGATCAGGATCGGTTCGCCGCTGGCGCGGCCGCGCTGCGGCCGGCCCATCACCGGAGTATCGGCCTGCAAGGCGGACTGGAACCACCCGACTTCGGAAAAAACCAGCTCGCTGCGCCCGGCCACCGTCGGATATTCCGCCAGCAAGCCGTCGCCATCCGGCCGTACCACCAGCAGGCCGCTGTTAAACAGGGGATTGACGCGCTGCCGTTCCTCAAGCCAGATCGCCAGCTTCTCGGGCTGCTGCAGCAGCGCCGGCGGCAGTGCCGAACTCAGTTCGGCGATCAGTGCCTGGCGCGCCTGGACGCTATGGTCAATGTCGCGTGCGATATACGACGCAATCGACAATTGCTGGGCCGCCACCTCGTCGCGCAACAGTCCCTGGGCGAAAGGCAGCGCAAAAAACAGGCGTAGACCGATGCCGGCCACGATAATCAGGATACCGAGGCCAATCAGGCGGAACTTGATGCTTTGGAAGATTGGCATGAGGGAATCATACAGAAGTCGGCCCGATTGCAGCATTCCCAGGGCCAATCTGTGTCTCGGCGGCGATGTGTGGCTATTTCCTCATCTTGGCCATGCAGGTTTTTGCTATACTCCTGCCTGCAATGCAAGTCTCGCCATAGTTCAATGGATAGAACGAGTGCCTCCTAAGCGCTAGATACAGGTCCGATTCCTGTTGGCGGGACCAAGTCTCTTTTCTTTAACTCCCCCTTCAATTTGCCATAAGCCACCGGTGATCCTTCCCCATTCGTGATTCCCACGAAAAAAGATGGAAATGTTTGGCGTGTTCAACTCTACGTCCAGGGGCAACGGGATTCAGGTATCCAGCCCGGCCTTTATTCGACTTTGGCACTATGGATCATGCGTTGGTGCGTGATGTACTTTTACAGCACCTTATCGGCTTGAATTGAAGTTGAAACACCCTCTATCGAGACAGCTTTATTATTTTCTGACTCGACGTTTAATGTTTTGCGCGCCCGCTTTTCCTTAAGCTGGTGAGTGTGATGCAAATAATCGCGGCTAAACTGTTCGATCTGTATCAGCAGGAACCGCACCCTGTAATCCTCAATGCGTCGACTACGTGCCAGCCGCCTCCAGAAATCAGCGGCGCACCAACGCCGGAAACGCATATACACCGCCCTCCAATTGCCATATTGAAGAGGCAATTCTGCCCATGTTCCCTTACGCTCTACGATCCAGAATATAGCCTCGATGAATAGACGATTATCGTTTCTAAGAAGACTACTTTTTCCGGGGAAGCTGCGTTCTATTTGCTCCCATTGCCAATCATGCAATTTCTTCAACTGTGCCATATTAATTACCAAAATTTTTCCAAGACTTTTCGCGAGCGCGGAAAAGGAAGCAACATGAAATATCTTCCATTGTTAGCGCTATCATTTAGGCAAATTTAATTGTTGGCTACTGTCAAATTTGATAGTAGCGATCTGAGTTCGGCTCAGCGACGCGACATGAAGGAACTTTCGCAACCGTGGCCAGCATTTGGGCGTGCCTGTATAAATGTGCCGCTTCGTTTAACCGTACAGATGGCGCGGCCTTGATTTGATGCTGCGCTCTGCCGGCACGGTGGCGGCACCTGCCCCACTGATTACGTAGCCGCGTTTACGGGATTCGAGCCCTGGGGGACTGATGGAATAAAAAAGGGCCGGCATATCCTTGCTCGGCCCAACCAGGTTGGCGCCGGTTAAGCTGGAGTTGATCGGAGACTTTCTGTTATGGCACTTCGGCCACTATCGTGCAACTTGGCGCGAAACAAAATATCTCTGAGGATGTGATCGTCATCGAAGGTGATTTTCAACGCGAGGCCTAGCATAGTCAAATTCGCTCTGGTTCCAGAAACAGAGAAAATATCGGCGTCAGAAGTGAACGTCAGTTCCTCAGCCAAATGCGGCAACTGCTCCGCAATGATCACTTGTGCAACGGAATCCCAGTCCAGCCCATTACCGGTCCAGCCTTCTTCTGCTCGTTCTTGGAATATGTGCGCTTTTTCTTCAAAACTTGAATCCAGCAGAACCAGTGCCGTACAACTGCCATCAATAAGAAAAAATGGTGTGAACGTTGTCGTATCTACCAAGTCGCTTTTGCCCTGCGGCATGCCTATGATCGCCTGTTCCTCGGCGATCCTTGTCATGGTATCGAGCTTCATTGCCTATCTTCCTTTATATCAATGTGGCTAGAAAAATTAACTCAGACATTGTGGTGTGCTAGTTAGCGCATTGGCGCCGCTTAAATGTTAGAAATACTTGATAGCGAATTCCATTAAAAAATTTCAACTTTTTGAAAAAAATATACCGGCCTCAATAAAAATAATAATTGGCAAATACAATGACATCTCACTGGCTGTGAGTGCCGGCTTGCGTCAATCACGGGAAGGGATTAATGGACTATAAAGAATGGGCCGGCATATCGCTAAGGCGCCAAAAAGCTTCGTTCTAAATAGGCTGAGACGCGAACAGATTTTTATTTTTTCCAATGAGGGTGTTAGTCACCGAACATACTTTCTATTCGCGAAAGCGCACCATTTTTTCTCCGGTGTCTTTACAGAAAAGAGGAAATTATGAAAAAACCTAACGATGCGATCGAATTGCTGATCGGCGACCATAAGAAGGTCAAGGCGATGTTCAAGGAGTTCGAGGGACTTACTGATCGCTCCAAAATTGGAAAGAAAAAGATTGCGGACCAAATCTGCGATGCCTTGACTTTGCATACGATAATCGAAGAAGAAATATTTTATCCCGCCGTGCGCGAGGCCATCAAAGATGACGATCTGATGGACGAGGCGCTAGTGGAGCATGCCAGTGCAAAGGAGTTGATTGCAGAGATCGCAGGCATGGAGCCAGGCGAGGAACTATACGATGCCAAAGTTACCGTGCTCTCGGAACAAATCGATCATCATGTCAGCGAAGAAGAGGGCACGATGTTTCCCAAAGTGAGAAAGACTAATCTTGATCTCGTTCAGCTAGGTGAGGTTATGCAAGCTCGGAAAGACGAATCATCTTGATAAGGTCGTATCACCAATATGATGAGGGGGCAAAATGATGAAAACTTTTACAGGAGCCATTCCCAAGGAAATAAAAGCTGAAGTTGAACATGGACCGAGTAAAGAGGTCGCTGAAGAACATCAAGACGAGAGGAAACAAACAGAAAAAATAGAGCGGAAAGTCAAGGAAGACTGCGTCGATATCAGTCATGAAAATAAACCGCAGTAGCTTTCATAAGAAGCCCGTATTCAAAGAACGAAATCGTGAGACTGACATGGGCCGCTTTCGCGGTCCCCACACGGATGTCCGTTTAAGATAGTTAAAATTGCCGATAACGGGATCGCTTCATATAACTAACGTTTATTAGGTACGTCAATCATTCGTGTTCCTGAGGTGGGGCTAGTACATAACCCCCACACTGCGCTAGCCCAAAGAATGATGCCGGCACCAAGGCATCCGACTGGGTCGCTGGCACCAGCTTGAGCAAATAGTGGATAGGCGATGGCTAGCAACATCAACGAGCTTCCGGTGACATAGTGAGCTCGGTTTGAAAAGACACGGGCCAAGGGTAAGAAGTGTAGGCCAACGATAAAAATAATAGAGGGGACAATCCACGAAGTCATGCCAAAATTTGAGAAAACATTGGCAACAATAATAATGAGTGTCCATTGAACTGCATTTACTATATTAAAAACGCGCGCTGTTCGCCGTCTTTCGGGAGAATTAGCGTCTGCCGCTAATGCGTCTCGATATCTGCGATATCGCAATAGTGCGCAAGAAAATAATATGATCGTCGCTGTGACGACGCCCCCTAGGACAATAGGGGCTACCCCGAATACCGAATAACTCCACAAGATTAGCCAAGCACCACCAAAGACGCTGAAAAACATTACACCAATTGCTCGGCTGGCACGCCGAGCATCGCTGATTCTTGATGGTGATGTAGTACTCATGACCGACGGCTCCCTGGTTTCTAATTTCGGGTTACTTAGCCTCATCTCATCCGATGCGAGGAATTGCTTTGAGGATATATTACTTATATTGTTAACAATTGAGTGCCATTTTTTACAAAAATAGAGATAAAGTGAATTTCCCGCCTAGCGACCGGATTAGGAGAAGTAAAACATTCAAGTCGCGTGTAGTGCGTATTCTGAAGTGGACCCTTGCGGCTTACGAAATACTGCGTACGCTGATATACTTTCTTCATGGGAATGAAAAGAGTCACTCGCCGCTTCGCCGCCTGGATCGCGTGTTTTGCGATGATCTTCGGTGCGCTGGCGCCATCGATTTCTCATGCCCTTTCGGTGTCTCGAGGTGAAATCTGGACCGAGATTTGCAGCGCCGGCCGCACGAAATTCGTCGATGTGAGCGTTGACAGGGGAGGGGTTTCCGAACCGACCACGCAAGATTCAATCCACCTTGAACATTGTCCGTTCTGTGCCACGCACGCCGGCTCGTTCGCCTTACCGCCGAATTCAGGATTTACCACCCCCCTGATCGAAACGCAGGATATTTACCCCGTCCTTTTCTTCCAGTCTCCGCAGCCCCTTCCTATATGGACTGTTGCGCAATCTCGCGCGCCTCCCATACCAGTCTGATCCTGTCGCCGCTGGCTTGACCCGCATGTGCTATGCGTGTCCGGCTTCCGTAATTTCCGCTCAAGGCTCGGCCCGATAATTTCGCGCCATTGGGTGATGCCGCCAATCGATTTCGGCCCCTGCGTTGGATGTGGGTTGGTCGATTTGACACTGGATATCTTTTGAAATTTTTCATTCTGTCTGCGCTTTTGGCGTCGGCCTTTGCTGACGTGCGCGCGCAGCCTGTCGTCAAGAACGCCTGGGTGCGCGCCACCGTATCGCGGCAGAAGGCCACGAGCGCCTTCAAGCAATTAATCTCATCGGAAAGCCTCGCCAGGTGTGCCACCCAAGCCGTTACTAGAGTAGGTATAAGGAGCATCGAATGTCATTAAAAAAATTCCTGCGTTCTCCGCGCGGGCAGTTCAGGCTGCCGTTGATCCGTAGCTTCAGGATTGTCGCTACTGGCCCCAAATCCCCAGGTCTACGCTTTGCCGAAGACTCTTGCTCGAATCAGCGAGAACTAAAAGAAATACCGCTCATGAAACGCTCCGTCCTAAATCCCCTGACGACCGCGCTGTGCATGGCCGGTATCGCAGGGCTGCCGGCCATTGCGCAGGCGCAATCCGATGCCGTAGCCGGCCAGCCTGTGCAAACATTGCCGGCCGTTACGATCACCGGTGACCGAGAGGGCTACCAGCCGTCTTCAAGCACCACCGCCACACGCACTGACACACCGTCGTTACAGACGCCGCAGAACATTCAGATCGTGCCCCAAGCAGTGATCCGTGATCAAAACGCGTTGACACCGTCGGAGGCCTTGCGTAACGTGGCTGGCGTACAGTTCGATTTTGGCTTCAACGGCTCGATGCAGCCTTTGATCATCCTGCGCGGTTTCCCTAGCGCATCCATGACCGCAATGGGACCGATGTCAGGCATGTCCACCTACTATCTTGACGGCAGTAAGGTAACGGGCGTTCCAATCAACATGGCCAATGTCCAGTCGGTCGAGGTGATCAAGGGGCCGTCAAGCGTCCTGTATGGCCGGGCTGAACCTGGGGGATTGGTCAACGTCGTAACCAAGCCGATCTCCAGCGTACCCGAATTCAGCGTCGAGCAGACCGTTGGCCAGCGCGGTCTGTCGCGCACTGCTATCGAGGCCTCTGGTGCCCTTAATGAAGACAGGACGGTACGCGGCAGAGTAGCTGCCTCCTACCACACATCGAACTCCATCCGTGATTTCGTAACGGATCGGCTCGGCGCTTTCAACGGGAGTCTGGCCTGGGTGCCCGACGCACGCACCAGTGTCACCGCAACGCTCGACTACACCGACCAGCGTTATCGCACCGACTATGGCGTCCCCGCCGTAGGCAGTCGCCCGGCGGACCTGCCCTGGTCGCAACAGTTCAATGACTCGCCTTACCTGTCGAGCGCCAAGACTGCCAGCTTCAAGCTCGACGTGTCGCACCAGTTGAACGACACCTGGCAAATCAAAGCCAAATTCCTGAGCCTGCGCAGCGACACTTCGGAGATGGACATCAGTCCTTACCGTGTGGACCTCGGGGCCGCGATGGCGCCGGACCAGGCCTGTCCCGGCACGGGAAATCCCTTGTGCCGTTACTATTTTTACGTGCGCCCCAATGGTCGATACCAGCTCGATCAGTTCAACACCGATCTGATCGGCAAGTTCCAGACGGGCGATATCGGACATACCGTCCTGTTGGGCTTAGATACCTATACCAGCAAGAAGAGCGGTACGACCTACTTTCAACAGATCTCGGCTGTAGACATTTACAACCCGCAGCTTGGCGGCACGCCTGCGTTCGACGCCGCCATGTCGATGCCGACGGAGATCGATGACCGCAACCGCTGGACTAGCTTGTACGTACAAGACCAACTGGCCCTGGGTAATGTTTTTTTGACCGGCGCCCTGCGGCACGACCGCACCAGTGCCATCTATGCTCCCCCAGGGACAGAACCAAACAAACAATCCTTTACCACGCCACGGCTGGGTGCCGTTTGGCAGTTTGCGCCGAACCAGGCCATCTATGTGCAGTATCAGGACGCAGTGTCTGCGAACAACGGGCGCGACACAGTTACCCGTGCTCCGCTAGCAGCAGAACGGGCAAAGCAATTTGAGATTGGTCACAAGATCGAACTGTTCGGCGGAAAACTCAGCTCCACCGTCGCACTATACGAGCTAACCAAGCGCAACCGAGGAGGCTCGGTACCCATTGCAGTTGCCCCGTTCTACGACACCGTTACGATTGGCAAGGCCCGCTCACGCGGCGTCGAATGGGATGTCTCGGGCCAGTTGACGAAACGCCTGTCCTTGATTGCCTCCTATGCCTACACGGCCACGGAAGTCACAGAAGATCCTACTTACCAGGGAAAGACGCTGGCAAACGTCGCGCGCCACACCGCCAGTATGTGGGCACGCTATGCACTCGATAGCCAGTGGGCGGCTGCTGGCGGCATCTTCGCACAGGGACAGCGCCAAGGAGATGTCGGTAATACGTTCCAATTGCCGGGATACGCTCGAGTAGATGCGATGTTGGCGTATAAATTCGGCCTCGCCAGCTCCAAGGCGTCGCTGCAGTTCAACATCGACAATGTCTTCAACAAGAAGTACTACACTGGCAGCCACCAGTTCGTGCAGGATTGGATCAAGCTTGGCGATCCACGTACGGCCAAAGTCACGCTGCGAGTAGATTACTGAGCCTTTATGGACTCGCTCGTCACCTTCTTCCCATTGACAAACAGTCCAGCGGCAATACCGCGTTGCGGCATCTGTCTTGGTGCTTCGCCGATCTTAACGCTACCTTAATGTTATTGAATCAAGTCCGTCTTATACTTACCCCGTCACTAACCATGACGGTATCCCCTCCCTCGATGGACCTTCATGCCCGCAGCCGAAAGGTTGGCGGGCATTTTTTTGTTCGCAGTACCGGGCGCCGGCCTTGCGCCGGCCCGGCATCGATTCAAACTGTCCCTGCGGTGGTTATTGCACGGGCGGCAGCTTCGATAGAAACGCATCGACATGAGGTTGCCCACGAAGTGACCAAACGAATCATCGAACTGTCCGGTCCCAGCTTCTCCCAGACATAGAACTGAAAGTCTCGCTGCAGCGTGGAGATCACGGAGTCCGGCAGTATGGGGAATACCTGGTTGGTCTCGGATTCGGCGCTTAGCAAGTAGCCGGCGGACGAGATACCCGAAGCCAGCTTTTCAGCTGGTCAAGACGGCCGTTGGCGACACATATGTCTGCCCAGCGTCAATCTATGGAACGAACAATGATTTGTCCGTCAATGACCCCCATGTCGTCCGTTTCAGCCCTCACACTGCGGCTCGGATCTGGTTACATTGGATGGACGCTAAACAATTCAAATCGGTCTGGCCATTGTCTTCGGAGTTCAAGAATGGGTTTGCCAATCAACGATATTCAGCAACATCAAAAAAATAGCTACGCAGGCAAGAGGGTGTTCGTTTCCGGCGGTTCTCAAGGGCTTGGCCGCGCCATTGCCTTGCAGCTCGCCCGCGATGGCGCTCATGTATGCGTGGCGGCTCGAGGGCTCGACGCCTTGGCGCAGACCGTGGCAGAGATGAGGCAGGCGGCGACCGGCCGAGACACGGTGCTGATCGCGCGCAATGTAGATGTTACCGATCCGGCGGCGGTGGAGCTGGTGGCTGCGGATGCGGTGGCCGCGCTCGGCGGACTGGATCTGTTGATCTGCAACCAGGGCTTCGCCCACGCCGGCCAGGTGCATGAGCTTCCAGTCAAGGACTTCAAACAGCTGATCGAGGTGAATTACCTTGGCCATGCCTACCTCTGCCGCGCGTTTGCGCCGCATTTCATGCAGCAGAAAGCCGGCACGGTAGTGATGGTCAGCTCTGTGCTTGGCTATCTCAGTACTTACGGCTATGCCGCGTATTCGGCCAGCAAGTGGGCCATCGTCGGTTTCGCCGAGGGCTTGCGGCAGGAATTAGGGTTATACGGCGTGCAGGTGAAAGTAGTGTATCCCGGCACTATCGACACCCCTGGCCTGGCCCAGGAGAATGCTGACAAGCCTAAGGTAGTGTGGGAAATCGAAAGCAACAATGCGTTTAACGTGGTGCGTAGCGCCGACGAGGTGGCGCGCCGGCTGCTGATAGCCACATGTGGTTCGCGTTTTGAGAACCCAATCGGCTGGGACGGATGGTTTTCTTTTCTGGCCAGCCGTCATTTGCCGTCGCTGGTGCGGATGTTGAATGACGGCGATCTCAGGAAAGCGATAAAAAAGCACGCGACGCCTTAGTTGTAAAAATGGATCGAGATAGGGGCGATCACCACATTCTCTCGGTGGGACATGCAGTGGAGGCAATTGTTTCGCCGCCTCGAAGCTGAACTGCGCACGACACTACGCCGTTTATCAATGCTGCTCTGAGGCGAACGGATCGTAGCTGCCGAAATTCCAGACGTTGCCTTCGGTGTCGCGCGCATCGTAGCCGCGGCCGGGATAACCGTCATTGTCCTTCGGATCTGTGAGTATTTCAGCGCCGGCGGCGCGAGCCCGGGCGCAGTGCGCGTCCGGGTCATCTATCACAGCGTATATGCAGGCCGTTATGCCGCCCGCTTCGGCGACGGTCTTCCAGCGATACTTGTCCTTGACCTCGCCAGGCCTGTCCGAACCAAGCATGATCATCTGGCCATTCAGCAGCAGCTCGGCATGGTGCACGATCGAGGGATCGCCCTCGTCGGCATACACGGCTTTGCGTTCGAAGCCGAAGGCCGTGCAGAGGAAAGAGATGGCAGCCGGCGCATCGCTATAGCGCAGGCAAGGAATCAGGGCGTGATGTACTGGCATGGCGTTCCTCTCGGAATCTAGCTTGGTCGAAAGCGCTGGGATGAGTTGCCTAGCGTCTTTTGGGGCGATCTTAGCACGTGCGGCAACACTATAAATTATGCCCGGTTTATCGCCGAGGGCTCACGCCTCTGCAACAAGACGCCGCGCTTCCATGATCTGCGGCAAGCTCTCTTCAATCCAGTCGGCCAGTGCCTCCACTTTATTTCCGACCTCTAGCCCGAGGGGCGTCAGGCTGTATTCGACATGCGGCGGCACAACCGGATAGGATTTGCGCAGCACGAATCCGTCGGCTTCCAGCCATTGCAGCGTCTGCGCCAGCATCCTTTCGCTGACGCCATTCACCTTCCTGCGCAAATCGCTGAAACGGTAGGTCCCGCCGAGCAAGGCGACCAGGATCAGCACTCCCCAGCGGCTGGTGACGTGGGTCAGCACTTCGCGTGACGGACACTTGCCGGTAAACAGGTCGCCTCTCTGCATCTGGGCGGAGAGGGGCATGGTTGCCGCTGTCGGGCTGTTGGCGTCTTTATTCATTGGGCACTTACCTTTGTGTTGGTACTTACTAAACGTAAGTTTGAGTGATATTGTGCCAGTTCTTCTCTCGCATATAAAGGAGTTTGACCATGATCGTCGTAACTGGAGCCTCCGGCCAACTGGGCCGTCTTGCCATCAAGGAACTGCTTAAAACACTGCCGGCAAGCGAAATCGTCGCCGCCGTGCGCACTCCCGAAAAAGTTTCTGACCTGGCCGCCTTGGGTGTGCAGGTACGGCTGGCCGACTATGCCCAGCCGGCGACGCTCGACGCTGCATTCAAGGGCGCCGGCAAGCTGCTGCTGATTTCGTCCAGCGAAGTGGGGCAGCGCCTGCCGCAGCATCGCAATGCGATTGACGCCGCCAAGCGCGCCGGTGTCGGCCTGGTGGCCTACACCAGTGTCCTGCGCGCCGATACTTCGCCGTTGGGCCTGGCCGGCGAACATAGGGCAACCGAAGCGCTGCTGAAGGCGTCCGGCCTGCCGCATGTAGTGCTGCGCAACGGCTGGTACACGGAAAACTACCTGGCCAGCGTACCCACCGCCTTGCATGGCGCCTACATTGGCAGTGCCGGCGAAGGCCGGATTGCATCGGCGGCGCGTGCCGACTACGCCGCTGCAGCTGCGGCCGTATTGACCAGCGCCGACCAGGCCGGCAAGGTATATGAATTGGCCGGCGACGAAACCTACACACTGACGGAACTGGCGGCTGAAATCAGTCGCCAGTCGGGCAAGACGGTGGTCTACCAGAACCTGGCGGAAGCCGATTTCAAGGAAGCGCTGCTTGGCGCAGGCTTGCCTGAGCATGTCGCCGGTTTGCTGTCGGATTCCGATATCGGGGCATCTAAAGGCGCACTGTTTGACGATAGCCATCAGCTGAGCCGGCTGATCGGCCGGCCGACGACGTCGCTTGCGACGCTGGTTAAAGCAGCGCTTGCCTGACCTGCCTCGGATAAGCCGGTTTCCTTATACGATTTGTTCCGGGTACAGGACGGCAAGATTGCCGAGCACTGGGATGTTCACCAAGCGATTCCGCGCAGAGCGAGTGGAAAAACCAGAACGGGAAATTCGGGTTTTGAAGCCCGCCGGTTTTCGCCGGCTTCAAACCCGTGATGCTGGCATTGACGTTAAATGCCAGGCCCAGAATTTGTAGCTTGCCCACAGTAGAACAAGCTCCCCACCGCCCGTAAGCAGACGGTGGGGAAACCTCCGGAAAATCTATTTCGGCTCGGTGAAAAAATAGAGTAATGCAACCATAGGCAAAGCAAAACCAAGCCACGACGCCATGACCCATCCGCCATGCGCGAAAGCCAGGCCGCCCAGCGCCGAACCGAGCGCGCCGCCGGCGAAGAAAGTCGCCATGTAGAGGCCATTGAGGCGGCTCCGATATTCGGCGCCCAATACAAAGATGGCGCGCTGCCCCAGCACCAGGTTGGTGGTGGCGCCAAAATCCAGCAGGATGCCGGCGGCAACCAGCAAGCCCAGTGCGAGCGGCGAGCCATAGGCGCCGATATGGGTGATGAGGAAGGCGCCGGCGACGGCCAGCATCGCGAATGCAGTCGCCGCCTTGGTCCAGCCGCGATCGGCGAAACGGCCGGCGATGGGCGAGGCGATGGCGCCAGCTACGCCCGCCAGGGCGAACAGTGCAATGCCTCCCTGCGACAGCCGGAACTCCGGTCCCGCCAGCAGCAGCGGGGTAGTGGTCCAGAACAGGCTGAAGGCGGCAAACAGGCTGGCCTGATAGAACGCGCGCCGCCGCAGCACCGGCGTGTTGCGCATCAGGTCGACCATGGAGGCCAGCAGCTTGCCGTAGGAAATGGTGGATACCGGTTCTCGCCGCGGCAAGGCCAGCCTGAGCATGAGCGCCAGCAGCGCCATCGCCGCGGCCGAGATGAAAAACACCGTGTGCCACGATGCAAACTGGGCGATGAAACTGGAGACCGGACGCGCCAGCATGATGCCGAGCATCAGGCCGCTGACGACGCTGCCGACGGCGCGGCCGCGTTCCGCTTCCGGCACCAGGTGCGCGGCATATGGCACCAGCACCTGCACTGCAACCGAGGCGAGGCCGATGCACAGCGTGGCGGCGAAGAAGGGCAGGGGATGCGTCGACAATGCGGCTGCCAGCAGCGCCAGGGCGGCGAGGCCGATCAGGGTCAGCACCAGGCGGCGGGTCTCGAGCAGGTCGCCGAGCGGCACGATGAACAGCAATCCGATGCCGTAGCCGATCTGGGTCAAGGTGACGATCAGTCCGGTGGCGCCGGGCGACAGGCCCAGCGCTACGCCTATCGGTCCGGCCAGGGGCTGGGCGTAATACAGGTTGGCGGCAATCAGCCCGCAGGCGAATGCCAGCAGGAGCATCATCCAGGCCGAGGCTGACGGTTCGGTTCTGGTCTCGGCGCTAGCGCTAAATGTGGTCATGGTGATCCTTAAAAAGGGAATAAACGTTTCCTAAATTGGCAAAAAAATCAGGCGAGCACCTTCATGGCGATATCTGTCAGCACGCTCATCTCGTTCCGGGTGCGGCCGGTCTTGCCGACCACGCGCATGCCCTGGATCATGCACAGCAGCAGGCGGGCGGTAGCTGCGCTATCTATATGCGGCGGAATCGAGCCGTCTTGCTGGCCCTGCCGGATCAGCGCACCGATCAATACTTCGTTGCGAGTCAGTGCTGCAGTCACCCACTGCGCGACATCCGGATCAAAGGTGGCCAGTTCCGCCGCGCTGCCGACCACCATGCAACCCTCGAGACCGCCGGCGCCATGCGATGCATCGGCATAGAAGGCTAACGCCAGGCGCACCTGGTCCTTTCCCGTCGCGCCCGCACTGACCACCGCCCGCAGCTGCGCATCGCGCACGGTCTTGTAACGGTCGAGCGCTGCCAGGAAAACACTCTTTTTGTCCTTGAACGCCTTGTAGACGCTGCCCGAGGCGAGCTGCATGGCTTGCGTCAGGTCGCATACCGTGGTGGCGTGATAACCGCGCTCGCTGAATACGCGTACGGCCTTGTCGAGCGCCTGGTCCATGTCGAACTCGCGCGGCCTGCCGCGGCTGCGGGAAACATTGACTGGATCTGACAGGGAATTTGACATTTCTGGATTATGGAAACGTTTGTTCCCTAAGTCAAGGACTGAAACATTATCGTTATTTGTTGGTCACATACAAACAAGCTTGAGCAAGCCGTAAAACAAGGTCTTATTGATAATGGAGGCTGCCATGTCTAAGAAAAACAGAGTAGTTAGGAATGTTGCGCTGGCATCCATGTTTCTTTGCTGGCATCCCTTCACCCAGGCCGATGACGCCATGCCGCCGCTGGCGCCGGCGGGCGACAGCAGCTACGCCTCGGCCGCACTCGGCAACGGCATCCTGTACGGCACCAGCCTGGACGGCCAGAAGCCGATGCGCTGGCGCGCGGCGGAAATCCGCTTCGGGCCGGCTCTCGACCTGTTCGGGCTGGCGGCCGGCGGGCATCTGCCGGCGGGCGCCAGCACCCGGCTTGACTATGTGTATTACAACGAGGGCCATCCCGACAACAACCACCGCGACGGTTACGCCGTGCAGATGGTTTACCGCCAGAATTTGCGTCCCAGTTTTGACCTTGAAGTAGGCGCCGGTCCGTATTTCAGCATGAATCGAACTACCGTCAACGGTACGGAAAAAGACGATGCGCGCCTGGGCGGCCTGGTTTCCGTGGCGCTGCTGACGCGCCTTGACCAGTATTCGCCTGGCCTCAGTCTTCGGCTGGCGTACAACCACGTGCTGACGCCCGGCGCGCCTTCCTCGGATGCTTTCCTGGTTGGCCTCGGCAAGGATTTCGGCGCGGCGCATGTGAGCCCGCCCGATGCGGACGGCCGGCATGGCGTGTGGCTGGCGGCGCTGGGCGGTTTTGCCCAGACCAACCAGTCGGGGCCGGGCAAGCGCCTGAGTTATGCGCTGGAAGCGAAAAAATATTATGGCCCCTGGGCCGCTTCGGTGTCTGCGATTGAAGAAGGCGACGACGGCGTACGCGTGAACCGGCACGGGATCGCCGCGCAGGGCTGGTATGTGCAGCCGGTCGCCGAGCACTGGGATATCAGCGCCGGCGCCGGGCCTTATCTGGCGGTCAATAAACGCGATTCGAGCGACTGGAAAGTCAACGGCCTGATCAGCCTGCAGGTCGGGCGCGACCTGGGCCATCAATTGCGCGGCTTCGCCAGTTTCGGCCGGGTGGTCACTTTCAGGAACAAGAATGATGCCGACCTGATGACGATCGGCATCATGAAAGGCTTCGACCTCTAGCGTCTGTTCAGCGCAGCGTCTCGACCAGCTTGTTTTCATCCATGCTGCGCCCCAGCACTACCCAGAAAATGCATAGCGACAGCAAGCCGGCGACGGCATAGACCGACACATCGAGATAGTTGCCGCCGATCTTGAGCGGGATCAGCGGTGCGTCGCTGGTGCAGATCATGTTGGCGGCATACATGCCGACGTAGTGCATGCTGCACACCGCCAGCGCCATCACCAACGCGGCGATCACGCGGTGCAGCAGCCGGGTCAGGTTGAACGCCAGCCATAGCGCAGCGGAGGCGGCGGCGATCGCGATGACGATCGAGATCACGACGATGGTCGGGTTAAGCAGCATGGTGGCGCGCAGGTTCATCGCATACATGCCCATGTAGTGCATCACGCACACGCCGACGCCGGCCAGCAGGCTGCCGGCCAGCCAGCCGGATACCTTGAATTTGCCGTGGCTGCCGGCCAGATAGAGTGCGATGCCGGAAATCAGGATCGCCGCCCCCAGCGAGGCCGCGGTCAGCACGACATCGTAGGCGATCGGCACGGTCAGGCGGTAAGCCTGCATGGCCAGGAAGTGCATCGACCAGATGCCGATGCCGCCCAGCGAAGCGGCGGCGCAGATGGTCATGCCGAGGTCCAGCGTGCCGTCCTTGCGAAACATGGATTTGGCGCATTGCAGGGCCAGCAGCGCGCCCCAGAACGAAATCATGTATGACAGCAAAACCAGCGCTGCGTCGTATTTCGGCGCCAATAATTGGCCTAGTAATGGATCCATGGCTTTCTCCCTGTCGTATGAATGTGTGAGACAAAAGCGAAGCACTTTTGCCCTTGTTTTTGCAACAATGTTATTATGAAATGCGGGTCGGATAAGTTACGCCATGACATGTGCCCACCTTGTGGGTAGGTATTTCCATGTGGAAATAATATAGGGCTAAAATTTCTATACGGCAATACATTTTTAGAAATATTTTGTGGCGGCGGCTGACTGGTCAAAATCACCATTGGCGGGAAGCTGGCCGCCAAGCCTCGGGCGGGTCGGGCGCAGGTTCAATACGGGTTCAGTGCAGGCCCGGCCGCGACAAATGTACGGCCACGCGGCGCGAGTATAGGTACAATGTGCGGTTCATTCATCCAATCGACTGCACAAAGCCGCTGTTGCGCTGCTGCAGATCTTTCTTTTTCTGGTTTTATCCAAATTATGGCTGTCATCTCTATCACCAATGCGCAACTCGCATTCGGTCACGTTGCGCTGCTGGACCGCGCGGAATTTTCCCTGGAATCGGGAGAGCGGGTCGGCCTGATCGGCCGCAACGGCACCGGCAAGTCGTCGCTGCTGAAAACCATCGCCGGCGTATCGAGGCTGGACGACGGCCTGATGGTGATGCAGCAAGGCATCAAGATCGCCTATGTCGACCAGGAACCGCATTTCGAAACCGAGATGTCGGTGTTCGACGCCGTGGCGTCAGGCATGGGTGAGATGCAGGCATTGCTGAACGAATACGATGCACTGACCGGTCAGTTCGGCGGCGACAACGACGACGCCATCATGGAACGCATGCACGAGATCCAGAGCAAGCTCGACGCTGCCGATGCCTGGAGCCTGACCAACAAGGTCGAGACCACGCTGGATCGCCTCAACCTGGATAAAGACCTGCTGATGGGCCAGCTCTCGGGCGGTATGCAAAAGCGCGTGGCGCTGGCATGCGCCCTGGTCAGCGCGCCCGATGTGTTGCTGCTCGACGAGCCGACCAACCACCTGGATTTCAGCTCCATCATGTGGCTCGAGGGTTTGCTGCGCGACTACAAAGGCAGCGTGCTTTTCATCACCCATGACCGCAGTTTCCTGGACAACGTCGCCACCCGCATCATCGAACTGGATCGCGGCCGCATCTTGTCCTTCCCAGGCAATTTCACGGCTTACCAGGTGCGCAAGGCCGAGCAGCTGGAAATCGAAGAAGTCGAAAACGCCAAGTTCGACAAATTCCTGGCGCAGGAAGAAATCTGGATCCGCAAAGGCGTGCAGGCACGCCGCACCCGCGACGAAGGCCGCGTGCGCCGCCTGGAATCTCTGCGCCTGGCGCGCAGCGCGCGCCGCGACCAGCAGGGCCAGGTCAAGCTGGATGTGTCTTCGGGCGAGCGTTCCGGCAAGATCGTGGCCGAGCTGACCGATGTCAACAAGGCGTTTGGCGACAAGGTCATCGTGAACAATTTCACCGCCACCATCATGCGCGGCGACAAGGTCGGCCTGATCGGCCAGAACGGCGCCGGCAAGACCACCTTGCTGAAACTGATCTTGGGCCAGGACCAGCCCGACAGCGGCACGGTCAAGCAGGGCACCAAACTGCAGATCGCGTATTTCGACCAGATGCGCGCGCAGCTGAACGAAGACGCCAGCCTGGCCGACACCATCGCGCCGGGCAGCGACTGGGTCGAGATCAACGGCCAGCGCAAGCATGTGATGACTTACCTGAACGATTTCCTGTTCGCGCCGGAGCGTGCGCGCTCGCCGGTCAAGTCGCTGTCCGGCGGCGAGCGCAACCGCCTGTTGCTGGCGCGCCTGTTCGCCAAGCCGGCCAACGTGCTGGTGCTGGATGAACCGACCAACGACCTCGATATCGATACCCTGGAACTGCTGGAAGAACTGCTGGAAGACTATAGCGGCACGGTGTTCCTGGTCAGCCATGACCGCACCTTCCTCGACAATGTGGTGACCCAGGTGATCGCTGCCGAGGGCGACGGCATGTGGCGCGAGTATGTCGGCGGCTACACCGACTGGGAGCGCGTGCGCCCGAGCCAGTCAGCCGTGATCGCCAAGGCCAAGGGCGACGCCAAGCTGGAAGCCAAGGCGGAGCCTGTCGCCAAGCAGAAAAAACTCAGCTACAAGGAACAGCAGGAATTGAAAGAATTGCCGCTGCTGATCGCCAAGCTGGAAGCGGAACAGAAAACCATTTCCAGCCAGCTGGCCGATCCTGACCTGTACAAGCAGAAGCCGGACGAAGTGAAGCGCCTCAACGACCGCTTCGCCGAGATCGACGGCCTGCTGCTGGAGAGCCTGGAGAAGTGGGAAGTGATCGAGGCGCGCAGCAAGGGGTAAAAAAGGAGAAGGCTTCGCCCTCCAGATCTACGTAACCTTTCATGGAAGGACATGGCTGAGCAATGAGCGAAACCCCGGCTTTCCCCGTCATCCAGACCGAACGCCTGCTGCTGCGCGAGATCGTCGAGAGCGATGCTGAGCAGATACTCGCCATGCATGGCGATCCTGAGCTGATGCGCTGGTTTGGCGTGGATCCCTTGCCGGACCTGGCGGCGGCGCAAGGTTTGATCAAGCGCTTCGCCAGTTTCCGCCTGGATGAAAATCCAGGTACCCGCTGGGGTATCCAGGTCAGGGAAAACAATCAGTTGCTGGGATCGTGCGGCTTGTTCCGCTGGGACCGCAACTGGCGCAAATGCATGATCGGCTACGAACTCTCGACGCATGTCCAGAAGCAGGGTTTCATGCGCGAGACGCTGACCGCCGTCATGACCTGGGGTTTCGCCGAGATGGCGCTCAACCGCATCGAAGCCATGGTCCATCCCGACAACCTGGGTTCGCTCAAGCTGCTGCGCCAGCTCGGTTTCGTCGATGAAGGAAGGATGCGCCAGGTCGGCCACTGGGGCGGCCGCTACCACGACATGCTGATGTTGTCGCTGCTGCGCAGCGAATGGCCGGCGACCAATATCGACTAACTGCTTAATTCAAGCGTTTGCAAGCCTCGCGCAGTTCCATCACCTGCTCGCGCAAGGTCGCTGCATCGGCGGCCAGCGGCCGCTGCGCCAGGTAATGTTCTAGGTCTTCCAGAGCCGCTTGCGGGCAATCCAGCTGCGCGAACGCCAGGCCGCGGTCGCGCCGTTCGACGGCGTCGCCGGGCAGCAGGATCAGGATCCGCTGCTGTACTTCCAGCAGCCGTTGCCAATGATTGCCTTGCTGGTAGATGGCTTTCAGGTTGCGCAGTATGCGCACCAGGATGTCGTGCGGGTGGGCGATCTGCAGATAGCTGATCAGCGATAGCCGGCTGGCCGCTCTTTCTTCATCGTTTTCGGTCGGCAGGTAAGGCTCCAGCCGTTCTTCCAGTTCTTCGCGCGACAGGCTGGCGCCGTTGGCCGGATCGATCATGATGTCGCCCGAGGGCACGGTCAGCTTCATCAGGAAATGGCCGGGGAAGGACACGCCTTTGACCGGCAAGCCGATCTGCTGCGCCAGTTCCATATAGACCAGCGCCAGCGAAATCGGGATGCCGCGCCGTTTGGCGATCACCCGGTGCAGGTAGCTGTTGTCGGTGTCGTAATAATGATTGACGTTGATCGCGAATCCCAGCTCCTGGTAGAAGAACTGGTTCAGCAGGCGTAGCTTCTGGATCGCCGAGGCGTCCGCCGGCAGGCGCAGGCGCAAGGTATTGGCCAGCCGGTCCAGGTCATTCTGCGGCGCATCGAAATCCAGCTTGGGATAGACATCCTGCGCAATCGCCAAGGCTGCCTCGAACAAAGGAACATCGTTGGCCTGTTGCACCAGCGAAGTAAAGTAGTCAAGAGATGTAATCGTCATGACTCTATCCTAGCAAACTATTTTCCCTAGCGCGATCCAGTTTAACGCGCAATCCGCTTGAAATCGCTGAATCGGAACCCCATCGCCAATAGTGCTCCAAAGTAAGTAATGCCGCAGGCCGCCAGCACCGCGCACAGGGCGGCGATGCGCGCCAGCGAGCTGGTGTGCGGACCGGTCCAGTCGAATTGCTGGCCGCACCACAGCGCCACCGCCGCCATCAGGAACAGGGCGCCGAGCAGACGCATGAAATAGCGGATCCAGCCGCTTTCCGGCTTGTAGATGCCGCGCCGCATCAGGCTCCACAGCAGGAAACCGGCGTTCAGGCAGGCGCCGACGCTGATCGACAGCGCCAGGCCGGCCACTGCAAATACCGGCACGAACAGGTAGTTCATCAATTGTGTAGCGATCAACACGCCGACCGCGATCTTGACCGGAGTCCGGATATCCTGCTTGGCGTAAAAGCCGGGCGCCAGGATTTTCACCACGATCAGGCCGATCAAGCCAACGCCGTAGGCGATCAGCACCTGGCTGGTGACCGCGACCGAGGCCGCATCGAATTTGCCATGCTGGAACAAGGTTGCCGTCAGCGGTACTGACAAGGTTGCCAGGCCGACCGCGGACGGCAGCGCCAGCAGGAAGGTGAGGCGCAAGCCCCAGTCCAGCAGCGACGAATATTCGCCATGGTCCTTGTCGGCATTGGCTTTCGACAGGCTGGGCAACAGGATGGTGCCGAGGGCCACGCCCAGCAATGCTGTAGGGAACTCCATCAGGCGGTCGCCATAGGTCAGCAGGGACACGCTGCCATGCCCCAGGCGCGAGGCGATGTTGGTGTTGATCAGCAGGCTGAGCTGGGCGGCCGACACCGCAAACACTGCCGGCCCCATTTTTTTCAGGACCCGCTGCACGCCCAGGTCGCGCAAGCCGACCATGGGATTGAGCGCGATCCGCGGCAGCATGCCGACCTTGAGCAGCGCCGGCACCTGGATCGCCACCTGCAGCACGCCGCCGACCAGCACCGCAAACGCCATCGCATAGATGGGATGTTGCATATAAGGTGCAACGAACAGCGAGGCAACGATGAACGCCAGGTTGAGCAGCACCGAAGTGAAGGCCGGGATCTTGAATTCATGCCAGGTATTCAGGATGCCGCCGGCCAGCGCAACAAAGGACATGAAGCCGATGTAGGGAAACATGATGCGGGTCATGAAGACCGAGGCGTCGAATACTTCCTTGTTGTCTTTCAGGCCGGTGGCGATGAAATACACCAGCACCGGGGTGGCCAGGATGCCGACGATGCAGGTAAACAGCATGGCCCAGGTCAGCACGGTGGCGACGTGGTCGACCAGCTGTTTGGTCGCCGCTTCGCCTTTCTGGTTCTTGTATTCGCCCAGGATGGGCACGAACGCTTGGGAAAAAGCGCCTTCGGCAAACAGCCGGCGCAACAGGTTGGGAATACGGAAAGCGATGGCGAAAGCATCGGTGTAGCCGTCGGCGCCGAATGCGCGCGCGTACAGGATTTCGCGAATCAGGCCCGTCACACGCGACACCATGGTCATGCCAGAGACGGTGGCAAGCGTTTTATGCAAGTTCATGGAGCGGCATTATAGCTGTAGCAGATCGCCTGCCGCAGCTTTCTCAGGAGGTGGAAAAGCGGGAGTTCGTGCCGGTTTCGTTGACTGCCGGCAAACACTGACTGTGATAAAGTCCGCACTGGAACGTTCCCGCAGCGAGCATGATATAAGATTGTCATTCTGGAAACTGTGCTTTCTTGCGACAGAATTGCTTCCAAAGCAAGAGGGGATTTGCCTGTTCTTCAAAAACTGGTTATAATCCGTGGCTTTACAGAATTCTGCGCCGCGGTCTGGTTTGCCGCGTAAGCATTTCTTACCTCGCATTCCCGACCTCGTTTTAGGAAATATAAATGGCAAATACCGCACAAGCACGTAAGCGTGCTCGTCAAGCAGTTCAGCAAAACCTGCACAACTCCAGTCAGCGTTCGACCCTGCGCACAGCTATCAAAGCTGCCCGCAAGGCAATCACTGGCGGCGACAAGGCTGCAGCAGCGCTGGTCCTGCAAACTTCCGTATCGACTATCGATCGTATCGCGGACAAGAAAATCATCCACAAGAACAAGGCTGCACGCCATAAGAGCCGTTTGAATGCTGCTCTGAAAGCATTGTCGGCTGCTTAATAACTAGCAAGTAGCAGCGTCAGCCGCGGCTGGCGTTTCTTGTTAAGTTGTTGATGGTTAAGAAAAACCCTGCATAACGTGCGTTATGCAGGGTTTTTCTGTTTTGTCTTGATTGTCCGGCGGCAGCTGTTCAGGCCGCCGCCGGAGGTGTTTACAGTTGCGGCAAACCTTGGATCACGGTGCCCGGCTTGATGTTCTTGTCCTTGAACCAGCCCTTGTTCATCTCCAGCGCATAAGACGCCGCGCCCTGGGCGCAATGGGAATCCAGCGTCTGCGCCTTCATTTCCTCGACATTCAGGATCGCGCCCTTGGCGTCGATGAACGCCACCGACAGCGGAATCAGGGTGTTCTTCATCCACATGCAGATGCCCGCAGGAGTCTCGAATACAAACACCATGCCCTCGTTGGCGCCCATTTTCTTGCGGAACATCAGCCCTTGTTCGCGCTGATCTTCGCTGCGCGCCACTTCGGCCTTGATCACGTGGATGCCGATATTCAGGGGAGTGACCGGGAGCTGCTGGATTTCCTGGGCCGTTGCCGGCAGTGCGACGGCAGCAAGGCTTGCGAGGCAGGCAGCGGTGGCTGCAAGGTAGGCGGCGCGAATTTTTCTCATATCGATAAAGCTCCTTTAGGATCGGGAGATTATACAGAGAGGTAAATCGCCGGAGGGGTAGGGGTGGTGGACATTAATTGTTTCAGGACGTAAAAAAAGGCAGGACGCGCCTGCCTTTCTTGTTGAAGCTGATGCTGGAATTACTTGGCAGCAGGAGCGTCGGCTGCTGGGGCTTCAGCTTTTGCAGCTTTGGCTTTTGCAGTTTTCTTGGCTTTCTTGACTTTGTGTGTAGCCTTCTTTGCAGCAGGCGCCGAAGCTTCAGCAGCGGCGGCAGCAGGTGCTGCTGGAGCAGCAGGAGCTGCATCGGCAGCGAAAACGGAAGAAGCGAACAGGCCGGCAATCAGAACAGCGATCAGTTTTTTCATTTTCAAATCCATTCAGTTAGCGAGTTAATCAATCGATGATTCACTTGAATCACTGCGATTAACGACCTCCGGAAAGGTATGGTTGACATTGATTTTTAAAAAGAGCGGAAACCTGTATCTATTTGTATCAACTGCTACTTCCTCAGGGTGACCAGATCCGCCGGATCGATCGCCAGCGACTCGCCCGGCCACAGCGGATGGCTTTGCAGCGACACCTGGCCGATCGCCACTCGCACCAGGCGCAAGGTCGGCAATCCCACCGCCGCCGTCATGCGCCGCACCTGGCGGTTCTTGCCTTCGGTCAGAGTCAGCGCCAGCCAGCTGGTGGGTTTGTCCTGGCGTTGGCGGATCGGCGGATCGCGCGGCCACAGCCAGTCCGGTTCCTCGATCTGGCGCGCCTGGCACGGCTTGCTGCGGAAATCGCCAAGATCGACGCCGTGCCGCAAGCGCTCCAGCAAGACCTCGGTCGGCACGCCTTCGACCTGCGCCATGTAGGTCTTGGGCTGCTTCACCGCCGGATGGCTGATATTGTGCTGCAGCTGGCCGTCATCGGTAAGTAACAATAATCCTTCACTATCGGCATCTAGGCGTCCGGCCGGATAGATATCGGGGATCTTGATATAGTCGGCGAGCGTAGGGCGGCCGGGATGGGCTGAAAACTGGCACATCACTTGAAATGGTTTGTTGAATAGAATCAGAGACATGGCGCTAGTATAGTGCTTCGCCATGGGCGCAGCACGACGGAAGCGCAGCGCCGGTGTCGCAAAAACATAGCGTCCAGTAAAATACTAGTGCATAATATGGAATGCTTGTCTTATGTCTTATATAAGACCAACCGTGTTTCAAATCAGACTGCACTAGTCACTTTTACCTCCTCAACTCCGGAGATACACAGATGTCCCAACATATCAAAGTGCCTGCCGAAGGCAAAAAAATCACCGTCAACGCCGATTTTTCGATCAACGTCCCTGACAATCCAATCATTCCTTACATCGAAGGCGACGGCACCGGCGTCGATATCAGCCCAGTCATGATCAAGGTTGTGGACGCCGCTGTGTCCAAGGCATATGCAGGCAAGCGCAAGATCAGCTGGATGGAAGTGTTCGCCGGCGAAAAGTCGACCAAGGTATACGGTCCTGACGTCTGGCTGCCGGAAGAGACCCTGGCCGCGATCAAGGATTACGTCGTGTCGATCAAAGGCCCGCTGACCACGCCGGTCGGCGGCGGCATCCGTTCCCTCAACGTGGCCTTGCGCCAGGAACTGGACCTGTACGTCTGCCTGCGCCCGGTGCGTTATTTCAAGGGCGTGCCTTCGCCGGTGCGTGAGCCGGAAAAGACCGACATGGTGATTTTCCGCGAAAACTCGGAAGACATCTACGCCGGCATCGAATGGCAAGAAGGCAGCGACGGCGCCAAGAAACTGATCGAGTTCCTGATCAAGGAAATGGGCGTCAAGAAGATCCGCTTCCCTGACACTTCCGGCATCGGCGTCAAGCCGGTTTCGCGCGAAGGCACCGAGCGCCTGGTGCGCAAGGCGATCCAGTACGCGATCGACAACGACAAACCGTCCGTCACCATTGTCCACAAGGGCAACATCATGAAGTTCACCGAAGGTGGCTTCCGTGACTGGGCCTACGCGCTGGCGCAAAAGGAATTCGGCGCCGAGTTGATCGACGGCGGTCCATGGGCGAAATTCAAGAACCCGAAGACCGGCCGCGAAATCATCGTCAAGGATTCGATCGCTGATGCATTCCTGCAACAAATCCTGTTGCGTCCAAACGAATACAGCGTGATCGCCACCCTGAACCTGAACGGCGACTACATTTCCGACGCGCTGGCGGCGCAAGTCGGCGGCATCGGCATCGCGCCGGGCGCCAACCTGTCGGATTCGGTCGCCATGTTCGAAGCAACCCACGGCACCGCGCCTAAATATGCAGGCAAGGACTATGTCAACCCGGGTTCGCTGATCCTGTCGGCGGAAATGATGTTGCGCCACATGGGCTGGGTCGAAGCTGCCGACCTGATCATCGAATCGATGCAAAAGTCGATTACCTCGAAAAAGGTCACCTACGACTTTGCGCGCCTGATGGAAGGCGCTACCCAGGTTTCCTGCTCGGGTTTCGGCGAAGTGCTGATCGAAAACATGTAATTTTGCTGTTTTCACAAAAAAGCCAGGACATGTCCTGGCTTTTTTTTCGGCTTGCTTGCGGGCCGTACGCATAAAAAAACCCCACCGCGGTGAGGTTTTTCACAAAAGCCGCTTAATGACGCAAAGCGAAATTAAGGAGCTTGGATGTTAGAAGCTTGCTTGCCTTTAGGGCCTTGCGTGACTTCGAACTGGACTTTTTGACCTTCTTTGAGGGTCTTGAAGCCGTTCATCTGGATTGCGGAAAAGTGTGCAAACAAATCTTCACCGCCGTCATCCGGAGTGATAAAGCCGAAGCCCTTAGAATCGTTGAACCACTTGACTGTACCTGTTGCCATAAAATAGCGTCTTTCAAATAATAACAATCACACGAGCCGTAAAAGCAAGAAGCCTCGCGTAACGCTGCCCCTTCTAGAACTTGCTCACTTCTATTAATAAGCAGAAACACGCTCACCAATGAATGTCATTCTTTGCGCAAAAAATAAAAAAGTCAAGTAATTTCCTTTATGCAATTAAATTTCTGGTTTTGGCCGTTTTTTTGCTCTTGATTTAATCTCTTCTATCGTCATCTGCATAGCAATCGGAAAACGCGTAATATCGTTATAAGTCATCTTTTATTCTGTGTCGCGCGTTGCGCATTTGTTGGAAGGTTTTAGAATAGGCGCATGGTAACCAAGCACGAAGACGGGACAGTAGCGACGCGACAGGAGCAAAAGCTCAAGCCGCCCCCCATGTATCAAGTATTTTTGCTCAATGACGACTACACTCCAATGGAGTTCGTGGTCGCTATCCTGCAGGAATATTTCAACAAGGATCGTGAAGCCGCAACGCAGATAATGTTGAAAGTGCATCGCGATGGCAAAGGCATGTGTGGGGTATATCCGAAAGATATCGCTTCCACCAAGGTTGAACTGGTATTAACGCACGCACGCAAAGCAGGGCATCCCCTGCAATGCATGATGGAGGAAGCATGATTGCGCAGGAACTGGAAGTAAGTTTGCACATGGCGTTTGTCGAGGCACGGCAAGCACGGCACGAGTTCATCACGGTTGAACACCTGCTGCTGGCCTTGCTCGATAACCCGTCCGCGGCAGAGGTGCTGCGTGCGTGTGCCGTCAATATTGATGATATGCGCAAGACGCTGACCATCTTCATTGGCGACAACACACCGACGGTGCCGGGTTCGAATGAAGTGGATACCCAGCCGACCTTAGGTTTCCAGCGCGTCATCCAGCGCGCCATCATGCATGTGCAATCGGCTTCCAACGGCAAGAAGGAAGTGACCGGCGCCAATGTGCTGGTCGCGATCTTCGGCGAAAAGGATTCGCACGCGGTGTATTACCTGCACCAGCAAGGCGTGACGCGGCTCGACGTGGTGAATTTCATTTCGCACGGGGTGCGCAAGGACCAGCAGGCCGATGCGCAGAAATCCTCGGAAGGCGCGGAAGAAGTGCAGGCCGAAGGCCAGGCCAAGGAAAGCCCGCTCGACCAGTTCACGCAAAACCTGAACAAGCTGGCGACTGAAGGCAAGATCGATCCCCTGATCGGCCGCGAGTACGAGGTCGAACGCGTGATCCAGACCTTGTGCCGGCGCCGCAAGAACAACCCTCTGCTGGTCGGCGAAGCCGGCGTCGGCAAGACCGCGATTGCGGAGGGACTGGCGTGGCGCATCACCCAGGGCGACGTGCCTGAAATCCTGCAGAATGCGATCGTCTATTCGCTCGACATGGGTTCGCTGCTGGCCGGCACCAAATACCGCGGCGATTTCGAGCAGCGCCTGAAAGCGGTGCTCAAGCAGTTGAAAGACAGCCCGAACGGCATCCTGTTCATCGACGAAATCCACACCATCATCGGCGCCGGTTCGGCTTCCGGCGGTACGCTGGATGCGTCCAACCTGCTGAAACCGGCGTTGTCCAGCGGCCAGCTGAAATGCATCGGCGCGACTACCTACACCGAGTTCCGCGGCGTGTTCGAGAAAGACCATGCACTGTCGCGGCGCTTCCAGAAGATCGACGTCAACGAACCGACGGTCGAGCAAACCGTGCAGATCCTGCGCGGCCTGAAGTCGCGCTTTGAAGAACATCACGGCGTCAAGTATTCGGCGTCCGCACTGACCAGTGCGGCCGAACTGGCGGCGCGTTTCATCAATGACCGCCATCTGCCCGACAAGGCTATCGATGTGATCGATGAAGCCGGCGCGGCGCAACGCATCCTGCCGAAGTCGAAGCAGAAGAAGACCATCGGCAAAGGCGAGATCGAGGACATCATCGCCAAGATCGCGCGCATTCCGCCGCAGTCGGTCAACCAGGACGACCGCAGCAAGCTGCAAACCATAGACCGCGATTTGCGCAATGTGGTGTTCGGCCAGGATCCGGCGATCGACGCCCTGGCGTCGGCGATCAAGATGGCGCGCGCCGGCCTCGGCAAGACCGACCGTCCGATCGGTTCCTTCCTGTTCTCCGGTCCGACCGGCGTCGGCAAGACCGAGGTGGCCAAGCAGCTGGCGTTCATCCTCGGCATCGACCTGATCCGTTTCGACATGTCGGAATACATGGAGCGCCATGCGGTGAGCCGCCTGATTGGCGCGCCTCCGGGTTATGTCGGTTTCGACCAGGGCGGCCTGCTGACCGAAGCCGTGACCAAGAAACCGCATGCGGTGCTGCTGCTGGACGAAATCGAAAAAGCCCATCCGGACATTTTCAACATCCTGCTGCAAGTGATGGATCACGGCGCATTGACCGACAATAATGGACGCAAGGCGGATTTCCGCAATGTGATCATCATCATGACCACCAATGCCGGCGCGGAAAGCCTGCAAAAACGGTCGATCGGTTTCACCGACAAGAAAGAAGCCGGCGACGAGATGGCGGATATCAAGCGTATGTTTACGCCGGAATTCCGCAACCGCATCGATTCCATCATCAGCTTCCATGCGCTGGATGAAGAAGTCATCCTGCGCGTGGTCGACAAGTTCCTGATGCAGCTGGAAGAGCAGCTGCACGAGAAAAAAGTGGAAGCGGTCTTCACCGAGAACCTGCGCAAGTTCCTGGCCAAGAAGGGTTTCGATCCGTTGATGGGCGCGCGGCCGATGTCACGCCTGATCCAGGACATGATCCGCAAGGCGCTGGCCGACGAACTGCTGTTCGGCAAGCTGGTGACCGGCGGCCGCGTGACGGTCGACCTCGACGACAAGGACCTGATCAGCCTGGACTTTGCAGAAAAAGATTCGTCCTCGCCGGCGGCTCCAGAAGAAACGGTGGAAGTCGAATAACGAAGCCAGCCGATGCAGCCGGGCGTTTGCCCGGCGCGTTAAAAAGCCTGAATGCACGCAAGTGATTCAGGCTTTTTTATGGCCGCCGCATTGTGAGGATCGGGCGGCGCTCCATCGCTGAACTGCAACGCGATGGAGCTTGTTTAAGGTTGTATGGCGGTGCCGCTCGCCTGCTTGGCCTGGATGTCCGAAACAGCCTGCTGGATTGCCGACAGGCGGGATTCCGTGCCGGGATGGATCGCCGTATAACCATTGAGCACGCTGGCCGGATAGCTGGTCGCCAGCCGTTGCCAGAAAGCCGCGGCGTCGTCGACCTTGTAGCCGGCGCGGGCAACCATGTACAGCGACAGCTTGTCGGCCGCCACGTCCAACTGCTGCGGATAAGGCTTGACACCGGCCATACCGTTCAGGGCCGCGGTATCCGGCTTCAGGCGGATCAGGTTGTCGATGACGCCGGTCATGGTGGCGGTATTGCGCTGGCGCGACGGATGCGTCAGCGTGTTATGCGCCATTTCCTTGGCGATCACCAGCGCCAGTTCGTCGTTGTTCTTGGTGTATTTCATCATGCCGCTGCTGATCAGCACGCGGCGGCCGTCGGCATAACTGATCACGTTCTCGGTGTTGCCGAGTTCGATGCCGAAAGCGCAGGCGCGGGTCAGCGGGATGTTCAGGGTCTGGTTGGCGCCGTTGCGCGCAATGACGACCTTGATGCTGTTGCGGCCGTTCACTAGCGGCCCGAGCAGCAGGGCAGTCTGGCGTTCGGCGTCGGCGCCGGCCGGCACCGGCTTGTCCTGGATGCTCACCAGCAGGTCGCCGCGCTGCAGGCCGACCTTGGCGGCGCCGCTGCCGGCCAGCACGCCGGTCACTTGTAGCTGGTCGCTCAGGCCGAGAGCGCTTGCCGCTTCAATGAACTCGGAGGTAAAGGAATATTTGGTCTTGGCGGTGAAGCCCAGCAGGTTGCGCGCATTGTTCCGGCACAGCAGGGCATTGTTCACCAGCAAAGGCGCGGCAACGTCGTACAAGCGGTCTTGCAAGCCGATCAGGGCTTTCAGTTCAGCCTGTTGCGGCGGCGGTGTGAGTACGACCGGTTTGGGAGGGACTGGCACGACTTGCGGCGCGGTGGTGGCCGGCTCCTGTGTGGCACAGGCTGCCAGCAACAGCACTGGCAGCGCCAGCGTTGCACAGCGCCGGGCTTGCCGCCATCCATTGTTACGCGTCAATCTCATCAGTTTCTCCATCAATGTTTTCCGGTGCTGCCGAAGCCGCCTGCGCCGCGTTCGCTGCTCTCGAAATCGGCTACGACATTAAAACGGACACGGGCCACAGGCACAATGATCAATTGCGCCAGCCGGTCCATCGGGTTAAGGGTAAATTCGGTCGTGCCGCGGTTCCAGGTGGAAACCATCAGTTGACCCTGGTAATCAGAGTCGATCAGGCCCACCAGGTTCCCCAGCACGATGCCGTGTTTGTGGCCGAGGCCGCTGCGCGGCAGGATCATCGCCGCGTAAGCCGGGTCGCCGATATGGATCGCCAGGCCGGTCGGGACCAGGTGGGTTTCACCGGGTTTGATCGTCAGTGCGGCGTCCAGGCAGGCGCGCAGGTCGAGGCCGGCGCTGCCTTCGGTAGCGTAGGCCGGCAGTTGATCTTGCATGCGCGGGTCGAGAATCTTGACGTCGATGATATTCATTGAATTTTGTAACAATCTATTAGGTAAAAAAAGATGCAGCAAACATGGCAGAAACCAGCCGCCGGGTGTTCATTAGGCTACTTTTCGATGCAAATTGCCAGCGCTGAAACGACCGGCGATTTGTTAAACAAGACGAGCTGCGATGGCCGCAATCAGCTGGCGCGCCAGCTGCTGCTTGCCGGCGCGCGGCAGGTCGACATGGCCGCTGGCGTCGAACAGCACCAGCTGGTTGTCGTCCTTGCCGAATGTGTCGTGGCCGATATTGCCGACCAACAGCGGCACGTTTTTCCGCAGGCGCTTGGCCTCGCCATATTGCAGCAGGTTTTCCGATTCGGCCGCAAAACCGACACAGTAAGGCGCTTTCGGCAAAGCTGCAACTGTCGCCAGGATATCGGGGTTTTGTTCGAACACCAGTGCGGGCGCGCTGCCGTCGGCGTTCTTTTTCAGTTTTTGCGGGCTGGCGTTGGCTACCCGCCAGTCGGCCACCGCCGCCACGGCGACGAAAACATCGGTGCGCTCATCGGCGCCGGCCAGCTGCGCCAGCACGATATCGTGCATCTGCTGCGCGGTCTGGACGCTGATGCGGCGCACGCCGTAGGGCGCGGTGAGCGCCGTCGGGCCGGATACCAGGGTGACTTCCGCTCCCGCTTCATACGCGGCGCGGGCCACGGCATACCCCATTTTTCCGGATGAAAGATTGGTGATGCCGCGCACCGGATCGATCGGTTCGAAGGTGGGGCCGGCGGTCAGCAGCACACGTTTGCCTTTGAGCAGCTTAGGCTGGAACGAGGCGATTACTTCTGCCAGCAGCTCATGGGCTTCCAGCATGCGGCCCATGCCGACTTCGCCGCAAGCTTGCTCGCCGGCGTCGGGCCCCAGCAGCTGGATGCCGTCCGCCAGCAGCTGCGCCAGGTTGCGCTGGGTCGCCGCGTTTTGCCACATTTCGACATTCATTGCCGGCGCCACCAGCAAGGGCAGGGTGGCTGGACGCGCTACGCACAGCGTCGACAGCAGGTCGTCGCAGGCGCCGTGCGCCAGCTTGAAGATGAAATCGGCGGAGCAGGGCACGATCACGATGGCGTCGGCGTCGCGGGTGAGGTCGATGTGCGGCATGTTGTTGCCGATGCGCGCATCCCACTGGTCGGTAAACACCGGCTTGCCGGACAGGCCCTGCATGGTGATGGGAGTGATGAAGTGGGTGGCCGCCGCGGTCATCACGACTTGCACCGAAGCGCCGGCCTTGATCAGCGCCCGCGCGAATTCGGCCGCCTTGTAGCAGGCGATGCCGCCGGTCAGCCCCAGCACGATTTTTTTACCAGCGAGATCCATACCTGCTCCTGGAAACGTTATCTATTGGCTACTTGCTTACTTGCTTATTTGCTTAGTTGCTTGCTCAGTTACTTGTTCACGCGGCGCAGCTCATCAATGACAAACAATACCGCACCGATGCAGATCGCGCTATCGGCGATGTTGAAAGCCGGCCAGTGCCAGTTGCGCACGTAGATGTCGAGAAAATCGATCACATGGCCGTAGGCGATACGGTCGACCACGTTGCCGATGGCGCCGCCCAGTATCAGGGCCAGCGCGGTGCAGAACATGCGTTGTCCGGCGTGGCGTTTCAGCAGGAACGTGATGAACAGCGCAGCGGCGATGCCGAGCGCGGTGAAAAAATAGCGCTGCCAGCCGGATTCGGTGGACAGGAAGCTGAACGCGGCGCCCTTGTTATACACCAGCACCAGGTTGAAGAAGGAGGTCACGGCATGCGATTCGCCGTAGCTGAACAGGCGCACGATGGTGATCTTGGTGAGCTGGTCGAGCAGCAGCACCAGTGCGGCGATCGCCAGCCATGGCGCCAGGCCGTAGTTGGAAGAAGATGACGAGGAACGTTTTTTGGTGGCCATATTAAGATAAGTTGGTTGTAGGGTGGGCACATCGTGCCCACGCAGGAATTCACTCTACGTATATGTCTATTTCAGTACCGAATGGGCCAATACTCCGGCTATCGCTGTCACGCGTGGGCACGGCGTGCCCACCCTACGCAAAATGCCGGTCTTCGCCGTCGCCGAACAGGTTGGCGACACAGCGTCCGCACAGGCCCGGATGTTCCGGGTGGCTGCCGACGTCGGCCCGGTAATGCCAGCAGCGTTCGCATTTCTGCTGCGCCGACGGCGTCACCACGATCGTTTCTTCTGCTTCGGTCGCCACTTCCGATACCGTTGCGCTGGAAGTGATCAAGACAAACTTCAGGTCGTCGCCCAGGCTGCTGAGCAGCGCATGCTTGGCCGGCGCCGCCTTGATTTCGACTTCCGCCTGCAGCGAAGAACCGATGCCACCCGCGACCCGCACTTCTTCCAGCTGCTTGGTGACGTCGGCGCGCACCGCACGCAGCGCGCTGAATTTATCGATCAGGGCGGCAGCGCCGTCGATTTCCGGCAGCGTGTAATAGGTCTGGGTGAAAATGGTTTCATCGCTGGCGGCAAACGCTTCCGGGCTGGCGAAGAACGACCAGGCTTCTTCCGCCGTGAACGACAGCGTCGGCGCCATCACCCGCAGCAAGGCCTGGGTGATGTGCCAGATCGCGGTCTGCGCGGAACGGCGCGCCGGCGAACTGACGCCGCTGGTGTACAGGCGGTCTTTCAGGATGTCGAGGTAGAAGCCGCCCAGGTCTTCCGAGCAGTACATCTGCAGCTTCGAGATCACCGGATGGAATTCGTAAGTCTCGTAGTGCTGCAGGATGTCGGCTTGCAACTGCGCCATGCTGGCGATCGCATAGCGGTCGATTTCCAGCAGGTCGGCGATCGGCACCGCGTCCTTCAACGGATCGAAGTCGGAGGTGTTGGCCAGCAGGAAGCGCAAGGTATTGCGGATGCGGCGATACGATTCGGTGACGCGTTTCAGGATTTCGTCGGAGATGGTGATCTCGCCTGAGTAGTCGCTGGCAGCCACCCACAGGCGCAGGATTTCCGCGCCCAGCGAATCCGCTACCTTTTGCGGTTCGACGCCGTTCTTCAGCGACTTCGACATCTTGCGGCCTTCGCCGTCGACCACGAAACCGTGCGTCAGCAGCGCGTTATACGGCGCACGGCCATTCAGCATGGAGGAAGTCAGCAGCGACGAGTGGAACCAGCCGCGATGCTGGTCCGAACCTTCCAGGTAGAGGTCGGCCGGGAACTGCAGCTGGCTGGCGTGCGAACCGCGCAATACCGTCTGGTGGGTAGAGCCGGAGTCGAACCAGACATCCAGCGTGTCCTTGTTCTTGAGGTAGTTGACGGCGTCGTCGCCCAGCAATTCCTTCGGGTCCAGCGCCTGCCAGGCTTCGATCCCGCTTTGCTCGACGCGCTGCGCGATCTGTTCCAGCAGCTCCGGCGTGCGCGGATGCAGCTGGCCGCTTTCCTTGTGCACGAAGAACGCCATCGGCACGCCCCACTGGCGTTGGCGCGATAGGGTCCAGTCGGGGCGGTTGGCGATCATGCCGTGCAGGCGCGCCTTGCCCCAGGCAGGGAAAAATGCGGTTTCTTCAATCGCTTGCAGGGCGGTTGCGCGCAGGCTCGGCTGGCCGTCCTTCGGCAAGTTGTCCATGCTGGCGAACCACTGCGAAGTGGCGCGGTAGATGATCGGCGTCTTGTGGCGCCAGCAGTGCATGTAGCTGTGGTCGAACATGACCAGCTTGAACAGCGCGCCGGCTTCTTCCAGCTTGGCGCAGATCGGCTTGGATGCTTCCCAGATGGTCATGCCGGCAAAGAACGGCAGCCAGGACGCGAACTTGCCGTCGCCCATGACCGGGCTGATGATGTCGTCGTCCTTCATGCCATGCGCTTTGCAGGAGATGAAGTCTTCGATGCCGTAGGCTGGCGCAGAGTGCACGATGCCGGTGCCGCTGTCGGTGGTGACGTAGTCGCCCAGGTAGACCGGCGACAGGCGGTTGTAGCCGGGATCGCTGGCGGCCAGCGGATGCTTGAAATTGATCAGCGCCAGCGCTTCGCCTTTGCAGCTGGCGATGACCTTGCCTTCGAGGCCGAAACGCTGCAGCGAGTCTTCCACCAGGTCCTGCGCCAGGATCAGCAGCAGCGGCGCGCCGTTGCGCGTGGTCTGCACCAGCGCGTAGTCGACTTCCGGATGGACGTTGAGGGCCTGGTTGGACGGGATGGTCCACGGCGTGGTGGTCCAGATCACGACATAACCTTGGCCGGCCGGCAGCGACGCCAGGCCGAACGCGGCGGCGATCTTGTCCGGCTCGGCAAACGGGAAGCCGACGTCGATCGACGGGTCGCGCTTGTCCTGGTATTCGACTTCCGCCTCGGCCAGGGCCGAACCGCAATCGAAGCACCAGTTGACCGGTTTCAGGCCGCGATAGACATAACCCTTTTCCAGGATGGCACCGAGCGCGCGCAGTTCGTCGGCTTCATTGCCGAAGGCCATGGTCAGGTAGGGGTTGTCCCATTCGCCCAGCACGCCGAGGCGGATGAAGTCTTTGCGCTGCAGGTCGATCTGTTCGTTGGCGTAAGCGCGCGCTTTCGACTGCACTTCAGCCACCGGCAGGTTCTTGCCGTATTTCTTTTCGATCTGGATCTCGATCGGCATGCCGTGGCAATCCCAGCCCGGCACATAAGGCGCATCGAAGCCGGCCATGTTGCGGGCCTTGACGATCATGTCCTTGAGGATCTTGTTGACGGCGTGGCCCAGGTGGATCTCGCCGTTGGCGTACGGCGGGCCGTCATGCAGGATGAATTTCGGGCGGCCCTTGGAGGCTTTGCGGATCCGTTCGTAGACTTTCTTTTCCTGCCATTGCTTGACCCATTGCGGCTCGCGCTTGGCGAGGTCGCCGCGCATGGGGAAGGGCGTCTCGGTCATGTTGACCGGGTATTTGCTCTGCGGTTTATTTTGCAATTTACTTTGCGGTTTCGCAGGTTTATCGTTTTCTGGTTTGCTGGTCTGGTCGGACATAATTTTCTTCAGTGGAATTCTGTGGGGCCAACATAAATGCGGGCAAGGCCGAGGAGTTGCGACAGCGTCAAATTCGGTCAGTGGCCGAAACTGCCGACATATCGTGCTGGCCGTGCTGGCGGAAATACGCGCGCGCATTGCCGACATCGCGCGTAATCGCGGCAGTCAGGGTCGGCAGGTCGACATATTTCTCTTCGTCGCGCAGTTTCTGCAAAAACTCGACCTGTATCAGCTTGCCGTAGCAATCGCCGGCAAAGTCGAGGATATAACTCTCCAGCAGCACTCGACCGCTGTCGTCCACGGTGGGGCGGATGCCGATGCTGGCGACTGCCGGCAAAGGCTGTTCGGCCAGGCCGTGGACATTGACCACAAAGATGCCGGACAGCGCCGGCAGCTTATGGTTGACGCGCAGGTTCAGGGTCGGGAAACCGATGGTGCGGCCCAGCTTTTTGCCGTGCACTACGTGGCCCGAGATCGAGTACGGATGGCCCAGCAAGGCTCGCGCATGGCTGAAATCGCCAGCCGCCAGCGCAGCCCGCACCGCCGATGAGGATACCCGCGCGCCGTCGTTCATCACGGTCGGCAAAGTCTCGACCTGGAAGCCATATTTCTTGCCGGCCTCGACCAAGGTCGCGATATTGCCGGCGCGGCGGGCGCCGAAACAGAAATCTTCGCCCACCATCAGCCATTTCACATGCAAGCCTTCCACCAGCACTTTTTCGATGAAATCCTGGGGCGACATGGCGGCAAAGCTGGCGTTGAAATGTTCGACGATCACACGGTCTATACCGGCCTGCGACAGCGACTGCAGCTTGTCGCGCAGGTTGGCGACGCGGGTCGGCATATTGTCCGGCTGGCCGGAACGTTGCGCAAAAAACTCGCGCGGGTGCGGCTCGAACGTCATTACCGCGGCATCCAGCCCCAGTTCGGTGGCGGCCTTGCGGACGTGCGCGAGCAGCACCTGGTGGCCGCGATGCACGCCGTCAAAGTTGCCGATAGTGAGCGCGCAAGGCGCGCGCGATTCGGCGTTGGGAAGTCCGCGAAATACCTTCATGGGAGTGACCGAAATAAGTGACCGGAATATTTGTTGCCAAAACCCTGCATTATAAATGCTTTCGGCGTCTTGCCCCTGCCCTGAAGTCGAACCGCAGCTGATTGCACGATTTTTAATTGATAAAACGGCTATTTTATTGAATTTTGGATACTGAATCAGGAATTCAGGATTGCCATGGCCAAAAAAAATCGCCCCGGAGGGCGATTTTTATCAATCAGCTCAGCCTGGTTTTGCTTAGGCCGGTTTGTTCCCACCCAGAAGTCCACCCAGCAAACTGCTGAGATCGACGCCGCCAGGGGCAGGGCTAGCTTCGCCGTGTGGCGTCAGCTTGTCTACCAGGCCAGGCAGGATTTCCGACAGATGCCCGGCTGCTTCGCTCGGTGAAATGCCGGCCTTTTGCGCCAGTTCCTGCAGCTGGCCGCCGCCCAGAGCCTGTTGTACCTGGTCCGGCGAAATAGGCTGGTTCTGGCCAGTGCCTATCCATGACTGCACGACCGAACCCAGGCCCGCGCCTTCCAATGCGCTGAGCAGGCCGCCGCCAGCAGAACCAGCGTCCGCGCCGGCAGCCTGGCCAGCGCCTGTGCCGCCGCCTTGCAATGCCTTCAGCAGCAACGGCAATGCAGCCTGGATCAACAGGGCTTGCGTGTTATTTCCACCTGCTTGCTGTTGGCCGCCGCCACCGATTGCGCCAAGTACCGAATCCAGCAATCCCATAATATTCTCCTGAGTAAAATGCTTAATAAAACGTCAGCCATCAAGGCAGATTACTGCTTCGCGGAATACAAAGCAGTTGAGAAGATTAATCTTACAACGCGTTAAGTGCTTTGAGTAGTTATGCAACTGAAAACGATTGTGTCTTGGCTGCGTCTCTCATTCTAGCCAGTGCTGATATTTTTGCTTAGAACAAATTGTAGGATCGATAGAGGCAAGCGATAAGCCGATCAAATAAGTTGGCGAAACTACATCTCGCCCCAGATCGCATTGATGGCCGCCAGCGCCGCCAGGCCAGCGGTTTCAGTGCGCAGGATGCGCGGACCCATGGACAGCATCAGCGCGCCCTGGCTGCAGGCCAGGTTTTCTTCCGCTTCGGTGAAGCCGCCCTCCGGACCGATCAGCAGCGCCAGCGCCTGCGGCGGCTGGTGGCGCGCCCAGTCCGACAGCGACTGTTCGCCGCGCGGCGACAGCAGGATGCGCTTGTGGAGATCCTGCTGCTGCGCCCAGTCGTTGAAAGGACTGAGGGTGGACAGG
Organism: Collimonas fungivorans Ter331; assembly: GCF_000221045.1. Lineage (NCBI taxonomy): Bacteria > Pseudomonadati > Pseudomonadota > Betaproteobacteria > Burkholderiales > Oxalobacteraceae > Collimonas > Collimonas fungivorans. The sequence goes on along the minus strand of NC_015856.1, from coordinate 3,810,737 downwards.
GTAGGCAGGCGGTTGCGGCCGCTCTGTTCGGCAGCGGCGACGATCACCGCTTGCCAGTGGTTTTGCTTCTTCTCGGCGCGCTCGCTGTTGAGGCGCACCACGCAGCGTTGCGCCGCCAGCGGCTGGATCGCAGCAACGCCGAGCTCGACGGCTTTTTCGATGATCCAGTCCAGTTTCGACGATTCCGGCAGCGCCTGGGCCAGCGTGATTGCATACGGCAGCTCGGCTTCGCGCGGTGAAAAAGTCTTGATCTCGACGTTCACGCGCTTTTTTTCGATGCTGACGATGGTGGCGGTGTACTCGCCGCCTTCGCCGTTGAACAGGGTAATCGGCGCCGCCAGCCCCAGCCGCAGCACCAGCAGGTGATGGGCGACGGCTTCCGGCAGCGCCAGCAGCTGGCCGATTTCGAGCGGGGCAGGGATGTAGAAACGAGGCATGGCGTTGATAAGTTCTTATTCGTCGGTATTGATGGAGCGGGTACAGAGTAATGCGCGGGCAGCCAGCATGACTGTAGCAAGAAATAAGCAGGAACCGATCCTGCCCCCGGATATCCACTGTACATAGCTTTTGTATGGAGCGCCGCAGCATTTTACTGCTCCTTTACGGTATCGACGCAGGAGAGACGAGCCGATTTGAACCGGAATCGATCGCATTTTGGTAAAATATCGGCCTTTGTGGGCTGTTTTGCCGCTTTTGGCCCGCCAACCGATTTTCAACTCGTTGTCTACTTGCTCACACCATGACCTCCACACTCCCGACTACCAAGATGGCCAATGCAATCCGCGCGCTGGCAATGGACGCTGTACAGAAAGCCAACTCCGGCCATCCCGGCATGCCGATGGGCATGGCGGAAATCGCAGTCGCCTTGTGGGCCAAGCACTACCGTCACAACCCGGCCAATCCGCACTGGTTCAACCGTGACCGGTTTGTGTTGTCGAACGGTCATGGTTCGATGCTGCAGTACGCGTTGCTGCACCTGACCGGCTACGACCTGCCGATGGACGAGCTGCGCAATTTCCGCCAGATGCACTCGAAGACGCCGGGCCATCCTGAAGTCGATGTCACGCCGGGCATAGAAACCACTACCGGTCCGCTGGGCCAGGGGCTGACCAATGCGGTCGGCATGGCGCTGGCGGAAAAACTGCTGGCGGCGGAATTCAACCGCGCCAATTTCCCGGTAGTCGACCACTACACCTACACTTTCGTCGGCGACGGCTGTCTGATGGAAGGCATTTCGCACGAAGCCTGTTCGCTGGCCGGCACGCTGCGCCTGTCGAAGCTGATCGCGCTTTACGATGACAACGGCATCTCGATCGACGGCCATGTCGAAGGCTGGTTCAAGGACGACACCCCGAAGCGTTTCGAAGCCTACGGCTGGAACGTGATCCGCGCCGTCGACGGCCACAATGTGGAAGCCGTCAGCGCTGCCATTCACCAGGCCAAGCTGTCCGACAAGCCGACCCTGATCTGCTGCAAGACCGTGATCGGCAAGGGTTCGCCGAACCTGGCCGGCACCGACAAGGTGCACGGCGCGGCATTGGGCGACAAGGAAATCGCCGCCGTGCGCGAAGCGCTGGGCTGGACTTCGGCGCCGTTCGAAATCCCGGAAGACGTCTACGCCGCCTGGGACGCCAAGCCGCAAGGCAAGCAGTTCGAAGGCGACTGGAACGCGCTGTTCGCCGCCTACGCTGCCGAATACCCGCAGCAAGCGCTTGAATTCACGCGCCGCATGAAGGGCGAATTGCCAGGCAATTTCGAACAGACCGCGAGCGACTACGTCGCCAGCTGCGTCGCCAAGAAAGAAACCATCGCCACCCGCAAAGCCAGCCAGAACGCGATCCAGGCGCTGGCGCCGGTGCTGCCGGAATTCCTCGGCGGTTCGGCCGACCTGACCGGTTCCAACCTGACCAACTGGAAAGAATCGGTGGCAGTGCGCGCCGACCAGCCGGGCAACCACATCAACTACGGCGTGCGCGAATTCGGCATGAGCGCCATGATCAACGGCATCGCCCTGCATGGCGGCTACATCCCGTTCGGCGCCACTTTCCTGACCTTCTCCGATTACAGCCGCAATGCCCTGCGCATGGCGGCGCTGATGAAGATCCGTTCGATCTTCGTGTTCACCCATGACTCCATCGGCCTGGGCGAAGACGGCCCGACCCACCAATCGGTGGAACACGTGTCGAGCCTGCGTCTGATTCCGCAGCTGGACAACTGGCGTCCATGCGACACGGTTGAATCGGCCGTGGCATGGGAACAGGCGGTGAAACGCAAGAACGGTCCGAGCACGCTGATTTTCTCGCGCCAGAACCTGCAATACCAGGAACGCGATGCGCAGCAGATCGCCGACATCAAGCGCGGCGCTTACATCCTGAAAGATGCGCCGGACGCCAAGGCAATCCTGATCGCCACCGGTTCCGAAGTGGAACTGGCGATGCAGTCCGCCGCTGCGCTGGCGCAGGAAGGCATTGCAGTGCGCGTGGTGTCCATGCCTTGCGCCGACGTCTTCGACCGCCAGGAAGCTGCATACAAGGCCAGCGTATTGGAGCGCGGCGTGCCGCGCGTGGCGATCGAAGCCGGCGTGACGGCGTTCTGGCACAAGTATGTCGGCCTGGAAGGCGCCGTGGTCGGCATCGACACCTTCGGCGAATCGGCTCCTGCCCCTGTGCTGTTCAAGCACTTCGGCTTCACTGTTGAAAACGTCGTGGCCAAGACCAAGCTGGTACTGGCATGAATCTGAGAGCTGCGAGAGCTATCGGCAAGATGGACATCACCAACGTCGTCGGTGATGTTGTCATCCGCCGCGCCACCGTCGCCGATGCGGGGGTGATTGCGGCGGTGCGTATCGATAGCTGGCGCACCACTTACCGCGGCATCATTCCGGACGATTACCTGGACGGCATGAAGGTCGAAGACAGTAAGGCTATCTGGAGCCGCATCCTGGCGGCGACATCGAATGCCGCCAATGTTTTCGTGGCTGAGGTCGACGGCGAGGTGCTGGGTTTTGCTGCCGGCATGACGCTGGCAGAGGCCAAGCTCGGCTTCGATTCCGAGCTGACCGCGATCTATCTGGAGCCGTCGGTGCAGCGGGCCGGCATCGGCCGCAAGCTGGTGGCGCACGTGGCCGCCGCCCTGGCCAGCGCCGGCGCCAACAACATGCTGGTATGGGTGCTGGCGGACAATCGCCCGGCGCGGCAGTTTTACGAGATGCTCGGCGCCGAGCTGCTGGCCGAGCAGCCGTTCAGCTGGGATGGTCTGGATTTGCAGGAAGCCGGCTACGGCTGGCGTACTATCAGGGTCAATTGAATTTTTTTTGATATGTTAATACCTTAGGAGAAAACCATGACTATTCGCGTCGCCATCAATGGCTATGGCCGCATCGGCCGCAACATCCTTCGCGCCCATTACGAAGGCGGCAAAAAGCATGACATCGAGATCGTCGCCATCAACGACCTCGGCGACTCAAAAACCAATGCCCACCTGACCCAGTACGATACCGCCCACGGCAAGTTCCCAGGCACCGTGACGGTGGACGGCGATTTCATCGTGGTCAACGGCGACCGCATCAAGGTATTGGCGCAGCGTAACCCGGCCGAACTGCCATGGGGCGAGCTGGGCGTGGACGTCGTGCTGGAATGCACCGGCTTCTTCACCACCAAGGAAAAGGCCAGCGCCCATATCAAGGGCGGCGCCAAGAAAGTCATCATCTCCGCACCGGGCGGCAAGGATGTCGACGCCACTGTCGTGTTCGGCGTCAACCACGGCGTGCTGAAAGCCAGCGACACCGTGATCTCCAACGCGTCCTGCACCACCAACTGCCTGGCGCCGCTGGTCAAGCCGCTGAACGACAAGATCGGCGTGCTGAACGGCCTGATGACCACTGTCCATTCCTACACCAACGACCAGGTGCTGACCGACGTCTATCACGAAGATCTGCGCCGCGCCCGTTCCGCCACCATGAGCATGATTCCGGCCAAGACCGGTGCTGCCGCTGCGGTCGGCCTGGTGCTGCCTGAGCTGAACGGCAAGCTGGACGGTTTTGCGATCCGCGTGCCGACCATCAACGTCTCGCTGGTCGACTTGTCGTTCGTCGCCGCGCGCGACACGACTGTCGATGAAGTCAATGCGATCATGAAAGATGCATCGGAAAACGGCGCCTTGAAGGGCTTGCTGACTTACAACGTCGAACCCCTGGTGTCGGTCGATTTCAACCACAACCCGGCTTCTTCCAACTTCGATTCCACGCTGACCAAGGTGTCCGGTCGCCTGGTCAAGGTGTCGAGCTGGTACGACAATGAGTGGGGTTTCTCGAACCGTATGCTGGACACCACGGTGGCACTGGTTAACGCCAAATAAAACCGGGTTTGCATAAATAAAACGCCCCGCTCATGCATTGAGCGGGGCGTTTTGCGTAGGGTGGGCACAAAGGCGTGCCCACCCTACGTTGCTGTGGTCGTAAAAACTTCGGACCACAATTGTTTTACCACCGAGATTTCGGACGCTATGCGGCTCGCCGCCACGCGCGCCCGTTCTTCTCCCTGCAAGCGGCCCTGATGCTGCAGTTTGCGGAAAGTGCGGTAGGCGTCGGCTACTGCGTTGGCCAGGCTGCCGTCAATCAGTCCGAGTTCCCCGCACAGTTTCAGCAAGGCGATGTTGCCGATGTCGGCGGTCAGCTGCGGGTAGGCGGCAGCGTGACGCAAGATCAGGAATTGCACCAGGAATTCGATGTCGATCATGCCGCCGGCGTCGTGCTTGAGGTCGAAACGGTCGCTGCGGTTGGGATGGGCGTCGCGCATTTTCTGGCGCATCTCCAGCACTTCGCTTTGCAGCTTGGCGGCATCGCGCTGCTGGCGCAGCACTTCCACGCGCAAGGTTTCGAAGCGTTCGCCGATGGCGGCGTCGCCGGCGCAGTAGCGGGCTCGGGTCAGGGCCTGGTGCTCCCACAGCCAGGCCGATTCTCGCTGGTATTTCTCGAACTTGCCGAACGACGACACCAGCAGGCCGCTGGCGCCGTCGGGGCGCAGCGCGATGTCGATGTCGAACAGGATGCCGGCCGGCGTATGGCTGGTCATCCAGGTGATGAAGCGTTGCGCCAGCTTGGCGTAGAGGGCAGGGCCGTCCTGGTCTTCATCCTCGTACAGGAACACCACGTCCAGGTCGGAGACGTAACCGAGCTCCTTGCCGCCCAGCTTGCCGTAGGCGATCACGGTGAACAGCGGCGTTTCGCGATGGCGGCCCGGCATCATGTTCCAGATCGCCTGCACGGTGGCGGCCACCAGAATGTCGGCCAGGATGGAAAGATGGTCGGCCAGCGCCTCGACGCTGAGCACCCCCTCCAGGTCTTGCGCCAGCAGGCGGAATTGCTGTGCATGGTGCATTTCGCGCAGGATATCCATCTGCCGTTCGGTGTCGCCCGGCGCGGTATCGAGCTGGCGCTTGCATTCCTGGGCGAACACCGGCCAGTCCGGCGCCGCGTTCAGGCTGCGCGGATCGAGCAGCTCGTCCAGCAGGATCGGATGCTGGGTCAGGTACTTCGCGGCCCAGTCGCTGGCGCTGATCATGCGGATCACGCGGTGCAGGGTGGCCGGATATTCGGTCAGCAGCGCCAGGTAGGCGGCGCGGCGCACGATCGCCTCCAGGAAATCCAGCAGGCGGTTGAGGGTGGGCAGGTGGCGCTCGGGCTCCGGAATGGCTGCCACCACCGGCAGCGCCGCATTGACCAGCGCCAGCAGGCGCGCGCGGCTGGCCGCCGGCAGGTTCTGCACGCGCGTCGATTGCCAGGTGGTGACCAGGCGCTGCGCCGCCGCCGAGGCGTCGGAGAAGCCGCAGTGGGTCAGCACCAGCGCAATCGTTTCACGGCTGTCGGTTTCGCTCAGCGTGTGCAGCGGATTATCACAGTCGTCCCAGTCTTGCTGGCTGGGGCGGCTGTGTCGCTTGTCCTTGAAGATATCGTCGAACTGGGCGTCGACCAGCGCCCGGTGCTGGTCGAGTTCCAGCATCAGTGACGGCACATCGGGAAAACCCATGGTCTGGGCGACGATCAGGCAGTCGGCGTCATTGGTCGGGAAGGTATGGGTTTGCGCATCGTCCAGGTATTGCAGCCGGTGCTCCAGGTTGCGCAGGAAATCGTAGGCTGCCAGCAGCTTGTCGACGACTTCGGCGTCCAGCAGGTTTTTGACGGCCAGGGTGCGCAGCGTGGCGCGGGTCGAGCGGTCGCGCAAATCGCAGTCGCGGCCGCCGCGGATCAGCTGGAACACCTGCGCCAGGAATTCGATTTCGCGGATGCCGCCGCGCCCCAGCTTGACGTTGTTGCTGCGTTCCGGATGCAACGCTTCCAGGCGTTTTACTTCGGTGCGGATCTGCGCGTGCATGGAACGCATGGCGTCGATCGAGCCGTAATCCAGGTAACGCCGGAACACGAACGGACGGCTGATGTTGGCCAGGACAGCGATGTCCTCCGGCCGCCCGGTCAGCGCGCGCGCCTTGCACCAGGCATAGCGTTCCCATTCCCGGCCCTGGGTCACCAGGTAGGTCTCGACCATGTTGAAGCTGGCCACCAGCGGCCCCGAGGCGCCGTTCGGCCGCAGCGCCATGTCGACCCGGAAGGTGAAGCCGTCTTCGGTGATCTCGGACAAGGCGCCGATCAGTTTCTTGCCGAGGCGGGTAAAGAACTCATGGTTCGACAGCGCGCGCTGGCCGTCGCCGGCCTGGGTATCGCCATCTTCGGCGTAGGTGAAGATCAGGTCGATATCGGAAGAAACGTTGAGTTCGCAGCCGCCCAGTTTGCCCATGCCCAGCACCAGCAACTCTTGCGGTTGCCCCGATTCTTCGCCCAGCGGCATGCCGTGCAGCGCCACCAGGTCGGCAGTCAGCGCCGCCAGGTGGGTTTGCACCGCGAATTCGGCGAAGGCGGTGACGGCGCTGACCACTTCATCCAGGTCGGCCACGCCGCGCAGGTCGCGTTCGATCAGGGTGCACACCAGCAGGTTGCGCAGGCGGCGCATGGCGCGCGGTAACGGCATGCCGGAATCTGTTTCTTTTTGTAATAAATGCCTGAGCAGCGGCGCGTCGACGGTTAATCTTGTCAACGGTCTGGCCAACTCTGCGACCTGGCCGGCGCGTCCGGCTTCGGCATTCACCCAGCGCGAGAAATAACGCGAGGCGGCGGTGCTGCTTAATAGAGATGGATTCACAGAGACGGATTCAAAGAATTAAAGGGTAAATGGCGCAGGATTCAAGGAAAATGGCAGGGTTTTCCAGGGCCTTTTCGTTTTTTCAGCTATGTGCGGGCCGATCCATGCGAACATATGGCTTGGCGGCTTGTCGAACAGTTTGCTATTTTGAAACACTCAGATATAGCCGATTTATTTTACTTCCTATCCCCGCCCTGTCTCACAATGATTAATTTTACCCATTCTGATTGATGTTGGAAGAACAAGCAAAAATCCCGTCGCCGGCCAGCAAGCTTGCCATCTGCTGGCGCGCCGGGATTGCCACTTACAAACACGTTAACCTGGTTACCCATCATCTGCTGGGCGCTTTGCTGACATTGCTGGTCGTGGCGTATTTCCTGTTTTGCGGACTGTTCCTGGGTTTGCGTTATGTAGTGTTGCCGAACGTCGGCTACTACAAGGCTGAAGTTGAGCATATCGTCAGCAAAACAGTGGGCAATCCGATTTCGATCGGCGCGATCCAGGCATCCTGGCATGGCTTGCAGCCGCACCTGGTGCTGGACAACGTAGTGGTGCACGATAAAGGAGGTCAGCCCGCCCTGACCTTGCCGCAGGTGGCGGCCACCATTTCCTGGCGCTCCGCGCTGGTGGGCGCCGTCCGGCTGGCTTCGCTGGAGATCAATAAACCCGATTTGCAGGTCGAGCGCGATGCCCAGGGCAATCTGTTCGTGGCCGGCATCCTGGTCAATTCCAAGCAGGAAAACGATGGCGCCGGCGCCGAATGGCTGCTGGCCCAGCGCAAGATCGTGATCCGCGACGGTCAGCTGCGCTGGCGCGACGACTTGCGCAAGGCGCCGGAACTGGTCCTGACCAATATCGACCTGGTGCTGCAAAACCGCTGGCGCCGCCATCAATTGTCGGTGCGGGCGACGCCGCCGGCGTCATTCGCCGCGCCGCTGGATGTGCGGGCGAATTTTGTCCATCCGGTATTTACCCACAAGACCGCCGATGTCAAGCGCTGGACCGGCACCCTCTACGCCAACCTGCACGACGCCGACCTGACCGTGTGGAAGCCTTACTTCGACTATCCGGTCGAAATCAGCCAGGGCAAGGGCGCGGTCCAAGCCTGGCTGGACCTGGACCACGCCAAGATGAGCAACTTTACCGCCGATCTTGAACTGGACGGCCTGGCCATGCGGCTGCGGCCCGACCTGCAGCCCTTGGCCCTGGAGAATATCAGCGGACGGGTTTCCGCCCATGAGGAACTGGGGCCGGCGCCGCAAGACGGCGTGCCGTCCTTCGGCGCCAACGGCCACACGGTAACGCTCACCGATTTTTCACTGAAGACCGCCGACGGCCTGAGCCTGCCGCGCACTACCATCAGCGAATCGTATGTGCCGGCGCAAGGCAAGCAAGCGGAAAAATACAGCTTGCAGGCCAGGCAGCTGGATTTGCAGACGCTGGCGAGTTTTGCTCAGCGCCTGCCCCTGAGCGCTGCACAGATCAAGATGATTGACGATTTTGCGCCGCGCGGCCAGTTGCGCGATTTTGCCGCGCAATGGCAGGGCGCTTATCCGGCGATCGCATCGTACAGCGCAAAAGGCCAGTTCGAAGGTTTGACCGTCAAGGCCCAAGCGCCCCGTGCGGCGCAGCCCAAGACTGCCAGCCAGCCGGCGCAAGCCGCGGTGCCGGGGATTCCCGGGGTCGATAACCTGAGCGGCAGCGTCAACGCCAACCAGGAGGGCGGCAGCGTCAACCTGAAATCGGAAAAAACCCAGCTGGAGCTGCCCGGCTTCTTCGACGCGCCGCTGCTGCCTTTCGACAAGCTCGACATGCAGGCGCGCTGGAATTTCCAGCAAAAGAATGTGCTGCTGCAGATCGACAGCATGAATTTCGTCCAGGATGGCCTGGCCGGGTCTTTGTCGGGCACGCACCTGTTGCCGCTGCAAGATCGCCACGATCGCCGCGACGGCGCGCTGGGGGTGATCGACATGACCGGCAACATCAGCGAATTCGACCTGAAAAAAATCGGCAACTACCTGCCGCTGCATACCCCCGAGCATTTGCGCAACTGGCTGGTCGGCGCGCTCAAGGAAGGCAAGGCAAAAGACGTAACGATCAGGCTCAAGGGCGACCTGGCCGATTTCCCGTTCCGCACCGACACCGCGAACGCTAAACCGAAAGGCGAATTCAGCATTGCCGGCAAAATAGAAAACGGCACCCTTGAATACGATCCCGCGCATGTTGGCCAGGACGGCAAGCAGCCTCTGTGGCCGTTGCTGGAAAAGATAGAGGGCACGTTCGCGGTGGACCGCACGCGCCTGCAGATCAAGGCCGCCAGCGCGCAAACCTCGGAGGTGGCGGTGAGCGACGTGACGGCGACCGTACCGGACCTGTCGTCGCACGACGAGATGCTGCTGATCGACGGCAGCGCTGCCGGCGCCTTGCAGAATTTCGTGCAGTTCACCAAAGACAGTCCGGTGCTGCACTGGATCGACAGCTTCACCAGCGAATCGCAAGCCAAGGGCAACGCCAAGCTGCAGCTGAACCTGCAGTTGCCGCTGGCCCATCTGATCGACGCCAAGGTCACCGGCGTGCTGCAATTCCAGAACAATGACGTGGTCCTGCAAAAGATCATTCCGCCTATCGCCAACGCCACCGGCCAGCTGGAATTCAACGAAAAAGGCTTCAACCTGAACGGCATCAAGGGCAGCCTGCTGGGCGGGCCGGTGCAAGCCAGCGGCGGCACCCAGGCTGACCGCCAGACCCTGATCAAGATCGAAGGCAACGCCGGCGCCGACGGCCTGCGCGCCATATATCCCGCCGCGGCGATGCAAAAGCTGCTGTCGCACGCCAGCGGCAGCAGCCGTTACACCGCCACCGTGGCGATCCGCGACCATCATCCGGAGCTGGTGGTCGAATCCAGCTTGCAAGGCATAGGCCTGGATTTCCCTGAACCCTTGCGCAAGAGCGCCAGCGAAGCCATGCCGTTCAAATTCGAGTGGCTCGGCGTCGCTTCCGACGATGCGGCAATGGCGCGCGATGAACTCAAGCTGGCGCTGGGATCGGCCATCGTTGCGCGTTACCAGCGGCAGAAGCCGCTCGGCAAGAACGCCGTCGAGAATGGCAAGCCGGCCGACTGGAAAATCCTGCGCGGCGGCATCGGCATCAATTCGCCTCTGCCGGAACCGGATAGCGGGGTGGCGATCAACATGAACGCCAAGACCTTGAACGTCGACGCCTGGAACAACCTGGCCGGCGCCTTGAACGAGGACGGCGCCGTCAAGACGGGCGAGGAAACGCCCCTGACCGGCCTGGCGCAGTATGCCGAACCGAACCTGGTGTCGGTCAGGGCCGGCCAGCTGATCCTGCTGGGCAAGACGCTGGACAACGTGGTGCTGGGCGCGACCCATCAGAAAAACGCCTGGCAGGTCAACATCGACTCCAGGCAGGCTTCGGGTTTTGTGACCTGGAACGCTTCACCCTCGGGCCGCGGCCTCGGCAAGGTGACCGCGCGCCTGTCTTCGCTGATCATTCCTCAGGGCGGCGAGACGGATGTCGGTGACGTGCTGGAAGGCAAGGGCGGCTCCACCCAGATTCCCGGGCTGGACATCGTCGCCGAAGATTTCCAGCTGCTCGGCAAGAAGCTCGGACGGCTTGAACTGAGCGCCAACAATGTACGCGCCAATGTCGGCAACGAATGGCGCATCCATAAACTGTCGATCAAGAATCCCGATGCGGAATTGAAGGCCGACGGCAAATGGACCTCCGTCAACGGCGACAACACCACCAGCCTGACCTACGCCATGGACATCGCCGATGCCGGCAAGCTGCTGGACCGTTTCGGTTTTGCGCACGTGCTGCGCGCCGCCAAGGGACGGATGGACGGCGAAGTCAGCTGGAAGGGTTTGCCGTTCACCATGGATATCCCATCCTTGTCCGGCCAGATCAACCTGGACATGGCGGCTGGCCAGTTCCTGAAAGTCGACCCGGGCGCCGCCAAGCTGCTCGGCGTGCTCAGCCTGCAATCGCTGCCGCGCCGCCTGACGCTGGATTTCCGCGACATCTTTTCTGAAGGTTTTGCTTTCGACAGCGTCGTCGGCACCGCTTCCATCACCCAAGGCAAGGCGCATACCGACAATTTCAAGATGCGCGGCGTCAGCGCCACGGTGCTGATGGACGGCGTGGCCGACATCGCGCGCGAGACCCAGGACCTGCACGTGGCGGTGCTGCCAGAGATTAATGCCGGCACCGCCTCGGTGGTGGCGCTGGCGATCAATCCGGTGATCGGCATCGGCACCTTCCTGGCGCAGCTGTTCCTGCGCGACCCGCTGATGCGGGCCTTCACCTTTGAATATAATATTACCGGCGGCTGGACCGATCCGGTCGTGACCAAACTCGATCACAAGACCGAAACGCCGACGGCGAGCACGCCTGACTTGTCATCCGGCCGGTAATTTTTCCTTAGCTTTGTTCCCGCACAGGAGTCCGCACCATGAGCCAAATACCCAGCTCAGCCAGTTCAGCCAGTTTCAACGTCGCCGCGATCCAGATGGTGTCGACGCCGGTGCTGGAAGAAAATTTCAACACCGCGCGGCGCCTGGTGGCCGAAGCCGCCGCGCAGGGCGCGCAGCTGGTGCTGTTGCCCGAGTACTGGCCGATCATGGGCATGCAGGATACCGACAAGCTGACCTGCGCCGAAATCCTGGGCGAAGGGCCGATCCAGACTTTCATGGCGCAGCTGGCGCGAGAGCATGGCATCTGGCTGATCGGCGGCACCTTGCCAATGATCGCCGACGAGGTCGGCAAGGTGCTCAACACCACTCTGGTGTTCGACCCCGACGGCCGCCAGGTCAGCCGCTACGACAAGATCCACCTGTTCAGCTTCAGCAAGGGCGAGGAATCCTACGATGAAGCGCGCACCATCGTCTACGGCAAGGACACCGGCAGTTTCCAAGCGCCGTTCGGCAAGGTCGGCTTGTCGGTCTGCTATGACTTGCGTTTCCCTGAGCTGTACCGGGCGCTGGGCGATTGCAGCCTGATCGTGGTGCCGGCGGCGTTTACCTACACCACCGGCAAGGCCCACTGGGAAATCCTGCTGCGCGCCCGCGCCGTCGAAAACCAGTGTTATGTGCTGGCGGCGGCGCAAGGCGGCAAACACCCCAACGGCCGCCGCACCTGGGGCCACAGCATGCTGATCGACCCCTGGGGTGAAATTAAATCGGTGCTGGCGGAGGGCGAGGGCCTTGTCTGCGGCAGCATCGACCCCCATTTCCTTAAGGGAGTGCGGGACAGTTTGCCGGCGTTGCTGCATCGCAAGTTGTAGCAATCGTTGGCAATACGAATTTACTATTAGATATTACTATTTTCAGCGCCAGGACCAGCCCGGCCCCGGATGCTCTACAATCCGTACTACACCACAGTAAAACCGGAATACCAATGAAACCATTTGAACCAAACCTGGGCACTTTAGCCATCGCGCGCGATATCCTGCTGACGCCTTTCGGCCTGGACGAATCGAGCTTGCTGAAAGCGCTGGGGACCATGTTCACGCACAAGGTCGACTACGCTGATCTCTACTTCCAGTTCACCAAGAGCGAAGGCTGGAGCCTGGAAGAAGGCATCGTCAAGACCGGCAGTTTCTCCATCGACCAGGGAGTCGGCGTGCGCGCCATTTCCGGCGACAAGACCGCGTTTTCGTATTCCGATGAAATTTCCGAGCGCGCCCTGCACGATGCTGCGGTAGCTACCCGCACCATCGCCCGCCAGGGCGCCGGCAAGATCAAGATCGCCGCCGGCATGCAGCAAAGCGGCGGCCGCTCGCTCTATCTGCCAAACGACCCGCTGGTGTCGCTGGACGCCACCGAAAAGGTCAAGCTGCTGGAACGGGTAGAGCGCTTGGCGCGCGCCAAGGATCCGCGCGTGGTGCAAGTGATGGCCGGCCTGGCCGCAGAATACGATGTGGTGCTGGTGGCGCGCAGCGACGGTGTGATCGCCGCCGATATCCGGCCGCTGGTGCGCCTGTCGGTGACAGTTATCGTCGAACAGAACGGCCGCCGTGAAACCGGCAGCAGCGGCGGCGGCGGACGCTACAGCTACAGTTATTTCAGCGACGCCCTGCTGGAGCAGTACGCGGCCGATGCAGTCGCTTCGGCGCTGGTCAACCTGGACGCGCGGCCGGCTCCGGCCGGTCCGATGACCGTGGTGCTCGGACCTGGCTGGCCTGGCATCCTGCTGCACGAAGCGATCGGCCACGGCCTGGAAGGCGATTTCAACCGCAAGGGTTCCAGCACGTTCTCCGGCCGCATCGGCGAACGGGTGGCGGCCAAGGGCGTCACCGTGGTGGATGACGGCACCATCGCCGACCGCCGCGGTTCTCTGAACATCGACGACGAAGGCAATCCTAGCCAGTGCACCACCCTGATTGAAGACGGCATCCTGAAAGGCTACATCCAGGACACCATGAACGCGCGCCTGATGAAGATGCCGGTGACCGGCAATGCCCGCCGCGAATCGTTCGCCCACCTGCCGATGCCGCGCATGACCAACACCTACATGCTGGCCGGCGACAAGGATCCGGCGGAAATCCTGGCGTCGGTGAAGAATGGTTTGTACGCAGTCAATTTCGGCGGCGGCCAGGTCGATATCACCAACGGCAAGTTCGTGTTTTCGGCGAGCGAAGCCTACATGATCGAAAACGGCAAGGTCACCTATCCGGTCAAGGGCGCAACCCTGATCGGCAACGGTCCGGACGTGCTGAACCGGGTTTCCATGATCGGCAACGACATGAAGCTCGATCCCGGCGTCGGCGTCTGCGGCAAGGAAGGCCAGAGCGTGCCGGTCGGCGTCGGCCAGCCTACCTTGCGCATCGACGGCGTGACTGTCGGCGGCACCGCTTAAGGTGATGGCAGAAGCAACGATGATGGAGTGGCATTGGTTGCCATTCCAGGAGTTGAGCACTGTGCAGCTGTATGCGGCGATGCAGTTGCGGCAGCGTGTATTCGTGCTGGAACAGACCTGCGTATTCCAGGATGCCGACGGTATCGATCTGCATTCCTGGCACGGCCTGGGTTATCTGCCGAACGGCGAGCTGGGCGCCTATGCGCGCATCGTGCCGCCGGGGCAAGCGTTCCACTTGCCGTCGATCGGGCGGGTAGTGACCGCGCCCGAGCTGCGCGGCAAAAGCGCCGGTTACGAACTGATGCAGCAGGCCATGGCGCAAACCGCCAGGCTGTTTCCAGGGCATGACGTCAAGATCGGCGCGCAAGCGCACTTGCAGCGGTTTTATAGTCGCTTTGGCTTCCAGCCTGTCGGCGAGCTGTACGACGAAGATGGTATTTCACACATTCATATGATCGCACCGGCCGCACCATAACGCATTCTGGATCATCAGCTCAAATCGAGTTATCCTCCTCAGGCAAATTGATAGCCGTCTTTTACCAGGAAGCCGAATGAGCCAGAACTTGCAAGCGATTGCCGAACGATACGATGTGGACGACCGCATCTTCAAGGAGGAGATCGCCACCCAATACCAGCCGGTGGTCCTGCGCGGTTATGTGAAAGACTGGCCGGCAGTGCGGTTGGCCAAGACTTCTACCGAAGCGATTTGCGGCTACCTGAGGAAACTGGATAGCGGCAGCGACGTCGATGCGATCATGACGCCGCCGCAAGCCAAGGGACGCATCTTCTACGATGAAGCCATGAACGGCTTCAACTACCTGCGCAACCGGTTGCCGGTTTCCGTCATCCTCGAACAATTGCTGCGCTACCGGCAGTTTGCCAATCCGCCGGCTGTCGCGGCCCAGAGCGCGCTGATCTCCAGCTGCCTGCCGGGATTCCTGGATGAGAACAGATTGTCGGTGCTTGGCCCGGAAGTCATCCCTCGGATTTGGATAGGCAACGCCGTCACCACTCCCGCGCATTTTGACGATGCCCATAACATCGCCTGCGTGGTCAGCGGCAAGCGCCGTTTTACCCTGTTCCCGCCGGAGCAGATCGGCAATCTTTATATCGGCCCTTTGGATTTCGCGCCCACCGGTGCGCCGATCAGCATGGTGGCGCTGAATGAGCCGGATTTCGAAAAATATCCCAGGTTCAGGGATGCCCTGAAAGCGGCCCGGTCGGCGGAACTGGAGCCGGGCGACGCGCTCTACATACCGCCGCTGTGGTGGCACCATGTCGAGTCGCTGCAGGCTTGCAATATCCTGGTCAATTACTGGTGGGGCGGCGCGGTCGGCACGGCCGATTCGATCCACTCCGGTTCCGACAGCCTGATGCTGGCCCTGGTCAATCTGAAGAAGCGGGCGCCGGCGTATCGCCAGGCCTGGGCCGCCATCTTCAATCACTATGTCTTTGACGACAATGCAGACCTGGCTGCGCACATTCCCGCACACCGGCATGGCGTGCTGGGCGACATGTCGACGGAACAGGAACAGCAAGTGCGGAATTACCTGGCCACCAAACTGAAAGGCCCATGATGGGCCTCCAGCAATTAATGGAAACAGCAACCGATAGGAAAATCATGTCTAACGTCAGCTCACCGCAACAGATAGCAGCTTCACTGACAGAACACTGGTCGCCGCGCGTGGTCGCCGAGGTCGACGACTCTTACGTCAAGGTCGCCAAGGTAAAAGGTTCGCTGGCCTGGCACAGCCATGACAACGAAGACGAACTGTTCCTGATCCTGAAAGGCCATCTGCGCATCGAGATGGAAGACCGCACGGTAGAGTTGGGCGAAGGAGAAATGTTCGTGGTGCCGAAAGGCGTGCGGCATAACCCGGTAGCAGAACAAGAGTGTCACATCATGCTGATCGAACGCAAGACGACGCTGCATACCGGCGATGTCGTCAGTGAAAAAACGCGTTCGCTGGACGAGCAGTTGCGCCCACTGTAAAAATTACCGGCTTGCAGCCGCCTGGTCCTGCTGCATTTTCCAGCGTGCGTAATCTTGCGGCAGGCAGACTGCACAAGGGCGGTAGCCGGCGGCTCGTGCATCAGTCTGGTTGAGAAAGAACACCCGGTTCTTCACATAACCGCCGCGTGCAATCGCCTGTAACGCCGCGCGGCAATCCAGGCGGCCGTATATGCGGCTGCGGCGGTGGCCGCCCAATGCGCCCGGACGGTCGCTGTCATAGCTGTTGCCGTCGGCGCCGACGAGCCGCCACGCTTTACTCACTTTCGTTTCATTTTATTTGTTCGCGTTCCAGCAATGCGTGCTTGCGTTCCACCCCCCAGCGATAACCGGAGGCGCTGCCGTCGCTGCGGATCACGCGATGGCAGGGAATCGCTACCGCCAGGCTGTTGGCGGCGCAAGCCTGGGCCACGGCGCGCACCGCCTTGGGCGAACCGATGCGGGCCGCGATTTCGGCATAGCTGGTGGTGCTGCCGGCAGGTATGTCGCGCAACGCCTGCCAGACGCGCTGCTGGAAAGCTGTGCCGCGCACATCCAGCGGCAGGTCGAGGCCGAGGGCCGGCGCTTCGATGAAGCCCACCACTTGTGCCACCAGCTGTTCGAAATCATGGTCGGCGCCGATCAGGTGGGCGCGCGGGAATTTATCCTGCAAGTCGTGCGCCAGCGCATTCGGATCGTCGCCCAGGAAGATGGCGCAGACGCCGCGTTCGCTGCGCGCCACCAGGATCGCCCCCAGCGAGCATTCGCCGATGGCAAAACGGATATCGGTGTTGGCGCCGCCGGCGCGATAGTCGGTTGGCGTCATGCCCAGCACCTTGCCCGAGGCTTCATAGAAGCGGCTGTTGGAATTGAAGCCGGCGTCGTAGATTGCCTCGGTGACGGAATGGCTGCGCCTGAGATGGTCGCGTATTTTTTTTGCGCGGTGGGCGTTAGCATAGGCCTTGGGCGTCAGCCCGGTGACGGCCTTGAACACGCGGTGGAAATGAAACAGGCTGAGGCCGGCGTCGGCCGCCAGCGCCTCCAGGCTCGGCAGTTCTTCCGCGCTTTCGATGCGGCGGCAGGCGGCCGCTACCAGTTCGGCATGCTGGGCCGCCACCGAGGTCTGGTCGGCGCCGCGTTTGCTAGGCCGGTAGCCGGCTGCTTCGGCCGCCGCCGGCGTATCGAAAAACTCGACGTTTTCCGGACGCGGCAGGCGTGTCGGGCTGCTCGGGCGGCAATACACGCCGGTGGTCTTGACGGCGTAGACAAATTGCGTATCTGCGGCCGGATCGCGCGCCAGTACCGCCGCCCAGCGCGGGTCGCGCTCGGCAGCTTGCCGGGCGGTGTGTTGGTGTTGTGTCAGCGTTCGCATATCGGCTTCCGGTTAGCTATCGTTGTATCGTAGCTGTACTTTAGCAACGCATCGGAGCCGTAGCACTCCGAGTCTTGCTGTCAAATTCAGACAATACCCTTGTTATCCTCATGATTTGCTGGATTTTTCGGCAGACGCCACAGATACCAGGCGGCCACGGTGCGGTAAGGGCTCCAGGCCCGGCCGATGTCGCCGATCTGTTTTTTGGTCGGCGCCTGCGGCAGGTTCTTCAGGCGGCGGTAGCCTTCGCGTACGCCGAAATCGTCGGCCGGCAAGATATCCATGCGCTCCAGCGTATAAATCAGGAACATTTCCACGGTCCAGCGGCCGACGCCGCGCAGGCTGGTCAGGCGTTCAATGAGGTCGGCGTCGCTCATGGTTACCGCTTCGGCGCGCGGCGGCACAACGCCATCCAGTGCCGCCTGGGCAATGCCGTGGATCGTGGCGATCTTGCCGGCCGAGAAGCCGCAGCCGTGCAAGATGTCGACAGGCGTATCCCGCAATTGCCGCGCACTCGGAAAAGGCGCATCGCCAAACAGAGCCAGCATGCGGCCAAGGATGGCGTCGCCGGCGCGTGCATGCAGCTGTTGATAAGCGATTGCCCGCACCAGGGCTTCATAGGGATCGCGCGCCGGCTTGGCGGCGTGGCGGCAGGGGCCGATGCGGGTTATATGGCGCGCCCAGTCAGCATCTAGCGCCGAGAGGAATTGTTCTGCTTCATGGTAGGCGTTGTCTGATATGTCGGCAGCGAGAATGGTTGAAGCGGGCATTGAAGTGAGCACTTAAGCGGCCTTGCGAAAAGTGAGATTGATCCTTTGCCCGCCGAGCAGCGGGTGTTCGGCTTCCTTCAGCGGCAGCACGCCGTGATAGCGCAAGCGGTCGACGCCGCCCCAGACTACGACGTCGCCATGGAACAGCGGCACGCGCGCCGCCTTGTCGCTGCGCTCGTGGCCGCCGAACAGGAACATCGCAGGGATGCCCAGCGAGACGGAAACGATGGGCGCGGCGTAGTCCTGCTCATCCTTGTCCTGATGCAGGGTCAGCCTGGTTCCCGGCTGGTAGCGGTTGATCAGGCAAGCATCCGGCAGGAAGCCGTCGAACCCGGCTTGTGCTGCCGCAGCTTGCGCCAGCAGTAAAAAAATGTCGGGCATGGCGGGCCAGTTGCGGCCGTTGTCCGGGTCGATAGCGCTGTAGCGATAGCCGCGGCGGTCGCTGGTCCAGCCTAGGGCGCCGCAGCAGGTCATGGCTACCGACATGCGGAAGCCGCCCGGAGTCACCAGGTGGCGGAACGGCGATGCTTGCTGGATTGTTTCCAGCAGCGGCAACAGCTGCGCCACGTAAGGCGTGGCGAAGGCACGCAATACGAATGCATCTTGCGCCAGCTGTTGCTGGCGTTTGTCTGACAATTCGGACAATTCTTCAAGGTCGAACAAATCTAAAGTCATGTGCTGCTCTTCATAAAGCGTCATGGAAAATCACGCCCAGCGTGTGCCGCGACCCGGAGCGGATGCGGCTGACGCCATGCCGTAAATTTACCCTATATGCGCCGCGTTGGCCTTGCACCGGGCGATTATGGACCGCAAACACGACGGCGTCGCCCTGGGTCAGAGGGATGACCTCGGGGCGCGACTGCATGCGCGGCCTTTGTTCGGTCATCACGAATTCGCCGCCGCGGAAATCGCGGCCCGGTTCCGACAGCAGGATTGCCGCCTGCAGCGGAAACACATGTTCGCCGTACAGGTCTTGATGCAGGCAGTTGTAGTCGCCCGCGCCGTATTGCAGCATCAGCGGCGTCGGACGCAATTGCCCTGCAGCGTGGCAGCGGGCAATGAAATCGGCATGTTGCTGCGGGAAGCGGGCGGCGATATGCATCGTTTCGTTCCAGCGGTTGGCCAGAGGCGCCAAGAGTGGATAGAGCGCGCTGCGCAAGTCCGCTATCAGGCCGGGCAAGGGATAGTTGAAATACTTGTATTCGCCGCGTCCGAAGCCGTGGCGCTCCATCACGACCCGGCTGCGGAAGATGTCGTCGCGCGGGTAAAGCGCGGTCAACGCCGCGCATTCGGCCGGTGTTGCCAGGCGCGGCAGCAGCGCGCTGCCGTAGCTGTCCAAGTCCTGGTAAACGCTTTCCCAGTCCATGGCTTGCAGCCGACTGGATATGGTATCGGCGCTGGCCGCGGCGGTGCGGATGGGGGCGTTCATGCCTGCGCCTCGCGTTGCAGCAGCGCCTGCTTGCGTTGCACGCCCCAGCGGTAGCCTGAGATGTCGCCGTCTTGTCTGATGACCCGGTGGCAGGGGATGGCCAGCGCCAGCAGGTTGGCGGCGCAGGCGCCTGCCACGGCGCGCACGGCATCGGGTTTGCCGAGGCGGTTGGCGATGTCCTGGTAGCTGGCGGTGGCGCCTGCAGGAATTTCCAGCAGCGCTTGCCATACCTGCTGCTGGAAGCTGGTGCCGCCGATGTCCAGCGGCTGGCTCAGCCTGTATTCCGGCCAAGCCATCACGGTGTTTATTTCCGTGAGCAGTTCTTGCAGCGCGTGGTCGCTCAAGATGCATTTTGCTTTGGGAAAGCCGCGCGCCAGTTCGGTGACCAGGACTTCTTCATCGTCGCCGAACATGATGGCGCAGATACCGTGCGAGGTCCGGGCCGCCAGGAATTTACCGAGCAGGCCGTTGCCGATGGCGTAATGGATTTCTTCCTCCACCGCAGTTTGGGGTTGCCGCAGGTAGGGGGCTGGTCCGATAGCGTTATGTAGTGTGTTCATGACTTACTCCAGAGTGGTTGACGGTTCCCAGTCTAGGCAGCCAGTCAGGGTGTCGCACTCCGGGTCTTGCGGTCGAATTCAGTAATCCAGCAGTTAATTAGGGTCAGAGTCGAATTATTTGATGCTTAAAAATTCGACTCTGACCCTAATTGATTGGCTACGGAGCACAGGCCGTGGCATTGGGCAAGTTTTGTGCGAAATTTACATTAAATCTCCTATATATTTGATTTTTAGTCAAATATGTATTGTGGCCATAATGGTTTTTCTTTGTTGCGCCTGCCGTCAAACTGCATGGCGTCAAACTTCAAACAGGAAAATCATCATGCCACTCGCACTTTGGGCGCTCACGCTCAGCGCTTTTGCCATCGGTACGACAGAATTCGTTATCGTTGGCCTGATTCCAACTATCGCCACCAGTCTCGGCGTTTCCGTTCCTTCGGCCGGCCTGCTGGTCAGCCTCTATGCGCTGGGTGTTGCGGTAGGCGCGCCGGTGCTGACAGCCTTGACCGGCCGCGTGCCGCGCAAGCAGCTGTTGCTGGGCCTGATGGCCTTGTTCACGATCGGCAACCTTGTTGCCTGGATGGCGCCGGGCTACGAAGCGCTGATGGCGGCGCGTGTGCTGACAGGATTGGCGCACGGCGTGTTCTTCTCGATCGGATCGACCATCGCCACCGGCCTGGTGCCGAAAGAAAAGGCGGCCAGTGCAATCGCCCTCATGTTCACCGGGCTGACCGTTGCCCTGGTCACCGGCGTGCCGCTTGGAACTTTCATCGGCCAGACGTTCGGCTGGCAGTCGACTTTCCTGGCGGTGTCGCTGCTAGGTGTGATCGCGTTTGTCGGCAGCTGGATCCTGGTGCCTAACAATATTGCCAGCAGCAAGCCGGCGTCCTTGCTGACGCAGGCCGCCGTGCTGAAGAAACCGCGGCTGTTGCTGGTGTATGCGATCACTGCCCTGGGTTACGGCGGTTCTTTCATCGCGTTCACCTACCTGGCGCCGATCCTGCAGGAAATCTCCGGTTTCTCGGCTTCTACCGTTAGCCTGGTGATGCTGGTGTACGGCGTTTCGGTTGCCTTCGGTAATATCTGGGGCGGCAAGCTGGCCGACAAAAGGGGTCCGATACGCGCATTGCAGATCGTGTTTGCCATGCTGGCTGTGGTCCTGTTCGTGCTTACCTTTACCGCGGCCAATCCTTGGCTGGCTGTGCTGACCGTGCTGGCCTGGGGGGCTTTCGCCTTCGGCAATGTGCCGGGTTTGCAGGTGTATGTGGTGCAGCAGGCTGAACGCCATGCGCCGCGCGCGGTGGATGTGGCGTCCGGCCTGAACATCGCGGCGTTCAATGTCGGTATTGCGCTAGGCGCCTGGGGCGGCGGCCTGATCGTCAGCCATCTTGGCTTGATGGCGACGCCCTGGATCGGCGCCGTCGTGGTGCTGGGTGCGTTGGGCCTGACTTCACTGGCGGGACGGCTGGATCGGCGGGACGGGATTGCGCCCATCGTTGGGTCGGGGCATGCGGTTGCTATGCATTGATTGAGCGTAGGTCCTGGTTTGTTTTGCGCGAGCCGGGATTGCCAGGGAATGGTTGCGGTTGATGCGCCACCGGTGCGCGCGAGACAGCTATTTAGGTGATTACCCTATGTCGTATGACTTTACGGGAGGCTCTTGGCGAAATAGAGTTTTCATCATGTTCCAATATTCCTTTTTTACTAACTGGTCATATCGGCGACGAAAATGACTGGTGTTTTCTCTATACGCCAATGGCGTATATAATGATAATGGAATTCATCGAGACGCCCACTTTTACTCGGATGATCACAGCCTTGCTTGCAGAGGAAGAATACCGGGAACTGCAATCGGTATTGATGGAGGATCCGTCCCGGGGCGATGTCATCAAAGATGGCGGCGGCATCCGCAAAATGCGGTACGCAGCGCGAGGTCGTGGCAAAAGCGGCGGAATCAGAGTGATCTATTATTGGATAAAGGATAACCACCAGGTTTACATGCTAGTGGCCTATCCGAAATCCAAAAAAGATACGCTATCCGATAAGGAAATTGCTATTTTGCGGGAATTTGTGAAGGAACTGTAAGTATGGAAAATGTACTTTTTGATGACCTGCTGCAAAGTCTGAAAGAAGCAAAGGCTATTTCCGAAGGGAAAGCCGAGGCATCGCGCCGATTTCAGATGTCGCCTACCGATGTAAAAGCCGTTCGTGAGCAAATTGGCTTATCTCAGAGCGAATTTGCAAAACTGATGCGTGTCAGCATCAAGACTTTGCAAAACTGGGAGCAGCACCGGCGCAGTCCGACTGGCCCAGCCGCCGCCTTGCTCAAAATTGTATCAACGGCGCCAGATATAGCGCTTAAGTCATTGCATAGTTGAATAGAGCCATTGGTTGAGGCGAGTGGACTCCATGGATCCGCTTAACTGCCTTGGAGCGGTGTCCTGGCCTGTGGTAATCCTGGCCTTGCCAAATTTCCGGAAATCCTGCACTATTGGCCTTGATTTTAATAATCCTTTACTGAAAAACATGTCTTTCGCACGCGCTTACTTCTTTTTTTACTTTAGCTATTCCAGCCCCACGGCGGTGAAAAGCGGTAAGCGTTCGTAAGTAAAGAGCAAACCGAAATTTCTAAAAAACCGCCAGCGATGGCGGTTTTTTTATACCCAGTCACTTTTGAGCCAGGAGAAAAACATGCTACGCACCGACGATCTGCGCATACGAGAAATGAAAGAATTAGTTCCACCGTCCCATTTGATCCGCGAATTCGGCTGCTCCGAGAAAGTGGCCGATACGGCTGCCAATTCGCGCATTGCCCTGCATCGCATCTTGCACGGCCAGGATGACCGCCTGATGGTGGTGATCGGCCCATGCTCGATCCACGACACCAAGGCGGCGATGGAATATGCCGGCCGCCTGGTCGGCGAGCGCGAGCGCTTCAAGGGCGAACTGGAAATCGTCATGCGCGTGTACTTCGAAAAGCCGCGCACCACGGTGGGCTGGAAGGGCCTGATCAACGATCCGTACATGGACAACAGCTTCCGCATCAACGACGGCCTGCGCCTGGCGCGCGAGCTGCTGCTGAACATCAACGAGCTGGGCCTGCCGGCCGGCACCGAGTTCCTGGACGTGATCAGCCCGCAATACATCGCCGACCTGATCAGCTGGGGTGCGATCGGCGCCCGCACCACCGAATCGCAGGTGCACCGCGAGCTGGCTTCCGGCCTGTCGTGCCCGGTCGGTTTCAAGAACGGCACCGACGGCAACATCAAGATTGCAGTGGACGCCATCAAGGCCGCTTCGCAGCCGCATCATTTCCTGTCGGTGACCAAGGGCGGCCACTCGGCGATCGTGTCGACCAACGGCAATGAAGACTGCCATATCATCCTGCGCGGCGGCAAGGCACCCAACTACGATGCGGCCAGCGTCGATGCGGCTTGCAAGGATATCGCCAACAGCGGCCTGGCGTCGCGCCTGATGATCGATGCTTCGCACGCCAACAGCTCGAAGAAGCCGGAAAACCAGATTCCCGTATGCGCCGATATCGGCAGCCAGGTTGCCGCCGGCGATGGCCGTATCGTCGGTGTCATGGTGGAGTCGCACCTGATCGCCGGCCGCCAGGACCTGGTGCCGGGCAAGGAACTGGTCTACGGCCAGTCGGTGACCGACGGCTGCATCAACTGGGAAGAAAGCGTGGCGGTGCTGGAAGGTTTGGCGGCAGCGGTAAAACAGCGCCGTTTGCTCAATAGCAGCCCGGCTTAAGCGGGCGGTTCAAAGGGCGGATATGTGTTCCGCCCGCATGCAGGCCAGGCGCTGTCAGAAGCGCTTGGTCAGCACCATCATCTCGCCTTCGCGTTTCATTTCGGTGCGGTTCAGGAACGACATGCCGAGCAGCGCGAACGGCAGCCCGGCTTCCTGCACCAGGGCGTCGACCTGGTTCATTTCGATATCGCCGATCTTCACGGTGTTCAGCTTGACCATATACGCCGGCGCCGCGCCGTTGGCGGTATTGACCATGGTCATCCGGCCCTTCTTGTAGTCCACGCCGAGCCGCATCGCATCCGATGCCGGCAGGGCGATCATGGTGGCGCCGGTATCGACCAGCATGGTCATCATGGCGCCGTTGATCTGGGCTTGCGCCACGAAGTGGCCTTGCGGATTGACTTTCAGGGTGACGCTGGAGGTGGCGCCCGGGGCGCTGCGGCTGACATAGTCGCCGATGCCGATGACCTGGCGCTTGCCTTTGATTTCCAGCGTGGCGGTGGCGCCGTTGGCTTCCACCAGCTTGACGTCGTCGGTGACCTTGCTGCCGACCGCAAAAGTCTTCGGTCCGGAGCCGTCGATCACCAGCACCGCCTTGCCCGGGAACAGGCCAACCACGCCGATGTCGGAAGCTTGGGCGGTGACGGAGGCAAACAGAAACAGGCTGGAGATCAGGGCAAGCGGGCGCATGGGGTCCGACTTTCTTGGCAAGAGGTTAAGAGAGTGCCGCTGATTTAGTAGTCAGCAGGCAACAGCAGGTGGATGATAACCTTATATGTTGCCTAGTTTCAATTTAGTCACGGAAATTATTGAATTCGAGTGGCAAATCGGCCACTTCCTTGCGCAGCATCGCCATCGCTGCCTGCAAATCGTCGCGCTTGGCGCCGGTGATGCGCACGGCGTCGCCCTGAATGCTGGCCTGGACTTTCATCTTGCTGTCCTTGACGATGCGGACGATCTTCTTGGCCGCTTCGGATTCGATGCCGTTCTTGATCTTGATGACCTGCTTGACCTTGTCGCCGCCGATCTTTTCGATCTTGCCGATGTCGAGGAAGCGGGTGTCGACATTGCGCTTGACCAGTTTTGCGGTCAGTACGTCGCGCACTTGGCTCAGCTGGAATTCCGAGTCGGCATAGGCGGTCAGGTCGCGCTCTTTCAACTCGATGCGGGCGTCGCTGCCCTTGAAGTCGAAGCGGGTCGAGATTTCCTTGTTGGCCTGGTCGTTGGCGTTTTTTACTTCGACCAGGTTGGCTTCCGATACGGTATCGAATGATGGCATGGTGATATTCCTTCTGTATGTTCAAACAAAGCCGGCCGCGGTGGTGTGCGGCCGTCGAGCTATGCGCATTTTAGCGGACAAGAAACCCGAGGTGTCGGTCTGCCGCGCTATTTTCTTGCCGCAGTTACTTAAGTTTATAATCCCGGTGCTATGACTATCTCCCAGCTCCCGCTCCAATTCGATTTTTCGCTGCGCCGGCACAATACCTTCGGTATCGACGCCAGCGCGCATGCCTATCTGCCGGTCACATCGCTGGCTATCCTGCAGGCGCTCAGGTCGGACGCCCATGCATCACACTTGCCGCGCCTGGTGCTGGGCGGCGGCAGCAACCTGGTGCTGACCCAGGATTTCCCGGGACTGGTGTTGCATATGTGTAATCGCGGACGGGAAATCGTCGGCGAAGACGACGACGCCGTTTATGTGCGCGCCGCCGCCGGCGAGAACTGGCATGAGCTGGTGCTATGGACCTTGGAGCAGGGGCTGGCCGGGCTGGAAAACCTGTCCCTGATTCCGGGCAGCGTCGGCGCCGCGCCTATCCAGAACATCGGCGCTTACGGCATCGAGCTGCAAGAGCGTTTCCATGCGCTGACCGCGATCGACATGGAGAGCGGTGAAATCCTGTCCCTGGACCGCAATGCCTGTGCCTTTGCCTACCGCGACAGCGTGTTCAAGCACAGCCTGCGCGACCGGGCAGTGGTGCTGGACGTGACTTTCGCCTTGCCCAAGCGCTGGCAGCCCGACCTGCGCTATGCCGATGTGGCGCAAGAGCTGGACGCGCGCAAGCTGGCGCAGCCGAGCGCGCGCGATATCAGCGCTGCGGTGATCGCCATCCGCACCCGCAAATTGCCGGATCCGGCGCTGATCGGCAATGCCGGTAGTTTTTTCAAGAATCCTATTGTAACGGCGGCGCAACGCGCAGCCTTGCTGGCGCAGCATCCGCAATTGGTGAATTATCAACAGGCGGACGGCAGTTTCAAGCTGGCTGCCGGCTGGCTGATCGATCAGTGCGGCTGGAAAGGGAAGAACCTGGGCGCGGCCGGCGTCTATGAAAAACAGGCGCTGGTGCTGGTCAACCGCGGCGGCGCCAGCGGCCAGGATGTGGTGCGCCTGGCGCAGGCGGTGCAAGCCGACGTCATGGCGAGATTTGGGGTGGGACTGGAGCCGGAACCTATTTTTATTTGAGGCGCAAGCAATTTGTATCTTAATGTGTCATTATTAGGTCACATAACGGAATTAATCTCTGTTATGCCTCATATCCAACACTCCCTAAGGTAATGGATTTAACCCGCCATGCAACAGCATCGCGGGTTTTTTTTGCCTATTTTTTTACCCGCCTCAGGCGTAATTGCAGACGTAGTTCAAGGTTTCCAGCGTTTCGATATCAAAACTCGAATTGGCCGGCACCTCAAAACTCTCGCCGCTGCTATAGGTGGTCCAAGCTTGCTGGTCCTTCTGGCGCACGCGGCAGCTGCCGCTGGTGACATCCATGATTTCGGCGACGCCGGTGCTGAAAGTCAGCGACGAGGGCAGGATCACGCCCAGCGTCTTCTTGCTGCCGTCGGCGAAAACCACGGTATGGGAAACGCACTTGCCGTCGAAATAGACATTGCCTTGCTTGAGGACCGTGACATTATCGAACTGAGTAGTCATGTTGGGTTCTTTTCGTTGGCGTGGGTTATTCGTCTTTGTCGAGCAGCGGCAGCGATACCGCGTTGCTGGATGCCAGCAGGCCGGTGCTTTGATAGATCGCCAGCTTCTGGCGGGTATCGCTGATATCGAGGTTGCGCATGGTCAGCTGGCCGATACGATCCTGCGGCGAGAAGGCGCCTGCGCCCTTTTCCATGGTCAGGCGTTCCGGATGATAGGTCAGGTTGGCCGACTCGGTGTTGAGGATCGAATAATCGTTGCCGCGGCGCAGCTCGATCGTCACTTCGCCGGTGATGGCGCGCGCTACCCAGCGCTGCGCCGACTCGCGCAGCATGATCGCCTGCGAATCGAACCAGCGGCCTTGGTACAGCAGGCGGCCCAAGCGGCGGCCGCTTTCGCGGTATTGCTCGATGGTGTCTTCGTTATGGATGCCGGTGACCAGGCGCTCGTAGGCGATGAACAGCAGGGCCAGGCCCGGTGCTTCATAGATGCCGCGGCTCTTGGCTTCGATGATGCGGTTTTCGATCTGGTCGCTCATGCCCAGGCCATGGCGTCCGCCGATGCGGTTGGCTTCCATCATCAGCTCGACCTGGCTGGCAAACGCGATGCCGTTGAGGGCGACCGGGCGGCCTTCTTCGAAGCGCACGGTGACCGTTTCGCGCTTGACTTCGACATCGTCGCGCCAGAAGGCGACGCCCATGATCGGTTCGACAATCTGCATGCCGGAGTTCAGGTATTCCAGGTCTTTCGCTTCATGCGTGGCGCCCAGCATGTTGGAATCGGTCGAATAGGCTTTTTCCACCGACATCTTGTAATCGAAACCCGACTTGATCATGAATTCCGACATTTCCTTGCGGCCGCCCAATTCGTCGATGAACTGGTCGTCGAGCCAGGGTTTGTAGATGCGCAGCTTGGGATTGACCAGCAGGCCGTAGCGGTAGAAACGCTCGATATCGTTGCCCTTGAAGGTGCTGCCGTCGCCCCAGATATCGACATTGTCTTCGCGCATGGCGGCCACCAGCATGGTGCCGGTGACGGCGCGTCCGAGCGGGGTGGTGTTGAAATAGGTCACGCCTGCAGTAGAGATGTGGAAAGCGCCGCTTTGCAATGCCGCGATGCCTTCGGCCACCAGCTGTTCGCGGCAATCGACCAGGCGCGCCAGTTCAGCGCCGTAGGCCTTGGCTTTTTTAGGGATGGCGTCGTAGTCCGGCTCGTCGGGCTGGCCCAGGTTGGCGGTATAGGCGTAAGGAATGGCGCCTTTCTGGCGCATCCAGTGCAGCGCGGCGCTGGTATCTAGGCCGCCTGAAAAGGCGATGCCGACTTTTTCGTTAACTGGAACGGATTGCAGGATATTGGACATGATATTTCGTGTGGGTTGTTGTGACTGGGGTTGTGCTGTTTGTACCGCGGTTTTGTACTATTGATCCACTTTTCCGAGCACCAGATATTCGAGCAGGGCCTTTTGCACATGCAGGCGGTTCTCGGCTTCATCCCAGACTACCGATTGCGGGCCGTCGATCACTTCGGCCGCGACTTCCTCGCCGCGATGCGCCGGCAGGCAGTGCATGAACAAGGCGTCCGGCTGGGCGCGCTGCATCTTGGCCTGGTCGACGATCCAGCCGTCGAAGGCTTTCAGGCGCGCTGTGTTTTCGTCTTCGTAACCCATGCTGGTCCAGACGTCGGTGGTGACCAGGTCGGCCCCTTCGCAGGCGTCGGACGGGTTGGCGAAGAAGGTGTAGCGCTGGTTGTCGGCGGCCACCTGGCCCGGATCGATATCGTAGCCCTTGGGGGTCGAGACATTGACGTGGAAACCGAATACCTGGGCCGCTTGCAGCCAGGAGTACAGCATGTTGTTGGCGTCGCCGATCCAGGCCACTTTCTTGCCGGCGATGGAGCCGCGATGCTCGATATAGGTAAAGACGTCGGCCAGCACCTGGCAGGGATGCTGCTCGTTGGTCAGGCCGTTGATCACCGGCACCCGCGAATGGGTGGCGAAGCGCTCGATGATGTCCTGGCCGAAAGTACGGATCATGATGACGTCGCACATGCGCGACATGACCTGCGCCGCATCTTCCACCGGTTCGCCGCGGCCAAGCTGGCTGTCGCGCGTGTTGAGGTAAATGGCGGCGCCGCCCAGCTGGTGCATGCCGGCTTCGAACGAAAGGCGGGTGCGGGTCGAGTTTTTCTCGAACACCATCACCAGCGTGCGGTCGAGCAGCGTGTAGTGCGGTTCGTAATTCTTGAATTTGCGTTTGATGAGACGGCTACGTTCAATCACGTACTCGTATTCGTCCAGCGAAAAATCAGAAAACTGCAGGTAATGTTTGATTGCCATAAATGAAAACGGCGGCCGCTGTGGCGACTGCCGCCGATAGTTGGAATTCCATTTTTAAAACAACTACTGTAATGCCGTCCGCGCGTATCCAGCGTACCTGGACAGAGTGCCTGAGATTGGCTTAGAAATGAAATAAGTGCTTCAATTATAAGGGATTTCAGTAGAAAAGATACCCATCAAAAGATGGTGTTTTTGGCAATCAATACAGCTTTTGCGACGATTCGTGCAGCAACTGCACGTACAGCTGGTGGCGCATGGCCGCTATCTTGTTTTCCTTGACGGCTTCCAGCACGGCGCAGCTCGGTTCGATTAGGTGGTGGCAATTGTAAAACTTGCATTTGCCGAGGTAGGGCGAGAATTCGACGAAGGCGCGCTCCAGCATGCCTTCGCTCAGCTGGTACAGGCCGAATTCCTGGAAGCCCGGCGAATCGATGATGTTGGCCGGATGGCCGTCCAGGCTGGTATCGGCCATGTCCATTTCATATAGGCGGGTGAAGGTTGTGGTGTGCTTGCCGGTGTCGAGGGCGGCGGAGATCTCGCGCACGGCGATGTCGGCGTCCGGCACGATCAGGTTGATCAGCGACGACTTGCCCATGCCGGACTGGCCGATCAGGATGGTCGACTGGCCCGCCAGCAGGGGCGCCAGCGTGGCGCAGGTCTGTTCCGGGAAGGCGCGCGCCGACACTTCGTGCACCGGATAACCGAGGGCGGCATACATGTGCAGCCGTTGCCGGGTTTTCTCCAGCGCCTCGACGATATCGGTCTTGTTCAGCACGATGTGGGCGGTGACGCCGGCCGCTTCCGCCGCCACCAGCGCACGTGAAATCAGATCGTCGGCAAAACCCGGCTCGGTCGCTACCACGATGAACAGCTGGGTGACGTTGGCGGCGAGCAGCTTGGATTTGTACTGGTCGGAGCGGTACAGCAGGCTGCGGCGCTCATCGATGGCTTCGATCACGCCCTGGTTGGGCGAGGTCAGCTTCAGTTGCACGCGGTCGCCGACGGCGACATCGCTTTTCTTGCCGCGCGTGACGCATTGCAGTTTCAGCGATTTGCCTTCTATGGTTGCTTGCACCAGATAGTGCCGGCCATGGGCGGCGATCACCAGGCCGCTGCCGGCCTGGTTGCTGTGCTGCTTGCGGTCCTGCTTATTGTGCTCAGCCATGGGCGACCGATGGCTTGTTGATCAACTTACTGGCCAACTTGTTGATGCGCACCGAAGCTGGCGGGTGCGAGTCGTAAAACGCCGAGTGCAGCGGATCCGGCGTCAGGGTCGAGGCATTGTCTTCATACAGCTTGACCAGCGCCGCCACCAGGTCGTTGGCGTCGGTGTGCTTGGCGGCGAAGGCGTCGGCTTCGAATTCGTGTTTGCGCGAACTGATCGACGACAGCGGCGACAGCAGGAAAGTGAAGATCGGCAGCGCCAGCATGAACAGGATCAGCGCCATCGCATCGTTGTTGCTGAGGTCGGCCAGCAGCAGCGGATTGACGCCGAGGCCGGTGTAGAACCACAGTTGCTGCTTCAGGTAACCGAGCAAGGCCAGGAACGCCAGCGAAATCGCGAACATCACGACAATCCGCTTGACGATGTGCTTCAGCTTGAAATGGCCCAATTCGTGCGCCAGCACTGCTTCAATCTCATGCGGCGCCAGGCGCGCCAGCAGGGTATCGAAAAACACGATGCGCTTGCCGGCGCCGAAGCCCGAGAAGTAGGCGTTGCCGTGGGCGCTGCGCTTGGAGCCATCCATCACGAACAGGCCCTTGGAGGCGAAGCCGACCCGTTTCATCAAGCCTTCGATGCGGTCGCGCAGGCTGTCGTCGTTGAGCGGGGTGAATTTGTTGAACAGCGGTGCGATCACGGTCGGGAACAGCACCAGCATCAGCAGCTGGAAAGCGCTGAACACCAGCCAGGCGTAGAACCACCAGAGGCCGCCCGACTTCGCCATCAGCTGCAATATCACCCAGATCAGCGGCAGGCCGATGGCGGCGCCGATCAGGCTGCTCTTCAGCATGTCGGCGAAAAACAGCTTGACCGTCATCTTGTTGAACCCGAAACGGGCTTCGAGCACGAATTGCTTGTAATAATCGAGAGGCAGGTCGATCAGGCCGGAAATCAAGGCAAACGCCACCAGCAGGCCAATCTGATAGACCATGCCGGGACCGGCCCAGTTGAACATGGCGCTGGACAGCCATTGCAAACCGCCCAGCAGGGTGAAGCCGATCAGCACGGCGGCGCTCACCAGCATCGAAAACAGGCCGAATTTGGTCTTGGCGACGGTATAGTCGGCAGCGCGCTGGTGGGCCGCCAGCGGGATCTTTTCGGCGAATTCAGCCGGCACCGCGCTGCGATGGGCCAAAACATGCCGGATCTGGCGCGAACTCAGCCAAAAGCGCACCACCAGGGTGATTGCCAGGAAAACCACAAACAAAACCGAAAATGCAAATGAAGACATGTAGTCCCTATGTGAGAAAATAGCCGTTCTATGGCTTGCGCAAACAAACGCCGGGCCTGTCTTAGCTAAATATAACGAAGAGAACAATTATGTCACAAGCCGCCGACGTATCTACTGCCATCGCCGCTACCACCGCAATTCCAGCGGCGCCGGTGCGGCCTAACGAATTCAACCTGATCTGGGTCGACATGGAAATGACCGGCCTCAATCCGGACAGCGACCGCATCATTGAAGTAGCGGTGGTGGTGACAGATCCGCAACTGAACATCCTGGCCGAAGGCCCGGTATTTGCAATCCATCAGGCGGACGAAATCATGGATGGCATGGATGCCTGGAACAAGGGCACCCACGGCCGCTCCGGCCTGATCGAAAAAGTGAAAAACTCGACCGTGACCGAAAGCGAGGCCGAACTGGCCCTGATCGAGTTCCTGAAGAAATACGTGCCGAACGGCAAGTCTCCCATGTGCGGCAACACCATTTGCCAGGACCGCCGCTTCATGGCGCGCGGCATGCCCAAGCTGGAGGCATTTTTCCACTACCGCAACCTGGACGTGTCGACCCTGAAGGAACTGTGCCGCCGCTGGAAGCCGGAACTGGCCAGCGGTTTCAAGAAGCACCAGAAGCATACCGCGCTGGCGGACATCATCGAATCGATTGAAGAGCTGCGCTATTACCGCGAGCATTTCATCAAGGAATAATGCCGTAGCAAGGCGGATGACCAGCCATCCGCCGTCCTGCTTAATCTTCCTTTGAATCGACGCCGCAGCATTTCTTGAATTTCTTGCCGCTGCCGCAAGGGCATTCGTCATTGCGGCCGACTTTCGGCGTTTCGCGCTGGATGGTGGTCACTGCGGATTTACGGTGCGGCAGCCAATAGCGGTAGATTTCCGGAATCGCCGCTTCCACTTCCACCGCCAGCTTGTGGCGCTGCACCGGGTCTTCGCGCAGCGCCATTTCCTCTTCTTCCAGCTCTTCGGCGCCCAGCAGGTAGATCGGTCGCACCACCGTCGCCAGGTTGGAATGCCAGATCGGCTCCCAGGCTTTGGCGCGCAGGTTGATGCCTTCCCAGAAACCCCAGGTCCAGGCTTCGCCATCGAGCAGCGACTTGCCTTCGTATTCCTGTTCGCAAAACAGCGGTTCGTATTCTTTCGGCGCGACTTCCAGCGTGACCGCGATTTCATTCATGTAGCGCGCTATCAGGCCGACGATCTTTTCATATTCCTTGTCGGACTTGAATTTCGGCGCATCCTTCAGCGATGGCCCCCACACATGCGGCAGCCATTCGCCCAGCAACACCTGCTCCGGACCGATCACCAGCGCCGTCAGGTAGCCGTGCAGGGTATCCATGGTCATGCTGTCTTCAGCACAACGATCGGACAACAGGAAGTCGTCCAGTTCGTCAAATTCTTTGTCTGAGAGGGGTTCGTCGAGATTCATGGAATTGGCCGCTTAAATTTACAATGGAAATGGGGATACGGATTTTACGATTGAAATGGCTGAGGGCTGGAAAATATTCGCGCTGCTTGCCGGCGAACAATCATTTATCCTGTGACAAGTTTATCCATATCGGTTCATCTTATATGAAAATCAGAGCATTAACCCCGGCAGACCTTGCTTCCTACCGCCAGCTGAGGCTGGAATCCATTCTTGACTCGCCGTCTTCATTCGTACCCACGCTTGAGGAAGAAAGCGCGGTGCCGGAAGAGCAGATGGCGGCGCGTTTGAAAGCGGGTCCTTTTCAGGTGATTTACGGCGCGTTTCAAGGCGAGGTCCTGGTCGGCACCGTCGGTTTGGTGCGCGACTCCCGTTCCAAGATTTATCACCGGGCCACCGTCGTCGGCGTCTATGTCACGCCAGAGGCGCGCGCCAGCGGCGCGGCGCAAGGCATGTTCGAGGCGGTTATCGCCCATGCGAGGGCTATCCCGGAACTGGTCCAGCTGGACTTGAAAGTCAATACCGTCAATCCTCGCGCCCGGGCGCTGTATGCCAAACTGGGATTTGTTTCTTGCGGCATCGACCACCGGGCCCTGTACATAGACGGGCAGTTTCATGACGAAGAACGCATGGCCCTGTATCTCGATGCGGCATAGCGCCGCAACAACTACTGTTGTTCGTAGACCCGCATGAAGCTGGCGAAGCGCGGTATGCCGCTGTCGTTCAAGCCACGGAAGCGGTAAGTCACGACGCTGCCAAGGGCCGGAGGCCGGCGCCGCTGCTCGTCGCTGAAGCCGCTGCCGAGCTTGAAACGCAGGCCGTCCGGCGTTTCCACCAGCAAAGCGCCCAGCATGCCCTGGTATTTCCCCTTGCCGGGCAGGTGGGCGATGACCCTGGCTTCGGCATCTTCATGGGTTTTTACCTTGAGCAGGTCGTCGCTGCGTTGCGCCCGGTACAGCGACGCGCCCCGGTGCAGCATCAAGCCTTCGCCGCCTTGCCTGACGGTTTGCTGCAGCAAACGCCGTAAGGCCGCGTGGTCGTTCAGCTTGCTCTGCGCCACCGGCTGCAGCCAGGGGACGGCAAGTTTGGCGAGCGTGCTTTGCAAGGCGGCCAGGCGTTGGTCGAAACTGCCGGGATGCGCCGGCAGGTCAAACACCATGAAGCGCATGCGGCGCCAGGCGGCATCGTCGGGCATCTCGCGGCGTACGGTGGAAACCGCATGGCTGAACTGTTGGCGGCCGGCCCAGAGTTCACCGTCCAGCGGCGTTTTTGGCCAGCCGGCGGTGAACCAGGGCGGGGCGTTTATCCGCTGGCCGCCGCGCGTCAGCAATTTCTCGCCGTCCCAGTAGCCGCGCACGCCGTCCAGTTTTTCGCTGACCCAATAGTCGGCCAGGGTGATACCGGGATGGTAGATATTGGCCAGCATCAGCGGCGGTGCTGCGGGAGGCGTCGCCGGCGCTGCGATGGATGGCCGGCCGAAAAAGAGGCAAAGCAGCAGGGTACTCAGGAATCTGGCGAGGATGGGCGAAACATTGGGCGATAACGCATGCATGGGCGCGGACTGTCAGGCAAGGAAGCGATATCGTAAAACGATGTTGCCTGGAGAAGCGCTCCGAAAGCGCGATTTGCTATTTAACTTATTTGCTAGCTTATTTACTAGCTTATTTATTAGCTTATTTATTAGCTTATTTATTAGCTTAAATGCGCGAAATTCAATTCCACGCCGTTCCCGGCCGGATCGCGCAAGAAGATCTGTTTTTGCTGCATAGTCGGCACAAACGCCACTTGGTAAGGCAGTGCATGCGCTTGCAGGCAAGCTTCCATTTGCTCCGGATCGACGCAGCTGAAGGCGACATGATCGAAGGTGGTGGCCGTATCGGTATGCCGGATATCGCCGGCGCGCGCTTCGCTCAGGTGCAGCACGGCCTGGTCGCCGGCATACAGCCAGAATCCGAAATTGTCGAAAGGCGGCCGCGCGCCGGCTTGCAGGCCGATCACTTCGCAATAGAATTCCTTCAGCTGCAATAACAGCGCACGCGGCGCGCGCAGGTTGTAGTGGTTGAGGGCGATGGCTGGCACAAGCTGCTCCCGGCAATAGTGAACGATGCAAGAGTATTAGTGTAATCGATGCGGTGAACAGGCCGCTGGCGCTTACAATAGCCGACATGACTATCCCAAGCCCCGCTTCATTCTCTACCCTGACTCCCGACACCGTGCTGGACGCGCTCGACAGCATCGGCTTGCACGGCGACGGCCGCCTGCTGGCGCTCAACAGCTATGAAAACCGCGTGTACCAGATCGGCATGGAGCAAGGGCCGCCGCTGGTGGCCAAGTTCTACCGGCCGCAGCGCTGGAGCGACGAAGCCATCCTGGAAGAGCACGGTTTCGTGCAGGAGCTGGTGGAACGCGAGATTCCGGTGGTAGCCGCATGGGCGGCGGGAGACGGGCGCACCCTGCATCAGTTCGACGGCTTTCGTTTTGCCGTGTTTCCGCGCCACGGCGGCCGCGCGCCGGAACTGGAGGACAGCGCCACGCTGGAATGGCTGGGCCGCTTCCTCGGCCGCATTCATGCAGTCGGCGCGCTCCGCGGCTACCAGCACCGGCCGACCCTGGACATCGTCAGTTTCGGCGAAGAACCTAGCGCTTTCTTGTTGGCCAACGGCTTTGTGCCGGAGGATCTGCTGGAAGCCTATCGCAGCACCGTGACCCAAGCGCTTGATGGCGTACGCCGCTGTTTCGAACGCGCCGGCAGCGTCGGCGCCTTGCGCCTGCATGGCGATTGCCACGGCAGCAATGTATTGTGGACCGACGCCGGACCGCACTTCGTCGACTTCGACGACAGCCGCATGGGGCCGGCGGTACAGGATCTGTGGATGCTGCTGTCGGGCGAGCGGCGCGACATGGTGCAGCAGATGGGTTCTTTGCTGGCCGGTTATGAAGATTTCTGCGATTTCGATACGCGCGAGCTATACCTGATCGAGGCACTGCGCACCTTGCGCCTGATCCATTACGCAGCATGGATAGCGCGGCGCTGGGACGACCCGGCTTTCGCCGTGGCCTTCCCCTGGTTCAATACCCAGCGCTACTGGCAGGACCGGGTGCTGGAGTTGCGCGAGCAGATCGCGCTGATGGATGAACCGCCGCTGTGGCAGACATGAAGCCGGCTTAGTGCGAGACCGACTTCGAAAATACGTTCAGCACCAGCACGCCGGAAACGATCAGGCCGATGCCGAGCAGAGCCGCGGCATCCAGGCTCTGCTTCAGGAACAGCCAGCCGACCAGCGCGATCAGCGCAATGCCGATGCCCGACCACATCGCATACACGATCGCCACCGGCAAGGTGCGCAAGGTCAGCGACAGGAAATAGAAGGCGGTCAGGTAACCCACCACCACCACGATCGACGGCAGTAGCCGCGTGAATTCGGCGCTGGCTTTCAGGGCACTGGTGGCAATCACTTCGGCGACGATGGCGATCAATAGATAGACCCAATGCATGACTTCTCTCCTGGCTAAAAAACAAAATGGTACGAAACTCTAATCGATAGCGGCAAACAGCTCTGTAACAAAATCGACAAAAACCCTCACCTTGGCCGACAACTGATGGCTCTGGTGATACACCACCGACACCGGCGGCCCCGGCGTGGCCCAGTCCGCCAATACTGGCGCCAGCAGGCCGGCGCGGATCTGCGGATTGAGCGACAGCGTCAGCAGCTGGACGATGCCGGCGCCGCTGGCGGCCGCATGGATCAGGGTTTCCGCGTGGTTGATCGCGATATTGGCGGGCGGCGCCCAGCTTAATTCCTGCTTGCCCTTGCTGAAGGTCCACGGCACGTTCTGGCCGCTGTTGGGGTGGATGAACGCCAGGCAGCGGAAATCGCCGAGTTGCTGCGGCGTCTGCGGGACGCCGTGCTGCGCCAGGAAAGCGGGCGAGGCGCAGCACAGGTTGCGGGTCTGGTAGATGCGGCGCGCCACCATGCTCGAATCCTTCAGTTCGCCGATCCGGATCCAGACATCGCCGCGGCCCTCCACCATGTCGACCATGCGGTCGCCCACATTCAGCCTGATCGACAGTTCCGGATACAGTTCGGCAAAACGCGACAGGGCCGGCGCCAGGTAAATGCGCGCAATCACGGTCGGCACATCGACGCGCAAGATGCCTTGCGGCGTCACGCGCCGGCCTTGCAGTCCGTCTTCCAGTTCGCTCATGTCGCCCAGCAGGCGTTGCGCGCGCTGGTAACAGCTGTGGCCATCGTCGGTCAGCGAAATCTTGCGGGTGGTGCGGTTCAGCAGGCGCACGCCGAAATGCCGTTCGAGGGCGGCGATATGGTTGGTGATGGTGGCGTTCGACATCTCCAGCTGTTCAGCCGCGCGGCTGAAGCTGTTCAGTTCCACCACCTGGCAAAACACCCGTAACGATTCCAGCCTGTCCATGATGATGATTTTATATTATTTAAGTTAATTAAAAAATGATTTTAATTATTGCCTATTTTTCTGAATAATAAAAAGGATGATAATGCGGAAAAGCAGATCGTAGATCGTTATTGATACGGCGCCAACTTATCCGGAGACACGCATGGCGATTGCGACAAATAGCAGCCCGATTGATATTCCCGCCCTGATCGACCGCAGCCGCATCGGCAGCTTCCAGATCATCATGCTGGCGCTGTGCGCCATCTGCCTGATCATCGACGGTTTCGACGTCCAGGCCATGGGCTATGTGGCGCCTGCCATCATCCAGGAATGGGGCATCGCCAAGGCCAACCTCGGGCCGGTGTTCGGCGCCGGCCTGTTCGGCATGCTGCTCGGTTCACTGGCGTTCAGCATCCTGGCCGACCGCATCGGCCGCCGTCCGGTGCTGATCGCCGCCACCTTGTTCTTCGCCGCCTGCATGCTGCTGACGCCGCTGGCCGCGAGCGTGGAGCAGCTGATCGCCTTGCGTTTTATTACCGGACTCGGGCTGGGGGCGATCATGCCGAATGCGATGGCGCTGGCCGGCGAGTACAGCCCGGTGCGCAAGCGCGTAACCCTGATGATGCTGGTGTCCTGCGGTTTTACGCTGGGCGCGGTGCTGGGCGGCTTGCTGTCGGCGGCGCTGATCCCGCGTTTCGGCTGGCAGTCGGTATTCCATGTCGGCGGCGTGGTGCCGCTGGTGATCGGCGTGCTGATGATTTTCCTGCTGCCAGAGTCGATGCAGTTTCTGGTCTTGCGCGGCAAGCGGCTGGAGCAGGTCGGCAAGTGGCTGCGCCGTATCGATCCCGTGGTCGTGATCGACCAGGACACCCGTTACGTCGTCAACGAAAAAGCCGGCAAGGGCGCGCCCATGCTGCAGCTGTTCCAGGAGGGCCGGGCCAAGGTCACGATCCTGTTGTGGATCATCAATTTCATGAACCTGGTTAACCTGTATTTCCTGTCGAACTGGCTGCCGACGATTGTCAAGGACGCCGGCCTCTCGACCGCCACCGCGGTGATGGCCGGCACCACCCTGCAGATCGGCGGCACGCTCGGCACCCTGATCATGGGCCAGCTGATCGACCGCTCCGGTTTCCGCCGCGTGCTGATCCCGGTGTTCCTGGTCGCGGGCCTGGCAGTATTCCTGATCGGCCGTCCCGAAATTTCGTTGCTGTTCCTGTTTGCCAGCATCTTCGTCGCCGGCTTCTGCATTGTCGGCGGCCAGCCGGCGGTCAATGCGCTGGCAGGTACTTACTACCCGACCACCTTGCGTTCCACCGGCATCGGCTGGAGCCTGGGCGTCGGCCGCATCGGTTCCATCGTCGGCCCGGTGCTGGGCGGCGAGCTGATCCGCCTGAACTGGCCCAACAGCACCATCTTCATCGTGCTGGCGGTGCCGGCGCTGGTGTCGGCGGTGATGCTGATGCTGATGCAGGAAACTTCTCTCCGCAGCAAAGCGCAAGCCGTCGTTGCGCATTAATTGAACCAAGGATAAGACCCATGGAAAACACCTTCCTTTACCAATCGGGATTCTGCAACGATTTCGCCAGCGAAGCCTTGCCCGGCGCCTTGCCGGCCACCCAGAATTCGCCGCAGAAAGCGCCTTACGGCCTGTACGCGGAGCAGCTGTCCGGCACCGCATTCACCGCGCCGCGCGCACACAACCGGCGCTCGTGGCTGTACCGCATCCGCCCGGGCGCGATGCATCATGCCTTTGAAAAGGTGTCGCAGCCTTTGTTGGCCAGCGGCCCGTTCACCCAGGTCGATACGCCGCCCGACCAGCTGCGCTGGAATCCGTTGCCGATGCCGGCCGACGGCCAGGCTGTCGATTTCATCGATGGCATCGTTACTTTCGCCGGCAACGGCGATGCGGCCGCCCAGGCCGGGATGGCGATCCACCTGTATGCAGCGAACCGTTCCATGCATGACCGTTTCTTTTACGATGCCGACGGCGAACTGCTGATCGTGCCGCAGCTGGGGCGCCTGCTGGCCCGGACCGAACTCGGCGTGCTGGAAGTCAAGCCGGGCGAAATCGTGGTGATCCCGCGCGGCATGCGTTTCCGCATCGAACTGCCGGATGGCAGCGCGCGCGGTTATATCTGCGAGAACTATGGCGCGGCGTTCCAGCTGCCGGAACTGGGTCCGATCGGTTCCAACGGCCTGGCCAATGCGCGCGATTTCCAGGCGCCAGTGGCGGCTTATGAAAACAGGGAAGGCGAGTTCCAGCTGCTGGCCAAGTTCGGCGGGAAGCTATGGACCGCGCGCATCGGCCATTCGCCGCTGGACGTGGTGGCCTGGCATGGCAACTACGTACCCTATAAATACGACCTGAGCCTGTTCAACACCATCAACACGGTCAGTTTCGATCATCCCGATCCATCCATCTTCACGGTGCTGACCTCGCCCTCGGATACCCACGGCACCGCGAATGTCGATTTCGTGATTTTCCCGCCGCGTTGGATGGTGGCCGAACACACCTTCCGGCCGCCATGGTTCCACCGCAACGTCATGAGCGAATACATGGGCCTGATCCTCGGCGCCTACGACGCCAAGGCCGACGGCTTCACCCCCGGCGGCGGCAGCCTGCACAACTGCATGAGCGGCCACGGCCCGGACGCGGCGACTTTCGACAAGGCATCCAGCGCGACGTTGGCGCCGCACCGCATCGACAATACAATGGCCTTCATGTTTGAAAGCCGCTACGTGATTCATCCGACGCCTTATGCACTGGCGACGCCGCTGCTGCAGAAAGACTACCTGCAATGCTGGCACGGCCTGCAAAAGCATTTCAACGGTCAACCTTAATGAAAACAGACACCATGCAAACCAACGATCCCGCGCTGAAATCCTTTATCCCGACTCCGGCGGAGTCGCATTTTCCGATCCAGAATTTACCGTTTGGCGTGTTCAGCGATGCAGCCAATCCAGCTGCGCGCGTCGGCGTTGCAATCGGCGACCAGATAGTGGACCTGGCCGCACTGGCTGAAGCCGGTTTGCTCAGCGTCAACGCAGAAGTGTTCCGCAAGGCCAGCCTGAACCCGTTCATCGCATTGGGCCGTCCAACCTGGCGCAGCACCCGCGCCGCCGTCAGCGAACTGCTGCGCGATGACAACCTGCAGCTGCGCGACAACCAGGCCCTGCGCGCCAAGGCATTCATCGCCCAGGACCAGGCAACCATGCACCTGCCGCTGGACATTCCTGGCTACACCGATTTCTATTCGTCGAAAGAACACGCCACCAACGTCGGCTCCATGTTCCGCGACCCCGCCAACGCGCTGCTGCCGAACTGGCTGCACATCCCGATCGGCTACAACGGCCGCGCCAGCTCGGTGGTGGTCAGCGGCACGCCGCTGCAGCGGCCGATGGGCCAGCTTAAACTGCCGGCCGCCGACGCGCCAATCTTCGGCGCCTGCCGCAAGCTCGACTTCGAACTGGAAACCGGCTTCATCATCGGCCAGCCTAACGCATTGGGCGAACCGATCGACATCGCCAATGCGGAACAGCATATCTTCGGCATGGTCCTGCTCAACGACTGGAGCGCGCGCGACCTGCAGCAATGGGAATATGTGCCGCTCGGACCGTTCAACAGCAAATCGTTCGCCACTTCCATTTCGCCATGGGTAGTCACGCTGGATGCATTGGAGCCGTTCCGCGTCGCCAGTCCGGCGCAGCAGCCTGAGCCGCTCCCTTACCTGCGACAGAACGGCAAGAATGGCTACGACATTACGCTGGAAGTCTCGCTCAAGCCGGCTGAAACCGCCGCAGCGCAAACCATCTGCCGCACCAATTTCAAAGCCATGTACTGGACCATGGTGCAGCAACTGGCGCACCACACGGTCTCGGGCTGCAACACCCGCATCGGCGACCTGATGGGTTCAGGCACCATCAGCGGCAGCACGCCGGAATCGTTCGGCAGCCTGCTGGAACTGACCTGGAACGGCAAGAACCCGCTGGCCCTGGCGGACGGCGTGCAGCGCAGTTTTATCCAGGACGGCGATGAAGTAGGGATGACAGGCTGGTGCCAGGGCGACGGTTACCGCATCGGCTTCGGTGCAGTCAGCGGCAAGATATTGCCGGCGCGCGGCTGACAGGAAAGCAGGGGTTAAAAAAGAGCCGTGGCTGCCACGGCTCTTTTTGTTTGTGCGGTGAAATTACGCGACCTTGTTGGTCGACAGATCCCAGCCGCCCGAAGTGTTGCCGCCCGAGCCGCCGGCGATTTTTTGCTGGGTATATTTCCATTTGACCTTGGAGTACTTCAGGCTGACGGTTTCGCTCAGCACACTGCCTTCCGTGACGGACGGCGCGACATCGGAAATCAGCAGGTTTTCCAGCTCGATCTCGAAATAGCGGATTCGTTCGCCCTTGCCGTCGGCGCGCAGGAATTCGAATTTCGCTTTTGGAATAGTCTTGCCCGACGAGCAGTTTTGCAGCAGCAGCGGCGAAGCCAGGTCGGCCAGCTTGGTGATCACGATATCCTTGTGCTCGCAACGCTCGGCGGTATGGCCGCCCGCGGTGGATGCAGTGGCCGATTTCGGCTGCAGCACTTCCCATTGCACCGATTTGCACTCGATCCAGTCCTTATGGATGTCGTCGGTGGATTCCCCTTTGATGCCGTCGATTTGCAGATATACGTCGATTGCCATGGTTTTGCCCCTTAGTTAAAAAAGTGAAGCCTAGGTTGACGCTGCTGGCTCCGCTCGCGAGCGGAGTGAAACCGGAAGTCCATCAAGTGGAATGTGTGGCGTAAATGCGGGACTATCGGGTAGACCTCAGGCGTCTGCGGCACATCGGGAATCGATGGAAAATAATTCCGAAAGGCAATTCTAAACCATATTTTTGGCGATATCTTAGATCTTCAATACTAAATAATATTAGTATTTTATTCACATTCCAGTTTCGAACGTGGACTAAGCAATCCGAATGGATTGGCATCAGCAGGACGTCGCGAAGGGCGCCGACTGCATGCAGAAGTTATTGGGCCATTGCTTTCAGCGCGGCTTGGGCCAGGAATCCGGATCGGGTCAACTGATGCGATTTGGCGAATGCATCGATGTCGCGTAAAAGGTTTTCCGGTAAGGAGATGTTGAGCCGCACAGGCTTGGTGTTGATTTTCGAGCGATCGATATTGACCAGCATCCAGAAACCGCCAGCGTAGTCCGCCATATCCCTCCATTTCTCGATGGATGACGCCTCGGGAATATGCGCTTCACCCTCATACATGGTTTCAGCAGCTTCCTGCGCCATTGCCGGAAGATCGTTCAATTCGTCGGCGGCGGTAAACACGCCCGGCAGATCCGGGAAGCGGGCGCCATAAGCGCTGTCTTTGTCCTTCCATACATAAAGCGGATATAACATTTTGTCCTCATTTCAGTCCAGCGAGTTTCAGGATGCTCTCGGCGGTTCCCAGGGCCAGGTCTTTCTTCGGATGCGGAACAATTACCGATTTTCCGGTGACGGGATGACGGTATTTGTGGTGGCTGCCACGGGTGGAAACATGCTTCCAGCCGGCCGCTTTCAGTTGCCTGATGATGTGTGTGCTGTTCATATTATTATACACAAAACTACACAATTTATGATAATTTTGTGTATTTTTGTGCATCGGCGATTCATGAGGAGTAGTTGAAATTCAAAGGATTTCGAGTGCTTGAATGTCATGAATATTTGACTTGTGCGATAGAGGAAAATGTCTGAAAACGGTTTCGGAATTGCGTATGGGCTTGAGAGCGTGGATAAAAATGTCCAGACGTAAAAAAAGCCGCCAAAGGCGGCTTGGAGTTTATACAGACAATACTCACCGATGCGGCACACCATCCCGCCACTCGCCCCAATGCGTGACGATATCCTGCACCAACGGATTCCCCGCCCGATACAAGTTCTCGGTGGCCGGCACGAAACCGCCCTGGTCCGCATAGTTGAGCAGGTTGTCGGCGCTGGTCTGTCCCTGGTAAGGCCGGTCAAAATCCGACCCGGTGCGCAGGGCCGCCACGCGATTCAGGTCTACGCGCTTGATGCTCGACGCGCGCTTCAACGCCTCAAAAGTGGCATTGTCTTCCTGCGCCGTCATGCAATACACGCCCTTGTTGTCGGTCAGGATCTTGGTCCATTCGCGCGCGCGTTCGCCCAGCAGGGTGCCTGACCACCAGGTGTTGCCGGAAGCGATGTCGCACTGGACTACCGACGGCGGCTGGTTGGCCGGTGCATAACTGAACTTGGAGCGCGCTACCTGCGCCTGCGCGCTGTCGGCCAGCACGGCATTGCGCGACAAGGCAAACGCGGCGTCGGCCAGTTTCGGATTCAGCTGGAATACTTCGTTGCGATAGTCGAGCGGCGGTTTTTCGGTGGGGCTCTTGGTGTTGATGCCGAGATAGCCGGTCTTCCAGCCGGCCGGGATTTCGCGCGCATCGATTTCCCACTGGATGCCGAAATCGACCAGGTATTTGGCCCAGGCCGCCGAACCGACGGTGCCGCGTGCTGGATCGACGCCGGCAATGCCGGAGATCAGGAAGTAGGTGTGGCGCAGGTCGAAGCGCGACGAGA
Source organism: Collimonas fungivorans Ter331 (assembly GCF_000221045.1). Classification (NCBI taxonomy): domain Bacteria; kingdom Pseudomonadati; phylum Pseudomonadota; class Betaproteobacteria; order Burkholderiales; family Oxalobacteraceae; genus Collimonas; species Collimonas fungivorans. Next base: position 3,766,651 of record NC_015856.1, on the reverse strand, counting down.
ACGTCAGCGCCATGATCGATGCCGAGGCATTGGCGTAGCCCATGCCGGTGGTGATCACGCAGACATCCTGCTTGTTGCAGTTAACGTTCGGATAGTCGGGCGACAGGCCCGGCACCGCAACGGTTTTCCAGGGGCCGAGGCGGTCCAGCCAGGCCTGACCTTCAGGGCCGAACATGGTGATGATCATGACCTTGACCGGACGGTTCTGCGCATTCGATTCGGCGAGGCCGTCGCTGCCTCTGTCCTGTGCGAACGACGGACCGGTGGCGCAGGCGGCGAGTGATAGGACGGCTGTGGCAATCAGCGAACGAGTCATCATGGGTTTTCCTTGTGCAAAGTAGAACCGGTAGTCTACCTGTGAAAATCAATTATTGTTACCGCAACGCAACATGTGCAGGCCATGTGCCGGACATGAAAAAGCCGCCCGCAGGCGGCTTGGTCAACTGTTCGCGAGTTGCGGCGGTTCAGAGATAAATGATGGCCAGCACCACGCCGATAATCAGGCCGAACTTGATGCACATGTACAGCGGTTTGCTGAATTTTTTCAGTGCGCGCCGGTATTGGCCAGCGGCCCAGACAAAACGGAACAGCTTGTTGATGCCGCCGGTTTCGTCGCCGGTTTCGTTGGGCGACGCCGCCGCGCTCATCATGTGGCGTCCCAGCCAGCGGTTGATCGCCTGCGCCCAGCGGTAGCGCATCGGTCGTTCGATATCGCAAAAGATGATGATGCGGTTACTGTCGCAGCCGTTCTGCGCCCAGTGGATGAAGGTTTCGTCGAACACCACGCCCTGGCCGTCGCGCCAGCTGTAGCGCTGCTGGTTGACTTCGATGAAGCAGCGGTCGTCGTTGGGCGTGACCAGGCCCAGGTGGTAGCGCAGCGAACCGGCGAACGGATCGCGGTGCGGGTTGAGGGTGCCGCCGGGCGCGAGTTCGGCAAACATCGCGGCCTTGACGCTCGGCGTGCGGCGCAGCAGGGCCACGGTCTTGGGACAGAACTGCTCAGCCGAGGGATGGCTGGCGTCGTACCATTTCAGGTAGAAGCGTTTCCAGCCGGCCTTGAAGAAGGAGTTGAAGCCGGCGTCGTCGTTCTTTTCCGCGGCGCGGATTTTTTCCAGGCCGATCAGGCCCTTGGCTTCATCGCGTATGGTTTCCCAGTTGTCTTCCAGGATCTTCAGGTCGGCGAAGGTGCTGGTCGGCAGGTAGGGCGTGTTGGTCGGCACTTTGGAAAACATGTACATGAAGATGTTGAGCGGGGCCATGATCGACGAATGGTCGAACAGTTGCCGAAAAAACGGCAGGCGCGCCTTGCCGCGAAAGTGGACGTACAACACCGACAGAATAAAAATACTGACTACTGCCCATTTCATAAAAATGTGCTCCGTTACAAATAAGCCGCCATTTTATCTCTTTTGCGCCTGTTATCCGTTATCCAAGCCGTTTGTTACCCTGGCTTGTTGCGCAGGAGAATGTTGGAGGATGCCGCGGCTATCGTTGCCGCTGGCAATATTTCAGTGATAAAATTGCGGCTCCTTAGGGGAGTAGCCGCCTTCGAGTCTTTCGAAGAGCGCATGTCAACATACTTGGCGCTGTATCCAATTTACGCCATGGCATGCGCGACCGCACGGTTTGGCAAGACCTATGGTGCTTCCCTTTACCCGGCCGGGCGAAGGCGTTGCGCCATTCGTCAGTGCCCGGCCCTCAGGATGTCCAAATGCTTATTTACCGCCAATGGCAGCGCCAGCATGCTGCCACAGCCAGTTTTGCTAAGCCGCTTCTTTCCTTGTTTGTTTTCTTGTCTGTTGCCATGGCTTGCCCTGCAGGAGCGCACCCATGATACTCAGCTTCGCTCTATTGCTCGGCTCGGCCGTGGTGATCTATCTTTCCTGTGAATATTTCGTCAACAGCATCGAATGGGTCGGACGCCGGCTCGGCATCGCGCAAAGTGCGGTAGGCACAGTGCTGGCGGCGTTCGGCACGGCCTTGCCGGAAAGCGTGGTGACGTTTGTCGCCGTGGTGTTCGGGCGCGATGCGGCGCACCGGGAAATCGGCGTCGGCGCGGCGCTGGGCGGACCGCTGGTGCTGGCGACCATCGCGTATGCGGTGGTGGGCCTGATGTTCATCCTGAACCGCAAGAAGCTCGGCAGCATCCTGCTGTCGGCCAGCGCCGCGCAGCGGTTGAGCCGGGACCAGGCCTGGTTCATCGGGATTTTCGTGGTCAAGGTCGGCCTCGGGCTGGTGGCGTTTGTGATCAAGCCTTGGCTGGGCGCTTTTTTCCTGCTGGCCTACGGTGTGTATATCTGGGGCGAGATGCGCAAGGAAGAGGATGCCGACGCCGAGATACACGAGCTGGAACCGCTCAAGTTCCGTCCTCACGATCCGCAGCCGGTGCTGGGCTGGGCATTGCTGCAGACGCTGGTGGCGCTAGTGGTGATTTTCCTCAGCTCGCAGTTGTTCGTGCATCAGCTCGGCGAAATTTCTCCCTGGCTCGGCATCTCGCCGCAGCTGACTGCCTTGCTGCTGAGCCCGATTGCGACTGAACTGCCGGAAATCCTGAATGCCGTGATCTGGGTCCGGCAGGGCAAGCAGACCCTGGCCTTGAGTAATATCAGCGGGGCGATGATGATCCAGGCCACCATCCCGACCGCACTGGTGCTGATTTTTACGCCGTGGATGCTGAGTCCCGCATTGATCTGGGCCGCCGCCGTCACCATGATCTCGATGTTCGGCCTGTACGCTTTGCTGCGCAAGGGCATGCTGAGCGGCGGCATCCTGGCGCTGTTCGGTCTGCTGTATGTGGTGTTTGCCGCTGGCCTGGGATGGATCGGCGTGCACTAGCTGCCATGACGGGAGCTTGTCAGGCGCGCGCGCCCAAGGCGATCACCGCCGCGCCCGACAATGCCAACCCTGCTCCCAGCAGATCGGTCCAGCGCGGGGCAATGCCATCGACGCTCCACAGCCAGAAAATCGCCGTGGCGATATACACCGCGCCGTAGGCCGCATACACGCGGCCGCTGGCAGCCGGATGCAAGCTTAGCAGCCAGACGAAGGCGGTCAGGCTGATGGCCGCCGGCAGCAACAGCCATGCCGAGCCTTTGTTGTTGAGCCATAACATCGGTAGATAGCAGCCGAGCAGCTCGGCGATGGCGGTCAGGAGGAACAGGGCAAAGGTTTTTGTCATGGGAGAACTGGCGAGGTCGGGCTGAAAAAATCTGCGCATGCGGCCATGGCAGAAAAAAAATATAATAGGTGTCGCGTTTCATTCCGGCGCCAGGACGACCTGGCGCTGCCGCACATTGTATTTCAACCGGGGACGACCCCATCTTTTATGGAGGTCGCATGGCCTGGATCATTCTCGTACTCGCCGGCATAGCGGAAGTCATCTGGGCTGTCGGCCTCAAATATTCCGAAGGTTTTACGCGCAATTTGCCGTCGCTCATTACTTGTGTCGGCATGGCCATCAGCATCTGGCTGCTGGCGATCGCCATGCGCACCCTGCCGCTGGGCACCGCCTATGCAGTATGGACCGGGATCGGCGCGGTAGGATCGTTCATTGCCGGCATCGTGCTGCTGGGCGAGGCGGTCAGCCTGGCGCGCATCGCCAGCGTGAGCCTGATCGTGCTGGGGCTGATCGGCTTGAAACTGTCGACAGCTGCCTAAGCTGCAGCGCTGATCTTGGTTGCCGCCGTGGCTGCCGTAGTGGCAAGCTCGGCGTCGGTTTTCAGGCTCTGGTAGCGCAGGCAGGTGACGCGCAGGAAAGAGGCGAAATTGCTGGCCTCGCCCAGGTGCGTGGTGACTTCATCGTGCAGCTTGGCGATCAGCTGGTTGGTGGTCAAATCGTTGTCTGCCGCCAGTTCCGCCAGGGTTTGCCAGAACAGGTTTTCCAGCTTGATGGTGGTGATGACGCCCATGATGCGCACCGAGCGGGCGCGCGATTCGTACAGGATGGGATCGGCCTGGGCATAAATCTGACACATCGCATACCTCATTTCTTGAACAGTCATGGCGTGCGGCAGCTGTCGCTGTCGCACGGCCTCCATCATAACTCGATGCGGGTTCCCAATGCAGCCAGGAACAGCGCCAGCCAGGCCGGATGGGCCGGCCATGCCGGCGCCGTCACCAGGTTGCCGTCGCGATGGGCGGCGGTGACGTCGATTTCCGCATACTTGCCGCCGGCCAGTTTGACTTCCGGCGCGCAGGCCGAATAGGCGGAACAGGTTTTTCCTTCCAGCACGCCGGCCGCCGCCAGCAGCTGCGGACCGTGGCAGACTGCCGCAATCGGCTTGTCGGCGGCGTGGAATTGCTGGACGATTTCGATCACGCGCGGATTCAGGCGCAGATATTCGGGGGCGCGGCCGCCCGGGATCAGCAAGGCGTCGTAACGGCTGACGTCGACGTCGCTGAATGCGGCGTTCAAGGTAAAGTTGTGGCCGGGTTTTTCGCTATAAGTCTGGTCGCCTTCGAAATCGTGGATGGCCGTGCGGACCTGGGCGCCGGCGGCTTTGTCCGGGCACACCACGTCGACCTGGTGGCCGACCATCTGCAGCGCCTGGAACGGCACCATCAATTCATAATCTTCGACGTAATCGCCGGCCAGGATCAGGATTTTTTTCGCGCTCATGATAAGTCCTTCAGTGAGGGGGCAGGGAAGGTCGAGTATGGAACAGCGAGGGTGCGGCAGGTAATAACAGGCTATTACCGGCGCAAGTTTCGATGTTGCATTGCGCAATCGTCCCACCTTTGAGGAATGCGATGCAGTAATGCCATAGCTGAATTACACTGTCGGCATCAGCCGAAATGTATTGAGCAAGTAAAATTTTTAGAAAAAGGTAAACAGATGTCCTCAAAAGATCCAGTACCGGCGGCTAGCGCCTTGTCAGAACGTCCAAGCCGCGCCGAGGCGGAATCGGCGATCCGCACCCTGCTGCGCTGGGCCGGCGACGATCCTGACCGCGAAGGCCTGCTGGATACGCCGGCGCGCGTGGCGCGGGCTTATGAAGAATTTTTTGCCGGTTACAGCAAGGACCCGGTGGAAATCCTCTCGACCACTTTTTCGGAAGTCGAGGGCTACGACGAGATGGTGGTGCTGACCAATATCCGTTTCGAGAGCCATTGCGAACACCATATGGCGCCGATTATCGGCAAGGCCCACGTGGCTTACCTGCCGGACCGGCGCGTGGTCGGCATTTCGAAACTGGCGCGGCTGGTCGACATCTTCGCCAAGCGTTTGCAGATCCAGGAAAAAATGACGGTGCAGATTGCCGATACCTTGCAGCAGGTGCTGCTGCCGAAAGGCGTGGCGGTAGTGATCGAAGCGTCGCATGAATGCATGACCACGCGCGGCATCCACAAACCAGGCACCAGCCTGGTGACCAGCCGCATGCTGGGCGCGTTCCGCGACGATCCGTCGACGCGGCGCGAGTTCATGAGCATCATCAGCCAAAAGCACGGCGAATAATTCGCTGCAACGCTGCTCCGACGCCGGTCGGAGCAGCAGATCCATCAGATCAGCGGCCCGTCTTTCTCTTCATGCCCGGTCACCCGGGCCAGCATGGCGCGCGCCACCACACTGCGCGACAGGTACCAGTACAACGCAATCACCGCCAGCGAGAACAGCGCAAAACCCATCATGCCCGCATATTGGTAAAACACCTTGTACAGTTCGATGCCGACGCCGTACAAGGTCATGTTGATCATGCCCATGGTGGCCGCCACGGTGGCCTTCGAGACTGCGCTTTCGGTCAGCGTGAAACGGATCATGACTGCCGCCGACAAGCCTTCGCCAAAAGCAATCACGCTGATCGCCGCCACCAGGAAGTAAGGCGTGTCGAGGAAAGCCGCGCCGAACAGCATGATCAGCACGCCCAGGGCAATCGGATACAGCGCGATCTTGATCGAACTGCCCAGGCGCCAGCGGTCGACCTGGCGCGCCAGCACCAGGTTGCCGGCGATCAGGCAGCCGAACACCGGGATCTGCCAGTAACCGTATTCGATCACGCTCAGGTGGCCGTCGGCCACCAGGATCTCCGGCGACATGGCGATCCAGCCGATCAGCGGAATCGCCAGCAAGGGCATGCACATTGCCGCCTTCAGGAAATGACGGTTGCCGACCACCGCGCGGTAGTCGTGCCAGATCTGCACCAGCGGCAGTTTCTCTTTGCGCTGCTTGACGGTTTCCGGCATGTGCCGCCACAGGCCGACCAGGGATATGGTGGCAATGGCGGCGATGAATACAAACACCATGCGCCAAGGCAGGATTTCAATCATGAAAGCGCCCGCCACGGGGCCGATCAGCGGCGCAATCAAGGCGACATTGGCCATCAGCGCGGTAACGCGTATCGCGGCCTTTTCTTCAAATGCTTCCTGCACCACGGCGTAGCCGACCGAAGAAATGAAACACAGGCCCACGCCTTGCAGCACGCGCAGGACGATGAAGCTCTCAATGCTTTGCGAGAACAGCGTCGCCAGGCAGGACAGGATGAAAAAGACGGTGCCGCCCAGCATGACGGGGCGGCGGCCAATGCGGTCCGAGAGCGGCCCGAACAGCCATTGGAACACGGCGCCGCCGACCAGGAAGGCAGTCATGGCGGACGCCATCCAGGCTGCGCTGGCGCCGAATTCGCGGGTCACCGTCAGCATGCCCGGCTGGATCATGTCGTTGGCGATGTAGACCGAAAACTCGAACAGCACCAGAGCCAGCGGGAACATCAAGGTATTACGGGTAAGCGTCGAGATTTTTTGCATTTTTTTTACTAGGTAAAGCTGTGACGACTGAAAGCATTGGCTAACGCGCGGGCAGTGGCTGCCTTACGGGTGTCACGGACGGATTTGCTTGATTCTTTGCTTGATTTAAGCGACTGGTGTCGCCCAGTCTGTGTCTGCGCTGAATTCCTCGACCAGGAAATCGAGCATGGCGCGCAGGATGGCAGGCATTTGGCGGCGCGATGCGTACACGCCGTAAATGCTCATTTCGCGCGGTTGGTATTCTCCAAGCAGCGCGCGTAGTTTACCACTACGCAGCAATCCTGTGGCCGCATACACCGGCTGCAAGCTGATGCCGGCGCCGGCGACAGCCGCTTCCAGCAATACCGACGATTCGTTGGCGCTCATGTTGCCGCCCACCGGCACTGTCACCGGCGCGCCGTCTTTCTCGAATTCCCACAAGCTCTTGCCGAAATAGGAGTAGGTCAGGCAGTTGTGCAGCGCCAGGTCCTCCGCGGTTTTTGGCGTGCCGTGTTCGTCAAGGTAGGCTGGCGAGGCGCACACCACCGAGCGGCACACCGCCAACTTGCGCGCAATCAGGTTGGGGTCAAGCGCGTTGGTGATGCGGATCGCCAGGTCCACTCGTTCTTCGACCAGGTTGACTGCGCGGTCAACCAGCAGCATGTCGATCGCGGTGCCCGGATAGCGTTTCAGGAAACGCGCCAGCAGCGGCGCCAGGTAAGCCTGGCCGAGCGACATGCTGCAAGTCAGGCGCAGCGTGCCGCGCGGAGTATGCTGGGGCGTGGCGGCGGAAGCCTGGATCTCGCCGGCCATGTCCAGCATCTGGCGGCAACGCGGCAGGGTGTCGCTGCCGGCTGAGGTCAGGCTCAGCTTGCGTGTGGTGCGATGGAACAGACGGGCGCCTACCCATTCCTCGAGTTCGGCCAGGTAGCGCGACACCATGGCGCGTGACATGTCGAGCTTGTCGGCGGCGGCGGTCAGGCTGCCGCGGTCCGCGACCTCGACGAATACCTGCATTGCAACCAGTCTGTCCATGGCGTTTAACCTATTAGGTCGATTTATGCAACTAACTGGACGCTATTATGGGGTTTTTCGCCTCATTTTAGTCAACTATGATGATGTTTCTTTCTTATCACCCTGGAGATCTCGATGTTTACACGCACCTTGTTCCGTTCGCTGCTGGCAACTGCCGCAGGCCTGATGATCGCCGGTTCGGCAGCCGCGGCGCCGCAACCCTTGAAGCTGGAAGTCTTCAATCCGGGCGCCAACGGCATGTTCCCGGTATCTTCCGAACTGATTACCGGCAGCACCGACGCCATCGTCATCGATGCCCAGTTCGACCGCGCCAACGCCGGCCAGCTGCTCAAAAAGATCCAGGACAGCGGCAAGAAGCTGACCACCATCTACATCAGCCATGGCGATCCTGACTATTACTTTGGCCTGGAAGTGCTGAAGGAAGCCTATCCGGACGCCAAGATAGTGGCGCCGGCGCCGGTGATCGCCCACATCAAGGCCACCATGCAGGACAAGCTGGCGTTCTGGGGCCCCAAGCTGGGCACCAACGCGCCCACGCAACTGATCGTGCCGGAACCGCTGCAAGGCAACACGCTGACCCTGGAAGGCCGCAAGCTGGAAGTGATCGGCCTTGACGGCGCCAGTCCGGACCGCACGTTTGTCTGGATTCCATCGTTGAAGGCAGTGGTTGGCGGCGTGCTGGTGGTCGGCAATGAACATGTATGGACCGCCGATACCCAGACCCTGGCTTCGCGCCAGCAATGGATCAAGATGCTCGACAAGATTTCGTCCTTGCATCCGAAGATCGTGGTGCCAGGCCATTTCAGCGCCGGCGCACCGCAAACCATCGAATCGGTACGGTTCACCAAGGACTATCTGAAGACCTATGAAGCGGAAACCGTCAAGGCCAAGGATTCCGCCGCCTTGATTGATGCGATGAAAAAGCATTACCCGAACCTGGGCGGCGTATCGTCGCTGGAACTGGGCGCCAAGGTCAGCAAAGGTGAAATGAAATGGTAACCGGCGACGATTGCGACGATGGCAGCTGCGCGCTGCCCGGTGCGGTTGAAAGCACGGCTGCAGCGGCGCCGGCTGCGACGCAGGGCACCGTGCTGCATTACATCTACGATCCGCTGTGCGGCTGGTGTTACGGCGCGGCGCCTTTGCTGCAGGCCGCGCGCGAGGTCGCCGGGCTGCACATCGAGCTGCACGGCGGCGGCATGATGACCGGCAGCAATCGCAAGCAGGTCAGCGCGCAGTTGCGCAACTACGTGATGCAGCACGACCAGCGTATCGCGGCCATGACCGGCCAGCCGTTTGGCGACGACTACTTCAACGGCCTGCTGCTGGACACTAGCGCGATCTTCGATTCCGCACCGCCGACTACCGCGGTGCTGGCTGCCGATGCAATTGCCGGACAGGGATCGGCCATGCTGGCGCGGATACAGGCGGCGCACTATGTGCAAGGCTTGCGGGTTGCCGAAGCGGCTGTGCTGCATGCGCTGGCGCCGCAGATCGGTCTTGATCCTGCGCTGTTCGACGGCAAGTTCGCCGAGCTGGACGGCGCCGCCACGCAAGCCCATATAGCCGCCAGCCGAGCTTTGCTTGCACGCGTCGGCGGCCAGGGATTTCCTACCTTTGTGCTGCAACGCGGAGCGCACATCGAAGTGCTGGATACCGGCCGTTTCTTTGGGCAGGTGCAAGCCTGGAAAGCAGCCTTAAGCGCTTAGCATGTCAGCCGGTGCGGCGACGGGAGGCTGGTGGAAATCGAACCGCTGCTTCTTGCATAAGCAGGCCGCCGTCAACTGAGAAAAAGCCTGCTTTTGAGCAGGCTTTTTGTTTTTCAAAATCTTCCCCGGTTAATGTTGCGCAAATGATATTTAGTTGTTCATCTGCCGTCATTTGTTGACAACTACTTGCTATTAATCATCAATTCCATCAAATATCTGCTCATTTTTTTAGCATTTAATGGCAGCCTTGCATTGTATCGGCCAGCGGCCGGAGGTATTGTGCATGCTCTTTTTGACCAAGCAATTTGACGCAAGAACGACTACGGGCAACCCTCGCCAGGCGTTTGCCGCAAGTTAAACCTCCGAATGAACCTATGAACCGAGAACCCGCAAGCCGCCTCCCCTTATCTGTTGTGTCAGCCGCGGCGATCACCATGCTCTCTGCGTGCGGCGGCGGTGGCGGCGGCTCTTCCGGGTCAGGCAGCGCGCCGCCGGTCTCGACCAGCAGCGCGACCTCCGCGCTCAACCCCAACGATCCGAGCAATGCCGGCGCCGCCCATGCGCGCGGCGTCACCGGAGCCGGCGTGACGGTGGCGGTGGTCGACACGGATTTTAATGTCAGCGATCCGGAATTTGGCGGACGCCTCAGCAAGACCGTGTATTCCAGCGGCAGCGCCGGCGACAGCCATGGCAGCGAAGCGGCGGAAGCGCTGGGCGGCAGCAGCTACGGCGTGGCGCCGGCGGTCAATATGCTGGGCGCCGCGGTCGGCATCGGTGGTGAAAGCGTCACTTTGAATGCCTCGGTTTACCAGGACTTGTTCAACAAGGGTGCACGTATCTTTAACCAGTCGAACACCTTCGGTTCGATCGCAACGCCCGGCGGCAACGGCCCGACTTTCTACAATATCTATCAGCCTTTCGTGAGCAAGGGCAGCTTGTTCATCTGGGCCGCGGGCAACGATGGCAGCGCCCATCCCAGCCTGACGGCGGGCTTGCCGGCCCTGTATCCCGACCTGCAAAAAGGCTGGCTGGCGGTGGTGGCGGTGAATGCCGCCGGCGGCGCTCAGGGATACAGCAGCAGCGACACCACGCCGGGGGTGATTTCCAGTTATTCGAACCGCTGCGGCGAGGCCGCCAACTGGTGCCTGGCGGCGCCTGGCGATTTTATCTCGGCCACGGCAGGCCGCCGGGTCTACGGCACCTCGTTCGCGGCGCCGGCGGTAACCGGCGCGGCTGCCCTGGTGCAGCAATCCTATCCCTGGATGAATGCCGACCAGATCCGGCAAACCATTTTGTCCACGGCAACCAGCATGGGCGATACAGCTACTTATGGCTGGGGTCTGCTGAACGCCAGCAAAGCCGCCAACGGCCCAGCCTTGTTCGATACCAGGCTGACCTTGGGCGGCAACTTCGTCGCCAGTTTCGATTCCGTCAGCGCAACCTTCGCCAATAACATTGGCGGCAATGCCGGTCTGCTGAAAGACGGCAGCGGCACGCTGACCCTGTCCGGCAACAACACATACAGCGGCGCCAATGAAATCGCGAAAGGCACGCTGAACGTCACCGGATCAGTTGCTTCCGCAGTCACCATCGACAGCGCCGGCGTGCTGTCCGGCGACGGCGGCCGCATCGGCGGCAGCGTCTCCAACAGCGGCCGTCTCAGCAATACCGGCGGCGGCATGACGATTGCCGGCAACTACACGGCCACCGCCAGCGCGGTGCTGGCCAACCAGTTCAATTCAACCCTGACCGTAGGCGGCAGCGCCACGCTCGGCAATTCGCACCTGGTGGCGACCACGCCTGCCGGCAGCAGCGATCCGTCCGGCTACGTGGCGCAGCTGGTCGGTGTCAAAGGTAAGGTGTTGACCGCTGCCAGCGGCGTATCCGGCGTGTTCCAGGATGTGTCGTTCGAACACGACGGTACGGTTTTCAACCCAGGCACCTTCTTGAACGCGACGCTGGCTTATACCGCCAATGAAGTTGACTTGAGCATTGCACGCAACGACGTCAAGGCGGTTGCAGCGCAAGCGTTTGCTGCTGACCCTACACGCACCAACAGCGCCGCCAACGTCGAGACCGGCCTCAAGGCGGCCGACGCCATGGCTGCCAGCGGTAACACTGGCGGCAACAACAGCGCCTTCCTGAACAGCGCCGCGGCGCTGCAGCGCACGGCGGATATCGCTGCCGCAGCGCAGGTGCTGGACAGTTTGTCGGGACAGATCTATGCCTCGTCGCAGGCGCTGACCTTCCAGCAGTCGCAAGCCATCAACCGTGATTTGTCGAACCGTCTGTCGCTACTGGCTAATCCGGTTGCGGGCGGCGCCAAGGCGGGCTTGTGGGCCAGTGTGATCGGCGCCACCGGCAAGCTCGGCCAGTCCGGCTATTCCTCGGCCGATACCTCGACCTGGGGCGGCCAGTTCGGTTTCGATACGCACCTGAACGACAAGGCGATCATCGGCGCCGCGCTGTCCTATTCGGAAAGCAAAGCCAGCTTCGACCGTTTCGGCGGCGCTGCGAACAGCCAGGATACCGGCTTGTCCCTGTATGGCCGCTATGCGCTCAGCCATGACGGCATCTACGTCTCCGGCCGCGCCGGCATCGCCCGCGTAACCAGCAAGATCAATCGCAGCGTGATCCTCGGCAGCGAGGTCGACAGCCTGTCCGCCAACCATACCGACAGCATGATTTCAGCCTATGCCGAAACCGGCTACGTGCGCAAACTGTCGGCGACATCGACCTTGACGCCGTTTGCCGGCATCAGCTACGACCGCCTCAAGCGCGGTGCGTTTACCGAAACCGGCAGCCCCTTCGGCCTCACTGCCGGCAGCAGCAGCTACCACCAGACTGCGGGCGTGCTTGGCTTGCGCGGCGACGCCGGCTTCGACTGGCTGGGCGGCCATAGCAACGTACAGGCCTACGCGGCCTGGCAGCACGGCTTCAAGGACGGCAAGCTGGATTTCAACGCGGCTTTCGTGGGCGCGCCGGCTGCCGGTTTTTCGGTGCAGGGCATCGGCCTGGCGCGCAACAGCGGCTGGGCCGGGATTGGCGTCTCCAGCGTGTTTGCCAGCAATTGGAGGTGGTACGGCAATTACGATGCGCAGTTCGGCAAGGGCGGACTGGTCAACAATGTATTTTCGGCAGGGGTACGCAAAGCGTTTTAACGACATCGCCGCTGCCGCGGTCCGCCAGCGATAAAACAAACGGCCTGTATAACTCTTGCGAGCGATACAGGCCGTTTTGCCGAGAACTTCGTGCCGTGCGTTTAGGCAACCGCTTTCAGTTTATTGAAATCGGTATTGCTGGCCGGTGCAAAACCGCCGTGGGCAGGAGCGTGGCCGGCGTAGAACTGGCCGAAACGGTTGGCCAGGAAATCGGCCAGCGTAACTTGCTCTTGCCGCACAAAACCGCTTTGCGGCAATACGCCCGTAACAACCAGGTCGACCATGGCGCAGATGCCGGCCGCGGTAGTCAGCTGGATCGCCGACAGCAACTGGCCGTTGACGTGCTGGCTATAGGTCTTCTGGGCATAGGTTTCCTGCTCAAGACGGCCGTCGCGCATGCCGCTGACGCTGACGAAGGTCAGCACCACGTCCTGCTTGGTGATCGGGATCGAGGTTTCCAGCACTTCCTTCAGGATCGGACGGCGTTCCAGTTTGCCCAACTGCAGGTCGCGCACCAGGATCTTGATGATGTCGCGATGGCCGGGATAACGCACGGTCTTGTAGTCCAGGTTCTGCACCCGGTCGCGCAGGCTTTCGCACAAGGTGCCGAGGCCGCCCGAGGTGTTGAACGCTTCGTAGTCGACGCCGTCGAGCGAGAAGTGTTCCAGCTCTTCCAGCGGCGAAGTCTCGCGCAGCACGCCGTCGACGATTGCTTCGCAAGGATTGCAGTATTCGTTGATCAGGCCGTCGGTGCTCCAGGTCAGGTTGTACTTGAGCGCATTGCTAGGGAAGGTCGGCAGCGCGCCGACGCGCATCTTGACGTCATGCAGCTGTTCGAAACGGCTCGCCACATCGTTCGCCACGATCGAAATGAAACCCGGCGCCAGGCCGCATTGCGGCACGAATGCCGTGTCCGAATCGAGCGCCAGCGATTTGACGAAGCGGGTGCTTTCGACATCTTCGGTCAGGTCGAAATAGTGCGACTTCGCGGCTTTTGCGGCGGCGGCGATGACCGGCGTCAGGAAATACGGGCAGGCCGACAGCGTGACATCGTGGCCGCTGATCAGCTTGGTCACGGTCGGCGCGTGCGAGATGTCCGCCAGGATCGTGGTGACGTTGGGGAAACCCGCCTGCTTCACGTATTCCAGCCGCTGTGGATCGCGGTCGGCCACGGTCAGGATATAGTCGCCGGTATGGGACAGCAGGTTGAGGATGGCGTCGCCGATTTTGCCGGCGCCCAGAAGGATCAGTTTGGTGGTCATGTCGTCGCTCGCGTTAGTGTTTTAATCAATGTTGTCTTTTCTGCTGCAACCATTGTAAATTCAAGCGAAGTCAGATAATAGAGTGTAAATAGTCGTCAAAATGTATAATAACGATACATATTGACGAATATTGAAGATGGATTGTCGCGATGAGAGAGAAACTCGACGAAGTTGACCACAAAATCCTGGCCCTGCTGATGGATGATGCGCGCCTGTCCATGGCTACCGTCGCCAAGCGCGTCGGCATTGCCAGGACGACCGCGATAGCGCGGCTGGCGGCGATGGAAAAGAAGGGTGTGATCGCCGGCTACGGCGTGCGCCTCGACCTCGGGCTGTACCAGCCCGCAGTGCGTGCTTACGTCGGCATCTCGATTGATTCCCGCAATGCACCATCATTGGTCCAGCAGCTGCAGCAGATGTCGCAGGTGGAAACCTTGTGCGCGGTGAGCGGTGTGATCGACTACATGCTGACCCTGCGCTGCCAGTCGACCGATGAACTGGACCGCCTTTTGGACCAGATCGGCGCCATGGAAGGGGTGCGCCACACATCGACTTCGATCATCCTCAGCAAGCGGATTGATCGCGGACCGATTTAATGCAGTGCAGCAGATATGTGATTTATCTATAACTGTTATACAAATAATAAAGCAGACATCGATGCTGCGCTGCCATATAGTTACACCTGTCTCCTCCAACACCTCCTAAGGTTTGGATTCAACCCGCTACCGCAAGGTCAGGCGGGTTTTTTTTGCCTGCGAAAAAGACGACGCCGGTTGAGAAATACATGTCACTTTATGGCTGCACTTTCCTGGCTTGGACTAATATGCAGACAGGAGGTGACACATGGATAAAAACAAATCTACGGATCGGATTGAAAAAGAGATTGTGCTCAAGGCCGCCCGCTCGCGGGTATGGCGCGCGTTATCGAATGCCGAGGAATTCGGCCACTGGTTCGGCGTGGCGCTGAAGGGAAAAACCTTCGCCGCCGGCCAGGCCGTGCAGGGGCAGATCACTTATCCCGGCTATGAACACCTGGCCTGGAACGTGGTGATCGACCGCGTGGAGCCGGAAAGCTTGCTCTCTTTCCGCTGGCATCCCTATGCGGTTGATAGCGCGGTCGACTATTCGCAGGAGCCGACCACGCTGGTGGTGTTCGAACTGACGGCGGTCGAGGAGGGC
Organism: Collimonas fungivorans Ter331; assembly: GCF_000221045.1. NCBI lineage: Bacteria > Pseudomonadati > Pseudomonadota > Betaproteobacteria > Burkholderiales > Oxalobacteraceae > Collimonas > Collimonas fungivorans. Next base: position 3,751,585 of record NC_015856.1, on the reverse strand, counting down.
ACTTTTCTGCGCGTGGTCGAATCCGGATTTGACAATATCCCAGCCGAGCGGCGCCAGGAAGCGTTCAGCATGAACAGCGGCGGCTGGGACGAGCAGATGAAGAATATCGAAAAGCATGTTGCTGCATCCTAGCCCGATATAGGGCCAAGCAGACGGGCAGGGCCCGTTTGTTTGTGGGATGGCAGAAAACCCTTGATTTATTCAATATTTCAACTATCATTGAAATATGAAAACGAAATCAGTCGTCACCGCCCTTGCGGCGCTTGCCCAGGATTCCCGCCTGGCGATCTTCCGTGCATTGGTGCAGGCCGGGCCCGAGGGGCTGCCGGCCGGAAAAATCGGGGAGATTACGGGCATCTCGCCTTCCTCCGTGTCGTTCCATATGAAGGAGCTTTTTCATGCCGATATGGTGGCGTCGCGTAACGAAGGCCGCTTCGTTATCTACTCCGCCAACTTCGCCACCATGAATGAATTATTGGCATTTCTTACCGAAAATTGTTGCGGGGGTAACCCCTGCATGCCCACTTGCAGTCCTGCCTGTGCCACCACCGAAGGAGCCTCGTCATGAAACGCCTGCATGTCCATGTCGCTGTCGATAACCTGGCAGACAGCATCCGCTTTTATTCATCGATGTTTGCGAATGAACCCACACTGCAAAAGACCGATTACGCGAAATGGATGCTGGACGATCCCCGCGTGAATTTCGCAATCTCGCGGCGCGGCGCGCAATCTGGCCTGAACCATCTGGGCATCCAGGTCGAATCCGATAGCGAACTGGATGAGATGCAGTCGCGCCTGGAGTCGCTTCAGCCTGATGTGGCGAAGGAAGAAAATGTTTCCTGTTGCTACGCCAAATCAGACAAATACTGGGTGACCGATCCACAGGGGATTGCATGGGAGACCTTCCGCACGCTCGATACCATTCCCGTGTTCGGCGACGCGCATGCGAAGCCAGCGGCGGCAGCTGGAAAGTGTTGCTGAAGCGATGATACGGGTCACCCGCGCCAGATGCATTTTTTCGGAACCTGGTAATTCAACATAGGTAGCCCCATGAGCGATAAAGTATATAACGTGCTTTTTCTTTGCACGGGTAATTCGGCGCGCAGCATCATGGCTGAAGCATTGGTAGTCACCATGGGAAAAGGCCGGTTCCGTGGTTTCTCTGCCGGCAGCCGCCCAGGCGGCAGCGTCAATCCTTTTGCCATCGAACAGATCTCGCATACCGACTATCCGCTGGAAAACCTGCGTAGTAAAAGCTGGGATGAATTTGCCGCTGCCGATGCGCCGCAGATGGATTTCATCATTACTGTGTGCGATAACGCAGCAGGCGAAACTTGTCCATATTGGCCAGGCCATCCGTTGTCGGCGCACTGGGGATTTGAGGACCCGGCGCTCGCCACTGGCGCCGACGAATATAAGCGTGAAGTATTCCATAAGGTGTTCCGCCAAATCATGGCGCGCATCAACGTCTTTGTCAGCTTGCCTCTGCACATGCTGGAAAAGAATGCGATCAAACGCGAAATGGATGCTATTGGCCAGAGCAAAGTCTGATGTAAAGACATCGATCTGATCAACCTCAATCCTGTTTTTATTCGAGAATTATTATGTCTGTCCAATGCGAAGTTACCGGTAGACGCGCCGCAGGCGTATCCATGAATTTTTTTGAGCGCTATCTGACTGTCTGGGTAGCGCTATGTATCGTTGTCGGTATTTTTCTTGGGCAGCTTTTCCCGGTCGGGGTGCAAGCGATAGGCTCGTTGGAAATTGCTAAAGTGAACCTGCCGGTCGGCATCCTCATTTGGGTGATGATCATTCCGATGTTGCTGAAGATCGACTTCTCCGCCTGGAATCAGGTCAAGGGACATGTGCGCGGCATAGGCGTGACCTTGTTCATCAATTGGGCGGTCAAGCCGTTCTCGATGGCGTTGCTTGCCTGGGTGTTCATCCGGCACTGGTTCGCGCCGTACCTGCCCGCCGAACAGTTGGATTCTTATGTGGCCGGACTGATCCTGCTGGCTGCCGCGCCTTGCACTGCCATGGTGTTTGTCTGGAGCCGGCTCACCGGTGGCGATCCTTATTTCACACTGTCGCAGGTCGCGCTGAACGATCTGATCATGGTGTTCGCATTTGCGCCGCTGGTGGCTCTCTTGTTGGGCGTATCGAGCATTACGGTGCCCTGGGCCACGCTACTGACTTCGGTAATGTTGTACATCGTAGTGCCCGTGATCATTGCCCAAGTTTGGCGCAAATCCTTGCTGCGGCGCGGCCAGGCCAGTTTCGACAAGCTGATGGAACGCATCCAGCCGTGGTCGATCTCGGCTCTGTTGTTGACCCTGGTGCTGTTGTTTGCGTTCCAGGGCAATGCGATCATCGAACAGCCCCTGGTCATTGCTCTGCTGGCGATTCCTATCCTGATACAGGTTTTCTTTAATTCTGCGCTGGCCTATTGGCTCAATAAGATTGTCGGGGAAAAGCATTCTATCGCTTGTCCCTCTGCGCTGATTGGTGCTTCCAACTTCTTCGAGTTGGCGGTTGCCGCCGCGATCAGCCTGTTTGGCTTCAAGTCCGGCGCCGCGCTGGCAACCGTGGTCGGGGTGCTGATCGAGGTTCCTGTCATGTTGTTGATTGTCGGTATCGTAAACCGCACTCAAGGCTGGTACGAAGGACGTTAAGCCATGCGTAACAATGCCAGCAGCGCCGGATGGCTGATTCCCGCTTTTGGGATGACGCAGATGATTGGATGGGGCGCTTTGTTTTATGCTTACGGCGTCCTGATGGGGCCAATGCAGACTGCATTGTATACCTCTAAGCCGGTCATCGTCGGCGCGTTTTCGTTAGCGCTGCTGGTGTCGGGTTTTCTGTCGACTTTGGCCGGCGCCATCATCGATCGCTTTGGCGGCCGTATTCTGATGGGCGCCGGTTCCGCATTGGCCGCCCTGTTACTGGCACTGTTATCGCATGTGGACTCGGTTACCGAGCTGTACTTGGTGTGGGCGGGGATTGGCGTTGCCATGAGTGCCACCCTGTATCAACCGGCGTTTGCAGTGCTTACGCAAACCTTCGGCTCTGAATATCGCAGGGCCATCACTTTAGTGACGTTGTTCGGCGGTTTTGCCAGCACGGTCTCTTGGCCGCTCACGCAGTTCCTGCTCGGAAAATGCGGTTGGCGTGATACTTGGATGATCTACGCAATCGCCAATCTGTTGTTGTGCCTCCCGCTGCATGCCTTGCTGCCGGTTTTCAGGCAGGATCACGGCGCCAGGGCAGCAGCAGAAACTGCGACCAAGGCCACACTGGCCACAGTGCTGCGGGAGCCGAGATTCTATTTGGTGACCGGCGCCATCACGCTAAACGCTCTGGTGTTTTCAGCCATGTCCTTACATCTGATCTCGATATTGCAGGCACGGGGAGTATCGCCCGCCCATGCCGCGGCAATAGGCGCCCTGGTTGGCCCGATGCAGGTTCTAGGTCGTGTCCTGGAAACCACTATCGGCAAAAAAGCCACATCGCGCCAGGTAGGATTGATTGCTATCTGGCTGTTGCCGCTGGCGCTGGCATTATTACTCGCACCGTCTGAGTGGCTGCTGGTTTACGGCGTATTCGCAGCCATGTACGGGATCGGCAACGGCGTGATGACGATTGTACGCGGCACGCTGCCGGCAGAACTGTATGGCCGCGAAACGTATGGCGCAATCAGCGGCGCCATGGCTACCCCCGTGCTGATAGCGATTGCCGCAGGGCCGTTTGCGGCATCGCTGGTGTATTCGCTGACGGGCGGATACGCTGGAACGATTCTGGTGCTGATCGGTATCGCCCTGCTGGGCGCTATTCTTTTTATTTGCGTCGCCAACCATTCCCCGCTGGCAGATAATCTGCCGGTTTTAAAGAAAGTCGAACCATGAACATTACTATTTATCACAACCCTGAGTGCGGCACATCACGCAATACGCTGGCGCTCATACGCAATACCGGTGTCGAACCTGAAGTCATCGAATACCTGAAACAGCCGCCGTCGCTGGCGATTCTTACGAAACTGATTTCGGACGCCGGTCTCGCGGTACGTGAAGCTATCAGACAAAAGGGCACACCTTATACAGAACTCGGACTGGACGCGCCAGGCCTGACAGACGCGCAATTGCTGGATGCGATGCTGGCGCATCCGATCCTGATCAACCGGCCGTTTGTCGTCACGCCAAACGGCACGCGCCTGTGCCGCCCATCCGAACTGGTGCTCGATATTCTGCCGTTGCCGCAAAAGGGACCCTTCACCAAGGAAGACGGCGAAGTCGTGATTAATTCGGAGGGACGCCGTGTCACAACATCTGATTAAGTTGCCGAACGTCGACGCAGGACTCTTTCACACGCCGCTTGCATCGGACTTTGACGAGGTCGGACGTTCATCGCACGCGCCGCGTTTCCTGCTGCTATACGGTTCGTTACGCGAAAAATCCTATAGCCGCCTCCTCACGATGGAAGCGGCCCGCCTGCTGGAAGCGATGGGCGGCGAAGTCAAAATCTTCGATCCGCACGGCTTGCCATTGCCGGATGGAGAACCGGACAGCCATCCCAAAGTCCGGGAACTGCGCGAGCTGGCGCAATGGGCCGAAGGCATGGTCTGGACCTCGCCCGAACGTCACGGCGCCATGACCGGCATCATGAAAGCGCAGATCGACTGGATTCCATTGTCTATAGGGGCGGTGCGGCCGACGCAGGGCAAGACGCTGGCGGTAATGGAAGTATCCGGCGGCTCGCAATCGTTCAACGCAGTCAACCAGATGCGCATACTGGGCCGCTGGATGCGGATGATCACTATCCCCAACCAGTCGTCGGTAGCCAAGGCGTTCCTGGAGTTCGACGACGAAGGCCGCATGAAACCGTCGTCTTACTATGAGCGTGTGGTCGACGTGATGGAAGAGCTGTTCAAATTCACCTTGCTTACCCGCGATGTTTCTTCATTCCTGGTCGACCGCTACAGCGAACGCCGGGAAACTGCCGAAGAACTCGGCAAACGCGTCAGCCAGAAAGAGATTTAAAAGCGCCTGATTTACTTGAAGACAGGACGGAAGAAGCTGCGTTCATAGCTGACGATGCAGCGGGTTTCCTCGGCATACTTGAACGCTGCCTGGCACTCGGGATCCTGCAGCGACTTCGTCCTGTATTCTTCATACAGCGCGAACGAAGGAAATGTGAACATCGCCAGCGCCACGTTGCTGATTCCCTCCGAGGGAAGGAAGTATCCATGGTGTATCCCGCCGAATTTCTCCACCAGCGGAATCCAGACTTTGCCGTAGTGCTCGAATTCCTTGAGTTTGTATGGATCGATGATGTAACGCAGGTAGCAGGTGACCATGGGAATCCTTGTCGGCAGACTTCAGCTAGAACGATGGGGAAAACAATCGCCACATGATGCCATACAAGGAGGTATTTTATTTCCTGAGTTGATGACCATCCGGCAGCGGCCGATAGCCGCAAAGACGCTGCCGGCGCTCAGCCTGTTCGGTTTTAGAGGTATTTCATCTGTTCGAGATCTGCGATCAGTCCCACTCCGGCCGGGCGCCATCCCTTCTTCGGCGACAGCGTGATACCTGCTGCCGGCTTCCCGTTTCTCCAGCACCAGCCTGTAGAGCCGGGCAGCATCGCTGACATGTACCGCCGGCCAGCGGTTAAGTCCGTCGCCTACATACGCCGAGACTTTCTTCTCGCGGGCGATCTGGATCAGTGGCGCCAACCAGGATGATCGGATAGAACTGGCCGTTGGCGGGGCGACTGAGAAAGCTGAACTGGTTAGTCCGCAGGGCCGAAACACTTTACCAGCAGATCGATAACACTACGTAACTTTGCCGTGGGCCTGCTGTCCTGCCTGTAAATCAGATACATTGGCGTCGGCCTGTATGACCAGGCCGGCAATACCGGCACCAGGCGACCTGCAGCTATATCGTCAGCCAGCAATACTTCAGGTTGAAGCACGATACCTGCTCCATGCAAGGCAGCATTGCGCAAGGCGCTACCCTGGTTTGAACTGAACCGGCCTTTTACCGTTACTTTGCAAAATTCGTCGTCAGGTCCAAGCAAGTGCCAGTGATCATGGTGGCGCCAATACGACAGACCTAGGCAGCTGTGCGCGTTTAATTGCTCCGGGTGTTCCGGTTGCCCGTGCCGGGCCAGATAGCTTGGCGCTGCCGCCAGTATCCTGCGATAGGGACGCAGCGGCCGCGCGACCAGCCCGGTCGCTTCAATTTCGCCGATTTGGATGCCTAATTCATAACCCTCCTTGATCAGGTCAGGCGCGCGATTGTCCAGTGTCAGTTCTACGTTGACTTCAGGATGGCGGGCCAGGTAGTCGGCCAATACAGGAGCAAGACTGTGGCTGCCAAAGCTGACCGGAGCAACCAGCCTGACCAGTCCGCGCGGACTGGCCTGCAGCTCTGAAGCGCTGGCTTCGGCCAGTTCCACTTCCGACAGCACTTTCTTGCAACGCTCGTAATAGAGCCGGCCCACTTCAGTAAGCTGTTGGCGGCGGGTAGTGCGATGGAGTAAACGTGCGCCTAGCCGCTGTTCGATAGTTCGGACGTGCTTGGCAACCATGGTGGAGGAGACGCCGCTGACTGAGGCCGCGGCAGTGAAGTTGCCGCTCTCCACCACTCGTACAAACATCGCCATGCCGGCCAGCTTGTCCATGATTAAGAACCTTGGGGTTTGAAATGATTCAAATTATTGCATATTTATCTGTGTGCCGAACTGCCCGATACTGAGACATCGGGCCCCAATTCCGGGCGCCCCTTACCAAGGAGATATCATGCCTATTTTGCGTTTAGAAATGCATCCCGGCCGCACACTGGAGCAAAAGCGTGCCTTCGTTCGCGAAGTGACTAGAGTTGCCGTCGAAACCCTGACCTGTCCGCCGGAGAGTGTGGACGTTGTGATCAGCGAAATCTCGCGTGAAGATTGGGCAAAGGCCGGCAAGTTGGCGGCGGATAAGTAAATCGGCTTCGAGGCCTCAGCCTGGATCGCGCAAGCGTGACGGTTGAGGCCAGCTCGGAAATATACGGTTATCTGGATTGGCGGCGAGTTGGATCAGTCTGGGTTGATATGTAATCATATCGTTCGAAGTTACGTTGATATCTTTGAATAGCCTGGTGAAAGACTGCTTTCATCGTTAAGAATAATTTGTACAACGATAGAAAAAAAATGAAAAAACCAGCAGCCGATAATCGAGAACGGCAGGAGACACGCCGATCGTCACGATTGTTGCCGCCCCGGCCGTCGTCGGCGGCCATGTCGCCCGAAGACGTTATTGTCAAAAAACAGGCGCGGGAACGGAAGGACGCACTGGTTCGCGGCGTCACTTCGATACAGGAAATGCGTGAAGCGATCAAGCGCGCCGGTCGCGACCTGCCTGTCATTTCCGCAGTGCCACGCATGGGCATGCTCGACGCTGCGGCATTCCGCATGCATGCGGCAAAAGGCCTGCCATTTGTCATCACCGGGCTCGTCGGCAAGTGGCCGCTGTCCGCTCTTACGCCGCAGACGCTGCGCGAACGCTTTGGCGAACTGCACGTGCGCGCAAGGGTCGGCGACTATGTCAATACCGCTTTCGCGCCGGACCGGGCGATGCAGGACATGTCTCTGCTGGCGTACCTTGAGCTCGTCGCAAATCACACACAGGAGCTGCCGCCGTATCTGGGCAACCTCGAATTACGTGAATTGAATGCATTATGCCATTGGCCCGCCTATTTTAATAAAATGGGCCCGCCGCGCTTTTGGCTTGGCCCATCGGGAACGGTGACGCCGCTGCATTGCGACTATGACGATAATATTTTTGCGCAGATCTGGGGCAGCAAGCGTATTTTCCTGTCGCCGCCTCACCACGACGAATTCCTTTACCCGCGCGAGGCGAACGCCATCCTGTTCGGCTCGCCGTTTGACCCCGAGGCGCCGGATTTCGAGAAATTTCCGCTTGCCCGCCAGGCGGCAATGATCGAATGCATCATGCAACCCGGCGAGCTCCTGTATGTGCCGGCCGGGTGGTATCACCAGGTTCGCGCGCTGACATTTTCGCTCTCGGCGAACCGATGGGCCAGGGCGCTGCCGTTGGCATTGAACGGAGATGCTTCTTTGACGGGTGGCTAAATTGATCGAATTCGTCCGTCCCCGCTAGCCAGAAACGGCTTTCCACGGATGCCGTTCATTGCGTGCAGGGTACGCTAGCCGGCATCGCTTGCACAGGTTTTGGGAAAAACCGCAAGGCGACCAGCGCGCATGCGCTGCCTAGCAACCATACCGCCGGCCAGCTGCCGAACGTGAGGATGTGTGGGATCGCCAGCGGCGTCAGGAAACACATCACGAATACGCTGGTGTTCGCCATGCCGAGCGCGGTGCCGGCGTTGCGAGCGCCGGCGATGGTCGCCAGTTCGGTATAAGCGACGCCGTGCCAGGCCGAGATGCTGACGCCGGTCAGCACCAGCATCGCGATCAGCAGCGTCGCCATCACGGGACCGATATTCGGCGACTGGCCGGCCAGCGTCACCAGTGCGGCCAGGGCTGCGAAGGCGATGGCGCTGGAGATGGTGCAGAAGCGCAGGAATTCGCGCCGGTTGCGCTTGCGGTCGGTCCAGCGGCCGCTCCATACGCGCATGACCATGGCGCCGCATTGCAATGTCGCCATGGCGATGGTGATGGCGGCGATGCCGGCGTGGCTGAAGTCGTGCAGGAACACGGCGCCAAAGAACAAGATTGAACATTGCGGCGCGCACAGGATGCCGATCGCGGCGACGATGCGCCACAGCTGGCGGTCCTTCAATGGCGCCGGCGTCGTTGGCTGGCGTGCCGCATGTGTTTTTTCGGCAGCGCTGGCGGCGGGTTCATACAGCCATAGCCAGGTAAAAAACAGCGTCACTGCACAGAACAAGGCAAGCACGCCATACACCGAGGCAAAGCCGAAATGGGCAGCCAGCGCCGGCAGGAACAGGGCGCCGATGGCGCCGCCCAGCGGCACCGCGGTCTGGCGGATACTCATCGCCATGCCGCGCTCGCCTTCGCCGAACCAGGTCATCACCGCGCGGCCGCTGGAGCCGTTGACGCTGCCGCCGAGCAGGCCGACCAGCAGCAAGCCGGCGGCCAGCAACGGCAGGCCGGGCACATGGCCTGGGCCAGGTACAACAAACAACGCCATCAAGGCCAGCGCCACGGCGGTGGTAGCCAGGCCCGACAACAGCACCGGGCGGTCGCCCCAGCGGTCGGTCAGCAAGCCCCAAGGCAGTTCGCTTAAAGCGATGCCGAGACCCATCAGGCCCAGCACCAGTCCCAGTTCCGCGTTGTCGAGATGGTAACCCGAGCGTATCAGGACGGCGGTTGTCGGAATGCCACTGAAGGCGGCTGAGAAGCTGGCATTGGCGGCAACGCCCACGCCCAGCACCTTCCAGCGGTGACGGCGGTCATTGGAGCTTGCAGTAGTGGCAATAGCGGATGAGGACATCTTGATTCTCCTGTGGCGATATGCGCTGGCATCTGTGCTGATTTCAGCGCTTGCAGCAAGTATCGCTTTGCGCGATACTTTTGAATATCAGATTGTTTAGAACAAACAGTTTTGAAAAACGGGATGGTTGTCATGCGACAAATCAGTTTTGACCTCGACGTATTGCGTACCTTCACTACCGGCATCGACCTCGGCAGCTACGCCAAGGCGGCCGACCGCCTAGGGCGCTCTACGTCTGCGGTGAGCGCGCAGCTGAAGAAGCTGGAGGAACAGGCCGGGGCGCCGATTTTCCGTAAAGCCGGGCGTGGCCTGGCGCTGACCGCGGCCGGCGAGATCCTGCTGGGTTACGCGCGCCGCTTGCTCGATCTCAACGACGAAACCGCCAGCGCGGTGCGCGGCGTCGAGCTGGAGGGCGAGGTGAGGCTGGGATTGCAGGAGGATTTCGGCGAAGCGCTGCTGGCGGACGTGCTGGGACGTTTCATGCGCGCCCATCCGAAAGTGCGGGTTGAAGTCTGCGTTGCGCGCAGCACAGACCTGCGCGAGCGCGTGACCCTGGGCCGCATCGATCTGGCTTTGCTGTGGGAAAGCGGTACGCCGGCGCTGAACGCGCAACGGGTGGACGACCTGCCATTGTGCTGGATCGGACCGGCGCAGGATGTTGCGCAAGTGCAGGCCGGCGTGCCCTTGCCGCTGGTATTGCTGGACGCGCCTTGCATGCTGCGCGATATCGCTTCGAACGCGCTGGACGGCGCCGGCATCGCCTGGCGCCATGCGTTCACCAGCGCCAGCCTGGCCGCGCTGTGGGCGGCCTCGGCCGCGGGGCTGGGGCTGACGGTGCGCACGCCGATCGGCCTGCCTGCCAGCTTGCGCATCATCGAGCCGCAAGCGGCCGGCTTGCCGGCGCTGCCGCCGATCGGCTTGTCCTTATACCGTGCACATACGATGCCAGGGCCGGCGGTGAACCGGCTGGAAGAATTGCTGCTGCAGGCGGTGCACGAAACCATCCGCAGGATTGCGGCGGCGTGACTGTTTATGTTGGCTGAGTGATGAGCGCAGCCGAATTCTGATCGATGCCGAGCTGCGCTTTCAGGCCAGCCCACCCTTTAGGCGTGACCTGGACAGCGCGCGAAGATGGCGAACGGCGCAGCCATCCCGCCGCGCATAACGCGCGCATCAGCTGCACGCCGAGCGGGCCGGCCAGGTGGTGGCTGCGCTCGGTCCAGTCCAGGCATTGCCGCGCCAGTCCGTGGCGCGTCGGCTTGATTGCTGCGACATCGACGCCGATAACGGCGAACCAGGCGTTGCCGGCAGCGGACAATTCAAACTGCTTGTCTGCGCCCGCCACAATCAATTGGCGGCCGCACTCGCATGGCGCCAGGCGCTGCAGCCGGATTAAAGCGGCACTACCGGGATGCAAAGGTCGCACTCGAAGATACCGGTTTTTTCATCGTAGCCGGCGTCGACCGGGTAGTACTCGAAGAACGGACGGGTATCGAGCTGCATGCCGCTGGCCGGCAGCCAGTCGCGCAGCAGGCGAGTCCAGGTTTCGCCGATATCGCGGCCGGTGCCGGCGTAGCGGGTCACTGCGTAGCTGCCGCCGGGAACGGTGGTGCTGAACGATTTGCCGCTGGCGACAAAATCGTCCGGCACTTCGACGCCGGCGTCGTAGCGGCATTTGTCGGCGCTGGCGATGCCCGGGTCGTCATGGCTGATGCCGTAGCGCGGGCGGCCGAACAGGTCGTTGGTTTCCATCCACGGGCAGACGGTCTCGCCCCAGAATTCCGAGATCGGCTGGCCATAGGGGCCGATGTAGCGCAGGTAAGCTATTTTGGCGGCTGTCCGCTGGACGATTTTGACTTTCATGGGAATCTCCATAGTGTCTGTTTGGGAGTTTCCATGATGGTCTGGAATGGGACTGTTTTCCTGATCCTGCTTGCGGTGCGGCTGACCAGGATTGCTGTTGCGGCCAGCTGCAAGCTGCGCGGCCCAGCGGTCCGCCTGCCCCTGGCGCCATTCGCTGGCGGTGCAGCCGAAGCGGATCTTGAATGCGCGGGCAAAGGCCTCGGTCGAACCGAAACCCACCGATAATGCGATTTCCAGGACTGGCACGCCGGGCTGGCCGATCAGCCGCAACGCCGCCATTTCCAGCCGGCGCCGGCGCAGGTAGTCGCCAAGGGTTTCACCCATCCATGCCGAGAACAGGCGGTGAAAGTGAAACGCCGAAAAATGGGCGACTTCGGCCAGCGTGCTCAGTTCAAGCGTCTGGTCGATGTGGCGGTCGATATGCTCGATCACTTTGTGCATGCGCCTGGCATAGGCGACCTGATTTTCTTGCGATGTCATGGGTAATCTTAGTCCGAGGCAGCGCCATGCGCCACTGCTTTCTGAACCGGGATGTTACGCAAGCTTAGCGCCCAGCAGAGCCAGGGCCGGCGGACAGGGGAGTGCGCGAGGTCGGCAGCAAGCAAGGCAACCGACCAGATTTGTCAAAGCACGGCTTTCGGTAGATGCCAGCCGTATGAGACCGCGACCAGGCGCAGGGTGAAACAGGCAGCTCCGCCAAGCAAGGCGGCGGGACCTGGCGCCATGCCAAGGCGGCGGGCGGCAAGTACGGAAAAAGCGCCGAAGAAAGCTGCGGTGGCGTAGATATCCGCCTGCAGCACGGCCGGCACGCGCGCCAGCAAGATGTCGCGTACCACGCCGCCGCCGACTCCGGTGACAGTACCCATCAGCATGGCGACGAATGGCCGGATGCCGAACAGGATAGCTTTTTCCACACCTGCCACGGCAAACAGGGCCAGGCCGGCGGCGTCCAGCACCAGGATCAGCGTCGCGGGGAAACCCTGCACTGTCGAATGGAACACAAAGGTCAGCAGGCCGGCCAGGAAGGTCAGCACCGGATAGCGCCAGTCGCGGATGGCGTTCGGCGGCGTGGCGCCAATCAGCAGGTCGCGTATGACGCCGCCTCCAAGCGCTGCAACGAAGGAAATCACCATCACCCCAAGCAGGTCGAGGCCGCCGCGCATTGCGCTCAGGGCGCCTTCTATTGCAAACACCAGGGTGCCGGCCAGGTCCGCTGCCAGCACGATGGTTTCAGTCTTCAGCTTTATCCTGTTCATTGACGGCAGCGCCTGTTTTTGTGATTGGTGCTGGCAAGCTATATCTAAATTTCCGAGACGTCAATCCGCGGCGTAAACGAGAACGGGGCACAGCTCACGCTGTACCCCGTTGTTGAAGCGCTGGCAGCCCGTTCTTCAGTTTTGCAAACCGCGAGGAATCGCGCTCAGCAACTGGCGAGTATAAGGATGGGTCGGATTGTGGTACAGCTCGTCCGAGTTGGCCAGCTCCACCACTTTACCCTGGTGCATCACCATCACCTGGTCAGCCAGGTATTTGACTACCGACAGATCATGCGAGATGAAGATGTAGCTCATGCCGAACTCTTCCTGCAAGTCTTGCAACAGATTCAACACCTGGGCTTGCACCGACACGTCCAGCGCCGAGACCGATTCATCGCACACCAGGATTTCCGGGCGCATGGTCAGGCAGCGCGCAATCGCAATCCGCTGCCGCTGGCCGCCGGAGAATTCATGCGGATAGCGATGATAGGCGATTGGCGGCAGGCCCACCTTTTGCAGCAGCTGCATCGCCATCTCGGTGCGCTCGTTGTCGTCGCTGCCGATCTGGTGGATGCGCATCGGTTCCAGCAGGATCTGGCCGATGGTGAAGCGCGGGTTGAGCGAGGCGTAAGGGTTCTGGAAAATGATCTGGATGCGCCGCTTGTACGACATGAACTCGCTGTTGGACATGCCGATGATGTCCTTGCCTTCGAACAGCGCTTGTCCGGATGTGGCCTGGTGCAGGCGCATCAGGGTCAGGCCGACGGTGGTCTTGCCGGAACCGGATTCGCCCACCACACCGAGCGTCTTGCCGCGCGCCAGCTTGAATGAAACGTCTTGCACCGCCTTGAATTCCTTACGGCCGAACAGGCCTTCGCGGAAATAAAAGCTCTTGCCCAGGTTGCGCACTTCCAGCAGGGTATCTTCCTGGCCGCTGCAGCCGCGGCTGCGTTCGCGCAGGTCGAGGTCGGCGCCGTTGTTGCCGTTCATGTAGTCGCTGATGACCGGCAAGCGCCATGGGCGGGTGTCAAGCGAAGGGCGGCACATCAGCAAGGCCTTGGTGTAAGGGTCCTGCGGTGCTTCGAAGATTTGCCGCACATCGCCTTTTTCGCGCACTTCACCATGGCGCATGACGATCACTTGGTCAGCGATTTCGCCCACCAGCGCCAGGTCATGGGTGATGAACAGTACCGACATCTTGTGGCGTTTGCGCAGGGCTTCGATCAGGTCGATGATCTGCTTCTGGATCGTGACGTCGAGCGCGGTGGTCGGTTCATCGGCAATCAGCAGCTTGGGTTCGCAGGCGATCGCCATGGCAATCATCACGCGCTGCTGCTGGCCGCCCGACATCTGGCTCGGGTAAGCGTCGATCTTGGTCGCCGGCGATGGAATCCCGACTTCTTCCAGCAAGGCGATAGCACGGGCGCGCGCCTGCTTGGCGTTCATGCCCATATGCAGCTGCAGCACTTCGCCGATCTGGAAGCCGACGGTGAACACCGGGTTGAGCGAGGTCATCGGCTCCTGGAAAATCATCGAGATTTCCTTGCCGCACATGTCGCGCCGTTCGTCCGGCGACATGGCCAGCAGGTTGCGGCCTTCAAACTCGATGACGCTGGTGGCGGCGATGCTGGAGTTATCCTTCGGCAGCAGGCCCATCACAGCCAGCGAACTGACCGATTTGCCGCTGCCTGATTCGCCCACCAGGGCGACGGTGGTGTTGTGCGGAATGTCGAAGGAAATGCCCTTGACGGTTTCCACCATGGTTTTTTTATCGGTACGGAAACTGACACGCAGGTCGCGCACGCGCAACAATGGTGCGCTGTCTTGTCCGATGTGTTGATTGTTCTGGTTGGTCGATTGCATGATGTCTCCTATTTCAACTTCGGATCAAGGGCGTCGCGCAGCGCATCGGTAAACAGCGAGAACGCCGTCACCAGGATCGCCATGGCGATACTTGCAGCCGCCAGCTGCCACCATTTACCAAGGATTAATTCGTTTTGCGCTTCGTTCAGCATGCTGCCCCATGACACGACGCCGACCGGCACGCCGAAACCGAGGAAGCTCAAGATCACTTCCGACTTGATGAAGCCGACCACCGAGATCGACAGCTGCACCAGCGACACGTGGCTGACGTTAGGGAAGATATGGCCGAACATCTTGCTCCAGTGGCTGGCGCCGATGGCGTCCGCCGCCATCACGTATTCACGCGACTTGTGCTTCATGTATTCGGCGCGGATCAGGCGGTAGGTGCCGGTCCAGCCGGTCAGGCCGAGGATCAGCACGATCGCCATCACACCCTTTTGCTGCAGCACCGCGGCCACCGCCAGGATCAGCAGCAGGTAGGGGATGGAGGTGAAGATGCTGTAGAACCAGTTGAAGGCGTCATCGACCCAGCCGCCGAAGTAGCCGGATACCGCACCGAAGATGGTGCCGAGGGCAACCGCCAGCAGCGCCGCCACCAGGCCGACGATGATCGAGGTTTCCGCGCCTTTGATGGTTTTCTTGATGATGTCGTGGCCCCATTTGTCGGCGCCGAACGGCAGGGTAGGTTTGCGGGCCAGCACCACGCTGCCGCCTTTCTTGGCCAGATCAGCACGGATTTCAGCCATTTCCGCTGCCAGCGGATCAGCAATGCCATAGTCATTGGCGACTACCGGCGGAGCGATTGCTACCGTGCCGCTTTTGCGCAGGTCGCGCAGGATGTCGCGCAGCGGATCGACCGGGTTTTCCGGCGGCGGCGCCTCAACGACGGCGTCATTGTCGCTGAAGCCGCGTTCGGCATCGGTCTGAGCCCCCATGAAGGTGGGCGGCGCATAGTTGACGCCGATTTCCTGGGCCCAGTCCTTGGCCAGCAAGCCGCTGGCGGACAGTACCAGCATCAGCAGGTACAGGCCGACAACGGTCATGGCAGCCATGGCGACATGGTCGGCGCGCAGGCGCTTCCAGGCCAAGGCCCACAGGCCGGGCGAATGGGTGGCGCCGGGAGCGCTGCCGAGGGCTACGGTTGCTGCTGTTGCTTCAGGCGCCGCTTGGGCAGGGGCCGAATTTATACTTTGAGTCATGGCGGCTCCTACTTCAGTTGAACGCGTGGGTCGACGGCTTGGTACAGCAAGTCAGTCAACAGGTTGAATATCATGGTGGCGGCGGCGACATAGATCGTGATCGCCTTGATCACCGGGAAATCGCTGCGTTCAACTGCCAAGATCACTTCGCGGCCGATGCCCGGGATCGAGAAGAAGCGCTCGATCAGGAAAGCGCCGATCAGCAGCGCCGGCAGGTTCGACATGACGTTGGTGATGATCGGGATCGCGGCATTGCGCAAGACGTGCACCCACAGGATGCGGCGTTCCTTGACGCCCTTGGCGCGCGCGGTGCGGACGTAATCCTGGTTGACTTCGTCAAGCACGAAAGTACGGTACAGGCGCAGGCTGGGGGCGATACTCACCGCCAGCATGATCAGGATCGGCAGCGCCGAGTAGTGGAACAGGTTTTCCCAGAAGCTGTTGCCCCAGCCTTGCACCGGGAACAGGCTCAGCTTGTAGGCGAACCAGTACTGGAACAGGATGATGTAGACCAGGATACTGACCGACATGCCGACGGTGCAAGCCACCATTACCGCGCGGTCGACCTTGGAGCCGCGCACGAAAGCGACTGCCAGCGCCAGTGCGACGGCGATCAGGGTTTCCAGGATGGTCAGCGGGATCAGCACGGTCATGGACGGCCCGAGGCGGGTCATGATGACGTTGGCGACTGATTCACCGGTGCTCCAGCTGTTGCCGAAGTTGAAGGTGACGATCTGCTTGATGAAGATCCACAGCTGAATGTAGTACGGCTGGTCGATGCCGAGCTGGGTGCGGATGTTGGCGATCTGTTGCGGGTTCGACATCTTCCCTGCCAGGATATAGGCCGGGTCGCCCCCGACCCAGTTGAACAGGAAAAATACCAGTACGATGACGCCGAGCATGGTCGGCAGCATTTGCCAGAGTCGGCGCAGGATATAAGCGGTCATGATGGTTCCTTAGTCTGGCTCAATGCAGGCGCTGGCCTGAAATTTCGTCAAAGAATGCTTTGCTGTTCGGCTCGCGGCCGAGGAAGCTGCTGACCATTTCGCCGGCCGGCTTTTCAGCGCCGCGGGAAAGGATGTCTTTACGGTACAGGTGGCCGACTTCCGGGTTCATCAGCTTGCCGTTATAGCGCGACAGCATGTCCAGCGCCAGCACTTCCGACCACATGTAGCCGTAGTAGCCGGCTGCGTAGCCGCCCATCAGGTGGCCGAACTGGCCTGGGAATTCGGTGCCTGGCACATAACCGAGCGGTGTTGCGCCTTCCATCTTTTGCCAGACGGCGAGCGGCTGCTCCTGGTCGGCCTTGTCGTTGTGGATAGCCATGTCGTAACCCGCATACAGCAACTGGCGGGCATAGCGTATGCCGCGGCCGTAGTTGTGGGCTGCGGTCAGGCGTTGCAGCAGGGCGTCGTCGATGGTCGGGCAAGGGCTCTTGCAGAAGCCGGCCAGCAGCGTCAGCGATTCCTTGCGGCGCGCCCATTCTTCGTACATCTGCGATGGCGCTTCGACAAAATCCAGCTCGACGTTGGTGCCGGCCTGGGTGACGTACTTGGTGTTCGACAGCACGCCGTGCAGGACGTGGCCGAATTCGTGCACCAGGGTTTCCAGTTCGTCGCTGTTCAAGCCGTTGCGGTCGAAGTTGGTGACCAGGGTGGACACCGGCGTGCGATGGGCCAGGGTGCTGACGCCGCGCGTCGCCCAGGCTGCCGCGTGGCCGTATTTGCCTTCGCGCGGGAACAGGTCGAGGTAGATGCCGGCAATGCGCTTTTTGCTGCTGCTGTCGATGACATCGTAGTACTGGACGTCAGGGTGCCATACCGGCACCTCTACACGCTTGAACTCGACGCCGTACAAGGTGCTGGAAACGCTCAGGATCCAGGGCACGGCGGCATCGGTCGGGAAATATTTGCGCAGGGCTTCCTGGTCTACCTTGTAGCGCGACTGCTTGATTTTCTGTTGCCAGTATTCGGAATCCCAGCGGTCCAGCCTGGTCTCGGCCAGCGGCGTCTTCAGCGTTTCGGACTTGAACACGCGCAGTTCTTCGATTTCCTTGATTTCCAGCTGGGTGACCGCGGTTTGCACTTCGGTCAGGAATTTGTCCACGGTCTGCGGATTCTTGACCATGCGCCGGCGCGTCACTAAATCGGCGTAGCTGGGCAGGTCGAACAGGGTCGCCATTTCGTGGCGCAGGTCCATCGCCTCTTTCAGGATCGGCAGGTTCTTCGGCGTGCCGTGGTTGGCGAACGCGATCTGGTAGCGGCGGCGCGCATCGCTATTGTCGGCCGATTCCATGAAGGGCTTGTAATCGGGGTAATCGAAGCCGAGCAGGTAGTTGCCCTTGTCGTCGCGCTTGGCGCGCGCCAGGTAAGCTTCCGGCATGCCTTGCACTTCAGCCGGGGTGAATGTCAGCTTCTGGTTGTTGTCGCGGATGTTGCGGGCGAATTCCTGGCTCAGTTCGTTGAGCTTGTCGAGGATGGCTTTCATGCGCGCCCGCTTTTCCGGCGCCAGCGAGACGCCGGTATCGTCGAAGCTGTAGAGGATATCCTGGCGCAGCTTTTTCTCGACCGGATCGACCGGCTGGATGGCTTTGAAGCGCGCGTACAGTTTTTCGTTCTGGAACAGTTCGGTCGACAGTTTGTTGAGGTCGATCAGGCAGGCTTCGGTGGTGCTGCGGACCTTGGCGTCAGGCGAGACATTGTTGAGGATGTCGACCGGGCCTTGCAAGTCTTCGAAGGCGATCTGCAGGTCGTTCCATTCGGTGAGTACTTTCTTGCTGTCCTTGGCGTGCGCCGGCGACAATTTTTCCAGTGCCGACACGCGCTTGCGCAAGGTGGTCAGGGTGCTGTCGCACAGGGTAGGGATGTCCTCCGCTTTCAGCAAGGGAATCAACGGGCGTTGCGCGTCTTGGGCGGCTGCCTGGTTCAGCATCAGCATCAGTAGCGTTGCTACTGATGCCGTGGTGACCGGCAAGAAAAATGATGATGGTTTCATGCATTTCCTCAAATAAGGGCTGAGTGAAAATTTATAGGGAAAGGGGCGGACGGCGTCTTGCCATCCGCGGGTTTTATTTGGTCTTGTCGATATCGAAATACATCCATTCGGTATGCAGGATCGGGTGCTTTTTGTATCCGATCACCCGTGGCTGCGCAATCATGTTGCGGTAGCGGGCGTAACCGATGCGGGCCGGCGCATAGACTTCCAGGATGCGCGCCATCTTGTGGTACAGCAGGTCGCGCTCGGGGCCGGCCGGCAGTTTCTGGGTTTCGGCGTAAAGGACGTCGTACTCAGGGATCTTGGAGCAGCCATTGTTGTTCTGGCCGATATTCGGCCCGTAGAACAGCTGCATGAAGTTGTCGCCGTCAGGATAGTCTGCAATCCATGGCGCGGTGCGGGATTGCAGTTGGCATTCTTTCTCGGCCTTGAGCAGGTCGGGGAAGGTTTTCAGGTCGCCGACCATCTTGATATGGATCAGGTCGTAGGTCTTCTTCCACATCTCGGACTGTTGTTGGCCGTTGGAATCGGCACGCGCCGAATAACGGACCTGCAACGGCTTGCCGTCCGGCAGGGTGCGCCAGCCGTCGCTGCCGATCTTGTAGCCGAACTTGTCCAGCAGGGCATTGGCGGCGGCCGGATCGAACTGCAGGCTGCTCTTGTAGTCAGGGTCGTAACCGACGATGCCGGGCGGGATAGGGTATTGCAAGGCAATCGCTTCGTCGTTCCAGACCACCTTGATTTCTTCCTGTACGTTATGGGCCATGGCAATCGCGCGTCGCAGCGCGATCTTTTCCTTGCTCAGGCCGCCCAGCACCGGGTCCTTCATGTTCCAGTAGTAATAGCTGATTTCAGGGTCGACGATGCGCGACAGCTGCACGCCTCTCTTGACGAATTCCGGCTTCAGCTTGCCGCCGATCATTGCCTGCGGCGCCAGCGGCCCCATCAGTTCGGTGATATCGACTTCATCGCCCTCGAACGCCAGCAGGCGCGACTGGTCTTCCACCATCACGCTGATCTCGATGCGGCCGATCTGCGGCATGCGCTTGCCCTTCAGCTTGGCGACGATTTCCTGGTCGCCCGGATCGCTGCTAGGCTGGAAATCCCACACGGAGCCGCGGAAATCGGGATTCGCGGTCAATGTCATGCGCGCGCCGCGCACCCAGTTGGTCAGTTTGTAAGGGCCGGTGCCGACCGGGTTGGCCATCACCTGGCCCTGGGCGTCATGGTATTTGTCGACGACTTCGCGGGCGATGGCGCTGGTCGGCTCATGCGCCAGGATCATGCCCAGGTTGAAGTCGGATTGTTTCAGATGGATGCGCAGGGTGTAGCGGTCCAGCAGTTCGAATCCGGCTACCTTGGCGTCGTAATCGAAGTGGTTGGTCTTGCGCGCCTGTTCGGCTACTTCATCCAGGCCGACCACTTTGCCTTCCAGCAGCCAGCTGTGGGGCGAGGCCAGTCGCGGATCGAACAGCCGCTTGTATGAATATACGTAGTCGGCCATGGTCAGTTCGCGCTTCTTGCCGTTGAAGGCAGGATCGTCGGCGAAATAGATGCCTTTTTTCAGCCGTATGGTATAGGTCTTGCCGTCGGCGGACACTTCCGGCAGGGCTTCCGCCGTCAGCGGAATCAGCTTGGCAGGCCTCGCCAGGTAGTCGTAGGTGAACAGCGTCTCGAATACCGATTGCACCACCAGCGCCGAATACAAATCTCGCGTGATGGCCGGATCGAAGCCTGTTTCCGGCGCCACAAAGACATAGCGCAATACCTTTTCGGGATCAGCCGGTGAAGTTGGCGCTGCCACCGATGCCTTCATCGGCAGGGCGCACGCCAAACACGCAACCAATATCCCGCGTAACCAAAGCGAGTTCATACCATGTGTCTCCTTCTAAATGTCTCTAGCTAAATAAATTGGAGCTGCGGCAGGCGATGTTTGCCGCAGCTGGATTGTCCGTTACCGAATAGGTGATGAGTTAGTGTTTTTCGACATCGATGTACGGCCACTCAGCATGCAGGATCGGGTGTTTCTTGAAACCCTTGACCCACGGCCGCACCAGCCAGCTGCGGATGCGGGTCGTGTTCAGGACCCAGGCGGTGTCCGCCTCGAACTGCCGGTTCATCTGCAGGTAGATCTGGTTGCGTTCAGCGCCGAGCGGCAGGGCCATGGCCTTGACGTAGAGAGAGTCGAAAGTGGGCGACTGGTAGCAGCCGTGGTTGCCGTGGCCGGAGTTGGGCCCGTACAGCAACTGCAGGAAATTTTCCGCTTCCGGATAGTCGGCCATCCAGGCGGCGCCCCACATCATCAGTTCGCACGAGGTCGCTGCTTTCAGGTTGTCGGCAAAATTGCTGACGATGAATTTGGTCTTGATGCCGATCAGGTCCAGTCCGCGTTTCCAGAGCTCGGACATTTCCTGGCCGATCCCGCCCTGGTTGGAGGTGTATTTGAGCAGCAGCGGGGAACCGTCGGGCATGGTGCGGTAGCCGTCGGCGCCGCGCTTGTAGCCGAAATGATCGAGCAGCTTGTTGGCCAGCACGGGATCGTAATCGATGCTGGTCCGGTACGCTGGATCATAGCCGCCGACGCCTGGCGCAATGATCATTTCCAGTTTCATGGCCTGGCCATTGCGCAATAAAGAGGCCTCTTCCCTGTTGTTGTATGCCATCGCTATGGCACGCCGCAATGCAATTTTTTCGTTGCTGTAGCCGCCTATGACAGGGTCTTTCATGTTCAGGACAGTGTAAGTAATCCCGGTGTCGACTACACGTTGCAGCTGGATGCCTTGTTCAGCATAGGCGGGCTTGAGTTTGTCGCCGTCCAGCACGCTGAGCGCCGCGGTATCGGGCATCTTGTCGAAATCGATCTGCTTGCCCTGGAACGCCAGCCAGCGCGACTGGTTTTCTTCGATGATGCTGACCTCGACCCTGCCGATCTGCGGCATTTTCTTGCCTTGCATGTCCTTGATGACTTGTTTGTCGATGGCGTCGGTAGAGGGCTTGAAGTCCCAGGTATATCCGCGGAACTCTGGATTGGCGACCAGGACGATTTTGCTACGCGGGACGTACTGTTCCATCATGTAGGCGCCGGTTCCCACCGGATGCTGGCCGGTTTGCTGGCCATAGGCATCGACCACCTCGTGCGCCATGGCGCCAAAGGCGCTGTAAGCGACCACATTCAGGAAGTTGTAGTCCTTGGCGTTGAGGACCACCTTGAGGGTGTAGCGGTCCGGCGCCTGCAAGCCGGCCAGCGGCGCTTCATAGTTGAAATGGCCGGTTTTCTGAGCTTGCGCAGCCAGTTCGTCAAGGCCTGCAATTTTACCCGCCAGGAAATTGGCGGACGGCGAGCGGTTTTTCGGATCAAGCACGCGCTTGAACGTGTAAATGTAGTCTTCGGCGGTCAATTCCCTGCGGACCCCTTTGAAAGCCGGGTCAGGGGAGAAATAAATGCCCTTCTTGATGTGGAAGGTGTAGGTCTTGCCATCCTCGCTGATTTCCGGCATCGCTTCCACTGTCTTGGGCACCAGCTTGGCCGGTCGCGCAAGGTAATCATAGGTGACCAGAGGTTCAAAGATGACTTCGCTGACCCAGCCGGAATAGAAATTCTGGGTGCGCGCCATGTCGAAGCCATCGTCTGCGGCTTCGAATGCGGTTCTTATCACTTTGGTTGGATCGGCCGGGTTGGCTTCGGCACTGCCGGCGACGGCGGCGAGCGCCAGCACGGGTGCTATGAACAGGTGTTTGAGCTGGACGAAATTCGACATTTTACGGATCATTTTTTATGCCTTTTGAGCAAGTGGTTATTTTCTGTCTGCGGTCAAGATGGCTTATCCTGATCACAAACAGCGTCATCTCCGATGACATCGCAATTCTCCGCCGGTAAGCAGATAGGCGATCAATAGTTTCTGTTCCCCACTAAAAATCCGTTAAAGCCGGACTGCGTTGCCTATGGCGCTAGGCTGGAATTGATTCATTTCATGTCTCCTTCGTTGTCGTTGATTTTTATGCCTGACGGTCTGCGCGCGTTCTGGGTCAAGGCGGCATAGTACAGAATCCGGCGTAAAAAGATAGATAATCAAATCGATACTATTGCAAAAATTGCAGCTTTTCTAGTGTTTCTCAACATCCAGGTACTGCCAGTCGGCCTGCAGGATAGGGTGGCGCTTGAAGCCCTTGATCCAGGGCCGTATCATCCAGTTGCGCAAACGCGACGTTGTCAGCACCCAGGCGGTATCGGCTTCCATCTGGCGGCTCATGTCGATATACAGCTGGTTGCGCTCCGGGCCGGGAGGTGTCGCCCGGGCTTTGACATACAGGGCGTCATAGGCCGGCGAGCTATAGCAGCCGTTGTTGCCTTGTCCCACATTCGGTCCGTACAGCAGCTGCATGAAATTCTCGCCTTCTGGATAGTCCGCATTCCACGAGCCATTCCACATCATCAGCTTGCATTCGTTGGCGGCCCTCAGGTTGTCGGCAAAATTGCTCACTGGAAAATCTACGCGGATACCGACTTTATCTAACCCGCGCTTCCATATCTCCGAAAAAACCGTGTTGGTTGCGTTCGGTTCTGTCGTGATTTTCAAAGTCAGCGGCTTGCCGTCGGGCAAGGTGCGATAACCGTCGGCGCCGCGCTTGTAGCCAAAGCGGTCAAGCAATTTGTTTGCCAGCACCGGATCGTAGGAGATGCTGTTGCGATAGTTCGGATCGTGACCGATCACGCCTTCGGGAATCGCCATTTCCGCTTTGACCGCCAGGCCGAGACGGGCCTGGCTGATTTCATCCTTGATGTTGTACACCATTGCAATTGCGCGCCTCAGGGCATTTTTCTCGAGACTGCTGCCGCCGATCAGGGGGTCTCTGAAGTTCATGAAGATGTAGACGACGCCTGGTTCAGTCACGGTGTCCAGGGTAATGCCTTGATCGACGAAGGATTGCTTGAGCTTTTTCCCGTCGAGGACAGTCGGCGCCGCAGCTTGGGGCAGGTAGTCGAAATCGATCTGTTTGTCCTGGAAGGCCAGCCAGCGCGACTGCTCTTCTTCGATGATATTGATTTCGACACGGCCGACCTGCGGCATTTTCTTGCCCTTCATGTCACGCACCAGCTGATCGTCCCAGGCCGAGCCGGACGATTTGAAATCCCAGGTGTAACCGCGGTATTCGGGATTGGCGACCAGCACGATTTTGCTGCGCGGGACGTATTCCTGCAGCATATAAGGGCCGGTGCCAACCGGGTGCGCCGGCGTGCGGTCGCCGTAGGCGTCGACGGCTTCGCGCGCCTGGGCGCCAAAGCCGTTGAACCCCATGACGTACAGGAAATTGTAGTCAGGCGCATTGAGCTTGATCTGCAAGGTATAGCGGTCGGGAGTCAGCAGGCCGGCTATCGGCGCATCGTAGTCAAAGCGGCCGGTTTTGGCAGCCTTGGCGATCAGTTCGTCCATGCCGACGATCTTGCCTTGCAAGACGTTGGCGGATGGCGAACGATTCTTGGGATCAAGAAAACGCTTGAAGGTATAGGCGTAATCCTCTGCCGTCAGTTCGCGCCGCACGCCTTTGAAAGCGGGGTCGGGGGAAAAATAAATGCCCTTTTTGATATGGAAGACATAAGTCTTGCCACCATCGCTTACCTCCGGCATGGCCTCTGCGGTCCCCGGCACCAGCTTGGCTGGCCGCGCCAGGTAGTCGTAGGTCAGCAGACGCTCGAAAATGGCTTCCGATACCCAGTTGGAGTAGGCGTTGTAGGTGCGTACCAGATCAAAGCCATCATCCGCAGCTTGCAATGCGACACGCACCACTTTGGACGGATCCGCCGGATTATTGCCTGCCTGTACTGGAAATGCTGCACCTGCGATACCGAAAACGAGCAATATTGGTGCAATGCACGATCGGTCGAATTGCTTAAAGTTCCACATGGTTCAAATTCTTTTTTCTTGCCCTACGGGCATTTAATCGTTCCGTATTTTAATGAGAAATGGCTTGTTTGCGCCGTTAAATCGACCTATGCGTTTTTGCTTATACCCATATGCGTATTTGTTATTTGGCGTATATAAGCAACAGTATCGCCGGCGTTGCCAAATTAAATGCAGCTTTTATTTTTTTTAGGATACACTATTTTAGCTGCATTACATCATGTGGCATGTTTTTTGCTTGTAGGTGTCGGTGGGAATGTTTCTGGCAAACAATCACAAATTGGGTCCAGAAAAATAACTGCCAGTACTGGTTTTGCACGCGAAAGAAAATCTGCTTTTTGGTCGTTGTTGTGAAAAGATTTTTGACGCATCGCTCAGAAGGCGATTAACAAATCGTGTTTAGATTTATTACAAAACTTAAATTTCAACTCTAACTTTTACCCATAGGGAGTTTGGTTATGATGAAGGAACGGGGATTGCCACGTTCGCTGCGACTGATGTTTTCAGGCGGCGTTGCTGTAGGGCTAGGTCTGTTGGCCCACTCAGTGCAGGCGCAGGAGACGAAGACGGACGATGCTCCACAACAAATGCAACGGGTCGAAATTACGGGCTCGTCGATTAAACGATTAAGTGCACAAGGTGCACTGCCTGTAACGGTCATCCGGACCGACGATCTTCTCAAGGAAGGCGTCACTACAGCGCAAGAAGCACTCAACAAAATTCCGGCTAACCAGTCATCTGTCGCGACCTCCAACGCGATTGGCTCCTCTACCGGTGGCCAGTCGGCTGTCGATTTGCGCGGCATCGGCAAGGACAAGACACTGGTGCTGTTGAACGGCCGTCGCCTGCCAAAGCATCCTTATGACGGCGACAGCGTTGACTTGAACATCATTCCGCTGTCGGCGATTGACCGCATCGAAGTGCTGCGCGATGGCGCATCCGCGATTTACGGTACCGACGCAATCGGCGGCGTGGTCAACTTCATCACCAAGCGTTCGGTAACTGGCGTCAGTATCAGCGGCGACCTGGTTGCTCCTCGCTCCCCAGGTGGCACCGAGCACCATGTCAATGTCACCGGCGGCAAGGGTGATCTGGACAAGGACGGCTACAACGTTTTCGGTATCATCGATTTTCATGAGCAAAATCATGTGAAGTCTACCGATCGCGACTTTTCCAAGACCGGTATTTTCCCTGGCCATTCGGGCAGCGGTACCTCGTTCCCTGGCAACACCAACGTGGGCAATCCATACGCTGCTTCCGGCTGTAAGCCGCCATTAGCATATGTCGATGGCAAAATCTGCCGCGAAGACACGACAGCGCTGATCGACATCCTGCCGGATACGCAGCAGGTCTCGCTGTTCGGAAAAGGCAGCTTCAAGCTCAGCGCCGACGACACTGCATCCGTCGAGTACTTGCACTCGGAGAGCAAGGTCACATCGCGCGTAGCTCCAGCACCGCTGGTTGGCTACACATTGCCTAGCAGCAGCCCATACTACCCTGGCGGTTCCGCCGGCGTACCAGGCTTGGCCGGCGCAACCGGACAAGACCTGACAACCGGTTTCCGCGCGATCGATGCAGGCCAGCGGACTGACACTTCGAGCACCAAGGCGGACCGTTTGCTGTTCAGCCTGGAAGGCACGAAGTTCGGCTGGGATTACAAGACCGGCCTGTCATATTCGAACAGCCGCACCAAGGACTGGTTTACCCAAGGGTATGTAAACGACCAGATGATCAGCGACGGCGTTACAGCTGGCATCATCAATCCGTTCGGACCGCAAAGCGCAGCAGGATCCGCGCTGATCAACGACGCTCAAATGCGCGGCACCGTGCTGTATGCGAAGAATGAAACAACAAACTTCGATTTTACAGCCAGCCGTGAGCTGTTCAACCTGCCTGCAGGTCCAGTGGGCTTTGCGATCGGTACCCAGTTCACGCACGAGAAGGCTTCCTTCAACGTGAACGAAGATATCGCCTTGCAAGCAGCTAGCTCCGGTTTGGTTGACGCCAAGTCGACATCGGGCCAACGCGATATTTCGGCTCTGTTTACCGAGTTGAACATCCCTATCGTCAAGGATCTGGAAGCGCAGCTGGCAGCTCGTTATGACCGTTACAGCGACGTCGGCAGCACAATCAATCCAAAAATTGCATTGCGCTACCAGCCGATCAAGCAACTGCTGTTGCGCGGTTCGGCAAGTACCGGTTTCCGTGCTCCTACCTTGTTCGAGAAAAACAAGCCACAACAGCTGACATACACCAGCGATCAGTATAACGATCCAGTACGTTGCCCAGGCGGTACCCCAATCGGACCGCAGGTCGACCCGTCAGTCGAATGCGGACAGCAACAGTTCATCCAGCAAGGCGGCAACAAGAACCTGCAACCGGAAAAATCGAAGACGTTTTCGGTGGGCTTCGTAGTTGAGCCGGTGAAAGATGTGACAGCGTCGATCGACTACTGGAACATCCACATCAAGAACACCATCGGTGGCTTGCCTGAGCAAACCATCTTTGCTGATCCGGTGAAATATGCTGACCGTTTCGTCCGCAATGCCGATGGTTCCCTGGCTTATATCATTGCTACCAATGACAACCTGGGCGACACCAAGACCAGCGGCCTGGACGTCAGCCTGAACTGGCGCCTGGGCAAGACTGCATGGGGTAACTTTGCATTCAACCTGGACGGTACATATGTGTTGAAATATGACTACCAAAACGAGAAGAATGGCGAGTTCGTCCATAACGCAGGCCGTTATGCGGACGCGAATCCAGTATTCCGCTGGCGTCATAACGCGGGCATCCTGTGGAGCAATGGTCCATGGAGTGGTTCGCTGACACAAACCTACGAATCGCACTACAACGATCAGAGCCCGGATGCGAACGGCAATGATATCAAGGTCCCTTCTTATACCTTGTACAACATATCTGGTACCTATTCGGGCTTCAAGAACCTGGTTCTGACTGCCGGCCTCAAGAACATTTTCGACAAGAAGCCGCCATTCTCCAACCAAGTGACGACGTTCCAGGTAGGCTACGATCCTCGCTACACCGACGCAATCGGCCGTGCGTTCTTCGTCCGCGCCAACTATCAGTTCATGTAATAACAGAACCTGATTGGCTTATGTTCTTTTCGTAAGCGACCACCTGGGATGTTTTCCAGGTGGTTTTGGCTTTCCAGAATGGCTAAGCTGAGAACGATGTTTCTGCTGTTTCATAACTCATTGATGTAATATTTACTGACACGCTGGATCAAGTGATGGCAAACTAGAAATCCTCTGTAGGGTTTTCCATACGAGGGCATTGCATTGTTGATCATGTGTTAGTCACCCCGCATAGCAGCAGCTGGATGACTGGTACGATTTTTGCGAGATGTAAATTGGCTATCCACTCATCAGATTGCATAAGTTTTTAGCAATTGAATAATGTAGTATCGGAGGAAAGAGGCATGGATTTCACGCAGGATGGGAGAAACCCTTCCAAGAATATTGTTGGCATCAGCGTGGTTGTTCTTCTGCATGTAGCTCTAGTTTATGCGTTGATTACAGGGCTGGCCCGTAAAGTTGTCGAAGTCATTCAGCAACCGGTCGAAACCAAGATCATCGAGGAGATCAAGCCGCCGCCACCGCCACCACCACCGGACAAGCCGGTACCGCCACCGCCAAAATCGGTTGCGCCACCGCCACCGTTCGTACCTCCACCAGAGGTAAAAGTAACGCCGCCGCCGCAAGAGAACGTGATTGCTGCTGTAACCAATGTCAAACCGCCAACCAATGATTTGCCTACTTCCGTAGCGCAACCATCGGCAACCGGTGAAGCAGGGCCTTCGCATACCAGTGCAAAAATTGCTGGGAATTGCGATAAGCCGGAATACCCACGGACTTCGTTGCGCAATGAGGAAGAGGGTACTGTTACTGTCAGGCTGACAATTGGCACTGATGGTAATGTGGTCGATTCCACTGTTGAAAAAGGCAGCGGTTTCAAGGATCTGGACAGAGCCACTGTAAAAGCGTGGAGCTTGTGCCATTTCACCCCTGCCATGGCTGATGGCAAACCTGTGCAGTCTACGACAAAAATGCAGTATGTCTGGAAGCTGGAATAATCAAAGTGTAGAACCACTACCTTGTCCGTTATCCTAGCAATCTAATTTATAAAATTTGGAGTATTAGTATGTCTATCACTCGTAATCGCTTATCCGCCCTTGTCACCGCCCTGATGATCTCCGCCGCGACGATCTCAGCGCCACTGGCAGCAATCGCCCAAACACCCGCCGCAGCATCGGCTGCCGCAGCGTCGGCACCAGCAGCCGCAGATGCGCCGAAAGCGGCCGACACTGCAGCAGCATCGCTGGCAGATACCCCAACCCCACCGCCGCAGCCTGCAGCCAAGGAAACCGTCGACAATCCGTACGGCCTGGACGCCCTGTGGAAAGGCGGCGACTTCGTAGCCCGTGGCACCCTGATCATCCTGGTGCTGATGTCGATGGGTAGCTGGTACATCATCATCACCAAGCTGATCGAGCAGGTGAAACTGATGGGCCAGGCTAAAAATGCACAAAAGACATTCTGGAAAGCCGCTAGCGTTGAGGCAGGCGTCTCCGGCCTCAAGCCAAACAGCGCTTACCGTTTCATCGCCCAAAACGGCGTGAACTCCACTCAGCATCATGACGGCGCGTTGCTGGAACAGATCGACCTGAACACCTGGGTGACCATGTCGATCCAGCGTTCGGTGGAAAAAGTCCAAAGCCGCCTGCAAGACGGCCTGGCATTTTTGGCAACTGTCGGTTCGACGGCGCCGTTCGTCGGCCTGTTCGGTACCGTCTGGGGTATTTACCACGCGCTGACCGCGATCGGTATCGCCGGCCAGGCGTCGATCGACAAGGTGGCCGGTCCGGTCGGTGAAGCACTGATCATGACCGCGATCGGTCTGGCAGTAGCTGTGCCTGCGGTTCTGGGCTACAACTGGCTGGTTCGCCGCAACAAGAGCGCCATGGAAGAAATCCGCTCGTTCAGCGCCGACCTGCACTCGGTCCTGCTGAGCGGCGTGATGTCCTCGAGCTCGGCAGTCCAGGTCGCCCACATCAATAAAAAGGTTGGCTGATCATGGCGATGTCACTCGGCTCTCCCGATGGGGATGAAGACGAAGTGATCGGCACGATCAACACGACGCCGCTGGTGGACGTCATGTTGGTCTTGCTGATCATCTTCCTGATCACGATTCCGGTGGTGACGCATACGATTCCAGTGAAGCTGCCGAACGAATTCGACGAACCTTATAAAACCAAGCCGGAGAACATCAACCTGGCGGTCAATAAGCAAGGCGACATGTTCTGGAACGAGCAACTGGTGCCGAATACCGCGACCTTGCTGGCCAAGCTGAAGGAAGTGGCAGTCGTTGTGCCGCAACCGGAACTGCATATCCGTGGCGATCAGCAAACCAAGTACGAATATATCGGCAAGGTGATCCTGACGGCGCAACGGGCGGGCATTGCGAAAATCGGTTTCATTACCGAACCGCCGGCACGCAACTGATAGGAGTATTGCAATGGGTATGAATGTAGGTTCTTCGGGCGGCAACGCCAATGATCCGGAACCGATGATGGAAATGAACATGACGCCGCTGATCGACGTCATGCTGGTGCTGATCATCATGCTGATCATCACGATTCCGATCCAGAATCACGCGATCAAGCTGAACATGCCGACCGGTAATCCGCCGC
Source organism: Collimonas fungivorans Ter331 (assembly GCF_000221045.1). Classification (NCBI taxonomy): domain Bacteria; kingdom Pseudomonadati; phylum Pseudomonadota; class Betaproteobacteria; order Burkholderiales; family Oxalobacteraceae; genus Collimonas; species Collimonas fungivorans. The sequence goes on along the minus strand of NC_015856.1, from coordinate 3,721,325 downwards.
CGCCGCTGGCCTTGCCGGTGGTCGACACGGTGGACATCGATCCGACCGGCACAGTGATGTGGAACGGTACGCCGATGGCGAACCGTGCCGAGCTGGAAGACCGCCTGAAAACGGTGGTTGCCGGCGGCAATATCGATGAAGTGCACCTGCGGCCGAACAAGCTGGTGGAGTACAAGTCGGTGGCTGCCGTGATGGCGTCGGCGCAGCGGCTGGGCGTCACCAAGATCGGCATCGTCGGCAACGAGCAGTTCATGGAGTAATCAATAGCATTTGTTTTTGCACCAGAAAATAGGCAGGGTCATACCCCTGCCTATTTTCGTTTTTTCGATTGAAAGAATCGCTATGTCCAAATTACCAAAACTACGGTTTGCACCAATTTTCATGTTGTTGGCAGCAGTGGGCCTGACCACGGCCCTTCCAATGGCTGGCCTTGCTCCGTTGGCCCATGCCGCGGATGACAGCGCCAAAGCCGAGACAGTGCGCCCGGAAATAGGTACGCCATTGCAGGCGGCGCAAGCTCTCATCAAAGAAGAAAAATACAAAGAGGCGCTTGCCAAGATCGCTGAAACCGATGCCGTCGCTAACAAGACTCCTTACGAAATCTATTCCATAGACCGCCTGCGCGGCGCCACCGCAGCACGCGCCGGCGATACCAAGCTGGCAGGCAGTTCGTTTGAAGCAGTGGTTGCTTCCGGACGCCTTGCCCCGGACGAGCAAGCCAAGATCGTGCGCGCGCTGGGCAGCCTGTACTACGACGCGGAAGACTATCCGAAGGCTATCACCTGGCTATCGCGCTCGCTGAAAGAGGGCGGCAACGATGCGCAAACGCGGACACTGCTGATCCAGTCCTACTACCTCAGCAACGACATCGCGCGCGCCACCAGCGAACTGCAAAAAGACATCGCGGCGGATGAAAGCGCCGGCAAGACGCCGCGCGAGCAAGACCTGAAGCTGCTGGTCAGTTGCGCACTCAAGACCAACGACAAGCCTGCATACCTGAGCTCGCTGGAAAAGCTCAATACCTATTATCCAAAGAAAGAGTATTGGATCGACATACTCAGCCGGGTGCAGAGCAAGCCGGGCTTTCCCGATAATTTGACACTGGATTTGTATCGCCTCAAGGCCGCCGCCGTGCAGTTGCAAACCAGCGTCGAATTCACCGACGTCGCGCAACTGGCGTTGCTGGGAGGTTTCCCGGCCGAAGCAAAAACCATATTGGACAAAGGCTACCAGTCTGGCATCCTGGGCAGCGGCCCGGAAGCAGCCAAGCAAAAGCGCCTGCGCGACCAGGCCAACAAAGGCATGGCGGATGACCAGAAGAGCATGGCGCAGAGCGAAGCTTCGGTCAACGCCAGCAAAGAAGGCACCGGCCAGCTCAATCTTGGCTATGCGCTGGTCACGGCAGGCCAGTTTGACAAAGGCCTGGCGCTGATGGAAAACGGCCTGAAGAAGGGTGGCCTCAAACGTCCTGAGGAAGCCAAGCTGCACATGGGCATCGCTTATCAGCTGGCGGGACAGAAAGACAAGGCGATCCAGGCGTTCAAATCGGTGCAAGGCACCGATAGCGTTGCCGATCTGGCGCGCTTGTGGATAGTCCAGGTCAACCATCCCCTCAACTGATCTGCGCAGGGAACAATTGATCCATTAAAAAAGACAGGGTCGTTTGCATTTGATGTGCAAACGACCCTGTCTTTCATGGGACCGACATTTGTTGAAGCCGTGGATCAGTTTTGACCGGCACGCTGCTGCATCGCGCCGTTTGCCCGCATATTTGCTGCTTCCTCGCCGGAGAGTACTTTGACATTCGTCGCCTTGGATTTCTTGACCGGCAGATTGCTGCCGGTGACGTAGGTGGATTCTTCAGTACTTGACGCTGTATTCGAATCCGTATCGGAACTGGCGCATGCGGATAGAAGAGGGAGGATGAAAGCGCAAAAGAATAGTTTTTTCATGGTGTTATTTTTTTTGTCTCCAAAAAACGGGAAACACATCTTTCCTTTAAAGAGTGGTGTTTATATACATTGAGTTACTTTTGGCAACATAAGATAACATATTTGTTTTTGAAAAAGTAACATGGCAGAGGTGTTTTATCGATTTTGGAGAAATTCCCAGAGCGTCAGCCGCAGCCTGTTTTTCCCGCATTGCATCACCGCCTGCCGCTCCAGATTGGCGTCGGCTGCAATCGATGATAATTTGCTTCCCTTACGCCGCAGCCACCAGCCACCGGCGTATTTTTCAGCTTTGCTCACCTGATTTCACCCAAATCACAACGGACAAAACATGCACCTCAAACACGCACTAACTCTATCCGCGATCCTCGTCAGCGGCGGCAGCATCGCCCAGCAATGCCCTGCAGGCGGCCAGGCCCTGACTTATCCGGTCAGCAAAAAAACCGACCAGGTAGACGATTATCACGGCGTCAAGGTAGCCGACCCTTACCGCTGGCTGGAAAACGGCAACAGCGACGATACCAAGGCTTGGATAGAAGCGCAAAACGCGCTGACCCAAGGTTTCCTCGAAAAAATCCCGGCGCGCGCAGCGATACGCGAGCGGCTCACCAAGCTGTGGAATTTCGAACGCTTCAGCGTGCCCTTCAAGGAAGGCGGGCGTTACTTTTTCAACCGTAACGACGGCCTGCAAAACCAGGCAGTGTTATACACCGTCAAGCAACTCGACGACGAGCCGCGCCTGCTGCTCGATCCGAACAAGCTGGCGACGGACGGCACGGTGGCGCTGGCAGGCATTGCGGTCAGCCCGAACGGCAAATACCTGGCCTACGGCACAGCCGCTTCCGGCTCCGACTGGAACGAATGGAAAGTGCGCGATATCGACAGCGGCAAAGACACTGCCGACCATTTGCAGTGGGTAAAATTCTCGGGCGCATCCTGGGCCCACGACAGCTCCGGCTTTTTCTACAGCCGTTACGACGCACCGAAAGAAGCCACCAAACTGGCCGACGTCAATTATTTCCAGAAACTGTACTTCCATAAACTCGGCACTTCACAAGACAACGATGTCCTGGTCTACGACAGGCCGGATCAGAAGGAGTGGGGTTTCGCCGGCCATGTCACCGACGACGGCAAATACCTGATCGTCAGCATTTCGCAAGGCACAGAACAAAAGAATCGCGTGTACTACAAGGAGCTGGGCAAGAAAGACGCAAAAATGCTGCCGCTGCTCGACGATTTCGATGCCTCTTACGATTTCATCGACAACGATGGTCCGGTGTTCCTGTTCAACTCCAACAAAGACGCGCCCAAGGGCCGGATCATCGCGATCGACACGCGCCATCCCGAAGCCGAAAAATGGCAGGTGATCGTGCCCGAGGCCGAGCAAACCTTGCAGGGAGCGAACGTGGTCGACCAGCGCCTGGTGCTGGATTACCTGAAAGACGCGCGCAGCCAGGTCAAGGTATTCACGCTGGACGGCAAGCTGGTGCGCGAGGTCGACTTGCCTGGGATAGGCTCGGCCAGCGGTTTCGGCGGCAAGCGCCACGACAAGGAAACCTTCTATTCGTTTACCAGCTTTACCACGCCAGCCTCCATTTACCGGTATGACGTGGCCAGCGGCAAGAGCAGCCTGTACCGGCAGCCGAAGGTCGATTTCGATCCGAGCGCTTTCGAGACGCGCCAGGTTTTCTACAGCAGCAAGGACGGCACCCGAGTGCCGATGTTCATCGTCTCCAAAAAAGGCTTGAAGCTGGACGGCAGCAACCCGACTTATCTCTACGGTTACGGCGGCTTCAACATTTCTCTGACGCCGGCGTTCTCGGTGCCTAACCTGGCCTGGATGGAAATGGGCGGTGTGTATGCCTTGCCCAACCTGCGCGGCGGCGGCGAGTACGGCAAAGCCTGGCATGAAGCCGGCACCAAGCTGCAGAAGCAAAACGTGTTCGACGATTTCATCGGCGCGGCGCAGTGGCTGATCGCCAATCAATATACCTCGCCGCAGAAACTGGCAATCGGCGGCGGCAGCAACGGCGGCCTGCTGGTCGGCGCCACCATGGTGCAACGGCCGGACCTGTTTGCCGCGGCGATCCCTGCGGTCGGCGTGATGGACATGCTGCGCTTCCATAAATTCACCATCGGCTGGGGCTGGACTTCGGATTACGGTTCTTCCGATAACGCCGACGAGTTCAAGGCTTTGTATGCCTACTCGCCGCTGCACAACCTGAAGCCGGGCACCTGCTATCCGGCCACGCTGGTGACTACCGCCGACCACGATGACCGCGTGGTGCCGGCCCACAGCTTCAAGTTTGCCGCCACCGAGCAGGCCGACCAAGCGGGCGCGGCGCCGGTGCTGATACGCATCGACACCAAGGCCGGGCATGGCGCCGGCAAGCCGACCTCGAAGCAGATCGAGGAAGTGGCCGATCGCTGGGGTTTTCTGACCAAGGTGCTGGATATGCACCTGGCGCCGGGCGCGGTGGCCGGCAATCCACCTGAACCGTCAGCCGACTGACGACAGGTAACGGCGGCTGGCGGTCCATGCCAGCCGGCCGTTGCAGCAAGCTGGCGAGTTGCTTCACTCTTTCCTACACAGTTATCAGCATTGCTCTGATATCGGTCCGGCTCTTCCGATACTACGATTTGTTCAAGGGCTCTTGCATAACGAGGAACAGGCAGTACTGTCCTCGCAGCGAGCCATTGTCCTTGTCTGTCGTTTGCGACGGACAAGGTAATCCTGGTGGGACAATAACGGAGGCAGCCATGCTGTATACCATCGCTGTAGTGCTTGTCATCTTGTGGCTGATTGGATTGGTCACGTCTTATACAATCGGCGGCTTCATCCATGTTTTGCTGGTGGTCGCCATCATCATGGTGCTGCTGCGGGTTATCAACGGGCAAAAGCCCATGTAGGGTCTGTCCTTATCCGGCGACCGAGGCGTCAGCTTGCGCCGCCGGGTTGAAAGGGAGGTAGGCATCAATCACGGTGCCCCTGCCGTTTGCGGCAGCGGTCACCGTCAGGTTCCCGCCAAGCAGCAGCATCCGTTCGCGCATGCCGATCACGCCATGCGATTTCGATTTTTTTAACGCTTCCGCTGTAATGCCGATGCCGTCATCGGCAATCAGCAGGCGCAGCCCTTGGTCCGCCGCCCGCAGCGAGATCCAGACCTGCGTCGCCTGCGCATATTTGGCGATATTGGTCAGGGCTTCCTGGGCAACGCGGAACAGGGCAATCGCCGATGACGGATCGATTTTGTCAAACTCATCGGAGATATCGGTATTCACCTGCAGGCTGCTGATCTTTTCAAATTCGCTGGCCTGTTCCATCAAAGAGGCCGCCAATCCCATGGTATCCAAAACGCTGGGCCGCAAATTTTCTATGATGCGGCGTTTCAGGCCGATCGTGGTCTTGATCGTGGCGCTGGCGCGCTGCAGGCGCTCAGCCAGTTCCGGCTCGGTTGGCCGCAGCTTTTCGGTCACCATCGAAATATCCATGGCGAGCACGGTAAGGTTGGAGCCCAGCTCATCGTGCAGCTCGCGCGCCAGCTTGGCCTTTTCCTGTTCCGATACATTGATCAGGTGCCGCGACAAAATCGACAGCTGTTCCGTGCGCGCCAGGACGCGTGCCTCAAGATGTTCGTTGCTGGCTTTCAGCTCGCCTTCTGCCGCCAGCCTTTTGAAAAAGCTGCGGGCGATCAGCTGGTAAAACAGGACCAGCACCAGCAGGGCCATGATATTGATTGCCATGCCGACCGCCACCGCAATCTGGTAGCGCTGGTAGAATCTGCCGCTGCGCGCGGCCAGCAGGGCATTCTCTTCGCTTTCCATGACGACCACCTGCAGGCGGATTTCATCCATGGTGCTGCGGCCTTCCCCGGTTTTCGCCAGCATCACTATCTGTTCCAGTCCGCCGTCGTTGAATGCGGCGAGGCCTTCCTTCATCAGCTGGATTTTTTTGTCGAACAGCGCTTTCAGCTCGACCAGGTTTTTGCTCTGGACCGGATTGTCCTTCAGCAGTTCAGCCATGGCCTTGAATTCGGGCTCGATTTTCTTCTGGGCTGTCAGCCAGGGGCCCAGGTAGGTTTTATTGCCGGATAAATAATAGCCGCGCAAGCTGCTTTCCGCGTCCATGATCAGCACATTGACGTTTTTCAGGCGGTCTTTTACGTCCCAGGAATGTTCTATCCAGCTATTGGTGTTGCGCAGGGACAGCAGGTTGTTATAGAGACTGATGGCGTTGCCGGCCAGGATGACAGCGCAGAGGGCGAAGATGATCGTGATGAAGGCTGGCAAAGAATGATGGAATGTTCTTTTCACAATCTTTTCATTGGCAGTGGAATAACGATTTCCTATCGGACAAGGGTATATGGCCCCTCTCTTTTTGTCCCGACGCCAGCCAAGTGTACCTCAACGGCGCCGGCGCACAAGCGGAGCCTGAGGTGCCCTTTGGGGCATGCCTGGGGAAAATGGGGCACGTGGAGTGTATGTATGGCAGACGATGTCCTATGAGACCTTTTTCTCGCAGAGCGTTTCGTGATAGTCGTGCTTCAGTCCCAGGTAGCATTCGCACGCCCGCGCTTCCAGGCCATCCCGGTCCAGCACGGTCAGGTGTCCGCGCGCGTATTGGATCAAGCCGTCCTCTTGCAGTTTGCCGGCCGCTTCAGCGATGGATTCGCGCCGCACGCCCAGCATTGCGGCTATCGAGCTTTGCGTAACGCTGATTTCATTGCCAGGCAGGCGATCCAGCGTCAGCAGCAGGGTGCGGCACAACTGCTGCGGCACGCTGTGATGGCGATTGCACACGGCAGTTTGCGACATTTGCGCAAGCAGGGTCTGGGTATAGCGCAGCAATAGCTGCTGCAAGGCGCCGCCGCGAGCGAATTCTTCCGTCAGCATACTGGCCTTCAGGCGGAATCCGTACCCCGCGCTTTTCACGGTCGCCCGGTTCAGGCTCTTGCCGCCGCCCATGAACAAGGTCACGCCCAGTGCGCCTTCGTTGCCGATCACGGCAGTTTCGGCCGAGCTGCCGTCTTTCATGTCATGCAGCAGGGAAATGATGCTGCTGGTGAGGAAATAGATATGGCGTATCTGGCTATCCGCTTCGCAAACCGTCATGCCGAACGGCATCGCGACAAATTCGAGATGCGGCAGCAAGCGCCGGAAATCTTCAGACGGCAAGGCATCGAGTATGTGGTTTTGCAAGGGATTGTGGCCATACAGGCCGGCAATACGGAGCGAGGTGAGGTTTTGCGTCCCCGGCTGGATCACTTCGCCCATGCCATCCCGGCGGAGAACCGACAGCACCGCTGTGTTATTTTTCGCGCTTTTTTTCAAGGTGTCGCAATTGTTCAATACGTAAGCCATCGCCATCTCCTTTGAGGATGTGGTTTGTACCGCTGTGTATTGATAATTGCACTGCAGGAGGATTTTCGAAATCAGCGCTTATCTTCTTCTGCTGTAGGAATGCACTGACACAAGAGCCAGACCGGATAGGTATCCAGCTTGAAAAAATGCGGTTGACGCCTGTGGCGCCAACCGCGGTCTGCTGGGTTAGGTGCCAGAACTGGCGCCCGATGCAGCTGGTGTGGCCGGTGCGGCCGGCGTAGCGTCAGGAGCCGACGGTGCGGGAGCTGGCGGAGCCACTGGGGGCATTGCTTGCTGGGTTGCCGGCGGAGTGGCTGTGGCAGGAGCATTAGGGTCATCCGTTTTTTTACACCCGCTGACCGCGATCATGGCAATTGCTGTAACGATAAGTGTGTGTTTAAGTAACATATTCTCTCCATCGGATGGGGGCCGGCATGTCAAAACCGCCACCATCAAAAAATGAAAAATGAACTGCTGACGCTTATATCTTTGTGCAAAATTCCGCGAATGTAAAGTTTGAATCTGTAGTTTTAGTGCCTGGCCATATCCGCCGTGGGGCCGAAAATCGGCCGGAAAGCCGCATGCATAAAGGGATAGCGCAATTTTTCGGGGGCGATGCGCTAAGTTGCCTAGCGCACAAAACTGATCCGGATTTGCCATTAACCTTGATTGCGTGTCGGTACGATAAATCGATCTTGCGGTCTGTCGGCACGGCGTGTTTGCATCGGCGCCAACTGTTCGCATCTGACTCCAAGCTCATCTTTACAAAGGACTTGTCATGAAAAACATGCATACCCTCATGCTGGCTGCTTCGGCGCTGCTTTGCATCAATCTGGCCCAGGCCCAAACCACGGCGCCTGCCGAAGATGCTGCTCCGGCCCCGGCCGTCAGCGCCGATGCACAAGCCACCACGACCGATCCACTGGTGCAAAAACGGCAAGCCGACAGCGATGCCAAGGCAGAATACAAGGCCAAGAAAAAAACCGCGAAGGCAAACATGAAAGTAGAAAAAGCAGAAGCGAAATCGGATATGAAAGAACAGAAACGGGAAGCGACCGAGGCCCGCGACAAGGCCATGGCGACCGATCCCATACCTAAATAAAACACTGTCCGACTGCAGCCGCGATTGCTGGCGCCGCAGACATCATGTTGCGGCAAGCGCCCAGTCCGCGGCCTTGCGCGCGTGGATGCCGGTGGTGTCGAACAACGGCACCGCCGAATCCGCGGCGCCGATCAACAGCGAGATCTCGGTGCAGCCGAGGATGATCGCTTGTGCTCCTTGCGCGACCAGGCTTGCGATCACCCGGCGATATTCCGCGCGCGATGCCGCGGTCGCCTGGCCCAGGCAAAGTTCGTCGTAGATGATGCGATGGACCACCTCGCGGTCTTCCAGCCCGGGCGTCAATATCTGCAGGCCGTGGCGTTCCTGCAGGCGGTCTTTGTAGAAAGCCTGCTCCATGGTGAAGCGGGTGCCGAGCAAGCCTATCTTCGACAAACCTGCCTGCTTGATTTCATCGGCGGTGGGATCCGCGATATGGAACAAGGGAATGGCGACTGCGGCTTCGATCGCGGCAGCGACCTTGTGCATGGTGTTTGTGCACAACACCAGGAAGTCGGCCCCGGCGCGCTCCAGCGCCTGCGCCGCGTCAGCCATCCTGGCGCCGGCGGCGTCCCAGTCGCCGGCATGCTGCAAGCGTTCTATCTCGTGGAAATCGACGCTGTAGAGAATGATCTTTGCGGAGTGCAGCCCGCCCAGCTGTTGCTTGACCGCCTGGTTGATCTGGCGGTAGTAGGGTACGGTCGATTCCCAGCTCATGCCGCCGATAAGGCCTATTGTTTTCAAACAAACTCCCGGTGGTGAAAATTGACGTTTGCCATTACTATTCCGGCATCACAAAGGAATAGCTTATGCCGCATCCCACTTCCCTGTCCAGTTTTGCCGCCGGCGCCCGCGACACCATCCCGATGATGGTCGGCGCGGCGCCGTTCGGCGTGATTTTCGGCGCGCTGGTTGCCGCCGGCCCGCTGGTTCCGTGGCAAGGCCAGCTGATGTCGCTCGGCGTGTTCGCCGGCTCCAGCCAGTTCATCGCGGTCGGCCTGGCGGCGGGGCAGGTCGGTTTGCTGGTGATCTGGATGGCCACCTTCATCGTCAACCTGCGCCACATGCTGTATGCGGCGACCTTGCTGCCGCACGTCAGCCATCTGCCGGCGCGCTGGCGCTTCCTGCTCGGTTTCCTGCTGACCGATGAAACCTTTGCCGTGATGAACGCCTACTACCTCAAGCACGCGCATACGCCGCAGGGACATTGGTATTTCCTGGGATCGGGTTTGTCGATGTACGGCAACTGGCAATTGTGGACCTTGCTCGGCCTGCTGTTCGGCACGGCGTTCCCTCAACTGCAGACACTGGGACTGGATTTTGCGATGGTGGCGACATTCATCGCGATCGTGGTGCCGCAGCTGTTTCGTTTGCCGCAGCTGGCTGCCGCAGTGGCCGCCGGCGCCTTCGCCTGGTTCCTGCGCGACCTGCCTTATAAGCTGGGGCTGCTGGCAGCGATCCTGGCCGGCGTCGGCGTCGGCCTGGCGCTGTCGCACTGGCAGGCGCTGCGCCGCGCAGCCAAGATAGGGAGCAAAGCATGATGTACTACACCTGGATGATCGTCGGCATGGCGCTGATCACGGTATTCATCAAGGCGGCGATCTTCATGCTCGGCGAGCGCGCCGCCTTTCCGATCTGGCTGAAGGAAGCGCTGGCCTTTGTGCCAGTCACCGTGCTGACGGCGATCATCGTGCCGATGGTGCTGGCGCCGCACAATCAGGGCCTCGAGCTGAGCTGGCGCAATCCGCAGCTGATCGCCGCCATCGCCGCAGTCCTGGTGTGCGCCGCCACGCGGCGGCAGCTGTTGACCATCATGGTTGGATTGCTGGTGTTTTTTGCCTGGCAGTTCGGGGTGCTGGGACACTAGCCGGTTTGCAGTTGGCCGCAGATTTCGGGCGCTGCATGTGGCCTACCATCGGCGGGATTTCCGCCACCAGGGCGTCGATCGCCACCCGCGTCTTGGTCGGCAGGTAACGCGACTGCGGCCACACTACATGGATCTCGGTAGGCAGCACGCTTTCGCTGTCGATCACCAGCACCAGTTCGCCGGCGGCGGCATGTTTCGACATCAGCCAGCAAGGCAGCCAGGCCAGCCCGGCGCCGGCTACCGCGGCATCGGCGATGGCTTGCAGGTCGTCGAACACCAGCCGGATATCCACTTGTGGCTTGTGCACCTGGCCGGCGCTGTCGCGCACGCGCCAGGGCTCCAGGCGGCCGGCGCGGCCGTAGGCAATGCCTGAATGCCGGCTCATCTCCGCCACGCTGGCCGGCGTGCCGTGCGCCGCCAGGTAGGAGGGTGCGGCGCAGATCGACATGTCTTGCGTGGCGAGGCGGCGCGCGACCAGGGTGGTGCTGTCGGGCGGGCTGCCGACGCGTATCGCCAGGTCGTATTTTTCTTCCACCAGATCTTCCACCCGGTCGCTGAACGAAATTTCGATCGTCAGCCGCGGGTGGCGCCGCGCCAGCGCCAGCAGCACCGGCGCCACGCAATGGCGGCCGAACAGCACCGGCACGCTGACGCGCAATCGCCCGATAGCTTCGCTTTTGCCGCTGTCCAGCGCCGAGGCGCCGGCGTCGAGTTCTGCCAGCGCGCGCACGCAACGTTCGTAATAGGCCTGGCCGTCTTCGGTCAGGCTCTGGCTGCGTGTGGTCCGTTGAAACAGGCGCACGCCCAGGCGCTGCTCCAGCCGCGCGATGCTTTTACCTACTGCCGAGCGCGTGAGGCGCATCCGTTCCGCCGCCAGCGCAAAGCTGCCGGCTTCTACGGCCTCGACAAAAGCACTGATGCCATGCAAGCGATCACTCATTTTATTGTATCCATTTGCGCTACATACTAAGTAAAAAATACCGTCACTGATGAAAATTAAGAACCTATATCATAACAGTCAATCCCGCCGCTGACATTGCGGCGGCCAGGCACAGACAGTATGTGAAACGAACAGGAGATTTCCATGCAGGCTTATCAAATTCAGGCAGGGCAAAAGATTGCAGGACTGGAACGGGTCCAGCGCGACAGCGCGCCGCTGGCAGCACACCAGGTACGTGTCCGCATGCATGCGGTATCGCTCAATTACCGCGACTTGATGATCGCCGACGGCTCTTATCTCAGCACCGGCGACAAACCGGTGATTCCGGGCTCGGACGGCGCCGGTGAAGTGATCGAAACAGGGGCTGCAGTGAGCCGCTTCCGCGTCGGCGACCGGGTCGTTGGTTCGTTCTTTCCGGACTGGATCAGCGGCGCGCCGACGCCGCTGAACAGCGCCCGCGCGCTTGGCGCCGTCACGGATGGCGTGCTGGCCGAAGAAGTGGTGCTGGACGAAGCATCCTGGGTGGCGATTCCGCCGCACCTGGACTACCTCCAGGCCGCGACCTTGCCGTGCGCCGGCGTCACTGCCTGGAACGCCTTGTTCGTCGAAGGCGCTCTCAGGGCCGGCGACAGCGTGCTGCTGCTGGGCACCGGCGGCGTTTCGATCTGGGCGCTGCAGCTGGCCAAGGCGGCCGGGCTGCGCACCATCATCACCTCGTCCAGCGACGCCAAGCTGGAGCGGGCACGTGCCCTGGGCGCCAGCGCCACCATCAATTACCGCAATACACCGGAATGGCAAGACGAAGTGTTGCGCCTCAATGGCGGCACCGGGGTCGACCTGGTGCTGGAAGTCGGCGGCCAGGGCACGCTGGCGCGCTCCATCCGCAGCACCAGGATGGGCGGCACGATTGCCATCATCGGCGGCGTCAGCGGTTTCGGCGGCGAGCTCGATCCGTTCGCCCTGATCGGCGGCGCCAAGCGCTTGTCGGGTATCTTCGTCGGCAGCCGCGAGATGCTGGAAGATCTCAACCGGTTCGTGGAAGTGGCAGCGATACAGCCGGTGGTGGACAAGGTGTTTCCGTTCCAGCAGGCGCGCGAAGCTTATACCTACCTGGAACAGGCCGGCCACTTTGGCAAAGTGGTGATTGAAGTGACTAAATAATTTAGTAGCCCGGCGCTCCAGCCGGGTTCAAACGGAAAATGTCAGGCAGGGATCGAAGCTGGCATTTTCCGCATTGCCGCCTCGTGCATAACCGCGAGGATTGCATAGCACGCGGGTCGCGCCGATCCGGTAATCCGAACTATCGTGCATATGGCCATGCAGCCAGAATGCCGGCTGCCATGTCAGGATGCGCTGTTCCAGGTCGGACGCGAAGCAGGCGTTCAGCGCCGATCCGGCAAAGCGTTGATGGACGCTGCGCTGGTCCGGGGCGTGATGGCTGATGACTACGGTAGGGCCGTCATGCGGCTGTGCGAACTGCTGCTCCAGCCAGGTTACCGTGTCGTCGAACAGCATTTGCGATATGGCCGGCGTAAACGTGTCGGGAAAATCCGGCGATACGCGTATCCGTGAAAAATCCCTGACCAGTTCAGTTGCCTGCTTCAGGCCCGGTTCTCGTTGCTCGGGGCTGCTGAAAAAACGGAAATCCGTCCACAAGGTGCAGCCAAGAAAACGCACGCCGCCCTGCAGCAGCACCTGTTTCTGCAAGATGTGCACCTGGCTGCCGAGCGCTGCGTTCCTGAGGTCGCGCATGGTGCTGACCAGGTCGTTCCCGTAAAACTCATGGTTGCCCGGCACAAAAATCACCGGCACGGAAAACTGCCTGGCCCACTGCATGGCTTCCGCGGGCCGCCAGATGTCGCCGGCCAACACCACCACGTCAGCATCGGTTTGCGGGGCTGTCATGGGATGCACCGACAGGTGCAGGTCCGAGATCAATGAGATTTTCATGGCGTGGCTAAACCTTCCGGTTGTTCACGAAGGCGGTACAGAAAGCTGATGGGCCGCCGTTGCGGTGCAGAGCAGCTTACCGAAAGTGCAGGAACTAGGCAACGCAAGCCATAGATAGCCAGGAATCCCGCCATCTTCAATCGTTACAGAACGGTCATCAAACCTTCATACGCCTGAAATATTTCGCCGCAATACTTCGATACATTCAAAAAATGGGTGGCGGTAATTACATGGCCGGAATCAAACAACTGTCGATGGCATCACCAGCCCTGTTTTCCAGCAATCCGGCCTTGCGCCGTCTCTCCGCTGCACATTCCCTTCCCAAGCCAAGCCTATCCCAATAAGGAAAGAACAGGATCATCATGACCAAGAAAGACCGACGCCATTTCTTGCGCACAGCCGGCACTGCGCTCGCCGCCACGGCTTATTCGGCTACCGCCAACGCCGCCTTCCCGGAAGCGATCCGCAAGGCGCTGGCGATCCCCGCCAACAACAAGACCGGCACCATCCGCGACGTTGAGCATGTGGTGATCCTGATGCAGGAAAACCGCTCTTTCGACCATTATTTCGGCACGCTCAACGGCGTGCGCGGTTTCGGCGACCGTTTCCCGATCCCGCTGGCCGGCAAGCGCAACGTGATGCAGCAAACCTACACCGACAAGACCACCAAGCAGTCGCGCGTGATCCTGCCGTATCACCTGGACAGCAAGATCGGCAACGCCCAGCGCGTCAACGGCACCAGCCATTTCTATGATAACGCGCAAGACGCCTGGGATCTGGGGCGCATGGCTAACTGGCCAACCTACAAGCAGACTCAGTCGATGGGTTATTACACTTCGGCCGAGCTGGATTTCCAGTTCGCGCTGGCTAATGCCTTCACGGTGTGCGACGCCTACCACTGCTCGTTCCACGGCGGCACCAATCCTAACCGGGTATTCCACTGGACCGGCAACATCGATCCCAAGGGCAAGAACGGCGGCCCGGTCATCGACAACAGCCAGGATCACCTGGAAGCGTCCGGCAGCGCCGCCAGCTACAGCTGGAAAACCTACCCGGAGCGCCTGCAAAAAGAAGGCGTGTCGTGGAAGGTCTACGAAAACATGCCGGACAATTTCACCGACAACCCGCTGGCCGGTTTTGTTGCCTATCGCAAGGCCAATGAAAAGCGCGGCAATGCCGTCGACGGTTCTCCTTACCCTGTTTACCAGCCCAGCGACGAGAGTGTAGATCCGTTGCTCAAAGGAGTAGCCAATACCATGCCGGACGGCGGTTTCCTGGCGGCCTTGCGCGAAGATATCGGCGCGGGCACGCTGCCGCAGGTGTCCTGGATCGTCGCCCCCGCGGACTACAGCGAACATCCGGGCCCATCCAGCCCGGTGCAGGGCGCCTGGTATATCCAAGAAGTGCTGAATGCCCTGACTGCCAATCCGGCGGTATGGAGCAAGACGGTATTGCTGGTCAACTTCGACGAAAACGACGGTTTCTTCGACCACGTACCGCCGCCATGCGCGCCAGGCTACGAAGGCGGCGAATTGGCTGGCCATTCCTCGATCTCGACCGACGGCGAATATTTTTCCAAGGCGGCATCGGCCACTTACGAAAACCGTCCCTATGGCCCGGGCCCGCGGGTGCCCATGTATGTGATCTCGCCATGGAGCCGCGGCGGCTGGGTCAATTCGCAAGTATTCGACCACACCTCGGTGCTGCGTTTCCTTGAAGCTCGCTTCCATGTCAAGGAAGAAAACATCACGCCATTCCGGCGCGCGGTCTGCGGCGATCTGCTGTCGGCTTTCAACTTCGTCAATCCGAATCACGAAGTGTTGCCGACGCTGCCGAAGCGCAGCCGGGCTGAGGCCGATGCGGTGCGCGCGCAGCAGGAAAAACTGCAGCAGGTTGCCTTGCCGGCCGAAGGCACACAGGTGTTTCCGATGCAGGCAGCCGGCGTCCGGCCTTCACGTGCATTGCCTTATGAATTGCACGCCAGCGCCCGTGTCGACACCAGGCATAGCAAGATCAACCTGACTTTCCGCAACACGGGCCGCGCCGCGGCGGTATTCCATGTCTACGATCGCTTGCACCTGGATCGCGTGCCGCGCCGTTACGCGCTGGAAGCCGGCCGTGAATGGCAAGACAGCTGGGATCTGGAAGCCGATCGCGGCGCTTACGATTTGTGGGTGCTGGGACCGAACGGTTTCCATCGCGCGTTCCAAGGCAATCTCGCCGCGCTTATCGCGGATGGCTCAGCGGAACCCGAAGTGAAAATCAGCTACGATATTTTCACCAAACGGATCTGCCTGACGATGGCCAACCGCGGCGAAAGATCCTGCATCGTGACTGTCAAGGCCAATGCTTACCGCAAGGCGGGCCCCTGGACTTTCCATGTGCCGGCCCGCATGCAGCTCGACCAGCATTGGCCGATCGGCGGGCAGGGCAACTGGTATGACCTGACTGCGACAGTGCCGGTCGGCGGTTTCAGCCGGCGTTTTGCCGGCCGCATGGAAACCGGCGCGCACGGCGTGAGCGATCCGGCAATGGCAGCTACCTGACCGGGTAAGCGGCGGGCATTGGACGGTTTGCTGCTGTTGTGAAATATGCTGCAGAAGAAGACTGGGGGTTTGCCCGATGAAAGCGGCAGTAGGGGAAAGACAGCAGACGTAAAGGAAGAGCGAGCCACAAAAGAAAAGGGCCTACATTGTTGTAGGCCCTTCTTTATTCCTGCTTTCCATTCCCAGTCCTGTTTGGACTTGCATTTGCGGAATCAGGAATGTGTGTCCTGCTTCAAATGCGTTGATCAGCCCGATCATGTGTTCCATGCGCAGCTGTTCTTGCGCGGTGGTATTGCGGTTCCATAACATGTCGAACTCGACAATCATCATGTAGTACTCAATCTCGCTGATAAGCGGTTCGGCTCCGTTTTGTTTTGTCATCTATCTCTCTTCCCAATATATCTGCGCCAGCGCCAGCGCCAACGCCCGCACCTGCTGGTGCGGGCGCGGGCGGGCTTTATTCTACGCTTTTCCGTAGTCGCTTGTCAGCGCACCGATATTTGGTAAGTAGTGGTCTGGCGATACACCTGGCCGGGCCGCAGGATCACGGCTTCGGCGTCGGCGCTGTTGATCTGGTCGGGATAGGCTTGCGCTTCCAGGCAGAAGCCATCGTGTATCGCATAAGGTTTGGCGCCGCGGCCTTGTATGCCTTCCAGAAAATTCCCGCTGTAAAACTGCAAGCCATTCTCGGTGGTCGCCACCGACAGCTGGCGGCCGGAGCCGGGATCGTAGACGGTCGCCACATCCCTTAATGGCTGCGCGCTGCGGCCCTGGCCCGGAACATGGGCCGCGCCGTCCTGCGGCCGCAGGCAGTAGCAATGGTCGAAGCCGCCGGCCAGCTTCAGTTGGGTGTCGGGCCAGGCCAGGCGCGGGCCGATCGGCGCCGGCTGGCGGAAATCGAGGGCGCTGCCGGCGACATCGGCGGCGCCGGTCGGAATCAGCTGGCCGTCGATTTGCAGGTACTGGTCGGCGGCGATCGCCAGGATGTGATCGTAGATGTCGCTGCTGCCGCCGTTCAGGTTGAAGTAGCCGTGCGACGTCAGGTTGAGCGGCGTCGGCGCATCGCTGGTGGCGCTGTAATCGATGCTCAGGCGGCCGTTGTCGTCGAGGCTGTAGAGGACTGAAGCCTGCACGTGGCCGGGATAACCGCCGTCGCCGTCCGGCGATTCCAGCGTCAGCCGCAAGCCGTCCGGGCCCGGCTCGGCGCGCCATTGCGCCAGATGGAAGCCGGTGTCGCCGCCATGCAGGTGATTGTTGCCGTTGTTGCGGTCGACCAGGTACTCGGCGCCGTCCACCGTGAAACGGCCTTTGGCGATGCGGTTGCCCCAGCGTCCGACCAGGCTGCCGAAATACGATGGGTTGGCCTGGTAGCCGTCTTCATCCGGATAACCAAGCAGGATATCGGCCACCCGGCCGTAGCGGTCCGGCGCCCACCAGGAGACCAGGGTGGCGCCGCGGTCGCTGATCAGGACCCGCATGTCGTGTGCATTGCGCAGCGTGTACAAGGTGACGCCGTATTCGCCCGGCGTGCTGGAAATGGAAGTTTGTGTCATCGTTGTCTGGTTCGGTTGATGCGGTTTTAATTAAGCGACAGCGGGCCGGCCTCTGCCTGCGGCAGCCGATCCTGATACTCGCGCGGGGTACAGCCGAGCTCGCGCTTGAACACCGCGTGCATGTACTGCACCGATGTAAAGCCGCAGCTGACGGCAATCTCGGCAATGCTACGCTGATCCTTGTGCTGCAGCATGTCCTTCGCCACATCCAGCTTGAAGCGCAGGATCTCGTCATGCACGCTGCGCCCCAGCTCGCGGCGGAAATACCACTCCAGCGAAGAGCGCGAGACGCCGACATAATCGGCCACCTGTTCGGTCTTGATGCCCTGGCAAGCGTACTGGCGGATGAAGTGCATGGCCTGCATCACATGCGGATGGCTGGGCGCTTCGTGGCGGCTCGACGCCAGCACGTTGATGCCGGCCGGCGGCACCAGGATGCGGGTGCCGGCCAGGCGTCCGCCGTGCAGCATCTGATGCAGCAAGTGGGCGGCGGTGCGGCCCATTTCGCGCGTGCCCTGGATCACCGAACTGAGCGGTACCCGGGTCAGGATGCGCGCCAGCGGATCGTTGTCGATGCCGATCAGCGCTACTTGTTCCGGCACCGCGATGCCGGCGCACAGGCAAGCCTGCAGCAGCTGGCGCGCGCGGGCGTCGGTGACGGCGATGATGCCGATCGGCTTGGGCAGCGTCTGCAGCCAGGCGATCTGCTGCTCCACCGCAGTATCCCAGGAAGGCGCGCTGGTGCCGAGGCCGCGGTAGATTTCACCTTGCATGCCGTCGCGCTGCATCAGGCTTTCAAATGCCTTCTCGCGTTCCTGGGCCCAGCGGTTCACATCGGCCTGCGGCAGGCTGAAACAGGCAAAGCGCTGCAGGCCGGCTTCGATCAGGTGATCGTAGGCCAGCTTGACCAGCTTGAAATTGTCGGTGGCGACATACGGCGTGTCGCCCGGATAGTCGGCTGCGTCGGCATACGATCCGCCCACCGCCACCACCGGCAGGCTGACCCGCGACAAGGCTGCGCAGGCTTCCGGGTCGTCGAAGTCGGCAATGATGCCGTGGCCCTGCCAGCGCTCAATGCCTTGCAGGCGGCAGCGGAAATCCTCTTCCAGGAACAAGTCCCAGGAGGCGCGTGTGCTGCTCAGGTACTCGCCGATGCCGGCGATGATGTCGCGGTCGAAGATCTTGTTGCCGTTGAATAGCAGTGCGATACGGTGCACGGTTCTTGTCATCCTGCAGTCTCCTAGGAGCGTCACGCAGCTCAGTGAACTCGTTTGTCAATTTGCTACTACCGCTGGCCTGTTCCGGCCCGTTGCCCTCGATTGTAACGAAGCACGGTGCCAGCGTCAGGCCAAATGCCGTTATGTGCACCTGCAATAGAAAGAATCGCTAGTGCATCTGGTGGATTTCGTAATTGTGGAGCGCCAGGCGCGGCTCTAGTATGGCCCACACCAAGACCGCACCACCACCTTACAGGAGCAAGCATGAGCTATTTCCCATCCGTGACACCGATCCGCTTCGAGGGCAAGCAGGCGCAGACGCCGCTGGCTTTCCGCCATTACGACGCCGCCAAGCTGGTACTGGGCAAGCCGATGCGTGAACACCTGCGCATGGCGGCCTGTTACTGGCACACTTTTGTCTGGCCCGGTTCCGATGTGTTCGGCGCCGGCACTTTCCGCCGTCCCTGGCAGGAAGGCGGCGACGCCATGGCGATGGCTCATAACAAGGCTGACGCTGCTTTCGAATTCTTCAGCAAGCTGGGCGTCGACTATTACACCTTCCACGATACCGATGTGGCGCCGGAAGGGAACAGCCTGGCCGAATACCGCAACAACTTCGCGCAGATGCTGGACGTACTGGAGCGCAAGCAGGAACAGACCGGGGTGCGCCTGCTGTGGGGCACAGCCAACTGCTTCAGTAATCCGCGCTTCGCCTCCGGCGCCGCCAGCAATCCGAATCCTGAACTGTTCGCCTACGCCGCCGCGCAGGTCTGCACCGCCATGAACGCCACCCAGCGCCTGGGCGGCGCCAATTACGTCTTGTGGGGCGGGCGTGAAGGTTATGAGACCTTGCTCAATACCGACCTCAAGCGCGAACGCGAACAGCTGGGGCGTTTCATGCGGCTGGTGGTGGAGCATAAACACAAGATCGGCTTCAAGGGCACATTGCTGATCGAACCGAAACCGCAGGAACCGACCAAGCACCAGTACGACTACGACAGCGCCACCGTGCACGGCTTCCTCAAGCAATACGGGCTGGAGCAAGAGATCAAGGTGAACATCGAAGCCAACCACGCCACCCTGGCCGGACACAGTTTCCATCATGAAATCGCCACCGCCGCCGCGCTCGGCATCCTCGGCAGCGTCGACGCCAACCGCGGCGATCCGCAGAACGGCTGGGATACCGACCAGTTTCCCAACAGCGTCGAGGAAATGACGCTGGCCACTTATGAAATCCTGAAAGCCGGCGGGTTCACCACCGGCGGCTTCAACTTCGATTCCAAGGTAAGGCGCCAGAGCCTGGACGAAGTCGACCTGTTCCACGGCCATGTCGGCGCCATGGATGTGCTGGCGCTGTCGCTGGAACGCGCCGCCGGCATGATCGAGAACGATCTGCTGGCGAATTTCAAGGCCGAGCGTTATGCCGGATGGGATGGCGCTTTCGGGCAGGACGTGCTGGCCGGCAAGCTGAGCCTGAGCGATATCGCCGAGCATGCGTTTGCCAAGCAGATCAATCCGCAGGCGGTCAGCGGTCGCCAGGAAATGCTGGAGAACCTGGTCAATCGGGCTATCTACGGTTGAAAGTGTTGTAGGCAGGTAGGGTGGGCACGCATTTGTGCTCACGCGAATGTACCGCAGCACTGCGTGGGCACAGGTGCCCACCCTACAAAATAGTGCGGTTAAATTATAAGCAGTTAAATCAAAACCAATCACAGGAGACACAGCAATGAACAAGTTCAAACGGAAGAGCCTATTCGCAGTGATGGCGGTAGCGGTATTTGCACTGGGCAGCACAGCCGCCATGGCCGATTCCAAGAATCCCAAGATCGGTTTTTCGATCGACGATTTGCGGGTCGAGCGCTGGGCCAGGGACCGCGATTTTTTTGTTGCCGCGGCCGACAAGCTAGGCGCCAAGGTGTTTGTGCAGTCGGCTGACGCCAGCGAGCAGCGGCAGATTGCCCAGATCGAAAACCTGATCTCGCGCGGCGTCGATGTCATCGTCATCGTGCCGTTCAACGCCACCGTGCTGACCAACACCGTCAAGGAAGCCAAGAAAGCCGGCATCAAGGTAGTGTCGTATGACCGCCTGATCCTGAACGCCGATATCGACGCCTATATCTCCTTCGACAATGAAAAGGTCGGCGAGATGCAGGCCGAGGGCGTGCTCAAGGCGCAGCCCAAGGGCAATTATTACCTGCTGGGAGGCTCGCCTACCGACAACAACGCCAAGATGCTGCGCGAAGGCCAGCTGAAAGTGCTGAAGCCATCCATCGACAAGGGCGACATCAAGATCGTCGGCCAGCAGTGGGTCAAGGACTGGAGCGCTACCGAAGCCTTGTCGATCGTGGAGAATGCCCTGACCGCCAACAATAACAAGATCGACGCCATCGTCGCTTCCAACGACGGCACCGCCGGCGGCGCGATCCAGGCGCTGGCTTCGCAAAAGATGGCAGGCAAGGTGCCGGTCTCGGGACAGGACGCCGACCTGGCTGCGGTCAAACGCGTGATCGCCGGCACCCAGGCCATGACGGTCTACAAGCCGCTCAAGCTGATTGCCTCGGAAGCGGCCAAGCTGTCGGTGCAACTGGCGCGCAACGAAAAACCTGCCTACAACTCCCAGTATGAAAACGGCGTCAAGAAGGTCGATACGATCCTGCTGAAACCGACGCCGCTGACCAGCGCCAATGTCAAGCTGCTGGTGGATGACGGTTTCTATACGCAGGCTCAGATCAGCAGCAAGTAGACTGCCGCATGAACTGAAACGGCCGCGGCGGCATTCGTGCCGCCGCGTGGCCGTTTTCCCTTCAATAATTGCGGGAGCAAGCATGTCCGACTATTTGCTGGAAATGCGCGGCATCGTCAAGGAATTCGGCGCGGTGCGCGCACTGGACGGCATCGACATCAAGGTCAAGGCCGGTGAATGCCTCGGCCTGTGCGGCGAAAACGGCGCCGGTAAATCAACCCTGATGAAAGTGCTGTCCGGCGTTTATCCGCATGGCAGCTGGCAGGGCGAAATCCTGTGGCAGGGAACACCCTTGCAGTCGCAATCGATGCGCGATACCGAAGCCGCCGGCATCATCATCATCCATCAGGAACTGATGCTGGTGCAGGAACTGTCCGTAGCAGAAAACATTTTCATGGGCCACGAGCTGACCCTGCCTGGCGGCCGCATGAACTATCCCGCCATGTACCGGCGCGCCGCCGAGTTGATGCGCGAACTGAAAATGCCCGACATCAATGTAGCGCTGCCGGTGATGAACTACGGCGGCGGCCACCAGCAGCTGGTGGAGATTGCCAAGGCGCTTAACAAACAGGCGAAGCTGCTGATCCTGGACGAACCGTCGTCGTCGCTGACGGCCTCCGAGATCGCGGTATTGCTGGACATTATCCGCGACCTGAAAGCCAAGGGCGTGGCCTGCGTCTATATTTCGCACAAGCTGGACGAAGTGGCGGCCGTGTGCGACACCGTGGCCGTGATCCGCGACGGCAAGCATATCGCCACCACGCCGATGCAGGACATGAATGTCGACCGGATCATCACGCAGATGGTGGGCCGCGAAATCAGCGCCATGTATCCGGACCAGGAGCACGAGATCGGCGAAGTGATGTTCGAAGCGCGCCACGTGACCTGTCATGACGCCGACAATCCGCAGCGTAAACGCGTCGACGATATTTCCTTTTCTTTGCGGCGCGGCGAGATCCTCGGCATCGCCGGGCTGGTCGGCGCCGGCCGCACGGAGCTGGTGTCGGCCCTGTTCGGCGCTTATCCCGGGCGCAGCCAGGCCGAGGTCTGGCTGGACGGCGTGAAAGTCGATACCAGTACGCCGCTGAAAGCGATCCGGCTCGGGCTGTGCATGGTGCCGGAAGACCGCAAGCAGCACGGCATCGTGCCCGATCTGAGCGTCGGCCAGAACATCACCTTGGCGGTGCTCAAGAACTTTTCGCGCAACACCCGTATCGATGCCGAGGCCGAACTGAAAACCGTGCAGGCTGAAATAGGCCGCCTCCAGCTCAAGACATCCAGTCCGTTCCTGCCGATCACCAGCCTGTCCGGCGGCAACCAGCAAAAGGCGGTGCTGGCCAAAATGCTGCTGGCGCGGCCCAAGGTCCTGATCCTGGACGAACCGACGCGCGGCGTCGACGTCGGCGCCAAGGCCGAGATCTACCGGCTGATGGCGGACCTGGCGCGGCAGGGCGTGGCGATCATCATGGTGTCGTCCGAGCTGGCGGAAGTGCTGGGCGTTTCCGACCGCGTGCTGGTCATCGGCGAAGGCAAGCTGCGCGGCAATTTCATCAACCGCGACCTGAGCCAGGAAACCGTGCTGGCGGCGGCGATCGACCAGTCGTCTCAATACATGGCGTCGCAGCAGCTGGCGGCTGCTGCAGCAGGGAATAACGGGAAACTGATATGAGTACTATCAACATCAAGCAACTGTTCCGGCAATACAAGATCATGGCCTTGCTGATAGCGATCGCCATCATCTGGGCATTCTTCAGCTGGAAAACCGAAGGCGGTTTCGTCACGCCGCGCAACCTGTCCAACCTGCTGCGCCAGATGTCGATCACCGGCATCCTCGCCTGCGGCATGGTGCTGGTGATTATCGGCGGCGAAATCGATCTCTCGGTCGGCTCCATGCTCGGCTTGCTGGGCGGGGTCGCCGCCGTGCTCAACGTCACCCATCATCTGCCGCTGCCGCTCAACCTGTGCCTGGTGCTGCTGCTGGGGTTGGCGCTGGGTCTGTTCAACGGTTACCTGACCGCGTACATGCGGATTCCCTCGTTCATCGTCGGCCTCGGCGGCATGCTGGCGTTCCGCGGAATCCTGCTGGGCGTCACCGGCGGGCTGACCATCGCCCCGGTCTCGAGCGATCTGGTGTACCTGGGACAGGGTTACCTGACGCCGCAGCTCGGCATCGTGCTCGGCGTCGGCTTGTTTATCCTGACCTTGGCGCTGACCTGGCGCCAGCGCCGCAACCGCATGCAGCACGCGCTGCCGGTGCCGCCGCTGTGGCGCGACGGAGTGCGTGTGCTGCTGATCGGCCTGGTGCTGCTGGCGTTTGTCTCCACCCTCAACACTTATGACGGGATCCCTGTGCCGGTGCTGCTGTTGCTGGCCTTGCTGGGCCTGTTCAGCTACGTCACCACCCAGACCGTGTTCGGCCGCCGCATCTATTCGGTCGGCAGCAACATGGAGGCGACCCGTTTGTCGGGCGTCAACGTGCAGGCGGTGAAGCTGTGGATCTTCGGCATCATGGGCGTGATGTGCGCGCTGGCCGGCCTGGTCAACACTGCGCGCCTGGCGGCAGGTTCACCTTCGGCCGGCAACATGGGCGAGCTGGATGCGATTGCCGCCTGCTTCATCGGCGGCACGTCCATGCGCGGCGGTTCGGGCACGGTATACGGCGCGCTGATCGGCGCGCTGGTGATGGCCAGCCTGGACAACGGCATGTCGATGCTGGATGTCGACACCTACTGGCAGATGATCGTCAAGGGCAGCATCCTGATGCTGGCGGTGTGGGTCGATGTCAGTACGCGTTCGGGGCGGTAAGGCGCGGCAATGGCGGCCGGTTGGTCCATGGAAACACGGTGGCCGCCATTCCGCGTATACTTGGCCTGTGTCTAGACAGATCCTGGCTCAAGGCCGGGGTACAACAATCGCTTGAAAGGCTCCGGCGCGCGATGCATACGCAAACTATCCTCACCTATACCGCCTTCGCGGCGCTGTCCATCCTCAGCCCTGGGCCGTCGATCCTGCTGTCGCTGCGCAACGGCGCTACCTATGGGCCGCGCTCGGTGATGTGGTCAGGCCTGGGCAATATTTCCGGCGTGTTCTGCCTGTCGACCGCGGCTATCCTTGGCCTGGGCGTGCTGCTCAAGTCGTCCGCCATGCTGTTCATGGCAGTCAAGATTTGCGGCGCACTTTACTTGTTTTATATCGGCATCCGGCATTTGTTCGCCGGCTCGAACGGACTCGCTTATGAATCGGAAGCAGGGCAGGCCGGGATTGCTCCGCGTCCGCGCAAGCTGTATGGCGAAGCCTTCCTGACAGCGGCCACCAACCCCAAGGCGGTCTTGTTTTTCACGGCGCTGTTTCCGCAGTTCATCGATCCCCAGGCAGCCTTGCTGCCGCAGTTCCTGGTGCTCATGGCCATCTTCATGAGCTTGTCGTATGGCACCCACCTCAGTTACGCGGTAGTAGCATCCCGCGCCCGGCACTTGCTGGTGCGGCCGCAGTTCGCCAAATGGACTAACCGCGTGGTGGGGGCAGCCTTCATTTCATTCGGCTCGCTGCTGTTGGCATTGCGTCGCCAGACGTCTTGAGCCTATGTGTCGAATTGTAATCGTTTGTAAGGACGGTCAACAGTTCCCGCAACGCCCTCGTTATCTGCTCAAGCCCTCGGGATTTTCCTGAGGTAATCAAGATAACGTAAAGGTGCACACATGAACAAATTACTCGCAACTCTGATCGCTGGCTTGTTCGCTACTTCTGTTTTCGCCCAGGCTGCCGCGCCAGCTGCTCCGGCAGCGCCTGCTGCTTCGGTAGCCGCAAGCGCAACCACCCCGGCTGCCAAAGCAGACGTGAAGGCAGATGTGAAAGCGCCGAAGGTTGAAACCAAAGCCGCAGCAAGCACCGAAACCGCGGTCAAGGGCACGAAAGCAAAAACGCATCACACACCGTTCAAAGCCACCAGCAAGGTGAAAGCGGAACCAGCAGCTGCAGCCAAGGCAGACGTCAAGGAAGCCGCGCCTAAGTAATCAAGGCAGCGTCCATCGCGAGAGACAGGATGATCCTGTCTCTTGCGTTTTCAGCCGTCGGTTTTTGTGCAAATATTTTGAGGAACAAATCATGGGTATCCTGGAAGAAGTCATTGGTGCGGTAGTGGCGGTCGAGGGTGTGAAAAAGCTGGATCCGAATGCCTCCATCCTGACCGAAGGCATTGCCGCCATTGCCGGTTACAAGGGCGTGGAAGCGGTGACCGAACATCTGGAAAATAAAGAAGCCGAAAGCAAGGAGGGCGATGACCCTCAGCAGCCTGCTTAAAAGCAGCGGGTTAGTCCAGGAGAGGAATCTTCCCATCGGGGAGATTCCTCTTTTTCGTTCCGGCTCCCGAGACAAATCCCGAAAAATATGGCACTGTAAGACGCAATCAATCCGAATCGAAGCAGGGAGAAAAGATGAAGCTGACTTACTGGGTAGCCGTGCATCTGGACGGCGACAAGACCGACGCCGTGATTGCCAGGACCAAGCATGACTGCGAACAAAAAATCCTGACTTTCGAAAATCCTGCCGAATACGGCCAGCCGGTAAAAAAATCCTTCCTCTACGGCGATGTATTCGACCTGTTCGAAATGGCGACTGCCAAGGACGGCGGGCGCGGCATGGGATAGGGCGCGATCGGGACTAGCTTGCGCCGTGCCGTAAGAAGACAAGCTGCGCGGCGATACTTGCCAGTATGCCGAGCGTGGCTATGGTTTGAAGCAGGGCGGCGAGCATGGTTTTCTGCGCAATCTAGATAATCGGACGCAATACCAGCTGCAGGCCGAGCACGATCAGGCAGATGAAAAACCAGCGCCGGAAAGTAGCCGGGCTGACACGCCGCCGGACATGCTGGCCCAGCCACATTCCCAGCAATGCAGGCAGCACCGCAAGGCTGGATGTGCCAATATCGCCCAGCTCGAAAGCGCCTTGCCGCTGCAGGCCGATGGCCAGTGCGATGGTTGACACGGTGAACGACAGTCCCAGTGCCTGCACCAGGTCCTCCTTGTCCAGCCCCAACGCCTGGATATAGGGCACGGCCGGAATCACGAACACGCCGGTGCCGCCGGTAATCAGTCCGGTCACAAGGCCGACCAGCGGCGATGCCGGCCGCTCTGCCCGTGTCGGCACAGACAGCTGGCGCGCCGCCAATCCGAACAGCGCGTAAACCACCAGCACCACCCCTAGCGCTATTGCAGTCCAGCCGCCGCTGTCATTGGTCATCAGCCAGGCGCCGGCAATGGTGCCGACGGCGATGCCGGCCATCATGGTCCAGAGCCGCCTGGCCAGCGCCAGGAATCCCGGACCGGCCAGCAGTTGCCAGAGATTGGTGACGAACGAGGGCAGGATCAGGAGCGTGGCCGCAGCTACCGGCGGCATGGTGATTCCCAGCAGCCCCATTGCGATGGTCGGCAATCCCATGCCGGTCACGCCCTTCACCGTGCCGGCGATAAAGAAGGTGAGCAGGATGGCGGACAAGCGTGGCAGGTCATAATGGAACATGGCTGGCATCTCAAAAAGGATTAATTGCATTTTTCTCGATCCGAGGCCCCGGCACAATGCGCAAGAACCGTATCCAGCCTTAGGCTATGCCTAAGGCTCGCAGGCTGGTAGCATCGTGTACATTCGCTTCGACCTGACCGATCTGCGGCTATTCCTCCTGGTTCTGGAAACCGGCAGCATTACCCATGGCGCGGCGCTGGCCAACATGTCGCTGCCTTCGGCCAGCGCGCGCCTGCGCGGCATGGAGGAGCTGATCGGCCTGCCTTTGCTGGAGCGCCGCGCGCGCGGCGTTGAACTGACGCCGGCTGGCGATACGCTGGGCCCACCATGCGCGGCTGGTGCTGGCGCAGATGGAGCAGATGCGCGGCGAGCTGGGCGAATATTCAAAAGGGTTCAAGGCCCATGTCCGGCTGTGGGTCAACACGGTTGCCATGACCGAGTTCTTGCCCAAGGCGCTGGCGCCGTTCCTGGCGGCGCGTCCGAATATCGATGTCGACCTGAAGGAAAGGCCTAGCACCGACATCGTCAAGGCAGTGTCGCTCGGCACCGCCGACATCGGCATCATTTCGACCACCGCCGACCACGGCAGCCTGCAGCTCTTTCCTTTCGCCACCGACCGCCTGGTGCTGGTGGCGCCGCGCGGCGATCCGCTGGTAAAGCAGAAGCGCATCGCCTTCCAGCACACGGCCGGCCGCCAGTTTGTCGGGCTGAGCGTCGGCAATCCCTTGCAGAACTATCTCGACGAGCACGCCATGCGGGCCGGCAATCCGCTTTCATTCAGGGTGCGCGTACGCACCCTGGAAGTAATCTGCCACATGGTGGCGTCCGGCGTCGGCCTGGCCATCGTGCCGGAGACGGCGGCGCGGCGTTGCCGGCGCTCGATGGCGATTCACTCGGTACGGCTGAGCGATCCCTGGGCGACCCGGCAACTGGCGATTTGCACGCGGGATGCCGGTGCCTTGCCGCAGTATGCGCGGGAACTACTCGAACACCTTTCCGCCGCAAGCGCTTAATCCAGACGGCCTCGTCGCGGCCACGCATCCTCATTCTTGACTTCGCCCCGGAGCAGGACTATTATCCATATATGAAGGTAACCTTTGTAGTTTTCCTTCCTATCTATAAGGCATGAGCATGAGTGAACGACCAGACGATCCCGAAGCCGCCCGCGCCCTGGCGGTGGCGGGAGAGATCCGCGTATTGATCGGCCAGTTGCGCCAGCGCTTGCGCGAACAGTCGCATCTGGGAGATTTCAGCCTGACCCAGCTGCAAGTCCTGGTCTGGCTGGAGAGCGAAGGCCCGGCGACGGTGACCAGCATCGCCCGCGCCCAAGGCATGCGCCCGCAATCGATGGGCGAGACGCTCGCCGTATTGAAGACAGCCGGACTGGTGAGCGGCGTGCCGGACCCGAACGACGGCCGGCAAACCATCTTGTCGCTCACGGCCGACTGCCGGGAAAAGATCAAGGCCGCCCGCGCGGCAAAGGATGACTGGCTGTTCCGGGCCATCCGCAGCAAGCTTACCCAGGCAGAACAAAAACAACTCGCGACCGGCGTCGAGCTGCTCAAACGCCTCATCGAATCGTGACCAGAAGGAAAACACCATGGCAGTAACCATGCTTGATCCAAAGACAGCACTCATAGTCATCGACCTGCAGAACGGCATCGTCGCTTATCCCACCGTCCATCCGGCCAGCGAGGTGGTGCAGCGGGCCAGCGCGCTGGCCGCAGCATTCCGCCGCCGTGGCTTGCCGGTGGTGCTGGTCAACGTTACAGGCGGCGCGCCTGGCCGCACCGATCAGGGACGCAACCTGGGCGACCTTCCCGCCGGATGGGCCGATTTCGTCCCCGAGCTGAACCAGCAGCCGCAAGACCATACCGTGACCAAGCGCACCTGGGGCGCATTCACCGGCAGCGACCTTGATGCGCATCTGAAAAAACTGGGCGTGACGCAAGTCGTGATCGCCGGCATTTCCACCAGCATCGGCGTCGAATCAACCGCGCGCCAGGCATACGAGCACGGTTTCCACGTCACCCTCGCGGTCGACGCCATGACCGACACCAATCCCGATGCCCACATCAACAGCACCACGCGGATTTTTCCGAGGCTGGGCGAAAGCGGCAGCACCCAGGAGATTATCGATCTCCTTGAGAAACGGAGCGCCTGATCATGGAGTTGCTGCATGGCGTCTCTTATTTCTTCGGCGGCATTTTCCTCATCAACTCCGTTCCTCACCTGGTGAGCGGTTTGATGGGGCGGCCGTTTCAAAGCCCGTTCGCCAAACCGCCCGGCGAGGGTTTGTCTTCTTCCACGGTGAATGTGCTGTGGGGTTTCCTCAACCTGGCGATTGCCTATCTGCTGATCTGCCGTACCGGCGACTTTAATCTGCGCGACACGGCGCACATTGTCACGGCGGGATCGGGCATGCTTCTGGCCGGCGTGATCATGGCACGCAGGTTCGGCCGTTTCAACGGCGGCAATTCTCCCGGAGACGCATGAACACCCTGACGCAAGGCACCTTCCGTTCGCTGAACAATTTCAACTACCGGATCTGGGCCGGCGGCGCGCTGGTCTCCAATGTCGGAACCTGGATGCAGCGCACCGCCCAGGACTGGCTGGTGCTGACCCAGCTGACCCACAAGAATGCGACTGCCGTCGGCATCGTGATGGCGCTGCAGTTCGGCCCGCATCTGCTGCTGCTGCCTGTGACCGGTTTTGCAGCAGATCACCTGGACCGGCGCAAACTCCTGATTGCGACCCAGGCGGCGATGGGAATGCTGGCCCTTGGACTGGGCATCCTCACCGTCAGCGGTTTGGTCCAGCTGTGGCATGTCTACCTGTTTGCATTCCTGCTGGGCTGCGTCACGGCATTCGATTCGCCGGCACGCCAGACGTTTGTCTCGGAGCTGGTGACTGAAGCCGAGCTGTCGAATGCAGTAGCGCTAAATTCTACGTCTTTCAATGCTGCGCGCATGATCGGACCTGCTGTCGCAGGTGTCCTGATTGCCAGCGTCGGCTCGGGCTGGGTATTCCTGATCAACGCTGTTTCGTTTGCCGGAGTCATCGGCGCACTGCGGCTGCTGCGTGTCGATGAACTGCACCTGAGAAGCAGGGCTGCGCCAGCCCGCGGCGGGCTGCTCGAAGGTTTTCGCTATGTCTGGCGCCGCCCTGATATCAAAACTGTGCTTCTCATGCTGTTCCTGATAGGCACCTTCGGGCTCAATTTCCCGATCTTCATTTCCACCATGTCGGTCACCGTCTTCCATGCCGGAGCGGACCGTTACGGGCTGCTGACAGCGATCATGGCCTTCGGCTCGGTCGCCGGCGCGCTGCTCTCGGCCCGACGGGCGCAGCCGCGCATCGCGATCCTGCTGGCCGGAGCCGCCGTCTTCGGCTTCGGCTGCGCGCTGGCGGCGTTCATGCCCAGCTACTGGCTTTTTGGCCTCGCGCTGATTCTTATCGGCATATCCGCGCAGACTTTCAACACCACTGCCAACAGCATGGTGCAACTGTCGACCGAACCCGCCATGCGCGGACGTGTGATGGCGATCCTGCTGGCCTTGGCGCTGGGCGGTACCGCCATCGGTGCGCCTGCGGTGGGTTGGGTAGCGGACACCTTCGGCCCGCGCTGGGCGCTCGGTGTCGGCGCCGCCGCGGGTTTTGCTGCAGCAATTGTAGGAATCCGTTACCTCGCCAGGTACCGCCATCTGCGGGTGCGCATCGACGGCGGTCGCTTGCGCTTCAGCATCGACGACAGCGATCCCATGAATGTGCTGTTGCGACCCGGCTATACCGCCACCGAACAGAAGGTTCCATGAACAGGAAGCATGTGTTGAGTTGTAATGGTATGTAACACTGGTCAACAGCATCCTCGCGGCTTGCGTTTGTAGCTTAAGACCTCAGGAAATATGAGGAAGTCAACGTAACCTAAAGGTGCACACATGAATAAATTACTCGCTACTCTGATCGCCGGTTTGTTTGCTACTTCTGTTTTTGCCCAGACCGCAGCTCCAGCTGCTCCTGCGGCCCCGGTCGCCGCTGCCCAGGCAGCCAAGGCCGATGCCAAGGAAAAGAAAGCTGACGTCAAGGCCGATGCAACGGAAGCAAAAACCGCTGCCAAGGCGGACGCCAAAGTAGCAGACGCCAAGGCCGATGCGAAGGAAACCAAGACCAAGGCACACCACAAGGCTGTCAAGGCGAAAACCAAGGCCAAGGCAAGCGCTACGGAAGCCAAGGCGGATGCGAAAGAAGCCGCGCCCAAGTAATCGACGCGATGCTCATCAAACGAGACAGGCTGGTCCTGTCTCGTTTGTTTTTACAGATGCAGCCGCTGCGGATGGCTGGAGCGGATTGACGTGTTCTTGCAACAGGAGACGGCCGGCGTCAGCCAATGTCATCCTTTTGTCATACGGGTTGTGGAGAATACGATATAGCAGGGATTACAAGTGATGAACAATGCGATCAAATCGCAGTTTCTTATTACAAGAGTGCCGACATGAGAACGTTTTTACAGTTGTACCGTTACTACCGGAAGAGTGGTTGCCGCGTATTTCCCGCCGTGAAAAGAGCTAATCGCGCGTGGAACCACGGGTTCTGAAACCCAGTTTTTCTTCTCCGTCATTGTTGACGTATTGGTGCCGGTCGTGATGGCCGGAGGTTCGCTATTTCATTTCTCAATCTGCTTGAGGGCTTCTTGATTTGAGCAGTATCTCTTCAAATTAGAAGCTGAATGCCAGCAACACCGCAACGATTGACGCAATGAAAGCGTAAATACAGTTCTTTCGAAATGCGGGGAGCTGCTTATTCTTCGCCATCCACATGATCCCGAAAACTATCGCGGAGATTAGGGCCTGGATGATCAACACTTCCAATAACCACACGAAACTGAAACCCCATCCCGTTTGCCTGTTGCTGGCCAATACATAAATCATGTACAGGGGAAAAATATAAAACAGGTACTTCGTTGTCGCCATCATCTTAATCCCTGGTCGTATAAATACTTCGCAAGAGCCGTCCGGCGATCTCTGCCTTCCTTGCTGTCTGGGCGAAAATAGAAATGCCCAATTCCCTTGGTGGTACCAGAAGCAGTGTCTTGATCCATTAAGGTTTTGGCACTTGCAATCAATGCTGCTTCGGACATCCCTGCATAGAGCGGATCATCAGCACTAGTCAGGTTAATTCTAATAACGTTCTTGATGTTCTTGTTCATTATGAGTGAATTTAAAAAACCGGAATCTATCGGGCAACCAATCAGCACAAGATGATCGACTATGTGCCCTTGATTCGCATAGAAATTTGCAGTTTGAGCGGCGAGTAACGACCCATAAGAATAGCCGATGAGATTAAATTGTCCGCTTGGATTGTCGAGCCCACTGGTAATTGTCCATTCATCCGTGTCTTGATAACGTAAGGTGGTTGCGGTCCAAAGAGCATCGGTTTTTTCATTTCCCGTTGTGTTGACTCCTCGATACACGTGCTGAATCCCAATTTTCAATAATGTCTGAATCTGGTCATTGATATACGGACCATTGAGGCCGGCTCCACCCCAATACAATGTACCTCTTGGCTTCTTGAGATAGATTTTTACGGGTTTCGTGTCACTTCGCAAAGTCATTGCAACTGTTACTACGACGATTGGCGCCAACGGCAAAGGCATTAGACGCCCTCCCCAAAAATTTCAATTTTCACTTCCTCGGCATCGTTGCCTATGATTTTCCTTGTAAAGCCAAATGTATCCGAACGGCCTTCAACAGTGCCTCCAGAATAATGAATTTTATAAAGACGGTCTGTCAGTACTTCACCTGTCTTTTCATCGTGAAGTTGAAAATACTGATCGAACTGAAAATGGTGATCTTCATTTGTAGCTAGGCCTATAGCACCTGCACCGATGGCAGGGACGATAGCCCCAAGAGACTCCGCTTGGTCGTCATAGGTCGTTGTTTGATTCAGATTAGCTATTAACTTGGGCGGCACAGGGCATCCGCAGATGACGATATCATTTTCCAATGCGACTTCGCCCATGAAATTCATCCGACGCGGCCCGCCAGCTTTGGCTATGACTCCAACGCTTTTACATGCCAGGCATTGGACCGGCCCACCGATGAGCGCGACTTTGTGACCGGCATCGCCTACAGAAAAAGTTGAGTTCGCGTTCGGCA
Organism: Collimonas fungivorans Ter331; assembly: GCF_000221045.1. Lineage (NCBI taxonomy): Bacteria > Pseudomonadati > Pseudomonadota > Betaproteobacteria > Burkholderiales > Oxalobacteraceae > Collimonas > Collimonas fungivorans. Next base: position 3,688,428 of record NC_015856.1, on the reverse strand, counting down.
AGATCACGCCGCCAGTTGTGGTCGTGTCGCCCACAACAACAATTTTTCTCATTGCCATTGATTGCCCTAGGAAATTGCTATTGGACTATCCTTGCAGAACATTGTCTTTTTTGCAAATTAATTTAGAATGGCACATTAAGCAAAGACTTAGGTGCACCGAACTGGCTTGGCGTCGCGCTAAATCGGCCGGGGACATTTAATGCAAGATGGTTTATTTAAGAAATCGGATAATTGTCATTACGATAAGTGGCGTTTATAGTGAATCGTCCCTGAGAAAGAAGGGAACAGGTTGGGAAGCCTGAATCACCAAACGCGCACAGACCGCGCCAAGCGGTTTTTTCATGTGCATACGCTTTGCTTGTCTCTATGGGTGGCAATGGCGGGGAGCCCTCGGGCTGCCGGTTTGCGTTTGGTACCGGTCTTCCTGCCCTGCCATTTGCCGCCCTCCCGTCAGGAAGCGTGAGGCGGCTTGATCGCTACCAGACGGAGGTCGCAATGAATCAATGGTTCCATTTGCCGAAAGCATCTTCTCAACCCAAATCCGCAGCGGACGACAGTCCTGCAGCCACTCCAGCGCGTGTCAAAACGGCTCATCGAGACCGATGGCTTACCGTGGGCCTGTACCCGGAATTTCACGCCCAAAAACCATGGATTCGGCTGCATGGCGTCTGGCTGAAGGAAGCCGGCTTCAACCCGCAGACCAAGGTCAAGGTGCGGGTGATGCAGGGATGTTTAGTTATCACGACAGAATAGCGTCACAGTGTTTTCCCAGCGCGACGCGATAGCACGAAGCCGGCATCAATCGCCAAACTTGACCGGCTCCGCGCCAACATTTTTACGTCGTACCACAACAGTTCCGGCAATCTTGTCATGCCATCCCTGCTTGCGCTTGTCGATCCCAACCCAGATCAGCCCGAGGCAAAGAGGGAAGGTTGAAACGAAGTAGCCCAGGTAGCGGATCGCCTCCTGCGTGAAGCTCGGCTTGCCCCCCGTCTTGGCATCGACGATGCGGGCGCCTATCGCCATCTTTCCCGGCGTCGCTTGCCGCGCCCGCCAGAACGCGATGACCACGGCTGCCGGCAGGATGTAGGAAACCAGGATGTTCGCCGGCCCGCTCAGCGTCACGCCCGAGGCCAGTTCTTCGCGTCCGTAAATGGCGAACAGTATCGGGAAGATCACAACCAGCAGCAGGACCGTGTCGATCAGGCTGGCCCAGACTCTCAGCCAGAATCCGACATATTCGAATTCGGTGGATTCATTCATTTTTAATCCTGTCATTGGTGTGCTGTCTCGATGCTTCGACCCGTGCCCAGTGTATCTCAAGCTGCATTCGCATATGTGCAATCGGCGGTGCTATATTATTGCTCTGAAAGCTCTCTACAGTTGTCAATGCCGCTACCCAGGCGCGTCGGGTTGCCGGCGCTAATTGAAAGGATCGGCAGCCATGTCCAAACTCTGTGTGCGCAGTTTCTCTTTATCCCTTGACGGTTACGGCGCAGGCCCCGGCCAGAATCTCGACAATCCGCTCGGCGTCGGCGGCAAGGCCTTGCACCAATGGGCTTTCACCACGCGAACGTTTCAAAAGATGTTTGGAAATGAGGGCGGTGCGACCGGCGTGGATGACGACTTTGCAGCGCGCGGTTTCGACAACATCGGCGCCTGGATCATGGGACGCAACATGTTCGGGCCCGTCAGAGGTGCGTGGCCCGACGATACATGGAAGGGATGGTGGGGTGACAATCCGCCGTACCATACCCAGGTCTTCGTGCTGACCCACCATGCCCGGCCATCGATCACGATGGAGGGCGGCACCGTGTTCCACTTCATTACTGATGATATCCATGCCGCGCTCCAGCGCGCCACCGAGGCTGCCGGCGGTCGCGATATCCGGCTCGGCGGCGGCGTCGACACGGTCCGGCAATACCTTCGTGCAGGACTCGTCGACGAATTGCACCTTGCCATCTCACCGGTCCTGCTCGGTGCCGGGGAAAATCTTCTGGCCGGCATCGACATGCCGAAACTCGGCTATAAGGTCGCAGAATATGTCCCCACGCCGAATGCGGTCCATGTCGTCCTGACGAAATCCTGAACACGTACGAGATGTAAAAAGGGAGGGGGAGGCCGTGGCGCCTGACGCGCATCCGTTTGATATCGGAGATAATGGACGCCCCTAGTTTGCGTGTGAAGGAAAGAGAAAATGGCAGGTCGTGGCTCATCGTTACCCGAAGGTCGATACAGTGCCTTCCTTTTCGATATGGATGGCACCATTCTCAACTCGATAGCCGCGGCAGAACGCATCTGGGGCGCGTGGGCGGTTCGCCATGGCCTCGAGCTGGCATCCTTCCTGCCGACCATGCACGGTTCGCGTGCCGTCGACACCATAACCCGACTGGGACTCCCCGGGATAAATCCTGAAGTCGAAGCATTGAAAATCACTGATGCCGAAATTAATGACGTCGAGGGCATTGTCGAGATACCTGGCGCGACGGATTTTTTAAAGTCTCTGCCACCGACCAAATGGGCAGTTGTGACTTCGGCTCCCAAGGATCTGGCGTTGCGGCGCATGAAAGCGGCGGGCATTCCTGTTCCGGCTGTGCTTGTGACGGCTGACGATGTTGCTGCCGGAAAGCCGAACCCTGATTGCTATCTGCTGGCGGCCCGGAAACTGGAAGTGGACGTTAGCAGCTGTCTGATATTTGAAGATGCGCCCGTCGGCATTGCCGCTGGCGAAGCGGCTGGCGCAACAGTACTGGTTGTTACCGCAACCCATGGTCATCCGATAAATAGCACGCACTCAACGATCAAGAATTACGAAAAAATATTTGCTAAGGCTGATGAGGATGGCTCTATCCTGCTTGAAGGGCAGGCGGCCTAGTCAAGACTGGAAGTCCGGTTTTCAAAGTTCACGTATGAAATGCGATATAAGCGGAGATCAGGATTTGCGAGACTGAGCGTCTGGAACAAACCACACAGAATTTTATACATCATTAAGTCAATGATGCCCTTGCTCAAAATAGTCATTTGCCGCATTGCCTATTCCGACGATTGGATCGTCTCCAAGCATTGATTCGGCTGGATATATTCCGCTTCCTTTTGTTTCCGGTTCCCGTGAAAATGCGTAAACCACCGCGGCGCCAATGAAAGGAAGCAGCCAAATCACACCGTATTGATATGCCTTTTGGCGCCGCTCGAAGAGCTCACTCCTGATGATTACCTGGGTGACGCCAATGTTAGCGAGAGCAGCCAGAGCAATGATCAGATAGACGAGTATATGTTCGATATTCATAAGATCCAGCTGCGTTCAAGAATTACTCTCAAAAGAATCATGCAAACAAGCCTGCCTTGACCATCATACTCGCCGTAATTGATACCGGTGCCGACCGCGATATTCTCTTTCGTTTTCATTCCCAACTAGAAAAACTAGGAACAGGTCTTGCAATGGCATATGAAAGATTTTTTAGAGTTGCCTTGTTGGTGGCTTGCTTCAACAAGCGGCCCACGGATTAAGAGTCCGCTGCTCTATTTTACTCATGAGCCATATTTTGGCTCAATTGAGCTAAAATATGGCTCATGAGTGTTGATTTGCACCGAAAACTGACCCACTTAGTCGCATAATTTGCATCGAAAATTGACCCACGTTTAGCACACAATCCTACTTGTCAGAATGAGTAGGGGATCGGAGTGATCGACGTGGCATTACTAGGAATAATCAGACGCTGGCACCTTCGGGACCAGGTTCCACTCAGGGAAATCGCCAAGCGGTTGGGCATCTCGCGCAACACCGTCCGGCGCTACCTACGTTCGGAAACGACCGAGCCGGCCTATGCAGAGCGCCAATCTGCCAGCGCCATCGACCCATACGCCTTCCAGCTCTCAGGCTGGCTCAAGACCGAGGCGGCCAAATCTCGCAAGCAACGACGCAGCCTGAAACAGCTTCACGAGGACCTGTCGGAATTGGGTTTCAAGGGGTCTTACGACAGGGTGGCGGCGTTCGCTAGGCAATGGAGGGAGGGTCAAACTGAGTGGGTCAATTCGGCGCGCAAACGAACACTTTTTCCGCATAAACAATTCGGGTATGCGGTAATTCACGTTCGATAGCGTGTTTTAAAAAACTTCGCCGCTCTGACGGGATGTTCGTTTCTTTATTTGCACCACAAAGAAAAATGAGTGAAATGTTCCGACGAATAGAAAAACGGCCCTTATCAAGGGCCGCTGAGAATGCATCTAATTTCGTCCCGAGCTTTGGCTTGGGCATTTCTAAAAATTTATCTAACATGCCTACCTAATGCAGCGAGGGATTCGAATGTGGATTTTTGTCGACCGGCGGAAATCCACATTCGAATTCCTCGCCTGATGAGTAAAAATCCAAGGCGGATAATGACTCATTATCCGATTCAGCTTGCGCCGAATAACGCTAGGCAAATCGATTGTAATGATTGTAGCCCAGTTGTCAACAAGTAATTTTTTGAATTCTTTTTGTTTTGACAAAGCTCTTATCCTCCATTTTGCATATGGCGAAGTTCTAGATTGGCTCTTTTCTGCTTAGTTGGCGACGACAACCGAGCAAGTGGGAGAGGCACTCGCCTCGAAAGAATTTTTTCGCTAAGCATACTTTCGACAGTAAAGTGGTTTTGAAGGGCGCAGCCTGCTGGGACCATCGTGCAACGGTGGGGCAAGGCGTCCAGTCGCCGCCCCGTACCGAGTGTCCTGTCCATAGGACCGAGGGATGGTCGGGAGGAGCCGCAAGTCAGTTTCTCTCCAGAGAAAACAGGACCGCCCATGGTCCAGTGGCGCAATGGGGGGGCGGCAGCGTGAGGGCGTCCAGCCCGAAGTGTTGCGTGCGGCCCTAGCCGTCGAAGAGCAGCACGTCGATGCACTTTTAAAAAGACGGTCCGGGGGAATCGAGGGAATCGAGGGAATCGGGGTCAAGTCTTGCAATGACACGTGGAGTACTTCGTGTTTACAGTTTGTTAGTACTTTCTCGAACAGGTGGGTCAAGGATTAGGAGTCCGCTGTTCTCATTAAAGGATTCAGCCATATTTCGACTGAATCCTTCGGGCTGGACCACGGCTATCTTGGTCAACCTATTAGCATGTCCAGGTGGTATGCATCTCTGTGCACTCATGAGCAGCACCAAGCTTGGTTCTGTAAGCTCAACACAAAATCTCCGACTTATAAGGAGTTGAGCGCGGTTATCGGCAAGTTTGAGAATGTAGAAGAAGTTCTGAATTCCCAGTCCGAATTTCATGCTTACATTCGGGTATTGGCAGATGCGAGCGATATGCGAAATGAAGTGGAGTGCGAAGGTTGTGATGGGGTGACGGAGGATCTGACTGAGCAAGTCATTCGGTGTGCGAAGATGCTTGGGGAAGTGCTGTGATGCCACGCCTCGGAAAATATTCCAATTGGCGCAAAATGTTTTTTGCTCGAGGGGCTGCGGCAGCAAGATTTTTTGCGGAGCATGTAAAGAATTGCGGAGCAAAAGAAAAGGGGTCACATTTGCATGTGACCCCTTTGGAATCTTGGCTCCCCGACCTGGACTCGAACCAGGGACCTGCGGATTAACAGTCCGTCGCTCTACCAACTGAGCTATCAGGGAATTGAAAGAAGCAGAATTATAGTCTCGAATTCGCTGAGTTGTCAAAGCTTTTTCTAAACTTTTCTACATCCCGGAGCAGTCGTTGCAACTTCTCCGGGAGCCGAATATTACAGGACTTTTACGATTGCGGCGACAACATTATCAATATTTTTGGTATTGAGCGCGGCCACGCAGATGCGGCCGGTGTCGACGGCGTAGATCGAGAATTCGTCGCGCAGGCGTTCGACCTGGGCCTTGGTCAGGCCGGAGTAGGAGAACATGCCGCGTTGCTTGGTGACGAAATCGAAGTCGTGGCCTGGGGCCTGTTCCTTCAGTTTTTTCACCAGCAGGTGGCGCATTTCGCGGATGCGTACGCGCATGCCGGCCAGTTCTTCTTCCCACAGCTTGCGCAGCTCTGGCGAGGCCAGGGCGGTGGCGACTACCTGGCCGCCGTGGATCGGCGGGTTGGAGTAGTTGGTGCGCACCACGCGCTTGAGTTGCGACAGCACGCGGCCGGCTTCTTCCTTGCTGGCGGCGACGATGCTCAGGGCGCCGACGCGTTCGCCGTACAGCGAGAACGATTTCGAGAACGAGTTCGATACGAACACCGGGCCGCCTGCTTCGGTGAAGCGGCGCACTACCTGGCCGTCGGCTTCGATGCCGTCGCCAAAGCCCTGGTAGGCCATGTCGAGGAAGGGCACCAGGCCGCGCTGGGTGACGACGTCGATGACCTGGGTCCATTCGGCATCGCTGAGGTCGGCGCCGGTCGGGTTGTGGCAGCAGGCGTGCAGCAGGACGACCGAACCGCTCGGCATCGATTTCAGCGCATCCAGCATGCCGCTGAAGTTGACGCCGCGGGTGGCCGGGTCATAGTAAGGATAATTGTTGACGGTGAAGCCGGCCGATTCGAACAGCGCGCGGTGGTTTTCCCAGCTTGGATCGCTGATCCAGACTTGCGTGTTGTCGGCGCTGAAGCGCTTGAGGAAATCGGCGCCCAGTTTCAGCGCGCCGGTGCCGCCGATGGCTTGCACGGTGATCGCGCGCTTCTCTTGAACTACGGCGCTGTCGGCCCCAAATACCAGTTCTTGCACAGCCTTGTCGTAAGCCGCCAGGCCTTCGATCGGCAGGTAGGTGCGCGGCGCCAGTTTTTCGATCAGCAGCGCTTCCGCCTTTTGCACGCATTCCAGCAGCGGCACCTTGCCGTTGTCATCGTAATAGACGCCGACGCCGAGGTTGGTCTTGCCTGGATTCTGGTCCGCATTGAAACCCTCGGTGATGCCGAGGATAGGATCGCGTGGCGCCATTTCGATGGCGGTAAAGAGGGAGGCTGAAAGAGGTGCGTTCATCGTGATAACATAAAAAGTTGGCTGCAAAAGAGATTTTGCGGCCGGGTTGAATGCTGTGCCGGGTCACGAGACAAATCGCTGATCGGCGCGGATTTACTACCGTCTATTTTACCAAAGGTCGAAGCCCATGGCTGACATATCACAGGTTCAGAGCACTGTCGACGAGTCCAAAATCGTCACTTTTCCGAATTCGCCGTACAAGCTGTTCCAGCCGTTCCAGCCGGCCGGCGACCAGCCTGAGGCCATCGACAAGCTCGCCGAGGGCCTGCAAGACGGCCTGTTCTACCAGACCTTGCTGGGGGTGACCGGCTCCGGCAAGACCTATACGATGGCCAACGTGATCGCCCGCATGGGGCGGCCGGCGATCGTCTTCGCTCCCAATAAGACGCTGGCGGCCCAGCTGTACAGCGAGTTCCGCGAGTTTTTCCCGCACAACGCCGTCGAGTATTTCGTCAGCTACTACGATTATTACCAGCCGGAAGCCTATGTGCCGCAGCGCGACTTGTTCATCGAGAAAGATTCCTCGATCAATGAGCACATAGAACAGATGCGCCTGTCCTGCACCAAATCGCTGATGGAACGGCGCGATGTGGTCATTGTGGCAACGGTGTCGGCGATCTACGGTATCGGTAATCCCAACGAATACCACCAGATGATCCTGACCTTGCGCGCCAAGGACAAGGTCAGCCAGCGCGACGTCATCGCGCGCCTGATCCAGATGCAATACACGCGCAACGAGATCGATTTCGGCCGCGGCACCTTCCGCGTGCGCGGCGACACCATCGACGTCTTTCCGGCCGAGCATGCCGAGCTGGCCTTGCGCATCGAGATGTTCGACGATGAAATCGACAGCTTGCAGCTGTTCGACCCGCTCACCGGCCGCGTGCGGCAAAAGATCCCGCGCTTCACCGTCTATCCCGGTTCGCACTATGTAACGCCGCGCGCCACCGTGCTGCGCGCCATCGAAACCATCAAGGATGAACTGCGCGACCGGCTCGAATTTTTCCGTAAGGAAAATAAACTGATTGAAGAGCAGCGCATTGAGCAGCGCACCCGTTTCGATCTGGAAATGATGCAGGAAATCGGTTTCACCAAGGGCATCGAAAACTATTCGCGCCACCTGAGCGGCGCCTTGCCGGGCGAGCCGCCGCCGACCCTGGTCGATTACCTGCCGCAGGATGCGCTGATGTTCCTGGACGAATCGCACGTGCTGATCGGCCAGCTGAACGCCATGTACAACGGCGACCGCTCGCGCAAGACCAACCTGGTGGATTACGGTTTCCGGCTGCCGTCGGCGCTGGATAACCGGCCGCTGCGTTTCGATGAATTCGAAGGCAAGATGCGGCAGACGATTTTTGTCTCGGCCACGCCGGCCGATTATGAAAACCAGCATGCCGACCAGGTGGTGGAGCAGGTGGTGCGGCCGACCGGCCTGATCGATCCTGCGATCGAAGTGCGGCCGGCCTTGAGCCAGGTCGACGACCTGATGAACGAAGCCAATGCCCGCATCAAGAAGAACGAACGGGTGCTGGTCACCACGCTGACCAAGCGCATGGCGGAGCAGCTGACCGAGTTCCTGAGCGATAACGGCATCAAGGTGCGCTACCTGCACAGCGATATCGAAACCGTCGAGCGCGTGGAAATCATCCGCGACCTGCGCCTGGGCACGTTCGACGTGCTGGTTGGCATCAACCTGCTGCGCGAGGGCCTGGATATTCCTGAAGTGTCGCTGGTGGCGATCCTGGATGCCGACAAGGAAGGCTTCCTGCGTTCCGAGCGCAGCCTGATCCAGACCATAGGCCGCGCCGCGCGTAACCTGAACGGCACCGCGATCCTGTATGCGGACCGCATGACCGATTCCATGCGCCGCGCCATCGACGAAACCGAGCGCCGCCGCAACAAGCAGATCGCCTTCAATGCCGCCAACGGCATCACGCCGGTCGGCATCAGCAAGCAGATCAAGGAATTGATCGACGGCGTCTACAGCCCGCAGGAAGCGCGCGAAGTGCTGCATGCGGCGCAGGACCAGGCCAAGTACGAGGCGATGAGCGAGAAACAGGTGAGCAAGGAGATCAAGCGCCTGGAGAAGCAGATGGTCGATCACGCCAAGAACCTGGAGTTCGAAAAAGCCGCCCAGGTGCGCGACCAGCTGCATGTGCTGAAGCAGCAGCTGTTCGGTGCGCCGGGCGCGGACAATATCGTTTTGTAGTTGCAGGATTTTTTGCAGCCTGTGTTTGATCAATCCTGTTTTTGACGATTTATGACTGATTTTCTTCCTGCTTCAATCCGTTCCGCGTTGACCGGCGTGCATGCTTCCTGGCTCGCCATCCTGGAGCACGGCTTGCGCGCGGTGGCGCAAGCCAATCCGGCCTACCTGAAGGACTTGGCCGCGGCCGATTACCTGCCTACCGAGGGCCGTATGTTTGCCGCCTTCACCCAGCCGCTGGAAGCGGTGCGTTATGTGCTGGTGGGCGAGGGACCTTATCCGCGCGCGGCCAGCGCCACCGGCGTCTGTTTCATGGACGGCGCGGTCGGCTCCCTGTGGTCGGAGAAGGGGCTGTCGAAGCAGGTCAACCGCGCGACTTCCCTGCGCAATTTCATGAAGATGCTGCTGGTCGCCGATGGCCAGCTGGCGCTGGAAAACACGACCGGCGATGCGATGTCGGATGTGGCGTTGCAGGCGCAGAAGGACGGTTCACAGGCGATCCAGCTGCTGGCCGACCTGCAGGACAACATGGTGAAACGGGGATTTTTGCTGCTGAACGCTTCGCTGGTGTTCCGTCCGGACGTGCCGCCGGTCAAGGACGCCAAGGCCTGGCAGCCGTTCATGCAGGCAGTGTTGCAGGGGCTGGCCGATGCCGCGGACAAACGCGGCGAGGATCTGCCGACGCTGGTGTTGTGGGGGAAAATCGCCGAGCAGCTGAATGCCTACCCAGTGACTGCGCGCTTTCCGAAAGCAGTCGCCGAGCACCCATACAATCTCAGCTTCATCGGCAACGCCGGCATGCAGGCCCTGTTCGGGCCGATGCAGCTGTTGCGGCGTACTTAGATCAGGCTCATTTGCCGCAGGTCGATTTCGGCCTGGGTCAGCGGTTTTTCTGCTGCGGGCGCAGGTGCCGGGGGCGGGCTGAGATCCAGTTGCGGCTCAGCGACAGGCGTCGCGGTTTTCGGGGCCGGCGCCGGTTTGCTCCGTTTGCCGGCGGCCGGGACGGCGTTGGCCAGCCAGCGCTTGAGCATGTCGTCGAACAGCCCCAGCATCGCTTCCGGCAGTTCCGGCGTGTAGGCCTGGCGGATCACGATGCCGTCCCACATGGCGGTCAGCAGCAGCGCCGCCGCATGGGCATCCAGGGCCTGGTCGATCTGGCCGCGTTCCTGGGCGGTGCGCAGCATGTCGGCCAGGCCGTCTACCCACTCCGTCTCCGCCGTCTTGATCACCGCACCCACACGCTTGTTGCGCAAGCCTTCCGCGTAAATCTCGGTCATCAGGCCGGCGTCGCTGATCGCTGCGTAGCGGCGGGCGAAGGCGCGGGTGATGGCGGACAGCGCCTGCGGCAGGTCGTCGGTATCGTGGAATTCAGATAACAAAGTACGCGCCTGGCGCCTTTCGTCCTCCGCCATGGCCGCAATAATCGCATCCTTGCTGGTGAAATAGCGGTACACCGCGCCCGGGCCGAGGCCGACTTCGGTGCAGATCTCCTGCATCGAGGTCTGGTGGAAACCGGCCTTGCGGAAGCACTTTCCTGCGGATTTCAGGATGTCGACGCGTTTCTGGTCAGCTCTCTGCGTCGGTGATTGCGGTGTCTTGGATTTGCGGATGGCCATGCTGCTCAAAAAGAGGACTGTGCGGGAGGGTCGGTATTATAGGTTTAAGCGCCGCTTCCTTGAATATATTTTTACATTTGACACCATTCCGACCGCCATGGCTTGTGTCTATATGGCAATTTCCCGCGTCAAATCCGGCTCGTTCCAGATGCCCTTGTTTGTTGTAATTGTATAAATGACAATCGGCGCAAAAGCCAAGCCCGGCGCGGGATTCCAGGAATCGGGCAATACCTGACGGATTCACTCAAGTTTGGTATACTGTCACAACACCTCGTAATCCAGCATTTGGGATACACGGATAGATAGGTTTAAGAGCGGAGATTACATGCGTCTGACTACAAAAGGCCGGTTTGCGGTAACTGCGATGATCGATTTGGCATTGCGCCAAGGCAAAGGTCCGGTAACTTTGTCTGCAATTAGCGAGCGTCAAGAGATTTCCCTGTCATATCTGGAACAATTGTTCGGTAAATTGCGTCGTCACCAGATTGTTGAATCCGTGCGCGGGCCAGGCGGCGGATACAACCTGGCGCGCAAGGCGGAAGACGTTACGGTGGCGGACATCATTATCGCGGTCGACGAACCGCTGGATGCGACCCAGTGCGGCGGCAAGGAAAACTGCCACAGCCCGGATCACGAGGGCGGCAGCCGTTGCATGACACATGACCTGTGGTCGACCTTGAACGCCAAGATGGTCGAATACCTGGATTCGGTGTCGCTGAAGGATTTGGTGGATCAGCAACATGCGCAGCAGCAGGCGCAGCAGAGGAAGGCCCTGGAACAAAACGTGGTGGTGATGCATAGGTCCCACCTGGTCGCTTGATTGGAGCTAGAAAAAGTATGAACGCACCCTTGGAAAAAAGCCTGATAGACACATTGAAGGCGCCTCACTTCCCGATTTACATGGACTATTCGGCAACCACGCCTATCGATCCGCGTGTGGCCGACAAGATGATTCCCTATTTGCGCGAGCAATTCGGCAACCCGGCTTCGCGCAGCCACATGTATGGCTGGTCCGCTGAAAAAGCCGTGGAAGATGCGCGCGAGCAGGTCGCCAAGCTGGTCAACGCCGATTCGCGCGAGATCATCTGGACTTCCGGCGCCACCGAAGGCAACAACCTGGCGATCAAGGGCGCGGCCAATTTCTACAAGACCAAGGGCAAGCACATCATCACCGTCAAGACCGAGCACAAAGCCGTGCTGGACGTGGTGCGCGAACTGGAACGCCAAGGCTTCGAAGCGACTTACCTGCAGCCGCAGGACAATGGCCTGATCACGCTGGAACAGCTGGAAGCTGCGATCCGTCCCGACACCATCCTGGTCTCGGTGATGCTGGTCAACAATGAAATCGGCGTGATCCAGCCTGTCGCGGAAATCGGCGAACTGTGCCGCCAGAAGGGCATCATTTTCCATTGCGACGCGGCGCAAGCCACCGGCAAGGTAGTGATCGACCTGGAAAAATGGAAGGTCGACCTGATGACTTTCACTGCCCACAAGACATACGGTCCTAAAGGCATCGGCGCGCTGTATGTGCGGCGCAAACCGCGCGTCCGCCTGGAAGCGCAGATGCACGGCGGCGGCCATGAGCGCGGCCTGCGTTCGGGCACCTTGCCGACACACCAGATCGTCGGCATGGGCGCGGCTTTTGAAATCGCCCGTGAAGAAATGGATCAAGAAATCGTCCGCATCAAGGCGCTGCGCGACCGCCTGGCGACCGGCCTGCAAACGATTGAAGAAGTGTATGTCAACGGCGACATGGCGCACCGCGTGCCGCATAACCTCAACGTCAGTTTCAACTACGTTGAAGGCGAATCGCTGATCATGGCGATCAAGGACATTGCGGTATCGTCCGGTTCGGCCTGTACTTCGGCCAGCCTGGAGCCGTCGTATGTATTGCGCGCGCTGGGCCGCAGCGACGAACTGGCGCACAGCTCGATCCGTTTCACCATCGGCCGTTTCACGACCGAAGAAGACATCGATTTCACGATTGAACTGATCAAGACCAAGGTTGCGAAACTGCGCGAGCTGTCGCCGCTGTGGGACATGTACAAGGATGGCATCGACATCAGCACCATCCAATGGGCGGCGCACTAACAGGCGCATTTGCAAGATTACGCCGCAGCCGGTGAGAGGTCACCGGCGCGGCTCAAACAAGGAGTAGCAAAATGTCTTATTCAGAAAAAGTTTTGGACCACTACGAAAACCCACGCAATGTCGGCGCTTTTGAAAAGGGCGACGAAACCGTAGGCACCGGCATGGTCGGCGCGCCTGCATGCGGCGACGTCATGAAACTGCAGATCAAGGTCGGCGCCGACGGCATCATCCAGGACGCCAAGTTCAAGACCTACGGTTGCGGCTCGGCGATTGCTTCGTCGTCGCTGGTGACCGAATGGGTCAAGGGCAAGACGCTGGACCAGGCGATGTCGATCAAGAACACCCAGATCGCCGAAGAACTGGCGCTGCCGCCGGTCAAGATCCACTGCTCGATCCTGGCTGAAGATGCGATCAAGGCTGCGGTAGAAGATTACAAGGCCAAGCACGGCGAGCAAAAGCAGGCAGCTTAAAAGCTATTAATCTAGCGAAAAGAGATCGACGGCATATATGGCAATCACACTGACGGAAAAAGCGGCCAAGCACATCAACCGCTATATCGAACGGCGCGGCAAGGGCATCGGCCTGCGCTTCGGCGTGCGCACTACCGGTTGCTCGGGGCTGGCTTACAAACTGGAATACGTGGACGAGAAGACTGACGAAGATGCAGTGTTCGAATCGCACGGGATCCAGGTGTTTGTCGATCCCAAGAGCTTGCCGTATATCGACGGCACCGAGCTCGATTTTGCGCGCGAGGGTTTGAACGAAGGCTTCAAGTTCTACAACCCGAACGTCAAGGACGAGTGCGGCTGCGGCGAAAGTTTCCGGATCTGATCCAGGTCCGTCTGCTTGACCCGCACCACGTTGGATTGGACCAAGCCTGTTGTACTCCAACAGGCTTTTGTTTTAAGAGCCATGCAAAATCACTTTGAACTGTTCCACCTGCCTCAACGCTTCACGCTGGATAGCGCGGCGCTGGACCGCGCCTATCACGAGGTGCAGAACCAGACGCATCCAGACCGTTTCGCCAGCGCCAGTGGCGCCGAGAAGCGGGTGGCGATGCAATGGACTACGCGCGCCAACGAGGCCTACCAGACCCTGAAAAGCCCGTTCAAGCGCGCCGCCTACCTGTGCGAGCTGAACGGCGTCGAGCTGCAGGCGGAGTCGAACACGGCGATGCCGGCGGCGTTCCTGATGCAGCAGATGGAATGGCGCGAAACGCTGGACGATGCGCGCGCCGGCAAGGACCTGGCGGCGCTGGAACAGCTGGACCTTGAACTGCGCGCTGCCCGCAAGGCCGACCTGCAGCGCATAGGCGACTTGCTGGATGCACAGGATTTCCAGCAGGCTGCGCAATATGTGCGGCAGCTGATGTTCCTGGAAAAATTTGGGGAAGAGATCGGCAATGCATTCGCCGTTCTTGAATCGTAAAACACCACTTTATTAGCCGAGTACGAACATGCCTGAAATCTGGTTATTCCTGATTGCCGCAATGACACTGACCCTGGCCCCGGGGCCGGATAATATCTACGTGCTGACGCGCGGCATCACCCAGGGCCGCAAGGCTGGTTTGGTCGCCGCCGCGGGTTTCAGTTCCGGCCTGATTTTCCATACCATGCTGGCGGTGCTGGGTTTTGCCGCGCTGATCAAGGCTTCGCCGCTGGCGTATTCCTTGCTGCGTTATGCCGGCGCGGCTTACTTGATCTATATCGGCGTGCGCACCTTGCGTTCGCATTCGGCGATTCAGCTGCAGGGCAATGCCGAGCCGATGAAGTTGTCGCGCATCTACTGGCAGAGCGTGATCGCCAATATGCTGAATCCGAAGGTGACCTTGTTCTTCATCGCCTTCCTGCCGCAGTTCGTGAACGAAAGCGCGGGCCACATCCCGGCGCAGATGCTGCTGCTGGCAGCCGTATTCATCGTGCAGGCGCTGGCCATCCTTAGCGTGGTCGCCCTGTTTTCCGGCATGGTCGGCGCCTTCTTCCAGCGCAAAAAATCGGCCGCCACCATCATGAACCGACTGGCAGGCTCTGCATTCATCGCGCTCGGTATCCGCATCGCCCTGCCACAATAAAGCAATAAACGAAAACACCCTATGGCACTTTTACAAATTTCCGAGCCAGGCATGTCCACCGCGCCGCATCAGCATCGGCTGGCGGTGGGGATAGACCTGGGCACCACCAATTCCCTGGTCGCCACGGTGCGCAACAGCATTCCCGAAGTGCTGAACGACGAAGCAGGACGACCATTGCTGCCGTCCATCGTGCGTTACCTGCCGAACGGCAATGCACATATCGGCTACAAGGCGCAGGCGGCGCAGACCACCGATCCGAAGAACACCATCCTGTCGGTCAAGCGTTTCATGGGGCGCGGCCTGAAGGACATCGCCTACGCCGAAAACCTGCCTTACGATTTCCTCGATGTGCCGGGCATGGTGCAGTTGAAGACCGCCGCCGGCATCAAGAGCCCGGTCGAAATCTCCGCCGAAATCCTAGCGACCTTGCGCCAACAGGCGGAAGATGCGCTGGGCGACGACCTGGTCGGCGCCGTGATTACCGTGCCTGCCTATTTCGACGATGCGCAGCGCCAGGCCACCAAGGACGCCGCCAAGCTGGCCGGCCTGAATGTGCTGCGCCTGCTCAATGAACCGACCGCGGCTGCGATCGCCTACGGGCCTGGATAACGCCTCGGAAGGCGTGTACGTGGTCTACGACCTGGGCGGCGGCACCTTCGATATCTCGATCCTGAAGCTGACCAAGGGCGTATTTGAAGTATTGGCGACCGGCGGCGACTCGGCGCTGGGCGGCGACGATTTCGACCACCGGATATTTTGCTGGATCAGCCAGCAGGCCGGACTGGCGCCGTTGTCCGACGAAGACACGCGGATCCTGATGGTCAAGGCGCGTGAAGCCAAGGAACTGCTTTCGACCAAGGCGGAAGTCAGCATCGATGCTGCCTTGAATTCCGGCGAGCGGGTCCATTTACAGCTGACGTCAGCGATTTTTGATGAGATCACCCAGCATCTGGTGGCCAAGACGCTGACGCCGACCCGCAAGGCGCTGCGCGACGCCGAACTGACGGTGGACGATGTCGACGGCGTGGTGCTGGTCGGCGGCGCAACCCGCATGCCCAGCATCCGCAAGGCCGTCGGCGCTTACTTCGAAACCACGCCGCTGGCGAATATCGATCCGGACAAGGTAGTGGCGCTGGGCGCCGCGATCCAGGCCAACCTGCTGGCCGGCAACCGCGCTCCGGGCGATGACTGGCTGCTGCTGGATGTGATCCCGCTGTCGCTGGGCATAGAGACCATGGGCGGACTGGTGGAGAAGGTAATCCCACGCAATTCGACCATCCCTTGCGCGCGCGCGCAGGAATTCACCACCTTCAAGGATGGCCAGACCGCGATGGCAATCCAGGTCCTGCAGGGCGAGCGCGAGCTGGTCAGCGATTGCCGTTCGCTGGCGAAGTTCGAGCTGCGCGGCATCCCGCCGATGGCGGCCGGCGCGGCGCGGATACGCGTGACCTACCAGGTCGACGCCGACGGTTTGCTGTCGGTCTCGGCGCGTGAACTGCGCTCCGGCGTGGAAGCATCGATCAGCGTCAAGCCTTCGTACGGCCTGGCGGATGACGACATCGCCCGCATGCTGCAGGAATCGTTTGCTTCGGCCGATGTCGACATGCAGGCGCGCGCGCTGAAAGAAGAGCAGGTGGAGGCCGAGCGCATTGTGCTGGCCACCGAATCGGCATTGTCCGCCGACGCTGCGTTGTTGTCCGAGCAGGAGCGCGTGGATATAGCCGCTTTGATCGATGCCGTGCGCGTGCAGGCGCAGGGCACAGACCATCTGGCGATCAAGGCCGCAGTCGATGCGCTGGCGCACGGCACCGAAGAATTCGCCGCGCGCCGCATGGACCGCAGCGTGCATGATGCGCTGACCGGCAAGACACTGGATCAAGTGTCATAAAAATCAGATTAATTAAATAGATTAATAAGCCAACCTATTCCCGAGGTAAACCAAGTGCCCCAAATCGTCGTATTGCCCCATCCTACCTTCTGCCCGGAAGGCGTCGTGATCGAAGCCCCGCGCGGCCAATCCGTCTGCGACGCCTTGCTCGCCAACGATATCGAGATCGAGCACGCTTGCGAAAAATCCTGCGCTTGCACTACCTGCCATGTAATAGTGCGCGAAGGATTTGCATCGCTGGGCGAGCTGGACGACAAAGAAGAAGACTTGCTGGATATGGCCTGGGGGCTGGAAGCGACTTCGCGCCTGTCGTGCCAGGCAATTGTCGCCGACGAAGACCTGGTGGTCGAGATTCCGAAGTACACGATCAACCACGCCAGCGAAAACCACTAAGCGAGAGGACCTGCACCATGAGCGACACCATGAAGTGGACCGATACATTACGCGTTGCCGAAGCCTTGTACGACAAATTTCCGGATACCGATCCGGAGAAGATCCGCTTTACCGACCTGCACAAATGGGTGCTGGAACTGGATGGTTTCGACGATGAGCCAAACCGCTCCGGCGAAAAAATCCTGGAAGCGATACAAGCTGCCTGGATAGAAGAAGCCCGCTAAGAAACCTCGGCACAAAGAAAAACCCGCTGTGGCTACAATCGTAGCGACAGCGGGTTTTTTTATTGGCAGAGCAGTGTGGTGCTTCGTAAATGGTGGAGCCACAGAAGTGCTGATTTTTTGTGCCAGGCTAGGCGGATGGCCGCCCCGCGCAAACCGGAGCGATAGTGGCGCTATCGCGAGGATTCGCAACGACGCATGGTGCAAAAAAGCAGTGCTTATGTGGTTTCATCATTTGCGCAGCACCGCACTAGTATTAGCCGCGGCCTTCCAGGTGGCCGTTGACGACCTGCACCGGATCGCCGACGCGCCATCCCTGGCCGGATTGCGGGAAGGTACGTGCCTTGCCGTCCTCCATCCGCACCACGACCTGGTAGGTAGTGTTGGTGCGGGTGCGTTTTTCCACTTCATTACCGGCAAAACCGCCGCCGACGGCGCCTGCTACAGTCGCCAGGGTATTACCGTTGCCATGGCCGACCTGGTGGCCGAGAACGCCGCCCAGCACCGCGCCAGCGGCAATCCCCAGGCCGCTAGGCGGGGCTGCATGCTGGATAGCCTGTATCGATTCCACCCGGCCGCAGCTATGGCAGATGGCCGGCGATGGTGCAGACACTGGCGCTGGTTCCTGCTGGCGCGGCGCTTGCGCATATTCAGGGCGCGGAGCCGAGCGCGGCTGTTGCTGCTGAGCCTGGGCCGGCTGCTGCTGGTAGTAGCCGTTCTGGCCTGCCGGCGCGCCGTTTGCCTGCTGCTGGGCGCCAGGCTGCTGGCTGTTATAGTCCCCAGGAGCTGCCGACATCGCCGCGACCGGCGCCGGTGTCGAATTCGAACTAGGAAACAGGCCGGTCATGGCGGCTACGCCGACCAGGCTGGCCAAGGTCACTGCTACTGCTGCGGCAGCAACCAGAGGATGAATGCGGTTGTTTGGTTTTGGGCTGTCCATTATTACCTCCAGGAATTTTTGTTTGTTGACTAATGTAATTATCAAAGGTTCAGATACGGAACGCTATGTTGATAATGTGTCAGATGTATCCTTATGTAACGAGTTTAAGCGCTACCGAAGAAATCTGCAAAACATGCCAATAATTAGGGTCAGAGTCGAATTATTTCTGGCGACTGCGTGGATTTGTACTCCGTAGTACGTCAAATGGGGTCAGAGTAATTTACGACGATGAGACTGTCGTAAAAAAACTCTGACCCCATTTGACTGCGCGCGTCGATGATTTAGTCTTCGCGGCGCAGATGCGGGAACAGGAGCACGTCGCGGATGTTGGGCGAGTCGGTGATCAGCATCATCAGGCGGTCGATGCCGATGCCGCAGCCGCCGGTCGGAGGCATGCCGTACTCCAGCGCGCGGATGTAGTCGGCGTCGTAATACATGGCTTCTTCGTCGCCGGCGTCCTTGGCTGCAACCTGCGCCTGGAAGCGGGCGGCCTGGTCTTCCGAATCGTTCAGCTCGGAGAAGCCGTTGGCGATTTCGCGGCCGGTGACGAACAGCTCGAAACGCTCGGTGATGCCGGGCACGGTATCGGAAGCGCGCGCCAGCGGCGATACTTCGACCGGATAGTCGACGATGTAGGTCGGATCCCACAACTGCGCTTCGGCGGTTTCTTCAAACAGGGCCAGCTGCAGCGCGCCGAGGCCGGCGTGGGCATGCGGCTTGACGCCGAATTTCTTCAGCTCGGCCTTGATGAATTCCGCATCCTGCAATTGCGCGTCCTGGTATTGCGGCGCGTACTTGTTGATGGCGCCGACGATGGTCAGGCGCTGGAACGGCTTGCTCAGGTCCAGCTCGCGGCCCTGGTAGGTCAGGGTGGCGGTGCCGTGGGCATCGATCGCGGCCTGGCGGATCACCTGTTCGGTGAAGTTCATCAGCCATTGGTAATCGACATAAGCCGCATAGAATTCCATCATCGTGAATTCAGGATTGTGGCGCGGCGATACGCCTTCATTACGGAAGTTGCGGTTGACTTCAAACACGCGTTCGAAACCGCCGACCACCAGCCGCTTCAGGTACAGCTCAGGCGCGATGCGCAGGAACATCTGCATGTCCAGCGCATTGTGATGGGTGATGAAAGGCTTGGCCGCGGCGCCGCCGGGGATGGCGTGCAGCATCGGCGTTTCGACTTCCATGAAGTCGTTCTGTTCCATGAAGCGGCGGATCGACGACATCGCAGCGGTGCGCACCTTGAAAGTGCGGCGCGTATCTTCGTTGATGATCAGGTCGACGTAGCGCTGGCGGTACTTGGTTTCCTGGTCGGCCAGGCCGTGGAACTTGTCCGGCAGCGGGCGCAGCGATTTGGTCAGCAAGCGCAGCGTGGTGACCTTGATCGACAGTTCGCCGGTCTTGGTCTTGAACAGCGTGCCTTCGGCGCCGAGGATGTCGCCCAGGTCGTAATGCTTGAAGCTGTCGTAGTTCTCTTCGCCGATGTTTTCCTTGGTGATGAACAGCTGGATGCGGCCGTCGGCCTTGCTGCCCGAAGCATCCTGCAGGGTCGCGAAGGAAGCCTTGCCCATCACCCGTTTCAGCATCATGCGGCCGGCGACCACGACCTTGACTGCGGCCACGTCCAGCGTTTCGTTTTCCTGGGCGGCGTATTCGGCCTGGATCGCGGCTGCCTTGTGCGTCGGCCGGAAATCGTTGGGGAAAGCCACACCTTGGGCGCGCAGGGCGCCGAGCTTGTTGCGGCGTTCCGCAATGATCTTGTTTTCGTCTTGCGGGACAGGTTGCTGCTGATTGTCTGTCGTCATGTCAGTGTCTTTTCAAATGATGCGGTGAAACGTCTGTGGTGCGGCGGGAAGGCAGCGCCGCGGACACTGTCCGCGGCACGGTTTGCAGCCGAATTTGCAACTTACACGCCTTGCTTGAGCGAAGCCGCGATGAAGTCGTCAAGGTCGCCGTCGAGGATAGCCTTGGTGTTGCCGCTCTCGAAGTTGGTGCGCAAATCCTTGATGCGCGACTGGTCCAGCACGTAAGAGCGGATCTGGTGGCCCCAGCCGACGTCGGTCTTGGAGTCTTCCAGTTTCTGCTGCTCGCTCATGCGCTTGCGCAATTCCAGTTCATACAGCTTGGCTTTCAGCATGTCCCACGCTTCGGCGCGGTTGCGGTGCTGGCTGCGGTCGTTCTGGCATTGCACCACAATGCCGGACGGCATGTGCGTCAGGCGCACCGCGGAGTCGGTCTTGTTGATGTGCTGGCCGCCGGCGCCGGATGCGCGATAGGTATCGACGCGGACGTCGGCCGGGTTGACGTCGATATCGATCGAGTCGTCCACTTCCGGGTACACGAACAGGCTGGAGAACGAAGTGTGGCGGCCGTTGGCGGAATCGAAGGGCGACTTGCGCACCAGGCGATGGACGCCGGTTTCAGTACGCAGGAAGCCATAGGCGTAATCGCCTTCGACTTTCAGCGTAGCGGTCTTGATGCCCGCAACTTCGCCATCCGACTGTTCCAGGATGTCGACCTTGAAACCCTTGCGTTCGCAGTAGCGCAGGTACTGGCGCAGCAGCATCGAGGCCCAATCCTGCGCTTCGGTGCCGCCGGCGCCGGCCTGGATGTCGATGAAGCAGTTGTTAGGATCCATCGGATTGCTGAACATGCGGCGGAATTCCATGCCTTCGACCAGCTTGCGCAGGCCTTCGGTATCGGCTTCGACCGCCTCGATGGTTTCTTCGTCCTGCTCTTCGCGCGCCATCTGGAACAGGTCGCTGGTGTCGCGCAGATCGGCCTGGATCTTGGTCAGCGTCAGCACGATGGCTTCCAGCGATTTCTTTTCCTTGCCCAGGTCCTGGGCGCGCTTCTGGTCGTTCCAGATTTCCGGATCTTCCAGTTCGCCGTTGACCTGGTCGAGTTTCTCTAACTTCGTATCGAAGTCAAAGATACCTCCGTAGTTCGGCTTCGCGGCTGGTCAGGTCCGCAAGCAGGTTTTGTAGGGAATTTAAGCGTTCGGCTTCCATTTTCGGCTCTTTTGCAATCAAACCCTAAATTATACGCCAGCCCCATGGCAGATGGCGCTGCAGATTGTATTCTGGACCAGATTGGGGCACGTTTCGCATGAAATATGCACAAATGTGAACCATTGCAACAAGCCGGATATCGAAGCTGCAACCCGAAGTTGCAACGTTTAGAATGGATTGCACGCTTGATAATTTACCAGCCTGGCCCCGCCGCCCATGTCGATTAAGGCACAAATCCATCGTTGCGATGTTGTTTTGCCATCGGTTTTGCCGATGAGCTTGCCGATCGGCCTGCTGTGCCTGACGCTTAGCGCGTGCAGCATGCTGGCGCCGACCCCGGCCCCGCATGGCGAAGTGCAGGGCTCATCCACCAGCGGCAGCGAGCTGGCGCAATCCGACGTCAACCGCTTCGCCACCCTTGGCATGCGCGACAACCTCGACAGCCTGTATCGCCTGCTGGACAAATTGTACCGGCGCAATCCCGCCGAATGGAAAAAGACTGCCGCCAGCCGCGAGCTGGCGATCAAGCGCGTGCGCGACGCTATCGAAGCGCGCCAGTCGTGGCCGGAGCTGCAGGGAAAGCACGACATCCAGGCGCTGTCGCTGGCGCTGGCTCCGGATTTCGGCGGCGACCGCGCGGCGGCTTTCATCTACGGCGCGGCCGACATGATCATCGTCGCCCACGGCGGCAAGACCAGGTTCTACCTGATCGACGGCTTCGACGCCCAATACCTGTACAACGCTGCCCGCAACATGGAAATCGCGTCGTGGATACTCAACAGCCGGAAAAATGCCGCCGGCCAGCCTTTGCTGCTGTCCAACGACATGAGCGAGAGCGAGCGCAACATCAGTTTCGAGAGGGAATTCGGCAAGATCATCGGCCGTATCGATTTGCTGGCAGAGATGACGACCGAGAAGTACAAGCGGGCCGGCATCAGCTACATGCAGAACCTGGTGGGAGGTAGTTTCCTGCAGTTCTTGCCAGTGCGCTGAAACCGTTCACCCGCTATTCAGGCGACTTCCAGTTCGACGTGGACGCGGCGGCCAAGCGCAGTGGCGATGTTCACCAATGCATCCAGGGAAAAGCGCGACACGCGGCCGCGCAGCAGGTCGTTCACGCGCGGCTGGCTGATGCCGCAGTGGCTTGCGGCCTCGGTTTGCGTCCACGCACTTTGTTTCACGATGTCGGCAATTTTTTGCATCAGTTCCGAACGGGCGCGCAGGTTCGCGGCCTGTTCTGGCGAATCGGCAATTGCGTCCCATACGCTGGCGTAGCTTTCGATCTTTTTCATTTCTCACCTCTGAGCAACTGTGCAAAGCGGTCCTTGGCGATCTCGATGTCGTGTTTGGCGGTGGCTTGTGTCTTCTTCTGGAAGGCATGCAGCACGTACACCGCATCGGCAAACCGGGCGGTATACACAACCCGGTAAATGCCCGCGTGATCCCGCACCCGGATTTCTTCCACTCCCTTGCCGATGGACGGCATCGGCTTGAAATCACCCGGCTGCTTGCCTTTTTGCACTTTATCCAGCTGATACCCGACATCCTGCTTCGCGTCTTCGGAAAATTCGCGCAGACGTTTCAGCGAGTCGCCAAGGAAGCGAACCGGCTTGATGTTTTGATTATACTGGATTGGATATATTTTGCAATTGCTGTCGATTGGCATGGCAAGTCCATATATGCTGGCGCACCATTGGCACGCCGGATATGCCTATCCGGCTGCTCGAAAGATGTCCGGTTTTGTCCGCATTATGTCTACGGAGGGCATTTTTCGATATTGGCCGCCGGCTTAACATGGTCCTCAACGATGGCAGTCCGGTCCCCGGGCGCCGCGTGTGGCGGACGAGGTTAAAAGATGTTGAGCGTGGGAATACTGGTGTTTGACGATGTTGAAATCCTGGATTTTGCCGGCCCCTATGAAGTGTTTTCAACTGCCGCCCGGGTCCATGGCCGGATGAACTGCAACGGCGCGGCGGCAAACCTGTTCAAGTGTTTCCTGGTCGCGCCCGCGATGCGGCCGGTGCGGACAAGGGGCGGAATGAAAGTGCTGCCGGATTGCGTGTTGACGCCATCTTCGGATATCGACGTGCTGATAGTGCCGGGCGGCGATGTTTCGGCAATCCTCAATGACGACGCGGTAATCCGCTGGATTGCCGCCCAGCATTCCGGCACCGTGATTACCGCATCGGTCTGCACCGGCGCCTTCTTGCTGGCCAAGGCCGGTTTGCTGGACGGGCTGGATGTCACCACGCATTGGGAAGACCAGGACCAGCTGCAGGCAAGTTTCCCCACGCTCATGGTCAAGCGCGGCGTAGCCTGGGTCGATTGCGGTAAAGTGGTGACTTCCGGCGGCATTTCGGCAGGCATCGACATGAGCCTGCACCTGGTCGAACGATTGGCCGGTCCCGAACTCGCCGCCGCCACGGCCAAACAGATGGAGTATCGATGGCTGCAATAGCCGACAACACACGCACTGGCGAGACCACCATCCCGGTCTATTTCCTGCTGCGCGACGCAACCATGACGCTTGACCTGATGGGTCCGGCGGAAGTGCTGCGTTATGCCAACCGGATCGCGGAACGGGAAGGGCGCGCGGACTTTTTCGACCTGCGTTACGTCAGTGCGGCCAGCACCATCAGCATTTCGCTTGGACTCGGCCTGACCGGCTTCAGCGACCTGCCGGACAGCTTGCCGCCCAACGCCATGCTGATGCTGCACGGCTGCGTAGGCAGCGACGATGATTTCAGCAGCGCCAACGACCAGCGCGCCGTGGCATGGCTGCGCGCACACTGGCAGGATTCGCATCGCCTGCTGTGCAGCTGCACCGGCGCCTTGTTGGCCGGTTATGCAGGTTTGCTCGACGGCCGCCAGTGCACCACGCACCACAGCCATTGCGACGACTTGCGGCGCATCGCGCCGCGGGCGCATGTATTGGAAAACCGCATTTTTGTCGAAGACCGCAACATCTACACCAGCGCCGGCGTCACTACCGGCATCGACCTGGCGCTGCACGTGGTAGCGCAAATCGCCGGCCACGCCCGCAGCGCTTCGATCGCCCGTTCGCTGGTGATCTACATGCGGCGCGCCGGCAGCGACCCGCAGCTGTCGCCGTGGCAGGCCTGCCGCAATCACTTGCATCCGGCGGTACACCGGGTGCAAGACGCCGTGATCGGCAATCCGGCCAACGACTGGGACCTGCAGCAGCTGGCAGAAATCGCCTGCACCAGCGAGCGCCATCTGACGCGTCTGTTCCGCGAGCAAACCGGCAGCAGCCTGGTCGACTACATCCAGCGCATCCGCGTCGCCCTGGTGCGCGAATTGCTGACGCAATCCAAGCTGGACATGGAACAGGTAGCGCAGCAAGCCGGTTTCAATTCAACCCGCCAGCTGCGCCGGGTCTGGAGCAAATTCGAAAACTTCCCGCCGAGCCAGCAACGCCAGCTCAGCAGTTAATTAGGGTCAGAGTCGAATTGTTTGAGAAAACAATTCGACTCTGACCCTAATTAACGGGCCATGGGGCATTACGTTCCGCGCTCAAGGATTACATCGCTTCCGCGTGTTCCACCATCAGTTGTACCTTGGTAACGCCGTTATATTCATTGGCGTCCAAGCGAAACGCTACCTTGGCCTTGCTCCCCAGTTCATCGGTATGCCCGAACCAGATTGCATCGTAGCGCGTGCCGTTGCGTTCCAACAGCAGCTTTAGATGTTTCTCTTTCAGGATGCGTTGACTAACCACCCTGAATTCGTCGCAAAACAGCGGCGGCGCAAAACCCTGTCCCCACACCTGGCCATCCATCAATTCAATGAATTGCGTGGTGTAGTAGGCATCTTCCAGCGGTCCGTCGGTTTCAATCACACGTTCCAGCTGGCTCTGCCCCAGCCATTCACGTCCGACTTTTTCGAAGGCGGCGGCGAACGCATCGAAGGCGTCGGCGCGAATGGTTAACCCGGCTGCCATCGCATGGCCGCCGAATTTCTGGATCAGGCTGGGTGCGTGCTTGGACACCAGGTCCAGCGCATCGCGCAAATGGAAACCGGGAATCGAACGGCCCGATCCTTTGATCAAGCCTTCGCCGCCCGGCGCGAAAGTAATGGTGGGGCGATAAAATTTATCCTTCAGGCGTGAGGCGACGATGCCGATCACGCCCTGGTGCCAGGAGGCGTCGAACACGCTGATGGTGGTGCTGTCCTGCGGCTTGAAGTCATCCAGCAAGGCCAGCGCGGTGTCCTGCATGCCGGCTTCGATATCGCGCCGTTCGCGATTGATGGCGTCGAGCTGCTGGGCAATGGCCCAGGCGCGGCCTTCGTCGTCGGTGGTCAGGCATTCGATGCCGAGCGCCATGTCGGCCAGGCGGCCGGCGGCGTTCAGGCGCGGGCCCAGCGCAAAACCCAGGTCGAACGGCGTGGCGCGCCGGGCTTCGCGGCCGGCGGCGCGGAACAGCGCGGCGATGCCGGCATGCATGCGGCCGGCGCGCATGCGCTTCAGGCCTTGCGCTACCAGGATGCGGTTGTTGGCGTCCAGCTTGACGACGTCGGCTACGGTGCCGAGCGCCACCAGGTCGAGCAGCACATCCAGTTTCGGCTGGCTCTGCGCATCGAACACGCCGCGCCGGCGAAGTTCCGCGCGCAAGGCCAGCAAGACGTAGAACATGACGCCGACGCCGGCCAGGTTCTTGCTGGGAAAACCGCATTCCGGCTGGTTAGGATTGACGATGACTCTTGCCGCCGGCAGCGTATCGGCCGGCAAGTGATGGTCGGTCACCACTACTTCGATGCCGCGCCGGTTGGCTTCGGCCACGCCGTCGATGCTGGCGATGCCGTTGTCGACCGTGACGATGATGTCCGGCGATTTTTCGCGCGCGGTCAGTTCGACGATTTCCGGCGTCAGGCCGTAGCCGTACTCGAAGCGATTCGGCACGATGAAGTCGATATTCGCGCCTAGCAGGCGCAAGCCGCGCAGGCCGACGGCGCAAGCGGTGGCGCCGTCGCAATCGTAATCGGCGACGATCACCATTTTCTTTTTTGCGGCGATAGCGTCGGCGAGAAAAATGGCGGCGGCATCGATGTGCAGCAGGCCGGACGGCGGGATCAGGGCGTTCAGTTCGCTTTCCAGCTCCTTGGCGTCGAGCAGGCCGCGTGCCGTGTACACGCGCGCCAGCACCGGATGGATGCCGCTCTGGCACAGCCGTTCGGAGTCGCGGAAGGAATAAGGGCGGGTAACGATGCGGGTCATAATAAATGCGATGATGGATGCAATGGCAATAAACCGGTGAGGGCTGGTTTCAGCCAGAATTTCTTGAGCGAGAGCCGGGTGGTGCTCATTTCAAGCGTATGGCCGCTGTCGGTAACGATCAAGGACAGGCTGTCGAGCCGGCGCTGCTGCATGGCTTGCAGCAAAGGGGCGAAGCATGTGCTTTCGAGGGTTTGCAACTGCCGCAGCCAGTCCGACCATTCGCCTGTCAGGGCTGGCTGGATCAGCTGGCTCAAGGTCAGCAGGCCATGTCCGGGCCTGGCGGCGATCACTTCGCTGATGCCAATGCCGGCATACGCAGCCTTGGCGTACTGGCCGAGGCCGGCGAAACCGTCCGGCAGGTTGAATACTTCGCGCTGGCCGGGCACGCAAGGCTGTGCCACTGCGCCGCCCCATAACCACAGGGAATTCACGGTTTGCCGCCCTTGCATTTCGCGCCGCTCGTTCAGCGGGTGGGCAAACCACAGCATCTGCACTTCATTCTGCAATTTGCGCCAGGCCTGGTCGCCGCTACCCTTCGGCATCCAGATATCGATGTTGTGGCCGCAAGTGGCGTCGGGCGTGGAGGACAACAAGCCTTGCCAGTCGTCGGCGCGCAGGAACCAGGTGCCGGCGTCGCCGTAAACCAGCTCACGGCCGACTTCAGCGAACAGCGGCAGCGCAGCATCGAACAGTTCGCGCGATTCCGCATCGCTCAAGCCGATCTGGCGGATGTCGGTCAGCACCAGGTGGTCGCGGGCGATATGGATATGGGCTGGGTGCAGCATGAACCAGGCGCCTTTTTCAGCGCTCAGCCCCATCGCGCGCATGGCGGCGCAGGCGAGGGCGGGGCTGTTCTGGTTGTCTTGGCCGGGCGCGACGGGTTCGAATGCGGGCAAGGAAAATTGCGACGTCAGCCACATTTCGTGCGGCAAGGCTCTTGCAAAATCGTCAAACGCCTGGCGCCGGGGCCCGGTTTTGGCGCGCGCCATCAGGGTGGCGAGGGCAGGTAGTTTCAATTCACGCAATAAATCGCGCGCCAGTTCGGGCGGCGGCAGGCCGAAGGGCAATAGGATATCTAAATGACTCATGGCGCGATTGTAGGGCATCCCGGGGTCTTGAGTCGATTTGCCTTTACCCACGCGGATTGCGCGGCTGGCATAAAATGAAGGGATTGTAGTGAATCGCCGCCTGCCGGTACGGATCCGCCATGAATGCACACCATGAACACATATAAGCTGCTGACTACCCTGTTTGAGTACAAAGCCTGGGCCAACGACACCTTGTTTTCGACGCTGGCTGCCTTGCCGCCGGAATCCCACGAACGCGAAAAACATGACGCGACGCGCATCTTGAACCATGTCTACGTGGTGGACCGGATTTTTGAAGCCAACCTGCAGCGCCAGCCGCACGACTACCGGGCGCTGAACACCACGGCGACGCCGGCGCTGGCCGACCTGCGCGCGGCGGTCCGTGAAACCGACCGCTGGCTGCTGTCATATGCCGATACGATAACCGAAGCCGAGCTGGCAGAGATCGTCGAGTTCACCTTCGTAGACGGCTCGGCAGGCCGCATGTCGCGCGGCGAGATGCTGACCCACCTGGTCACGCACGGCAACTACCATCGCGGCGCCGTCGGCCGCATCCTGTCGCAGATCGGCGTGCCGCCGCAACGCGATACGCTCACGGTCTTTCTGCACCGGCCGGAACATCTCCGGGCCGATCCGATCTGAGGGATCAACGCGCAAACGCCGCTGGCAGCGTTTGTCTGCTTGCGGCTTTGCTCTATTCGAGCTTTTTCCTTTCCTTCATCAAATCGTCTGCGGACAGCGGCAGATAACCGCCTGCGCCATTTGCCGCTCCGGCTATCAGGCTTTGGCCTGCCGGCGACAAGATCATCCTCAGGTAGTTTGCGAGCTGGGCATCCAGCGCCTTGCCAGGCGGCCGATTGAAATACATCTGCAGATATGTGGCGAGGGGGTATTTGCCCGCCGCCACGTTTTCGCGAGAAGGCATGACCGCAGCCATGCCTTCGGCCGGTGACAGCGGCAATATGCGCAGTGTTGCGGGTATCGGAATGCCGGTCGGGGCGAGCAAGGCAATTCCGTAAGGATCGTTGTCGACCGCCGCCAATACGGCCTGCGGGCTGTCCAGCGCTTCGTAATGCGGAGCAAAGGGATATTTCCCCAGGTGCCGGCTGCGCAAGACGGTGGCGCTGCCGCCATCGTCGCGCAGGCCGTATAGATGGATACGGCGTTGCTGCCAGCTGTCCTTGAGTCCCAGTTGCGACCAGAAATTGATATTGCCCGCAGGGGCGCCCGCGGTAAACACCTGGGCTAACTGTTGCATGGTCAGTCCGGGCAGGGGATTGCGCCGGTTGACGTAGACGGCGGCTGCTCGTTGCCCGCAACCGGCGTAGCCGATGCGGACCAGGAGCGGCGCATATCCCCAGACTTGCCGGAATGCGGCGATTTCGGCGGCGCTCGCTTCATGCGTGACTACTGCCATCGAAGCGGCGTCGGCGGTCAGCGCCGGCAAGCCCGTCGATGACCCTTTGAGCGCCATGCCGATGTTTATTGCCGGCTGTGTGCCGGCAAACATGGCATTGAAGCGCCTGAACAGATCGGTCGCGCCATCCGCTCCGGCCAGGAGCAAACCAGGTGCGGCCGGAACTGATGTGCTGACGCCGCTTCCCGCCAACTCGATTTTTTGCAATTCAGCGCGCACTTCCGCCGCCGACAGCGGAATATAACCGCCGGCCTGGCTAGCGATGATTTCCTGGCCCTGGCGCGACAGCACCAGGCGCAGGTATTCCTTGGCGACCGGATCTAGTGCTTGTCCCGGTTCGCGCCGCAAGTAGAAGTACACATAGCGGCCGTAAGGATAGGTGCCAGCAGCCACATCCTGGCGGCTGCCGCGTGTCTCGCTGCGTCCATCTTCCGACACGATGGCGAGCTGCCTGAGCGCGGCGTTTTCGTGGCCGATGGCGGCAAACGCGATGCCCGCCGGATCCTGTTCCAGCCGTTTCAGGATGGTTTCGGTGCTGCCCCATTGCTCATATGCCGGGCTGACGGGCCGCCCCTGCAATTGTTCTGACTGCATGTACGTGCCCATGCCGGTATATTCAGGCGTGCCGAAAGGATGGATGGCGCGTTCTTTCCAGGCGCCGCTTGCGCCCAGCTGGCCCCAGTGAGACAGGTCGCCTTCCGGATTGCCGTTGCTGAAGATGCGTGCTACCTGGCGGGCGCTCAGGCGTTCGATCGGATTGGCGCGGTTGACGTAGATGCCGATGGAGTACGACATTTCCTGCTGCGCATCGTCGGAAGTATGGGCGATGCGGATTTCCAGCGGCGCCGCGCCGACCGCCTTTTCATAGGCGTCCAGCTCCGCCGCATTGGCGCTGCGCCCCATTGGGCCGAACAGCATCCGTCCGTAGGCGAGCAAAGGCATGGTGGCGGTCGTACCTTTGACATGATCCGAAAAACGCACGCCGGGGTGGCTGCTGGAGAACAAGGCATTGAAACGGTCGATCACGAATTGCGCATGTTCGGCGCCGCCGATGCGGATTGCGCCTTGCTCGTCGAGATAGCTGGCTTGGGGCGACAAGCTCACGCTTTGCGCCTGGTACTCGGGCAGGCCGTCATGCAGCGCCGGCGCCGCAAGCGCCGTTCCGGCGAGGAGTGACAGTCCGCAAGCCAACAATGCTTTCCTCATGCCGTCCGTCCTCAGAAATTCAGCTTGGCGTTGAGCGTAAACTCGCGGCCGGCGCCGATATTGACAAACGGCGTGCCGGTGCAGCAGCTGGCGGTGTAATACGTCGAATCGAAGATGTTCTTGATGTTGAACTGCCAATCCACCGATTGGCCGCCGACCAAAGTATTCCATGACACGAAGGCATCCATCACGCGGCCGTAGGGCAGGTGGTAAACCTTGCCGGTGCCGTCGCCCACCGGCAGGCTGCTGAACACGCGGGCGCCCGCGCCGGCCCTGACCCGGCCTTCAACCGGACCGACGCGCGATACGCCAAAGTCGCGTGTCAGGTACAGCGACGCCGAATGCTTCGGCGTGTTCGGCAGGGGATTTCCCGCCAGCTTGGGATCGTCGGCGTAGCGTGCCTCGGTGTAGGCATAGCTGCCGACCAGGCTCAGGTCCTGGCTGATGCGGCCGTTGGCGTCGAACTCCAGTCCGCGCGACCTGGCTTTGCCGGCGTTGCGGGTATAGTTGACGCCGCCTATGGTTTCGGTGGTCTGGATGTTGCGCTTCTGGATATCGAATACCGCTACCGTGGCAGTCAGGTTTTCGGTTTCCAGCTTCGAGCCGATTTCATAGCCCTTGGCCAGTTCCGGCGGCAACTCGCCTATCGGCGTCGCAATCGAGGTATTCGGCTTGAACGATTCGCTGTAGCTGGCGTACATGGACCAGTCGGGCGCCAGCTTGTACACCACGCCGGCGCGCGGCGTGGCGCGCCCGGCGGCGACCTTGCTGCCGACCACGAAGGGACGGCCCTTGCCGGTCAGCTCATTGAAATATTCATAGCGCGCGCCGGCCAGCAAGATCCAGCGTTGATCCAGATGGATCGAATCCTGCACAAACACGCCGCGCGAAATCAGCTTGTCGGTCTGGTCGCTGTCGGCCGGGCTGATCTTGCTGCCGGCCGGCGTCAGCTGGCCGTAGACTGGATCGTAGATGTTGAACCGGGTGTTGCTCGGGCCGCGGTAGAGCTCGGCCAGCACCCGGTAGTTGCGCATGTAGTCGACGCCGCCGACGATGTCGTGGCGGATCTCGCCCCAGTTTAATTTGCCTTCCAGGTTCAGGGTCAGCGTATGCGCCGACTGCACGCCGTTCTGGGTCGAATCGACGCGGCGGGTGGCGATGCCGGTGGCATAGTTGACCGACAGCACGCGCGCCTGCCAGTCATTGTAGTAGCTGCGGCTGAAGCCGTAGCCGCCGTGCAGGGTCCAGTCGGCGTTGAGCTTGTGGTCGAAGCGCAGGTTGACGGCGTCGGAACGGCCGGCCGAGATATTGTAGGCTTCGTCGAAACGGCGATCGGCGGGTACCGCAACCGGATTGCCGGTGCGCGTATCGATGACGGTGCCGCGGTCAATCGGCACCGAGTAGTTCATGTGTTCGTAGGCGAACGACAGCGTGGTGTCGCGGCCGTACCAGGCCAGCGACGGCGCCACTACCGATTGCGTGGTTTCGCCGAAATTGCGCCAGTAATTGCTGCGTTCGTGGTCGGCGATCAGCCGGTAAGCCAGGCCGGAATCGCCGATCGGCCCGGTCAGGTCGATCTGTTCGCTGAGACCGCCGTAGCTGGTGGTGCCGAGCGTGACCGAGCGCTGGTTTTCCAGCAGCGGTTTTTTGCTGATGACGTTGACCACCCCGCCCGGGTCCATGCTGCCGTAGAGCATGGACGACGGACCTTTCAGCACTTCGATGCGTTCCGTGGTCGGCGTGAAATTGCGCGGCTGCACCGACAGCATGCCGTCGCGCAGCATGGAATTGTCGCGGTTGTCGCCGAAGCCGCGCTTGATGATCGCATCCAGCGTGCCGCCCAGTGTATTGCCCATGTGGACGCCGGATACGGTATCCAGCGATTCGGCCAGGCTGCTCGGCTGGCGATCCTGCAGGAACTGCGAGGTGACGACGCTGACCGCTTGCGGCACGTCGACCAGGGCCGCGTCGCTGCGGCTGCCGACGGACGCGCGTTTGGCCTGGTAACCCTTTTCCGCCGCATCTTCCCGGCTGGCCTTGACGGATACCGTAGGCAGTACATTTTCACTGGCTGCCGCATCGGTATTTGCCTGCGTTTGCACATCGGCTGCGATGGCGCCATGCGTCAACATGACCGAACATATTCCTACTAGTTGCTTTTTCAAAACTTTATCCTCGCCTGGCCATTTATTTTTAATAACAGGCGATATTATAAATGATAATCATTCTTGATTGATGAGGTGAAATCATTTTCCCGTACCGCAGCCGACGCTTGTCCGGCTTGCTTCCGCGGGAGGAAACGAAAGCGCGATTTGCCGCTCTCAGCGAGACACAAAATAGCTCTGTAGAATTAGTAGAAGCAAGTCCTGCCGGCAAAAACAAATTCTCAAAGAGACCATCGTTAAAAGGAATATGTCAGTCATGAGTTATCACGCATCAAGCAAGCGTTACGAAGAGATGCAATACCGGTTTTGCGGCCGCAGCGGCCTCAAGTTGCCATTGTTGTCGATGGGGCTCTGGCACAACTTCGGCGACACCACCTCGCTGGCGCGCCAGCGGGAAATGGTGCACACCGCATTCGACCTCGGCATTACCCATTTCGACCTGGCCAACAATTACGGGCCGCCGTACGGCAGCGCCGAAACCAATTTCGGCCGCATCCTGAAGGAAGACTTGCGGCCTTACCGCGACGAGCTGATCATTTCGACCAAGGCCGGCTGGGACATGTGGCCGGGTCCTTACGGACAGGGCGGCGGTTCGCGCAAATATGTACTGGCCAGCCTCGACCAGAGCCTGCAGCGCATGGGGCTGGATTATGTCGATATTTTTTATTCGCACCGCTTCGATCCGGAAACACCGCTGGAAGAAACCATGAGCGCGCTGGCGACCGCCGTGCAGCAGGGCAAGGCGCTGTATGTCGGCGTCTCGTCCTATTCGCCGGCCAAGACCGCGGAAGCAGCCAAGCTGCTGCGCGACTGGAAAGTGCCTTGCCTGATTCACCAGCCGTCCTACAACATGTTCAACCGCTGGATTGAAGACGGTCTGCTGGATACGCTGGAACAGGAAGGCATGGGCTGCATTTCTTTCACCGCCCTGGCGCAGGGACTGCTGAGCGACAAATACCTGAACGGCGTGCCGCAGGATTCGCGCATCAACCGCGAAGGCGGCGGCTCATTGCAGCAAGCGCACCTGAG
Organism: Collimonas fungivorans Ter331; assembly: GCF_000221045.1. NCBI lineage: Bacteria > Pseudomonadati > Pseudomonadota > Betaproteobacteria > Burkholderiales > Oxalobacteraceae > Collimonas > Collimonas fungivorans. The sequence goes on along the minus strand of NC_015856.1, from coordinate 3,654,923 downwards.
CCCGGAAAACCTGACGCGGGTGCGGGCTCTCAACGAGATCGCCAAGACCCGCGGCCAGAGCCTGGCGCAGATGGCGCTGGCCTGGGTGTTGCGCGATCCGCGTGTGACCACCACCTTGATCGGCGCCAGCAGCCCGGCCCAGATCCGGGAAAACGTGGCCGCCTTGCAGCGCCTGGATTTTACGAAAGAAGAGCTGGCGGCGATCGATGAGCAGGCCAAGGACGGCGGCATCAACCTGTGGGAACGTTCTATAAAAGAGCTGGCGCCGTGATGCCACGCGTTTGAGAACTGCCATCTTGCAGATATAAAAACGGGCGCCTGGGGCGCCCGTTTTTTCTTCTCCCCCTGATGCTTCGCCGCTAAATGAAAGCTGCCGCCTGCTGCATTGGCGCCGCCAGCAAGGCAGCCGGAACCTGGCTCGGCTGCCGGCGCTCGGTGCTGGGCGCAACGCTGAATACTTCACGATAGGTCTTGCTGAAATGGCAGGCGGACTGGAAGCCGCAAGCCACGGTAATGCTGAGTATCGACATGTCGGTCTGGCGCAGCAGTTCGCGGGCCTTGCGCAGGCGCAGCGTCAGGTAGTAATGGGTGGGCGACATGCCCATGTGTTCCTTGAACATGCGTTGCAGCTGGCGCGGCGACGAGTTCGACAACTGCGCCAGCTCATCCAGCGACAACGGCTCTTCGATATTGGCTTCCATCAGCGACACCACTTCCACCATGGCCGGCCGCGCCGACGTCATGCGCACCGTCAGCGGCACCCGCTGTTGGTCCTTGTGGTCGCGTACATGCTCCAGGATGAATTGATCGGCGATCGCCGCAATCGTGGTCTTTCCGACCTGGCTTGAAATCAGGTTCAGCATCAGGTCCAGGGGGGCGATGCCGCCGGTGCAGGTAATGCGGTCGCGGTCGATCACAAACAGGTCAGGCGCAAAGGAAATCGCCGGATGGGCGCGTTTCAGGCTCGACAGGTTTTCCCAATGGGTGGCGCAAGTGTAGCCGTCCAGCAGGCCGGCCTTGGCCAGGGCGAAGGCGCCGGTGCACAGGCTGCCCAAGGTCACGTCCTGGGTCGCCAGGTATTGCAGCAGATCCAGAGTGGCAGGGTTGACCGCGGCGTCGATATCGGTGCCGCCGCAGACGAACACGACATCGGCGGCCGGGCATTCGTCGGCGCGGATGGTGGTCACGGAAAGGCCGTTGCTGGCTGTTACGGCGCCGCCCTCGGGGCTGACCACGGACCAGCGGTACAGGATGGTTCCTTCCAGGTAGTTTGCCATCCTCAGTACTTCGATGGCGTTTGAAAACGCCAGCATCGTAAAGTTGTTGAGCGGCATGAAAGCAAAATGGGTGAAAGAAGTACTGCTTTTAGACATGACCTGCTCCGTTGGCAAACATCAGCGATGGACAATGTAACGTTGAAACGACTGAACAACAAATGCTTTCGGTTGTGCGTCGCAATAAGCATGCCAAGCCGACCAGATGACTTATTTTCAACGCTTTTTCAATGCTTGCAGAGGGTAGAAAAGAGGGAAAAGGACGCTGTCCGCAGCGGGGAAATTCCGGTTCCTGGCCCTCGCCGGAGTCCGGCTTCATAGGCTGTGCAGGCGCAAAAAAAATAATGCCGGCAATCCCGCTTTTTGTGCACGTGATCCATTTCGGCGCAGGCCTAGCTGCGCGCCGGAGCCGCCGGCCCGCCTGGAAACGGCGCTTGGCTAAAAGTGACAGCGATGTCGCAAATTGAAAGGTTCCCGTCAGATCAAGTCAATAGCGGGCAAGGGGCTGGGACAAAATGGTGTCAAGCAACGGACCACTCACGGCACCATCTCTTTCCCGGACATATACAAATGACACTTCCTGCATTTTCCCAGTCGCTGGCCGAACGCGACGCCGCTGTCAAACAAGCCATCGGCCTTGAGCTGGAACGCCAGCAAAACCAGATCGAGATGATCGCTTCGGAAAACATCGTTTCGCGCGCCGTGCTGGAAGCGCAGGGTTCTGTGTTGACTAATAAATACGCGGAAGGCTATCCGGGCAAGCGTTATTACGGCGGCTGCGAATTCGTCGACCAGGTGGAAACCCTGGCGCTGGAACGCGTCAAGCAACTGTTCGGCGCCAAATACGCCAACGTGCAGCCGCATTCCGGCGCGCAAGCCAACGGCGCGGTCATGCTGGCGCTGGTCAAGCCTGGCGATACGGTCTTGGGCATGTCGCTCGACGCCGGCGGCCACCTGACGCATGGCGCACGGCCGGCGATGTCGGGCAAATGGTTCAACGCCGTGCAATACGGCGTCAACCGCGACACCTACCTGATCGACTACGACGAAGTGGAAGCGCTGGCCAAGCTGCACAAGCCGCGCCTGATCATCGCCGGTTACTCGGCTTATCCGCGCCAGCTCGATTTCGCCCGTTTCCGCGCCATTGCCGACAGTGTCGATGCATTGCTGATGGTCGACATGGCGCATATCGCCGGGCTGGTGGCTACCGGCCATCATCCCAGCCCGGTGCCGCATGCACATGTGGTCACTTCGACCACCCACAAGACCTTGCGCGGTCCGCGCGGCGGCTTTGTGCTGACCAATGACGAAGACATCGCCAAGAAAATCAATTCTGCGGTGTTCCCGGGCTTGCAGGGCGGTCCGCTGATGCACGTCATTGCCGGCAAGGCAGTCGCTTTCGGCGAGGCGCTGGAGCCGGAGTTCAAGCAGTACATCGCCAACGTGGTGGCCAACGCCAAGGCGCTGGGCGATGTGCTGCTGGCCGGCGGCGTCGACCTGGTGACCGGCGGCACCGAAAACCATCTGCTGCTGGTCGATCTGCGGCCCAAGGGCTTGAAGGGCACGCAAGTGGAGCATGCGCTGGAGCGTGCCGGCATTACCTGCAACAAGAACGGCATCCCGTTCGATACCGAAAAGCCGACCGTCACTTCCGGCATCCGGCTCGGCACGCCGGCCGGCACTGCGCGCGGCTTCGGCGTCGAAGAATTCCGCACCATCGGCCGCCTGACTGTAGAGATCTTCGATGCGCTGGCGAACAAGCCCGAGGCCGATGCCGAAGTCGAGCAGCGAGTGCTGGCTGAAGTACGCGCGCTGTGCAAGCGTTTCCCTATCTATTAAACCGACATGGAGCACGGCATGAGCAACTTGCATCAGCAAAGCCTGGTCATCGACGGCCTCAACATCTCGAAGTGGGAGCGGCCGGTATTCGAAGACATGAAGAAGGGCGGCCTGAGCGCCGTCAACTGCACCATTTCGGTCTGGGAAAATTTCCAGGGCACGGTCGGCAACGTGGTCGACATGAAGAACTTGATCCGCGACAATGCCGACCTGCTGACGCTGGTGCGCGGTGTCGAAGACATCAAGCGGGCAAAAAAGGAAGGCCGCACCGGCGTCATCCTGGGTTTCCAGAACGCCCACGCGTTTGAAGACAACCTCGGCTACATCGAAGTATTCGCCGAACTGGGCGTGCGGGTGGTGCAGCTTTGCTACAACACCCAGAACCTGATCGGCACCGGTTGCTACGAGCGCGACGGCGGCATGTCCGGCTTCGGCCGCGAAGTGATCGAAGAAATGAACCGGGTCGGCATCATGGTCGATCTGTCGCATGTCGGCGGCAACACCTCGACCGAGGCGATCCTGGCGTCGAAGAAACCGGTCTGTTATTCACACTGCCTGCCGTCCGGCCTGAAACAGCATCCGCGCAACAAGAGCGACGAACAGCTGAAATTCATCGCCGACCACGGCGGCTTCGTCGGCGTCACCATGTTCCCGCCATTCCTCAAGCGCGGCAGCAGCGCCAATGTCGACGACTATGTGGAAGCGTTCGACTACATCATCAACCTGGTCGGCGACGACTGCGTCGGTATCGGCACCGATTTCACGCAGGGCTACGGCAAGCCTTTCTTCGAATGGCTGACGCACGACAAGGGCCGCCATCGCCGCCTGACCGATTTCGGCACCGTGATCAATCCGGAAGGTTTCCGCACCATAGGCGATTTCCCCAACCTGACCACAGCGATGGAGCGCGCCGGCTGGAAAGAGAGCCGCATCCGCAAGGTGCTGGGCGAGAACTGGCTGCGGGTTTTCGGCGAAGTCTGGAACGCTTGAGCAAGATACACACGATGCAACATACCGAGGAGTAGCAATGCAACCCCAATTGCCGATTGAAGTCGATGCCAGCACCGGCGTCTGGACTACCGACAAACTGCCGATGCTGTATGTGCCGCGCCATTTTTTCACCAACAACCATACCGCGGTGGAAGCGGCGCTGGGACGTGATGAATATGCACAGATCCTGTACCAGGCCGGCCACAAATCCGCCTATTTCTGGTGCGAAAAAGAAGCCAAGCAACACGGCATGTCCGGCCTGGATGTCTACCAGCATTACCTGAAGCGGCTGTCGCAGCGCGGCTGGGGCTTGTTTTCCTTCTCCGAAGTGGACGCGGCCAAGGCCAGCGCCAGCATCAAGCTGCTCAATTCATCGTTCGTGCTGCAGCAGCCGGAAGCGCACGGCAAGCTGTGCTACATGTTCGCCGGCTGGTTCGCCGGCGCCATGGACTGGGTTTCGGATAACACAGGCAATCCGCTGCGCTCGACTTGCAGCGAAACCCAGTGCGGCGGCGAAGGCCACGACAATTGCGTGTTTACAGTCACGGCTACAGTCACGGCAGTTGCTGCTCAGGGATAGATACAGACCATGCGTTATCCGACTTTGTTTTCGCCGTTGACCCTGAACCAGGTAACCCTGCGCAACCGGGTGGTCAGCACCGCCCACGCCGAGGTATACGCGGAGGCGGGCGGCTTGCCGGGTGAACGCTATATACGGTATTACGAAGAAAAGGCCAAGGGCGGCCTCGGCCTGGCGATCTGCGGCGGTTCCAGCACGGTGTCCATCGACAGTCCGCAAGGCTGGTGGAAATCGGTCAACCTGACTACCGACAAGGTGATCGAGCCGTTGTCGCGGCTGGCGGAAGCCATGCACCGGCACGGCGCCAAGATCATGATCCAGGCTACCCACATGGGACGGCGCACGGCATGGCATGGCGAGAACTGGCCGCACCTGGTCAGCCCTTCGGGGATACGCGAGCCGGTCCACCGCGGCAACGCCAAGATCATCGAGATCGAGGAAATCCGCCGCATCGTCGCCGACTTTGCTGCCGCTGCCAAAAGGGTCAAGCAGGCCGGCATGGACGGCATCGAGATTTCCGCCGCCCACCAGCAGCTGATAGATCAGTTCTGGAGCCCGCGCGTCAACCAGCGCACCGACGAATACGGCGGCAGCCTGGAAAACCGCATGCGCTTCGGCATTGAAGTGCTGACGGCGGTGCGGGAAGCGGTCGGCAGCGATTTCTGCGTCGGCCTGCGCATGTGCGGCGATGAATTCCATGAAGACGGCGTCGATCATGAAACCGCCAAGGAAATTGCGCAAGCGATGTCGTCCAGCGGTTTGATCGACTTCCTGAGCGTGGTCGGCTCCGGCGCCGATACCCACAATACGCTGGCCAACTGCATGCCGCCGATGGCTTTGCCGCCGGAACCGTTCGTGCACCTGGCGGCCGGCATCAAGGCGGTGTCCAAGGTGCCGGTGATGCACGCGCAAAGCATACGCGACGCCGGCCAGGCAGAACGCATCCTGTCCTCCGGCATGGTCGACCTGGTCGGCATGACGCGCGCGCAGATCGCCGATCCGCACATGGTGATCAAGATCCGCGACGGCCGTGAAGACGAAATCAAGCAATGCGTGGGCGCCAACTATTGCATCGACCGCCAGTACAACGGTCTCGACGTGCTGTGCGTGCAGAACGCCGCTACCTCGCGCGAACAAAGCATGCCGCACCAGATCGCCAGAAGCCGCGGGCCGAAACGCAAGGTGGTGGTGGTCGGCGCCGGCCCGGCCGGGCTGGAAGCGGCGCGGGTGACGCGCGAACGCGGCCACGAGGTGGTGCTGTTCGAACGCAGCGACGTCGTCGGCGGCCAGATCAACCTGGCAGCCAAGGCGCCGCAACGCGAACAGATGGCCGGCATCGTGCGCTGGTTCGACATGGAAACCAAGCGCCTCGGTGTCGACCGCCGGCTGGGCGTGAATGCCGATGAAGCGATGATCATGGCCGAACAGCCGGATATCGTGGTGCTGGCGACCGGCGGCAGCAACTACACCAGCCAGGTCGCGGCCTGGGGCATCGCCGAGGGTTTGTCGGTCAGTTCCTGGGATATCTTGCAGGGCCGCACAGCGCCAGGCAAGAACGTGCTGGTGTACGACGGCATCAGCACCCACGCCGGTTTCGGCGTCGCCGATTTCCTGGCCAGCCGCGGCAGCCTGGTGGAAATCGTCACGCCCGACGTCAAGATCGCCGACGATACCGGCGGCACCACTTTCCCGATTTTCTATCGCCGCCTGTATGCGCAAGGCGTGATCCCGACGCCGAACTACTGGCTGGACCGGGTCTACGCCGAAGGCGACAAGAAAGTCGCGGTGCTGCGCAACGAATACACCGAAGTGCAGGAAGAACGGGTAGTCGACCAGGTGGTGATTGAAAACGGCATCCTGCCCAACGATCATCTTTACTGGTCGCTCAAGCCGCAATCGCTCAACCGCGGCCAGATCGACGTCAACAAGCTGTTCGCCGCCGAACCGCAGCCGGCGTTGGCGGAAAGCCTGGGCGACGGCCGTTTCCTGCTGTTCCGGGTCGGCGACTGCATTTCCATGCATAACATCCACGCCGCAATCTATGATTCGCTGCGCCTGTGCAAAGATTTCTGACCATGGATGCTTCGGCTTCTTCCTTGAACCACATCATCACCGTCTTGTTCTGGCTATCGGCGGCGGGATTGTCCGTCGGCCTGGCGCGGCGGGCGGCCCTGTGGCGCGCCGGCCGCGAGGCTTCGGTATCGTGGTTGGGCCTGCTGGCGATTCCAAAACGCTATTTTGTCGACCTGCACCATGTGGTGGCGCGCGATCCCTACATCGCCCGCACCCACGTGGCGACCGCCGGCGGTGCGATTGCGGCGATGGCGCTGGTGGCAGTCAATTACGGCTTGATGCTGTATGCCTCGGCTTTGAATACGGCGATCGGCCTGTTCGCGCTGGTCATGCTGGTCGGCGTGCTGTTCGTCTGGCACCGGCGCCGCGCGCCGCCGGCACGCCTGTCGCGCGGCGCATGGATGCGCTTGCCGTGGGTGCTGGCGGCATTCGCCATTGGCTTGCTGGCGCTGGGCCTGGTTCCATTGCAATTGATGTCGGGTTTGAGCGCGCTGGTGACCGTGCTGTTGCTGGGACTGGGCGCCTGGACCCTGACCGTGGGCGCCACCCGCGGCGGGCCAATGAAGCATGCGCTGGCCGGCCTGCTGCACCTGGCGTTCCATCCGCGCCAGGAGCGTTTTAGGCAAGATGGCAAGGGTACGCCAACTACTGCGCTCAAGCCATTGCAACTGGAGCAGGGCGAGCTGGGTGTCGGCAAGCCGGTCGAGTTTCGCTGGAACCAATTGCTGGGTTTCGACGCCTGCGTCCAGTGCGGCAAGTGCGAAGCGGCCTGTCCGGCCTTCGCCGCCGGCCAGCCCTTGAATCCCAAGAAGCTGATACAGGATATGGTGACCGGCATGGCTGGCGGCAGCGACGCCAATTTTGCCGGCAGCCCTTATCCGGGGATTCCGCTCGGCCGGCACCAGGGCCGGCCGCAGGATGCAATCGTGCCAGGCCTGATCTCCAGCGATACCCTATGGTCCTGCACCACCTGCCGCGCCTGCGTGCAAGAATGCCCGATGCTGATCGAACACGTCGATGCCATCGTCGACATGCGCCGCCACCAGACCTTGCAATTCGGAGAAGTGCCAGGCAAAGGCCCGGAAGTGCTGGCGAACCTGCGCGAGACCGGCAGCGCCGGCGGTTTCGACCTGGGCGTGCGCTACAACTGGGCGATCGACCTTGGCGTGCGGCAGATCGGTCCGGGCCAGGCAGTCGACGTGCTGCTGATGGTGGGCGAGGGCGGTTTCGACATGCGTTACCAGCGTACGCTGCGCGCCCTGGTCAAGGTCTTGCAGGCCGCGGAGGTGGATTTCGCCGTGCTTGGCGCGCTGGAAACCGACACCGGCGACGTCGCCCGCCGCCTCGGCGACGAAGCGACGTTCCAGGGCATGGCGCGGCAAATGATCAGCCAGCTGTCTGCTTTCACTTTCAAGCGGATTGTGACCGCCGATCCGCACGTCATGCATTGCCTGCGCAATGAATACCCGGCGTTCGGCGGTTGTTATGAAGTTTTTCATCACACCACCTTCATGGCGGCGCTGGTGAGCTCGGGAAAAATCAAGCCGAAGGTTACTTCAACTGCCGACAGCGGCCAGCGTTTTACATATCACGATCCCTGCTACCTGGGACGCTACAACGGCGAGATCGAAGCGCCGCGCGAGCTGCTCAAGCTGCTGGGCCTGCCTCTGCATGAAATGGAGCGCAACGGCATGCGCGGACGCTGCTGCGGCGGCGGTGGCGGCGCGCCGCTGACCGATATCCCCGGCAAGCTGCGCATTCCCGACATTCGTATCCACGATGCCCGCGCCGTACGCGCCGATACGGTGGTGGTGGCTTGCCCGAATTGTACTGCGATGCTGGAAGGCGTGGTCGGACCGCGCCCTGAAATACGCGATATCGCCGAACTGCTCGCCGCGGCGCTGGAGAACTGACGATGGACATGGCGATACAGAATAATGTCAGGCGCGTCAATCCGCGCCGTCCATTTACCGTCAATGCCGACGGAGTCAGGCGCGTCGTGCTGGGCCAGCTTGGCGACGGCGACGCTATTGGCAACTGCAGCAGCCAGGCGCTGATCCACGACCAGCCGCACCATGCGGCCAAGCCTGTGCGCCTGGCCGCCGGCGGCGCAACGACAGCTTGCCTGCTGGCGGTTGCGCATAGCGATCGCGGCGCGCTGGATGAACACGCGCGCCAGGTTGTGGCTGCGGCAGCATTGCTGGCCGATGGAGCGACCGAAGTGGTGTTGCTGGTGTTTGGCGAGCTGAATGACGATGTGGCGGCGCTCGGCGCAGACCGTTGCATCGTGCTGCCGCAATACGGCGGCCATGTATTTGCACCGGAAGCGGAACTGGCGGCGCTCTCTGCTTTGACGGAAGAACTGCAGCCTGCCCATATCTTTATGCCCGATGACGGTGTTGCCGGCAGCGACTTGGGACGCCGCCTGGGGGCTGCCGGCGCCGGCATCGCCACCCATGTGGTCGAAATCAGCCAGTCCGGCCTGGCAGCCTATCGTCAGCAAGGCAGCATGCTGGCTCGGCGCAGCCTGGCGCAGATCATATTGCTGGAAACGGATGTCGTCGATGCGCGCCTGCCTTTCCTCGGCCGCGGCCAGCTTGCAGACCAGCTCGGCATGGCCATCGGCACGGCGGCCGGCGCAGCGGCATCGTCCAGTCCGTTCCTGGATCTCGGCAGCAAGACTATGGCGGCATCGCAGATGGAACTGGACGAGGCCGATTTCATCGTGTCGGCGGGCAATGGCGTGGACGATGTCGCGCTGTTCAACGCTCTGGCGAATGCTTTGGATGCGGCGGTCGGCGCCAGCCGGGTTGCCGTCGACGATGGCAAGTTCAAGCGCGACAAGCAGATCGGCGCTACCGGGAAAACGGTCAGCGCCAGCGCTTACCTGGCCTTCGGCATTTCCGGCGCGGTCCAGCACCTGCAGGGCATCAAGGATTGCCGCCATGTGATTGCGGTCAACCTGGACGCCAGCGCGCCGATGATCAAGCGCGCCGACCTCAGCATCATCGGCGATGCGCAAGAATTGATGACGGCGCTGCTGGACCAGGTGCGGCAAGCCCGCAGCGCGGAGGCGGCATCATGAACCAGGCTGTGATCAAACGGATAGCCGTGCTGGTGTCGATAGGCCGCCATCCGGTCAGCGGCGTGCCGCGTTACAGCCGCAACGACGCTGCCGCCCTGAGCATGGCGAGCGAGCTGGCGCAACGCACGGCCGGCGCAAGCATCGATGTGATCCACGCAGCTTCTGCACACAATGCCGACAACCCAGCCTTGTCCGAATACCTGGCGCTGGGCGCCGCCAGCATTACCCTGATTGAAACGGCGGTATCGCAAGATGTGCTGCCGGCATTGCAGGCACAGTTGCAAGCGCAGTTGCAAAATTATGACCTGGTGTTGTGCGGCAGCTGCGCCGAAGCAGGGGCAGGCAGCGGCATGCTGCCGTATCTGCTGGCGGCGCGCCTGAATCTGCCTCTGCTGGCGGGCGTGATTGCCGTGACGCCCGGCGCCGGCCACGTCGTCGCCCAGCAGTATCTGCCCAAGGGGCGGCGGCGTGAAGTGGCGCTCAAGCTGCCGGCCATGGTGACGGTGCATCCGCTGGCGCCAAACCGCTTGCGTTATGCCTACGCCAGGCTGCGCCGCGGCGAAATCAGGAAACAGGTTTTTGCCGGCTATCAGGGTGCTAGCGGCTCGGCGGCCCGCGGCCAACCCGAAGAATGGACAGTCGAAGCGGCCAAAGCCGTGCCGCGCAAGCTGACAGCGCCCGAAAAACGTTCCGGGCATGCGCGCATGCAGGCCGCCACCGTGACCGAAAGCCGCGGCGGCAAGGTAGTCCAGGACGGCAGCGCTGCCGATAAGGCACAAATAGTCCTTGCCTATTTACGTGAACATCATCTGGTCAACTATTGATGTTGCAGCTGAGGTTGCAACTGCGGCGGTTCCATAAATGCAATACATGGAGAAACAATTGAAAGTATCCAAAGAGATTCAATCACTGATCGCCGAGCGCCTGCCTGGCCATAGCCTGGATGCGCCGTTTTACCTGAGCCCGGAAATCTTCGAGCTGGATATCCGCGAGATTTTCAGCAAGCATTGGATCCATGTCGCGGTCGAGCCGGATATTCCCGAGCCGGGCGATTACGTCACGGTCGAGGTCGGCCTCAATTCGATCGTGGTGGTGCGCGACGACGACATGTCGGTGCGCGCCTATCACAATGTGTGCCGCCATCGCGGCGCGCGTTTGTGTTCGGAGCACAAAGGTTCGGTCGGCAACCTGGTCTGCCCGTATCATCAGTGGACTTATAACCTCACAGGAGAATTGATCCACGCCGACCACATGGGCGAGAAGTTCGATCGCAGCAAGCACGGCCTGAAGCCGGTGCATGTCGAAAACCTGGCGGGGCTGATATTCATTTGCCTGGCCGAACAGCCGCCGCAGGATTTTGCGGTCATGCGCGACGCCATGGCGCCTTATCTGCTGCCGCACGGCTTGCAAGACTGCAAGATCGCCAAGCAGGTCGACCTGATCGAAGAGGGCAACTGGAAGCTGACCATGGAAAATAATCGCGAGTGTTATCACTGTGCGACCAATCATCCTGAATTGACCGCCTCATTGTTCGAGTTCGGCTTCGGCTATCAGTCGGCGCCCGGCAATGCAGAACAGATCGCCGAATTCGACCGCCTGGCTGCGCAGCGTTGCGCCGAATGGGAGCAGGGCGGTTTGCCGTCAGCGGAGATAGAGCGCCTGGACGAGCTGGTGACCGGCTTCCGCACCCAGCGCCTGCCGCTGGATCGCGCCGGCGAGTCGCAGACGCTGGACGGCAAGGTTGCTTCCGGCAAGCTGCTGGGGCAATTCGAGCGCGCCGACCTGGGCGGCCTGTCGTTCTGGACCCAGCCGAATTCCTGGCACCACTTCATGAGCGACCACATCGTCAGTTTTTCAGTCTTGCCGTTATCGGCTGAGCGGACCCTGGTGCGCACCAAATGGCTGGTGCATAAAGATGCGCGCGAAGGCATCGACTACCAGCTCGACAACCTGACCGCGGTGTGGAACGCCACCAACGATCAGGACAAGCGGCTGGTCGAACTGTCGCAGCAAGGCGCGCGCAGCACGGCGTACCAGCCTGGTCCTTATTCACCGTTTACCGAAGGCTTGGTTGAAAAGTTCTGCACCTGGTATGTCGGCCGCTTGTCAGCTGGGCTGTCAGCCAACTTAAAAAGCGGCTCGGCGACCACCATAGCGATCGCCGTGGAGAATTAATTGAAAGCCGAAATCTTGCCAGGACCGGTCATGGAATCTTATAAACTGAATCGCCGGAATTTCTGGGACAGCATCCCGCCGCTATGGGACAGCGACAGCGAGGAAACGCTGGTCTGCTGCCAGGTGCGGGCCGAGACGCACGACGTCAAGAGTTTTTTCTTTGCCGCTCCCGCCGGCGGTTCCTTTGTATTCCAGCCTGGCCAGTTCATCACGCTGGAGCTGGAAATCAACGGCGCGGCCATCAACCGCTGCTACACGATTTCATCGTCGCCGGCGCGGCCGCACACGATCTCGATCACGGTCAAGCGCGTGCCGGGCGGTCCGGTGTCGAACTGGCTGCACGACAATCTCAAGGCCGGCGACAAGGTCAAGGTGCTGCGCGCTGCGGGCGAGTTTACCTGCGCCAGCCATCCGGCAGAAAAGTACCTGTTCCTGTCGGCCGGTTCCGGCATCACGCCGCTGATGTCGATGTCGCGCGCCCATCACGATTTATCCGACGACAGGGACATCGTTTTCATCCATAGTGCAAGGACGCCGGACGACATCATCTTCGAGCGCGAACTGAGCCTGATCGCCGCCAGCCAGCAGAATTTCCGCACGCGCTTCATCTGCGAACGGCTGGGCCAGCGGCGCGACTGGTCGGGCCCAACCGGCATGCTGTCGCTGGCGGCGCTGAAACTGATGGCGCCCGATTTCATGGAGCGCGAAGTTTTTGTCTGCGGCCCGGCGCCTTACATGAAAGCGGTACGGACCATGCTGGACGAAGCCGGTTTCGAGCGCACCCGCTATCACGAGGAAAGTTTTTCCTTCGAGACTTTGCAGCAAGAAAGCCAGCCGCAGGCAACATCCCACGGCGCCCCGGCCACCGACGGCTTCGAAATCAATTTCCAGAAAAGCATGCGCCAGATCACATGCGGTCCGCAACAACACGTACTGGAAGCCGCCCGCAACGCAGGCGTCCGGCTGGCTTCCTCATGCGCGCAAGGCATGTGCGGCACCTGCAAGGTCAAGCTGATTTCAGGAACGGTAGACATGCAGCACAAAGGCGGCATCCGCCAGCGCGAAATCGACCAAGGCATGGTGCTCCTGTGCTGCAGCAAGCCCCTGAGCAACCTGGTCGTGGATAAATGAAAAATAAATTAGGGTCAGAGTCGAATTAATCTCTGAAATAATTCGACTCTGACCCTAATTAAATCGGCAGTTCCCATCGCAGCACATTGAAGAGGTTAAGCATGAATCCGATACGAAAATTATGTTGCCTGGTCGCCGCACTGGCGTGTGTGGCGAGTTCGGGAGTGGCTGCGGCGGATGCCAAGCCTGGCATCAAGATTGGTTATGTGGAGGGCTGGTCTGACAGTGTTGCGACCACTTATGTGGCGGCGCAGATCATCCGGCAGAATCTGGGATATGAGGTCAAGCTGGTGCCGGTCTCTGCCGGCCTGATGTGGCAGGGCGTGGCGCGGGGCGACCTGGATGCCACCATGTCGGCCTGGCTGCCGGTGACGCAGGGTGCGTATTACGAGAAGCTGAAAGACAAGGTGGTACATCTGGGCGTGAATTATCCGGGAGCCAGGATAGGCTTGATCGTGCCTGCTTATGTCAACGCCTCCAGCATCGCCGACCTGCCTGCGCAAAAAGCGGCCTTCGACGGCCGCATCGTGGGCATCGATGCCGGCGCCGGCGTCATGACCAAGACCGAGCTGGCGATCAAGGACTATGGCCTCGACTACAAACTGATGCCGAGCTCGGGCAGCGGCATGGTGGCCGAGCTGGAGCGTTCGATCCGCAACAACAAGGCGATCGCGGTGACCGGTTGGGTGCCGCATTGGATGTTCGCCAAATGGAAACTCAAATTCCTGGACGATCCGAAAAAAGTCTATGGCGAAGCCGAGCATGTCGACAGCATCGCCAATCCCGGCCTGGAAGCGAAAGCCAGGCCGGTCAACGATCTGCTGAAGAATTTTTCATGGCAGCCAGGCGAGATCGATAGCGTCATGCTGGCCATAGAAAATGGCGCCAAGCCGGAAGCGGCGGCCAAGCAGTGGGTCGACGCCAATCCGCAGCGTGTCAGCCAATGGCTGCGCAAGTAAGTCCTCTGTTATCTTGGCGCTTGCACGGCAGTTGAGGCTGCTGTTGCGACAGCATCGCCGCCCAAGGCCTGATACAGCTTGACCTGGCTGGTCAGCAGGTTCAGGTTGTTGTCCGCCAGCGCGATCTCGGCGTTGCGCCGGGTTTCCTGCGCGTCCAGCCAGGTTTTCAGCGGCACTGCGCCGGCGCGATAGCGTTCTTCGTATAAACCTTCGATACGGCTTGCCGCCGCCAGCGCCTGGCTCAGTTTTTGTCCCTGGGCCTGGAACTGACTGCGGGCGGACAAGGCCGTTTCGACGTCGCTCAACGCCTTGTAAAAGGCCTGGCGGAAATCGATCGCTGCCTTGTCATAATCCGCTTTGGACACCGCAATGTTCAGCCGCATCTGATTCCACTGCAGGAACGGGAAAGCCAAGGTCGCTCCCAGCGTTCCGATCGGATTCTGCAGCAGGTTCGACAGCGCCGTGCTGCTGCTTCCCAGTGTGCCAGTCAAGACCAGCGACGGATAATAGCTGGCGCGGGTGTCGTCGATGCTCGCCAGCAGCTTGCGTAGCCGCAGTTCTGCCGCGTGCAGGTCGGGCCGGCGGCCCAGCAGCTGCGACGGCAGTCCGGCGTCGACCGCCGGCAGGACAGCGACGGCAAGCTTGCCGCTTTCCGCATAACGCAGTTCCGGCGGTCCGTCGAACAGCAGCGCCAGCGCGGCGCGCGTCTCCACCAGTTCTTGCAGCAGCTGGGTATGGCTGGCCTGCTGCGACGCCAGCGAGCGCTCGGCCTCCAGCAGTTCCAGCGACGACACCGCGCCGGCATCGTATTGCAGGCGCACCAGTTCCAGGATCTTGCCGACATACGCCATGCTTTGTTCGCTGACGGCGATGCGTTGCTGCAGGTTGGCGATCTTCCAGTACAGGGTAGCGGTAGTGCCGGCCAGGGCCAGCGCGGTGCTGTCTCTGTCTTCGGCGGTGGCCAGGGCTTCCCATTCGGCGGCGTCGCGGCGGCTGGCCAGCTTGCCCCACAGGTCCAGTTCGTAGGAGACGCTGCCGGTGAGGGTCTGGTTGCGTGTGCCAACCGGCGAGCCGCGCAGATTGCGGCTGTTGCTGCTGCTGACATTCAGCGCGACGGTGGGATTGATGGTTGCCAGGCCGGCTTGCAATTGCGCGCGCTGCACCAGCACCGTCGCTGCCGCCAGGTCGTTGTTGCGGGCCAGCGCCAGTTCCACCAGCTGATCCAGTTGCGGATCGTTGAAATTGCGCCACCAGCGATCCTGGCGGACGGCGTCGCCGGCGTTCTCCGCCGATTTGTTTTGCCACGCCGGCGGCGTCGTTACCGCTACCGGCTGGTAGGGTGTGTGCAAGGTAGAGCAGGCAGCCAGCAAGCCGCAGGCGAACAGGCAGAGGGAGGTATTGAGATAGCGCATGTTTTTCATTCTCTGGCCAGGGCTTCCACCGGATCCAGGCGGGCGGCATTGCGGGCCGGCAAAAAGCCGAAGATGATGCCGATCATGGTCGAACAGGTGCAAGCGACCACGATCGAGGTCAGCGAATAATGCATCTGGAAACTGCCGTTGACGCCGGACAAGCTGGAAAACAGCGCGCCGATGCCGAGCGCCAGCGAGATGCCGAGGATGCCGCCCAGCAGGCAGACCAGGATCGCTTCGATCAGGAACTGCCGCATGATGTCGGACTGGCGCGCGCCAACCGCCATGCGTACGCCGATTTCCTGGATCCGCTCGGTGACCGACACCAGCATGATGTTCATCACGCCGATGCCGCCGACCACCAGCGAAATCACGGCGATCATCGACACCAGCAGCGTCAGCGTGGCGGTGGTCGATTCGATCGCCTTGCGGATGCTGTCGCTGTTCTGTATGAAAAAATCCTTGCCGCCATGGCGCTGGGTAAGCAACTTGACGATGCTTTTTTCCGCCGCGGCAGGCGAGGCGGCGTCGCTGACGCGCACTGAAATCGATTGCAGGTGCGACTGACCAATGATGCGCGTCAGCGCCGTGGTATAAGGAACCCACAGGGTGAGGCTGCTGCCGCCGCCATAGGCATTCTTTTCTTTTTTTGCGACGCCGACGATGCGGCAGGGAATGTTCCCCAGCATCAGCACCTGTCCGATCGGATTGTCGTTCTTGCCGAACAGCTTCTGGCGCATATTATGGTCGATCACCACTTCCTGCGTCTGGTGCTTGACGCTGGCCGCGGTGAACGGCCGGCCTTCCGCCATCTGCAAATCGTGCACGCGGAAATGCTGCTCGCCGACGCCTTGCAGCGAAGCGCTGACCGAGATGTTGCGGTAACGAACGATAGCCGCGGTGCTGATGCCAGGGGTCGCACTGTCTGCGTATACCTGCTGCGCCAGCACATCGGCGTCGGCGGAAACCAGCGAGCGCACCGCCGCCGCTTTTTCGTCGCCCCAGTCCTTGCCGGGATAGATGGTGATGGTGTTGGTGCCCAGGAAACTGATGTCCTTGAGGATCTGCCGGCGCGATCCTTCGCCCAGCGCCACCACCGACACCACCGAAGCAATGCCGATGATAATGCCCAGCATGGTCAGGAAACTGCGCAGCCGGTGCGACTTCATGGCCAGCCAGGCCATCTTGCAAGCTTCGACCAGGCTGGCCGCGGTGGCGCGCCACGACGATTCCTGGCCGAGTTCGATCTGCGGCCGCTCGCGCGGTGCGGCGGTCGGGGATGCGTCGGCGGCGCCGTCCTGGCGCAGGCGGTCGGCGACGATTTCACCATCGCTGATTTCAATGATGCGTTGCGCGTACTCGGCGACATGCATGTCGTGCGTGACGATGATGACGGTATGGCCTTCGGCATGCAGCTCTTGCAGGATCTTGATGACTTCCTGGCCGCTGTGGCTGTCCAGCGCGCCGGTCGGTTCGTCGGCCAGTATCACCTGGCCGCCGTTCATCAGCGAGCGTGCAATGCTGACGCGCTGCTGCTGCCCGCCCGACAGTTGGCTGGGCCGGTGGTGGGTGCGGTTGGCCAGGCCGAGCCGGCCCAGCAGCGCTTGCGCGCGCTGCCTGCGCAGCGCTGCCGGTTTGCCGGCATAGATTGCAGGGATCTCGACATTGCTGGCGGCATCCAGGTCGGGCAGCAGATGGTAACGCTGGAAAATGAAGCCGAAATGCTCGCGCCGCAAATGCGCCAGGGCGTCGGGTTCCATGTCGCCGGTAGCCTGGCCGGCGACCAGGTAGCTGCCGCTGCTGGGGCGGTCGAGGCAGCCGAGGATATTCATCAAGGTCGATTTGCCCGACCCCGAGGGGCCGACCAGCGCCACCATTTCGCCGGCGGCGATCTTCAGGTTGATGTTGTTGAGTACGGTAACGGTTTCTTCGCCGGACGGAAAGCGCCGATACAGTCCCGTCAGCTCTAGCAGGGCTGGCTTCATGTTTAGTCCAGCATCACGGTAGAAGTATCGGCCTGCGGTGTGCCGCTATCCTCTCCCAGGATGACTTTTTCTCCGGCCTTTAACCCATCCAGCACCTGCGCCCGGACGTTATTGATGCCGATCCGCACCTGGCGTGTGGCGACGCTGTGCTTGCCGTCCTTGGTTTCCAGCACCTTGACCTGGTAGCGTCCATCCTTGCCGCGCTCGCCCAGCGCGGTCGACGGGATCATCAGCGCGCCCTTGACTTCGCTCAGTACGATCGAAACTTGCGCCGTCATCGAAATGCGCAGCTTGTTGTCGGGGTTGGGGATATCGAACAACGCGTTGTAGTAGATCGGAGCGGCGTTGGCGTCGCTTTTTTTCTTGCCGTCGCCGGTATCGTTGCCGATCGAATCCGGCGCCAGCTCGACCGAGCGCAGCTTGCCGTGGAAACGGTGGTCGGGGTTGCCCAGGATAGTGAAGAACACCGGCTGCTGCGGCTTGACTCGGATCACGTCGGCTTCCGACACCAGCGCTTTCACCGTCATGGTTTTCAGTTCGGCCAGGATGATGATGGTCGGCGCCAGCTGGGCCGAATTGACGGTTTGCCCTTCCTTGGTCACGATCGACACCACCTTGCCGTCCATCGGCGCGGTGATCTTGGTATAACCGAGGTTGAGCATGGCGGTGCTGACGGTGATCTTGGCCTGTTCAATTTGCGCATTCAGCGAATCGATGTCGGCCAGCGTCGCCTGCAATGTCGCCTCCGCGGTTTCATAACTTTCACGCGAGCCGGCGTCGCCGGCCAGCAGGCGCTGCTGGCGCTTGAAATTCAACTGGGCCTGGACCAGGCTGGCCTGCTTGGAGCGCAGCTGGGCGCGCACCTGCATGAGCGCGAACTCCGCGTTTTGCAGCGCGTTCTGCTGCGTCAGCGAATCGATTTCGGCCACCAGCTGGCCCTTTTTCACTTCCTGTCCCAGCACCACCTTCAGCGATTTGAGCTGGCCCGATGCCTGGGCGCCTACGCTCACCTGCTGCAGCGCTTCCAGCGAGCCGCTGGCCAGTACCGTATCCTGGATGTCGGCAACGACGACCGGCACGGTCAGGTACTGCGTTTCTTTGCCGCCATGGAAGAAAAACCGGTAGAGGGCAAATGCGAGCAGCAAAAGCAGCGCTGCGGATACGAGATAGACAACGATTTTTTTGTTGGAAAGACGCATGACGGAAGTGGGGGGATTGCTCGGTGCGCTACTTTTTCACTGCAAAAAATAGAAAAAATAGCATGATGCGGTATCTTAGCATCATGCTATGAAGATTCTATTAAGATATGGCGGCATGTAGGCTGTTTCCATGCCGCGCAAGTCGGTACTTCACTCATCGCTGTCGCGCGTGGGCACAAAGGCGTGCCCACCCTGCATGCAATCGGCCTGAAGATTCTATCGGGGCTTATTTGACGGCGGTCACTTTGATTTGCTTGACTTCCAGTTTCGAGCTACCGAAACGTTCCTTGTCGAATTTCCCGCTGAGTTCGACTACGGTATTGGCATCGATAGTTTGATCCTGCGGAAAATGCCTGGCCGAAATATCGGCTTGTATTTCACCGCTGGCATCGGCCAGCACATAATGGTCGCCGCCGGTATGGCGCACCAGTTTCCCGGTCAGGGTCACGTACTGGTCGTCGACGCCGTTCGCCAGCAGTTGCTTGGCGGTCATGCTTGGCACAGTCGACGGACCGGCGTAGCGGGCGGCGACAGGCGCCGCCGAATTGACGGACGGGCCGCTATAACCTTGTGCGACAGCCATGGTTGCGGCGCTGGCGAAAACGGTGATGGCGACAAATTTGCTGATACGGTTCATGGTGTTTCCTTTTCGATGAGCTGCGTTTTAAGATCGGTTCGGTTCGCTGGTGCGCGACCTTGACCGTCATTAGACGCGGCCAAGCTTAACGTTATCTTAAGGACCACAAAAAAACCGGCCGCCTGGACTGCATGGGTCATTCGGCAGGAAAATCCAGGAATACACAGAGACCGCGCCCCTCCAGGCCGCTGCCGAAGGATAAGCTGGCGCCGTGCAGCTCGGCGATGCGGCGGACAATCGACAAGCCCAGTCCGCTGCCTTGCTCTCCGCTGCCCAATACGCGAAAGAAGCGCTCGCTCAGCCTGTTGCGTTGCTGCGCAGCGACTCCCGGGCCGTCATCGCAAACCGCAATGCGCTGCCGGCCGGATATGCTGCAGCAGGTAATCTTGACCGTGCTGTGCGGCGGGCAATAGCGCAAGGCGTTGTCGAGCAGGTTGCGCAAGGCAATCTGCATCATGTCGGGATTCATCTGGATATGGTCAAGCCGGGCATCGATGTGCAAACCGATGCCGCGCTGCTCGGCCATGGCTGCATGCGTTCGCAGCAATTCCTGCAGGAAGGGCTGCAGTGCCACAGCTTGCCGCTCCAGCTTGTTCGGGCTGAGCGGATCCAGGCGCGCCAAGGCCAGCAGGTTCTCGACCAGGGCAGTGCTGCGGTCGATGTCGTCGCGCAGTTTCTGGAACGGTGCGGACAGCTCGCTGTGCTGCCGCTGCAGCAGCTGCACACGCATGCGCAAGGCCGCCAGCGGCGTCCGCAGTTCGTGCGCCGCATCGGCGGTAAACCGGCGTTCAGCTTGCAGCGCGCTTGCCAGGCGCAATAGCAGACCGTTAAGCGCGCTGACGATGGGCCGCAGTTCGCTCGGCTGTCCGTCCAGCGATACCGGCGTCAGGTCGTCCCGCGATTTTGTGCTTAGCGCATAGGCGGCATTATTGATCGGCCGCATGACCCGGCTGACACAGTACCAGCTGAGGGCCGCCAGCACCGCCAGCAGCAGTAATACCGGCAGCGCCAGGCTGTCGGCCAGTTCCTCAAGGATGTCCAGGCGCTTCTTGAATTTCTGCCCGACCTGGACTTCAAAACGCGCATCTTTGCTGCGCAGCACGAAGATGCGCCAGCGCTTGCCGTCGATATTGATGTTCTTGAAACCCTTGCGTTGTTCGAAGCCGGCAACGAAGGGTGTGGCCGGCGCTTTGGCGGTGCGCTGGATGACCCTGCCGTCAATCACGATCTGATACTGGATGTCGACCTTGCGCGGTTCTCCGGCGGCGGCTTCGGATTGATTCAGCAAGCCACGCTCGTTGAAATCGGTGGTGGCCGCCATGATCAGGTTGCTGGATTCCTTGAGCGCGTCGTCAAACACATCGTTGGTTTCGTTCCAGGCGATGAACACCATGATGGTCAGGCTGGCCAGCCACAGCAGGGTGCTGGTGCCGACAATTGTCCATAACAGGCGCAGGCGCAGCGAATAAGAGCGCGGCTTGTCGCCGGATTGTTTCAAGGGCGTGTCAGCCATGCTCTTCTTTTAAACGATAACCGAGGCCGCGCACGGTCACGATGGATCCGGCGCCGAGTTTTTTCCGCAGGTGATGGATATGCACTTCGATGGCGTTGCTTTCCACCTCGTCGCCCCAGCCATACAGGGCTTCTTCGATTTGCGCGCGCTTGACGATATGCTGGCGGCGCAACATCAAGGCATGCAGCACCGCCAGTTCGCGTGCGGTCAGCAGCACCGGTTCGCCGGCCAGGGTCACACGCTTGCTGGCAAGGTCGAGCGCGATCTCGCCATGCTTCAGGATGTTGTCTGCCTGTGAGGCGTGGCGCCGCACCGCGGCGCGGATGCGCGCCGACATTTCTTCGAGGTCGAACGGCTTGACCAGGTAATCGTCGGCTCCCAGGTCGAGGCCTTCGATACGGTCGGCCAGGGTGTCGCGGGCAGTGATGATGAGCACCGGCACCAGGTCTTTGCCGCTACGCAAGCGGGCCAGCAACCGGTCGCCAGTGGTTCCGGGCAAGCCGCGGTCCAGCAGCACGCAGTCGTAGCCATGGGTTTGCAGCGCGGTGGCGGCCGAGTCGCCGCGTTGCACCCAATCCACCGCGTAACCGTCAAGCTGGAGCCAGGATTGCACAGTGGCGCCGAGCGATGGGTCGTCTTCTACAAGGAGGATGCGCATAGGCAGAATCCTAACATGGGCTGGTTTAAGCCAATCTTAAGAAGCCGGAAATGGATGTGAAAAGAGCCGAAGCCATTCTGCGGACAGAAGACTTCGGCAAAAACGCATCGGGCGGTGGGATGGTTCGCAGTAGCGATGCGTCAGGGGGAGAAGGCTCAGAAGGTCTTGGTCAGGGACAGCACCAGTGTGGTGGTGAGCGGATTGGATACTTCGGCCTGGCCTGCCGAATTGAGTACGCCGGTAGTGTAACGGTCGTAGACGCCGTTCTTGCCCCAGCCTTTGGTCACCGCGCCGGCGAGGGTCCAGCCGCCGTCAAATGCCTTGGACACGGCGACTTTGGCGTCCTGGAAACTGTAGGCGGAGAAATTCCTCACCCGCTCGTTGCCATAGTGCAGCAGCAAACTGTAGCCGCTGCCGAGGTCGAACGTGCCGTTCAGGTCCAGGTAGCCCGAGCCGCGGCTGTGCTGGCCGCTGCCTATGCCCAGCGTCGCGCTGTTATAGCCGAAATAGTCAGGCGTATAAGTCAGCCAGTATTTGACGTTGAACCATTTGTAGGTGAGCGAGGCGACCGCTTCGCCGTAGTTGTATTTGGTTTTTGCGAACGATGCCTCTGCGCCAGGGTAAAGGTAGTAATAGATCTGCCCGGTGTAGGTGAAATCGCCAGCCGTGCCGGTGTACCCGCCGTACAGATCCCATTCGACCGAACCGCCTTCGATGAAATGATCGCTGACGCTGGACATCCAGGTGCCGGCAAACAAGCCGCTCGGATGCGCATAATCGACGCCGCCCTGGATCGCGGGTTTGCCCCAGGTCTGGCGGAAGCCGCGCGACACGTATTGCGAGGCGATGGTGACGTTGGCGGTGAACGGCGATGCAGGCGCCGCGGCTGGTGCCGCCGCCGCGGCATCCTTGGCGGTGATGCTGTCCGCGGTCTGGGCCAGCGCCGGCAACTGGAAACTGAATGCGAGGGCCGCGGCGAGCCACGGATAACCGCCGATTTTTCTGGCCTTGCTGAATTTCTGAAGCATGCTGACAACTCCCCTTTGATGTATTTCCATTTTGATATCAATCGCTTGTTTTGTCGATTGCGCCTGCGCGATATCGTGATAGCAAGCGATTGCTGCAAACGGGAAACAAGGCCGGCCTGGTTGCTCGCTTCGATACCTGCAGATAATTATTGTCCCGGCGGGAAAACCTAACTCCCTGCAATTGCGACTAAAAATGATGGAATTGCGACATAGGAAAAATCTGTAAACCGTGGCTAGTCATGGCACGACAAGTGCTTCGTCGTTTTTGATTAAGTGCTTGTCGTAAATCGTCATCCGGCAAAAAACCATTGTCGCGACTATGTAGGAACTCATTTCACCGAGTTCCACTAACGTAAGACGAATTTTTCTCATGAATTTCCCGCCGTCGTGAGGGCGCCGGACCTGTCTTTGCCGCTTGTCTTCCACGCAGTGCTGCACATACACTCTGCAGCAGTGGATTTGAGACAAGCGGGCAAGCATGGCGAGACCCGCACGCTAGCGATATGTTGCAGTAAGGAATGATCCAAACCGCAATAGCGTCGAATGCACAATCAGGAGACCGGTAATGAAGTCTGCAAAAGTAGTAGTTGACCGTTTGTACAAGGTCTTCGGCAATAATCCGCAGTTGGCCTTGAGCATGCTGGAAAGAGGGCAGTCGAAGGACCAGATATTCGCCGAGACCGGGCAGGTGGTCGGTGTGCAGAACGTGTCGTTCGAGGTGCAGGAAGGCGAGATATTCGTGCTGATGGGCTTGTCCGGTTCCGGCAAGTCGACCCTGATCCGCCTGATCAACCGCTTGGTCGATCCCAGCGCCGGCAATGTCCTGGTGGATGGCCAGAACGTGGCGCAGATGACGAATTCGCAACTGATCAAGCTGCGCCGGCGCGACATGAGCATGGTGTTCCAGTCGTTTGCGCTGATGCCGCACCGCACGGTGCTGTCGAATGCCTCGTTCGGCCTGGAAGTAGCAGGCATCGGCAAAAAGGAGCGCGAGCGCCGCACCATGACGGTGTTGGAACAGGTCGGCCTGGCGCCGTTCGCCAACAAGCTGCCGTGCGAACTGTCGGGCGGCATGCAGCAGCGGGTCGGCCTGGCGCGCGCGCTGGCGGTGAACCCGTCGCTGATGATCATGGACGAAGCCTTCTCCGCGCTCGATCCGCTCAAACGCAAGGAAATGCAGGATGTGCTGCTGGATTTGCAAAAGGAACAACAGCGCACCATCATTTTCGTCTCGCACGACCTGGAAGAAGCGCTGCGCATCGGCAGCCGCATCGCCATCATGGAGGGCGGCCGCCTGGTGCAGGTCGGCACCGCCCAGGAAATCATCGACCATCCCGCCGAAGAATATGTGCGGGCCTTTTTCGACGGCGTCGACACCAACCGTTACCTGACCGCCGGCGACCTGATGCAGACCGATGCAGTGCCGCTGGTGGCCTCCGCCGGCGAGGTCCACGCCAACGGCGACCTGTACCGCAGCAGCCGCTCCGACTATGCCTTCGTGGTGGATGCCGCGCGCAAGGTGCAGGGCATCGTCGCCACCCGGCGCCATGCCGACGCTAGCGGCAACCTGCAGCCGGGCGGACTGGACCGGATCGAAGCGATCCATCACCGCAGCAACCTGGAAGACGTGATGGACCGGCTGATCAGCAGCCGCAGCCCATTGCCGGT
This sequence comes from Collimonas fungivorans Ter331, assembly GCF_000221045.1. Classification (NCBI taxonomy): domain Bacteria; kingdom Pseudomonadati; phylum Pseudomonadota; class Betaproteobacteria; order Burkholderiales; family Oxalobacteraceae; genus Collimonas; species Collimonas fungivorans. Next base: position 3,630,717 of record NC_015856.1, on the reverse strand, counting down.
AGTGGACGGCGACGGCTGCTACTGCGGCGCGATCAGCCAGTCCATGGTGCTCCAAGCTTTATCAAAATCCCGAGGTTCGCATGTCTGAACACCTTCCCCTGGGGCGCTGGGTCGACCAGTTCGTCCACTACATACTCGATAAGCACGGCAACAGTTTCGACAGCTTCGGCAACGCCATCAGCTGGTTTGCCGAATTCATAGAACACGGTTTGCAAGTGCTGCCTTTGTGGCTGCTGATGGGATTTTTCATCGTGCTGGGCATCTGGCGCGTCGGCTTCAAGTTCGCGCTGTTTACCGTGGTGTCTTTTTTCGTGATCTACAACACCGGTTTCTGGGACCAGACCATCGTCACCCTCGGGCTGACCATTTCTTCCACCCTGATCAGCCTGGCGCTGGGCATCCCGGTCGGCGTCTGGGCTGCCAAGAGCAAGCGGGTAGCGATGGTGGTGCGGCCTATCCTGGACTTGATGCAGACCATGCCGGCCTTCGTCTACCTGATCCCGGCCGCCATGATGTTCGGCCTGGGCCGGGTGCCGGGCATCCTGTCCACCGTGATCTTTGCGATGCCGCCGGCGGTGCGCCTGACCGCGCTCGGCATCCGCCAGGTCAACAACGAGATCGTCGAGGCAGGGCAGGCTTTCGGCTGCACCGGCTGGCAGCTGCTGTACAAGGTGCAGTTCCCGAACGCCTTGCCGTCGATCATGGCCGGCATCAACCAGACCATCATGATGGCGCTGTCGATGGTGATCATTGCTTCCATGGTGGGCGCCGGCGGCCTCGGCAACGATGTGCTGGCCAGCATCCAGCGGCTCGACATCGGGCTGGGTTTCGAGAGCGGCCTGAGCGTGGTGCTGCTGGCGATCATCCTCGACCGCATCACCGAAAGTTTCGGCCGCACGCCGGAAGCCGGCAAGGTGCAGCGCTTTTTCCGGCTGCGCAAATGGTTTCGCAAGAGCCCTGCGCTGGCCACCGGCTAAGGACAGGGGTGCAGGCAACAAATTAGCAGCAACGTGATCCGCGCGCTGGAGGTCCAGCGCCGGTAGCCATAGATGGAGGCAGGATGTCTTCGTACCAAGCCGCTTCGAAACCAGGGCCGCAACCAGCGCCGATGCTGCCGCAAACCGCCGCGCCTGCGCCGGTGGTGCATTTTGGTTTCCTGACTTTGCCGAATTTTTCGATGATCGCGTTCGCCAGTGCGATCGAAGTCTTGCGCATGGCTAATTACATCAGCCGCCAGACCTTGTACCGTTGGTCGGTGATCAGCGTCGACGGCGCCCCGGCGCTGGCCAGCAACGGCTTGCCGATTACGCCGACGCTGACCCTGGAGCAGGCCGGCACGCCGGATATCCTGTTTGTCTGCGGCGGCGTCAAGATCCATGAAGCGGTCAACGAAAAACTGAACGCCATGCTGACCCAGCTGGCAAGGCGCAACGTCAAGCTGGGCGGCATCTGCACCGGCAGTTACGCGCTGGTCAAAGCCGGCCTGATGAACGGTTACCAGTGCGCCATCCATTGGGAAAACATTTCCGCATTGCGCGAGGAATTCCCGCGCGTATTGTTTACCGAGGGTCTGTTTGCGGTGGACCGCGACCGCCTCACCTGTTCCGGCGGCACGGCGCCTATCGACCTGATGCTGAACCTGACCGCGAACCGCTACGGCAAGACGCTGGCGGCCGAGATTTCCGAGCAGTTCATCCTGGAACGCATACGCGACGGCGCTTATCAGCAGCACATCCCGATTGCGGCCCGGCTCGGCTTCAGCCGCAAGGAACTGATCGAAGTCGCCAGGCTGATGGAAACCCATATCGAAGAAACCCTTTCCTTCGAAGAAATCGCCAGGCTGGTAGGCTTGTCGCAACGCCAGCTGCAGCGCATGTTCAAGTACTACCTGGATGTCACGCCCACCCATTATTACCTGCAGCTGCGCCTGCGCCGGGCGCGCGAGCTGCTGCTGCAGACCACCATGTCGATCATGAGCGTGACGGTGGCTTGCGGTTTCCAGTCATCCTGCCATTTCAGCAAGGCCTACCGCAACCAGTTCGGCCGTTCCCCCAGCAGCGAACGGCACCTGCGCCATCCCTACCTGTCGGCGGTGGATGAACTGCCGTCTTTACCGGGCTTGCCGCTGGCGGTGGATGAGCTGCTTGACGCTGGCAGGCAATAGCATGTCGCAATCGGTCTAAAGCCAGGTGCGGATGCGATGTAATTTCTTACCTGTACCGGCACGCATGGTTTATTTTCGTTGCGTCGGCGTGCATGCCCTTTCCATTCAACTTGTACCGGTGCCTGCATCGGACTTTCGTCTTTGTTTCAGGAGAAAAAAGCAATGAAATCATTCAGCTTGATGGTCGCCGGCGTCGGCGTGGCGTGCAGCCTGCTGGCGCCGGTGCAGGCGCAGGAACCCAAATCGTGCCAGACCGTGCGTTTCGCCGATGTCGGCTGGACCGACATCGCCGCCACCACCGGCCTGGCTTCCGCCGTGTACGAGGGCCTGGGCTATCACACCACCAAGACCATCGCCTCGGTGCCGATCACCTTTGCCGGCGTCAAGAACAAGCAGATCGACTTGTTCCTTGGTTACTGGGCGCCGACCATGGACCCCATCATTGCTCCCTTCGTCAAGGAAAAATCGCTCAAGGTGCTGGCCACGCCGAACCTGACCGGCGCCAAATACACGCTGGCGGTGCCGACCTACGCCTACGATGCCGGCCTCAAGACTTTTGCCGACATCGCCAAATTTTCGAAGGAGCTGGACGGAAAGATCTACGGCATCGAACCCGGCAACGACGGCAACGCCCTGATCCAGGGCATGATCAGCAAGAACCAGTTCAACCTGAAGAATTTCAAGATGGTGGAGTCGAGCGAGGCCGGCATGCTGATCGAGCTGGGGCGGGCGATCAAGCAAAAGAAATGGATAGTGATCCTGGGCTGGGAACCGCACCCGATGAATGTGCAGCAGAAAATCAGCTACCTGAGCGGCGGCGACGATGTGTTCGGTCCCAATTACGGCGAGGCCAAGGTCTATACCGTGGCGGCCACCGACTATGCGACGCGCTGCCCGAACGCCGACAAGCTGGCCGGCAACCTGCAGTTTTCCACCGGCATCGAAAACCAGCTGATGGGGCGCATCATGGACAAATCCGATCCCAAGACCGCGGCCAAGGAGTGGCTGAAAAAGAATCCGGACGTCCTGGAGAAGCTGCTGGCCGGAGTCAAGACCTTCGACGGCAAGGATGGCCTGCCTGCAGTCAAGGCTTCGCTGGGCATTTGATGCGGTAACGCTTAGTGGTTTCAATAGCGGCTTCAATCCTCATGACAACAGAAGGAGACACAATGTCAGAAAATCGTGGCGTGGTTTATATCGAGCAGGGCAAGGTTGAAATACAGTCGATTCCATTTCCCAAGCTGGATAATCCGCAGGGCAAGAAAATCGAGCATGGCGTGATCCTGAAAGTGGTGTCCACCAATATCTGCGGTTCCGACCAGCACATGGTGCGCGGCCGCACCACCGCCCAGGCCGGGCTGGTGCTGGGCCATGAAATTACCGGCGAGGTGATAGAAGTCGGCTCCGATGTCGAAACCATCAGGAAGGGCGACCTGGTTTCGGTGCCGTTCAATGTCGCCTGCGGCCGCTGCCGCACCTGCAAGGAACAGCATACCGGCGTCTGCGAAACCGTCAATCCGGCGCGCGCCGGCGGCGCTTACGGTTACGTCGACATGGGTGGCTGGATCGGCGGCCAGGCCGAATACGTGATGGTGCCTTACGCCGACTTCAACCTGCTGCGTTTTCCCGACAAAGAGCAGGCGATGGCCAAGATCCGCGACCTGACCTGCCTGTCGGATATCCTGCCTACCGGTTACCACGGCGCGGTGACGGCCGGCGTCGGCCCCGGCGCCACCGTGTATGTCGCCGGCGCCGGTCCGGTCGGGCTGGCTGCGGCGGCTTCGGCGCGCTTGCTGGGAGCGGCGGTGGTGATTGTCGGCGACGTTAATCCGTTGCGCCTGGTGCATGCGCGCAGCGTCGGTTTCGAAACCGTGGACCTGTCCCTCGATGCTTCGCTGAGCGACCAGATCACGCAGATCCTGGGCGTGCCGGAAGTCGATTGCGCGATTGACTGCGTCGGTTTCGAAGCGCGCGGCCATGGCCATGCGGGTGCGCAGTCGGAAGCGCCGGCAACCGTGCTCAATTCGCTGATGGAGGTGACCCGGGTCGCCGGCAAGATCGGCATTCCGGGTTTGTACGTGACCGATGATCCGGGCGCCGTCGACAGCGCCGCCAAGCGCGGCAGCCTGAGCATCCGCCTCGGGCTGGGCTGGGCCAAGTCGCACAGCTTCCATACCGGGCAGACGCCGGTGATGAAATACAACCGGCAGCTGATGCAGGCGATCCTGTGGGACCGCATCAAGATTGCAGACATTGTCGGTGTCGAAGTGATCACCCTGGACCAGGCGCCGGCCGGGTACCAGCAGTTCGATGCCGGCGCGCCGAAGAAATTCGTCATCGATCCGCATCATTTATTGAAGAAAGCCGCCTGAGCCCGGCTTGGGTTATACCGGCTTGATTGCCTGCTGACGGCCAGTCTTGCGCCGTCAGGGGGCAAAGTCACGCAGGCGCGAGTAGCGCCAGGAACTGGTCCAGGATCGCGGCGACCCTATCGTCGGACAAAGACAGCAGCGCATCCCCCACATACCACTCGATATAACTTTGCTGCGGCAGGGCCGTATGCCTGGCTTCGCCAAACAGCCAGATTCCGTGCTCGCGGGCCAGCTGGTCGCGCGCGGCATTCGCCGCATCGCGGTCAACCGGAAAATAGAGATGCAATATATTGCAATGCGGTTGACGCGGATTGACTTGCCACAGCGGATAGCGCGCCAGCAGCCGATACAGATCCCGGGTGCGCTGCAGGTAAGCCGGCATGCGCGCCAGCTTCGCGTCGAACCGCATCGCAGCCGCCACCACGTAGGGCGAGCGCTGATAGATATTGCCGCCCATGCGTTTCATCCAGATCGAAGTGCGCTCAATGAAGTCGCGGCTGCCCAACAGCATGGCGCCGCCGAGGCCGCCTATGCCCTTGTAGAACGAAACATATGCGCTGTCGAAGCCGGCGGTCACGCTGTCCAGCGGCTTGCCATAGCCGGCAGCGGCTTCCCACAGGCGGGCGCCGTCCAGGTGCAGATGGATATTTTGCTTGCGGCAGTAATGCTTGACCGCATCCAGTTCTTCCCATGCCGGCAGCTGGCCGCCGATCTCACGCATGGGCAACTCGTACAGCGCCGCGCCCAGGCGGTCAGGGATGGCTTTGAGGTCATCGGCCGTCCACGGCCGGTGTGGGTTGCCTACGTTGAGCGAGGTGAAATGGCCGAGCATTTGGTAATTGCTGTTCTCGTGCAGCAGGATGTGCGCAGTAGGGTGGAGCGCCACCAGCGGGTTGTTGCGGTCCTGGCAGGCGATGCGCAGTGCGACGGTCTGGGTAAGCGTTCCGGTAATCACGAAGCGGGCCGCTTCGAAGCGCAGCAGCGCGGCGACCTTGTTTTCGAAATCCTGAACCAGCTTGCCTTCGCCATAGACGTCGTGCTGGATGTCATGCGCCTGGCACCAGGCAGCCATTTCGGCAAAATCCTCGGCGGCTGGGCGCGGCGCGGTTCCAGAAAAAAAAGTATGGCATTGGTTGCGTAGATTGGCGTTTGACATATTTAACGGCTTGACGGGTTTAAAAATGACAGTTTGTCATCCTACCTCGGTTTAACGGAGTAGGGTGGCACGACGTGACCAAGCGTAACCTTGATTGCCGAAGCCGAGGCCCATGTTGCATCAAAACAGGCATGCACGTAGAGTTACTTCCCGCGTGGGCACGTTGTGCCCACCCTACGCGTAAAATCAAAAAATGTCGCGCTTGTCGGAAAAGGACAAACACTTGTCAGCTACGGGAAATAGGCCAGCCCGTGCAAGGACAAAATGATGTCAAGGAATAGCACTGCAACACGAGGTGGTTTGAGACTGGAATCAATCGTGTTGCGCTGTACCCTGGCGTTGTCGTGTCTCGTGCGCTTGCTGCCGTTTGCCGGGAAAAAACTTCAACCCAACCAGGAGTTGTCATGAACCTAAGCATCATGTTTTGCCAGTACAGCCAATCGGGTTTTCTATGAACATCAGCACATTCGATTTATTCAAGGTCGGCATCGGCCCCTCCAGTTCGCATACGGTGGGACCGATGATTGCCGCCAATCGATTTGCTGCGTATTTGCATGATGCGGGCCTGCTCGATGCGGTGCATGCGGTCAGGGTCGAGCTGTACGGTTCGCTGGGCGCGACCGGCAAAGGCCACGGCAGCGACAAGGCGGTGCTGCTTGGACTGGAAGGCAACCTGCCGGACAACATCGATCCGGACCATGTCGAACCGCGGCTGGCGGAAATCCGCAGTTCGAAGAAATTGCTGCTGAACGGCAGCCACGCCATCGGCTGCGTGGAAAAAGAGCATGTGCTGTTTTTCCGCCGCGAAGCCTTGCCGCAACATCCGAACGGCATGCGTTTTGTCGCCCTGGATGCTGCCGCCAGCGTGATTGCGGAAAAAGAATACTACTCGGTCGGCGGCGGTTTTGTGGTCAGCAAGGAAGGCCAGCGCGTCAACCTGGTGCAGGCGGGCAGCGTGCAGAGCGAGGGCGACCTGCCATATCCGTTTCATTCCGGCGACGACCTGCTGCGCATGTGCGCCGAAAGCGGCTTGACGATCGCCGCGCTGATGATGGAAAACGAAAAGCACTGGCGTTCGGCGGAAGAAGTGCGGACCAAGCTGCTGGGCATCTGGGATGTGATGGCGGCGGCGGTCAAACGCGGCTGCTCGATAGACGGCGAACTGCCCGGCCCGATGCGGGTCAAGCGCCGCGCGTCCGAGCTGTACCGGCAACTGAAGGAACGCTCCGAGGAATCGTTTACGGATCCGCTGTCGATGCTGGACTGGGTCAACCTGTATGCGATGGCGGTGAATGAAGAAAACGCTGCTGGCGGACGGATCGTTACCGCACCTACCAATGGCGCGGCAGGCGTGTTGCCGGCGGTGCTGCATTACTACACCAAGTTCATTCCCGGTTCGAATAAAGACGGGGTCATGACCTTCATGCTGACGGCGGCGGCGATCGGCCTGATCTACAAGGAAAACGCTTCCATCTCCGGCGCCGAAGTCGGTTGCCAGGGCGAGGTCGGGGTTGCCTGTTCGATGGCTGCGGGAGCATTGGCGGCGGTCTTGGGCGGCACGCCGGAGCAGATCGAGAATGCCGCGGAAATCGGCATGGAGCACAACCTCGGAATGACCTGCGATCCGGTTGGCGGACTGGTGCAGATTCCCTGCATAGAACGCAATGCGATGGGTGCAGTGAAGGCGATCAACGCCGCCCGCATGGCCTTGCGCGGCAACGGCAAACATTATGTGTCGCTCGACAATGTGATCAAGACCATGATGCAGACCGGCGCCGACATGAAGACCAAATACAAGGAAACATCACGTGGTGGTTTGGCGGTAAATGTGATTGAGTGCTGACTTTGAGTGCTAACTAATAGCGGACTGTAACAGCGGTTCTGGAACTTTGAGGAGTGTATGAGCAATTATTCGATATTCAGCCTGATCCGCAATGGGCTCTCCTATCATGAGAACTGGCAGCGGGCCTGGAAAAGTCCGGAACCGAAAAAGGAATACGACATCGTCATCGTCGGCGGCGGCGGCCACGGCCTGGCTACTGCCTATTACCTGGCCAAGGTGCACGGCTTGCGCAATATCGCGGTGATTGAAAAAGGCTGGATAGGCGGCGGCAATACCGCGCGCAACACTACCATCGTGCGCTCGAACTACCTGTGGGACGAGTCGGCCATGCTGTATGAAAAAGCCATGCAGCTGTGGGAAGGCTTGTCGCAGGACCTGAACTACAACGTCATGTTCAGCCAGCGCGGCGTGATGAACCTGGCGCATACCCTGCAGGACGTGCGCGATACCGACCGCCGCATCAACGCCAACCGTCTCAACGGTGTCGACGCCGAATGGTTGACGCCGGCGCAGGTCAAGGAAATCGTGCCGATCATTAACCTGAACAGCCACTACCCGGTGCTGGGCGCTTCCTTCCAGCGCCGCGGCGGCGTGGCGCGGCACGATGCGGTGGCGTGGGGATTTGCCCGCGGCGCCGACGAGCGCGGCGTCGATATCCTGCAGAACTGCGGCGTGACCGGGATCCGACGCGAGAATGGCGCGGTGACCGGGGTCGATACCGTCAAAGGTTTTATCAAGGCCAAGAAAGTGGCGGTGGTTGCTGCCGGCCACTCTAGCGTATTGGCGGCCATGGCCGGCATCCGCTTGCCGCTGGAAAGCCACCCTTTGCAGGCGCTGGTGTCGGAGCCGATCAAGCCGATCATCGATACGGTGGTGATGTCGAATGCGGTGCACGCCTATATCAGCCAGTCCGACAAGGGCGACCTGGTGATCGGCGCCGGCGTCGACCAGTATACCGGCTACGGCCAGCGCGGCAGTTACCACGTGATCGAAGGCACCCTGCAGGCGATCGTCGAAATGTTCCCGGTGCTGAGCCGGGTCCGCATGAACCGCCAATGGGGCGGGATCGTCGACGTTTCGCCGGACGCTTGCCCGATCATTTCCAAGACCCCGGTCAAGGGCCTGTACTTCAACTGCGGCTGGGGCACCGGCGGCTTCAAGGCTACGCCGGGCTCGGGCTGGGTATTCGCCCACACGATTGCCAACGACAATCCGCACCCCCTGAATGCGCCGTTTGCGCTGGACCGTTTCTACAACGGCCACCTGATCGACGAACACGGCGCCGCTGCCGTGGCTCACTGAAATTCACCAATTCCCGCTATCTGCCTGGAGATCCATCATGTTATTGATTACCTGCCCTTGGTGCGGGCCGCGCGCCGAGAGCGAGTTCCATTGCGGCGGCGAAGCCGACATCGCGCGTCCGCTGGACACCGAAAACATCAGCGACGAAGCCTGGGGCGACTATCTGTTCATGCGCAAGAATCCGCGCGGCGTGCACCGCGAACAATGGCTGCACAGCCATGGCTGCAGGCGCTGGTTCATGGCCGAGCGCGATACCGTCAGCTACGAATTCCTCGGTTACAGCAAGTTCGGCGAAAAGACTGAAACAGGGAGTGCAACATGAGCAATCAGACGCATCGGCTCAAGGACGGCGGCCGGATAGACCGCGGCGCGGCGCTCGGTTTTACCTTCAACGGCAAGAGTTACCAAGGCTACCAGGGCGATACGCTGGCGTCGGCGCTGCTGGCCAACGGCGTGCATTTTGTGGCGCGCAGCTGGAAATACCATCGCCCGCGCGGCATCGTCACCGCCGGCGTGGAAGAACCGAATGCGCTGGTGCAGCTGGAAACCGGCGCTTATACGGTGCCGAACGCCCGCGCCACCGAAATCGAACTGTACCAGGGCTTGAACGCGACCAGTGTCAACGCCAGTCCCAGCATCGAGAATGACCGGATGGCGGTGAACCAGCTGTTCGCCCGTTTCATCCCGGCCGGTTTCTATTACAAGACATTCAAGTGGCCGCGCAGCTGGTGGGGCAAGTACGAAGAAGTGATACGCGAAGCAGCCGGCTTCGGCAAGGCGCCCACCGCGCTCGATCCTGACCGCTACGAAAAGACCTACGCCCATTGCGATGTGCTGGTTGCAGGCGCAGGCCCGGCCGGCCTTGCTGCGGCCTGGGTCGCCGCCAGTTCGGGCGCACGGGTGGTGCTGGTCGACGACCAGCCGGAGCTGGGCGGCAGCCTGTTGTCCGGGCCGGCCATGATCGATGGCTTGCCCGCTGCAGCGTGGGTGGCAAAGATAACGGACGATCTGCGGCGTTTGCCGGAGGTTACGATTTTGTCGCGCAGCACGGTGTTCGGCTACCAGGAACATAACCTGCTGACCGTGACCCAGCGCCTCAGCGAGCACCTGCCGCTGGCGGCGCGCGGGGCGGTGCGCGAGCGCTTGTGGAAGGTGCGCGCCAAGCACGTGATACTGGCCACCGGCGCGCATGAGCGGCCTATCGTATTCGGCAACAATGACCTGCCGGGCATTATGCTGGCGTCGGCGGTGTCGACCTATATCCACCGCTACGGCGTGCTGCCGGGGCGCAAGGCGGTGATCTTCACCAATAATGACGATGCTTACCAGACCGCGCTGGACCTGAAGGCCAACGGCGCCGAAGTGACCGTGGTTGACCCGCGTCCGGCTGGCAACAGCAGCTTGCCGGCTACGGCAAGGCGGCAAGGCATCAACATCGTCAACGACGCCGTGGTGGTGACCGCCAGCGGCAGCCGCCATGTCAAGATGGTGGAAGTGGCGCGTCACCAGGATGGCGTGCCGGGGCAGTTCATTACCTCGCTGGCCTGCGACCTGCTGGGCGTGTCGGGCGGCTGGAATCCGGTGATCCACCTGTTTGCGCAATCCGGCGGCAAGGCGCACTGGAGCAACGAAAAAGCCTGTTTTGTACCTGGTTCGGCGATGCAAAAGGAAACCAGCGCAGGCGCCGCCAACGGCGATTTCAGCCTGAGCGGCGCTTTGCGCGACGGCGCCTTGGCGGCGCAGCAAGCGATCGTCGCGGTAGGCTTGAAGCCGATAGTGCTGCCCAGCTGGAAAGTGGTGGAGTTGTCCGAAGCCGCCATCATGCCTTTGTGGCTGGTGGGCGACCGCAAGCAGGTAGGGCGCGGCCCCAAGCAGTTCGTCGATTACCAGAACGATGTTTCGGCGGCGGATATCTACCTGGCGGCACGCGAGGGTTATCACTCGGTGGAGCACGTCAAGCGCTACACCGCGCTCGGCTTCGGCACCGACCAGGGCAAGCTCGGCAATATCAACGGCATGGCGATCCTGGCCGAAGTGCTGGGCAAGACCATCCCGCAAACCGGCACCACCACCTTCCGCCCGAACTACACGCCGGTGACTTTCGGCACCGTGGCCGGGCGCGAGCTGGGCGAGTTCCTGACGCCGATCCGCAAGACCTGCATCCATCCCTGGCACCAGGAACAGGGCGCCTTGTTTGAAGATGTCGGCAACTGGAAGCGGCCATGGTACTACCCGCGCGGCAAGGAAGACCTGCACGCCGCGGTAGCGCGCGAATGCCTGGCGGCGCGCAACAGCGTCGGCATCCTGGATGCTTCGACCCTGGGCAAGATCGATGTGCAGGGACCGGATGCCGTCACTCTGCTGAACTGGATGTATACCAATCCCTGGAACAAGCTGGAAGTCGGCAAGTGCCGCTACGGCCTGATGCTCGATGAAAATGGCATGGTGTTCGACGACGGCGTCACGGTGCGCCTGGGCGAGCAGCATTTCCTGATGAGCACCACCACCGGCGGCGCGGCGCGCGTGCTGGACTGGATGGAGCGCTGGCTGCAGACCGAATGGCCGCACCTGAAGGTCAACCTGACGTCGGTGACCGACCATTTTGCGACGTTTGCGGTGGTGGGGCCGAATGCCCGGCGCGTGTTGCAGAAGGTGTGCAAGGACATCGATTTTTCGAATGAGAAATTCCCGTTCATGTCGTTCCGCGAAGGCAGCATCAACAGCGTGTTCACCCGCATCATGCGCATCAGTTTTTCGGGTGAACTGTCGTACGAGGTGAACGTGCCGGCCAACATGGGACGCGCCATCTGGGACGCGATCATCGAAGCCGGCAAGGAATTCGACATCACGCCTTACGGCACCGAGACCATGCACGTGCTGCGTGCAGAAAAGGGCTACATCATTGTTGGCCAGGATACCGACGGTTCGGTGACGCCGTTCGACCTCGGCATGGGCGGCCTGGTCGCCAAGTCCAAGGATTTCCTCGGCAAGCGTTCGCTGATCCGGTCCGACACTGCGCGCAGCGACCGCAAGCAGCTGGTCGGCTTGCTGAGCGAGGACAAGGATGTGGTGCTGCCGGAAGGCAGCCAGATCCTGGCTGAACCAAGCAATGAACCGATCGCCGACATGATCGGCCATGTGACGTCCAGTTATTTTAGTCCGATCCTGCAGCGTTCGATTGCTTTCGCGCTGATCAAGGGCGGCCTCGGCAAGATGGGACAGGAAGTCAGCATTCCGCTGGCGAACGGCCGCAATCTCGCGGCCAAGATCAGCAGCCTGGTGTTTTACGATGCAGAAGGAGTCCGTCAACATGTTGAATGAAACCCAGCTTTTCCAGGTGCAGCAAGAATCGCCGTTCACCGAACTGACGCAGATGCTGGCGCCGCTCGCGGCCGGCGCCGGCGCGGCGGTCAGCATGGAAGAGAAACCGTTCCTCGAACTGATCAACCTCAAGGGCGACGCGGATTCCGCCGTGCTGCAGAAAGCGGTCAAGAGCCTCACCGGCGCGGTTCTGCCGCTGCAGCCGAACACGGTCACGGACAGCGAGAAGTTCACCATTTACTGGCTGGCGCCGAATGAATGGCTGGTCCAGTCGAAACAGCCGCGCTTGCCGGCATTATGCGCGGATCTGACCGGCGCGCTGGCCGGACAGTTTGCTTCCGTGGTGGATGTCAGCAGCGGCAACACCAGCCTGGTGCTCAGCGGGGAAAAGGCGCGCGAGGTTTTGCGGAAAGGTTGTCCGCTGGACTTTCATCCGGCTGTGTTCACGGTTGGCCAATGCGCCCAAAGCCATTTCTTCAAGGCAGGCGTCTTGCTGCGGCCTTTGGCCGGCGGTGAGTATGAACTGGTGATCCGGCGCAGCTTCGCCGACTATTTCGGCCGTATCTTGCTGGACGCTTGCCAGGAGTATCTCCAATGAAGAATGAGAGTATCGCCAGCGGCGTCCGCTGGCAGATTTTCGTCGAAGCCTTGTCGACGACGACGCGGGTCGGCCTGCATCCGCATGAGCATGAGAAAGCGCAGGCGGTGGAGCTGGATATAGAGCTGTCTTACCGCACCGGCGGCCAGCACGATGACGACGCCGCCTCGGTGATCGACTACGATCATTACTGCGGCGTGATCACGGCTTTCCTGCAAGCCAAGCCGCATACCCGCCTGCTGGAGACGCTGGCGTCGGAAGTCGCCAGCTTGTCGTTCCGCGAATTCCCGATGCTGGATGAAATCCGGGTTGCGATCCACAAGCCGAAGATTCGTCCCAACACCGCGCGGCTGGGTGTGGCTTCCAGCTGGACGCGCTGGAGTTATGAAACCTTGCTGGTGCTGCAGCCGCTGGAAAGCAGCGTCGCAGCCTGAGATTGGCAGGATGGCAGTAATCTTCCGATGGCAAGCCCGCATGCGCGGGCTTTTTTTATGCGGCGCTGCGGGATAAATTGAATCGGATTTTTTTGCGGTAACGCTGCAAGTTACCTCGGATTCGTCTACCATTTGCCATGAGCCGCACAATGCAAACCACGATTCCACGGGATAACTTCCCTTTCCAAAAAGCATCTTCCCCAGCAGAGATAGCGGTCGCCGGGAAACCGTATCGATAGACATTGTGATAATGTCGCTGCCACCGAATTTTCATTAGCGTATCCAGGAGACCATCAATGAGCACCCCAACCACTCTTTCTGCGGCCGAGCAGGCCCTGCGCGACGCGGCGCTGGAATATCACCGCAGCCCGACGCGCGGCAAGATCGCCGTGGTGCCGACCAAGCCCCTGTCGAACCAGCGCGACCTGTCGCTGGCGTATTCGCCCGGCGTGGCCTATGCCTGCCTGGCGATCCACGAAGATCCGGAAATGGCGGTGGAATATACCTCGCGCGCCAACCTGGTGGGCGTGGTCACCAACGGCACCGCGGTGCTGGGCCTGGGCGACATCGGGCCGCTGGCCGGCAAGCCGGTAATGGAAGGCAAGGGTTGCCTGTTCCATAATTTCGCCGGCATCGATGTGTTCGACATCGAACTGGCCGAGCGCGACCCGGACAAGCTGGTCGAGATCATCGCCGCGCTGGAGCCGACCCTGGGCGGCATCAACCTGGAAGACATCAAGGCGCCGGAATGCTTCTATATCGAAAAGAAGCTGCGCGAGCGCATGAAGATCCCGGTCTTCCACGACGACCAGCACGGCACCGCCATCATTTCCTCGGCGGCCCTGCTGAACGGCCTGGAGCTGGTCAACAAGAAGATCGGCGAAGTCAAGCTGGTGGCGTCCGGCGCCGGCGCCGCGGCGATCGCCTGCCTCGACCTGATGGTCGAGCTGGGCGTCAAGCGTGAAAACATTTTCGTCTGCGACTCGCGTGGCGTGATCCATGACAAGCGCGAAGACAAGCTGGATGTATCCAAGCAGCGCTACCAGCAGACCACCAATGCCCGCACCCTGGCCGATGCGATTGTCGATGCCGACGTGTTCCTCGGCTGCTCGGCGCCCGGCGTGCTGAGCCAGGACATGGTCAAGGCCATGGGTTCGCAGCCCATCATCCTGGCGCTGGCCAATCCGGAACCGGAAATCCGCCCTGAGCTGGCGCTGGAAGCGCGGCCGGACTGCATCATCGCCACCGGCCGTTCGGATTATCCGAACCAGGTCAACAACGTTTTGTGTTTCCCTTACATTTTCCGCGGCGCCCTGGACTGCGGCGCCACCAGCATCACGGAAGCGATGAAGGTCGCCTGCGTACGCGAGATCGCCGACCTGACCAAGGCCGAGATCAGCGAGGAAGTGGCGTCCGCCTATGCCGGCCAGGAACTGCATTTCGGCCCGGAATACATCATTCCGAAGCCATTCGATTCGCGCCTGATCCTGCGCATCGCGCCTGCGGTTGCGCGCGCCGCCGAAGAGTCGGGGGTGGCGACGCGTCCAATCAAGGACATGGAAGCTTACCGCCAGTCGCTGATGCGTTTTGTCAGCCATACCGGCATGTTCATGCGTCCGGTGTTTGTCGCCGCGCGCGGCGAGCCGCAACGCATCGTCTACGCCGAGGGCGAGGACGAGCGCGTATTGCGGGCGGTGCAGATCGCGCTGGAAGAAAAGCTGGTGCGGCCCATCTTGATCGGCCGTCCGGCGGTGATCGAGGCGCGCATCAAGCGCGCCGGCTTGCGCTTGCAGGCCGGACGCGATTTCGAACTGATCAATCCAGAAGACGATGTGCGTTTCCGCCAGTACTGGGAAACCTATCACGAGATCAAGGCGCGCGACGGCGTCACGCCCGAGATGGCGAAGTCGACCTTGCGCCGTTCCAACACCACCATTGCGTCGCTGCTGGTCAAGCTGGGCGACGCCGACGGCATGCTGTGCGGCCTGGTCGGGCGTTTCGACAACCACCTGGAACATGTGAGCGACATCATCGGCCTGCGCGACGGCGCCAAGTGCTTCGCCACCATGAACGGCCTGGTGCTGGACAAGCATACCTTGTTCATCGCCGATACCTTCGTCAACGACGATCCGGATGCCGAGCAGCTGGCCGATATCGCGGCGATGGCGGTGGAAGAGGTGAGGCGCTTCGGCGTGCCGCCCAAGGTGGCGTTCCTGTCGCACTCGATGTTCGGTTCCAGCACGCGGCCGTCGGCCAAGAAGATGCGCGCCGCGCGCGACTTGTTCGTCAAGCGCATGCCGGATGTCGAAGCCGATGGCGAGATGCACGGCGACGCGGCCCTGAGCGCAGAGGTAAGGGCGCAGTTCCTGCCGAAATCGACGCTGAGCGGCGACGCCAACGTGCTGGTGACGCCTAACCTGGACGCCGCCAATATCTTGTTCAACGTGTTGAAGATGACCGGCGGCCAGGGCGTTACGGTGGGACCGGTATTGCTGGGCGCCGCGGCGCCGGTGCATATCCTGAACCCGTCGGCGACGGTGCGCCGGGTGGTCAACATGACGGCGCTGGTGGTGGCAAACGCTATCTCTGCCAAGCAGGGAGTGTAAACAAGGAAGGGGAGCAGGATGCCTGATCCTGTTCCCCCGCTCAATGCAATGCTGTCAGTCGAACAGCTCTTGCCAGAAACTCTCTTTCTTTTTCGGCCGGCGGTAATCGCTGTACTGCGATCCATGCTGCTCCGGCCGGTATTCAGGCTGGTGCCGCGTCGGAGCAGCCGGCTGCGCCCTGGCGCTTGTCAGTTCATGGGTTGATTGCTGGATGATCTTGTCCAGTTCGCCGCGATCCAGCCAGACGCCGCGGCAACCGGGGCAGTAATCGATCTCGATGCTCTGCCTCTCGCTCATGACGAGCTCCTTTTCCTTGCATACAGGGCAATACATAAAATTTCTCCATAATAGTCAAACGTAACGCGGGCAGGCCGTGCAGGCCCTATCGCGGGTTTACTCTTTGTTGACGAATCCCAGCAGCTGCAACAGGCTGGTGAACAGGTTGAAAATCGAGACGAACAGACTGACGGTAGCCATCACGTAATTGGTCTCGCCGCCGCGCACGATATTGTTGGTTTCGAACAGGATCATGCCCGACATCAGCAGCACGAACACCGCGGATACGGTCAGCGACAAGGCCGGGATGCTGAAGAAGATCGCCGCCAGTCCGGCCACGAAAGCCACCAGCACGCCAACCGTCAGCATGCCGCCCATGAAGGACAGGTCACGCTTGGTGACCAGCGCATAAGCAGACATGCCGAGGAAAATGATGGCAGTGCCGGCCAGCGCCATCATCACCGTCAAGCCGCCGTTGGGCAGACTCAGGTAATGGCTGACGATCGGCCCCAGGGTGTAGCCCATGAAGCCGGTCAGCGCGAACACCAGGCCCACGCCGAGCCCCTGGTCACGGTATTTGGTGACCAGGAACAGCAAGCCGAAATAGCCGATCAGGGTGATGATGATGCCGGGCGCGGGCAGGCTGAATGCTATCGAGGCGCCGGCGACGATGGCGCTGAAACCCAGGCATAGCGACAGCAGCAGGTAGGTGTTGCGCAGGACCTTGCGCGCAGCGCCGTCCATCACCGTGGTGGCGGCATACCTGGCGCTGCTGTTTCTGAGAGTGTCGTAACGATTATTCATGATGGTCTTTCGTAAAATTAGATAAGGGCAGCTTCGCTGGTCGGCACCGTGTATTTGGTATGCCGGATCGATTTGGCCCTTGACAGCAGGCGGTCAATGGCTTGCGCGGCGCGATGCGCAGCCTGGTCGACCATGGCGGCGACGTCGTTTCCTTTTTCGGTGACGACCACGGTCGGCAAGCCGGGCAAGGTCAGCTGGATCTGGCAATGCTTGTCGATGCCGCCCTTGGGCCCGTTCTGGTCGCTGATGCGCACTTTCATGGCCTGGATGCCGTATTGTTTCCTGTCGAGCGCCAGGCTCAAGCGATGGCTAACGTACTCGCGCAGTCTGCGGCTGAGTTTTACACCTTTGGTAGCAACGATGGCGATAGTCGGTTTCATCAAAGACTCCAGTTCGTTTCAGGAGAAACCATCATATAACCGCGACATGAACTTAAAAAGCGAAGATAATCGAAGAATTACTTCGGAAAAACAGAATAATGAAATCATCTGGACTGAATTTTCGCCACCTGCATTATTTCTGGGTGGTGGCCAAGGAAGGTAGCGTCACCCGCGCCGCCGAACGCCTGGGGCTGGCGGTGCAAACCGTCAGCGCCCAGCTGTCGCTGCTGGAGCAGGCGGTAGGAAAGTCGCTGCTGGCGCCGCAGGGCCGGCGCCTGGTATTGACCGAGGCGGGGCGCCTGGCGCTGGGTTATGCCGATCAGATTTTCTTATTGGGCGAACAGATGCAGGAAGCGCTTGCCGCTGCCGACGATGAACCCACCTTGCGGCTGGCGGTCGGCATTTCGGATTCGCTGCCGAAGCTGATTTCGTCGCGCCTGCTGGAAGCGGCATTGCGCTTGCCGCAGCGGGTGAAGCTGGTGTGTTTCGAGGACAAGTTTGAGTCGCTGCTGGGCGATCTCACCATGCACAAGCTGGATGTGGTGCTGACCGACCGGCCGGCGCCTTCCGGCGCGGCGTTGCGCGTATTCAGCCATTTGCTCGGAGAGAGCGACATCGCGCTGTTCGGCAGCAAGGAGCTGGCCAAGCGTTATCGCGCAAAATTCCCGGCCAGCCTTAGCGGCGCGCCTCTGTTGCTGCCGACCCGCAACAACGTGATCCGCGGCCGCATTGACCACTGGTTCGAAGCGCATGAGCTGCGGCCGGATGTGGTCGGCGAGTTCGATGATAATGCGCTGCTGAACACCTTCGGCCGCAACGGCCTGGGCCTGTTTCCGGCGCCGTCGGCGCTCGCCGCCGATGTCGAGGAACAATTCGGCGCGGTGCTGATCGGCGAACTGGACCAGGTGCATGAGCAGTTTTATGCGGTGTCGAATGAGCGCAAGATCAAGCATCCGGCGGTGGAGGCGATCCTGTCGGCGATACATGGACGGGTGTTCACCCCGGTCAAGCGCAAATAAGCTAGATCCCCGCCAAAGCTCGCCGATGCTCGCCCGGACTGCTTCCCGTCCATTTCTTGAAAGCCCGGTGGAAGGCGCTGGAGTCGGCAAAACCAAGGCTGACGGCGATCTCTTCTATGCTCCTGGCGGAGCCGCTCAGGTAATTGATCGCCAGGTCGCGCCGCAAATTGTCCTTGATCGCCTGGTACGACTGCCCCTCCTGGCCCAGCTTGCGGCGCAGCGTCGAAGCCGGTGTGTTGAGTTGTTTCGACAGGCTGTCGAAATCCGACCATTCGGTCAGCGGCAGCTGGCGCAGCCGGCGGCGGATGGTCGCCGCCAGGCTGTCGTGGTTGCTGTATTTCACCAGCAGGTTGCCGGGCGCCTCGCGCAGGAAAGCTTGCAGCGTGCGCTGGTTCTGCACGATCGGCAAAGCCAGGCAGGCGGCGTCGAAGGCGATGCTGGTCTGCGGCTGGCCGAAGCGGGCCTGGTCGCAAAAGCGGATCTTGTAGTCGAGGCTGGCCAGCGGTTCTGTGCAGCGGAAATCCGCCGACAGCAGCTGGATGCGGCGTCCGATCAGCCAACTGCCGACGCCGTGCACGATCATCAAGAAGGTGCCATAGGCAAACATGCGGCGCGGATCGCCGCTGTCGCTGATGGCGATGCGCGCCAGGCCGTCTTGTTCGGAAAGCATCGCCGCCATGTCGTCCAGCACCAGCCGCAGAAAATCCAGCATGCGCCCGAGGGCCTTGCCGAGGCTGGCGCTATGCAGGGCGCTGCGGCACAGCATGTTGAAGCTGCCGACCCGCATCGGATGGCTGTCCATGCCGAAGAATTCGTCGTCCATGGCGTGCGCGATCAGGTACCACAGCCGGCCGTAGTTGGCGGCGGCGACCCGGGCGTGCGGTTCTTTCAGCCAGCGCGGCGCGATGCCGGCCTGCAGCAGCAGCGATTCGGTATCCATGCCGCGCTGGCGCATGCTGTGCAGCGCTTCATCGACGAAGCTGATGGCGATCGTTCCCTTTTCCCAGTCTTCCATAAGTCCATTTGCCTCGGTATTGCAATTTCGATCAAGCCTGCTGATCGCTTTTGACATGGCTGTCGGTCTCTAATTATCCTAGACTAAGCTGCAGTCGTTCCATTTCTGATAACAACAAGAGCCGGTCAGGCCTGCCATTTTAGGTTAAGAGGAGAACACGCATGTCATCAGCTTTGCCAGCCGATGCCCCGGTCGCGGGCGCAAGCATCCCGGATTATGCCCAGTTTTACGCCGAATTCAGCGCCGACAGCATCGCCGCCGAGCTGTCCGGCAACCTGCAAAGCGGCATCAATGCCTGTGTCGAATGCTGCGACCGCCACGCCACGCCCGGTCGCATTGCATTGCTTTGGGAAGGCAAGGATGGCCGCAGCGCCAGTTATACCTTCGCCCAGCTCAAGGAATTGTCGGGGCGCTTCGCCAATTTCCTGAAGCAGCAGGGCGTCCAGCCCGGCGACCGCGTCGCCGGATTGCTGCCGCGTACGCCGGAACTGCTGGTTGCCATCCTCGGCACCTGGCGCGCCGGCGCGGTGTACCAGCCCTTGTTCACCGCCTTCGGTTCGAAATCGATTGAATACCGGGTCGCCGCCAGCGAGGCGAAACTGATCGTTACCGATGCCGATAACCGCCACAAGCTGGAGGAAGTGCTGGATTGTCCGCCCATCATGACCGTCGCCGCCGCACCACCGGCCGGCGACTTCGGTTTCTGGCCGGAGCTGGAACAGCAGCCGAGCGAGTTTGCGCCGGTGATGCGCAAGGCTGACGACGCCTTCATCATGCTGTTCACTTCCGGCACGACCGGGCCGGCCAAGGGCGTCGCGGTGCCGCTGCGGGCGATGCTGGCTTTTTACGTCTATACGCGCTATGCAATGGACGTGCGGCCGCAAGACGCTTTCTGGAATATCGCCGATCCCGGTTGGGCCTATGGCTTGTACTATTGCGTCACCGGGCCGATGCTGATGGGCCACGCGATCACCTTCTACGAGGGTTCGTTCACGGTCGAGAGCACCTACCGGATCATCGACAAATACAAGATCACCAATCTTGCCGGTTCGCCTACCGCGTACCGGTTGCTGATTGCCGGCGGTGCGGAAGCAGCGGGGCCGGTCAAGGGCCAGCTGCGCGCCGTCAGCAGCGCCGGCGAACCGCTGAATCCCGAAGTGAACCGCTGGTTCCGCCAGCATCTGGACTGCCTGATCAACGATCATTACGGCCAGACCGAAACGGGCATGGTGTTGTGCAACCACCATGGCTTGCGGCACGAGGTGCACATGGGTTCGGCCGGCCTTGCCATGCCCGGTTACCGGCTGGCGGTGCTGGACGACGACCGGAACGAGCTGGGAGTGGGACAGCCGGGGGTGCTGGCGGTGGATGTGCGCAATTCACCGGTATTCTGGTTCCAGGGTTATTGGCGGCAGGATGCCGTCGACGACGACTATTACATCACCGGCGATACGGTCGAGACCAACCAGGACGGCAGCATCAGCTTTATCGGGCGCGGCGACGATATCATTACCTCCTCCGGTTATCGCATAGGCCCGTTCGATGTCGAAAGCGCGTTGCTGGAGCATGCGGCGGTGATGGAGGCGGCGGTGGTCGGCAAGCCGGATCCCGATCGCACTGAACTGGTCAAGGCTTTTGTCGTCTTAAGTACAGGCTACCAAGCCAGTGCGGAACTGGTGGCCGAGCTGCAGCAATACGTCAAGCACCGGCTGGCGGCGCATTCTTATCCGCGTGAAATCGAATTTTTAACTGAACTGCCAAAAACGCCGAGCGGCAAACTGCAGCGCTTCATCTTGCGCAACCAGGAAATCGCCAAGGCTAAAATTTAAAGAAGAGAAAAACCATGCAAATCGAAAATAATGTATTCCTGATCAGCGGCGGCGGTTCCGGCCTGGGTGCTGCGACTGCCGCCATGTTGGTGCAGGGCGGCGCCAGGGTGGTGATCGCCGACATCAACCAGGAAGCCGGCGCCGCACTGGCGACGCAGCTGGGCGCCAACGCCCGGTTTGTCGCCACCGATGTGTGCAGCGAGGCCAGCGCGGCGGAAGCCGTCAACACGGCGCTGACGGTGTTCGGCGGCTTGCACGGGCTGGTCAGCTGCGCAGGCGTGGCGCCGGCCAAGCGCATCGTCGGCAAGGAAGGGCCGCATGGCCTGGAAGATTTTGCGCGGGTGATCCAGATCAACCTGATCGGCACCTTCAACATGATGCGCCTGGCGGCCGATGCGATGAGCAAGGGCGAACCGAATGCCGATGGCGAGCGCGGCGTGATCATCAATACCGCCTCGGTGGCCGCGTTCGACGGCCAGATCGGCCAGGCCGCTTACGCCTCGTCCAAGGGCGGGGTGGTGGCCTTGACCTTGCCGGCGGCGCGCGAACTGTCGCGCCACGGCATCCGCGTGATGACGATTGCGCCAGGCATCATGGAAACGCCGATGCTGCTTGGCATGCCGGCAGAAGTGCAGGACGCGCTCGGGAAAATGGTGCCGTTCCCGCCGCGGCTCGGCAAGCCGGCCGAATTCTCGGCATTAGTGAAGACCATTATCGAGACCGTCTACCTGAACGGCGAAGTGATCCGTCTCGACGGCGGGATCCGGCTGGCGCCGAAGTAAAAGGCAGCCGAGATTGCTGGAAACCGGGGCAGCTGGGCGCAGGCTTAGCTGCCTTGTCGTTTTACGATCTCTTTATTGAAGAAGTCATAGATGCCGTTCTCGCCCATGCGGCGGGCATCAGCCAGCTCGCCGGCCTTGGTCGAATACAGGATCTTGTTGTCCGGGCTGAGCAGCACCGCGGCCGGGATGCCTTTCTTGATCGGGTTGCCGTAAGACTGGGCGACATCGAGATTCTTGTCGAAATTGCCGACATCGACCTTCACCAAGATGAATTTGCCGTCGATCAGCGACGCGCTTTTGCCATGGATCGCCTTGTCCAATTCGCGGCAATCGGTGCACCAGTTGGCGCCGAACACCAGGATCACCTGCTTGTGGCTGGCCTGGGCCTGGCTCAGCGCCTGAGTCAGGTCGGTCTTGGCGTCGGCCTTTTCATCGTAGGGCAACGGGGCGGCGGCTACTGCCTGCGCCAATAACAGTCCCAGGCAGAGGGCGAAGAATTTTTTCATCATGCAATCCTGTTCAGGTTGGATATTTTACGGATACGGCCCGGATACCGAATAGTATATTTCGTTTTGGCAATCGGTGGCGCTGCCTCGATTTTGACTGAACGATAGAGTGTTGTCAGGATCAGAACATAGGCATAGTGCAGTGCTACGCAAATGAGGAAACCCCATAAGCACTGCTTTTTTGAACCATGCGTCGTTGCAAATCCTCGCGATAGCACCACTATCGCTCCGGTTTGCGCCTAGCCTGGCACAAAAAATCAGCACTTCTGGGATTCCCTCATTTACGTAGTACTGCACTGTAAAGCAACGTGAGTTTGCCAATTTATGGCAAACTGCGGGCTGATTTCGGGAGCCTTGTTTGAGCATCTTAAAAAATTTACCGTTTGAGTGGCTGGTCGGCATTCGCTATACCCGTGCGGGCAAGCGCAGCGGCCGCAACAGCTTTATTTCCTTCATCTCGCTGATTTCGATGGCCGGCATCGCCCTCGGCGTGGCGGCGCTGATCGTGGTGCTGTCCGTGATGAACGGTTTCCAGAAAGACGTGCGCGACCGCATGCTGTCGGTGCTGGCGCATATCGAGGTGTTCGACGCTTCCGGTTCCATGCCGAACTGGGAAGAGGTCGCCCGCCAGGCGTTCAAGAACAAGGAAGTGATAGGCGCGGCACCCTATGTCGACGCCCAGGCCATGCTGGTGCGCGACGGCGTATTGCGTGGCGTCGCGGTGCGCGGCGTCCTGCCGGCGGAAGAGCCGAAGGTGTCGGACGTGGCCAGCAAGGTCAAGCGCGGCAGCTTCAACGACCTCAAGCCGGGCGAATTCAATATCGTGCTGGGAATAGAGCTGGCGCATGCCTTGAGCGTCGGCATCGGCGACAAGGTGACGCTGATGGCGGCGCAAGGGCAGGTGACTCCGGCCGGCGTGATTCCGCGCCTGCGCCAGTTCACCGTGGCCGGGATTTTCGAAGCCGGCCATTTCGAATACGATTCGACCCTGGCTTTCATCCACCTGGACGACGCGGAAAAGATGTTCCGCCAGGATTCGCCGTCCGGCGTGCGCCTGAAAGTCACCGACATGCTGCAGGCGCCGCAGATCGTGCAGCAGCTGGCGACCACGCTGCCGCCCAACCTGTACCTGCGCGACTGGACCCAGCAGAACAGCAACTGGTTCGCCGCGGTCAAGACCGAGAAACGCATGATGTTCATCATCCTGACCCTGATCATCGCGGTGGCTGCCTTCAACCTGGTGTCGACCCTGGTGATGACGGTGACCGACAAGCAGGCTGACATTGCGATCCTGCGTACCCTGGGCGCATCGCCGGGCTCGATCATGAAGATCTTCATGATCCAGGGCGCGCTGGTGGGGTTGATCGGCACTGCCATCGGCGTCGGCGCCGGGGTGCTGGTGGCCTTGAATATCGACGTCATCGTGCCGTTCATCGAAAACCTGCTGCATGTGCAGTTCCTGCCCAAGAGCGTGTATGTGATTACCGAATTGCCGTCAGACCTGCGCTGGCCCGATGTCTGGACCATCGGCGGGGTCGCCGTGGTGCTGGCTTTCCTGGCCACCCTGTATCCGAGCTGGTGGGCTGCCCGGGTGAAACCTGCTGAGGCATTGCGTTATGAATAATACAAACAATCAAAACAATAACCCCGTCGTTCTTTCCTGCCGCAACCTGGGCAAGACCTTCACCCAGGGCAGTTATTCGGTCAAGGTCTTGAACGGCATCGATATCGATGTGACCAAGGGCGAGCAGGTCGCCATCGTCGGCGCTTCCGGTTCCGGCAAGTCGACCCTGCTGCACCTGCTGGGCGGCCTCGATGCGCCGACTGCTGGCAATGTCAGCCTGCTGGGCAAGGACTTCACCACGCTGGGCGAAAAGACGCGCGGCGACTTGCGCAACAACGCGCTCGGTTTCGTCTATCAGTTCCATCACTTGCTGCCGGAGTTCTCCGCGCTGGACAACGTCGCCATGCCGCTGATGATCCGCCGCCTCAAGCGCAGCGAGGCGCAGCAGCAGGCGCGCGAGATCCTGGCGCGGGTCGGCCTGGCCGAGCGGGTGATCCATGTGCCGGGCGAATTGTCCGGCGGCGAACGCCAGCGGGTGGCGCTGGCGCGGGCGCTGGTGACGCGGCCGGCCTGCGTGCTGGCCGACGAGCCGACCGGCAACCTGGACCGAGCCACGGCGCAGATGACTTTCGACCTGATGCTGGAACTGTCGCAGACCCTGGGCACGGCGTTCGTGATCGTGACCCACGACATCGAACTGGCGCGCCGCTGCGGCCGCATCCTGCGCTTGTCGGAGCGCGGGCTGGAGCCGTACCAGGACTAAACAAGGGGTAGGGTGGGCGCCTGTGCCCACGCAGTGCTAAAAGAAAATCAGGAAGCCGGCGTCGCGAGATTGCCGGCTTCCTTGTTTTGCAGGCTGCCGAAAAACAGCGCGTACTGGCGCGTGAACTGGGCGCCGAAAAAGAAGATCTGCGCCGAATAATAAATCCACAGCAGCAGCGCGATCACCGAGCCGGCCGCGCCATAGCTGGAGGCGACGCCGCTGTTGCCGAGGTAGATGCCGATCAGGTATTTGCCCAGTACGAACAGGGCGGCGGTGCCGATCGAACCTATCCAGACATCGCGCCATGGCAATTTGACCTGCGGCAGCATCTTGTAGATCGAGGCGAACAGGCTGGCGATCACGGCGAACGAAAACAGCTGCGACAGCGGTGAGACAATCACCGTCACGCTGATCCACATGCCGCCCAGGTACCTGGCCAGCAGCGCCAGCGCCGCGCTCACCACCAGCGAAGTCAGCAGCAAGAAGGCCAGCACCAGTATCAGCCCGAACGACAGCAGCCGGGTGCGGATCAGGGCCATGAAGCCGGAGTGGCGGGTGATCGGCACGTACCAGATCTCGTCCAGGCTATCCTTCAGCTCCGAGAATACGGTGGTGGCGCCGACCAGCAGCACCGCCACCGCGATCATCGCCGCGATCGGCCCCGAGCGGTTGCTGTGGGCCGCCGCCAGCAGCAGCTGGATGGCGTCGGCGCCGGTGGAGCCGATCAAGCCTGACAGCTGGCCGAAAATCTCGCCGCGCGCAGCCTGTTCGCCAAATACCGCACCGGCAATCGCGATCACCAGGATCAGCATCGGCGCCATCGAGAACAGGGTGTAGAAGGCCAGGGCCGCGCCCTTGCTGCCGCAGCGCTGCTTGAACCATTCCTGCAGGGTGCCGGCCAGCATGGCCTGGATCCGTTGCCGCTTGGGGAATTTGATCATGCAGTCGCTTCCTTTAAAATTTACCGGCCGAAACGGGAATGTTCATAACGCGGATCGGGGCCGTTTTCCAGCTTGCGCACAATGCCGCTGTCATCGAAATACACGGTCATCTCCGAGTTCCAGACGCCGGCTTCCTTGTAAGCGTAATTCCAGCCGTTCAGCTTGACCCGGTCGTAATAGATGGTTTCGAACGGCTTGCCGATGGTGCGCAGCACATCGGCCTGGTTGAACTGGCCGACCTTGATGGTGGCGAATTTCTCCAGGGTCAATACTTGCTCATAAGAAATTAATCTGTGGTCGGGGCCGATTTTCGCCATATACGTCGCCTGGCCGTAGGGGCCGCGCGCATATTCCCATAATACATCATTGCCGTCTTGATAAGTCCCGGTGGGGTTCCCCAGCCGCGCCAGCACCTGCGCTTCGGGTTCGCCGGGATTGACCGGCGGCGCCAGCAGCGAGGCGCAACCGCCGAGGCTCAGCAGCAAACCGGCCAGGAGAAGGGGAAAGGGTTGCTTCATGGCGATACTCCAAGATAAATTGTTGTTGGCGCGACGCTAAGTATTTGAATCCGCAGGTTTTTTGCTATATACTGCGCGTCTGGTCAAGTTTGACCGGATTTTCTAATTGTTTGTTCACGGTGCATAGGGTTACGTACTCTGTACACCGCTTGTGAAAGGTAAAGCATGACTATCGAAAAAACAGCCAAGGCCGCTATTATCACTGATAATGCGCGCGGTCAAAACGACACCGGCTCCCCGGAAGTGCAAGTTGCGCTGCTGACAGCCCGTATCAACGACCTGAACGGTCACTTCAAAGCCCACGCCAAGGATCACCATTCCCGCCGCGGCCTGATCATGATGGTTAACCGTCGTAAAAGCCTGCTGTCCTACCTCAAGGGTAAGGACCTGAACCGTTACCGCTCGCTGATCGAAAAACTCGGCTTGCGTAAGTAATAGTAAGTGCGCGACTCATCGTCGGCCGACGTTCTTTTCTGCGACATCCTGTTTCGATATTTCGCGACGATGTCCTTGGTCCGTCGATAAGTTGAAAAAAATGCCTGTATCAGTTTCTGATGCGGGCATTTTTGCTTTTTGCAGCGGTTTTTCAAATTATCTGCACAAGTTTTAAAAGTTTAGAAGTTAGTTATAGGCAGGGAGATGGCGCTTGCCGGTTATGCCGGCAATGTAGTCGTCTGTGGTGAGGTGAACGACAGCGCCTGAAAATCTGTCGGCAAAATGAAAGGATATATTGTGTTTAATAAAGTTACGAAGACATTCCAGTATGGTCAGCATCAGGTTACCCTGGAAACCGGCGAGATCGCTCGCCAAGCCTCCGGCGCAGTGCTGGTATCGATCGAAGATACCGTCGTGCTGGCTACCGTGGTGGCACGCAAAGATGCCAAGCCAGGTCAGGATTTTTTTCCATTGACCGTTGATTACGTTGAAAAGACATACGCCGCTGGCCGTATCCCAGGCGGTTTCTTCAAGCGCGAAGGCCGTCCTTCCGAAAAAGAAACCCTGACATCGCGCCTGATCGACCGTCCGATCCGCCCGCTGTTCCCAGAAGGTTACCTGAATGAAGTCCAAGTCATCATTCACGTGCTGTCGGTCAATCCTGAAATCGATCCTGACATCGCTGCAATGATCGGCGCTTCGGCTGCCCTGTCGGTCGCCGGCATTCCTTTCGCCGGCCCGGTCGGCGCTGCGCGCGTCGGTTACATCGACGGCCAGTACGTGTTGAACCCGACCACTTCCCAGCTGACCAAGTCGGCCATGGACCTGGTGGTTGCCGGTACCGAAACCGCGGTGCTGATGGTGGAATCGGAAGCCAAGCAACTGTCGGAAGAAATCATGCTGGGCGCGGTCGTGTTCGGCCACGAGCAATCGAAGGCAGTCATCAACGCTATCCACGAACTGGTGCGCGACGGCGGCAAGCCTGAAGTCGAATGGAGCCCGGCGCCCAAGAATGAAGCGCTGATCGCGCGCGTTGCGCATTTCGGCGAAGCCAAGCTGCGTGAAGCCTACCAGACTAAAGACAAGCAAGCCCGCACCACCAAGCTGAAAGACGCTACCGCAGAAGTCAACGCGGCGCTGGCTGCCGAAGCTGCATCGATCGGCGGCACTGCACCTGATTCTTCGGAAGTCAGCGGCATCCTGTTTGACCTGGAAGCCAAGATCGTCCGTTCGCAGATCTTGGAAGGCGAGCCACGCATCGACGGCCGCGATACCCGCACCGTACGTCCGATCTCGATCCGTACCGGCGTCCTGCCGCGTACCCACGGCTCGGCACTGTTCACCCGCGGCGAAACCCAAGCGCTGGTAGTCGCCACGCTGGGCACCGCACGCGACGAGCAAAAGATCGACGCGCTGATGGGCGAATATTCGGACCGCTTCATGCTGCATTACAACATGCCACCGTTCGCTACCGGCGAAACCGGCCGCGTTGGTACGCCAAAGCGCCGCGAAATCGGCCACGGCCGCCTGGCCAAGCGCGCGCTGCAAGCAGCACTGCCGGCGCCGGAAGATTTCAGCTACTCGGTGCGCCTGGTATCGGAAATCACCGAATCCAACGGTTCGTCGTCGATGGCTTCGGTCTGCGGCGGCTGCCTGGCATTGATGGATGCCGGCGTGCCGATGCAGGCACACGTTGCCGGCATCGCCATGGGCCTGATCAAGGAAGGCAGCAAGTTCGCCGTCCTGACCGACATCCTGGGCGATGAAGATCACCTGGGCGACATGGACTTCAAGGTAGCCGGCACCGCCAACGGCATCACTGCGTTGCAGATGGATATCAAGATCCAGGGCATCACCAAGGAAATCATGCAGGTCGCTTTGGCGCAAGCTAAAGAAGGCCGTATCCATATCCTGGGCAAGATGCAGGAAGCGGTTCCGCACGGTAAGACCGAGCTGTCCGATTTCGCGCCACGCCTGATCACCGTCAAGATCAATCCGGAAAAAATCCGCGACGTGATCGGCAAGGGCGGCGCAGTGATTCGCGCCCTGACGGAAGAAACCGGCACCCAGATCGATATCAGCGACGAAGGCGTCGTGACGATCGCTTCGGTGGACGCTGCTGCAGGCCAGGAAGCCAAACGCCGCATCGAAGAATTGACGGCTTCGGTTGAAGTCGGCAAGGTCTACGAAGGCACAGTCCTGAAGCTGCTGGACTTCGGCGCGATCGTGCAAGTATTGCCGGGCAAAGACGGTCTGCTGCACATCAGCCAGATCGCCAATGAGCGCGTCAATGCAGTCGCCGACTACCTGAAAGAAGGCCAGCAAGTGCGCGTCAAGGTTCTCGAAACCGACGACCGCGGCCGTCTGAAACTGTCGATGAAGGCAGCCCAGGAGGGCGGCGAAGCTGCTCCGGCGGCAGCGCAGTAATTCACGGTTAGCTGTGTAAAAAACGCCCGGGATGCATCAGCATCCCGGGCGTTTTTATTTTCAGGTGACAAAAAAGCCGCTCGGGAAATTTCCTCGAGCGGCTTTTTGGTGCTGGCGCCTGATGATTAGTCGAACACTGGCGATTCCACGCCCAGGATCTTGTGCAGCTTAGGCGAGGTAGTGGTGTATTGCATGTGGATCTTCTTGTCCGGGAAGATGTAGGGCGCAGCGCCGAATGCGGCCAGCGCGGCTTCATGGAAGCCCGACAGGATCAGCTTCTTCTTGCCCGGATAGGTGTTGATGTCGCCCACCGCGAAGATGCCCGGCACATTGGTTTCGAATTTCTCGGTATCGACCACCCGCAGCTGCTTGCGCTCGATGTCCAGGCCCCATTCAGCGATAGGGCCGAGTTTCGGCGACAGGCCGAAGAACACCAGCAGGGTATCCAATGGCAGGCGGCGGGTGACGCCGTCCGGGCCGGTGACCTTGATCTCGCTCAGCTTGCCGTCCTTGGCTTCGTGGCCGGTGACCTGGCCGACCAGGAACTGCATTTCATAGGCTTCGCACAGCGCCTTCATCTTGGCGACCGATGCCGGCGCCGCGCGGAATTCTTCGCGACGGTGCAGCAGCACTACCGATTCAGCCTTGCCGACCAGGTCCAGCGCCCAGTCCAGCGCCGAATCGCCGCCGCCGCAGATCACCAGGTTCTTGCCGTGGAACTGGACAGGATCCTTGACGCGGTAAAACAGCTGGGTATTGTCGAACTGGTCAATGCCGTCGACCTTGATGGTGCGCGGCTGGAACGAGCCGACGCCAGCGGCGATGAAGATGGTTTTGGTGATGAAGCGGGTGCCGGCCGAGGTTTCCAGGTCGAAGCGGTTGTCTTCGCGGCGCGCTACCAGCGTCACTTCCTGGTTCAGGTGGAAGGTCGGTTCGAACGGTTCGATCTGCTTGAGCAGGTTGTCGGTCAGTTCCTGGCCGGTGCAGACCGGGACCGCAGGGATGTCGTAGATCGGCTTGTCCGGATACAGCTCCACGCACTGGCCGCCGACTACCGGCAGCGAGTCGATGACATGGGCCTTGATTTCCAGCAGGCCGAGTTCAAAGACCTGGAACAGGCCTACCGGGCCGGCGCCGACGATGACGGCATCGGTTTCGATCACGCTGTTGACGGAGTTGGGTGCTGCTGCAAATTTGACGGTGGTATCCATACGGCGATCTGATTCCTGTTTCAGTTGGGTCCCCCAAAACGCCATGCCGGTAGTGGCTACGACGGCGCTTGGATTTAAATTTTCGCGAATTCCTGCATGGCTGGGGGCAATGGCCTGGCTTACATTGACTGCTTAGCTCCGTGCTTGGGTCGGCCGCCCGGCAACGGGCGGATTCCAGCTCAACGTTGCAAGAAGTCCAATTTTTCCTTGACGTCTTTCCATTCCTCGGCTTCCGCCAAAGGAGCGATGGTCTTGGTGATCGACGGCCAGTGGCGCGACAGGTCTTCATTCAGTTTGATGAAATGCAGCTGGTCGGCCGGCACGTCTTCTTCAGCGTAGATGGCGTTGACCGGGCACTCGGCGACGCAGACCGCGCAATCGATGCACTCGTCGGGGTCGATCGACAGGAAATTCGGGCCCTGGCGGAAGCAATCAACCGGGCATACATCCACGCAGTCGGTATAGCGGCAGCGAATGCAGGATTCGGTCACAACGTGGGTCATAACAACAGTCCTATCTGTAAATAATGTTCTTGAAGCGGATCTTGAGGCGGCGACCGGCGGCTCGGAGCAATTGCCGCCGTTGAATATACCCTGTCGCAAAGCCTTGTATTTTAAGGTAATTCGGGTTTTCCCACAAACAGCTGTTATATAGAATCCATATAAGCAAATGTGAAATACACATTAGCGGCAGTTGCCGCTATTTCCGCAGTTTTACCACATCCGCCGCAAGCTTTTCGAGGCCGCCGCAGGATTGCTTGCGTCAGCTTGGCAAAATGGCTATCGTGGACGCCTTTGTTGCTATGGAATAATTATGTCATCTTCCAACGAAAGCTCCACCAAAGCCATTTTTTACGCCTTGGGCGCCAATGGCGGCATCGCGCTGGCGAAGTTTGCCGCCTCGATCTACACCGGTTCAGGGGCGATGCTGGCGGAAGCTATCCATTCGCTGGCCGATTGCACCAACCAGGTGTTTTTGCTGATCGGCCTGAAAGAAGCCAAGAGACCGGCAAACTCGTCCCATCCCATGGGCTATGCGCGGGTGGTGTATTTCTGGGCAATGATGGTGGCGCTGCTGCTGTTTTTTGTCGGCGGCGCGTTTTCGGTCATGGAAGGCATCGAGCACCTGAAGCATCCGCAGGCCATCAGCACTCCCTGGGTAGCGCTCGGCGTGCTGGGCATATCGGTGGTGCTGGAAGCGTTTTCCCTGCGCGGCGCGTTGGTGGAAATCCGCAAGATTTCGGATGGCAAGCCGTTCATGCAATGGTTCCGCGAAACCCGGCAGTCGGAGCTGATGGTGGTGGCGGGCGAGGATATCGCCGCGCTGGCGGGGTTGGCGCTGGCGTTTGTTGCGGTGCTGCTGACGGTGGTGACCGGCAACCCGCTATGGGACGCCTGCGGCACGATCGCGGTCGGCCTGCTGCTGATGATCGTCGCGGTGATGGTGATCCGCGAAGTCAAGGCCATGGTCACCGGCGAGTCGGCGGCACCCGAGGTGCATGCCGCCATCAAGGCGCATATCGAAGCCGACGCCGACGTGGCGGCCGTCCGGAACCTGATTTCCATGCAATGGGGCGAGCAGGTGATGATCGCGGTGCAAGCCGTGATGCGGCCGCAGCCTTCGGATGTGGCGCTGGTCGACGCCATCAATCGCATCGAAGCCGGGATCCAGCAGCGCTGGCCGCAGGTGCACTGGTGTTTCTTCGAGCCGGACCATGCGGCGGCCGCTGAAGAGGCCGCATAAAAAAATCCGTGGCAATGTGACGAGTGCGATAAAATTGTCACGCTGTCATCTCCAGGAGATGCATGTCGCAAGCTTTGCCAGCCATACCGCCAACCGAAGATTGTTATGCCGCAGCGCATAATCTACGGGGTATCGGGGGCCGATGCCTGATCATTTCATTAGGGAGCATTGCCATGAGTCGGCGTTTGTCACGATTTTCTCTGCAGTTTCTGTCGTTGGTCCTCGCGCCTGCGATGTTTACCCTGGCGCACGCCGCCGGACCGCTCACCATTCCTAATTCGGTGATCCAATCCAACGCCGCAAGTTCGGGCAATGGATTCAACAGCTTGTCGGCCGAAGACCGAAGGAAACTGCTGGCGGCTCCCGACGGCGATGCACCGGCAAATACGGCCGGCGCCGGCCTGAATCTGAAAGACAACAGCTATTGCAAGGAACTGCAGCAGCAAATCGCGCGTGCGCAACAGGCGGCGCCGGCAGCGGCGGCGGACACCTATCCGACCGGGCAGTCGCGCAACGATCCGAACCGGCGCTATCAGCCGGCGGGCGGCAACGTCTTGCAATACGATGAACGCAGCAAACTGGAAGCGCGCTATCACAGCGAATGCAACAAATAAAATTACCCTATTGGATTGCCATGAACCTGCACTTTCCGTCGTTTCCGCGTTTTCCATTGATGGCGCTGATCGCTTTGACCGGCGCCGCCGGACAGCCGGCGCTGGCTGCCGACTTGCCTGGCGCCGCCGGTCCGGCGGTCCACTTCAATGCTGCCGGCATCCGCAACAGCTTTAACAATCTGTCTCGCGAAGACCGGAGGGACTTGCTGGGCGCGCCGGAACAAGACTCGCCGCCGGCGGGAAGCAGCCGCAGCCGGGCCATGAACATGGCGCGGCGCTGCGAGGGGCTGGAACAGCAACTCAAGGGAGTGGCGTACCGCGAGCCGATAATCGCTCCCGATTTTTATCCGAATGCGGACTTGTCCCGAACCTATCCCGGCCAGCCGAATCGCGAACCCAACGGCTTAAGACCTGACTATGCCGAGCCGAACAAGGAGCGCAGCAATGCATCGTTGATGGATTTCTTTTTCGGATCGTCGAAGGAGGAGCCGCGCTCCCAGCGCCGCGAGCTGGAATCGCGCTATTCCTCCGTCTGCAGCTGATCGGTCTGCCGTTGTAAGATGCGAGACCGGTTCAGGCAAGCCCGAGGTTTCGCCAACCATTCACCGCCATGTAAGCAAAGACCATGATCATTACTTCGCTGCTCGATACAGATCTGTACAAATTCACGATGATGCAGGTGGTCCTGCATCATTTCCCGGCAGCCGAAGTGGAGTATCGCTACAAATGCCGCAACAAGGGCATTGACCTGCGGCCCTACGTCGACGAAATCCGCGACGAGATCGCCGGGCTGTGCCGCCTGCGTTTCCAGGAGCAGGAACTGGCCTACCTGGGCAGCATGCGTTTCTTCAAGAGCGATTTCATCGATTTCCTCAGCCTGTTCCACCTGCAGCAGAAATACATCAGCGTGCAGCCGTCGGCGGCGGACAACGGCGAGATCGATATCACGGTCAAAGGTCCGTGGCTGCACACCATCCTGTTTGAAGTACCGGTGCTGGCGATCGTCAATGAAGTCTATTTTCGCGCCACCCAGGCCGCGCCGGACCATGCCGAAGGGCGCAAGCGCCTGCAAGACAAGATGGCGCTGATCCGCGACAATCCTGCCATGGCCGGCTGCAAGGTGGCCGACTACGGCACGCGCCGGCGTTTTTCGCGCAGCTGGCACGAAGAAGTGGTGCAGACCCTGCAGCGCGATTTTGCCCAGCACCTGGTCGGCACTTCCAACGTCCATTTCGCCATGAAGTACGGCATGACGCCGCTGGGCACGATGGCGCATGAATACCTGCAAGCCTGCCAGTCGCTCGGCCCGCGGCTGCGCGATTCGCAGATTTACGGCTTCGAAATGTGGGCCAAGGAATACCGCGGCGATCTTGGCATCGCCTTGTCCGATGTCTACGGCATGGCGGCCTTCCTGCGCGATTTCGACCTGTACTTCTGCAAGCTGTTCGACGGCGCCCGCCACGATTCCGGCGATCCGTTCGAATGGGGCGAACGCCTGATCAAGCATTACCAGGACAACCGCGTCGATCCCTCGACCAAGACGCTGGTGTTTTCCGACAGCCTCGATTTCGGCAAGGTCAATGAGCTGTACCTGCGTTTCAAGGACCGGACCCGGGTGGCGTTCGGCGTCGGCACCAACCTGACCAACGACCTTGGCTACACGCCTTTGCAGATCGTGATGAAGATGGTGCGCTGTAACGGCCAGCCGGTGGCCAAGCTGTCGGATACGCCGTCCAAGAACATGTGCGACGATCAGGCTTATCTGAATTACCTGCGCCAGGTTTTCGAGATCGCGGAGCCGGTTGCCGCGGCATCATAGTGTGGTGTCTTTGTTATTTATTTGATATCAATCCCGGGCTAAAATAGTCCGCTTTCGATCAATCACTTTATATGGAAGACTACATTGCATAAGAAAATACTCGCTGTCCTGATTGCCTTCCTGCCCTTGGCTGCGCAAGCGGCAGAACTGGACGGGGCCCAGCTGTCGGTCTGGTGGGGCGTGCCGTTCATGGGCCTGCTGCTGTCGATTGCGCTCGGCCCGTTGCTGGCGCCGACTTTCTGGCACCATCATTTCGGCAAGATTGCGGTAGCGTGGTCGCTGGCTTTCCTGATCCCCTGTGCGCTGGGGTTTGGCGCGGCGACTGCCGCCGCCGGCGTGGTGCATGCCTTCCTGGCCGAGTATTTTCCTTTCATCATCCTGCTGACCGCCTTGTTCGTGGTGGCCGGCGGCATCTGCCTGCGCGGCAACCTGCACGGCACGCCGGCCCTGAATACCGGCCTGCTGGCGATCGGCACCTTGCTGGCCAGCCTGATGGGCACCACCGGCGCCTCGATGCTGCTGATCAGGCCGCTGATCCGCGCCAACGACAATCGCAAGCATGTCGTGCATATCGTGGTCTTCTTCATTTTCCTGGTGGCCAATGCCGGCGGCGCCTTGACGCCGCTTGGCGATCCGCCCCTGTTCCTAGGTTTCCTGAAGGGCGTGGATTTCTCCTGGACTCTCAAGAACATCTTCGGCGAAACCTTGTTCATGTGGGTTTCCCTGCTGGCGATCTTTTATTTGCTGGACCGTTTTTATTTCCACAAGCGCGAAGAAGAATTTGCGCCGTCGCTCGATCCGACCCCGGACGACGCCAGGCTGCGTTTCGAAGGGAAATTCAATTTCATCCTGCTGGCCCTGGTGGTGCTGCTGGTGCTGATGAGCGGTTTCTGGAAACCGGGCGTCAGCTACAACATCTATGGCACCACAGTGGAATTGCAGAACCTGCTGCGCGACGGCCTGCTGGTCGTGGTGATCCTGGTTTCGCTGTGGCTGACGCCCAAAATCGCCCGTGAAGGCAATGACTTCAGCTGGGGCCCCATTCTCGAAGTGGCCAAGCTGTTTGCCGGCATTTTCGTCACCATCGCCCCGGTGATCGCCATGCTGCGCGCCGGCGAGCAGGGCGCTTTCGGCCTGGTGGTCAGCGCGGTCACCGGCGCCGACGGCCAGCCCAACAACATCATGTATTTCTGGGCCACCGGCATCCTCTCGTCGTTCCTTGACAATGCGCCGACCTACCTGGTGTTCTTCAATACGGCGTCCGGCGACGCCGGCGAGCTGATGACGCGGCTGGCGGCGACGCTGGCGGCGATTTCCTGCGGCGCCGTGTTCATGGGCGCCAACAGCTACATCGGCAACGCGCCCAACCTGATGGTGAAAGCCATCGCCGAAGAACGCGGCATCCGCATGCCTTCCTTCTTCGGCTACATGGGTTGGGCATGCGTGGTACTGTTGCCATTGTTTGTAGTGATGACTCTTATTTTTTTCCGTTGATAGCCAAACGATGAAACCAAAGATATTGATGGCGCGCGCCGTGTTTCCGGAAGTGATCGCCAGCCTGCAGCAGCACTTCGAAGTCGAAAGCAACCAGGACGACCGCATCTTCAGCGCGGCCGAGCTGACGCAAAAGCTGAGCGACAAGGATGGCGTGATCGCTACCGCCAGCGAACGTATCTCTGCCGAATTGCTGCAAGCCTGTCCGCGCCTGAAGGCGGTCTGCAACCAGGCGGTCGGTTATAACAATATCGATGTCGCGGCGGCCACCAAGGCCGGCGTGATGGTGACCAATACGCCGGACGTGCTGAATGAAACCACCGCCGATTTCGGCTGGGCCTTGCTGATGGCGACTGCGCGCCGGGTCACGGAGTCCGAGCACTGGCTGCGCGCGGGACATTGGAAGCAGTGGCGCTACGACAGTTTCCTGGGGGCGGATGTACACGGCGCCACGCTCGGCATCATCGGCATGGGACGCATAGGGCAGGCGATTGCGCGGCGTTCGCTGGGCTTCGACATGCAGGTGCTGTACCACAACCGTTCACGCCTGGCGCCTGAGCTCGAGGCGCGCGCCAACAACGCCCGTTATGCCGGCAAGGAAGAACTGCTGGCGGCGGCCGACCATGTGATCCTGGTGCTGCCGTATTCCAAAGAGTCGCATCACACCATCGGCGCCGCCGAACTGGCCTTGATGAAACCGGGCGCGACCCTGGTCAACCTGGCGCGCGGCGGCATTGTCGACGACCTGGCGCTGATCGCGGCATTGCGCGACAAGAGAATCGCCGCCGCCGGGCTCGATGTATTCGAGAACGAGCCGGCGCTGCATCCTGATTTTCTGGAATTGTCGAATGTGGTGTTGACGCCGCATATCGCCAGCGCCTCCGAGCCTACCCGGCGGGCCATGGCCGACTGTGCTGCGGCCAACCTGCTGGCGGCCTTGCTGCCGACGGCAGAGCGCAAGTGGCCGCCGAACCTGCTTAATCCTGAAGTGCTGGGCCGGGTTACGCTGAGCTGAGCCCGGCCCGGATTTCGGTTTAGTCTTTCAGGCTTTCGATCAGGTCGATGTACTGCTGCTTGGCGTCGTCCTGGCTGATGCCTTTCAGTTCATTCCATGCATCCCATTTGGCGCGGCCGACAAAGTCGGTCATGCCGGGACGCTCGCCGGTGGCGTCGCCGCTGCTTGCCTGCTTGAACAGTGCGTATATTTTCAGCAGGGTCAGGTTGTCAGGGCGTTCCGGCAAATTCTTGGAATCGGCTTGTGCTTGTTCGAACTGGGCTTGGAGGGTCATGGGAGTCTCGCATCAAGGGGGAAAATCGAATCAATCGGGAGTGACGGCGCCGACTACAGCGGAGCCCGCTTTGACAGTGCCTTCCACTACGGTAGAAGCAACGCTGACCGCTGCGCTGCCGACGCTGACGCCGGCGCCAACCACGCTGGTGGTCACGCTGACCACCGTGCAGGCGCCGAGCAGCGGCACGGCAAACAGCAGCGACGCAGCCAGGCGAAGCGGGATCAGGCCTGACAGGCTGAAATGTTTCATCAAGGCGCCGTTGGACTTATACGCCCAGCAGTTCGACTTCGAAAATCAGGGTGGCGTTCGGCGGAATCACGCCGCCGGCGCCGCGCGGGCCGTAACCAAGTGCTGCCGGAATGATCAGGGTGCGTGTGCCGCCGATTTTCATGCCTTGTACGCCTTCATCCCAGCCCTTGATGACATGGCCGGCGTTCAGCGGGAATTCGAACGGATCGCCGCGATCCTTGCTGGAGTCGAACTTCTTGCCGGCGCTGCCGTCGGAGTTCTGCAGCCAGCCGGTGTAATGCACGGTCACATGGTCGCCGGCTTTTGCTTCAGCGCCGTCGCCAACGATGACATCTTCATACTGCAGGCCGGAAACGGTAGTGGTGGTCGAC
Organism: Collimonas fungivorans Ter331; assembly: GCF_000221045.1. Taxonomy (NCBI): domain Bacteria; kingdom Pseudomonadati; phylum Pseudomonadota; class Betaproteobacteria; order Burkholderiales; family Oxalobacteraceae; genus Collimonas; species Collimonas fungivorans. The sequence goes on along the minus strand of NC_015856.1, from coordinate 3,592,869 downwards.
ATGGGAGTCCTTTTCAAAATGGTCAATAGTTGCCGGGCGGCGTAAGCAGCCGCCTGGCCAGGTAGAGCAGTGTAAACCAAAATCCGGCCGGCAACCCGTGCTGAGGGGCAATCTAGTGTGTTGCTTCGGCCTGGCAAAGTCATTTAAATTTATAGGTGTGATTCATGCGCGGTAAAATAGTTGTTTTCGCTTCTCCGAGTTTCTTTATGTTCGTTGGTCGTTCCCTTATCGCCGCTTGCGGCCTGCTGGCTGCTTTTTCCTCTTTCGCGGCAGCGCCCGCCGCCGCCGCCGGCAATACCGTGGTTGTGCTGAATTCGCGCGACGCCACCATCACCCTGCTGGACCAGACAACTTATAAGGAAATCAATACATTCCCGGTCGGCAAGGAACCGCACCACCTGATGCCGACGCCGGACAACAAGTCGCTGATCGTGGCTGCCGCCACCGGCAATGCGCTGCTGTTCCTGGACCCGAAAAGCGGCCAGCTGCAGAGCCAGGTGAAGGATATCGTCGATCCCTATCAGATAGGGTTTTCGCCCAACCAGAAATGGTTCATCGCCAACGGCCTGCGGCTTGACCGCATCGATATCTACGGCTACGACGGCAAGAACCTGAAGCTGGCCAAGCGCCTGCCGCTGCCGTCCATGCCTAGCCACATGGCGTTCACCGCCGACAGCGCGCTGGCGTTCATCACCCTGCAGGGCAGCGATGAACTGGCCGCGGTCGACCTGGCGACGCAAAAGGTGAAATGGACCATGCCGATCGGCAAGCAGCCGGCCGGCGTCTACATGACGCCGGATAACAAATACCTGCTGGTAGGCGTGATGGGCAGCGATTATGTCGCCGTGGTGGACTGGCGCACCCAGAAGATCGTCAAGAAAATCAAGACCGGCGACGGCGCCCACAATTTCCGTCCGCAGGGCGACAACCGCCATGTGTTCGTCTCCAACCGGGTTGCCGGCAGCATCAACGTGCTCGACCTGAATACGCTGGAAAGCGTCGGCAGCATCGCCGTTCCAGGCGGTCCGGACTGCATGGAAGTGACCGCGGACGGCAAGACCATGTGGGTCACCCAGCGCTGGCTGAAGCGGGTCTCGGTAGTCGACCTGGGCACGCGTAAAGTGATCAAGACGATTGCGGTGGGGCGTTCGCCGCACGGCATTTATTTCAACAATCGCGCTTCTGAATTGTGATGCGCATGCTTCCCACAACCAGGCGTAGCTGGCTGACGGCGGCACTGGCGCTGGCGACCCTAGCGCCGGCCACGTTGTCCTTGGCGCAGCCGGCCAACTCATGCAGCGGCACGATCTACCTGAGTTTCGACACCGGCAGCCAGTCGCAAGCCGAGTACATCGCCCAGACCCTCAGGCGGCACCACATCAAGGCCACGTTTTTCATGGCCAATGAAAAAACCGTGAACGGCGACTACACCCTCGATCCGAGCTGGGCGCCGTTCTGGAAAGCGCTGGTGGCCGACGGCCACGCCTTCGGCAGCCATACTTTCGACCATGTGTACGCCAAGCGCGACCTGACCGACGGCAAGATCGAGGTCAAACCGCAGTTCGGCGCCAACGGCGGCAAGCTGCTGGCCTGGACGCCGCAGCAATATTGCGACGAACTGAACCGTGTCGACCAGCGCTTCCAGACGTTGACAGGCAAGCATATCGACCGTTTCTGGCGCACCCCTGGCGGCCACCTGACGCCGCATACGCTGGCGGCGGGCGAGGCTTGCGGTTATAAACACGTAGCCTGGGCCGCCGCCGGTTTTTCCGGCGACGAACTGCCCAGCGACAAATGGCCGAACCAACTGCTGCTGGAACGCACGCTGAAAAATCTCAAGGACGGTGATATCGTCATGGCGCACCTGGGCATCTGGTCGCGCAAGGATCCCTGGGCGCCGGCAGTGCTGGAGCCGCTGATCAGCGGGCTGGAGAAAAAGGGTTTCTGTTTTGCCACGCTGCGCGACCATCCTGCCTACAAGGGCGACCTCAAGGGACCGGTCGCGGAAGTCAAAGCCGGGAAGGGGAGGGCATCATGACGAATACCCTGATTGACTGGTTCGCCGCGGCCCAGGCATGGCTGTTCCAGTCCGTGGTGCAGCCGCTCATGTTCCATGCCGGTTTCAGCGAATACCTGGAAGATGCTTTCGACGGCACCGAATGGTTTTTGATCGGCGTCTGCGAGCTGGTTGTCCTGTTCCTGATCCTGCGGCCGCTGGAAGCCTTGATCCCGGTGCACAGCTTCAGCGACCGGCGCGCGCGCTGGATCGATTTCCTGTACACCGTGCTGTACCGCCTCGGCGCTTTTTCGGTATTCGTGTTTTTCCTGGTCGATCCGCTGATGGCAAAAGCCACCGAGCTGCTGCACCTGCAAGGAATCAACCCGTTCAACCTGGAAAACCTGTTGCCCGGCATGAGCGAGCGGCCGCTGCTGACTTTCCTGCTGTACCTGCTGGTGCTGGACCTGTGCGAATACCTTTACCACCGCGCGCAGCATAGCTTCGGCTGGCTATGGGGTTTGCACAGCCTGCACCACAGTCAGCAAAACATGAACCTCTGGAGCGACGACCGCAACCACCTGCTTGACGGCTTGATCCACGACGTCGTCATGGCTCTGGTGGCGCTGGCGATCGGCGTCGAGCCGGCGCAATACGTGCTGCTGGTGTCGATCACCCGCATGCTGCAAAGCCTGCAGCACGCCAATGTGCGGATCCACTTCGGCCGGCTGGGCGACGCCATCGTCGTCTCGCCGCGCTTTCACCGCTGGCACCATGCGATCGGCATCGGCCATGAAAGCAAGGGCACAGGCACATTGGGCGGCCATAATTTCGGCGTGCTGTTTGCGTTCTGGGATGTCTTGTTCCGCAGCGCCTATTTCGGCAAAACCTTCGAGCATACTGGCGTGCGCGACCAGCTGCCGACGGCAAGCCGGCCGGCGCGCGATTACGGCCGCGGTTTCTGGTCGCAGCAATGGCTGGGCCTGAAACGCATGGTCGAATTTTCCAGAAGGCAGTCCCGCTGATGCGCCCGGTACTGGTAGCCTTCGGCCGGGCTTTGTTGTCGCAGCTGCATTACCGCATGCTGATGCTGACTTTCTTGCCGTTCGTGCTGTCTATCGTGATCTGGGGCCTGGCCCTGTGGTGGGGCTTGCAGCCGATGATCGACTGGCTGCAAAAGAATTATTTTGCCGGCAACGACGGCTGGGGCATCGCCAATTATGTCCCGGGCTGGCTCGGCCTGGGCGCGCTCAAGACGGTCATCGTGCCGTGGCTGGCGTTGTGGGCCTTGCTGCCGCTGATGATCCTGACCGCCTTGCTGTTCGTCGGCGCGTTTGCCTTGCCGGCTACAGCGCGCCACGTCGGCCGCCGCCATTTCCCCGACCTTGAACTGCGCCATGGCGGCTCGCTGCTCGGCAGCGCCTGGACCTCGTTTACCGCTTTCCTGCTGTTCTGCGTGCTGTGGCTGGTGACTTTGCCGCTGTGGCTGATTCCGCCGTTCGCCTTCCTGGTGCCGCTGGTATTGTGGGGCTGGCTGACCTATCGGGTGTTCGCCTATGAAGCGCTGGCGGCCCATGCCGACAAGGAAGAAATGCGGGCGCTGCTGCGCATCCATCGCTGGCCGCTGCTGCTGATCGGCGTCATCGCCGGCGCACTAGGCGCGGCGCCGACCGTCTTGTGGCTGGGCGGCGCCTTGTGGCTGGTGGTGTTTCCCTTGCTGGCGGCCGGTTCGATCTGGCTGTATGTGCTGGTGTTCGTGTTTACCGGCTTGTGGTTCGAATATTATTGCCTGGCGGCGCTGGCCAAATATCGGGCGGCAGGCCAGGCTGCTATCATCATGGCCGGGCGCGAGGACGGCCAGGTGATCCACCAGTTGTCAGATACGCCGCAGCTATAGGGTTCATGTGCCGGTAAAGATTCGGAGTTAAGATCTGCATGGAACGCTCACGGTGTAGTGTTATTCATTATCTTTCTGCCAAATACTTCTATCCAACCTCAGCTAAACGGCGATCCCCCATGGCAATCGGACTTATCATCATCGGCGACGAAATCCTGTCAGGCAGGCGAGTCGACAAGCACTTCCCGAAAATACTGGAAATGCTCACTGCCCGCGGCCTTAGCTTGGCCTGGGCCGAATACATAGGCGACGATCCGGCCCGCATCACGGCCACCCTGAAACGCACCTTCGACAGCGACGATATCGTGTTCTGCACCGGCGGCATCGGCGCCACGCCGGACGACCACACCCGCCAGTGCGCCGCTGCGGCGCTGGGCGTGCCGCTGGTGCTGCATCCCGAAGCGCGCGAGAAGATCCGCGAACGGATCGCCGATACCGCACGCGACGCCGGGCTGGAGCTGGATTACGATACGCTCGACAACCTGCACCGGCTGAAGATGGGCGAATTTCCGCAGGGCGCCGCCATCATTCCCAACCCGTTCAACAAGATCCCCGGTTTTTCGGTGCCGCACAAGGGCGCCGGCGCCCACTATTTTGCGCCGGGCTTCCCGGTCATGGCCTGGCCCATGTTCGAGTGGGTGCTGGACACTTATTACGCCGACCGTTTCCACCAGAATCCGCAACTGGAACAATCGGTGCTGGTGTTCGAGGCCATGGAATCGACGCTGACGCCGCTGATGGAAGCGATCGAGGCGGAGTTCCCCCTGGTGAAAGTATTCAGCCTGCCGCATGTCGGCGATGGCGACACAAGGCGTCATATCGACCTCGGCGTAAAAGGCGAACCGTTGCAGAGCGCGGCAGCGTTCAAGAAGATGTTGTCCGGCCTCGACCAGTTAAAGGCAGAGTACCGGCCGGCTTAGCTGTCGTCCCCGCTTCGCTTCCTATTTCGCTTTCTGTTTATTTTTACCCCTTAACCAAAGCGTTTGCCGCCAGCTGTCGGCGACCATCCGCTTCTATCTGATTGGCGTCACATGTTCGGATTCCTTTTCAAACGCGCAGAGCGCAATGCGCCGCAACCCGTTATTGCTCCCCAGGCTGCACTGCGCGCCGAAACCCGGCAGGTATCCGACCAGGCCCGGCAGCAGGAACTGCAGCAGGCGCAAGGCCTGGCCGATGAAGCCGCCGCAGTGGCATTCATTTTGCAATCGGCGTTTGCCGATGCCCGTCTGTGCGCGGCGCAACTGGTGCAGTCGCAGGCGGGTCTGGAACAGGTGCTGCAAGCATGCCGCAACACCGACCGGCGCGTCGCCAAACTGATGCAAGGGCGGCTGGACAGCACACGCCAGCAACAGCTGACCGCCGGCAAGGCAGCCGCATCCGTGGCGCAGGCGCAGCGTTTGCAGCAAGAGCAGCAACTGATGCCGAACCAGGTGGCGGAACTGGACCGGAGCTGGGACGCCAAGGATGTGCCGGCTGAATTGCAGCAGCAGTTTTCCCAGCTGCGCGCGATGCTTGCCGATCGCCTGGCAGCCCAGGCCGACCTGCAGCGCAGTGCCATTGGTGCGCTGGGCAGCGTGCGCGCATTGCATCAGCAGATCAAGACGGCGATGGCGGCCGAACAGCACAGCCAGCAGCAACTGGATGCGCTGGAATCGCAAATGACAGCTTGCGCCAGCCACGCCGAGGGGCAGACCTTGCCGCGCCACCTGGCGGCCGAATTTGCGCAGGAAGCGCAGGCGCTGCGCAAGCTGCTGGCGGATCTGCAGCAGCATCAATCCGCCTTGCAGGCGCGCAGCGATTTGCTGGCAAACTGGGAAGCTGCCGACGAGGCGCTGACTCCGGATACGCTGAAAGCCGGCTGGTTGGCCTTGCCGAAATTGCCGCCGGCCTTGCTTGATGACAGCCTGGAGCAGCGCTATCAGGCGTTGCTTAAACAACATGCGGTAGTCGCGCCGAACAAAGCGCAGAAGACCCGGGCGCCAGTGACTGAGGCAAGCGAGCGCCCGCACATCGACGAAGCCCTGGACGGCCTGGAAAAAGCGCTGGAAGACGGTGCGCTGCAAGTGGCGATGGACTTCGACAAAACGCTGCGGGCCATCGATTTCAAGCAGCACAAGCCGAGTGCGGCGCAGAACAGCCGCCTGCTCCAGGCGCGCGCCGAGCTGGCCCGGCTGCAAGGCTGGGCGCGCTGGGGCGGCAATGTCTCGCGCGAAGAATTGACCAAGGCGGCACAAGAGTTGCAGCAAAAATCGCTGGCGCCGGCTGAACTGGCAAAAAAGATCGGCAGCCTGCGGGCGCGCTGGAAGTCCCTGGATGTCAGTTCGGGGCCGGCACCGAAAGCCCTGTGGGAAGGTTTTGACAGCGCCTGCACCAGCGCCTATGCGCCAGTGGCGGCGCATTTCCAGGAACAGGCCGAGCAACGGCAAGCCAACCAAGGCAACGCGCGCGCCTTGATCGATGAAGTGCTGCAGTACGCGCAGGCAGCGTTGTTGACTGAAACTGCGCAGGACTGGAAAGCCATCGCCCAGTTTTGCCAGCAGAAGCAGCAGGCCTGGAAGAACCTGGGGCCGATCAACCGTAGCGAAAAAAAGACACTCGACAGCAGTTTCGCCAGCGCCATCCAAGCCTTGCAGGCGCCGCTGGCGCAGCAGCAGGCCGGCGAAATCGCCAGGCGCGAACAACTGATTACCGAAGCGGCGCAACTGCCTGCCAACCAGCGCGATACTGCCGACCGCGTGAAGGAATTGCAACAACGCTGGCAAGAACAGGCCAAGGCATTGCCTTTGCCGCGCCAGGACGAGCAAGAACTGTGGCTGCGTTTCCGCAGCGCTTGCGACGCCATCTTTGCCCAGCGCAAGGAAGCCGCATCCAGCGCCGATGCCGAGCGCCGCGACAACCTGCGTTTGCGCGAAGAACAATGCGCCGCACTGGAAGCCGCATTGACGCAGCCCGAGGCCGAGTTGCCGAAAATCTTGCAACAGGCACAGCAGGAATGGGCGCGTGGCGGGCAGGTGCCGCGCGCGGTCCAGGTTCAGATTGAAGCACGGTACCAGGCAGCGCTCGGCGCTCTGCAAGCGCGGCTGGAGCAGGGGCGGCGCCAGGCAGCGCTGGCGCAAGCCGATGCCTTGCGCGACAAGCTGGTCTTGTGCCAGCAGATTGAAGCCGCCATCACCGCGGACGAGATCCCGGCCGAAGCCGATTGGCGCGGTCGCTGGCAGCTTCTGCCGCAGCTGGCGCCGGCATTTGAAAAAGTCGTCGCGGCGCGTTTCGAGCGTGCCTTGCAGAACGCCAGCGGCTATGCCGCCACGCTGGAAAGCCAGCGCCCGCTATTGCAGCAAGAGTTGCTGCGCGCTGAAATCCTGGCCGGCATCGATAGTCCGCCGGCGCTGTCGCGTGAACGCCTGCAATTGCAGGTCGAGGTGTTGCAGGCGTCGTTGAAGGCGGGCGGGGCGGCGAAGAATATCGAGCAGCAGCTGTTGCATGTCTGTGACTTGCCGGCCGCGATGGATGAGGCGACGCTGCAGCGGCTGTTGCAACTGGTGGCCCAGGTCAAGCCTGCGGCGGACAAAGCGGCCGGGCAAAAAAATACCCCGGCCAGCCGGGGTAAATGACGATACCGCTATTGCAGGGTACCGAGGAGATTCAGGCCGGCGCGCCAAGCGCGCCGGCTTTGCAGATTACTTCTTCGAACGAGCAGCAGTAGCAGTCTTGGTAGCAGCTTGCGACAACTGGTCGACAGCGTTGTTGACGTTGGTTTCCAGGGTTTCAACAGCTTGCTTGGTGCTCTTGGCGAACTGTTCGTAACCGGCGTTGGCGCTGCCGATGGCCGACTTGACGAAAGCAACTGCGCCTTCTGCGCCAGGAGGCGCGTTCTTCGAAGCCTGGTCGACGAATTCGATGACTTTACGCTTGGTTTCAGCAACTTGCGCTTCAGCCGACTTGGTCAGTTCAGCTTGTGTGCTGGAGGCGATGCTGGCGAAATGACGGCCGTAAGCAATCGCTTTTTCAGTGTTCGGCTGGGCCAGTGCGGCGCTCAGCGAGAAAAATTCTTGTGGATCTTTGGCCGAAAACAATTTCTGGGTAGTGGCGTTCGAGTCTTCCAGCGAAGCCTTGGCGGCGTTCAGGTTGAGGTCGATCAGCTTTTCCACGCCGGCAAACGCCTTGGTGGTGAACTCGGTGAACAGGGCCAGGTTGGATTCGAAATTGGCTTTGGCGGCGGCTGAAAATTGTTCTGCAACGGTAGACATGGCTTCTCCTAGGATTCGGTACTGTAAAAACGACAAATAGGGCGACTCAGGGGTGGCTAACATCTAGCCGTTACGTCTGCAGGGCAGCTCATTGTGCGACGCAACAATTTCATTTTAAATTATTCTGAGCCTGTGTCAAGAGAATTTTTGTGCGCTGCAATATATTGTTTATATCGATTAAGACAAAGCTTATGAAATCAATGTATTAGTGTCCATTTATCAGCGCTTCGTTTGTTGCTGTTTTGAGCACTCTGCTACGAGTGTTCCGTGATGATAGACTGATCGTTTTACCGACCGGCGCCAATCTTGAAAGCTTTCTACAGCGACCATTTCGTGCTGCCACTGCCGGCCGGCCATCGTTTCCCCATGCAGAAGTACCGGCTGATCCATGAGGCTGCGCTAAGGACCATCAGCGATATCGATTTCCATGAAGCGCCCACCACCAGCGACGGCGTGCTGGCCCTGGCCCATCATCCACACTATATAAGCGCAGTCAGCGCCGGCACTTTGCCGGAGAGTGTACAAAAAGCCATCGGTTTCCCATGGACGCCGCAGATGGTGGAGCGTTCGCGGCGCTCGGCCGGCGCCACCATCGCCGCTTGCCGCGCCGCGCTGACGGATCCCGGGCGGATCGCGGTCAACCTGGCGGGCGGCACCCACCATGCGTTCGCCGACCAGGGCGCCGGTTTCTGCGTCTTCAACGATGCCGCGATCGCGGCGCGGCTGATGCAGGCGGAACGGCGGGTGCAGCGGGTCGCCATCGTCGACCTTGATGTCCACCAGGGCAACGGCACGGCGTCGATCCTGGCCAACGACGATTCGGTTTTCACGCTGTCGCTGCATGGCGAGCGCAATTATCCATTTGACAAGGAACGCAGCGACCTGGATGTGGCGCTGGCGGACGGCACCGGCGACCAGGCTTACCTGAGCGCGCTGCAGGATGCGCTGGCGGCCATGCTGGAACGCTTCTCGCCGCAGCTGATCATTTTCCTGGCGGGCGCCGATCCGCATGAAGGCGACCGGCTGGGACGCCTGAAGCTGAGTTTCGACGGCCTCGCGCGACGCGACGCCATGCTGCTGGAGACCGCCGGCCGCCGCGCGATACCGGTGGCGATCGCGATGGCCGGCGGTTATGGCAAGAATATACAAGACACGGTGGCGATCCACCTGCAAACTATCTCGCTCGCAGCATACTTCGCGCGCCAGCAGGGCGTCGCTCAACTGCTTCCCCAACCCGGATAATCAATGCATTCAGCCAGCCTTCCCGCCGCAGCGCCAGCCCACCGCCTGCTGGCGGCCATGCCCATGGTGTTCGTTCTGTTGTGGAGCACCGGCTTCGTGGTGGCGAAATTCGGCTTGCCGTACGCGCCGCCGCTGACGTTTCTGCTGTTGCGTTTCGCCGGCGTGCTGCTGGTCCTGCTGCCGCTGGTGTTATTGATGCGGGCGCCATGGCCCGCAGGCCAGGTGCGGCATATCGCGCTAGCCGGGATCTTGCTGCAAGGCGGTTACCTGGCCGGCGTCTGGTGCGCCATCAAGCTGGGCATGCCGGCCGGCGTGTCGGCCCTGATTGTCGGCATGCAGCCGATCCTGACAGCGTTCGCCGCGCCCTTGATCGGCGAATCGGTGCGGCCGCGCCAATGGCTGGGGCTGCTGCTCGGGATTTGCGGAGTAGGGCTGGTGGTGGCGGCCAAGGTCAGCTTGATCGGGCTGTCCTGGCAAAGCATCTCATTGTGCCTGCTGGCTTTGCTCTCGATTACGCTCGGCACGCTGTACCAGAAACGCAACTGCCCGCAATTCGACCTGCGCACCGGCACCATCATCCAGTTTGCCGCCTCGATCGTGGTACTGTTGCCGTTTGCGATTTTCTACGAGCACCTGGGGCCAAGCCTGGACACGGTGCAATGGACGCCGCGTTTCATCGGCGCCTTGCTGTGGTCGATACTGGCCTTGTCGATAGGCGCGATCTTCCTGCTGTTTGCATTGATACGCAAAAGCGCGGCGACCCGCGTCACCAGCCTGCTTTACCTGACGCCGCCGACCACGGCGCTGATGGCCTGGTTGATGTTCGGCGAGGTCTTCAACCTGCTGGGCATGGCCGGCATGGCGGTGGCGATACTGGGCGTGGTTTTTGTCATGAAAAAATAAACAGCCCTACAGCGGCAGCAGCATTACCAGTTTCAGCTCGAGCCGGTTGGCCACCCGCAGGTTGACTTGTCGGTATGACAGCTGGCCCAGCGTCGGATGGCTGAAGCGGCGTTCGCCGCCTTCCTTTTCCACTACATCGTGCAAGTTCCAGGCGCGCTTGAACGCGCTGCTGGCGGCGCTCAGGCGCGCCACCAGCTCGGCAATCTCGGGTTCATCCAGGTACATGCCGCAATCGGCGCGGAATTCCGCCGCCAGCCGGCTGGCGCGCTGTTCCCAGTCGCTGATCAGGTTCGCCGCGTCGGCTGTGCAGTAGGTGTACTCAAGCAGGTTCCTGCTGGCGGTCTTTTTATCCAGCCAGCCGACGAACAGGGTCTTGGCGGCGCGGTTCCAGGCAACCGCATTCCAATGGCGGTCCAGCAGGTAGGCCGGGGTCTTGATGGTGTCGGTGACCGCCAGTATTTCAGCCGGGATTTCCTGGGCCAGTCCATCCTGCGCCTGCGGGTCTTTTTTGCCGGACAGTTCAAACAGGTAAGCACGCTTGGCGCGCGACAGCTGCAAAGCCTCGGCGATCCTTGCCAGCGCCGCCGCCGATACCGACACGGTGCGCCCTTGTTCTATCCAGGTATACCAGGTGACGCTGATATCACACAGCTGGGCCACTTCTTCGCGCCGCAAGCCGGGAGTGCGGCGGCGCGTGCTGCCACCCAGCCGCAATGCCGCGGTCGGGAGCTGGATGCGCTGGGTCCTGATGAATTCGCCCAGGGCCTTGCGTTTGCCGGTCTGGTCCATGTTTATCCTGTTATTCGTAGTACTAGTATAAACACTAGTCTTGTAACAGGATAAAAAATAATTACACTGGAACCTGCCCTAAACGACATGACCTATTTCTGAGGAGAAAACCGATGACCGCCATACGCAATCACGACAAAGTGGTTTCCGAACAGTTCGGCAGCACCGCCGCCGCCTACCTGACCAGCACCGTTCACGCCCAGGGCGCGGACTTGCAACAGCTGGCCGCCTACGCCAGCAAATTCCCACAAGGCAAGGCGCTCGACGTCGGTTGCGGAGCCGGGCATGCCGCTTTCGCCATTGCGCCGCATACCGGGGTGGTGATCGCCTACGACCTCGCCACCGAAATGCTGGATGTGGTGCAGCGCGCCGCCGCCGAGCGCGGTTTGAAAAACCTCCACGTGCAGCAGGGCAGCGCCGACCGCCTGCCGTTTGCCGATGCCTCTTTTGAGCTGGTGTGTACGCGATTTAGCGCGCATCATTGGAGCAGGCTGCCGGCGGCGCTCGCTGAAATGGCGCGGGTGCTGAAACCGGGCGGCACTTGCATCGTGATCGATACCGCGGCGCCGGAGGATGTGTTGAGCGACACCTATTTCCAGTCCATCGAGTTGCTGCGCGACACCTCGCATGTGCGCAATCGCAGCGTGTCGGGCTGGCGCCAGTTGCTGGCCGAGGCCGGGTTGCGTCCTGCCGCGGATAAAAGCTGGAAGCTGCCTTTGCAGTTCGATACCTGGGTGACGCGTATGCGCACGCCGCCGGAACGGGTGGCGGCGATCAAGTCATTGTGGGACAGTGCGCCGTCGGAAGTGTCGGCTTACTTCGAGCTGCAGGCCGATTACTCGTTTTCGATAGACGTCGTGCAGCTTGAATGTTACAAATAGTCAGAATATCCGGGTCGGGAGTTGCGGTAAAATCGATCTCGCAAATTCTGGCCCAGACATCGAAAGTCGTTTAATTTAGTGCGCTAACCCTCTAATTCTCTTGCGATTTTTCGGATAATTGCCTACACTGCCACAAAGTTATAGATCGCCGCATATTGGAGCCGCAAATGGGCAAATCCGCGTTAATTGTTTTTTTGTCACTCTTCCTCGTGCTCGCGAACGCGCCCGTTGCTCTTGCTTCAGCTCAAACTAAACACAGCACCGCTAAAAAAGCCGCCAAAAAACCTGCGGCGGGCACTGCTGCCGCCAGCAAAAAAGCCATAGCCAAATCCGGTTCCCGGAAACGTCTCGTGATCTCGGCGCGCGGCCGCAGCAACACCGCGTCTTTCAATAAAAATGAAAAGCTGGTGAAGAAAGTAGTGATGGTCCACGGCCGTCGCAAAGTGACTTACCAGCGCATCGCATTCGCACCGGTAGTGCCGGCTTTGCCGCCGGTCCTGTCTGCCGGCGAGCAAGCCGGACTGAACCTGACGCGCGATCCGCTCGAACTGAAATCGAGCGTGGCGCTGGTGCTGGACCAGAACAGTTCGGAAGTGCTGCTGGATAAAAATTCCCACATTGCATTGCCGATCGCCTCGCTGACCAAGCTGATGACCAGCATGGTGGTGGTGGAATCGAAACAGGACATGAATGAAGTGCTGACCGTGACCGATGACGACATCGATCGCGAAAAGCACAGCAGCTCGCGCTTGCGCATAGGTTCGCAGCTGACGCGCGCCGACATGCTGCACATCGCCCTGATGAGCTCCGAGAACCGCGCCGCATCTGCGCTCGGCCGTTCCTATCCTGGCGGCTTGCCGGCGTTTGTCGCGGCCATGAACGCCAAGGCCAGGGCGCTCGGCATGACCGAAACCCACTATGTCGATTCAACCGGCCTGTCGCACCTGAATGTCGCCAGCGCCCGCGACCTGTCGCGCCTGGTGATGGCTGCCTACCAGCATCCTGTCATCCGCCAGTATTCGACCGATTCCAAGTATGTCGTGGAGCCGGGCGGCCGTCCGCTGCAATACTCGACGTCGAATCACCTGGTCGAAAATCCTGAATGGCAGATCGGTTTGCAAAAGACCGGATACATCAACGAAGCTGGCCGTTGCATGGTCATGCAGACCACGATTGACGGCCGCCAGATCGTGATGGTGTTCCTCGATTCGCGCGGCAAGTATTCGCGCCAGGCGGATGCAGACCGGGTCCGCAAATGGCTGGCCGATGCGCATCCCGCCACGTTGACGCGGGTAAAAATCGCCGACGGCCAGACCTAGGATTTACCGCGGGACGTAGACTAAGCAGACCGGATTATCATCCGGCATAAAAAACAGAGTTTATTCATTGCGAATAAACTCTGTTTTTTTTATGTCCTGCTATTTATCTCTCGCTGCGATGCTGGGCTTACTGTTGCGAGGTATATCCCAGCACAGCGGAAATCTGGTTGGCGGTGTTGATCAGGTCTTCCACCCATTCTTCTTGCAGGCGATCGGCCGGCGCCGAGATCGACAGGCCGGCCACCATCTTGCCGGAATCGTCGCGGATGCCGGCCGCCATGCAGCGCACGCCCAGTTCCAGTTCCTCGTTGTCGCGCGCATAACCGAGCGCGCGCACCAGGCTCAATTCGCGCTCCAGCTTGCTGAGGTCGGTGATGGAATTCTTGTTGTGTCCGGCCAGCCCGGTGCGGGTGGCATAGGCGCGCACCATTTTCGGATCGTCGATGGACAAAAACAGTTTGCCGGTGGAGGTCAGGTGCAACGGCGCCCGGCCGCCGATGGCGCGCACCACCTGCATGCCTGAGCGTTCCGAAAACGCCCGGTCGATGTAGACGATTTCATCGCTTTGGCGCACCGACAGGTTGACCGTCTGGTTGGTCTTGCGATGCAAGCCGCGCATGAAATCGAGCGCTGCTTCACGCACGTTGAGCCGGCTTTTGACGACATTGCCCAGTTCCAGCAGGCGCATGCCCAGCCGGTAGCTGCCCGGCTCGGAGCGGTCGACAAAACGCTTTACCACCAGGTCGTTGAGGATCCGGTGCGCGGTCGACGGATGCAAGCCGGTGACGGCCGATAATTCTTTCAGGCTGACCGGATCAGGGTAGAGCGCCAGCGTATCAAGCAGTGAAATCATGCGCTCGATAACCTGGATCGAAATCTTATCGGTGTCGTCGGTAGTAGCTGTTTTCATTGGCGTAATGGTGCATTGCAATGGAATGTTTATATCATAATGTGAAAAGTTATGCTTTGTTATTGTCGCCGATTAGAGTGCATTCACGAGCCGGCGCATTGCCGCAGGCCATAGGAAAAGCATTTGGCGTGCAGCGCAGCAAGGCTGTTAAAATTCGCTAACGCAAACCGGCGTTTCCATCACAGCAAGCCAGGCCTAGCACAGCATGAGCGAAAACAAGCAATCACCGCAGTCGCAACGGTCGCAAGACGCACAGCCGCAGCCGATCAGCGAATTCAAAAGCACCAGCGGGTTCAAGAGGATTTTTTCAGCGTTCTTCTATTCGGCGGAAGGTTTCAAGTCGGCCTGGAAAAACGAGCATGCATTCCGCCAGGAACTGATGGTCGTCATTCCCGGCATCATTGTCGCCTTGCTGCTGCCGGTGACGCCGCTGCAGAAACTGCTGTTGATCGCGGTGCTGGTCTGGATCATCATCATCGAGCTGATCAATTCGGCGATTGAAGCGGTGGTGGACCGGGTTTCGCTGGAACGCAATCCACTCTCCAAGAACGCCAAGGATTTCGGCAGCGCCGCGGTGCTGCTGACTTGTGTGCTGGCTGTCGCTACCTGGGCGGTGATTCTTTATCCTCTCCTGACCTGATCTTGAATGCTGCAGGCGCCGGGAAATATACCGGCGGCAAAAACTTGCCCATGATTGCACGTTTGTGTATATTTATACGTGTTTGTGCATGATGTGAGGTTATATGAATACTGCGAATCTGCTGCTCAAGGAGCGCCACGCGCTTATCCAGCAACGGCTGTTGGCGGACGGCCGGGTGCTGGCG
The DNA here is from genome assembly GCF_000221045.1 of Collimonas fungivorans Ter331. Lineage (NCBI taxonomy): Bacteria > Pseudomonadati > Pseudomonadota > Betaproteobacteria > Burkholderiales > Oxalobacteraceae > Collimonas > Collimonas fungivorans. Next base: position 3,577,861 of record NC_015856.1, on the reverse strand, counting down.
CTGGATCTGGCGCAACAGCTGAATGTTTCCGAGGACACCATCCGGCGCGATTTACGCGACCTGGCGGCGGCCGGCCTCTGCACCCGAGTATATGGCGGCGCCTTGCCGCCGGCGCCTGCCGCTACGCCGTTGGCCGAACGCAGCAAGCTGGCGCCGCAACGCAAGGCACGGCTGGCGCAGGCGGCGGTAACGCTGGTTTCCGCCGGCAACGTGTTATTCATCGACGCCGGCTCAACCAACCTGGCCATTGCGGCGGCCCTGCCAGCGCTGCCGCTGACGGTGCTGACCAATGCCGCGGCAGTGGCGCTGGCGCTGCTGGAGCGGCCGGAGATCGAGCTGATCATGGTCGGCGGCCGGGTCGACGCCCGCAGCGGCGCCAACCTCGGCGCCGCCGCCCTGCGCGATGCCGAGCGGATGCGGCCGGACATTTTCTTCCTCGGCGCTTGTGGCGTCGATGCTGAAGCCGGGCTGAGCTGCTTCAACTATGAAGAGGCCGAATTCAAGCGCAGCCTGGCGGCCGCCAGCAAGGCGGTGCTGGTGGCCGCCACCAGGGAAAAAATCGGCACGGCGGCGCCGTTTGCGGTATTGCCGGCTGAGCATCTGACGTACCTGGTGCTGGAGTCCGGCGCCGACCGCAGGCAGGCCGCGCAATTCGGCCGGCAAGGCGTGCAACTGCTGTATGCCGAGGCCGTATGATGCAAAACAATGCCATGAATCTCATCGGCCCCAAACAGCGCTACGCCACGCGGCTGGCATTTCTCTGCGCCGGGCTGGCGATGTCGGCCTGGGCGCCGCTGGTGCCGTATGTGAAAGCGCGGCTGGGCGTGGGCGAGGCTGAGCTTGGCTTGCTGCTGCTTTGCCTGGGCGTCGGCTCGCTGCTATCGATGCCGGTAACCGGCATGCTGGCGGCGCGCCTCGGTTGCCGCCGCGTGGTGCTGAGCGCCGGTGCGCTGGCTTGCCTGATTCTTCCCTGCTTGGCGCTGGCCGCCAGTCCGCTGCAGCTGGGCATAGGCTTGTTCTTTTTCGGCGCCGCCATCGGCACGCTGGATGTCGCCATGAATGTGCATGCGGTGATGGTGGAGAAGGCCAGCGGCGGCGCGCTCATGTCGGGTTTCCACGGCATGTTCAGCGTCGGCGGCTTTGTCGGCGCCGGCGGCGTGGCGCTGTTGCTGTGGCTGGGCTTGAGTCCGTCGACGGCCAGCGGGCTGGCGGCGCTTCTGGTTGCTGCGCTATTGCTGCCGGCGGCGCCGCACTTGCTGCGCGCGCCGGAGGCGAGTGAACGCGGCGCGCTGTTCGTGCTGCCGCATGGCGCCGTGATCTTCATCGGCGTGCTGTGCTTTATCGTGTTCCTGGTGGAGGGGGCGATCCTCGACTGGAGCGCATTGTTCCTGACCGCCACGCGCGGACTGGATGCCAGCCAGGGCGGCCTCGGCTATGCTGCTTTCGCCATCGCCATGACTTGCGGCCGCCTGACGGGAGATCGCGTGGTGCGCCGTTTCGGCGCTAAGCGCGTGCTGCTGCTGGGCGGCTTGTGCGCCGCCGGCGGTTTCTTTGTCGCCGTCTCTGCGCCAAGCGCTGCAGTGGCGCTGGCCGGTTTCGTGCTGATCGGCCTGGGTGCTTCCAATATCGTGCCGATCCTGTTCAGCGCCGCCGGCAACCACGGCGCCATGCCAGCCAGCCTGGCGATCGCCGCCATTACCACCATCGGTTATGCCGGCATCCTGGCTGGCCCGGCCCTGATCGGCTTTGTGGCGCATGCCAGCAGCCTGAGCATCGCTTTCGGCGGCCTGGGCTGCGCATTGCTGCTGGTGGCCTCCAGCGCCTATCTTGGGGTGGCAGGAACTAGCGGAACTGCGCGGCGCTGATGAACTGCGAGTAAGTCTCGCACCAGATGACGACCGTATTGTATTTGGCCAGGTCCAGCGGCTGCGCCGGCTTGACGATAAAACGGTCGAAAGTCTTGACTTCCCCTACGCGCAGGGAGCGTTCCTTGAGCTTGAGGAAATCGGCCTTGTTGTCGACATATGCAGATGTCAGGTACACCTTGTAGTCAGGGCCGGGGGCGATGCTGCCTTCGAAGGCGATGGTGTCGTCGCTGAGGGTCACCGTACCTTGCGCCCAATGCAGGAAATCGCTTCCCGGCAAATCCTTCTTGAACATCCCGCTATGGCGTGCTGTGCCGCTAGCCTGCTTAAGCTCGGCCGCGCTCGGGCCGGCGCCGGCGGTGAGAATCGGCAATAGATAGATGCCGCCGGCAAAACCAATGGCGACAGCCAGCAGGTGGGAGGCGAAATAGGCGAGGAATCTTTTCATGTACGGTTCCGGCTAGGGGAATGGGCAACACTGTTGTTGTCTAGTCGCCCGAGATTGCGATTCCTTACAGCTTGTCCAGCTATATGCTAATTCAGCGGGAATGAGCACCCTCCTTATTCATCCGGCCGGTCCATACATATCTGTTTTTTGCATAAGGAGAGAAGAAAGAATTCGTTTTGTTTTCCAGGCCGCCTCATTAATCTGTATTCCTCAAAACAAAAATATTCACAAACAAGGGAAGCAGAACATGTTGAAGAAAATAGTCAGGTCGGTCATCGCCATCGCCTTGGTGGCCCAGAGTGCGCAGATTGTTCATGCGGCTGATTTTTCGCTGCTCAATGTTTCTTACGATCCGACACGTGAGCTGTACCAAGAGTACAACAAGGCTTTTGCCAAATACTGGAAAGACAAGACCGGCGACAACCTCACCCTGAAGGCGTCGCATGGCGGCTCCGGCAAGCAGGGGCGCTCGGTGATCGACGGCCTGGAAGCCGACGTGGTGACCCTGGCGCTGGCCTACGATATCGACGAGATTTCCGAAAAAGCCAAGCTGTTGCCGGCCGACTGGCAAAAACGCTTGCCGCATAACAGCACCCCATACACTTCGACCATCGTGCTGCTGGTGCGCAAGGGCAATCCCAAGGGCATCAAGGACTGGGACGACCTGGTCAAGCCTGGCGTGTCGGTAGTGGTGGCCAATCCGAAAACTTCCGGCGGCGCGCGCTGGGCCTACCTGGCCGCTTACGGTTATGCGCTGAAGAAGAACAATAACGACGACGCCAAGGCGCGCGATTTCATCTCGCGCCTGTACAAGAACGTGCCGGTGCTGGATTCCGGCGCGCGCGGTTCGACCGTGACGTTTGCCGAGCGCGGCGTCGGCGACGTGCTGCTGTCGTGGGAAAACGAGGCTTACCTGGTGGAAGCGGAGTTCGGCAAAGGCAAGTTCGATACCGTCTTCCCGTCGCTGAGCATCCTGGCGGAACCGCCGGTGGCAGTGGTCGACAAGGTGGTCGACAAGCGCGGCACACGCAAGATTGCGCAAGCCTACCTGGAGTACCTGTACTCGCCGGAAGGCCAGGAAATCGCCGCCCACAATTACTACCGTCCGATCGATCCTAAAGTCGCCGCCAAATACGCCAGCAAGTTTCCGAAGCTGACCCTGTTCACCATAGACGACACTTTCGGCGGCTGGAAAAATGCACAGAAGACCCACTTCAGCGACGGCGGCGTGTTCGACAAGATTTACCAGCCTGGCGTGAAATAAGCCGGCTGGCCGGAATGACCATGATTCAGCCGCCCTGCCTGGCAGGGCGGTTTCAAGATTGCTACAGATGACTATTTTGTTATTGGCCGGCAGCCCGTCCGCGCCTTCGCGTTCTACCCGTTTATTGCATTACACAGGTGAAAAGCTGGCCGTGCTGGGACATCGCTACAGCAAACTGGATGTGCGCGACCTGCCGGGCGATGCGCTGCTGCGGGCCGATTTCAACCACGCGGCGATCCAGGCGGCGCTGGCGCAGGTAGCGCAAGCCACCGCGGTGGTGGTGGCGACGCCGGTCTACAAGGCTTCGTACAGCGGCGTGCTGAAAGCGTTCCTCGACCTGCTGCCGCAGTTCGGCCTGACCGACAAGCTGGTGCTGCCGCTGGCCACCGGCGGCAGCCAGTCGCACATGCTGGCGCTGGATTACGCCTTGCGGCCGGTATTGTCGTCGCTGGCGGCCAGGCATGTACTGCCCAGCATCTATGCGACGGAAGCACAGGTGCAGTGGTCGGAGCAGGAGGGCTTGAGCCTGGACCAGGCGATCTTCCAGCGGATTAACGAAGGCGTGCAGCAGTTGTCGGACAGCTTGCTGGCTTTACGCAAGACCGGCAGCAACCATTTCGATCCGATTCCGTTTTCGCAGGTGCGATGTAGCGTGTAGCGGGAAATCCAGCCGGATCAGCTAATCGAATCAGTTAACTAAGCAACTTACCCCGCCCAGCGCTTGAAAAATCTGCCTTGACCGGCGGCGGGGATCGTTTTGTCTAAAAAAACAGGAAGCATGCAATGACAGTCTCGACCAGCAACAAACACACAAGGCGCCAGGTGCTGGCGCTGCTCTCTGCGGTCGTCGCCGGCGCCGCCTTCACAGGCTTGCCGCAACTGGCGCAGGCGCAGGACAAGCAGGTGCTGCGCATCGGTTACCAGAAAGCCGCCAGCACCCTGGTCCTGCTGAAAGCCCATGGCACATTGGAAAAACGCCTGGCGGCGCAAGGCATCGAGGTCAAGTGGGCCGAGTTCGCCGCCGGCCCGCAACTGCTGGAAGCCTTGAATGTCGGTTCAGTCGATTTCGGTTATGTCGGCGAAGCGCCGCCTATCGTAGCCCAGGCTGCCGGCGCCGATTTTGTCTACAGTGCTTACGAAATCCCGACGCCGGAAGCGGAGAGCATCCTGGTGCCGAAGAATTCGCCGATCACTTCGCTGGCGCAGCTGAAAGGCAAGAAAATCGCCTTCAACAAGGGTTCAGACGTGCACTGGCTGGTGATCAGCCTGCTGAAGAAGGGCGGCATCGCCTATACCGAATTCCAGCCGATCTACCTGGCGCCGGCCGACGCCCGCGCCGCTTTCGAGCGTGGCGCGGTCGATGGCTGGGCGATCTGGGATCCGTTCCAGACGGCGGCGATCAAGCAGATCGATGCCCGCGTCCTGGCGAGCGGCAGCGGCGTCGTCAGCCATCACCAGTTTTTCCTGAGCGCGCGCAAGTACGCGGAAAAGAACCAGGCGGTAGTCAACGCCGTCCTGGAAGAAGCCGGCAAGGAGGGCCAGTGGATACGCGCCAACTACAAGGAAGCGGCGGCCCAGCTGGCGCCGATCCAGGGGCTGGAGCCGGATGTGATCGAAACCGGCCTCAAGCATTACGCCCATATCTACAAGCCGGTCGACAGCAAAGTGCTGGACGAGCAGCAGAAGATCGCCGACACCTTCTATGAGTTGAAGCTGATTCCCAAGAAGATTTCGACGCGCGATGCGGTATTGCCAGCCAAGCTGGCAGACAAATCCTGAGGCCGGACCCATGTCTATCTCTTTGTTCCGCCGCCGTACTCTGCAGAAAATCCGCCTTGCAATGGCGCTGCCGCTTTTGGCCACGCTGTTGGCCGCACCGCTGAGCCAGGCGCAGCCCGTAGCCAGGGAGCCCGAGCAGATACGCATCGGCTTCCAGAAAAGCGCGGTCAACCTGGTGGTGCTGAAACAGCGCAGCACGCTGGAGCAGCGCTTCAAGAACAGCAAGATCGTCTGGCTGGAATTTCCGGCCGGGCCGCAGCTGCTGGAAGCTTTGTCGGCCGGCAGCCTGGATTTCGGCCTGACCGGGGATGGCCCGCCAGTGTTTGCGCAGGCGGCCAACAAGGATTTGCTGTACGTCGGCGCCGAGCCGCCGAAACCGGAGAGCTCCGCGCTGCTGGTGCAACCTGCTTCGAACATCAAGACGCTGGCGGACCTGAAAGGCAAGCGGATCGCCCTGCAAAAGGGCTCCAGCGCGCAATTCCTGCTAGTGCGAGCGGTCAAGAAAGCCGGCCTGGCCTGGACCGACATCCAGCCGGTCTACCTGGCGCCGGCCGATGCGCGCGCTGCGTTTGAGCGCGGCAGCGTCGACGCCTGGGCGATCTGGGATCCGTATTACGGCGCCGCCGAACTAAGTTTCAAGCCGCGCGTCCTGAGCACCGGCAGCGGCCTGTCGAACAATAATTCGTTCTACCTGGCGGCGCGCGGGTTTGTCGAAAATTATCCCGGCACGATATTGAACCTGCTGGATGAGCTGACCAAGGCCGATCGCTACGTGCAGCAAAACCGCAAGGAAGTGGCGCAGCTGATCGCCGATGTGAGCGGCTTGAACCTGGCCACGGTGCACCTGTTCCTGAGCCGCCGTCCCAACCCGTCGCCGACCACGGTGCTCGCCCCGGCGCTGGTGGCCGACCAGCAGCGTGTCGCCGACAGCTTCAAGGAACTCGGCCTGATTCCGCGCACGGTCAAGGTGGCCGATATTGTCTGGCATCCCAAGAGCGCGCCATTGGCGCAGCAATAAAACACATTTATATACGGAAGCAGTCATGAACGTTTTCTGGTTTATTCCCACCCACGGCGACAGCCGTTACCTCGGCACCTCGCAGGGCGCGCGCCCGGTCAACTTCGATTACATGAAGCAGATCGCGGTGGCCGCCGACACCCTCGGTTACGACGGCGTGCTGCTGCCTACCGGGCGCTCTTGCGAAGATGCCTGGGTGGTTGCATCCAGTTTGCTGGGTTTCACCCAGCGCCTCAAATTCCTGGTGGCGATCCGTCCCGGCCTGAGCACGCCTGGCCTGGCGATCCGCATGGCGTCAACCTTTGACCGGCTGTCGAATGGCCGCCTGCTGATCAATGTCGTGACCGGCGGCGACCAGGCCGAGCTGGAAGCAGACGGCCTGTCTGCCGACCATGCCGAGCGTTATGAAATTTCCTCCGAGTTCCTGAAGGTGTGGCGCGGCGCCTTGTCCGGCGAAGGCGGCGAGGCCGGTTATAACTTCATCGGCAAGCACATCAAGGTCAAGGGTGCGAAGACCTTGTATCCACCGGTGCAGAAACCCTATCCGCCCTTATATTTCGGCGGCTCTTCGGAACCGGCGCATGAGCTGGCGGCGGAACAGGTCGACGTTTACCTGACCTGGGGCGAACCGCCGGCCGCGGTGGCGGAAAAGATTGCCGACATCCGCGCGCGCGCCGCCAAGCATGGCCGCACCGTGCGTTTCGGAATCCGCCTGCACGTAATCGTGCGCGAAACCAGCCAGGCTGCATGGGCAGCTGCAGAAGAATTGATCAGCCATGTCGACGACGACGTGATTGCCCGCGCCCAGGCCGCATTTTCCAAGATGGATTCGGAAGGACAACGGCGCATGGCGGCCCTGCATGGCGGCCGCCGCGACAAGCTGGAAGTGTCGCCTAACCTGTGGGCCGGTGTCGGCCTGGTGCGCGGCGGCGCCGGCACCGCGCTGGTGGGCGATCCGGAAACCGTGGCGGAACGGATGCAGGAATACGCGGCATTGGGCATAGACACTTTCATCCTTTCCGGTTATCCGCACCTGGAAGAATCCTACCGTTTTGCCGAGCTGGTTTTCCCTTTGCTGGGCAAAGGCCGCGCCGCCAGCGGCGAGCAGGCGCTGACGGGGCCGTTCGGCGAAGTGATCGCCAACGGTTTGCTGCCGAAGGCGTCGCAGAGTTGATGGAGCCGACATGAGCGCAATCAGTAGCACCGTCGCCGCATCGCGGCCGCAAACGAAGGCAGGGAAGGCCAAGTCCAAGGCGGCGCACATCTGGAAGGAACGCCTGTTGCCCTGGCTGCTGCCGCTGGCCTTGATCCTGGGCTGGGAATTCGCCGCCAAGGTCGGCTGGCTGTCGAGCCGGATCTTGCCTGAGCCATGGGCAGTGGCGCGCGCGGCCTGGTCGCTGACGCTGTCCGGTGAACTGTGGACACATGTGCGGGTCAGCGCCTGGCGCGCGATTTCCGGTTTTGCAGTGGGCGGCGGCCTGGGCCTGTTGCTGGGTTTGCTGACCGGCACTTTCAAGCAGGCTGAAACCCTGCTCGACACCAGCATCCAGATGATCCGCAACATCCCGGCGCTGGCCCTGATTCCGCTGGTGATCCTGTGGTTCGGCATCGATGAATCGTCGAAACTGTTCCTGGTGTCGATAGGGGTGTTTTTCCCGGTCTACCTGAACACCTTCCACGGCATCCGTTCGGTCGACAAAGGCTTGATCGAGATGGCCAAGAGCTACGGCTTGTCAGGCTGGCCCTTGTATCGCGACGTGATCCTGCCGGGGGGCCTGCCTTCGATTCTGGTCGGCGTGCGTTTTGCACTGGGCCTGGTGTGGGTCTTGCTGATCGTCGCCGAGACTATTTCGGCGCAAGCGGGAATAGGCTACATGACCATGAATGCGCGCGAGTTCCTGCAGACCGACGTGGTGCTGGTAGGCATCCTGCTGTACGCCTTGCTGGGCAAGCTGGCCGACATCCTGGCACGCCTGCTGGAGCGTTACTGGCTGCGCTGGCATCCCGGTTATCAATGAGTGTGCAGTACAAGTTAATCAAGGTGGAAACGCGATGCAGAATGATCCAGTTGAAAATGCCGAAGTAAAAGCCGCAGGCCAGCTTGGCGTTGGCCGCGGCGTCGGCATCCGGGTGCGCTCGGTGTCCAAGTCGTACGCCGGCCGCGAAGTACTGAAGACGCTCGATGTCGAAGTCGCCGCCGGTGAATTCGTCGCTATTGTCGGCCGCAGCGGCTGCGGCAAGAGTACCTTGCTGCGCCTGATTGCAGGGCTGGAGCAGACCAGCAGCGGCAGCATCGGTTTCGGCGCGCATGGCCAACAGCCGGAAATTCGCATCATGTTCCAGGATTCCCGGCTGCTGCCGTGGAAGCGGGTGCTCAGCAATGTCGGTCTCGGCTTACCGAAAGCCTCGCTGGCTTCAGCCAAAGCCTTGGCCCAGGTCGGCCTGGAAGACCGCGCCCACGAGTGGCCGGCGGTATTGTCCGGCGGCCAGCGGCAACGGGTAGCGCTGGCGCGGGCGCTGGTGCACGACCCGGAACTGTTGCTGCTGGATGAGCCGCTCGGCGCGCTGGACGCCTTGACCCGGATCGAAATGCAGCAGCTGATCGAAGCGCTGTGGAAGGAACGCGGGTTTACCGCCGTGCTGGTGACGCATGACGTGCAAGAGGCGATTGCGCTGGCGGACCGTGTGCTGCTGATCGAAGACGGCGAAATCACGCTGGACGAACGGATCAGCCTGCCGCGTCCGCGCGCTCGCGGCAACCTGGTTTTTGCGCAGCTGGAAGAACGGATTCTGGCGCGCGTACTGAAACACCCGGCGGCACAGCCTGATTCGGCGTTAGGCGATGTTTCGCTGCAGCGTACGGTCAGCCAGGTCGGCTGGGCCATCTGATTTTTCGACGCATTTTTTTGCAGCCGCATTACCAAAGGAGAAACCATGAGCATCCAGGCAATTAACGTCCGCAACCAGTTCCGCGGCAAGATCCACAGCATTACCGAGGATGACGTGCTGTCCGCGCTCGATATCGAGACTCCTTCCGGCATCGTCTCCTCGGTCATCACTACCCGTTCCGTGCGCGATCTCGGCCTGGTGGTCGGATCCGAAGTGGTGGCGCTGGTGAAAGCCACCGAAGTCTCGCTCGCCAAGCTGTAATTCTGCACTCGGCGCATCTCGTTCCATCGTATCCAAATCGTATTCATCCAGGAAAACATCATGACTATCCAAGCCATCAATGTACGTAACCAGTTCAAGGGCAAGATCAAGGCCATCATCGAAGGCACGGTGGTGTCGGAAGTCGACGTCGAGACCCCGGCCGGCATCGTCACTTCTGTGATCACCACGCGTTCGGTCAAGGACCTGGGCCTGGTGATCGGCACCGAAGTGGTGGCGCTGGTCAAGGCTACCGAAGTATCGATCGCCAAGATCTGAGGTCCGTCCCTGTATCTATCACATCGTCCGACCACATCGAGGCAAACCCATGTCCTTTCCCGCCCTGGAGCAGTACCTGGCCCGTTTGAACGGCGCCAGGGATGACACGAATCCGGACCCGGCCCGCAGCGATTGCCGGGTCTGGCTGGACAGTGACGGGCGCGCCCAGGGGCGTTATTTCAACACTACGCTGACCAGCGTATTCCAGCCCCTGCGCCGGATCGAGGCCAGAATGAGCGAGGGCAAGGGCGCCATCATCGGCCATGAAGGTTTTGCCCACAGCTATTCGGCCAACGACAACGGCCTGTACCTGTGGAAACTGCTGGACCATGCGGCCAGCGACGACGAGTCGATCGAACTCGACCGATTGTGCCGCATGCTGCATTCGATCAATTTCTACCGGCAGGCAGAGGCGGTGGCCGGCGATCTCTACCTGAGCGTGCATGCGCGCTTGCTGGCGGCGGTCGACAGCAACCACGGCATGGCGTTCCGGCGCATCCTGACCCTGCTCGGCCTGCCGCACGAGCGGATCGTGCTGCAGCTGCCGACCATCACCGAAAACCAGGGCTGGCTGCTAAACTATGTACTGGACAATTACCGGCGCAATCATTTCCGGCTGGCGGTGAATGCGGACGATGTGGCGCAAGCCGCGAGCCTGCTGGAGCGGGTGCGGCCGGATGTGATCAAGATCGATGCGCGCGGCGTCACCCACGACGAGCAGACCACGCGTTTGCTGGAAGACTGCGCCAAGCGCGGGATCCAGGTGATTTTCAAGCGGCTGGAAAAGGCGCGCGACCTGGAAGTGCTGCAACAGCTGGCAAGGATTGCCGCGCTGCCCCTGCATGGCCAGGGTTTCCTGTGGGACTTGCCGCAGGCGGCGCTGCATGCATTTGCCGCGCCGGCGTCGCTGCAAGACGGTTTCTCTACGGCGGAACTCGATACTGGAGGAAGTTGATCATGGTCATGGCCGCGCTGTCGTCGTTCCGCGTGCTGGTGGTGCCAGGACTGTACAACAGCAGCCCGCAGCATTGGCAATCGCGCTGGCAGCGGCTCTATCCCAGTTTTGAGCGGGTGGAACAGGCGCGCTGGGATGCGCCGGTGCTGGAAGTCTGGTCGGAGCATTTGCGGCAGCAGCTGCAGAAATCGGCACAGCCGACGCTGGCGATTGCCCACAGCTTTGGCTGCCTGACCACGGTGCACGGCGCCTTGAACCAGGTTCCGAACCTGGCCGGCGCGCTGCTGGTGGCGCCGGCCGATCCCGATAAATTCGATGTCAGCGCTGCCGTCAGCGGCCGCCTGCCGGTGCCGGCGATCGTGGTCGGCAGCCTGAACGACCCGTGGATGGAAAGCCGGCGCGCGCGCCATTGGGCCAAGGTCTGGGGCGCGGAATATATCGATGCCGGCGCGCTGGGACATATCAACGCAGAATCCAACCTGGGCGACTGGCTGTACGGCCAGTCGCTGCTGCAGCGCCTGGTGACGCTGTCGGCGGAGCATGTCCAGGGAAACGATGTGCGCGATACGGTGCGTTCCACGGCTAGCCGCTAGCCAAGCAGTCAGATGAATGCGTCAGGCAAACTCGCCGATCTTCTCGACCACCGCATTACGCACCGAACCGCTCACCACAAACGATTGCGCCACCGCGATATCGTTGTGGAACCAGCGGTCGCCTTCCAGGCAGGCCGGAATCTGGCGGCGGATTTCCTGGTACGCCGCTTGCGTGCCTTGACCCAGCACGAAACCGGGCAGCAAATCTTCCGTCATGGTCAAGGCCTGCGCCGCCAGCAGCATCTCGACACCGATGATGTATTGCGTGTTCGCCACTACGGTGGCCGCCTTGCGTGCGCACCAGGTCGAGTTCGAGACGTGGTCTTCGCTATTGCCCTTGGCCGGGATGCTGTCGACGCTGCCCGGCATGCACAGGGTGCGGTTTTCCATCACCAGCGAGCTGAGCGAACATTGCACCACCGGATAGCCGGTATTGACGCCGCGCACGCCGCTCATCAGGTTGCGCGGCAGACCCCACGACAGGGTCGGATCGATCAGGCGCGCCACGCGGCGCTCGCAGATGCTGCCGAGGTCGGTGATCGCCATGGCCAGCAAGTCCATCGCCTGCGCCAGGTACTGGCCGTGGAAATTGCCGCCGGAGATGATCTCGAAGCCGCCGCCTTCTTTATCGAAGATCAGCGGATTGTCGGTGGCGGAGTTGATTTCCTTGTCGACAATGTTGTCGATGTAGTCAAGGGCATCGAACACCGGGCCGTAGACTTGCGGCGAGCAGCGCAGCGAATAGACGTCCTGGATACGGGCGGTGTAGGGAATATCGGTGCGGCGCAGTTCTTCCGGAAACTGCACGGCGCGCGCTTCATGCGTGGTGCGGGTCGATCCCGACAGCAGCTTGCGGATGATGGCGGCGGTCTTGATCTGGCCGGCGTGCGGACGCGCTTGCTGGATACGGTGGTCGAACGCCGCCATTTCGGCGCGCATCGCTTCCAGCGTCAGGCCCAGCGATAAACAGGCATCGCTCAGCAGGTTGCGCGCATCGTGGGCCACCAATACCGCCACCGCCAGCGAGGCGGTGCAGCCATTGATCAGGGCCGAGGCGTCCTTCGCCTTCAAGTCAAACTTGACCGGACCGACGCCAGACTTGGTGATCGCCTCAGGCGCACGCATGCGCTGGCCCTGGTACATCACTTCGGCTTCATCGAAACCGGCAATCGCTGCCGCCAGGTAGGACAACGGCGCCAGATCGCCGGAAGCGCCGACCGAACCCTTCTGCGGCATGATCGGATGGATGCCGGCATTGAGGAAAGCGAGCAGGCGATCCACCACTTCCACCCGCGGCGCCGAATAGTTGCTGGCGAAGGCGTTGGCGCGCAACAGCATGGTGGCGCGGCTAACTTCTTCCGAGAACGGTTCGCCGATGCCGGCGCAGTGGGCCTTGATCAACTGGGTCTGGAACAGTTCGATGTGTTCGACCTTGATCCGGGTGTCCTTTAACAGGCCGACGCCGGTGTTGAAGCTGTACATCATCGGCGCTTCATCGTGCATCCAGGTCGCTTCGATGTAGTCGCGGCTTTCTTTCAGGGCGGCGCGCGAGGTGTCGGCCAGGGCCACCGGCAGGTGCGGTGCGCGGGCGACTTCGACCACTTGCTGCGCAGTCAGGTTGAAGCCGTCGATGGTGATGGTGGTAGTAGTCATGTTGAAGTCCAAAGTAGATTAACGTTGTAGATTAGCGTTTAAAATTGTCGACAAAGCGGCTGAACGCCAGGGCGGCGAGGGCGGCGTCGCCGGCTGTCATGATTTCGTCCGGGTGATGGCTGATGCCGCCGTTGCCGCAGCGCACGAACAGCATCGCCACATCGGTGATGGCGGCCATCGCCATGGCGTCGTGGCCGGCGCCGGACGGCAGGCGCCTGGCGCTCAATCCACTGCTTTCAATCGCCGCCGCCAGCTGCTGTTGCAGCCACGGCGCGCAGGGCACGCTGGAGGCTTCGTGGGTCTTGCGGCTGCGGACCGCGACATTGCGGCGCTGGCTGATCTGTTCGATCCTGTCCAGCACATCGGCTACTGCTGCTTGCCTTGTCTCATCCTGTTCGGCGCGGATGTCGATCGAGAACACCGCCTTGCCCGGCACCACGTTGGCGGCGCCGTTCGGCACATTGAACTGGCCGACAGTGCCGACCAGGCCACGCGTACCATGGCAGCGCTGCTCTATATACAGGCCGATTTCCGCTGCCGCCATGGCGGCGTCGCGCCGCATGTCCATCGGCACGGTGCCGGCATGGCCGGCCAGGCCTTCGATCTCCACCATGAAGCGCGAAGCGCCGGAGATGGCGGTCACCACGCCCAGCGGCAGCTGCTGGTTGAGCAGCACCGGCCCTTGCTCGATATGCACTTCGATAAACGCCAGCACGGTTTCCGGTGCATATGCCGCCTTGCCCAGGCCAGCGGCGTGAAAGCCGGACGCGGCCATGACGTCGCGCATGCTTTGCCCGGCTTCGTCCAGGTTATCCAGCACCGCCAGGTCGAAGGTGCCGGCGGCGGCGCGGCTGCCGAGCAGGGTGGCTTTGAAGCGCACGCCTTCTTCTTCGGCAAAGCCGATGACTTCGATGGCGAAAGGGAAGCGCTTGCCGGCGGCATGCCATTGCTGGACGCAGGCGATCGGCAGCAGGATGCCGAGGTTGCCGTCGTATTTGCCGCCGTTGCGCACCGTATCGAAATGCGAGCCGGTCAGCAGCGCGGGCGCATCCGCGGTCAAGCCTTCGTAGCGGCCGATGACATTGCCGGCCATGTCGCGCCGCACGCTCATGCCGGCCGCGCACATCCATTCCGCCAGCTGCGCCGCCGCGCCGTGGTGGGCGCTAGTCAGGTAGGTGCGGGTCAGCATGTCGGGCGCTTCGCTGAACTGCGCCAGCTCGTCTGCCCAGCGCATGATCTGGTCGCCGCAAGCAGTCTGTGTTTCCGTATTGCAATTCATATGTGTCTCCTTGCTGTCGATTCACGGGTTTTTCTTGGTTTTTTTGGATAATACTCTTGAATTCAATTATTGCATACAATAAGTGAATGCATTATATTGAATCCGGGGCGCTGCTTTTGTCAGCTCGAATCGAAGCGCATCCAGACCTATAAATTGGTATAAACCAAACAAAACAATTAGGAGACAAACGTGCGGCGCTTTTATAAATCACTGTTTGGCCAGGTGCTGATAGCACTTGTCATGGGAATCGCGGTAGGAGTGCTGTTCCCGAAATTCGGAGAAAGCCTGAAACCCTTGGGCGACGGCTTCATCAAGCTGGTCAAGATGATCATCCCGATGATCGTGTTCTGTGTCGTGGTGCAAGGCATCTACGGCGCCGGCGAGTTGAAGAAGGTCGGCCGGGTAGGGCTCAAGGCGCTGATCTATTTTGAAGTGGTGACCACGGTCGCGCTGGTGCTGGGCCTGCTGCTGGCTTTTGTATTCCATCCGGGCGTCGGCATGAACATCAATCCCGATACGCTGGACGCCAATGCGCTGTCGAGTTACGTGGAAACCGCCAACAAGGTCAGGGGCAGCAGCTTTGCCGATTTCGTGATGAAAATCATCCCGAATACCGTGGTCAGCGCGTTTACTTCCGGCGATGTGCTGCAGGTGCTGCTGTTCTCCATCATTTTCGGTTCGGCCCTGTCGCTGATCGGCGACAAGGCGGCGCCTATCGTTACCGTCGTGCACAGCATGTCGGAAGCGTTTTTCAAGTGCATGTCGTTCATCATCAGGCTAGCGCCGCTGGGCGTGTTCGGCGCGATTGCCTTCACCGTCGGCAAATACGGCGTCGGTTCCCTGCAGCAGCTGAGTTTCCTGGTGCTGCTGTATTTCTTCGCCGTGGTGGTGTTCGTGTTTGCGATCCTGGGCACCATCCTGCGGCTGGCGGGTTTCAGCATCTTCAAGCTGATCAAGTACCTGCGCGCCGAACTGCTAGTGGTGCTGGCCACCGCCTCATCGGACAGCGTGCTGCCGCAAGTCATGCGCAAGCTGGAATACATGGGCATCAAGGACTCCACCGTGGGCCTGGTGATCCCGACCGGCTACTCGTTCAACCTCGACGCCTTCTCTATCTACCTGACCCTGGCCGCCGTATTCATTGCGCAGGCCACCAACACGCCGCTGGCGCTGACCGACCTGCTGGCGATCCTGGCGGTGGCCCTGATTACTTCCAAGGGCGCGCATGGCGTGCCAGGTTCGGCGATCGTGATCCTGGCCGCCACCTTGTCCGCCATCCCGGCGATCCCGGTGGTGGGCCTGGTGCTGGTGCTGTCGGTCGACTGGTTCATGGGCATTGCACGCGCGCTCGGCAACCTGCTGGGCAACTGCGTAGCGACGGTGGTGGTGGCGGTGTGGGAAAAAGATATCGACAAAGTACGCGCGCATGCAGTCTTGAACGGCGCCCGTCCGGCCGCCAAAGAAGAGGGACTTGAAGCAGCGAACCTGCAAATCGCCGCCGAAAGCCGGCCGCTGTAGGCAGCCAAGCGGTGCGCCCGGCGCCGCCGGCGGCCGGGCGCGCAAGATTCTTATTTTTTGAAGGCGCCGCATTTGCAAGTACAATTTTGATCTTTAGAACAACGCTCCAAGGAAATCGATAACATGAGCCTGTCTTCCAGCCCATCCGGCGCCGACAGTTCTGACGATATTGCGGCCGACATCACGACCGCGATTGCCGAGCAGCGCCTGCCGCCCGGCACCAAATTGAGGGAAGAAGCCCTGGCGCGCCTGTATTCCGTGAGCCGCACCAAGATCAGGGCGGCGCTGGTGATGCTGGCGAAAGACAAGCTGATCGACCTGGTGCCCGACAAGGGCGCGTTCGTGAGCCGGCCGACCGAAGAGGAGGCGCGCCAGATATTTTTCGTGCGGCGGGTGCTTGAGACGGCGCTGGTGCGCGAATTCGTGGCCAAGGCCACTGCTGCCGACTACGAATTGCTGGAGCAGCATCTACAGCAGGAGCGCGAGGCGCTATCCAAGGAAAATCCGCAGGTCCGCTCCAGGCTGCTGAGCGATTTCCACATCCTGCTGGCGCGCACGGTAGGCAACCAGGTCTTGACCGACGTCCTGACCAAGCTGGCCGGCCGCAGTTCGCTGATCACCATGCTGTACCAGTCGACCCGGGACGCTGCCTGTTCATCGGACGAGCATGTGGAATTCCTGCAGGCGGCGAAGGCAGGCGATACCGAAAAGGCGGTGCAGCTGATGCAGCATCACTTGCACCACGTGGAATCGGCCTTGCAATTCGAGATACCGCCGCCGGGCGGCAAGAAGGATTTTGTCAAGGCGCTGCTGGCCTAGGCCCTCTTTCCTTACATCTGCTTGAACAGATGGATGAAGCTGCGGCTCACTTCCAGTTTTTCGGTATGTCCCTTGATCAGCACCTGGTGGCGGCCGCGCATGTCGCGCGTGATGCCGTCGATGGCGTTGACGTTGACCAGCGTGGCGCGGTGGATCTGCCAGAACAGGTCGGGATCGAGTTCTTCCGCCAGGTCGCGCACCGGCTTGCGGATCAGCGCTTCGTAGCCGGCGGTCTGGACGCTGGTGTATTTTTCATCGGAACGGAAGAACAGGATTTCCTGCACCGGGATCAGGCGCAGCTGCTGGCCGATGCTGGCCTGTATCCATTGCAGGTAGACCGGTTTGGTGGCGATCCCCATCTGCTTGGCGAGCTGGGTCAGCATCGAACTCATGTCGGTCGGCGCTGAACTCAGCCGGGCCTTGAGGCGGACCACGGTCAGGCGCAGCCGTTCGGCTTCGGCCGGCTTCAGGATGTAGTCGACCGCACCTTGTTCGAAGGCCTGGATGGCATATTCGTCGTAAGCGGTGATGAATACGATGTGGCTTTTGCCGCCGATTTCCTGCGCCGCCTGCAGCCCCGTCTTGCCGGGCATGCGGATGTCGAGAAAGGTGAAGTCGGGCTGCAGCTGGTCGACCAGTTCTATCGCTTCGTCGCCGTTCTTGGCTTCGCCGAGAATTTCCAGTTCCGGCCAGGCCTGGCTCAGGCGCAGGCGGATCTGGTCGCGCATCAGACGTTCGTCATCGGCAATGATAGCTGTAGGCATGAGTGGATTCTAATATGGATTCAACGTTTTTTCTTGACTGAGCCCGAACCCATGATACTGGTATGCACTTCCGGGTCGCCACCATACGTGACATCGCCGGAACCGGCAGTCGAGACCCTCAGGTTCTTGCTGGCGTAGACATGCGCATCGCCGCTGCCGACGATCGAGACGCTGGTGTTTTCCGCCATCAGGTCAAAACCGTCGTAGTCGCCGCTGCCGGCAATCGACACCTTCAGGTCGCGGGTCTTGCCCCTGACTTTGATGTCGCCGGCGCCGGCGATGGAAGCAGTGACAGTGGGGCTGTTCAATTCGCCGCTGACATTGCCGGAGCCGGAGATGGAAATCCTGATGCTGTCTTTTGAGCTGAGTTTGCCGATGATCTTGAGATCGCCGGAGCCGAAAATGCCCAGGCTGCTGACGTCGGGCGCCGTGATATAGACATTGACGTTGTGGCGGCTGCTGAAAAACGAATGGCCGCCGAAATAGATCTTCAGCGTCGAACCGCTGTTCTCCAGCTCGACCTTTGAAGCGACGCCACTCTCGGCTTCGATCACCACCGGTTTGGCCGGCCCCTGGGTCAGGTATACGTTGACCGCATCCATCACCTCCAGCTGCTGGAAGCTGTTTACCGGGCGCTCCGTCTTGACTGTGTCGGCGGCCATGCTGTCGCTGCTGCTGAGCAAGGGAACCATGGCTGCAGCGGCCAGTGCAAGGACAAACGCAAAACGCGGGATCGATTTCATATTATATTTCCTGTTGCTTCCTAGCCTGCCGGATAGATTTATTGAGGCTTGGCCTTACTGGCGCCGACTACCTGGTACGGCACCTCTATGGTTGAACATACACCGCTCGGGCTGTTGGGCGCAATCTCCAGTTGCGCCGCGGCGCCGTGCAATAGTTTGAGGCGTTCGCGGATGCTTTGCAATCCCAGCCCGGTGCCGTCGCTGGGGAAGGCGCCGAAACCGAGGCCGTCATCAGTGACGCTGACGCGCAGCTTATTGTCGGCTACTTCCGCCTTGATGCGCAAGTAGCCGCCGTCGGCCTTGCGTTCCAGGCCGTGCTTGATGGCGTTTTCCACCAGCGACTGCAGCATCATCGGCGGGAAAGCCGCGCTGCGCAATCCTTCCGGCACCTGCAGGTCGATGTGCAGGCGTTCTTCCATGCGCATCTTCAGCAAGTCCAGGTAAGCCCGCACGATGTCGACTTCGCGTCCCAGCGTGGTGACGGTGGAGGTTTCCCGCATTTGCGGCAATACCGCACGCAGGTACTGAATCAGACGTTTCTGCATGGCTGAGGCGCGCGGCGGATCGGTTTCGATCAAGTAGTCGACCGAGGCCAGGGTGTTGAACAGGAAATGCGGCTCCACCTGGGCCTGGATCATCTGCATCTTGGCTTCCGATACTTCGCGCTGCAGGTTGGCATGCTCGGCGGCGGCATTGGCGGCTTTGGCGCGGGCTTCGGCGCGCTTCTTGCCACCCATCAGGGCCTTGGTGCCGAACAGGCCGATCAGCAGCAGCAGCACAAAATTCACAAACCATTCCGACGATTTCTTCTGGTAGCGGGCCACCTGCTGCTCGGCTTTTTCGGCGGCCGCTTCATGGATCGCGGCGACAGCGTCGTTGATCGCCTGGTTGACATCCGCGGTCGCTTCCGGCGGCAGGCTCAGGCTCAGGCTGGCGGCGTTGGGTGCAGCCGGCGCAGGTGCCGCCGGGGCCGCTGGGGCCGCCGACGGTGCCGGTGGCACGGGCGGGGTTTTCGGTACGCTGTCTTCATCATGGGCGTCGGCGGCGTCAGCGGCGGCCGCCGCTGCCGGTGCCGATGCAGCGGGAGACTTCGATGTCATCGCGCTGTCGCCATCGCCATCGTAGGTATAAGTACCGGTTTTTATATGGACGCCGGTGTCGTCGATGCGGATATCGGTATTGCCTTTGTTGCGCTTGGGCGGCTTGCTCGAATGCTGGCTGACTTTTTCAATCACCAGTTCATTGGAGGAAAACAAGGTCTCTTGCAAAATACCGGCGGCTGCCAGCACCAGCGCTGCAAACAACAGGAACTTCCACCACGAGAGCTGCGTTACCCAGCTGGCTATTTTGTCGAAACCTCGCGACAGGTAGACCGAGGCAATGGATGCATTTTTTTTTAATGTGGCGTACGAATCAGGATTCATGGAGTGGGGCCAATTTTGCGGCAACTCAGCTAAGTTGTCGCCATTTTAAACGGAACGGACACGGCAGTCTGGCCGTTTTTCTACAGGGCTGCGCTCAGCGCCGGCGAGGCGCTTGATTCGGCTTTCTTGCGGACCACCTTTTTCATGGCCTGTATGCGCTGCTGTTGCTGCTGCTGTGTAAAAGCCATTTTTTCCTCCGGCGTCATGCGTTTGCCGATAATCACAATGGGCGGCATCAGCAGAGGGATGTCTTCCGACTGCGCTTGCGCTGCGGCTTTCTTGGCCGGCGCTGTCGCCATGGCCGGGCTGATGCTCATGCTCAGGGTCGCTAACAGCGTGGCGGCGACCAGTAATTTAGACGTGGTGTTCATTTGCAATCTCCTGATATGGAACTGCGACTTGACGGCTGGTTAGATGACAGTTTTCTTGCGGCTGGCTTCTTGCTGCGCCAGGACCGACTTTTGCTCACGGTTCAGGCGTTTGCCGACGATGGTGATGGTAGGCAGGCAGCCTTCTTCCTGCGCCATGGCCAGCTTTTCTTGCGGAGTCAGGCGCTTGGCGACAATGGTCACGGTTTGCAGGAACTCTGGGTGGCTTGGACGCTTGCCGACGATGGTGATGGTTGCCAGTGTCGAGACTTCGGTTTGCTGCGGTGCTGCTTGTGCCGGGGCGACGCTGCCGGCCAGGGTGGCGATGGACAGGATGGCGATCAGTGCTTGGCGTGCTGTGTTCATTTGTATTCTCCTCAAGTGGCTAACTAAGTGGCTGGTAGGTGGCAAACGTTGTTGCATGTCGTCACTTTAGGGAGGGGCAGGGCAAGTCGCCAGCTGCTTGCGACAATCTGCAGAAATGGCGGAACAGAATACAAAAAAGCGCGCCTGAGCTGTAGCGGATTTGCGTGGCTTTTGGGGATACGGCTCGGGAATGGCTCTATGTCAGGCCGTCTGGAGCATGTTTTTCATTGCTTTAAAGTCATGTAACTTGAGTGCCGGACGGCAAATTCGCTATTTCCCTTATGCAAATCGATTCTATGCACATGCAAAAAAGTTCGTTCTCTTTATAACAAACCGGTGAGATTATCGTTGTTCTTTAGCCGTATTTGTAATAAGAGGACGATGCATGACAGCCGCCGCACTTGCCCAACCAGGTCTTATCAGGCCCGCCGCGCCGTTTCGCGTGATGCCCGGATTTCGCCTGTCGCTGGGGTTTACCCTGTTTTACCTGGCCCTGATCGTACTGATCCCCTTGTCGGCGGTGTTCCTCAAGACCTTCACGCTGAGTTGGGATGGCTTTGTCACCGCGGTCACTTCGCCGCGGGTGATGGCCTCCTATCGCCTGACTTTCGGCACTTCCTTGCTGGCGGCGCTGCTGAATGCGATTTTCGGCGGCATCGTGGCCTGGGTGCTGGTGCGTTACCAGTTCCCCGGCAAGAAGTTGATCGATGCCCTGGTCGACCTGCCGTTTGCGCTGCCGACCGCGGTGGCCGGCATCGCCCTGACTGCGCTGTATTCCACTAACGGCTGGATCGGCCAGTATTTGGAGCCGCTGGGCATCAAGGTCGCTTTTACACCGCTGGGTATATTAGTAGCGCTGACTTTCATCGGCTTGCCGTTTGTGGTGCGCACCGTGCAGCCGGTGCTGGAAGATGCCGAGAAGGAACTGGAAGAAGCGGCCGCCAGCCTGGGCGCCAATCATTGGCAGACTTTTACCAGGGTAATTTTCCCAACAGTATTCCCGGCCCTGCTGACCGGTTTTGCGCTGTCCTTTGCGCGCGCCACCGGCGAGTACGGCTCGGTCATCTTCATCGCCGGCAATATGCCGATGGTGTCGGAGATCACCCCCTTGTTCATCATTACCAAGCTGGAGCAATACGACTATGCCGGCGCCACCGCGATTGCGGTGGTGATGCTGACAGTGTCGTTCCTGCTGCTGCTGGCGATCAACGTACTGCAAGCCTGGACCCGCAAGCGCGGCCAGTCGGTCAAAGTCTAGGAGCCGGACGTGAGCGCAACCGCCAGCAATTTTGACCCAGCCGTCACTCCGGCGCCCACCGCGCCCGCCGCCAGGCCGCAGGCCAGGGGCGAACCGGTCCATGTACCCAACGCCATCCTCGAGCCGCTCTGGGTCCGTACATTGTTGATGACAGTGGCGCTGCTGTTCCTGGCCCTGTTTCTGGTGGTGCCGCTGCTGTCGGTATTTGCCGAAGCCTTCAAGAAGGGCTGGGAAGCGTATCTCGCGGCCATCATCGAGCCGGATGCGATCAGCGCCATCAAGCTGACCTTGCTGACCGCCGCGATTGCGGTGCCGCTCAACCTGGTGTTCGGCGTCGCCGCCTCATGGACCATCGCCAAGTTCGAATTCCGCGGCAAGAATATCCTGCTGACGCTGATCGACCTGCCGTTTTCGGTGTCGCCGGTGATTTCCGGCCTGATTTATGTGCTGTTGTTCGGCGCCCAGGGCTGGTTCGGCCCGTGGCTGCGCGAGCACGACATCAAGATCCTGTTTGCGGTGCCGGGCATCGTGCTGGCGACGGTGTTCGTCACCTTTCCCTTCGTCGCCCGCGAACTGATCCCCCTGATGCAGGCGCAGGGCAGCGAGGAAGAGGAAGCGGCGCTGGTGCTGGGCGCTTCCGGCTGGAAGACTTTCCGCTACGTGACCCTGCCGAATATCAAGTGGGGCCTGCTGTATGGCGTGATCTTGTGCAATGCGCGCGCCATGGGCGAGTTCGGCGCGGTGTCGGTGGTGTCCGGCCACATCCGCGGCGAGACCAATACCATCCCTTTGCAGGTCGAGATTCTCTATAACGAATACAACTTCCAGGCAGCATTTGCGGTGGCTTCGCTGCTGGCGTTCCTGGCGCTGCTGACCCTGGCGCTGAAATCCTTCATCGAATGGCGTTTGCGTGAAACGGTACTGCCGCACAACGTCCATAACGCCGCGCATCAACAGGAGCTGACATGAGCATCCAGGTAAGCAACATCAACAAGCGCTTCGGTGAGTTTGTCGCACTGAACAATGTGTCGCTGGAATTTCCCACGGGCGAGCTGACTGCGCTGCTGGGCCCCTCGGGCTGCGGCAAGACCACTTTGCTGCGCATCATCGCCGGCCTCGAAGCGCAGGACAGCGGCCAGGTCCTGCTGGAAGGCGAAGACGCTTCTTCGCGCCATGTGCGCGAGCGCCAGGTCGGTTTCGTGTTCCAGCACTATGCGCTGTTCAAGCACATGACCGTATTTGAAAACATCGCCTTCGGCCTGCGCGTCAAGCCGCGCGCTCAGCGTCCAAGCGACAGCGCGATCCGGGAAAAAGTGACCAGTTTGCTGGAACTGGTGCAGCTGGACTGGCTGGCAGACCGTTATCCGCCGCAATTGTCAGGCGGCCAGCGCCAGCGCATCGCACTGGCGCGGGCATTGGCGGTGGAACCGCGCGTGCTGCTGCTGGACGAACCGTTCGGCGCGCTCGACGCCAAGGTGCGCAAGGAATTGCGGCGCTGGCTGCGGCGCCTGCACGACGAATTGCATGTCACCAGCATTTTCGTGACCCACGACCAGGAAGAAGCGCTGGAAGTGGCGGACCAGATCGTGCTGATGAACAAGGGCAATGTGGAGCAGGTAGGCGCGCCGCAGCAAGTCTATGAGAATCCGGCTTCGCCTTTCGTCTACGGTTTCCTCGGCAACGTCAACCTGTTCCACGGCCGCGTGCACCAGGGTGTGCTGGATACCGGCGGCGCCAGTTTCGAGGCGCCGGAACACGCTGCGGCGCAGGACGCGCAAGGCATCGGCTACGTGCGGCCACACGACCTCGAAATCGACCGCTACAGCGCCGGCGCCGAAGGCATCGTGGTGCAGCTGCGCCGCGCCCATGCCATCGGACCGCTGGCGCAGCTGGAACTGGAGCGCAGCGACGGCGCCGAAGGTGCGGATAACGGCCTGATCGAAGCGGTGATTTCCAGCGAGCGCTTCAAGCAGCTCGATTTGAAAGATGGCGAAACCCTGGTGGTGCGTCCGCGCCGCCTGCAGGTGTTCGTCGATCAGCAAGCAAACTCGGTAAGGTAAGGAGAACATTATGAATTTTCAGCAATTACGATCAATCCGCGAAGCAGCGCGTTGCGGTTTCAACCTGACCGAAGTAGCTAATGTCCTGTTTACATCGCAGCCCGGCGTCAGCCGCCAGATCCGTGAGCTGGAAGAAGAGCTCGGCGTCGATATTTTCATCCGCAACGGCAAACGCCTGATCGGCCTGACCGATCCCGGCAAGGGCATCCTGAAGATCGTCGAAAGGCTGTTGCAGGAAGCAGAGAATTTACGCCAGGCCAGCCAGGAATATTCGGGTGAAACCAGCGGCACCCTGACCGTGGCCGCCACCCATACGCAGGCGCGTTATGCCTTGCCGCGCGTGGTCCAAGGTTTCCGCGCCAGTTTCCCGGATGTCCGCATCGCCTTGCAGCAAAGCTCGCCGGAACATATCGCCGACTGGGTGATATCGGGCAAGGCCGATGTCGGCATCGCTACCGAAGGCCTGACCCAGTTCAAGGAACTGATTTCCTTCCCGTGCTATGAATGGAGCCATGTGCTGGTGGTGCCGGAGAATCATCCCTTGCTGGAAATCAGCGAGCCGATCAGCCTGGCCGACCTGGCTGCCTATCCCTTGATTACCTACGACATCGGCTTCACCGGCCGCGGCCATATCGACGACGCTTTCCGGACTGCCGGCATCACGCCGGACATCGTGCTGACCGCGATGGATTCCGACGTCATCCAGCAGTACGTGTCGCTCGGCCTCGGCGTCGGCCTGGTGGCTTCGATGGCGACCGAGCATAGCCGCCAGAACGGTTTGCGCTCGATCGAGGTGTCGCATCTGCTGGCGTCCAACGTGACCCGGCTGGCGGTGCGGCGCGGCGCCTACCTGCGTTCTTATACCTATGATTTCATCTTGCAGTTTGCACCGCAGCTGAAGCGTGAAGATATCGTTGAAGCATTGCAGGCAGAGCCGCACAGCGCCGGCAGCAACAGTGTGCACAAGGCCGATTTTGAACAGCGCATCCTGAAAATCGCCTGAGCCGAGCGCCGCTTCTAAACCCGCTTGAGCAAGGCCCGGGTCATGTTCTTGTCATATTCGGACGCTACGATTTGGTTTGTCTCCTCCGTCCCTCCTCGGGTTCGGATTTAGCCCGCTGCCGCAAGGCCAGCGGGCTTTTTCTTTGCCGTCCGGCCTCTCGCCGGGACAGTCCATGGTTGCGTTGCAGCAAAAAAGTTGCTACTTAACAATCAGGTTCGTCCTATACTGAATTGCCTTGCTGATATTACCCGGCTAGTCCGGGCGTACCGGACGGGTAGGGTAAACACTTGATTGATTAATCGACGTCACGTAAATGGAGCTCTCTATGGACTGGACTCAACTGATAATCGGACTGGTCAGCGGTGCCGCCGGCGGCAACATTGCAGGCAGCATATTAAGTAAGTTTAACCTTGGCCCGGTGGGCAATTCGATCGCCGGCATTGTCGGCGGCGCCATCGGCAGCAGATTGCTTGCGGCCCTGACCGGCGGCGCTGTAGCCGGGGCCGGCGCGGCGGCGGGCGGGATGGATCTGACATCCATTATCAGCAACGTCGGCGGCGGCGGCGTTGGCGGGGCGATACTGATGGTGATCGTCGGTCTGGTCAAATCGAAAATGGCTGCAAAATAAAAGCAGGCCAGCGCAACGCCAGGCGGCCCCAGGCAACTGGCGCCGCTTTTTTTTTAATCCTGCTCGCGCAAGGCTGCCGCGCATTCGCGCACCAGCGCCGGGCCGCGGTAGATCAGGCCGCTGTACAGCTGCACCAGCGATGCGCCCGCGGCCATCTTGGCTTGTGCATCGGCGCCGCTGAAAATCCCGCCGACGCCGATGATAGGCAAGGCATCGCCCAGTTCGCCGTGCAGCTGGCGCACCACGCTGGTGGACAAGGCCAGCACCGGCGCGCCGGACAAGCCGCCGGCTTCATTCTCGTGCTGCAGGCCTCTGACGGCATCGCGGCTGATGGTGGTGTTGGTGGCGATCACGCCGTCTATCTTATGCCGCAGCAAGGCGTCGGCGATGGTCTTGATCTGTTCGGCGTCGATGTCCGGCGCGATCTTCAGGGCGATCGGAACGTAGCGCTGGTATTGGTCGGCCAGTTTCTGCTGCGCCTGCTTGAGCTGCGACAGCAGGGCGTCGAGCTCCGACGCGCCTTGCAGCTGGCGCAGGTTCTTGGTGTTGGGCGAGGAAATATTGACGGTGACGTAGCTGGCGTAGGGATAGACTTTCTGCAGGCAGTGCAGGTAATCCTCGGCGGCGCGTTCGATCGGCGTATCGGCGTTCTTGCCGATGTTCAGTCCCAGCACGCCTTGCCGTTCCTGGTAAAAGCGGGAAGCCTGGACATTGGCGACAAAGGCGTCGACGCCGCCGTTGTTGAATCCCATGCGATTGATGATGGCGTTGGCCGCCGGCAGGCGGAACATGCGCGGCTTGGGATTGCCGGCCTGGGCCCGCGGCGTCACCGTGCCGACCTCGATCGAGCCGAAACCGAGCGCGGCCAGGCCGTCGATGTAAGCGCCGTCCTTGTCCAGCCCGGCGGCCAGGCCGACCGGATTGGGAAAGCTGATGCCCATCACGGTGCGTGGATCGGCCGGCGTCT
This sequence comes from Collimonas fungivorans Ter331, assembly GCF_000221045.1. NCBI lineage: Bacteria > Pseudomonadati > Pseudomonadota > Betaproteobacteria > Burkholderiales > Oxalobacteraceae > Collimonas > Collimonas fungivorans. The sequence continues at coordinate 3,551,663 of NC_015856.1, read as the reverse complement.
TGCCCAGCAGCGAGGTGAGTCCCAGCGCGGCGGCGCGGCGCAAGGCCGGCAGCGTCAGGTTGTGGGCGGATTCCGGATCGAGCGAGAACAGGGCGGGGCGGGCGAAGGCGTACAGGAGTTTGGCTGGCACGGTAGGCGGCTGTAAAAGGTGGTGCAAAATAGGGGGAATAGCGACTGCGGTGAAACTGCGGTCGCTATTTTAACGCACTCCATTCGCCTTGCCGCAACGCTTCCAATGGCTGGAAGTTGATTTTGTAGGCCATTTTCGGACTTTCCTCTATCCAGTAGCCGAGGTAGACATAGGGCATGCCGAGCTGTTTCGCCTGGCCGATCTGCCACAGGACGTTGTAGGTGCCGTAGGAAGCGCCCGGCACATCGGGATCGTAGAAGGTATACACCGACGACAAGCCGTCGTTCAGCACATCGATGATGCTCACCATGCGCAGGGTGCCGTCGGCTTCCCGGAATTCAACCAGGCGGGTGTTTACCTTGCTCTGCAGCAGAAACTGCGCGTACTGGTCGCGGCTGTCCTGGTCCATGCCGCCGCCGCAGTGGCGCGCGGTCTGGTAGCGCAAGTAGAGATCGTAATGCTCATGCACATAAGCCAGGTTGGTGACCAGCGTGCTCAGCTGGCTGTGCTTGTCCCAGGCGCGGCGCTGGCTGCGGTTGGGCTGGAACGAGGCCACTAGCGTGCGCACCGGGGTGCAGGCCTGGCAGCCGTCGCAATACGGCCGGTAGGTGAAGATGCCGCTGCGCCGGAAGCCGTTCTTCACCAGCTCCGAATAGACATCGGCGTTGATCAGGTGCGACGGCGTCGCCACCTGCGAGCGCGCCTGGCGGTGATCCAGGTAGCTGCACGGGTAGGGCGCGGTGGCGTAAAACTGCAGGGTCGAAAAGGGTAGATCTTTTAAGTGCGTCATGTGCGTTCCGGCTGATGACTTATAACTGATAATTTACACCGTAATCTTGGTTTACATAAGAGGCTTGTTTGCCGTCAATCGCTGAACAGCGGCAGCGGGCGCCAGCCGTGGATTTGCGGCTGGGCGATGGCCTGTTTCAGGTGCCGCAGGAACTCGCTGCGCGCGATCGGCTGCGCGCCCAGCGACGCCAGGTGGTCGGTCTGCTGCTGGCAGTCGATCATCGCCACGCCGTGCTGGCGCAGGAAGTGCACCAGGTAAGCCAGGGCGATCTTGGAAGCGTCGCTGACCCGGGTGAACATCGATTCGCCGTAGAACATGTGGCCGATGCTGACGCCGTAGGCGCCGCCCACCAGTTTGCCGTCCAGCCAGACTTCCGACGAATGGGCATAACCGAGCCGGTGCAGCGCGCGGTAACCGGCCACGATGTCTTCCGAGATCCAGGTGCCGGCGCCGTCGCGGCGCGGCGCCGCGCATTCGCGCATCACGCGTTCGAAGGCGAAATCGAAGCGGACCTGCCAGCGCCGGTCGGTGGAGGCGCTGCGGTGCACCTTGCGCAAGGTCTTGCGCAGGCTGGCGGAAACGGCAAATTGTTCGGTCTTCAACACCATGCGCGGATCGGTGCTCCACCAGAGGATCGGCTGGTTTTCGGAAAACCAGGGGAAGATGCCGTGCCGGTAGGCATCCAGCAGGCGCCGCGGCGACAGGTCGGCGCCTGCTGCCAGCAAGCCGCCTGCGCCATCTTCTTCGGTCAGCGCCGCGCTGACGTCGGGAAACGGGCTGTCAAGTTCAAGCCAGGGGATCATCGCGGCTCCGCCCGTGTTTTATTTAGGCGCCAGGCCGGCGCGCATGGATTTGAAGATGTCTTGCGTATGCAGGCTGAACTGGCCGCCTTCCTGGCGGATTTTACGGATGTCGGCAAAGAAGGCGCGCAAGGTAATCTCGACCGTGGGAAAGGCGATTTCGTCCCAGGGGATCTCGGCCTCGGTGAACAGGCCGACTTCCAGGCTTTCTATGCCGGCTGCGTAATCGAGGTCGAGCAAGGTGGCGCGGTAGAACAGGTGCACCTGATGTACATGCGGGACGTTGAGCAGCGAAAACAGCTCATGCAGTTCGATCCGCGCGCCGGCTTCTTCCAGGGTCTCGCGGCGGGCGGCGTCGCCGGTGGTTTCATCGTTTTCCATGAAGCCGGCGGGCAGGGTCCAGTAACCATATTGCGGCTCGATCGCGCGTTTGCACAGCAGCACGCGCAGCTCGCCATCCTTCTCCCATACCGGAACGGAGCCGATCACCATTTTCGGATTCTGATAATGAATGCTGCCGCAGTTGCTGCAGACATAACGCATGCGGTTGTCGTCCTGCGGAACCTGCAGGCTGACGGGATGCGCACATTCGGAACAAAATTTCATAGGCGGCAATAGGTAGTTTGAATCGGTAGTTTGGGAGTTTAGCATTGCCCATTAGATAGAGCTGTTCTTAATCCGATTGTCTGTATTGGTTGCATTGCACTGCAATACACTATATACTTTCATTCTTCAGACGCGGGGTGGAGCAGTCTGGCAGCTCGTCGGGCTCATAACCCGAAGGTCGTAGGTTCAAATCCTGCCCCCGCAACCAGTTACAGCAAGAAGGCTAGCAGTATTGGGGCTATTCTTGCGCATCAAGCCTTAAGTGGAAAACGCTTAAGGCTTTTTATATTCAGACGCGGGGTGGAGCAGTCTGGCAGCTCGTCGGGCTCATAACCCGAAGGTCGTAGGTTCAAATCCTGCCCCCGCAACCAATAAAAGACGGACCGACTACTAACTTAGTAGCCGGTCCGTTTTCATTTTGGCCCAGACTTCATCGCCTTGTAGTTCAATTTGCATTTTCACGAAGACACCGCGCAGAATGGTATGAGCGGCCGGCCTGTTGTCTTGCAGCGCGCTAGATAGGTCCATCAGCATTTCTTTGAACAGACGGGCAACATCCGGCGCCAATGCTTTTTGTTGACCTGCATCAGTTTCAATGGACCTCTGGATTGCGACGCGCTCTTTTTCAGCTTGCTTTAGGCGAGTGACCAGAGCCGGCGAGATCCCCACGGCTGCAATTGCTTCTACCATCCGTTTGATTTCACCCAGCTGAGACAGCCTTTCTTGGTTCAATGAAAGCGTTTCTTTACCGCCGGTAAGTCTTTCGGCCAGCATTTGATTGAATACGCGCTTGAATTCGGCTGTGGCGGCAGGCGATAGCAATTCATCGCGCACTACAGATAGCAGTCGCTTTTCAACTGTTCGCGCAGAATAGTAAACTCTGGGCAAACTGCGGGCCCGCGATCTTGGCCGCGTTGCACCCATATCTAGTTGGATTTATGGCAATTACGGCTCCGCCGCAGTGTGGACCTTTAATCCATTGGGATCTGTTCCAGACATACTTCCCTATCTATAGGGAAGTATTTAGAATCCCGCTGCCCTTGATTGGACTGCCATATAGCGCTGACACGGCCCAGGTGCCGTCTCTCGGCGAGAGCACACCCAGACGGTTCAGCTCATGTGCCATATGCTGGACACTGTCACCTGCTGCGTAGTGCTCGAATATCCACCGTACCCACTTTACCTGCGCCTCGTTAACCAGATATCGGCTTCCCTCCTCGGACTTGACCAGGTCATATCCATAAGATTTGCCGCCGGCGACAAATCCTCTTTCCACTTGGCCGACTTGGCCTCGGTGTGTTTTATGTCGCAGATCGTCCAGATACAACTCGTTAATTAAGCCGCGAACGCCGCGCATGATCTTCCGCGCACTGTGCTTGGAATCGTAGCCGTCTGAGACGCAAATGATGCGGATTGCCGTATTGGCGAAATCCCCCTCGGGCGACAACGCGATGACCTGTTCGCCTAGGGACGGTGGAAACCAGGTCTGTGCATCGCCGGCGCGTAATGTGATCCAGGGGCGCCAGGTAGTGGTGTTTTCGCCGACCTTGACGCGCACGCGCTGGGTGTCGTGGTTGATGTTGGCAATGGTGCCGAATCGGATCAGATTCAGGATTAAGCGCAGCAGTTCGGATTGGTCGGCAGTCATGCTAAGCATGTTGCCGTGTTGCGCGTGGGGACGCATCAAGCAGCGGGTTGATATATAGCATATCAACCCTGCATAGCTAACTAGTACCAGTCGAATGATGGTGATTACCAAGTGGGAGGCGGATGTAATGACTCAGCCTTTTTTAACTTTCAACGTTTGAATATGTAACATTTTATTGCACAAAGTATCGCTAGATAATATAGTCCCTGTATATTAAATCGACATTTTTGCAATAAATTATCTACGTAAAACAAGAGGGAGAAAATGAATAGAGCGTCGATTTTTACTTTGAGCGCATTACTTTTAGGTGGATGTGCCTCCATTGACAATAAGGTCGATATGTCAGGAATCACCCCGTCAAAAACCCAATATGTAGTGGACAATACAAAGCCTGATAATTATCCAGGTTACATGGCCGGAGAAGGCAACATCTATAGCTGTCGCTACGGCATTCACTACCAATCGGCAGATGAATATAATCCGCGCAAAGCCGTCATCTTCGCTTCTTTGTTGCAAAAATATGCCCCAACCGTCACCTCTCATGAAGTAACTCTTGAGCGCTTTGACGTTTATTACAATAGTCGACTGAAGTCAAAGCAGCGTGTGGCGGGTATCCTTGGCGGGGGGCTTATTAATGCAATTCTTCTTCAAGAAGCCGCCGATGCGTTGGCAGCTAACAAAGACATTTATACGTTTGACAAAATACTTATCGATACCGATCCCGATAAAAATAGACATCCGAAAGAAAAGGTTGTGGGCTGCGAAAACGAAAAGGAAGGTGAATATTTTGGGTCAGAGATTAATAGCGGACACGACGTGATAGTTACCTGGCTAAAATTCACCATCGATTCAAAGCCTTACCATTTCAGAACGTATTATCAATTCCAACCGGAGAACAAAGAATCCATAGCTGGTGGCATTAAAGAAGCAATTCAAATGTCTTTGGAAGGTATTGCACCAAAACTTCAGGGTCTATAAACCTGTCGTGTCCGTACCGCTTAGAATCTGCGCCTTGTCCGACTCCGATTGCTCATCCTTAAATAATAAAGCCGTCTCAGGTATTGCATTAGTTTTGTCATACGTTCCGGTGGACGAAGCCGGATCTTTAATGGGCACTTTCATATTGATCGCGCAGCCGGACAGAAAAGCGATCGATATGACAGTACCTGTGACGCTTCGTAATGCGTTATTACACAATTTCATTTATTTGCTGCCTTTCGGAGTGCTTTTTGCATTAGCGATGAGCTGGGGCATTCTATATTTTTGTTAAATATCTGACAAATAGATAAAGTGTGAGCGCCCTCTCTGTCTCATTCACATCACAGAAAATAGCGCTTGTCTGTTAACCGAGGAAATTGACAATTAAAAAATAATGTAGACTCCAAACGGGTTAACGGCTTGAGAATAATTGAGCATGAAAAGATTTACTTTTGATAGTGACGGCGTCTGCCTGTCTTACCTCGATTCCGGCGTCGACGCACCGTTATTGTTGGCAATGCATGGGCACTTTGGCTGTGCCCGCAATTTTTCGCCTTTGGCACAGGCGCTGGCGCAGGACTATCGCGTGGTCGCGTTAGATCAGCGCGGCCATGGCTGGAGTCAGCATCCTGAAGATTGCTCCAGAAGCGCCTATGTCAAGGACGTACACAATCTGGTCAGGCATCTGAGTCCGGAACGCCCGCTGTTTCTGCTAGGGCATTCGCTTGGCGGAGTAAATGCCTACCAATTCGCAGCTCAGCATCCCGCTATGGTTAGTGCTTTGGTGGTGGAAGACATCGGCGTGCACGTCTCCCCCAGGATCGGGTTCGCCACCGACTGGCCGCATCGTTACGCCAGCCTGTCCGATTTGCTGGAACTGCTGGCCGACCGGGGACTAAGCGGCGATCGATATTTCCTGGATAGCGTTTGCGAGTATGAGGATGGCTGGGGTTTTCGTTTCAATCCGCATTGGATAGCCCGCTCCCAGCAAGCCGTGACTGGCGACTGGTCGGGCGACTGGCTGCAGCTGCAATGTCCTACGTTGCTGTTGCACGGTACGCGCAGCAGGGACATGCGAACGGAAGATGGACAGTGGATGCGGGCTAATCATCCCGATTGCACTTATCTGGAGTTTTCCGCCGGCCATACTATCCATGATGAGTTACCTGATGAATTTGGCGAAGCGGTCAAGCGCTTCTTGCGCGCCAAGGCTTAAGCATCGAGCCAGGCTGCCTACGCGGTTTTTTGCGTCTGTCGCTTGGCGTTCGGATGCGAGATCAGGGCGGACCGACCTGGTCGGCAGTCATGCGATGCATGTTGCCGGGTTGCCGCAATCGGCGCACCTGGCAGCGGGTTGATATGAGACTTACCAACTGCTGGGGGATGTTTTACTGTTGCCAGGTGAGGTACTACAGTGCCGGTCTGGAAATATAGCAGATCCTTCACCGGCGCGAATGGCGGTTCGCGATGGGGGCTTGCAAGCGTTCCTTAGAGTAAAAATCCGCCAGAACGAACTGGGCTTAACGATGCATCATTGCGTACGGCACCTCCCATGCAAGGTGCTGATTGAAGTGGCTTAGCGGCATGCCCCTGTCCGGACCTTTCTGAGGATCATGGTAAACAACACTGCTGGTCTTCTTGTCAACACCTATCAGAACTGACATATGCCCACTGTTCTGGTTGGGGTGCCACGCGAAAAGAATGGGGCCGTGCTGCTCGAGAAGAGAGACCAACTCCTCGAGCGAAAACGCTTGTGAATCTGGTAGATTGACCCTCGATAGTCCCTCGTTCGAAATGAATTGCTCAATATCAGCTGGTTCTTTTAGTGCCTGATGACCAGCGTCCGAACTATAACGTTGCGGAAGACCTAGTCTAGGACCGGCTTCGGCGCTATGGCCTATCATCCTGGCGCATGCGTACCAGCAACCCATCTGTTCACTCCCTTGGGAGACATAAGGCACATTGCGGAGGAGGAATAGCGGAGGTTTGCTCTGCATTAAGGCCGCATAGCGAGAAGAACTCGATGCCTTCGAACTAGAACTTTTCTGCCCTCCGCCCCCGAACGACGGGGTGCCGCTGAATGCAGGGGCGCCACGCTCGGCTGCCGAACCATGACGCGATATAACGTTCAGACGCGGCGGTTGGGTTGGCAGAGAATTGCGCGTCAGACGCGTACCTAGGGGAGGGGGTGCCGAAAGCGCGCCGGGACGCGATTTCTCGGGTTGAGTGAACTTCTGCTTCGGCTGCTGCGACACTCCACCCGCCTCGGATCTATCGCTTATCTGCGCTTCGTAAGCGGTATTCTGTCCAATCTTCATTGCATGCCTAGTTTATTGAGAATGACGCTGATTTTTTCACCGCTTAGTAACAAGTGACCAGCCAAAGCGAAATTTCCTCTTGCTGAGCGAACTCCCGCTCGAAACCACTCTCACCATGTGCAATGTGATGGCGCTGGATGCTTGTGATGATATATATCTGCAAGTATTGTCGCACCGCGGGCGCTCATGGCAGGATACTTTGCTTGGAGAAAGCTAGATGATTGACTGCGCGCGCCTATCAATGCGGCAGGCTTGCAGCGACTAGTTCGGACGCTTCTCAAAGACGTCTTTTACGACGGGTACGGCGGACATGACATTCGGCCAGCCAGCGTAGAACGGAAGTTGCGCAAGGACTTCAGACGCTTCATCTTTTGTGAGTCCATTGTCCATTGATCGATTAAGGTGAAACGGAATCTGAGCGACCTGACCTCCAGCGATAAGTGCGCTTACGGTCACAAGACTTCGGTCGCGTGGCGCCAATGCTGGGCGCAGCCACAAATCGTGGAATAACAGTTCGCTGGTGTATTTGACGACGCCGGGTGCTACCGGCCCGACGTTTTCGGCGACAGCTGTCGCGCGACGCGCTTCTGCAGCCTCATCCAGCGGTAACAGTTTGTCCAACGCCGGCGGCAACTGATCGATGCCAATTTTGCGCTGAGAAAATATTTCCTTTGTCACCACCACCGCTGACATGGCGTTCGGCCAACCGGAATAAAACGCCAAGTGTGTAATGATTTCTGAAATTTCCGCAGGCTTGACGCCATTGTCGAGTGCCAGGTTGACATGGAACGGAATTTCCACCGTCTGGTTGCGCGCGATCAGCGCCGCCAGAGTCACGATGCTACGGTCCCGCGGAGTTAAGTTGGGCCGCTTCCACAGGTCGCCAGATAGAGTAGTTGTCGTGTAGCGTTCGAGTGCAGGGGAAACTGAGCGGATGTCCTCGAGGGTAGTTACGGCCGAGAATGGATGGGTGATTTGCATAGATGTCCTTTTTGCTGTTTCAGCATGTGCTGAAAACATAAGAGATGCTGCTGCAGCTGCCATGGCTGCTGCGACAAGAGTCTTCATTGAGAGATTTTGTCCGGCAGGAATGATCAAGGTGTGTCGCCGCTTAGTTCGGCATGCCTTCCACGATGAAAACGCGGGACTCGCCGGAGTTGTGACGAATCGGCTTCAGCTTTTCATACGCCGGCGAGTTGTACCAGGCCTGCGCCTTGTCCATGCTGTCGAAGGCGATGACGACCAGGCGTCCACGCGATGCTTGACCTTCAAGCTGGGTAACCTTCCCACCTCTGACGATGAAGCGGCCGCCGTATGGCTTGAAGGTCGATTCTACTTGCGCGCTGTATGGTTTGATGCCTTCAGGGTCGGTGACTTCAAAGTCGGCAACGTAGTAAGCCGGGCGCGCAGCTTCTGCCGATGCTTGAGCATAGGAAACCATGGCCGCGAATGTAGTGATGACAATACCTGCAAGAACGGCGCCTGCAATGGTTTTTCTAATCATGAGGATTGCCTTTTTAAAGGAGCGGTGCTTTCTCCGGATTAATTCGAGGATGGTGCAATATTCGCCTTGGCGCCTAACATGATTGGAACTGCATCAAGCAAGGTCTTGGAGATCACCATTTTGTTCGTTGCATCGCGGAATTTCTTGAAATGCGGTGTCTCAAGATGGGTCTGGTATGCATGTGCGTCCGTGTACATTTCAAAAACTCGCACACGGCAAGGACGATCTTTTTCATACACGGCATACAGGACCAAAACTCCAGGTTCTACCCGTATGGCCGTCTCGATCCCTTCCTCGATTGCAGATCTGAAACTTTCCAGCTGTCCTGGATCGATTTCAAGTTCAGCCAGTCGCACAAAGCGTTCTTGTGTACTTCCGGCACTGGCAGATCCTGAAATGGATAGCAGCAATGAAGATAACCCAGAGATAAGAAGATTCTTTATGTACATAAGGTTATCTGCGCTGGGAGATGGCTCACGGGCTGCATTTCTTGAAATGTGATTACTGGCCCAATCCATTATGGCCGCACTTATTCTTCACTTAAATACTCGACTGGGTTTATGCTTTCGTGCATTAAGGTTAATAATAGAACTTGAGATATAAAGGTAATATTTATACTGAAGAAGGAATTACCATGGACGCAACGCAGCGTGTACGCGCCATCCTTTCGTTTGTTCAAGTGGCAGACGGCGGGAGTTTTGCCGCTGCGGCACGTAAGCTGGGCGTGTCGTCGGCCTCCGTCAGCAAGAATGTGGCGGGCCTGGAACGAGCACTGGGTGTCCGACTGATGAATCGCACCACGCGTACATTAAAACTTACCTCTGAAGGAGTTACGTTTTTAGAGCAAGCTCGTATCGCATTGGATGCACTTGATCTTGCCGTCGATACAGTTGCCGCCCAACGGGTCGAACCGAGTGGACGGGTACGTATTTCGACAAGTGCCGCTTTTGGACGCGACCAGTTGATGCCCGCCTTGCCTGGTCTCCTCGAGCGTTATCCGGAACTGTCTGTGGAAGTCGATTTTGACGACCGCTGTATAGATCTGATTAACGAAGGTTATGACCTGGCGTTGCGCGGAGGACAGATTCCGGATTCGGCCCTGGTTTCTCGTACCATTTGCGGCTTGAACATGGCGCTGTTTGCCTCACCTGCTTATCTGGGACGCCATGGTGTGCCGCGCACGCCTCAGGATTTGAAACAACACAAGATCATCAACAGGCGCTTCCTCAACGGTTCGTATTCGAAATGGTCATTCCGCAGCATGGACGGGAGCATTGAAACATTCGAACCGGAAGCATCGACGGTGACGCTATCCTCCCCGGAAGCTTTGACACAGGCAGCCTTGTTGGGTCTCGGGATTGCTCAGGTAGGCGTTCATCATGCCTGGCCCCATCTGCGCGCAGGAACATTGAAGGTCGTACTCAATGACTGTCATCATCCGGGCGACTATGAAATGGTGCTTCAATACCCGCATCGGGCGTTGTTGGCGCCGCGCGTACACGCTGTGATTAATTATTTGTTGGAAGTATTCAGCAAAGATGACTTCTTGCACGTGCCATTGAAGAAACTCCAGTCGTACCTTGCGTGAACACTGATCGAATTTGCGTTATGCCAGCGGCCTGTTGGCGGGCCAGATGAAATTTAGCAGGCGCTTTTTCGTCGCTTGCAGGGATGCCCTTCCTGAGCCTGCCATTCCTTGACCAATTGCCGGCGAGCACCGGGATAGAGCTCATCCAAAAAATCTACCGTCACAATGCAGTCGGCACGAAAGCGACGAAAATCGCCAAGCGACTCGCACCAGGCAGCAATGGACCACCGTGACTCCACGAAACCGAGCATGATCGGCCAGATCGTTTGCTCCAGCACGGGCCCGTCTTCTTCTCTATACACGATGTGCATTTTGCGCTGCTCGCGTAGCATCTGTCGAACCCGCGCCAGATCAACCCCTGTATCTTCGCTTTGCCGACTGACATACAGCGCATTGTCATCCAGCGCTCGCCTCATTTCTGACGGAAGCACTGCATCGATTTTTGCAATCGCGTTCTGCATGGCGTGCGCCAGGCCATCGTCCGTTTGGCGGCTGACCCATTGGGCGCCGGCTGCGAGTGCATGAATTTCTTCTGCCGTGAAAGACAACGGCGGCAGAAGGAAGCCTGGTCGGAGTATGTAACCGATACCTGGCTCGCCATTGATATCAGCACCTAATGCTTGCAGCGTCGCAATGTCGCGACGGATGGTACGTAGCGATACGCCGACCTCGCGTGCGAGCACCTCGCCGGACACCGTGCCGCGGTGCCGGCGAAGGACTTGCATAAGGTCAAATAACCGATGGCTTCGCGACACGCTTACTCCATTGCGACGAGACACTTGCCACCGAGCTTCAGACCCGCCTCAAGCTCCGAGATCAGTTGGATCGCTTCATTGAGAGCTACGATTCTGGCAATCGGCAGTCGAAATTTTCCTTTTCGCGCCTCAGCGGCAACGCGCTCAAGAATGTCAGGCCTTGGTGTACCCACAATCGGCTTCAGTTTACGGTTAAAGATAGAACGGATGAACTTGCCCGGAGTTGGATTGAGGTCCAGGAATACACCATCCTTTTGCAGCAGGCTTAGTCCCATCGCTGTAGTCATCGTAGCGGCCGTATCGTAGACTACGTCGAAACGCTCAGCGAGCGTCCCCAAATCCGTAGTCCGATAGTCATAGACCGCTTGGACGCCGAGGGAGCGTGCCCGTTCCATCGATCCTGCGCTGCAACTGCCTTCAACCGAGGCCCCGAGTATGCGCGCTATCTGCACGGCCGCTTCGCCAACTGCACCAGCGCAGCCGTTGACGAAGACGAGCTGGCCGGCCTTCAGTTTCGCCTTGTCAACCAAGCCGTTCCATGCCGTGACTCCCGGGGTCCCCGTGCAAGCCGCGTCCTCGAAAGAAATTTCGTCTGGCTTCTTTGCCAGGAAGGTTTCTTTGGTCACCACAGCCTGGCCCAGGGCGCCGCTCTCCTTGAAACGGGCCAGGCCGAACACCGCGTCTCCCGGACGAAAGCGTGTTACGTCTGGACCGATCGCGGTCACCACCCCCGAAAAATCCATACCCATCGCGCGGGGAAAGGCATTTCCGGTAACGATCTTCATCATGCCGTTGCGCAGCTTCCAGTCGATTGGGTTGATGGCTGCAAATTTGACTTTTACTGTCACCTCGCCTTTACCCGGCGCGGCCAACTCGAAGTCATCGAGCTGCATAAGCTCTGGGCCGCCGTATTGGTGATATTGGATGCGTTTCATAGCGGGCCGTTTCCCTTTGGTTCAACGAAGCATAAGCGCTTGATATGCTGATCTGATCCCTTAGCGTTAGTAATCATGTTGGTCCTCTTCCCTTGTGTCGGTTGTGTCAGAAGACTTAGTGTAATTCGCCATGGTGACAGATTCTGTCACCATTGATCAGTCGCCTCTGTCTCCGCACAGGGCAATGTCGTCAAGCCCCGTTCATGCGCTCAAACAAGGCTTCGCCCATCTTGCGTGCGCCCACAGACAAGCCGACCAGCACTTCGTCCTGATCGTTTTCCAACTGGATAAGGGCGTCGATAGCGAACTCGTCGGCGGACATCATCTGCTGTCCGGCGGCGCCTCCGCTCCGGGTTCCGCCACCCAGTCCGGTGTCAACGATCGGCGGCGCCATTTCCACAACCCGGACGCTCGTCGCTTTGAGCTGGTGACGCAGGGTGAGCGTGAAGGAGTGCATAGCTGCTTTGGTCGCACAGTAGACTGGAACATCCGCCATTGGCGCGAATGCCAGGGCAGACGTGACGTTAATGATCGCAGCCTGGGATTGTCGCTTCAACAATGGCAATAACTCGCCGATGAGCCGCACCGGCGCGATGAAATTGGTAGCGACCTCTTGCTCAAGGTACTCCAACGCGTTCACATCAGTGAATAACCGGCGGTATTGCACGCCCGCGTTGTTGATGACCATGGCGAGTCCGGGATATTCGGTGTTCAGCCAGTTCACCATGGACTGGCGACTTGCTTGATCAGTGATATCGCAGACGCGGGTGACTACGTGTGGCAGCTGGGCTTGTGCTTTCAGCAGCGCTTCCTCGCTGCGCCCACAGATGATGACACGATTGCCGCGCTCGGAAAGTTGCCTTGCCAGTGCCAAGCCGATGCCGGCAGCGCCGCCCGTAATAAGAATGGTGTTTGTTGTCATATTCATGCGACTGTCCTTCTTGATTGAAAAATAAGAAGGTGTGCCGACGAAAGACGTTGGGAATCCAGCGGGCACACCTAAACGACCGGCAAGCCGGCGCAGGTGTCGCGGATACCCTGTAAGGGAAAAGCTGCCGCCCTGTTGGACGGTGACCGGGCTACCATCTGGTCTGCGCTCTTTCGACAGTGGCTTTATAGCGTAAACGCCTCCCATTGACAATGCCCCCACATCGGCGGCCGGGCAGACAGCTGCCCGTTGATGCAGCGCGGTTTTTGCGTTTAGTCGGCGATTGGATCCATGCTTTTCGGCAGTTGTTCAACCAGGGCGTCCACGGCCAGCCGCAAGCGCAACGGCATGTGAGCCACGCTAGGCCAGAGCGCGTAACAGTCCACCGTGCCGCCGGGCTGGTCGTCCAGCACGCTGACTAGCTGTCCCGTGCGCAGGCGCTCCCGGACTAGCCATTCGGGCAGCCAGGCGAGGCCCAGGCCAGCCGTGGCGGCGTCTGCAATGGCCTCCAGATCATCTAGTTGCAGGCGGGAGTTCAGCGGCGTGTTCACAATGCGGCCGGTTACATCGGGCAACTGCCAGACGTTGACGCGGTCGGCACGCCGGTAAAGCAGGATGCTGTGTGCGGCCAGCTCGGTCGTGCTCAGCGGGCGTCCATGTGCAGCCAGGTAAGCCGGCGAGCCGCACACCCGCTTGCGCTGCACCCCCAGCTTGCGCGCCCGCAGGCCTTCGCTCTCGGTCCCCAGTAAGCCGCTGCGGATGGCGAGATCAAAACCTTCAGCCAGCACGTCCACAGTACGGTCGCTGAAACTCAAATGCAGGTCAAGCGATGGATGCTGCTGCGCCAGATTCAACAAGATGGGTGCGATGCAGTGGCGACCGAACAGCACGGGCATGGAGACGCGTAGCCGTCCCGTCATTTCGTGCCGGCCGGACGCCATCTGTGCCTCCGCCGCTTGCAGCTCTGCCTGCGCTCGAGCGCAGTGCTCGTAGTAGATCTGGCCATCGTCGGTCAGGCTCTGTACCCGCGTCGTGCGATGGAACAGCCGGGTAGCCAAACGCGCCTCCAGTCGGGCCATCGCCTTGCCTACCGCCGAGCGCGTCAGCCCCAGGTGCTCCGCCGCGCTTGTGAAGCCGCCCAAGCGTACCACTTCCAGAAACACAGTGACCCCATCGAAACGTTCCTGCCGCTCGGGAGCCGCGCTCATCAAAGCTATTGGGGAATCCAGTTCCTTCGTCATTGGAATATCTTTCTACATTGGATCGTATTTTTCCACTTTATCATACGATTACTTGCTGTAGTGGGAATTCAGGGCGACAAACCAGAAAATTTTGAACAGGAAAACTACATGCTGATTGCAATTGTTTACGACAGCGGCTGGGGCCATACCGCCAGGCAGGCGCAAAGCGTAGCCGAGGGCGTACGCCGGGTGGCAGACGCCGAGGCACGACTGATTCCCGTGGCGGAAGGCGCTATCCCCTGGGACGTACTTGAGGCCAGCGATGCCATCGTCTTCGGTTCGCCGACGTACAACGGCGCTCCCAGCGCGCGCTTCAAGCAGTTTTGTGAAGACTCGACCAAGCCGGTCTGGAGCGCAATGAAATGGCGCGACAAGGTGGCCGCCGGTTTCACCAACTCGGGCGCGCAAAACGGCGACAAGCTGCACTCGCTGATCTCGATGGCGCTGTTTGCGGCCCAGCACGGCATGCTGTGGGTCGGACTCGATCTGATGCCCGGCAACGACAGCAGTCGTGGCAGCGTGCATGACCTCAATCGCCTGGGCAGCTGGTTGGGCGCGATGGCGCAATCCAATGGCGACCAAGGTCCGGATGACACCCCCATCAAGAGCGACCTCGACACCGCAGCCTACCTTGGGCAGCGCGTGGCGGAGACTGTGCGCCGACTTCAAGTCGTTTGACCTATTTTTTTAACCAAGGAGCCTTTTATGAAACTGCTTTGCCTCGACATCCCACAGCCAGGCGCCAGTCTGGAAAAATACAAGCCACATATGCTGGACGAACTCCGCCACACCTGGCAGCTCTACAAGGACGGTATCGTACGCGACATCTATTTTCGCCAGGATCGCCCCGGCGTCGCCATTATTGCCGAGTGCGAATCGGTTGAAGCCGCGAGGCAAGTCTTGGGCGAGTTTCCGCTGGCCAAGGCCGGGCTCATTGGCTGGGACGTCATCCCGCTTGGCGCGTTCCACTGGGAAGCGCTCTTTGCGCCTGGCAATGCCTGAAATTTCCAGGCCGCAGTGAGCACCCCTCCAAAACAGGAACCTACGATCATGACCAAGCAAGCTTCTGAACTTAAGCCCGTCCTCTTCGTCGTCACCAGTAACGCGGTGAAGGGAGCGACGGGTATCCCCACCGGTTTTAACCTGGCCGAAGTCACCCACCCGCTGGAAAAATTGCAGGCAGCTGGTATCCAGGTGGAATTCGCCTCTCCGCAGGGCGGCGCCGCGCCGCTGGATGGGCTGGAAGACATGAACGATCCGGTCATTGCCCGTTATTGGGCCGATGCCGATTTTCGCCGCGCCATCGCACACACGTTGTGCCTAGATGATGTAGATCCATCCCGCTACTCGGCTATCTTCTTTGCCGGCGGCCACGGCACGATGTGGGACTTCCCTGACAGCGTTGCTGCGCAAAAGGCCATTCGCGAAATCGATGCTGCGGGCGGTATCGTCTCGGCGGTGTGCCATGGCCCGGCGGCCCTGGTCAACGCGCGCCGGGCCGATGGCAGCCTGCTGGTGGCAAACAAGCGGGTGGCGGCCTTTACCGACGGCGAGGAAGAGGAAGTGCAATCCACGCACGTCGTGCCTTTTCTGCTAGCGTCCACGCTTAACGAACGCGGCGCACACCATCAGAACGCCGCCAACTGGGCCGACAATGTGGTCGTCGATGGCCGCCTCATCACCGGACAGAATCCGCAGTCTGCTGCGAGCCTGGGCGAAGCGCTGCGCGACGCGTTGTTGGCGTGAGCGGCCACTGACACGAGAAAGAGAACATCGTGAAACTGATTTGCGTCGAAGAGCACGTACTCGATCCCGCCGTCGGAGCGGCCACACAGAGCTTGGTCCGTGCCGAAGCCCCTTATCTACCCGACTGGGGCAGCCGCGTGCTCGATGGCCGGCATGTGGCCGATCGCAGTCGTCCGCATGTTATCGCGCCCAGCGAGTCTGCCCGCAAAGCTCTGGAAATGGGCGAACCGCGCCTGGCCGACATGGACGCGGCAAGCATTGACATGCAGGTGCTCTCCTATGGTGGCTTTCCGCAGTTGCTGCCTGCGGCGCAGGCTATCGACCTGAATCGTGCCGCCAACGACAAACTGGCGCTGGCAGCGCAAGCGCATCCTGCACGCTTCGCCGGCTTCGCCACGCTGCCCTGGCAAGCACCTGAGGCAGCCGCGCGTGAACTGGAGCGGGCAGTAAAACAGTTGGGCCTCAAAGGCGCACTCATCAATGGTCGTCCCGGCGACACCTTCCTGGACGATGCGCGCTACGCCCCCATTCTCGCCGCCTTCGACGAACTGAAAGTGCCGCTGTACGTCCACCCCGGTTTGCCGCTGCCAGCCGTCCAAGCGCCGTACTATGGCGGATTCGAGCGCGAACTCAGCGCGCGGCTTGCCATGTTTGCCTGGGGCTGGCACAACGAAGCGGGCATTCAGGTGGTGCGCATGCTGCTTGCGGGCGTGTTCGACCGCCATCCGAGACTGCAACTCATCAGCGGCCATTGGGGCGAAATGGTGCCATTCTTCCTGCAAAGGCTGGAAGACTCCATTCCGCAAGAAGCCTCCGGCCTCCAGCGTCCGATCGTGCAAACCTATCGCGAGCATGTGTACATATCGCCCAGCGGCATGTTCACGCTGCCGCACTTCCAGTTCATACACGCACTGATGGGCGCGCAGCGCATCCTGTACTCCATCGACTACCCCTATCAGAGCCTGGACGGCGCGCGGGCCTTCATTGAGCGCCTGCCTATCAGCGACACAGATAAAGCCCTCATCGCACACCGCAACGCCGAACGGCTGTTGCATTTGTAATCTGACTTCATGAAGGAACCAGCATGACACAAGGGATAGACAATAAAGTGGTCGTCATCACCGGCGGCAGCAGCGGTCTGGGCGCGGAAACTGCACGCCATTTGGTGCAAGCTGGCGCCAAGGTGATGCTGGGCGCGCGACGATTGGATCGTCTGCACGCGCTCGCGGAAGAACTCGGCTTGGGCACCGAAAGTATCATGCAAACCGACGTCACCGATCACGCACAAGTTCAGGCGCTCGTGGACCGTGCCGTGGACATGCATGGTCGCATCGATGTGATGCTTAACAACGCCGGGGTGATGCAGCTCTCACCGCTAGAGATGCAGCGCATCGAGGAGTGGGATCAGACCATCGACGTGAACATCAAGGGCGTATTGTATGGAATTGCTGCGGCGCTTCCCCACATGCAAACACAAAAGAGCGGGCAAATCATTAACGTCTCATCTGTGGCTGGTCACGTGGTAAGTGTCGGCGGCGTGGTGTACAGCGCCAGCAAGTTCGCTGTGCGCGCCATATCCGAAGGACTGCGCAAAGAGGTCAAGCCCTACAACATCCGCTCTACCATCCTCTCGCCGGGGGCGGTGGATACCGAGTTGCCTGCTTCTACCAAGGCCGAAGGCATGGCGCAGGCCATGCAGGCGTTCTACGAGCGCAACGCCATTCCCGCCAGCAGCTTCGCGCGCTGCGTGCTGTTTGCCATCAGCCAACCAGAAGAGGTAGATATCAACGAAATCCTCTTCCGTCCTACGCATCAGGAGTTCTGAACATGGTTCGCATTGCTCGCGCAAACGCTGAGGATAACGAAAATTTCAAAAACCACTGATCAGAAGCAATGGACTGACTGATTTCGGTGCCGGACTCAGTGCTCAAGTTGATTGGAATATGCACACCGCGCCAGTCTTTTCTTGGATTTTGTCGAGATGGCGCACCAATGAAGTACGTATCAACGCTTGGTCGATAGCGCTGAAACCGAGTAAGGCCGGGCCGAATAATGATAGTTCGGCTCTTTTTTTGAGACCTTATCAGTCAATCCCTCCTGATGCACGTGGGCGATGCGCGCCACCCGTCCAAAGAATCCGACCGATAGCTGGTTTTCGTCCTGTTCGGTTTTGAGATTTTTTGCTTGCGGATTTTCTCAAACGTCGCGGCTTTCTGTCGTTTGATTCTTCCTTTTCCCGCCCAGGTTCTTGCGCTGTTTGCGCTTTGCGTAAGGTGCGCCGTCCGGCGCGCCGGACGCTGAGGATATGGCAGCGCCTGCATCGTCTTAAGCCGCTTCATGCGGCTTTGTCCTGATATTGTTGTCTTGCCATGAAAAACCGTGCCGACTTCAACCTTTCAATCGCATCCTCCACGCCCGCCTGCCCCGTTAAATGGTGTGCTTTTAACGCAAATGGATAAAACGCCAACCTTCCAGGCGGCGCGGAGGACGCGGGAAAGTCAGCTGCATCAGCGTCACGCAAAATAACGCATTTTTACTGTTTCCCATTATTCTTATTAAGGAATTTCTCCACACGGGTCCAGAAATCAACGTTATTTTTAAGAAGTTGCCAGCCATGTCCTTCTTCAGGATATTCAACCCAGTCAACATTCTGATTTGTCGCCTTGACCGCGTCGCGAAATTTTGTACCGTGTACTATCGGTACTCGTTCATCCGAGCCGCCATAGGCAAGTAGCAATGGCTGCTTGATGCGGGCCGCATTGACTAGTGGGGAAGTTGCTTTCAATTGGACAGCATCTTTATCCTGGTCGCCAACCAATACCGGCATGCCGTATTGTTGATATTCGTTCGATATATCGCTCCAGTTGACGTCGTACATCAGGTTGATGTCAGTCACACCTACCCACTCAAAACCACATCGATACAAGCTGGGATCGTTGATCAATCCCATCAGCGTGGCGTAACCGCCATAACTGGCGCCGGCGATGCACACGCGCTTTGGATCGGCAATGCCTTGTGCAATAGCCCATTTTGTTCCGTCAGCAACGTCATCTTGCATTGCCAGTCCCCATTGCTTCCAGCCGGCCTTAAAGTGTCCCCATCCAAAGCCGGTACTTCCGCGATATTCAGGCTCAAGTACCGCATATCCGCGAGACGCCAAGAATTGCACCTCTCGATTCCAGCGCCACGATACGCCGCGCACAAACGGACCACCGTGCACCAACACTACTAGCGGCAGATTCTTGTCGCCTGCGCCTTTGGGTAAAGTCAGATAAGCGGGGATTTCCCGGCCATCCCTGGCTTTATAGCGCACCATATCTTTAGCTGACATTTGCAACGGGTCAATCTGCGGCATGGAATTACCAAGCATCGTCAGTTTTTTTGATGCGCTGTCATAGAGAAAATAGACCGATGGTTGAATGTCAGAGAACGATTGGACCAGCAACACGGATGTTTCCGCCTGATAGCCGACACTGATACGATTTACTGTCGATGGCAGCAAATCATTTACGGATTTTTGTATTGCCTGCATCTGCGGATCAAACCAGCGGGTATCGTCGGCATCCGTCTCAAAATGCACGCCTAGAAATTTTTTATCGTTGTAGACCACCGACCCAGAAAAATCATAGTCTTTGAGCGATATCAAAGGCTCTGGATCAATGCTGTTCTTTTCCAGGTCATAACGATAAAGGGATTCCTTGTCCTTACCATGACGAGCACGCACGTACATGGCGCCGTCCGGCCCGAAAAAATAGGGACTAAATCCATCGCCGGTGTAAGCGTTGAATTGTGCTAACTTGCGCCATTTACTTTGCCCGGCATCCCGATAAAAGACCGATTCGATGTCGCCATCGAGTGTAGTCGCCGCGCGTGCTTCTCCTTGGCGATCGATGAGCCAGGAGGTGGTCACGCCAGGACGTTCAACGACAGTGGAACGTCCTGTTTTGGTATTCAGGCGCAATAGATTTAACGATCTTATTGATCTGTCTCTCACTCCCCGCGTGACGTCGTGCTGTGCCACATAGATGTCGTCAGAACCACGAATCGCTGCATAGAAACCGGTATTAGCGGGGAGAGCGCGAACTACGGTGGCATTGTGTGCAGATAATAATCCGAAAGACCGCTCAATCAGTTGTCGAAATTCACTCCCATCTCGATTGACAGCGAACAAGCCAGGGCCGAGGTGCTGATCACCAACGCCGACACCCCGGTCGCCAGCTGCATAAACCAGTCTATCGTCATTGATCCAATGAAATTGAACAATATCCGCGCCATCAAAACTGGCGATCACTTTGGGGATGCGCTCGACCACATCCATCACACCGAGCCGTACATTGCCGTCCTTCGCCGGCACCAACATGGCCACATAACGAGCATTGGGAGACAGTTGGGCATTACTGAATGCGGAATATTCAAAGAAGCTTTGAACGCTTGGTGTACTAGTTGCACGAGCTGAGCTTGCGATACAACTAGCTGCAAAAGCAAACATCAATAGGGTTGAATAACGCCAAACTCTTTGCAGAATGCGAAAAGACATCGACTGTTCCTTGGCTAAATTTTGGTTAAAAACCGAAAGCATTCGCTATATATCAACACTCATCGAAAGCAACCGTTTAATGATACTTTCGCATTCTGCTGTTAAATCCCATCCGCATGCAACCTTCCCAGGCTTGCGGCCAACCGTAGTCGAGCGGTTTGCCAATTGATTAGCTATAAGATGCATTGCTGCTGGGCACTCGCTAGATCGCTTTGTGCCTTCAACAATTCCGGGCCGATTGCGCGGAAATAGTGCCGAACCTGAATCAAGTGCGTTATTCCGCGATGCACCAATATCACTCCTTGTCTGCTACCGGTTTTATCAGCCTGGTGCACCTTCGATTGCATTCAAATCAACCGTACTACTAATCGCCGGCCTGGCGTCTTGCCTACGGCAAATCCATTTTGTGGAGTAAACGCGGTTATCCGACCGGGCATCGTCATTGTTTCGACTGCGCTGTTGCTCACCGCTTTGGTGCCAGCTCCGCACCAAAGTGGTATTACAAAAAAACTACCAATTTGAACTGGCATTGGCCGCTTCCCTACGATTTTGCATGATGCTGCAACGCAGCGTGTTTAGTGATTCCAGGTAATGCCGCTTTATTTGTCTGGTGGCTTTACAATTTTCCTGAAAAAAAATAAAAAAACTTTGAAATAGTCAATTTCTCCTGATTTTTTGGCGTTTCAATATAAATTCCGGCGATATTTTTATCGTCTGAAAATTCCGTATTTTCATAGAGGAAATTGCAGAGAATGGAGACTAAAAAAGAGATAGGAAGGCGGCGGCTTGCCCAGCTCGAAGAAGTTCCATGAAAAAATCCTCAAATTTTGATTTCCGAGAAAAATTTCATTTTTCCTGACCCATTTTGAAAAAAAGCGACCAGTCCACTCCACTAAACAACAGTCATGTAGTTTGAGAAATAGTGAATGTAAACAACGGTATATATAGATATATGAATTAGTAATTTTGATACCAATAATTTATTTATGTAATACCAGTTGAATGCCTATTGACAGCCACTTTTACGGTCCCTAGAGTGTCCTCAGCGCAACGTTTCCAAAGGGAATTCGTGAGCTTGGGCGTAAGGCGGATGCGGAAGCTTGGTGCGGGGCAGGGTACGCACGGCATTTTCCCCGGACGGTTTTTTGGAGAAAGACCGGCAGAGGCAGGTGTTTTACAGGCGGCGCTATGCAGCGTCTTGTTGGTTGGATCTTGTTGTATTGGCGACTGTATCGAAAAAAAGGTTCTCCCCTTTGTCGGCCTGAAGCGACCTCAAGCCACAGCGTGGAGAAGTCAATGAAAAAAATGGCCTGCTTGGGGTTTGCGGGGCCGCAATCGATGGGGAGAACGGTAAGTGAATAAAAATTTAACACCAATAGCATCTGCAGTTGCGCTACTGGTCATGGCGGCAGCCATGCCAGCCTATGCGCAGCAGGCAGATGACGCAGCTTCGAAAGCTGACAGCAAGAGCGCCGACAAGGGTGGCATTGAACAAGTGACCATCAGCGGCATTCGCGGTTCATTGCAAAAATCCCTGACTCAGAAACGTAATGCCGACTCGCACGTGGAAGTCATCACCGCCGAAGACATCGGCAAGATGCCGGACAAGAACGTTGCTGATTCGCTGTCGCGCGTGCCAGGCGTCACCATCGGTAACGCCGGCGCCACCGAAGGCGGTTTCGATGAAGCCGACCGGGTCAGCATGCGCGGCACCAGCCCGAGCCTGACGCAGACGCTGATCAACGGCCACAACGTGGCATCCGGCGACTGGTTCGTGCTGGACCAGTCGGGAACAGTCGGCCGCAGCGTCAGCTATACGCTGCTGCCTTCCGAACTGGTGGGGTCGGTAGTGGTGCACAAGAGCTCCCAGGCCAACCTGGTGGAAGGCGGCGTCGCCGGTTCGGTCGACATCATTACCCGCAAGCCGCTGGAGTTCAAGAAACAATTTACGGCTGAAGCAACCCTGGGCGCGGTGTATGCCGATTTGCCGGGCAAGACCGATCCGCAAATCAGCGCACTGGTGAACTGGAAGAACGATGCCAACACCTTCGGCATCCTGGTGCAGGCATTTTCTGAAGAGCGCCATTTGCAACGGCAAGGGCAGGAAATCCTGGGCTACACCCAGATCGCCCCGGGCAGCAAGATCGCTCTCGCGCATCCAGACCTGGCCGGCGTCTATGCGCCTAACCTGATCAACTCCGCCCTGTTTGAGCAGCAACGCAAGCGCACCGGCGGTTTGATCGATGCCCAGTTCAAGGTGAGCAACGACTTTTCGTTCGACGTCAATGCCTTCACTTCGGAAATGAAGGCGGCCAACTACAACCGCAGTTATGAATTCTGGGGTGCGCAGGTCATCAACGCCGGCGCGGGTCAATCGCCGAATCCTGGATACACGGTGAAAAACAATACGCTGACATCGGCCACTTTTGCCCCTGTAGCCGGCACCAACTATGGCGTTTATGACCAGATTTCACGTCCGGATGAAAGCGCCAGCGCCAATTTTGTTGAACTTGGCACCAAATGGCGCGCCAGCGATTCGCTGACTTTCACCACCAAGCTGGGCACTTCGTCCGGCGAAGGGAAGACACCGACCCAGAACGTGGCGGAATGGAATGTCGGCGTCGGCGCCGGTGCGGGTTATCAATTGAACGGAACGGGCACGGCCGCCAACTGGAACCTGGGTGCAACCAATAACGCCAGCCCTGCCGGCGCGCAGTTCGGCTGGATTTTTGGTGACCAGAACGTCAACGTCAAGGACAAGGAAAACTGGGCTCAGATTGACGGTGAATATTCCACCGACTGGGGGACTTTGAAGACGGTGCAGTTCGGCCTGCGTTATAACGATCACAAACGCAGTTCTGAAGGTGTGATTGGCCAGGGACCGACTGCCGCTGCTCAGGATCCCGCCAATTTCCCTTCCGGTTACTCCAACTTCCCTGGCAATTTTGGTAGTGGTCTGGGCAGTGGCTTCCCGACGAATGTTTGGTATTACACTCCGGGTCAACTGGCGGCATACAATGCGTTCACTAACCGTGATCCGATTGCGCGTGAAGACTGGCAAAATGAGTTTTCTGTTAAGGAAAAAAATACTGCTGGTTACTTGCAGGGCAATCTGGAGGGTGATCGCTGGAGCGGCAACATTGGTCTCCGTGTAGTGCAGACCAAAGAAGATGTGCTCTCTAATATTGGAGCAACGGCTACTACACCAGGTGCAATCACGACTTCGGCTTTTGGTCCTTTTATCAGGCAGAACGATAAAAACAATTACGTCGATGTACTACCAAGCGCTAATCTCAAATTTGACTTGAGCAAAGATGTGATCGCACGGTTTGCTGCGTCCAAAACCATGACCAGACCAGATTACTCGGCGCTCTCCGGTCAAGTGGTATTGTCTCCGCCGCCGACGTTTGGTGCTGTCGGTTCTGGTACAGCCGGCAATCCTAATCTGAAGCCAATCACGTCGAATAACTTTGATGCTTCTCTGGAGTGGTATTTTGCTCCCCGCTCACTAGTGTCGGCGAGCATCTTCAACATGAACCTGACCAGCTATGTTGGCTTGGGGACTGTTACCAAAAGCTATGTCACAAGTATCAACTCTCATCCTACCGACTTCCTGGCTGATTATCAGTTGACAGTACCGGTGAATACTAGCGGCACGGTGAACGGTATCGAACTGGCGTATGAAATGCCGCTGGGTAAAAACTTCGGTTTCGCCACTAACGCCACTTTCATCAACGCCTATGACTCTACCAACGGTCCCCTGGTCGGCGCCTCGAAGCGTACCGCCAACCTGACGGCTTATTACGAAGATGAACGTTTCAATGCGCGTATTTCGTACAACTACCGCAGCGCGTTCTACAGCGGCCTGGATCGCAGCACGGCGTTCTATCAAGACGCTGTCGGCACCCTGGCGATGTCATTGGGCTACAAGTACAGCGAACAGCTGTCCTTCACGCTGGATGCACAGAACCTGAACAACCCGACCCTGAAGTACTACGCGCTCAATGAAGACCAGCCGCGCGCGTTCTACAAGAACGGCCGGCAGTTCTACCTGAATGCGCATCTGAAGTTCTAGCAGCGAGAAGCCGGCATGCCGCCGTCCAACAGCGGCATGCCGGCGGTTTCAGACCGTAGTGAGAGTTGACGTTGATTTCGCCGTGAGAGCGCAGATGACCGGATGTTGTTGTGACGCGCTTGGATGCAAGACGCTCTCCGGTTTTTTTACCGATGCAGATGAAACTGACGATATGCGGGCAGATCGCACGGATCGGGCCGGCAACAGATCAGGCGCACAAACAGGAGTCGTTGTATGGATTTCACGCAGGATGGGAAAAATCCCTCCAATAATGTAGTTGGCATCAGCGTGGTTGTTGT
The DNA here is from genome assembly GCF_000221045.1 of Collimonas fungivorans Ter331. NCBI lineage: Bacteria > Pseudomonadati > Pseudomonadota > Betaproteobacteria > Burkholderiales > Oxalobacteraceae > Collimonas > Collimonas fungivorans. The sequence goes on along the minus strand of NC_015856.1, from coordinate 3,526,785 downwards.
TCTGCATGTCCTTATCGTTTATGCGCTGCTTACCGGACTGGCGCGCAAGGTAGTGGAAGTGATTCAGCAGCCGGTCGAAACCAAGATCATCGAAGAGTTCAAGCCGCCGCCACCGCCGCCACCGGACAAGCCGGTGCCGCCACCGCCAAAATCGGTCGCGCCGCCACCGCCATTCGTTCCTCCACCCGAGGTAAAAGTAACGCCGCCGCCGCAGGATAATGTGATTGCCGCGGTGACCAACGTCAAGCCGCCGAGCAATGACCTGCCGACTTCCGTGGCGCAGCCGTCGGCCACCGGCGAAGCAGGACCGGCGCACACCAGCGCCAAGATTGCAGGCAATTGCGACAAGCCGGAATACCCGCGGTCGTCCTTGCGCAATGAAGAAGAGGGCATGGTGACCGTCAAGCTGACCATCGGCGCCGACGGCAATGTGCTGGACTCCGCCGTTGAAAAAAGCAGCGGCTTCAAGGACCTGGACCGGGCCACGGTAAAAGCGTGGAGCTTGTGCCATTTCACTCCTGCCATGGCTGACGGCAAAGCGGTGCAGTCGTCGACCAGGATGCAATATGTCTGGAAGCTCGAGTAGGCGCAGCGCAAATGCGCGCAAACCAACCATTACGTCGCGATTGCGGCAATCTACTTTCTAAAATTTGGAGCATCAGCATGTCTATCACTCGTAATCGCTTATCCGCCCTTGTCACCGCCCTGATGATCTCCGCCGCGACGATCTCAGCGCCACTGGCAGCAATCGCCCAAACACCCGCCGCAGCGTCGGCTCCGGCACCAGCAGCCGCAGATGCGCCGAAAGCGGCCGACACTGCAGCAGCATCGCTGGCAGATACCCCAACCCCACCGCCGCAGCCTGCAGCCAAGGAAACCGTCGACAATCCGTACGGCCTGGACGCCCTGTGGAAAGGCGGCGACTTCGTAGCCCGCGGCACCCTGATCATCCTGGTGCTGATGTCGATGGGTAGCTGGTACATCATCATCACCAAGCTGATCGAGCAGGTGAAACTGATGGGCCAGGCTAAAAATGCACAAAAGACATTCTGGAAAGCCGCTAGCGTTGAGGCAGGCGTCTCCGGCCTCAAGCCAAACAGCGCTTACCGTTTCATCGCCCAAAACGGCGTGAACTCCACCCAGCACCATGACGGCGCCTTGTTGGAACAGATCGACCTGAACACCTGGGTGACCATGTCGATCCAGCGTTCGGTGGAAAAAGTCCAAAGCCGCCTGCAAGACGGCCTGGCATTTTTGGCAACTGTCGGTTCGACGGCGCCGTTCGTCGGCCTGTTCGGTACCGTCTGGGGTATTTACCACGCGCTGACCGCGATCGGTATCGCCGGCCAGGCGTCGATCGACAAGGTGGCCGGTCCGGTCGGTGAAGCACTGATCATGACCGCGATCGGTCTGGCAGTGGCCGTGCCTGCGGTTCTGGGCTACAACTGGCTGGTTCGCCGCAACAAGAGCGCCATGGAAGAAATCCGCTCGTTCAGCGCCGACCTGCACTCGGTCCTGCTGAGCGGCGTGATGTCCTCGAGCTCGGCAGTCCAGGTCGCCCACATCAATAAAAAGGTTGGCTGATCATGGCGATGTCACTCGGCTCTCCCGATGGGGATGAAGACGAAGTGATCGGCACGATCAACACGACGCCGCTGGTGGACGTCATGTTGGTCTTGCTGATCATCTTCCTGATCACGATTCCGGTGGTGACGCATACGATTCCAGTGAAGCTGCCGAACGAATTCGACGAACCTTATAAAACCAAGCCGGAGAACATCAACCTGGCGGTCAATAAGCAAGGCGACATGTTCTGGAACGAGCAACTGGTGCCGAATACCGCGACCTTGCTGGCCAAGCTGAAGGAAGTGGCGGTCATCGTGCCGCAACCGGAACTGCATATCCGCGGCGATCAGCAAACCAAGTACGAATATATCGGCAAGGTGATCCTGACGGCGCAACGGGCGGGCATTGCCAAGATCGGTTTTATTACCGAACCGCCGGCGCGGAACTAAGCTATACCATTTGTGGGACAGAGTTTAAGAGGCGCCGCAGGGCGATGAATTACACTACCCGTGCAGCTCTGCCCCCAACTGATCAAGCAGAACGTTCGAAACATTAGGAGTATTTGAATGGGTATGAATGTAGGTTCTTCGGGCGGCAACGCCAATGATCCGGAACCGATGATGGAAATGAACATGACGCCGCTGATCGACGTCATGCTGGTGCTGATCATCATGCTGATCATCACGATTCCGATTCAGAATCACGCGATCAAGCTGAACATGCCGACCGGTAATCCGCCGCCGCCGCTGGCCTTGCCGGTGGTCGACACGGTGGACATCGATCCGACCGGCACAGTGATGTGGAACGGTACGCCGATAGCGAACCGTGCCGAGCTGGAAGACCGCCTGAAAACGGTGGTTGCCGGCGGCAATATCGATGAAGTGCACCTGCGGCCGAACAAGCTGGTGGAGTACAAGTCGGTGGCGGCCGTGATGGCGTCGGCGCAGCGGCTGGGCGTCACCAAGATCGGCATCGTCGGCAATGAACAGTTCATGGAGTAGGAAACCGTATCTTTTTAGTCAGAAAAGGCCAGGCTGGAGCGTGTTTCCGGTGGATTTGCAGATACCACTTAAAGACCGATTGACAGCCGCTTTCTGTCCCCATACAGTAAATCCAGTTTGTTTCCGCTAATAAGAACAATGCCAGTGGCAGATGAAAGCGATGGATGCAACAACATGATTGAATACCTGATCGGCGTCGACGGCGGTGGAACCGGCACCCGCGTGCGTGTGGTGCGCGCTGCAAGCGATGCGCGCAATGAAGGTCCACATGGCGCGGGCCCGTTGCTGGCGCTTGGCCACGGCGGCCCATCGGGATTGATGCACGGCGTGGAACAAGCCTGGTCGGCGGTGCTGGAAGCCCTCAACGCAGCATTTTCCAGCGCAGGGCTGGTGCGACCGGCGCTGGAAAAAATGGCCATCGGCCTGGGATTGGCGGGTGTCAACAACAAGCAATGGGCGGCCGATTTCTCTGCAAAGAACCCGGGTTTCGGCGATGCGGTAGTGGAGACCGACGCCTTCACCACCCTGGTCGGCGCCCATCAGGGACGCCCCGGCGTCATCATCGCCATCGGCACCGGCAGTGTCGGCGAGGTGCTGACGACGGACGGCAAGCGGCGCGAGGTCGGCGGCTGGGGTTTCCCCGCCAGCGATGAAGCAGGCGGCGCCTGGCTCGGCATGCGCGCCGTCACACACGCCCAGCAGGTGCTGGACGGCCGGGCGCCGGGCAGCGATTTTGCGCGCGCCCTGATCCATTTTTGCGAACGCGGCTGCGCAACCCATTTCGATAGCCATCGCGACAGCATGTTCGCCTGGCTGGCCGGCGCCAGCCAGACCAGTTACGCTCGGCTGGCGCCGATCGTGGTGAGCTACGCTGAGAGCGATCCTGCCGCGCGCCAGATCATGCTGGAGGCTGGCCAGGAAGTCGCCAGGATTGCCGCTGCGCTGGATCCTTCGGGACAGCTGCCGGTTGCATTGTGCGGCGGCCTTGCCGCGCATTTAAGAGAGTACCTGCCCGCGCCGTTGCTGGCGTTGGTCGTCAAGCCGCATGCAGATGCGGCGGCGGGCGCCCTGCGTTTGATCGATGAAAGATTAAAAGGGAAAAAAACATGCTAGCCCAGATAGAGAAACTCAAGCCGGATGCCGCTAGCGACACGCCTTTATACCTGCAGCTGGTGAACCGGCTTTCAGAACAGATCAACAGCGGTGTCTGGCAGCCGGACGAGGCTTTGCCGTCGGAGCGCATCCTGGCCGATTCGCTCGAAATATCGCGCGTCACCGCGCGCAAGGCGATCGACGTATTGTGCGAGCGCGGCATGCTGATCCGCAAGCGCGGTTCTGGCACTTACATCACGCCCAAGCTGGAACAGCCGCTGTCGCGCCTGACCAATTTCAGCGAAGAGCTGCGCCAGCGCGGTTTCCGGCCAGGTTCGCAATGGCTGCTGCGCGAAACCGGGATTGCGGTAGCCGAAGAAATCCTGGCGCTGGGGTTGTCGCCCAATACGGTAGTGTCGCGCCTGAAGCGCCTGCGTACCGCAGACGATGTGGTGATGGCGATCGAAACCACCACCATCCCGGCGCACTACCTGCCGGACCCGAAAGCGGTGACGGATTCGCTGTACGTCCACCTGGAGACGCTCGGCGTGGCGCCGGTGCGCGCGCTGCAGCACATCCGCGCCATCAACGCCAGCGCCGACCAGGCCAAGCTGGCCGACATCAAGACCGGCGCCGCGATGCTGCACATCACGCGCGTCGGCTACCTGGAAAACGGCACGGCGATCGAACTGTCGCATTCCTATTGCCGCAGCGACTACTACGACTTTGTGGCGGAGTTGCGTCGATGACGAGTCAGCGCCAGGCGGGTGGCGACTCGGATAATCCGGGTGGGAATTTCAAAGGTGGGCTCAAGGGCAACATATTGACGCCGCAAGGCTGGATCAGCGGCGTCCTGCGCTTCGACGACGGCCATATCACCGCGATTGACGGCGCCGAAGTCGATCCCGACCACAACAGCGATCCTTATATCCTGCCCGGATTCATCGACTTGCATGTGCACGGCGGCGGCGGCAAAGACATCATGGACGGCGGCGACGCGGTCTATGTCATCTCCGCCATCCACGCCCGGCACGGCACCACCAGCATGCTGGCCACCACCATGACGTCGCCGCTGAGCGACCTGGAGCAGGCGCTGGAAGCCTGCGGCCACGCCTGCCGCCAGCGCCGCGCCGGCACTGCGCGGGTGCTTGGCGTACACCTCGAAGGACCGTATATCAATCCAGGAAAACTCGGCGCCCAGCCCGATTTCGCCCAGGAAGCGACCTTGCAGAAAGTGGCGCGCCTGAGCGCCATGGCGCCGGTGAAACTGATCACCGTTGCGCCTGAAATCGCCGGCCATCTGGACGTGGTGCGCACCCTCAGCGAATCCGGCATGCGGGTGCAGATCGGCCATACCCTGGGCAGCTACGAAGACGGCGTACAAGCGCTGGAGCACGGCGCTTCCGGCTTCACCCACTTGTTCAACGCCATGACCGGTTTCCAGGCGCGCGCGCCTGGCATGGTTGGCGCAGCGCTGGCGCATGCCCGTTATTCGGAACTGATTCCCGACCTGCTGCATGTGCATCCGGGTGCGATCAAGACTGCCTTGCGCGCCATCCCCAGGCTGTATTGAGTGACCGATTCGACCGCCGCTACCGGTATGCCGGACGGCGACTACATGCTGGGCCGCCAGCAGGTCCACAAATGCATGGGCGGCGTGCGGCTGGCCGATGGCACCCTGGCCGGCAGCACGCTGACCATGGACCAGGCCCTGCGCAACCTGGTCGGACTCGGACTGAGCCTGGACGATGCGTCGCACCGGGTATCGACTTATGCCGCCGACCATCTCGGCCTGACGCAGCGCGGCCGGCTGGCGAGCGGCTGCCATGCCGACCTGGTGGTGCTGGACCGGCAACTCAATTTAACCGCTGTATATGTAGAAGGGGAAAGCATTGATCTCACAGAAGTTTAGTTCGCTCATGTTGCAGGAAGCCTGTTCCGCAGCCGAACACGTTGCCTTGCAATTGCAGCGCGATACCGACAGTTATGCGGCGCTCGGCGCCCGGCTGCGCAGCGCGCAGCCTGCCAATGTGCTGACTGTCGCGCGCGGCAGTTCCGACCATGCGGCCAACTATTGCGCCTACCTGATCATGGCGCGCCTGGGCCGCATCGTGGCCTCGCTGCCGATGTCGCTGGTGACGCTGTACAAGTCGCCGCTGCAGACCCGCGATGCGCTGGCCATTGCGATTTCACAGTCGGGCCAGAGCCCGGACGTGATCGAGCCTATCCGTTATTTCCGTGAAGGCGGCGCCACCACCGTGGCCCTGGTCAACGACGCGGCTTCGCCATTGGCACACAGCGCGGAATGGAGCTTGCCGCTGCATGCCGGCCCGGAGCTGAGCGTGGCCGCCACCAAGAGTTTCATCACCAGCCTGACGGCGGCGGCGCGCCTGGTGGCGCACTGGCAAGGCGATGCCGAATTCCTGGCGCAGATCGGAGCCTTGCCGGCGGCGCTGCAGCTGGCGACCGAAACCGACTGGTCGACCGCTATCGACGTCCTGGCGCCAGCCTCGCGCATCATGGTGGTCGGGCGCGGCACCAGCTTTCCGGTGGCGCTCGAAGCGGCCCTCAAATTCAAGGAAACTTCGGTGCTGCAAGCTGAGGCGTTCAGCGGCGCCGAGATCAAGCACGGCCCGATGGCCTTGATCAACGAAGGTTATCCATTGCTGATTTTTGCGACGCGCGGACCGACCCAGGCCGGCCTGGTCAAACTGGCCGAAGAAATGCGCGGACGCGGTGCGCGTGTATTGCTGGCAGCGCCGGCCGATGTCAGCGAACGCGACCTGACCTTGCCGCTGGCGCCGACGCCGGACCTAGACCCGATCGTGGCGATCCAGGCCTTCTATGTCATGGCCGCCAACCTGTCCATCGCCCGCGGACTGGATCCGGACCGTCCGCGTCATCTGAGCAAAGTGACCAAGACCAATTAATCGATCGAATTAATCGTTTGAAACGGCGCAGTTGCGCCGCACAGATGGAGCAGCAATATGAGTAGCACCGATAGCAAATCCGATCCCCAGGGCAAACTGGGCGCGGCGCGCCGCATCGCCGGGCAGCTGATCATGATCCGCATGCCGGGCACGGTGCTGGACGAGGACACTGCGCAATTTTTACGCGACAACCATATCCGTGCGGTCTGCCTGTTCCGCCAGAACATGGTGAACCCCGAACAGCTGGCCAAACTGACCGCCGACCTGCGCGCGGTGATGGGACCGAACGCCCTGATAGGCATCGACCAGGAAGGCGGCGCCGTGGTGCGCGCTACCTGGCTGCCGGCGCCGCCGGCGGCGATGGCCTTGGGAGCGGTCGACGATGTGGCGCTGGCGCGATCTGTCGGCGCCGCGGTCGCGCGCGGCATCCGGTCGCTCGGGTTCAACTGGAATTTCGCGCCGGTGCTGGATCTCAACAACAATCCCGCCAATCCGGTCATCGGCGAGCGCTCCTTCGGCTCCGATCCGCAACGCGCCACCGAACTGGCGCTGGCCTGGATGGAGGGCAGCCTGGAGCAGGGCGTGGCTTGCTGCGTCAAGCATTTCCCCGGGCATGGCGACACCCATGTCGATTCGCACCGCGACCTGCCGACGGTAGCCAAGCCGCGCAGCGCGCTGGATGCGCTGGAGCTGGCGCCGTTCAAGGCGGCGCGAAGGGCGCCTGCCATGATGAGTGCCCATATCGTCTACCCGGCGCTGGACCCCGAATATCCGGCGACCTTGTCGCGCAAGATCCTGACCGACCTGCTGCGCAGCGAATGGGATTACCGCGGCGTCATCATTACCGACGGCATGGACATGCACGCGATCGCCGGCCGCTACGGCGTCGGCAATGCGGCGGTGCGAGCCTTGGCCGCCGGCGCCGACATGGTCATGGCGCTGGGCAATCGCAGCACGCAAGAAGAAACCCTGGTGTCCCTGACGATGGCATTGGCTACCGCCGAGGAGCATGGCGATCTTGGCAGCGCCACGGTCGCCGCCCGGCTGGCGCGGCTGGATGGCCTGGCGGCCGCCTATCCCTGTGCGGCCGGCGCTTATCTCACCGAATCTGCCGATGAATTGCTGATGGCCGAAGCCTGGCGCCGCGGCCTGACCGTGGCAGGCCAGCCGCAACGCCTTGCCGACGGCGCAAAAATCCGCCTGGTCGCTTGCGCCGATGCGGCCGGCGACGGCGTCGCCGAAGCAGGTTTACCGGCCGAGGCGGTGTCTGCCTTGCTGGCGCGCCGCTACGATGTCGAACTGGTGACTTTCGACGACGAAGACAAATTTGATTGGGCCTCGCTGCCGGCTGACGGCAGGACGGTGATCCTCGCTTCGACCACGCGTTTGCGCTACGGCGAAAAAGCCAGGAAGACCTGGCGCCCCGATCTGCACCTGGTGCTGTGGAATCCGTTCCAGATACTGGATATCGCGGCGCCGGCGCTGGTCACTTACGGTTTTGCCGCAGCGGCGCTGGAGGCTGTCGCCGACTGGCTGGGCGGAACCCTCGAAGCGCGCGGCAAGATGCCGGTGCCGGTAACCAGCAACGTTGACCCACTGCGCCCACAGCGGCAACTGACATGAGCATCCAGGAAAAACCCGAGCACCATCCCGCACTCTGGGTGCCGACGCTGTACTTCGCCGAGGGGCTGCCCTATTTTGTGGTGGCGACCATCGCCGGCCTGATGTACAAGAGCATGGGCATGGCCAACGACCGGATCGCGCTGTGGACCGGCATGCTGGGTTTCGTCTGGGTTTTCAAGCCGCTCTGGAGTCCGTTCCTGGAAGCGGCGCGCAGCAAGAAATCGATTGTGCTGCTGTTCCAGTTCCTGGGCGGCGCCAGCCTCGGGCTGGTGGCGCTGGCGCTGCACTTGCCGGATTATTTTGCGGTCAGCATCGCCTTGCTGGGACTGGTGGCGATTGCATCGGCAACCCATGACATCGCTGCCGACGGCCTGTATATCGCCAGCCTCAGCTCGACCCAGCAGGCAACCTACGCCGGCTGGCAGGGCGGCTTCTATAATGTCGCGCGATTTTTCTCGCTGGGCGGGCTGGTCGTGCTGGCCGGCTATTTCGAGAAACGCATGGCGGTGGCGCAAGCCTGGAGCCTGATCTTCGGCATGCTGGGAGTGAGCATGGTGCTGCTGGCGATCTATCATTTCTGGGCTTTGCCGGCCGGCCGCAATGTAGCTCGTCCGGCGGGTGGCATGCGCGGGGTCTGGCTAACCCTGCGCGACGTGATCATCGATTTTTTCCAGAAACCGGGCATCTGGCTGGCGATCGCTTTCATCATCCTGTTCCGCGCCGGCGAAGGGCAGATCACCACCATCGGCCCGCTGTTCCTGCGCGCCGCGCGGGCTGAAGGCGGGCTGGGGCTGGCGACGGCCGAAGTCGGCGCCGTGTACGGCACCCTGGCTACCGTGGCGTTCATTGCAGGCAGCCTGCTGGGCGGTTATTTCACGGCCTGGCGCGGTCTGCGGCGCAGCATGTTTTTCCTGATCCTGGCGATGAACCTGCCCAACCTCGCTTATTTTTTCCTGAGCACCGCCATGCCGAGCAGCCTGGGCGTGATCGGCGCCGCCCTGAGCCTGGAAATGTTCGGCTACGGTTTCGGTTTTGTCGGCCTGATCCTGTTCATCATGCAGGAGGTCGCGGTGGGCAAATACCAGATGGCGCATTACGCGCTCGGCACCGGCATCATGCAGCTCGGCTACGTGCTGTTCAAGATGGTCAGCGGCGCGGTCCAGGGCGCGCTCGGCTACCAGCATTTTTTCCTGTGGGTGCTGGTTTCCGCGATCCCGGTCCTGCTGCTGTCGCGCATAGTGCCGATCGGACGCCATGAGCAGGCCGCCGAGGCGGCGGCGCAGCCGGCTGCGGTCTGAACGCGATGAGATTCTTTCCTCAACGCCTGCTGGCGCTGGCGTCGCTGCTGACGGCGGCCGACGCCATGGCTACTACCGGCAGCGGCGCCAGCATTTTTTTTGACGACTTCCATTACGCCGACACCACGGCCCTGGTCGCCGGTGGCTGGAAAATCCGCGACCAGCAAGGTCATCCCGGCATCGAGCACGGGCAGTGGGGGCCGGGCACCGTCAGCCTGGTCGACGATCCACAAGCCGGCGGCCAGCGGCTGCTGCGCATGAGCGCGCGCACCGACGGTACGGCTGGCGGCACTTACCAGGCGCAGCTCTGTCATCAGCGCAAATATTTCGAGGGCACTTACGCCGCGCGGATACGCTTCACCGATGCGCCGCTGCAGGGCCCCGGCGGCGACCTGGTGGTCGAGGCTTTTTATACCTCCAGTCCGCTCAAGCACGACTTTGATCCGCAATACAGCGAACTCGACTGGGAATACCTGCCCAACGGCGGCTGGGGCAATCCGCATAGCAGGCTATACAGCGTGTCCTGGCAAACGGTGCAGATGGAACCCTGGAACGCATTCAACCAGGTGCACGAGGAGCAGCGTGCGCTGGGCGGCTGGCATACCGTGCTGATGCAGGTGGGCGGTGGCAAGATCCGCTACTTCCTGGACGGCGTGCAGCTAGATGAACACGGCGGCCGCAATTACCCGGCGCAGCCGATGTCGATCAATTTCAATTTGTGGTTCTCGCCGAGTGGCGTGCTGCCGGACACCAGGGTGGAGCGGCGTTACGAGCAGGACCTGGCTTGGGTAATGCACGCCAAGGACCAGCTGCTGTCGCCGGCGCAGGTCGACGCGGCAGTCGGCGCTTACCGCCACAGCGGCGTACACCATGTGGATACGGTGGCAGCCATGGCGCCGCCGTTGCCGTCCAATTGCGATTTTTGAGATAAGCGAGAGACACGATGAAATTGATGCAGTTACCGATGCTGCTTGCAGCGCTATTGCCTGCCGTGGCCATGGCGGCGCCCTATAAAGTAGTTGCTTACTACCTGCCCTCACAGCAGCGCCAATACTCCGCGGCGGATATAGACGCCAGCAAGATGACTCACCTGAATTATGCGTTTGCGCTGATCAAAGATGGCGAGATCGTCCCTGACCAGTCCTCCGGCACCGACCAGAGCGCGCGTGACTACATCGTGTTGCGTGGCCTCAAAAGCCGCTCTCCCAAGCTGAAGACCTTGATCTCGGTGGGCGGCTGGGCCGGTTCCAAGGAATTTTCCGATGTGGCGCTGACGCCGCAGTCGCGCCGTAAATTCGCCGACAGCGCCGTTGCCTTCCTGCGCAAAAACGGTTTCGACGGCGTCGACATCGACTGGGAATTCCCGGTAGCCGGCGGCGATGCTGCTAACATCATGCGCCCCGAAGACAAGCAGAACTACACGCTGCTGCTGCAGGCATTGCGCGAGCGCCTCGACCACGCAAGCAAGCAGGAACACCGCAGCTACCTGCTGACCGCAGCGGTCGGCAATAACAAGGGATTTTTCCAGAATACCGAAATGGCCAAGGTCGCCGCGATCCTCGACTGGGTCAACATCATGACCTACGACTTCAGCGGTTCATGGAGCAAGTTCGCAGGTCACGTCGCGCCCTTGTACAACGACCCGGCGCTGGCGCGGCCCGACGCCAATCCCGAGTTCAATGTCAGCAGCACGGTCGAGATGGCCTTGCAGGCCGGCATTCCGGCCGCCAAGCTGGTGCTGGGCATGCCGTTCTACGGCTATAGCTGGAAACAGTGCGGCGCGCAGCTGCACGGCCAGCACCAGGACTGCAACGGCAAGGGCCGCGGCGGCGTCGAGCCAGGCGAGCTGGATTTCGCCGACATCAGCGCCACGCTGGTCAACCGCAATGGCTTTACCCGCTATTGGAACGATGCTGCGAAAGTGCCTTACCTGTTCAATCCGGACACCGGCGAATTCGTCAGCTACGACGATGTCGAATCGCTGGACTACAAGATCAGATACCTGAAACAGATGGGCCTGGCCGGCGCCATGTTCTGGCAGCTGTCGGCGGACCGCGACGCGGTGTTGCTGGACAAGGTGGCGGCGGACCTGCTCCAGCCGTAGGGTGGGCACCTGTGCCCACGTGATGCCACGCTGCCTCCGCGTGGGCACAGGGTGCCCACCCTACATGCTGTCGTTGGCAGCCGCCTGGCTGCATAGTAGAATCGCAAGGGCAGGGTGATTGCATCACCTCAAGCCCGATGCGGCCTATCTCCAGAAAGGAATCCAAGACAATGACCGAGAAAAACCAGAACATCAGCCACATGGCGGCGGCAGCACTGTTCAGCGTGACGCTGGCCGGTTGCGCCGCCGATTCAGGCTCGGCGCCGGCCGCTGCGCCGGGACCGCAAGGAACGCCAGGATCGGCGCAAGGCTGCAAGGCAGATAAACTGGAAGACAGCGCGCTCATCGGCAAAACCGAGAGCGAGGCGACAGGGTTGCTGGCCGGCTGCCGCTGGCGCATCGGCGAGCGCGACGGCGAGCAGTTCATGGGCACCATGGACTATTGGGAAGACCGGCGCACGCTGGGCATCGCCAAAGGCAAGGTAACCTGGGTCAAGCGCGGCTGATGTGCCGGCGAGCGTAAGCGCCGCCGTCGATTAAGGTTGAAAAAAAGCCCCGTTCAGATCTGAACGGGGCTTTTTATTTGACGCCGGCTGATGCCGGCCCTTTGTCTTACAGTCCCAGTTTCGAGATGAAGGCGTTGGTGAAGCCCAGTGTGCCTGCCTGGCCATAAGTATTGCAGGTAGGCGAGGCCGAGCCTGGCGCGCAATCGCGGTCGCGATCGAAGGACCAGTAGTGGATGCCGCCCAGGCCGTTCTGCTGCGCGAAATTGACCAGCGTCGTGACATCGGCGATAGAGAAAGTCTCATCGGTCGTGTCGTTGCCGCCAATCATCGGCGTCACTTCGATCTGCTTGTACGGCACGCCATACTGGTTATGCAGTTCGATTGCCGATTGCGCCGCCGAGGCGCCCATGTCGCAGCCGCCGCTGCTGTTGAGCATGCAGTTGCCGCCAGCCGAGCTGCCGTAGTCCATCGCCATCAGGTTGATGGTGTAGTTGGTCAAGCCGTAAGCCTGGATCGCTTGCATCACTTGCACGCCGTAGTAGCCGAGGCTAGGCGTTACATGGCCGCCCAGCGTCGCCAGCGTGAAGCTGAAACGCAGGTTCGGATAAGTCGCCTGTGCGTTTTTCACGCGCAGCACCAAGTTGTTGATGTCAGCAGTGCTTTGACCGGCTTCAATATCGAAATCTATGCCGACCAGGTTGGCCGAATAATAGGTCTGGATGAATTTCTTGAAGTCTGCATCGTTGCCGCAAGTGAAGGAACCTGCTGCGCCGCCGGTGGAAACAATGTATTTCTTGCCGGCGTTGACGAACGCTTGCACGTTGGCTGCAGCGAAGGCCGATGCCGATACGCCGCCCCAGTTTTCGCTACCGCAGGCGCCGGTGGCAAAAGCCCAGGTCAAGGTGGTCAGCTTGGCTGGCATGGCGCTCAGCACGGTCTGCGTGCTGCCGGTGACCGCGGTGCTCATGGCATAGGTGTTCCAGTTCAGGTTGATGTTGCCATCTTTGTATGGACTGAAAACGAAGCCGGCCGGTGTGGTGCCGCCGCCTGGAGGAGGAGGCGGTGGTGGCGGCGGTGGAGGCGGCGGCGTCACGACGCCGCAGGTTTCGACGATGGTCCATGGCTGGCCGGTGCCCGAGCCGCCGTTGTTGGTGGAAGGATTGTTCCCTTGGGTCCACCAGTTGGCTTTGTAGTTGACGCCGTTGTAGCTGACCGTGGCGCCGCCGGTATACGCAGTGCTGGCGACCCAGGCTGGATAACAGGTTACCGTCGACGCTGCTTGCGCGCTCGCTGCTATCAGGGGGCTGGCTTCGGCGCCGGTCATGATGGCGCTGCAGGCCAGGGTAAGCATGAGGCCCTGTATGAGTTTCAGTTTCAATTTTCTCTCCTGAGAAGGTTGGTCGGGCAGCATGGAAAGACCAGCTGCCGGAAGGCACAGACTTTGTTATGCGTTGTGAACCAAAACCGAAGCTGTAAAAAAATCATTGCGAACAATCACTGCGAATGCCGCTGAGCCAGATTGCCGGAAGCAGACGACATCTCATCCGCCATCTTCGGTATTTCCATATGGAAATACCGAATTAAGGGCACTTTAAGATTGCAAAAAGTGGCTGTCAATCTGTATCTAACTGGTATTGCATTAATAAATTTGTGGTCTCATTTTGGTGCTCTTCATATGTACCTAAAGTATTGTTTATATTGATTTTTATTAAAATTGTGTACACTGTTTTTTTGATAAGTGGACTGGTCGCTTTTTTTCGATTTTGAGCGAGAAATATCGGCTTGGCGATAAATCGGCTATCGATATGCGGTTGCTGGAAGCTGTCGGAAAGGGTACTGAAGCGGTGGGAGTCGGGAGCGCTGGCGGTGCTGGTGCTGGGCAGGACGCGGCCTGATTTGCCGCGGGCTTTCCGTTGCCCTGGGGGGGCGTTTGTGCCGCTGGCGGTGATCGGGTTTGCGTGTTCCTGATGTTCCATCTGCAGGCGGTGACCTGGATCGCCTTCTTGTGCTGGCTGGCGATAGGCTTCGCGGTATATTTCGGCTACGCCCGTCGCCGCTCATTGCTGCACCCACAGCCGTAGTTAAATTAGGGTCAGAGTTTTTTTTCGCGGGTTTTGCGAAAATTACTCTGACCCTAATTTAACGGGCCACGGAGTACATAAGTCCGCATTCGATAGTCGTTACTTAAAACAGTGGCTACTCCGTGGGTACATGTCGGGGGTAGCCCGACAGCTAGTCACTTTTCTTGCTTCGCCAAGAAAAGTAACCAAAAGAAGGCGACCGCAAAGCCGTTGCCTTCCCTTCGGTCAGGTCCCCAAATGTGCCGTCTGCCAGTCGGGTGGAAAGACAAACTCGCCTTCGGCTCAAACATGTCTTCCCACAATTCCCGACTGGCAGCCGTCACATTTGGCAACGTCCCCATGCGGAATTCAAAAGCAACCCCAACGTCAAAATCAACTTCAACGGCAACTTCAAAAGCAACGTCAACCCCCCAAAGAAAAAACCGCTGCCGTACTCGCCAATTTTATGGCGAATACGGCAGCGGTTTTGCGGGATTGCTAGCCCTTACTGCTTCACAGCCACGGCAGCGTTTGCCTTAGCCTTTGCCTCATCCCGCACAATCACCACGCTAACCCGGGCCGGGTCGATGTATTTGCGGAAGGCTGCGTTGACTTGTTCTACCGTCAGGGCGCTGATCTTGTCTTCTACCTGCTTGCTCCAGGCGAAGGTGCGGTTGATGTCGAGCAGCCTGGCCCAGCCGGCGCTGAGGGCGCTGTCCTGGGCGCGGGCGTTCTGGTTTTCCTGCAGGATGCCGGATTTGGCGCGAGCCAGTTCTTCGGCGCTGAAACCGTCCTTCAATGCGCGCGCCAGTTCTTCCTTGACGGCCTGGTCGACCTTGCCCAGGTTTTGCGGCGCGGCGATGGCTTGCACCGAGAACCTGGCGGCGCGGCTGACGGAGCTGATGTCCAGCGACGAACCGATGCCGTAGGACAGGCCTTCCTTCTGGCGCACGCGGTCGATCAGGCGCGATTTCAAGCCGCCGCCGCCGAACAGGTAATTGGCTACCATCATGGCCGGATAGTCGGCGTCGTCGTCGCGCATGTCGAGGTTCTCGCGTGCTACGTAAAAGCCGTTTTCCTTGTCCGGCGAGTTAATGGTTTTCTGCAGCGGCGCCACATCGAAATTCTGGCGGATCACACGCTGGTAAGGGGCTGCGCTTTTCCAGCTGCCGAATTCTTCCTGGATCACCTTGGTGACGGCAGCGACGTCGAAATCGCCGACGATCGCCAGTTCGCCTTGCGAAGCGCCGTAGAAGTCGTGGTGGAAGGCGCTGACGTCAGCCAGCGGGGTGGCCTGGATCGCGGCGATCTGCTGGTCCACGGTTTGCGCCGCCAGCCAGTGGCCTTGCGGATATTTATTGAAGTGCTGGGCGATGGCTTCCGCCGCCAGCGTGTTCGGTTCGTTGCGCGATGCTTCCAGGCCGACCAGGGCTTCCTTGCGCAGGCGCTCGTATTCGGCCGGATCCAGGCGCGGCTGCTTGAGCACGCTGGCCACCAGTTTCAAGGCCGCCGGCAGGTTGCTGCGCGTGGTCTGGAATTGGGTCGGGCTGCCGCTCATCTTCAGCTTGGAAAATTCGTCGGCCAGCTGCTCACGGCTCAGCGTGGTGGTGCCGCGCATCAGCATGGCATCCATCAATTCCGAAGCAGTTTTTTTACCGAACAAGGTTTTTTCATCGCCCCATTGCAGGTTCAGCTTGACCGTAACGGTTTCGCCGCGTGTTTTCTTCGGCAGCAGCGCGAGCTTGAGGCCGCCCACTTGCGAGCGCTGGGTGCGGGCGTCGATATTGGCTTGCGACGGATCGAACGTTTCGCCGTCGGCGACTGCCTGCTGCGGCTTGTAATCCTTGAACAGCGCCGGCAGGCTCGGCGCGGCGGGAACGTCGGCGCGCTGCAGCTGGTCTTCCGGCTGGAACAGGCCGACGGTGCGGTTATCGCGGGTGAAGTAGTGCGCTGCCGCTGCCGCCACTTGCGCCGAAGTGACCTTGTTGGAACGGTCGCGGCCCAGGAACAGCAGACGCCAGTCGCCCAGCGCGATGGTGCCGGACATGGCGACGCCGACTTTCTGCGGGTCGTTCAGCAGCTTTTCGAAGCTGTTGGCGTTGTCCAGGCGCACCCGTTCCATTTCTTCAGGAGTCGGCGGCGTCTTGGCAAATTGCTCGACGCCTTCGATCAGGGCCTGGCGCACCGGTTCGATCGGCTCGCCTTTCTTGACCACGGCCGCGATGATTTCCAGGCCCGGCGCATAGCCGGTCATTTCATAGTTGAATATGGCGGTGGCTTTGCCGGTTTCCACCAGCGATTTGTGCAGGCGACCGTTGGGTGTGTCGGCCAGGATGGCGCCGGCATAGGACAAGGCATCGCTGTCGGGATGCAGCTCGCTCGGGATCTTGTAGGCGACGGCGACGATCTGCACGTCGCCCTGGCGCCGCACGGTGACGCTGCGTTCACCGTCCTGGGTCGGTTCCACGGTCCAGAAATCGCGCATCTTGCGGGTCGGCTTGGGCAGCTTGCCGAACGCCTGGCTGACCCAGGCCAGGGTCTTGTCCTGGTCGAATTTGCCGGCGATCAGCAGCACTGCATTGTCAGGCTGGTAGTAGGTGCGATAAAAGGCCTGCAGGTTTTCTATCTTGACGTTTTCGATATCGCTGCGGTTGCCGATGGTCGGCTTGCCATAGTTGTGCCAGTCGTAAGCGACGCCTTGCAGGCGCTTGAACAGGACGCCGTACGGCGAATTTTCGCCTTGTTCGTATTCGTTGCGCACCACCGTCATTTCGCTGTCCAGGTCTTTCCTGGCGATGAACGAATGCAGCATGCGGTCGGCTTCCATGTCGATCGCCCACTTCAGGTTGTCGTCGCCGGCCTGGAAGATTTCATAATAATTGGTGCGGTCGACGTTGGTGGTGCCGTTGAATTGCATGCCGCGCTGGCTGAAATCCTTGGGGATCGCAGTGTGGGTAGGAGTGCCCTTGAACATCAGGTGTTCCAGCAGATGCGCCATGCCGGTTTCGCCATAATTTTCGAAACGCGAACCGACCAGGTAAGTCATGTTGACTGTTACCGTGGGCTTGGACGCATCGGGGAACAGCAAGACCTTGAAGCCGTTGGCAAACTGGTATTCGGTGATGCCTTCGGCAGACGGGCCCTGGGTGACGCCGGCCGGCAGTGCGGTTGCTGCTTGCGCGGCGCCGACGAAAGCGACGCTGCAGGCGGCTGCCAGCAGGCAGGACAGTAGGCGGCTGGACCAGGAACGGTTACGGAATAGATGCATGAAATTTCCGATCTATGGAGAAAAGAATGGACGAAAAAGCGCGCATATCCGGCTGGTGTCCCGACTCAGGACACTAGGGATCGGCATTGAATCTGATTTGGGGCTACAGCGCATGGGCCGCGACGGGATGCTACCTCCGGACAAATTAATCTTGCTTATTTTGCCACAGAGGTAGATGGGAAGAGAGATATTCTGAAACGGCTGCTTATTCGGTCGGCGGCACATAGCCGGTGGCGGCGTCGGCGCCGTCGCCGAAGAAATGCTTTTCCATCTGCGCTGCCAGGTATTTGCGGGCCCGCACATCGGCCAGGTTCAGGCGGTTTTCGTTGACCAGCATGGTCTGGTGCTTGAGCCAGCCGGCCCAGGCTTCTTTCGAAACGCTTTCATAGATGCGTTTGCCTAGTTCGCCCGGATACGGCGGGAAGTCCAGTCCTTCCGCTTCTTTGTCGAGCTTGATGCAATGGATGGTGCGTGCCATGGTTTTTCCTTGTAAATATTGCGAGCCGTGCTGCCACAGGCCCGCTTGTAAGATCAGTTGAATCGGGGATGGTTCGACTGCCGCCGGTTTTATAGGGTCTTGATCAGCACCAGCGATTTCCGTTGCCAGTTGTACATGTGCTGGCGATCCTTGGGCAGGTCGTCGACCGTGGCGTGGACGAAGCCGCGCCGCAGGAACCAGTGCGAGGTGCGGGTGGTCAGCACGAACAGCTTGGTGAAGCCGGCAGCGCGGGCCCGGCTTTCCATATGCTTGAGGATGCGCTCGCCGTCGCCCTGCGCCTGCACTTCCGGATTGACCGTGAGGCAAGCCATTTCCGCCATTTTTTCGGTCGGGAACGGATACAAGGCAGCGCAGCCGAAGATCACGCCGTCATGCTCGATCACCGAGAAGTAGTGGATTTCGCGTTCGATCAGTTCGCGGCCGCGCTTGACCAGGGTGCCGTCGTTTTCCAGCGGCTCGATCAGTTTCAGGATGCCGCCCACGTCTTCAATCGTGGCTTCGCGCAGGCTTTCCAGGTTTTCGTAGGAAATCATGGTGCCCACGCCATCGTGGGTAAACAGTTCCAGCAGCACCGAACCGTCGGTGGCGAACGGCACCACATGGGCGCGCGGCACGCCGGCGTTACAGGCCTTGATCGCGTGCTGCAGGTAGAAGGCGGAGTCGGCCGGCAGGCAGCCGCTGTCCAGCACCGCTTGCGCCTGGTGCGACGACAGTTCGCGGATTTCGGTCTCGCCGGCGTCTTTCATCAGCGGCGTTTCACTGATGAAAATCAGTTTTTCGGCACGCAGCGAAATCGCCGCCGCCACCGCCACGTCTTCCATGGTCAGGTTGAACGCTTCGCCGGTCGGCGAGAAACCCAGCGGCGACAGCAGCACCAGGCCGCCGGCGTTGAGGATCGGATGGATGGTGTCGTAATCGATCTTGCGCACCACGCCGGTGAGCTGCAGGTCGGCGCCGTCGATCACGCCGAGCGGACGGGCGGTGACAAAGTTGCCAGAAATGATACGGATCGCGGCATGCGCCATCGGCGTGTTGGGCAAGCCCTGGCTGAACGCGGCTTCGATATCCAGGCGCAGCTCGCCGGCGGCTTCCTTGGCGCATTCCAGCGCGGCGATGTCGGTGATCCGCAAGCCGTTGTGGAAGCGCGCTTCTACATTGCGCAGCGCCAGCTGTTCTTCAACCTGGGGCCGGGAGCCGTGCACAATCACTACCTTGATGCCTAGCGCATGCAGCAGCGACAGGTCTTGCGCCAGCACCGGCAAGGCGCCGGCGGTGACCAGTTCGCCCGGGAACGCGACGACAAAGGTCTTGCCGCGGAAGGCGTGGATATAGGGCGCGACCGAGCGCAGCCATTGTACGAATTCGTTGGGATTTTCCATTTCGCACATTATATACAGGATAAATACAGGACACCGCACAGCCTGTAGGGATTCAGTGTTTTATTGCATCCGTAGGGTGGGCACAACGTGCCCACGCGTGAATTCAGGTTGCGTGCATGCTTATTTCAGTGCTGCGTGGGCACAGGTGCCCACCCTACGGAAATTCGGCGCTGCAAAGCGCGGCAATGCGATAATCCGGGTATGACAAATATGATGACAACACCGTCCGTTACCGTGGAATTTGCAGCGACGGATGTGCAACAGCTGCTGCAGCACGCCGAAGCGGCGACCGAACACCTGCCTTGCATGGGCGACCAGTTTGTCGCCAAGTATTACCCCGGCGGCAAGGTGATCACCAAGAACGACTGGCCCGACGTCAGCCAGATCGATATCGCGAAGATCCCGCCGGCCCTGTTCCTGGTCAACGACTCCTTCCTGATGAGCAATGGCATCGACCCCAAGCAAGCCATCGTCTGCGTCTACAAGAATGGCCACGTCGCTTCGGAGCAGCAGAACGAAAGCGACGCTTTTGCGCTCGGTTCGGAAGAGTTGCCGACCGTGACCCGGATCTTGCCCAGGGATTTTGCCGGCATAGAGACGGCGCAGAAAATCCGCGTCACTTTCCAGCATGATCCGCGCAAGGGAGCGCAGGTTTCATTGGAGGTGATCCAGCAAAACGGTGAAGCGGGGGAAGCCCGGATAGTCAATCGCCGTCCTTGAGGACGGCGATTGCGGGGATTACTGGCTGGCCAGCTCCAGACTGACTATGGTCAGCGTGCCTTCGACCTTGTCGATGGCGAACCTGACCTTGTCGCCGGGCTTGAACTGCTCCAGCATGGCCGGATCGCCAGCCTTGTACGGCATGGTCATGGCCGGCATGCCGAAATTCGGGATTTGTTCGTGCTTGAGGGTGATCTTGCCGGTGCCGGGCTCGACCTTGAGGATTTCTCCGCTCACCATCGGCAGCGCGGCCTGGTCGGCCGGCGTGGTCTGCATTTCGGTGGCATCGCTGGCGGCGGCCATGCTGGTCAGCGGCAGGCCGACGATCAATGTGGTGAGGATGACGATTATCTGCAGGTATTGCATGGTCGGGGTCCTTTAAACTGCGTGATGCGATCTAGGATGGCATAGGGCTTTCCGGGAATGATTAATGACATATGCGGGCGACCGGGCGCTTATCAAGCGTCGCCTGAGCTATCGATACTCCGGTATGCCGGGATAAAAGTACCGGCTTTTTACAGCTCGTTACGAAATGTCAAAATGCTATTTTTGGGAGGCCGCCTGTAGTTCGCCGAAGTTGTACTACACCGTGTTTCAATTCGAAACATCTGATACACAATCTGTATGGCCTGGTGGCCAACTCCTCCATAGAATCAACTCAACATCAACGGTTTAAGGAGTATCAAATGGAAACCAGCACAACCACAGCACGTCTGCACCCACTGGTCGCCGGCGCTGCCGGCTCGGTCATCCTGGTAAGCCTGCTCGGCATCGCGGCGATTACCGGGTTCCTCCCGAATTCCCGCGGCAACACCGCTGCGGCGCAGTCCCCGGACAGCGCACAAACAGTGCAGCAGCCGCTGGCCGGCAACGGCGCTGCGCCGGCAACCGGCGCTCCAGTCCTGGTACAGACCGCGAACGGCTATCAATACATGCAGCCGGTGGCGGCACCTGCCGTGGCGGGGTACCAGGTCGAAGCGGCTCCCAAGCAGAAAACCGTAGTGCACCATGTCTATCGCACCAGCAGCCCTTCGTATGCACAGAACACAGCGGCGCCGCAATACCAGGCCCCACCTGAACCGGCCCGTCCGGTTTCGCAGGTCAGCCCGCTGGGAATCGCGACCGGCGCGGTGGTCGGCGGACTGCTGGGGAACCAGGTCGGCAGCGGCCGCGGCCGCACGCTGGCGACGGTCGCCGGGGTGGTCGGCGGCGGCTACCTGGGCAATACGGTTGCCAAGAACTACGGCTACTGATCCTGGAGCAAGCGCTGACGGCGCGCAGACCGTCATCCTCTAAAAATAGCCCGACTGGGCTATTTTTTTTGCGCGCGCCAGTTTTATTCGGCAGCCTGGATTTTTGTGATGGTCAATGCGCCATTGGCCTTTTCGGCGACAAAATCGATCTTGTCGCCTTGCTTCACCTGATCCAGCAGCGCAGGGTCGCTCACCCGGAAAACCATCGTCATCGGCGGCATGCCCAGGTTCGCCAATGGGCCGTGCTTGACGGTGATCTTGCCGGCCTCCTTGTCGATTTTCCGGACTTCCCCGCTCGACACGGCGGCGGCGTCAGCGGACTTGATTTCGGGCGCGGCCGTGGATTCTTCGGCAGCTGCGAGCGGCGCATTGAACGAGATAAGCAGCGGCAGTGCATGTTCGTCATGAGCGAAGGCGCTGGCTGACAACAGCGACAGGGCCAGGGTTGAGGCGATCAAAACGGATTTCATGAAAATTCCTTTCAATTAAAAGAGGGCGTCGCATTGCTTTGGTTAGTGCTTGTCTTGCGAACCAGGCTTGATCACCTTCAGGACCTTTTCGCCCGGCCTGGCGGCCATGCCGCCGGCGTCCGGTGCGCGGGCGGCGGCCGGCATGGATGCGTCGCTGCCTTTCCATTCATAGGCAACGGTGCCGGCGGGATGCCTGTACCAGCCAGGGTCCTTGTAATCGTTGCGGGCGAGGCCCTTGCGCACTTTCACCGTGGTGAACATGCCGCCCATCTCGATGCCGCCGAACGGGCCGCTGCCGGTCATCATCGGCAAGGTGTTGTCCGGCAGCGGCATCTCCATCTCGCCCATGGCGCCGCCGGTTTCTCCCATCGCCATGTAGTCCGGCACCAGCTGGTTGATTTTTGCAAGGACGTCGCGCTGGTCGACGCCGATCATGGTCGGCACCTCATGGCCCATCGCATTCATGGTGTGGTGCGATTTGTGGCAATGGAAGGCCCAGTCGCCGAGTTCGGTGGCGTCGAATTCGATGGCGCGCATCTGGCCCACGGCGATATCGGTGGTGACTTCCGGCCAGCGCGATGCCGGCGGCGTCCAGCCGCCGTCGGTGCCGGCGACCACAAATTCGTGGCCGTGCAGGTGGATCGGGTGGTTGGTCATGGTCAGGTTGCCGACGCGGATGCGCACGCGGTCGCCCTGGCTGCACACCATCGGGTCTATGCCCGGGAACGCGCGGCTGTTGAAAGTCCACAGGTTGAAATCGAGCATGGTGCTGGTTTTCGGGGTGTAGCTGCCGGGATCGATGTCATAGGCGTTGAGCAAAAAACAGAAATCGCGGTCGGCGCGGTGCTGGCTGGGGTCTTTCGGATGAGTGATCCAGAAGCCCATCATGCCCATCGCCATCTGCGTCATTTCATCGGCATGCGGGTGATACATGAAAGTGCCGGGGCGTTTTGCGACGAATTCATAGACAAAGGTCTTGCCCGGCTGGATGCCCGGCTGCGTCAGGCCGGTGACGCCGTCCATGCCGTTCGGCAGCCGCTGGCCGTGCCAGTGCACGCTGGTATGTTCCGGCAGTTTGTTGGTGACGAAGATGCGCACGCGATCGCCCTCGACCACCTCGATGGTAGGACCGGGCGACTGGCCGTTGTAACCCCACAGGTTGGCCTTCATGCCCGGCGCGATTTCGCGCAGCACCGGTTCCGCCACCAGGTGGAATTCCTTGACGCCGTTCTTCATGCGCCAGGGCAGGGTCCAGCCGTTCAGGGTGACCACCGGATTGTAGGGCCGCCCATTGGGTGGAGAAAGCGGTGGCTGCGTGGCCGCGGCAGTCATCGTTACGGCTTCGGGCAGCATCGCCGCACCGGCCCGGCTGACCAGGCTGGCGCCGATGGCGACGGCGCCTGCGCCGCTCATGAAATTTCTGCGTGACACCATGATGTCTATCCTTGTATTTGCATTAAGCGTTGATTAGTCGGCAGCCGCGACGATAGAAGCACCGGGTTTGCTGTCAGCAGCCGTCGAGGAACGGCCGGTTTGCGCCATTTTCAGCGCCGAGTCGGCGATCCAGAAATCGCGCAGCGCCTCGATTGCACCGTTGACGCTGCGGGCTTGCTCCCTGGCGTCCGCGAGCAGTGTGAAAACGCCGATCAGCATGCCGTTGTAGCGCAGCATCTGTTCGTCCGAGATGCGTTTCTTGAGCGGCACGATTTCGTCGCGGTAGTGGCGCGCAATCTCATACGAGCTGCGATAGGCGGCATATGCTTGCCGCACCTCGGAGCGGGCATTGACGGCCAGTTGCGCCGAGCGGTTCACGGCTTCCATGTACAGCGCTTCGGCTTTCGCCACGCGCGCGCCGCCCCAGTCGAACAGGGGAATTTCAAGCTGGATCGAATAGCCGTTCTCGCGCGACGGACCCTGGTTGTAGTTGTTGTGCATCAGGCCGACATCGAGAATGTTGACGAAGCGCGTAGCTTTGGTCAGCCCCAAGGAGCCGGCCAGGCCGGACAGCTCGCGCTTGGCCATCATGATGTCAAGCCGGTTTTGCATGGCTTGCATTTCGATGTCGCCGATCTCTTGCGGTGCTTTCGGCAGGTCGGGCAGCCGCTCCGGCAACTGGAATGCGGCCTGCTTGCTCCACAGGCCGAGCAGGCGGGTCAGTTTTTCGCGTTCCGCTACCTGTGCCTGCGCCGCGCGCGCCAGCTGCACCGTGGCGTCGGCATGGAACGACTGTTCGCGCGCCTGTTCCAGCTTGCTCCAGTTGCCGGCCGCCGCCATCTTGCGCGCCAGTTCGGCGCCGGCTTCGGCGGCAACCTTGACCTGTTCCATGTATTTGACGGTTTCCTGCGCCGCTAGGGCAGAGAAATAGGCATGGCGTGTTTCGTCGGCGACTGCCAGCGCATCGCCGGCGGCGCGCAATTGCGCCTGCTCGAAACGGCGGCGCTCGATCTTGCTGGCGAACGGCATGGTCAGCAGGCTCATGACGGGCAGCATCAGTGAACGGTCGATTTCGATATCGTCGCCGCGGCGCAAGCGGCCGAACGAGAGCGACGGATTGGCGACGCGCCCGGCCTGCACCAGGTCTGCTTCAGCAATGCCCAGTCCGCTGTAGCTGGCTTGCAGGCCCTTGTTGTTGAGCAGCGCGATCTTGACTGCATCGTCGACGCTCAGCGGTTTCGCCAGCAGCGGTGCGATGGTATCGGCGACGCCGGCGGCGTCGTCTTCCGACTTGACCCATTGGATATCCTGGCCGCTGCGTTCCTTGACCAGCGACTGTACCGGTGAGTAGCCGCCGTCTTGCGACAGCGAGGCGCAGCCGGCCAGGACGAGCGGAAGCAGCACAGCGGCGGCACGGATCGCGCGCCTCGTAGTGAGGGTAAAAATCATGATGTCCTCGATGATGCAATGCGAATGGAATGCGGGACACGCAGGCAACTGCGCGCCGCAAGCGGCGGCAGGATTTACGCGTTACGGCTGCAGGCGGCGATGGCCCTGGACCGGCGCTTCAATCCTGGATCAGATGGCGAGGGAATGCGGAGGCCGTTCGAGGCCTTCCGGGAAGTACGCGGTGAATTGCTGGTCTGGCTGCGCGCCTGTTTCCAGTCCGGCTGACAGCAGCGCAACCGGATCAAGCGCGGCAGGAGCGCTGATGGCGCTGCTCAGGCAGCAGGATGCGCAGGCGCTGCATTTGCCTGCACCGTTGTGGTGATGGGAATCATCTGCAGGCGAATCGTTGCTTGATGAATCGTTGCTTGATACTTGGGAGGCATCGGCAACATGGTGCTGGCTTGCCGCAAGCTGTTCATGATGATGAACCTGCTGTCCTTGCGCCCGATGCGTGCTGTGCTGGCTGGCCGGCTGATGGGCCGCGTCGCAATCGAGCATCGCGGACGATGCAAAGCCTTGCATAGGCAGTGCAAAGGCCAGGAGCCATAAGATTGCGATCTTGAGGAGGCGGGACATGGGCGTCAGTATAAGTCAGAAATAAGGGGCTAACAATGCGGCGCTGCCGCTATTGTTGCGCCAGGCCCTCGAGGATCGGACAGTCCGGCCGGTCGTCGCCGTGGCAATGGCAAGCCAGCTGTTCCAGCGTGGCCTTCATGGCTTGCAGCTCCTTGATCTTGTCATCCAGTTCAGTAATGTGCGACAGCGCCAGCTGCTTGACCTTGCTGCTGGGGCGCGACTGGTCCAACCAGAGGCCGATCAGTTCGGCGATCTGTTTCATCGAAAAACCCAGCAGGCGGCCCTGGCGGATAAAACGCAGCAGGTGGATATCGCGCTCGGCATAAGTGCGGTAGCCGCCGTCGCTGCGGCTGGCCTTGGGGATCAGGCCGGTTTCTTCGTAGTGCCGGATCATCTTGGCCGATACGCCCGAAGCCAGTGCGGCGTCGCCGATATTCATGGCGTTAGTCATGTGTCTTCTCCTTGTCGGACAGGGGCCGCCAGCGGCGCAGCAGCAAGGCGTTGCTGACCACGCTGACGCTGCTGAACGCCATCGCTGCGCCGGCCAGCACCGGGTTGAGGTAGCCCAGCGCCGCCAGCGGAATCCCGATCAGGTTGTAGATAAAGGCCCAGAACAGGTTCTGGCGGATCTTGCTGTAAGTGCGGCGCGAGATATCGATGGCATCCGCCACCAGGCCCGGATCGCCGCGCATCAGTGTGATGCCGGCAGCCTGCATGGCGACGTCGGTGCCGGTCGACATGGCGATGCCGACATCGGCGGCGGCCAGCGCCGGCGCGTCGTTGATGCCGTCGCCCACCATGGCGACCACGGCGGCGCCGGCTTTCAGGCCGGTGATCACCCTGGCTTTTTCGGCCGGCAGGATTTCCGCATGGATTTCGCTGATGCCCAGCTGCCGGCCGACAGCGCCGGCGCTGCCTTGGTTATCGCCGCTCAGCATGGCGACCCGCAGCGACAGATGCTGCAATTGCTGGATCGCGGCCTTGGCGCTTGGCTTGATCTCGTCGCCGAAGGCCAGCAGGCCGGCCAGCGCCGGCGCTCCATCCGCGCCGGCGGCAAGCCAGGATACGGTGCGGCCCTCGGCTTCCAGCTGCCCGGCTGCGCTCGCCAGAAGACTAAGGTCGACGCCCAGTTCCTGCATCCAGCGCGAACTGCCCAGGTAGCACTGGCGATCGCCGACGCTGGCTTGTATCCCGCGTCCGGCCACGGCTTGCACCTTGCTGGCAGTGAATGTGACCGGTAGTCCTTTTTGCTCGGCGGCGGCGAGCACGGCGCGCGCCAGCGGATGTTCGCTGCCGCGTTGCACTGCCGTGGCCAGCGCCAGCAAATCGTCGCTTGCATACGGCGCACTCGGCAACAAGGCCAGCAGCGCCGGATGGCCGACCGTCAGGGTGCCCGTTTTATCGAAAGCCACCACGCTGATGCGATGGGCGATTTCCAGCGCCTCGGCATCCTTGATCAGAATCCCGAAGCGGGCCGCGATGCCGGTGCCGGCCATGATCGCGGTCGGCGTCGCCAGCCCCAGTGCGCAAGGGCAGGCGATCACCAGCACCGCCACTGCGTTGAGCAAGGCCTGCTGCCAGTCGCCGTTGGCCAGGCCCCAGCCCAGCAGGGTGAGGGCGGCGATCAGCAGCACCACCGGCACGAAGATCGCGCTGACCTGGTCGACCAGGCGCTGGATCGGCGCTTTGGCGGCCTGCGCATGTTCCACCATGCGGATGATGCGAGCCAGCGTGGTTTCGGCGCCGATCGCGGTGGTGGTTACCAGCAGCAGGCCCGAGCCGTTGATGGCGCCGGCGGTCACCTGGTCGTGCGCCTGTTTTTCTACCGGCAGGCTTTCGCCGGTCAGCAGGGATTCGTCGACCTGGCTGTGTCCTTCCAGCACCACGCCGTCAGCGGCGATGCGTTCGCCGGCGCGCACTACCACCACATCGCCGAGCTGCAAGGCGCTGATGGCGATTTCGCGGTCAATACCGTCGCGCCGCACCGTGGCGCGTTCCGGGCGCAGCGCATTCAAGGCGCGGATGGCGTCGGCGGTCTGGCGCTTGGCGCGGGTTTCCAGCCATTTGCCGAGCAGCACCAGCGTGATGACCGCTGCCGATGCTTCAAAATATAGATGCGCCATGGCGCCATGTCCGGCGGCCAGCAACAGGTATAGCGACAAGCCGTAAGCAGCGCTGGTGCCGAGCGCCACCAGCAAATCCATGTTGCCGCTGCCGGCCTTCAGCGCGCGCCAGCCGGCGCGATAGAAGCGGGCGCCGAGCCAGAACTGCACCGGCGTCGCCAGGACCAGCTGCCCCCAGCCGGGCAAGGCCCAGTCCAGTCCGAACGGCATCGCCAGCATCGGCAGCACCAGCGGCAGGGTAAACAACGCGGCAGCGGCGACCGGCCACCAGCTTGGCCATGCGCTCTTGGCAGCCGCCGCTTCTTGCGTGGATTTAGGCAGCGAGGCTTCATAGCCGGCCGCCTTGACTGCGGCGATCAGCTTGTCGACCGGCACCACGCCCGCGGTGCCCAGGGTAGCTTTTTCGCTGGCCAGGTTGACCGCCACGGTCTGCACGCCGGCCACTTTGAGCAAGGCCTTCTCGACCCGGCTGACGCAGGAAGCACAGCTCATGCCTTCGATATCCAGCGTGACTTCCTGCTGCCTGACCTGGTAGCCGGCTTTTTCCACGGCGGCGACCAGGGGCGCGATGGTGGTGGCGCCATCGGCCTGCACGGTCGCCAGCTCAGTCGCCAGGTTGACGCTGACTTCGCGCACGCCGCTTACCTTGCGCAAGGCCTTTTCGACATGGGATACGCACGATGCGCAGCTCATGCCGTCTATCGGAAGCTGGAATTCGGTCGCCTGGACTGCGCTGGTGCTGCTCATGATGGGCTCGGCTTGAAGAGTGGTGATGGCTGTATGATTCACCTTCCCATCATGGGAAGGTCAAGCACAATTTTAACAGCCTGTCTTTTGCACTGCCAAAAGCTCTACCGCATATACGCAATGCGCTATACGGCAAGGGGCAGCGGCAAGTTAGGATGCCTGTCCAAGGAATTTTCCTCATTAACTTGCCAAAAGACATCATGACCAAACCAGCCAATTTCGAGAATTACCATATCCGCAAGTGGTACACCCAGATCGACGACACCTTGGCCAATGAAAGCGGCGTGCTGGCCGACGGCAGCCTGCTGCGCAAGATCGTGATCGCCGCGGCTATCCACAACCCCTACGCCGGCCGTTTCAGCGACAGCCTGGACCTGATCCTGGCCAATTCGCCGGCGCTGGGCCATGAGTTCGGCCGCCGCATTGTCGCCGCGCTGGGGCAGGACCAGGTGGAAAGCTACGGCAAGGCTTGCATCGTCGGCATCGGCGGCGAATACGAACACGGCAACGCCTTCCTGACGCCAGCCATGGTGATGCCGATCCGCGAAGCCATCGGCGGCGGCAAGGCCTGGATTCCGTCGTCCGGCAAGCGCGGTGTACCGGGCACTGAGCTCGATATCCCGCTGGCGCACAAGAATGCCTTGTATGTGCCTTCGCATTACGACACCGTCACCACCCAGTTCTTCGATGCGCCGAACGCAGATGAAGTCGTGGTGGCGTTCGCCGTGGCGACCCGCGGCCGCCTGCATGCGCGCCTGGGCGGTCTGAAAGCCAGTGAAATCGAAGGCAAGAACGGTTTGAACTAAACGGCTTGCGGCGGCCGGCAGTGGATCCCGGTTATTTATTGTTGGTTGGTGCTTGACCTTGCCATGATAGGAAGGTTTATAGTTGAATCAGGTAACCAACGGAGCAAACGGAAATGATCGAATTCAATGTGCAGGACATGACCTGCGGCCACTGCGCCGGCCGCATTACCAAAGCCATCAACGGCGTGGATGCCGGCGCCAAGGTGGAGATCAGGATAGAAGGGCGCACGGTCTCGGTTGAGAGCACTGCGACTGCAGGTGAACTGGCCGAAGCGATCAGGGATGCCGGTTATACACCGCAGACAGCGTAGGGTGGGCACGTTTTTGTGCCCACGCGTGACCGAGATAACCGGAGTGCAAACCCGCGCAGCACGGAAATAGGTATGTAGCTAGAGTCAATTCACGCGTGGGCACAAGGTGCCCACCCTACCGAGGCATGTCAGGCCAGCACGCGGCGCAGCCAGTTGCCGATATCCGCGACTTCTTCCGCGCACACCGAATGCGGCATCATGTATTCATGCCATTCAACCTGGTAACCCAGCTGCTTGAGCAAGTCGCGTGATTTTTCGGCGCGGTCGATCAGCACCACCGGATCGCCGCGGCCATGCGCCTGGAAGATCGGCGTGTGCTGGTTGGCGGCATGGCGTTCCGCTTCAGTCTTGTCGCTCAGCGGCAGGTAGCCGGACAGGCACATCAGGCCGGCCAGTTTCTGCGGATAACGCAAACCGGTTTGCAGCGCCATCGCGCAGCCTTGCGAGAAACCGGCGATCACGATTTTGTCGGCAGCGATGCCGAGCGCGATCTGCTGGGCGATCAGCGCTTCGATTTCGGTTTGCGATTTGCGCAGGCCGGCTTCGTCTTCGCGCCGGATCAGGTCGGTGGTGAGGATGTCGTACCAGGCCGGCATCACGTAGCCGTTGTTGATGGTCACCGGGATCGCCGGCGCGCTCGGGAACACGAAGCGGATGCCGGGGCAGCCGCCCAGGTCCAGCTCTTTCACGATAGGGACAAAGTCGGAGCCGTCGGCGCCGAGGCCGTGCATCCAGATGACGGCTGCTGTCGGCGTTTCGGAGGTAGAGATTTCCAGGGTTTCGAGGGTGCTTGACATGGGATGGTCCGGATAGAAAGATGGATGGAAATTTTGAGAATGGCGTCAGATTACCATCAGGTCTTTGCCGACGATGATTTCGCCGCTGAACTGCCGACGCGCCTCGGCCGACCACATGTCGTCGCTGATCGCCGGATCGCCGCCCGGCACGAAGTGGCTCAGCACCAGCGTCTTGACGCCGGCGCGCGCCGCCACCTTGCCGACCTGGGCAGTGCTGGTATGGCTCTTGACCAGGTGGTCGAGCAGGGTAGGCGCGTTGTCGACGGTCTTCATCAGCTTCTCCAGCGCCGGCAGGTACATCACTTCATGCACCAGTACGTCGGCGCCCTTGGCCAGCTGGATCAGGTTCTCGTTGTAGGCGGTATCGCCAGAGAAAACCACCGAGCGGTCCCTGGTGTCGAAGCGATAGGCGAAGGTGGGCTTGAGCGTGTAGTGGTCGACCAGGGCGGCGGTCACCTTTACCTGGTCGTTTTCCATGACCACGCGCGGGCCGTCGAATTCGTGGGTGTTGATCAAGGGGCGTAATGGCGGCCGGCCTTCTTCCTGCATGCGGGTGGCGATGTCGATGGCGTTCATGTGGACAAAATCGTCCATCATCTGGCGCATTCCCGGCGGCCCGTACAGATGCACGGGAGTCGCCAGCCCGGTGGCCCAGGCCAGGAACACCAGGTTGCCGAGGTCGGCGTTGTGGTCGGAGTGCTGGTGGGTCAGGAAAATGTCGCGTATCTGCGGCAGCCTGACGCCCGCTTTGGTCAGCTGCAAGGCAACGCCGTTGCCGCAGTCGACGACATACGGCTGGCCGTCCACCAGCAGCACATTGGCCGGCGCCGCACGCAATGCGGACGGCGTCGGTCCGCCCTTGGTGCCGAGCAGGATCAGTTGCGTGCCCTTGCCGGCGGCAACCGTCTGCGCTTGCGCTGCGGGCGGCCAGGGCAACGCGGCAGCACTGCCCGCGGCCAGCGCGAGCCGCATGAAGTCACGCCGCGAGGCACGGGAGCGAGGTTTATTCATTGTCTGTTTTTCCCTTCAGGAGCAGTTGCTAAGCATCCTGTTCGAGGACGATGTGGCGCAGCGCGCTTAAGCTGGCTTGATCGCCGATTTCGGCCGGAACGCCTTGCATACCGCTTCATTGGTTTCGATGTAGGGACCGCCGATCAGGTCGATGCAATAGGGCACGGCGGCGAAGATGCCGGACACCTTCTGTTTGCCGTCGGCGTCTTTCAAGCCTTCCAGGGTTTCCTTGATGGCCTTCGGCTGGCCTGGCAGGTTCAGGATCAGGGCCGCGTGGCCGGCGCTTTCGCGGATCACCGCGACTTGCCGCGACAGGATTGCGGTCGGCACGAACTGCAGGCTGATCTGCCGCATCTGTTCGCCGAAGCCTGGCATTTCCTTGGTCGCCACCGCCAGCGTCGCTTCCGGCGTCACGTCGCGCCGCGCCGGGCCGGTGCCGCCGGTGGTCAGCACCAGGTCGCAATGCTGCTGGTCCACCAGCTCGACCAGGGTTTGTTCGATCAGCGTGCGCTCGTCGGCGATCAGGCGGGTTTCGACTTGCCATGGGGTGCTCAGCGCAGCCGCCAGCCAGTCTTGCAGGGCAGGGATGCCCTGGTCTTGGTAGACGCCGGTGCTGGCGCGGTCCGAAATCGACACCAGGCCGATTTTCAGGTTCGCGGCCGGCGCCGGATTAATTGTGCTCATCTTGCTCGTCGTCGTCTTCGGCGTCGATGTCGTCGTCCTGGTTGCCCGACGATTTTTGCAGCTCTTTCAGCAGCTGGAAAATTTCGCGATAGGCTTTCGGCGGTTTGTTCTCGGCCTGTTCCTTGCGCGCGTTGCGGATCATGGTGCGCACATGCTGCACATCCAGTTCCGGATGCTGCGCCAGCAGTTCGGTCAGCGCGCTGTCATTCTTCAGCAGGCGGTCGCGATGGCGTTCCAGCGCGTGCATGGCGGCGGTGTCGGCTTTGGAGAGGCCTCTCCAGCTGTCCAGGGTTTTCTGGATTTCGGCGATTTCGTGCGGCTCCAGCGTACGCATCTTCTTGCCTACATACTGGGTCTGGCGGCGGCGTCCTTCGTGGTCCTTGATCTGCTGGCATTCGAGGATGGCGTCGCGCACATCTTCCGGCATCGGCACGCGCTTGACGCGGTCGCGCGACTCGGCGATCAGCTCTTCGCCGAGCTTCTGCAGCGCAGTCATCTCGCGCTTGAGCTGGGACTTGGAGGGACGGTCGTATTCTTGTTCGAACTCGCTGGACTGAAAGCCGCAGGAGCCCCGATTGGGATTTGGCATGATGTTAAGGGTACTTCCATACTGTAAACGACTGCTATGATAACCGTTTTATACCTTATTCAAAGAAAACCGACCCATGAGCGACTCCGTATTTATCCATAGTCAAGAGCAATTGCAACAGTTGGCGCAGGATGTCTTGCGTTATGCGCGGGAAAAAGGCGCTTCCGGCGCCGCCGTCGAAATCAGCGAAGGCAGCGGTTTGTCGGTGGGCGTGCGCAAGGGCAGCGTCGAGACGATCGAGCAAAACAAGGACAAGGGCATGGGCGTCACCGTCTACCTGGGCGAGGAGAGGCATACCCGGCGCGGCAATGCCAGCACTTCCGACTTTTCGGCCAAAGCCCTGCAGGATACGGTCGAAGCGGCCTATAACATCGCCCGTTTCACGGCTGAAGACGATTGCGCCGGCCTGCCGGATGTTGATACTTTGGAAATGAATCCGCTGGATTTGAAGCTGTGCTCGCCGTGGCTGATTTCGGCGGAAGAAGCTGTCGAATTGGCAAAACGTTGCGAAGCGGCAGCATTTGCCGTCGACAAGCGCATCACCAACAGCGAAGGCGCCGGCGTCTACGCCCAGCAATCGCATTTCGTCAGCGCCAATTCGCGCGGTTTCATGGGCGGCTATCCGTTTTCGCGCCATACCATTTCGGTGGCGCCTATCGCCGGCAAAGGCGGCAACATGCAGCGCGACGACTGGTATTCGTCGATGCGCGATGCGAAGCAGCTGGCCAAGCCGGAAGCGATCGGTCGTTACGCTGCAGGGCGCGCGCTGGCGCGGCTGAACGCGCGCCAGCTGGATACCCGCAAATGCCCGGTGCTGTTCGAGGCGCCGCTGGCGGCCGGCCTGCTGGGGGCGTTCGTGCAGGCAGTGTCGGGCGGCGCGCTGTACCGCAAGTCGACCTTCTTGCTGGATACCCTGGGCAAATCGGTGTTTGCGCCGCATATCCAGATCGTGGAAGACCCGCATGTCATCGGCGCGGTCGGTTCCGCCCCTTTCGACGAGGAGGGCGTCAAGACCCAGCGCCGCGACGTGGTCAAGGATGGCGTGGTGCAGGGCTATTTCCTGTCGACCTACTCGGCGCGCAAGCTGGGCATGAAGACCACCGGCAATTCCGGCGGCTCGCATAACCTGAGCATTACCTCCTCGCTGACCAAATCCTCGGACAACTTCAAGGCGATGCTGAAAAAGCTCGATACCGGCCTGCTGGTGACCGAGCTGATGGGGCAGGGCGTCAACTACGTCACCGGCGATTATTCGCGCGGCGCTTCCGGCTACTGGGTGGAGAAGGGCGTGATCCAGTATCCGGTGGAGGAAATCACGATTGCCGGCAACATGAAAGACATGCTGGCGCAGATCGTCGCCATCGGCGCCGATACGCTGATCCGCGGCACCAAGCAGACCGGCTCGGTATTGATCGAGAGCATGACCGTGGCAGGCAACTGACCGCAGGTATCCCGCCGCCTGCATGGGCGGTTTTAACCGGTATCCGACACCTCCTTCGTGGAGGTGTTTTTTTGTCCTCATCGCTTGTATTGTCTGGATATCAAAAAAAGCAAGCGCTTGCGCAAGCGCTTGCTTTCCACTAATATTGATCGCAAATCAGGTCGCAAATCGTATTTCGGCGCGGCCCAGGTAAAGATAAAAGACGCAAGGAGACAAATGAAAATCCCGCATCCCGGCAAGGCGCCAGGCCTTTGCTTCGCACTGGAATCAAGATTTGATATTGAGCGATCGCTCACGCCAAGAATGTTGGTGGCAGCGGCTCTTCCTTGGTTTTCCTGAAAAAATTCTTATCCGGTCACACAAGTTGCTCATCGATTCGATAAGTTTTTAAAAAACTGATCGATCAGTCAAAACAAGGGGTTATCCATGAAACCTGAAGCAGGCGCCACGCCAATCCTCGAGATGCGCGGCATCTCCAAGACCTTCAGCGGCTTGCGGGTGCTGAAAGAGGTCGACCTGACCGTGTATGCCGGCGAAGTCCATGCCTTGATGGGCGAGAACGGCGCCGGCAAGTCGACCCTGATGAAAGTGCTGTCGGGCGCCCACCAGGCCGATGCCGGCGGCGAGATCCGCATCGACGGCCGGCGCGTGGCCAGCTACGGTCCGGGCGCCGCCAAGGAACACGGCGTGGCGGTGATCTACCAGGAACTGAGCCTGTGCCCCAACCTGAGCGTGGCCGAGAACATCTACCTGGGGCGCGAGCTGAAACGCGGCTGGAGCGTCGACCGCAGGGCGATGGAGGCGGGCTGTGTCGATGTCTTGAAACGCCTGGGCGCTGAATTCACGCCGCAGACCAAGATCAGCACCCTGTCGATCGCCGAACGCCAGCTGGTGGAGATTGCACGCGCGATCCATGCCCACGCGCGGATCCTGGTGATGGACGAACCGACGACGCCGCTGTCTTCGCGCGAGACTGACCGTTTGTTCGCATTGATCCGGCAGCTGCGCCAGGAAGGGCTGGCGATCGTCTACATCAGCCATCGCATGGCGGAAATCTACGAACTGTCGGACAAGGTCTCGGTATTGCGCGACGGCAAGCACGTCGGTATGCTGGCGCGCGCAGAGTTGTCGGCCGAAGCGCTGGTGAAAATGATGGTGGGGCGCGACCTTTCCGGCTTCTACAAGAAGGAACATGCGCCTTACGATCCTGGCAATGTGGTCATGCGGGTGCGCGACATGGCTGACGGCAAACGGGTGCGCGGCTGCAGCTTCGACCTGCATGCGGGCGAGGTGCTGGGCATCGCCGGCCTGGTCGGCGCCGGCCGTACCGAGCTGGCGCGCCTGATCTTTGGCGCCGATCCGCGCATTTCCGGCACGCTGGAAGTGGCCGGCAAGGCGGTCGCGGCGCTGCGCGGTCCGGTCGACGCGATCCGCGCCGGCGTGGTGTACCTGACCGAGGACCGCAAGTCGCAAGGCCTGTTCCTGGACATGAGCGTGCGCGACAACATCAACGTTTGCGCCTGCGTGCCGGACGCCAGCTACGGCGGCGTGCTGGACCGCAGCCGCGGCGCGCAACGCGCCAGCGCCGCCATCAAGTCGCTGGCGATCCGGGTCGCTTCTCCCAACATCAATGTCGGCGCGCTGTCCGGCGGCAACCAGCAGAAGGTATTGCTGGCGCGCCTGCTGGAAATCAAGCCGCATGTGCTGATCCTGGATGAGCCGACGCGCGGGGTCGACATCGGCGCCAAGTCGGAGATTTACCGCATCATCAACGAACTGGCCCAGGCCGGCATCGGCGTGGTGGTGATTTCCAGTGAACTGCCGGAAATCGTCGGCACTTCGGACCGGGTGCTGGTGATGCGCGAAGGCGAGCTGGTGGCGGAGCTGGGCGGGCATTCCGGACGCGAAATCACCCAGGAAAACATTATCGAACTGGCGACCGGCGCGCAGCAGGTCCAGCCGCAGGCTGCTTGATCGGCAGGCGGTTTGAGCACGTTAGGCGGTAATCATGAATCAGAACAGCAAGGAGACAAATATCATGGAAGCAAGTAGCAAGATCACGGCCGAGACCATCGGCAAGCGCGAGCAGCTGCGCGGTTTGTTGCGCACGGTCGGCATGCTGCCGGTGCTGCTGTTGCTGGTGCTGGGTTTCGCCCTGATGAGCGAAAACTTCTTCACGGTGCAGAATCTGTCGATCATCACCCAGCAGGCGTCGGTGAATATCGTGCTGGCGGCCGGCATGACCTTCGTCATCCTGACCGCCGGCATCGACCTTTCGGTCGGCGCGATCCTGGCGGCGTCGGCAGTGGTGGCGATGCTGGCGTCGCTGTCGCCGCAGTTCGGCATGCTGGGGATCGCCGCCGGCATCGGCTTCGGCCTGCTGCTGGGGCTGGCCAACGGCGTCCTGATTGCCTTCATGCGCTTGCCGCCGTTTATCGTCACGCTCGGCGCGCTGACCGCGATGCGTGGCCTGGCGCGCCTGCTGGCGGATGACAAGACCGTGTTCAACGCCGAACTGCCGTTCGCCTTCATCGGCAACGATTCGGTGCTGGGCGTGCCCTGGCTGGTGATCATCGCCTTGCTGGTGGTGGCGGTTTCCTGGTTCATCCTGCGTCGCACGGTGATCGGCGTGCAGATCTACGCAGTCGGCGGTAATCATGAGGCGGCGCGCCTGTCGGGCATCAAGGTGTGGAAGGTGCTGCTGTTCGTCTACGCGGTATCGGGCCTGCTGGCCGGCCTGGGCGCAGTGATGACGGCGTCGCGCCTGTCCGCGGCCAACGGCCTGCAGCTGGGGCAGTCTTACGAACTGGATGCGATTGCGGCGGTGATCCTGGGCGGCACCAGCTTTACCGGCGGCGTCGGCTCCATCGGCGGCACCCTGGTCGGCGCGCTGATCATCGCGGTGCTGACCAACGGCCTGGTGCTGCTGGGCGTGTCCGACATCTGGCAATACATCATCAAGGGCATCGTGATCATCGGTGCGGTGGCGCTGGATCGCTACCGGCAATCGGGCGCGCGTACTTAACCTATTTATAGACCGCCGGGTGCAGCAAGCTGGTCGTTGCGCCCGGATTTCCATATGACCGGCAACAGGAGATCAAGCATGATGAAAAAATTCGCTATGGCCGCAATACTTCCGCTGACGCTGGCCTTGACCATGTCGGGCGTGGTGCAGGCGCGTGAACTGAAAGCGGTGGGCATCACCGTCGGTTCGCTCGGCAATCCTTATTTCGTGACGCTGGCCAACGGCGCCAAGGCAAAAGCCCAGCAGATCAATCCCAACGTCAAGGTCACCGCGGTATCGGCCGACTACGACCTGAGCAAGCAGTTTACGCAGATCGACAATTTCATTTCAGCCGGGGTCGACCTGATCCTGCTGAACGCTACCGATCCGGTCGCCATCGAACCGGCCATCAAGAAAGCGCAGAAGGCGGGGATCGTGGTGGTGGCGGTGGATGTCGGCGCCAAGGGCGTCGATGCTACGGTGCAGACCGACAATGAGCTAGCCGGCAAGCTGGCTTGCAAATACCTGGTCGACAAGCTGGGCGGCAAGGGCAACGTGATTATCCAGAACGGACCGCAAGTGACTGCCGTCACCGACCGAGTCAAAGGCTGCAAAGCCGTGTTCGCCGCCGCGCCCGGCATCAAGGTGCTATCCGACGACCAGGACGGCAAGGGTTCGCGCGAAGGCGGCCTGAACGCCATGCAAGGCTATCTGACGCGCTTCCCGAAAATCGACGGCCTGTTCACCATCAACGATCCGCAGGCGATCGGCAGCGATCTCGCCGCCAAGCAGCTCAAGCGCAGCGGCATCATCATCACCTCGGTCGACGGCGCACCGGATATCGAAGCGGCGCTGAAGGCCGGCACCTCGATCCAGGCCTCGTCCAGCCAGGACCCATGGGCCCAGGCGCAGGATGCGGTGGCCATCGGTTATGACATCCTGAACGGCAAACGTCCCGCCAAGCCGGTCGTTTTGCTGGCGCCGGTGCTGATTACTCATGATAATGTGGCTACTTATAAAGGCTGGTCCAGCCAACGCTGATGTGGACCAGGCGGCTGCCGGAGTCATGTTGTCGGCAGCCGCCGTTCTAGAGCACAAAAAATAGGGGACACAATTGGCTACGATGGATGATGTCGCAAGAATCGCGAAGGTCTCGACTTCGACGGTCTCGCATGTCTTGAACGGCACCCGCAAGGTGAGCCCGGCTACCGTGCGTGCGGTGGAAGCGGCGATCCAGGCGCTCGGCTACATCCCCAACACCCTGGCGCGCTCGCTGGCGCGCTCGACATCGAACACCATAGGCGTGGCGATTTCCGCGCTCTCCAACCATTATTTCAGTGAAACCGTGCACGCCATCGAAACCGAATGCGCCAAGCACGGCATCATGATGCTGTATGTCGATACCCGCGACGATCCGGACCAGGAGCTGCGCGCGGTCAAGGCGCTGCACCACCGCCGGGTCGACGGCATCCTGCTGGCGCCGTCCGCCGATCCGCAGCACCTGGCGCTGGAATACCTGCGCGCCAACGACATCCCGGCGGTGCTGGTGGACCGCCTGGTGGCCCAGGGTTTCGACCAGGTCGGGGTGGAAAACAAAAAATCCTCGCAGGACCTGGTAAGCCACCTGATCGAACACGGACACAAGCGAATCGCGCTGATTTCCGGCAGCCCCGGCCTGACTACCACCGATGAGCGGATTGAAGGCTACCGCGCCGCGCTGGACGCCGCCGGCCTGCGCTTCGACCCGGCGTTGCTGGTCAGCGGCGAATCGAGCAGCGAACCGGCGCGGCTGGCGACCCGTCGGCTGCTGACGCTGGCAGCGCCGCCGACCGCCATCATGGCGGCCAACAACCTGATGACCATCGGCGCCATGCATGCCTTGCGCGACGCCAAGGTCGATGTGCCGGAGCAGATTGCGCTGGTCGGTTTCGACGATTTCGACTGGGCCGATTTTTTCATTCCGCGCCTGACCGTGATGGCGCAGCCGGTCAAGGAACTGGGCACGCGCGCGGTCAAGCTGCTGATGAAGCGGATCGAGGCGCCGGACGGCAAGAAGCAGACGGTGCGGCTGGCGCCCACGCTGCGTGTGCGTAATTCCTGCGGCTGTCTTTGAACCATTTTTATTAGAAACGGATATCTATGAGTAGTCCCATATCACTCGGGATAGATCTCGGCACGTCGGAACTGAAAGCGGTCTTGCTGGATGAGAGCGGCACCGTGCTGGCGCATACAGGGGTGCGCCTGGCCATCTCGCGGCCGCAGGCCGGCTGGTCTGAACAGGATCCGGAAGACTGGTGGCAAGCCTGCCTGGCGGGCCTGCATCAATTGCGGCAGCAGCAGCCGGACGCCTACGCCAGGGTGTGCTGCATAGGCTTGTCGGGGCAGATGCATGGAGCCGTACTGCTGGACCAGAACGACCGGGTGCTGCGCCCGGCGATCCTGTGGGACGATTCGCGCGCGCTGGCGCAAGCGCAATGGCTGGAGCGCGAGCACCCCGATTTCGCCGGTATCACCGGCAGCCTGCCGATGGCCGGCCTGACCGCGCCCAAGCTGCTATGGCTGCGCGAACATGAGCCGCAATTGTTCAACCGGATTTCCTGCGTGCTGTCGCCCAAGGACTACCTGCGTCTGCGGCTGACCGGCGAGCGCATCAGCGATGTCTCCGACGCCGCCGGCACGCTGTGGCTGGATGTGCGCCGGCGCGACTGGTTCGAACCCATGCTGCAAGCCACCGGACTTGAACGGCATCAAATGCCGCGCCTGGTGGAAGGCTCCGCGGCTGCGGCCGACCTGTGCGCTGCCGCCGCGTCGCAGCTGGCGCTGCAGTCGACGGTGCTGGTGGCCGGCGGCG
The DNA here is from genome assembly GCF_000221045.1 of Collimonas fungivorans Ter331. Taxonomy (NCBI): domain Bacteria; kingdom Pseudomonadati; phylum Pseudomonadota; class Betaproteobacteria; order Burkholderiales; family Oxalobacteraceae; genus Collimonas; species Collimonas fungivorans. The sequence goes on along the minus strand of NC_015856.1, from coordinate 3,487,193 downwards.
GCGGCGACAATCCGGTATCGGCGGTCGGCATCGGCGCGATCGAGGCTGGCCAGGCGTTTGTCACGCTGGGCACCAGCGCCGCCGTGGTCGCCATTACCGACCATGTGGCCGGCAACCCGGCCAGCGCGGTGCACAGCTTCTGCCACGCGCTGCCGCAGCGCTGGTACACCATGGGTGCGATGCTGGCCGGCGCCAGTTGCCTGCGCTGGGTCACCCAGCTGCTGGGGCAGGTCAATGAGCAGGCCCTGCTGCAGCTGGCGCAGGAGCAGGTGCCGCTGGGCCAGCCGGTGCCTGCGGCGACGCCCTTGTTCCTGCCTTACCTGGCCGGCGAGCGCACTCCGCACAACGATCCGCTGCTGCGCGGCGGTTTCATGAATCTTGCTTATGAGACGACGCCGGCGATGCTTGGTTACGCGGTGCTGGAAGGCGTCGGTTTCGGCCTGCTCGATGCGATGGCCGCGGTACAGTCGGCGGGCGCCGAGGTAAGCACATGCTCGCTGGTCGGCGGCGGCGCCCGCAGCAATTATTGGGCGCAACTGCTGGCGAACATCCTCGACCGCGAAATCTGCACCTTGTCCGGCAGCGAACTCAGCGCCTGCATCGGCGCCGCCAAGCTGGGTTTCCTGGCGTATGGGCGCGGCCGCGATCTGCCAGGGCTCGGCATGCCGGTCAAGGCGCGCTTCGTGCCGGCCGCCGGGCAGCAGGAGATGCTGCAAGAGCGTTACCGGAAATTCCGCGACCTGTTCGCAGCAGCGCACGCTTTACATGGCTGAACCTACGGCTGAACTTTAACCAAACTTTGCATTCCTATTGCATTCCCTATACACAAGGACAGACATGAATCAGCTGGACCAGCTCAAGCAATACACGACGGTAGTAGCCGACACAGGCAATTTCAAGCAGCTGGCGCAATTCAAGCCGCGCGACGCCACCACCAATCCGTCGCTGATCCTGAAGGCGGTGCAGCAGGCAGACTATGCGCCGCTGCTGGTCGAGACGGTCGCCGCCCATGCCGATAGTCCATTGGACCAGATCGTCGACCAGGTGCTGGTGCGTTTCGGCCTGGAGATCCTGCAAGTGGTGCCGGGCCGGGTTTCTACCGAAGTCGACGCCAGGCTCAGTTTCGATACCGCCGCCACCGTGGCCCGGGCGCGCCGCATCATGGCCTTGTACGAAGCCGCCGGCATCGGCCGCGAGCGGGTGCTGATCAAGATTGCATCGACCTGGGAAGGCATCCAGGCCGCGGCCATCCTGGAAAAGGATGGCATACGCTGCAACCTGACCCTGCTGTTTGCGTTCTGCCAGGCGGTCGCCTGCGGCGCCGCCAAGGTGCGCCTGATCTCGCCGTTCGTCGGCCGCATCTACGACTGGTACAAGAAATCCGCCGGCAGCGCCTGGGACGAATCGGCGAATACGCTTGCCAACGATCCCGGCGTGAAATCGGTGGCGCAGATTTATAGTTATTACAAACGCTTCGGGATAGCTACCGAGGTGATGGGGGCAAGTTTCCGCAACGTCGGCCAGATCGCCGCGCTGGCAGGCTGCGACCTGCTTACCATCAGCCCTGAGCTGCTGGCGCAGCTGCAGGCCAGCGACGCTCCCCTGGCGCGTGCACTGGACAAGGACGCCGCCGCTGCCGACCTGCAGCAAGTCAGCTACGACGAAGCCAGCTTCCGCTATGCGCTCAATGACGACGCCATGGCTACCGAAAAACTGGCGGAAGGGATACGCGGTTTTGCCGCCGATGCCTTCAAGCTCGACCACATCATCGAAGGCTTGCTGGCATCGATCCGCGCTTAAGCGGCGGCCGGCAATTCATCCTTCAAGGCTTGCTGGCGCCAGCGCCAGCCTAGCAGCGCCAAGGCCAGCAGGGCATGCAGCGCTGCGATGCCAAGCATGAGCCAGCCGTTGCCGATGTGCAGCGGCATGAAAAATATGGCGAGCGAATCCAGGCCCATGACCTTGCTCAGGAACGGCAGCAAGCCGTTGACGATGGCCAGGTACAGGATGGTGGTGGCGCCGACCCGCTTGCTCTTGCCGGAAAAGGCGAAGAACAGGTAGACGCAGCAGTCGCGCAACAGCATCAGGGCCAGCGTCAGCGCCAGGAAAGACAGGCTGGCGGCGGTCACCCGCAATTTGAACGGCAGTTCCTGGCCGCCGCTGAACTGCAACAGCAGCGCCAGGCAGAAGCTCAGGACCAGCGTGGTCGGCCAGATCGGCAGGTTCTGGAACAGGCCGTGCCAGTTGCCTCTCTTTGCCCTGGCGACTACCCGCTGCCAGAGCGCGATATCGTTTTCTTCCGTGAACAGCGCCACATAAGTCATGGCTAGCGAGAACAGCAGCCCTATCCACAGCAGTCCGACGCCGCCGCTAAAGCCGGCGACATATGCAGCCAGCAGGCAGCAGGCCAGCGGCCAGGCCCAGGGAATGGTGGTGATCTGCAGGGCGCTGTTCATGCTGCGCCAGGCGGCGAATACGGCGACGGCAGCGAAGAACACCGTGCTGGCCAGCAGGAACGAACTGTAGGCAAACGACTGGCCCCACCAGAAGACGGAAGCATCGGGCGCGGCGCGGAACGGCGGCGCGAACATGACGGCGATCAGCACCACCGCCCAGGCGATGCCGCCGCGTTGCACGGCGCGCATGTCGCTGCGCATCAGGTGCAGGTTGAGGGCGATCGTCGCCGCATGCATCAGGATGCCCAGCGCTACCAGGGTCAGGCCGCTGCTCAAGGTCATGCTGTGCTCGCGCACCAAAGCCGCAATCGCGAAAACCACCAGGCACAGGATGCCGCCGTACCAGTTGAAGGCGGTGGCGCCGAACAGCTTGCCCCAGGTCATGGTCCAGGGATCGAGCGCGCTCATGCGCTGCTGGTCCCAGGTCTTGTCGCGGACTTCGTCGATCACGGTATTGCTGGCGTTGCGGGTACCCCAAAGGCAGACGATGCCGGCGAACAGGATCAGGGCCACGCTGTCCAGCGGCACGCCGCCGGGCCAGTTGTCGTTGGCGAGGCTGAGCGTGAAAAAAACCAGCGCCAGGATGGCAGGCATGGCGATCAGGCGGTGCAGGGAAAACTGCAGCCACAGGTTGCGTTTGAATTCAGGATTGATCATGTTGCGCTCCCGCTGTGTTGTCCGTTTTGTTCATAGCTGGCCACCGAGCGCAAGTAGGATTGCTGCAGGTTTTCCTTCTGGTCGGCGAAGCTGGAGATCTGGAGGCCGGCGGCGATCAGGCGCGCCAGCAATGCCGCCTGGGCGTGTTCGTCGCCGCTGAACATGAAGTCGGCGCTGCGTTCGTCGCTGGCGCTGACCTGTAGCGCGGGTTCCGCCGCCAGTTGCGCGTGCAGGCCGGGATTGGCTTGCGCCAGCACGATCCGCAGCGACTTGCGCGGCGCCAGTGCGGTGCTGCCGTGGTCCAGCGCGCGATACTCCAGCACCTTGCCATCGCGCAGGGCCAGCATGTGGGTCGAATACTCGTCCAGTTCCGCCAGGATATGCGACGACACCAGCAAGGTCATGCCCTGCGCCTGCAACAGGCGGAACAGGCCGGCCAGGCTGGCGCGCGCTTCCGGATCGAGGCCGGAAGCCGGTTCGTCCAGCAGCAGGATCTTCGGCCCGTGGATGATGGCCTGGCCGATCGCGACCCGCTGCCGCAAGCCGCGCGACAGTTTGTCGCAAGTCTGCTGCAGGCGTTCGCTCAGCCCCAGCTGCTGCGCCGTGATCTGTATCGCTTGCGGAATTGCCGGCGCCGGCAAGCCCTGGGCCGCGGCAGCATATTCAAAACATTGCGCCACCGTCAGCGACTGGTACAAGCCGTAGAAATCGGACAGGTAGCCCATGATCCGGTGCACTTCGCGCGGCCGTTCCAGCACATCCATGCCGGCCACGCTGATCGAGCCCGCGAGGGGTGTTTCCAGGCCGGCTATGCAGCGCATCAGCGTGGTCTTGCCGGCGCCGTTGGAGCCGACCAGCGCGGTCACGCTGCCGGCTTCGACCTGCAGGCTGACCTGGTGCAAGGCACGATGGCCGGGGTAATCGAAGGTAAGGCCAGAGATTTTTATCATGAGAGTCGGTCTTCCAGTGAAGGGGCGCAGGCGATAAGTTGCTAATAATAAAGCAACGGATAGAGTAATGCGCACTAAATTGCGCCCCGCAACAGCGTGTATCAATAGTCAGCCAGCTGTTACCAAATGATTCACCTGCCTCGTGAGGGTGGCAAGTCCGGTTTAATAGCCGATTTGGATAGTCAACTTATTAGCCAACTCATTAGCTAACTTATTTACGGGAGATTGCCATGCATGTTAACCAGTTGCTGTCCGTTTTCAAGCTGAGCCTGGCCGCATTCGGCCTGAGCCTGGCGACATCGGTGCTGGCGGCGCCAGTGATGGATTTCCACACTGAAGACGTGCTGTCGGTGGCCGACGGAGTGAAGGATGAGCTGCACCTGAATCCGAACCAGCAGACTTTGTGGCGTCAGCTGGTGACCAAGACCCATGCCATCATCGGCGAACGGGAAAAACGGCAGCGCGATTTGCAGGCCAGCATGAGCAGCGGCCTCAAGGACCCGGCAGTCGATCTGCGCCAGCTGTCGGCGGCGATCGACGCCGAATCCGGATTGGCGGCCCAGGACGGACGCCAGCTGCGCGAACTGTGGCTGACCATGAACGATGCGCTCGACGACCAGCAGCGGCAGGCAGTGCGGCTGTTCCTGGCGGACCGCCTGCAGCGCGTGGACCAGGCTTCCTGTGAGCGCAGTCCGGCGGCCGGCAAGGACAAGCCGTCCGGCAAGGGCGGTCGTGGCGGCAAGGGCATGGGCGGCATGGGTGGCATGAATGGCGGCAGCACCATGTAGCGTTCTGCCGTAGGAGTTTTCTCTTTAATCGCGATTTAACAAAAGTTTGCACATTACCGGGTTTCCACCCGAACTGAACCGAAGTTTTGTCCTCTAAAATGCCGTTAGAAGTTCTGGCTGATGTCTACCGGTGCGGTCCTGGTCGGTGCCTTATATATTGGATTCGGTAATGCGGTTAAAGCAGCGGTTAAAGCAGATCAGCGGTTTGCTGGTGATGGGCAGTGTGTTGGGATTGAGTGCTTGCAGTTCGGTCGTGACCGAGGGCAGTTCCGCCGCGGCCGGGGTCGCCGGCACCGCGCTGGCGGGCAAGGTGACCAATAACGCCGCGGTCGCCACCGGCATTGGCCTGGGCGTGCAGGCTGCAGCGCGCGCCGGCGTGCAGTACGAGCAGCGCAAGGTGCATGGCGAAGAGCAGGACGCGATCGCCAAAGCCGCCGGCAGCCTGGCCGTGGGCGCGGTCGGCAACTGGCAGATCAAGCATTCGCTGCCGCTGGAAGACAATGAACGCGGCCGGGTCACAGTCAGCCGCGTCATCGCCAGCCAGGGCATGAGCTGCAAGGAAATCGTGTTTTCGGTCGACGGCTTGGTGGACAAGGCCAGCAATCCGACCAGTGAATTTTATGTGGCGACCATCTGCCAGGCTGGCCCGGCCTGGAAATGGGCCTCGGCCGAACCCGCCACCGAGCGCTGGGGAGCTTTGCAGTGATGCTGCGAAGAGGTTCTTCGCGCAGCGCCTGTTTGCTGAGCGCTGCGGTGATCGCAGTGGCGACGCTGAGCGGCTGTAACAGCATCGGCGGTTTTGCCGGCGCCGCAGCCGGCGTCGCCAGCGGCGCGGTCACCTCCAATCCGGCAGTCGGCTACGCCATCGGCATAGGGGTGCAAGCCGCCACCGACGCCACCACCAAATACGTATTCCGCAACTGGCAGAAAGCCGAGCAGGATGAAATCGCCGCCATCGTCGGCCAGCTGGATGTGGGCCAGGCGCGCAACTGGGCCATCGTCCACCAGATCGCCTACGGCAACGAACACGGGGAAGTGCGCGTCACGCGCCTGATCGACACTCCGCTGGCTTTGTGCAAGGAAGTGCTGCTGTCGGTTGACAGTGGTGAAGGCGCGCAGCAGAAACGCGCCTGGTATACCGGCAGCGCTTGCCGTAGCGACGATGTCTGGAAATGGGCGGTGGCGGAGCCGGCGGTGGAGCGCTGGGGCAGCTTGCAGTAATTGTTTACCAGCGCCCGGCCAGCATCAGGAAACCGGGAATCCAGCAGGAAACGATGCCGATGACCGCCGTGATGGGACCCAGCGAACGGATGGTTTTCTGCAGGGCCAAGGCCAGGAAGAACAGGAACCAGAGCAGCCCCCACGTCAGCCACATCATGGTTGAGCGCATGTCCTGGTCCACCGCCAGCCACGCCATCGGCAAGGTATTGATGGCGACGAACAGGCAATACCATCCCAATCCTTTTCCGTTCATGCCTTTCCACTGCACCACGGCCAGGTACAGGTAAGTGAAGGCAAACAACAGGCCCGCCGCCACGCCAAGGTAACCGGCGTTGTCGACGCTGCGCACCAATCCTATGAAACTGATGGACAGCGCCAGGGAGCCGACCAGGAAATTAAAGACGGCGTTCTCGCGCGCTTCGATGCGGCCGGTCAGGCCGACGCCATTGACGACCAGCACTGCGCCGATGAACAGTAGAGCAATGCCCAACATGATGGTTTCCTTCTGCAAGACTATCGGTAATTCTTGTCGGACTATCCGAGCTTGCAGGGAAGATACACGGTTCGGCTTTGCGAAAGTATGCCGGAATTGAATAAGGCCAATAGGCATATCGGCCTTGAATTTGATTGCCGCATGGGCTTAATGCGATTTTAATGCGCGGCCGGTCAGCCGCCCAGATACGCTTCCAGCACCTTTGGATTGTGCAGCAGGTTCACGCCGCTGTCGGCCAGTACGATCTTGCCGTTCTCCAGCACATAACCATGCTGGGCAATCCGCAGCGCCTGGCGGACGTTCTGTTCGACCAGGAGGATCGTCAGGCCGGTGCGGTTGATTTCCTGCACGATGCGGAAAATTTCTTGCACCAATAACGGCGCCAGCCCCATCGACGGCTCATCCAGCAGCAGCACGCGCGGCTTGGCCATCAGCGCGCGGCCGATGGCCAGCATCTGCTGTTCGCCGCCGGACAGGTTGCCGGCCAGGCCATCCTTGCGCCGCTGCAGCACCGGGAACAGGGAGTACACCCAGTCCAGGTCCTGGGCGATCTGCGCCTTGTCCTTGCGAGTGTAGGCGCCCAGCGCCAGGTTCTCGGCGACGCTCAGGGTGGTGAGCGTAGCGCGGCCTTCGGCTACCTGCACTATGCCGCTCTGGACGATCTTGTGCGGCGACAGTCGGATCAGGTCTTGCTGCTGGCCTTGTTGGTTGAGCAGCACTTGCCCGCGCGCCGGCTTGAGCAGACCGGAGATGGCGAGTAGGGTGGTGCTTTTGCCGGCGCCGTTGGCGCCCACCAGTGCCGTGATTTCGCCTTCATTGAGCGCCAGGTCTATGCCTTTCACTGCCTCGATATGGCCGTAGGAAACCGCGAGGTCGTGCACTTGCAGGATTGGCGTGGCGTTTGTGTTCATTTCGGCTGTCATTCTGCATCTTCCTTGCCCAGGTAGGCTTCGATCACTTCCTGGTTGTTCTTGATCTGGTCCGGGCTGCCTTCAGCGATGATGCGGCCGAAGTTGAGCACCGCGATGCGGTCGCACAGGCCCATCACGAAACGCATGTCGTGTTCGATCATGAAGATGCTGAAACCGCGCTGCTTGATGTTCAGGATTTCCGTCATCAGCTCGGTTTTCTCGGCCGGATTCATGCCGGCCACCGGTTCATCCAGCAGCAACAGTTTCGGTTTGGTGGCCAGCGCCCGGGCGAATTCCAGCTTGCGCTGTTCGCCGTAGGACAGGCTGTCGGCCAGCATGCCGGCCTTATGATCCAGGCGCACCCAGGACAGCAGTTCCAGGGCGCGTTCGCGGGCCTGGGCTTCGATCCTCCTGAAACCGCCAAGATTGAACAGCAGGCTGCCGAAACCGTAATGCATGTGATCGTGCATGCCGACCACGACGTTTTCCAGCAAGGTCATTTCCTTGAACACCCGGATATTCTGGAAAGTGCGGGCGATGCCGCGTTCGGTGATCTTGTGCGGCGCCACCTTGCCGATGTCGGCGCCGTCGAATTCGATGGCGCCGCCGGAAGCGCGTAGCAGGCCAGTGATCAGGTTGAAGACGGTGGTCTTGCCAGCGCCGTTAGGACCGATCAGGCCGAAGATGCCGCCTTGCGGGACGTTGAAATTGACGTCTTGCAGCACCTGCAGGCCGCCGAAGTTCTTGCTGATGTTCTTGAGTTGCAGCATTAGTTATTTCCTCCAGCCTGGGCCTTGCGCCGAGAAAAAGCGTTGACCCAGGCGCGGATCCGGCGCGGATCCCAGATGCCTTTCGGCAGGTACAGGATCACCAGCACCAGGATCAGGCCGTTGACCACCGCACGGTAGCTGTTGAAATCGCGCAGCGCCTCCGGCAGCAGTGTCAGCACCATGCCGCCTATGGTCGGGCCGATCAGGGTGCTGGTGCCGCCGAACACGGCCATGGTCAGGATTTCGACGGCGTTTTCGAAAGCGTAGTTGCCGGGGCCGATGGTGAACGTATAGTGCGCGTTGAGGCCGCCTGCCACGCCTGCAATCGCAGCGCCGATGACAAACGCCAGCAGCTTGTAGCCGGCCACATTGACGCCCATCAGGCGCGCCGCTACTTCATCTTCCTTGATGGCTTCGAAGGCGCGGCCGATTTTCGAGCGGCGGATGCGCGCCAGGATGTATAGCGTCGCCGCCAGCAGCAGGACGATGTGCCACCATTCGGTTTTCAGCGGGATGCCGTTCAGGCCGAGCGGGCCGCCGGTAATGTCCATGTTGAGCACGATGACGCGCACCACTTCGCCGAAGCCCAGAGTCGCCATCGCCAGGTATACGCCCGACAAGCGCAAGGTCGGGATGCCGATGATGAGCGCCACCAGCGCCGGCAGTGCGCCGCCGATCGCCAGCGCCACCGGGAACGGCAGGCCGGTCTGCATGCTGATCAGCGATGCGGCGTAAGCGCCTATGCCCATGAACGCGGCATTGGCCAGCGACAGCAAACCGCAGGACAGCGTGACATAGATCGACAGCGCCAGCATGGCGTTGACGCCGAGGCCGAAAATCACGGTGTTGTAGGTCGACCAGAAGCCGTCCCACCAGTCGATGAAGCCCAAGTTTGTAAACAGTTCAATCATCTCAAGCCTTCCTTTCCAGCACTTTGCCGAACATGCCGGAAGGCTTGACCAGCAGGATCAGGAACAGCAGGCCGAAGCCGACGGCGTCGCGGAAATCGCTGGAGATATAAGCTACTGTCAGCACCTCGGCAAAACCGAGGAACAATCCGGCAATCATGGCGCCGCGGATATCGCCCATGCCGCCCAGGATGATGACGGCGATGCCCTTGTGCAGCATCGGCTGTCCCATGAACGGCGTAATTGCATTGAACGACAGGCCGACCAGCACGCCGGCCGCGCCGCCCAGGGCAGCAGCGGCGAATGAGGTCAGGTAGAACAAGCCTTCGACATTGATGCCAAGCAGGTAAGCCGCTTTCGGCGATTCGGCAATCGCGCGCAGGGCGCGGCCCAGCTGGGTGCGGCGCATGACCGCCAGCAGCACCAGCATCAGGACAAAGGAAATCACGACAATGCCGATCTGCACCGCGGTGACATGCAGGTGTCCCCAGTTGTAGCTGTCCTCAGGAATCGTGCCGACCGGGAAGCGCTTGTTCTCCGCGCCGAACAGGCCTTGCGCCAGGCTGGTAAGAATAGTGGCGACGCCGATGGTGGCGATCATGGGGGCCAGATGCGGCGCGTTGCGCGCGCGCAGCGGCTTCAGCACCAGGTAGTCGACCAGCAGCCCGATCAAGCCGGACACCAGCATCGCCGCCAGCATCGCCAGCCATAGCGGCAGCGCCAGGTGTTCCACCAGCAGCAGCGCAGCATAACTGCCCAGCATGAAAATCGCGCCGTGAGATAAATTGATCACGCCCAGCACGCCGAAAACCAGCGTGAAGCCCAGCGCAAACAGCGCGTACACGCTGCCCAGCGAAAGAGCGTTGATGAGTTGTTGTTCAAGCATGGAAGGTTTTTCTTAAATTTAATTAGGGTCAGAGTCGAATATTTATATGCGGGAATATTCGACTCTGACCCTAATTAATATGCGACCGGCGCCGTGAAAATCGCGGTCGCGTTGCGACGATGGGGGTTGGCTTATTTCAGCAGGATGAACTTGCCGCCTTTGGCGATGTTGACGATTGCTTCTTGCTGGGCGTCGTAGCCGACTTCCTTGCCGGTCACCGGCGGCGCTTTGCGGAAGGCGAACTTGCCGGTGGCGCCGTCGATGGTGACTGCCGGCAGCGCCTGTTGCAGGGCGATGCGGTCCTTGTCGAGCGCGCCGCTCAGCTTGATCTTCTTCAGGGCGGCGGCGACGACGTGCAGGGCGTCGTAGGCTTGCGCGGCGAACTGGTCAGGATCGCTGCCGAACTTGGCTTTGTAGGCGGCGATGAAGGCCTTGTTGGCCGGCGTCAGGTTTTCCGACGACCATGGACTGCCCATGATGGTGTCGTCGCCGGCGCCCTTGGCGATGTCGAACAGTTTCGGCGAATTCAGGCCGTTGCCGCCGATGAACGGCTGCTTCATGCCCAGCGCGCGGGTTTGCAGGATGATGTTGGCGGCTTCTTCGGTCAGGCAGGAGCAGACAATGGCGTCCGGATTGGAAGCCTTGATCTTGGTCAGCTGCGCCTTGAAGTCGACGTCGCCCTTGGCGTACGCTTCAGTGGTGGTGACCGGGATCTTCTGGTCGGCCAGCGTGCCCTTGAAGACGTCGTAGCCGCTCTTGGTGAAAGCGTCGTCGTTACCGTAGATGATGGCGACTTTCTTGATGCCGAAATGCTTGACTGCGGCGCGCGTGGTGACCGGCAGCACGTCGGCTTCCATCACGGAGTTGCGGAAGGTGAACGGACCCATGGCGGTGATGCCGTCGGCGGTGTTGCTGGTGCCGAAGGCGACTACCTTGGCGGCGTTGGCGATCGGGTCGGCGGCGAACGCCGAGTTGGACAGGGTAGGGCCGAACACCAGCAGCGCCTTGTCCTTGAAGATCAGTTTCTTGAAGACGTTGATCGCTTCTTCTTTTTTGCCCTGCTCGTCTTCGATCACCAGCAGCAGCTTGTTGCCGTTGACGCCGCCGGCGGCGTTGACTTCATCGGCGGCCAGCGAAAAGCCGTTCTTGATGGCGACGCCATACTTGGCGGCCGGGCCGGTCAGCGCCGCGGCCAGGCCGAGCTTGACGTCAGCCGCGTGGGCTGCGCTGGCCAGGCCGGAGGCCAGCATCAGTAACGGCAATGTTTTCAATATGGTTTTGAATTGCATTTCGATATTCTCCTAGAGACCGTTTTTTTAGGCGACGACACCCTATGGCAAGAAGTCGGCCAGCGTTTTTATTTTGGCGCGCACGAAGTCACGCCAAAGGTGGACAAAGTATAAGGGATTTTCGGTCAGAAATTCCGGGCGCACAGCGTGGGGTTTCAGCGTTTGCGAAACACCACGCTTACTACTCACGAGCCAGGCAAAAACGGGTGTTTTACAAGGAGGATGTTGCGACTTTTGGTCGCTTATGGAGAGATATTGCGTGATTTTTGGCAATTATACCCGGCGTTGGGGATTTGTGTCAGCCGCACTCATGCCAAATCGGCATGGAGGGAAAGCACTGCGCTTCCCGCCACGCCGGCTTTACATCAGCCTAACTGCTGGCGCAAATGCTGGATCGCCAGCCGCACCTGGCGCGGTGCGGTGCCGCCGATATGGTCGCGCGCCGCCACTGAGCCTTCCAGCGTCAGCACTGCAAAGATATCGTCGTCGATCAGCGGCGAGAAGACACGCAACTGCTCCAGCGACAGATCGCTCAGGTCGCAAGCCTGGTCGACGCAGCTGCGCACCGCATGGGCCACGGCTTCGTGGGCGTCGCGGAAAGGCAGGCCTTTCTTGACCAGGTAGTCGGCCAGGTCGGTCGCGGTGGCATAGCCTTGCAGGGCGGCGGCGCGCATCGCTTCCGGCTTGACCGTGATGCCGCGCGCCATGTCGGCGAAGATGCGCAGCGTGTCGGTGAGCGTGTCGACGGTGTCGAACAGCGGTTCCTTGTCTTCCTGGTTGTCCTTGTTGTAGGCCAGCGGCTGGCCTTTCATCAGGGTCAGCAGGGCGATCAGGTGGCCGTTGACGCGGCCGGTCTTGCCGCGCGCCAGTTCCGGCACGTCCGGGTTTTTCTTTTGCGGCATGATCGAGGAGCCGGTGCAGAAACGGTCGGCGATGTCGATGAAGCCGATGCGCGGGCTCATCCAGATCACCAGTTCTTCCGACATGCGCGAGACGTGGGTCATCACCAGCGCCGCGGCGGCGCAGAATTCAATCGCGAAGTCGCGGTCCGAGACGGCGTCCAGCGAATTGCGGCAGACGTCGTCGAAGCCGAGCGTTTTCGCCACGCGTTCGCGGTCGATCGGGAAGGTGGTGCCGGCCAGCGCGGCGGCGCCCAGCGGCAGGCGGTTGACGCGCTTGCGGCAATCCAGCATGCGTTCGGCGTCGCGGCCGAACATTTCGATGTACGCCAGCACGTGATGGCCGAAAGTGATCGGCTGCGCCACCTGCATGTGGGTGAAGCCGGGCAGGATGGTGTCGGCGTGCTGTTCCGCCAGGTCCAGCAGGGCCAGCCGCAGGTCGCGCAGCAAGCCGCTGATGTCGTCGATGGAGCCGCGCAGGTAGAGGCGGATGTCGGTGGCCACCTGGTCGTTGCGCGAACGGCCGGTATGCAGGCGTTTGCCGGCGTCGCCGACCAGTTCGGTGAGGCGTTTTTCAATATTCAGGTGGACATCTTCCAGGTCCAGCAGCCATTCGAACTTGCCGCCGGCGATTTCGCCCTGGATCTGGCTCATGCCCTTCTGGATCGCCGCATAGTCGTCGGCGCTGATGATTTTTTGATATGCCAGCATCTCTGCATGCGCCAGCGAGCCCTGGATATCGACTTCGGCCAGGCGTTTGTCGAAAAATACCGACGCCGTGTAGCGTTTGACCAGATCGGAGACCGGTTCGGAAAAACGAGCCGACCAGGCTTCGCCTTTTTTGGAGAGTTGTGCTGTCATAATTGAGTATTGAACCGTGTGTTAGGAATAGCAATGAATTATGCGATTATAAATCACTGCCCCATGAAACCGGCTTTATGCTCGCACCATGCTTGCAGATCGATGCACATAATATGTGCGGACGGCATCCGCGAGCCATCCGGAAATCGCAATAAAATTGCTCTTTAATTAACCTATTCCACCTTCATGGCATCCGACCAGATCGCAGACAACGCCTCAGCGCAACAGCCGAACACGGTGGTGATTCCCGACGGCTGCAACCTGGGCGTGGTGTTCCGCACCCTGATTGCGGTCAACCTGACGATCATGGCGACGCTGCTGCTGCACAGCGATGGCCTGCTGGCCGCGCTCAACGGTTTTGTCGAATCGGCGATGCTGATCGAGCCCGCCTGTTTCCTGTCGCTGGTTGTATTGTGCGGCTTGCATCGGGCCGCTTACCGTTTGCCTCCGTTTGTCCAGCGCCTGTCGTGCCTGCTGGTGCCGGCGCTGGTGACGATGGCGGTGATCCGGCTGCTGTCCGGCTTCGACTGGTTTCTCAGCGGTTTTTCCCATCTCGGCGCACGCGGCGGCATGCCGCTGGCGGCCTTGGCGGCGGCGCTGTTCGGCGGCGCGCTGCAGCACTATTTTGAATTACGCGCCCGGGCTTTCTCGCCGGTGCTGGTGGAAGCCCGGCTGCAAGCCTTGCAGGCGCGGATCCGGCCGCATTTCCTGTTCAACAGCCTGAACGCGGTGCTGTCGCTGATCCGGACCGAACCGCGCCGGGCCGAGGCGGCGCTGGAAGACCTGGCCGACCTGATCCGGGTCCTGATGCGCGACGGCCGCGCCATGACTACGCTGGAAAAGGAAATCCGCCTGTGCCGGCAATACCTGTCGATAGAAAAAATCCGGCTGGGCGAACGCCTCAAAGTGCAGTGGGAGCGGGCGGGCATCAGCGACGATGTGATTTTCCGGGCGCAGATTCCCACCTTGCTGCTGCAGCCTTTGATAGAAAACGCCGTTCATTACGGCGTCGAGCCGAGCACCGAACCGGCCCTGATCCGTATCCAGTTGAGCCATACGCTGGAACGGATTGAAATCGTCATCACCAATCCTTACAATCCGTATAGCGGCAAGGGCGTTGCGGCGCTGCCGGAAGGTAACCAGATGGCGCTGGAAAATATCCGCGAACGGCTGGCGCTGCTGTACGATGTCGAAGGACAACTGACCACCGCCACCAGCCTCGGCCAGTTCGAAGTGCGCGCCAGTTTTCCCTATGTAAAAAGCAAAGTCGAGGCGGCCCTGGCCAAGCCGCAGGGAAGCAGATAAAGCCAACAATAAATCTCTTATTTCATGATCCCTCGCATCTATATCGTTGACGATGAAGCGCCGGCGCGCGCCAGGCTAAGCACGCTGCTGTCCGACATCGTGGCCGAATGCCCGCACTACCTGGTGGGCGAAGCCGCCCATGCACAGGCGGCGCTGGAAGGCATCCGCGCCACCGCGCCGGACCTGGTCTTGCTGGATGTGCAGATGCCCGGCATGAGCGGCTTGCAGTTGGCCGAACGGCTGCTGGACAATGCCAACAGCGGCCTGGCGGAACCGCCCCTGATCATTTTCGTGACCGCCTATGACGACTATGCACTGAGCGCTTTCGATGTGCAGGCGTTCGACTACCTGGTCAAGCCGGTGCGCGCCACGCGGCTGGCGCAAGCCATCGCCCGCGCCAGCCGCGTACGGCAACAGGCGCAGGCGGCCTCGGCGGCCGGTCCGGTGACCGCCACCGGTTTGCCGCGCCAGCATTTTGCGGTGCAGGAGCGCGGCCGCATGTCGCTGGTGCCGATGGCCGAAGTGCTGTACCTGAAGGCGGAACTGAAATACGTCACCTTGCGCACCAGGACCAAGGAATACCTGATCGAAGATTCGCTGGTCTCGATTGAAGAAGAACTGGCGCTCCACTTCGTACGCGTGCACCGCAATGCGCTGGTGGCGCGCAACGCCATCAGCGGCGTCGAACGTGTGATGCAGGCAGCGGACAAGGACAGCGAGGGCGATGGCGAAAAACCGCAGGAAATCTGGCAAGTCATCTTGCGCGACATTGATCACCGCCTGCCGATTTCCCGGCGCCAGCTGGCCGAAATCAAGGCCTTGGTCCGCTAGCGCCACCGCCGCCGTTACTGCAGGGTGGCAGGCGTGCCGTACTGGCGGCTGATCGCCAGCGCCGCGGCGGCGGCACGCGTCTCCACCCCCAGCTTGATATAGATGTGTTCCAGGTGCTTGTTCACCGTGCGCGGGCTCATGCCGAGAATCTCGGCGATGTCGCGGTTGGTCTTGCCTTTGGAGACCCAGGCCAGGACATCGGTTTCGCGCGGCGTCAGCCGATAGCCTTCAAGCTGGACCGCATTCGGCAACACCAGGGATTTTTCTTCCAGCAGCAAGGTCAGCTCGGCGCTCTGGGTGTTTTTGGAAAGATTGATGGTCAGTTCGCCGTCATCGCCATTGATCACCAGAGGCTGCAGCGGCTGCTGCGTCTGCCGCAGCAACACCAGGTTTTCATTCAGCCAGAACTGCAGCTGCGGCGGCAGCTTGCGCTGGTCGCTGCGCGGAAAATACTTTTCCAGCCAGAACGAGGCCTTGCCGGTTTGCCATAAAGGCGCGCCGTCGATGCCGAGCACGATCACCGCATGGGCCGCGGCGTCGATCACATCCCTGGCTTGCGACATCATGCGCGCCGTCTTGATATGGGCGGCGACGCGGGCGACGATTTCCAGCGGCTGGATCGGCTTGGTGACGTAATCTATGCCGCCGACCTGGAAGCCGCGCACCACATGCTCGGTCTCGGTGAGGCCGGTCATGAACACTACCGGCACGTGGGCGGCGCTGGCCAGCAGCTTGATGCGGCGGCAGGTTTCAAAACCGTCCAGTCCCGGCATGACGGCATCCAGCAGGATCAGGTCGGGCGTGATGTAACCCAGCCGCTGGATGGCGCTGGCGCCGTCGGTCGCAACCAGCACGATATGGCCGCTCTCGTCCAGCGCATCCGACAGCAGCGCCAGGTTGTCCGGCATGTCGTCCACGATCAGCACCACCGGGCGGCTGGCCAGCGGCCTTGGCGGCGGCTCGGCGGAGAGAGTGAGATAGTCGTCCAAGATCGTCCTCGTCATGCGCTGTCGATGCGTTGAGCAGGGTGCTCGCCGGCCTGGTGCAGCAGGGCCTGGAGGCGCGCGCTGTAGTCGTTCAGGCGAAAGCGTTTCACCAGTTCGCGCAGCTCGCGGGTAAACGGCTGGTAGAGCGGGTCCTGCTGTTCTATTTCATCGAGCTTGCCGACGATGCCCTTGATGTAGCCGATCGCCCCCAGCTCCAGCAGCGCCTGCAGTTTTTCCCGCGCCGGGACCACCAGGATGGCGCTGCCTGCTGCGGCGCCGGCGGCGGCTTGCGGCGCCGGATCGGAAATCCAGTCGACTTTCAGGTGCAGCCGGATCTTTGACAGCAGGTCGTTGAAAGACACCGGCTTGACCACAAAATCGTTATAGCTGAGCGGATCTATCTGCTGCGGCGTGCTCTCGAACGCGTTGGCGGAGACGATGATGATCGGCAGGCTGGCATGGCCCTGGGAGCGTATCGCGCGGCACACGGCGCCGCCGTCCATGGCTGGCATGGCGATGTCGAGCAGCACCATGTCCGGCATGGCGCGGGCGATTTCCGCCAGGCAGGCGGCGCCGCTCGCGACCTCGCTGATGTCGAAGCCGAGCGGCGCCAGCATGGCGCTCAGCACGGCGCGCTGCGAGGCCTGGTCGTCCACCACCAGTATCCGTTTCCTGGGACCGAGATAACCCGACATCTGGTCTTCCAGCTTGATGCGGCGGCGCGGCGCGCGCACCTCGGACAGGTAGATCTTCAGCTGGAAGGTGCTGCCCTTGCCGATGTCGCTGGCGACCGACAGCGCGCCGCCCATGATATGGGTCAGCATGCTGCTGATGGCCAGGCCGAGCCCGGTGCCGATGTCTTCGCGCAGGTTGGCGGCGTTGCTGCGTTCAAACGGCAGGAACACTCGGGCGATGTCTTCTTCGGCGATGCCGATGCCGCTGTCCTCGACTTCGAAATAAGTGATCTCGCGCGCATGGCGGACCCGCAGCGTGACATGGCCGGCGTCGGTAAACTTGACTGCATTGCCGAGCAGGTTGATGAGTATCTGGCGCAGCCGTTTCTGGTCGACCTGGACCACCTCCGGGATGCGGCCTATCTTTTCAAAGCGGAACGCCAGGCCCTTTTGCTCGGCCTGCGGCGCAAACATCTGCACGATCTGGTCGAGGAATTCGTGCAGCGGCAGTTCGTCCGTCGCCAGCCGCATCTTGCCGGCTTCGATCTTGGCGATATCCAGCAAGCCGTCGATCAGGCTCAGCAGATGTTCGCCGCTGCGGCGGATGACGCCGATGGCATCCCTGCGGCCTTCCGGGATGGCGTGGTCGACCTGCAGGATCTGGGCATAGCCGAGGATGCTGTTGAGCGGCGTGCGCAGTTCATGGCTCATGCCGGTGACAAAACGGCTCTTGGCCAGGTTGGCCGCTTCCGCCGCCTCCTTGGCGCGCTGCAGGGCGGCGTCGGTCTGGTTATGGGCGTCGATTTCCTGCAGCAGCAGGTTGGTCTGCCGTTCCGATTCCTCGTGGGCGACGCTGCGGCTTTCATTGGTCAGCACCAGCCACCAGGAGCCGACGCCGATGAACACCAGCAGCGAGGCGAACAGCTTGATGAAAATCCCTGCCATCGAATCCGGACCGCCGCCGGCCAGGCCGGACATGCCCGCCAGCTGCTGGTAATACAGCAGCCACAGCACCACCGCCAGTCCGCCCGACACCAGGCTGAACACGATCAGGTAATGGCCGATGCGGGTATTGAGCTTGAGCGTGAAACGTTCGGGCAGGAAACCGCGCAAGGTATTGAATATCTGGTCCGGCATGCGCGAGGCTTCCTTGCAGCGGTCGTTGCAGCGCGCATCGAGCGAGCAGCACAGCGAACAGATCGCGCCCTGGTAAGCCGGGCAGTGCGCCATGTCGGGCGTCTCGAAATGGTTGCCGCAGATGACGCATTCGAGTTGGCCATGGTGGCTGTCGGCCAGCTGGTCGTGGCGGGCGATATAGTATTTTCCCTTGGTCGCGTAAGCGATCACCGGTGCGATCAGCAGCGCACTGCCAAGCGCGATGAAGGGCGCCAGCGCGCGCGCCACGCTGCCGAACATGCCGGACAAGGCCAGCGCCGACAGCGCCGAGGCAATCAGCATGGCGCCGACGCCGACCGGGTTGATGTCGTACAGGTGGGCGCGCTTGAACTCGATATGCGGCGGACTCAGGCCCAGCGGCTTGTTGATGACCAGGTCCGAGACCACCGCGCCGATCCAGGAAATCGCCACCAGCGCGTACAAGGCCAGCACATGCTCGAGCGCGTTGAAGACGCCGATTTCCATCAGCAGCAAGGCGATCAGCACATTGAACACCAGCCATACCACGCGGCCGGGATGGCTGTGCGTCAGGCGCGCGAAGAAATTCGACCACGCCAGCGAACCGGCATAGGCGTTGGTGACATTGATCTTGATCTGCGACACCACCACCAGCAAGGTGACCGCCGCCAGCACCAAGGCCGGATCGGAGAACACGTAACGATAGGCGATCAGGTACATCTGGGTCGGTTCGACCGCCTTGCCGATCGGCACCTCGTGCTGGATCGCCAGGAACGCCAGCAGGGCGCCGCCCAGCATCTTGGCCGCGCCCAGCAAGATCCAGCCCGGCCCCGCCAGCAGCAGCGCGCTCCACCAGCGGTAGCGGTTGGCGGAGGTCTTTTCGGGCAGGAAACGGAGGAAGTCGACTTGCTCGCCGATCTGCGCAATCAGGGAAAAGGCGACGGTGGCGGCGGAGCCGAACAGCACCAGGTCGAAGCTGCTGCCGTTTTCGGCGCGGCCGGCGAATGTCATCAGGTTGGCCAGTGCATCCGGTTCCTTGTGCAGCACGCAGACATACGGCAGCACCAGCAGCACCAGCCACAGCGGCTGGGTCCACATCTGCAGGCGGTTGATCAGCGTGATGCCGTAGGTCACCAGCGGAATCACCACCAGGGCGCAGATGATGTAGCCGAGCACCAGCGGCAGGCCGAAGTAGAGCTCGATCGCTTGCGCCATGATCGACGCTTCCACCGCAAAAAAAATGAAGGTGAAAGTGGCGTAGATCAGCGAGGTGATGGTCGAGCCGATATAGCCGAAGCCGGCGCCGCGCGTCAGCAGGTCCATGTCGACGCCGTATTTGGCCGCGTAGTAGCTGATCGGCAGGCCGGTCAGGAAGAACAGGATGCTGACGCAGACAATTGCCCAGAATGCATTGGCGAAGCCGTAGTTGAGCGTGATGGTGCCGCTAATGGCTTCCAGCGCCAGGAAGGAGATGGCGCCGAGCGCGGTGTTGGCCAGGCGGAATTCCGACCATTTGCGGAACGAGCGCGGCGTAAAACGCAGGGCATAGTCTTCCAGCGTCTCGTTGCCGACCCAGGTGTTGTAGTCGCGGCGGACCTTGACGATGCGTTGGGTGGCGGTAATCTTCACGTTTGACGGGTGACCTTGGGCGTGGGGAACGAAACAGCAGCAATTCTGCTTAAGCAATTTTCGAACCAATTCGGGCCGCGTTGGATACGTCATTTGACGTATATGAAAAATTCCCAAAGGCAACTTTGTGCCAAAGCAGGGCGCGCCGGCTTGACGATTCGATATCGAAGTCCCGCCGCAAAAAGCCGCTCCTCAAACAAGCGCACCAAGGTGATGCAGCGGCGCTGCAAGGCCGTGCGTGGCGCCGCCATGCCAGGCGCGGCGCAGCTTACGTCAAACAACGTATTGCTGCACCGCATCGCAAATCCTAATCTCCTTCCCAGAACGAACAGATCCGGACGCCGGTTCACCGAGCGGCGAGGCGCTGGACGTTGACTTTATCTCTGGTTTGCCTTCGTCACATAACCGCCCCGAAAGGAGTACTGCATGTCGCATCGTTCTGCATCCGATAAGCCCTCGTTCCAGCGCCGCAAGGTATTGCTGGGCCTGGCCGCCAGCGCCGCGCTGGCTTTGCCGGCCATCGGCTTCGCCCAGTCGCCGGCCACGGCCAAGATCAACACCACCAAGCTGGCGGTTACCGATACCGAAGTCACCGTCGGCCAGCTGCACTCGGCCACCGGCACCATGGCGATCAGCGAAACCGGCTCGATCCAGGCCGAACGGCTGGCGATCGACCAGATCAATGCCATGGGCGGCATCCTCGGACGCAAGATCAAGATCATCCAGGAAGACGGCGCCAGCGACTGGCCGACCTTCGCCGAAAAAGCCAAGAAACTGCTGGAAAGCGATCACGTCGCCGCCGTGTTCGGCTGCTGGACTTCGGCTTCGCGCAAGGCGGTGCTGCCGGTGTTCGAGAAAGACAACGGCTTGCTGTATTACCCGACCTTCTACGAAGGCCTGGAACAATCGAAGAATGTCTTCTACACCGGACAGGAAGCCACGCAGCAGGTGCTGGCCGGCCTGAACTGGGTCGCCAAGGAAAAGAAAGCCAAGACCTTTTTCCTGGTCGGCTCCGACTACATCTGGCCGCGCACTTCCAACAAGATCGCCCGCAAGCACATCGAGAATGTCTTGAAAGGCTCGGTGGTCGGCGAAGAGTACTACCCGCTGGGCAATACCCAGTTCGGCTCGCTGATCAACAAGATCAAGCTGAAAAAACCGGACGTGATTTTCGCCGACGTGGTGGGCGGCAGCAACGTCGCCTTCTACAAGCAGCTCAAGGCTGCCGGCGTCACCGCCAAGACCCAGAACCTGCTGACGATCTCGGTCACGGAAGATGAAATGCTGGGCATAGGCGGAGAAAACGTCGAAGGATTCTATTCGTCGATGAAATATTTCCAGAGCCTGGACAATCCGAACAACAAGAAATTCGTGGCCGAATTCAAGGCCAAGTTCGGCCCCAATGCGGTCATCGGCGACGTGACCCAGGCCGCTTACCTGGGGCCATGGCTGTGGAAGGCCGCGGTCGAGAAGGCCGGCAGTTTCGATGTCGACAAGGTAGTGGCGGCATCGCCCGGATTCGAATTGAAGAGCGCGCCGGAAGGCTACGTCAAGGTCCACCCCAATCATCACCTGTGGAGCAAGACCCGCATCGGCGAAGCGCAGAAAGATGGCCAGTTCAAGGTCATCTACGAGTCCGACCTGATCGAGCCGAATCCTTTCCCCAAGGGTTACCAGTAAGTTTTCCATTGTCTTAACGGTCCGGCGGTCCGGCGGCCCGGCGGCGCAGCGTCGCCATCGGGCCGCCTGACGCCAGCCGCAACATTGCAAGGAGCCACCGTGGTCTCACTTTCCGAATTCGGCGCCATTTTCGCCATGCAGGGCTTCAACGGCCTGTCGGTATTCTGCGTCCTGCTGCTGATGGCGCTTGGCCTGGCCATCATCTTCGGCCAGATGGGCGTGATCAACATGGCGCATGGCGAGTTCCTCACCATCGGCGCCTACATTACTTACCTGCTGTCCAAGCTGACCACGCTGTATGCGCCCAGCCTGCAGCCCTATTATTTCTTTGCCGCGATTGCACTGTCTTTCGTGACCGCCTACATCGTCGGCTATATCACCGAGTGGCTGATGATCAGCCGCCTGTACAAGCGGCCATTGGACACCTTGCTGGCGACCTGGGGCCTGAGCCTGGCCATGCAGCAAACGTTTCGCTCCATCTTCGGCGCCAAGGAAGTCAGCGCCACCTTGCCGGACTGGCTGATGGGTTCGTTCAAGCCGACCGACAGCATAGACATTCCGATCAACGGCGTATTCATGATGGCGCTGACGGCGGTGCTGACCGGCGTCATCTTCCTGCTGCTGTTCCGTTCGCGCTGGGGTTTGCAGGTGCGCGCCACCATGCAGAACCGCCTGATGAGCGGCGCGGTCGGCATCAATACCCGCAAGGTCGACCGCAGCACCTTTGCGCTCGGATGCGGGGTCGCCGGCATCGCCGGGGCCGCGTTCACCACCATCGGCTCGACCGGGCCGACCAGCGGTTCGCTGTATATCGTCGATACCTTCCTGGTGGTGGTGTTCGGCGGTGCGCAAAGCCTGCTGGGCACGATTGCTTCGGCTTTTTCCATCGCCCAGACCCAGTCCACCGCCGAATTCTTCCTGACCGGATCGATGGCCAAGGTGCTGACGCTGTCGGCGGTGATCCTGATTTTGCTGCTGCGGCCGCAAGGCCTGTTCGCGGCCAAGATCCGTAAATAACCGGCGCCATCGAAAGGGCTCGCATGAATGCAGCATATGAAAAATTGTTAGGCGGAAGGTCGGGCCTGGTCGGCTTGCTGATCCTGTGCGGACTGCTGCTGGTGGTGTTTCCGCTGGTCTTCGATATTTTCCGCCTGAACCTGGTCGGCAAATACCTGGCCTATGCCTTTGTCGCCGTCGGCCTGGTGCTGTGCTGGGGTTACGGCGGCATCCTCAGCCTGGGACAGGGCGTGTTCTTCGGCGTGGGCGGTTATTGCATGGCGATGTTCCTCAAGCTGGAAGCATCCGATCCAATCAGCACCAAGATCCAGTCGACCCCGGGCATTCCCGATTTCATGGACTGGAACCAGATCACCGAGTTGCCGCTGCTGTGGCAGCCGTTCCACTCCTTCGGCTTTACCTTGCTGGCGGTGCTGCTGGTGCCGACCTTGATGGCGCTGGTGATCGGCGCGGCGATGTTCAAGCGTCGCGTCGGCGATGTGTATTTCTCTATCGTCACCCAGGCGATTGCCGCCATCCTGGCGATCCTGATCATCGGCCAGCAAGGACTGACCGGCGGCGTCAACGGCATCACCGACCTGAAAACCCTGATGGGCTGGGACATCCGCACCGATTCGGCTAAGCTGGTCCTGTATTTCGTCAACGCCAGCCTGCTGATCGGCTGCATCCTGATCGGGCGTTTTATCCTGAGCTCGAAGCTGGGGCGACTGCTGGTGGCGATGCGCGACAAGGAGGAGCGGGTGCGGTTTTCGGGCTACGACGTCGCCAGCTTCAAGGTATTCGTGTTCTGTGTCGCAGCCATGTTCTCGGCCATAGGCGGCGCCATGTTCACCTTGCAGGTCGGTTTCATGTCGCCGTCGTTTGTCGGCATCGTGCCTTCCATCGAGATGGTGATCTATGCCGCTGTGGGCGGCCGCATGTCCTTGCTCGGCGCGGTCTACGGCACCTTGCTGGTGAATTTCGGCAAGACCTATTTTTCCGAATCGTTTCCTGAACTGTGGCTGTTCCTGATGGGCGGCCTGTTCATCGCAGTGGTGATGTATTTCCCGAACGGCCTCGCCGGGCTGTACCAGAGCCATGGCAAGCTTTTGCTGTCGAAACTGAGCGGGTGGCAGCGCCGCCGGGCCAGCAGCGTCGCACCGCCGGCCGTCGCCAAGCCGCAACCGGCGCCCGCCGACGTGATTATCGAACTGCCGCACGGCAGCCTGGAGGGATCGAAATGAGCGGCAATCCTATCGGTTTCGAATCGAACGACCGGCCGGTGCTGGCGATTGAAGACCTGACGGTGTCTTTCGACGGCTTCAAGGCGGTGGACGGCTTGAATTTCTACGTCGAGCGCAATGAGGTGCGGGTGGTGATCGGCCCCAACGGCGCCGGCAAGACCACCGTGCTGGACCTGATCTGCGGCAAGACGCAAGCCACCGCCGGCAGCATCCAGTTCAAGAACCGCGAACTGACCAAGATGCGTGAGCACGAAATCGTCCAGGCCGGGGTCGGCCGCAAGTTCCAGACGCCGTCTATCTATGAAAACCTGAGCGTGTTCGAGAACCTGGAAATGTCGTTTCCACGCGGCCGCAAGGTATTCGGCGCACTGGTGTTCAAGCGCACGGCGGAAGTGGTGGAGCGGGTCGAGGCGGTGGCCAGGGAAATCTTCCTTGACGCCCAGCTGTACCAGCAGGCCGACCTGCTGTCGCACGGCCAGAAACAGTGGCTGGAAATCGGCATGCTGCTGATGCAGGAGCCGGAGCTGCTGATGCTGGACGAGCCGGTGGCCGGCATGAGCGTCTCGGAACGCGAAAAAACCGCCGAGCTGCTGGGGCGCATCAGCAAGGGCCGTTCGGTGCTGGTGATCGAACACGATATGGAATTCGTCAAGAGCATCGCCCACAAGGTCACCGTACTGCACCAGGGAAAAATACTGGCCGAAGGCAGCATGGAATCGGTGCAGGCCAATCCCAAGGTAATCGAAGTTTACCTCGGCCATTAAATCAATCGGAGCACCTATGTTCAATGTCTCGCATCTTGCCTCCGGCTATGGCCAGAGCCAGGTCATCCACGATGTCAGCCTGGCAGCCGGCAAACAGGAAATCGTCGCCGTCATGGGCCGCAACGGCATGGGAAAAACCACCTTGTTCAAGACCCTGATGGGAATCCTGCCGCTGCGCGAAGGCAGCATCCAGATCGACGGCCAGGAACTGGGCCACCTGGAAAGCTACCAGCGGGTCGCCAGCGGCGTTGCCTATGTGCCGCAGGGGCGCATGATTTTCCCCGGCATGACGGTGCTGGAAAACATCCAGACCGGCTTGCCGGCGAGCGCGCTCGGCAAGGTGCCGGATGAGCTGTACGCCTTGTTCCCGGTGCTGCACGAAATGCGCGGCCGCAAAGGCGGCAACCTGTCCGGCGGCCAGCAACAGCAGCTGGCGATTGCGCGCGCGCTGGCGACCAATCCCAAGGTGCTGCTGCTGGACGAGCCGACCGAAGGCATCCAGCCGTCGATCATCAAGGACATTGCGCGCAGCCTGAAAGAAATCCGCAAGCTGCGCCAGCTGACCATCATCGTCTCGGAGCAGGTGCTCAGCTTCACGCTGGAAATCGCCGACCGCTTCCTGGTGATCGACAAGGGCCGTTTTGTCTACGAGGACACCAGCGACAAGGTCGACGCCGCAACCATCAGCCGTTATTTGTCGGTCTAGCAGGCCGAAGAGTTTATCCAGGCAGTTCACAGGAGAGATACATGAGGCACGGAGATATTTCCAGCAGCGAGGATGGCGTCGGGGTCGCAGTCGTGAACTACAAGATGCCGCGCCTGCATAACAAGGCCGAGGTATTGGCAAACGTCCGCAATATCGCGGCGATGGTGGTAGGCATGAAACAGGGTCTGCCGGGACTGGACCTGGTGATTTTCCCGGAATACTCGACCCACGGCATCATGTACGACCGCGAGGAAATGTTCGATACCGCCGCTGCCATCCCCGGCGAGGAAACCGCGATTTTCGCCGAGGCCTGCCGCCAGGCCAATGTCTGGGGCGTGTTCTCGCTGACCGGCGAGCGGCACGAGGAACATCCGCACAAGGTGCCGTACAACACCCTGATCCTGATGAACAACCAGGGCGAGATCGTCCAGAAGTACCGCAAGATCATGCCGTGGACGCCGATCGAAGGCTGGTATCCGGGCGAGACCACTTATGTTTCCGACGGCCCGAAAGGCCTGAAGATCAGCCTGATCATCTGCGACGACGGCAACTATCCCGAAATCTGGCGCGACTGCGCGATGAAGGGCGCGGAGCTGATCGTGCGCTGCCAGGGGTATATGTATCCGGCCAAGGAGCAGCAGGTGCTGGTGTCGAAGGCGATGGCGTGGATGAACAATGTCTACGTCGCGGTGGCCAACGCCAGCGGCTTCGACGGCGTGTATTCCTATTTCGGCCACTCGGCCATCGTCGGCTTCGACGGCCGTACCCTGGGCGAATGCGGCACCGAGGAAATGGGTATCCAGTACGCCGAACTGTCGCTCGGCCTGATCCGCGACGCGCGCCGCAACTGGCAATCGCAGAACCATCTCTACAAGCTGCTGCACCGCGGCTACACCGGCAAGATCAATTCCGGCGAAAGTGCGGCCGGCGTCGCCGATTGTCCCTTCGATTTTTACAAGACTTGGGTCAACGATCCGCAGCAGGCACGGCGCCAGGTCGAGGCGCTGACCCGCAGCACGGCCGGCACGCCGGAATGCCCGATGCCTGGCATTCCTTCCGAATGAACCACCCTGATTGAGCCACCAAGAGGAGAGTCGCATGCAACATTTCAAGATCAAACCGGGCGTGCCGCTGGCGCAGCAAGCCGAGCTGGGACATAACCGCTGGCATCCCGACCTGCCGTTCCTGTCCTCGGTCAAGCCGGGCGAGGCGATCCTGATCGAATCGCTGGATTTTCTGGATGCGCAGATCCAGGACAACGACGACGTTTCTGACGTCAGGAATGTCGACCTGACCCGCGCCCATCCGCTGACCGGGCCGTTCCATGTTGAAGGCGCGGAACCGGGCGACCTGCTGGTGATCGACCTGCTCGACATCAAGCCGGTGACGCCGGTCGGTTTTTCCGGCGTGTTTTCGAAAGAGAACGGCGGCGGTTTCCTGGCCGACACCTTCCCTGACGCCGACAAGGCGATCTGGGACTTGAAAGGCTTGTATGCCACTTCGCGCCATATTCCCGGCGTACGCATCGCCGGCCTGACCCATCCGGGCCTGATGGGCTGCCTGCCGTCGCACGATTTGCTGGCGGAATGGAACCGGCGCGAGGCGCCGCTGGCGGCCAAGGGCTTGGCCAAGCCGCCTGATCCGAGCACCGCCGTGCTGCGCGGCCTCAGCGGCGCCAAGTTCGACAGCATGGCGAAGGAAGCGGCCCGAACCGTGCCGCCGCGCGAACATGGCGGCAATACCGATATCAAGGACTTGTCCGCCGGCACCCGGATCTTTTTCCCGGTGTATGTGAAGGGCGCGGGCTTTTCCATGGGAGACCTGCATTTTTCCCAGGGCGACGGCGAAATCGGCTTTTGCGGCGCCATCGAAATGGATGGCGTCAGCCACGTCGGTTTCGACCTGATCAAGGGCGGCATGGCGAAATACAATATCAGCTCGCCGATCTTCATGCCCAGTATCGTCAAGCCGCACTACGAGCAGTGGCTGACCTTCGAAGGCATCAGCGTCGAGAACGGCGTCAACTATTACCTGGACGCTACCGTGGCCTATCGCCAGGCCTGCCTGAAAGCCATCGATTACCTGACCCACTTCGGCTATACCGGCAGTCAGGCCTACATGCTGCTGACCGCGGCGCCGGTGGAGGGGCGCATCGGCGGCATCGTCGATATTCCGAATTGCGCCTGCACGGTGTCCCTGCCGACCTCGATTTTCGACCAGGACATCACGCCCAAGGGGATGCTGAACGATAACGCGTACTGGGGAAGGAAACCTTAGCGGCGGCGGCAGGATTCAATCCTGCCTCGCTCCTGGTCCAATTCAACCAAAGGATAATACGATGCCGCTGTACGACATCCGCTGCACTCATTGCGATGGCATTTTCGAAAAGCTGTTGCCGCTGCAAGCGCTGGAAAAACCGCTGGCCTGTCCCTACTGCGCCGAGGCGACCCTTGCCGTGCCTTTATTCACCGGCGGCCACGTCAAGCTGCGCGTGGCGGAACGCTGGCAGGCGCGCAACGGCGCCGAACAGCTGGCCGGCCGCGGCGCCGCCGGGCCGGGCACGCAAGCGCGTGCCGGCAGGAGCAGCGTGCTGCACAATTGCAAAGGACATAACTGCAGTATCTGCGATACCTGATCCGGCTTACACCAGCAGGTTCAGGGCGTGCGGGTTGCCGGCGCCGTATTGCGGAAACAGTTTCTGCATGGCCGGATCGCCGATCCGCATGTGTTTTTCCGCCAGCGTCGCCAGCACCGAACGGAAGTCGGTGGTGATCGCCAGGTCGCGCCCTTCGTTGAGCGACTTGTCGTCGATGCCCGGCCATGCGCCATGGATGGTGCGGCCGCGCACGTTGCCGCCCAGCAGCCACATGGCGTTGCCGTGGCCGTGGTCGGTGCCGCCGTTGCCGTTTTCGCGGAAGGTACGGCCGAATTCAGACATCACCACGATCACCGTATCGTTGAACGCCGGGCCCAGTTCGCGCGCCAAGGTGGTCAGGCCGTCGGCCAGGGGCCGCAGGCGGTTGGCCAGCTGGCCGTTGCCGTTGCCCTGGTTGGTATGGGTGTCCCAGCCGCCGACGGCGACAAAACCGAGCCGGATGTCCGGATTGCTGCGCATCAGCCGGCCGAGGCGGGCGGTGTCTATCGACAGGCCGTTCGGCAGCGGCGCGCCGTTATTCGCCATCTTTTGCTCCGAGCTGCTGGCGTCGGCCATCAGTTCCTTGCGCGCCGAAATGCCGTCGCGATAGCTTTTGCCAAGGGCCGCGTCTTCCGCATACAGCGCGGCATAAGCCTGGCTGACTTCGGGGCGGTCGATCAAGGTAGGCCGGGTGGCGTCGCGGCCGGTAGGCATGTTGGCGACCACCGCCCTGCCGGTCAGGATGCGCGGCACCGATTCGCCCAAGGTCAAGGCTTGCATTGGCGACGTCGATGCCGGCATGACGCCCAGCATGCGGTTCATCCAGCCGTCGCGGGTATTGTGCTGGCCCGGGGTGCCGGTTTCCATGTAGTCCTGCGCTTCGAAATGCGAGCGCGACATGTCCGGCGAGCCGGAGGCGTGCACGAACGCCAGCCGGCCGTCGTCCCAGTACGGCTGCAGCGCCTGCAGCGCCGGATGCAGGCCGAAGTAGCCGGTCAGGTCGATGGCGCCGTTCTGGGTGCCGGGGCGCGATACGGCAATGCCCGGACGCGCCTTGTAATAGTTGTGGTCGCCGTGCGGCACCACTACATTCAAGCCGTCCACCGCGCCGCGCAGGAACACCACGATCATGCGCGGCGTACCGTCGCCGGTTGCGTGCGGGCGTTGCAAGGGACTGCCGTACGACAGCGGGCTGTCCACCATTACGATAGGCGCAGCCGGGGCAGGTTTTGCCTTGGCCTGCGGTTTGCTGGCAGGCGCTACCACGCAGCCGGACAGGCCGACCGGGATCAGGATGGCGCCGCTGGCGGTCAGGCCCAGGTGGCGGATGAAATCACGACGTTTCATGACATGGCTCCCATGGACTATCTCTTCATGAAATCAGGACTGCCGAGTATCAGGCCGACCTGCAGGTTGGCGGGTGCGGCGCTGATGGTGCTCAGGCTGTGCGGCGTCAGCGCCGGCGCCAGGGTCTGCTGCAATTGCTGCGGATCGATGGGGGCAGCGGTGTTCGGCGCAACAGCGACGGGCGGCGCCCCCGGCACGGGCGGCGGCGGATCGCTGCGGGCGATCGGCGATTTGCCGTTGCTCAGGCCGTTGACGAAATTGATGCGGCGGAGCAGGGCGTCCGGATTGAGCCAGGCTTCCTCGGAAAACTTGTAGCCCTCCGGCGTCAGCCAGCCGTACAGCGGCTGTCCCAGCTGGTTGAGCACGCCGTCTATCGGCCGTACATTCAGCACCGGCGTCGCGGTTGCGCGCAGCGACGACACTACATATTGGTACGGCGTCTTGAACTGGGTCTGGTAATTGCCGCGGGCCCAGAATTCGGGGCTGTCGAACAGCGTATGCAGCACCGCCTTGATGTCGCCGTTACTGCTCAGGAAACGACGCGCCAGCTTTTCGGTCAGCGCAGGCTCGGGTTTGTCGGAAACGAAATACTGGACCAGCTTGGCGGCCACGAAGTGGGCCGTGGCCGGATGGCGCGCCAGGATATCGAGCGCCTGTTCACCTTCCTGGTAGCCGCTGCCCTTGATGGTCTGGCCGAGGAAAATCTTGTCGCCGCCATCATGGCGGCGCGGGTTGAAGATGAAAGCCGGCTGGCCCTCCTTCATGCCTTTTTCATCGATGGTCCAGCCGCTCAGGATGCGCGCCAGGGAAATCACGTCGGCCTGGGTGTAGCCGCTGTCGACGCCCATGGTGTGCAGCTCCAGCAATTCACGGCCGTAGTTTTCGTTGAGTCCTTTGAAACGGCCCCTGGCTTCCGGCGTGTTGACGCCGCTGCTGAGCCAGTTGTCGAGGTAATACAGCATCGCCGGATGATGGGCCACCGCGCCCAGCAACTGGCGGAAATTGCCGAGCGCGTTGGGCCGCAGCACGTCTTTTTCATATTCGCCGTTCCAGTAGCGCACCCATTCCTTGCCCTCGAAGACGTTGAAATGGTTGAACCAGAATTCGGTCATCACCTCCTGCAGCTGGCGCGGGCTTTCAGTGGCCAGCCACAGCCGGGAAAAATGCGTCTGCGGCGTGATGTCCTTGTTGGCGCGCTGGCGCGCCATGTTCTTTTCTTCAGGGGTGGCGCTATTGGGAGGGAAGGAGGGCGGGCCGTATTGCTGGTAAAGCTGGGTTGCCGTCAGTTGATAAGTCGGCAAAGCGGAAAGTCTGTCTGCCAAGTCAGGCGGCAGCGGCAGGCTGTCGGGATTCAGTTGCTGTTCGATGTAGCGTTTGACGCCGAGGCGTTTGACTGCATCGACGTCGCCGGGACGCGGTCCATAGGCCAGCCGGTTGAGCACGTGTAGGGCTTTTTCCGAGTCGTTCAGCGGCGGCTGTACGGCCTGCGCGTCGGCATTGGCCGCAACCAGGCAGCTCAGTAATAACCCGGCCCAGCCAGTTTTTTTCAAGATCAACATGCTCAACCTTTTGCAATTGTCTTCTCGCTTAACGCCCGGTCGCCGACATACGCCTACAAGGCCGGTGTAACAGATTGTAAGGCGGCAATATTGGCGAGCGAGTCACAGCCGGTAATGTCGTAAATGCTACAAACCATGCCGCTTTTTTGTGAGTGCGGTTGGTTATTAAATGCAAAATTGGCAACTTCGCATTGCGAAGGAGACTCCATGACAAACAATCCAGCGCGACGCCGTTCGCGCGCGTCCCACGTCAGGCCGCTGGTTTTCTGGCCCACTTTTCTCTTGCTCATTGCCGCGCTGGCATTGAGCATCATCGACCTGCAGGGCGCGCTGGCCGTCGCCGGTGGCGTCAATCATTGGATACTGGCGCATTTTTCCTGGCTGTTCAGCCTGACCGGCGTAGGGATGCTGCTGCTTTGCGTCTGGCTGTATTTTTCGCCGATCGGGCAACTACGCATCGGCGGTGCTGGCGCAGTGCCGCTGCTTTCCCGGCCGCGCTGGTTTGCCGTCACCTTGTGCACCACGCTGGCGGTCGGCGTTCTGTTCTGGACTACTGCCGAACCGATCTATCACTTGCACAGTCCTGCCGCCTCTTGGGCGGCGGCGCCGAATTCGCCCGCTGCGGCGTCGATGGCGATGTCGGCCATGTTTCTGCACTGGACCTTTGTGCCATATGCCATCTACACAGTGCCAGCAGTCGTGTTTGCCTTGGTTTTTTACAACCTGCGCCTGCCGTTTTCCACCGGCAGCATGCTGAAACCCTTGCTGGGCGAGCGCATGCAAGGCCGCACCGGACAGATCGTCGATGCGATCGCCTTGTTCGCCCTGGTGGCGGGAATGGCGTCGAGCCTGGGCACCGGTGCCTTGGCTATCGTCGGCGGCTTGAACCAGCTCATGGATTTTCCGACTTCGCCCTCAAGCATCGGCCTCGTGATCGCAGCGATTGTCGCCACCTTTATATTGTCGGCATCGAGCGGCCTGAAAAAAGGCATTGCGCGGTTGTCCGCCATCAATGCCTATGCCTTGTTCTTCATCGCTTTTTTCCTGCTGTGCTGCGGGCCGACCACTTTTATCCTTGGTTTTGGCGTGGAAGCGCTGGGACAGTTTCTGAGCCAGTTCTTTCGCATGGCGATGATGACCGGCGCCGCATATAAGGACGAGTGGGTGGGCTCGTGGACGATTTTCTACTGGGCAGTATGGTTCGCCTGGGCGCCGATCAGCGCCATGTTTCTGGGAAAGATCGCGCGCGGTTACACCGTGCGCGACATGGTGCTGGTCAACCTGGTGCTGCCGTCGCTGTTCAGTATTGTCTGGATCGGTATTTTCAGCGGCACCGCATTGTCGATCGACATGACGCAGC
Organism: Collimonas fungivorans Ter331; assembly: GCF_000221045.1. NCBI lineage: Bacteria > Pseudomonadati > Pseudomonadota > Betaproteobacteria > Burkholderiales > Oxalobacteraceae > Collimonas > Collimonas fungivorans. The sequence continues at coordinate 3,455,254 of NC_015856.1, read as the reverse complement.
AGGGTTTGCTGAAACAGATGCTCGATACGCAAGGCGTCGAAAGCATTTTATACACGATCTTCCGCCAGTTGCCGCTCAGCGCCGTGATGATCGTGGTACTGCTTCTTGTTGCATTCCTGAATTACGTCACCGCAGCCGATTCAAATACCGACGCCATCAGCAACCTATGCACCGATGGCTTCACTGCGGATGGCGTCGAGCAGCGCAACATGTGGCAGAAAATCACCTGGGGCCTGCTGATTGGCGTCGTGTCGTGGATCATGACCAGCTTCGCCGGCGGTGTCGCCGGCGTGAAGATGATGTCGAATCTTGGCGGTCTGCCGGCGCTGCTGATCATCCTTGGCAGCGCCGGATCGCTGATCGTTCTGGCGCGTTCCGGCGCATTGCTGGCGCCGCCGGTATTGACGCCTGCCATCGGACAAAAGAACGTTCGGGAGTATCCATGAAGATAAAATATCAGTTTCCCCACGCAATCAAGGAAATCGAACACGGCACGATCATCCTCAGCGACGGCTGCCGCCTGGCATATCGCATGTGGCTGCCGGCGGCTGCGCTTGCCGATTCCGCCGGATTCACGGTGCCGGCCATCCTGGAATACCTGCCGTATCGCAAGCGCGACGGCACCGCAGTGCGCGACCAGCTCACCCATCCCTATTTCGCCGGCCATGGTTATGCCTGCCTGCGGGTCGACATGCGCGGTTGCGGCGAATCCGACGGTTTGCTGGCGGATGAATACCTGCAGCAGGAACAGGACGATGCGATCGAAGTGATCCGCTGGATTACGCAGCAGCCATGGTCTAGCGGCAAGGTCGGCATGATGGGCATTTCCTGGGGAGGGTTCAACGGCTTGCAGATAGCGGCGCAAATCGAAGCGATCCAGCCCGATACGCTAAAGGCAGTCATCACGCTGTGTTCCACCGACAATCGTTTTACCGATGACATCCACTACAAAGGCGGCTGCATGCTGCTGGAAAATGCCGGATGGGCGGCGACCATGTTCAGTTACGGCGCCGCGGCGCCCGATCCTTTACTGGTCGGCGCTGGCTGGCGCGAGTTGTGGCTGCAGCGCCTGAAAAACATGCCTTTGCTACTGAAGAACTGGCTGCAGCACCAGACTTTCGACGCCTATTGGCAGCACGGTTCCGTGTGCTGCGATTACAGCAAGATCAAAGCTGCCGTGTATGCCATCGGCGGCTGGGGCGACGCCTATAGCAACGCGATTCCGCGCATGCTGGAAAACCTGCCGGGACCGAAGAAAGGCTTGATCGGACCATGGGCGCACAAATATCCGCATTTCGCCGTGCCTGGGCCGGCCATAGGCTTTTTACAGGAAGCATTGCGCTGGTGGGATTATTGGCTCAAGGATATCGACACTGGCGTGATGGACGAGCCGCAGATGACGCTCTATCTGCAGGACGCCGTTGCACCGCAAGCCAGTTATGCGCAACGGCCTGGCAACTGGCTGCGTGAGGTTTGCTGGCCCAGCCCGCATGTACAAGCGCTGACCGTCCCCTTGGGGGCGGCCGACGCCTCTTGCGGGATATTGCGGTCGCCCCTGGGCACTGGTTCCGCCTGCGGGGAATATTGCGTGATCTGGCTGGGGCCGGAGTTTCCGACCGACCAGCGCGCCGACGACGCGGTATCGCTGACGGTAGATTTGCCGGCGCTGCAAGCGCCGATTGCCCTGGTCGGCGCTGCCGTCCTGAAACTGCGCCTGCGCTGCGACAGCGAACACGGGCAACTGGCGGTGCGCCTCAACGATGTGTCGGTTGATGGCGCATCGACCCGTATTACCTACGGCGTCCTCAACCTGAATTTGCCGCAGAACGAGTCCTCGCCAAGGAAATTGATCCCAGGAAAATGGTTCGACGTTACCTTGCAATTGGATGACGTCGGTTATCGCCTGCCGGCCGAGCACCGGTTGCGGATCGCCATCAGCAGCGCCTATTTCCCCCTGGTCTGGCCGGCACGGGCTCATGCAACGCTGGAATTCGATCTGGCGCAGTCGGCCATCACGTTGCCGCTGCATGACATGCAGACGGTATCTGCTTCGCCCTTCGCAGAACCGGAAGCCGCCGCGCCGTTAGCACTGCGCTACCAGCGTTCGCCGGCGAGCAGGCGGCAGGTCGTCAGCGACGCCATGAGCGGCCGCGTCACCACGCAGATTCATGACGATTTCGGACGTTATTGCTTTGACGACCATGGTCTGGTGGTTGAACAGGTATGCGATGAAGAATATTCCATCCTGCCGCAGGATCCGCTGTCGGCCAGTTCGGAGCAGCGGTGGCTTTATAAGGCCGGCCGCGGCGATTGGCAGGTTGAAGTAAAGAGCGTATTGCGGCTGACTGCCGATGCAGAGCATTTCCTGGTCGAGGCAGAACAGACCGCTTGGGAAAATGGCAGACAAGTGCACCATCAGGATTGGCGAGAACTGGTCAGGCGGGTTGCGCTCTGATCAAGGAAAGCGCTGGCCCGAGGATTAAATGACTTTGCCCGGATTCATCAGGTTCAAAGGATCCAGCGCCTGCTTGATGGTTTTCATCAGCGCCATTTCCACCGGCGATTTATAGCGCAGGATTTCTTCGCGCTTGAGGGCGCCCAGCCCGTGTTCGGCCGAAATCGAGCCGCCCATGCGATCGACGCTGTCGTGCACGATGCGGTTGACGTCGGCCTGCCGTTCTATGAATTGTTCGGCAGAGGAATCGACCGGCGACGAGACGTTGTAGTGCAGGTTGCCGTCGCCCAGATGGCCGAAGGTGACGTTGCGGCAAGCGGGGAAATGCTGCTGCAGCAGGGCGTCGGTAACGGCGATGAATTCGGCGATGCGGGAAATCGGCAGCGAGATGTCGTGTTTGATGTTCTTGCCTTCCATGGCTTGCGCCGAGGAGATGCTTTCGCGCAGCTGCCACAGGGCGCGCGACTGGGCGGTCGAGCTGGCCAGCACCGCATCCTGGCAGATGTCCTGTTCCAGGGCGTCGCCGATGACGGCTTCCAGCAGGGCGCTGGCGTGCTCTGCGGATTCGTTGTCGGACAGCTCCAGCAGCACGTACTGCGGGTGGCGCTGGGCGAACGGGAATTGCAGCTGCGGGAAATGCTTGGCGACCAGTTGCAGGCACAGGTCCGACATCAGTTCAAAGCCGGTCAGGGTGGCGCCGCAGCGGCTTTGCGCCAAGCTCAGCAGGCGCAGCGCGTCTGCCGGGGCCTGCACTGCGGCCAGTGCGGTGAGCTGGGCTTTGGGCAGCGGGAATATCTTCAGCACGGCGGCGGTGATGACGCCCAGCGTGCCTTCGGCGCCGATGAACAGGTCGCGCAGGTCGTAGCCGGTGTTGTCCTTGCGCAGCCCGCGCAGGCCGTGCAGGATGTCGCCCTGGGCTGTCACCACTTCCAGGCCGAGGCAGAGTTCGCGCGTATTGCCGTAGCGGAGCACCGCGGTGCCGCCGGCGTTGGTGGACAGGTTGCCGCCGATGGTGCAGCTGCCTTCCGCCGCCAGCGACAGCGGGAACAGGGTTTGTTCCGCGGCCGCAGCTTCCTGGATGTGTTGCAGGATGCAGCCGGCTTCTGCCGTGATGGTGTGGTTGAGCGGATCGACGGCGCGGATGCGGTTGAGGCGTTTGAGCGAGAGTACGATGGCTTGGCCGCTCTGGTCGGGCACGCTGCCCAGCACCAGGCCGGTATTGCCGCCCTGAGGCACGATGGGTATCTGGAATTGCGCGCAGAGTTTCACGATGGCGGCCACTTCTGCAGTGTCGGCCGGTTTGACAACGGCCAATGCCGCGCCGGTAAAACGTTGGCGCTGGTCAGTCAGGTAGCCCGCTTTGTCAGCTTCGTCGGTAAGCACGTGGGCAGCGCCGATAGCGTTGCGACAGGCATCGAGAAATTCAGTGTTTTTCATGTCCAGGTTTCGACAAAAATAGTTAAATGGGGTCAGAGTTTTTTTTCGCGCCTTTTGCGAAAATTACTCTGACCCCATTTAACGGACCACGGAGTACATACCGTCCTATTGCGACGCCTTCTTGATAGCTTGCTTCGCAACTTCCTTGGCCGCCTTCTTGTAAGGCCTGAGATAAAGGATAGTGCAAATGAAAAAGACAACGCTGAGCGCGGCTTCCAGCCAGCCCAGCCTGCTTGACAGGAAACTGCTGTCGCTGGTGGCGCGCACTATGCCTTCGGTGAAATAGATCAGGATCAGCATCGACGCCCATTGCATCGTATATACGTCGCGCTTGAGCACGCCGCGCAACGGAAACAGCAGCGGCAGCACTTTCAGCACCATCCAGGAGCCGCCTGGCCGTAGCGGCGCCAGGGCCAGTTCCCAAGCCAGCCCGAGTGCAATCAGGGCCAGCAGGCTGCCGACCGCGCCGAAATAGAAGAAGCGCGGCTGGCGTGCTGCGTGCGGCAGCGGATGGGTCGATATGCCTGGTTTCAGTTTGGTGGTCATCATGTCCCCGCGATGTTGAGTTTTATATTCACTGCGTCAACTTCAAAGCGGTTTCCGCCAGGCGCCGGCCCTGGGCGATCGCCAGGGTGCGGCTCTCGGCCGAAATCGGATGTGTACCGTTCATGCCGGACCAGTGGCTGGCGCCGTACGGGCTGCCGCCGCTGGCGGTTGTCATCAGTTCCGGCAGGGTGTAGGGTAGGCCCATCACCAGCATGCCATGGTGCAACAAGGGTGTCATCATCGACATCAGGGTCGATTCCTGGCCGCCGTGCAGGCTGCCGGTGGAGGTGAACACGCAAGCCGGCTTGCCGGCCAGGGTGCCGGCCAGCCAATCGGTGCTGGTGCCGTCCCAGAAATATTTCATGGCGGCGGCCATGTTGCCGAAGCGGGTCGGCGATCCGAGCGCCAGGCCGCAGCATTCCTGCAGGTCGGCCAGTTCGACGTAAGGCGCGCCCTCGGCCGGGATATCGGGCGCGCTGGCTTCGATCACGGTCGATACCGCCGGCACCGTGCGCAGCCGCGCTTCGCAGCCGGCCACGGAGTCGATGCCTTGGCCGATCAGCTCGGCCAGCTTGCGGGTTGAACCATGGCGCGAGTAGTACAGAACGAGAAGCGGGGTGTTCACAGTAATATTCGCAGTCATATTGGATGAGTTCATTTTGGTACGCACTTTGCTATTATAGGGCGCTTTAGCGCTGGTTCATGGTGCAAAAATCGCCTTTAATCACCTGCTCCAGCCGGCAAAATCAGGGAAAGCATGAAGTCATTGAAATTTTCCAGGCTGCGCGGCCTGTCCTGGCCGCAATTGCGCGATCTGTTCCGTTTTGCGGCGCGCCGCCTGGATGAAGAACGCCTGCCGCAGGTGGCAGGCAGCCTGACCTTCACCACCATCCTGGCGCTGGTGCCGATGCTGACTATCGCCTTGGCGATTTTTACCGTATTCCCGCTGTTCAGCACCTTCCGCGCTTCGCTGGAACAGTATTTTGTACAAAACCTGATGCCCAAGGGCGTCGCCAACGTCATCCTCGACTATCTCAACCAGTTCGCCACCAAGTCGGCGCGCTTGTCGGCGGTCGGCGGCGTGGCGCTGATCGTCACTTCGGTGCTGACGATGTCGACGGTGGACCATGTGTTCAACCGCATCTGGCGCGTCAAGAAGCAGCGGCCGTGGATACACCGGGTGCTGGTGTACTGGGCCATCATCACGTTGGGACCTTTGCTGATCGGCATCTCGATCACCGTCACTTCCTATTTGTCGGCCGCGGCCAACGGCCTGGTGGTGAGCTGGGCCGGCCGATGGTTCTATACGCTGCTGTCGGTATCGCTGACCACCGGTGCGTTTACCCTGCTCTACGTGGCGGTGCCGAACCAGCGGGTGGACTGGCGCGACGCCGTCTGGGGCGGCCTGCTGGCGGGCATCGTGTTTGAAATCGCCAAGCGCTTTTTTGCCGCCTACGTCATCAAGTTCCCGACCTACACCATGATCTACGGCGCGCTGGCCGCCTTGCCGATTTTCCTGTTGTGGATCTACATGCTGTGGATGATCACCCTGGTGGGCGCCTTGCTGGTGGCGGCCCTGCCGGTGGTGAAGTACGAACGCTGGTGGCACGTGCCGGCGCCGGGCAGCGCCTTTGTCGATGCAATGGCGGTACTGGGCGTGCTGTACCAGGCCAGGACGGGGGGCAGTTCAGCTGCGGTGGATGCGGACCAGATACGGCGCGCGACCAGGCTCGGTTTTGACGAATCGGAAAGCCTGCTGCAACAGATGCAGGAGATCGGCTGGGTCGGTTCGGTGCAGACCGACAAGCTGGTCAGGACCCAGTGGGGCCGCAAAGCGCGCATCAGCGTCGACGGCTGGATCTTGCTGGCCAATCCCGAGCGGCTGAAACTGAGCGATATCTATCGTCTGTTCGTATGCAACCTGGTGGCGGGCAAGGTGACCGACGCGGCGCTGGCGTGGCAGGTGGAAGAGGCTATCGAGCGCGGGCTGGAGCAGACATTGACGGCGTATTTTGCCGACGGACTAGTGCATCCGGAACTTGAGGTCGCCGCCGCGCAGTAAGCCGGGTATCCAGAAATAGCTGATCTGTACCGAGCCCTGATAGGTCGGCCTTGTATAGTTCATCAGGAACAATGGCCGCTTGACGGCGACGGCGGGCGTTTCCGGCCCGGCAACCTGGCCTGGCCCCCGATGCGTCAGCGCGGTTTCCCTGGTTTGCATGAATTCCCCGTTTCCTCATTGACGAGCAGCCGCCTTGTGGCCTGTCATCATGTCTAAAAGTAAAGTAGGCGCTATTCTAAGGGACAAACGGTTCACATTGTCGTGAACCGTTTTTTGCATAGTTAATTAAAAAGAAACCTGGCCGGTCAGCATCTGCCAGTACATGACCCAGTCGCCGAGCAGGGAGTAGAGCGGCTGCTTGAAGGTGGCGGGGCGGTTTTTCTCGAACACGAAGTGGCCGATCCAGGCAAAACCGTAGCCGCACACCAGCGCTACGGCCAGCCAATACAGGGCGCCGGTCAGCACCAGCGCCACCAGCGACAGCAAAGCCAGGGTCGAGCCGACGAAGTGCAGCTGGCGGCAAGTGCGGTTGCTGTGCTGGCTCAGGTAGCTCGGATAGAACTCGGCGAACGTCTCGTATTTCTTTTCAAGCACGGTAGGCATGGCGTTTCCTTGCTGTTGCTTCAATAGTAGAATCCATCACTATAAAAAATATCTATACATACATACGATACTCCACTGACAGCCAGTCGCAAGGTAGTAGCTACGATAGGCAAATTGGCCTAGTAAGGGATTATTGTGAACGGCACTTCTTGATAGGTTGTTCATTTCTATAGGGGGATTCATTGAAGCCGCAACGCAATTCAAGTCCGTCTGTCACATTAAAACAAGCCGTGCTTAAGATGGGTTGGGTAGCCCGCATAACGCCAATAGTTGAGTTGGTTCTTAAGCTCGCTTCGATAGCAGCAATTGGAGTTGCTGGTTATTGGGCATGGTATCAATTCGATCTAGGTGGTAACGATGGCTGGATGATTAACCTAGACATGACAACGGAAGTGCTCCCATACAAAGACCATGATAATCTACGATTGCTCGTTGTTCATGTGAAGTCCAAGAACCCCAGAGCCTCCACAATCGAATTCAATCAAAAGGATAAGGACAGCTACAACTTAACTGTGAGAGAGCTTCCTGATGTGAAGTCGGGTACGGAGATGGATATCGAGAAGGGCAAGTTGATTACTAAAATTGACCTGATGCCGAAGGACACGGACGGATATATATTTCTACCCAATTCCGAGTTTGACGACATGACAAGCATTGTATTGCCAGTTAATAGTATCGTTTCTCTATCGGCGTCCTTAAACAAGCATGACTTTGATTTCGTTCCCGTCGAACGAATAGTTCAGATTAAGCCTTAATTGTAAAATTCATTGGGACGGGCTGAAATTAAGTTCTAACATGACGTTGATCATAGGAGGTACCATGGACATTGCTTCAATCGGCGCGGCATATAGTGGGTTGAAATTTGGAAAAGATTTGTTCAGTGCATTGATTGAAGGCAAAGTTGAGCAAGAAACTCGAAGTAAAGTAATTGAGGCGCTGACGAAGCTTGGGCAAGCCCAAGATGTTTTATTCGAGCTTCGGGAGGAACTGTTTAAGTACCAGTCGGAAAATGAGTCGTTGCGGAAGAAGGTGGGAGCTATTGAAAACTGGGAGACCCGTCGCACGTCCTATGAACTTACGAAAACGGCTGGCGGTGCGACAGTTTACGAAGCAAAAAGCGAACCTAAACATTTTGCTTGTCCTAGTTGCATGGAGAAGCAACAGATTCAAATTCTGCAAGACAATCGTACTTACACCGGAGCGTTTCGCTGCACGGGTTGTGCGGCCGAATTTCCTGTTAATCCCCGGCAGAGGTCAACTCCAAAGACCTCTCGTGATTACAATCCATATACTCAAGGCATCCGTTAGGGAGCGGTGGTTAATGGCTGATAGGGTTCTAACCTGAGTTTGATTGTGCCAGAATATCACCGCTACTTGATGAAATACTGTCCGTGAAAATATAGAGAGGGCTGCACACTAGCTGCTTATCTCCGCACTCGACATAGGCGTCATATACGATTTTTAGTTGTTTCTTTTTTACGCTAAATATATCTTTGTGTGCATAGATGCGACCAGTTTTTTTCGAGGAATTTTTCCACCATTTTTGGCAAGTCTCAGCATGCTGTTCTGAATATTGAAGGGCGCCCTGAGCATCTTCAGTGAAACACGCGCCAAGCAAAAAATTTCGAACTCTTGAAATTTTTTCAAACTCCTCTTGTGAAATCATGAAAAATTTTTCCGGATTTCTTATTCTTGCGAGATGCACTAGATCAGGGTCGGCTCGGCGTCTCAGCTGATTGTGATTGCGTGTAAGGCAATTCATGAAATCGTCGGATTTTAATCCAAAATCTATAAACGCCCAATAGGTCAACAAAAGAGCAATCTTGGCTACGATTACAGGCATTCTGTCGTAATCGTTATCGGTCATTTCAAGAGCGTGGCCATGAGCAATGGCATCCCGTAGGTCTTTTATTCTTTTAAAATCTGCTGCCGAAAGGTTAATGATTTTCACAATGTCGCTATTGGTGGCGTTCATTGTGAATTCATATTTTTCAATAAAATTTGGCTCTCGTTTTTTGGAGAAAATACTGTCCGCAATCTTCATAATTCGGTTATGAAGATTGTCGTTAATAGATGGCTTTATTTTTGTTAGTTCAGTGCCCAATTTTTTTATGTTGCCATTTCCGGGAATAGTGGTTTTTAGTCCATTTGCCTTCGAAAACTCAGTAACATATTTGTCCAACAAGGTGACATAACCTAATGTCTTGTACTCCCAGAAACCCTCGTATCTCTGCATCCCTGCGAGGCGAAACCAAGAAATTTTTCGATATACAGACTTATAGTAGTTTTCAAATATTGCCTGCCATTTTCCATCAAGCTCTGACTTTGATATTAGGCATTCGAGCCAAAAATTGTTCTTTGATTCGTCTCGTTCCACTTTTTTGAATGTCGGGAAATATGCGCAATGAGTGCGTTCGTTTTCGCACTCTACTTGTATGCTGACGATGGATAGTGGGTAGGCAATAAGTATGGACAGAAAATTTGAGAGTTCATATGCCTTATCCTTTACATCTTGGACAGCGAATCTGGCGTCGAGGCGCTCAAAACTGAACAGTATATGCTCGTTGATTGAATAATTTTCGCCAGATTGAGTGATCGAATTCATAGACTTGCTGGTTAACGAAAATTCCTCTTCATTGGTTTTGACTGAGACGAAAAATTGCTGCGTCGTGTTAACCCATTTTAGAGTCTTGCCAATTTCGCCTTTCAAGCCCTGATCCGACATGAACCATTCAGATATGTTGCTGTATCGAATTTCTATACACTTGAATTCATCTGTAACGTCCCCCGCGATAACGTAGTTCGCGTATAGCGTGGAATGAGAAAGCACGCAGTCAAAAAGTGTAAAGAACTCATTGTTGCTTGTTTTTGCTTTGACTATCCTATGAGTTTTCTCATCTTCCAGTGCTCGGCATGAAAGCCAGTTTTTGAAATGTAGATGTACTAGGTTACCTGCACCGAACGATAATGTGGCGTTTCCAAGCTCCCCCAAATCATCGTGGTAAACATCTACGTTGTATTCGTATTTTTTGGAAAAATCGATGTCGTCAATCATGGAAAATTCTCGATCCACTAAGCCAATTAGCTGGCATTCATCGCAGAAAATGCAGCAACCAAAATAGGCCACCACTTTTGGCAGATACCGGATATGTCTCCAGCTAGTGCAGTGATTTTCATTGCCCGTTCTAATAGCGTCATTGCGACAGAGTTGCGCCTCGTTTCTTTTGGTGTTGCCGCCTCTTGAGCAATGACGCTAAGGCTATCAACCAATTCGCTTCTTTGAGCGTCGGTTAAATCTTTGCTCTCAAGAATTGCATCGGATAGGGCTTTTATAGCATCAGCAAGAGCTGGTTCGCCTGTCTGCGTGAGTACAGTAATTGATTGATCGACTGTACCTATGGAGCCGGTGTTGATTGTTCCAACTACACTGTCGGTGACGTTGATATTGTTCAATTTCAGCTCCTCTACGACTACTGGGCGTGGGCGTGGCGCAAATCGAGGACCCATCGGGGGCAACCCGGCTACCTCCGACATTTGGTCGCTATAATAATTCATCATGCGCTCTGCATTCTCAAGCTGTTGCTGATGAATATGCATCAGTTTTGAGTAACAGGAAAGGCATAACGGAGTGCGCTGGTCCCCCATTTGGTAGAGTGCTGGCGTACTGCATTGATGGCATTTCATGTGACTCTCCCAGTTCTAACTATCTTTGCTCAGGTCTGCGAGTAAGGTCAGAACAATTTTTCTGCGGCTAACAGGTAGCATGCGCCATCTCTGCAACAGCATAATCTCTTCTGCCGTTGAGGCTTCGCCTTGAGATTCACCTTTCTTGCTCTTTGGCGCTTCCCCGTATCGTAACCAATGAGACGGCACTTTAAGCCAATGCGCCAGAACTTCTAACTTGTCCTCGGTCGGCATCGCCGCTCCATTCCACCATTCGCGAACTGCTGCAGGCGAGATTGAACCGCCCTTAAAGCGTAATGCAAACTGTGTAGCCAACTCTGTAGCGGTCGTAATCGCCGGATTAGCGTTAGCGAGCGTCTCGCGTAAGCGCTTGGCGAATCCTCGTTTTTCGGTATCTGTGCTTTAAGCTTAACCCCCGATGGCGGCAGGCGCAACCGCCGTGGGCGAACCCAGCGCTGCCGTTGCAAACCTGTACAGATGATCCAGCACCGCATCCGGCTGTTCCGCCATCAGGGCATGGCCGCTGGCCTCGACCTGCACTACCTTGGCGTGCTTGATCGCCGCAATCAGGCCGGCGGCCGCCTTGGCCGGCGTCATGACGTCGCGCTGGCCGAGCAGGAACAGGGTGGGGCAGGCCACCGCTAGCGCCGCCTGTTCGCCGTTTGCATAGTTGTTGCAGGCGGCAAAGTCGGTATGGAACACGGTCGGCTTGCTGTCCGACTGCCGCGCGATGCGCTGCATCAGGCGCTGGCTGGCGCCTTGCACATAGAATCCCGGGCCGGGCGCGGAAGGTTTGGGCGACATGGTCGAATGCGACCAGATGTTCACCATGTCGATCGCGCTCTGCTGGTCATTGTTGGCGGCATCGAGCAGCGCATCGGCGACTTTCATCGGATAGGCGGTGCCGACCAGCGCAATGCCGGCGATGCGCGTGGAACCGGCCGCGCGGCCGGCGCTCTCCAGGGCGACCAGCGAACCCATGCTGTGGCCGATCAGGATGGCTTTGGTGACGCCGGCGGCATCCAGCAGGGATTCCAGCCAGCCTGCCAATTCCTCGATGCTGGCCAGGGCCGGACCCTGGCTGCGGCCGTGGCCCGGCAAGTCCGGCGCCAGCACGCCGAAACCGTGATGGGCGAAATAGCGGGTTTGCAGGATCCAGACCGAGTGGTCGTTCTGGCCGCCGTGGATGAATACCGCGGTCGGCAGTGCCGGGTTGAAGCTTTTGCCGCCGGTATAACAATAGCTGTGGTTATCTGCGCCATGTATTTTTAGCAGCATCTCATTTCCCCTTGCGTTCAGTGCGCTGCGACATCTTGAGGCCGTAAGCCAGGTCTTCGATCAGGTCTTCGACGTTCTCCAGGCCAACCGACAGCCGCAGCGTGCCTTCGGTAATGCCGGAGGCGGCCAGCTGTTCGCTCGGCACCCGGAAGTGGGTGGTCGAGGCCGGATGGATGACCAGCGACTTGGCGTCGCCGACATTGGCCAGGTGGGAGAATATTTTCAGCGATTCCACCATGCGCTGGCCGGCGGCGCGGTCGCCCTTGAGGTTGAACGAGAATACCGCGCCGCAGCCTTTGGGCAGCAGCGTCTTGCTCAGCGCATGGCCGGGATGCGACGGCAGTTCAGGATAGGCCACCGATTCCACCGCGGCGTGCGCCGCCAGGAATTCGACCACCTTGCGGGTGTTGGCCACATGTTTTTCCATGCGCAGCGCCAGCGTCTCTATCCCTTGCAGGATGGCGAACGCATTATGCGGACTCATCACCGCGCCGAAATCGCGCAAGCCTTCGCGCCGCGCGCGCAGCGAAAACGGCGCCACCGTCGATTCCTCGGAAAACACCATGCCGTGGAAGCCTTCATACGGTTCGCACAATTCGCCGAAGCGGCCGGTTTTGTCGTACGCCTGCTGCCAGTCGAAAGTGCCGCCGTCCACCAGCAGGCCGCCGACCGCGGTGCCATGGCCGCACAGGAACTTGGTGGCGGAGTGGAACACCAGGTCGGCGCCGTGTTCGAAGGGTTTCAGCAGGTACGGCGTGGTAAACGTGGCGTCGACCATCAGCGGCAGGTAATGTTCATGCGCCAGGGCCGAGATGCGCGGGATGTCCAGCACGTCCAGCCCAGGATTGCCGAGGGTTTCGCCGAACAGGGCTTTGGTGTTGGGACGGATCGCCGCACGCCAGGCATCGAGGTCGTTCGGGTCGACGAAGGTGGTTTCGATGCCGAAACGCTTCATGGTGTACGACAGCAGGTTGTGCGAACCGCCATACAGGGCGCGCGAGGCCACGATATGCGAACCGGCGCCGGCGATGGTGGCCAGCCCCAGGTGCATGGCGGCCTGGCCGCTGGCGACGGCAATCCCGGCGACGCCGCCTTCCAGCGCGGCGATGCGTTCTTCCAGCACGGCGTTGGTCGGATTCGAAATGCGCGAATACACATGGCCGGCGCGTTCCATGTTGAACAGCGAGGCTGCCTGGTCGGAATCCTTGAAGACAAACGCCGAGGTCAGGTAAATCGGCGTGGCGCGGGCGCCGGTGGCTGGATCGGGTACGCTGCCGGCGTGCAGCGACAAGGTGTCGAAGCCGGGATAGTGGGGGGTGCTCATGGTGTGGCTGTCTCCTTCAATTCTTGCTTATATGAGGGCTTGTTCTATTCATGCTGCGCTGCGCGGTAGATTTTTGGCTCCGCTTAAGCTACATTCTGGATACAAGCAATACAAGCAAGCATAACCCAAGCAAAGGCAGGATGGCCCCATGAAAGTTTCTGAGATCCTCAAAGTCAAAGGCAATATTCTTTACACCGTGACGCCGGAAACGCCGTTGATCGAGGCTGTCAACACGATGGCGGAAAAGGATATCGGTTCACTGGTGGTGATGGAGTTCGGGACGCTGGTAGGCATGCTGACCTTCCGCGAAGTGATGAATGCGATCCACCAGAACGGCGGCGCGGTCGGCAGCAACACGGTGCGCAAGCACATGGACGACAGCCCGATCACCGTCACGCCCGATACCGAAGTCAACGAAGTGCGCCGCATCATGCTGGAGCGCCATGCGCGTTATGTGCCGATCATGGATGCCCGCACCTTGCTGGGCGTGATGTCGTTCTACGACGTGGCCAAGGCGGTGCTGGACGCCCAGGGTTTTGAAAACAAGATGCTGAAGGCCTATATCCGCGACTGGCCGTCCAACGCCGACGAATAGTATTTGTTATGGATTGTCAGGAACCGTTTGCGGCAGAATGATGCCGCAAACGGTTTTTTTGTGTAAGCTGCCCGAAAAATATTAAAACAATAATCACTTGCCATAGCACGCACCCCTCACCTTAGCTTACCCATGTCCAAATCCAGTCAATTTTCCCTGCTGCGCCAGCGCCGTTTCGCTCCTTTCTTCTGGACCCAGTTTTTCGGCGCGTTCAACGACAATGTCTTCAAGACCGCCTTGCTGACGATCCTGACTTATGAAGCGCTGAGCTGGACCAGCATGGACGTCAGCTTGCTGAACAACCTGATCCCGGGCTTGTTCATCCTGCCGTTCGTGGTGTTTTCGGCGACCGCCGGCCAGCTCGCCGACAAGTTCGAGAAATCGCGCCTGGCGCGCTACGTCAAGGTGCTGGAAATCATCATCATGGCGATCGCCGCCGCCGGCTGGATGACGCATACCTTGTGGCTGCTGATCCTGGCGGTGGTCGGCATGGGCATCCATTCGACCATCTTCGGGCCGGTCAAGTACGCCTACCTGCCGCAGCAGCTGCGCCAGGACGAGCTGGTCGGCGGCAACGGCATCATCGAGATGGGAACCTTCGTCGGCATCCTGCTGGGCGAAGTGCTGGGTGCGGTGCTGGTGGTGCACAAGCCGTGGGGCATCGAACTGGTGGCCGGCGGCACGGTGGCGATTGCGATCGTAGGCTGGCTGTTCAGCCGCGGCATCCCGCTGACGCCGGCGGCGGAACCGGGGCTCAAGATCAACTGGAACCCGGTTACCGAAACCGTACGCAACCTGGGTTTTTCGCGCAAGAACCGGCCGGTGTTCCTGGCCATGCTGGCCAATTCCTGGTTCTGGTTTTACGGCGCCATCGTGCTGGCGCAATTTCCCTTGTATGCAAAAAACTACCTGCACGGCGACCACAGCGTTTTTGTGCTGCTGCTGACGGTGTTCTCGCTCGGCGTCGGCGCCGGCTCGCTGCTGTGCGAACGCTTGTCGGGCCACAAGGTGGAAATCGGCCTGGTGCCGTTTGGCGCGATCGGCCTGTCGGTGTTCGGCCTTGACCTGTTCCTGGCCAGCGTCGGCTATACCAATACTACGGCGGTCGACATGGCCGGGTTCGTGCAGCAGCACGGCAGCTGGCGCATCCTGTTCGACTGCGTAATGATCGGCCTGTTCGGCGGCTTGTACATCGTGCCGCTGTTCGCGGTGATCCAGACCCGCTGCGACCGCCGGCACTTGTCGCGCACCATCGCCGGCATGAATATCATGAACGCCTTGTTCATGGTGGTGGCGGCGCTGGTAGCGATGGTGCTGTTGCAATCCGGTTTCACCATCCCGCAGATTTTCCTGGTGACGGCGATCCTGAATGCGCTGGTGGCGCTGTACATCTTCACCGTGGTGCCGGAATACCTGGTCCGTTTTGTGGCCTGGATACTGATCCATACCATCCACCGCGTGCATACCGTCGACCGCGACCGTATTCCGGACGAGGGTGCCGCGGTGCTGGTCTGCAACCACGTCAGCTACGTCGATGCGATCGTGATCATGGCGGCCAGCCCGCGCCCTATCCGCTTCGTCATGGATCACCGGATTTTCAAGATCCCGGTGCTGGCCTGGCTGTTCAAGACCGCCAAGGCGATCCCGATTGCGCCGGCCAAGGAGAATCCGCAACTGATGGAGCGCGCCTTTGACCAGATCGCTGCGGCGCTGGAAGACGGCGACCTGGTCTGCATTTTCCCGGAAGGCAAACTGACCAGCACCGGCGAAATGAACGAATTCCGCGGCGGCATCAAGAAAATCGTCGAACGCACGCCGGTGCCGGTGATCCCGATGGCCCTGAGCGGCTTGTGGGGCAGCATGTGGACCCGCAGCGCCGGTAATCCGTTCCAGCGTTCGTTCAAGCGCGGCCCATTGTCGGCCTTGCAGCTGGCGGTCGGCGAGCCGGTGGCGGCGGAGCAGGCGACGCCGGAATATCTGCAGCAGCAGGTGCAGGCTTTGCGCGGCGCCTGGCAATAAATCAAGCGCCGCTGGACCAAAGAACCAAGGAAAGAATCGAGATGACCAAACACATACTGGAGGACGCCGCCATGGCTCGCCGCAATTTCCTGACCCACGGCGGCAAGCTGCTGACCGGCGGCCTGTTGCTGAGTGCTTTGCCGATGGGTTCGGCGCTGGCGGCCACCGCCGCTCCCGTGCCGCTGATCATCGATACCGATCCCGGCGCCGACGATGTGATCGCCTTGCTGCTGGCCTTGTCGGCGCGCGACAAGCTGGACGTGCGGGCGCTGACCACGGTGGCCGGCAACGTGCAGCTCAACTACACCTCGCGCAATGCGCGCATGGTGCGCGAATGGGCCAACCGGCCGGATGTGCCGGTGTATGCCGGCTGCGCCCGTCCGATGCTGCGGGCGCCCATCTATGCCGCCGAAGTGCACGGCGCCGAAGGCGTCACCGGAGTCAAGGTATTCGAACCGAAACAGCCGCTGGCCAAGGGCAATGCGGTGCAATACCTGATCGATACCCTGACCGCGGCAAAACCGCAAAGCATGACCATCGTGACGCTCGGGCCGCAAACCAACCTGGCCATGGCGCTGATCGAAAATCCCGGGATCAAGCAGGGCATCAAGGAAATCGTGATGATGGGCGGCGCCCATTTCAACGGCGGCAATATCACGCCGGCGGCGGAATTCAATGTGTTCGCCGATCCGCATGCCAGCGATGTGGTGTTCAAGAGCGGCCTGCCGATCACCGTGATCCCGCTGGACGTGACGCACAAGATGCTGACCAGCCCGGAGCGCATCGACCGCTTGCGCAAGATCGGCAACCAGGCCGGCAAGATTGCCGCCGACATCCTCGACGCCTATGTCGAACACGATATCAAGCAATACGGCTTGCCCGGCGGCCCGGTGCATGACGCCACCACCATCGGCTACCTGCTGCGGCCGGACCTGTTCAAGGGGCGCATGGCGAATGTCGAGGTCGATACCCGCGAAGGGCTGACTTTCGGCGCCACCGTGGTCGATTATTACCGTTCCACCAAGCGCCCGGAAAACGCGCGCTGGATTACGGAAGGCGATACCCAGGGCTTCTTCGACCTGCTGACGGCGCAGCTGGCGAAACTGCCCTGACTTGGGATGTTGAAAAGGCAATGATTTTGCCAGCCAGGTAGCCCCTGAGAGGCGGCGCTGGTAAAATCATGTCTTTCAGCCTCCTTTTATCTGGATCATCATGCCCGGCAATACCTTCGGCAGTCTGTTTAGCGTCACCAATTTCGGCGAATCCCACGGCCCGGCCATCGGCTGCGTGGTGGATGGCTGCCCGCCGGGCCTGGAACTGTCCGAAGCCGATATCCAGCCCGACCTCGACCGCCGCAAGCCGGGCACCTCGCGCCATGTGACCCAGCGCCAGGAACCCGATACGGTGGAGATCCTGTCCGGCGTCTACGAAGGCAAGACCACCGGCACCCCGATCATGCTGCTGATCCGCAACCAGGACCAGCGCAGCAAGGATTACGGCAATATCGTCGATACCTTCCGTCCCGGCCATGCCGACTATACCTACTGGCAGAAATACGGCATCCGCGATCCGCGCGGCGGCGGCCGTTCCTCGGCGCGCCTGACCGCGCCCATGGTCGGCGCCGCGGCGATCGCCAAGAAGTGGCTGCTGCAGCAATACGGCACCACGTTCAAGGGCTGCATGAGCCAGCTGGGCGAAATCCCGGTCGTGTTCGAATCCTGGGAGCATGTGCCCAACAACCCGTTTTTTGCCGCCAACGCCAGCCAGATCGCCGAACTTGAAGCGTACATGGACGCCTTGCGCAAGGATGGCGATTCCTGCGGCGCGCGCATCGATATCGTCGCCTCCGGGGTCCCGGTCGGCCTGGGCGAGCCTTTGTACGACAAGCTGGACGCCGAGATCGGCTACGCCATGATGGGCATCAACGCCGTCAAGGGCGTGGAAATCGGCGCCGGTTTTGCCTCGGTGGCGCAACGGGGATCGCAGCATGGCGATGAAATCACCCGCCACGGCTTCCTGACCAACAATGCCGGCGGCATCCTGGGCGGCATTTCCAGCGGCCAGGACATCACCGTATCGATCGCCATCAAGCCGACTTCCAGCATCCGCACCCCGCGCCAGTCGATCGACAAGCAGGGCAATCCGGCCACGGTCGAGACTTTCGGCCGCCACGATCCGTGCGTCGGCATCCGCGCCACGCCTATCGCCGAGGCGATGCTGGCGCTGGTGCTGATGGACCACGCCTTGCGCCACCGCGCCCAATGCGGCGACGTGCAGGTAGCGCCGCTGGTCGAATCGTAGGGTGGGCAAGGTTTTCTTGCCCACGCGGTGCTGCGGATACTCGCCTCGCTGAGATTCTAGTCGCGGACTGCGCTTCCCGGACTACGCGTCTCGCCACGTCCACGTGGGCACAGGTGCCCGCCCTACTTGTGATCCTGTGGCAGATTTTGCCGTCGAGATGGCTATTCCCGCGCGGCTGGCGTAGATTTAAGTTACGCTAGTCATTACCTGGGAAAAACAGACCGCCGAGAGGGGACATCATGATCGATACACTATCTAGCGCTGCGCTTGCCGGCGGTTTGTCCTGGGCCAGCGGCATCCGCCTGTACATGGCGCTGTTCATCGCCGGCTGGTTCGGCCGCCTGGGCTGGATCGACCTGCCGCAGGCGCTGCAGGTGCTGGAATCGCCCTGGGTGATAGGCGTCACCGGTTTGCTGGGCGCCATCGAGTTCCTGGTCGACAAGATTCCCGGCCTCGATTCGGTCTGGGACGCGGTCCACACCTTTATCCGGATTCCGGCCGGCGCCATCCTGGCGGTGGCCGCCATGGGCCACATGGATCCGGCCTGGACCACGATCGCGGCGCTGATCGGCGGCACGTTTGCGCTGGGCGCCCATGCCACCAAGGCCGGCAGCCGCGCCATGATCAACACCACGCCGGAACCGCTGAGCAACTGGACCGCTTCGTTTGCCGAAGACGCCACCGTGCTGGGCGGCCTGTGGGCGGCGTTTTTCCATCCCTGGCTGCTGTTTGCCTTCCTGATCCTGTTTTTCCTGTTTGCGATCTGGCTGCTGCCCAAGTTGTGGCGCGGCCTGCGCTGGGTTTTCCAAAGGCTTGCTACATGATCTTTCTGCAGTCCATACGCATGACCCGCCGCGACTGGCGCGCGGGCGAATTACGTTTCTTGCTGATAGCACTGATCGTGGCCGTCGCCTCCTTGTCGGCGGTCGGTTTTTTTGTAGACAGGATGCGCGCCGGCCTGAGCCGCGATGCGCACCAGCTGCTGGGCGCCGACCTGCTGATTTCCGGCGACCAGCGCATCAGCCCCGGCTGGCGCAGCGAGGCGCAACGGCGCCGGCTGACCCTGGCCGACACGGTGGTATTCCCCAGCATGGCCATCGCCGGCGAAGGCGACAGCACCAGGTCGCAGCTGGCTTCGCTCAAGGCGGTCAGCGCCGGCTATCCGCTGCGCGGCAGCCTGGTGGTCGCAGACAAGCTGGGCGGCGCTGATGTGACTACCCGGGAAATCCCGGCGGCAGGCACGGTATGGCTGGACGCCAACATGTTGACCGCGCTCAATCTGGCGGTGGGCGATCCGCTCAAGCTGGGCGACCGCACTTTCAAGATAGCCAAAGTCCTGATGATCGAGCCCGACCGCGGCAGCGGTTTCATCAACTTCGCGCCGCGCGTGATGCTGTCCATGGCCGACCTGGCCTCCACCAACCTGGTGCAGGACGGCTCGCGCGTGATCTACCGTTTGCTGCTGGCGGGCGAACCGCAGCAGGTGCAGGATTTCCAGCAATGGGTGGAAAGCGACATCAGCCGCGAAAACCTCAAGGGTGTGCGCATCGAAGGCCTGGAAAACGGCCGTCCTGAAATGCGCGCCACGCTCGATCGCGGCCAGCAGTTCCTGTCGCTGGTCGGCCTGTTGTCGGCTTTGCTGGCGGCGGTCGCGGTGGCGATGGCGGCGCGCCGTTTCATGTTGCGCCACCTGGATGCCTGCGCCATGCTGCGCTGTCTCGGCTTGACGCAGAACCAGGTGACGCAACTGTATTTGCTGGAATTCCTGCTGGTCGGCCTGGCCGGTAGCCTGATCGGCGTCGCGCTGGGTTTCGGCGCGCATTTCATGCTGCTGGATTTGCTGGGCAAGTTTGTCGCCAGCGACTTGCCGCCCGCCAGCGTGATGCCTGCGGTGCAAGGCCTGGTCACCGGCTTGCTGCTGCTGGTCGGTTTTGCCTTGCCGCCGGTCCTGCAGCTGCGCAACGTGCCGCATAACCGCGTGATCCGGCGCGAACAGGATGCGCCGCAAGCGCTGGTGCTGGCCACTTATGGGCTCGGGACGCTGACATTTATCGGCCTGCTGTTGTGGCAGGCTGGCGACATCAAGCTGGGCTTGCTGACTGCGCTCGGCTTCCTGGGCGGTTTCGGCCTGTTCGCCTTGCTCGGCTGGCTGGCGTTGAAGGGATCGCGCCATGTGCGCGGCCTGTCGCGACATCCGAGCTGGCGTTTTGCGCTGACCGCGCTGCAGCGGCGGCCGGTGGCCACCGTCGTCCAGATCGTCGCCTTGTCGCTGGGTTTGATGGCCTTGCTGCTGCTGACGGTGATCCGCGGCGACCTGGTCGGCGCCTGGCGCCAGGCTACCCCGGCTGACGCGCCAAATCGTTTTGTCATCAATATCCAGGACGACCAGCGCGCCGACATCACGCAACGCCTGCAGGCGGCCGGCATCGCCCAGCCGCAGCTGTTTCCGATGATCCGCGGCCGCCTGACCCAGGTCAACGACAAGCCGATCACCGCCGATACCTATCCGGACGACCGCGCCAAGCGGCTGGTCGACCGCGAATTCAACCTGTCCACCATGAACCAGCTGCCGGCGCAGAATACGCTGACCGCCGGCCGCTGGTTTGACGATAGCCGGCCCGAAGCCTCGGTCGAAGAAGGCCTGGCCAAGACCCTGAACCTGAAACTGGGCGACAAGCTGCAGTTCGACATCGCCGGCCAGCTGGTGACGGCGCCGGTCACCAGCCTGCGCAAGCTGGAGTGGGGTTCGATGCGGGTGAATTTTTTTGTCATCCTTAACCCCAAGCTGATGGCCGAGATGCCGCAAACCTGGATCACCGCTTTCAATTTGCCGGATGCGCACATCAATTTCGGCAACCAGCTGACGCGCGATTTTCCCAACCTGACGGTGGTCGATATCGGCAGCGTCATCAAGCAGATCCAGGGCGTGATCGACCAAGTGGTGGCGGCGGTCGAATTCCTTTTCCTGTTTACCCTGCTGTCCGGCGCGCTGGTGCTGTATGCGGCGCTGGTCGGCTCGCAAGACGAACGCACCCGCGAAGCCGGCCTGCTGCGCGCGCTGGGCGCCACCCGCAAGCAGTTGTCGCAATCGCAATGGATAGAGTTCGCCCTGATCGGCAGCCTGGCCGGTTTCCTGGCGGCCAGCGGCGCGGCGGCAACCGGCTGGGCCCTGGCGCACTATGTGTTCAGCTTTACCTGGACCTTCAGCCCGCTGGTATGGCTGGCGGGGATGGCGATCGGCGCCGCCTGCACGTTTGCCGGCGGCTGGGTCGGCCTGCGCCATGTATTGAACCAGCCGCCGTTGCAGACCTTGCGCGAAGCCTGAGCCTGGTTATGTCAATTCGGGGATAATGGCGGCTTACGTTACCATTCTTCCCTATGACTACAGAACACACCACTGCCGCCAGCGAGCCGGCGCAACAGCAGGCCAGCCTCTACGACATGATAGGCGGCGCCGGCAAGCTGCGCGAACTGGTCGACCGTTTCTACGACCTGATGGACCTGGAGCCGCAATTTTCCGTGATCCGGGCCCTGCATCCGACCACGCTCGACGGCTCGCGCGACAAGTTTTACTGGTTCCTGACCGGCTGGAGCGGCGGTCCCGATTTGTACATAGAACGCTTCGGCCATCCGCGCCTGCGCGCGCGCCATTTGCCGTATGCGATCGCGACGCCGGAACGCGACCAGTGGCTGCGCTGCATGGCGCTGGCGATGCAGGATGTCGGCATGGAGGAAAGGCTGCAGGAGCATTTGCTGACATCCTTCTTCCAGACTGCGGACTGGATGCGCAACAAGGCAGACGCCCAGCCGTGATTTCACCGCAATCCATTTTTAGCTTATCGAAGAATACATGACATCAACCGAACTGCTCATCCTGCTTGCCGTCGCCGCCGTTCTTATCGTGCTGCAGATCATCGCCATCCTGCGCAGCTCGCGCGGCGCCGATCCCGCGCAACAGCTGACGCAGCTGCAAAACGACCTGCAGCGCCATCAACAAGATATTGGCGAGCGCCAGCAGCGCGAACTGCGCAGCGAGGTGCAGACCAGCGCCCAGGGCATGCGGCAGGAACTGGGCAGCAGTTTCGGCCAGCTGCAGCAGACCCTGGCGGCGCAGATGACCAGCGTCGCCACCTTGCAGAACAACCAGATCGACACTTTTGCCCAGCAACTGGTCAAGCTCAACGAAACCAACGCCCAGCAGCTCGACAGCATGCGGCTGGCGATGAACCAGCAGGCGCAGACCAATCGGGAGGAACAGGCGCAGTCGCTGCAGCGCTTCGGCGATACGCTGAACCAGACGCTGGCGGCGCTGACCGAATCGAATGCGCAGCGCATGGCGGAAGTACGCGCCACGCTGGAAGCGAAGATCAAGGACCTGCAAAACGACAACGGCTTGCGCCTGGAAGAAATGCGCAAGACCGTGGATGAGAAACTGCATGCAACGCTGGAGCAGCGCCTGGGCGAGTCGTTCAAGATCGTTTCCGACCGCCTGGAAAAAGTCCACCAGGGCCTGGGCGAGATGCAGCAGCTGGCGATCGGCGTCGGCGACCTCAAGCGGGTGCTGACCAACGTCAAGACGCGCGGCACCTGGGGCGAAGTACAGCTGGAAATGCTGCTGGAGCAGGTGCTGACGCCGGAACAATACGCGAAGAATGTGGAAACCGTTCCCGGCAGCGGCGAACGGGTCGAATTCGCCATCAAGTTGCCCGGCAACGACGACGGCGGCACGCCGGTGTGGATGCCGATCGACGCCAAGTTCCCGAAAGAACAGTATGAGCGCCTGGCCGAGGCCGCCGACCGCGCCGATGCCGAAGGCGTAGCCGTAGCCTCGCGCGAACTGGAGCGCGCGGTGCGCGGCGAAGCCAAGACCATCGCCGAGAAATACCTGTCGCCGCCGCTGACCACCGACTTCGCCATCCTGTTCCTGCCGACCGAAGGCCTGTACGCCGAAGTCATGCGCCGTTCCGGCCTCGCCGACGAATTGCAGCGCGTGCACCGCATCAGCATCGCCGGGCCGTCGACCTTGTCGGCCTTGCTGAACAGCTTGCAGATGGGATTCAGGACGCTGGCGCTGGAGAAGCGTTCATCCGAAGTATGGCAAGTGCTGGGCGCGGTAAAGACCGAATTCGGCAAGTTCGGCGACGTGCTGGCGGCCACCAAGCTGACCCTGGAACGGGCCGCCAAGAATATCGACCAGGCCGAAGTGCGCAGCCGCCAGATGGCGCGCAAGCTGAAATCGGTGGAGGCCTTGCCGAGCGATGCCGCACAGCTGCTGCTGGGCAAAGAGCCGGAATTGGCGCCGGACGACGAAAGCTGAAGCAGTATTTCACTAAACAAGCCGCATCCTGAATTTTTTGCCGGCCGGGATCGGGACGGTTACATCTGGTAGCAACTATGCATGATTGGAAATAGTGGAGCAATAAGCTCTGTCCTATACTATGTGCACAGCATGCGCCGCCGGGTGTTGGATACCCGCACATTTGCCTGCGGAAAACAGAAAACCGAAGTTTGCTGAACAGGCCCGAAAGAAAAGGAGTTGATCATGCGTACGCTCATAATTTTGGCCGCGGTCGCCATGCTGGCCGGTTGCGCCACGGATGCCGAACGCGCCGCCCAGGCACAGCGCGACGTCGACCAGATGATGCGCATCTATGGCCCGGCTTGCGAAAGACTGGGGTATAAAAGCAATAGCAATGAATGGCGCAGTTGCGTGCTGCGGCTCGACACAAAAGACAATACCGAACGTTACCCGGCAACTACCACCTGCTTCGGGCATCCTGGCTTGTTCCAGTGCTCCACGTTCTGAAGACAGCAGCCGGACGTAAATCAATGCAGTATTTTTTGCAGGCCATCAATGTGAATTGATGGCCTGCTTTGACATGGAGACCGCGCGCGACGGTTTTTAACTTTAAGCCACAGCGTCGTGGCAACAGACACAAAGCTTGTTGCCATCTGCATCGCGGAAATAGGCGCCGTAATAATCCGGATGATATTCCAGGCGCAGCCCGGGCGCGCCTTCGCAGGATCCGCCGTTGCGCAAGGCCGCAGCGTAGGCTTTGTCGACGGCGGTGCGCGTCGGAGCGAGCAGAGCGATCATCTGGCCGTTGCCGGCAGCGGCCGCGCCGCTATAGGGAGCGCCGATGATGAACAGGGGGCGCGCCTTGCCGCTGGCCATCCAGGCCGCCCACGGTTTGTCCGCGTCGCAGAATTTGAGCTGCAGCTCCAGGACTTCCATGATGGCGGAATAGAAGCCGAACGCGCGCTGAAAATCGGCGACGCCGACAAAAACATGAGAGATCATGGGGTTTTTCCTTTCGATGGAAGAAAGACGTGAGCGATCAATACAATCTGCAACGCTTTGTAGCGGCCCACCAGCCGGTCTTCGATATCGTACGCGAAGAATTGAGCCAGGGCAGCAAGCGGAGCCATTGGATGTGGTTTGTTTTTCCTCAGATTGAAGGACTGGGACACAGCGCCACGGCGGCCAGGTATGCGATCTCATCGCTTGGAGAAGCGCGGGCGTACCTTGAGCATCCGCTGCTGGGGCCGCGCCTGCGGGAATGCTGCCGGCTGGTTGCGGGTGTGGACGGGCGCTCGATAGAAGATATTTTCGGTTTTCCCGACTACATGAAGTTTCAATCCTCGATGACCTTGTTCGCCGAAGCTACGCTCGATAACCAGGTTTTCAACGAGTGTTTGCAAAAATATTTTGGAGGAGAGCGTGATCAGGCCACGCTCTCTCGATTGTGAGCTCCGCGATGACGCGCAGCAGGGTTTGAGATCGTCGGAGTATTTCGTTGTTCAGCGTTTTAGCTGAGGGACAAACGCATCGGCACAAAGCATATGCCATGCATTTCAACTTGTGGGCCGGTTTTGACGAAGCCGAAGCGCTCATAGACAGGCTGCGCGAAAGGCGAGGAGTTGACCGTAAATGCGTCGATGGTCCCGAGCGCGGCGGTTGCTGTTTTCACTGTCTGCCAAAGCTGCCTGGCCAGACCGCGGCGTTGAAAATCCCGGGCGACAAACAGATGGCACAGGTGGCTGCGGTCGCGCAGTGCGATAAATCCCGCGAGTACGTTGTCTTCAAAAGCCAGGTGGTACTGATAGCGCGGATCGGGAATATATCCTCTTACGGCGGCTGCCGAGACGGATTCGAAAAAACCTTCGGCGCCCTTGCCGCCAGGCGTGGCCAGGAATTCATGTGCAAAGCAGTGGATCAGCGCGGTGATGGCGTCGGCGTCTTCGATATGGGCAGCGCGGAATTCCATGCGCGTCCTTAGATCAGGCCATCGAACAGGATCACCTCGACCGCATCGCCGGCGGCGACGCCGCCCTGTTCATGCGCCAGCACGATCATGCAGTTGGCTTCCGCCATCGAACGCAAGATGCCTGAGCCTTGGGCGGCGGTAGGGCGCACGCTCCACTGACTGTCGTTCATGCTGAGGATGCCGCGCTGGTACTCGGTGCGTCCCGGGCGCTTGCGGATGGCGACGGCCGCCGTGGCGCGCATCAGCGGCAACGGGGCGACCTGCGCGCCCATCAGCTGCAGCAAAGCCTCGCGCGCGAAAAAGTAAAACGACACCATGACCGCCACCGGATTGCCGGGCAGGCCGAAGAACAGCGCT
This sequence comes from Collimonas fungivorans Ter331, assembly GCF_000221045.1. Classification (NCBI taxonomy): domain Bacteria; kingdom Pseudomonadati; phylum Pseudomonadota; class Betaproteobacteria; order Burkholderiales; family Oxalobacteraceae; genus Collimonas; species Collimonas fungivorans. Next base: position 3,429,325 of record NC_015856.1, on the reverse strand, counting down.
TGCTTGCCGCCCGACGTAATGCTGCCGAACGCTAGCGGACGGCCCGGGCGCATGCCGATTTTCCAGAAGGCGACGTCGCCCAGCTGCGCCATCATCTGCTTGGTGTGGTCGGCGTCGCCGACCGAGACGCCGCCGGAAGTGATGATGGCGTCGGCATTCTCGCAAGCGCTGCGAAATGCGCTTTCCAGCGCCTGCGGATCGTCGCCGACCACGCCCATGTCGATGATGTCGCAGCCCAGCCGCTGCAGCATGCCGTACAAGGTGTAGCGGTTGGAATCGTAAACACAGCCGGGATCCAGCACTTCACCCACCGAGCGCAGTTCGTCGCCGGTCGAGAAAAACGCCACGCGCAGACGCCGCCTTACCGGGATCTCGGCGATGCCGAGCGAGGCCAGCAAGCCGAGGTCGGCGGGGCGCAGGATGCGGCCCTGGGCAATCGCGGCGCTGCCGGCTTTCAGGTCTTCGCCGGCCAGGCGGCGATTTGCGCCGGGTTTGACGGCATCGGCCGGGATGGTGACGAAACCTGCCGCGCTGCCGGGGCTGACAAATTCTTGCGGGATGACAGTGTCGAGCCCGTCCGGCATCAGGGCGCCGGTCATGATCCGCACCGCCTGGCCGCTGGCGACCGCTCCCAGGTAGGCGCGGCCGGCGTGGGCGGTGCCGGCCACCGCCAGCACGGTATCGGCATCGCTGCGCAGGTCGGCCGAGTTGAAGGCATAGCCGTCCATGGCCGAGTTGTCGTGCGCCGGGACGTCGATCGGCGAGATGATGTCGCTGGCCAGCACGCGGTCGAGGGCGCTGCGCAGCGCCACTTTTTCGATCGCAGTGACTGGCGTGATGCAATCGCTGATGATGGCCTGCGCCTGCCTTACCGGCATGGCGTCCGGATCGTAGTCCGACAGGCAGCTGGTCAGTTCGGACAAGGATGGCTTGGCGGGACGGATATTCAGGTTGGTCATTGCGTTTGCATTATCGCTGTAGTAACTGTTCTCGGGTATTGATGTTACGGAAGGCGTCGGCATCGGTAAACAGCGTTTCGCAATAGTTGAGGCGGCGGTACCAGGTTTCCATCTTACGCCCGCCGCCCTGCAGGTAGTCATTGAGGTCGGTCAATAAAGCGGTTTTCAGCAGCATGAATACCGGCTGCGGCCAGATGTCTTGGTCGCTGCCTTCGCGGGTGGAGGCCACCGCCAGGTCGGCGCCGGCGCTGGCCAGTGCTTGCGCCAGGCGCTGCACCAGGTCATGCGGCAGGTAGGGCGAGTCGCAGGGGGCGGTCGCCAGGTAGGGCGTAGCGCAGTGGCGCAGGCCGGCCTGCAGGCCCGCTAGCGGGCCTGCGAAGCCAGGCTGCTCATCGGGCCAGACCGGCGCGCCGAACGCCGCGTAGCTGTCCTGGTTGCGGTTGGCGTTGATGATCAGGCTGTTCACCTGCGGCGCCAGGCGCGCGACGACATGCGCCGCCATCGGCTGGCCGTCGAGCAGGGCCAGGCCTTTGTCGATCCCGCCCATGCGCGTGCCGCGGCCGCCGGCCAGTATCAGGCCGGTGATATTCAGTGCAGAGGGGGGCGAACAAGTTTCCATGGCGTGGCCCGCTCAGCCGCCTATGTACGACATTTCCACTTTCTTGAGGGGCGAAGCCAGGCCCTCGGTCTGCTGCGTGCGCAACTCGGAATAACGGTCGTCGCGGGCGCGCCACAGCTGGCCGATCACGCTGGAGATTTCGCGGTCGCTGCATTCGCTGCGCAGCAAGGCGCGCAGGTCGTGGCCGGCGCTGGCGAACAGGCAGGTATACAGCTTGCCTTCGGTCGACAGGCGGGCGCGCGAACAGTCGTGGCAAAACGCCTGGGTGACGCTGGAAATCAGGCCGACTTCGCCAATGCCGTCTTCGTAGCGCCAGCGCTTTGCGGTTTCGCCGGCGTAGTTGGCTGCCAGCGGCTGCATCGGCAGTTCGCTCTGGATTATCTGCGCCACTTCGGCGGAGGGCACTACTTCATCCATCTTCCAGCCGTTGGAGGCGCCCACATCCATATATTCGATGAAGCGCAGGATGTACGGCGTGTTCTTGAAATAGCGCGCCATCGGCAGGATTTCCTGCTCGTTGACGCCGCGCTTGACCACCATGTTGACCTTGATCGGCCCGAGTCCTACTTGATGTGCTACATCCAGCCCGTGCAAGACGTCGGCCACCGGGAAGTCGGCGTCGTTCATGCGCTGGAAGATGTTTTCATCGAGTGCGTCGAGCGAGACGGTGACGCGGTTCAGGCCGGCGTCTTTCAGGGCCTGGGCTTTTTTCGCCAGCAATGAACCGTTGGTGGTCAGGGTCAGGTCGAGCGGCTTGCCATCCGGTGTCTTCAGGGCGCTCAGCATGCCGATCAGCTTTTCGATGTGCTTGCGCAGCAGGGGTTCGCCGCCGGTCAGGCGGATCTTGTGCACGCCGTGGGCGACGAACAGGCTCGCCAGGCGCGTGATTTCTTCAAACGACAGCAGGGCGGTGTGCGGCAGGAACGCATAGTCCTTGTCGAATACCGCGCGCGGCATGCAATAGACGCAGCGGAAATTGCAGCGGTCGGTGACCGAGATGCGCAAGTCGTGCAGCGGCCGCCCCAGCTCATCCGCTATCAGGCCGGTCGGCGTTTCGAGGATAGAGGGCAATGCAGGCGGCAAGGGCAGCGGCAAAAAACTGCGGCTATCGATCAGCGGGATGACTTTTCTAGTCATGATGTGTGTCTGGAAAAATGTGCAATGTCTTGCATCTAATAAATATAAGGTAGCAACTTGTACAAGATACCATGGGCGTCGCTTTTTAGCTTCAGACGCCTGGCGAAAAGCAGCAAGTGCGGCAATTCTCGCAATTTCAAACATATCGCCTGCGCCAGACGTGACAAAGGGAGTCTGGGACTCCCTTTGTTGTACTACTGTCTAGCTGCTACGCCACCAGGTGGCGCACCGGCTTACTGCGGGCGCTGGGTTTCGATCTGCACCAGCGGTTCGCTGGACTGCGCCGGCAAAGGCTTGCGCTCGCGCGGCACATGTGGCGCGGCAACGATGTTGGCCGTTGCTTCCTGTGCAGCGCGCAGTTTGCTCGGATCGGTCGCCGCCAGGGTCAGGCCGGCTGCAGCCAGTACGCTTTGCAGGTCTTCCACCTTAGGCGATCCGCTGGAAACGGCTGCCTTGATGACGGCTGGCGCTTCTGCTACCGGCGCCGCCGTTTCAGCGACCACAGGGGCAATCACGGGAGCAACCACCGGGGCAACCACGGGCGCTGCCGGAGCCAGCAGCGCAGGGGTTTCTTCGATCTGCGGTTCTGCTAGCGGCTGGCTGGCAACTGCCGGAGCCGCTTGAGGTGCAGCAGGTTGTTCCGGCACGATTGCTGCGGGAACGGCTACCGGCTCAGATGCGGCCGGTTTAGGTTCTGCCACAACCGGCGCTGCCACAACCGGCTCTTGCACAGGAGCTGCTGCCGGCGCCGCTTCAGCGACGACGGGAGCGGCTTCCTCTTGCGGAGCAATGTGCTGAGGCACCAGCGGCGCTGCGATTGCATTCGACAAGGCGGTCGGCGCCGCTGTCGTTTCAACTGCCGGAGCAGCGCTTTCCTGTGCCATCGGCACTGCCGAGGCCATCATCGGTACGCTGTTGCCGGCCGGGCTGCTTGCTTCGGCTGGAGCTGGAGCGCTCACTGCCTCGGGAGCATCTGCATCGTTGCCGGTATCGGCCACGTCTGCTGCTGCAGCGGCTTCGCCTGTTTCGATGTCGTCGCTGCTGCCTTCAGTGGTGCCCTCGGCGCCGTCGCGGTCGCGGCGGTTACGGTTGCGGCCACCGCGGCGGCGGCGGCGGCGTGGTTCTTCGTCTTCACCGGCTTTGGCTTCAACGCGTCCGCTATCGGCTTGCACCGCTTCCGTAGCATCAGCAGCTTCGGCGATGCTGCTGACGGCAACGCCGGCAGCGGCGACTACGCCACCCTTGAGCAAGGTCTCGTCGACCTTGATTTCGCTCAGGTTTTCCTTGCGCTCTTCGCGTGGCGGACGCGGCGGGCGTTCGGCGCGTTCGCGCCGGCCTTCATTGCGTGTTTCCGCCTTGCTGTCGCTGGGTTCGCGTTGCTCTTTAGTAGACTCCCGCTGCTCCTTAGGCTCGCGCGGAGGACGCGGCGGACGGGCTTGCTGGGTTTTTGCTTCGACAGCTTCTACCAGCGGTTTCTTGGCGTTGTCGTCGCGTGTTTCCTGCGCACTGCCATCGCGGTTGCGGCCACTGCGGTTACGGCCGCGCTGGCCACGGTTGTTGCGGTCGCCACGGTCGCCGCGTTGCTGCGGGCCCTTGGCTTCGGCGGTAGCGGCAGGAGTTGCTGCCGGCGCTGCCGGCTTGCTGAAGAAGAAGCCGAAGATCTTGCCGAGGAAACCTGTTTCTGCCGGGCTGGCAGCGGCAACCGCTGTCGGACGCGCTTCCACTGGCTTGCGCTCGACGATAGGGGCCGGCTGGTCTGGCGTGATACCCTTGACCACGGCTTCCTGGCGCGGCTTGCCTTCTTCTTTCTGGGTCTTGCTGTAGCCGATGTCAGTATCCGCTTGCTCTGCCATGGCGTAGCTGGCCTGGGTTTCTTCCAGGCGCGGATCGTCGTGCTTCAGGCGTTCCAGCTTGTAATGCGGGGTTTCCAGGTGCTTGTTCGGGATCAGGATGATGCCGACCCGGTGACGGGTTTCGATCTTCAGGATCTCGCCGCGCTTTTCGTTCAGCAGGAAAGCGGCGACGTCGACCGGCGCCTGGACGTGGATCGCGGCCGAGTTTTCTTTCATCGCTTCTTCCTGGATGATGCGCAGGACTTGCAGAGCTGACGATTCGGTATCGCGGATATGGCCGGTGCCGTTGCAGCGTGGGCAAGTCACGTGGCTGCCTTCCGACAGCGACGGACGCAGGCGCTGGCGCGACAGTTCCATCAGGCCGAAGCGCGAGATCTTGCCCATCTGGACGCGGGCGCGGTCATAGCGCAGGGCGTCTTTCAGGCGGGTTTCGACTTCGCGCTGGTTCTTCGAATTCTCCATGTCGATGAAGTCGATCACGATCAGGCCGCCGAGATCGCGCAAACGCAATTGGCGCGCAACTTCTTCAGCTGCTTCGCAATTGGTGTTGAAGGCGGTGGTCTCGATGTCGCCGCCGCGGGTAGCACGGGCGGAGTTGACGTCAACCGACACTAGGGCTTCGGTATGGTCGATCACGATGGCGCCGCCGGATGGCAGCGGCACGGTGCGCGAATACGCGGTTTCGATCTGGTGTTCGATCTGGAAGCGGGAGAACAGCGGCACGTCGTCGCGGTAGCGCTTAACGCGATGCACCATGTCAGGCATGACGTGGGCCATGAACTGCTGGGCCTGGTCGTGGATTTCGTCGGTGTCGATCAGGATTTCGCCGATGTCCGGTTGGAAATAATCGCGGATCGCACGGATCACCAGCGACGATTCCTGATAAATCAGGAACGCGCCTTTGCCTTGGGTGCCGGCGCCTTCGATGGCGCGCCAGAGTTGCATCAGGTAGTTCAAGTCCCATTGCAATTCGTCAACGTTGCGGCCGATGCCGGCAGTGCGGGCAATCACCGACATGCCGCTAGGCAGGTCCAGCTGATCCATGGTTTCGCGCAGTTCCTGGCGATCCTCGCCTTCGACCCGGCGCGACACGCCGCCGCCGCGCGGATTGTTCGGCATCAGGACCAGGTAACGGCCAGCCAGTGAAACGAAGGAGGTCAGGGCCGCGCCTTTGTTGCCGCGCTCTTCCTTTTCGACCTGCACCATGATTTCCTGGCCTTCGCGCAGGGCATCCTTGATCGATGCGCTGCGGACGTCTACACCTTCTTTAAAGTAAGTGCGGGCAACTTCCTTGAACGGCAAAAAGCCATGACGCTCTTCACCGTAGTTGACGAAACAGGCTTCCAGCGACGGCTCGATACGGGTAATCACACCTTTGTAGATATTGGACTTGCGTTGTTCGCGTCCGGTGGTTTCGATATCGATGTCGATGAGCTTTTGCCCGTCAACAATAGCCACGCGCAGTTCTTCTTGCTGCGTGGCATTAAACAACATGCGTTTCATTTTTCGCTCCGTGACCCTTGGGTCAATGCAATGGCGCTTAAAGATTGCTGTTCTTCAGCATTTCTGTCAGCGACAAAAAGTACAAGGATGTACGCGAGAACGGAGTGTCAGGGGGGAGAGAATTGCCTTGGTGTGTATGCGCTATATGAGCGCAGTGCACAGGCGCGGATATAGTGCTGCCGTTTTACTGAAAACTACCAGCGCGCGCCGGTACAGCATCCTGCGGTTCGCGGAACGCGAGCACGACGCTTGGCGGTGAGCAGCTTGATAGAGCCAAATAAAGCATTGGTTTCAGTAAGTACGCGGCAAATTTAAAAACACTACATCAACCGGCGAGCTCGTCGCGATCGTTTGGATCGCATCGGGCTCGCCGGACTTTATCCTAATCATCCAGACATTCTTGTTCAGCATCCGTGCGCGTTATCCGATGACAACAACGGTGCGACCTTGACTCGCGCAGGGGTGATGCGTACACATTTCCCATCAAATTTGCAAATTGGCGAGGCTGATGGGGACGCCCCTGTGTAGAATGGTCTTTTTATTCTTACACCAGCAACTGTTTTCTAACAATTGCGGAACAATTATATATTCAAAATGAAGGACTTAGCGAGATTTTCTGGAGGACGAGTCAAGACTCGCCCCGAGCCGCGGACACAAGCCGCGGGCAAGCATAAGGCCGAACCCAAGGTAGCCGTGGAGCAAGGTATACAGTTAACAGCAATTGCGCCGCCTCTTGCCGTCCAAATGCTGACTATTGCGGAAGACGACGCAGGTCAGCGCATCGACAATTTTTTATTGCGTATTTGTAAAGGAGTGCCCAAGAGCCATATCTATCGCGTGTTGCGCTCCGGCGAGGTCAGGGTCAACAAAGGCCGTATCGACCAGACTTATCGCCTGGTCGAGGGCGACGTCATACGGGTGCCGCCGATTCGAATTGCTGAAAAGCAAACACAAGCGGTAGCGCCAGGGGCGGAATTCAAGATATTGCTGGAAGATAATCATTTACTGGTGATCGACAAGCCGGCCGGGGTCGCCGTGCACGGCGGCTCCGGCGTCAGCTATGGCGTCATCGAGCAACTCCGCGCCGCCCGTCCGCAAGCCAAGTTCCTGGAACTGGTGCACCGGCTGGACCGCGATACTTCCGGCATCTTGCTGCTGGCGAAGAAACGTTCCGCGCTGACCAACCTGCACGAGCAGATGCGCGACGGCGACACCGACAAGCGTTACCTGGTGCTGGTGCACGGCGACTGGCAAAACGAGCGCCAGCATGTCAAGTTGCCGCTGCACAAGTATACGGCGGCCGATGGCGAGCGCCGGGTGCGGGTGCAGGCCGACGGCCAGGCGTCGCACACGATTTTCAACCTGATCCGGCGTTATGGCGACTATGCTTTGCTGGAAGCCGAGCTGAAGACCGGCCGCACCCACCAGATCCGGGTCCATCTGTCGGCCAGCGGCTTCGCCATCGCCGGCGACGATAAATACGGCGACTTTTCCTTGAACCGGGCTTTGCAGAAGGCTGACGGACAACGTGTCGCGCTGAAGCGGATGTTCTTGCATGCTTACCAGATTACTTTCGCCCATCCGGAAACGGGCAAGCCGGTGACCCTCAAGGCGCCGCTGCCGCCGGAATGCGAAAGATTCCTGAAAAGCCTGCCGAAAGATATCCCGGCGGCAATATCGGAAGCTGAGGGCGATCAGAATATCAGTTAGTATTTGCTTATCGGTTTGCCGGTTTTTCCGATCGGCAGGCCAAACCAATTACAGGAGCTGGCAAGGTATTGCCAGGCAATATGGCGCGAAAGAATTTTGATTTAATTGTATTTGATTGGGATGGCACCTTGATGGACAGCACCGCCATCATCGTGAAATGTATCCAGGCTGCAGCCAGGGACCTGGGACTGGCGGTCCCGGACAACAAGGCCGCCTCGCACGTGATCGGGCTGGGCCTGGCGGAAGCCATGCAGGTTGCGATGCCGGGCCTGGAGCCCAGCCAGTATCCGCGGGTAGTGGAGCGTTACCGTTATCACTACCTGGCGCAAGACCAGGACCTGACCTTGTTCGACGGCGTGCGCGAAATGCTGGCGGACCTGTCGCAGCAGGGTTATTTCCTGGCGATCGCCACCGGCAAGAGCCGGGTCGGCCTGAACCGCGCCTTGCATGAGACCAAGCTGCTGTCGGCGTTCGATGCTACCCGCTGCGCCGACGAGACTTTTTCCAAGCCGCATCCGGCCATGCTGCAGGAACTGACGCGAGAGCTGGGCCAGGACCTGAAGCGCACGGTGATGATCGGCGATACCACCCATGACCTGCAGATGGCCATCAATGCCGGCGCCGCGGGAATCGCGGTCCAGTATGGCGCGCACCCGGCGCATGAGCTGGATGCGCTGAAGCCCTTGTTCAACGCCACCTCGACCGTGCAGTTGCACGCCTGGCTTAACGCCAACGCCTGACCGACCCATTGAGCGACGCGCCGTGAACGATAACCGCCTTCCCCTCTGTGCTTCTTCTGCGCTGGCAGAGCGCGGCAAAGGCGTGCGTTTTGCGGTTACCGCCTGGGGCGAGGAGGCGGTTGCATTCGCCGTGCGCCACCACAATGTCGTCCACGCTTACCTGAACCGGTGCGCGCACATCTCGCTGGAGCTGGACTGGAACGAGGGCGAGTTTTTCGAGTCCAGCGGTTTGTACCTGATGTGCGCCACGCACGGTGCAGTGTACGAGCCGGAAACCGGGCATTGCGCCGGCGGCCCGTGCCGCGGCGGACGTTTGCACAAGATTCTGGTTGAAGAAAGCAATGATCAGGTGTTCTGGATCCCTGATGAATATGTGCGGCCTGTGATTGCCTGACAGGCTGGTCTGTTCAATAACGATTTCGGATAAACGAAGTGAGCAAACACCATGAGCAATAACGATTTTGAGAATGCGGCCACGCCCGTCAAAAAAGAAGGCTGGGAGCGCGAAGTGCTGGAAAAGCTGGCGTTCGCGTCGTTGCGTGAACAGCGCGCGCGCCGCCGCTGGGGGATTTTTTTCAAGCTGACCGTGATCGGCCTGATTGTCTTCGGCGTGTGGCTCGGCATGAATTACGAAGGCTCGGATACGCAGACGGTCGGTGCGCATACGGCGCTGGTCAAGATCAACGGCGCGATCGAATCGGAAGGCAACGGTTCGGCCGGCGTGGTGGTGCCGGCGCTTGACAACGCTTTCGCCGCGGACGATTCGGTCGGCGTGATATTGCGCATCAACAGCCCCGGTGGCAGCCCGGTGCAGGCCGGCATCATCAATGATGAAATCGCGCGCCTGCGCAAGGAATATCCGAACAAGCCGCTGTATGTGGTGGTCGACGAAATGTGCGCCTCGGGCGGTTATTACATTGCCGCCGCGGCCGACAAGATTTACGTCAACAAGGCCAGCATCGTCGGCTCGATCGGCGTGCTGATGGACGGCTTCGGTTTCACCGGCCTGATGGACAAGGTCGGCGTCGAGCGGCGTCTGCTGACCGCCGGCGAGAACAAAGGTTTCCTCGATCCGTTCAGCCCGATGAGCGCGACCCAGAAAGGTTATGCGCAAACCATGCTGGCGGAAATCCACCAGCAGTTCATCGACGTGGTGCGCAAGGGCCGCGGCGCGCGCCTGAAAGAAACGCCGGAAACTTTCTCGGGCCTGTTCTGGAGCGGCTCGAAGGCAGTCGAGATGGGCCTGGCCGACGGCTACGGCACGGTGGACAGCGTGGCTCGCGATGTCTTGAAGCAGGAAGATATTGTCGATTACACCAAGAGCGAAGGTTTGCCTGAACGCGTGCTGAAAAAATTCGGCGTGGCGATGGGCGCCGGCGTAGTGCAATCGCTGGCGAATGACATCAAGCCAAGCTTGCGTTGAGTTTCATGCAAGGCCTGCCGGCGTGCGGGCCTTAAGATAAATATCAAAGTGGAAACCGGCATATGGTAATACCATAATCGGCCTTGTATCTTCGCGATCCTGTCGTATATTTAAGGTACTCAAGGAACAGCGAACGGAGGGGACGATTATCGGAATACCAAAACCCATCACCATACAGATTGAGATTGTTTCGATAGCAAAGAGTCACTCCATCGCAATACAACCCCTTGTTTTGGAGTAGCGCAATTACTACCGGACAAACCCCCGCATCTCGGATGCGGCACCGAGAAGTTTTCGACTTCTCAACATAAATGTCTTTCGGGACAGGCAAATACGGCGACGGCGCAATACCGTCGCCGTTTTGCGTTATGTGTAATGAATTTATTGGGCCAGGAACAGGTACACGGTTGGCTTTTTATGGAAGTCAGGGTGTTTGCCTGCCGCCAGGGCGGCCTTCCATTTTGCCGCGGTCTGGGTCCTGATGCTTTCGGTTGCAAGCGTCAGGTCGGTGGCTACGCAAATCAGCGTGCCGGGCTGGCAGGCATTGGCCAGGGCTTCCAGGAAAGCGCTGTTGCGGTACGGCGTTTCGATGAACAGTTGCGTTTGCTGTTCCTGGCGCGAGCGCAGTTCCAGCGCCTTGATGCGTTTGCCGCGCTGTTCGGCATCGGTGGGCAGATAACCGTTGAAGGCAAAACTCTGGCCGTTCAGGCCGCTGCTCATGACGGCCAGCAACAACGACGACGGACCTACCAATGGCCGCACCTGGATGCCTTGCGCGTGGGCTAGCCGCACCAGGTTGGCGCCGGGATCGGCGACTGCCGGCACGCCGGCTTCAGAGATCAGGCCGGCGTCCTGGCCGGCCAGAAGCGGCGCCAGCAGGGCCGGCAATGCGGCGCTGGCGGTATTGACATTGAGTTCGGCGATCTGGATTTCCTGCAGCGGCTTGGCGAGCGACTGGGCTGCATCGATCAGCTTCAGGAAAGCGCGCGTGGTCTTTGCATTTTCCGCAATGAAATAATCGAGCCTTGCGGTAAGCGCCTGGACTTCCTGCGGGATGACGGTTGCCAGCGCCGCAGCTGGCGATACGGTCTCGTTCTGGCCCAGGGTGTTGGGAATTAAATACAGGGTGCCTGGCATGTCGGTCTATTTAGTGAAAATGGGAGTGCGGAAAAATGGGAAGGCAGCGCGGCGCAGCATACCGGTCAGCGCGATTAATGGCAAACCGGTGAGGGCAGTCGGATCGGTGCTTTCGATTTTTTCCAGGATGGCGATGCCCAGCCCTTCATTTTTTGCGCTGCCGGCGCAGTCGTAGGGTTGTTCGATGCGCAAGTAGGCGTCCAGCTCGGCGTCGGGCAAGTCGCGGAAAGTGACGAAGGTCTGGATGTTTTCTATCTGCACGGCTTGCTCGGGCTGGCTGTGGCGGCTATCCCACAGGCACAGGGCGGTGTGGAAAATGACGCGGCGGCCGCGCATCTTTTGCAGCTGCGCCAGGGCGTTCTCGTGATTGCCGGGCTTGCCGATCTGCTCGTCGTCCAGCGTCGCCACCTGGTCGGAGCCGATCACCAGCGCATTTGGCGCCGCCAGCGCCACGCTGCGCGCCTTTTCCAGGGCCAGGCGCAGGGCGGTGGCTTGCGGACTCTCGCCAGGATGGGGCGTTTCGTCGATATCCGGCACGATCACGTCAAACGGGACGTGCAGCCGGGAAAGCAGTTCCTTGCGGTATTTCGAGCTGGAACCGAGGATCAGGCGCGGCAGGGATGTCGTGGAAGAGGTGGTCTGTTGTAAAGAAGCCATGGTTTTTGTTGCTTATTGGTTGTTTCTGCGATTGCAGAACGGTAAAATCCCTGCAAATGGCGGCCAAAGTGCGGAAAACGCGCTAACACTTTGACGAATAAGGGAAAAGGCTGTTATTATCGCAGGTTTTCCGGGTTCGGCTTCTTGACTATGAGTGCTTTTGTCATCGACGCGTTTGAGTATGCGCGCCATAAAGAGCGCCGTGAAGGCGATACGCTGGTGGCCGATCTGAGCCGCCTCTCGGCTGAGACTGCGGATCGCTCCGGCGCCCTGCACTGGGTCCTGGCTGGCGGCGCCGATCAGTTAGGGCATCCGCAACTGACGCTCACTGTCAGCGGTTCGACCAAGATCATGTGCCAGCGCTGCCTGACGTCGTTCGCTTTCGATATCGATTCGGAATCGGTGCTGGTGCTGGCAAAAGACGAAGAAAGCGCCGATGCAATCGATGCGCTGCTTGATAATGACGAGATTGATGTCATCGTCGGCACTAAAACACTGAATATCGTAGAGCTGGTTGAAGATGAGGCGCTGCTGGCCTTGCCGCTGTCGCCGAAACATCCGGTTTGCCCGGACCAGTCTGCGCTTGAGGGCCTGAAAAGCGCCAAGAAAGAGTCGCCGTTCGCGATGCTCAAGAATTTGAAGCAGCAGTAAATAGCAGCGGCAGTAAATGGATTTAGTAAAGAATTGCGGTAAATTTGTCGCGCTGATTTTCACATGAATGTGATTCCGTGTGACTAAGGTGTGGCAATAGGTAGTAAAATCCGCGCACAAACGCGGCAGGAATATCCAGCCTTTCCCTGTTCTGAGGGTTGGATATGTTAAACTTTAAGATCTTAAGAAAGCAGGAGTTATCATGGCAGTTCAACAAAATAAGAAGACCCCATCGAAGCGCGGCATGCACCGTGCCCACGATTTTCTGGTTGCACCTCCGCTGGCTATCGAGCCAACGACTGGTGAAACACATCTGCGCCACCACATCAGCCCGAACGGCTTTTACCGTGGCCGTAAAGTGTTGAAGACCAAGAACGACGAGTAATACTTACTTGTTCTTGCGATGCAGGTCGAAGGCGGCGCGATGAGTTTCTCAGGGCGCCGTTTTTGTATGCCGACACATCCTTCCTTGCGTCATTTTGAATCGCGCCCAATCTGCCTCATAATACGGCTTAGAGTAGGCACTGAATCAAAACAATGACAATCAAAATTTCTATCGACTGCATGGGTGGCGATCACGGCCCGTCGGTTACCGTTCCTGCTGCAGTTTCATTTGCCAACCGCGAGCCTGAGGCCGAGTTGGTGCTGGTTGGCCTCGAGGAAGAAATCCGGGCGCAACTGAAAAAGCACAAGGCGAGTTCCCATCCGCGTTTATCGGTGCACCATGCATCCGAAGTGGTGACGATGGACGATTCCATCGAAACCGCATTACGCCGCAAAAAAGATTCCTCGATGCGTGTCGCCCTGCGCCTGGTCAAAGACCAGCAAGTGCAGGCATGCGTGTCGGCCGGCAATACCGGCGCCCTGATGGCTGTTTCCCGCTATCTGCTGAAGACCTTGCACGGCGTCGACCGCCCGGCGATCTGCACCATCCTCCCCAACCAGAAAGACGGTCCGACTTACATGCTCGACCTGGGCGCCAACGTCGATTGCGAACCTGTGCATCTGCACCAGTTTGCCTTGATGGGATCGGCCCTGGTGTCGGCCATGGAAGGCAAGCCGCGGCCGACGATCGGTTTGCTGAATGTCGGCGAAGAAGCGATCAAGGGCAATGAAGTGGTCAAGCAGACGGCGGAGCTGCTGCGCGCCGACCATGAAAAAGGCATCCTGAATTTCTACGGCAATGTCGAAGGCAACGATATCTTCGAAGGCACCACCGACATCGTCGTCTGCGACGGTTTTGTCGGCAATGTCACGCTCAAGGCTTCCGAGGGCCTGGGCCGTTTCGTCAAGACCGTCTTAACGACCGAATTCAAGAGCGGCCTCCTGAACATGCTGGGCGCCGTCATCGCCCGCGGCGCCATCAAGGCCATCTCGCGCCGCCTCAATCCTTCGCGCTATAACGGCGCCAGCCTGCTGGGTTTGCGCGGACTGGTTTTCAAGAGTCACGGCGGCGCCGACGCCTATGGCTACGAGTGGGCCATACAGCGTGCATTCGATGCAGCCAAATATGATGTATTGTCTCGTATTGCGACCACGATTGCGGAGCTGATGCCGCAGGCCGACACCCCGGATGGCGCGAATGGCGGATCGGGCGAAATCGTTAATACTGAATCAACCCAACAAAAGACAGCATGACTACATATAGCAAAATTGTCGGTACCGGCAGCTATTTGCCGCCGAAACGGGTAAGCAACCAGGAACTCACTGCGCAGCTTGCCGAGAAGGGCATAGAGACGTCGCACGAATGGATTTTCTCGCGCAGCGGCATCGCCGCGCGCCATTACGCTGAAGCCGATGTGCAATCCAGCGATCTCGCGGTAGCCGCAGCCAGGCAGGCGCTGGACATGGCGCGCATGCAGCCCGACGATATCGACCTGGTGATCGTCGCCACCTCGACTCCCGATCATTTCGGCGGTTTCCCCAGCACTGCCTGCGTAGTGCAGCAAAAGCTCGGCATCGTCAACGGCGGTGCGGCGTTTGACGTGCAGGCGGTATGCAGCGGGTTTGTGTATGCAGTCTCGATCGCGGACAGTTTCATCAAGTCCGGCGCGCACAAGAACGTGCTGGTGATCGGCACCGAGGTTTTTTCGCGGATCCTGAATTTTGAAGACCGCACCACTTGCGTGCTGTTCGGCGACGGCGCCGGCGCGGTGGTCATGACTGCTTCCGCCGAGCCGGGCATTCTCGCCACCAAGCTGCACGCCGACGGCCGCCACAAGGACATCCTGTGCGTTCCGGGCAAGGTCAATGCCGGCGTGGTCGAGGGCAGCGCTTATCTGTACATGGACGGCCAGGCGGTGTTCAAGCTGGCGGTCTCGGTACTGGAAAAAGTCGCCAACGAAACCTTGCAGATGGCCGGCATGTCGGCCTCCGAGATCGACTGGCTGATTCCGCACCAGGCCAATATCCGCATCATGCAAAGCACCGCCCGCAAGCTGGGCCTGGACAACGAGCGCATGGTGGTGACGGTCGACCAGCATGGCAATACTTCGGCGGCTTCGATTCCGCTGGCGCTGGACCAGGCGGTACGCGATGGCCGCGTCAAGCCCGGCCACAACGTCATGATGGAAGGCGTAGGCGGCGGCTTTACATGGGGTGCGATCCTGGCCCGCATGTAAGGAGACCTTTAAGGACCTACTGCAAGGTTTACAAGTGCGCCAATCTCTGCCCTGGGCTGTACCTCCGTACAGCTGCGCTTCTCGGACAGACCTTGGGCCAAGTCAGCGTAGCTGAGGCTACGGTCTTTAAAGGCCTCCTAAGCTACTGTAAGCATGTGTTTAATAAATTTGATACCCATTTAGGTAAGGCATGAATAAATTCGCGTTTGTTTTTCCGGGCCAGGGTTCGCAAGCCGTTGGCATGCTGAACGGTTTTGCCGATAACCCGGTAGTAAAAGATACTGTCGCAGAGGCTTCCGAGGCGCTGAAGTTCGATCTCGGCAAGCTGATTGCCGAAGGGCCGAAAGAAGAGCTGGACCTGACTACCAACACGCAGCCGGTCATGCTGACCGCGGCGGTCGCCTGCTATCGGGCCTGGCTGGCTGCGGGCGGCAAGGCGCCGGCGCTGGTCGCCGGGCACAGCCTGGGCGAGTATTCGGCGCTGGTTGCCGCCGGTGTGATCGCGTTCAAGGATGCCGTGCCGCTGGTGCGGTTCCGGGCGCAGGCGATGCAGCAGGCGGTGCCGGTCGGGCAGGGTGGCATGGCGGTTATCCTCGGCTTGTCGGATGAGGACGTGCGTGCGGTCTGCGCGGCCGCGGCCCAGGGCGAAATCGTCGAGGCGGTGAATTTCAATGCGCCGGCGCAGGTGGTCATCGCCGGCCATAAGGGGGCGATCGAACGCGCTTGCGTCGCCGCCAAGGAAAAAGGGGCGAAACGCGCCTTGCCATTGCCGGTATCGGCCCCATTTCATTCCTCGTTGCTGAAGCCGGCATCGGACCGTTTGCGCGAATACATGCAAGGCCTGGTTTTCGCTGCACCGCAGATTGCGCTGATCAATAACGTCGATGTCGCCATCGTCAATGATCCGGCAGCCATCAAGGATGCGCTGGTGCGGCAGGCGGCCAGCCCGGTGCGCTGGGTGGAAACGGTGCAGAAGATTGCCGCCGAAGGCGTCACCCATGTGGTGGAATGCGGTCCGGGCAAGGTTCTTGCTGGCCTGACCAAGCGTATTAATGACAGCCTGATCGGCGACATGATTGTCGACCAGGCGTCACTGGATAAAATGTTGGAGACTTTCAAGTGACTTTACCAAATACCGTTTTACAGGATTTAATCGGCCAGGTAGCGTTGGTCACCGGCGCATCGCGCGGCATCGGCCGGGCCATTGCGCTGCAGTTGCTGCAGCGTGGTGCCAAGGTGGTCGGCACGGCAACTTCGGAGGCGGGTGCGGCGGCAATTTCGGAATACCTGGAGGCCAGCCAGCCGGGAAACGGCCGCGGCATCGTGCTCGATGTGAACGACGCAGCCGGCTGTGCGGCGGCGGTCGAGCTGGCGCACAAGGAGTTCGGCGGATTGTCGATTCTTGTCAATAATGCAGGCATCACCAAGGACCAGCTGGCGATGCGCATGAAGGACGAGGACTGGGACGCCGTCATTTCGACCAACCTGACCGCGGTGGCGCGTTTGTCGCGCGCCGTCTTGCGTGGCATGATGAAGGCCAAGCATGGCCGCATCATCAATATCACTTCGGTGGTCGGTTCGGCCGGCAATCCGGGGCAAATGAATTATGCTGCAGCCAAGGCCGGCGTTTCCGGCATGAGCCGTGCGCTGGCGCGCGAGATCGGCAGCCGCAATATCACGGTCAACTGCGTTGCGCCCGGTTTTATCGATACCGACATGACCAAGGCCCTGGGCGAAGAGCAGCACGCGGCATTGCTGCAGCAGATCCCGCTGGGGCGGCTGGGCGCTGCGGAAGAGGTGGCGGCGGCCGTGGTTTTCCTGGCGTCGCCGCAGGCCAGCTACATTACGGGCAGCACTTTGCACGTAAATGGCGGCATGTACATGAGTTGATCATGCACTGAAGCAAGTTTGCAGTTCTGGGCTTATTTCAGAGTTAAATGTAAGTTGTATCTATTTAGAAGCTTTTGACGTAGTTTTATTAAATATTAAAGACTAATGTCGAAAGTAAATTTTCAATGCGCAAACCTGCTAAAATGCGCGCACTTTCTGTAACCTAATGGAGGCATCACATGTCCGATATCGAACAACGCGTTAAAAAAATCGTCGCTGAGCAACTGGGCGTCGCAGAAGCTGACATCAAGACCGAGTCGTCGTTTGTCAACGATCTGGGTGCTGATTCGCTCGACACAGTTGAACTGGTGATGGCGCTGGAAGATGAGTTCGAAATGGAAATCCCTGACGAACAAGCTGAAAAGATCACTACAGTGCAACAGGCTATCGATTACGCTACGGCTCACGTTAAGGCCTAAGCAAGCTTTGAATGTATCCGGGAGAACCGCTTGAACCGCACACGTGAACGTCGCGTTGTGATCACTGGCCTGGGTTGCATTTCACCGGTCGGCAATACGATTGCCGATGCGTGGAATGCGATTATCTCAGGCAAATCAGGGATCGCAGCCATCACTAAGTTTGACGCTGCCGCTCTTTCCACGCGTTTTGCGGGAGAAGTGAAGGGCTTCAATATCGAGGATTACATTCCCGCCAGAGAAGCACGGCATATGGATACCTTTATCCACTATGGCATGGCGGCGGGGATGCAGGCGATGCAAGACAGTGGCCTGGAAGTAACTGAAGCTAATGCTGAGCGGATTGGCGTCATCATCGGCTCCGGCATTGGCGGCTTGCCGTTGATCGAAGAAACGCATGCCGAACTGACCGCTCGCGGCCCGCGCCGGATCAGTCCGTTCTTCATCCCGGCATCGATCATTAACATGATTTCCGGCAACCTGTCGATCAAATACGGTCTGAAAGGACCGAATCTGGCGATCGTGACTGCCTGCACCACGGGCTTGCATTCCATCGGCGCAGCCGGCCGCATGATCCAGTATGGCGATGCTGACGTGATGATCGCCGGCGGTGCGGAATCAAGCGTGTCGCCGCTGGGGGTTGGCGGTTTTGCGTCGGCGCGCGCCTTGTCGACGCGTAACGACGATCCCGCTACCGCCTCGCGCCCGTGGGACAAGGACCGCGACGGTTTTGTATTGGGCGAAGGCGCCGGCGTGCTGGTGCTCGAAGAATACGAACACGCCAAGGCGCGCGGCGCCAAGATTTACGCGGAACTGCTCGGCTTCGGCATGAGCGGCGATGCTTACCACATGACTGCGCCAAGCCTGGACGGTCCGCGTCGCTGCATAGGCAACGCCTTGCGCGATGCCGGCATCAACCCTGACCAGGTGCAGTACCTGAATGCGCACGGTACTTCGACCCCTCCTGGCGACAAGAATGAAACCGAAGCGATCAAGGCGGCTTTCGGCGACCATGCTTATAAACTGGTGGTCAATTCGACCAAGTCGATGACCGGCCATTTACTGGGCGGCGCCGGTGGCCTGGAGTCGGTGTTTACCGTGCTGGCCTTGCACAATCAGATCTCGCCGCCGACCACCAATATTTTCAACCAGGATCCTGAATGCGATCTTGATTACTGCGCCAATACCGCGCGCGACATGAAAATAGACATCGCGGTCAAAAACTCATTCGGCTTTGGCGGCACGAATGGCACCCTGGTTTTTGGCAAAATCTAGTGTAGTGTTTCACACGTAATGGCGCTTAAGAAATGGTGTATTTTCGTGTCAGGCTAGGCGCAAACCGGAGCGATAGCGGGACTATCGCGAGGATTTGCAACGACGCATGGCGCGAAAAGACGCCGTTTATTAAGTGTCATTATGTGCGAAACGCTACACTAATTTTTGCCGCAGGCTTCGAACCGGCCTCCGCGGATGCCGGTTCGAAATTCGTTTTAAACCCGTCATGATGTCGATCTCCCTGTCAGCCGTGATCCAGCCCTCCAAGATATTGTCGGCGCTGGTTGGTCTGCAATGTCTGCTGGCCGCATCGACAGGGGGCCTGATTGCCGCCGGCGTTGTCGGCGATCTGGCGTTACCCGAGCGCCTTGCTCTGGCCCTGCTGTGTTTGGCAGCGGCTATTTGCGGAATAACGCGCTACTATCGTAGCAGACACGCAGTTCACATCGATATTTCCGGAAGCGGCCGCCTCAGGATTGCCGATATGGCAACTGCACAAGCCGCGCCCACTGCAAAACAGATGCCATCGCCAGCGAAATTGCTTGAAGGCACCACTCTCTGGTCACATTTACTGCTGCTGCGCCTTCGATTGGATAGCGGCTCGGTCCGAACAATCGCTATACTGCCTGATTGTGTGTCTCACGATACTTTCAGAAATTTATCCGTGGCATGTCGCTGGATTGCATCACAGGCGAACGCGGGCGAATAAAGCGGGACTCTCTGGATTGGATAATGAATAAGCATGTTATTGAACTTTTGTTATTGCTTGCTATCTATTTTCGCGCCCGTATGCAAGTCGCAACAAAACAAGGGAATGGGGATTGACGACAGAACGCGAAATTGATCAACTGCTTGTCGAGCGTGTACAGCGTGGCGATAAGAAGGCGTTCGAGCTCTTGGTTATCAAATACCAACGCAAGCTGATGCGTCTTGTTTCGCGGCTGGTGCGCGACCAGGCAGAAGCCGAGGATGTTGTGCAGGAAGCCTTTATCAAGGCTTACCGGGCGCTGCCTCAGTTTAGGGGCGACTCGGCCTTTTATACCTGGTTGTATCGGATTGGCATTAATACTGCTAAGAACTATCTTGTGACGCAAGGGCGCAGGGCGCCGACCTCAACCGAGGCAAATTCAGAGGAAGCAGAAACTTTTGACGATGGCGAGCAACTAAGGGATATAAACACTCCAGAATCCTTGCTGGCCACCAAGCAGATAGCACAAACAGTGAATACTGCGATGGAGGCGCTGCCGGCGGAACTGCGTACGGCGATTACCTTGCGCGAGATTGAGGGATTGAGTTATGACGAAATTGCTGAAGCAATGGGATGTCCGATAGGAACGGTACGCAGTCGGATATTTAGAGCACGGGAAGCTATCGCAGATAAGTTGAGGCCATTGCTGGATACGGCCATCGACAAACGTTGGTAAAAAAGATAGCGGTTTTTCGGGAACGAAGGGGTTGGCCAGGTTTTAAGGTGACTTATGAATACCAAAGATATAACCCAAGAGCAGATCTCTGCCTTGGCTGACGGGGAATTGTCCAACGCCTATGTGGATATGGCGCTGGCGGCTTTGCGTCAGGCAGAGGGCCGCGACACGTGGGACGTCTATCACCAGATAGGCGACATTATGCGTTCGGACGATATGGCGTTGACCATGAGTGCGGATTTTTCCGCCCGCATGGCGGCGCGGTTGGAGGCTGAGCCGGCTATCATTGCCGCGCCCTTGGCCGTCACTTCGCAGCCATCGGAACAGATTGCTGTCGGTGGCGGCCAGCCTCTCCACGCCGGTGGCACAGGCGTCAGACGTTCGATCAAGCGCTTTGCCTTGCCAGGCATGGCGGCTGCGGCGGTAGCGGCTGCAGCGTTCATCATCACTCCGCAGACGGCCGTGGTCGGCGTCGGCGGTCCTTCGGCAGCGCCGCAGCTCGCCCTGGCGTCCGCTTCCGCGGTCAGCGACGATCATGTCGTCACGCATTCCGGAGTAGTGCTGCGGGATTCGCGGATGGATGAATATCTGACGGCGCATCAACGTTTCTCTCCTTCCCTTTATAGCGCTGCGCAATACGCACGGCCGGCCACATTTGCCCCTGATGCTAATAACTAACATGCGGCAGACGCGGGTCTTGCTGGGAGTCGTTCTGTCGCTGGTCATGGTGCTTTCCGCGCATGCGGAAAGCATCGACGCCGCAAATGCGGCCGACAAGCAGGAAGCGCAGGCGCTGTTGAAAAAAATCCAGTCAGCGGCGCAAAAGCTGAATTATTCGGGTACTTTCATCTACCAGCAGGCGAACCAGATACGCACCTCGCGTATCACGCATGTGCTGGAAGGCCGGAATGAAGTAGAGAAGCTGGAAATTCTCGACGGCCAGCCGCGCGAATATATCCGGCGTAACGAGGATGTCACCGGCTATATGCCGGAGACCCGCACCAAGATCGTCGAGAAACGGGTCACGCAAGACGGTTTTCCGGCCATCCTGGCGGCGTTGCCGGCTGACCTGACCGAATATTACAATGTCAAATTGGGCGAGACCGGGCGGGTTGCCGGTTTCGATTGCCAGGCCGTGCTGCTGGAGCCTAGAGACAATATGCGCTACGGCTACAAGCTGTGGGCGGAAAAAATTTCCGGCCTGCTGTTGCGAGCGCAAACGCTGAACGGCAAGAATGAGATCGTCGAGCAGATTTCCTTTACCCAGATCAACATAGGCAACATCGATCGCAGCCACCTGAAGCCGAGCTTTGGCAACACCAGTTCCTGGCATACGGAAAACAGCCTGATCAACCCGGCCAACCTGAACGAGTGGACGGTGACCGGCATGCCTCCCGGTTTCAAGAAAGTGCGCGAACTCAAGCGCATGGTGGCCGATGCGCCGCCGGCCAAGGGCGCTGTCGGCATGGCGGCAATGCGGCGCGAAGTGTCGCAGCTGATTTTTTCTGACGGACTGGTGGCGATTTCGATCTTTATCGAGCCAGGCAGCCAGAGCCGTACCGAAGGATCCTTGCAGCAGGGAGCATTGAATATCGTCGGCAAGCGGCAAGGAGATTATTGGCTGACGATTGTGGGCGATGTGCCGCCTGCGGCGATGAGGCAGGTGGCGAATTCGATTGAACTCAAAAACAAATAAAACTCTATGACTACGAAAATGCCGGTTCCGCTTCGTTCCGTTTTATCTGCAATGGTTGTCGCCGTCGTTGCACCTGTTGCAGCCACTTTTTTTGTTCCCGCCGTGATGGGCATCGGCCCCCAGGCGATCGCCGCGCCGGTATCCGGCCTGCCGGACTTTACCGACATCGTCGAGAAGACCGGCCCTGCGGTAGTCAATATCCGCACCACTGAAAAAATCAAAGGCGGCGCCGGCCAGGGTGATTCCGGCGATCCCAGCGACGATGAAATGCAGGATTTTTTCCGGCGCTTTTTCGGCGTCCCGATTCCCAACATGCCGCGCCCCCAGGTTCCTGGCCAGCGCGGCCGCAAGGCTGATCCCAAGCAGCAGGAAGAAGTGCCGCGCGGCGTCGGTTCCGGTTTCGTGATTTCGGCCGACGGTTATGTCATGACCAATGCCCACGTGATCGACGGCGCCAGCGAAGTATATGTGACGCTGACCGACAAGCGCGAATTCAAGGCCAAGGTGATCGGCGCCGATACCCGCAGCGACGTTGCCTTGCTGAAAATTGACGGCGCCAACTTGCCGCGCCTGACGATGGGCGATTCCGACAAGATCAAGGCTGGCGAATGGGTGCTGGCGATCGGTTCGCCGTTCGGCCTGGAAAACACCGTGACCGCCGGCATCATTTCGGCCAAAGCGCGCGACACCGGCGACTACCTGCCGCTGATCCAGACCGACGTCGCGGTCAACCCCGGCAATTCCGGCGGTCCCCTGATCAACATGCGCGGCGAAGTGGTCGGCATCAACTCGCAGATCTACAGCCGCTCCGGCGGCTTCATGGGGATTTCGTTTGCGGTGCCGATCGACGAAGCCATGCGCGTGTCGGACCAGCTGAAGGCGTCGGGCAAGGTGACGCGCGGCCGGATCGGCGTGCAGATCGGCGAAGTGACCAAGGACGTGGCCGAATCGCTGGGCTTGCCCAAGGCGGAGGGCGCGCTGGTGGCCCGGGTCGAAGCCGACGGACCGGCGGCCAAGGCTGGCCTGCAGGCGGGCGACATCATCTTGAAATTCAATGGCGTGGCGATCGACAAGGCTAACGATTTGCCGCGTCTGGTCGGCAATACCAAGCCGGGCGCGCGCGGCACCATCAGCGTCTGGCGCAAAGGCAGCAGCCGCGACTTCCCGATCACGATCACCGAGCTGGCGGCCGACAAAATCGCCGCCGACGATGACGTCAAACCGAAGAAGGAGCAGGTCGCCAATGCGCTCGGCCTGACGGTGAGCGACCTGAGCGACGCCAGGAAGAAAGAGCTGGGCGTGGACGGCGGCGTGCTGATCGAGACCGCCGAGGGCAGTGCGGCGCGGGTCGGCCTGCGTGCCGGCGACGTGGTGCAGCGCCTGAACAACACCGATATCAAGGACGCCAAGCAGTTCAACGCCCTGGTCGCCAAGCTGGAGCCGAAAAAAATGGCGGTGCTGCTGGTGCGCCGCGGCGAGTCGTCGCAATTCGTGCCGCTGCGTCCAAGCAACTGATTGCGCTGGGAGCGATAGTCCGAAGCTGCAGGCCGTAACGGCCTGCAGCTTTTTGTTTTTGCCGGCTCGCGGCCGCTGCGCAATTGCCGTATTTGCCAGGTTCTGGAGTATTCATGTCAACACCGCATTTCATTCTGTATAACCGTTCCTACTGCCACCTCTGCGAAGACATGCTGCAGGCGTTGCTGGCTTTGCAGGCGCCCGATGAAAACGCCCCGGGCTGGTTCACGGTCGAATTGATCGATGTCGATGCGGACCCGGAACTGGTGGCCAGGTACGATGAGCTGGTCCCTGTGCTTGCCGGGGTCAGGGACGGCCAGCCGGCCGTGCAGCTTTGCCATTATTTTCTCGATGTCGATGCCGTGAGGGGGTTTTTGGGTGGGATCGCCTAGATGGGGTCGCCTAGACGGGATCGCCTAGATGAGGGCGGCTGAGCTGCCGCGTCCCAGGCATCAGAATGCATGACGATACCGCAATCATTGTTTCCTAATGGAAACAATTTTCTGCATACCCCTGCCGTCAAGCATGAAAAGACACTCTTGCAGCCCTTGTTTTAAGGTGCTTTTAAGATACTTGTAGGAGTATGTTGATAAAACGCTTTCCTTGTTAAACTGGCGGCAATATCTTCAGGCCTTTGATTTGTCGGTTTTCCCCTCTGAAATCCGGTAAAATGGCGGCACTGAATAACCTGTCATAAAAGGCGCTCGCCTGGGACACAGGTGCAAGGTTTCGTGAAATGCGAAACACTGTACCGAACCCGGCTCAGAGCGCTTTTTTTGTAATCGCGTCTGTCAATGAACAACATCCGTAATTTCTCCATCATCGCCCACATCGACCACGGTAAATCGACCCTGGCGGACCGCATCATCCAATCTTGCGGCGGCTTGTCTGATCGTGAAATGGAAGCCCAGGTGCTCGACTCCATGGATATCGAGCGCGAGCGCGGCATCACGATCAAGGCCCAGACCGCGGCGCTCTCCTACAAGGCGCTGGATGGCCAGATCTATAACCTGAACCTGATCGATACCCCAGGCCACGTCGACTTCAGCTATGAAGTCAGCCGTTCGCTGTCGGCCTGCGAAGGCGCGCTGCTGGTGGTCGACGCCTCGCAAGGGGTGGAAGCCCAGACCGTGGCCAACTGCTATACCGCGCTCGATCTCGGCGTGGAAGTGGTGCCGGTGCTGAACAAGATCGACCTGCCTTCCGCCGATCCTGACAATGCGATTGCTGAAATCGAAGACGTGATCGGGATCGACGCCCACGATGCCGTGCATTGCTCGGCCAAGACCGGCCTCGGCGTGCGCGAAGTGCTGGAATCGCTGATCGTCAAGGTGCCGCCGCCGAAAGGCGATCCGGACGCTCCTTTGCAGGCCCTGATTGTCGATTCCTGGTTCGACAACTATGTCGGCGTCGTGATGCTGGTGCGTATCAAGAACGGCACTTTGCGTCCCAAGGACAAGATCCTGCTGATGGCCACCGGGTCGCAGCACCTGACTGAAAGCGTCGGCGTGTTCACCCCTAAGTCGCAGGCCCGCGAATCGCTGTCCGCCGGCCAAGTGGGCTTCATCATCGCCGGCATCAAGGAACTCAAGGCAGCCAAGGTCGGCGATACCGTCACCCTGGCTTCCAAGCCTGCAGCCGCGGCCTTGCCCGGTTTTAAGGAAGTGCAGCCGCAAGTGTTCGCCGGCCTGTTCCCGGTCGAAGCGAACCAGTACGACGCGCTGCGCGACTCGCTGGAAAAACTCAAGCTGAACGACGCCGCCCTGCAGTACGAACCTGAAGTATCGCAGGCGCTGGGTTTCGGCTTCCGTTGCGGCTTCCTCGGTTTGCTGCACATGGAAATCGTCCAGGAGCGGCTGGAGCGCGAGTTCGACATGGACTTGATCACCACCGCGCCTACCGTGATCTACG
Source organism: Collimonas fungivorans Ter331 (assembly GCF_000221045.1). Lineage (NCBI taxonomy): Bacteria > Pseudomonadati > Pseudomonadota > Betaproteobacteria > Burkholderiales > Oxalobacteraceae > Collimonas > Collimonas fungivorans. Next base: position 3,404,188 of record NC_015856.1, on the reverse strand, counting down.
AAGTCGTGAAGCGCGACGGCACCATCATGCTGGTGGACAATCCGTCGAAGATGCCGGATCCGTCGAATATCGAAGAGGTGCGCGAACCTATCGTCACCGTCAACCTGTACATGCCGCAAGAGTATGTCGGCTCGGTCATCACGCTCTGCACCCAGAAGCGCGGGCAGCAGGTCGACATGAGCTACCACGGCAAGCAGGTCAAGCTGACCTATGAAATCCCGATGGCGGAAGTGGTGCTCGATTTCTTCGACCGCCTGAAATCGACCTCGCGCGGTTATGCCTCGATGGATTACGAATTCAAGGAATACCGTTCGGCCGACGTGGTCAAGGTGGACATGCTGATCAACAGCGAAAAAGTCGATGCGCTGGCGATCATCGTGCACCGCGCCAACAGCCAGTACCGTGGCCGTGCCGTCGCCGCCAAGATGCGCGAACTGATTCCGCGCCAGATGTTCGACGTCGCCATCCAGGCGGCGATCGGCGCCAACATCATTTCGCGCGAGAACGTCAAGGCCCTGCGCAAGAACGTGCTGGCGAAATGCTACGGCGGCGATATCAGCCGCAAGCGCAAATTGCTGGAAAAGCAGAAGGCCGGTAAAAAACGGATGAAGCAGGTGGGTTCCGTCGAGATCCCGCAAGAAGCATTCCTGGCAATCTTACAAGTGGATGAAAAATGACATTGCAATCAATTTTAGGAAATTTCGCATTAATCCTGTTTGTCCTGACCGTTGTCACCGGCATCATCTGGTTTTTTGACCGCTTCTACCTGAGCCGGCAGCGGCGCGCCAAGGCCGACGCCGCCCTGGCCGAGTTCGACGCCCGCAACGCCAAGCTGAGCGCCGATGGCATCAAGCTGGAGAACAGCGGCCGCGCGGCGCTGGAAGCGAACCTGCTGCGTCAGCCGACCTGGGTCGAATATTCCGGCAGCTTTTTCCCGGTGATCGCCATGGTGTTCTTCCTGCGCTCGTTCCTGTACGAGCCGTTCAAGATCCCGTCCAGTTCGATGGTGCCGACCCTGCTGGTGGGCGACCTGATCCTAGTCAACAAGTTTACCTACGGTATCCGCCTGCCGATCCTGAACAAAAAAGTGATCGAAGTGAATAAGCCGCAGCGCGGCGACGTGATGGTGTTCAAATATCCCAAGGATATGTCGCTCGATTACATCAAGCGCGTGGTTGGGGTGCCCGGTGATAAAATAACTTACCAAAACAAGCGCTTAACGATTAACGGTCAAGCTCTTTCTTATACGCCGTTGCCGGACTACCTGAATGAAGACACCCTGGATTATTCCCAGCAATTCACGGAAAACCTGTCAAACGTGCAACATACGATCGCAGTACGCAGCGGCCGGCCGCCGATTTCGCTGGAAGGTGTGATGGATTTCCCTAACAAGGATGCCTGTTCCTATAACCCCGAAGGTTTTACCTGTACCGTTCCTGCTGGAAATTATTTCATGATGGGGGATAATCGGGATAACAGCGAAGACAGCCGGTACTGGGGATTTGTACCGGATGAGAATATTGTTGGAAAAGCATTTTTGGTCTGGATGAACCTGGGTAATTTCAAGCGTATCGGCACTTTCTTTAAATAAACCATTTAAAACCATTGCGGAGTCAGGGATGACAAGAATTTCCGGATCTACACGGAAGCAGCAGGGCATTACATTATTCGGCCTGATCGTCATATTGGCGGTGCTCGGCTGTATCGGCGTGCTGATCGCCAAGGTGACGCCGACCACGATCGAATATTTTTCGATCAAGAAAGCGATAGCCAGCGCCAGGACGGCCGGCACTACGGTGCAGGAAATCCAGAATGCGTTCAACAAGCAGGCCGAGGTCGGTTATATCGATGCGATTGCGGGCAAGGACCTGGAAATCACCAAGAATGGCGACGATATCCAGATCAGCTTTGCGTACCAGAAAAAAATCCCGCTGGTCGGGCCTGTCAGCTTGTTGATCGATTACGCGGGCAGCACCGCCAAGTCTTGACCGGTGTTGAACGAAGCAGAATCACAGCGGACGACAACCGTAAACGTCGACGGAAAAATGGACCTCATGTTATTGCAGAATCGGCTAGGCCACACTTTCAAGGATGCTACGTTATTGCAGCAGGCCTTGACGCATCGCAGCCATAGCACCTTGCATAACGAACGGTTGGAATTCCTCGGCGATTCGATCCTGAACTGCGTCGTCGCTTCGCTGTTGTTCGACCGTTACACCAAGATAGACGAGGGCGACCTGTCGCGGGTGCGCGCCAACCTGGTCAAGCAGCAATCGCTGTATGAAATTGCGCAAAGGCTGGAGTTGTCGCAATTCCTGCGCTTGGGCGAGGGTGAATTGAAATCCGGCGGCTTCCGCCGGCCTTCGATCCTGGCCGATACGCTGGAAGCGCTGTTCGGTGCGATTTTCCTGGACGCCGGTTTCGACGCCGCGCGCGACGTGATCCGCGCCTTGTACATCCCGATCCTCGATACGGTCGATCCCAAGACTCTTGGCAAGGACGCCAAGACCCTGCTGCAGGAATACCTGCAAGGGAAAAAGATCGCCTTGCCGCAATATAACGTGGTGGCCACGCATGGCGCCGCGCACAACCAGGAATTCGAAATCGAATGCCTGGTGCCGAAGCTGGATATCCAGGTCTTCGGCAACGGCGGCAGCCGCCGCGCCGGCGAGCAGGCCGCCGCCAAGCTGGCGCTGGAAGCCGTGCAAAAGGCATTCGTGAAAGCGCCGGCGGCGCCGCGCAAAGCCAAGCCGCGCACCGCGCAATTGAAACTGAGCGGGATCGCGACGATCCAGCCGGATGCGCCCGATGCCGCGCCGGACGATGCCGCCAAACCGGCTGCTCCGGCCAAGGACAAAGGCCTGGTTGAAGTCGCGGCGGCCAAGGCGCCTGCCAAAGCCCACGTGCCTGCCGCCAACGGCAGCGCTGAAGCGGCTGCTCCATCCAAGGCAGCCAGCCAGGCTGCGGAAACCGCGGCCGCCGCAACCCCGGCGGCAGCCCCATCCAATGCAACACCCCATACTACGAGTAAATCGAAAACCGCATGACAGACTCTACACCCCAGGCATCGACTGCTATATCGTCGGCTGCAACCGATTTCCGTTGCGGCTACATAGCTATTGTCGGTCGCCCCAACGTAGGCAAGTCGACCTTGATGAACGAGCTGATCGGCGCCAAGGTCAGCATTACGTCGCGCAAGGCGCAGACCACGCGCCATCGGATTACAGGGATCCAGACCGTGGCCGACACGCAGTTCGTGTATGTCGATACGCCAGGTTTCCAGACGCGCCATTCGAATGCGCTGAACAAGACGCTGAACCGCACCGTCACCACGACCCTGACCGCTGCCGACGTCATCCTGTACATCATTGAAGCCGGCACGTTTGGCCCGGCTGACCAGCAGGTGATGGCTTTGTTGCCGGCCAACGTGCCTTGCATCCTGGTCATCAACAAATCGGACCGGGTCAAGGACAAGGCCGTGCTGCTGCCGTTCGCACAGAAAATCGCCGCCATGCGCGATTTCGCCGCGGTGGTGCCGGTTTCGGCCAAGCTGCGCTTCCAGCTGGATAACCTGCAAGGCGAAATCCGCAAGCACCTGCCGGCCAATCCGCCGATGTTCGGCGAAGACGACATCACCGACCGCAGCGAGAAATTCCTGGCCGCCGAAATCGTGCGCGAAAAAGTATTCCGTTTTGTCGGCGATGAACTGCCTTATACCAGCACCGTCCTGATCGAGAAGTTCGAGCTGGAAGGCAACCTGCGCCGCGTGTTTGCGGCAATTCTGGTTGAGCGCGACACCCACAAATCGATGGTGATCGGGCAGAAGGGCGCCCGCCTCAAGGATATTTCCACCCAGGCCCGGCTCGACATGGAACGCCTGTTCGGCGGTCCGGTCTACCTGGAAATCTGGGTCAAGGTGAAATCCGGCTGGGCCGACAACGAAGCCGGATTGCGCGCCTACGGCTACGAATAAGCCCGCAGCCAGCATCCGCACTCCACTGAGCATGAGCGCCATCATCGCTGACGACACCGCCGGAGAAACCGCTGGAGAAACAGCCATGCCGTCCAGCGCGGCAGAAGAACAGCTGATCGCCGTCATCGGCGGCGCCGCAGCTGCCAGCCCGCCGAAACGCCGGGCGCGGCCGCTCGATACCCGCGTCACAGGCCAGCCCGGCTTTGTGCTGCACAGCTACCCGCACCGCGAAACCAGCCTGATCATCGATGTCTTCAGCCGCGATTACGGCCGCATCGCGCTGGTCGCCAAAGGGGCCAAACGGCCCTTGTCGAAATTGCGCGGCGTCTTGCAAACCTTCCAGCCGCTCTCGCTCAGCTGGAGCGGCAAATCCGAAATCCGCACCCTGATCGCCGCCGAATGGGTAGGCGGCTTGCTGCCGCTGGAAAAATCGGCGTTGCTGTGCGGTTTCTACCTGAATGAACTGCTGGTCAAGCTGGTCGCGCGCGACGATCCGCACGCGGCACTGTTCGATCACTACGTCACCACGCTGAACCAGCTGGCGCACCAGGAGCCGGCGCCCATCGTCCTGCGCCAGTTTGAACGGGCGCTGCTCAAGCAGACCGGGGTCGCAGGCGATTTCACGCGCTGCACCAGCAGCCGCCAGCCGGTCGATCCGGTTGAAAATTATGTGGTCGATCCCGAACGCGGCCCGCGCATTGCACGCGCGGCCGATTCCTGGCCGCGCGTCAGCGGCAAGACCTTGCTCGACATGGAGCGGGAAGACTACAGCGATGTCGTCACCCAGGCCCAGAGCAAGGTCCTGATGCGTTTCCTGCTGGCCCACCACCTGGGCGGCGCGCCATTGAACACGCGGCAGATCCTGATCGACCTGATGCAGCTGTAGAGTACAGATGACTGCCGCCGATAAATCCAATCCCATTACCTGAGCATACGATGAGCTATCTCAATCCTACCTCCGCTGTGATCGACCTTGGCGTCAACATCGACCACGTCGCCACCTTGCGCAATGCGCGCGGCACCACTTACCCCGATCCGCTGCAAGCGGCGTTGCAGGCGGAAGAGGCGGGCGCCGACGTGATCACCTTGCATTTGCGCGAAGACCGGCGCCACATCAAGGACGCCGACGTCGAAATCATCCGGCCGCAACTGCGCACGCGGATGAACCTGGAAGCGGCGGTGACCCAGGAAATGATCGATTTTTCCTGCAAGATCAAGCCCGAGGATTCTTGCCTGGTGCCGGAGCGCCGGCACGAACTGACTACCGAAGGCGGCCTCGATGTCGTCAAGTATTTTACCCAGGTGCAGGCAGCGGTGCGGCAGCTGCAGGCCGAAGGCATCCGCGTCAGCCTGTTCATCGATCCGGAAGCCGACCAGATCCAGGCCGCGGCCGAAATCGGCGCGCCGGTAATCGAATTGCATACCGGACGCTACGCCGAAGCGCACGATGAAGCAGGGCAGCGCAGCGAGCTGGAACGGGTGCAGATCGCGGTGCAGGAAGGCGTCAAGCGCGGCCTCAAGGTCAATGCCGGCCATGGCCTGCATTACACCAATACCCAGGCGATTGCCGCGATTCCCGATATCGCCGAGCTGAACATCGGCCACGCCATCGTGGCGCACGCCGTGTTCGTCGGCTGGAAAGCCGCCGTCAGCGAAATGAAGGCCTTGATGGTGAAAGCACGTCTAGACAAAGGTTAACCATGATCTACGGCATCGGCACCGACATCATCCAGATCCCGCGCATAGCGGCCGCGCTGCAGCGCAACGGCGACCGTTTTGCCGAAAAGATCCTGGGGCCCCAGGAAATGGAAAAATACCTGCAGCGTAAAGCCAAGGTAGAGGCGCGCGGCATCCGTTTCCTGGCGACCCGTTTTGCCGCCAAGGAAGCGTTTTCCAAGGCGCTCGGGCTGGGCATGAAGATGCCGATGACCTGGCGCGCCATGCAAACCTTGAACGCGCCCAGCGGCAAGCCGGTGGTCGTGGTCAACCCGGCGCTGGAAGAATACATGCAAAGCAGGGGGCTGACCGCCCAGGTATCGATTACCGATGAAGTGGAATACGCGGTCGCTTTCGTCATTGTGGAGAAATTATGAGCAGTGAGACTCACACGAAAAAACTGGCGGCGCTCGGTCCGGTCATGCTGGACGTGGTCGGCGCCAGCCTGAGCGCAGACGATATCCGCCGCATCCGCCATCCGCTCACCGGCGGCGTGATCCTGTTCACGCGCAACTACCAGGACCGCGCCCAGCTGACTGCGCTGACTGCGGCGATTCATGCGGCGCGTCCCGGCATACTGATCGCAGTCGATCACGAAGGCGGCCGGGTGCAGCGTTTCAGGACCGACGGTTTCACCCGCCTGCCGGCGATGCGCCTGCTCGGGCAGCAATGGGACCGCGATGTGCTGGGCGCTGTCGAAACAGCTACCGCCCTGGGTTTCGTGCTGGCCAGCGAGCTGCGCGCCTGCGGCGTCGACTTGTCGTTTACACCGGTGCTGGATCTCGATTATGGCGATTCCAGCGTGATCGGCGAACGCGCTTTCCACCGCGATCCGCGCGTCGTCGCCTTGCTGGCGAAAAGCCTGAACCACGGCCTGGCGCTGGCCGGCATGGCTAACTGCGGCAAGCATTTCCCCGGCCACGGTTATGTGCATGGCGACTCCCATTCGTCGCTGCCGATCGATGACCGAAGCCTGGCGCAGATCATGGAAGAAGACGTCAAGCCTTACGACTGGCTCGGCATGAGCCTGGCGGCGGTGATGCCGGCGCATGTGATTTATTCCAAGGTGGACAAGCACTCAGCCGGCTTTTCAAAAAAATGGCTGACTATCCTGCGCGAAGAGATCGGTTTCAACGGCGTGATTTTCAGCGACGATTTGAGCATGGAAGCGGCCGGGTCGGCCGGCGGCGTGCTGGACGGCGCCAAGGCTGCGTTGGCGGCCGGCTGCGACGTGGTCCTGATCTGCAATTCGCCGGACAAGGCTGATCAGTTGCTGGCAGGGCTGGATGCTGTCGATTCGTCGGCCGCATTCAGCGCTCGCTTGGCGACGCTGGTGCCACAGACGGCAGCTTTGGACTGGGAAACATTGCAGGCCGATGCGCGTTATCTGGCCGCCAGGTCGCTGGTGCAAGCGCTGCTGTAAGGTATCGTTTAGTGTAGTGTTTCGCACATAATGACACTTAATAAACGGCGTCTAGCCGACCGCGTCTTTTCGCGCCATGCGTCGTTACGAATCCTCGCGATAGGCCAGCTATCGCTCCGGTTCGCGCGGGGCGGCCATCCGCCTAGCCTGACACAAAAATCCACCATTTCTTAAGCGCCATTATGTGCGAAACACTACACTAGCATCATGACTGAAGCTGAAATTCCCGATCCGCGCGCGGTGGTGCTGGAGACCGTCGCCAAGCTGCCGAACCTGCCCGGCGTGTACCGCTATTTCGATGCAGCCGACAACATCCTGTATGTCGGCAAGGCGCGCGACCTGAAGAAGAGGGTCTCAAGCTATTTCCAGAAGAATCTCGCCAGCCCGCGCACCGCCATGATGGTCGAGCGCATCGCCCGGCTGGAGACGACGGTGACGCGCAGCGAAGCGGAAGCCCTGATCCTGGAAAGCAACCTGATCAAGTCGCTGCAGCCGCGCTACAACATCCTGTTCCGCGACGACAAGTCCTATCCTTACCTGAAAATCAGCGGCCAGGAATATCCGCGCATGGCGTATTACCGCGGCGCGGTGGATAAAAAGAACCAGTATTTCGGCCCGTTTCCGAATGCCTGGGCGGTCAAGGAATCGATGCAGATCCTGCAGAAGGTGTTCTTGCTGCGCACCTGTGAAGACAGTGTTTTCGCCAACCGCACCCGGCCTTGCCTGCTGCACCAGATCCAGCGTTGCAGCGCGCCTTGCGTGAAGCTGGTCAGCCATGAAGATTACCTGACCGATGTCGATAATGCCGCCAAGTTCCTGCGCGGACGCCAGACCGAAGTATTGTCGACATTGGATAAAAAAATGCACGCCTATGCCGCCGAGCTGAAGTTCGAGCAGGCGGCGGCGGTGCGCAACCAGATCACTGCGCTGTCGCGCGTACTGCATCAGCAAAGCATGGAAACCGTGGGCGACAGCGATATCGATATCGTCGCCGTCATCGTCCAGGGCGGACGCGCCTGCGTCAACCTAGCGATGGTGCGCGGCGGCCGCCACCTGGGCGACCGCGCGTATTTTCCAAGCCACGTCGACGGCGTGCTGTCGAGCCCGGAAGAAGCGGCGGGCGAAACCATGGAAGTCGCCGTGCTCAAAGCCTTCATGGCGCAGCATTACATCGATACCTTCATTCCCGGCACCCTGATCCTGAATATCGAATTCGACGAGCCGGCCCTGATGGTGGCGCTGATGGAGCAGTGCGGCCACCGCATCAACCTGCTGTTCCAGCCGCAGGGTCAGCGCCGGCAATGGCTGGAAATGGCGCACAAGGGCGCCGAGATTTCGCTGGCCAGGCTGCTCTCGGAGCAGGGCTCGCAACAGTCCCGGACACGCGCGCTGGTGGAAGTGCTCGGCCTTGAAATCGAAGACATCGACAGCTTGCGGGCCGAATGTTTCGACATCAGCCACACCTCGGGCGAGGCGACCCAGGCGTCCTGCGTGGTGTTCCATCATCACGCCATGCAAAACGGCGAATACCGGCGCTACAACATCAAGGACATCACGCCCGGCGACGACTACGCCGCGATGCGCCAGGTGCTGATGCGGCGCTACGAGAAAGTGGCCAGCGGCGACGGCATTACGTCCAACCTCATGCCCGACATCGTGCTGATCGACGGCGGCAAGGGGCAGGTTGAAATGGCGCGCCAGGTGCTGGCGGAACTGGGGCTGGATATCAGCCTGATCGTTGGCGTCGCCAAAGGCGAAGGGCGCAAGGTCGGACTGGAAACGCTGATCTTTGCCGATGGCCGCGCCGCACGCGAACTCGGCAAGGAATCGGCAGCCTTGATGCTGATCGCGCAGATCCGCGACGAGGCGCACCGCTTTGCGATCACCGGCATGCGCGCCAAGCGGGCCAAGGCGCGCCAGAGTTCGCGGCTGGAAGAGATTGAAGGGATTGGCGCCAAACGCCGCCAGAAGCTGCTGGCGCGTTTTGGCGGCCTGCGCGGGGTGGCGGACGCCAGCATCGAGGACATCGCCTCGGTGGAGGGGATATCAAGGCTGCTGGCGGAGGAAATCTACAAGCAGCTGCATTAGCACCCGCCGGCATTGTGTTGCAAGCCGGTTCTTTGCTTGTTGCTTTTGCAGGTTTTGTTTCCCAACTGCGGCATACTCCTAGATAATTAAAATATGAACAGTTGGCTCCTTACCCATAAAACCATTTATGCCATTTAATATTCCGATTTTACTGACCTGGTTGCGGGTTGCCTTGATCCCGTTGGTGGTCGGCGTTTTCTATCTTCCTGACCTCGGTTTTTCGACGCTGCAACTGGGCCTGGCGTCCACCATCATTTTTATCGTCGCTGCCGTGACCGACTGGTTCGACGGTTTCCTGGCGCGACGCTGGAACCAGACTTCGGCTTTCGGCGCTTTCCTGGATCCGGTCGCGGACAAGCTGATGGTCGCCGGCGCCTTGCTGGTGCTGGTGCACCTGGGCCGGGTCGATCCCATCATCGCGTTTGTGATCATCGGCCGCGAGATTGCGATCAGCGCCTTGCGCGAATGGATGGCGCAAATCGGCGCATCGAAATCGGTGGCAGTCAGCTCGATCGGTAAAATTAAAACCACGGCACAGATGGTCGCGATCCCAATGTTGTTGTATTATGGCGACCTGCTTGGCGTCGATACCCGTTTCTGGGGACAGGTGCTGTTGGTGATAGCGGCGGTGTTGACGGTGTGGTCCATGTTTTATTATTTGCGTAAAGCCTGGCCGCTGATAAAGGAAACCACCGCTGCAAAAGAAAACAACAAGCAGTGAAGTAAAATGTCGGTGTTTTGAAAATGCGTGATGAAAATTTTTCGAAATCGTTGACAATCTCTGTAGAACAACTATAATGTCGTCTCTGTAGTTGATACAGAAAAAGAAACAAATGCGGGAGTAGCTCAGTTGGTAGAGCGCAACCTTGCCAAGGTTGAGGTCGAGAGTTCGAGACTCTTCTCCCGCTCCAGATTCAAAAAAGGAAGCTGGAAAAAGCTTCCTTTTTTTATGTAAAATCAGTAGCTGATCGTGTTGCCTGGTTGAACTCAATCCAGCCAATATGCTCTGATTTTGCACTAGGCACACCCCTGGCGGGGTAGCAAAGTGGTTATGCAGCGGCCTGCAAAGCCGTTTACGCCGGTTCGATCCCGACCCCCGCCTCCAGACTCCATATGCGGGAGTAGCTCAGTTGGTAGAGCGCAACCTTGCCAAGGTTGAGGTCGAGAGTTCGAGACTCTTCTCCCGCTCCATATTCCAGGCAAGGAAGATGAATGTCTTCCTTGCCGTTTCAGTAAAAAATCCTGCCTTGATTTTCTCCTGATTTGCCCCGCAGAATTCTTGCGCGCATGGTTTTTCCGGAGTCTTGCCGCCGTTCGGGTGCCGATACAAGAGTAGATTCACCTTTCGCCGGGGCCACTTTCCAGATAGGACTGGGTTCCGGGAGTCTTCTCCTTTATCGGTAAACTGCCGGCGCCGCCAGCATGTGCAGGATGCTTTCGAAGATTCATGCCGCAGTATTTATCCAACGACTCGTTTGCAGCTGCAACCGGGTCGTTTTGCCATCCGCCGTCATGGCGTTTAGCTACTCGGCGCGGAACGGCGGCGGCCGCCGCTTGATCGGCTGCGCCTTGACGATCGCGGTATTGGTCTCGGCCTTGTCGGCGATGCGGTCGATGACCTGGTCCAGCTCGGCGATGGAACGCACGAACAGGCGCGCGATATAACAATCTTCTCCGGTTACCTTGTCGCATTCGCAGAATTCAGGCGTGTCTTCGATCAGTTTCTGGACGATTTGCAGCTTGCCGGGCAAAGGGCGGATGCGCACGATGGCTTGCAGCTGGTAGCCCAGCGCTTGCGGATCGATATCCACCGTGAAGCCGCGGATCACGCCGCGTTCCTCAAGCCGGTGCAGCCGTTCCGATACGCTAGGCGAAGAAAGGCCGACCTGCTGGCCCAGTTCTTTCAGCGAAATGCGCGCATCCTTAAGCAGGGTTTCGAGGATGCGCTGGTCGACATTGTTCAGCATTTTAGATTTCTCCGGATATTGATAATATCGCCTAATTTAATTAGGTATTGGCAGAAAACTTCCTTTGATTGAGCATGGAAAATGCCGTTGTAAAGTGAGATTATCAGGCTCTGACGGCTTTCGGGGACTTTATATGGACAAGAAGGTAAGCGGCACGGTTGAAATGACCGCCGCCATGATTATTTCGGGAACCATAGGCTGGTTCGTCGTGGTTTCCGGCCAGCCGGTGCTGGATGTGGTGTTCTGGCGCTGCGTATTTGGCGCGGCGACCTTGCTGGCTGTCTGCGCTGCAATGGGTCTGCTGCGCGGCGCCATTACCTTGCGCCTGCTGGCCCTGGCCGCGCTGGGCGGGGTCGCCATCGTCATCAACTGGCTGCTGCTGTTCATCTCTTATTCCCACGCTTCGATCTCGATCTCGACCGCGGTCTACAACACCCAGCCGTTCATGCTGGTCGGCCTCGGCGCAGTGTTCTTTTCCGAGCGGCTGACCCTCAACAAGCTCACCTGGCTTGCGATCGCCTTCGGCGGCATGCTGCTGATCGTGCTGGCGCAACCGGGCGCCGCCGACGGCGGCAGCAATTATCTGGCGGGCATACTGATGGCGCTGGGCGCGGCTTTTTTCTACGCGGTGGCGGCCATCATCGCCAAGAAACTGGCGGGTACGCCGCCGCACCTGATCGCGCTGGTCCAGGTCTGCGTCGGCATGCTGATGCTGGCGCCTTTTGCGCACCTGTCGGCGCTGCCTTCCGATATCGGCACATGGAGCATTCTGGTGACGGTCGGCGTGGTGCATACCGGGCTGATGTATATCCTGCTGTACGGCGCGATCCAGAAATTGCCGACCTACCTGACCGGATCTTTATCGTTCATCTACCCCATCGTGGCGATCGCGGTAGATTTCCTGGCCTTCGGCCACCGGCTGCAGCTGAGCCAGCTGGCCGGCGCTGCCGCTATCTTGATCGCGGCGGCCGGCATGAACCTCGGCTGGTCGCTGTGGAAACCGAAGGTGCAAATGCAGTGACCGCCGGCGCCGCGCTATTTCAACGAGGCCCTTAAGTCAGGGCGCGCGCAGCCTGCTGTTGACATGGCGCTGGCTCGAATACAGTAGGCAATCGACTATGCGTACTCCGGGCGCGGCCGGGGCAAAGCCGTCCTTGAATTCTGAGCAGGTTGCGCTTATGAATCGATGCAGGCCTGGATCGCGCTGCCGGTCCGGGCGGCAACCTGGTCCAGGCTGGTGTGCGGGAGAAAAGGCGAGAGCAGGGCATGGCGCATGGTGGCCAGGCCGATGATGTAGGACGCCGCCAGCGCCGCCCGCAACTCCGCATCAGGTCCACGCAGCCGCGCCGCCAGCGGCTGCACGAATTCGGCATGGAAGCGGTCGGCGACGATGGGTGCGGTCAGCTGGCTGCCGGCTGCGCGCAACAGCACGCGCAAGGCATCGAACTCCCGGTCCGGCTGCGGTTCGGCATCGGCCATGATCCGCGCCACCATGTATGCGCCAAAATCGCAGAGATCTCCCGTCAGATGTTCTTCCAGCAGGAAGCCGCCTTCCAGCACTTTCGCAAACAGCTTTTCCTTGCTCCCGAAATAGCGGTTCACCAGCGCCGCATCGACGCCGGCGTCGGCTGCAATGTCGCGGATGCCGACGTTCTGGTAGTTGTCGCGCGAAAACCATATGCGTGCCGCCGCCAGGATGCGCTCGCGGGTTTCGCCAGCATTTCTCGTGGGTGATTTCACCGATTTATTCCTTGTGTGGACTACATCACATATTTTGTCATCGGCTGTTGACTTTTGCAAGGTCTGGAAATGGAACTTGAAATCTATGCTTATGCTTCCGGCAGGGGGATTCGTTCATCGTCGCCCGGCACCGGATCGAAGCGTTGTTCGCGCCAGTTGTCTTTGGCGGTCTCGATCAGCTGCGGATCGCTGGCGACAAAATTCCACCAGATGGTGCGCGGCCCGTCGATAGGTGCGCCGCCCAGCAGCATGACCTGGGCCGCTTCGCTGGCGGCGATATTGACCGCCCGATCCGGTTCCAGCACGGCCAGCACGCCCATTTCCAGCGCTTCGCCATCGATGGTTACGCTGCCGCTGGCGACATACACGGCTTGCTGCGGATATTCCGGCTCCAGCGTGAACTGCGCGCCGGCCTGCATTTCGGCCGCGACATACAAGGTCGGCGCCAGCACTTTGACCGGCGCCTGCCGGCCAAAAGCGCGGCCGGCGATGATGCGCAGCTGGTAACCGTCGCCCTCGACCAAGGGCAGGCTGGCGGCCGGATGGTGGACGAAAGCCGGCGGCCCCTGTTCGTCGGCCAGCGGCAGCGCTACCCAGGTCTGGATGCCATGCAGGCGCCAGCCATTGGCGCGCTGCGTCGCGGGCGTGCGTTCGGCATGGACGATGCCGCGTCCGGCCGTCATCCAGTTGACGTCGCCGGGAATGATTTCCTGGTCGTTGCCGAGACTGTCGTGGTGGCGGATCGCGCCTTCGAACAGGTAGGTGACCGTCGCCAGCCCGATGTGCGGATGCGGGCGGACATCGATGCCTTTGCCGCTGGGGAAGTCGACCGGTCCCATGTGGTCGAAAAACAGGAAAGGTCCCACGCTTTGGTGGCGGCCGGCGGGCAGTACGCGGCGCACCACCAGTTCGCCGAGATCGCGGGCGCGGCCGGGTATCCGGTATGCAATCGAAGTAGTCATGTTATATCCAGTCCAGATGAGCAAAAAAGGAGTGCAATGATTTGTCACGATAAAAGACATTAGCATATTTGAATGGGCCGGGCCTCGTACAAAAAAAAGAGCCAGGTCTCCGCAGCAAAACTGCGGAAGAACCTGGCTTTTTGTTTGAGCAGCCGCAAGCCGCAGCTGCTCAGGAGATGCTTGTTTTTCTAGAATGCGCCGGACAGCAAATAACCGCCCACCGCCGCAATCGCCACGCCGCCCAGCCGCACCGCTTGCGCCGCCATTTTCTGGCCGGCGACCAGGCCGATCGCCAGTCCGAGCAGGTGCAGCAGCGCCGTTGCCGCCACAAAACCGACGCCATACCAAAGCGCCGAAGCGCCATGCGGCAATTCGCTGCCATGCGCATAACCGTGGAACAGCGCAAAGACCGAGACCACGCCGGCGCTGGCCCAGACCGGCATGCGGATGGCAAAAGCGATCAGCAGGCCAAGCACCGCGACCGATGCCGCGATGCCGGTTTCAACTCCGGGCATCTGCAAGCCGGCGAACGCCAGCAGTGCGCCGACCACCATCATCAGCGGAAACGCCAATGGCAGCACCCATAGCGCGGAGCGCTTGTTTTGCGCCGCCCACAAGCCGACCGCCAGCATCGCCAGCAAATGGTCGATGCCGGAGAACGGATGGGCAAAGCCGTTGTTGAAGCCGAATGCATCGGGATGGCCGGGATGGGCAAAGGCCGGGGCGATGCTGAGGGCGGCGCAAGCCAGCGCGCTGAGGCGGCCGTAAATACTGGCGGAAGGACGGGACATGGCAGGGCTCCTTGAAAATGGCTGTTTATTTGAAGAATTCATTTGAGTGCTCATTTAGGTTGCTCATTTGGGTTGCTCATTTGGGTTGATCAAGTAAGCCTTGCTGGCGGATGAAAGCGATCACTTGCTCAACGCCGTCGCCGCTGCGCAGGTTGGTGAAAATGAACGGCCGTTCGCCGCGCATCTTTTTGGCGTCGTGCGCCATCACATCCAGGTTGGCGCCGACGTAGGGGGCGAGGTCGGTCTTGTTGATGATCAGCAGGTCGGAGCGGGTGATGCCGGGGCCGCCCTTGCGCGGGATTTTTTCGCCGCCGGCGACGTCGATCACGTAGATGGTCAGGTCGGACAGTTCCGGGCTGAAGGTGGCCGCCAGGTTGTCGCCGCCCGACTCCAGCAGGATCAGGTCGAGATTAGGGAAATCGGCGCTCATGCGCGAAATCGCTTCCAGGTTGATCGAGGCGTCTTCGCGTATCGCCGTGTGCGGGCAGCCGCCGGTTTCCACGCCCATCAGGCGCTCCGCCGGCAAGGCGTCGGCGCGCAGCAGGATCTCCATGTCTTCCTTGGTGTAGATGTCGTTGGTGATGACCGCCATGTCGTAGCGGTCGCGCATGCCTTTGCACAGCATTTCGCACAGGGCGGTCTTGCCGGAGCCGACCGGGCCGCCGATGCCGACGCGCAGTGGATTGGATGTTGAGGAAGTGCTCATTTGGATGCCTGCTTAAAAATAGTGAATGTTTGGTTTCAGGAGCGATACAGGCGGCTGTATTGTTCTTCATGCTGCATCGACAGCAACGACAGGCCCGGCGCCCAGTTCGACAGTTCATGGTCGGCCAGTTCCTGCGCCTGCTGCGCCGCCAGCTGCAGTTCTGCCTGCAACGACAGCAGCAGGCGCTGGCCCGCAACCTGGCCTAGCGGGATCGACTTGACGCATACCAGCACCTGGTTTTCCGCCCAGGAAAACAGCATGCCCAGCAACGCCGCTTCGTGCGGCACCTGCAGCGCTACCGCGGCATAGGCGTAGGCGGTCGGCAACGGCAGTTCCGGCTGGGCCTGCAGGATCGCCAGCAGGGCGGCGTCGCCTACCTGCAATTCGATCGCCAGCTTGCCCAGCGAATATCCCATCTGTATGGTTTCGGCGCGGAACTCGGCCGTGTCGCGCGCCGCGATGAAGCGTTCAGTCCATAACGCCACGGCGGCGCCGTCGCGGCTTTCGAATGCTTGCAGCAGGCGCCACAAGACGGGCGCCTCGAATAGCGCCACTATTTGCTGCAGGTTGTTGCAGATCCAGCCGCGCGCCGATTCCGGATCCTTGACCCAGCCCTTGTCGATGGCCGTTTCCAGCCCCTGCGAATAGCTGTAGGCGCCGATCGGCAACGACGGGCTGGCCAGTTGCAGCAGATGGAGCAGCGCGGTTGCGTTCATCTTGTCTGCCAGGCTCAGGCGCCGGGCTCGCGGTCGGGCTCGTCGCTGGGCCGGTGGATTTTCTGGCGCAGCGGCACTGGCGCCAGCAAGCCGTCGTGATGATGGTGGTGGCCGCCGCCGTAGGCTCCCGATTCCGGCTCGAACGCCGCCTGTTCCTCGGTGACCGTAGCCTGCAGTCCCTGCAGCATTTCTTTCAGCACCGCGTCCTTGCGTATGCGCAGGAAACCGTCGCCGACATGGGCCTGGGTGTGGCGGTTGCCCAGGTGGAAAGCGCAGCGCAGCAGGGCGTGCGGACTGGCGCACTCGATGCGGTAAGTCGCTTCCGCTGCCGCCATGATCCTGACCACGCGTTCCTGGCCGCCGTCGTCGCTGCCCTTGAGCAGGTCGCCGTGGCGCAGCACGGTGCCGCGCACCGTGAATACGCCTACTTCCTCGCCGCTGCTCAAGGCCGCGCACAGGCGGCTTTTCTCGCGCAGTTCATAGGGCAAGACCAGCTCGCCTTCGATCAGGTCGGCGTGTTCTACTTTTGTGTTGAGGATTAACATCTTGCTTTCGTCGCCATAAAATCAGAATAGGAAATAACGCTGCGTCATCGGCAATACGCTGGCCGGTTCGCACACCAGCAGTTCGCCGTCGGCGCGCACCTCATAGGTTTCGGGATTGACTTCCATATGCGGCGTGGCGCTGTTGTGGATCATGTGGTGCTTGCGCAGGTGGCGCACGTCCTTGATCGCCACCACCGGCTTGTTCAGCTTCAGGCGCTCGCCGATGCCGTCGTCGTACGCCGCTTGCGAGACGAAGGTGAGCGAAGTCTTGAGGCCGCCGCCGTAGGCGCCGAACATCATCCGGTAATGCACCGGCTGCGGCGTCGGGATGGACGCATTCGGATCGCCCATCTGCGCCGCCGCGATCATGCCGCTCTTCAGGATGGTGGACGGCTTGACGCCGAAGAAGGCCGGCTTCCACAGCACCAGGTCGGCGATCTTTCCGACCTCGATCGATCCCACCACATGCGAGATGCCATGGGTGATGGCGGGATTGATGGTGTACTTGGCGATGTAGCGCTTGACGCGGAAGTTGTCGGCCTTGCTGCCGCTATCCTCGGCCAGCTTGCCGCGCTGGACCTTCATCTTGTGCGCGGTCTGCCAAGTGCGCAGGATGACTTCGCCGACCCGGCCCATGGCTTGCGAATCGGAGGACATCATGCTGATGGCGCCGATGTCGTGCAGGATATCTTCGGCGGCAATCGTTTCGCGCCTGATACGCGATTCAGCAAACGCCACGTCTTCGGCAATCGCTGCATCCAGGTGATGGCAGACCATCAGCATGTCGAGATGTTCGTCCAGCGTGTTGACGGTAAACGGACGGGTCGGGTTGGTGGAGGAGGGCAGCACATTGCTGTTGCCGACCGCGGCGATGATGTCCGGCGCATGGCCGCCGCCGGCGCCTTCGGTATGGAAGGTATGGATGGTGCGGTCCTGGAACGCGGCCAGCGTGTGTTCCAGGAAGCCGCCTTCGTTCAGGGTGTCGCTATGGATCGCCACCTGCACGTCCATGCGGTCGGCCACGCTCAGGCAGTTGTCGATGGCGGCCGGGGTCGAGCCCCAGTCCTCATGCAGCTTGAGGCCGATGGCGCCGGCGCGCACCTGTTCTTCCAGCGGACCCGGCAGGCTGATGTTGCCCTTGCCGAGGAACCCCAGGTTCATCGGGAAGGCGTCGGCCGCCGACAGCATCGCGTGCAGGTGCCAGGGGCCGGGCGTGCAGGTGGTGGCGGCGGTGCCTGCAGCCGGGCCGGTGCCGCCGCCGAGCATGGTGGTGACGCCGCTCATCAAGGCTTCTTCCATCTGCTGCGGGCAGATGAAATGGATGTGGCAATCGATGCCGCCGGCGGTGACGATTTTGCCTTCGCCGGCGATGATCTCGGTGGCGCCGCCGATCACCATGGTCACGTCCGGCTGGATATCCGGGTTGCCGGCCTTGCCGATGGCGGCGATCTTGCCGCCCTTGATGCCGATGTCGGCCTTGACGATGCCCCAGTGGTCGATGATCACGGCGTTGGTGATCACGGTGTCCATCACGTCCCTATGCATGCGTTGCGACTGGCCCATGCCGTCGCGGATCACCTTGCCGCCGCCGAACTTCACTTCTTCGCCGTAGGTGGCGTAGTCTTTTTCGATTTCGATGAACAGCTCGGTATCGGCCAGACGGATGCGGTCGCCGGTGGTCGGGCCGTACATTTCGGCGTAAGCGTGCCTGGAGATTTTGCTCATAATTTTGCCCGTTTCGTCAATGCACCCATGACCTTGCCGTTGAAGCCGTAGACGATGCGGTCGCCCGCAAGTTCCACCAGTTCCACCGTGCGTTTCTGGCCCGGCTCGAAACGCACCGCGGTGCCGGCCGCGATGTTGAGCCGCATGCCGTAGGCATCCTCGCGCTCGAACAGCAGGGCCGGGTTGACTTCGTAAAAATGAAAATGCGAGCCGATCTGGATCGGCCGGTCGCCGCTGTTGGCGACGGTGACGCTGTTGCAGCGGCGGCCGACATTGAGTTCGATGTCGCCGCTCTGGATCTGCATTTCTCCTGGGATCATGGGGCTGCTCCAGTCTAGGGAATGGGGTGATGTACGGTGACCAGCTTGCTGCCGTCCGGGAAGGTCGCCTCGACCTGGATGTCGGGAATCATTTCGGCGATGCCCTCCATCACGTCGGCCCGCGTCAGGATCTTGCTGCCGTAGGACATCAGCTCGGCGACGCTCTTGCCGTCGCGTGCGCCTTCCATGATGGCGGCGCTGATCAGGGCGATCGCTTCCGGATAGTTCAGCTTCAGGCCGCGCGCCAAACGTCGTTCCGCCAGCAGGCCGGCGGTGAAGATCAGCAGCTTGTCTTTTTCTCTTGGCGTCAGGTCCATGTGGCTTTTCTTTCTTTTCTATGACGTTGGTGGTGTCGATTCATGTGTTCCAGATACGCGGTATTAATGCTTCATGTCCAAGCAGTTGCGGGCGGATCAGCTGCCAGGCTTGCATCATCCACTGCCGCGCCAGTTCGCTGGAATGTCCCAGGTGGCGCAGCACCAGGACCGACTTCAGCTGGCTCGCGCCGACGCTGGCCCGCTCTCCCGCCAGCTGGCTGGCGAGTTCGCGCAGCTGCTGCACCAAGCTTGCGGAAAACGGCTTTCCGGCCACCATCAGGGTAGCGCACACGGTGCAGCCCGCCAATCCAAGGCGGTTGTGCATGGCCGCGCTGCCGCCGCTCAGCATGCCTTGTTCAAACCATAACAATTTGCCGTCGCGGCGGATGCTGGTTTGCTGCGAGATGCGGCCGCGGTTGAATGTTTCACCCGACGCGGTGCGGCCGAAGCACAGGATCTCGCCGCCGATGTAGCGGGCTTCGCCTTGCAGTTCGACTTCATGGGTCAGCGCAACCTCGGCCTGGTCGAAAAAAATGGTTTCCTGCGGCAGCCATTCCAGCGTTGCCGAATCGGCAAGCTGCAGCCTGACCTGCTGCTGCGACAGCTTGCCGTTGGCCTGGTACCACTTGGCGGCGCCGGGCGTGGTGAGGAAAGCGTGGGCGCCGGCGCCGACGCCGGCCTTGATGGTCAGCTGGTCGCCGCCGACCACGCCGCCGGGCGGATGGACGATGATGGCGTGGCAGATCGAGGGATGTTCCGGATAGAGCGCCTTTTGTACGCGCAAGGGGCCGTAATGGGCGCGGTCCAGCAGGCGCGTGGTGCCTCGGTCGTCGGCAAAGCGCAGCGATAGCCAGGCCTGGTTGTCGGCGCCCCGCACCGGTTCGGACAAAATCGGGGGCAAAGTCGCGGGCAGGGCAAGCTCGGCGCTCGCCGGCATGGGCTGGGCGGTGAAATTATCCATGGGGCACTATACCGCCAAGTGCCGTTTCACGCTGTCGTCATCCATGCTCTCCTGGCTGCCGGCGGCCACCACTTCGCCGCGCGACAGCACCACAAAGTTGTCTGCCAAGTCACGCGCAAAATGGAAGTACTGTTCGCACAGCAAGATGCCGATGTCGCCGCGTTCGCGCAGCAGGCGGATCACTCTTCCGATGTCCTTGATGATGGAGGGCTGGATGCCTTCGGTCGGCTCGTCCAGGATGATCAGCTTGGGCTCGGCCAGCAAGGCGCGTGCGATCGCCAGCTGCTGCTGCTGGCCGCCGGACAGGTCGCCGCCGCGCCGCTGCAGCATTTCTTTCAGCACCGGGAACAGTTCGTAGACTTCATCCTTGATCAGCAAAGCCTTCTTGCCCGATTTGGTGGCCATGCCCATCAGCAGGTTTTCTTCCACCGACAGGCGGGCGAAGATTTCTCGTCCCTGCGGCACGTAGGCAATGCCGAGCGCGGCGCGCTGGTGCGGCTTGAGGCTGGTGATGTCGCGGCCTTCCAGCGTCACCTTGCCGCTGGCGCTGGGCAGCACGCCCATCAGGCATTTCAGCAGGGTGGTCTTGCCGACGCCGTTGCGGCCCAGCAGCGCCAGGCACTTGCCTTTTTCCAGGGACAGCGAGACACCGCGCAGGGTATGCGAGGAGCCGTAATACTGGTTCAGTTGTTCAACGTTGAGCATGATCTTCTAGCGCCCGAGGTAAACTTCAATCACGCGCTCATCGGCCTGCACTTCCGACATCTTGCCGGCCGCCAGCACCGAGCCTTCGTGCAGCACCGTGACCTTGCCCTGCTGGGCGATTTCGGCGACAAAACCCATGTCGTGCTCGACCACCATGATCGAATGCTTGCCGCGCAGTTCGTTGAGCAGCTCGGCGGTGCGCGCGGTTTCCGCATCCGACATGCCGGCCACCGGTTCATCCAGCAACAGCAGCTGCGGCTCCTGCATCAGCAGCATGCCGATTTCCAGCCACTGCTTCTGGCCGTGCGACAGCAGGCCGGCCAGCCGCCGTTCGTTGCCGTTCAGGCGGATCAGCCGCAGGCAGGCGTCGATCTTGTCGACCTGTTCCGAGCTCAGCCGGGAAAACAGGGTGGTTTTCACGCGTTTGTCCATCTTCATCGCCAGCTCAAGGTTTTCGAACACGGTGTGCTGCTCGAACACCGTCGGCCGCTGGAACTTGCGGCCGATGCCGGCATGGGCGATGTCGTATTCGGTCAGTTTGGTCAGGTCGATGCTCTGGCCGAAGAAGGCGGTGCCGGCGCTGGGCCGGGTCTTGCCGGTGATGACATCCATCATGGTAGTCTTGCCGGCGCCGTTGGGGCCGATGATGCAGCGCAGTTCGCCTACCGAAATGTCGAGGTTCAGGTTGTTGAGCGCCTTGAAGCCGTCGAAGGAAACCGTGATGTTTTCCAGGTAAAGGATGGCGCCGTGGGTGGTGTCGACGCCTTCCGGCTTGATTCGCGCATACGAGGTGCCGTAGTCGGCATGCAGGGCGTTGTCGACCTTGTCGGATGGCTGCGCCGGGTTATAAATTTGGCTAATGCGCTGGCTCATGCTCTCTCCTTGCCGCTCTTGAATCTGATTTTCAGCTTGTCGGCCAGGCCCAGGATCCCCTGCGGCATGAACAGCGTGACCAGGATGAAAATCAAGCCCAGCGCATATAGCCACAAATCGGGAAAGGCGCCGGTGAACCAGCTCTTCAAGCCGTTCACCGAGAAGGCGCCGATGATCGGCCCCAGCAGCGAACCGCGGCCGCCGACCGCGGCCCAGATCACCATTTCGATCGAATTCGCCGGCGACATCTCGGACGGGTTGATGATGCCGACCTGCGGCACATACAGGGCGCCGGCAATGCCGCACAACACGGCCGACAAGGTCCACACGAACAGCTTGAACCAGAGCGGGTTGTAGCCGATGAACATCAGGCGCGATTCCGAATCGCGCACCGCCTGCAGCACGCGCCCCAGCTTGGAAGTGACGATCCAGCGGCACAGCAGCAGGGCGCCGAGCAGAAATGCCAGCGTGATCAGGTACAGCACTGCCTTGGTCGACGGCGCCGTGATCGAATAACCGAGGATGCGCTTGAAATCGGTGAAGCCGTTGTTGCCGCCGAAACCGGTATTGTTGCGGAAGAACAGCAGCATGAAGGCGAAGGTCATGGCTTGCGTGATGATGGAGAAATACACGCCCTTGATGCGCGAACGGAAGGCGAAATAGCCGAATACAAAAGCCAGCACGCCCGGCACCAGCACCACCAGCGCCATGCAGTACCAGAAGTGGTCGGTCAGCGACCAGAACCAGGGATAGGTTTTCCAGTCGAGGAACACCATGAAATCGGGCAGGTTGCTCTGGTAGACGCCGTCGCGGCCAATGGCCCGCATCAGGTACATGCCGTGGGCATAGCCGCCCAGCGCAAAGAACACGCCGTGGCCGAGCGACAGGATGCCGGTGTAGCCCCACACCAGGTCGAGCGCCAGCGCCGCCATGGCGTAGCACATGAACTTGCCGACCAGGGCTACCGTGTAGCTGGAAATGTGCAGCACATGGCCGGCAGGGAAGAGCAGGTTGAGCACCGGCAGCAAGGCCAGGATCACGCTGCAGAAGATGATGCCGCTCCAGGCCGGGCGCGAGAACAAAGGCGTCTTCGCCGCCGCGATTTGCTGCAGGGTAGGTGCCGGGATAGTTGTTGTGCTCATTCGACGCTCCTGCCTTTCAGTGCAAACAGGCCTTGCGGACGTTTTTGAATGAAGACGATGATGAATACCAGGATGGCGATCTTGGCCAGCACTGCGCCGGCCACCGGCTCCAGGAATTTGTTGACTTCGCCCAGGCCGAAGGCGGCAATCACGGTGCCGGCCAGCTGGCCGACGCCGCCCAGCACCACCACCATGAAAGAGTCGACGATATAGCCTTGCCCCAGGTCCGGGCCGACATTGCCGAGCTGCGACAGCGCCACGCCGCCGAGGCCAGCGATGCCGCAGCCGAGGCCGAAAGTCATCATGTCGATCTTGCCGGTCGAGACGCCGACGCAGGACGCCATGCGGCGGTTCTGCATGACCGCCCGCACGAACAGGCCGAGCCGGGTCTTGTTCAGGATCAGCCACACCGCCAGCACGACGAACAGCGCGAAGAAAATGATCACGATGCGGTTATACGACAGCACCAGCGAACCGAGCACGGTGACGCCGCCCGACATCCAGCTGGGGTTGGCGACTTCGACGTTCTGGGCGCCGAAGATGGAACGCACCAGCTGCATCAGCATCAGGCTGATGCCCCAGGTGCAAAGCAGGGTTTCCAGCGGCCGGCCGTACAGCCAGCGCAGCACCAGCCGCTCCAGCACGATGCCGACGGCGGCGGTGACGATGAAGGCGGCCGGCAGCGCGACCAGCAAGTAGCCGTCCAGCGCGCCCGGGAAATACTGGCGGAATAGCAACTGGCAGACATAGGTGGTGTAGGCGCCTATCATCAGCAGTTCGCCATGCGCCATGTTGATGATGCCCATCAGGCCGAACGTGATGGCCAGCCCGAGCGCGGCCAGCAGCAGCACGCTGCCGAGCGAAATGCCGTAGAACACCTTGCCGATGAAGTCGACGGTGGCCAGATGGCGGTCCAGCACGCCGAGGGTGCGTACCGCTTCGATGCGCACTGCCGGATCGGGTTCGATGTAACTGCCGTCGGGATTCTTGTTGAGCAGGTTTTGCAGCGCCGGGCGCAGGTTGGCGTTGGTGCTGCCGGCCAGGGTTTGCACCGCGGCCTTGCGGGTGGCGGCGTCGGCCGAGTGCAGGTTGGCGGTGGCGATCACCTGCTGCAGCACGGCCTGGATTTCAGGATCGCTTTCCTGGTGCAGGGCTTTGCTGACCAGCGGGATTTGCGCCGGGTCGGCAGTTTTTATCAGTTCGGTGGCAGCGCTCATGCGTTGGTTGCGGTTGGCCGAAAACAGCTTCAGGCCGGACAGCGCGCCCTCGACTACGCCGCGCAGGCGGTTGTTGACGCTGATGCCCTCTGCATCGTCGGGAGTCGCCAAAGTCTGGTCGGTGGCGGGATTGAACGCCTGGGTGTCGCCGACAATCAGCACCGTGCCGTCGGGTCGGGCGTACAGGGCGTCGGTATTCAAGGCATTGAGAATCTTCAGCGCATCATCGTTGGCCAGCGCCGCGATCTGGTTGACCGCAACAATGCGCGCGTCAGGATCGTCGCCAGCCAGCGGCTTGAGCAGCGCCGGATCGATCTTGGCGTGCGCCAGCGTGATGTGCAGGCACAAACTTGCAATGAGAAGAATTTTTCTTGAGATTTTCATTAGTCTGTTTAGCGCCACCTGAAAGCAGTTAAATGGAGGCAGAGTTGAATGGCACTTGCTTAATTGAGCACTGCATGTAGGGTGGGCACGGTTTTTGTGCCCACGCTGTTGATACGCGTGGGCACAAAAACCGTGCCCACCCTACCGAATACTCGGGTTACAGCTTCTGCTTGCCTTCATTACCCGGGATATACGGACTCCAAGG
Source organism: Collimonas fungivorans Ter331 (assembly GCF_000221045.1). Classification (NCBI taxonomy): domain Bacteria; kingdom Pseudomonadati; phylum Pseudomonadota; class Betaproteobacteria; order Burkholderiales; family Oxalobacteraceae; genus Collimonas; species Collimonas fungivorans. Next base: position 3,379,712 of record NC_015856.1, on the reverse strand, counting down.
CTGCGCACGGATCGTGGTCTTGGTTTTGTTGACGACGTTGAACTGTCCGTCAGCCTTGATTTCGCCGATCATTACCGGTTTGTGCAGGTGGTGGTTGGTTGCGTCCATTTCCAGTTCATAGCCGGACGGCGCCTTGAACTTTTGGCCGGACATGGCGGCGATGACTTTATCGGTGTCTGTCGACTTGGCTTTTTCCACAGCCTGTTTCCACATATAGATGCCGACATAGGTCGCTTCCATCGGATCGTTGGTGACCACGGTGCTGGCGTTCGGCAATTTCTTGGCGACGGCGTAGGCTTTCCATTTCTTGATGAAAGCAGTGTTGACCGGGTTCTTCACCGACTCGAAATAATTCCATGCAGCCAGGTGACCCACCAGCGGCTTGGCGTCGACACCGCGCAATTCTTCTTCACCCACCGAGAACGCTACCACCGGCACATCGGTTGCCTTCAGGCCGGCGTTGCCTAGTTCCTTGTAGAACGGCACGTTGGAATCGCCGTTGATGGTCGAGATCACCGCGGTCTTGCCGCCGGCGGAGAACTTCTTGATGTTGGCGACGATGGTCTGGTAATCGGAGTGACCGAACGGTGTGTAAACTTCGTCGATATCCGCATCTTTCACGCCCTTGCTGTGCAGGAAGGAGCGCAGGATCTTGTTGGTGGTGCGCGGATACACGTAGTCGGTGCCCAGCAGCACGAAGCGCTTGGCGCCGCCGCCTTCTTTCGACATCAGGTATTCAGTCGCCGGGATCGCTTGCTGGTTAGGCGCGGCGCCGGTGTAGAACACGTTCTTTTCCAGTTCTTCGCCTTCATACTGCACCGGATAGAACAACAGGCTGTTGAGCTCCTTGAATACCGGCAGCACCGATTTGCGCGAGACCGAAGTCCAGCAGCCGAACACTACCGATACCTTGTCCTGCGAAATCAGCTGGCGCGCCTTTTCCGCAAACAGCGGCCAGTTGGAGGCCGGATCGACCACCACCGGTTCCAGTTTCTTGCCCATCACGCCGCCGTTGGCATTGATCTCTTCGATCGCCATCAAGGCTACATCCTTGAGCGAAGTTTCGGAGATAGCCATGGTGCCCGATAATGAATGCAGGATGCCGACCTTGATGGTGTCCGCGGCAAAGGCAGACGGCAGCCATGCGCTGGCGGCCAAGGCGAAAGCGCCGAGTGCGGTAGCTTTCAGAACGGTGCGACGTGACATGAATTTCTCCTCCGGTAGTGAGTTATAAAAAACAGAAAAAACACGAGTAAAGAAAGCACGCGGCAAACCTGGGACGGGGATGCGTTGATTACACAATGTCATTAGCAGAATGCATGCCAGTGAGGAGCGGCGGCGCCGTGCGCCGGATTCAGCGAGAACTATTGGGATTTGGAGCAATATTGGCGCAAGCGAGAAAGGCGGCGCCCATATTTGGTGAGACGGGATTTTGGTGCGGGATAGGCGCACCAGTATGGTGCCGCCCAATGCTGCAGCGCGATGGCCAGCGTAGCAATGATGCCGATTGGTGCAGGAAATCCGGAACTGGCGGGCCAGCTCCGGTCTTTAACTCAAGGAACGATAGTGGTAAACAGGTAGACCGCAAAAATCACCAGGTGCACCGTGCCTTGCATGACCGTGGTGCGGCCAGTGCCTAGCGACAGCGTGGCGACGATGAACGACAGCAGCAACAGCACGGTCGATTTGACGTCCAGGCCGAGCGACAAGGTCCAGCCGGTGGTGAGCGAGACGATGGCCACCGCCGGAATGGTCAGGCCGATGCTGGCCAGCGCCGACCCGAGCGCCAGGTTGAGGCTGGTCTGCAGGCGGTTGGCGCGCGCGGCCCGCACCGCGGCCAGCCCTTCCGGCAGCAGCACCACCGCGGCAATGATGATGCCGACCAGGGTCTTGGGCGCGCCGACGCTGGCCACCGCGGTTTCCAGGGCCGGCGCCAGCGATTTCGCCAGCAGCACTACCGCTCCCAGGCAAACCAGCAGCAGCCCGCCGCTGATCGCCGCCACCTTGACCGTCGGCGGCGCTGCGTGGGCGTCTTCGTCGTTGACTGCTTCCGCCGGTAAAAAGTAGTCGCGGTGGCGCACGGTCTGCACCAGCACGAAGGTGCCGTACAGTATCAACGAGATGACGGCGATGAACGCCAGCTGGCTGGCGCTGTAGAACGGACCGACTGCCGTCGAGGTGTAGTTGGGCAGCACCAGCGTCAGCACCGCGATCGCCGCCAGCGTCGCCAGCGAAGCGCTGACGCCCAGCTGGCCGAAGCTCTGTTCCTTGTGGTGGCTGGCGCCGACCAGCAGGCAGATGCCGACAATGCCGTTGAGGATGATCATGATGGCGGCAAACACGGTGTCGCGCGCCAGCCCCGTGGTTTCTTCGCCGCCGGCCAGCATCAGCGAGACGATCAGCGCCACTTCGATCAGGGTCACCGCCAGCGCCAGCACCAGCGTGCCGTACGGTTCGCCGACCCGGTGCGCAACCACTTCGGCGTGATACACCGCCGCCAGCACGCTGCCGAGCAGGCCTGCCACCAGCAATATCGTATAAACGCCGCCGAGATTAAAGCTCGCGCCGCCGAGCAAGAGCCAGCCGACGACCGGAGCCGCGATGGACCATATGGGGAGTGCAGGAGAAATTTTCATATGGCGATTGGACACGCATCAAGCATTTTTTGCAAGTATTGCGTGGAAAGCCCGGTTTGAGCGCTCAAGCAAATCAGTCCGGCGCAGGAATCGCGCGGCGCCTGTTTTTCCTGCAAGCGCCGGCGGGATCCGGGTTGAAATCAGCCACCGCCAAGGATAGGACCGCTCATCGCACCAGCCCCAGCAGCCGGGATTTGCCGCGCACGGCCGATTCCGGCTGTGCGTTTTTTCCTGCAACCGGCACCGTCATCAATTTTTCCAGCGCCCTGGCCAGCTTGACCCGGCCCGCCGCCGACATCCTTGTCATCGGCAGGCGCAGTTCGTCCTGTATCTGCCCCTGCATGGCCAGCGCTGCCTTCACCGGACCGGGATTCGGTTCCGAGAACAGCAGCTGGATCATCGGCAGCAGCTGCTTGAACAGGGCGCGCGCCGAACCGAGCTGTGCGGCGCGCACCAGTTCGAACAAATGCACAAACAGGTCCGGCCGTATGTGGGCGGCGGCGGAAATGGCGCCATGTCCGCCCAGGCACAGCGTATTGAACAGCAAAGCATCGTCGCCGCACAGGATGCGCAGGTCGGTGCGGTTGATCAGTTCCATGGTTTGTCCCAGGTTGCCGCTGCTTTCCTTGATCGCGACGATATTGGCGTGCTGTTCCAATGCACTCACGATAGCGACATCGATATTGACGCCGGTCCGGGCCGGGATGTTGTACAGGATCAGCGGACTTTCAGCGACTGCGGCCAGCGCTTCGAAATGCAAACGTATGCCTTCCTGCGAAGGCCGCACGTAGGACGGCGCCGAGACCAGGAAAGCGGCCGGACGCAAGGCGTTCAAACGCTCGATTTTTTCCGTGACCGCGCGCGTGTCGCTGCCGCTGATGCCCATCGCCACCGGGCAGCGCTCTTGCACCGCTTCCATTACGCCGCACAACATTTTTTCTTGCTCGTGCTCGCTCAAGGTCGCGGCCTCGCCGGTGGTGCCGCACACCACCAGGCCGTGCACGCCGGCGGCGGACAGATTCAAGGCCAGTTGCTGGGCGCCGTAGAGATCGAGTTTGCCCTGCCGGAAAGGCGTGACGAGAGGAACCCAGATACCTTCAAAGATGGACATGATGTGCTGTTTTCAGTAGGAGTGGGAATGATTTGGCGGCGCCGTTCATGCCGGCAGCAGCGGTGTGATGCGGCCGAATTCTGCTTGCGGCAAGGCGCGCATGATGTTGCCGATGACGGCGTCGATCGAGCTCTTGCTCAGGCACAGCCAGAATTTCATCTTGCTGGCGTGGTCGACCGGCTTGACGCGCATGTAGATCATGAGGTCGCCGCAGGTGCTGACGATGACGCGGCGCAGCTCGGCCACCGAAGCGGCATCCACGGTGATGCGCATCATGAAATCTTTTTGAATGGGGAGTGCCGGCTGGCGATAGGAATGCGAGAAGAGAGGCAAGGCGGGGGCCTGGATTTTTCTTGAGACTGCAGCGGGAAGCGAAGAGAAGCGCCATGCTGCTGGGATTACCTGATTCATAGAGGATATCTACTGGTCGTTGCGGTAATTACAGGTTAGCAGGCAGGACGTAAAGATTCTCTAAAAAGGGATGGCGGGCTTGTAAACGCCGCGTAAAAATCGCATGCAGTTCCTGCCCGGCCTGAGGGTTCAGGCCAGACCGTTTTTTGCAGACAGGTATTTGCTCGGAGAGACGCCCAGCGAACGCCAGAACAGATCTTGTAGCCATCGGCTGCGCGCATCGGGCTTGCCACTTCTGGGTTGTAGTGGAAATGGCAAGCGCCCGCCCGTGTGCGCCAGACTTTTGAACGGACAATCGCGTCTTCGTAAATCAACTCGGAGAAATCAAGACTCCCTTTGCACGTCAGTCATCCACCAATTCCGGCATCGTAGACGAATGATGATTTAAGATCTTCCACTCACTGTCGACCTTCTTATATACGTAGGTATAACGCGCGTGGACTTTTTTAGCCTTGCCGTCTTTCGTCAGGTTGAATGTATATACCCCGGTGTCGAGTGCGGCGTTATCGCCGAGGAAACGGATTTGCCGATAATTGATTGTCCCTTGCGGTTTCATCTGCAAGAACTTTACGAAATAACTCTTTATCTCGGCAGGCGTAGTCCGAACCTCGTTTGATACAGTCGGTTCCAATACAGCGTCGGCTGCGTACAGCTTGGTAACCTGATCGGCGTTGCCAGTGGCAAGAGCCGCATTCCATCGATCGAACAGCGCGGCAACTTCGGCTTCGCGAGAATTCGTCGGCGCCGCAGCAACTTCGCGGTAGACCCTTGGCGTCTCGACATCTTTTGCGTATACGGTGGTACTGATAAGCAGTGCTGTGATTACTAAGATTTTTTTCATGTTGCCCTCTAAAAAAACAATCGGAGTGCGCCGCAGCAATGGAAGCGACGACGAGTGAAGTATGGATATGAAATCGCCAGTTGAAATCAGCTGGTTGGGGGATGGGCACTATGCCGATTGGCATATAATCCAGCTACCGACGACAAATAGATTTTTTTAATGAAGACACCTGCTGACCAATCCGATACGCCTCCGAATGCCAGGACCGCGCGCGTGCAGTATCGCCATGCAGAAGGCAGCGCCACGCGGTTGCGTTTATTGGCCGATGCTGGCGGGGCGCTCGCTGTGGACGGCAATCAGGCAGCAGCTCTCGCGATAATTCTCGGTAAAGCGCTTGAATTGTTGTCGGTGGAAGACGGCGTATTGCTCTTTATGAAGGACGACGGATTGCACGTTTATGCCGGGCGAGGTCCGGTGCCTCCTGTCGGCGCTCGCCTGGCAGTCAATGGGGCATTGCGTACCCTGTTACAGAATAGGCAGTTGCCGCTGGTCCGACAGGATGTACAGAGCAGCTTGCGAATCGGCCGCGAAAAGACGGTGGGGCTGGAAGTATTGATACCACTATGCTTTGGCGGCAAGAACGTAGGAGCGCTAGCGTTGATCAGCGCACGTCAGGTACCTTCGCCGCATGCCGACGATCTCGCTACGCTGCAAGTCCTCGGCACCATGCTAGCGATGGCTCTGCTTGTGACAAGCAAGCCTGCGGCTCGTATTGCAGGAAACAAGGCGGCCGAGCTGAAAACGCTTACGGCGCGCGAACTGCAGGTTTTTTCGTTGATGCCTCGCGGCATGACCAATGCTGCGATGGCGGAACAACTCGGCATTGCCACCGGCACCGTCAAGATCCACGTCGAGCGTATCCTGCACAAGCTTGATCTCAGGGATCGCACCCAAGCCGCCGTCTGCGCAGCGGACTATGGACTCGACGCATGAGAAAATTTTACCGACGCTGGAAAGATTGGTCGCTTGCGTTAAAAAGCGGTGCAATCATCGCTTCGTCACTCATCATGTTGCTAGGTTCAGTGATCACCAGCTACAAACTTGAACAACAAACTGCCGACTCGACTGCAGAGATGCGCCGCACGCTGAAAGTGCAATCCGATATCCAATCACTCCACACACTAATTGCTGAAGCTGCGACCGGGGTAAGGGGTTTCCTGCTGACAGACCGGGACGATTTCCTGGCGCCATACAATGCGGCCGTGGCACAACTTCCGGTGACCATTGCGGCATTGCAGGCGAACGTGCGTGATCCGGTTCAAGTGGCGCGTCTGGGACGCGTGCTATCTTTGATACAACAAAAACTTGCCAGCCTGGACGTGCTGCGGAACCTGGAGGGCGCAACTCCTGATGATTTGCGCACCCAGTTGTTGGCTGGCAAAAAAATTCTCGATGAATTGCGTACACAGATTGGCGCGATGACTGTGCGTGAATCGGAGTTGGTAGAACAGCGCACTGCTGCCGTTCAGGATGCGCTGCATCGCAACCTGCTGATGAATCTGGCGACTATTCTGGTCGGTATCATCGGCGCGAGCGCCATGTTGATGTTCATGATGCGCGTGGTGCGGCGGGTGCGGTTCGCTGCAGACAATGCAGAACGACTGGCGCGCGGCATGCAGCTTGAGACGACCGACGCTGCAGCCGACGAACTTGGACAACTTGCCGAGCGCCTGCATAAAGCCAGCCTGCTGCTGGCCGACCGTGCCGCCGCGGCGCAGGCTGCAAGCCAGGCAAAAACTGAATTTTTGTCCCGCACCAGCCATGAACTGCGGACTCCACTTAATGCCATTCTGGGTTTCGCGCAATTGCTGGAGGACGATCAAGCCAATATCCGCGCCAGCGAGAATGCAGCACAAATCACTCGAGCCGGCCGGCATTTGCTGACACTGATCAATGAAGTGTTGGACATTGCTCGCATCGAGGCCGGTAAATTCTCCATCCAAGTACAGCCGATTCAGCTTGCGTCCTTATTAGCGGAGGCACTCACTTTGGTTGCGCCGCTCGCCGCTCAGCGTAAGATTCATTTAGATCAGCTTGTATGCCCTGAGCAGCTGGCCGTGCTGGCAGATCGCCAACGCCTGATGCAAGTATTATTGAACCTGTTGTCCAATGCAATCAAGTACAACTCGCCAAATGGGCAGGTACGCATTCAAGTTGCTGCATATGGCGATACGGTTAGTGTCGCCATAGAGGACGATGGTCCAGGGCTTTCCGCCGATTTGACGGAGCGCCTGTTTACACCGTTCGACCGCCTGGGGGCGGAGCGGGGAACTAGCGAAGGTGCTGGATTGGGCTTGGCGGTTTCGAAAAGCCTGATGCAAGCGATGCACGGTGACATCATTGCCGATAGCGTCCAGGGAAAAGGAACCGTATTTACACTTAGCTTGCCTCATTCGGTACTGCCCGCACAAGCGGTACCTGTGGTTACAGTAGGAACGCCTGCCGTTCATCCCCTGGAACCAACCACTACGCGTACCGTGCTATGCATAGAACACGATGCGTCCAACCGGGCATTGATCGAGACATTGGCAGCACGGCGGCCGCATTGGCGCCTGTACACGGCGAGTACCGGCCAGGAAGGCTTGCAGCTTGCGCGGCAATGTTTGCCGGACGTGCTGCTGGTGGATATTCTTTTGCCGGATTTGAGCGGAGAGGCGTTATTGCGCGCGATAAGCGGCGACGCAGCCCTGGCGCAGGTTCCTGTAGTGATCCTAAACGGAGACAAGGATTCAGCGGCGATCTCGCTGCTGAACGATAGCGCTATTGCAGGCTACCTGGCCAAACCGCTTAATCTGCAACAATTCTTTAAACTGCTCGATTGGATTATCCAATGAATGAAGACGATTTACTTTCTTCGCGCGTGCTCATCATTGATGATCAGCCTGCGAACCTGCGGCTGCTGGAAGACTTGCTCACGCGGGAAGGCTTGACCCACGTCGTCAGCACGACCAATGCGCAAAAGGCGTTGGATCTATATGCTGCGTTCGATCCCGACTTGATCATATTGGATCTGATGATGCCGGAGCTTGACGGCTACGCCGTGCTTGAACAGTTGAAGCGCCGCGGCGATCCATACGACTATCGTCCTGTGTTGGTTGTCACCGCGGACGCAACGATGGAAGCGAGGCGCCGTGCGTTGTCGCTGGGGGCAAAAGATTTCCTGACCAAACCTTTCGATACCATCGAGGCGATGCTGCGCGTGTGGAATCTCCTTGAGACCCGCGCGCTATACAGGCGGCTGCAAGTGTTGTCGCCGGGTGAATCTCTAGCTCCGATCAGGTTTCAGAGCCGCCCGCTTGCAGAAGGCAGTATCAGTCGCCGGCTCGAAGGAACGGAAACAGATTCCGATCATAAATAATACTGCGATTTTCCTTTACCCACGGCTAATGGATGATCCACGTTTAGCGCACAATCCTACTTGTCAGAATGCGTAGGGGGCGGAGTGATCGACGTCGCATTACTAGGAATAATCAGGCGCTGGCACCTTCGGGACCAAGTCCCACTGAGGGAGATCGCCAAGCGGTTGGGCATCTCGCGCGATGCCGTCCGGCGCTGCCCATGCTCGGAAGCGCCCGAGCCGGCCCATGCAGAGCGCCAATCTGCCAATGCCATCGACCCATGCGCCTCCAACTCTCAGCCTGGCTCAAGACCGAGGCGGCCAAATTCCGCTAGCCGACGTCGATCACATCCAGTCCCTGCGCTTTTAATGCCAGGCCGGCAGCCGCCAGGATCAGCTTGCCGCCGCCCAGCCGCTTCATTTGTCGGACGCCAGGCGCCGCCGGTCCAGCGGTTTCAGGTCGGCTTCCATGTGCGACGCCAGATGGTCGATGAAGACGCGCATCTTGGGCGCCAGGTAGCGTGTCGGCAAATACTGTATGAAGGCCGTGCCCTGGTAGGCGGCGATGAATTCCCAGTCGGTGAGCACGGCTTTGACCAGCCCCTGCTCAAGGGCGTTGCGCACGATGAAGTAGGGCAGGCAGCCGATGCCCAGGTTTTGCAGCACGCCATCCAGGCGCGCTTCGCTGTGGTTGACGATATAACGGCCGCGCACCTTGATGATGGTGGTTTCGCCCTGGCGCATGAAGTGCCAGTCGGAGTCGCCTGGATTTTCGCCTAGATAGAGACAACTGTGGCTGCACAGGTCTTGCGGCTGTTTCGGCGTGCCGTGCTGGGCCAGGTAGCTGGGGGTGGCGCACAGCACCTGGTCGATCGACATCAGCGGCCGCGCCACCAGGCCGTCGGCCGGCTGGCTGGTGATGCGGATCACCAGGTCGGCATCGTCGTTGATCAGGTCGACGTGGCGGTCGGTAAGTATCAGCTGAACATCGACCTGCGGGTATCTTTCGAGGAAACTGGCGATCAGCGGCGTCACCACGCCCTTGCCGAAGGCTTTTGGCATGCCGACCCGCAGCAGGCCCTGCGGCACCGCCACGAACTTGTCGGCGACTTCCATCGCCGCCTTGGCCGCGCCCACCATTTCCAGGCAGCGCTGGTAGGCTTCACTGCCGGATTCGCTCAGGCGCAGCTTGCGGGTGGTGCGTTCCAGCAATCTGACGGATAATGCCTGCTCCAAACGCGACACTTGGCGGCTGACAGCCGAAGGCGTCATGCCAAGTTCCAGAGCCGCAGTCGAAAAACTGCCGGTTTCCACTACCCGGACGAACACCGCCATGTCCGGCATCAGCTTGATATAGCGATTAGCTCCCATTTGTTCCCGCCGTGCACAAGTGTTGTTCTGAATACATAGATTATCGTATTTGCTGGAATAAAACATAATTACATTCATTAGTGATTGTTTTTATTGATTTATTCATACCATCTAGTTTTTTGAACGTCGGAGCGCCCATGATTCAGCCGCTAAAAAGAATACGCAGCATCGACGACCTGAAACTGGTTGCGGCTCACTGCGAGCATGTCCTGACTTTGTTCAGTGGTGGACTGGATAGTACTTATGCCTTGAAGTGCCTGGTCGACAGCGGTTGCCGCGTGACGGCGCTGACGGTAGACCTGGGCGAGGGCATCAACGCCGCCGACCTGCAGCAGATCACCGCGCACTTCGGCGCCGAGCTGCTGGTGATCGACGGCCAGCAAGCGTTCGCCGAAGATGCCGTACTGCCGGCGATCCGCGCCAATGCCCGCTACATGGGCATCTATCCGATCAGCTCGTCCCTGTCGCGCCCGATCATCGCCCGCTTCGCGGTCGAAACCGCCTTGCGCCTCGGCTGCAACGCCATCGTCCATACCGCCAACCAGTCGCAGAACACCCTGCGCCGGCTGAACGGCGCGATTGCGCAACTTGGCTACGCCGGTTATTACGGCACGCCTTACGAATACACTGCGATTTCCCGCGAAGAAAAAATCGAAGCCTTGCGCGCAGCCGGCCTGCCGCACTTCCAGGCGCGCGGCATCAGCGGCGACGCCAACCTGTGGTGCCGCGAATTCGAATCCGGTTCGCTCGACAATCCGGAATCGTTTTGGGTGCCGGAATCGTTGTTTGACTGGACTGCCGCGGTCGATCCGGCGCCTGTCAGCAGCGAGCTGTCGATCAGGTTCGACGGCGGCCGCCCGGTCGCCATCGACGGCGAGGTCCTGCCGCTGGTGGAACTGATCGCACACCTGAACCGCCGCGTCGGCGCCTTCGGCATCGGCCGTTATTGCGGCTTGGAACATCTGGAGCAGGGCGAGAAGGTGCTGGAAGTACGCGAAGCGCCGGCCGCCATGGTGTTGCTGGAAGCATACCGGCACCTGGAAACCGCGGTGCTGGACGCCGAACTGCTGCGCGAAAAACTGCACATGGAACAATTGTGGGTGCGGGAAGCCATCGAAGGGCGCTGGTTCACGCCTTTGCGCGCCGCAACCGATCGCTTCATCCAGGAAACCGTGCAATATGTCAGCGGCACCGTCAACTACCGCTTGCGCGCCGGCGCTGCCGATGTCTGCGCGATCCGCGCCGATGCGCCGCTATACCTGACCGACCGCGACAGCTGGGAAAAGGATATTGCCGCGCAGCGCTCCAGCCGGCAGCTTTCTTTGCCGACGAATTCCGTGCTGGATGCCAGCAAGCTGCTGGCCGAGGAAAACTAAATGGAAATCGACGTCTTGGCGCCCATCAGGATCGCCTCGCCCATCATCGACCATCTCAGCAACGAACTGCGCCGGCGGCAATTCAGCGTGATGTCGGGCCGCGCCGTGCAAGCTGCCTGCGATGTCGATCCGGCAACCTGGGACGAATTCGCCAGCTGCTGGAACAACCTGCCGCAAGACAAGTACATGGGCGACAACGGCAACTATCGCTTCCGCCGCTACAGCGCATTCGAACTGGACAGCGCCGAAGGCGTGCTGCAGCAGCTGCCGCACGCGCCATACGTGCAGCCAAGCTACATCAATAAACTGAATGGCGATATTGCCCGCCACTTCGAGCCGCTCGAGCAGCACTTCATCGACAACCCTTTCCTGTCCGGCCTGCTGCTGTCGCTGGCGCAAGTGTTCGACAAGGTCGAGGGCGACAGCGGCAAATGGAATATCCGCCTGCACCCTTACCGCATACGCGCCAGTTCCCATGTTCCAGGCAACCCGACGCCGGAAGGACTGCACCGCGACGGCGTCGACTACATCGTGACCATGATGGTGCGCCGTCATAACGTGGCCGGCGGCGAAACCTATATTACCGATGTCGCCGGCAAGCTGATGTGCCGCTACACCTTGACCGATCCGATGGACCTGATGCTGGCCGACGATGCCCGCACCATGCACGGCGTGACCAAGGTGCTGCCGTATGAAGCCAAGCGTGAAGCATTCAGAGACGTGCTGGTGATTGCCTATACCAGAACCCAAGCTTAGTTAAGCGTGCTTGATTAAGCGAGCTTATTTAAGCGTGATCTACCCCTGACCAATATCCTCGGTGCTCCCGCCGTTTGTTCCGCTCAGCCTCCACCTAGGCGGAACGTTTTTTTTTCCTAACTGATAGCGCCGATGGCGCTATCCGGAGTAAAGCGAAGTGACGATCTCATCTGCCAGCCGATCCCCCAACTCATCTGCCAAAGGTCTCTGGTTCGCCGATTTGCTGCTGCTGCTGGTTGCGATCGTCTGGGGCACCAGCTATGGCGTCGCCAAGGACGCGCTGGTGTTTTATCCGGTGCTGGGATTTGTCGCGATCCGCTTCTGCATGACCTTCTTCCTGCTGCTGCCCAGCCTGCGCCAGCTGGCCAGGCCCGAAGGACGGGCGGCGTTGCGTGCCGGCGTGCCGCTGGGCCTGATCCTGCTTGCCATCTTCATTTGTGAAACCTTCGGCGTAGCGCTGACGCAGGCTTCGAACGCCGCTTTCCTGATCAGCCTGTGCGTGGTCTTTACGCCTTTCGTCGAGTGGCTGGTGATGGCGCAACGGCCGCCAATCAGCGCTTTTGTGGTGGCTTTTGTTTCGCTCCTCGGCACCTGGCTGCTGACCATCGGCAGCAACCTCACATTCAACCTGGGCGACGGCCTGATGCTGGCGGCGGCTTTATTGCGCGCCTTCATGATGGTCATGACCAAACGCCTGACGGTCGACAAGGACATGTCCAACCTGACCCTGACCGCGGTGCAATCCGGTGTAGTCGGTTTCGGCTGCCTGCTGGTCGCCAGCCTGTTCATGCAAGGCGGGCTGCCGCCGCTGCCGAGCGATCCAAGCTTCTGGGTGAGCACGATTTACCTGGTGTTGTTTTGCACCATCTTTGCTTTTTTTGCGCAGAACTATGGACTGCGGCGCAGCAACCCGACCCGGGTTTCCCTGTTGATGGGAAGCGAGCCGGTGTTCGGCGCGTTGTTCGCTTCTTTCTGGCTCGGCGAAAAACTTGGCGCGCTGTCCTGGGTTGGCGGCGCCTTGATTGTCGGCGCCACTTTATGGGCCACATTGCCGCGTTCGATGATTAATTTTGGTGCGTTTTTTTCGACACGGAATATCAAGCCGGAGAATGCTCCCATCATCGGTGCGGGAATTGATTCCAGCCAATGAATACAAGGGTTTGAGCGGGATTTTAACGAAAGCAGGGATGCAACGAAATACGTGATTCGATAGAAGAAAATATCAGTTGAATTGCTATTGTTTCTTAGGCGCAATTGATTTATTCTGGATCGTCAGTCAGATAGTTTTGAATCATAAAAAGAAGATGTGAAGCGTTGATTTTTCACACGGCGTCCGCTCCAAAAGAGTCATTGATGCCGTGGTTAATCCTCAAGAGGGAAGTCTCATGATTTGCACCAGATTCAATTCGATCTCCATTCGCCCGTGCCGCTCGCGCTGCTCATCAGCTGCGGCACATCGCACCGCGGCTCCCCCTGATCTTCCGGCATCGCCAGCGCTCTCGCTGCGGCCATCCAGTTAACGGACATCACGTCTCGTTAAACCCCTGCATCACAACCGGTGATGCAGACTCCAGCGCCAAATCAACTTTGCATTGCCGATCGCAATGCAGGGCTGCGGCGTCTTTTATCTGTTCCATTCAAGAGGAATAAGCAAATGAAATCGGAAATATCAGCGAAAGCACTAGCAGCAAATTTTGCGATTCCCCAGGCTTCGGCGTTGTCATTGGCGTTGTCCCTGGTGTTTGCATCATTGTCTGTCCACGCAGCCGTGGCGGACAACAGCGCTTGGGTCACCACCAAGACCCAAGCGTTCTTGCCGCAAGTCCAAGCGAATCAAAAGAGCGTGGCAGCCGATGCCAGCGTGGTAACCCCCGCCGCAACCGCCGTGCAGCTGGCGCAAGGCGAACCGGTCCATGTGACGCTCAGTCTGAACCTGCGCAATGAAGCCAAGCTCGACAAGTTCCTGCAGGATCTGCATACACCTGGCACTGCTTCCTACGGCAAGTTTCTGACACCGGCGCAATTCGCCGCAGAATATGCGCCTACGGAAAAAGATGTGGCGAAAGTGGTTGCCCATCTGAGCAAGTCCGGTTTTGTCAACATCCAGGTCGCGCCGAACCGCCATCTGGTGACAGCCGACGGCACCGCCGCCACTGTACAAACCGGCTTCCGCACAGCGCTGAAACGCTTCCAGCAGGACGGCCGCAAAGTGTTCGCCAATACCGATGCAGCACAAGTGCCTGCCGCACTGAGCGGCATCGTCGATTCGGTGCTGGGTTTGCAAAACGTTGCGATCGCCCAGACCCACCATCGCTGGGTGCAGACGCCTGAAGCCGGCGTGAGCGCACAAGCTAAAGTCACGGTCAATGCAACGCCGGTGGCGACAGCGCACAGCCCTGTGCAGTTCCCTGCGATCTATAGCGTCGGCACCACGCCGACTGCTTCGAACACCGTAGTCGGCATCATCTCGGCAGGCGATCTCAGCCCGACGATTACCGACCTGAAAACCTTCACTACAGCCAAGGGCCTGGCCACCGTCAATACTCTGGTGGTGAAAACCGGCGCTGCCGGCGCCGACTATAGCGATACCTCCGGCCAAGTCGAATGGAACCTGGACAGCCAGACCATCACCGGCACTTCCGGCGGCGTCAAGCAACTGATTTTCTACGCATCGCCTGACATGAGTTTCAGCGGCATCACCGCAGCCTACAACCGTGCGGTGACTGACAACGTGGCCAAGGTCATCAACGTTTCGCTCGGCGGCTGCGAATCGGATACCCATAGCGACGGCACGCAGGCAGCCGACGACAACGTGTTCAAGCAAGCAGTTGCGCAAGGCCAGACATTCTCCATTTCAACCGGAGATGCAGGTACTTACAACTGCCAGACCAGTTCGATTTCCGGCGCGCCTGGCGTACCGAAAAACAAATCGACCTATGATGTCAGCGAACCGGCTGCTTCGCCTTACGTCATCGCAGTCGGCGGTACAACCCTGTACACCAACTCCGGCGCCTACAGCAGCGAGACCGTGTGGAACGAAGGCCTGAGCGCGATCGGCACCTACGACGACGCGGGCGACTACGATTCCACCAAGCGCCTGTGGGCAACCGGCGGCGGCTACAGCAAGTACGAAGCGGCGCCATCCTACCAGTCGGGTGTGATTGCTGCCGGCAAGACTACCCGCGGCTTGCCGGACATCGCGTTTGACGCTGCCAGCGCCAGCGGCGCCACCATCTACTACAACAGCCAGACCGGTACGGTAGGCGGCACCAGCTTGGCGGCGCCGATCTTCGCCGGCGTCTGGGCCCGCCTGCAATCGGCCAACAACAATGCCCTGGGTTTCCCGGCAGCCAGCTTCTACAAGTACTTCCCGGTTGCCGCCAACGCCTCGCTGCTGCATGACGTGACTTCCGGCACCAACGGCGCCAGCAGCTCGTACGGCTACAAGGCTGCAGCAGGCTGGGATGCAACTACCGGTTTCGGTAGCCTGAACATTGGCAACCTGAATACCTTCGTCAAGAACACCTCGGACTTTGCACGTTAATCGTCCGCGGTTTTTGTAGTCAGCATGTTTGAAATCGCCGGCGCGGACAGGTTTTATCCGCGCCGGCGACGAGATGGCAGTACCCGTACTGATCGGAGCCGGACATGAACAGATCGAATCTCAGATGGATTATCGCCGCCCTTGTATTGGGCGCCGGCGGCATCTATGCGGTTTTTTCGGTAGACGATTCGATAGCGAAAACCGGGACCCAGGTTGCGGTGACAGCCGGGGAGCGGGGCGGATTACCGTCCGGCGCCGCGCAGGCCGCTGCATCAGCCTTGTCGGCCAAAGCGCAAGACGCCGTGAGCATCAATCCATTTGGAAAATAGCAATCGCCCGGGCCTGGACCGGGCAAGCAATGAAGGAAGAATCCGCAATGACTGCCTATCTGCAACGACAAGACCGGCTGGCGCTGGTGACACAGGCCACGGCAAACGTTACCGGCAAGCGATTCTGCTCGCATCACCAGGGTGAAGTCGCGGTGACGGAAGGCGATTTCGTGTTGCGCAACAAATCCAAGCGCTGGATCTGTTTTCGCTGCCAGGAACGCAGCCGCCAGCGCCGCGATGCATTGGCAAAGCAGGCCGGGCAATAGATTTTTGTACTAGCGAAACGCCGCAAGCGGATCGTATTGCAGTTCCGGAGCATCGTCTGCCGCCCTGGCAGCATTTCCCTGCTTGATGAAGCTGACTGAAGTGACGCGCCATTCGCCGCGTTGCAGCTGCCAGCCGTGGATCACTTTCTGCCAGCCCGGCTTCAGGTAAAACTGGTTGTCGCGCTCCAGTTCCCAGTGGCCGGCTTCCCATACATACCAGCCGCCCACATAATTCCAGAATCCAGGACTCCACACCAGCCCGGCGCGCGGGGCTGGTTCGGCTTCCGTTCTTGGGGCCGGCGGCGCGTTCTTGAGAATGATGTCAGGACCGCCAAGAGTCCTTGAGGGCGGACTGGCGAACGATGAAAAGCGGCCGGCGATGATCGCTGCGATGCTGAGAGGGTGCTTCAATTTGCGCTCCTGAAGTGGTCCAGTGCTATCGATTCTACGAAGCGGGAATTTCAGGAATGTGTCCCGTGCATTTGCTTACACTTTTCACATTTGCCTTACAGCGCCAGGCTGGCATGCAGATCGCAGCGTGGAGCCGCGGCCTGCTGCGTTTTCCCTATGAAAATTCCTGTTTTTACAGGGGCGGTCGCAGCGGCTGCAAGGACTGCCGCGGGCTTGCAAATAGATCAATAGAGCACGATCCGGCGCAGCCGGAATAGAGGATTCCGACTAATGCAAGGTAAAAATTTTATCTAGTTGTTTCGCTATGTGTCGGCCGCGCTTGGGATATATTACTGACCGAAGCGCCATAAAAATAAAACCAGGAGATGCCATGACACCGAACCGCCGCGTAACGTTTTTCCATTCGCCGAATACACGCTCGACCGGCGCCCGCATCCTGCTTGAGGAGCTGGGCGCCGACTACCAGCTGCACGCGCTCAACATGAAAGCGGGTGAGCAGCGCGGTCCTGCATACCTGGCGATCAATCCGATGGGCAAGGTGCCCGCGATCCGCCATGGCGAAGCGCTGATTACCGAACAGGTCGCGGTTTTCCTGTACCTGGCCGACCTGTACCAGGATGCCGGCCTGACGCCGGCGCTGGACGATCCGCTGCGCGGCCCGTACCTGCGCTGGATGGTCTACTACGGTTCCTGTTTCGAGCCGGCGGTGGTCGACCGGGCGCAAAAGCATCCGCCGGCGGCGCCGTCGACCTGCCCTTACGGCGATTTCGATACGATGCTGGCCACCTTGACCGGCCAGCTAGCCAAGGGACCGTATATCCTGGGCGAAAAATTCAGCGCCGCCGATGTCCTGTGGGGCACCGCGCTGACCTGGACCACGGCATTCCAGCTGGTGCCGATGTCGCCGCTGATCCAGGCGTATATCGACCGGGTCAACGCGCGCCCGGCCGCGCAGCGCGTCAAGGCGCTCGACGCTGAACTGGCGGCGCAGCATGCCAGCCAGGTTGCGGCCAAGGCCTGAAAAGCAGACTTTCACATCGCCTGCCGCCTACCTGTTTAAAAACAGGAGCAGCCGGCATCATCATTTAAAAAAAAACGGAGCCTGTCTTGAATACTGTCACCAACCTGCTGATTGCCCTGGTCGCCTTGCTGCATGTGTATTTCCTGGTGCTTGAAATGTTTTTGTGGGATAAGCCGTTGGGCCTCAAGACCTTCAGGCTGACGCCGGAGTTCGCGGCGGCGTCCAAGGCCCTGGCCGCCAACCAGGGTTTGTACAACGGCTTCCTGGCCGCCGGCCTGGCCTGGGGTTTGTGCCTGGGCACGCCGGGTTATGCGATCAAGATCTTTTTCCTGGCCTGCGTGGTCGTCGCCGGCATCTTCGGTGCGCTCACCGTGAGCCGCAAGATCTTGTACGTGCAGGCGGTACCGGCTATCGTCGCTTTGGGCTTGCTGACATTGGCCTAGTGTAGTGTTTCGCACATAATGACACTTAATAAACGGCATCTTTTCGCGCCATGCGTCGTTGCAAATCCTCGCGATAGCTTGCTATCGCTCCGGTTCGCGCCTAGCCTGACACGAAAATCTGCCATTTCTTAAGCGCCATTATGTGCGAAACACCACACTAGATTATTCAGGCTGCGAGCGTGCCGCCAGCACGGCGGCGCGCAACGCGAGCAGGGCGCCGCGCAGCGTTGCGGCAATCTCCGGGTGCAGGACGATCTGGTCTTCGCTGAGATGCGAACCAAGGATGGGGACGGTGACCGACGCCGGTTCGACAATCTGCGCCGACATCATCGTCACGATTTCCCTTAGAGACGCCTGGGCGTGTACCGCCCTCGGCGAGGCATTCAGCAAGGCCACCGGCTTCAGCACAAAAGCTTCGCAGCCCACCATCCAGTCGAGCGCGTTCTTCATGGCGCCGGTAATGCCGTGCGCGTACTCCGGACTGGCGATCAGCAGGGCGTCGGCAGCCACGATGCGGCTGCGCAGATCTGCCACCGCGGCCGGGTCGCTGGCTTCGATATCCGGATTGAACAGGGGCAAGTCGCCCAGGCCGCGGTACAGCGTCACGCTGGCGCCGTCCGGCGCCAGGCGCGCCATGGCCCGCAGCAGGGCCGAATTGTGGGAGGCAGCGCGCAGGCTGCCTGAGATGGCGAGGAATTTCACGGTGTCCGAAGAAGTTTCACGGACCCCCATTATGCCAAGCAAATCAGCAATCCTGGTCAGTTGCGTAATGCGGCCACGCCATACAATTGCCGCTATGCCGGATTGCAGCATCCGGTCCGGATCTTTCGTTT
Source organism: Collimonas fungivorans Ter331 (assembly GCF_000221045.1). Lineage (NCBI taxonomy): Bacteria > Pseudomonadati > Pseudomonadota > Betaproteobacteria > Burkholderiales > Oxalobacteraceae > Collimonas > Collimonas fungivorans. The sequence goes on along the minus strand of NC_015856.1, from coordinate 3,361,026 downwards.
AACCTGGAGATGACATGCGTTTTCTGTCCGCGGTGATATTGACCCTGATTTGCAGCGTGTTCGCGGCGCCGGCCTTAGCCTCTGGCGGGCAGACGAATATCGGCTTCCTCAGCCTCACCACCAGCGGCGAGTATGCGGTGCCGGTGGCGGTCTGGTATCCGACCGCCGAACCGCAGGTCGAATGGCAGGCCGGCCCCTATACCATCCACGCCACGCGCGGCGCCGCCATCGCCGCCGGGCCGCATCCGCTGATCATCCTGTCGCACGGCAGCGGCGGCAGCGAATTCGGCCATAGCGACCTGGCGGAAGCCTTGGCCGGACATGGCTATATAGTGGCGGCGCCGCGCCATCTTGGCGACAGCTATGACCAGCCCGAGGGCAGGTTCAGCGACGTGCAGATTATCGGCCGTCCGTGGCAGGCAGCAGCGACGCTGGATGCGGTCCTGGCTGACCAGCGGATCGGCGCCGCGATCGACGCCAGGCGCATCGGCATGGCCGGCTTCTCCGCCGGCGCCTATACCACCATGGTGATGGCCGGCGCCAAACCGGACCCCGCTTTATACAGCGCTTATTGCGCGGCGCACGCCGACGACCATGAAGTGTGTCCAGACGGCGACCATGCGAAACTCCGGATTACCCGTCCCGGCTGGAGCGTGCCGACCGATAAGCGGGTGCGCGCCGCGGTGGCCATGGCGCCGTTCAGCGTCATGTTCGATGCCAAAAGCGTGAGCGACGTGACGATTCCGTTGCGCATCTATAAAGCCAGCGACGACCAGGTCTTGCGCAATCAATGGAACACCGACCATCTCCTGAGCCTGCTGCCGGCCAGCGTCGAGCATGGCGAGCTTGCCGGCGGTCACTACGTATTTATCGCGCCTTGCAGCGCTGTCATGAAGGCCAGGACGCCGTACCTGTGCGTAGACGCCCCGGGAGTGGACCGGGTTGCGGAGCACGCGCAATTAAATGCCGAAATTGTCGACTTTTTTAACCGAAAACTGCCGAAACCCGATTGAACAGCCCTGGGTCGCGCATCTTTTAAGCATTCGGCTGCTTCCGGTTATAGAATTGAAGTTTTCACGAACGGATACTTCAATGCCAAGCTCCACCCATATCGGCGCTGCAGCCGCAATCCAGGGCCTGAACGGCTGGGCCGCAGTCGATGGCCGCGATGCGATTCAAAAGACTTTCCTGTTCGCCGACTTCAACGCGGCTTTCGGCTTCATGACCCAGGCGGCTTTGCTGGCGGAAAAAATGGACCACCATCCGGAGTGGTCCAACGTCTATAACCGCGTAGCCGTATTGCTGACGACCCATGACGCCAACGGCGTTACCGATCTCGACGTGCGCCTGGCGCAATTCATGGACCGTCACGCCGGCGCTGCCGTCAAAAATTGAACAAGCACGCCAATAAGCAGCTCAACCAGCAGCTCGACCAGCAGCTCAACCAGCAGCGCCAGCCGGACCATGCAGCGCCCGCCGTGCTGATCACCGGCGCCGCCAAGCGCGTCGGGCGCGTGATCGCCGAGCGGTTCGCGCAAGCCGGTTATGCGGTGGCGGTGCACTACGGCAGTTCGCAGCAAGAAGCGCTGGATACGGTGCGAGCCATCGAAGCCGGCGGCGGCAGCGCGGTCGCCCTGCATGCCGACCTGCAAGCGGCGGAGCAGCTGACGGCAATGATAGAAGCGGTCTACGCCAGGTTCGGCCGGCTCGATGTGCTGGTCAACTGCGCCGCGATTTTTTTTCCGGATACGCTGGCCGATTTTGCCTTGCCGGATTTGGAGCGTTCATGGCAGGTGAACTGCCGCGCGCCGCTGCTGCTGACCCAGGCGTTTCACCGGCAAGCCAGGCAGCGCGCCCAGCAGGGCGTGGTGATCAATGTTGTCGACCAGAAGGTGCACGCCAATTTCCATCCCGAGGATTTCAGCTACACCGTGGCCAAAGCGGCCCTGGGCAACCTGACCGCGATGCTGGCGATGTCGGCGGCGCCGGTGCTGCGCGTCAATGCCCTGTATCCCGGCCTGATGACGACCAGCGGCGACCAGAGCCAGGCCGATTTCGAATATTCTTCGGCCCGCTCGACGCCGCTCGGATATATCGCGCCGGTTACAGAAATCGCCGACGCCATCCTGTTGCTGACCAGGCCGTCTTTCAACGGCGCCGAGTTTGTGGTGGATGCGGGGCAAAACCTGGTGCGGGTCGAGCGCGACGTGATCAATTTGTATCGGGCGCCATAGGAGAGCTGGCAAGGTCCAGGCTTGAATTGAAGCTGGTCTGTAAGGAACTGACGCGCAGCGCGACCAAGCTACAGATGAACAGCCAGGAGAGTCAGGTGCGGATCCTTATCAATGTTTCAAAACAGCTTGTGTTGACGATGCTTGGGGTCGGGCTTGCATCGGCTGCCCAGGCGCAGGACTACAGCGCGCAAAGTCCGGCCAATCGGGTGGCGCTGGTCGAGCTGTATTCGAGCGAAGGCTGCAACAGCTGCCCACCGGCCGACCAGTGGTTGTCCAGGCTGGGTGCGCAAGCCAGGACAAGCCAGGCCGGAGCGGAGCGCATCGTACCGCTGGCCCTGCATGTCGATTATTGGGACAGCCTGGGCTGGAAGGACAGGTTCGGCGACCATCGCTTCACCGTGCGGCAGCAGGAACTGGCGGCATTCACCAACAGCCGCGTGGTGTACACGCCGGAAATTTTCGTCGGCGGCCGCGAGCTGAGGCAATGGAGCGCCAACAAGGCGTTTGACGCCGCAGCCGCTAAAATCGCGGAGCAGCCGTCGCCGGCCGACATCGCCATCAAGCTGTCTGGCACGGCGCCGCGCAATTTCGATTTGTCGGCCAAGGTCAAGCTGCGCCAGCCTTCCAAAGATAGCCATGACGCTTACATCGCGCTCTACGAAAACCAGCTGGTATCCAAGGTGGCGGCCGGCGAGAACGGTGGCGTGACGCTGCACCACGACTATGTCGTGCGGCGCTGGCTGGGCCCGTTTGCGCTGAAGGATGGCATGGTCCAGATCAATGAAAAAATCGCGCTCGACAGCATAGGCATTGACGTTCGCGCCGACCGTTTTGGCATCGTCGCTTTTGTGCAGAATGCCAGCAGCGGGGAGGTATTGCAGGTGGCCAGGCTGGCGGTCGATCACTGACGCGAAATCATATGTAAATAAAAAAACCGGATCAATCAGATTGGTCCGGTTTTTTGTCTGCGGCCCGGATCAGGCAGCTGCCAGCGCAGCTTCCACTGCCAGCCCGATTTCCAGGATCTTGCGGTCATTGCCGCCGGCGCCGGCCAGCATCAGTCCGACCGGCGCAGTGCCGGCGGCATGGCAAGGCAAGGAGAGCGCGCAGCCGTCGAGAAAGTTGATCACCGACGGATTGCGCAAGATCAGGCCGTTGGCGGCGAAATACGCTTCATCGCTGGCTTCCAGTTCGGTAATCAGCGGCGCGACGACAGGCACGGTCGGCAGCAGCAGCGCATCGTAGCCCGCGATCCTGCGTTCGACCGCCGCGATCCACTGCTTGCGCGCCGCGAACAGGTCAATCAGGTCGGCTGCGCTGATTTCCTTGCCGCGCAAGATGCGTGAAATCACGCGCGGATCGTAGCAGCGGTGCGCTCTGCGATCAGCGCGCGATGCCAGGCATAGGCCTCGGCGCCGGTAAACCCGCCTTTGGCGTTGATTGCCCCCAGCGCCGCAAATTCGGGTACCTCGATTTCCTCGATCAGCGCTCCTGCCGCCTGCAGCCGCTGGCGGGCACCGGCAAATGCTGCTGCGACATGGTGGTCCATGCCGTCCAGCACCAGCGTGGTCGGCAACGCCAGGCGCAGGCCACACAGCGAATACGGCTGCAGCGGCACTACCGGTTCACCGGCCAGTATCGCATCGAGGGTGGCGCAACAGGCGACGCTGTTGGCGATTGGACCAATCGAATCCAGTTGCGTCGACAGCGGCAATACACCTTGCAACGAGACCCGGCGCGCAGTCGGCTTGAAACCGGTCAGTCCGCATAGCGCGGCCGGGATGCGCACCGAGCCGCCAGTGTCGGAACCGATGGCGGCGGCCGCCATGGCGTCGCTGACCGAAACCGCGGCGCCGGACGAGGAGCCGCCCGGTATGCGGCCGGTGCTTCTGTCCCAGGGATTGCGCGGGGTGCCGTAGTGCGGATTGATGCCGAGGCCCGAATAGGCGAATTCGGTCATGTTGGTGCGGCCGACGATGACCGCGCCGGCCGCCACCAGGCGCTGCACCGCCAGCGAGCTGACGCTGGCCGGCGCGGCGTCGCGCAGCGCCACCGAACCGGCCAGAGTGGTGCTGCCGGCGACGTCGAACAGGTCTTTGACTGAAATCGGCAAGCCATCTATCGGCGAACGCGCCTGGCCACTGGCGCGCAGCAGGTCGGAAGCTTGCGCCGCCGCCCGTGCCTGAGCGGCATACAGCTCAGTAAATACCCGGCCGCCTTCGCCGGACGGATCGAGCGCGCGTTGCAGCGCGGCTTCGGTGAGGGCGGCCGAGCTGACGGTATTCCGGCTTAGCGCCGTGGCCAGGGATTGCAGGGTAGGTGGCGTGGTAGTCATGCGGCCTCGTGAAATGGTGTGGAATCCGATATTCAAGCTATTTCAGGCAGAACCTCAACCTGGTAGCTATGACGCAAAATGCGTTGCCGGCGCGGATCGAACAGTTCCATTGTAAATGACTGCGCCGGACGGATGCCGCCGATCGCGGCGACGGTGCCGCAGGTCATGCCGCTGCCTGCCGGCAGCATGGCGGCGCCATTGGTATAGCCCGCGATCAGGTCCTGCGGCGTGCGCAGCGAGGCCAGCGGACCTTCCTGGTAGAGCACCGTCTCGCCGTTTTCCTCGATGTAGGAACGGATCACCAGTTCATCCCAATACTCGGCGACCTCGGCCAGGCGCCAGGCGCCGGTCGCGACCGGCTTGACGCATGCCTGTTTCGACAGCGCCACGCTGTGCGCTTCCAGCTTGCGGTCGGTATGGTCGGAAGCGATGCTGACATACAGCTCGCCGCCGGCGGCGAATACAAAGGTTTCCACTTCGCCCGATGAATCGGGGCCGACCACCTGCACCTGTCCGGCCTGGGTCAGCTGATTGCTGGCGATGCGGTAATACAGCGGCACGGCGCTGGGGCGCGAGATGCCGAGCGCCGCCAGTTCTTCGATATGGTGTTCGATGGCGGCATGGTCGCGCCCGGCCCAGCCGGCCACGATCAGGGTATGGATGTCGGCGTCGAGCCGAGACGAGCCTTGCTCGCTGTCGACCTGAAAGGAAATGTGCATGATGGTTCCGGTTTTAAAGAAGGCAGCCGGCGGAAACCGCCGGCGCCGGTGAATGGAGAGTTAGGGATTAGCGACCTTTTTTGATGAACAGCAAGACCAGGATCGTCGCGCAGAATTCCAGCGCGGCGACGAAGTACAAACCGGAAGCGACGCTGCCGGTCGTGGTTTTCAGGGAGCCGATCAGGTAAGGCGCGGCGAAACCGGCCAGGTTGCCGATCGAATTGATCAGTGCAATGCCGCCGGCGGCTGCGGTGCCGGTCAGGAATGCGGCAGGAATCGACCAGAACACCGGGAATGCAGCCAGGATCCCGATCGCGGCCAGGGTCAGTGCACAGAGCGCCAGCACTGCATTGCCGATGAAGAAACCGGTCAGTATCAGGCCGATGCTGGCTACCAGCGTCGCCAAGGCGCAATGCAGGCGCCGCTCGCCGCTGCGGTCCGAGTGGATGCCGTTCCAGATCATGGCGATGGTGCCCGCCAGGAAAGGCACTGCCGAAATCAGGCCGATCTGCAGGTTGCCGGCCACGCCGATTTCCTTGATGATGGACGGCGACCAGAAGGCGATCGTGGCGTTGCCGCTGACCACGCAAAAATACACCGCGGCGCAGATCCAGACCCGGTAATTGCGGCAGGCGTCGCGCAAGGAAGCATGTTTGTGGTCGTGGTTTTCCGCCGCCAGCGCCTTGCCTACAGCCTGCTGTTCAGGCAGGCTCAGCCATTTTGCATTGGCCGGTTTTTCCGGCAGGTACAGCAGCACCGCGATGCCGGCCAGCACCGACGGGATGCCTTCCAGCAGGAACAGCCATTGCCAGTTGGCGTAATGGCCGACGCCATCCATGCGGCTCATGATGAAACCGGCGATCGGCCCGCCCACCACGCCGGCGATCGCAAACGAGGTCATGAACAAGCCGTTGACGCGGGCCCGCTTGGCGGCCGGGAACCAGTAAGTCAGGTACAGCACCACGCCGGGGAAGAAGCCAGCTTCGAACACGCCCAGGAAAAAACGGATCAGATAGAAAGTGGCCGGTGTCTTGACATACACCATCGCCATCGAGGTCAACCCCCACAGGATAGTGATGCGGGCCAGGGTCTTGCGGGCGCCGATTTTTTCCAGCAGCAGGTTGCTGGGGACTTCGAACAAGAAATAGCCGATAAAAAAGATGCCGGCGCCGAGACCGTAGACCGCTTCGCTGAACTGCAAGTCTTGCAACATTTGCAGCTTGGCGAAACCGACGTTGACCCGGTCGATCCAGGCCAGCACGAACAGGAATACCAGGAAGGGGATCAGCCGCCAGGCGATTTTCTTGTAGGTCGCTTCCAGCGCGTCCGGCGCTATGTTGAGGTTATTGCTCATGTGATGTCACCCGGAAATGGATTTGCTCCGCCATGGCTGGCGAAGGATGGCGCGGCGCTTCTATGGCGTCCGTCACCGGCAGCCAGAACTGGCCGCCGGATGAATCGAGTATGCGTACCCGGCTGGCGGCTGTCCAACAAGAAATTGTCAGCGCGATTGATTGAAAAATCTTATGAGCAAAAGTGGGGCGTCTGGAAGGGCTGTGCGCGCAAATGGTGCCGGTTGCGGTCAGGCCGGCGGAAAGGGCAGTTCCAGCGGCTCAGCAGGCAAGCGGGCGATTTCCGGGCCCCAATTCAGTGCGAATTCGGAAGCGGTTTGCTGGGCGATGCTGGCGATAGTCTCGGTCAAGGCATTTTCCGGATCGTTGCGAAATGAGGCCATCAGCAGCAGGGCCGGGAAATCGGCATCCACGCGCAGCAGCTGCAGGCTGCCATCGTTGAGCTCGCGCTGGATGATCGCCGGCGGCACCACGGCGACGCCGAAACCGTCGCTGACCAGCCGTATCATGGTCGCCACCGAGGTGATGCAGTTGATATGCAGCGAACCGCGCTCGCTGTTGGAAAACAGTTGCTCGATGATGGTGTGCGGGCCGGAATTACGGGCGAAGCTGACCAGCGGGAAGGCCGCCAGGTCCGACAGGCTCAGGGTTTCGCTGCCGATTTCCAGCTTGCTGCTGCCGACCCAGCGCATCGGCAGTTCGCACAGCTTGAGATTGCGAATGTTCGGTGCGATCACCGGTTCCGCCTGCAGCACCAGGTCGAGGTCGCCCTTGCTGAACTGTTCGCGCAGATGGATGGTGGTGTCGCTGGCGATTTCGATTTCCAGCTGCGGAAACAGCTTATGGATGCGGCCGATCAGGTCCGGGAACCAGCTGTGCACGATCGATTCGATCACGCCTATCCGCAGTACGCCGGAATAGTTGTCGCGCGCCGACATGTCCTCTTTCATTTCGCGCATCAGCTTGACGATGCGTTCGGCATACACCAGCGCCTTGCTGCCGTCGGTGGTCAGCGCCACTTCGCGCGCGCCGCGGTCGAACAGGCGCACGCCGAAATCCTGCTCCAGCGTGGCGATGCGGCTCGATACCGCGGCCTGGGTGGTGTGCAGTTTTTCCGCCGTCAGCCGGAAGTTTTTCAACTTCGCCAGCCAGACGAAGGTTTCGAGGAAGCGGATGTTCATCGGTGCCGTCGGCAATCCATCAGTGAAATTCCAGTGTAACGCATTGCCGTTGTCATGCCAGCGGCTTATTCGCCCGGCAGCTTGCCGTCGTCGGTGAGCGTGATGAAACGCCGCAACAGCGTGCGCAAGGCGATGGTATCGACCGCGCCCAGGCTGCCCAGCAGGGCCAGTTCGGTTTTTTTGCCGGCATTGGCGATTTCCTGCGCCATGGCCTGGCCCATGGCGGTCAGGTAAAACAGTCCGCGCTCGGTGCGCTCGCCCTGGTCCACCACCACTTGCAGCAGGCCGCGCGCGGTCATGTCGTCCAGCACATTGATCAGCGGCGTATGGCCGGCATACACGAACAGGCGGTTCAGTTCCGCCAGGCTGCGGCCGTTGCGGGCGGCCAGCGTGTTGAGCACGAAGAATTCGGCGTCGTTCAAGCCTTGCAGAGCGCCGAATTCGCGCAGTTTCCCGTACAGATGGAAATAGGCGCTGCCGAGCAGGTAGCTCATCGAGTTTTCATCGAAGCTGTCGGAGGCGGCGGTGGCCTTGATCAGGGCTTCGGCTTCGTCGGCCAGTTCCTTGCGGGTGGCGACGGCGTAATTGCCGCGCTGGTACACCAGGGGCGCGATGTCGGAATGTTCGAAATGCATGACTTCGCCGACCATGATGATATGGTCGCCGCCATCGTAGCGGTAAGCTGTCTTGCATTGCATGCGGGTGGTGCAGCCGTCCAGCAGCGGCGCGCCGCCCATGCCGGTTTCCAGGTCGAGGCCGGCGAATTTGTCGTGCGCGCGTTTGCTGAAATGGGTGGCCAGCTGGTCCTGGTCGTGCGACAGGATATGCACCGCCCAGTATTCGGCGGCTTCGAAGGCTGCCAGGCTGTTCGAGGATTTGGACAAGCTCCACAACACCAGCGGCGGATCGAGCGAGACCGAATTGAAGCTGTTGGCGGTAACGCCGACCAGCTTGCCGTCGGCCTGGCAGGCGGTAATGATGGTGACGCCGGTGGTGAAGGTTCCCAGCGCATTGCGGAATTCACGCTGGTCGAACGGGGTGGACGGTATGGACATCTACATTGCTTTCTAACAAATACTTTTTGGCATCATGTTATCAGGCTCTGAGCCGGAACGATGGGATTGTTTATCCGCAAGCTTATACAAGGCAATGTTTGCCCATGCTAGGATGGCAATCTATCAATCCCTTTTGAAAAGACCCGCCGATGTGGATAGACACCCACTGCCATCTTGACGCCGCTGAATTCGGCGGCGAACAGGCGCAAGCCGCGGCAGCGGCGGCGCAGCAGGGTGTCGACTGGATCGTGATCCCTGCGGTCGAACGCGCCAATTTCGCCACGGTCGCAACGCTGGCCGAGCAACTGCCGAATTGCACTTATGCGCTCGGCATTCATCCGCTCTACGTGCCGCAGGCCGAAGAGGCCGATTTGCTGGCGCTGCGCACGACGATCGGCGCGGCAATGGCCGATCCGCGTTTTGTGGCGATAGGCGAAATCGGCCTCGATTTTTTTGTTCCCGGCATGGATAGCGGGCCCAACCGCGAAAAGCAGGAGCATTTCTACGTCGAACAGTTGAAGCTGGCGCGCGAATTCGACCTGCCGGTGCTGCTCCATGTGCGCCGCTCGCAAGACATCCTGCTCAAGCATTTGCGCCGGATCAAGGTGCAGGGCGGTATCGCCCATGCTTTCAACGGCAGTTTCCAGCAGGCCGAAGCTTTCATCGGGCTTGGTTTCCGGCTCGGTTTCGGCGGCGCCATGACGTTTAGCCGCGCTTTGCAGATCCGCCGGCTGGCGGTCCAGCTGCCGCTGGCGGCGCTGGTGCTGGAGACCGACGCGCCCGACATGTCGCCGGCCTGGCTGCATCCGGAAACCAACCAGCCTCAGCAGGTTCCCCGCATCGGCACCGTGCTGGCCGAGCTGCGCGGGATGGCGGTACCCGAACTGGCGCGGGCGACAGCCGACAACGCCCGCGCGGCTTTGCCGCGTTTGGCGGCGCTGGCTTAAGCAACACGCTGAGGGCATGCGCAGCGCCGTTATCGGTTTTGTCCTTGGCGTTGCCTTTTTGCAAACTCAGGCAGTATTGCCCGCAGTCTGGCTGCTGTGTGGCTTATTGGCCTTGGGACTAGTGCTGCTGGCGGTTGCCCACAAAATCCCTGACCCTTATTTCAGATCGGCTGCCTGCCTGCTGGCCGGCGCCTTGTTCGGTTTTGCCTGGGCCGGATTGTTCGCACAATATCATTTAAGGCATGAATTGCCGCCGGCGTGGGAGGGGCGCGATATCAGCGTGATCGGCACGGTCGACAGCTTGCCCTCATATTCGGAGAGCGGCGTCCGTTTTACTTTTGCCGTGGAAAAAGCGCTGGATCAGGATGGCCAACAGCCGCCCGTTCCCCGACGCCTGGCGCTGGGCTGGTACCAGGCGCAAAACGGCGAACAACCCCGGGTGCAGGCCGGCGCGCGCTGGCAGCTGACGGTGCGACTGAAGCGTCCGCATGGCAACGCCAATCCCCACGGTTTCGACTATGAAGCATGGCTGCTGGAACGCAATCTGCGCGCCACCGGCTACGTCCGTCCCGACCAGCATAACCGGCAGCTGCAGGCATTTGTGTTCAGTCCCGGCAACCTGGTTGAAGTGCTGCGCAGCCGCCTGCGTGATCGGATCTTGCAAGCCTTGCCCGAACATCGTTATGCCGGCGTGCTGGTGGCGCTCGCTGTGGGCGACCAGCGCGCCATAGAGCAATCCGACTGGGAAGTGTTCAACCGCACCGGCATCAGCCACCTGGTCGCCATTTCCGGCCTGCACATCACGATGATTGCCGGCATGTTCGCCGTCGTCACGGCGGCGCTGTGGCGCCGTTCCTTTTTCACCGGGGCGGCCTTGCCGCTGCTGCTGCCGGCGCAAAAAGCGGCGGCGCTGGGCGGCGCGCTGGCGGCCTTGTGCTATGTCGCGCTGGCCGGGTTCGGCATCCCCGCGCAGCGTACCTTGTACATGCTGCTGGTGGTGGCGTTGGCTTTGTGGAGCGGGCGCATCGCCAGCGTCACGCACGTGTTGTGCGCGGCGCTGGCGGCGGTCTTGCTGGCCGATCCCTGGGCGTTGCTGTGGCCGGGATTCTGGTTGTCTTTCTGCGCGGTCGGCGTGATCCTGTACACCAGCGCCGGCCGCAGCCTGGCCATTCCAGTCGAGAGCCGGTCGCTGCCGGCGCGCTGGCGGCAAGGCTTGAAGGCTGCCGGCGCTACTCAATATGCGGTGACCATCGGCTTGCTGCCGCTGACAGCCTTGCTGTTCGGCCGCGTCTCGCTGATCGGTCCGCTCGCCAACGCGCTGGCGATTCCGCTGATCGGCCTGGCGGTGACGCCGTTGACCTTGATCGCCGGCGTGCTGCCGGCGCCGCTGTCGACCTGGCTGTGGCGCGGCGCCCATGTCCTGGTGGAACAGCTGGCGCTTTTCCTGAACTGGCTGAGCCTGCTGCCGTTTGCGGTATGGCAGGCGCCGTTGCCGCAAGCGTGGACTTTTGCGCTGGCGCTGCTGGCCACCCTGTGGCTGCTGGCGCCGCGCGGATGGCCGCTGCGCTGGCTGGCGCTGACCGGCTGGCTGCCGTTGCTGCTGGATCACGGCTATCGTCCCGCTCCCGGCGAAATGTGGGTCACGGCGCTTGATGTCGGCCAGGGCATGGCGGTACTGGTGGAGACCGCCGAGCACCGTTTGCTGTACGACAGCGGACCCTATTATTCGCCGGCATCGGATGCAGGCAGCCGCATCATCGTTCCTTACCTGAGGGCGCGCGGCATCGCTGCGCTGGATGCGCTGATCGTGTCGCATGCCGACAATGATCATTCCGGCGGAGCCCTGTCGATCATGGACAGCATCGAGGTGGCCAAGGTATATTCCTCGCTGGCGCCGGACCACGCTATCGCCAGGGCCGCGGCCGTTCATGAGCGCTGCCATGACGGCCAGGCATGGCAGTGGGGTAGCGTGAAATTCGACATGCTGTATCCGGATCTTGAGCAGTATCCGGCATTGGCGACGCCGGCGGCCATTGCGAAACCCAAGGCAAATACGGTCAGCTGCACCCTCAAGATCAGCCACGGCCAGCATACAGTGTTGCTGCCGGGCGATATCGAGGCGGCGCAGGAAAAACAGCTGCTCGCCAGCCATGCCGGGCAACTGAAATCGACGGTGCTGCTGGCGCCGCATCATGGCAGCGGCACGTCGTCGACAGCCTCGTTCCTGGCCGCCGTCGATCCGCAAATCGTCCTGTTCCAGGTTGGCTACCGCAACCGTTTCCGTCATCCGAAACAGCAAATCCTGGAGCGTTACCAGGCATTGGGAAGCACAAATCTGCGCAGCGATACAGACGGTGCAATTTTGCTGAAATTCGGCGATACCGTCAGCGTCGATACGTACAGGAACCAGCATCGGCGCTACTGGTACGGCCGTTGAGCCGGCTAGTGCCGGCGGAAAAGCTACGCCGTTCTGAGTGCCAGTTCTAATATTCCCTTTGGAAGATCGCCACTTTCGGTTTTAAATGAGACCCCATCAAGACAGGTTTTCTGTTTTATTCATGAAACACGCTATGCATCCGATTTTGCACTTCATCCACGGCAACAGTTTTCCGGCGGGGACTTATCGCCAGTTCCTTGACTTCCTCGGCCACGACTACGACGTGCGTTCGCTCGATATCCACGCCCATAATCCCAAATACCCGGTCACCGACGGCTGGCCGGCGCTGGTGCAGGAACTGATCGACGAGCTGGCGGCGCGTTATGCCGAGCCGGTGATCCTGGTCGGCCACTCGATGGGCGGCGGCCTGGCGTTGCTGGCGGCGCAGCGGCGCCCGGATCTGGTCAGCTGCGTGGTGATGCTGGACACGCCGGTGGTGGTCGGCTGGCGCGCCAGCCTGCTGCGCGGCGCCAAGGCGCTGGGATTGGACAAGCGGGTCTCGCAAGCGCGGTTTTCGGTGAAGCGGCGCAACCTGTGGCCCAGCGCCGAGGCGGCCTACCAGCATTTCGCCGGCAAGCAGGTATTCGCCAACTGGGCGCCGGAAGTCTTGCGCGACTATATTACCTACGGGCTGGAAGAAGAGCAGGGCAATGTGGTCCTGCGTTTCCGGCGCGATATCGAAACCGCCGTCTACCGGACCCTGCCGCACGACATGGGCAATGTGTTGAAAGGCGGTTTTCCGGTGCCTATCGGTTTTGTCGGCGGCGTCGATTCGGTCGAATGCCGGCAGGCCGGGCTGGATGCCACCAAGCGCCTGGTCGGCAGATATTTCAGGCAAATTCCCGGCGGCCACCTGTTTCCGATGGAAACGCCGGAACTGGCGGCAGCCGCCACGCGTCAGATGATCCAAGCCTTGCTAGCACAGCGGGCTCCGGGCCCGTCGATTCGTAACAATTCGTAGCCATTCGAGGTCCGATCCCCGGCATGTTGTAGGATACAGGGCTATTTCCCTCGAATATTGCTATGTCATCAACAAAGAAAACCCAGCAAGACGCACACAAGCCCGGAAACAAGTCCCGCTCTGGCCAGGCCCGTAAGAACGGCAAGGGCAGCGTGGCACATGCACTGCTGCTCACCATTGGCGGGCTGGTCCTGGCCGGCGTGGTGATAGCCGGTTTGCTGGTGACATATGCGCTGGTGGTGATGACGCCGCAGCTGCCGGCGCTGGACGCTATCACCGACTACCGGCCCAAGGTGCCGCTGCGCATCTACACTGCCGACCACGTCCTGATCGGCGAGTTCGGCGAGGAGCGGCGCAGCCTGGTCAAGCTGGACGACATCCCGGCCGACATGAAGAATGCGGTGCTGGCGATTGAAGATGCGCGTTTCTACCAGCATGGCGGCATCGACGTCATCGGCATTCTGCGCGCCGGCCTGGCCGACATCATGCACGGCGGTGCTTCGCAAGGCGCCAGCACCATCACCATGCAGGTGGCGCGCAACGTTTTCCTGTCCAGCGAAAAAACCTATTCCCGCAAGATCTATGAAATCCTGCTGGCCTACAAGATCGAGACCGCCCTGAGCAAGGACCAGATCCTGGAGGTCTACATGAACCAGATCTACCTGGGGCAGCGCTCGTTTGGTTTCGCCGCTGCCGCACGTACTTATTTCGGCAAGGACCTGAAGGACATCACGCTGGCGCAGGCGGCGATGCTGGCCGGCTTGCCGAAAGCGCCTTCGGCCTACAACCCGGTGGTCAATCCGAAGCGTGCCCGGGTGCGCCAGGAATACATCCTGAAACGCATGCGCGACCTCGAATTCATCACCCAGGAACAGTACGACCAGGCCATCGCGGAAGACATCCAGGTCAAGACCAAGGGCAATAACTACAGCGTGCATGCCGAATACGCCATCGAAATGGTGCGCCAGATGCTGTACGCGCAATTCAAGGAAGATACTTATACGCGCGGCTTGAGCGTGACGACCACCCTCAATGCCGCCGACCAGCAGGCAGCATATGACGCGGTACGCAAAGGCGTGATGGATTACGACCGCCGCCACGGCTACCGCGGACCGGAGGCGACCATCGAGTTGCCGGCCGGCGGCGACGAGCGCGACCAGGCCATCGAAGATGCCCTGCAAGACAAGCCCGACAATGACGACATCGTGCCGGCCGTCGTGTTGAGTGCAGATCCCAAGCAGGTGCAGGCAATGCTGCGCAACGATACCGCGGTCACCATCAGCGGCGAAGGCTTGCGCCTTGCCGCTTCGGCCCTGAGTGCGAAAGCCGGCAAGAACCTGAAGATCCAGAAGGGTTCCGTGATCCGCGTCATCAATACCGCCAAAGGCTGGCAGATCACCCAGCTGCCGCAGGTCGAAGCTACCATGGTGTCGCTGACGCCGCAGACCGGCGCCATCCGTTCCCTGGTCGGCGGTTTCGATTTCAACCAGAATAAATTCAACCACGTCACCCAGGCCTGGCGCCAGCCCGGTTCGACCTTCAAGCCGTTCATCTATTCGGCCGCGCTGGAAAAGGGTTTTGGCCCGGCTTCCATCATCAACGACGCCCCGGTGTCGTTCCCCGGCGCGCCTGGCCAGGGACCGTGGGAACCGAAGGACGACGACCAGCCTGACGGCCCGATGCCGTTGCGCACCGGCTTGCAGCGTTCGAAGAACCTGGTGTCGATCCGCCTGCTGGATGCGATCGGCGTCAAGTACGCCCAGGAATTCGTCACCAGCCATTTCGGCTTCGATCTCGACAAGACGCCGCCTTACCTGCCTTTGGCTTTAGGTGCAGGACAGGTGACGCCGCTGCAGCTGGTCGGCGCCTATGCGGTGCTGGCGAACGGCGGCTACCGCGTCAATCCCTACCTGATTTCGCAAGTGACCGATTCCCGCGGCGCCGTGCTGTCCAAGGTCGAGCCGCAGGTCGCCGGCCAGAACGCAACGCGGGTGCTGGATGCGCGCAACAGCTACATCATGACCAGCCTGCTGCAATCGGTAGCGCAGCGCGGCACCGGCGCCGGCACAAATATACTGCGCCGCACCGACCTGGCCGGCAAGACCGGCACCACCAACGATGCTTTCGACGGCTGGTTCGCCGGTTACCAGAACAGCCTGGTGGCGGTGGCCTGGATGGGCTACGACCAGCCGAAGAGCCTGGGCAGCCGCGAATTCGGCGCCCAGCTGGCGCTGCCGATCTGGACCGAGTACATGGGACGCGCCTTGCGTGGCGTGCCGGAATACCAGATGCCTATGCCGGCTGGCGTCACTACCATCAACAACGAGTTTTACTTCGACAATTTCACGCCGGGCAACGGCTTCATCGCTTCGCTTGGACTGGGCGCCAGCGCCAGCGGAGCGCCGGTGGAAATCGGTCCGGATGGGCTGCCTGTTCCAGCACCTGTGCCGCAAACCAATCCGCAGGAAGACGAGAAGCAGAATATCCTGAAGTTGTTCAGCGGTCATTGAGTCTATATAAAGATTCGCGTAAAAAAACCGGCGATGCTCGCTAAGAGTATCGCCGGTTTTTTTTGGGGAGCAGCAAGTCCCTGGACCATTGTCTACTGCAGCCAGGTCCGCTGCAAAATCTGCTGCTGCAGATGCGCCGCCGCCAAGGTTCCATAGACCCGTCCGCCCATCGCTTCGCTGCGGCTGGCGATGAAAGCGTCGGCAATGACTGAAGGCGCGTGCTGCAGCATCAAGGCGCCCTGGACCGTCAGCACCAGGCGCTGTACGAAGCGGCGCCCCAGCATCTCGCGCTGTTCAGCCGGCGTCGCCAGGTCTTTCTGCAGATCGTCCAGCATCGCGCGCAGGCCAGGATGGTCGCGCGCCGTTTCGGCCAGCTGCGCCAGCAGCAAGCCGAAACCGGCCGGCTCGCGTTCAATGGCGCGCAGCACGTCCAGGCACATGACGTTGCCCGAACCTTCCCAGATCGAATTGACCGGCGCTTCGCGGTAAAAGCGCGCCATCGGGCCGGTTTCGACGTAACCGTTGCCGCCCCAGATTTCCATGCATTCGCCGCTGAATTCCAGCGCCCGCTTGCAGACCCAGAACTTGGCGGCGGGCGTGACTATACGGCGCCAGGCGCGCTGCAGCGGATCGTCCGGATGTTCGAAAGCGCTGGCCAGCTGCAGCATCAGCAGCGTCGCCGCTTCGCTTTCCAAGGCGAGGTCGGACAAGACGTTTTGCATCAGCGGCTGTTCTGCCAGATGGCGGCCGAAAGCGCTGCGGTGGCGCGCATGATGCAGCGCCTGCACCAGCGCCTGGCGTATCAGGCCGGCGGAACCGATGACGCAATCGAGGCGGGTGTGGTTGGCCATTTCGATGATGGTCGGGATGCCGCGGCCTTCGTCGCCGACCATGATGCCGAAGGCTTCCCGGAATTCCACTTCGCTGCTGGAATTGGAGCGGTTGCCCAGCTTGTCTTTCAAGCGCTGTATCTGCACCTGGTTCTTGCTGCCGTCGGGCCGCCAGCGCGGCACGAAAAAGCAGCTCAGGCCCATCTCGGTACGCGCCAGCACCATGTGGGCGTCGCACATCGGCGCCGAAAAAAACCATTTGTGGCCGGTCAGCAGGTAACCCGCGCCGCGTCCGCCGCCGCCCTCCAGCGGGACGGCCGTGGTGGTATTGCTGCGGACGTCTGAGCCGCCTTGTTTTTCCGTCATGCCCATGCCGAGCAGGATCGAGTTCTTGTGCTCCAGCGCCAGGTCGCGGCTGTCATGCTCACATGACAACAATTTTGCCTGCAAGGCGGCAAACAAGGCCGGTTCCTGCTGCAGCACCGGGATCGAGGCGAAAGTCATGGTGGTGGGACAGAGCGATCCGGCTTCCAGCTGGGCGTGCAGGAAATACCCGGCGGCGCGCGCCACGTGGCTGCCGCTTTGCGGCTTGATCCAGGGTAGGGCGTGCAGGCCTTGGCGGCGCAGCATGCCTAGCAGCGCATGCCAGGCCGGATGGAATTCGACGGCGTCGATGCGGTTGCCGAGGCGGTCGAAAGTGTTCAGTTCGGGCTGGTGGCGGTTGGCCAGTTCGGCCAGCTGCCAGCTTTCCTTGCTGCCGAGTTCGGCGCCGTAGCGCGCCAGCTGCTCGGCGCGCCATTGTCCGTGCAGGCGCTGCACGCCTGCCTGCAGGATGGTGTCGTCCAGGTACAGGTTGTTGCCATACAGTTCAGGCACCTGGTTGGTGACTTCGTGGGTCTGCCCTTGCATGAGTGATCTCCTGATTTTATGGGGCCGTATTGCTTGACTTTACACCCGACTTTACCCCTTGCCTCGGATCTCTGGAAGGTGTTGTCAGGCAATTATCTAGAGCGCCGCTTCAGTCGGCAGTTCCCCAATGAAAGGCCGGCAAGTTTAAAAACTGTGCTGGCTTCGTCTGTCAGGTAAAATGCTGTCTGTATTTCACAATTTGCTTTCACAACTTGCTGCCCCTATCCGCTGCCTATGTCCTACCAAGTTCTCGCCCGTAAATATCGCCCCAGAAGCTTCGATACGCTGGTCGGCCAGGAACACGTCGTAAGGGCTTTGACGCACGCCTTGGAGCAACAGCGCCTGCACCACGCCTATTTATTTACCGGCACGCGCGGCGTCGGCAAGACCACCTTGTCGCGGATCCTGGCGAAATCGCTCAATTGCATCGGCGCCGACGGCACCGGCGGCATCACGGCGACGCCGTGCGGCGTGTGCGAAGCGTGCGTGGCGATCGACGCCGGGCGCTTTGTCGACTATATCGAGATGGACGCGGCCTCGAACCGCGGCGTCGACGAAATGGCGCAGTTGCTGGAGCAGGCTGTGTATGCGCCGTCCAATGCGCGCTTCAAGGTCTATATGATCGACGAAGTGCACATGCTCACCAACCACGCTTTCAACTCGATGCTGAAGACGCTGGAAGAGCCGCCTGAACATGTCAAGTTCATCCTGGCCACCACCGACCCGCAAAAAATCCCGGTGACGGTGCTGTCGCGCTGCCTGCAGTTCAACCTGAAGCAGATGCCGCCCGGCCATATCATCAGCCACCTGGACAATATCCTGGGCCAGGAGCAGATCGAATTCGAAACCCCGGCCCTGCGTTTGCTGGCGCAAGGCGCCCACGGTTCGATGCGCGATGCGCTGTCGCTGACCGACCAGGCGATCGCCTATGCCGCCGGCAAGGTGACGCTGGAAGCGGTGCAGGGCATGCTCGGCGCGCTTGACCAGTCTTACCTGATCCGCGTGCTGGATGCGCTGGCGGCGAAAGACGGCCCCGGCTTGCTGGCGGTGGCCGACGACATGGCCAGCCGCAGCTTGTCGTACAGCGCGGCGCTGCAAGACCTGGGCACGTTGCTGCATCGGATAGCGCTGGCGCAAAGCGTGCCGGCAGCCCTGGCCGACGATCTGCCGGAACGCGAAGAAGTGATCCGGCTGTCGGGCTTGTTCGACGCCGAAGAAATACAACTGTTTTACCAGATCGCCGTACACGGCCGCAATGAACTCGGCCTGGCGCCGGACGAATATGCCGGTTTTTCGATGACCCTGCTGCGCATGCTGGCGTTCCGTCCGCAAGCTGACGGCAGCATTGCGGCGCCGCCGCCGGTCAGCCGTCCGCGGCCGCAGGCAAGCACTGCGCCAGCCGCAGCCGCGCCTGCTGCATCGAGACCGCCAGCCCAGGCGGCGCCAACCGCCGCCCGCCTGAGCAGCGCACCGCCGACGCTCAGCACCAGCGCGCCAGTTGTACCTCTTGCGCCCCCCGCCGGCAACGGCGGCATGAGCCCGGCCCGGGCTGCGCTGGAAGCTGCGCGCGCAGCGTCTTCCCGCAAGGGCGGCGCACCGGCGCGGCCGCAGCCAAGCCAGGCGCCGGCAGCGCCGGTCAGCCAGCCAGCCGCGGCGGTGGCGGACGCCAAACCGGCGGCGCCGGCGTATGTGCAGCAAGTACCGCAGAATTCCTCTGTGCCGCCTTGGGAAGAAGAGATCCCGCTGCCCATGGATTTGCCGGACACCGAATTTTCCAGTTCGGCGGCTGAAAAAAAAACTGAGTCATATTCACCGCCAGCCCCTCCGTCGCGCTCAGTTGCCGCCAACGGCGCAGTGAGTAATGGCCGCCAGCCTGTGCGCGCTGAACCGGTGGTGCAGCAGCCGGCAGCTGCGCCGGAGCCGCTACCGCCGCTGGTGCTGCAGCCCGATCCAAACCTGAACTGGGACGGCAACTGGCCCTTGCTGGCTTCCACCCTGGCGGTGCGCGGTGTGGCGCATCAGCTGGCGCAGCAGAGCGAGCTGGTCAAGTCCGACAGCAGCGGCCCGGCAGCCCAGTTCCATCTGCGGATTCCGTTCGACACCTTGCGCTCGGCCGGCAGTGTCGATAAGTTGGAGGTTGCGCTGAGCGAGCATTTCGGCCGCCCGGTCAAGGTGGAAACCGAACTCGGTACGGTGCGCCATACCGCCAACGCGCAGATGCTGGCGGCGCAGGCAGAGCGCCAGCGCCTGGCGGAACTGACCGCGCACAGCGATCCCTTCATCCAGAGCATGATGCGTGAATTCGGCGCCTCGATCGTGCCGGGATCGATCAAGCCCTTGGGCTGAAGCAGCAGGAAACAATACGGGCCGGCGTGAGCTTGGCCGCCGTTTGCGCCGTTTGATGCAATACCAGTTAAATTATCTGTTTTTATAGGAGAAGCACCATGATGAAGGGCCAACTGGCAGGGCTGATGAAACAAGCCCAGGCAATGCAGGACAACATGAAGAAGATGCAAGACCAACTGGCTTTGATCGAAGTCGAAGGCGAGTCGGGCGCGGGCCTGGTGAAAGTCGTGATGACTTGCAAGAACGCGGTCAAGCGCGTGGCGATCGACGCTTCGCTGCTGGCTGACGACAAGGACATGCTGGAAGACCTGGTGGCTGCTGCTTTCAACGATGCAGTGCGCAAGGCTGAAGCGCTGTCGGCTGAAAAGATGTCGGGCCTGACCGCTGGCATGCCTGCCGGCTTCAAGCTGCCATTCTGATCAACCGTATTTATATGCGTTGCGCGACGCGCGTAACCTGACGCAGGGCTAGCCGTGAAAATTCCTTCCAGTCTTACCTTGCTCACCGAAGCCTTGCGTCATCTGCCCGGCGTCGGTCCCAAGTCGGCTCAGCGCATGGCTTACCACTTGCTGCAGCACGACCGCGACGGCGCCGCCTTGCTGGGGCGGGCGCTGACGCAGGCTGTCGACCAGATCCGCCACTGCGCGATGTGCAATACCTTCACCGAGAACGAGGTATGCGAAACCTGCCTCGATCCGGAGCGCGATCCGAGTTTGCTATGCGTGGTGGAGACGCCGACCGACCAGCTGATGATCGAACAGACCCTGACTTTCAAGGGTTTGTATTTTGTGCTGATGGGACGCTTGTCGCCGCTGGATGGGATCGGTCCCAAGGACATCCAGCTGGAGAAGCTGATCGGCCGCGCCACCGACGGCGTCGTCAAGGAAGTGGTGCTGGCCACCAATTTCACCAACGAAGGCGAAGCCACCGCCCATTACATCAGCGAAACCATGAAAGCCCGCGGCCTGCAGGTGAGCCGTCTGGCGCGCGGCGTGCCGGTGGGCGGCGAGCTGGAGTATGTCGACGCCGGCACCATCGCGCGCGCGATGCTGGACCGGCGGGCAACCTGACTGAGCGGAGCGCCATGCCAAAAAAACATAGCAGTAGTCCGAATGAAACCGGCTCGGGCAGTATTATCATAGAAGACTAGTAACCAGTTTCGAGACAGCCGCGCCAAGACGGCAAAGAAAACAACCATTGCAAACACAAACAGCAGTGAAATAACCCTGGATATACGAGGAGACAATATGAAATTCAGCTGGAAGCAGTTCGGCATCGCCCTTTGCCTGTTCTTGGCGGGGTACTTTACCTTCAATGGCAAGTTGTTCGCGCAGACCCCCGAGAAAACCAAGGTGGCGATCGCCGTGGGCGGCAAGAACCTGTTTTATTACCTGCCGCTGACAATCGCCGAGCAGCTCGGTTACTTCAAGGATGAAGGCCTGGACGTCACGATTTCCGATTTCGCCGGCGGCGCCAAGGCGCTGCAGGCGCTGGTCGGCGGCAGCGCCGACGTGGTCTCGGGCGCGTTCGAGCACACCATCAGCATGCAGGCCAAGAACCAGCACATCGTCGCTTTCGTGCTGCAGGGCAGGGCGCCGCAGATCGTCATGGGCGTGTCCAACAAGACCATGCCTAACTACAAGTCGATCGCCGACCTGAAAGGCAAGAAGATCGGCGTCACCGCGCCTGGTTCCTCGACCAGCATGATGTCCAATTTCGTGCTGGCCAAGGGCGGCCTGAAGCCGACCGACGTTTCCTACATCGGCGTCGGCGCTTCGGCCGGCGCCTTGTCGGCGTTGCGTTCCGGCTCGATCGACGTGATCGCCAACCTCGATCCGCTGATCACCATGATGCAGCAGAATAACGAGATCAGGATCATCGCCGATACGCGCACCCTGAAAGATACCAACGCGGTATTCGGCGGCCCGATGCCGGCGGCCACCTTGTACGCCTCCGCCGACTTCATCAAGAAATATCCGAACACCACGCAAGCCTTGACCAACGCCATGGTGCGCGCGCTGAAATGGCTGCAGAAAGCCGGCCCGTCCGACATCGTCAAGACAGTGCCGGAAAGCTACCAGCTGGGCGACCGCGCCCTGTACATCGAAGCCTTCATGAAGGTGCGCGAGGCGATTTCGCCGGACGGCACCATTCCTGACGCCGGGCCGCAAGTCGCGCTGCGCACCTTGCAGGCATTCGATCCCGACCTGGCTGGCAAGAATATCGACCTGTCGCAAACTTATACCAACGAGTTTGTAAAGAAAGCCAACGCCAAATACAAGTAGGGTGGGCAGCTGTGCCCACGCGCAATCTCGCTTTTTTTGAATCGAGTGTCCGCGTGGGCGAAAAACCTGCCCACCGGCTTCTCGCTACAAGCTCATCCCGACTCTCATGACTCCAGCCCTTTTTCTCGACAATATCAGCTGCACCTTCATCTCCAAGGATGACCGTTCCCAGCGTTATACCGCGGTGGCCGATACCAGCCTGTCGATTGCGCCAGGCGAATTCGTTTCCGTGGTCGGCCCGACCGGCTGCGGCAAATCGACCCTGCTCAACGTCGGCGCCGGCCTGCTGCAGCCGTCGACCGGCAGCGTCAAGGTGTTCGGCGAACCGCTGCTCGGCATCAACCGCCGCGCCGGCTACATGTTCCAGGCGGAAGCCCTGATGCCGTGGCGCAGCGCGCTGCAGAACGTCATCGCCGGCCTGCAGTACCGTGAGACCGATGAAAGCAAGGCGCGCCAGCTCGGGGAAGAGTGGCTGGCGCGGGTCGGCCTGCAAGGCTTCGGCGACCGCTATCCGCACCAGCTCTCGGGCGGCATGCGCAAGCGCGTGGCGCTGGCCCAGACCCTGATCCTCGATCCCGACATCATCCTGATGGACGAGCCGTTCTCGGCGCTCGATATCCAGACCCGGCAGCTGATGGAAAACGAAGTGCTGGAACTATGGAGCGCCAAGCGCAAGGCGGTGCTGTTCATCACCCATGACCTGGACGAGGCGATCGCCATGTCGGACCGGGTGATCGTGCTGTCGGCCGGGCCCGGCACCCACCCGATCGGCGAATTCGTGATCGACCTGCCGCGGCCGCGCGACGTCGCCGAAATCCGCAGCGAGCCGCGGTTTGTGGAGCTGCACCAGCAGATCTGGAGCGTGCTGCGCGACGAAGTGCTGAAGGGTTACCAGCAACAGAAAAAAGCCGCCTGAGGGCGGCGCCGGGAAACAGGGATAAAACAAGATCATGTGGAAAGCCATCAAGCCGAATTACAAGAACCTGCGCGCCTATCAAGTATTGGTGCTGCTGGTGTTTTTTCTTATCTGGCACCTGGCCACGCGCAATCCGCAGACCGCGTTTTTTTTCGGCGAACCGATCAAGGTGCTGCAGCGCATCTGGCAGTGGTTTACCGTCGGCAGCGGTTCGGTGGAAGTCGGTTTCGGCGACCACACCTGGTTCACCCTGACTTTTCCGGCGGAGATTTATTCGCACCTGCTGGTGACCCTGACCGAAACCATGCTGGCGTTCGGCATAGGCACGGTGCTCGGACTCGGCGTCGGTTTGTGGCTGGCCCTGTCGCCGCTGACTTCGGCCATTCTCGATCCCTACATCAAGGCGTCCAACGCCATGCCGCGCGTGATCCTGGCGCCGATTTTTGCAATGTGGTTCGGGCTCGGCATCTGGTCCAAGGTGGCGCTGGCGGTGACGCTGGTGTTCTTCATCGTATTCTTCAACGTCTACCAGGGCGTCAAGGAAGTCAGCCCGGTGGTGCTGGCCAATGCCCGCATGCTGGGCGCCAACCAGCGCCAGCTATTGCGCACGGTGTACCTGCCGTCGGCCACTTCCTGGGTGTTTTCCAGCCTGCATACTTCGGTTGGCCTGGCGTTTGTCGGCGTCATCGTCGGCGAATACCTGGGTTCGGCGCGCGGCGTCGGTTACCTGATCCTTCAGGCCGAGGGCAGCTTCGACATCAACACGGTGTTTGCCGGTATCCTGGTGCTCACCGCGTTTGCGCTGGTGCTCGATACCGTGGTGGGCATGATAGAAAAACGCTTGATGAAATGGCAGCCGAAGAGTGGCGAGACCGAGCGTTTGTGAGGAAGATCGCAAGCGGCGTGATTGGTATCGGGCCTTTGTTCTATGCCTTTTCTTAAAAACGAGGCGGGCGCGTTTTAAGCGATATTTTTTGTGTTGATGATGCTACTGTATTAAACGCCAGGCCTGCAAAGACCTGGCAGGCAAGGCAAGAAACGCGGCGCGAGGATGCGTCAACATCCCCGCACCGCTAACCACAAACAACTTAAACACACAGGAGTTGAATATGGCTAAGCGCAATCATACGCGAGACACCCGCACGCCGATAGCAGTTGATACACAGGTGCAGCGGCCCACAGCCTTCTTCCATCAGGAGGACGATCTCGATGCACTCTGGGTCCGCCTATGCGGTTCCACCGCCAGGCAAGCCGGTTTCATGCCGGAGACTCCGTTGCGCATCAGGATCATGCTCGGCTGCCTGGTGATCACCAATAACTGATTATCCGGATTGAGCCGCTCCGCCTATGCACAGTGTTGCTGGGGAGCGGCTTTTTGGACCATGCCTTGCGATATCTGGATGCCACAATTGTTTGCAATGTCATCTGGCCATGGCAGGTAAGATTGTGATGCGGCAATGTGTGTTTCTTTAAGGGGCAATCCGGACACGGCATGAATACAGTAAACACGTATTTCTAAGGCGCAACAAAAATCTTAAAAATATGTTAATCTTTTCGCATCGACATGTGCCTTCTGATCCAGTGCTAGAGTTCACTGAATGTCCTGCTCCCCCACTTGTAAAGATGCTTGTTTGGTAATCGTATTTTCAGAAACAACACCTGATAATTTTGACAGTTACGCAAGAATATTCAAGCGTGTAGGGTGCGTACGACTTTAAGTAAGGCACGTTTGGTTTTCGCCCCGGATCCACCTGACCGCTGCATTTTCCATTAATTGCAATTAGGATACTAAAATGCCGATCGTATATGTTCTTCGCTACATGAGGGCAGCAGCGTGAATCTCGCCGACGCATTGCAAGCGTTTGCCTCCGGTTCGTTGAATCAGGAAAACCGACCTATTCGTCTGCACTGGGGCAATGCCCAGACGACCCTCGAACAGGTCCTGGTCGTTCAGCGCATCGACATTACCGAGGGCCTTTGTGCAGGTATCGAAGGGCATTTGACCTGTCTGTCGACGCGCTCCAACCTGCCGCTCAACGCGTTTATCGGGCTGCCGGTATCGGTTCAGCTGGTTAACGACCGAGGCGCACTGCATCAGATTTGCGGGATCATCACGGACGCGCGTGCGGGGCAATCGGATGGATCGCTCGCTACCTATCAATTAACTATCCGCGACGCATTGTCGGTGCTGGAGCGACGGATCAATACCCGCATGTTCCGCACTAAAAATGTGGTGGACGTGATTGATATCTTGCTGAAGGAATGGCAGAAGAAAAGCCCTGCGCTCGCGCGGGCCTTCGACTTTGATCTGTCCGGCACCGATCGCAGTCAGTATCCTGTGCGCGAACTCACGGTGCAGTTTCATGAATCCGATGCCGATTTTATCCGCCGGCTCTGCCGTCGCGAAGGTATTGCCTGGTTCACGGCAGCCGGCCAACGGGAACAGGATTCGTCTGCCAGCAATAACGCCAATAACAGCGATTTACCGATACATACGCTGGTGTTTTTCGATGACCCGATGAAATTGCCGCAATCGGGCGCCGGCACGATCCGCTATCACCGTGATGCCGCTACTGAAGAGCGCGATTCGGTGACGCTGTGGTCGGCCATGCAACAACTGGTGTCCGGCAGCGTCCAGCGAGCCAGTGCAGATTACAAGAGTGGCAAGATGGCGCAGGCGTCGCAAACCAGTATCATCGACCAGGGACAGGCCGGCAACGATCTCGCGCAACTTCTCTCCGATAGCGTCATTGATGTGCCGCACGCCGGGGATTCCTGGGCGGATTACGACCGGCTGACCAAGGCGCGGATGCTGTCGCACGAATTACGGGCCGCCAGCGTCGACGGCGCGAGCGGCGTGCGCGATCTGGCGGTCGGCCGCTGGTTCGAACTGACTGGCCATCCCGATGTGGATCTGCAACCGCAGGAGCAGCGGCAGTTCATGGTCACCGCCTTGCATCACCGCGGCGAGAATAACTTGCCGAAGGAGCTCAACGAGCGCGCGCAATCATTGTTTGACAGCAGCCGCTGGCACGCAGGTTCGTTGGCGACCATCACCCAGACACTCTCGCCAGGAACACCCGACACCCGTTACAACAACACCTTCACCTGCGTGCGGCGTGGCGTAGCATTGACTCCGGCATACGATCCGCGCATCGATCTGCCACGTGTCTATCCGATCACGGCGCTGGTAGTCGGACCGCAAGGGGAAGAAGTTCACTGTGACGAATTCGGTCGCATCAAGATACAGATACAGGGCTTGAATCCGGACGATCATGCGCATGCCCAAGGCGCGGGAACGAGCGGAACACAGACAGACAGCGCCTATGTGCGGGTCAGCAGCAGCTGGGCCGGTAAAAACTATGGCCACGATACCGTGCCGCGGGTAGGGATGGAGGTTGCCCTGGATTTCCTGAATGGCGATCCGGATAAAATGTTCGTCACCGGCGTATTGCACAACGGGCCGAACATGCCTGCGACATTCAGTCATACCGGCGCGCTGCCGGGCAATCGTTTTCTGTCCGGCGTGAAGACGAAAGAGATCAAAGGAAACCGCTACAACCAGTTGCGTTTTGATGACACTGCGGGCCAGATCAGCAGCCAGCTGGCCAGCGAGCATGCGGCCAGTGAGCTCAACCTCGGTTTTCTGACGCAACCGCGCACGGACGGCAGTGGCGAGGCCCGCGGTGAAGGCGCGGAATTGCGCACTGATGCTGCGGCTTCGCTGCGCGCAGCGAAAGGCATCCTCCTGACAACCTACGCGCGCAACAAGGCGACGGGGCACTTTCTTGAGCGCGACGAACTGAACCAGTTGCTCTCCGAGTGCACGGAATTGTTCAAGGCTCTGGGCGACTATGCCGGCCAGCATGGCGGCCAGGCTGCGGATGGCGCTGCCCAGAATCAGCTCGCAGCAGAACTCAAGAATTGGGATGCAACCAGCAGTGGCGCGGGTAGTACATCTGCTGGCGCCGGGGACGCAGCAGCCATCATGGCATTCGGCGCGGCCACGGGGTCCATCGCGGTCACGCCCAAAACGCATGTGACCTATGCCGGCGAGAACATCGACCAGGTAGCGCAGCAGCATCTGCAATTGATGAGTGGCCAGCGCCTGAATGCCACTGCGGGCCAGGGCATGCAGTTGTTCGCACGCGGCAAAGGCATTCAGGCGATTGCCGGCGAAGGGCCGATGCTCCTGCAAGTGCAGACGGATGCATTGACGGCCAACGCACAAAAGGGCGTCAAGATCAGCAGCAACGAAAATGAAGTGCTGATCACGGCGCCGACGATCCGCTTCGTTGCCGAAGACGGCAGTTACATCAAGATCGGCGGCGGCGTGACGCTGGGTACCAACGGAGATATTAAGCTGCTCTCCGCGTCGCACCAGTGGGGCGGCCCCTCGACGCAGCAGGCGGCCAAGGCAAATTTCAACAACGCACCGACGGATCAGCGTTTCCGCTTGCACTATCCCGGCGAGTCGCCAGAATCGGCGGCTGCGGCGGCTCACCAGCCTTACCGTATCACGATGGACGACGGACGGGTGATCGAGGGCAAGAGCGATGCGAACGGCCATACCGACCTGGTCAAGGACGACGCCATGCGCATCCTCAAGATTGACATCCTGAAACCTGCACTATGAGAAGCCAACAAGGATAATTATGGCCGATACCAACAGCGACTATCACGTTGTCGGCGCCGCCGGCGCCGTCACCTATGCCGACCGGGGGAATGACCGCCCAGCGCAGCTGCCGCGCGATCTGCCGGGCATCGTGATTTTTCTCCATGGCGTCAACGATACTGGCGCGGTATATTCGTTCGTCGAAGACGGGCTTTGCAAGGGGCTTAATGAGCGGCTATCGCGGAATGACTTGAGCCCGGGACGCTATGGGGCTCAATATAGCCAATTGAAAGCAAAAAAAAATCCTAGTACGATCGACGATGAAAAACTGTCCGACCCCGATACCTATCTTTATCAGCGCAAGGAAATTGCTGGCACAACCAAAAGCAGCTTCATTCCGTTTTACTGGGGGTATCGTGCACAAAACGATGAAATTGCGCGGCTCAACTCCAGGGGGAAAAGCAACACCGAAGAAGTAAAAGGTGGTGTCGCTGATAAGGACGGCAATTTGATGACGCGCGGCCAGTATCAGGACATACACGGGAATCGCCTTGATAAGCATTTCGGCAAGGCGGGAGGCTTCTTCGCAAACGCGACGAACAACATCCCACAAATGTACGGTGAGGGGTTCAGAGCGGACTTTGCCGCGCGCTCAGTGACCAAGTATGCCTTGGGTGGGAACTCGATGTATGCCGCTGACGCACCGGAGCGCCGTTATTTTGTCCTGGCGGCGACGCGTCTGGCGCATCTGATCAACATGATTCGATCGGTCAAGCCCTCCGCGCTTGCCGCGGCGCAAGGCATGCAGCCTGAACATGAAACGATCACCATCATGGGGCATAGCCAGGGAACGATCCTGACCTTGCTGGCGCAGGCCATCCTGAAACAGAAGGGGCAGCGCTGCGTCGATTGCATCATAATGGTCGATACTCCCTACAGCCTCTACCAGACTGACGACTGCAATCAAACCGGCCACGCCAAACTCAAGACTTTGATCGACATCGTCAATGAAGTGACGAAAAAGCCCTACACGATTCCCGACCTGGCCGACATGATGATCAACCATGACAAGCACGGTGGCCGCGCCGGGACAGACTGGAGCAAGACGCAAGGCAAGCGCCTGGACAAGAGCGGCAAGAACTGGGTGACATTTGACGAACGCGATAACCGCGGCAAGGTGTATTTGTACTTCTGCCCCGAGGATACTGTCGTGGGGCTGAAGAAAATCCATGGCATCGGCACTTTCGGGGTTCCCGATGAAGTGCCTGCCGACGGCGCGGCAAAAAAAGCAAACAAGCAGACCATGGACGCCATGAAGATTCTGGAGAGCAAGCGCTTCTTTCAGCGGATGTGGACGCGGATGACGCGCGACAACAATTTCGATGGCAAGTACAAGAAAGTGCTGGTAGGCGTCAAGCCGGCACGGGTGCCGGTTCGTGATCAATACGAACGCTTGTCGCCTGGTCCCGACGCCAGTGCGGGGGATCAAGGCAAGAACGCCATACTGCAGGCGAGCTTTAAACGCAACGATATCCGTTTCATCAACGGAGAAGAGTTGAAACCGCCCTGCGAACCTGACATGTATGGCGGTGAGGTCAAAGGTAAAACCGGCGGCGCCAGGCCTGGACATGCTGATAGGGCTGGGATGATGGCGCCGGACGACGTCACCAAGAATGTGATCTTGGGCAATCAGTATGCGGGTCTGGAATGGAAAACGGTAGAACATACGATCAATCCCTTTTATGACCTGGAAAAAAGGAAAGCGGAGTTCAATAAACAGTACACAGATGTCGACGACCAATCCCATAAATGGCGCATGGGTGCTAGTCTTCTCCCCGGATACGCAGTGGAACGCGAAGAAACGCCGAGAGAAGCGCGTGAACGGATGATGACCGACGAGGACGCCCACGAAGCCAATAACTATCATTCTGGCTTGCTGCATGCTGCAGAAAATCACCGCTGGGTAACGGCGATGGATGTCGCGATCGGACAGGCTGTGACGATGGACGATCCTGTCTGGCGGGAACTGCTGGTGGCCATTGCAGACTGGAAATTGGATCCAGCGGCTTTTAACGTGATTACGAAGAACAAAGCCTACACAGATCGGTTGTCTCAGGAAGCAAGGGATTTTATTGAGGCATGTAAAGATTATTATCAGACGGGCACATTTCCCGGCGAACAGTTTGTCTCCATGACGATGCCGCCGCTCGTGACCAGTGAATTGACACCAAAGGCTACGGCGGCACAGCAACAGGCAGCTGACCTGCAGAGAGAAGCGGAAATGCGCTTTTACCAGAATCAAGCCGCCCAGGGGATGGCAAATTTGGGTAACATGCGATGAGGCCGCGCATTTGGCCGTATGCTGCTGGATTCTTACTGGTGGCAATCATCTGGACCGTCTATGTGATGGTTGGCAATTACCACCATTGGCAAGCAACAGGACAGGAGACGATGTATATGGGAAGCAGTATTAGAAATGGTGTATTGGCTGCGCTCGGCATTGCCCTCCTGGCTTACGGTGGGAGTTTGGCGTGGATGCATCGGTCGTCGAATGCCTCCGCGGATTCGTCTTCGCAAAAACAGGCTGCTTCCGCTGCAGTGGTGTCGAGCCTTCCAGGCGCGCAGGCAATGCTTGCGCAAACGGGAAAGAAGTTTGCACTGGAAGTGCGGGGAATGGGAGTCGTTGTTGGCGAAAATACCGATGAGGAAATCTGGCAGGCTATTGAAAAGAAAGCCGATAATTACGCAAGCTATGTGTCGCAGAACCCTGAAGATTACACGAATAGCGCAGGCCAACGCGTGTCCGATCTAGGTGCTGTGACAGGTCTGTCGTTTAAGAGAGGCGCACGCCATGCAGTCGAGCAGTGGCCGCTGCCCGTCATTTTATGGGAGCCGCCGAAGGCGAAAAGAGCTTCTCGGCCAGCATCAAGCTTGGCGGGGTGGCGCCAGCAGGCGAGCCTTGGCGTGACGTTGCTCCTGTGGCAGGAGGATGCCAATACTGATGACGGCGCAGCCATGATCGAAAAGCTGTTTGCCTTCTTCGACACTCATCCGGACGTGCCGGCAGCACTGATATTTAGCACCGACGGTTCGATGACGCGCTCGCTGATTGAGACTCCAGGCAACGTGGACACTCCCGAGGTAGGTCATGTTATTCCAGCCATGCCGGACAGTGTAGGCGCGTTTCTGGTGTCGCGTTCAGATCGTGTAGACAAATTGATCCGACCGTTTGCCGTAGCGCAAACGGCCAATATCAATAAAACCAATACCGAGTACGACGTCGTCAAGCTGTGGAATTTCTTTTGGAAAAAAAATGATGATCGAAGCCCCGAAAGCTTTGAGGCCCATTTCAGAGCGGAACAAAAAGCAGCTGGAGTTACCAGTACTTCTTCGGGCACGATGTCGTCAAGCTGGTGGCAAGCGCAGTTGCCGGAGTTGTGGCAAACGATAGGCAACCAGGGACCGGGCGAGTTTAAACCGACACCCTATATCCCGGTGCGCTGGACTGACTGGCAGCTCAAGCAATTCGACAGCGCGCCTTTGTTGGGCTATTTACACCGCCCGGTGGATGTCAAGCTGACCGACGATCACGGCCAGCCACTGAAGACTGCTCTGCAGGCCGAAGCCTTGAAGGCCGGCTGGGAACAGGCCGTCGCTGTGCTCCCAGACAATAAAGAACCCAAACGCCTGTTCTACGACACCACAGGTAGCAAGCAATGGGTGATTCCGCTGAACCAGGCACTGGCGCAAGTAGGTACATCCGCCCCCCATCCGGACGAGGTGAAGGAGGGTTATGACATCGGCGCCCGCATTGGCAATACCGGCACCAGTTCCCCCATGGTGCAGATCGGGCTTGGACTGATCGCCAGTTATCAGCAGGGCGGGGCGAGCGCGACGGTGAACCGGCGCCCGAACGGCATGGCCAGCATTGTGATGGTCAGTCCGCCGGACGAGGCGACCAAGGCCGCATGGGCGCAGAATCACGGTGGCGTGAGCCCGTTTAAATGAGAGCGATGCGATGCGCGGGGTGATTCGTAAAGGTGACTCAACCAGCCACGGTGGCAAAGTCGTGACCGGGCAGGAAAAATCGCTGGTGATGGAGCGGCCTGTGGCCTGCGTCGGCGATCGTTGCACCTGTCCGATGCCGGGCCATCATGACTGCGTGATCGTGGAAGGCGACCCGGCTGTGCAAATCGACGGCAAGAACGTGGCTTTCGACGGCCACAAGACATCCTGCGGGGCGGCGCTGATCTCTAGCATTACGTCGTCAGGAAGGACGTGACGGTCGCTCATCC
This sequence comes from Collimonas fungivorans Ter331, assembly GCF_000221045.1. Taxonomy (NCBI): domain Bacteria; kingdom Pseudomonadati; phylum Pseudomonadota; class Betaproteobacteria; order Burkholderiales; family Oxalobacteraceae; genus Collimonas; species Collimonas fungivorans. The sequence continues at coordinate 3,329,099 of NC_015856.1, read as the reverse complement.
CTTACCCGCCCCTAAAGCGACCGCAACTCCCCGTCACTTGGAAAAGAATAAGCGTGGTCGGGTATCAGCTGCGTTTAAATGTATCCACCGCACGCCGGCCAACGGCCGGATCGTCTGTAAAGAAACCATCGATACCTGCTTTCAGGTAAGCCTGGATTTCCGCCGCCAGCCCATCCGGATTGCGGGTGGCGGCTGACGCATTGCTTTTCAGGCTGGCCGGCAGGAAGTTGTTTTCCGGCCGGAAGGTGTAGGGATGCACCCGCAAGCCTGCGGCGTGGGCGTTGCCGACCAGTGCGGTGGGCTGGCCCAGGTTGCCGCTGCTGTCTTGCGGGATGATGCTCAGCTTGTTAGGGCCGACGCCATCGGCGTAGGCCGCTACTTCCTTCATTCCCTCAACAGTCATCAGGTCACCGTAAGTCCGTTTGCTGCCAGCCAGCACAAAGTCGGGCGGTTGCACTCTGCCGTCATCCATCAGCTGGACCAGCCGGTAGGTCGGATGATTTTTGCCGATCTTGCCGCGCAGGGTTTTCAGGTTGGCGGTTTCAAACGACTGGATGAAAATCACGGCGCGCTTGGCGCTGTAATCGTCTTGCGCCAATGCTGTCAGCAGGCGGTCTTCCAGCGGCAGGCCGATCGACTGGAAATAACTTGGATGCTTGGTTTCAGGATAGAGGTGGATGGTGCGGCCGGTCTTGGCCGACATGCTCTTGGCCAGGGCGATGATCTCGGCCACGGTAGGGATCTCGAACTGGCCGTCGTACTGGGTATTGTCCGGCCTGATCTGGGGGATTCTTTCCTTGGCGCGCAATTCCTTGATTTCCGCCAGCGTGAAATCCTCGGTGAACCATCCCTCCAGCGTATTGCCGTCGATAACCTTTTTGGTCTTGCGGCCGGCAAACTTGGCCACCGTCGCGACGTTGGTGGTGCCGGAGATTTCATTCTCGTGGCGCGCCACCAGGAAACCATCCTTGGTTGCCACCAGGTCCGGTTCGATCACGTCGGCGCCGTCTTCTATCGCCTTGGTATAGGAAGCCAGGGTATGTTCCGGCCGCAATGCGCTGGCGCCGCGATGGCCGATGACCAGGATATTGCCGTTGTTTGCCAGGTCGCCGCCGTCGCCGCCGCAGGCGGACAGGGAAAACAGGCCGGCCAGCGCCAGCGGCAGGCCAAGGATGCGGATTCGTATCATGGTTGGATAGATGGAGTGGGGGGAGAGTGTGTGATTGTATGGGTAACTTGTTACAGAGACATGACATTCTTTCAACCAAATAAACGGCTATCCTTGCAGCCACACGGCAATTAGCTACAAAATCGATTGCGTATGCTGTCAAATCATCTATTCTCATCATGTCATAGTGCTTATGTTGCCAGTTCTCCAATGTAATAAAATGCCGACCCCCAGATGAATGCCCGGCAGGGGCTTTTGATGGATCCGATGAGCATCTGCAACAACCGCTAGCGAACGACGGTTGGGGTGCTCCTTGGCTTTTGAGGAGAAATACATGACAAAACTCGACCTTTCGCGTCGCAGTTTTCTGAAGGCCAGCGTGGTGGCCGGGGTGTCGGTTTACGTGGCGCCCATGAGCGGCAAAGCGTTCGCCGCCCTGTTTGAAGAAAAAATCCTGACGCCCATCCAGTGGGACAGCAGCAACGGCCAGGTCAAGTTTCGTATCGATGGCATCGCCAAGGTCACCGGCGCCAAGGTGTTCGCACGCGACGTACGCGCCCGCGACATGCCGCACTGGCCGGACCAGCAAGCGCATGCCTTCATCCTGCGCGCCACCAAGGCCGACCGCAACTTCCTCGGCTTCGACCTCGGCCTGCTCGGCGACGAGCTCAAGCCTGACCGCGTAGTCACCGCCGCCGACCTGGCGCGCGACGGCCTGGCTTTCCCGGCGTTCTACGGTGAAGACATGCTGCTGCCGGCCGGCAAGACCGCTGCCTATCTGGGCCATGCAGTGGCGATCCTGATCTACAACGATTTTGCACGCTTCCGCTTTGCCAAGGACAAATTGCAATTCAAGGATGAAGTGATCCAGTACGGCCCCGTCAGCGGCCCGCTGGAGCGCGACCCCTGGGGCACTTTCCGTTTCGTGCGGGTAGGCGGCGCGACATCGTTCGACGACGATGTCTTCTCCAGCCTGAAGAATGCGCCGGTATTCCCGAGCATGATGCGCAAGCACCAGCCGGTCTGGCCGGACGGCCAGGAACACGGCAAGCTGGGCGAGCAGGGCATGTTCTACGCGGCCCAGATCCAGCAGCAGCTCGACCATCCGCCGGCCGACTGGCTGGTCATGGAGCGCAACTACAATACGCAGTCGGTGGATACCGCGGCGCTGGAGCCGGACAACGCCAACTGCTGGTACGACAGCGCCAGCCAGGCCCTGCACATGGTGGTGCCGACCCAGTCGCCGAGCGAAGTGGTGGACAGCGCCATCGAAATGATGAAGAAGGGAAAATTCCCGCTCAAGCAGCTGTTTCTCCATCCTTGTTATACGGTCGGCTACGGCTCCAAGGATCACTACAACTTCCCGTTCTACGGCCTGCTGACCTCGCTGTATGCGGACGGCAAGCCGGTGCGCCTGGCCAACGACCGCTACGAACAGTTCCAGACTTCGATCAAGCGCCACGCCTTCAAGATGCACTACCGCATCGCGGTCGACCGCAAGAGCGGCCTGCTGCAATCGTTCAAGGGCGAGTTCGAAGCCAACGGCGGCGGCCGCGCCAATTTCTCGCCGTCGGTAGCGATGGTGGGCGCCACTGCCGCGCAATCGATTTATTATTTCCCCAAAAACGACCTGGCCGCGGTGGCCATCGCCACCCGCGCGATCGACGCCGGTTCCGCGCGCGGTTACGGCACGCTGCAGAGCATGGCGGCGACTGAAATGATGATCGACGAGATGGCGGAAAAACTCGGCCTCGACGCCATCGATTTCCGCCTGAAGAATGCGCTGCGCTCCGGCATGAAGAACACACAGGGCGCGATTCCGGCCGGCGCGATCCGGGTCGACGAAGTGCTGCAGAAGGCTAAGAACCATCCGCTGTGGATCAACCGCGGCAAGAAAAAAACCGAGTACGAAGCCGGCCATCCGGGCTATCGTTATGGCGTGGGATTTGCCTGTGTGCAGAAAGACTTCGGCACCGGCGCCGAGACTTCGTTCGCCAAGGTCGAAATCAGCGCTGACGGCCAGATCCACCTGTCGCACAGCGCCGCCGAAATCGGCACCGGCATGTCGACTTCGCAAGCGATCGCCTGCGCCAAGTGGCTGGGCAAGCCGGCGCATGAAGTGCGCACCTCGGTCACCGACTGGAGCGACCTGCCGGTGGTCACCAGCGGCGATCCCTACATCATGAGCCAGGCCGAGCAAGACAAGCTGGCGGCCAATCCGCGCTGGTCGCCAGGCTACTCCTCGCCATCCAGCGCCACCAATTCGGCCTTCTACTTTACCCACAGCACGCGCGAAGCTGCCCGCGTGATCTTCATGCACGGCCTGTGGCCGGCGGCGATGGCGATCTGGAGCCAGGGCATAGGCGGCGGCCAGGCGGCGCCGCTGGTGGTGCGGGTGGAAGATGCGCGCTGGGTCGACGGCAAGCTGTCGGCTGCCGGCCTGGAAGCGCTGCCCTACCAACAGCTGGTGACGAAAGCCCACGAACTGGGACTGGTCACCGGCGCCACCGTGCACGTCTTCAACCGCTGGCAATGGACCGAAGCCGAGTTCGAGATTCTCGGCAACCTCACCAGGATCCCGCTCGACGGCTTGTCGCTGCGTTACGGCGACGGCGCCGACCAGGCGCGCAAGGCCAGGATGAGCACCGGCGGCGGTTACGAAGTACTCAACCGCAAGAAGGTCTTCATCCCGCCGACCCAGCGCAACAACGCTGCCGTGACTTACTACAGCGCAGTCGGCACGCTGGTCGAACTGGCGGTGCACGAAGCCAGCGGCAAGGTCGAACTGCTGACCCATCACTCGATCATGGAATGCGGCAACCAGATCTCGCCGCAGCTGGTTTCCGGCCAGCTGCAGGGCGGCCTGGCGATGGGCATCGGCCACGCCTTGCACGAATATCTGCCGCTGTACGAAGACGGCCCCGGCAACGGCAGCTGGAACTTCAACCGCTACCAGCTGCCGCGCGCCAAGGATGTCGCGGTATGGAGCCAGACCAGCGAAGTGCTGCCGCCGCTGACCGAGACCGATCCGCCCAAGGGCATCGCCGAAGTGGTGATGATTCCGGTGGTCGGCGCCATCGTCAACGGCATCGCCCACGCCATCGGCCATCGTTTCACCGATCTGCCGGTAACCCCACAAAATATCCAGGAGGCTCTGGCATGAGCATGACTATCCACCCCATCACCATGCATATCAACGGCAAGCCGGTCGGCCCGGTGCCGGTGCCGGAAGGCATCATGATGATCGATTTCCTGCATGAATATCTGGACCTGACCGGCTCGCGCCTGGGTTGCGGCCAGGGCGTCTGCCGCGCCTGCGTGGTGATTCTCGACAAGCCCGACGGCACTAGCGAAGAAGTACGTTCCTGCATCACCGGCGCCCATTTTTTTGAAGGCAAGAAAGTGCGCACCGTGGAAGGCCACGCCCAGCTCAATGAAAAGGGCGAAGTAGTGGCGCTGTCGCCGATCCAGCAGAAATTCCTCGAGCATTACAGCTTCCAGTGCGGCTACTGCACCCCGGGTTTCGTCAATGCGGCGACGGTATTGCTGGAAAAACTGAAGCGCCAGCCGGTCGCCAAGGACCGGCTCGACCAGGCCATCACCGACGGCTTGAACGATCACATCTGCCGCTGCACCGGTTATGTGCGCTACTTCGAAGCGGTCAAGGAAGTGGCGCTGGCGACGCCGGGACTGGTAAAGGATGGCAAGTGATGACTAAGCTCCGATACCTCGGCAAGGCGTTGCGCATGGCTGCCGCGCCGGCGCTGGCGGCAACCTTGCTGGCCGCATGCGACAGCGGCAGCAGCTCGTCCACCCCAGCCGCCGGCAGCACGGTCAAACCGGGCAGCGCCGACCAGCTGGCCCTCGGCCGTTACCTGACCAAGGCCGCCGACTGCGCCGCCTGCCATACAACCGCCACCGGCGCGCCGTTTGCCGGCGGCGTCGAACTGGCTTCGCCGTTCGGCAAGTTCTACGGTTCCAACATCACGCCGGACAAGCAGCACGGCATCGGCAAATGGAACGCCGACCAGTTCTACAAGGCCCTGCATGACGGTGTAACGCCGGACAGGCACCTGTACCCGGCCATGCCGTACACCTCGTACCGCTCGATGACGCGCGCCGATAGCGACGCCATCTATGCCTACCTGATGCAGCAGAAACCGGTCGCGGTGCCGAGCAAGCAAGCGGACCTGAAATTCCCCTACAACATGCGCTTCGGCATGATGTTCTGGAATGTGCCGTTCCTGAAAAATTCGCTGAGCGATGCTTCGGCTGGCCAGTCTCCTGCCTGGCTGCGCGGCCAGTATCTGAGCAATGCGCTCGGCCATTGCGCGGAATGCCATTCGCCGCGCGGCGTGTTCGGCCAGCTCGACTTGTCGAAACCGCTGGCCGGCGCTGCGCTGGGCCGCGTCGCCGCACCCAACATCACGCCCGCCGGCCTGGCCGCGGTGGGCTGGACGGCGGCGGACCTGCAGACCTTCTTCGCCACCGGCATCGCTCCTCAAGGTTCGGCCTACGGCGAGATGTTCCCGGTGGTGCACTTGAGCACGCAATACCTGAGCAAGGACGACCTCGCCGCCATCACCACCTATCTGCTGGGCGACAAGCCATTGCCGCCAGAACCGGTCAAGGCCATCAGCGCCGATGCGGTCGAACTGGATGCCGGCAAGCGTCTGTATACGGCAGTCTGCGCCGGCTGCCACGGGTTCCAGGGCGAAGGCAAGCCGCATGTGGCGGTGGCGATGAAGGGCAATTCGACGGTGCGCAATACCGATCCGCATAACCTGATCGTGGCGATGCTGGACGGCATCGAAGCGCAGAAATTCCCTGGCACCGAAAGCCTGCAGGACATGCCCGGTTTTGCCGGCCAGCTGAGCGACAAGGAACTGGCGCAACTGTCCAACTTCCTGCGCGCGACCTGGGGCGGCCAGGCAGCCGAGGTTACCCCGGACCGCATCAAGAGCATGCGGTTGACGACGGCGCACTAAAACCCGGCCTCAGGAGCAGGATCGGCCGCGCAAGCGGCCGGTCCTGTTTTTCATTACACTGGTAAAAACCTAAGAAAATATCAGGCAAGCCATGAATGCAGTCGATTATCAAGTATTGAAAAGCGCCGTCAGCTGGCTCCAGCAGGGCAAGCGGGTAGCCATGGTCACGGTGGTGCGCAACTGGGGTTCCGCGCCGCGCCCGCTGGGCTCGCTGTTTGCGATTACCGACGACGGCGATTTCACCGGTTCGGTCTCGGGCGGCTGTATCGAGGACGATCTGATGCAGCGTTTTGCAGCGGCCTTTCCAGAACGCATAGAGCTGGTGCGCTACGGCATCAGCGCCGAGCAGATGCAGCGCTTCGGCCTGCCTTGCGGCGGCACCCTGGAGCTGGTGATCGAACCTTTGTCCGACGCCGCCGCGCTGACGCCTCTGCTGGACGCTGTCGCCGGCCGCAAGCTGGTGCAGCGCCGGCTGGACATGCGCAGCGGCAAAGCCAGCATCGAAGCCAGCGACGCCGATTTCGCCCTGCATTTCGACGAGCAGGAACTGCTGCAGGTATTCGGCCCGCGTTGGCGCCTGCTGATCATCGGCTGCGGCCAGGTTTCGGAATACCTGGCGCAGATGGCGCCGGCACTGGATTTTTCGGTGTACCTGAACGACCCGCGCGAAGAGCAGCGCCGCAACTGGCAGGTCGATGACGTAGTCTGGCTGGACGGCATGCCGGACGACGCTGTGCTGGCCTTCAAGCCGGACCGCCGCACCGTGATCGTCACCCTCAGCCACGACCCGAAAATCGACGACATGGCGCTGATGGAAGCGCTCAAGACCGATGCTTTCTACGTCGGCGCCATCGGCTCGATGGCGAGCACCGAGGCGCGCAAGGAACGATTGCTGACGCTGGACCTGAGCCCGCAGCAAGTCAGCGACTTGCATGCGCCGATCGGCTTGTCCATCCTGAGCCGTTCGCCGGCCGAGATCGCGGTATCGGTGCTGGCCGAGCTGGTGATGCTGCGCAATCGAGGCAGGGTGACGGTGTCGCCATCCAGCTGCGCCGTCAATACGGACGATCTGCGGATGGTCGAGCGGCCGTGAAACGCTTAAAGGCAAACACATGAAGATGACGGATATTACGTTTGGCACGACCGACTGGGAAAGCGTCGAGCGTACCGAACACAAGGGCGAAGTCGGAATCGCCTATTGGCGCACGCGCCAGTTCGGCGCCATTCGCGTGCGTATGGTCGAATACACGCCGGGCTATCTTGCCGACCATTGGTGCAGCAAAGGGCACATCCTGTTTTGCCTGGAAGGCGAACTGCACACCGAACTCGAAGACGGCCGCAGGTTCTTGCTGAAAGCCGGCATGAGCTACCAGGTGGCCGACGGCGCGGAGCCGCACAAGTCGTTTACCGCGGTCGGAGCGAAGCTGTTCATCGTCGACTGAACACCGCGTTGGCCGCGAAATTCTGACCAGAGTTCTTTCCGGTTGCCGCCAAGCTGCGGGCAGCTATGTATTCGCCACCATCAGTTCCTCCGCATTGTCTGGTGGACGCAGGCCATCGGTCCTGCCTGCGAAGTAGCGCCGGGTAAGATCGGCCGCCGAGACGTGCCGCGCTTCTCCAAAGCCCGATTCGCGGGCCAGCGCCTGGATCTGCGGCGGGGTGAAGAAGCTGAGGAAAGGCGTCCCGCTTGCGCGCGCCCCTTTCTCCGCCATCTCAAGCCCGGGACGTATTTCGGGGTCCGCCAGTTCCAGCGGCAGCAGGAACGTCATGGCGAGCGTCGATCCAGGGGCAAGGGCGGCCACTTGCTGCAGCGTGGCCGCATTGGCCTCCCTGGTGAGATACATGCTGACGCCGGTGGATACCACGATCGCCGGTTTGCTGTCATCGAAGCCGGCGGCCGCGAGGCCATCGCGCCAGGATCCGCCCGCCTCGAAATCGACCGGCACGAAACGCAGCCAGTCCGGGACGCCGAAACCGAGCTCGATCAGGCGCCGGCGCTTCCATGCCTGAGGACCCGGCTGGTCGATCTCGAACACCTTGAGGCGGGATGCGATCTCCGGCCTGCGTTGCGCGAAGCTGTCGAGGCCGGCGCCGAGGATGACATACTGGTCAAGCCCGAGGCCGGCCTGTGCCACGACCAGGTCCTCAATGAAGCGGGCGCGCGCCACGATCGAGGCGCGGAAGGGGCGCGTGAACTGCGGGTCCATGTCCCCGCGGCTGCGCCAATCCTGGTCCGGGGCCAGCAGCTGGAGGCCGATTTTGTCTTCCAGCACATGCGGTGGAGGGTCGGCCTCGACATGCAAGGCGCGCCACAAGGCGACGCGCGCTGCCGTGCTGTCTGGCGCTGCATCTGGTTTGTCGTTCATGATATCAATCCTATCTGTTCGTCTTCGCCTGAAGTTGTCCTGATAGTACTGTGCCACGCTATGCAGGGAAGAGTCGCTGCTTCGCTCCCTTGGCGATTGCCCGGGAATATTTTACACGGGATGTGCAGAAATGCGCCGGGACCTGTCAGGGCTTCACGAACCGATAAGCGAAGCGATCGGTCTCGCCCTTGATCGACGGATCGAACACCTTGATCGAGTGCAGATCGCCATTGTTCGCGAGCATGGTGCTCTCCGCGTCCAGTACGAAACCGGCCGCCTCCACTTCCTCGCGAACGGATGCAGGCTCAATCCGATGCAGCGACTGGGCCTCGCTCGTGCCCGCCCCGATGGCGGCGGCGTGGTCTACGATGACGTAGGACCCACCGGGCTTCAGCCGCTCGTAGACGGCTCGATTGAAGTGGGCCGCCGTTGCGCCCCTAGCCTGCATCAGCTCGGTATGGAGATCGTGGTAGAACAGGTGCAACCACAGGACGTCTGCTGCTTGCGTGGCCCCCGGCATCGCCACGAGATCCGCGGAGACGGCTTCGACGTTCTCCCGGCCCGGCTCCTTCGCGAGCGTCCGCATGCGCCCTAGCGGATCGTTCTTGAAGTTGGCGACTTCGGCCGGCACGAAGCTGTAGACCCGTCCTCCAGGTCCCACGATGTCGGAGAAGAGACGGGTCCAGCCGCCGTCGCCTGGGTAAACATCGATAACGGTAGAGCCCGCAACAACTCCTGCGAACTGGATCAACTCGGATAGTTTGGATTGTTCGTACATCTGGAATCTCCTTACGGTTGAGTATAGGTAACTGCGGCGACATCTGCGATCGCGATCCATCAGTCTTGCATAGCTCACAATGTTTCTCCGACCTTATGTTAAAACTAAAGTGTGAGAAACGTGGTCCCACGACTGGCAGAGCTTATGGGCCAGCCACGGGAGCGCGCCGGGGTCAGACCTGCGCCATGCCTCCATCGACGGCCAGATCCACACCGGTGATGTAAGAACTTTCATCGGAGGCGAGGAACGCGACTGCTGCCGCGATTTCCTCGGGCATGCCTCTGCGGCCCATTGGGATCTGCGTGGTGAACTGTGCAACTGCTTGCTCGGCCTGTTCAGCGGTAAGACCCGTCGTCGTCGCCAAGGCCGGGGTGTCGATTGCTCCGGGGCTCATACTATTTACGCGGATCTTGCGGTCTTTCAATTCCAAAGCCCAGCCGCGCGCGAAGTTGCGCACAGCCGCCTTACTCGCGGCGTAAGCAGTAAACCCTGGCAGTCCGAGGACGTTTGAGACCGAAGAGTTCAGGATAATCGAACCGCCGTCTTTGAAGAGGGGAAGGGCCTTCTGTACCGTAAAGAACATTCCCTTCACGTTCACGTCGAAGGTCTGGTCAAAATGGGCCTCGGTAGCTACCGCGAGCGGTGCGATTGTTCCTGCGCCGGCGTTCGCGAAGAGAACGTCGATGTGGCCGTGTTTCTCTTTCACGACGGCATAGAGCCGGTCCAGATCTTCCAGGCGCGACACATCGCCCACGACAGTCGTAACGTTTCTCTTGAAGGAGGCAGCGGCCTCCTTCAGCTCTTTCTCTCGTCGCCCAGTGATCACGACGTGCGCACCTTCTTCCACGAAGCGCTTGGCTGTGGCCAAGCCAATCCCGCTGCTTCCGCCCGTGATAATTGCAACCTTGCCTTCTAATTTTTTCATAATCTTTCACCTTTCGTTTGTGCTGTAAGGCAGCGCCGCTGTTCCCATTGGTGCAAAGGCGCTGTATTATTTGGATCACAGATCCGGATCCTGATTCGCAATATTCGAACCAGTGATCCAATTATATGGATCAGTGATCCGATTGTCAAGGAACCCCCATGCGAGCCGACGCCAAAAAAAATTACAGCCATCTACTTGCAGTCGCGCACGACGTTATCGCCCAGCACGGTGTCGACGCGTCCATGCGAGATATCGCCCGCCGGGCTGACGTCGGGTTGGCTACACTGCTGCGTCATTTCCCGACGCGAGAAGCCTTGTTTGAAGCGTTGTTGTGTACGAATCTGGACGAACTGAAGCGGAAGGCAGACGAACTCGAAGCGTCGAATCCAGCTGACGAAGCGCTCGTGTCTTGGTTTAGCGAATGGATGGCATTCGCCCAAAGCTATAGGGGCGTCGTCGCCCTGATGGCGGCCGCCCACACCAACCCGGACTCCGCTCTTTATGCTTCATGCGCAGCAGTGCACTCAGCGAGCGCGCGACTACTGCTCCGTGCTCAGGCCGAAGGAACGGCGCGTACCGATATGAATGGGGACGACCTGTTCGGCCTGATGGCGGCGCTCGGCTGGCTCGTCGACCTGCCGTCATTCGCGCCACGGGCCGATCATCTCGTTCACATTGTCACTAGCGCCATCCTGTCAGATCATCTCTGATATTCGAAAGCATTAACTACTATGTACATTGAACCTGCATCCGTTGACGATGCCTTTGCCATAGCAGAGATACATGTGATTGCTTGGCAGCACACCTATCGCGACATTCTTCCTGCTGAGGTCCTTGCACAATTGTCGGTGCAACAGCGCGAGGCAATGTGGGCAGATTCAATTGCGAAAGGAGTGCCAGAGTTGCTGGTAGCAAGAACCGAAGACCAGGTTGCCGGATTTATCGCATTTGGTCCATCTCGCGATGAAGATCGAACACCCGAGTCAGCTGAAATCTGGGCTATTTATCTGCGACCGACTGCTTTATCCAAAGGCATTGGTCGCGCTTTATGGCTTGCAGCAAATCAGCGGATGATCAAACAGGGTTACAGATCTGTCAGCCTTTGGGTTTTCATAGCTAATCAGCGAGCTATAAAATTTTATACTGCGGCAGGATTTCGGGTTCAGCCAAAGACTCAAAAGGACTCCACGCTTGGTGGCGCACAGGCGCAGAAAATCCGTTATGTTCAAGTTATATCCGAATAACGTCTTAACTTTCAGCTCCCGGCCGAGTGTCTGATTACGGTCGTTCTGTGAGTTGGTGAGACGTGTCGTCAGTGGCTGATCGCGGCGAGTTCGTGCTGAAAAGACTTGGGCAGAGCCCGGTTTTGACGTAACCAGGCTTTTTCTCCAAAGCGGACATTCGAGCCACGGCTAGTGTTGTTGAGCGATCTTTTGCTCAACTGAAGCAATTCCATCAAATCGCTACCGGCTAGGACAACCTCGTTGCGAGTGATTGCGTATAGCTATTGATTCGATGGTGATAATTAATTTCATTTATTATCGAATTAAAATTACTATGAGTAGGCCATTTGGTAATCAAGAGATGCCTCATGAAAAATACTGCACTTCCCGGGCGCCATATCGGGCTGCCGGCTTTGTGTCTAGCGACCACCGCGGTGGCGCTCATTGCCCGCGGCAATAGGCGATAATCAAAGTCTGCAAACTATTGGCCCGAACGACCTGGTTAAAGAAATGTTGTAGTCACCCAACCTACCCACGACAAAGGAGATCCCATGTCAACTGAAGCCAAATGTCCTTTCCACCACGCCGGCGGCGGCACAACGAACAAAGACTGGTGGCCGAATCAGCTACGCATCGATTTGTTGAACCAGCATTCCAACAAGTCTAATCCGCTGGGCGAGAAGTTTGATTACGCTGAAGAGTTCAAGAAACTTGACTACAAGGCGCTCAAGGCAGACCTGATCAAACTCATGACCGACAGCCAGAGCTGGTGGCCGGCCGATTTTGGCCACTATGGTCCGCAGTTCATCCGCATGGCCTGGCATTCGGCCGGCACCTATCGCACCTTTGACGGTCGAGGCGGCGGCGGTCGTGGACAACAGCGTTTCGCACCGCTCAATTCGTGGCCGGACAACGTCAATATTGATAAATCGCGCCGCCTGTTGTGGCCGATCAAGCAAAAATATGGCCAGAAAATCTCCTGGGCCGACCTTTTCATCCTGACCGGTAATGTGGCGCTGGAGTCCATGGGCTTCCGCACCTTCGGTTTCGCCGGCGGGCGTGAAGATGTGTGGGAACCGGACATGGACGTGGGCTGGGGCGCTGAAACCAAATGGCTGGGCGATGACAAGCGTTTCCAGGGCGACCGTGAACTGGACAGCAATCTGGCCGCCACCCACATGGGGCTGATCTATGTGAATCCGGAAGGCCCGAACGCCAGCGGCGACTACATGGCTGCAGCCAAGGACATCCGCGCCACCTTCAGCCGCATGGCCATGGACGACGAGGAGATCGTTGCCTTGATCGCCGGCGGCCACACCTTCGGCAAAGCGCACGGCGCCGCGCCCGAATCGCACAAGGGCTTCGAACCAGAAGGCGCGGGCATCGAAGCCCAAGGCCTGGGCTGGAACAGCAACTTTGGCGGCGGTCACGGCAAAGACACCGTGTCCAGTGGCCTGGAAGTGACCTGGACCAAAACCCCGACGTTGTGGAGCAACAACTTCTTCGAAAACCTGTTCAAGTACGACTGGGAGCTTACCCATTCGCCGGCTGGCGCCAAACAGTGGGTAGCCAAGGATGCCGAGGACATCATTCCCGACGCGCATGTGCAAGGCAAGTTCCACAAACCCACCATGCTGACCACCGACCTGACCATGCGCTTCGACCCGGAGTTCGGCAAGATATCCAAGCGCTTCCATGAGGACCCGCAAGCCTTTGCAGAAGCTTTTGCGCGCGCCTGGTTCAAGCTGACCCACCGTGACATGGGTCCAAAGGCACGTTACCTCGGCCCCGAAGTGCCGAAGGAAGATCTGATCTGGCAAGACCCGTTGCCGGTTGCGACGCACCAGCCATCAGCGGCCGACATTGCCGATATCAAGGCCAGGATCGCAGCCTCTGGTCTATCGGTAGCCGAGCTGGTGTCGGTGGCCTGGGCTTCCGCCTCCACCTTCCGTGGCGGCGACAAACGCGGCGGCGCCAATGGCGCACGCTTGGCTCTGGCCCCTCAGAAGGACTGGGAAGTCAACGCGGCGGCAGTGCGTGTTTTGCCAAAGCTGGTCGAGATTCAGAAGGCTTCGGGCAAAGCCTCGCTGGCTGACGTGATTGTGCTCGCCGGCGTGGTTGGTGTTGAACAGGCGGCCAAGGCGGGCGGGATCTCGATCGAAGTGCCCTTTGCACCGGGCCGCACCGACGCCAAACAGGAACAGACGGATGTCGAGGCCTTTGCCGTGCTGGAGCCAGTCGCCGACGGTTTCCGCAACTACAATAAGAGCAAATCCAGTGCTGCGACCGAAGTGTTGCTGGTCGACCGGGCCCAGTTGCTGACGCTGACGGCACCGGAGCTCACCGCGCTGGTCGGTGGCCTGCGGGTACTCGGCGCCAACTTTGATGGTAGCAAGCACGGTGTGTTCACCGACAAGGTCGGCGTACTCAGCAACGACTTCTTCGTCAATCTTCTGGACATGGGCCTGGAGTGGAAAGCCGTCGACAGCGAGGCCGAATTGTTCGAAGGACGCGATCGCAAGACCGGCGCGGTCAAGTACACCGGCACGCGCAACGATCTGATCTTCGGTTCCAACTCGGTGCTGCGGGCTTATGCCGAGGTCTATGCGGGTGGGGATGCCAAGGAGAAGTTCGCCAAGGACTTCGTCGCGGCTTGGGTCAAGGTCATGAACGCGGACCGCTTCGATCTCGCGTAATGCCGACTGCCAGGGGCCTTGTCTGGTTCAAGACAGACAGGGCCTGCTGAGCCAGCGTCGCCAATATGTGCGACGCTGGTCTTTCAACAAATAATGCGGCCAATCTGTTTCAGACCGCGATCCGATATTTTCATTGCTCAACTTTCTGAGCCACTTGAACAATCCTTTCCCGCACCACCCTGATAGCCTGCTTGAGCGCATACACATCCTGGAAATAACGCTGCGGAATGCGTATCTGGCTGGCGTTGGCGTCGATGTTTTCGATGTCGTCGCGCCATTGGGCGATCTGCTCCTTGCTGGGTTGCTTGGTGCTCCATATTTCATCTTCCAGCGACTTGATCTCGCGGTACCAGACCACCAGCCGGTTTTTCATGCGCGATTCCACCATGCGCGGCAATGCCTGCAGCAGGCCGAACAGCAGCGCCATGAACGGCAGCAGGATCAGCAGGCGGCGTTCGATGAAGCTGGCCAGCCAGAACGGCAAGTAGCGCTGAAGGAAGGGGCGGCCGGATTTGAAGTAGCGCGTGCTTTCGTCCGAGATCGGGAAATCGTCCGTGTTCAGGTTGGGGAAGGTGCCGCGCGGCGTGAAATAGTCTTCGCGGGCGTGGGCGGTGTTGGCGGCTTCCAGCAGCAGGTAGACCAGCGCCGGATGCAGGGTGTCCTTGGACACCAGCAGCGCGGTGGCGGCCAGCAAGGTGACGTCGGCTTGCGGCAGGTCATTGGCGACGCTGGTCGAGGCGCGCGGGAAGATGATCTTGGAGAGCGACGGGAATTTCAGCACCAGCGCGTCGGCCTGGGCAAAACTCATCAGCTTGAGGTCGCTGTTGAGCAGCATCTGCTGCATCGCTGCGTCCGGCCTGCCGATAAAGAAAGCGGCGTCCAGCTGGCCGTTCTCGAGGTTCTGGTAAGCCTTGTAGGCATCCATTTCCAGCAGCTTGGCATTGTCGGCGTTGATGCCGCTGTGGCCGAGCAGGGTGCGTGAGACTTTCAGCAGGCCGCTGCCGGGGACGCCGATGGAAATCCGCTTGCCTTTCAGTTGCGCCAGGCGGTTGATGACGGTGTCGCCGCGGTAGAACACCCAGATCGGCTCATACGAGATGGCGGCGATGGTTTGCAGCTGGTCGTTTTCGGACGGGGTGGTGGTGCCGGACTGGATGAAGCCGACTTCGTATTCGCTCTCGGGATCCTTCAGCCGCTGGTAGTTTTCCACCGAGCCGGAAGAGTTGCGGATATCGAGGGTGATGCCTTCGCGCTTCAGTAGAGGCGCATAGCGCTCGGCGAAGCCGTTGTAGATGCCTTTGTCGGCGCCGGCGGTGATGACGATGGTGCGCTGGGTGGCCGGCTTGAGGATGGTCACCAGGGCCCAGCCAACCACGGCGATCGCCACGACCGCGCCGGTGATCAGGAGCCGCAGCCGTTGCGTGGTCATCGGCGCTTTTTGTATGCGGTGCAGTGCTGGATTGTGTCTCGGCATGGTGTCTATAGGGCACGCTTGGTCAGGCAACTCGGAAACCGCATTTTTTTTTCAGGAGCTCGCACTCCCGCCCACATTACACCTTCTTGACGAATTCCGATTTCAGGCTCATGGCGCCGAAGCCGTCGATCTTGCAGTCGATGTCGTGGTCGCTGTCGACCAGGCGGATATTCTTCACCTTGGTGCCGACCTTGACCACGCCGCCCGAACCTTTCAGTTTCAGGTCCTTGATCACGGTCACCGTGTCGCCGTCCTGCAAGACATTGCCGACCGCATCGCGATATACCTTGGCGCCGTCTGCGCCCGAATCCGCCGCAGCCTGCGCCGACCATTCATGGGCGCATTCCGGGCAGATGTAGAGGCCGCCGTCTTCGTAGGTGAATTCGGAACTGCATTCCGGGCATGCGGGCAAGGTGCTCATGGTGTTGTCTTTCAGGTAAGGCAGAATTGCAAAAGTGAGACAGTATACTGCCTGTCCGTCATCCGGCCCTAAGCCTGGCCGGCAAAATATTCGGCATACACCTGTACCACCCAGTCGACAAATACCTTGACCCTGGGCGACAGCTGATGGTGGGAAGGATACAGCGCCAGCACTGGCAGTTCGGGGCAGGCCCAGTCGCCTAGCACCGCCACCAGCCGGCCGCTCTGCAGGTATTGTTCAACCCGGAAGCGCGGCACCTGGATCAGGCCGAAACCCTGCAGCGCGCATTGGGTGTAGCTGTCGGCGCTGTCGACTGCTATCCAGCTGCCGGCCTTGTATTCTTCTGCCTGGCCGTTGCGCAGCAAAGTGAACGGATATTGGATGTTGTGGTTGCGCGTGAAAAAGCCGACTGCCTGGTGTGCCGCCAGATCCTCCGGGACCAGCGGCGTGCCGCAGCGCTCCAGGTATTCTGGACTGGCGCAGATGACCTCCGGCAGCGAAGCCAGCCGCCTGGCGATCAGCGAGGAATCCTTGGGTATGCCGACCCGCACCACGCAGTCTATCCCTTCGCCCACCAGGTCGACCAGGCGGTCACCGCTGCTGATCGCGATGTTCAGGCGCGGATAGCGTTCGCGGAATTCGGCCAGCCGCGGCAGGATGATCCAGGTAGCGTGGGTGCCGTGCAGGCCCAGGCGCAGCACGCCGCCGGGATTGGCGGCGCTGGTGTCGAGCGAGGTTTCTGCATCTTCGACGTCGGCCAGGATGCGGCAGCAGCGCTCATAGAAGGCGCGGCCGTCCAGGGTCGGCTTGACGTTGCGCGTGGTTCGCTCCAGCAGCCGCGTTCCCAGCCGCAGTTCCAGCTCCTTCATGGCGTGGGTGGCGGTGGCGCGAGGGATTTCCAGCACACCGGCGGCCTTGGTAAAACTGCCCAGGTCGACGATATGGGTGAAGAGGCGCAATGCTTCAAGTCTGTCCATAGCGGCAATTGTTGTCCTGGGTTGAATTGTATCGACGATTCTTACCCATTTGCCTAATTCTGTCCAACCCGCCGTTTGACATATAGGCAGCGCTTGATTAACGTAACAGTAATCCAACAACCAGAACATCGAGACCGACAATGAACCGTTTCCTTCCTAGATATGTTGCCGTTGCTGCTTTCGCCGCCGTCATCAGCGCTACCGGCTGCGCAGCGCTGGCGCAGTCCGCGCCGGCGTTGACCACCAAGGAAGGAGAATTTGTCGTCCATGATTTCAAGTTCCGTTCCGGTGAAACGCTGCCCGCGCTGAAGCTGCACTACACCACGCTCGGCACGCCAAAACGCGATGCGGACGGACATGTGAACAACGCAGTGATCGTCATGCACGGCACCGGCGGCGACGGCCATCAGTTCTTGCGGCCGCAATTCGCCAATATCCTGTTTGCGCCGGGCGGCTTGCTGGACCCGGCCAAGATGTACGTCATCCTGCCCGACGGCATCGGCCACGGCAAATCCTCGAAACCCAGCGACGGCCTGCATGCGCGTTTTCCCAAATACGACTATGACGACATGGTCGCCGCACAATATGCCTTGGTCACCCAGGGCCTGGGCGTGGATCATTTGCGGCTGGTAATGGGAACTTCGATGGGTTGCATGCATTCTTTTGTCTGGGGCGAAACCTACCCCTCGTTCATGGATGCGCTGATGCCGCTGGCTTGCCAGCCGGTGCCGATCGCTGGCCGCAACCGTGCCTGGCGCAAGATGCTGATCGATGGCATCACCAGCGATCCGGCGTGGCAGGGCGGCGATTACAAGTCCCAGCCACAGCAAGGTTTGCGCACCGCGGCGGACCTGCTGCTGATCGCCGGCAGCGCGCCGCACCAGCAGCAAAAAGAGTATCCGACGCGCGACGCCGCGGACGCCTATGTCACCGAGCATGTGACCAAAGACCTGGCCACGCTCGACGCCAACGACTTGCTGTACCAGGTCAGCGCATCGCGCAATTACGACCCGTCCGCCAACCTGGATAAGATCACCGCGCCGCTCATGTGGGTCAATTCTGCCGACGATTTCATCAATCCGCCGGAAACCGGCATCGCCGAAGTCCAGGTGAAAAAAATCAAGAATGGCCGTTACGTATTGATCCCGATCAGCGATCAGACCTATGGCCATGGCACGCATACGCGGGCAGCGGTGTGGCAATCCTACCTGGCCGATCTGCTGAAAGAGTCGGCCAAAAAATAGGGATCAAAACCCGGCCACGGAGAGGCGCGCTGCAAGCAGGTCGATTACCGCGCGCACCCGGCGCGGCGTGCGGCCTTCCGGCCATACGATATGGATCGGCAAGCCGGGCATTGCGAAGTCATCGAGCACCACTTCCAGCTGGCCGGCGTCAACCAGGCTGCTGACTTGCCACAGCGGGGCCATGCACAAGCCCAGCCCGAGAGTCGCCGCACGCTGCCGGGCCAGGGCGCTGTCGGAACTGAAGCGGCCGGACACCACGATATTGCCGGAGCTGAAACTCCAGCTTTCCTGCTGCCTGGCATTGCGCCGCAGGATGCAGTCATGCTGCTGCAGGTCGCCGGGTTCGCCGGGGCGGCCGCGGCGTGCCAGATAACCGGGGGCGCCGACCACCACCCGGCGCAGCACGCCGAGTTTCCTGGCTTTGAGGTCAGGCTGCTTCAGGTGGCCGATGCGGATCGCCAGGTCCAGCCCTTCCTTTGCGAGATCGACATGGCGGTCCGATAGCGCCAGTTCGATGGCGATCCCGGGCTGTCGTTCGATAAAACCTGCCAGTATCGGCATCAGGAAATCGGGGCCGAACAGGGTGGATGCGCCGATCCTGATCGGCCCGCTCAATTGTGCGGCGTCATCCAGCACTTCGGCATGGGCATCGTTTATGTCGGCCAGCACGGTGCGCAGGCGGGCCGCAAATTTCAGGCCGGCCGGCGTCGGACTGCAGCGGCGCGTGCTGCGCGTCACCAGCGTCAGTGCCAGTTCGTCCTCCAGGTTTTTCAGGGAGATGCTGACCGCCTGCACCGATCGCCCGAGCTTGCGGGCGGCGGCTGTCAGGCTGCCTTCGTCAACCACGGCGACGAAAGCAGCGTAATCCTGGATCGAGGTGATTTTCATTAAGAGCGTGAAAGTGATTGGTTGATTCTGGCTATTATCAATCAAATCGGGAGAAACTATACTTATTCCATCATTTTTAGAGGAGATGGAAGTGACAATTGATCGCGCCAGTTTTGTTGTCGAGTATGGTTCGCCGCTGTCATTGGCGGACGCCAAGGCGGTGATGCAGGCGGCGGAGGAATTTGCCCGGGAGCGCGGCTGGCCAATGGTAATCGCCGTGGTGGATAGCGCCTGCCACCTGCAGCTTTTGCAGCGGATGGATCAGGCCCAGCTGGGAAGCATCGGCGTCAGCCGGCAGAAAGCCGAAACCGCGGTGGCTTTCCGCCGGCCTACGGCGGTGTTCCAGGACGCGCTAGGGCAGGGTGGCAGCCATCTGCGGCTGCTGGCGATGGACAATCTGATGCCGCTTGAAGGCGGCCTGCCTCTGCTGCGCAACGGCGCCGTCATCGGCGGCATAGGCGTATCCGGCATGCAGTCCGACCAGGATGCGCAGGTCGCCATGGCCGGCGCCGCGGCGCTAAGGGACCGTTAGGTTACAGCAGCGCAGCTCCAACCAGCCCGCTGACCACGCCGACCAGCATGGTCAGCACGGCTACCGCCACCAGCACCCTGGCGTCGAAATCCTTGCGCAGCATCAGCAGCGACGGCAGGCTGATGCTCGGCAAAGTCATCAGCAGCGCCACCGCCGGCGCGGTGCCTAGGCCCAGCGCCATCATGGTTTGCACGATAGGGATTTCAGCCGCTGTCGGGATCACGAACAAGGTGCCGGCGATGGCCAGCGGCACCAGCCACAGCAGGCTGTTGCCCATGGCACCGTCGACATGCGGGAACAGCCAGACCCGGGCTGCGCCCAGCACCAGCACTGCCAGCACATACACCGGGATCGTGCTCCAGAACAGCTGCCATATGGTGCGCGCCCAGCGCCCCAGGAAGTCGGTGCGGGCAGGCGCGCTGGCTGCGACTACCGCTTCTGCCGCCGCCGCCGCCGGGATTTCCTCGGGACGGGAAATGCGCTGAGCGATCATCGATACGCCCAGCACCAGCACCAGGCCCGCCACCAGGCGCAGGGCGGTAAACCCCCAGCCCAGCACGAAACCCATGAACACCAGCGTCGCCGGATTGAGCACCGGATTGGCGATCCAGAACGCCAGCGCCGCGCCCACCGAAACTTTTTGGCGACGCATGCCAGCCACGACCGGGGCGGCGCAGCAGGAACACATCATGCCAGGCAGGGCGAACAGGCCGCCGCGCAGCACCGAGCCGAAGCCGGCGCGGCCGAACAGGCGTAGCAGCCAGTCGCGCGGGATCAGCACCTGCAGCAGCGAACCCAGGATCACCGCCAGCACCGCGGCTTTCCAGATCGCCAGGAAATACACCTTGGCGTAGGCCAGCGCGGCGGCGATGGGCGCGCCTTGCTGGTCGTCGAGAATGGAAGCGCCGATGCTGTGCTTGTCGGCGGCCAGGAAGGATTTGAGGTAATAAGGCGACCATTTGACGTAATACAGGCCAACCACGGCTACCAGTACGAACAGCGCCGGTTTCCACCAGAACGACCAGCCCCTGGCGCTGGATGGGGAAGATAGACTGTGCATGGAAGATTCACCCTGTAGGAAATAACATCGCATCATAACCCGGCGCAGCCTGCTAATGCCGTTGGCCAGGATATTCGCGTAGGGTGGGCAGGCCTTTCTGCCCACGCGTGAACTCACGCCACGTACATGCCATTCCGGTGCCGCGCAGTCATGTACTCCGGCTATCGCGGTCACGCGTGGGCACAGGTGCCCACCCTACGGCTCCTGTCCGCGGGCGACGGAGAAGCAGATGTAGGCTATTCCAACCGAAAAGATGGCGAGCACGTACGCCAGCCGTTTCCCATGCCACAGGCTGGACAGCCAGCGGTTGAAGTCGGCGATCAGCCGCCCCGAGGTGCCGCCATACAGTTCGACGTCGCGCCGGTAGGCCTTGGAATCGGCCGGGTCGACTGCATAGACGCTGCCGCCCACCACCTGGTAGCTGAGGGCGGCGCTCTCCCGTTCGGCAGCGGCGCGGTAGATCAGGCCGGCGGACAATAATCCCACCAGGAACACCGCCGCGGCGATCAGGTACAGGGATAGCTGGAGATGAGTGTGCCTGCCATTCATTTATGCCGCCGTGGTTTCTGCCGGTCCGATGTTTTTCCTCATCCGCGTCACCGGCACCTGGATGCCGCCGGGCAGGTCGAGCTCGAACCTTTCGATGACGGCAAAGCCGAAAGCCAGGTACAGCGGCTCGCCGGGAAGCGTGGCGACCAGCTCCAGCGTGCCGAAGCCGTTAAGGGCTGCTTCGCGAGTGCAATGCCGCATCAGCTGGCTGCCGAGGCCGCGCCGTTCCATGCCAGGATCGACAAAGAACGCGCGTATGCGGGCAGCTTCCTGCAACGGATCGAGCAGGGGATCGGGGCCGCTCTTCGCGCGGTCGCCGCCGAACAGCGTGCGGCGCTTGCTCCAGCCGCCGCAAGCCAGGGCCTTGGCGCCGTCTTCGATAATAAAATAAGTCTGGTCGGCGACCAGCTGGGTGTCGACGCCAAACACATGGCGGGTGACCGCCGCAGCCTGCTGGTCCGAATAGAAACCGGTGCTCAGGCCGACGCCGGAACGGGCAATCAGCGCTTCCAAAACCGGGACGTCGGCCATCCGCGCCGGACGCAAGCTGAAAGTCTCAGGCTGCATGGCTGGCTCCGGCCTCTAGGACTTGAGCCGGTAGCCGGTCTTGAAGATCCAGGCCACGATTCCCAGGAACACTGCCAGGAATGCCAGCGTCATCGCCAGGCTGACCGTGATGTGCACATCGGCAGTGCCGTAGAAGCTCCAGCGGAAGCCGCTGATCAGGTACACCACCGGGTTGAACAGGCTGATCGTGTGCCATACCGGCGGCAGCATCTTGATCGAGTAAAAGCTGCCGCCGAGGAAAGTCAGCGGCGTGATGATCAGCAGCGGCACCAGCTGCAGCTTCTCGAAATTGTCGGCCCAGATGCCGATGATGAAGCCGAACAGGCTGAAGGTGACGGCGGTCAGCACCAGGAACAGGATCATCCAGAGCGGATGTTCGATGTGCAGCGGCACGAACAGTCCGGCCGTGGCCAGGATGATCAGGCCGAGCAGTATCGATTTGCTGGCGGCGGCGCCGACGTAGCTGATCACGATTTCGCGGTATGACACCGGCGCCGACAGCAGCTCGTAGATGGTGCCGGTGAATTTAGGGAAGTAGATGCCGAACGAGGCGTTCGAGATGCTTTGCGTGAGCAGCGACAGCATCACCAGCCCCGGCACGATGAAGGCGCCGTAGCTGACGCCGTCGACCTGGGCGATGCGCGAGCCGATGGCGGCGCCGAACACGACGAAATACAGCGAAGTCGAAATCACCGGGGCGATGATGCTTTGCAGCAGGGTACGCCAGGTGCGCGCCATTTCGAAGTTGTAGATGGCGCGGATTGCATGGAAATTCATTGTCCGTCCTTGATCAGGTTGACGAAAATATTCTCGAGGGAACTTTGCGTGGTCTGGATATCCTTGAACTGGATGCCTTGTGCGCTGAGGGCGTTGAGCAGCGAAATGATGGTCACGCGTTCGCCGTCGCTTTCATAGGTATAGACCAGCTGGCTGCCGTCGCTGGACAAGCTCAGCTGGTAGGCCGCAAGTTCGGGCGGAACCTGCTGCAGCGGCTGCTCCAGCTGCAGCGTCAGCAGTTTCTTGCCAAGTTTGTGCATCAGTTCTTTCTTGTCCTCGATCAGGATGATCTCGCCCTTGTTGATCACCCCGATGCGGTCGGCCATGTCTTCGGCTTCCTCGATGTAGTGGGTGGTCAGGATGATGGTGACGCCGCTTTCCCGCAGCGAACGCACCAGCTGCCACATGTCGTGGCGCAGGTTGACGTCGACGCCGGCGGTCGGCTCGTCGAGGAACAGGATCTGCGGCTCGTGCGACAAGGCCTTGGCGATCAGCACCCGGCGTTTCATGCCGCCGGACAGGGTCATGATCTTGTTGTCCTTCTTGTCCCACAAGGACAGGTCCTTGAGCACCTTTTCGATATGGGCAGGGTTGGCCGGCTTGCCGAACAGGCCGCGGCTGAAGGACACCGTCGCCCACACCGTTTCGAAGGCGTCGGTGGTCAGTTCCTGCGGCACCAGGCCGATCATGGAGCGGGCCGCGCGGAAATCGGCGCCGATGTCGTGGCCGTCGACCCGCACCGAGCCCTCGGAGATGTTGAGGATGCCGCAGATGCAGCTGATCAGTGTGGTCTTGCCGGCGCCGTTCGGACCCAGCAGCGCCAGGATCTCGCCGCGGCGGATCTCCAGGTTGACGTTGTTGAGGGCGCGGTGGCCGGAAGCGTAGGTTTTCGAGACGTTTGCTACAGTAATGATATTTTGCATGAGCCGTTCGATCGTAATAAGTGCAGGTGTGCCTTGCCGTGCATTCTAATCCTGAATGGGAAATTAATTTTGGCGGAGGCCGTTCTCGAAGGCGTCGATCAGCTTGATCAGGCTCTCCATGCGCGATTGCTCCTGCATCGTCGTCGCGCGATTCCACAGGAGGTCGAATTCCGCCACCAGCAGGCGGTACTCGGTTTCGCTGACAAGTGCTGCGTCTGTTTCTTTCTCAAACATAGGTTTATCCCGGCAAGTAGGAAACACCGGGGCACGGCGTTTCGCTGATTGGTGCGGCGGAGCTCTGGTAACTTATGCAGGCACGGCGCTCTCCATGGTTTTGGTGCGCAACAGCAGGGCGCCAAGCGCGGCGCCCAGGCCGGCGAAGCAGGCGCCTACCAGGAAAGCTGCCTGGTAGCCGCTGTTGAGCGCCCCCAGCGGTTCATTGCCGGCCGCCAGCAGGTTCTCGGTATGCAAGGCCGCCAGGCTGGCCAGCACCGCCAGGCCGAGCGCGCCGCCCATCATGAACGAGGTGTTGACCACGCCCGAGGCCAGCCCGGATTCGGACGGTGCGACATCGCTCATGGCCGCCAGCAGCACCGGATTGAAGGCAATCCCGGCGCCCAGGCCGAGCAGGACCATGCCCGGCAATACGTCGGCGATGAAGTGGCCGTCGACCGGGGCGCGCGCAAACAGCAGCAGGCCGCAGGTTGCCAGCAGCAGGCCCACCGCCAGCGGCCGCCGGATGCCGAAGCGCATCACCAGCTTGGCCGAGATCCCGAGGGAAAAGACGGCCATGATCAGGTTGGCCGGCAGGAACGCCAGCCCGACCTGCAGCGGCTTGTAGCCCAACACCAGCTGCAGGTAGAGCGCGGACAGGAAAAACCAGGCGAACATCGCCGCCGCCCACAGCACGCCGACGACATTGGCGACCGCCACGTTACGCAGCTGGAACAGCCGCAGCGGCATCAGCGGCACCCGCACCCGCGTTTCGATCACCAGGAAAGTTGCCAGCAACGCCGCCGCAACGGCCAGCTGGCCCAAGGTCCGAGACGACACCCAGCCCGCTTCGTTGCCGTTGACGATGGCATACACGGCGAGCATCAGCGCAGCGGTGACGGTAATCGCGCCGAATACGTCGAGGTGCCTGGACTGCGCCTGGCTGTGCAGCGCCGGCAGCAGCCGCAATGAAAGGGCGATGACGGCGATGCCGATCGGCAGGTTGACCAGGAAAATCCAGTGCCAGCTCAGGGTGTCGGTCAGCAGGCCGCCCAGCATGGCGCCGAGGCTGCCGCCGCCGGCGCAGACGAAACCGTAGACCCCCATCGCCTTGGCGCGTTCGGCCGGTTCGGTGAACAGGTCCATGATCAGCGATAGCGCCACCGAGGTCACCACGGCGCCGGCCAGCCCTTGCACGGCGCGCGCCGCCAGCAGGAAGCCCTGGGTAGTGGACAGGCCGCAGGCCAGTGAGGCCACGGTGAATAATGCGATACCGATCAGGAACAGCCGCCGGTGGCCGTACAGGTCGCCGAGCCGGCCGCCGAGCAGCAGGAAGCCGCCGAAAGTCAGCATGTAGGCGTTCACCACCCAGGCCAGCGAGGTGTCGGAGAACTTCAGGTCAGTCTTGATGGACGGCAGCGCGACGTTGACGATGGTGGTGTCGAGCACGATCATCAGCACGCCCAGGCACAGCACGATCAGGGCCAGGCCGCGGCGGTCGCGGGTTGCGGTAGGGATGGAATTTTCAGTCATGTCGGTCTTTCCAAAGAGGACTTTGTACGAAGAAGCGATCAAGCCGCGAGATTTAACGGCTCTCGATACCTAGTCGAACGGAAATCGTCGAAATCGACAGGCGGGCAAAGATTGCCTGGCCGGATTGTCGGTTGAATAACTTGGCTGCTCAAATCCAGGCGCTCGGCGCGCCCGTGCTGCAAAAACTATAACGGGATCCGGTGCAAGCCGGCGTCAGGCAAAGTGTATAAGGCTGATGCGCCAGCAGTTGTTGCCATCGCGAAGAGGAAGCAGCGATGGCCGGGTTGGTATTCGAACCGGATCCGCAGGTAGCGGGAGATTTCAGGAAATGATTTTACGCACGATATCACCATCGGCCAGGTTATCGCCGTTCGTCTTTTTCACCCGAAGCAGGGTTGACGAAACCGGCGTTGCGGCACACATTATCGCCTGGCAGAAGCATCGCTCCATCGCAAACGAACGAGAAAGTATAAACATGCCGCAAAAACTTCGCAAGCTCCTTCCTGCCTTATTGTTTACCCTGGTTTTTTCAGTCCCGCCGGCCCCGGCAAACGCCGCGCCCCGTCCATATGAACTGGAAGGGACCGAGGTGCAGAGCATTTCATCGAAGATACTGCACCGTGACTACGAGCTGTTCGTGAGCTTGCCGGCCTCCTATGCGACATCGCAGAAGCGTTATCCGGTGCTGTTCATCACCGATGCCAACTACGGCTTCCCGCTGGTGCGCAGCATTGGCAACCGGCTGGTCGTCCATGGCAATAAAATCCAGGAATTCATCCTGGTCGGGCTGTCCTATTCCAAAGGCGACGACCCGGTCTTCAGCCGCAACCGGGATTACACGCCGACCGACACCACCAGCGGCAAAGGCAAGGAATTGTCGGGGCAGGCCGAGCAGTATCGGCAGTTCATCGAACGGGAAGTATTTCCGTTTGTCGCCGCAAACTACCGTGCCGACATGAGCCGTAAAATCTATGCCGGCCACTCCTATGGATCGTTGCTCGGCTTGCATGTCCTGCTGACGGAGCCGCAGATGTTCGACCAGTACATTCTAGGCAGCCCCTCGCTGTGGTACGACAAGAAGGTCATGTTCAGCCAGGAGCGTCTTTATGCTGCGGCGCATAAAGACATGCCGGCCAAGGTACTGATGCTGATCGGCTCGTTCGAAACGGTCAAGCCGGGCGATCACAATCCACGCTATAACAAGGAAAGCGATATGGTGCAGGACATGAAGGACTTCGAGAAACAAATGAATTCACATCGTTATCCCGGCCTGAAAGTGCGTTCCGAGGTGATCCAGGATGAAGACCATCTGACGGTATTTCCTCCCTTGATCACGCGTGGCTTGTTATGGGCATTGCCGGCAAAATGACAGCATCCATGATTCATCATGTCTCCCTCGGCGTCCGCGATCTTTCCCTGTCAGGCGCGTTTTACGATGCGGCGCTTGGCGCGCTTGGCCTGCGCCGGGTGTTCGAGGATGCAACCGCGGTCGGGTATGGGCTGACGGATGGCGAAGACTTGCTTTGCCTGAAACTGCGTCCAGACGCAGCGCCGCCCGGACCAGGCTTTCACCTGGCGTTTGCGGCGCCGTCCCGCGCTGCCGTCGATGCTTTCCATCGCGCCGCATTGCGTGTGGGCGGCAGCGACAACGGCGCGCCCGGCCTGCGTCCTGAGTACGAGGAAAATTACTATGCCGCTTTTTTGATCGACCCGGATGGGCACAGGATTGAAGCGGTGAGCAAAGGTCCTTCGGATTGAACTTGTCCGCGATGCGTTTATTGAATATAGTTTTGCCCACTATCGCGGCCGCGGGCTGGCCAGCGGATTGTTTCGTACAGCCTGCAAGCGCGCCAGGGAAATGGGCGCGGAACAAATCCATATCTCCGCCACGAACTCGCGCAACACCGTCGATTTCTATGTGCGGCTTGGCTGCAAGCTGCTCGATAAACCGGATCCTGAGCTGTATCGCTTGAACCTGAAGATATCCATCTATACTGTGTGCTTGAACCATACAAAAGCTGATGGCTTGCGGCAACTATAACGTAGTTGCGGCAGGCCGCAAGCCACGGGAAACAATGCATACAATACGACGCACACTGGTGAAGACTATGCTGGGCCTGAGCGCGACGGCGGTTGCGGCCGGCGCCTGGGCCGGCTACAACATCTGGTCCAACGAATACACGTTTTCGCAACAGCAGCTGCAGACCGCCATCGAAAGCAAGTTCCCGCAGCAGCTGCGTTATGCGGAAGTGTTCAATGTCGGCCTGAAGAATCCGCACCTGACGCTCAACCCGGCGCAAAACCGCGTGCTGACGCAGGTGAATGTCAGCGTGGTCAGTCCTCTGCTGCTGGCAGGGACGCTGAATGGCGCCATCACCCTCAGCAGCGGCTTGAAGTACGACCGCGCGACGCGCGCCGTCCAGCTCGACAATCCTACTGTCGACAATATCGACTTCAGCAACGTGCCCGCCCAATACAAGCCGCAGCTGAGCCAGATCGGCGCGGTGGTGGCGCAGCAGGTGCTGAACAATTATCCTATCTATACCTTCCGCAGCGAAGAATTGCGCCTGAACGGCAAGACCTTCGAACCCGGTGCGATCACGGTGCAGCAGGATGGCATCGCGGTGGAAATCAACGAGTCCTGAGCTTAAGCCGGGCGCTTGGCGAAAGTCGTTTTAGTGTAAGCCAGGCTAAAGCCGACGCGCTCGGTGTTGCGTGCGCTGGTATTCGCCGGCCGTGCAGTAACGCTGGCCAATGTGCAGCCGGCGCTGCGGGCCGCCGCTAGCCGCGCGTGCAGCAGCGCTAGCTGGATCCCGCGTCCTCTGTATGCCGGCAGCGTGCTGGCGATATACAAATGCGCCAGTAGTCCCGCCGACGTCTCGATCAGGCTCATGCCGGCAGTGCCGGCTACCTTACCGTCTATCGCCGCGGCGAACAGTAGCGTATCGCTCCGCTGCAAGGCAATCCGCGCCAGCGTCTCCAGCAAGATGACGGGGCGACTTACCGCCTGCACCGAAAATCCGGCCACCGAGTCGCCGGCAAATGTGGCTTCCACCAGAACCCTGTCGGCGATTACCTCTATGCCGCTGCCGGCCGCGGCATAAGCATCCGCCGGCGCCAAGCGGCGCACGTAGGTGTTGCTGAAAGCATTGGCCGCATAGCCGCGCTCGGCCAGGACCGCCAGCGTGCTGCTGTCGGCGTGAGGACAGACATCCACCTGCGTCTCCAGTCCATGGACGGCGTATGCGGCTTCCAGCAGCGCCAGCTCGCCGGAGTCCAGCGGCGCTCCCATGCCCAGTCCTGTGACATGGTTGAGTTTGCGTCCGAAAGCCGGATCGGTGAGCGCCGCGACGCCGCCGGAGATGGCGATGGCGCGCGCGTCCTTGTGTCCGAGCTGGCGGCAGGCTGCAACCTGCCGGCTCAAATGTGTCGCCTCGGCCTGCTCAAGTGCGCGGGCGAGTTCGGGGCCAGTCAAAATCATGGGGGAGTCGGGATGCGAGTTGATGGAATAATTCAGGCTGAGACAATTGTATCCGAGTAAGTCATGTGGCGTGATTCCCCCATCAGGAACGGCCGGTTAGGTTCGATCACTTCACGCAGGTAGCGCCATAGCGCGGCTACCCGCGCCACATTGCGGGTTTCGGTGGCGGCTACCAGCCAGAACGCGCGCTGGATATCGGCCTGGCCGTCCAGCACCGGCACCAGGTCGTCGCTTTGCTGCGCCAGGAAGCAGGGCAGGATCGCCAGCCCCTGGCCGCTGCGCGCCGCCGTGTACTGGGCAATCACGCTGGTGCTGCGGAAGGCGCGGAAGGCGGCCGGCGCCACATTGTCCTTGTAGCGCAACTCTTCGCTGAACACCAGGTCGTCGACGTAGCCGATGAAAGCGTGATGATTTAAGTCCTGCAAGGTCTTGATCGGTGCATGCGTCTCCAGGTAGGAGCGGGTGGCGTACAGCTTGAGCAGGTAGTCGGTCAGCTTGGTGACCACATAATTGCCGCTTTGCGGGCGTTCGATGGTGACGCCGATGTCGGCTTCGCGCTTGGACAGATTGACGAAGCGCGGCACCGGCAACAGGTCGACCGTGATGTGCGGATGCCGCGCGCAGAAATGCGCCAGGTGCGGCGCCAGCACGAAGGTACCGAAACCTTCGGTGGCGCCGAGCCGGACCTGGCCCGACAGCAGCCGGTTGTGGCCGCTCAGTTCTTCCGCGGCGGCATACACCGTGCTCTCGACCCGCTCCGCATATTCGATCAGCCGGTGGCCTTCCGCGGTCAGCGTGTAACCCTGGTTGTTGCGCTCGAACAGCTGGCTGCCGACCTGTTCCTCGAAACGGTGCATGCGGCGCGACACGGTCGAGTGGTCTATGCCGAGTTTCTTTGCCGTTTCCACCAGGCCCTGGCTGCGCGTCAGCTCCAGGAACACGCGCAGGTTATCCCAATCCAGCATGGCTTTCGTCGATTTCACCTGTTTCTCCTTGTTTTGCATAAATGCAAAGCCATTGTGAATTATTGTCTATTGTTCCAATAATAATGCACATGCAGAATGTCTATATAGAAATTCATAAAAAATAGGATGGGGCACAAGGCGCCCACGCAGAAGGATGCCCGTGCAACTGCGTGGGCATTGCATGCCCACCCTACAAAACAGGAGACCTCATGCGCAACAAGCTGCTGCTACGTAGTTCGGCCGTGATTTTTTTGGGTTTGCTGGCCGGGAGCCAGGCCCTGGCCCAGGAAGGCGAGGTCTACAAGGTCGGCATCCTGACCGACATGTCCGGGCCGTATTCGGCGATGGGCGGACCGGGCTCGGTGGCGGCGGCCAAGATGGCGATCGAGGATTGCCTGAAGGCCGAATGCAAGGGCATGAAAATCGAACTGCTGACCGCGGATCACCAGAACAAGGCCGACATCGGCGCTTCCAAGGCGCGTGAATGGATAGACCGCGACAAGGTCGACGCCATCGCCGATCTGACCAATTCCTCGGTGGCGCTGGCGGTGCAGCGCCTGATCCGCGACAAGGGCGGCATCGCCATGTACAGCGGCCCGGCGACCGGCGTGCTGACCAATGCCGAATGCGCGCCCAATGGTTTCCACTGGATGTTCGATACCTACTCGCAGGCAGCCGGCGCCGCCGCGGCATTGACCAAGATGGGACAGAAGTCCTGGTACTTCGTCACCGTCGACTACGCTTTCGGCCAGTCGCTGGAAAAAGATGCCGGCGATGTCGTCAAGCGCCTCGGCGGCACCGTGGTCGGATCGATCCGCCATCCGCTCAACGCCAGCGACCTGTCGTCGTTCCTGCTGCAGGCGCAAAGCTCGAAGGCGCAGGTGATCGGCCTGGCCAACGGCGGCCAGGATACGGTCAATGCGATCAAGCAGGCGCGCTCGTTCGGCATCGGCGCCAAGAACCAGCGCCTGGCGGCTTTGCTGGTGTTCTTGTCGGATGTGCATGCGCTGGGCCTGAACGACGCCCAGGGCCTGGTCTACACCGACGGTTTCTACTGGGATTTCGACAGCGATACGCGCGCATTCTCCAAGCGTTTCGAAACGCTCTATAAAGGCAACAAGCCGACCATGGTGCATGCTGGCGTCTATTCCAGCGTCTATCACTACCTGAAGGCGGCGGCCGCAACCAAGTCGCACGACTGGAAAATCGTGACCCAGAAAATGCGCGAGATCCCTATCCATGACGCCGTCATGCGCAATGCTTCCATCCGCCCCGATGGCCGCGTGATCCATGACATGTATCTGTACCAGGTAAAAACGCCGGCCGAATCGAAAGCGCCTTGGGATTATCTCAAGCTGCTGTCGACCATCCCGGCACAGCAGGCTTTCAAACCGATGGACGCGTCCTGTCCCTTGGTCAAGTAATACACACTGGGTGCTCAGCGCCGCGGCGCCGGCACCGTTCATTTTTTAATTGTTCGAGGAAGCCATCATGTCTACCAATATCCCTAACATCCCTCTATATGTCGGCGGCAAGACCGTGCAGTCGGCCAGCACCGAATGGCGCGATGTCCTCAATCCGGCGACCCAGGAAGTAGTGGCGCGCGTGCCGTTCGCCACCAAAGCTGAAGTCGACCACGCGGTAGCCGACGCCAAGCAGGCCTTCGCCAGCTGGCGCAACACTTCGCTGGCGCAGCGCATGCGCATCATGCTCAAGTTCCAGCAGCTGCTGCGCGAAAACATCGCGCCGCTGGCCGAGCTGATTACGCGCGAGCACGGCAAGACCCTGCCGGATGCCGAAGGCGAAGTGATGCGCGGCCTGGAAGTGGTCGAGCACGCCTGCTCCATCACTTCGCTGCAGCTGGGCGAACTGGCCGAAAATGCCGCCACCGGCGTCGATGTCTACACCATCAACCAGCCGCTCGGCGTCGGCGCCGGCATCACGGCGTTCAACTTCCCGGTGATGCTGCCTTGCTTCATGTTCCCGGTAGCGGTCGCCTGCGGCAATACCTTCATCCTGAAGCCGTCCGAACAGGACCCTTCTTCTTCGCTGTTCCTGGTCGAACTGGCGCAGCAGGCCGGTTTGCCGCCGGGCGTGTTGAACGTGGTGCATGGCGGCCCGGAGGTGGCCAACATGCTGTGCGACCATCCCGACATCAAGGCGATTTCCTTCATCGGCTCGACCACTGTCGGCACCCATATCTATCGCCGTGCCAGCGAAGCCGGCAAGCGCGCGCAATGCATGATGGGCGCCAAGAACCACTGCATCGTGCTGCCCGACGCCAACAAGGACCAGGCCATCAACAACCTGCTGGGCGCGGCATTCGGCGCCGCCGGCCAGCGCTGCATGGCGAATTCGATGGTGCTGCTGGTGGGCAAGGCGCGTTCCTGGCTGCCGGAAATCGTTGAGCGTTCGCGCGGCCTGAAGATCGGGCCGGGCAGCGACCGCAAGGCCGACCTCGGGCCGATGGTGTCGAAAGCCGCCAAGGCGCGCACCGAACGCCTGATCGGATCGGGCGTGGAGCAGGGCGCGCGGCTGCTGCTGGATGGCCGCAACTGCCAGGTGGCCGGTTACCCCGACGGCAATTTTGTCGGTCCGACCATTTTTTCCGGCGTGACCGCCGAGATGGATATCTATACGCAAGAGATCTTCGGCCCGGCCATGTGTGTGGTCGAACTGGAGACGCTGGACGAAGCGATTGCCTTCATCAACGCCAACCCGAACGGCAACGGCACGTCGATCTTTACCTCCTCGGGCTGGTCCGCGCGCAAGTTCCAGAACGAGATCGATGTCGGCCAGGTCGGCATCAATGTGCCGATCCCGGTGCCGGTGGCTTATTTCAGCTTTACCGGTTCGCGCGCTTCCAAGCTGGGCGACCTCGGCCCCAACGGCAAGCAGGCGGTGCAGTTCTGGACCCAGACCAAGACCGTGACCGCGCGCTGGTTTGCGCCGGATGCGGACGGCGGCGAGATCAATACGACGATTTCCATGAAGTGATCGCACGCAGCCTAACAAGTCACAGGAGAGTTTGACATGAGTAGCGACATCGTTTTTATCGGCCTCGGCAATATGGGTTTGCCGATGGCGCTGAACCTGGTGAAGGCCGGCTGCAAGGTCAGCGGCCATGACCTGCTGGCGGCCAGCGTCGACAAGTTTGTCGCCGGCGGCGGCAGCACCGGCAGCGATTTGCCGGCCGCGGTGGCGGCAGCCAGGATCGTCATCACGATGCTGCCGGCCAGCCGCCACGTTGAGGGCGCCTACCTCGGCCCCAACGGCATCCTGGCGCAGGCGGCGCCGGGCACGTTGCTGATCGACTGCTCGACCATCGCTCCCGACGCTGCGCGCAAGGTGGCGACGGCGGCGCGCGACAAAGGCTTCACCATGCTCGATGCGCCGGTTTCGGGCGGCACCGGCGGTGCTGCCGCCGGTACCCTGACTTTCATGGTCGGCGGTTCCGCCGAAGGCTTTGCCCTGGCCAAGCCATACCTGGAAAAAATGGGCAAGGCAATTTTCCACGCCGGCGACAACGGCAGCGGCCAGACCGTCAAGGTGTGCAACAACATGCTGCTGGGGATCCTGATGATCGGCAGCTGCGAGGCGATCCGGCTCGGCATGGCGAACGGCATGGATCCCAAGGTGCTGTCGGAAATCATGGCGAAAAGTTCGGGCCGCAACTGGGCGCTGGAAGTCTACAACCCGTGTCCGGGAGTGATGGAAAATGCGCCGGCGTCCAAGGGCTATGCCGGCGGCTTCGGCGTCGACCTGATGCTCAAGGACCTCGGGCTGGCGGTGGAAAATTCGCTGTCCACTGGCAGCAGCGTGCCGCTCGGCGCGCTGGCGCGCAACCTGTACGACATCCACAGCAAGAGCGGCGCCGGCGGGCTGGATTTTTCCAGTATTTTCAATATGTTGGCCAAGGCCGGGTAAATCGCCCATCTCGGCAGCCGGCGTCCTGTCCGCGCACCGTCGCGGAAGACGTCGGCGCTGTGGCCTCGATGGGCAATACGCATCCGAATAAGCTTATGCTACAAAGTTACTTGACTGAGGGTATCTGTATCGAATAAGATTACAGTATGAAGTCGAGTCGATTTGCCGTGGCGGCACACATTTTAGTCAGCGTCGAGTACGCGACCAGGGGCGGGGAAGTGTTTTTGCCTTCCACCGCCATTGCCACGAGCGTCAATACCAATCCCGTTTTTGTGCGTGAACTGCTGCGCAAGCTGAGCAAGGCCAAGCTGGTGTTGACCAAGGAAGGCAAGGGCGGCGGCGTGCAGCTGGCGCGGCCGGCGTCGGACATCAACCTGGCGGAGATCTACCAGGCGGTGGAGGAAGGGCCGGTGCTGAAGCACAATACGCGTTCGAAAGACCTCTGTTGTCCGGTCAGCTGCGGCATGGATATGGTGCTGGATCCGGTGGTGTCGGAAGTCGAGGGCGCTTTGCTGGAGATCCTGCGGGAAAGAAAATTGTCCGAGCTGGTCAACAAGATCGCCGACAAGACTGAGGCATAGTGGTTTTTTTTATAATTAACTGTATAAAAATCATATACAGTTAATTGGCGCAGTTAATTGGTATGGTTGATTGAGTAAGGGATCGATTTTGATCCTATTTTTACATTCTAAACTGTATTAAAAAATATTACAGTTTAGTCGCGGCGAGGCGGGTTGCCGCAAACCAGATGCAAGGCAGCCGGCACGGCTGGTCAGTGCCGGCTGCATTTTTATCGATTTTGGTTATTTCTATCAGGCGTAAAGAACAGGAGTTTCACATGGAAAAAAATATGGCGGCGATCAGCGCGCAAAACGACAGCCTTCTCGACCTGCCCGTGCATGTCAGCAGCACGGCATCGCCTTTGCGTTCGTGGCTGTCGGTGGTGGCGGTGGCGATAGGCGCGTTTGCGTTTGTCACCACGGAATTCCTGCCGGTCGGGCTGCTGCCGCAAATCGCGCACGACCTTGGCGTTTCGCCCGGCACCGCCGGTTTGATGGTGACCACGCCGGGAGTGATCGCGGCCATCTCGGCGCCGGGGCTGATGCTGGGAGCAGGGCGCATTAACCGCCGCCTGATCTTGCTGATGCTGTCGGTGCTGCTGCTGGCGTCCAACCTGATATCGGCGATGGCTCCCGGCTTTGGCACGATGCTGCTAGGACGGGCCCTGCTGGGCGCGGCGCTGGGCGGATTCTGGACGCTGGCGCTGGCGACTTCGGCGCGGCTGGTGCGGGAAGAGCACGCCGCCAAGGCGA
Source organism: Collimonas fungivorans Ter331 (assembly GCF_000221045.1). Taxonomy (NCBI): domain Bacteria; kingdom Pseudomonadati; phylum Pseudomonadota; class Betaproteobacteria; order Burkholderiales; family Oxalobacteraceae; genus Collimonas; species Collimonas fungivorans. Next base: position 3,294,111 of record NC_015856.1, on the reverse strand, counting down.
CCGCCATGATACTGACCGGCGTCACCTTCGCCACGGTGATCGGGGTGCCGCTCGGCACCTTCATCAGCACCCTGGCTTCCTGGCGCGCATCGTTCATCGCCACCGGCGTGCTGGCCGCCGTGGCGCTGGCTGCGCAAGCGCTGCTGCTGCCTTCGCTGCCGTCGAAAGCGGCGATTCGCTTCAGCGACCTGGGCGCATTGCTGGGCCGGGCGACTATCCGCAAAAGCTTGCTGATGGTGGCGCTGGTGTTTGGCGCGCACTTTTCCGCCTACACCTATGTCACGCCGTTCCTGGTGCAAAGCGCAGGATTCAGCCTGCCGGCGATTACTTCGGTACTGCTGGGCTTCGGTTTCGTCGGCTTCGTTTCGAATTTTGCGATCTCGACCACCGTCTCCCGCAACCTGCAGCTTTCGCTGTTTTCCATGGTGGCGATCCTGATGGTGGCTTTGCTGGCGTTGCCGCTGCTGCATGCATCGCAAGCGGGCGTGGTGACGATGGTGCTGGCCTGGGGCGTGGCGTTCGGCGCCATCCCGTTGTGCGCCAGCATCTGGCTGCAATTGTCGTCCCCTGACTTGCCGGAAGCCGGTTCCGCGTTATTCGTCAGCATTGTGCAGGTAGCGATTGCGGTAGGTTCGTCCACCGGCGGCGTGGTGGTCGATTCGCTCGGCATCTCGTCTACCCTGTGGCTGGGCGGCGGACTGGCGCTGGCAAGCCTGGCGGTGATCGCCAGTTTCGGTTTCAACAACAAGAACCTGGCCGAGACCCTGAGCGAATAAGCGGCGCCCCGCTCGATATCGGGCGGGCGAAAAAAAACGCTGCGGAAGAATCCGCAGCGTTTTTTTTGAAGGCGGGAGTATTAAGCGCGCTTCTTGAACTCGTTGGTGCGTGTGTCGATTTCGATCATGTCGTCGGAGCTGACGAACAGCGGCACCATGACGATGTGCTGGTTGGCTTCGATAGCGTTTTCGATCTTGGCTTCTTTCAGGACGTTGCCCGAAGTGTTGCCCTTGACTGCCGGCTCCGAGTAGACAACCTGGCGCTGGATTGTGGTCGGCAGTTCGACCGAGATTGCCTTGCCGTCGTAAAACACGGCTTCGCATTCCATGCCGTCTTTCAGGTAGTGCAGGGCGTCGCCCAGGTTTTCTGCTTCGATTTCATACTGTTCGTAGTCGGCGTCCATGAACACGAACAACGGATCGGCGAAGTACGAATAAGTCACTGGTTTCTTGTCGAGCACGACCACGTCGAACTTGTCGTCGCCGCGGAAAACGTTTTCCATCGGGGCGTTGGTCAGCAGGTTCTTCAGTTTCCACTTGTAGGTGAAGCCCGTGCGGCTCGAACCGTTGACGTCAGAGCGCAAGACGATCATAGGCTTGCTGTCGACCATGATGATGTTGCCAACACGAATTTCTTTTGCAGGTTTCATAGCGAATATACGTAAAAAGTAGGTTACTTAAGAATCATCTGTAGCCTACTGGCAAAAAACGCCGCAAGCCCACGTATGATTGAATTTTTAAAATGCGTCAAAAATTAGCCGTATATTTTAACCTATTTTTCCATGCCTCTTACCTAACTGTTTTGGCAAACTTCAGTAAATTGCAGGCCAAGTCGCCATTTGCCAACATTTGCCGCTGCCAATCCATGGCCATGATGGCAATTTTCGGCATGTCGGCTGCCAGCGACGCCCATAGCGCGGCCCAGTCCGCGGTTTTTTTGGCGGCTTCGTTCCAGTTCAGGGAAAATTCGGCCAGGTTCTCGGTTGTGGCCGTATAGGACTGCAAAAATGCGTTCAATTTGACATGATGCAAGTCTTCGTCTTGCGGGTAGATGTGCCAGACGAAGGGCTTGCCGGCCCACTGGGCGCGCACGAAGGAATCCTCGCCCCGCACGAAATTGAGGTCGCAGGCCCACAGCAGCTTGTCGTAATCTTGCTGCGGAATGAAGGGCAGCACCCGCACGGTCAGTGCGCCGCGGGTTGCGCTGGCCCCGGCTAACGCGGCTCGCCCGAGAAATGTTTCGACGGCGTCGACGGCGACGCCTTCCGGCACCAGGCAAGTCATCGCCGCGCCGCCGTTTTGCCATGCCTCGAACAAAGCCGGCGCCGGCGCTTGCGGATAGCAGAACAGCGAAACTTTCAGGGATGCCGTCTCTGCAGGTGTTACGCCAAACTGCCGGAGAAAGGCCGCCATCACAGCTGGATCCTGTTGAAATGCCTGGCGCTGCTGCAGCAGGCCGGATTCGAGCAGCAGGCCGCCGGTCTTGTTGGTGAAGCCGGGGAAGAAAAAATATTTGGTCAAGGACCGCGATTGCGGCGAGGGCAGCGCATGGCAGCCTTCCACCCAGGCTTCGGCGCTCAGTCCTTCCAGGTTGAGCCACACCGGATGCGGTACGCGCTCCGCCATCGCCGCAATATAACCGGGCGGTATGTCGCAGGCGAAAAATTCGATCACGATGTCGGCCACGTCGGCGGCCGCAAACACGCCATCCTGGCCGGACCAGTGGCGTATTGTTACCGCGCCAACTTGCTGTAGTTCGCGATCGACGGCGACTTGCGGGCAGATCCGCTGGAAACTGGCCAGGTCGTCTACCCATAAGGTGACGGCGATGCCATGTTCCTGCTCCAGCTGCCGCGCCAGGCGCCAGCAGATGCCGATGTCGCCGTAGTTGTCGACCACCTTGCAAAACAAGGCCAGCGATGTTTGTGTTGTTCGATGATTCAAGATTCAGGTTCCAGCAGGAATGGAGTTTTTTATGACGTTTTTATTCCACGGCGGTTTTGCATTCGGCCGCGTAATGTAATAATGCCGTCCCCGTATGATACTGGACCTTGACCGATGATAAACGAGCGCGACCTGATTGCCGACCTGACGCTGGCGGTAATCGACCTGGCAGGGGCCTTGGCGCAGATAGCGGAAACCATGCCCGAGCACGCCAAGGCGCAGATCAACGATTCGCTGAATGTGGCGGTGACCAAGCTGGAGCAGGTGGCGCTGGCCATCAGCGCCGGCGACGGCGCGGACGAGGCGGCAACGGCAGCTGAAACCGGATGTGTAGCCGAGGCCGCTAGCTGACCTGGCCGAACCTGGCGTGTTCCAGCAAGTGCCGCACAATCAGCCGGTGGAAGGGCATGATTGTCGCCAGGTAGGCGCGGCCGAAGAAATTATTGGTCTTGACCACGGTGGCGACGGTCACCAGGGTGCCGGTGTCGGAACCGGCATTGACCGTCACGCTGATCCTGAAGTCGAGATGCTTGTCGTCGAATCCCAGCACAACTTCCTCGGCCGACTGGGCGACGACCGGGAAGCCGCCTATGGTCGGCTGCAGCGGCTGGTCGACGCCGATCTCCACTGTCCTCAGCTGGAACAGGCTGACGATGCAGTTGCGCGTCTTCACCAGATGCCTGACCCAGGCCGGCGGATGCGTAACGATGGCTTGCGTCGCCTGGCGCGCAGTCAGGCCGGAAACCGCAGCGTCGACCTGGTAAGCATCTGCAAAATCATGGCCCGGCAATAGCGAGCGGGCGCTGGCGCTCAGCGCCACGATGCAGGCTGGCCCGTTCATTTTTTCCGCGCCTTGGCTTCGTGCTCGGCGGCAGCGCTTTCAAAACGCTCGCGCGTGGTTTCTTCATCGCGGCTGCCGAAGGCATAGTTGGCTTCCAGCCACATGACGTTGATGATGCCGAACGCCAGCGCCAGGCCGACTCCCAATATCCATGCGAAATACCACATAAGTTTCTCCCTTGTCCTGTCAGTAAGCGGTGTGTTCGTTGTCTTCGATATGCTTGAGGGTGACCTTGCCGCGCATGACCCGGTACACCCAGGTGGTGTAGAGCATGATGATCGGCAGCATGATGACCACCACCCAGAACATGATGCCCAGCGTCTTGTGGCTCGATACCGCATCCCAGATGGTGAGGCTGCTGTTGGGATCGAGCGAGGACGGCATGATGAACGGGAACAGCGATGCGCCGGCGGTGAGGATCACCGCGGTGACGCTGATCCCGCTGGAAAGGAATGCCGCCATGGCCTTGTTGGCGCTGCTGAACGCCGTGCACAGCAATGCTGCCGCCACCGCCACCACCGGCAGGGCCCAGATTGCCGGCCAGTGCGCATAGTTGTCGAACCAGGCGCCGGCGACCGTGGTCACGGTTTTGGCGGTCGGCATGAAGGCAGTGTTCATGTCCGGCATGGCGCTGATGCGATAGCCGTCGATGCCGTAGGCGACCCAGAAGCCGCCGGCGACGAACAGCGCGGCGGTAACCAGGCCGGCGATCTTGGCGACGTTGCGGGCGCGCTGTGCGATCACATCGTCGGTCTTCACTTGCAGGTAGGCCGCGCCGTGCATCAGCAGCATGGCTACGCTCAGCAATCCGGCCAGCAGGCCGAACGGATTGAGCAGCTGGAAGAAGTTGCCGGTATATTCCACCCGCATGGTGTCGTCGTAATGGAAAGGCACGCCGAGGAACAGGTTGCCAAAGGCCACGCCGAAGATCAGCGGCGGCACGAAGCCGCCGGCGAACAGGCCCCAGTCCCAGGCATTGCGCCAGCGCGTATCGGCCACCTTGCTGCGGTAGTCGAAGCCGACCGGGCGGAAGAACAGCGAGAACAGCAGCAGCATTAGGGCGACGTAGAAACCGGAGAAGGCCGCGCCGTACACCAGCGGCCAGGCCGCGAAAATGGCGCCGCCGGCGGTGATGAACCAGGTCTGGTTGCCTTCCCAGGTGCTGCCTATGGAATTGATGACGACCCGTCGTTCGCCGTCGGTCTTGCCGATGAAGGGCAGCATCATGCCGACCCCGAAGTCGAAGCCGTCGGTGAGGGCGAAGCCGATCAGCAGCACGCCGACAAAGCCCCACCAGATGATCTTTAAGGTTTCATAATCGAACATGGCGGTTTCTCCTTATGCCTTGGCGGTGGAGCCGGTAGTTGATGTTTCCAGGCGTTCCCAGTGGTACTTGCCGGTATGCAGGCTGCTCGGGCCGCGGCGGGCGTATTTCACCATCAGTATCATTTCAATGATGAACAGGAAACCATAGAAGCCGAGGAAACCTGCCAGGCTGAAGTAGAGGCTGCCGGGTTGCAGGGTCGAAGCCGACAGATGGGTCGGCAGCACGCCGGAGATGGTCCACGGCTGGCGGCCGTATTCGGCCAGCAGCCAGCCCAGTTCGATCGCCACCCACGGCAGCGGGATGCTGTACACCGCCAGGCGCAGCAGCCAGCGCTGTTTCGCCAGTTTCTTGCGGATCAGGAAGTAGAACGAGCAAGAGAAGATGAACAGGAACAGAATGCCGAGGCCGACCATCAGCCGGAACGACCAGAACATCGGCGCGATTTTGGGAAAGGTGTCGTTGACCGCCATGGCGATCTGCTCAGGCGTGGCGTCGACCACCTTCGGCGTGTATTTCTTCAGCAGCAAGCCGTAGCCGAGATCGTCTTTCAGCTTGTCGAAGGCGGCTACCGCTTCCGGCGACTTGTCGCCGCCTTTCAGGCGGGTCAGGGCGGCATACGCCAGCATGCCGTTGCGGATGCGCACTTCATGTTCTTTTTTCAGGTCGTGGATGCCGGTGATCTGCTTGTCCACCGAACGGGTGCCGATCAGGCCCAGCACGTAAGGAATCTTGAACGCGAAATCGGTGCGCTGCTCCTTCTCGTTGGGCCAGCCGAACACGGTGATGCCGGCCGGCGCCGGTTCGGTATGCCATTCGGCTTCCATCGCCGCCATCTTGACCTTGTTGACTTCGCCAGCGGTATAACCGGATTCGTCGCCGAGCACGATCACCGACAAGGTCGAAGCCAGGCCGAAACCGGCGGCAATCGCGAACGAACGCAGCGCAAACGCGGTGTCGCGCCCTTTCAGCAGGTAGTAGGCGGAGATGCCAAGCACGAACATCGACGCCGCGACATAACCGGCCGATAGCGTATGGACGAACTTGACCTGGGCCACCGGATTGAAGATGACGTCGACGATGCTGGTCAGCTCCATGCGCATGGTTTCGTAGTTGAACTCGGCGCCGACCGGGTTGTTCATCCAGCCGTTGGCGATCAGGATCCACAGCGCCGACAGGCTCGAGCCCAGCGCCACCAGGAAAGTGATCAACAGATGCTGGACCCGCGACAGGCGGTCCCAGCCGAAGAAGAACAGGCCGACGAAGGTCGATTCGAGGAAAAAGGCCATCATGCCCTCGATCGCCAGCGGCGTGCCGAAGATGTCGCCGACATAGTGCGAGTAGTAGGACCAGTTGGTGCCGAACTGGAATTCCAGCGTGATGCCGGTGGCGATCCCCATGGCGAAGTTGATGCCGAACAGCTTGCCCCAGAAACGCGTCATGTCTTTATAGATGGGACTGCCGGTCATCACATACACCGACTCCATGATGACCAGGATCCAGGCCAGCCCTAGCGTGAGAGGCACGAACAGGAAATGGAACATCGCGGTCGCCGCAAACTGCAGGCGGGACAGAGCGACGACTTCATCAATAGGGATCATTGGCGGGTCTCCGGAGGGGAAGGGTGGGAAGAAGAGGGAGATGAGGATACGGCCGGCGGCCGGCTCAGGAAATGCTGCTCGACGAGGTCGGTCGGCATGCGCATTTTCTTGGTTTGCGGCTCAGAGAAGAAGGCTTTCCAGAGCAGCGTCAGCAGGGCGATCTTGACGATCAGGATCAGGGTGATTTCGACTGCCAGCGGCAGCCGGGTGAATCTTTTTTTTGCGGAGAAAGACTGCATGCGTCTATTCCTTTAGCTGAACCGTCAGCTGCACATCGGGGTGATCGTGGTGGCTCTTGCTGCCGCCGGAGCCGACGCGGAACTTGTCGCGCACATCCAGCAGTTTCTTGACCTTGGAACCCATCTTCATCAGCGACGCCAGGGTTTCCGGCGACAAGCGTTGCACATCGTCGAACCAGGAACTGGACAGTTCGATCAGATTGTACATCTCGCGCATTCGCTGTTGCGCCTGTTTGTCGGTGTCGTTGGCCGGGTTTTCCAGCAAGGCGTCGCGCAGCATCGACAGGGTCGGTTCGATCTCGCGCCGGCGCCGCTCTTCCAGCAGGGTCTTGAAAATGTCCCAGATATCCTTGGGCGGCTCGAAGTATTCGCGGCGGTCGCCCGGCTGGTGCAGCAGCTTGACCAGGCGCCAGGACTGCAGTTCTTTCAGGCCCATGCTGACATTGGAGCGCGAAAAAGTCAGGTAGTCGGCGATCTGGTCGGCGTTCAGCGGCTGGCCCAGCACGTACAGCAGCGCATAGATCTGGCCGACGGTGCGGTTGATGCCCCAGCGGCTGCCCATTTCGCCGAAATGCGAGATGAAGCGCTGGGTCAAAGGCGTCAGGGGGGTAAGCGGGTTGCTTGGGGGTGGGGCGGCGTTGGGAGGGTTCATGATGTTTTGAATTTTCAGTAATTACTGAAATATAAGTCAAAGCCGGAATATTTGCAAGATTCTTGCCTTGCGGTTATTCATTAGGGAAAAATAGCTGTCGTTGTGGCAACCAAGGCGGCAACTAAGTCGATGTTGCATCGCACGATAGGGCTTTGAGCCGTTATAATTTCGGGCTGAGAAGGTTTTTGTAGCGCATTTTTAATTATTGACGAGAGCACACCATGAGTCTGAATCAAGTATCGGCCGGGCGCGATTTGCCAAACGATTTCAACGTCATCATCGAGATCCCGATGAATGCCGATCCGATCAAATACGAAGTCGACAAGGAATCCGGCGCGATTTTTGTCGACCGTTTCATGGGTACTGCCATGCATTACCCTTGCAACTACGGCTATATCCCGCAAACCTTATCGGACGACGGCGATCCGGTCGACGTGCTGGTGATCACTCCGTTCCCGCTGTTCCCAGGCGTGGTAGTGCGCTGCCGCCCGATCGGCGTCCTGAAGATGTCGGACGAAGCCGGCCAGGACGCCAAGCTGCTGGCGGTGCCGGTAGACAAGGTGCTGAGCATCTACACGCACTGGCAAAAGCCGGAAGACATGAATGAACTGCGCCTGAAGCAGATCCAGCATTTCTTCGAGCACTACAAAGACCTGGAAAAGGGCAAATGGGTCAAGATCGACGGCTGGTTCGGTCCGGATGAGGCGCGCAAGGAAATCTTGTCTGGCGTTGAGTCTTACAAGAAATCCGTCGCGGCGTAATTTGTCCCGGGTTTAATAAAAAAACGCACTCCGGTGCGTTTTTTTATTTCATGGAATATCAGTTCCAAATTTGGCTGATCTGTACGAGCTACGCTACAGCGGGTTGAGTGGGCCTGCGCCGTTGACGATCTGCTCGAAGCGTTCTGCGCTGTCCAGTATCGCATCAAGTTGTGGGATGTGGCCGAAGATCATGCCAGTCATTGCTTCGTAATCTCTTTCAATTGCATCTCGCATCATGAGGCTCGGCGCCAGCGTGAACGTGCCTGGTGCGGCAATATCGAGTCCCAAATCGGCACTGCCGAAGAACAGTCGTGCATGGCGGGCGCAATCGATCGCCAGCGCGTGATCGGATTGCCATGCGGCCGCCAGCGGCGCCTGCATTAGTTGATGCACGTCATAGTAGTGACGAGAAACGCGTTGCCCGCCGTGTCGTAACTCGCCTCGACGGTCGTGCCACTGGCGGAGGCCGTGCAAGATCATGACCTTGTCCCAAAAAGTACGTTCGGGATTCACGGTGGTAACGTTCGTCACGGTCAGGTCCAGGTCGGGAAGATCTTGCGTGACATACGGCGTGACGGTGGCTGCGGCATGCGGATCGAGGGCAGATTTGGCGCCGGCCTCAATCTTCACGGCTGAACGGATGTAATCGCCGGCAGTAACCGTGACCGCGGGATACCAGAACAGCAGACTTTGACCATCTTTGTCGTCGGGGTCGGGTTCCAGCCGAAAACGGTTTGCGGGAATGACAGATGATGCGAGCTGGACGAATTGCGCGGTCAACGGCCCGGCGATATAGCCCTGACATGCATCGCGGATGGTTGCGAGACGTGCGCGGCGCTTCCTCCCGCTCAGCGCATCCAGATCGGCAGCCTCTGCACCTTGTCCCAAATCATCACGGAACACGGTGATATCGATGTCTTCGGAAAAGCGCGAGATGAGGCCGAAAGCCTTGGAAAGCGAGGTGCCGCCTTTGAACAGCAGTCGGGGCCCGTCGTTCTCCAGGCCGTTGAACAGTGCGTCCAGCACCCAGCAGACCCAGAAATCCTTTTCGACATTCTGGACCGCTGTGCCAAGACGGGCTGCAGCGCCGAGAAACAAATCTCGGCGCTCGTCATCACTGGCGGTGATGACGGTATGGAATGCCGGATTCAATGCGCGTCCACCTGTTTGACAGTGCGGCGACGCACTGATGACGGCTTTTCAGCGCCGGGAGATTGACGTGTCGCCTGCGAGGCGCACCCGGGGAGTTCGCGGACCAGGCTTTGCATCCACGCCGGCAACAAGCTGAAGCCCTCGCGCAGATCGCGGCGGATCGCAGCGCCGTGTACAGGATCGTCCAGAACCTTGGACAATTTGTTCAGGACAAGAGAACGCTCCGCAGTCAATGTGTCTTTCAACCAGTACAACGCCTGTACGATGCGCATGGCTGGACGTCCCGCCCAGTAAAGGCGGCTGGGCGCCGTCTGCTTGAACTCAACGACTAGCTTGTCTAGTTGCACTGTGCGACGGCGGGTGTCGGTATGGATGGTGACGCGAGCCGGTACCGCATCGGTCAGGCCAAGGTCATTGGCGGCGGTCATGCCGTCGACCAGCAGGCGCAATTGATCCCGGCGGGCAATAGCTTCCACTACCGCACGGTAGTCGGGAGACGTGGGGCGCTGGGTCAGGCTGTTCAGCTTGGGCCGGTCATATAGGCCTCTGTCGATGCGACGCAACTCTCCTGCCCGCACCATGCGCTGCAGGGTCTTGTCGATGGCATCACGGCTGCCCAGTTGTGCAAAATCGGTTGGTACCCAGACTTGCCCAGGGCCAGCTGCTTCGATCAGTGCCGAAATGTGGGGTTTAAGAGCAGACATTATTTCTCCTGTCCGATATTTATATATCTTTTTCGGACATTTTTCAAGAATTTGTCCGAAAAATGTAGTTTTATTTCGGACTATCTGAGAGTCGCCTCACATTTGTGGCGGTCTATGCGCTGTCATGGTCTTGGCTCCTCAGGCGGGGATTTTATGGTGCGCGGATTGTTGCAACCTGAAGGAGCATTGTCCTTATTGCCTAGCCGCTTTCACCAGCAGCATCAGGCGCCCGCCGAACTGGTTCAGCAGCAAACCGCACAGCACCAGCAGCCCGGCCATGATTTTCCATGGCTGCAGCGCTTCGCCCAGCACCAGGCTCGCGCTCAGCATGCCGGCCACCGGCACCAGCAGCGAAAACGGGGCGACCGTGGCGGCCGGGTATTTGCGCATCAGGGTCGACCAGATGGCGAAACCGAGAATGGTGGTCGGATAAGACTGGAACAGCACGGCGCCGGCCGAGATCCAGCTGAAGCGGGCGGCGGCATCCTGCCAGGCTGCCGGCCCTTCGATCGCCAGCGAGGCCAGCAGCAGGCCGGGCGCCGCCAGCAGCGAACCCCACGCCACCAGCGCCAGCGGATTGACCTTGCCGATCTGCTTGGTGACGATATTGGCGGCGGCCCAGCTGAGGCCGGCGCCCACCACCAGCAGGAAGCCGGTGACGGTAGCGGCGCCGTCCAGGTGCGCGGCTACCAGGCCCATGCCGGCAAAGGCGATCAGGGCGCCTGCAACCTGCGCCGCGCGCGGACGCTCGCCGAGGACGAGAACCGCCAGTCCGACCGTGAAGAAAACCTGCAACTGCATCACCAGCGACGCCAGGCCCGGTGCAAATCCCAGCTTCATCCCATAGAACAGCAAGGAAAACTGGCCGGCGAACTGCAAGCCGCCGTAGGCGATCAGCAAACGCCAGGGAATCGCCGGCCGTTTGATGAAAAACACTAGGGGCAGCGCCGCGAAGATAAAGCGCATTGCGCAGAACAGGATAGGCGGCAAACCCTGCAGGCCGATCTTGATCGCGACGAAATTGAAGCCCCAGATGGAGACGGTCAGTACAGCAAGCAGGATATCGGTAGGTTGCATGTCGAATTGCTCCGTAAGGGAAGGATGAAGCAAGTCTATTGTTTCTGTATGATGATTAAATCGGTTTTTATAAAATCATTATTTCCACATAAAAAATATGATCGATTTGCAAAGAATGGTGGCGTTCGCCGCCGTGGCGGACCACGGCAGCTTTTCGATTGCGGCGGCACGGCTGGAAGTGTCCAATTCGCACATCAGCAAACAGGTCAGCGCGCTGGAGCGCGAGCTGCGGGTGCGCCTGCTGCAGCGGACCACGCGCAGCCTCAGCCTGACCGAAGCCGGCGAACTGTTTTACCGGCGCTGCAAGACCATCCTGTCGGATGTGGCGGAAGCGGAGCAGGAGGTGTTGCGCCGCCAGGATTCGCCGCAGGGGATCTTGCGGGTGACGGCGCCGGCCAATTTCGCCAATGCCTGCCTGCCGGACATCATCTGCGATTTCATGCGGCAGCACCCGGAGATCGAACTGGAGCTGACGCTGTCCGACCTGTTCTTCGACCTGGCCGAGCGCGGCATCGATGTCGCCTTGCGCATCGCCACCACGCCGCCGGAGAATGTGCATGCGCGCCTGCTGCACCAGATCGACTGGAGCGTGGTCGGCAGCGCCGGATATTTTGCCACGCGCCGCCAGCCGCAGGCGCTGGCCGAACTGCCGGCCTACGACTGCCTGGCCGATAACGTGATGTCAGCCAAGGACGTGTGGCAGTTCGAGGAGCTCGGCGGCAAGCCGGGGCAGCGCCATGAAATCGGCATCGATCCGCGCATCAACTGCAATAACAGCGTGTGGCTGCGCGAGTGTGTGCTGCGCGGAATGGGCATAGGCTTGCTGCCGGACTACATGATCGGCGCCGACCTGGCGCAAAAGAAGCTGGTCAAGCTGCTGCCGCAATATGCGCCGTTGCCGCGCCGCCGGCTGTACGGCATCTACCTGCCGAACCGCTACCTGTCGTCCAAGGTCAGGCTGTTCCTGGAAGCGGTCGAACAGGGCTTGCAGCGTCCGGCCTGAAACGCTTCACGCCCTGGCCTTCAGCGCCAGCATCAGGCGCCCGCCGAACAGATTCAAGGCAAGGCCGCCCAGCACCAGCACGCCAGCGACGATTTTCCACCACTGCAGCGATTCACCCAGCAAAACGGCGGCGCTCAGCATGCCCACCAGCGGCACCAGCAGCGAGAACGGCGCTACCGTGGCGGCCGGGTATTTGCGCATGAGGATGGTCCAGATGCCGTAGCCGATGATGGTGTTCGGATAGGACTGGTAGAACACCGCCGCCGCCGAAGTCCAGCCGAAATGGGCAAAGGCAACGTGCCAGGCGGCAGGCCCTTCAAGCACGGCCGAAGCCAGCAGCAAAGGCGGCGCCGCCATCAGCGAACCCCAGGCCATCAGCGCCAGCGGATTGACCTTGCCGATTTTCTTGGTGACGATATTGGCGCTGGCCCAGCTCAGGCCGGCGCCGATCACCAGCAGGAAGCCGATCACGGTGGCCTGCGCTTCCAGGTGCGTCGCCACCAGCACGATGCCGGCCAGCGCCACCAGCGCGCCCAGCAACTGCGTCAGCAGCGGCCGCTCGCCCAGCAGCAGCACCGCCAGGCCGATCGTGAAAAACGCCTGCAGCTGGATCACCAGCGACGCCAGGCCGGCGCCTATGCCCAGCTGCATGCCCGAGAACAGCAAGGAAAACTGCAGGGCGAACTGGAACAGGCCGAAACCGGCTAGGTAGCGCCAGGGAATTGCCGGCCGCTTGATGAAGAACACCAGCGGCAGCGCGGCAAACACGAAACGCAGCGCCGAAAACAGCAGCGGCGGCAAGCCTGCCAGGCCGATCTTGATCACGACAAAATTCATGCCCCAGATCGTGACGGTCAACAAGGCTAGCAGGATATGGGTGGGTTGCATGGCGGTTCTTTGTGTAAAGCCGGGCCGCTAAAAGGAAGCTGATCGGAACGGATGTTTGCGCATGGCCGGGATGCCGTGGCCGACAATAGTATTGGGATGAGACTGATACAGCAAGCGCCAGCCTCGCCGCGATCAATATGCGTTCAAATAACCATATTGTATGACAACAGACAACATAATGAATTGCTCTTGGCAGTCGGATGGGCTGAAAACCGGCACATAGCAACCTGATCCGATACAAATGTTAGCAAATTGACTCGGCGCTGCTTTATTTTCTTGGGTGATGCCTTAAAAAGAATCTTGTCGATCGATATTTTTACTTGTACGATGACAGACATCTATTTCAGTAACAAAATGCTGGCCCGCTAAAAATATAACAGGTCCGGCAAATCGAATTCGAGGAGACAGTAAGGTGAGTGCACTTCTATCTGCGGGCGCCAAGGGCGGCGATGCAACTGGCAGCAATGTCCGGAGCGAACTGGACATTGCGGTCAGTAAAGTGAAATGGCGGATATTGCCCCTGTTCGTCGTCATGTTTATCGCAAACTATATAGATCGCGTCAATATCGGCTTCGTCCGTTCTCATTTGCAGACGGACCTTGGCATAGGCGCGGCAGCGTTCGGGCTTGGAGCCGGCCTGTTTTTCGTGGCCTATGCGGTATTCGAGGTGCCTTCGAACATCCTGCAGCAGCGTTTCGGGGCCAAGGCCTGGCTGACGCGCATCATGTTCACATGGGGAGTCGTGGCTACCGGAATGGCATTCATTACCGGTGAAACTTCGTTCTATGTAATGCGGCTGCTGCTGGGCGTTGCGGAAGCCGGCTTCTTTCCAGGCGTGGTGTATTACTTTACCCAGTGGCTGCCGAACAGCGAACGCGGGAAAGCCATGGCGATTTTTCTCAGCGGCTCGGCTTTGGCTTCCGTGATTTCCGGCCCGTTGTCCGGTGCACTGCTGCAGATCGAAGGCGGCGGATTTCACGGGTGGCAATGGATGTTCATTATCGAAGGCGCCGCATCGATTGTCCTGTGCCTGGTAGTCTGGTTCAGGCTCGACTCCCATCCGCGCGACGCAAAATGGCTGACCGATTCCGAGCGCAAGGCCTTGGCGGAGGTCATCGACGCCGAACAAAAAGAGCGTGAAGCCAACCGGCCAAAACATGTGAGTTCACTTGCATTGCTGAAAGATGGCCGCATCGCACTTTTCTGTTTCGTCTATTTTGCGATCCAGCTGACCATCTATGGAGCGACGTTCTGGCTCCCAAGCATCATCAAGAAGATGGGGCATTTCAGCGATTTCCAGATCGGCCTGTTCAACTCCATACCCTGGCTGATCTCCATCGTTGCAATGTACATTTTCGCTTCCCTGGCGGCACGCTTCAAGCATCAGCAGATGTGGGTGGCGATAGCGCTGGTGGTCGCGGCTTGCGGGATGTTCATGTCAACCACGAGCGGGCCCGTATTTGCGTTTGTGGCGATCTGCTTCGCGGCGATAGGATTCAAGGCGGCTTCTTCACTTTTTTGGCCTATTCCCCAAGGTTACCTGGACGCCCGGATCGCGGCTGGCGTTATCGCACTGATCAATTCATTGGGGAATCTGGGCGGTTTCGTTGCGCCGGCAACCTTTGGCTATCTGGAGCAAAAGACCGGGTCGATCCAGGGCGGGCTGTATGGCCTGGCCGCGGCATCGGTAGTTGCGGCAGCGTTGGTGTTCCTGACAAAAAAACGGCGGCGGTAAACTGCCGGCTGTCTTGCTAGGACGTGCTAGGACGACAGCGATCGAAACGGATTGCGGTCGTTCAGTTCATCCATATAGTTGTCGATGCCGTCCGCTTCGCGTTCCAGGAAATTCGCTACCGCATCGGCGAAAGCGGGGTGGGCCAGCCAGTGCGCCGACCAGGTTTTTTGCGGCAGGAAGCCGCGCGCCATCTTGTGTTCGCCTTGGGCGCCGCCTTCAAAGCAGGTGATCTTTTGCTCGATGCAGAATTCCAGCGGCTGGTAATAGGCGGTTTCAAAATGCAGGCAGGGCACGAACTCGAGCGCACCCCAGTAGCGGCCGTACAAGGTCTGGTCGGTATGGATCAGCAGCGACGAGGCAATCGGCCGGCGCCTGTCATCCTCGCGCTCGGCGACGATCAGCAGGATATTCTGCGGCATGCTGGCCGCTATCCGAAGGAAAAAATCCAGGTTCAGGTAAGGCGTAGAGTGGTGCTCGGCATAGGTTTGCGCATAACAGCGGTGGAAGAAGATCCAGTCGGCCTCGGTCGCATCTGTCCCGCGCACCTGGCGCAGGCGCACGCCGGCATCGGCCACCTTGCGCCGTTCGGCCAGGATGTTCTTGCGCTTCTTGCGTTCCAGCGTATCGAGGAACGCCGTGAAATCCCGGTAACCCGGATTCAGCCAGTGGAACTGGACGCCGCTGCGCAGCATGAAGCCGGCCTGTTGCAGGGCTGCGGCTTGTGCGGCAGGCGGGTAAAGGATATGGGTGGACGAGGTTTGCGTATCTTTGCGCAACGATCGCAGCACTTCGATCAGCGCCGCCCGCGCCTGCTCGTCGCGCGCCAGCAGGCGGCCGCCGGTGACCGGCGTGAACGGGATCGCCGACAGCAGCTTCGGATAGTATTCCAGGCCGTTGCGCTGGTAGGCGTCGGCCCAGGCCCAGTCGAACACGTATTCGCCGTAGGAATGGAATTTGACGTACAGGGGCAGGGCCGCGATCAGTTGCGGCGGGTTGCAGCTTTCTTCCCAAAGGGTCAGGTATTGCGGCTGCCAGCCTGATTTTTCCGAGGCGCTGCCGCTTTCATGCAAGGCGTGCAGGAAGGCAAACGAGAGAAAAGGATTGGCCTCGGCCTGCAGGGCCAGCAGTCCGTCCCATGCCGCCTGGCCGACTTCGCTCAGGGATGAAACAATGCGCGTGGAGGTCTTGGTTGTTGTCTTGTTAATCAAGGACTTGGCGAGCTGTGAATGTGGGTGGAATGTGGGTGGCGAAAACGCCGAGTTTAGCACCGCCGCCGGGGTTCTGCCGCCTGCGCCCAAGGGCAGGCCATTAGCGTGCGATAATTGCTCATCAAGCTTGCCCATCAAGCAGAGCGCAGGAAGAATAATGACAACCAACAAATTTCTGAACCTTTACTCCCATGATTTCGCGCGCGTCGCCGTCGCCATCCCGAAGTGCAGGATAGCCGACCCGGCGTTCAACGCCGCCGAAACCATCGTGCTGGCCCGGCAGGCCGAGCAGCAGGGCGCTGTGTTGGTGGCGTTCCCGGAGCTGGGTTTGTCCGCCTACACCTGCGACGACCTGTTCCACCAGCGCGCTTTGCTGGATGCCTGCGAAGCGGCTCTGGCGACGGTGGTGGAAGCTTCAGCCACGCTGTCGCTGGCGATGATCGTCGGCCTGCCTTTGCGCGTCGGCCACCAGCTGTTCAACTGCGCGGTAGTGATCGCCGGCGGCCGGATCCAGGGCATCGTCCCGAAAAGCTACCTGCCGAACTACGGCGAGTTCTACGAAATGCGCCAGTTCAGCCCCGCTGAAAACGCCGCGGCCAGCCAGGTTGAATTGTTCGGCGTTAGCATCCCGTTCGGCACCGGGCTGCTGTTCGAGGTCAGCAACCTGCCGCTGCTGAAATTCCACGTCGAGATTTGCGAAGACGTATGGGTGCCGATTCCGCCGTCGTCCTTCGCGGCGCTGGCCGGCGCTAGCGTGCTGGTCAACCTGTCCGCCTCCAACGTGGTGGTGGGCAAGGCGGGGTATCGCCACCAGCTGGTGGCGCAGCAGTCTGCGCGCTGCCTGTCGGCGTATCTGTATACCTCGGCGGGCAAGGGCGAATCGTCCACCGACCTGGCCTGGGACGGCCAAGGCCTGATTTACGAAAACGGCGAACTGCTGGCCGAGTCCGAACGTTTCCTGGACGATTCGCACATCATCTTTGCCGATGTCGACCTGGAACGCTTGTCGCGCGAGCGGATGCGCCAGACCACCTTCGGCCAGTCGGTGCGGCGCCATGCCGGCGAAGTCGCCAGGTTCGAGACGATCCGCTTCGAGCTGGCGCTGCCTCTGGACCAGGCCTTGCCGCTGGCGCGCAGCGTCGAGCGTTTCCCTTATGTCCCGGCCGATCCGAAACGCCGCGACGAACGCTGCACCGAGGTCTACAACATCCAGGTGCAGGCGCTGGTGCAGCGCCTGTCCGCCAGCAAGATATCCAAGGTGGTGATCGGCGTTTCGGGCGGGCTCGATTCGACCCACGCCTTGCTGGTCTGCGCCAAGGCGATGGACCGCCTGAACCTGCCGCGCGCCAATATCCTGGCTTACACCATGCCGGGTTTCGCCACCAGCGACCGCACCCTGCTGCAGGCCCGGCAACTGATGCAGGTGGTCGGCGCCACTGCGGCGGAAATCGATATCCGCCCGAGCTGCCTGCAGATGCTGAAAGACCTGGGTCATCCTTACGCCGCGGGGCAGGACCAGTTCGACATCACTTTCGAAAACGTGCAGGCAGGCGAACGCACCAACCATCTGTTCCGGCTGGCCAATTTCAACAACGCCATCGTCATCGGCACCGGCGACCTGAGCGAGCTGGCGCTGGGCTGGTGCACGTATGGCGTGGGCGACCACATGTCGCATTACAACGTCAACGCCAGCGTACCGAAGACCCTGATCAGCCACCTGGTGCGCTGGGTGGCCGAGACCGGCGCCATCGGCGGCCAGGGTTCCGACGTGCTGCTCAATGTGCTGAGCACCGAGATCAGCCCGGAACTGGTGCCCGGCAAGGCCGGGGCCGGCAGCAAGCCGGAACAGATCACGGAAAACGTCATCGGCCCGTATGAATTGCAGGACTTTAACCTGTACTACATCCTGCGGTATGGCTTCGCGCCATCGAAAGTCGCGTTCCTGGCGCTCTCGGCCTGGCACGACAAGACCGCCGGCAACTGGCCCAACGACGCCAAAGTGGTGCGCAACCAGTACGACCTGGCGGCGATCAAGCGCAACCTGGCGATTTTCCTCGATCGCTTTTTCCGGACCAGCCAGTTCAAGCGCTCCTGCGTGCCGAATGCACCTAAAGTGGGCAGCGGCGGTTCGCTGTCGCCGCGCGGCGACTGGCGTGCCCCGAGCGATTCGGAAGCGACGGTCTGGCTGGACGACCTCGACAATATTCCCGGCTGACGGCAGGTCTGCCTGGAACGGTGAAGGACCCGATGGACTGTCTTTTAAATACACTTATTGATTTGAGCGTATAGACAAACCGGGTTTTTCATATACTCTTCTAGCTTGCGCCCGCACTTGAGCTGAACTGAGCTGAGCGCCGTCCGGGCTGCGTTCGCTGCAAAGATTTATGTTTTAATGCCTAAAGGAGTTGTCATGAAGCAAATTACCGCCGTTATCAAACCCTTCAAGCTGGACGAGGTGCGCGAAGCCCTCGCCGAAGTTGGCGTCACCGGCCTGACCGTGACGGAAGTCAAAGGCTTCGGCCGCCAGAAAGGCCATACCGAGCTGTACCGCGGCGCCGAATACGTGGTCGATTTCCTGCCCAAGGTGAAAGTCGAACTGGTGATCGACGATGCGCTGACCGAGCGCGCAGTGGACGCCATCATCAAGGCTGCGCGCACCGGCAAGATCGGTGACGGCAAGATCTTCGTGCGCAATATCGAGCAGGTGATCCGCATCCGCACCGGCGAAACCGGTCCGGACGCAGTCTGATTCCGCAGTTTGGTTTTTTAATGCACTGATCGTTGCTGCCTTCCCTTCCTGCCATTCTCTATCTTGGCCGCGGTCCTTCGATGTAATGGATGATTGACCGCGGCTCCAGGCCTGCCTTGCTGTATTCCTTGTTGTATCTACCTGATCTGAACTGCATCGCGTGAAAAACCGGTAAAACGTTTTTCGCATACCCTCCTGCGTTTTTCTTATTGGACGCAAGTTGCGCCCGCAAGCTATCGTTTCCTCTTCCGCAATAAAGCGCAATCACGAGTTGTGCTTAAGCGCGCCACAGAAGAGGTGATTCATGTCGTCTACCGCGACAATCGCAATTGAAGAAAACCAGGCCGACCTGTTACCCCGGGTCGTTCCGGCGCACCGCATCGGCAGCGACCACGAGGCATTGGACATAGCACGTGCGCTGGCCGCCGAATTCCGCACCGGCGCCAGCGAGCGCGACCGCGAACGGCGCCTGCCGTGGGCGGAAATCGAAAAATTCTCGGCCAGCGGCCTGGGCGGCATCAGCGTGCCGCGCGCATTCGGCGGCGCCGAGGTTTCCTATCGCACGCTGGCCGAAGTATTTCGCGTGCTGTGCTCGGCCGATCCTGCACTGGGACAGATCCCGCAAAACCATTTCGGCATCCTCGGCGTAGTCGCGCAGAACGCCGACGCCGCGCAGAAGGCGCGCATCTACGCCGACGTGCTGGCCGGCCAGCGGATCGGCAACGCCGGCCCGGAACGCGGCACCAAGAACATTCTCGAGATGAAAGCGCGCTTGCTGGAAACGCCCAGCGGCTATCGCCTCAACGGCAAGAAATTCTATTCCACCGGCGCCTTGTTTGCGCATTGGGTGCCGGTCAAGGCGCTCGATGAACAGGGGCGCGTGGTGCTGGTGTTCGTCAAGCGCGGTACGCAAGGCCTGACCGTCGTCGACGACTGGTCCGGTTTCGGCCAGCGCACCACCGCCAGCGGCACAGTGCTGCTGGATAACCTGCCGGTGGCGGCGGAAAATGTCATATCGCTGCACAAGCTGGCCGAGCAGGCCAGCATCCAGGGCCCGGTGTCGCAACTGATCCAGGCGGCAATCGACGCCGGCATTGCCGAAGCCGCGGTGGACGACGCCATCAGCTTTGTGCGCACCCGGTCCCGCCCCTGGGCCGACAGCGGGGTGGAGCGCGCCAGCGACGATCCTTACATCATCCGCGATATCGGCGACCTGAAGATCCGGCTGCATGCGGCTAACGCGCTGCTGGCCAAGGCCGCCGGCGTGCTCGACCAGATCTCCGCCGTGACGATCGACGCCGAAGCCTCGGCGCGCGCTTCGATTGCCGTCGCCAAGGCCAAGGTGCTGACCACCGAGATCGCCTTGCACGCCAGCGAAAAACTGTTTGAACTGGCCGGTTCCGCCGCCACCCTGGCTGAACATAACCTGGATCGCCACTGGCGCAACGCGCGCACCCATACCTTGCACGATCCGGTGCGCTGGAAGCTGCACGCCATCGGCAACTATGTGCTGAACGGCATTGCGCCGGCACGCCACTCCTGGAACTGACATCATGACCAACCCTATCAAAGCCGCCGAAGGCCCGGTGGTGCGTATCCTCGACGATATCCAGGCGCTGGCCGCGGCCCGCGCGCTGGCAGCCTCGTTCAGCAAGGAAGCCAGCCTGCGCGACCGCCAACGGCAGCTGCCGCTGAATGAACTGGAACAGTTTTCCCGCTCCGGCCTGTGGGGCATTTCCGTACCGCGCGCCTACGGCGGCGCCGGCGTCTCGTTTGCCACGCTGGCTGAAGTGATCGCCACTATTGCCGCAGCCGACGGTTCGCTGGGACAGATTCCGCAGAATCATTTTTATGCCGTCGAGATCCTGCGCGTCAACGGCAGTGAAACGCAAAAGCGTTTTTATTTCGAGCGGATCCTGGCCGGCGAGCGTTTCGGCAATGCGCTGGCGGAACTCGGCACCCGTACTTCGCAGGAACGGCGCACCCGCCTTAGCAAGGAAGGCGACGGTTTCCGCATCAACGGCCGCAAATTTTATGCGACCGGCGCGCTGTATGCGCATCGCATCCCGGTGTCGGTGATCGACGACGACGGCGTGCAGCAGCTGGCGATCGTCAAACGCGATGCGGCCGGCGTCAACGTGATTGACGACTGGTCCGGTTTCGGCCAGCGCACTACCGGCAGCGGTTCGGTGGTGCTGGACAACGTGTGGGTTGAGGCGGAGGAGGTGCTGCCGTTCCAGAGCGCCTTTGAACGTCCGACGTCGCTGGGGCCCGTGGCGCAATTGCTGCATGCGGCAATCGATGTCGGCATCGCCCGCGCTGCGTTGCATGATGCGGCGATATTCGTGCGCACGCGTTCGCGCGCATGGATCGACAGCAAGGTCGAGCGTGCGATAGACGATCCGTTGACCGTGCGGGAATTCGGCGACTTGGCGGTGCGCCTGGCCGGCGCCGAAGCTTTGCTTGAACTGGCGGGGGAAGCGGTGGACCGTGCCGCAGCGGCGCCCGATATTGACAGCGTCGCCGCCGCCTCGATCGCGGTGGCCGAAGCGCGCGTGCTGACCACCGAAATATCGCTGGCGGCGGGCAGCAAGCTGTTCGAACTGGCCGGCACGCAGGCGACCTTGTCCGAGCATAACCTCGACCGTCACTGGCGCAATGCGCGCACTCACACCTTGCACGATCCGGTGCGCTGGAAATATCACGCTGTCGGCAACTATTACCTGAACAATAAAAATCCGCCGCGTCACGGCGCCATCTAGGTCCTAGCATGCCGAAGAAACAAATCCGCCTCAACGCCTTCAACATGAACTGCGTGGGGCATATCAACCATGGCCTGTGGACCCATCCGCGCGACCGCTCGAGCGACTACACCAGCATCGAATACTGGACCGAACAGGCCAGGCTGCTGGAGCGCGGCAAGTTCGACGGCCTGTTCCTGGCCGACATCGTCGGCGTCTACGACGTCTATCAGGGCTCGGCCGACCTCACCTTGCGCGAATCGATACAGCTGCCGGTCAACGATCCGCTGCTGCTGGTGTCGGCGATGGCCGCAGTCACCAAACACCTCGGTTTCGGCGTCACCGTCAACCTGACCTACGAAGCGCCGTACCTGTTCGCGCGCCGCATGTCGACCCTGGATCACCTGACGCGCGGCAGGATAGGCTGGAATATCGTCACCGGCTACCTCGACAGCGCAGCGCGCGCCATGGGCCTGAGCCAGCAGCCGGAGCACGATGCGCGTTACGAGCGCGCCGAAGAATTCATGCAAGTGCTGTACAAATTGTGGGAAGGCAGCTGGGAAGACGGCGCCGTGTTGCGCGACCGTCAGCGCCGGGTATATGCCGATCCTGCCAAGGTACACCGCATCAGTCATCGCGGAGAGCATTACCAGGTGGACGGCTATCATCTGAGCGAGCCGTCGCCGCAGCGTACGCCGGTGCTGTACCAGGCCGGCGCTTCGGATCGCGGCCAGCAGTTCGCGGCGGCCCATGCCGAATGCGTATTCATCTCTAGCCAGAAGCCGGAAGCGGCGCGCAAGCTGGTCAGCGATTTGCGCGACCAGGCGCAGCTGGCGGGCCGCCGCCGGGAAGACCTGAAAATCTTCATGGGCATCTCCGTGGTCGTTGCGCCGACCGCTGCCGAGGCGCGCGAGAAATATGCCGAATACTGCCGCCATGCCAACCCGGAAGCGGGCCTGGCGCATTTTGCCAGCGGCACCGGCTTTGATTTTTCGGCTTACGGCATCGACGAAGCCATCAAGCCGGCCAGCAGCAACGCCATCCAGTCTTCCGCCAAGGCGGTGACGGCGGCCGACGCCGGCTGGACGGTGCGCAAGCTGTTGGACCAGCTGGCGCTGGGCGGCCGTTATGTCACCATTGTAGGTTCGCCGCAGCAGGTGGCGGACCAGCTGGAGGCATGGGTCAGGGATACCGATATCGACGGTTTCAACCTGACGCGCACGGTGGCGCCGGAGAGTTTCGAAGATTTCGTCAACCTGGTGATCCCCGAGTTGCAGGCGCGCGGCTGTTACAAGCTGGAGTACGAAGAAGGCACGCTGCGCGAGAAACTGTTCGAGGCCGGACAGCCGACCTTGCCCGCCAGGCATCCGGCCGCAAACTACCGCCAAGCCGGCCAAGCCTGATTCAGCGCCGGCGGCGCTGGTACATGTCCATCAGCGGCGTCGACGAAATGCCATGCATGACGATCGACATCGCCACCACCGTCAACACCATCGAGCTGATGTGCGGCGCCAGCGCGGCAGAGCGGTAGCCGTCGGGCGCGGTCCAGTGGTATTGCAGTGCGAACACCAGGTAATACAGGGAGCCTATGCCCTTGATGCCGAACCATGCCATCAGGCGCCGCTGCAGAGGCGTGACATCGGCGCCCACCAGGGCCAGCGCCACCGAAAGCGGCCGGATCACGAAAAACAGCAGCAGGGCAAGCAGCGCCCCTGCCGCCGAAAAGCCGATATGCGACAGCAGGATGCCGGTCAGGGTCACCATCAGGAATTCGGCAAACTGTTCCAGCTGCATGTTAAAGCCGAGCACCGT
Organism: Collimonas fungivorans Ter331; assembly: GCF_000221045.1. Classification (NCBI taxonomy): domain Bacteria; kingdom Pseudomonadati; phylum Pseudomonadota; class Betaproteobacteria; order Burkholderiales; family Oxalobacteraceae; genus Collimonas; species Collimonas fungivorans. The sequence goes on along the minus strand of NC_015856.1, from coordinate 3,270,904 downwards.
TTCCGTCATGTAGGCGGAGGCCTTGGCCGGATGAGTCGCCACTTCTTCCTTGTCGGCCGCCTGGGGCATGTGCGACACGGTCGGGGGTTGATTAGGATCGACCCCTTGCTGGCCGCTGTTGGTCGATTCGATGCGGCGCATCGCCACGCCGGCGGCGAACACCGCCAGGAAACCGATGCCGTGCACCAGTTCAGTCGCGCCATAGGCCAGCGCGATCAGGCCGATGCCAAGGAACTCTTCCATCCCCAGCGCCAGCCGGAACTGCCGCCGCAAGCCGACTACCAGCCGTCCCAGCAGCCAGCCGAGAAACCAGCCGCCGACCAGCCCAGCCAGCACACCCCAGGCGATATGCAGCATGGCGTAATCGTTGGTGTAAGCAGCCGCCGCGGGCACGCCGAGCAACGCCAAGCCAAGCATCACGAACGGAAAGGCGGTGCCGTCGTTCAGGCCGCCTTCGCCGGTCAGGCTGTAGCGGATGCGGTCGCGGTCGCTGACGTGCTTGATCTGGACGTCGGAAGCCAGCACCGGGTCGGTCGGCGCCAGGATGCCGCCCAGCAGGATTGCCGCGCCCAGCGGCAGATCGAAGATGAACAGGCCGGCCAGCGTTAGCAGCGGAATCGTCACCAGCATCGCCAGCACGCCCAGCCGCAGCGGCAGGCGCCAGATGCGGTCGCGGAACGGCAGGCGCAATTTCAGGCCGACAGTGAACAGGGACAAAAGCAGCGCCAGCTTGGCCAAGGTGGTCAGCAACTCGGCATGCTGGGCCGGCGCGACATTGATCAGGCCACTCACCGCTGGCCCGAGAATGTAGCCGACAGGCAGGTAAAACATGGCCGGGCTGACCGGCAGTCGATCCAGCAGGGAAGCCATCAGGCCCATGGACAACAGCAAGGCGCCGACGATCAGGTACCAGATGATTGATTGATCGATGGCAATACCTCCTCACCCTACAGAAAACGTTGTTGATTCAAGATGGCTGCGTCAAGACGGCTGCGCAAGCCGGCAGCTGCCGCTGGAGCTGTCAGTATGGGAGCCCTGGGCGGCACGATCTGTACGCTAACCAACAAAGCGGGCAGGGAAACGTGTTTCCTTTCTTTTGGTTTTGCCATCACGGCAAAAAGATTCAACGCAATGTTGAATAACGCACCGATCCGCAACGCGATACGTTTTATAAGGTGACTTATCGGGCACCCTGGCGGCGTGCGCTCATCGCCGCCGAGGGAAAACATTCAGTTTGTTTTTTTGAAAGGAATTGTCATGCCGGCAAATGCATGGAGCAAGAAGCGCGAACGCCAGTACGCGCATATCAAGGAAAGCCTGGTCAAGCACGGCAAACGTAACCAGCTCGCGGAAGAGATCGCCGCCCGTACCGTCAACAAGGAAAGGGCGCAGCACGGCGAGGCGGAACAGGCCAGCGGCTCGTCGGTAAAAGACATATCGGCCGGCCGGCGCGGCGGCCTGCGTTCGCACCGCGGCGCCGGCGGCCGCACTTTCGCGCAACTCTACAATGAGGCGAAGCAGCGCGGCGTCAAGGGGCGTTCCAAGATGAACAAGGCGCAGCTGGAGCATGCGCTGGGCGGCCGCCGGACCGGCGCCTGAGTCCGAGTTTGAGTCTGAGCCTGAGCCGCATGGGCGCAGCTGCCGCCGGCGACGCGCAGACAGTGCCGCCCGGGCTGATATATGTCAGCGACGGCGCCCCCGGTATCTGCCGCCTGCGTAAAGGCAAGGGTTTCACTTACCGCCAGGCCGACGGCATGCGCGTGAGCGATGCACGGCAACTGGAGCGCATCCGCAAGCTGGCCATCCCGCCGGCGTACGCCGCGGTCTGGATCTGCCCGTCGGCGCGCGGCCACATCCAGGCTACCGGGCGCGATGCGCGCGGCCGCAAGCAATACCTTTATCACCCGCAGTGGCGCCAGGCGCGCGACGAAACCAAATTCGACCGCATGGCCGATTTCGGCGCCGCCTTGCCGCGCATCCGGGCCAATGTAACGCGCGACCTGGAAGCGCTCGCCGGCCCCCGGGTTTTGCACCGGACGGTAGTGGCCGCAATCGTGCACTTGCTGGATACGACGCTGATGCGGGTAGGCAATCACGAATATGCGCGCAGCAATGCTTCTTTCGGCCTGACCACCTTGCGCAAGCGCCATGTTGCGGTCAGCGGCAGCAAGCTGCGGCTGCGGTTCCGCGGGAAAAGCGGCATTGCGCACGAAGTCAGGCTGGAGGACAAACGCATCGCACGGGTAGTGAAGCGCTGCCAGATATTGCCGGGCCAGGAACTGTTCCAGTACCTGGACGACGACGGCGCCGTCCATAGCGTCGGCTCCGCGGATGTGAACGAGTATCTGCAAGCCGCCAGCGATGGCGAATTCACGGCCAAGGATTTTCGCACCTGGCATGGCAGCGTGCACGCCTTGCAGCTCTGGCGCGGAATTGCAACCGGCGATAATCCCGATCCCGGCAAGGCGATCGTGAACCAGTTGCTGGCCGAGGTGGCCGCGCGCCTTGGCAATACGGTCACGGTCTGCCGCAAATCCTACATCCATCCGCGGGTGCTGGCGCTGCTGACGGGCGCGGCGCCGGCACGCTGGCTGCCGCCGGACCGGCCGCCGCCGCGCAAGTCAGGCCTGAGCGTCGCCGAACGCCGTTTCCTCAGGCTTTTGCACGCTCCAGACTAGGGCATTGCTCAGGCGTTGTGTGTTTTTACCCAGGCGACATAACTGTCCATCCAGGCCTGGAGGAACTTCTTGCTGTCCTCGCCGATATTGCCGGCGTCATCGAACAAGCCGTCCTTGGCCTGGATGAAAGCCTCGGGCTGGCCCAGCGTCGGCGCATCCAGGTAGGCCAGGACATTGCGCAGATGCTGTTGCGCCAGCGCCGTGCCGACGGCGCCGACCGATACCCCCAGGATGCCGGCCGGTTTGCCTTTCCAGGCGCTCTGGCCATAGGGGCGGGAAGCCTGGTCGATGGCATTCTTCAATACGCCGGGAATCGAGCGGTTATATTCGGCCGTCACGAACAGCAGGCCCTGGGCGGCGCTGACGGCAGCCTTGAGCCGCTTGACCGGCGCCGACTGGTTGCCGTCGTCGTCCTGGTTGTAGTGGGGCAGGTCATCGATCTGCAACTGCTCGAATACAAAGTCCGACGGCGCCAGCTTGGCGATGGCGCTGGCCAGCTTGCGGTTGAACGAATCGCGGCGAAGGCTGCCGACGACTACTGCGATCTTGTATTGACTCATGACGATCTCCGTTAAGTGAAGGTGGGGAAACGCCCGGACTACTTTATCCGGAAAACGGCTGCGTGTCTTTGCCCGGCCTTTTTGTTACTTAGCGTACAGACCGGAACACGATTGTCGAATATCGTATTGGCATCTCCCGGTAGAAACGGCAGCGGGGCCTGGTTTGTTGCTTGAATATCATCCGGTCCAGCGCCCGCTTTTTTCTTTAAATATAATGGCTGTCCCCTCAGGAAATTCATCGCGCACGATCATCTATGTTGCGCTTGCCGGCAACCTGCTGGTCGCCGCCACCAAGTTCGTGGCCGCTGCCTGGACCGGCAGCTCTGCCATGCTGAGCGAAGGCATCCATTCGGTGGTCGATACAGGCAATGAAATCCTGCTGCTGTATGGCATGCGCCGCAGCGCCGGCGGCCCTGACCGCGATCATCCGCTGGGCCATGGCCGCGAGATTTATTTCTGGAGTTTCGTGGTTGCACTTCTGGTTTTCACCTTGGGCGCCGGGGTATCCATCTATGAAGGCGTGACACATATACTGCAGCCGCAAGCGATTGAGGACGTGCATGTCAATTATGCAGTGCTCGCGCTATCGGCTCTGTTCGAAGGCAGTTCATGGGGGTTCACGCTGTGCAAGTTCAAGCAAGGCAGGCCCGGCATCGGCCTGTTGCGGGCGGTCCGGCACAGCAAGGATCCGCCTTCTTTCATCGTGCTGCTGGAGGATAGCGCCGCCCTGGCAGGGTTGCTGATCGCTTTTATCGGCGTGTATTGTTCGGTTGCGCTGAAACTTCCGGTCCTGGACGGCGTCGCGTCGATACTGATCGGCCTTGTACTGACGGCCACCGCGCTGATACTGGCGCGCGAAACCAAGGGCTTGCTCATAGGCGAAAGCGCGCATCAGAGCACGCTCGATTCAATCTTGCGCATAGCCGGAGATGTCGACGGCGTGGTGCACGCCCATCACCTGGTCACCGTGCACCTGGCGCCGCAGCAGATATTGGCCGCGCTCAGCCTGGAATTTGCAGATGAATTCCGTTCGCCCGACATAGAAGCTTGCGTGATTGAACTGGAAAAGCGCGTGCTGGCAAAACATCCGGCGGTGGTTGCCTTGTTCATCAAGCCGCAGACCTCGCACCACGTCAAAGAAACCGAACGGCTAGACCATGCGCCAATTCAATAGGGCAATCGATTGGCGCGGTAAAATAATCCGGCGCATGACAGGATCAACCAACCGGCTCGGGAGCATATCGATGGAAGCTAATCTTTTGACCATGCTGCAGAGGGAAGACAGCAACGGCGTGGCGACATTGCGGATGCAGCGGCCGCTGCAATTCAACGCTTTGTCCGAGGCGCTGCTCGATGCCTTGCAGCACGAGATCGATGCCATCGCCGCCGATCCCGCCATCCGCTGCGTCGTCCTGGCCGGCGCCGGCAAAGCTTTCTGCGCCGGGCACGATTTGCGGGAAATGCGCAGCCATCCGCAACTGGACTGTTACCGGCAGCTGTTTCTTCGCTGCAGCCGGCTGATGCAAAGCATCCAGGCGTTGCCGGTGCCGGTGATTGCGCGGGTGCATGGCGTCGCCACTGCCGCCGGCTGCCAGCTGGTCGCCAGCTGCGACCTGGCGATTGCCGCGGAGACTGCGCGGTTTGCCGTCTCCGGCATCAATGTCGGCTTGTTCTGTGCGACGCCGGCGGTGGCCCTGTCGCGCAATATTTCGCCAAAGCGCGCATTCGACATGCTGGTCACCGGGCGTTTCATCGACGCCGCCACGGCGGCTGACTGGGGACTGATCAACGAAACCGTAGCCGAAGAAGAGCTGGACGCAGCGGTAGCGCGCAAGGTAAGCGAAATCGTGGCAAAAAGCCCGGCGGCGGTGCGCTACGGTAAATCGATGTTCTACCGCCAGCGGCAGCTGGCCCTGGACGAGGCCTACGATTACGCCAGCGAGGTCATGGCGCGCAACATGATGGAGCAGGATGCCGGCGAGGGGATCGACGCCTTCCTCGGTAAACGCCAGCCGGTGTGGGCGTTCTGACGATGCTGCTGTCTCAGCCTGTCGTGCGTGTCAGCGGCGCTTTTTTGCCGAGCGGCGGCTGAACCTTTGTTCGACAACCACGGTTCCCCACTGTGATCCTTCGGCTTCCTCAGTCAGTTTGAAACCTGACGACTCGTACAGGTGGCGTGCGGCGTCGAGGCCTTTGAAGGTCCACAGGTAGGTCTGGTCGAAGCTGCCGTCGACAAAATCCATGGCGAGCGAGAGCAGTCGGCGGCCGACGCCTGATCCGCGCAATGTATCGTCGACGATGAACCAGCGCAGGTGGGCGACGCCGCTGCTCGTGTCGCCGTCTATCGCGATCGAGCCCAGCGTCTTGCCGTTTTCGACGTAGAGCCAGAGCGCCTTGCCATCGCAGGGCAGTTTCTCGGCAAATGCGGCCAGTTCGGTCGCCACCCTTCTTTCGAAGAAAACGCCGAAGCCCGAGGTCTGTGCATAGTAGCGTCCATGCAGGCTGGCGATATCGCCTATGCATCCGGGCCGGTAGCCCTGCAGGATCTGCTCGTCTATCGATGCGCCCGAAGGCGGCGCCTTGCCGGCGTTGTTCTGCGTCAGCGCATCGGTGTAAAGCGCAAGCGAGCGCACCAGGGTTTGCTGATCGGCGCGGCTCAGCTGCCGCAATGCGCCGGATACCTGGTCGGTGGCAAACCGGTCGATTTTCTTGCGCAGTTTCTGGCCCTCGCTGGTCAGATAGAGCATCAAAGAGCGGCCGTCGTCGTCCGAGTTCTCGCGCCTTATCAGTCCCAGTGCTTCAAGTTTTGCCACCTGCCTGCTGGTATTCGACTTGTCCAGCCGCAGCACGCTAGCCAGGTTGCGCGCCTGGATGCCTGGCACCAGGCCGATTTCGATGATGGCGTGCACGGCAGAGGGCGCAAGATCGCTCTCTGCCAGCGACGGCCGCATGAAACCCAGCTCACGCACCAGTTTCCGTGAAAACTCGCGCAGTTCCAGGATGGTGTGTTCCCGGGGTTTGGCAGGGAAGCTGAAGTAATTCATGGCGCCCTCAATAAAAGTTGCGTAGTGCAACAAATATACTTGCGTTGCGCAACTTTATCAAGTTGGGAAAAAAATAGCTCGATGACTTCTCGCGCCACAAAATTGCTCAATGCCGCAAGAAGTATTGGCAACGCAGACCTCGCCCTTACCTGGGAAAGTATTTCACTATCCCTTCCAGAAGCAGCCGCACATCCCCGAACATCATGCCTATTTCAGTGCTGACGATGAACAGCGCCGTCTGGTAGGCCGCGGGATATCGCTCCAGCAGCGTTGCGCTGCGTGCGTCGTATAGCTTGCTCACGCTGCTGCGCGTCGGCAAGGCGACACACGCTATTCCAAGGATTGCTCCCGCCGCAATGTCGGTGGGATAGTGCAAGCCAAGGTACACCCTCGGCAATGCGATGAAGACCAGCACATACAGATATAGCAAGGAACCGGCTTTCCGTGAAATCAGGAAAATTCCCGTCGCCAGGCTGAAGAACAAGGCAGCGTGGTCGCTGGGGAAAGAGCTCCATATGTACAAGGCCTGGCTCTCAGGCACCGGCAGGCCGATGTGCTCATGGTAGGCCAGCGCCGTGTTGGCGAAAGGCCGCGGCTGGTATGGGCCCAGATTGTTCGCGGTCCTGGCGATCAGCACCGCGACCACGCAGCCGATCAAGGTGCCGACGATGATCCGCCTGCTGTCCGATTTCGGATCGGCGTCCCTGAACCAGAAATACCAGAGTATGCCGATGATGGGCAGGCCCTTGAACAGGTTCGAGCCGGAAATGTAGTGAACGATCTGGTTGAAGGGGGCCGACATTGCTGTGAATTGAGATAGCCAATGCATCACCGCGAGATTCACATGGTTGTTCCACATTTTAATTTTCCTTTCGCGATTTTTCGGAAAAAGAATTTCGTTTTAATGGGCATACGATTTATAACATTTCTCGAAGTGATCTGCGAATTGACCTAATTGAATCCGCAGTCGCCATTTATGTAAAGGGATTTTTGCGATGAATTTATTGCTTTGCACAATGAGGCGTTTTTGAATGAAACTAGCGTCAATGGATGACTGTCAAAAATCCTCGAGGCATACGAAGAGGTGTCTGGAAATTTTTCAGAGGCACGTCGATCGGAGCACTGATAAATTTAGTTTGATTAATGCATTACATTGTGAAAGCCTTATGTTTATTGGCTTACAAGGGATGTGTAAAGAAATTTGTTGAATTGGAAATTTAATGTTTATCTGTATTTTCAAACAGTTAACGAAGTAGTTGTCAACGTGAGAACTGATGAGCGGAAACATGTAACAAATCGTTTCAATTCCGAACTAAATTTCTCATGCTGGTGTCATTATGTTGTCCTGCAACATGCGTTCGCAGTGCGATTTTTCCAGAAATGCCGACCGAATTCTGGCGTTCTCAGATTGTCAGAAACCGACCAACAGTTTCAACTTTATTCAGATTGCAGTATGAGCCGCAGTGGGCTCGATGAGCATCTTGTTAAGGGGAATATCATGCTGAAAACCGCTCAATCTCTCTGTGAGAATCTTGATCGCCCTGGAGTCTCCTTTGCCATAGATGCAAAGGATAAAATCCGCTCCTTGCAAACCGGTGTCCGCATGCCGGGCATCGCGCCGGTACCCGGCGTTTCCTGCTTTTCTTTCCATCCGCTCATATTTCATTCGTTGCCACAGCTGCCGTTGGCAGCTTGAATACATGCAGGCATTGTTGCCTGCTGCGCAGCTTTAGTTTTCTGCAACTGGTCGCCGAGGCGGGAATCCGTCTGCGATGAGGGTGCAAGGCCCGGTTTTTCGAAAGATTCAATATTTGATCGCTGACTGGTTTTCCGAAAAGCGAATCGATCCATAAACGGAAATTTCCACTGTGTCATTTCCGCGGCAAAAAACTACAAATACCCGGTCTGGATCGATGCATTAATGACGCAGCTGCTGCGTTAGAGAGGTGTGTAATGAACAGACGTTCAAAATCCGGCGCCCAGTTTTGCCGAACGCGATGGAAGATCGCGCCGTGGGAAATCTTTATCCTGCTGCCGATATGCTCTTGCGTCGCCACACAAGCCGGCGCCAGCGACCTGGTGCCGACCGACATCATGCCGCCCGCCGACATCGTGCAGCCGCCGGCGGACGCGATTACTCCCTATGCCGGCTACAGCGTCGGCTACGACAGCAACCTGCTGAGGCTGCAGAATTCCGCGGCCGCGCAAGCACTGGGAATAGGCAGCGACCTGTCCGACACCACGCAACGCTACCTGTTCGGCCTGGCCGTCGACAAGACGCTCAGCCGGCAGCACCTGACAGCCAACCTGAATGTGACCAAGGTCGACTACGACCGCTTCGGCGAACTCGATCATTACGACAAGAACCTGGCGGCGAACTGGAACTGGCATGCGGGCGACCATTTCGAAGGAAACGTCGGCGCCAGTTATTCGCAGGGCCTGACGCCTTTCATCGACTTCCATCTGCTGGAGCGCAATATACGGACCGAGGAAAACGCCTACGCCGACGGTTCCTGGCTGTTCCATCCGAGCTGGCGCGTGCGCGGCGGACTGACTTACACAAAACTGAAGTACGACCTGGCGTCGCAGCAACCGCTCGACAACACGCGCAACCAGACCGAAGCGGGACTGGATTATCTCGCCGCCAGCGGCAGCACCATCGGCCTGCAGCTGCGCCATACGCATGCCGATTTCCCGAATCCGGAACTGGACAACGGCTTGCTGGTGTTCAACGGCTATAACCAGGATGAAGTCAAAGCCAAGATCGACTGGCTGCTCACCGGCAAGACGCAGCTGCACTTCCTGGGCGGCTGGGTCAGCAGGAAACAGGATGCGGCCTCGGTCAGGAACTTCAGCGGCGTCAATTCCCGTCTCTCGGCGGACTGGTCGCCGACCGGGAAAATCGACGTCACCGTGTCCGGCTGGCGCGAGATCGGCGCGGTGGACGATCTGTCCACCATCTATTCCTTGAACCGCGGCGCCAGTCTTGCCTCGGCCTGGCAGTATTCGGAAAAAATCCGGCTGGTGGCGCAGGTCAAATACCAGAAACGGGATTTCGGTCCATCGGCCGGGACCGGCACCCTGGGCAATATCAACCAGAACGATATATTGCGCGACACCGCGCTGAGCGTGGTGTACAACCCGACGCAGCGCTGGCGCGTCCAGCTGTCCGGCATCCGCAGCACGCAGACCGTGAAAAGCGGGCCGGGCGGTTATGTCAGCAACGGCGTGACGCTCAACACGCGTTATGCATTCTAGGGGTGGAGAAATGACTGAGAACGACATCCCGCTGGTTTCTTTTTTCAAGCGCCTGCTTGACCCGCTCATTATCCTTGGTTCCCTGTACCTGATCGTCATGACCCAGGACGAAATATTCACCGGCGATTACCTGGTGCTGATGATTATCGCCTTCTTCATTTCCTCTTACGTCTACGAGCAGATCGACCTGTACCGCACCCTGCATATCGGCAAGCAGCTCGCCTATGCCGGCGATATCTTCATGGGCTGGGCCATCACCGTCATCATCCTGATCCTGATAGGCCAGGGAACCGGGCTGCGCTACGAGTTTTCGGACCGCGTCATCCTGGCCTGGTTTGCGCTGGCGCCTTTCGCGCTGCTAGCAAGCCGCCTCACGGCATACATGCTGGCTTTCCATTTCGGCCGTGAGCTTAGGCTGCGCTCGGCAATCATCGTCGGCTCCAACGATCCGATCGACGACGTCCTCAAGTGCCTGTCTTCCGGCAGCAATGCCGGCATCGACATGCGCGGCTTTTTCGATGACCGCGACCAGGTCGTCCGTCCGGCGGGGATAAATTGCCAGCATCTCGGCGCGATCTCGGACGTCGGTCCCTATGTACGCGCCCACAAGATACGCACCATCTTCATCTGCCTGCCGATGTCGGCGCAGCCGCGGGTGCTGGCGCTGATGGAGGAATTGCGCGACACCACGGCATCCGTCTATTTCGTGCCCGACATCTATACCTTCGGCCTGATCCAGGCGCGGCTCGACCACATCGCGGGGATCCCGGTGATCGGCATTTGCGAGACGCCTTTTATCGGCTTGCGCGGCGTCCTCAAACGCGGCAGCGACATCGTCCTGGCGCTGCTGATCCAGATCATGCTGTTGCCGGTGATGCTGGCGATCGCGATCGGCGTAAAGCTTTCTTCGCCCGGGCGCATCATTTTTGCGCAGCGCCGCTACGGGCTGAACGGAGAGGAAATCATCGTCTACAAATTCCGCTCGATGACGGTTGCCGAAGATGGCGCGGTGGTTGACCAGGCCAAGAAGAACGACGCCCGTGTGACACGCTTTGGCGGTTTCCTGCGGCGCACATCGCTGGACGAATTGCCGCAGTTCTTCAATGTTTTGCAAGGCCGCATGAGCATCGTCGGACCGCGTCCGCACGCCGTCGCCCACAACGAGATGTATCGCAAGCTGATCAAAGGCTACATGTTGCGGCACAAGGTGAAGCCGGGCATCACCGGCTGGGCGCAGGTGAACGGTTACCGCGGAGAGACCGATACCCTCGACAAAATGCGGTCGCGGATCGAGTTCGACCTGGAATACCTGCGCAACTGGTCGCTGGCGCTGGACCTGTGGATCATCGTGCGCACCGTCAAAGAGGTGTTGAAGAAAGATAACGCTTATTAAGCGCAACAGGAAGGCGTAACTGCGCGTCGGCGGAGACTGTTTTTGTATCAGACGGTTCAGGAAATGTGATGAATTTTACCTGGAGGGAATCATGCGAGGAATTGTACTTTCGATGAGTTTGCTGCTGGCTGCCTATTGCGGCCCCAGCCTGGCGGCGGCGCCGGTTTTCCAGCTGGGCGGACAGCCGGAACCCGTGAGCGCGTCGGCGGTGTATGGCTATCACCCCGGAAGCGAAGCTGCCGCTTCTGTTTCCGCATCGGCGATGGCGGAGATGGAAGCGGCGCAGCCCGAGGCAGCGCCGTCGCCGGACATCTTTGCCGCACGCAGCGCTCACGCCTGGCCTGCGGCCGGCATTGTGCCGACGGCATTTTCGACCGGCCCCGGGCTGCTCCAGGCTCCCAGGAAAATGGCGGTCGGCATCAATGGGCCGGATGACCTGCTGTTTTATTTTCTGAAGGATTTCAGGGCCAAACCGCCGCAAAAGCCTGCGCGCTGGGCGATGCTCCTGATCGCGCTCAGCTTGCTGCTGTACCAGATTCGCCGTCGGCCGATGCGCACCTCCATCGGTTTCGGTTCTGCGTCGCGGCTGGCCGCACAACATGCGGCATGATCCCGGCCACCATCGGCGTGCTGGCCGCAATGGCGCCGGTGGACATTGTCTTGATAACAGGAATCGGAGGAGTCGGATCTTGATGTGCTCTGAACGCATAGGCCGCAGGTCTCTCATCGACAACATGCTAGGCGTGAAAGGAATAGGCATCCTGATGCTGCTTACCGTAATAAATTTATCGGCCTGCGACGACCAGAAAAAAAAGAACGGCCAGGTGGTAGCCAGGATCAATGGCGAAGAGATCAGCGCGCCGCAGCTTGAGGTCGAACTGCAATATGCAAAGCGGCTGAGGCAGGACGGCACTGCGCCGCCGCAAGCCGTGCGCGAACAGGCCGTGGAGGCGCTGATCGATCGCCAGCTGCTGCTGGACGAAGCGTTGCGCAACAAGATCGACCGCGATCCGGCGTTGATACAGATTATCGAACGGTTCAAGACCCAGGCCATCGTACAGGCTTACCTGGAATCCAAGGCCGGAAACCAGGAACAGCCGGGCAAGGCGGAAATCGAAAGCTATTTTCACGCGCATCCGGAGATGTTTGCGCGCCGCAAGGTATTCGAGGTTGAACAGCTGGTCATCGCCGACCAGGATTTCAGCGCGGCGCTGAAAGCCATGATGGATTCCTCGAAGTCGCTGAACCAGGTGGCTGCCTGGCTCCGGCAACGCAAGATCGCCCATGTGCAAAGGCAGTATTCCTACAGCAGCGCCGAGCTTCCGCCAGAGGTCGGCAGCCGGCTCCAGGCGCTGGGCAGGAACCGCCTGTTTGTCATGAAAGACGGGCAGCGCGATTTATTGTGCGCATTGACCGAACTCAGGGATAGCCCGGTTGCGCCGGACGCCGCCGAACCGCAGATCGAACGCTACCTGGTGAACAAGAAGATGCAGGAAACGGCGATTGCAGAAATCACCCGCCTGCGCGCGGCGGCCAAGCTTGAATACATAGAGAAACCCGCGGAGAAACCGGCCGGCGATATCGATAACAATGCCTTGCCGGTCACGGCAACTTCGCCAGGCAAGCAGCAGGCCGTGGTGCGCAGGAGCATCGAGGTGTCCGGTGTCGCGGGGCTCAAATGAATAACCTGTACCGGAAGGAACAATAAATGAATGGGGTGGCCATCATGATGAGACGAACTTACCTATGCTTGGCGTTGTTGCTGACGCTGCTGCTGGCGTTTTCCAGCAATTCCGCCAGCGCGGCGGATACGCCGATCGGCGCCGGCGACGGCTTGAAGATCTCGGTATTCGGGAATCCGGACCTGAGCCTGGAAACCAAGGTCAGCGATGCCGGCAACATCACCTTTCCGCTGATAGGCGCGGTCAGCATCGGCGGTTTGTCGACTGCGCAAGCCGAGAAAAAAATCTCCGACATGCTGACCGGCGGCGGATTCCTGCGCAAGGCGGAAGTCAACGTCACGGTCACCGAGCTGCAAAGCCAGCAGGTATCGGTGCTCGGCCAGGTGCTGCATCCGGGCCGCTATCCGATCGCAGGCAAGCGCAGCGTGACCGACATGCTGGCGATGGCCGGCGGTGTCGGACCGGAAGGCGGCGATACCGCCGTGGTGATCCGCACCCGCAACGGCAAGAGCAGCAAGCAGGTGGTCAACCTGCAGGAAATGATCCAGTCCGTCGACATGAAATCGAACCTGGACCTGGTCAACGGCGACATGATCTATGTCGACCGCGCGCCTAAATTCTATATCTACGGTGAAGTGCAGCATCCCGGCGGCTACCGGCTGGAACGCAACATGACCATCGCCCAGGCCTTGTCGATCGGGGGCGGCCTGACGCCGCGCGGCACCGAGCGCGGAGTACGCATCAAGCGGCGCGACAGCAACGGCAATACCGTGATGATAGACGCCAAGCGCGACGAAGTATTGCAGACGGACGATGTCGTCTATGTGAAAGAGAGCCTGTTCTGATGTTGATCCGCCATCATTTTCACGCCGCCATTAGAGAGGAGCTTTCATGACTTTCCCACAGCTTCTGAGCATCCTGCGTGCACGCTACAAGGTCATCCTGCTGACCTTGCTGATTGCTGTCGTGGCCACTGCCGCGGTCAGTTTCACCTTGCCAAGGATCTACCGCACTTCGACTACGCTGCTGCTTAACTACAAGGGCACGGATCCGGTGTCGGGCCGGGTGCTGCCGGCGCAGCTGGTGTCCGGCTACGTCGCGACCCAGGTCGATATCGTCGGCAGCAGGGGCGTGGCGCTGAAGGCGGTCGACATGCTGGGCCTGGCCGACAGTCCGGTCACTCAGCAACGCTTCCGGCAAGTGGCGAACGGCAAGGGTTCGATCCGCGAATGGCTGGCCGATTCCTTGCAAAAGATGGTGGATGTAACGCCTTCGCGTGAAAGCAGCATGATAGAAATCACCGCCAAGGGCAGCGATCCGGCATTCACGGCGCAGGCGGCAAACGCCATTGCGGCAGCCTATCAGCAGATGAACCTGCAGATCAAGGTTGAACCGTTGCGGCAGGCGGCCACCTATTTCACGCAGCAGACCACGACCTTGCGCGCCGCGCTGGAGCAAGCCGAGGAAAAAATGTCGCGCTATCAGCAGGAGCATGGCCTGGTCAGCGCCGATGGTCATCTGGATGTCGAGACCGCACGCCTCAATGAACTGTCGAGCCAGCTGGTGCTGGCGCAAGGGCAGGGGGCGGAGGCGTCGTCGCGCGGCAGCCAGGCGATGGGCAGCGGCGGCCGCGATTCGCCGGACGTGATTTCCAACGTGCTGGTGCAAAACCTGAAAGCGTCGCTGGCGGCGGCGGAAGGGAAGTTTGCCTTGCTGTCGCAGAACCTGGACCGCAACCATCCGCAGTACCAGGCCGCCAAGGCTGAGGTCGACCAGTTGCGTTCCGAGCTTAACAACAGCATCAGCGCCACCAATGCGGGAGCCGCCAACAACGCCCGCATCCAGCGCCAGCGCGAGGGTGCAATCCGCGCCGCGCTGACGGCGCAGACCGCCAAGGTGCTGCAGCTCAACCGCGCCCGCGACGAACTGGCGGTGCTGGCCAAGGATGTCGAGAGCGCCCAGCATGCCTACGATGCCGCCGCCCAGCGCCTGAGCCAGACCGAACTGGAAGGGCAGTCGAACCAGTCCGACGTCTCCGTGCTGAGTCCGGCCACAGTGCCGACTCGCCCCGCCAGCCCGAATATCCCGCTCAACATGGTGCTGTCGCTGTTGTTCGGCAGCATGCTGGGGCTAGCCCTGGCGGTGCTGGCGGAACTGACAAACCGGCGCGTCAGGACCGGCAGCGACCTGCTCAACGTGCTGGATGCGCCGGTGCTGGGCACCATCGTCTGGCGCAAGCCGGCGCGCAGGATTGCGTTCCCTCAGCTGTTTTTATCGCGGTGATCGCGCGCCAACCGGAAAGGTGAAACAAAATGAATAAACCGGTCAGTCCTCTCTTTGATAGCGCAATGTCGCACCGCAAGGATGGCAATATGGGCCGCATGCTGGTGGAGCAAGGCAAGCTCACGGCCGAGCAGGCAGAACGCGTGCGGCGGCTGCAGCAGGAACAGGGGCTGCGTTTCGGCGAAGCGGCGCAACGGCTGGGGCTGGTCAGCGAACTGGATATCCAGCAAGTGCTGTCGCGCCAGTTCGACTATCCCTATCAGGAAAGCGCCGGAAATTATCCGGCCGCCCTGGTTGCCGCCTACCAGCCTTTCAGCGCCGAAGTGGAAATGCTGCGTTCGGTGCGCAGCCAATTGATGCTGCGCTGGTTCACCGCCAGCCGCAAGACGCTGGCCATCGCCAGCGTCAACGCGGGCGACGGCACCAGTCTGATGGCTGCCAACCTGGCTATCGTGTTTTCGCAGCTCGGCTTGCAGACCCTGCTGGTGGACGCCAACCTGCGCCAGCCGCGCCAGCAGCGGATATTCAACCTGGCGGCGGGGCATGGGCTGGCCGATGTACTGGCAGGGCGCGCCGGCCTGGAACCGCTCGCCGTCGCCGAGTCGTTCGCCGACCTGTCGCTGCTGCCGGCCGGAGCGCCGGTGCCCAATCCGCAGGAACTGATCAACCGCTCCAGCTTCAACGCCTTGAACCAGACTTTGCGCAGCCGTTTCGACGTCATCCTGTACGACACCCCGGCATGCTCCAGCGCGGCTGACGTCCTGACTATCGCCGCCCGCGCCGGCGGGGTGCTGCTGGTGGTGCGCAAAGACCATACCCGGGTGGCCGATCTCACCGCCTTCAGCGACCAGCTGCGCCGCAGCGGCACGGAAGTGGTGGGTTCGGTGCTGGTGAGTTTCTGATAAAGGGGATCAAGCGCATGCAGAATTTTGCAAACATCAGGGATTATATTTTCCCGCGCTCAGCCAGCTTGTCGGTGCCGGCCGAACGGATGACGTTCTGGATACTCATGGCCGCGCTGCTGTACCAGGCGGCCTTGTGCGCCATCCATACCAACGTCCATGCCATCTCGACTGCAGGCGTGGTGTTTTCGGAATTTGTCATCTACCTGTTGTGCATGGTGGTGCTGAGCAAGAACATCCGGCTGGAACTGGTCGCCATCGCCGCCCTGGCTGCCGCCTACCTGTTCCTGCTGGCGATCATGCGCAACCAGCTGGATCCGAAAGGATTCCGGGACGTGATGATTCCTATCCTGTTCTACGGCATCGGCCGCCAGATCGGCGATATCCGGTATGCCGACCGCTTGCTCAAGCTGGCGGTGCTGCTGGTGCTGGCTTTCGGTTTTGCCGAATGGTTTTTCCTCGATTTTTATTCGCGCATCTTCAATATCTTTTCCTATTACGTCAACCAGGGCGGCCTCGCCGCCGGCTCCAACTGGGCCAAAGACAGCGTGCTGGGGCTGAACGGGATCAGGCCGGAGGGAATCGGCCGCACCATACTGCCGTCGCTGCTCGGCAGTCACCGCATATCCTCGGTTTTCCTGGAGCCGGTTTCGCTCGGGAATTTTGCGGTGATCGTCGCTGCCTGGGGCTTGTCGAAACGGCGTGAAGAGTTCAAAGACATGCTTTTTTTCCTGCTGGCCGCCGCCCTCATGATCATCATGAGCGACTCGCGTTACGGCATGATCACGGTCGCCGTGCTGATCGCGCTGCGCTGTTCGCCGCTGGCCAAGAGCAGCAACACCTGGCTGATCGTATTGCCGCTGCTGAGCGCACTGATGCTGCTGCTGATCGGGACCTTCTTCGACGGCCGGTACAGCGACAGTTTCCTGGGCCGGCTGTACGTAAGCGGCCGCACGCTGCTGGACCTGGATATCGGCATGCTGCTGGGCTTGGACGGCTACAACACCAATTTCGGCGACATGGGTTATCCCTCCCTGCTGACGCGGCTCGGTCTGCCGCTGTGTTTCCTGTTATGGCTGCCGTTCTGGATGCTGAGGATGGAGGACGAGCGGGGCAACCGCTTCCGCGCCTATATCACGCTGTACATCTCCCTGATCCTGTGCGTCAGCGGCACCTCGCTGTTTGCGCTGAAAACCGCCGGCATCCTCTGGTTCCTGGTCGGCTGCACTGTAGGAAAAGCGGCTGACTCCTCGCCATCGCCTGCCGGCGCGGCCACACGATCGTCGGGAAAAGCAAAGGAGAAACAACATGCCCAAGGATAGGCCGATTAAGGTTACGCACATCGTGCGCCAGTATTCTCCCTCGATCGGGGGCATGGAAGACGTGGTGCAGAATATCACCAGGCAGCAGCGCGAGCACCACGGCCAGCTGCCGAAGGTGGTCACGCTCAACCGGCTGTTCAGGAATTCCGCCGAATTCCTCAGTTCCGAGGCACTGGTCAACGGCGTCGCCGTGGTGCGCCTGCCGTTCCACGGCAGCAGCAGGTATCCGCTGTGTCCCAGCGTGCTGGAGCATGTGGCGGACGCCGACGTGATCCATGTGCACGGCATCGATTTCTTTTTCGATTACCTGGCGCTGACCCGTCCCCTGCACAGGCGGCCGCTGGTGGCGTCGACCCATGGCGGGTTTTTCCATACCAGCTTCGCTTCCGGGCTCAAGAAAGTCTACTTCAACACAATCACGCGCGCTTCGACCATGGCGTACGACAAGATCATCGCCACCAGCGACAACGACGGCGACATGTTTTCCGGCATCGTCAAGCCGCCGAAACTGGCCGTGATCGAAAACGGCGTCAACGTCGAGAAATACAGCAACCAGTCGGCGCCGGCGCTGACGCGGACCTTGATCTATTTCGGCCGCTGGTCGGTCAACAAAGGCTTGCTCGAAACGCTCGCCTTGTTCCAGCAGCTGGCGCAGCGCCAACCGGGCTGGAAGCTGATCATCGCCGGCCGCGAATATGACCATAGCGCGGAAGAGCTGCGTGCTTGGGCCAGGCAGAACGGCCTTGCGGATGCGGTGCAGATCGTGGCGAATCCTGCTGACCATGAGTTGGCGGCGCTGATTGCGCAGTCTAGCTACTTCATCTGCCTGTCAAGGCATGAGGGCTTCGGCATTGCGCCGATCGAAGCGATGAGCGCCGGTCTGACGCCGGTATTGAGCGATATCCCGCCGTTCCGCAACCTGCTTGAACAATCGCGGGCAGGGCTGCTGCTGTCTGCGCCGACCCAGGAACAAAACGTGGCGAGCCTGATGCTGCTGCATCAAGAGATGCAGACCGATTACGCGCGGCGGCGCACGCAGATGCAGCAGTTCGTGGAACGCTACGACTGGCGGCGCATCGCGGAAAAATATATCGACGTGTACAAGGAGCTGGTGCGTTGAGGCGGCAGCCCAAGGCATCCGGGATTTTCCATGGATAGAGAAAAAATTGACGCAATCACGGGCTTGCGCGGGCTGGCGGCGCTGCTGGTGGTATACGGCCACGCGCTGGACTGGTTTGCCCTGCCTTGGAAAAATCACCTTTTCGGTGAAATCGGCGTGGCGATCTTCTTTTCCTTGAGCGGCTTTCTCATGGCCTATCTGTATCTCGGAAAGCGGTTTTCGGCAATCAACGTCGCCGATTATGCGTTTTCCCGTTTTTCCAGGATTGCCCCCGCCTATCTCGTGATTCTCCTGGTTTCTTATGTCATCTACGTCAATCTCGATCCGAATTTTGTCTATGGGATATCGGGGAAGAATATCCTGCGCCATGTTTTTTTCTCGGGCAATGTGTCGGTATTCTGGAGCATCACGCCCGAAGTCGAGTTCTACTTCCTGTTCCTGCTGGCCTGGGCCGCGGGCAGCCGGTTCCTGGGCCGGTCCGATGTCGCCGGACTGCTGTTCCTGGCGCTCGCCAGCCTGATCCTGCTGTCGTACCGCGATATTTTTCCGGGCACGTTCGTCGGCTCGAAATTGCACTATTTCCTGTTCGGCATGATTGCCGGCGTTATGCGCTCGCATGTCGACAGCCGCGACCAGAACCGGAAATGGTTCGCGCTCCTGCATGCGGTTTCGGTTGCCGCTCTGGTATCGATTGCGGCGGGCTGGACAGTGCTGCCGTTCGCCGGCAACCAGGAGTTCTATAACAGCATCCTCACCGCTGTTTTCAGCGCCTTCCTGGTATTCGGCCTGTCCTTCCCGTCTGCCGTCGGTAATGTCTTTTTCGCAAACCGGGCCATGGTTTTATGCGGTGAATGGAGTTTCTCCATCTACCTGCTGCATATGCCGATTATTTACCTGCTCCGGAAAATCCATTCGGAGCCGTTCCCGACGTTTATCCTGCTGCCGGTTGCCGTCCTTGTCTTGCTGTTTTCATGGCTCAACTATCGGCTGGTCGAGAAACCCGGAGCGCGCCTGATCAAATCCGCGGGCAGCCTGTTCAAGCGGAAATTCTTGACCGCGTTTCCGCTGGCGGCCGGATCCCGGTCAATGCCCTTAGGAGGTGACACCAGATGATCAAATTCCTGTTCTCCGCATTGACCCTGGCGTGCGCCTTGTCTGGCCAGGCTTCGTTCGCCGCTTGCATGGACGGCAAGCCGATGGCCGGCGTCAACCTGAGCGGCGCCGAATTCGCCGCGGAAAAACTGCCCGGCAAGGTATTTACCGACTACGTGTACCCGGACCTGGATGAAATGCGCCTGTTCCAATCCATGGGCATGAACACCTTCCGCCTGCCGTTTCTGTGGGAGAGGGTGCAGCCGAAGCTGTTCGGCGAACTGGACCAGGCCGAACTGCAGCGTATCAAGGATAGCGTTGCAGCCGCCAGTTCGATTGGCGTGTGCATGATCCTCGATGTGCACAACTATGGCCAATATCGCGGTCAGCCTATCGGTTCGCCGCAAGTGCCGCGCGCGGCCCTGACCGACCTTTGGCAGCGCCTGCTGGCCAATTTCAAGGATCCGGCGAACGTCGCCTTCGGCTTGATGAACGAACCGGCCAAACTACCGACCGCGGAATGGGCGGCAACCGCGCAGGAAACGCTGAACGCCTTGCGCAGGAAAGGCTCGCGGCACCTGATCCTGGTTCCCGGCGGCGGCTGGAGCGGCGCCCATTCCTGGTACGCAAAAGACGGCGTGGTGTCGAATGCAGACGCTTTCCGTTTCTTTCGTGATCCCGCCGATAACTACATGATCGAAGTGCATCAGTACGCGGACGCGAATTTTTCCGGCACCGGCAACGAGTGCGTGGAGCCGGCCGGCCTGAGCGCAATCATGGCCAACGTCGCCCTGTGGGCCACTTCGACCCGGCGCCGCCTGTTTCTTGGCGAATTCGGGGTGCCGGCCAACCAGCAGTGCCTGGCGGCCTTGACGGCAATGATGGATGCCATCAAGGGCAATTCCGCCTGGGGCGGCTGGACCTATTGGGCCGCCGGGCAGTGGCTGGGGACTTATCCGTTCAGCGTGCAGCCCGACGGCAACGGCGAACGGCCGCAAATGACCATCCTGAAAAAAGGCATGTAGCAGTGCGTGACACGATTGTAAAGGAATGCAAATGAAATTTTCGCTGGTGCTGGCGACGGTAGGGCGGGTTGACGAAGTCGCCCGTTTGCTGGAATCGCTGGATGCGCAAGACTACCGGAATTTTGAGCTGATCGTGGTCGACCAGAACGGCGACGACAGGCTGGTGCCGCTGCTGGATCTGTATCGCCGGAAATTCCCGCTGCGGCACGTGCGTTCGGCTGCGCTGGGCGCCTCGCGCGCGCGCAATGCCGGCCTGGTCCTGGCCGACGGCGACGTGATCGCTTTTCCCGACGACGATTGCTGGTATCCGGACGGTTTGCTGGAACAGGTGATCACGGTGCTGGCCAGCCATCCGGAGCTGGATGGCATTACCGGCCGCTTCACCGACGGCGACGGCAATGTCGAGGGGCGCTGGCTGGAGAACAGCGCGCTGCTGAACCGCTATAACGTCTGGCGCGGCGCGATCGAATTCAGCATTTTCCTGCGCCGGCGCGTGGTCGATACGGTCGGCGGTTTCGACGAATCGCTGGGGGTCGGCGCCGGCACGGTGTGGGGCGCGGCGGAAGGGACCGATTACCTGTTGCGCAGCCTGCGGCATGGGTTCAAATTGAAATTCCTGGTCGACATGACCTTGCATCATCCGGTGAAGACGGCGGATTTCGACGCCAGCGCCTGCCACCGCCAGAAAAAATATGAAACCGGGATCGGCCGCGTAATGCGGATCAACAAATATCCGTTCTGGTATTTCCCGACTACCTGCCTGAGGACCTGCGGCGGCATCGTGCTGGCGCTGGCCCGCGGCGATTTCCTCAAGGCGCGTTTCAAATACCTGAGCGTGCTGGCGCGCGTGCGCGGCTGGCGCGGCTAGCAAGCAATGGAGAACCCCATGCCCGATCTGAGACTAGGAATGCGATGAATCAGAAAAGCACAGGCGGCGGCCTGGCGTCCGGATCGATCTGGTCGATCGTGGACAATCTCGCACAGCAAGTCATTTCATTCGTGATTTTTGCGGTGCTGGCACGTTTCCTGGCGCCGGACGCATTCGGTTTGCTGACCATCGCCCATCTTTTCATCCTGTTCACCCGGCTGGTGGTGTTCGATGCAATTGCGATGCCGGTGATACGCGCCGGCCTGCCGGACGACAGGTTTTTCTCCTGGGTGTTTACATGCTGCACCCTGGCGGGCTTGCTGCTCGCCGCCCTGATGTTTTTTTCGGCAGGCCTGGTTTCCTCCTTGTATCGGGCGCCGGAGCTGAAAACGGTATTGCAGGGCATGAGCTTTTCGGTGCTGTTTTTCGGCTTGATGCGTGCCTACGAGGCCAGGCTGGTGCGCAACATGATGTTCCGCCAGCTGGCGATCCGCTCGATCGGCTCGGTGATGACCGGCGGCGTGGTCGGCATAACGCTTGCTGCCGGCGGCTGGGGCGCGATGTCGCTGGTGGTGCAGCAGGTTGCGGCATCCGGGCTGGCGCTGGTGCTGGTGGTGGCGCAAAGCCGCTGGCTGCCGCGCATCGTGTTTGACCGCGCATTGAACAAGAAATACTGGAGCGACATCCGCCAGGTCGGACTGACCGGCATTCTGCAGTTTGCCAATACCAATGGCGATTCGCTGCTGGTCAGCATTTTCCTGGGGCCATACGCCACCGGCTTGTACAACCTGGGCAAACGGGTGACCTCGGCGGTGTACCTGGTGATCGCCAGCTCCATGCAGAAAGTGGCGTTGCCGGTATTTTCCGACGCCGGCGCGGATATGGCGGCGATGGGGCGCGGGTACTTGAAGATCCTTGGCATCACGCTGTTCTGCGTCGCTCCCTTGCTGTGTTTCCAGGCGGTGCTGGCCGAGCCGCTGGTGGCCGCCGTGTTCGGCGCCAAGTGGCTGCCTGCGGCGCCGGTGGTCAGCGTGCTGGCGCTGCTGTACCTGCTGTCGTCCATCGTGCACCTGAACGACTACCTGTTTTTCGCCATAAGAAAAAACCGCCTGCCGGTGCTGTTCGGCATTGCCCAATTGACGCTGGCGACCGTGCTGGCCGTGAGCTGCTACCGCTTCGGCCTGCTTGGCATGAGCCTGTCGTTTTGCGGCGCCTACCTGCTGGTTTTTCCCCCGTCCCAGATCCGGCTCAACCGCGAGCTCGGCCTCAACGCGCAGCAGGTCTGGTACGCGCTGGCGCCGCCGCTGGTGGGCAGCACCTTCCTGGTCCTTGGACTGACGGCATACCTGTTGCTGGTGCCGCCGGGAATCAGCAACGTGACCTTGGTTGCGGGCGGTGTCCTTATCGCCTGCTTGTTGTATCCATTCATGGTGGTTGTCACCGGCTGGCAGATCAGGTCGGTCAACGCTTCCTGGCATGGATTATTGCTGTCGGCTATGCGGCTGGGCCGCGCCCGATAGACGGCAGCGCGATGGGTTCAAGCGTCTTGCTTTTTTTTCAGGAGACGCTGTTTAGGAGAGTTTTTTCATGAACACAAAGAAGACAATCCCGATCGCCGGTTTCCCGGTGGTCAAGACTACCGCCTCCGTGCTGGCCAGGTACTTGCAGCATGCGATGTGGGTCAATAAAAAAATAACGCTGTTTTTCGCCAACACGAATTTCATCGTGCGCTGCAACCATCTGCTGGAGAAAATGCGGAATGCCTCGGTGACGATCGTCAACGACGGCGTCGGCATGGATATCGCAGCTTTCCTGTTCGGCCGCGAGGCGTTCAAGGAAAACCTGAACGGCACCGATTTCATCCCGCACCTCCTGTGCGGAACGGGCGCGCCCAAACGGGTGTTCATGCTGGGCGGCCGGCCGGAAATCCTGGACAAGGCGGTAGCGCATGTGGGCGGGCCGTTGAAGCAGATCGTGGTCGGCAGCTGCGACGGCTATCGCGGTTTGCAGGAGCAGCGGGATGGCCTGGTGGCCCTGATCAACCGTTCGCAGGCGGAAGTGGTGCTGGTGGCGCTGGGCAATCCGATGCAGGAAGAGTGGATCCTGGTGAACCGCCAGGCGCTCAACGCCAAAGTCGTGGTCGGCGTCGGCGCCCTGTTCGATTTCTGGGGCGGCTATAAGCCGCGCGCGCCGCACCTGGTGCAAAGGCTGCGGCTGGAATGGCTGTACCGCCTGTGCCTGGAGCCGCGGCGGCTGTTGCGTCGTTATACCTTCGATATCCTGACGTTCCTGCTGCTGTGCCGCAAGAAAAGCGGCAGTTAGAAAACGCAATTGGACCTAGGGTGGGCAGATCTTCTGCCCACGCTGTAGGCGGTCCCTGCATGACCGACGGTCCGCGTGGGCACAGGTGCCCACCCTACGACTGATTCAGCCTGTTTTTGATTCAACTTGTGTGAGGTGAAACATGAAAGCAATGATTCTAGCGGCCGGCAAAGGCACCCGCGTGCGCCCGCTGACCTACGACCTGCCGAAGCCCATGATCCCGATCCTGGGCAAGCCGGTGATGGCTTACCTGGTCGAATATCTTGCCAGTTACGGCGTGCGCGAGATCATGGTCAACGTCAGCCATCTGCACCACAAGATCGAAGAGTTTTTCGGCGACGGCAGCCAGTATGGAGTGCAGATAGGTTATTCCTTCGAGGGTTATATCAATGATTTCGGCGAGGTGACGGCGGAACCCCTGGGGTCGGCGGGCGGCATCAAGAAGATCCAGCAGTTCGGGCAATTCTTCGACGATACCGTGATCGTGATCTGCGGCGATGCCTTGATCGACCTCGATCTCAGTTCGGCGCTGTTCGAGCACAAGCAGAAAGGGGCCTTGGCCAGTGTCATTACCAAGGAAGTGCCGTGGGACAAGGTCGATAATTACGGCGTCGTGGTGATGGACCAGGAAAGCAGGGTCGAGTCGTTCCAGGAAAAACCGAAGCAAGATGAAGCCTTATCCAATTTCGCCAGCACCGGCATTTACATTTTCGAGCCGGAAGTGATAGACCTTATCCCGGCCGATATCATGTTCGATATCGGCTCCGAGCTGTTTCCGTTGATGGCGAAGAAGGGCTTGCCATTCTATGCGCAGCAGCGGTTTTTCAACTGGATAGACATCGGTAGCGTCACCGATTTCTGGAGCGTCCTGCAGAACGTGATGCAGGGCCGGGTAGCGCAGCTGGAAATACCCGGCAAGCAGATCGCCGAGGGCGTCTGGGCCGGCCTCAACATCAGCATAGACTGGGATGGTACGACGATCGAGGGGCCGGTGTATATCGGTTCGGGCTGCCGCATCGATGCCGGCAGCAAGATCGTCGGCCCTACCTGGATCGGGCATGGCAGCCATATATGCTCCGGCGCGCAAGTAGTGCGCAGCGTATTGTTCGAATACACCCGGATCCTGGGCGGCGCCCAGCTGGACGAGGCGATCGTATTCAAGCAATACAGCGTAGACCGTGCCGGCCAGATGCGCCGTTTGCCTGAAGCCGGCATACCCGACTGGGGCGATGCCCGCGACCGGCTGCCGGAAAATGAAAGCGCGGTGAGCTGACCATGAAAATCTATCCAGTGATCCTGGCCGGAGGTTCCGGCACGCGTCTGTGGCCGCTCTCGCGCGAGGCCATGCCCAAGCAGTTGCTGCCGTTGCGTTCGCAGCATTCGATGCTGCAGGAAACGCTGCTGCGGCTGGCGGACTGGCCGGAACTGATGCCGCCGTTGCTCACCTGCGGCAATGAGCACAGGTTCATGGTGGCGGAGCAGTTGCGCGGCATCAGCATGGCGCCGCTGGCCATCCTGCTGGAGCCGGAAAGCAAGAATACTGCGCCGACGGTCGCGGTGGCGGCGCATTTCCTGCTTCAACATGACAAGGACGCCATCATGCTGGTGCTGCCGGCCGACCATGTGATCGGCGATGCGCAAGCCTTCCACAAGGCCGTCCAGTGCGCAGCGCAGGCAGTCGAACAAGGCGCGCTGGCGACCTTCGGCATCGTGCCTAGCGCCGCCGAAACCGGTTATGGCTATATTCGCCGCGCCAAGGCCGCATTCAATGGCATCGACGGCTGCTACGCGGTGGAGAAATTCATCGAGAAGCCGGACAAGGCGCGCGCCGAGACATTTGCGGCGGATGCCGCCTATAGCTGGAACAGCGGCATGTTCCTGTTCCAGCCGGCGCGCTACCTGGCGGAACTGCGCGAGTACCGGCCGGCGATCGCCGAGAGCTGCGCCCGGGCTTTCCAGGCGTCTTACCATGATCTCGATTTTTGCCGCCTGGATGAGGCCGCCTTCGCCAGCTGCCCGGCGGAATCGATCGACTATGCCGTCATGGAGAATACCCGGCACGCGGTGGTGGTGCCGGCGGACATCGGCTGGAGCGATATCGGTTCCTGGTCGGCCTTATGGCAGATACTGGACGGCGACGCCGACGGTAACGTGCTGCGCGGCGATGTGTATACCGACGGTGTCCGCGATTCGATGATCCGTGCCGAGAGCCGCTTCGTGGCGGTGATCGGCATGCAGGACACGGTGGTGGTGGAAACCAAGGACGCGGTGCTGGTAGTGCACAAGGACCAGGTGCAAGGCGTCAAGAAAATCGTCGAAGCCCTGAAGAAAAACAGCCGCACGGAACACATGAACCACATACGTGTCTACCGGCCGTGGGGCTGTTATGAAGGCATCGACGGCGGCGACCGCTTCCAGGTGAAACGGATTACCGTCAATCCGGGCGGGAAACTTTCGCTACAGATGCATCACCACCGCGCCGAACACTGGGTGGTGGTCAGCGGCACGGCGCGCATTGTCTGCGGCGACGAGGAGAAATTCCTGACCGAGAACGAATCGACCTACATTCCGATCGGCGTCCGGCACCGGCTGGAGAATCCAGGGAAACTGCCGCTGCACCTGATCGAGGTGCAGTCGGGCAGCTACCTGGGAGAAGACGACATCGTGCGTTTCGAAGACATCTATAAACGCTGCTAAGGCAGCCAACCTGGTACAACACTATGCTCCCGATTCAAAATTCCATATTCAAGGCTTACGACATTCGCGGCATCGTCGGTAAAACCCTGGACGCCGGCATCGCGCGCCAGATCGGCCAGGCCTTCGGCACCGCCGCCCGGGCCAAGGGCGAAAAAACGGTGATTATCGGCCGCGACGGCCGTTTATCCGGACCTGAACTTGCCACCGCCCTGGCTGCCGGCTTGCGCGATGCCGGTGTGGATGTGGTCGATCTGGGCTTGGTAGCGACGCCTATGGTGTATTTTGCGACCCATGTACTGGGCGCACAGTCCGGCATCATGGTCACCGGCAGCCATAATCCGCCTGATTACAACGGCTTCAAGATGGTGCTGGCAGGCGAGGCGATATATGGCGAGACCATCCAGCAGCTGTACCAGGCCATCGAAGACGGCAGCGTCGAGGCAACCATATCTGTGCCAAGCGGCAGCTACCGCCAGCACGACATCCGGCAGGCTTATCTGCAGCGCATCGTCAGCGACACCAAGCTGGCGCGGCAGATGAAGATCGTGGTCGATTGCGGCAACGGCGTCGCCGGCGCTTTTGCCGGCGAGCTGTACCGTGCGCTCGGCTGCGAGGTGCAAGAACTATTCTGCGAAGTGGACGGCACTTTCCCCAACCACCATCCCGATCCGGCCCATCCGGAGAACCTGCAGGACGTGATCCGCGCCCTGCAAAATTCGGACGCCGAAATCGGCCTGGCCTTCGACGGCGATGGCGACCGCCTCGGCGTGGTCACCAAGGATGGCCAGATCATCTATCCGGACCGGCAGCTGATGCTGTTTGCCGCGGACGTGCTGACACGCCATCCGGGCCGCGAGATCCTGTACGACGTCAAATGCACGCGCCACCTGGCGCCGTGGATTACCGCGCATGGCGGCAAGCCGCTGATGTGGAAGACCGGCCATTCGCTGGTCAAGGCCAAGATGCGTGAAACCGGGGCGCCGCTGGGCGGCGAGATGAGCGGCCATGTGTTCTTCAAGGACCACTGGTACGGTTTCGACGACGGCCTGTACGCTGGCGTGCGCCTGCTGGAACTGCTGAGCCGCGAAAGCGATCCGTCGGCGGTGTTGAACGCGTTGCCGCAATCGTCCAGCACGCCCGAGCTGCAGCTGAAACTGGAAGAAGGGGAGAACTTCAGCCTGATCGAAAAACTGCAAGGCGAGGCGACATTCCCCGGCGCCGACGACATCATCAAAATCGACGGCCTGCGTGTCGAATATCCGGACGGCTTCGGCCTGGCGCGCTCATCCAATACCACGCCGGTGATCGTGATGCGCTTCGAAGCCGAGTCGCCATCGGCGCTGCTGCGCATACAGGCGGAATTCAAGCGCGTAATCCTGGCCGTCAAGCCGGATGCGGCGCTGCCTTTCCCGTAGTTTTCCCGATGATTTTTTTTCCATCGCTCCAACGTTCATCGCTCAACCCGGGCACAGCCGCTCGCTACGTGTTCATCGACAATGCCAAGGCCATCGGCATTGTCCTGATCGTTATCGGCCACAGCAAAGGCCTGTCGGACTACATGGTGCGCCTGCTGTTCAGCTTCCACGTGCCGTTGTTTTTCTTCATTTCCGGATTCTTGCTCAAGCCAGGAAAACTGGAAGAGTCCGTGTACGGCAATGCAAAAAAAATATTGCGCACCCTGGCCTGGCCGTATTTCCTGTTTTTCTGCTTCGCTTACCTGTATTGGCTGGCTACCCGCAACATCGGAGCGAAGGCCGCAATGTCTGCCGGACGTCTGTGGTACGACCCCATCGCCGGCTTGCTGACTGGCCTGGAGCCGGACCTGTATATCAATCCGCCGCTCTGGTTCTTTCCTTGCCTGGTGGCGACGGTGATCGTGTACCAGGCGGCGCGCAAGCTGTTGAACCTGAGCGCCGCCACCTGCTGGTTTGTAATTCTCGGATTTGCCGTCACGCTGGCCGTCAGCCGTCCGCCATACAGGCTGCTGCTTGGCCTGGATACGATGTGGCCGGCGCTGTCGTTTTACGCCATCGGACAGTATGTCCGCGAACGCGCCTGGTTTGACAATATGCGCGCCGGCAATCTGCTCCTGGCGGGCCTGATTGCTTGTGCGCTGCTGGTCGGTCTCGGGCAATTGAACGACAGGGTAGATCTGGCCACCATGTATTTCGGTGCGCAACCGCTGCTTTACCTGCCGGTTTCCCTGTTCGGGATCGCCGCCGTTTTATGTATTTCCAAGTTATTGCCGGCGTCAGGGATAGCCGGCTGGCTTTCAGACAATACGCTGGTGATTTTCCCGGCGCATTTCGTTTTCCTGGGCCTGGTGCGCGGCGCAGCGATTTCCTTGCATATCATTACGAACGACTATCATTACGCGCTCGGCTGGAGTGTGATCAGCAGCGCCCTGGCTATCCTGCTTTGTATTCCCCTGATTTATTTCCTGCGTTTCCTGCCATTTCGCCTATAGGGCAGGCTTGCTGCCTGTCCGTCCTCCTCTTTCAGTCAAAGACGGCCGCATGAAGAGTCAAATGCCGCGCAAGCGCAGAAAGAGGAGATAGTCCGGGTCGAGAGTTGGCTCGAAGGTGGTTCTCTGCAACCTCGTAGGGCAGAAGATGCTGTCGAGGCAAGACTTTTGGACAAGTGATTCCTGGCCACGGCTAAGTTTCGGCTAAGTATCGCTTGATAAATTCGCACTCGCGCAGAGTTGTGCGCATGTCCCGGCGCCAGCAATGTCCCGCCATAAAATCTCCGCTGCTTGGGCTTTGCTCGCGTCGGAGCGCTGTGCATCGCTGATGCGTCGATCTGTAACGCGCTCATCCCTCTATCAAAAAGACAAAGAATGAAACTGGCAAAATCTCGGTGGCTGGTCGGCACGGCAGTCGCTGCGGCGGGGTTGTACATCGCCGGCGCCCATTTTGGATTGTTTGGCCAGAGCGCCGGCCAGGGCGGCGGCGCGGGAAAAGCGGTTGCCGTCAAAGTTGCGCTGGCAGAGCAGAAGAACGTGCGCAGCTACCTCGACAGCGCCGCTACGGTGCAGGCTCTCAATACCGTGGTGGTGCACGCGCGCATCGACGCTCAAATCAACAAGGTGTTGTTCCAGGAAGGCGCGAACGTCAAACGCGGCGATGTCCTGATCGAGCTTGACCGTCAACCTTTTGAAGTGCAACTGCACGCGGCCCAGGCGCAAAAGCAGAAAGACAGCGCCCAGTTCGTCAACACCCGGCGCGATCTGGAGCGCTACGAATTCCTGGTGCAGCACGATTCCGGCACGACGCAGATTCGCGACACCACTCGCTCGCAGCTGGACCAGCTGCGCGCCACCCTTGACGGCGACCAGGCCCAGATTGATCTGGCGCAGCTGCAGCTGGGCTACACCACGATCCGCACCCCGATCGACGGCCGTCTCGGCGCCCGGCTGGTGGATGCCGGCAACCTGGTGCACGCCGGCGATGTCAACGGTCTGGTGGTCGTCAGCCAGATCCAGCCGATCGCCATGGTCTTTTCGCTGCCCCAGGTTTTGCTCCCGGTCTTGCGCCGGCAGCAGGAACGCCAGGCTCTGCCCGTGCTGGCGCTGGCGGACGACGGCAGGCAGGTGCTGGACGAGGGCGAACTGACGCTGATCGACAGCCAGATCGATGTCGCCACCGGCACCATCCGCTGCAAGGCGATCTTCAAGAATGCCCAGGAAAACCTGTGGCCCGGGGCGTTCACGTCGGTGCGCGTGGTGCTGAACGATCTGCCGAATGCGATATCGGTGCCGTCGACGGCGATCCAGACCGGAGCGCAGCATCCTTTCGTGTATATCGTTACAGCTGACAATATCGCCGAATCGCGGGAAGTCACGGTCGGGCCGGTATCGGATGAGCGGACCGTGATCCTGGCCGGGCTTGCCGCCGGCGAACGGGTCGTGGTGGAAGGGCAGTTCCAGCTGCAGGCGGGAGCGCGCGTCGATGTCAAGGCCGCGCCAGCGCCGCCGGCGCAGGTCAAGCCTGCGACAAACAGCGTGGTTTCACGCTAACCTGGATCGAGACCTTGAACCTTTCCGCATGGTTTATCCGGCGCCCGGTAGCCACATTCCTGCTGATGATAGGGCTGCTGTTCATCGGTATCGCCAGTTATACGCAATTGCCGATAGCCGGCGTGCCCCAGGTTGACATCCCGACGATTTCTGTCAATACCGATTTACCTGGCGCCAGCGCGGAAACAGTCGCCTCCTCGATTACCTCGCCGCTGGAGCGGGCGCTGGCGATCCTGCCCGGCGTCACCTCCCTGACCTCGACCAGTTCGCTCGGCGCCAGCTCGATCAGCGTGCAGTTCGACCTGGCGCGCAGCGTGGATGCGGCGGCGCTGGATGTGCAAAGTGCGATCAACGCAGCGCTTGGCGACCTGCCCAAGAACCTGCCGCATCCGCCGACCTTCGAGAAAAAAAATCCGTCGGATGCCTTGCTGATGACGATCGCGGTCTATGCCGACAACATGCCGATCGGCCAGGTCGATGACTATGTCGAGAATTTCCTGACGCCCGAGATTGCGCGCGTACGCGGTGTAGGTGCGATCGATTACCACGGCCGGCAAAAACCCGCGGTGCGTATTCAGATGGACCCGAACCGTGTCGCCGCGATGGGCCTGACGCTGGAAGACGTACGCCAACGCATAGCTGAAGCGACTGCCAACGGCCCCAAGGGGACCTTGAACGGTAGCCGTCAATCGATCACCCTGGATACCAACGACCAGCTCAGCCAGTCGGCGGAATATGGCGCCATTGCCTTGACGTCGCGCAACGGCGCCACAGTCAAGCTGCGCGATGCCGGCGTCATCGTCAACAGCGTGGAGGACGTCAAGCAGAGTGCCTGGCTGGGCCAGCACCAGGCGGTCATGATCGATGTGCACAAGCAGATAGGATTCAACGTCAACGCTACCGTGGCGAAAGTAAAAGAAGCATTGCCTGCGCTTGAGCGCAACCTGCCGCCTTCGCTGCACCTGGTGCTGCTGGGCGACCGCACCCAGACCATACGTTCATCGGTCAGCGACGTGCAATTTACGCTGTTCCTGACCTGCCTGCTGGTAGTGTTCGTCGTCTACATTTTCCTGGGCAGCATCCGCGCCACCCTGATCCCGGCGATCGTCATCCCGCTGTCCCTGTTCGGCACCATGGCCGCCATGTACGGACTTGGCTACACGCTGGACAACGTTTCCCTGATGGCGCTCACGATTTCGATCGGCTTTGTGGTGGACGATGCGATCGTGATGCTGGAAAACATCCTGCGCCATGTGGAAGAGGGCATGGAACCGCAGGCGGCAGCGTTCAAGGGTTCGCATGAAATCGGCTTTACGATTTTTTCCATGACGATTTCACTGGTGGCGGTATTCATCCCGCTGCTGTTCATGGGAGGCGTGGTAGGGCGCTTGTTCCGCGAATTTGCCGATACTGCCGCCATCGCCATCCTGATCTCCGGCGTGGTTTCCCTGACCCTGACCCCGGTGCTGTGCGCACGCTTCCTGAGCGTCCAGTCAACACACCGCAGCGACTGGTTCCACCAGCGCTGCGAACATTTTCTCGAGCGCATGCGCCAGGCCTATGCCGGCGGCTTGCGCACGGTGCTGCGGCACCAGCGCCTGACGCTGGGCGTGATGCTGGCGACGCTGGTGGTCACGCTTGGCATTTATGTCTATATCCCGAAAGGGTTTTTCCCGCAGCAGGATAACGGATTGATCGCCGGCGTGACCGAAGCCTCGCCGGATATCTCCTACCCGGCGATGCTGCGCCAGATGCAAGCGCTGGCGAACACGGTGCGGCAAGATCCGGATATCCAGAACGTCTATTTCTGGATCGAGGGCGATCCGTCGCTTAACGTCGGCCGGCTGCTGATCGACCTGAAGCCGTTTGAGCTGCGCCGTGCCTCGGTATACGAAGTCATCGACCGCATCGGCAAGCGGGTCAGGAATATTCCGGAAATCACCTTGCACATGCAAGCGCGCCAGGATCTGCAGATCGGCGCGCGCGTCAGCAAAACGCAATTCCAGTACACGCTGCGCGACGCCAACCTGGCCGAACTGCAGCTATGGACGCCGCGCATGCTGGCGGCGCTGCGGACAATCCCGCAGATCCGCGACGTCGAAGGCGACAGCGAGCCGACGGCGCCGCGCCTGCAAATCGTTCTGGACCGGGAGGCGATGGCGCGCCTCGGCGTCAACACGCAGGCGGTGGACGATACCTTGTATGACGCCTTCGGCCAGCGCCAGGTGGCGAGCTTTTACACCCAGGTCAGTGTGTACCGGGTGGTGCTGGAAGTCGATCCACGCTTCCAGCTCGACGAAAGCGCGCTGGCCCGCATCTACGTGCCGTCCAAGAGCGGCGTGCCGGTGCTGCTCAGCGCCATAAGCAGGTTCGAACATTCATCGGCGCCGCTGACGGTCAACCACGACGGCCAGTTTCCAGCTTCGACCTTGTCGTTCAACCTGGCGCCAGGGCAGGCGCTGGGCGACGCCATCGACGCCATCAATGCGAAGGAACGTTCGATGGCCAAGCCTGCCGGCCTGAGCTCGATTTTCGCCGGCAGCGCGCAAGCGTTTCAAGAATCGCTGGCAAACCAGCCGTTCCTGATCCTGGCGGCGCTGCTGGCCATTTTCATCGTGCTTGGCATCCTGTATGAAAGTTTTATCCACCCGATCACGATCATGTCGACCCTGCCTTCGGCCGGCATCGGCGGACTGCTGGCGCTGATCCTGCTGCATTACGATTTTTCGCTGGTGGCGCTGATAGGCGTCATGCTGCTGATCGGCATTGTCAAAAAGAACGGAATCATGATGGTCGACGTCGCCATCGTGGAGGAAGCCGGCGGCCTGTCGCCCGAAGAGGCAATTTACAAGGCATGCCTGCTGCGCTTCCGGCCGATCATGATGACTACCATGGTGGCGCTGCTGGGCGCATTGCCGCTGGCGTTGGGTGCGGGCGCGGGATCAGAGCTGCGGCGGCCGCTGGGCATCGCCATGGTGGGCGGTTTGCTGCTGTCGCAGGTGTTGACCTTGTACACGACGCCTGTTGTGTATCTGTATATGGACAGAATGGTGCAGCGGTTGCGCCGCAAACGCGCCGAGACGCCGCTAAGTCTTTAGGCTGCCCTGAACTGGATGTAGCCATTGCAAAAGGCAGGATTTGCGCTAATATACTGTATATATGTACAGTATATTAGCGCCGCGATGTCAGATTATCAAAAAAAGCCTTTTCCCCAGGTAATCCAGTTCCAGCCTGCCGGCGTGGCGCGCAAGGGCCGCGGCGCGACCAGCAATATGCAAGGCCGCTTTGAAGTTGCGCAGCGCGAGGAGTTCGACGACGGCTGGGCGGCGGAAGATGAACTGGATGAACCGGCAGCGCTGCGCACCATCGTCACCGAAGAACAGGCAAAGAGCATCCTCAGCCGCAATGCCTCGCCGGACCTGCCGTTCAATGTCTCGCTGAATCCCTATCGCGGCTGCGAGCACGGTTGCATCTACTGTTTCGCGCGGCCGACCCACAGCTACCTGGGACTGTCGCCCGGGCTGGATTTCGAGAGCCGGATTTTTGCCAAGGTGAATGCGCCGGAATTGTTGCAGCGGGAGCTGGCGCGGCCGTCATATGTCGCCGAATCGATCGCGCTGGGCATCAACACCGATGCCTACCAGCCTTGCGAGCGCGGATTGCTGCTGACGCGGCGCATCTTGCAGGTGCTGCACGATTGCGAACATCCGCTGGCCCTGATCACCAAATCGTCGCTGATCGAGCGCGATATCGATTTGCTGGCCGCCATGGCGGCCAAGCGGCAGGCGGTGGCGGCGGTCACCATCGCTACGCTGGATGCGACCATCGCCCGCACGCTGGAGCCGCGGGCGGCGACGCCGGCGCGGCGCCTGCGCACCATCCGCACGCTGGCGGAGGCGGGCATCCCGGTCAGCGTCAGCGTGGCGCCCATGATTCCGTTCATCACCGAACCGGACATGGAACGCGTGATAGAGGCGGCCGCCGAGGCTGGCGCGGTGCGCGCCGGTTATACCGTTTTACGTCTGCCGTGGGAGGTGAATCCCTTGTTCAAGAACTGGCTGCAGGCGCATTTTCCGGAGCGCGCCAACCGCGTGATGAACCGCATCCGCGAGATGCGCGGCGGCGCCGACTATGACGCCGATTTTGCCACCCGCATGCGCGGCGAGGGCGTGTGGGCCGATCTGCTGCGCCAGCGTTTTGAAAAGGCCGTGCTCAGGTTCGGCATGACGCACGGCGGTTCGTTCGGCACGCTGGATACGAGCCGTTTCAAGCGGCCGTACGTGCAGCCGGAAAAAGACCGCTTGTCGGGCCAGATGGGTTTGTTTTAGTAGGATGGGCACAGGTGTCCACCCTACGAATCAGGCGGCCTGGCCCTTGAGCAGCACCAGCAAGGCGCCGGAACCGCCTTCGGCAGCGGTGGCCTGGCAGAAGGCCAGTACTTCTTCCTTCTGCACCAGCCAGTTGCGGACCTTGGATTTCAGCACCGGCTCCTTGTTGATGGAACCCAGTCCCTTGCCGTGGATGATGCGTACGCAGCGCCAGCCGCGCTTGGCCGCCAGGCGCAGGAATTCGGCCAGGGCTTCGCGTGCTTCTTCGCGCCGCAGGCCATGCAGGTCGAGCTGCTGCTGGATGGTCCAGTGGCCGCGCCGCAGCTTGCGCATGACGTCGGGGCCGATGCCGTTGCGGGCGAAGCTGAGCGTTTCGTCGGTGTCGAGCAGGGTTTCGATGTTGAAATCGTCGGACAGCGATGCTGCCAGCGCGGCTTGCTCGTCGGCCAGGTGCTGGCGCGCGATCGGCAGCGGGCGCGGGATGTCAGGCGTGAACTTGGGCGGAACCGCCAGCGGCTTGACGTTGCCGATGCTGCTGCGGAAGATGTCGGCGTCGCGCCGTGTTTCCTGCTCGCGGCGCTTGGCTTCGGCCGCGGCGGCCTGGCGTGCTTCGTCCTGCGCCTTGATTTCCTTGCGCAGCGATTTGAGGGCGCTGAAGTCTTTGATCGGGCCGGCCATGATATATGCGTCTGCTGATGGTGAAAGGCGGCGGGGTAGGGTGGGCACACCGTGCCCACGCGTGACCTTTAATCTTCCAGGAAGCGCTGGGCATCCAGCGCCGCCATGCAGCCGGTGCCGGCGCTGGTGATGGCCTGGCGGTAGATGTGGTCCTGGACGTCGCCGGCGGCGAACACGCCCGGCACGCTGGTGGCGGTGGCCATGCCTTCCAGGCCGGTCCGGGTCTTGATGTAGCCGTTGTGCATTTCCAGCTGCCCGTCGAAAATGCCGGTGTTCGGCTTGTGGCCGATGGCGATGAAGACGCCGTGCAGCGTGATCGGCGTGACGCTGCCGTCGGCCACCGACTTGATGTTGATGCCGGTGACGCCGCTGGCGTCGCCGGTGACTTCATCCAGCGTGTGGTTGTACTTGATGACGATCTTGCCTTCCGCCACCTTGGCGTTGAGGCGGTCCACCAGGATCGGTTCGGCGCGGAACTTGTCGCGGCGGTGGATCAGGGTGACCTTGCTGGCGATGTTCGACAGGTACAGCGCTTCTTCCACCGCGGTATTGCCGCCGCCGACCACGGCGACTTCCTGGCCGCGGTAGAAGAAACCGTCGCAAGTGGCGCAGGCCGAGACGCCTTTGCCCATGAACGCTTCTTCCGACGGCAGGCCGAGATACTGGGCCGAGGCGCCGGTGGCGATGATCAGGGCGTCGCAGGTGTACTCGCCCGAATCGCCGATCAGGCGAAATGGTTTTTCCGACAACTTGGTGGTGTGGATATGGTCGAAAATGATCTCTGTGTTGAATTCTTCTGCGTGTTTGAGCAGGCGCTGCATCAGTTCCGGACCTTGCACGCCGTGCGGGTCGCCGGGCCAGTTCTCGACGTCGGTAGTGGTCATCAGCTGGCCGCCTTGCTCGACGCCGGTGATCAGGACCGGCTTCAGGTTGGCGCGGGCGGCGTAGACAGCGGCGCTGTAGCCGGCGGGCCCGGAACCGAGGATCAGGACATGGGCGTGCTTGGCGGGTTTGGTAGTGGTCATCGTGTGCCTCAGGTAACAGATATCAAAAACAGTTGTCGGACAGGGTTGCCGCCAGCACAGACTTGCGGCGAATGATGCTGTCCCCGGCTGATCAGATGATGAATGCGGATTTATGGCCGCTGGCGGCGGATAAATATTGTCAAGATCATCAAATTGCGCTCAAAAACTCGGTAAGATTATAGTCGAGCCGACGCTTTCAAGTGGCGGCGCATCAAAAATCCTTGCTCCCCAAGCTTGGTTTTTTGCTCATGTTTCAAATGGAAACATCAAACACTGGTTATATATATAGGTATTAGGTGCATAATTTCAACTTGCGAATGCATTCCGCGCACCTGTAAAGTGATAACGAAGTAACACCAACCGGATTTATGACTAGAACAAGCCAAGCCTATACCCGCAACACCAAGCCGCAAGAGGCGCAGCCTTTGCCGAGCCGCCTGGTCCGGCTGCTGTATGAAGCGCGCTGGATCGTCTATGCGGTCATCACAGCCTATCTGATCATCATTTTCGCCACCTATTCCAAGTCCGACCCGGGCTGGTCGCACGGCACCCTGGTGCCGCGCATGCATAACTGGGGCGGCCGCATCGGCGCCTGGCTGTCGGACCTGATGCTGTTTGTCTTCGGCGCCTCGGCCTGGTGGTGGTGCGCGCTGCTGCTGCGCACCTTGTGGCAGGGCTACCGCCGCATTTCGCAGCGTTTTGTGGTTGAGAAAAACGCCGAACCCGAGCATCGCCACGAAGGCTTGATCCGCGGCGCCGGCTTTGTCCTGATCCTGGTGGGTAGCCTGGGCCTCGAATATACCCGCATGCAATGGCTGGCTAGCCACGTGCAACTGCCGCGCGCGCCCGGCGGCGTGCTGGGGCAGCTGATCGGCAGCGGCGCGCAAACCGCGCTCGGTTTTACCGGCTCCACCTTGTTCCTGCTGCTGTTGTTCGCACTGGGCATCAGCCTGTTTTTCCATGTGTCGTGGCTGACCGTGGCCGAGCGCATCGGTGCCGGCATCGAAAACGGGCTGCTGTGGCTGAAGAATTTTTATGTCGCGCGCGAAGACCGCAAGGTCGGGCAGGTCGCCGCCGTCAAGCGTGAAGAAGTAGTGGTGCAGGAGCGCGCCAAGATCGTGGTGGCGTCGCCGATCCGGATCGAGCCGCAGGTAGTTGCCGTGCCGAAATCGGAGCGGGTGGAAAAAGAGCGGCAAACCACCTTGTTCACCGATTTGCCGGACACCAACCTGCCGCCGTTGTCGCTGCTGGACGAAGCGCCGCCGCAGCAGCAGACCGTGAGCGTCGAAACGCTGGAATTCACCAGCCGCCTGATCGAGAAAAAACTGTCCGATTTCGGCGTGCAGGTGAAAGTGGTGGCCGCTTATCCCGGCCCGGTGATTACCCGCTACGAAATCGAACCGGCGACCGGCGTCAAGGGCAGCCAGATCGTCGGCCTGGCGCGCGACCTGGCGCGTTCGCTGTCGCTGACTTCGATCCGCGTGGTGGAAGTGATCCCCGGCAAAATGTTCATGGGCCTGGAATTGCCCAACCCCAAACGTCAAATCGTGCGCCTGACCGAGATCCTCGGCTCCAAGGTCTACAATGACGGCGTCTCCAGCCTCACCATCGCGCTCGGCAAGGACATCGCCGGCCATCCGGTGGTGGCGGACCTGGCCAAGATGCCGCACTTGCTGGTGGCCGGCACCACCGGCTCGGGCAAATCGGTGGGCATCAACGCCACCATCCTGTCCCTGCTTTATAAATCCGATCCGAACCAGGTGCGCCTGATCCTGATCGACCCGAAAATGCTGGAGCTGTCGATCTACGAAGGCATCCCGCACCTGCTGGCGCCGGTGGTGACCGACATGCGCCAGGCCGGCCATGCGCTGAACTGGGCGGTCAACGAGATGGAGCGCCGCTACAAGCTGATGTCGAAGATGGGCGTGCGCAACCTGACCGGCTACAACCAGAAGATCGCGGACGCCGACAAGCGCGAAGAAAAAATCCCGAATCCGTTCAGCCTGACGCCGGATGCGCCCGAACCGCTGGAAAAGCTGCCTACCATCGTCGTCATCATCGACGAGCTGGCCGACCTGATGATGGTGGTCGGCAAGAAGGTGGAAGAGCTGATCGCGCGTATCGCACAAAAGGCGCGCGCCGCCGGCATCCACTTGATTCTGGCGACGCAGCGCCCATCTGTAGACGTGATCACCGGCCTGATCAAGGCCAATGTGCCGACCCGGATCGCGTTCCAGGTCAGCAGCAAGATCGATTCGCGCACGATCCTTGACCAGATGGGAGCGGAAGCGCTGCTCGGCATGGGCGACATGCTGTACATGCCGCCCGGCACCGGCTTGCCGATCCGGGTCCATGGCGCGTTCGTCTCGGATGAAGAAGTGCATCGGGTGGTCGACTACCTGAAGGAACAGGGCGAGCCGAACTACATCGAAGGAATACTGGAAGGCGGCGTGCTGGAAGACGGCACCGACGGCCCGCTCGGCGGCGCGGCGACCGGCGGCAGCGAAGGCGACGAATTGTACGACCAGGCGGTGGCGGTGGTGCTGAAGAATCGGCGCGCCTCGATTTCGCTGGTGCAGCGCCATCTGCGCATCGGCTACAACCGCGCGGCGCGCTTGCTGGAGCAGATGGAAACAAGCGGACTGGTTTCAACCATGCAATCCAACGGCAACCGGGAAATCCTGGTGCCGGCGGGGAATAGCAACACGGAGCAATAAGATATGCAAAAGAAAATCATCGCCAGCCTGGCCGGCAAGAGCAACATGTTCGCCAAGTTCAAATCGGGCCGCCTGATCGTCGGCCTGTCGCTGAGCATGGCGCTGCTGCCGTCGCTGGCCCATGCCAGTGCGCTGGAGCAGTTCAAGTCGTTCGTCAGCAGCACGCAGTCGGCCAAGGGTGAATTCTCGCAGCAACTGGTGAAAATCGACGCCGGCAAGGCGCCCAAGGTCACCAGCACTTCCAGCGGCGTTTTCATCTTCGCCCGGCCCGGCAAGTTCATCTGGACTTACCAGAAGCCGTACGAACAGGTGCTGCAAGCCGACGGCGACAAGCTGTACATCTACGACAAGGACCTGAACCAGGTCACCACCAAGAGCCTGGGCAATGCGCTCGGTTCCTCACCGGCGGCGATCCTGTTCGGCAGCAACGACCTGGAAAAGAACTTTGTCCTGAAAGAAGGCCAGGCCAAGGATGGCATGGAGTGGCTGGAAGCGACGCCGAAAGCCAAGGACACCACCTTCGACCATATCGGCATCGGCCTCAAGGACGGTGTGCCGCAGGCGATGGAACTGCGCGATTCGTTTGGCCAGGTATCGCTGCTGACCTTCAAGAATTTCGTCAAGAATCCGCCGCTGTCGACCGGGCAGTTCCAGTTTGTCGTGCCCAAGGGGGCGGATGTATTGAATCAGTAGCGTGGGCACGGGTGCCCACGCAGATTTAAGTGGCGCGTGGGAAAAAACTGCCCACCCTACGCCTGTTCCAGGAATTCCAGCTTGTTGGCGACCTCGCGCCAGGCTTCGTGGTCAGGCAACGGTGGTTGCGAGCGAGTGATCGGTTTCCAGTCCGGATGGGCGGCAAGGCGGGCGTTGATTTCGGCGAAATGGCGCTGTTCGTCGGGCAGGTCGGCCTGGTTGTAGATCGCGCCGACCGGACATTCCGGCACGCACATCGAGCAGTCTATGCAGTCCTCTGGCACGATCACCAGGAAATTCGGCCCTTGCCGGAAGCAATCCATAGGGCAGACCTCGACGCAGTCGGTGTATTTGCAGCGGATGCAGGAATCGGTGACGACAAAGGGCATGGCGGGGCGGAGAGCTGGTCGAAATCGACAGGGATTCTCTCACAATCGCCGTCTTCGCGCACCGGGGCGCAGCCGGCAGGTTTCGGGGCCGGCCGCCAAGCTTTACAGATGCTGCATGACATTTGATTTTTCAAACAAAGACCATTTTTCACCGAACCATGTCCGATCTCTTCAAAGTAGAACCCACACCGCCACTGGCCGAAGCCCTGCGTCCGGCGACCCTGGACGAGGTGATCGGGCAGAGCCACCTGCTGGGGCCGGGCAAGCCGCTGCGGCTGGCGTTTGAATCCGGCAAGCCGCATTCCATGATCCTGTGGGGGCCGCCCGGTGTCGGCAAGACCACGCTGGCGCGCCTGACTGCGAATGCCTTCGACTGTGAATTCATCCCGCTGTCGGCGGTGTTTTCCGGCGTCAAGGATATCCGCGCGGCGATGGAACAGGCGCAGCAGAACCTGGCGCAAGGCAGGCATACGATCCTGTTCGTCGATGAAATCCATCGCTTCAACAAGTCTCAGCAAGACGCTTTGCTGCCGTATGCCGAATCCGGCCTGGTGACCTTCATCGGCGCCACCACCGAAAATCCCTCGTTTGAAGTCAACTCGGCTTTGCTGTCGCGGGCGCAGGTGTATGTGCTGCAGGCCCTGACCGAGGATGAACTGAAGCTGCTGCTGGCGCGTGCGCAGGAGCGGGTCTTGTCGCACCTGCAGTTCGACGAGGCCGCGGTCGATACCCTGATCGGTTATGCCGACGGCGATGCGCGCCGGCTGCTCAACCTGCTGGAGCAGATCGGCAGCGCCATCAAGGCTTCCGGCGTGACCCAGGTCACCAGCGAATTCCTGCAAAATGCGCTGACCCTGAATGCGCGCCGCTTCGACAAGGGCGGCGATAATTTCTACGACCAGATTTCAGCCTTGCACAAATCGGTGCGCGGCTCCAGCCCGGACGGCGCGCTGTACTGGCTGTGCCGCATGCTGGACGGCGGCGCCGATCCCATGTACCTGTCGCGCCGGATCGTGCGCATGGCCTGGGAAGATATCGGCCTGGCCGACCCGCGCGCGATGCAGATCGCCAACGACGCCGCGGCGACCTATGAACGGCTGGGATCGCCGGAAGGCGAGCTGGCGCTGGGGCAGGCGGTCATCTACCTGGCGATCGCGGCCAAGAGCAATGCCGGCTACAACGCCTTCAACCAGGCCATGGCGTTTGTTCGCAAGGACAAGTCGCGGGAAGTGCCGGTACACTTGAGAAATGCGCCGACCAAGCTGATGAAGGAACTCGGCTATGGCCATGAGTACCGTTATGCGCACGACGAACCGCATGCCTATGCGGCCGGCGAGACCTATCTGCCGGACGGCATAGGCGACCCCGGCTGGTACCAGCCGGTGCCACGCGGAGTGGAGTCCAAGATCGCCGAGAAAATGCAGTTCCTGAAAAGCCTGGACGACCAGGCCAACGGCAAAGACTAAGCCCGGGAAAGAAGCGTCAGGCCGCGCGCACCGGCGAAAACAGCCTGGCGAAATCGACTTCCTTGGGCTGGCTGGTTTCGGTCAACAGCTCGGAGGCGTATTCGCCCAGGTGATGCTCCATCAGCCTGGCGGCGCGTTCCGCATCCCCTTGTTCGATCGCATCCAGGATGCCGCCGTGTTCGTCGGCCGAGCAGCTGTTGCGCTTCGGCGTTTCATACAAGCCTATCAGCAGCGAAGTGCGGGCGATCAGGGTGCGCAGGTAGGCGCTGACGATGTTGTTCTGGTTGGCTTCGCTGAGCTTGATATGGAATTCGCCCGACAGGCGTATCCATTCCCCCCAGCTGCCTTGTTCGCGCAATGCATGCTCGCGTTTCACCAGCGCGCGCAATTCCGGCAACACCTTGCGTTTGCCGGCCAGGCTCTTGACCGAGCCGCCTTCGAGGATGACGCGCGCCTCGAACACTTCGCGCGCTTCCTTCACGTCATGCATGGCGATCACCGCGCCGCGGTTGGGCTGCAGGTCGATCACGCGCTCATGCGCCAGTTTCACAAAAACCCGCCTTAAGGTGCCGCGCGTGACGCCGAATGCTTCGCACAGCGGCGCTTCTACCAGGCGTGTTCCCGGCGGCAGCTGGTGGTCGAGGATAGCGTCGATGATGGCGAGGTGGATCCGAGCATCGATTTCATCGTTGCTCAATTCGGCCTGCTCGTCTCTGGGAACTGCGCTCATGCCGCGGCCTCCGGTTCGGTTACAAGCGTATTCAATATCGGTATTGTGCACAATTTATACATGGATCGCAGCATTTTCCCATTGACATGGCAACAGTATAAGTCCGAAGCCTGCAGCTTGCACGGCTAGCTTGGCTTTCGCGTGTCCAGCTCCTTGAAAATTGCATCATTGCGAGGCAGGTGCACAATTATGGCTGGGTTTGCACCAGTTTGTGCCGGTTTCCAAGTCCCTGTCATCGCCCGTCTCGCAGCCGGAAAAATCCCTTTTATACAGTCATCCTATTCTTGCTTACCCTGGCTTCTACAATGCTTGGCACGATTCTGGCTTACAGATCAGGAATGATTGTGCGCAATTGTGTATTTGATTGTCGATGATTTATGCGGTTTCATTGTCAACCAGCTTTGCCAATCAACGCCAGTCCCCGGCGATGTCCAGCCCGGCCTGATTTGTTAACACTCTGGATTAGGAGTCACGATGGAACAGCACAATGCGATTATCAAGCCCTCGTACCACGACCGGCTGACCAACGACGACCTGGCGCCGCTGAAAAAACAGACCTGGGGCAGCTACAATATTTTTGCGTTCTGGATGTCCGATGTGCATAGCGTAGGCGGCTACGTGACCGCCGGCAGCCTGTTTGCGCTTGGGCTGAGCAGCTGGCAGGTGCTGGTGGCGCTGCTGGCCGGCATCATGATCGTGCAGTTCTTCGCCAACCTGGTGGCCAAGCCCAGCCAAGTCACCAGCGCCCCTTATCCGGTCATCTGCCGCACTACCTTCGGCGTACTGGGCGCGAACATCCCGGCGATTATCCGCGGACTGATTGCGGTGGCCTGGTACGGCATCCAGACCTACCTGGCGTCCGGCGCCTTCCTGCTGATCGTGCTCAAGTTTTTCCCGCAGCTGGCAGTCTACGCCGACCTCAGGCAATACGGTTTTGCCGGGCTGTCCTATCTCGGCTGGCTGGGTTTCATGGTGATGTGGGTGTTGCAGGCGATCGTGTTCTGGACCGGCATGGATGCGATCCGCAAGTTCATCGACTGGGCCGGGCCGGCGGTATACGTGGTGATGTTCCTGCTGGCCGCCTGGCTGATCAGCAAGGCCGGCTGGAGCAATATCGACCTGAACCTGGGCGGCATCAAATACAGCGGCGCGGCGGCGATCCCGATCATGATCAATGCTACCGCGCTGGTAGTGTCTTATTTCTCTGGACCCATGCTCAACTTCGGCGATTTTTCGCGCTACGGCAAGGATTACCGATCGGTAAAGCGGGGAAATTTCTGGGGCCTGCCGGTCAATTTCCTCGGTTTCTCCTTGTTGACC
Organism: Collimonas fungivorans Ter331; assembly: GCF_000221045.1. NCBI lineage: Bacteria > Pseudomonadati > Pseudomonadota > Betaproteobacteria > Burkholderiales > Oxalobacteraceae > Collimonas > Collimonas fungivorans. The sequence goes on along the minus strand of NC_015856.1, from coordinate 3,227,294 downwards.
GTAGTCTGCATCGCCGCCACCTTGCCGTTGTACGGCAAGCTGATTACCGATCCGGTAGAGATGGTGAGCCATATCGACAACACCTTTGCGGTGGTGCTGGGCGGCCTGACTTTCATGATCGCCACGGTCGGCATCAACATCGTCGCCAATTTCGTTTCGCCGGCTTTCGATTTTTCCAACGTGGCGCCGAAACTGATCAGCTGGCGCATGGGCGGCATGATCGCCGCGGTCGCCTCGATTTTCATCACACCCTGGAACCTGTTCAACAATCCGCACGTGATCCATTACACGCTCGACATCCTGGGTTCCTTCATCGGCCCCTTGTTCGGCATCCTGATTGCCGATTTCTACCTGGTGAAAAAACAGCAGGTGATCGTCGACGATCTGTACAGCATGGATCCGAAGGGCGCTTACTGGTACAGCAACGGCTATAACCCCAAGGCCATCATCGCGCTGATTCCGTCGGCCGTGATTCCGGTCTTGTGCGTATTGCTGCCGTCGCTTGCCAGCCTGGCCAATTTCACCTGGTTCATCGGCATGGCCTGCGGCCTGGCGATTTACTGGACCATCAGCGATAAACAGACAATGCCGAAGGCGGCAGGAGCAGCGAGCGCCTGATCTTGAAAATCAAAATCATCAATCCCAATACGACCTGGAGCATGACCGAGAAAATCGGCCAGTGCGCGCGCCGGGTCGCCGCCATCGGCACCGAGGTGATCGCGGTCAGCCCGGACATGGGGCCGGCATCGATTGAAAGCCACTACGACGAAGCGCTGAGCGTGCCGGGCATCCTCGATGAAATCAGGAAGGGCGAGGCGGCCGGCATCGATGCCTACGTGATCGCCTGTTTCGGCGATCCCGGCCTGTACGCGGCACGCGAAGCCGCGCGCGGCCCGGTGATCGGCATCGCCGAAGCGGCGATGCACGCCGCCAGCCTGATCGGCGGCAGTTTCAGCGTGGTTACCACGCTGGAGCGGACCTGCGGCATCGCCTGGCACCTGGCCGAGAGATACGGCATGCAGCGCTTTTGCCGCAAGGTGCGCGCTTGCGAACTGAATGTGCTGGAGCTGGAGCGGCCGGGCTCGGATGCGTACCGCATCATCCTGGCCGAATGCCGGCAGGCGATGGAGCAGGACCGGGTCGACAGCATCGTGCTCGGCTGCGCCGGCATGAGCGATCTCTGCAAGGCGATTGCAGAAGAGCTCGGCATCGCCGTGATCGACGGCGTGACGGTGGCGCTGAAACTGGCGGAAAGCCTGGTGCAGCTGGGTTTGAAGACAGGCAAGCGCGGCGACCTGGCGTTTCCCCTGGCCAAGCCCTATACCGGTCCGCTGGAAAAATTTTCCTGGGATCGCGCGCCTGGCCTGCCATAGGCGCCTGGCCGGCCAGGTAACAATCGGCATATCCAGCTTATCCCCGGTTTCCGTTGTGCACTTGCCGACAAGGCAATAGCGGTGCGCGATGCACCAAAATGCGCGCTTGCCGCTGGACTATCGCAATGATTGTTTAGCGGATACTGTAAACATTCGCTCAAAATCTTCCTGCACGCATTAAGACCTGTCACTAGTCTTGCCACTTGAGACAAAAAAAAGTGCCATTCTTTTTTTAAATTTCCATATTTGTTTGCCGAGCCCAAAACAGGCGCAATCTGCCGCATCTTGGCCTCGATATTGCTTCATTCCCGGAGTGATAGTGTCTCTCGCAATCCATGTGCGGCATTTTCGTAAAAATGCGTGAATCGGCGCCGCGCGGAGGTCCAATAAAATATCGGGTAACAATCGGACTTTGCTGGTTAGAATCGCTGAGCGCAAAAGGGAAATGTTCAAATAATTAAATGTTTAGTGGCGATTGTGTTGTTTTGTTCCTGTCGTCTTGTTGACGATCGACGCAGATTGGTCATACATTTTGGTCTTGGATTGAGTAGAGGAAAAACGCAATCATCTCTGCGATGTTTTCCTTTTGCCTGGAAACGCCGCGCCGGACATGGACCGGCGGTTTTCATGCAACTGCCAGCATCTTTGATTTTGTCTTGGCTTTGAAAGAAGCACATTGTTAGGAGAGCCGCTCATGCCCAAGGTGGAGGCCACGCCGATGCAGTCGTTGTACATTGACCATCACAACTGGCTGGTAGGCTGGTTGCGCAGGCGCCTCGGCAATATCGACCACGCTGCGGATATCGCGCAAGACACTTTTGTACGGGTCTTGCTGAAGCCGGCAATCGAGGTGATCGAAGAGCCGCGCGCCTACCTGACGGTGATCGCCAAAGGGCTGGTGGCCAATGCCTACCGGCGCGAAGCGCTGGAGCGCGCCTACCTGGAAACGCTGGCACTGCTGCCTGAAGCACAGACGCCGTCGCTGGAATATCGCGCCATCCTGCTGGAGACCCTGTTCGAAATCGACGCCATGCTGGACCGCCTGCCGCCCAAGGCGCGCAGCACTTTCCTGCTGTCGCAGCTGGAAGGCCTGACCTACGCCGAGATCGCGGAGCAGCTGAACATTTCAGTCAGGACCGTGAAGCGCCATATGGTGCTGGGTTTTGAACAGTGCCTGACGTTTTCCTTGCCATGACAGAGACATCGATCAATCCGGCCATCATTCGCGAAGCCGCCACCTGGCTGATGAAGCTGCATGGCGACGACGCTACCGAAGCCGACCAGCAAGCCTGGCAGCACTGGCGTTCACGCAGCCCCGAACACCAGCGCGCGTGGCAATGCGCGCAACGGCTCACCAACTCGTTCAGCGATATCCCGCCCGAACTGGGCATGCCGGTGCTTGACCGCCCGGCCTATCCGCAGCAGCGTCGGGCAGCGCTCAAGGCTCTGGTTGTGCTGCTAAGCACAGCGCCGGTGGCCTGGCTCGCCGCCAAGCTGCCGTGGCAGGACTGGACTGCCGAATACCAGACCGCAACCGGCGAGCGCAGCACGATTGCGCTGGCGGACGGCACCCAGCTGATCCTGAATACCGCCAGTTCGGTCGATGTCAAATTCGACGGCCGCCAGCGCCTGGTCCAGCTTTACACCGGCGAAGTGCTGGTGACCACGGCAGCCGACAGGATGCTGCCGGCGCGTCCGTTCAGAGTGCAGACACGGCATGGCTTGCTGCGTGCGCTCGGCACCCGCTTCGATGTCCGGCAAGAGGGCATGCGCAGCCATGTAGCGGTGTTCGAGGGAGCAGTCGAGCTGACGCCGCTGAAAGCGGCAGCCGTCGTGGTGCAAGCCGGCCAGCAGTGCAGCTTTACCGCGAACCAGGCCGGACCGGTGCTGGCGGTCGACGATGCTCAGGCGCTCTGGTCGCAAGGCGTGCTGTACGCCGACAAGATGCGGCTGGCTGATTTTGTCCAGGAACTCTCTCGCTATCGCCACGGCCGTCTCAGCTGCGATCCAGCGGTGGCGGAGCAACGCGTCTCGGGCGCCTTCCAGCTGAAGGACACCGACCAGGCGCTGACCCTGCTCAGCAAGGCGCTGCCGGTGCGGATAGAGAGAGTCACCCAGTACTGGGTCACTGTAAGGGCCGCCTAGGGTGCGCGCACAAGCGTTTCAGCTGGATCCGGCCATTGGCCGGACGCAGGTCTAGTCAACCGAGAAAGCAATTTGCATGGTTCTACAAAATTCTCGGCGGCGGATTTCCGGAACGACCTTGCCGTTATCGACGGCAATCCGCATGCACGTTGCCTGCTGCTTCCTGGTTTCCGCAGGGTCGATCACTCCCCAGCAAGCGTGGGCGCAAGCGGGGCAGCCGGCAAAAGACTATTCGATCGCCGGCGGCAAGCTGAACCAGGCATTGGCGGTGTTTGCGGTCAAGGCCGGCATTTCGCTTGCCTACGATGCGGCCCTGGTGCAAGACAAACATAGTCCGGGGCTGGCCGGGCGTTATCCGGTCGCCGAAGGCCTGGCCCGCCTGCTGAACGGCACCGGACTCGAAGCCGCGGCCAAGGCGGAAGGCGGATACCTGCTGCGGGCAGCAACGCCGGCGGCGCCTGCCGTTTCCGCTACGACCGCCGCTGCAGCGGCCGAGAAAGCAGGCGCAAGAGAGGATACGGTGCTGATGGCAATGACGGTCACCGGGACCACGGAAGCGCCTGAGCCGGCCCAAGGATTTGCCGCCGCCAGCAGCAGCAGCGCTACGCGCGGCGATACGCCGCTGTCCGAGATCGCGCAATCGGTGCAGGTGGTGACCAAGGATGTCATGGCCAGCCAGCAGGCACAGTCGCTGCTGGATGCCCTGCATGACGTCAGCGGCGTGAACATCTACAACCGCGGCGTCGATTCCGCCATCTATATCCGAGGGTTTGTCGCGCCGTCCCGCATCAATGGCCTGGAGCAAGGGCCTTCTCCCATCGACAACGCCAGCTCGCCGCTGCATACGCCGCTGGCGGCCATCGAGCGGATCGACGTGCTCAAGGGCGCCGACTCGATCATCGCCAACGGCCAGATGCGGCCCGGCGGCCTGGCCAATATCATCACCAAGCGGCCGCAAGCCGAAGCGATGCGCGAGCTGACGCTGGAAGCCGGCAGCTACGGCCATCAGCGCATGACGCTCGACCTCGCCGGCGCGCTGTCGGAGGACCAGGCGTGGAGCCACAGGCTGATCCTGTCCGGCAACCGCGACCCGAACGCAACTGGCCGTTATGACAGCGAGCGCGAGGTGTATGCCGCGCCGTCGCTCGGTTATCGTCACGGCGATACGAGCGCGGTGGTTGGCCTGAGTTACCAACGCAACCAGCATGCAAGCGGCGGCTTTGGGCCCTTGGGTGCGATTGACGACGGCACCCGCAGCACCAGCACCGGCACCAACTACGACTGGCAGCAGAAACTGGGCGGCGGCTGGAGCTGGCAGAGCAAGGGCAACTACATGAAGACGCAGCTCTCCTTCGAGTCCTACTATTGTGCGCAAAGCCAGGCCGATAGCAGCGGTGCAGCCATGCGCGGCTGCCAGCCGCAGGCGGGAGGGGCGACCTCTTACGGCTGGAATGTCGAGAACAGCGTGCGCGGCATTTTTTTTACCGGACCTGTAAAACATGTGCTGCTGGCCGGCTTAGCGTTTCACCATAGCTGGCGCGCGGCGCCGCAGATCGAAATTGGCGATTCGGTGATGGCTTCCTTGTCGGCGGACAGCCTGCCGGAAGTTTCCCAGTCCAGCCTGGCCCCGTGGCAGGGCTCTCCTTCGCAGAGCTATCACACCAATAACTGGTTCTTGCAAGACCAGCTGAGCTGGCGGCGCTGGCATTTTCTGGCCAATCTCGGTTATACCAAAGCCTGGTCCCACAGCATCGATGTGCAGACCGGCGACGACACCGCGCTGCATCCGCGCAGCAAGCCGGTCTACAACATCGGCCTGGCGTATCAATTGACCGACAGCATGATGGTGTACGTTAACCAGCAAAAGAGTTTTGTGCTGCAGGCGCAGGCTTCAGGACCCGGCCCCAACGGCGGCCCGGCCGGAATCTATAATTTTCCGCCGACCGAAGGCAGGTCAATCGAAGCGGGATTAAAGCTCAACCTGTTCGACGAACGCTTGCTGCTTACCGCATCGGTGTTCCGCGCGACCCATTCCAAAGTCCTGTACGGCGAGGTCGACGATGCCGGCGTCACCCGCCCGCTGGGATCACTGCCGCCGACAGTCAGCTATGGCACGGAACTGGATGTGGCCGGGAGCCCGGCGCCGGGCTGGAATCTGATTGCATCCTATAGCTACACCGGATTCAAGGATGGGCAGCCGTCCGATTTTACTTTTGCGGTGGATCGCGTGGCGCGCCACCAGGCCAGTTTCTGGAGCAGCTACGATCTGCAGAGCCCCGGCTGGCGAGGCTGGGGCTACGGCCTGGGAATGAGCAGCCGCGGCGGTTACCGCAACATCAACGACGCCTACATAGGAGGCCAGTTCAGCACCGACGCCAACCTGCGCTATAAAACGAGGTTATGGTCGCTCACGCTCGGCATGCGGAACATCTTCGATCGCAAGCTGTACGGCAGCTTCGCCAGCATTCCGGAAGGCAGCGGCTTTGAACAGGGCCGCACCATCGTGCTGACTGGCCGCTACAATTTCTGAGTCCGGAAAGTACTGGCCTTTTTTCCTGTTTCGCGGGGCAATCAAGTAAGAGTGCTTTAGCGATGAACAAACAAGAGAATACATGGCATGACCTTCCAACATGCACAACATGCGGCTATCAAGGTGTGCGCTTTGCTGCTGGCGGCGAGCGCGCTGCCGGCGCCGGCGCTGAACACCGGCTTTGAAGCCGGGCGCAGCTACGCTATCGCAGCCGGACCATTGAGCCAGAAACTGGCGCTGTTTGCCGCCACTGCAGGCATTTCGATTGTCTATGCCCCAGAGTCGGTGCGGAACAAATGCAGTCCGGGCCTGGAAGGAAATTTCCCGCTGACCGAAGCATTCGCCAGATTATTGCGGGGCACCGGCCTGGAAAGCGTGGAGAAAGCAGAGCGGGGGTATTTGTTGCGCGGGATTGGACCAGCACTTGCGCCGGCCTCGCCATACATCTACGAAACGCCGGCCGCTGCGATCCGGCCGCCTGAGTAGGCAATGATGAATTTGGCCGGGGATTGATAGTCGTTGCGTCAATCCCCGGCACGGCTCGCCGTCGCTTATTGCGACTTCTCTTGTGCCGGCATGATCGTCAGGTCTTCGCCTTGCGGCGTGCGCATGGCCTTGCCTGAAGCTTTCTTCACTGGCTTGGCATTACCCACGGTGACGGGAATCGATACCGCCCGTGTGCGGTCGCCGACTGTGACGAACACGTTCAGGTCGTAGACGCCGTCAGCCGTTGCCCGCACGTTCGGCGTATCGGTCACGATCCCTTGCTGGTTGCTGATCAGCGTGGCGGTGCCGAGAGTGACAAGCGACAAACCGTCATTGCTGCGGTATTCCACTTGCAGCGGGGTATTGGGCTGGTCGGTTTTGAATTGCAGCTGCACCGGCAGCGTGACGTTCTTGCTGGTGGCGCCGCCGGATATCAGTTCGACGCTGACGGGCGCCCCGATTTTACCGTCGGGCTGGCTTTTCGCAGCTGCCTTGCCAGGAGCAACAGGCTGAAGCGGTTTGGCGACGGTGCTTTGCGCATGGCAGGCAAGGGTTGCAAGCAGCAGCATGCCGTTGCCCAGGATGTTTTTGATGTTCATGATTGTTCTCCCTTTCATTTGACTTGGGTGAGCAGGAGCTTAAAGCATCCTGGAGCATCGCCCACGGTGGTCAGTGTGGCTACGTAGTCATTTTGCACCGGCAAATCGTAGTTCGCATAATAAGTGCCGGGATGATTCGGGTCTTCAATGAGCTGATTTTTGACGGTGTCGCCAGCCAGTGCCGTTCCCTTGCTATAAAGCTGGAGGTAAGGCGCCAGGCCCTGGTCGGGGACGATACGCAGCCGGTATTTGCCTTTTTCCGCGATGCCGAAACGCAGATAGCGATATACGCCGAGCTTATTGTAATTGTTGCCCGCGTCGTATGCAGTCGTGTTGCATGCTGTGCTTTCCTTGCCGGCCGTTTGGGCCGTGGTCTGCAAACCGACATCAAGAAGCGTGTAGACCGGCAGCACAAAATCCTTGTTGGCAGCAATGATGGATGCTGGAAGGCTCGCCTGTTTGGAACCGAACATGTCTAGATTGTCCTTGTTTATCGTATTGACCTCGGTCAGCAGGCTATCCAGCGTGGCCTGGCCGGCCGCATTGATTTTTCCGCGCAGCGCGGCTGCGAATGAAAACAGGCTGGTGAAAGCCGGTGATGTCTTCTGCGCTGCCATGGCCTGGTAGATAGGGCCGAAGCCGATGTCCGGCGACTGGTGCAGGCGATACAGCACAGACTGTACCGCTGTTTCGCTGAACCAGGCTTTCGGATCGTCCGCCGGAATATCGTCGACCTTGAAAACTACCGCGCGTTTGCCTTGGCTCTTTCCATTGGTGTCGACGTACATCGGATCATTGCGCGCCATGCTGGAAAACGAATTTCCCCAGCCTTCGCTGAACGCCAGGCGCATGTCGAGCAAGTCTCCCTGTCCGTGGCTGCCGCCAGTGCTGTCGTCGCGAGAGAAACTGGCCTGGAAGTAGTGTCCCCACTCATGGGCAATCACGCCGGCATCGTATTCGTCGGTATCGACGTCTGCCTGGCCGAGGATATGCAAGCCTCTGGAATTGGATTTGCCGCTCTCGCTGCCGAAATAAGTGCCGTCCGTGTCGCCCGGGCTCCAGAAGACGTTAAGTGGCGGGAACGCGAGATTTTTATCGGCTTCCAGCACTTTATGGCTGGCGTTGTAGACCGTGTCGAGAATTGCGAACGGTCCGGCCGAGCGGGATGTGGCATAGGTCGATTTCGTGGCGTCCCATCCGGAAGCAGCGTTCAGGTCATGGATGCTGGCTTGCTTGCCGCTGTTGAAGGAGGCGCTTTCCATGGCGAACAGAGCGGCGCCGTTGGTCGATACGCCGTAGCCTGCCGACGAGTGGTCGCGAACCGCGAAATTCCAGCTTGGTCCTGCGCTGCCTGTGCGCAGCATCTGCGCTTTTGCCCGCACGCGGACGGCGGTATTGAGCGGCGCCTGGAACGCATAGCCACCCTGGGCGTCGGTTTCCGCCGACAGCAATACCTTGCCTGTCTTGTCGTCGATCAGTTCGACCACGACATTGCGGGCCGGTTTTTGTACCGTTTTTGCGTAGTCGAGCTTGGCTTGCCAGCGCCCTTGCTGGTCCTTGCTGGCGACCGCGGGCACAAAGTCATAGGTGATCTTGCCGGAGACGGCGGCGGTAGTCGCCGAACTCTGGGCCGGCGGCTTGACCGCATCCGCGTTCTGGTTTCGTTTTGCCAGGGCGTCGGCGCCGGTATTGCTGCCGTCACCGCAGCCGGCGACAAGAAATAGGGTGGCGAGCGTGGCGGCTGCCAGGCTGCCTTTCAATTCGATGTGTTCTGTCATGTCTATCCTTGATAGTGAAAAGAAGCATTCATTTCAACTCCCGACATTGCGCCGCCGGTATCAAAGACGTGTCTTGCCGACTCTGGCAATTCCGTGTTTCCGCACATATGCATGACTCCTTATTGATAGTTTAGAAGTGAGCAATCAGTCGCCGCGAAATTCCTCTTGTGGAAGATGTTGCCGGCAGGCCTTGTTAACCTGCCCCGCGAGATAAAAAAAGGGGCCAGGCCTGTTCAGGTTTTTTTGTGAGCCGCAGCGTGGCCCTTTTTTTATTCTGGACGGGCATCTCTAGTGGGGACGTTAAGGCGCTGGAATACACGTGAGGGGATAGAGGGTATGAAATACAAGCTGTTGCTGGCCATTTTAGGGGCGCTGGGCATGGAGGCGGGCGTACACCATGCGTATGCGATGGACATGCATGTGCATGGGAACCAGGTGTTCCTGTCGGGCGACGTGGTGTTTTCGGATGGCTACGTGCTGGCGGACTACCTGGCCCGGCTGCGCGCCCAGGGACGGGTCATCGATACGCTGGTGATGCGCAATTCGAACGGCGGCTCCGTAACCGGCGGTTACGATGTTGGCGACCTGGCGCGGCGCCAGGGCCTGAAGACGGTCTTCTCCGGCTACTGCATCTCGGCCTGCACCATGATGTTTGCGGGCGGCGCGGTGCGCGCCTTTTCGAACCTCGACCAGCCGAATCCTGGCGATATCAACAGCGGCCACTTTCTTGGCATCCATGGCATGACCGGCGGTCACGATAGCTATCTGGATTCCAGCCGGAACACTTCTTTCTACCAGTATTTTCTGAAAGCGATCGCCAATGGCAACCTTGCCGCCACCGACGCCCAGTTGCTGGACGATGCCTTCAGCGACCACGGCAATGCCTATGCCAGGCTGTTCGATCCGGCCGCCGGCAAAACGCCATCCGTATTCTGGTGCCACCCGGACTGCGCCAACCCGAAACAGTACAAGGCCTATCCCAAGGACGATGTCTACAACACCGGCTTCGTCACCCAGCGCACGCCCGAAACGACCGTGGACTCTGTAACCATAACGGGCCAGGCATTGTCTGGCAATATCAATCCGAACTACGCTAACAAGTATGACCCTGCCGCTAAAAAGATAGATACGACGCTGGTCAGCTGGCTGACCAACTGGAATCTGCTGGGAGCCTATTTACCCAAGGGATCTGCCCCCGTCCTGAGCGGCGAGCCCTATCTGATCAACCTGGTTGACCAGGAACGGAGCATATACAACGCAATGAGTCCGGCCGACCGGGTCAAGGCGCTCACGCAGGGCTTGAACGCCGTCTACAACGACCCCAGCCAATATGATCCCGATGAAGCCAAGAGCCAGCGCGCCGATCCGAATTCAGACTACAACAAGGCAATCCGGGCCTTCGTAAAATATAGCGCGACGCCGCTGATCGACACTTCGGGCATATCGACCGGCGATTCTTTTGGTTTCATGACCTTGGTAAACTCCCAATGGACCCTGCCCAAGGGAATCCATACCGCTATGGATGCGCTGGTCATGCAGGACAGCGCCTTGCATCTGCGAGGCGGCATCCTTGACATTCCGGTCAACACATTTTACAGGCGCAGCGCCCTTGAAGGTGAAGGCCAGCTCGGCGAGTCTCAGCTGTGGGCGCGCATGAATTTCATGGATCGCGCCGTCCTGCATCCGACCGGAAAGGGGATCGACTGGAGCGGCAATCCGCGATTGAATGACTATTCGGCGCTGGCCTTCGATATTGCGCCTGGCCAGGCCGGGCAGCCGGCCTTGTTGCGATTCGGTCTTTACAATGGCGGTAGCTATACCTCCATGAGTGCGCTGAGTATCCGTTCCAATACGGCGCAACTTGCCCTGCATATGACTCCCGGCTTTTATCACACGGCTCAATCGTACGCTTTGGTCGGCTATTCTTCCGGCTTCCAGGCACAGCTGCAGGAGGCGGAAAAGAAAGGCCTGGCTCCCGCCAATGTGAACATCGTGGTCAACCGCTTCGCGCACCTGGTGCGCGCCGATGCGCAAGGCCAGCCGGTCGCCGGCTACGATGTCAATCCCGCCACGGACGCCTTTCATCCTTTCGACGATTCCGTGATCAGTTTCCACGTGACCCAGAAGAATGACAGCATTTCACTCAGCGCCGACGAAGCGTTTCTCGGCAAGTCCGCATTCTGCAACCGTGCAGGCTGCGGCCTAGGCAGCGCCCTCAGCTCTGCTTCCCAGCAAAGCGGCTCGGCGCTGGCGCCGCTGCTGGGTGCGCTGCAGTTCTCCACCAACGCCCAGGCGGCGCAGGCCCGGCAACAGATCGAGGGCGCCGGTTATGCCGCCCAGCGGACCGCCTCGCTGTATCTGATCAACGACTTCAGCGCGGCCCTGACCCAGCACTTGCGTTCCACCGACCGCGCCGCCGAACGGCAGGGCACGGCTGCCATCGCCGCAGCGATGCCGCTCAATTCGGGCGCACCTGGCCATGCTGTCGACGCCTCCGGCATGCTCAGCTACCTGGTCGGCAGCGACGACCCAGCTGCGAAACCGGATGCTCCAGCCAGCGACACCAATCTTTGGGGCCGCGTGTTCGGCCACTACGGACACCTGAGCGGACAGGACCAGATGTCGGCCTGGCGACAAGACAGCTCAGGACTGGTGCTGGGCCTGGACCGGCGCGCCGGCGAACGCCTGACCTGGGGCGGCTCGCTCGGTTACGGCACGCTGTCGGTGAACGGCGTCGGCAACGGCTACCGCGGACAAACCAACGCCATCGACGGCCGCCTTTACCTGCGCTACGCAACCGAGCGCCATTACCTGGATGCCTCGGCCGGAGCGACGCATCTGTCGAGCACCGCCACACGCTCGGTTGACTTGAGCATGTCGCGGCTGCCTTTTTCTGCACAAGCCCAGGCGCGCAATACCGGCAACGCCTTGTCGCTGCATGTGGAGCATGGCTGGACCATACAAGACCAGCGAGGATGGGTGTGGCAGCCGATCCTGCCGGCTGTTGATGTGGTGCGCCTGCCGGGCGTCGATTTCCGCGACCAGGCCACGGATCCGGCTATCGCATTGTCGGTGCATGCCGACCAGGTGACCGACACCCGGATCGGCGCCGGGTTGCAGCTGGGCAAGACCTTCACCCTGGCGTCGAAAGAATCGGCCAGTCCCACCAGCTGGACCCCGCATGCGCGGGTCCTGGTGCAACGTGCATTCGGCAACCGCGAGGGATATTTTACGAATCGCTTCGCCAACGCTTCCGAGGCTGGGACATTCGAAGTGCGCGGACCGAGCGTCGGCCCCAACCATCTCCAGTTCAACCTGGGAGTGGTGGCCAGCCACGCCGGGGCCTGGGCTTTCCTGGTCGACTATACCGGCGACATTGCAGCGCACGGCCAGGACCAGGGCCTTGCCGTGGGCGCACGGTACAACTGGTAAGAATGCATGCGAAGGGAAAGATTTGATGACAGCCAGGGCACGGCTCCGCGCAAGCGGTGAGTGCCCGCAGGATCAGTCGGCGAGTGCCTGCACATGAAAAAACCCCGACAACCGGCAGCAATCCCGCCTTACGGCGTCTCCCTTGTTGCGTGGCCGGTGCTTCCCGGCGTTGCGGCGCCAGCACTATGGAACAGGCTTGAGTCGCACGGAAAGTACAGGATTTCCTGAAGTTGTTTTTGCAAAAGGAGACCAACAATGAGTGCATATTCACAGCGGCCGGACCGGCTGGTGCTGGTGACCCAGGCCGCCGCAAACGCCACCGGCAGGCGGTTCTGCGCGCACCATCAAGGCGAGGTGCCCGCCGCCGACGGCGATTTCGTCGAGTGCAACAAGACCCGGCGCTGGATCTGCTATCGCTGCCAGGAAAACCGCCGGCGCCAGCGCGAAGCGGCGGCAACGCGGAATAAATAGGACCGGCGCGAGGCCACCTTCATTATGAAACTGCGAAATGCCCAGTGGGAAAAGCTGGAACCGCTGATGACGGGCAAGGCAGGGGACAGCGGCGCCAGGGCGCACAACAATCGCCTGTTTATCGATGCCATCCTGTGGATTTCGGCCGGGCGCCGCCTCTGGCACGATTTGCCGCTACGATTCGGCAAGTGGAACACTACCTATATGCGTTTTTTGCGCTGGAATAAAAATGCGGTCTGGCGTCGCCTGGCGGCGGAAATGCATGATGACCAGGAGTTGCGCATGATGCTTGAACGCATCGCTGACTTCGGCGAGGAGTGGAGCAAGAGAATTGAGCACAGGTCCCGCAAAACGGACAGCCAGGCAAGTTATGACGCTGCCATGAAGCAGCTCGGCGGCCTCAGGGCGGCACTGCCGGCGGACGATGATTCGACCTTGCATTGGTTGCGGCTGGTGCGCGAGTGAGGTTCATATGCCACGGCACGTCTGCCGGCGGCCAGGCTTGAGATTACAGATAGCCGTGCGCAAAACCAGGCGCCACTGCGCCAGAGTGAAGCAGGTTGACGACGTGATAGATGCCGAAGATAGGAAGTCCGGTGGCGGCTTGCACTGCCGCCGCGTACGGTTGCAGATTGGTGCATTCGAACAGGAACGCGCCCAGGTCAGGCGCTTCGGCCTGCATGGCCAGGCATGTTTCCACCACTTCGCGCCTGACCTGGTCGACATCAAGCGCATGCTCAGGATCGCTGCTTGTGCCCAGGATGGTTCCGAAAGACGGGCGCGATTCCATTCCTTTGATAACCAGCCGCCAGTCCGGTTCGATGCCGGCAGCGCGCAGATGGCTGGCCGACAGGCTATGCGCATCGGCAGTGACCACGCCGATGGTGCGCCTGGGGCCCAGCATGCGCCTCAGCAGCGGGACGAGAAACAGGCTCGAAGTAATGACCGGCACGCTGACAGCCTCGGCAATTTCATCCTGGACTACGGTCAGGAAACCGCAGGTGGTGGTGATGGCGCGCACGCCGTCGTGCTCGAGCTCCTTGGCGGCTTCGATAAATGCCGGCAGCAGCGCGCGGGCCCGATCGGGCGTAGCAACAATCTGTTGCGGTTTTGCTCCCGCCACGACCTTGTAACGCACCGGAAAGTCGAATGTGGTGGCGTTGCCGATATCGCCGGGGATGCGTGGAAACTTCGTATCCAGCACAAGAATGCCGACGCTCTCTCCGTATATGGCGCGTCCGCCGCGAACAATCATGTTTTCTCCCGAGTTTGATGCAAGTTTAAGCCGGATCTGCAGCGGCTGAGAATCCGGCGTTTCTAAAACCGTTTTACCGAGTAGGGCGCCGGATCGACGACCGGCGGCCGGCCGGATATCAGGTCGGCCACCAGCCGTCCGGAAACCGGCGCCGACGCCAGGCCGACATGGCCGTGCCCGAAAGCGTGGAACACGTCCTGACAGCCGGACGCCGGTCCCAGCACCGGCCTGCCATCGGTGGTGGACGGCCGGTGTCCCATCCAGCGCTGGACGGCGGCGCTCCCGATCGATGTCGCTAGCGCCGGATAGGTCGCTGCTGCGTGGCGCAGGAGGGTGTCGGCGCGGCTCCAGTCCGGATCCGCCTGTAACCTGGTCAGCTCTACCTGGCCGGCAATGCGCAGGCCGGACAGCGTCGAGGTATTGCCGGTCTTGGCGTCCGCCGGCATCACCGGCAAGGCCAGCTTGAACGGCGGATTTTCTATGACGACGTGATAGCCGCGCTCGCTTTCCATGATGACATTGTCGCCCACCGACCTGGCCAGCGCCTTGGAATGGATGCCGGCGGCAATCACGGCGCGTTCGCAGGGGAGTGCGCCGCGGTCGGTAAGCACGGCGCGCAAGTGGCCGTTCTGCAGGTCGAACCCGGTCGCCCTGGCTTGATGCAGGGCAGCTCCCTGGCCCAGCGCATGGCGCACCAGCGCTGCCACATAGGCGCCCGGGTCGGCGCAGTTGGCGCCTTGCTGCAGCAGGATGGCGAACTGATACCTGCGGTCCAGTTCAGGAACCAGTTCGCGTATTGCCTGTGCGTCCAGTTCCTTCCAGCTCACCGCATTGTCGCGCCGCAAGCGCCAGCCCAGCGCTTCCGCTTCGAAGGCGGCGCGATCGGGATAGGCATACAGCAGCCCGCGGCTGACGATCAGGCCGGGCACGCCGGCTTCCTGCGCCAGCGCCCGATGGCGCGCGGGCGCATCGCGCAGCAGGGCGGACAACGCGCGCGCCGTGGCTTCGACCCGGGCAACGCTGGCGCCGGCCCAGATGAACCTGGCCAGCCACGGCAGCAGCGACGGCAGGGCGCTCCAGCGGATGGTCAAAGGGCTGTTTTTATCGAACAGATAGCCCGGTAATTTTTTCCACAAGCCAGGCATCGACATCGGCACCACCGAAGCCGGGCTCAGCCATGCCGCGTTGCCGTAGCTGGCGGCCTGCGTGCCGCCCGGCTCGTCTGGATCGAGCAGGGTGACATGGTGGCCGTCGCGCAGCAGTTCGATGGCGCAGGCGGCGCCGACGATGCCGGCGCCGATGACCACCACGCGCAAGGGGGCGGGTCGCTTCTCGATCGGATTCAAGCTGTTTCCTTCAAAGGCGGCGCCATGCTCAGTGGCCGCTGTTCTTGAAGCGCGATAGGAAACTGCGCGTGGCTTCCTGCACAGGATTGTCGATGACGATGGCCGGCGGCCCGGATTCGACCACAACGCCGTCGCGCATGAAAATGACCTGGTCGGCTACCTCTTTGGCAAACGCGATTTCATGCGTCACCAGGATCATGGTCATGCCTTCCGCCGCCAGCGAGCGGATGACGTTCAGCACTTCGCCCACCAGTTCCGGATCCAGCGCGGAAGTGGCTTCGTCGAACAGCATGACATCGGGTTTCATGGCCAGTGCTCTCGCAATCGCGACCCGCTGCTTTTGTCCTCCCGACAGCATGCTTGGATAAGCGTCCGCGCGCTCGCTCAGTCCAACCCGCTGCAGCAAGGCGTCGGCTGCGGCGCGCGCTTCCTGTTTCGGTATCTTCAGCACCGTGACCATGCCTTCCATGACGTTCTGCCGCACCGTCATGTGCGGAAACAGGTTGAAGTGCTGGAACACCATGCCGGTCTTGGAACGGAATTTCGCCAGGTTGCGCGCTTTCGGCAGCGCGGTCTGCTTGCCGTCGAATATGATCGACTGGCCGCCGACATTGACCACGCCGGCGTCCGGGATCGTCAGCAGGTTGATGCAGCGTAGCAGGGTCGACTTGCCGGAACCGGAAGGTCCGATCATCGCCACTACCGAGCCTTTTCCGATCTGCAGGGAAATATCTTTCAGGACGGTGTTATCGCCAAAACATTTTTTAAGGTTGCTGATGGCAATCATTGGGTTGTCCATGGTCAGGCTCCCCGTCCGTCGGACACCTTGACTTCGAGCCGCTTGGCCAGGATTGTCGCCGGCAGCAAGATCGCGAAATACAGGATGGCGATCAGCGAATAGATCTCCAGCGGACGATAGGTGTCGTGGGCAATGATCTGCCCCTGGTAGAGCAGGTCCGGCACCGCCAGCACCGACAGCAGCGACGTGTTCTTCAGCTGCATGATGGATTGGCTGACCAGCGGCGGCGTCATGCGTTTGAACGCTTGCGGCAACACCACGCGCCGCATCAGCTGGAACTGGGTCATGCCCAGCGCCATGCCAGCTTCCGACTGCCCGGGATCGATGGAAATCACGCCGCCGCGGATGATTTCAGAATAGAAGGCGCCGCCGTACAGGGTCAGCGACAGCACTGCCGCCATGCCCGGCGTCAGTTCGATGCCCGTCAGGATCGGCAGCGCATAATAAAACCAGATCAGCTGCACCAGCACCGGCGTGCACCTGAACAATTCGACATAAGCGCGGAATGGTCCGGATATATAAACCTTAGGCGACAGCCGGCACAGCCCGGCGATCAATCCAACCAGCAGTCCCAGTATGACGACGATGACGGTGTAGCCTACCGTGTAGCCAAAACCTGTGAGAATGATGTTCCTGTACTGCCAAAGCGTATGAAAATCCCACTGATACATGCCTGCCTCACAGCTTAAAAGTGAACCTGGGATGGAAATGCTGTCGGCGGCACGCCGACCAGCGTTTGCATATTGGAAATGATGGTGCTTTTCACTTTGCCTGAGGCCCTGGCTTCTTCCAGCCAGGCATTCACCGACTTGGTGAAAGTCTGGTCGGACTGCTTGCGGATGCCGACATTGGTGGGGTTGGTTTCATCGGGGGACGGGAACACGATATGGCCGACGTTCGGCAGCTTGGTCAGCAGGGCGGTTGACAGGAGGATCACCAGCACCTGGCAGTCGACGCGGCCGGATTGCAGCGCCATGGTGGCGGCCGCGGAAGTTTCAAATCGTAATACTGTCGCCTTCGGCAATATCCTGGTGACCAGCTGGTCGTGGCTCGAGCCGACGTCCACCGCGACCTTGACGCTGGGCGAGTTGAGCTGTTCCCAGCGTTCGAAATTGAAGCCCTTCTTGGCGACCACCGTGTTGTAGTTCTGGAAAATCGGCGCGGAAAAATCGACCACTTCGCGCCGCGCCGGCGAGGGCGCCATGCCGAGCTGGCAATCGATCTTGTTGGTTTGCACGTCGAGCACGGCATTGCCCCAGGTGGTTTCCACCCATTCGACGTCGACTTTCAGGTATTTCGCCAGGTCGCGCCCCAGGTCCACCATGAAACCCTTCCATTCGCCGCTTGCCAGGTCCTTGGTGAAATACGGCGAGGCGCCGTTGATGGCCCCCATGCGCAGCTTGCCGGTGCGTTTGATCCTGGCGGCGGTCGATTCCGGTTCCTGGGAAAATACCGGGCCGGCGGCGGCCAGCGAGCCGACAGCAATGGCTTGGGCGATGAAGTTGCGTCGATTGATATGCATGTCTGCCTTCTTGAATGAGGGTTGGCTGGAAAAGGTATAGTTGAAAATACCCGCTTTGAAGTTGAAAGTCATCCGAAAATGCGCCCGCTGCCTCTCATCCTTAAGCAAGATCAAGGCCTGTGGCCAGCGGCATCGGGCTCCGGCCGAGGCGCCAGGTCGGCCTGCCTTCTTTGTTTTGACCATGTACTAAGATAATTTAAAAAAGGTTCTTGACTCAAATTTTAGTGTGACTATAATTTCCGACGCCCGATCGCCGCAGTCGCAGCTGCAATGGACGCTGGGTGCTGACGCTGATTATTAAAAAGTTACTGTTGAATTAACGCCTGGCGTTGTTCGATGTGGAAGCAATAAACAAAGTAACAAATAAGTACCAAATGAGTATTAAATACGACAAGGTACGGGCCGGAGACAGAAACGATGGAAATGCCACAGCTGGGGAGCTCGATCCGTGCGCGGCGTCATGCTGTCAAGAAGACACTGGTGCAAGTCGCGGCCGAAACCGGCTTGACCGCGGGCTTCATTTCGCAGCTTGAGCGCAGCCAGACCAGTCCTTCGATCACTTCGCTGGTGGTGATCGCCAAGGCGCTCGGCGTGACGATTGGCGACCTGATCAAACAACCGGCGCAATTGCGGCCGGATACCTACCGCAGCCAGCGGCAACCCTACTCGGTGGCCAGCGGCCGCGTCAAATACGAACGACTCTCGACGGTATTCCCCGGCAGCCAGGTGCATTCGGTGAAGTTCACCATGCCGGCCGGCTACAAATCGGAATTGGTGTCGCACGAAGGCGATGAAATGATCTTCGTGCTGAGCGGACAGGTCGGCTACACGGTAGGTAAAGACAGCTATGTGCTGAGTGTCGGCGACAGCCTGCATTTCGACGCCAATATCCCGCACAGCATCGAATCGCTGCCGCACGAAAACCAGGTGGCTGAAGTGATCTGGGTCGGCACCGTGGCGCTGTTCGACGGCCCGCAATCGACTGCGTGCCGGGAGCAGGAACAGTTATTACGCGGCACTGAATTTTTTTGAGACGCAGGACAGGTCCGTGGCATGGTTTTTGCACTTACAGAAAACCATATATTGCCCCGGCTGCAGGCGCCAGACACGAAGTCGACAAAGACGTCGGCAATGACAGCGGAATGGAGTGACGATGCACCAACAACCAATCAGACAGATGTTCGATGCGGACCAGGCGCGAGGCCACGATGTTTAAGCCGGCCGTCTACAGCCAGCGCCGGCAGCAGCTGAAACAGCGCTTTTCTTCCGGCCTGCTGCTGTTTCCGGGCAATACCGATGTTTCCATGAACTACCTGCACAACCATTACTGGTTTCGCCAGGATTCATCGTTTTCCTATTTCTTCGGCTTGAACCAGCCTGACCTGGCGGCGCTGATCGATATCGAGGCTGGCAGCGAGACCCTGTTCGGCGATGATCCAAGCCTGGACGACGTGATCTGGGTCGGACCGCAAAGCTCTTTTGCGCAGCGCGCCGAGACGGTGGGCATCAGCGCGGTGCAGCCGCACAAACAGCTGGTCGAGGTGCTGGCAGAGGCGCGCCGCCAAGGCCGCACTATCCACTACTTGCCGCCTTACCGCGGCGAAACCATACTCGAACTGGCCAGCCTGCTCGATTGCACGCCGGAACAATGCAAGTCCGGCGCTTCCGAAAGCCTGATGGCCGCCGTGATCGCCTTGCGCGAAATCAAGGGCGACGAGGAAATCGCGGAAATAGAAAACGCCCTGAGCGTGACGCGCGACATGCACGTCGCCGCCATGCGGCAAGCCAAGGCGGATACCTATGAATACCAGGTGGTGGCGGCGATGGAAGGCATCATGCGCAGCCATGACCTGCAAAACGCTTATCCGATGATTTTTTCCCGCAGCGGCGAGATCCTGCACAACCGCGACCACAAGAACCGCTTGCAGGCAGGCGACCTGGTGGTGAACGATTCCGGCGCGTCCAGCGTCCTCGGCTACGCCAGCGACATCACGCGCACCTTTCCGGTCGGCGGCCGTTTCAGCGAACGCCAGCGCGGCTTGTACGAAATCGTGCTGGCCGCGCAGCAGCTTGCCATCGGCGCCATGCGGCCGGGCGTCTCTTATCTGGAAGTCCACAAGCGGGCTGCCGCCCACATGGTTGCCGCCATGTCCGGGCTCGGATTTTTTAACGGTACGCCGGAGCAGGTGGTGGAGTCCGGCGCCTACGCCATTTGTTTCCCGCATGGCCTGGGGCACCAGATGGGCCTGGACGTGCACGATATGGAAGGCCTGGGCGAAACCCGGGTCGGCTACGATGCCAGCGTCAGCCGCAGCGAACTGTTCGGCCTGCGCAACCTGCGCCTGGCCAAGCCGCTGCAAGCCGGCATGGTGGTGACGGTGGAGCCGGGCATCTATTTCATCCCGGCCCTGATCCAGCGCTGGCAGGCGGAAGCGCGCCACAGTGCGCTGATCAACTACGACAAATTTGTAGAACACATGGATTTCGGCGGCATCCGGATTGAAGACGACGTGCTGGTGACCGAAGCGGGCGCAAGAGTGCTGGGCCCGGCCATTCCCAAAACCTGCGCCGAGATCGAAGCCTTGATGGCGGCCTAGGAGATGACAGAAATCGCAGTAACGGCAGGCGTATTACATTCAAACTTGTGTTCCCCTTGTGAATCGTTGTTAAATGCATCAGTTTCACCATAACCTAAGGAAAGAGACCTATGATGAAAAGAAAATTGATCGCCAAGGCGGCGCTGCTAGCCGTCCTGTGCGCCACTGCCGGTTATGCGGCGGCGGCCAAGACCCTGGTGTTTTGCTCGGAAGGCAGCCCGGAGGGTTTCAATCCGCAGCTGTTCACTACCGGCACCACCTTCGATGCGTCGTCAGTGCCGATGTACAACCGCCTGGTCGAGTTCGAACTGGGCACCACCAAGCCGATTCCGGGCCTGGCGGAATCGTGGACCGTGTCGGATGACGGTCTGACTTACACGTTCAAGCTGCGCAAGGGCGTCAAGTTCCACAGCAGCGCCAAGTTCAAGTCGACCCGCGATTTCAACGCCGATGACGTGCTGTTCTCGTTCAACCGCATGGGCGACGCCAGCCATCCGTTCCACAAGCTGGCCGCCGGCCAGAGCTTCGGCTACTACCTGGACATGGGCATGGACAAGATCATCGACAAGGTGGAAAAAGTCGACGACAACACTGTCGTGTTCAAGCTGAAAC
Source organism: Collimonas fungivorans Ter331 (assembly GCF_000221045.1). Classification (NCBI taxonomy): domain Bacteria; kingdom Pseudomonadati; phylum Pseudomonadota; class Betaproteobacteria; order Burkholderiales; family Oxalobacteraceae; genus Collimonas; species Collimonas fungivorans. Next base: position 3,206,349 of record NC_015856.1, on the reverse strand, counting down.
ATCCGGAAGCGCCGTTCATCGCCGACCTCGGCATGGATTTCGCGTCCATCCTGTCGGCCGAATATGCCGACAACATGAAGAAGGCCGGCACGCCGGAAGTGATCGACCGCGAGCCTATCGGCACCGGACCGTTCCAGTTCGTCTCTTACCAGAAGGACGCCGTGATCCGCTACAAGGCCAATGACGCATTCTGGGGCGGCCGTCCGAAACTGGATAACCTGATCTACGCCATCACCCCTGACGCTTCGGTGCGCTACGCCAAGCTCAAGGCTAACGAGTGCCAGGTAATGGCGTATCCGAAACCGGCCGACATCGAATTGATGAAAGCCGATCCGGCCGTCACCATGATGACCAAGCCGGGCTTGAACATCGGCTACATCTCGTTCAATGTCGAGAAAAAACCGTTCGACAACAAGCTGGTGCGGCAGGCGCTGAACATGGCGGTCGACAAGCAGACCATCCTCAAGACCGTTTACCAGGGCGCCGGCGTCCCGGCCAAGAACCCGATCCCGCCTACGCTGTGGGGCTATAACGACAAGATCAAGGATTACACCTACGATCCGGTCAAGGCCAAGGAATTGCTGGCCAAGGCCGGCTACCCGAACGGCGTCGAAGTCGAGATGTGGTACCTGCCGGTCACCCGTCCCTACAATCCGGACGGCAAGCGCATGGCCGAGCTGATCCAGGCCGACTGGGGCGAAGATCGGCGTCAAGACCAAGCTCACCACCTACGAATGGACCGAGTACCTGAAGCGCAGCAAGCAGGGCGACCAGCACTCGATGATGTTCGGCTGGTCGGGCGACAACGGCGACCCGGACAATTTCTTCGCGCCGCTGTTGGGCTGTGAAGGCGTCAAGGGCGGCGGCAATACCGCGCGCTGGTGCAACAAGGACTACGAAGCGCTGATCCAGAAAGCCAAGCTGACGCCGAAGCAGGACGAACGCGCCAAGCTGTACGAACAGGCCCAGGTGATCCTGCATGAAGAAGCGCCATGGATAGACCTGGCCCACTCGGTGCGTTTCACGCCGGTGCGCAAGGAAGTGATCGGCTTCAAGATGGCTGTGTTCGCGCATCACCACTTCGAGAAGGTTGACCTGGCCAAATAAGTCGTGGCCATGGTTTTGTTCTGATTAAGCCGCTCGCTACGCGCAGTAGGGAGCGGCTTAAATTTACCGCTAGCAATCGACAGCGCTGTTGCTGTCATCTTTCATCGAACAGGTAACGCCAATGTTTGGATTTCTCCTGCGCCGTGTCGGTCTGGTCATCCCGACCTTTCTCGGCATCACGCTGCTGGTGTTTTTACTGATACACCTGATACCTGGCAACGCCGTCGAAGCCATGACCGGCGAGCGCGGCATGGACCCGGCCCGTTATGCGCAAATGGCGCATGACCTGGGACTCGACCAGCCGATCTACATGCAGTACTTCAACTATCTGGGCAACCTGTTCAAGGGCGACCTGGGCATGTCGATCATGACCCATACGTCGGTGCTGAGCGAATTCAAGACGCTGTTCCCGGCGACGCTGGAACTGTCTTTCTGCGCCATACTGTTTGCGCTGATCGTCGGTTTGCCGGCCGGCATACTGGCCGCCCTGAAACGTAACACCGTGCTGGATTATTCCGTGATGGGCGCTTCGCTCACCGGCTATTCGATGCCGGTGTTCTGGTGGGCGCTGCTGCTGATCCTGCTGTTTTCCGTGACCCTGGGCTGGACACCGGTTTCGGGTCGCATCGATATCCTGTTCGACGTACCGCCGGTGACCGGCTTCATGCTGATCGACAGCCTGCTGTCGGACGACAGCGGCGCGTTCAAGTCGGCGCTGTCGCACCTGATCCTTCCTACCATCGCCCTCGGCACCATTCCGCTGGCCGTGATTGCGCGCATGACGCGCTCCGCCATGCTGGAAGTGCTGCGCGAGGACTATGTACGCACCGCGCGCGCCAAAGGGCTGTCGCGGGCGCGGGTGGTGGCGGTGCATGCTCTGCGCAACGCCCTGATTCCGGTGGTGACGGTGGTCGGCCTGCAGGTCGGCACCTTGCTGGCCGGCGCGATCCTGACGGAAACCATCTTTTCCTGGCCCGGCATCGGCAAGTGGCTGGTGGCGGCGATCCAGCGCCGCGATTATCCGGTGGTGCAGGGCGGGATCCTGCTGTCGGCGATCACCATCATCATCGTCAACCTGGCCGTCGACCTGCTGTACGGCGTGATCAATCCACGTATTCGCCATCGCTCATGAACAACGCTACCGTTACGCCTGAAGTCAAACCCGCCGCGCAAATCGCTTCCAGGCCGGCCGCGCCGCCGCATCCGCTGCGCGAATTCTGGGGCTATTTCAGCCAGAACCGCGGCGCCGTCATCGGCCTCGCCATCATCATCGCCATGGTGCTGGCGGCCTTGTTCGCCGACGTCATCGCGCCGCATTCGCCGATCGAGCAGTTCCGCCAGTCGACCCTGGTGCCGCCGGTATGGCAGGCAGGCGGCAGCAGCCAGTTCCTGCTCGGCACCGATCCGGTCGGACGCGACATGCTGTCGCGCCTGATCCACGGCGTGCGCCTGTCGCTGCTGATCGGCCTGGTGTCGATTTCGCTGTCGCTCACCACCGGCGTGCTGCTCGGCCTGCTGGCCGGTTATTTCCGCGGCCTGGTTGAAGTCGCCATCATGCGCCTGATGGATATCATGCTGGCCTTGCCGAGCCTGTTGCTGGCGATCGCGGTGGTCGCCATCCTCGGGCCTGGCCTGATGAACGCGATGTATGCGATTGCCGTGGTGATGCTGCCGCACTACGCGCGGCAGACGCGCGCCGCGGTGATCGGCGAGATGTCGCGCGATTATGTCAGCGCCTCGCGCATCGCCGGCGCCGGCACCTTGCGCATCATGTTCAACTGCGTCCTGCCCAACTGCCTGGCGCCCTTGATCGTGCAAGCCACGCTCGGTTTCTCTTCCGCCATCCTGGATGCGGCCGCGCTCGGTTTCCTCGGCATGGGCGCACAACCGCCGACGCCGGAATGGGGCTCGATGCTGGCCAGCGCCATGGAATTCATCCAGAGCGCCTGGTGGGTGGTGGCTTTCCCCGGCCTGGCGATCCTGATCTCGGTATTGGCGTTCAATTTGATGGGTGACGGCTTGCGCGATGCGCTCGACCCGAAACTGAAACGATAAGGCAGGACTATGGCATTGCTAGACATTAAACAGCTGCGGGTCGAGTTCGGCTCGACGGCAGCGCCGTTCACCGCCGTCGACGGCCTCGACCTGAGCGTCGAAGCCGGTGAAGTGGTCGGCATCGTCGGCGAGTCCGGCTCCGGCAAGAGCGTCACTTCGCTGGCGCTGATGGGACTGATCGACTACCCGGGCCGCGTCAAAGGCGAACGCATGGCGTTCGACGGCCGCGATTTGCTGAAAATGCCGGAAAAGGAAAGGCGCAGCATGCTGGGCAAGGACATCGCGATGATCTTCCAGGATCCGATGACCAGCCTCAACCCGTCCTTTACCGTCGCATACCAGCTGATCGAAACCCTGCGCGTGCACCAGGGCGGCTCCAAGAAAGAATTGCGCGCCAAGGCGCTGGCCCTGCTCAAGCAGGTCGATATCCCCGATCCGGAACGACGCCTGGATGCCTATCCGCATCAATTGTCGGGCGGCATGAGCCAGCGTGTCATGGTGGCGATTGCGATCGCCTGCAACCCGCGCCTGCTGATTGCCGACGAACCGACCACGGCGCTGGACGTCACGGTGCAGGCGCAAATGCTGGAACTGCTGCTGCAGCTGCAGCGCGACCGCGGCATGGCGCTGATGCTGATCACGCATGACCTGAGCGTGGTGGCCCAGACCGCGCAGCGGGTAGTGGTGATGTACGCCGGGCAGGTAGTGGAAACCGGCCGCGTGCCGGATATCTTCAACGCGCCGAAACATCCTTACACCCAGGCGCTGCTGGCGGCGCTGCCCGAGCACAATATCGGCCGCGCACGCCTGCAAACCATTCCCGGTGTGGTGCCCGGCCAGTACGACAGGCCTGCCGGCTGCCTGCTCAGCCCGCGCTGCGCCTACGCGCAAGACCGCTGCCGCCAGGAACGGCCGGAGTTGCTGGGAGCGGCGCAGGAACAGGTGCGCTGCCATTTTCCGCTGGATCTTGCGGGCCAGCCGACTAACGGCTGGTCGGAACTCTCCCGCAAGACAGACGCCAAGACAGCCGACTTAATGCTGAGCAGTGGGGCTGCATGATGATGAATTCGAATATGGAAACAATCGCCAATCCGGTAGTTTTGCTTGAAGCAAAAAACCTGGTCAAGCATTACAGCGTATCGCAGGGCCTGTTCAAGCCGAAGGCCACGGCGCGCGCCCTGGACGGCATCTCGTTCACCTTGCAGCCGGGCAGGACACTGGCAGTAGTGGGCGAATCCGGCTGCGGTAAATCGACTCTGGCGCGCCAGATCACGATGATCGAACCGCCTACCGGCGGCGAGCTGTGGATGGACGGCGCCAATATCGCCGACGCCGACCACGCGACCCTGAAACGGGTACGGCCGCTGGTGCAGATGGTGTTCCAGAATCCCTACGCCAGCCTGAATCCGCGCAAGAAAGTCGGACAGATGCTGGAAGAGCCGCTGATCATCAATACCCGGCTCAGCGGCAAAGAACGCGCCGACAAGGCGCAAGCGATGATGGCCAAGGTTGGCCTGCGGCCCGAGCACTATGGCCGTTATCCACACATGTTCTCCGGCGGCCAGCGCCAGCGGGTGGCGATCGCGCGCGCGCTGATGCTGGATCCGAAAGTGATCGTGGCCGATGAACCTGTTTCCGCGCTCGACGTATCGATCCAGGCGCAGGTGCTGAACCTGCTGATGGACCTGCAGCAAGCCGGCGGCGTGGCCTATCTGTTCATCTCCCACAACCTGTCGGTGGTGGAGCACATCGCTGACGACGTGCTGGTCATGTACCTCGGTAAAACGGTAGAGCATGGCAGCAAAGAACAGGTGTTCAGCCGTCCCTTGCATCCTTACACCAAGGCTTTGCTTGCCAGCACCCCGCGCATCGATCCGGCGCAGCGGCAGCAAAAGATGATGCTGCCGGGAGAGCTGCCGTCGCCGCTGGCGCCGCCGCCGGGCTGCAGTTTCAACAACCGCTGCCCGCATGCGATCGAGCGCTGCCGGCAAGAGGTGCCTGTGCTGCGTCCGTTCGATGACAGGCTGGTGGCTTGCCATCGGCTGGAGGAAATCAGCTGACCGGCATTCAGGAGGCGCTGCGATGCAGCGTGATGTTGTGTTTCTTGAGTTTGTACTGCAGGGTGGCGCGCGGGATGGCGCAACGTCGTGCCACTTCGGACAGGCTGGCGTGCTCCTTGAGCAAACCTATCAGCAGCGTTTTTTCGTAAGATGACATCTGCTCTTCCAGCGACAGGCCGCTGCCTTGGCCTTGCGTGTCCGCCACCGGTTCCGCCGGTGCGTCATGCGACCGGGTATCGGCCGCATCCTCCCCTATCCAGATAGCCTGGAGCTCGTCGCCGGTTTCGCAGAAAATCAGGCTGCGCTGCATGACGTTTTCCAGCATGCGGACATTGCCCGGCCAGCGGCACGCCTGCAGCTGCCGCATGGCGGCAGGGGCGATCCGCTTGACGCGGCCGCCGGCGACGCCACGATGCTTGTGCAGGAATGCTTCCGCCAGCAGCGGGATGTCGCCGCACCGTTCCCTGAGCGGCGGAATCGACAGCTGCCCGATGTTCAGCCGGTACAGCAGATCGGGACGCAGCTTCCTGGCCGCGAGCATTTCCTGTTGCGTTTCGTTGGCGGCGGCGATGACGCGCAGGTCGGCTCGGATTTCCTTGTTGCTGCCGACCCGGCTGAACATGCCATCCTGCAGCACCCGCAGCAGCTTGCCTTGCACCGACCAGGGCAGGGAATTCAATTCATCGAGGAACAGGGTTCCTGAATTCGCCGTTTCGATCAGGCCCTGCCGTTCCTGGGCGCCGGTGAAGGCGCCGCGGGCCGTGCCGAACAGGGTGCTTTCAAACAGGGTTTCCGGAATCGCCGCGCAATTCAGCACAACAAATGGTGACAGCGATGGCGACGGCGCGCCGGCTCTCTGACTGGACTGGTGCAACAGGCGCGCGAAGAGCTCTTTGCCGGTTCCTGTCTCGCCGCACAGCAGCACGTTGACGCCTGCCTTGCCAAGCGCTTCAGCCTGGCGTATCAAGACCTGCATGGCGGGGTCCTGGCTGACGATGCCATGCCGGCATGCCTCCTGTTTGTTTGGCGCGATGGCTGAGGCGCCGTCGTCGCTGCCGGCAGCGGCCAGGTCGCGCGCGATTTCCACGGCGCCGACAACCGCGCCGCGCCGGTTCAGCAACGGCAAGGTGGTATGGATCTGCTGCACCAGCCGGCCTTGCGCATTGATGAAGGCCTGGAAGGCGCCGGTGTAGCGCTTGCCGTGATGCAGGGCTTGCAGCAAGGTGCTGCTTTCCGCATCCATGGCAGGATAAATATCCAGCAATGGATGGCCGACTGCGCGCTCGGCGGGATAGGCGTCTATCTTCGCGCTCTCCTGGTTGTAATAGACATAGTTGCCCTCGCTATCGATGATGGCGACCGGCTGCGGCATCGCGTCGAACAGCTGAGAAAAAATCGCCAGTGCGCTGGCTAGTTCTGTATCCATGGGCGCTCCATGATCGGGTCATGGAGCAGAGGATGGCGAAATTTTGTCAATTCGTCAATTTCTCGTTAAGTCGACGAATAACCGGCATCCGGCGCGAAAAACATTTTGCCGATAAATCAGGCGCTTACCTTGGGTTTTGGTTTGGCACAAAAGCTGCAATAGAGAGAACGATGTTGTTGTCACCAATCGGTGGCATCGAATCTCATTGAGGGCAGCTTGCATGCGCGATTCCCGTTTTGATATTTTGTTTGAGCCGGTGCAGATCGGTCCGGTCACGGCCAGGAACCGTTTCTTCCAGGTGCCCCACTGCAACGGCATGGGCTGGACCCAGCCGCGCGCCTTGGCCGAGCTGCGCAAGGTCAAGGCGGAAGGCGGCTGGGCCGTGGTGTGCACGGAAGAAGTGGAAATCCACCCCAGCAGCGACTGCTCGCCGTTCAACGAGGGCCGTTTGTGGGGAGATGAAGACATTCCCGCATTGCAGCTGATGGCGGATGCGGTCCATGAGCATGGTTCCCTGGCCGGGATCGAACTGCTGCACAAGGGCATGTCGAGCGCCAACTTCACCACGCGCGAAATCCCGCTGGGTCCTTCGCATCGCCCCGTGACCAGCGTCGCGCCGATGCAGGCGCGCGCCATGACCAAGGCCGACATCCGCGAATTGCGGCGCTGGCACCGGGACGCGGCGCTGCGCGCCAGGCGCGCCGGTTTCGACGTCATCTACGTGTATGCATCGCACGATCTGTCCCTGCCTTTTCATTTCCTGCAAAAGCGCAAGAACGACAGGATCGACGAATACGGCGGTTCACTCGAGAACCGGGTGCGGCTGCTGCGCGAACTGATCGAAGATACGCGCGACACGGTGGGCGACAGCTGCGCGGTGGCGGTGCGGCTGGGCGTCGATGAGTTGCTGGGGCCGGACGGCGTTTCCTGCGAAGCCGAAGGGCGCGACGTGGTCGGCCTGCTGGCCGAGCTGCCGGACCTGTGGGACGTAAATGTGAGTTCCTGGGCCAATGACAGCGCCACCTCGCGTTTCAAGAAGGAGGGTTACCAGGAGGAATACGTCTCCTTCGTCAAGCAGCTGACCACCAGGCCGGTGGTAGGCGTCGGCCGCTTCACTTCGCCGGACGCCATGGTCAGCCAGGTAAGGCGGGGGATCCTCGATTTCATCGGCGCCGCCCGGCCGTCGATCGCCGATCCATTCTTGCCGCGCAAGATCGAAGAAGGGCGCATCGATGAAATCCGCGAATGCATAGGCTGCAATATCTGCGTATCGTCGGACCACAGCAATTCCAACCTGCGCTGCACGCAGAATCCCACCATGGGCGAAGAGTGGCGGCGCGGCTGGCATCCGGAAACCATGCCTGAGAAGGCGGATGAAGGTTCGGTGCTGGTCGTCGGCGCCGGGCCCTGCGGTCTGGAAGCGGCGCTGGCCGCCGCCAGGCGCGGTTATGAAGTGACGCTGGTCGAGGCCGGCAGCGAGCTCGGCGGGCGCGTGGCGCTGGAATCCGGGCTGCCGGGCTTGCGCGAATGGGCGCGGGTCAGGGACTGGCGGGTGACGCAATTGCAGCGCATGAGCAACGTCGATATTTTCCGGGGCAGCAAACTGGCCGCCGCCGATGTGCTTGAATTCGGCGCGGCGCATATCGCGCTGGCCACCGGTTCTTTCTGGCGCCGCGACGGTATCGGACGCGCCAACGGGACGCCGGTCCAAGGCTTCGACCGGCACAATGTCCGGACCCCGGATGAACTGATGCGCGGCCATCAGCCGCAAGGCGCGGTGGTGGTGTTTGACGATGACCATTACTACATGGGCGGCTTGCTGGCCGAGCGGTGCGCGCTGGCCGGCAACCGGGTGGTCCTGGTCACGCCGGCGGCGCTGGTGTCGGCCTGGACCAGCGATACGCTGGAAGCGCTGGCGATATTGCGCCGCCTACTGCACCTGGGCGTCGAGGTCCATACCTACAGCAACGTCAGGCAGTTAAGCGAGAGAGCTGCGACGGTCGAATGCCAGCTTACCGGAAAGCTGCGAGAAATAGCGTGCTCCACGCTGGTCAGCGTGACCGCCCGCTTGCCTGCCGACGGCCTCGCACTGGAACTCGTCGACAAGCGGCAGGAGCTGGCGGCGGCGGGGAACCGCAGCTTGTGCACCATCGGCGACGCTTTCGGCCCCGGCACCATTGCCGCCGCCGTTTATCAAGGCCATCGCTTTGCGCGCGAACTCGGCATCGCTGCAGATAAATTGGGCGGTTTCAAACGTGAACTGCCCATCCTCCGGCAAGAGCTGCAATAATCAGCGCTCATTATCTAATGAACGAAATCGCACAAGGACCTGCCATGCAGCTTATTGATTTGCCCAATCTTGACCAGCTGGTGGCCTTGCGGCACGACATCCATGCGCACCCGGAACTGGCATATGAGGAGCACCGCACCGCAGAGCAAGTCGCGACTACCTTGGAAGGCTGGGGTATTGCGGTCACGCGGGGGATCGGAAAAACCGGCGTGGTGGCCGCCTTAAGCAACGGCAACAGCCAGCGTGCGATCAGCTTGCGGGCCGACATGGATGCCTTGCCGATGCAGGAAGAGAACACGATGCCGCACCGCTCGCGGCACGATGGCCGCATGCACGCCTGCGGCCACGACGGCCATACCGTCATGCTGCTGGCCGCCGCCTATCATTTGCACACCACGCGCCGGTTCGACGGCACGGTCAACCTGATTTTCCAGCCGGCCGAAGAAGACGGCGCCGGCGCGCTGGCGATGGTGGAAGACGGTCTGTTCGAACGATTTCCGTGCGACGCCATATTCGGCATGCATAACTGGCCGGGCCTGGCGCTCGGCACTTTTGTCGCCGAACCGGGCGGCCGCGAAGCGAGCTGCAGCGTGTTCACTATCACGGTGCGCGGCAAGGGCGGGCATGTCGGCACGCCGCATGTCACCACCGAAGCTTTGCTGGCAGCGGCGCAGATCGCCACCCAAATCCAGAACATCGTCGCGCGCAGCTTGTCTCCGACCGACCCGGCCGTGGTCTCGGTCACCCGGCTGGAGGCCGGGACCGCTTTTAATGTCATCCCGGACACGGCCTGGCTGGGCGGCTCGGTGCGCACCTACGATGAACATGTATTGCAGCGCATAGAAGAGCGCCTGCGGCACATCGCGGAACATGTGGCGCACTCCTATGAATGCAGCATGGATTTTGCCTTCACCCGGGAAATGCCGGCGCTGATCAACGATCCTGCTGAAACCGCCAGATGCCGCACAGTCATCAAAGACTGGCTGGGCGGGCAGGCGCTGATCACTTTGCCGCCATTGATGACATCGGAAGATTTTTCATTCATGCTGGCGCAGCGGCCCGGATGCTACGTATTGATCGGCAACGGCAATGACGAGCATCGCGACGGGCAAGCCACGCTGGGGCCATGCGCCTTGCACAATCCGCATTACGATTTCAACGATGCCCTGATCCCGTTGGGAGCAACGTTCTGGGTACGTTTGGTAGAAGATTATTTACCGGTTTCACACATAAAACCAGAGGGAGACAAGAACTGATGAACAAGAAATTCAAACTGATTGCGGCAGTCGGCGCGGCCGTGCTGTCTTGCGCCGCCGTCCATGCCGCACCGGCCAAAACGCTGGTGTTTTGCTCGGAAGGGAGCCCGGAGGGTTTCAATCCGCAGCTGTTCACCACCGGCACCACCTTCGATGCCTCGTCGGTGCCTATCTACAACCGGCTGGTGGCGTTTGAACTGGGCAGCACCAGGATCGTTCCGGCGCTGGCGGAATCCTGGACGGTGTCGGACGACGGCTTGACCTATACCTTCAAATTGCGCAAGGGCGTGAAATTCCACGGCAACGCCAGGTTCAAGCCGAGCCGCGATTTTAATGCCGACGACGTGCTGTTTTCCTTCAATCGCATGCTGGACCCGCATCATCCGTTCCATCAGCTTTCGGCCGGACAGAGCTTCAGTTTTTTCCTCGACATGGGCATGGAAAAAATCATCGCCAAGATAGAAAAGACCGATGACTACACCATCGTCTTCAGGCTGAAACATCCGGAAGCGCCATTCGTCGCCAACCTCGGCATGGATTTCGCCTCGATTCTTTCGGCTGAATATGCCGACAACATGAAGAAGGCGGGCACGCCGGAAGTCATCGATCGCGACCCGATAGGCACTGGCCCGTTCCAGTTCGTGTCCTACCAGAAGGATGCCGTGATCCGCTACAAGGCCTTCGATGCATACTGGGATGGCCGTTCCAAGCTGGATAACCTGATTTTCGCGATCACTCCTGACGCATCGGTGCGTTACGCCAAGCTCAAGGCCAATGAATGCCAGGTGATGGCGTTTCCCAAGCCGGCCGACATCGAGCTGATGAAAACCGACCCGGCGATCACCTTGCTGAGCAAGGAGGGCCTGAACATCGGCTATATTTCGTTCAATGTCGAGAAAAAGCCGTTCGACAACAAACTGGTGCGGCAGGCGCTGAACCTGGCGACCGACAAGCAGACGATCCTGAAAACGGTCTACCAGGGCGCAGGCCAGATCGCCAAGAATCCGATTCCGCCCACGCTCTGGTCTTACAACGACAAGATCAAGGACTACAGCTACGATCCGGTCAAGGCCAAGGCACTGCTGGCCAAGGCGGGTTTCCCCAACGGTATCGAGGTCGAGCTGTCGTACCTGCCGGTCACGCGTCCCTATAACCCGGACGGCAAGCGCATGGCAGAGCTGGTGCAGGCCGACTGGGCAAAAATCGGCGTCAAGACCAAGCTGACCACTTACGAGTGGACCGAATACCTGAAGCGCAGCAAACAGGGCGACCAGCACGCTATGATGTTCGGCTGGTCGGGAGACAACGGCGATCCGGACAATTTCTTCGCCACCTTGCTGGGATGCGATTCCGTCCGTAGCGGCGGCAATACCGCACGCTGGTGCAACAAGGATTTTGAAGCATTGATCCAGAAAGCCAAGCTCAGCACGAACCAGGCGGAACGCAGCAAGCTATATGAACAGGCGCAGGTGATCGCGCATGAAGAAGCGCCGTGGATAGACATTGCCCATTCGCTGACCCACACGCCGATACGCAAGTCCGTCATCGGGTTCAAGATGTCGGCGTTTGCGCTGCACGACTTCTATAAAGTTGACTTGAGTAAATAATGTTATTGTTTTAGCAATGATCGTTCATGGAGATTGGCTGGCCGGGGAATGGCCGGGCTTGGTACAATGCCAGCTTATTCCTTCCCCTATTGATTCCAAGTCCATGATCGACATCCAACTTCTTCGCAAAGACATCGCCAGCGCCGCCGACCGCCTGGCCACGCGCAAATTCAAGCTCGACGTCAATAGCTTCAATGCCTTGGAAGCCGAACGCAAGCAAATTCAGACCCGTACCGAGGAATTGCAGGGCCAGCGCAATTCCCTGTCCAAGCAAATCGGTATGCTGAAAGGCCGGGGCGAAGACGCTTCGGCCGTGATGGCGGAAGTCGCAGGCATCGGCGATGAACTGAAGGCGTCGGCCACCAAGCTGGACCTGGTGCAGGAGCAGGTCAGCGCATTCCTGCTGTCGGTGCCCAACATCCCGCACGAATCGGTCCCGGTGGGCGCCGATGAGGCCGCCAATGTCGAAGTGCGCAAAGTCGGCACGCCGCCCAGCTTCGGTTTCGAAGTGCGCGACCATGTCGACGTCGGCGCCGCGCTCGGCCTGGATTTCGATACCGCCGCCAAGATCACCGGTTCGCGCTTTGTCGTGCTGAAGGGCGGCATCGCCCGCCTGCACCGCGCCCTCGGGCAGTTCATGCTGGACACCCACGGCGCCGAGCACGGCTACACCGAATGCTATACGCCTTACATCGTCAATGCCGATTCGCTGCGCGGCACCGGCCAGCTGCCGAAGTTTGAAGAAGACCTGTTTGCGGTGAAAAAAGGCGGCCAGGAAGGCGAGCAGGGCGCCGATGCCGCCGCGCTGTACCTGATCCCGACGGCCGAAGTGCCGCTGACCAATATCGTGCGCGACGAAATCGTCGCCGGCGAAACACTGCCGATCAAAATGGCGGCCCATTCGCCATGTTTTCGTTCGGAAGCCGGCAGCTACGGCCGCGACACCCGCGGCATGATCCGCCAGCACCAGTTCGACAAGGTCGAAATGGTGCAGATCGTGCATCCGGAAAAATCCTATGAAGTGCTGGAGGAAATGGTCGGCCACGCCGAGAATATCTTGAAGAAGCTCGGCCTGCCGTACCGCGTGGTGTCGCTATGCACCGGCGACATCGGCTTCGGCGCCGCCAAGACCTACGACCTGGAAGTATGGCTGCCGGCGCAAAACACCTACCGCGAGATTTCCTCGGTGTCCAACTTCGAGGCATTCCAGGCGCGCCGCCTGCAAGCGCGTTTCCGCAATGCCCAGGGCAAGACCGAACTGGTGCACACCCTGAACGGTTCCGGCCTGGCGGTCGGACGGACGCTGGTGGCAATACTGGAGAATTTCCAACAGGCGGACGGCAGCGTGGAGATCCCGGCGGTGCTGCATCCATACATGGGCGGCATCACCAAGTTGAGTGCTAAGTAATTGATTTGACAGGGCTATTTGGCGCGAGGTTAGGGCCGACGCCGGTTGTGGAATGGCTTGAATAAAAAGACATTCCATAGTCAAAAAGAGTCTGCTATAATCTTGCGCTTTGCTGCATTAAACACAGCAAGTCGACCGAAAACCGGAGAGGTGGCAGAGTGGTCGAATGTACTTGACTCGAAATCAAGCGTACGTTAAATCGTACCGTGGGTTCGAATCCCACCCTCTCCGCCATATAATCAAGCACTTACGTAATATTGAACGCCCCGTAGACCGGGGCGTTTTTGCGTTCTGGGGGGATTTTCTTGCCATCATGCTGACTTCCTGCCAATCTTCCCGACGGCAACCGTGAGCGTGTCGATTGCCAGGTGGCTGTAACGCTGGGTGCTGCGCGGGTCTTTGTGGCCGAGCACCCGGCCCACCGTGAAAAGGTCGACGCCGGCATTGATTAATTCACTGGCGGCACTGTGGCGCAGGTCGTGAAAGTGAATATGCACCAAATCGCAAACTTGCCTTGCGCGCTGGAATGCTCGCTGGATTGTGATCTTTGGCGTTTTCTGGTTGAAGCGCCGGACGCAGACCAGATGCGGGGATGGATAGGCACGACCCGAGGGTCACCGTTCTTGGTATCCATCAGGTAAAACGTCTGGCCTCGCACCTGGGTACGCAGTATCTCGCTTAGCCGCAACCCTGAATAAAAGGCAATTCGGATTGCTTGGCGCGCCGGCCTGTTGGTGCATGCCCTGGAGAGCTGCAGCATTTGCCGGCGGCTGGCGTATTCCTGGCGCTCGTTCTTGACGACTGGCACACTCACCCGGGCCGCGGGGTCGTCCTTGCACATGTTGTGGTGCTTCCAGCCATACCGGCATGCGGCAGTCAGATAGCGGATTCGGTTCCGGATCGATGCCGGCGAGAACGGGCGCTTGTCATCCTCATTTGTCCGCACACCCTTGGCGGCGAAGAACTTGCAGGCATCGGCCAGCGCGGTGATCGGCCTGCCGGTGTAGGCCCAGTTCATTTGGGCCAACTCGCGCGCTACATGGTCGCCGGTCTTCAGGTGCGGCAGCCGCTCTAGGATGTAGACGTTGACCGCATCCTCAATGGAATATTCAACACGTTCGATGGCTGTTCCGACCGCGTAGAGTCGGGCTGTTTCTTGCCTGTCGAAAGCGTCCACTTGGGACTGAGTCCAAGTTTTCGGAAGGTATTTTCTAGCGCGGACCCGCCGGCCTTCAATAACACGGTTGAATTCAAAGCGGTAGCAACCTCGCGTTTTGTCGCGGTATATCGGCATGATTGTAAGTACTCCTGGATGTCCGTCTGGGTGAATATGATACGCTTGCCGATTCTGAAACATGGAATCGGGCCGCCAGGCGCTGCCAATTCGTGGACCTGACGGCTGGAGACGCCGAGTATTTTTGCTGCTTCAATGGCCGTTATTTGGTCGCTCATCACTTCACCTCGTCAATGCGTTTGAATTCCACAACCCACACCCACGGGTTCGCCGCCCAGCTGCCGCCGGTTGAATCCCATAGGGCCGCGAAGGATTGAATGATATTGCGGTACTTATTTCCTTCGCGGAGTAGCCGTTCGGCGTTCTCAGCCGCCCAGACCGCTGCGCCTTCGGCGTAGGCATCCTCAGCGCTGATGTCCTGCAGCCGCTCGACGCGCACGGCGGTGATCTCCAGCAGGATGCGGTTGGCCCAGCGTGGCATGTGAATGGATGGATGCCACCCAGAACGGTAATCGCTCAAGCAAATGTCCTCAGGCGTTTTGACCTTGTGGCAGTAAAGATCATCGTCATCGCTGAGCCATGCCTCGTCGGCTCTATATTCAATGCCGTCATAGCCACCCCAAGGGTCAGGCCTGGAACCCATACCCCATGTTTCGCGCACCCAAAGGCGTTCAACAGGGATGTCAGGATCGATCATATCGTGACATCAATTTCGGATATTCATCGCGTCGATGATAAGCAGGATTTGCGCATTGAAGCCCTGGAGCGGATTGCAAGATTGCAGATTACTGGAGGTAGAAAATGAACTTTGAAAAATGGATGCAACGCGCTGCGGCGCTGGTCGATGGCAGTGCATGGCTGCTGATGGTGCCGTGCTTGCTGGTCTGGTATTTCTTCGATCCTCTGGGAATGCAAGTGGTGGTTCTCTGGCTGACGCATTTGCCAGTGGTGGTCGGCGTGACCATCATCCTTTCGCGAATCGTTTTTCCCGATATCAAACTGAGCGAGTTGATCGCTGATGTGCGCGGCGGGAACGTAGCGGCGGCGGTGGTGGTGGCCGGCCTACTAGTGTTCGTCGGGCTGCTGGTGCTGACGGCCGCAGGCTGGGCAAAATGATCCCCAGCGCCGCGCTGCCGCTTCTGCCTATGCTGGTGTCAGTCCTCACCCGCGCGGCTCGTCAAAACACCAGTTCCGGAAATGCCGCCGTTGCCGCCGACAATCAAGAAACAAGAACCGAACTATTGCCGGCGTTTGCTGACGCTCTTGTCGCAGTCGCCACAGACGCTGACGGATCGGTGCGCGACCTCAACGCCTGCATCGACGACTACAACGCCGCCCGCGATGAAATGAAGAAGACGGCTCTCGCACTTAGCCGGGAGAATGGATCTGCGCCTTGATTGCCGGCTTGAAGAAGAAAATTCCCAGCCGCGGCAGCGCGGGCACCACAAAGATCATTACCCAGATCGGGTAGGCCTGCAAATATTGTTCTTGAAAAACGGTCATGATGAGCGCATAGACGCTGACCGAATAATAGAAAATATGGTTGCTCGACTTGCGGCGCTTGCGGTATAGGTACTGGCTAAAGAAGCCGATGCCGAAGAATCCGCAGACTAGGCCGAGCAGGCCGCCGTCATGGTAATACGGGTACATGGCGGTATAGACATTCCCCACCAGCGGCGTTTCCACAAATGGCAGCACCAGCGCCGCTGGTTCGCCACCGATATCAAACAGGCGCCGGAACATGTTCGGCAGCAGCAAGCTCCCGTCAAAGCTGGGAAAATTGTTGACGACGAACGAATTGAACGCTGCCAGCCCATTCAAGAAGTACACCTCAAGGTTCCATGTGACCTGATCCCACATTTCAATGTCGTCGCCGCCTTTGCCCTGTATCACGGCCAACAGCAGGAATGCGGCCATGAATAGCAAAACGGTCACCGCGATTGTTTTGAGCCTAATCCTGCCTTGGAGATAGAGCGACACCGGCACCGCAGAGAACAGCAGCAGGAGTAGGGTACGGCCAGATGACAACACCGCAGCGAATAGCCCGATGAATAGTGCCAGCGCAATAAATGTCTTGGTAAAAAGGTATGATCGAGAAACAAGGTAGATTGAGAAGATCACCACCAAGGTGCTGACGTAGTAGGAAATCACTGCCGAATTGTCGTAATTAGTGATGCCAGCCACTACAGCGGCCCGAGCGCCGGCGATTGATCCGGCGGCCAGCACCATGTCAACGGTCGGCAGCACGGAATAGATGATGAAGAAGCCGGCCAGCACTAGAAAGCAGAGTTTCGTTGCCTTTATCTTGCGCGCCGACTCTGAGAAGTATGGGGCAATTTGCTGTCGTACCGATACAGAAGCGCCAATGCAACCAACACAGAAAGCGGATATTGCCGCCGCCAGCAGCCACCAAGTCTCATCCTGAAACGCATCAAAATCATCGCTTAGGAATGCATGCCCGATAATCTGAATCGCCCAAATCGACAAGAAAATGAATGCAGGGCTGATCAACTGGCTGTATATTTTTTGCTGTTTCATTGTAATTTAGCATCGCTTTTGAAGGGCGATTATAGCCGATGAGGTCGATTGGCCGACAATTCTGTGCCGGGCATGGCCTGTTCCAGAGCCTCGCGCGCAGCGTTATATTCGACGCGCGCTGCGGCAATTTCGGCGTTCGGCCACCCCTGCATCGACAGCATTTCATGCGCCGCTTTCTTGTCGCACAGATCCGCAGCAAGTTGCGCTATCGTCTTCCTTTTTGCCGAGATCAGCATGATGTTCTATTTCGAGCGGAAATCAAAAAGTAATTATGGATTATTTGCGCGACTTTTGCGCGAGTCCCATATTCTCTTCCCTGCACAGCTCTGCCAATGGGGGGGATTTTCCTGCCTCATTCGGTGCGCTGGATGGAAATAGCGCACTGTGTGCATATACAGTAGCCCTTATTCTATGCGGGTTTCAAACCGTGCTTGGTTCGAATGCTCCACTCGAATCAAGCGTACGTTAAATCGTACCGTGGGTTCGAATCCCACCCTCGCCAGTATATGTATCAAAAAGCCCCGCATAGATCCTTAAAGTCTCTGCGGGGCTTTTTGTTTATGCGGGTCTCCTTCCTGTCTTTTCCTCTCCCGGGTCGTGCCGTCCAGTTTTTGTATATCTGACAGCTATTGTGGTATCAACCACTGGATACCACACCACCATGCCGTTCACAGCAAAGCAGGTTTCTGCCGCACAACCAAAAGACAAGCCATACAAGCTGACCGATGCAAATCGGCTCTATCTATATATTGCCGTTACCGGCACGAAGTCGTGGCGTTGCAATTACCTTGACGGTGGTAAGGACAAAACAAAGACGTTTGGCCAGTATCCTGCGATGTCGCTTGCCGACGCCGGCATGGCCCATGTCAAGTTTCGAGATGTGCAAGATGTCTCCGCGAGTGACACGGCGCCGACTTTCAAGAAGGTCGCGTAGGCCTGGCTAAAGATCAAATTACCGACTCTTTCAAATCCCAAGCACCAACTTCAAGTTGCTAAGACCATGCAGGAAGAGATGTTTAGACTTACGCTACCCTCGTAATCTCGCGCTCATGGGCGAAATTCAAGGCATTGTGAATGCGCCGGCCGATTCAATACATGCGCGGCACCGCCATTGAATTGCCTAGAGCTTTGTAGCGCGGGCCGTCAGGTGCCATTTGCTTTGCTTCCATGCGAGTGATCTGCGGATACTCGGCGCGTAGGTAGGCGATCCACTCGTCTAGCTCGTGGGGTTTGACTGACGAACCGCGCGCTGTCGGGATTAGCGTGTAATCGTCTGGGAATCCTTGCAGGCGTTCGCACTCGCGCGGCGCGAGGCGGCGTACTGCCATCCCGATCATTGCCACGGGCATTCCTTGCCCAGCCTTGCCACCACCTGTTGATAATGCCCCGGTGCGGCTGCCGTCACCACCCTCTATGCGAATTTCGGAACGGCTGTTTTCGGCGAAGGCCGCTACAATCGTCTGGTCGAGCCCAGTTCCATCTTCGCTGCTATCAAATTCTGCTGCTTTCAGTGTGTGCGTTACGTCGCCAGTAACACAAACCGCCGGCGACTGGCCGCCCTTGGCATGACTCTTGTCGTGGTTACCGGATCGCAGGGTTGGCGAAAGATCGACACAGGCGTCGCGACCGTTGTCTTTGCTGCTGAATGCGATAGGGCAGCCGCGCTGTATGCTGGCACCAGCATGCCGCACTCTGCATCCTGTTGAGTTGCGCTTCCTGCCGCCTTGCCATTTGACAGCAACATTCCTGAGACATGCTGAATTAGGAACGTTTCAGTTTCGAAGTCCATTCTTCCGCTGGCACTGCCACATGCGTTGCGCGCTGTGGCGACATCTATGCTCCCCCTCGTGTTATTTCCACCAAAGGCTACTGGCTGCAATCCTTCAGCGCATTCGAAATCTGTCCCGAAGCCGCCGCCGCCTGAAGTGCGGCTGCTAATTGTGCCGGTAACTCCTTGCCCCGATTCACGGCTCGGCGGAGAATCCCGGCGCACACCTTCGAACTCAAAAAGTACCTCTGTGGGATCGAAGTCGTCTCTAGTACTTGCGATAACGAACACACGGCGGCGTCGTTGGGCCACTGGAGCAAGGAAAATTTGTTTTAGCAAATCTGTGACATTTGTCGGTGAAAATTGTTGCATCAATACAACTCGGCCTTCTGTAGTTCCTTTGAAAAGTGTAACTGTCTGAAACAACGAGAGTGGCGACAATTATTAACTTGAAATATTGAATAGAATCCTTTCCACGTGAGACGTATGTAGAAAACTATAAAATGGGGGAGCGTATCTTGTCTGGCAAAGGTGATGAGCAACTGCCGGGCAGTGCGCTGGACAGCGGTATTGCTGCGCTGACGGTCGTGGCGCAGTTGTCAGGCGTTGCCGCGAGCGCAGAACGTCTCCAGCACTTATCCGGCAGCTCGGATCGCGTCGATGCGATCACCTTGGTACGGCTGGCGCGCCAGATCGCGCTCAAAGCCCGCCTGGTCAATAGCCAACTCCACCGGCTTGCTCAGACGCCATTGCCGGCTATCGCTGAACTCAAGGATGGTAGTTTTATCGTTCTCGCCAAATGTGCCAACGGCGTGTTGTTGCATGACGAAGTCCAGAAACGCACCTTTCAACTTCCTCTGACCGAGTTTGAGCAGCTGTGGTCCGGCCGTCTGATCTTGATTACGTCGCGTGCCATTCTGTCCCAGGGCGGGGGGAAGTTTGACGTGTCTTGGTTCATTCCTTCGATAGTCAAATATCGCAAGCAATTGTTGGAAGTACTGGCAGGCTCCTTCTTCCTGCAATTGTTCGGCTTAGTGTCGCCCCTGTTCATGCAAGTGGTGATCGACAAGGTGCTGGTGCATAAATCGATGTCGACGCTGGATGTGCTGGTGTTCGGCCTGGTCGCGATTTCCGTGTTCGAGGCGTTATTGGGTGGTTTGCGCACCTACGTCTTCAGCCATACAACTAACCGCATGGATGTTGAGCTCGGCAGTCGCCTGTTTAATCACCTGTTGAATCTTCCATTGGCCTATTTCCAGGCCAGGCGGGTCGGCGATAGCGTCGCGCGTGTCCGCGAGCTGGAAAATATCCGTAATTTCCTGACCGGCAACGCCTTGACCGTCGTGATGGATTTGCTGTTCACGTTGGTGTTCTTCGCGGTGATGCTTTCCTACTCAGGCGTCTTGACGCTGGTGGTTTTCATATCGCTGCCGTGCTACATCGCTTTGTCGGTTCTGGTGACGCCGGCATTGAAATCTCGCCTCAACGAGAAATTCCGTCGCTCCGCAGAAAACCAGTCCTTCCTGGTGGAATCGGTGACCGGTGTGGAGACCATCAAATCGATGGCGGTCGAGCCGCTGATGCAGCGTCGCTGGGAAAACCAGCTTGCCGGCTACGTGTCGATCGCCTTCAAAGCCTCTAATCTCTCGAATGCCGCCAACCAGGTAGCGTCTCTTATTAGTAAACTGACCACCGCCGCACTGCTATGGTACGGCGCCAAATTGGCCATTGACGGCACCCTTTCAGTTGGTGAGTTGATCGCCTTCAATATGCTGGCCGGCCGCGTCAGCGCCCCCGTATTGCGCCTGGCGCAGCTCTGGCAGGATTTCCAGCAGGTGCGTTTGTCTATGGATCGCTTAGGCGACATCCTCGACAATAAGGCTGAGTCGAATGCGGGCCAAACCTCGATACCGGCAGTCAAGGGCGAAGTCGTGTTCGATAAGGTGGTATTTCGCTATCGTCACGATGGGCCGGAAGTTTTACGTGGTCTGTCGCTGACCGTGAAGCCGGGCAGCGTCACTGGCATTGTCGGTCCATCAGGTTCCGGTAAAAGTACTTTGACCAAGCTGGTGCAACGACTCTATTCCCCTGAGCGGGGACGGGTGCTGATTGACGGCATGGATTTGGCCGTACTTGATCCAGCGTCGTTACGTCGTCAGATCGGCACTGTGCTGCAAGAGAACATGTTATTTAAAGGGACGGTCCGCGACAATATTGCCTTCGCATCGCCAGGCATGTCGTTCGATAAAGTGGTTGAGGCAGCGACCCTGGCCGGTGCCCATGAATTCGTGCTGGAACTGCCGCAAGGCTATGACACAGAACTCGGTGAGCGTGGCAACGGTCTGTCCGGCGGCCAACGGCAGCGTATTGCGATTGCCCGGGCGCTCGCAACCAATCCCAAGATTCTGATTTTTGATGAAGCAACCTCGGCACTGGATGCTGAATCCGAAGCAATCATCCAGGGCAATATGCATCAGATTTGTGCCGGCCGCACCGTCTTTATCATTGCTCATAGATTATCTGCGGTGCGGATTGCCGAACGCATCATTACGGTCGAAAAGGGTGAGATTGTGGAAGAGGGTACGCACGACGAATTGATCCAACGTCGCGGCGGCCGCTATGCCTCTTTGTGGCAACATCAGACGGGGTATCTCCATGTCGTTTGATACCTTGCGCCACTACTGGGAAATCGCTCGCGCTTCGCTGATGGAAGAGCGGGCGCAGGGCAACCCTGCCAAGCGCCAGCGCGATGAAGTCGAATTTCTTCCTGCGGCACTGGAGGTGCTGGAAACACCTGCATCCCCCGTAGGGCGAGCGTTGATGTGGGCGTTGATGGTGCTGTTTAGCATTGCGTTGATCTGGTCCGTCATCGGCAAGGTCGATGTTGTCGCCGTGGCACAAGGCAAGATTGTCCCAAACGGCAATAGCAAAGTGATTCAACCGCTGGAGGCGGGCATTGTCAAGGCGATCCTTGTGAGTAACGGTCAGCACGTGATGGCTGGTCAACCATTGATCGAACTGGACCCCACCGACGCGACTGCCGATGTCGGTAAATCGCGCACTGCACGGATTGATGCGATGCTGACCGCTCAACGGGCACAAGCGCTGCTGGATGCTCAGCGAGACAACAAACCACCCCAGCTTCCAGCTATTGCCGACGCTACGCCAGAGCGACAACACGATGTCCAGCGACTAGCTGAAGGCGCGTTCATTGAATATCGCAGCAAGCTAACCTCGCTGCGCGCCGAATTGCAAAAGCGTGAGCAGGAACTGCAAACGACTCGGCACAAGATCGACGGTCTACAACAGACGCTGCCGATTGCCCGTGCCGAGGAGGCCGACTATCAATCTTTGCTAGGACAGAATTATGTTCCGCGCCATGCGGTTCTGGAAAAACAGCAGACGCGAATTCAGGTGGAGCAGGATCTGACATCGCAGCAGAGTTACGCGCGCGAACTTGCGGATGGCATTGCCGAACAACGGCAGGACATCGAGACCGCTATCGCGCAGTTCCGGCGCGAACAATTAGATGCGCTCAACCAAGCGCAACAGCAACTGGCGCAGGTACAGGGTGATGAAGCAAAATCTGAGCAGAAGCAAACGCAAACGCACCTCAATGCGCCGGTCGCTGGCACGGTCCAGCAACTGGCGATTCATACCGTGGGTGGTGTCGTGACACCGGCGCAAGAATTACTGGTACTTGTGCCAGATGATGCAGGTTTGGAAATCGAAGTACAGATTCTGAATCAGGACATTGGATTTGTGCGGCCTGGTCAAGACGCGGCAATCAAGCTCGATGCTTTTCCTTATACCCATTACGGCACGCTGCCTGGTCGGGTGATTTCGATTTCGCAGGATGCAGTCAAGGATGACAAGCTCGGGTTGATTTACCCGGCGCGTATCAACTTGCTGAAATCAAGCATCATTGCTGACGGCAAGAGTGAAGCATTGGCGCCGGGTATGGCGAGTTCGGTGGAGATCAAAACGGAGCAACGACGGATTATTGAGTATTTGCTGACACCGTTGCTGAAATATCGGGGTGAGGCATTAAGGGAGCGATGAAATGACATGAAGATTGAAAGTTTGTGGCATTCAGCTGCTATGAAAAAATGCTTTCATAGCGATTTGGATATCAAGAACTGGCTTTTGAGATATTTTTTTGCCCGATTTTTAGGCGTTTCATGGGCAAAAAATGATGTTTCTCATAGAGTCTGAATAATTACTCAATGAATGGATTCGATTAGTCTGTTCAAAGCTATACAGAATTTCCTCATAAATTGGAAACCGTCCGGTAAATCTGATGAAAAATACATTGTTTAAAAAAGAATCGCATTACGGTTGGACAGCATGCGCAATCATTGTTTTTTACGTTTTATTCATGTCTTATGTTTTTCCAAAAGCGTGGGCAGATACGCCGTTTGCTTTGTCGTTCATAAATACTATGGCATCCATCGTTCCAGCCCTTAGTAATTTGATAGGGCACTCTCCGCCGTACAATAATTTTTGGGGAGTTTTCTATGCGGGTTTTTGGGGAATATCTCCCATTTTTTTTATTCTTGGTTTTTTCTCGGCCTTTTTTCTAACCGAGAAAAAATATAAAAACATGGTGATGGCAAGTCAGGTTAGCTTTTTGGGGATGTGCGTTGTATTTCTGTTTGTATTTGTATTTGTGTGGGTATTCCCGTTTTTGGGAGGTTTTTTGAGTCCATTTATAAGCCAAGTAAGCGATGCTATTCCATTCCGACTTATAGCTTGGGGGATGACTGCAGGCGCTTTATATTTACCTGGATTAATTCTAGGGACTGGGTGTCGTCGGTTTAATTTAAATAAAAAAACGAGGGGAATTTAATATGGGCGGAGCAACGAATTCAAGCGGGCAAGCAAATGTTATTCAGTCAGTAAATAATTTCTTAGGAAATCTGAATGCTCAGGGCTACAAGGGAAAGGATGGCCCAGGAAATGCGGCGGCTGATGCCTTTGGTGCAGGATCATCAGCGTTATACAGCGGACTAGCAACTGGGGCAGGTGAAGCCGGACGGCTTCCTGGTCCCATTGGCTATATTGGCTTGGGTATCAATGTTGTGGTCGGTGTCGCAACAAGCCCAGGTTCTTCGAGTCCCGGTTGTACTATCCTTGGAGTTGCGGCAGGTGCGCTAGCAGGTATTGGAGCCGCTGCGGCAGCTAAGCCTACTGGCGCATTTGGCCAGCTTCTGGCAGGGTATTTTGTCGGTACCGCTGCTCAGAAAGCCGCTACGGCTGCTTGTCAAACGTCGCTCGGATATGTCAATGGGGAACCGCCACCGAATACGACGGCAACATCTCAGCAAGCCGCACAAGCCCAGGCACTTAACAGTACCGTCGCGGCGTCAGCAGTCCCACAAGTTTCAGCATCGGCAACCCCTCCTCAAAGCGATACAGCTACGCTTGCTGCGCAGATTATGCAGTTTCGACCTTCATCGGACTATACTGGTGCTGACGGTGCTCTCACAGTACAAAATGGCCAGACGCTCTCTGGCATTGCACAAGCCAATGGCATTTCGTTGGCTCAACTTACTGCAGTCAATCCGCAAATTGTTGATCCTAATAGCATTCGTACCGGGCAAATTATCCAATTGCCATCCAACGCAAGTGGGTATGTTCCGGGGATCGGATCAAACCAGACTAGCTCAGACAATATTCCAGATAGTGCCGCACAAACGAGTTCATTGACTAATGTGTTGCAGCAATCGTCGGGACAAAATATTTCAATCGTTGCACAAAATTCTGGCCAGATAGCAGTGGTGTCTACCGCGTTGGGAACAGCGACGTTGATTGCCAATGACGGGACTATTTCGACTGAATCTATTGCTAACTATACTCAACAAGCACAAGCGATTTACAACAACTATGTTGCGAACGGGTATGTCGATCAAAATACGCAAGTTTGTTACGCAGATTATCAAGACAATATTTACGGGGCGCTAAATAGTAATGGACAAGGCACAATCGTGACAAGTGCCGGGTTGTTGTATCAAGATGCAAGCGGCAATATTACTGCGCAAAATAATAGTGGTTCGTTATATACCTACGATGCCAGTAATGGCGAAGACCTTTTTGCAAATGCGCTAACTTCAAGTCCGAGTCTTGCCGCTACGCTTACAACGAATATTCAAACAACAAATGCCAGCGGTGCGATTGTTGATAATACATAGGGCATTACAGCTAGCGGCGTCACTCAATATGACGACACCGTCACCACGACATCCAATGGTGTTGTTAGCTCCGCCATTTCAGGAACAGGTGCTATCGAGACGATAAGTAGTGCCACCATTACACTCGCCGCTGGTGCGCAGGCAACAATCAATGGCACAGGAAATACATACTCCGGCGGGGCCGGTGCATCGCTGACGACCACCGAGTCCGATGGTACAAAACTCACCCTAAGCAGTTCCACTGACGGCAGTAAGATTACGGTAAATGAAGTCAATGCATCCGCAGGCGTGAATGAGCAACAAATATTGATCGGAAAAGATTTCAATATTCAAACCTCTGAGGTTACCCGGGCAAGTGGTGAAAAAGATATTTACCTCACAAGCGCAGATGGTCTTGCACTCAACAATGGTCAAGATAAGTTGGTCGAGGCAGGCTATGACGCCTCAGGCAAACAAATTGTCGAACTCAATGAACAGACTAATGGCAGCAGCATTGAGATGAATATAAACGGCAACGGCACAACGACGATGCTGGAGTATGCGAATAATCCAGATGGCACGATCAATTGGGGCGCTGCGATTGCTAGCCAGATATTGCAGGGCACATCGACGGACGTGCAGGCCAGCGAAGCGGCTGTGGCCGGCGGCGGTAAAGATATTTTCCTTACGACCAATGATGGCTTAGCGTTGAATAATGGCCAGGACAAGATGGTCGAGGCAGGCTATAACGCCTCAGGCAAACAAATTGTCGAACTCAATGAACAGACCAATGGCAGCAGCATTGAGATGAATATAAACGGCAACGGCACAACGACGATGCTGGAGTATGCGAATAATCCAGATGGCACGATCAATTGGGGCGCTGCGATTGCTAGCCAGATATTGCAGGGCACATCGACGGACGTGCAGGCCAGCGAAGCGGCTGTGGCCGGCGGCGGTAAAGATATTTTCCTTACGACCAATGATGGCTTAGCGTTGAATAATGGCCAGGACAAGATGGTCGAGGCAGGCTATGACGCCTCAGGCAAACAAATTGTCGAACTCAATGAACAGACCAATGGCAGCAGCATTGAGATGAATATAAACGGCAACGGCACAACGACGATGCTGGAGTATGCGAATAATCCAGATGGCACGATCAATTGGGGCGCTGCGATTGCTAGCCAGATATTGCAGGGTACATCGACGGACGTGCAGGCCAGCGAAGCGGCTGTGGCCGGCGGCGGTAAAGATATTTTCCTTACGACCAATGATGGCTTAGCGTTGAATAATGGCCAGGACAAGATGGTCGAGGCAGGCTATGACGCCTCAGGCAAACAAATTGTCGAACTCAATGAACAGACCAATGGCAGCAGCATTGAGATGAATATAAACGGCAACGGCACAACGACGATGCTGGAGTATGCGAATAATCCAGATGGCACGATCAATTGGGGCGCTGCGATTGCTAGCCAGATATTGCAGGGTACATCGACGGACGTGCAGGCCAGCGAAGCGGCTGTGGCCGGCGGCGGTAAAGATATTTACCTTACTTCCAACGATGGTTTGGCTTTGAACAATGGGCTGGATAAATTGCTTGAAGCGGGCTACAACACGGCGGGAAAGCAAACGCTTGAATTCAATGAACAAGTTGATGGCAGAAACGTTCTGATGAATTTCAATGCGAACAATACTACAACGGTCTCCGAGTTTGGCAATAACACGGATGGGACTGTGAATTGGAGTACTGTGCTTGCAAGCGCTAATTATCAAGGGATCGATATGGATGTTGGAGCGACCGATTCGGGATCATTTACTGACGAGGATCCTACCGAGCCGCCACTGACTGTTTATAATCCAGAGCCGCCACCGCCGCCGATTGAGCCGCCACCACCGCCGGGTGAGCCGTCACCACCGCCGGGTGAGCCGTCACCACCGCCGGATGAGCCGTCACCTCCACCGGATGAGCCGTCACCTCCACCAGAAGACCCTATTATTTTGAATCTGAAAGGCAAGGCAGTAGACACCGTCGGGCTATCCAATTCTCCAGCGCATTTTGATATGCAGAACAATGGCCAAAAGGTCCAAACCGGTTGGGCGGCTGCCGGGGAAGGCATGTTGGTCTACGATCCCAATAACACAGGTACCGTAACGAACGACACGAGTTTGGTGGCTGGCTTCGGAGCATTATCCACATTAGCCAATCAGACTGGTGGTGAACTAGACGCCAGCAACCCGTTATGGAATAGTCTGAAGGTGTGGGTAGATCCGAACGGTGATGCCAACTTCCAGCAAGGCGAATTGTATTCTTTGAATCAATTGGGTATTTCCTCTATCAACTTGAATACGGCTGCCGAACAACTCAATAATAATGGTAATACCATTCTTAATGAGAGTACGTTTACCTGGGTGGATGGCACGATAGGACATCTTGCCGGTGTCAATCTGGCCTATCAAGCTCTAGCTAGTTTGAATCCTAGTCCAACTGCCAGAGTGAATGCATTACTTCGTCCTGCTACCGCCTCACCTGATCCTGAGGTCATGAGATCGTTGCATAATTTGACGCAAAGCATGGCCGCGTTCACGGATGGCAGCGCCGGTATTGATACGCATTTCTCATTAGTACACGTCAATGCGGAGATACCTCACCTGACGGCGTCAGATCGGCGTTAGCAAGCTTAACGTGCATCTGTTGATGCTTAATCCGTTATTAGGGTAACCCGATCACCGCGCATAACCTTCAGCGCGGTGATTTTCGTTTTTAGCTGATTGTAGAAAAATGAATCAAATTCCACCGGAATGGATACGCTGGATTGACGAAAATGTCTTGCGGGGCGTATCGGAGAAAAAGCTGATCGATGCTATGGTTAAGGCGAAATTCGGCAATGAACTTGCTGCAGCAACCATAGCGTCACGCACTCTGGAGCGCATTCGAGCGTCAGCCGCAGCACCTGATGCAACTACAGTAACTGACGCCGTACCGAAAGAATATCGGTATGAAGGATGCGGCCTGAATACCGGCAATAAGGTCCATATCGACGGTCATAACATTGCCGTGCTTATGAAACTGGAAAAGCCACGTGCTATTTTGTTTGGTAACGTGTTGTCGCACGACGAGTGCGATCAGCTGATTGCCTTATCCAAAACGAAATTGTTGCGCTCAGGTGTCGTGGATCATCAGACGGGCAACACCAAACTCCACGAACACCGTACCAGCAGCGGTACGTTTTTCCATCGCGGAACAACGCCATTTATTGCCATGATCGACAAGCGCCTTGCAGCTCTGATGCAGGTGCCTGAGAGTCATGGTGAAGGACTACAGATTCTCAATTATCAAATGGGCGGGGAATACAGGCCTCACTATGATTATTTTCGCCCAGACGCGCCTGGCAGCGCGAAGCATCTTGCACGCGGGGGGCAACGCACTGCGACCTTGATTATTTACCTTAACGATGTCGACGGTGGCGGTGAAACCATTTTTCCTAGAAATGGACTGTCTATAGTCCCGGCAAAAGGAAGTGCGATCTATTTTTCTTATACTAATGCAGAGAACCAACTTGATTCCCTAAGTTTTCATGGTGGTAGCCCTGTCATCGAAGGAGAAAAATGGATTGCCACAAAGTGGGTGCGACAGAATGAATATCGCTAAAAAATGACGCTGCCAAATCAATTCATGCATGTCACTAATATGTGGAAATTCAGCGGGCGCGTCATGTACAAAGCCATCTTGTTGGTAGTGTGTTGGTGTGGCGTTGCGCCATGTTTTGGTATTGATTTGGGATTACGTGACCCATTGCGCCAATTGGATGCGGTACCCGTAATGCCTGCTGGACAAATGTTTGATGGTTCGCCGTCAATCGCAATTTGTACCGATAATGCAAAGACGGAACTCACTTTACTTGACGTTGTGTCGGCAGCTTTGTGCCATAACCCTAAAACCCGAGAAGCTTGGGTTAA
Organism: Collimonas fungivorans Ter331; assembly: GCF_000221045.1. NCBI lineage: Bacteria > Pseudomonadati > Pseudomonadota > Betaproteobacteria > Burkholderiales > Oxalobacteraceae > Collimonas > Collimonas fungivorans. Next base: position 3,177,473 of record NC_015856.1, on the reverse strand, counting down.
CGTTAAAGTACAGGCTGCGCAAGTTGGCCTTTCCAAGGCTGCTTATCTGCCGACATTGACTGGCACCGGGCAGGCTGCGAAAGATCGTTCTACCAATCATGGGACGCCATCTGCCCCTTTTTACGTGCAATCAGACAGCAGCTACCAGAACGCCGCTCTGACGTTGAATTGGGTGCTTTATGATTTTGGCGCCAGATCGGCTAACGTTAGCTATGCAAAAAGCTTGCTGGCTTCAGCATTGGCAGGACAAGACAGTACGCTGCAGGCGGTTTTCGCCAACACCGTCAAAGATTACTATGCCGCTCTCGTGGCGCAAAAAAATGCGCAATCAACGCAAGATATTGAAGCGGACACCCAGCGCGTCTTTGATGCCGCTGTCATCCGTGTGCGCCATGGTGTAGCGGCGATTAGCGATCAATTACAAGCGCAAACAGCCTATTCACAAGCCAAATTCAATCGGAGCAAAGCCGAGGGCGATTGGCAGTCCGCGCTCGGTCAGCTTGCGATAGACATCGGACAAAAGCCAAATGCAGGCATACACCTTGCGGAAACAAATACCCCAGTATTGCCTGATACAGCCTTTGTTCGATCGGTAGTTGAATTGTTGCAAAGCGCCCAGGAGCGACATCCTTCGCTGGTCGCCGCTAGGGCTGATCTGGCAGCGGCGCAAGCTAACGAAAAAATGATTCGTGCGCAAGGACGGCCCACGATCAGTTTTGTGGGGAAATACAACTATAACAATCAACCGCAGAGTTCTGGCGCCGGCCAGCAATACTATGGTGAAACCAGCCGGGACCGTTCCATCGGCATTCAAATCAACATCCCTTTCTTTGAAGGTTTTACAAGAACCTATCAAATCCGTGGGGCCCAGGCGCAGATCGAGGGTAAAGAAGCAAGTCTGACTGATGCCGAGTTACAGGTCGCATCGGGCGTATGGACTAGCTATCAGACACTGAGGGTTGACACCGATAATTTGCGTACTAGCCAGGAAATTCTCGACAGCGCCAAAGCAGCATTTGAAGCAGCTCAGGCGCGTTATACCAAAGGCGTAACAGGTATTTTAGAATTGATCACAACTCAGACTGCATTGGCCAATGCCCAACAACAGCGTATTGCAGCGTTAGCCGGTTGGCAGAATGCAAAGATTCAACTTGCCGCTAGCATTGGGACACTGAATTTGTCGGTTCTTCACTGACGTTAATTTTATATTGGTTGAGATGACTGGTTGTAATTTTGATGTTGCTCCCACGCCCAATATCGTTTGCCGACCGAGGCTGAATGGGAGTATGCGACAAGAGCTGGAACGACGACACCTACTTATTGGAATGAGCCATCAAAACAATGCCAGTTCGTAAATTCCGGAGACCAGGCGACTAAAACGGTCGATCTTTCTGGATACAACACCCATGCTCTTGATGCTGATTGTAATGATGGTTACCCGACAACCTCTCCGGTTGGGGCATTCCCTCCTAATCCGTGGGGGTTATATGACATGCTGGGTAATGTGGGGCAATGGACCGAAGATTGTGGAACTAGTTATTCGTTAAAGGGCTTATAAACTGACTGCGTGATTAGCTAGCTCGAGGATGAAGCAGCGTGTTTCGGCGTTGCTGTAATCGTCCAACAACTTCCACATTCACGCCTTGCTGGTTCAGTACCGATTGCACGGCGCACCCAGCCGGTCCATTCCATTGAAAGAGGGAATGATGCACGAGACATCGGGATTCATTTAAGCTTCTTTCATGGTTTGAAAAATACAATGCGGATGTGCATTTGGATGTTGGCAGCGCATAGGAAATTGCCGCGGATCCCGTTCATGTGGATTGACCAGGAAACGTCCATGGCGGCCGTTTACCAATTGATAGATGTGGTTGTGCATGGCATGAACTTGTTTTTGGTTGGCATCGGAACAATATACGTCACCCGCAGAATAGCCTGACATGTATTTTGAGTAAACGTCTTTCGGTTCCCCAGATTTCCCCCTTCCCTCATTGGGCAATTAATGCCGGTGCATGAGTAATACATATACCGAGTACGCCGGTGGCGCTGGCTGATGCCCATCAGCAGCGCATAAGATGTCTGGCTGAGTGGCGTTCAGCGCGTTTGCGATTGTTGGCTGCTGCCGGAGGATGAGAGCGTAAAGATGTGGTGATGCCGTGATTTCCGCGATTGACATCGCGAGAAATCCGATACCTCTTTCAAGAAATATCCGTGGCCCGTCCGGGGGCGCCCGCAAGAACCATCGCTTCAAATCTACATCGCGCCGTTGGGATCAGAGATAATTCGCAGATAGGGCCAGGGGTAGATGCCGCGCGCATGTCCATCGCTGAATATCAGTTGAATCCCATAGTGCCCGATCAAACGGATTTCGGTCAGTCCAATGTCCGCCTGTACCAATAATTCGGCCTTCGAGTGCGATCGGATGGCCTTGCAATCCGCGCATTGGCAGCGGCTGCGCAACAAGCTGTGCGACAAGTATTGCTCGATACCGTCATCCCAGTTGATGCGCAGTAAGCCTCCGGCTAGTTGATTTTCGATGTTGACGGGATATGGCATGGCTTGGCGGCTTAGGTACCGCTGCGGATTTGTTCTATCGCCAGCCGTACCGCCTTGCGGACTTCTGGATCAGGATCTTGTTCTGCGGCCAGCAAAGAGGGCAGTGCAGCTGTGTGGCGGATCTCTCCCAACGACAAGGCGGCTTCCTTGCGCAGGTTGCTGATCTCGTGCTGCAAGGTTTGCAGCAAGGGTATCACGGCGGCGGTGCTGCGTAGCCGTCCAAGGCTGCGCGCTGCGCGCAGCCTCACTTGCCAGTAAGGGTCTTCCAAAGCCTTGATCAGTTCGTCGGCTGCCGCAGCCAGGCGCAACTTGCCAAGGGTGGTGGCCGCTTCTTCGCGGACCTGCCAGGCGGCATCGTGCAGAGTCGTCAGTAGCGCCGGCAATACGCTGTCATCGATGGCGAAACCCAGGGCGCCGGACGCCGCTCGTCGCACTTCCGGATCCGGGTCGCTGGTAGCCAACTGCATGATGGGCGCAAGCGCGCGAATCTGTTTCAGGTAACCAAGTACCGAAATTGCTTCGCGCCGCACGGCAGCATCGGCATGCATCAATGCCGACAAAGCCGGCTCCAGGCTTTCCGGTGCGCGCAGTTCACGCAGCGCACGCAGGACGGCTACGCGGACGAAAGAGCGCTCGTCCGAGGCATGCGGCAACAGTATTGCTGCCGATGCGGGGTCTTTCAATTCGCTTAGCGTGTGGGCGGCAGCTTCGCGTACCTTGCTGTCATCGTCAGTTAATAATCCGATCAGACCGATGACGCTGGCTCGGCTCTCGAACGCTTCCAGCGCCCGTGCTGCTTCTAGCCGCACATCGGCAGCCGCGTCCTTGAGTGTTTCCACCAGCAAGGACGCATGTTCGTCGCCGGCGACGTCGATCAGGTCCAGCACTGCTATGCGCCGTACGGCGCTATCGGCGTCACGCAAGCGTTCACGGAACTGGCGGATTTCATGGCTTTCCTGGTAATGATGGTTGACGGCGCTCACTACATTTCCTTAAATGGCAAATTGAATATCGGTCAGGTTGGGTGCGCCTAGCGGACTGAGCCGTTCCAGCGGCCTGACTTTGGCTTCGGGATGAAGCAGCGCCAGGCAATGGCGCTTGAACTCGGTGAATTGCAGCGAAGTCACCAGTTCCGGTCCGCGCGGCCGGGGAAACTCCAGTTTGATTTCTTCGATGATGCGTCCCGGCCGCGGGCTCAATATCAGGATGCGGTCGGCCAGGAACAGCGCTTCGTCGATATCGTGCGTGATGAACAGGATTGTGGTCTTGATGCCTGCCCATACTTCCAGCAACAGCTCTTGCATTTTCAGGCGCGTCTGCGCGTCGAGCGCGCCAAATGGCTCATCCATCAGCATCACGCGCGGATGATTGATCAGGACACGGGCAATTTCGACGCGCTGCTGCATGCCGCCCGACAAATGGGCCGGATAGCAATGCTCGAAACCTTCCAACCCCACCAGCTTGAGCAGATTGCGCGCCCTTTGATGACGTTCGCCGCGCGCAAGGCCTTTCATTTTCAAGCCGAAAGCGACATTGTCGAGCACTTTTTTCCAGGGAAACAGCGTGTGATGCTGGAACACCAGCCCACGGTCCGGATGCGGGCCGTCGACCGCCGCATCGTCGACATGGACGCTGCCTTCGCTGGCAGGCAGATGGCCGGCCACGGCGCCCAGCAGCGTCGACTTGCCGCAGCCGGAGGGGCCAAGCACGCAGACAAACTCACCCGGCGCGATCGACATGGAAACATCGTGCAGTGCTTCGAAGCGACGCTTGCCTTTACCCAGCTGGATATGCAGGCGATCGATGTCGATCTTGCCAAATTGTGCCGTTGTCATGTTGTTTACCTTTGCAGCAGATACCAGGGCATCAGCGCATTGCCCAGTTTCTTGATCAAGGCGCTGCTGCCCATACCCATGGCGCCGATGAGCAGCATGCCGACGATGATGTCGGCATAGTTCTGGATAGTGTAGGAAGCCCAGGTGTAATAACCGATGCCGAACTGGCCGGCGATCATTTCCGCGGTGACCAGGCAGAACCAGGCGGTTCCCATGCCGATCGACAAACCGGTGACGATGCCGGGGGCTGCCGCCGGCAGGATAACTTCGGAAAAGATGCTTCTGCGGCCGCTGCCAAGGCTGCGGGCAGAAGCGATCAAGCGCGGATCAACGCCTTCCACGCCATGGATAGTGTTCAGCAGGATCGGGAACAGCGCGCCGATGAAGGTGATATAGATCATCGATATTTCCGAAGAAGGAAACATCAGGATCGCCAGCGGAATCCAGGCTACCGCCGGGATCGGCCGCAACAGTTCCAGCGGCGGCATCAAGATGTCGGCCAGCCAGCGTACGCGTCCAATCAGCATGCCCAGGACGATGCCGGCCAGCGCCGCCACGATGAACCCGGCAAACACCCGATATAGGCTTGCACCCAGGTGCGCCAGCAGTTTGGGCGATTGCGCCAGGTTCCACGCCGCCTGCATGACTTCCTTGGGTGATGGCACGTTCTGGAAAGTGATCAACCCCAGGTTAAGGTGAGTGCTGGATGCCCATTGCCACAGCAATACGCAGGCAACGACGGACGCCAGGCGCAGTCCGTAATGCAGCCATTGGGGAAAAAAAATACCGAATGAGAACGACGCCGGCAAGCGCCATGGCGGCTCGTCTTGGCGGTCGCCATCTTCCGCCGTGTCAAATGGATAACTCAAGGCCATGGTCCGACTCCGTCGCTACGTTGGTTACAAAGTTGAAACCGGACCGCCTGCTTTGGCGGCGCTGAAGTCGAGCACCGTGCCATTGTTTTTCCTGGCCCAGGTTTCCGCCGAACTCTTCAGCAGGAATGCGCTGACTTCGCCCTTGCTTTGTACAAACCAGGCATCCGCGGCCAGCAGTTTCAGGCCGGTTTCGCGGTCATGCGCATAGACGGTGCGGATCTTCTTGCCGGACTTTTCCAGTTTGCGTGCTTCCGACAAGGCATTTTCCAGCGAAGCATAGTGGCGTACCAGCGGTTCACCCTGTACCCATATCTGGCCCACGCGCCTGGGGTCAGCGATCGTTTTTCCGCTCAAGGCATCTTTTGCCGTCAGCGGCTGTTTAGCGTAATTCTTGAGGTGGGCCTCGTAGTCGAGGCCGGATTGCTTGAATGCTGCCCGGATGTAGTCATCGACGATGAAGCTGGCGGCATCGAGATCGGTTTCGGTGCGCTTCATGGCTTTCAGCGTGTCGATCGAAGTCTTCACCGCCTGGCGATATTCCGGTTTCCAGGTAAAGTCGCGCGTCTGCAGGCCAAGCGGGCCGTGGAACAGATAGTTCACTTCAGCGTCGATGCCGGTGATTTTTTCGATCAATTCGCTATATTTCTCTGGCTCGGCAGCAATCAGGCGGTCCGCTTCGATGGCGGCGCGCAGGTAGGCGACCACGATCTCAGGATATTTCTTTGCATAGTCAGCATCGACCAGGCTGCCGTGCAACGTAGGCGTGCCGGTCTGCGAGCCGTCGAAGATCTTGCGGGCAAAGCCGCGATGCGGGAACAGTTCGGCGAAGGGAACGAAGTCGGCGTGGGCGTCGATCTTGTTGCTTTGGAGAGCGGAGCCGGCAACTTCGGGGGCCTGGGTGACGATGTTGACATCCTTTTCCGGATCCCAGCCTTGCGCCTTGACGGCGCGCAGCAGCATGCCGTGGGCAGTGGAGGCGAACGGCACTGAGATGGTTTTGCCTTTTAATTCCGCCAGCGACTGCACCGTGGAAGCTTTCGGCACCACAATGCCGTTGCCGCTGCCGGTAATGCTGCCCGATAGCACCGTGACGAATATGCTGCGCTTGCCGGCTTTCTGATGGGCGGCGCCATTGAAGGAACCGGGGAAATCCGCCATCGAACCGATATCCAGTTTGCCGGCCACCATTTCATTGGTCAGCGGCGCGCCCGAGGTAAAGTTTTTCCATTGGATGTCATATTGTGCGTCCTTGTACTTGCCTTCGTGCGGCAGATATTTCTCCAGCAGTTTCAATTCGCGTATCAGGAGACCGCCGGTGGCGCAGTTGATCGTCGTGTCCTGGGTGCCGATAGCGATGCGGATGGTCTCCGCGCTGGCGGAACCCGCGAGCAGCGCCAGGCCGAACAAGGTTATATATAGGTTTTGACGAAAATGCATTGTTATTTCCCTGATGAAAAGACGGAACCGGTTCTGGATCAGCGCAGCAGATAAGGTATGTCGACATGGACCGCTCCCGTGGGACAGTCCTTCTCGCATGGCATGCAGTACCAGCATTCGTCGAATTTCATGAATGCCTTGCCTTTGGTCAGGTCGATGGCAAGCACGTCGAGCGGACAGACGTCGACGCAAACGGTGCAGCCCTTGTCGGCGATGCATTTGTCCTCCTCGATCCGGACCGGGACGCTGGTGATGCTGAAGGCGGTTGGCATGGGGTATCCTGGTTTGGGGTCAGGCTGCCGAGGGCTCGGCCAGTCTGGTTTCGGTCGCGGCGTCTTTTTTTATGCGCAGATGCTGGTAGGCCGATTTTTCGTTTTCGTCGAGGGCGAGGATATAGGGCTCGAGAGGACGCTTGAAGCAGGTCATCTGCTCCTGCTCTTTCTTCACCTGTACATGCACCAGCCATTCGGCATCGTTGCGCTCCGGATAATCGATTCGGTTGTGGTACAAGCCCCAGCGGCTTTCGGTACGATACAGCGAAGCCCGTGCGGCCATTTCGGCGCAGTCGCGGATGGCGTGGATTTCCATTGCGCGCATAAGCTCGTGCGGATTGCGCGCCTGCAGGCGGTCGAGGTCTGCGCGGATCGCTTCGAAACGCGAGAGGCCGATTTCCATCTTGCGTGTAATCTTGGGCGGCTGCAGGTAATCGTTGACCATGCGGCGCAGCTTGTACTCCACCTGCGCCGGCGGCAGGCCGTCAACCCGGTCGAGCGGCGCCCAGACACGCGCTCGTTCTGTCTCGACCTGGTCCTGGCTGATTTCCGCCAGCGGTTTTTCAGCGCAATAGCGTGCAGCGCTTTCACCAGCCAGTTTGCCGTAGACGAAGGCGCCCAGCATGTAGTTATGCGGTACGCAGGCCAGGTCGCCAGCCGCATATAAGCCTGGAACCGTGGTCTCGGCATGTTCGTTGACCCATACGCCGGACGCTGAATGGCCGCTGCACAAACCGATCTCGGAGATGTGCATTTCCACCATCTGTTCACGGTAATTGGTGCCGCGCCCTTCGTGGAATCGGCCGCGGCTAGGGCGCTCGTTAGTGTGCAGGATGGTTTCGATGGTGCTGATGGTTTCTTCCGCAAGGTGGTCCAGCTTGAGGAATACCGGTCCCTTGCCGCCTTGCAGCTCGTTATAGAACTCTTGCATCATCTGGCCGCTCCAGTAATCGCACTCGATGAAGCGTTCGCCATGGCTGTTTGTCGTGAAGCCGCCGAACGGGCCCGTGACATAAGCGCAGGCCGGGCCGTTGTAGTCCTTGATCAAGGGATTGATCTGGAAGCATTCGATGCCCGATAACTCGGCGCCGGCGTGATACGCCATGCTGTAGCCGTCACCGGCATTGGTCGGGTTTTCATAAGTGCCGAACAGATAGCCGGAGGCGGGCAGGCCAAGGCGGCCGGCGGCGCCGGTCGACAACACGACAGTCTTGGCGCGGATCACGTGGAAGTCGCCGGTACGGCAGTCGAACGCCATGGCGCCGGCGATGCTGCCATCGCCGGCCGTAAGCAGGCGGGTCGCCACCAGGCGGTTGGTGATCTCGACGCGGGCTCGCTTGAGGCGGCGGTACAGCACTTTCTTGATATCGTGGCCTTCCGGCATCGGCAATACGTACGTCCCCATGTGGTGCACCTTGCGCATGGCGTAGTCGCCGGTTTCATCCTTCTCGAACTTGACGCCCCAGCGGTCTAGTTCCTCAATCATGGGGAAACTGTTCTGCGCATACGCCATGACCGTCTTCTGATTGACGATGCCATCGTTGGCAGTGGTAATTTCCTTTACATATTGCTCTGGCGTGGCGAAGCCGGGCACGATGGCGTTATTGAGGCCGTCCATGCCCATCGAGATGGCGCCGCTGCGCTTGACGTTGGCTTTTTCCAGCAGCAGCACGCGCAAGGCCGGATTGGCTTCCTTGGCTTTTGCTGCAGCCATCGGCCCTGCTGTGCCGCCGCCGATGACCAGTACGTCTACCGTCTGGATATGGGTTTCCATGATGCTCTCCTGTGGCCCTGATTCACTCGGATCCGACGGGAGCCGGTCGCCGTGCGATACGTAGGTGGTATTGAAAGGTTTCGCTGCGAAAGTAGAGATATTCGAAATCCAGCGGTTTTCCTTCGGCGGTATAGGTCAGGCGCTCAATGCGCAATAGCGCGCTGCCTTCGCTGACCTGTAGTGCATCAGCCAGTGTCCTGTCGGCGGTGACGGCGCCGATTTGCAGGTCGGCGTGGCCCAGCGCGATGCCGAAATCGTTCTCGAAGATCAGGAAAATATCCCGGTTGGTCAAATCTTCATTACGCAGGCGCTGGCCAAGCTGTTCCGGCAAATAAGTGATTTCCAGAGAAACCGGTTCACCGTTCAGATGACGCACGCGGCGGATTTCCGCTACGCTTGTGCCGGCCTCCACACCCAGCTGCTGCGCTACTTCGGCGGTAGCGGGGATGGCGTGATGCCCGACCACGCGGTTATAGATTTGATATCCCTCGCGCGTCATGGCCTCGGCGAAGCCTTCCAGGTGGGTAAGTTGCTGCGCTGCCTTTTTCTTTGCCACGAAAGTCCCCTTGCCGGGAATCTTGAAGATGACGCCTTCACGCTGCAAGTCGCTCAGGGCCTGGCGTACGGTAATGCGGCTGACGCCGAAGATGGCGCCCAGCCCGCTCTCGGGCGGTAGCTGCGCATGCGGAGCGTAGCTGCCATCGAAGATGCGCGCGCGCAGCAGGTCCTTGACCTGGACATACAAGGGTATGGGCGAGGGATCGACTATCTGAAAACTGTTTATTGCATTTGCCATGTTCGCTCTTTACACATCAATCCTGTCATGACAGGTTATGACCAATGTGCCGATGATAGAGAGTGCCGAAAAACTTGAGAACGAATCTCTTCGAACATGCTTATGACGAAAACGATTTTGGAATCAATGAGACGGCGAGCCGGGTTCCGAAAAAAGCGAGCAATCGTCAGGCTGTTGCCGCGCTTGGCGCGGAAATCCCCGCCATTGCTGCCTCGCGCGCTATAGGAGGTGCAGGTCCAATACGAGTTTAAAAATTGAGTAATTACTCGCAAAATGGATGTAGTGGAGAGGCGCACAGCCGCACAGAGCCGGGTCGCTGACAGCTTCCTTCATTGCCATTTCAACCTTTTTGCGAGATCTTTTCATGAATACTCATAAACAAGCAAAGCTGAATCACTTGAGCTTTCCCACCACCAACGTCGCCGAGACCGCTGCGTTTTTCGAAAAATACCTCGGCTGCGAGATCGTTGCCGCTGGCGAGAGCTGCCTGCTCAAGCGAAATGATTTCGACATTGTCCTGGATCACGTCGCAGAGGACGTGCCGGCCTGGCCAAAAAACTTCCACTTCGGCGTGGAGGTCGACAGCCTGGATGAGGTCCATGCCCTCTATACGGAATTCCTGGAGGGCGGGGTTAGCATGGAGACGGAGGTCTTCAACAACTCGCGCGGATCGCGCTTCTTTTGCCGCACGCCCGGCGGTGTCCTGCTCGAAGTTAATACCCGTGCGGATATGCAGAAGCAGGATCAATGGCAGAAGCTGTTTTGATGGGGCGCCTAGCCGGGGTCGCCTAGACAGGGACTGCAAAGTAGGGTGGGCACATCGTGCCCACGCGTGAATTCACATGACGCACTTGCCTATTTGAATACCGCGTGGGCACGATGTGCCCACCCTACGGCTGCGAATAAGGTTTTCAACCGAATACTGGCCGATCGGGGCCTTATTTCCGCTTGCCCAGATCCATAAGCATCCGGGTTAGCAAATAAAAGCGCGGCACGATGCTGTCGACTTCGGCGTATTCCTCGGGTGTATGGATACCGCCGCCAACAATGCCGAAGCCATCCAGCGTCGGAATCCCGACGCCGGCCGAGAGGCTCGAATCCGCTGCGCCGCCGCTGCCCTCAAGCGTCAGCTTTTTTCCTAACTCGCCATAGATGGCCTGCGCCTTGGCAGCGAGTGCTTCCGATTGCGGGTTTGCCGGCATCGGTGGGAATCCGCGGGTCAAGCGCGTCGTTACCTGGGTATCGGGGATCAATTTTTTCTCCGACATCTTGGCCAGGTCTTTTTCGACACGGTCGAACTCCTCGGGAACCGCGACGCGCACGTCGCCGAAGGCTGTCGCATGATCTGGGATGACGTTAGTGGCGCCGCCCGCGTTTATCACGGTAAAGTTGACTGTCGTTTGTTTTTCGCGATCACCGAGCTGGCCGAGCTGCAATATCTGGTGTGCGACTTCCATCGCTGCATTGCGGCCGCTGTCGGGCGCCACGCCGGCGTGCGCTGCCTTGCCGGTAACTTCAACCTTCACCGTGCCGCTGCCTTTGCGCCACACCACCAGGCCGTCGGCCGCCCGGCCCGGTTCGAGATTAAGCACCACATCGTGCTGCCTGGCGATTTTTTCGATCAGGGCGCGTGAACCGGCGGAACCGGTCTCTTCGTTAGAGTTGAGCAATAAAGTAATCTGGGCGTAATCTTTGAAACCCAACTGTTGCAGGATTTTCAACGCATACAGGCCGGCGACGATGCCTCCTTTGTCATCCATGACACCAGGACCGTAAGCCCGGCTGTCTTTGATATAAAACGGCTTTGCCGTGGCGGTTCCGTGCTTGAACACCGTATCCATGTGCGCCATCAGCAAAATCTTTCCTTTGCCGGTTCCGGAGAATGTCGCCACCACGTTATTGCCATTTGCGGGCGCGGCCGCCGGATAGGTTTCAACGTGTGCCCCGATTTTTTTCAGTTCTTCAATCACTATCCCGCTGACCTGGCTCAACCCCTGTTCGTCGCCGGTGCCGGTATCGATATTCACCAGCCGTTCTAGCAGTTTCAAGGCATCGCCCTTGTATTGCTCGGCTTTTTCATAAACCTGCTTGTCGGGTTCGGCAAAAGAAGAGGGCGCGGCTAAACCAAGGGCGATGCCTACACTCAGGCTTGATACGAATGCGGATCGTGAAAAATGGAACATTACTGTGATCTCCCGTCTAAATTTCGGATGGTTAGGCTGAATTCCGGCTGTGGGGAAGCGGCTGTTTACTTGCTTCAGCCGCGCTTCCCGCTTGAAACGCTCAACAGAATATAAAGACTCTGGGGTGTATTGGGAAGATTTTAAATTTCTTTGAAGATGATCACATTTATTTATAACTGTCCAATTTGATATGAAATCAGATTCGAGCATGCCTCCCTAAAAAAAACACGATTTTTGCCGTTATCTCAGTTATGGGCGATGTTGTTGAGGGAATGTCATCAGATTTCGCGGATCCTGGTCAATATCAACACGCCGACGTCTCGCACGGAAGTGGGAGCGATGGGAAAACTCGCGGCTGAGAAAAAGCGACTTTGGCGCTTATTAACCGCACTCTTTACAGAAGAAAATAAAAATGAAAATCGTTAATCTCAAAGTCGGTACGCGGATGGGAATCGGGTTCGCCATTGTCCTTTCTCTTTCCGTCATGTCGATCGCCATCGGCATATGGAACCTGCGCCAGGTGGCGATGGAGACCCAGCGCATGATGGAAAGCCCTCTGGCAAAAGAACGGATAGTGTCCGACTGGTCGGTCCTCACCAACGCTGCCATCGCTCGCACCTCGTTCATTGTTAAAAGTACAGATGACACTTTGGCGACGACGTTCGCGGAAGACATCGATGCCAGCGCCAAGAAAGGCACCGAAATCCAGAATTCGCTTGAACCGCTATTGACCTCATCCTTGGAGAAAGAGAAATATGCGCTGATCAAGACGCTGCGCGAAAAATACCAGCAGTCCAAGGTCGCGGCGATGAAAGCTAAGCAGGGCGGCAAGGCTGAGGAAGCATCGAAAATCTACAATAGCGAATTCATGCCGACCGCGAAAAGTTACCAAGGCGAACTGTTTGCGTTTCTTTCCTTGCAAAGGAAAAACATCGACCAGACCGGACAGCAGATTGCCGAACTGTACAGCCGCAGCTTCAACCTCATGCTGCTGCTGGGTGTATTGGTGATTGTTTTGGGCGCGGTTTGCGCCTTCCTGATCTCTCGCTCCATCACCCGTCCGTTGGGCGAGGCAATCAAGGTCGCGCAGACCGTGGCTTCCGGCGACCTGAGCAGCCGCATAGAAGTTAAAACCACCGACGAAACCGGTCAGCTGATGCAGGCATTGAAAGACATGAATGACAGCTTGCGGAAGGTCGTCAGCGAAGTGCGCAGCGGCACCGATACCATCGCTACCGCATCAAACCAAATCGCCTCGGGCAATCTTGATTTATCGTCGCGCACCGAACAGCAGGCCAGTTCGCTTGAAGAAACCGCGGCGTCGATGGAGCAGTTGACCAGCACCGTGAAACAGAATGCCGACAATGCGCGGCAAGCCAATCAACTCGCAGTGTCGGCGTCCGGCGTCGCGCTCAAGGGCGGCGGTGTGGTGTCGCAAGTGGTAGAGACGATGGACCTGATCAATACATCGGCCAAGAAGATCGTGGATATCATCGGCGTGATCGATAATATCGCGTTCCAGACCAATATCCTGGCGCTGAATGCGGCGGTGGAAGCGGCGCGGGCCGGCGAGCAGGGACGTGGGTTTGCGGTGGTGGCCAGCGAGGTGCGCAACCTGGCGCAACGTTCGGCAGTTGCGGCTAAAGAGATCAAACACTTGATCGACGACTCGGTGGAAAAAGTCGATGTCGGCGTCAAGCTGGTCGGCCAGGCCGGCGCCACCATGGGCGAGATCGTCGACAGCGTCAAGCGCGTAACCGACATCATGAGCGAAATCACGGCGGCCAGCCAGGAGCAGACTGCGGGCATCGAACAGGTTAATCAGGCAATCATGCAGATGGACCACGTCACGCAGCAGAATGCCGCCCTGGTGGAGCAGGCCGCGGCTGCCGCCGCGTCGCTGCAGGACCAGGCCGGCAATCTGGTGCAAGTGGTCAGAGTGTTTTTGACCGAGGGAACACAAGCGCATGCCGGCGCGTCTTTTAAGGCGGCCGGCCGTCCGGCGCCGGTTGCTGCCGCGCCTGTATATGTCGCGGCCCGCAACGCCAGGCTGCCGTCGGCGAATGTGAAAACATTCAAACGCGTGGCGAACGCCTCTGCCGCCGCCGGCAGCGAATGGGATCAATTTTAATTAATCAACGCCGCTCTGCCTGGAGAACAGCAGCGTAAAGCGCGTTATCCCCAGCGCTGCTGGCGGCATCACAGCTTCCCTGGTGCAGCAGGCGGGTGCTGTTTCTCCATGACGGCGCCCGCTTTTTCTACACTGATGGCAGCGCCCGGCGCAGCAGGTCACCAACTCCAGCGTATGCTGGCATCCGCCATCACCGTGCGCTGTTGCGCTCCGCCGAGGTTGGTGGTGTAAGTTGCAGTCACAAACGCACTGGTCGACTTGTTGATTGTGGCGACCAGGCCGGCGTTGAGCTGGCCCGCCGTCTGATTCGACCCGTTCGAAATCACTGTAGTGCCGTCAAAGGTGGTGCTGTCATGAGAACCGAAACTGCGCAGCAGGTTCAGGCGCAGATATGGCTGCCAAATCGCTCCCGATGTTTCAAAACGGCTTTTCAACCGCACGCCGAGGCGGGCCAGGAAGGCATTGCCGTTGTTGAAACCCACTGCCGACACACCGTCATTCAAGTCATTCAGCGACAGGTTTTGCCAGATCACTTGCGCCTGAGGCTCGATGGTCAGGTCCGCCCCCAGTGGCATTGGCAGGCCGCCCTCGATGGATCCGACGAGTGCGCTGCCGTGCGTGTGCGCGCCCACGCCATCGTGCGAGCGCGGATCCGCCGACAGTGAACTTCCCATCAGCACGGCATCCGTGTACCAGCCGCTCGGGCCGACGTGGGTCCAGTAGCCGCCCAGACTGTATGCATCGATGGCCAGGTTGCCGACATCCAGATTCTGCACCGCCATCGCAAAACCGTTGACCTTGCCGGTGGCATGCGCAAAGCCTGCAAACAGACCGTAATGATTGCGTTGGCCGCTGGCGTCGGTATCGGCATAGATGTCGTGGCCGACCTGTATTCCCGTCATTGAACCGTCGAATTGCGGCGAGACAGTACCATCCTGGCGTTGCTTGGTGCGGCTGCCCCAGACACGGCCCCAGGCCGCAGGCAGATCGCCGTTCTCGGTCAACAGCGATTGCTCTCCTTGCCTGTCATGGAAATTATCGAGTTGCTGGATATTGACTTGCCGGGCGACGCTGGCAACTTCCGTATAGATAGGGACTTCGGGGCGATACAGCGGAATTTCTCCAGAGCCGGTCGACGGCACAACTGCGGGCGGGGTAGGCGTCACGATGTTGCGCAGATACCAGTTTTCCGAGGTGCCGCTGGTCACGCCACCCTTGGCAAGATAGTAAGAATAGGCGCCAGCCTTGACCGGCGCCGCAAGTGCAAATGCGTCTGCCGTGGTCGTCGCGCCGTTCACGGTCTGCACCACCTCAATGCCATCGGCGACGATGGCCGCGCCAGGACCACCGGCATTCGTGATGCGCAAGCTGGACGAACCGCTGGCGGCGCCGCCATTGATCACTAACCGGTCAGATGCCGCGCCATCGCCTGCGAGGAAGGTGTTGAGGGCAATGCTGCCCTTTTGGCCGACATAGTTGCCGACAACATTGAGCCGGTTGCCAACCCCTTGGCCGCCTATTTGCAGCAGGCCGGCGTTGGTCAATGGCCCGTTGATCGTAAAGCTGCCGTTGCTCGAGCCGGCAAATTGAGGCAAAGCATTGGCCGCCGCAATGGTGCCGTTGTTGGTTACCGATCCTGTGACGCTGCCGTAGCCGCCGAGCGTGGCGCCCGAGGCGACGGTCGTATTGCCGCCGCCGGACAATGCCGCCGTTGCGTGCGCCGCGTCGCCCACTGCCAGCGTTCCAGCAGAAATCTTCGTGCCGCCGGAATAGGTATTGCCGCCAGAAGCCGTCGGCGCCAGCACCAAGGTGCCGCCCCCGGTCTTTTCGACCGCGCCGGTGCCTGAAATGAGACCGGTATAAGTGCCATTGTCGGGTTGCGCAAAGCGCACCAGGCCATTGTCCACAACGGTAAGCGGCAGGTTTTGTGCGCGAGCTTCAAGCACGCCTGCCGCGTCGACCCTCATCTGGCCCTTATACGCGCTGTTGTTAGCAGTCAATGCCAACGTCCCTTGCTGAACTTCGACAATCCCGATTCCGGCAATGGGAGCGGTCAGGGTCCAGGTTCCCGTATCGTTTTTGATAAGCGACGAGAAATGTACAATACTGCCAGGCAGGGACGCGCTACCGGTCCCGCTCAGGAAAAGAGTGTTGTTACCTTCACCGCCATCGAAATTACCAGTAATTACCGACCCGGTATAAAGCCGCAACCTGTCATCGCCGCCGGAAAAAACAAGGTTGCCGATGATCCGCCCTTTATTGGTAAAGTCGACCGCGCCGTTGCCGGATGCGCCGATTACGTCGCCAGGCGCCTGGATGACGCCTGTTTCATTGTTGACGATGGTGTTTAACCCGTTCGTATTCTGAAACCAGATGGCGGCGACATGATCTGCCTTGATCACGCCGTTGTTGATGATGAGATTGCCGCTGCCTTGCGGATTGATTGCTTCGGCATTGAATTCGGTGCCGGTCGCCAGGACCTGGCCACCTTGATCGATAGTCAAAGTGCCGTTATTGAGAAACTCGACCGTATTGGCGCCGGTCTTATAGAGTCCGGAACCGCCGATCCCGTTGGCGCTTACCGTGCCGCCGTTCTGGACCCTTATGTTTGCATTGTCGCGCAGGCTGATGGCGTTGGCATCGTCGACTGCGATCCGGCTGCCTGCACCGACTGTGATCGTCCTGCCATCTTCGGCCGCCAGGTTGCCTGCGCCTATCGTAGTTGTCCAGGGGTTGGGCGTGCCGGTATCGCAGATTGTGGATTGTCCTGAGGTGTTGCAGGCTGCGTAGGCAGTCCCGGGTTTTACACTCAGCATGGGTATCAGCAAAATGGATGAAGCGGCGGAAAGCACAAAACGATAGCAGACGGGATGGGACATGGTTGTTTTAATTTATGAAGTCGGGGTGTTCCAAGGTTAGTTGGCGGAACGGATGCGAGGTATCAGGAAGCCTTGATTTTTATGCAGCATTCAGGCATTTCATCGTAGGAATTTCCCTATGATGCGAACCGCGCCAACCGCAGTTCATTTTCCTTCGTTGTGCCGTCATTGCACTGTCACGTAGTAACCCGCAGCGTCTTGCCCGCCTACCAAGGTCGCGCCATTGGTGGTGCTGCCACCGCCCAAAATCAAAGCGAATTTTGGATGCCATTGCTGGCTATGACGTCATGCTGTTGTAGCATTTGGTCGCTATCATCCCTTCGTTTTGTTTCTTATAAATGAAGGCATAGAAAATGCGACTACGACAATCCTCCCTGCATCGGCCGCTGGCGCTCGCCCTCAGCGCAGCGTTGGCATTAACAGCTTGCGGCGGAGGATCGGATCAACTGGACCCGCAATCCACGGCATTGGTCATTCCCCCGCCGCCGGCCGACCCGGGATATGTCGATACCGCGCCAGTTGCGGCATCGATCCCCGCTTTTGTGGATGATGTGGCGAGCAACCAGCGTGGGGATGCGCGTTATGCAACGCTGGAAACGAATGCCGGCGTGCGTCTGTTGGCGGGTTTCAAGCAGATATGGCAGCCACTCACCGATATTGTCGATGCCGGCGTCACTGCACCCGCCGTCGGCAGTTTTCCTGCCGTCGCGCCGTCGGCCTGGACAGGTCTTCCGAACGACGGAACCCCGGGCGGAACGATACTCAACGCAGCCGTGCACAACGCGAACATCCAGTATGTAGTCGCGGCGACCTCCAATCGCACTGCAGATCAGGCAACGGCCGCTTATCTGGACGATCGTCGCGGCAAAGGATATAGCGTCACGGATGGCATGGGCCCGCTGACGACAGCATGGCGCCAGGCAGCGCAGCAGACTACAAGCATTACCGCGGTCCCGGCCGACGCCACCACTGTTTTGTACAACGACAGCGGTAATAATACCGGTGTCGGCGGCAGTGCCAATCCGGCATTTGGCGGGGTTGTCGATTTTGTCAACGCCATGGGCAACAACGGATCAACGGAACCCGCCAAACGTTTTTACAAATATGCTCGGCCATTTCGCTGGAGCAGCAGCGTGGTTGTCGTACCTGCCCTGGTGCCTGCGAAGAGTCCGACACCCGCAACCGATGGCGGTTTTACCAGCGGTCACTCGGCGGAGGCTACCCGCGACACGGTGGCGATGGCTTATGCAGTACCTGAACGATTCCAAGAGATCATCAGCCGTGGCCTGGAATTGGGAGAGAACCGGATTCTGGCTGGCATGCACTCGCCATTGGACGTGATGAGCGGACGCGTACTTGGCCAGGCCGTGGTTGCCGCCAATCTGAACGATCCAGCTAATGCGGCTGCAAAAGCGGCTGTTGTGGCATTGGCCCGGACGGCGCTTATGGCGCAAACCAATACGACTGCCGACACCTTTAATGCTTTTGCTCACTCTGCTAGCGCTACCACAGACCGGTTTGCAGATTATGCCAGCAACAAGGTAAATTATTTGCGCCGCACCACCTATGGTTTTACACAAACAGGCGCAGCGACAAGGCCCGCCATCGTACCCAAAGGCGCCGAGGTGCTGTTGGAGACACGCTTGCCTTATCTCAGCGATGTTCAGCGCCGCGTGGTGTTGAAAACGACTGCGATTGCCTCCGGATATCCGGTTCTGGACGACGCCGAGGGCTGGGGACGCCTCAATCTTTTTGCCGCAGCGGACGGATATGCGGTCTTCAACGGCAATGTCGTGGTATCGATGGATGCCAGCAAGGGAGGCTTTTACGCCGTCGATAACTGGCGGAACGATATATCAGGTGCTGGCAAGCTGACGAAGCAAGGGAGCGGGGTGCTGAAATTAAGCGGCAACAATACCTGGAGCGGCGGTGCGCAGCTGGAGGCAGGGACGCTGGAAGCGGATTCCGTGTCAGCGTTTGGTGCGAGCGATGTGTACGTCAGCGGCGGCACGCTGGCAAGCAATGCGCCTGGCGCACTGGCAATCCGCGGGAAATATACGCAATTGGCGAACAGCACATTGGAACTGAATGTAGGAAGCGCTCAGCAAGGGACGCTTGCCGTCGCCGGAAACATGACCGTTGCCGGCGGCATTCTTCACGTCAAATTCCAGGGCGGCTATAAACCGGCCGTCGGCGACACGATCAACATCATCGTCGCGACCAGTTTTAAAGGGAAATTCGATACGATTTCCATAGACGGTTTCTCCGCGACTCCGCTTTACAGCAATACTGGATTGCAATTGCGTATCGGCGCCTAAAAGCCAAGCGGATTGGCATTTTCCTTTATGCAGTTGGGACCTGCGGGGCCAGGTTCTACTAAGGGAGATCGCCAAGCGACTGGGGATCTCGCGCACACTGTCCGGCGCTGCTTGCGTTCGGAAATGCCCGAGTCGGCCTATGCTGAGCGTCAATCGGCTAGCGCCATCGACCGATACGCCTTCCAGCTTTTAGGCTGGCTCAAGGACCGAAGTGGCATAATCGCGCAAGCGGCGGCGTAGTCTTAGGCCGCTCCACGAAGAGTTCATCGATTTTGGATTCAGAGGGTTTTACGACCGACTCACTGCGTTCACCAAGCAATGCAGAGAGGAGCAGGTCAATTCTGCGCGCAAACGAACAATCATGACTGCATCCACAGGACGACATAAAAATATGGGTACATGGGAAATAAGAAGCGCCTTATGGACGGCACTTGCGCTATGTCTGATTGTCTTTTCTAGTCACCATGCGAACGCTACAGATGGACACTGTGCCCCGGGTATCGGTGAAGATATCGGCAGCGCGGCCCCCTCCGCAGAAGGCGTTTCATCGGAGCGCCTGATCGCTTTGTTGCAACAGCTAGACGAAGGTAAATATGACGTGCGTGGTTTGGTAGTCATGCGTGATTGTCAAATCGTGATGGAGAGATATAAGACTGGAATAGGCAGAAGTCATAACCATGCCATGTATTCGGTGACGAAATCAATCTCTTCGACATTAGTTGGCGCACTGTTGTACCAAGAAAAATTAAAAAATCTCGACACGCCAATAACTGGATTGATTGAACGACCATCAGGCCTGCGAGGGGATGGCTGGAATAAACTAGAAAACATTACCCTTAAAAATGTCATGCAAATGAGTTCGGGGTTTGACTACAAGCATGACCCTAGCAGCAATCCCATTTACGATGCCAGGCAAGACCGGATCGGTGCTGTCGTGAGTCAAAACATTATTGCGACTCCTGGCACCCGCTTTAACTATTCAGATGCGGATGCCGTAATGACTGGAACTGTGATTGCCGGAATTTCTGGCGACAATCTGCTCGATTTTGCAGGAAAAACATTGTTCAAGCCATTACACATGACCAATTACGCTTGGTGGTTTCCTGACCAAGGAGGGCGTTTGCCGGGAGGGTGGGGGCTGCGACTGCGTCCGATGGATATGCTGAAACTCGGCCAACTTTATTTGCAAAACGGAGAATGGAATGGCGTTCGCATTTTCTCCGCAACTTATCCCGATCTGGCATCGGCGCCAGGGGTCAGCAGTCGCTATGGTCTTCACTGGTGGATTGGTCGAGTACTTGGAGTACAGTTCTTTTTTGCCAGCGGATTCAAAGGCCAGCGAATCTATGTTTTTCCCAGCTTGAAGATAGTTGCGGCTTTGGTTGCCAGCTTACCAAATAAAGAAGACGCGCTTGTAACCACCGACGTGGTGACGGCATTAATTGAGGCGACTAACCCGGCAACTTCGCCAATTTCCGAAGAGGCGGACGACAAGCTATTGAAGATTCAAAAGACAGGTTTTGAAGGCGAAACACATGTGCGCCAGGATATGCAGGATTCTCCCAGAAGGTTTTAGTCCGCAACCACTCATGTGAGCAGACCGCCTTATGGGGGCACGCCTTTGACCTTTGGGACAAGCGAATTGGGTGGAAAGTCTCCTGGCCATGCACAACGGAAATTCTTGCTCTAGATTAGCTAAGTAGGTGTGATAGCGATGCGCTGCTGAGCGCAGAGTCAGTCTAGATTAAGCTGCGTTGGAAGGACTGTAATCGGCCTTGAGCGATCGCGAAGCGCGTATGTTCATGCCAACCCGTTGCTGACGCGAATTATGCTGTTGGTCCGCACCGGTGAGTTGATTGAAACACCGTGGACTGAAAACGAGTCAGTAATGGGGCCATCCTGGCGCCGGGCGGAATGCGCCAGGGCGCCAACCGCGCCAGCGTCGCTATCCAGCAACCCAAAATAACAAGGGCAGCCGCAGCCGCCCTTGTCCACCCGCGATCAGGCGATCTTAATTGGAATACAGCAAGCCGCGGCCCGTGCCGTTGACGTAGATCCGGCCGTAGATGTTCCAGTCAGCCGCCATCGCACCGATGCCGCCGAACTGGTGGGCATCGTCGTTGAAGCGGGTCCAGGTGCTGCCTGCATTGTCGGAAGCCCACACGCCCCACTGGCCGTTGATCACACCCACCACGTAGATTGCGGCCGAGTACGGCGCGCCAACGGCTGCCTTGCCCAGGGCCACAGCGCTGGCACCCTGCGCGTCGGGTGCCCCGTTGCCGTTGCTGAAGATAGACGCGAAGTTGTTGAGCTTGGTCCAGGTGGCGCCCGAGTCGACCGAGTGGTACACGGTATCGCCATCAGCCAGCCAGACGTCGCCCTCGACGTTCGGATTGACGGCCAGCGAGGTGGCTTGCCACGGATTGGCGCGTAGCCCCGCCGACACCGAGCCCTGGCTCAGCGTGAAGGTATGGCCGCCATCCGTCGAGACATAAACCCTGCCTGGCGTTTTCGACCACCATACACCGCCCGAATCGTAGGCATAGACCTTGTTCGGGTTCTTGCGGTCCACCGCGAGCCGGTAGGCGCGCGTCCAGCCGTCGAACACCGTCAGCGCGGGGAGATTCGTCGCTGTCCAGCTGGCGCCATTGTCGGTGGTGTAGGACGGCACCGCATTGGACGGCGCCCAGATCGCCTTGTTGCGTGCGGTGACAACGATGTTGGACGCTTCGCGCCCATCGGCCGCGGCGCCGGCAGGCAGGGTGGCGAAGTTCGCCCACGTGGCGCCGCCGTCGCCCGACCAGTAGCCGTATCCTGCGCCACCGGACCCGTTGGTGGTGGCGACAGCGGCAATGTATTGCGGATCGGACCAGCTCATGTCGGCCGAATTGCCGTTGGTCCAGCCCGTGGTGGGGCCTTTGGTTGGCATCGTCGCGAGGTCCGTCTGGACCCAGGTGCCGATGTCGCCCCCGCTGTTGATGAGCTTGTACGTCGCACCGGCTGGCGGGGTGGTGACGGCCAGGGTGGCAGTCTCCTCGATGCCGGTTACCTTCAGGGTCCAGCTCGGTGTCGCCGACGAGGCGTTCATCGTCTCCCAGATGCCGGGGCCGTCAAGGTGCATGATGTGGTCGCGGTTGTTCGGATCGATTTCGACGTCATCATTCCAGCCCCAGTACCCGGAGGTGGTCTGCGTGTGGGGCATCTGGGACTCGATTTCGCGCCAGGTGCTGCCGGCATTGTCGGACAACTGGGTGATCTTCTGGCCGGGGAAATCGGTCCAGGTATTGGTCACAGCCAGCGCGACGCGGGTGGTCGGGCCGCTGCCATAGACGGACACGCCGCCGTAGCCGCCCGCGGTGGTGCTGCTAAGCAAGGTCCAGACGCCGCTAAGACCGCTATACTTGTAGAGGTAGCCGGGACCGTCACCGCCCGGGCCCGCGTTCTTGTTGAACACCACGTAGTACATGCCATCGGCGGCGCGCGCGAAGTGCGGGATGTAATACCCGACGACCGCGGTCGGCACCGCGACCGGCGTCCATGAAGAGCCGCCGTTGCTGGACTTGTAGAAGGTCGAGGTCAGGCCTGCCGCGTTGGCATAGTCGGGGGCGACCGCGGCCCACATGTTCCAGGTCGTCTGGCCGCCGCCCAC
Source organism: Collimonas fungivorans Ter331 (assembly GCF_000221045.1). Lineage (NCBI taxonomy): Bacteria > Pseudomonadati > Pseudomonadota > Betaproteobacteria > Burkholderiales > Oxalobacteraceae > Collimonas > Collimonas fungivorans. The sequence goes on along the minus strand of NC_015856.1, from coordinate 3,154,768 downwards.
GTTCCCATTGTCGAAGATGATCTGCTCGACGCCAACCGCGGCGGTGTTCATATTGAGGGAAGACAATCCCGTGACCTGCGCCCAGGTGCGGCCCGAGTCCGCGCTCTTCCACAAGCCGGCATTACGCGAACCGTAGAACATCGTCGACGGATTGGTCGGATCGAGCCTCAGGCGCTCGCCGATCGCCCGGCCCGCAGCGTTGCCGTTCACCATGAATGGCAGGCTGACCCACGTCCAGCTGTTGCCGCGGTCGCTGGAAGTATACAGCCGACCGTTGCCGCCATTGCCCCCGACCAAATAGACGAGCTGGTCGTTGGTGGGATCGAGGGCGATGCTTTCGACGTAGTGGAAGGCGGACTCGGCCTGGCCGAAACGCAGGCCATCGGTGATGGGCATCCATTGCGACGTGGCCTGGTTCCAGCGGTAGGCGCCGCCAATGTCCGTCCGGGCGTACAAGACGTCCGGCGACGTCGGATGATAGATCAGGCCGCTGACATAGCCGCCGCCGCCCCACTTGACGCTGGTCCAGGTGGCCGCCGTACTGCCGGTCGAGGTGTCACCGGATCCATTATTTGGTGTAGACCCCGTGCCGGTTGGCGTGGAATCCGTTCCAGTTGGCGTGGAGCGCGTGTCGGTTGGCGTAGAGCCCGTTCCAGTTGGCGTGGAACCTGTGCTGGCTGGCGTAGACCCCGCGCCGGCTGGAATGGCCGCCATGCCGGCTGAGGAAGAGCCTGTTCCGAAATCACTCGTGCCGGCACCACACGCGCTGAGTATCAGGCAGGCAGAGATCGTGATAAAGAACTGTTTTTTAAAAAGAAATGTCATATTTTTCGTGTGCAATAGTTGTCATATGGAAACTTCATAGCACTATCCGTGCCACATCGAATATCGAATACGCAGTAGGAATTCAGGCAAAAAGGCCGAAGGTGATCCGACCTTGTGCCGCCAGGATATGGACAGAATATTGACCAAAAAACAAAAAAACTGACAAATTTTGTTAGCGCTAACACCGGCTGGGCAGTCTCGTTTAACTTGAGCAGGCCCAAATGACCGCACTCAAAATTCGAAACAATGGAAATCCAGTTTGTCTTTTGCTTGCTGAATCGACTCGGTCAGTTTGACCAGCCTGTCATACCCGAAAGTTGTCGACTTTTTCGTCCTTCAGTCAAAGTCACTTCACGATTTCGGCATGTTCTTCTCATTCATTCGGCTTCGTGTTGGAAATTTAATATGGCACGGATTGTGCTGATGGTGTCCCCCAAAGATGGCTGCGCGCGTATCGATCCCGCACCTTATTACCATTCGAAATTCCTTCTGGAAAAATAACTTTTCCCCTTTGATCGGATGGAAAAATTATTTTTACGGACACCTTTTTCTTTTGAATAAAATGACTTTTTTTGTGAAAAAACAAATTTTTATAACAATCTCTACCTGCCTGATACTCGGCGCTTGCGGTGGCGAACCGATGGGAAATTCCTTTGCGGAAGGCGCCCCAGCGGGAGGTGCTCCAGTGGGAAATACTCAGGTGGACGGGGCTCCAGTGGGAAGTACTCCGGCGGGAAATACCCCAGTGGGAAATACCCCAGTGGGAAATACCCCAGTGGGAAATACCCCAGTGGGAAATACTCCGGTGGGAAATACTCCGGTGGGAAATACTCCGGTGGGAAATACTCCGGTGGGAGGTGCCCCAGTGGGAGGTACTCCAGTGGGAGGTACTCCAGTGGGAGGTACCCCAGTGGGAGGTACTCCAGTGGGAGGTACTCCAGCGGTCCGCGTTATCAAGCATCCGGGCGCTCCGCTCACCCTCTCGGATCTCCAGACTCTCAAGGCGTACGTCGATCAGGGCAAGGAGCCGTGGAAGTCCGCCTACAACCAGTTGGCGAATGACGGCAAGGCCCATCTCACCTATGGCATGGCAGGCCCGTTCGCGAAAGTGAGCCGCGCCCCGGACGCGAATCTCTGGCCCTGGCGCAAGGACATGGTCGCGATCTGGAATCTCTCGCGGATGTGGTATTTCACCCAGGACGACCGATACGCGAAGAAGGCGCGCGAGATCCTTATCGCGTGGGCGAGCACCCAGACTGAATTCTCGGGTCGCGAGTCGATGCTCGATCTGGGCGATTACGCTCTCCAGGTCGTGGGCGGCGCGGACATCCTGCGCAGCACATGGCCGGGCTGGACGGAAGCCGACACGGCGATCGTCAAGAAATACTTCAAGGACGTCCTGATGCCAGCATCGAACCCCTATGGCGAGAGCTCCTTCGGTGCCGCCAACAAGGGCGCACTGGCCCTCACCGCTCTTGGACTGCTGGCGATCTACAACGACGACATCGAGGCATTGGACAAGGTGGTCTATCAGGCTCGTACGCTAGCCCATATCGGACTGCGCAATTCCAACGACATCGGCATGCTCGGCGACTACCTTCGCGACCAAGGACATTCTTATGGACAGCTCAAGTCGCTGACCATGCTCGCCGAGGCGCTCTGGAGCCAAGGCATCGACATCTATTCCGATCTTGACAATCGCCTGCTGGCCGCGGGTGAATATTTCGCGAGGGTGAACGAGCTCGTCCCCACGGTAGCGCTTCCTTTCGGCACCACCGATGCGTACTACACCTCCGACCGCACCGGGCACGGCTGGAACGGAGCCAATGGCGGGAGCGTGGCGCTGACCCAGATTTATGGCGCCTACGTTCTCCGCAAGGGGCTCCAGGCACCCTTCATCGCGCAGAGGCGCCTCTGGATGCCGGTGGACGGCGACAGCTTCATGTTCCTCAAGGATTCCGACACCACGAAGGCGACGCCGCCGCCGGCGCTGCCGATTCCGTCGACTACCTCGATCACCTCGGGATTCAGCAATGCTGACATCGGGGGCGCCGCCCCGGCGGGCGGGGCCACATACGCCGACGGCAAATGGATAGTGCAGGGAGCGGGTAACGATATCTTCTGGCGCACGCAAGACGCTTTCCACTTCACCTACAAGGCCATCACCGGCAATGGCGCCATCATCGCGAAAGTCGAGTCCGTCCAGAACACCAGTCCGGCCGCAGTGGCGGGCGTGATGATCCGCACAAGCCTGGAACAAGGGGCTCCGCGCGCCTGGATGGCCATCGCTAGCAGAGGCAATGCCGAACAGAACATGCAGAAACTCGCCGTGTATGGTGGTTCGAACTATGGGACCAAAGCCCTGGGCATCGCCAGCGCCACGCCCTCGTACTGGGTGAAGCTCGAGCGCGTCGGGAACATCATCACCGGCTACCTTTCTCCCGATGGCACCAATTGGGCTGCCACCGATGTCGGCCGCATCGATGCCCCTGTTCCCGATACGATCTATGTCGGCCTGGTGGTCTCCTCAGTCGCCAATAACACCCTGAACAGCTCCACCTTCAGCAATGTGCAGATCACCGGCGGCGACGGTGGTGCGCCGAGCGTCATCCCAGCGGCGCCCGCCATGCTGCTGGCCTCGCCGGGCGATGGCGCGGTCCCGCTGCGCTGGCAGGCGTCCTTCGGCGCCACCAGCTACACGGTCAAGCGCGCCGCCTTCAGCGGCGGCCCAACCACAACCGTCGCGTCGGGTGTCACGGGCAGCAGCTACACGGACAAGTCGGTGATCAACGGCACGACCTACTACTACACCGTCACGGCGACCAACGCCGCCGGCACGAGCGATAATTCTCCCGCGGACAGCGCTACGCCGGAGCATCCGATGGTGAACGTCGCCACCGGTGGCGCCGCCAATGACAGTGCGAACAACCCGACCAACGCCAGAAGCGCCTTCGACCAAAACTCGGGGACGGAATGGTTCCACACGGGCGTGAGCGGCTGGCTGCAGTACGACCTCGGCCACACGGAGCGCGTCCAGCGCTATACGGTCATCAGCGCCAACGACAGGGACCCGCGCGATCCGAAGGACTGGCAGTTCCAGGGCTCCACCGACGGCTCTACCTGGACCACGCTCGACACCCAAAGCAACCAGGTGTTTGCCACACGCTTAAAGCTGAAGACCTACACGATCGCGAATCCGGCCTCCTATCGCTACTACCGGCTCAACATCACAGCCAATAATGGCGATAGCACCTTTACGGATCTCGCCGAATTTGGGCTGTTCGCGTCCAAGCCGTAGTGAGGCCGTGGCGCCGATTCAAGTGCACATGCAGCCATGTGGCCGGAGAAATCGACTTGATCAGCGCGTAATGCTGCGCGCCAGCCGGTCGTATTCAAAGATCGCCCGGCGCGCCGGGTTCGCATCGGTGTAGCTGCTCGGCTAGCGGATCGGCTAGCGGATCGGTATGCCCTGAGTTATCTCCTTTAACCCCAGCGTGGCGACGACGCAGTCGATGTTCCATGTTCCATCGAGGATCGTCGGCAGGTCGATTCACCCCGACGGCTGGATGAGGCAATGCTCATCCAGCCGGATCGGCTGCGCAGTAAATTTCGCTGAGTTGCTCATTGAGATCGGTGAAGCGTGGCATATTGCATGGCCCGAACCGGTGCAGGATCGCGAAATTCGCTTTGTTCAAGCGGTGCATGCCCCGATGATCGCGGTTGGCGCGATGTCCGACGTGTTGCTGTACCAGATGCCGAACACATGGTGGGCCTCGGCTAATGGAGCTGGGGATAATTCTTCCCGCCGAGCAGTATTGAGCTACTTCGATTGAGAATCGCCGAGACGTTAAGAAAATAGCCTTGGTCATCCGCTCCCGGTTGCATAGGTAGCTTCCATCGCTGGCCGGCCCGAGCAACAACTTGCCTTGGCGCCGGCTAACGATGTGCTGGTTGCTGCTTTACCTCACTGTCGCATACAAAACACCGCCATTCAACGTGATGTCGACGGCAGGCCCGGAACTCGTAACACTGCTGAAAGAACCGCTGATCCCGCCACCGGCATCGATCAATGCAAATTTCTGGCCGCTTGTGAAAGTGCCGTTGAATTTTAATGCCAGGACACCACCCAAAACAACCGGGCCGGGCACCGTCAGATGGCCGTAGTCGACGCCCTTGCTGGTGCCGTTGATTGACAATGTCAAAGAACCGCCTGCGTTTTGTTGATAACTGCCGCCCAACGTCAGCTCAAACTGGGTGTTTCCCAGTCCGAGGCCGGCATTGTTAATCAGGTTGCCGCTGCCGAAAGCATTAGCGCTGGCCGCCAGTACGCTACCGCTGTTGATGACGGCAGTTCCGCTGAAGCTGTTGTTGCGCAAGGTAGTGCTGGCTGTACCATTCTGCAGGAAAGTCCCACTGCCGCTGATATTGGAAAGCGTGATGGCGTCGGTCGTGTTTTGAACAATCAGGCTGCCGTCGTTGACGATGCTGTCGGTCGATGCGCCGCCGGCCGACTCTGCCGTCAGCAAACTGCTGTCGCCGCTGTAAGTTGCCTGCAACGTCGTGCTCTTGACGTATTGTTGAGTCGCGCTGTTATAGACCAGCTTATCGTAGTTCAAAGGCTGCGGCGAACCGGTTCCTAGCCGTAAAATGGCCTTCGCGCCGATGGTGGTGACGCCGTTGTAATTCTGTGGCTGGCTGAAGGTGACGTCGTTGCCGGCGGTCGACATGATGGTGACATTGCCCGTTCCTGCACTGCCGTCCCGGTCAGGACCGCCGCCACCGCCGGTAATTCCTACGTTCAGCGCGACCGGGCCATTGTAGTTCAAGGCCAGGGTGCCGCCTCGATGCAGGTTGATATAGGCATTCTTTGCTCCCAGCGCCGGGCTCACCGCGAACGGCGACGGCGCGGAGGGCAGGAAAAAGTCGTGGGTCGTGCCGTCTCCCCATTGGACCGTGCCGCCGCTTTCGATATTGATGCCTCTATAGCTGCCGTCGTTGCCATTGGCGTCATTCGGGCCGCCGCGGTAAATCACTTTCGCCAGATTCAGGCTGGCGTCGCTCAAGCCGGGATTGACCAGATTAGCGCTGCCGTGCGGGCTGTTGTCCGTGTGGCTATAAACGCCGCGCATGATGATCCTTGAATTGCCGATGGGATGGAAATTGATGTCTCCGCCAAAACTCGCCTCGTAGATATTCTGCGTGACAGTCACAACACTGTTGGGCGCACTCCAGACCAGCCACGACCCTTCATTGACCACTGCCTTGGCATTGGGTATCGATGGGCTGACGTGATTCGTCCCGAAATCCTGTCCGGCGCTCAGCGCCAGGACGCCGGTGAATGGACTGACGCCGCCCATCGAATTGCCGCCCCAAACGTTCGGCAGCTGCGAGATGGAGCCGGTACCGCTGACTTGCCCAAGCAGAATGAACTGGGCACTGTTCAGAACGATGGCGCCGTTGTTGAGAATGTTGTTGAGATTGATCTCTCTGTTGACCACGCTAGCCAGGTTTTTGCTGTCTGAGGTGGCGATAATATTCGGCGAGTTATCCGCGCTGGTATTGCTGCCGATTTGCAGCGTTACGCCAGGGTTGATAGTCAGCACCGGAGGATTACTTCCGGTAATGCTGAGGGCATATCCCATGCCAGGATAGACGGATTTTGTCACTGTCTCAACCTGCCGACTGTCGGGTAGCATGAATGTGCTGGCCTGAGTGAGGACAAAAGTGCTCGGATGGCTACTGCCTGCCGCAGGATTTAAGAGCAGCGTTCCTTGGCCCGAGATCACTCCAGTATAAGTAGTGACGCCGGCCGGTAGATTGATAACGGAGTCGGTGCTGAGCGCGATGTTCTGATTAGCGAGGATAGCCGCGGTAATATCGACAACCGTCGTTGTAGTGCTGGCGTTACTGCTGGTCGTGCCGCTCGTTGTACTGCCATCGCCACCGCCACCGCCGCAGCCGGCAGCTACAAGAGAAACGATCAGTGCAGCAAGGTAGTTCCGGGTCAAAGAATGTGGAGTAGGCATGAGAAATAAAAATAAGCGAGATGGATAGAAAGATCGGCGCCGAGACGATTAGTGGCAGGCCGCGTCGTGAGCGGACTATCGATATCATTTCTCCGGCACTTGAAGAAGAATGAAGCGGATAACCAAGCCGGCAAGCACATAGCCACCACCCCAACCGAGAACAAAACTTTCCACAATAGTATTTTCTTTAGACCATTCCTTAAAGAAAATTGTAGAGTGCAAAAGCAATAAACGGGCCTGGCAATATAATCAAACCGACTACACGGCGACGACTCCGGCATCTTAGGGAAAACTCAAATCGAACTAGAGGACGATGAAGTCCGGGCCAAAATGAAGACGGACCAGCCACTAAAGCTAGTAGCTGGTCCGTTTTTACTGGTTGCGAGGGTAGCTTCGCGCTTGCAGCAATCGGCCTCGTCCTTCTTTAAGGCGCGTTTTGGATGGGGTATTGTTCCTCGGAGTCTGGCCGATATTTAACGCTGCGTTTGCGGTACAGCACCAGCGTCGCGATCAGTCCGCACACTGCGGCAAATGTCATCCATAAGCCCGGCGCGGCCTTATCGCCCGTCGCTTCGATCAACGCGGTGGCGATAGCCGGCGTGAAGCCGCCAAAAATCGCTGTCGCCAGGCTGTAGGCCAGGGAAAAGCCAGCTGTGCGCACCTCGACCGGCATTACCTCGGTCAGCGCGACGACCATAGCCCCGTTGTAGCTGGCATACAGGAACGACAGCCACAGCTCGACCACCAGCATCTTCTCGAAACTGGGTGCGCTGGTTAGCCAGGTCATGGCTGGATAGGCGCTCAGAACGGTCAGCACGGTGAAGAAAATCAGGATAGGACGACGACCGATCCGGTCCGACAGCGCGCCCATGATCGGCAGCCAGATAAAGTTGGAAATGCCAACGCACAGGGTCACGATCAGGCTGTCGGCAGTACTGAGCTTGAGTACGTTCTTGCCGAAAGTTGGAGTGTAAATTGTGATCAGGTAGAACGAGACGGTGGTCATCGCCACCAGCATCATCCCGGTGATCACCAGGCCCCAGTTGTCGAGCATCGAGCGGAAAATGGCACGCGTATCGGGACGCTGCTTGCGTTTCATGAACTCCTCCGTTTCCTGCAAGGAGCGGCGGATCATGAACAGTACCGGCACGATCATGCAACCGATGAAGAACGGAACACGCCAGCCCCAGGAACCAATTTGCAGCGGGGTCAACCATATGTTAAGTGCGTAGCCCAATGCTGCCGCGACGATGATCGCCACCTGCTGGCTGGCCGATTGCCAGCTGACGTAGAAGCCCTTGTTGCCCGGCGTTGCCATCTCAGCCAGATAGACCGAGACGCCGCCCAGTTCGACGCCGGCGGAAAAACCTTGTAGCAAACGGCCGATCAGCACCAGGAATGGCGCCAGATAGCCTATGGTCGCAAAGCCCGGCACGAAAGCAATCAGAACCGTGCCAAGCGCCATCAGGGCCAGGGTCACGATCAAACCCTGGCGGCGGCCGACGCGGTCGACGTAGGCGCCGAGCAGGATGGCGCCGAGCGGACGCATCAAAAAGCCGGCGCCGAAGGTCATGAAAGTCAGCATCAATGAGGCGAATTCGTCGCCCGAGGGAAAGAAGGTTTTGGAAATGTAGGTGGCGTAAAATCCGAACAGGAAAAAGTCGAACATTTCCATGAAATTACCGCTGGTGACACGGAGGACCGTGCCGAATTTCGACGGAGTTGCTGCTGCGATGGCTGTCATTTTGATCTCACAAGCGATTGGAGCCCTGCGCCTCACGCAAGGGCATGGCGCAGACTTCTACGAATACCGTTGCTGATAGCGCAGGCGAAGTTAATGCTTCGGATCCAGTCCGCTTTTGATCACTTCGTCGCGCGCCTCGGGCGAGGCTAGGTAACGGATCAATGCACGAGCGGCATCCGGATGTTTGGCGCCGACCGGTATTCCGGCTGAGAACGTGGTGATGCTTTGGACCTGCTCCGGAATCCTGGCGACAAAGTCGACCCCTTGCACCGGTAGAATTTCGCTTACCTGCTGGAAGCCTAGTTCGAATTCGCCGCTAGCCACCAGCGATCCGACGGGAGTTTTCTGGATCATGCGTGCTTTTGGTTTGACTTGTTCTTCGATACCCAGCTTTTTGAACAGTTCGCGCTCGATATAGACGCCGCTCGCGCTGTCGGAATAGGCGATCGATTTAGCGTTGAGCATGGCTGATTTCAAACCCTCCACCGTGCTGATGTCTGGCTTCGCAGCACCCGCTTTGACCGCCATGCCGATGCGGGAATCGGCCAGGTCGACGCGACTGTCGGCATCGACTTTGCCCTGCTTGATCAGGTCGCTCAGCGCATAACCGACCATGATCACGACATCGGCCGATTCGCCGCGTTCGAGGCGGTTGGGAATCGCCTCCGGCGCCTTGCCCATCGAGGGGCCGAAGGCGGTGGACAAGGTGTTGCCGGTAGCCGCCTCGAATTGAGGCGCCAATGCTTTGTAGGCCGCAGTGAAGCCGCCCGAAATCATCACGTTGACCTCTTCAGCCTGAGCCGCGCTGGACAATAGGGCCAGGCTGACCGCGCCGAGAGCGAACAGTCGGTAAATTGTTTGTTTGATACGCACTTTCTTTGTCTCCTGTTTTTATGCAACTGCGCTGCAATTGAGGTTTTGTCGAACAATTATCACGAACCTGATTGATAAAGTAAAATGCATAAATATTTACTTTTGATGTGTCTAAGGTATCAATAATGTATCGACTACGTTTTGATTTAAGCGACCTGCAAGCCATGGTGGCGGTGGTGGAGCAGGGTGGTTTCCGGGCGGCGGCGCTGGCGCTGAATATCTCGCAGCCGGCGCTGTCACGCCGTATCGGCAAGCTGGAAGACGCACTCAACGTCAAACTGTTTGAACGCACTACCCGGCGCGTGGCGCTAACCCTGGTAGGGCGTGAGTTTTTCGCCAAGGCAGTCGAGATCCTCGATGGCGTCGAAACGTCTTTGCACAACATCAGCGACATTTCCTATACGCATTTTGGCCAGATCACGGTGGCCTGCGTGCCTTCGATAGCACACAATTTTCTGGCGCCGATCCTGCAGCGCTTCAATGCGCAATTTCCCTCGATTCGCATCCGCATCGTGGACGAAGGGGCACATGAAGTGCTGAACAACGTTGCCCGCGGAGATTCCGATTTCGGCATCAATTTTCTCGGCACGCAGGAACAGGGCATCGACTTCGAACCGATCATGCGGGAGAGTTTTGTGATGGCCTGCTTGCCCGGCCATCCATTGGCGCGCCGGCGCGCCGTCGGCTGGCAAGATATCGGCAAATATCCCTACATGACGGTAGCCAAATCGAGCGGTAACCGGATGATGCTGGATATGGCGATGGCGCCGTCGGAAAAACAGCCCGCTTCGTTCATTGAAGTGCGCCATGTTTCAACGTTGCTTGAGATGGTGAAGGCCGGGCTCGGCATTGCCGTGGTGCCGCAACTTGCGATGCCGTCGGATCACTTAAGCGTCCTGCGCGCAATCCCGCTCAAGGAGCCGGCTATCACGCGTACATTGGGCATTATTCGCCGATCCGGCCGCGTGTTCTCGCCAGCTGCGCAGAATCTCTATGAAATGCTGAAAGAGGCATCAGCATGTACGCCCACGGCATGAGCATGCGCGAGAGGTAGGGTCATGTGCTGGAACGGTATCGCACGCAGGTGACGGCTCAACTCCGACGCCAACATATGCTTGGCCTGCATCTTCTTGTAGCGGTCCAGCCAGAGCAGATTCACCAAGGACCAACTCTGTATCCTTTTCTGCAGTTGGGCCGAGAATCGGTCTATCAGCACGCCATGGATGAGGCTAAAGGTTTTCTGTATCTTCGATTTTTTTGTGATTATCATGTCGCCCATGATATTTTTCTTTCGATATCATTTTGTGACCTCGTTCGCGTAGAAAATTTAACCGACTCCAAGTTACACAAAACCGCGGCAGTTGGTGATAGCGCTAACAATATTTGTCAGTTTTTTTATTTTTGGTCAAATTTTTGTCCATGTACTTGGTAGTGCAAGTGCGGCTCGCTTTCTGATGTTTCATCTGGATTCGTTTGACTGCATGCTAAACATTCGATTTGGCACGGATCGTGCTACTGCTACTGCCTAATGGTCACAGTACGGCACTGATCCGTACTTCAGTGGAGTCCACATCTATGAGGGAGCTTTGAGCACAGCCGAAACCGCCGCATTGATGTGACATTCGGACTGCTGTCATGTATCTCGCAAGCACATGTCAGCAGTCAAGATCGCATGAGAAATTTGCCTGCGGAATACGTCTGCGGGATGCCGCGATAATTGTTGGGAGTTATGTTTCAGATATCAATATTAAAAAAGATCGCGACGTATCTATTGACGCTTCTATCGTTTTCATACACGACAGCGGCCTTTTGTGAAGACCGGTTTTATGTCATTTGGCGAGATATCGGATTGCCGGATGCAACACGCCTGGTCAGTCAATATTCGGGCCGCTCGATTCATTTAGCTCGAGAAGTAGGGGGAACAATTAACCTTGCCTCAAGCGAGCCGCTTTCACCGGATGAGATTTTTATCCAGTTTAAAAAATCACTTGGGGAACGAGGACTGACGTTGGTACTTGTTGATGGCAATGAATATCAGATAGAGGCGGCAAATTCAAATACGGTAAGTGATCAGGCTGCTGCTCTACATGCCCCAGAAATTGTCACGGCAGAACCGGCGAAGACACTTCCTCCATCTGCAAAACTCACCTACAGCCAATCAGAAGCAGTCGCCAAGCGTCGACATGTAGGCGCTATATTTGCGTTCGAACAGCGCGCACAGGCAATTGCTTCGCAGCTCCGTGCGGCTGGAGCCGAAGCCATCGTTCTTGCGTCGAACGATCCAGCGGATAAGGAATTTTCTGTTGTATTGCTGTACCGGGACAGCAAAGAAGGTTATCAAGCAATGGTTGCCGCGATAGAACAGGCCGGATTAAATAATCTGATTTCCGCGCCGACGTTACCGGTTGAATTTTCTATGCAGGGAACCTCAGGTCGCCGCACTCAGTGAGTCCGTAGGCTAACCAGGCAGCATGTATTTCTGGACAGAGCGGGGTGTCCAGCTAGCATGCAGCCGGATCAACGCTTTGCGGCACTTTTTGTGATGAAGCGAGAGGTCTGACTTTATTGCAAAAACAGGCATGGTTCGTGCATTGCGTTGAGGGCGATGAGGATCATGCCAGGCAACGACGCGTCTTTAGACACAAATGCCGGCGGCGACCTCTTGGCAAACATTTGCATCGGCTGCGGTACGGGATGCGCTTCAAATTGAAGCTTGATCCCGATCGCCGATCGATATCCGGAACCAGCGTCAGCGGCGCCTGGTATTCCTTCAATTTCATGGAGTTTTGGATGACTATATTTACCCTGCGACACACTGCTGCACTACTGCTCGCGCTCTTCCTTTTCGGTTGCGGCGGCGGAGGCGATAGCGCTCAGGGCGGCAGTACTTCAGGCGGTGGTGCTTCAGGTGGCGGTACCTCAGGCGGCAGTACAACAGGCGGCGGTACCTCAGGCGGCGGTACAACAGGCGGAGGTACAACAGGCGGAGGTACAACAGGCGGCGGTACAACAGGCGGCGGTACTTCAGGCGGCAGTACAACAGGTGGCGGTACAACAGGAGGCGGTACAACAGGTGGCGGTACAACAGGTGGCGGCACTACAGGGGGCGGTACAACAGGTGGCGGCACTACAGGGGGCGGTACAACAGGCGCCGCAGCTACTTCTGCTTTGGTGGCCAAGCTCGGCAAACCCTCCCGAGTGCTGGTCGGACTCGGCGCGGGCAATTCATTGGCGCAAATGCAAAGCCAGAGTATTCACCCGGATATCGTTGATACCTATCTGGTGGGTGTCGGCGCCGGCTCGTGGCCCACTTGGAACAGTCCCGATGGCGCGTACATTACATACACTGCGCAGGCCATCCAGGCTTACGGCGCAACCCCGATGTTCACGTTTTATCAGATGGCGCAGAACGGCGGCGGCAACTTGAGCGGAATTAACGACGCGACGTTCATGAACAACTACTGGGCGCAGGCCCGGCTGATGTATCAACGCATTGCCGCGCTCAATGCGCCGGTTCTGGTCAATCTGGAGCCGGATTTCTGGGGTTTCGTATGGGCAGAGGCGCCGGGGCATGATCCAGCGCAGATACCAGCCGTCGTCAGCAGCCAGGCCGAATGTAGCGGATTGCCGAATAGCGCCGCCGGCGTCGGCCAATGCCTGGTGCAAATGGGCAGGAAGATCGCACCTAATGCGTTGCTCGGATTCCCGCCCTCGTTCTGGTCTGGCTCCCCGGCTGAGATCGGCGCCGAAATGAAAGCGGTTGGAGCGCATCAGGCGGATTTCATCGTTGCCCAAACCAGCGATCGAGACGCCGGCTGCCTGGAAGCTGCATCGCCCCCAGCTGAATGCGCGGGGCGAACCGGGACTTTCTATTGGGACGCAAACAATATCGCCACACCGAACTTCCACCAATCGCAGAGCGCGATCTCGGACTATCGCACCGCGCTGAGCAATGGACTCCCGATCTTGTGGTGGCAGACGCCGATGGGCGTGCCGTCCGCCACGCCTGGCGGCACTAACCAACACTATCGCGATAACCGTGTCGACTACATGCTGCGCAACACCCAGGAATACGGCGACATCCATACCTTCGCAATCGTCTTCAGCGCAGGGGGGAGCTTCCAAACCACGATCAACAGTGACGGTGGACAATTTGCCCGTCTCCTGAGTCAGTATCTCACGCAAGGCGGGGCCGCTCTGCGATAGCGATGGCAGTGCACCATCGGCGACAACCTGGTTACTCAAGCGTTACAGCTTGGGTCTCCTGGGTTGAGCTACGGATGCAACGCTCCCATGCCGGATGGTACGCCGTTCCGTTGTCGGCTAATTGACGCGGCGTAAGGAATTCCCGACGCCGGTTTCGCGCGCGCCCACCCGAAAATCATGATTTCCTGATGCCCTCCGTTCCTCGGGTCCATTAGCATATCTGCTAATGGAATATAAAAATAAAATAGCATTTTTGTAAATTCATCTGATTTCATCTTAACAACCGAAGGCAAGTAATGAAGAATGCAGACGACACGGCTGAGTACATTAAAAATGCCAACAAGATGCTGGACGCCGTCATCGCCAAGCTGGGACTGAAAAACGACGCCGCACTTTCGCGCCGCCTCGAAGTGGCTCCGCCTGTCATCAGTAAAATCCGCCATGGCCGGCTGCGGGTCGGCGCATCCATCCTGATCAGCCTCCATGAAACCAGCAATTTTTCAATTGCTGAGCTGAAGAGTTTTTTTTAGACGCAGCGGCATGTTCCAGGTCGGACCTGTATTTTGGGTCCGGTTGCCATGGGGACCCTGTGAACGGTAGGTATCAATTGGATGCCTGCATAAGGATTTTTGCCATATCATGCTGCATAAGGCATCCTTGGGAAAGCCTTGTCCTCAAATGGCAATAGGAACCTGAATGATGAGTTTGCGCTGGTGTCGTCGACTGATCGTAATGCTGTGGTTGATTTGCCTGTTGCCGGCGGCAATTTGCCAGCAACTGCCGCTGCGTTACTACAGTCAGTCGGATGGTTTGACAAACATGGTTGTCAGCGCCCTGGCGCAGGAGCCTGGCGGCTATCTGTGGATTGGCACCCCGAACGGTTTGTTCCGCTACGACGGCGCGCGCTTCCAGCGTTTTGAACTGCGCCAAGGATTGCCCACGCCGTATATCACCGCACTGCATGTCGACGGCAGCGGCCGGCTGTGGGTCGGCACCACCGAAGGTTTATACCTGTGGCAGGGGCAGCGTTTCGTGTCCATGCAATTTCAAAATGTACAATTCGCTTTCTATCAAGGACAGACCTTCGCCACCCTGGGGCCGGACCGTCTGCTGGTGACCAGCCGGGACCGCTTGTGGCTGTTGTTGTCCGCGGACCAAGGCCATTCCTGGCAGGCTCATGAGTTTTTCGATGCAGAGCAACTGTCGCTTCATCCCGAGATGAAAACCCTGTTCAGCATCTATGTCGGTCCGCACGGAGATTTGTGGATGGGATGCGACCTCACGCTGTGCCATTACGACCAGGGGAAGCTGTCGGTCCTGGGGAAGGAAAGCGGTTTGCCCGCCGGCGAAAATTGGCACGCCATTCTTCATGACCGTCAAGGCATGCTCTGGGCGCGTGGCAGTCACAAGATATTTGTGCTGCCGCCAGGTGGCCATGTCTTCCAGGACCGTTCGCCAGACCCGAACCAGCAGCAGAAGGCGCACGGAGTCCCGTTCCTGGCGATGGACGCCACCGGCAGGATTTTCAGCCGGCAAGACGAAGGCATCCTGCGCTGGAACGGCAAGAGCTGGGAATCCTTTAGCGAGTCCAGCGGACTGATAGTAGGCGGCGGCATCAATTCCATCCTGTTTGATCGCGACGGCGGCGTCTGGCTCGGATCGGCGGGCCATGGGCTGATACATTGGATAGGTTATCCGAACTGGGAGAACTGGACTTCCAGGCAAGGCCTGCCCAGCAATGTCGTGCTGTCGTTCTTGCGCGACCGGCAAAATTTGCTGCATGTCGGCACTCGTTCCGGTTCCGCCATATTGCAGAAGAATGGATATTTTTCCGTTACTGCAGGAACTTATGGCGGCACCTCCCATCAATGGGCCAATATGGCTGAAGATGCCCAGGGCAATATCTGGGCCGGCTCGCTTTCAGGGCTCCTGGTTCGCCGTGGGAGCGGTACCGAAACGGACGTCAAGGTCGCTCAGCTGCCATCGATCAATAGCCTGTTTTTCGACCGCTCTGGACAACTCTGGATTGCTACCGAGATCGGCATTTACAGCATCAAGCAGCCGCAATCCAATCCGGTTCCGGTAAAAGTAACGGAGTTTCTTTCGATTGAGGATATCGACGCCTACCAAGGCTGCGAGGGCCGGGACGGGGTGCTGTGGTTTGTTACCGACAAAGGGCTGCTGCGTTTTGACGGTGTGCATTGGCGCAAGCCGCGAACTAGGCCGGCGGCGCAGGTTTTCCAGCCTGCCGCCATCGCTTGCACCGAGAACGAAACATTGTGGCTGGGCGCTGAAGCGGGGAATGTCTGGCATGGCGTCGTACGGGGCGAGGCGGTGGACATCAGCGAGGTGACGCCACCGCTGCTGCAGAATCGGTCGGTGTTGGCGTTGTTCGAAGACAGCCGGGGCTGGTTATGGGTATCCACGGATACCGGAATCAGTGTATGGAATCACAAGCAATGGCGGTTTTTCAACCAGGATAGCGGGCTGGTATGGAACGACACGGACATGCGCTCCTTTTACGAAGACAGCGACGGCTCGATGTGGGTAGCAACCAGCGGCGGCGCCTCCCACATCCTGCGGCCGGAATCGCTGTTTGCGCCATTGCAGCTGGATGTGCTGGTGGAAAGCATCGGGCGCGACGGCGAAACCCTTGCCCGCGGCCAGCCTGTGCGCTTGCCGTGGAGCTCCGGCCCGCTCAATTTCAAGCTGGCTGCATTGTCTTACCAGAACCGCGAGACCCTGAATTTTCGTTACCGCATGCAAGGGCTGGAACCTGACTGGTCGAAGACCAGCGTCCCCGAAGTGCGCTACGCGGCTTTGCCTCCAGGCCATTATCGTTTCCAGGTGGCGGCCGACAATGCCCCCATGCAGGCCTATTCTTCGACGGCGGAAGTCGAGGTCGTGATCTTGCCGCCGTGGTGGTCTACCTGGACGTTCTACGCTTTTTGCGGCTTGCTGTCGCTGCTGCTTCTGTATCTGATGCATCGCTACCGCGTGCGCAGGCTGGAGGCCCGCCAACAGCTCAAGGAACAGCAGGCACAGGAGCGCGCTTATGAACTGGAAGCGTCGCGGGAGGAAGAGCGCAAGCACCTGACGCGCGAAATCCATGATGAGCTGGGTCAGCACCTGTCGGCTTTGCGCATGGGCGTGTCGGTGGTGGGCCTGGAGTTCGGAGGGAAAAATCCATCGCTGCAAGGAAAAATCGAACGCATGGTGACACTGGTCGACGCTACCATCAAGGTCGTGCGCAATGTCGTGTCGTCGCTGCGGCCGTCGGCGCTGGACATGGGAATAGTGTCGGCGCTGGAGTGGCTGACCGAAGAATTTACCGCCAATACCGGCATTCCGTGCCGCCTCGATGTGCGCGAGGAAAACATTGTCCTGGATGACAAGCGGACCACGACCATTTTCCGTATCGCGCAGGAATCATTGACCAATATCAGCCGCCATGCGCAAGCGAGCCGGGTAGAAATCAGCCTGGAGAGGAAGGAAAAACATTACTTGCTGGAGATACGCGATAACGGCAGGGGTTTTGATGTCAGCGTACAAAAAAAGAAATCATTCGGCCTGGTCGGGATCCGCGAACGGGCTCACATGCTCGGCGGCGAGGTGAGTATTTTCAGCGAGCCCGGCGCCGGCGCCACGATCAGGGTGTCGATTCCCATCGCCGATGCGGCAGAGAATCAATGAGGACGGGGCTGGTCGTCACTCGATCAGGTTGTAGGTAACTGCGTAGCGCACCAGCTCCGCATTATTCTGGAAATTCATTTTCTGCATCAGCCGCGCCTTGTGGGTGCTGACAGTCTTGTTGCTGATCGCCAGTTCTTCGGCAACTTCGTTGACGCTTTTGCCGCGCACCAGCAGCCGCAGGATGTGGAACTCCCGGTCGGATAGGAGTTCATGCGGCGGGCGCTGGTCGGAGCTGCTCGATTCGAATACCATCTGTTCTGCCAGTTCAGGATCGATGAAGCGTCCTCCTGCCACCACTTTGCGGATGGCGGCCATCAGTATTTCCGGTTTGTTATCCTTGGTCAGGTAGCCGGCGGCGCCGGCGGCCAGGGCCCGGCGCGCAATCGGCAGCTCATTGTGCATGCTGAGCACCAGGATCGGCGGATTGGATTCGTGGGCGCGGATACGCTGGATAAGGTTGACGCCGCTGACGCCCGGCATGGTCATGTCCAGCAATACCAGGTCGATGCCGCCCGTCTGCAAGGCATCGAGCACTTGTCCGCCGTTGACGGCTTCCTCGGCTACCGCCACCTCTTTACCAAGCGCAAACAATTGTTTCAGTCCTTCACGCATGATCGCGTGATCGTCGGCAATCAGTACTCGTATCATGAATCCCTCAATTCATTATGGATGGAAATGCCAGCCGCGCTCTTTGCGTCATGAGCTTGCATGCGCGGAACCATCGATTTTTTCGCCATTATCGCGCACCTCTCGGTAAGTAATGGTTTTCTTTTTCAATTGCCATTTTTAGTAGCATATTTTACCTCTATTGCTGCCCTGGATTTTACTTGATACAGCGGCAAGGTCCAGTCTATCGGGTGCAAGGAAATCCCTACATAAAGTTCAGGATATGACGATATTTCCCCTATGAAAGAATTGTTATTCTCGCGTCTGTCCGGCATTGCGGTTTGGTCGTGTCATCAAGCTCCTTGTTTGCCGATGCAAAAAAAATACCATGGCAGCCGGTTCTGGATATCGCTTGTTTGTTAAAAAATCACATCTGAAGAGAAGGTCGGCATGGCCATGGCAAGCAAAGGTTTTACCTTGATTGAATTGATGATCACGATCGCCATCATTGCGATCCTGTCGGCGATCGCCTATCCAAACTATGCCGATTATGTGTTGCGCGGGTATCTGGTAGACGCCACCAATGGCATGGCTTCCGAGCAAGCGCAGCTGGAGCAGTTTTATCAGGATAACCGGAAATATGCCGCCGGGCCTTGCGGCGGCAACACCAAAAATTTCACGTTTACCTGCGCCCTGACAGACCAGGAATATGCCATCACAGCTACCGGGCAGGGACCTGTCAGCGCGTTTATTTATACCTATACCTACACTGTCGGCAAGGGGCTGATCAAAGCCACCACGAGACTGAAAGACGGCTGGGGCAGCACATGCGACCGCGCCTGGATTGTAAAAAAAGGGCAGCCATGCGCGTGACGCAGTCCCCTTCAGGCGGCCGCGGTTTCAGCCTGATCGAATTGATGGTCACTATTGCCGTGACGGCGATCCTGATGACTGTGGCTTTGCCGTCGTTCACCAACTGGATTCAGAATACCAAGGTCAGGTCCACCGCCGAAGCCCTGCAAAACGGCATACGGCTGGCAAAAACCGAAGCCGTGCGGCGTAGCCGATTGGTTGATTTCCGGCTCACGGCAGCCACGCCGGCCAAGGACGCGGCAGCCTCGAAAACCGGCAGCAACTGGTACGTGCAGCAAACCGCCTCGTTGCTGGCGGCCGACTCCGATCTCTACGTGCAAGGCTCTTCACTGGGCGGCGCAAATGCCAATGTCACTGTCACGGGCGACGTCGATACCCTGACTTTCACCAGTCTCGGACGGCTCAACAATGCCGGTGCGGCGTCCTATAAATTCGAAATCAAAAATTCTGGCGACCGTCGGCTCTTGGTGGTCGTTACGCAAGGCGGGCAGATCCGCATGTGCGACCCGAACCTCGCTTTGTCCAATACCACGCCGACGGGATGCTAAATGACGAAACACTCCCTGAAACGGCAAGGCGGCTTTATGCTGATCGAGGTACTGGCGGCGATCCTGATTTTTTCGTTCGGCATCCTGGGGCTGGTCGGATTGCAGGCCGCAACCATCAATAATTCCATCAGCGCCGAAGATCGCAGCCAGGCGGCGCTGCTCGCCGACAACTTGGTCGCCATCTTGTGGAGCAAGAGCAAATTGGCCAACGGCAGTTGCGATCTGCTATGCGCCGCCGACGGCGGCAATGCCAAGGACTACACCAACTGGCAGGCCAGGGTGAAGTCGGCGTTCCATGGCGGCAGCGGCGTCGCCCAGCTCGATGCGAGCAATGCCAGCCTGGTCGTCATCACCATCAGCTGGACCGCGGCCACGAAGAACAATACGGCGGCGGCCAGCCATACTTATACGACCGAGGTAGTGGTGCAATGAAGAAGCAATCAGAAAGCACGGCGCCGCCGATGCATCCGCTATTCCAGCACGGCTTGAGCCTGATCGAGCTGATGGTGGCGATGGCCATCGGCCTGGTGGTGTCGCTGGCGATTTTCAGCGTGATTTCGGTCAGCGAAGCGCGTAAAAGAAACACCACCGGAGCTAACGACATGAACCAGAACGGCGCCTTCGCGCTGTATCAGCTGGACCAGGCCATCAGGAGCGCCGGCACCGGGTTTTCCCAACAGTACACGCTGACCTTCGGTTGTGCGATCAACGCCAAGAATAACGACAAGGCGATGATCCCGCCGACCTCACTGCCGGATCCATTTTCCAGTTTGAAGGCAAGTATCGGCGGCGCTTTTCGTATAGCGCCGGTGATTATTTCGAAAGACCCAAATGGCAAGCTTTCCGACACCCTGATCGTGATGGCGGGCTCTGCTGGCTATGGTGAAATGCCGATCGAGTCGACCAGCGTCCCGACTGCCAGTCCGAGTGCGCTACACCTGTTGAATACGCTGTCTTTTTCTGCAGGGCAGCAATTGCTGGTGGCTGAGCGTTCTAGCGACAACACTGGGTCGCTGCCTGCATGTCTGGTTGAGTCAGTTGACAAGACGTATTCGGGATCTGCGAGCACCGGTGTGTTGCCGCTGGGTGGAAAATTTTATACCGCCGGCACCGACAAGGCTCTGACCAGCTACTCTTCCAACTCGGTCGCTATCAACCTTGGTTCCACCCCATCGTTTCAGCTTTATGGCGTCGGATCGGATAATGCCTTGGTCGCCTTCGATCTATTGAATGGCACTACGACCAGTGTCGACCAGATTGCCGATGGCGTGCTCGAGATGCACGCGATCTATGGTGTCGACCAAGGCAACAACGGCACCATCGCCTGGATTGCGCCTACGGGCAATTATGCTGCCAGCGCGTTGCTGAATGGCAGCGTCGATGCCGGCAAACGGATTGCCGCCATCAAGGCAATCCGTATCGGCTTGATCACTCGGTCCGCAGTGGAGGACAAGAATGTGGTTTCGCCGGCGACCTTGTCCGCCATGTTCGGCGATACGGATTTTCCTTATGTCAAGACTTTAAACGAGGCGGAACAGAAATTCCGATATCGCGTGCTGGACGCCACGATTCCCCTGCGCAATGCGCTTGTGGTGAACAACTGACGAAGGCATGCCATGATTCCATCTTTCTCTATTCCATCATCAGAGCCAGGCAATGCGCATCAGGCATCCACGGCCCGTCTGCCATCAAACCGATGCATGAGGCAGCGCGGATCCGTATTGATCATGGCGCTGATTTCCCTGCTGATATTGATGCTGGCCAGCGTAGCGCTGATCAGTTCGACTGACACCTCTTTACTGACTGCCGGCAATCTAGCCTTCAAGCGCGATCTGGCGAACCAGACCGAACGCGCCGTAGCCGAAGTCCGGACCAGGTTTGTCAGCGGTGCGCTAGTGTCGGAGACGGTTCTGTACAGCGACCAGCCGGACCAGAATTACTGGGCACACGCCTTGCCGTCAACCTCGCCAAAATTTCCAGGCATCCCGAATATATTGATAGCTTCAGCAAAAAAAGATGACATCACCGACACCGCCACCGGTATCAGGTTGCGTTACGTGATTGACCGCATGTGCGTAGCGGGCACGACGGTGCCCGACAAATCAGCTTGCACCATGGGTTCTTTTGTTGATGACAAAGGGGGATCCGACGCCACCAAAAAGGTGAGCACAGACCTGGGGCCGGTCTATCGGCTCACGATCATGGCGCTCGGCCCGCGCAACACTCAGACATTTACCCAGACTACCTTCACTCACTAAAGTGCAGGCGGCCGGCGGGCGCATTTTTACCTATTCGGCATAAACAGGAGCATCAGTACATGAATCGAATCCCCGAGACGCTCAAGGCACCGCACCGTTTGATCCATTTGCTTGGGGTATTGGTGCTGGGTACCGCTGGCGCGGCGCATGCGCAAATCGCGCTGAACGACACGCCTATGTTTAGCAACATCAATGTGCCCTCGAATGTACTGTTGGCCTTGTCGGTTGAATATCCCACGGCGACAAGCCGTGCGCATACCGACCCGTACTCCTCAGACTCGACGTTCATCGGCTATTTCGATCCAGGCAAATGCTACGATTACGACAATACCGCAGGCTACTTTGCGGCAAGCAAAGCCGCCGCGAATCACGTCTGTTCAGGGCAATGGAGCGGCAATTTCCTGAACTGGGCGACTACCTCGACCATCGACCCCTTTCGCTGGGCGTTGACCGGCGGCTATCGCGCGATAGACACCACGACTACCACGGTATTGCAAAAAGCGTATATGCCGACTACTCAAGGTCGGGAAGAAAACTTTCCTGTCCAGGCAATTATCAGAGATGCTGAGATGATAAGAGGTGCGACGCCATTTAGCGGGAAAAAATGGAGGAATATTTATGTGCGCGTGTATGGTTTTGGCACTTCGATGCGGATCTCGAACAGATATGACAGCACCACCATCAGCATCGACGACACTCCCGGTACGTTCGGGACTTTCGTCGCCACCGCATATACGGCGGGCGCAAAGAACATCCCGGCCTCAAGCACGACTGACGACGCTACTTTCGATATACCGGTGTTGGTCAAGGTCTGCGATCCAAAGGCGGTATCGCTGGAAGCCAACTGCACTCGATATGGCGAAAATATATACAAGCCGACCGGTCTGATTCAAAACAATGCGGATAAATTACGCTTTGCAGCGTTCTCTTATCTGAATGATTCGAATCTCTGGCGCGATGGCGGCGTGCTGCGAACCAGGATGAAATCTGTTGGTCCCAAGACGCCGGTGCCGGGATCTACCAGTCTCGATAACTGGCAAAAGGAATGGGATCCTGCTACCGGCATCTTTGTGGATAATCCCGACAGCGCTGATGCTGCAGCCACCGGAAAAGCCACTGGCAGCACTATAGCCAATAGCGGCGTCATCAATTACTTGAATAAATTCGGCCTTGCCAGCCAGATCTACAAGGTTGCGGATCCGGTTAGCGAATTGTATTACGCGGCGATTCGTTATCTCAGGCATGCAGGTAACGTTCCTGAATACACCAACGGCTTGGATGCCACCATGGCTGACGGTTTTCCGGTAATTACCAACTGGGATGATCCTGTCCAGTATGCATGCCAAAGGAATTTCATTATCGGTATCGGCGACGAAAACACCCATGCCGACTCCAATCTTCCCGGTAGCAAAATCGCTTCCTGGGCGGAGCCAGCTATGCCGACCAGCGTAACGGCGGATGTGCCGGTGTCAGGAACCACAAGTTCTGCGATCGATGTCCGCTTGGCGACCAACAAGGTCGGCGCACTGGAAGGGCTGGGCAATCTTGGCGAGCAGCATCCGACATGGTGTTGCGGCGACGGGGGCAGTTATTTCATTGCCGGTCTCGCCTACGCGGCCCATACCAGCGATTTGCGGCCCAACGATTTTACTAAAACTGTTCTCGATGCAAATGGCAAACAGGTAACCTCCAAATCGTTTCAGACTACGGCTACCACTTACTGGCTGGATGTCATGGAACGTAATATAGAGAGGCCAAACAATCAATACTGGCTTGCCGCCAAATACGGCGGCTTCACCGTTCCTGATGGCTACAGCACCTATGGCAATACCGCCGCGCTGGCACAATCAAGCTGGAACAAGACCGGAGATACGGACCGCAACCGCAATTTACGGCCAGATAATTATTATGACGCCGGTAAGGCTAGCTTGATGGTGTCGTCGCTGACGGATGCCTTTAAAAACATCAACTCGGCATCGCAGTTTTCTTCTGCTCTGGCGGTAGCTTCGCCGGTGGCCGTTACCGACGGCACCGTCAGCTACAGCACCCAATATTTCTCAGCGAACTGGTCGGGCGACGTGATTGCCAGCGCCTTGCAGTTCGATGCTAGCACCGGCCAGGCAGTCGCCACGGCAGCCGCATGGAATGCCCGTCTGCTGCTGGAGAAGCAAGCGGCCGGCGGCAACGGCAACGGCAACGGCAACGGCAACGGCTGGGATACGCAGCGGTTCATTGCCACCAGCGACGGTGGCAAAGGGGTGCCGTTCCGCGCCGCCAATATCGGCAACGCAGGCAATGCTGCAGCCCTGGCGGTAGCCGGCGTGACCACCACCGACGTCGTCAATTTCCTGCGCGGCGACCGCAGCAAGGAAGGCAATCCATTCCGCCAGCGCGCGTATCTGCTGGGCGATATCGTTACTTCGAAGGCTTATCCGGTGGGCGCGCCGGATAAGCCTTATGCCGATTCCAACAATCCGGGCTATAGCAGCTTCGTCAATGCCCAGAAAAACCGCAGCACGGTGGTGTACGTTGGCGCCAATGACGGCATGCTGCATGCGTTTGACGGCGGCTTAAGCGGCGGTAAGGAATTGTTCGCCTATGTGCCCAGCTTCTTGTATCAGGGACCGACCGCCACTCCCGCAGTGAACGGCCTGGCGTCGCTGACCAGCGCCACCTATATCCATCACTTTTTTGTGGATGCAACGCCGCTGGTGACCGACGTCGATTTTGGCAGGGCTGGCGCCGCAAACAGTTCTGCCGACTGGCGCTCGCTGCTGATCGGCGGTCTGGGCAAGGGCGGCAAGGGTTATTACGCGCTCGATGTGACCAATCCCGACACGCTGAGCGATGAAACCAATCTCGCCAAAGCGGTCTTGTGGGAGTTTACCGATGCAACGATGGGCTACAGCTACGGCCCTCCGGTAGTGGTGAAGACCGCCAAGTACGGCTGGGTGGTAATCCTGACTTCAGGTTACAACAATGCTGACGGTAAAGGCTATTTTTATATTGTCAATCCTAGCAACGGAAAATTGCTGGAGCCGCCGATTCCGACTGGCGCCGGCAGCGTCAGCGCGTCGGCTGGCTTGGCTCAAGCAACCGCCTATATTGGCGACTATACCGATTACACGGCCGACGCCGTGTATGCAGGTGATTTGCTGGGCAACGTCTGGCGCCTGGATTTAACCAAAACTACCGGCACAGCTTACGATGCGCCGACGCAAATCGCGTTGCTGACGGATTCGTCGAGCACCGCTGCGGTACAGCCTGTCACTACCCGGCCATTGATTGAGGTTGATAAGAATTCATTGAAACGTTACGTGCTGATCGGTACCGGCAAGTTGTTGGCGGATAGCGATATCAAGAGTAGCCAACAACAAACTTTTTACGCTATCAATGATGGCACCGGGAGCCATTTCGATACCAGCGCGAGTTTGCCGACCGTTGTCGGAAAATATCCAATTACCCGCGCCAACCTGAATAACGATACGAATGTGATAAATGGCATTGGAGCAACCCCACAAAAACCGTCCGGCTGGTATATCGATTTGGGCCAGAACGCCAATCATATTGCCCAGCGCGTGACATCGCAAGCAGCCACAAACGGCGGCATCGTGTCGTTTGCCGCCAATCTGCCGGATGGCGATGTTTGCACTCCCTCGGGAAGCAATGATAATTATGCCGTCAGCTACGGTACCGGGAAATCGCAATATTCCGACCAGCCATTCGTCACTACGGCGGGACTGAACAATGGCATCTATTTTGCAAATGTGAATGGAAAAGTCAAAGTGGTGACGAGCAATACTGACGGCAAGAGCAAACTTAACGATCCAGCTGCCTCCTTGAACAACCCTTTTAATCGCTTGAACTGGCGTCAGATTCCAGTTGAGAATTGATGTTTTCCGCAATACCTTCTCGAGACTGGCCGCGCGCGGCAGATTCGCGTGGCGTAAGCGATATGCATCGCTTGCTTGGCGTTGCGGCATCGATAGCGTTCCACATGTCGCTAATGATGCTTTGGTGGCATCAGAGCAATCTGGCCGGATTATCGTCGGCGCTCGCCGCTACGGGGCAGGAGAAAGGCATCGAGGTGCAGCTTATTGCGATGGTCTCTCCCGTCGCCGCAGGTGCGCCGCCATCAATTGCAAGGAAATCGCTATTGGATGAAACCCAGTCCGCTAGACCGCCTCAGCAGCGCAATGCGATCGAAACACCTGCATCCGTGCCACAGGCTCCGATATTCTACGGACCGCAGGAAGTAGACAAGGGCGCCTTGCCATTCAGCGCGCCGGATCCGGATTTGCTGGCAGGCGTTGCGGTCTCAGGGGTGCCGATCCGCGTGCGCCTATATATCGACGCCAGCGGCGTGGTGACCGCTATCGATAAATTGCAAGCCCTTGACGATGACCAGCAAGCGCTGGAGCGAATCGAAACGATGTTGCGCCATACGTCTTTCATGCCGGCCAGGTTGGCGGGGGCGGATGTAAATTCGTAC
Source organism: Collimonas fungivorans Ter331 (assembly GCF_000221045.1). Taxonomy (NCBI): domain Bacteria; kingdom Pseudomonadati; phylum Pseudomonadota; class Betaproteobacteria; order Burkholderiales; family Oxalobacteraceae; genus Collimonas; species Collimonas fungivorans. The sequence goes on along the minus strand of NC_015856.1, from coordinate 3,128,624 downwards.
CAGGACCTGGAATTCCATATCGGTCCGGAACAGAACGGCGCGTCCGAGTAGAAGGGCAAGAGAAGGACAAGAGCAGTGCAGGAAGAAAACGAAAATCTACAGGTGAGGATGAGATGGTAACGTTCAGGTTCAACGATATTTGGCAATTCATACGGTCGCAAAATAGTCATCTGAGAGTGAGCGATTTGGCGGTGGGAAGCGTCCTGGGTATATTGATGGGAGCCACACTAGCGGCTCTTATCGTGTTTCGCCTGGACCGAGAAACGTGGAGCCCTGACCTGACTTTGTTGAGTGGTTTATGCGGCATCGGGCTAGTTGCTTTTTTTATTTACGGCGCCCTCGCCATCGACAGGGGCCGGGAATTTTTTTCGCGACAAACTGACAGCGCTGCGAGATAGCCTAGGCGCTGGATTCCAGGGGCTTTTATCCCTACATCAAGATCAGGATCTCCCGATATACCTTCAGCCAAGCTCTGATTATCCTGATGGCGGCGCAATGGCTGCCAAATGCGTTTTCCAGGATTTCGCATTCTTCTTTTCTCACAACGAGGCGATTCAATGCACACTGACGGTTTTCTGCGGGCGGGATATTCTCTTTTTGGAACGATGTTGCTAAGTTCCTTGCTGTTTTCCCCGGAGGCGATCGCCGGCGCCACCATGGCCAAGATCCGAGATACCCAGACTGTCACGGTCGCCTATCGGGAAACCACGGCGCCGTTCTCATACCTTGATGCGGACAAGAAGCCGATTGGCTTTACCATCGACCTATGCTCGAAAATCATCGAAGGCATACGGCAGGAATTGAAACTGCCGCAGTTGAAAGTGGCATATATGGCTGTGACGCCTTCCACTCGCATAAATGCCATTGCAAGCGGCCAGGCTGACCTGGAATGCGGCACCACCACCAATAACGCCGAGCGCCGCAAGCAGGTGGCGTTTACCGTCCCGCATTTCTTTGCCGGCGTACGGATGGCGGTGCGCACGGATTCGGGCATCAAGAACTGGGCAAATTTGCGCGGAAAAGAAGTCGTGACAACCAAGGGGACCACTACTGTCAAGTTATTAAACGACAGAAACAAGGTGAGAGTGCTAGCCCTGAACCTGGTTGACGGAACCGATCACGCCGAATCGTTCAGCATGCTGGAAAAGGGGCAGGTCGCTGCGTTCGTGATGGACGACGTTATCCTGTACGGCCTTCGCGCGAATATGATGCATCCCGAAGAATTCGCGATCGTCGGCGATCCGCTCTCGGTAGAACCCTACGCTATCATGCTGACCAAAGACGATGCGGAGTTCAAGGCAGCGGTTGACCGGCAAATGGCGAATATGCAGAATGACGGCGATTTTCGGAAGATCTATAGCAAATGGTTCATGAGTCCGATTCCGCCGCGCGGCAAGAGCATGAACATGCCGATGGGATACCTGCTGCGGGATGCGATTCTTTACCCTACCGATAAAATCAACGACTGAGGAATTTCACCCGAGGCGAGGACGTTTTCGTTACGTCCTGACCTTGGGATCATTGTCCGCCTGCCAGACGTAGTTATATCTCGAGCGCTTGTTCTACTTCCAGTACTTTGCGGCGCGCCAGCGCCAGGTTGGCTTTGTTTTTGTCGAGCACCACATAGATGAACAGGCCTTCGTACTTCTCTATCGGGCGCAGGATGTGGTATTGCTTGCCGAGGGTAATCAGGATATCTTCGATAACGTCGTTCAGGCCAAGGCTTTTTATGGTTTTCATCTTGGCGCGCACTACCTCTGTATTGCCGGCTGCCGCCAGCTCGAGATCGACGCCGGTACCGCCGGATCCCAGAACCATCCCGCTGTTGCTATCGACGACTGCAGCTGCCTGCGCGCCGTCGATTTTCAGTAATGTGTCAACGATGACATTGATGTTACTCATGTTTTTTCCCTGTTTATATGAATAGCGGCGTTGGATGAAACAGAAACATCACCGCCGGCCGACCAACTTCGGTGATGGGTGAAACTAATTATTGATCCATGCTTATCCGCTGGATGAAATTGCTGACGATCTTGTCGACCGTCCATATCGTGTGACCCAGGATGGCGTCGCGGTTGACCACCACGCACAGCAGATAGGGATATTGATTGCCGACCGGCCGGAAAATGATTTTCCCCGCCGGGGTTTCAAGCATCAGGCGATCGCAGCCGTCGAAGTCCACTTCCTTGCCGACTGAACGCGCGATGGCAATCAGCGAACTGGTCATTGCCGAGAGGCGGATGGCATTGAATTTCTGCCCCGGATCGTAGATAGCGATTTCCTGTCCGTCAAGCGTGGTCATGACCACCGTGGATATGCCGTGCTGGGACAAGCCGAGCTGATTGAATACATGATGGGCTGCCAGCGATGCAGGGGCGAAATTTGCTTTATGTGAAGTCATATTGTTATCAGCAACGAAGAAAATATATCCAGGGCGTCCAGCATCTGCGATTTTTCGCGTACGTCCACGGTGATCATGGGTACGGCGATACCGAGCGCTGCGGTCAGCTCCGACGCGAAGCGGTTGCTTGCCTCAGGACTGATCGGGCGCGCCAGCAGCAGCATGCATGGCATGGTTTCGGAAATTTCAAAGACGGTCTGCAGATAGCGTTCCGTCGTCCGCACGGCATCCGCTTCGTTGGCGTCGATCATGACGACCACGCCGATTGCCATGGAGAGCAGCCAGCCGCGCATGAAATCGAAACGGTCCTGTCCCGGGCTGCCGTAGATATGCAGCTGCTCGCCGCCATCCAGGTCGACGACGCCGAAGTCTGCCCCCACGGTCGTACTTGTTTTTTCTGACGAAGCAGGATCCATGTTGGGAACGTCGCAATCGACCATCAGGTCGCCGCACAAGGAGCGGATTGCCGTCGTTTTTCCTATGCCCATCGGTCCCAGCAGGACGATTCTAAGTATGCACACTATGGCGTTCTCTCCAGTTCTTGCAAACGGCTCCGGCCCAGCCATTGATTGATTTTCTTTACAAACATTCCGACGCCGCTTTCCTTTTGGTCTGCATACGTCACGCGCGAAGTTTCATGGGAGACCGGCAATTTCATTCTTTCGATAAGCACATTCCTCTTTCTTAGTTCATCAAGAAACAGATAAGCATCACGCTCTGTCAGCCCGCCGTATGCAAGCAGCCAATGCCAGTTGATGGATTGCTTGGTCATGATTGCAAGGATTTTCTGAAACCGGATAGCTGAAAGACTGTGCTCCAGCTGGGTCCATTTCGAGATTCGGTAAGTTCTGTGATAAAAAGGATCGGTTACGTCGCCGGGACAGATCTGCTCAGTCTTCATGTCCAGTATGCGCAAGGCCGCCCGGTCCAGCACGCTGATCAGGTCCGGCAGGCGAAAGCTGAGCGGCAAGATCATGTCGTGTTTTTTGGCCGCGGGAACGGCGGAGTCGGAAATCCAGATGCAGATGCAGCTTGCCGGCAGCGCCTCACGGGATTTGAAGATGGCGGGATCCAGCAGCACTACCGAGGCAAATTTGAGATCGGACGAAATCCAGCGGAACACTGTCTTTTCATCGGCTATCTGCATCAAGAGTTCGTAACGCAGAAGTTCTTTTTGAGCCAGATATTTGACAGAAATGAAGGTTGTCTTACGCATCATGGACACCGTGCCGATTGTTGCAAATCAACGCGAATCCCGGAATATTTCTTAATGGCGAATGCGGCATGGTATTTCCTCTTGAAGATGCGCCGGATCATTGGACCCTGGTTTGCTGCATGAATGGAGCCTTGCGAGGCATCTCTTTTTTTATCGGCGACTTGCGACAAGAGTAGGCAATACACGGGAATTGCGGTATCAGGGGATCTTGATATTTGCGTGGGATCCAGGAAGCGGCTTGTCAGGAATTCCCTACGCGAACTGTGGGGCGGCCGATCGTGAGAGTTGATAGGGGGCAACTGTCGCTAATGTTGTTGTTTTTGGGAATGGGAAGTTGGTGCGCTGCCCCTGGTATGAAGGAAATGCTTACCCAAATTTCAGGATTCCCTGATTGGAATCGCTTTTTGCATTGCTCACTATAAGTACCGAGGATCTATCGATAGAGTCGATATTAAAGGAGAGCTGACATGGCGGAGAAAATTTCAGATGACGATGCCCTGTTGATAGCGCAAATACTGCGTTCTTTCAACCTGGACGAAACTACCAGCGCCGCGCGATTTATCGAGAGCTTGACTTTTGATACGATATTTCGCGAAGAGTGGGAGAGCATTTGCGGCGATCAGCATCAATTGCAGTTCTACGACAGGGTTGCCGACGCCATTGTCGACGCGCTGGAAAAGCATGGCGACATGGAAAATTCCATGCGCGAAAGGGCTTGCCAGTTGCTTCGCGATATTGAAAACCAATATGCCGGCATGCTTGCCGAAATTCAGGTGCATTATGAATGGCTTTGCAACTATCTGATCTCCGCGGGAAGTCGCCGGGATCGGCCAAAGAGCGGATTCATGCACTCTTGACGAGTGCCCGGTCAACTTCTCGTACCCTCTGCGTCAAATAACCCGACGGCACTTTCTCAAGTGGTTCATGGTGCAAGAAGGATATGTCGTTGAAAAGTAAAACCTGTAAATAAACCAGAAGCGGATAAAGGAGCCGGTCTCGAACAATATATCGAAGCCATATCGCGCCATCATTTTATTTCCAGCCTGGGAGCCCTGCTGCTGGCGAGGTGCGGCAACGGCGGCGACCTGCCGCCGGTGACAAGCGTTGGCGGTACAAGCGCTACGCCCGCCGCACCCGCGCCGGCAGTGATGCCAGCCGCACCTGCATGTCCCGGCACGCTGCCGGTCACAATCACAATGCCAGAAACGCCCATCACACCGGAAACCTCACCGGAACCCACTGCAACCCCGGCCAGCACTGCATTCGTTCATCCGGCCTGCTGCATACGCAGGCGGACTTGGCTGCATGAGCCAGAACCGCAGGACCGCTGATCAACGGCGCGACTTGGGAGGAGGGGGCAAGACTGTATCGCTTAACGACGGCGGCGGCGCTAGTCTGGGGGGCGGCATCGAGGCCGATTTCACATTAACAAGCGGTTATAGCCGAAACCGCACATCCTGGCTTTCGTGCTAATTGGACGCCATTTCTATACCGGCGATCTTGCAGTCCGACCTCTCGGTGTTTTTCCACTGTTCATAGTCTTTTTCATCGTTCGCCCGCAGAAACGAAGTCGATGCCGCAGCCGCCTGGGCACAGGCGACCCTTGCCAGTCCGCTGCGTTTGGCGATGTGATACTGGGCAACGGTCTGGAACGCCACGTTCCTGTCGATGGCGCGTGTATTCTGCCTTGCCAGCACCTCGATGCCGTCGCAGAAGAAATACCAGATGCCAGGGGCGAGAGCGATGACACAGAAAATCGTCTGTAATGTACTAAGATCCTTGGTTCTCACTGTACTTGCCTTCCAAAATTACGCGTCGCAACACTACCGCGACCGGGTCTTGTTCCGGGTTCTAGAGCATCGATTTGCTTAATTTTTTACCAATTGTTCGTATGTTAATTTGATTTTCAAAAAAAACAATAGTTTGTTAAAGATTGTTAGATAAAAATTCTGGAATTGGCAATATTTGTCGGTTTTTTCCTACAATAAAAACATTCATAATTAACATTGTCCAGGCAACGATCAGGTAACAATTTAGTGCACAATTACGCACGACAACCATTTCGGTACATCGGCTTTGTGTTGGCATTTGATCAAACGATGAGAGGAAACAGATGATTAGACTGGATACCTTGGAAACCCTGGTAGCGGCATCGCTGGTGCTGCTGCTTGGACGCAAGCTGGTGGCGTCTTCCTCGCTGTTGAAGGCCTACAGCATTCCCGAGCCGGTGATAGGCGGCTTGCTGGTCGCTTTGCTGATGTTCGGGCTGCGCAGCTTTTCCAGCGTCCAGGTACAGTTCGACAGCAGCCTGCAAGGGCCGCTGATGCTGGCATTTTTCGCCACCATCGGCCTGAACGCCAATCTCGCCAGCCTGAAAGCCGGCGGCCGCACCCTGGTCCTGTTCCTGGGCGTGGTGCTGGGGCTGCTGGTGTTGCAGGACGCCATCGGCATCGGCATGGCGAAACTCATGGGCCTCGATCCCTTGATCGGCTTGCTGGGCGCTTCGATTTCTTTGTCGGGCGGCCACGGCACCGGCGCCGCCTGGGGCCGCGTATTTTCCGAGCGCCACGGCCTGGCGGCGGCCACCGAGATTGCCATAGCCTGCGCAACATTCGGCCTGATCCTGGGCGGCCTGATCGGCGGTCCGGTGGCCAAGTTCCTGGTCAAGCGCGTCAAGTTGCCGTCTGCCGAGACCGGCAAAACCAGCGATGACAGCGTGCCGCTGAGTTTCGAACAGCCGAAAGCGGTGCAGCTGATCACGCCGCAGGCATTCATCGAGGCGCTGGCCCTGATCGCGGTCAGCCTTTCCGCCGGCACCATGATTGCCAACCAGCTCAATGGCAGCGCGTTTGAATTGCCGACGTTTGTCTGCGTGCTGTTTGTCGGCGTCATATTGAGCAACGGTTTATCGCTGCTGGTCGGCTACAAGATTTTCGAGCGCGCCATCCAGGTCTTGGGCAACGTCAGCTTGTCCCTGTTCCTAGCGATGGCGCTGATGAGCCTGCGCTTGTGGGACCTGGCTTCGCTGGCGCTGCCGGTGCTGCTGATCCTGACGGTGCAGGCAGTAGCGATGGCTGCCTATGCGATTTTCGTGACATTCCGCTTGATGGGCAAGAACTATGACGCGGCGGTGCTGGCGGCCGGCCATTGCGGTTTCGGCCTGGGTGCGACGCCGACCGCGATCGCCAACATGCAGGCGGTGACCGACCGTTTCGGGCCATCGCACCTGGCGTTCCTGGTGGTGCCGATGGTGAGCGCATTTTTCATCGATATCGCCAATGCGATCGTCATCAAGCTGTTCCTGGCGCTGCCGATCTACAACTAGGCTGACGCCCTCGGACAAGGCTGCGGCTGGCTATAATAAAGAAGGTTCAAATCAGGGAGGCGCTCATGCAGCTCACACCCAGACTGGCGATCTTCACCATAGCGGCGAGCCTGGCCTACCTTTGGCTCGCGATTCTAGGCGAGGGCGGATTTTCCGCCTTTTTCTCGCGGCCGGCGCTGTCCGTCACTGCCGCCGCATTGATCGTCATGGCCGGCGCGGCGCTTTTCACCGGCGCCAACCTGAGTTCCGGCGAGCGCGAGGACCGCGGCAACCGCTGGATCATCCCTACCGTCGGACTGATCGGGCTGCTGCAAGCCTACTTGCCGGCCTATTCCGACCGCATCGGCTTCTGGACCTTCGGCGGCGACGCGCTGCGCTGGGCTGGCGTGGTCCTGTTCATCGCCGGCGGCGCGCTGAGGCTGGGGCCGGTCTTCATTCTCGGTCGCCGTTTCAGCGGCCTGGTGGCGATCCAGCCGGGGCATGAGCTGGTCACCGACGGCATCTATGGCGTCATCCGCCATCCCAGTTACCTGGGCTTGCTGGTAAATTCGCTGGGCTGGTCCCTGGTATTCCGTTCCGGCCTCGGCGTGCTGCTCACGCTGCTCATGATCCCGCCGCTGCTGGCCCGCATGCGCGCCGAAGAGGCGCTGCTGCACAGCCAGTTTGGCGCCGCTTATGAAGCTTACCGCTCCCGTACATCGCGGCTGATTCCCGGAATTTATTAGAATGCCTGCGAGCCACCGGCAGCCTGCGCTAAACTGTGCGTTTGGGTTGATGGGGGAAGCGATGCAGACGGTGACACTGCCTTACGGCTCGGATCAGACCGGCCTGGTATGCGGATATTTATTCGACAAGGACACGCAAGGGCAGGCCATTGAATCGAAGCAGGCGGAGGAGTGGCTGGCTGCGCGCGGCCAGCATCCGGGCCAGTTCATCTGGCTGCACTTCAACCTGGCCAACACCGCCAGCGAGAAGTGGCTGAAGAAACACGCCGAGCTCGGCGATGAATTCTACGAGACATTGCACGAAGGACAGCGCTCGACCCGTATCGAACTGGTCGACAATATGCTGATCGCGGTGGTTAACGACGTGCTGCACGATTTTTCATTCGATCCGGCGGATATTTCCACGCTTTTCCTGAACGTCGACCGGCAGGTCGTGATCAGCGCACGGCTCAAGCCGCTGAAGGCGGTCGACCGCTTGCGCAACGCGGTCAAGAGCGGCGAGCCGATCCGTTCTTCAGTCGAACTGCTGACCCATTTGCTGCGCGACCAGGCCGACGTGCTGTCGAAGATCGTGCGCGACGCCATCCAGCGGGTCGACGGCATAGAAGATAACCTGCTGGCCGGCAAGCAGAACCAGAAACGCGCCAACCTGGGCGAACTGAGGCGCGTGCTGGTGCGCCTGCAGCGCCTGCTGGCGCCGGAACCGGCGGCCTTGTTCCGCTTGCTGCAGCGGCCGCCGAACTGGGTGGCCGAGATCGATTCGCAGGAATTGCGGCATGCCACGGAAGAGTTTTCGATGGTGCTGCACGAGATCGCCACGCTGCAGGAACGCATCAAGCTGCTGCAGGAAGAAATCGCCGCGCGTGTCAACGAGGGCAATAACCGCAGCCTGTTCGTGCTGACCATCGTCACGGTGCTGGCATTGCCGATCAATATCATCGCCGGCCTGCTGGGCATGAACGTGGGCGGCATCCCGCTGGGACAGGACCCGCAAGGCTTCTGGATCATCGCCGGCATCGTCGCCACCTTCACCGCGGTTGCCGGCTGGCTGGCGTTCAGGAAGCGCGACGACGATTGAGGCCGGCCGGTCCAGGCCAAGGCCGATAATTTTGCTACTATCACGTCCGCGCAGAAATCTTTCCGTACCAGCCTAAAGGAAATGCCATGTCGATTCATGTCGCCACTATCGAGTGGGAACGCGCGGATGCCGTATTCGCCGATAACCGTTACAGCCGCGCCCACCAGTGGCAATTCGACGGCGGCGCAATAGTGCCGGCGTCCAGTTCGCCGCACGTGGTCCGGGTGCCGTTATCGAACCCCGCCAATGTCGATCCGGAAGAAGCATTTGTAGCTTCCTTGTCCAGTTGCCACATGCTGTGGTTCCTCGATATCGCGCGCGGCGCCGGTTACCTGGTCGACCATTATGTTGACCACGCCACCGGTCACATGCAGCGGGGAGAGGATGGCAAAAGCTGGATAGCGCTGGTCGAGCTGGCGCCGGCCGTGGCCTTTTCCGGCGCCAGGATCCCCGACGACGACGCGCTCCGGCAGCTGCACCACAAGGCGCACGAAGAGTGTTTCCTGGCGCGCTCGGTGAAGAGCGAGATCCGGATCCAGGGCACGTGGAGCCATGCCGCATCATGAGCGCTCGTTCGGCACTCTTGTCCCGATTGGTGCGGAGGCAGGTAGAATACCGGCGGCGCAGGCTGGCGGCCCGGGCGCATGTCTCGGGTGTATTGCTAGACTGCCATGAAATGACGTTAATACAGGAAAAAATGATGGCAAAGAAGAATGAAGAGCTGGACCCGGAAACACTGGCGCTGATCAACTGGTGCATTGAAGTCGAAGGTTTCCTGGTGGCCGGCGGCGCGACCCTGGAACAGGCGCAAGAACATATCGAAGAACAGGTGGAATGGTTTACCGACCAGTTTTATGACGGCCTGACGCCGGAACAAGCCGCCAAGGAAGCATTGGCGTGATGTTTTCCGAGGTGCGGCCAGCACCATGAATCAACATGAAATAGGGCGCGGCATCAGCTTGTCGATCGGCGCTTCGATGCTGTTCGCCTTAATGTCCGGTTATACCAGGTTGCTGGCGCCGCTCGACGGCCTCGACATTTTCGCCTGGCGCGTGGTGTGGACCTTGCCCGCCGCGCTGGCGCTGCTGGTCTTGCGTCAGCGCCTGCCGCAGGCGCGTGCCTTGCTGTGCCGCCTGGCGCGTGAACCCTTGACCTGCGTTGCACTGTTGGTGGTAGTGGCACTGCTTGGGGTGCAACTCTGGATTTTCTTGTGGGCGCCCTTGCATGGCCGCGCGCTGGAAGTCTCGCTGGGTTATTTCCTGCTGCCCTTGACGATGGTGCTGGTCGGCCGTTTCTACTATCACGAACGGCTGGATCTGTTCCAATGGCTGGCGGTGGCCTGCGCCGTGATCGGCGTGCTGCACGAACTGTGGCTCACGCGCAGCTTTGCCTGGCCGACCCTGGTGGTGGCGCTCGGTTACCCGCCTTATTTTATCCTGCGCCGCAAGATCAACGCCGATCCGGTGGTGGCGTTCGCGCTGGAGATGGCGCTGCTGCTGCCGGTTGCTGTCGTCATGCTGTATGCGCGTGATTCCTGGTCGGTGGTCGCGCACCGGCCTGACATGTGGCTGTTCCTGCTGCCGGGGCTGGGTATGCTGAGCACGGTTGCGCTCGGCGCCTACCAGGGCGCCAGCCGGCTGCTGCCGATGGCCTTGTTCGGCATCCTCGGTTACGTCGAGCCGGTATTGCTGGTCGGCGTCGCCATCGTCTTCCTCGGCGAATCCATGGCGCCGGGACAACTGGCGACCTACATTCCCATCTGGTGCGCGGTGCTGCTGACCGCGCTGCACAGCGTGCGCCTGCTGCGCAAGGAACGCGCCGCCAAATATTCCCGGGTTTAAAGACTCCAGTAAGTAAGTGGTAAGAGCTTGTGGCCGAACATGCTTGTCAGTAGCAGTTCGTTCAATCACTTTGTGGAGTCAACATGCACTATTTCAAGCTTTCCAGCCGGCTAGCCCTCGCAGCGATAATCGGCACTGCCCTTAGCGCCGCCGCGAGTCTGAGCCATGCCGATCCGGTCCTGGCCGAGGAACCGCATTCTGCCGACGCTTCCCAATGGGGGCTGGGCATCGGCCTCGGTTCTGAAAGCCGGCCTTACCGCGGCGTCAGCAACCATGTTTCTGTCCTGCCGCTGGTATTGTATGAAAATCGCTGGATCCACTTCTTCGGCAATACGCTGGACTTCAAACTGGGGACGGTCGACCAGTTCAGTTTCACATTGCGTGCCAAATATGCATTGAACGACGGCTACAAGAGCAGCGATTCGGACGCATTGCACGGCATGGACGAACGCAAGGGCAGTGCATGGGGCGGGGTGGCAGGCACCTGGGACAATCCCCATGCGAAGTTGTCGCTGGAATGGCTGACCGCAGGCAGCACCAAGGGCAATACGGTGAAACTAGGCGTCGAACATTCTTTTGCGATGGCAGGATTCCAGTTGACGCCGCACCTGAGCACGACCTGGATGGACAGCAAGTATGTCAATTATTACTACGGCGTCAAAGCAAACGAAGTCACTGCCGACCGCGCGGCTTATACTGGCAAATCGACGACCAACATCGAGTTCGGCGTGCGCGCCGACTATCCGCTAACGCGTAATCAAATGATCATACTCGACGTCGGCGACCTGCAGCGCGGCACCGGCATCAAGGACAGCCCGCTGGTCGACAAGTCGTCGGCGGCGACCGTGCGGGTAGGCTACCTGTATAAATTCTAGATACGACCATGAACCGAATCGGCCTGCTGGAAGATCACGAGCGAATGGCGCAGCTGATTCGCCAGGCCATGGCGGCAGTCGGCATCGAGGTTGATGTCTATGGCCGCATCGACCATGCGGCCGACGGCTTTGCCCGCATTCCCTATGCGGCGCTGGTGATCGACCGCGGCTTGCCGGACGGCGACGGGCTCGACCTGGTGCGCAAGTTGCGCGCCAAGGGCGTGCTGGCGCCATGCCTGATGCTGACCGCGCTCGACGCCTTGCATGACCGCGTGGCCGGCCTCGAGGCTGGCGCCGATGACTACCTGCCCAAGCCGTTTTCGATGGAAGAGCTGGTGGCCAGAGTGCGCGCCTTGATGCGGCGTCCGCCGCAATTGCAAAACCCGGTTTCGGTTTACCTGGGTTTGCAGGTATTGCCGGAATCGAGCTGCATGCGCAACGGCGACGATTCGGTGTCGCTGGCGCCGTCGGAGCTGCAGCTGATGCTGAGCCTGGTGCGCGCGGGCGGGCAGCCGGTGCGCCGCACCGCTTTGGAAATGGCAGCCTGGGGCGTGGGCGATGCGGTCACCCCGAACGCGCTGGATGTCGCTTTGCACCGGTTGCGGCGAAAACTGCTGGCGATCGATTCCGCGATCGAGATCGCCAACGTCCGCGCTTACGGTTTTGCATTGCAGGAAGTGCCTGATGCAGTATAGCTTGTCGAAAAAACTGATTGTCTCCGCCGCGGCCACGCTGGTGGTGATTGCCCTGGTGGTGTCCGCGGGCCTGGCTGCGGTATTCCAATGGGGGCCGGAGTTATTGCTGAAGCGGGAGATGCTCCGGCATGTCGACAAGATCCAGGAGCGGATGCGCTTTGACGCCTCGGGCAAGCTGTCCGGGGTAGAGCTGAATTCGAAAATGAAGCTGCTTTACGAAGCATTGAAAGAGGACTCCATCTACCGCATCCTGGACGACAAGGGCGCCGTGCTGATCGCCTCCGATGGCGCAAACATTCCTTTGTTTGCCAAGGGCGCACGTTTCGATCCTAAAACCGCGGCCGACACCAGCCTGGTCCTGCGGCGCTCGGGATTGACGTTGTATGTATTTACACAAGCCATTTCCCTCAACGATAAAACCTACTATATCCAGGTTGCGCGCAGCGAACGCATGCACCAGGCCATCATGGGCAGCGACAGCGCCAGTTTCATGATGGCTGCGGGCGTCGCGGTGATTATCGCCATCCTGGTATTTACCTTCGTCGTGTGGGGCACATTCAACCGCGCGCTGCGGCCGTTGCGCGTGGCGTCGGATGCGGCCAGCAGGATTGAATTCAACAGCCTGGATTCCCGCTTGTCGACGGTGGACGTGCCGAAAGAACTGGTGCCGCTGATAGACGCATTCAATACGGCGCTGGACCGCCTGGAGCTGGACTATCGGCTGCAGCAGGAATTCCTTGCCACGGTTGCGCATGAACTGAAGACGCCGTTGGCCCTGATCCGCGGGCAAATCGAGCTCGACGGCACGGCTGACCGCCAGCTGCTGCTGAAGGACGTCGACCGCATGGCGCGCCAAGTGCACCAGCTGCTGCACCTGGCCGAAGTAAGCGACCGCAAGAATTTCATGTTTGAACAAATCGATGCCGGAGAGGTCGTGGTCAGCGCAGTCGAGCACCTGGGGCGGCTTGCGGATCGGTTGAATGTTTCGGTTGTACTGAACTCGCCGATCCAGAAAGTTGCGCTGATGGCCGACAGCGGCGCGCTGTTTGTACTGGTCAAGAACCTGCTGGAGAACGCCATCCACCATTCTCCGGCCGGAACCAGCGCAATCGTCACGGTGAGCGCGGGCCACATCGCGATTCGCGATCACGGCGACGGCATCGCCGCCGACAACCTGCCGCTGCTGTTCAAGCGTTTCTGGCGCGGCGCAAACCGGCGCGACGAAGGCGCGGGGCTGGGGCTGTCGATTTGCAAGGAAATTTCGCTGGTTCACGGCTGGCGCCTGGTGGTCATGCGCGATCAGGGGCCGGGGGCGGAATTTATCGTTGTCTTTAGTTGACAAGCAACAATCCAGGCGACGCGCCGCCTGTCAAAGTCATCGTCCTGTCATAAGACTGCTATAAGTTGTTGATCCATTGTGCTTGTAGGGTGGGCACCTGTGCCCACGCGTGACCGCGATAACCGGAGAGCCGTCCCAAGCAGCACGGAAACAGGCATATACGTGATGTGAATTCACGCGTGGGCACGATGTGCCCACCCTACTGGCGCGCACAAGATGCTGCATCGGCTGCGATCGCTTTCCTTGACGGATAAACCATGTACAACAATAACAAACGATTAATTATCCTCGATGCGGACGGCACCACCATCGATGCCTACAGCGCCATCGACAAGACCTTTTCCCGCCACGGCATGGTGATCGGCGACGAAGAAAGGTTCCAGAAACGCCGCCGCCTGTTCAAATACCTGGGCGGACTGAAAGAATTCCCCTCCAACCTGAAAAAGCAGATAGGCAAGCAGAGCCGCAAGCAACTGATCGCCACCCTGACTGAAGTCTACCGGGAAGAGGCCAAGCTGTATCCCGGCATCGCGGACCTGGTGCGCAGCCTGATCGCCACGCCGGACATCGCGGTCGGCCTGGTCACGCGCAACATGACCAACGAACCGGAGCAGACGCTGCGGCTGTTGTTCCGGCGCCATGACATCGATCTCGATGCGCTCGATTTTTTCGCCCACATCCCGCTGCACCTGGAAAAGATGCAGGAATTCCGCGCCATCCGCGAGCGCCTGGACATCAACCCGGCGCGCGCCTACATCTGCGGCGACGAGCACAAGGATTACCTGGCCGCGATCGGCTCCGGCATGCATCCTTTCATGGTTTCCTACGGTTTCGAGAGCTACAAGCGGCTGATCAAGAAATTCCTGGTGCCCGAAGAAATCATTTCCCGTTCGCCTGAAGAGCTGTGCGGGCGCGTGCGGCACGCCATGGGTTTGGACGATCCGGCCTGAGGGACCCTATGTAAGGCCACTCCCTGTTAGAATTTATCTTCCAAAAGATGGATTGGACAGGGCGTATGTACACATTGTATGGCTTCAAGGGTTCCGGCTCCGCCGCGGTCGAGCTGGCGCTGGAACTGGCCGGGCTGCCTTACCGCCAGATCGACGCCGCTTCCTGGGAACCCAGTCCGGCGCTCGATGAGCTGCGGCAGCTGAATCCGCTCGGGCAGATTCCCACCCTGCAGTTGCCGGAGGGCGGCATCCTGACCGAGAGCGCCGCCATCCTGCTCCATCTCGGCCTGGCCCATCCCGCGGCCGGGCTGCTGCCTGCCGACGCGGCGCAGCGCGCGCAGGCGATCGGGGGCCTGGTATATATCGCTGCCAACTGCTACGCCGCGATCGGTGTGATCGATTTTCCCGAACGCTGGTGCATCAATGCGGACGATGCCGTCAAAGAGCAGATCCGAGAGGGCACGCGCGCGCGCCTGCACAGCTATTGGGAGATTTTTGCCGATACTTATCCTGCCTCGCCATTCCTGAGCGGCGCCTCGCTCGGCGCGCTGGACCTGTTGGCCGCCGTGGTTTCCAAATGGTCGGGAGCACGGCCTCATTTGGCGCAGGTGCGGCCTGCTTTCTTCGAGCTGATCGAGAGGGTGGAAACACATCCCAAAGTGGCGCCGGTATGGCGCCGCCATTGGGATAGCTGATTCTTCTCCTGCTGATGCGCTGCCGATGCTTTCATGATTTGCAAAATCCAACAATATACGGAGACTAAACGTGCAGTTACAAACCGAGCTGTCTGAAGACCAGTTGATGAAAAAAGTGGCATGGCGCCTGATGCCATTACTGATCGTGATGTTCCTGGTGTCCTTCATCGACCGCCAGAACGTCGGTTTCGCCAAGCTGGAGATGGTGCATGCATTAAGCATGAGCGAAGCGGCTTACGGCCTGGGCGCTTCCCTGTTTTTCATCGGCTACCTGCTGTTTGAGATCCCCAGCACCCTGGCCTTGCACAAATACGGCGCACGGGTCTGGCTGGCGCGCATCATGTTTACCTGGGGCGCGGTGACCATACTGCTTGGCTTCACCAGTTCGCTGCCGATGTTTTATGTGCTGCGCTTCATGCTGGGCGTGGCGGAAGCAGGGTTTTATCCGGGCGTGATTTATTACCTGACGCTGTGGTTTCCGCAGATTTACCGCACCCGTGTGCTGGGCATCTTTACGCTGGGCAGCGCCTTGGCGAACATGCTGGGAGCCTTGGTCGGCGGTTTGCTGTTGAATCTGAACGGCACGCTGGGCCTGGCCGGCTGGCAGTGGGTATTCATCGCAACCGGCGCGCCGGCGGTGCTGCTGACGCTGGTGGTGATGGTGTACCTGCCAGGTTCGATAGACGAAGCCAAATTCCTGTCGGCCGAGCAGAAAGCCAAGCTGAACGACATGATGCAACGCGATACGCCAGCCAACGTCACCCGCGGCAATCCGCTGGCGGCCTTGTGGGACCTGCGCGTGCTGCTGTTTGCCGCCACCTATATGCTGATGTCGACTTCCCTGTATGGCGTTACCTACTGGCTGCCGACTTTGGTGAAAGGCTTCGGCGTCAGCTCCACCATCAACGGCTTGCTGAACATGATGCCGTGGGGGCTGGCGGTGCTGCTGTTGCTGTGGCTGCCGGGCAAGCTGCGCCATGACCGGGTGGTGTTCAAGGCAATCGCCGTCATTGGCCTGCTGGGTTTGCTGTGCTTCACTTCCAGTGCGCTGCTCGATTCGAACACCCTGCGTTTCGGCGCCCTGGTGATAGGCGGGGCCTGCATCACCTTGCTGTATCCCTGTTTCTGGTCCTTGCCGCCGAAATTCTTCCAGGGCGCACGGGCCGCGGCCAGCATCGCGGCGATCAATTCGATCGGCAACCTGGGCGGATTTTTGGGACAGAACCTGATGCCGTACGTGGGCAAGCTCACGCACAGCAATGTCACGCCGATGCTGGTGCCCGCGGCTTGCCTGGCGGTGCTGGGCGTGGGCGGGCTGGCGGCGGTGAACTGGCAGCGCAGGCGCGATCTGGATGATGAAAGCGCGCGCGAGCGCCAGGTGGCGATCCAGGAAGACGGCACGGAAGATCCGGGCGCCGGCATCGACCAGCTGCTCGACCGGCATCCCGACCACCTGCACATGCCGCATCCAAAATCCGATTAAATCTCAGTGAAAGTCGCGGCTGGTGGTGTACAGCTTGCCCAGCATGGGCGACATGTCGATCAGGTGCTGAGCCACCAGGTGCCTGACGCCTTCCTGGGACTGCCAGGTGCCGTTGACGCCCATCAGCTTCGATCCCTGCAATTCCTTGCGCTGGCTGTCCGCCAGGTCAGGCCAGACGATGACGTTGACGGTGCCGGTTTCATCTTCCAGCGTAACGAACACCACGCCCTTGGCAGTGCCGGGGCGCTGGCGCACCGTGACGATGCCGCAGGCCCGCGCCAGCCGGCCGCTGCGGAAAGTATTCAGCACTTCGGCCGACCGGAAACGCTGGGCGTTTAACTGCGGGCGCAGCAGCGCCAGCGGATGGCGGCCCAGGGTCAGGCCCAGCGCATCGTAATCGTTGAGCAGGTTCTCCGCTTCCGCCGGCTCGGCCAGCGGCAGCTCCTGTTCCTCCACCTGGGCCTGCTTGAGCAAGCCTTTGTCCGGCGCGCTGACCAGCGCCTGCCACAACGCCTGGCGGCGGTTGCCGACCAACGGCGCGAGCGAATTGGCGGCGGCCAGCGCTTGCAGCTGGTCGCGCTTCAGGCCGCTGCGCAAAGCCATGTCCTTGAGATCGGCGAACGGGCGCACCGCGCGCGCCGCTTCAATCTCGTCGACATTCCCGGAGTTCAGTCCGCGCACCAGGTTGAAACCCAGCCTGACTGCGGGCCTGGCGGCCGAGGTAGGTTCCAGGGCGGCTTCCCAGTTGCTGACGTTGATATCGACAGGCAGCACTTCCACGCCATGCCGGCGTGCATCCTGCACCAGCTGCGACGGCGAATAGAATCCCATCGGCTGGCTGTTCAGCAGCGCCGCCAGGAACGCTTCCGGTTCATGGCATTTGAGCCAGGAGCTGGCGTAGGCGAGCAGGGCGAAACTGGCGGCGTGGCTTTCCGGAAAGCCGTATTCGCCGAAACCTTGGATCTGGCTATAGATGGCTTCGGCGAAACTCTTTTCGTAGCCCCTGTCTGTCATGCCGTCGATCAGCTTGCGTTCGAATTTTTCGAGGCCGCCTTTACGTTTCCAGGCTGCCATCGAGCGGCGCAGGCTATCGGCTTCACCCTCGGTAAAACCTGCGGCGATTACGGCGATCTGCATTACTTGTTCCTGGAAAATCGGGATGCCGAGGGTTCTTTCTAGCGCTTCTTTCAATTTGTCGCTTGGATAGACGATGTCGTCGGGATCCTTTTTCCTGTTTTGCAGAAAAGGATGGACCATGCCGCCCTGGATTGGCCCTGGCCGGACGATCGCAACCTGGATCACCAGATCGTAGAATTTCCGCGGCTTCAGGCGCGGCAGCATGCTCATCTGAGCCCGGCTTTCGATCTGGAACACGCCTATGGTGTCAGCCTTGCAGATCATGTCGTAAGTCGCAGGGTCTTCGCGCGGGATGTCTTTCATCTCGAACGCTTCGCCGCGCTGCAGCGCCACCATCGCCAGCGCCCGCTGCAGCATCGACAGCATGCCCAGCGCCAGCACATCGACCTTGAGTATGCGCAAGGCATCCAGGTCATCCTTGTCCCATTGCACCACGCTACGGTCTTTCATCGCCGCGTTTTCGATGGGCACCAGGCGCGACAGCTTGCCGCGCGAAATCACGAAACCGCCCGGATGCTGCGACAGGTGGCGCGGAAATCCCATCAAGGTATGCGACAGATCGGCCCATTGTTCTGCAATCGCGGTATCGGCAGCCATGCCGAGCTCGCTGAAATTCTGCTGCAGCTGCTGCTTGTCGTCCCACCAGCGCTGCGATTTGGCGACCTGGTCGACCAGGCCGGGATCGACGCCGAGCGCCTTGCCGACATCGCGCAACACGCTGCGCGGCCGGTAGCTGATGACCACCGCGGTCAGCGCGGCCCGCCGCCGGCCGTATTTTTCGTAGATGTACTGGATCACTTCCTCGCGCCGCTGGTGTTCGAAATCGACGTCGATGTCGGGCGGTTCATTACGCTCGCGACTGATGAAGCGGCCGAACAGCAAGGTGCTCTGGGCTGGATCGACCTCGGTGATGCCTAGGCAATAACAGACCGCCGAGTTGGCGGCCGAGCCGCGGCCCTGACACAAGATGCCCTGGCTGCGGGCAAACTGGACGATGTCGTAGACGGTCAGGAAATAAGCTTCGTATTCCAGTTCCTGGATCAGGTCCAGTTCGTCTTCCAGCTGCCGCTGTACCATGGCCGGGATTTCGTCGGAGAAGCGGTTGCGTGCGCCGACATAGGTTTGCTGGCGCAGGTAGCTGGCCGGGGTATGCCCGGGCGGCACGATTTCATCCGGATATTCATATTTCAGTTCATCCAGCGAGAAGCTGCACTTGCCGGCGATCCTGACTGTTTCGGCCAAGGCCGCCGCCGGATACAGGTTGGCCAGCCGCAGCCGGGCGCGCAGATGCTGTTCGGCATTCGGCGCCAATGCGTAACCGCAGGCGGCGACAGGCTTGCCGAGCCGGATCGCGGTCAGCGTATCTTGCAGCGGCTTGCGCGAGCGGCGGTGCATGCAGACATCGCCGGTAGCCACCACCGGCAAGCCGAGCTGCTGCGCGACCTGTTCAATCACGGCGCGTTGCCGCTCGTCGCCGACCTGGTGCAGCATGGTCATGCCGATCCAGGCGCGGCCGGGAAAGGTGTTGTTCAGCCATGTCGCCTGGCGTGCCAGGGTCTCGGTGTCGACGCCATGCACGGGCAGCAGGATCAGCAGGCAATCGGGCAGCTGGCGCAGGTGGGCGTTGGCGCCGTCGGGAGCGTCGAGGTCTTGCGGCCTGAGCAGATAGTGGCCTTTGTCGGCGCGGCTGCGCGCCAGCGTGATCAGTTCCGACAGGTTGCCGTAACCCTCGCGGTTCTGCGCCAGCGCGATCAGGGAAAACGCCGGGCTGCCGTCGGCCTCATGCAACTGGAACTGGCTGCCGATCAGCAACGGCAGTTTATGTTGTTTGGCCTCGACATGGGCGCGCACCACGCCGGCCAGCGAGCATTCGTCGGTAATCGCCAGCGCCGCGTAGCCGAGCTGGACAGCGCGTTCCACCAGTTCCTCGGGGTGCGATGCGCCGCGCAGGAAGCTGAAATTCGAGACGCACTGCAGTTCGGCGTATTCCGGCAGCACGATCGACGGCGATGCCAGCGAAGGATTCTTGTCCATACACAATCAGGCAAACAAGCCGTGCAGGAACCAGCGAATGTCATCGCCATCGCGCTCGCGATATATCCAGTAACAAGCGGCTTCTGCGCCTTCCGCCACGAAGTAATCGCGTACAGTCGGCGGGCCATCCCACCAGCCGCATTCGATGCGCTCTGGTCCTGACAGCAGGCGCAAGGGCGAACCGTAAAACGGTCGGTGCTTGCGGAACATCAAGGCCAACGGTTGCTGCAGGAGCCAGAATGGCCGTTGCGGCTGGAGGCGATGCAATGCATCGCCTGGCGCTGGGCGGCGTTGGCTGTCGGCGGCGGCTTGCCAGGCGTTGGCGACTTCCGGCCGGTGGTCGGCCAGGGCCGCCGGCTGCAAGACGTTTTCGCTGCCGAGCCGCGCGCTCAGCAGCTCCAGCAGTCGAGCGTAGGCGCCGGGCGTGCCGCCTGGTTCGGGAAACAGCGAAGCGGTCGGCGGCAGCATCGGCGCCACCTGGGTTGCCTGCAGACGCAAGGCGATCACGGGCGCATCGAGCTGCAGCCGGCCCAGCCTTTCTTTCAGCAGGCGCAGCAGGTGTTCTTCATGCCAGGCCGGTTCGCCCAGTGCGATTTCCAGCGGCGTGGGGGCGATTGCCTGGCGCCCGCGCTCGTGTTCCAGCGACAGCAGGAAGCGCGATACTGCCAGCTGTTGCGCCACCAGCCAGCCTATCATTTGCAGGATCAGGCGGCGCGCCGCAAACAGTACCGCCTCGGCATGCTCGATGCGGTCCGGCAGTTCCAGCCAGGCGCTGAATGCCTGCGGCGGCTGCACCCATTCGAATACCTCCGGCGCCGTGCCGTAGGCGCGGTCCAGGGTTTCCAGGATGTGCTTGTCGCTGCGCCGCTGCAAGCCGGCGCGCGGCAGCTTGCGCAAGTCGGCCAGGGTCTGGCAGCCGATGCCGGCCAGCCAATCCTGGTAGGGGCGCGCCGCCGGCAGGATCGCGAACGGCAGTTTATCCAGCCGTCGCTGCAGGCTGGCCAGCCGCAAGCTGCGGCGTTGCCGGGCCAGGCCCGGCACGTTGGCCTGGCAGCGATAGCGCGCCAGCAGCCATGCGCCCTGGGCGGTCGGCGCCATGCTGAGGTGCGGCGTGAAGCCCAGCGCCTGGATGCTGTCGCGGATGCGGCGGCACAGCGCCAGGCGGCCGCCGAAAGCGCTCAGGCTGGCGCTGACGTCGAGCAGCAGCGAATCTTCCTCGGCATGCGCCACTTCCGGCGTGTATTGCAGCAGGGTCAGCGCGATATCGTCGCGCGCGCCTTGCTCGCGCGCCGCATCGCGCTCGCACAGCTGCGCCTGCGGCGCCAGCGCCAGCACACCGCCGCGGCGCATGCCAGGCCGCACGCCGCTGGCCTCGGCGCTGGCGGTCATGGTCAGCACCTGGTCATGTTCCAGCACTGCCAGCATGCAGGGTTCAGACCAGCGCGGGCGCAATGTTTCCAGCGCCAGCAGCGGCAGGTGTATGCCTATCCAGAGTGTCATGGTCGGGTGCGGCAAAAGAATGGGGCGGAACGGCCTGGACCGTGGCCGTATCGGTTGCGGCCACGGCTGCCGTCAGCGGCAGGTAAAACGCTTGTTCGTGTTGCGGCCCCTTGCGCTTGAGCAGCTGGATTTCGACGCCGTTGCGGGCCGGCCGCAATGCCAGCCGCAAAGGCGAGGGCGAGGATTCGTGGGCCGCGCTCAGCGGCCGCAGCAGCCACAGCATGGTGTCGCTGGCCTGGGCCGCCAGGTGCAAGCGGCGCAAAGCTTCGCCGCGGATATGCGGTTGCCACAGCAGCAGTGCGCCGCAGCTGCCGTTGCGCAATACCTGTTCCGCCGACCACAGCGCATCGGCGCTGCGCGCTGCCTTGATCCACAGCAGTTGTTCGCTGGCCAGGCCGGCGCCATCCCAGGCTGCGATCTGCGGCAGGTGCGGCGGCTGCAGCAAGACGATCCGGCGCTGGCTGGCGATGCGCGCCAGCGCCGGCTGCAGCAGGCGTATTTCGCCGCTGCCGGCTTGTTGCAGCAGCAACTCTATCAGCGCCGAATGCGGCCAGCCGCCGTTCGGCAACTCGCGGTCCAGGGAGGGATGGCCGGAAGCGGTGACCACGCCCTGGTAAGAACCCATCTGGTCTGCGCGCCACAAGGCATGCGGCAAGGTCGCCACGACCGATTGGGCGGCGGCGGAAATGCTGGATGTACCGGCGGATATGAACATGGTGAGATGGCAAGCTTTAAGACAAGACTGAGGTTTATATTATACTGTACATATATACAGTATAAATTCAATCCTGCTTTAGTCAATACGACTATCGATCTGGCTTGCCAAATCAGTCGATAAGTTGGCAAGCGGATCAGTGCGCCTGATCCAACTGCCAGTTTTGGGCGGAACCGAAATGCGCCGCTACCCGGTTCGCAAACAAGCCCAGCCCCGAGCACAGCACGAAATAGATCAAGCCGATGAACATGAATATCTCGGCCGGATAAATCATCACCCGGCTGTTGACTTGCGCCGCCACGAACGACAATTCGCCGACGCCGACGATGTAGGCCAGCGAACTGTCCTTGATCAAGGTCACCCATTGGTTGACGAAGGAGGGCAGCATCATCTGCAGCGCCTGCGGCAGCACGATGTGGCGCAGCACCGTCACGCGCGGCATGCCGAGCGACAGGCCGGCGTCCCATTGGCCGGCCTTGATGCCGCTGATGCCGGCATGCACCGAGTGCGCCAGGTAGGCGCCGCCGATCAGCGCCAGGGCGCACATCACGGACAGCACGCCCGGCACGTCGATATGGAAAACGATGGGTAGCAGGAAGTAGGTCCAGAAGATCAGCATCAGCACCGGGATCGCGCGGAAGAAGCCGAGCACCATGGTCAGCAGCAGCTGCGGCCAGCCGCGCGCCAGCGACAGGGCGATGCCCAGCACCAGCCCCAGCAATGCCGAAACCAGCGCCGAACCGACGCTGAGCAGCACGGTCAGGGCCGCTCCGCCCAGCGGACCGTCGGGATATGCGCCCCACAGCAGGTACGGCAGGTTGTCCGTCAATACGCTGAGTTGCATGCTCATCGCTGCGTCCCGCCGGCAAGCCGCTGTCGGCGCTGGATCAGCTGGCCCAAGCTTTCAATCAGCGCGATGGCGGCGATGTAGAACAAGGTCGCCACGCCGAAAGCCTGGAAAGTCTTGAAGGTTTGCGCCTCCACCTGGCGCGAGGTGTAAGACAGTTCCGCCAGGCCGATGGCCATGGTCAATGAGGTATTCTTGACGATATTCATGTACTGGCCGAGCAAGGGCGGCAGCGCAATGCGCACTGCTTGCGGCAGGATCACGTAGCGCAATCCCTGCCAGCGGTTCAGGCCGAGGGCGGCAGCGGCCAGCCGCTGTGCTTCGGCAACGCCGCGCATGCCGGCGCGGATTTCTTCGCTGACGTAAGCTGCGGAATACAGGCTCAGGCCGAAGATTGCACAGAGCAGCTCGAACGATGGCCATGTCAATTTCAGGTAAGGTCCCAGCGCCACGCTGTGCACCGTATTGAGCCATTCCACCGAAGCTTCCGGCAGCAGGCTGGAAACGCCGAAATACCAGAAAAACAGCTGCACCAGCAGCGGCGTATTGCGAAAGACAGAAAGGAAGCCGCGAGCCGGCAGGACTAGCCAGGGCTGCCGGCTGGAGCGTGCGGCGGCGATGACAATGCCCAGCAAGGTGGAAAAAACGGCGACCACGGCGGACAGCAGCAGCGTCATCCACAGGCCGTCGACCAGCCAGCCGAGGTATTTGGGGGCAAGCATTTGCCCCAGGATCGTTTGAAACTCAGTCATTTTTTACTTTGCAGCCGCTAAACAAAAAAACACCGGCAACCATGGTGATTGCCGGTGCAAGACAGATACCACGGAGAATTGATGATCGATCAGTTCTGGCTCAACTTGGTGTCGCCGATCCTGAACAGGCGCGGCAGCGGCGATTTGCTGTTGGGGCCGAACCACTTGTCGTAGATCTTGAGGGCGGTGCCGTTTTTCTCGAATTCGCGCAGGGTATCGTTGAGCGTATTGACCAGGCGCGTTTCGCCCTTGGGTACGCCGACGCCTTCGTATTCCTCGGAAATGGCGAACGCCGGGATTTCATATTTTTCCTTGTCCGGGATGTTCGCCAGCAGCGCGATCAGCTTCGAACCGTCCTGGGTAATCGCCTGGACGTTGCCGTTGCGCAGGGCGGCCAATGCAAACGGGGTGTCGTCGTACAGGACAACCTTGGCGGCCGGGTATTTCTCGCGCAAGGTGGTTTCCATGGTGGTGCCCTTGTCGGTGCCTATGCGCAGCTCGGGAATCTGCGTGGCGCTCTTCAGCACGCCTTTTTTCGCTAGGAATTGCTGGCCCGATGCAAAGTAAGGAATGCTGAAATCGATCACCTGGGCGCGCTCGGCGTTGATGGTGAAGTTGGCGAACACGACGTCGACCTTGCCGGACGTCAGTAAAGGGATGCGGTTGGCCGGGTTGGTCGGCACCAGTTCGACCTTGACGCCGAGCTTTTTGGCGACTTCGTTGGCGTAGTCGACATCGAGGCCGATGAGCTTGTTGGTTTTCTGGTCGACAAAACCGAACGGCGGATTGCCGTCGAAGGTAGCGACACGCAGCACGCCGGCTTTCTTGATGTCGTCCAGCTTGTCGGCATGGGCCAGGCCCGACAGCAGCGTCAGGCCGGTGAGTAAGATGGCGAATGATTTCATTGTTGTTGTAGTCCCTGGTTGATGTTTAAGTGCGGCCGGCCGCAAAAAGCGGCTGCCATGCAGGGCAGATTAACAAAACAAGATCACGCAGTGAACGATCAAAGTTGCATTTGAATATTACAAGTTTGGAAGCACCGCTGTCCCGGCTAGATGCCGAAACACCGTTAAAATGCAGGAAACAACAGGCAAGGAGCACAGGCAATGGCAACAACGAAAAAAGTCGCGCTGGTCACAGGCGCAGGTTCCGGCATCGGCAAGCATATCGCTCTGGCCTTGCTGCGCAACGATTACAGCGTGGTGCTGGCGGGCCGGCGTGTAGCCGCGCTGGAGGAAACGGTTGCCGCCGCCGGGGCATCGGGTGTACACGCCTTGCCGGTATCTGCCGACGTCAGCGATCCGGCATCGGTCAGGGCCTTGTTCGAAAAAACCAGGGAGCGGTTCGGCCGGCTTGACCTGTTGTTCAACAATGCCGGCATCTTTACCAAATCGGCGTCGCTGGAAGATGTCGATTTTGCGCAATGGAAGGCATCGGTCGATGTCAACCTGAGCGGCGCTTTCCTGTGCACGCAAGAGGCGTTCCGCATCATGAAGACGCAAACGCCGGGCGGCGGCCGCATCATCAACAACGGTTCGATCTCGGCCCATGTGCCGCGGCCGAACTCGGTCGCCTATACGGCGACCAAGCATGCCATCACCGGCCTCACCAAGTCGACTTCGCTGGACGGCCGCAAATACAATATCGCCTGCGGCCAGATCGATATCGGCAACGCCGCTACCGACATGACCGAAAAGATGGAGAAAGGCATCCTGCAAGCCAGCGGCCAGGTTGCGGTGGAGCCGACCATGTCGGTGGAAAACGTCGCCAATGCAGTGCTGTACATGGCGAGTTTGCCGCTGGATGCGAACGTTCAGTTCATGACGGTGATGGCGACCAACATGCCGTTCATCGGGCGCGGCTGATTTTGTCCGGGTTGGCGGGAAACTGAATCTTTGTTACGGCTTCAGCTCGACATTGAATGCCTCGCCGGTGGCAAAAAAGGCGCCGCCGGACAGGTAGTGCAGCGAGCGCTGGTCGTCGGCCGGGAAATGCCAGCGGCCCGCCGAAAACGCTGCAGCATCGGCCCAGGCAGCCACCACCTCGGCGACGAACAGGTCGTAGCGCTGCTGGTTGTGCAATTCCGGAATCACCTTGCATTCCAGCCAGGCCAGGCAGCCCGACATCAGCGGCGCGGCAATTTTCTCCGAGGGAAATGTGGCGATATCGAGCGCGGCGAATTTGTCGCCGTCGCGTCCCGAGCTCGATCCCACTGCGAGCGTGGTTTCGGCCAGCGCCCGGGTCGGGATATTCAGGGCGAATTCGCCCGAGGCTTCCACCAGTTCGCGGGTCAGGGTGCTGCTGTCGATCACCAGCAAGACCTTGGGCGGATCGAAATCGAGCGGCATCGCCCAGGCTGCCGCCATCACGTTGCTGACGCCGCCATGGGCGCTGGTGACGATCGTGGTCGGGCCGTGATTGAGCAGGCGATAGGCCTTGGCTAGTTCTACTGCCTGAATATTCTGCATGATGATCCCGATAACGCTGCTGTTGTAGCTGCATATTCTATCCGGGTTCGAATCTTCAGGCGCGGTCGGCAGGGTAGTTCACGCCGATTTGCGCGCGTATCGTATCGAGAACGGCCATCTGCGCCAGCGTCTCGTCATGCGTCATGAACGGGCTTTCAAGCAGGCCGGCGCGCAGGCAGCGCATTACCTCGATCGCTTCGTGTGCATAACCGTTGCCGATGAACGGGCATTGCTGGCTGCGCGTGCTGCCGTTCGCCAGTGTGATCGTCAGGCTGGCACCCAGGTGGAAATTCGTATGCAGGCGCAGGTAGCCCAGCTCGCCGGAGATGGTCATCTCGACCGGACCGGCGACGCGGGTGCTGCAGACGCAGGAAGACAGTCCGCCGCCGCGATGGCGCATGGAAAACGCGGTTTGCTCGTCGACGCCGGTGGTGCCGATTTCGGCAATCGATTGCACGGCGTCGACCGGGCCGAGGAAAAAAGTTGAGATCGATAAAGGATAAATGCCGATGTCGAGCAGCGCGCCGCCGCCGAGTTCGGGATTGTACAAGCGGTGTTCGGGACCGAAAGCGCCGACAAAGCTGAAATCCGACTGCACCTGGCGCACCTTGCCGATTTCGCCGCTGGCGACGATGCGCCTGGCTTCGGCCATGCCAGGCAGGAAACGCGACCACATCGCCTCCAGCAGGAAACGCTTGTTGCGGCGCGCTAGCGCGATCACCTGTTCCGCTTCGCGCCGATTCATGGTGAACGGTTTTTCGCACAGCACATGCTTGCCGGCTGCCAGGCACATGATGGCATTTTCGGCGTGCATGGAGTGCGGCGTGGCGATGTAGATCACATCGACTTGCGGATCGTCTGCCAGCGCCTGGTATGAGGCGTGGCGGTGCGGTATATCGAATTCACGGCCGAAGGCATCGGCGCTGCCGCTGCTGCGCGACGCCACCGCCGGCAGGACGGCGTCCGGAACGTCGCGCAGGCCGGCGGCAAAAGCCCGGGCGATTTTTCCGGTGCCGAGAATGCCCCAGCGGATGGGTTGTTGCATGGGCTCCGCTTATTCGGTCTTGGTGACTTTGCTCAGATGCCGCGGCTGGTCCGGATCCATGCCGCGCGCCACTGCCAGCTGCGCCGCCATTACGTAGAACGCCTGGATCGCCACGATCGGGTCGAGATCCGGCGTTGCTGCTATTGGCAAGGTCAGGTCGCGTGCAGCTACGTCGTCCGGCGCCGCCAGCAATACCTTGGCGCCGCGGCCGCGCATTTCCTCGGCCAGCTTGAGCAGGCCGGCCTGGGTCGGCCCGCGCGTGGCGAAGATCAGCAAAGGATAACCTTCGTCAATCAAGGCCATCGGGCCATGCTTGATTTCGGCGCCGCTGAAGGCTTCCGCCTGGATCGCCGAGGTTTCCTTGAACTTCAAGGCCGATTCCAGCGCCAGCGGCAAGCTGATGCCGCGCCCGACCACCATGATGCGCGAGGAAGGCGCCAGTACGTCGATGGCCGGCGTCCAGTCCAGCTGGGTGGCCGCGGTCAGCGCTTGCGGCAGGGCGTCGATGGCGGCCAGGAAGGTGGCATCGTCCTGCCAGTGCGCGGCGAGCCTGGCGGCAGCCACCAGGCTGGCGATAAAGCTTTTGGTGGCGGCCACGCTGAGTTCGGCGCCGGCGTGCAGGGGCAGGGTCCATTCGGCGCTGCTTGCCAATGGCGATGCGACGTCGTTCACCAGCGCTACGGTAGTGGCGCCGCTGTCGCGGAAATAGCGGATAGGTTCGATCACGTCAGGGCTCTGGCCGGACTGTGAAATGGCGATGGCGAGCGCGTCGCGCGCGATCAGCGGCGCTTTGTTCAGGGTCACCAGCGACAGCGGCAGCGAGGCGACGATGCGGCCCAGGCGCGCCATGATCAGGTAGGCGCAGTAGTTGGCGGCATGGTCGGAGCTGCCGCGCGCCACCGTCAGGATGGTCGAGGGCGGCGCGGCCCGCAGGCGTTGCCCCAGCTCTGCATAGCGGTCGCGGTCCTGGCTGAGCTGCAAGGCGACATGTTCTGCCGCCGAGCGGGCTTCCTTAAGCATCAACGAGGTCAATTTTTTCTCCTTCTACATAAACGGCTTTGAGTTTGAGCCGGCGGTCCAGCACCAGGATGTCGGCGAAACAGCCTTCCTTGAGGCGGCCGCGTTCCTGCATGCCGAGATAGTCGGCAGGGTAGGTGGAGACGCGCAGCGACGCCTCGGCCAGGTCGAGGCCGAGCGAGACCAGGTTGCGCAGGGCCTGGTCCATGGTCAGGGTGCTGCCGGCCAGGGTGCCGTCGCCCAGGCGCACGCCGCCCAGGCATTTGTGGACTACCTGGCGGCCCAGCATGTATTCGCCGTCCGGCATGCCGGACGCGGCGGTGGAATCGGTGACGCAGTACAGGCGCGGAATCGCCCGCAGCGCGGTCTTGATGGCGCCTGGATGGACGTGCAGCAGGTCCGGGATCAGTTCCGCGTATTCGGCATGGGCCAGGGCGGCGCCGGCCATGCCCGGCTGGCGGTGATGGAAGGAGCTCATGGCGTTGAACAGGTGGGTAAACCCGGCCGCGCCGTTTTTCAGGGCCGCAACGCCATCTTCATAAGTGCCCAGGGTATGGCCGATCTGCACCCGCATGCCGAGCTGGGACAGGGTTTTCACCAGCTGCATGTGGCCGTTGATTTCGGGCGCGATGGTGATCAGTTTCAACGGCGCGAAGCTGCGCAGCCAGTCGATCTGTTCCAGGCTCGCGGCAATCGCGAAATCCGGCTGCGCGCCGAGTTTTCCGGGATTGATGTAAGGCCCTTCCAGATGTGCGCCCAGCACCCTGGCGCTGCCTGGACGGCGGCCGCGGCAGGCGCGGCCGATTGCGCCAAGCGCCGCTTCCAGTTCTTCCGCCGGCGCGGTCATGGTGGTGGCCAGCATGCTGGTGGTGCCATGCCGGGCGTGCAGGCGCGACACCACGTGCACGGCGTCGCCGGCTTCCATGATGTCCTTGCCGCCGCCGCCGTGGACGTGGAGGTCGATGAAACCGGGCAAAATGTAGTCGCCGCTGGCCGGCGTCTGTTCTTGCGCCTCACCCTTGATCTCGGCGATCATGTCGCTGAAGCCGATGCTGCCGGCGATCCAGCCGTCGCTGGTCAGGATGTTGCCCTGCAGTTGTATTGTGTTGTCGTTCATATCGTTTCTCCCACTGACTCTGTTGCCAGCTGCTGGCGCAGCAGCAGCAGTGCGCCGCTTGCGGCGTCGGCGCGCGGCGTGATCGCGCGCGATTTCAACGGTTCCGGCAAATAGGCTTGCAGCGGCGCGGCCAGGCCGCCGCACAGGGCGATCGGCAATTGCTGGGACGGATCGAGCGCGTTGGCGATCTGGGCGATTTCCTGGCCCGCCTTGTGCAAGATGGTGAGCGCTGCCTCGTCCTGTGCTGCATGGGCCACCACCAGCGGCGCCAGCTGCGCAAAAATGCTTTGGTTGGCGCTGTTGACCCAGGCAATCACGCGCTCGCGGTTCTGGCTGCTGCTGAAATCGGTACCGGCGTCGTCGTCGCCGCCGCAGAAGCGCACGATGGCGCGCGCCAGCGAACCCGGGATAACCCGGCCATCCAGCGCCCGTTCGACATGGTTGGCGGCGCGCAGGCCGATCCAGCCGCCGCTGGCTTCGTCGCCGGTCTGGAAGCCCCAGCCGCCGACTTCACGGCGGCTGCCGTCCGCCAGCAAGACTTCACCGACGCTGCCGGTGCCGATGGCGACCACGACGCCGGCTTGCCCCAGGTGCGCGCCGAGCAAGGTGGTGAAAGCATCGGTGCCGGTGGCGAGGGCGCCGAAACCGGGGTTCTGGGCGCTGAATTGCGCCGCCCATTGCGGATTGTTGATGCCCGACAAACCGCAGCCGGCGGCGATCGCCTGGTACGGCGGGCGGCTGATGCCGGCGCTCTGGAATGCGTTGTCGAGCGCGGTGACAATGGCGCACCAGGCCTTGCTGGTGCCATGCATCAGCGCCGACGGCCCGCTGCTGCCGTCGGCGACATGGCTGCCATCGGGGCGCTCGACCCGGATATAGGTCTTGGTGCCGCCGCCGTCGACGCCGATCAGATATTCGTACGCTGTTTTCAACTCAACCCCCACGCCTTTTTGAAGGCGCATATTGTATCTATTATTGCTTGGATGAAATCATGTTTCCAGGTTTTAACCTTGCCAACGCCAGGCCTTGGGCATCGAACACGTGGAAAGCGCTGCTCGGCGCCGACAGCGTGACGGTATCGCCGATATGCACCGGATTGTTGCCGTCGCCGCGCACCAGCAGATCCTGACCGTCCTGCAGCGTCACATAGATGAAGTTGGCTTCGCCCAGATGTTCAACGATGCTGACCTTGCCGCTGAATACTTCACCACTATGCGCGTTTTCCAGGATATGTTCTGGGCGCAGTCCAACCGTGACGGCATCGCCGGCCTTGGCGGTGCCGGCGGCGATGTCGGCGCGGATTTCCTGGCCGCTGCTGAGCTTGATCCTCAGGTGGTCGGCTTCGACCGCCGCGATCGTGCCGTTGAACAGGTTCATCTTCGGCGAGCCGATGAAAGTCGCGACAAACAGGTTTTGCGGACGCTGGTACAGCTCCAGCGGCGAACCTGCCTGCTGGATATAACCATCGTTCATCACCACGATCTTGTCGCCCAGGGTCATGGCTTCGACCTGGTCGTGGGTGACATAGACGATGGTGGCTTCCAGCTGCTTGTGCAGCTTGGCGATTTCGAGCCGGGTCTGGACCCGCAGCGCCGCATCCAGGTTGGACAGCGGTTCGTCGAACAGGAACAGTTTCGGCTTGCGCACGATGGCGCGGCCGATCGCCACGCGCTGGCGCTGGCCGCCGGACAGTTCGCGCGGCAGGCGGTCCAGCAGGTGGTCGATCTTGAGGATGCCGGCGGCGTGGCGGATGCGCTGGTCGATGGCGGCCTTGTCGGCGCCGGCGATCTTCAGGCCGAACGCCATGTTCTTGTACACGCTCATGTGCGGATACAAGGCGTAGCTCTGGAACACCATGGCGATGCCGCGTTCGGCCGGCGGCAGGTGGTTGACTACCTGGTCGCCGATGGACAGCTCGCCGCTGGTGATCGATTCCAGCCCGCACAGCATGCGCAGCAGGGTGGATTTGCCGCAGCCGGAAGGGCCGACCAGCACCACGAATTCGCCGTCCTTGATTTCCAGGTTGAGGTCGGCCAGCACGTTCTGCTTGCCGTCGTACGATTTGGTGATTTGTTTAACGCTTACGTTTGCCATGGAATGTCTCGTTTTCTGTATTACTTGACGGCGCCGGAAGTCAGGCCGCGGATCAATTGCCGGGAGAAGATGACGTACATGACCAGGATCGGGATCACGGCCAGCGACAACGCCGCCAATACCGAATTCCAGTCGGTCACGTACTGGCCGATGAACTGCTGCACGCCGAGGGTGACGGTCTTGGTTTCATCCGAGGGCGCCAGGATCAGCGGGAACCACAGGTCGTTCCAGGCCGGGATCATGGTGAACACTGCAACCGTGGCGATCGCCGGGCGGATCAGCGGCAGGATGATCTGGAAGAAGATCTTGAACTCGCCGACGCCGTCGCAGCGTGCTGCATCTTTCAGTTCCTTGGGAATCTGGCGGATGAATTCGGACAGGATCATCACCGCCAGCGGCAGGCCCTGCGCGGTATACACCAGGATCAGCGCGGTGCGAGTGTTGATCAGGTCGAGGCTGACCACCAGCTGCAGGATGGAGACGGTGCCGAGCCGAATCGGGATCATGATGCCCAACGCCAGGTACAGCGCCATCAGGCGGTTGCCGCGGAACTTGTATTCCGACAGCGCCCAGCCGGCCATGGCGCCGAACAGCACGATGAGGACCAGCGAGCCGAGCGTGACCACCAGGCTGTTGCCGAAATAAAGCATGAAGTTGGTGTTGTGCAGCACCTTTTCAAAGCCGATCAGGGAAAACGTCTCCGGCGTCGGGAACGCCAGCGGGTTGTCGAAGATGGCGTCGCGCGACTTGATCGAATTGATCATGATCAGCGCAATCGGAAACAGCGCGATCACGGCGTAGGCGCACAGCACCACATGGACCCAGATGCGGCCCAGATTGGCGAAGCGGCTTTGGCGCACCACCGGCGCTGAGGTGGTGGCTGAAGAGAGCGAGGAAATCGATGTCATATGCTGTCCTCGTTACAGTTCGTAGCGTGTCAGCTTGCGCTGCACGAAGTAGAAATAGCTGGCGACGCCGAGCAGGATCACCAGGAACATCAGGGTGGCTACCGCCGCACCCATGGTCGGGCTGCCGATCTGCGCCTGGTAGCCGAAGAAGGTGCGATAGAAGAAGGTGCCCAGGATGTCGGTGGTGTAGTTAGGACCGGCCAGCGCGCCCTTGACCGAATAGATCAGGTCGAAGGCATTGAAGTTGGCGACGAAGGTGAGGATGGTCACCAGTCCCAGCGTCGGCAGGATCAGCGGCAGCTTGATCTGCCAGAAGATGCGGAACGAGCTGGCGCCTTCGGCATAGGCCGCTTCCAGCACTTCTTCCGGCACGGCGAGCAGGGCGGCGTAGATCAGCATCATCGGGATGCCGACGTATTGCCAGACCGAGACCAGGCCGAGCGTCAACAAGGCGGTGCTTTCCTGTCCCAGCCACGGCGCAAAATAGTCGCCTAGGCCGACATGCGTCATCAAGCCTTCGCCGACGCCCCACAGCGGCGACAGGATCAGCTGCCAGATGAAGCCGATGATCACCACCGACAGCAGGGTCGGCAGGAAAATCAGGGTGCGGTAAGTGCGCGCGCCGCGCAGGCCCTTGAGGCTGAACAGGGTGGCCAGCAGCAGGCCGATCGGATTTTGCAGCAGCATGTGGATCGCGAAGAATTTCACGTTGTTCAGCATGGCGTTCCAGAACGCTTTGGACCAGTCGGAATCGAACAGGATGGTGTGGTAATTGGCGAGGCCGACGAAGCTGTGGACGCCGGCGTCGTTGCTGGTATAAAAGCCCAGGCGCAGGGTATCCAGTAAAGGCAGTGCGCTGAACATGGAATAGATGATGACCGCTGGCGCCAGGAATACCACGATGTGCCAAGGGAATTTCTTGTTTTGAAGATTCATTCGGGTTTTCGGTGATAGCAAAAAATGCGTAGGTCGCCGCAGGCGCGGAGGAAACACGGGGGAGATCGTGTTCCATCCATGCCTGGTTTGCGGACCATGGAATACGGGCGTGATCAGGGCTTATGCGGCTTATGTTTTGACTTCCGTGCCGTGGATCACGGGCTTACCCGGCGGCAAGCCTTGGCTGCTGTGTGGTTTGCGCGCCGGGGCAGAGTCAATCTTAAACTCTTCCCCGGCCGGCGAACAGCAGTGCTTATTGTTGCGGTTTGTACCACTTGGCGAAGCCGGTCTGGATCTGGGCCGCAGCTTCCTTCGGCGCCAGTTTGCCATTAAGCACCTGGGCATTCACGTTCCACAGCTGGTTTTCCATGCTCGGCTCGCCGCGGTTGAGGATCTGCGCATTGAGGCGGATGGTCGACGAGCAGGATTTGCGCCAGTCGATCATCTGCTTGGCGACCGGATCCTTGACTGAGATCAGGTGGTCCGACAGCGAGAAGAAGCCGGTGACCTTGTTGGTGTAGATGTCGGCAAATTCCTGCGATCCGAGCCAGGTCAGGAACTTGTAGGCATCTTCCTTGTTCTTGGATTTCTTGTTGACGCCCATGCCGATGTCGTTGTGATCCGAGATATAGCATTTGTCGCCGGCTTTAGGCACCGGCGGCGGGAAGGCGCCCATTTCGAACTTGGCGTTGGTGTTGAAGTAAGCGATATCCCAGGAGCCGGTCGGATAGATTGCTGCCTTGCCGAGTGCGAACAGGTTCTGGCTGTCGCCGTAGGTTTGCGAGCTGGCGCCCTTGGACAGGTATTTGCCCAGCTTCGCTTCGTATTCAAACGCATTGACGAAATTAGGGTCGGTGAATTTTTCCTTGCCGGCGATCAGCGCCTTGCGGCCTTCTTCACCCTTCCAGTAGTTCGGTCCGACGCCGGTGAAGATCACCTGGCTGGATTCCCACTGGTCCGCGGTGCCCAGCGCCAGCGGCGTGTACTTGCCGTTGCTCTTGATGGTGTCTAGCACCTTGAAGAATTCTGCCTCGGTTTTTGGCGGCTGCAGGTTCAGTTCCTTGAAGATTTTCTGGTTGTACAGGAAACCATGCATTACCGACGCTACCGGCATGCAGAAAGTGTCCTTGCCGTCATCGGTCTGCCATGCGGTCTTGGCGGAGGCAGGGAAGTGTTCCATGCCTGGTTTGCCGTCCAGTTTTTCCAGGTTGCCCTTCTTGTACAAAGACAGCGAAACGTCGAAAGGACGGCAGGCGATCAGGTCGCCGGCAGTGCCGCCGGCCAGGCGCGCGGTCAGGCTGGAGTCGTACTCGGTAGGAGCGGTAGGCGCAAACTTGACTTCGATGCCTGGATTCTTTTTCTGGAAAGCCGGGATCAGCACGGTTTCCCACAGGGTCTTGTCGTCGACGCGCCAGCTCTCGATAGTCAGGGTGCCGGCTTGCGCCGTGCCGACCGTCGCCAGGGCGATCAGCACGGCGTTGCGGATGGTACGAATTCGGTTGATGGTTTGCATCAAAGTCTCCTCTTGGGTTTTGCCGCTTGGATTTCGCTTGGATTTTTATAGCTTGAGTTTTATTAGCGCGGCTGTCTTTAGAGCCTGAAGCCTGTCAAACCGCCGCGCACAGACATTAGCACCATAAAAAATGTGTCGCCATCTTAGTTGGAAACTATCTATACAAATTACATAAGTTTTTGATTTTATTGAACAAAATCAAATCCAGCGGTTTGCGGCGATTACATATCTTTACAGTGGCGCGGGTAACTTACCGTTCCCTCATAGGGCAGTTGCGGCGATTGGCGGTGATATTCTGCTTTGATGAGTATAGATAAAATTACGAAAACTTACGCTTCTTTACAAAACGAGAAGACTGTTAACGTCGTATACCGGACTTGCGCTATAGTCACACGCGATGTGGGAGACGTAACAAGTGTTTATAAAAAAATCAACAAGGCGCTCAATGATTGACAAGCGAGTGATCGACAAAAGAGACAGGGGAGGCGCGAAATCCTGGACTGCAGGATCGCGCAGACGGATCGTACTACTGGCGTCGGGCTGCCTGCTTGGTTGCCTGATTACTCTGAGGGCCGGCATGGCCAATGCAGCGCCGCCGGTTTCCGCCGCCGGCCAGCCGGCAACGTCGCTGCAGGTGGTGCACTGGTGGACTTCGGCCAGCGAACGCAAGTCGGTAGACGTGCTGGCAACCAGGCTTGCCGAAGATAACATCCAGTGGCGCGACATGGCGATTCCCGGCGGCGCCGGCCTTGGCGCCAGCAAGGTGCTCAAGAGCATGGTGCTGGCCGGCAAAGCGCCCGAGGCAACCCAGCTCAACGGCATCGTGTTCGGCGAGTGGGCCGATCTTGGCCTGCTGCTGGAATTGGACGATGTCGCCGCGCCTGGCAACTGGCAAAAACTGCTGTTTCCGACCGTATGGTCGCTGGTGCGCAACCGCGGCCATGTGGTGGCGGCGCCGCTTGGCATCCACCGCATCAACAATCTGTTCTACAACAAGAAGGTTTTCGACCGGCTCGGCCTGGCTGCGCCCAAGACTTGGCCGGAGTTCGAACGGGCCGCGGAAAAACTCAGGCAGGCCGGCGTTACGCCGCTGGCGCAAAGCAGCGAAGCCTGGCAGGTCGCGACCTTGTTTGAAACCCTGGTGCTGGCCGAAAGCGGGCCGGCTTATTACCGCTCCCTGTTTGTCGACCTGAATCCTGCCGCCTTTGGCGACGCCCGCATGACGCATGCCTTGAAGCGCTTGCGGGCGCTCAAGGAGTGGATGCCGCAGCCGCTCAGGGAACGGCCGTGGCCGGACATGACGCGCCAGCTGGCTGACGGCGAGGCCGCCATGTTCGTCATGGGCGATTGGGCCAAGGGTGAGCTGCTGGCCTGGGGCTTGAACACCGACCAGGATTTTTCTTGTGCGGCGGTGCCGGGCACGGCAGACTACCATCTATATAGTGTCGATACCCTGGCCATGTTCGCCGGCGACTATTCGCACCAGCCGGCGCAGGAAAAGCTGGCCCAGCTGATCATGTCGCAGCCGGTTCAAAGCGCTTACAATCAGGTCAAGGGCGCGATCTCGGTATGGCGCGCGCCGGATTTGTCGAAAATGGATAGCTGCGCGCGCGCCTCATGGAGCGCGTTCAGCAAGGGCAGCGCGTTCCAGGCGCCGAGCCTGGTGCACCGCATGGCCGCCGACGAAACCGCGAAAGACGCCATCGTGGCTGAAGTGCATCGTTATTTTGTGGATGACAAGATGGGCGAGAGCGATATCCAGCGCAAGCTGGCCAGCATTGCCCGCTCCTTGTCGAAGACAGGAAAGCAGGAATAGCGGGGCCTATTAGCGTGTAATTTGGGAGATGCGTTCGAACCAAAACGTGTGCTGGCAAGGCGCGCGGCGTAGCAAGGGGTGGTTCCCCTTGCTACGCCGTGCAATGCTGTCCAGCGCACGTTTTGGTTTGAACCCGGAGGGAACGGGTCGTAGGCGTCGCATGCCGCTGTCGCAGGGGGCGGCCATCCGCATCCTTGCCGTAGCGCCGCTACGTCGCGTCGCTGCGCCTAGGCCTGCAACGCCTACGACTCGTTCGCACTCCCAAATTACACGCTAATAGGCCCCCGATGCGCAAGATATTGATCGTCGACGACGACCAGAAAACCAGGACGCTGCTGAAAGCCTACCTGGAAAAGAACCAGTACGAAGTGCGCCTGGCGCATAACGGCGAGGCGTTCCTGGCCGAGTTCCAGCGCTACGCCGAGGAACTGTCGCTGGTGATCCTGGACGTGATGCTGCCGGATACCGACGGCTTCGCCTTGTGCAAGACGGTCCGGCGCAAATCCAACGTGCCGATCATCATGCTCACCGCCAGTTCCGACGAAACCGACCGCGTGGTCGGCCTCGAGCTGGGCGCCGACGACTATATCGCCAAGCCCTACAGCCCGCGCGAGCTGCTGGCGCGCATCAAGGCCATCCATCGCCGCACCGGCATCGACAGCGCGGTGGCGCCGCGCTATTACCGCTTTGTCGGCTTCACGCTGGACACGGTGGAGCGCACCTTGAGCGATCCGGACGGCCAGCCGGTGGCGCTCACCGGCCTCGATTACCAGCTGCTGAAATATTTTGTCGAACACCCGGGCGACGTGCTCGACCGCGGCGTCCTGTGCGAGGAAACCCGCGGCCGCGATGTCGGTCCGCTGGACCGTTCGCTGGATGTGCAGATCAGCAAATTGCGCCTGCGCCTGAACGACGGCGGCAAGGACCCGCACCTGATCAAGACGGTGCGCGGCGCCGGTTACGTATTTTCTGCCGATGTGGCCGCTGCGCAAGTCTGAAGCCGTGCCCGCGCGTAGCTGGTCGGCCTGGTATAGCCGGCTGCTGTCCTGGCTGCTGCCGCACACGCTGCTGGGCCGGCTGTCGGTAGTGATGGTGTTCGGCGTGCTGGTGACCCAGGTGGCCGGCGGCCTGATCTGGTCGGCGCAATTGCGCAGCAAGGCCGAGGTCGAAACCAAAACAGCGGCGCAGCATCTGGCGCACAGCGCTGCCAGCGCAGTCCGTTTCTTCATGAGCTTGCCGGCCAATTACCGGCCTATCCTGATCCAGCAACTGCGTGAAATGGGCGGCACCCGGTTTTTTGTGAACACCAACGACGGTCCGGTGACCATCCACAAGATTGCCGACAATACGCTGGCCGACATGGCGCTGGCCGATATCGGCGCCACCCTGAAAACCGACCTGCCGTTCCTGCCCGGTTTCCGCCTGGCGTTTGCCTGGCCTGACGACCTGATGGTGTCGCCGCAAGGGTTGCAGGTGGCGGACCTGCCGGACAGCTGGGTCCAGCATACGCTGCTGATCAAGCCCAACCCGGCGCCGGTGCTGGTGATCCAGACCGAGCTCGAGCCTGGCAACTGGCTCTACCTGGCGGCGCTTATGCCCAACCCTTATTTCCTCGACAGCGATAATCCGCTGTCGCCCGAGCGCCTGCTGCTGCAAGGCCTGTCGCTGGCCACCGTGCTGCTGCTGTCGATCCTGGTGGTGCGCTGGACCACGCGGCCGCTGGCGGCGCTGTCGGACGCCGCCGAAGCTTTCGGCAAAGGCGAGGCCGCGCCCGAATTGCCGGAAACCGGCAGCCGTGAATTCATCAAGACCGCACGCGCGTTCCGCGCCATGCGCGAACGCATCAAGCGTTACCTGGATGACCGCGAGCGCCTGTTCGTCTCGATCTCGCACGATTTGCGTACGCCGATCACGCGCCTCAAGCTGCGCACCGAACTGCTGGACGACGAGCATCTGCGCAGTGAATTCCACGAAGACCTGGACGAGCTCGACATGATGGTGAAGGGCGCCTTGCAGTCGGTCAAGGATAGCGATATCCATGAAAACCGCACCGAGGTAAAACTCGATACGCTGATCTTGCGCATGATCCGCGACGCCCGCATGGCAGGGCACGAAGTGGCGTTTGCCGAAACGGGCCTGACGGTGATGGCCAAGCCGCTGGCGCTCAAGCGCGCCATCGGCAACCTGTTCGACAATGCGCTGCACTATGGCCAGAAGGTGGAAATCTCGGTCGCCGGCCTGATCAATGAATCCGGCAGCAATATCCAGATCCAGATCCGCGACCATGGCCCCGGCGTGCCGGAAGAAGCCTTGCACAGCCTGTTCGAGCCGTACACCCGGCTGGAGCACGGACGCGACCAGAATGCCGGCGGCATGGGACTTGGGCTGGGCATTGCGCGCAATATCGTGCAGGCGCATGGCGGCGAGCTGCACCTGCGCAATCACACCGAAGGCGGCCTGGTGGCCACGATCGTTTTACCTGCTGATTAGGATTTGATTCGGAACTGGCGAGAGAGGGCTTAACCGAGTTTCGGCGAAAGCCTGTCGATGATTTTTGTGTGTCCAGGATTCTGGTCGTGAAATGCAGCCAAGCTTTCCCGGTCGATGATTTTGAATTTCGCAAATTCGAACGGTCCTCTGCATTCGCAAGTGACGAGCCCGTACTCTCCGCTCGGATAGGCGCCGAACCAGTCGCCGAAATCCTGGTTTTTTTCTATGACGACGTCGTTTTGATAAGTCACCGCTTCTTCGGATTTCCACAATCCGCCGGCATCTATTTTCGGGATCAATAAAGACTCTCCCGAGATCAGCCTGAATCTCTCTTGCGTGTCCTTCAGGCTATGCCAGCTGGAGATGGCCCGCTCGGGCAGCAGGTAAAAAATCACGGTGCAGGCATCGGTGCGGATGAATTCGCGATAGAAGCCGCCTTCCGGGTGGGGTTCCAGCGCAAGCCCGGCCTCGATATGTTTTGCATCGAGGCGATGGTTGCCAGGCAGTGCTTCCAGTTTTCCGACGTATGTTTCTATATTTGATTTTTCTATAAACAATCTACTTTTTTCAGCAGGGTCTGCTTGCGCGGCCGCTGAAATGAGCTCTGCCAATTCGCCAAGGTAGCCGCTCAAATTTTCAATCAGTCTTTCAGGCGAATACATTCTGCTTCCTCTTACAGGCCGAAGTTATAGTTTTTCGCAACATGGAGCGCGGCTTCGCGCAGGTCGTGGGCGAGTTCGGAACGGATGCCGCCGCTCGGGTAGGCCAGCACGTATTTGTAGTTGATGTCAGCCTTGAACGGCCGCGTGACGACGCCGTGCGGGCGCCAGATCTTGGCCGCGAACGGCTCCACGATGGCGACGCCGAAACCGTTGGCGACCATGGCGTAGCGTGTGTGCGAGGTGTGCGTCTGGATGGTGTAGTTGGGGCGGATCGCGGCCGAGTTCAGGGTCGACAGTTCGCGGTCGTAGGATTGCGCGCTGTTGGGCATCCAGCCTATCACGTTCTCGCCGTCGAGGTCTTCGGGCACGATGATTTCCTTCTGCGCCAACGGGTGGGTCGCCAGCATCGCGCACAGCACGGTGGCTTCCATGATCGGTTCGACTTCAATGCCGGCGAACGGCGGGAACGCCAGGCTCAGCGCCATGTCGACCTTGAGGTCTTGCAGGCTGACCAGGATTTCGGGCACGGTGCAGCTGTCGATCTTGACCGAGACATCGGGATGCTGCTTGAAGAAACGCTGCAGCACTTCCGGCAGCAAGGTGGTGGACAGCACCGGCAGGCAGGCGACGGTCAAGCCTTCGGGCGCTTCATGGCGGATATTGCCCGCCACCTGCATCAGCCGCTCCAGTCCCAGGAAATTTTCTTCCACCGCCTTGTAAAAACGCACGCCGGCATTGGTCGGCTCGAGGCGGCCCTTAGCGCGGTTGAACAGGCGGAAACCGAGGTCGGCCTCTAGATCGGCGATCAGGCGGCTGATCGCCGGCTGGGTCACGTGCATGCGGCGGGCCGCTGATACGCTGGTGCCGGAAATCATCAGTGAACGGAAAGCCTCGATTTGTCTGAAACGGATCATGATTTTATGCCAATGCAGGGAGTGGTTGTAACGCTCTATAACAAACTGCTATGGCGCATACAAATTTGTGAGTGGACATGATATTCCATTCTTGTGACACTGTCTGCACTGGACATATTGATATCGGCATAGCCAGCAATAGCCAATAATTAGCCACACCGATTTTACATTGAACGATGTTTCAATGAGTGCAGCGGCGGGTCTGTTCTGCCGCTTGTGCAAGACGTTTTCTGGTTATGCTCCAGATTTGCCCACAAGGCGCCCTGTTTTAAGAGATTTCGAGGCCCTCACAAGGTGGCTTTCGGATCCTGGGGTCAAGCTAAACCGCCAAAGCCGCAACTCTGCCGATCAGCATTCCTGCTTCCTTCCCGCCGCATCCCATCCTCCACGCCACGTCCCTTTTGCTGCTGTCAGCGAATGAAATAACCCGAGACTTTCCAGCTGCCGTCTTTTTCACGCATGGGCGTGATGGTTTCCGTCGCCGATTTTTTGTTTTCGAACTGCGTCTCATACTGGATCACCACATATTCGCCATCGGGCGCGCCAGGCAGGGTGGTTGCATATTCCGTGCTTTTCAGCTCACGCATTTTTACCGGACCGAGCGGCGCCCGTAACGAGCGGATCCCGGTTTCCCATGTGTTTTTTGCGATGCCGGTCTTGAAGAATGTGCCTGCGCGTTCCCAGCTTTCACCGAATTTGCCGGCGTCGGTCAGCGTCATCCAGGTTTTGGCTGCGGTTTCGGCTTGCTGGATGAGTTCGGCTTGCGGATCCGCGGCGAAGGAGGGCGTGGCGGCGGCCAGCAGTGCAACGGTGACCAGCGTCAGTATGGTTTTCATTTTCCTAGCCTCCGGATGAACTGCTGCCATATTGGAAAGTACGCTCAAATCATAGGGGTTGCAACGAGCATACGCAATGTCCGTGACAATATAGAATTGGGGCAACTCTATCAGGAAGCCTACATGTATCGTTTGCCGACCACCGCCACCGCACCGTTTTGCCCTTCCGAAGTTGCCGGCACCATCGCAGTGCCGAGCAGCGGCCCGTTCTGGAAAAAAATCCTCAGGTTCGTCGGCCCCGGTTTGCTGGTCTCGGTCGGCTACATGGACCCCGGCAATTGGGCCACCTCGATCCAGGCCGGCTCGCAGTTCGGTTACCAGCTGCTGTTCGTGGTGCTGGCGTCCAGCCTGGCCGCAATCGTCCTGCAATGCCTCAGCATGCGCCTGGGCATCGCTACCAACAAGGACCTGGCGGTGCATTCGCGCGAGAACTACAGTCCGCGCGTCAGCAAGGGCATGTGGTTTTTCGCGGAGATTTCCATCATCGCCTGCGACCTGGCGGAGGTACTGGGGTGCGCGCTGGCGTTCAAGCTGCTGCTCGGCGTCTCGCTGCCGGCCGGCGTGCTCCTGACCGCGTTCGATACGGTGCTGGTGCTGGGTTTGAAAGGCAAGGGCTTCCGCCAGATCGAAGCCATCATCCTCGGCCTGGTGCTCACCATCGCGGCCTGCCTGTTCGTCGAGCTGGTGTTCCTGAAGCCGGACTGGCATGCGGTGGCGGCCGGCATGCTGCCGTCCTTGAGCGCGCTGTCGAGCCGGGAACCGCTGTACCTGGCGATCGGCATCCTCGGCGCCACCGTGATGCCGCACAACCTCTACCTGCATTCATCGATAGTGCAGACGCGGGTAGTGGAAAAGAACGACCGCAGCCGGCGCCAGGCGATACAGCTGTCGCGGCTCGACACCATCGTCTCGCTGCTGCTGGCGCTGCTGATCAACGGCGCTATCCTGGTGCTGGCGGCGAGCGCGTTTCATGCCACCGGGAATACGTCGGTAATCGATATCGACCAGGCGTATCACCTGCTCGATCCGATTACCGGCAGCGCCGCCGCCGGCATCCTGTTCGGCCTGGCGCTGCTGGCATCGGGACAGAGTTCGACTTTCACCGGGACCATCGCCGGCCAGGTCATCATGGAAGGTTTTCTCAATCTCAGGATCCCATGCTGGCAGCGGCGCCTGCTGACGCGCGGCCTGGCCCTGGTGCCGGCGCTGATCGGCGTGCTGACCTGGGGCGAGCATTCGGTGGGGCGCCTGCTGGTGCTCAGCCAGGTGGTGCTGAGCCTGCAGCTGCCGTTCGCCATGTATCCGCTGATCCGCCTCACCAGCCGGCGCGACGTGATGGGCGTGTTCGCCAATTCGTGGCTGACGGCGGCGCTGTCCTGGCTGCTGTTTGCGCTGATTTCGGCGGCGAATATCTGGCTGGTGCTGCAGGTGTTCGGTGTCGGCTAGTTGGAAAACGCCGGGATGCCGGTCTGCGCCCGTCCCAGGATCAGTGCGTGCACGTCATGCGTGCCTTCGTAAGTATTCACCACTTCCAGGTTGACCAGGTGGCGGATTACGCCGAACTCGTCGGAAATGCCGTTGCCGCCCAACATGTCGCGCGCAACGCGGGCAATGTCGAGCGCCTTGCCGCAGGAGTTGCGTTTCATGATGGAGGTGATTTCCAGCGAGGCGCTGCCGTCG
The DNA here is from genome assembly GCF_000221045.1 of Collimonas fungivorans Ter331. Classification (NCBI taxonomy): domain Bacteria; kingdom Pseudomonadati; phylum Pseudomonadota; class Betaproteobacteria; order Burkholderiales; family Oxalobacteraceae; genus Collimonas; species Collimonas fungivorans. The sequence continues at coordinate 3,085,520 of NC_015856.1, read as the reverse complement.
TCTTTCATGCGGCCCAGCCGCAGGCAACCCTGCAGCGCCATGGTGATCTCGGTCTGCATGTTCACCAGCTTCACCTGCACCAGCTGGTTGGCCGCCAGCGGCCGGCCGAACTGTTTGCGGTCCATGGTGTACTGGCGCGCCGCATGCCAGCAGAATTCGGCGGCGCCGAGCGCGCCCCAGGCGATGCCGTAGCGCGCCGAGTTGAGGCAGGTGAACGGACCTTTCAAGCCGCGCACTTCGGGGAAGGCGTTTTCTTCCGGACAGAACACCTGGTCCATCACGATTTCGCCGGTAATTGAAGTGCGCAAGCCGACCTTGCCGTGGATGACTGGCGTCGATAATCCCTTCCAGCCTTTTTCAAGGACGAAGCCGCGGATCGCACCTTCGTCGTCCTTGGCCCAGACCACGAACACGTCGGCGATCGGGCTGTTGGTGATCCACATCTTGCTGCCCGAGAGCCGGTAGCCGCCGTCGACCTTGCGCGCGCGCGTCACCATGCTGCCGGGATCGGAGCCATGGTCCGGTTCGGTCAGGCCGAAGCAGCCGATCAGTTCGCCGCTGGCCAGCCGCGGCAAGTACTTTTGCCGCGTGGCTTCGCTGCCGAATTCGAAAATCGGCAGCATCACCAGCGAGCTTTGCACGCTCATCATGGAGCGGTAGCCGGAATCGATGCGCTCGATTTCGCGCGCGATCAGGCCGTAGCTGACGTAGCTCAGTCCGGCGCCGCCGTACTGTTCGGGAATGGTCGCGCCGAGCAGGCCGAGTGCGCCCATTTCGCGGAAAATCCCGGCGTCGGTCTGTTCATTGCGGAACGACATCAGCACCCGCGGCGCCAGCTTGTCGCGCGCGTAGGAGGCGGCGCTGTCGCGCACCAGGCGTTCCTCGCCGCTGAGCTGCTGCTCCAGCAATAGTGGGTCGTCCCAATGGAAGCTGGCGTGTGATGAGGGCATGTGTATTCTCCAAGATCGTTTGCTGTTGCAATCTGCTTGTCTGGCAGAGGGGATTGATTTACATCTCGCCGTGCGGTTCGATAGCGGCGCAGATTTTCGCCATATTACGGCTTTTACTTATAGTTGCATTCTTGCGTCCATTGTAACCTTGGGCACGCATCTCCGAATCAATGCGCAGCATGGGCCGGGCAGCATCGTCGCCTGATAAACATGAACCAGGAGGCATGAGTGAGGAAACAGTTATGTTGGACCATTCTATCAACCGCATTTTCCGGCATCGCCTGTGCCGGCGACGACAGCTCCGCCGGACTTGACGGTTTTGAATTCCATGGTTACCTGCGTGCCGGCGGTGGCGCTGCAATCGGCGGCAGCGGCGGTGCGCAGCCTTGTTTCCAGTTGGCGAGAGCTGCCAGCAAATACCGGCTCGGCAACGAGTGTGAGAACTACAGCGAACTGGAAGCGCGGCAAAAACTGTTTGGCCTGGCAAATGGCATGGTCGTCAGCGCCGATGTGATGGCCAGCTTGTACAATCCCGGCAATGTGTTTCCGCATTTCAATTCCAGCACCAATGGCGCCGTCCGGCTGCCTCAGGCCTACCTGCAGGCGACCAATCTGCCCGGCATGAATCCGCAGGCGCGCCTATGGGCCGGCCGGATCTACTACCACCGGCACGATATTCACACGATAGATTATTATTACTGGAATCCAAGCGGCCTCGGCGCCGGCGTCGACAACGTCGCCATCAACGGCCTGCAGTACAGCTATGCTTTGTTCCGGCAAGACGCGCAGTTCCAGGCCCGGCTGGCGAATCGCCACGACTTCCAGGTAGCCGGCATCCGCACCAATCGGAATGGCGAATTGCAGCTGGGCCTGTCGCTGATGCAAAAACCCGCCGGGGTAGATGGGCATGGCGGTTTTTCCTTGACCGCGCAGCATAAGCAGGACCAGCTGTTCGGCGGCTATAACAGGGTTGCCATCCAGTATGGACAGGGGGCAGGGGACACCATCAATACGGTGAACCAGGCTTTCCCCGGCCACGGTTGGCGGCGCTGGCGGCTCAGTGAAAGCCTGCTATGGCAGCTCACGCGCAAATTCAGCGGCATGCTGGCGGCCGTCTACCAGCATGAAAGCAGCCCTGGTTACAGGCAGAACTGGATTTCTCTGGGAGTGCGTCCGGTATATGCGGTCAGCGACCATTTCAAGATACAGGCCGACCTCGGGCGCGACGTCGTCACTCCCGGCAACGGCGCAAGCCGCAGCCTGACCAAGTTCACGATCGGCCCCGCAGTGACGATGGGAAAATCTTTCTTCAGCCGTCCTGAGCTTCGCCTGTTCTATACCTATGCCAAATGGAACCAGGCGGCGCAAGATGCAGCTGCCAGTGGCAGCGCCATGGCCCGCGACGGCCCGTTTGGCGGCGCCACCCATGGCTCCAGCATCGGCATGCAACTGGAGACGTGGTGGTAAGGCAAGGGAAGTAGCACTGGACTTTCCCTTGCCTAAGCTGCATCGGCCATTTGTTTACGCTTCGGTCAGGGCCGGGTAGTCGGTATAGCCGTGCTCGCCCACGCCGCCATACAGCGGCGCATCTTCAAACGGCACGTTCAAGGGCAGGTTGTGCTGCAGGCGATGCACCAGGTCCGGGTTAGTGATGAAGGCGCGGCCGAAGGCGACCAGGTCACCGTGGCCGCTGGCGATTGCCTGGCGCGCCATCATGCGGTCGTAGCCGTTGTTGACCAGCCACGCGCCGTCGAAGCGCTGGTGCAGCGCTTCGTAATCGAACGGGGCATTGTCGCGCGGGCCGCCGGTGTGGCCTTCTACTACGTGCAGGTAGGCCAGGCTGAATTTGTTCAACTGCTCTACGACATAGTTGAACAGCGGCTGCGGTGCGCTTTCGCTGGAATCGTTGACTGGCGATACAGGAGACAACCTGACGCCGACGCGGCCGCCGCCGATTTCGGCGGAGGTGGCGGCAACCACTTCCAGCAGCAGGCGGGCGCGGTTTTCGATACTGCCGCCGTAGTTGTCGGTGCGGTGGTTGGAGCCGTCACGCAGGAAGCTGTCGAGCAAATAGCCGTGGGCGCCGTGGATTTCGATGCCGTCGAAGCCGGCTTCCAGGGCCCGTCTTGCAGTCTGGCGGAAGTCGTCTACGACTACTGCGATTTCTGCCTGCGTGATTTCGCGTGGCACCGAAGTGTCAATGAAGCCTTCGCCCGGCACATAAGTCTTGGCGTCGGCGCGGATTGCCGAAGGCGCCAGGGGCGCCTTGCCGTCCGGCTGGAAGGAGGTATGCGACATGCGGCCGGTGTGCCAGATCTGGACCACGATGCGGCCGCCTTTTTCATGCACGGCGTCGGTGATCTTTTTCCAGGCGGCGACCTGTTCCGGCGTATGCAGGCCAGGCGTGTTGGCGTAACCCTGGGCCTGGGCCGACACCTGGGTCGCTTCGGTAACGATCAGGCCGGCGCCGGCGCGCTGGGCGTAATACTTGAGGTTCAGCTCGTTCGGCACATTGCCTTCGCCGGCGCGGTTGCGGGTCAGCGGCGCCATCACGATGCGGTTGGCTACTTCGATGTCGCCGATGCGGGCTGGCTGGAACAGGCTGTCTTCGGTACGGATTTCTGGGGTGCGGCTCATGTACATTCCTTCGTGAATAAATCGCTGTCAGGCGATTGGTGGTTTGACTTGTTGCTGAAAAAACAAACTGCAATACAGGTTGATAAGTGACCGGTCGTCTCGGATTTGTTATAAAAAACGGATTCCATTCCTTCTGTGGTTCCTGTCAGGTTATGGCAGGAAAAAATGATCGAACATCAGGTTGACGCAGGCGCGCACCGGCGCTGTCGAGCGCTCGATTTTCATGCGCAGCAGAGCGCCTTCCCAGGCGTTCCAGAAAAAATCGGTGAGTTGTTCCGCACTCAGGTCGGTGCGTACCGAACCATCGGCCTGGGCCTTGCGCAGATAACTGGCGAAGCGCTTGCGCCAGCCCGCCACAACTTCCTGCAAGGTGAGGCGGCAGAGCTCGCTGGACTCCGACATTTCGGCGGCAAAATTGCCCAGCAGGCAGCCGGCTTTTACTTCGCACTGTTCGTGGTAGCCGATGATGCGTTCGTAGGTGTAGCGCAGCGCGGCCAGCGGCTGTTCCGGTCCCTCCGCAAAATAGCCAGACCATTTGTCGGCGAAGCCGTCGGCGTAGAATGAGATGACCTCGGCGCCGAAGTCTTCCTTGCTCTTGAAATAGTTATAGAACGAGCCCTTGGGCACGCCGGTGGCGTCGACGATTTCCTTGATGCCGGTGCCGTTGTAGCCTTGCTCGGCGAACAGCCGGAGGCCGGTGGCGAGCAGGGTTGCGCGGGTATCGTGAAGGGCGGTGGCTTTATTCATCCCGCTATTATATGACCAGTCGTCTTAAATTGCTTGGCGCCGAAAAACCATGATTTATTGACATTTTTCCCGCATCCGGAAATTTCCTCGAAAAGCTGCGAAACGAAGCCTCGCTACAGTCGGTTTCGTCTATGAAATATCAACATATTTAATTTGCAGCAGCAGGTAAAAGCCGGCCGCATTACTGCTATCATTTGGTCAATGTTCCTATCCGGAACTGCTCGTGCCGCGCTTACTTATCCAGTGTTGCCGCTTTCAGAGAGTTGCATCATTTTTAACGCATTCCGTCAATTTTTCATCCGCAAGCTGTCGGCCGATCCGATGCTGCGCCACCACGACTTCCGCCGCTTCTGGCTGTCCACGGTCCTGGCCAGCTTCGGCGAACAGATCAGCAGCCTGGCGATTCCGCTGACCGCGGTGCTGCTGCTGCAAGCCACGCCGGCCCAGATGGGCATCTTGATCGCCTTGCAGACGCTGCCGTTCGCCTTGTTCTCGCTGCCGGTCGGGGTCTGGCTGGACCGGCGCAGCAAGTATCCGGTATTGCTATGGTCCGAATTCCTGTTCGGCGTCGTGCTGGCGGTGATTCCGATAAGTTACTGGCTGGGTTTGCTGAACATGCATGTGCTGTACGCGGTCGGCTTCCTGATGGGAATCGGCTTCGTGATCGGCGGCAGCGCTTCTCAGGTATTTCTGGCGCAGCTGGTGGGGCGCGAGCATTTGCTGGATGCGCAGAGCAAGTTCGCCGCGACCGATTCGATGGCGCGCCTGGTCGGCCCCGGCATCGCCGGCATGCTGGTGCAACTGCTGACGGCGCCGGTAGCGGTGCTGGTCGATGCTCTCGCTTTCATGGCGTCGTCGTGGAACCTGCGTTATCTGCGCAAGCGCGACTCTTATCCTGCGCCGTCCGACCGCCATCCGTTCCGCGAGATGATGGATGGCATCAAGATGGTGTGGAGTCACGAAGTACTGTGGCCGCTGGCCTGGGGCACCGCCTTGTGGCAGCTGTTGTTCAACGGTTACCTGGCCTTGCAGATACTGTTCGCCACCCACCAGCTGGGCATGTCGCCGGGCGTGCTGGGCGCGGCGCAAACACTGGGCGGGCTGGGGGTGCTGGTCAGCTCGATGCTGCTCAAGCCCTTGTCGCGGCGCTTCGGCAGCGGCCGCACGATCCTGATCGGCCTCGGCGGCACCGGCGCGGCGTGGCTGCTGCTGGCGGTGATCCCGGCCAGCCTGTTCGGCTCGCCGCTGCTGAGCGCGCTGGCTTACGGCGTAGTGGTGTTCATCTTCGATTGCAGCGCCATGCTGTATTTCATGCCTTACCTGGCGCTGCGGCTGAAACTGACGCCGGATGCCTATCACGGCCGCATGGTGTCAACCATGCGTTTCATGACCGTGGCGGCGGCGCCGCTGGGCGCCTTGTCGGCCGGCTGGATTGCTGAGCACCTGGGCGTGCGCAGCGGATTGATTGCCATCGCGGTGGGCGGCAGCCTGCTGACTTTCGGCTTGCTGAAAACCTCGCCTTTGCGCGATATCCGGGATTAAGAACGAAAAAAAACCTGCATCGGCGAGTCGGCTTCGACTTCGCCTGATGCAGGCTGGAGAGAAACTCTACTGCTTGTTACCTGGCCAGCGCCAGAGGGGCAGCGTTTGCCGCAGGCTGATCCCAGCCGCCGCCCAGCGCCCGGATCAGGCCGACCGAGGCCACCGCCCGCTGGCCGACGCTCTGGCTCTTCGCGCGTTGCGCGGAAAGACTCGAACGTTGCGCATCGATCACTTCGAAATAGCTGGTCGAACCGTTCTTGTAGCGCGAATCGGCCAGGCGCGCGGCCAGTTGTGCCGATTTCACGGCGTCTTCCTGGAAACGGATCTGGTTATCCAGCGTACGCATCGCACTCAGGTTGTCTTCCACGTCCTGAAAGCCGACCAGCACCTGCTGGCGGTAGTTCGCCACCACCGATTCATAGTTGGCGTCGGCCTTGGCCAGGTTGGCCTTGTTGCGGCCGCCATCGAGCAGAGGCAGATTCAGCACGCTGCCTACCAGCGGTCCCAGCATCCAGCTACGGCTGGACCACTGGAACAGGTTGTGCAGCGCGTCCGAGGCGAAGCCGCCGGAAGCGGTCAGCACCAGGCTCGGGAAAAAGCCGGCCTTGGCGACGCCGATGCGGGCGCTGGCGGCGGCCAGCTGGCGCTGCGCCTGGGCGATGTCCGGGCGCCGTTCCAGCAGATCGGATGGCAGGCCGGGCGGCACGCTGACCGTCACCGGCTGCAGCGGCGCGCTGGCCAGGGTGAACTGCGCCGGCGCCTTGCCCAGCAGGATCGCCAGCGCGTGGTCGCGCTGGGCGCGGCTGCGGCTGACGCCTTCCTGTTCGGCCTGGGTCACCGACAGCTCGGTCTGGGCTTGCGCCACATCCAGCTCGCTGGTGTCGCCGGCATCGTAGCGATGCTGCACCAGGCGCAGGTTTTCCTGGCGCAGCTTGATGGTCTGCTGCAGCACGTCGAGTTCCGAATCGAGCGAACGGATCGCGAAATACTGCTGGGCGACGTCAGCCTGCAGCGCCAGCAGCACCGAGCGATACGCCGCTTCCTGGCCTTCGGCATCGAGGCGGGCGGCGCGGCTGCTGTCCGACAGACGGCCGAACAGGTCGACCTCATAGGAGGCGCCTAGCTGCGCCTGCCATTGGGTGGAGGTGGCGCTGGCCGTGCCCTGGCGGGTAGGGCCGAAGGCGGCGCCAAGCTGGAAGGCGCGGTCGGCATCGGCCAGACCGGCGGTGGCGCGCGCTTCCTTGACGCGCGCCAAGGCCATGACCAGGGTCGGGCTGGACTGAGTGGCATCGGTGACCAGCTTGCTGAGCTGGGCGTCGCCGAACACCGACCACCAGGCGCCGCGGTCGGCGGCGTCGGCCGGCTGGGCTACTTTCCAGCTGCCGTCCAGCGCGGCCGCTTCGCGATACTGGGCTGGCGTGTCGACCGCGACCTGTTCCGGCGGTTTGGTGGTGGAGCAGCCGGCCAGCACCAGCGCCGCCATCATTGCAGTCAGTTTCAGGTTAAAGCTTTTCATGTTCAGATTCCTTCAATTTGCGCGGTGCTGGCAATTACTGGAACGGCATTGCCATGTGGCGCCGGGCCGGTATAGGCTTCGGTTTCATGCTTGCCGCTGGTCCAGCGCGATGCCAGCGTGCGCAACAGTACATAAAAGATCGGCGTCAGGAACAGGCCGAAAGCCGTCACCCCAATCATTCCCGAGAACACCGCCACGCCCATTGCATGGCGCATTTCGGCGCCGGCGCCGCTCGACAGGATCAGCGGCACGACGCCGGCGATGAAGGCGATCGAGGTCATCAGGATAGGCCGCAAACGCAGGCGGGCAGCTTCGATCGCCGCAGCGTAGATGGAGCGGCCTTGCAGCTCCAGCTCGTGGGCGAACTCGACGATCAGGATGGCGTTCTTGCACGCCAGCCCAACCAGTACGATCAAGCTGATCTGGGTGAAGATATTGTTGTCGCCACGGGTCAGCCAGACGCCGGCAATCGCCGACAGGATCCCCATCGGCACGATCAGCAATACCGCCAGCGGCAAGGTCAGGCTCTCGTATTGCGCTGCGAGCACGAAGAACACCAGCAGGATCGACAGCGGCAAGATGATGAACAGCGTATTGCCGGCGATCTTGTCCTGATAAGTGATTTCGGTCCATTCGTAGCTGATGCCGCGCGGCAGGGTCTCGGCCGCGATGCGTTCCACCACGGCCTGGGCCTGGCCGGTGCTGTAGCCTGGCGCCGGACCGCCGTTGACGTCGGCCGAGGGGAAGGCGTTGTAGCGCACTGCCTGATCGGGGCCGTAGCTTTGCGTCATCTTCAGCAGCGAAGACAGCGGCACCATTTCGCCCTTGTCGTTGCGCGCTTTCAGCAAGCCGATATCTTCGGCATGGGCGCGGAACGGCGCATCAGCCTGGACCCGGACCTGGAAGGTGCGGCCGAACTTGTTGAAGTCGTTCACGTACAAGGAACCCAGGTAGATCTGCAAGGTGTCGAACACTGAAGGGATAGACACCCCCAGCTGCTGCGCGCGGACACGGTCGACATCGGCGTACAGTTGCGGCACGTTGATCTGGAAGCTGGAGAACATGCCCGCCAGTTCCGGCGCCTGGTGCGCTTTTGCCATGAACGCTTGCAAGGCATCGTTCAAGGCCTGGTTGCCCAGCGCGCCACGGTCCTCGATCTGCAGCTTGAAGCCGCCGATGGTGCCCAGCCCCTGTACCGGCGGCGGCGGGAACACGGCAATGAAGGCGCCCTGGATGGCCGAGAATTTCTGGTTAAGCTGCTGCGCAATCGCTATGCCGCTTTGGTCGGCGCTGCGGCGTTCGTCGAACGGCTTCAGCGTGGTGAATACGATGCCGGAGTTCGGGCTGTTGACGAAACCGTTGATCGACAGGCCAGGGAAGGCCACGGCCGATTCCACGCCAGGCTGCTTCAGTGCGATTTCGGACATCTTGCGCATCACGTCCTCGGTACGGTCGAGCGAAGCAGCGTCAGGCAGCTGGGCAAAACCGACCAGGTACTGCTTGTCTTGCGCCGGGATGAAGCCGTTCGGCACGGTGTGGAACAACAGCATGGTCAGGCCGATCAGTACGGCATACACGCCGAGCGCGGCTGTCTTGCGTTTCAGGATGCCGGTCACGCCTTCGCCGTACGCGGTCGAGCCGCGATGGAATACCTTGTTGAACACCGAGAAGAAGCCGCCGAAGACACGGTCGATGGCACGCTGGAAGCCGTCCTTCTTGGCGCCATGGCCTTTTAGCAGCAGGGCGGCCAAGGCCGGCGACAGAGTCAGCGAGTTGAAGGCCGAGATCACGGTAGAGATAGCAATGGTCAGGGCGAACTGCTTGAAGAATTCGCCGGTCAGGCCGCTGACGAAAGCCAAAGGCACGAACACCGCACACAGGGTCAGGGCGATCGCCACGATCGGTCCCGATACTTCGCGCATTGCTTTATAGGTGGCTTCCTTGGCGGACAAGCCGTTTTCGATATTGCGCTCGACGTTTTCCACCACCACGATGGCGTCATCGACCACGATCCCGATCGCCAGCACCAGCCCGAACAGGCTCAGCGCATTGATCGAAAAGCCCAGGCCCATCATCACGGCAAAAGTACCGATGACCGAGACCGGCACCGCCAGCAAAGGGATGATCGAGGCGCGCCAGGTTTGCAGGAAGATGATCACCACGATCACCACCAGCAGGATCGCTTCCAGCAAGGTATGCACCACGGCTTCGATCGAAGAGCGGACGAACTGGGTCGGATCGTAGACGATCTTGTAGTCGACGCCTTCCGGCATGTCTTTCTTCAGCTCGGCCATGGTGGCGCGCACGTTGTCGGAGATTTCCAGCGCGTTGGAGCCGGGCGCCTGGAAGATTGGAATCGCCACCGCCTGCTTGTTGTCCAGCAGCGAGCGCAAGGCGTATTCGCTGGCGCCCAGTTCGATGCGCGCCACGTCTTTCAGGTAGGTCACCACGCCGTCGGACGAGGTGCGGATCACGATGTTGCCGAACTCTTCCTCATTGGCCAGGCGGCCGCGGGCGTTCACCGAGATCTGATAATTGACGCCGGGAACGGCAGGCGAAGCGCCGATCACGCCGGCGGCGACATTGACGTTCTGTTCGCGGATGGCGTTCACCACATCGGTGGCAGCCAGGCCGCGTTCAGCCACCTTGCGCGGATCGAGCCAGACCCGCATCGAATAATCGCCGGAACCGAACAGCTGGACCGAACCGATGCCGGGCAGGCGCGCCAGCCGGTCCTTGACGTTCAGCACCGCGTAGTTGCGCAGGTAGGCCATGTCATAGCGGTCGTTAGGCGACAGCAAGTGCACCACCATGGTCAGGTTGGGCGAGCTTTTGACGGTGGTCACGCCCAGCCGCTGTACCACGTCCGGCAAGCGCGGCAACGCCTGGTTGACGCGGTTCTGCACCAGTTGCTGCGCGAGGTCGGGCGAGGTGCCGAGCTTGAAGGTGATGGTCAGCGTCATCAGGCCGTCGGAAGTCGCTTGCGAAGACATGTAGAGCATGCCCTCGACGCCGTTGATTTGTTCTTCGATCGGCGTGGCGACGGTTTCCGCGATGGTTTGCGGATTGGCGCCCGGATACTGCGCCTTGACGATGACGGATGGCGGAATCACTTCCGGGTACTCGGAGATCGGCAGGCTGAGCATGGAAATCAGGCCGCCGATCAGGATGATTGCAGATAACACGCCCGCAAAGATCGGGCGGTCGATAAAGAATTTAGAAATATTCATGGTGTTGGGCTCTGCTGTGTTTTGGCGTCGTTGCGAGGTGAGTCGTCGGCGTCCTTGTTATTTAGCTGCAGCCACGGCCAGTGCATTCTTCGCTGGCGCGAGCTGTTCACCGTCCATGGCCACCGTCACTGGCGTGACCAGGTCGTTCGGCCGGATCCGCTGCAGGCCGTTGACGACGATCCGCTCATCTTTCTTGAGGCCGGAGCGCACGATCCGCAAGCCATCGACGATCGGACCCAGCTTGACCGTGCGATAGGTAACCTTGTTGTCGGCGCCCAGCACCATGACGTATTTCTTGTCCTGGTCGGTGCCGACCGCCTTGTCGTCAATCAGCACGGCGGTCTCTGCCGCTGCGCCGCCGGTGCGCACGCGGGCGTACATGCCGGGAGTCAGGGTGCCGTTCGAATTGTCGAATACCGCGCGTACCCGCATCGTGCCGGAGGCAGTATCGAGACGGTTGTCGAAAGCCTTGATCTGGCCTTGGTGCGGATAACCTTCTTCACTGGCCAGGCCTATCGACACCGGCAGGTTCTTGACGCCGGAATTACCGACCGCGCCGTTGGCGGCGTAGCGGATATAGGTTTGCTCGTCCACTTCAAAATTGATGTACACCGGCGATACCGACACCACGGTGGTCAAGGCCGGCGAAGCGACGCCGGCGCCGACCAGGTTGCCGACCGTGATTTCAGCGCGCGAGACACGGCCGCTGACCGGCGCTGCAATCGAGGTGTATTGCAGGTTCAGGCGCGCGGTCTGCACCGCTGCGTCCGCCGCCTTGAGGCTGGCGTCGGCTTCCAGCAGGGCATTGTTGCGCTGGTCCAGCTCACGCTGGGCCACTGCATGTTCTTCGATCAGGCGGCTGGTGCGGGCCAGCTCGGTTTTGGCCAGCGCCAGTCCGGCCTGGGCGCCGGCCTGGGTCGCCACTGCGCGCGCCAGTTCAGCTTGATAAGGGCGGGGATCGATAGTGAACAGCAGGTCGCCTTTCTTGACCAGCTGGCCTTCCTGGAAATGCACGGCGTCGATGGTGCCGGAGACGCGCGGGCGGATTTCAACCCGTTCGATAGCTTCCACCCGTCCCGAAAAATCATCCCATTCGGTAACCGATTTCTCCAGGGCGGCGGCCACCGAGACCGATGCGGCAGGAGGCGGCGCGGCGACCGCCTTGGCCTGGCGGCTGGTCAGGGTGAAAGTGCCGGCGGCGGCGAGGATGAGGATGCCAACCGCAATCGCAATCGCTTTGCGAGAAAATAATGGTGTCGAAGTTTGCATGTGAGACCCCTGGATATATGTGTGGAAACGGAAATGGATAACTGCGTAATCGGAAACAATCGCGGGAGCGCTGGGCCTATGAAAGGGATTGCAGCTTGGCCTGGAGATCGACATCGGCGTTCTTGACTGGCTTGGATTGCTTCAAATCATGATTAGCAATGTATGGCTGACTGGCTGTCAGCCGATAGCCGCTTACTGGACGCTTCTTGTCTGATCCTCCAAATGTGCCGGTTTTTCCCTTACCTGAAAGCAAAAAAACGCGCTCGGAAAACATCAAATTTAATTCTGTGAGACACTGATGTTTCCATTTAGCCACATCCGGCATCTGCAGAATTTCTATTCAATAGCGATCACTACGAATTGGAGTACGACTCTAACGGGGTTGTTTTACGCTGTCAAGTAGTTTAATATCGATCACTATGGAAATGACACAAGACAAGCCGCGCAAGAAGGCCGGCCGTCCTTTATCGTTCGATAGGGAACTTGCGCTGGAACGCGCGATGCTGGTTTTTTGGCGTTACGGATATGAGGCGACGTCGCTCAACGACCTCACCTGCGCCATGGGAATCACGCCGCCCAGCCTGTATACGGCCTTCGGCGACAAGGAACGCCTGTTTCTGGAAGCAGTGGAATATTATCTTGCAAAGAAGCCATGTTTTTTCGAGTCGATCGTGGCCGAGCCGCTGACGGCTAAGGAAAGCATCCGCAGCTACCTCGAAGTAATCGCCATCTCGCAAACCGATCCCAACCAGCCGCCCGGTTGCATGGTGGTGACTTCAGCCACCAATTGCACCGCCGCCTCTTCGCATGTGCAGGAAGTACTGGCGGATTACCGCGGGCAGATGGAGGCCGGCATCAAGGACCGGCTGGACCGCGGCGTGCGCGAGGGCGAATTGGCTGCCGACACCGATACCGCCGCGATGGCGAGTTTTTTCGTGACAGTCATCCACGGCATGTCGACCCAGGCGCGCGACAACGCCGGGCGCGAGAAGCTGCTGGCGATCGGTGCGCAAGCGATGCGCGCCTGGCCTGATCCGCTTTAAGACGATCAGTAGGTCTTTGATGTATGGCCTTTGACGCAGGCCTGGCCTTTCAATTTCAGACATCTCTTATATTCCTTAACGTACCCCATCGCTAGAATGTCAAGCTGGTGCCTCGGCTCGCCGCCATGAGCGGCCGAGGCGGGTAGCGCAACCACATTCTTTCTGGAGGAGGCGGCCATGAGCCTGGTGCATAAGCAGCAAATCAAACTTCGGGACGGGCAATGGCAAAAGCTTGAGCCGCTCCTGACCGGGAAACAGAGCGATCCCGGCGCCAATGCAAAAAACAACCGTCTGTTCATCGAGGCCGTGCTGTGGATAGTGCTCAACAAAGGTTCGTGGCGCTGCCTGCCCGAGCGGTTCGGCAGTTCAAGCACGGTCTACATGCGTTTCCGGCGCTGGACCGAATGCGATTTCTGGCGCCAGCTGGCGCAAAGCCAGGCCGACGACAAGGAGTTGGCGCAGACGCTGGGGAAAATTGTCGAATACAGCGATTTGTATACCCGGCGCATTGAACAGCGCTTGCTGAGAAAAGCCCAGAAGACGCTCTACAGGTCTGCGATAGCGGCTGCCAAGGCGGCCCGTCCGGCCGGGCGCACCCAGGTCGCGGTGGACGAATCAACCTTGCACTGGGTGGGACTGGTCACGGCATGACGGCGCTGCCGGCGCTTGGAAGAGGCGGAAACAACGGCGAATATTTAATTCGATAGAAATTCCTACGAAGAACTAGCAAAAATAATAAACAGCCGCTATAATTCGTCCCCTGTTGGGGCGTTAGCTCAGCTGGTAGAGCAGCGGACTCTTAATCCGTAGGTCGTGTGTTCGAATCACACACGCCCCACCAACAGTATTCAGGTATGGAAATCAAGCACTTGCGAGTAATCGCAGTGCTTTTTTTTCGTCTATTTATTCCCGGCAGGATTCAAAAACTGGCCTTTGCCGGAAATCTGCCGGAATGAAAAAATCCAGACCAAGCGCTTTATCAACAATTGGGAAGTCTGGAATGGCATACATCAAGGAACGCGGTGCATATTGGCGGGCGGAAGTTCGTCGCAAAGGATATAAACCTACGTATCGCACATTCGATACGCAAAAGCAGGCCCAGCAGTGGGCGCGCCGCGTAGAGTCGGAAATGGATTCAGGCCTATACGTTGACAGGGCTGAAGCGGAACGTACCACTCTGCGCGAGGCGTTGGAGCGCTACAACCGAGATATCGTCCCAGCCAAGCGACATCCATATCAAGAAACCTGTCGCATCAACCGATGGTTGCAAAATGACTTTGCTACCGCACCCTAGCAAATCTGAAAGGTGCAGATTTCGCAGTTTACAGAGATAAAAGGCGCGAAGCAGGTCGAGCAGAAAATACAATTCGCCTGGAACTCCAGCTTATCAGTCATCTATATGAGATTGCGCGTAAAGAATGGGGAATGGAAAATCTTGCCAATCCACTGAAAAATATTCGTAAACCGGCTGGCAGTCGTGCGCGCAATCGCCGCCTGGAAACAGGGGAGTACGATCTCATTCTTGGTCGATTAAAAGCAAGTGAAAACCCGTATGCCGCGTGCGCTTTTGATCTGGCAATAGAAACAAGCCTGCGGCAAGGAATGCTGTTTAAAGTTAGGTGGGAGTGGGTGAATCTTTCCGCGCGGATGATACGGTTCCCGGCCAGCACCGTGGAAATTTCGAATAAAGGGGTGCCGGCGGCATTGCCCTTATCTAGGCGTGCTATCGAGGTGCTGCAGTCTATCTGCCCTCGGAATGACAAAGGCGAAATTGTGCAACCAAGCGCCGGACTTGTGCTGGCCACTACGGCGAACGCAATCATTTGCATCTGGAAACGCGCGCTGGCCAAAGTGAAAATCGAAGACCTGCGCTGGCACGATCTACGTCACGAAGCTGCCTCGCGGCTATTCGAAAAGGGATTTCATCCAATGGAGGTGGCCAGTATCACCGGGCATAAAAGCATGCAGATGCTCAAGAGGTACACTCACCTCAAACCGGAAAGTCTTTTGGAGAGATTGGGGTGATATGCGAGGCCGGATATCGCAAGATACCGTCGATAAATATATGGCCGCTCAGGGGCGGGTGGGCTGCCCGTTGCAGTGCGGCCAATTTCGGCGGGAAAAGACTGGAGCAGGATGGTCGCGCCAAGGATAGCGAAGCGTACTGTACCGCTCTTTCTCATTACTTTTAGATCGGGCGGTCTTCCTTGTTAGGTGAGCATTCGAGAAAATCTAGTACAGTTTGACAATGTTTTTTTTGTACGATACCATCAAGAAACAGGGCGATATGCCTTGCTGTCGTGTTTTCGCTCTTTAACAAGCATACTTTATGTGTTGAGATTGACTGGGTGTCCAAGTCGGAATCCATTTGGCTTTCGACGATATCACTTGATATCTCTACCGGGACGTTGGCCCGCAGGCCGCGCTAAAGGCGCGCGCCGCGTGGACCAAAATGCCGGTGAACTTATAGCAACAGCAGTAAGACGATAAAAGTGGCGGAGTTAACCCAACCAGGTTACACCTCACCAATGGTCAAAATAGATTCATTAAGGCTAGTCGGGCTATCTTTTTTAGGTAGTCATAACCCCTTATAAGGAATATTCCTATGAATCTGTTAATCATCATTAAACTCGCACATACAAGTATTAACCGCAATGTTTCGTCGGAAGCGAAACAATTTGCGAGACAGGCCTGGTTGGGGCTAAAAAAAATGGCAGGCGAAAGCCTCTTCAAACTATTTTTTGGTTACGTAACGAGGGCGTTAATTGCGGAAGTTTTGCACTACCTAATTACGCACTTTACTAAGTAACACTTCGTCACCTTTACATATGAAAATTGCATATTCTAATTCTTCTATTGGAAGCGTTGCTGCATTAGCAAAAATGCTTGATGTTACAGAGAATTTCCTCACGCTTGTAGCATCTAAACCAGATGATTTTTACTCCATATCGAAAATTCCAAAAAAGACAGATGGATTCAGAACGATTTCTGACCCTGTAAAAGAACTAAAAATTGTTCAACGCCGCATTGTCCGGCGAATTTTTTCTAAGTGTTCGTTTCCGAGTTATCTATTTGGATCTATCAGGGATGAAATAAATCCTCGCGATTTCGTTCGGAACGCGCAATATCATAGCCAAGCACGAGAGGTTATGGCTTTTGATGTCGAATCTTTCTTTCCATCCGTACGCCCTCAATTTGTAAAAAAAGTTCTTAAGTTCTTATTTAATTTGCCAAACGAAGTTGCTGAAATGCTCGTTTCGCTGATGACTCTTCAGGATGGGCTTCCGCAAGGAGCACCGACTAGTTCGTATGTGGCAAATCTAATTTTTTATGACTGCGAACATAAGATAGTAAAAACTTTGAATGCAATGGGTTTTACCTATTCACGACTCGTTGACGATATAACGGTAAGTTCAAAAACAATAATAAAAAACGAAGAAAGACGCTTTATATATGAGCAAATTAGTAAGATGTTGGGTGAAAAAAAACTGAAGATTAGTCAGCGAAAATATGGGGTTACAAACACTACAGTGATTGGGAAGAAAACTGTTGTAACTGGGCTGGTAGTCGAAGATAAAATGATAAAACTGCCAAAAGAAAAAGTAAAATTAATCGGGCAGATGGTGTACGAGCTTAAGAGCAAGGCGGAGGTTAGTACGACAGATCATGAGTATCATAAATCGTTTAATAAAGCTTCTGGATTGGTCGCTCTCTATAGTCGATTAAATACAAAAAAGGCAGAAATTCATCGTCAACATTTGCGTCAAATTTTGCCAACATATGACAATAAAAAAGCAAAGAAAATAGGGTGGCTCTGCAGGAAATTTATCGGGTATTCAAAACTACACCCAAGTAAATTTTCCGAAGAAGGCTACACTCGTAAATACTACAAGTTCAAACACAAAATTAGTATATTGAGTCGCACAAATCGAACCTTGGCGATTAGCCTAGAGAAAGATTTGAAGCCGCTGAAACCAACATGTTTATTAGCGAGTTTCCATGAATGAGGGACGTGTAAAAAATTTCGATATTCTAAAAGGCTTTGGATTTATTACCCGCCCTAAAGGGAAGGATGTTTTCTTTCATTGGAGTGACATCCAATCAAAGTACGAAGGAGGGGCCGTGGCAGCCGGTACGAGCGTGACCTTTGATATTGATCCAGAAAAAGCTCATCGGGCTAGAAACGTTGTTATCGTCAGTTAGATTCTGTGCTTCCATTATTACGATCTCAGTGAGCTGTTGCACTAGTTAGCTAATGTCTTATCCCAGAATTGTGTAAACCATCGACTTGGCTCTTGTGTATTTGCCTAGACTTTACCTGGCATTGCTACTCAAGCAATATAGCCATACATTGAGAGGCGCCACATCATCCGTCACGGTCTTCTCTCGGGAAGGCATCCAACCAAGGGCCACGGCTGTGCCGCTGAACTCCTCGAAGGATAGTGTTCGCTCGGATAAGGCATTAGAATGTCCAAGAACATCGACTGACTCACAGAGCTGCCAGGCAGATTGGTGCCCAGACTGGACCCAAGCCTGTGCCTTTGCTTGCGAAATTGACCCTATCCTGTTGATCCACTCGCCACTGCCGCGCAAAGGCAGCAACCCGGTCGTACGATCCCTCAAAACCTAGCGCACATAGATCAGCATGGATCTGTTTCAAGCTGCGGCGCTGCTTTCGAGATTTGGCCGCTTCGGTTTTAAGCCAGGATGAAAGTTTGAAGGCGTACTGATCAAGAGCACTGGGAGTGCGTCGATCCCTATAAGCCGGCTCTATGACCTCAGAGCGCAGATAACGTCTGACGGTGTTTCTGGAGATTCCCAAGCGCCTGGCGATCTCCCTCAGGGAGACCTGGTCACGAAGGTGCCAGCGTCGAATAATGCCTAATAATGCCACGTCGATCACTCCAATCTCCCACTCACTATATTGAGTAGGATTGTGTTCTATACGTGGGTCAATTTTCGATGCAAATTATCCAGCTAAGTGGGTCAGTTTTAGACGCAAATCAACATCCGATACAGGACCGTGCTAAGGAAAACATGTATCCAGAATTCTTTTACAAATACCGTTCAATCTCGAAGAAATTTGACGAGATTGCGGATGATCACGCAATTCAAGCTCTATTTAAGAGCTATGGAAATTTCTCTGGTCGAAAGAATTTCAACGACCTATTTGACTCAAAAATAGACTTGGCTAAGCCGACGCCACAACAGTTTAAGGCTTTGCGAAACCACATACACAAGGCTCAAAAGCACATATTTGACGGGCTGACCAAGAGTGGTAAATTTACACAGGCAGGTCACGGACATCTCAATGATCTTGAACAAATGTTCAACGAGCTTATCGACAGCTACGCCGTATATTCACTATCTGCGAAAGCTACCAGCAACTTGATGTGGGCACATTACGCAGATTCGCATAGAGGATTCTGCATTGAATTTAGATCTCAGTACATTCAAGCTCTTCCGGTAACCTACTCCGATAACATTGCCAAGCTTGAGATGATAGACCTGTTTCGCCTTCAGCTCAGTACTGTGGATGAAAACGAACTCGGCAAGAAGGTAGTGGCCGCTTTGAGAGTAAAACTAAAAGAGTGGTCTTATGAGGATGAGTACCGTTATCTAGCGAATGATGAGAATAGCAGAATTCCGGCAGGAAAACTTAGGAAGGAAGTTTATTATCAGCCGGAATTTGTTGAAGCGATCATTTTTGGATGCCGAATGGAGGAGCGGGTAAAGCGATACATTATTCAAAACATGCCCTATCCTGTAAAGTACAAGCAGGCACAAGAAGGCATGAGTACCGTTAACATTGTAGATAGTGATTTAGCTTGATATCTTCATCTGCTCAATACGCAGTCACGCTCTGTTAAAAAGATTCTGTAGCTACACAAAAAGCGTTCATTCTTTTGGACGTGGCAATGCAACGGTAGTGTGAATTTTTTCGTGCAACCTCGAAAGTAGATGCCTCCAAATCTGCCGGAATAATCTGGTGATGAGGGCTGATCTCAAGTGATCGGGAGCCACAGAATCTCTTGTGAGATAGAGTGATCGCTGGTAACCTGTGGCTAGCTTGGTTTGACTCTTAATCCGTAGGTCGTGTGTTCGAATCACACACGCCCCACCAACAGAACATCAGCAGCTGCTGTAGGCATAAGGGTTTCCGTGAGGAAGCCCTTTTTGCTTTGTATGGCGCTTTCCTGATGCTTCTTGTAACGTCGAGTTCGCTTTCAGACTGATTTGCGTTTGATTCGGGACGAATGCTTCCGGGTTGGGGAGTCCGGATCAGGCTTCCTGTAGTGCGGCTTGCCGCCGAATCGCCGAGGTGAAAATGTCGGCCTTCCACGACTCCCTGAGCGTCCGGGCGAACAACATTTGCTGGCTTTCCGGCGCAAGGCCGCCTGCAGGCGGGACATTGTCAAGGTTGGCGGGAAACGGGTAGACCTCGGCGCACGAGGCAATCACCGCATCGGCTTCGGCTTCGCTGATCTTTGACGCCGCGAGCTTATCCAGCAGTACCGGATACAGGACCTCGCACATCCTTGCCCGATTCAACGACTCCATTGCGCGGCCGTAAGCCGAGGAAATCTGCAGCAGGTTGGCCATGCGCTGAACACCTGCCGTCCGGTTTGCCCCTGCGGCATGAAAGAGCGCGGGGCTGAAGAAGATCACGTCGCCTTTCTCGATGGGCAACTGGACGTAGTTGGCCTCAAAATGATCCCGAAAGTCCTGGCGCCGCCATGCAAGATAACCCTCGGCATATCGCTGCGAAAACGGCAGCAGCTTGGTGGGACCGCTTGCCACGGGCATGTCGCTGTGGGCGACGGCGCCTTGCAGCGTCAGGAAAGGCGACATCGCATGGACGTGCGGCGGATAGCGTTCGGCCTCGGCTGCTACCTGGAATCCCAGGTGATAGTCCCGATGCGCCTGTTGTGCATCGCCGCCGGGCCGAACCACGTTCACCTGCGACGTCATCTGAAAGCAGGGCCCCAGCCATGCTTGGGCCGCGGCCACCAGCATTGGGTTGGCGTAGTAACGGGCGAACACGGACGGTGCGCGCAAGCAGAGCTTTTGCTGTGCATTCCAGATCCTGTCGTTGGCCCCCGCTTTTGCGAAATGATCGGCGGCTGCTCCGCCTGCTTCCCGTTCATCGCGGATGATCGCTTCGAAGACCGCCGTCGCATCGTCAATCGGGGTCGGATCGGGAAAGGCGCGCTTCAGCACCAGCACGCCCGGACCGCGATGTAGAACCTCCGCCCACTCAGCCTGCAGATCGGCGCGGGCCACCGCATCGTCGAGCACGCGGCCCAATTCGGCGCAGTCGTAAATCGGCACCTGTTCACATATTTCGCGGGCGTATTCGAGTTGAACGTCATCGCTGCGGTCCTGCAGGACTGCGAGGAAGTCGTGAAGTGAACAATCCTGTTCCCGATACTGTCTGCGCCGCTTTTCGTTTGAGTGTAAGTGGGCTTGATCCATGGCGTCTCCTCGCGTAGTCCTTTCATGATATCCCTCCTGCAGCCGCTTGCGTTACCATAAACACCTCAAAAACACCTCAACCAGGAGCAGCGCCTCCAATGCCGCATCGCTTTCTCATGAAGGAAATCGCCCTGCAGGCCGGCGTCGGCCTGGCCACGGTCGACCGGGTGCTGAATGGCCGGGCACACGTGCGTGAAGGCACCCGCCAGCGGGTTCAGCACGCAATTAAAGAGCTTGAAAGGCAACAGTTTCAGCTAGCGACCAGCGGCCGAAAGCTCGTCGTCGACGTCCTGGTGGAGGCTCCGAGCAGATTTTCCGAAGAGATACGCGAGGCGCTGGAATCTGAACTTCCGATGCTCCGTCCGGCCGTGTTTCGGCCGCGCTTCATGATGCAGGACACCATGACCACCGCCCAGGTCGTGGACGCACTCGAGGCGGTGGGCCGCCGGGGCAGCCATGGCGTATTTCTCAAGGCGCGCGATATTCCCGAGATATCGGAGGCAATTGCCGGGCTGCAGCAACGAGGCATTCCGGTTGTGACCATTTTTACCGATATGCCTGGGTCGGCGCGGATCGCCTATGCGGGCCTTAACAACCGGATGGCGGGCGCAACCGCCGCTTTTCTCATCGGCCAGTGGCTTGCCCGGCCGCAGGGGAATGTCCTGGTAACGATGAGCGATGGCCACTTCAGGGGCGAGGAGGAACGTGAAGCCGGCTTTCGCGACGAACTGCGCAGACGCTATCCGAAATTGATGCTGGTAGACGCCAGTGGCGGGCACGGGCTCGATGTCGAGACTGAGGAACGGGTGCGAAGGGCTGTCGGTAGAAAAAGAGAAGTCGCGGCGGTGTATTCAATGGGCGGTGGGAATGTCGCGATACTCCGTGCCCTGCATGCCATGGGGAAAGCGCCAAAGTGCTTCATCGCGCATGACCTCGACCGGGACAACATGCGCCTGCTGCGAGACGGGCAGATCAGCGCGGTATTGCATCATGACCTGCGACAGGACATGAGGAACGCCTGCCACCAGATCATGCATTTCCACAAACTGCTGCCTGTGTCGGCCATCGGCGATTCGTCGTCCGTGGTTGTGGTCACCCCGGTGAACATCCCGCAATACATAGACCGTCGTTTTGGCAAAAACCGTCAGAAATAGTCTGTTAAGTTTTCTGCCTGGTTTCCTGCATATCAAATTTCATGCACGCCGGCTGCGCCGGCATGAACCTCGGGTTCACCCTCACCACCTGCACCGGCTTGCCGGCCAGCGCGTTGAGCGCCTGTTCCAGCTGCCAATCCTTGGCGGTCCCGAATTCCTTTTGCGGCAGCGCCGCGCTGTTGGCCGGGTCCAGCTTGGCAAGCGCACGCCGGTCACGCAGGCGCTGGCGTTCCTTGCGCACGTCGGCGAAGGGATCGGGCGCCGGCTTGTTGGCGTAGGCGGCGCGCGGGATATCGACTTCGCGATAACCGAGCAGGACGCCATCCATGTCAGCGTCTTTGCGCGGCGGCACGATCCAGTCAGGCACTACGCCATAGCCTTCCATCGGACAACCGTTCGGCCGCAAGTTGCGCGCATTGCTCCAGACGACGTAAGTACCGTCGCGCGTGCCGACGCCGGTTTGCGCCATGCCCTTGCCATAGGTCGGAGTGCCCAGCAGCCTGGCGCGGCCGAGGTCTTTCAGGGCGGCGGCGGTGGCTTCGGCAGCTGAGGCGCTTTGGCCGTCGACCAGCACAATGAGCGGCACGCTACGCCACCAGTCGTCACCTTGCAGTGGCGCCAGCGGATCCTGGCCCTGCATCACCGGCAGGTCATAATCCGGCCAGTTGGTGCTGATGCGGTGCTGGATCTTGTCGTCGCGCTGCAGCGTCACCATTGCCGTCTTGTCGCGGCCGGTGAACAGCGCCGTAATGCCGATCGCCGCATTAAGCGCGCCGCCGCCGTTGATGCGCAGATCGAGGATCACTGCCGCGGCCGGCGGTCCCTTTTTACGTTCCGCTTGCACCACGTCTATGTAATCGCCGATGGTGGGCTCAGGAAAACTGGCCAGCCGGGTATACAGCACATTGCCGTCGAGCCGCCTGGCGCTGGCCGGCCTTGGCTTGATGATTGCGCGCAGCGGTGAGAACTCCAACCGTTGCTGGGATGCGCCGCGCAGCAGCGTCAGCTTGAGCGGCGCACCGGCTTCGCCGTTGGCGTACTTGGCGATTTCGGTATTGTCGATGCCTACCATGCTGTTGCCGTCCATCGCCACCACCAGGTCGCCGGTGCGCACCCCGGCTTGCGCGGCGGGCGCGTCGGGCACCACATCGATAATATGCAAGCCATCCGGCAAGGTTTCGAAAATGATGCCGATGCCGGGCGTGCCGTTGCGCGTGCGCTGGTCTTTTTTTACCTGCTCTTGCTGTTCCTGCGCATTGAGGAAGCGGGCGTAGGGCAGGGTCTTGACGCCGAGGCGGATGGTTTCGTCGAGGAAGGCCGGGACATCGATCTCCGTCAGGTGTTCTTTCTTGAGCACGTCTACTACCGACTTGAGCTCGCAGATCTGCGCTTCCCAGTCGGGCGGGCAGGGCGAGGCTTCGGCTGCGTGAACCGGCGCGCAAAAAAAGGCGGCGCAGAACAGCATAGGCAGCAGCGCAAATGCGGATCGATGTGGGGACGAGGGGGCAACAGGAGCTGGTTCGCTTGCAGTCGTGGCTGGGTTGTGCATTTTTCTGTCATCCGATAGAAAAATTGAAGATTGGAAATAATGTCATGTTAACACTACAATCGGGGTGCAATATGATTGCCTGACCAAGTGACCGGAACGGCAGCGAGCTAGGTGAGGGCCTAGATCGCCAGCCTTGGGAAGAATTACATATAAGCGGCGTTTGATTAGCCATGGTTGTCGGTTTTTACAATAAGGGGAAATGCATGCCTGAGTTTCAGAACAAGAAGCCGGTGAAACTGGTTTTGATTGCAGTTGTCGCCATTGTCGTTTTGATGTGGATCTGGCCATTCGGATCGGTGCCTACCGGTAACCGCGGCGTGGTAACTTCGTTCGGGAAGATCGTCGGCATCGAGAACGAAGGGCTGGTCATCCTGCCGCCATGGAAGAAGCTGACCATCTTCAGCATCCGCGCCGAACGGGCAGACGTTGAAGATGCCGAGGGCAGCACCTCGGATACCCAGCCGGTCAAAGTCAGCATGACTGTCCGTTATTCGATTTCCACCAACAGCGTCGCCGAGGTCTACGAGAAATACAGCCACGACGGCGATTTGTCCTCCTATGTCCAGACCGCAACCCAGGAAGTGTTCAAGGCGGTCACCGCAAAATACAGCGCTCCCGACTTGATCGCGCGCCGCTCGCAAGTGAGCGGAGACATCAGCGCCGCGCTGCGCGAGAAACTGAAAGTGTACGGTGCGCAGGTGATCGGCATCGATATGCGGACTTTTTCCTTTTCTCCTTCCTACATGGCGGCGATCAACGAAAAAGTAACGCAAGAGCAGTTGCGGCTGGGCGCCGAAAACAAGCTCAAAACGGTGGAGTCGGAGCAAAAGCAGAAAGTCGCCATCGCTGAAGCCGAGGCGCATGCCATGCAGGCGCGTGCCGACGGCGAGGCTTATTCGCAACTGAAGATCGCAACGGCCCAGGCTGAGTCCCTGAAAATCCAGAACGCTGCGCTGGCGCAGAACAAGGATGTCCTGGAGCTGCGTCGCATCGAGGTTGACATGGTCCGCGCCAAACAATGGAAGGGCGATGTCCCGGCCACGATGTACGGTTCCGCGCCGATTCCGTTCGTGACCAACAAGTGAGGCGGGAGGCCCGTCGCGCAGATGTCGCGCCGGCCGGCAAGAGCCTGCATCGGCTGCCTCCGATCGCGGCTGGCCGATGCCGGTTTTGCTTCTGCAGAAAAGCATCAGAAAAAACTTGCATCCGGATAATTCGTGTTGCATACTGGATTTCACGCACAGGCTATCGTGCGTGTCCAGAAAATGTTTGATGGCAGATACTTGAGTAGATTCATTCGCGGCGTAGTCACTTTGCAGATAGCACGGGAATACGCGAATCTCCTCAAGTATCGGTCATTGCAAAGCTCGCTTCGGCGGGCTTTTTTTATGTGATATGCGCAGCAAGGGCCGATACGCGCCATGTCCGGAAAAATGCCGGCGGCCTGCAGCCGGCTCCCGATCAATCCCGCCATTTACTCACCATGCTGCCCGCCATCCGCCATCCTGTAAATCAATCGCATCGCAACCACGGCCTGGACACGCTGCGCGCCGCGGCGATCACGCTGGTATTCATGTACCACTACATGGCGTTTGTCAGCGGCTCAGCCACATTCGGCTGGGCCAGCAAGGTGGGTTGGACCGGAGTCGACCTGTTTTTTGTGCTGAGCGGATACCTTATCAGCAACCAGATCTTTGCCGGCGTCGCTCGCGGGCAGCAGCTTTCGCTCAGGTATTTCTACGCCAGGAGATTCCTGCGGACGCTGCCCAATTTCTACTTTGTGCTGGCGCTCTATTTTCTGTTTCCCGTGGTAATGGGAGGAAATGCGCCGCCGCCGTTGTGGCGCTTCCTCACTTTCACGCAGAATCTGTGGCTGCAGCCGGGAACCGCTTTTTCCCATGCCTGGTCGCTGTGCATAGAGGAACAGTTTTATCTGTTGTTGCCGGCCGCCGTCATCCTCGCCGCCAGGTATGGCAAGTCGATCCGGCTGGCCTGGGTCGCCCTCGGCCTGCTGATGCTGGCCGGGATCGCGCTGCGCAGCCTACTGTGGCTGCAGTATGGACGGGAGGCCGGCGGTGCGGTCGGTGGCTATTACCCGAATGTCTACTACTCGAGCTTTTGCCGCTTTGATGAGTTCCTGCCGGGTATTGCTGTCGCCATCCTGAAGAATTTTCACCGCGATCTCTGGCAAAAGATCCTGCGCCGCGGCCACTTGTTCTTGTTTTTCGGCGCCCTGGCGGTGGCGCTGCTTTTCTACCTGGCCGTCAATTATTACTATATCGAGGGCTATGGCTACGGCTTCTTCATGAGCGGATTCGGCTATTCGCTGATTGCCGTCGCCTTCGCGCTGCTGGTGGTCGCCGCGCTCAGTCCGTGCAGCTACCTGTACCGCTGGCGGATACCGGGCGCAGCCCAGCTGGCCGCATGGTCTTACGCCATCTACCTGATGCACAAGCCGCTCGCGATGATCGCTCACCCGATCCTGAAACGCGCCGGCATTGACCCGGCGGTCGAAGTTGTTCTGATCGCCTTGATCAGCATCGTGGGCGGATACTTGCTGTATCGATTGGTCGAAACGCCTTTCATGAAGCTGCGCGATGCGCGTTTCCCCAGCAACTTTGGCGCCGGCGCCGCACCGCCGCAAACAGAGCTCCCCGCTTACACGAAGTAGCCGGCTCAGGCTGCCGTGCCGTTTCCTATGTGCTTGTAGAAGACGGTCGTGGCGCACAAGCGGCCATCCGGCCATAGCGCATAGTCGGGAATCACGCCGGACACCTGCCATCCCAGCCGTTTGTATAGCTGCTCCGCTGGGCTGCCGGTGACCGTATCGAGCACCAGCAAGCGTTTCCCGGCGAGCGCAGCGGCGTGTTCCGCCGCCGTCACCAGCGCTGCTCCCAAACCGGCGCGCCGCGCCTTGCGATGAACCAGCAGTTTCGCCACGTCGGCGCGATGCGGCTGGTTTTCCGGCTGGCTCAGCACCACCTGCACCGTGCCGAGAATCGTACCGTCCTGGTCCTGGGCCACCAGCAGCAAACGTTCGCCGGCGGCTACGCCGGGAGCGACGCCATTCCAGAAATTGTCCGCACGGCTGCGCGTCAGGGGATGCATGAAGCTGACCGAGGCGCCGCCGTCGACGCAATCGATCAGGATCTCGCTCAGGGCGTTAATTGCGGCCGGATCAAGCGCGTCCAGGCGACGGATTTGTATGTTGTCTTGCATGGCGGTTCCTTATTGGCGCGCGTTGTCCGTGCTGCTGGCGACGGCGTAAAGCGCAGGTTTGCGATGGGGGTTGTGGTAGGCGACCGGGCTGTCCAGCTGGAACGCCAGGCAGTCGCCGGCTGCGAGCGAATATTGCGCGGCGCCGACGGCGATATCCATCTTGCCTTCCAGGATCCATACCTGCTGGTAGACCAGGGCTTCGCGCGCGGCGGTTTCGTAAGTGACCCGGGCGCCGGCCGGAAACAGCACTTCCACGATCCGCAGCGGCGATTGCGGGTCCGGCGGCGAGATATTGCGGCGCACGTAGCCCGATTGCGGATCGCGCCATTGCGGCTGGTCGGCATGGCGGATGAGGGGGGCGGTTTGCGGCTGCGGATCTTCGAACAGGGCGGGCAGCATCACGCCGAGCCCGGTCGCCAGTTTTTCCAGGACCACCGCAGTGGCGTTGCTTTGCCCTCTCTCGATCAGGGAAATCATGGAACGGCTGACGCTGCACCGGGTAGCCAGCGCATCCAGCGACAGGCCGCGTTCCTGGCGCAAGAAGCTGACGCGGGCGGCAATGCGGGCGTTGATGTCCATGGGAGACGATTCCTCGGTTTCTATAATAATGGAATTATTTTCTATTATATTGGATGGTGAAGTCAAGCCCAGAATCTGTAGCGCCGCCGGACCGGCGAGCTTGGCAGGGCAGCGATTCAATGTATTATTCTCGTGGGACAGGGAGCGACGGCGCTGTCCGAATAAACAGCCATCGCCAGGCGGTGTGCTGCACCGCGCAAAAAAACTATCAAGAGACGACCCCAATACGATGCCGACACGATGCCCGCATGATGTCAACTAGCGCCACGATCGAAGGTATTTACCGCAGCGAATCGCGCCGCGTGTTCGCCACGCTGATCCGCCTGCTGGGCGACTTCGACCTGGCCGAAGAAGCCTTGCAAGATGCGTTCAAAGCGGCGATGGAGCAATGGCCGCGCGACGGCATCCCCGACAAGCCCGTGCCGTGGCTGGTGTCGGCAGGGCGCTTCAAGGCCATCGACGGCATACGC
Source organism: Collimonas fungivorans Ter331 (assembly GCF_000221045.1). Lineage (NCBI taxonomy): Bacteria > Pseudomonadati > Pseudomonadota > Betaproteobacteria > Burkholderiales > Oxalobacteraceae > Collimonas > Collimonas fungivorans. The sequence goes on along the minus strand of NC_015856.1, from coordinate 3,058,139 downwards.
CGCCGCGCCAGGTTCACCGCCTACGACGAGGTGGCGGAATCGATCGAGGCGATCGCCGACGACAGCCAGGCCCCGGACGACGACCGCGAGCATGTCGAGGACGATCGCCTGCGCCTGATCTTCACCTGCTGCCATCCCTCGCTGGCGCCGGACGCGCAGATTGCGCTGACCTTGCGCGAAGTCTGCGGCCTGAGCACGGAAGAGATCGCCCATGCCTTCCTGACGCCGGCGCCGACGCTGGCGCAGCGCATCGTGCGCGCCAAGGCCAAGATCCGCGACGCCCGCATTCCGTACCAGGTTCCCGGCCGCGACGCATTGCCGGCGCGCCTGCACACGGTGCTGCGCGTCATTTACCTGGTGTTCAACGAAGGCTATTCCGCCTCCTCGGGCGAGACGCTGACGCGCCATGACCTGTCGCAGGAAGCGATCCGTCTCACGCGGCTGCTGCTGGAACTGTTGCCGGAGTCGGAAGTCATGAGCTTGCTGGCGCTGATGCTGCTGCATGAATCGCGCCGCATCGCGCGCAGCACGACGGCCGGCGACCTGGTGCCGCTGGACGAGCAGGACCGCACTTTGTGGAACGCAGAATATATCGCCGAGGGTTCGGCGCTGGTGGAGCGCGCCTTGTCATCCGGGCGCTTCGGCACATACGGCCTGCAGGCCGCGATTTCCGCCGTGCATGCCGACGCCCGCCACGCCGACGCCACCGACTGGGCGCAGATCGTCGGCCTGTACGACGCCTTGCTGCGGCTGGAGCCTACGCCGGTGATTGAATTGAACCGTGCAGTGGCGGTCGCCATGCACCAGGGGCCGGATGCCGGGCTGGTTTTGGTGGATGGCCTGATTGCCGGCGGCCAGTTGCAAAATTACCATCTGGCGCACGCCGCGCAGGCCGACCTGCATCGGCGCCTGGGCCATGTTGCGGAAGCGCGCGCCGCTTACGGGCGGGCGTTGGCCTTGACCCAGCAAGAACCGGAGCGGCGCTTCCTGCATCGGCGCCTGGCCGGCCTGGCTGAACAATAAAAATATTTGGAGTACTGTCGATTCCGCTGCCTGTGGTTCGACTATTCAGTGTAAGTGCAAATGAAGCGACCCCGGCGGCGCGCCGCGCCACCAGTAGTCACCCATCATCCTCGCCATTATTGGAGACCATCATGAACTATCTGTGCCTTGTCTACCTCGCCCATGACAAGCTGCATGCCTGTCCGGACAGCACCTGTTTCGCCTTCGCCGAGGAACTGCGCGGCAGCGGCCACTTTGTTGCTGGACAAGCGCTGCAGCCGACCGACACGGCCACCACCATCCGGGTGCGCAACGGCCAGATGTCCCTGACCGACGGCCCGTTCGCCGAAACCAAGGAACAGCTGGCGGGTTTCTACATGATAGAAGCCAAGGACCTCAACGAGGCGATCCACTGGGCTTCGAAGATCCCGCCTGCACGCTACGGCAGCATCGAAGTGCGCCCGGTGCGCGAGCTCGATGTCAGCGATATCGCTGCAACGCAGGCAACCGTCTGAATTATCTGAAAGGAACAATCATGCACAAGCAAATCTTCATCAACCTGCCGGTCAAGGACTTGCCGAAATCGAAGGATTTCTTCAAGAGCCTCGGTTATGAGTTCAACCCGAAATTCACCAACGACCAAGGGGCCTGCATGATCCTTGGCGAGAACCTGTACGCCATGCTGCTGGTCGAAGATTTTTTCCAGGGTTTTGCCAAGCAGCCTATATGCGACGCCACCAAGCAGACCGAGGTGCTGGTCTGTGTTTCATGCGACAGCCGCGCCCAGGTCGACAAGCTGGTTGCAGGCGGTCTTGCTGCCGGGGCGAGAACCACGGAAGAACCGCAAGACTACGGTTTCATGTACAGCCACGGTTTCCGCGACCTGGACGGCCACGCATGGGAATTCGCGTATATGGAGCCGGCAGCCAGCGAGTAGCTGGCGGACAGGGGCGCTATCTTTGAGCAGAGGCGGTTTTCGGCTGCGCCTGCCACGTCTTCAGGTACTGGTCGATCAGGGAGGTGTGATATATCTGCGGTTCCGAATGCAACACTTCACTGTCTTTGCCGGCGGATTTGATATCGTCGTTCTCCCAGGTGGCGACCAGGGTTTTGGCCTTGTCGAAAGCTGCACTGAAGGAAGCGCTGCCAGGCAGGGATTTCTGGAAGAAAGCCCGTCCGAAATAGGTGAAGTCGTTGTCGTCGGAACAGCCGAAGGAAGTGCGGTCAGGACGCGCGGCGGCGATCACCATGGTGCGTTCGTCCTTTAACGGATTGATGAAACCGCCGGCATAGCAGGCCGAAACCACCACAACCTTCCAGCGTATGCCGGACTCAGCCAGCATTTTTCCCAGTTCCGTAGCCTTGAGATTGCGCAGTTCCATGCCGTTCTGGGCCAGCATCAGCTGGTGGTCGCGTGAGCCGTGGCTGGTCAGGTACAGGAACAGGATATCCTTTTCCTTGTCCATCCGGCCGGCGATGGCGTTCAGGCTTTCGCGGATGCTGGTGACGGTCGCCATCGGCTGCTGCGACACCGTATTGCGGCTGTTGACCAGTACTACCGAGCGCCCCCGAGTGCCGAAATCGCGGTCGAACTGCTGCTGCACAAAATCCGTTTCGCGGTGAAATACTTCCTGCGAACCGTCGCCGGCGACAGCCAGCAGGTACAGGTTGATCTTGCCCGGTTCACGCGGCGCGACTGCCGCCAGTGCCTTGTCGAGCAGGGCGCGCTGCTGGTACAGCGCGGTTTCTATGTTTTGCTGGGCCTGCGCTTCCGCCGCCGCATTTTCCAGGACCCCTTCGCTCCAGTTGCCGCTGTCCTTGGTGCGGCCGTCTTTTTGCGGCGTGGCGTAAACCAGGGTGCCTTCGCCTTCATAGAGACCGTACGCAAAATTTCCCGTGTACTGGTCGCCTTTGGCATTCCGGTAGATTCCTTGGCCGTGGTATTTCCAGTTCTTGAATCCGCCCTGGTAGCTGCTGCCGTCCTTGCCGGTGTAGCGTCCCTGGCCGACCAGGCGTCCGCCAGAAAAAACGCCTTCGTAGACATTGCCACTGGCATCGGTAAGCCGGCCGCCGCCGTCAGGCAGCCATTTCTTGAAAGCGCCGGCATATCGGGAGCCGTTTTTCCTCTGGAAGATGCCATATCCGGCGAACTCGCCCTTGTCGAATTCTCCTTCATAGAATTCCTCACCTTTTACTTCATAGCGCCCTTTGCCCTGGTATTGACCATTGGCGAATTCACCTTTGTAAGAAGCGTGTCCGTTCGAGTACTTTACTTCACCTTTGCCGGCGTATGCCCCTTGCTTGAACTGGCCGATGTATTCCTCGGTCCTGGAAGTCAGTTTTCCAAAACCGTTGAATTCGTTATTGGCGAAATGCCCGACGTACACGGTGCCTCTGGGATTGACAGCGCGGCCTTGGCCGGATCTCATGCCATCCTTGAACTCGCCTTCGTACAAATAGCCAAGATGTAACTGGTATTTTCCGTTGCCTGAAAACAGTCCTTTTTCAAAACCGCCTTCGTAGGTCGAGCCATTCTCCCATTCCATTTTCCCCTGACCCTGCAATTTGCCGTCCGCCAGCTGGCCGTAATATCGGCCGCCGTCGGGCGTAACAGCGTCGGGGGCGGATGCAGCGGCGCAGACGGTCAGGAATCCCGAGAAAAACACACATAACGCAGTCGCCGCTGGTGCGCGGCCGCTACTGCCGGTGCCGGCTTTATTTTTATGCATGTATTTCCCTGTTTTCGAAAGATGTTGAGCTGCCGCGAGTTGCGGTACGGAAATTTAACATGAGAGCTTGTCTTTTGCATAAAAATCCAGCTTCCATCGCTATCGGTGTTGTTTCAGGCATCGTGGGGCGCCTCAATCAAGTCTGCGTTATGTGCGCTAGCAGACGGTCAGCCGCGACCGCTTGCCGCAAACTGTTGTCACCACCGCGACATCGTATTCGCCAACAACGCGATCTTCATCCCGGCCCGTGCAGCTGACGGACCGGCAATATACCGGAGAATCAGTTTGGGCACCGTCGAGAACCATCTGATCGAGCTGCTTCCGCGCAAGGATCGCCTGCACCTGCTGTCTGTCAGTGAGCCGGTCGAGCTGGTGCTGGGTGAAGTGTTATGCGAACCTGGCAACGCTATCCGCCATGTGTATTTCCCTACCGAAGCGTCGATTTCATTGGTTGCCCGGATTGAGGGCAGCCCGGGAGTGGAAGTCGGCATGGTAGGGCGGGAAGGCATGCTGGGGGTGCAGATGGCGCTGGGCGTGGCGACGGCGCCGGTGCATGCGGTGGTGCAAAGTCCTGGCGCCGCACGGCGTATCGGCGTCAACGATTTTCGAGGCGAACTGGCGCATAGTCCGGCGTTGCTGCGCGCCATGCACCACTATCTGTATGTACGCATGGCGCAAATGGCGACTTCGGCCGCCTGCCTGCGTTTCCACCTGATCGGTCCGCGCCTGGCGCGCTGGCTGCTGATGAGCCAGGACCGGGCGCATTCCGACAGTTTCCGCGTTACCCACGAATTCCTGGCGGCCATGCTCGGCGTGCGCCGCGAAGGCATTACCGCCGCCGCCAGCGCCCTGCAACGCAGCGGCTTGATAGAGTACCGGCGCGGCAACCTCAAGGTGTTGGACAGGCTGGGGCTGGAAGCAGCCGCGTGCGGCTGCTATGCTGTTGAGCGGCAGGTGTATGCGGCACTGCTGTGCTGAAATTAGTGGCCGTTGATATGGTTACCGATGACGCCGCCGACTGCGGCGCCGCCGACAGTGCCAAGCGCGCTGCCGTTGGTCAGCACTGCACCGCCGACCGCACCTACACCGGCGCCGATCGCCGTATTCTGCCCGCGACGCGACATGCCGTCGCAAGCGCCGAGGCCAAGCAACATGACAACAGTGATTGCTGTGGCAGTAAGTTTTTGCATGGTTTTCATAAGAACACCTCTTTATCAATACTCAGGCGTAGGGAAATGTCCTAGCCTTGGAGTCAACAGTAGCCGCAAAACCGGCCATGGTCGGTACGGTGGCGCACCTAGACCTATATTCAGGTTTCCAGTTTTGCATCTAGGGTAATCTTGGCGTTGAGCAGCTTCGACACCGGGCAGCCTGTCTTGGCCTTGTTCGCCGCCGCCTCGAAGCTGGCCTGGGTTGCGCCGGGAATCCTGGCGACCAGGTCCAGGTGCACCGCGGTAATCGAGAAGCCGCCGTCAATTTTCTCCAGCGTCACCGCGGCGCTGGTCTTGATGCTTTCCGCGGTCATGCCGGCTTCGCCCAGCTGGGCCGCCAGGGCCATGCTGAAACAGCCGGCATGCGCGGCTGCGATCAATTCTTCCGGATTGGTGCCGGGGCCATCCTCGAATCGTGTATTGAAGCCATATTGGGCATTGGCCAGTACTCCGCTTTGGGTCGAGATATTGCCTTTGCCATCCTTGAGGCCGCCGCTCCAGGCTGCCGATGCTGTACGTTTCATAACCATGTCTCCTAGGTAAAAAAAGATTTGTCATGTGTTGACGGTTGCCGGACACAATCCCACGCGGCACTGGCCGCTGTCAGTTCGATAGCCAACATAGGAGGCACGCACAGTGCGGCAAGCGGTTGCCTTGCCGATGCATTCGTGGCAGCATGTTCCGCAGGGCTTTTTGCAGTCTGCAGTCATCACTGGGAGCAACCAGCAATGAATATCGACGAGCTGAAGTCGGTGGCCAGCGCCATCGTGGCAGGACAGAAAGGCATCTTGGCGGCGGATGAAAGCGGGCCGACCATCAAGAAACGGTTTGATGTCATCCAACTCGAGTGCAGCGAAGAAAACCGCCGCCGTTATCGTGAAATCCTGTTTTCCACCGAAGGCGTCGAGCCCTATCTCGGCGGCGTCATCCTGTACGACGAAACACTGCGCCAGAGCGCGACCGACGGCACGCCTTTTGCCGAGCTGCTGGCGCGGCGCGGCATCATCCCTGGCATCAAGGTCGACAGCGGCGCCAAGCCGCTGGCCCTGCATGCGGGCGAGAAAATCACCGAGGGGCTGGACGGCTTGCGCGAGCGCCTGCTGGAGTACCAGCAGCTGGGGGCCAGGTTCGCCAAGTGGCGCGGCGTGATCGAAATCAGCGAGCAAGGCATTCCGACAAGCTCCGCGATCCAGGCAAACGCCCACGCCCTGGCGCGTTATGCCGCGCTGTGCCAGGAGGTCGGGATTGTGCCTATCGTCGAGCCGGAAGTGCTGATGGACGGCTCGCACGATATCGCGCGCTGCGAAGCGGTGACGTCAAAGGTGCTGGAAATCGTGTTCGCCGAACTGGATAACCAGCGTGTGGTGTTCGAGGGCATGCTGCTCAAGCCGAACATGGTGATCGCCGGCATGAAGTGTCCGCAGCAAGCCGGCGTGCAGCAAGTGGCTGAAGCCACCATGCGTTGCCTGACGCGTTATGTGCCGGCATCGGTTCCCGGCATCGTGTTCCTGTCCGGCGGCCAAAGCGCGCAAGACGCCACCGCCCATCTGGATGCAATGAACAAGCTGGGCGCGCATCCGTGGCCGGTCAGCTTCTCTTACGGCCGGGCGCTGCAGGCGCCGGTGCTGACCACCTGGAAGGGCCAGGAGCAGAATGTGGCGGAAGCGCAAAAAACCTTCTTCCGCCGTTGCCGGCTGAACGGCCTGGCGCATGCCGGGCAGTACGACAGTACGATGGAAAAAGCCTCTGCATAAAGTGGCCGTGCATCCCGCTTCGTCGCGGGATGCGGATCAGCCGCCGACGTTCCGTATTTTTGCGACGGCAGGCGAGCGCAGCCGGAAACCGTCCGGCATGCCCGAGCCTAGCAGCGGCTGCAGGTAAAGCCGGAAGGCGTCGGTGACGTCGGTGCCGCTGGCGGCGATCAGCTCGTCTTCCATGACCCGGGTCTTGCCTGCCACCACATCCAGGTCCAGCAATTCATAGTTGACTGCGTAGTTGATCGAATAGGCGCCGCTGCGCTTGATGGCGACAGTGCCGTTGCGCTGGTCGTTGATGGCAAACTGCAGCGCTTTTTCACCGACCTCGCGCGCTTCGCGCTGGTCCACATCCGAGACGCAACCCATGAACGAGCGCTGCAGGTAGCCGAAGGTGTCGCCGCGCACGCGCTTGATGTTCAGTTTCGATTTGATCTCTTCGCACAGCAGGTCGGCCAGGGCGCCGTTGCCGGATAGCTGCACGTTGCCATGGTCGTCGCGCTCCACCGTCTTGGCCAGCAGGCTGGCGATAGGCGTGCCGGATGCATCGTGTATGCCTTCCGAGACAGCGATCACGCAGCGGCCGAAACGCTGGTAGGCCTGCTTCACATCGGCCAGGAAATTTTCCAGCACGAAGACCCGTTCCGGCAGGTAGATCAGGTGCGGCCCGTCGTCGGCGAATTTCCTGCCCAGCGCTGAGGCCGCCGTCAGGAAGCCGGCATGCCGGCCCATCACCACGCCGACATAAACCCCAGGCAGGGCGGCGTTATCCAGGTTGGCGCCGGCAAACGCCTGCGCCACGAAGCGCGCGGCCGATGGGAAACCCGGCGTGTGATCGTTGCTGACCAGGTCGTTGTCGATGGTCTTCGGAATATGGATGCAGCGCAGGGGAAAGGCCAGCTTTTCCGCTTCCAGGCTGAGGATGCGCAGGGTGTCGGACGAATCGTTGCCGCCTATGTAGAAGAAGTGATTGATCTGGTGCGCCTGCAGCACCTGGATGATCTCCTTGCAATACTTGAGGTCGGGTTTGTCGCGCGTCGATCCCAGCGCGGAAGAAGGGGTGTTGGCCACCAGCTCCAGGTTGGCGGCGGTTTCCTGGCCGAGGTCGAGGAAATCTTCGTTGACGATGCCGCGCACGCCGTTGCGGGCGCCGTACACCAGGTCGACATCGGACACGCCGCGCGCCGCCAGCACTACTCCCGCCAGGGACTGATTGATGACGGCGGTCGGTCCGCCGCCTTGCGCGATAAGGATTCTTCGGGGGTGCATGGGATTCCTCCTTGAGCCATCGTTGAATGGAGCCGTCTGCTCGATTCTACCTCCATCGCGCGGGCGCCGGCCAATCGCCTTATTTGCCCCAGATTTTCTTGTACTCGCCGCGGTAGCCGTTATTCGGTTCAAAGGTGTTCAGCTGGCCGCCATGGAATGCAATGTTCTGTTCAGTGACGAGATAGACCGGGGTGGTATAGGCGCTGGCTTGTTCACCGGAAAACGAGCGGTTCAATTCATCGACGATTTGCCACCCTTGCAAGCTGAACGGCTCTGGCACCGTGGCGAGCTGGACTGTCTTGCTGCGGATGCGCTGGTAGGCCGATTCGGAACCTTCGCCGGCAGACAGCGCCTCGATCTTGTTGCTGGCGATGATCGCGGCCGCGGCCGGCGTCGCCAGCAGGTCAAGGTAGTTGTCGTTGACGCCGATGATATGCGTCCATTTCTTGCCGAAGCGCTGCGCCAGCGCGGTCAACAGGGCCGGCATCTTGTCGGCCGTGGTAGTGGCCGGCAATGCTTCCACGCTGAGCAGGGTGCAGCTGCGGCACTGCTTGACCACCGCCACCACTTCATTCGATTTCGACTGGGCGTACAGGCTGTTGGGGTCGGTGAAGACGACTACCCCGGCCTTGCCGTTGGAGTTGACTACGCCGAGCAAGGTCGCGATGGTCGCCTCTTCCTTGGGATCGGCGGTGACGTTGGTAAACAAGCCGTCGCTCGGGCCTATCCTGGTGGAGGCGTGCCAGCCGACCACCGGTACGCTCTGGGCGTGGGCGGCATTCATTTCCTTGGGTTGTTCGTTGGCATCGATCCCGGCCAGGACGATACCGTTCGGCTTCAGCGCCAGCGCCCGGCTGAAGGCTTCCGCGTGCTTGCTGTTGACGCCCCAGCAGTCGATCACGAACACGTCCCAGCCGGCCACCGCCGCTGCTTCCTTGACGCCGTTGGCGACGCGCAGCACGCTGTTGTTCTTCAGGTTCGAGGCGATCAGTATGATCGATTTTTTCTGCGCTGCGATTCTGGGACCGCTGGTGGGACCGTCCCAGCTGGTTTTGAAAGCCATCGCCTTGGCGATCTTGGCATTGGCGCGGTTCAGGAACAAGGTTGGATCTTCCTGTGCGAAGGCGGAACTGATCAGGCTGAAGACAAGTGCTACCGTGACGAAATTAAATTGTGTCAATTTCATTATTTTTATCCGGATTTGACTGCGTATGGTCGGAGCGGATTTCCCGCCTGTCTTTTTTATTGCAAACTATTCGTTGCAGACTACTCCCTGTATTGCAAAATACACACATCTCCCTGAGCCAGCACTGACGCCGCTTTCAAGCAAATCAGCGAACAAAAAAGCGGCGCCGGCGATAGCGTGCCTTAGCTTACGCAAAGGTTAAATAATTGTCTATTGGAAATCAGCGCCGGAATCGGCGATAAGCGCTATTTTTTTGAAGCGCCTGGAATTTCAACCATTTCGGCGCCAGGGCCGGCGCAATTTATCGCGAGGGATGACAAACAGACAAAAGGGCTGCCCGTCGCGATGACGGGCAGCCCTTTATCGATTGCCGCGATGCCGGCGGATTGCCGTGTCAGGTCAGCGCCGAGGTCACTTTCAATACTTCTTCCACCGTGGTCACGCCTTCCAGCACCTTCAGCGCGCCGGCCAAGCGCAGCGGTTTCATGCCGTCACGGATGCTTTGCTGTTTCAGCGCATGGATATCGGTTTCGGTCTGGATCAGTTTCGAGAACGGCTGGGTCACGGTCAGCAGCTCGTACAAGCCGGTGCGGCCGCGGTAGCCGGTCTGGCGGCACTCCGGGCAGCCGACCGGGTGGTAGACATTGGCCGGCTTGGGCACATTCCAGTTTTCCACCAGCGTGGCCCAGACATCGTCGGCGACCTGGCCGTCGGCGCTCTTGCAATGGGTGCACAGGGTGCGCACCAGGCGCTGCGCCATGATGCCGATCAAGGTGGTTTCCAGCAGGTAGTACGGCACGCCCAGTTCCAGCAGGCGCATCACCGCCGACGGCGCATCGTTGGTATGCAGGGTCGACAGCACCAGGTGGCCGGTAAGGGCGGCCTGGATCGCCATTTCGGCGGTTTCCAGGTCGCGGATTTCACCCACCATGATGATGTCCGGATCCTGCCGCATCAGGGCCCGCACGCCGTCGGCGAAGGTAAGGTCGATGCCGTGGTTGACCTGCATCTGGTTGAACGAGGCTTCCACCATTTCGATCGGGTCTTCCACCGAGCAGACGTTGACTTCCGAGGTAGCCAGCGCCTTGAGCGTGGTGTATAGCGTGGTGGTCTTGCCGGAGCCGGTCGGGCCGGTCACCAGGATGATGCCGTGCGGGCGTTTGGTCAGCGCGTCCCAGCGCAGGGCGTCGTCGGCCGGGAAGCCGAGTTCCGGCAAAGTCTTGACCACTACTTCCGGATCGAAAATCCGCATCACCAGCTTTTCTCCGAAGGCGGTCGGCAGCGTCGACAGGCGCAGCTCGATTTCCTGGCCGCCGGCGGTGCGGGTCTTGATGCGGCCATCCTGCGGCCGGCGCTTTTCGATGACGTCCATCCGCCCCAGCAGCTTGATGCGCGCGGTCATGGCGATCATGACCACTGCCGGCACCTGGTACACCTGGTGCAAGACGCCGTCGATGCGGAACCGGATGGCGCTGAAGTCGCGCTTGGGTTCCATGTGGATGTCGGAGGCGCGCTGTTCGAACGCGTACTGCCACAGCCAGTCGACGATGTTGACGATGTGCTGGTCGTTGGCGTCGACTTGCTTGTTCGACCTGCCCAGTTCGACCAGCTGCTCGAAGTTGTTGCGCAGCGCCAGTTCCTGGCCGCCCGATTTGTGGGCGCTCTTGATCGATTTTGCCAGTGTGAAGAACTGCGTGATGTATTGCGTGATGTCGAGCGGGTTGGCGATCACCAGGCGGATATTGCGGCGTGAAATCTTGGCGATCTCGGCCTGCCATTCGGTGCGGAACGGCTCGGCGGTGGCGATCACCAGGTCGGTCAGGCTCAGCTCGACCGGCAGGATGTTGAAGCGGGTAGCGTAGCTGGCGGACATGACATCGGCCACCTTGGCGAAATCGATCTTCAGCGGGTCGATGCGGTAGAACGGCATCTGCACCTGGCGCGCCAGCCATTCGGTCAGCCATTCCAGGGTGATGGCGCGATGCGGCGGCAGCGCCGACTGGCGCTTGCACTGGGCTACCGCATTGAGCGGGTGGATCGCGATCGGGGCGTTGCGGAAAATTCCCTGCGCCTGGGTATAAAAGGCTTTCACCTCGTTCTTGTCAACCGTGCCGTCGTTCAGCAGCCAGGTGAAGATCTGCTGCAGGTCTAGTATTTTTGGCGAGGCAGTGTTCATTGCGACAGGAGTATCGATAGGTTTAGCTGCGGGTTGAGCTGCGGGCTGGGCTGGGTTTGTCTGGTATGCCATGGCTTCAAGCCTAGTCTCTTACTGCGGCGAATGCCAGGTCTTCAGGCCATTGACCCAGGACTTGGCCGGCAGCTTGGTGGCGGCGGTGATTTCGGCGGCGCGTTCATAGAGGGCGCTGAAATCGGCCGGCGGCGCCTTCTTGAAAGCGATGGCGATCACATTGCCTTCGTGGACTTCCGGCAGGCACCAGACGTCGTCGAAGGCAAACATCATGGCTTTCAGGTTTTTGGCGTAGCTGGGGTGGTCGCCGAACAGGTTGACGGTCATGATGCCGTCGTCCTTCAGGCAGGCGGCGCAAGCGCTGTAAAACTCTGGCGTGTCGAGCACCGGGCCACGCGCGGTGGCGTCGTACAGGTCGACCTGGAGGGCGTCGATGCTGCCGTGGTTGAGCGGGTCCATGACAAAATCCATGGCGTCCATCTCGAGCACCGACAGCCGCTCGTCGTCGGGCGGCAGCTTGAACATGGAGCAGCAAATCGCCAGCACCGAGGGGTTCAGTTCGACCGCGGTGACGCGCGCGGCGGGAAACTGGCGGTAGCTGAACTTGGTCAGCGCCGCAGTGCCCAGGCCCAGTTGCACGATGTGCTGCGGCTCCGGGTTGAACAGCATCCAGGCCATCATCTGCTGTGCGTATTCGAGTTCCGGCCAGTCCGGCTTGCGCAGCCGCATGGCGCCTTGCACCCACTCGGTGCCGAAATGCAGGAAACGCACGCCGTCCTGTTCGGACAGCGTCACTGGGGCAAACTTGGGTTTGCGCGGCGGTTTTGGTGTGTCTTTTTTTGCAACTTCGGAGCGTTTGCGCGGGCCGTCCATGCGATTGGCGTCGGCTTCTATGGATTTGCGTTTGATCAGCATTAGCGGAATAAATAGCGTCAGGTAAAAATGTAGGGCAATGATACCGTGCCCCGGCAGCAACCTGCGCTAAATATTGTCTGACTAGACGCAGTCAATTTGTCACCATTCAGGCCAGGTAGTCCCGCAGCGCTAGCCAGGCTTCCAGCTTTTCCGCATACGGCCGGGTATAGGCCGGGCTGCTGGAGGGGAGCAGGATGATGCGGTAATCCGCGGCCTGCGGTCCCAGCGCCTTCAGGCCGAGCCTGGCGGCGGTGCCGCCGTTGAAGGCGATGGCGGCCAGCTGCGGCAGGCTGGCGGCGAGGCTGGGCAAGTCGTTATGCACATGGTCGCGGATATTGCTGTCCAGGCTGCCGTCGCGCTGCGCTTCGGCGACCACATCCCACAAGCCTATGTGCCTGGCCAGCAGGGCTTGCAAGCGGTCGGCATAGGGCAGCGCCGGCAGGTCGACGCCGGCCACTTCCGCCAGCAGTTTCCAGAAGCGGTTTTGCGGATGGGCGTAATACTGGCTGTGCGCCAGCGATACGTTGCCCGGCAGGCTGCCCAGTATCAACAGGCGGACCTGCTCGTCGACCACCGGCGGAAAGCTGCGCTTGCGGGTCATCAGGATCAGGAGTGGAACTGGCGCAGGCCGTCCAGGTCGAGGATGGTGATGCTGCCGTAATCGACTTTCAGCAGTCCGGCCTTTTCCAGCACCTGCAGCGCCTGGTTGGCGCGCTGGCGCGAGGCGCCGGAAAGATTGCCGACCTCTTCCTGGGAAATCTGCAGCTCGCGGCCGATGCCGGGGTTCAGGTAGGGATTGAACAGCGCCGCCAGGCAACGCGCCACGCGCGCGTCCGGCTCCAGCATGCGGTCGTATTCCACCAGCGAGATGAACAGCGCCAGCCGTTCGTTGAGCTGGGTGACCAGGAAGCGGTTGAACTGGATGCTGTTGTCGAGCAGCCATAGGTAAGTGGCTTTCGGCATGTACAGCAGTTCGCTGTCGCGCAGCGCCACCACATCGTATTTGCGCGGCTCGCTCTTGAGCAAAGAGCCTTCGCCCAGCCAGCCGCCATTCGCCATGCCGGCAAAGGACACCGTTTTACCTTCGGGGGAAACGCTGCTCATCTTCAGCAATCCCTCGTGGACGCCTATCCAGTGGGTGACCGGATCGCCTTTGTGGCAGACAAAGGCGCCGCCGGCAATCTTGCGGCTGAACATCTCGGCTTCCACCCGCGCCAGTTGCGCATCGGTAAGCGAACGCGCCCACATGGTCTTGGCCAGCATGTCTTGGATGGAGGTCTCTTTGATCATTATGATGCGTTGCAATATCGAAAATTTGGCAATTGTCTGCGAGATGACAACCCCATCTCCCGACTCACACTACTATCATCGCACAAAAGCAGCGCATAACCGGCTAGAGTAAGTGCGACGTAAGCATGCCGGCCCAGACTGACTTGACACTGACAGCTCCATGGCTTCGATTTCGATGCCGCGGGACCAAATAAAAAAGGTGGGACGATGGTGGAGACAACACGACGTCCAGGAGTGCAGACATTTCCAGACCTGCTCCTGAAACATGCACAGGAACGCCCGCAGCAGCCGGCGTTCCGGGAAAAAGACCTTGGCATCTGGCAAGCCACCAGCTGGGCCCAGGTGGCCGGCGAAGTGCGGGCTTTTGCCTGCGGCTTGGCGGCGCTCGGTTTCCGGCGCGGCATGAGCCTGGCGATTGTCGGCAATAACTGCCCGCGGCTGTATTGGGCAATGTCGGCCGCGCAGTGCCTGGGCGGGATGCCGGTGCCGCTGTACCAGGATGCCCCCGCAGTTGACATGGCTTACGTGCTGGCCGACGCCGAAATCGATTTTGTGGTGGTGGAAGACCAGGAGCAGGTCGACAAGATATTTGAGATAAAGCAGGCGCAGTTGCGCATCAGCCGCATCATCGTCGATGACGAACGCGGCTTGCGCAATTACCATCAGCCCGAATTATCTTCCTTTGCCAAGGTAGTGGAGATAGGGCGCGCCTACGACCTGGCGCATCCCGGCTTTTTCATGAACGAAGTCGATGCCGGGCGAGCCGACGACATCGCCATCATCCTGTATACCTCCGGCACCACCGGTAAACCGAAAGGCGTCTGCCATTCGCATGCGGCGATGATCACCACCGCGCGCACGCTGGTCGAGTTCGACCAGCTGGACCAGGACGACGACCTGCTGTGCTACCTGCCGCTGGCCTGGGTCGGCGATTTCCTGTATTCGTTTGCGCAAGCGCATGTCGCCGGCTTCTGCCTGAACTGCCCGGAATCGCCGAATACCGTGATGAGCGACCTGCGCGAAATCGGGCCGACCTATTATTTTGCGCCGCCGCGCATCTATGAAAACATCCTGACCCAGGTGATGATCAGGATCGAAGACGCCGGCTGGATCAAGCGCAAGCTGTTCCACGCGTTCATGGGCATCGCCCGCCGCGTCGGCATACGCATACTCGACAAGAAGCTGGACGTGTCGCTGGCCGACCGCCTGCTGTACGGTCTCGGCAACCTGCTGATCTACGGTCCGCTGAAGAATGTGCTGGGCATGTCGCGGATTCGCGTCGCCTATACCGGTGGCGAAGCGATCGGCCCCGACCTGTTCGACTTCTACCGTTCGCTGGGCATCAACCTGAAGCAGCTGTACGGCATGACCGAAACCTGCGTCACCGTCTGCATGCAGCCTTCCGGCGACGTCAAGCTGGACACGGTAGGACGGCCGATGAAAGGGGTGGAAGTGCATATCGACAGCAAGGGCGAGGTGCTGGTGCGCTCGCCCGGCTTGATGAAATCCTATTTCAAGCGGCCTGAGGCGACCGCCGAGGCGATCGATGCCGACGGTTATTTCCACACCGGCGACGCCGGCTTTTTCGACGGCGACGGCCACCTGAAAATCATCGATCGCGCCAAGGATGTGGGCAAGATGGCGGGCGGCACCCTGTTTGCGCCGAAGTACATAGAAAACAAGCTGAAATTTTTTCCCTTCATCAAAGAAGCGGTGGTGTTCGGCAACCAGCGCCAGCAATGCACCGCCTTCATCAACATCGACATGGATGCGGTCGGCAACTGGGCCGAACGCCGCAACCTGGCCTACAGCAGTTACGCCGACCTCGCCGCGCAGCAGTCGGTGTACGCGCTGATCGCCGGCTGCGTGGAAAAGGTCAATGCCGACCTGGCGCAAGATCCTTTGCTGGCGGCGTCGCAGATCCACCGTTTCCTGATCTTGCACAAGGAACTGGATGCCGATGACGACGAGCTGACGCGCACCCGCAAGGTGCGGCGCGATTTCATCGCAGGCAAGTATGCTGTGCTGATCGACGCCCTGTATGACGGCAAGCGATCGCAGTACATAGAAACCCAGGTCAAGTTCGAAGACGGCCGGCAGGGCATGATCGCTGCCGACCTGCAGATCGCCGACGCCAGGACTTTTAACTCTTTCGATAAAGCGGCTTGACTGAGATGAGTGCGATCATGAAAAGACATGCCGCCGCAGAAGTCCTGCCGGCAGAACCGGCGCCGCTGGCTGCCTTGCACAAACCGGAACAGCAGGTGATGGGCCGCGAGCGCAATATCGGCGAAGTGGTGCTCGACCTGCAGAATATTTCACTGTCGTTCGGCGGCGTCAAGGCGCTTACCGATATCTCGTTCAATGTGAAAGAACATGAGATCCGCGCCATCATCGGCCCCAACGGCGCCGGCAAGAGTTCGATGATCAATGTCATCAACGGCGTCTACCACCCGCAAAAAGGCAGCATCGTATTCCATGGCGTGCCGCGCCACAGCATGCATCCCAGCAAAGTGGCGCGGCAGGGGATTGCACGCACCTTCCAGAATATCGCCTTGTTCAAGGGCATGACCGTGCTGGACAACATCATGACCGGCCGCAATACCAAGATGCATTCCGGCCTGCTGGCCAACGCCATCTGGTGGGGGCGGGCGCGCAACGAGGAAATGCAGCACAGGCGCAAGGTGGAGGAGGTGATCGATTTCCTGGAAATCCAGCACATCCGCAAGACGCCGGTCGGGCGCCTGCCTTACGGCTTGCAAAAGCGCGTGGAGCTGGCGCGTGCCCTGGCCGCGGAGCCAAGCATGCTGCTGCTGGACGAACCGATGGCCGGCATGAACGTCGAGGAGAAGCAGGACATGTGCCGCTTCATCCTGGATGTCAACGACCAGTTCGGCAGCACCATCGTGCTGATCGAGCATGACATGGGAGTGGTGATGGATATCTCGGACCGGGTGGTGGTGCTCGACTACGGCAAGAAGATCGGCGACGGCACGCCGGACGAAGTCATGAACAATCCCGAAGTCATCAAGGCCTACCTCGGCAGCTCGCACTGAACGGAGACGACAATGCAATTTTTCCTTGAAGTGACGCTGAGCGGCTTGCTCTCGGGCCTGATGTATTCGCTGGTGGCGCTGGGTTTCGTGCTGATCTACAAGGCATCCGGCGTCTTCAATTTCGCCCAGGGCGCCATGGTCTATTTTGCGGCGCTGGCGGTGGTCGGCCTGATGGACAAGGGCTGGCCGATGTGGGCGGCGATCATCGGCGCTTTTGCGGTAATGATAGTGGTGGCGGTGGCGACCGAACGCCTGGTGCTGCGCAAGCTGGTCAACCAGCCGCCGATCACCTTGTTCATGGCCACCATCGGTCTGGCTTTTTTCCTGGAAGGGCTGGGGCCGATGCTGTTCGGCAGCGAAGTGCGGGCAATCAACCTCGGCATCGTCGACGAGCCTATCGCCTCGGTCATGGACGGTTTCGGCATAGGCATTTCCAAATTCGACCTGTTTGCTTCGGGCATGGTGATCGGTCTGGTGCTGCTGCTGGCGCTGTTCTTCCAGAAAACCAAGGTCGGCCGGGCCTTGCGGGCGGTAGCGGACGACCACCAGGCGGCGCTGTCGCTGGGTATTCCCTTGCGCCATATCTGGGTCATCGTCTGGGGCGTGGCCGGTTTTGTGGCGCTGGTTGCGGGTTTGCTGTGGGGCTCGCGCAACGGCGTCCAGTTTGCGTTGACGATGACGGCCTTGAAAGCTTTGCCGGTATTGATTCTCGGCGGCTTTACCTCGATCCCCGGGGCGATTGCCGGCGGCCTGATTATCGGCGTGTCCGAAAAGCTGGCGGAGATCTATATCCCGCCGGTCATGCAAGACATGTTCGGCGGCAATTTCGGCGGCATAGAGGGATGGTTCCCGTATGTGTTTGCGCTGCTGTTCCTGCTGGTGCGGCCGGAGGGGCTGTTCGGCGAGCGGCATATCGATCGTGTGTGACATTTTTGGCGCTGGCGAGACCTTGAGAATTCGAACGGAGACATGCCATGTTTTATCGTGAAGCCGGACAGTTTAAAACTTCGTACGTCGCGGATAGCCAGATATTCCCGATCCGGCAGGACCGCATCGGCATGGCCATCCTGCTGGCGGTTGCCTTTGTCGGCATCCCCCTGATCGGCAGCGAGTACTGGTTTTCCGCGATCCTGATCCCCTTCCTGGTGTTTGCGCTGGCGGCGCTGGGACTGAACATACTGACTGGCTACGCCGGCCAGTTGTCGCTGGGTTCGGCCGCGTTCATGGCGGTGGGCGCCTATGCCGCCTACAATTTCCAGCTGCGGGTGGAGGGCATTCCGATCCTGCTGTCCTTCATCTTGGCCGGCTGCTGCGCGGCTGCGGTCGGCGTCCTGTTCGGCCTGCCTTCATTGCGCATCAAGGGTTTTTACCTGGCGGTGGCGACGCTGGCGGCGCAGTTTTTCGTGATCTGGGTGCTGACCAAGTTTCCCTGGTTTTCCAACGATAGCTCTTCCGGCGTGATCAGCGCGCAAAAGATCAACCTGTTCGGCATCGCCATCAACAGCCCGGTCAGGAAGTACCTGTTCGTGCTGGCGGTTGTCTGCGCCATGGCGCTGCTGGCGAAAAACCTGGTGCGTTCTTCCACTGGCCGCGCCTGGATGGCGGTGCGCGACATGGACGTGGCGGCGGAAGTGATCGGCATCCGCCTGATGCAGACCAAGCTGCTAGCGTTTGCCGTCAGCTCGTTTTTCTGCGGCGTCGCCGGCGCCCTGTACGCCTTCTGCTACCTGGGGTCGGTGGAGCCGGACGGCTTTTCGCTGGACTTGTCGTTCCGCATCCTGTTCATGATCATCGTCGGCGGCGTCGGCAGCATCCTCGGCGCTTTCCTCGGTTCCGCCTTCATCCTGCTGCTGCCGATTTTCCTGGACAACGTCTTGCCGCCGCTGGCGACCTGGCTGCACCTGCCGTTCACCAACGCCACGGTGTCGCATATCCAGATGATGCTGTTCGGCGCCCTGATCATTTTCTTCCTGATTGCAGAACCGCACGGGCTGGCGCGCCTGTGGCAGATCACCAAGGAAAAACTGCGCCTGTGGCCGTTCCCGCATTGACCGATGCGGCAGTTTTTTAGCAATCCCCCAGTCCCGATAATCAGCACGGCAATTAGCACAATAAAGGAGACAAGATAATGAAAAACCTCAAACGGATCATGCTCGCCGTCGCGGCCGCAGCCAGCCTGCTGGCGCCGGCCTTGCCCGCGATGGCGCAGGCAAGCGACCAGTTCATCGCGATTCCCAGCTATCGGGTCGGCCCGTATGGCACCAACGGCCAGTCTTATTACGGCGGTTATATCGACTACCTGAGCTACGTCAACCTGAAGGAAGGCGGCATCAACGGCGTCAAACTGTCCTGGGAAGAATGCGAAACCGAATACAACAACGCCAAGGGCGTCGAGTGTTACGAACGCCTGAAAGGCAAGAACCCGGTCACCAAGGGCACCGCCATCAACGCCATGGCGACCGGCATTGCCTATGCGCTGATCGACAAGACGGCGGAAGACAAGGTGCCGCTGCTGATGGTCGGCTACGGCCGCACCGATGCGGTGGACGGCTCGGTGTTCCCGTATGCCTTTCCGCTGGTGACGACCTACCAGATGCAGGTGTCGGCGATCGTGAAATACCTGGCCAGCAAGAACGGCGGTTCGCTGTCCGGCAAGAAGATCGTGTTCCTGTACCACGACTCGGCCTACGGCAAGGAACCGATAGTGGCGCTGGAAGCCGAGGCGACGCTGGGCAAGTTCAAGCTGGTGCAGATCCCGGTGGCCCATCCCGGCAACGAGCAGGGCGCGCAATGGCTGAAGATCCGCCAGGAAAATCCGGACTACGTGATTTTCTGGGGCTGGGGCGTGATGAACCAGACCGCCTTGAAAGCGGCGCAGAAAGTCGGATTCGCCCGCGACAAGATCATCGGTTCCTGGTGGGCCGGCTCCGAGGAAGACACGGTGCCGGCCGGCGACGCTGCCAAGGGTTACCTGAGCGCCACATGGAACGTATCCGGCAAGAGCGTGCCGCTGATCGCCGATATCGAGAAGGTGGTGTACGGCGCCGGCAAGGGCAACATGCAGGACAAGGCGAAGATCGGTTCGATCCTGTACAACCGCGGCGTATCGGCCGCGCTGGCGACGGTGGAAGCGATACGCGCCGCGCAGGCCAAGTACGGCAAGGGCAAGGTGATGAGCGGCGAGGACGTGCGCTGGGGGCTGGAAAACCTGAACATCACCAACGCGCGCCTGCAGCAGCTGGGCGCTTCCGGCCTGCTGCCTGAGATCAAGACGTCCTGCGACAACCATGAGGGTTCGGGCAAGATCAAGATCCAGCAATGGGACGGCGGCAAGTGGGTTTTGGTGTCCGACTGGATCGAAGGCAACAAGAACCTGATTCATCCGCTGTTCAAGGCTTCCGCCGCGAAGTATGCAAAAGAAAAAGGCATCACGCCCGCCTGCATGAAGTAGTCCCGGCGCCGGCGCCCAAGCGGGCCGCCGGCGCTTTTTACTGCATAGCTGAGGAAAGCATGGGTACAGCACTCAACATCAATAACATCGAAGTGATCTACGACCACGTCATCCTGGTGCTGAAAGGGGTGTCGCTGGCGGTGCCGGAAGGGAAGATTGTCGCTTTGCTGGGCGCCAACGGCGCCGGCAAAAGCACGACGCTGAAAGCGATCTCCAACCTGTTGTCGGCGGAGCGCGGCGACGTCACCAAAGGCAGCATCGAATACAAGGGCGAGCGGGTCGACCGCCTGACGCCGAACGACCTGGTCAGGCGCGGCGTGATCCAGGTGATGGAAGGACGCCATTGTTTCGGCCACCTGACGGTAGAGGAAAATCTCCTGACCGGCGCTTATACGCGCCAGGTCAGCAATATCCAGGTCAGGCGCGACCTGGAAAGGATCTACGACTATTTCCCGCGGCTGAAAGAACGGCGCAAATCGCAGTCAGGCTATACCTCCGGCGGCGAACAGCAGATGACGGCGATCGGCCGGGCGATGATGGCCAAGCCGTCGATGATCTTGCTGGATGAACCGTCGATGGGGCTGGCGCCGCAGGTGGTTGAGGAGATCTTCGAGATCGTCAAGGATTTGAACCGGCGGGAAAACGTGTCTTTCCTGCTGGCAGAACAAAACACCATGGTGGCGCTGCGTTACGCCGATTTCGGCTACATCCTGGAAAACGGCCGGGTGGTGATGGAAGGCGCCGCCAGCGAGCTGGCCAGCAACGAGGATGTGAAAGAGTTCTACCTGGGGGTATCGGGAGCGGGGCGCAAGAATTTCCGCGACATGAAATTCTACCGGCGCCGCAAGCGCTGGCTGGCCTGACTTTATCGCTACGCCGTTTTTCCGTCCACGCCTACAGGTCCGCCATGTCCGACACTCTCGACTTTCTTGAACAACGCCATCCCTTGCAACGCGAGGCGGATCTGATGAACGGCTTGCCGCAATTGATCGCGCGGGCGCAGGCAGCAACCGGCTGGGGCCGCATCCTGCACGGCGTAGCCGCCGGCGAGATCCGCGACCGCGCCGCGCTGGCGCAATTGCCGCTCACGCGCAAATCCGATTTGCATGAACTGCAGGCGCAGCAGCCGCCGTTCGGCGGCCTGAACACCACGCCGCACCGCCAGTTGCGGCGCTTATATGTGTCGCCCGGAGCGATTTTCGATCCAGAGGGCTATGGCCAGGACTGGTGGCGTTTTTCCCGGCCGATGCGGGCCCTGGGGCTGCGCGCCGGCGACCTGATACAGAATTGTTTCACCTACCATTTCACGCCGGCCGCGTTCATGGTCGAAGGCGCGGCCAGCAAGCTGGGCTGCGCCGTGATCCCGGCCGGCATCGGCCAGACTGAGCTGCAGGTGCAGGCGATGTCGGCCTTGCGGCCGGACGCCTACGTCGGCACGCCGTCTTTCCTCAAGATCATCATCGAAAAGGCGCGCGAGATGGGCGCCGACATCGGCACCGTGCAGCGGGCGCTGCTCAGCGCCGAAGCCTTGCCGCCATCGCTGCGCCAGTGGTTCCACGATAACGGCGTGCCGCACGTGCTGCAATTGTATGCCTCGGCCGACGTCGGCAATATCGCATACGAGTCGCTCAGCAACGGCCGCCTCAATCCGGGTATGATCCTGGATGAGGACCTGATCCTGGAAATCGTGCGGCCCGGCAGCGGCGACCCGGTTGCCGCCGGTGAAGTGGGCGAGGTGGTGCTGACTTCTTTCAACCCCGATTATCCTTTGATACGGTTCGCTACCGGCGATTTGTCTGCGGTGCTGGAAGGCGTCTCGCCATGCGGCCGCACCAATACCCGCATCAAGGGCTGGATGGGACGCGCCGACCAGGTGACCAAGGTGCGCGGCATGTTCGTCCATCCGTCGCAGCTGGCGGAAGTGCTGAAGCGCCATCCACAGGTACTGAAAGCGCGGCTGGTGGTCAGCGGCGCCATGGCCAACGATGTCATGACGCTGCATTGCGAGGCGCAGGACGCGCCGGCGTTGGCCGCGGAACAGATTGCGGACAGCCTACGCGAGATAACCAAACTGCGCGGCGAAGTTTTATTTGTCGCGCCGGGCAGCCTGCCGAATGACGGCAAAGTCATCGAGGATGCCCGCAAATACGAATGAGGGCAGCATGTCGAAACAAGTGATCGTGATTACCGGCGCCAGCCGCGGCATCGGCGCCGCCACCGCGCATCTGGCGGCCGCCCGCGGCTACGCCGTATGCGTCAATTACGTGCATAACCGCAGCGCCGCCGAGCAGGTGGTCGATGCCATCCGCCAGGCTGGCGGCGAAGCCCTGGCGGTAGCCGGCGATGTCGCGGTCGAGGCCGATGTCTTGAAGCTGTTCCAGACCGTCGATGCGCAACTCGGCAAGCTGACCGCCCTGGTCAACAACGCCGGCATCCTGGAGCGGCAGATGCGGGTGGAAGAGATGGACGTGGCGCGTTTGCAGCGCGTGTTCGCCACCAACATCGTCGGCAGTTTCTTGTGCGCCCGCGAAGCGGTGCGGCGCATGTCTACCAGCCTCGGCGGCCAGGGCGGCGCCATCGTCAACCTGTCGTCGATGGCGGCCAAGCTCGGCGGTCCGGGCGAATATGTCGATTACGCCGCCTCCAAGGGAGCGATCGACGCCATGACGGTCGGCCTGGCGAAGGAAGTCGCCGGCCAGGGCATCCGCGTCAATGCGGTGCGTCCCGGCGTGATCTATACCGATATCCACGCCAGCGGCGGCGAGCCGGGCCGGGTCGACCGGGTCAAGGATACGGTGCCGATGCGGCGCGGCGGCAGCGCTGAGGAAGTAGCGCGCGCGATCATGTGGCTGGTATCCGACGAGGCGTCTTATTCGACCGGCGCGTTCATCGATGTCGCCGGCGGCCGTTAATCACAGGAAGGATCAGACGGTAGAAGCGATGATTCGAGGTGAAGGCGTCCGACCGTGGTCCTAGCTACAACAGTTTGATCGGGATGCGGTTGGGATCGTGTCTGGCGGTGGTTTGTTGCGCAATGCTTTGGCGAATGTCCGTAAGTCGTTTGTCATCGCGATAGAGCAGGTTGTAACTTTCAAATGGAATCATTTTTCCATCAGCTTGGGCAAAATGTATGCAGGATTTTTTCAAGGCGCGAACATCCAAAGAATAGGCGTCCATAAACTGCACAATCAGTACCCGAAAAACATTGTCGTATCGCAGCGTCTGCGGCGCAGAAATCAAAGGCAGGCAGCACATTAATTCAGAAAGACAGTTGGCTTGTGATTCCGGCGAATGGTTAGTCGAAAATAGTTTAAATATCTGGTCTTTCATATTCTTTTTGAGCGCATCGTCGCGCTCAAAAACTATCGTGTTGCCACTGCCTTCCACTAACGATTGCGGATCAAGATATCGGGTAAGCGGGACAGTTTTTTCGTCGGTTTTGAGAGCGTAAGCCATTGCCAGAGTATCGGGGTTGCAAGGCACCGGGACGATATCTTGCAAGGTGAATACACTGGTTTGCTCGGCGATCTTGCGACGTATTTCAGAAACGGTCAGGCGATGCAGGCGAGGATCGTAATTTTCAACACGACCAGCATCTTGAATCGGCTGCAATGTGACGCCGCGAACACACGGTTGTGTCAAGGCGAAATCGATAATGGCGCCAATCTCATCATCATTCAAACCTTTTTTCAGCGTTACCACCAAAGTGGTGGACAAGCCAGCTGCATTCAGATTTTTCAATGCTTGTAGCCGGATGCGGCTTAAATCAGCGCCGCGTAATACCTTATGCACCTCTGCACGCATGGAATCGAATTGCAAATACACTTCTATTCCTGGCGCATAGCCTGCCAAGCGTTGCACAAACTCAGGATCTTGCGCCAATACGATGCCATTGGTGTTAACCATCACATGTTTGATCGGACGCGCTTTGGCAGCATCGAGAATTTCCCAGAATTGCGGATGTAAAGTGGGCTCGCCGCCGGACAATTGCATGACATCAGCCTCGCCTTCATTGGCCACAACAGCGTCAAGCATCTTGATGACGTCCGCCAAGGGTTTATGCTGTTCTCGATGCGTACCGCTTTCTGCATAACAAACGGGGCAATTTAGATTGCAGTTGTCGGTAATCTCGACAATGGATAAGCAAGAGTGCTGCATGTGGTCTGGACACAGGCCGCAATCATAGGGGCAGCCGTATTCCATTTTAGTGTTAAACGTTTGCGGCATTTCCGGATGTTTGACGAACACTTCGCGGCACAAACGATAATATTCGACGTCATCGCTAACCAGCACGCGTTCGCTGCCGTGCGCAGTACACCACTTATCCATGTAGACAAGATCATCTTTAAAGATGATCTTGGCTTCAACCGGATGCAGGCAGGTAGAGCAGACTGAAGTAGTCGTATCGTAAAAAAGGTAGGGGCGGATTTTACGCGTCATCGTTGTCTCGGGTTAGGCGGTGCGGGATATTGTTGTCTTGATTCGATGGCAGCTTGGCGTAGCAATGCCATTCTTTCTTGTGCCGCTTGTATGTCTGCCTGAGACATGGATGCCTGCAGTTTGGTGAGCGTGTCGCTGACCGGTTGCATCAAGAGAAAAGATAGGGTTTTAATTTTAGCCGCTGTGTCGGGTGTTTTTGAAATTTCAAATTTGTATCTAATCGCGGCGTCGAATGGATATCCGCAGTCTAAAATGCTGCGCGCAAGCCAAAGGTCTGCTTGCTGTATGTCTTGCCCGATAATCCCGCCATTGCGATATATTTCACTAACGTCAAACGCAGAAAAGCGATTAAAAAACACCGGTGAAGGGCTGCAAGAACGTGTAGACGATCGTTTTAATAACTCGACTCCGCGCAGGGGATCCAGGGGCAATTGTTCTGCGCGGAGAGGCCTGGCGTTGGCCTGTCGGTTGGAGCCGTTGAGTAAAAGCCAGCCTAAGCCATATTCCGCAGGACTATATTGTTTGGCAGCGGCTTGTTCGAGTAAAGTGATACCAGTGGAGATATCTCTTTCCAGGCTTGGAGAACCGTTTATATATTCCATTCCAAGTTGTGTCATGGCCTCCAGATCGCCGCGACTGGCTGCTACTTTGTACCCTTCAATTCTTTTTCTCTGCATTTCTGCATTCGCACGCTCTGCATTTTTTTGTTGCACGCTGTTGACGATCGAGGCAGTGATACAACCCGTACCACCAATCAAGCTCAAACTCACTATCAGTAACGCTGCACGTGATCGATCACGGGAAAAGAGGCGCATTTTTTTTAAAATTCAAAAATTGTTTGATTACAAATGGGAGATAGCACAGTAAAGCCAATAAACATATGATCTGTATGCCGCTAAGGCCACCGGCATATTCATAAGGAATCGGTTTGATGCCATCGATGAGTAAGCGCCACAGTAAATAGCCTGATAGATAAAACTTGAAGAGAAGGCCCGGGCTTTCGCGCCAGCGTTTTTGAAAAAATAGAATGGCGCCACCCCAAATTAATACAAAGAGAATGTCATACAGTTGCGTGGGGTGACGAAAAATGCCGTCGCCAAAGTCGACACCCCAAGGCATGTGGGTGGCTACGCCATAAGTGCCGTCGTGCAGTCCCGCCAGAAAACAACCGACGCGCCCGACGGCGGTGCCTAGCATCAATGGCAAGACAAATTTGTCGCCCGTGGAGCGTTGAGAGCGAATCAGTTTTTTTGCAATCTCTACGCCACACAACCCGCCGAGCAAACCACCGACGATAGATTGTCCCGACATCCAGAGATTGAAGTCTAAAGAAGACGATGCCCATAACTGGGGAAACTCCATCCAGAACACCAACTTGTTTCCGATCGCTGCGCCGAGTATGCAGCCGATGATGATGGCGTATTGTCCCGGTTCCAAGATGCCGGGGAGGCCTTGGCGGGCACGTTGCCAGCGATATAGCTGGACGCCGGAGGCGATGGCTGCCCATTCAAAAAACAGATGGATGAGGTGTGCAGTCGAGCTGGAAAAGACAACTGCTTTCATTATTTGGATTCGTCTTGATCTGGCTGCATCGCTACATCTGGTTTTTTTGCAATGCGATATATAACGAAGCCGAGCGCGATACTAATTCCTACTCCTGCGCACCCAAGAAGAAAAATGGACGACAGGCCATCCCCAGCGGTTTTGTAGCTACTGCCAGACACAATCCCTAGAAAGCCACAGAGCCCAAAGCCGACCATCAGTACTAAAAAAAACATGATGCTTAGGGCTTTGAACAGCGTTTTCATGGGAGCCTTGCTGGGATTGAATTTGGCAGCGAAGATTGATTATATAGTTTTTAGTTGCCATTAAGTAATTTTTTTGTGCGGTTTCATGGGAATGATTTTATTGTTGAACCTGAATTAATACGCTGATTTTCTCGATCCCAATCGGGGCAATTTGGGCAAAATCCCAGTTGCTTGTAAAAAATTGATAAAATGAGCAGAATTGGCGAAAACCTGATCCATTGATTCACTGTCCAACGCTGCAAGTAACGGCGCCGTGCCCGGGCAACCCCTCTGTCGGTGCGCTTTGCGGGTCATGCGGCAATTTTTTGTGTAAGAGCAATTTATAGATGGAGTTATCGAGAATGAAGAACCTGATCGTAGTCGCGGCCCTGGTGGCCTTGGGCGGTTGCGCTGTAACGCCGAATTCGGCAAACGTATATACCAGCCACCAAGCCCAGGGCGAGCAATCGGTGCGCATGGCGGTGGTTGATTCGGTGCGTCCGGTCACCATCGACAAGAACAACGGCGGCAGCGCCGGCACCTTGGCTGGCGGCGCGCTTGGCGCGGTTGGCGCCGGTTCGCTGATCGGTAAAGGCAACGGATCGATTGCGGCCGGCGTAGTCGGCGCAGTGCTCGGCGGGATTGCCGGCAACCAGGTGGAAAACAACCTGAACCAGCGTCCAGGCCTGGAAATCACCGTGCGCCTGAGCAACGGCGAATTGCGCGCCATTACCCAGGATGCGGACGAGCGTTTCAACGTCGGCGACCGTGTGCGTTTGCTGTCTTCCGGCGGCGTTACCCGGGTAACCCACTAAGCCCGGATCAAGCGGCTGTAAAGTCAAAAAGGCTGGAAGACATGATTGTCTTCCAGCCTTTTTTATTGTGCGGAGGGCTGGTTACTGGCCGCCGTTATGGATCACCACCAGCAGGGCGGTGGCGGCATTCTTGCCGACATTCTTGATGTAGTGGGGGCGGTCCGCCGCATAACGTGCGGTTTCGCCGACCTTGATCTTGGTGACGTTGCTGCCGCTCTGGACTTCCAGCATGCCGGACAAGACCGTCAGGTGTTCGCGCGAAGCCGGTTCGTGCGCCTCAGAGTCGAGGCAGCCGCCGGGTTCCAGCGACAGTTCATACCATTCGAACTGGCCGGCCAGTTCGATCGGCCCCAGGATGCGCAGCACGCAATGGCCGTCGCGCGAACGCAGCGAAGGCGTGGCGTGGCTGGGCAAGGTTTCAATCGAGGCCGGCACCGGCTGGTTGCCGTCCACCAGCAGCGAGATCGGCACGCCGAGGGCGTTGGCCAGGCGCCACACCACGGCAACCGTGGGATTGGCCTGGTTGCGCTCGATTTGCGATAGCATGGACTTGGAGACGCCGGCGCGTTTCGATAATGCATCCAGCGAGAGCCCGTCGGCCTGGCGCAGCTTGACCAAGGTATCGCCGACCTTGGGCGGTGCATCCTCCAAATTTTTTCCTGAATTGCTGCTCATCTGGTTGACAACCTCGTTTTTGTGCATTATCGTGGAATTCTTGTTCGATATATCGAATTGAAGCAATATATTATATAAGATCGAGGCAGACAATGACACAAGACATCACTACCCAGGCTGGCGCTCCCGGTTTCTACGGCCACCTGCGCGACGAGCTGGCCGGGATCCAGGCCGCCGGCCTGCTGAAAAGCGAGCGCCTGATCCTTGGCCCGCAGGGCGGCACGATCAATACCGCCAATGGCGAATTGATCAACCTGTGCGCCAACAACTATCTCGGATTGTCTTCGCACCCGGCCTTGATCAAGGCCGCCCACGCGGCGCTGGACAGCCACGGTTTCGGCCTGAGTTCGGTGCGTTTCATCTGCGGCACGCAAGATATCCATCGCGAACTGGAACAGCGCCTGGCGCAGTTCCTCGGCACTGAAGACTGCATCCTGTACGCCGCCGCGTTCGACGCCAACGGCGGCCTGTTCGAGCCCTTGCTGGGCGAGCAGGACGCGATCATCAGCGATGCGCTCAACCACGCTTCGATCATCGACGGCGTCCGCCTGTGCAAGGCGAAACGCTATCGTTACGCCCACAACGACATGGAAGACCTGGAGCGCTGCCTGAAACAGGCCAAGGCCGACAACGCCCGTTTTTCCATGGTGTTTACCGACGGCGTGTTTTCGATGGACGGCACCGTGGCGCAGCTCGATGTGATCCGCCAGCTGTGCGACAAGTACGGCGCCTTGCTTGGCGTCGACGACTGCCACGCCACCGGTTTCATGGGCGCGCGCGGACGCGGCACGCATGAAGCGCGCGGCATCTTCGGCAAGGTCGACGTGATTACCGGCACCCTCGGCAAAGCCCTGGGCGGCGCCAGCGGCGGTTTCACCGCCGGCCGGCGCGAAGTGATCGACCTGCTGCGGCAACGCTCCAGGCCCTACCTGTTTTCGAACACACTGATGCCGGCGATCGTCGGTGCTTCGATCGAAGCGCTCAACCTGCTGGAAGCATCCACCGAATTGCGCGACCGCCTGGAACGCAACACCGTCTATTTCCGCCAGGCCATCACGGAAGCCGGTTTCGAGATCAAGCCGGGGACCCACCCGATCGTGCCGCTGATGGTGTACGACGCCGTCGTCGCGCAAAACCTGTCGCGCCGCCTGTATGAGCTGGGCGTCTATGCAGTCGGCTTCTTTTATCCGGTGGTGCCGCAAGGACAGGCACGGATCCGGGTGCAGATGTCGGCGGTCCATGACGAAGCAACATTGCAGCGCGCCGTGGGCATTTTCCGGCAAGCCGGCGAAGAGCTGGGCCTGGTGAAGAACTGAAGATAAGAATTGAAGAGACAAGCGATGAAAAAAATATTGGTAATCGGCGCCAACGGCCAGATCGGCACCGAACTGACGACCGCACTGGTCAAACTGCATGGCGCACAACAGGTGGTTGCGAGCGATATACAGGCGCTGGGCCGGCACCAGGAACTGGCTTACGAAAAACTGGACGTGACCGACGCCAAACGCTTGGCCGAAGTAGTGCAGCAACACGACATCGGTGAAATCTATCATCTGGCGGCCGCCTTGTCGGCCAAAGGCGAAGAGCATCCGGAGTGGGCCTGGAACCTGAACATGACCGGCTTGCTGAACGTGCTGGAAGTGGCGCGCCAGGCCAAGCTGTCGAAAGTGTTCTGGCCCAGCTCGATCGCCGCCTTCGGCCCGTCGACTCCGCGCGACAATGCGCCGCAGGTCGGCGCCATGGATCCCAAGACCGTCTACGGCATCTCCAAGCTGGCGGGCGAGCACTGGTGCAGCTGGTATGCGGAAAAATACGGCATGGATATCCGCAGCCTGCGTTATCCGGGCCTGATCAGCTACTCGGCGGAACCCGGCGGCGGCACGACCGACTACGCCATCCAGGCCTTGTTTTCGGCGGCTGACGGCAGCGCCTTCACCAGTTTCCTGGGCGAAGAGAGCACATTGCCGATGATGTACATGCCGGATGCCGTGCGCGCTACCATCGAACTGATGAGCGCACCGAAAGAGAACCTCAAGACCGCCGGTTCATACAATCTGGCGGCATGGAGCTTTTCGCCGCGCGAGCTGGTATGCGTCATCCAGCAGCGTGTGCCAGCTTTCCAGGCCGCTTACAAGCCGGATTTCCGCCAGGCGATCGCCGATGCATGGCCGCGTTCGATTGACGATTCCAGTGCGCGGGCAGAGTGGGCATGGCGTCCTGCATACAGCTTGAGCGAGATGGTTGACGATATGTTGACGCATCTGGCCGGGCGCAAATCGCTCAGCCAGGAAAAGCAGGTTGCCTGAGGGCGGCAGCGCCGGGACGAGCGCTAAATAAAGCAATGCACATCAGCGAAGGGGCTGGAGACAACTTGTCTTCCAGCCCTTTTTTATAAGTATTCAACTAATTTTCCGGCTATAGCTGCATCAGTTGCCCTGAAAAAGCATATTCTTTTTAAAAAATCAACTAATGGCCGGAGAAGATGCTTGCATTGATTGCGGTAATTCGCTAAAGTGATAGCGTTGCAATCAATTGTGGGGAGCTGCGATGGCGACCAACCTGGTGGTTAGAAACGTGGAAGAAGAGCTTACTTTGGCACTCAAGCAGCAGGCTGCTGCGCACGGCCGCAGCGCCGAAGCCGAACACAGGGAAATCCTGCGGGCGGCGCTGCAGCGTCCGAAGCGGCGTTCGCTGGTGGAATTTTTATTGAGTATGCCGGATGTCGGAGAAGACAAGGACTTCGATGCGCGCAATGTTCAAGAGTAAATGCAAGAGTCAATTCAGGGGCAACGCGTGTATCTGCTAGATACCAATGTCATCAGCGAGTCCCGCAAAGGGAAAAAGGCCAATCTCGGAACGCAGGCGTTCTGGCGCTCGGTTGACCTCGATGCGATTTATCTGCCGGCGCAAAGCATAGGCGAAATACGCCGCGGTATTGAAATCGTCAAGCGCCGCGGCGATTCAGCACAGGCCAAAATGCTGGAGACATGGCTGCAGACGCTTACAACGGAATATGCGGATCGTATCCTGTCTTTTGACGACGGTTGTGCCCAGGTGTGGGGGTGTTTGATGTCCGCCGACAATCAACATCCGATCGATAAGCAAATTGCCGCGATCGCCTTGATCCATAGCATGACTGTCGTTACGCGTAACACCAGCGATTTTATCGGCACCGGGGTGAGCCTGGTAAATCCGTTTTCCTGAAGGTCTGGGGACTCGCTCTACATGGCTAGCTTCATCTCTATTTCTGCAATAATCTGATTTGCGCGCGCAATTTTTCCTGTACCGGATAATCGGGATAGGCATGTCTGAATTTCTCCCATTCTTCCAGCGCATCCTGGCGCAAGCCGGCCTTTAGCATTTCATCAATCACTGATAGCCACGCCTCGGCTCGTACGGGCGATTCTGGTTTGCCCGGCAGGGCGGCGGCCGGCGTCGATTCCGATTCCGCTGCTGTTGCGGCGGCGCCAGATGCTATCACTGGGGCAGGCGGGGGCGCTACTATGGGTGTCGGAGCAGGTGAGTACGCCGCCGCAGGATCGACAATCGCTGATGGCGGATTGGCCGCGAGCGAAGCCCGCGGCGCAATGATTACCCGGGCTCTTGACGGCAAATTTTCCGGACTTGCCAACTGCGCTGGCGAAACGGCATAGTTTTCGCTACCTGCAATAGGCGCTGGCGCCGGAGCAGGTGGGGCTTGCGTATCCCGGGCCTGGGCCAGCGACTTCGCTTCCGGTGTGGCTTTTGCCGCCGGCGGCGTGCTGCTGGCGGCAACTTTCTGACGCGCCAACTCCGGTTTTGCCTGGGCTTTCTTTTCAACCGGTTCCGCCGGCTTTACTGACGGCGTTGTCGCCGCTGCCGGCGCGGGAGATGACGGCGCCGGTTCGGCCTGCGGCATCGTATCGTAAGACTGTGTGGCCGGCTCTGTCTGCCACCGCAAAGTGGCCAGCACCGCCAGCACCATGCAAGCAGCCATGCCTAGCTGGGTTGGCCAGCGCATCAAGAAACGCGGTTTGGCCGGCTGGCCGGGTTTGCCGGACAAGGCGTCGTTGGCCGCTTGCTGCACCGGTGTTGCCGTTTTGAGCAAGATCTCGGCCTGCGCCAGGATGGCAGCGTCCAAGCCAGCCGAAGGCGAGGGCTGCGGTAGCCCTTGCAGTTGGCGCGCCAATTCGCCACGGCCTTGCAGAAAGGCCTCGAATTCGGCGTCGTCCAGCCGTTTGCTGTCTTCGGACGTCATGCCGCCTCCTTGCTGGAATCCAGGTCTGGTGTCAGTTGCTGCCGCAATTTGCGCATGGCATAGCGCAAGCGGCTCTTGATGGTCTCTTCCGGCGCGGCGACAATCAATGCGATCTCTGCCAAGCTCATGCCGTTAAATTGCTGCAAGATCAAAACCTCTTTCTGTTCTCCTGGCAGCAGCCGTATCGCTGCATGCAGCCTGGCGATGCGCTCCCGGTTTTCCAGCACAGTCTCGGGCGACAGAATTTCTTGCGCCGTTTCGGCCAGGTAATCGAACGCCGCTTGCTCGTCGTCTCCCTGGCCCATTTCGCTTGCCAGCAAGGTTTGCTGTTGGCGTAACAGGTCAATCAGGCGATTGCGCGCGATCTGGAACAGATATGTCCGGAACAGCGATTCCGGCTGATAGCGGGAGCGAGCCTGATGCAGGCCGGCCCAGCTGTCTTGCGCGATCTCGTCGACCCAGTCGCGGCGCGGCGAACGCCAGGCGATGAATCTGTACAGACCCTGGCTATGGCGCCGGTACAGCTCCCTGAATGCAGCCAGATCACCGTCGCGGTAACTGAGCATCAGCGATTCATCGGAGGGTTCGGCGGGCATGGTGGATCGGCGGCAGCTTCATTGCCCGGCAGGGCGGTAGCGCCGATTGTGACTTGTGCCGTGCAAGAAAGCAATAAGCCAATGAATGCTTGCCCGTAGCCATTTTTTCTTAGTAAATTTTTTTGCCGATTTAACCCCGTTTCAGAACCTGCCTCGTTTCATATCACAAGCCGGCGTATCGGCATAAACGGAGAATACTATGTTACGAGGCTTGTTAGCCGCACTATGGGCGCTGCTACTTCTACTTCCCGCGGCGCAGGCGCGGACGGTGATGCCGCCGCCGCTGATCATCGCTAGCGGGGCGGAACAACCGATTGTGCTGCAAAGCCTGCAGGTCAGCGGCGAGATCAGCGGCGGCATGGCGCAGACTACGGTGCAGATGGTGTTTTTCAATCCAAACCGGCGCTTGCTGGAGGGACAGCTGCAATTTCCTTTGCTCGATGGCCAGCAGATCGTCGGCTTTTCGCTGGATATCGAAGGGCGGCAGCGGCCTGCCGTGCCGGTTGAAAAAGCCAAGGGACGTCAGATATTCGAAGCAATCGAGCGGCGCCGGGTCGATCCGGGTTTGCTGGAAGCGACCCAGGGCAATAATTTCAAACTGCGGATCTATCCGATTCCAGCCAACGGTACGCGCACGGTGGAGATCAAGTACGTGGAGCCGCTGGCGCGCCAAGGCAAGAACTGGCAATACCGCTTGCCGCTGGCTTACGGCGACCGCATGCGCGATTTCGATCTGACGCTCAGTGTGCATGGCGCCATGGCCGCACCGCAGGCCAGCGGCAGCCTGGGCGCCATTGGCCTCGTGCGCACCGGTGAGCAGTACCAGATGCATGTCAATAAAAGCGGATTTGCCGCCAGCGGCATGCTCAATCTGCTGATACCTGCCGGCGAGAAGCCGCAGACTTACGCCCAGCTGCGCGATGACGGCACCTGGTTTGTCACTGAAATACCGGTGCCCGAGACGCGCATGGCGCGCAGCTTGCCCAAGGTGATCGGCTTGTTGTGGGATAGTTCGGGCTCCGGCGCGGCGCGCGATCACGATGCCGAATTTGCCGTTCTCGATCGTTATTTCAAGGCCGCCGGCAATGCAGAGGTGCGTCTGACCCGTTTGCGCGACAGGCAGGAGCCGGAACAGTCCTTCCATGTCGCCAGCGGCAACTGGAGCGCCTTGCGCCAGGCTTTGCAGAACACCTCCTACGATGGCGCCAGCGCCTTGGGCGAATGGAAGCAGGAAGCCGATGTCGGCGAATACCTGCTGGTGAGCGATGGCTTGAGCAATTACGGCAATGCGGCATTTCCCAAGCTTGCTGCGGGTCAGCGCCTGTACGCATTGAACTCGGCGCTGGCGGCCGATGCCAGCCTGCTGTCCGCCTGGGCGGAAAATACCGGCGGCCGCTTGATACAGGTTTCAGCACAAACCATAGCTGCGGCGACGCAAGCTTTGCTAAGCGAATCGACCCATGTGGAAACGCTGACGGCGGCCGGCGCCAGCGATTTGCAGATCGAATCGCATGACGCTAAAAACGGCATCCTGCGCATCGCCGGGCGGTTGCGCAATCCGGAAGCCCAGCTCACCCTGGTTATGCGGCAAAACGGCCGGCTGGCGACCATCACCGTTCCCGTTTCGGCAACGGCGCCGGCACATCCGTTGGCGGCCTATCTGTGGGCCGGCTATCGCTTGCATGAACTGGAAGCGAACCGTGACCTGCATCGCGCCGAAATCCGCCGCATCGGCCAGCAGTTCGGCCTGGCGACGGCCGAGACTTCGCTGATCGTGCTGGAGCGCCTGGACGACTATGTACGCTACGACGTTGCTCCGCCGGAGGAATACCAGATCGCATTCAAGCAATTGAAAGCGCTGCGCGAATCGGATGTCAGGCAAGCGCGCGATAAGCATCTGGAAACCGTGATTGAACAATTCCAGCGCAAGGCCGCATGGTGGGATAAAGATTTCCCTAAAGGCGCTGCGCCGCCGTCCAAGCCACCGGTGCAGGACGAGGCCCGATACGAAGGACGGCCGCACATCAACGCTGCCGCCTCGGTGATGCAAGCACCGTCTGCTCCGGCTCCCGCTATCAGCGCGCGGCAGAATTTTGAAGCGGGTTCGAATTATTCGGCAAAATCCAAGGTCGATTCGGATACCGCTTCGGCTGCGCCCGAGATCAGGATGGCGCTGAAAAAATGGAGTGCAACAGCGTCGTATATCGATCGTCTCAAATCGGCCACGGCGGAAACCGTGTACGCCATCTACCTCGACGAAAAGCCCGGCTACGCGAACAGCAGCGCTTTCTTGCTCGATGCCGCCGACATCCTGCTGGAAAAAGGGCAGCGCGACCTGGCGTTGCGCGTGCTGTCCAACCTGGCCGAGATGGACCTGGAAAACCGCGCGGTGCTGCGCATACTGGGCTACCGCCTGCTGCAAGCCGGCGCGCCGGAACTGGCAATACCGGTGTTCGAGAAGGTCAGGCGGCTGGCGGAAGAAGAACCGCAATCGTTCCGCGATCTCGGGCTGGCGTATGCCGCCAACAAGCAGTACCAGCAAGCCGTCGACCAGCTGTACGAAGTGGTGCTGCGCCCATGGGACGCCCGTTTCCCGGAAATCGAGACCATCGTGCTGGCAGAACTGAATGCGATTGTCGCCACCTCCGGCGTGCCGCTCGACACCAGCCGCATCGATCCGCGCCTGCTGAAGAACATGCCGCTCGATTTGCGGGTGATCATGACCTGGGATGCGGACAATGCCGACATGGATCTGTGGGTCACCGATCCGAACGGTGAAAAATGCTACTACGGCCATGCCTTGACTTACCAGGGTGGACGCCTGTCGCGCGATTTCACCCAGGGCTACGGACCGGAGGAATTTTCACTGCGCAAGGCCAAGCCGGGCAAGTACAAGATCGAAGCCAATTATTATGGCAACCGCCAGCAGGTGATTGCCGGCGCCACCACTTTGCAAGTCAAGCTGACTACCGGTTTCAGCAGCTCCCGGCAGAAAGAGCAGATGGTCACGCTGCGTCTGAAGGACAGACAGGAAACGGTGTTCGTCGGCGAATTCGAGGTGGCGCCGTAACTGCAGAAGAAAAGCCATAAAACAAAGGGCGAGGAGACATGAAGTCTCCCCGCCCTTTGTTTTCACCTCCGGGGAGGCGGCCTGCCTTATTTGCCCGTCATGCCCAACAGCATTTCATTGAGGCGCTTGACGAAACCGGCCGGGTCGGCCAGGGCGCCGCCTTCAGCAAGCAGAGCCTGGTCGAACAAGATGTGCGACCAGTCGCCGAACTTGGCTTCTTCGTACTTCAGGCGCTGCACCAGCGGATGGTCCGGATTGATTTCCAGGATAGGCTTGGAGTCCGGCGCTTCCTGGCCGGCGGCTTTCAGCATGCGCAGCAGGTTGCCCGACAACTCGTTCTCGTCAGCCACCAGGCAGGCCGGCGAATCGGTCAGGCGGAAAGTGACGCGCACATCCTTGGCCTTGTCGGCCAGCGCGCCCTTCATCTTCTCGACCAGGTCCTTGAACTGGGTTTCGGTTTCTTCATGCTGCTTTTTCTCGGCTTCGTCTTCCAGGGTGCCAAGATCGAGGCCGCCCTTGGCCACGGACGCCAGTTCCTTGCCCTCGAAATCCTGCAGGAAGGACAGCATCCATTCGTCGACGCGGTCAGTCAGCAGCAGCACTTCGACGCCTTTCTTGCGGAAGATTTCCAGATGCGGACTATTCTTGGCGGCGGCGAAAGTTTCACCGGTCGCGTAATAGATCTTGTCCTGGCCTTCTTTCATGCGGCCGATATAGTCGGCGAAGGAAACGGTCTGCGCCTCGCTGCCGTTGCCATCTGCGTTGCTGGTGGAAGCAAAACGCAGGAGCTTGGCGATTCTTTCCTTGTTGCTGGCGTCTTCGCCTATGCCTTCTTTCAGGACCTGGCCGAATTCCTTCCAGAAACTGGCGTACTTGTCCTTTTGCGCCTGGTCGTCGCTGTTCGCCAGTTCTTCCAGCAAGCCCAGCACGCGCTTGGTCGAGCCTTCGCGGATCACGCGCACGTCGCGCGATTCCTGCAGGATTTCGCGCGAAACGTTGAGCGGCAGGTCGCTGGAGTCGATCACGCCTTTGACAAAACGCAGGTAGACCGGCATCAGCTGTTCGGCATCGTCCATGATGAAGACGCGCTTGACGTACAGCTTGATGCCGCCGCGCTTGTTGCGGTCCCACAGGTCGAACGGGGCGCGGCTCGGTACGTACAGCAGCTGCGTGTATTCGCTGCGGCCTTCGACCCGGTTGTGGGTGTAGGTCAGCGGCGCTTCGAAATCATGCGAAACGTGTTTGTAGAATTCGACGTACTGCTCTTCCGTGATGTCGGACTTGTTGCGGGCCCACAGCGCGCTGGCCTGGTTGACGGTCTCGAATTCGTCCTTGACGACGGTTTCTTTCTTTTCTTCGTCCCATTCCTCTTTCTGCATCACGATCGGCAGCGAGATATGGTCGGAGTACTTGCGGATGATCGATTTCAGCTTCCAGGCCGACAGATACTCGTCTTCGCCTTCGCGCAGGTGCAGGGTGATGTCGGTGCCGCGCGACGGCTTGTCGATCGCTTCGATGCTGAAATCGCCGGCGCCTTCGGATTCCCAGCGCACGCCTTCGGTGGCGCTGGCGCCGGCGCGGCGGGTGTCGACCGTGATCTTGTCGGCGATGATGAAGGCGGAGTAGAAGCCGACGCCGAACTGGCCGATCAGGGCCGCATCTTTTTGCTGGTCGCCGGACAGTTTCGAGAAGAATTCCTTGGTGCCGGACTTGGCGATGGTGCCCAGGTGCGAGATGGCTTCATCGCGGCTCATGCCGATGCCGTTGTCCGAGATGGTGATGGTGCGCGCAGCCTTGTCGAAAGCGACCTTGATCTTCAGTTCCGGGTCGTTCTCGAACAGGGCGCCGTTGTTGATCGCTTCAAAGCGCAGCTTGTCGGCGGCATCGGATGCATTGGAAACCAGCTCGCGCAGGAAAATTTCCTTGTTTGAATACAGCGAGTGGATCATCAATTGCAGCAGCTGCTTTACTTCTGCCTGAAAACCAAGGGTTTGCTTTTCGGATACGGCCATTGTTTCCTCTGTATATAAACGTAAAAAATATTGTAAAAACGATAAAGGCGGCCTGCCTTGGTCCGCTTTCATCGCGTAAAGCCGAGTGTTGCCCAAAAAATGGGGAGTAATCCGGATTTTACAAGAGTCGACCAGAAGCGGATGGCGTGGCGTCTATTAAGTTTCCTTATTTGCCACATTCCTGTTCCAGGAAACGCCAGATCGCCGGATCCGACATCGCCGCCACATTGATCCGCATTCTTGAAGAGGGCAGCTGGCTGGGCGAGAACAGGGCGCCGGGCGCCAGCAAAAAACCCTCGGCCAGGGCTTTTTCCGCCATCACATTGGTGTCGTGGCCGGTGTCGGCCCACACAAAGATGCCGGCCGGGGTGCTGATGTCGACCGTCATGCCTATCCTTTCCATCTGCCTGATGGTGCGGTCGCGCACGCTGTCGAGCTTGTTGCGCAGGCGGTCGAGATGCTTGCGGTAGTGGCCTTCGGACAGGATTTTATAAACTACCCGCTCGCCGACTTCGGCGCTGGTCAGGTTGGTCAGCATCTTGCGGTCGGCAAAATGCTGCGCCAGTTCGAGCGAGGTGGCGATAAAGCCGGAGCGCAGGTTGGGCGACAGCGTCTTCGAAAAGCCGCCCATATAGATCACGCGGTTGAGCTGGTCGAGCGCGGCAATGCGGGTCGCCGGCTGGATTGCCGAGCCGGGATGCATGTCGCAATAGATATCGTCTTCGACAATCATGAAGTCGTGTTCCTCGGCCAGCTTGAGAATCTGGAATGCCTTGGCTGCCGACAGCGAGGTCGAGGTCGGATTGTGCAGCACCGAGACCAGCACATACAGCTTGGGCTTGTGCAGCGCCACCAGTTCCGCCAGCTTGGCCATGTCGGGGCCGTCTGCCAGGCGCGGCACGCCGACTACCTTGGCGCCCAGCGCGGCGAACGACGCGAACATCAGGAACCAGGACGGATCGTCCACCAGAATCACGTCGCCGGGCTGGGTAAAGTGGCGCGCCACCAAGTCCAGCGCTTGGGTGACGCCGGTGGTGGTGACGAATTGTTCCGGCGTGGCGGCGATTTCCAGTTCGGCCATCTTCAGCTGCAATTGCTGGCGCAGCGGCAGGAAGCCCTGCGGAATGCCGTAGGAGAGCAGTTGCGCCGGATTCTGCCGGCTGATGCTGCGCAGGGCATTGGCGATCAGGTCGGCATCCAGCCATTCGCTGGGAAACATGCCGGAGCCGGGCATTTTCTTGTTCGGCGCCTGCTGGTGCATATTGCGCACCAACCAGACTACGTCGATCAGTTGTGGCTGTTTGTCGCTGGCGGCATTGCTGCCGCGTTCCGCCAGCAGCGGCGAGCGCTCGCGCACGTAAAAACCCGAACCGCGGCGCGATTCCAGACAACCCTTGGCCACCAGCCGGTCATAGGCCTCCACCACCGTGAAACGCGACACGCTGTGGCTGTCGGCAAACTGGCGGATCGACGGCATGCGCGCGCCGCTGCGCAACAGGCGGTCGCTGATGCGGGATTCGATGCTGCGCACGATCTGCTCGACCAGCGAGGTATCGCTGTCGCGCGACAGCGGCTGTGGGGCGGATGGCAGCTGGCCGTTGCTCAGCTTGCGGGGAGGGACTGTGTTGGTCACTGTGCTGGATACTGTATTGGTGATTTGGCCGGGACAATGTCAGAAATTACTTGGTTAACTGTATTGGTACTGTATTGGTTTATTGGCTTAGCATAGACCTAAATCTCCAATGCTGCAAATCCGGAAGCGAGTGCGCCATGCAAACACTATTCAAGCAACAGTCCCATACCTTGTCGGGCGGCAGCGTGCTGTCCGGCGTGACCGAACAGCAAATGATCCTGAAAGTGGTCAGCGGGCGCGTCTGGGTGACTTTTGAAGGCCAGCCGGAAGACCACTGGCTGTGCGCCGGCCGTTCGCTGGCCTTGCTGCCGGGGCGCATGGTGGTGGTGCAAGCCGATCCGGGCAACAGCCGCATCAGCCTCAGCGGCTTGCCGCAGCGCCACCGTGGCAGGCCGGACATCCTGCGGGCGCTGCTGGCGCGCTTGCGCGGCCCTGGCTTCCACCCAGCCACCAGCGTGTCATGATGCTGGCTTCCTTACTGCCGCTCGCCGTGTTCGCCTTCGTGTCGTCGATCACGCCAGGCCCGAACAACATCATGCTGACTTCGTCCGGCATCATGTTCGGCTTCAACCGCACCATCCCGCACATGCTCGGCGTGACCTTCGGCTTCGGCATCATGCTGGTGCTGTGCGCGGCCGGCATCGGCAGCCTGGTGCTGGCCTTGCCGGCTAGCCATGTGATCCTGAAGACACTGGGTTCGGGCTACTTGCTGTATCTGGCATGGAATCTGCGCAACATGACGTTCAAATCGGAAGCCGGCGGCCACCGCAAGCCGATGACTTTTCTTGGCGCGTCGGTATTCCAGGCCGCCAACCCGAAAGCCTGGATCATGGCCATCACCAGCGCCTCGGCGTTCCTGCCGCCGCTGGAGCCGATCTGGCTGTCGATCGCCGTCTATTGCCTGGTGTTCAGCGTCATCAACCTGCCATGCGTGAGCGTCTGGGCCGGCGCCGGTTCGGTATTGCGGCGCTACCTGGCGCAGCCCCTGTGGCAGCGTGTGTTTTGTACAGTAATGGTGCTGCTGACGATCTATTCTGCAGTCTCGATCTGGCTTTGAATACAAGGACAAGCGGCATGACGGACGAATCCAAGGGCATGTGGCTGGGACTGGTCGGGGTGGCGGTGTTCAGCCTGACCTTGCCGTTTACCCGGATGGCGGTGGCGGAGCTGAATCCGGTGTTCGTGGCGTTGGGCCGGGCGGTGGTGGCTGCGCTGTGTTCCATGCTGCTGTTGTGGAAGCTGAAAGCCAAGCTGCCGACCGCCGCGCAATGGAAACCCTTGGCGCTGACGGCGCTGGGCGTAGTGGTCGGATTCCCCGTGTTTTCATCGGTGGCGATGCGTTATGTGCCGGCTGCGCACGGCGCCATCGTACTCGGCGTCCTGCCGCTGGCTACGGCCTTGTTCGGCGCCTTGCGCTTTGGCGAACGGCCCTCGGCCGGGTTCTGGATCGCCGCGGTGATCGGCAGCCTCATCGTTGTCGTTTTTGCATTGAGCCAGGGCGGTGGCGGTTTGCAGGCGGCTGACCTGGCCCTGCTGGCGGCAGTGCTGGCCGCCGCCATGGGTTACGCGGAAGGCGGGCGCCTGTCGCAAACCATGGGTGGGCAGCAGGTGATCGCCTGGGCGCTGCTGCTTTCCTTGCCGGTCCTGCTGCCGGTGACCGTCTGGCTGGGATGGCATTACGGCGTCAGCGCTTCGCCCAGGGCCTGGCTGGGATTTGCCTATGTGTCGGTATTTTCGATGTTTATCGGCTTCCTCTTTTGGTACAAGGGCCTGGCGCTGGGCGGCATCGCGCGAGTTGGTCAGGTGCAACTATTGCAACCTTTCCTGACCTTGCTGGGAGCGGCGCTGCTGCTGGGCGAGACCCTGCAGGCCGGCAACATGCTGTTTGCGCTGGCGGTGCTGGTGGTGGTGGCGTTCGGCCGCAAGATGGCGGTGCGGCGGCAAGCTGCGTAGACGGCAAACTTAGCTGCCCAAATACCAAGCTACATTTCGCAATTTGGGCGCTGGGGTGAGATAATCCCGTATTGGCCGGAATTTGGCGGGGCGCCAGCCGGCTGTATCCCATTTATCTCGTCATTGCTGCTGGCGCCAAAAGCGCGGGCAAATGATTTTTTTTCGGAGTGTCAGATGTCTGTATATGAAAAGTTGCAAGCCCTGAATATCACATTGCCTGCGGTGGCCGCGCCTGCCGCCGCCTATGTGATGTACGCCCAAAGCGGCAATACGGTTTACCTGTCCGGTCACTTGTCCAAGAAAGACGGCAAGATCTGGGTCGGCCAACTGGGCAAGGACACCACTACCGAAGAAGCCAAGCTGGCCGCGCGCGGCATCGCCATTGACCTGATCGCCACCCTGCAAGCAGCATGCGGCGGCGACCTGAAGCGCGTCAAGCGCGTCGTCAAGCTGATGAGCCTGGTCAATTCGACGCCTGATTTCACGGAGCAGCACCTGGTCACCAACGGCGCCTCCGAACTGATCGGCGAAGTATTCGGCGAGCAGGGCAAGCATGCCCGTTCCGCATTCGGCGTAGCACAGCTGCCGTTGGGCGCCTGCGTAGAAATTGAAATGATTGCTGAGCTGGAGTAACCCTCGCAGCGCAGCAGCGTAGTCCTGGCAGCGCCATCCGCTGCCAGCCCAGGAGACGGCAGATCATAAAAACCACAGGCTGTTGCTGTCCACGCCTGGCTTCGGCCGGCCGCTGGCCGACAGCCTCTCAGAACAAGATCACTTGAAGAGAATAGTATGAAAATCGAAAATCCAACCCCGCTGCAATGGCATTTTTCGCAGCGCGCGCAGAAACTGCAAAGTTCAGCCATCCGTGAAATCCTGAAGATCACCATGCGTCCGGAAATCATTTCCTTCGCCGGCGGCCTGCCTTCGCCTGCGACTTTCCCGGTCGAACAGTTGAAGGTGGCGTTCGACAAGATATTGTCGGAGCAAGGCAAGGTCGCCTTGCAATACGGTCCGACCGACGGTTACGGCCCGCTGCGCGAATGGGTCGCCAATTCCCTGTCGACCAACGGCGCCAAGATCATGGCGAACCAGGTCATGATGACTTCCGGTTCACAGCAGGGTCTGGATTTGCTGGGCAAGGTGCTGATCGATGAAGACAGCAAGGTGCTGGTGGAAACGCCAAGCTACCTGGGTGCTCTGCAAGCGTTTTCCTTGTACGGCCCTGAGTTTGTTTCAGTGCCCAGCGATGAGGGCGGCCTGATCCCGGAAACCGTAGCGACCCTGGGGCAGGGCGCGCGCATGCTGTATGCGCTGCCGAATTTCCAGAACCCTACCGGCCGCACCTTGTCGGTGGAGCGCCGCCAGGCGCTGGTCGATATCTGCGCACGGCTCGGCCTGCCGCTGATCGAGGACGATCCTTACGGCGCCCTCAGCTATCGCGCCGAACCGCTGCCGAAGATGCTGAGCATGAATCCGGGCGGGGTGATCTACATGGGATCCTTCTCCAAGATCCTGACGCCGGGAATCCGCCTGGGCTACGTGGTGGCGCCGCGGCCGCTGATCGAAAAGCTGGAGCAAGCCAAGCAGGCGACCGACCTGCACACCGCGCAGCTGACGCAGATGGTGGTGTACGAAACCATCAAGGACGGTTTCCTCGACCAGCATATCCCGACCATCCGCAAATTGTATTCGGACCAGTGCGACGCCATGCTGGATGCGCTCAAGACCTATTTCCCAAGCGGCACCAGCTGGACCAAGCCGGAAGGCGGCATGTTCATCTGGGTCACCTTGCCCAAGCACATCGACAGCACCAAGCTGCTGGCGGAAGCAGTGGAACAGCACGTGGCCTTCGTGCCGGGCGGTCCGTTCTACGGCAATACGCCGGAACAGCACACCCTGCGCCTGAGCTTCGTGACCGTGCCGCCGGCAAAAATACGCGAAGGGATCGAGAGGCTGGGCAAGCTGATTGCTTCGAAACTTTGATTTCCATCCAATAGTCTTCGCGCAGCTTACG
This sequence comes from Collimonas fungivorans Ter331, assembly GCF_000221045.1. Lineage (NCBI taxonomy): Bacteria > Pseudomonadati > Pseudomonadota > Betaproteobacteria > Burkholderiales > Oxalobacteraceae > Collimonas > Collimonas fungivorans. The sequence continues at coordinate 3,014,856 of NC_015856.1, read as the reverse complement.
CTGCAGAGATGTGATGCAAACAGAAAAAGCCGACTTGAAGTCGGCTTTTTTATTTTCAGGCCAGGAAAAAATTAGGGTCAGAGTCGAATTATTTTAATTCGACTCTGACCCTAATTTAATAAAGCAGCGCGGAACGGGCTGTTTTATGGCCTTGGGACTAGGGTGTCACGGGTGTTAATGTCGCCGGCTTGAGTTTCGATTCCAGCATCTTCCCTTTGCGGGCGCGCTTGCCGATATGCGGGGCTAGTCCCGATGCCGACAAGGCTACCTGTTGCGCTTTGCCGCCGCGGCCGATGCCGGACACCAGTACGCCGCGCTGGCTGATCGGTTGCGCTGCCAGCAGTTTTTCCTTGTCTTCCAGTTCCATCAGGATCACGCCGCGGCCGCCGTTGCTGAGCGACTTGCATTCGTCCAGGCCGAACACCAGCAGGCGGCCTTTTTCCGACAGGCAGGCGATGGCGCTGACGTTGGCGCTCAGCGCCTGCGGCGGCAAGGGCAGGTCGCCTTCATCCAGCGTGACGTAGGACTTGCCGGCCTTGACCCGGCTCAGCATGTCGCCGATCTTGGCGGTGAAGCCATAACCGCCGGTGCTGGCCAGCAGCAGCATCAGCTCGGACGGGCCGGCGAAATAATGCATGACGCTGCTGCCGTTGGCCAGGTCGATCAGGGTCGTGATCGGCACGCCGTCGCCGCGCGCGTTGGGCAAGGTCGCTACCGATACCGAGTAGATGCGGCCGTTGGAGCCGAAGGTCAGCAGGTTGTCGACGGTGCGGCACTCGAATGCGCCGTACAAGGCATCGCCCGCCTTGAAGCCGAACTGGCTGGCGTCATGGCCGTGGCCGGTGCGTGCGCGCACCCAGCCTTTTTGCGAAATGATGACGGTCACCGGTTCGTCGACGATGCGGGTTTCCACCACGGCTTTTTCCGCTGCCTCGATCAGGGTGCGGCGCGCATCGCCAAACTGTTTCTGGTCGGCTTCGATTTCCTTGATCACCAGGCGTTTCATCGAGGCCGGATTGTCGAGCAGGTCTTGCAGCGTGGCTTTTTCATTGCGCAGCTCGGCCAGTTCCTGCTGGATCTTGATGGTCTCCAGGCGCGCCAGCTGGCGCAGGCGGATTTCCAGGATGTCTTCGGCCTGGCGGTCGGACAGCTTGAATGCCTCTATCAGCGCCGGCTTCGGCTCATCCGACTCGCGGATGATCTTGATCACCTTGTCGATATTGAGCAGGATCGCTTCGCGGCCTTCCAGGATATGGATGCGGTCGTCGATTTTCTGCAACTTGAATTGCGAGCGGCGGGTAATGGTGGCGAAGCGGAAAGTGATCCACTCGCGCAAGATCATGCCCAGGCCCTTCTGGCGCGGACGGCCATCGCCGCCTATCATCACCAGGTTGATCGAAGCGCTGCTTTCGAGCGAAGTATGGGCCAGCAGCATGTTGGTGAATTCGGTCTGGTCCAGGTTCTTCGATTTCGGTTCGAACACCAGGCGCACCGGCGCATCGCGCCCGGATTCGTCGCGCACCGTGTCGAGCACCGACAGGATCGACGTCTTGAGCGCCAGCTGTTCCGGCGTCAGGGTCTTCTTGCCGAGCTTGATTTTCGGATTGGTCAGCTCTTCGATTTCTTCCAGGATCTTTTGCGACGATGCGCCAGGCGGCAGCTCCGTGACCACCGCTTGCCACTGGCCGCGCGCCAGGTCTTCGATCTTCCAGGTGGCGCGCACTTTCAGGCTGCCACGGCCGCTTTCGTACATTTCCGAGATCGCGCTGGCCGAGGTGATGATCTGGCCGCCACCCGGGAAGTCCGGGCCGGGGATGATCTGCATCAGCTCGGCATGGCTCAAGTTGGGATTGCGGATCAGGGCGACTGCCGCTTTTGCGACTTCCTGCAGGTTGTGCGACGGGATTTCGGTAGCCAGGCCGACCGCGATCCCCGAAGCGCCGTTCAGCAAGACGAAGGGCAGGCGCGCCGGCAGCAGTTTCGGTTCCTCTGTGGAGCCATCGTAGTTGGGCTGGAAATCGACCGTGCCCATGTCGATTTCTTCCAGCAGCAAACGGGCGATCGGCATCAGGCGCGCTTCGGTGTAACGCATCGCCGCGGCGCCGTCGCCGTCGCGCGAACCGAAGTTGCCCTGGCCGTCGACCAGCGGGTAGCGCAGCGAGAAATCCTGGGTCATGCGCACCAGGGCGTCGTACACCGACTGGTCGCCATGCGGATGCAGCTTACCCAGCACATCGCCCACCACCAGCGCCGATTTGCGCGGTTTGGCGGCGGCGTTCAGGCCCAGTTCGCTCATCGCATACAGGATGCGGCGCTGCACCGGCTTCTGGCCGTCGGAGACGTCCGGCAAGGCGCGGCCCTTGACGACCGAAATGGCGTAGTCGAGGTAGGCGCGTTCAGCGAAAGTGGCGAGGGTTAAGGATTCAGCGTCCGGGGTTGGTGCATCTGGCGTAGCAAACAGATCGTTTTGGTCGGTCATGAGAAGTCGGAGAATTATTCGATAAGAGGCGTTGCCGTTGCGGATATCGCCGCAGCCGGCGGAATCGGGTTCAGATTCGGCGTGGTGGCCGCAGGCATGTTGCTGCGGCCGGGAATCACAAGGCGGATGCGGTTCAAGCCGGGTTTGCCGCCGGCGTTAGTGCTAGCGGCCGATTGTGCGAATGCCGGCTGGTACAACTGGTAAAACTGCCGCACCAGTTGCACGTAGTTGCGCGTTTCCGCATACGGCGGCACCTTGTTATTGTATTTCTGCACGGCGCCTTCGCCGGCGTTGTAAGAAGCGATCACCAGCTCCTGCTGCGCCGGATACAGTTTCAGCAAGTCGCGCAGATAGCGGGCGCCCAGGCGGATATTGGTGCGCGGGTCGGTCAGCTTTTTCTCGACCGGTTTCTTGCTGTCGCCAGTCAGGCCGTAACGCTCGGCGGTGGCCGGCATGATCTGCATCAGGCCGATCGCGCCCTTAGGCGATACCGCAGCGGGATTGAAGCCGGATTCAGCCGCCATCACCGCCTTCAGCAGGGCTGGCTCCAGCGCAAATTCCTGCGCCGCCTGGTCCACCAGCGCTTCGTATTTTTTCAGGTTCGGATGCTGCGACAGGTAGCGGAACAGCGGGCTGTCGCGCAGCGCCGGGCTGAGCGGCTTGGCGCCGCCCGCCGCCAACTGGGAGGAATCGAAAAAGCCGTCGCCGCGCATGAAAAGCTGATAACGGTTATCCAGCTTTTCAGTCGAGAAATGCCCCATGCCGTCGGCGTCGATATAGCCGAAAATATCCGCGCGTGCGCTGCCGACCGTGGTCAGGAGTGCAAACGTCAGCAGAGTGGCGGTGAGGAGTTGGCCCAGATGACGGCGAAGCTGGTTCATCTGCTATCGGAGGCCAAGCTTGGTTGATTACGGTATTTCATTAAAAACACTATCCTTTGCAAGCTCGGCGACGAGCCGTGGTAAAACCCTGGGCAGCAGGGCGGTTGCGCTAGGGTTGCGACGGACGACGGGGATGGTCGACTGGCTGCCAGCTGTCCGGAAAACATGACAGTGACGCCGGGAAAGCCTGGAAACTGCGACCATGATAATACGTTTCGCCGCCGCGCATGGCGGATGGCAAAAATGTTGCCATACTGTCATATATTGCTATGCCTCGCGCTGCTCCTGATTTAGATATCGGCCTCTGCTTCATTGCCGTGTTCTTCAATCCAGGCCCGGCGCGCCGCGGCTTCTCCCTTGCCCATCAACATGTTGAAGCGGTTTTCCGATGCTTCCAGGTCGAAGTTGCCGAGCGAAACCGGCAGCAGCCTGCGGGTATCCGGATTCATCGTGGTTTCCCACAGCTGCTCGGCGTTCATTTCGCCCAGGCCTTTGAAGCGGGAGATGGACCAGGCGCTGTCCTTGACGCCGTCCTTGCGCAACTTGTCTTCAATCGCTTCCAGCTCGCCATCGTCCAGCGCATAGATTTTCTGCGCCGGCTTCTTGCCGCGCGCCGGGGCATCGACCCGGTACAGCGGCGGCCGCGCGATGCAGATGTTGCCGCGGTCTATCAGTTGCGGGAAATGGCGGAAAAACAGCGTCAGCAACAGGACCTGGATGTGCGAACCGTCGACGTCCGCATCCGACAGGATGCAGATCTTGCCGTAGCGCAGGCCGCTGAAATCGATGGTGTCGGTCTTGCTATGAGGATCGACCCCGATGGCGACCGCGATATCGTGGATTTCATTGTTGGCGAACAGACGGTCGCGTTCGGTTTCCCAGGAATTCAGCACCTTGCCGCGCAGCGGCAGGATCGCCTGGAATTCCTTGTCGCGGCCCATCTTGGCGGAACCGCCGGCAGAGTCGCCCTCGACCAGGAACAGCTCATTGCGGCTGATGTCGCTGGATTCGCAGTCGGTCAGCTTGCCTGGCAAGACAGCCACCCCGGAAGATTTTTTCTTTTCGACTTTTTGCGCCGAACGCAAGCGGTTCTGGGCTTGCTTGATCACCAGGTCGGCCAGTTTCTTGCCGTATTCGACATGCTGGTTCAGCCACAGCTCCAGCGCCGGACGGGTATAGGTGGACACCAGCCGCACGGCGTCGCGCGAGTTCAGGCGCTCCTTGATCTGGCCCTGGAACTGCGGGTCCAGCACCTTGGCCGACAAAACGAAGGAGACGCGCGCAAACACGTCTTCCGGCAGCAGCTTGACGCCCTTGGGCAGCAGCGAATGCATTTCGACGAAACTCTTGACGGCGCCGAACAAGCCTTCGCGCAGGCCGGATTCGTGGGTGCCGCCGGCCGAGGTCGGGATCAGGTTGACATACGATTCGCGCACGATGGCGCCGTCTTCGGTCCAGGCTACGACCCAGGCTGCGCCTTCGCCTTCGGCGAAACCCTCGGCATCGGCATTGGCGTACTGCTCGCCTTCGAACAGCGGGATCAGCGGCTCGGCGTTCGACGACTGCGCCAGCGATTCCATCAGGTAACCGCGCAAGCCCTGGTCGTATTGCCAGGTCTGGCTGTCGCCGCTCTTGGCGTTGAGCAGCGTGACCTTGACGCCCGGCAGCAGCACCGCCTTGGAGCGCAGCAGGCGCTGCAGTTCCGGCTGCGAGATGGCCGGCGAGTCGAAGTATTTCGGATTCGGCCAGGCGGTGACGCGGGTGCCTGATTTCTTGTTGTCTTCGCGGCCGAGCGAGCGCGACTTGAGTTTTTCAATCACGTCGCCATCGGCGAACACCATATGATGCTCGCCGCCTTCACGCCATACCGTGATTTCCAGGCGCGAGGAGAGGGCGTTGGTGACCGAGACGCCGACGCCGTGTAGGCCGCCCGAGAAAGAGTAGGCGCCGCCGCTGCCCTTGTCGAACTTGCCGCCGGCGTGCAGGCGGGTGAAGACGATTTCCACCGTCGGCACTTTTTCTTCCGGATGCATGCCGACCGGGATGCCGCGGCCGTCGTCCTCGACGCTGACGCTGCCGTCGGTATTCAAGGTCACCAGGATATTCTTGCAGAATCCGCCGAGCGCTTCGTCCGAGGCATTGTCAATCACTTCCTGAATGATGTGCAGCGGATTTTCGGTGCGGGTGTACATGCCAGGGCGTTGCTTGACCGGCTCCAGGCCTTTCAGTACACGGATCGACGATTCGCTGTAGTCAGATTGCGGTGATTTTTTGGTTGCCATTCAGATGTGTAGTATTAAATGTAAATTATTGTTAATTTGGAACAGGTTCGCCATTACGGTGGAGATTACTCGTTATTATCCCTTGCGCATTCTAATGAAAAAGCCGTCAGGTTGCGCAGGCAAGATGCGGTAAATGAAATATCGCTTAGGGACAGCCGGCTTGATCACTTACTTATGCGCACATTTATGCGCTGATTTAACTGCTGTTTTATTGGCGGCCAGCAATCGAATGTTGTTGTTTTGCACAGTGCAATAATAAAAACAAAAGTTAAATATGGTGCTGCTATCATGGTTTCGCCGGTGTTCGTGCAGCAGGGGGCATACAAAAAAATGAAAAATCATCATGCATCATTCGCCATTCGCTTCATCGGCTTTTCGGCCCGTGAAGTCAATATTTTCGACGCTACTTTTTCGGTCGAGCAAAATCGCGAGAAGCAATATTTCCGCTTGCCTGCCGACAGCCTGCAGGAGCCGGACCTGTACCTGGTTAACGCCGACGACCTGAAAGCGCTGGCGACCCTGGCCGACATGGAACCCAACAATCTGCGGCCGGCCTTGCTGGTCGGCGCGCCTAACGTGGAACTGCCGTTTGCCACCGTCGAGCGGCCGATCCGCTGGCTGAAGCTGTTCGATGCGCTGGATAGCTTGATGGAGCGGCGCCTGATCATGCTGGCCAAGCAGAATCCCGCCGATACCGCCTTGGCCAACAACGTGCCGGAACGGCGCCGGCGCGAGCGGCTCGACCTCGACCTGACCGATCCGCAAGAATACGAACGCATGCGCAGCAAGCCGCCGCAAAGCGACCGCATCCTGGTGATCGACAACCATTCGACCTTCCGCGACGACCTGGCGGTGGCCATGGCGCACCATGTGGTGCCGGTCGAGTGGGTCGGCAATCCGGATGCGGCGGCCGAAGTTTATGCGCGCCAAACCATTTCAGTAGTGCTGATCAATCCACAGTTGTCCAGTTTCGATCCCTACGATCTGTGCACCACCATCAAGCAGCAGCACAAAAATACGAGGATTGCGGTGATTTTCCTGATCGACAGGAATTTTGCCTATGACCACGTGCGGGCGCGGCAGGTGGCGTGCGACGGCTTTCTCAGCCGTCACCTGGAGCAGCCACAGATCTTGCTGGCGCTGGGGAAATTCCTGTCTTTGCGGCGCTAAGGCCGGCTCGGCTTATTTGCTGCATTATTTGCTGAATTACTTGCTAAGTAAGCGCATGCCGCGCTCCAGGCCGTCCATGGTCACCGGAAACATGCGGTTGCTCATCAGCTGCCGTATCACTTCCACCGACTGCCGGTACTGCCACAGGCCTTCGGGTTCGGGATTGAGCCAGACGAACTTGGGAAAAGCCTTGGTGAAACGCTGCAGCCATTCGGCGCCGGCCTCTTCATTGTTGTATTCGACCGAGCCGCCCGGCTGCAGGATTTCATAAGGGCTCATGGTGGCGTCGCCGACAAAGATCAGCTTGGTGTCCGGCGTGTACTTGCGCAGGATATCCCAGGTCGGGAATCGTTCGGCATGGCGGCGCTGGTTGTTTTTCCACAGGTAGTCGTAGACGCAGTTGTGGAAATAAAAGAACTCCATGTTCTTGAACTCGGTCTTGGCGGCGGAGAACAGCTCTTCGGTGCGGGCGATGTGGTCGTCCATGGTGCCGCCGACGTCGAGCAGCATCAATACCTTGATGTTGTTCTTGCGCTCCGGCCGCATCTTGATGTCGAGGTAGCCGGCATTGTTGGCAGTGGCGCGTATGGTATCGTCCAGCGCCAGTTCTTCGGCGATGCCTTCACGCGCGAACTTGCGCAGGCGGCGCAGGGCGACCTTGATATTGCGCGTGCCCAGCTCGCGCTCGTCGTCGTAGTCGCGGTAGGCGCGCGCATCCCACACCTTGACCGCGGTGCGGTTGCCGCCGCTGCCGCCGATGCGGATCCCTTCCGGGTTGCTGCCGCCATGGCCGAACGGCGACGTGCCGCCGGTGCCTATCCATTTGTTGCCGCCTTCGTGCCGTTCTTTCTGTTCTTCCAGCAATTCCTGCAGGCGCTCCATCAGCTTGTCGTAGCCGAATTTCTCCAGCTGCGCCTGCTGTTCCGGCGACAATTCGCGCTTCATGCGCTGGATCAGCCATTCCAGCGGGATTTCGGCGTTTTTTTCGAAGACGGTCTGGATGCCCTTGAAGTAACGGCCGAAAGCCTGGTCGAACTTGTCGAAATGGGCTTCGTCCTTGACCAGCGTGGTGCGCGCCAGATAATAGAAATTATCGAGCGTGGGCGAAATGACCTTGCGCTGCAGCGCTTCCAGCAGAAGCAGGAATTCCTTGATCGACACCGGAATCTTGGCGTCTTTCAGGGTAAAGAAAAAATCGATCAGCACGGGATTTACCGGTTTTTCCTGGCCATGAACACCAGGCGTTCAAACAGATGCACGTCTTGCTCGTTCTTCAGCAGGGCGCCGTGCAGCGGCGGCACCACCGCCTTGGCGTCGCTGCTGTGCAGGGCTTCCGGCGGGATGTCTTCGGCCAGCAGCAGCTTGAGCCAGTCCAGCAGTTCCGAGGTCGACGGTTTTTTCTTCAGTCCGGCCACATCGCGCACCTGATAGAAGGTTTCCAGCGCCTGCGCCAGCAAATCTTTTTTCAGGTTGGGGAAGTGCACATTGACGATGTCCTGCATGGTCGCCTTGTCCGGGAACTTGATGTAATGGAAGAAACAGCGCCGCAGGAAGGCGTCCGGCAATTCCTTTTCATTGTTCGAGGTGATGATGACCAGCGGCCTGTGCTTGGCGCGCACCATTTCACGTGTTTCATAGACGTAGAATTCCATGCGATCCAGCTCGCGCAGCAAGTCGTTGGGGAACTCAATGTCTGCTTTGTCGATCTCATCAATCAGCAACACCACTTGTTGGTCCGCGTCAAACGCTTGCCACAGGACACCTTTGACGATGTAGTTGTGGATGTCCTTGACCCTGGCGTCTCCCAATTGCGAATCGCGCAGGCGTGATACGGCGTCGTATTCGTATAAGCCTTGCTGGGCTTTTGTGGTCGACTTGATATGCCATTGCAGCAAGGGCATGTTGAGGGCGGCGGCCACTTCTTCGGCCAGCATGGTTTTGCCGGTGCCCGGCTCACCCTTGATCAGCAATGGCCGTTGCAGCGTCAGGGCGGCGTTGACCGCCAGTTTCAGGTCGTCGGTGGCGACGTAACTGGCGGAACTTTCAAAACGTGTCTCAGGTCGCATTGTCGTGATGAGGAAGCAATAAGGGAGTAAACAAGGCCGAGTATAAACGAGATGGGCGATTGGCTGGCCCGGGCTCAAAAACGCGCTGTCTTGACGAGACAAGCTCATCCTCACTGTTATTGCATTGTTATAAAAATAGCCAATGAAAATTCTGTTTCTCCGCCTGCGGGTAATGTGGCGCCGGTTTCGACACGGCGAGCGGCACCTGGAGGCTGATAGCCGGCACCACGCCACCCAGGTTGACGCTTTGATGCGTCGCGCCAATCCGTTTTATTCCTGGCAGGAACGGGCCAACTGGATCATCGATATTGTCCAGTGGCTGCGCCATGTCCCCAAGGTCTCCATGCTCGACGACGACGCCAGGCTGCGGGTCAAGCAGCAGCGCCTGCGTTTCCTGCTGGAATGGCTGGACAGCAACCGCGACGTGCGCCGGGTAGTGCAAGCCACCCTGCAGAAAACCTTGCGCGAGGCGGCCGGCCCCGAGCTGTTTTGCGCCACCGGCCTGCCGCATGAACCGGCGTTCTTCAGCGAACTGACCGAACACGCGGTGAAGCTGGTGCTGCCGAAGCCACCGTTCGAGGCCGATTTGTCTGCCTTGTTTACCGCCTTGTTCCCAACCCCGGAAGACGCCGACTGGCTGCTGGCGCTGGACAAGCAAAGCGTGGCGCAAATCTGGAAACTGATTGCCGACGACGGCATCGCCCACAGCTACCAGCAGCAGATCGACGAGGCGCTGATCTACCTGGCGGCGACCGTGCTGGCGGACGGCATCAGCAAGGCCTTCCGCCAGAAGCTGGATCCCAAGATGCCTTTGCAGGCGACCCCGTTCATGGTGTTGCGGCGCGAGCTGGAAACCTATTTGTATGTCAGCCCGCGGGATGAGGCAGCCTTGCGCAGCGTGCGCATGCTGATCGCCGTGTGCCAGGCGCAGACCGACAGGATTTATGCCCATCTTGACGAGCACGGCGTGTCGGTCAGCCTGGTTTACCGGGTCGAACGCATGCGCGCGCAGCTGACGCGGATGGCGCTGCTGACCGACCTGCGTTCCGTGATTTACAGCACCGGCGCACTCGGCCAGGATACCGAGACGGGCGCCGGGCAACCGGGCGCGGGGCAGATCCAGGCCCTGCTGGGCGACCTGATTGCGGCCCACCATCAGCGCTCTTCGGTGCGCGGGCTGATACAGCGCAGCTTCTCTTTGCTGGCACGCAAGATGGTTGAGCGCAACGCCGATCACGGCGAGCACTACATCGCCCGCGACAGCAAGGAATATCGCGCCATGCTGAAGGCAGCCGGGCGCGGCGGCGTCATCACGGCGTTTACCGTGCTCGGCAAGTCCCTGGTATCGACGGTCGGCGCGGCGCGCTTCTTTGAGGGTGTGTTCGCTTCCCTGAATTACGCCGTCAGCTTCATCGCGATTTCCGCCGTCGGCGGCGTGCTGGCCACCAAACAGCCGGCCGTGACGGCGCCGGTGCTGGCCTCCAAGATGGGCCAGCTGGATACGGTAGAGGGCTTGCGCGCGTTGCTGAGCGAAATCGCCTTGCTGCTGCGTTCGCAAGCGGCGGCGGTGTTCGGCAACCTGATGGGAGTGGTGCCGGCGATGCTGCTCATTTCCGGCGCCATCATGCTGGCTACCGATGCGCCGATGATGACGGCCGAGCGCGCCAGCGCCAGCCTGCACAGCCTGTCGGTGATCGGGCCGACGCCCTTGTTTGCTGCTTTCACCGGGATCTTGCTGTGGCTGTCGAGCCTGGTCTCGGGTTTTGCCGACAACTGGTTTGCCCTGCGCCGCCTGCGCGAAGCGCTGACCCACCAGCGGCGCCTGGTGTTCGTGTTGGGAGCGATGCGGGCTGAACGCTGGGCTGCCTGGCTGGACCGCAACGTGGCGCAGATTGCCGGCAACGTCTCGCTCGGCCTGCTGCTGGGGATGACGCCGGTGCTGGCGCAGTTCTTCGGCTTGCCGCTGGATGTGCGCCATGTGACGCTGGCCACCGGCTCGCTGACCGCTGCCGCCAGCAGCCTGGGCTGGGAGGTCCTGGCGGCGCCGCAATTCTGGCTGGCGGTAGCCGGGATCGCCAGCATCGCCGTATTGAATGTCGGCGTTTCGTTTGCCTGTGCGCTGACCCTGGCTTTGCGCGCACGCGATGTGCCGGCGCGCATCCGGCGCCTGGTGTTCCGGGCGGCGCTGCGCCGTTTCAGCGCCTCGCCGCGTTCTTTCCTGTTCCCCGAACGGCCGGCGGCTCCGGCAGCAGCGCCTGCTCCGCAGGCCGACGCGGCTGCAGCCTACGCCCCCGACGGCGATCCCGCCGAGCCGGTTTCGCCGTCGGAGGCGTCCCCTTTGCGGCAACGTCAGCCCGGCAGCCGCCACGGCTGAAACGGGTCAAACCAGTGGAAATTGATTGTCCTAGCCCCGCAAATGCCGCGATTTTGGCATTGGCGGGCGTGGACTGTGCCTGTTTCTTGGGGTAAAATTAGCCGGTTTTGGTGTAGGGTAGCGACGGCAATCCGCGTCGGGCAGGGCTACCTTGGCAGTAAGTGCCCAATGAGTGCCGCAGTATATGCAGCAAGGCGTATGGAGTATATCTGTTGCCCGTGCTGTATTTCCTGCCGTATTTGAGGCAATATTCGCGGCAAGTTCGCAGTAAAAGGGGCAGGAAAACCGTATTAGGCGGCGCAGGGGCGGCGGGAGACACGCAGCCTGGGCACGCGGCAGGTTTTTCATGGTTCCTTAAACCGGTTTCGCTACAAATTACCCAGCTAATATGAAAAAACTAATTGCACTTCTCGCGCTCGCGAGTCTTGCCAACCTGGCCGCAGCCGCGGACGTGGTAGGCAACGCCAAGGCAGCTGAAAACAAGGTATCGATGTGTATCGGCTGCCACGGTATTCCCGGCTATAAAGCTACCTTCCCGGAAGTCTATCAAGTGCCCATGCTTGGCGGCCAGTCTGCGCAATATATTCAGAATGCGCTGGCAGCTTATAAAAAGGGCGATCGCAAGATGCCAACCATGCGCGGTATCGCAGCCAGCCTGTCCGATCAGGACATGGCCGATATTGCGGCATATTATTCGCAGCAGAAATAAGGGACCCACATAATGAAAAAGATTTTTTCTGGCGTGGTGTTTCTGCTTTCCGCCACATTCCTGAATGCCCACGCAGCGGGGAATATCGCAGCGGGTGCTGCAGCTGCGAAAAAATATGCTTGCGCTTCCTGCCACGGCGCCGATTTTCACAGTCCGACCACTCCGGATATTCCGCGCCTGGCCGGTCAGCATCAAGATTACCTGCAGCACGCCCTGATTGCCTACCAACGCGGCGGCGACGGTCCAAACGGCCGCAACAATGCGGTCATGGGCGGCGTGGCAAAAACGCTGTCGCATCAGGAAATACAAGATATTGCAGCTTACCTGCACAGCTTGCCGACGACCCTGGTGCTGGAAAAATAAGACTCATCAGTTACGCACAAAAAAACCACGCAATGATTGTTGCGTGGTTTTTTTCATCCGTCCGCGGGAAAGTACAGCGTGAATACGGTCATCTGCTCGGCACTGCGGCTCAGTTCGACCCGGCCGCCATGCAGTTTCATGATCGACTGCACGATGGCCAGCCCGAGCCCGGCCGAGGACGCCGAGTCGCTGCGCGCCGGATCGGCCCGGTAGAAACGGTCAAATAGTCTCGGAATGGCCGAATCCGCAATCTGCGGGCCGGGATTGCTGACGCTGATCACGGTTGCCTGTTCGGTCTGCGCCGCTGCCAGCACGACGGTTTGGCCGGCGGCGGTATAACGGATCGCATTGGCCACCAGGTTGCTGATCGCGCGCCGCAACAGCATGGCGTCGGCCCGTATATTGCCGGAGGCGGCGATTTCCAGGCACACGCCGCTGTCTTCCGCCACCCCTTCAAAGTAGTCGGCAATGCGCTGCAGTTCCAGGCGGCAGTCGAGCTCCCCGAAGGCGACCGCAACATGCGCATGGTCGGCGCGCGCCAGGAACAGCATGTTGTCGAGCATGCGCGCCAGCCGTTCATACTCTTCCACGTTGGACACCAGCAGCCCTTGGTATTCTTCGGGTAAACGCGGCTGCGCCAGCGCCACCTGGGTCTGCACCATCAGGTTGTTGATCGGTGTGCGCAGGTCGTGCGCGAGATCGGCGGAAAACTGCGACAGGCGCTGGAAGCTGTCGTGCAGCCGGTCCAGCATGCCGTTGAAGGCGACCACCAGCTGCTGCAATTCATACGGAGCGCTGGCGACGTCCAGGCCGCGGTCCAGGCGCTGCGCGGTGATGGAATGGGCCTGCTGCGCGATCAGGCGGGCAGGGCGCAAGCCGCGCCGCACCAGCACATAACCCAGCAACGCTGCCAGGATGGCGCCAGACAGGGCCGCGCCGAGTATCTGCTGGCGGTAGCTGGCCAGCATGGCGATGCTGTCGCTGGTATTGTGGGCGACGATGATCTGCACTTTTTCGCCGGTGCTGTCGATGTTGGCCCAGAGCGCCGTCGCCCTTACCGGCAAACCGGCCGAGGTGCGCAGGTTCTGCCGCGATTCTTGATCGGGCTCCTGGCCGGCGGCAGTCATCGGCAGCGCCGGCAGGCTGCCGGCTTCGGGGCGGGTGTCGAGCAGCGGCGCGCCGTCGGCGCTGCGCAGTATCAGCAGCAGGTCGTCGTGGCCAAGCGTGGCGTCCATGAACGAGTGCGGATCGTCGCGTATCGCCTAGCACCGACCTGGCCTTGGCCGCAAGGTGCCGCATCAGGGTGATTTTCCCCATCAGCTCCTGGTCGTCGTGGTGCTCCAGCTGGCGCGCCAGCGAATAATACAGATAGCTGCCGACCATGGTGAACGTGAGCAGGGTCGCCAGCGCAAACAGCAGCGCCAGGCGGACGGTCAGCGAGCGTGGCGCACGCAGCCTCAAGTGCGGTCCTCCAGCACGTAGCCCATGCCGCGCACGGTATGGATCAGCGGCGGCGCATACGGTTCGTCGATCTTGATGCGCAAGCGCCGTATGGCGACATCGACGACGTTGGTGTCGCTGTCGAAATTCATGTCCCACACCTGCGATGCAATCAGCGAGCGCGACAACACTTCGGACTGGCGTTTGGCCATCAGGTACAGCAGGGAAAATTCCTTGGTGGTGAGGTCGATGCGTTCGCCGTTGCGTGTGACGCGCCGTTTCATGACGTCGATTTCCATGTCGGCGATGTGCAGCAGGTCGGCTTCGCGGATCGGTCCGCGCCGCAGCAGGGTGCGGATCCGGGCCACCAGTTCGGCAAATGCAAACGGTTTCACCAGGTAGTCGTCGGCGCCCAGCTCCAGGCCCTTGATGCGGTCGTCGACTTCGTCGCGCGCGGTCAGGAACAGCACCGGCGTCGAATGGGTCTTGCGCAGTTCGCTGATCACCTGCCAGCCATCCATGCCGGGCAGCATGACGTCCAGCACGATCAGGTCATAGTCTTCGGTGGTGGCGCAGTGCAGGCCGTCGGCGCCGGTCCGGACCCAGTCGACCACATAACCTGATTCGCTCAGTCCCTTGCGCAGGTATTCGCCCGCCTTGGGCTCGTCTTCCACCAACAGGATGCGCATGTATCACCCTTCTGCTTGCGTGCGTTGTTACTGCGGGTTATTGCCAATTACTGGCGATTATCTTACAGAACCCCGCAGCGGTGGATTACAAAAGCGTAATCCAGCCGTCACCTTCCGGTTTCCGTCTCCTTTCTACACTTGGTTCAACGATGCGGCTCAAGCGGTTCTGCAAATGGCGGCGTCGTTGAATCCTTTCTTAATTTTCCGGAGGTTGAAATGAACGCTAAACAATTATTTGCCGTACTGACTCTGATCACTGCCAGCGGTGTGGCACTGGCGCAGGCGCCTGTCGCCGACAAACCGGCAGCTCCGGCCAAAGTCGAAGCGACAAAGGAGGCGGGCAAGCCGGACGCGGGCAAGAGCAAGTCCGGCAAGCACGACCATAAGCAGGATGGTCCGAAAAAATCGATTTACTCCGGCGCCTGAACGTAAGCCTTCTCGCCCATTACTCCGACGCAGCTGCCGCGCTGATACAGCCGGCTGGCCGCTGGGGTGTTCCCAGATGAATAGGAGATGCAGATGAATATCAAGCAAATGTCCGTCGTTGTTGTTCTACTGGCTGCCGCCGGCAGCGTCATGGCGCAGTCCTCGGCGCAGTCTTCGGCACCAGCAGCAGGCAAGACCCGCGCCGAAGTCGTGCGCGAACTGGAGCAGGCGCGCGCCGCCGGCCAGATGTCGGTGGCGGATGCCCACTACCCGAAGATTCCTGCCGGCGGCAGCAAGGGCGGCATGGCAGCCCCATCGAAGCCGGTGACCGATGAATCGCACCAGAAGATCGACCCGGTGTATGCCGGTCATTGATGCATGCCGCAGGGTTCATGGCGCGGGTCTGGCGACCCACCTGCGATGCAGGCCGACACAGCTGTCAGCTGTTTTGAGGGGAGAGTAGTCATGTACAAGCTTTTCTTGCCGCTCGGTCTGGCGGTATTGGCCTGCCAGCCCCAGCCATCCTTGGCGCAGGAAGCAAAACCGGCGGCTGCACCGCCGGCCATCAATTACAGGCTGCCGCCGCTCAAGAGCAGCGATGCCGGCAGCAAGCTGACGCTGGAACAGGCGCTGGCGCAGGCATTCAGGAGCAATCCGGAACTGGCCGCGGCGGTGCTCGAGGTCGCTGCGGTCGACGCTGCCATTTTGCAAGCCGGCGCCAGGCCCAATCCAGAACTCTCGACCTTGCTGGAAGACACCCGCAAGGCGACCCGGACCACCACCATACAACTGAACCAGGCGCTGGAGCTGGGCGGCAAACGCGGCGCGCGGATTGCCGCTGCGGAAAAGGGGCGGGATGCCGCCAAGGCTGACCTGCTTGCCAAACGCGCCGACGTACAGGCGGCGGTAGTCGCAGCTTATTTTGCGGTGCTGGAAGCGCAGGAGAACCTGCAGCTGCTGCAAAGCTCCCTGCAATTGGCGCAACGGGCCACCGGACTCACCGAGAAACGGGTTATCGCCGGCAAGGTGGCGCCCATCGAAGAGACCAAGGCGCGTGTCGCCGAAGCCGGGGTCCAGGTCGATCTGCAGCAGGCCGGCAGCGCCCTGAACATCGCACGCCGGCGCCTGGCGGCTACCTGGGGCGACAGCAGTCCGGCTTTTGCGGCAGTCGACGGTGAAATAAACAATTTGCCGGCGCTGCCCGAATTCGATGTATTGCAGGCGCGCCTGCGCGATTCCCCGGTGTATGCCAGGGCACGGCTGGAAGTGGAGCGCCGCCAGGCCATGGCAGAACTGGAGCGCAGCCGTCGGATTCCCGATGTCACCGTCAGTATCGGCAGCAAGCGGGCGCAGGAGATCGGGCGCAACCAGATGATTTTCGGCCTGTCGATTCCGATCCCTGTGTTTGATCGCAACCAAGGCAATCTGCTGGAAGCGCTGCGCCGTACCGACAAGGCGCGCGACGAACAGAAAAGCGCCGAGCTGCGCCTCAATGGCGAACTGGCGGATGCTTATGAACGATTGAAGCTGGGGCGCCAGCAGGTGGCGGCGCTACAGGACGAAATCCTGCCGGCCGCGCAGAAAACCTACGACATCACCACCAAGGGTTTTGAGCTCGGCAAGTTCAGTTTCCTGGAAGTGCTGGATGCGCAGCGTGTGCTGTTCCAGGCCAAGTCACAGACCCTGCGCGCACTCGCAGACACTCATCGCGCCGCTACCGAAATCGAACGCGTGGTAGGAATCTTCCCTCCAGCCGAGTCTTCGCAGTCAGCTTATTAATCAGCCCATCAATCAGCTTATGAAGCAGCCAACATGAAAATCAATTTAAGCAAAAGCAAAGCTATCGCGGCCGGCATAGCGACGATTGTCGCGCTGGTCGCCGCGGGCATGTACTTGAGTGCGGGCAGCAATGGCGGCGATAAGCCGGAAGAGAGCATGCACCGGGAAGCCGCTGCGCATGCCGATACCGAACACCATGGTGAAAAGCCATCCGAGAAGCACGGCCACGACAGCCAGCATGCGGACGGCGAACACCACCCGGCGGCAAGCACTGGTCCGCACGGCGGGAAAATGTACGCCAAGGACAAGCTGGCGCTGGAAGTGAAGATGCTCGAGGCCGCGGGTGAAGCGCGCCTGCAGGTGTGGCTGTTCAATGACGGTAAACCGCTGGCGCCGGAGGCAGCCAGGCTGGAGCTGGTGCTGACCAGGCCGGATGGCGAAGTCCAGAAAATCGGCTTCGCGCCGGAAAAGGATTTCCTCAAAAGCACTTTGCCGATAGCTGAACCGCACGTATTCGACGCCAAGCTGCAGCTGCAATATGGCAACCAGTCCATGCAAGCCGGATTTGCCCAGGAGGAAGGCAAGCTCGAACTGGACCAGGCCCAGGTTGCCGCCAGCGGCGTCAAGCTTGAGAACGCCGGCCCCGCCAAGGTGAAGACCTCGGTCACCCTGCCGGGAGAAATCCGCTTCAATGAAGACAAGACCGCCCACGTGGTGCCGCGTCTGGAAGGAGTGGTAGAGCAGGTTGCGGTCAGCCTCGGCCAGCAGGTCAAGAAGGGGCAGCTGCTGGCGGTGGTGGCCAGCACCGGCCTGGCGGAACAGCGCAGCGAACTGTTGGCGGCGCAGAAGCGCTTCACGTTTGCGCGCACCACTTATGAGCGCGAAAAAAAGCTGTGGGAAGAAAAGATATCCGCGGAACAGGATTACCAGCAAGCACGGCAAGTCATGAGCGAAGCTGAAATCGCCTTGCAGAATGCGCGCCAGAAACTCAATGTACTGGGCACCGGTGTCGGCGCCGGCAATCCTGGCGCCTTGAACCGCTATGAGATCCGGGCCCCGTTCAATGGCCTGGTGACAGAGAAACACATCGCGCTGGGCGAAGCCGTGGCGGCCAATGCCAGCATTTTCACGATCTCCGACCTGTCCACCGTGTGGGCCGAGATCATCGTGCCGGCCAAGGACTTGAACCTGGTGCGCTTGGGCGAAAAGGTCAAGATCAGCGCCACCGCCTTCGAATCGACGGCGAGCGGCAGCATTTCCTATGTCGGCGCCTTGCTTGGCGAGCAGACCCGCACCGCCAAGGCACGCGTCACGCTGGCTAATCCGGACATGGCATGGCGGCCGGGCCTGTTTGTCAATGTCGAGGTGGTTTCCAGCGATGCCGAAGTAGCGGTGGCGGTGCAGCCGCAGGCGATACAGAGCGTGGACGACAAACAGGTAGTGTTCGTCCGCATCGCCGACGGTTTCATGGTGCAGCCGGTGAGCACCGGCCGCGCCGACAGCCAGCACGTGGAGATCGTCAAGGGACTCAAGCCGGGCGCGCGCTACGCGGCCGACGGCAGTTTCGTTCTCAAATCGGAACTCGGCAAGAGCAGCGCCGAGCACGCCCACTGATGCAGCAAAGGATCCGATCCCATGTTTGAACGTATCATACGCTTCGCCATCGAGCAGCGCTGGCTGGTCATGCTGGCCGTGTTTGCGATGGCCGCGCTCGGCATTTACAACTATCAGAAGCTGCCGATCGACGCGGTGCCCGACATTACCAATGTCCAGGTCCAGATCAACACTTCTGCACCCGGCTATTCACCGCTGGAGACCGAACAGCGGGTGACTTTTCCGATCGAAACGGTGATGTCCGGCCTGCCGCACCTGCAGCAGACGCGTTCGCTGTCGCGTTACGGCTTGTCGCAGGTGACCGTGATCTTCAAGGACGGTACCGACATCTATTTTGCGCGGCAGATGGTGAACGAGCGGATCCAGGAGGCGAGGGGCAAGCTGCCGGCTGGCGTAACGCCGGCGATGGGGCCGATTTCAAGCGGCCTGGGCGAGATTTACCTGTGGACGGTAGAAGCCAAGGACGGCGCCAAAAAAGCGGACGGCAGCGCCTATACCGCTACCGACCTGCGGGAAATCCAGGACTGGATCATCAAGCCGCAGCTGCGTAATGTCAGCGGCGTCACGGAAATCAATTCGATCGGCGGTTTCGCCAAGGAATACCAGGTGGCGCCGGTGCCGGAGAAGCTGGCCTCCTACGGACTGACCCTGCAGGATATCGTCACCGCGCTTGACCGCAACAACAGCAATGTCGGCGCCGGTTATATCGAAAAGCGCGGCGAGCAGCTGCTGATCCGGGCGCCGGGCCAGGTGCAGTCGATAGAGGACATGCGCAACATCATCCTGGGCAATGTGCAGGGCGTGCCGATCCGTATCCGCGATATCGGCGAGGTCGCCATCGGCCGCGAGCTGCGCACCGGCGCGGCTACCGAAAACGGCCGCGAGGTGGTACTGGGCACGGTGTTCATGCTGATCGGCGAAAACAGCCGCGCCGTGTCGCAGGCGGTCGACCGCAAGATGGTCGACATCAACCGCAGCCTGCCGCCCGGGGTCGAGGCGGTGACGGTCTACGATCGTACCGTGCTGGTCGACAAGGCGATCAATACCGTCAAGAAGAACCTGCTGGAAGGCGCGATCCTGGTGATCGCCATCCTGTTCATGTTCCTTGGGAATATACGGGCCGCGATCATTACCGCGATGGTGATCCCGCTGTCCATGCTGTTTACCTTCACCGGCATGGTCCAGTACAAGGTGAGCGCCAACCTGCTCAGCCTGGGTGCGCTCGATTTCGGCATCATCATCGATGGCGCCGTGGTCATTGTCGAAAACTGCGTGCGGCGCCTGGCCCATGCGCAGGCGCACCACGGCCGGCCGCTGACCCGCAGCGAACGCTTCCATGAAGTGTTCGCTGCTTCCAAGGAAGCGCGCCGTCCCTTGCTGTTCGGCCAGGTCATCATCATGGTGGTTTACCTGCCGATCTTCGCGCTGACCGGCGTCGAAGGAAAAATGTTCAATCCGATGGCACTGACGGTGGTAATTGCCCTGGTCGGCGCGATGATTCTGTCGATCACCTTTATCCCGGCGGCGGTGGCGCTGTTCATCGGCAAGCGTGTGGCGGAAACCGAAAATTTCCTGATGCGCGGCGCCAAGCGTTTTTACGCGCCGGTGCTGGAATGGGTGATGCTGCGTAAAGCCATGGTGCTGGGCGGTGCATTGGTTGTGCTGCTGTTGTCCGGCCTGCTGGCGACCCGGCTTGGCAGCGAGTTCGTGCCAAGCCTGAACGAGGGCG
The DNA here is from genome assembly GCF_000221045.1 of Collimonas fungivorans Ter331. Lineage (NCBI taxonomy): Bacteria > Pseudomonadati > Pseudomonadota > Betaproteobacteria > Burkholderiales > Oxalobacteraceae > Collimonas > Collimonas fungivorans. The sequence continues at coordinate 2,994,855 of NC_015856.1, read as the reverse complement.
ACATGGCGATCCAGGCGCTGCGCATCCCTGGCACCAGCCTGACGCAATCGCTGGAGATGCAAAAACAGATCGAGAGCACATTGAAGCGGCAGTTTCCCGAAATAGAGCGTGTGTTCGCCCGCACCGGAACCGCGGAAATCGCCTCCGATCCGATGCCGCCGAATATCTCCGACGGCTACATCATGCTGAAACCGGAAACCGACTGGCCCAAGCCGAAGAAATCGCGGCCCGAGTTGCTGGCGGCTATCCAGGAAGCCGCCAACAAGATCCCCGGCAACAACTACGAGTTTTCGCAACCGATACAGCTGCGTTTCAATGAACTGATTTCCGGCGTGCGCAGCGACATCGCCGTCAAGATATTCGGCGACGACATGGCAGTCCTGAACGATACCGCCGACAAGGTGTCGACCGTACTGGGCAAGATCAGCGGCGCCGCCGAAGTGAAGATCGAACAGACTTCAGGCTTGCCCATGCTGACGGTGAACATCGACCGCGACAAGACCGCGCGCTACGGCCTCAATGTAGCCGACGTGCAGGATGTGGTGGCTACCGCGATAGGCGGCAAGGAAGCCGGCACCTTGTTCCAGGGCGACCGCCGTTTCGATATCGTGGTGCGTTTGCCGGAGGAACTGCGCAGCGACCTGGAGGCTTTCAGGCGCCTGCCGATTTCGCTTCCGCGCAGCGCCGGCGGAGAAGGGCGCACCAACTATATCCCGTTGAGCGAGGTGGCCAGCCTGGAACTGGCGCCCGGGCCGAACCAGATCAGCCGCGAAAACGGCAAGCGGCGGATCGTGGTGAGCGCCAATGTACGCGGCCGCGACATCGGCTCGTTTGTGGCCGAGACCGAGGCCAAGCTGCAGCAGCAGGTCAAGATCCCGTCCGGCTACTGGACCAGCTGGGGCGGCCAGTTTGAACAGTTGCAGTCGGCCAGCCAGCGCTTGCAGATCGTGATCCCGGTGGCGTTGCTGCTGGTGTTCACGCTGCTGTTCGCCATGTTCGGCAATATCAAGGATGGCTTGCTGGTGTTCAGCGGCATCCCGTTCGCCTTGACCGGCGGCATCGTCGCCTTGTGGCTGCGCGGGATTCCCTTGTCGATTTCGGCGGCTGTCGGTTTCATTGCCCTGTGCGGGGTGGCGGTGCTGAACGGCCTGGTGATGATCGCCTTTATCCGCAGCCTGCGTGAAGAAGGCCGCGGCCTGGACGCGGCGATCCGCGAGGGCGCGCTGACCCGTTTGCGGCCGGTGCTGATGACGGCGCTGGTTGCTTCCCTGGGGTTTGTGCCGATGGCGATTGCCACCGGCACCGGGGCGGAAGTGCAGCGGCCGCTGGCGACAGTGGTGATCGGCGGAATCCTGTCCTCAACCATCCTGACCTTGCTGGTGCTGCCGATACTGTATCAGCTGTTCCATCGCCGTGACGAAGATGAAGAAGGAAAGGTCGTCGAAGAAGCCGTCGTCCAGCACTGAGTTTGCCGAACCGAAGTTCCCTGCCCAACGTCCCCTTGGGTTTGCGCCTGGATTTTATCCAGGCGTTTTTTTTGCCCGGTGCGGTGGCTTGGCGTTGTGTTAAACGCGCTTCCTGACGCAGTCGATATAGGCCGCGCCGTCCGGCGGCAAGCCGCTGCGCTGCGAATTCCAGATCATCTCGCCCAGGCATTCCATGATGTGGTGGTGGGCTTCGTGCTCCGATTGCAGGCGTTGCGTCAGGGCGGTGGCGGCGGCGCGTATGCCGGGCGGCTGGTCGATCGAGATCTGCTCGGCGATCGACAGGTGCATGGACAGATGCAGGAAGGGATTGGTCTGGCCGTTCTCGACCGAATAATCTGCTCCCAGCGCGGCGTCGACGTCTTTCAGGTCGTCGTCATACTCGGGATGCTGTGCCAGCCAGTCGCTGGCGATGGCTTCCAGCGGCGTGAGGATTTCGCCGGCGCGGTGCTTGCGGTAGGTTTCGCAGAAAAAGCGCCGCACGTCGTCTTGGGATGGATTGAACATGATGGTTAACTGATCAGTCTGGCGATGCCGAATGCGACAGCCGCGGCGAGGCCGCCGACCGTCAGGGTTTGCAATGCCGATTTGAAGGCGCCGGTGCCGGTGACGCGGCCTTTCAGGTAGCCGAAGACAAACAGCGCCAGCAGCGTGACCACGGTGGAGGCGGCCAGGGCGCGCGGGATGGATGTCATCAGCATGTAGGGAGCGAGCGGGATCAGGCCGCCGACCAGGTAGGACAGGGCGATGGTGACCGCGCTCTTCCTGGCTGCGGCCGGCTGCGGTTCTTCCAGGCCGAGTTCAAAGCGCATCATGAAATCGCGCCAGGCGACCGGGTTGCGTTCCAGCCCGGCCAGCATCGGTTCGCATTCCTGTTTCGTCACGCCATACTGGGCCATTATATCGATCACTTCCTTGCGCTCGCGGTGCGGCACGTTGAGGATTTCCTGTTCTTCGCGGTCGCGCTCGGCGTAGTAATGCTGGCGCTGGGTGCGCCCCGCCAGGTAGCCGCCCAGGCCCATGGCGATGGAACCGGCGGCGATTTCCGCGACGCCGGCGGTGACCACGATGTCGATCCCGGCAGCTGCGCCGCTGATGCCGGCCGCCAGCGCAAACGGCACCGTCAGGCCGTCGGCCATGCCAATGACGATGTCGCGCACAGTGTCGCTGGCTTCGAAATGGTGTTCGGTATGCGGATGAGAATGCTGCATGGATTTATATCCCTTTTTCCGGCAACGGCGTTTTCGCCTTGAAATCGCACAGGTCGGCGATGCTGCAGTTCCAGCATAGCGGTTTGCGGGCAATGCAGGTATAGCGGCCATGCAGGATCAGCCAGTGATGGGCGTCCAGCAGGAACTCGGCCGGCACCAGCTTCATCAGCTTGTGCTCGACTGCCTCCACATCCTTGCCGGGCGCGATGCCGGTGCGGTTGGAGACACGGAAGATATGGGTGTCGACCGCAATCGTCGGCACCCCGAAAGCGGTGTTCAGTACCACGTTGGCAGTCTTGCGGCCGACCCCGGGCAGCGCTTCCAGCTGTTCGCGGGTGCGCGGCACCTGGCCGTCATGCAAGGCCACCAGCATGCGGCAGGTTTCGATCACATTCTTGGCCTTGGTGCGATACAGGCCGATGGTCTGGATATACGGAATCAGGCCGTCGATGCCGAGTGCGTAGATCTGCGCCGGCGTATTGGCGACCGGGTACAGCTTGCGCGTCGCCTTGTTGACCGAGACATCGGTGGCTTGCGCCGACAGGATCACCGAGATCAGCAATTCAAACGGCGTGGTGTATTCCAGTTCGGTGGTCGGGTGCGGCAGGGCGGCGCGCAGGCGGGTGAATATTTCCCGGCGTTTATTTGCATTCATGGGCGGCATTCATGGCGAGTCCTTGGCAGCCTCTTCGGCTTGTTGTTCTTTCTTCAGCCGGGCCCGTTCGATGGCGGCCTGGATGATGGCTTTCTTGCGCTGCTGTTCTGCTTGCTGTTCAGGTGTCGCCGCCGATTCGGCTGCAACCGCCTTGAGTTTTTCCGCGGCCTTGGCGGCCAGGCGTTCGTCGTTTTCCCGTTTTTCGCGCGCCAGCCTGACCGCACGAAAATCGTGGCGGGCACGTGCTGCATCGGCCTGCTGCTGGGTCCATGCATCCCAGCCGGTGTCCGTGCCGCTGACGTCGACCATGGTGATGCAATCGACCGGGCAAGGCGCTAGGCACAGGTCGCAGCCGGTGCACAGGTCGTTGATCACTGTGTGCATCTGCTTGGCGGCGCCGGCGATGGCGTCGACCGGACAAGCCTGGATGCACAGCGTGCAGCCGATGCAGGCGGCTTCATCGATGACCGCCAGCGGCCGCGGCCGTTCGGCGCCGTTGGCAGGATTGAGCGGGATGACCGGCTGCTGCAGCAGCTGCGCCAGCCGCGCCACGCCTTGCTGGCCCCCCGGCGGACACTGGTTGTAGCCGGCGCTGCCGTCGGCGATGGCTTCGGCATAGGGGCGGCAAGCCGGATAGCCGCACTTGGTGCATTGCGTCTGCGGCAGCAGCGCTTCGATACGATCGGCGAGGGAAGGTGAGGACACGGGCGGCAAGGAGCTTGGTGATGACAACATGGGGCATATTATACCGGGGCCGCGCCAAATGAAAAAAGCCGTTCCCGGCAAGGGAACGGCTCTGGCGGCGGATTTTCCGGACTGAGGCTGTTTGCTTAAGCGTTGTCCTTGATAAAGGCGGTTATCTTCGGGCAAATCAGTTCGCGCCAGCGGCGGCCTGAGAAAATCCCGTAGTGGCCGCATTTCTCGGCGGTGAAATGCTGTTTTTTGCTTTTCGGGATGGAACTGCACAGGCCATGTGCGGCCTGGGTTTGCCCCGGGCCGGAAATGTCGTCCAGTTCGCCTTCGATGGTAAACAGCGCAACGCTCTTGATATCCTGCGGCCGCACCAGCTTGCCTTCGACTTCCCATGTGCCGTGCGGCAGCGAGAAATCCTGGAATACGGTCTTGATGGTTTCCAGATAGTACTCGGCCGGCATGTCCAGCACCGCGTTGTACTCGTTATAGAACTTGCGGTGACTGTCAGCCGACTCGTTGTCGCCTTCGCGCAGGTGCATGTAGAAATCCCAGTGGCTCTGGGCATGGCGGCTCGGATTCATGGCGACGAAGCCGGCATGCTGCAGGAAGCCCGGATAGACCTTGCGGCCGAAACCAGGGTAGTTGGAGGGCACGCTGTAGATCACGGTGTTCTCGAACCAGCTGAACGGCTTTTCGGTGGCCAGGTTGTTGACGTCGGTCGGCGATTCGCGCGGATCGATCGGACCGCCCATCATGGTCATGCTCTTCGGCAGGTGGCTGTCCTTGGCGCTGGCCATCAGCGAAATTGCGGCCAGCACCGGAACGGTCGGCTGGCAGACCGAGACCACGTGCAGGTCCGGTCCCAGCTGGCGGATGAAATCCTGTATGTAATAGATATAGTCGTGCAAATGGAAGGCGCCGTCGCTGGCCGGCACCATGCGGGCGTCGGTCCAGTCGGTGATGTAGACATCGTGTTCCGGCAGCAGGCCGCGCACGGTATCGCGCAGCAGGGTCGAATGATGGCCGGACAAAGGAGCGACCAGCAACACGGTCGGCTGCTTGAGCGCGCCCAGTTCCTTGGCGCTCAGGTCTTTCCTGAAATGCAGCAGGCGGCAGAACGGCTTGGTAGTCGCTACTTCTTCGATGATTGCGACCGTTTTGTCGTTGACCAGCGTGCTGTCGATTTCGAACTCAGGCTTTTCATACTGCTTGCCGAGGCGGTACATCAATTCGTAGCCGGCGGCGATGCGTTGCGCAAATGGCGTGTGGGACAGTGGCGATATCGGGTCGGTGAAGAGTCTGCTGCCGGCATCGGCCCATTGCACCAGTGGATGGAGTAAGGAGCGGTTGAATTCGTGAAATTGATAGAGCATGCGTTACCTCTCGGGTGGTCCACTACAACAGGGTTGCTTATAATGCAACTCATCTGCCATTTTATCTTATGCAAGGAAATGCCGCAAAATTCCTGTAGTTTGACAACAACGGTAGAAAAACAGGATAAACGATTTGGTCGCAAATATACCACTTACGGCTCCCTGGCAACCAGGTTTTCAGCCTGATTTCTACTTGGCGATCAGATCCGGCGACATGACGGCTTTCAGATAATTGGTAGTGATGTCGCCGCGCTCGCGCTGGGCAATCCACCAGACGCTGCCTTTCCTGATGGACCACTCCTGCATCTGGCCGGCTACCAGCAGGGCGGCGGCCTGGCCCAGCGTCGGCTGGTGGCCGATGATCAGCACCGGTTCGCGGTTGTTGGGCCAGTTGGCCACCGCCAGCAACTGTTCGGCGCTGCAGTCGGGGGCGAGGTCGGGATGGGTCTTGAATTTGCGGCCCAGCGCCTCCGCCGTTTGCACCGTACGGGTGGCCGGACTGCTGATGATCTTGCAACTGTGAGGCAGGTTATGGTCCAGCCAGTCGGCCATCTTCCAGGCTTGTTTATGGCCCTTGCCGGTGAGGGCGCGGCCCTCGTCCGGTTCGCCGATTTCTGCCTCCGCGTGCCGCCATAGAATCAAATCCATGATTTGCCCTTATCTGCTCTTACTCACTTGTTTGTGTAATGTGTAGGGGAAAGCGCGCCCAAGGCCAACATCAGATGGCGTTGCGCGCCGTATGGTTTTTGTCTCCGGTGAGGCTTGTTTTTATGCCAATTGCCATCGGATCCGAGGCTCCAGGCATTGGTGTTGTCTTTAAGGTAAGGCGTGAGGCCTTCGTTGATGACTCGCCTCTTGAGCGATTTGTCCAGCACCGGGAATGCCACTTCGACCCGCCGGAACAGGTTGCGGTTCATCCAGTCGGCGCTGGCCAGGTAGACATCGTGCTGCAGGTTGTTGCGGAAATAATAAATACGGCTGTGTTCCAAGAAGCGGCCGATGATGGAGCGCACGTGGATATTCTCGGACAATCCCGGAACGCCAGGCCTGAGCGCGCAAGCGCCGCGCACGATCAGTTCGATCTTGACGCCGTCGGCGGAGGCTTCGTAGAGGGCGCGGATCACGGATTCGTCCAGCAGCGCATTCATCTTGGCGACGATGCGCGCCGGCCGGCCCTTGCGGGCGATCTCGGCTTCGTTGTGGATCGCCCTGATGATTTCCTTTTGCAGCAGGAACGGCGCCAGCCACAGGTAATCCATTTTCTTGGGTTTGGTGAGGCTGGTCAGGTGCAGGAAGACCTCATTGACTTCAGTGGCCAGCTTCTGGTTTGAAGTGAGCAAGCCGAAGTCGGTGTATAGCTTGGTGGTGGTCGGATGGTAGTTGCCGGTGCCGAGGTGGGCGTAATAGCGCAGTTCGCCGTTGCCGCTCTTGTCGGCTTCGCGCCGGATCACCAGCGACAGCTTGGCATGGGTCTTGAGGCCGACCACGCCATATACCACCTGGGCGCCGGCGCGCTCCAGCTTGTCAGCCCAGTTGATGTTGGCTTCCTCGTCGAAGCGCGCCATCAGTTCAACGATCACCATCACTTCTTTGCCGCGCTGGGCCGCAACAATCAGCGCTTCCATCAGGTCCGAGTTCATGCCGGTGCGGTAAATGGTTTGCTTGATCGCCACCACATTGCTGTCGAATGCCGCGGAACGGACAAAGTCGACTACCGGCTGGAACGACTGGAACGGATGGTGCAGCAGCACGTCTTTCTGTTTCAGCTGCGCGAAGATGTCGTTACCGTTTTCCAGGTGCAACGGCAGGCCCGGAGCAAACGGCGGGAAACGCAGGCTGGCGTCGCTGATCTGGTCGATCATCTCCGACAGGCGCACCATGTTGACCGGGCCGTCGACCGCGTACAAGCGGTTGGGGGCGATGCCAAACTGGTCGAGCAGAAACTGGGCCAGGTGCGACGGGCAGCTGCGCGCCACCTCCAGCCTGACGGCAACCCCGAACTGGCGGCTCTGCAGCTCGCTTTGCAGCGCCTGGCGCAGGTTCTTGACCTCTTCTTCGTCGACCCACAGGTCGCTGTTGCGCGTCACCCGGAATTGCGAATAAGCCAATATCTGGCGGCCGGCAAAAAGATCGCCTATGTGGGCATGGATGATGGACGACAGCAGGCAAAACGAGGCGCCGTCGGGCGACAGCACATCCGGCAGCCTGATCACGCGCGGCAATACGCGCGGCGCCTTGATGATGGCAATCGAGGTGCTGCGCCCGAACGCATCCTTGCCCGCCATTTCGACAATGAAATTGAGGCTTTTGTTTAATACCTGGGGAAACGGGTGAGCCGGATCCAGCCCGATCGGGGTCAGCAGGGGGCGGATTTCCTGTTCAAAGAAGGATTTCACCCATGCCCGCTGTTCTTCATTGCGGTCGCCGTGCCGCAGCAGGTGGATGCGGTTGGCCGACAGCTGCGGCAAGATGGTCTGGTTGAGGATGGCGTACTGGCGGTCGACGATCTGGTGGCACTCTATGCTGGTGCGCTCAAGCGCGGCGGCCAAGGCAGGCGACTCGGCGCCGCCGCCTTCAACCTGGCTGTTTGCCAGCAAGCTGGCGATGCGGACTTCAAAGAATTCGTCGAGGTTGTTGCTGACGATGCATAGATACCGCAGTCGCTCCAGCAACGGCACATGCCGGTCCTCGGCCTGGGCCATGACGCGCCGGTTGAAGGCCAGTTGCGACAGTTCGCGGTTCAGATAGCTTGGATTGGCGCCTAATCTGGCGCTGGCGTGCTTGGAATCATCGTCCGGCTTGGTTTTCTTATTCATGAATCAGGCAACTGGTCTGATGGTTACGGCGCAGTGTATGCACTGAATATGACAGCTTGATGAAGAAAATGGAAGCATCGCAAGACATTTGCCCTTGTAAGGTGGCACCGTGCGCCGGCAGGATGAAGAAGATACTACGGCGTAATAGGTTTTTTTTCCTGTTTTTTTATGATTTTTTTGATAATTTAACGTTATTTTCATTGATTTTTTCTTCGTCATAAAGCTGTCATAAATCTTGGTTAGAGTTCGCCCTGTCTTAGGGGCTGTTGTGAAATTGGCTTCCTTGCAAGGAGATGAATTTCACAACAGTCTCGACTTGGGCACACCACATCTATAGTCAACAAGGGAGTAACAAATGCGATTGAATCACTTCGTTAAGGCCGCCATTCTGGCAATGGGTTCGACCCTGGCGGTTTCTTCGGTCATGGCAGCGGAAATCACCGGCGCCGGCGCTTCTTTTCCTTACCCGATCTACTCCAAATGGGCTGAAGCCTACAAAACCGCAACTGGCAACAGCTTGAACTATCAATCGATCGGCTCCGGCGGCGGCATCAAGCAGATCAAGGCGAAAACTGTGGATTTCGGCGCTTCCGACATGCCGTTGAAGGTAGAAGACCTGAACACCGACAACCTGGCGCAATTCCCTGCGATCATGGGCGGCGTGGTGCCGGTCGTGAACCTGGACGGCGTGACTCCAGGCCAGGTCAAGCTGACCGGTCCTGTGCTTGCCGACATCTACCTGGGCAAGATCACCAAGTGGAATGCGCCTGAAATCACGGCCCTCAACCCAGGCGTGAAACTGCCGGCCGACGACATCACCGTGGTGTACCGCGCTGACGGTTCCGGCACTTCATTCGTGTTCACCAGCTACCTGTCGAAGACCAGCCCGGCGTTCAAGACCGGCGTTGGCGCCGGCACTGCGGTCAAATGGCCGGTCGGCGTGGGCGGCAAGGGTAACGAAGGCGTCGCCGCCAACGTGCAAAAGATCAAGGGCGCGATCGGTTATGTCGAGTACGCTTACGCCAAGAAAAACAAGCTGCAGCATACTCAGCTGAAGAATCGCGACGGCAGCTTCGTGCAGCCTGACGACGAAACTTTCAAGGCTGCTGCAGCCGGCGCCGACTGGGCCAAGACCCCAGGTTTCGCGGTGGATTTCACCGACGCGGCCGGCAAGACCAGCTGGCCTATCACCAGCGCTTCTTTCATCCTGATCCACAAGAGCCAGGCCGATGCCGCCAAGGGCAAGGAAGTCCTGAAGTTCTTTGAATGGGCGTATAAGAACGGCGGCGCCGCTGCTACCGAACTGGACTATGTCGCGATTCCTGCATCGGTGGTGAAGCTGGTGGAAGAGTCGTGGAAAGCCCAGATCAAGGATAACGCCGGCAAGGCTGTCTGGTAATAGCCATACCTGATCCGGATTTGGGATAGCTCAAGTCCGGATCGCAAGTTTCAGTTGTTGCAATTGTGTTGTGGGCGCGGCAGTTGTTCGGGGAATAAGCTGCCTGCGCCGTTAATAGTATTGAATCACCTAGTCCCACGCGAAATGTCTTCAGGTCGAGCGCGGTCTGGCTTTGCAACTCCCGCCGCCGCTTCTTATTCTTCATCGGATATCGCTACTCATGAGTGCAAATATTCCTGTCATGGCACAATCGATCTCACCCCAGGCAATCAGCGCTGAAGAAGCGGGTCTATCGCATCAGAGCCTGCTTGCCACAATGCGTAAACAACGCATCCAGGATTTCCTTTTCCACAAGGTCACGCTGCTGTTTTCGCTGATCGTGCTGCTGGTCCTGCTCGGCATCATCGTTTGCCTGGCGATCGGCGCCTGGCCGGTGTTCCGCGAGTTCGGGCCATCTTTCATCACCACCGTCGAATGGGATCCGGTCAACGACCATTACGGCGCGATGATCGCCATCGTCGGCACCCTGGTGACGTCGTTCATCGCCCTGGCTATCGCCTTCCCGGTGAGTTTCGGGATCGCCTTGTTCCTGACTGAAATCTGCCCGGCCAAACTGCGCCGCCCGCTGGGCACCGCGGTAGAACTGCTGGCCGGCGTGCCGAGCATCATCTACGGCATGTGGGGGCTGTTTGTATTCGCGCCGCTGTTTGCCCAATACGGCCAGCCTTTCCTGTCCGCCACGCTTGGCCATCTGCCGCTGATCGGCGCTTTGTTCAACGGTCCTAAAATGGGCATAGGCTTGCTCACCGCGGGCCTGATCCTGGCAGTGATGATCATTCCGTTCATTTCCTCCGTCATGCGGGACGTATTCGAAGTCGTTCCCGCAGTGCTGAAAGAATCCGCCTACGGCCTCGGCTGCACACGTTGGGAAGTAGTGCGCAAGGTGGTCCTGCCGTACGCCAAGACCGGCGTGGTCGGCGGCGTCATGCTCGGCCTCGGGCGCGCCTTGGGCGAGACCATGGCGGTGACCTTCGTGATCGGCAATGCGCAGCGGCTGTCGTGGTCGCTGTTTGCCTCCGGTAACAGCATCGCCTCGACGCTGGCCAATGAAATCGCCGAGGCCTCCAGCACGCTGCACGTATCGGCCTTGTTTGCGCTGGGCCTGATCCTGTTCGTGATTACCTTTATCGTCTTGTCGATCGCCAAAATCATGTTGATGGGCATGTCCCGTAAAGAAGGTGCCAAATGAGTAATTCTTCGCAAGCGGATGCCGATATCCAGGCAACTCCGCCGGTCAACCAGGTCTACCGCAAGCGGCTGCTGATGCATCGTTTCGGCATGGTGCTGTCGTTCCTGGCGATGGCGCTGGGCATAGCGGTGCTGGCCTGGATCCTGGCGACGCTGGTGGTCAAGGGCTTTGGCGCGCTGAACCTCGGCATCCTGACGCAAAACACGCCTGCCCCGGGTTCCGGCGCCGGCGGTTTGCTGAACCCGATCATCGGCAGCCTGATGCTGGTGGGACTGGCGACTGTCATCAGTACTCCGATCGGCATCCTGGCCGGCATCTACCTGGCTGAATATGGCGAGGAGAGCAAGCTGGCGCAGGTGACGCGCTTTGTCACCGACATCATGCTGTCAGCGCCGTCGATCGTGATCGGCTTGTTTGTCTACGCGATCTACGTTGCCAAGGTCGGCCATTTTTCCGGCTGGGCCGGCACCTTCGCCTTGTCGCTGATTGCGGTGCCGGTGGTGGTGCGGACTACCGACAACATGCTCAAGCTGGTGCCGGGCAACCTGCGCGAAGCGGCGTTCTCCCTCGGCGCGCCGCGCTGGAAAGTGGCTTTGCTGGTGCGCCTGCGCGCGGTCAAGGCCGGCGTGGTCACCGGCGTCTTGCTGGCGGTGGCGCGGATTGCCGGGGAAACGGCGCCTTTGCTGTTCACCGCCCTGAACAACCAGTTCTTCAGCACCAACATGAACAAGCCGATTGCAAACCTGCCGGTGGTGATCAGCCAGTTTGCGATGAGCCCGTTCGATAACTGGGTGCCGCTGGCTTGGGGCGGGGCATTGCTGATCACGTTCAGCGTGCTGGCCTTGAACATCGTATCGCGTTCGCTTTTCAGCCAGAAGATTCCAGGCTAACGAACTCACTTAGATTGCCATCCTTACTGGTCAATATTATGCAAACCTCAATCAAACCGAATGCTCTCGACAAACAGCCGACCATAGAGATTTCGCAGCTGAATTTCTACTACGGCGCGTTCCAGGGCTTGAAGAACATCAACCTGCATGTCAATGAAAAGAAAGTGACCGCATTTATCGGTCCTTCGGGCTGCGGCAAATCCACCTTGCTGCGCACCCTGAACCGGATGTACGACCTGTACCCGGGCCAGCGCGCGGAAGGCAAGATCATGTATGCCGGCCGCAACATCCTGGAAGCCGGACAAGACCTGAACATGCTGCGCGCCAAGGTCGGCATGGTGTTCCAGAAGCCGACGCCGTTTCCGATGTCGATCTACGACAACATCGCGTTCGGCATCCGCCTGTATGAAAACCTGCCGAAAGGCGAGATGGATGAGCGCGTTGAATGGGCGCTGTCGAAGGCGGCCTTGTGGGGCGAAGTCAAGGACAAGCTGAACAAGAGCGGCCTGAGCCTGTCGGGCGGCCAGCAGCAACGCCTGTGCATCGCCCGCAGCGTGGCGGTGCGTCCGGATGTCTTGCTGCTGGACGAGCCGACCTCGGCGCTCGATCCGATCTCGACCGCCAAGGTGGAAGAGCTGATCAGCGAGCTGAAACAGGACTACACCATCGCCATCGTGACGCACAACATGCAGCAGGCCGCGCGCTGCTCCGACTACACCGCCTACATGTACCTGGGCGAGCTGGTGGAGTTCGGCGAGACCGACCAGATCTTCATGAATCCGGCACGTAAAGAGACCCAGGACTACATCACAGGCCGTTTCGGTTAATGCCGGCGACAGCCTCAACCTTGACGCGTAAAGAACAGAAGGAAATCAGATGAGCGGCGAACACTCTTCAAAGCAGTACGACACGGATTTGGAAACCATACGTTCCAAGGTATTGCTCATGGGCGGACTGGTCGAGCGCCAGTTCCAGGAAGCGATCAACGTTTTCCGCAACGGCAACCTGGATGCGGCGGAACGGGTGATCAAGGACGACGACCAGGTCAACCGCCTGGAAATCGAGCTGGATGACGCCTGCAGCCACCTGATCGTGCGCCGCCAGCCGACCGCCAACGATTTGCGCACGGTGATGGCGACCATCAAGGTGATCACCGACCTGGAGCGGATCGGCGACGAAGCGGCAAAAATCGCGCGTACCGCGATCCATCTGCATAAACGCGGCGCGGGCACCATCGACCACACCGAAACGGTGCGCGTCATCGCCATCGGCGCAGCCGACCTGCTGCACGATGCGCTGGATGCGTTGGCGCGCCTGGACGAGAAACAGGCCATGAAGCTGATTGCGCAGGACGAAGTGATCGATCGCGACTTCCGCTCGATCATGCGCAACCTGATCACCTTCATGATGGAAGATCCGCGCACGATTTCGGCGTCCATGGATACCCTGTGGGTGGCCAAGGCGGTCGAACGCATCGGCGATCACGCCAAGAACATCGCCGAGTATGTGATCTACATCGTCGAAGGCAAGGACATCCGCCACACCGACTACGCCACCAGCCAGCGCGATGACGACGAGGTTTGATCGAAGCGTAATATTCACTGCATGTTAAAAAATGGCCGCTGATAAAACATCCATCCTGATCATTGAAGATGAGCCGGCGATCGCCGAACTGATCGGTTTTACCATCAAGGAAGCCGGCTGGACTCCGTCCATCGTGCATACCGCCGCCGACGGCTGGGAGTTCGTCCAGCGCCGCACGCCGCACCTGGTGCTGCTGGACTGGATGCTGCCGGACCAGAGCGGTTTGCGCCTGCTGTCGCAAATGCGCGCGGACCGCCAGCTGCAGTCCATGCTGATCATGATGCTGACCGCAAAAAGCATGGAAGAGGACAAGATTTCCGGCCTCGACAATGGCGCCGACGACTACATGACCAAGCCGTTTTCGCCGCGTGAACTGACTTCCCGGGTCAAGGCGCTGCTGCGGCGCAAAGGGGCTGACGAGGTTCCCGGCATGATGTCGGCCGGTGCGGTGTCGCTCGATCCGGCCAGCTGTTCAGTCTGCCTGGAAAACCAGAAGATCGATATTGGCCACGCCGAATACCGCCTGCTGAAATTCTTCATGGCCAATCCGGACCGGGTGTTCTCGCGCAGCCAGCTGCTCGACAAGGTCTGGGGCGACCACGTCGTGATCGAAGAACGCACCGTGGATGTCCACGTGCTGCGCCTGCGCAAGGCGCTGCGCGAATCGGAACACCTGATTCGCACGGTGCGTAGCGTCGGCTACATGCTTTCGGCAAAATAGCGCAATAATAGGGCGCAAACAGAGCGCTATAACATAGCGCAAGAGCTGGATTTCAAGCGCGTGCCATTTGCTGCGGGCCAGCGCGATGAACGATGCTTCCCTCGCATAATAGTGATTTATGAATCCACAGATGTTGTTCTGGATCCCGGCATTGCTGCGGATCCTGCTGATTTTTGTCATCTCGGGCGTGGTGTGGGCCCTGTTTGGTGTGTTGCCCGGTTTGTTATTGGGCTTGGCCCTGATGTCGGTTGCCGTGGTGGTGCAGTTGCACTACCTGTTCCGGCTCAGCGGCTGGCTGGACAATCCGCGCAGCGAAAAACTGCCGGACGGCTGGGGCGCATGGACCGACATTTTTTCGCGCCTGTACCGTTTGCGGCGCGACGATGAAAAGCACCAGACCGAACTGAGCGAATGGCTGGCGCGTTTCCGCCAGGCCATGCATCTGCTGCCCGACGGCGTCGTCATCATGGATGATGTCTTGTTCCTGGAGTGGTGCAATCCGGCCGCGGAGCGTCATCTGGGCTTGCAGCACGGGCGCGACAAGGGCATGCGGGTCACCAACCTGATCCGCACCCCGGATTTCATCGACTACATCATCCTGGGCCGCTACGACCAGCCGTTGACCTTGAGCCTGCGCGAACGCAAGCTGATCGTGCAGATCATCCCGTTCGAGAACCGGCGCCAGATCCTGGTGACCCACGACGCCACCGAATCCGAAAGGATCGACATGATGCGGCGCGATTTCATCGCCAATGCCTCGCACGAATTGCGCACGCCGCTGACCGTGATCAACGGTTTCCTGGAGATTGCGCAGGCCCAGCCTGATCTCGACCAGAAAACCCGCGCCGCGCATCTGCAGCTGATGACGGAGCAGGGCCATCGCATGCAAAACCTGATCGGCGACATGCTGACCCTGACGCGGCTGGAATCGATCGACTATCCCTTGCGCCCCGAACCGGTGGATATGCAAGCCATGCTGCGCAGCCTGCTGCAGGAGGCCGAGGTCCTGTCGGCCGGCAAGCACAGTTTTTCGCTTGCGGTCGACGGTCCCGACATCACCGGCAGCAACGATGAGCTGCGCAGCGCTTTCAGCAACCTGATTTCCAATGCGGTGCGTTATACGCCGGCCGGCGGCAAAATCCAGATCCTTTGGCAAAACGGCAGGGCGGGACCGCAACTGGTGGTCAAGGATTCCGGCATCGGCATCAGCGCCGAGCATATTTCGCGGCTCACCGAGCGTTTTTACCGTGTCGACAAAAGCCGCTCGCGGGAAACCCAGGGCACCGGCCTCGGTCTGGCGATCGTCAAGCATGTATTGCTGCGCCATCACGGCAGCCTGGGGGTTGAATCGCGGCCGGGCGAGGGCAGCGTGTTTACGGTCAAATTGCCGGCGGCGTCGGTCGTTGCTGTGGCGAAAGACTGAGCGCAATTCAGCCGCAATTCAGCTTATCCTTGCGGTTCGAAGTCTTCAACATCGGCTACAATTCTGCGGCGACACATCGTCGCCGGCCGCCTTCGTTGTCGATGAATGACAGTGTTTGCGCTTCTCCTCCATCTTGCCGGATTTCCGCCACTGTCATGTCCTTGCCACGTTTACTGCCGTCCCTGAGTCTTGTCTTATGCGTTTTGCTGGCCGCCTGCGGCAGCAACCCGGTCGCTCCGCAGCTACCGCCGGTGGCCGTCGTCCCGGCGGTCCAGCCGAAAGTGCCCAGGCCAGTCAGGATCGGCCTGGCGCTGGGCGGCGGCGCTGCCCGCGGGTTTGCCCATATCGGCGTGATCAAGGCGCTGGAAGCGCAGGGGATCGTGCCCGACATCGTGGTCGGCACCAGCGCCGGCAGCGTGGTCGGCGCACTGTACGCAGCCGGCAATAACGGCTTTGCGCTGCAGAAGATCGCCTTGCAAATGGACGAGGCTGCCATTTCTGACTGGTCCGTGCCGTTTTTTGCCAAGGTCAGCGGCGTCCTGAAGGGCGAGGCGATCCAGAATTACGTCAACAAGACCATCCACAATGTCCCTATCGAAAAGCTGAAAATCCCGTTTGGCGCGGTTGCCACCGATCTGAACAGCGGCGCGCCTATCCTGTTCCGTCGCGGTAACACCGGCGTCGCGGTGCGGGCATCTTCTGCGGTGCCGGGCGTGTTCCAGTCGGTAAGCATCGGCGGCCACTTGTATGTCGATGGCGGCCTGGTGTCGCCGGTGCCGGTGCGCTTTGCGCACGAAATGGGCGCGGATTTCGTGATTGCGGTGAATCTTTCGGCTTCGCCGGAGGTGCAGGCCGCCTCCAGTTCGGTCGATGTATTGCTGCAGACTTTTGCCATCATGGGGCAAAGCATCAACAGCTATGAATTGAAAGATGCCGACATTGTCATCCGTCCGGACCTGGGAGCCATGAAGGGCAACGATTTCGCCGCGCGCAATACCGCGATCCTGGCCGGCGAGCAGGCGGCGATGGCGCAGATGGCGGCCATCAAAAAGAAGCTGAAGGAAAAGCGCGAGGAATAAAGCTGGAGGCGGAAACCTAAGCCAGGCTCTATACGAGCAAGCACCAAGAAAAAAGCCCCTGGCAGATTTTGACTGTCAGGGGCTTTTTGCAGGTAATGCTGTTACTGATGGTTGTCGCTGTCAGGATCCGGATCGTTGATGCGGCGCGCACCGTTGAAGCGCGATTTCCAGTAAGCCAGGTCCATGCTCTCGATACGGACTTTGCCGCCGGTGGAGGGGGCGTGGATGAATTTGTTGTCGCCCAGGTAAATGCCGACGTGGGAGAAACTGCGGCGCAGGGTGTTATAGAACACCAGGTCGCCAGGCTTCAGGTCTTGCTTGTCGATTTTTTCGCCGCTGCGGCTCAGTTCCGCGGCAGTGCGCGGAACGTTGACGCCCCACGCATCCTTGAATACATAACGTACCAGGCCGCTGCAATCGAGGCCGTTTTCCGGGTTGTTGCCGCCGTATTTGTAGTGAATGCCGATCATGCCCATCGCGCTCACAGCCAAGTCCGACGCCCGGTCGGTGAATTGCTGGAGTTTGCTGCGGGTGCTGCTCGGCTGCGGCCGCAGGTCGATATCGGTGATATCGGAAGCGCGCGCAGGGCTGCATAACCATAAGCCGGCAAGCAGCGCGCAGGCGAGTGCGAAGGTCTGGAATAGCGGGAAGGCTTCTTTGATCGTCATCGTTATGGATGGGCTTTGGGTCATTACGATCGCACGAATGTAAGTGAATAAGAGGTGCCTGTCAAACTTGCCAGGCGAAGGGGCAGAACTATATCATGTCATTTAAATAATTAAAGTCGGATAAATCCGAGGGGCGTCAGGAAATTTCCTGCATTTCGGTTTTCCATGAAGCAAATATCGCGCCAGTACTGCGCCAGAAATAATCTGGCGCGAATGCCGGTGGCGCGGATGCCTATTGCAGAGCACTAAAGTACAATATTCAGTTATTTCACAAGGAGCAAAAATGAAATCGAAACAAGTGCTGACACTCGACGATGTCAAGAAAATCGCCGCAGCTGCCGAAGCCGAAGCAGTGAAGAACCACTGGGCGGTGACAATTTCCATCGTTGACGAAGGCGGCCACCTGCTGTGGCTGCAGCGCATGGACGGCTGCGCGCCGATTTCGGCCCACATTTCGCCGGCCAAGGCCAAGACGGCCGCTTTAGGCCAGCGCGAATCGAAGATTTACGAAGACATGATCAACAATGGTCGTTTCTCGTTCATTACCGCACCAAACCTGGAAGGTCTGCTGGAAGGCGGCGTGCCTATCGTGGTCGGCGGCGAATATCTTGGTGCAGTCGGCGTTTCCGGCGTGAAGTCGAGCGAAGACGTGCAGATCGCCAAGGCCGGCATTGCCGCCTTGAGCGTTTAATTGAACGTTTAAGCCAATTCTTGCGGGCTCGGAATGCCAGGCCCGCAAGCTGACCAATATTGGCAGCGATGTTGACAACGGCGCTGCCGTCCTTGCGCTGTTTGTTAGTAAAGTTGTCAATTGCATCATCGCCGCATCTCCGCCGCATATCTTTCCTAATTATTTATACAAAAACCCTCGGCTTGGCCTCTGATCGGATTGCCGGGCAGGTGGTTGTCGGCTATAATTGCAGGGTTTAGCCCAATTTACTCCGCCGTAGCGCATACCACCTTCCATCTCGTCCCAAAAAGACTGATAATCCGTCAAATCAACGCTGTTTGGGCGCTGTTTGGGGATTCATAGCGGTCGTTTGGCGCAGCGCAGCGGCGGTAACAACATCAGGAGTTACCCCTTGCAGCCATTTTTTTCTGGCCTCACCGTACCGGCCATCCTCGCGCTAGCAGATGGGACGATTTTCCAAGGTATTTCAATTGGCGCTGCCGGTCATACGACTGGTGAAGTCGTATTCAATACCGCCATGACCGGTTACCAGGAAATCCTCACCGATCCAAGCTATAGCCGCCAGATCGTCACCCTTACTTACCCGCATATCGGCAATACCGGCGTCAATGAAGAGGATATCGAGTCTTCGCAAATCCATGCCGCCGGCCTCATCATCCGCGACCTGCCGCGCCTGGTGTCGAATTTCCGCTCCACCAAGACCCTGGACGCTTATCTGCAAGAGTCGAATATCGTCGCCATCGCCGGCATCGATACCCGCAAGCTGACGCGCATCTTGCGCGAAAAGGGCGCGCAGGGCGGCGCCATCGTCGCCGGCGAGTCGGACATTGCCGCGGCAACCGCCAAGGCGCTGGAACTGGCGCGCGGTTTCCCCGGCCTGGCCGGCATGGACCTGGCCAAAGTGGTGTCGACTACCAAGGCCTACAGCTGGAGCGAGACCGAATGGCGCCTGGGCCGCGGCTACGATCAGCAGATCACCCCAAAATATCACGTGGTGGCGTTTGACTACGGCGTCAAGTTCAACATCCTGCGCATGCTGGCGCAGCGCGGCTGCAAGATCACCGTGCTGCCGGCGCAAGCCTCGGCCGCCGATGCGCTGGCGCTCAATCCGGACGGGATTTTCCTGTCCAACGGCCCGGGCGACCCTGAGCCTTGCGACTACGCGATTGCCGCCACCAAGGAACTGATCGAGCGCGGCGTGCCGACTTTCGGCATCTGCCTCGGCCACCAGATCATGGCGCTGGCCTCCGGCGCCAAGACGCTGAAGATGAAGTTCGGCCACCACGGCGCCAACCATCCGGTGCAGGACCTAGACAGCAAGCAAGTGCTGATCACTTCGCAAAACCACGGTTTTGCCGTGGATGGCGCGACCTTGCCGGCCAACTGCCGCGTGACCCACGTTTCCTTGTTCGACGGTTCGCTGCAGGGTTTTGCCCGCACCGACAAGCCGGCGTTCTGCTTCCAGGGCCACCCGGAAGCGTCGCCCGGCCCGCATGACATCGCCCCCTTGTTCGATCGTTTCATTCAATTGATGAATCAAACGATGTTGGAGAAAAATAAAAATGCCTAAGCGTAGTGATTTAAAAAGTATCCTGATCATCGGCGCCGGCCCGATCATCATCGGCCAGGCTTGCGAGTTCGACTACTCCGGCGCGCAAGCCTGCAAGGCATTGCGCGAAGAGGGTTACAAAGTCATCCTGGTCAACAGCAACCCTGCGACCATCATGACCGACCCGGAGATGGCGGATGTCACCTACATCGAGCCGATCACCTGGCAGGCGGTGGAGCGCATCATCGCCAAGGAAAAGCCGGACGCGATCCTGCCGACCATGGGCGGCCAGACCGCGCTGAACTGCGCGCTCGACCTGCATCGCCACGGCGTCCTGGAAAAATACAAGGTCGAGCTGATCGGCGCTTCGCCGGAAGCCATCGACAAGGCCGAAGACCGTTCCAAGTTCAAGGCAGCGATGACCAAGATCGGCCTCGGTTCGGCCCGTTCCGGCGTCGCCCACACCATGGAAGAATCGTGGGGCGTGCAGAAGGAACTGGGCTTCCCGGTCATCATCCGGCCTTCGTTCACCATGGGCGGCACCGGCGGCGGCATCGCCTATAACGCGGAAGAATTCGAAACCATCTGCAAGCGCGGCCTGGAAGCCTCGCCGACCAAGGAACTGCTGATCGAAGAATCGCTGATCGGCTGGAAAGAGTACGAGATGGAAGTGGTGCGCGACAAGGCGGACAACTGCATCATCGTCTGCTCGATCGAAAACCTGGATCCGATGGGCGTGCATACCGGCGACTCGATCACCGTGGCGCCGGCGCAGACACTGACCGACAAGGAATACCAGATCATGCGTAACGCCTCGCTGGCGGTGCTGCGTGAAATCGGCGTCGATACCGGCGGCTCCAACGTGCAGTTCTCGGTCAACCCGGCCGACGGCCGCATGATCGTGATCGAAATGAATCCGCGCGTCTCGCGCTCTTCGGCGCTGGCGTCGAAGGCGACCGGTTTCCCGATCGCCAAGATCGCGGCCAAGCTGGCAGTGGGTTTCACGCTGGACGAACTGCGCAATGAAATCACCGGCGGCGCCACCCCTGCATCGTTCGAGCCTTCGATCGATTACGTGGTCACCAAGATCCCGCGTTTTGCATTTGAAAAATTCCCGACTGCCGACAACCACCTGACCACCCAGATGAAATCGGTGGGCGAGGTGATGGCGATCGGCCGCACCTTCCAGGAATCGTTCCAGAAAGCCTTGCGCGGCCTCGAAGTCGGCGTCGACGGCATGAACGAAAAGACCCAGGACCGCGAAGTCATCGAAGAAGAACTCGGCGAACCTGGCCCGGACCGCATCTGGTATGTGGGCGACGCGTTCGCCCAGGGCTTCACGCTGGAAGAAGTGCATCAGCTGACCCATATCGATCCGTGGTTCCTGTCGCAGATCAAGGAAATCGTCGATATCGAACTGTGGCTGGAAAACAGCCAGACGCTGGAAGCGCTGGACCGCGACACGCTGTTCCGCCTCAAGCAAAAGGGCTTTGGCGACCGCCGCCTGGCCAAGCTGCTGAAGACCACCGATACCGACGTCCGCAAGAAACGCCTGGCCTTGAATATCCGTCCGGTCTACAAGCGGGTCGACACCTGCGCCGGCGAATTCTCGACCAACACCGCCTACATGTACTCGACCTACGAGGAAGAGTGCGAATCGAACCCGACCAACAAGAAGAAGATCATGGTGCTGGGCGGCGGTCCTAACCGTATCGGCCAGGGCATCGAATTCGACTACTGCTGCGTCCACGCAGCGCTGGCGATGCGCGAAGACGGCTACGAGACCATCATGGTCAACTGCAATCCAGAAACCGTATCGACCGACTACGACACCTCGGACCGCCTGTATTTCGAGCCGGTGACGCTGGAAGACGTGCTGGAAATCGTCGACAAGGAAAAGCCGTACGGCGTGATCGTGCAGTACGGCGGCCAGACGCCTTTGAAGCTGGCGCTCGACCTGGAAGCCAACGGCGTGCCTATCGTCGGCACCTCGCCCGACATGATCGACGCCGCCGAAGACCGCGAGCGTTTCCAGAAGCTGCTGCACGACCTGAACTTGCGCCAGCCGCCAAACCGCACTGCGCGCACCGAAGAAGATGCATTGCGCCTGGCGCAGGAAATCGGCTATCCGCTGGTGGTGCGTCCTTCCTACGTATTGGGCGGCCGCGCAATGGAAATCGTCCATGAGCAGCGCGACCTCGAACGCTACATGCGCGAAGCCGTCAAGGTGTCGCACGATTCGCCGGTGCTGCTGGACCGCTTCCTGAACGACGCCATCGAAGTCGACGTCGACTGCCTGTCCGACGGCGAGCGCACCTTCATCGGCGGCGTCATGGAACATATTGAACAGGCTGGCGTGCACTCCGGCGATTCGGCTTGTTCGCTGCCGCCTTATTCGCTGTCGCAGGCAACGATCGAAGAGATCAAGCGCCAGACCTCGCTGATGGCCAAGGGCTTGAATGTGGTCGGCCTGATGAACGTGCAGTTTGCGATCCAGCAGATCGACGGCCAGGACGTGGTATTCGTGCTGGAAGTCAATCCGCGCGCTTCGCGCACCGTGCCGTTCGTATCCAAGGCAACCGGCCTGCAGCTGGCCAAGATCGCGGCGCGCTGCATGGTCGGCCAGTCGCTCGACAGCCAGGGCATCAAGGACGAAGTCGTGCCGAAATACTTCAGCGTCAAGGAAGCGGTTTTCCCGTTCGTCAAATTCCCGGGCGTGGACACCATCCTTGGACCGGAAATGAAGTCCACCGGCGAAGTAATGGGTGTCGGCAAGACCTTCGGCGAAGCGTTCGTCAAGTCGCAGCTGGGCGCCGGCATCAAGCTGCCGAAGTCGGGCAAGGTGTTCCTCAGCGTCAAGGGCAGCGACAAGCCGCGCGCGGTGCAGGTGGCCAAGGACCTGGTGGCGATCGGCTTCTCGGTGGTGGCGACCAAGGGCACGGCAGCGGCCATCAGCGCTGCCGGCATCCCGGTGGAAACCGTCAACAAGGTGGTGGAAGGGCGTCCGCACGTGGTCGACATGATCAAGAACAATGAAATTTCATTGGTGATCAATACCGTCGAAGAAAAACGCAGCGCGATTGTCGATTCGCGGGCGATCCGTACTTCGGCGCTGGCGGCCCACGCTACCACTTACACCACGATCGCCGGCGCAGAAGCTGCGGTCGAAGGCATGCGTCATTTGGACGAGTTGCATGTCTATGATTTACAAGGGCTGCATAAAACCTTACACTAAGGTCAGATCAGGATGCGTCTAGGCGCATCCTGAATCGCTTCCGGGCACGCAATCGCATGCCTGGCAGCCGCCGAAACGTACAATTTAACTACAGAAGTTCCTGCGGAGGTCAAAAGCGCATTGGTGCGTTTTTGACCTCCGTGACCTTTTGTTGTGTGCGTGATAAACCCTATTTATATTTGTTGAATACCATCCCTATGAGCTCAGTACCTCTTACCAAGCATGGCGCGCAATTGTTGAAAGATGAGTTGCATCATTTGAAAACCAAAGAGCGTCAAGCCGTCATCAAGGCCATCGCGGAAGCGCGTGCACATGGCGATCTTTCGGAAAACGCGGATTACGATGCGGCGAAAGAGCGGCAAGGTTTTGTCGAAGGCCGGATTGCCGACCTCGAAGGGAAGCTGGGCGCCGCGCAGATTATCGACCCGGCAACCCTGGATGCGGACGGGCGCGTGGTGTTTGCCTCTACGGTCGATCTGGAAGACCTGGAATCGGGCGACAAGGTCACTTATCAAATCGTCGGCACCGACGAAGCCGACATCAAGATGTCCAAGGTTTCCGTCACTTCGCCGATCGCCCGCGCGCTGATCGGCAAGACCGCCGGCGACGTGGTCGGCGTGCAGGCGCCGTCCGGCATCCGTGAATACGAGATCCTGGAAGTCCGTTACATATAGTGCAGGGCAGGCGTACGACGCTTGCCGTTTGAATGGAAAACCGGGAGTGGCAATGCTTGTAGTAAGACTCAGACTGTTGATCGCCACTTTGTGGGTGGGCAGCTTGTGGACGGTGGGTTACCTGGTTGCGCCGACCCTGTTCGCCACCCTGGCCGACCGCGCGCTGGCCGGCACCATTGCCGGCAGCATATTCAGGATCGAGGCGTGGCTGTCCGTGGTTTGCGGAATAGCCTTGGTCATGTTGTTCAGTTACCGCACCCACGACGACGCGGCGCCGCTGCGCAAGACCTTGCTGCGGCTGGCGCTGGCCATGCTGGTATGCACTTTGGTCGGTTATTTCGGCATCCAGCCGTTCATGGCGGATTTGCGGGAAGCGGCTGCCGGCGGTGTCATGAGCGCCGATGCCAAGACTCGGTTCGGCATCCTGCATGGCGTCGCCAGCGGCATCTACCTGATCCAGAGTTTGCTGGGAGTGGGGCTTATTTTACGTTTGCGCAGTTTGCGCTAGGCGGGTGGCCGCTCCGCGGAGAGCGGCCCCGCGGATAAGCCGCCCTGCATAAGCATCAACGGCCCAATGCCGATTTCTTGCTGCTTTTCTGACGCGGTTTGGCGCGCTTGATGTTGCCGCCCTGGGTCACGCGTTCATTGCCTTTTACCATGACCTTGGTCACCGATGGCCGCTTGGTGCCGCTTGGGCTCGGCTTGACGATGGTGACTTCACGCATGCCCTTGCCGCGGGTTTCGCTGCGTTCCTTGGCTGCGTCTTTTTGCGGACGGTACAGGACCAGCAGCTTGCCGATGTGCTGAACCGGCGCAGCGCCGAGTTTTTCGCAAATAGTTTCGTAGATGGCAATCCGTGCCTCGCGATCATCACCGAATACACGCACTTTAATCAGGCCGTGCGAATTCAGGCTGGCATCGATCTCTTTCATCAGGGACGGTTTCAAGCCATCTTCGCTGATCAGGACCACCGGATTCAGTCCGTGGGCTTGGGAACGGAGCTCGCTACGCTCGGCGGATGTAAGTTTCAACATAAAAATTCCTTAAAAACGGTATTCTACGCGAATGGCAAAGAAGAAATTAAACAAAAACTGGCTGCACGACCACATTAACGATCCTTACGTGAAGCTGGCGCAGAAAGAAGGCTATCGTGCAAGGGCCGCTTACAAGCTGAAAGAAATCGATGAACTGGACAAGCTGATCAAGCCTGGCCAGATCATCGTCGACCTCGGGTCGACTCCGGGCAGCTGGTCGCAATATGCCCGCAACAAGCTATCCGGCCAGGATGGCGGCGGCATCCATGGCATGATCATCGGCCTCGATATCCTGCCGATGGAGCCGATTGCCGATGTCCATTTCATCCAGGGCGACTTCCGCGAGGCGGACAGCCTGCGCCAGCTGGAGCGCCTGCTGGAAGGGCGCAAGGTGGACCTGGTCTTGTCCGACATGGCGCCCAACCTGTCCGGCATCGCCATCTCCGATGCGGCGCGGGTCGAGGAAATTATCGATTTGGCAATTGAATTTTCGCAGCAGCACATGAAGCCCGGCGGCGCCTTGCTGGCGAAATGTTTCAACGGCACCGGCTACAATGAGGTGCTGATGAAATTCCGCCAGGAGTTCAAAACCGTGGCTTCCAGGAAGCCCAAAGCCAGCCGCGACAAGTCTTCGGAAATCTTCTTGCTTGGCAAAATATTGAAAAATCCGCGCTAAATAGCAAGTTTTCCTTGATTTATCGTGGGTACGTCCACATATCCTGCCTAGCAAGCCGTATCTATTCCGAGTAAAATCTAAGGAATACCTCGAAGCCGTACCTCGAAGCTGTACCTAAAAATAGGCGCGCAGCGCGTCCAAGGAGTTCTAGTGAACAATATGTTTTCCAAAGCCGCCATCTGGGTGGTCATCGCCCTGGTGCTTTTCACCGTATTCAAGCAGTTCGACGGCCGCGGACTGGCCAGCGGCGCCGGGCCGATTGCCTACTCCGATCTGATCACTGAAATCCGGGCTGGGCATATCACCGATGCGACGATTGAAGGCGGCAACATTGTCGCCAGCACTTCGGACGGCAAGAAGGTGAAAACCGCCATTACGGCGCTGGATCGCGGCCTGATCGGCGACTTGGTCAACAACAATGTCAAATTCGAAGTCAAGCAGCCGGAAGAGCCATCGTTCCTGCAGCAGATCTTCATTTCCTGGTTCCCGATGATCCTGCTGCTCGGGGTCTGGATCTTCTTCATGCGGCAGATGCAGGGCGGCGGCAAGGGCGGGGCGTTCTCGTTCGGCAAGTCGAAGGCGCGCATGCTGGATGAAAACAGCAATACCGTTACTTTTGGCGATGTTGCCGGTTGCGATGAGGCCAAGGAAGAAGTGTCCGAGCTGGTCGATTTCCTGCGCGACCCTACCAAATTCCAGAAACTGGGCGGTCGTATTCCGCACGGCGTCCTGCTGGTCGGTCCACCGGGTACCGGTAAGACCTTGCTGGCCCGTGCGATTGCCGGTGAAGCCAAAGTGCCGTTTTTCACCATTTCCGGTTCGGATTTCGTTGAAATGTTCGTCGGCGTCGGCGCATCGCGCGTGCGCGACATGTTCGAAAACGCCAAGAAGCATGCGCCATGCATTATCTTCATCGATGAAATCGATGCAGTCGGCCGCCATCGCGGCGCCGGCATGGGCGGCGGCAATGATGAGCGCGAGCAGACCCTGAACCAGATGCTGGTCGAGATGGACGGCTTCGAGGCCAATTCCGGCGTCATCGTGATCGCTGCCACCAACCGTTCCGATGTGCTCGACAAAGCGTTGCTGCGTCCGGGCCGTTTCGACCGCCAGGTCGTGGTCGGCCTGCCGGATATCCGCGGCCGCGAACAGATCTTGAACGTCCACATGCGCAAGGTGCCGATTTCGACCGACGTCAAGGCCGATATCCTGGCCCGCGGCACGCCTGGTTTCTCGGGCGCCGACCTGGCCAACCTGGTCAATGAAGCGGCCTTGTTTGCTGCCCGCCGCGCCAAGCGCCTGGTGGAGATGCAGGATTTCGAGGATGCCAAGGACAAGATCGTCATGGGTCCTGAGCGCAAGTCTGCCGTGATGCGCGAGGAAGAGCGCCGCAATACGGCGTATCACGAATCCGGCCATGCGGTGGTCGCCAAACTGCTGCCGAAAGCCGATCCGGTGCACAAGGTCACCATCATGCCGCGCGGCTTTGCCCTGGGCCTGACCTGGCAATTGCCTGAGCATGACCGCATCAACATGTACAAGGACAAGATGCTGGAAGAAATCGCCATCCTGTTCGGCGGCCGTATTTCAGAAGAGATTTTCATGCACCAGATGTCGACCGGCGCTTCGAACGACTTTGAACGCGCCACCAAGCTGGCACGGGCGATGGTGACGCGTTACGGCATGTCCGAGACCTTGGGCACCATGGTCTACGAAGATACGGAGCAGGATGCGTACTTCGGCCGTTCGTCCTCGAAAACAGTGTCGGAAGCCACCCAGCAAAAAGTCGATGCCGAGATCCGCAGCATCCTCGACCAGCAATACGCCTTGTCGCGCCGCCTGCTGGAAGAAAACAAGGACAAGGTCGAAGCAATGACCAAGGCCCTGCTGGACTGGGAAACCATCGACGCCGACCAGATCAACGACATCATGGAAGGCCTCGAGCCGCGCCTGCCGAAAGCCGGCAGTTCGGTGCGCAAGGCGCCCGGCGACAATCCATCCGGCGGTGTTTCGCCGAATGCCACCGCGCCGGCCTGATCCGGTCCGGAGCGCCTCTGGCGTCGCAGCTTGTGAAATAACCGTCAGCAAGGGTGAGGAGCAATCCTCGCCCTTTTTGCTTATTTTCGTGCCTTTCTTTCGTGCCTTTCGCGCCCTCAATTTAACTTCCTATATGCAACAATATTTTCAATGCGGCCGCTACCGGCTGCCGGTCAACACGCCGCAGGCGCGGCCGCTGGTGATGGGCATACTTAACATCACCCCCGATTCGTTTTCCGACGGCGGACAGTTCCACTCCCTCGAATTCGCCTTGTCGCATGCGGAGCAGATGATCGCCGACGGCGTCGACATCATCGATATCGGAGGCGAATCGAGCCGTCCCGGCAGCCCGGCGCTGTCGCTGGAAGAAGAGCTGGACCGCGTCATGCCCGCCATCTACGCCCTGCGCGATTGCGGCAAGCCGCTCTCCATCGATACCTACAAGCCAGCCGTGATGCGCGAAGCGCTCGCCGCCGGCGCCGACCTGATCAACGATATCAACGGTTTTCGCGCACCTGGCGCCCTGGAAGCAGTGAGCGACAGCGATTGCGGTTTGTGCGTGATGCACATGCAGGCCGATCCGCAAACCATGCAGGTCAAGCCCGAATACCAGGATGTGGTGGCCGAAGTCAGCGCTTTCCTGCAAGAGCGGGTAGCCGCGCTGGAGCAGGCCGGGATAAGCAGGAATCGCATCAGCATCGATCCAGGCTTTGGTTTTGGCAAGACCTTGGCGCATAATGTTGCTTTGTTGCAAAGCATGGGAGATATTCAACGCGCCCTGGACCTGCCTTTGCTGGCCGGGATGTCGCGTAAAACCATGCTGGGCGAGCTGACCGGCAAAGCGCTGGAACGGCGCCTTGCCGGCAGCCTGGCAGCGGCTTTGGCGGCGGTTTCCCAGGGTGCTAAGATAGTCCGGGTGCATGATGTGGCCGAGACTGTGGACGCGCTCAAGGTATGGCAGGCGGCGCAGCGAAAAAAATATAACGATTGAAATGCATGTGACTGAAGGTTGAGATGACAAGAAAATATTTTGGTACCGATGGTGTGCGCGGTCGTGTCGGCGTAGCGCCGATTACGCCGGATTTTGTAATGAAGCTGGGTTACGCTGCCGGTAAAGTGCTGGCCCAGGCCAAATCGGGCGGGGGCAAGCCAACCGTGCTGATCGGCAAAGATACCCGGGTCTCCGGCTATATGCTGGAAGCCGCGCTGGAGGCGGGTTTTGCCGCCGCCGGCGTCGATGTGATGCTGGCGGGCCCTATGCCGACGCCGGCGATTGCTTACCTGACGCGGGCGTTGCGCCTGTCGGCCGGGGTGGTGATTTCAGCTTCGCATAACCCGTATGAAGACAACGGCATCAAATTTTTCTCGGCGCAGGGCAACAAGCTGCCGGATACGGTAGAAACCGCGATCGAAGATGCGCTGGAGCTGCCGATGGCTTGTGTCGCGTCGGATAAGCTGGGCAAGGCAAGGCGCCTGGATGATGCTGCCGGACGCTACATCGAATTCTGCAAAAGCACTTTCCCCAACGAGCTCGACCTGCGCGGACTGACCATCGTGGTCGACAGCGCCCACGGCGCCGCCTACCATATTGCGCCGCACGTATTCCATGAGCTGGGGGCCGAAGTCATTTCGATCGGCAACCAGCCTAACGGCTTCAATATCAACGCCGGCTTCGGCGCCACCGCGCCGGACGCGCTGGCGCTGGCGGTGCGCTCCAACCGCGCCGACATCGGCATCGCGCTGGACGGCGACGCCGACCGCCTGCTGATGGTGGATGCCCGCGGCCGCATCTATAATGGCGACGAGCTGTTGTATGTGATGGTCAAGGACCGCATGAAGACGGGGCCGGTCAAAGGCGCAGTCGGCACCTTGATGACCAACATGGCGCTGGAGGTGGCGTTCCGCAATATGGGCGTGGAATTTGCACGAGCCAAAGTCGGCGACCGTTACGTGCTGGAAGTGATGAAAGAGCGCGGCTGGATCTTGGGCGGCGAGGGCTCGGGCCACCTGCTGTGCCTGGACAAGCATACGACCGGCGACGGCATCGTGTCGGCCCTGCAGGTGTTGTCGGCATTGAAGCGCGACGGCGAAACGCTGGCGCAGCTGACTGCCGATATCGCGCTCTATCCGCAAACCCTGGTCAACGTGAAGGTGAGCGCGGGTTTCGACTGGCAAAAGAATCCGGCGATGGTGGCGGAGACGGAAGCGGTCGAGCGCGAGCTCGGCGACACTGGCCGCGTGCTGATCCGGGCGTCGGGCACCGAGCCGCTGATCCGCGTCATGGTCGAGGCCAAGGACGCCGACCTGGCGCAAGTGATGGCGCGCCGGATTGCCGCTAAAGTGAATTCCTGATGATCGACTTCTACTGAATAGAGTTAATTGCCGATGTCGAAATATCAAACCCACATCCTGATCGTTGAAGACGAACCCGGCATCGCCGAGCTGTTGCGGTTCACGCTCGATGACGCCGGTTTTTCCTGCGAGATTGCCTATAGCGCCAGCGAAGCGCGGCAAGCGATCATCGGCGTCCTGCCCAAGGCCGTGCTGCTGGACTGGATGCTGCCCGATACTTCCGGCCTGGCCTTGTTGCAGGAGTGGCGCAGCCAGCCGCGCAGCGCCACCTTGCCGGTCATCATGCTGACGGCCAAGGGCATGGATGAGGACAAGGTGCGCGGCCTCAATGCCGGCGCCGACGATTATGTCACCAAGCCGTTTTCGCCCAAGGAGCTGATTGCACGGATCCAGGCGCTGTTACGGCGCAAGGTGCCGGAACTCGGGCAAAGCCTGCTCAGCCACGGCTTGATCCAGATCGATACCGATCGCTACCAGGTCACGGTCGACAGTCAGGAAATCGAGCTGGACCAGGCCGAGTTCAAGTTGCTGCGTTTCCTGGTGGCGCACCCGGACCGGATTTTCTCGCGCGCGCAGCTGCTCGATAAAGTCTGGGGCGACCATACGTTCATCGAAGAGCGCACGGTCGACGTCCATATCATGCGTCTGCGCAAATCGCTTGGCCTTGCCGCGGATTATGTCAAGACCGTGCGCGGCGTCGGCTATAAGCTCAACGCCGAGCCGGCAGCGTGACAAGAGTCAACCCCGGACCCAAACCCGGAGCCAGCCCCGGAACCGTCGCCAGCAGCCGCAGCGCACGCAAGTTCTGGGTGCCGGCGCTGCTCTGGTTTGGCCTGCTGTCCCTGGTTGCGGTAGCGGTGGCTGCGGTTGGCGGCGCTATCGTCGGCCTGCTGTTCTTTAGCCTGTCGCTGGCAGGCTTGCTGTTCCTGCAGATGTGGTCGCTGTACCAGATCGAACGCTGGATGGATACGCCGGTGGGCGGTCGCCGGCCCAAGACCTGGGGCTTGTGGGCGCATGCCTTTGCCGCGCTGGAAGACATCCGCCTGGAGGACGAGCGCTCGCGCGCCGACATGGCGGAATGGCTGGCGCGTTTCCGGCAAGCCATGAGCCTGCTGCCGGACGGCGTGGTGATCGTCGACGGCGTGATGCACCTGGAGTGGTGCAATCCGGCGGCGCAAGCCCACCTGGGGCTGGACCTGACGCGCGACGAGGGGCGTTTGCTGACCAACCTGATACGCTCTCCCGATTTCGTCGATTACATGTTGTCGGGGCGTTTCGAACAGCCTCTGCCGTTCATGCATCACGACCGGAAAATCCTGGTGCAGCTGATTTCATTCGAAAGCCGGCGCCAGATCCTGGTCACCCACGATGTCACGCAAAACGAAAAAATGGATACCATGCGGCGCGACTTCATCGCCAATGCATCGCATGAGCTGCGCACGCCGCTGACGGTCATCAACGGCTTCCTCGAGCATGCGCTGAGCAGCGAGATGAACGAGGAAACCCGGCAGCGCCAGCTGCACCTGATGGCGGAGCAAGGACAGCGCATGCAACGGCTGGTGGCCGACATGCTGACCCTGACCCGGCTGGAGTCGCTGGTGCAGCCGCCGTCCAGCGATGCGGTGCGCATCAAGCCGCTGCTGAATCGTTTGGTGGAGGAGGCCAGGGCGCTGTCGGGCGGCAAGCACAGCATCACCCTGCAGGTACAGGATGTCGACCTGAAGGGCAATCACGATGAGCTGGAAAGTGCGTTTGCGAATCTGCTCTCGAACGCGGTCCGGTATACGCCGGACGGCGGCCGCATCGATGTCAGCTGGGGCATGGACGACGAATGCGCCAGCCTGGCCGTGGCCGACGATGGCATCGGCATCGCCGCTGAACATCTGAGCCGGCTTACCGAACGTTTCTACCGCGTCGACAAAACCCGGTCGCGCGCCACGCAAGGAACCGGCCTCGGCCTGGCGATCGTCAAGCATGTCCTGCTGCGCCATCGCGGCCGCCTCGAAATCACTTCGGAGTATGGCAAGGGCAGCCGTTTTAAAGTGAGTTTCCAGCGCGCGCAACTGGCGCTGCGGCAGGACTGATTAATTCTATAAATGATTTCGGCGCAGCGATTTTTGTGTGGCGTCGCCGGTTCTTTCCATTGATTTGCCGATGTTTTAAGCAGAATGAAAAGCAGGGTAAATTTTTTACCGGAATATGCGTTTTTCTCTCGCATATTTTTCCAAATTCTGGTCTAATCCGTCTCTCAAGTTTTTCAGCAGATAAGCTTTTGGCGGTACCGTTATTGGGTCGGTTTTTGCAGCAGAATTTCAAAATTTTCCTGTATAAAAATTTGACAAAAATCGGAATACTGTTTATTATCTTGCTTCTCGGAGTGTAGCGCAGCCCGGTAGCGCACCTGGTTTGGGACCAGGGGGTCCAAGGTTCGAATCCTTGTACTCCGACCAAAAATTAAAATGGGGCTGTCTTCGGACAGCCCCATTTTTCAATTGCGCTTGATAAAAAGCAGGCTCTGCAATAATCGGTCTCACGACCGGAATCAAGGCGACAGGCGTATGAATCCGGCCGTAGCTCAACTGGATAGAGCATTCGGCTTCTACCCGAAATGTTGGGGGTTCGATTCCCTCCGGCCGGACCAGTTTTAGCCTGTCTTTCAGTATTACCTCGCGTTGTCAAAATCCATAATTGCAATATTTCGTCCGCGACACATGTCAGCGGATTTTTCCTGCCTGTTTCATTTTCGTCAAATCTCCTTTCGATCAAGTTAGGCCCGCGCTTATTGGCTCACCGGCGCGAGCAAACTATGATGCATTATTGACATCTATTTGATGTTGCCACCCGGGTCTTGAATCGAAGGAGAATTGCATGTCTGCAGCAGCCAGCTTGTCCCGCATTTTACGGTTTTTCGCGCATTGCAAGATCATGTCCACCCGGGCCGCGTCGCTCCGGCTGGTGAAGCTGCTGTGCATGGCTGGCGCCCTGACGTTTGGCGCGCTGGCTGCGAGCGCAGCGGAATATGTCGACGCCGTGCATTATCCCGCTCATGAACAAGGCTGGGATGTCTTCTACGACCTCGAGCGGCGGCTGCAGCGGGATTTCGACGATATCTGCGGCGATACCATCTGTGAAGGCGAATTCAGCAATATGCAAGCCTTGCGCTATCGCTGTTCGGTACGGCAGTCTGATGGCACGATGGGAGAGTGCGTGTGGGTATTTGCGGGCAGCAATGCTGAAATCGATGCTGCCAACGGCAAGGTCGTGACCGATGCGCGCACCTGGACCTGTCGCACGCCGTTGGCGGCGCAGACGCCGGTAGCATCGTTTTATAGCGCTCTGGCAGGCGAGCGGCCGTTGCGTGCGCCATTGCCGGGCAGCAGCATGACGATCTTTGACGGGTTGTTTGATTGCCTGAACTGAGGCAGAGAGAAGGGATGCGCTGGATTTGCGATGCCGGCCAGGCCGGCATCGCATGAATATCGCTGCAGCTTAGCGGCCGCGTCCGCCGGAGCGGCGCGGAGCTGCAGGACGCGGTGCAGCGCCATTGCCGCCGCCATGGCCGCGTGAGGGCCCCTGGCTTGGCTTGCCGCCGGGCGCCGCGCCCTGGCGTCCACGTCCGCCGCCGCCACCACCGCCACTACGATTGCCGCCACCGCCGCCGCTGCGCAGCTGTATCGGCTGGGCGCGTGCGTTCGGATCGGGTTCAAAACCGGCAATCACTTCCTTCGGCAATTCGCGCTTGATCAGCTTCTCGATGTCTTTCAGCATCTGGTGTTCATCCACGCATACCAGCGACACCGCTTCGCCGGTAGCGCCGGCGCGGCCGGTGCGGCCGATGCGATGGACGTAGTCTTCGGGCACGTTAGGCAAGTCATAGTTGACTACGTGCGGCAGCTGGTCGATGTCGATGCCGCGTGCTGCGATGTCGGTTGCGACCAGCACCTGCAGGCTGCCGTCCTTGAATTCGGCCAGCGCGCGGGTGCGTGCCGACTGGCTCTTGTTGCCGTGGATCGCCATGCCGCTGATGCCGTCTTTTTCCAGCTGCTCGACCAGCTTGTTGGCGCCGTGCTTGGTGCGAGTAAACACCAGCACCTGCGACCATTGGTGCGTCTTGATCAGGTGCGCCAGCAGCGGGTGCTTGCGGTCGCGGTCGACCGGATGGATCTTTTGCTGGATCACTTCGACGGTCGAATTGCGGCGCGCCACTTCGATCATGGCCGGCGAATTCAGCAGGTTGTCGGCGAGGATCTTGATTTCGTCCGAGAACGTGGCGGAGAACAGCAGGTTCTGGCGTTTCTTCGGCAGCACCGCGAGAATCTTCTTGATGTCGCGAATGAAGCCCATGTCCAGCATGCGGTCGGCTTCATCGAGGATCAGGATTTCCACGTGGTTCAGGTTGACGGTGCCTTGCTGCATATGGTCCAGCAGGCGGCCCGGTGTGCACACCAGGATATCGACGCCGTGCTTGAGCAGCTTGATTTGCGGATTGATGCCGACGCCGCCGAAAATCACGGCCGAGGTCAGCTTCAGGTATTTGCCGTACAAGCGCACGCTTTCCTCGACTTGCGCCGCCAGTTCGCGTGTCGGCGTCAGCACCAGCGCGCGGATCGGGCGTTGGCTGCCGGTCGGGTTGGTGGCCGAAGTCGACAAGCGGTGCAGCACAGGTAGCGTAAAGCCGGCGGTCTTGCCGGTGCCGGTCTGGGCGCCGGCCAGCAAATCGCCGCCGGCCAGCACTGCAGGAATAGCCTGGGTCTGGATCGGGGTAGGGGTAGTGTATCCGTGTTCGGTTACGGCACGAACGATGGCTTCGGACAAGCCGAGTTCAGAAAAAGACATGACAACTCAATAGAATAGTATCGGCCTGTCGCCTTCTATAAGGCGCCAGTCGCAGGCAAACGGATTAGAGGAGATTGGAGTCAGCTGGGCTTGAAATTGCTCTTCGGCCCGATAACGTCCTTGACAGCAGTATTTGACTGGAGAATTTGCTGTGTCGCCGCAGAGTATAACAACGGCGCGCTACAGGCAAGCAATTCCGGCGTCTCGTGAGGCGATGCAGCATAAATGCCGGCCGCCGATCCGCCTGGGAACAAAGCGGATCGCGTCAGGGAAGCGCTGGGCCGGCGATTATCGGTCAGCCGGCGTTCTTCATGGAGGCTGCGGCGCGTTCACGTATTTCTTCTTCCGAATAGTCGGCGATATGCGTGCCGACCGTCCAGACGTGGCCGAACGGATCTTTCAGGGTGCCGGAGCGGTCGCCATAGAACTGGTCTTGCAGCGGCCGCACCTGGGTGCCGCCGGCGGCGATCGCCCGCGGGAAAACCACGTCTACATTTTCCACGTAGAGCATGATGCTGACGCCGGCGCCGCCCAGTTTTTTCGGACTGATGATGTCCATCTCCGGGAATTCGTCCGCCAGCATGACGTGAGAATCGCCGATCTTGATTTCTGCATGGCCGATTCTGTTATCCGGTCCATCCATGCGCAGTATTTCCACCGCATCGAAGGCTTTTTTGTAAAACGCGATGGCGTCGGCGGCGCCGTCGATAATCAGATAGGGAGTGACGGAAGAATAGCCGTCCGGAATTGGTTTGACTGCCATATGGTTCTCCTGCGAGTTGAGAAATGGTCGTTAGGACTGTCCAATTGCGCTGTTGCGCATGTATTGTAGTCACTGGCCCGCGCAGTTGAAATGACAAAGCGGAGTTTCCTGGATTTTCCGGAGCAGGGTCCTGCTTGCTCCGGAAAATCGGGAGATTTATTAAAAACCGGGATGTTTAATAAAAACCTGGAGTTTATTTGGTGGCGTACGGAGACAGCAGGCCAACCATCTGCGCAAATACTTTCGGGCTGCCGGCCAGCACATCGCCCTTGTACAAATAATCGGATTCGCCGCTGAAATCGCCGACGATGCCGCCCGATTCGCTGATCAGCAAGGAGCCTGCGGCGATGTCCCAAGGCTTCAGGCCTTTTTCAAAGAAACCGTCAAGGCGGCCGGCGGCGACATACGCCAGGTCGAGGGCGGCGGCGCCCGGGCGGCGCAGGCCGGCGCAGCTTTGCGTCATGACGCGGAATATCTTCATGTACTCGTCCATGGCCGGGCCTTCGGTTTCGCGGAAAGGAAAGCCAGTGCCGATCAAGGCATCGGCGATCTTGTCGCGCTTGCTGACGCGGATCCGCTTGTCGTTCAGGTAGGCGCCGGAACCCTTGGTGGCAGTGAACAAGTCGTTGCGGGTCGGGTCGTACACGACGGCCTGGGTGATCTGGCCGCGGTGCTGCAGCGCGATCGAGACGCAGTATTGCGGAAAACCGTGGATGAAATTGGTGGTGCCGTCGAGCGGATCGATGATCCAGACGTTTTCGTTATCGTCATGCAGGTTGGCGGAAGCGCCCGATTCCTCGGCCAGGATGGCGTGGTCCGGATAGGCATTCTTCAATACGTCAATGATCGCCGCTTCTGCCGCCTGGTCGACTTCGGTGACAAAGTCGTTATGCTGTTTTTTGGTGACTTTCAGCAGGTCGAGGTCGAAAGAGGCGCGCGAAATGACCTTGGCGCCGTTGCGGGCGGCCTTGATGGCCGTATTGAGCATTGGATGCATGATAGTGTTCCGTTAAAATGGCGGCACTGTGCCAACCGGGAACAGAACCACCTATATGATTGATAATAATGAACGATGCGGATGTTCCTGTCGTATTTTGAAAAATAAGTTTCGAAAAAATAAGTTTCGAAAAATAAGCAACTTTTAGTCGAAGAAATCCGCGTAATGGCGCTATTTTAAATGAACCAGGCAAAAATCAACACGTCTCTTTTCAATCGGCTGCGCTTTGTGCTGGTCGAAACCAGCAGTCCCGGCAATGTCGGCGCGGCTGCCCGCGCTATCAAAACCATGGGATTTTCCGAGCTGATCCTGGTCAATCCACGTTTCCCGGATGTGCTGCAACGTGACGAAGCCGTTGCATTTGCCAGCGGCGCGCAGGATATCCTGGCGGCGGCGCGGATTGTCGATAGCGTGGAGCAGGCCCTGGAGGGTTGCAACTTCGCCGCGGCCCTGAGCGCCCGCTTGCGCGAATTTTCCCCGCCGCTGACCGCGCCGCGCGCCTTGGCGGCCCAGCTGGTGGCCGACGCCAGCCTGAACGCGGCGGTCATATTCGGCAGCGAGCGTTATGGTTTGCCCAACGAGATTGTCGAAAAATGCAACGTGCTGCTGAATATTCCCGCCAACCCGGAGTATTCGTCGCTGAACCTGGCGCAGGCGGTGCAGGTGCTGGCTTATGAGTGCAGGGTCGCGGCCAGCGAGGATTTGTCGCCGGCGACAGGTGGGGAAGTAGGTTTTCAGGGCAATGCCGCCAGCCTGGCCGATATCGACGGCATGTTTGCCCATCTTGAACAGGCCCTGGTAGAAATTGAATTCCTCGATCCAGCCAGCCCGAAAAAGCTGATGCCGCGCTTGAAGCGGCTGTTTTCGCGCACCCAGCTGGAAACCGAAGAGGTCAATATCCTGCGCGGCATCGCCAGCCAGATACTGAACAAGCGGCGCCGCCTCGACCGTTCCTGAACCCTAGTTCCAGCTGCGCAGCAGGCCGACCGCCAGGCCTTCCAGTGCAAAATCCTCGGTCACGATGATAGGCTCGAAATCCGGGTTTTCCGGCAGCAGCTGGATTGTAGAGCCGGTTTTTTGATAACGCTTGACCGTGACGTCATCGCCCAGCCGGGCCACCACAATCTGGCCGTTCCTGGCGCTGTCGGCTTTCTTGACCGCCAGCAGGTCGCCGTCGAGGATGCCGGCGTCGCGCATCGACATGCCGCGCACCTTCAGCAGGTAATCCGGTTTGGCGCTGAACAGGGCAGGGTCGACGTTGTAGCTGGCCTGGATATGTTCCTGCGCCAGGATCGGCGAACCTGCGGCGACCCGTCCGATCAGCGGCAGGCTCAGCTGCATCAGGGCCGGGTGCGGCAGCGCCAGTTGCGTGCCCTGGCTGCGGCTGGCGCTTTCGGTAAGCCGGATGCCGCGCGAGGTGCCGGCCGATATGACGATGGCGCCCTTGCGCGCCAGCGCCTGCAGGTGCTCCTCCGCCGCATTGGCCGAACGGAAGCCAAGCTCGGTCGCTATTTCGGCGCGCGTCGGCGGGAAGCCGGTGTTTTCGATGGCGTCCTTGATCAGATCGAGGATTTGCTGCTGACGGGCGGTCAATTTGATCATGGCGTAGTTTTGGCGTAAAAAACGGTGTAGAAGTGCTCGGAAAAACAGCAAAGACAGCGCTGAGGAGGCCAGTCGATGCTGTGCATAACAACAGTCTGTATTTTTGTACAGTATTTGTGCAAATGCAAGACAATTTGATGCAATTCGGCCACTCTTTAGCTATTTACTTACGCCCAGCCCTTGCCGAGAGGCTGAAAGCATTGAGTTTTGTTGCAATTGCTAGTACTATTGCTGGTTTTCCTCTTCCCACACTCGTCTTGACGCCGAGGTGGGCGATTCTTCAATCCGTCCAAAAGGAGCTTACATGCGTCATTATGAAATCGTATTTATCGTCCATCCAGATCAAAGCGAGCAAGTGCCTGCAATGATCGAGCGCTACAAAGGTATCGTCACTACACGTGGCGGCACCGTGCATCGCGTGGAAGACTGGGGCCGCCGCCAACTGGCATACCTGATCCAGAAACTGGCTAAAGCACATTACGTCTGCCTCAACATCGAGTGCGACAGCGAAACTCTGGCTGAAATCGAAACCGGCTTCAAGTTCAATGATGCAGTGCTGCGTCATCTGACCGTCAAGCTGAAGAAGGCCGAAACCGGTCCTTCGCCAATGATGAAGGCCGTGCAGAAGGAAGATGCAGCCAAGAGCCATCGCACTGAAGCGCCGGCAGCCTGATTTACCAAGCATCTGCCAGCACTTTGCATAGCTATCGAGTCCATCAGGAGTGAGCCAAGCCAATAACGTGTTTCAACTGGTTGCCGTCATCGCCGAACGTGAAGTCATACGTTATACGCCGGCAGGCATTCCGATCGTATCTGCAATATTGCAGCACCGTTCGGAGCCGATTGAAGCAGGGATCAAGCGTTTGATCGAATTCGAAATCGCCGCGCTGGCCGTAGGCGAGATTTCGGGAAGATTCAGTCAGGCGGCATTGGGCGGCAGCTTCTGGTTCACAGGATTCATGGCACGCAAGAGCCGCAACGGTAGAAGTCTGGTATTTCACATCACGGATTTCGCTGCAATCGAGATTGCAGATGAATTGATTAGTAAAAATTTAGATACAGGAGCCAAAAATGGCATTCGGTAAAAAGTTCGATAAAAGCAAACTGAAAAACAAGCGTCAACAACAAAACCCGCTGTTCAAGCGCAAGAAATTCTGCCGTTTCACCGCTGCACACGTTGCCAGCGTTGATTACAAAGATATCGACACGCTCAAGGATTTTGTTCAGGAAAACGGCAAGATCATGCCAGCACGTCTGACCGGCACCAAGGCAATCTACCAACGTCAAGTGGACACCGCGATCAAGCGCGCGCGTTTCCTGGCGCTGCTGCCTTACACCGATCTGCACAACGCTTAATTGACGACTTGAAATAGGAGAAAAATATGCAAGTTATTCTGTTGGAAAAAGTCGTTAATCTCGGCAACCTGGGCGAAGTTGTTCGCGTCAAGGACGGTTACGCACGTAACTTCCTGATTCCGCAACGTATGGCACGTCGTGCTACCACTACTGCCATCGCTGAATTCGAAGCGAAGCGCGCTGACCTGGAAACAGCAGCAGCAGCCAAGCTGGCTGTGGCTCAAGGCCAGGGCGAAAAACTGAGCGGCCTGACTGTTCAGATCTCGCAAAAATCGGGCGTTGACGGCCGTCTGTTCGGTTCCGTGACCAACTTCGACATCGCTGAAGCGCTGACCAAGCAAGGTTTCGCAGTTGAAAAAGCACAAGTTCGCTTGCCGAACGGCCCGCTGAAGACGACTGGCGAACACCCTGTTGCAGTTGCCCTGCACACCGACGTGGTTGTCGACATCGTCATCGCAGTGATCGGCGAACACGTTTAATACGTTGTTGGCAAAAAATCATTGCAGTAAAAAAGCCGGGTTTTCCCGGCTTTTTTTACGCCCTTTTTCTGGCGGTGCAGCAAGACGCTTATAAGAAGCAGGTATAATTCGCGCCATGAAAGCACCTTCCAAAGCACCGTCCGATCCGCAGCTAGATTCCCTCCGCGTACCACCCCATTCCATCGAAGCAGAACAGTCCGTTTTGGGTGGTCTGCTGCTGGATAACGCGGCCTGGGACAAGATCGCCGATTTTGTGAGCGCCGACGATTTCTATCGTTACGACCACCGCATCATCTTCCAGCACATGGTCAAGCTGATCAACGGCAGCAAGCCGGCTGACGTGATCACGGTCTTTGAATCGCTGAGCGGCACCGGCAAGGCCGAAGAAGTCGGCGGCCTGAGCTACCTCAATGCACTCGCCCAGAACACCCCGTCCGCCGCCAATATCCGCCGCTACGCCGAGATCGTGCGCGACCGCGGCGTGCTGCGCAAGCTGATTACCGTCGCCGACGAGATTTCCGGCCAGGCTTTCAGCCCGCAGGGCAAGGAAGTCAAGCAGATGCTGGACGAGGCCGAATCGAAGATTTTTGCGATCGCCGAGGAAGGCGCGCGCGGCGCCCAGGGTTTCCAGGAAATCCAGCCTTTGCTGACGCAAGTGGTGGAGCGCATCGACGAGCTCTACAACCGCGACAACCAGAGCGACATCACCGGCGTTTCGACCGGCTTCATCGACCTCGACAAGATGACCTCCGGCCTGCAAAAGGGCGACCTGGTCATCGTGGCCGGACGGCCATCCATGGGCAAGACCGCATTCTCTGTGAACATCGGCGAAAACGTTGCGATCGAAAGCGGTCTGCCGGTGGCGATCTTTTCGATGGAAATGGGCGGCACCCAGCTCGCCATGCGTATGCTCGGTTCGGTCGGCAAGCTCGACCAGCACCGCCTGCGCACCGGCCGCCTGAACGACGAAGACTGGCCGCGCCTGACCCATGCGATCCAGAAGATGAACGACGCCCAGCTGTTCATCGACGAAACCCCGGCGCTGAGCTCGATCGAGTTGCGCGCCCGTGCGCGCCGCCTGTCGCGCCAGTGCGGCACGCTGGGCCTGATCATCATCGACTATTTGCAGCTGATGTCGGCCAATAACGCCGGTGAAAACCGCGCCACCGAAATTTCTGAAATCTCGCGTAACCTGAAGGGCCTGGCGAAAGAGCTGCAGTGCCCGGTAATCGCGCTGTCGCAGCTGAACCGCTCGCTGGAACAGCGTCCCAACAAGCGCCCGGTGATGTCCGACTTGCGCGAATCCGGCGCTATCGAGCAGGATGCCGACGTCATCCTGTTCATTTACCGTGACGAGGTATACAACCCTGATTCGCAAGAAAAGGGCACCGCGGAAATCATTATCGGCAAGCAGCGTAACGGCCCGATCGGCAGCGTTCGCCTCAGCTTCATCGGGCAATATACGAAATTCGACAATTACGCCGGTAATCTGGACGCGCCGTACGGCGGCGACTGATTGGCCGTGTTGGTTTTGTTGCATTAACGAAAAATTTACAAAATCCTGCTAAGCGCAGGCCGAATGAGCCTGATATATTTCAGTTTCGTGACATTGTTTGCTTTAAATTAATATCCTTGATTTACCTGCGAACGTAGTTGTAGTTTTAGATTCAGCTTAACCCTCAGAAGAGAGAAAAACATGTTTGGACGATTGATGCCCACCGAGGGCAAATTCTTTGAGCTCTTTAACCAGCACGCAGAGTTATGCGTCAAGGGCGCCAAGGAAATGGTGGCGTTGATGACTAATTTCGACGATCTGGAAATCCGCGTACACGCGATCGAAGGCATTGAGAAGCAGGCCGACCAGGTCACCCATCATGCGATCGACATGCTGCACAAGACGTTCATCACGCCTATCGACCGCGACGACATCCATCAGCTGATCACGCGCATGGACGACATCCTGGACTTGCTGGAAGACGCGGCGCAGACCATTTCCCTGTACGACATCAAGGCGATCACGCCGGAAGCCAAGCGGCTGGCCGAACTGTGCCTGGGTTGCGCGGAAAAGGTCAAGGCAGCGGTAGGCTTGCTGCACAATATGGACAACTCGCGTGAAATCCTTGCCATCTGCGTCGAGATCGACCGCCTGGAGTCGGATGCCGACCACGTGATGCGCGCCGCCATGTCCAAGCTGTTCCGCGACGAACCGGATGTACGCACCCTGATCAAGCTGAAGGCCATTTACGAGTTGCTGGAAACGGTGACGGACCGTTGCGAAGATGTCGCCAACATCATCGAAGGCATTATCGTAGAAAACGCCTGATCCATGCACACTCTTCAAATCAGTATCTACGTTCTCGTTTTCCTCATTGCACTGGCGCTGGTATTCGATTTCATGAACGGCTTCCATGATGCCGCCAATGCTATCGCTACCGTGGTTTCTACCGGCGTCCTCAAGCCGCAGCAGGCAGTCGCCATGGCGGCGCTGTTCAACTTCATTGCGATTGCGGTGTTCCAGCTGCACGTCGCCGCGACGGTGGGCAAGGGCACGATCGATCCCAATGTAGTCGATCATTATGTCGTGTTCGGGGCGCTGGTCGGCGCCATCTGCTGGAACATCCTGACCTGGTATTACGGCATCCCGTCGTCGTCGTCGCACGCCTTGATCGGCGGCCTGGTCGGCGCCGCGGTGGCGAAGGCCGGCACCGGCTCGCTGATCTCGGCTGGCCTGATCAAGACTATCGCGTTTATCGTCCTGTCGCCGCTGCTGGGTTTCGTGTTCGGCTCCATCATGATGGTGCTGGTGTCCTGGATTTTCGTACGCTCCACGCCGCGCAAGGTCGACAAATGGTTCCGCCGCCTGCAGCTGGTGTCGGCCTCGATGTATAGCCTGGGCCACGGCGGCAACGATGCGCAAAAGACCATCGGCATCATCTGGATGCTGCTGATCGCCACCGGCTTTTCGCAGTCGACCGATACGCTGCCGCCTTGGTGGGTGATCATTTCCTGCTATAGCGCGATCAGCCTGGGCACCTTGTTCGGCGGCTGGCGCATCGTCAAGACCATGGGCCAGAAAATCACCAAGCTGAAACCGGTGGGCGGCTTTTGCGCCGAAACCGGCGGCGCCATCACCTTGTTCCTGGCGACCATGCTGGGCGTTCCGGTCTCGACCACCCACACCATCACCGGCGCCATCGTCGGCGTCGGCGCGGCGCGGCGGGTCTCGGCGGTGCGCTGGGGCGTGGCCGGCAATATCGTCTGGGCCTGGGTGCTGACGATCCCGGCGTCGGCTTTCATGGCTGCAATCGCCTGGTGGATCGGCAAGCACATTTTATAGTCAAGATAGCAATAAAACAAAGAGGGCGATGCAATGTAACAATGCATCGCCCTCTTTTTTTGCCTCGGATTTGGGAGCCCGGCCCGAATTTTTGCCTTGTTGCCATAGGTTGCTATTACAAATACAATAATTTCCACGGGGAAAATATAAGCTGTATATAAGCACATCCATTGTGCACCTACCGAGGACTGAGCTATGCAACCAGCACTCAAGAGAGGCATGAACGGCGTCATCATTACGTTTGCCGGGGCTTTGATCACGCAAGCGCAAGCAAGCTGCAGCAACAATGCGCCGACCAGCGGCGTTGCCGTAAGCTGTTCCGGCAGCAACGCAACACCGGTCGCGGCCCAGGCCGGCAGCACAGGCGTTGCGGTCACGCTGGATTCCAGCGTAGCGGCCAGCATCCCGCGCAGCACCAGTCCGGTGGCTTTTCAGGTCGATACCTCAAGCACCATCACCAACAACGGCAGCGTCACCCTGACCGGTGGCGGCGGCACCGGCGGCAACCGCGGCGCGGCGCTGCTTGGCCTGAACAATAATAACCAGTTGACCAACAGCGCCCAGGCCAGCATCAGCACTACCGGCGCCTTCAACGACGGCTTGGCCGCCAACGGCAGCGGCAATACGCTGATCAACCGGGGCAGCATCGTTACTGCCGGCCCCAACGCATTCGGCATATCGGCCGCCTGGGGCCAGACCAACCTTGGCCAGCTCAACAACAGCATCGTCAATTCGGGGACGATCGCCACCGCCGGCAGCAACGCCCGCGCCATTTCCATCCTCGGCGGCAGCGGCACGGTGAGCAACAGCGGCAGTTTGTCGAGCACCGGCGCCAACAGTCCTACCGTGTACATGCAGGGCAATAACGACAAGCTCACCAACAGCGGCACCATCAATGCCTCCGGCACGGGTTCCGACGCGGTGTTTTCGAATACCGTGGGTTCCAGTTTTGCCGCCAGCATCGAGAACCAGGCCGGCGGCCAGATCATCAGCCAGCAAGGCGCGGCGGTGCGCACCCTCAACGGCAGCAGCACGGTCATCAATGCCGGCCTGTTGCAGAGCGGCTCCGGCACCGCGGTCTCGATGGGCACCGGCGTCAATACGCTGATCCTGCAAACCGGCTCGGTGATCAACGGCGCTGCCAATGGCGGCGGCAACGCCGGCAGCAAGGTCGTGCTGCAGGGATCAGGCACGGCATCGAATGCATTTTCGAATTTCGCCGCTTTGCAAGCGCAGGGCGACAACTGGACCTGGAGCGGCAACGGCGTTTTCACCACCGCGCAAATCCAGAGCGGCCTGTTTAACCTCACAGGCAGCTTGGGCGGGGCAACCACCGTCGCCTCGGGGGCAACCTTGGCCGGCAGCGGCGGCACGATTGCCGGCGACCTGCTGAACCAGGGCACCTTGCATCCTGGCGTCGGCGACGGTAGCGGCGGCCTGACCGTGACGGGGAATTTCACCCATGCGGCAAACGGCATATTCCAGACCGAGGCGTCGCCGGTTTCCGCCGGCTTGCTGACAGTGGGCGGCACTGCCAGCCTGCTGGGCGGCAGCGTCAACGCCACCATGCTGCCGGGCTCCTATCCGGATCAGATACGCCTGCCGATTGTCACCGCGGCAGGCGGCGTCAGCGGTACCTTTGGCCAGCTGCAGGCAAACGCAACGGCGTTGCTGACGCCGGCGCTGGCCTACGACAACGGCC
Source organism: Collimonas fungivorans Ter331 (assembly GCF_000221045.1). Lineage (NCBI taxonomy): Bacteria > Pseudomonadati > Pseudomonadota > Betaproteobacteria > Burkholderiales > Oxalobacteraceae > Collimonas > Collimonas fungivorans. The sequence goes on along the minus strand of NC_015856.1, from coordinate 2,950,290 downwards.
ATGCCTACCTGGTGATTACCCGTGCGCCGATCGCGACAGTGGTCACCAGCGGCAACAATGCCGCGATCGGGCAAGCGATCGACACCAGCCGGCCCCAGGCCACGCCGGAAGAACCTGTGCCGCCCGCCGTCACGCCAGCCGGCGTAGCGGTAGCCACCGGGGCGCTGGCGGAGACGGTCAATACCCTAAACTTGCTGGATAAGGCGGAGCTACAGGCTACGGTAGGCAGCCTCACCGGCGGCGTCCATGCAACCTTCTCGCAGCTCGCATTGCGGGAAAACGACCTGTTCGGCCGGGCGTTGTCGATGCGCCTGGATACCCAGCGTGATGGCAGTCGCAAGGCTGGCGATAACGGCGTATGGGTGCGGCCTTACGGTTCTTTCGGTAAATTGAGCGCGACTGCCGATACTTCAGGCGCGAGTTACCGGATAGGCGGCATCAGCGCTGGCGCCGATCGCGCCGTAGGCAATGACTGGATCGTCGGCGCCGGCCTGGATTATGCTCACTTGAGTGCCGATTTCGATGACTACAACGGCAACGGCAAGCTCGACAGCTACAAGATCGGCGCCTATGCCAGTTACGCCCCGGGCCCGCTGTATGTCGATGCCATCGCCAGCTACGCAATACAGCGCACCGACATGCAGCGTGATGTGCTGACCGGAACCGGCTCCACCTTGCGCGCCAAGAGCGCCTACGATGGCCAGCAGGCAAGCGCCTACGGCGAACTGGGTTATCGCGCGAAGCTGAACGAACGTTTTGTCCTGCAGCCGTTCGGCGCCCTGCATTACACCCGCCTGCGCCAGGACGGCTTCACCGAAACCGATGCCGAGAACCTGGGGCTGTCCACCCAGAGCAATACCTTGAACAGCTTGCGCAGCAGCCTCGGCGTCAAGATCAGCCAAGACCTGCCGCTGGCTACGGGTTCCATGACGTTTGGCGCGCAACTGCGCTGGATGCATGAATTCATGGACGCGCAGGCGCAATACCAGGCGACATTGATTGGCGCCCCGGGCAGCGATTTCACGGTGAAAGGCGTAGACCTGGGCCGGGATGCGGTGCTGGCGGGCGTGAATCTTTCGTATGCCGCCTCGGCCAGCCTGAACCTGTTTGCCGACTACGATTACCAGGCGGAGTCGCATAACCGGGTGAACCGGGTCACTCTTGGTTTGCGCTATCTCTGGTAAGAGAGCTCTTTCACAGGTCCATGATATGAAAAAAGCGATGCCACCTGAGCGGTGGCATCGCTTTTTTTCAGGACCGCATCTCGCCCTTTAGTGGGCGCCGCCAGCATCAGCCGGCACGCTGGAGCGCGAAGGCTTGGTCAGCCACACCAGTGCAATCAGCATCAGGAACAGCACCGCCGAGATCCAGAAGATATCGGTGGCGCCCTGGGTCGCGGCTTTCACCGTAATCAGGCGTTCGATGGTGGCCCACGCCGCCGGTTCCGACATGCCCTGGGCGGTGAGGTTATGCACCGCCTCGGTGAACGCCGGGCTGTGCGGGCCGGTGAATTCGGTCAACTGGGAATGATGCAGCGACGTGCGGCGATCCCAGAAGGTGCTGGTGATCGAAGTGCCCATGCCGCCGAACATGATTCGTACGAAATTCGACAGGCCGGCCGCCGACGGCATCTTTTCCGGCGGCTGGCCGGACAGGATGATCGAGGTCAGCGGAATGAAGAACATGGCCATCGCCGCGCCCTGGATCACGGTGGGAATCATCAGCGTGAAGGTGTCGACGTTTTCGGTGAATTGCGCACGCAGGAAAAACACCACGGCAAAGATCAGGAACGCGGTGCTGGCAACCCAGCGGGCATCGACCTTGGGCAATATTTTCCCGATGAACGGCGACAGGATGATGGCAAAGATCCCGACCGGCGCCATCACTTCGCCCGCCAGCGTCGCCGTATAACCCAGCGTAGTCTGCAGCCATAGCGGCAAGATCACCAGGCCGCCGAACATCAGGCCGTAGCCGACCGAAATCGCGATCACGCCGCCGCTGAAGTTGCGGCCCTTGAACAGGGTCAGGTCGACCACCGGATGATCGTCGCCGAGCTCCCAGATGACGAAGTAGATGAATGCGATCAGCGAGATCGCGCCCAGTATCACGATGGTCGAGGAGTTGAACCAGTCGAGCTCCTTGCCCTTGTCCAGCATGATCTGCAGCGAACCGACCCAGATCACCAGCAGGGCGAGGCCGATTTTATCGATGGGCAGCTTGTATACCGCCGACTCGCGCTTGTGATAGATCGACCAGGTAGCCCAGGCGGCAAACACGCCGACCGGAATGTTGATGTAGAAAATCCAGGGCCAAGTGTAGTTGTCCGAGATCCAGCCCCCCAGCAGCGGCCCCATGACCGGCGCCACCAGGGTGGTCATGCCCCAGAACGCCAGGGCCATGCCGCTCTTGGCGGGGGTATAGCTGGACAGCAGCAAGGATTGCGACAACGGGATCATCGGCCCTGCGACCGCGCCTTGCAGCACCCGCGCTGCAATCAGCACTTCCATGCTGGGCGCCAGGCCGCACAGGATGGACGACAGCACGAACAGGATGATCGAGGTGACAAACAGGCGCACCTGGCCGAAGCGCTGGGTCAGCCAGCCGGTCAGCGGCACCGAGATGGCGTTGGCGACGGCAAACGAGGTAATGACCCAGGTCCCTTGCTGCGGCGATACGCCGAGGTCGCCCGAGATGGCCGGGATGGAAACGTTGGCGATCGAAGAGTCGAGCACGTTCATGAACACGGCTAGCGACAGTGCTACCGTACCCATGACGAGCTTGCCGCCGGTCAGCGGCGGCAGTGGTTGCGATGGCGGCCGCGCAGGCATCGCTGGTTTTGGGGAACTCATGAAGGCATTCCGGTAAAGGTTCGCATGGCGGACGCCGCCACTGTGACGATGGCGGCATCCGGCAGGGCAGGCGGCAGCAGCTTAGTGTGCGGCAGCTGCATTGTTATTGGCGGCGATGATGCTGGCGATGCGCGCATCTGCTTCCTGGCCGCTCTTGTCGAAGACGTCGGTAGTGTAAGCCGGCGTGGTGCGCGCAGTGCCAGCGGTCAGCGAAGTGCCTTCGGTCTGGGCGATGTCGACCGTGGCGTCCATCGAAACGCCGATCCGCAGCGGATGGGTTTCCAGGTCTTTGGCGTCGAGCGAAATGCGCACCGGAATCCGCTGCACGATCTTGATCCAGTTACCGCTGGCGTTCTGCGCCGGCAGCAGGGCGAAAGCCGAACCGGTGCCGGCCGCCAGGCCGACCACCTTGCCGTGGTATTCGATCTTCGATCCATACAGGTCGGACTTCAAGGTCACCGGCTGGCCGATGCGCATATTGTTGATCTGCACTTCCTTGAAGTTGGCGTCAACCCACAAGGCATTCAGCGGCACGATCGACAGCAGCGGCGTACCGGCGGCGATGCGCTGGCCGACCTGCACCGAACGCTTGGCGACGTAGCCGGTGGTTGGCGCGAGCAGGGTAGTGCGGGCCAGGTTGATGTAAGCATTGCGCACCTGGGCCGCGGCATTCTGCACATTCGGGTGCTGTTCGACCGTGGTGTGGTCAGTCAATACGCGGTTCGACGCCAGTTGTTCGCGCGTGGCTTGCAGCGCGGCTTCCGCTCCCTGCACCGCGACCTTGGCGTGATCCAGTTCTTCCTTCGACACGGCGCCGGTGCTGATCAGCTGCTGGCGGCGCGCCAGGTCGGCGCGGGCGCGTTCCAGTTCAGAGGTGCGCGCGGTGACGTTGGAAACCAGAGCGTTGTTGTTGACGAACAACGTACGCACCTGGCGCACGGTTTGCGCCAGCTGGGCTTCGGCCTGGTCCAGTGCGACCTTGGCGTCGGCCTTGTCGAGTTCCACCAGCGGCTTGCCGGCCTGCACCAGTTCGGTATCGTCGGTGTTGATCGCCAATACCGTGCCGCCGACCTGCGGCGTGACTTGCACCACGTTGCCGCCGACATAGGCGTCGTCGGTGTTTTCGTAGTGGCGGGCATAGATGAACCACCAGATGCCATAGGCGATCAGGACGATGATAAGGGCGATAGTGACGCCGATCAGCAGGCTGCGGCGTTTGCCGTTGCCATTGGCGGCCGCTGGCGCCGGAGCGGCGGCAGCTGGAGACGGATTTTCTGGAGTTTGATTTGGTGTGGTCATGATGCGGGTTTCGCAATAAGTGAACGGTTTATTTTATGGATCAGTTAGCTGCGTTTGCTTGCGGGCTGGCAGTGCCTGTGCTTGCTTCGGCCGGATTGAGTCCTTCGGCCGAGGCGTCAAAGCCGCCACCCAGCGACTTGATCAGGTTGACGCGCAGGTCGGCTCGGCGGGCGCGCGTATCGAGTTCAAGCTTGCGTTGCGCCAGCCAGGAAATCTGGGTGCTCACCACTTGCAGCATGTTGGCGGTGCCTACCTGCTGCCGCTGTTCAGCCAGTTTCATGCCGCGTTCGGCGGCGTCCACCGCAGCCTGCTGGTTCTTGCCCTGGGTTTCGGCCGCCTGCAGCGATTGCACGCTGTCCGCCACTTCATGGAAAGCATCGTTCAGGGCCTGGTTGTAAGTCGCCACGGCGCCGTCATAAGCGGCGACCCGGCCCTTGAGCTGGGCGCGCAGTGCGCCGCCTTCAAAGATCGGCAGGTGGATTGCCGGGCCGATGCCGACCACCTTGCTGCTGTGGTTCAGGAATTGCGAAAAGCTGAGGCTGGAAAAACCGGCCATGGCCGACAGGTTGATATCCGGGTAGAACTCGGTCTTGGCAACCTTGATGTCGCTTTGTGCAGCTTCTACCTGCCAGCGCGCGGCGACCACGTCCGGGCGGCGTCCAAGCAGGCCAAGCGGCAGCTGGTCGGGCAGGGCGATGGCGGCGTCCGCCGGCAATGCCGGAGGCGCGATTTTCAAGCCGCGGTCAGGACCCTGGCCCATCAGCGCCGCGATCTGGTTGCGGGTCAGTGCGATCGCTTCCTGCCATTGCGCCTGTTCGGCGCGCAGGCCGGCCACTTGTTGCCGGCTTTGCTGGTTGTCGCTCTGGGTATCGAGGCCGGCGGCGAAGCGTTGCTGGGTCAGCTTGTCCAGCTTGTCGCGCAGCACCAGCTGCTGGTTGGTCAGGTCCAGCTGAGCGTATTGCCGTCCCAGCTGCAGCCAGGCTTTCGAGATGCCGGCAGTCAGCGCCAGGCGCGCTGCATAATGCTCTGCTTCCGCCGCCTTGCTTTGCGAAATGGCCGAGCGCAACTGCGCACTGTGCTTGCCCCAGAAATCCAGGTCGTAGGAAAAATTCAGCGCGGTTTCATAGTCGGTCACGTACATGCCGCCGAACGGCGGCGGATAAATGCTGTTTTCGGAAAACCGTTCGCGGGTGGCCGACAGGCTGGCGCCGACTTGCGGCTTGCTGGTGGCGCCGGCCGCCTCCACCATGGCGCGCGCGGCGCCGATGCGGGCGGCGGCGGCTTGCAGGTTAGGATTGCCCGCCAGCGCTTCATCCACCAGCTGCTGCAGCTGGCTGCCGCCGATGGTGCTGACCCAGGAACCGGCCGGCCATAAACCGCCTTGTCCCGGCAGGGCAGAGGCAGAGGCGTAATCGTCCGGATTGTTGGTGCTGGCGGTGCTGTGGATGCCGCTGAAATTGGCGCATGCCGCCAGCAATAGTACGGCGGCGCTGATCACAAGACGCTGGGTGCCAAGTTTCGGCAGGCTGCGTCGGGCTGGAGATGGATGAGAGTTCATGTCGGCGTTGATTTGACGGATTGGTTTAGCGGCCACAGATAAGAAGACTACCGGGAGCAGCTGCTTGTTTAAAAGTAATATTGAATAAATTAATCTTGCATAGTCAATGTGTTTTCTCTGGCGATGTGTTGCTTGCCACCAATCGCCTGAGCATCGATTTCAAAAAGCCGATTTCTTCCGCGCTGAACTCCGAAAAATGCTTGTTCAGCACGCTGCAAAAAGCCACGGGCACCAGTTTCGACAACTCCACGCCGCTTGCGGTCAGATGCAGTTTCATCAGACGCCTGTCATTTGCACATGGCTCGCGCTTGATCAGGTCACGCGCCACCAGGCGGTCGATCATGCGCTTGGTGGATGCCGCGTCGGTATACGTCTCGCGCGCCAGGTCGGCGGCCGTCGAATATTTCCCTGTTGACAACATCAAGAGAATGGCGCCTTGCGCATGGGTAATTCCATGCGGCATCAAAGCTTCGTCTGAGCTTTTGACCATCATGGCGCGCGAGCGCGCCAACAGATAGCCTATGCTTTCTTCAATCTGGTAAGTGTCCAGAGTGAATAATGGGGGGCGGTTGCTCACGTTTTTCTCAATTTGTCTGCTGGATTTGCTGTTTGAATATTCATTGCCTAGGCAATAATATACTGCAAAATAAAATTTCTTGCTGGCGCCACTTTAGAATTGTTGCTCAGGTCCCGGCGCGGCACAGGATGGCAACTGCAGCAACACCGCCAGGCCGCGCTGCTGTTCGCCGGCGCCGAGCGTCACGCTGCCTTGCGCTGCCATCACGATTTCCTTGACGATCGCCAGGCCGAGGCCGGTGCCATCCTGTCCCGGAGCGGCGTTGCGGAAAAAACGCTCGAACACGCGGTCGCGCACTTCGGCCGGAATGCCAGGACCGTTGTCGCTGACGCTGATTTCGACCTGTCCATGGCTGGCGCCGATGGCCACGGTCACCGTGCCGTCGATGGGGGTATAGCGGATGGCGTTGTCGACCAGGTTCATCATCATGGCGCTGAACAAGGCTTCGTTTCCCATTACCCATGCATGCTGCATCGTGGTCTCGAGCCCGAGGTCAATATTCTTGCGCTGCGCCAGGTCGACGATTTCTTCCAGCACCGCGGCCGACACCGCCAGCAGGTCCACCGGCTGGCGCAGGAAGGCGGTGGTGTCGGAGGCCTCCGCCTGCGACAGCAGCAATAGCTTGTTGGTCAGCTCGGTCATGTTGCTGCTGCTTTCGTGCATCGCCTGCAGCACCTGCAGCACTTCGGTGCGCCTGTTTTCATCGCCCAGGCGGCGCGCAAACTGGATTTGCGAATCGAGCAGGGTGAGCGGCGTGCGCAGCTGGTGGGCGGCGTCGGCGATAAAGCGCTTTTGCGCCGACACCTGCGTATTCAAGCGCTGGATGGTCTGGTTGATGGCTTCGACGATGGGCCGCAGCTCCAGCTGCAGCTGGCCGGCCTTGATCGGCGACAGCGAGGTTGCATCGCGCGCCGCCAGCTGGTTTTTCAAATGCATCAGCGGCCGCAGTTCCATGCTCAGGCCGATCACTACCAACGCCGCGGCCAGCAGCAGCATGGCGATCTGGCGATGCAGGGAAGGGCGCCACAGGTCGGCCAGCATCTGGTCGCGGGCGCCGGTGGTCTGGCCGACCAGCACGGCGATCTTGCGCAGCTGGCCGGCGTTGTACAAGGTGCGCACCTGGCTCACCACGCGCAGCACCTGGCCGTGGTAATCGATGGTGCTGAACGCCGGCGTGCTCAAGGGAAAACGCAACGCTTGCGGGAAATCAGGGCGGCCGGCGAGCAGGCTGTCGTTGTCGGTAATCACCTGGTAGTACACCTGGTCCTGCATGGACGAGACCAGCAACTCCAGCGCTGCCGGCGGGACGCTGGCATGCGGCACGCCGTCCAGCCAATGGATTTCGCCGGCGATCACTTGCGCCGACGCCAGCAGCGCATGGTCCTGGATCAGGTCCGCTGTCTGGCGTGCGCTGCGGTATGAGAGCGTGGCGCTAATGGCGACAAACACCGCCAGCGGAATCAGCAGCCACAGCAGCAAGCGCAGGCGTAGGCTGATGATCAATTGGCGTCTTTCTGCTTGAGCAGGTAACCGAGTCCGCGCAAGGTCATGATGGCGGCCTGGCAGTGCTCCAGTTTCTTGCGCAGCCGGTGGATGTAGATTTCAATGGCGTCGGCGCTGGGTTCGTCGTCGAGTCCGAATACGCCGTCCATCAAGGCTGTCTTGGAGACGGTCTTGCCTTGTTTCAGCATCAGGATTTCGAGCACATCGTGTTCGCGTCCGGGCAGCGCTAGCAGCTTGCCGGCGATCGAGAACTGTCTGGTATTGCTGTCGTAGCGCAGGTCGGCGCAATGCATTTCCGCCGCCTTGCCCGGCGTCTGGCGGCGGATCAGGGCCTTGATCCGCGCCACCAGTTCGCGCACTTCGAACGGCTTGACCAGGTAGTCGTCGGCGCCGGCGCCGAGGCAATCGACCTTTTCATCCACCGAGCCGCTGGCGGTGAGGATCATCACCGGCACATTGTTGTGCCGCTCGCGCAAACGGCGCAAGACCGCCTTGCCGTTCATCTTCGGCAGCTGCAGATCCAGCAGGACCACATCATAGCTTTCGCTTTGCAGCAGGCGATCGGCGGCTTCGCCGTCGCTGGCGAGGTCGATGGTGAATTTGTCTTCTTTCAGAATCTTGCTGAGCCATAGCGCCAGCGGCGGATTGTCTTCGATCAGGAGTAGTTTCATGGATGTGGCTGCTTATATGACACTTCATGTTGCACTGCAAGTTAAATAAGGCGGATTTGGAAAGCTGGATGAAAGTTAGCGCATCCTAGAATACGCCCAAGACTGGAACAATGGCATGTTGTCCTGCGGATCCGGTCATTATCCCAAAAAAACAAACGGAGACAACTCAATGCATACCCTCATCCGCGGTTCCCTGCTTTCCGCCGTGCTGCTTGGCAGCGGCGTGCTTGGCGCGAGCCAGGCCATGGCGGCCGATTCAGGAAAAATCACCATCATGGTCGGCGGCATCACCAAGATGATCTACCTGCCGGCCAAGCTGACCGAGCAGCTCGGTTATTTCAAGGAAGAGGGCCTGGATGTCGAACTGCAGTCGCAGCCGGCTGGCGTGGATGCGGAAAATGAACTGCTGGCCGGCGCGGTGCAGGCGGTAGTCGGCTTCTACGACCACTCCATCGATCTGCAAAGCAAGGGCAAGGAAGTCACGGCGATCACGATCTTCGGCCAGGTGCCGGGCGAAGTGGAAATGGTTTCGACCAAAGCTGCCGCCACCATCAAGAGCATGGCTGACGTCAAAGGCAAGACGCTGGGCGTGACCGGCCTCGGTTCGTCGACCAATTTCCTGACGCAATACCTGGCGGCCAAGGCCGGCATCACTTCCAGCCAGTACTCGGTGCTGCCGGTGGGCGCCGACAATACATTCATCGTCGCCATCAAGCAAGGCCGCATCGACGCCGGCATGACCACCGAACCGACCGTGTCGCAGCTGCTGAAAACCGGCGAAGCGTCGGTGCTGGTCGACATGCGCACCGTCGAAGGCACGGTCAAGGCGCTGGGCGGCCTGTATCCGGCCTCCAGCCTGTATGTCCAAGGCCCGTGGCTGAAAGCGCACAAGGCTGAAGCCACCAAGCTGGCGCACGCTTTCGTCAAGACGCTGAAATTCATCAATACCCATAGCGCCGCCGAAATCGCGGACAAGATGCCGAAGGATTACTACGGCAATAACAAGCCGATGTATGTACAGGCCTTGCAGAATTCCCTGCCGATGTTTTCGGCGGACGGAAAAATGCCGCCGGGCGGCCCGGAAACCGTGCTGCAGGTGCTGTCGGGTTTCAATCCTAACGTCAAGGGCAAGCATATCGATCTTGCCAAGACCTATACCAACGAGTTTGTCAGCCAAGCCAAGTAAGGCCGAAGCTTAACCATCCCGCAGGTCGGAAGCACGGCTTCCGAGTGGGGAGACTCGCGTCCAGCGAACTGCTCCGACCTGCACTGCAAAGGAATTTAAATGACTCAAGCAGCATATGTCTCGCCGCCGGCTACGTCTGCGGCAACCACGCCGCCGCCGCAGGTGTTGCGGGATACGCCCGCCATCGAACTGCGCAATGTCTCGTGCCGCTTCATCTCCCCTGACGGCAAGGCCACCGTGGCCTTGCGCGATTTCAGCATGAGCGTGGCGCGCGGCGAATTCGTGGCCGTCGTGGGCCCGACCGGCTGCGGCAAATCGACCACGCTGAGCATGATCACAGGCCTGCTCAAACCGACCGTGGGCGAAGTGCGCATCATGGGCGAGCCGGTCAGCGGCATCGATCCGCGCATCGGTTTCGTCTTCCAGAACGATGCGGTATTCCCTTGGCGCAGCGTGATCGACAACGTGGCGGCGGGACCGCTGTTCCGCGGCAAGCCGAAAGACGCAGCCTATGCGCTGGCGGAAGAATGGATACGCCGCGTCGGCCTCGATAAATTCGCCAGCCACTATCCACATCAACTGTCCGGCGGCATGCGCAAGCGCGTCGCGCTGGCGCAGACATTCATCAACAGCCCTGAAATCCTGCTGATGGACGAGCCGTTCAGCGCGCTCGACATGCAGACCCGCACCCTGATGCAGGACGAGCTGCTGCAGCTGTGGTCATCGCAAGCCGGTTCGGTGGTGTTCGTCACCCATGACCTGGAAGAAGCGATTGCGCTGGCCGACAAGGTCTATGTGCTGACCGCGCGCCCGGCCACTTTGAAGAGCGTGTACGAAATCGACTTGCCGCGGCCGCGCGTAATGTCCGAGGTGCGTTATGAACAGCGCTTCATCGACATCTCGCGCAAGATCTGGGCCGATCTGCGCGAAGAAGTGCACATCAGCTAAATACCGGCAATTCTCCATTTACATACCGCCGCTCGTGGCGATGCAGGTGTCCCGCAAGCGAGAGGAAAAAGGCAATCTATGAATCAAGTACAAACAATCGACAAACTCAGCGCGGCCAGCCTGGCCACTGTCGAACAAGAGGCGCAACGAAAAATCAAGCAACGCTACTGGCTGGTGATTTCCCTGCGCGTCGCCATCCTGGTGCTGACCCTGGGCGGCTGGGAACTGGCGGCCAGGCTGCAATGGATAGACCCGTTCTTCTTTTCGCAGCCATCGCTGATCGTGGTGCAGATCTATGACTGGATAGTGGAAGGCACCTCGCAAGGACCGTTGTGGACACAGGTGCTGGTGACCTTGGAAGAAACGGTGCTCGGCTTCCTGATCGGTTCGGTGGCTGGCGTCATCTGCGGCATCCTGCTCGGCCGTAACAAATTGCTATCGGATGTCTTCAGCATTTACATCCAGGTCGCCAATTCGATTCCACGGGTGGTGCTGGGCTCGATTTTCGTGATCGCGCTGGGCTTGGGCATGGCTTCCAAGGTTGCGCTGGCGGTGGTGATGGTGTTCTTTGTCGTGTTCGGCAATGCTTTCCAGGGAGTGCGCGAAGCTGACCGTTACATGATTGCCAACGCCCAGATCCTCGGCGCCTCGCCGCGCCAGGTCACGATGTCGGTGGTGATTCCTTCGGCGCTGAGCTGGATCCTGGCCAGCCTGCACGTCAGTTTCGGTTTTGCCCTGGTGGGCGCAGTGGTGGGCGAATTCCTCGGTTCCAAGCAAGGCATCGGCTTGCTGATTTCCACCGCCCAGGGCGCTTTCAACGCCAGCGGCGTGTTTGCGGCGATGATCGTGCTGGCAGTGGTGGCCTTGGCGGCGGATTATTTGCTGACGACGCTGGAAAAACGTTTGCTTAAATGGCGTCCTGTGGCATTCTAGTTTCTAACTGAAGGTTTAGTGACTTAAGGTTGCGGCGCATTTTTCCAATGCGCCGTTTTTTTATGCCCTAAATTCTTCCCGTCGACAGCCATGTCGCCCAGTCGGCCCGGCCGTTCTTCAACGCCGTAGTGGCAGCCTTGTGATGGTCGTAGCTGATATTGATGTGGCTGACATCCCAGCCATGGACGGTTTTTTCGCAGATGGCGTAACGGGCGTGCGGGCTGCCGTTTTCGATAGTATGGAAGTAGGGCTGGTCGTCGTCATAGGCCTGCAGGCCGACGCTGCCGGGATTGACCACCAGGCGCTCGCCGGAGATGGCATAGGCGCGCGGCTTGTGCGTGTGGCCGCAAATGATCAGGCTATGGCCGATTCCTGCCGCACGGGCCTCGATGTCGACCGCCGCGGCCATGCGGCAGCCTTGCTGGTCGACCTGTTCCAGGAAATACACCAGGTCGTCGGCCGGCGTGCCGTGGCACATGAAAATCTCGTCAGATACAGCCAGGGTGGCTGGCAATCCCCTGATCCAGTCGCGCTGCGCCTGTGTCGTGTGCTCGAATGCAAACTGGTCGCTGGGATGCCCCGGGCGCCGTTCGCAATCCAGCAGGTGGCGTTCGTGGTTGCCGCGGATGGTAGGCAGTTGCAGCGACATCAGCAGGTCCGCGGTAGCTGAAGGTTCCAGCGGGCCGGACAGGATATCGCCGGCGTTGACCACCAGGTCGGCTCCTTGTTTGCTGATGTCCGCCAGGACAGCTTCCAGCGCCCAGATGTTGGCATGGATGTCGGAGACGATGGCAAGTTTCATTGGCGGCTTTCTTTACGGAAGATGGCGGGACATCAGATCATTAAATCGCATTATCAAATAAAACGGGTGCAATCCAACCGAAATTGAATTGCACCCGTTCAGCTATCCAGCCAGCGCATCGCTGCGCCGTCCCTCAGCTCTTGTTACAGCACATCGCTGGCATGGTCGGCCAGGCGCGAGCGTTCGCCGCGCGCCAGCGTCACATGGCCGCTGTGCGACCAGCCCTTGAAACGATCGACCACATACGTCAGGCCGCTCGAGCCCTCGGTCAGGTAAGGCGTATCGATCTGGGCGATGTTGCCGAGGCAGATGATCTTGGTGCCCGGACCGGCGCGGGTGACCAGGGTTTTCATCTGCTTCGGCGTCAGGTTTTGCGCTTCGTCGATGATCAGGAACTTGTTGACGAAGGTACGGCCACGCATGAAGTTGAGCGATTTGATCTTGATGCGCGAACGGATCAGGTCCTGGGTGGCGGCGCGACCCCATTCGCCGGCATCCGAATCGGACTTGTTGAGCACTTCCAGGTTGTCGTCGAAGGCGCCCATCCACGGCCCCATCTTCTCTTCCTCGGTGCCCGGCAGGAAACCGATATCTTCACCGACCGGCACCGTGACGCGGGTCACGATGATTTCGTTGTAGGTCTTGGTTTCCAGCACTTGCGCCAGGCCGGCTGCCAGCGCAAGCAGGGTTTTGCCGGTGCCGGCCTGGCCCAGCAAGGTGACGAAGTCGCAGTCCGGATTCATCAGCAGGTTCAGGGCGAAATTCTGCTCGCGGTTGCGCGCAGTGATGCCCCACACGCTGTTCTTGGCATGGCCGTAGTCGCGCAGGGTTTGCAGTACTGCGGTCTTGCCGTTGATCTGCGTGACTTGTCCGTAGAACGCCGGTTCGCCGTTTTTCGGTTCGATGAAAACGAACTGGTTGACCAGCAGCGTCGGCACCAGCGGCCCGCTCAGGCGGTAGTAGGTGTAGCCGGTGCCGTGTTTGTTTTCCTGCCAGGATTCGATGCCTTTGCCGTGCTTGATCCAGAAATCGTCCGGCAATTGCTGGATGCCCGAATACAGCAGGTCGGTGTCTTCCAGCACATGGTCATTGAAATAGTCTTCGGCCGGCAGGCCCATGGCGCGCGCCTTGATGCGCATGTTGATGTCTTTCGACACCAGCACCACCGGACGGCCCGGGGTTTCGGCTTCCAGGCCGCGCACTACGCCGAGGATCTGGTTGTCGGCTTTGCCTACCGGCAGGCCTTCAGGCAGGTCGGCGTTTTGCAGCTTGGTCTGGAAGAACAGGCGGCCCTTGGCGTCCTTGTTGCCGAGCTTCGACAACGGAATACCATGGTCGATCTGGTCGTCGACGATGTCGCCCACCAGCGCATCCAGCGAACGCGATACCTGGCGTGCGTTGCGCGCGACTTCCGACATGCCTTTCTTGTGGTTGTCGAGTTCCTCCAGCGTCACCATCGGCAGATAGATGTCGTGTTCCTCGAAACGGAACAAGGAGGTCGGATCGTGCATCAGCACATTGGTGTCCAGCACGAACAGCTTGGTCGTGCCGGATTTGTCGGCGGCGCGGCTGGTGCTTGATTTCGGCCGGGTGTCCGCCGGTTTTGCAGGCTTGTCGGCAACGGCACGCGAATTTTCCGCGGGGGCCTTGTCGGTTTTACGGCTTTCCACCGGTTTGTTGCGAGCTTGTGGAGCAACTTCCTTGTTGCGGGTAATGGGTTCAACGATGGCAATACGTGGTTTGACGGCTTTGCCGGCTTCCGCTTTCGGATAATCTTGCACGGAGAGTAAAGCAGCGGGTTTGGTCGGTAATTTTGGTAAGGGCATCAGAACCTCGCTTTAAAGATGAAAAAAGTGTTCGCTTTGGTGATAACACGAACCGGACCAAACGGGTGAAGCTACGGCGGGTGTGACTTAAATATATTTAAAAAACATCACGAATGAAGCGGCCTGGCGAACAAAACACAAATTAAAAAGTAAAAAAGCCGTTTGGGAAGGCCCTCAGGCCTTTTCCGCAAACGGCTTCCAGAATGATTTTTTTTTGAATTCAATGACTTACAAACTCCAATACTTCTTCAACGTGCACTGGCACCTTCACTCCACGCCATTCTTTCACCAATGTGCCGGCGCCGTCAATCACAAACGTGCTGCGCTCGATGCCGCGTACTTGCTTGCCGTACATATTTTTCATTTTCATGACATTGAACATGGCGCACAGCGTTTCGTCGGGATCGGCGATCAGCTCGAAGGGTAGCCCCAGTTTAGCCTTGAAACCTTCGTGGGAGCGGATGCTGTCGCGGCTGATGCCGAATATCAAGGTGTTTTTCTGCTGGAATTCCTGGTGCAGGTCGCGGAACTGCATGGCTTCCGTGGTGCAGCCGGGCGTGTTGTCCTTGGGGTAAAAATACAACACTATGTTTTTTCCATGGTAGTCCGACAACTTGAATGTCTGCCCGCCGGTCATGGCTGCAGAGAAGTCGGGCACCGTCATGTTGATGATGGAAGGATGGTCTGCCACTGTATTGTCCTGTTCATTGAGTAATGATGAATCGGTCGCCAATCAGGGTCCTGCTATATACGTTGATATATACGCTGATCAGCTGCTGCTCGCCTGCATGATCATCTCGCCCGATCGTCCCGGCAACTCCGCCCATGCGAGAGGGACGGTGGGTAATTGCTGGTCTTTGACCTGTCGGTAATAGTCTTCCATCGCGACCAGATCATAGCCCTGCGCCTTCCAGGCCTGCAGCAACTGCTCGAATATGGGGGCGAGTTTTTGACCTTCAAGCTCTGCGTGCAGAGTAAATACATGATCGCGCGGCGTTGCCGTCAGGGCCAGGATATGGGCGGCGATATTCGCCGGCGTCAGTTCAACGCCGCCGAAACTGCGGCCCAGCAGTTCATCCAGCGTCGGCAGGGTGGTCGGCAGCTGTATGCATGCCAGCGTCTTGCCGTTGACCTGCAGGCGATGCGGGCCGGCAGCCTGGTCGGCCAGCGCGCCGTCGTCCGCCAGCATGGCGCGGCCGTCGGAGGCATAAGCAATGCCGAATTTCTCCAGCTGCTCGAAAGCGTAAGGATTCATCTGCCAGCCGGCGGCGCCGTGGGTGTTCGGCGCCTGGCCGAAAATCTGGGTGAAGCGGTCGAACGAACGCTGCATCTGCTGGCTGGTCCAGTCGGCGCCGCGTTGTCGCACATGGTCTTGCCAGACGCGATGATCCCAGGTGTGGACGCCGCATTCGAAACCGGCGTCGCGCACTGCCTGCATGTAGTTTGCGCAAGTCTTGCCGATATCCGGCGCCGGCAGCAGCACGCCGTACATCAGGGTCTTGAGGCCGTAATGTTCGACTACCGAAGTGCGCGATACTTTCTGGAAGAAGCCGGGGCGGAACACTTGCTTCAGCGCCCAGCCGGTATGGTCGTGACCGAGCGAAAACAGGAAAGTGGCGCGCGCCTGGTATTTGCTCAGCAGGCGCACCAGGTTCGGCACTCCTTCACGGGTGCCGCGATAAGTGTCGGCGTCGATTTTTAAGGTGAGGAGGGGCAAGTTGTCTGGTCTGGCAGTAATAGGAAAACAGAGTCCGCGCCGCACACGAAACAGTGTCGTGGCTGGCGCGGGCAGCAGCGTAGATTTAGTCCATGAGGGCGCGTGCTTCGGCCACCTGGCCGCGGTACGCATCAAAAATATTGCGCAGGGTGTCGGCCATGGTAGTGGTCGGCTTCCAGTTCAGTTCGTCGCAGGTGTTGGTGATTTTCGGCACGCGGTTCTGCACGTCCTGGTAACCCTTGCCGTAGTAGGCGGCGGAAGTGGTCTCGACCAGCTTGACCTTCTTCGCCGAGTCGGCGTACTCAGGATATTCCGTAGCCAGTTTCAGCATCATGTCGGCCAGGTCGCGGATCGAGTAATTGTTGACCGGATTGCCGATGTTGTAGATCTTGCCGCTGGCGATGCCGTCCTTGTTGGCGATGATCTTGATCAGCGCATCGATGCCGTCGTCGATGTAGGTGAACGCACGTTTCTGCTGGCCGCCGTCGACCAGCGAGATATTCTCGCCGCGCACGATATGGCCGAAGAACTGGGTCACCACGCGCGAGCTGCCTTCCTTCGGCGTATGGATGGAGTCGAGGCCGGCGCCGATCCAGTTGAACGGACGGAACAGGGTGAAGTTCAAGCCTTCTTCCATGCCGTAGCCCCAGATCACGCGGTCCATCAGCTGCTTGGCGCAAGAGTAGATCCAGCGCGGCTTGTTGATCGGGCCGCAGATCAGCTCGGATTGCTCCGGATCGAATTCCTCATCGTGGCACATGCCATACACTTCCGACGTCGACGGGAACACCAGGTGCTTGCCGTATTTGGCGGCCGAACGCACGATAGGCAGGTTGGCTTCGAAATCCAGTTCGAATACGCGCAGCGGCTGCTTGACGTAGGTCGACGGCGTGGCGATCGCCACCAGCGGCAGGATCACGTCGCATTTCTTGACGTGGTACTCGACCCATTCCTTGTTGATGGTGATGTCGCCTTCGAAGAAGTGCATGCGCGACTTGTAAGCCTCGTTGTCCAGCAGGTCGCGGATACGGTCGGTCATCATGTCCATGCCGTAGACGTGCCAGTCGGTGGTTTCCAGGATCCGCTTGGACAGGTGGTGGCCGATGAAACCGTTGACGCCGAGGATGAGGACTTTTTTCATAATGATCTATTGTTGTTGGATTGGCATTCCGCAAAGCGGGATTTCAAACGCTGCAGTTCTTGCCGGGCAGGGTGCTAACCCTTCGCCCGCGAAAGCAGCCGGTTTTATAAAAGGATGTTTTTTAATGCTTCTGGCGTGACGGTTTGGCCGTCCGCCAGCAATTCGTTGATCAACAGCGCGCGGCCATCGCCACAGACGCCAACAATGCGATTATCCACTACCGCCAAGCCCCGAGGCAAATTTGCCGGCAGGTTTTCCAGCAGTTTGGCCGATAAATACGCTTTTCCGACTATAAACGTGCGCTCTTTGACAATAGTCCAGGCACCGGGATAGGGCGGCGCCACCGCGCGGTACAGGTTGTAGACCTCATGCGCCGGCCGGTTCCAGTCGATTTTGCCATCCTCGGGCTTGCGTCCGCCGAAATAACTGCCTTGCGATAGGTCGTTCGGCAAGCGGGGAATGTTGCCTTTAAGCATCTCTGGCAATGCATTCCACAGCGTCTGTTCGGCGGCGACCACCACCTTGCCGAATACTTCGTAGGCGGTATCGTCGGGCAGGATCGGCACCGAGGTCTGCGCCACGATGGCGCCGGCGTCCGGCTTGGCCGCCATTTCATGCAAGGTGGCGCCGGTCTCGGTTTCGCCGTGCAGCACCGCCCAGTTGATCGGCACCCGGCCGCGATACTTGGGCAGCAGCGAGCCGTGCATGTTGTAGGCGCCGTGTTGCGCCAGCGCCAGCAAGGCGACCGGCAGCATATGGCGGTAATAGAAACTGAAGATGAAATCCGGCTGCAGGGCGGCGACCTGGGCCAGCAACTCAGGCGCAGCGGGATCGGTCGGAGCGATGCTGGGAATGCCGTGCTGCCGGCACAGCGCCGACACCGATTCGAACCAGATGGTTTCTTGCGGATTGTCTTCGTGGGTAACCACCAGCGCGATATCGACGCCGCGCGCCAGCAAGACCTTCAGGCAGCGCACGCCGACATTGTGATAGGCAAAAACGACGGCTTTCATGATGCTTGTTTATCCTCTGCCGACGACTGCTCCAGCATGGCTTGCACCACATACCGCGGCCGCGCCCGCACCTGCTGGTAGATGCGGCCGACATATTCGCCGACCAGGCCGATGCCGAACAGGATCATGCCCATCAGGAAGAAGGCGAACGCGAACAGGGTGAACACACCTTGGACTTCAGCGCCGAACAGGAAGCGGCGCGCCACCAGGATGAAAAACAGCGCGGCGGAAGCGAAGGACAGCACGATGCCTATCAGCGAGAACAGCTGCAAGGGCATGATGGAAAAACCGGTGACCAGGTCGAAATTCAGGCGGATCAGGCTATACAGCGAGTACTTCGATTCGCCGGCCGAGCGTTCTTCATGCTCGACCACGATTTCAGTCTCTTTGCGGGCAAAAGTGTACGCCAGCGCTGGCACGAAAGTGTTGACCTCCTGGCACTGGTTGATCAGGTCGACCACGTTGCGGCCATAGGCGCGCAGCATGTTGCCCTGGTCGGTCATCCGGATGCCGGTGATTTTCTCGCGCAGCAGGTTCATGGCCTTGGAGGCGACCGTGCGCCAGGCCGAATCCTGGCGTTTGCGGCGGATCGAGCCGACGTAGTCGTAACCCTCGCGCATCTTGGCCACCAGGTTGCCGATTTCTTCCGGCGGGTTCTGCAGGTCGGCGTCAAGCGTCACGACGATGTCGCCGCGGGTAGCTTCAAAACCGGCCAGTATCGCCATGTGCTGGCCGAAATTGCCGTTGAACAGGACCACGCGGGTGACGTCCGGACGCAGGCGGAACTGTTCCGCCAGGATCGCGGCCGACTTGTCGCGGCTGCCGTCGTTGACGTACAGGATTTCATAGCTGATGCCAAGTGCGTCGAGCGCCGGGTAGAGGCGTTCGAACAGTTTGGCAAGGCCCGATTCCTCGTTGTATACCGGGATGACGACGGAAAGTTCTGGTTTCATCAAGCGATCGTTCAATTTATTGAAGCACGGATTTTACCGCGGACACTGCACGTTCGACATCGTTCTTCGTCATGACGTTGAACATTGGCAGCGAGACGATCAGGCGGCCGACCTTTTCGGCGACCGGGAACATGCCTTCCTTGAAGCCGCGCGCGCGATACATGCTGAGCAGGTGGATCGCCGGGTAGTGATAACCGATGCCGATGCCGCGTTCCTGCATCTGCTCCATGAAGGCGGGGCGCGCCGGTTTGCCGTCCTGGCGCTCCGGCAGCACCAGCTGGAACATGTGCCAGTTGCTGTTGGCGAAGTCGGGAACCGGCAGCTGGGCGCCGTGTTTTGCTTCGAAATCGCTGCCGAAACAGGTGAAATAATACTGCGCCAGCTCGCGCCGATGGGCGGTAATCGCTTCAATATGGGCAAACTGGCCGAGGCCGATGGCGGCGGCGACGTCGGTCATGTTGAACTTGCCGCCCAGGACGTCGACATCGAGGCCGTCGAAGCCGCTGCGGGTGACGCCTTGCAGGCGGTATTTTTCCGCCAGGCGCGCTTCTTCGGCATTGTTCAGCACCAGGCAGCCGCCTTCGGATGAAGTGATGTTCTTGTTGGCCTGGAAGCTGAACGAGGCAAAGTCGCCGAAGGCGCCAATGCGCTGGCCGTTCCAGCTCGATCCCAGGGCCTGCGCCGCATCTTCCACTACGCGCAGATTATGTTTCTTGGCCAGCGCATACAGGCGGTCCATGTCGACCGGCAGGCCCGACAGGTAAACCGGGATGATGGCCTTGGTGCGCGGCGTGATGGCGGCTTCGACCTGGGCCAGGTCGATGTTGCGGGTGACCGGATCGATGTCGGCGAACACCGGCGTGGCGCCGGTTTCGATAATCACGTTGGCGGTGGCGACCCAGGAAATCGGCGTGGTGATGACTTCATCGCCGGCGCCGATGCCGGCGATGCGCAGCGCGATTTCCATGGTGCAGGTGCCGGAATTGAAAGTGCGCACCGGCCGGCCGCCGAAATACTCCGACAACTGCGCTTCGAATGCCTGCACCTTGGGGCCGCTGGTGATCCAGCCGGAGCGCAAGACATCGCCAACCGCTGCGATCGTGGCTTCGTCGATGGTGGGTTTGGCAAACGGCAGGAAAGGTTGTTGGCTCATGTTGGTTGTGGAATCCGATGTAAATTAACGATGTAAATTAAAAGCACGGCGGAAAAACGACGGCTGGTTTGGACACATCAGCTGCGGGTCAGCAGCACCACGCCGACAATGATGACGCCGATCGCCACCAGTCGCTGCGCCGACACCGCTTCACCGAGGAAATACCAGGCGCCTACGGCGCTGATGACATAACCCAGCGACAGCATCGGGTAAGCGATGGTGACGTCAACCCGTGACAGGCCGATGATCCAGACTATCAGCGAGATGACGTAGCAGGTCAAGCCGCCAAGGATAGGCAATTGGGTAGCCAGCTTGATGCCGGTGGCAAACCAGTTCTGCGGCGTCAGGCTGATCACGCCGACCGCATTGGTGCCGGCTTTCAGCAGCAGCTGCGCCACGGCGTTGAGGCAGACGCCGCTGATGATGAAGGCAAATGTAGTGAGATTCATTGGCATCGCTGGTTATGGTGCGGACGAGGTTGCGGATGCCGCCGCGGCAGGTTCTGCCGCGGGAGCCGGGCTTGCTGCCGGTGCAGGAACGGCGGCGGCAGGGATGCCCTGGTTGGTCACCACCACGCGGCGCGGATCCTGGCCGATGACCCGCATCGGCACGCCGCGCTGTTCCAGCTCGCGGTAGTTTTCCGGACGGATGATGGCGATATCCTTCTTGCCGGCAGCGTGGTCGGCGGTCCATTTGACGACAAACGCATCGATGGTCGGGATCCATAGCTGCGGCTGCTGGCCGATGCCGAATTCCAGTTCATCCATATGCTGCACCATGGTCATCGTGCGGCGCAGGTAGAACGGCAGCGCCTGTTCATACTTGCCGACCACGTACAGCGTGGTTTCCGGCGTGATTTCGGCATTGATGGCCGGCACCAGGTCGATCCCGGCCGAATAGCGTCCTTGCGGATCGTGGCCGTACATCAGCAGCTGGCCGCCGATGAAGCCGCTGGCGGCGAGGGCGACAATGGCCCATTCCCGCTGCCGCCGCACCAGCAGCAAGGCGGCGACAGCGCCGATGAAGGCCACCGCCGAAGCGGCAAACACCCAAGGCACATGGGCTTGCATCAACGGCAGGCTGTAAGCGTCCTTGGCCAGGCTCGGGATCTTGTGCGACAGGACCAGGCCGATCACGGCCGGCAACAGCAGCAACAGCGCCGAAGCCTGCACCGACTTATTGCTGGCGTTATCCAGGTGGCAGGCAATCAGCAGCGCCAGCGCCGGGAAGATCGGCAGGATGTACGACGGCAGCTTGGAATCGGAAATGCTGAAGAACACGAAAATGAAAATGCTCCAGATCAGCAGCATCTTTTTCGGCTGGAAGCCTGACGCCGCGCTGCGTTCGCGCGCGCCGTTCCACAAGCTCTGGAACAGGACGCCGAGCCAAGGCACGATGCCCAGTATCAGGATCGGGATGAAGTAATACGGCGGGCCGTAGCGGTTGTGGATCTTGCTGGTGAAGCGCTGGAATTGCTCGTGGATGAAAAAGAATTGCGGGAATTCCGGATTTTTCATCGAGATCAGCACGAACCAGGGCGTGGTGATGAGGAAGAACAGGATCAAGCCCAATACCAGATGCAAACGTTTCCAGATCGACCAGTCGCGCGAAAACAGGGTGTACAGGACCAGCACCGCGCCGGGAATCAGCAAGCCGATCAAGCCTTTCGACAGCACCGACAGCGCCATGCCGACCCAGCACAGCAGCATCCAGTTGCGCTGTTCGGCGTGGCTGATGTCGCTGCGCTGCGCCAGCAGCAGGGCGCACAGGGAAATCGTCATCATGCCGGACAAGCCCATGTCGAGCGTATTGATGTGGCCGAGGCCGGCCCACAGGAAGCTGGAGCCGAGCACCAGCGCTGCGTAGAAGCCGATGCGCAGCGAGAACAGGCGGGCGCCGGTGAATGCAACCAATACCACGCCCAGCAAGCCGCACAAGCCGGTCCACAAACGCGCCTGCCATTCGCCGAGGCCGAACAGCTCGAAGGTGAGGGCGTTCATCCAGGTTTGCAGCGGCGGCTTTTCAAAGTATTTGAGGCCGTTCAGGCGCAAGGTGATCCAGTCGCCGGTGGCGACCATTTCGCGCGCCATTTCGGCGTAGCGGCCTTCATCGGTAGGCACCAGCGTACGGGCCCCGAGCATGTAAAACCAGACGATGCAGAACAGCAGGAACAACAGCCAGACGAAAGTTTTTGATTTATGCAATTCACGCATCTTGGGCGGTTTCCTTGTCGGTATTGAAAATCAGGGCCAGGGCGACTTTGCGTCCCTCGGCCATCAGGATGTTGTAGGTGCGGCAGGCAGCCTGGTTGTCCATGCATTCGACGCCGATGCGGCGCGCGGTCAGCACGGAGGTCAGCTTGGGATGGACAAAACGCTGGCGCGCGCCGGTGCCGAGGATGACGACGTCTGGCCGGGTGCTGTCTATATGGGCGAAATGTTCGGCATGGAGGGCGTCGAAGTCGCGCACCGGCCATGGCACCGGCGCTGCTTCCGGCAGCACCAGCAGGCTGTGCTCGTAGCGGACGGCGTTGATTTCCACGCCCTTGTCGTCGTAGGCCGTGACTGTCTGATATTGCTGGGTCGGGGTGGTATGTAGCTTCATTGCATTATCTTTACACGTTGAGGGGTTGATCCTATCCACGAATACTTAGCTGAACCAAAGGATAGACCGCAGACGATGTGCAAATTCCCGGAAAATGGAAAATAAAGTGCTGCATTGTAGCGTTTTCCGTCCCGGAACTTGCAGTATTGATTGATAAAACCTCACGCTTTCGGCAGAATGGGTGGTTCGGGCGGTGAATTGTGCACCGCCAAAAAGCTGTCTGAAAAGTCGTGGAATAGCGTGGAGCGCCCTTACAAGGGGTTGTTGCAGGCATTTGTTGCGGCGCACTGACCCCCGTGTGACGATAACCCAATTTTCCAGACAGCTTTTTAATGCTGGATAATGTTGCGTAAAATACAAGGGATTGTGCTGTGCGACCGATTCAAAAATCGAAAAAACTGGACGATGTCTGTTACGACATCCGCGGCCCCGTGCTGGAAAAAGCACGGCAAATGGAAGAAGAAGGCCACAAGATCATCAAGCTGAACATCGGCAACCTGGCCGTGTTCGGTTTCGAGCCGCCCGATGAGATCGTGCAGGACATGATCCTCAACATGGGCAACGCCTCCGGTTATACCGATTCCAAGGGCATGTTCGCGCCGCGCAAGTCGGTGATGCATTATTGCCAGCAAAAAAAGATCCAGGGCGTCACGATCGACGATATCTACCTGGGCAACGGCGCTTCCGAGCTG
The DNA here is from genome assembly GCF_000221045.1 of Collimonas fungivorans Ter331. NCBI lineage: Bacteria > Pseudomonadati > Pseudomonadota > Betaproteobacteria > Burkholderiales > Oxalobacteraceae > Collimonas > Collimonas fungivorans. The sequence continues at coordinate 2,926,865 of NC_015856.1, read as the reverse complement.
ATCGTGATGAGCATGAACGCCTTGCTCAACACCGGCGATGAAGTACTGGTGCCGGCGCCCGACTATCCGCTGTGGACCGCCGCGGTCAGTTTGTCGGGCGGCACGCCGCGCCATTACATCTGCGACGAGCAGGCCGGCTGGTTTCCCGATATCGAAGACATCAAGAAGAAAATCAACAGCAATACCCGGGCGATCGTCGTCATCAATCCCAACAATCCGACCGGCGCGCTGTACCCGGTGGAACTGCTGCAGCAGATCGTCGACCTGGCGCGCCAGCACCAGCTGATCGTTTTCGCCGACGAGATCTACGACAAGGTGCTGTACGACGGCGAGACCCATACCTCGCTGGCGGCGCTGGCTGACGACGTGCTGTTCATCACGTTCAACGGCTTGTCGAAAAACTATCGTTCCTGCGGCTACCGCGCCGGCTGGATGGTGGTCTCGGGCGAGAAAAAACACGCAAAGGGTTATATCGAGGGCTTGAACATGCTGGCGTCGATGCGCCTGTGCGCCAATGCGCCGGGCCAGTATGCGATCCAGACTGCGCTGGGCGGCTACCAGAGCATCAACGACCTGGTCGCGCCGGGCGGCCGCCTGGCGCGCCAGCGCGACATGGCGTACAAGCTGCTGACCGACATCCCGGGCGTTACCTGCGTCAAGCCGAAGGCGGCGCTGTACATGTTCCCGCGGCTGGACCCGAAGATGTACCCGATCACCGACGACCAGGATTTCGCCTACGAATTGCTGGCCGAGCAGCGCGTGCTGATCGTCCAGGGCACCGGCTTCAACTGCCCGACGCCGGACCATTTCCGCGTGGTGTTCCTGCCGAACACCGACGACCTGGCGGATTCGATGGGACGCATCGCCAGCTTCCTCGAAGGTTACCGCCGGCGCCACGGTAAAGCTTGACCCGGCCCGCAGCAGAAGTTTTTTATTAAACCCGCCGGACTGGCTCGGCAGCCAGCCCGGCATCAGCAGATTTTTTTACAGACAGCAGAGATCATGAAATCCATCAAGGTAGGTTTGCTTGGCATAGGTACGGTCGGTTCCGGCACGTTCAACGTATTGAAGCGCAATCAGCAAGAGATTGCAGCGCGCGCGGGGAGAGCCATTGAAATTACCATGGTGGCCGATCTCGATGTCGAGCGCGCCAGGCAGCTGACCAGCGGCGACGTGGCCGTGGTCAACGACGCCAAGCTGGTGGTCAACAATCCTGATATCGATATCGTCATCGAGCTGATCGGCGGCTACGGCATCGCCAAGGACCTGGTGCTGCAGGCGATCGCCAACGGCAAGCACGTGGTGACGGCCAACAAGGCGCTGATCGCGACCCATGGCAACGAGATTTTCAAGGCGGCGCAAGAGAAGGGCGTGATCGTTGCGTTCGAAGCGGCGGTGGCCGGCGGCATCCCTATCATCAAGGCGCTGCGCGAAGGCCTGACCGCGAACAGCATCCAGTGGATCGCCGGCATCATCAACGGCACCACCAACTTCATCCTGTCCGAAATGCGCGACAAGGGCCTGGACTTTGACGTCGTGCTGAAAGAAGCGCAGCGCCTGGGCTACGCCGAAGCCGATCCGACCTTCGATATCGAAGGCGTGGACGCTGCCCACAAGCTGACCATCATGGCCTCGATCGCGTTCGGCATCCCGGTGCAGTTCAGCAAGGCGCACGTGGAAGGCATCACCAAGCTGCAGGCGACCGATATCCGCTACGCCGAACAGCTCGGCTACCGCATCAAGCTGCTCGGCATCACCAAGCGCACCGCCGGCGGCATCGAGCTGCGCGTGCATCCGACCCTGATCCCGAGCAAACGCCTGATCGCCAATGTCGAAGGCGCCATGAACGCGGTGCTGGTGCGCGGCGATGCGGTCGGCGATACGCTGTATTACGGCAAGGGCGCCGGCGCCGAGCCGACCGCTTCGGCAGTGATCGCCGACCTGGTCGACATCACGCGCCTGGCCACTGCCGATCCTGAGCATCGCGTGCCGCACCTGGCGTTCCAGCCGAACGCCATGGCCGATACGCCGATCCTGCCGATGGCCGAAATCACCACCAGCTATTATCTGCGCATGCATGTGGCCGACCAGCCGGGCGTGCTGGCGGATGTCACGCGGATCCTGGCCGATTCGTCGATTTCGATAGACGCCATGCTGCAAAAAGAACCGGCCGCGGGCGAAACCCGCACCGACATCATCATGCTGACGCACCAGACCCAGGAAAAGAATGTCGAAGCGGCGATCGTCAAGATCGAAGCGCTGGCGACCGTGGTCGGCACGGTGACCAAGATCCGGCTGGAAGAATTGGGCTAAGCGGCCGTTTCTACGGAAAGATAGCGGGCGCTTCCGCGCTCTGATAAAAACGCAGCAGATGAATGATCTGCTGCGTTTTTTTTCGTCCTCGTCAGAAAATGTCGAACGGCATGTTCAGCACCAGCCGGTAGATATTGTTGCTCGGATCCGAATAATGCGAGGTGGCGTGGTGGTGCATCAGGGTCAGGTTGATGCTGCTGCCTTTCAGGCTGCCGCCCTGGATCACATAAGTCGGGATCATGCCGATTTCCCAATGCCTGCCATGCACCGCCTCGCCATTTTTCCAGTACAGCCCATGCAGGCTGCTGGCAGGATCGGCGTAGTTGGCGGCCACCGCCGAGGCATCGGCGCCCCAGCCTTGCACCAGCCAGCTCATGATCTTGAGACCGGGCAGGCCGTAGCTGCCGAAGTCGACCGTATGGCGCAGCTGCAGCGATTGTTCGCCAGGCGCGTTGTAGTCGACGTTCATGGAGTTGCTCAGGAAATCGCCGGCGCCTTCGCCGACATAATCGAAGAATTGCCTGCCCTGGATTTTCTGGTAAGCCAGCATCACGGTATGCGCCTGGTGCTGTGCGCTGAGCGCGATGCTGTAGGCATTGGTGTTGATCGGCCCCTGCTGGCTGCTGCCCTGGTTGCGGGTGGCGTAATAGTTGAGCTGGCCGGTCCAGCGGATGGCTTTGGCGTCGCCCATGCTGTGGGAGAAGGCGGAATAATACTGATCCCATACGTTCTCGGCGCGGCTGGCATATAGTGAAAACCTGGTGTCGGGATCGTAACTGTAGTCGCCGCCCAGATAGCTGAAGCGTTTGAATTGGGTGCCGCCATAGACCGTGCCCAAGGGCTGCGGCCGGGTTTGCCCGCGCGCATAGGTTTTGGTGAAGCTGCCGGCGGCAAGATTGAGGCCGGCGATCTCTGCGCTGATGATGGAGGTGCCGAGGAAAGTCGGCGGCAGGGCGCGATTGTCGTGCGGCTCTAGGAAAGGGTTGTGCAATATCTGCGCGCCGTATTTCAGGACCGTGTTCGAAGCGCGCGCTTTCAAGTCGTACAGCCCAAGGTAAGTCCAGGCCGCCCGGTTGCCGCCACCGCCGTCGGGATCGACGTGCACCATATTGCCTGCGCCGCTGCCGCCATTGAGTTTTAATGCGCTGAACAGTCCGGCATCGACGCCAAAGCCGATCGGGCCGGTGCTGAAACCGGATTCGAAATTCAGCTGGGAGCCGAGCACCCAGGCGTTGCGTGTGTTGGCTCCCCGGGTTTCGAGATGGTCTGTATAACTGCGCAACAGGAATTTCAGATGGCTGCCGGCAAGCAGGCCCTGGCTGTCGGCTTGCCGTGACATCGTCACCGGCGAAAGCGGCGCGGAATGGGTTTGATCGATAGCTTCGCCATCGATCACGCCATGCTCGCCGTGTTCTTCAGCCCTGCCGGCGGCGCGGGCATGCACTGCGACTGCCGCCGCATGGCTGGCGCCGGCTTCGGCGCCAGCCGCAGGGGTGTTCATCATTGCGATGGCCGCCAGCGGCGTCAGATAGCGCGCTGCATCATGGATTCTCACTACAGTCTCCTCGCACCCTAGCTGGGCGACGGGCGCTCGCAGATCGGGTGAATGTTATTTATTTGGCATTTAATCGAGGTCGATGCTACGCAAGGGTGGCTGGTATTGCAATAATGCCAATGGTGATTGCCTGTAGGATCAGGCTGAGGCGAGGCGGGATTTTTTCCGAGGAGGATGAAGGCGCTGCAGAAACCCTGTTCCTGCAGCGCCGGCGATGCGGTGTTTATTCGAGGTTTTGCACTTGCTCGCGCATCTGGTCGATGAGCAGCTTGAGTTCCATCGAGGCGTCGGCGAGTTCCTTGATCGCTGCCTTGGAACCGACGGTGTTGGCTTCGCGGTTGAGTTCCTGCATCATGAAATCGAGGCGCTTGCCGACCTGGCCGCCTTTTTTCAGGATATGGCGGGTTTCGCCCAAGTGCGCCGCCAGCCTGGACAACTCTTCCGCGATGTCGATGCGGATGCCGTACAGCGTGACTTCCTGGCGGATCCGGTCGAGCGCTTCTTCGCGCGACAGGCTGGAGTTGCCGGCATCCTGCTGCGCCAGGCCCAGTGCTTCCTGCATGCGCTCGATGGCTTTTTGCTGGAACTGCGCCACCACCTGCGGCACCAGCGGCGTGATCCTTTGCACGATGGCTTCCATGGCGTCGATGCGGGAAATCAAGGTGGCCTGCAGCGCGGCGCCTTCGCGCGCACGGGAATCGACAAAAGCTTCCAGCGTGGCGTTCATGGTGGACTGGACGTCGGCTTGCAGCGTATCCTGGCTGATCACCGCTTCCTCGATCACGCCCGGCCAGCGCAGCAATTCATTGACCGTGAGCGGCGCCGCTTCGATGAACTGCTGGCGCACCGCGCTCTGCAGATCGGCCAGCGAGGCCAGCAGCGTAGTGTTGAGCGCCTGCGATGCGCCGGAAGCGGTCTTGCGGCCGAAACTCAGCCGGCATTCGACCTTGCCGCGCGCAACCCGGCCGATGATGGCTTCGCGCAGCGCCGGTTCGAGCGAACGCAAGTCGTCGTTGATGCGGAACTGCAGGTCGAGAAAGCGCGAATTGACGCTCTTGATTTCGATGGTAATCGTGCCTGCGGCCGTCTCGCGGTTGTTGACGGCGTAACCTGTCATGCTGCAGATAGTCAAGATGCGGTCCTTTGTTTCTGGGTTGCAAGGGTTTTTCTTTACAATCCAACGATTTATCAAGACAATCCCTACACTATCAACTAAGCATTGACTAAGGTAGGATCGCATGGCCGCGCAAAACAATGCACCATTGCCTGACGGGCTAAAAATTGCTGGATACCGCATTGTAAAGAAGATTGCTTCTGGCGGGTTCAGTATTGTCTATCTGGCATACGACGAGGATGGCAACGCAGTCGCCATCAAAGAATATCTGCCGAGTTCATTGGCTTTACGCCAATGGGGAGAGCTGGCGCCGGCGATTTCGCCGGAAAACCTGCCGACCTTCCGCATCGGCCTCAAATGCTTCTTCGAGGAAGGCCGCGCTCTGGCGCGCATCGCCCATCCGAACGTGGTGAGCGTGATCAACTTCTTCCGCGCCAATGAAACCGTGTACATGGTGATGGCCTACGAATCGGGGCGCTCGCTGCAGGAACACATCCTGCGCCGCCGCGACAAGGGCGAAAAACCGCTGGTGTCGGAAAAATTCATCCGCAAGATGTTCCGCCACGTGATGAACGGCTTGCGCGAAGTGCATACCCATAAATTGCTGCACCTGGACCTGAAGCCGGCAAATATCTACCTGCGCGCCGACGGCACCCCGATCCTGCTGGACTTCGGCGCCGCCCGCCAGACCCTGCGTTCCGATTCGCCCAAGCTGTATCCGATGTATACGCCGGGCTTCGCCCCGGCCGAATTATATGAGCGTAATGGCAACCTGGGGCCGTGGACCGATATCTACAGCATCGGCGCCTCGATTTTCGCCTGCATGGTCGGCGCGCCGCCGCAGCCTGTGGACCAGCGCAAGGTCAACGACAAGATGGAAGGCCATTTCCGTAAGCTGGAAGGCTTGTATTCGCCGGAACTGATCCAGGTAGTGCGCTGGTGCCTGATGATCGACCCGCTGCAGCGGCCGCAAAGCGTGTTCGCGGTGCAGCGCGCCCTGATGGAGCCGGTGCAGGAGGAGGAGGTCAGCGTGCGCGACATGGTCACGCGCAAGATCCGCAACGTCTTTTTCACGCATATCCAGTTCCGCCGCAAGGCCGAGAGCAATCCGGATACGACCATCCAGGAAAACACGCAGTAGGCCAGCAACAACAAACAAGTAAAAAACGCGCCGCTTCACCGCCCCAGTTTTAGCTGTACTTTTAGTAAGAATCAGACATAGTCATGCGATTTTCAGTTTACCAAGAAAGCCATATCGGCGGCCGCAAAGTCAACCAGGACCGGATGGGCTACAGCTTCACGCGTGACGCCTTGCTGCTGTTGCTGACCGACGGCATGGGCGGCCACCTGCACGGCGAGATCGCCGCCAACATCGCGATGCAGACCATCGGCTCGCTGTTCCAGAAGAATGCCCAGCCGTACATCAAGAAGCCGGAGCGCTTCCTGGAAGATGCTTTCTATGCCGCGCACATGGAGATCCACCGTTACCGGGAAGTGCACAAGCTGTCGGAAACCCCGCGCACCACGGTGGTGGCCTGCCTGATCCAGCACAACAGCGCATTCTGGGCACATTGCGGCGATTCGCGCCTGTACTGGATGCGCAACGGCCAGATCCTGGCGCGCACGCGCGACCACTCGCGCATCGAAAGCCTGATTGCACAAGGCAAGGCCGACCCTTCCGAACGCGCCACCCATCCTGACCGCAACAAGCTGTTCAACTGCCTCGGCGCGACCAACATGCCGATCGTCGAACTGTCGCGCCGGGTCAGCCTGCAGGCGGGCGACGTCATGCTGCTGTGCTCGGACGGCCTGTGGTCAATGCTGCCCGACCATGTGCTGGCGCAACGGCTGCAAACCAGCACCATCGTGCGGGCGGTGCCGGAGCTGGTCAACAATGCGCTTGGGATTGCCGGCAAAACAAGCGATAATGTTACCGCTTTGGCAATGGCCTGGGGCGCCGACCCGAACCTCGACGATCCTTCCAGCTCGATCGTCACCCATACCTTGCCGATCGGCAGCCTGACCACCACCATCCAGGCGCCGCGCCTCGGCGCGACAGACACGCCGGACGGTTTCAGCGACGCCGACATTGAACAGGCGATTGCGGAAATCCGCGGCGCTATAGAGAAGAATATTTAAGGAACTACATGTCAACCATTACCCGTCCTAGCGGACGCGCCGCCGATGCCTTGCGTACCGTGCGCCTGACCCGCAACTACACCAAACACGCCGAAGGTTCGGTGCTGGTCGAGTTCGGCGACACCAAGGTCATCTGCACCGCCAGCCTGGAAGAAAAAGTCCCGGGTTTCCTGAAGGGCAAAGGACAAGGCTGGCTGACCGCCGAATACGGCATGCTGCCGCGTTCCACCAATACCCGCATGGACCGTGAAGCGGCGCGCGGCAAACAATCCGGCCGCACCCAGGAAATCCAGCGCCTGATCGGCCGCTCGCTGCGCGCGGCGTTCGACCTGCAAGCTTTCGGCGAACGCACCTTGCACCTTGACTGCGACGTGATCCAGGCCGACGGCGGCACCCGCACCGCATCCATCACCGGCGCCATGGTCGCCGCTTACGATGCGTTTGCGCGGCTGCTGGAAAGCAAGGCGATTGCGGCGATTCCTCTCAAGCACTTTGTCGCGGCGATTTCCGTCGGCGTCTACCAGGGCACACCGGTGCTGGACCTGGATTATGTCGAAGATTCCGGCTGCGACACCGACATGAATGTGGTGATGACCGATACCGGCCATTTCATCGAAGTGCAGGGCACCGCGGAAGGCGTCGCCTTCGATCGTCCGACGCTGAACAGCCTGCTGGACCTGGCGCAGGGCGGGATCGGCGAGCTGATCCAGCTGCAGAAACAGGCTTTGGGCCTGGCCGACTGACATCCCGCCGCCGGCAAAATCCAGAGATTGAATATCCGCCGCAGGCGCACTTCGTCAATGAGGTGCGCCCGCAAGCGATATAATCCTGTCCATGTATATCGATTCCCATTGCCATATCAATTTTCCGGAGCTGTCCGCCAGGATGCCGGAAGTGCTCGCCAAGATGGCGCAAAACCAGGTGACCCATGCCTTGTGCGTATCGGTCGATTTGCCCGATTTCCCGCAAGTGCTGGAACTGGCCGAGACCTATCCGCATATCTACGCTTCGGTAGGCGTGCATCCTGATTATGAAGACACGCCGGAACCCAGCGTCGACGACCTGGTGCGCCTGTCCGATCATCCGAAAATCATCGCCATCGGCGAAACCGGCCTCGACTATTACCGTCTGCAGGGCGACCTGGAGTGGCAGCGCGAGCGTTTCCGCCGCCACATCCGGGCCTCGCGCGCGACCGGCAAGCCGTTGATCATCCATACCCGCGCCGCTTCCACCGACACCATCCGCATCATGCAGGAAGAGGGTGCCGGCACCGATGCCGGCGGCGCCGGCGGCGTGATGCATTGTTTTACCGAATCGCTGGAAGTAGCCGAAGCGGCGATGGCGATGGGTTTTTATATTTCGTTTTCCGGCATCGTCACTTTCAAGAGCGCCAAGGAATTGCAGGCGGTAGCGCTGGCGGTGCCCTTGAGCAGCACCCTGATCGAAACCGATTCGCCTTACCTGGCGCCGGTGCCGCACCGCGGCAAGATGAACGAGCCGGGCTGGGTCATGCATGTCGGCGAGTTCCTGGCGAATCTGAAGGGTGTGCCGGCGGCCGAGGTGGCGCAGCAGACCACCGATAATTTTTTCAATCTGTTCAAACTGGCAAAGGATCAGGCGCATGTTTAACCGGATTTTTAACCGCATTTCCGACTTAACTGGCCGCAGCAACGGCCGTTCGCGGTTTTCGGCATCGCTGTTACTGTTGGCGCTGGCATGCTTGCCGTTATTGAGCCAGGCCAGCAACCTCGACGACTATGTCAAGGCCGTCAAGCTGGATGACGAGCGCGGCATGAAAAAATTGCTGGCTGCGGGCGTCAGCCCGAACCTGGCGGAGAAACAGCGCGGCGACACCGGCCTGATCCTGGCCTTGCACGAAGACTCCAAGAAAGTCTTCGGGCTTTTGCTCAATGCAAAAGGTATCGATCTCAACCTGCGTGCGCGCAACGGCGACACCGCTTTGATGGTGGCTTCCTACAAGGGCGATGTGGCGGCGGTAAAGGCCTTGCTGGACAAGGAAGCCGAACCCAACAATACCGGCTGGACCGCGCTGCATTACGCGGCGGCGATCGGCAATAATGAAATCGTGCAGATGCTGCTGGATGCATCAGCCTATATCGATGCCGGCTCGCCCAACAATACGACGCCGATCATGATGGCCGCGCGCGGCGGCAAGATCGAGACCGTCAAGCTGCTGCTCGATAGCGGCGCCGATGTCACCCTGAAAAACGATGTCGGCATGACTGCCATCGACCTGGCCAAGAAATTCGATCACAACGACATCGCTGACGGCTTGACCAGCCGCCTCAAGAAGGCCGGCAAACTGTAGTCTTCACGTGTCTGTCTTCAAGTAAGGATGTGGGGTCCCGCATCCTTGATATCCTTGGTGCCGGTCAGCGCCATGCTGACATCCAGTTCCTGCTGCAGGATCTGCAGCATCCTGGTGACGCCGGCTTCCCCCATCGCACCCAGGCTGTACAGGAAAGCGCGGCCGATCATGGTGCCCTTGGCGCCCAGGGCCACCGCTTTCAGCACGTCCTGGCCGCTGCGGATGCCGCCGTCGAACCAGACTTCGACCTGGTCACCCACCGCCTCGACAATCGCCGGCAGCGCCGAGATCGACGATACCGCGCCGTCCAGCTGGCGGCCGCCATGGTTGCTGACGACGATGGCGTCGGCGCCCGTGGTGGCGGCGATCTTGGCGTCTTCCACATCCAGGATCCCTTTCAGGATCAGCTTGCCGCCCCATTGTTCCTTGATCCAGGCGATGTCGTCCCAGCACAGGGTCGGGTCGAACTGGCTGGCGGTCCATTTGCTCAGGGTCATGATGCCGTCGGCGCCGGAGACGTGGCCGGCCAGGTTGCCGAAGGACTTGCGGCCGCCCAGCGCGCGCAAGGCCCAGCCGGGCTTGGTGGCGAGGTCGAGCAGGTTGGCCAGGGTCATTTTCGGCGGCACCGACATGCCGTTTTTCAGGTCCTTGTGGCGCTGGCCGAGAATCTGCAGATCCAGCGTCAGCACCAGGGCCGAACATTTGGCGGCCTTGGCGCGCTCGATCAGCGACTTGATGAAACCGCGGTCGCGCATCACGTACAGCTGGAACCAGAACGGCTTGGTGGTGACGCTGGCGACATCTTCGATAGAGCAGATGCTCATGGTCGACAGGGTAAACGGGATGCCGAATTTTTCGGCGGCGATGGCGCCCAGCATTTCACCGTTGGCCCATTGCATGCCGGTCAGGCCGGTGGGGGCAATCGCCACCGGCATCGTCACGTCATGGCCGATCATGGTGCTGCGGGTGGAGCGCTGGTCGACGTTGATGGCCACCCGCTGGCGCAGGTGGATGGCGGCCAGGTCGCTGCTGTTGGCGCGGTAGGTGGATTCGGTATAGGAGCCGCTGTCGGCATAGTCGTAAAACGCTTTTGGCACGCGCTTCTTGGCCAGCAGGCGCAGGTCTTCGACGCAGGTGATTACAGACATTGGGGCTCTCCGTGTGGTGTTTTTATGTGTGGCTATTGCCGCACCTTTGCCACTATCTTAGATGAAAACCATGCATGCACGATGCAATTCGATTGACGTCTGGCATGAAGCTTTTTCACCTGGCCGGCGTTTGACGTAGTTTGACCTGTCTACGCCCGACGTATCGACGCCCGACGTATCTGCGCCAGCAATTCCTGCGCGGCCTGCCTGCCGCTGCGCACCGCCGATTCCAGCGTCGCCGGATAGTCGCTGGCGGTGTAGTCGCCGGCCAGCAGCAGCTTGTCCAGGCCGGTGTCGTTGGCCGGCCGGGCCAGGCCCGGGGTGCAGGCGAAAGTAGCGCGTTTTTCTGAAATGACCTGGCTCCAGGACGGCGACGCCAGCTGCGGCTGTTTGAAGGCCGCGGCCAACTGGGCGGCGACCGCCTGCGCCAGCGCCTCGTGGCCGGCTTGTATGGCTTCGGACGAGGCGCTGATGACTACCGCCAGCAGGCCGGCCTGGCTTGGATCGAGCTGGCCGCGGTCGAATACGAACTGGCCCCAGGCGGCGCTGCCGCCGGCATTTTCGGGATCGTCCAGCAAGGCCAAGAACGGCCGCGGCAGGCGCGTGTCGGCGGCGTATTGCAGGTAGCAGGTGGTGATCGGCTCGTAGTCGAAGCTGCGCAACGTTGTCAGCAGCGCGGCATCGGCGCTGCCGTCCAGCAGCGTCGCCGCGGTTTCAGGCGGCGTGGCGATGATCACGGCGTCGAAATCCATGCTGGCCGCGCCGCTTTGCAGCTGCCATCGTCCGTTTTGTCCATCGCTGCGCTGCAATTGCCTGATGCTGTGGCCGGACTCGACGTTGCCGCCGCGTTCTTCGATGAAGGCCGCCGCCTGCTGTGGGAACAGGTTGCTGAGGTCGGTGCGCGGCAGCAGCATGTCCGAGGCGCTCCTGCGCGCGCCCAGGCTGTCGCGCAGCACCGCCAGGAAAACCTGGGCCGAAGCTTGTGCCGGCGGCGTATTCAGCGCCGCGATGCAAAGCGGACGCCACATCAGCTGGATCAGGCGCTCGGTCTGGTCGAAGCGTTCCAGCAGCGTGCTGACGCTGCAATCGTCATGCAGCTGCCAGCCCATCCAGCGCGCCGCCGACGAAAAACGCGCCAGCGCCAGTTTGTCCTGGCGCTGCAGGCCGTCTGCGCGCAACAGCGCCGCCAGCAGATGCAAAGGCGCGGGCAGGCGCGGCGCCACAAAAGTCATGCCGCCGCTGCCGGCCGGATAGCACATCTGCAGCGGCAGGCGCAGCATGGCGCTGGCCGGATCGATGCCGACCTTGCGCATCATTTGCAAGGTCTGGCTGTATGCGCCGAGCAGGATGTGCTGGCCGTTGTCCAGTATGGTTTCGTTAATGTCGACGCGCCGGGCCCGGCCGCCGAGCTGGCGGCTGGCCTCGAACAAGGTCACCTGGTGGCCGGCCTCGGTCAGTTCCACGGCGGCGCTGCAGCCGGCCCAGCCGGCGCCGATTACCGCGACTTGCTGCGCTTCGGTAGCCATGTCAGCGCAGAGCAAAGAGCGGTGACGCGAGGGAATCAGCCGCGCACATAGGTCTTCCACGCCAGCCACAGCTTGCGGATCGGCGTCAGCGAAATGCGCTGGTTCAGCACATGGAAGCCGTCGCGCTCGATCTCGTCCAGCAGGGCGCGGTAGATGGCCGCCATCATCAGGCCGGGGCGCTGGGCGCGCCGGTCTTCCTTGGGCAGCAAGGCAAACGCATCGTCGTAAGCCTGCTGCGCGCGCGCCACCTGGAAGCGCATCAGGCTGACAAAATTCTCGCTGTAACGCGCATTCAGGATATCGGCCGCGGTGACGTTGAACTGCTGCAGTTCGTTGACCGGCAGGTAGATGCGGCCTTTGCGGCCGTCTTCGCCGACGTCGCGGATGATATTGGTGAGCTGGAACGCGAGGCCGAGCTGTTCGGCGAACTGCAAGGTCTGCGGCTGGCTGACGCCGAAAATGCTGGCCGACAGGATGCCGACCACGCCGGCCACATGCCAGCAGTATTGCTTCAGGCCGGGGTAATCCAGGTAACGGGTCTGGTTCAGGTCCATTTCCATGCCGTCGATGATCGCTTGCAGGTGCTTGCCGTCCAGTCCGTAAGTCTGCAGGTGAGGCTGCAGCGCCTGGGTCACCGGATGGGAGGGATTGCCGGCCAGCATGGCGGCGATTTCCTTGCGCCACCACATCAGCTTGGTGCGCGCCACGCTTTCATCGGTGCAGTCGTCGACGGTATCGTCCACTTCGCGGCAGAAGGCGTACAGCGCAGTGATGGCGCGCCGCCGTTCCGCCGGCAGGAACAGGAAGCTGTAATAAAAACTGGAGCCGCTCTGGGCGGCTTTTTGCTGGCAGTAATCGTCTGGGGACATGAATGTGGGAAGCAGCTTAAAAAACAATTTGCCCGAAGTATACGTAAGAAACGTGTCGTGGCGTTGTGGTTTGCCGATTTTTGTTAGCTTACCTCATGCGCAAGGCACGCCAGGCAAGCAGCAACCAGTCGGCTTTGCCCAGTTTCGGCCGCCGGCGGAACATGTCGTAATCCGCTGCTTCCAGCAGCTCCAGGATGCGCAGGCCGCCTTGCACCACCAGCCGCAGCTCCCAGCCGATCCGGCCCGGCAGCCGCAGCGCCAGCGCCTGGGCGCCGGTCATCATGCTGCGTGCGCGCTGCACCTCGAACTGCATCAGGCGGCGCCAGGCATGGTCAACCGTGCCGCCGGCCAGCTGCGCCTGCGATACGCCGAAGCGCTGCAAGTCTTCCAGCGGCAGGTAAATCCGGGCCTTGTCCCAGTCGATGGCGACGTCTTGCCAGAAATTAATCAGTTGCAACGCCGAGCAGATGGCGTCCGAGTCGCGCAGGTTCTGCTCGGTCGCCGCACCGTACAGGTGCAGCATCAGGGCGCCGACCGGATTGGCCGAGCGCCGGCAATAGTCGAGCAGCTCGGGAAACTGGCTGTAGCGGGTGGTGACCACGTCCTGCTTGAAGGCGGACAGCAGGTCGCGGAACGGCGCCAGCGGCAGCCGGTATTCCACGATCACCTGTCCCAGCGTCTGGAACAAGCTGCTTTCCGCCGCCTGCTTATGTTTTATCCTGTCCAGGGCCGTTTCATAGGCGTGCAGCGCACGCAAGCGCTGCTCGGGAGCGGCGTCGCCTTCATCGGCGAGGTCGTCGGCGCTGCGGGCAAAGGCGTAGATTGCCCTGACTGCCGGACGCAACCGGGCTGGCAGCAGCAGGGAGGCGACCGGGAAATTTTCGTAATGGTTGATGGACATTAGGGCGGGCAGAATATTTTATCAAAAGAGCATTATTTTTGCTTCTTGTCGCCAGATGCAAAAAAGCTTTGGTCAAACTTGATCCGGCGCAATTATAATAACTGACCTGAAAGTTATTAATTTGTGAGAAGCTTCGGCAATCGATTGTTTTATGGCGCGCCGAACGGTGGTGCATAAACCGGCAACGACAGCTAACGACAGCCCAGAATAGTAAAGGAAAAAACGTGTTGACCCAGATAAATCCGCGTCCGGCTGCTACTGCTTCAGCGCACATGCGCGCTCCCGCTTTGTTGCTTGTTTGCACATTGCTGCTGGCAGCTTGTTCCAAACCGCCTGAAAAGGTCGAAGATATCCGTCCGGTGCGGGTGGTGGTGCTGAATCCGGCCAATGCCGATGTCACCTCCGAATTGCCGGGCGCGGTGCAAGCCCGCTATGAGTCGCAGCTGGGCTTCCGGGTGGCGGGCAAGATCATCGCGCGCCAGGTCGATGTCGGCAGCGTCGTCAAGCGCGGCCAGGTGCTGATGCGGCTCGATCCCAAGGATTTGCAACTGGCCCAGGCGCAGGCGGTGGCCGCCGTCAGTTCGGCGGCCAGCAACCGCGACACCGCCAAGGCCGACTTGAAACGCTACCAGGACCTGCGCGACAAGAACTTTGTCAGCCAGGCCGTGCTGGATGCGAAAGATACGGCGTACAAGGCGGCGCAAGCGACTTTCGACCAGGCTGAGGCGGCATTCAAGGGGCAACTGAACCAGACTGCCTACGCCACCCTGGAGTCGGATGTGGACGGCGTGGTGACCGCCATCAATGCCGAGGCCGGCCAAGTGGTGGCGGCAGGCACGCCGGTGGTCAGCGTGGCGCGCCAGGGCGCCAAGGAAGTGGTGGTCGGCGCGCCCGAGAACCAGGTCGACAAGCTGCGCAGCAGCGGCGACGTGCAAGTGCGTCTGTGGGCCGATCCCAAGCAGGTGATCCACGGCACGGTGCGCGAGGTGTCGCCGATCGCCGATCCGGTGACGCGCACCTACGCCATCAAGATCGCCATCCCGGACGATACGCCTAACGTCAAGCTGGGCATGACCGCCTACGCCAGTTTCACCAGCAAGACCAGCGACGATGCGATCAAGGTGCCGCTCACCGCGCTGTTGCGGGTGCAGGACCATAGCGCGGTGTGGGTGGTGGAGGGCACCACCGTGCATCAGGTGCGCCAGGTGCCGGTGCAGATCAGCGGCCAGCACGGCAATGAAGTATGGATACAAGGCGCTTTGCGCGCCGGCCAGCAGGTGGTGACCGCCGGCGTCAACCAGCTCAAGGCGGGACAGAAAGTCACCATCCTGAATGGGCCGGAAGGCAGCTTGCCGCCCGGTAACGCGGCTTCAAGCCCGCCGTTGGCCGCCACCGCGGGCGGAGCGGCGCGATGAGCGACGGCAAAAAAACCGGTTTCAACCTCTCCCGCTGGGCCCTGGAACACATACCGCTGACACGCTACCTGATGGTGGTGCTGGTGATCGGCGGCATCCTCAGTTACGGCCGCCTGGGGCAGGATGAAGATCCGCCGTTTACCTTCCGCGCGATGGTGGTGTCGGCCCAGTGGCCGGGCGCCACCGCCTTGCAGATGGCGGACCAGGTCACCGACAAGCTGGAAAAGAAGCTGCAGGAAACGCCGCATATCGACACCATCCGCAGCTATTCCAAGCCGGGCGAAACGCTGATCATCCTGACCTTGCAGGAATCGGCCCCGCCCAAGGAAACCGCGGACGCCTGGTACCAGGTGCGCAAGAAGATCAACGACATCAAGCTGACCTTGCCGCAAGGCGTGGTGGGGCCGTTCTTCAACGATGAATTCGGTGAAACCTACGGCTCGATTTTTGCGGTCTCGGGCGATGGCTTCAATTATGCCGACGTCAAGGATTACGCCGATTTCGTGCGCCAGCAGTTGCTGACGTTGCCGTCGGTGGCCAAGGTGGACTTGTTCGGCGTCCAGGATGAAAAGATATTCATCGAGTTTTCGCAGAAAAAATTCTCGCAGCTGGGCATTACGGTGCGGGACATCGTCAACCAGCTGAGCGCGCAAAACGCCTTGCAGTCGACCGGGGTGCTGGCTACTGCCACCGACAACCTGCAGATCCGCGTGAGCGGCGCGCTGGCCTCGCCCAAGGACCTGGAAAACCTGCAGCTGCGGGCCAACAACACTACCTTCAGGCTGGGCGATTTCGCTGTCGTCAAACGCGAATACCAGGATCCGCCGCAGACCAAGATGCGTTTCAACGGCAAGGAAGTGATCGGGCTCGGCGTCTCGATGGCAAAGGGCGGCGACATCATCTCGCTCGGCAAGGACATGGAGCGGATGACGGCCCAGATCAAGGCCAAGCTGCCGGTCGGGATCGACCTGGAGCGGGTCTCGAACCAGCCGAAAATCGTCGCCGAATCGGTCAACGAATTCCTCAAGACCTTGATGGAAGCGGTGCTGATCGTGCTGGCGGTGAGTTTCCTGTCGCTCGGTTTCCATACCAAGCCGTTCCGCATCGATGTCCGGCCCGGCCTGGTGGTGGCCCTGACGATTCCGCTGGTGCTGGCGGTGACCTTCCTGTTCATGAGCATCTTCAGCATCGACCTGCACAAGATCTCGCTAGGCGCGCTGATCATTGCCCTAGGTTTGCTGGTGGACGACGCCATCATCGCGGTGGAAATGATGGTGCGCAAGATGGAAGAGGGCTTGTCGCGGCTGGAGGCGGCAACCTTTGCCTATACTTCTACTGCGATGCCGATGTTGACCGGGACCCTGATCACCGCCGCCGGCTTCCTGCCGATCGGCCTGGCCAAGTCGGCCGCCGGCGAATACACGTTTTCCATGTTCTCGGTGAATGCGCTGGCCCTGCTGATTTCATGGCTGGTGGCGGTGCTGTTTACACCTTATATCGGTTTCCTGCTGCTGAAGGTGAAGCCGGCAGCCGGCGCCGACGGCCATCATGAATTGTTCAATACGCCGTTCTATACGCGCGTGCGGCGCACCGTCAACTGGTGCGTCGAGTGGCGCAAGACCACCATCGCCTTGACCCTGATGGTGTTTGCGCTGGGCGTGTTCGGCTTCAAGTTCATCGAAGAGCAGTTTTTCCCCGATTCCAGCCGGCCCGAGCTGATGATCGAGTTGTGGCTGCCGGAAGGTTCGTCGTTTGCCGCGACCGAGGCCGAGGCCAAGAAATTCGAAGCGTACATCCATGCCGCGCCCGAACTGGAAAGCATGACCACCTACGTCGGCAGCGGCAGCCCGCGCTTTTACCTGCCGCTCGACCAGATCCTGCCGCAGACCAATGTGGCACAACTGGTGCTGCTGACCAAGGACCTGGCGTCGCGCGATGCATTGCGGTTGCGCATCACCGAGGCATTCAAGCATGGTTTCCCGGAAGTGCGCGGGCGCGTCAAGCTGCTGCCGAGCGGCCCGCCGGTGCCATATGCGGTGCAGTTCCGCGTCAGCGGCACCGACGCCGCCAAGGTGCGGACGATTGCCGACCAGGTCAAGAGCGTCATGAACGGCAATCCGAATATCATCGGCCTCAACGACAACTGGAACGAATCGGTCAAGGTGCTGCGGATCGACCTCGACCAGGATAAATTGCGCACCCTCGGCATCGGTTCGCAAACCGTGATGCAGACGGTCAACACCATGCTGACCGGCACCACCATCGGCCAGTACCGTGAGCATGACCGCCTGATCGATATCGTGGTGCGCCAGCCGCTGGATGAGCGCGCCACCATCGACGCCCTGAACCAGGCCAACGTGCCGACCGCCAGCGGCAAATCGGTGCCGCTGGCGCAGGTCGCCACGGTCAAGCTGGTGTGGGAGCCGGGCGTGGTATGGCGCGAATGGCGCAACTGGGCGATCACGGTGCAGGCGGACGTGATCGACGGCGTGCAAGGACCGACCGTGACTGCCCAGATCGATCCGCAGCTCGACAAGATCCGGGCGCAGCTGCCGCCGGGTTATATCATCGACGTCGCCGGCGCCGCCCATGACAGCGGCAAGGCGCAGGATTCGATCGCCGCCAATGTGCCGCTGGTGATTTTCATTATCTTCACCTTGCTGATGCTGCAGCTGCACAGCTTTTCGCGCTCCTTGCTGGTGTTCCTGACCGGGCCGCTCGGCGTGGCGGGGGCGGCTGCGGCGCTGCTGCTGCTGCACCGGCCGTTCGGTTTTGTCGCCCAACTGGGGGTGATCGCACTGTTCGGCATGATCATCCGCAATTCGGTGATCCTGATTGACCAGATCGAGCACGATATCGCCAATGGCGTGGCGCCGTGGAATGCGATTGTCGAGTCGGCGGTGCGGCGCTGCCGGCCGATCATGCTGACCGCGGCGGCGGCCGTGCTGGCGATGATCCCCTTGTCGCGTTCGGTATTCTGGGGACCGATGGCGGTAGCGATCATGGGCGGCCTGATCGTGGCCACCGGCCTGACCTTGCTGTTCCTGCCGGCGCTGTATGCGGCCTGGTTCCGGGTCAAGAAGCCGCAGCCGGAGAACGCTGCGGACAACCACGGTTAAGCGTGTAGAAATATGGCGAGAAAACAAGGCAGCCTCTCGCCATATCGGATGGCTTGCAGTAGAATAGCGGGCTGTCCAATCCTGTCTAGCCGTTTTTGCCGAGCAGGATTGCACTGTATTTGTTGGAAATGCGACCGTGGCGAAATTGGTAGACGCAACAGGTTTAGGTCCTGTCGAGAGCAATCTTGTGGAGGTTCGAGTCCTCTCGGTCGCACCAGCTGTGTCGATAATGTCGACGTATTGGCGGCTGGCCAAGCATGGAAGAACCCTCTTGAAGAGGGTTTTTTTACGTCTGCGCCCACCGGTCTTGAAATGACGGGCAGCGGACCGGTTGTTCGGCATACAATCGCAATTTCTTTCCTGGAACAAACATGCATACAAAATCCCTGGGAGTGGCCGCTTTAGTTGGCTTGCTTGGTTTTGCAGCAATCGCTGCAGGTTCTGCGCAAGCGGCGTCGGAACAGGTGGGCGAGGTGAGCACCGCGTTCCGCTGGGTCGGGCGCAATGACCGGGTGGTGGTCGAGGCTTACGACGATCCCAAGGTGCAAGGCGTGACCTGTTATGTGTCGCGCGCACGCACCGGCGGCGTCAAGGGCACGGTCGGGCTGGCGGAGGACAGGGCGGAAGCCTCGATCGCCTGCCGCCAGGTCGGTGCGGTGCAGTTCAGCGCCAAGCTGCCGCTGCAGGAAGACGTGTTTACCGAGCGCATGTCGGTGCTGTTCAAGCGCCTGCATATTGTGCGGCTGGTCGATCCGAAGCGGAATACACTAGTTTACCTGACCTATTCGGATAAGCTGGTCGACGGCAGTCCGCAAAACAGCGTTACCGCGGTGCCGGTGCCTCCCGGCAGCCCGATTCCGCTCAAATAAGCGGGCTTATTGCCTGCGCGGAGCGATGCGTTTTGGCGCAACGGCCTGTTTTACGTATAGAATATCGGACTTTAGCGCGGCAGGGTTGGGGTGGAAATGACAACATTTCATCGTTTTACCCCGCATTGGCCTTAGCCGCACCACGGAATTTTTAATTTTTGGACGATCCACATGGCAACTGCAGTCGAAACTCTGGATAAACTTGAACGCCGCCTGACCCTCACAATCGCTGTGAGCGAAGTGCAAACCGAAGTCGAAAAGCGCCTGAAGGTCCGCGCCCGCACTGCAAAAGCGCCTGGCTTCCGCCCAGGTAAAGTGCCGATGAAGATGGTCGCTGCACAATACGGCTACCAGGTCGAAACCGAAGTGCTGAACGACAAGGTCGGCAATGCCTTCAACACCGCTGCCAACGAAAACAACCTGCGCGTTGCCGGTTATCCGCGTATCGAGCCAAAGGGCAGCGAAGGCGTGGCTGAAGGCACGCTGGCGTTCGATGCTACTTTCGAAATCTATCCTGAAGTCAAGATCGGCGACCTGACCAGCGTTGAAGTCGAAAAGACCAAGGCTGAAGTCAGCGATGCCGAAATCGACAAGACCATCGACATCCTGCGCAAGCAGCGCGTGCACTACCACGTCAAGGGCGAGCAAGGCGCGCACGGCGATGGCGGCAGCGACCTGACAGCCAAGAACGGCGACCGCGTGACTGTCGATTTCGTCGGCAAGATCGATGGCGTTGAATTCCAGGGCGGCAAAGCCGATGACTACGCTTACGTGCTGGGCGAAGGCCGCATGCTGCCTGAGTTCGAAAACGCGACCATCGGCCTGAAGGTCGGCGAAGCCAAGACCTTTGAACTGGCTTTCCCTGCCGATTACCACGGCAAGGACGTCGCCGGCAAGACTGCGGAATTCACCATCACGCTGAAGAAGCTGGAATGGGCGCACCTGCCGGAAGTCGATGCCGAGTTTGCTAAAACCCTGGGCATCGAAGACGGCGACCTGACCAAGATGCGCGCTGACATCAAGCTCAACCTGGAGCGTGAAGTCGGTTCCCGCGTCAAGGCCAAGAACAAAGACAGCGTGATGGATGCGCTGATCAAGGTGAGCGACCTGGAAGTACCGAAAGCGCTGGTCGACCAAGACGTCGAGCGCCTGGTTGAAATGACACGCCAGGACATGGCGCAGCGCGGCATGAAGGTCAACGACATGCCGTTCCCGCCGGAGCTGTTCACAGCCCAGGCTGAGCGTCGTGTGCGCCTGGGCCTGATCCTGGCCGAAGTGGTCAAGGAAAACCAGCTGCAGGCAACGCCAGAGCAAGTCAAAGCCCAGGTCGAAGACTTTGCGCAGAGCTACGAAGACCCGCAACAAGTCCTGAAATATTATTTCAGCGATCGCCGCCGCCTGGCAGAGGTCGAAGCCCTTGTTTTGGAAGAAAACGTCGTTAACTATGTGCTGGGCAAATCGAAAGTGACTGAAAAGTCGGTTGCATTCGATGAATTAATGAGCAACAACGGGCAACAAGCTTAATCAGCCGGTATTTTAAGCTGTACCTCAGGTCCAGGCCGCGAGCCTGGACCGGTTCGGTGGTTTGATTAAGTTTTGAGCGCTCTCCATAAGGAAAAATATGACAGGCTTTAATCGTAATTCGGCACTGGATACTGACATGCTCGGCATGGTGCCTATCGTGATTGAGCAGAGTGGCCGCGGCGAGCGTTCCTATGACATCTATTCGCGCCTGCTGCGCGAACGCATCATTTTCCTGGTAGGTCCGGTCAACGACCAGACCGCCAACCTGGTGGTGGCGCAACTGCTGTTCCTGGAAAGTGAAAATCCGGATAAGGATATTTCTTTATATATCAATTCTCCCGGCGGTTCGGTATCTGCCGGCATGGCGATTTACGACACCATGCAGTTCGTCAAGCCTGAAATCTCCACCTTGTGCACCGGCATGGCGGCCTCGATGGGCGCTTTCCTGCTGGCTGCAGGCGCCAAGGGCAAACGTTTCTCGCTGCCTAATTCGCGCATCATGATTCACCAGCCCCTGGGCGGCGCCCAAGGCCAGGCCTCGGATATCGAAATCCAGGCGCGTGAAATCCTGTACCTGCGCGAACGCCTGAACGGCATCCTGGCGGACAAGACCGGCAGAAGCATTGAGCAGATCAGCAAGGATACGGACCGGGACAATTTCATGTCCGCGGATGCGGCTGTGGAGTATGGCCTGATTGATAAAGTCCTGGCGACACGCGCTTGATTGCTGCAGAACGCATAATCCCGGGATAAAACCGGATAAAACGCCCGGCCCCAAAGGCGCGGGCGTTTTGCTTTTCAAAAATCGCCCGGGCGTGACGAATCTGGATTTCGCGGGTAAGATAAAACCTATACTGCGAACCAATACTGCAATCAATATCGCGAATCAATGCGGTGGCCCACCTCCTTATAGTGTTACTTAAACTCTGCCTTTATGTCTGATAAAAAATCTTCCAGCGGCGAAAAACTGCTTTATTGTTCCTTCTGCGGCAAAAGCCAGCATGAAGTGAAAAAACTCATCGCTGGGCCATCGGTATTCATTTGCGATGAATGTATCGACCTCTGTAATGACATCATTACCGATGAAGCATCGAATGTCGAAACGCTGGATGGTCAAAAATCGGAACTGCCTATTCCGCAGGAAATCAGCGAACTGCTCGACCAGTATGTGATCGGCCAGGAACCTGCCAAGCGGATCTTGTCGGTGGCGGTGTACAACCATTACAAGCGCCTCAAGCATCTCGGCAAGAAGGACGACATCGAGCTGGCGAAAAGCAATATCCTGCTGGTCGGTCCGACCGGCTCCGGCAAGACGCTGCTGGCGCAGACCCTGGCGCGCATGCTGAACGTGCCTTTCGTGATCGCCGATGCGACGACCCTGACCGAAGCCGGTTATGTCGGCGAGGACGTCGAGAACATCATCCAGAAGCTGCTGCAGAATTGCAATTACGAAGTCGAGAAGGCGCAGCGGGGCATCGTCTACATCGATGAAATCGACAAGATTTCGCGCAAATCGGACAACCCGTCGATTACCCGCGACGTCTCGGGCGAGGGCGTGCAGCAGGCGCTGCTGAAGCTGATCGAAGGCACCATGGCATCGGTGCCGCCGCAAGGCGGGCGCAAGCATCCGAACCAGGATTTCGTGCAGATCGACACCACCAACATCCTGTTCATCTGCGGCGGCGCTTTCGACGGCCTGGCCAAGATCATTTCCGAGCGCTCGGAAAAGAGCGGCATTGGTTTTTCGGCAAATGTGAAGAGCCAGAGCCAGCGCACTTCCAGCGAGGTGCTGCTGGATGCCGAACCCGAGGATCTGACGCGCTTCGGCCTGATCCCGGAACTGGTCGGCCGCCTGCCGGTGATTGCCACCCTGGCCGAGCTGAACGAGGAAGCGCTGATCGAGATCCTGATCGCGCCCAAGAACGCCCTGGTCAAGCAGTATTCCAAGCTGCTGCAGATGGAAGGCGCCGAGCTGGAAATCCGCCCGGCGGCGCTGCAAGCCATCGCCAAGCGTGCCCTGGCGCGCAAAACCGGCGCCCGCGGCCTGCGTTCGATCCTGGAGCACGTGTTGCTGGACGTTATGTACGATTTGCCAAGCCAGCAGAATGTCGCCAAGGTCGTGGTGGATGAAAATACCGTCAACAGCGGCGCCAAACCGTTGCTGATTTACCATGAACAACCGAAGGTGTCTGGCGCGAAATAAGGCGCTGGCGGCGCGCCGGCGTTTATCCCGCCGGGTTGGCCTTGCCCAGGGCCGGCTGCCGGCGGCGGCATAAAACCCGAAAATTTGTAAAGCCATGTAAAAAACAGGGGTTTAAGCAGGTTTTTGGGCCAAAAGTAGTACAATTTGCCAAAACATACGATTCGGCTTCAATCGCAAAGCCACCCGAAGTTACCTTCGCGTGTGGCTTTTTTATTGGCCATCGCAAACTATTAGTCTAGTGCTGCAAATAGAAGTGGTGATTTATTGTTGAAACCGGGGCTTGAGTTTCGGCCACTCGTGCCAACATCATTAATAAGATTTTTTGATAGGGCTCACCATGACGACTTCTACATTTACTGAACAAACTCAGTTGCCTCTGTTGCCTTTACGGGATGTCGTGGTATTCCCGCATATGGTGATTCCATTGTTCGTCGGTCGTCCAAAGTCGATCAAGGCGCTTGAAGCTGCCATGGAGCAAGGCAAGAGCATCATGCTCGCGGCCCAGAAAGCCGCCGCCAAGGACGAACCGTCGCCGGACGATATTTATGAAATCGGCTGCGTCGCCAATATCTTGCAAATGCTGAAACTGCCCGACGGCACCGTCAAGGTGCTGGTGGAAGGGGCGCAGCGTGCGCGCATCCATCACATCAGCGAGCTCGACACGCATTTTGTGGCGGACCTGACGCCGGTCGACTCCGAACTGGGCGACGAGGCCGAGGTGGAGGCGATGCGTCGCGCCATCGTTCAGCAATTCGACCAGTACGTCAAACTGAACAAGAAGATTCCGCCTGAGATCCTCACTTCGCTGTCCGGCATCGATGACGCCGGCCGCCTGGCCGACACCATTGCCGCGCACTTGCCGCTGAAGCTTGAGCAAAAACAGGTGATCCTGGAAATCTTCAATATCGCCAAGCGTTACGAGCACCTGCTGGGCCAGCTCGAAGGCGAACTGGATATCCTGCAAGTTGAAAAACGCATCCGCGGCCGCGTCAAGCGCCAGATGGAAAAATCGCAGCGCGAATACTACCTGAACGAGCAGGTCAAGGCGATCCAGAAGGAATTGGGCGAAGGCGAAGAAGGCGCGGACCTGGAAGAGCTGGAAAAGAAGATCCTGTCCGCCAAGATGCCTAAGGAAGCGCTGGAAAAGGCGCAGAGCGAGCTGAAGAAGCTGAAGCTGATGTCGCCGATGTCAGCCGAAGCGACCGTGGTGCGCAACTATATCGATACGCTGGTCGGTTTGCCTTGGAAGAAAAAATCCAAGGTCAACAACGAACTGGGCAATGCCGAGAAAGTGCTGGAAGGCGACCACTACGGCCTGGATAAAGTTAAAGAACGCATCCTGGAATATCTTGCCGTGCAACAGCGCGTCGACAAGCTGAAAGCGCCGATCCTGTGTTTCGTCGGTCCTCCGGGCGTGGGTAAAACCTCGCTGGGGCAGTCGATCGCCCGCGCCACCAACCGCAAGTTCGTGCGGATGGCCCTGGGCGGCGTGCGCGACGAAGCAGAGATCCGCGGCCATCGCCGTACCTACATCGGCTCCATGCCAGGCAAGATATTGCAAAGCCTGGCCAAGGTCGGGGTGCGCAATCCGCTGTTCCTGCTGGACGAGATCGACAAGCTCGGCATGGATTTCCGCGGCGATCCGTCTTCGGCCTTGCTGGAAGTGCTGGATCCGGAGCAGAACCATACTTTCTCGGACCATTACATCGAAGTCGATTTCGACTTGTCGGACGTGATGTTCGTGGCGACGTCGAATTCCTTCAATATTCCGCCGGCGCTGCTGGACCGGATGGAAGTGATTCGCCTGTCCGGCTACACCGAAGATGAAAAGACCAACATCGCCTTGCGTTACCTGCTGCCTAAGCAAATCAAGAACAATGGTTTGAAGGTCGAGGAAATCACCCTGGCCGAAAGCGCGATCCGCGACATCATCCGCTACTACACGCGTGAAGCGGGTGTGCGTTCGCTGGAACGGGAAATCTCCAAGATCTGCCGCAAGGTGGTCAAGCTGCTGCTGTTGAAGAAACAAGAGAAGAAGGTCGCAGTCACCTCCAAGAACATCGATAAATTCCTCGGTGTGCGGCGTTTCGACTTCGGTGTCGCCGAAAAAGAAAATCAGATCGGCCAGGTGGTCGGACTGGCATGGACTGAAGTGGGCGGCGAACTGCTGACCATCGAAGCCGTCAAGATGCCGGGCAAGGGCGCAATCATCCGTACCGGCACCCTGGGCGATGTGATGAAGGAATCGATCGAGGCAGCGCGTACGGTGATGCGCAGCCGCGCCGCGAAACTGGGCATCCGGGGTGAGGCGTTCGAGAAGAGCGATATCCATATCCACGTGCCGGAAGGCGCGACGCCGAAGGACGGACCGTCGGCCGGCGTCGGCATGACGACCGCCCTGGTGTCGATCTTCACCGGGATTCCGGTGCGGGCGGATGTCGCCATGACAGGTGAAATCACCTTGCGCGGCGAAGTCCTGCCTATCGGCGGCCTGAAGGAAAAACTGCTGGCGGCGCATCGCGGCGGCATCAAGACGGTATTGATTCCAGAGCAGAATGTGAAGGACCTGGCCGAAATTCCGGACAACGTCAAGAACAAGCTGGAAATCGTGCCGGTGCGCTGGATCGACAAGGTGCTGGAAATCGCCCTGGAGCGGCAGCCTGTGCCTTTGACCGACGAGGAAGCAGTGCTCGATGCAAGCGTCGCCAAGAGCAGCGAGAAGACCGACCCTAGCGTGGTCAAGCACTAAGCCCGCGGCGGATTCGGATAAGCTATCGAATCCGCCGGTCTGATTCCTGTTCGCAAAAAAGCGCTCGCAAGAGCGCTTTTTTTATATACGGATGTGTTGAATATATCAAGTTTGTAAAATCAGGTTAAACCTTTCCATATCCCCGGCAAACCGCTTGACACAAGGCTTTGCGGCTTGTTTAATACCAGCTGCAGATTTTTTTCTGCAGTCCATCTGCGATGATTTTTCGCACAAATGCGGAACAAGCATCATCTCGAATTTCAATTCATGTGAGGGGGCTTCAGTGAACAAAACCGAATTAATCGATCACATCGCCAAGTCAGCAGACATTTCCAAGGCCGCGTCGACCCGCGCGTTGGATGCCGTGATCGCCGCAGTTAAAACCACTTTGAAAAAGAACGGCTCAGTAACGCTGGTCGGCTTCGGCACGTTCTCGGTAGGCAAACGCGCAGCGCGCACCGGCCGCAATCCGCGTACCGGGGAAGCAATCAAGATCAAGGCAGCGAAAGTTCCTAAATTTAAGCCTGGCAAAGCGTTGAAAGATGCTGTAAACTAGCGTCTTTTGGCGTGGTGACAAACGCCAAATAAGTGGGCCTTGCAAAACCGTAGCGAGCGACCCAAGGTCGGTAGGAGAAGCGGAGGCGTGCGAAAGCACGGTGAGCATCGCAGTACCGAGATTGGGCCGCGCAGTAGGTTTTCGAGGTCAACTGAGATTTGTAAGCAGTTTTAGGAGTGGTAGTTCAGCTGGTTAGAATACCGGCCTGTCACGCCGGGGGTCGCGGGTTCGAGTCCCGTCCACTCCGCCAAAATACAAAAAAGGCGAACGAGAGTTCGCCTTTTTTCTTATGTACGTCCGGTTTGTAATGCAGCCTTCTTATTGCAGCCTTCCTTTTTGATCTTGATTGGCAGACCATGTTTGAATTTGTCCGTACCCATCAGCGCTTGATGCAGTTCTTGTTGCTGCTCTTGATCATCCCTTCGTTTGCACTGGTCGGGCTGCAAAGCTATAGCAGCTTTGGCGACGGCGCCAACACGGTGGCGAAAGTCGCCGGCCAGCCGATCACCCAGCAAGACTGGGATGCCGCCTTGCGCCAGCAGATGGACCGCATGCGCCAGGCGTTCGGCGACCGTTTCGACCCGAAGATGGTCGAGACGCCGCAAGCCAAGCAAGGCGTGCTGGACAACCTGATCGCGCAGCGCGTGCTGGTTGCCGCGGTCGGCAGCGAACATCTGTCGGTATCCGACCAGAGTTTGCAGCAAGCCATCATGGGCGTGCCGGAATTGCACGGCGCGGACGGCAAGTTCGACAACGAGCGCTACAAGGCCTTGCTGGCGGCGCAGGGCATGACGCCGACCATGTACGAGGCGCGCCTGCGCCAGGATATGGCGATGCAGCAACTGAACGGCGCGGTGCAGACCACGGCGTTTACGCCTAAAACGGTAGCCATGCGTTTGTCTGACATCAACGACCAGGAACGCGACGTGCAGGAACTGCTGTTCAAGACTGCCGACTATGCCGCGCAAGTGAAAGTCACTGACGCCATGCTGCAGGACTATTACGTCAGGAACGCCAAGGAATTCGAAATCCCCGAACAGATCAAGGCCGACTACGTCCTGCTCGACAGCGCCGCGGTTGCTGCCCAGGTAACGGTCAGCGATGCCGACATCAAATCCTATTATGACCAGAATGTCGCCCGCTATACGGTGCCGGAAGAACGCCGCGCCAGCCACATCCTGATCGCCGTGAAAAAAGATGCGCCGGCCGCCGAGCAAGCTGCCGCCAAGGCCAAGGCGGAAGGCCTGCTGGCCCAAGTGCGCAAGACGCCGGCCGATTTTGCGAAAATCGCCAAGGCGAATTCGCAGGATACCGCTTCCGGCGAGCTGGGCGGGGATCTCGGTTATTTCGGCGCCGGCAGCATGGTCAAGCCTTTCGAAGATGCGGCCAGCAAGCTGAAGCAGGGCGAGATCAGCGACCTGGTGCAATCCGATTTCGGTTATCACATCATCGAACTGACCGGCATCAAGCCAGCGGTGGTCAAGCCGCTGGACGAAGTCAAGGCGGATATCGGCGCCGAGATCAAGAAGCAGCTGGCAGCACGCAAATTCACGGAACTGGCGGAAGCTTTCAGCAACACGGTGTATGAACAGGCCGACAGCCTGAAGCCGGTTGCCGACAAGCTGCACCTGCAGATCCAGTCGGCCGCGAACCTCGGCCGCCAGCCGAATCCTGCCGCAGCCGCCGCTCCCTACAACAACCAGAAATTCCTGACTGCACTGTATTCCGACGAGTCGCTGAAGAACAAGCACAACACCGAAGCGGTCGAGATCGCGCCGAACACGTTTATCGCCGGCCATGTCACCGAATACAAGCCAGTGACCAAGCGTTCGTTTGAAGAGGTCAAGGCAATTATCACCGACAAGGTCACCCGCACGGAAGAAGCTGCACTGGCCAAGAAAGCCGGCGAAGAAAAGCTGGCTGCCTTGCGCGCGCAAGACAGCGGCAGCGGTTTCGGCGCAACGCAGACCGTGTCGCGGGTAAAGAACCAGGGCATCAATCCTGCCGGATTTGAGGCGGTGATGAAGGCCAATGTCAACAAGCTGCCTGCCTTTGTCGGCGTAGTGCTGCCGCAGCAGGGCTACGGCTTGTACCGGATCGCCAAGGTCGGCCAGCCGGCGGCGCAGGACCAGGCCCGGCGCACTGCCGAACAGCAGCAGATCACCGGCGTCCTGGCGCAACAGGAAATGCTGGCCTACGTGGACGTGCTGAAAGAGAAAGCCAAGGTCAAGATCCTGAAGCCGGTCGTGACCGCATCACCGGCTGACGACGGCACCAAGCAAAACTGACGCAGAACTGATTAGCCTGGCTGATCTGAAAAATGCCCATCCGGCGCAAGCGGGATGGGCATTTTTTTATTATTCTTCGCTCACGTCGCGCTGGTTCAGTTTCTGCAAGAGGCGGTGGTTGTCGTGGAAGATCGCCTTGAATGCGGCGATTTGTTCCCTCGACATTTCACGCGCGTCGCATGCTATTTGGCCAGCAAGGGCTTCAATCCGGTCCAGACATTGTTCAGCATGATCGGGTGGGCCTGGGCGACCGGATGGATGCGGTCGGCCTGGAACAGTTCCGGCTTGTCCGCCACACCGTCCAGCAGAAACGGAATCAGCGGCACCTTGTTTTGCTTGGCCAGCGTTGCATACAGCGAAAAGAATTTTTCGGTGTAGTCGCGGCCGTAGTTGGGCGGAATCCGCATGCCCACCAGCAAGACCTTGGCCTTGGCTTGCTGGGCCGCGCCGATCATTGCCCGCAGGTTGCTTTCGGTAGCGCTCAGCTGCAAGCCGCGCAGGGCGTCGTTGCCGCCCAGTTCGATGATGACGATATCCGGCCGGCGCTGCAGCAGGGCCGGCAGGCGCGTCTTGCCGCCGCTGCTGGTTTCGCCGCTAATGCTGGCGTTGACCACGCTGCCGTCGATATTTTCCGCTTTCAGGCGCTGCTGCAGCAAGGCGACCCAGCCGCTGCCGCGCGCCAGTCCGTATTCGGCGGAAAGGCTGTCGCCTAACACCAGTATCGATTTTGATGCAGAATAGGCATTGTTCGTCCATACTAGGCTGAGCAGGCCAAGCAGCAGGATGGCCAGCCGCAGGTGGCCGGCGATTTTACGGCGCCAGCCCTCGGTCAAGTTCTGAAAACCATTCCCCAACCCGGAGTCGATAATCTGCATGCATCAGTCCTCTTCTGTTAAACCTGCAACGGCCCCGGCCATAGACGTCCAGCGCTTGACCAAGCGGGTTGCCGACGCCAGCGGCGAGCTGGTAATTCTCGATGATATCAATTTTAACGTCCAGGGCGGCACTACGCTGGCGATTGTCGGCGCTTCCGGTTCCGGCAAGTCGACCTTGCTGGGCTTGCTGGCCGGCCTCGATACGCCGTCCTCGGGCACCGTGCATATCGACGGCAGCGATATCTTTGCCCTGGATGAAGACGGCCGGGCCGGCTTGCGCAAGGAAAAGCTCGGTTTTGTATTCCAGTCTTTCCAGTTGCTGAGCCATTTGAGCGCACTGGAAAACGTCATGCTGCCGCTCGAGCTGCGCGGCGACAAGGACGCGAAAGAGAAGGCGCAAGCCAAGCTGGAGCGGGTCGGCCTGGCGACGCGCTTGCAACACTATCCGAAATACCTGTCTGGCGGCGAGCAGCAGCGAGTGGCCCTGGCGCGCGCTTTCGTGACCGAGCCGCCGCTCTTGTTCGCCGACGAACCCACCGGCAGCCTCGATGCGGCTACCGGCGATGCGGTTATCCAGCTGATGTTCGACCTCAACCAGGAGCGCGGCTCAACCCTGGTGCTGGTGACGCACGATACCTCGATCGCCATGCAGTGCCGCCAGACCATCACGATCGCCGCCGGCCGCCTGTTGCGCCCGGGCGATACCACGGCTGCCGATGCACAGATATTCCAATAGCAAAGAAAAGAATCCGGAGGGTAGTGCATGTCGACATGGTTGTCAGTAACAAAAGCAGTGCTGCCGTATATCAGCGATATCATTTCCGTCGCGGCGCCGGTGTTCACCCGGCGCAAAGGAAATACGGAAGAGAGCCAGCTGCAGATCCTGCAGCAGCAGGTGAGCGAGCTGCAGGCGGCGTCGCTGCAGAATCTGGGCGACATCAAGGCGCTCGCCGAGCAGCTCCAGACCGCGCTGCCTTTGCTTGAACAGGAAATGCGGCAAGCAGCGCAGCAAGCCGATGCAAGATTGCGGCGCGCCAGCCTATTGTGCGGACTGGCGCTGGGCCTTAGTGCACTGGCCTTGGTGGTCGCCGTTGTGGCTTTGTCGAGCAGGGCCGCAGCCTAAGATAGGATGAAAGAATAATATGGATCGCTTGCAGTCAATGCGGGTATTTGCGAAGGTGGTGGAGCAAGGCAGCTTTGTCGCCGCGGCCCAGGTGCTGGACATGTCGAATGCGGTGGTCACGCGGCTGGTGGCCGATCTGGAAAACCATCTTGGGATCCGCCTGCTGCACCGTTCGACGCGCCGCATGGCGTTGACCGAGCCGGGCCAGGCCTACCTGGAGCGGGTGCGCCAGATCCTGGATGAAATCGACGAGGCGGAAGCCGCCGCTTCCGTATTGTCGACCAAGCCTGCAGGCACCTTGCACATCTATTCCCAGATCGGTTTCGGCCAGACCCAGCTGGCGCGCCTGCTGCCGCTGTATTCGAAACAGTATCCCGATGTGCGGCTGGACGTGACCTTGTCGGACCGCACCGTCGACCTGATCGAAGAGGGTTTCGACCTCGGCATCTTTTCAGTCAACCAGAAATTCGACGCCAGCATGGTGGCGCGCCAGCTTGGCATCGCCGAAGTGCTGCTGTGCGCCTCGCCGGCTTATATCGCCGAACATGGCGTGCCGCAGACGCCCGAGGAGCTGGCCCAGCATTCCTGCCTCAATTTTTCGATGGAACATTTGCGCCACCACTGGACTTTCCAGTCGGCCGAAGG
Organism: Collimonas fungivorans Ter331; assembly: GCF_000221045.1. NCBI lineage: Bacteria > Pseudomonadati > Pseudomonadota > Betaproteobacteria > Burkholderiales > Oxalobacteraceae > Collimonas > Collimonas fungivorans. The sequence continues at coordinate 2,895,605 of NC_015856.1, read as the reverse complement.
CGCTTCGATTATTCCGATCACCAGCAAGGTCATGTCGAACAATACCGATTTGCTGCGCCAATGCTTGCTGGCGGGGATGGGCATCGCCATGCGCACCTCGTATACGCTGGGCGACGATATGGTGGCGGGACGGGTAGTGCGGGTGCTGCCCGACCACCAGATCAACAAGGTGGCGGTGCGCCTGGTCTACCCGAGCCGGCGCCTGCTGTCGGCCAAGGTGCGCAGTTTTGTCGATTTCATGATGGCGCAGTTTCCGCATCCGGATTGCGATCCGTGGCTGGCATCCTAGCCGTGGCTGGCATCCTAGATATCCGCCAGGCGCCGCAGTAAATTGGCTTCCAGCTGCCAATGGCGTCGCTCGGCGCTGCTCAAGGCTTCGGCCTGCAGTTCGGGCAGGTTCTTCTCCATCTGCGCCAGCAGGATTCTTTCAGCCAGGCGCAGGTCCATTTCAACCGGACCCAGGAACGCCACCACATCGCCGCGCTGTATCAGCAGGGTAGGGAAATTGTCGACATCCAGGTCGCCGACCAGCTCCGCCTGGTCTTCGATGTCGATCCAGACGAATTGCACTTGCGGGTGGCGTTGCGCCAGCGCCGTGAAATTAGCGAAATACTCCCGGCAGCTGCCGCACCAGGCTGCGCACAGGCAGGCTGCGACCCAGCCGTCGTCGGCCAGGGTGGCGGCAAGTTCCTGATGGTTGTCGTTATCGAGAGTGAGGATCAGCATTCGCGATATTTTACAGTGAGTGCGCCGGATTCTGCTTGAATACCCGTGGTTTCAGAGTTCGCGGGGTACTTGCGGCTGGATTGGTCCGCTCATTGGCCCACTCAATCGCGCGGAGTGCAGCCGAAGCAGCGTCGAGCGCGGTAAAATACGGCCCATGCAGACCATTCTTGCCATTGAAACATCTACCGAACTGGCCTCCGCCGCCTTGCTGCGCGACGGCCATGTGATTACCCGCGAATCGGCGGGCGTCCAGACTCATTCGCTTGCCATCCTGCCGATGGTGCAAGAGTTGCTGGCCGAGGCCGGCATCAGCCTGGCACAGTGCGATGCGCTGGCGTTCGGCGTCGGCCCCGGCTCCTTCACCGGCGTGCGCACCGCCTGCGGCATCGTGCAGGGACTGGCGTTCGGCGCCGACCTGCCGGTGCTGCCGGTGGTGACGCTGGCCGCCATGGCCCAGGCTTGCCGCGACCTGAATGGCGCCGGCGAAGTGCTGGCGGTGCTGGACGCGCGCATGGGCGAGGTCTACTGGGCCCAATATCGTTTCGCCGCCAATGCCTGGCAAGTGGTGGTCGAGCCGGTCCTGTCGGCGCCGTCGCAGGTAGCGCCTTTGCCGGTGCTGGGCGGCGTGCTGCAAGCCTGCGGCAACGGCCTGGCGGCCTACCCGGAAGCGTTTGCCGCGGCTCCGTACGCCGCCGCAGGCTTGCCGGCGGTGATGCCGAATGCGCGCCAGGTCGCTCAACTGGGCAGCGTGGCGCTGGCGCAGGGCGGCGGTTTGAGTGCGGTGGATGCGCAGCCTTTGTATTTGCGTAACAAGGTCGCGCTCACAACCGCCGAACGCGCCGCCAAGGTGAACACATGAACGCCAACGCCCAACCGAGGCCCGGCATGCGGCCGCTTGCATTTGCCGCCATGCGCATCGAAGACCTGGACGAAGTGGTGGCGATCGAAAAGGCCGTGTATTCGCATCCCTGGACCCATGGCAATTTTGTCGATTCGATCCAGAGCGGTTATCAATGCTGGGTACTGCGCGATGCGGAACAGGTACTGCTCGGCTATTTTTTCATGATGCAGGCGCTGGATGAAGCGCATCTGCTGAATATCAGCGTGCGCGAGGATGTGCAGCGGCAAGGCATCGGCAAGATGCTGCTCGACCAGGTGTGCATGCTGGCGCGCCGGCTGCAGATGCAATCGGTGCTGCTGGAAGTGCGGCCCTCGAATACGCGCGCGATTGCGATCTACCAGCGTTACGGTTTCGCCGAGATCGGCCGCCGCCGCGATTATTATCCGGCGGCTGGCGACAAGCGCGAAGAAGCCATCGTGATGAGGCTGCCTTTATGAGCGAGATGACCAGGCGTAGCGTTTTCCTCGACGAGATAGGCCTCGGCCCGCTGTGGCTGCGGCGCGATGGCGGCTTGGCGAGCGCCGAGCCGATCGAAGCCGACGACATGGCGCCCATGGAGGAAATTCCTGCAGCGGCACTGCACGGGCAACAGCCCGCACCGGTGGCGCATGCAGTGCAGGACAAGGCCGAGATCTCGGCCTGGGGCGACGACGAGCCCATATCCGCACCATCGGCAGCCGTCCATGCAGCGCAATCTCCGGCCGCCATGGACTGGACGCAATTGCAGGCGGCCGTGGCCGGCTGCACTGCTTGCGGACTTTGCCAGGGGCGCAAGAATACCGTGTTCGGCGTCGGCGACAGCAAGGCAAAATGGCTGTTTATCGGCGAGGGTCCGGGACGCAACGAGGATATCCAGGGCGAACCGTTTGTCGGCCCGGCCGGCAAGCTGCTCGACAATATCCTGCTGGCGATGGGCCTGAAGCGCGGCGACAACGCCTACATCGCGAATATCGTCAAATGCCGGCCCACCGACGGCACCGGCCGCGACCGTCCGCCGGCGGCAGACGAAGTGGCGGCTTGCATGCCGTATCTGCAGCGCCAGATCGAGCTGATACAGCCCACCATCCTGGTTGCGCTGGGCAAGACCGCAGCCTTGTCGCTGCTCGGGCTGGATGCGGCGACGCCGGTGTCGAAACTGCGCGGCACCGTACATCGCTACGCCGACCGTCCGCTGGTGGTGACTTATCACCCGGCTTACCTGCTGCGCCAGCTGGGCGACAAAGGCAAGGTCTGGAGCGACCTGTGCCTGGCCATGAGCGCCTATGCCAACGCTGCCGAATAACCCTGTAGTGCAGACCGACCTGCAGACCTGCCAGCAACAGTTTCACCAGCGCTGGAATCATCTGTCCGATCCTCACGTCAGGGCGTTGGCCTGGCTGCTGGATGCGCCCGACCTGCTGGATCCCCTGGCCGCGCAATGGCAGGGAAAGGTCGCCAGTTATGCCGACGCCGACCTGGCGGCATGGCTGGCCGAACTGGAGCAGACGCCGGAAAAACTGCAAGCCTTGCACCGCCATATCGACAGCCTGCCGTCGACCCGCCTCGGCCTGTATGCGGAGAAGCTGCTGGCGTTCTATTTCGAACAGCGCCGGATGCTGGTGGCGCACAGCGTGCAGGTGCGGGCCAGCAAGAACGACACGGTAGGCGAATTCGATTTCCTGCTGCGGCTTGACGGCGGCCTGGTCCACTGGGAGTTCGCGAGCAAGTTCTATTTACTGGAAACCAGCGGCGTCAGTCTGCAGGCGGATGATTTTATCGGCCGCGACATGGCTGACTCGCTGGGTTCGAAAATGCAAAAGCTTTTGCATCATCAGCTAGCCTTGTCGCAGCATCCGGCCTCCCAGCCGCACCTGAGCGAGGCAGTTGTTGCGGCGCAGGTGCTGATGAAGGGCTGGCTGTTTTACCAGGACCAACAGCATCCTGCTGCCGTGCCCGGTGTTTCTGCAAACGCTTGCCGCGGCTATTGGTGTACCTTGTCCGACTTGGTGCTGGATGAAACGACCGTATACCATCTCTTGCCTCGCCAGCGCTGGCTGGCGCCGGCCAAGGTGGCGCTTGCGGATGTATCGAGCCCGGCGCAAATGCGCGTTGCATTGTCGCAGCATTTTGCCGGCGATATGTCACCGGTGCTGCTGGTCTCTCTGCGGCCAGAAAGCGGCTACGGACTGGAGACCGATAGAGGTTTTGTGGTGCCTGACGACTGGCCAGAGCGTGCTGCCGCCCTGCGTAGCCTGAGCCGCTAGCAGATTTGCCTTATTCAATGCGCCAGGAGTAAATTTCTTTCAGCTAAGAATTTCTTCTCAAACAATATTATTCCCCGCATAATATGTTGGCAACAGCGTAATTTAAAAAACGTAACAGCAATATCAAGGGAATAAATGCGTAAATTAGTCGTAATCTCCTCAGCACTGATCGGTGCTTTTTTTTCGTCTGCCGTCCAGGCGGATGACATCATCTCTCGTTTCACTGTTCGGGACCAAGGGCAGTTTGCCCTGGACGGCAGCTTGTCGGGGAGCCGCAGCAACTCGTCGTACAGCAGCCCCTATGCCCCGGGATTCTCGGGGGAGCAGCGCAATTATGTAAGCCGCGCAGCTGTTGCGGGAAATGTCGGCCTGGGCCACGGTGTCGAATTGTTTGCGAGCCTGCCATATGTCCTGCGCAATCACGCCGAATCGCATTATTCGTATGGCGGCATGCAGGGTTCCGAAGGCTTTGACGGCGACAAGGGCTTCACCGATGCAACTTTCGGCGTGAAATATCGCGCTTTCAAAAGCGCCGACGGCAACAATGAAGTGCTGCTCCGGGCATCTGTCCTGCATCACAGCGGTTCGTCCGGATTTATCAATGCGGAAGCAAGCTACCTGCACACATTCACCCCGGCCATCAAGACAGCTTTTTCACTCGATGTTGAAAAAGTGCAGGGCGGTCCTGACAACGCCGGATTGGGCGCCTACCTGATGTGGCAGGCATCGCAGCAACTCACCTTGGTTCCATTTGTCCGCGCCGGCCGTTTTGAGAGCTATCAGGGTCTTTCCAGCTATAACTCGATAGCCGGCGGAGCTCAGTTGCGCTACACGCCGGTCAAAGGCTGGAACATTACTCCGGGCCTGAGCGGAACCCATTTCGGCAAACGCAGCAACTATGTCGGCACCTGGAATTCCATTGCCGCTTCGTTGACCGTACAGAAAGAGTTTTAAGCAAGCTGCCGGCATTGCATCGAATCCGGCCGGCAAATAAAAAAAGCGGGGAAACCCGCTTTTTTTATTTGCCGGCTGCGCTATCTGGCTAATGCTTGACTTCGCCAATCAAGGCCAGCGAATCATGCTCGCGCTGGTTGGCCGCATGCTTGCGCATGATGAGAAACATGATGCAGGCGACGAACGAGCCGAACAGCAGGATGACGATATTCACGTCCAGGTTGATCTTGATCATCAGCGCATACAGCACCAGCATGGTCAGCACCGACAGGTTTTCATTGAAATTCTGCACCGCGATCGAATGGCCGGCGCTCATCAGCACGTGGCCGCGATGCTGCAGCAGCGCGTTCATCGGCACCACGAAATAACCTGACAGCGCGCCGATGATGATCAGCAAGGGGTAGGCCACCCACACCGAGTGCACCACGGTCATGGCCATCACGACCAGGCCCATCACGATGCCCATGGGCATTACCGTCAGCGATTTTTTCAGCGGGATCATGCGCGCCGCGGCGCTGGCGCCGATGGCCACGCCGAACGCTACCACGCCTTGCAGGATGGCAGCCTTGTCGAGCGGCATGCCGAGCGATTTTTCGGCCCATTTCAATACGATGAACTGCAAGGTGGCGCCGGCGCCCCAGAACAGGGTGGTGACGGCCAGGGAAATCTGCCCCAGCTTGTCCTTCCACAGGATCGCGCAACAGTTGGCGAAATCCACGATCAGCTTGCTCGGCCGGCGTTGCTGGTGCGGATAGCGGGCGCCGGTGTCAGGGATTTTGAGGTTGAAGACGGTCGCAATAATGTACAAGATGCCGATCACTATCAACGCCGCATGGGTCGGCGTGTTCAGGTGCCAGTCGAAAATCGGTATGTGCCACTGCAGCAAGATCGAGACGACGTGGGGACTGACCAGGGCGCCGCCGAGGACCGTGCCGAGAATGATGGAAGCCATGGTCAGGCCTTCGATCCAGCCGTTGGCGGCCACCAGTTTTTCAGCGGGCAACAATTCGGTGAGGATGCCGTATTTGGCCGGCGAATATGCGGCCGCGCCGAAGCCGACCACGCCGTAGGCGATCAGCGGATGGACGTCGGTGAACATCATCAGGCAGCCGGCGATCTTGATCATGTTGGTGATGAACATGACCCGGCCCTTGGGCAGCGAATCGGCGAAAGCGCCGACAAAAGCAGCCAACAGCACGTAAGACAGGACAAAAAACAGTTTCAGCAGCGGCGTCATCCAGCCCGGCGAGGACATTTCCGCCAGCAAGGCGATTGCTGCTATAAGCAGGGCGTTGTCGGCCAGCGAAGAAAAAAACTGCGCTGCCATGATGGTGTAAAAACCGCGATTCATCCGCATCCCAGAATGTAACAATGTGTCCCCGGCCTGCTTTATACCATGAAAATATGACCGATTCGTGATTATGAGACATGCAAAAGAGAAAACGTTCAGCAGAATTTTAGTTGAGTTATGGGGATTGCCAATCCTTGCTTGCCGGTGCATCCGGTAAAATAGGCAGCTCTACGAATCTTCGCAACGAATCTTCACAAACCCTGCACATTCATGCCCAGACCCTTAGTCGCCACCATAGACATTTCTGCACTGCATCACAACCTGCGCATTGCCAAATCGCATGCGCCGGCCGCCAAAATCTGGGCGGTGGTCAAGGCCAATGCCTACGGTCATGGCCTGGAGCGCGGCGTACGCGGTTTTGCAGAGGCGGACGGGCTGGCGCTGATCGAGCCGGACAATGCGCTGCGCCTGCGCGAGCTGGGCTGGCAAAAGCCGATCCTGCTGCTGGAAGGCATTTTCGACGCCTCAGACCTGGAAACCGTGGTGCGGGCCCGGCTCGATTTCGCCGTGCATTGCAACGAACAGATCGCCTGGCTGGAGCAGGCCGCGCTGAAGGGGCCGCTGGATGTCCACCTGAAAATGAACAGCGGCATGAACCGGCTCGGTTTCAAGCCGGAAGCCTATCGTGCCGCCTACCAGCGCTTGCGGGCGGTTCCCGCGGTGCGCAAGATCACGCTCATGACCCATTTCGCCAATGCCGACGATCCGCTGAATCCGGGCCTGCCGCTGCAGCAGCAGGTACAGCAGTTCGAGCAGGGCGTTTCAGGCCTGAACGAAGAACGCAGCATCGCCAATTCCGCCGCCGACCTGATGCATCCGGAGCTGAAGTCGGACTGGGTGCGCCCCGGCATCATGCTGTATGGCGCTACTCCCGGCGGCGCCAGCGCCGAACAGTTCGGCCTGAAACCGGCGATGACGCTCAGCAGCAAGGTCATCGGCGTCCAGCGCATAGGCGCCGGCGACGCCATCGGTTACGGCAGCCGTTTTGTCGCTTCCGCACCGATGCTCATCGGCGCGGTCGCCTGCGGTTATGCCGACGGTTATCCGCGCCATGCGCCGAACGGCACGCCGGTGCTGGTCGACGGTATGCGCACCGTCACTGTCGGCCGGGTATCGATGGACATGTTCTCGGTCGACCTCACCAGCGTGCCTGGCGCCGGGGTGGGCAGCGCGGTGACCTTGTGGGGCGATGGCTTGCCTATCGACGAAGTGGCGCATGCGGCCGGCACCATAGGATATGAACTGATGTGCGCTTTGGCTACCCGGGTTAAAGTCGTGGAGTTGTGATGGCGCCATGCGCCTGCGTGCCGATATAGACGGTAGGGTGGGCACCTGTGCCCACGCGTGAATTCGCACTACATATTTGCCTGTTTCGATGTGGCTTGGGCCTGTACTCCGGCTATCACGGTTACGCGTGGGCACAGAGTGCCCACCCTACGGTAGCGATGGACAAACAAGATTTGTCAGGATTTTAGAAAATATCAATCATATGACTGTAGAACCGAATGGCCAAAGCTAAAACCAATTACACCTGCACCGAATGCGGCGGCGTCGCCAATAAATGGACCGGCCAGTGCCCGTCGTGCGGGCAATGGAACACGCTGGTGGAAACCCTCGTGGAGGCGGTCGGCAACCGTTTTTCAAACCAGCACCAGGGCCTGGCGCAGACCGCGCCGGTGATGACCCTGGCCGACATCGAAGCCATCGACGTGCCGCGCTTCGGCACCGGCATCGAGGAATTCGACCGGGTGCTGGGCGGCGGCCTGGTGGCCGGCGGCGTGGTGCTGATCGGCGGCGATCCCGGCATCGGCAAGTCGACCTTGCTGCTGCAGGCGCTGGCGAACTTGTCGAAGCTGAAAAAAGTGCTGTATGTCAGCGGCGAAGAATCCGGCGCCCAAATCGCCCTGCGCGCCAAGCGGCTGGCGGTGGACGCCAAGGATCTCAAGCTGCAGGCTGAAATCCAGCTGGAAAAGATCCTCAACACCCTGGTCGAGCATAAACCCGAAGTGGCGGTCATCGACTCGATCCAGACCGTCTATTCGGATGCGCTCAGTTCCGCGCCCGGTTCGGTGGCCCAGGTGCGCGAATGCGCGGCGCAGCTGACGCGGGTCGCCAAGCAATCCGGCATCACCATCATCATGGTCGGCCACGTCACCAAGGAAGGCGCGCTGGCAGGGCCGCGCGTGCTGGAGCACATCGTCGATACGGTCTTGTATTTCGAAGGCGATACCCATTCCAGCTTCCGCCTGGTGCGCGCATTCAAGAACCGCTTTGGTGCGGTCAACGAGCTCGGCGTATTCGCCATGACGGAAAAGGGATTGAAGGGCGTCTCGAATCCGTCCGCGCTGTTCCTGTCGCAGCACGACAACCAGGTGCCCGGCTCCTGCGTGATGGTGACGCAGGAAGGCACGCGGCCGCTGCTGGTTGAGATCCAGGCCCTGGTCGACGCTTCGCATGTGCCGAACGCGCGCCGGCTGTCGGTCGGGCTGGAGCAGAACCGCCTGGCAATGCTGCTGGCGGTGCTGCATCGCCATGCCGGCATTGCCGCCTTCGACCAGGATGTGTTCATCAACGCGGTCGGCGGCGTCAAGATCACCGAACCGGCGGCCGACCTGGCGGTGCTGCTGGCGATCAATTCGTCCATGCGCAACCGGCCGCTGCCGCGCGGGCTGGTGGTGTTCGGCGAGGTTGGCCTGGCGGGCGAGATCCGGCCGGCGCCGCGCGGCCAGGAACGTTTGCGCGAAGCCGCCAAGCTGGGATTCTCGATTGCCATGATTCCCAAGGCGAACATGCCGAAGCAAGAGATCGAAGGTTTGAAAGTGATCGGCGTCGAACGCATCGATGACGCTTTGAGCAAGATACGCGACGCCGAGTAATTGGCAGGATTATCGTGAATGCCGAATAATCCCTTATTTCCAAACCCATTCTGGTAAAGGTCATCACATGAAAACCAAAGCAGCCATTGCATGGAAAGCCGGCCAGCCGCTGACCATCGAAGAAGTCGAACTGGGCGGCCCGCGCGCCGGTGAAGTACTGGTCGAGATCAAGGCTACCGGCATCTGCCATACCGACTATTACACGTTGTCGGGCGCCGATCCGGAAGGCATTTTCCCATCCATCCTGGGCCATGAAGGCGCCGGCGTGGTGGTCGATGTCGGGCCGGACGTCAAGAGCCTGAAAAAGAACGACCACGTGATTCCGCTCTACACGCCGGAATGCCGCCAGTGCAAATTCTGCCTGTCGCAGAAAACCAATCTGTGCCAGTCGATCCGCTCGACCCAGGGCCGCGGCCTGATGCCGGACGCCACCAGCCGTTTTTCGATCGACGGCAAGCCGATTTTCCATTACATGGGTACTTCGACTTTCTCCAACTACATCGTGGTGCCGGAAATTGCCCTGGCCAAGATCCGTGAAGACGCGCCGTTCGACAAGGTTTGTTATATCGGCTGCGGCGTCACCACCGGCGTCGGCGCGGTGCTGTTCACCGCCAAGGTGGAAGCCGGCGCCAATGTGGTGGTGTTCGGCCTCGGCGGCATCGGCCTGAACGTGATCCAGGCGGCGCGCATGGTCGGCGCCGACAAGATCATCGGCGTCGATATCAACCCGGCGCGCGAAGCGATGGCGCGCAAGTTCGGCATGACCCATTTCATCAACGCCAAGGAAATCGAGAACGTGGTTGACGCCATCATCGGCCTGACCGATGGCGGCGCCGACTACAGTTTCGAATGCATAGGCAACACCACCACCATGCGCCAGGCGCTGGAGTGCTGCCACAAGGGCTGGGGCCAGTCGATCGTGATCGGCGTCGCCGCTGCCGGCCAGGAAATCAGCACACGGCCGTTCCAGCTGGTGACCGGCCGGGTCTGGAAGGGCTCCGCTTTCGGTGGCGCCCGCGGCCGCACCGATGTGCCGAAAATCGTCGACTGGTACATGGACGGCAAGCTGAACATCGATGACTTGATCACACACCGCTTGCCGCTGGAGCGCATCAATGAAGGCTTCGACCTGATGAAGAGCGGTGAATCGATCCGTTCGGTGGTGATCTATTGATGGAAGTCATCAGCGAGCATGCCTGTTTCGGCGGCACGCAGGGCTTCTACCGCCATGCTTCGAAGGAAATCGGCTTGCCGATGCGCTTTTCCGTATTCCAGCCGCCGCAAGCCAGGCTGGGGCCGGTGCCAGTGCTGTTTTTCCTGGCCGGGCTGACCTGTACCGAAGAAACCTTCATGATCAAGGCCGGGGCTCAGCGCTATGCGGCGCAGCACGGCATCATGCTGGTAGCGCCGGACACCAGCCCGCGCGACACCGGCATCGCCGGCGTCGACGCCGGCTGGGATTTCGGCAACGGCGCCGGTTTTTACCTGGATGCGACGCAAGCGCCATGGGCCGCGCATTTCCGGATGTACTCTTACATATTGCATGAGCTGCGGCAAACCATCGTGCGGGAATTCCCGGCGCAAGCCGGCAACATCGGCATTTTTGGCCATTCCATGGGCGGCCATGGCGCGCTGGTGCTGGCCTTGCGTAATCCGGAGGTATTCCGTTCGGTGTCGGCGTTTGCGCCGATTGCCGCGCCCAGCCTCTGTCCATGGGGGCAAAAAGCGTTCGGCAATTACCTGGGGCCGGACCAGGCGGCATGGCAGGATTACGATGCGACGCAGCTGATGCTGAACTTGCCGCAACCGTTTCCGCAAGAGATCTTGATTGACCAGGGTCTGGGAGACAAATTCCTGGCCGAGCAATTATTGCCGGAGCAGTTTGAAGCAGCTTGCGCGCAGGCCGGGCAGAAGCTGACGCTGCGCCGTCATGCCGCTTATGACCACGGTTATTATTTTATTTCGACCGTGATCGAAGACCACCTGGCTTTCCACCGGCGGATACTGAACGCACAAACCTGAGCCGAAAAAAAAGCCCCGCCTGAACGGCGGGGCTTTGACGTCGCATTTTTCTATATCACTCGGCTACCTTGGCGCCATCGCGCCGTTTCGAAACCAGCCAGCCGCCGCCCAGCACGACCACAAAACCAATCACGTAAGCAGCATAGTTAAGGCCCGGCAGGCTGTCCCAGAACGATTGCAGGACTGGCTCCGTGACGATCATGTGCATCGCGGTGTAGACCAGGATCGCGGCGCCGATGAAGATCGTCAGCGGGAAGCGTTCGATCAGCTTCAGCGCCAGGGTCGAACCCCAGACCATGATAGGCACCGAAATCAGCAGGCCGATGATCACCAGCGCCATGCTGCCCTTGGCGGCGCCGGCCACGCCCAGCACGTTGTCGATGCCCATGACGGTATCGGCGATGATGATGGTTTTCAGGGCGGCTACCATGGTGGTGGCTTTCACGCCGTGCGCCTCGCCGTCATCCGACTGGGTCAGCAGGCGGTAGGCGATCCACAGCAGGGCGATGCCGCCGACCAGCAGCAAGCCAGGGATCTTGAGCAGCCACACCACGCCGATAGTCATCAGCACGCGGGTGATGACCGCACCCGCGGTGCCCCACAGGATGGCCTTGCGGCGCAGGTGGTCGGGCAGGCTGCGGGCCGCCATCGCAATCACGATGGCGTTGTCGCCGGCCAGCACCAGATCAATGACGACGATAGCCAGCAGCGCAGCGAAGAAAGCGCCGGCATTCCAGTCGGCCATGCCTAGCATTGAGAGTAAACCAGAAAAATCCATAAAGTCTCCAACAGGGTTAACGAATAACCTCAAGCGTGGATAACAGCAGGAGTGGCGAGGAACTCATTTAGATAAAATGAGCGACACATTGCCTGCATGGAATCCATGCTGACAAAGGTCTTGCTCAACAGCGACGCTGCCAGGGTAACCGGGCGCAGGCGATGTGCCTGTTCCGTGATGACGACTACCTTGCAAAACATTGGGACGGCCTGTAAAGCTGCGCGTCATGCAATATTCAGGAGCTACTCCCCTTTGAGAGGGTGCCGCACGCGAATGGCCGTGCAGCTGGGCATGATTATATACCAATTTTCCAAAAGCAAGAAATGTTAACCGGCCCGAGCAGCCGCGCTTTTAGCCATGGCGCCAGTAATCCGGCTGGGCATAGGCGCGCCGCAGGAAATCGACGAATACCCGGATCCGCAAGGGCAGGTGGCGGCGCTGCGCAAACACTGCGTAGATATCGTTGCCGGGCGCGGCGAATTCATCCAGCACCGTGACCAGCTTGCCCGATTCGATCTCGCTGCCGACTTCCCACATCGAGCGCCAGGCCAGTCCCTTGCCGGCCAGCGCCCAGTCATGCAGCACCTGGCCGTCGTTGCAGACCATGTTGCCGGCGACCCTGACGGTGACGATCTTGCCGTGCTGGCGAAAACTCCAGCCGCGCTGGCTGCCTTCGCTGCTGATCGCCAGGCAATTGTGCTTTTGCAGGTCGTCGACGGTGCGCGGCTTGCCGTGGCGTTTGATATAGGCCGGCGAGGCCACCACGATGCGTTTGTTGTCGGCCAGCTTGGCGCCGACCAGCGACGAGTCCGACAGCGACGCGATGCGGATCGCCACATCTATGCCTTCGCCGATCAGGTCGACCACGCGGTCGTTCAGGTTGAGGGTGAGGGTGACGTCGCGGTGTTCGGTGAGAAAGGAGGGCATCAGCGGCGCCACGTGCTGCCGGCCGAAACCGGCCGGCGCCGAAATCAGCAGATGGCCGCTGGCGTGGGCGCTGCGCTCGGAAACCGCCGATTCGGCGTTTTCCAGGTCGGACAAGATGCGCTGGCAGTCCTCCAGGAAGGCTTCGCCTTCGTTGGTCAATGCGATCTTGCGGGTGGTGCGTTGCAAAAGCTTCACACCGAGGCGTTCCTCTAACGCATCCAGGCGCCTGCCGATCATGGCGGGGGCGATCCCTTCGGCGCGCGCAGCCGCGGACAGGCTGCCCTTGGCGGCTACTTCGACAAAGGTGGAAATCTGCTTGAATTGATCCATGTCGCCGAACCGGGTTTGTTGGAAGCGGGAGCTATAACTGGAGCTATAATACGCTCACTTGTGACTAAAACGCATAGATCAAATGATAAATCGTTCCACCTATGATGATTTGGTTTAAATATACTATATAGCGTAAAAATTAGATAATGCCATTCAGGATTTAACATATCCGGCATGGTAAAAAACAGAATGTAGCGCCGCACAATGGCTGGTGCGGCAAGCTTGGCCCAAGACACCAATCAATTCATAGAACCAACAGGAGTAAAGCATGACTCAACTGACACTGCCGGCCGGTATGGAAATCAACGGCGCCATCGGCGCCGGATACGCAGAAATTCTGACTCCCGAAGCGCTGGCGCTGGTCGCCAAGCTGAGCCGCGCATTCGAAACGCGCCGTCAGGAATTGCTGGCAGTGCGGGTCGAGCGCGCCAAGCGCCTGGACGCCGGCGAGCGTCCTGACTTCCTGCCTGAAACCGCGCATATCCGCAACGGCGACTGGAAGATCGCGCCGATCCCGGCCGCGCTGGAATGCCGCCGCGTCGAAATTACCGGCCCGGTCGAGCGCAAGATGGTGATCAACGCCTTCAACTCCGGCGCCGACAGCTACATGACCGACTTCGAAGATTCGAACTCACCGGTATGGGATAACCAGATCACCGGCCAGATCAACCTGCGCGACGCTATCCGCAAGACGATTTCGCTGGAACAGAACGGCAAGTCCTACAAACTGAACGACAAGGTCGCGACCCTGGTGGTCCGTCCGCGCGGCTGGCACCTGGATGAAAAACATGTGCTGATCGACGGCAAGCGCGTCTCCGGCGGCATTTTCGATTTCGCCCTGTTCATGTTCCACAACGCCAAGGAACAGCTGGCGCGTGGCGCCGGCCCGTATTTCTACCTGCCGAAGCTGGAATCGCACCTGGAAGCGCGGCTGTGGAACGACATCTTCGTGATGACCCAGAATGAACTCGGCCTGCCGCAAGGCACGATCAAGGCGACAGTCCTGATCGAAACCATCCTGGCCGCTTTCGAAATGGACGAGATCCTGTACGAACTGCGCGAGCACAGCTCCGGCCTGAACGCCGGCCGCTGGGATTACATCTTCTCCTGCATCAAGAAATTCAAGCTGGACAAGGACTTCTGCCTGGCCGACCGCGCCAAGGTCACCATGACCGCGCCGTTCATGCGTTCGTATGCCTTGCTGTTGCTGAAGACCTGCCACAAGCGCAATGCGCCGGCGATCGGCGGCATGGCTGCGCTGATCCCGATCAAGAACGATCCGGAAAAGAACGAGATCGCCATGGGCGGCGTGCGCGTCGACAAGGCGCGCGACGCCACCGACGGCTACGACGGCGGCTGGGTGGCCCATCCAGGCCTGGTCGAACTGGCCATGACCGAGTTCAAGAAGGTATTGGGCGACAAGCCGAACCAGATCAGCAAGCAGCGCGAAGACGTCAACGTCAGCGCCGCCGACCTGCTCGACTTCAAGCCGGAAGCGCCGATCACCGAAGCCGGCCTGCGCTACAACATCAACGTCGGCATCCATTACCTGGGCGCCTGGCTGGCCGGCAACGGTTGCGTGCCTATCCATAACCTGATGGAAGATGCGGCCACCGCGGAAATCAGCCGTGCGCAAGTATGGCAATGGATACGCTCGACCAAGGGCGTGCTCGACGACGGCAAGAAAGTGACCGCCGAGATGGTGGTCGCAATGATTCCGCAGGAGCTGGTCAAGGTCAAGGCGCTGGTTGGCGACGGTGCAACGTATGACCGCGCTGCCAGGATCTTCGAAGAAATGTCGACTTCGGCGTCGTTTGCCGAATTCCTGACGTTGCCGCTGTACGAAGAAATCTAAATCCAGGTTCGCGGCTCACCGAGCCGCCCGCCTGAGAAAAAAGCCGATCAGTAGATCGGCTTTTTTCGGCCCGTATATTCAGTAAGTGACAGTGACCGTCACTGTATCGGTGTAGGTTCCGGCTGGCTTGTTCTGGCTCCCCGGCACCCGTCCATAGGACGTGTAATGGCGGGTGGTCGGCGCTACCAGGATCACGTAGCTGTCGCTTACCGTCTGGGTGCTCGCGGTGCCGTCGCCCCAGACTATCGAACGCGCTGCGTCGGTGAACATATTGTAGTTGAGGAAATTGGCGCCGGAGGTCAGCTTGCGGTTGGCATAGGTGCCGGCGCCGGTACTGACCGAAATGGTATAGCTGCCGAGTCCGAGCACCAGTGCGGAACAGGTGACGGCAATGTCGCCGGTACTGTCCGAGTTGGTGCTGCCAGGCGATGCATAGGCGGGAAACACAATGCCGGTGGTGGCAACCGTGCAGGTGGCAAGCAACGCATGCGCGCTTAGCGGCAGCGCCAGGACACCGGCAGCCGCCAGCCATTTCAGAGCAGGTTTCATTTCATCTCCTGAGCGCAAACATAGGGTCCCAGCACCGGCATGACGGCGGCCTGCGGCGGTGTCTCGATCTGAAAGCGGCAGCGTATGCCGGAACCGCCGTCGCGCACCACGACTTCGGCCGGATAGTCGATCTCGGGTATGAAAACCTGGCCGCGCAAAGCCACTTCCTGCGCCGTGGTATCGCGGTTGACATACACTCGGGTGCCGGTGGCCAGCGATTTGTTGTCCTCGTCGACCAGGACCAGTGTCGCGCTGCGGTTCTGCTGCGCGCTGAATTTCAGCAGGCTGCCGGTGCGGTAGCCGGGGGTCACCGATTTGTGCGCCAGGTCCAGCGTCATCGACAATGGCAGCCCGGCGTCGTCCAGCGCGACCGTGTTCGATTCGTAGGGAACCAGGCGCGGCACGAAGCCGACGCCGTATTTATCGGTCTGGCCGACCTTGATATTGTTGGCGTAGATATCGATAGGCTGTTCCACCGGCACCTCCACCATGGCGAAACTCTGGTCCAGCCAGCGCGTGGCGCGCACATGGCCGCCGAGCAGGGCGATGCCGCCGCGCGCTTCCAGCTGCAGGTTGTTTTGACCATCCACGCGATTGGCGTTGAGCATGTATTCGCCGGTGGTGCCGATGTAATTGGCGCCTATGTCTTCGCCGCCGTTGTCGAACAAGGCCTTGCGCGCACGGTAGCCCCAGCCGCCTTCCTGCGGCGCGGTCTGCTGGTATTCGGTGCTGAAGTATTTGCTGCCTTGCTGGCCGCTGGCCACCACCTGCAGGAAACTCTGATGTTCCAGCGGCATGACCCACACCAGGTTGGCCGACAGCTGGCGGTCCTGCGTCAGCGATTTCAGCAGGCCGATGCTGATGCTGCCGTTCTGGCGCAGGTTGAAATTGAGGCCGGCATTGATGGCGCGCACATTGTCCTGGCCGCGGTTGACCTGGCTCAGGTAGCCGATCGCCGCATTGGTGCGTTCGCCCAGCGAGACATTGGCCTGCGCCTGGATCTGCTGGGCCGGCGCCGGGATATCGTCGGGCAGGCCCAGCTGCCAGAAGCGCGGGCCGGCAGTCTGCGCGCGCAGGGTCAAGGCATATATGCTTCCCTGGCGGTCGAACTGCAGGTATTGCTGGGTATCGTTGCCGCGTTCCGAATTGCTGGCAGCCACGCCGCCGCTCAGCAAGCCGATATCGCCGACGGCGACGGCGCCGCCGACCGCCAGCGACTCGCGGCCGCGCATGATTTCGCCATGGCCTTCGACGGTGCTGCTGTTGCTGACGCCGTAGCGCACGGTGGCGGAGCTGAACACCCGGCCGTAGTCGCTGTCCTTGCTGCCGAAATTGTCGCGCAGCGCGCCGACTTCGTAAGAGACATCCTTGCTGCCTTGGCGCAGCAGCTGGGCGCTGGTGATGTAGCCCTGGGTATAGACCTGCTGGCGTCCGAGCACATCGTGCACCACCATCTGCACATTGCCCTGGCCGGCATACACTGGCAGGTTGTTGATGGTGAACGGGCCGGTGTCGACCGGCTGCTTGAGGCGCAGGATGTTATCCACGTAGATGTCGACCACGGAAGGCGCCGCCGCGGTGCCGCTGAATGCCGGCAGCGGGATGGCCTGGTAGCCGGGAATGGTAGAGAATTTGGTGCGCCACTGGAGACCTCCGAAATATACCTGGCGCGACAGGGCGCTGCCGCCGCTAATGCTGTCGCCGACCACCAGGGTCGCCTGCTGCAGCGGGAAATCCCGCGTGTACTGGCTGTCGAGCCGGAACAGCGAACGCTGGCCGGTCAGGTCCTGGCCGACGAAGCGGCTGGTGTAGATGCCGCCGCCGCTGAATACGCCCAGTTCCGCCAGGCCGGAGAGATTGGTCTGGTTTTGGCCCTGGCCTTGGCCCTTGGCGTAATTGACGTCGTAATTCAGGAATGCGCCGGTTTCCGCGGCCTGCAGCAGCAGAGGCTGGTGCTCGCCAAGGTTGAATGCCGAATCGGTGAAAGCGCCTGGCGCCGCATGGATGTTCAATGTCTGTGTGCTGGCCTCGATCTCGGCACGCACGCCAGGCAGCGCCGCCAGCGGATAATAGCTTTGCTGGTGGCTGCTGATGGCGGCGACATCCGGCAAGCGCAAGCGCGCCTCGTTCAACAACTGCACCGGCACGATAATGCCGTCGGCTGCGGTGCGCACAATCAGCGTTGCATCCGTCAATTTCCTGTCGTTGACGGTCACCGCCAATATGATTTCCTGTTCTGTCACTGACTTGTCAGCTGCTGCCAGAGCCGGGATGTGACACGCGATCAGGCTAGCGGCTAGATACTTGGTCAGCCTCCAGCATGAGATGTTCTTCAATCTCGCCCTTGTCTGTCTGAATTTGCAGCCGGACCGCGCCGGCACGGATCTTCCCATTCGCCAGCGACCATTGCTTGTGCTGTCCAGGCAAGACATAGGCAGGCGTGCTGATCTGCAGGCCGTCTCCGCTGTCGCCGTTGTTCAGCGCATTGTTCAGCTGGATATGGATGATCTTGGCATGGACGTTGCCGTCGTTGGCTGCCACCAGCACCAGGCCGCCGCTTTCCCGTTTCAGCTGCCAGGAAATCTTTTCCTGTTTTGTCTTGGGCGCGATGAAAACCGGGATGCTGATTCGCAGCAGAGTCTTCAAGCCTGGCGCCTGCGGCCCGCTGGGTGGTACTTCGTCGATCAGCAGGCGGTAGCTTTTTTCGGTCGCGGAAGTCATCGGATGGCGCACGCCGAAGCGCAGGAACTGGATCTGTCCCGGCTCGATCGAGAAGATTGGGGGATTCAGCAGCAGGGCATCTGTATCCGCCAGCACTTCCTGGCGGCCGTCGGTGCTCCAGTCGACCGCGCCGACCTGTATGCGCACCGGTTCGTCGCCGGTGTTCCTGATCTGCAGCACGCCGGAAGCGCGTTCCGCACTCAGGTCGAAACCTATCGGATTGACGTTAAACGAGGCTGCGTTTATATCTTGTGCAAAAAACATGCACAAGACAAAAGCAACAGCGGGCCATCGCTTCAGCTTGAGCATCATCGGCCGCCTTAAAAAGTGACGGTGGCGACTACGGTATCTATATAAGTCGCCGCTTTGACGGACTGGCCGGACGGCACCCGCGCATAAATGGTGATCGGCGTGGCGCTGCCGGTGGCGGTCACGGCGACGGGCGCAGTGGCGACCGTATTGCCCCAGGTAACGGTACGGCCGGAGTCGGAGAACAGACCGTAGTTAAGGAAGGCCGGAGTGCCGCCGCCGCTGGTCAGGCGCCGCAACGGCACGGCGTCGGTCGAGCCGGTATTGGCGTTGGCGCCCTGTCCCAGCGTAATCACCGGCGAAGCACCGATGGTGCAGGTGGTGGTGACGCTGGCGGTGATGTCCTGGTTGGTGGTGGCGTTGGTGACGATAGGATCGTAGGTCGTCGTGAAGCCGAGGGTGGAAATGCTGCAGTTATTGGAAATGGTGACCGTGTTGGTCATGGTGGCGGTTGCGGTGGCCGCTACGGCGCCGCCACAGCCAGTTGCTGATGCGATAAGCAAGATGCCGTTCCGAACAAACCTTTTCATGGCAAATCTCCCGATTGACATTTTTGTATTGTGGAAACCCAAGCGACCGCTTGGACATTTGTTAATGCTCGGCATCCTCTCTCTTATATTTTCCTTGGGGAAATATTTTCTTTTGTTCATATTGGCGTCATAGGGAAGGCACGTCAAGTCATTTTGTTTTTTTGTAAAAAAGTGAGGTTTTTGTGCGTTTTGAGATTGCTGTCAACAAATGTACTTTCGGGCAGGATTTTATTGTTGTGTTTTAAATGCAATAAAAATAGAGAGGTTGCATCCGTAGCCCGCCTCCAAGCAGAAAACATCACCATGCAATTCATTAAATTCACCGATTTCGGCTGCTGCCGCGCTTGCAATAGTGCGGCGCGGGCCGATGATGACGCGTCGCATTTCAATGTGGTAATGTTTCACTCCTAAAAATTTATTATTGATAGGGACGACGATGCGAATTCATTGGCTTTTTGCAGCACTGCTGGTGCCTGGCATGGCGCTGGCGGCAGAAGGAATGTGGACTTTGGACAATTTGCCGAAGGCGAAGATGCAGGCCGAATACGGGTTTACCCCGAGCGAAGGCTGGATCAAGCGCACCATGCTGGGCTCGGCGCGGATTGCCGGCGGCTGCTCGGCATCGTTTGTTTCAAAAGACGGACTGGTGATGACCAATCACCATTGCGCTTCCGAGTGCCTGGACCAGATGTCGACAGCAAAAAAGAACCTGATCAAGGATGGCTTTCTGGCCAAAGGCCGTGAGCAGGAACTGATCTGCCCGGAAATCGAATTGAACCGCCTGGAACAGATCACCGACGTCACTACCGAAGTCAAGAATGCAACCGCGGGCCTGGACGGCGCGGCATTCAAGAATGCGCAGAACGCTGTCAAGGCCAAGCTGACCTCAGCCTGTGTCGGCAACGACAAGGAAACCGTGCGCTGCGACGTGGTCGACCTGTATCACGGCGGCTTGTATCAAGTCTACAAATACCACCGCTTCCAGGACACGCGCCTGGTGTGGGCGCCGGAAAAAGCTGCAGCTTTCTTTGGCGGCGATCCGGACAATTTCAATTTCCCGCGCTACGACCTCGACATCACCTTGCTGCGCGCCTATGAAGGCGGCAAGCCGGCCAAGATCGAAAACTATTTCCCGTTCAGCAAAAGCGGCGCGCAAGAAGGCGAGATGGTATTCGTGACCGGCCAGCCGGGTTCGACGCAACGCCAGCTGACGGTGTCGCAGCTGACTACCTTGCGCGACCTGACGCTGGTCAACAACCTGATCCGGCTGGCGGAAATGCGCGGCGTGCTGGAACAGTACAGCAAGAATAGTCCGGAAGCGGCGCGTAACGCCGAGCATGCCTTGTTCGGCGTGGAGAATGCCTACAAGGCGTTTCGCGGACGCCTGAGCGCCTTGCAGGATCCTGCGCTGATGAAGCAGAAGCAGGATGAGGAAACTGCCTTGCGCCAGTTCGTGGCCAAGCAGCCGGCGCTGCAAGCCAAGGTCGGCGGCGCCTGGGACGCCATAGCGGCGGCGCAGCAGGCGTATCGCCAGATCGAAGCGCCTTACGGCCTGATCGAAGGCGGCCGCGGTTTCTCCAGCAAGTATTCCAGCTATGCGCGGGCCCTGGTGCGCGGCGCGGAAGAACGCGCCAAGCCGAGCGGCGAACGCTTGCCGGAATATGCCGACGCCAAGCTGCCGGAGCTGGAACAAGAGTTGTTTTCCACCGCACCGGTATACCCGGAATACGAAAAGGTGATGCTGTCGCTTTCGCTCACCAAGCTGCGCGAGATGCTCGGCACCGACGACCCGTTCGTCAAGCAGGTGCTCGGCAAGCAGTCGCCTGAACAGCTCAGCGACGCCTTGATCGACCACACCAAGCTGGGCGATCCGGCGGTGCGCAAGGCGCTGTGGCAGGGCGGCAAGGAAGCGATCCTGAAATCCGACGATCCGTTCATCAAGCAGGAACTGGCGCTCGATCCGGCTGCGCGCGCCATCCGCGCACGCTACGAAAAAGAAGTGGATTCCGTGCAGCAGAAGAATTCCGAGCTGATCGCACAGGCCCGTTTTGCCGAGCAAGGCACCAGCGCTTACCCGGATGCGACCTTCACTTTGCGTCTGTCATATGGTGAAGTCAAGGGCTGGCAGGAAGGCGATAAAAAGATCCCGCCGTTCACCACGATCGGCGGCGCCTTCGAGCGTGACACTGGCGCCGATCCGTTCGCCTTGCCGGCTTCCTGGCATGCCGCCAAGAGCAAGCTGAACCTGGCGCAACGCTACAACCTTGCCACCACCAACGACATCATCGGCGGCAATTCGGGCAGTCCGATGATCAATCGCAACGGTGAAATCGTCGGCCTGATTTTCGATGGCAACATCCACTCGCTGGGCGGCGCATTCTGGTTCGATCCGCGCGACAACCGCTCGATCGCCGTGCATAGCGGCGCCATCCTGGAAACCCTGGGCAAGGTCTATGGCGGCGCTGACCTGGTCAAGGAAATCCAGGCGCATTGAAGCCCGGCGGACCTGGTAAAACTGCGCCGGAGTCCGTGAATTGGTATCTATAATGAATCCCTCGCGGCGGCCACGCCCCGAGGGATTTTTCATTGCATCTGTCTGGCGGCGATGCCCGCCGAGTGATTGTCATGAAGGAGAATGATCTTGGAAATATTGAGCCTGGGGCTGCTGCTCTTTCTCGGCCTCCATCTGATTCCCGTCGTGCCGCCCTTGAAGGTGCAATTGGTCCATGCTTTCGGTGAAAATCGCTACAAGGGATTGTTTGCCTTGCTGTCGGCGCTGGGTCTGGTGATCTGGTCGCTGGTGCATTTGCTGGCGAACGGGCATGCCAAGGCAACGCTGCTGTTTGCCGCTTTCCTGGCTTACGCCGTGATCGATCTGTTTTCCGTGATCCAGCGCAAGAGCTACAAGCCATTTACCCCGGCGCTGAAGTTCGATGTGATTGCCTGTGTCTCGGGCCTGCTGCTGGCTGTGCCGGCGATGACATTCCATCGCCAACTGATGGGTGTGGCGGTTGTGCCTTGGGGCGCGTGATATCGAGTCAAGCCGTCAGCGTTCCTGCAGCAGCTGGTTCAACACCAGCCTGACTTCCGGGATCAGTTCGCTGGCAGTCAGGCCGACCGGGCCGATTCCTTGCGCTACCAGCTGGTCGGCGGCGCGGCCGTGCAGCCATACCGCTGCCAGCGCCGCTTCCCACTGCGGCCAGCCCTGCGCCAGCAAGGCGCCGCAAATGCCCGACAAGACGTCGCCGCTGCCGGCGGTGGCGAGGGCGGGGTTGCCGGTCGAATTGACCACCGCTGCGCCGTCGGCGCGGGCGATGATGCTGCCGGCGCCCTTCAGCACGACTACGGCATTGAAACGGCTGGCCAGGGTGCGGGCGGCGGCGACACGGTCGGCCTGGACCTCGCTGGTGCTGACGCCTAGCAGACGGGCGGCTTCCAGGGGATGCGGCGTCATCAGCACGGCATGCTGGCGTTGCGCCGCTCGCGCTTGCAGTTGCGGCTGACGCGCCAGCAGGTTGAGGGCGTCGGCGTCCAGCACCAGCCAGCTGAGCGCATCCAGCGCGCGCGTCAGCAAGTCCAGTGCGGTATCGGCTAGGCCGAGGCCGGGGCCGACCACCAGCACCGCCGAGGAAAAATCGAGGTCGGCCGCATGGCGGCACATGAGTTCCGGTTGTGCACTGTCGTAGGCCGGCGGGTTTTCCGGGAAGCCGACAAACACCCGTCCGGCGCCGCACTTGGCGGCGGCGCGCGCCGCCAGGATCGGCGCGCCGGCCATTCCGGCGGCGCCTCCTATCACTGCGACGTCGCCGAAACTGCCCTTGTGCGAATTGCGCCGGCGCGGCCGCAGGTATTCGCTGAACAGTGCTGGCTGGCTGAGCCACATGTGCGGTGCGGGGAAATGGCTGTCGGCGATGGCCAGCGTCGCCACTTCGACCTTGCCGGCGTAATCGGGACCGTCGCCGGTATGCAGGCCGGCCTTGTCGGCAATGAAGGTGACGGTATGGCTGGCCTTGACCGCAATGCCGGCAGCGCCTCCCACCACGGCGCCGGTGTCGGCGTCCAGGCCGCTCGGCAGGTCCAGCGCCAGCACCGGGCAGGCCATCGTATTGACGGCTTGCACCAGGCTGCGCCAGTCGCCGTCCAGCGGCCGGCTCAGGCCGATGCCGAACAAGCCGTCTACCACCAGGGACCATTGGCTGCTGTCGATTTCGGCAAACTGCTCGGGCGGCATCAGGTGCACGCCGTGGCGCTGGGCGCGGGCCAGCGCCTGGGCCGCATCGGCCGGCAGTTGCGAGGGGACGGCCTTGAGCAGCACCACCACTTCGGCGCCGGCCTTGGCCAGCCCGGCGCCGGCTTCGAGGGCGTCGCCGCCGTTGTTGCCGGGGCCCGCCAGCACCAGGATGGCGGAGGTGTGGGGCGGGCCAGGGAGGATGCGTAAAGCGGCTTGCGCCGCCGCCTGGCCGGCGCGCTGCATCAGGCTGTAAGGCGGCAGCGCGCGCAAGGCTGCCTGTTCGATGCTGCGGATTTCGGCAACGGGATAGATGGCGCTCATGGTGTGTTGTCCGTTAGCGGGAGCCAGGGTTCCCAGCATATCGCAAAAGGAGGGCCGGCCTCGGTCTGCCGTTGTTGTCAGCGATAGCGGGCGACTGTCAAGCCGTCCAGGTCAATCTCGGGCGCCCGGCCGTCGACCTGGTCGGCCAGCACCTTGGCGGCGCCCAACGCCATGCTCCAGCCGGAACCGCCGTGGCCGATATTGACAAACACGTTGCTGGCGCCGGTGTGGCCGACCAGCGGCACTTCGTCGGCCAGCATCGGCGTGTGGCCGCACCAGAAACTGGCGCTGTTGAAATTGGCGGCGTCGGGAAACCAGTCGTGCGCCACTTTCAGCAGCGTACGCATGGCCTTGTCGTCGAACGTCATGTCCTGGGCGCCGAACTCGGCAATTCCCGCCAGCCGGATGCGGTCGCCGATGCGCGCCATGGTGACCTGGTAACTGCCGTCCAGCATCGCCATCCGCGGCGCAACCTCATAGTTTTTTACGGTGGCGGTGGCGGTATAGGTCTTGATCGCGTGCAGCGGCAGGCGCAGGCCGAGCGGTTTCAGCAGCTGAGCGCTGGCGCCGCCGGTGGCGCATACCACGGCGTCGGCCAGCAGCACGTTGCCGTCTATGTGCAAGGCGACTTGCGCGCCTTGCGGCACGATGGCGGAGACCTTGCTGTCGAAATGAAACTGGACTCCCAGTCCCTGCAGGATGGCTTTCAGCTGTTTGGTGAACAAGGTGCAATTGCCGGAACCGAGGTCCGGGAAATACAACCCGCCGGCCAGCTTGCCGGCGCTGGCCAGGGCCGGTTCCTGCAGGCGCGCGCCAGCTTCGTCGAGCAACTGGTGCGCCACGCCGCATTCGGTCAGCAATTCACGGGTAGGAGCCAGCGCCGCCAGTTCCGCTTCGCTGCGAAACAGGCGCAGCAAGCCGGGGCTCTGCTCAAAGTCGAGCTGGAAATGCTGTTGTATCTGTTCCAGCAGGTCCTGGCTGTAAGAGGCCAGTCTTTGCATCTGGTGGGTATGGGAGCGAAACCGCTGGATTTCGGATTCGGCCATCCAGCGCCGCATCCAGCGCCACAGCGTGGGATCGAAGCGGGCGTTGAGCACGTTCGGCGCTTCCTGGTTGAACATGCCGGCCAGGATCTTGCGGCGCATGCCGGGCACGGCCCACGGCAGCGCCGCGCCGGCCGACAGGATGCCGGAATTGCCGAGCGTCGACTGCTCCGCGACGTTGCTGCGTTGTTCGACTACGGCAACCTGATGCCCGGCTTCGGCCAGAAAATAAGCGCTGCAGACTCCCATCACGCCGCCGCCGATAACCACGATTTGTTTCTGTGTCTGCTGCTGTATCACTATTGTTCTCAAGGGGTTCTGCGCGGCACGACGCGTTGCAGGCGATCAGAATGATACCTTGAATTACTTGATAAGAGGACAGCAGAGCGCACAATTACCTCATCGCCAGCGCTTGTGCAAAGGTGCGCCGAGGCCCGGCATGCGCGCCTCGTGGCGGCTCGAATGTGCACCTGGGCAAGAGCATGCCGGCTACAATTTAAATGCGCCGGCATCATATGCTTTACTGTAGGCCTGCCAATCCTTGCGCACTTGCGCCGCGCAACCGTGGGCAATCTCCAGCAATTGCCTCTTCCATTTCTTGCTTTGCCCGAAAACCATCAGTTCATCGGCAAGCGCCGATCCCTGGCGACCGACGCTGCGCAGCTGGGACCAGGCCACCAGGCTGCCCATGACCGTCATGACTTGCTGGATCTCGGCCAGCGAATGGCGCGGCTGCTTGAGCGAGACCCGGTCTTCGCTTGGCTGCAGCCCGCGCAATACATAATCGATCTTGCCCATCGTGACCGGCTGCAGGAACGCCATGGAAACCGCCTGGCAGCGCCGCTCCACCGTCACCACGCGCTCTGCCTCGCTGTTCCATTTCGGCTGCGCCACTTTCAGGTGCGGCACCAGCGACGACGGCAGCGCCTGCTTCAGGTCAAGCAGGTAGTTGCCGTCCGGCGAACCCTTGCCGTGCACCAGGATGACGTAGCGGTCGACGCCGAGGCTGCCGGTGCCGGCAATGCGGCGCGCTACATCGAGCACCTTGTAGAAATCGGGATTGGGTTGTTCGGCGGCGAAGCGCTTCATGAATGCGGTGACCTTGGCGCGCTGCTTGTCGGTCACCGGCAGTGCTTTCTTGCCATCCACGCGCAGCGTGCGCCGCTTGCCTTTGCGCACCGTGCGGTTATTCAGGAAGCCCACGCGCTGGCGGCCGCGCAAGCCGTTCAGCAAGTCGCCGACCATGCCTTGCGCCAGGTCGCGTTCGATCCAGCGGGCCTTGCCGGCAGCCAGCGCGACGCCGTAGGCGTCGATGAAACTGCGGCACAGCAGCTGGCTGCCGTCGGCGCCGTGCGGCGAGCCGTCGGCGGCAATCAGCACGCTGGTCAGCAAGCGCACCAGCTCCCAACTGACCGGCGCCAGCGCCGATTCGTCGAAATCGTTGAGGTCAAAATACACCAGCCGGTTGTCGCCCTTGTAGCTGCCGAAATTTTCCAGGTGCAGGTCGCCGCAAACCCAGGCCAGCGGCGCCGTCCGCATCAGGCCGGTCTGCGGCAGGCGTTCATAGAACAGGTGGCAGGTCCCGCGCAGGAAGGTAAACGGATCGCTGCGAATGCTGTCGTATTTCAGCTGCAGGCGCTGCGGATCGCGGCCTGCGTTGTATTCCTGGATGCGCCTGACTACATTCACCATGACGTTGCCTCTTGAAGATGTGGATTGGCCGTAATACTGCTACGACCA
The DNA here is from genome assembly GCF_000221045.1 of Collimonas fungivorans Ter331. Lineage (NCBI taxonomy): Bacteria > Pseudomonadati > Pseudomonadota > Betaproteobacteria > Burkholderiales > Oxalobacteraceae > Collimonas > Collimonas fungivorans. The sequence continues at coordinate 2,869,198 of NC_015856.1, read as the reverse complement.
ATCTTAATTCATCGCGATGGCAAAATTCTGATAAAAACTATCCGGCGTTCCAGGAAATTTTTATTGCCAGACCCGGTATACGCGGCCGGTCTGTGCACCTTCGACGCTGCGGCTGTAAGCCTGGGCGACGCGGCTCGCGGGCGCCGCCTCGAAACCATAGAAGAACGGGCCGTAGACCTCCAGCGACTCTTCCAGCACGGTCGGATTGACGACATTGATGCGGATGCCGCGCTTGAGTTCGATCGCGGCGGCGCGCACAAAACCGTCCAGCGCTGCGTTGACGGTGCTGGCGTTGACGCCTTGCAGGATCGGTTCGTCGCTGAGAATGCCGCTGGTGAGCGTGATCGAGCCGCCGTCGTTCAGGTGGTGCTGCGCCACCAGCGCCAGGTTAATCTGGCCCATCAGCTTGTCGCGCAGGCCGATTTCGAATTTTTCCGGCGTCAGTTCCTGCAGCGGGCCGAAATGCAGCTTGCCGGCGGTCGAGACGATCGCATCGATCTTGCCGATTTTTGCGAACAAGGCTTCGACGCTGCGGATGTCGGTGATGTCGACCTGGTACTGGCCGCTGCTGTTGCCGACCTCGATGATTTCATGGCGGCTCGCCAGCTGCTTGACGACTGCCTTGCCGATGGTGCCTGTGGCGCCGATGACTGCTATTTTCATGTTGTGCTCCGTAAAAAACGAGAGAGGTAAGGGAATCAGGCTTACATTATGATTGCTTCTTCATGGTGGATAAATGGCGTACTATTCCTATAACTTGAAACCAATAGTGTTTAATCGAATTTATGGACAGATTGACCAGTATGCAGATTTTCGTCCGTGTGGTCGAAAAGGGCGGTTTTTCCGCGGCAGCGGAAGAAGCCCGGATTTCGCCCACAATGGTGGGCAAGCACGTGCGCCAGCTGGAAGAGCAGCTCGGCGTGCGTTTGCTAAACCGAACTACACGCCGCCAAAGTCTGACCGAGATCGGCCAGTTGTACTTTGAACGCTGCAAGCAGGCCTTGCTGGAAATCGAGGCGGCCGACGCTTCGGTCAAGCAAATGCAGCTGCTGCCGCGCGGCGTATTGCGGGTGACCGCGCCTGCCACCTTCGGCGGCCAGATGCTGAGCGCCGTGGTGCGCGCCTACCTGGAGCGTTATCCGGATGTCGAACTCGACCTGTCCCTGAATGACCGCGTAGTCGACCTGGTGGAGGAGGGTTTCGAGGTGGCGATCCGGATCGGCGCGCTGCCCGATTCGACCCTGGTGGCGCGGCCTTTGCAGCCGTACCGGGCGCTGGTGTGCGCGGCGCCGGAATACCTGGCGCGTTGCGGCACGCCGCAGACTCCGCAGCAATTGCGCGGCCACAATTGCATGAGCTTCGTCCACGGCAACCATTACGACCGCTGGCGTTTTTCCAGGGACGGCGTCGAGCAGGAGATAGAAGTGCACGGCAACTTCCGCGCCAACAACGGCCTGGCCCTGCGCACCGCGGCCCTCAACGGCATCGGCATCATCATGCAGCCGGAAGCCCTGCTGTGCGGGGAAATTGCGGCGGGACGGCTGCGGCGCCTGCTGAGCGGCTATGAACTGGAGCACCGCCCGATGCACATCGTGGTGGCGTCCAACCGCAAGATGACGCCCAAGCTGACATCGTTCATCGAATTCGTGGTCGAGCATTTCGGCCGCGACGCCGGATCGTTCACGGCGCCGGATTAAGGTCCCCCGTTAGCGCGGCGAACTGCGCGCGCAGGAAGGCCAGCAAGGCGCGCAGCGAGGGCGACATGCTGCTGCGGTGCGGATACACCATGCTGAGCGGGGTTTCTTCGCCCACGAACTGTTCCAGGATGATTTCCAGGCGGCCGTCGGCCACGTCCTGCCGCACGTCCAGCCACGATTTATAAGCGATGCCGATGCCGGCGATGGCCCAGGCGCGGGCGATGGCGGCGTCGTCGGTCATGCGGTCGCCGCGCACCTTGACGTCGAGCGCGGTCTTGCCGGAGTAAAAGCGCCAGTTGTTGAACAAGCCGTGCTGCAGGTAATACAGCAGGCAGTTATGACTTGCCAGGTCTTTCGGCGCGGCCGGCCTGCCGTGCCGGGCCAGGTAAGAGGGCGCCGCTACCGCCACGCGGCGGCTGGGCGCCAGTATCTGCGACACCAGGGTCGAGTCGTCCAGCGGACCGTAGCGGAAAGCCACATCGACCGGATCGCGGAACAGGTCCACCACGCGGTCGGAAAACTGCAGCGACAGGGTGACCTGCGGATGGTTTTCCTGGAAAGCGTCGAGCCAGGGCAGCAGCACGTTGCGGCCGACATCGGACGGCATCGACAACCGCAGATGGCCGCTCACGGGACCGCCGGCGGTGAGCAGGGCCTGGCCTTCCTGCAGCAGGGCCAGCGCCTGCCGGCTGTATTCCAGGAACAAGGTTCCCTCCGGCGTCAGCCGCATGCTGCGGGTCGAGCGCACGAACAGCCTGGTGTTGAGCTGCTGCTCCAGCCGCTTCAGGCTGGCGCTGGCGGTGGCCGGCAGCAGGTCGAGCTGGCGCGCTGCATTCGACAGGCTGCCGAGATCGGCGGTGTGGATGAAAAGCTGGAGGTCAGTGGTTGAGTACATTATCAAATTCTGATTGAAAGTGAATCAAATATAAGGCTATTTATAAAATATTTCAACATTATCATAATGACTGGCACCAGACCAGATTCATCGTGAATCTATCGTTATCTCCAGGAGTTAGCACATGAAAGCCATCGCCTTAACCCGATACCTGCCTATCGAGAACCCCGAATCGCTGCTCGACGTCCAGCTCGACAAGCCGGCGCCGCAGGGCCGCGACCTGCTGGTCGAGATCAAGGCCATCGGCGTCAACCCGGTCGACGTCAAGGTGCGGGCGCCCAAGGACACCATCGAAAAGACGCCGCGCGTGCTGGGCTGGGACGCCGCCGGCGTGGTGCAGGCGGTCGGGCCTGAGGTCAGCCGTTTCAAGGTCGGCGACCGCGTGTTTTATGCTGGCGACATCACCCGTCCCGGCAGCAACAGCGAATTCCAGCTGGTCGATGAACGCATCGTCGGCAACATGCCGCAATCGCTGTCTTTCGAACAGGCGGCGGCCTTGCCGCTGACCACGATCACGGCCTGGGAAGCCCTGTTCGAGCGCCTGCGCATATCACCCACCTTCGCGCCAACCCCGCCCGCAACGACGGCATCGGCCAAATCCATCCTGATCATCGGCGGCGCCGGCGGCGTCGGCTCGATTGCGATCCAGCTGGCGGTCAAGGTCGCCGGCCTGACGGTGATCGCCACGGCATCGCGTCCGGAGTCGGAAAAATGGGTGCGCGAACTGGGCGCGCAGCACGTGATCAATCATTTCGGCGACTTGCCGGCGCAGCTCAAGCAGCAAGGCTTCGACAACGTCGACTATGTGCTGATCCTGAACGATACCGACCGCCATTTCCCGGCCGCCGCGGCAGCAGTAGCGCCGCAAGGCATGATCTGCACCATCGTCGAGAACAGTGGGCCGCTCGATGTCAGCCTGCTGAAAGCCAAGAGCGCCGGTTTCATCTGGGAATTCATGTTTACCCGTTCGATGTTCCAGACCGCCGACATGCAGCAACAGGGCAACCTGCTGGACCAGGTGGCGCGCCTGATCGACAAACAGGTGGTTGTCACCACGGTCAACCAGGTGTTGTCGCCGATTAATGCCGCCAACCTGCGCCAGGCCCACGCCACGCTGGAAGGCGGGCGCGCGATCGGCAAGATTGTCCTCAAGGACTTTTAAGCCTTAATCAACTCTTTGGTTGCCTTAATTGCAACGATGGGCCGGGAGCGCTTGCGCTTTTCCGGCCCATTGCGCTTTTTACGCGCTGCGGCAAGGTGATTTTGTCATCAGTTCAGGGGGCGGCGGGCAGAGCAGCACTGTATAATGACGGCTTCTGATTTAACCCGCAGCCACGCTGCATCAACTCCCCCCACGCCATGTTGATTTTGCCCGGTTCCAACGCCCTTCCTGCCTTCCGTTCCCAACGTCTTCTAGCCCAGTTACAAGCGATCGACAGCAATGTCGTCGAAGTGACAGGACGTTTCGACCATTTTGTCGACGCTTCGACCACGCTCAGCCAGGATGATATCGGCCGCCTGAACGCCTTGTTGACCTACGGCGATCCGTTCATTGCGGGCGACGACGGCGAGGAATTCATAGTGATCCCGCGTTTCGGCACCATTTCGCCATGGGCCAGCAAAGCCACCGACATCGCCCATAACTGCGGCATGGCGCATATCAAGCGCATCGAGCGCGGCATCGCCTACCAAGTCAAGCTGAAGAGCGGATTGCTGGGCGGCGCCAAGAAGCTCAGCGACGACAGCGCGCGCGCCATCGCCGACGTGCTGCATGACCGCATGACCGAAACGGTCTTGCGCAGCGCCGAACAGGCAGCCGGCCTGTTCCGCGAACTGGACGCCAAACCATTGGCGTTCGTCGACCTGCTGGCGGGCGGCAAGGGCGCCCTGGAGCAAGCCAATACCGAGCTGGGCCTGGCCTTGTCGGACGACGAAATCGATTACCTGCTGGCTGCATTCACCAGCGCCAAGCGCAATCCGACCGACGTCGAGCTGATGATGTTTGCGCAAGCCAACAGCGAACATTGCCGCCACAAGATTTTCAACGCCGACTGGATCATCGACGGCGCAGCGCAGGACAAGTCCTTGTTCGCGATGATCAAGAATACCCACCAGCTGGCGCCGAAGGGCACCATCGTCGCCTATAGCGACAACTCGTCCATCATCGAAGGCGCCACCGTATCGCGCTTCTACGCGCGCGGCGCCGCCGAAGGCAATACCTACCGCGCGTCGGATGAGCTGACGCACATCCTGATGAAGGTCGAAACGCATAACCACCCGACCGCGATTTCACCGTTTCCTGGCGCCTCCACCGGCGCCGGCGGCGAGATCCGCGACGAAGGCGCAACCGGCCGCGGCGCCAAGCCGAAGGCTGGCCTGACCGGGTTCACCGTCTCCAACCTGCTGCTGCCGGATGCGCAGCAAGCCTGGGAAAATGCCGGCGACGTCACCGCTGCCGGCCAGGCCGATGCCAGCCAGTACGGCAAGCCGGAACGCATTGCTTCAGCCTTGCAGATCATGATCGACGGCCCGCTCGGCGGCGCCGCGTTCAACAATGAATTCGGCCGTCCCAACCTGGGCGGGTATTTCCGCACCTACGAACAGAACGTCGGCGGCAATGTGCAGGGTTACCACAAGCCGATCATGATCGCCGGCGGCATCGGCAGCATCTCCGACAAGCACACCAAGAAGAACGAGCTGCCGGTAGGCAGCCTGCTGATCCAGCTGGGCGGTCCCGGCATGCGCATCGGCATGGGCGGCAGCGCGGCGTCGTCGATGGCGACCGGTTCGAATACCGCCGACCTCGATTTCGATTCGGTCCAGCGCGGCAATCCGGAAATGGAACGGCGCGCGCAGGAAGTGATCAACGCCTGCTGGGCCATGGATGACAAGAATCCTATCCTGTCGATCCATGACGTCGGCGCCGGCGGCCTGTCGAACGCCTTCCCGGAAATTACCAACGACGCCAAGCGCGGCGCGATTTTCGATTTGCGCAAAGTGCCGCTGGAAGAAAGCGGCATGGCGCCCAAGGAAATCTGGAGCAATGAATCGCAGGAGCGTTATGTGCTGGCGATTGCGCCTGAGAGCCTGCCGCTGTTCGAATACTTCTGCCAGCGCGAACGCTGCCTGTTTGCGGTGGTCGGTACCGCCACCGAAGAGCGCCAGTTGAAGGTCATCGATCCACAACACGACAATAACCCGGTCGACATGCCGATGGATGTCTTGCTCGGCAAGCCGCCAAAAATGCTGCGCGACGTCAAGCACCTCAATCCGGTGCTGCCGGCGGTCGACCTGACCGGCATGGACCTGCTGGAAGTCTCGCAGCGCGTGCTGAAGCTGCCGACGGTGGCCGACAAATCTTTCCTGATCACCATCGGCGACCGCACCGTGGGCGCCACTTCGGTGCGCGACCAGATGGTCGGCCCGTGGCAGATCCCGGTGGCCGACTGTGCGGTCACCAGCATGAGTTTCGAAGGCTACCTGGGCGAAGCGATGGCGATGGGCGAGCGCACGCCGCTGGCGGTCATCAACGCCGCCGCATCGGGCCGCATGGCGGTGGGCGAAGCATTGACCAATATCGCCGCCGCGGCGATTGCCGACATTTCCGACGTCAAGCTGTCCGCCAACTGGATGGCCGCTTGCGGCCAGCCTGGCCAGGACGCCGCCTTGTTCGATACCGTCAAGGCGATCGGCATGGAGCTGTGCCCGGCGCTGGGCATCAGCATCCCGGTCGGCAAGGATTCGCTGTCGATGCGCACTACCTGGAAAGATGAAGGCCAGGCCAAGGCCGTGACTTCACCGGTGTCGCTGATCGTTTCCGCATTTGCTCCGGTAAGCGACGTGCGTCGTTCGCTGACGCCCCAGCTGCGCACCGATCTCGGCGACACCGCCATCATCCTGATCGACCTCGGCCGCGGCAAGAACCGCATGGGCGCTTCGGCGCTGACCCAGGTGATGCAGCAGATCGGCAATGAAACGCCGGACGTCGACAGCGCGGAAGACCTGAAAGCTTTCTTCGCCGCCATCCAGCAGCTCAACAGCGAACAGAAACTGCTGGCTTACCATGACCGTTCCGACGGCGGCTTGTTTACCTCCCTGTGCGAGATGGCCTTCGCCGGCCATAGCGGCCTGTCGATCAATCTCGACATCCTGACCATGGAAAGCGAACACGCAGCCGACTGGGGCGATTCCAAGAACTGGACCGGCCAGGTGGCCGAGCGCCGCAACGAACTGACCTTGCGCGCGCTGTTCAGCGAAGAGCTGGGCGCGGTGCTGCAAGTACGCGCCGAGCAGAAGTCGGAAGTCATGAACGTGCTGCGCAGCTTCAACCTGGGCGCCTGTAGCCACATCATCGGCAAGCCGAATGCGCGCGACGTCATCGAATTCAGCCGCGACGCCAAGACCATCTACAGCCAGACCCGCATCGACCTGCAACGCCTGTGGAGTGAAACCAGCTGGCGCATCGCCCGCCTGCGCGACAATCCGGCCAGCGCCGACGCCGAATACGACCGCATCCTGGATGCGGCCGATCCTGGCATCACGCCGAAGATATCGTTCGACCAGCAAGACAATATCGCTGCGCCTTTCCTCAACCTGGCGGCCAAGCCGCGGGTAGCGATCTTGCGCGAGCAGGGCGTCAACTCGCATGTCGAGACTGCGTACGTGATGCACCAGGCCGGCTTCTCCGCGGTCGACGTCCACATGAGCGACCTGATCGCCGGCCGCGCACGGCTGGACGATTTCAAGGGCTTCATCGCGGTCGGCGGTTTCTCCTACGGCGATGTGCTGGGCGCCGGCGAGGGCTGGGCCAAGACCATCCTGTTCAACACCAAGCTGGCGGAGCAGTTCTCGCTGTTCTTCCAGCGCGGCGACACTTTTGCGCTCGGCGTCTGCAACGGTTGCCAGATGATGAGCAACCTGAAGGCGATCATTCCCGGCGCCCAGGCCTGGCCGAAGTTCACCCGCAACAAGTCGGAAAAATTCGAAGCGCGCTTTTCGATGGTGCAAGTCGAGTCGTCGCCATCGATCTTCCTGCAAGACATGGCCGGCACCCAAAGCGCCATCGCCATCGCCCACGGCGAAGGTTTCGCCGACTTCTCGCAAACCGGCGATATCAAGGAAGCGCTGGTCGCCATGCGCTTCACCGACAACAAGGGGCAGGTGACCGAAGCCTATCCGTACAACCCGAACGGTTCGCCGCAAGGCATCACCGCGGTGACCACGCCGGACGGCCGCTTCACGGTCTGCATGCCGCACGCCGAACGGGTGTTCCGCACGGTGCAGCAATCGTGGCACCCTGAGTCGTGGGGCGAGGATTCGCCATGGATGCGCATGTTCCGCAATGCGCGCAAGTGGGTGGGATAATCCTGCCTGGTCGAAGCAAGTAGGAGTAGGGTGGGCAGGTATTTCTGCCCACGCTGTATTCGCTCCTCGAACGACCAGCGTTCCGCGTGGGCACAGGTGCCCACCCTACATGACGTAAAAAAAGACGCTCCGAGGAGCGCTTTTTTATTGACTGCGTTTTTGCTGCTGCCGAGGTCTTATTGCACCTTGGCTTTGGCGCGCAGATCAGCCTGGTAAGCTTGCAGTTTCTTCTGTTGCAGCGCTTCGGTGATTTGCGGTTTGACTTCAGCCAGGGTAGGGATCTTGGCTGCGCGTACTTCTTCCAGCTTGATCACGTGGTAGCCGAACTGGGTCTTGATCGGCGTTTCGGTCAGTTGACCCGGCTTCAAAGCCACCAGCGCGTCGGAGAAAGGCTTGACGAAAGAAGCTGGAGTCGCCCAGCCGAGGTCGCCGCCGTTGGCTGCCGAACCTGGATCTTTCGATTGCTTGGCCAGGTCTTCAAACTTGCCGCCGGCTTTCAGCTTGGTGATGATGGATTTCGCATCGGCTTCGTTTTCGACCAGGATGTGGCGTGCGTGATATTCCTTGTCGCCGGCTTGTGCCTTGAACTTGTCGTATTCAGCCTGGATGTCGGCATCCTTGATCGGGTTCTTCTTGACGAAGTCGGCAACCAGGGCGCGGATCAGGATCGACTGGCGGGCGATGTCGGCTTGCGCCTTGACGTCGGCGTTATTGCCCAGGCCGAGCTTGTCGGCTTCCTGGATCAGCACTTCACGATTGATCAGTTCGTCCTTGACCATGTTGCGCAGTTCCGGGGTGTCGGCCTGGCCGCCTTGTGCGGACAATTGCTTGACCATCATGTCGGCGCGCGACGAAGGGATTGCCTTACCATTCACGACTGCAAGGTTTTGTGCCATGACAGGCAATGTAGCAGCTGCAAAAAGTACCACCAGTAAACGTGAAGGTTTAAATGTCATTATCAAATCCTAAATTTGGGGAGGTTGTTAATAAATCAATGCGAGGCAAAGGCAGAATAACTGAAGTATGTTTGAAGGACAATTATTCTTTAAGATCACTATATTTTATGCAGCTTTAGTTTCGGATGGTGCCAAGGCAGTGATAGCCAGTGCATGGATTTCGGTATGCATCATATCAGCCAAGCAATCATACACCAGCCTATGCCGATTTAAGCGGTTTTGGCCTTCAAAAACTGCGCAAACTATCCGTACTTTATAGTGTCCGCCGCCTGAGGCCGCACCGGCGTGTCCCACATGCAGCGCCGATTCGTCCTCAACTATACATTGCAACGGTGCAAGTGTTGCTGTCAATTTGTTACGAATGGTATCAAGCCTTGGGTTCATCTGGGTCCTTGATGTATTTGGAGAGCAGGATGCTTTGGCCGATCACGAAAGCGAACATCAGTCCCATGCCGCCGAACAGCTTGAAGTTGACCCAGGTCGCGGTCGGGAAGTTGAAGGCGATGTACAGGTTCAGGCAGCCCATGGCGATAAAGAAGGCGATCCAGGCGAAACCGACGCGCTGCCAGATCGGGTCGGGCAGTGCCAGCTGTTTTTCCATCATGGTGCGGATCAGGTTTTTCTTTGAGCAGCAGCTGGCTGACCAGCAGCACCACCGCAAACGCCCAGTAGAGCACGGTCGGCTTCCATTTGATGAAGGTATCGTTATGGAAGTAGATGGTGGCGCCGCCGAACACGCAGATGATGAGCAGCGATACCCACAGCATCGCATCGACTTTTTTCCGGCGCAGCAGCAGGTAGCCGATTTGCGCCACCGTGGCGACGATCGCCACCGCGGTCGCCAGCAGCACCGGCGCTTGCGCCACTGTCACCACGCCGCCGGAGACAAAACCCGACAGGTACTGGCTGGCCAGCGCTTGCGCGGCATCGGCGTGGCCTTCGCTCCATTTGAAGATGCCGAAGAACAGGATTACCGGGAACAGGTCGAACAGGAACTTCATGGGTGTTTTTGCTTTCAGTCAGGATAAATGATGGCCGGTGCTTCAGCCGGCCGGATCAAAACGCAGCGATGCCGAATTGATGCAGTAGCGCAGGCCGGTGGGCGGCGGTCCGTCCGGGAATACATGGCCGAGATGGGCGTCGCACACCTTGCATAAAATTTCAGTGCGCATCATGCCATGGCTGCGGTCAACGCGCTCTTCGACGTTGTCGGGATTGATTGCCTTGAAATAGCTCGGCCAGCCGCAGCCGGAATCGAATTTGGCGTCCGATTCGAACAAGGGCGTGTTGCAGCACACGCAGGTGTATACGCCATGTTCGTGATGATCCCAGAACTTGCCGGTGAACGCCCGTTCGGTGGCGGCGTGGCGGGTCACCTCGTATTCCATCGGTTCCAGCTCGCTGCGCCATTCGGCGTCGGTTTTGATGACTTTGCTGCTCATATCGTTTAATCCAATCTAAGACGAACAACTGACTTCCAGTCCGCGCGCCCAGTCCGGGGGCAATTCGGCGTACTGCGCATGCTGCGGCTGTTCGTCAAACGGGTTTTCAAGAATCTGCTGCAGTTTCCTGACTTCCGAGAAGTCTTTCTCCTGGGCTCGTTCGATAGCTGTCTGTGCCAAATAGTTTCGCAATACGTATTTGGGGTTGCTTGCATCCATAACAAGCTTGCGCTCGTGATCCTGGCTATTTTCCAGTTTCAAGCGCGCCCGGTATTGTAACGCCCAGGCGTCGAACGCTGCACGGTCGATAAACAGGTCGCGCAGGGTTTCGTCGCCGCCGCTGCCGTCCAGGCGCAGATTGCCGAGGCGGCGGAAAAACAGGGTGAAATCGACGTGGCTGCCCTGCATCAGGGCAAACATGGCGTCCAGCAGCTTGTCATCGTCCGCCTGGTGGGTCAACAAGCCAAGTTTGGCGTGCAGCAATTCATCCAGTTTTGCACCGTACAAGGCCTGGTAATTGCTCAGCGCAGCCTCGGTTTGCTCGACGCTGCCGATCAGCGGCAGCAACGCCTGGCCCAGCGCAAAGCAGTTCCAGTGGCCGATCTGCGGTTGCTGGTTGTAAGCGTAACGGCCTTGCTGGTCGGTATGGTTGCAGATGTGGCGCGGGTCGTAGGCTTCCATGAAACCGAACGGACCGTAATCCAGGGTCAGGCCGAGGATGGACATATTGTCGGTATTCATCACGCCATGCATGAAGCCGACCGCCTGCCATTGCGCCATCAGATGGGCGGTGCGGCGCGTTACTTCGGCCAGCAGCGCCTGGTAAGGATTGGCGGCCGCCTGCAATTCCGGGTAAAAACCGGCGATCACGTAGTCGGCCAGGGTTTTCAGCTGCTCGGGGCGGTTATTGTAATACCAGTGCTCGAACGAGCCGAAGCGCACGAAGCTGGGCGCCATGCGCGTCACCACGGCGGTGGTTTCCGGCCGCTCGCGCATCGCCAGCTGGTCCGAACCGATCACCGACAGCGCGCGCGAAGTAGGGATGCCGAGCGCTGCCATGGCTTCCGAGCACAGGTATTCGCGGATCGACGAGCGCAGCACCGCGCGGCCGTCGCCCATGCGTGAATAGGGGGTCGATCCCGATCCTTTGAGCTGCAGTTCCAGTCGTCCGCCGTCGCTGGCGGCGACATCGCCCAGCAGGATGGCGCGGCCGTCGCCCAGTTGTCCGGCCCAGACGCCGAACTGGTGGCCGGAATAGACTGCGGCTAGAGATTGCGAATCGGCGGCGGCACGGTTGCCGGAAAAAGTCTGGATGAAATCGTCGCTGCCGCATGCCGCCGGCGTCAGGCCGATCAGCTGCGCCGCCTGCTCGCTGGCGGCGACCAGGTAGGGCGCCGGCAGCGGGGTCGGCGCCAGCCTGGTGTAGGCAGCGGGCGAGTCAGCGAAGGCGTTGGCAAATGAATTGGCGAAGCGCAGATGTTCGATTCCAGGCGCTTCGGAGAAAGCCAGGCGGTTGTTCATGACAGCTTGATCCTGATGGCAAGAAGGGAAACCTCAAGTATCGCACGGCTGCCCGTCGCCTGTTCTATTCGGCCGAAGCTGGAGCCAAGGCCCGGGCGGCCAGGGTCCTGGCATGATCGCGGATGTCGATCTCCCAGGGCTCGCTCAATTCCTCGAAGCGCAGCTGGTCGCCGGCAAAAAAGGCACGCGTGGCTTCTTCAAAATTGACCTGGTTGCCGGCCATGGCCGACATGAAGCGGTAGGCCGATTCCTGCGCCTTGCGTACCAGGTCGCGCTCTTCGCCGCGGCGTTTCGCTTCCTCGACCAGCTTGCGCAGCGCCACCGAAGCGCCGCCCGACTGCTGGTTGAGCCAGTCCCAGTGGCGCGGCAGCAGGGTGACCTCGCGGCCGACGACGCCCAGTTTCGGGCGTCCCGGGCCGCGCGCCGTTTCCTGCACGTTGGCGCCGGCGGGATGTTCTGCCGCGACAGCAGCGGCTGCGGTTGCCGACAGGCGCTGCAGCACCTGCTCGGCGCTGCCGCGGAAGTCGACCTCGACCTGTTCGCTGGTGATATCGTCGAAAATCAGGACGGTTGCGGCGTCGTTCCTGTCGAGCAGTTCTTTGGCTTTCAGGGCCACCAGGGCCAGCTGGCCGGAAGCGATGCGGTGGGCGCCGGCAAAAGCGATGACCGCGTGGGGGGTAATGGTGCTCATCTGTTTCTCATGGAATGTGTGGATGGATAAATATTACCCGGGTTTAATTTGCGTGTCAATATTACCTTGGTAAAAATAAGAATGCTTATTTTGTATCGATAATGGCCGGCGAACCGGTGGCCGGCAAACCGGTGGCCGGCAAACCGGTAGAATGCCGGACTGCCCGTCGTTACCGTTTCACATAATCCTGCGCAATGGAATTTACCCTCATCACTTTGCTGAACGGCCTCAGTTACGGCTTGCTGCTGTTCCTGTTGTCGTCGGGACTGACGCTGATCTTCAGCATGCTGGGCGTGCTGAATTTTGCGCATGCGAGTTTCTACATGCTGGGCGCCTATTTCGCTTATGCGATCAGCATCAAGCTCGGATTCTGGCCGGCGCTGCTGCTGGCGCCGTTGCTGGTTGGCCTGCTGGGAGCGCTAGTCGAGCGCTTCGGGCTGCGCCATGTGCGGCGCCACGGGCAGGTGGCGGAGCTGCTGTTCACTTTTGGCCTTTCCTACGTGATCGTCGAACTGGTGCAGCTGGCCTGGGGCAAATCGGCGCTGCCGTATGCGATACCAAAGCAGCTAGACGGGCCGCTGTTTACCTTTTATTCGACCACGTTTCCCATTTATCGCGGCTTCATGATGCTGCTGGCGTTGCTGGTCCTGCTGGCCGCGGGCTGGCTGCTGAAACGGTCGCGCACTGGCTTGCTGATTCAGGCGGCGCTGACCCATCCGCAGATGGTCGAAGCGCTCGGCCACAACGTGCCGCGCATGTTCACCCTGGTGTTTGCGGCCGGTTGCGGCCTGGCCGGATTGGCGGGAGTGGTGGGCGGCAATGCCTTTGTCACCGAACCGGGCATGGCGGCCGGGGTCGGCAGCATCATCTTCGTGGTGGTAGTGGTCGGCGGCCTGGGTTCGCTGCGCGGGGCGTTCCTGGCGTCGCTGCTGATCGCCATCCTGCAGACTTTTGCGGTGGCGCTGGATGTATCCCTGGCCGGCGGCCTGGCGCATTGGGGCGTAACCGTCGATCCTGAGGCAGCGGCTTATCCGCTGCTGCAACTGACGCTGGCCCAGCTGGCGCCGGTGCTGCCGTACCTGCTGCTGGTGCTGGTCATGCTGTTGCGTCCGCGCGGTTTGTCTGGAGTGCGCGACTGATGAAGAAACGCTTGACGCGAAAATGGATCTGGCTGGCGTTTGCGCTGGTGTTGCTGGCGGCGCCCTGGGTGTTTCCGCAAAGCGCGGCGCTGTCGCTGCTGTCGCAATGCGGCAGCATGATGATCCTGGCGCTTTCTTTCAACATGCTGCTGGGGCAGACCGGCATGCTGTCCTTCGGCCACGCCGTGTACGCCGGCCTGGCCGCGTTTGCGGCAGTGCACGTGATGAACCGGTGGGCCGGCGGCAGTCCTGCCGCGCTGGCGCTGGTGCCGCTGGTCGGCGGTTGCGCCGGTTTGTTGTGCGGCGCCGTGTTCGGTTTCATTACTACCCGCAAATCGGGTACTGCCTTGTCGATGATCAGCCTGGCGTTGGTCGAGCTGGTGGCAGCCGGGGCCTTGATGCTGCCGGGATGGTTCGGCGGCGAGAGCGGAATCAGCACCGATCGCGTGCTCGGCGCGCCGATGTTCGGCATTGATTTTGCTTCGCAGTTGCAGGTGTATTACCTGATCGCCTGCTGGCTGTTCGTCTCTGCCGCCGCCATGTACGGACTGACGCGTACGCCGCTGGGCCGCATCGCCAACGCCGTGCGCGACAACCCGGAGCGGGCGGCTTTCATCGGCTATGATCCGCGCCGCGTGCGTTACCTGATGTTCATGCTGTCGGCGTTCTTCGCCGGCGTCGGCGGCGCGCTGACCGCCATCAATTTCGAAATCGCCAGCGCCGAAAACCTGGGTTTGCTGCGTTCGGCGCAAATCCTGCTGTTTACCTTTATCGGCGGCGCCGGCTATTTCTTCGGGCCGATGATAGGAGCTTTGGTCGGCGTGCTGTTTTCTGGCTTGCTTTCGACCTATACGCGAGGCTGGCAGCTGTACCTTGGCCTGCTGTTTGTGATCGTGGTGCTGTTTGCGCCCGGCGGCATCGCCGGCGTTCTGGTGCGGCTGGCCTCTGTTCGACGGCTGACGTTACCATTTCTGCTGCCGTTTTTGCTGCGTTCTGCCGCCCTGTTGCTGCTGGCGGGCGGATCCGTATTCTTGATTGAAATGCTGTACCGGCGGACGGCGGGCCTATGAGCGCAACTGACCTGGTTATTCTGGAATTGCGCAAGCTGCACAGGCAGTTCGGAGACACGCCTATCATCCGCGGCGCAGACCTGCAATTGAAACAAGGTGAAAGACTGGCGTTGATCGGCCCCAACGGCGCCGGAAAATCGACGCTGTTCAACCTGATCTCGGGCCGCACCGTCGCCAGCAGCGGCGAGATCCTGCTGCATGGCCGCGATATCAGCGGCCTCAGCCCGTTCCAGGTCAATCGCCTGGGCCTGGCGCGCAGCTTCCAGATCACCAATATATTCCCGCAGTTGAGCGTCCGGGAAAACCTGCGCGCCGCCGTAATGTCGTCGCATGGTTACCGCAATGTGTTCTGGCGCCGCCTGTCGACCCTGCGTGCTGTCAACCAGCGCACTGAAGAAGTATTGCTGTCGTGCGGTTTGCATGCGCAGCGCGACACCCTTGGCGGCGACCTCAGTTATGCCGCCCAGCGCGCACTGGAAATCGGCATCACGATCGCCGGCGATGCCAGCTTGATCCTGCTGGACGAACCGACCGCCGGCATGAGCCGGGACGAATCGGCGGCTGCCGCCGAGCTGATCCGCAGCGTCAGCGTCGGCAAGACCTTGCTGATGATCGAACATGATATGGAAGTGGTGTTCGGGCTGGTGGACCGGATCGCTGTGCTGGTCGAAGGCCGCATTATCGCTTGCGACACGCCAGAGGCAATCCGCGGCAATCGCGCGGTGCAGGCAGCTTATCTCGGCAGCGTCGAGGCGGAGCCTGCAGCATGACGGCCTTGCTCGAAGTGCGCGGCTTGCACGCTTTTTACGGCCAGAGCCACGTCTTGCACGGCGTCGATCTTGATGTCGGAGCGGGTGAAATCGTCAGCCTGCTGGGGCGCAACGGCGCCGGCCGTTCCTCGACCCTGAAAGCGCTCATGGGCATGCTGCGCAGCCGCGGCTCGGTGCGTTTCAGCGGCGTCGAGCTGAACGGTTTGAAAACCTTCCAGATTGCCCGCCACGGCCTGGCTTACGTGCCGGAAGAACGGGCCGTGTTTCCGACGCTGACGGTGCAGCAGAACCTGCTCTTGGGCCAGCAGCGCGAGCGCGTGGCGATTGAGGAAATGTGGCAACTGATGCCGCAGCTGGCGGCGCGCAAGCATGTGGCCGCTGGTTTGCTGTCCGGCGGCGAACAGCAGATGCTCAGCCTGTGCCGCAGCCTGATGGGCAAACCGCGGCTGATCATGGTGGATGAACCGACCGAAGGCCTGGCGCCGCACATGGTGCAGTCGGTGGCCCGGCATTTGCAGTTATTGCGGGCGCAAGGGCTGGGTGTATTGCTGGTGGAGCAGAAACTCGGCATCGCGCTGGAAATCTCCGACCGCGTGCTGGTGATGGGACACGGACAGATCGTGTTTGCCGGTACTCCGGACGAATTGCGCGCCAATCCGGAGATACGACAGAAATGGCTGGAAGTCTAGGGTCTGTCCTCATTTGATTTGGGAGTGCGAACGCGCGGCAGGCCCTAGGTCACCAGTAATCTTCCGTCACAAACTGCCCAGGCACCGCGCGCCGGCATGGGCGCAAGCCGCGCTGGTAGAGGATGTCGCGGGTAGCGGTAATCATTTCCGGATTGCCGCACATCATGATGCGCGATTTTTCCACTGTGATATCCAGCCCGGCCGCCGCTTCCAGTTCGCCGTTGCTCAGCAGGGTAGTGATGCGGCCTTGCAGGTTGCCGGGAGCGGTCGCCTGCTGATCGCGTGTGGTGGAGCGTATCAGTTGCAGCCTGGCGCCGCCGGCTACCAGCTCCGGCCGCTGCGGCAGGGCGGACAGCAGTTCCTGGTAGGCCAGCTCGTCGCTGTTCCTGACGCAATGGACCAGGACCAGGTTGCGGAATTTTTTCCATACCGCCGGATCCTGCAGGATCGAGATGAACGGGCCGAGACCGGTGCCGGTGGCCAGCATCCACAGATCTTCGCCGTCTACAAACCGGTCCACGGTCATGAAGCCGTAGCTGAATTTTTCCACCAGGATCGGGTAACCCGGCTTCAGGCTTTTCAACTGTTCAGTGAACAAGCCGCCGGGAACCTGGACCAGGAAATATTCCAGCTCATCTTCGCCGGCCGCCGAGGTGACCGAATAGGCGCGCCACAGGGTTTCCTCGCCGGCCGTCACCCCGAGCCGGGCAAACTGGCCCGGCGTGAACTGGTAGCCGGCCGGCCGCGTAGTGCGGAACGACAGTAGCTTGTCGGTCCAGTAATGCACACTGGTGACGGTTTCGGTACTGGCCTTGAGCTGGGAAACCGGCGTTTTTGGAGGCGAGCTGCTCATGACAGGGGTTCCTGTAGTTGTTCGCTGCGGACTGCACCGGCGACGGCTGGGGCGTTCAGGCGCAAGGCTTGGCGCACCGTAAAGAAAGCCAGCAGCGGCGCCGCCGCGAAGCAGATGAATAGCCATTGTGCCGCATTTGCAGCGCCGGGCAAACCGCCCGGGTCGGCCAGCCCGGCCAGCGAGGTCACCATCCCGGCCAGGGCGGCGCCGATGGCGGTGGCGAACAATTGCACGGTGGTGAGCGAATAGGCGGCGAGATTGCCTTCATCCGGGGGCGCGCTGCTCAATATCTTCGCCATCAGGTGCGGCATGCCCATGCCGATGCCGAAACCGACCAGTATCAGCGCGATGCACAGGGGCAGCAGGCCGTAGTCGTTCAGCGCCGCGGCCGACGGCAGCATGAACGACAGCGCCAGCAATGCCGCGATCACCACCAGCGGCCCGGCTTTCATGACAAATTTCGCACGGCTCCCGCCATAACTGGAGAACAGCAGCGCCGCCAAAGTCCAGCCGCAGGACATGATGCCGGTCAGGTAGCCGGCCAGCAGCGGCGAGTGGCCCTGGATCACTTGCAGGAAATACGGCACGTAGATTTCGGTGGTCAGTCCCAGGATCATCAAGATCATGGTGGCGTACAGGGCGCCGATGCGGCTGCGCAGGGAAAACGCCCCGGTCGGCAGCAAACGGGTGCCACCGCGCTGCTCCAGCCAGGCGATCAGGCCGACCAGGGCGATGCCGAGCAGGATGCCGCCGAGATTGAAGATGGCGCTGCTGAACAGGCTGGCCGCCGACACCGACAGCACCGCCGCCGCCAGCAGCAGGATTTTTGTGATGGGAATGCTGTTCGCTTTCTCTTCCGCACGCGTTTCTGCCGGAACCTTCAGAGTGAACTGCACCAGCAGCGCAAGTATGACGGCTGCCGGCAATAGCGACCAGAACGCGCCGCGCCAACTGCCGGCCTGCGCAAACATGCCGCCGATGGCCGGGCCGGACAGCGTGGAAATCCCCCACATGCCCGACATCAATGCCATCGCGCGCGACCACAGCGGCGGGGCAAATACTACCCGGATCATGGCGTAGGACAGCGCCACCAGCACGCCGCCGCCGAAACCTTGCACGGTGCGCGCCAGCAGCAGCCACACCATGTGCGGCGCCAGCGCGCAGCCGGCCGAACCCAGCGAAAACACCAGCAGCGCCAGCAGGCAGGCGGGACGATAGCCGATCCATTCGACCAGCCGCGAAGCCAGGCCGGCGGCGATGATGGAAGCCACCACAAACAGCGAGGTGGCCCAAGCATAGTATTCCAGGCCGCCGATGTCCTTGACTACCGACGGCAGGATGGTGGTGACGATATAGACATTGGTGGCGTGCATGCCGATGCCGCCGGCCAGCGTGATGGAGCGCAAGGCATTGCGCCCCGACAGCAGGTCGGCCCAGCTGGCGGAGGGTGCGTCGGGCGAAGTAGGGGTGGCTGACATGAATCGATATGTCCTGTTTGCTGCGTTCTGATTGAAATTTTACTGCGGCCGCCCGGCCGTCGTAGTCTGTCCGCGCGGATCAGAATCCGCCGGTGAACTGATATCTTGAGCCGGGATGCCACAAGGCGACCGAAGTCGCCACCGCCTGCCGCACCCAGGTGCGGCGCGACAGCAGCAGGCACGGTTCGCCGGCTTCCATCTGCAGTAGCTTGCGCACCGCGGCGTCCGGCATCTTGGATTCGATGCTGTATTCGGCTTTGTCGAGCGGTGCAATCTGCACCATGTAGTGATTCGGCGTGATGCGGTGGAAATCCTGCTGCAGGTAGTCGGGAAACAGCTGCGGATTGGTGTAGCGGTCTTCCAGCTGGATCGGGATGTCGTCGGCAAAATGCACGATCACCGAATGGAAGGCCGGGCCGCTTTCCAGCTCCAGCGCCTTCAAGGCGACCGGCGCATTGCTGGCTTCCAGCGTCAGCACCTGGCTGCGGTAGCGGTGGCCGCGCGCCACCAGTTCGTCGTCGATACTGTGTATCTCGACCAGTGTAGACTGGTATTTGCCGGGCGCGACGTAAGTGCCTGAACCCTGGATCCGCACCAGCAGCTGGTTGTCGGTCAGTTCGCGCAGGGCGCGATTGACGGTCATGCGCGACAGGCTGAATTGCAGCATCAGTTCGCGTTCCGAGGGAATCAGGTCGCCCGGTTTCCAATCGCCGCTGCGGATCTGCTGCAAGACATGGTCCTTGACCTGTTGAAATGCCGGGACAGCTTTGTTTGTTGTTGCGCCATGCATATGCAGGCTCCTACTCAAGAAATTCATCACGGATACTAACTCAGTTACCAGCGCAGTTGCCGATCAGCCAAGTATGCAAGTTCAAGTGGCCTTGAAGTCAACATAAATTTTTACCAGTCTGCTCAAATTCGGTTGACTAAGTTGTATAGGCATTATATTTTACTGGACTATACAACTTGCCGTTTTGTTTTCCAGCGATCTTAATGATAAAGATCGGTCTGCAGCCACTTTTAAGGAGATCAGCCAACATGAGCACCAATACAGATCCGCGGCGCGACCCCAGCCGCACCATCCGTGCCCCGCGCGGCGCCACCCTGACCGCCAAGAGCTGGCTGACCGAAGCGCCGCTGCGCATGTTGATGAACAATCTCGATCCGGAAGTGGCGGAGCGGCCGAACGACCTGGTGGTCTACGGCGGCATCGGCCGCGCCGCGCGCGACTGGGCCTGTTTCGACAAGATCGTCGAGGCCCTGACCAAGCTGGACGACGACCAGACCCTACTGATCCAGTCCGGCAAGCCGGTCGGCGTATTCCAGACCCACGCCGATGCGCCGCGGGTGCTGCTGGCCAACTCCAACCTGGTGCCGAAATGGGCCAACTGGGAACATTTCAACGAACTCGACCGCAAAGGCCTGTTTATGTACGGCCAGATGACCGCCGGCAGCTGGATCTACATCGGCAGCCAGGGTATCGTGCAAGGCACGTTTGAAACCTTTGCCGAAGCCGGGCGCCAGCATTTTGGCGGCGACCTGGCCGGACGCTGGATCCTGACCGCCGGCCTGGGCGGCATGGGCGGCGCGCAGCCGCTGGCGGCAACCCTGGCCGGCGCCGCCTCGCTGACTATCGAATGCAAGCAGTCCAGCATCGATTTCCGCCTGCGCACACGTTATCTCGACAAGCAGGCCAAGAACCTGGACGATGCACTGGAGCTGGTCAAATACCATACCGAACGCAAGGAAGCGATTTCCATCGGCCTGCTCGGCAACGCCGCGGAAGTGCTGCCAGAGCTGGTCAGGCGCGCCAAGGCCGGCGGCATCAAGCCCGACCTGGTGACTGACCAGACCTCGGCGCATGACCTGATCAACGGCTATCTGCCGCTGGGCTGGAGCGTCGAGCAATGGATAGCGGCGCAGAACGATCCGTCGCAGCAGGCGCGGCTGACTGCCGACGCGGCGCAATCCTGCGCGCAGCACGTGCAAGCAATGCTGGATTTCCACGCGATGGGCATCAAGACCGTCGACTACGGCAACAACATCCGCCAGGTCGCATTCGACCAGGGCGTCAAGAACGCCTTCGATTTCCCCGGTTTCGTGCCGGCCTATATCCGGCCGCTGTTTTGCGAAGGCAAGGGGCCGTTCCGCTGGGTCGCCTTGTCGGGCGATCCCGAGGATATCTACAAGACCGACGCCAAGATCAAAGAACTGTTCCCGCAAAACAAGCATGTGCACCGCTGGCTCGACATGGCGCGCGAACGCATTTCCTTCCAGGGTTTGCCGGCGCGGATCTGCTGGCTGGGACTGGGCGAACGCCATATCGCCGGCCTCGCGTTCAACGAAATGGTGCGCACCGGTGAATTGAAAGCGCCGATCGTGATCGGCCGCGACCACCTGGATACCGGCTCCGTCGCCAGCCCGAACCGCGAAACCGAAAGCATGAAAGACGGCACCGACGCGGTTTCCGACTGGCCTTTGCTGAACGCCTTGCTGAATACTTCCGGCGGCGCTACCTGGGTTTCGCTGCATCATGGCGGCGGGGTCGGCATGGGTTATTCGCAGCATGCCGGCATGGTGATCGTCGCCGACGGCACCGAAGCGGCCGCCAAGCGCCTGGCGCGGGTGCTGGTCAACGATTGCGCCTCCGGCGTGATGCGCCATGCCGACGCCGGCTATGAAGCGGCGATCGAGTGCGCCAAGCGGCATAAGCTGAACCTGCCGATGATTGATCGTTGATATTGCGCCGATAGCGCTGGCGAATGCTGCGCCGTTGCCATATATCCAAAACAGCAGGCAACGGCGCCGCCAGATAAGCCGGAACTCAGTAGGAAACCAAGCAGGAGACGGTTCATGGAAATAAGCCAGGCTGAGGCCAGCCTCCCGGTTACGGGAAAGTCGGACCGGGTCGGCCGCAAGAAAGTGTTTGCCGCATTCTGCCTGCTATTGTCGCTGGCGATCTACCCGGCATTCGCGCTGATCAACGCCCATACAGCGTTGCCTGTATTGCTGCCGACCATCGCCTTGCTGTCATTGCTGACGACTTTTATTGCGGTGCCTGGCCTGGTGATGCTGCCGGAACTGTTTCCGCGCGCGGTGCGCGTCACCGGCATGTCCGTGGTGTACTGTGTCGGCGTTTCCATCTTCGGCGGCTTCGCGCCGTTTTTCGCGGCCGAGCTGATGGCGCTGTCCGGCAGCAACCTGGCGCCCTCGTGGTATGTAATCGGCTGCGCCTTGATCGCCATATTGTCGCTGCCCCTGATACAAGAAAAGGCGGGCCGGCCGATCGGCTGACCTTGCCATAAAATCGCATTCTGCTTTACGCTAATCTGAAAGAAATGACCATGAAAACACCGTTGACTCTGCAGCCAGGAAAAATGTCTTTGGCAGAGATCCGCCGCATCTGGGCCGAGGCCGTGCCGCTCGAATTGCCGCCGGCGGCGTATGCCGCCATCAATGCTTCCGCCGCCACCGTGGCCCGCATCGTCGAACGCGGCGATGCCGCCTACGGCATCAATACCGGCTTCGGCAAGCTGGCCAAGACCCGCATCCCGGACGAGCAGCTGGAGCTGCTGCAGCGTAACCTGATCCTGTCGCACTCGGTCGGCACCGGCGACCTGATCGACGATGGCGCCGTGCGCCTGATCCTGGCCATGAAGATCGGCAGCCTGGCGCGCGGTTTCTCCGGCATCCGGGCGCAGGTGATCGATACTCTGCTGGCGATCTACAACGCCGGCATCATGCCTTGCATCCCGGTCAAGGGTTCGGTCGGCGCTTCCGGCGACCTGGCGCCGTTGTCGCACATGACCCTGGCGATACTGGGCGAGGGCCAGGTGCGGGTCGACGGTAAGCTGGTCGACGCCAAGGATGCGCTGGCCAAGGCTGGCATCGCGCCTATCGTGCTGGCGGCCAAGGAAGGACTGGCGCTGATCAACGGCACCCAGGTTTCCACTGCATTGACTTTGAACGGCCTGTTCCTGGCCGAGCGCGTGCTGGAAGCGGCCACCGTCACCGGCGCACTGGCGGTCGACGCCGCCCGCGGCAGCGATGCGCCGTTCGACCCGCGCGTGCATGAAGTGCGCGGCCAGCCGGGGCAGATCGCCACCGCCAAGATTTACCGCCAGCTGCTGAGTGGCAGCGCTATCCGCCAGTCGCACCTGGTCAACGACGAACGGGTGCAGGATCCCTACAGCTTGCGTTGCCAGCCGCAGGTGATGGGCGCTTGCGTCGACCTGATCGGCAATGCCGCGCGCACCTTGTTGATCGAAGCCAATGCGGTCACCGACAATCCGCTGATTTACGCCGAGCACGACGAAGTCATCTCGGGCGGCAATTTCCATGCCGAGCCGGTGGCGTTTGCCGCCGACACGCTGGCGCTGGCGATTGCCGAAATCGGCGCCTTGTCGGAACGCCGCATCGCTTTGCTGATCGATTCCTCCCTGTCGGGCCTGCCGCCATTCCTGGTGCAATCGTCCGGCCTCAATTCCGGTTTCATGATCGCGCATGTCACCGCGGCGGCGCTGGCGTCCGAGAACAAATCGCTGGCGCACCCGGCCAGCGTCGACAGCCTGCCGACTTCCGCCAACCAGGAAGACCACGTCAGCATGGCGACTTTCGCCGGCCGCCGCCTGCACGAGATGGCGCACAATACCGCCACCATCGTCGCGATTGAATTGCTGGCGGCGGCGCAGGGCGTGGATTGCCATTTGCCGCTGACTACTTCGCCTATGCTGGACGAGGTGCAGCAGCGGTTGCGCAAGCAGGTCGCGTTCTACGACAAGGACCGTTTCTTCGCGCCGGATATCGAAGCCGCCAAGCAGCTGGTGCTGCAGGGCGCGGTCAGCGGCAGCTGCCATGCCTTGTTTGCCGGCCTGTACGGCCAGTAACATGCGGCGGCTCAAGTTCGAGGAGCTGCAGGCCACGCCCTGGAAAAACGGCGGCGGTGTCACGCGCGAGCTGCATGGTTATCCGGCCGGCGCTTCATTCGATGCATTTTTATGGCGGGTGAGCATTGCCGATGTCAGCCAGTCGGGCGCGTTTTCCAGTTTTCCCGGCGTCGACCGGGTGATTACCTTGCTGGAGGGAGAGGGCATGCAGCTGTCCTCGGCCGGCGGCCAACCGGTCTTGTTGCTGCCTTTGCAACCGCATCGTTTTCGCGGCGAGGAACAGGTCAGCGCGCAGCTGGAAGGCGGCGCCTGCCGGGATTTCAACCTGATGCTGCGGCGCGGCGCGGCTACCGGCGAAGTTAACGTCTGGCATGCCGACCGGGACCTGCCGCACGGCTGCAGCCTGCTGTTTTGCGCCCAAGGGCGCTGGGACGTGCTGACCGAGAATGGCGAACAGACAACACTGGAGCCGCGCCAGACCCTGGTCTGCGACGACCAGGCAGGCGGACTGGCGTTGCGTTCGCTGCAGGGCGGCAGTATCGTTATCAGTGTCAGCATCAATCTGCTATAGGAAAATCAGCATGCCGCAGAGTCAAGTTGAACCAGCCCGGTTAGCCGACGGCATCTGGCACAAGGCCAGGATCGCACCGGCCGGCAATCCCGATCAAGTCATTATCGACGGCGCCATGGTGGTGCGCGACGGCCTGATTGCCTGGATCGGCAGCGAAGCAGAGCTGCCGGACGAGTTCAGGCAAGCGGGGCTGGCCGGGCTGGCATACCACGATGCCGGCAACCGCTGGATCACGCCCGGCTTGATCGACTGCCATACCCACCTGGTGTATGGCGGCAACCGCGCCGACGAATTCGCCATGCGCCTGGCCGGCGCCAGTTATGAAGAAATCGCCAGGAGCGGCGGCGGCATCGTATCGACCGTGCGGGCCACCCGCCTGGCCGATGAAGACAGCCTGTTCCGGCAATCGGCGCGGCGCCTGGAAGCCCTGCTGGCGGAAGGCGTGACCACGATTGAAATCAAATCCGGCTACGGCCTCGACCTGCATACCGAACGCAAGATGCTGCGGGTGGCGCGGCGCCTGGACGCGTCTTATCCGGTCACCGTCTACACCACCTTCCTTGGTGCCCACGCCTTGCCGCCGGAATACCAGGGCCGCGCCGACGACTATATCAGGCTGGTGTGCGACCAGATGCTGCCGGCCTTGCATGCGGAAGGGCTGATCGACGCGGTCGATGTGTTTTGCGAGAACATAGGCTTTTCCGTGGCGCAGAGCGAGCAGGTATTCATCGCCGCCGGCAAGCTCGGCCTGCCGGTAAAAATGCACGCCGAGCAGCTTTCCAATATCGGCGCAACCCAGCTGGCGGCGCGCTACAAGGCGCTGTCGGTCGATCATCTGGAGCATCTGAATGAAGCGGATGTGGTGGAGATGCAGCAAAACGGCACGGTCGCCGTGCTGCTGCCCGGCGCCTATTACTTCATCCGCGAAACAAAACAGCCGCCGCTGGAACTGTTGCGGCGCTACCGGATCCCGGTCGCGATTTCCACCGACAGCAATCCGGGCACCTCGCCCAGCACCTCCTTGCTGCTGATGCTGAACATGTCCTGCACCTTGTTCCGCATGACTGTGGCGGAAGCCTTGATGGGGGTAAGCGCTAATGCCGCGCTGGCGCTCGGCAAGGCGGACCGCCACGGCTTGCTGGCGGCGGGACGCGCCGCCGACTTCGTGCTCTGGTCGGTGGAATCGCTGGCGGAACTTGCCTACTGGTCGGGACTCAATCCCTGCAGTGCGATAGTGCGCGGCGGTAGATTCAGCACTGTATTCAGCACCGAATCGCGAAAGGAAATGTCATGAAACAAGTGATTGCCGACCGCGCCCTGTTGCCTGAAGGCTGGCGCAACAATGTCTTTCTGGAGTGGGACGACAACGGCCTCCTGACCCGCGTCAGCCCCGATTCCGATGCTGTCGCCCTGGCTGTTACGGGCACGGTATTGCCTGGCATCGCCAACCTGCATTCGCACGCATTCCAGAGGGCGATGGCGGGCCTGACCGAATACCGCTCCGATCCGAACGACAGTTTCTGGAGCTGGCGCACCCTGATGTACAAGTTCGCCGGCAAGCTGGCGCCGGCCGACCTGAAGGCGATTGCGGTTCAGCTGTACATCGAGATGCTGCAGGCCGGCTACACCTCGGTCTGCGAATTCCATTACCTGCATCACGACAAGGATGGCAAGCCCTATGCCAACCCGGCCGAAAACCTGGTGTGCCTGATCGAAGCGGCGCAAGAGGCTGGCATCGGCCTGACCTTGCTGCCGGTGATGTACCAGTACAGTGGCTTCGGCGCCCAGGCGCCGCATGCCGGGCAGGCGCGTTTCATCAATTCGCCGGAATGGATCATGGATGTGCTGCAGCGCTTGCAGGCGGCCCATCCGCAGCACGCCGGCTTGCGTTACGGCGTTGCGCCCCATTCACTGCGGGCAGTAGCGCCGCAATCGCTGCTGCAGTTGCTGACGCTGCTCGGGCAATGGGATGCGCAGGCGCCCGTGCATATCCACATCGCTGAACAGAACAAGGAAGTTGAAGACTGCGTCGCCGCTTTAGGCGCGCGGCCGGTGGCCTGGCTGCTGGAGAATGTCGAGGTCGACCGCCGCTGGTGCCTGGTGCACGCTACCCACATGACTACCGCCGAAACGGAAAAACTGGCGCGCAGCGGAGCGGTCGCCGGCATCTGCCCGACTACCGAAGCCAACCTGGGCGACGGCATCTTCAATGGCGTCGCCTATGCCGGCGCCGATGGCGTGTGGGGCATAGGGTCCGACAGCCACATCAGCACCAGCGTCAGCGAAGAACTGCGCTTGTATGAATACAGCCAGCGCCTGCAGCACCGCCAGCGCAACATGCTGGTCGGCAGTAGTAATGACGGCGCCGCGGTGGGCGGTTATCTGTATCGGCAAGCCCTGCGCGGCGGCGCTGCCGCCAGCGGCCGCCCGGTGGGCGGCCTGGAAATCGGACAGCGCGCCGACTTGCTGGTGCTGGATCCGCATCACGCAGACCTGAGCGGCAAGCACGGCGATCAGCTGCTCGACAGTTTTGTGTTTTGCCAGCACGGACAAACGCCGGTGCGCGATGTCATGGTCGGCGGCCATTGGGTCATCCGCGACCATAAGCACGGCCGGCAGGAGCAGAGTGCCGCTGCTTATGCTGGCGCCATGAAGAAGTTGCTGGATTAAGCATTGCTGGATTAAGGATAGACGATGAGCTTGCCTGTGGAAAAATTCCTGTTTCATCGCGGCAGATTGCCGCTGCTGGTGTCGATGCCGCATGCGGGAGAGCATATCCCGCCCGATATCGCTGCCGGCATGAGCGCCGCAGCACTGGAGATTGCCGATACCGACTGGCACATGCCGCGCTTATATGATTTCCTGGAAGAGATGGGCGCCTCGGTCCTGGTGGCGACCCATTCGCGTTACGTGATCGACCTCAACCGGCCGGAGGACAATGTCAACCTCTACCCGGGGCAGGATACGACCGGGCTGTGTCCGCTGGATACCTTCCACAAGCAAGCCTTGTATCAGGTCGGGAAAGATCCCGATGAGGCCGAAGTACAGCGCCGCATCACGCAATACTGGCGTCCCTACCATCAGCAGCTGGAGCAGGAGCTGCAGCGCATGCGCGCCGAACATGGCGTCGCGATGCTATGGGATGCGCATTCGATCGCATCGGTGGTGCCGCGCTTTTTCGAAGGGCGCTTGCCCGACCTTAACCTGGGCACCGGCGCCGGCAGCTCCTGCGCGCCGGAATTGACGCAACAATTGCAAGCCATCGCCGCCCAGGCTGCCGAGGCCGGTTACAGCCATGCGGTGAACGGCCGTTTCAAGGGCGGCCACATTACCCGCCATTACGGCCAGCCGCAGCAGAATATCCACGCGGTGCAGCTGGAGCAGGCGCAACTCACCTATATGGAAGAGCAGCTGCCGTTTGCTTTCGACGAACAGCGTGCGGCGCGGGTGCGGCCGACTTTGCGGCGCTTCATGGAAACGATGCTGGCCTGGGCCGACAGCCACGCATCGAACTGATTCCTTACAACCAGTAGCCGAGCGAGCGCGCGGCCCATTCCTTGATGTGGTCGGAAAACGGCCGCTGCTGCCATTGCTCCAGCGTGATTTGCTGAGAGCCGCGGATGTCTTCGCGGAAGGCTTTTTCCATTTCGCGGCCAAACTGTTCGTCGATCACGATCACGTTGGCTTCATAGTTGTGGAGGAAGCTGCGGATGTCCAGGTTGGCGGAGCCGACGGTGGACCAGCTGCCGTCGATCACGGCGGTCTTGGCGTGCAGCACTGCAACCTGCAGCTGATAAATGCGGATGCCGGCGCTCAGCAATTGCGTATAAAACGATTGGCCGGCGTAGAACATCAGGCCGATGTCGGTCACGCTCGGCAAGATTAGGGTGACATCGACGCCGCGCCCGGCCGCGGCCACCAGCGCATCCACCAGCTGACGGTCGGGAGTGAAGTAGGGCGTGGTGATGTGTATGCTTTTGCGCGCTTGCTGGATCGCCAGGATATAGGCCTTGTAAAGGCTGTAGTCGCTGTCGGGCTGGGTGCTCAGCACATGTACGGTCTTGTCGCCGGCGTTGTCCAGCTTGGGAAAATAATCGAGGTCCGGCAAATCTTCAGCGTGTTGGGTGCCCCAGGTTTGCATGAACAGCAATTGCAGGGAAGCGACTGCCGGCCCTTCGATCTGCAGGTGGGTATCGCGCCAGCCGATGGTTCCTGGACCTGCGCCGGTACTGGCACGGCGGCGCGAGCGGAACAGAGAGCTGTTGGCGTACGCGGCGCTGATGTTGACGCCGCCGGTAAAACCGATCTTGCCGTCCACCACCAGTATCTTGCGGTGATCCCGATGGTTCAGCTGCCAGCGGCCGAAACGCTTGAGCGGGTTGACCGGATTGAATTCGATCAGCTTGATGCCGGCGGCGCGCATGCGCTCGAAAAATTCGGCGGGGGTGCCGATGCTGCCGACGCTGTCATAGATGATGTTGACCTGGACGCCGGCGCGCTGCTTTTCAATCAGCAGATCGGCAAACTGCAGGCCGAGCTGGTCCTGGTCGAAAATATAGGTTTCAAAATTGATCGTGCTTTTGGCCTGTTGAATGGCGGCCATCATCGCCGTCATGGTCTCCGGCCCGTCGAACAGCAGGGTGACCTTGTTGCCCTTGACCAGCGGGCTGCCGGTCACCGCTTCTTCCATCGCGGCCAGCGCGTTGAGCCGGGCCGAGGCGCTCATCGGGCCGCTGCTGGCTGCGGATACCTGCGATACAGAGGCGCCCAGGTTGCTGACGTCGGGCAAGGTCGAGCAAGCCGCGGTCAGGACGCACAGCAGGGCGGCGGCGTATCTTAGAAATAATCTTTGCAACTGAGCGTTCAGCATGTCTTCAGACCTAGTGTAGTGTTTCGCACATAATGACACTTAATAAACGGCGTCTTTTCGCGCCATGCGTCGTTGCAAATCCTCGCGATAGCGCCACTATCGCTCCGGTTCGCGCCTAGCCTGGCACGAAAATCCACCATTTCTTAAGTGCCATTACGTACGAAACACCACACTAGCGGATTCAAATATATTGCCGTTCGGATACTACCGTGTTGCGCCGGTTTTTGCTTGATTAATCGTATTGCGGACTAACCCGCAACGTCTGTTTTTAATAGTTAAACGCTAGGCTTTTCCTCTTCCATCGGCACCAGTCTTTTCGGCGGAATGAAAAAATCCTTGGGACCTTTCCTGAAACGCGTGAACACCCCTTTGGCCAGCGCCAGGCCATGGCGGAAGCGCACCTGGCGCGCGCGCAGAGCGACGAACAGCGCCAGCGAAAAGCTGACCCACAGGTTGACCGTGCCTATCCCCAGCACGCCGATGACCGAAACGGCCGCGGTTTGCCAGCTCATGTGGTTGTCGAGGCCGACCAGGGCGGTGGCGAAATTAGTCGCCGAAAACGTGATGTGGCGGATGTCGATCGGCAGGCCCAGCATGAAACCGATGGTGCCGATGGTGCCGAGCAGGATGCCGAAGTAGAAATTCCCCATCAGGCCGCCCAGGTTGCGCTCCAGGTATTCGCCGAAGCGGGCCAGCCGTTCCTGTCCCAGCAGCTTGCGCAGCCAGTGTGCGCGCGCTACCCGTTGCGCCATGTGGGTGTAGAGCGCCTTGTTGTCGTAGTAGCCGGAGATCAGGCCGGCCAGGAACAGGCAGACGCCGGCGATCGCCGCATGGAACAGCGCCAGGCTGGCAAACGGATCGATATCGTGCAGCAGGTGCGCCGCCTTGTCGGGCGTCACCAGGTGATGGCCGAACAGCGCCTGGTAGCCGAGCGCGATCAGGTAAGCCACCGGAAAAGCCAGCAGCAGGTTGCCGGCGACCGCAATGAATTGCGTGCGGATCACCTTGACGATCAGTTCCACCAGGCTGTCGAGGTCGATATTGCGGCCGTCGCGGCTTTGCAGGCCGGAAGCGATGCGCGACGCCGTCATTGCCGGCTGTTTGGTGGCTACCGTGAAATGCAGGACATGGATCAGCATGAAACCGAACGAATAGTTCATGCTGAATAAGAATGCTTCCACCAGCGGCGCGGCGCGCAGGTAGGACGCCAGGATCTTCAGCAGCGACATGAAGCCGATGATCAGGCCGGCGCCGGAAGCGGAGCGGAACATCGCGCCGTATTCGGAGCGGTCTTCGGCGATATAGTGTTCGCCGGTGCGGCTGGCGTTTTCGGTGACGTTGCGCGCCAGCAGGTTGATATTGTCGGTGAACAGTTCGCGCACCGCGTATTTGCGGTTATGGCCTTCGATCAGTTCCTGGCCCAGCGCCAGCGCCTGGCTGCGTTTGGCGAGTTGCCTGGCCTCGGCGGCGGCGGGATCGGGCGCTGCATCTGCCTGGCTGGCCTCGGCCGGGCCGACGTCGACCAGGTCGAGCAGCTTGCGCAGGCGCGCGATGCTTTGCTCGAGCCGCACCAGCAGGTAGGTGAGGGAGACGCTGCTGCCCATGCGCAAGGCGTTCTTGCGGATCTTGAGGACGATGGTTTCGCACTGGTCCAGCATCACCGACAGATGGCGGGCGTCTTCCAGCGGCGGCAGCTCGCCCAGGTCGAAGGCCGAGTCGGCGGCAGCCAGGTGGCGGCGATAGCTGTTCAGGTAAAGGTGCAGTTCGACGTTCTGCATCAGGAACGGCGATTCGAACTCGTCGATGCTCGGGTAGAGCCGCAGCAGCGCCGGCTCCAGCCCCATGGCGCTGATACGGTAAGAGAGGGTCTGGATCGCCTCCAGCAGTTCGCCCACGGTCTTGTGGCGATCGACGGCGTCGCTGGCGGCGTTGTTCTCGGCGTCTGTATACGGCGCGGCCTGGCTCAGCAGGTCGAACAGGCTTAGCCAATCTGCCGCGGGTACGGCGTTGATCCACAGGTAATCGGTCTCCACCGGCAGCAGGCGGTCGAGGCAATCGCGCAGGTAGTTTTCATCCAGCGCCGGCGGCAGCATGCGAAACGACAGGCGCTGGAACAGTTCGGTAAAAAAGCCGGCGTTCGGCAGGATGCCGGTATCGGTGTACAGGCTGATCTGGCGCCGTGTCGAAAACAGCCGCAGGATATAGTGGCGCAGGGCGCTGGCCTGTACCGGCTCGCCGTGCAGCAATTGCACCAGCATCCGCACATTCTCTGCCGCTTCCTGTCCGAGCTCTGGTTTGCTGGGGCGCAGGGTCTTTATCAAGGCCACCAGATGGTCGATATTGTCAGAGTTGGGGTCGGCGGAAATGAGTTTTAGTGTTGATAGCATGCAAAATTTTATAAAATGCAAAGTCGATAGTGTACGGTTAGTTTATCGAAATCGGTTGTTAATGAATGTTATGTTTTGATTTGTTGCTGAAAGAGAGTCCATGAAATTTTCAAAAACGCCATCCTTGGGCAAATTCTTTGCCTGCTGGTTCCTGTTATTTCTTCTGGCGGGCTGCCAGGGCATGGCGCCGGCGCCCGGCGCTGCCGACGCCGCCCAGGTCGACCGCCTGCTGACGCTGATAGACCAGCGGCTGGCGGTTGCTCCCCTGGTCGCCAAGGCGAAATGGAATTCCGGCGGCGCCGTCAACGATCCGCCGCGCGAGCAATTGATACTGGATGCCGTGGTGGCCCAGGCTAAAGGGCTGGATCCGGTGTTTGCCCGGCGTTTCTTCCAGGCCCAGTTCGACGCCAGCAAGGCCATGCAGCTCGGCCTGCATGCGCAATGGCGCCGCCAAGGCCAGGGCCGTTTCGACGACGCGCCGGACCTGGGGCGCGATGTGCGGCCGGTGCTGGACCGGCTGACGCCTGAGCTGATCGCCGAATTGGAAAAGATCCAGCCGATACTGGCCCAGCCGGGCATGGCGGCCTACATCGCAATGCGTTCCAAGGTTCTGGTGCGCGGCGACCTGGACGGCGAGCCGCGCCGGGTAGCGCTGCAGGGCTGGCTGAAAAACTAGGAGGCTGGGGCCTAACCTGGCGAGGCCTTGTTATGCCTGGTGGCGTGACGCATGTGCTGCTTGTAATTAGGACCAGGCTGGCCAAAGGCTTCCAGCCCGCGCTGATAGCCATACTGCCATTGCGCTTCCACATGTTCCAGGTAAGTTTCATGGCGGGCCGGCATCAGCAGGCGCAGGCGGTTTTTCGGCCACGACAGTTTCTGCTGCATGCCGCGCTTGTGGAATACGCTTTCCACATCCGAGGCATCGATCCAGACGTCGGCATGCTGGCTGTGCACGTGGCGCAGGCGCTGGTTGCCGTCC
Organism: Collimonas fungivorans Ter331; assembly: GCF_000221045.1. Taxonomy (NCBI): domain Bacteria; kingdom Pseudomonadati; phylum Pseudomonadota; class Betaproteobacteria; order Burkholderiales; family Oxalobacteraceae; genus Collimonas; species Collimonas fungivorans. The sequence goes on along the minus strand of NC_015856.1, from coordinate 2,836,940 downwards.
ACGCCCAGCACCGCGCGCCAGGCTGGGATCGCCAGCGCCTGGCTGAACGGCGCCTTCAATTCCATCACCACCCGCTGCGCCAGTTTTTTCGCCAGCTCGATGGGAAACAGGTCGACCACGCCGCCGGTATAGTGCCCGCCCTGGTGCGAGTGGCAGGGAAAATAAAACATGTCGGAAATCGAAATCCGCACGGCGTCGCCGATCGGCATCTGGACGTCGGTCAGCAATTGCGGCGCGATGGCGTTGTCGCCCCACATCGGATCGCTCATGGGCGAGGGCATGCTGTCCAGCAGCGCTGCCGTGCGCGGATCGCAGAACACGGTCTCGGCAAACAGCTTGCGGCCGGCCCTGGGCTGTCCCACCTGGTCCTTGGAAAACAGCATTTTGCCGCCGACGATGGCGACCGCAGGCAGGTCTTGCGCTTGCGCCTGCAGCGGCGGCAGCGGCAATTGCGGCGGGATGTCGAAGAAATAATCGTTGAACAGGTCCGGGATGAGCGCGGCGCGGCTGGCGGTCAGGCGGCGTTTGACCGCATGGATGAACGAGCGGCCGATGGCCGCCTTGGGTGTCGATTGCAAGCCGCACAGGAACTGGTACATGGCCGGCGAGCTGATCCAGGCCTTGCGCTGCGCATCGTCCGGCAGCGCCTGGATCACGGCGGCGGCGATCGAGCCGCCGCAGCTGGCCAGCAGCAGGTCCGGCCGGTTGCCTGTTTCGACTGCCGCGGCGTACATGCCGAGGTAGTAGCCGAAGCGGAAGCCGCCGCCCGCCATCACCATGCAGCATTGATATTTTTCGGTTCGGGTCATGGGCTCGAATGATGCATCAATAACTGCTTGCATATCAAGCATCTTTGCCGGACAAGGACCGCCGGACTAGCAATGGGCCCAGAACCACCTGGTCTGCAGTTCGTCGCGTTCGCGCCGCATGCGGTCGCGTATGTGCGGCGGTTGCCGGCGGTGTCCCATGTCGCCCAGCCATGCAAGGCGCCGTCCAAGCGCCGGGCAGTTGACGCCGGGCTCGGTGCCGATCGTGGTCACCGGCTCGATGACGGCCGCGGGCGGCGCTGCCTGGGCCAGCGGAGGCAGTGGCTGGCGCAGCGTGCGTTCGATGGTCGCCTGGTCGACGCCGGGGATGACGGCGTTGTCGGTGATTTGCAAGGACTTTGCCTTGCTGCCTTGCGGACAGCCTTTGTCGGTATAGACGATCTTGCCGTCTATGCTGCATTTGGCGATGGCGCCGGTATTGTCGGCAGAGAGCGGGGCGGCCGGCGGCGGAGCAGTGTCGCTGGCTGCCGGCGGCGCCAATGCCGGCGTAGCGAGTGGCGCGGGATTGCCTGCCAGCGGCGCGGCGGCCACTGTTTTTGCCGGCTGCTCGACGCTCTTGCCGTTGCCGAGCGAATGGTCGATCGCATACAGAACGCCGCTGGCAAGCGCGATGGCCAAGAAGAAGGCGCCGAAAATCCGGATGGTTGGATGCATAAGCTGCTTAAGGTTTCATGTCAGCCGCCATGGCCGGCTTGCGCTGCGTGCATGGCGGCTGCTGGCGTCCTGCTCAGGGCAGCAGCTGGCCGCGGATTTCGCCGCCGGGATTGGTGGCGCTGTGGACGTTGATATACAGGTTGCCCGCCATGTAGCTGGCGTACTGGGCATCGGTGAACTTGGTGCCGTCCGGCACCGACCACATGTTGTCGCCGGTCTTGGTCAGGCCCACCAGGACGGGGCCGTTCTTGCCCAGCGCGCCTTCATGGATATGCGCCACTTTCCCTTGTATGCCGCGGGTGGTGACGCTGCCGCTGACCGATTTGTCGGCCTTGACCACGATGGTGCCGGCGCCGCTTGCGCTCGAGCCGTTGGCCGGCACTTCATGGGCGCCGTCCAGGGTTACTTCGCTGCTATGGTTGGTATCGGCGGACATTGTCGAACACGCCGCAAGCAGCAGGGCCAGTGCAACAGAAGCGAACAACGATGGCTTTACATTTTTTAGTAGGGTAGTCATGTGTTTTCCTTCGTGCAGGTTATAGGGGAAAGCAAGCAATAGTGTAGTCCGCTTTCTTTCTTGCGGATTTTTTTATGTATTTGCTTGACCCTATAGTTACTACAGGGTTTTAAATGGAGCCATGCAAACGTAAGTACAACCGCAAAGGAGTAGAAAATGAGCTTTTTCAAAAACCTGCTGGGCCTAGGACACCATGGCGGCGGCCACAATGCGCCATACCGCGGCAAGCACGGCGGCGCCCAGCAGAATACCTGGGGTGCGGCCGCACCCGCCCAGAATAATTGCCTGAAATGCAATGCCGGCAATGTCGCCGGCGCACGTTTTTGCCAGCAGTGCGGCAATTCCCTGCAAGCGCCGGGTTGCAGCGGTTGCGGCATTGCCAAGGTCGCAGGTGCAAAATTCTGCGGCAATTGCGGCGTGCCGCAATAAGGCGGTACATTAGCCTCACTTAACCCAAGGACAATCATGAGCGCAGGCCACTCGCACGCCTTACCCACCAGCCAGAACGAAAAATACATCTGGATCGCCTTAGGACTGACTTCGACCTTCCTGGTGGTCGAAGTGATCGGCGGCCTGATCACCGGCAGCCTGGCGCTGATCTCGGACGCAGCGCACATGCTGACCGATACCATGGCGCTGGCGATTGCGCTGGCGGCGATCCGCATCGCCAGGAGGGCGCCGGACGCCAAGCGTACCTTTGGCTACCACCGTTTCGAGATCCTGGCTGCAGCATTCAACGCCGTCTTGTTGTTCCTGGTGGCGATGTACATCCTGTACGAGGCCTACCAGCGTTTCCGCAGTCCGGCTGAAATCCAGTCGACCGGCATGCTGGTGATCGCCGTCTTCGGCCTGCTCGTCAACCTGGTCAGCATGCGCCTGCTGAGCGGCGGCAAGGACGCCAGCCTGAACGTCAAGGGAGCCTACCTGGAAGTCTGGAGCGACATGCTGGGTTCGGTCGGCGTGATTGTCGGCGCGCTGGTGATCCGCTATACCGGCTGGGAATGGGTCGATTCGCTGATTGCGGTGTTGATCGGCTTCTGGGTCTTGCCGCGCACCTGGATCCTGCTCAAGGAGAGCATCAATATCCTGCTGGAAGGGGTACCGGAAGGGATGGACATCGAACAGGTGCAGGGCGCGCTGCGCGCGGTGCCAGGGGTGGTGAGCGTGCATGATTTCCACTTATGGGCGGTCACCAGCGGCAAGGCCAGCCTGACCGCGCATGTGGTGTACGACCCGGCTTATCCGGCGGAACAATTGCTGCCGGTGCTGAAGGAAGTCCTGGCGTCGCAGTTTGCGGTGTATCACACCACGCTGCAGTTCGAGCTCAGTCCCTGCGCCCATACCGAGGACGGCTGCAATTACAGTGCGCCTGAGGAGGTACACGTGCATGCCTGAGGCGACATTGATGTAAACCACACGGATGCATGCCTGGCATGCATCCGTTTTCATTTGTGGACGGCCAGTGTGGACGGCCGATCGCCGGTTCGCCGCGGATTCCACGCGCAGTTATTTCCTTATGTAAATCCCCCAAATATTTGATTGATAATAGCAATCGTTCGCATTATCATTCTTCTTTTGAAGAATTTCTCTGCTTTAAACACCATTCTTCCGGATCCGTGCCTCCCATCCCGCGCCAGCCGCGGCATGGCGCAGGCTCTCGCGAAGAGGGTTTCCTGTGTTTCCGGCACTGTTGTTCTCCATCAAAACCGCAGCACACTAAAACAAAAAACAAGCAATCAACTCAGGGGTAGTAAATGACAACTTATAGCGCCGCGACGACGCCGTCGGCAGGTATTCTTTCACGCACAGCGCCAGTCAAGCCATCGCTTCGCGTCATGAGCCTGGCGGTAACGCTGGCGCTGTCGGCCATGGCGCCGCAGTTGACTTCAGCACAACCTGCGGCGCAGCAGCTGGCGGCCGCAGGCAACGATGCCGCGCTGCCGGAAGTCGTGGTCACGGCGGGCAACGACCAAGCCCCGACCGAGAAGACCGGCAGCTACACCGTGCGCAGGAGCAATTCCGCCACCAAGATGGACATGTCGCTGCGCGAAACGCCGCAGTCGGTATCGGTGATCACCCGCGCCAAGATGGATGATTTCAAGCTGGACAACGTCGACCGGGTACTGGCCGGCACCACCGGCGTTTCCGTCGAAAAAGTGGAAACCAACCGCACTTACTACACCGCGCGCGGTTTCGACATCACCAATTTCCAGTTCGACGGCGTCGGCATCCCGCTCACCTTCGGCCTGCAGGACGGCGACCTGGATACCGCCTTGTATGATCGCGTCGAAGTGGTGCGCGGCGCCAATGGCCTGACTTCTTCCACCGGCAATCCTTCGGCTACCGTCAACTTCGTGCGCAAGCGTCCGACCTACGATTTCCAGGCCGCCGCCGGCGTCAGCTACGGTTCCTGGAATACGCGCCGCATCGATGCCGACGTCTCGGGCGCGCTCAACAGCGACAAGACCGTGGCGGCGCGCGTGGTGGTGGCCCATGAAGACGGCAACTCCTACCTGGACCGCTACCAGCCCAGCAAGGACGTGTTCTACGGCGTGATCGAAGCCGACCTGAGCAACGACACCTTGCTGACCCTGGGTTACAGCTACCAGAAAAACGACGGCAAGGGCGCCATCTGGGGCGCTTTGCCGCTATATTACACCGACGGCACGCCGACCAGTTACGGCGTCGGCACCAGCACCTCAGCCAGCTGGTCGTCCTGGAATTCGGAGGAGCAGCGCGCCTTCGCCGAACTGAACCATCGCTTCGGCAACGACTGGCAATGGAAAACCACCCTCAGCCACAATAAGCTGAGCACCGACGGCAAGCTGTTCTATGTCTACGGCACGCCGGACCGGGCTAGCGGCGCCGGCCTGTTCAGTTATCCGTCGCTGTACAATTCCGACAACCGGCAGACCGTGGTCGACAGTTATGTCAGCGGCAAATATGCATTGGGCGGACGCGAGCACGACCTGACTTTCGGCGCCAGCTGGTCGCGTTCGACGCTGGACGACATTTCCCATTACGGACAAGGAATCGGCGCCGCGCTGACAGCCTCGGGCGCATTCGACGGCAGTTATCCGCAACCGAGCTTCGACGCCTCGATCGACGGGAGCTCCTACACCGGCAAGCGCAAGACCCTGTACGGCGCAACCCGCCTCAACCTGGCCGACAATCTCAAGCTGCTGCTTGGCGCCAACTACACCGACGCCAGCACCGCCGGCATTGCCTACGGCGTCAGCCAACAGACCAGCGCCAGCTCCACCACGCCATACGCCGGCCTGGTGTACGACCTGAACCGCAACGTATCGGCTTACGCCAGCTATACCGAGATTTTCAATCCGCAGTACCAGACCGACATCAGCGGCGCCACGCTCAAGCCGGTCGAAGGCAAGAGCTACGAGCTGGGCTTGAAGAGCGAATTTTTCAACCGCAAGCTGAATGCATCGGCAGCCCTGTTCAGGGTGGAGCAGAACAACACGGCGGAACAGGCCGGTTATCTCGGCGCCAAGGCCTATTACCGTGCCATCGACGCCCATTCGGAAGGCCTGGAGCTGGAATTGTCCGGCGAACTGGCGAAGGGTTTGCAGGGCAGCCTCGGCTACACCGTGATGACCATCAAGGACCAGGACGGCAATTCGGCCAAGAACTACGTCCCGAAAAAGACCGTACGGCTGGCCACCACCTACCGGCTGCCGCAGCTGGAACAGCTGAAAGTAGGCGCCAGCGTCAACTGGCAAGGCAATACCAGCCGCACCGATGCGCTGACCGCGACCCAGAACGTCACCACGGTGCAGCAAGGTTATGCCTTGCTCAACCTGATGGCGCGCTACGACATCAGCAAGCAGGTCAGCGTCACCGCCAACCTCAACAACCTCACCAACAAAAAGTACATTTCCAGCCTGTATGCGAGCCAGGGTTATTATGGCGAGCCGATCAACGGCAGCGTTGCGATTAACTGGAAATACTGAAGCCGATCATGACGACACGTCCTTTCATGGTCATCCTGCATCGCTGGTTCGGCCTGGCGGCTGCGGTGTTCCTGTTCATCGCCGGCGCTACCGGCGCCGTCATTTCCTGGGATCATGAACTCGACGCCTGGCTTAATCCGCAGCTGTTCCATGCCTACAGCGCCGACCAGCCCTTGTCCGGCAAGGCCTTGCCAGGGCTGGAGCTGGCGAACCGGGTGGAAGCGCAGGATCCGCGCCTGCGCGTCACCTACGTGATGACGGAAAGCGAACCCGGGCATACCAGCAGCATGATGGTGGAAGGGCGCATCGATCCGGCCAGCGGCAAGCCCTACGACCTCGGCTTCAACCAGGTCGCGGTCGATCCGGTCAGCGCCGAGATACAGGGCAAGCGCATGTGGGGCGCCATCTCGCTCAGCCGCGAGAACCTGCTGCCGTTCCTGTACAAGCTGCACTACACCATGCATCTGCCCGAGGTCGGTGGCATCGAGCTGGGGGTATGGCTGATGGGTCTCATCGGCATCGTCTGGGTGCTGGACTGTTTCATCGCCTTGTGGCTGTCGTTCCCCAACTGGCGCAGCTGGCGCAAGTCGTTCGCATTCCGCTGGCGCCAGGGCGGGCACAAGTTCAATTTCGACCTGCATCGCTCCGGCGGCGTCTGGCTCTGGATGTTGCTGCTGTTGCTGGCGGTGACCTCGGTTTCGATGAACCTGTATAACCCGGTGATGCGTCCCATCGTGCAAACCTTCTCGACGCTGACGCCGGATCCGTTCGACAGCCGCAAGCCGGTCGCACCGGCATTGGCTGCCAAGACAGAACCGGCGGTCAGCCGCGAACGGGTAGCGCAACTGGCGCGCGAGGACGGACAGCGCCGCGGCTGGATGGTACCGGTCGGCGGGGTATTCTATTCTTCCGCCTTCGGTTTGTACGGCGTCGGGTTTTTCGAAGCCGGCAACGACCATGGCGATGTCGGCCTGGGCAACAGCTGGCTGTATTACGATGCCGCCGACGGCCATGCTGCCGGCGCCAAGATCCCCGGCAGCGGCAGCGCCGGAGACATTTTCATGCAGGCGCAGTTTCCTTTGCATTCGGGACGCATCCTTGGCCTTACCGGACGCATCCTGATTTCCTTGATGGGGGCGGTAGTGGCCTTGCTGAGCGCGACCGGCGTGATCATCTGGGCGCGCAAGCGCCGCGCACGCATGCTGGCGGCGCGGCATGCGGCGCAACTGGCTTTGCCGAAGGCAAGCAGGCGACGTACGGCGGTCGCCGAATAAGCTGCGGCCGGAACGCGCCGCAAGCTTGTCTTACTGCGCGATCTCGACCCGGTTCTTGCCGCCGCGCTTGGCGCGATACAGCGCCTGGTCGGCCGCTTCCACCAGTTTTTCCTGCGAGCTGCCGCGCTGCGGCACCATGCTGGCGCCACCGACGCTGACCGTGACTCTGGCGTCATTGCTGGATGAGGCATGAGCGATGCCCAGCGCATGCACCGCCGCCTGCAGCTTGTCGGCCTGGATCTCCATGTGCTCGCGCGACATGGACGGCAGCACCAGTACAAACTCCTCACCGCCGATGCGCGCCGCGAGATCGGTCGGGCGCCTTGCAAAGTGGCCGATGCTTTCCGCCACCTGCTTGAGCGCGGTGTCGCCGGCCAGATGGCCGTAGGTATCGTTATACAGCTTGAAATCGTCGACATCGATCATCAGCAGCGACAGCGAGCTTTGCTCGCGTTCGGCGCGCTTCCATTCGGCGCTGAAATATTCATCGAAATAACGGCGGTTGGCGAGCCCGGTGAGGCCGTCCGAATTGGTCAGGCGCTGCAGCTCCAGGTTGGTTTCCAGCAGCTGCTGCTGGCTCTGGCGCAGCGCGCGATAGGCCTCGTCGCGCTGCAGCAGGTTGACGTAAGAGCGCGAATGGTAGCGGATGCGCGCCACCAGCTCTATGGTGTCGGGCAGCTTGACCAGATAGTCGTTGGCGCCGGCGGTAAACGCCGCGCTCTTGACCGCGGGATCTTCGCGGGTCGACAGCACGATGATAGGCACGTTGCGGGTGGCCGGATTGGCGCGGTACTGGCGCACCAGCGTCAGGCCGTCGATGCCGGGCATCACCAGGTCTTGCAGGATGACCGTGGGCCGGGTTTTCTGGGCGGCTTCGATCGCTTCATCGGGATGGGCGCAGTAATGGAAATCGATGTTGATCTGGTTCGCCAGCGCGCGCCTGACGGCTTCGCCCACCATGGCCTGGTCGTCGACCAGCAGCACCATGACCGGATAGTCGTCCGGCGGCTGATCGATGTCGAGATTGAGTTCTTTAGGCATGACTTACTCCGTATCTGTACTGATTGTAGCTATCGTTTGCCGCAGTTGTCGTTTGCGCAGTTGTCGTTTGCGCAGTTATCGTTTGCATATGATGCTGACCAGCTTTGCCGCTATCTGGTTCACCGGCAGGATGGCGTCGGCCGCATCGAGCAGGGCGGCTGCCTTCGGCATGCCATACACAGCGCTGGATTCACGGTCCTGGGCGATCGTGTAGTAACCTTTGTCGCGCATGGCTTTGAGCCCCAGGGCGCCGTCGCGGCCCATGCCGGTCAGCAGGATGCCGACCGCTTTCCCCGCCCACAATTCGACCACGCTCTGGAAAAAAACGTCGATCGACGGCCGGTAGGGATAGCCGCTGGGTTGTTCGGTGTAGCCGAGCTGGAACGGCCGGGTCAGGCGCAGATGGTCGTCGGTCCCGGCCAGCAGCACCTGGCCTGGCGCCGGGCTGTCGCCGGCCTGCGCCAGCCGCACCGGCAGTTTCGACTGGCCGCTGAGCCATTCGGCCATGCCGGAAGCGAACTGGGCATCCACATGCTGCACCACCACCAGGGCCGCCGGGAAATCGGCCGGCAGCTGCGACAGCAGGGTGGCCAGCGCCGCGGGACCGCCGGCGGAAGCGCCGATGGCGATCAGGTATTTTGAGTCGGGGGCCGGCAGCGATGTTCTTTTAGCGCCGGCGGCGGCAGTCGTGGTGACCGCCGCGGCAGCCGGCGCCCGCTGTTCCGGCAGCGACTGGCGCTGGTTGAGCAGTTTTTCGATAGAGTCGATCTTGGCCAGCATGGTGTTGACGTCGTTGCGCTGGTAACCGCTCAGGGTGCTCGGGGTATCGATCGCATCCAGCGCGCCGTAAGCCATGGCATCATAGACTGCCGAGACATTGGCGCCGACGTCGCCGGTGACGATCAGGATCGCACATGGCGTATGCGCCATGATGTGGCGGGTGGCGGCGACGCCGTCCAGCACCGGCATCATCAGGTCCATCAGGATCAGGTCCGGCACCTGCCATGCACACAGCTCAATGGCGCGCTGGCCATCCTCGGCAATCCAGATGATCTCGTGGTCCTGGCGCTGGACCAGCGTGCGGCGCAGCGCTTCCACCGCAATCGGCGCATCGTTGACAATACCGATCTTCATGAGTGGGCCTCGCCGATCAGGTCTTCCACCGCCTGCAGCAGGGTTTCGTCATGGAAGCTGGCTTTGGCCAGGTAATAATCGGCGCCGGCTTCGAGCCCGCGCTGGCGGTCTTCCTGGCGGTCCTTGTATGACACGATCATGACCGGGATGGCTTTCAGCTGCAGGTTTTTCTTGATCAAGGTGACCAGCTCGATGCCATCCATGCGCGGCATGTCGATATCGGTCACCACCAGGTCGAACGGTTCGCTGCGCAGGGCGTTCCAGCCGTCCATGCCGTCCACCGCGACGCGCACCGTATAACCGCGGTTGCTCAGCAGCTTGCGTTCCAGTTCGCGCACGGTAAGCGAATCGTCGACCACCAGCACCCGCTTGCTGGTCTGCACCTGCTGCTGGCTGCTGTTGCCTTGGATCTTGCTGAGCTGGCCCTGGGCAATCAGTTTCTCAACCGAATTGAGCATGTCGGCCACGTCCAGTATCAGCACCGGGGAGCCGTCTTCCATCAGCGCCGCCGCCGCCACATCCTTGATCTTGCCCAGGCGTGCATCCAGCGGTTGCACCACCAGCATGTGTTCGCCCAGCAGTCGGTCAACCTGCAAACCGTAGGTCTGGGTCTGGTCGCCGATCACTACCAGGGCAATGCGGTCGCCGCTTGCGGCCGCATCGCCGCTCTGCAGGATCTGGCTGGCAGCGACCAGGCCGATCTGGCGTTCTTCAAAGGCAAAATGCTGGCGGCCTTCCAGCGATTCGATCTGGCTCCGCTCCAATATCATGGTGCGGTTGACGTACGCCAGCGGAAAGGCGTAGGGCTCGCCGCCAATGCTGACCAGCAGGCTGCGCACCAGCGACAGCGTCAGCGGCAATTGCAGCTGGAAACGCATGCCGTGGCCGGCTTCGCTGAAAATCTGGACGGTGCCGCGCATGCGCTTGAGCATGTTGTGGACCACATCCAGGCCGACCCCGCGCCCGGAAATTTCGGTCACCGTGTCGCGCATGCTGAAGCCGGGCAGCAGCAGGAAATGCAGCAGCTCGGCATCGCTCAGGCGGCCCGCGGTGGCGTGGTCCACCAGGCCGCGCCGCACCACGGCGGCACGCAATTGTTCCAGGTCGACGCCGTTGCCGTCGTCGCTGATGGTGATTTGCAGCAGGCCGGCATGATGGCGCGCGGTCAGCGTGACCAGGCCTTCTTCATCCTTGCCGGCGGCGCGCCGCTGCTGCGGCGTTTCGATGCCGTGGTCGAGCGCATTGCGCAGCAGGTGCACCAGCGGCGCGTCCAGCTGCTCGAGGATGTCGCGGTCAACCTGGGTGGTCTGGCCGTTGATCTCCAGCTTGACCTGCTTTCCCAGCGTGCGCCCGAGGTCGCGCACCATGCGGTCGTAGCCGACCACGCGATCGGCGAACGGCCGCATGCGGCTGGCCAGCGCCTGGTCGTACAGACGCTGCGCGCGGCTGCTGTTGCGCCGTTCGAACAGCTCCAGTTCAGTCAGGCGCTCGGCCAGCATCTTCTGGCTGGCGTCGATATTTTGCCGGACATCCTGCAAGGCCTTGAGGTGGGCGCCTGCGAGATTGCCCTCGCGCAGCGAATCATGCAAGGCTTCCAGCGATTGCGCGGTGTTCTGCTGCAGCCGTTTCAAGCGCAGCAGGGATTGGTTGAAGGCGGGCAGCCAGCGCGATTCCACCAGCGATTCGCCGGACAGGCTGACCAGCTGGTTCAAGTGCGCGGCGGTGACGCGCAGCATGCGGTCGCCCTGGTCCTGGTTCTTGATCTTGTCCTGGTTTTTGCCCTGGTTCTGGCCTGTCATCGCCTCATCGGCTGCCGGTACGGCGTCGTCCGTTTCTGCCGCCGCCACAATTGCCGGTTCCGAGATCGGGACCGAGAACGGGACCAATTCCGGGACCGATTCCGCTTCGCGGGCGCGGTCATCGGCTTGCTGCAAGCTGGTTTCCAGGCCGCGCAGGAAAGTTTCGATTTCCTTGCGGCCGCTGCCGGCCTGCCACAGTTCCAGGTCCTCTGCGCTGGCGGCGATCCGCTGCAGCAGGTCGACGCCGTGCAGCAGCAGGTCGATGCGGCGCGGTCCAAGCTGCACTTTTCCCTGCTGCGCCCAGACAAAACAGTCCTCCATGACATGGGTGACGTCGACCCCGGCCTGGACGCCGACAATCCGCGCCGCGCCCTTGATCGAGTGGGCGGCGCGCATGCAGGCTTCCAGCTGCTGTTGCGGCGGCTCATGTTGCGGCGCGCGTTCAATCGCCAGCAGGCCGCTGCTCATCACTTGCGCCTGGGTTTCTACCTCCATGCGGAACAGGTCGAGCATGGAGGCGTCGCGCAATTCGTCGGCGTTCATGCCAGGCTCCGATCCAGCGTGTGAAACAGCAGTTCCTGGTCCAGCAGGCCGACGCTATGCCCGTTCCACTGGATCACGGCGTCGGTGAAGTGGCCGGTGGCCCGGATCAGGGTGGTTGGCACCGGCTGCCGGGCCGAGGCGGCGACGCGCAAGGTGCCGTGCACTTCATCCGCGGTGAACGCAGTGGTCTGGCCGTTGTGCCTGACGATCAGCATGCGCCGCAGCAGTTCCTGGCGCGCGCTGGCCTTGCTGTCGCTGCTGCTGTCACCGATGCCGAGCATCGCCGCCAGCGACACGCAAGTCACCAGCGCTCCGCGGATGTTGGTGATGCCGAGCACAACCGCGTTTTGCCGGTGCGGCAAGCGGTGCACGCTGCGCAGTTCGGTGATTTCTTCCAGCAGCGCGGTCGGCAGCGCCAGCCACTCTTCGCCGATGCGGAACAGCAGCAGGGAGTGGAGGTCGGCGTCGTCTTGCTGCGGCTCTTCGCCCGGCTCAAGCCAGCCGTCGCTGCCGCCGTCCAGCTGCAGCCGGTCCAGCAGCTCGGCCGCGGCGCGCGCATGGACCGGGCAGTTGCGGCAATCGATATGCAGCGCCAGGCGTTCGCAGGACGAATCGCCGCGTACGCCGATGCGGTTCCAGCAATCGTCGATCAATGCCATGGTGTCGGTTTGATAATCAAGTGATGTAGTCATGATTGGCACATCATACGACTAGTGGACTGTAATAGCCGAATCGAGAGTGAAGGGCGCGTATCCGATGCGCAGGGCAAGGCGGATGGCCGCCCCGCGCGAAGCGCAGCAATAGCGAGACTATTGCGAGCATTTGCAACGCCGCCATGCACGTCGGATACGTGACAAGCGCTCTTGATTCGGTTGTTGCAGTCCACTAACTTCGGCCAGCCCGAAGCGGCAACGCCCTTGAAGGAAGATATCAGCATCAAGCGCATGTCAGGACGGGTTGTTTTCTGCCGAACGCCGTGCCCGCTGCTGCAGCAGCCTGGCGCCGGCGGTGTCGCCCTGGGTTTGCAGCAGGGCCGCCAGGTGGGTCATGGCGCCGGCATGGGCCGGCTCCAGGTACAAGGCTTTGCGATAGCAGTCCGCCGCGGCTTGCTTGCGGTCGGCGGCGTCATGGATCACGCCCATCAGGTAATATGCCGCGGCCGACGGGCCGTGGCGCTGGATCAGCTGTTCGCACAGGCTGGCGGCTTCGCTCAGCTGGCCCTGGTCGGCCAGCAGCTGCACTGTCGCCAGGGTGGTCTGCGGCAGCACAGGCAGCTCTGCCGCAGGCCGGATCCTTGACGGCGCTGCGCGCGCGGCGGCTGCTCTTGGCGCCGGCCGCAACGGCGCCGGCGGCTGTGGCGCAAAGGCTGCGATTGGCGCCGCTGCAGGCTTGACCGGCTCCTGTTTGGGCGCGCCCTGGCGGAAGGCGAAGGCCATCGGCGCCTTGATCGGCGTCAGCGCATGCTGCATCATCAGCGCGCTTTCCGCCGGGCCGACAAACAGCAGGCCCTCGGGCGCCAGCCGCTGGGTCAGGATAGTGACGGCCTGGTGCTGGGTGGTGCGGTCGAAATAGATCAGCAGGTTGCGGCAAAAGACGATGTCGTAGGGCGCTTCGCCGTACAGCAGGGTTGGTGCAAACAGGTTGCTCTGGATGAAGCGCACCTGCTGGCGCACTGTCTCCGACAGCGCGTAGCCTTGTTCATTGAGGGCGAAATAGTGGTCGCGGAACGCCAGCGAATTGCCGCGGAACGAGTTCTTGCCGTATACCGCCTGGCGCGCGACGGCGAGCGATTGTGCGCTGATGTCGATGGCGTCGATGCGGAAATGCTGCGGCGGCATGCCGATGTCCAGCAAGGCCATCGCAATCGAGTACGGTTCTTCGCCGGTGGAGCAGGGCAGGCTCAGGATGCGCAAAGGCTGGCCGGCGCTGATCGGCCGCTGCGGCTGCAGCTGCGCCATTTCATTGAACGCTTCGCGGTTGCGGAAGAACCAGGTTTCCGGCACGATCACCGATTCGATCAGGTGCAGCTGTTCCTGCTCCGACATCTGCAGCAGCAGCCAGTAGGCGTCAAGGTCGTCGACCCCGCTTTTGTCGCGTCTCTCATGCAAGGCGCGCTCCAGCATGGGCCGGCCGATGGACTGGACATCCAGCCCCATTGTACGTTTCAGCATGGTTTCGAATTTTGCCAGCGGCATTATTGCTCCGCTGCCGGAAACAGCTGCGCCCGGACTTCAGGCGGCAACAGGTCTTGCACCTGGACCGACTGGATCAGCCCGCGCGCATCGTCGGTGACCTGCCCCAGGTAGGGAGCATCGCTGTGGTCGAGGCCGCTGTCGCGAAACTCGGAAGGTTCGCGGCGCATGATTTCGCTGGATTTTTCCAGCACCAGCCCCAGCAGGCGGCTGTCCGGGCCTGGCGTCGGGTAATGCACCAGCACCATGCGGGTGCTGAGGCGGCGCTGGGCAGGGCGGCCCAGCGCCAGCTGGCTGAGATCGATCACCGGCACCGACTGCCCGCGATAGGTGAACACGCCGGCCACCCAGGGCGCGCTTGCCGGTATCTGTTTCAGGTTGGCCAGCGACAGCACCACCGCCACCTGGCGGGTGTCGAGTGCGTAATGGTCCTGGCCGATTTGGAACAATAAAAAAAGCATTGTATGTAACTCCGGTAACTCCGCAACTCTGCGGCTGCCTCAGCCGGATTTCAGTTTGAAGCGCGATACGCCGTTGCGCAAGCCGTTGGCGGTCAGCGTCAGTTCATCGATCGCCTGGCTCGACTGGCGCAGCGATTCCACGCTTTGCTGGGCCGCTTCGCTCAGCTGCGTCAGCGCCTGGCTGATCTGCTCGGCGCCGACGGCTTGCGCTTGCACCCCTTCGTTGACCGACTGGAAGCGCGGCGTCAAAGCCTGCACTTGCTGGATAATTTGCGACAGCTGGGTGCCGACGTTCTGCACGTCGGCGATGCCGCGCCGCACTTCTTCGGAGAATTTGTCCATGCCCATGACGCCGGCAGATACCGCGGACTGGATCTCTTTGACCATCTGTTCGATGTCGTAGGTCGCCACCGCGGTCTGGTCGGCCAGGCGGCGGATTTCGGTCGCCACCACGGAAAACCCGCGGCCGTATTCGCCGGCTTTTTCAGCCTCGATGGCGGCGTTCAGCGACAGCAGGTTGGTCTGGCCGGCGACCTTGGTGATGGTGGTCACCACCTGGTTGATATTGCTGGCCTTCTCGTTGAGGATGGCCAGCTTGGCGTTGACCGAGCCGGCTGCATCCATCACGTGGTGCATGGTGTCTTCCATCTGGGTCAGTCCGGCCTGGCCGGTGCCGACCAGCCGCGCGGCTTCCTCCGCGCCGGACGAGACTTCGTTCATGGTGTTGACCAGTTCGCGCGAAGTGGAATAGATCTCGCGCGAAGTGGCGCCGATCTCGGTGGTGGTGGCGGCGGTTTCGTTGGCGGTGGCTTGCTGCTGCTTGGCGGTGGCGGCGATCTCGACCACCGAGGTGGTGACCTGCACCGCCGATTTCTGCGCTTGCCCGACCAGCCCGGTCAATTCGTCCGACATGCGGTTGAGGCCCACTTCCAGCGCCTGGAATTCGTCATGGCGATTCAGGTTCAGGCGCTGCGACAGGTCGCCGGAACGGATCACTTCCAACGCCGCGATCAGGTCCGCCATCGGCCGCGTGATGGCGCGCAGCAGGAAGAAACCGCAGATCAGGGCCGCTACCAGGGCGATTACCAGCGCTACCAGCAAGGTGCTCTTGGCGACCACTACCGCGGCTTCGATCTTGTCCACCGAACGGACTTCTGCCTGCTGGTTGAAGTCGCGCAGCTGGGTGGCGGCGCTGCGCCCCAATTGCCAGGCCGGTTCCAACTGCTGGATCAGCAGCGCGCGCGCTTGCGGATTCTTTTGCAAGTCGTCCAGTTTCAATACTTCCGCCATGAGCCGGTCGTATTGCGCGCGCGCAGCCTTGAAGGCGTTGAAGTTGGTCCTGTCCTCGCTTTCGAAAATGGTCTTGTCGTAGTCTGCGATCAGCTTGTCCATTTTTTCGGCGTCGGCGCGCATGGTGGCCAGGTCCTGCTTGCGTTCATCCGGATTGTCCAGCGCCACTACCTGCAGCGCCAGCAGATAACTCTGGAACCAGGTCGAGCGTATGCCGGTGCTCAATTCGAGGCCGGGCATGGAATCGGTCTGGAAGCTGATGGTTTCGTGTTCGATCGCCGCCAGCTTGAGATAGGTGATGCCAGCCATGAATCCCATCAACGCCAGGATAAGCCCAAAACTGACCAGCATTCTTTGCCGAATAGTCCATTGCTTCACGTGTTATCTCTCCTGTCGTTAATCGATGATTACTGCGCGATGATCGCTGCGTTCTCCTGGTCTGCGGCTTGAGAACGGCCTGAATTGCTGAACTGACAACTGCGCCGTTCCGGTGAGTTTCTAAGTGGATACAATAAACCAGCCAGATCGAAAGCGGGCGAATTTTTGGCGATGCCGGACCAGTGCCGGGCGCCGATTATTGCAGATTTTTGGATACTGATTTGTATATCATTGTGAAATCTCAAAGGTAACAATCGATAATCCCTTACGCCTGCGCCAGCGGCGATTCCGATTGTCAAACTGGCGTCCGGCAGATTCTGCCGCGGCAGCCGTGCCCGGCGTGGTTGCGCACTATTCTTTTTGTCCCCCCTTCAGTTATGCAGCGACGCTGCCGTTAACGTAAAAGAAAGCAGCAAAGGAACGCAGTAATTGCGTCCCGTGCCGGCGCTTCGACGCCGCACGCCATCGATAATTGCCAAGGCAAACGGAGACCCATTCATGAACAGATTGTCTTTTACGCAGAAACTGTGGCTGCCGCTGCTGGTCAGCCTGGTCGCACTATTTTCAATCTCCGTCTTCAATGCCTACCAGGCGCGGCAGATCCGGCTGGACGAACGTAAAAGCGATCTGGTCAATGTCTCCAATGTCGCCATGAACGTGATCAAGGAATACGGCGCCATGGCCGCCAGCGGCGCCCTCGGCAAGAGCGAGGCGCAGCAGCAGGCGCTGGCACGGTTGAAGGCCATGCGCTACGGCAAGGATGGCTATTTTTCGGTGTCGACCTCGAATGAAGTGATGGTCATGCACCCGATCAAGCCGGAGCTGGATGGGCGCAAGATGAGCGACTTCAAGGATCCCGACGGCAACCTGGTGTTCGTCCTGATTTCCAAGGCCGGCAGCCAGAGCGGCGGCGGTTTCATCAACTACGTCTGGCCGCGCGTCGGTGCGGCCGAGGCGGTGCCGAAGATGTCGTTCGCGCTTGGCTACCAGCCGTGGGACTGGATCGCCACCACCGGCATTTATGTGGACGACCTCAACCGGGCTTTCATGCAATCGCTGTACCAGGCCGGCGCCATCCTGCTGGCGGTTGCGCTGGCGCTGGTAGCGCTGGTGATCTATTCCAACCGCAGCATGCTGGCCGCGATCGGCGGCGATCCCGGCCATGCAGCCGATATCGCCAACCGCATCGCCGGCGGCGACCTCAGCCTGGACATCGCGACCCGGCCCGGCGATACGCGCAGCCTGGTGTATGCGATGAAATGCATGCGCGCATCGCTGCTGCACACGATCACCAACATCAAGAGTTCGGCCGACACCATCGCCACCGCCTCCGGCCAGATCGCCAGCGGCAACCTGGACCTGTCGAGCCGCACCGAACAGCAAGCCGGATCGCTGGAAGAAACCGCGTCGGCGATGGAACAGCTGACCTCGACCGTCAAGCAGAACGCCGATAACGCACGGCA
Organism: Collimonas fungivorans Ter331; assembly: GCF_000221045.1. Classification (NCBI taxonomy): domain Bacteria; kingdom Pseudomonadati; phylum Pseudomonadota; class Betaproteobacteria; order Burkholderiales; family Oxalobacteraceae; genus Collimonas; species Collimonas fungivorans. The sequence goes on along the minus strand of NC_015856.1, from coordinate 2,819,399 downwards.
GGCCAACCAGCTGGCGGTGACCGCATCGCAAGTGGCGAGCAACAGCAGCGCGGTGGTGTCGCAGGTGGTCGACACCATGGGCAATATCCGCAGCTCATCGAAGAAAATCGTCGACATCATCGGCGTCATCGACGGCATCGCTTTCCAGACCAATATCCTGGCCCTCAACGCCGCGGTGGAAGCAGCGCGTGCCGGCGAACAGGGACGCGGCTTCGCCGTGGTGGCGGCGGAAGTGCGCAGCCTGGCCCAACGCTCGGCGGCAGCGGCCAAGGAAATCAAGGTGCTGATCGACGATTCCGTCAGCCAGGTCGGCAGCGGCAGCCGGCTGGTGGAGCAGGCCGGCGCCACCATGGGCGAGGTGGTGACCAGCGTCAAGCGGGTGACCGACATCATCGGCGAGATCGCGACCGCCAGCCAGGAGCAAAGCAGCGGCATCGAGCAGGTCAACCACGCGATCACGCAAATGGACGAGGTCACCCAGCAAAATGCGGCGCTGGTGGAGCAGGCTGCCGCTGCCGCCGCCTCGCTGCAGGAACAGGCGGTCAGCCTGGCGCAGATGGTGAGCGTGTTCAAGACCGACAGCGGACCTGCCAGCCCGGCACTGCATGCCGGCGCCGCCAGGCGGCCGTTGGATATCACGCCGCACCAGGCGCAATTGGGAAACAGGCCGGCGGCGCGGCGGGTAGCAGCCTAGATTTTATTTTTTAAGGAAAGTACGCAGGCATGAAAAATCTGAGTCTGAAAGCAAAGTTGTGGCTGGTGCTGGCGGTCATGTGGCTGGGGTTGCTGCTGCTGGCCGGCTGGTCCGCCCTGAACACGCGCGACACCATGATGAAGGAACGCGAAGCCGGGCTGAAGAATGTGGTGGAAACCGCGGCCGGCATCGTCAAGGGGTATGCCGACGATGTCGCCGCCAGCCGGCTTAGCCTGGCGGACGCGCAAAGCCAGGCCTTGCAGCGCATCAGCAGCATGCGCTATGCGCAGGACAACTATGTGTTTGTCTTCGATTCGCGGCCGGTGGTGCTGATGCACCCGACCAGCAAGGATATCGTCAACAAGAACGTCGGCGAGCGCAAGGATACCGATGGCAAGCTGTATTACGTGGAAATGGTCAAGCTGGGCAAACAGCAACAGCAGGGCATCGTCCATTACATGGGGCGCTTGCCGGGCACCGCCGACACCCGCGCCGAGAAAATCAGCCAGGTGAATTATTTCGCGCCGTGGGACTGGTTCCTGGTGTCGGGCGTGTTCGTCAACGATGTGCAGGCGGCGTTTTACGACAACCTGCTCAAGCAGCTGCTGATCATGTTCGTCATCGGTGCGACAGTGTCGGCCACCATGCTGCTGATTATCCGTAGCGTGACGCGCAGCCTGGGCGGAGAACCGAGTTATGCTGCCGCCATCGCCGCCAGGATCGCCGGCGGCGAGCTGGACCTGGCGGTGCTGGTCGACGGCAAGGACAAGTCCAGCCTGCTGCATGCGATGCGGCAGATGCAGCTGCAGCTGGCGGCGGCCATCACCGAGATTCGCGAAGGCACCCACAACATCGGCGCTTCGATCAAGGAAATTTCCGCCGGCAACAGCGATTTGTCGGCGCGCACCGAACAGCAGGCCGCTTCGCTGCAGCAGACCGCCGCCAGCATGGAGCAACTGACCGCCACCGTGCGGCAGAATGCCGACAACGCCAGGCAGGCCGGGCAGCTGGCGCAGAGCGCTTCCAGCATCGCCGCCAAGGGCGGCGAAGTAGTCGGGCAGGTGGTTCACACCATGCAAGGCATTACCGACAGCTCCAGGCGCATCGCCGACATCATCGGGGTAATCGACGGCATTGCGTTCCAGACCAATATCCTGGCGCTGAACGCAGCGGTGGAGGCGGCCCGGGCCGGCGAGCAAGGGCGCGGTTTTGCGGTGGTGGCGGCCGAGGTGCGCAGCCTGGCCCAGCGCAGCGCCCAGGCGGCTAAGGAAATCAAGGAACTGATAGGGGATTCGGTCGACAAGGTCGACGGCGGCTCCGAGCTGGTGGCCCGGGCCGGCCAGACCATGGATGAAATCGTGCAGGCGGTCAAGCGCGTGACCGACATCATGGCGGAAGTCACGGTGGCGTCGGAAGAACAGAGCAGCGGCATCGAACAAGTCAACCAGGCGGTTACGCAGATGGACCAGGTGACGCAGCAGAACGCCGCGCTGGTGGAGCAGGTGGCGGCCGCGGCCGGTTCGCTGGAAGGGCAGGCGCTGCGCCTGCAGGATGCGGTGTCGGTATTCCGCATGGCTGAGCAGCCGCGCAGCAGTGCGCCGCCGGCGCTGGCCAAGCGTGCGGAGCCGCTGCCAAGCGCCAGACCGGCGCCGGCTAGACGTGCCTCACCCCCGGTCCTGAAGACTGTCGCCGCTGGCAAGACGCGCACTGGCGCTGGCAAGCTTGCAGCCGGCAAGGCGCAGCCAACATCATGGAAAGCCCCTGCGGTCAAGCTGGCGGCGTCCAATGCGGATGACTGGGAGACGTTTTGACAGGGTGGTTTGCAGGGCGCCGGCGGCCCTGAATTTGTCCGGATGAAAGAAACGGCGCATAGCCGCGGTCAGGAGGTATACTTGGGGCTATCGAAGATGTCCGCCTGCCATGATGGCAAACGGACAGCGCGGACGATGTTTTGCAAGGCATCGTGACCTGCTTCCTGCCTACCTACACTGATCGAGACCAATCCATGCGTTTGAATTCCACTACTGTCGAATTGACTTCGGCCGACCGTCCCGCGGGCGTCCTATGACGGCGAGCGAACAGCCGATGATCCATTGGATCGAGGAAGATCAGCCGCGTTCGGCGCGCTGGCGCTCGGAAAACGGCAATCCGGCGCCCAAGCGGGTGGTGATTGCGGACGACCGGATGACCGCCGACAGCGCTTACCGCCTGGCCTGCGAAGGCACCGGCATGCTGTGGCGCGGAGATTTCCAGAACGCCCGCCAATTGCTGCAGGCGCTGGCGCGCCGCGCCGAACCGAAAGCCGACAAGCGCGGCAAGCCGCGCAAACAGCCGGTGTCGCCGACCGATGCCTTCAACCTGCATCGCCAGGCCCAGTCGCAGCGGGCGCGCACCCTGGGCATGCTGCTGCTGCCGTTCGACGCCGACTACAGCATCCCCCTGCGCCGCGCACCCGATGTGCAGCTCGCCTGCAACGAAGCCTATGGCGCGCCAGCCGAGCCGTTCGTGGCCTCGCTGCGTGAATTGCTGGGCCTGATCGGGGCCCACGAGTGGCGCAAGAAGGGCGTCGAGATCGCCGCCCTGGGCGCGCGCATCCATCCACACTACGGCGTGTATTCGCCGGTGCGCGGCGAATATATCGGACTGGTGGAGGCGGCGCCGTTGCCGTCCACCAAGCTGGCTTTTGATATCGGCACCGGCACTGGCGTACTCGCGGCGTTATTGGCTAAGCGCGGCGTAGAGCGCATCGTGGCGACCGATATGGACCCGCGCGCCCTGCGTTGCGCGCGCGAGAACCTGGTGCGGCTGGAGCTGGACGGCCAGGTCACCCTGCTGCAGGCCGATTTGTTTCCTGAGGGCCGGGCGCCGCTGGTGATCTGCAATCCGCCCTGGATTCCGGCGCGCCCCAGCTCGCCGATCGAACACGCGGTATACGATCCCGAGAGCCGCATGCTGCGCGGTTTCCTGGGCGGCCTGGCGCAACATCTGGAACCGGGCGGCGAGGGCTGGCTGATCCTGTCCGACCTGGCTGAGCACCTGGGCTTGCGTTCGCGCGCCGAGCTGCTGGCGGCGATCGAGGCGGCCGGCTTGAAAGTGCTGGGAAAAACCGATATCCGGCCGCAGCATCCCAAGGCCAGCGATGAGGCCGATCCGCTGCACGCCGCGCGCGCCGCTGAGCTGACTTCGCTGTGGCGGCTAGGGGCAGCTTGAATCGAGTGGCTTAAATCGGGCCAGTGAAAAATATTCGCTTTTCATTGCCATGCGGCAAATAAATGTTGTAAATTCGTCGGTTTTTTGCGGCTGCGGCCGACGGATTGTTGTTACCCAATGTTAACGATTGTGAAATATATAAGTTTGCCATTGCTGCAAGTAAGCTCCAAATCTAGGCTATCTCTGTTCATCTGGCGATAAAAGGATGGATACAGGCCGCGCGCCTTGCCTGCTGTACATGCGGGCAGTCGTCGCGGCATTCCGGGATAAACACTAGAAGTGGATGAAATGAACAAGAGCAAAGGTAGCCAGCCGCCACCAGATCCGCTATTGCCTTTGGACGAATCCGAGCTTGGACTGGACGATCTGTTCCTGGCCAGCGCCAGGCATGATCTGGCCGGCATCGAGCAAGCCCTGGCCAGCCGCGACTACAGTGCCGTGCAGCAGACGACGCACCGGCTGAAAGGCGCGGCCATGATTTTCCGCATGGCAGCCATGGTCGACGCCACGCTGCACATTGAAGCCGTGCTCAATACCGGCCTGGCCGTCGATCAGGCGCAGCTGGAGGCGGCCTGCGCCGCCTTGCGCCATCAGATCGAGCTGCTTTAGCATATCCTTCCCTTAAAACAGCTATAGTCTCCATATCAAATTCCAACCTGATATGGGGAACTCATGGCGTCTGTACACTTACAAAGCATTACTGGATATGTCCAGCAAATCCAGGCCAGGTCGCACCAGTTGCAGGCCGACGAACCGCTCGATAACGGCGGCACCGATAGCGGTCCGGCGCCCTATGAACTGCTGCTGGCCGGCCTGGCCGCCTGCACCTCCTTGACTTTACGCATGTACGCCGATCGTAAACAATGGGAGCTGGGGCTGATCGATGTGCGGATGCGCTTTTCGCGCGACGAACAAGGGCGCGAAAAGATCGATCGCACGGTCGCTTTCGGCGCCCGGCTCAGCCCGGAACAGATCGGCAGGCTGGGCGAGATCTGTGAAAAGACGCCGGTCACCAAGACCATCAGGCAAGGTACGGAAATCCAGACTACCTTGAATCCGGCCCCGCTTGAGCCGCGCGCCTGACCTGTCCTGAGGAGAAACGCATGTCGAAGATCGTTGGAGTGGCCGGCAGCCTGCGCAGCGGTTCGCTGAACGCCGCCTTGCTGCGTGCGGCAGCCGAGCTGATGCCGGCCGGTTCAGAGCTGGAAATCGGCACCATCAAAGGGATCCCCCTGTATGACGGCGATCTCGAACAGGCCGAGGGTATCCCGCCCGCGGTGGCGCTGCTGAAAGAACAGATCGCGGTGGCCGATGCGCTGCTGCTGGTGACGCCGGAATACAATAATTCGATGCCAGGCGTGTTCAAGAACGCGCTTGACTGGCTGTCCAGGCCGCCGGCCGACAGCGCCCGCATCTTCCGCGGCCGCCGGGTGGCGGTGATCGGCGCCTCGCCCGGCGGTTTCGGCACCGTGCTGTCGCAGAACGCCTGGCTGCCGGTATTGCGCACGCTGGGCATGCAACCGTGGTTCGGCGGCCGCCTGATGGTGTCGCACGCCGGCAAGGCATTCAACGAAAGCGGTGAGCTGGTCGACGAGCAGGTGCGCGAGCAGCTCAGGGAATTCAACCGGAATTTTGTCGAGTTCTTGAAAAACTGAACATGAAATTCAAAGACTATTACAGCGCCCTTGGCGTTGAACGCACGGCCAGCGCCGCCGAGATCAAGAGTGCTTACCGCAAGCTGGCGCACAAATACCATCCGGATGTCTCCAAGGATCCGGCCGGGGAAGAGAAATTCAAGGAAATCGCGGAAGCTTATTCGACCCTGAAGGATACGGAAAAACGCGCCGCCTACGACCAGCTGGGCAGCCACCAGCCCGGTGAAAACGTTGAGCCGCCGCCTGCCTGGCAGCAGGGGTTCAGCGATGGCGGAACGTCCTTTGGCGACGTCGACATGGCCGACATCCTGGCTGCTTTTGCCGCGTCGCGCCAGGGTGGCCGGCCGCGGCCGAGCAGGGGCGAGGACTACGAAGTCAACACGCCCGTCACGCTGGAGCAGATTTACGAGGGCGGTGAAACCGATGTCCGGCTGAGCATGCCTGAATACGACGAGCACGGCAAATTGCACCGGGTGCCGCGCACCTTCCGGATACGCATACCGAAAGGCGCGGAAGACGGCCAGCGCCTGCGCTTGTCAGGCAAGGGCGGGCAGGGCAGCGATGGCGGCAAGCATGGCGACCTGTACGTGGTGATGAAGCTGATCCCGCATCCCCTGTACCGGGTTAGCGGCAAGGACCTGTATTTCGATCTGCCGCTGACGCCGTGGGAAGCCGTGCTGGGCGCGGTAGTGCAGGTGCCGACTCTGGGCGGCAAGGTGGAATTGAATGTCCCCGCCGGCACCGCCGCCAACCGCCAGTTCCGCCTGGCCAAGCGCGGGCTGCCGTCCGCCGGCGGCGAGCAGGGCAATATGTATGCGGTAGTCAGGATAGAGGTGCCGAAGACGCCCACGGCGCGCGAGCGTGAGTTGTTTGAGCAGCTCGCTGCGGAATCGGCTTTTGATCCGCGTCAGCATTTGCATTGAGGAGAGTGGCAATGACTAGCCTGTTAGTAGAAGCCGTCTGGCTGAACGATGCGGACGCCTGCACGCTGGAAGAGCTGGCGGAATATTCCGGACTCAGCCACGCCGAGCTGGCGGAGTTGGTGGCGCTGGGCGCCATCGAACCGGACCGCGGCCCGGCGCCCGGCAGCCCGGCGCCCGCACATATATTCAGGTCGCAGACTATTGTGGTGGCCAGGACCGCACGGCGCCTGCGTGACGACTTTGAACTCGATACGCAAGGCCTGGCGGTGGCGCTCAATCTGCTGCAACGGATCCAGGCGCTGGAGGCACGTCTGGCCGCTGCCGACGCCCGCTTGCCGCATCCTGTCTGAACCACGACGCAAACCGTTCCTAGGCGCGATTCGCCGCGTTGGGCGTTGCCTTGCCGCTCAAGGCATCCAGCAGGTTGTGGGCCGCGCAGAGCGCCATGCCGTGTCTGGTTTCATGGTTAGCCGAGCCTATATGCGGCAAGGCGACAACATTCGCCATTTTCAGTAGGGGCGAATCGGCCGCCAGGGGTTCCAAACCGGCGCCGATCTTTTGGGTTTATAAATACATCGTCATTTCAATCACTTAATATCGCGGGCGATGCCAAGATGGTGCCGCATTAGGGCAGATGCCCATTCCCGGTTGTCGTTTTCCAGCGCCTGGATGATTTGCAGGTGTTCCTTGCATGAATCGATCTGGCGCGGATCGCGGTGGAATGCGATATGTTCGCCCAGCCGCCTGAGCTGGTTTTGCTGCTGCACCGCCTGCAGCACGAAGCGGTTGCCGGAGAAGCGCGCCAGCATTTCATGGAAGGCGGCGTTGAGGGCGAAAAACGCCGCAGCCGAATAGTCGCCGGGTGTCTGCTGCAATAATTTTTCGTGCGCCAGGCGGCTGTTCTGCAGTTGGACGGGGTCGATCCGGAAGCTGCTTTCCAGCAGTCCGCCGCACTCCACCATGATCCGGAACTGGTAGCTTTCGGTCATCAGCTCAGGTGAACCTATGGTCGGCGGGAAATTCCAGCCCTGGCCGCGGCGCTTCTCGATCAGGCCGTCCGCCGCCATGCGCACCAGCGTCCCCCGCAACAGGCTGCGCGGCACCGCATAGCGCTCCAGGAAATCGGTTTCCGTCATGGTGTCGGGCAGCAGGTTGCGGGCGCGGTCGTCGATCAGGCGCAGGTACAGGGTGTCGCCGCTGATGCCGTCGACCACCATTTCCGCCGCGCTTTCAGGCCGCGCATTGCTGCTGACGAAGTAGCCGCTGTTGACGTGATAGTCCAGCAACTCTTGCTCCGCCACCAGCCGCAATGCAGCTTTGACCGGGGTCCGCGAGACGTCGAACTGGCTGGCCAGGCCTTCTTCGGTCAGGTGGGTGCCGGCGGGCAGTTCGCCGGTGGTGATCTGCTGGATCAGGCGATTTGCCAGGTCAAGTTGCAAAGGACTGGGGCGGCTAGGTTTTATGGTTTTGCTCATTCAGGTGCCGCTGTTTAGGTTTACATTCGCTCAATGTTAAATGATTAATATCATATGAGTAAACTATAGGGCAAGCGGGGCGAGCGCCTGCAATGGATAAGGCAATTCTCAAAAGGTAACATTGAATTGATTTTATCAAAAAGTTAATACAAGATACTCCGAAATTATCTATTAATTGTCAATGAGACAATTTCGGAGGCTACTTGTATGCATGGCATTGCAGCGGCGATCGAATCGTTTCCGGAGGTGGATGTTTGCGGTTCGCCTTTCCAGCGCGGACGGCAGCATGGCGCGGCAGTGCCTGAACGCATCGTGCGCAGCGCGCGCCTTTACCGCCAGCAGCTGGCGCGGCAAAACGTCTGCGCCGAACGGCTAAGCGCCCTGGCGCTGGGCATGCTGCCGGCGATCAAGGGCTTCGATCCCGACTACCTGGAGGAAATGCAGGGCATTGCGCGCGGCGCCGGCGTGCCGCTGGAGGATGTCATCCTGATCAACTGCCGGACCGAAATGCTGTTTGGCCATGGCGAGCTCGCCGCAATATGCAAGGAGCTGGACGACGGCTGCACCAACCTGGTGGTGTTGCCGGAAAACGCGGAAAGCGGGCGCCTGATGCATGCCCACAACTGGGACTGGCGGGAAGAGTGCCTGGATACCGGCATCGTCCTGCGCGTCCGGCGCGGCGGCGATGCGCTGGAGCCGGACCTGCTCGTCTTCACCGAAGCCGGCAGCCTGGCGCGGCACGGTTTCAATAGCGCCGGCCTGTCCCTGACCGGCAATTTCCTGAGTTCGGACCGCGATTACCGCCTGCTGGCCGATGTGCCGCTGGTGCTGGTGCGGCGCAAGATGCTGGAAGCGCCGAGCATGAACGCAGCCATGAAGCTGCTGTGGCGGACACGGCGCTTCTGCTCCAACAACCTGATGCTGGCGCAGGCCGGGGTCAGCGGCGACGGCCAGCACATTGGCGATGCGGTCGACCTGGAGTGCGCGCCGGACGAAATTTTCTGGCTGACGCCGCAACACGGCTTGCTGGTGCATGCCAATCACTGGTTGTGCCCGGTGGCGCGCAGCAAGCTGCGCGAACAGGGGCTGGCCTTTAATCCGGATTCCCTCTATCGCCAGCGGTCCGTGGAGACGGCGATGCTGCAAGCCATCAATCATGGTCCGGGAAAAATCGATTGGGCAACGGTAAAGAAGGCGCTGGCGGACGATTTTTCCGGCGCCGGCGGTGTGTTGCGCAAACCTGATGCCGAAGGTGTCGACGCGCACTACGCGACAGTCGCGACGACCCTGATCGACGCTGCCAGCCGCACCATGTGGATAGCGCGCAAACCCTATCAGCCGGGCGCTTTCGCCGAATACCGCTTGTAGCCCGGCGGCCCCGGCCTCGTTTTAACCAAGGAAGTCAAACATCGCCGCCGCGAGGAATTGCTGCGTCTTCAAGTATCGGGAGGAGTTGACATGACATAAAAAATACCGCGGCGGGAGACGGTTTTCAAAAAAAGACACACACGGTGATCAAACAAGGAGGAATTCCAATTGAAGAAAAAATCATGCATGGCGGCGACCGCCGCGCTGCTGGCCGGCAGCGCCTGTGCGCAGACCAGCCTCACTCTCTTCGGCGTGATAGACAGCGGCATCGAAATGGTGAACAACGCGCCCGACGCCAATGGCAACCCGAGCCGGCGCATCCATCACAACTCCGGCAACCTGTGGGGCTCGCGCTGGGGGCTGGAGGGCAGCGAGGACCTGGGCGGCGGCCTGCGAGCCGTCTATCACCTGGAAAGCGGCTTCGATTCTGACACCGGCGCTTCAGGCCAGGGCGGCCGCCTGTTCGGCCGCCGCGCGTATATAGGCCTGGGCGGGAAATCCGGCAGCGTGACAGTGGGCCGCCACTACAATGTTTTATTTGATTTGCTCTATCCCTTTGATCCAACCGGCATGGCGTCTTATTCGACGCTGACGCATGATCCGGCATTTGCCGAGCGGGCCGACAATTCCATCAAATACAACGGCAAATTCGGAGATGTGACGGTGACCGGGCTGTACAGCTTCGGTTATGACAGCACCATAAAGGACGGCGGTGAAATGGCGGGCGCGCCTGGCGTCGGCCGCGAGTTGGGCGGCGGCTTGCGGTATGCGCCCGGCGCGCTGGAGATCGGTCTGGTTTTCGATCAGCGCCACGGCACTTCGTATGCTTCCCGGAGCCAGGTGGAAAAACGCCTTGCCGCCGGCCTCAGCTATAACGCCGGACCGCTCACGACCTACCTTGGCTACCGCTGGCTGGAATCCGATGTCGAGGATATTTCCGGCGCCTCCAATTTATACTGGGGCGGATTGAGGTATCAGGCAACGCCGGCAATTTCCCTGGCCGGCATGACGGCCTATACCGACACCAAGGGAAGCGCTGCCGATCCTCTTACGTTCGCTCTGCTGGGGACTTACGATTTGTCCAAGCGCAGCAGCCTGTACCTGCTGGCTTCCTACGCACGCAACCGGGGAGGATCGAACATGGGCGTCAATGGCGTCGATAACCAGCTCGTGCCTGGAAACAACCAGACTGGAATGATCGCGGGGATTCTTCACCAGTTCTGAAGCTGGCCTGGCGCGCTGGCTGCTGCCGGTGGCGCCGCTTCAATATTCCTTGATGGCCTCGACGCGGATATGCAAGGTCACCGCATCGCTGACAAAGGGGACATAGCGCCCGAGCTTGTAATCGCTGCGCAGGATCCTGGCGGAGCCATTGGCGCCGCAGGCCTGTTTGCCGTAAATGAGCATGAAGCGGCAGTTGAAATTGCTGATCTCGAGGATTACCGGGTGCGTGATGCCCTTGATGGTCAGCTCGCCTTCGACTTGCGTCAGCTGCTGTTCCTCAAAATGCAGGCTGGAGGACTTGAAACTGATCTTGGGGTAGTTGGCGGCGTCGAAGAAATCGCCGGAGCGCATGACCTGGTTGAAGCCGTCGCTGCCGGTGCTGACCGAGGCCGCGTCGATCTCGATGTCGATGCTGCCGCCATGGCTGGCCTGGTCGATTTCAATCGAGCCGGAAGTGGTGTCGAAGCGGCTACGCTGCATCGACAAGCCCCAGTGGCTGTACTCGAAAGAGGAAAAAGTATGCTCCGGGTCGATCAGGTAGCGGTCGGCGGCGCTGCAGACGCCGACGCCAAACGCCGGCAGCAACAGCAAGGCACGCAGCAGCAGCTTGGCGGTCGGCAGGATTGCGCGTGGCTTGGCGGTGAGCGGCGTCATGGTCTTGGGTAAATTGTCGGTTGCAACAGGCATCATGCATCAAGCGATGTCGTTACGCTACAGCTTCATGGGTATTTTTGCCTGGAAACATATAAAATGCCACTCTGCCATGGCGGCGGAAACGCGACGACGCGGTGGCATCCGACGCAGCAGGTTTTCACCATCACAACTTACACTGGAGCGCCAGACATCATGTATGAGCTGTATATCGCCAATAAAAACTATTCGTCCTGGTCGCTGCGTCCGTGGGTGCTGATGCGCGAGCTTGGTTTGGCGTTCAAGGAGCATGTGGTGCCGTTTGCCGACGGAGCCCCGGGCTCCAACTGGGATGCGTTCCGCAGTTTTTCGCCGACCGGCAAAGTGCCGGCGCTGAACGACGGCGGCGCGGTTGTCTGGGATTCGCTGGGGATCACGGAATACCTGGCCGAGCGCCATGAGGGTGTCTGGCCCAGCGATCCGCAGGCCAGGAGCTGGGCGCGTTGCGCCGCCGCCGAGATGCATTCCGGTTTCGGCGCCTTGCGTGAGCACTGCACGATGAATTGTGGCATCCGAGTGCGCATCGAGCAGCTGCCGGCATCGCTTAAATCCGATATTGCGCGGCTGGATGAATTGTGGAGCGAAGGCCTGCAACGGTTTGGCGGGCCTTTCCTGGCGGGAGTGAATTTCAGCGCCGTCGACGCCTTCTTTGCGCCGGTGGCTTTCCGGATCCAGACCTACGGCCTCAAGCTAGGCCCCGCAGCGCAAGCTTATGCAGCGCGTTTGCTCGATTTGCCGGCCATGCGCCAATGGCACGCGGATGCACTGGCGGAAACCTGGCGCGAACCGGCCCATGAAGCCGAAGCCAAGGCGGCGGGAATGTTCCTGGAAGACCTGCGCAGCGCGCCGTCAAAGTGAAATTGAAGTGCGCAACGTGCCATAATATTGCGCATGTTTACGCGTAACGACGACAAGCTGCTGTATATCACCGATTCACTCGCGATTCCGCTCAGTGAGATCGAGATAAGCGCCGTCCGCGCCCAGGGGCCGGGCGGCCAGAATGTCAACAAGGTTTCATCGGCGATACACCTGCGGTTCGACATCCGCGCCTCGTCGCTGCCGGAGTTCTACCAGGAAAAGCTGCTGGCCCTGAACGATCAGCGCATTACCAAGGACGGCGTGCTGGTCCTCAAGGCGCAGCAGTCGCGCAGCCAGGAAAAGAACAAGAGCGAAGCCCTGTTGCGCTTGCAGGAATTGCTGCTGGGCGTGACCGTGATTCCCAAGAAGCGGCGGCCGACTGCGCCCAGCCGCAGCTCGCAGTTGAAGCGGGTCGACAGCAAGACCCGGCGCGGCAAGGACAAAGCCATGCGCGGCAAGGTAGTTCTCTAGGCCTGCACCAGGCGCAAACGGGTAATTTCAGATGGCGCGAACAGCCGCTTCGGCGGTCCCCAGTAGCCGGTGCCGCGGCTGGTGTACACCCACAGGTTGCGCAAGCGGTTCAAGCCGGCTGTATATGGCTGCTGCAAAGGCACGAACAGATTCCACGGGAAGAACTGGCCGCCATGGGTATGGCCCGACAGCTGCAGGTCGAAGCCGGCGTCGGCTGCCGCCGTCGCCGAACGCGGCTGATGCGCCAGCAGCAGTTTCACCGCTACATGCGGCGGACTGCCGGCCAGCGCCGCATGCGGGTCGCTGCGCTCGGCTTGGTCGAAATGATGGGCGCTATAGTCGGTGACGCCAGCCACCAGCAGCGACGCTCCCTGGTGGTTGATGACGACATGCTGGTTCATGAGCACGGTCAAGCCGAGCCGGCGCACCTCCGCCACCCACTCCGGCGCATTCGAATAATACTCATGGTTGCCGGTGACGAAATAAGCGCCGTGGCGAGAGCGCAGCTTGGCCAGCGGCGCCGTGTGCGCGGCCAGCTCCTGCACGCTGCCGTCGACCAGATCGCCGGTGACCGCGATCAGGTCCGGCTTGAGGGTATTGACCTTGCTGACGATGGCGTCCAGGTAATTGTGCTTGATGGTCGGGCCGACGTGGATGTCGCTGATCTGCACGATGCTGTATCCGTGCAAGGCAGCCGGCAAGCCGCTGATCGGGACATCAACATCGACCACCGCCGCCAGGCGGCGCGCGTTGAAAAATCCGATAAGACTGGAAACCGCGGCCAGCAGCAGCACGGCTACCGCGCTCCAGAATGCGAATTGATCATGGTCCAGCCTGAACAGGGGCGCCAGCCACAAGGCCAGTTCGCGCAGCAGGGTTGCCAGCAGCAGCGATGAAAATATCCCCATGGCGAGCATGCCGGCCCAGGCCAGGCGGTCCGACAAGGGCTGGCTCTGGATTCCACGGGCCAGCATGCCGCCGGGAATCAGCAAAAACGACAGCAGCAGCCAGGCGCCCAGCAGCACCGGCAAGAACGGGACGGCCGATAACGCCGGCACCAGGAGCCAGCCGATCAGCGCATGCAGCACGCCCAGCAAGAACAGAACAAGCACGATGGCAAAGCGCGAAGGCATGGGGGAACCTGTGAGAAAAAAGAGTGGAGGGGCGCAACAAGCCGTCTTACAGGCTTTGTGCCCATATTAGGGCGCGGCTGGCGGCTTCAATAGGCGCCCGTTTATATAAAGCAGGAGATGTATTGCGGAAACAGCAGGCTTATTCAAATATAATCTGGCATTCATTCTCTAACAATCACCAATATCTGGTGTTTTTCCGCAAGTTATGCCTCTTTCGAAGCGAAATCGCCTCATTTCTCGTCTGTTTTGCAGTGTCTTCCTGGCTGGGGTGCTGTCTGGGCTGGCGGGGTCTGCATCGGCGGCGCCGGCCGCCGCCGATAGCGCTACAAGCCCGGCCCGGCCGCGCATCGGCCTGGTGCTGTCCGGCGGCGGCGCGCGCGGGTATGCTCACCTGGGCGTGTTGCAGGCGCTGGAAAAAATGCACATCCCGATCGACTATGTTGCCGCCACCAGCATGGGCGCGGTGGTCGGCGGCCTGTATGCGAGCGGATTGTCGGTCGATGAGCTGGACCGCATCTTGACCGGGACCAATCTGAGCGATATCGCCTTTGACCGCAATGAGCGGGCAGACCTGCCGCAATCCCAGCGCGAGGACGATTATCAATATCCTATCGGCCTGTCGGCCGGTTACGGCGACGGCAAACTGAAGCTGCCGGCCGGGCTGGTGCAGGGCAATAACCTGCTGGCGCTGCTGCAGAACTGGACTCCGCAGCTGCCGGCGAATATTTCCTTCGACAAGCTGCCGACGCCATTCCGCGCCGTGGCCACCGATCTCGGCAGCGGCGCCGAGGTAGTGCTGAGCCAGGGCTCGCTGCCGCGCGCGATCCGCGCCAGCATGGCGGTGCCGGGCCTGTTCGCGCCGCTCAAGCTGGATGGCCGCACCCTGGTGGACGGCGGCCTGGTGCGCAATCTGCCGGTATCGCTGGCGCGCAGCATGGGCGCCGACATCATCATCGCGGTCAATATCGCCACCGACCTGCAAGATCCGTCGACGCTCGAATCGCCGACCGCCGTGGCGCAACAGATGGTGACCATCCTGATCCAGCAGAACGTCAAGCATGAAATAGATACGTTGAAGCAGCAGGATGTGCTGATCGAGCCGAATCTTGGCGATCTGTCGTTTGCCGATTTTTCGCGCGGCAAGGATGGCGTCAAGGCCGGTTACGATGCCGCCGAACGCCAGAGCGCCAAACTGGCCGCGCTCGCGCTGCCGCCGCAGCAATGGAAGGAATATCTGGCGGCGCGCAGCGGCGGCGGACCGGTGCTGGCCCAGGACACCCATATAGATGCGATCGAAATCCGCAGCAACGGCCAGGTGCCGGCGGCCGTGGTGCGTCGCGCGCTGGATGTCAAGGAAGGCGATTTCTATAATCCGGTTGCGCTGAACAAGGACGTGGCGCGGCTGGCGACCAACGGCGACTTCAAAAGCGTGACGCAGGAGCTGGTGACGGAGAACGGCCGCAATGTGCTGAAGGTGGACGCCGACGACAAATCCTGGGGTCCGCATTTCCTGCTGTTCGGCCTCGGCGTGTCGAACAATTTCGACGGCCGCGGCGATTTCAACCTGCAGATCGGCCACCGCCTGCCGTGGCTTACCGAGAGCGGCCTGGAGTGGCGCAACGATGCCGTGCTGGGCAGCAAACAGGCGAGCTTGCATACCGAATTGCGGCAGCCGATATGGAATACCGTGGGCCTGTATGTGGCGCCTTATGCCGAATACGGACGCCGGCATATCGACCTTTATACGGATGAAGGTGCGGTAACCTCAAAAACTGTCCCGGTGACTGCGTACCGGGTCGATACCACCAGGGTCGGCGTTGACCTTGGCATCCCGATCGGCCGGCTGGGAGAGTTTCGCGCCGGCGTGAATTACCAATGGCTGACTGCAGCTCCTGCTTATAATCTGCCGACCGAATTTGCGAACCTGATTGGCGTCGACACCATTTTCGATAAATTCCGCATAAACCAGCCGGTGGTCCGTGCTCAGCTCACCATCGATCAACTCGACGATCCGCTATTTCCGCGCAAAGGTTATTACCTGTCCGCGGTCAGCAATATCGGCCTTGGCGGCGCGGCGAACAGTTATAGCGATGCCCAGGGCAAGGCGCTGTGGGCGGGCAGCCGCGGCCGCAATACAGTGAACCTGGCGCTGGAGGCTGCCGGCACCTATGGCAACGAGACGAACGACGCCAGCGGCAACGGCGGCCTGGGATTTTCGTTGGGAGGCTTTCAGCACTTGTCGGCCTATGCGCCCGACCAGTTTAACGGCAACTACCTGCTGTATGGTCGCCTGACTTACCTGCGGGACATGCCCGAACTGAACTTGCCGGGACTGCGCAATACCGTGCTCGGCACCAGCTTGGAAATGGGCGACATCTGGCAGACCCGCGAAGCCTTCGGCACCGGATCTTACAAGAAAAGCGCGAGTGTATTCTTGGGCGGCAGCAGCTTCCTCGGTCCACTGTATTTCGGCGCCGCGATCGCACCGCGCGGCGTCTGGAACCTGTATCTGCAATTGGGGCGGGTATTCTAGGATTGCCGCGGCACGACGTGTGTCGGGTCTTGTATCAGGTCTTGTCTGCGCCGCGCACCCGCCGCGGCGGCGCCGGCGGATAACCGAAAAATTCCAGCACGCTGTTGGTGACCTGCTCGCGGTCATTGTCGACGCAAATCATGTGGTAACTGTTTTCCAGCACCACCACGCGCACGTCCGGTAGCGTCGCCTGCAGGAATTCGGCCGATTTCAGGCTGGTCAGTTCATCTTCGCGCGCATGCACCACCAGGGTGGGGCAGGTAATCCTGTGGGCCCCGGCCAGCACCTTCCTGCGCAGGCGGTCGACCTGGCGGATGCAAGCCAGCGGCACCCAGCGATAATGAAAATTGTCGCCGCGCGCGAACTTGGCCTTGACGATGGCGCGCACCGTGGCGTTCTTGATGCCGAACGGTTCGTCTTCCTCGACTTTCATCCTGCTTGCGACACCCGGAATGCAATACACCAGGTGCCGCAGCTGGCGATACCACGGTGTCGACCAGCCATCGATGAACACCGGCGGCGCCAGCGTCACCAGCTTGCCTTTGCTGTGCTGCACCCGTTCGCACAGCGCCAGCGCCAGCAGCGAACCCAGGCACATGCCCATCACGTGGAACGTGTCGTATTGCGGCGCCAGTTCTCGATAGCTGGCGGTGACCGCATCGAGCCAGTCCTCGTAGCTGACCGGCACCAGGTCCTCCGGCTGTCCGCCGTGGCCGGGCAGGGTGACGGCGTGGGTTTCCACGCCGGCGCGCTGCAGCACTTTGTGCATCGAGCCGAGATCGAATTGGGTGCCGCCCAGGCCATGAATCAGCAGGGCGCCGGTGCGGACGCTCATATGACAATAGACCCTGAGCTCCGTTGCTGCGCATCCTCCTTGAGATTGAGGCGCCAGGCGCCGGCCACCATGGCGACCGATTCGTCGGCGTCCAGCAGCACTGCGCTCATGTCGCTGACATGGCTGACTTCTCCGGCCGGCAGCAGCAGGCGGAAACCGAAATCGGGGCGGGCGTCGTCGTCGCTGTCGTCCAGCCAACGGCTGCGCAATGGCTGGCGGTCGTCGGGATGGACATGCGCCAGCACCTGGTCGAGTTCGCTGAAAGCGGCGTTGCTTACGCCCAGCAACCCTTGCAGGTCGCCGTTCCAGCACAGTTTTTTGCTGTGCGGGTCGATGCTGTAGACCAGTTGCCGGCTGACGGCCAGCGCCAGTTCGACGTCGCTTTTCCATTGCGCGGCGTCTTCGTGCAATTGTTCGCGGGTGGTCTTGAGGGCGCTGATCAGCAGGCAGAGCAGAGCGGCGACGGCAAGGTAAAGTTGGGCTTCCAGCAGCGAATGCCTGGAAAAAATGTCGGAAAAAGCGGCAAACGGTCCTTCGCCTTGCACCGTGTTGAGCAGGGCGAAAAAGGCTAGCATGGCAACTGCCAGCGAACCGCCGCGGCCGCCCCACAGCAAGGTGACCACGGCGGCGAAAAACAGCGGGATGTAGGTCAGCGCAAAATTGACGCCGGCCGAAAATTTGCTGATGCTGTTGCCGTCGAAAATCACAAAAGCGGTCACGCCCAGGGCCAGGAACGCCGCCAGGCCCAGCAGGAAATCGCTGCGGTCCATGCCGCCCGAGCGCATGGCGTGGAAACGCGACCAGCCGGCCAGCACCGGCGTGACGATCAGGATGCCGACCAGGTCGGATGCGGCCCAGATGCGTGCCGTCGGCCAGAACGGCACGTGCTGCACCAGCGTGAACCAGGCCGCGCCGATGGCGGCGCTGACCGCGCTGCAGGCGACGGCGGCGATCAGCAGGCCGCGTACGAAATACAAACCTTCCATCGGCAGCTGCGCCTTGCGCACCAGCGCCACCACGATCGCGGCGATGCCGATTTCATCCAGGGCGAACAGCGCCACGCGCAGCAGGTTGCGTTCTTCGATAACACCCAGCAGCAGCTGCGCCAGGACGAAGCCGATCACCAACGGCAGCCAGCGCGCGGTCCTGGTCAGCATGAATGCGGCGACAGTGACGCCGGCCGGCAGCCAGATATAGCCGGTGGTCGCAATCGGGCCGTTGAGCTGGTGCGACATGTAGCCGGTGACCAGGTACAGCAAGCCCCACAGCAATGCTATGACAGTTTGGTTGGTCAGTTTCACGGTCGATGTCCTTATGGCGTTGATGTTCTTGCCCCAAAAAATGCGGTGCGCAAGATGTCGCTCATTATATGGTGAATCTGGAAAGAATTTGGCTATGGGAAATGCCGGCCATGCGGCTGTCAATGTTGACAGTTACGCAGCGATGGGGCTTGGCCAGAGAATCGATCGGCTGGCAGCTGTTCCCCTTACTTCAATTCTCACTTTCCGGAGGTCCAATGAAAAAAGCATTGTCTTGTCCGTCCAGGATCACATTATTGCTGATGCTCGCGGCGCCGCTGCTGGCGCAGGCGCACGGCTACATCGATGCGCCCAAATCGCGCGCGTTCATGTGCAAGACCCAGGAGAATACTGCGTGCGGCGCGATTCAATATGAACCGCAAAGCGTCGAGGGGCCGAAGGGATTCCCGGCGGCGGGGCCGGCCGACCCGCGCCTCGTTCAACTTGCAGCCGTTCTGCATCATCAAAGGCGGCTTCGCGCCAGTCAGCAATACCCATGCGAAGCATAGCTGCACGATTCCGGCCGGCCGCAGCGGCTATCACGTGATCCTGAGCACCTGGAATATCGCCGATACCGGCAATGCCTTCTACCAGGTAATCGATGCCGAGCTCCCCGCCGCAGCCGTGGTGAATCCGCAAAAAGTGATGATCAGTCCATTCTAGTAAACAGAGGGCGGCATTGCCGCCCGTTGCAACCGGATCAGGATTGGGCGAGCCGATAACCGCCCGGAACTTGCCGTGCCTGGATTAATGCGATTTGCTGATAATATGCATCGTGTTTGCGCACATGGCGCGCCGCGATGCCCGGCGAATGCTGATATCCACTACGTATCCCGGATCAGCTCGGAGAAATACTGGGAATTTTGCGGAGAGCCAGGCCTTCATATCTGCATACGAAGGCCTGGTCTATGGTATATGGTGCCCACGGAGGGACTCGAACCCCCACACCTTGCGGCACATGGACCTGAACCATGCGCGTCTACCAATTCCGCCACGTGGGCTTGAGAGAGCGAGATTATAAGCTAATGTACGAATAAGTCAACCTAGTCATAACGATATGTAGATATAAATTGCTTGGTTAGGAGAATGTCACAATCCTCCGTTACACTAACCATTGATGAATAACAACCTGTTGAAAATAGCCTTTTGAGCCAATATTCCTACACTATCCCCAGCCGGGAGGAAATTCTCGGCCTTCTGCGCACCTCTGCCGAGCCGCAAAACGCCGCCGCCCTGGCTACCGCGCTTAGCGTCAAACCTGATGAAATGGACGGTTTGACGCGCCGCCTGAATGCCATGGAACGCGACGGACAGATCAAGCCCGACCGCAGCGGCGTCTACAAGCTGACCAATTCCCCCGGTTTTATCGAAGGCCGCGTCAGCAGTCACCGCGACGGTTTCGGCTTCCTGATATCGGACGAGGGCGGCGACGACGTTTTCCTGCCTGAGAAGGAAATGCAGAAAGTGCTGCATGGCGACCGGGTGCAGGCGCGCATCATCGGCACCGACCGCCGCGGCCGTCCGGAAGGGACGATCGTCGAGGTTGTGTCGCGGGCGAATACCCATGTGATCGGCCGCTTGCTCAATGAAAACGGGGTCTGGGTGATCGCCCCCGAAGACAAGCGCATCGGCCAGGACATCATCCTGGCGGGGTCGCCGGGCAAGGCCAAGGCTGGACAGGTAGTGAGCGTCCAGCTCACCGAGCAGCCTTCGCGTTATACCCAGCCGGTCGGCAAGATTGTCGAAATCCTGGGCGATATCGACGACCCGGGCATGGAAATCGAAATTGCCGTACGTAAATATGGCGTGCCCCACGAATTTTCCGAAGCGGCCAAGAAACTGGCCGCCAAGCTGCCGGGCGAAGTACGCGCGGCCGACCTCGGCGACCGCGTCGACCTGCGCGATGTGCCGCTGGTGACGATTGACGGCGAAGACGCACGCGACTTCGATGACGCCGTGTATTGCGAACCGATCAAGATCGGCCGCGCCAACGGTTACCGCCTGATCGTGGCGATCGCCGACGTCAGCCATTACGTCAAGCCTAACGACGCCCTGGATGTCGATGCGCTGGAGCGCAGCACCTCGGTGTATTTCCCGCGCCGCGTGATCCCGATGCTGCCGGAGAAACTGTCCAATGGCCTCTGCTCGCTCAATCCGGATGTCGATCGCCTGACCCTGGTGTGCGATGCAGTGATCAGCGCCAAGGGCGAGATCAAGGCTTACCAGTTCTATCCCGCGGTGATCCATTCGGCGGCACGCCTGACGTATACAGAAGTAGCGGCCATCCTGGGCAATACCAAGGGCCCGGAAGCCGCCAAGCGTCCCGGCCTGGTGCCGCATCTGCTGCATCTGTATGAAGTGTTCCACGCTTTGCTGCAGGCACGCCAGGCGCGCGGCGCCATCGATTTCGAGACCACCGAGACCTACATCGTCTGCAACGCCGCCGGCAAGATCGAGAAAATCCTGCCGCGCACCCGCAACGATGCACACAAGGTGATTGAAGAGTGCATGCTGGCGGCCAACGTCTGCGCTGCCGACCTGATGGAACGCCACAAGCATCCCGGCCTGTTCCGTATCCATGCGCATCCGACCAAGGAAAAGCTGGCGGTGCTGCGCACCTTCCTCAAGCAGGTCGGCCTGACGCTGGCCGGCGGCGACACGCCGTCCGCCTCCGACTATGCCGCTCTGATGCCGAAGATCAAGGCACGGCCGGACGCCTTGCTGCTGCAGACCATGCTGCTGCGCTCCATGCAGCAGGCGGTCTACAGCCCGGAAAACATCGGCCACTTCGGTTTGTCGTATGAATCGTATGCGCATTTCACCAGCCCGATCCGGCGTTATCCCGATCTGCTGACCCACCGCACCATCAAGGCGATCCTGCAGGGCAAGCGTTACGAACCCAAGGGTTTCGACACCAGTTCTCTGAACACCATGCTGTCGCCGGCCGGCCGCAAGAAGCAGGCGGAAGACAAGGCGGCGGGCAAGAAGAGGAACGAGGGCAGCCTGGCGGTATGGGAAGCGCTCGGCGTCCATTGCTCAGCCAATGAGCGGCGCGCCGACGAAGCCTCGCGCGATGTCGAAGCATGGCTCAAGTGCTATTTTATCCGCGACAAGCTGGGCGAAGAGTTCACCGGCGTGATTTCCGGCGTCGCTACGTTCGGCATTTTTGTCCAGCTCGACGCGTTGTACATCGAAGGCCTGGTGCATGTCACCGAGCTGGGCGCGGATTATTTCCAGTACGACGAAGCGCGTCACGAATTGCGCGGCGAACGCACCGGCATCCGTTACCAGCTGACTGACCGGGTGACGGTGCAGGTAAGCCGGGTTGACCTGGACGCCCGCAAGATCGACCTGCGCCTGGTCAACGAGCCGGGCATCAAGACCGTGCTCAAGAATGAAGCACGGCGCGCCGACAATGAACAAGGCCGGGGCGCCAAACCGAAGGCCGGCGGCAAGGCTGCGCCGCCGAAAAAGACCGGCAGCAGCAGAGTCACGACTGCCGCCAAGACCACTGCTCCAAGCAAGACCAAGAAGGCCAAGACCGCCAGCGTCGCAGAAAAGACGCGGGCGCCGAAAGCCTTCACGAAATCCAGCAAGCGTAAAAGATAGATTCTGAGAATATGAAAAGTAAAATGATTTTCGGCTTTCACGCCGTCACCGCGCGTTTGCGTCATGAAGCATCGTCGGTGGAAGAGATTTATGTGGATGCCGGCCGCGTCGACCGCCGCATGCAGGAACTGTTGAATGCCGCCAAGGCGGTTGGCGTGCGCGTGATCCCGGTGGATGACGCACGTTTGTCGAATATCGTCGGCACTCGCCGCCACCAGGGCGTGGTGGCGAAAGCCGGCGAACTGTCGCTGGCGCGCAACCTGGATGAACTGCTCGATGCCATCGTCGGTCCGCCGCTGCTGCTGGTGCTGGACGGCATCACCGATCCGCACAACCTGGGCGCTTGCCTGCGGGTGGCTGACGGCGCCGGCGCCCATGCCGTGATTGCACCGAAGGACCGTGCGGTAGGCTTGAACGCTACTGCCGCCAAGGTCGCCAGCGGCGCTGCCGAAACCGTGCCTTACATTACCGTGACCAACCTGGCGCGCACCTTGCGCGAGTTGAAGGAACGTGAAATCTGGCTGATCGGCACCAGCGAGGACGGCGAAAAAGGGTTATACGAAGCGGACTTTTCCGGCCCGGCGGCCCTGGTCATGGGCTCCGAAGGCGAGGGCATGCGCCGCCTGACGCGTGAAACCTGCGATGTGCTGGTCAACGTGCCGATGTTCGGTTCAGTCGAAAGCCTGAACGTATCGGTGGCGTCCGGGGTCTGCCTGTACGAAGCCCGCCGCCAGCGCACGGTCAAGGGTTGTTGATTCTGTTTTCGCAGCGTTCATGCTGCGTCGGGTCAGCCATCTTTTTGGCCGCTGATTAGGTCGCCATGTAGTTCACAAGACGGCGATTTACGACTCGAAAGCAGTCCGAAGATCACTTTCGATATCGTTAGCGTCCTCCAGGCCGAAGTAAAAACGAGCGCAATTTCCACTGAGGGGGAGGCGCTTCGATGAGGGCCAAGCGGATGGGTCAAAATGATTCACAAGGCTGATGGTGCCGCCCCAGCCATAGCCCACTTTGATCACCTTGAGGCAATCCAGGCGCTGGATATCGGGAGCAATTCCTTAAAATTGTTGACGATAAATGTCGTGGCGTTGATGGCCGGTGTTATCGGTGAGCTAATGCTCTCTAAGGGGAAAGGGCGATCTGAGCTAGAACGGTTGAATTTGATTTCCTCATTGCTACTCCTTGCGGTAGCACGTGATGCTACGGGTGACCGAATTTTGTTGGGAAATCGATCGATCCGTCCATCCGAGCATGAGACCAGATCCAATAATGACTGCTATTCCCAATCCTTTTAATGTATCCGGAAAGTCCGCGAACAGCAGAAAGCCAAGTCCTATTGCTGATGCGATTTCAATATAACTCAATGGTGCTAGAAGTCCTGCCGGCGCCAAACGATACGCTTGGATATACATGAGGTGGATTAGGCTTGCGAAGAGTCCCATCACTACGAGAAGCGTCCAAGCGGAAGAGTCAATTGACGCGATCATATGAAATTCCATGATGTTCCCCAAGGAGCCAATGGCGAGTATCACCCCGAGAGAAAGTGTACCGCCAAGACCGGCATATAAATGCATGACGAGGGAAGAATCCGACTTTGAGAGATGGCGACCGAGCACGAGATAGATTGCAAATAGGATTGCACAAATGAGCGGGAGTGTTGCCACCGGGCCGAGTATGACTAAATTCGGCTGGATCACTAACAGCGTCCCGCCGAATCCGGCAAAGACCGCCGCGATGCGCCGAAGATCAGGTTTCTCCTTGAGAAATACAACGGCGAGAATGGTTACGATCATGGGTTGTATAAAAAATATGGCGATAGCATCTGCCAGTGGCATAGCTTTCAGCGCCACAAAAAAAACAATACTTGCGGCTGCTAACAGCATACCCCGTAACAGGTTGAGCCGAAGGTTTTGAACGCGTAGAGCGGACCAGCCTCCGGAGGCCAGGAGGAGCGGAAGTGCAGATAACATCTGCAGTACGCAGCGTGCGAATGCAATCATAACCACTGGGATGCCATAGTTCTCCCCCAGGATTTTTGCCATGGCATCTGGAATCGGCGTCAATAGCGCGGCCGCAGTCATCAACGTTGCACCCTGCTTCAATGACGTGGATTCAGACCGCTTGGTCGAAGCACCTTCATTCAATATTTTTTGTTTGAATTTCATGGCCGCAATTACTCAGAATGCTGGTACGAGTCGTTTTGTAGCTGCATCACAGAACTGCATAAAGGGCCCAGCCATGACGATGACTTCACTGAAGTTATCGCCGTACATGGATGCACACAACTCGTCCAAGAGTTCTTCTTCGGAAAAGACGAATTTTTCATTTGCCTTGATCTGATGCATTACATTCTCTATAGAGAATGGCTTGTATCGTATGGAGGAGCTGAGAGGGACTGAAACCCTTGACCTCGTCGCCAATGGCAACGCGCTCTCCCAACTGAGCTACAGCCCGTTTTGATTAAAAAACAACAAAATCGTGTATGTTATGCTAAGGCGGACCAGGTGGAATTACAAGTCAAAATGACATGCTGCGAGCTGCCTTCATTCGAGGAACTCAGCAAGAATCAGCTAAAGCTTAAGGCCGGTGGGATGAGGCAAAGACGGCTGGCGTAATTTGGAATAACATTACGCCTCCGCATTCATACGACACCTTTATGTTCAGCCGCATTCGTGAAGACATTGCCAACATCATGGCGCGCGATCCCGCCGCCCGCACCCAGTGGGAAGTGCTGACTTGTTATCCCGGCCTGCACGCCATCATCCTGCATCGCTGGGCGCATCATTGCTGGCACAACGGCTTCAAATGGCCGGGGCGTTTCATTTCGCAGGTTGCCCGCACCTTTACCGGAATCGAGATCCATCCCGGCGCCACCATAGGCCGGCGGGTATTCATCGACCACGGTTTTGGCGTGGTGATCGGCGAAACCGCTGAAGTCGGCGACGACTGCACGATCTACCAGGGCGTCACCCTCGGCGGTACTTCGCTGAACAAGGGCGCCAAGCGCCATCCGACGCTGGCGCGCGGCGCCATCATCGGCGCCGGCGCCAAAGTGCTGGGCGGCTTTACAGTGGGCGAGGGCGCCAAGATCGGCTCCAACGCGGTGGTGGTCAAGGAAGTGCCGCCGGGAGCGACTGCGGTGGGCAATCCTGCGCGCATCGTCCTCAAGGAAAACGTCAGCGGCAAGGACGAGGCCGCGGCCCGCATGTTTGCCGCCTACGGCGTTACCCCCAATGGCGACGATCCCTTGTCCAAGGCCTTGCATGGCTTGATCGACAATGCCGCCGCGCAGGAACATCAGATAGAACGCATCATCGCCTTGCTGAAGAAATCCGGCATCGCCTGCGAGGGCTTGCCCGAGCTAGAGAAATTTGACCCGGACCAGCTGAACAAGCTGGTCGAATAAGACGGCGCGCCAGGAGAGCAAGCAATGAATCAAGAAGTGAGCAGCACCCCGGCCGGCGATGAAGCGGCGGCCGGTTCCGGCAGCGCCGACGCATTTCTGGACCAGTTTGAAATCCGCGTGCTGGCGGTCCTCGCCGAAAAAGAAGCGCTGACGCCGGATAACTATCCGCTGTCCCTGAATACCCTGACCAACGGCTGCAACCAGCTCTCCAGCCGCGATCCGGTGATGGCTATCGCCGAATCGACTGTACTGGACATCCTGCAGCGGCTGATGCAGCGCAAGCTGGTGGTTGAAGTCAACCAGGCCGGCGCCCGGGTTGCCAAGTACGAACACCGGATGCGCGTCAAATGGCTGCTGGAGCAAGACAAGCTGGCGGTATTGACGACCTTGATGCTGCGCGGGATCCAGACCGCGGGCGAATTGCGCAGCCGCAGCGGCAGGCTGCATGAATTTGCTTCGGTGGGCGAAGTCGAAACGGCTTTGCAGTTCCTGGTCGATAAATATCCGTCGCTGGTAGCGCGCCTGGCGAAAGCGCCCGGCACCAAGGAGTCGCGTTATGCGCATCTGCTGGCGGGAGAGGAAATACTGGAGCAGCAGGCGATCGCGGATGCGATGTCGGGCAGCGCATCGGTGGTGAAAAGCGGCAGCCAGGACCGGATCGCCCAGCTTGAAGAAGAAGTTGCCGGCTTGCGGCGGCAAGTGGATGATTTATCGGCGCAGTTTGCCGAGTTCAAGCGGCAGTTTGATTAATCGGCCAGTTGCTGGCCGTCATGGCCAAAACGCCGGATCACGCCGTCCGCATCAATCGCAATCCAGCCGCCTCGCTGCGCCTTGACGTCATACTCCCAGTCCGGCAATACGTAGCGGGTGCGGGCAGTCTCGCCGGCGCCTGAGAGGTGGCGCGCGGGCCGATGCGTGTGGCCGTGGATCAGGGTGGCGGTTGCGGTGCTGTCGAACAGGGCATCGATCGCTGCCGGATTGACATCCATGATTTCCATTGTCTTGTGGCGCTGTTCTTCCTGGCTTTCCTTGCGTACGCCGGCGATGATCGCCTTGCGCTGCGCCAGCGGCAGCGCAAGGAATTGCGCCTGCCATTGCGGTTGCCGCACTTGCGCGCGAAATTCCATGTAGGCCAGGTCGTCGGTGCATTGCGCATCGCCATGGGCGATCGCCAGGCGCTGCCCGCCCACCGTGATCACCGACGGGTCGGGCAGCATGGTCAGGCCGGCTGCTTGCGCAAAGCCGTCGCCAACCAGGAAATCGCGATTGCCGGCGATCCAGAAAACCTGCACACCGCTATCGCTGACTTGCCGGATCGCTTCGGCAATTTCACGATTGTACGGCGTTTCCAGGTCATCGTCGCCAGCCCAGTACTCGAACAAGTCTCCCAGCAGATACAGTTGTTGCGCCCGCTTTGCCTGTTCCTGCAGGAAGTCCAGGAAGACCTGGGTGGTGCGCGGGTGCGCTGCCTGCAAATGCAGGTCGGAGATGAATAGCGCAACTGGTGCGCCGGACTGGTTCGAGACTGAGGCTGTCATAAGAAGGAGTCTGGATTAAACGACTTCAGCTTTTTCGATGACGACATCATCTGTCGGCACATCGGCAAACATGCCGGAACGGCCGGTTTTCACGCCTTCGATCTTGTCGACGATGTCCTGGCCTTCAACGACTTTGCCGAAGACGCAATAACCCCAGCCGTCCTGGCCTGGGTAGTCGAGGAAACTGTTGTCCTTGACGTTGATGAAAAACTGCGCGGAAGCCGAATGCGGCGCCGAAGTACGGGCCATCGCCAGTGTGTAAGGCTTGTTCTTGAGGCCGTTCTTGGCTTCGTTTTCGACTGGATCGTTGGTCGGCTTTTGTTTCATGCCAGGCTCAAAACCGCCGCCTTGCACCATGAAGCCAGGGATCACGCGGTGGAAAATCGTGCCGTTGTAGTGGCCGGCATTGACATAGGCCAGGAAGTTTTCCACGCTCTTTGGCGCTTTTTCAGCTTCGAGTTCGATCTTGATCGTGCCGTGGTTGGTAGTGAGGAGGACTGCCATGGTGTTTCCTATCAGATGGTTGAAAATTGGAAGGACAAAAACGGTATTTACTTGGTTACTGTAGCCGATTGGATGATAACCGGGGTGGTCGGCACGTCCTGGTAGGCGGTCTTTACTTTCTTGATCTTGTCGACCACGTCCATGCCCTTGATGACCTGGCCGAACACCGCGTAGCCCCAGCCGTCGCGGCCAGGATAGTTGAGGAATTCGTTGTTGGTGGTATTGATGAAGAATTGCGCGCCGGCCGATTGCGGGTCCGCGGTGCGCGCCATGGCGACGCTGTAAGGCACGTTCTTGAGGCCGTTCTTGGCTTCATTCTCCACCTTGTTCGGCGCCGGCTTCTCTACCATGTCCTTGGTCATGCCGCCGCCCTGGATCATGAAATTCTCGATGACACGGTGGAAGATGGTGCCGTTATAGTGGCCGCTGTTTACATAGCCCAGGAAATTCTTGACTGTCTTCGGCGCTTTTTCCGGATTCAGCTCGATGACGATGTCGCCCATATTGGTTTTCAGCAGGACATGGGGCTTGTCGGCAGCGCTGGCAATCGAAGGGTTGCCCAGCAAACAGGCAGCCGTCAGTGCAGAGGTCAATGCCAGGGTGAACGCGCGGCGGGACAGGCTAAGAGATGCTGGCATAAAAATCCTTCATGTGGGTAGGAGCGTTTGTGGTGTATTTTCGCTTTTCACTAATGATATACTCCGGCGAAAAGCAACATTTTATCAAACTAAGCACTGCAAAAGAGTTTTGGCGATTCAGTTGTACTGATGTCCGCACCGCAAGTGCGCGAATGGGTAAAACGGCGTGCAATATTTTTCTGCCTTATTGCTGTACTTTAATTCTGTGCCTTATTTCTGTCCGTAGGCAGTAATTTCCCATGAGCGACTTGAAAATATATAACACGCTGGCGCGTGAGAAGCAGCCGTTTTCCCCAATCGAACCAGGCAAGGTCCGCATGTATGTCTGCGGCATGACGGTTTACGACTATTGCCATCTTGGTCACGGACGAGTGATGGTGGTGTTCGACATGGTGCAACGCTGGCTGCGGCAGTCGGGCCTGGACGTCACCTATGTGCGCAACATTACCGATATCGATGACAAGATCATCAAGCGCGCCGTGGAAAACGGCGAGACCATCTCGCAGCTGACCGGCCGTTTCATCCAGGCCATGGACGAGGATGCGGCCGCGCTCGGCGTGCAAAAGCCGGATCACGAGCCGCGTGCGACAGCGTTCGTGCCGCAGATGCTGGCCTTGATCGAAAAACTCGAACATAAAGGCTTGGCATACCAGGGTAGCGACGGCGACGTCAATTATTCGGTGCGTGATTTTGCCGGCTACGGCAAATTGTCGGGCAAGTCGCTCGACGATCTGCGCGCCGGCGAGCGGGTCGACGTCAACCTGGGCAAGCGCGATCCGCTCGATTTCGTTTTGTGGAAAGCGGCCAAGGACAGCGAGCCGGAAGAGGTCAAATGGACTTCGCGCTGGGGCCAGGGCCGCCCGGGCTGGCATATCGAATGCTCCGCCATGGCCGAGCAATTGCTGGGCGAGCAGTTCGACATCCACGGCGGCGGCCAGGATTTGCAGTTCCCGCATCACGAAAATGAAATCGCCCAGTCGGAAGGCGCGCACGGCCACCGGTTCGTCAATTACTGGATGCATAACGGCTTTGTGCGTATCGACGACGAGAAGATGTCCAAGTCCTTGGGAAATTTTTTCACGATCCGCGACGTCCTGAAAAAATACGATGCGGAAGTGGTGCGCTTCTTTATCCTGCGCGCGCATTACCGCAGCCCGCTGAATTATGCCGACAGCAACCTGGACGACGCCAAGCATGCATTGACCCGCTTGTATACTGCCCTGAAAGAAGTCTCGGCAGACAGTTTGCCGCTGGACTGGAGCGAAGCCCATGCCGCGCGCGTGGCGCAAGCCATGGACGACGATTTTAATACGCCGATGGCGATCTCGGCCTTGTTCGACCTCGCCAACGAAGTCAACAAGAATCGTTCGCAGGCAGCGGCGCGCCAGCTGAAAGGTTTGGCCGGAGTGCTGGGTTTGCTGCAGCGTTCCCCTGAAGATTTTTTGAAAGGCCGCGCACTCGCCGGCGGCGAAGTTGTCGGAAATGGCATTGCGCAAGCGGCTTTGTCAGAGCAAGATATCCTACTCAAAATTCAAACTCGTCAAGCGGCAAAAATAGCCAAGGATTTTTCTGCTGCAGACCTGATTCGCAAGGAACTGCTGGCCGAAGGCATCTTGCTGGAAGATAAGCCCGGCGGTCAAACCGAATGGCGAAGGGCCTAAACGTATGCAAAAAGCGATAGCTGTCGACTCCAGGTTCTTCGTGCCTTCGTATTGGGAAGACGCCAAGGCCGAGTTGATGAAGCGTGACCGTATCATGCGTAAATTGATCCCGCAATTCGGCGACCTGCACCTGGTTGGCCGCGGCGAGGCGTTTACCACGCTGGCGCGTTCGGTGGTCGGCCAGCAGGTTTCGGTCAAGGCGGCGGAATCTGCATGGCAAAAATTTCTGTTAGTCTGTCCCAAGACGACTCCGGCCCAGGTATTGAAAGCAGGTCCGGAGCAACTTGCGGCTTGCGGCTTGTCTAAGCGTAAAGCGGACTATATTCTTGACCTGGCCGACCATTTCAAGGCAAAACGGGTCAATGCCGAGCAGTGGATGGAGATGGACGATGAGGATGTCATCGCGGACCTGACCCAGATCCGCGGCATCGGACGCTGGACAGCGGAGATGTTTTTGATATTTAATTTGCTCCGGCCCAATATATTGCCTTTGGATGATTTAGGATTGCTTAAAGGCATTAGTGTGAATTATTTTTCGGGAGAGCCGGTTTCGCGCAGCGATGCGCGCGAAGTGTCGGCCAATTGGGAGCCATGGCGTACCGTGGCGACCTGGTATCTATGGCGTAGCCTGGATGCAACGTCTGCAGAATATCAAGTCATTACTGAGTAATAACTTATTACGTATTCATTAGTAATTTATTCGGTAATGATGGTTTTAAACAAGGGAACAATATGAGTAAAACAACATTTCTCGGCTTCGAGCAACCGATCGCCGAATTAGATGCCAAGATCGAAGAGCTGCGTTTCGTCCAGGACGATTCGGCGGTGGACATTTCGGAAGAAATCGATCGCTTATCGAAAAAAAGCCAGCAATTGACCAAGGATATTTACGCAAAGTTAACGCCTTGGCAAGTTTCCCAGATTTCACGGCATCCGCAGCGTCCTTACACCATGGACTACGTGAATGAAATCTTCACGGATTTCCATGAACTGCACGGCGACCGCACCTATGCCGACGACCAGTCGATAGTCGGCGGCCTGGCGCGTTTCAACGGCCAGGCTTGCATGGTGATCGGCCACCAGAAGGGACGCGACACCAAGGAGCGCGCCTTGCGCAATTTCGGCATGCCCAAGCCGGAAGGTTATCGCAAGGCTCTGCGCCTGATGAAAGTCGCGGAAAAATTCGGCCTGCCGATTTTCACCTTTGTCGATACGCCCGGCGCATTCCCCGGCATCGATGCCGAAGAGCGCGGCCAGTCGGAAGCCATCGGCCACAACCTGTACGCGATGGCTGAGCTGAAAGTGCCGCTGATCGCTACCATCATCGGTGAAGGCGGCTCCGGCGGCGCGCTGGCGATTGCGGTCGGCGACGCGGTCCTGATGCTGCAGTACGCGACTTATTCGGTGATCTCGCCTGAAGGCTGTGCCTCGATCCTGTGGAAAACCGCCGAGCGCGCAGCCGATGCCGCCGATGCGCTGGGCCTGACCGCGCATCGCCTGAAAGCCGTCGGCCTGATCGACAAGATCGTCAGCGAACCGCTGGGCGGCGCCCATCGCGATCCGAAGCAGATGGCATCCTTGCTCAAGCGCGCGCTGGCCGATACCTTGCGCCAGTTCCAGGGCGTCAAGACCAAGGACTTGCTGAATGCACGCCATGAAAAACTGATGAGCTACGGTAAATTCAAGGAAGTGCTGGCAGCAGAATAGGCGTGTCGAATTCATCTATCCCAAGTATCAGTGCGTACTTAGAAAACACCCTGGCAGGGATCGCGCAAGCGTTCCCCGCAATTGCCTCGCAACAGCAGGCACGACTGGCCGTCGCCTACAGCGGCGGACTGGACTCCAGCGTGCTGCTGCATGCGGCAGCCCAGTATGCCGGCGCGCACGGCGCCCAGCTGTTCGCCTTCCACATCCATCACGGCATCAGCCCCAACGCGGACCAGTGGCAAAGCCATTGCGCCGAGGCTTGCGCCAGGCTGGGCGTGGTCTTTGATACGCGCCGCATCGCATTGCGCAACAGCGACAAGAGCGGCGTGGAAGAAGCCGCGCGCATCAGCCGCTATGCAGCGCTGGGCGACTTGTGCCGCCAGCACCAGATCCCTTTGTTATTGACAGGACACCACCTGGACGACCAGGCTGAGACCGTGCTGCTGCAACTGTTGCGCGGCTCGGGCGCGGCCGGCCTGTCCGGCATGGATCGCTGGAATACGGCGCCGACCTTGCTGGGCGATGCTGTCTTGCTGATGGCGCGGCCACTGTTGAAAGTGTCGCGGGCGGCGCTGGAGCAATACGCAGCGGCGCAGCAGCTGACGTTTATCGAAGACGAATCGAATCACGATCCGCGTTATGCCCGCAACGCCTTGCGTCAGCAAGTCATGCCGGTGCTGGCGCAGCATTTTCCCGGCTTCCAGGAGCGGTTTTCGCGCAGCGCCGGGCACATGCAGACCACGCAGCGCTTGCTGATCGACCTGGCGGCGCAAGACATGGCGGTCTGCGCGGACGGCGCCTGCCTCGATCTGGAGCATGTGCGCCAGTTGAGCGGGGAGCGTATCGATAACCTGCTGCGCTACTGGTTCGGCTTGCATCACTTGCGCATGCCGTCCAGCGCCTGGCTCAGCGAAATGCGGCAGCAATTGCTGGAAGCAAAAGCCGACGCCCAATTGTGCGTGACTCATCCCGACTGCCACATCCGCCGTCACCGCAACCGGGTGTTCCTGACCCCGCGCGACGATGTCGACCGTTCCGAGATTGAACCGCAAGCGTTCCGCTGGAACGGCGAGGCCGAGATGCGTTTCCCGCAATTCGGCGGCGTCTTGCATTTCGACCAGGCAGAGCAGGGCATCGACGCTGACTGGCTGCGTGCGCAATCCTTGCAAATTCAATATCGTTCCGGCGGCGAGCGTCTCAAGCTGGCCTTGAACCGTCCCACCAAGAGCGTCAAGTACCACTACCAGGCCTTCGATGTGCCGCCCTGGGAGCGCGAGCGCCTGCCGCTGGTGAGCAGCGGCAAGCAGATCCTGTTTGCGGCGGGTATCGGCATGGATTGCCTGCAGCTGGCGGCCGGGCCCGGTTTGCATATCAGCCTGCGCTGGCAAGCAGATGAATTGCCGTTCAGGCAAGGTATCTGATTCCCGGCATAGACAGTATTGTGCTTTCCCCAAGGTAAGCCACTTGTCATAATGGGTCGTTGCAGGTAGAGTAAAGGGTTGATTTTTCTTTTCCTTGCACTACGCTCGCTTCTAGCACCCACCTATAATTCCTATGGCTTTAATCGTCCACAAATACGGCGGCACTTCGATGGGCTCCCCCGAGCGCATCAAGAATGTCGCCAAGCGCGTCGCCAAATGGCATGACGCCGGCCACCAAATCGTCGTGGTGCCGTCCGCGATGTCCGGTGAAACCAACCGCCTGCTGGGCCTGGCAAAAGAAATTACCGCCCAGCCCGATCCGCGCGAACTCGACATGCTGGCCTCCACCGGCGAGCAGGCTTCAGTCGCCTTGCTGGCCATGGCCCTGCAAGCGATAGGCAAGCAGGCAGTGTCCTATGCCGGCTGGCAAGTCGCGATTAAAACCGATTCGGCCCACACCAAGGCGCGCATCCGTTCGATCGACGACACCAAGGTGCGGCAAGACCTGGATGCCGGCAAGGTAGTGATCATCACCGGTTTCCAGGGCATCGACGAACTGGGCAATATCACGACCCTGGGCCGCGGCGGTTCCGATACGTCGGCAGTGGCGGTCGCTGCTGCGCTGCAGGCAGCGGAATGCCTGATCTATACCGACGTCGACGGCGTCTACACCACCGATCCGCGCGTGGTCTCGGATGCGCGCCGCCTGAAGACGGTGACGTTCGAAGAGATGCTGGAGATGGCGTCGCTAGGCTCGAAAGTGCTGCAGATCCGCTCGGTGGAATTTGCCGGCAACTACAAGATGCCGACACGCGTGCTGTCGTCGCTGACTGACCCCTTAATGCCATTGGAAGAAGAAGCAATTTCCGGCACCCTGATTTCGTTTGAGGAAGACACCAAGATGGAACAAGCCACCATTACCGGCATCGCGTTCAACCGCGACGAGACCAAGATTACCGTGCTCGGCGTACCCGACCGTCCCGGCATCGCCTACCAGATCCTCGGCGCGGTCGCCGATGCCAATATCGAAGTCGACATGATCATCCAGAACCAGTCGGTGGACGGCAAGACCGACTTCACCTTCACCGTGCCGCGCGGCGAATACACCAAGGCGATGGATGTCCTGAACGAGAAGGTCAAGGCGCACATCGGTGCGGCCAGCATCACCGGCGACGCCAAGGTGTCGAAGGTGTCGGTGGTCGGCGTCGGCATGCGCAGCCATGTCGGCATCGCCTCGCAAATGTTCCGGACCTTGTCGGAAGAGGGCATCAATATCCAGATGATTTCGACCTCTGAAATCAAGATTTCGGTGCTGATCGACGAAAAGTACATGGAACTGGCCGTGCGCGCCTTGCACAAGGCTTTTGGACTGGAAAGCGCTTAATCGTAAAGATTCGCGCAGAGAATCACGAAAAAATCACGAAAAAAGCGATTAATTTAGTGTGGCGTTATTGACCAATGCCCCATGAAAAGTTATTATTCGTGTCCTTGACGCGGCGTTGTTAAAAGCCGTTTTGAGTTTGGAGGCGTGGCCGAGTGGTCGAAGGCACTTCCCTGCTAAGGAAGCATATGGGCTTAAACCTGTATCGTGGGTTCGACTCCCACCGCCTCCTCCAAGAACATGTTCCGAGCCATTCGGAACGTACAAGAAACCGCTTCCAGCCTTGTGCTGAAGCGGTTTTTTTGTTTTTGCGGCGTTTTCTTTATCGCTTACTTTATCGCTTAATTGCTTGCTGGAGCGAACCTTGCTTTGTAAACTGGCTCTTAACTCTTGTTAACGCGAATTGTTAATGCGGTCAACGGCTCGCCCGAAAAGGGGCAGTCGCATGATAAAGGTTCCATGGCACGTCATCCATCCTCGTCGCAAACAGATATTCCGGCGCTCGGCGCCGTTCCTGCCGTGCAGAAGGCGGGCGTAAGCTGGCGTTTCTGGCTCACGCTGCTGGTGGTGCTGGTGCTGGGTGCGCTGGTTTTTAAATCCCTGCACGCACTGCTTGCCGACGTGCATTACCGCAGCATCGTGCATGCGGTGAAACATACGCCGCTGAGCCACCTTTTACTGGCCATGCTGGCGACCGCGGTCAGCTACCTGTCGCTGGCCGGCTACGATGTGTCCAGCTTGCGTTATGTCGGCGCCAAGGTCAAAGGGACGACCATCGGCTTGACCTCGTTCATTGCCTACGCGCTCGGCAATACCGTCGGGCTCGGCGTACTGACTGGCGGCACGGTGCGCATGCGCTTGTACACCGCCAGCGGCGTCGAGGCTTCCCAGGTGGCGCAGGCCATCGCTTTCAATGCCGGTGCATTCGGCCTCGGCATGACCACTTTCGGTGCTGTCGGCTTGCTGTGGGGCGCAACCCAGGTGCAGGAGCTGGCGCATATCCCGAGCTGGCTGCTGCGCGCGGTGGCCTGCCTGGTATTGCTCGGGGTCGGCGCTTTTATCCTGCTGTGCCGACTGCGCCGCGATCTGCTGCTGTTCGGGCGCTGGAACCTGCGTTTGCCGGAAGCTGGCCTGGCTTTGCGCCAGCTGCTGATTTCGGCGGTGGACCTGAGTGCGGCGGCGGCCACCTTGTGGTTCCTGCTGCCAAGCGGCGTCATCGATTTGCCGACCTTCGTCGCGTTTTATGCGATAGCGATGGCGCTAGGCGTGATCAGCCACGTGCCGGGCGGCGTCGGCGTATTCGAAGCGGTGATCCTGCTGGCTTGCGCCAACCATGCGCCGACCAGCAAGATCGCGGCGGCCCTGGTGCTGTACCGGGCCATCTATTTCCTGTTGCCGCTGCTGCTGGCGACGATTCTGCTGGCGGCATTCGAGATGCGCTCTGGCATCGGCGCACCGGTGGCGCGCGCGGCGGTGAGGCTGTCGCCATGGCTGCTCACGGCATTGACCATGGTGACCGGCACCATGCTGCTGGTGTCGGGCGTGACGCCGGCTACCCGCCATGCCGAAGAACTGCTGCGGCTGCACGTGCCCTTGTTTGTGGTGGAAGCATCGCACCTGATCGGCAGCGTCGCCGGACTGGCGATGCTGTTCCTGGCGCGCGGCCTGCTGCATCGGCTCGATGCCGCGTGGTGGGCATCGCTGGTGCTGACCGTGATCGCCGGCATCCTGGCGCTGCCCAAGGGCATCGCGGTTTCCGAATTCATCGTGCTGTTCTTGCTGGCTTCGCTGCTGGTGATTTCGCGCAAGCAGTTTTACCGCCGCTCGTCCCTGTTTTCGCAAACCTTCGAACCCGGCTGGCTGATCGCGGTGGCCTGCGTGCTGGCGGCCTGCGGCTGGATCCTGCTGTTTGCCTATCGCGATATCGACATTGCCGATCGCATGTGGTGGCAATTTGCATTCGACGACTACGCGCCGCGTTCGATGCGGACCTTGATGGTGGTGGCCATCATGGCTTTGGGGCTGGGCCTGTGGCAGCTGTTCCGGCGTTCCACCGGCGTCGCCGAACTTCCTGCCGAGGAAGAACTGCAGCGCGCCGCCGAGATCGTCAACAAGCAGCCGGCGGCAGATGCCTGCCTGGCTTTCATGGGCGACAAGAGCCTGCTGTTTTCCGCCTCCGGCAACAGCTTCATCATGTTCGCCAAGCACAACCGCTCCTGGGTAGCATTGTCCGATCCGGTCGGCGACCAGCGCGAATGGTCGGAACTGATCTGGCGTTTCATCGAGCTGGTCGACGGCTACGGCGGCCGGGTCGCGTTCTACAAGGTGCGCCCGCAATCGCTGCCGCTCTATCTCGACGCCGGTTTGCGCGTCTATAAACTGGGAGAAGAGGCTTACGTGCCGCTGGAGCAGTTCAGCCTGCAAGGACCGCGCCGCGCCAATCTGCGGCATGGCGTCAATCGCGCCGAACGCGAGGGCCTGCGTTTCGAGATGCTGGCGGTGGAGCAGCTGCCGCCGCTGCTGGAGCAGCTGAGGGTAGTCTCGGATGCATGGCTGGCCGACCAGGACACGCGCGAGAAGAGTTTTTCATTGGGCAGTTTCGATGAAGCCTATATCTTGCGGCAGCCGGTCGCAGTGATCCGGCGCGAGCAGAAAATCATCGCTTTTGCCAGCCTGATGTGTCCGGATGCGTTACGGGTGGAAGCCGCCGTCGACCTGATGCGGCAGTTGCCCGATGCGCCGCCGGGCACCATGGAATTCCTGTTCTCGCAGCTGATGCTGCATTTCAAGGAACAGGGCTACCAGCGCTTCGGCCTGGGCATGGCGCCGATGTCGGGCATGAAAGACCACCAGCTGGCGTCGCGCTGGCAGCGCTTCGGCCGCATGCTGTTCATGCACGGCGGACGTTTCTACAATTTCCGCGGCCTGCGTAATTTCAAGGACAAGTTCGATCCGGTGTGGGAGGCGCGCTACCTGGTGAGCAGGGGCGGCCTGGCGCCGGTGTTCGCGTTCACCGATACCGCCGCGCTGATCAGCGGCGGCCTCAAGGGAGCCATCAGTAAATGAAGCAAGGAATAATTTGCCTGGTGCTGTGTGCGATGGCTTTCATCGGTAGCGTTGCAAGTGCAGACGAGACACATCACAGCGTGAGCCACGGCCGTTTCAAGAGTGTCGAGATCTACAGGCCGGCGGGGCCGGCGAATGGCGTCGTGCTGTTGTTGTCCGGCGATGCCGGCTGGAACCAGGGAACAGCCGAGAAGGCGCGTGCGCTGGCCCAGCAGGGTGCCTTGGTGGCCGGCATCAGCACACCGCAATTGTTCGCCAGCCTGGATGCCGATGGCGGCGACTGCGCGTTTCCCGACGGCGACCTGGAAAATCTGAGCCGCTTCGTGCAGGCTTATGAAAAAGTGCCAGGCTATTATCCGCCGCTGCTGGTGGGAGAAGGCGCCGGCGCCAGCTTTGCCTACGCGATGCTGGCGCAAGCGCCTGCAGGCATTTTCGGCGGCGCCATCTCGTTTGGATTTTGTCCTGCCCTGAGCCTGCGCAAGCCGCTATGCAAAGGCGAGGGCGTACGCTTCAAGGCAGTAGCGAAGGGCAAGGGCGTGGAATTGTTGCCGGTGTCCCGGCTGCCCGCCGCGTGGCGCGTGTTGCCGGATGTGCAAACGCAGAAACGTTGCGACGCCGGTATCACCCGCGCATTTGTCGCCAGCGTCGGCGGCGCCGAACTGGTCCAGGCAGCAGGCCAGGATGGATTGGCGCAGCTGAAGTCGGCCTATGCCAGCCTGAATGCCAGACAAGCGGTAGCGGTGCAGGCGCCGCCTGCCGCGGTGTCCGATTTGCCGGTGGTGGAGGTGGCCGCGCTAGCGCCGTCTGGGCGCAATCCTGACGCCGACAGCATGGTGATTCTGATCAGCGGCGACGGCGGCTGGGCCGGCATCGACCGCGATGTGGCGAATGCTTTGTCGAAGCGCGGCGTGCCGGTAGTCGGCATCGATTCGCTGCGTTATTTCTGGAGCGTCCGCACGCCGGCATCGACGGCGAAAGACGTGGAACGCCTGATGCAGTTCTACATGGCGCGCTGGAAAAAAAACAAGGTGATATTGATTGGTTATTCGCAGGGAGCCGATGTCTTGCCCTTTGTCGGCAACCGCCTGTCGGGCAAGGCGCTGGCGTCCGTGCCGTTGATCGCCATGATGGGACTGGGCAAGAAGGCCGATTTCCAGTTCCACCTGACCAATTGGGTCAGTTCCAGCAATGACGGTTTGCCTATCCCGCCTGAAGTTGCGAAGCTGCCGGCCGGGCTGGCGATGTGCATTTACGGCAGCGCGGAAACGGATTCCGCCTGCCCGAGCTTCGATGCCGGCCGCGTCAAACTGCTCAAGCTGAGCGGCGGCCATCATTTCGACGGCAACTACGAGCGCCTGGCAGGCCTGATTCTGGATGCGGCGCGCAAGTAGTTTCACCATCGGTTCCAATATGTGATTGATGAATATCTGGTATCACAACAATCAAGCAGACTCGTATGCTGCAGTGCGATATAGTGTTCCTGTCTCCTCCAACACCTCTCAAGGTTTGGATTCAGCCCGCAACGAAAGTTAGCGGGCTTTTTTTTGTCCAGAATTCATCAATAGCAAAGAGCGCCGGCATGCCGATACCTAAACATGTATCTGAGGCAAGAAATAATTCATTTGAAAATAATCGCATTCCGTCCTAGGATGGTCGCGCTCTTGACACGTTTTATCTGGCTAAAAACACAAACATAAAAATGGAGACAGCAATGAAAATGACACGCAGAACGGTATTGAGTGCGGCGCTTTGCCTTGGCTTGGGATTCGGGATCGCTGGCAGCGCTTATGCCGAGAAACCAGTGGTGCTGGGCTTTTCCCAGGTTGGCGCCGAAAGCGAATGGCGCACCGCGAACACCGCATCGATCAAGGATGCGGCGAAACAGGCCGGCGTAACGCTCAAGTTTGCCGACGCCCAGCAAAAGCAGGAAAACCAGGTGAAGGCGATCCGCTCCTTCATCGCGCAAAAAGTTGATGTCATTGCATTTTCTCCGGTGGTCGAGTCCGGTTGGGACACTGTGCTGGGTGAAGCCAAAGCCGCCAAGATCCCGGTCATCCTCACCGACCGCGCGGTCGACGCCAAGGATAAGTCACTGTACGTGACATTCATCGGTTCCGATTTCGTTGAAGAAGGCCGCCGCGCCGGACGCTGGCTGCTGGAACGGGCCAAGACCATGCCCGCTGGCGATATCAACATCGTTGAGTTGCAAGGCACGGTCGGATCTGCTCCTGCCATCGACCGCAAGGCCGGTTTTGCCGAAATCATCGCCGCCAATCCGAAATTGAAAGTCATCCGCTCGCAAACCGGCGACTTCACCCGCGCCAAGGGCAAGGAGGTGATGGAAGCCTTCCTCAAGACCGACGGCAAGAAGATCAATGTCTTGTACGCGCATAACGACGACATGGCGATCGGCGCTATCCAGGCGATCGAAGAAGCCGGCCTGAAACCAGGTAAAGACATACTGGTGATCTCGATCGACGGCGTCAAAGGCGCATTTGAAGCGATGATGGCTGGCAAGCTCAACGTTACGGTTGAATGCAGCCCGCTGCTTGGGCCGCAGCTCATGAAGGTCGCCAAGCAAGTGCTCGCCGGCGAGACCGTCCCTAAGCGCATTACGACCGAGGAAAGCGTGTTTCCGGCTGAAGTGGCGGCCAAGGAATTCCCGAATCGCAAGTACTAAGTCACAAGCACTAGGCTCTTCTACGAATGCCGGCGGACGAATCGAATCGTCCGCCGCATCGGGCATGCATCGTCATGCGGCATGGCTGCGCATGAGAAATTCGGGATCGCAAGAGGATGAATAAAACAGCAACAGGCGCTGCCCTACCGGCGGCGAACGGCGTTGCACCAACGCTGGAGCTGAACGGCATATACAAGGCATTCGGTGGCGTCAAGGCGCTGAGCGATGTCGCTTTGCGGCTGTATCCAGGCGAAGTCCATACGCTGATGGGACAGAACGGCGCAGGCAAATCCACTCTGATTAAAGTACTGACAGGCGTCTATGCGCCTGACAGCGGCGAAATACGGCTCGACGGCAAGGTCGTGCAGCCGTCGTCCACCCACGACGCGCAAAACCTCGGCATCAGCACGGTCTACCAGGAAGTCAACCTGTGCCCGAACCTGTCGGTTGCTGAAAACATTTTTATCGGCCGCTATCCAAGAAAGTTTGGCCGCATCGACTGGAAAACCATGCAGCAGCAGGCGCAGCGCCTGCTGGGCGATTTGCAGGTCCATATCGACGTGACCGCCGCGCTGGCCAGGTATCCGCTGGCGATCCAGCAGATGGTGGCGATTTCACGCGCCCTGAGCGTCTCCGCCAAGGTATTGATCCTGGACGAACCTACCTCCAGCCTGGACGAGGCCGAAGTGCGCCTATTGTTCGATGTCTTGCGCAAGCTGCGCGGGCAGGGCATGGCGATCCTGTTCGTGACGCATTTCCTGGAACAGACTTACGAAATTTCCGACCGCATCACGGTGCTGCGCAACGGCGTGCTTGAAGGCGAATATCCGGCCAGTGCGCTGAGCCGTTTCGAACTGGTGAACAAGATGGTCGGCCTGCAGTCGGCGGGCAGGGAAGCTGCAAGTGCAGACAAAGACGTGCGTGCGCCGGGCAGCGGCGAAATTGTGCTGAAGGCGCGCGGCTTGGGGCGCAAAGGAATACTCGCGCCGCTGGACCTGGATTTCCGCGCCGGTGAAGTATTCGGACTATGCGGTTTGCTCGGTTCGGGCCGGACCGAGGCCGCGCGATTACTGTTCGGCGCCGACAAGGCCGACAGCGGCAGCATACAAATGAAAGGCGGCAGTGGGCCCGAAAGATTCAGCTCCCCACGCGACGCCATCGCCGCCGGCATCGGTTTCTGTTCGGAAGATAGGAAAGCCGAAGGCGCAATCCTCGAACTGTCTGTGCGCGAAAACATCATCCTGGCGCTGCAGGCGCGCGCCGGCCTGCTGCGGGTGATCCCGCGCAAACGGCAGCAGGCGATCGCTAGCGATTACGTCAAATGGCTGGGCATCAAGACCCCCGATATCGAAACGCCCATCAGCTCCCTGTCCGGTGGCAACCAGCAAAAAGCCCTGCTGGCGCGCTGGCTGGCGACCGATCCCGCCATGCTGATCCTGGACGAACCGACGCGCGGCATCGATGTGCGCGCCAAGCAAGAGATCATGGACCATGTAATCGCCTTGTGCAGCAAGGGCATGGCGATCCTGTTCATTTCTTCCGAAATTCCCGAGGTCCTGCGCTGCAGCGACCGCATGCTGGTATTGCGCGACCGCGAACCCTGCGGCGAATACCTGCGCGGTCAGCTCGACGACGAATCGGTGTTGCAGGTGATCGCCGGAGAGTGCGAATGAGTATTCCATTGAATTCAGATCCACTATCCGGCGCCCGGCTGCAGAGCGATACCAGCCCGTCGCTGGCAGTGCGCTTGCGCGTGATGCTGCGCAACCCTTTGCTGCGGCCGCTGGCGGCGCTGGCGCTGCTGTTGCTCATCGATTTTTTCATGATCCCCGGTTTCTTCCGGCTTGAATGGAAAGACGGCCATCTGTACGGCAGCCTGATCGACATCGTCAACCGCGCCGCACCTTTGATACTGACCGCCCTTGGCATGACGCTGGTGATCGCGACGCGCGGCATCGACATTTCGGTGGGCGCGGTAGTGGCCATCTCCGGCACGGTTGCCGCGATGCTGATCGGCGGCACCATGGAAATGCATAACGGCATACCGGAATACGCAAGCCGCATCCCCATGGTGTGGGCAATTGCCGCTGCCATGGGAGCGGCGCTCCTGTGCGGCGTGTGGAACGGCTTCCTGGTCGCCACGCTGGGTCTGCAACCGATCATCGCCACCTTGATCCTGATGGTGGGCGGGCGCGGACTGGCGCAACTGCTGACCGACGGCCAGATCGTCACGGTGTATTACAAGCCGTTTTTCTATATCGGCAGCGGTTATCTGTTCGGGTTGCCGTTTTCCTTGTTCATCGCTATCGGTGTGTTCGTGATTGTAGCGCTGATGATGCGCAAGACGGCGCTCGGCCTGTTCATCCAGGCGGTCGGCATCAACCCGGTGGCGGCGCGGCTGGCCGGTATCAGGACCGCCGCGCTGATCTTTTTCGTGTACATGTTTTGCAGCGCCTGCGCCGGCGTCGCCGGGCTGATGATCAGCTCCAACATCAAGAGT
This sequence comes from Collimonas fungivorans Ter331, assembly GCF_000221045.1. Classification (NCBI taxonomy): domain Bacteria; kingdom Pseudomonadati; phylum Pseudomonadota; class Betaproteobacteria; order Burkholderiales; family Oxalobacteraceae; genus Collimonas; species Collimonas fungivorans. The sequence goes on along the minus strand of NC_015856.1, from coordinate 2,776,921 downwards.
GCGGACGCCAACAACGCCGGCCTGTTGCTGGAGCTGGACGCGATCCTGGCGGTGACGCTGGGCGGCACGTCCCTGGCCGGCGGCAAATTCAGCCTGGTGGGCAGCGTTATCGGCGCCCTGATCATCCAGGCGCTGACCTACACGATCTATTCGATGGGCGTGCCGCCGGAGGTCAACATGGTGGTGAAATCGATAGTGGTGTTCGCCGTGTGCCTGTCGCAATCGCCCGAGTTTCGCGGCCTGGGAAGCGGCTGGGTCGGCTTATCTAGCGGCGCTGCGCGCTCACGTTCTGTCAACGGTAAAAAACCATGAAACTCTTGCGCCAGTCATTGTCGTCGCCTTATTTCACTTCGCTGGCGACCGTCGCCTTGCTGATCGTGATGTTCGCCATGGGGTCGTTCGCCTACACCGGGTTTTTCTCCTTGCAGGTGGTATTGAACCTGCTGATCGACAACGCTTTCCTGCTGGTGATTGCGATCGGCATGACTTTTGTCATCTTATCCGGTGGCATCGATTTGTCGGTCGGCTCGGTGCTGGCGCTGACCACCATGATTTCCGCCTACCTGCTGCAGTCGTGGCACTGGCCGCCGCTGCTGGTGATCGCCTGCGTGCTGCTGATCGGCAGCGCATTCGGCGCCCTGATGGGCGCGCTCATCCATTTCTTCAAGCTGCAGGCATTCATCGTGACCCTGGCCGGGATGTTCCTGGCGCGCGGCCTGTGCTACCTGATCAGCATCAATTCCATCACCATCGACCAGCCGCTGTATGTCACTTTGTCGCAGGCGCGCATAGACATCTTCGGCGCCTTCGTTTCGCCTAGCGTGGTGATCGCCGTGCTAATGCTGGCACTGGCTATCTACATCGCCCATTACACGCGCTTCGGACGCGCCGTCTATGCCATCGGCGGCAACGAGCAGTCGGCGCTGCTGATGGGCCTGGCGGTAGGACGCACCAAAGTGATGGTCTACGCTTTCAGCGGCTTTTGCGCGGCCCTGTCCGGAGTCCTGTTTTCGTTCTACATGTTGTCCGGTTATGGCTTGCATGCGCAAGGCACGGAGCTCGATGCGATCGCGGCGGTGGTGATCGGCGGCACCTTGCTGACCGGCGGTTACGGTTACGTCGCCGGCACGCTGACCGGCGTGCTGATCCTGGGCCTGATCCAGACCCTGATTGCATTCGACGGCACCCTGAGTTCGTGGTGGACCAAGATCGTGATCGGCGTGCTGCTGTTCGTATTCTGCATGGCGCAGCGCTTGATGTCCCTGGGCGCGGCCGGCAGCGGCTCCGCCACGCCCGCCATGCCCGCAACGCCGGCAACCACAGCGGCATGACCGCGCGCCAATAAAAAATCCCGATTTCTTGTATCCTGATATGTGTTGTTAACCGGGCGCAGTGTAGCGCCCATGGACAGGCGTATGTCAGGAGATGGTGTTGGCTCAGATCAAAATCCCGGCCGTGTACATGCGCGGCGGCACCAGCAAAGGCGTGTTCTTCTGCAAGGACTGGCTGCCGGAGGATCCGGCCGTGCGCGACCGCGTATTGCTGCGTGTGATGGGCAGCCCGGATCCTTACGGCCAGCAAATCGACGGCATGGGCGGTGCAAGTTCAAGCACCAGCAAGGTGGTGCTGGTCAGCCGGTCTGTCCGTGCGGATTGCGATGTCGACTACCTGTTCGGCCAGGTGGCGATCGACAAGGAGATGATTGACTGGTCAGGCAATTGCGGCAACCTGACGGCTGCGGTCGGGCCGTTCGCGATTGCGCAAGGCTTGCTGGATGCTCCGCGCGACGGCATCGTCGTCGTCCGTATCTGGCAGGCGAACATTCACGCGAAGATCGTCGCCCATGTCCCAATGCAGGACGGCGCAGTGATGGAGGAGGGCGATTTTGAACTGGACGGCGTCACCTTCCCGGCGGCCGAGATCAAGATCGAATTCCTGGACCCGAGCGGCGACGGAGATGAAGATGGCGCAGGAGGCATGTTTCCGAGCGGGTCGCCGCTTGACGTGCTGGATGTGCCTGGCGTAGGTCCGGTCGAACTGACCATGATCAATGCCGGCAACCCGGCTATCTTCGTGGACGCGGCAACGCTCGGACTGGCGGGAAATGAATTGCAACGCGACGTCAACGGCAACCCCGAGCTGCTGCGGAAAGTGGAAACGATCCGCGCCCATGCGGCGGTGCGGATGGGACTGGCAAAGACAGCAGAGGAAGCCAGCCAGCTGCGGCCGCATACGCCCAAACTGGCTTTTGTGGCAAAACCTTCCGCTTATGTGGCGTCGAACGGCAAGCATATCGATCCTGCCACGCTGGATATCAATGCGCGCATCTTTTCGATGGGAAAACTGCATCACGCCATGACAGGAACCGGCGCGATAGCGATCGCCGTCGCCGCCGCGGTTCCCGGCACCATCGTCAATCGCCTGATGACGCAGCAGGCCGACGGCAAGGTCCGTTTCGGCCATCCTTCCGGCAGCCTGGCTGTCGGCGCCGAGGCAGAGCAGCGCGACGGCGCCTGGGTAGTGACCAAGGCGGTCATGAGCCGCAGTGCGCGCCGGCTGATGGAAGGGGCCGTGCTAGTGCCGTCTGCGGTCTGTCCGGCTGATTTTTAAATGCCGGTTTTATGCGCAGTAAATAACAGCCTGAGCCCGAGCGCCGCTATGGCGCTGGCGGCGACGCGATCGATCCAGGTCTTGGCGCGCAGATAAAGTTCGCGCGGCCGTTTGCTGGAAAAGCACAAGGCAACCACCGTGTACCAGCCCGCTTCGACCGCAAAAACCAGCGGCGGCAGGGCGAAGTAACACCAGAGGGGTGGATGCTGGGGCAGCAGGGCGGCGAAGATGCTGCCATAGGCGACCGCAGTCTTCGGATTGCTCAATTGCGTGCTGAGGCCGACCCAGAACGATTTACGCACGTTGCCCGCATTTGCCGCCTGGGCGCTGTCAAGGGCAAGCGGAGCCGCCGCGCCGCGCCAGATTTTGGACGCCAGGTAAATCAGATACAGGCCGCCGGCTATCTTGAGGCCCATATACAGCCATCCCACGGTTGCCAGCAAGGTATACAGTCCGACCAGCGCAATGCCGCTGAAGAAAACGCCGCCGATCCCCATGGCGACCGCCGTGGCCAAGCCATCGCGGCGCGACAGGCCGATAGAATGCCTGGCAACAATGACAAAACTCGGGCCTGGGCTCATCGCCCCGATTAATAACGCTGCGAGAATGGCTAGGATAGCGGCTGACGGGCTCATTGACGTATCTCCTTAAGGTGGCGGCAGGACTCCAGATCAATGGAAATATACACTTCCTGCCCAATCGCTGCTGCAACTCGGGATACCGGGCGAATCGGTGGGCATAGGAGCGCAAATATTCCGCTTGATTTTTTTGGCGGATACAAAGATATTCTGGATTCGCTTAACGCAATGGCCCCTATGCAAACTCTTCCTCTACGCCTGAATCCCGGACAAGATCTGCGCAGCGCTCTTGAATCGGTGCTGGCCGAACATGGCGTGAGCGCAGCTTTCGTACTGCAGGGCATTGGTAGCTTATCCGTGGCGCAGCTGCGGTTTGCCGGGGCGCAGCAGGCAATCGAATTTCGCGGCGATCTGGAAATACTGACTCTCGCCGGATCGCTCTCTCCCGACGGCATCCATCTCCATATGACTATCGCCGATGCGGAAGGCCGCGTGCTGGGTGGTCACGTGGCGCCTGGTTGTATTGTGAGAACGACGGTTGAGCTACTGCTGGCGCTGCTGCCGGAGCATCGTTTTGCCCGCGAACCGGATCCGGCGTCGGGTTTCAATGAACTGGTGATACGACAGCAATCAGATCCAGATGGCGTTTGAGACCAAACGAATACTCATCAACGTTGCGTCGTAGCAGATAAGATGCCATTTATATTTACCTGAACGGATTACACCCATGAATATGCTCCTCCCCCGGCTGTGGCTGTGTCTCGCCGCTTGCTCGTTATCTGCAATGCCGGCCAGCGCCGATACTACGGTGCGCTCGCTGAGCAAGGTGCGTGGCGCCATCAAGACGGCCGACGCCCGAGCGGCTTTCGATCGGGAGATGAGTGGCGCACCGGCGCCAGACGGATTCGGTCAGCAGCTGCCGGAGGGCTTCACGAAGGATTTCCTGGCCCTGCAAATCGCGCCGGGACGCGATCCGAATCGTGTGGTGCTGGCCGGCGCAAAGCCGTGGTCGCAGCGGCCGGGCATGTATGTGGGCGTGGTATGCCTGGGGGCCTTGCCCATTTATGCCGCAGAAACTCCGAGGCATCCGGCGTGGGATTGCAAAGGGTCTGAGAATAATGCGGGTAACGAAATCTGGTTCGGCGTGTTCGAGCGTGGCGCTGGCAATGTACCAAGGCTTGTGGCCCGCACCGATGTGCCGGTCGCGGTTCCGACCGACTGGGGTTCGGCCGGCAACATCGATGTGCCGCCAACCATTGATTCCGGAGATGGCAAGGGGGCCGTTGTGGGCCTGCCGCAGACCTGGCAGCGTTTTGACCTGGCGCCTTATCTGTTGCGAGACGGTGATTATGCCTTCGGCGTGCGGGCAGGATGGTTCGAGAGCTACGCCGGCGGCGGCGCCTCGTTTGAAGCGCTGTATCTTTTTCAGATTGACGGCAAGTCGCTGCGGGTCGTATTTGCGCAGCCGATGATGTTCAACCAGATGCTTGCCGGCGAGTGGCACAAGGACGGAACCCGCAGCCACGATGTGTCGAGCAGCAGCAACTCTCTCGTGGTCCTGTCTAGTGTTACTGACGGCTTTCACGATCTGCAATTACGCGAGAAGGGCGGCAAGTCGCGGCAGACGTTTCAGTGGTCGGAGAAAATGAAGTTTTATCAGCCTCAGTAATCCGATGCCACGGCTATAAACAAGGTGTTTTTTTTCGAAACATAACAAAAAGGCCCTCATTGCTGAGAGTCTTTTGTTTTATGGTGCCCGAGGCCGGAATCGAACCGGCACACCGTTTCCGGCGAGAGATTTTAAGTCTCTTGTGTCTACCGATTTCACCACTCGGGCAATTCTGCGGTTTCGAAGAAGCGCGCAAAACATGTATCGACAGCAACAGCCTGCGATACGGGACAGGGCCGCATTCTAACAGGTTCTCATTGCCAAGACCACCTCTCATCCATCCCCGTCAGCACAGCGCCTTAGTCCGCAAAACGTACCTCGGAAGTGGCAATCGCCTTGATTTCGGGGCCGAAACTTTCGATGTTAGGCAACGTTGCATTTTCATGCCTGCGTATCTGCTCGCCGGTCGCATGCGGCTTGTCGTGCGTGGTGTGGGCATCGGACACCAGCGTCACGGGATAACCGAGGGCGGCGGCGCGGCGGGTGGTGGTGTCGACGCAGAATTCGGAAGCGTAGCCGCAGATGACGACGTGCTCGGTACGCCATGAGGCAAGCAGTGCTTCGAGCTCTGTGCGCAGGAAAGAGTCCGGCGTGGTCTTGCGCAGTTTTGCGTCGCCTTCCTTTACCTGCAATCCGGGCTGGAGCTGCCAGCCTGCGGAGTTGTATTCGAGGTCGCTGGCCTCATGCTGGATGAAGACTACGGGAACCCCCGCAGCGCGGGCCCTGCCGGTCAAGGTATTGATGCGCTCCACGACGGCGTCGGCTTCGAACGGGCGGGGCGTTTCATCAAACAAAGCTTGCTGGACATCGATGACGAGTAGAGTGGATTTCATGGTTTCCTGCAGGTGGGTGGGCCGGGAATCCCGAGGGAATTCCCGGCATCGGTTTCAGGTTTCCGGAAGATTCGGGGCGATCGCCGCCGTGCCGAAATTGTTGGGTTCTTTTGCTTCCTGGACCAGGAAATAGATGATGATGATCCAGCCGATGAGAGGGATGAGCCCGATCAGCTGCCACCAGCCGCTGCGGTTGGTGTCATGCAGGCGCCGTGCCGCGACTGCAATCGATGGCAGCAGAGTCGCAACGGAAAAGAGGATGCTCAGCTTGTCGTTGATTGCACCGGTTGCGACCGAAACCAGGGCGATAAAAAGCACGTACCACCAATACTCGGAGCGCGAAGCCCTGCCGTTGAAGTCGGCGTACTTGGAAAAGCAGACTTTGATCGATTCCGTAAACGTCATTTCTATCCCCTATGGTTTGTTGGCATGGGTGCGCGCTTGTGGCGGCGTCCATGGATTTCGGTAAGATTACCAGAGAGTAATAATAACAAAAGCCTTGGTCATCTCGTCAAAATGTTGGTGTATCACAAACTCCCTTTAAATCTCCCCGTGTCGCCGGAGCAGCGCAGGCCTGTATCCGTAGGCAAAATCCTCCCTCGGTTTTATCGCCTGGATGTGTCTTGTATAGTTTCATTGCCACAATGAAAATGTATTCATAAAGAAACAGTTTCCCAAAATAAATAAAATGAATGGATGGCGCACCAAACGGGCGCATAATAAATTGCCGTACAGAAATAAAAAAACAGGTTCAAGCTGAGGATACGCAACTGAGTATGTGAATGCAGTAGGCCGATATATCGATCATTTGATCGGGTTGAAGTTGAAGCACACGTGGAGGGGCGTCATGGGCAAAGCATTGTCTCGTCAGGGATCGTTATCCGTTATTTTTATTGCTATATCAGCAATTATTTCTGGTTGCGGTGGCGGTGGGGGCGGCAGCAGCAATCCCAATCCGCCTGCTACGCCGGCTCCAAGCACGCCGCCGGTTGTTCCTCCAGTTCCAGCCCAGCCGCCTCCCGCCAACAACAGCGGCAGCGCCATCACACCGCCGGTAGTGACGCCGCCGACAGCGCCGCCGCCGATGCTCAACGTGCTCGACCCCAGCAATATCCAGGCAGCCCGCGCCCAGGGCATGACCGGCGCCGGCGTCACGGTCGGCGTGGTCGATACCGACTTCGATGTCGGCGATACCCAACTGGCCGGGCGCATCAGCAAGACGGTCTACAGCAGCGGCGGCGCCAACGGCAACATGCACGGCACCGAAGTGGCGCAAGCCCTGGCCGGCAGCACCCTGGGCATCGCGCCCGGCGTCTTCGTGCAAGCGGCGGCGGCCGGCACCACCGGCAACAGCCTGCTGCTCAATAACCAGATCTACCAGGACCTGTTCGCCAAGGGCGTGCGGATCTTCAACCAGTCCAACGGCATCAGCGCAACCGGCGCCTCGGTCGCCCAGGCGCTGGCGCTGCACAACCTGTACCAGCCCTATGTGGCCCGGCAAGGGCTGTTCGTCTGGTCCACCGGCAATGACGGCGCAGCGCAGCCGAACCTGAACGCTAGCCTGCCGTCGCTGTTCGGCGACCTGCAAAGCGGCTGGCTGGCGGTCACCGCGGTCAACGCCGCCGGCGGCAGCAATGGCTATAGCGCCAGCGATACCGTGCCGGGAGTCATTTCCAGCTACGCCAACCGCTGCGGCGTGGCCGCCAACTGGTGCCTGGCGGCGGCCGGCGATTTCATCTCCAGCAGCAGCGGCACACGGGTCTTCGGCACCTCGTTCGCAGCGCCGGCAGTCAGCGGCGCCGCAGCCCTGGTGCAGCAGGCCTATCCCTGGATGAACGCCGACCTGATCCGCCAGACCATCCTGTCGACAGCAACCGACATGCACGACACCGCCACCTATGGCTGGGGCCTGCTGAACGCCAGCAAGGCGGTCAACGGCCCGGCGCTGTTCGATACACGGCTGGCGCTGGGGCCGAATGTCAACATCGCTTTCGATAACGCTGCCTCGGTATTCAAGAACGATATCGGCGGCGACGCCGGCCTGAACAAGAGCGGCAGCGGCCAATTGACCCTGGCCGGCGCCAATACTTACCAGGGCGCCAGCAATGTTCTGGGCGGCCGGCTGGATATCACCGGCTCGGTGGCCTCCAGCGTCAATGTCAGCGCATTGGGCCGCCTCGGCGGCGACGGCGGCCGTATCCACGGCAATGTCAGCAACAGCGGGCGGGTCGACAACAGCGGCGCCGGTCTCACCATCGCCGGCAACTACGTCGCCACGCCGGGCGCGGTGCTGGCGAATCAGTTCAACACCACCCTGGTGGTGGGCGGGGCGGCAATCCTCGGTAATTCGCACCTGGTTGCCACCACCCCCGGCGGCAGCACGGATCCGTCCGGCTATGTGACCCAGCAGGCAGGCGTGAGCGGCAAGGTGCTCACCGCCGCGGGCGGGGTCAGCGGCCAGTTCAGCGATATCAGCTTCGAGGCCGATGGCGTCGGTTTTACGCCAGGGGTGTTTATTGCCGCGAACTTGTCCTATCAGGCCAGGGAAGTGGATTTGCATATCAGCCGTACCAATGTCGCCACCATGGCCGCGGCCGCTTTTAAAGGCGACGCCACCCGCAACAATGCGGCCGCCAACCTGGAGACCGGCCTGCAGGCGGCGGACCAGATGGTCGCCAGCGGCAAGGTGACGGGGGCCAACGGTGCATTCCTGGCCAGTGCGGCGGCCCTGCAGAAGAGCGCCAGCGTCGCGGTGGCAGGACAGGTGCTCGACAGCCTGTCGGGACAGATCCATGCCTCGGCCCAGGCGCTGACCTTCCAGCAGTCGCAGGCCTTGAATCGCGACCTGGGCAATCGGCTGGCGGCGCTGGGCAACCAGGCCGAAGGACAGGATGGCACCGGTTTGTGGGTCAGCGCCATTGGCGCCTCGGGCAAGCTGAACCAGAGCGGTTATGCCACTGGCGACACCTCCTTATGGGGAGGGCAGTTCGGTGTCGATACCCGGCTCAGTACCCACACCATCGTCGGCGCGGCGCTGGCGTATGCGGACAGCAAGGCCAGTTTCGACCGGCTCGGCGGTCAGGGCAAGGGGCACAGCACAGGGGTCTCGCTGTATGGCCGCCATGGGTTCGGCGACGGCGGCGGTTATGTCTCGGGTCGGGCAGGGCTAACCAGTATCGACAGTACGGTGACGCGCACGGCGGTGATCGGCAATACCGAGCAGGACCTGGGCGCCAGCCACAGCGACAGCCTGTGGTCGGTCTATGCGGAGGGCGGTTATGGACTGCCGCTGTCGGCGGATATCCGGCTGACCCCTTATGCCGGCCTGGCCTATGACCGCCTCAAGCGCGGCGGATTTACGGAAAGCGGCGGGGTGTTCGGCTTGACGGCCGAGAGCCAGGTCTACCAACAGACGGCGGGCTTGCTGGGGGTGCGCGGCGAGAGCCGTGTCCAATGGGCTGGCGGCGTGAGTGTGCTGCAGGCATACGCGGCGTGGCAGCATGCGTTCGGCGATGGCAGCCTCGATTTCGGGGCGGCGTATGTGGGGGCGCCGGCGGCGCGGTTCACGGTGCAGGGGATAGGCTTGGCGCGCAGTAGCGGCTGGGCGGGACTGGGTGTGAGTACGGCGGTGGACAGCCGCTGGGGCTGGTACCTGAACTACGATGCGCAGCTGGGCAATGGCGGGTTGCGTAACAACGTGCTGGCGCTGGGGCTGCGCTTCAGGCTCGATTGACTTACATATTTGAGTAAGGGCTGTCGTTGACGGATATCCTGTAAACCTCTTTGTCCGTCAACGACAACAGTCTGGCAGGGAACCTGCCTTACATTTCACTGCTGGCCGCTGCATCGGTGTGCGCGGGCGCTGGCGTTTCCGGTTCCATCGCGGGGCTGGTTTTGATGATGCGCTTCTTGCCCATCAGGCCCAGGTCCGCTCCTGTGATACCGTATTCCTGCATCTTGGTTTTGATTTCGGTAATGACATCCGCGATTTCAGCCTGGCGCAGTTCTTCCGCCTGCTTTCTCAATTGTTCGATTTGTGCTTGCAGCTCTTTGTATGTCGTCATTTCTGTTGCTTTCTTTCTGCGTTTGGGACGGGCAAGTATATCGTAACCATGGAATGCGATGGAATGATACAGCTTGTTGCAAACATTACCGATTTGTAGTTACCCTTTGGATTGCACAATCTATATTGAATACAGGAAGGCAGTTTGTGTCGTCGTCGCGACGGCATGGGAAGCAAAAGGTGTCGCCATGAAAAAGTTGACGGTTTTATGGTTTGCGGTTGCCGCGCTGATGCTGAGCGCGGCCGGCGGTTCTGCGCTCGCGCAAAACCATGTGGCGCGCGGAGGCGGCGGTTTTCACGGCAATGGCAGTGGCATGAATCATGGCGGCGGCTACCAGGCTCGCCACGGTTTTCATCGGTTTCGCGATTTCCATGGCCGCGGCCGTATCATCATAGGCGGTCCTTTTTTCTGGCCGCCGGTCTACCGCGACCCGTTTTTTTTTCCCGATGCGGCGCCGTTGATGTATGTGCAGCCTGAGGCCAATTACAGTTATTACTGTAACGATCCTCCCGGATATTATCCCGATGTGCCGGCTTGCCCGAGCGGCTGGCTGCGGGTTGCTCCCGACGATGCGCCGTATTGATCCGGTCGCAAGCTCTGTAAAAAAAAACGCCGCTCCTTTGAGCGGCGTTTTTTATGCGCGCATGCATGACTGCCTTGCTTCGGCAAATTTTCATTTGGCATCTTGCTGCCGCTTGGCAGGCCGGGTACCATGAAGCGAAAATCCATTCGACTTTCTATCCCGGAGAAATGCATGTCCATTCATATGATTGAAGCGGTTCGTTTTAATGTCGCCGGCGACCGGGTCGAAGAAGTGCGTTGGGGCCGGGCCAAGCCGAAGGATGACGGTTCCATCGGATGGGAACACAAGACTTCTGAACAGGACGTCAGCCTGGTGGTCGATGCCCTGCATTTCGGCGACGAGGTAGCGACTGCATTTGCGGTCGACGGGAAAATCGTGCGCGGCCCCAACATCGCGCTGGTGATCCACGAACATGGTATTGAAGGCATCGGGATTGCCGGCCACGATGCGTCCGGGCGCACGCTGGCCGATTTGCCGCGCTTCTGACAAGATAGCCCATCCAGCAACTGTCAGAAGTTGCTAGAGGACGCCGGGCCGCGCGCGGCATCGCTGCGGATCGGAATGCCGTTCGCACCGCTGCCATGGCTTTCCCGCCATTCCTGGCGATGCCGCTCGATCTCGGCCCATTGTTCGACGCGCCGTTTTTCCCATTCATTGCGTTCGCGCCAGACCGGCGCCACGGTCATGGCGGCAGGCGGCTGGAATAGCTGTGGTGGATGCAGTTCGGCTCCATATAACGCCGGCGGCGCATAAAACGGCGCGCTTCCGGCAATCCACGGGCCGGCGTCGGCAACGGCCCGGTTCGGCATTGCCGCAGCCAGGCCGGCCAGTACCAGCACTAGTAGTATTTTCCCCATATTGCCCCCTGATTTGCCGGTCCAAATCCAACAACTGCGATTCCCTTCAGGATTTCATTCTAGGAAACAAATCGCCGGTAAGCTAATAGAGATTCGCTACGCATCGCATTTTTTCGGCATCTTGGGCAGCGCGCTGCCCAAACTAGTTGCTGGTGGTAATGTTTGTGCCTGGATGGCGCTGCAGTTGCTGACATAAATTGGTAATGAGCAAGAATTTTTCCTGCGAAAAATCTCTCGCCAATGATTTTCTAACGGAGGATTGGATGCAAACTCAGGTTGAAAAAGCGCATGTATTTCAGCAGCTTCACAAACGGGACGGAGCATTCATCATTCCCAATCCATGGGATATCGGCAGCGCCAGGCTGCTGGCTTTGCTCGGGTTTGAAGCATTGGCCAGCACCAGTGCGGGTTTTGCCTTTTCGCGCGGACAGCTGGATGGCGGCATCGGGCGTGAACAGATGATGGCGCATTTGACGGAGCTGGCCGCCGCTACCGAGCTGCCGCTCAGCGCCGACCTGGAGAACGGTTTCGGCGCGGCGCCGACGACGGTCGCGGAGACCATCCGGCTGGCTGCCGCCACCGGCATTGTCGGCGGTTCCATCGAGGACGCCAGCGGCAATCGCGACGATCCGATTTATGCACTGGAACTGGCGGCAGAGCGCGTGCGTGCAGCGGCGGAAGTGGCGCGCGGCCTGGATTTCCCATTTACGCTGACTGCGCGGGCGGAAAATTACCTGGCTGGCCGGCCCGATCTGAAAGACACCATCAAGCGCCTCCAGACCTACCAGGAAGCCGGCGCCGACGTGCTGTACGCGCCAGGTCTGAAAAGCCGGGAAGAGATCGCGGCAGTAGTGAGTTCGCTGGACAAGCCGGTGAACGTGGTGATGGGGCTACAGGGCGTGCAGCTCAGCTTGCAGGAACTGGCCGCCATCGGCGTCAAACGGGTCAGCGTCGGCGGCTCTCTGGCGCGCGCTGCAATAGGAGCATTCATACGCGCAGCTGAAGAGATGCGCGAGCATGGCACCTTTACCTACGGCGAGGAGGCAGTGAGTACGCGCCGGATCAGCGAGATGCTGCAGGCAGCGGGCAAACTTTAAGCGGCAGGCGCTGGCAATAAGTTATATGCTGGTTAGTGTAAGATCCTTGCTTTTCCGTGCTGAAGAATTGCCGCTCACCATGAAAGTCTACAACCTAGCTTGCGAACAGAATCACCGTTTTGAGGGCTGGTTTGCCTCCGAGGAGGATTTTGTCTCGCAATCCGCCGGGCAGCAGATCGTCTGTCCGGTATGCGATAGCTTCAAGGTCGGCAAGCTGCCGTCAGCCCCGCATTTGAATTTGTCCACGGCCAGGCGGGGTACAGCGGACGCCGGCGACAAGCATTCGAATTCGCCGGCGGTGACGCAATTTAAGCAGCGGCTGCAGGATATGGCGCGCCACGTCATGGAAAACACTGAGGATGTCGGTGAAGGTTTTGCCGAGGAGGCGCGCCGGATCCATTACAAGGAAGTTCCGGAGCACGGGATTCGCGGCGTGGCCTCTCAAGAGCAGTGCGAGGAGCTGGCGGAAGAAGGTATCGAAGTTTTCCAGCTGCCGTTGCCGGTCCCGCACAAGCAGACGCTGCAATAAGCCGTTTGCGTTTGCGACGCCGACGGCAGCTTAGCCGGTGCGGTCGCGCAGGATCCGCGTGACGCCGCGGATGCGGCGCACATTGCGCATCAGACGGGCCAGGTGCACCCGGTCTTCAACCTGGATGGTGAAGATCAGCTGGGTCATCAGCTGGTCCTTGTCGTCATCCATGTTGACGTAGATGATGTTGGCGTCGGAATCGCCGATTTCGGCGGCGACGCGGGCCAGGATGCCTTTGTCGTTATGCACCAGCACCTTGATGCGGCAATCGAAACGGCGGTTCAGGTCCTCGCCCCACAGCACTTCGATCCAGCGGTCCGGATCCTTGTTGCGCTGGCGCTTGGCGATATTGCAGTCTTCGGCGTGCACCACCAGGCCCTGATCGCGTTTCAGCTGGCCGGTGATATGGTCGCCCGGAATCGGCTGGCAGCATGGCGACAGCTGTACCGACACGCCTTCGCTGCCATAGATCACCACCGGATCCATCTTGCCCGGGGCGGCGACGCCTTCCATGTCGAGCAGCGGCGTCACCAGCGGTTCGTTTTCCAGCAAGCCCATGATATGGCGCGCCACCAGGGTCGCCATGCGCTTGCCGACGCCGATGTCGGCATAGATCTCATCGAGCGACTTGGCGCTCGACTCATTCAGCAAGCGGTCGACCACGATAGGCGCCAGCACCGGATTCAGGTTGAGCATCGCCAGCGCCTGCGACAACAGCCGCTGGCCGAGTTCCACCGACTCGCTCAGGTTGATGGTGCGCAGGTGATGGCGGATGGCCGAACGCGCCTTGCCGGTGCGCACGAAGCTGAGCCAGTTGGGGCTCGGGCGCGAGCTGGGCGAGGTAATGATTTCGACGATGTCGCCGTTGTGCAGTTCGGTGCGTAGCGGCGCCGGTTCGTGGTTGATCTTGGCGGCGATGGTCTGGTCGCCGACGTCGGTATGGATGGTGTAGGCAAAATCGAGCGCCGTGGCGCCGCGCGGCAAGGCGATGATTTTCGATTTCGGCGTGAACACATACACCGAATCGGGGAACAGGTCGACCTTGACGTGCTCCAGGAATTCCGCCGAATCGCCGGTCTGTTTCTGGATGTCGAGCAGCGACTGCAGCCAAGCATGGGTGCGCTGCTGCAGGTCGCTCAGGTTGCCTTCTTCATCCTTGTACAGCCAATGTGCGGCCACGCCCGACTCGGCCACGCGATGCATGTCCTGGGTGCGGATCTGGAATTCCACCGGCGTGCCGTAAGGGCCGATCAGGGTAGTGTGCAGCGACTGGTAGCCGTTCAGCTTGGGAATCGCGATGTAATCCTTGAACTTGCCAGGCATCGGCTTGTACAGCGCATGCAGGGTGCCGAGCGCCAGGTAGCAGTTGGCGAAGGTGTCGACCACGATGCGGAAGCCGTAGACATCCAGCACCTGGGAAAACGACAGGTGCTTGTTGTGCATCTTGCGGTAGATGCCGAACAGGCTCTTTTCGCGGCCGTCTATCTGCGCATTGATGCCGGTCGCCGCCAGCGTGGTGCTGACCGATTCCAGGATCTTGCTGACCACTTCGCGGCGGTTGCCGCGCGCTGCCTTGACTGCCTTGGCCAGCGTGCGGTGGCGCAGCGGATACAGATGCGAGAACGCCAGTTCCTGCAGTTCGCGGTAAATATTGTTGAGGCCAAGCCGATGCGCGATCGGGATGTAGACCTCCATGGTCTCGCGCGCGATGCGGCGTTTCTTCTCCGGGATCATCACGCCCAGCGTGCGCATGTTGTGCAGGCGGTCGGCCAGCTTGACCAGGATCACGCGCACATCGCGCGCCATCGCCAGCAGCATCTTGCGGAAATTTTCGGCTTGGGCCTCGATCTGGCTCTGGAATTCGATCTTGTCCAGCTTCGACAAGCCATCCACCAAGGTCGCCACCGGCGCCCCGAAGCGTTCGATCAGCTCGTCTTTCTTGACGTCCTGGTCTTCCATGACGTCGTGCAGCAGGGCAGCCATGATCGCTTGCGCGTCGAGCTTCCAGTCGGCGCAGATTTCGGCGACCGCAATCGGATGCGAGATATAGGGTTCGCCGGATTTGCGCATCTGGCCCAGATGCATTTCATCCGAAAAGCGATACGCTTCCTTGACTTTCTTCAGCTCGGCTGGAGTCAGGTATTCGGCAAGCTTGGTGGTCAGGTGCGTGATCGAGGCAACGCCGGGTTGAAGCGCAGGCTGGTGATCTGGCAAGGGGGGAGTGTTCGCGGGTTTTCTGGCTGAGCGGGGGGAAGCCGCCCGTTTTTTAGTGGTTGCGGCTGACGACAGGCTTGAATCTGGAGATGTCAGGTTCATACTGGATAGTTATCAGCCGCATAATGTTAATGGTTAGCCAGGTACCTTCTTCAACATTTCGATACCAATCTTGCCGGCAGCGATTTCACGCAGGGCGACGACGGTTGGCTTGTCTTTAGCGTCAATCTTGGCGGTGTGGCCTTGCAGCAGCTGGCGTGCGCGATATGTCGCGGACAGCGTCAGCTGGAAGCGGTTAGGAATCTGTTTCAAACAATCTTCGATGGTAATGCGTGCCATATATTCTCCGGAAAACGGTATTGCAGGGTGTTGACTTAATATTAACTTAAATTGGCGTGTATGCCTAATTGGGCAAACAAGGACGCGTTGCGCACTGCCTGCTGAGAAAAGCGGCAGCGAGTGGCTTTGACGATCGCTGTTAATTCCGACAGAGCAGATGCAAACTCTTGATTAATAATAACATATTCAAACTCGGGGGCGTGCGCGATTTCGCCGCCGGCGGCAAGGATGCGGCGCGTAATGACCTGCGGTTCGTCCTGGCCACGCTTTTTCAGGCGGTCTTCCAGAGCTGCAATCGAGGGCGGCAGGATAAAAATGCCGACCGCGTGCGGGAACTGCTTCTTCACCTGCTGCGCGCCTTGCCAGTCGATTTCCAGCAAAACGTCGGTGCCTGACTGCATCTGTTCGGCAATCGCCAGGCGCGAAGTGCCGTAATAATTGGTGTGGACTTCGGCCCATTCCAGGAATTCGCCTTGCTTGTGGCGGGCGCGGAAGTCTTCGACGGTAGTGAAATGATACTCGCGGCCGTCCTGCTCGCCCGGGCGCGGCGGCCGCGTGGTGTAGGAGATCGACAGCTTGATGGCTTGTTCCTGCGCCAGCAGGGCGTTGACCAGCGTCGACTTGCCGGCGCCGGAAGGTGCTACCACCATGAACAGGCTGCCGGACATGGGATGTTCGTCCGGCATGGCCGAACCGGCCAGCAGTTCGTTTGGTGATGCAGGTATAAGTGGTGGTGTCATGACAGTCGAATAATGTGCAAGCTACAAGCATATTTAACATACTTGTATATAAGAGTGACATTGTATCAGCGCGGCAATAAGGCTGCAGCGCCGATTTGTATCTTTCCCGCATAGGACGAACGGCCGGTATATTGGCTGTGTGATAACGGTTGCCGGACATGGTGTACATTTATGGGTTTTCAAAAAAGCGCAGCAGATCGGACGCTAAGTTTGGATGATGCACAGATGACAAGGAAAGCCCATGGCGATCAAATTGCAGCAAAACGAGCAGAAAGACCTGGTTGGCGCTATCCAGCGCTATTTCAACGAAAACATGGACGAGCCGATCGGCGACCTGAAAGCCGGCATGCTGCTCGATTTCTGCCTGCGGGTGATCGGCCCCGGCATCTACAACCAGGCGATTGCCGATGCGCAGGCGCACATGGAGGCGAAAGTCTCGGACCTGGCGGTCGAGTGCTACGAAGAAACCGGTGATTACTGGAAGAAAAAATAGACCAGAAATGTAAACTGATACGGACTCGCCGCCCGGGAGCAAAGCTCACAGCTGCGAGGCAGCGAACGCTATAATGCAGGCAGCAGCTTCTACATTGATCCGCAATCCTAAATAACGCCATCCAGACTATGCATTATGTTTCCACTCGCGGCCACGCAGCCGCGCAAAATTTTTCCGAAATCCTGTTAGGCGGGCTGGCCCCGGATGGCGGCCTGTACCTGCCTGAGAAATATCCGCAAGTCACCGGCGCCGAACTGGATCAATGGCGCGGCCTGTCGTATGCCGACCTGGCGTTTGAAGTATTGAAGAAGTTTGCCACTGACGTGCCGGCCGCCGATCTGAAGGCGCTGGCGCACAAGACCTACAGCGCCGAGGTGTACCGCAATGCGCGGGCGGGCGAAGACGCCGGCCAGATCACGCCCCTGCGCCTGCTGGAAGAAAAGGATGGCGGCAAGCTGCTGCTGCAAGGCTTGTCAAACGGTCCGACGCTCGCCTTCAAGGACATGGCGATGCAGTTGCTGGGCAACCTGTTCGAATATACGCTAGCCAAGAACGACGCCAAGCTGAACATTTTCGGCGCCACTTCCGGCGATACCGGCAGCGCAGCGGAATATGCGATGCGCGGCAAAAAAGGCATACGCGTGTTCATGCTGTCGCCGCACAAGAAGATGAGCGCATTCCAGACCGCGCAGATGTTCAGCCTGCAAGATCCGAACATCTTCAATATCGCGGTCGAAGGCGTGTTCGACGACTGCCAGGACATGGTCAAGGCGGTGTCCAACGATCACGCCTTCAAGGCCAGCCAGAAGATCGGCACCGTCAACTCGATCAACTGGGCGCGCGTGGTGGCGCAGGTGGTGTATTACTTCCGCGGCTACCTGAGCGCGACCACCAGCAACGACCAGAAGGTATCGTTCACGGTCCCGTCAGGCAATTTCGGCAATATCTGCGCCGGCCATATCGCGCGCATGATGGGTTTGCCCATCGATAAGCTGGTGGCGGCCACCAACGAAAACGACGTGCTCGACGAATTTTTCCGCACCGGTATCTACCGGGTGCGCAAGTCGGCCGAGACCTATCACACCAGCAGCCCTAGCATGGATATCAGCAAGGCGTCCAATTTCGAACGTTTCATCCACGATTTGCTGGATGGCGACAGCGAGCGCGTGCGCGCCTTGTTCCACAAGGTGGAAACCGCAGGCGGCTTCAGCCTGGCGGGCGGCCCGGGCAGCGATGGCGATGAATTTGCCAAGATCGGCCGTTTCGGCTTCCAGTCCGGCAAGTCGACCCATCAGGACCGCTTGGCCACCATCCGCGATATCGAACAGCGCTACGGCGTCACCATCGACACCCACACCGCCGACGGCGTCAAGGTGGCGCGCGAATACATGGTCCCGGGCGTGCCGATGATTGTGCTGGAAACCGCCTTGCCGGCCAAGTTCAACGAGACCATCCGCGAAGCGCTGGGACGCGACGCCGAGCGGCCGGCCGGTTTTGAAAACATAGAAGCGCTGCCGCAGCGTTTCGAAGTGATGGCGGCCGACGTGGCGCAGGTGAAGGCCTTCATCGCCAGCCATACCGGCTTGTAAGCCTGCCGCGACCATGCAAAAACCTCCGATGTTATCTGTCGACGAAGCCCTCGAAGTATTGCTGGCGGCGCCGCGGCCGCTGGTTGACAGCGCTGCCGCGGAACAGGTCCCGACGCTGTCGGCCAACGGCCGGATACTGGCGGATGCCCAGGTTTCGCAGCTCAATGTGCCGCCTGCGGACAATACGCAAATGGACGGTTACGCAGTGCGCGCCGCGGATTGCGCTGGAGGTGCTGCGCGGTTATCCATCTCGCAGCGGATTCCCGCCGGCCATGTCGGTGCGCCGCTGCAGGCCGGTACGGCCGCCCGCATCTTTACCGGCGCCATGATTCCAGAAGGCGCCGATGCCGTGGTCATGCAGGAAATGTGCGAGGCCGACGGCGATGCGGTCATCATCAAACATGCGCCGGCTACAGGCGAATGGGTGCGCCGCGCCGGCGAAGATATCCGCAGCGGCAGCGTGATCCTGCCTGCCGGCACGCGCCTGCGGCCGCAGCATCTCGGCCTGGCGGCTTCGGTCGGGCTGGAAACGTTGCCGGTGCTGCGCAAGTTGCGGGTAGCTGTGTTTTTTACCGGCGACGAACTGACCATGCCCGGCCAGCCATTGAAACCGGGCGCCATCTACAACTCGAACCGGTTCGTCTTGCGCGGCCTGCTGGAAAACCTGGGCTGCGAAATCAGCGATTACGGCATCGTCCCCGACAATTGTGAAGCAACCCGCGAGGCGCTGCGCCTGGCGGCGCAAGAACATGACTTGATCCTCACCTCGGGCGGCGTGTCGGTCGGCGAAGAAGACCATGTCAAGCCGGCGGTGGAAGCGGAAGGGCGCCTGAACATGTGGCAGATCGCCATGAAACCGGGCAAGCCGCTGGCCTTCGGCGAAGTCCGCCGCGCCGCGGGCGGCACCGCCTTCTTTATCGGCTTGCCCGGCAATCCGGTATCGAGTTTTGTCACCTTCCTGATCTTTGTGCGACCCTTCATCCTGCACCAGCAAGGTGTGGCGGCAAGCGGGCTGGCGCCGCAGGCGATCGCCATGCGCGCCGATTTCGACTGGCCCAAGGCCGACCGCCGCCAGGAATTCCTGCGCGCAAGAATCAATGCCGACGGCGGCCTCGACCTGTTCCCGCAGCAAGGTTCGGGCGTCCTGACTTCCACCGTCTGGGGCGACGGCCTGGTCGACAATCCGGCCGGGAAAACCATCGCCAGGGGCGATTCGCTGCGCTTCCTGCCGTTTTCTGCGCTACTGTAGAACTTGTAATTGCCTGAAAAAGAGAATGTAATGAAAATCCAGCTGCGCTTTTTTGCCAGTATCCGCGAGGCGCTTAACCTGTCGCAGGAAACGCTGGAGCTGCCGGCTTCGATCGCCACCGTCGGCGAGCTGCGTACTTTCCTGCGCACGCGCGGCCCGGTCTGGGCCGAGGTGCTGGCCGAAGGGCGCTCGCTGCGCATGGCGTTCAACCAGGAACTGGCGAATGCCGATACCGCCCTGGCCGAGAGCGGCGAAGTGGCATTTTTCCCGCCGGTCACCGGCGGCTGATTCTGGTTTGTTGTTGTCCGTGAGGTCTTGACTATGCCCATCCGTGTTCAGGCTGAGGATTTCGATTTTGCCGCCGAGCTGGCGCAGCTGCGGCTGTCCAATCCGAAGATCGGCGCCGTCGTCAGCTTCCTCGGCACCGTGCGCGATCTGAGCGATGGCAGCGCCGTCGCCCAGATGGAGCTGGAGCATTATCCCGGCATGACGGAGAAAGCCCTGTCGGCCATTATCGACCAGGCCAAGCAGCGTTGGGAGATCTTCGACGCCCTGGTGATACACCGCATCGGCCCCTTGCTGCCGCTGGACCAGATCGTGCTGGTGGCGGTGAGCTCGGCGCATCGCGGCGATGCGTTTGCTGCCTGCGAATACATCATCGACTACCTGAAAACCGAAGCGCCGTTCTGGAAAAAGGAACACACGGAACAGGGTGCGCGCTGGGTCGACGCCCGCAGCACCGATGACGAGGCGCTGGCCAAATGGGAGCAGGACGCGTTGCCGCTGCCTATGCGCGAAAGCAAGAAGTGAGCTGGCGGTCGGCAGGCGGGTTTTGCGACTTATCGCGCCTTGGTTTTCTGATTTAGGACGTCTCTTAAAGACTTCTTGATAAAAAGAAAATAAATTGGCTGGGATGGCTCGATATGGGGAGACTGGCGATGGAAGCTAGGTCCAAAGCTGTTTATCTGCGAGAAGAGGTAAACAAAACAAAAAATCCGCGGAGGCGATCATTTGACGGCGGCGACGGCGGTGGCTATGATGAAAACATGGAAACCAGGGTTCTGAAACTTGAAGAATGTGTCACTGACTTTGTCACTGAAGCGCGCGACCGGCTGGCGCGGATAGAAACGCGCCTGGACCAGACCGCCACCAGCGCCGACATGCACAGGGAAATGACGGACCAGACCTGGCGGCTGGTGACGTTTGTCTGTGGCTTCGGTTCTGCGCTGGTAGCCGTGACCTACTTCATGGCCACGCATATCAAATAGTCCGGTTTTACGGATGCCATGCCAGCCCTTCCTTTGTGAAGGGCTTTTTATCGTCTAACTTGAAATCAGCAGGTCTGTCCCAATTTTCTACCCATTAGATATTTTGGAGGAACCATGCGTTTCGATAAATTAACCACAAAACTGCAGGAAGCGATTGCCGATGCCCAGAGCCAGGCCGTCGGTAACGACAATCAATATATCGATCCGGTCCATGCGCTGATCGCGCTGCTGAACCAGGACGACGGCAGCGCTACTTCGCTGCTGCAGCGGGCCGGCGTCAACGTCGCCGCCCTTGAAACCGGCCTGAAAGCCGCGCTGGAACGCCTGCCCAAGGTGAGCGGCGCCGGCGGCGAAGTACAGATAGGGCGCGAACTGCTGGCGCTGCTCAACCTGGCCGACAAAGAAGCGCAAAAACGCGGCGACCAGTTCATCGCCAGCGAGATGCTGTTGCTGGCCCTGCTCGACGACAAATCGGACGCCGGTCGTCTTGCGCGTGAAAACGGCCTGACGCGCAAGGCGCTGGAAGCCGCGATCACGGCGGTGCGCGGCGGCGCCAATGTGGCTTCCCAGGATGGCGAAGGCCAGCGCGAAGCCCTGAAAAAATATACCCTGGATCTGACCGAACGGGCGCGCCTCGGCAAGCTCGATCCGGTGATCGGCCGCGACGACGAAATCCGGCGCGCGATCCAGGTGCTGCAGCGGCGCAGCAAGAACAATCCGGTGCTGATCGGCGAACCGGGCGTCGGCAAGACCGCGATCGTCGAAGGCCTGGCGCAGCGGATCGTCAACGGCGAAGTGCCGGACAGTCTGAAATCGAAGCGCGTCCTGTCGCTCGACATGGCGGCCTTGCTGGCCGGCGCGAAATTCCGCGGTGAATTCGAAGAGCGGCTGAAAGCGGTGCTCAAGGAAATCGCCCAGGACGAAGGGCAAACCATTGTTTTCATCGACGAACTGCACACCATGGTCGGCGCCGGCAAGGCGGAAGGCGCGATGGATGCCGGCAACATGCTGAAACCCGCGCTGGCGCGCGGCGAATTGCATTGTGTCGGTGCGACCACGCTGGACGAATATCGCAAGTACATCGAAAAAGACGCGGCGCTGGAACGGCGTTTCCAGAAAATCCTGGTGGACGAACCTAGCGTCGAAGCGACGATTGCGATCCTGCGCGGCTTGCAGGAAAAATACGAAGTCCACCATGGCGTGGAAATTACCGATCCGGCGATTGTCGCGGCGGCGGAATTGTCGCATCGCTACATCACCGACCGTTTCCTGCCGGACAAGGCGATCGACCTGATCGACGAAGCCGCAGCCAAGATCAAGATCGAAATCGACTCCAAGCCGGAGGTGATGGACAAGCTCGACCGCCGCCTGATCCAGCTCAAGATCGAGCGCGAAGCGGTGCGCCGCGAGAAGGATGAAGCCTCGCAAAAACGCTTCTCCCTGATCGAGGAAGAAATCGAGAAGCTGTCGCGCGAATATGCCGACCTCGAGGAAATCTGGAAATCGGAAAAAGCCAGCGCCCAGGGCAGCAAGCACCTGAAGGAAGAGATCGAGAAGCTGCGCCTGCAAATTGACGAAGCGACGCGCAACAGCGACTGGCAAAAGGTTTCCGAGCTGAAGTACGGCAAGCTGAATGAGCTGGAAAAAGCGCTGGAAACCCAGTCCAGGCAGGATGCGCTGGCGGCCGCGCACCCGGATCCGGACGGCAGGCCACAGCTGGTGCGGACCCAGGTCGGCGCCGACGAAATCGCCGAGATCGTCTCGCGCGCTACCGGCATCCCGGTATCCAAGATGCTGCAGGGCGAGCGCGACAAGCTGGTCAAGATGGAGGACGAATTGCACAAGCGCGTGGTGGGCCAGAACGAGGCCATCGTCGCGGTGTCGGATGCGATCCGCCGTTCGCGCGCCGGGCTGAGCGATCCTGACCGCCCATACGGCTCGTTCATGTTCCTCGGCCCGACCGGCGTCGGCAAGACCGAGCTGTGCAAGGCCCTGGCCGGTTTCCTGTTCGACAGCACCGACGCCCTGATCCGCATCGACATGAGCGAATTCATGGAGAAGCATTCGGTCGCGCGCCTGATCGGCGCGCCGCCTGGCTATGTCGGCTACGAGGAGGGCGGTTACCTGACCGAGCTGGTGCGCCGCAAGCCGTACAGCGTGATACTGCTGGATGAAATCGAAAAAGCCCATCCGGACGTATTCAATGTGCTGCTGCAGGTGCTGGACGACGGCCGCATGACGGATGGCCAGGGCCGCACGGTGGATTTCAAGAACACGGTGATCGTGATGACCTCGAACCTGGGCTCGCATCGGATCCAGGCGATGGAGGGTAGCGATCCGGCCGTGGTGAAGATGGAAGTGATGGCTGAAGTCAGGAACCATTTCCGCCCCGAGTTCATCAACCGCATCGATGAAATCGTGGTGTTCCATGCCCTCGACGAGAAGAACATCGGCTCGATCGCCAAGATCCAGCTGAAGATCCTCGAACAGCGGCTGGCGAAAATGGACATGGGCCTGGTGATTTCGGAAGCCGGCCTGCAAAAGATCGCCGAAGCGGGTTTCGATCCGGTGTATGGCGCGCGGCCGTTAAAGCGCGCGATCCAGCAGCAGATCGAGAATCCTTTGTCGAAATTGATTCTCGAAGGCAAGTTCGGTCCGAAGGACATCGTTCATATAAATGTTAACAATGGTGAGATAGTGTTCAAAGTGATAATCTAAGCTCAGATTTTACAGACGCAAACAGGTAGAATCGCGGCAGGCTTGATCGTGTTGCTTTATGAATTAAAGGTCACATGGCGATGCCGTGTGACCTTTTTTTAGGTCTATGCTCTTGGTCCGTATTGCTGGTTTACAGGTGAATGTTATGAATTGTGCATTCAATTGTGGATCGCGACGGGAGCGCGCATTTTTGCCGTATGCAAAGATGCGGGAATATCTTCCTGAAGCCAGGCGCCGATTATTGTAATTTCGAGGCAAATTTGAAGCGAACGTCACTCCAACGCTTATTCATTTTGCCGTTTGCAGCGCTGCTGTTGTGTCTGGCCGTTTCAGTCGGCTGGCTGCTCTATCAAACCGGCCAGGACGCCACCGATGCGTTGTCGCAAAAGGTCCTGGCGGACATGATGGGGGGCATTGACAGCGCAATCAACAGGCAATTGTTCGACGCCGGCGCGGCGTTGCGGGTAGTCGCGCCTGATCAGGTCGCCGGCGCCGCCAACAAGAGCCCGACGCCGATCCCGTTTCCTGCCAGCATCGGACGGCTGGAAGAGCGCATGTGGATTGCCAGCGGCCTGTTTCCGACCATCGGCAGCGTGATCAGCTTTGCCGGCGTCGACGGCCATTATGTCGGCATCCGCCGCACCGCCGCCAATGAATTCCGGGTCAGGCTGAGGGGGGCGGGCGAAGGTCCCACCCACTTGTATCGCAGCCGCGGTCCTGCCACCGAGAAGATCTTGCTGGAGACGGAAAACTATGAGCCGCGCGAGCAAAGCTGGTACCTGAATGCTGTCAGCCAGCGCAAAGACATATGGTCGCCGGTGTTCATCGATGCCTCCAGCAGCGAGCCGGTATTGATGCTGGCGCGGCCGGTCTACGACGGCGAACAGGAAGTGCTTGGCGTGGTGGCCAGGGAGCTGTCGCTGTGGCCGCTGCGGGAATACCTGCAGGCGCTGCCGATGGACAAGAACGGCGTCGCTTTCGTGGCCGAGCCCAATGGCGACCTGGTCATTGCTTCCAATGGCGAAGGCGCATTTGCGCCGCGCAACGGCGCCCAGAACCAGCACATCAGGAACAATCTGAAAGATGTTGCCGCACCCTTCATGCGCCAGAGCTGGCAGCTGGTGCAAAACTATTTGCAGAAACACCGGGAAACGGCGCCGGTTACCGATCCGATAGCGGCTTCGGCCGCCAGCCCGCCCAAGCCGGGCAAGCTGATCGTCGGCGCATTCCCCAGCAAATACGGGCAGATCGAAGTGGCGGCGCAAATCCATCGCGATGCTGCCGGACTGGAGTGGGTGGCGGTGGTCGCCTTGCCGCGTTCCGATTTCTGGGGAGCGGTCAATTCCAGCGTCTACAAGAGCTTGTACCTGGGCCTGCTGGTGATCCTGCTGGCGCTGTTGTTCGGCTACGCGATACTGCGCTGGGTCCTGCGCGACATCCGCAAGCTGACGCTGGCGGTGCGCAGCATAGGCAGCGGCCGGCCATTCGCCAAACTGAATATCGACCGCAAGGATGAGATCGGCGAACTGGCGCAAAGCTTCCAGGAGATGGAGCGCAACCTGCGCACCGACCGTCTTACCAGCCTGCTCAATCGCGATTCCCTGATTGCGCAAATCGAATTTCGCCGGCGCACCGACGTCGAACCGCATCTTTTCCGCTTTGCCGTGCTGTTCGTCGACCTCGACAAGTTCAAGCAGGTCAACGACCATTACGGCCATGACGAGGGCGACCGGGTCCTGATCGAGGTTGGGTTGCGCTTGCAAAATACCTTGCGCAAGGAAGACGAGGTGGCGCGTTTCGGCGGCGACGAATTCATCGTGTACCTGCCTGGCGTGGCCGACGAAGAATCGGCGCTGGCGATCGCGGAAAAGATCTATGCGGTACTGAACAAGCCGATCCTGATGGCCAACGGTGAACACTGCCAGATCGGTGCCTCCATCGGCGGCGCCTTGTATCCGGCCGACGGCCTCGACCTGGAAACCTTGTTGAAGGTGGCCGACAAGCGGATGTATAGTGTCAAGAAATTCGGCGGCCTGACGTTTTCGTCGGACGACTGATCTTTTTCTGACTGCCCGCGACGGAGATGCAATGACTTTTTCTACCTGCGATTTATGCGACGCCAACGAAGACAAGCTTGGCACCGCCGCCCTGGCGGTCTTGCCGCCGGTATTCATCTCCTTCGGCCAGCGCCAGGCGTTCTCCGGCCCGGCGCGCACCCTGAAAGTCCATGAAGACAACGTGCTGGTGCGCAGCACGCTGGAAACCGCGGGCGACGGCCAGGTGCTGGTGATCGACGGCGGCGGCAGCTTGCGCTGCGCGCTGGTCGGCGGCAACCTTGGCGTCCTGGCGCAAAAGAACGGCTGGGCCGGCATCATCGTCAACGGTTGCGTGCGCGATTCGGCCGAATTGAACGCCTGCGATATCGGCGTGCGCGCGCTGGCGCTCCATCCGCAACGCAGCGTGCGCAAGGGAGTAGGGGAGCGCGACGTCAGCGTCGCCATCGCCGGCGTGACGGTGGCCCCGGGCGCGTGGATCTATGCCGATGCAGACGGCGTGCTGGTGGCCAGCCAAAAACTGCTGTAGGCCGGAATGCCAAATCAATAACTGTTTCGCGCTGGCTGCCTTGAGGGCGCCCGCGTCACCTCCCGTTTTCCAAACCATTTCCCTTCTGCATAGCCTTGCGCGGCCCGTCAATTGGCGCCGGCCGGGGCTGTTGACGCCCGTTTTTCATCCTCAAAACCATTCCTCTCTGTCAGGCAAATCCATAAAAGTAATAAGGGTAATTGCTAATGATATTGAGAATGATTCGTGTTTATGTTACCTTGGGAACCATCTTATCAGAGCGGAGTGAATTTATGGCGCAAATGCTTGGAGGGGCGAAGTCTTCGGCAGCGGCATCGCTAGTGAGAAATGCGTCGATCTTCAGTTCCAGTGCATCCTCTGCCGCCGGCCCATTGCTCGACATACTGATCGCGAACCGCCCGCTGTACGTGAATGTCGCGCGCGGCTTCGTCGGCTGCACCAGCCGGGCGGAAGACGTGGTGCACGATGTCTTCCTCAAGCTGGTCGACCTCCCGGGCCAGGATGCCATCCGCCAGCCGATCGCCTATGTAATGCGGATGGTGCGCAATGCCTCTATTGACGCTTGCCGGCGCCAGAACCTTGAAAATATCTACCATGCCGATGAAGACAGCGGCCTCAACATGCCGTCGCAAGAGCCGTCTCCCGAGGCGGCGCTGGTAGTGCGCGACAGGCTGCGTCACGTCTACGACGCATTGGCGCAGCTGCCGGCGCGCAGCCGCGCGGCATTCGAGATGGTGCGCATGCGCGAAGAAACCTTGCAGAGCACCGCGCGCGCGCTCAATGTCTCGCAGACGCTGGTGCATTTCATGGTGCGCGACGTTGAAAAGCACTGCAGCGCCTGCCTGGATGCCTGCGATCGCGGCGCCGCGCTGCCGATGTTCCATGCCAGCGCTGCCCGCGATGGTAAAAAAGCGCGCGCGCCAATCGTCTTCATAAAGTAGAGGCGGCGTTTGGGCGCAGTAAGCACCATCTGCCGCCGTTTCCTTAATGCATTTCGAACCAGGACTGACCATGACACAAACACAGAATTCCGCCGCCGCAGAGGCAGATGACGTTATCTACACAGTCGTCATCAACGACGAAGAGCAGTACTCGATCTGGCCGACTTTCCGCGCCGTGCCGGCCGGCTGGCGCGAGGTCGGCGTGAGCGGCCCGAAAGCCGCATGCCTTGCGCATATCGAGTCAGCCTGGACCGACATGCGCCCGGCCAGCCTGCGCCGCCATATGGATGACGCTGCAGCGCAGGCGCGCGGGACCTTATCATAATTAGGTAATCGGGTAATCCGGCGCGCCTGCGGCAAAGCCACGGGCGCGCTGTTCCTGCTAGAGGATTTTGCATGACTACACTTTCCATGCCGCAGCTCGCGCTTGACGACCTGCGGATCGAACCGGGGCTGCCTACCATTGTTGCGCCGAAAGCCGGTGTGGACATCTCGCTGGAAGAGGCGATGCCGCTGTTGCGCACGATCGCCGACGATACGCTGGAGCAGGCCGGAGGACTTTTGTTCACCGGCTTCCGGGTGCCGTCGATCGAGTTGTTCCAGGGTTTTGCCGGTTCCTTCGGACATCCGCTGATCGGCTACGAATTCGCCTCGACGCCGCGCAGCCAGGTCGAAGGCGCGGTGTACACCTCGACCGAATATCCGCCGCACCGGTCGATCCCGTTGCATAACGAGCAGTCGTACACGCGCGAATGGCCGTTGCGCATCTGGTTCCATTGCGTGCTTGCCGCTGCTTCCGGCGGCGCGACGCCGATTGCCGACAGCCGTGCCATCTATCGCGGGCTCGATCCGGCGCTGGTTGCCCGTTTCACCAAGCGCGAACTGCTTTACGTGCGCAATTTCGGCCAGGGGCTTGACCTGCCGTGGCAGCAGACCTTCGGCTCGGACGACCCGCGCGTGGTCGAGCGCATTTGCGCCGCGCGCGGCATCGACTGCGCCTGGCGCGACGGCGAGGACGGCGAACTGCTGCTGCGCACCCGCGAACGCTGCCAGGCGGTCGCCAGTCATCCGCGCACTGGCGACATGGTCTGGTTCAACCAGCTCAACCTGTTTCACCTGTCCGCGCTGGACGAGGAAATGCAAGAGGCGCTGGTCGATGCGGTCGGGCTGGAAAACGTGCCGCGCAATGTCTATTACGGCGACGGCGAAGAAATCGAAGCCGAAGCGCTGGCTGAAATCCGCGGCGTCCTGGATCAGCAGCGCATCGTCTTTCCGTGGCTGTCCGGCGATGTGCTAATGCTCGACAACATGCTGACCGCGCACGCGCGCGATCCGTTCCAGGGGCCGCGCAAGGTGGTGGTGGCGATGGCGCAAAGTTACAGCGAACCGAAGAGCGGCGAGCAGAAGACGGCGTCCTGATGAAAACGGTTGAAGCGGCGCTGATGGCGCGCGGGCTGACGGTCGGTTATCGCGAACAGGTAGTGCTCGACGGCCTCGACCTGACTATCAAGGCTGGGCGGGTGACCGCCTTGTGCGGGCCGAACGGCTGCGGCAAAAGCACGCTGCTGCGTACCCTGGCAGGGCTGCTGCCGATCCGGTCAGGGCAGGTGGAAGTGAATGGCGCGCCGCTGGCATCGTACAAGCGGCGCGAACTGGCGCGGGCGCTGACGATGCTGGCGCAATTCAACCAGATACCCGCTGGCCTGACGGTGCGCGAGCTGGTGGCTTATGGCCGCTATGCCTACGGCGGCTGGCTGCGCGGCCTGACGCGTGCCGATCATGCTGCTATCGACCAGGCGCTGGCTACCAGCGGACTTGCCGACTATGCCGAGCGCGACGTTGCCGCATTGTCGGGCGGCGAACGGCAGCGCGCCTGGATAGCCATGGCGCTGGCCCAGCAGGCGCCCATCGTCCTGCTCGACGAGCCTACTACCTATCTCGATATCCATCACCAGCTTGAAATCCTGCACGAACTGCGTCGCCTGAACCAGGAACAGGGGCTGACCATCGTCTGGGTGCTGCACGACTTGAACCAAGCTGCTGCGTTCAGCGATGAAATCGTCCTGATGCGCGCCGGCAAGATCATTGCGCATGGGTCGCCCGACGCCATGCTGGCTCCGCATCATCTGCACGAAACATTCGACGTAACCATGCTCAAGATCGCCCATCCGCTGACAGGCGCGCCGATGTGCGTGCCAGCCTACGGAGATACCTCTCCGCCGGCAGCGTTACGTGAAAACGGCGCCGATAAGGATCTCGCTGCATGACCGCGTTGGCAGGCCAATCTCCGCTCCGCCCAGGCACGGCGCTCGCAAGCCGGCATGCATCGATGAAAAGCAGGGCAGGCCTGATCGGAGCGGCGCTCTTGCTGCTGATCGTGGTCACGGCGGCCGTGCGCCTGGCGCCCGGCGTGCAGCAGTGGCTGGCGGCATCTGCGCAAGGCGGTGACGCCGCCACGCTTAGCCGCATCCTGCTGTTCGATTTGAGTGCGCCGCGCGTGCTGGCGGCGCTGGTCGCCGGCGGCTGCCTCGGCGTGGCTGGAGCGCTGTTCCAGGCGCTTACGCGCAATCCGCTCGCTTCCCCCGATTTGCTCGGCATTACCGGCGGCGCCCAATTGGGCTTGCTGGCCGCGATGGTGGTTCCTGCGCTTGCCGGCGCGGCATCGGTGCCGCTGCTGTTCGGCTGCGGCCTGGCCGCCGCCGTCTGCGTGGTGGCGGCAGCCGGCTGGCGCGCGACGCCGTTGCGGCTGGTGCTGGCGGGCAGCGTTTGCATGCTGCTGTTTTCGGCAGTGGCGACACTGGTGCTGGCATTTTTTGAGCAAAGCATCGCCGGCGCCGCGCTATGGGCCAGCGGCAGCCTGTATCAACCGGGCGCAGACGGCCTCAAGCTGGCCATGGCGTGGCTGGTGCTGCCGCTGATTGCCTTGCCGTTTGTGGTGCGACCGCTCAATCCCTTCGTGCTGGGCGACGAGGCGGCAGCCGCCGCCGGCGTGCGGATCGATGCGACACGGATCGCCGCCATGGTGGTGGCGGTGGGTTTTGCCAGCGTCGCGGTCAGCATCGCCGGGCCGCTGTCGTATGTCGGCCTGATCGCGCCTAACCTGCTGCGCCAGCTGCGCGGCGCAAAAGCATCGAAACTGGGCGCCCTGGTGCCCTTGTCGGCATTGGTGGGCGGCGCGCTGGTGCTGGTTACCGACAGCGCGGTGCTGGCGCTCGACCTCGACGCCACACTGTCGACCGGGGTAGCGATCGCACTGGTCGGCACGCCGCTGATGCTGGCCATGATCCGCAGCGGCATCGTATGGTCGGGCGCAATGGCGGCAGGGCAGGAACGGCCGATGTCCGACGCCGGAACGCGCGCCGTGCGCATGCTGACGGCGCTGCCATGGCCCTTGATCGCAGCGGGGCTGCTGCTGGCTGGCTGCGCGCTGCTGTTTGCCGGCGCCTCGCTGGGAGCGAAGCTGATCGGTCCGGCCGGCTGGATCGCCGCGCTGGAAGGGCGCGACGAAGTAACCCGGATGCTGCTCGACCTGCGCCTGCCGCGCCTTTTGTGCGCATTGCTGGCTGGAGCGTTGCTGGCGGCGAGCGGGGTGCTGATGCAGAGCATCGTGCGCAATCCGCTGGCCGGGCCTGAAGTGCTTGGCGTCACCCAGGGCGCCGGGCTGGCGACTTTCATTGCACTGATCCTGTGGCCGTTCGCGGCCCATTCGACCCTCGCCGTCGCCGCGCTGGCTGGCGGCGCCGCCACGCTGCTGCTGACATTGCTGCTCAACCGCCGCCATCGTTATGCACCGATGGCGGTAGCGCTCACCGGGCTGGTCCTCGGCACCCTCTGGACTACGCTGTCGCAGTGGCTGATCACGCAGCAGAGCGTGCAGCCGGCGCGTTTTGTGGTGTGGCTGGTCGGTGGCACCTATGGCCGCAGCTGGGGCGAAGTGGCCACGCTGCTGCCATGGTGCCTGCTGGCGCTGCCGGTGCTGGCATTGCTGGCCAGGCCGCTCGACCTGCTGTCGCTGGGCGACGACCAGGCGGCGGCGCTCGGCCTGCCGATTGCCGTATTGCGGCCGCTGGTACTGACGGTGGCGACACTGGCCGCCTGCGCGGCAGTCGCCGCTGTCGGTCCGGTCAGCTTCATCGGCCTGATGGCGCCGCACCTGGCGCTAATGCTGGGTGCACGCACGCACCGTAGCCGGCTCTGGCTGGCCGCCGCGTGCGGCGCACTGCTGCTGGTACTGGCCGACGTCGCCGCCCGCACGCTGCTTGCCCCGCGAGAGATTCCGGCCGGCGTGCTGACCGCCATGATAGGCGCGCCATACCTGCTCATCCTGTTGATTGCGCAGGCGCGGCGTGAGAAGCGGGGCGGCCGCTGATGGATATCTTGCAAAGGACCGCCCTGAGTCCAGGCTCCGGTGGGCAGGCGCATTGTTTCGCCGCGCTTGCGCCTGAATCGATGGCATCCTATCTCGAACATGTCTGGCTCGGCAAACCACACAACAGTCAGGCCGTTCCCGAGACGGAAAGCGATGCCGGCGATTCCGTTTGCATCCCGTTGACCCAGCTCGGCGCCTACCGTACCGAGCTGCTTGATGCGATGGTGTCGCACTACGGCGGCGACGGCGAGATCCACGCGCGAGCGCTGCTGTCGCAGTGGAGCAAATATTATTTCTGGCTCGCGGCGCCCGCCGGCATCGCCGCGCTGTTGTTGCGCCGTCCGCTGGACATGTCGCCCGCCCGCACCCAGCTTGTGCTGCGCGCAGGGATGCCGACTGCGCTGTATTTTGCCGCCGACGCGCTGCAGCCGCCCGAGAACGATTGCACGCGCTGTTATGCGCCGCTGGTGGAGCATCTGCAAGCGGTGATCGAGACGCTGGCAGACATGGCGCGTATTGCGCCGCGCGTGCTGTGGGGCAATGTCGGCAACCTGCTCGACTATCTGGCCGGGCAGTGCGCGGCCTTGCCGGGCGTGGCAAATGATATCGCCTGCCTGTTCAGGCCGGTCGCGGCGGATGGTTCGCCCAATCCCCTGCGCACGCCGGTACGCCAGGTAAAACCGGGCTCGGCGTTGCTGCCCGATCCGTTTCGCGCGCGCCGCGTGTGCTGCATGCGCAATCAAATTCCAGGAGAAACAAATCTGTGCGCCAGTTGCCCATTGCTGTTGACGATGCACGACGAAGCGCTTGCATTGCAGGATGCGATACGGTGAGCAGGCATGTGCAGCGGCTTTGTGCGATAGCAGCGGCATGTGCCGCGCTGTGCGGAACCCCGGCTCATGCTGCAGGTTCTGCCAGTCCGACTCCGGCTTGCGAGCCGCTTGTCGACAATCTCACCGTCTCGCAATTCCAGCCAGGTATACCCAAGCGGCCGCGGCGAATCGTGGTGCTCGAATACATGTTCGCCGAAGACCTGGCGGCGCTTGGCCTGATGCCGGTCGGTATGGCCGACGCCTCGAATTATCCGGGATGGTTTGACTATGACAAAGAGCGGCTGGCCACGGTGCCGGACGTCGGTACGCGCCAGGAGCCGAGCTTCGAAGCGATCGCGGCCTTGCAGCCGGACCTGATTCTTGGGGTAGGGCTGCGGCACGCATCGATTTTTGCGGCGCTCAATCGCATCGCTCCCACCGTATTGTTCCAATACAGCCCTAATCTTGAAAAAAACGGTACGTCGCTGACCCAGCTCGACTGGGCCCGCAAAATTTTCCGGACCATCGCTTGCCTTACCGGGCGCGAAGATGCAGCCAAAACTGTCGAAGCCAAGCTCGACGCCGGCCTGGCGCGTGATGCACAGCGCATTAAGCAGGCCGGCCGCAGCGGCGAGCAGGTCGCCTGGCTGCAGGAACTGGGCTTGCCTGACCGTTACTGGGCTTTCACCGGCAACAGCATGGCGGGCGGTGTGGCGCGCGCGCTTGGCGTTGAGCTGGGATATGCCGCGCCGACCCGTGAAGGCACGACTTACGTAACCTCTGAGGATTTGCTCAAGAAGCCGGAGCTGGCGGTATTGTTTGTCAGTTCGACAGGGCCTGAAGTGCCGCTCAAGCAGAAACTCGATTCGCCGATCTGGCCTTTTGTGCCGGCGCGGCGCGCAGGGCGGGTGGCGCTGGTAGAGCGCAACCTGTGGGTGTTTGGTGGGCCGATGTCGGCTCTGCGGCTGGCCGATACCATGACTGAGCAACTGCTGTCATTGCCGCCGCCGACGAAGCGTTGACGATGATATTCCTGTTTACCGCTTCATGATTGGCTGAATCCCGTCCTTGTGATTTACAAGGACGGGCATTGCTTAACCTTCGGTGCCGTTGGCCGCCGTCGCCAGCAATGCGGCCGGCGCTCCATAGGTTTCGCTGATGATGCTGCCATTGTCGAGTTTCAGCACGCGGTCGGCGAGCGGGAAATAACGGTCGTCGTGGGTGATCACCAGCACGGTCTTGCCGCGTGCGCACAGCTCCGGCAGCAATTGTTCATAGAACACCGCTTTGAACGCCGGATCCTGGTCTGCCGCCCATTCGTCGAACAGGTAGAACGGCCGGTCTTCCAGGTAGGCCACCACCAGCGCCAGGCGCTTGCGCTGCCCGGTGGACAACGCCCGGGTCGAGAAGGCGCCATCGACCACTTGCACCTTGTGATCCAGCGCCAGTTTTGCGACCAGTGCATTGGCTCGTGCATCTGCCTGCGCGCGCGACGAATCGTTCGGATCGATGATGCCGAGCAGGGCGTCGAACAGGTGGAAATCGTTGAACACGGCGGTGAAGCGCTCGCGGTAGGCGGCGCGTTCGGCTGAGCCGACCGGCTTGCCGTCCACCTCGATCACGCCGTCTTCAGGTTCGTACAGTCCGGTCAGCACTTTCGCCAGCGTGGTCTTGCCGCTGCCGTTGCCGCCGACCAGGAACACCAGTTCACCGGGCTTGAAAGTCAGGTTGATCGGGCCGACGCTGAACATCCGTTCGTCGCGCTCATGGAAATAGGAATGGGTGACATCGCGCAGCGTCAGGGTCTTGAACGGTTCATGCGATGCGCTTTCGCTGAGCGGCGGCACGGTGCGCAGGTTGCCGAACTCTTCCATTACTTTTTCGATCCGGTCCAGCGAAACACGGGCTGCGTTCAAGGTCGGCACATTGTTGAGCAAGCCGTCGAGCGGCAGCAGCATGAACAGGAAAACAACGATATAGCCGGAAGCAGCAGCTGCGTCGGCGCGTACGCCGAGGGTCGGCCAGAATGCCGCCGCGCCGAGGAATACATAGAACAGGAACACGATCCAGCCGACGCCGACAGCATACGAGCTGAACGCGCGCCGGCGGTGGTCGCGCACCTCGCCGATGGCCGCGCCGAGCTGGCCGTCGAGGAACTGGCGCGCGCGCGCCTGGTGCAGCTTCAATTCCTTCGCGCCGGTAAATAATGCGCCAAGATAACCGAACAGCTTGTCTTGCGAGCGGCCGGCCGCTTCCAGCGAAGCGATGGCGCGCTTGTCGCCGGTGTGGTAGCCGATCGAGCCGACCACGATCGCGGTCAGCGCCAGCAGGCACACCGGCCAGGACAGCCAAGCCAGGTAGCCGAGGCAGCCGAATACGATCGAACCATGCATCACGATGTTGGGCAGGGCGAAGAACAGCATCGAGACGTTGGTGGCGTCGTCGGTCAGCACCGATTGCACGGGAGCGGCGCCGATCCGTTCGACATCGCGCAGCTCGGCGGCGGCGACGCGTTTGGCGACATGCTCGCGCAGCTGCGCCATGGTGTCCTGCGACAGCCGCGCGAACAGGACCCCTGTAATTACCCGGGTGACCAGCGCTATGACGGCGCAAAGCCCGAAGCGCAGGGCGAGCGAACCGTCGGTTGCGCCGGAATCAGACAGTGCGCGATTCAGGGTCGCGACCAGCAGCACGCTGGCGATGCCGTTCAGCACGCAGGCGGTGAGCGCAATCGCAAGGGCGCCGCGCGAGCGTTTGAGCAGGGCAATGATAAGGCGCATGGCCGGTTTGGCCTGCGCGCTGGATTCGGTAGGGGGCGGGGAAGCGTAAGGCTGGGTAGCAGCGGTCATCGGCGGTCAATCGGTTGGTGGTTGTAAAAAATGAATGGAACAAGGCTCTTATCCCTGATGACGAACGATCGCGGCAAATATTTAGCCCCTCGATGCAGGTGGCGAAAAAACTTTTTTCTGGGCGAATTAAGTAAAAATTCCGGCGCGTGGTTCGTCAATCTAGCAAAGAGGCCGTACTTGCGGCCAACCTAGAGGATTTATGTCTATGACGAGCTTTCCGATTGCCTTGCACCACCAGATCCGTGCGCAAGCGCGCCTTGACCCCGATGCGCCCGCGCTGGCGTCGTTTACACCGCATACCGTGCGCTTGTCGCGCGGCGAGCTGGACGCCCGCGCGTCGCGTCTCGCCGCCCGGCTGCGCGCGGCAGGCGTCAGCACCGAGGTGCGGGTCGGCGTGTGTGTCGAGCGTTCCTGCGATCTGTTTGTTGCATTGCTGGCAGTATTGAAAGCGGGCGGCGTGTTCGTCGCCCTCGATCCGCGCCATCCGGCCGCGCGCCTTGACTGGGTCGTACAGGATGCGGGGCTGGCCCATGGCATCGTCGACGATTCGGCAGATGCCGCCATGCACGCACGGTTTACACAATGTTTCATTGTTGATAAGCCGGTGGCTGATGCCGAGCCTTTGCTTGCCGAGGACGAGACGCCGGTAAATCCCCGGGCAGCGGCTTACATGATCTACACCTCGGGCTCGACCGGCACGCCGAAGGCGGTGGTGGTCGAGCATGGTCCGCTTGCCGTCCACTGCGACGCCCTCAACACATCGTTGCCGATCGGGCCCACAGACCGCCTGCTGCATTTCGCTTCGGTGAATTTCGACGTATCGATCGAAGCCTGGCTGGCGCCGCTGTCAATCGGCGCCAGCGTCGTGATCAGCGATCCGCCGCCGTTTCCGCCGGAAACCGCGCGCGCCATGATGGAGCGCGAAGGAGTCACCAACACCACCTTGCCGCCTGCCTATCTGCGCGAATTCGCTGCTGCTTCCAAGCGCTTTGGGGTGCCGTCCGCGCTGCGTGTGCTGCTGTTCGGCGGCGAAGCGATGTCGCAGGATACCTTTGATGAAATCAGGCAGGCGTTTCCTGAAATCCGGCTGGTCAACGGCTACGGCCCGACCGAAGCGATCATTTCGCCGATGCTGTGGCCGGTCGATCCCGCCAGCGTACCGGCCCAGGAGCAGGGCAATGGCTTTGCATCGCTGCCGATAGGCTGGCCGATAGGGTCGGCGATTGCACGGACTGCGCGGATAGCCGAGCTGCCGCAAGGCCAGGCCGGCGAACTGCTGCTGGGCGGCGTATGCCTGGCGCGCGGCTACCATGGGCGCCCGGCGCTTACCGCCGAACGTTTCTTGCCGGATCCGGCCGGCGCGCCTGGCGGCCGCATCTACCGTAGCGGCGACCTGGCGCGCGAACGTACCGACGGCGCATTCGATTACCTGGGGCGCATCGACGACCAGGTGCAAATTCGCGGCGTGCGGGTCGAGCCTGGCGAAATTGCTGCCTGCCTGCTGGCCCATCCGGCTGTCGGCGACGCCGCCGTGCTTGCCGAAACGGCAAACGGTCGTACCCAGCTGATTGCCTGTGTGATGCTGAGCGAGGTGCTCGACGATGATGTATTGAAGGCGCACCTTGCGGCACAACTGCCGCCGGCATGGCAACCGCATCGTTTTGTGCGCCTTGAACGCCTGCCGTATACGCTCAACGGCAAGCTGGACCGGGCCTCGCTGCGTGAGAGTGTGGCCGCGCTTCCGCTGGCGCCAGGCGCTGATTACCTTGCTCCGGCAACGGCGCTCGAAAACATGCTCGCCGAACTATGGCAGCGGCTGCTGAACGATGCTGCACCCATTGGCCGCTCGGACCGTTTCTTTACGCGCGGCGGCGATTCGCTGGCCGCCATGCAGCTGCAGGTAGCAATCCGGAACGAGTGGCGGGTAAACCTGCGGCTTGACGCGCTGTTCGACAATCCGTCGCTTGAGGAGCTGGCGC
The DNA here is from genome assembly GCF_000221045.1 of Collimonas fungivorans Ter331. NCBI lineage: Bacteria > Pseudomonadati > Pseudomonadota > Betaproteobacteria > Burkholderiales > Oxalobacteraceae > Collimonas > Collimonas fungivorans. The sequence continues at coordinate 2,739,958 of NC_015856.1, read as the reverse complement.
TGCTGGTCGAACGCGGCGAAATTGAAACGCAAACACAGGCGCATGACATCCCGCGGGCGCGTGTGTCGCAAGACAGCAACGACGCGCCGTTTGTCGATCGTCCCGCATCGTTCGCCCAGCAGCGTTTCTGGGTGCTGGCGCAGACCCGCGACGCCGGCGCGGCTTATCACATCGCCGTGCAATGGGATGTGGCAGGCGCCCTGAAGATCGACCTGCTGCAGCGTGCGCTTGACCTGATCATGGAGCGGCATCAGGTCTGGCGCACGACGCTGGTCGAAAACGATGACGGCATCGTCATGCAGCGTATCCATGCAGTCTTGCCGGTGCAGATAGCGGAAATCGATTTGCGTCCATACGGCGCCGCAGAGCGTACGGCGAAGGCGGCCGAACTGGCGGAGCGCCATGTGGCCGAGGCATTCGACCTGTCGAATGGCCCGCTGGTGCGCGCCACATTGCTGACGCTGGCCGACGATTCGCAGCGCCTGCTGCTGACCAGCCATCACTCGGTCAGCGACGGCTGGAGCTCGCGTTGCGCATTCAGTGAATTGACGGCGGCCTATACAGCGTTTGCAGGCGGCCAGGCCGCCGAACTGCCGGCGTTGCCGATCCAGTATGCCGATTTTTCCCAATGGCAGCGCGACTTGCTGGCAGCTGGCGAGGGCGAGCGTCAGCTTGGTTATTGGCGCGACGCATTGCGTGACGCGCCCGGCCCGCTGGCGTTGCCGCTTGACCGTCCTCGGCGCGCTGAGCGAGACGGTTGTGACTATCGCGGCGGACGCGTGGTGTTGCGGCTCTCCGAAGAAACTTCAGGTGCGGTGCGCGAGCTCGCGTTGCGTACCCGGACATCGCCGTTTACGGTGCTGCTGGCAGCGTTCAATGCCTGGCTGTATCGCTTGACCGGCGCCACCGATATCGTTGTCGCGGTACCGATCGCGCATCGGCTGCATGCAGAAACCGCACCGCTGCTCGGCCTGTTCCTGAATACTTTGGCGCTGCGCGCGCGGGTAGCGCCGGTCCAGTCGTTTGCTGCATTGCTGGACGCGGTGCGCGTCACGGCCCTGGATGCGTTTTCCTATCAGGACCTGCCGTTCAACCAGGTGCTTGATGCCGTGAAACCGCCAGTGCGGCGTGGCGATGAATGGCTCAGGGTCAAGTTCGCCCAGCAGTTCGATCTCGAGCTGACGGCAGAGCTGCCTGGCGCCACCGCACGCATGTCGCCGGGGCCGGACCTGGCCGCACGTTTCGATTTTGCGCTGGATTTCACCGACGATCCCCGCGGCATCGAACTGGTTGCCGCCCATGCGCTGGACGGCATCGACACTGACACGGCGTCAGCCTGGCTCAACAGCTTTGCGGTGCTGGTCGCAGATGCGGTGAGCGATCCGAAGCGTGCGATCACTGAACTGGTTTGCACCGACAACGCCGATTATCACGTCGCACGGCGGGGGCGTTCTCTGACGCTGGCAAACGACGGTGTGCTAGCGCTGTTCGCGCGGCATGCCAGCGAAACCCCGCATCGGATTGCACTGGCCGACGCCGACACCCAACTCACGTTTGCCGAGCTGGACGATGCCTCGGACCGGATTGCGCTGGCGTTGCAACAGCAAGGAGCGGGCGCCGAGCTGCCGGTAGGAGTCTGCATCGAGCGTTCGGTGCACTTCGTGGTGGCGCTGGTGGCCGTGCTGAAATCGGGCGCATATGCCGTGCTGCTCGATCCGACGTCGCCCCAAGAGCGGCTGGCTGCTGCCGCTGACGCCTGCCAGGCGCGATGGATCCTGGTCGCTAGCCAGGCCAATCCGATGCAACAAATCGGCGCGGCGCAGGCACTTGGGCTGGATGCGCTTGCGCAGACGCCGTTGCTTGCAAATCGCGCAACGCGCCGACAGCCGCCAGCGCCAGAGCAGGCGGCTTACCTGATCTACACCTCCGGCTCGACTGGCACACCCAAGGGCGTCGTGGTTTCCCACGGTGCGCTGGCCGACTACGTGCAAGGCATGCTGGATGAACTCGCATTCAGCGACGATGCCTCGATGGCAATGGTGTCGACGGTGGCGGCGGATCTCGGCCATACAACGCTGTTCGGCGCCCTGTGTTCCGGCCGCACGCTGAATCTGCTGCCTATGGAATGCGCATTCGACCCCGACCGTTTTGCGCATGAGATGCGGACGCGCAAGGTCGGCGTGCTGAAAATCGTGCCAAGCCACCTGCACGCACTGCTTGACGCCCAACAGCCGGCGGATGTGCTGCCTGCCCACGCCATCGTGACGGGCGGCGAGGCCTTGCCATGGGCGCTGGTGGAGCGGATCGCAGTGCTCAAGCCTGGCTGCCGAGTGATCAATCATTACGGCCCCACAGAAGCTACAGTGGGCGCACTGACCTGCGATACCTCGGCGCCGGCACAAGCCGGATTGCGGGCGGCAGCGACAGCGGCGCAAAGCGTGCCGCTCGGCCGTCCTCTGCCGAACGCCTATGCCTGCGTGCTCGATGCAAGCGGCGCAAGCGTGCCGCCGGGTGCGATCGGCGAACTGTATCTCGGCGGCCCGGGCGTTGCCCGTGGCTACCTGGGCCGGGCCGCGGCGACCGCGGAACGTTTTGTGCCGCATCCGTTCGCTCCGGGCGAGCGTATCTACCGTACCGGCGACCGCGTGCGATTGCGTGCCGACCGGCGGTTGGATTTCCTGGGCCGTCTCGACGACCAGGTGAAGATCCGTGGCTACCGGGTCGAGCCGGGCGAAGTCAGCGCCGTGCTGCGTACCTTGGATGGCGTGGCGCAGGCGGAAACGCTGGCGATTGAGCACGAAGGACGCATGCGGCTAGCCTCGTTTGCCACGCCGCGCACCGGGGCAAAGCTGGACGAAGCGGCGTTGCGTGCAGCTTTGGCGCTGCGTTTGCCCGATTACATGGTGCCGGCCGTGCTGCTGGCGCTTGACGTGCTGCCGGTGACTGCCAACGGCAAAATTGACCGGTCCGCGCTGCGAGCGCTGGCGGTTGCGCCGGCGCCTGCTGCCGCGGCGAGCGATGCGCCGCGCGGCACGGTTGAGGAAACACTGGCGGCGGTCTGGAAAGAGGTGCTGAAAGCCGAGCGGGTCGGGCGCGAAGACAACTTCTTCGAACTGGGCGGCGATTCGATCCTGGTGCTGCAGGTGATCGCCAGGTCGCGCAAACGCGGCGTGCGTTTCACGCCGAAGCAGTTGTTCGACGGTCCAACGGTGGAGCGCCTGGGGCAGGTAGCGACAGCGATCGAGGCTGCAATCCAGGCTCCTCAACCCAAGCCTCATGAAACAAAACGCGAAGAAAACCTGGTGCTGACGCCTGCGCAGCTGCGGTTTTTCTCGCTTGAGATTCCGCAGCGCGGCCATTGGAACCAGTCAGTCAGGCTGGACGTGCAAGAGCCGTTTGATCTTGACGCATTCACACGCGCTTTCGATGTCTTGCTGAAACATCACGATATATTCAAGCAGCGTTTTACGAAAAATGGCGCACAAGATACGTGGCGTATCACACAGGCTCCGCAGGCTTTTGACGCCTTGCCGTTGGCAACCGTCGCTGCGCGCGACGAAACCGATGCGCTGGCGCAATTCGACGCCTTGCAATGCAGGCTGGACCTGGCGCACGGCCCGACTGCCTGCGCGCTGGCAGCGGCGCTGCCCGACGGCAGCACGCAACTCTATTTCGCAATCCATCACGCGATCGTAGACGGCGTTTCCTGGCGCGTATTGCTCGACGACCTGGATGCCGCCTACCGTGCAGCGCGCGAACGGCGCAGCGTGCGTCTTTCCGCCACGGGCGCCAGCGCCCAGGAGTGGGCGGCCCGGCTGGCGCTCGCCGCCAGCGGCGCGGATTCCCCATTCTTCAGCGAAGTGCCGTACTGGACCTCGCTTGCGGCGCCTCACCAGGACCTGGCGCTTGACCATCCGCAAACCGTTGCAGCCAACGCCAGCGCAGAGACCGTGGTGCAGGTCCTTGATGTCGAACTGACGCGCGCCGCCCTGACTGAGGCTAACGCCGCATATCGCACGCAAATGATCGAACTGCTGATCACAGCCTTGGCGCAGGCGCTGTGCGCCCACACCGGCCAGACCGCATGCCGGCTGGAACTGGAAGGGCATGGCCGCGAAGCGTTGTTCGACGAGGTCGATGTCAGCCGCACGATAGGCTGGCTGACCAGCCACTATCCGGTAGCGCTGGCAATCGCAGACACGCCTGCAGGAACGCTGGCCGCCGTCAAGGATACGCTGCGCGCAGTGCCGCATAAAGGACTGGGATTCGGCGTATTGCAACATTACGGCGACGCTGCGACGCGCACCGCGCTGGCGGCTGTACCGCGTCCGCGCGTGACCTTCAACTATCTCGGCCAGTTCGATGCGCCGCGCGATGCCGCGCTGGTGCCATGCTTCGGCGGCGCGGGCTGCGAGCGCGATCCTGCCGGCCCGCTCGGCAATGCGCTGGCGATCCACGCCTATATCGACGCCGACGGACCGCGCACCTTGAAAGTGCATTGGGTATTTGGCAACACGCAGTTCGAGCGCGCCACTATCGAAGCCCTGGCGTGCCGTTTCGAAGCGGCGCTTGCTGAATTGACGGCGGCCTGCGCCACGCGCCTGGCGCAACGCGGCGGCAGCGCCACGCCCGGCGATTATCCGCTGGCGCGTGCAGCGGGCCTGACGCAGGGCGCGCTGGAACGGCTGCCCTTCGATTTGCGCACAATCGAGGACATGTATCCCTTGTCGCCGATGCAGCAAGGCATCTTGTTCCATTCCCTGTTCGCACCTGAGCAGTCGACCTATGTGAACCAGCTGGTGGCCACGCTGGCGGCGCCGGACGCAGCGCGTTTGCGTACAGCCTTCGAGGCGGCGGTAGCGCGTCATGACATCCTGCGGACCGGCTTCATCTCCAACGAAGCGGTAGCGATGCAGATCGTGCATCGGCAGGCGCAGATGCCGGTTGAAATCCTGGACTGGCGTAGAAGGGACGAAAGGGGCGAGAGCGGAAAAACGGCATTCGAGGATTGGCTGGTCCAGGACCGCATGCGCAGTTTCGATCTGAGTGCGCCACCTCTGATGCGCGTTGCGCTGATCCGCTTGACGGACGACGAGTGGCGGCTGGTCTGGACCCGCCACCATCTGCTGCTGGATGGCTGGAGCACGGCGCGTTTCTTTGCCGACGTGCTGCGCGACTACATCGAGCCGCCGCGCCCGCAGCTGTTTGCCGCAGCTGCCAAAACCCGCTACCGCGATTTCATCGCCTGGCTTGCCGCACGCGATCTCGATGCGGAACGTCAATTCTGGCTGCAGTGCCTGGCCCGTCTTGATGAGCCAACACGCGTCACCGAACGTGAAGCCGAAGCCGGACGTCCGGCCCAGCATTGCACCTGGCGCGCGACATTCGCTGCCGATGTGACAGCGCGCATGGCCGAAACGGCTCGCGGCTTGAAAATAACGCTCAATACGCTGGTACAGGGCGCATGGGCGCTGGCGCTGCAACGCATGACCAACCAGCCGGCGGTAGCGTTCGGCGCAACTGTAGCCGGCCGTCCCGACGCATTGCCCGATGTTGAGACTGTGCTTGGTCTTTTCATCAATACCCTGCCTGTCATAACCGCGCCGCCGCCGCAACGCTCGGCAGCAGAATGGCTGCACGAGCTGCAGGGCGATAACGCCGCGGCAGCCGAGCATGCGCATACCCCGCTGTACGAAATCCAGCAATGGGCCGGACTAGGCGGAGCATTGTTCGATACGCTGGTCGTATTCGAAAACTATCCGGTCGACGAAGCGTGGCAGGGGCGCGACGAACGGGCGCTGAAGATGAGCGGCCTGCGCAACATCGAAGCGACCGACTTTGCATTGACGCTGGTGATTGAAGCCGGAACATTGCTGACCATCGATTACGGCTACGATGCGGCGCGCATCGGCGAGGCGCGCGTCGTCGCTTTGCATCGCGCATTCGTAGCTGCTGTCGATGCTTTTATCGCCGACCCGCAGGCGCCGCTCGGTTCGATCGCGGTTGCAGTTGATGACGACCTGAATGCGCTGGTGCGCCATAACGCTACGACGCAAGCCTGGCCCGCTGCGCAGCAAATGGCATTGCACCGGCAGTTTGAGCGCGCCGCCGCTGCAACGCCTGAAGCGGTTGCGCTTGAATTGCTCGATGCGCAAGGCCGCCCGCAGCAGATGCGCTATGGCGAACTTGACCAGTGCGCCATTCGCGTCGCCGCTGCGCTGCTCGATGCCGGCGTTAGGCCGGACACGGCGGTTGCCCTGTGCGTCGAGCGTTCTTTCGATATGGTGGTGGCGCTGCTTGGCGTATTGAAGGCTGGCGCCGCCTATCTGCCTATAGATCCGGATTATCCGCCTGAACGCATCGCTTATATGCTCAACGATGCGCTGCCGGCGGTAGTGATCACGCAAGCACATCTGCGTGAGCGCGTTGCAGCCGCTGCGTCGCATGGCGATGTGCGCATCTTTACTGCCACCGAGCTGATGCAAAGCTCTGCTGTTCTCCATCAGCCTGTAGATATTGCCGCCGACCAGCTGGCCTACCTGATCTACACCTCCGGCTCGACCGGCAAGCCGAAGGGCGCCGGCAATACCCATCGCGCCCTGGCGAACCGGATTGCGTGGATGCAGTCGGCGTACCAGCTGCGGCCCGACGACGTCGTATTGCACAAGACGCCGTTCGGCTTTGATGTGTCGGTCTGGGAATTCGTCTGGCCGTTGGCCGTCGGCGCCAAGCTGGCGATTGCCGCGCCAGGCGATCATCGCGATCCGGCACGGCTGGTGGTGGCGATCGAGACGCACCGGGTGACGACGCTGCATTTCGTACCGTCGATGCTGGCGGCATTCGTTGCCTATCTCGACGACTTCAAAGCCGCCGGGCGCTGCCTGAGCATCGAGCGGATAGTCGCCAGTGGCGAGGCGCTGGCGCCGGAACTGGTGGCGCGCGTGGCGCAGCTGCTGCCGCATGCCCGGCTCTACAACCTCTATGGCCCGACCGAGGCGGCCATCGATGTTTCACACTGGACCTGCGAGACGGACGACGGACGGGCGGCTTCAGTGCCGATCGGCCATCCTATCGCCAACCTTCAGCTGCATGTGCTGGATATCGGCTTGCACCCGGTGCCGCAAGGCGGCGTCGGCGAACTGTATCTGGGCGGGGTCGGCCTGGCGCGCGGTTATCTCGGCCGCTCCGGGCTGACAGCCGAGCGCTTCGTGCCGGATCCGTTCGTGCCGGGCGCGCGCCTGTACCGCACCGGCGACCTGGCGCGCCGCCGGGCCGATGGTGCCCTCGATTACCTGGGCCGTATCGATACCCAGGTCAAGCTGCGCGGCCAGCGGATCGAACTGGGCGAGATCGAGGCCTTGCTGCGCACGGTGGCGGGCGTGCACGACGCCGTGGTGATCGTGCGCGACGAGCAATTGATCGGCTACCTGGCACGCGGCGCGGACGGCGCACTCGACCAGGACATGCTGTTCAGCCTGTTGCAGGCGCAACTGCCGGCATACATGGTGCCGGCTCATTTGATCGAACTGGAAGCGTTGCCAGTGACGCCGAACGGGAAATGCGACCGTAATGCATTGCCTGCGCCAGTGCGGCAGGAAAAAACGGCAGCTGCCTTGCAGACCGATACCGAACTTCAACTCGCCGCCATCTGGCAGCGTGTGCTGCGCCTCGATGCGGCCGAAGCTATTGACCGCAACGATGATTTCTTCATGCTCGGCGGCCATTCGTTGCTGGCGACGCAGGCCAACGCCCAGGCCAACTTGCATTGGGCGCTGATGCTGCCGCTGCGCGCGTTGTTCGACGAACGCACGCTGGCGCGTTGCGCGGCCGCAATCGACCTGGCGCTGGCCGAACGCAGCGCCAAGCCAGGACCGGATGCGGCCAGCGCGATTGATGCGCTGCTGGGCGAACTGGAAATGGAATAAGGACCAACTGATGACAACTGCAAAACCAGACCTGCTTTCTCTTGCTGCCCGTTTTGCGCAATTGCCGGAAGCACAGCGTAAGCTGTTTCTTCAAAAGCTGGCGGCTGCGGACATCGATTTCCGCCTGCTGCCGATTCCGCCGCGCGCCGAACGCACGGCAAGCGTGCCGGCTTCGTTTGCGCAGACGCGTCTGTGGCTGCACACACGGATGATCGACGAACCGGCGGCCTATCACATCACCGAGCGGCTGCAGCTCAACGGCGCGCTAGACGCCCATGCATTGCGCCTGTCATGCGACGCATTGATCGCGCGCCATGAAGCCTTGCGCACCACCTTCACGGAAAGTGCGGACGGTGTGCTGCAGACAGTGCATGCGCCGGCGCGCTGTCCATGGCACAGCATTGACTTGAGCGATGTTCCCGTTTCAGAGCGCACTGCGCGTGCGGAGGAAATCGCGCACAAGGATGAAGCGCAGCCGTTCGACTTGACTCATGGGCCGCTGCTGCGGGCCTGTCTGATACGGCTGGATGCAAATACGCACTGGCTGGCGATCACACTGCATCACATCGTGGCGGACGGCTGGTCGGTCGACGTCATGCTGGCCGAACTGGGATCGTTTTACCGCTCATATGCAATGAAAGAGACGATCTCGCTGGCGCCGTTGCCGGTCCAGTATGCCGACTATGCGTTGTGGCAGCGCCGCTGGCTGGATGCCGGCGAACGCGAATCGCAGCTTGCATTCTGGCGTGGACAGCTGGCCGACAGCGTGCTGGTGCTGCCAGGCGCCGCGCCGCGTCCGGCGCAACGCAGCGCACGCGGTGCGCGCCATCTGTTCAGGATCGATGCGCCACTGGCGCAGCGCGTGCGGACCCTGGCCAATGCACAGCGGGCGACACCGTTCGCCGTGCTGCTGGCGGCGCTCAATGCGCTGCTGGCGCGCGCCTCCGGCGAGTCGCAGATCCAGGTTGGGGTGCCGTCGGCAAACCGCGAACGCGGCGAAACGGCGGGATTGATTGGTTTTTTTGTCAACACATTGACGCTTGCCACGCGCATTGGCCGCACGCAATCGTTCGCGACGCTGGTGGAGCTGGTCCAGCGCAACCTGATTGACGCCCAGTCGCACCAGGACGTGCCGTTCGAGCAGGTGGTCGAAGCGCTTGGCGTAGTGCGCAGCGCGAGCCATAACCCATTGTTTCAGGTGATGGCCGCCTACGGTGCGCGCCGGCATTTGCCATCGCTTGCCGATGTATCCATCACCATGCTGCCGTCGGGCGCACCGTTCGCAAAATTCGACCTGACATTGGCTTTCGAGGAAAGCGAAGACGGCGGAATCGACGCCGGCCTCACCTATGCCTTTGACCTGTTTGACGCCGATGCCGTGGAGCGGCTTGCGCAACGTTTTGTCACATTGCTGTCAAGCGCAACAGCAATGCCTGAAACGGCGGTCTGCGATTTGCAGTGGCTGCCGCAGGCCGAACGGGCGCAGCTCGAGGCCTGGAATAACCAGCAGCCATATCAGCCGACGGCATTCAAGGCAGTGCATGAATATATCGCCGAACATGCCCGGGCCCGGCCTGATGCGCGCGGCGTCGCCGATGTCGAGCGTTCGCTCACGCGCGGCGAAGTCGATGCGCGTGCGGCACGGCTGGCGCGGCGCTTGGTTGCAGACGGTGTCAGCGCCGAGATGCGGGTGGGGGTCGCGCTCAGCCGCTCGGTCGACCTGCTGGTTGGCCTGATCGCGGTGCTGAAGTCGGGCGGGGCCTTTGTGCCGCTTGATCCGGCCCATCCCCGGGAGCGCCTGGCGCAGATCATCGGCGATGCACAGATCACGCATGTGATTAGCGAGGATCAAAGCCTGTCGGCGCTGCCGGTATCGGATTCTCTGCGGATCTGGCTGATAAGTGAGCAGACGAACGACGCCGATGACACCGAAGTTGCATCGGTAGCGCTGCCAGCCGTTGCGCCGACCCAAGCTGCCTACGTGATCTATACCTCCGGCTCGACCGGAAAGCCGAAGGGCGTGGTGGTCGACCATGGCTCTTTCAGCCGCCATTGCGCGGCCATTGCCGAACGCTACGGCGCTGGCGAAGACGATGTGTTCCTGCTGTTCCAGTCGGTCAATTTCGACGGTGCGCACGAGGGATGGTTTTCCCAGTACATGTCGGGCGCCGCGGTGGCGGTGACCGCCGACACGCTCTGGCCGCCGGCGCTGACCTGCAAGATGATGGTGCGCGAAGGCGTCACCATGACCTACGTGCCGCCCGGCTGCGCCGCGCAGCTGGCAGAATGGGCGCTGGCGCACGGTGCGCCGCCTGCCTTGCGTTCGCTGACTGTAGGCGGCGAAGCGACCTCGCGCGAGGCGTTCGCACTGATGCGCCGAGCTTTCCCGAAAGTGCGCATCGTTAATGGTTATGGTCCTACCGAAACCGTCATCACGCCGATGCTGTGGATGTTCTATCCGCATGACGATATCGGCGGGCTGGCGGACAGCGCCTACCTGCCGATCGGCACCCTGGTCGGCGCGCGCACCGCGCATGTGCTGGATGCGCGACTTAATCCCTTGCCGGTTGGCGTGATCGGCGAGTTGTTCCTGGGCGGGGAAGGGGTGGGAGTGGCGCGCGGGTATCTCGACCGGCCAGCACTTACCGCCGAACGTTTTGTGCCGGATCCGTTCGGAGCCCCTGGTGCGCGGCTCTACAGCACGGGCGACCTGGTCAAAAGGCGCGCCGACGGCGTATTCGATTTTATCGGGCGGGTTGACCACCAGGTGAAGCTGCGCGGCCTGCGTATCGAGCTGGGCGAGATCGAGGCCCAACTGGCTGCGCATGAGGATGTGCGCGAAGCCGTGGCCATCGTGCACGGCAAGGCTGCACAGGCTGCGCTGGTGGCTTATGTCGAGCTGAGCGCCGAGGCGCGCCTGCGCCGGATGCCGGCGGACGCGGCTGAGCTGGATGCCCATCTGCGTCATACGCTGCCTGACTACATGGTGCCGGCGCACATTATTGTGCTCGACGCCTTGCCGCGCAATACCAACAGCAAGGTCGACCGCGGTGCATTGCCAGAGCCAAAACGGGTAGAGCGCCTGTACGAGTCGCCCACCGCTGGCGTAGAGACTGCGGTGGCGCAAATATGGCGCGAGATACTGGGTGTCGAACGGGTCGGCCGCGCCGATCATTTCTTCGAGATGGGCGGCCATTCGCTGGCTGCGGTGCGGGTGGCGACGCGGGTGGCTGAGCGGCTCGGCCACGATGTGCCGGTGCGTGCGCTGTTTGAAGCGCCGACCTTGGCGCAATATGCGCAGCGCGTGCTGGCCTCGGTCCGCACGGAACCGATGCCTGAAGACGATTCCCATGCTGCGGCTGTCGTTGCCGACGCGGATGCCGACGGCTTGCTGCCGCTGTCGGCTGCGCAACTCGGCCTGTGGTTCTTGTGGCGGACGCAACCCGACAACGCTGCGTACAACATCCCGATTGCAATGCGCCTGAACGGCCCGCTCGATGCCGAAGCTTTGCGTCAGGCATTTTCTCTGGCCGCGGCACGTCACCCGGCGCTGCGTACCAGGCTGGTTGGGCGGAACGGCGGCTTGCCGGGCCAGCGTATCGATCCGCATTGGCAAGTTGTGTTGCCGACGGTCGACCTGGCTGGCGACGCCTCGATGGCCGCAAGCCGTGCGGTCGCCTTGACTGACGAAGATGCGCTGACGCCATTCAATCTGCTTGGCGAAGGACCGCTGTGGCGTGTACGGCTGCTGCGCCTGGCGCATGACGACCATGTGCTGTCGCTGGTAGTCCATCACATCGTGTCAGACGGACAGTCGATTGAACTGTGGTTCGACGATGTCCGCACGACATACGTAGCGCTGGTTTCCGGTTCCGCGCCCGCGCGAGTGATGCCTGCACCGTTGCCGGCGCTGCCGCTATTGCCGATCGCGGCGCCGCGAGCACGTTTGGCGTTTTGGCGCGATGTCCTCGGCGATGCGCCAGCCACCATCATGCCGCCGCCGGCAGTGGGACGCGTCGCCGCGCCGCGCTGGTCAGCGAGCCGGATTACCTTCGAGCTGGACGCAGGTCTGGTCCAGGGCGCGCGTGCAATGGCGCTTGAGAACCATGCGACGCTGCCCATGCTGCTGCATGCGGCGCTGAACATTGCGTTTTATCGTGCGACCGGCGCGGCCGACCAGCCGGTCGGGGTGCTGGCATCGACGCGCGAATTGACGGGCGACGCCGCTCGCCTGGCGCTGGGATTGTTCATCAACGCAGTGGTGGTGCGTACCCGGCTTGCCGGCGCGGATTCTCCCGCCACGGTTCTGGCTACGGTGCGTGACGCCGCGCTGGCTGCCTATGCCCACGCGGACACGCCATTCTCCGATGTGGTTGCCGCGATGCGCACGCCGCGTGCGGCGATCGGCAATCCCTTGTTCCAGGTGATGTTCAACTATATGCGTCCGGTCGATGCTGCCGGACGCGATTGGGCTGGCCTTGCGCTTAGCGAATTCAACGATGTCCGGCATCGCGTGGTGTTCGAGCTGGAACTGGACATTGTCGAGCATGCCGACGGCCGCGTGACCGGAGCCTTCTCGTATGCCAATGAACTGGTCGACGGCGTGTTTGTCGAGTCGCTTGCGGCGGGATACCTGAACGTGTTCCGCCAGTTCGTCGATGCGCCGCATGCAGAACTAGGCACAGTCCAGCCGGGCTTCTCAGATACCCCCCGTCCGGCGCCGGTACAGATGGCAGCGGCAAAGACAGATCAGATCACGGAGCTGCATGCAGAAGCCAGGCAATTCGCCCTGGCGCTGCAAGGCATCTGGAATGACCTGTCCGACGACAACACGCCGCCGCTTGACGTCAATTTGTTCGAAGCTGGCGCCACTTCATTCGATATCGTGCGTTTCGTCGATGCGGCGCAGGCGGCGGGTTACCCACTGACGATCGTCGAGGTATTTGCCATGCCATATTTTTCGGTTCTGGGCGCACGTCTGGCAGCTCAGTCCCCTGTTGCAATGGAACTGCGCGATGCAGGCTGAAACCGGATTTTCCGGATCCGGCGCAGTCGCCCTGGAATTTTTTCAATCGATACGCCTGGCGTGTCGGGTAAAACTGATAAGGAACTTAGACATGCAACGAGATAGTGTTTTTGATCTGATTGGCGTCGGCTTCGGGCCGTCCAATCTTTCGCTTGCCGTCCGCCTTGCCGAAGAGGCCGGCGCATCGCACCTGAACCATTGTTTTGTCGAGCGGCAGCCGGAATTCGGCTGGCACCGCGGCATGCTGCTGGACGATTGCCGGATGCAGATTTCCTTCCTCAAGGATCTGGTCACCTTGCGCGATCCGAAGAGCCGCTTCACGTTCATCAACTATCTGTTCGAACGCGGCCGCCTGCCCGATTTCGTCAACCTGAAAAGCTTCTATCCGACCCGGGTCGAATTCCACGATTACCTGAACTGGGTGGCCCAGGCTTTTGACGAGCGCGTGCATTACGGCGAGACCGTAGTCGGGATTGAACCGGTAGCGGCGACAGACAACAGCGGCCAGGTCAATGCCTTGCGCGTGTTTTCACGCGATGAGGCAGGCCGCGAGTGGCAGCGCGTGACGCATGCGCTGTCGGTCGGCATCGGCGGTTCGGCAAGGATTCCGGAAATGTTTGCCACGCTCGGCCCGTACAATGTGATCCATACCTCGAATTACCTGACTTCCATCGACCGCGTGGTAGGCGCTCCGCAGAACGGTCCACGTAAGCGGATCGCAGTGATCGGGGCGGGGCAGAGCGCTGCCGAAGTGTTCGTCGACCTGACGCGCCGTTATCCAGGCGTCGATGTCAGCATGGTGATACGTTCCAGCGCGCTGAAGCCGGCCGACGACAGCCCGTTTGTCAACGAGATTTTCAGCCCGGCGTACACCGACATTGTCTACGCGCAGGCGAAAGACGTGCGGCGCTCGCTGATCGACCGTTTCCGCGACACCAATTATGCGGTGGTCGACCGTTCGCTGATCGAACAAATCTACGAAATGCTGTACTTGCAGAACGTGGCCGCCGAACCGCGCCATCGCCTGCTGGCGAATACGGCGATCGAAGCCGCCGTACGCAATAGCAACGGCCAGGTCGAGCTGACCTTGCGCGACCGCCTGAGCGGCCACGCCTGCGCCGAACGGTTTGACGCGCTGGTGCTGGCGACCGGCTACGGCCGCGCCAACCATCTTGGACTGCTGGACGGACTGGCGCCATACCTGGGCGATGCGCTGGCCCAGGGCAACGTCGGGCGCGACTACCGGCTCACCACGCCGGCGAACTTCAAGCCGCGCATCTACCTGCAAGGCTGCTGCGAGGACAGCCACGGCTTGTCCGATACGCTGCTGTCGGTGCTGGCGCTGCGCTCGGATGAAATTACTGCCTCGCTGGTGCAGGGGGCAAAGCAGGACCGGGTGTCCGGTCCGATGATCGAGCAACAGAAAAACGGAGTGGACGGCGGCCGAATAGCCTCTGCCCTTTGATAAGGAAAGCGGCGCAGTTTCAAAAAAACAAACCGCATTGCAACTGGGAGTAGTAGAAGATGGAATGGATAACAGGTACGCGTCGGCGTGCAATCGCTGTTGCTGCAAGTATGTTGCTGGAGGCAACGGCAGCTGGTTATGCGCACGCTCAGCAGGCGGCACAGCCGGCAAACGACACGCAGAAAAATAGCAAAGCAGAGAAAAAAACAGAGAGCAAGACGGACAGCACGCTGCCCGTCATCAATGTCAATGCAGGAGCAGACGATGACGGCATCGTCGGCCTGGTGGCGCGGCGCAGCGCGAGCGGCACAAAAACCGATACGCCGCTCAACGAGATCCCGCAGACGATCAACGTCGTCACCGCGGCCCAGATCGAGCAAACCGGCGCGGCCAGCATCAACGATGCGCTGCGCTATATTCCGGGCTTTTCGTCGTACGGGTCGGAAGTGCGGTCCGACTGGTATTCCGTATTGCGCGGTTTTACGCCTAGCGTGTTCGTTAACGGCCTGCAAGTGCCAAGTACCCTGAACCTGGCGAGCTGGCGTGTCGATCCCTACATGATCGACAGCATCAGCGTGCTGCGCGGCCCGACTTCGGTGCTGTACGGCCAGGGCGATCCGGGCGCCATCGTCGATGTCCAGAGCAAGCTGGCGAATGGCGAGCGCATTCGCGAACTGCAGGTGCAGGTCGGCGACTATGCCCGGAAACAGGTAGCAGTCGACATCGGCGACAAGATCGACCAGGACGGTACGCTGTCGTACCGTTTCGTCGGCCTCGGCCGCGACGGCAATTCGCTGACGGGACCGCATGCCGAGCAGCGGGTAGCATTCTCGCCATCGATCCGTTGGCAGCCGGACGCCAGCACTTCGCTCACTGCCGCCGTAACTTACCTGCAGGACTGGGGCGACGCCTCCAACAATTTCCTGCCGGCGCAGGGCACTATCCTGCCCAACCCGAACGGCAAGATTTCCGAGAACCTCTATACCGGCGACCCAACTTTTTCGCACTACCGCAAGAAACAATGGTCGGCCGGTTACCAGTTCGAGCACAAGTTCGATCCGGTCTGGACCTTCCGCCAGAATACCCGCCTGATGCATCTGTCGCTCGACCAGGGCCAGGTATTCGGCGGCGGCCTGGATTCCGCCGACCCGTCGCAGCAGACGCTGTTGCGTTACGCCGGCCTGTACCAGCTCAACTACAGCCGCTTCGACATCGACAACCAGGCGCAAGCCAAGTTCAACAGCGGCCCGTTTGAACATACAGTGCTGGTCGGCGCCGAATACAACCGCCAGAGCACGACCGACAGCGAGTGGATGACGACCGGCACCAGCCTCAACATGTACAACCCGGTATACGTCCCGATCACCAACGACATGCTGACCGGCCCGGATGCTTTCCCGCGCACCTACACCAAGACCACGCTGAACATGTTCGGCCTGTATGCGCAAGACCAGATCAAATGGCGGCGCTGGGCGCTGACCTTCGGCGGCCGCCAGGACTGGAGCAACACCAAGCAGAACGATATCGCCGGCGGCACCCAGTTCCAGCAGGACGACCATGCCTTCTCCGGCCGCGTCGGGCTGGTCTACCTGGGCGATTACGGCTTGTCGCCGTATGTCAGCTACTCGACTTCGTTCAACCCGATCATCGGCGTCAAGTTGGCCAACGGCGGACTGGCTGCGCCAAGTAAGGGACGCCAGATCGAAGCGGGCCTGCGCTGGCAGCCGGCCGGCAAGAACCTGATGCTGAACGGCGCGCTGTACCAGATCTACCAGACCAATGTGCAGACGCCGGATCCGCTCGATCCGACCGGAAGCTTGTCGGTGCAGAGCGGCGAAGTGCGCTCGCGCGGGGTCGAGTTCAGCGCGGTGGGCAATCTCTCGCGTGAATTCTCCATCATTTCCGCCTACGTCTACCAGGATGTGAAGAACACCAAGGCCAATGATGCGTCGCTGGGCAAGTGGCCGGTCGATATTCCGCGGCCGCGCCAGATGGCCTCGCTGTGGGGCGACTGGACCTGGCGCACAGGTGCGCTGGCCGGATTCGGCGCGGGCGCCGGCATCCGTTACCAGAGCGGCGCTGCCGGGGCTTCCGACAATTCACTGTATGTACCGAGCTACACGGTGTTTGACGCCGGCATCCACTATGACTTGCCAAACTGGCGCCTGACGCTGAATGCGACGAACCTGTTCAATCGCACTTACGTCAGCGGCTGCCAGTCGGAGAACACTTGCTTCTACGGTAACCAGCGTACGCTGGTCGCTAGCGCAAAGTACAACTGGTAACAACTGGTAATGACGCGGCCCTGCGCTGATTGGCATCTTTCAGTGCGGGGCCGATGCGGATAATTGATTACTCGAATGGACAGGACATCTATGCCAAAGAAAAAACTCGTTTATATCTGGTCGCTGAGAAATGCGGCGGCCGACAGGGCAGGACAAGAGGTCGCGTACAAGAACGGTGCGCGCTACATGAAATCGGTGCTCGAATACCTGGTTGAAGCACTCAATCAGACCGAGCTGGGAGACATGTATTCTCTGGAAAAAGTCATCTACGACGACGATGCCGATTCGGCTGTCGACCGTGAGAAACTGAGGGACTATGGTTTCTCTTATGAGCCAGGCAAACGCTGGTTCTATCCACCGGAGTTGAGCGTGCAAGGGCAGCCGGTGAATGAGCTGCTGCTGGCGATTCCGTCGGCCTACCGGCAGCTTGGAATGCATGCGCCGGAGCGTGCGGCAGGGAAGAGCGCGTTCGAAAAGAAGCTGCTCGATACCTTGGTCGAACTGGAGGCTGACATCGTCGTGCTGGACGGCTTGCTGATTATCCTGGACGAGCTGGTGCGGCCGGGCAGCCTGTTCGAGCGGAAGATCGTTAATATCCACCCCGGCGTCACGCGTGCGGATTCGCCGTACGAGCGGCGCGGCGCCTATGCGACGCTGGATGCATTGCACGGCGCGCGCGGCAAGAAAGTGGTCAACTGGCAAACCATGGAAATGGTGCCGGTGACGCCGCTCTACATGACCGGCGCTTCCTTCCATTATGTCGACAACGGCATCGATTCCGGCGAAGTGATCCACGACGTCCTGAAAACCGAAATCGACAAGGAAGACACGATCCTGGAACTGCGCTGGAACAATTTCAACCGCAGCCTGTTTCCAGCGCTGCACGAAGGCCTCGTCAAGATCCATCGGTAGCAATAAAAACGGCCATGCACGACAAGTCGCATGGCCGTTCTTTGCAGCTGGTTTTTACAGTCAGCTCTTTTTCGCCTGGTCCCGGATCGGCAGGTTACGGATGCGTTTGCCGGTGGCCGCGAAAATGGCGTTGCACAAGGCCGGAGCGATAGGCGGCGTGCCCGGTTCGCCGACGCCGCCCAGCGGCATGGTGTCGTACATGCTGGACTTGTGCGGCACCATGTGGACCCGCAGGTCGCGCGGGGCGCTGAACGCGCGCAGCACTTCGTACTCGTGGAAGTTGCCTTGTTCCGCGCTGCCGTTCTTGAAGGTGATTTCTCCGGTCAGCGCCAGGCTCAGGCCCATGATGCAGGCGCCTTCGACTTGCGAGCGGATCCGGTCCGGCGTGATCTGCGGGCCGCAATCGATCGCCATGTCGACCCGTGGAATGCTGATCGTGCCGTCATCGGCGACCACCACCTCGATCACCGCTGCCACATAAGACATGAAGCTGTACGCGACGGCCAGGCCGAGGCCATGGCCCTTGAGCAGCTTGCGGCCCCAGCCGGCTTCCTTGGTCGCCAGTTCCACCACGGCGCGCATGCGGCCGGTATCGAGCGGATACAAGACCGGCGATTCACCGTAGTTGGTGGTGTCCGACATTTCTTGCGGATTGATCTGGCGCGCCGGACCTATCAGCTCCAGCAGGAATTCCCGATGGTCGCGCTTGGCCGCGGCCGCCAGTTCCGCCACGAACGACTGCACCGCAAATGCGTGCGGGATGTTGTAGACCGAACGGAACCAGCCGATGCGGGTATGTGCTTCGACTTCGGGCGCCTCGATGCGGATGTTGGGAATCACGAACGGGATGTTGATCGCGCCCATGCCCAGTTCGCCCGGCTGCTCGCCCTTGGCGCCGGCGACGAAAGTCGAGGCGATGGTCGGCGCCGCGGTGCGGTGCAGCCAGGCTTGCGGCTTGCCCTTGGCGTCGAGCGTGCTTTCCAGGTGTTCCAGCGATACGGTATGGAAGTAGTCATGGCGCAAATCGTCTTCGCGCGTCCAGGTCACTTTTACCGGCACGCCGTCCATGGCTTGCGACAGCAGCGCTGCTTCGGCCACGAAGTCAGGCTTGGATTTTCGGCCGAAACCGCCGCCCAGCAGGGTGACGTTGACCTTGACGTCGGCCGTCTTCCAGCCGAGGCGGTCGGCAACGGTGTCGCGCGTAGCTTGCGGGTCCTGCACGCAAGCCCAGACTTCGCATTTGCCGTTGGCGGTGCGCGCGGTAGCGGCCGGCGGTTCCATGGTGGCGTGGGCCAGGTGCGGAATGTAATATTCGGCTTCGATACGCTTGCCGGCTTGTCCCAAAACCGCCATGGTGTCGCCGCTATTGCGCACCACCTTGGCTGGCTTGCGCGCGGCTTCTTGCAAGGTAACCTTGAACGCAGTCGAATCGTAGCCGCCGTGCGGACCGTTGTCCCAGGTGATTTTCAACGCTTCGCGGCCCTTGATGGCAGCCCAGGTATTGCGTGCAATTACGGCAATGCCGCCCAGCGGATTGAATTTCGCCGGCGGCGGGCTGCCCTTGAGCTCGATGACCTTCACCACGCCCGGGATCTTCAGGGCTTCGGCAGGATCGAAGCTGGCCACTTTGCCGCCGTACACCGGCGGCCGTGCGACCACCGCGTACAGCATGCCTTCCAGGCGGGTATCGATGCCGTACTGGGTATTGCCGGTGACGATGTTGCGGAAATCGACGCTGCCGAACGCATCCTTGCCGATGTAGCGGAACTGCGAAGGATCTTTCAGCTGTACTTGCGCCGGCACTTGCAGCTTGGCGGCGTCAACGGCCAGTTCGCCGTAACCCAGCTTGCGGTTGCTCTTGGCGTGCAGCACTTCATGATTCTTGGTGGTGATTTCCGCTGCCGGCACGTTCCATCGCGCGGCCGCGGCGGAGATCAGCATCAGGCGCGCGGTGGCGCCGACCTGGCGCATCGGTGTGAAGAAATGGCGCATGCTGCGCGAGCCGTCGGTATTCTGGTTGCCGTAGCGGCTTTCGTCGGCGTTGGCTTGCACTACGCGCACCCGGCCCCAGTCGGCGTCGAGTTCGTCGGCTACCACCAGCGGCAGGCTGGTGCGGATGCCCTGGCCCATTTCGGAGCGATGGGCAATGATGGTGACGATGCCGTCGGCGCCTATCGAGACAAAAATCAGGGGATCGTTGACAGTGCCGCCAGGCATGCTGGCGCCGCCGTATTTTTTTGCCGGAGCAGCAGCGTTGGCCGCCATCACCAGGCCGTTCACGCCGACTGTCAGCGCCAGTCCAGTAAACGCGCCGACTCCCTTGAGCCAGGTACGGCGGCTCATGGAAGCGACTTCGGTGTTAGCGTTATCTTTTGCGAAATCGAAAGCGGCGCTCATTTTGCCACTCCCTTGTCAGCGACTTGCCTGATCGCCGCGCGGATGCGGGTGTAAGTGCCGCAACGGCAAATATTGCCGCTCATGGCATCGTCGATTTCCTTGTCGGTAGGTTTCGGCGTGGTTTTCAACAGGGCCGTGGCCGACATGATCTGGCCGGCCTGGCAGTAGCCGCATTGCGGCACGCCCAGTGCAATCCATGCTTCTTGCACCGCATGGCCGACCTTGTCGTCGGCGATGGCTTCAATCGTGGTGACTTTCTTGCCGGCGGCGGCGCTGATCGGCGTGATGCAGGAGCGGATCGGCGCGCCGTCCAGGTGCACGGTGCAGGCGCCGCACAGGGCCATGCCGCAGCCGAATTTGGTACCGGTCATGCCGATGTGATCGCGCAGGGTCCACAGCAGGGGGGTGTCTTCAGGTAGGTCGACTTCGTGCTGCTTGCCGTTGATGTTCAGGCTTGTCATGGTGGGTTTTACCTTTCCAACTTGGGTTGATTACCTATTGATGGAGAAACTGGGCGCAGTATAGTCGAATTGATAACTTCTTGATTGCTTGTTACCATCCGGCTTGATAAACCGCGCCTGGGCATTGTAGACCTAACTCAAATTCTTTGATTAGGCGCAACTGTTTCGAGGATAATTGGCAGATTGCAATTTTGGTGATGGAGTTCCGATGTCCGATTTGTTGAATAGAGTGGGTCGCATTCCCGACAATGTTTCGCTGCCCGAACTGACGCTGCGAGGCATCATCCTGGGCGCCCTGATTACGGTCGTGTTCACGGCCTCCAACGTCTACCTGGGACTGAAAGTCGGCCTGACTTTTTCTTCCGCCATCCCGGCCGCCGTGATTTCCATGGCTGTGCTGCGCATGTTCAAGAGCGCCAATATCCTTGAAAACAATATGGTGCAGACCCAGGCTTCGGCCGCGGGCACCTTGTCGTCGATCATCTTCATCCTGCCCGGACTGGTGATGATCGGTTACTGGCAGGGTTTCCCGTACTGGCAGACCCTGGCGATCTGCGCTGCCGGCGGCATGCTGGGCGTGATGTTCACGATCCCGCTGCGGCACGCGATGGTGGTGCAAAGCGACCTGCCTTATCCGGAAGGCGTGGCGGCGGCGGAAATCCTGCGCGTCGGCAGCGCGGAAGTCGAACTCGACGCCGCTACCGGCAAGGCCGGCGCCAAGGCTGAAACCGGCATCGTCGACATCATGGCCGGCGGCTTCACGGCCGCTGCCGTGACTCTGTTTTCATCCGGCTTCCGGGTGCTGGGCGAGGGCATCAACTTGTGGTTCGCGGCAGGTCCGGCGGTAGTGCGCCTGTCCGCCGGATTTTCGCTGGCCTTGCTGGGCGCGGGCTACCTGATCGGCATCGTGGCCGGCATGGCCATGCTGATCGGCCTGCTGATCGCCTGGGGCGTGGCGGTGCCCGTACTGACCTCGATGCACAGCATCCCGGACGGCGTGACGCTGGCCAAATATGCGACCGGCCTGTGGAGCAAGGACGTGCGCTTCATCGGCGCCGGCACCATCGGCGTGGCGGCGGTCTGGACCCTGATCACCTTGTTCAAGCCGATGATGGAAGGCGTCAAGACCTCGTTCCAGGCTCTGCGCGGCGGCAAGGGCCGCATCAACATTCCACGCACCGAACAGGACCTGGCGCCGAGCTGGATCATCGGCATCACCCTGGTGCTGGTGGCTATCCTGGTGGCGACTTTCGCCAGCTTCCTGAGCGCCGCGCCTTTGTCGGCCGGCATGGTGTGGGGGCTGGTTGCCTACAGCGTCCTGTTCGCCGTGATTTTCGGTTTCCTGATCGCTGCTGCCTGCGGTTACATGGCAGGCTTGATCGGTTCTTCCGCCAGCCCGATTTCGGGCGTCGGCATCGTTGCCGTGGTGCTGGTGTCGCTGCTGATCCTGCTGGTCGGCAGCGGCGACGGTTTGCTGGCAACCGAGAGCGGCAACAAGCTGGGTATCGCGCTGGCGATCTTCACCACCTCGGCAGTGATCGCGGTGGCTACCATTTCCAACGACAACCTGCAGGACTTGAAAACCGGCTGGCTGGTAGGCGCTACGCCTTGGCGCCAGCAGGTGGCTTTGCTGATCGGCTGCGTGGTGGGTGCGGTAGTGATTCCACCGGTGCTCGAACTGCTGTACAACGCCTACGGTTTTGCCGGCGCCATGCCGCGCGCCGAGATGGACGTGACGCACGCCTTGTCGGCGCCGCAAGCGACCCTGATGACCGCAATCGCGACAGGGATTTTCACCCACCAGCTGAACTGGGACATGATCCTGATCGGCCTCGGGCTGGGCGTGGTGCTGGTGACCATCGACGAGGTGCTGCGGCGCCGTGGCGGCATCGCGCGCCTGCCGGTGCTGGCGGTAGGCATCGGCATCTATTTGCCGCCGACGGTGGCTTCGACCCTGGTGCTGGGCACCTTGCTGGCTTGGGTGATCGAACGTGTCCTGAAAAAGCGCGCACAGAAAGCGGGCGTGCCGTACGAGCAGTTTGCCGAAGCGCCAAACCGGCGCGGCGTCTTGCTGGCGT
Source organism: Collimonas fungivorans Ter331 (assembly GCF_000221045.1). Taxonomy (NCBI): domain Bacteria; kingdom Pseudomonadati; phylum Pseudomonadota; class Betaproteobacteria; order Burkholderiales; family Oxalobacteraceae; genus Collimonas; species Collimonas fungivorans. The sequence continues at coordinate 2,717,409 of NC_015856.1, read as the reverse complement.
CGGGCCTGATCGTCGGTGAAAGCCTGGTGGGGGTGCTGCTGGCCGCCATCATCGGTTTCACCGGCAACGACTCGCCGCTGGCGCTGGTTGGTGCTTCCTTTGAAAACACTGCGCAGTGGCTGGGGCTGATTGTCTTTGCAGCTGTGGCCTGGGTTTTCTCGCGCCGCGTGCTGACGGCGCGCCAGCAATAGGCATTCGCCGACTGCTGTGCAGCCGTTGAAAAAATGGACCGGGCTGAATACCCGGTCCATTTTATTTTGCAGATATTGTTCCGGCGGTGCCGGCCGGCTACTCGTGGTGCAAGGCAATCCCGAACTGCTCCGCCAGCGCGCTGCGGCCTTCCGGCGTGATGCCGACCACGCGCGAATGTTTGCTCCTGGTCAGCCAGCCCAGCTCGACCATGCGTTTCGCCAGTGTCGCGCCGAGCGCGCCGGCCAGGTGGTCGCGCCGCTCGCTCCAGTCCAGGCAGGGATAGGCGAACTGGCGCCGGCTTTTCTGCAATTGGCGGGTATCGATGCCGAAATCCTCGAACCAGGTTTCGCCTTGCTCCGATAGCAAAAAAGTGCCGTCGTCGGTCTGCAGGAGGCCGCGTTCGAGCAGCACCTCGGTCAGCCGGGTGCCCAGCTTTCCGGCCAGGTGGTCGTAGCAGAAACGCGCGGTGCAGATGGCGTCGTTGTTGTTGGCGGGGCCGGTGCGCTGGCGTTTCGGCGCAAACACCATCAGCGATTCGATCAGGCGCGCCACTTCCGGCGAAGCCAGGCGAAAGTATTTGTGCCGGCCTTGCGAGGTCATGTCGAGCAGCTTGTCGTCCACCAACTGGCGCAAGTGCGCAGTGGCGGTGGCGGGCTTGATGTCGGTGCCGTAGGCCAGTTCCTTGGCAGTCAGGGCGCGTCCCTCCATCAGCAGCGCCAGCATCTGGATGCGGGTCGGATCGCCGATGGTGCGCGCCAGCCGGCTGAGGTCGGGTTCGTCGTTCATAGTTTGATGGTAACCGTACTGTTGTTGCATGACAAGCGGCTGCGACTGGCCCAGAATTGAGTCTTGATCACTTAGGTAACGGAGTCGCCGCAATGACATCATCCCGACCAGCGCGAACAGCTGACACAGCTGTTGTGAAAGCTGCCATGCCCGCACCGGGCTGGACGATTGCGGCCAGCAGTTTTGCTTTTGTCATCGTCCAGCTGGACATCACCATCGTCAATGTCGCTCTGCCGCAGATCGGCGCCGACCTGGGTGCGCGCGTCTCGGCTTTGCAGTGGGTGGTGGATGCCTATACCCTCGGTTTCGCGGTATTCCTGCTGTCGGCCGGCGCCTTGGGCGACAAGTTCGGTTCCAAGCGCCCGTTCCTGGCCGGATTCCTGCTGTTCGCCTTGGCCTCGGCCGCCTGCGGGCTGGCGCCCAATGCCGGTTTCCTCAACATCGCCCGCGCCATCCAGGGCATAGGCGCGGCGCTGCTGGTGCCCAGTTCGCTGGCGATCCTGAACCGCGCTTGCGCCCACGATAAAAAATTGCTGGCCAAGGCGATCGGACTCTGGACCGCCGCCGGCGGCGTCTCGATTGCCGCCGGCCCGGTGCTGGGCGGCTTGCTGCTGGCGACCGCCGGATGGCGCAGCATCTTCTGGGTAAATATTCCGATCTGCATCCTCGGTTTCCTGCTGACCTTGCGCGTGGTGCCTGCCATGGCAAGCAAGGTACATACACATTCCTTCGATGGGCTGGGACAGATACTGGCGATTGTCGCACTGACCGGGCTGGTTGGCGCGGTGATCGAACTGCATCCGCTAGGACTGAGCCATCCGCTGGTATTGGCCGGATTCTGCCTGGCGTTGATCGCCGGCGCCGCGTTCATCATGGTGGAACAGAAAGTGGCCCATCCGATGCTGCCCTTGAACTTCTTCCGCCAGACCAGCTTTACCGCTGCAGTACTGTTTGGCGTGCTGGTGAATTTTTCCTACTACGGCGTGATCTTCGTGATCAGCTTTTACCTGCAGAAAGTGCAGGGCTACAATTCGCTGCAAGCCGGGCTGGCGTTCCTGCCGTTGACCGGCACTTTCATATTTTCCAACCTGGCCAGCGGCTGGCTGATCGGCCGCGCCGGGGTGCGCTTGCCGATGGTGCTGGGCGGCTTGGTCGGCGCCATCGGATATGGAGTGCTCGGAGCTTTCGGTATCGCCAGCCATGCCAGTTTCCTGCATATGCTGCCGGGTTTTCTACTGATTCCGGTCGGCATGGGGCTGGCGGTGCCGGCCATGACGACCTCAATATTGTCCAGCGTGGAAAAGGACAGGGCAGGGACTGCGTCGGCGGTGCTCAATACCGCCAGGCAGGTTGGTGGTGCGGTTGGAGTGGCAGTGTTTGGCGCCTTGGTCAGCGACAGTTTTGGCGGGAATATGGTCAGCGGGGTCAGGATCGCCATGTGGACTGCGACGGTCCTGTTATTGGCGGCCGCGGGGTTGGGTTATCTGGTCCGGCCGGTTGGCAGCAAGTAAGTTGACGCTGAAAATGTAATAGAAGGTCTGTGCAATATCTCATTGCAGCGCTGGCCTCGACTTTTCGTGATCAGACTTTCCCCATTTTTTTTTGTGCGCAAAACTCGGCCTCGGCAGCATTTTTTCCCGCAATTATCCATCCAGCTTCAGCAGAGTGAACAGCGGCACACACAATTTGACTCATTCTTGAATGCAATGGTTGAAGAATTATTAAATAGAAAGGAATTCATCGACGCTATATTGGAAATCTGATATGTTTCCCCCATAAAAATATAGGGATAAGTCATGGGTTTAAATACAAACGAGTGGAAGTCGCCGTTAGGTTTACCCGCCCAGCAACCCTATCGAATGGAGGAAAGACTGCGATTCAACTCAGCAGCAGTTATTCCTGGCAACAATGCCTCGGCGAAGGAGAGGTTGTGAGCACGACAGGCCCGGTAGACTGGCCGGAAGACTTTCCGTTCCGGCCGCATCTGCGCTTCTGTACTCTTGGAAACGAGAACGTGACGGAGGTTATGGAGAGCTTTCGCATCGCGTGCGAACAACTGGGATACTCAACCAGCATTGAAGTCACGCCCAGCGTAGGCAACGCCGACATCAACCTTTTCTTTTTCGCGATGGGTCTTGGCTTGCCTTCCGATGCGGTGCTGCCACTCAACACCATCGTTGTCAACTTTGAGCCTGGCCTGCCCGAATTATTGGCAGAAATGCCAGGCTATCGCCACTTGCTCCAGTGCGCATGGGTCTGGGAGTACAGCCTTGATAATTTGAAGCATCACCAAGCTCTGGGGATACTCAGGTCTGACTACGTACCCCTGACTTTTGAGCCAAAGGCGACGCCCATCGTACCCGAAGACCAAGTACTGAGCGACGATCAGCAGGACATCGATGTCATCTTCTTCGGGGAAACCATGCCCCGTCGGCTCTCCATTTTGCGCGAGCTAGAGTCGCACGGGCTTCGGGTTGCCTATCCGATAGGAACGGCCTGGACGCCGGCGCAGCGCGATGCCTTGCTACCGCGTGCAAAGGTCGCCTTAAATATGCGCAAGGCCGATCACACAAGCACTGCAGAATTGCCGCGCTTGTCCATCCTGTTGCGCAACCGCAAGGCAGTCGTGTCAGAGCTTTACCCGCATTCCGAGATACCGCTTGTGCTGCGCGACGCCGTCGATGGCTGCTCGTACAACGAACTCGTCGAGCGAGTGCATGCGCTGCTGGCCGATGCCCCGCGGCGGCGCATGCTCGAGAAGGCCGGCCCTCTCGCGCTGCTTGGCTTGACTCCACAGAAAGAGATTTTGGCCGGTGCAATGCACCGTTATGTTGCTGCAGTCCGTCAGCGCCTGTAGCGCATGCCGTCAGAGGATGGGAGTCATAGGATCGGGGTCAGATACCGTCTTGAATAGCATGCGGATGACAAAGGCGTATTCGGAGGACAGGCAACGACTGTCCTGTTGTTTTTGAATCTGGGGGCTGCGTTGTTTGGTTCGGCCTACCGGGCTGCTGCACGATAGTTTGCTGAAATACCGGCCCGCCTATGAAAGAATGCATCAGCGCGAGCCGGTGTTTTACTAAAAATTATTTTTTTTGCTCAGCCTTGCGATGGTGTTTCTTCACGACTTTGCCGTGATGCTTCACAGGTTCCTGCTTGTAAGTTTCAACCTTGCGGTCATTGCGTGCATCAGGATGGCCGGCCAACGGGTCGCCCGAGTTCTGGGCTTGCGCGAATGGTGTCAGCGCGAGGAGGAGAGCGGCGATGCCAAATAGCTTTTTCATATTTATTCCTTCCGGTGATTGGGTTTCACAATCCCTTTTGCAGCGGGATGTCTTATAAACGCTGCGGAAGATATTCGGTTGACAACGGCTACGCTATTCCCACGTAACTTCGTGTAACATCCAGCGAACCTCTTTCTAGCGGAGCCTCGAATGAAAAAACGCCAGTTCCTGTCGACTGCCGCCGGTTCGCTGGCCGGCGCCCTGGGAATATCCGCCGTGCCGGCTTGTGCGGCAGCCGCCGACAAAAGCGCCGGACAAACGACCGCGCCGGCGGTGCTAACAATTGCCGGTGCAATCGAGCGCAACAACCGCGGCCCGGTCGATCCGGTGGTCGACCAGATGATGCACAAGCAGAACGTGCAGTTCACCCGCGCGTTTGCCTTCGACCTGGCCGCGCTGGCCAAGCTGCCTGCCGTCACCATCAATCCGACCCTCGAATACGACAGCAAACCGCACCAGTTGCGTGGTCCGCGCCTGGCCGATGTGCTGGATGCACTGGGTGCCAGCAAGGCGCCGGGGACGCAGATCGTGTTTCATTCGGTTGACGGCTACATGCCGCAGCTGAGTTTTGTCCAGTTGCGGCAATACGGCTACATCCTGGCGACGCATATCGACGGCAAGCCGATGGCGATCGGCGGTTTTGGTCCCATCTTCGCAATCTATGACGCCGACAGCATCGCCGAGCAGGCGCAAAAGCCGCTGAACCAGCGCTTTGCACTTTGTCCATGGGGCTTGTATTGCATCGAGGTGGTGGCGGGCAAGTGAGGCAAGCGGCGTCGCTTCATTCGTCGCTAAACAATTCACCCTGCATTACGGCCGGCTCGCTTTCGGCTTCTTCTTTTCTTGTCAGTGCACTGGCTCGCACGCCCAGCAAGCGCAAGCGCCTGTCCAAGGTGACGCGGCGCAGGCATTCTCCTGCGGCATGCCGGATTGCCGTGGCGTCGTCCGTTGCATCGGGCAATGTCAGGTCGCGGGTAACGATCTGGAAATCCGCGAAACGCAATTTGATCCCTATCGTACGGGCAAGGTAACCTTTCCTTTGCAGGTCGCCGGCCAACCGCACGCACAGGTCCGTGAATATGGGCGTCAGCGTGTCGCGGTCGAGCTTGGCGTGCAGGTCCCGCTCGAAAGTCGTTTCGCGGCTGATCGATTTGGTTTCCGAGCTGGTGACCACCGGGCGGTCGTCCAGGCCGTGGGATGCGCGCATCAGCCATTCGCTATACGTCCGGCCGAAATTTTCCTGGAGCACGGCCGGATCCGTGGCGGCCAGTTCGCCGATGGTGTTGACGCCGAGCGCGGTCAGTTTTTCGGCTGCCTTGGGGCCGATGCCATTGACTTTTCTTGCCGCCAGCGGCCAGATGCGTGATGGGATATCAGCTTCGGTGATCACGGTCAGGCCGTTCGGCTTCTCCAGCTCCGAGCTGATCTTGGCCAGCAGCTTGTTGGGCGCGATGCCGATCGAACACGACAACCCGGTAGCTTCGCGCACGGCGTCCTTGATGCGTTGCGCCACCACGCGGATGTCGTCCGGATGCTGGCTCAAGTCCATATAGATTTCGTCGATGCCGCGGTCTTCTATCAGCGGCGCGATTTCGGCCACCGCTGCCTTGAACAGCCGCGAATAATGCCGGTAAGACTCGAAATCGGTCGGCAGCAGGATCGCATCCGGCGCCAGCTTGGCTGCCTTCATCATGCCCATCGCAGAAAACACGCCGAAGGCGCGCGCTTCGTAAGTGGAGGTGGTGACGACGCCGCGGCCGACATAATCGCGCAGCTTGTGATACTGGAGCTTGCCGTCTTCCCCAGGCTCGGGCTTGTGCCTGGAGCCGCCGCCGATCACCACCGCCTGGCCGCGCAGCTCGGGGTAGCGCAGCAGCTCCACCGACGCGTAGAAAGCGTCCATATCCAGGTGTGCGATACGACGAATGGGCGAAGGCATGAAATCAATATGTGTAGAGATCCGATACGGCGACAGCATACCATTACTGTATATAAATACAGTAATGCAAATCCCGTTTTTTTGATCGTTTTTCATTGTTTTACATCGTTCGTATCTGATGTCCTCCTGCAGCATTTGACAGTATTGCTACGCCGACAATGATGCTACGTTGCAACTAATTGCTTGCGCCAGCCTTGTCCCGCAGTTCGTCGGACGTCAATCGGAGGAGTCAAACATGAAATATTGCATACGGCAGATTATTCAATGGGGGCTGGCGCTTGTGCTGCTGGCGCCAGGATTCAGCTGGGGACACGGCGCGGTGGACATACCCGTTGCGCGCCAAGTGAAATGCAAACTGGTGGATGGCGTATGGGGGCCGATAGACGGCTCGGGCATTTCAGATCTCGGCTGCCGCGATTCGGCGCTGGTGTTTGCTACTGCAGCGGACCGTGCATATCCCATCGACCAGTGGCATGAGGTCGCGAAGCAGATAGCGCCGCCGGATTACAACGATGATGCAAAAGTCAGGGCAGCGATTCCGGACGGCCACCTATGCTCGGCGGCGGATCCCAAGAAGCACAGCCTGGATCTTGCCACGCCTAACTGGTATAAAACCCCGGTGCGCCTGCACGACGGCAAGATGACGGTGCGCCTGATCGGCACCCAGCCGCATCTGCCCGGCTTCTTCAAGATCTATTTGAGCAAGGCTAGCTACAGCGGAACCCAGCCTCTGAAATGGAGCGATCTCGACCTGATGCACGAAGGCAGTCCTGAGAACTACCGCACTGACTGGGCTTCGCCGCCGGCATTGACCGAGCCTCCGGTAAAGGGTTTTTTCCAGTTTGAGGTGGCAGTGCCTCCGGGAAGGACCGGCAATGCCGTGTTGTTTGTGCGCTGGCAGCGGATCGATCCGGCGGGAGAAGGTTTCTATAACTGCAGCGACATCACAATCGAAGGCGAAGGCAACCCATTTCCCTGGTTTGACAAAGGCGTCTTCGTTCCGTCTGATATCGCGCCAAAAGCTGGCGAGCGTGTGCGTTTCCGTGTGTTTGGACACACCCGGGAAGTGCGCGAAATCGTCGATGAACACGTGGATGTAACCAGCGCCAATCTGCAGCCTGCTGTGTGGGGAAAACAGCTGGCGGAGAAGCTCTCGGCCCATGCCAACTTCGTCCGGGTCGGCGTCCGCACCGGCAATGACATCATATTCAATCCTGCCGACATCCACCGCAACCAGGTTTATCTGGCGAACGACAATGATTCCACGGCTATCAGCATTATCCCGACGCCGCCAGTCGACCAGCGGCCGCCGCAAGCCGTGATTACCGGCCCGGCCACGGTCAAGTCGGGTCAGCATTTCATGCTGGATGGCAGCTCCTCGATCGGCTACAACGGCGCGCTTCGGTTCCAGTGGGTGCCCGATTGGCAGGGCGGCAGTTTCCACGATACGTTGCTGCATGTCGACGCGCCTGTCGTTACGGCGGTCGAGCAGCACAAGGTTCAATTGGGGGTGTATGACGCTGAAAACCGGAAAAACGGCCAGACTGTCGTCGCGATCACCGTTGAGCCCCAGACCGGCGGCGGCCATGATCCCTATGTGCCGGGCCATGCCTACCAAGGTGGCGAAATCGTGACCCACAATGGCGTCGACTATCAGTGCAAACCATATCCGGCCGCCGGTTGGTGCGGCCAGGCGCCGGCAACTTACGAGCCGGGCAAAGGTTCACACTGGACTGATGCCTGGGATCTGTATGCGCCGGCACGAAAATCCTAGGCAGGCATAGGAAAACCGGTTTGATGTTTAAACACCAGACGGCCCTCAAAGGGCTGTCTGGCTATTTACCCATCCTTCATGCCGCGCCTATCCATGGATTGAGAATTGTCGCGCCGCTTGCCTGAAAGTCAGTGACGTTGCGTGTGACGACCGTCATTCCGTGAACCAGGGCGGTCGCAGCGATCAGGCCGTCGCGAACCGGCCGCGGGTCAGGGACATGCAAGCGCGCGCTGCGTTGGGCGACAGCGGTATCCACTACCAGGATGCGGCCTGAGAAGGCAGGCAGGACATGGCTGTTCATCCAGGCCCGGAATATGGCTCCCTGAGATGGATCGCGGCGCTCTGCGAGCAATATGCCGATTTCCAGTTCCTGGATAGTGATCGCTGATAAGTACAAGTCCGCCGCATCCACGCTGTCGGCCCAATCGGCAACGTATTTATCCGCTTTTCCGAGACGGATTTTCCGCAGCTCGGATACGACATTGGTATCGAGGATGTACATCAGGAAAGATCCGCTACCTGTGCCAGATCGTCCAATCGAGGGATGTCAAGTTCAATGGCTTCAATTCCAGGCATGGCCAGCAAATCCGCGATCTTGGTTCTGCCGCCGCTGATTCGCTTGTACTCATCGAACGTCAGCAGCACGTGCGCCGGTCGGCCCCGATCCGTGATGAATACCGGACCGGCTTCTGCCGCTTTTTTTGCTTTGCTGGCATCCTGGTTGAACTGACGGCTTGAAAGGGTTGTGATCGTCATCTTGACACCTCACATTGATTTGCAATGTAGATATGTTACTACAAATTGATGATTGCGTAAAATATGTAGATACATCACTACATTTTAACGATTTTACAATACCGGACTGAACAAACGAGCGACATGAATCAGCACCCGGTACAGATAATGCAGCCGCCCATATTCGCTGGCATCGATTTCAATCGCTTGCGCAAAATCGGCCTTTAGCATCTGCTCGACCTCGCTGGCAAACATCGTATCGATATTCAAGGCAGTAATCTCGAAATTCAACCGCAGCGAGCGGTTATCCAGGTTCATGCTGCCGACCGCCGCCGTGTCGTCATCGATCAGCAACACCTTCTGATGAGTGAACCCAGGCTGATAGCGGAACACGCGTATGCCGGCGCGCACCGCCTCGTGTGCGTTCAGGCTCGATGCCAGGAACACGGTGCGGTGATCGGCGATAGCTGGGATCAGGATGCGCACGTCGACGCCGCGGAACACCGCCAGCTGCAGCGCGGCGTTGACGGCCGAGTCTGGCACCAGGTAGGGCGTGGCGAGCCACAGCCGGTGGCGGGCGGCATGTATCGCCTGGACGAAGAACAGCGAACAGGTTTCTTGCGCGTCGGCCGGTCCGGTGGCGGCAATCAGGCTGGTGGCGTGGCCTTCGCCGGCGCGCGGCGGCAGCAAGGCCAGCGGCTCGCCGGTGATCCAGTGCCAGTTTTCATCGAAGGCCAGCTGCAGGTCGGCCACTGCCGGGCCCTGCAGTTCCATGTGGGTATCGCGCCACGGCGCCAGCGGCGGCTTGAGGCCGAGGTATTCGTCGCCGACGTTGAGGCCGCCGACAAAACCGCGCCAGCCGTCCACTACAACCACCTTGCGATGGTTGCGGAAGTTGAGCTGGAAGCGGTTGCGCCAGCGGCGGGTGGCGAAGCGGTGGATCTGGACGCCGCCGGCGCGCAGGATGGCATCGTAGCTTGCCGGCAGCTCGTGGCTGCCGACGCCGTCGTACAGCACGTGGACGCGGACGCCGGCGGCGGCGCGTTCCAGCAGCGCCGCTTGCAGTCGACGGCCCAGTTCGTCGTCGTGGATGATGAAAAACTGCACCAGCACATAGTGCTCGGCGCCGGCGATGGCTTCGAAGATCGCATCGAAACTGGCCTTGCCGTTAACCAGCAAACGCAGGCGGTGGCCGCTCAGGAACGGTACGCCGAGCATTTTGCTGATGGCCTGGTAGCGCTGGGCGCCGGCATGCGGCGGGTATTGCGCGGCTAACGCGCGCTGGGCCGGATCGTCCAGCTGGCGCAGGCGCGCCAGCCGTGAATGATGCAGTTCGGCATAGCCGGTGAAACGTTTACTGCCAAGGAACAGGTAAGGCAGCAGCGTGAAATAGGGCAGCAGCACCAGCCCGAACACCCAGGCCACCGCGCCTTGCGGCGTGCGGGTGTGCATCAGGGCATGGATCGCGGCGACGACGCCGGCGGCATGCAGCACCAGAACTAGAGCGGAAACCAGGGCAAGCGGCAAATACTGCATTCAGACAGCTCCGAATCTCATGGGCAGCTTGCATATTAGCCAATATATTGGTCAATAAGCGGACCGCCCGCTTATTTTTTTGCCTGCAGCGCAATCCGCACCGCCAGGCCGGCCAGCACCGTGCCCATCAGCCAGCGCTGGATCAGCAGCCAGCTGGGCCGGCTGCCCAGCACGCCGGCGATCGAACCGGCGGCTAGCGTGACCATCGAGTTGACCGTGATGCTGACCACGATCTGGATCACGCCCAGCACCAGCGACTGCACCAGGATGCTGGCGCCGTTGGGGTCGATGAACTGCGGCAGCAGCGCCAGGTAAAGCAAGGCGACCTTGGGATTGAGCAGGTTGGTGAACAGGCCCATCAGGAACAGCTTGCGGTTGCTGTCGGCGGGCAGGTCGCGCACCGCGAACGGCGAGCGGCCGCCGGGTTTTACCGCTTGCCAGGCCAGGTACAGCAGGTAGGCGGCGCCGCCGAAACGCAGCAGGTCGTAGGCCAGCGGCACGGCAAACAGCAGGGCGGTGATGCCGAACGCGGCGCATAGCATGTAAAACACAAAACCGGTGGCGACACCGGCCAGCGATACGAATCCAGCCCTGGGACCTTGGCAGATCGAACGCGAGATCAGGTAGATCATGTTCGGTCCGGGCGTCAGTACCATGCCGAAGGCGACCAGCGCAAAACCCAGCAATAAATTAAGATTCGGCATACATGTTTCCAGAAGATTGTCAGGAGGCTGGCTCGGGGCCAGCTTGCGTATTTTGAGCTAAAACCTGCCGGTCCGCATGGCTATTTCCAGGCAACCCGATTTAAAAAAAGGAAACAAGAGATGAAGCTGTTACGAGTAGGTCCCAAGGGGCAGGAAAAACCGGCCATGCTGGATGGCGGCGGCAAGCTGCGCGACTTGTCGGGCGTGGTCAGCGATATCACCGCGCAACAGCTGACGCCCGCCGGGCTGGCGCAGCTGCGTGCGGTCGATCCGGCCAGCCTGCCGGAAATCACTGCTCCCGGCCGCATCGGCACGCCGTTTACCAGCCTCGGCAAATTCATGTGCGTGGGCTTGAACTACAGCGACCATGCCGCCGAATCGGGCTTGCCGGTGCCGCCGGAGCCGGTGCTGTTCAATAAGTGGACCAGCTGTTTCGGCGGTCCCAACGATGCAATCGTGATGCCGAAAAATTCGGTCAAGACCGACTGGGAAGTCGAGCTGGGCGTGGTGATCGGCAGCAAGGCGCGTTATGTTGCGCTGGACCAGGCGCTGTCGCATGTGGCCGGTTATTGCGTGATCAACGATGTCTCCGAACGCGAATACCAGATCGAACGCAGCGGCACCTGGGACAAGGGCAAGGGCTGCGACACCTTCGGGCCGGTCGGACCGTGGCTGGTCACCGCCGATGAAGTGGCGGATCCGCAAAACCTGTCGATGTGGCTGGAGGTCAACGGCAAGCGCTTCCAGGACGGCAGTACCAAGACCATGATCTTCAATGTCGCTTTCCTGGTCCATTACATCAGCCAGTTCGCCACCCTGTACCCGGGCGACATCATTTCCACCGGTACGCCGCCCGGCGTCGGCATGGGGCAAAAGCCGCCGCTGTACCTCAAGCATGGCGACGTGGTGCGGCTGGGCATAGATGGGCTGGGCGAACAGCAGCAGACCGTGCATGCCTGGGACGAGAGTTTGCTGGACTGACTTATTTGTGCTTGGAGAGCATAAGTGTTGTTCTGATTTCCTGGATTGTTATGTCTGTCGGAATAAATAATAATAAATAATCATTCCGGCAGTCAATGTCTGACGCGATTGACGCCCGCAATTGACGCCAACATACCGAGGCAAAACCATGAAATCAGAAAACATCAGCCATCTGCTGACACGCGCGCATACCCATGACGTTGTCTACCTGGCCGAGGACCAGACCATCTCGATCCAGAAAGCCTTGAAGCAAGGCGAAAGAATCAAGTGCCTGAGCGGCTTGCTGTGGATTACCGCGGAAAATTTCAAAGGCGATATTTTCCTGAACGAAAACAAGGATGTTGAAATGCACGGCGCCAAGCACATCGTGATCACCGCCCTGAAACCTTCCAGTTTCACCTACGAGCAAGCGACGGTGTAGTCAATAGCGTAATATTTGGCATTGCTTGCCGCTACCGGCGAGCGTCTTGGCCTGCTCAGGGCCGCGGAGAATGCCAATGTCTTTTGATGTCGACCTGTTTGTCATCGGCGCCGGTTCCGGCGGTGTGCGCGCGGCGCGCTTTTCTGCAGGCTTCGGCGCCCGCGTGGCGGTGGCGGAAAGCCGCTACCTGGGCGGCACCTGCGTCAATGTCGGCTGCGTGCCGAAAAAATTCCTGGTCTATGGCGCCCATTTCAGCGAGGACTTCGAGCAAGCCTCCAGCTTTGGCTGGACCGTCGGCAAGCCGCAGTTCGACTGGAACACGCTGATCGCCAACAAGAACCGCGAGATCCACCGGCTCAACGAAGTCTATCGCGGCTTGCTGCTTAACAGCGGAGTCGCCTTGCATGAAGGCCATGCCAGGCTGCTGGACAAGCACACGGTGGAGATCAACGGCCAGCGCATCAGCGCCGCCAACATCCTGGTCGCCACCGGCAGCTGGCCGCAAGTGCCGGATATCCCGGGCAAGGAATTTGCCACCACCTCCAACGAAGCGTTCTTCCTCAAGGAATTGCCGCGCCGCGTGCTGGTGGTCGGCGGCGGTTACATCGCCGTCGAATTCGCTTCCATCTTCCATGGCCTGGGGGCGCAGACCAGCCTGCTGTATCGCGGCGACCTGTTCCTGCGCGGATTCGACCACGGCGTGCGCCAGCACCTGAATGAGGAATTCAAGAAGAAGGGCGTCGACCTGCAGTTCAAGGCCGATATCGCCAGCATCGCGAAACAAGCCGACGGCAGTTTGCAGGCCACCCTGGAAGACGGTCGCGTGCTCGATACCGACTGCGTGTTCTATGCTACCGGCCGGCGGCCGATGCTGGACAACCTGGGCCTGGAGAATGTCGACGTGGCGCTGGACGCCAAAGGTTTTGTCAAGGTCGACCAGGAATATCGCAGCTCAGAACCCAGCATCCTGGCCCTGGGCGACGTCATCGGCAAGGTGCAGCTGACGCCGGTGGCGCTGGCGGAAGGCATGGCGGTCGCGCGGCGCTTGTTCCGTCCCGAGGAATACCGCCCGGTCGACTATCACCTGATCCCGACCGCCGTATTCAGTTTACCGAATATCGGCACGGTAGGGCTCACGGAAGAACAGGCGCAGGCCGCCGGCCACAAGCTGAAAATCTTCGAGAGCAGATTCCGGCCGATGAAGCTGAGCCTGGGCGACTACCATGAAAAAACCATGATGAAACTGATCGTCGACGCCGACAGCGACAAGGTGCTCGGCTGCCACATGGTGGGGCCGGACGCCGGCGAAATCATCCAGGGCATTGCCGTGGCCTTGCGCGCCGGCGCCACCAAACGCGTGTTCGACGACACCATCGGCATCCATCCGACTTCGGCCGAAGAGTTCGTCACGCTAAGGACGCCGCGGCCGGATTGACGTTTTCATGCCAAAAAGATGCGCGTCTGCTGCTAACATGGCAGGTTGCGAACCTATATCAAAAACCCATGAGCGAAAAACCGGAATTGACAGAAGAAGACGAGAGCGCCGGTTTCACGCGGCGCCGTTTCCTCGGCACCGTGGTTGCAGCCGGCGCCAGCCTGGCGTTGTCCGACTGCGCCAGCGACGGCAACCAGCAGATCGCTGCCGCGACCCAGGAAAAACTGCTGGACCAGAAGCTGCAGTCGGCCATCAAGCATGTGGTGGTGATCTACGCCGAGAACCGCAGCTTCAATAACCTGTACGGTAATTTTCCCGGCGTGCAGAGGCCCTTGTCGCAAGCGATGCAGGCGCGCTACACGCAGCTGGACCGCGACGGCAAGACGCCGCTGGCGCAGCTGCCCAAGATATGGGGCGGCCTGGTGCCGCAGGCGCAGGAAGTCGGCGGCCAGCGCTACATGATTGCCGAAGACCAGATCAGCGGCTTGCCGAACGCGCCGTTCAAGCTGAGCGATCAGCACGGCAAGCTGTTGCCGCAAGGCGTGATTACGCGCGATCTGTGGCACAAGTTTTACCAGAACCAGATGCAGATCAACGGCGGCAAGAACGACCAGTTCGTCGCCTGGGCCGATTCCGGCGGCCTGACCATGGGCCACTACGGCGAGACCGCCAGCAAGCTGCGCCTGTGGAAGCTGGCCGAGCAATACACCTTGTGCGACAATTTTTTCATGTCGGCCTTCGGCGGTTCCTACCTCAACCACATCTTCCTGGTTTCCGGGCAGACGCCTTTTTATCCCGATGTCCACAACAGCCCGGCGCGCCACAATGTGGCGACCGTGGAAGGGGACGATCCCAAGGGCACGCGCCTGAAACTGGACGACAAGAATCCGGCATCGGCCATCGACGGTCCGCCGAAATTCCTGCGCGACCGGGCCATCACGCCTGACGGCTACGCAGTCAACACCATGGCGCCGCCATACCAGCCGAGCTTCGTGAAGCCGGCCATAGGCGGCGATGCGGCTTACGCCAACGCCGACGATCCGATGGTGCTGCCGCCGCAAACCTACGCCACCATAGGCGACCGCCTGTCGGAAAAGGACATCAGCTGGGCCTGGTATGCCGGCGCCTGGCAGGCTGCGCTGGACGGCAAGGCGAACGACGATGCGGTGCCTAATTTCCAATACCATCACCAGCCGTTCAATTACTTCAAGAGTTTTGCTCCCGGCACGGCGTTGCGCGAGACCCATCTGAAAGACGCCGGGCTGGGCGACGATCCGGCCACCAACAAGTTCCTGGCGGAGATCGATGCCGGCCGCCTGCCGGCGGTGAGTTTCTACAAGCCGCAGGGCAACCTGAACCTGCACGCCGGTTATGCCGACGTCGAATCGGGCGATCGCCATATCGCCAACGTCATCGCCCACCTGCAGCGCGGGCCGCAATGGCAGCACATGGTGGTGATCGTCACCCACGATGAGAATGGCGGCTGGTGGGACCATGTGGCGCCGCCCAAGGGCGACCGCTGGGGCCCGGGTTCGCGGATTCCGGCCACCGTCATTTCGCCGTATGCAAAAAAGGGGTTCGTCGACCACACGGTCTACGACACCACCTCGATCATGCGTTTCATTACCCGCCTGCACGGCTTGCGCAAGCTGGATGCACTAGTGGCGCGCGACCAGGCGTTCCGGGAAAACCGCCTAGCGCCGCTGGGCGACCTGACCAATACCCTGGACCTGGCGTAAGCCGCCAACAACATTATTTGTGGAAGGAAGAATAATTGGATCAGGTTGAAATGATTATCCGGCTGCTGATAGCCGCGGCCCTGGGCAGCGTCATCGGCTTCGACCGCGAACGTTTATCCTGGGCCGCCGGCCTGCGCACGCACATGCTGGTGTGCGTCGGTTCGGCGCTGGTGATGATCGTTTCGGCCTACGGTTTCCAGGAGGTGGTCGGCAAACCAGGGATTGCGCTGGATCCGTCGCGGATGGCGGCGCAAGTAGTGTCCGGCATCGGTTTCCTGGGCGCCGGCTCGATCCTGCTGCGCGGCGAGGTGATCCGCGGCCTGACGACTGCCGCCAGCCTATGGTCGGTGGCGGCGGTGGGGCTTGCGGTAGGCGGCGGCCTCTACATAGCGGCTGCGGCTGCGACGCTGATCATCCTGATTATCCTGGCCGGCCTCAAGCCGCTGGAAAAGCGTTTCTTCGTGGCCCGTCAGCGGCGCGAAGTGCGGTTGGTGGTGCGACGCGGCGCCATGACTTTCCAGATGTTCGGCCAGTTGCTGGACAAGGGCACGGCGCAGATCGAGCAGTTCATCGTCGAGCAGAACGCCAATGACGCCGATATTGAAGAAGTCACCGTGGCGCTGCTGCGTGTGTTGCCTAGCGAATTCGATGTCATCCTGGTCAAGCTGAAAGCGCTGCCGGATGTGCATGAGGTGAGTGAAATCCGTTTGCCGTAGATGCGGATTGTCGGCTGAAGTATTGAGGCGGGCTTCACATTGCGTAAAGCCCGTTTTGGTTAACGCTGCTTATTGGAACTGGTAGCGCATGTTGGCGTAGATGTAGCGTCCTACCAGGTCGTTCTGGTTTTGCACGAAATCATCTTTGTAAGCCGTATTGGCATATATCGGCGCCTTGTCAAACAGGTTGTTTACGCCGAAGTTTACCGTCAGGTTCTTGCTTACCTTGGCGTTCAGGTTCAAATCCCATGCAGTAAACGAAGGAATGCGCGCATTGGTGATGGCCGGGTCCTGGGTGTGGGTCGGGTCGTCGATGTTCAGCGTGCTGGCTTGCGTCCGGGCAGTCAAGGCGACTTCCATGTCGGCGTATTCATAGGCGGTACGGAAGGAGTTGTTCCACCTTGGATGGTTGAGGGAATCAAGCCGGCTTGCCGGTGCGGTGCCAGGGGTGATGCTTTGCTTGTAGAGGAGCGTGTAGTTGTTGACTTCGCGGAACTTCAGCTTGCCCCAGCCGGCCAGCGGCAATTCATAGGAAATGTCGATATCCAGCCCCTGGATATCGGTCTTGCCGACGTTGATATAGGGGGTGGTGATGCTGTTGATGCGCCCCTTGTTCAAACCGGGATGCCTTGCTTCCAGCGCCGGGTTGCGCGGATCGCGGCCCACCAGTGCAGCGTAGCCCGGAATGATGTCTTCGTTGTCGACGATGTATTGCGGGTCCAGCAGCTGGATCGTGTTGCGCTGCTTGATTGCGTACCAGTCTATCGACGCCGACAGGCCCTTCATTGGCTGCAGCACCATGCCCAGCGAAAAGTTGTTGGCCTTTTCCGCTTTCAGGTCGGGATTGCCGGCAACGTATTGCTTGGGGCTGTAGCTGCAATTGGCGCCGGTATAGCCGAGCGGACCGCAGCGCGCCCAGTCGGCGATGCCATTGGCATAACCCGATGTGGTTGAACTGATTTCCGGCAGGGTAGGCGCCTTGAAGGACGTGGTGGCGGAACCGCGGAGCAGGATTTCCTTGGTCGGGCGCCAGGCTACGGCAATTTTCGGATTGAAGGAATTGCCGAAGTCACTGTAGTGGTCACCGCGCAAAGCCAGTTGCATCTCCACCGTTTTCATCAGCGGCACATTGAATTCCCCATACAGGGAGTACAGGGAACGGCTGGCCGTGCTGGCAGTCGCGCCGGCGTTGACGATGTTGCCGGCAACGTTTTTGGCATCAGGCTGGTCGCTGATCGATTCATGGCTGGCCTGGGCGCCCCAGGCGAAGCCGACCGGCGCGCCGTTGAAGTTGAACAGTTCCGGCGCCGACATCTTCCAGTCCACGGTTTCCAGGCGCGATACGGCCACCCGCTCGGTAGTGGTCAGCATCGGGTTGATCACGCTGGATGGATTCCAGTAGGCAAACGGATCGTAGCCGCCGTTGCCCAGCAAGCCGCTCTGCAAGGAGGCTGACGATACGTCCTTCAATACGGAATTGGAGGCAACGTCCTTGAGGCGGTTCTGGTTGAGGCTGACCGCTCCTTCGCTGTCCCATTTTCCGATCACGCCGCGCCAGCCGGCCACCACGCGCGCAGTGTCGCTGGTGATCTTGTTTTGCGTCGGCGCAACTTCGTAGATGCCGCGATATATGCGCAGCTGGTCGCCAGGCGTAAAGCCTTGCAGCGAGCCATCCGCGCTTGGTCCCGGCAAGTTGGCCAGTCCAGGGTTGGTCGAGCCGTCGGTATTGCCGATGAAGGAAGGATCAAATCCTGCCAGGCCGTATTGCACGGTGGTTTCGCTGTGGTTGAAGCCGACTTCGGCAAACAGTTCATCCTGGCCGTTGAGCCGTTTCGTGAAAATGGCGGAAATCCCGCCGCGCAAGATCTTCGGCGACAGCAGCACCTGCTGGTTGTTGAAGCAGCGGTTGTCGTTGGTGCCGCTGCTGACTTCAACGCTGCCGCGGCAGCCAGGTATCGGAAAGCCGGGCTCGCCGGTTGAGAAATCGGTGACGCTGCCCAGATAACGGTCGACGCTGCGGTTGTCGCTGCCGCCAAAGCGCCGGAAATCGCGGTTGCTGGTGGCGTCGTGTTTATTGCTCTTCAAGGGATCGCTATGGAACACGTCTACCGTCAATAGCAGGTTCTGCCCGTCTTTTTCCAGGCTGCCCCAACCGGCCGTAACGCTGGCGCTTTCCGTAGTGCCGTCGCCTTTTTGATTGGTGCCGACGTTGGCGGTGGTTTCAACGCCCTGGTAATTCCTTTTTGTCTTGAAGTTGATCACGCCGGCAATCGCATCGGAGCCGTAAATGGCGGAAGCGCCATCGCGCAGGATTTCCACCGATTCAATGGCTGCCAGCGGCAGGTTGTTCAAGTCGACGAAGGTGTTTTCCGCGCCATCGGCAAAACCGTAGTTGGCCAGGCGGCGTCCGTTCAGCAGGATCAGCGTGTATTTGGGATCGAGGCCGCGCAGCCCTACGGAGGCGGCCCCTTGCGCAAACGACGTATTGCTGTTGCCGGTCAGTCCAATGGAAACGGAAGGCAGTTTGCTCAGCAATTCAAGGACGGTGCTGGCGCCGGATTTTTCGATTTCATCTCGTTTGATGATTTCAACCGCGGTCGGGCCCTCTTTGTTGATGCGTGAAATGTTTGAGCCGGTAATGGTGATGCGTTCAAGGCTATCGGAAGTGGGGCTGGGGATTTGGTCGGCGCCGAAGGCGAGGGGCAGGTGGATGAGGCCGATTGCTGCGAGGGTTGATGCCAAAACTGTCTTCTTCATCTGGGAAAGTCTCCATCTTGGTAAGGAAATGATCGATTTCGCTTCATGCTTTGTTACAGGTAGCCGGATAAGCCGCCTGTAAAGCAAGGGTTTCCAGCTGCCGTCAGCGCGGACAGCGTATGTCCGGATAACGAACAGCACCCCGATAATGACCATGCTCGAGGTGCTGTTATTTCATTTTGTATCAATCAGTCGCGTGATGTAATACGCCTGAAATATTTAACTTTTCCGGTGGTTTTTCCGTTGTTTTATTTTCCCTGCGACACTATTTTGGCGGGAAATGTGATAAATAAATTCCCGTATGGCAATAAATGTTACATTGATTGTCATTTGGATTTAACGCACGTTATTTGATAATCAAATGAAATTAGGAAAAAATGGATGCTGATGAAGAATATTTTTTAAATGAATGATTTGAATTTAATTGCTTAATAGGCATTAAATTGCGAATTAAATATTTTTATTGAATATCATCATTTTTTGTAAAAAGTGGATGGCCAAAACCCCTATAAAGTGGAGGCGGCGCTCAAGTAAAAGATCGTCCTCTGGAATAGGCGATGTGCTTTAATTGCCGGATACAAATGCTCTTGTCAAAGGCAAGCAATGAACATCATGACAACCCCAACCGGCACCGAATTTGACCAGACCCAGCTGGAGATCCGGCGCGTATTCGATGCCCAGGGAATCACCGCGCTGCGCCTGCGTCAGTCGGGCAAGGCCGAGCGCCTGCAGAAAGTCAGGAAATTGAAGAGCGCGCTGCTGGCGCACAAGGACGAGGTGATTGCCGCCGGCTTTGCCGATTTCGGCAAACCGGCCGTTGAGGTGGAGTTAAGCGAAATCTTGCCGGTGATCGCCGAGGCCAATGACGCCATCCGCAAGCTGGGACGCTGGATGAAGCCGAAGAAAGTCTGGCCGTCGCGCATGATGGCTGGCACTTCGGGGTATACCCAGTACGAACCGAAGGGACGGGTATTGATCGTGGCGCCCTGGAATTATCCGGTGAACCTGAGCCTGGGGCCGCTGGTGTCGGCGCTGGCAGCGGGCAATACAGTAATCCTCAAGCCGTCGGAAATGACGCCGCATGCTTCGGCTGTCATCGGCAAGATCGTCCGGGCGGTATTCACTGAAGACGAAGTGGCGCTGTTCGAAGGCGATGCCCCGGTGGCCCAGGCATTGCTGGAGCTGCCTTTCGATCACATATTTTTTACCGGCTCGCCGGCCGTCGGCAAGATCGTCATGGCAGCTGCGGCCAAGCACCTGGCCAGCGTCACGCTGGAACTGGGCGGCAAGTCGCCTACCATCGTCGACCAGACGGCCGACCTGCGGGCGGCGGCGCAAAACATCCTGTGGGCCAAATTCACCAACAACGGCCAGACCTGCATCGCTCCCGACCACATCTATGTGCACGCCAGCGTCAAGGAGGCTTTTCTCGGACACTGCGTGGCGGTGCTGGAGAGCGCCTATGGCAAGGGAGCGGAGCAGGCCGGCAGCGCCAGCCTGGCGCGCATCGTCAACCAGCGCCACACCGCGCGCGTCAAGAGCCTGCTGGATGACGCTACCGCACGCGGCGCGCGGATAGTGACGGGCGGCGCGATTGACGAAGCCCAGCGCTACATTGCGCCGACGCTGCTGGACGGGATTCCGGACGACGCCAAGATCATGCGCGAGGAAATCTTCGGGCCGCTGCTGCCGGTGATCGGCTACGACCAGCTGGATACGGTGATTGCACGCATCAATGCCGAGCCCAAGCCGCTGGCGCTCTACGTCTGGAGCCGCAAGCAGGCGAATATCGCCAAGGTGATGCAGCAGACGAGCTCGGGCGGCGCTTGCATCAACCATTGCGTAGTGCAGTTTTTGCACGGCAACCTGCCGTTCGGCGGCGTCAACAATTCCGGCATCGGCAGCGCCCACGGCCACTACGGTTTCCTGGCGTTCTCGCATGAGCGGGCGGTGGTGCGCACCCGCATCATGCTCGCCAAAATGTTTTATCCGCCTTATTCCAGCTTGACGCGCAGGCTGGTCGCCTTGTTCATCAAGACCGTCTGAGCTTAATCGAAATCGGTCGCCGCAACGAACAATGCAAGCAGCGCTTCCAGCCCTTGCAGGTCTTCAGGCCGGAACCGGTTCAGGGTGGGGCTGTCGATATCGAGGACGCCGTATAGTTGTCCGTCTTTGATGACCGGGATCACGATTTCCGAGTTCGATGCCGCGTCGCAGGCGATATGGCCGGCAAACGCATGCACGTCCGGCACCAGGATGGCGCGCCGTTCCGCGGCTGCGGTGCCGCAGACACCCTTGCCAAGCGCAATCCGCGCACAAGCGACTTTGCCCTGGAACGGGCCGATCAGCAATTCCTCGCCCTTCGCCTTTTTGGCCGGTTTGAGCCAGTAGAAGCCGGCCCAGTTCAGGTCGGCCAGCGACTGGTAGATGAATGCGGAAAACTGGGCGGCGTTGGCCGTCTGGTCGCGCTCGTCTTCAAGAAGGCCGGCGGCCTGGCGCGCCAGCAGGGAGTAGTCGACATCAATTTCGGCGGTAAGCGAAGAGAACATGGCAATCCTTAAAAAGTTTGGTTGATTCCGTGACTGCCGCCGGCCGGCTGGGACCAGGCAGCAGTCATCTCATGATTTATTTGGGCGTGGTGAAGCGGGCTCGTTGCGACGCAGCCTCGCTCTCCTTCTCCGCGAACGCCGCGCGCGCCGCCAGCATCGCCGGCCGGTGCTCCGTCGCCCAGTCATGCAGCGACTGCAAGGGCGCGATCAGCAGGCGCCCGAGCTCGGTCAGTTCATAGTCGACGCGCGGCGGGATGGTCGGGTACATGGTGCGAGTGACCAGGCCGTCCTGCTCCAGGCCTTTCAGGGTCAAGGTCAGCATGCGCTGCGATATGCCCTCCACCGTGCGCAGAATATGGTTGTAGCGCATCGGTCCCTGCGCCAGGGAGCCGACCACCATCACGGTCCATTTGTCGCCTATGCGGCCAAGTGTTTCAGCAACGGCCCGGCATCCCTCGGGTCGGGGCGCCATGGTGCGAACGGGAATGTTCGTATCGCTCAAAATGGTGCCCCTTGTGCAATCTTTTACGCAGCATATCATAGCGCTACGAACAAAATGTTCCTAGCGGTCGATCTGTGTGTGGCTGACTTGGCATTCCAAGCCAGCTGAAAGCATGGATCGATTGCCTGGCGGCTCCCGGCAAGACCTTCAACTACAGCGTGGCCGGCGTCGAAGGCCTGGCCGGCGCCAAGCGGGTGATTATCGCTTCCGCGCGCGGCGGGTTTTACTCAGAGGCGTCGCCGATGGCTTTCATGGATCACCAGGAATCGTTCCTGAAGAGCTTCTTCACTTTCATCGGCGTCACCGACCTTGCCATTGTCCGCGCCGAGGGAATCAACCTGGGGACTGAACAAAAGCAGAGCGCGCTTGATTCAGCCTTGGCTGAGGTCGCTACTCTGAAAGCTGCATAAAGCAATGAGGGATGCAAGGCCAGTGTGGTATCGAAGTCCAATTAACCGGCAGGTCTTGCATCCGATTCACACATTGCGCCGGAATTTCAGGAAATCATCGACGATAGGCACGATCGCCAGGCACATCAAGGCGGCGGCAAGCGCTGCGGTGGCGATGAAGCCTATATGCTTGAAACCTAGCGCGCCGGCCAGGCCGCCGCTGAAAAACAGCGTGACCAGGGTCGCCAGCAGCCGCAGTTTGCCGCGGTCGGCGATCACGTCTGGCCGCCCGCGGTCCGGCTCCAGCCGGTTCCAGTAGACCAGCTTGCCGAGTTCAATGCCGATGTCGGTGACCATGCCGGTGATGTGGGTGGTGCGGATCTCGGCTTTGGAAATCTTGGTGATGATGGCGTTCTGCAAGCCCATGATGGCGCACAGCAGTATCACGGTCATCGGCACGAACAGCCATTTATGGCCCTCCAGGTTGCCACCCAGCAGGCCAAACACCAGCAGCAAACCCGCTTCCAGCATCAAAGGCAGCGCAAATTCCGCCTGCAGGTCTTGCCTGCGTCCCCAGTTGATCAGCAGTGCGGATGTCATGGCGCCGAACAGGAACGACAGCAGGCAAGCCAGGCCTGCCAGCATCAGTCCCAGCGAACCTAGCGCAAGATTGTCCGCCATCGACGAAACGATGCCGGACATGTGGGAAGTGTATTGCCCGACCGCCAGGAAGCCGCCGGCATTGATCGCGCCGGCGATAAAAGACAGGAAAAACGCCAGGTGGCGGTTTGCTTGCTGGCTGCGGTCCTTGCCAGTCAGTTTTCTCAAATACGGAATCGGCATCGATGACAGTCGCTTGAGCTGGACAACATGATATTACGCCGCTGTACGCCGATTGGTTCAGTCATATCGAACTATCGGGCGAGAGCAGGGCAGCATGAGTACAAATTGAGTACAAACGTTAAAGATTGTTTATTTCATCGACATCTGGTCAACGACGGCGTTGCGCCTTCCGTTTTTGGTGGGAAACTCTCATTCCTTCCAATCATTGCGTGCCTGACATGAAAACCTTTTTCTATTTCTATCGTTATTACCGGCAAAGCGGCTACAGCGTGATTCCGGCGATGAAGCGGGCGTGCCGGTCCCGGAGCCGCGAATTCTGAAACGCCGCGCGGTTTCGGCGGGCTCCAGGCCGATGGTATTAAAACAATAGCTTACTGAAAGCGCCGGTTTGGAAGTATGCTTGAAGCATGGAAATCGAATTAAAACTGTTATTGGAGCCGCGCGACGTCGCCAGCTTCCGCCGCCATCCCCTGTTAACACATTACGCCACCGGCAAGCCGCAATCGCGGCAGCTGACCAGCATTTACTTTGATACGCCCGAACTGTACCTGCAGCAAAACCATACCGCGCTGCGGGTGCGCAAAGTGGGGACGCGCTGGGTCCAGACTTGCAAGAGCGGCGGCCAGGCGGCGGCCGGTTTGCACCAGCGCCCCGAGTGGGAATCCGACATCAGCGGCGCGGCGCCCGACCTGCAAGCGTTGCGCGGACTGCTTGAGCCCGGTTCGGCGGTGGCCGCGTTATTGTCGGCGCCGGACCTCGCCAATCGCTTGCGGCCGATATTTACCACCCAATTCAAACGTACGATCTGGCTGCTGAGGTCGCAGGCTGGGGACGAAGTCGAGCTGGCCTTGGACCAGGGCGAAATCCTCCATGGCGACAAAAGCATTGCCATCAGCGAGATCGAACTGGAACTCAAAGCCGGCGCCGCGGCGAGCTTGTTTGAGCTGGCCTTGGCCTTGCAGCAGACGCTGCCGCTGCGCGCCGCCAATGCCAGCAAGGCCGAGCGCGGTTACGCCATGCACGCGCCGCAAGCGCCTGCCGTAGTCAAGGCGCAGCCGGTCGAATTGGCGCCCGGGCTGACGCTGGAGCAAGGATTCCAGGTCTTGCTCGGCAATTGCCTGGCGCAGATGCAAGGCAATGAAGACGGCGTGCTGCACGGCGCCGATCCGGAAAACCTGCATCAGATGCGGGTCGGGCTGCGGCGCTTGCGCGCCGTGCTGGGCCTGTTCAAGAAAGTGATTCCGACGCCGCCGGAAATAGCGGAACGGCTTGACTGGCTGGCCGCTACGCTGGGTCCTGCGCGCGATTGGGAAGTGCTGGCGGTGGCGACGCTGGACGATGTAGTAAGGCGCTGTCCGGATCAATGGCAGCTGGAAAACCTGCGGCAGCTGACTGCCAGCGAAGCCGACAAGGGTCGCCATGCGGTCGCGGCGGCGGTCAACTCGCGTGCTTATACACGCTTGCTGTTATTGCTGGGAAGCTGGATAGAAGGGCGGCGCTGGCGCGAAGAGCTGGACGCCGCGCAGGTAACCGGATTGTCTGCACCCCTGAAAAAATTCGCTGTCAAGAAACTGGCCGGCCTGCAAAAGAAACTGCTGAAGCGCGGCAGCCGCATCGGGCAGCATGACGCCGCCAAGCGCCACAAGGTAAGGATCGCCGCCAAGAAGGCGCGCTACGCCAGCGAGTTTTTTGCCTCGTATTTTCCAGCTAAACGCAGCCATGCTTATGTGGCGGCGCTGAGCGACCTGCAGGACGGCTTGGGCGCGGCCAATGATCGTAGCGTGGCTGCTCAGCTGCTGCAGCAGGTCGCCGAACAGCATCCCGAGCTGGCGCAATCCTGCGGCCTGGCCGTCAAACTGCTGGCTTCCAGCAAAAAACACAATAAATCGAAGATCGGCCGCTTGTGGCGAAAATTCGCCGGATTGAAGCCGCCGTCGCGGCCGCATTGAACCTGATAATTTGGTCCTGTCGGGCTATTTGGTGCAAAATACGCTCGCCGGGCTCTTCCTGTAACACCGTGGATGAAGGCGAGCGCGGCAAGAAACATCGGAGAGCATCATGACCTACGAAGAATACCTGGATGAAGTCACCACCTTGCTGGTGGAGTTGTTCGACGTGAAAGAGAAGGCGGCGATCAAATACGTGATGAACGCGCAAGCCGAGGATTTTTTTACGCTGCACGACGACGATCCTGCCATGCGTACGCTGGAGCGCGCGCGGGAAGACGCCAAGGCGATCTACGAACAGCGCAACAAGCCGCGCCCTGAAATGTATCGCAAATAAACCAAGTGCGGGCGGTTACAATGGCCGCCCATCATTGTCTCCGGACCCCATACATGACAGAATCAATCCGCCTTGCAAAACATCTCGCTGAACTGGTTTCCTGCTCGCGCCGCGAAGCCGAGCAATATATCGAGGGCGGCTGGGTCAAGGTCGATGGCAAGGTAGTGGAAGAGCCGGGCCTGCGCATCGGCGCGCAACAGCAGGTGGAACTGGCGGCGGACGCCACGCTGGAACCGCAGGATCCGGTAACCATCCTGTTCCACAAGCCGGCCGGCCTCGACCTGTTTGCCGGTCCGGCGCTGAGCGAACTGGCCTCAGACCTGATCGTGCCTGACAAGCGGGCGGCCGACGACCGCGCCGAAGTGCGTTTCCTGAAGCGCCACCTGACCAACCTCAACCTGATCGAACCGCTGGAGACGCTGGCCAGCGGCCTGCTGGTGTTTACCCAGGACTGGCGGATCACCCGCAAGCTGGTGGACGACGCCGCCAAGATCGAGCATGAATACATCGTTGAAGTGGCCGGCGACATCGTTCCTGACGGACTGAAATTGCTGAACCACGGCTTGAGCTTCAACCGCAAGCCGCTGCCGCCGATCAAGGTCAGCTGGCAAAATGAAAAACGCCTGCGCTTTGCGCTTAAGGCGCCGCCGCGCGGACTGGTCGTGCACATGTGCGAACAGGTCGGGCTGCAGGTAGTGGCCAGCAAGCGCATCCGCATCGGCCGCCTGCCGATGGCCGGCCTGGCGGTCGGCGAATGGCGTTATCTGCTGGGTTACGAGCGGTTCTGAGGGTCCTAAGTTATGCCTGCGGCCTGTCGTTTTGGCAGGCTGCCGCGGGATTGGCCTTGAATGCCGTGATGTTGGCGGCAATGCCGCTGGCCACATCCGCCACCGTGCGCTGCACTCCAAGCACTAAACCATCAATGCCAGGATTGACTGCCGCTGCCACACTCAGTTGACAGGCGCTGCTGCGGCCGCTGTCGGAGCGGCTGATGGTCCAGCCGTAAGTGGCTTGCACCTTGTCGCCGGGTACGGCGTCAAATTCGCGCAATTCGACCGCAATCCGGTACACCGGCTGGTCCGTCGGCCGGCCGCTGCGGCTGACATCGATCGCTCCCAGGCGATTGGCGATGCCGCTTGCCAATGCATCCCGCAATTCATTGTTGAACGGCGACGACCAGCGTTCCTGTTCCAGGATGTCGACCCGGGTGCTGGAAGCGCTGCCGGCGCTGCGCACCACCAGTTGCGGCCGCGCCAGGCGTTCCGGCAAGGAGACCGGCGCCACGTCGATATACAGCTTCGAATTCTGGATGGCCGGCGCAGCCGCTGTCGGCGTTGCGAGCGTGTAAAAATGGGTCGGAGCGGAAGCGCAGCCGGCCAGCAGGACAGTGAAGGCAGCGATGGTGCAGATGCGAGTGGTCGATGTCATTATTTGTTTTCCTCTTGCTTGCCGCGGATCAGTGCTTCCGGATGGCGTTCCAGGTAGTCGGTCAGGATCCGCACCGATGCCGCCGAGCGCGTCAGTTCCTGCAGGGTCGCACGGATATCCTGCTGCAGCGGCGCGTTGTCGGAAAGAGTGCGGTTGGCGTTGTCCAGCGTGACTCGCACATCCTTCATGGCGGCCGTGATTTCCGGCGCGACGTCGTTGTTCAGGCTCTTGGTCAGTTGCTCGGCATTGAGCAGGGTGCGGTTCAGGGTGCCCAGGGTTTTCTGCAGGTCGGCGGCGATCTGGTCGAACGGCACCTTGCTGAGTTTCTTGGCGATCTCGGCGATCTGCGACTGGATTTCATCGAGGCTGTTAGGAATCGTCGGCAGCTCGATGATCGTGGTCGAGGTATCGACGGTGGCTGGCGCCGCTTTCGGGAAAAAGTCGAGTGCGATGTAGAGCTGGCCGGTCAGCAGGTTGCCGGTGCGCAGCTGCGCCCGCAAGCCACGGCTGACCATGTACTGCAGGCGCTGCTTGGCGGTATAGCTGGAATGCTTTTCATCCTCGGCATACCTGCGCCCCAGCCGCTCGGGATAAACCTGCACCACCACCGGCATGTTGAATTCGCGGCGCTTGGCGTCGTATTCGATGCCTATCGATTTGACCTCGCCCAGCACCACGCCGCGGAAATCGACGGTGGTGCCCGGCGTCAGGCCGCGCAGCGACTGGTTGAAATACATCACCACGGTTTCCGACGGGCCGTCCGGTTCCTTCAGGGCAGCTTCCTCGTCCGCAGCCAGGTTGAAGGTCGTGTTTTCCTTGGCTGTCGCGCCTAGCAGGTCGTCCGGCGCCTGGAAGGCTATGCCGCCCAGTACCACGGTCGCCAGCGATTGCGTGCGCAGCTTGAAGCCGCTGGCGTTGATCTGCATGTCGAAGCCGCTGGCATGCCAGAAGCGGGTGTTGATGCCGATGAATTTGTCGTAGGGCGCATCGATGAAAATGCGCAAGGTCACGCCTTTGCCGTCGGCATCGAGGTCGAATGCAGCCAGCTGGCCGACCTTGATGCGGCGGAAGTAGACCGGCGAGCCGATGTCCAGCGAGCCGATGTCGGCGGCGTGCAGCATGTACTGCTTGCCTGAGGCGTCGAGCCTGACGATAGGCTGCACTTCCAGTCCGGTGAATTCGTCTTTCTTTTCCTTGGAGGTGCCGGCGTCAGCGCCGATGTAAGCGCCTGACAGCAGGGTGCCCAGGCCGGAGACGCCGGACGCCGCCACCCGCGGCCGCACTACCCAGAAGCGGGTGTCGGCGGCGGTGAAGCTCTCGGCTTCTTTCGACAGCTGGACATTGGCCAGCACGTGCGAACGATCCTTGCTCAAGGTGATGGTCTGCACCAGGCCGATATCGACATCCTTGTACTTGACCTTGGTTTTTCCGGCCTCCAGGCCTTCCGCGGTGCGGAAGGTGATGGTGATCGATGGTCCGCGTTCGACCAGGATCTTGACCACCAGCGTCAAGCCGACTACCGCGGCCACAATCGGGATCAGCCAGATCAGCGAAGGCAGCCAGTCGCGCTTGCGGCTCAGCTTGGGTTCCGGCAAAGGCGGCAGGGCGTCGTCCCGGGTGTTTTCATTACTCATCTTGTGCTTTCATTCCTTGATTCTCATCCATTTCTTGATCGCGGCTGTCCCCGCTGTTGTCCCAATTTAGACGCGGATCGAAACTGAGCGCGGCCAGCATGGTCAGCACCACTACCGAGGCAAACGCCAGCACGCCGAAGCCGGCGGTGATCTTGGCAAATCCTTCAATCTGCACCAGGCCGGCCAGCAGCGACACCACGAATACGTCCAGCATCGACCAGCGGCCGATGATTTCCACCAGCCGGTACAGCTTGGCGCGCTGCAGGCGGCGCCAGCGGCTGCGTTTTTGCGCGGTCCAGGTCAGCAGGATCAGGGAAGCCAGCTTGAACAGCGGCACCAGGAAACTGGCGATGAAAATGATCGCCGCCAGCTCCCAGGCGCCGGACACCCAGAAATAGATCACGCCGCTCATGATCGTATCCTCTTGCACGCCGAGCAAGGTCTTGGTGATCATCACCGGCATCAGGTTGGCCGGGATGTACATGATGCAGGCCGCGATCAGGAAAGCCCAGCTGCGCCTGATGCTGTCCGGCTTGCGCAGGTGCAGCGCGGTGCCGCAGCGCTGGCAGTGCTCGTGTTCGCGCACCTCTTGCCAGACGGTGCCGCAATGATGGCAGGACATCATGCCGAGGCCGGCAGCGGTGCGCACCGGCAGGTCTTCGTCTTCGGCAGCTGTATTCGCGGTGGCGGCGTTCATGCAATCTCTTCCTGGCTGCCGATTGCCTCTTCAGCGTACGCCATTTCCCAGAAATGGCGGGGATTGAAGGACACCACCGCGGTCAGCAATACCGTCAGCACGCCGAACGCCCACAGGGCCACGCCCGGGATCACGGTCGCCATGTTCGATAATTTCACTACCGCCACCAGCACGCCCAGCAGGAACACTTCCACCATGCCCCAGGGCCGCAAGCTCTGCATGGCCCTTACCAGCCAGCTGAAACCGGGAGGCCGGTGCTGCTTGGCCAAGGACACCAGCAGGTAAAACAGGAACAGCAGCTGCAGCAGCGGAAACAGGATAGTGGTGGCCAGCACCAGCAAAGCCACCAGCGACATGCCTTCGGTGGTCAGCGACAGCACGGCGCCAAACAAGGTGGTGCGGCTGCTCAGGCCCTGCAGTTCGATCTCGACGATGGGAAAACTGTTGGCGATCACGAACATGATCAGGCTGGCCACGGTCAGCGGCAGGATGCGCTCGCGCTGGCGGCCGGCGTCGCGCTCCAGTTCGGTGCCGCAGCGCGGGCAGTGGGCAATCTCCCCACGGTGCAGCTGCACCTTGCGATACAGGGCATCGCATCCTTCGCAGGCAATCAGGTCGGGGACTTCGCGCATGAGTAGCTAAAAAATTGAGTAGGTATGATTCTAACAATAATCTGCGCCGGCACCGACAGATAGTTGGAATCGTCGCTTGCCTAGGCAAGGATGGCGGGCCGCCGGCGCCGGCGAATCCAGTTGACACTTCTACCATATTCACATAGTGTGGCCGGGCGGCGGACCCTTCAAGCCGGCGCACTGTTACCTCGTGTAATGGCACGCCTCTGCGGGGCTACCCCGCGGGATATTTTGGCTTGGCAATGCAACGCATGAGCGGCGCTGCACCACGGTGCAGATTCGGCTCACGCATGACGGGACTGGTTGAAGGCTCTCCGCCGCCTCGTTTACCTTAACCAGATGACTCCAAAAACTTTCGTCGCTTTAGCCCTGGCAGATACCTTCCTCGCGCGCGAAGCGAGCCTTGACGCCATGAAGCAAGGCGCAAGATGGGCGCTCGGAAAGAAATGGCGCTGGATTCCTTCATTGTGCCGGGCCATCCGTAAACAGACCGGGGAGCAGCTGCATCGCCACGGCCGCGCCGAACTGGCGGCGCTGATCCTGGCGCATGAGGGTTTTTCCGACGCATGGCTGGACAGCGAACCGCCGCAGGTCCGGCATTTTTGTCTCGAACCGCCTGTTGCCGCCGGGCAGCCAGCGTGGGTGTCCGCGCTGGCGCTCCCTACGCTCGCCACCGCTGGCGATCTGGCGCAATGGCTGAAAGTAACGCCGTCCGAGCTGGACTGGTTCTCCGACCAGTGGCGTAACAGTGCGGCGACGACGGCAGCCCTGCAGCATTACCACCATCGCTGGATAGCAAAACGCAGCGGCGGGTGGCGCCTGATAGAAATTCCCAAGTCGCGCCTGCGCGCCATGCAAACCCAGCTGCTGCGCAGCTTGCTTGACCGGATCCCGCCGCACCAGGCGGCGCACGGCTTCCGTCGTGGCCATTCATGCGTAACGCACGCGGCGCTGCATGCCGGCAAGCGGGTAGTGATACGGATGGACCTGAAGGATTTTTTTCCAAGCATTCCGGCGGCCAGGATCCACGCATTATTTGCCAAGCTTGGTTATCCGCCTAAAGTGGCTGGTTTGCTGTCCCGCTTGTGCACACACCGGACCCCGGGCAGCGTGCTGAACCAGCCGGAGCAAAAAATTCCTTGGCAAGAACGCCAGGCCTTGCGCGCACGCCATTTGCCGCAAGGCTCCCCATGCTCGCCGGCGCTTGCCAATTTGTGCGCTTACCGGCTGGACATACGATTGCAGGCATTGGCGACGGCGCTCGGCGCCAGTTACAGCCGCTACGCCGATGACCTGGTGTTTTCCTGAGAGCACAAGCTGGAACGGGCGATGGACCGTTTCCACCTGCAAGTGGCGGCAATCGCATTGGAAGAGGGTTTTGCCGTCAACGCCAGGAAAACCAGGATGATGCGCAGCGGTGTCCGGCAGCAGGTGACCGGCATCGTGGTCAACCGCCATTCCAATATTCCGCGCCAGGAATTCGACAACCTGAAGGCCGCGCTGACAAACTGCATACGCCACGGCCCGGCGTCGCAGAACCGGGACGGGCGAGATAACTACCAGCAATTCCTGGCCGGCCGGGTCTCCTATGTGCGGATGGTGAACCCGCAACGCGGCGAGCGTTTACAGCGGTTATTTGAACAAATCTCATGGCCCGGTTCCTAGGGCTTCAATAGCAAACCCCATCGGTTTTACGGTTCCGCCTTGATTTTTCGTTGTTATCCGGTCAATTTCGGCGCCTGCCCGGAGGGGTACGGCCGCCGGCGCGTCATACGTGTTTGTTGGAATGCTCGTAAAATGGAAGGCTAGCGATGGCATGTTAAGTAATGTTAAAACCGAAACGTATGTGCCATTTATGCAATGCCGTGCATTTTATTCACCACAAATCTACCTGATGAGCACCACTAATAACAAAAGCAGCCTAGCTGCCGCCGTAGCCGACCAAAAACTGGAGTATGTGACTTCTTGCGCGCTGCCGACGCCTTGGGCAACCTTCCAGCTGCATGCCTTTATCGAACACGCCACCGGCAAAGAACACCTGGCCTTGACCCTGGGCGCAGTCAACGACGGCGCGCCGGTGTTGGCGCGCGTCCATTCCGAATGCCTGACCGGCGACGCCTTGTTCAGCCAGCGCTGCGATTGCGGCGCGCAACTGGAAGGGGCTTTGCAGAAGATCGCCGCGGAAGGGCGCGGCGCCATATTGTATTTGCGCCAGGAAGGGCGCGGCATCGGCTTGATCAACAAGCTGCGCGCCTACCATATCCAGGACGGCGGCGCGGACACGGTGGAAGCTAACCAGCAACTGGGATTCGCTGCCGACCTGCGCGATTACACCATTTGCGAAACCATGCTGGAGCACTTGGACATCACGGCCTTGCGGCTGATGACCAACAACCCGCGCAAGGTAGCAGCGCTGCAGAAGATCGGCATTACCGTGGTCGAGCGGATTCCCCTCATCCTCAACCGCAATCCCTTCAATACCCGCTACCTCGACACCAAGGCGGCGAAACTGGGTCACTTGCTGCCGATTGACGGCATGGAACACGACCTCGACGAAAACGAGCTGTAGTCAAACCGTAGTCAAACGATGGTATGGCCGGAGCTGTTGTTCCGGCCATACCAGACATCAATGCCTGGACGCCCCTACATGCTTGGCGTTCACCACCGCATCGGTGACATCGGCCGGTGCTTCGGCATAATGCTTGAACTCCATCGTATACGTGGCGCGCCCCTGGGTCAGCGAACGCAGGGTGGTGGAGTAGCCGAACATTTCCGCCAGCGGTACTTCCGCCCGCACAACCTTGCCGACCCCGCCCGGGATGTCGTCCATGCTTTGGATCATGCCGCGCCGTGACGACAGGTCGCCGATCACATCGCCCATTTTTTCCTCGGGCGTCTCGACTTCCACCGCCATCATCGGTTCCAGCAAGGCCGGGCTGGCTTTGCGGCAGCCATCCTTGAACGCCATCGAGGCCGCCATGCGGTAGGCGTTTTCGTTGGAATCGACATCGTGCGAGGAGCCGAAGAATAGCGTGACCTTGACGTCGACCACCGGATAGCCGGCCAGCACGCCGGCAGCCAGGGTTTCGCGCACGCCTTTCTCGACCGCCGGAATATATTCGCGCGGCACGGTGCCTCCCTTGATGGCGTCGACGAATTCAAATCCCTTGCCCGGCGCCTGCGGTTCGATTTTCAGCACCACATGGCCGTACTGGCCGCGCCCGCCGGACTGCTTGATGAACTTGCCTTCGCTCGATTCGCACATCTTGCGTATGGTTTCGCGGAACGCCACCTGCGGCTTGCCGACCGTAGCTTCGACGCCGAATTCGCGCCGCATGCGTTCCACCAGCACTTCCAGGTGCAGTTCGCCCATGCCGGAAATGATGGTCTGGCCCGATTCCTCGTCGGTCTTGACCCGGAATGACGGATCTTCCTCGGCCAGGCGGCTGAGCGCTACGCCCATCTTTTCCTGGTCGGCCTTGGTCTTCGGTTCTACCGCTTGCGAGATCACAGTGTCCGGGAACACCATTTTTTCCAGGGTGATGATGCTGCCCGGATCGCACAGGGTGTCGCCGGTGCTGGCTTCCTTGAGGCCGACCGCGGCGGCGATGTCGCCCGCATACACTTCGCTGATTTCGGTGCGGTGGTTGGCGTGCATCTGCAGCACGCGGCCTATCCTTTCCTTCTTGCCCTTGTTCGGATTGAACACCACGTCGCCCGAGATCAGCACGCCGGAATAGACCCGGAAGTAGCTCAGGTGGCCGACAAACGGATCGGTCATGATCTTGAAGGTGAGGGCGGAGAATTTTTCATCGTCGCTGGCGCGCCTTTCGACGACCAGATCGTCCGGGTCGTGGCCTTTGACCGGCGGAATGTCGGTCGGCGCCGGCAGGAAATCGATCACGGCATCCAGCAAGGCCTGCACGCCGCGGTTCTTGAAGGCGCTGCCGCACAGCATCGGCACGATTTCGCCGGCGATGGTGCGCTGGCGCAGTGCGCCCTTGATTTCCTCTTCGCTGAGATCGGCGCCATCCAGGTATTTTTTCATCATGGCGTCGCTGGCGTCGGCCGCCGCCTCTATCATGCGGCCGCGCCACTCCTCGGCGCTGGCCTGCAGCTCCGCCGGGATATCGATGTATTCGAACTTGACACCCTGGGTGGCGTCGTCCCACATGATGGCTTTCATCTTGACCAGGTCGACCACGCCGTGGAAATTGTCTTCGGCGCCGACCGGGATCTGCACCAGCACCGGATTGCCCTTGAGGCGGTCGCGGATCTGCTGGTGGACACGGAAGAAATCGGCGCCGACCCGGTCCATCTTGTTGACGAACGCCAGGCGCGGCACGCCGTACTTGTTGGCCTGGCGCCAGACGGTTTCGGATTGCGGCTGCACGCCGCCGACGGCGTCATAAACCATGCAGGCGCCGTCCAGCACCCGCATCGAACGTTCGACTTCGATCGTGAAGTCGACGTGGCCCGGGGTGTCGATGATATTGATCCGGTGCATCGGGTAATTGCCGGCCATGCCTTGCCAGAAGCAGGTAGTGGCGGCCGAGGTGATCGTGATGCCACGCTCCTGCTCCTGTTCCATCCAGTCCATGGTGGCGGTGCCGTCGTGCACCTCGCCGATCTTGTGGCTGACGCCGGAATAGAACAGGATGCGCTCGGTGGTGGTGGTCTTGCCGGCGTCGATATGGGCGCTGATGCCGATGTTACGATAGCGCTCGATAGGGGTTTTGCGAGTCATGACGATTTCCTCTGGGAGAAATTATGATGATCAGAATTTTTTTGCAGCTACTGTGACGTGTGAGCTTACTCGTTTTTTCGATTGTCAGTTGCGGACAGGTGCAAGACCCCGTTTTTCCTCTCCCGGTGGTATGCTTGGCGGCTTAACGGCAAGTGAATCCATCCACCTAAAACGCTTATTCCATCCCGCCCTCTATGAACTCCCGAACCTTTTCCCAGAATACTTCCGCACCGCGCATCGAGCAGCTGCGCGCCGCCATGCAGCGCCACGATGTCGACGCCTGCCTGATTCCTTCGGCCGATCCGCATCTGTCCGAGTACCTGCCGGGGCGCTGGAAGGGAAGGGAATGGCTGTCGGGCTTCACCGGTTCGGTCGCCAACCTGATCATCACCGCCGACTTCGCCGGCCTGTGGGCTGACAGCCGCTACTGGTCGCAGGCGGAAGCAGAACTGGCCGGCACCGAAATCGTGCTGATGAAAACGCCGTCGGGCAACAGCCTGCTGCACCTCGACTGGCTGTCCGCCAACCTGCCGGCCGGAAAAACGCTGGCCGTCGACGGCGCGGTGCTGGGGCTGGCCACCGCGCGTGCGCTGGAACAGGCGCTGGCCAAAGGCGGCAGCAGCCTGCGCACCGATCTCGACATACTGGGCGAAATCTGGAGCGAGCGGCCCGGCCTGCCGATGGCCGAGGTATACCAGCACCAGGCATCGCATGCGCCGCTGTCGCGCGCGGCCAAGCTGGAACAGCTGCGCCAGGCCATGCAGCAGCACGGCGCGCAATGGCACTTCATTTCGACCCTGGACGATATCGCTTATCTGTTCAATTTGCGCGGCGCCGACGTCAATTACAACCCGGTATTCCTGGCGCACGCCCTGATCGGGCCAAAACGCGCCATGCTGTTCGTCGCCGACGGCAAAGTCCCGCCGGCCTTGCGCGAGCTGCTGAGCCAAGATGGCGTCGCGCTGGCGCCTTATGCTGAAGCGGCCGAAGCGCTGGCGGCCTTGTCGACCAATGCCACGCTGCTGCTTGACCCGCGCCGCGTCACGCTGGGATTGCGGCAAGCGGTGCCGACTGCGGTCAACGTAGTGGAAACGATCAACCCGACCACCTTTGCCAAATCGCGCAAAAGCGCCGACGAAGTAGCGCATGTGCGCGCCGCCATGGAACAGGACGGCGCCGCGCTGTGCGAATTCTTTGCCTGGCTGGAGCAAGCCCTGGGCAAGGAAACCGTCACCGAAGTGATGGTCGATACCCATATCACCGCCGCCCGCGCGCGCCGCTCCGGTTTTGTCAGCCCCAGCTTCGCCACCATCGCCGGCTTCAACGCCAACGGCGCCATGCCGCACTACAAGGCCAGCGCCGAATCGCACGCCACCATCAGCGGCGACGGTTTGCTGCTGATCGACTCCGGCGGCCAGTATGTGGGCGGCACCACCGACATCACCCGCATGGTGCCGATCGGCCAGCCGTCGGCGGCGCAAAAGCGCGATTGCACATTGGTGCTGAAGGGCGTGATTGCGCTGTCGTCGGCGCAGTTTCCGCGCTCCATCAAATCCCCGTTGCTGGATGCGATCGCACGGGCGCCGATCTGGGCCGCCGGCATTGATTACGGCCATGGCACCGGTCACGGCGTCGGTTATTTCCTGAATGTGCATGAAGGCCCGCAAGTCATTTCCGGCAGCGCCGCACCCGATGCGCATACCGCGATGGAGCCAGGCATGATCACCTCGATTGAGCCGGGCATTTACCGGCCCGGCAACTGGGGCGTGCGGATTGAAAACCTGGTGCTGAACCAGCCGGCGGCCGCCAGCGAATTCGGCGAATACCTGCGTTTCGAGACGTTGACCCTGTGTCCGATCGATACCCGCTGCCTCGACGCCAGCTTGCTGCGCAGCGACGAAATCGACTGGCTCAATGCTTATCACGCCGAGGTGAGGGCGCGCCTGTCGCCGCACGTGAGGGGCGACGCCAAGCAATGGCTGGAGAGCCGGACCCAGCCTTTGTAAGGTTCGCGGTCAGCCAAGTAGGGTGGGCACCTGTGCCCACGCGTGATCGCGATAACCGGAGTACATGCCAGCGTGGCATCGGAATGACATGTACGTGGTGTGAGTTCACGCGTGGGCAAAAATGCTTGCCCACCCTACGAGAGCAATCGATAAAATTTTTTTGTGATTTAATAATCAGTAATGCGGCGGCCGTTCGTTGGCGACCTGGACCGCATTGCTGTTATCGGCAGCATCCTTGATCCGGCGCGCTAGCGCCGTGCATAGCGCTTCAAGCTGGTCTATTTTCAGTTGCTGCCGATATACCAGCTTGTTCAGCTCGTCCAGCATGTCGTCCTGGCGGGCGAGCCTGATTTCGATATCGACCATGCGGTCTTCCTGGTTCATGTTGCATTTCCTTTTTTATGGCAGCGCAAATGGTAGCGCAATAACGTTGCCTGGCGCCGCTTGATATGCGTAGCCGAGGGAAATCGGCTGGGCGGATATCCGGACTGCGTAAGGCGGGAATTCCGGATTTCCGCACAAAAAGTGCCGGAGATCTGTTTTTTCTCCGAAATTTTTTCCGGCAAATCAAGCACTTAGCTTTTTCATTAGAGCTGGCACGAAGCCTGCGATGCCTTGTATAAAAATACAATCCACAGGAGACAAAAATGCCTATTGAGATAAACTTGCCTTGCTGCAAGGCTTTCGCCATCTTCGATTCAAGTTCGCCTTAACCCTATTCGTTAATCCCCTTTGCCTGTTGAGCCTTCCAGATGGCATGATGTAGCTTGCGCGCAAGCTGCATGTGTACTGGGATTGCACAAAAACATTAAAACCAGGAGACAACCATGTCCACGCTTCATCCGTCCGACCATGCCGCCGCTGCGGACACCCGCAAACGCATCTTCGCCATTGTCGGCGCCTCGTCCGGCAACCTGGTCGAGTGGTTCGATTTTTATATCTATTCGTTTTGCGCGATCTATTTTGCGCCGAAATTTTTCCCCAGCGGCAATGCGACCACGCAGCTAGCCAATACCGCCGCCATCTTTGCAGTGGGTTTCCTGATGCGGCCTATCGGCGGCTGGCTGTTCGGCCGCATCGCCGACAAGCACGGCCGGCGCACCGCGATGATGATTTCGGTGCTGATGATGTGCGGCGGTTCACTGATGATTGCCTGCTTGCCGACCTACGAGACGATCGGCATCGCGGCACCGTTGCTGCTGTTGCTGGCGCGCCTGTTCCAAGGCTTGTCGGTGGGCGGCGAATACGGCACCAGCGCCACCTACATGAGTGAAGTCGCGCTGGAAGGGCGGCGCGGGTTTTTTGCTTCGTTCCAGTACGTGACCCTGATCGGCGGCCAGCTGCTGGCGGTATTGGCGCTGGTGATCTTGCAGCAGATCCTGAGCACCGAGCAGCTGCACGCCTGGGGCTGGCGCATTCCTTTCGTGCTGGGCGCCGTAGCCGCACTGGTTGCGCTTTACCTGCGTAAATCGCTGAGCGAAACTTCGACCGCGGAAACCCGCAAAAACAAGGATGCCGGCACTCTGGCAGGCCTGATGAAACACAAGAGGGCGTTCCTGACGGTGGTTGGCTTCACCGCCGGCGGTTCGTTGATTTTCTACACTTTTACCACCTACATGCAGAAATACCTGGTCAATACCGCCGGCATGAATGCCAAGACAGCCAGCACCGTGATGACCGCGGCGCTGTTTGTCTACATGCTGATGCAGCCGCTGTTCGGCGCGCTGTCCGACAAGATCGGCCGCCGCACGTCGATGCTCTGGTTCGGCGCGCTGGCAACCGTGGCGACGGTGCCGATCCTGCATGCGCTCAAGGATGTGACCAATCCCTATGCGGCGTTCGGCTTTGTCATCCTGGCGCTGGCGATCGTCAGTTTTTATACCTCGATCAGCGGCCTGATCAAGGCCGAAATGTTCCCGCCGGAAGTGCGGGCATTGGGTGTCGGTTTGTCTTACGCGGTGGGCAATGCGATTTTCGGCGGTTCGGCCGAACTGGTCGCCCTGGAGCTGAAAAAGGCCGGCAGCGAATCGACTTTCTACTGGTATGTATCGGGCATGTGCGCATTGGCTTTCATCGTCGCTTACAAGATGCGCGATCCGAGCAAGGAAGGTTATCTCAAAGACGTTCCGCTTGAGCCGCATGCGGCTGCTGGCGCACCTGCAGGATCACGTTGAACTCAAGCAGGCGGCAGTGCCGCCTGCCGCTGGTTTTTTTATTCGGGTGGCTGCCATGACAAGTCTGCTGGTGATGTTGAGAGCGAGAAAGCCGCTGGTTTTAATCGTGCTGGCGTCTGTCTGCGCCGCCGGCGTAGTGCTTACGACTTATGTCGTGGCGTCGAGGAAAGCCAGCAGCGACATCGGCGAGGCCAGCGAACGGCAGCTGCAAATCATCGCGCTCGATCTGGAATCGGTGCTGCAGAAGTTCGAGACCTTGCCGTTTGCCCTCGGCTTCCAGACGGATGTGTCGCAAGCGCTGGCGCGACCGGACGACAAGCTCAACATCCAGCGCCTGAACCAGACGCTGCAGTTGATCCAACGCCAGTCCAAGGTGGTGGCGATCTTCATGCTGGACCGGAATGGCCTGACGCTGGCTTCCAGCAACTGGGATTCGGATACCAGTTTTATCGGCAGGGATTTTGGTTTCCGTCCTTACTTCAAAGAGGCGATCAAAGGCAATCCTGGACGCTTCTACGGCATAGGCAACACCACCAATGTGCCAGGTTATTTCATCGCCCAGCCTATTTATGCCAGCGCCGCCGCCCATGGCGAAAACGCAGTGCTGGGCGTGATGGCGGTCAAGATAGACCTGACCGAATTCGAGCATACCTGGCGCAGCAGCGAAGATCCGATTACGCTAGTCGACAGCAGTGGCGTGGTTTTTCTGAGCAACCGGCCGGAATGGAAGTATCACAGCCTGTATCCGCTGAACGGCGCGGTGCAGCAGGACCTTACCGGCACCCATCAATATGCCGACCGGACGATTACCCCGGTCAGTTCCTTGCCGAATCGAGAGAGTTCAGGCTTCGGCCAGCACGTCACGCGCGGCATCGGCCCCCTGGGTTGGCAACTGATGCTATTCCCGTCGCAGGCGCGGATCGCCCGCATCGCCATCTTGTGGACCCTGGCTGCAGCGCTGTTGCTGGCGATTGCAGGACTTTTCCTGTGGGCTCTGTACCAGCGCAGGCGCCGGCTGGAAGAACGCCTGGTGTCGGCTGAGTACCTGGACCGGACCATCGCCCAAAGGACGCAGGAACTGCTGGTGGCGAATCACACCCTGGAAGCGAAATACGCCAAACTGCAAGAAACCGAACACCTGCTGCGCTCGACCCAGAACAAGCTGATCCAGGCCGGCAAGCTGGCCATGCTGGGCCAGATGGCGGCCGGCATCGCCCATGAACTGAACCAGCCGCTGGCGGCGATCCGGGCGTTTGCCGACAACGCCATGACTTTCCTGACGCGCGGGCAGGCCGACAAGGCCACCGAAAACCTCGGCCATATCAGCAACGCCAGCGGCCGCATGGGCAAGATCGTCGGGCAGCTCAACGGTTTTTCCAGGAAGAGCCATGAAGCGGTCGCCGCCATCGACTTGTCGAAATCGATAGAGGCGGCGGCCTTGTTGCTGCACAACGAGTTCCAGACCCATGGCGCCAGCCTGCAGATCGAGATCCGCCAGGCCGCCCGGGTGGTGGGCGACTCTGTGCGTACCGAGCAAGTGCTGATCAACCTGTTGCGCAACGCGCTGGACGCAGTGGATAATGCCGAGCAAAAAACCGTCTCCCTGGTGCTGGAATGCGAGGGCGGCGAGGCGGTGATCCGCATCCGCGATTCCGGACCCGGGATTCCGGCCCAGGTAGCCTTGCACCTGTTCGAGCCGTTTTTCACCACCAAGCCGTCCGGCAAGGGATTGGGCCTGGGCCTGGCCATTTCATCGTCCATCGTACAGGCGATGAACGGCCGCCTGACGGCAAATAACCACAGCGATGGCGGCGCCGAATTCGTATTGCGCATTCCTTTGCTGGAAACGGTGGAGTCTTGATGGAGGCAGGGGTGGCAACGCTGGAAGCAGTATTGATCGAGGATGAACAGGCAGTGCGGGAAGCGATTGCGCAGACGCTGGAATTGGGCGGGTTTACCGTCCATGCCTGCGATAGCGTGGAACAGGCGCAAGCCTGGCTGAGCCCTGGTTTTGCCGGCGTGATTGTCACCGACGTGCGGTTGCCGGGACGTTCCGGCCTGGAATTGCTGACCCAGGTCGTGACGCTGGATCCCGACCTGCCGGTGATTGTGGTGACCGGCCATGGCGACGTCAGCATGGCGGTCGACGCCATGCGCGCCGGCGCCTACGACTTCATCGAAAAGCCGTTCGCCGCCGAGCGGCTGATGGAAACCGCCCACCGGGCGCAGGAAAAGCGCAGCCTGATCCTGGAGAACCGGCGCCTCAAGGCGGCCTGGGTGGCGCATCCGGACATGCCGAGCCTGATCGGGCAGTCGGCCGCGATCGAAAAGGTCCGCACCATGATCCGCAGCGTCGGGCCGACCATGGTCGACATCCTGGTCAACGGCCAGACCGGCAGCGGCAAGGAAGTGGTGGCGCGCCAGCTGCACGTCGCCAGCGGCCGCAAAGGATCGTTTGTCGCCATCAATTGCGGCGCGCTGCCGGAAGCCGTATTCGAAAGCGAGATTTTCGGCCATGAGGCAGGAGCTTTCACCAGCGCCCAGAAACGGCGCATCGGCAAGCTCGAATACGCCAAGGGCGGCACGGTGTTCCTCGACGAAATCGAAAGCATGCCGCTGGCCTTGCAGGTGAAACTGCTGCGCGTGCTGCAGGAGCGGAAACTGGAGCGTCTCGGCGGCAACGAGCCGATCGCCATCGATTGCCGCATCATCGCCGCCAGCAAGGCCAACCTGCTGCAGATGAGCGCGC
Organism: Collimonas fungivorans Ter331; assembly: GCF_000221045.1. NCBI lineage: Bacteria > Pseudomonadati > Pseudomonadota > Betaproteobacteria > Burkholderiales > Oxalobacteraceae > Collimonas > Collimonas fungivorans. Next base: position 2,675,777 of record NC_015856.1, on the reverse strand, counting down.
AAGGCAGTTTTCGCGAAGACCTGTATTACCGCATCGGCGTGGTCAGCATCGACCTGCCGCGCCTCAATGAGCGGCGTGAGGATATCCCGCTGCTGCTGGCGCACTTCATCCAGGGCGCCGCGCTGCGTTACCAGCGGCCGTTGCCGCAATGGACGCTGGCGCAGATGGCGCAATGGCAAACCCGCGACTGGCCTGGCAACGTGCGCGAGCTGCGCAATTTTGCCGACCGCCTGGTGCTGGGAGTGGCGGAAGGCGTGGCCGATCTAACGGTCCAGGAAGGCGACGACCTGCCCAGCGGCGTATCTTTGCCGCAGCAGATGGATAACTACGAACGCATGTTGATCGCTGAGACGCTGAACGCCAGCGGCGGCAACGTCGCCATCGCCGCCGACCGCCTGGGGCTGCCCAAGAAAACCCTGTATGACAAGCTCAAGAAATACCAGCTAGCGGTGGGGAAAATGCAAGACCGCGGTGAATGATGGTTTTTAAGTAATTATTTTGTTACCGCTAAGAAATGTTACAAGATATTATTATGCTGGACAAGCGCGTTTGAGTCTTTATCATTGGCATCTTTTTTAACATGGATGCACCAATGAGCGTTTCACCGCTGCCATCAAGCTCATCCAAAGCATCTGACCGTGGTTCCAATTTCCAATTCGGCTTTATCGACCTGCTCAAGGTCATTGCGGCGCAACTGATTGTCTTGCACCATCTGGCGTTCTACGGGCCGATGGCGGATCATGTGCGTCCTGTCGCGCCGGTTCTGATCGACTGGCTGGATACCTACGCCCGCATCGCGGTCCAGGTATTCCTGGTGGTCGGCGGTTTCCTGGCCGCCAAATCCTTGTCGCCGCAGGGCGTTTCCACCGTGTCCGATCCGCTGCGCGTCTTGTGGCGGCGCTACATGAAGCTGGTGCCACCGTTCCTGGTGGCGACCTTGCTGGCGATAGGCGCTTCTGCCTGGGCTGCGCTGTGGATGACGCATTACTCCATTTCCGCCATGCCGACCGGCATGCAGCTGGCCGCCCATGCCTTGTTGCTGCATTCCATATTGGGCTACGAATCGATCTCGGCCGGCGCCTGGTACGTCGCCATCGATTTCCAGCTGTACGCGCTGTTGACCATGCTGCTATGGCTGACCGGCGGCCTGGCCAGGCGGCGCGCCATGCCATGGCTGGCGCCGGTGCTGGTAGCGGCCGGCGTCAGCGTTTCGCTGCTGTACTTCAACCGCGATGCCGCGTGGGACGCCTGGGCGCCGTATTTCTTCGGCAGCTACGGCCTGGGCGTGATTGCCTGGTGGGCGCGCGACCTGGGCCGGCGGCCGGCGGTGGTCGCGCTGCTGCTGGCGGCGATAGTGTTGCCGACCTTGTATGCATTGGCGATCGATTTCCGCAGCCGCATCGCGGTCGCCTTGCTGGTGGCTTGCGCGCTGGTGCTGGTGAGCCGGCGCGGGATACTGCTGTCGCGCCAGCGTTTTGCCTGGATACGCTCATTCGGACGGATTTCCTACTCCATCTTCCTGGTGCATTTCCCGGTCTGCCTGGTGGTGAATGCGGCTTTCGCCAAGTTTGTGCCGGCGCAGCCGCTATTGCAGGCCTGCGGCATGGCGCTGGCCTGGGCTGCCAGCCTTGGCGCCGGCGCGGTTTTCTATCGCTGGGTGGAGATCCCGCTCAGCCGTCTCTCCACGCGGGCGCCGGAGCATGGTTCGCCGTTGCGGGTTCCCGCCACCGCCTGACGGTTACAGTACATCCTCGGTCTTCAGCGCAGCGCCCGCTGGCTGGGCCTCTGCGCGCTGGCGGCGCTGGCGCCGGAAATGCAGGAAAGCCAGCACCAGCGCTGCCAGCTGCAGCACCGCGCAAAAATAGAACGGCGCGCCGATCCGCCAGTCGCCTTTCGGCAGGTGCGACACCGCACCCAGCAATGGCGCGCCGATAACCGGGGCGATCACCGCCATCAGGCTGTTGAGCGAGCTGACCGCACCCAAGGCCTGGCCCTGGCTGTGCGAATCCACCGCGCCGGAAATGATGCTCTGGATCGAGGCGTTCACGGTAGCGCCGAATATATTGGCGAAAATCACCGCATACATCATCCACGACTGGCTGGCGACGCCCCACAAGATATAGGCAGCAGTGGAAGAGACCAGCCCGATCACCGCCAGCCGCTGCGGGCTGAAGCGCTTCAGCAACGGCCCCAGCAATACCCCTTGCACGATCACCGACATGACGCCGACCGCCGCCAGCGACTGGCCGTTCTCCAGCGGTCCCCAGCCGAACTTGAACGTGGTGTACAGCACCCAGGTGGTAAACAACATGAATTGCGCCAGACCGTTGCAGGCGATCACGGCGACCAGCGGTCCAACCGCTTTCAGGCGCGACAAGGCTTGCAGCGAGGCCAGCGGATTTGCCGCCCGCCAGCCGAAGCTGCGGCGCCGCTCCAGCGGCAGCGACTCCGGCAGCACGAAATAACCATACATCAGGTTCAGCAAGGCCAGGCTGCCGGCCACGATGAACGGCAGGCGCAGATTGACCGCACCCAGCAAACCGCCCATCACCGGGCCGACGATAAAACCGACGCCGAACATCGCGCCTATCATGCCGAAGCGCTTGGCGCGCTGCTCCGGCGGCGTGATATCGGCCACATAGGCATTGCAGACCGCCGCATTGGACTGCATGGCGCCGCCGACCAGGCGCACCACGATCAGCATCCACAGCGCAGTCGAAAACGCGGTTGCAAAAAAATTCAGCGCCAGCCCGCAAAATCCCAGCAGCAGCACCGGCCGCCGGCCGTACCGGTCGGACAGGGCGCCGAGGATAGGCGAGCCGAAAAAATTCGCGATGCCGAAAGCGAAAGCCACCGCGCCATACCAGAATGCCTGGTCGGCTTGCGAACCGGTGAATTTCCCGACCAACACTGGCAGCACCGGGATGATCAGGCCGATTGAAATCATGTCGATCAGGACGGTCAGCATGATGAAGGGCATGGCAGCGGTGCGGCCTGGGTTCTGCACGGGAAGTTTGAGATTTGTCACGCGTCGCTGCTCCGGTAAGGGGTGCCTAGGATGCGCTTCATTGTAGTTGGGCTATGTTGTTATTGCGCAACCAATTTCCACTTCGCATGTTAATTATTGTGAAAATTTACAATTCAGACATATTTCAATTATTCAAAATTAACTTTCTAACTATAATTCTTGCCAGGGAAAAAATAAATAGAAAGCAATAAATGGGGAATAACACCTTATCGGGCAAAGGTGCGGGTGGTTTATTGTGTTTTGCAAAGGGGATTGGCTTAGTTGTCTTGCTGGCTGCAGCCGTGCAAAACGGAATAGCGCAGACTGCGGTAAGCACCGAGCGAGGCGCGGCTGAAGGGTTGCGCCGGCAGGAGGAGCGCACTCGCGAACAGCAACTGCAGCTGCAACCCAAGTCCGACGTCTTGAGTCCATCGGTATCTACCAAGGTATCCACCGATCTTCCGGTCGAATCGCCATGCTTCGTGATTCGGGAAATTGCGCTCACCGGCAAGGGCATCGGACGTTTCGGCTGGCTGCAGGATGCGGCGTTGCCATTCATGAACCGCTGTATCGGCGTCGAAGGCTTGCGCCGCATCGCCTCGGCGCTGGATGGCAAGCTGATCGAACTTGGCTACGTCACTACCCGAGTCAGCCTGCCGCAGCAGAATCTCCACAACGGCACCCTTGAGCTGGCGCTGCACGTCGGCCGCATCAGCGAAGTGCGAATGGTCAAGGCGGGCGACGCCAAGCAGGCAGCGGACGATAATTGGGGAACCTGGCGCAATGCTTTCCCCGGGATCCCGTCAATGGGACCTGGCGATATCCTGAACATCCGCGACCTAGAGCAGGGCGTCGAACAAATGAAACGCCTGCCGAGTCAGGCGGTTGCCACGCGCATCGAGCCGGGTACGGAACCGGACACCAGCGTCGTCTATATAGAACGGCAAAGCGGCAGCCTCGGCGACCGCATACGCGGCGGCGTCACAGTCGACAATTCGGGCAGCAGCAGCTTGGGGCGTTCCCAGTTATCCGCCTATCTTGCGCTCGATAATCTTCTCGGCCTGAACGACATCCTGAACCTGAGCGGCAATAGTAATCTCGACCAGCCGGATCCGAACCACCGCAGCCAGAGCGCGTCCTTCAACTACAGCATTCCCTGGGGTTACAACACCTTTACCATTTCAGACAGCCACAACCGGTTTGCACAGGTGGTGCAGGGAACCACGGTCAATTTCCTTTCCAGCGGCACCAGCGATACCGCCGAATTCAAATGGCACCGCACTTTCATCCGTACTGCCTCGGCCAAATTCGGCCTGTATGCAGGTGTGGCGACGCGCCACGCAGACAGTTTCCTGGACGATGTCGAGCTGGTCGTACAGCGGCGCCGCACCACCCGGCTGGAAGCCGGCGCGACCTACAAGAAATTGATAGGACAAGGCGACCTCGACATCGACCTCGGCTATCAGCGCGGCATGCCGTGGTTCAGCGCGCAGGACGATTTCCCGCAGGTGGACGGCCTCGTCAACCTGACCAACCGGCCGCAGATCTGGACCTTGAACGCCAGCTACAACCAGCCGTTCGCGCTGGGAAAACAGTCATTCCAATATACCGGTTCGATACATGCGCAGGTGACTAACGACGCACTGCTGTCGGTCGACCAGATATCGATAGGCAATCGCTACAGCGTGCGCGGTTTTGACGGCGACAGCGTCCTGCTGGCGGAAAGCGGCTTCTATTTTCGCAACGACCTCAGCATGCCGGCCAACCTGATCCCGGGCCTCGACACGCAAATCTACCTGGGCCTCGACGCCGGCCGTGTCTGGGGCGCCAGCGAAGCCCTGCTGATCGGCAGCAAGCTGGCCGGTGCTGCAATCGGCATGCGCGGCAAATGGAAGGCGCTGCAGATGGATGTTTCGCTCGGCACGCCGTTGTACAAGCCGGAAGGTTTCAAGACGCAGCGCTGGGGTCCTTATGTGTCGCTGACCTACGCCTTTTGACGAACAGGGATTCAAAGCAGTATCGCAGTCCAGAAAAATAGACCGCCGGCACGACTGGCGGCAATGACATATCGCAAGGGCGCCGCCGGGCCGGCGGCGTTTGCGCAATTGAATGAATTACGGGAATGGGGAAGTCATGAATTCGCATCAACGACAAATGCAGCAGCAAGCCGCAGTTAACGCACGGGATCCATCGCGACCTGCGCTGTCGGAGCGTTCCTGGATGCGGCGCACGGCGAAAACCATGCTTGCCCTGTACCTGTGCCAGACCGTTCTGGCCGTATTGCCGGCGCAGGCAGGCAATCTGCCCATTGCAGCATCGCCCAACGCACCTGCCGGCCAGCGTCCGCTGATCGATGGCGCACAGAACGGCGTGCCGATCGTGCTGATCGCGCCGCCCAGCGCCAGCGGCGTTTCGCGCAACCAGTACGGCCAGTTCAATGTCAATCCCAACGGCCTGATTCTCAACAACAGCAGCGGCAATACGCAAACCCAGCTGGGCGGCTGGATCACCGGCAATCCGCAATTGGGAAATACGCCGGCGCGCATCATTCTTAATGAAGTGGTGTCGAACAACCCCAGCCAGCTGCGCGGCACCATTGAGGTCGCAGGACAACGCGCCAACATCGTGGTCGCCAATCCGAACGGCATCACTTGCGACGGCTGCGGCTTCCTGAACGCCAATCGCGGCACGCTGACCACCGGCCAGGTCCAGTTCGGCGCAAACGGCGCGATCAACGGCTTCAATGTCGGCCAAGGGCAATTGACGATCGGCAGCGGCGGCCTGAACGCCAGCAATATCGAACAGCTTGACCTGATCGCCCGCGGCCTGGTGATCGAAGGCGAAGTCTGGGCCAAGAACCTGAATGCCCTGGCTGGCGCCAACCAGGTGCTGTACGGCACGCTGCAAACCACGCCGCAAGTCGGCACCGGCGCCGCGCCGCGCTTTGCGATCGACATCAAAGATCTGGGCGGCATGTATGCCAACCAGGTGTACCTGGTTTCCACGGAACAGGGCCTCGGCGTCAACAGCAGCGGCAGGGTTGCCGCCTTGCAGGGCAACCTGGTGTTATCGAGCAATGGCGACCTGACCTTGAAAGACAGCTACGCCAAACAGAATATCCAGCTGGCGGCGAACGGCAACACCGTGTTGATCGGGCAGACCCAAAGCGAAGGCAGTACGACCATCGCCAGCGGCGGCAGCCTGGCGCAGCAGGGTACGCTGGATTCTCAAGGACAACTGATCGTCAATGCCGGCGCCTTGAGCAATAGCGGCTCGACGATCCAGCGCAGCGCCGACAACCTGACGCTTGCCATCAATGGCGTCGCAGCCAATAGCGGCTCTATCGCCAGCGGCGGGGCACTGAACCTGAATGCCGCCGGCATCACGGATAGCGGCGGCAAATTGCTTGCCGCCGGCGATCTCAACCTGCAGGCGCTGAATCTCAGTTTCTCCGGCAGCCAGCTCAACTCTGACAAGAACGTCAATCTGACCGCCAGCGCCGGCAACTTGCTGGCCAGCGGCAGCAATGTCGCCGCTGGCAATAACCTCAATGTCAGCGCCGGCGGCCAGTTGAGCAACGCGGGCGGCATATGGCAGGCCGGGCAGAATGCCAGCATACAGGCGGCATCGGTCAGCAACGTCGGCGGCACCTTGCTGGCAAACGGCCAGCTGGGCGTCACCACGGCCGGCAAGCTCGACAATAGCGGCGGCAAGCTGATGGGCAGCCAGGCGGTTGCCCTGAACGCGCAACAACTGGTCAACGACGCCAATGGCCTGGTCGCCAGCGACCTGGCTACACGTATCTCTGCTACCCAAGGCATCAGCAACCAGGGCGGGATGTTGTCGGGCAAGACCGATTTGACGGTCGACGCCAATGGCGCGGCAATCAACAACACGGCGGGGACGCTGGTATCGGATGCTTCGTTGAATGTCAGCGCCGGCGCGCTGGACAATAGCCGCGGCCAGCTGACCGCGCGCGCCCAGAACGGCGGCGCGGCGACACTCAACCTCGCCAGCCTGAGCAACCGCCAGGGCGTCATCGACGCTGCCGGCAGCCTGGCATTGAGCACCTCAGGCGCAATCGATAATACGCAAGGCAGCATCGCTTCCGGGACAACCGCCAGCGCTGCTGCGGGCGGAGCGCAGATCCAGTCCGCCAGCTTGACCAACAACGGCGGCCAGGTCATCGCCCGCGATACCTTGGCGATCAATACCGGCGCCTTGGGCAACGATGCGATAGGCGCCGGCAAAGGCATCCTGGCATCGAACAAAGGCGCCGTGACGATCAATGCAGGCGCCGCCAGCAATATCGGCGGGCTTGTCACCAGCGCCACCGGCACCACTCTCAATACACAAGCGCTGAACAGCAGCGGCGGCGAAATTTCGTCCGGCGCGGCGCTGGCGATCAATACGGCTGGCCAAACGCTGACCAATACCGGCGGCCGCATCCTGGCCAATGGCAAGGTGGAGATCCAGGCCGGCGCTGTCGCCAGCAACGCGAACGGCGCCCAGGCCGCGCTGATTTCCAGCGGCAGCAGCCTGGATATCCGTGCCAGCACGCTGAACAACGGCGGTTCAGTTATCGTCGCCGGCAACACGGCGGACGCCAGCGCCGGCAAGGTCGACCTTGAGTTGGGCGGCGGCGCGTTGTCCAACAACGGCGGCGCGATCCAGTCTACCAACGCAATGACCATCAATGCCGGCACCGTCGGCAACCAGAGCGGCCAGATCACGGCCAACAATACGGTCAACCTGAACGCTGCTAGCGTGGACAATACCGCCGGCCTGGTATCGGCGGTGAATACCCTCGCTGTCGCAAGCGCGGCTGCAATCCAGAACGGTCGCGGCCAGCTCGCTAGCAACGGCAACCTCAGCCTGAGCGCGAGCACGCTCGACAACATACAAGGCATGGTCAGCGCCAAGCAGCAGGCGGACCTGAAGCTGGGCACGGGCTTGCTCAACAATGCGGGCGGACAGATCGTCGGCACCCAGGCGCTGACTGTGCAGTCAGGCGAAATCCGCAATGCGGCGGGAACCATCGCCAGCGGTGCCAACCTTGTCCTGAACACCCAAGGCCAGGCGTTTGACAATAGCGCGGGCCAGGTTGTCGCCAGCGGCAATCTTGACATCGCCAGCGCTCAGCTCAACAACAGCGGGGGCACCATCGCATCGCTCAAGGGTGCGGCGGGCATCAACACCGGCGGCCAAGCGCTGACCAATGACAGCGGCAAGATCCAGGCTGCAGGCAACACCACGCTTAGCGCAGGCAATACCAGCAACGTCAAAGGTTTGATCAGCGGCCAGGACATCACTATCGCGGCGGCTACGTTCGACAACGCGGGCGCACAGGTTGTCGCGGCCGGAAATCTCAGCACCAGCACCGCCGCGCTGAACAATACCCAAGGCTTGCTGCAATCGGTTGGCAATGCCCGCATCGACAGCCATGGCCAGGCGATTGTCAACAGGAGCAGCGGCAACAGCGGCGGGATCGTCTCCGGCGGTACGCTGGACGTGAAAGGCGGCAGCCTCGACAACCAGGCCGGTTACGTGGCCAGCAACGGCAAGCAGACGCTGGCCGTGGCCGGAGACCTGGATAACCGCAGCAGCGGCCAGATCGTTGCGAACGGCAGCAATACGATTACCGCCGCCAATGTACTGAACAGCAGCGGCTTGATCCAGTCGTTGGGCGACATCGGCATCACTGCGGCCGGCAGCATTAGCAACAATGGCGGCCAGGTCGCGGCTAACGGCGATGCCGTGCTGAATGCGGTCAATATCGACAACAGCGCCGCCGGCAACATCAGCGCTACCAATATCCGCGCCAGCGCCAACAGCATCAGCAACGCCGGCGGCAATATCAAGGCTGGCAAGGATGCGGTGATCACCACCGCGCTTGGCGCCGCCAGCCTGGACAATACCGGCGGCCTGGTCAGCGCCAAGCACGATGTCACGATCAACGCCACCGCCCTGAACAACGCCAGCGGCAAGATCGTCGGCGACAACAGCGCCACCGTCACCACCAGCAGCAACAGCCTGAGCGGCACGATTGCGTCGAGCAACGCCGTCACGCTGAACGTCAACGGCGACTACAACAACACCGGATTGCTGTCGGCCCAGAAAACCCTGACCGTCAATGCCAGCAACATCACCAACAGCGGCACCCTGACCTCGGGCGATACGCTTAACGTCACGGCCGGCAACCTGACCAACTCCGGCGAGATCAGCGCGCAGACCACCAACCTGAACGTCAGCGGCACGCTGACCAACAGCAGCACCGGGCTGATCGACGGCGTCACCACCAACATCATTGCCGGCACGACGAACAACAGCGGCCGCATCTACGGCGACCTGCTGCGGATCAGCGGCGGCGCCGTCAACAACAGCGGCAGCGGCACCATCGCGGCCCGCAACACCTTGCTGATCGGGGTCCAGAACCTCAGCAATACCGAGGGCGGGCTGATCTACAGCCTGGGCGACCTTGGCATCGGCGGCGCGATTGACGGCAACGGCAACTTGCAAGGATCGGTAGAGAACCTGCTCAACGCCTCCGCCAAGATCGAAGCGCAAGGCAATCTGGCGATAACAGCCGCCAGCCTGGTGAACCGCAACAATCATCTGACCACGCGGGTCGTGGTCGATCCGACGATTAACCAGGACCAGGTGCAGCCTTCCGGGTCCGCCACCAAGTACAAGTCATCCGACTGCTTCGGCGTCGGCGGCGGCGGTGACTCGGTCAGCTGCATCGTTCATCCCGATAAATACGGCCAGCGCAGCACCGTCGCCACTGCCCGCACTGTGATTCCCGATTCCTGCAGCGGCAGCGGCGACAGCCAGACTTGCATCCCGGGTTCCATCGTGGACAACTATCCGTGGAATTCGCCGGTGTTTGCCCAGTTCGGCGTCGCGACCGTTACATCGGCCGCGCCGGTAGAGCCGAATGGCGGTCCGGGTGGCTGTTCCTTCATGACCGACAACGGCTCGGTGGATTTGACTACTCCCCAATGTGTGCAGTGGCGAAAAGACTATGCAGTCTGGAGCACAGCTTATGAGGCGACGCTGGATGCGCTCGCTCCTAAGATCGATAGCTACAATGCCAGCGTGAGGGAAGACAACCGGCTCGACCAGTTCGAGGACTACACTTGGTACAAGGTCACGGCAAGTTCAAGCCACATCGAAGTAACCAATAGCGCTCCGGCGCAGATACTGTCCGGCGGCAGCATGACGCTCAACGGCTCCGTCACCAACCAGGATAGCCAGATCGTTGCCGGCGGCGCGCTTGCCATCGTCGGCCCTACGGTCCGCAATCTTGCCACGCAGGGCGAGAGCCGTACCACCTACAGCGGCACCGCCGAGTTTACGCATGTGGACAGCTGCGGCACGTTTGGCGGCAGCCATTGCCGCAGCTGGGATGGCGCTCAGCCTTACAACGCGGCTCCGCAGGTCATCAGCGTTGATCTGCCGACCGTGGTGTACCAGCAAAACGCCGGCAACCAGACCGATAGCCGCAATCTCGGGGTCAGCACCGCCAACCCGGACGGCAGCGTCGCCGGCGCCGTCAGCTCCGCTATCGGCAATGCCCGCATCATTGGCGCACAGGCAGTCAATGCAGTACTGGCGACCGGCGCCGGCGCAGACAGCATCGGCCGCGCTTTGCCGGTAGTGCAAAGCGTGGCGGCAAACGGCACGGGTTTGCGTGCGCATGACGTTATCCTGACCACACCGCCGCGCCTGATCCTGCCAAACAACAGCCTGTTCACGATCCACCCGGAACCCGGGTCGCGCTACCTGGTGGAAACCGATCCCCGGTTTACTAACCAGCGCAACTTCCTCTCCAGCGACTATTTCCTGCAGGCGCTGAATCGCGACCCCGAGCGTAACCTGAAGCGTTACGGCGACGGTTTCTACGAACAACAGCTGATCAATGACCAGATCCTGGCGCTCACAGGACGCCGCTACCTGACCAGTTACACCAGCACCGAGGACGAATACAAGGCGTTGATGAACGCCGGCGTCGCCTATGCCAACCAGTATCAGCTGAGCCCCGGCGTGGCCTTGTCGGCAGAACAGATGGCGAATCTCACCACCGACATCGTCTGGCTGGTGAGCCGCAGCGTGACGCTGGCCGACGGCAGCACGCAGCAGGTGCTGGTGCCGCAGGTTTACCTGCGCCGTCCGCAGGGCGGCGACCTGCAGCAAAGCGGCGCCTTGATCGCCGGCGGCGACGTCATGATCAAAACCGATTCCGACCTGGTCAACAGCGGCAGCATCGCCGCCACCAACAGCACTACGCTGCTGGCTGGCAACGACCTGCTCAACCAAGGCGGCCGCATCAGCGGGCAGGATATCGTAGCCCGTGCCCGCAACGACCTGGTCAACCTGTCCGGCGTGATCCAGGGCAGCGGCAACGACTCTATCGTCACGTTGCTTGCCGGGCGCGACATCGTGCTGCAAACGCGCACCATCGACACCGTCAATCCGGAAGCCACCAGCACCCGCACCAACATCGACCGTATCGCCACGGTGCAAGGCGGCACGGTAACCCTGAACGCCGCACGCGACCTGGTCGTCAAGGGCGCGAACGTCAGCGCGGTCGGCACTGCCAGCACGGATAACCCGAACGGCGGCAACCTGATCGCCACCGCCGGCCGCGATGTCAAGGTCAGCGCCGTCACCGGCCAGTATCAGATCGATGTTGAAAATCCGGCCGGACACAGCGTTGAAGGCCGCACCGGCTTCATCAAGGAAAGCACGGTCAGCAATCAGCTAGCCAGCCTCAACGCCAGCAACAACCTGGGCCTGGCCGCAGGCCAGGGCGGGAGCGGCGACCTGACGCTGAAGGGTGCCAACCTCAACGCCGGCAATAATGCGCTGCTGTCGGGCAGCAATGTCAGCATCGAAGCGGTCAAGGACAGCGTCGTCAACGATATCCAGACTGTCGGCAAGAAGGAATACCACCGCATCGGCAGCGCCGACGAAACGCTGGTCGGCGGCAATGTCAACGCCGGCAACAACCTGACGGTCAAGGCTACCGGTACGCCAAGCGGCGCGACCGATGCCAGCGGCAGCGTCGTGGCCCAGGCGGGTAGCGGCAACATCACGCTGACTTCAGCCTACCTGGCGACAACGACCGGGCAAGTCACGCTGGCCGCCAACAATGACGTAACGATCAAGAGCGCCACCACCGAACACAGCACGGTGCAGGAAAGTTACGTCAAGAGCGGCGACGCCATGTCGACCACGACCACCACGATCGCCAAGCACAGCAGCCTGCAGCAGGCCGAAGGCAGCACGGTGTCGGGCAACAGCGTGCTGGCCGTCGCCGGCCATGACATCAATATCCAGGGCAGCAATGTGGTCGGCACCAAGGACGTAACGCTGGCGGCAGCCAACAACGTCAATATCCTGACTGCGCAAAGCAAGAGCGCGCAATCGTCGTATGAAAAGAAAGAAACCTCGGGCCTCTTCAGTACTGGCGCCAGCATCACCATGGGCAGCAAGGAACAAGACAATGAGAACACGCTCAAGACTGTTACGAATACCGGCAGCGTGATCGGCTCGACCGGCGGCAACCTGACGATCAATGCCGGGGAACACTATACGCAAACCGGTAGCCGGGTAGTGGCGCCGGCCGGCGACATCAGCATTGCAGCCAAATCGGTCGATATCAACGCAGCCTTTGACACCTCGGAACAGAACAGCAAGACCCATACCGAGCAAAGCGGCTTGTCGCTGGGCGTGAGCAGTCCTATCGTCAGCGCTCTGCAATCGATTGAGCAGATGAGCGATGCTTCCAAGAAGACCGACGATTCGCGCATGAAATTGCTGGCCGCCGCTGCGGCAGCCATGACCGCCAAAGCCGTGGCCGATGCGGCAGCGAATCCAAGCGTGACAGTCAGCCTGACCATTGGCGCCAGCAAGAGCGATAGCCAAAGCAAGCAGACCAGCAGCACTGCCGTGGGTTCTTCGGTGGCTGCAGGCGGCAACCTTGCCATCAGCGCCACCGGCGCCGACAAGGACAGCAATGTCAACATCCTCGGCAGCAATATCAGCGCCGGCAAAGACGCCAGCATCAAGGCCGACGGCGACATCAACCTGCAGGCAACGCAAAGCACCAGCGACCAGCACAGCACCAGTTCGTCGAGCAGCGCTGCGGTCGGGATCGCCGCCACATATGGTTCAAACGGCCTGGCGTTCGGCGTTACCGCCAACGCCTCGGGCAGCCGCGGCAAGGCGGATGGCGACGATGTCACTCAAAACAACACCCATGTTGTCGCCGGTAATACGCTGACGCTGGAATCCGGCCACGATACCAATATCAAAGGCGGCGTCGCCAGTGCGCGGCAAGTGATTGCAGATGTCGGCACCTCAGGCCAGGGCAACCTGAACATCGAGTCCCTGCAGGACACCAGCAACTACAAGAGCAAGGACCAAAGCATAGGTGGCAGCGTCACCATCGGCTACGGTTTTGCCGCTAGCGGCAACTACAGCCAGACCAAGGTCAACGGCAGCTTCGCCAGCGTCGGCGAGCAATCCGGCATCGCCGCCGGCGACGGCGGCTTCCAGGTCAAGGTCAACGGCAACACCGACCTCAAGGGCGGCGTCATCGCCAGCAGCGACAAGGCGATCCAGGACAACAAGAATAGCCTGGCGACTCAGACCCTGACCCAGGTCGACATCAAGAACCATAGCGACTTTGACGCCAGCGGTTTTGGCGTCAGCGGTGGTTTTGGCGTGGGCGGCGACAAGGGCGATGGCAAGGCGGCAGACGGCAGCACCGCCAAGGCGCCGACGGTAGGCGGACAAACGCTGCAAACTTTCCAGACCGGCAGCACCGGCACTTCGGCAGGGATCGGCAGCGCCAGCGGCAGCAGTAGCAGCACCACCCGCAGCGGCATCAGCGGCGGTGTCGTCACGATCACTGACGATGCTGCGCAACAGGCTAAAACCGGCACTACAGCTGTCCAAACCGTCGCCAGCATCAATCGCGATGTCAGCACGGCTAAGGACAGCAGTGGTGCCTTGACCAAGGATTGGGATGGTCAGAAGCTCAAGGATGATGTTTCGGCCCAGGTGCAGATTACTTCGACGTTTGGGCAGCAGGCGGCCAAGAACATTGGTGATTACGCAAAAGGCAAAGAAGACGGCTTGAGAGCGCAAGCGCAGACGGCCAAAAATAGCGGCGATCTGGATGGCGCTGCTGCGTTATCCGCAGAGGCTGATAAATGGACAGATGGCGGCGCCTACCGTGTCGCGTTGCATACAGCGGCAGGCGCACTTTCCGGTGGATTGGGAGGTGCTGCGGGGGCGTTGACATCGGCCACCGCGATGAACGTCATTGGCGATGAAATCAAGAAAATGGATCTGCCAGCAGACCTGAAGCAGGGGCTGGCGCAGATCGCGGCGACGGCATTAGGTGCGGCGATTGGCGGCGCCGCCGGGGCGGCTTCAGGATTGAATGTCGAGGCCAATAATCGACAATTGCATCAGGACGAACGTCAGTGGGCGAAAGATAAAGCTCAGCAATACCAGCAATACCTGGCCAAAAATTACGATGAAAAAATCACTGCCGAGGAAGCCTATCAGCGTTTGTTGTCGGCAGGTTATGCCATGGTGGACGATGCAGCTCTAGTGGGGGGTAAAAGCGACGAAAAAGCCAAGCAGTTTATTTCAGAAAACAAAACAGGCAATCTGTTTACTGCCACAGCAATTGAACGCCGCGATTCTCGCTTGGGTGGAAATCCGGATGGTTCTTGGACACCTGAACAGCAGGCCCGATTTGGGGCGAAAACTCCAGGCGAAAATGCTAGTAAATTAGTGACGATTGCCACTGATTATCTAGGTAAACCATGCGGCGCGAATTGCGGGGCAAAGTTCGATGCCATCAATAATGCCGTTCTCGCTTTGGAAGCTGCCAAACCGCTGTATCAGGATGATGTAGGTAGCATTACCTTGATTAACCGGCAAATTGAATTGCTCAAGAATGGCATCGGTTATGAAGAGCGCGTGCGTGGAGCTGCACAATCGATTGGTAATACCGATAAGGCAATTGCGGCAGCCCTCCTTGGCGGGCCATCTCGGATAATTGCCGGTAATGCGACAGCAGATACGTTGAATACGGTCTCTTTAGTACAGCAGTTAAAGGACTTACGATTGGTGTTGCCATCTGGTCCAAAAACGGGGGGGAATATGGGCATTGCCCAAATCGACATTCCAGGGATACCGTCAACTATGGCGGCATCGAGCCAAATCAATACGCCGACGATCACGCAGCAGGCACTTGGATTTGTAGGTCAAGTACCAGAAACTTTCACGAGTTCTGCTGTGCCATCAGCTTCCGGAGTTTTGATTAATAGAGCTGTAGATTCAGAAGCAAAAATATTGAATAACGTCGCTGCACGCTTAGGTGATAATACTTCTGTAGCGGGAACGATAAACCTGCTGACTGAGCGAGCACCATGCTCAAGTTGTTCAAACATAATTCAGCAGTTTCAAACAAAGTATCCAAACATTATCATTAACGTGATGGATAATAATGGAATCGTACTACGGCCACCAAAGAAAGGACTTTAAAATATGGACGAACGGGCGTCATATAGCGAAATACGATCTTGGTTTTTGAATTGTTATTATGAGTATTGCCGGTCAAAGCTATTTCATAAACAACAATGGGAAGCAGGAGAGTATGAGTTTGGTTATGCATACGATGAGTTTCAGAATGCATTCATTAGTCCGATTGAGAAATTAATGCTGGAAGTACTCACTGTTATTCTTGCGGGGGGGAGGTTACCCGAAAGCGAACAGTACCATTGGCAGAAAATTGCCAGCCTGCTGGCAGAGAACGATTTGCAGAAAATGCTAATTGATCTACCACAAGACGAGGCAGATTCGTTTCGGCATGACCTTAAACTTCTCAAGTTAATTGCGTGAATTTTGTTACGGAAAAATCATTGGTTTAGCGATCTCCGAACAATTGTCTGGTGCGGACAACGGGAGTAAAAGTGAGAGAGTGTCTGCAATGACTAGCATCAACATGTCCGTCCATTCTCATCAATTCTCAAAGAAAGCGACCCTCAGTCGTTTTTATGGCTTGTTGAAGACCTGCGCATCGATATTCTTCGATAACATCGGATAATGAAAACAGAAGTCAAATGGTGATGGAAAATTATTGGACAGCGTCAGATATCGAAATTAATTGGAAAGCTCCTGTCATTCCTTATAGTTCTTTGGCCGGAATCCCAATAGGGGCACCATTGTATTTGCTGGAAAAAAATCTCGCCAGATACGTTGTAGACGAAAAAAATAATTTGTATCAATTTGAAGAATCGCCAGTTCTTCAATTGAGAGAAAGCATTGAAGATAGCGGCTCTAGGTATTTGTGCTTTTCTATTTATGAAAAATCTTTAACTAACTGGAATCTCGTATTTGATTCTCCGGACAATCCGAGCGTTGAGACGCGTGCGTTGGTGGTGTCTATAAAGGAAAATAAAGTTTTAATTGTCGCTGCATGGCTAGTGGATTTTTTGGATGAAACCCTTGGCGTCTACAGAAATTCATATCAAGGAAAATTACAGCACGGAGTGAAGCTTGGTGATCGTGTAGATGCGATGCTATCAATTACAGATTTGGAATATGACTCTAATGAAGAATTGTTTTATCCGGACAAAAACTATGGGGGATTGATAGTTGGCGGAGCTCCCGGAAGCTTGGAAGATTTTCCAGATCAAATAATTTTGTCTATGCGCGTTACCCCGCCTTAAGTGACAGAGAAGCACGAAAACTCGGGGTCAAGTCTTGCCGTGACACATAACACGCTAAAAATCTAAGTTTGATTTTCTTGGAATCGGATTTCGACAATGTGTCATTGCAAGACTTGACCCCAGTCCCCCAAGCTGATCAACCGGGTCCACAAGCGAGAAGTGAACAAGCGGCAGCAAAAGCTGTTTGATGACGAATCGGCACCTGGCCGTTCGTAAGACTATAATCGAGCCATTCTTGGTATCGATTTAGCTGTATCAGCTTAGACTGCCCGGTGCATGCAGCGACAGATTTTTGTCACGGTTAAATCCCCATTGAAGGACAACAATCGGCCATCTCGGCCGGTCGTTTAGAAACGATGCAGATCGAATCGTAGAACTATGGGGCAAAAAAAATGACTACCATTTATCACTACTGCGACGCATCGGCATTTGTCTCAATCATTGAGTCTGGAAAACTTCGACTTACGAATGCGAGAAAGACCAACGACAAGTATGAGCGAGATTATTTTAAAGAGAAAGCGTTCGAGTACCTTGCCGGACTGGTTAAGCAAGATAAATCACTTGACAGTTTTTACACTACTTTGCAAGTACATTTTGATTTGCTCGAAGATTTAAGCGATTTCTATATTTGTTGTCTGTCTAAACAAAGA
The DNA here is from genome assembly GCF_000221045.1 of Collimonas fungivorans Ter331. Taxonomy (NCBI): domain Bacteria; kingdom Pseudomonadati; phylum Pseudomonadota; class Betaproteobacteria; order Burkholderiales; family Oxalobacteraceae; genus Collimonas; species Collimonas fungivorans. The sequence continues at coordinate 2,658,363 of NC_015856.1, read as the reverse complement.
GACTCTGTTGGCCAATGGGTGGCATACGCCGATAAAGGGGCAGGATTCGCCATTGGATTCGATATCAATGCGCTGCGCATGGTGGTCGGTGCACCGATACTAGATAATAATTATGCGGTTACTTCGTTGGAAAATACGGAGGAAGATTGGAGGTTTGCGCCTGTTATTTATGGCGATGCGGACGGAATGAAACCGCACTTAGAAAAAATCGCGAGCTTCGGCCAGGCGCACGAGAAAATCAAAAACGGCACCACCCAGCCTGCGCGAGATTACATCAATCAAATGTGTGCATTTTTCAAACACCCTGTGTTTAGAGAAGAGAACGAATGGAGGGTCATTTATGACGCCACACACCCGAAAATTTTCTGGCGCTATGGAAAATATGGCCTCACGCCTTATTGCGAAACACCAAACATATTGAGTTGCATACGAGAAGTTGTGATTGGTCCAAGTAATTTGGACAGGGATGCCGAAGCCTACGTGCAGAGTTTTTTGACATCGCATGATATCAATGCCCAGATTGAAAAATCACAATCTCCGTATCGATAAATATGCAATCCAGGTCCGGAACGTTTGGATAGCTTTGTCAAAGAGCGCATTTGACGACGGTTATAAATAACATGGAGCATCTATGTTGAGAGCGTCAATAACATTTCTCGCAATTTCTTGATTTTTATATTTCGCTGCGCTGAGATTTAATTCATCTTTCTAAAACAGGATTTTATGTATCGCCTTACCCGTTTTGCTCCCCATATCGCTTCAATGGCATTCCTCACCGCCTGCGCCACGCCGGCATCTGGCCCACGGCCAAGCGTGCCAGACGTTCCAGACAACGTGCCCCGTGCAACCATAGTGCTGGATGCGCCTTACACAGATACCAGGCTCTTTTTACGATATCCGCTTCATTGCGCGAGTTTTTTGGGATTGCCTTCGAATGGCAGGTTCGGCAGAGTCATTGCGATCATACCGCGGCATAACCGCAGTGGCGAAATACAGCAGGCAAGGGTGGCGGCAGGTGCTCATGTTGCGTTTGGGGTAACGCAACCAGGCGCTAGCGCCAATGTGGAGAGCCAACAAGATTGGGCTATGCCTGTCGAGGCCGGAGCAACGTATATCGTGACGGTCACGCCTCCCTCGGGATTTTTTAACCTGGGGGGCTTCAAATTGTCTGTGACCAAAGACGGGATTCCCGTACCGATAAAAGTGCTGCCTCTCCCAAGAGATGCCGTCTGTCCTGAGGATTTGACGTAAGCCAGCAGGAAATTCCCGTACGAGGAAATTTCACGCCATCGACGATACACGCCCAGCGTTCAAATTGAACGATCTGGACGTGTATCGGATTGAATCTGTCTGATAGAACAGCATCTCTCTGCATCTGCTTCCAAAAACAGAAATATCCTGCCTGAATATCAGTAATTCATTCCACTACGACTGAAGAAACATTCGAGCAACCGTTGCTCGAAATCAGTAGCAGCCTTCCATTTTAAGGTCCAGAATCAATTCGTCCTCTGGCCCATCTGCCTGGATGTTCAGGCTGGTCCATTGGATATTTATTGTCGATAAAAAGGAAGGCGTATGGCTAAAGTAACGGGTTTATCCGGAAATGAAATTTTTTGCCTGGCTTTAAAGAATTACTCGGCGGGTGAAATCGTCGTCGGCAACAGCGTCAATTCGATGGGTTTCCTTGGCGGGATCGGCGCCGGCCTGAAAAACATGCTCGGCGGCGAAATCACGCAAGTGACCGCGGCGATCCATGAAGGCCGTGCGAATGCATTTGAACGCATGCGCAAGGAAGCTGCGCAGCACGGCGCTTCGGGCGTGGCGGGGGTATCCAGCGAGCTGCGGTCGTTCAGCGGCAGCACAGAGTTCCTGTTTGTCGGTTCATGCGTCCATGCGCGCGATGCGTCCAGCCGTTTCTTCACCACGGCCGGCGACGCGCAGGAACTGTACTGCCATATGGACGCCGGCTATGAGCCGATCCAGCATGCGTTCGGCAACATCGCTTATTCCATGGGCGTCGGCGGCGGCATCATGGGGTCGCTGAAAACCCTGGTGCGCGGTGAAATCTCCGAGTACAGCAATATCTTCAACACGACCCGCCACAAAGCGCTGGAACGGCTGGTGAGCCAGGCCAAGGCTGACGGCGCCAACGCCGTGGTTGGCATCCGCACGACCATTCTGCCGTGGATGGGAACGCATGAGATGCTGATGGCCGGCACGGCGTCGCGGCACGGCGCGCTCCCGGCCAGCGCTGACAGCAATCCAGTCACCAGCGATCTTACCGGTGAAGAGTTGTGGGCAATGACAAGTCTCGGCTACGCCCCGGTAAAGCTGTTGATGTCGACTTCGATCTACTCGCTGGGCGTGGTGGGCGGCTTCATGGCTGCGTTCAAGTCTTTCACCAAAGGCGAGATCAGCGATCTGACCACGCTGATCCATGACGCGCGCGAGATTGCCATCGCGCGCCTGAAAGACGAAGCCGATGAGCTCGGGGCGGAGGAAGTGGTCGGGGTGAAGACCTATATCGCCGAAATCGGCAGCGGGCTGGTCGAATTCATGGCGATCGGTACCGCCGTCAAAAAAATGCCGGGTTTTTCGGTCAAGAGCGCTGGGCTTCCGGCGCAGGCGATCAGCCGCGACAAAGACACCTGGATCGATGGCGATTTCGGCTTTTCGCTGGATCGCAGCGGGAGTTCCTGAGTTACCCAATTCCGGAAAGCAGTAAAAATGATCCTGCCGTGGATTCCCTATGGCAGGACGGCTGGCGCGATGATGCGCCGGCAGGGAAAAACAGTCGTACAAAAATAAAGAAAGAAACGGTATGTCTAATCTATTCTCAAGCCTGGGCTGGTTGCCCATGGCGCTTATCATTCTGGTTGCAGTTGCTATTGTGCTTGCGGTGTTTTTTTCGGTATCGGGCATCATCCGATACATTCCAAACGACCGGATCGGCGTGGTCGAGAAATTGTGGAGCTCGAGCGGATCGGTCAAGGCCGGTTTGCTGGCCTTGCATGGCGAGGCGGGTCTTCAGCCTGACCTGAGGCGCGGCGGTTTTCATTTCTTTGCGCCGTTCCAGTTCCGGGTGCATATCCATCCCATGGTTTCCGTCACCCAGGGCAAGATCGGTTATGTTTTTGCGCGCGACGGCATCGACCTGCCTGCCGGGCAGACCCTGGCCGACAATGCCAAGGTCGAGGACTTCCGCGACGTCCGTTCCTTCCTTGAAGGCGGCGGCCAGAAAGGTCCGCAGCGCAAGATCCTGCGCGAAGGCACGCACATCATCAATCCGGCGCTGTTTGTCGTCATGACTGAAGAGGCGACCTATTCGCTGTCGCTGGATGCCAAGGAAAAGGCGTACTACGAGCAGATGCGCGGCGTGCTGGATGAGCGCAGCGGCTTTACGCCGGTTGTGCTCAAGGAAGTCGCCGGCACCCATGATTCGGACCAGCTGGCCATCGTGACCGTGCAGGATGGGCCGGGATTGCCCAAGGATGAATTGCTGGCGCCGGATGTCGGCGACAGCCACAACTCGTTCCAGGAGCCGGAAAAATTCCTCGCTGCGAGCGGCTTGCGCGGCCGCCAGGAGCGAGTGCTGGTGGAAGGTACCTACTATATCAATCGCCTGTTTGCGACGGTCGAACTGATCAAGAAGACCATCATTCCGGTCGGGTATGTGGGTGTGGTGGTGTCGTACACCGGCCGCAAAGGCTCCGATTTGTCCGGCAAGGAATATAGCCATGGCGAACTGGTCGAGAGCGGCTGCCGCGGCGTGTGGCGCGATCCGCTCATGCCTGGCAAGTATGCGTTCAACACTTACGCCGGCAAGATCGAACTGGTGCCGACCACAAACTTCGTGCTGATGTGGAAATCCGGCGAGAGCGGTTCCAGCTTCGACAACAACCTGCGCGAAATCACCCTGATCACCAAGGATGCCTTCGAACCGCAATTGCCGCTGTCGGTGGTGGTGCATATCGACTACCGCAAGGCGCCGATGGTGGTGCAGCGTTTCGGCAACGTGGCGCAGCTGGTGGAGCAGACCCTGGATCCCATGGTTTCTTCGTACTTCAAGAATGTCTCGCAGACCAAGACCTTCATTGAGCTGATCCAGTCGCGCAGCGAGTTGCAGACCAATGCTTCGGCCGACATGAAAGAGCGTTTCCAGGCCTATTCGCTGGAATTCCAGGAAGTGCTGATCGGTACGCCTAAACCGCAGCCGGGCGACACCAAGATCGAAAACATCATGGCCCAGCTGCGTGACCGCCAGATTGCGCGGGAACAGGTGGAAACGTTCGCCCAGAAGCAGATCGCGGCCGACAAGGAGCGCGAACTCAACGAGGCTGAGCAGCGTGCGGCCAAGCAGAAGGAGCTGACCGGATCGCTGGTGGACATTTCGATCAAGGAAAATCAGGGGTCGGCCAATGTGAAAGCGGCCGAGAAGAAGCGCCAGGAAATCGAAGCGCTGGCGCATGCCGAGAAATTCAAGCAGGAAATGGAAGGTTCCGGCCGCGCATCGGCGATCAAATCGGTAGGTGAAGCGGAAGCCTCGGCGATCAAGGCCAAGTCCGAAGCGTTGCAAGGAGAGGGCGCCGACAAGCAGCTGATGCAGACAGTGATGCTGCGCCTGGCGGAAGCGTTCGAAACGTCGAAAGTGCCGTTGGTGCCGCAGATCCAGATGGGCGGCGGCGGTGACACCAATGCCTTTAATACCTTGTTGTCGCTGATGGGATCGTTGAAGGCCGGCGAACTGGCGCAGACCCTGAAGCATGATGAAACGCCGCGCGCATGAATGCATGATCGACGGTGATAATTGCCTGAAAAAATAAAACAGTATTAAACCAAACGGATAAATCACATTCCTGATGTGATTTATCCGTTTTCCATTGTATTCCGAGCTGCATATCTGTCCTTGTAATTAATTAATGCATTGATTAATATTGGTTCATGACCAAACCAGCCTCAATGCGCGGCCGGCCCCTGGCTTCAGACCGGGACCCGCGCGAAAAACTGCTCGATACCGCTACATTGCTGTTCTCGTCGCAAGGCGTCGCGGCAACCACGGTGGCGGCGATTGCACGCCAGGCCGGCGTTACTCCCGCCATGGTGCATTACTACTTCAAGAACCGCGATCAGCTGATCGAGGCCGTGGTCGATGAGCGGCTGTGCCTGTTCGTCAACAGCATCTGGGATCCGGTCACAGGCAACGAGGCGCCGGAACAGATGATCATGGGCATCGTCGAGCGCATGATCGCGACCACTGAAATCATGCCGTGGATACCAGCCTTGTGGGTGCGCGAAGTCCTGAGCGACGGCGGCGAGCTGCGGGAGCGCATGGTGCAGCGGGTGCCGCTGGCCAAGCTGGCCCGCTTCGCCGAGAACGTCGGCCGCAGCCAGCGGGCGGGAGCCATCAACCCGGGGCTGGAGCCGGCCCTGATCTTTATTTCGGTGCTCGGCCTGACGATGCTGCCGCTGGCGATGGCGCGCACCTTGAAGAACGGTCCCATGCCGCCGCCGCCCCTGAACCAGGTGGCGCTGCTGGACAAGGACGTGCTGAAGCGGCATGTCACGGCGCTGCTGCTGCACGGGCTGGCGCTGCCCGCCGCGTCATCTACCTTGCATAGCGATCCGCACACCGACGAATAGCAGAGGAAAAATCCCATGCCGCCCAGCCTTGCCAGACGTTTTCTGCGATCTTCGACACTTGTGCTTGCGGTTTTGGGCTATCTGGCCTTGGCGGCCTGCACGCCGAGCAACGACAACGACTGGCAGGGATACGTGGAAGGCGAGTATGTCTATATCGCCTCGTCGCAAGCCGGCCGCCTCGATCGCCTGTCGGTCTTGCGCGGACAGCAGGTGGCGTTGGGCGCGCCGGTGTTCATGCTGGAATCGGGCGATGAAGCCGCCGCCCAGCGCCAGGCCCAGCACCAGCTGAGCGCGGCCGAGGCGCAACTGGCCGATATCAAGAGCGGCAAGCGGCCTCAGGAGCAGGAAATAACGCGCGCGCAACTGGCCCAGGCCCAGACCACAGCCACAAAGGCCGCGCTCCAGCTCAGCCGTGACCAGATCCAGTTCCAGGCTGGCGGCATCGCCAAACAGCAACTGGACGATTCACGCGCCGCCGCCGAGACCGCCGCGGCGCAAGTCAGACAATGGCAAAGCCAGCTGGCGGTGGATCGTTTGCCCAACCGCGAGGCGCAGGTCCGGGCGCAACAGGCCCAGGTCGCGGCAGCGCAGGCGGTGCTGGAGCAGGCCGACTGGAAACTGGCGCAAAAAAACGTCACGGCGACCCGCAGCGGACTGGTGTTCGATACCATGTACCGTGAAGGCGAATGGGTGGCGGCCGGCAGTCCGGTACTGCGCATGCTGCCGCCCGAGAATGTGAAGATCCGCTTTTTCGTGCCCGAAACCGTGCTGGGGCGGCTGCAGGTGAACCAGGCGGTGACGCTCGGCTGCGACGGTTGCCAGGCGAACGTCGCGGCGCACATTTCCTACATCTCGACCGAATCCGAATATAACCCGCCGATCATCTACAGCAACCAGTCGCGCGCCAAGCTGGTCTACATGATAGAAGCGCGCCCGGCGCCGGCCGACGCCCTCAAGCTGCATCCCGGGCAGCCGCTGGAAGTGAGGCTGCCATGACGGCGCCGACCGCTAGCGCGAACAAAACCAACGGCGACCTGGTGGTCGATGTCGATCGCATCAACAAACACTTCGGCAGCAAGCATGTGGTGAAAGACCTTTCGCTGCAGGTGCGGCGCGGCGAGATCTTCGGTTTCCTGGGGCCGAACGGCAGCGGCAAGACTACTTCGATCCGGATGATGTGCGGTTTGCTGACTCCCGATTCGGGCCATGGCACTTGCATGGGTTTCGATATCATCAAGCAAAGCGGCGAGATCAAGCGCCGGGTCGGCTATATGACGCAGAAATTCTCCTACTGGGACGATCTCAGCATCCGCGAGAACCTCGATTTCGTCGCTCGCATCTATGAAATGAAGAACCGCAAGGAAGTGGTCGACCAGAGCCTGGAGAAACTGGGGCTGGCCAGCCGCGCCAAACAGTTGGCCGGCTCCTTGTCCGGCGGCTGGAAACAAAGGCTGGCGCTGGCTGCCAGCATGCTACACCAGCCGGAACTGCTGTTGCTGGACGAGCCCACCGCCGGCGTCGATCCGGCCGCGCGCCGCGATTTCTGGGAAGAGCTGCACAGGCTGGCGGCCGAGGGCATCAGCGTCTTGGTCAGCACCCATTACATGGACGAGGCCGAGCGCTGCCACAAACTGGCCTACCTGGCTTACGGCCAGTTGCTGGTGCAGGGTACGGCTGCCGAAGTTGTCGCCGGGCAGGGCTTGACTACCTGGGCCATCTACAACAAGCGCGACAGCGATATCCACGACAACAAGCTGGTCGGCCTGTCCCAGCAGCTGCACAACCAGCCCGGGGTAGACCAGCTGGTGGTGTTCGGCACCTCCTTGCACGTGTGCGGCAAGGACGCCGCGCTGCTGGAGAAAACCTTGCGCCAGATGACCGAGGGCCAGGGTTTGCGCATGGAGCAGATAGACACCAGCCTGGAAGATGTCTTCATCTACATGATGAACCGTTCGGCCGACAATTTCGGAGACCAGCCATGAGCGGGTTTGCCGGTTTTTCGGGGTTTTCATTCATGCGCTGGTGGAGCATCGTGCTCAAGGAATTCCTGCAGCTGATGCGCGACCGCGTCACGGTGCGCATGATCACGGTGATTCCGATCATGCAGATGCTGCTGTTCGGTTTCGCCATCAACAGCGATCCGAAGCACATGCCGACCGCAGTCATCAGCGCCGACCATAGTGAATTCACACGCACCTTCATCGCCGCCATGAAAGCGTCCGACTATTTCGACATCGTGGCCGAGTTGCCGAACGAGGCCGCCGGCCGCACCGCGCTGGCGCAAGGAAAAGTGCTGTTCGTGCTGAATATTCCTGCCGATTTCACCCGCAGCCTGCTGCGCGGCGAACGGCCGGCGCTGCTGGTCGAAGCCGACGCCACCGATCCTACCGCCACCGGCATGGCGCTGGCGGCCTTGCCGCAGCTGGTGCAATCGGTGGCCAACAAGGACTTGAAGGGCGCGCTGGCCAGGTTCAGCGGCGGCGCGCCGGCCTTCGATGTGCAGGTGCAGCGGCTGTATAACCCGGAGGGCGTGACCCAGTACAACGTCGTGCCGGGATTGATGGGCGTGATCCTGTCGATGACGATGGTGATGATGACCGGCTTGTCGATGACCCGCGAGCGCGAGCGCGGCACCATGGAAAACCTGCTGGCGACGCCGGTGTCGCCGGTGGAAGTCATGACCGGCAAGATCATGCCCTATATCGCGATCGGCCTGATCCAGGCCAGCATCATCCTGCTCGGCGCGCGTTTCATGTTCCATGTGCCGTTTGCCGGCAGCGTGCTGGCGATTTACCTGGCGGCGCTGCTGTTCATTGCCGCCAGCCTCACAGTCGGCATCACCTTGTCGTCGATCGCGCAAAACCAGTTGCAGGCCATGCAGCTGACCATGTTCTACTTCTTGCCGAATATCCTGTTGTCGGGTTTCATGTTTCCGTTCCAGGGCATGCCGAAATGGGCGCAATTCATCGGCAACCTGCTGCCGCTGACTTATTTCAACCGCCTGATACGCGGCATCCTGCTCAAGGGCAACGGCTGGATCGACCTCTGGCCCAATGTCTGGCCGCTGATGCTGTTTACCCTGATCGTGATGGGCATCGCGCTGCGCTTTTACCGGCGCACGCTGGATTGAGGAATGCCGGGATGAAACCAATCATGAGTTATCCGTTCCGCAAATCCTTGTCGTGCCTGGGCATGGCCGGTTTGCTGGCGGCCTGTGCCGCCGGTCCCGATTTCCAGGCGCCGCCGGCGCCTGTCGTGCCGCAATACACGGCGGGTGTGCAACCGCTGGCGACCGTCTCCAGCGCGGGAGCCGGCGGCGGCGCCCAGCATTTCGACCCCGGCATGGACATCCCGGCGCAGTGGTGGACCTTGTTCCATTCGCCGCAACTGGACGCGCTGGTGCGCGAGGCGCTGGCCAACAGCCCTTCGATAGTCCAGGCAAAAGCTGCCTTGCGCCAGGCCAGCGAAAACCTGGGCGGCCAGATCGGCGCTACCCGTTATCCCCAGGTCGACCTGCAGGTGGGCGGAGTGCGCCAACAGATCGATACCGCTGCGCTCGGCATTCCCAATGTGCCGCAGGCAGGACCGTTTACACTGTATAACGCGTCTCTCGACGTTTCCTATACGGTCGACGTTTTTGGCGCCGATACGCGCATGCTGGAAGGTTTGCAGGCGCAGGTGGACAACCAGGCCGCCGAATTGCAGGCGGCGCGGCTGACGCTGGCCGGCAATGTGGTCACTGCGGCTATCCGCCATGCTTCACTGCATGCACAAATCGCCAGCACAGGACAGATGCTGCAACTGCAGCGCCAGCAGCTCGGCATCATGGAACAGCGCCTGGCCGCCGGCGGCATCGCCGAACGCGACCTCAAGAACCAGCGTACGCTGGTGGCGCAGAGCGAAGCGGCGCTGCCGGCGCTGCTGCAGCAGCAAGCGCAAACCAGTCATCAGCTGGCTGTCTACCTCGGGAAGGCGCCGGCGCAGGCCGACATGCCGCCGCTGGACCTGGACAGCCTGACGTTGCCGGACAGGTTGCCGCTGAGCCTGCCTTCGGCGCTGGCGCGCCAGCGGCCCGATATCCGTGCGGCCGAAGCAACGCTGCACCAGGCCAGCGCCCAGGTGGGCGTGGCCAGCGCCAATCTTTATCCGCAGCTCACCTTGTCCGGCAGCGTGGGAACGGAGCAAGGCCGGATCGCCGACCTGGCCGACAGCCTCAACGTCTGGAACATCGGCCTCAATCTGATGCAGCCGCTGTTCCATGGCGGCGAGCTGCGCGCCAAGAAACGTGCCGCCGTTGCTGCCTACGACGCGGCGGCGGCGAGTTATCAGCAGACCGTATTGCAGGCCTTGCAGCAGGTGGCGGACAGCTTGCGCGCATTGGAGAATGACGCCAAGGTTTTGCAGGCGAGGGCGCAAGCCGCGGAGAATGCCCAAGGCAGCCTGGCGATCACCTCGCGCCAGTACCAGGCGGGCGGCGTCAGCCATCTCAGTTTGCTGGATGCGCAACGCCAGGGGCTGCAAACCGCGCTGGATCGCACTGTCGCGCAAGCAGCGCGATATGCCGACACCGCGGCATTGCTGCAAGCCTTGGGCGGCGGCTGGTGGAATACTGTAGCGTCCGATCAGCCCTGATCAGTAGGAGTAGTTGACCTGCCGGTATTTTCCATCTCGCATGCCGTAGTAGGAAGGCTGCAACCTGACGCCATTGAGGACAACGCCTTTGGCTGAGATGCCGGTTCGAGGAACGGCACCATGCCGCTTTCCCTTGGTCGCGCGTGTTGCCGTCCGCATAACAGCGCCGGAATCCCGGATTTCTGGCCCAGCCGGCGCAGTTGCCGCAATTTGGCTACACTGTCAGGCCAAAAGCAATCAGGCTCCGAACATGCAAACCACCTACCAGAACCAGCAATGGTTTTACGTCAAGCGTCCCGACGGGCGCGTCGGCAACGAGCATTACGAGCTGCGTAAAACCGAGCTGGACGGCAATCTCTCGGCCAATGAAGTGATCCTGCGCGCCAGGATCGTCAGCGTCGATCCCTATATCCGCATCCAGCAGCATGAGCGCAATACCTACGACGTGCCGCATCCGCTCGGCATCGTCCAGCGCGCCGGCGTGGTGGGCGAGGTGGTGGCTTCTGCCAGTCCGCTGTTCCAGGCGGGCGATTGGGTGTCGGCGTACAGCGGCTGGCAGCTTTATGCGCGTTGCCATCAGAGCGAACTGACCAAGCTGGATCCAGGTGCGGCGCCGGTTTCCACGGCGCTGGGCGTGCTTGGCATGCCGGGCCGGACTGCCTGGTTCGGCTTGACCGAGGCCGGGCGTCCGCGTCCAGGCGATACCTTGCTGGTGTCCGGCGCTGCCGGCGCGGTCGGCTCGCTGGTGGCGCAGTTCGGCAAACGCGCCGGCTGCCGCGTGATCGGCATTGCCGGCGGGCCTGAAAAATGCAAATTCCTTACCGAGACGCTGGAGCTTGACGGCGCCGTCGACTATCGTGCGCATACCACGCCAGCGGCGCTGAGCGCTGCGATCCAGGCTGCCACCGGCGGCGTCGATATCTATTTTGACAATGTCGGCGGCCCGATTACCGACGCCGTCATCCCGCTGATCAAGCGGCGCGCGCGCATCATCATCTGCGGCGCCATCAGCCAGTACGACGGCGGCCTGGATACGCCCGACCTTGGGCCGCGTTTCCTGCAGCATATGCTGTTCCAGCGGGCGACCATCCAAGGCATCCTGGCGCGCGACTTCGCCCATCGCATGGATGAAATGCTGGCGATCGTGGCGCCGTGGGTGAAAAGCGGCCAGATTGTTTTCCAGGAAACCTATGTCGACGGTTTCGAGCAGTTGCCGGAAGCGCTCAACAGCCTGTTCGAAGGAAAGAATACCGGCAAGCTGCTGGTCCGGGTTTAAGACGGCAACCGAGAAATTTCCGTGAAGCAGCCGCACTGAATTACAATTGGATCAGGGCAATGTCTAAGGGGCCAACATGCTTGTAGTTACTACGGAAAACATCTCGGGTTACCGGGTCAAGGAAGTCAAAGGCCAGGTATTCGGGCTGGTGGTGCGCAGCCGCGGCCTGGCGGGCAACATCATGGCTGGGCTGCGCTCGATAGTGGGCGGTGAAATCACCGAATATACGCAATTGCTCGAGGAAGCGCGCCGCCATGCAGTTGACCGCATGGTCAAGAACGCTCATAGCATGGGCGGCAACGCGGTGGTGATGATGCGTTTCGATTCCTCGGAAATGGGGCAGACCATGAGCGAGATCGTGGCATATGGCACGGCAGTCGTGGTTGAGCCGGTTGCGCCTTAATCATGTTGCGCCTGCTGCTGCTTGGTTTTGCGGTGCTGCTGGTGCTGGCCGGCCTGGTCTGCACCATTGCCGGCGCCGACGGCGCGTGGCCGTTCACCCTCTGGGGCCTGCTGCTGGTGGCGGCGGTCTTGCTGGAACGCTGGCGTTATTCGCACACGCCGAAAGCGGACGACGGCCCCTGGCAGGAAACCGGAGAGCGTTTTGTCGATCCGGAATCGGGCCGCGTGATGAGCGTCTGGTACAGCCCGGACAGCGGTGAACGGCGTTATGTTCCCATCAGTGAAAACGACAACCGGCTCCCTTGACATCGCAGGCAATCAGGATATGACACAGATATTAGGTCCGGCATTCACGCTGGTGGATGAAATCGACGCGTTGCAACTGGCGCAAGAGGGCGGCTTCGGGGAAAGGACCGGACCCTTGCTGGTGAAGGGCGCGCTGCGCAACTGGCCGGCGCAGGAAAACTGGTCTTTTGAAAAGATGGCGCAGTTGCGCAATAAAGACGGTTCGGAACCGGCCCGGAAATTCCAGAATGGGCTGGTGGAGCAAGGCGAAACCCAGGAACGGCCGCTGCTGCCGATAGCGCCGTACCTGCGCGAGCTTGCCGCGCTGGCGACTGAGCCGGTCAGCGACGAGGCGGGCCTGCTGCCGAACCGGCGACGCCTGCAATTGCAGCCAGGCGAGCAGTTCCATCTTAACTGGGCGCACATGCAATCGTTTACGCCGCACCAGAATTACCTGGCGCAATGGAGCATCCTGGAAGATTTCCCGCAGCTGCGCAGCGATTTCGACATCCGCAGCTTGTGGCCGGGCTGGCGCTGGACCTGGGAATCGGTGTTCATGGGGCCTGCCAATACGCATACGGGACTGCACCGCGACGTGCCCAACAACTGGTTTTGCCAGGCGCGCGGGGTCAAGGAATTTGTCATGTTCCAGCCGTCGGAAGAGGCGTTCATGCGGCCGTCGAAAAAATACGACTGGGGCGCCACCCTGAGTTCGATCAACATTGCACGTTTCGATGAGCACCCGGAACAGCTGCGCGACCTGGAGCAGGCCAAAGGGCTGTATGCACGGGTAGAGCAGGGCGACGCCTTGTTCATACCGAAACGGACCTGGCACGCGGTAGTGTCGCTGGCGCCGTCGATCAGCCTGGCGGTATTCGGCCTGACCGCGAAGGAAATCCTGTTGAGCGGCGTGCCGACCGCGACCAAGGACCTGCTGCACAACATGCATCTGTACCGCTGGGGGCATTGCATCTGCCACAAGCATCTGGCGTAGGAGGCGGAGCGATGCCGCCGAGGGAAATTGTCTGGCCCCTCCTGTCTGTCCGGACAATAAACGGATGCCGGGACAGCGCTGAATTCCATTAGAATGACTGTCGCCCGATCAACACTGCATACTCAACGGAATTATGGATATCCTCACGCTGGAACATTTTGCCGCGCGCGTTAATGAGACTTTTTATTCCGTGGGCGACGGCAATGCGCCTTTCGTGCTGGTCGAAGTGAAACCGTTGGCGGCGCCTACCCTGGCGGGCATGCTGCGGGCGCCGTTCAGTCTGTTGTTCCGGAATGGTTCGCCTATTTTGTTCACCCAGAAAATCTTCCAGATGAAACATGAAGCCATCGGTGAAGTAGGTATTTTCCTGGTGCCGGTGGCGCGCGACCAGGAAGGTTTTCTGTATCAGGCGGTATTCAACTAGCTTTCCGCGGTCTTATGCCGCCTGCCAGCGCATGCCGGTATATGGGCCGTCCTCCTCCGTCGCAGTAAATCCAAGCCGTTCATAGAGACGCCGGGCAGCGCCGTTGCGCTGGTCGACGTGCAAATTCAAATCTGCTTCATCCCTCTGCGCCAGTTGCTGGGCGCCGTGAATCAGGGCAGTGCCGATGCCGCCATTGCGCCACTGCGGCAACAGGCTGATATCGATGACCAGGTGCTGCGGCGTTTGCCGCCACAGGTACAGGCGTCCTATCGGCTGCGCTGCCGATTCAACCAGGCAGAAATCCGCGTCCGGGTAATGGTTCAGGTAATGGCGGTGCTGCAGCGCGAACTGGCTGTCGAGAAAAATATTCTTTTGCGCTTGCGGCCATGGCAGCGGCGCCAGTTCTTCGGCGCGCAGCTGGCGGTACAGGTCGCGCAGGAATGCGATATCCGCGGTTGTGCAAGGGCGCAGGACGACGCCGCGCTGGCGCAGCACCGCTGGTGTTTCCGGAACTGCGCCGGCCGGGAAGGCCGGCAGCGCAGCAAGTCCGGGATCAGTCGAAGGCGGGGAATACACCTTGCAACGCAATGCAGAAATTCAAAGGCAGCAGCGGCTGGCGGTTTTCGTGCGGCTGGCTGCCGCCGGCGGTGCCGATGACGGTCGGCGCAAAAGTCGTGTTTGCTGTTGGCGTCGGTACAAACGGCGAAGTATTGGCCGGCCCGGTCAAACCATAACCATTGTCCGGAACGTTAGCCTGCAGCGTCGCATTGGTCTGGTGATAAACGTTGACGGCATGGGAGTGGCCAGGCATTTCGCCGAGCCCCAGGCTAACTTGATTGGTGCCGAAAGTTTCGCCGACGGTGCGCGGAGTCAGTCCCGGGCCTTGCCCTTGGCTGCATGCCGCGCGTCCGGCAAAGTTCGGCAGCTGGAAAGTAGTCGTGCCATTGCCGCCATAGTTGGTTCCAAGCAGGGAAAACAAGGCGCTATATTGCTGGATCGGCAGTGTGGCGCCGTTGCATTGGGCCCAGCCTGCAGGCGCGAAGTTGAAGCCGAAAATCTGGATTTCACCCAGGAATGGTGTGGTCACGGTGTTCTCCTCATCTCATCTGTTGGCGGTGTCAGGCGACAGGCGCCCTGGCTGCGCTTTTGGCTATATTACGACTGCGACGGAAAAACCCCGGCCCAGGCAATGCAAAACGATACGGTCAGCGTCGGCATGGTGTTCTCGTGCGGCAGGGTGTTGCCGGCCGTCGAAGTGGACGCCGGCGACATGGCAAACGGATTGAGTCCGGCCAGGCTGCTGGTATACGTCTTGTCGTTGCCTGCGGCGGCGGCCAGTTCAAGGGTGGCTGCCGGCGTCGTGGCGTTGGCCAGGGCGGTGGTGGCAGCAAACGAATGGGTGTGGGCCGGCATGCTGCCGGATATCAGAGTGACGCTTTCACTGCCGCCTTGCTGGCCGATTACCCGAGGCGACAGGCCGTTGCCGGTTCCTTGGTGGAGCGGCACCTGGCCGCGCATGTCGGGCAAGCCGAAGGTGGTGACGCCGTCGCCGCCGAAGGTGGTTCCCAGCAATGTATACAGGACTTCATATTCCGAAATCGACTGCTGGCTGCCGTCGCAGGCAAACCAGCCGCTCGGGGTACGTTGAAAGGCGAGCAGGCGGATCTCACCTACAAATGGTGTGGTCATGGCTATATTCCCTTAAAGGTGACGGGGATGTGGCTAGTTGCGAGGCGGAAAAACGCCAGAGAGGGCAATGCTGAAATTCAGGACCCGGAACGGCTGCATGTTGTTGTGCACACCGTTGCCGCCGGCGGAGGCGACGGTTTGCAGAGCCAGCGTTACCTGAGGGCCGGCGGCCTGGCCGTACAGCGCTTCCGTGCCGCTGCCGCCGTACAGCGTGTTGGTAGGATTCTTGATCGACCCGGCTGTAGCGGTGGCGTTCGCCAGATGGTTATGCACGGGAAGTTGCCCCGGCTGCAGGGTGACGTTTTCAACGCCTGCCAATTGTCCCTGTATATACGGCGCCGGTTGCCAGTTAGGGTCAGCCGAGGAGCCCGCATGGACCGGTGTGCTTCCTTGCAAATTTGGCAAGGCGAAGGTGGTTTGCCCGTTGCCGCCATACATGGTCCCAAGCAGCGAGAACAGCGCCTGGTTCTGGCTGATCGGCATGAGCTGCCCATTGCAGGCAGCAAAACCGCGCGGTGCAAAATTGAAACCGCTCAGCATGATTTGTCCAACATAGTATTCAGCCATCGATATCTCTCCCAAGATTGGTAATGCACTGACAGTGGCTGGCGATAAGCGCGGGATTGCTTGCTTTGTGTTGTTCCCGCAACAGGCAATTTAAATTTGCTTTAAAGCAAAATTCATTGTTTGCTGTTTTTATAATTAGGGGTAGCATACGTTGCCAGAAGGCAAGCGTCAATGGCTTCCAGAGCATCTCCTGACTGCTATCAGCTCTTTCCTCGAATATCTATTAAAACAATATCGAATCGCTCATAACGACGGTTCGAATCCAAAAAAAATATCAGGGAGCTTTTATGTTGCTACGCCCACACGGTCGTGCCGGCACTTGCGTTCTGTCATTGCCTGCGACAACTTCAGCATCAAACGCATCGGGGAAGACATCCGGACAGCATGAGGCCAGGACTTACGGTCTCGGGCCTGTAGTCCGGATCATGTTTGGTTTGTTGTTCTCAGTGATTTTTGGTTGGGCAAACTTGGTGTATGCGGCTCCTTGTGCGCCGACTCAGACCATGACCGTTGCGTCGGGTGGCTCGGCTAGCACGGACCTGTCGAGCTGTTCGACATTTGGCTTCACTGGAATCTCGGTTTTGCCTCTGCACGGTAGTATTCCGGATGTAGATCCAGCCGTGGGAAACGGCACTGGTATCGTAACCTATGTCAACAATGGCGATGGCGCCCTATCTGATACATTCACCATCCAAGACGAGCTGAACCATCCGCTTGTATTTACGGTTACGATCCTGCCGGCGGCTTCGCCCATCACGGTAACCCCCGCCGGCCTGCCAACACCTTTGATCGGTAACAGCTACAGCCAGACCTTGAGTTCCTCGGGCGGTGTTGCACCTTATGTCTATTCGCTTTCTTCCGGCAGCCTGCCGGCGGGGCTGAGCTTGTCGTCTGCGGGTGCGATCACGGGCACGCCAACCGCGGCTGGCCCATTCACCTTTACCGTCGGGGTGCACGATTCGACTACGCCGACTGCGCTGGCCACCACTAAAACCTACTCGATGGTCGTTGCCGTGCCGGTAATGGCATTGTCGCCGAGCAGTCCGCCCGCCGGCACGGTATCGCTGCCGTACAGCCAGCAGCTCGGCACCAGCGGCGGCACGGCGCCATACAGTTATTCGGTGCAGGTCGGGTTGGGAACCCTGCCGCCGGGCCTGAGCATGTCGTCCAGCGGCTTGATTTCCGGAACTCCGACAGCAGTCGGCAGCTCTACTTTTTCCGTCAAGTACACTGACAGCACTACCGGCACTGGTCCATTTTCCCAAGCCCAGAACATGACAATCGTGATCAACGCGACGCCGGTCATCGTCGTCACTCCATCGACATTACCTGCCGGTACCGTGGGTGCGGCATATATCGGCGGCCCGTTAACAGGCAGCGGGGGAACATTACCTTATACATTCGCAATCACCGCCGGCGCGCTGCCGGCCGGAATGTCATTGTCCAGCACCGGCACCTTGTCAGGCACGCCGACTGCCGGCGGCACGTTCAACTTCACGGTCAGGGCTACCGACCAGAACAGTTTTTCCGGTTCGCTCGCCTATAGCCTCGTCATCAGTCCGCCAACGATGAACATCTTGCCGACCACCGTGCCGCCGGCTTTGGTAGCCGCCGCCTATGGCAGCTTGAATTTCACTACCAGCGGCGGCACCGCTCCCTACACTTATGCGCTCACGGCAGGCGCCTTGCCAGCTGGCATGTCGGTGTCGTCTGCCGGTGTGCTGTCAGGCACGCCAACCGCTGGCGGTACTTTCAATTTCACCGTTCGGGCTACAGACAGTTCAACCGGGACTGGTCCGTATAACAGCGCGCGGGCGTATTCATTCACGGTCAATGCGCCGACCATCACGCTCAGTCCAACCACTCTGGCCGCCATGACTGTCGGCGCCAGCGTCAGTCAGAACGTGACCGCAAGCGGCGGGACTTCCTCCTATGCCTACAGCATCAGCGCCGGCGCCTTGCCGCCTGGTTTGTCATTGTCAGCCACCGGTGCGCTGACCGGTACCCCGACCGCAGCTGGCCCGTTCAATTTCACGGTCACGGCTACCGATAGTTCTACCGGCGCCGGTCCCTACACCGGATCGCGCGCCTACTCGGTGACTGTCGCTCCCGGCCTGCCGGTTGCCGGTGCGGTCAGTGCCATAGTTGCCTATGGCAGTTCGGCCAATGCAATCACGCTCAACCTGAGCGGCGGCGTGTCGACTTCAGTGGCGGTCGCATCGGCTGCAACGCACGGCACGGCCACTGCCAGCGGCACCAGCATCACCTATACGCCGACAGCAGGTTATGCCGGCAGCGATGCGTTCACCTATACCGCAACCAACGGCGCCGGTACCTCGAGCCCGGCGACCGTCTCGGTGACGGTGAGCGCGCCGACGCTGGTGATTACGCCGTCCGCATCGTGGTCAGCGGTCGACGGCATCAGCTATAGCCAGACCCTGACCTGGAGCGGCGGCAGCGCGCCTTATTCGGGTTATAGCGTGAGCGGCCTGCCGGCAGGATTGACGGTGACCGGGAGCGGCGCCAGCAGCGTGACGATTTCCGGTACGCCCACGGTCGCCGGCAGTTTCTCGGTCACGGCAGCGGCGACCGACAGCAGCACCGGCACCGGGCCTTTCACAAAATCCCAGGCCTTTACGCTGACGGTAGCAGCGCCGACCATGACCTTGACGCCAGCCGGCCCGACGCTGACGCCGGTCTACGGCGCGCCATTCAGCCAGACATTCTCCGCGAGCGGCGGCGTTGCACCATACACTTATGTGCTGTCAGGCAGCCTGCCGACAGGCTTGAGCTGGAATGCGGCTACCGCCACGCTGTCTGGCACGCCAACCCAGAGCGGCAACTTCCCGGTTACCGTCACGGCTACCGATCAGTCGACCGGCGCCGGCGCGCCATTCTCGATCGCTATCGGCTATACGCTGGCGATCAGCGCGCCGACCATCAGCCTGACGCCGGCCAGCTTGCCGGGCGGCGCAATCGCCGCATCGTACTCAGCTTCGATCAGCGCCAGCGGCGGCATCGGCGCCTACTCTTATATCATCTCGGCCGGCGCCTTGCCGACTGGCGTATCGCTGAATGGCAGCAGCGGGGCGCTGTCGGGGACGCCGACCGCGGCCGGCAGTTTCAACTTCACGGTGCGCGCCAGCGACGCCAACGGTTTTGCCGGGACCCGCGCCTACACCGTCGCGGTCGGCGTGCCGACCCTGACGCTGACGCCGGCTTCGCTGCCGGCGGCAGCCGTTGCCGCGCCGTACAGCGTGACGTTCAGCGCCGCCGGCGGCACCGCGTCCTATAGCTATGCCTTGACTTCCGGCACCCTGCCGAGCGGCATCACGCTAAATCCCGGCACCGGCGTATTGTCCGGCACTACTGTACAAGCCGGCAGCTTCCCGATCACGGTGCGCGCTACCGACAGCAGCACCGGCGCCGGTGCGCCATTCAGCGTGCAGAGCAGCTACACGCTGGCGGTGGCGGCGCCGAGCATCAGCCTGGCGCCGAGCAGTATTGCCGGCGGCACGGTGGCGCTCGGTTATAGCGCGACAATCAGCGCCAGCGGCGGCGCCGCGCCCTATGCCTATAGCCTGACCAGCGGTGCGTTGCCGGCCGGTGTCACGCTGAACGCCTCGACCGGCGCTTTAAGCGGGACACCGAGTGCTGCCGGCACTTTCAGTTTCACGGTAAGAGCGCTGGATGCGAACAGCTTCAGCGGCAGCCAGGCTTATAGCCTGGCGATCGCCGCCGCGGCGGTGACCTTGAATCCAGCGACCTTGCCCAATCCGACCGCGGAGGCCGCCTATACCGCCACGCTGACGGCCGCCGGCGGTACAGCACCATACAGTTTTGCCATGACCGGCGGCGCCTTGCCAACCGGCTTGACGCTCAACTCGGCCACTGGTGTGTTGTCCGGCACTACCAACCAGAGCGGCAGCTTTACTGTCAGCATCCGCGCCAGCGACAGCAGCAGCGGCGTCGGTGCGCCGTTCAGTGCTACCGTCAGCTACACCTTGAATGTTGGCGCGCCGACCATCAGCGTGACGCCAGGGGTAATGGCCGCGGCCAAGGTCAACATCGCATACAGCCAGCAATTCGCGGCCAGCGGCGGCATCGCGCCGTATGCCTTTACGATAGCTGCAGGCAGCTTGCCGGCCGGGCTGACTTTGAATGCCACAACCGGTCTGCTGAGCGGAACGCCAACCGCCGCAGGCAGTTTTGGCTTCACGGTGCGCGCGACGGATGCGCAGAATTTCAACGGGCAACAGGCATTGACGCTTGGCGTAGGGCAGGCGCAGCCGGTTGCAGTCAACGACAGCGCTGCTACCACAGCCAACCAGCCGGTAACCGTGAATGTCACGGCCAACGACAGCGGGCCGATCACCAGCATTGCGATCAGCACCGCACCTGCACACGGCAGCGCCGTCGTCAGCGGCTTGAATGTGGTCTATACGCCGGCCGGCAATTATTTCGGCAGCGATAGCCTTAGCTATACCGCAACCGGGCCAGGCGGCACTTCGGCCCCGGCCAGCGTGACCGTGGCCGTGACACCGCTGGCAGTGCCGGTAGCCGTGCCGCAAACGGCCACCGTCCTGGCCGGCCAGGCGGTCACCGTGCATGGCGCCAACGGCGCCAGCGGCGGTCCGTTTACCGTAGCCGCGGTTGTCAGTCCGCCGAGCGCCGGGACTGCGGTCGTCAACGGCACCGATATCTTGTATACCTCGGTGATAGGCAGCAGCGGCGATATCCGCTTCAGCTACACGCTGGCGAATGCCTTCGGGGTCTCGGCGCCGGTGATGGCAACCATCAGCGTCAATCCGATGCCGGTAGCCGGCGCCCATAGCGCCACCGTCAGCGCCGGCGCCACGGTGAATGTCGACCTGATGGCCGGCGCCAGCGGCGGTCCGTTCACGGCCGCCAGCGTGGTTACAGTATCGCCGGCAGCGGCGGGCAGCGCAGCGATCCGCGATGTCGGCACGGCCGGCAAGCCGGCGTACCAGATGAGCTTCACCGCGGCCAGCACCTTTGCCGGATCGGTTGCGGTCAGCTACACGCTGAGCAACACCTTTGCGACTTCCGCGCCAGGCAGCGTCAATATCACCGTGACGCCGCGCCGCGACATGTCGACCGATCCTGAAGTGATCGGTTTGCTGGCGGCGCAGGCCGACAGCGCCAGGCGCTTCGCCACCGCGCAGATCTCGAACTTCACCCGCCGCCTGGAAAGTTTGCACGGCGACGGCTGGGGCAGCTCGGGATTCGGCCTGAGCTTTGCACCGCCGACAACCGACCGCCCGGGCAGCAACGCCGCACAGTGGCAGAACAGCGATGTCGATCGCATGCTGGGCTCGCCGTTGCAGCCGAACATGCGCAAGGTCGGCTGGCCATTGCAATCGGCGGCTGCGCAGAGGGCCGGAGCCGCGGGCGGCAACGGCAGCGGTAATGGACCGGTGCTGGCCGCCAACGATACGCAGTCGACAGTCGCCGGCCTGCCGGAAATGCCGACCCGCCAAGACAATCCGAAGCAGCCCTTGTCATTATGGATGGGCGGCGCGGTCGATTTCGGCCAGCACAACGTGAATGGCCGCCAGACCGGATTCCGCTTCACCACTAACGGCGTCAGCGCCGGCGGCGACTACCGGATCAACGATTTCGCCAGCATCGGCCTTGGCGCAGGTTTTAGCCGCGACAGCAGCGATGTCGGCGACAACGGCACCAAGAGCACGGCGGAAAGCGTGGTGGCGGCCATGTACGGCAGTTTGCGTCCGACCAAGAATGTGTTCATCGACGGTGTCCTCGGTTACGGTACGCTGAATTTCAACGCCACGCGTTACATCACCGACGGCGGCGGTTATGCCACCGGCTTGCGGCACGGCGACCAGGTGTTCGGCGCCATCGTCAGCGGCATCGAGTTCCGCCAGCAAAACTGGATGTGGTCGCCGTATGGGCGGGTAGAACTGATGTCGGCCACGCTTGACCAGTACACAGAGACCGCCAGCGGCCTCAATGCGTTGACTTACTTCAAGCAGACCGTGCGCACCAGCAGCGGCAGCCTGGGTGTGCGCGCGGAAGGTCAGTATGTGACGAGTTTGGGCACATGGGGACCGCGCGCGCGGCTGGAATTCCGCCATCAGTTCCAGGGACAGGACGACGCCAGCCTGGCCTACGCCGATCTGGCGGCGGCAGGGCCGGCCTATATCGTCCATACCACCAGCCAGGACACCGGCAACTGGAGCGCAGGCTTCGGCGCCAAGCTGGTGATGCGCAATGGCGTGATGTTTACGATCGACTACAGCAGCAATCTGAATGTCGGCAACGGCCGCAGCCAGTCGATCATGTTCGGCCTGGAACTGCCGCTTAACTGATCTGCTCCTGCATCAGATACGCCCGGGCCGCGCTTGCTGCCCGGGCTTTTTTTTTTATAAAAACGGCAATCATGGCTGCACTGCAACGGCACACAATATCTCGGGATTTCCAAGGCGGTTCTACAATAGTGCGGCGCATCTGCCGAATGCAGCGGATTAATGCATGCCGCCCGATCCGAACGGAAGCTGTAATGACGATATTCAGCTAACTCAAACCTTACTAAACCTTGACATCGCATGTGGCGAGCCAAATCCACAATGGTGGCATCGCTACGTTTTTTTTCAAATCAAAATAATTTTTCCAAATCCGCAGCAGCAACTTGGGGACACGCGCCGCAAGCATTTTCTGACGATTTGAGATACATCCTAAATCTTAATTTTTCAACTTTTTAAACCATAAACATATTGTCCTCAACATTTCTTTTCCGAATGAAAGGCTGCTCGCAGTCGATTGTATTGTGGAGACGAAAATGACAGCACATCGGCCTCGCCACTGGGAAATATGGATGACAATTTTTGTTTCGACTAAACAAAACATCATTGCCACTAAACAAAAATATTGCTGCAACTAAACAACGAATTACTGCTCACTTGTATGGAATGAAGTGATTTTTTTCTTGACGTTCTCATTAGTGTCAATGTTCTATAGTTACCTTACTTCAACATTGTTTGACAATAAAAGACACGTATTTACATTCGCTTCGAATGGCACATGTCTTGCATCAAATCAAGGAGACGAGCGCTTGCGCGGCGTATCGTCAGTAGTTTCCAGGCGCCTCGTGACAAGGTTGGTAGCATATCTTCACCTGTGTAAAAGACCGCAGTTAGTAGAACGTTTTATTAATCGGATCAGGCAATTCGGACGGATCGCAATACGTTATGAAAAGCTGGCACAAAAATATCTGTCATCTCTTTACCTTGTTTGCACCGCCATCCGGACCGCTTATTTGTTAACAAGGCAAAGGCGAAATGCGAATAGGAGAAATAGCAAATCGAGCAAAAGTAAGCGCACGTATTTTGCGTTACTACGAGTCGCAAGGACTGATTCTGTCGCAGCGTCTGGCTAATGGTTACCGCGATTACCCGCTGCAGACAGTGGAGATCGTCAGGCAGATCAAGGACCTGATTGAATGCGGTTTCAGCACGCGGCAGATTGGCACTTTCTTGCAGTCTTCCGGAAGCGAAAATTTTGATCCAAAACAAGGCGCCGCGGACCTGGCGCCGCATATAGAGAAACTTCACGAACTGGATGGTCTGATCGACGTGCTGACCGAACGCCGGCGCCGGCTCTCCGAGCGCATTGCATTGTTCGATTCTCGCGCCGCTGCATCGGTGAAGTAAAACAAAAAAATCATTCGAATGATTCAGGCACGCCATCGTTGTTGACGATGGCGCGGGATAGGCTGCGACAGTGTTTCGCGAAGACATAGAAAACACGGTAGCTGGATAGACTAAAAATTGAACGTACTCAGTTTTAGCAACAGGGAATTGTCCCACCACCACCAGCCTCAGGAGATTCAAATGGCAACTTTATTAAACGCTTCATCCCGTCGCATCAAAACCGCATTGCTCCAACGCGGCCAAGGCATGTCGGAATACATCATCATCGTGGCGCTGATTGCGGTTGTCAGCATCGGCGTGTTTGCTGCTTTTGGCGGCGTCATTCGCCACCAGGTAGCGGGCATGGCAAATGAACTGTCCGGCAATGATGGTTCGACAGAAATCACCGCGGCTGGTACGGCGGCAAAAGATGCTACCAAGAAGGCAGCTACCCAACGCACCATGAAAGATTACGGCACCGACAACCGCTGATCGATCTGCGCTCCAGCCTGCGTCGCCGCAGGCTGGAGAAATTCCTTGAATATCAACTAGCACGCTTCGTTTGGCGGGGCTTTTCGCGGCCGGGAATTTCCGCTGCGAGCAGAAAAATACTTTCATCAGAAAAGTAAAAATTGGTTTGGCCGGAGACCGGCAGTCAATCATCAATAATTGATTTCTGATAGGGAGCGCATAGTGAAACGGGCATCGGAACAGGGCAGGGCCGGCAGATCCCGGACTCATGGCGGCTGGCGTCAGCGTGGCGCGGTGCTGCCTATAGCCATCTTCTTTTTTGCGGTACTGTGCGTGGGCCTGTTTGCGGTCTACAACATGGCGCAGGTGACCAGCGAGAAGCGGCAGTTGGTGAATGCCGCCGACGCCATCGCTTTCAGCACAGCCAACGTTGCCGCCGAAGGCTTGAACTACACCGCATACACCAATCGCGCCATGATTTCCAATTACCAGGCGGTCGGCCAGTTGACAGCGATGTGGTCGAGCGTCGGCATGTCGGACCAGTACTGGAAAAATAACAGCACGGTATTGAAGGGCATTGCTGCCCTGACCAAATTCATTCCCTATATCGGCTCCGCCTTGTCGGGCGTCACCAACGCCATCTCCAAGTTCGGCGACTTCTGGGAAAAGATAGTGAAGGGCGTGCGCTTGACCAGCCAGGTGCTGGCCAATGCCGGCACCGCCACCGTTTCCCTGTCCAACTATGCGATCTTCGCCTCGCAGCAGCTGCACCTGGCGACCACGGTGTCTTCCATGATCAGCATGCAGAACGACCTGCTGGCGGCCAACGCACCGCAGGCCGAATATATTCCGCAAACCATCGTCTACCAGATCGGTAAGAGCATGGTGGACTTCGGCAGCATGATCAAGTTCCACCAGCCGCCGCGCAAATTCCTCGGCTTGAACAAGATGAAGGAGGCAGGGGAAAAGGATAACAAGGACAAGATTGAGTTCAACCTGGTCCATCATCTGATGATGAAGGAAATGTTCAACTTCACCAGCGGCAGCGGCGGCCGCCGCCTGTTCCCGAACGCGGTTGGCCTGTGGGCGGTCGACGGCTGCAATCTTTCCGCTATCAACGGCATGCTGACCGGCCTGGAAACCAACGGCCTGGAGCAGATCGTGCCGGCGCTGAAGGGCAATGTCGCAGCCGATGTCGTCGGCCCCGTGATTGAGGCCTTCATGAACACGGTGGGCGTCATTGTCAGCCCCATCATGTGCCTATATGAACGCACCGGCGGCACGCGCATGATGCAGATGCAGGACGGCACCTACGGCTGGAGCAACTTCGATGTGATCGACATCAATCCGCACCTGTTCAATATTCATATTCCCCTTGCCGGCGCCGTGACCATGTCCAAGGTCGGCCGCCAGGGTGTGAATGCGAACCAGGAAATTCCCGAGGACATGAAAAAATTCTCGGATGTGGTCAAGGCTGACGACGCTGCCAAAAAAGCCTATTGGGGCGAAGCGACCGGTCTCGACGATTGCATGTATTTCACGCTGCCCAGCGGTGAGATCTATGCGCCGCGCCTGGGCGGGAAGAGTGGCGCATGTGCTTCGCTGGCGGCCGGTTCGGCAAAAAAATACTACAACCGCGGCGTCATGAATATCGCCAGGGCGGCCGGCAACAGCGCGATGAAAGGGCAATCCGCTACCGCCAGTGCCACCAGCACGCTCAACAACGCCATCGTGGCGCCGCTGGAGCCGGCGCTGGAAGCCGCCGGCAACAGCCTCAATTCAAGCAACTCGCCGGGAAGCGTGATCAACATGCTTAACAGCAGCACCAGCAGCGTGCTGGGCGGCTCTCCCGCGGGCATGCCGGCTTCCGGCTCATCGCTGGATGCGCCGAGTCCGGGCAGCGGCGAACCGGAAGTGGAGCTGGCGACAGCACTGGCGCAGCAGGCGGCGAATTTCCAGAGCCTCTCGAACCTGGGTAGCAATGTGGCCGGTTCCGTATCGAATGTACTGGGACAAGGATTTACAATGGGCGAGGAAGCAGCCGGCGATCCGCTCAACAATGTCAACGGTTTCCTGAAATTCCTGCTCAATGCGCTGGGCCTGGGCGATCTGATCGATCTCATCAACATGCGTACCTCGCGCGGCACCGAGACCTTGTTCCAGCGGCCCGGCCTGGGCGGCGTGGTGGCGGCCGACATGGGCTTGCCGGCAGAACGTTTCGGTTTCTGGGAAATGCGCGACGCCAACATCGGCAACTACCAGATCGGCGACCGCGCGGCCAGCAACCTGTTTGTCGCTTCCAAGGAAATACAGGACAACGCCTTGAAGGACCTGGGACCATCGTTCGTGGTCGGGTTGCAGGAAACGGTAGGCGCCATGAAGTCGCCGTTGAAAGCGGAAGGCAAGTTCAACCTGGGACGCACGCCGATCAAGGATTACGACACCGAAATCAAGCAGGATTACCTGCAGGCGATGGGCAAGGCGCGGGTGTATTACCGGGCTCCGGTCGAACGCTGGACCAGCCGCATGCAAGTGGTGTCGCACGCCAACCTGATGCTGCCTTACTGGAACGCGCGGCTGGAAGGCTTGAATTATCCGGAAAAATTATTGTTTTTCACAATTAACTGAACACAATTACTGAGCCGCGACCCCATGCCTATCCCATCCAGAACCTTCGCCTTGCCACGCATGTCCGGACCGGGCCAGCGGGGCCAGGCCCTGTTCGAGTCGATCCTGGCTTGCAGCGTGCTGATGCTGTTCCTGTTCGGCTTGCAATGGGTGTGGCGCTTCGGCGAGCTCAAGCAGCTCAATACCGAAGCGGCGCGGTTTGCGGTATGGGAACGCACGGCCTACAAGGCGAACGGCGATGCCGATTACAAATCGCTGTATAGCGCCGATGCCGACCTGGCGCCCAAGGTGTTCCGCAGCGTCTACCTGACGCCGCGCGGCGCGCGCCAGAGCCAGGCCGAAGGCAGCACCGCGCTGCTGCAGGACCATGCCGACTGGATGAGCACCGCGGCGCGGTTTTTTACCGATAAATTCGATAGCGCCACATTCGGCTCCATCAGCAACGGCGCCTTGAATATTTCTACCAATTCGAGCAAATCGCCAGGCGGACCGATGGGATTCGATCCGACCGGCAATACCTTGACCAACCTGACGCTCGACCGCGAACCCTACGAGCGGGTGCAGGTCAACGGCTCGATCGGCCTCAGCGATTTCATCAAGACCTTCATGGAAAGGACTTTCGGCATCGCTAAAGGCGAGACCGGCATGCCCGCCGGCGGCCTCGGTCCGCGTAGCCTGGGCAGCCTGACCATGGTCACCAATTCCTGGTCGGCGCCGGTGCCGGTGGCAAACCATCGCATCGCCGAGCAGCTCAGCCCTTTTTACGACGGCGCTGCCAGCTCCGGCAGTACTGGCAATCCGGTCGGCAAGATACTCAACAGTAATTATTTCAACCTGCCGGGACTGATCGGCGGCGCTTCCGGCTTCGGCGGCAATTTCCGGGTCGACCTGGCGGGCATCAACCCGGCCCAGGTGTCGTCCCTGGTGTCGCAAGGCATGGGGCTGGATTTCGACAGCCTGAAAAGCCCCGGCGGCATTATCAAGGCATACAAGTCTACCGACGACTACAAGGAAAACCTGAGCCTGGCCGGCAGCATGGCCGAAGCAGACTATATGGCGGTGAAATGCACATCCGCACCCGGACGCGATATCCGGCTGACCCAATACACCCAGGATGAGCTGTGCCCGGCCGGCATCATGCGTGCGCGCACCATCTCCATGTTTGACAACCCGGCATGGCGCTTTTCTCCGGCGCCGTAATAGACAAGGTAGAAGGGGATTTATTTGAAAGTGTTGATGGCGGTTGGCTGGTGCCTGTTCCTGTGCACCGGCGTTTATGCGGCGGATAAATGGAAATCGGTGGAAGGCTTGATGCTGGACGGTGTACCGGACAATTGGCAGCAGACCCGCCTGGCCGATGAAATCGAGGTGAATGGCTTGCCGATGCTGATTTATGAAATCGAGGGACCGCAGCCGCTGCGCGAAGCGGCGGTGATATTGGCGGGGGCGTGGGCCAAGGCCCGGTGGAAAGTCACCACCAAGGCAGCCGGGCATGAGGTGCAGATCGTGGCGGTCAAGGACGGCTGGCTGAAGCAGGCCAACCTGAGCAGCAGCAACCGCAAGCAGACCCAAGGCTATCTCAGCATGTCGGACCTGCCGGCGCGCATGGAGCAGGACATCGACACCAAGGCGCCGGTGCTGGCCAAGCATCTGCGCAAGCCCTCGGGCACGGTGATCTTGAACGAAGTACGCACGGTGGACATGGCGGGCGAATCGATCCTGACCACCATGACCAACAATTTCGACATGGAACAGAACATTGCGTTTTACCAGGAAGACCGCGCCGCCGAAGCCTGGAAGCTGAGCTTCAAGAAAACCGCGGAAGACAACAGCGGCACGGTGATGCGCTATGTCTCGCCCAAACAGCAGGAGGCGACCTACACCTTTACCAGGAATGCCGGCCAGACCTATGTCGTGGTCAATTGGATTACACGATGAAGGCGCGGCTGATGAAGGAAAAGCAATGAAAGCGATGCGTGCCGGAACGGCGATGAATCGACACCAACATGGGCAGGTCGCGGTTGAATATTCGATCCTGCTGGTGTGTGTGGCGCTGGTGCTGTTTGTGTCGGTGGACGGCGTGTCTTTGCTTAGCCTGCTGCTGGACGCGATACGTCATCTGAATTTCAGTTACATCAACGGCTTAGGTGTCAGCGCCACGCCAATTTAGCAAACAAGCCGAGAGCGCAATATATGTTGATCAAAGTCGGAAGAAATCTGAAACTGGGGCGCGGCGCCAGCCTGGCCGAATTCGTCGTAGCGATCCCCATCGTGCTGATCTTTGCCTTGCTGTGCCTGCAAATGGTCTTGATGTACCGGGCCAAGCTGGCGCATAACTTTGCGGTGCAGGAAGCGGCGCGCATAGGCGCCATGAGCAACGGCCGCGTGGTGCCGCGTTTTGTCACCGATCCGCTGACGGCGCAGCTGGGCAATCTCGGTTATGCGGCGGTCGGCAAGGTCGTGCACAGCAAGGATTCCTCCGGGCGTGACGTGACGTCGACTGTCACCACCCCCGGCAATGAGCTGGCCGGCTCCGGCCAGGCTGAAGCCGCCAGCAACGGCGTGCCGGTCAACAATGCCGCCGGCTCGTCCAGCGGCGACCCCGACGAAGCGGCAAACCGCGCCGGACCGATCTCAGGTTTCCTCGGCAAGGCCAAGCAGAAAATCGGCCCGGCCGTGTGGACCTTCGTCAAGGGCCTGATGCGCTATGGCGACAGCTCGGTCCTGCAGGGCTACATCAACGGCATCACGCCGATGTACATGGGTAATGACACCGGCAAGGGCGCGGTAGTCGAAGCCCAGGTCGAAGCCTACAAAGACGCCATGTTCAATTCCTGCATCCTGTACCACAATCCGACCCAGGCCGCCTTCCTCGAATCCGGCGTGATCGAATTGCAGGGACTCGATTACGGCATCCTCAAGCTGCCGGCCGACTACATGCGCTTTCGCACACCGCTAGGCACGGTCGCTCCCGATGGCGGCGAAAATCTTTCCGACAGCAAGCTGAAAGGCGACATCACCAACAAGAGCATCCAGGAAAATACCGTGCTGTCGATCGAAATCTGGTGGAGCTATCCGCTCAAGGTGCCTATCGCCAACAGCATCATCATCGGCATTACCCGCCTGTTTGGCAACAGCAGCCAGAGTTCCGGCATCGCGGCGTCGTTCCAGGCCAAGGCGCTGGAGCGCGGCCGCTATCCGTTCAGCTCGTCGGCCAGCTACCGGGCGCAAAACGCCTTGCACTGGCATCCCTTCTACCCGTTGGGAACCAAATCGCCGCCTATCGGCGGCAGCGGCGGCTACCAGGCCTTCGATGTGGTCAGGCTGATCTGGAACAGCATCCTGAGCCGGCTGGAAGGGAAATTCGATCCGGCCGAGCCGCAGATCGGTTTCTGCCTGGGCGCAATGGACATGGGCGACTGGGCTGCCGGCGAGAAGAACGATGTGAAAGAACACTGGTGGGGTGAAAGCTATGACAAAGCAACCCACTAGGCTGTTGCGCATGTGCCGCCAGAGCCGCAATACTCCCGATTTTTCAAGACCAGCAGCGACTCTCGCCAGTTGGCAACGACGATTACTTTTACTCTCACATCATGAATATAAAACGTTTCATCAACCTGCAAAAAATCAAGAAGGCGCTGCCGCTGGTCATCATTGTCCTGATTGCCGCGTTCGCCGTTTTCCTCGCCAACAATTACCTGAAAACCCGTTCCAGTGAAATCGAAAAAAGCCTGAGCGACGAAGCCAGCAAGGTGCGCACCACGGTGACGGTGCCGCGCATCGACCTCAACCCTGGCGACGTGCTGACCATGGAGCAGCTGGCTTCGCGCACGGTGCCCAAGGAATACATGAATTTCGACGTCATCTCGCCGGACCAGATCGATGCCTATATCGGCAAGAAGATCATCCGTCCAGTGCGCAAGGGCACGCCTTTGCTGGAATCGTATTTCCTGCTGTACGAATCGGTGCCGTTTTCCAAGTCGATCGACGCCGGCAGCCGCGCCATCACGATTCCGGTCGACGAGATCAATTCCTTTTCCGGCCTGCTGCGCGCCGGCGACCACATCGACTTGTTCTATATGATGAAGCGGCCGCAGGAAGGGCCGCCCAGCGCTGGACCGCAGCCGGAAGACACTGTGCTGGCGCCATTGCTGAAAAATATCGAAGTGCGCGCCACCGGCCAGACCACGGTGCGCGAGGTACTGGCGGCCGACCGCGCACGTGAAGCCGGTTTTGGCGAGCGCCAAGGCCAGGCCGGGCGCGCCACTTACAGCACGGTGACGATTTCGGTGCCGGCCGCGGATGCCCAGAAAGTGATCCTGGTGCAGACCGGCGCCCGCATCGTGGCCGTGCTGCGCAGTCCCGACGACCAGGGCGACGCCGAGAAAAGACTGTTCCTGTCCGATGTCATCGATCCGGACGCCAAGCGCCGCCTGCAAATGCCGGGGCCGCAGGTCGACTACATCATCGGCGGCCGCTTCAAGACCGGCGAATATGCCGACGGCGGCGAGGACCAGGCCAGGAAGCTTGAGGCCTTCAAGCGCCTTCTGGGCAGCGCAGCCGGTAACCCACAATGATATCCAACAAAAAGCCACGCAATAACATGACTAATCCAAGAACTTTCCGCTCCTGCCTGCTGTTGTCCGCCCTGATTGGCAGCCGCGCCTTTGCAGCTACACCTTTGCCGGAGACTTTGCAAAACCAGAACAAGACACAAAAAACCAGCCAAAAACAGGTCCAAAATGAAGTCCGCAGCAGCCGCGACGGCGGCGTCGAGTACCTGGACGGCAATGCGATCGAACAAAAAAAACTGATGAATGCGCCGGAAGGGATTCCTATCCGTAATGCCGGCGACCTCGCTGCCTTGAAACCTTCGACCGGCCACGGCGGCTTACCGAAGGCGCAGCAGGCAGTCGACGACGAACTGGTCATGTACGCCGGCGAGGCGCGGGTGATCGAGGTCGGTGCGGTCAACCGCATCGCTATCGGCAACGGCAAGATTGCTTCGACTGCCGTAATCGAAAAGACCCGGCTGCTGATCATTGCGCAGGAAGTCGGCCTGACCAACATCCTGCTCTGGAACAAGCCGAATTTTTCGCGCGAAATCCGCCTGCGGGTGACCGCGCTCAACGTCATCAAGCAACAGCGCGACATCAAGGCTGCGCTGTCGAGCCTGCCCGATATCGATGTGGTGCGCCGCGGCGACCGCCTCTACGTAGAGGGCAATATCCGCTCGCGTGAAGATCTTTCCAAGATCACGGCGCTGACCGACCAGTACGCCAACCTGATCAACAGCACCAAGCTCGACATCGACACCGTGCCAGCCTACAAGCAGGAATCACAGATGCTGGTGTTCGACCTGTATTTTGTCGAATTCAAGAAGGGCTACCTGGAAAACCTCGGCGTCAACTGGGCCAAGAGTTTCAACGGTTTCAACATCGGCATCTTCGGTGAAGCTTCGCGCGGCGCGGTCAACCTGCGGCCCTTGCCGCAAGACACAGGCACTGGCGGCAAGTTTGATCTGCCTGACCAGAAACTGCGCGGCGTCGCCGCCAGCGTCAACGCCGCGATCGCGATTCCCTCTGTGATCCAGCTGGCGGTCGACAGCGGCGACGCCTTTGTGCTGGCTTCGCCCAGCATTGCGACCCGCAACGGCGGCCAGGCCAGGTTCGTCGCCGGCGGCGAAGTGCCGATCCCGACGGTCAGCCAGAACGGCACCAATGTCACCTTCAAGCCTTACGGCATCCTGATCGAGATTGCACCGAAGCTGGATGCGTTCAGCAACATCACCGGGATCCTGAAGGCCGAGGTCAGCAAGATCGATCCGACCGTCAGCGTCGGCGGCATTCCAGGCTTCACCACGCGCCGTACCGAGACCGATTTTTCCGTAAAGACCGGCGACGCCATCATCTTGTCCGGCTTGTACAGCCAGGACGGCAGCACCGATATCCAGAAAGTGCCAGGGCTGGGCGATGTGCCGCTGCTGGGCAACCTGTTCAAGAGCACCGGCACCAGCCGCAACCAGACCGAGGTGTACCTGGTGGCGATTCCGCATACGCAGGAAGGGGAGCCGGGAGAAAGCTCGAACGCTTTACGCAATATAAGCAGCCGCATCAACCAGGCGCGCAAGGCGGTGGGCATGCCGGAGGAGGCAGAATTGCCGACCCTGCGCAACCTGCAGAAGGAAATTCCGGTGAAGTCGCCGTTCCAGGCAGCACCGCTGCGGCCTGAGCCGGCAATGCCGCCTGAATACGGCAATCATTGATTTGGCGGCGGCCGGCTAGAAGCTCAGCTGGTCGCCGACGCGCAGGGACAGCGCGGCAAGGGTGGCTGGATGCAGTTCCAGGGTATGGCGTGCGGAGCGGTCGGAGGAAAGACTTCTGCGCGCCAGCACCGGGACAATCTTGGTGATGACGAAGTCTTGCGACAGATACACCACGCCGATGGTGAAATGCATGAAAAAAGTATGGACGGAGTTGCAGTCCTTGAGCAGGTAGGCGCTGTCAGGCGCCAGCGTCCTGGTGAACATCAGGCCGCGGGCGCGGCCGAAAAACGTATCTCCGATGGTGACATTGGCGATGATGATCTGATTGTTTTTATATGCGGGAATAATTTTCATGGCAGAGAGCCAAAGTGGATTTGTGTTGATGGTGGTCGCGGACGATTATGACATACTCGATGAAGTTTTCGTCGACAAGGATCGCTTCGTTCTCGGCAAGGCGGAGAGCTGCGACCTGCGCCTCAAAGGCTGGAATGTCAGCAAGCTGCACGCGACTTTCCTGCTGAACGAGGGCAGCGTCTTCATTGAAGACAGCGGCAGCATCTTCGGCACCTGGGTCGACGGCGAGCGCATCAACCGCCTCGGTCCGCTGAGCAGCAATACGGTGATCAAGATCGGCAACTACAGCCTGACCTTGCATACCAACCAGGAAAGACATGAAACCGGCGCCGGCCGCGAGCGGCAGAACCACGCCGTCAACCATGCGATCAGCGCCATCGAGCAAGACTACGAAGAGGTGCTGGTGGCGGAACGCCCGCCGAAACAGGCAAGCCAGCCGCGTCCTGCCGCCGCGCCGCGCCAGCAATTTGCCGAGCCGGTCCAGGCGCCGCCACCACCGCCGCCTCGTGCAGCGCCGGTTGCAGCCGCAGCGGCCCCAGCCCCAGCTCCGCAGCAGCCAGGGACGCGCCCGGGCGCCGGCGGCAAGCAGGTCGCCAATATCCCGGCGCGCGTGATCGATTTTGAATTTTCGCGCTGGCGCAAGACCTTGCACGAAGCGGTGCTGCACGAAATCGACCTGCGCCGCATCGACGCCAACAAGATGTCGGAGCACGATCTCAAGGCCAACGTCAAGAGCCTGATCAAGGAGTTGCTGAGCACCACCTTCACCCTGCCGGACAACATAGACACCGAGCTGTTGACCAAGGAAGTGCTGGACGAAGCGGTCGGCCTGGGGCCGCTGGAGCCGATGATCGCTGACGAAAGCGTGACCGAAATCATGGTCAACCGCCACGACGAAATCTGGGTCGAACGCGGCGGTCGGCTGGAACTCTCTAGTGCTACCTTCACCAGCGACCTGGCGGTGCTGGGCGCGATCGAGCGGATTGTCACGCCGCTCGGCCGGCGCATCGATGAAAGTTCGCCGATGGTCGATGCCCGCTTGCGCGACGGTTCGCGGGTGAATGCGATCATTTCACCGCTGTCGCTGCGCGGGCCGACCCTGACCATCCGGAAATTCTCGCGGCGCAAGATGGTGGCCGAAGATTTGATCAAGTATGGTTCGATGACCGAGGACATGCTGGATATCCTGCGCAGCGCGGTCGAGCAGCGCTTGAACATCGTGGTGTCAGGCGGCACCGGTTCCGGTAAAACCACCTTCCTCAACATGATGTCGGCCTTCGTGCCGAACGACGAACGGATCGTCACCATCGAGGATGCGGCCGAACTGCAGCTGTCGCAGCCGAACCTGGTGTCGCTGGAAAGCCGCCCGCCCAACGTCGAAGGCAAGGGCCATGTGGCGATCCGCGACCTGGTGCGCAATTCGCTGCGGATGCGGCCGGACCGCATCATCGTCGGCGAGTGCCGCGGCGGCGAAGCGCTGGACATGCTGCAAGCCATGAATACCGGCCATGACGGCTCGATGACCACCTTGCACGCCAACTCGCCGCGCGATGCGCTGGCGCGGATGGAGGTGCTGGTGCTGATGGCCGGCATGAACCTGCCGGTGCGGGCGATCCGCGAACAGATTTCGTCGGCGGTGCACCTGATCATCCAGCTCACCCGCTACTCTTGTGGCGCGCGCAAGGTGACGGCGATCACCGAAGTGGTCGGCATCGAATCGGAAACCGTCCAGCTGCAGGATATCTTCAAGTTTCACAGGGAAGGCATTGACCAGAACGGCAAGACCTATGGCGAATTCCGCTATTCGGGCATGAAGCCGGTATTTATGGAGAGGATGGAAAATGAGTAACCAGATACTGCTGTTTTCGGCGATCCTGTTTGCACTGGTGTTGTTCATCGCCTGGTCGCTGATGAACTCGAAGAGTTACTTCCTCAAGGTGCTGTTCGACATGCACGTGCGCTACATCGGCCACATCAAGGAATGGACCGGGCTGCGCGACGGCCGCGTCTACATGGTGCTGTTCGCACAGGTTGCGGCGGCGCTGATGCTGGTGCTGGTGATTTATTTTGTGCTGCGTAACATCTTCCTGGTGCTATTGATCGGTTACTTTATCTTCAAGGCGCCTCTTTGGATCAGTAATTACAAACGCAAGCGGCGCCTCAACAGCATCGAATATGAACTGCCGACGGCACTCACCGTAATTGCTTCCAGCCTGACGGCCGGCGTGTCCCTGAGCATTGCCTTGCAATCCTATTCCAAGGAGAGCAACTCGCCGCTGGCCAGCGAATTCGCGCACGTGATCCGGCTGCAGAAGGTGGGCGTCGATTTCGAAACGGCGATCGAAGAAGTCGGCAAGCGCATCGACCTGGTCGATTTCCAGCTGCTGGTGATGACCTTCCGGATTTCGAAATCGGTGGGCGGCAATTTGTCGGAAACGCTGATGAGCCTGTCCAACACCATCCAGCAAAAACTGACGATCGAGGGCAAGATCCGGTCGCTGACGGCGCAGGGCAAGATGCAGGGCTGGGTCATGATCTGCCTGCCGGCGCTGGTCGGGGTTGCGCTGTTCTTCATCCAGCCGGAAGAAATGGGCCTGCTGCTGACCACGCTTTACGGCAAGATCGTACTCTTCATCTGTCTCACCATGGCCTATATCGGCCACAAGGTGATCCAGAAAATCCTGGCCATCGATGTCTGACGGCCGCGGACATATTGTTATCGGATACATGCCATGAACAGTTCAATCTATCTTTACGGCGCGATCATACTGGCCTTCGGCAGCCTTAGCGTGTTCATGTTTTACCTGTTTCGGCTGGTGG
Source organism: Collimonas fungivorans Ter331 (assembly GCF_000221045.1). Classification (NCBI taxonomy): domain Bacteria; kingdom Pseudomonadati; phylum Pseudomonadota; class Betaproteobacteria; order Burkholderiales; family Oxalobacteraceae; genus Collimonas; species Collimonas fungivorans. The sequence continues at coordinate 2,622,243 of NC_015856.1, read as the reverse complement.
CCAATGTCAAGGTCACCAAATTCCGGCCGAACATGGATCCTCTGCCGCCGCTGCTGAAAAAAGTCTGGAACGGAGTAATGTTTTTTGACTTCTATTTAGGCGCCACGGTGTCGGAGGCGCGGCTGCTGAAACGCAAGCAGATGCTTAACACAGCCGGCCTGGAGTATTTCATGACCCCCGGCGAGACTTACGCCTTGCAGTTCTTCTCGCTGGCAGTGGCGCTTTTTTTCGCGGTGCTGGCCGGCCTGGCGGCGTTTGGCATCAGTTACACGGTGCTCATCATCATGCTGGTGCTGGGAATGATAGGCTGGTTTTATCCGCTGATGTGGATCCGCGACCAGAAGAAGAAGCGCAACATTGAAATCTCGCGCTATTTCCCGTCCTTCGTCGATATCGTGACGCTGTGCTGCGAATGCGGCCTGACCTTGAATACCGCCATCGTCAATTTCTGCGAACGTGGTCCCGACTGCATCTTGCGCCATGAGATCGAGCGGGTGGTGCGCGACATGAAAACCGGCGCCGGCCGCGCCGATGCCTTGGGAAAATTCGCGCGCCGCACCGGCAATGTCGACATTTCGCGTTTTGTCGGCATTGTCCTGCAATGCGACAAGTTAGGCGTGCCGCTGGGACCGACCTTGCGCAAGTTCGCCGAACAGAAACGCACCGAGCGTTTCCAGCGCGCCGAGAAGCTGGCGATGGAAGCGCCGATGAAAATGATCGCACCCCTGATCATGTTCATCTTCCCGATCACCTTTATCATCATCGCTTTCCCGATAGTGATGACTATCCTGATGAATTTCAAATAAAAGACCAGATGAAAAGAATCCTCGTTGCGATCGCCGCGTTTTCCTTGGCCGCCGCCAGTCAGCTGGCGTGGGGCGCCAAGGTCATGCCCGAGTTAAAGAAGGCGAATACCGAAATCTGCCTGAAGATGGGCGGGTCAGCCCGCGGCGCCCCAAAAGCGCCGGAAAAAATGCCGGCCTTTTGCGGCTGCGTGTCCGATGCCTACTGGGACAGCGTGCCGCAAAGCGAATACAACCTGCTGGTGCAGACCGGCAAATCGCCGGCGCTCGAAGCCAACCTGGAAAAGCGCCTCGATGTGGCCAAGGCGGCTTGCCTGAAGAAGGCCGGCTAATACCTCATCAAGCGATTACCTTCGGGTGCAGCAAGTCTTCCAGCCCGATGCGGCGGAACATCTCGTTGCGCACGCGGTCGGTCGGGGCCGCCATTGACGATCTCGCAGCCGTCTTGCGAAGACTTGTTGCATGATGTTTTCCTTTCTCAGATATCGAAAATAGCTTCTCGCTCCTGTGATCAGATGATGCCGCCGTTGGCGCGCAGCACCTGGCCGTTGATCCAGCCGCCGTCGGCGCCGGCCAGGAAGGCGACAGTGGCGGCGATGTCCTGCGGCTGGCCCAGGCGTTCGAGCGGCGCCAGCTTGGCCAGGCGCTCGACCACTTCCTGCGGTTTACCGTTGAGGAACAGGTCGGTAGCGGTCGGCCCCGGCGCCACGGCGTTGACCGTGATGTTCTTGCCGCGCAATTCCTTGGCGAGCACACTGGTCATTGCTTCCACCGCGGCCTTGGTGGCGGCGTACACGCCATAGGAGGGCTGTAGCATGCCGACCACGCTCGACGAAAAATTGACGATGCGGCCGCCGCTACGCAGCCGTTTGGCGGCTTCGCGCAGGGTGTTGAAACTGCCCTTGAGGTTGATGGCGACCTGGTGCTCGAAAGCAGCGTCATCGGTGTCGGCGATGGTCGCATTGAGCATGATGCCGGCGTTGTTGACCAGCACGTCGACGCCGCCGAATGCCTGTTCTGCTGCATCGAACAGGGCGCGCACCGCAGCCGGGTCGCTGACATCGGCTTGCACGGCGAGCGCCTGGCCGCCTTGCTGCAGCAGTTGCCGGGCCACGGTTTCGGCTGCCGCAGCGCTGCCGGCGTAGTTGATGACGACGGCAAAACCGTCGGCCGCCAGCCGCTGCGCTACCGCTGCGCCGATGCCGCGCGACGATCCGGTGACGATAGCTACTTTTGCATTGTTCATTTAAAGCTCCTTGAAGTTGGTTTGAGTGTTGCCTTAGCCATCTTTGGGGTTCTGGATATCGGCGTGCCAGGCAGTGAGTGCATCATGCCGGTTAATTTTCAATGGATAAACTGGCTGTAATTGGCAACACTATTCAATAAGGGTCAACAATTGGGCGGAATCGACCGGCAGCCTGGGTTGGGAAGGCTGTTGCGGTCGGTGGCTACAAATGGGTAAATAGCAAGTTTCACCTGCGCGCGGCAGGTGAGTTGAGGAGGGCGTGGCGGGTCGCTGGCGCGATGTCTTGCCGGGGCGTCAGCTTTGCAGGTAGCTGCGCAAGGTGTCGCCCTGGTAGTCAAGGCGGAACTGCTTTCTTTTTTGCAGTTCCGGCACTACCAGGTCAACAAAATCGTCGAAGCCGTGCGGCAAATGCACCGGCGTGATGACAAAACCGTCGGCGCCTTGCTGCGCCACGATATGCCCCATCCAGTCGGCGATGTCGGCGGCTGTGCCGGCTACTTGCGGCACCAGCACGCCGCTGGCGTACATGCGGCCGATATCCGCCAGCGTCAACTGGCGTTCGGCGGATAGCTCACGGATCAGGCTGAACAAGCCTTGCATGCCGGCCACCTCGAGGTCGGCGACAGGCGCATCCAGCACGTAGCCCGAAAAATCCACATTCATGTGGCTCGATAGCGTCGACAGGCCGACGATAGGGTCGACCAGCGCATTGTGGCGGGCGCGCTTGTCTTCGGCCTCCGCGCGCGAAGCGCCGACGAAAGGCATGACCGCGGTCAGCACCTTGATGTCGCTCGGCTTGCGGCCGAATTTGGCGGCGCGGCCTTTCAGGTCGTGGTAAAAGCGCTGCATGCGGGCCAGGTCGGGTTGTATGCCGAACACTACTTCCGACCAGCGCGCGGCGAAATCCTGGCCGCGCTGCGACGATCCGGCCTGGATGATGACCGGCCCGTGCTGCGGCGAGGCGGGAATATTCAGCGGACCGCGCACATTGAAGTAAGCGCCGCTGTGGGCGATCGCCGACACCCGGTCGGCGTCGGCATAGCGGCCGCTGCTTGCCTCCAGCAGCAGCGCGTCGGGCGCCCAGCTGCCCCACAGCTGATGGGCGACGTCGAGGAACTCGTCGGCGCGGTCATAGCGTGCATCGTGGCTCAAGGTCTGGCGCAAGCCGAAATTGTCAGCCTCGCCCTGGTTGACCGAAGTCACCACGTTCCATGCTGCGCGGCCGGACGACAGGTGATCGAGTGTGGCGAATTCGCGCGCCAGGCTGTACGGCTGGCTGTAGGTGGTCGAGCGTGTCGCGCCCAGTCCTATCTTGCTGGTGAGCGCTGCCAGTGCGCCCAGCACCGGCAGCGGATCAAGCCGGGTGGCATCCTGGTCGCCATGGCCGACGCCGTAGCGATGGTCGCCGCCGAAGCGGGTCGAGACCGCCAGCCGGTCGGCGAAAAACAGCAGGTCGAATTTGCCGCGCTCCAGCGTTTGCGCGACGCGTGCGTAATAGTCGAGTTTCAGGAATCCGCCCGGATTGCTTTCCGGGTGGCGCCACAACACCTGGCTGTGGGCGGCATTGCCGGCGATCAGGAAAGCGGCAAGATGCATCATGGTGTTTTTTCCGTAACGATAGGTCGGCAACTGCTACAGCAGGGCCTCGGCGTAAACCTTGTCTTTGACTTGTACCTGGGTCTTGATCAGGTTCAGTTTGTAGAAGACTTCGACGATCTGCTGCTGTTCGGCGATGATGGCGGCGTCGATCGGCACTGTGGTGTAGTTGCGGCGCTCGGTCGCCAGCTGCAGCACCTTGGGATCGACGCCCAGCTGCGGCGCCAGCAGGGCTGCGGTTTCCTGCGGATGCGACTGGGCCCAGGCGTTGGTTTTTTTCAGTTCGGCAAACAGGATGCGGATGATGTTCTTGTTGCGGTCGACGAAACCCGGGTTGGCCAGGTGGAAGGTGCGGTTGTTGGACAGGCCGGTGCCGTCGCGCAGGATGCGCGGGCTGGTCGAGATCTGCTGGCCGGCCAGGTAAGGATCCCACAGCGTCGCCGCGTCTACATTGCCGGACTGGAAAGTCGCGCGCACGTCTGCCGCGTTGGTGACGTAGACCGGAATGATGTCGTTATAACTCAAGCCGGCTTCTTCCAGCGCCCGCACCAGCAGGTATTGCACATTCCAGCCGCGGCCGAGGGCGATTTTCTTGCCCTTCAGGTCCTTGACGGATCGGATAGGCGAATCCTGCGCCACGAAAATCCCTATGCCTTTTGGATAGGGCTGTTCGGCGGCCAGGTACACGGCATTGACGCCGGCTGCGTTGGCAAAGGCGGAGGGCGTGTCGGCGGCATGGCCGAAATCGATGGCGTCGCTGTTCAAGGCCTCGGTCAACTGCGGACCGGCCGCGAATTCGAACCATTTGACTTTCCACCCCAGCGGCTGCAAAGCCTGTTCCAGGTTGCCGCTGCCTTTCAGGATGTTGAGGGTGTTGAATTTCTGGTAACCGATGCGCAGCGTGCGTTCGTCAGCTGCAAAAGCCGGCATTGCGGCGGCCGCTGCGCCGGCAGCCAGCCCCTGCAATACCAGGCGCCTCTTGTTTGATGTGGTCGTCATTTCTGCTGGTTCCCTCGGTGGATTTGCCGCATTTGTGCCGTATGCAAACGAACATGCTAGCCGCAGCGCGAGGGAAGGGGAACGAAGTCTTTCGACGATGCTAAATTGGTTTCTGTATAAGCGCTTCCCGCGGCTTCATATCCGCTGGCAGCCGAGCCATGGCGGGTGTGGTAAATTGGTTTCCTTCATCTCGGGAGCACAATCCATGTCCAGTCGCACACTGAATCTTGACGACACTCTTTATGATTACCTGCTGACTCATTCGCTGCGCGAACATCCGGCGCAAACCGCGTTGCGCGCAGCAACCGCCAAACATGCGCGCGGCGGCATGCAGATTTCACCCGAGCAGGGCCAGTTCATGGCTTTGCTGATACGTTTGATGGGCGCTCGCAATACGATCGAGATCGGCGTGTTCACGGGATATAGCTCGCTGGCCGTGGCGCTCGCGCTGCCCGACGACGGCCGCATCCTGGCCTGCGACATCAGCGATGAGTACACCAGCATTGCGCGTCCTTATTGGGAAGCGGCGGGAGTCGCGCACAAGATCGATTTGCAGCTGGCGCCGGCGCTGGCGACCCTCGATGCCCGCCTGGCCGCCGGCGCCGCAGGGCAATACGATTTTGCCTTTATCGACGCCGACAAGACCGGTTACGACGCCTATTATGAGCGTTGCCTGCAGTTATTGCGGCCGGGCGGCCTGATCGCCATCGACAACGTGCTGTGGGATGGCAGTGTCGCCGCCGTCGCGGAGGACAACGACACCGCCGCTTTGCAGGATCTCAACCGCAAGCTGCACCGGGATGAACGCATCGACCTGTCCATGCTGCCGGTGGGCGACGGCTTGACGCTGGCGCGCAAGCGCTGAGCGTTGAGTGCCGCTGTCCCTATTTTCCCGGCTCATTTCAAGGCTGGCGCCAGCGTCAGTTCGCCGTCCGACGACAACGGCTGCAAGCCGATCAAGCTCATCATGAGCGGATAGACGTCGACATTGTCGAATGGCGCCAGGACCACGCCGGTTTTGAATGCCGGCCCTGCTGCGATGAAAATTGCCTGCATCTCGGCGGTCATATTGTCATATCCATGGCCTCCCGCCGGAGTCCGTTCGGCAGAACGCGCATCGGCTGCAATCTGCCAACCGGTTTCAGCCAGGCAGATGAAGCTAGGCACGCGCGCATTCCGGCCATAGTGGAAGCGAGGCGGTATTGCCTCCTTGCGCCAGCACTGCATATGCTCTTGCGGCTTCAGCAGTGCATCGGCTAACGCGCTGTCCTTCCCCGGTTTTGCTTCAAGTCCGGCGTAAGTGCCGCCTGTCACTATCCGATAGCTGCCGGCCGGAGCTATCTGGTCCAACCGGATAACCCGTTGTTTGCTCGTGGCGGCCATGCCGTGGTCGGATACGATCACGATATTGGCTTTGATGCTGCGCGCCTGGAGGCCGGCTATCAACCTGCCTATCGCTTCATCGACGTGCGCCGCAGCCTGCGTGGTTTGCGCTGCATCCGGGCCGTATTCGTGTCCGGCGTGATCGACATCCTCAAAATACAGCGTCAGGAAACCCGGGCGCGATGCAAGCGGCTTGTCCAGCCAGCCCAGCAAGGTGTCGACGCGCTGGCTCGCAGGCAATTTGCTGTCGTAGCTGCGCCATTCGCTCGGACGAACGCCGTGGATGGCGGCCTCGGAACCCGGCCAGAACATGGTCGCGGTGCGTATGCCGCGTTGCTCCGCGGTGGTCCATATCGGTTCTGCTTCGTCCCACCAGCGACGGTCATTGGTCGCCTCCCGGTTGCCCAGACTGAAACGGACTCCCGGAATCCTGCTGTCTTCCATGGTGTTGCCGACAATGCCATGGCGATCCGGCCTTAGTCCGGTCACCAGCGTGTAGTGGTTGGGGAAGGTTATCGATGGAAACGATGGCCGCATGGCCTCGGCTCTGGCTCCTTGCGCCGCAAGCGCGTTGAGGTTCGGCGTGACCCCGCGGCTCAGGTAATCCGGCTTGAAACCGTCAATCGATACCAGGATGAGCGGCGGTTTTCCGGTTTGTACCGGTAGTTGCGGTCTGGCTGGCGCGCATCCGGCGATTGCTGCTGCCAGGAATAAGCAAAACAGGCTGCGTAGAGCCGAATAGGGAGGCAGGTTTTTCACAATATTTTTCTGAGGACAGGGATGGCGGCGTGGCCAGGACGAGAGCTTGCCGATGCTGCGGAAACGGGGACCCATGTTTTGCTCTGGTCGCTTCGTCAAGCGGATGGCTTGCATGCTGAAGATACATGCAATTTATTACGACCTAATGAATTGTTGCGCGAGCGAGAGTGGGCGGGTATGGAAAATCCGGCCAGCCCGGGATCGGCAAGTGAATTGAAATGTTCTCTCCGGAAATACTGGAGGATGGATCGGCATGCATTCGATACGTCAATTTAGTGGCATTGGGGAGACAAATAATTGGAATAAGGAAATTAATGTGTGAACAAATGTTACATGTAGTCAAAGATTGTTAAGTTGAGAAAAATAGAACATTAGATGGTGATAAATTTCGCTCGTCCTGCATTCCTGTTTTAAGCACCAGCCGCAGTCTTGCCATTGCCCGGCCCAGTTTTCCTGTGTGACTGATCTGAGCGAAATCCCCGAACCGCATCCATCTTTGTATAGAGCCAACCATGAATAAAGTTTATCGCACCGTCTACAACGAAGCGTTAGGTATCTGGGTAGCCGTATCGGAGAATACCAAGGCTCGCGGCAAGCGCAGCAGCAAAAAAATGGTTGCCGTGGTTGCCGCCCTTGCCATGGGGGAACTGCTGTTGCCGGGTGCGGCTTTCGCGGGCGGAGGCATTTATGTTAATGATAATAACGACACCGCCTGCAGCCAGGTTGCGGATGGCGGGACCACCCAGATAGTCAATGCGAACTGCGGCACCAGCAATGTGACGACCCAGACCAACCGCGTTATCTTCTACCAGACGAGCACGGGCGCTACGGCTTCCGACCCGGTAAACATTTCCGTTGGCGGGAAAATCAACGTCAATAGCACAGGATCTGTCATTAACGGACTGGACCTGAATGGCCAGAAAATTACCGGGGTAGCGGCCGGCGTCGCCAATACGGACGCCACCAATGTCAGCCAGCTGAATTCCTTGTCGACTTCGACTTCGACTGGCCTGAGCACTACCAATAGCAATGTGTCGTCTCTGTCGACTTCAACCTCAACGGGGCTGAGCACCACGAACAGCAATGTGACTTCGCTGTCGACCTCGACGTCGACCGGTATTGCATCGCTATCCACGTCGACTTCGACCGGCTTGAGCACAACCAACAGCAATGTCTCGTCGCTGTCGACATCCACTTCGACCGGCCTCAGCACGTCACGGGCAGCGGAAGCCTCTTTGTCTACGGGATTGAGCACGACCAATAGCAATGTGTCGTCGCTGTCGACTTCAACCTCGACCGGTCTGAGCACCACCAATAGCAACGTGACTTCGTTGTCGACCTCGACGTCGACTGGCATTGCATCGCTGTCGACATCGACATCGACTGGTTTGAGTACAACGAACAGCAATGTGTCGTCGCTGTCAACCTCAACCTCGACCGGTCTGAGTACCACGAACAGCAACGTCTCGTCGCTGTCGACTTCCACTTCTACCGGTATTGCATCGCTGTCCACGTCGACATCGACTGGTTTGAGCACAACCAACAGCAATGTTTCATCGCTGTCGACTTCAACTTCGACGGGCTTGAGCACTACCAACAGCAACGTGACTTCGTTGTCGACCTCGACTTCGACCGGCATTGCATCGCTGTCCACGTCAACATCGACTGGCTTGAGTACAGCTAACAGCAACGTGTCGTCATTGTCGACTTCAACATCGACCGGTCTGAGCACCACCAACAGCAACGTGACTTCGCTGTCGACCTCGACCTCGACCGGCTTGAGCACGACCAACAGCAATGTTTCTTCATTGTCGACTTCAACCTCGACAGGCCTGAGCACCACTAACAGCAACGTGACTTCGTTGTCGACATCGACGTCGACCGGCATTGCATCTCTGTCCACATCGGCATCGACCGGCTTGAGCACGACCAACAGCAACGTGACTTCGCTATCGACCTCGACGTCGACTGGCATCGCATCGCTGTCCACGTCAACATCGACTGGTTTGAGTACAACGAACAGCAATGTCTCGTCGCTGTCGACCTCAACGTCAACAGGCCTGAGCACCACAAATAGCAACGTGACTTCGTTATCGACCTCGACTTCGACTGGCATTGCATCGCTGTCCACGTCGACTTCGACCGGTTTGAGCACAATCAATAGTAATGTATCGTCGCTGTCGACTTCAACCTCGACGGGGCTGAGCACCACTAACAGCAATGTGACTTCGTTATCGATCTCGACGTCGACCGGTATTGCATCGCTGTCTACGTCGACATCGACTGGCCTAAGTACAACCAACAGCAATGTCTCGTCGCTGTCGACTTCAACTTCGACAGGCCTGAGCAGCACTAACAGCAACGTAACTTCGCTATCGACCTCGACGTCGACTGGCATCGCATCGCTGTCCACGTCAACATCGACTGGTTTGAGTACAACGAACAGCAATGTTTCATCGCTGTCGACTTCAACCTCGACCGGTCTGAGTACCACTAACAGCAATGTGACTTCGTTGTCGACCTCGACCTCGACTGGCATTGCATCGCTGTCCACGTCGACTTCGACTGGTTTGAGCACAACGAACAGCAATGTTTCTTCACTGTCGACCTCAGCCTCAACAGGTCTGAGCACTACAAATAGCAACGTGACTTCGTTGTCGACCTCGACTTCGACCGACATTGCATCGCTGTCCACGTCGACATCGACTGGTTTGAGTACAGCTAACAGCAACGTGTCGTCATTGTCGACTTCAACATCGACCGGTCTGAGCACCACTAACAGCAATGTAACTTCATTGTCGACCTCGACGTCTACCGGCATTGCATCGCTGTCCACATCGGCATCGACTGGTTTGAGTACAACGAACAGCAATGTTTCATCGCTGTCGACTTCAACCTCAACAGGTCTGAGCACCACTAACAGTAACGTGACTTCGTTATCGACCTCGACGTCGACTGGCTTGAGCACAACGAACAGCAATGTTTCATCGCTGTCCACGTCGACATCGACCGGCTTGAGCACCACCAACAGCAACGTGACTTCGTTGTCGACCTCGACCTCGACCGGCATTGCATCTCTGTCCACATCGACATCGACTGGCTTGAGTACAACGAACAGCAATGTCTCGTCGCTGTCGACCTCAACGTCAACAGGCCTGAGCACCACAAATAGCAACGTGACTTCGTTATCGACCTCGACTTCGACTGGCATCGCATCGCTGTCCACGTCGACTTCGACTGGTTTGAGTACAACGAACAGCAATGTTTCTTCACTGTCGACCTCAGCCTCAACAGGTCTGAGCACTACAAATAGCAACGTGACTTCGTTGTCGACCTCGACTTCGACCGGCATTGCATCGCTGTCCACGTCAACATCGACTGGCTTGAGTACAGCTAACAGCAACGTGTCGTCATTGTCGACTTCAACATCGACCGGTCTGAGCACCACTAACAGCAATGTAACTTCATTGTCGACCTCGACGTCTACCGGCATTGCATCTCTGTCCACATCGGCATCGACTGGTTTGAGTACAACGAACAGCAATGTTTCATCGCTGTCGACTTCAACCTCAACAGGTCTGAGCACCACTAACAGTAACGTGACTTCGTTATCGACCTCGACGTCGACTGGCTTGAGCACAACGAACAGCAATGTTTCATCGCTGTCCACGTCGACATCGACCGGCTTGAGCACCACCAACAGCAACGTGACTTCGTTATCGACCTCGACTTCGACTGGCATTGCATCGCTGTCCACGTCGACTTCGACCGGTTTGAGCACAATCAATAGTAATGTATCGTCGCTGTCGACTTCAACCTCGACGGGGCTGAGCACCACTAACAGCAATGTGACTTCGTTATCGACCTCAACGTCGACCGGCATTGCATCGCTGTCGACTTCAACCTCGACCGGTCTGAGTACCACTAACAGCAATGTGACTTCGTTATCGACCTCAACGTCGACCGGCATTGCATCGCTGTCCACGTCAACATCGACTGGCTTGAGCACAACGAACAGCAATGTCTCGTCGCTGTCGACCTCCACGTCAACAGGTCTGAGCACCACGAACAGCAACGTGACTTCGTTGTCGACCTCTACGTCGACTGGTATCGCATCGCTGTCCACGTCGACATCAACAGGCTTGAGCACAACCAACAGTAACGTCTCATCGCTGTCGACATCGACTTCGACTGGCTTAAGCACCACAAATAGCAACGTGGCTTCGTTGTCGACTTCGAGTTCTACCGGTCTGAGCACCACAAACAGCAATGTCAGCTCATTGTCGACTTCAACCTCCAGCGGCTTAAGCACGACCAACAGCACGGTCTCGTCGCTGTCGACATCGACATCGACCGGCCTGAGCACGGTCAGCAGCAACGTCGATTCCCTGTCGACATCGACCTCCACAGGACTGAGCACGACCAACAGCAATGTCTCGTCATTGTCGACTTCGGCGTCAACCGGTATTGCTTCGCTATCCACGTCAACGTCCACTGGCCTGAGCACCACCAACAGCAACGTGAACTCCTTGTCGACTTCAAGCTCGACCGGTTTGAGCACCGCCAACAGCAATGTTTCATCGCTGTCGACATCGGCTTCAACCGGCATTGCGTCATTGTCGACTTCAGCCTCAACCGGCTTGAGTGCAGCCGTCAGCAACGTCACGTCGCTGTCGACCTCGGCGTCGACCGGCATCAGCACGGCGCAAAGCGGGGTGTCGTCGCTGTCCACTGGCCTGAGCACGACGATCACTTCGCTGTCGACCGGCATCACCACCGCCGGATTGACGGTAACGGGACAGACCACCACCAACGGCATCAACAACAGCGGCCAGAAAATCACCAACCTGGCGGCCGGTACGGCAAATACCGACGCTGTCAATGTCAGCCAGCTGACGTCGCTGTCGACCACGACTTCATCCGGAATTGCATCGTTGTCGACGTCGACTTCGACCGGTCTGAGCACCACCAACAGCAATGTGAGTTCGCTGTCGACCTCGATCTCGAGCGGCTTGTCGACCAACACCAGCAGCATCAATTCGCTGTCGACCGGGCTCTCCACCAATACCTCGAACGTCAGCTCACTGTCGACCGGACTGTCGACAACCAACAGCAATGCGGCATCGCTGTCGACCTCGGCTTCGACCGGAATCGCGTCCTTGTCGACTGGCATTTCCTCGCTGTCGACCGGCTTGAGCCAGGTGTTCTCGCTCTCGACCGGGATAAACAATATTACTAATGGCGCAGCTTCGCTGTCGACTTCGCTCAAGCCATTGGTGGACAGCGCCAATGCCGCCAACGCCAACGGTGCGACCATCGGCGCCACCACCATAGGCGGCGCCAACAGCGACGGCACGGTGCGTACCCGCGGCACCAGCGGCACGGCGGTCAACAATGTGAACGCCGCTACCTGCGGCAGCGTCAACGGCGTCGACGCCACCGGCACCGGCCTGTGCGCACAGGCGACCAAGGACGGTGCAACGGCGATCGGCTCGAACGCCCAGGCGACCGACACCAACACCACGGCAGTCGGCTTCCGTGCCCTGGCTTCGCAAGCCGGCTCGGTGGCGATCGGTTACAACGCACGAGCGACCGGCGATCCGACGGTAGCGATCGGCAACAATGCGCTGGCTTCCGGCAACGATTCGGTAGCGATGGGCGCCGGCGCACAGGCAACCGCCAACAATTCGGTGGCGCTGGGCGCCAATTCGGTGGCGGACCAGGCCAGTACGGTATCGGTCGGCGCTGCCGGCAGCGAACGCCGTATCACCAATGTGGCCGCCGGCGTCAATCCGACCGACGCGGTCAATGTTTCGCAGCTGAACCAGGTCGCTTCGCAAGTCGGTGATGTCCAACGCCTGGCTTACAGCGGGGTGGCGATGGCCGGCGCACTGGCGGGCTTGCCGCAGGTCGAAACAGGCAAGACCTTCGCCCTGGGCGCTGGCATCGGCAGCTACGCCGGCTATACCGCGCTGGCGATTGGCGCAAGCGCCCACGTGAATCGCGACACCGTCGTCAAGTTCGGCATCAGCACCACTTCCGGCACCCGTACCTTGATCAATGCCGGGATTGGCTACTCCTGGTAATCGGGTATGCCGTTCTCTGCTCGCTGCCGACGGCGCGGGCAGGGAACGGCGATATGGACCAAGGGCCTGCTGCTTGAAACATTTTCTGGAAAAGCCTAAAAATGTCTGAATCACGCATGTATCTGCAAGAGGACCAATGGCGCAGGCTGGAACCACTGTTGCTGGGAAAGAAGGGCGATCCAGGACTGCACGGCCACAACAACCGCCTGTTTGTCGAGGCGGTGCTGTGGCAAGCCCGCCACCAGCGCAGGTGGAGCGACCTGCCGTCTTATCTGGGCAACTGGAGTGCTGCATACAAGCGTTTCGGGCGCTGGCATGAATGCGGTTTCTGGCATCAGCTGCTTGAGAAGCTGCGCGGCGATCCCGAGTTGCGGGCCGTCATCGAGAAGATCGCCAGTTACGGCGATCAGCGCATCAAACGGACCTTGTTAAGGGCGGCGCAGAAAAACGGGCGGGAAAATTTTAACCAGCGCGCATGGCAGGTCGGAAATGTGGGGAGTTCGCTTTCAAGCGCGGACGACGCCAATTTGCATTGGTTAAGCCTGGTAAGCGATGGCGGAAAATTGTAAGGCCGGATAATCGAAAAAGCCTGTTTTCATGCGAAAACAGGCTTTTTTCACAATCAGTCGCGGATTTCCAGGGCGCGGTTAAGGCTTAGCGCGGCCAGCGAGCAGGCCGCACCCGACAGCAGGTAGAAACTGACGTACGCCAGACCGAAATGCGCCGACAGGCCAAGCGCCACCAGCGGCGCGAAGCCGGCCCCGACCAGCCACGACAGGTCGGAGGTGAGGGCAGCGCCGGTATAGCGGTATTTCGCCGGGAAATTGGCGGTGACGGCGCCGGCGGCCTGGCCGTAGGACAAGCCGAGCAGGATGAAACCGAGCAGGATGAAGGTGTTCTGGCCAAATTCACCGCCGTTCATCAGGGCCGGCACGAACGCGCTCAACACCGCGATCAGCACCGCGCAGGCGCCCAGGGTGGTGCGGCGGCCGAGACGGTCGGCGATCAGGCCGGAAGCGACCACGCCCAGCGCCATGAGCCCGGCGCCGATGACCTGGATGATCAGGAAGTCGCTCACCGAGCGCATCGAATACAGAGTGATCCAGGACAGCGGGAACACGGTCACCAGGTGGAACAGGGCGTAGCTGGCCAGGGCCGCAAGGGCGCCGATGATGACGTTGCGTCCTTGCGAACGGGTCATTTCCAGGGCGTTGGTCGGTTCCAGCTCGCGCTCGTCAAGCAAACGGGCATATTCCGGAGTCGATACCAGGCGCAGGCGGGCGAACAGGGCGACGACATTGATGGCGAACGCCACATAGAACGGATAGCGCCAGCCCCAGTCGAGGAAATCTTCGGTGGTCAGGTTCGACAGCATGTAGGCAAACAGGCCGCCGGCGATCATGAAGCCGACCGGCGCGCCCAGCTGGCCCAGCATGGCGTACCAGCCGCGCCGGTTCTGCGGCGCATTCAGCGCCAGCAGCGACGGCAGGCCGTCCCAGGAGCCGCCCAGCGCAATGCCTTGGCCGATGCGCAGCAGCGCCAGCAAGACAATGGCGTAAAATCCCAGGTGCTGGTATGTTGGCAGGAACGCAATCCCGGCGGTAGAGATGCCTAATATGAAGAGCGCCGCCGTCAGTTTGACTTCGCGCCCGAGGCGGCGCTGGATCGCCATGAACAGCACGGTGCCGAAAGGCCTTGCCAAAAAGGCAAAGGAAAAAATCACGAAGGCGTAAAGCGTGCCTTCCAGCTGCTGCTCGAACGGGAAGAACACCGAGGGAAACACTAGCACCGACGCCATGGCGTACACGAAAAAGTCGAAATATTCAGACGCACGGCCTATTACTACGCCGATAGCGATCTCGCCGGGGGCGATGGAGTCTGGTTTGGCATTCTGCGCATCATTGATGGTTGAATGCGACGAGAAATCAGCGGAAACTTCGCCATTGCGGCTATGGGTGCTCGTCATCATGATATTTTGTCTCTAGTGGGTTTCTGTTAATACTGGCCATGCCAACCAGCCGTGTCGAACCCTTCCCGATGTTATGAGTGCAGGGTAGGACAAAACGTCCAATCGCCAACGCATACCAGTCAGTGTACATTATCACAATCTGATAGCTTCGACGGTACTTTTACTCTATGGTTTCCCTCTTATCTCGGCGTGGATTGCTCCTCCTTCCCCTCATTTTGTTGGCTGGTTGCAACACGGTGGTGATGAATCCGTCTGGCGATATCGCCTCCCAGCAGGGCCGCCTGATCGTGGTTTCCACGATCCTGATGCTGCTGATCATCGTTCCGGTGATTGCGCTGACCATCTGGTTTGCCTGGCGCTACCGTAAAAACAATACCGCCGCACGCTACGAACCCGACTGGGACCATTCGACCCAGCTGGAGCTGGTGATCTGGGGCGCGCCGCTGCTCATCATCATCGCCCTTGGCCTGCTGACCTGGATCAGCACCCATACCCTGGATCCATACCGGCCGCTGTCGCGCCTGGACGCGAACCGCCCGATCCCCGCCGACACCAAGACGCTGACGGTAGAAGTGGTGGCGCTGGACTGGAAATGGCTGTTCATCTATCCGGAGCAAGGCATCGCCACCGTCAATGAGCTGGCAGCGCCGGTCGACATGCCGATCCGCTTCAAGATCACCTCGTCTGCCATCATGAATTCCTTCTTCATTCCTGCACTGGCCGGCCAGATCTACGCCATGCCGGGCATGCAGACTTCCCTGAACGCGGTGATCAACCGGCCGGGCGAATACGACGGTTTCTCCGCCAACTACAGCGGCGCCGGCTTTTCCGACATGAAATTCAAGTTCCACGGCATGACCGCGGAGAATTTCGAGAACTGGGTAAAGACCACCAAGGCAGCCAGCGGCAAGCTGGACCGCGCCGACTACCTGCAGCTTGAAAAGCCGAGCGAGAAGGAGCCGGTGCGCCACTACGGCACTGTCGATCCAAGCCTGTACCACGCCATCCTTAACCGCTGCATCGAGCCGGGCCAGATGTGCATGGACCAGATGATGGCGGCCGACAGCGGCCACAGCATGGCTGGACACCAGGCGGAAGATCCGGCCAAGCACCATGAATAATCATTTGCAACAAGAGCCGGCAGTGCTCCGTTCTGCCAGCAGTGGCGCCGCTGCATGTATGGCAGGCGCCAGGTTTCCCTTTTTCACCGGAAAGTAACGATGCTAGACCATATTGATCTGACCAAGCTGATCTTCGGCCGTCTCACCTGGGAAGCGATTCCCTACCACGAACCGATTCTTATCGCGACCTTCCTCATGGTCGCCATCGGCGGCGCAGCAGTGCTTGGCGCGCTGACCTATTACAAGGTCTGGGGCACCTTGTGGCGCGACTGGTTCACCAGCATCGACCACAAGAAGATCGGCATCATGTACGTGGTGCTGGGCCTGGTGATGCTGCTGCGCGGTTTCGCCGACGCCTTGATGATGCGCGCCCAGCAGGCGTTTGCCTTCGGCGATTCGGCCGGCTTCCTGCCGCCGCACCACTACGACCAGATTTTCACGGCGCACGGCGTCATCATGATCTTCTTCGTCGCCATGCCGCTGGTGACCGGCCTGATGAACTACGTGGTGCCGCTGCAGATCGGCGCGCGCGACGTTGCTTTTCCTTTCCTGAACAATTTCAGTTTCTGGATGACCACCTTCGGCGGCATGCTGGTGATGGCTTCGCTGTTCGTCGGCGAATTCGCCCGCACCGGCTGGCTGGCTTATCCGCCGCTGTCAGGCATCCTCGCCAGTCCGGACGTCGGGGTCGACTACTATATATGGGCCTTGCAGATTGCCGGGGTCGGGACGCTGCTATCGGGGATCAACCTGATAGCGACCATCGTCAAGATGCGCGCACCAGGCATGAACATGATGAAGATGCCGGTGTTCACCTGGACCGCCTTGTGCACCAACGTCCTGATCGTCGCCGCCTTCCCGGTGCTGACCGCCGTGCTCGGCATGCTGTCGCTGGACCGTATCGTCGGCACCAACTTCTTCACCAACGACATGGGCGGCAACGCCATGATGTATGTCAACCTGATCTGGATCTGGGGCCACCCCGAGGTTTACATCCTGATCCTGCCGGCCTTCGGCATTTTCTCGGAAGTGGTCTCGACCTTCAGCAGCAAGCGCCTGTTCGGTTACACCTCGATGGTCTACGCCACCGTGGTGATCACCATCCTGTCCTACCTGGTGTGGCTGCATCACTTCTTCACCATGGGTTCCGGCGCCAGCGTCAACTCGTTCTTCGGCATCACCACGATGATCATCTCGATCCCGACCGGCGCCAAGATCTTCAACTGGCTGTTCACCATGTACCGCGGCCGCATCCGCTTCGAGCTGCCGATGCTGTGGACCATCGGCTTCATGATCACCTTCGTCATCGGCGGCATGACCGGTGTCCTGCTGGCGGTGCCGCCGGCCGACTTCGTGCTGCATAACAGCCTGTTCCTGATCGCCCACTTCCATAACGTGATCATCGGCGGCGTGCTGTTCGGCATGTTTGCCGGCATCAACTACTGGTTCCCGAAAGCCTTCGGCTACAAGCTGGACGACTTCTGGGGCAAGTGCTGCTTCTGGTTCTGGACTATCGGTTTCTACATCGCCTTCATGCCGCTGTACGTGCTGGGCCTGATGGGCGTGACGCGCCGCCTCGGCCACTTCGAAGATCCGTCGCTGCAGATCTGGTTCCAGATCGCCGCCTTCGGCGCTGTCCTGATCGCGCTCGGCATCGCTTCCTTCATCGTGCAGCTGGTGGTCAGCTTCCGCCGCCGCGAATCGCTGCGCGACACCACCGGCGATCCATGGGGCGCACGCACCTTGGAATGGTCGACTTCGTCGCCGCCGCCGGACTACAATTTCGCCTTCACGCCAGTGGTGCATGACAACGACGCCTGGACCGACATGAAGGCCAACGGCTATGCGCGTCCGCTGAAGGACTTCGTCGCTATCCACATGCCGAAGAACACCGCGGCCGGCTTCATTATCGCCGCGCTCAGCGCTGCCGTCGGTTTTGCCCTGATCTGGCACATGTGGCTGGTGGCCGGCCTCGGCTTTGCAGCGATGATGGCAGCCATCATCATCCACACCTTCAACTACAACCGCGATTACCACATCTCGGCGGACGAAGTCGTCCGCACCGAGGGTGAACGCACACGATTGCTGGCTAGCCATGTCTGATATCACTATGAATACCAACAGCGCGGCTGACCCGAGCGCGCGCTTCTACACCCGCGAACACCATCCGGAAAACGGCACTTTGCTCGGTTTCTGGCTGTACCTGATGAGCGATTGCCTGATCTTCGCCTGCCTGTTCGCGACTTACGCCGTATTGGGCCGCAACTATGCAGGCGGCCCGACCGGCGCCGAACTGTTCGACCTGCCACTGGTGGCGGTCAACACGTCGCTGCTGCTGCTGTCGTCGATCACCTACGGTTTCGCCATGCTGGAAATGCAGCGCAAGCGCCAGGGCGCAACGCTGGCCTGGCTGGCCGTCACCGGCATCCTCGGCGCCTGCTTCATCGGCTTCGAACTGTACGAATTCGTACACCTGATCCACGAAGGCGCCGGCCCGCAGCGCAGCGGCTTCCTGACCTCGTTCTTCGCACTGGTGGCGACCCACGGCCTGCACGTCAGCTTCGGCATCGTCTGGCTGGTCACGCTGATGTTCCAGGTCAAGCGCCACGGGCTTACCGCTGAAAACGGCCGGCGCCTGATGTGCCTGTCGATGTTCTGGCATTTTCTGGACGTGGTCTGGATCGGCGTCTTCACCTTTGTCTATCTGATGGGAGTTTTGCCATGAGCGGCGGACATCAACAACACCCGGCGCGCGCCGTCAGCCACGATCACGATGATCACCACGGCCATACCCATGCCGACCACGGCAGCTTGAAAAGCTACACCACCGGCTTCGTGCTGGCGGTGATCCTGACCGCGATCCCGTTCTGGCTGGTGATGGCCAAGGTATTCGACAAGTCCAGCACCACCGGACTGGTGCTGCTCGGTTTCGCCGCCGTGCAGATCGTGGTGCACATGGTGTATTTCCTGCACATGAACACCAAATCCGAAGGCGGCTGGTCGATGCTGGCGCTGATCTTCACGATCATGCTGGTGTTCATCATGCTGAGCGGTTCGCTGTGGGTGATGTACCACCTGAACCACAACATGATGCCGGGCATGATGCCTGACACCACGGAAGTGGTGCCGGAATCGATGCAGAAAATGCCTGACATGCCAAAGATGCACAATATGCAACATATGCAGCATATGCAAAACATGCAATGAAACAGGCGCCGCGCGGCATGGTGAAGGATGGTCAAGGCGCAGCGCCGGTTGCGCCAAGGACCCGCTCCCCAGCTGTGCTGCTGGCGCTGGCCATCTGCGCCGGACTGGTGTTCGCCACTTTCTTCGCACTAGGGACCTGGCAGCTCAAGCGCCTGCAATGGAAGCTCGACCTGATCGAGCGGGTTGAACAAAGAGTACACGCACCGGCCGTGGCCGCTCCCGGCCCTGAGCGCTGGCCGCAGATCAATGCCGATGCCGACGAATACCGGCGCGTGCGCCTCAGCGGCACCTTCCTCTATGCATTGACAGCCCGGGTCCAGGCTTCGACCGAACTCGGCGGCGGATTCTGGCTGCTGACGCCGTTGCGCACCGCCGACGGCAGCGTGGTGCTGGTCAACCGCGGTTTTGTGCCGGCCAAGGCTGACGTCCAATCCGGCACGCCCGAGGTCGGCCCCGCCGAGGTAAGCGGGCTGCTGCGCATGAGCGAGCCGGGCGGCGGTTTCCTGCGCCACAACGATCCCGCGGCCGACCGCTGGTATTCGCGCGACGTGCAAGCGATTGCCTCGGCGCGCGGCCTGTCACCGGCAGCGCCTTATTTCATCGATGCAGACGCGGCTACGGCCAGCCACGATACCGGCGGCAACCGCCCGGTCGGCGGCCTGACGGTGATCGCCTTTCACAATAACCATCTGGTTTATGCTCTCACTTGGTATGCTCTTGCCTTGATGGTGGCAGGCGCCTGTTTCTGGGTGGGACGGGAAGAGCGCAATCTGCGCCGGCGCTCTGCGCCAAGCGCCGCCGCCAATGCCGATGGGATCGACCGTGAAAGTGAAGATGGCAAGTAAAATCGATATTCTTGCAAATACAGACAATCTGAAACGGCGCTGGACGATAGCGGCCGGCGTTGAAAGCGCTGCCGGCCACAAGAACATGCTGCAGCTGATCCAGCTGCGCTGGATCGCCGTGATCGGGCAGATCACCACCATTGCCTTCGTGATCGCCGGTTTCGGCATCCACCTGCCGTTGCCGCACATGCTGAAGGTGCTGGCGTGCCTGGTAGCGTTCAACATCGCCAGCCACCTGCGCTGGCATGAACGGCGCGTGGCCAGCAACGGCGAGCTGTTCCTGGCGCTGCTGGTGGACGTCGGCATCCTCACCGCCCAGCTGTATTTCAGCGGCGGCATCACCAATCCGTTTGCCTTCCTTTTCCTGTTGCAGGTGATCCTCAGTGCGGTGCTGCTGGAAACCTGGTCGACCTGGACTATCGTCGCCGTCACCAGCGCCTGCCTGGCCGGCCTGTCGCTGTTTTCCGAACCGCTGGCGCTGCCGCCCGACCATGGCAATGGCTTGTCCAGCCTGTATGTCGAAGGTCTGCTGATCTGTTTTGTGCTGAACGCCGCCTTGCTGGTGTTTTTCATCACCCGCATCGGCCGCAACCTGCGCGCCGGCGCCGCCCAGCTGGCCGATTTGCGCCAGCGCGCGGCGGAGGAAGACCACATCGTGCGCATGGGCCTGCTGGCTTCCGGCGCTGCGCACGAGCTCGGCACGCCGCTGGCCACCTTGTCGGTAATCCTGGGCGACTGGCGGCGCATGCCGGAGTTCAGCAAGAACAGCGAACTGCTGGAAGAAATCAGCGAGATGCAGGCGCAGCTGCAGCGCTGCAAGAGCATCGTCAGCGGCATCCTGCTGTCGGCCGGCGAGGCGCGCGGCGAATCGTCGGTGAAGACCACCATCAGCACTTTTCTCAACGACCTGGCCAAGGAATGGTGCGCGACCCGTCCTATCGTTTCATTTGCCTATGAAAACCGGATAGAGCAGGATATGCCGGTCGCCTTCGATTCCGCCCTCAAGCAGATGATCTGCAACGTGCTCGACAATGCACTGGAAGCCTCGCCGCAGTGGGTCAGCCTGGAAGCAACGCGGGAAGCCGACGCGCTGACCCTGGTGGTGACCGATAGCGGTCCCGGTTTTGCGCCTGCCATGCTGGCGCACCTGGGCAAGCCTTACCAGTCGAGCAAGGGGCGGCCAGGCAGCGGCCTCGGGCTGTTTTTTGTGGTCAATGTCGCCCGCAAGCTGGGCGGCGCCGTGACGGCGCGCAACCGGGAGCAGGGCGGGGCGCTGGTCCAGCTGACTTTGCCGCTGGCCTCGATCAGCCTTGAACAGGATGCTGAACATGGCGACTGACCGTCTGCTGCTGATCATTGAGGACGACGCCACGTTCGCGCGCACCCTGGGCCGCTCGTTCGAGCGCCGCGACTACACCGTCTTGCTGGCCTCGAATCTGGGCGAGGCCGCTGCGCTGCTGCGCCAGCATTCGCCGGGATATGCGGTAGTCGACCTCAAGCTGAACGACAGCACCTCCGGGCTGGCCTGCGTACAGATGCTGCACAAGCACGACCCGGCCATGCTGATCGTGGTGCTGACCGGTTTCGCCAGCATCAACACGGCGGTGGAAGCGATCAAGCTCGGCGCTTGCCAGTATCTGGCCAAGCCATCCAATACCGACGATATCGAGGCGGCTTTCGGCCATGTCGCCGGCGCCGCCGAGATTGAACTGAGCAACCGCTCGACCTCGATCAAGACGCTGGAGTGGGAGCGCATCCACGAAGTGCTGGTGGAAACCGGCTTCAACATCTCCGAAACGGCGCGGCGCCTGGGAATGCACCGGCGCACACTGGCGCGCAAGCTGGAAAAACAGCGTATCAAATAACCATCGTAATAAGCCGCTGCGACTACCACATATCGCCGTTTGCCGCCGGGCGGCCGTTTGTCGCACCCTTACTTGTAAGTGGCGTCACATGATTAACACTATAAGCAGCTTCACCGCGCCTGGACCGGGCGGGGAGGCAATAGCGGCTGTTGAAACCAGCCATTTTCCATTTGCTTATGGGAGTTACCATCATGTCTGCAATCCTGACTCAGCGTCCTGTCGTCCAAGAAACCGTAATAGAAGCCATTGCTTTCCCGCTCAGCTATTTGCGGGCGCCCCAGCCTAAAACTTTCCACCACTCGATCGACGTTTACCTAAAGGATTCGAACGCCACCGGGAACATTTATTTTGCCCGGCATTTCGAGTGGCAAGGGATTTGCCGCGAACGCTGGTTCTTCGAATGCATTTCCGCCGACATGCTGCAGTCGCTCGGCGTCTTCATCACCAAGGAGGCGCAGCAACAGTATGTGTGCGAGACATTTGCATTCCAGAAGATTGCGTGCGAGGTCAATACGTTCGCCATCAAACAATGTTCGTTTTCGCTGGCGTTCCGGTTCCTGGTGGACGGCAAGCTTGTGGCGACCGGCCAGCAGCAGATAGTTTTCGCCAACAAGGAGAAAAAAATCTCGCGGCTGCCGGAACACATCCTTGAAAAGATCCGGCAATATGAAGTCGAGAAAGGGGAGTGACGGCGTAGCGGTTTGCTTTAGCCAGCTCTTGTTCTAAGGCCCGTGCGGAGGAGAGGCGGCAGCCTCTTGCTCCGTCTGGCGCGGCGTCAATGCCGCAAACAGGTCGCCCGATGTGTTCTCCACCATCGGAAATTCCAGGGTAAATGTCGTATATTGCCCAGCCACCGAATCGCACAGGATGCGGCCGCCGAAAGACGCCATCACCCGATGGCAAAAAGTCAGGCCGACGCCAGTGCCGCCGCTTTGTTTAGTGGTAAAAAAACCGTCGAAAATATTCGGCAGCGCTTCGCCTGTTATTCCGGTTCCGGTATCGCTGAAATACATGCGGTTGACGGTCGGGCCGCGCGCCGTCGATATGCGGATTTCGCCCTTGCCGGCGACCTTGATGGCGTACAGCGCATTTTTCAGCAGGTTGAACAGCACCAGTATCAGCAGCGTATCCGAACCGTAAAAACGAAACTCTTCGGCATTGGCGACCACGATGCGCTCGCGGTCCTGGCGGTCATAGGTGTAGCGCTCGACGGCCTCGGCCAGGCAATGCCCTATGCCGTGCTGGCTGAAGTTGGTCTTGTCGATCTGGTCCATCTTGATCGAGGCCAGCATCATGTCCAGCACCGCATTGGTGCGGTCCACCTCGTGCGTCAGCGTCTTGCCGATGGTGGCCAGGTAGTTCATTGCGAACGGCGGCAGCGAGGATTCGCACAGGTTGTTGGCAACCGCCAGCTCGTAGCTGTGCAGAAGCGTGGGAATGTATTTGTTGATGCCTTGCGCCTGGTTGCGGATCGACAGCAGCGGCGTGCGCATTTCATGGGCCACGCTGGCGGCGATCGCCATCGGATTGAATAATCCGTATTTCACGATCGCCACCGTGATGATGCCCAGGCTGACGGCGATGAACAGCACGCCGGGCGGATAGAACTCGAAGCCGTAGTTGCACAGGTAGTCGACCGCGGCGAAAAAATAAGTGAGGATGCCGGCGATGCACAGGCGCAGCCTGATGCGCTTGTTGGGCGGCGCGTTCTTCTGCTGAAGAAAGGTGATGTACAGGCCGCGGTTGACCACCACCACCGTTTGCAGCACGTGGATGGGATGGAGCAATCCTGCCTTGGGGTAGTAGCCCCAGAAATATTCGTAGAAGCCGGCAATGAACAGGTCGCTGCCGACCAGGAAAATCGCCAGGACCGAGGCTATCCCGTACGACAGGTAAACCAGGTGGCGCTCCCCGGGACGGTCCGAGACCTCGGTCAGGAAATGGTACAGGCTGGTCGGCAGGAACAGGATCAGCAGGTAGCCGAACTTGATCAGGAACATCGCCGGGCCAGGGCTATGGACCTGGAACAGCACAGCCCAGGTTCCCTGCCAGAACGCCGAGATGATGCACAGCACGGAAAAGCTGATGCCGATGCGGGTGAACCCCTGCGTGCAAAGTACATACAAGCCGTAGCCGAGGAAAACCGAGGCTACTAAGGCGGGCAATAATGAGTACATTGGCAATGTCTAAGGGTGGGT
This sequence comes from Collimonas fungivorans Ter331, assembly GCF_000221045.1. Taxonomy (NCBI): domain Bacteria; kingdom Pseudomonadati; phylum Pseudomonadota; class Betaproteobacteria; order Burkholderiales; family Oxalobacteraceae; genus Collimonas; species Collimonas fungivorans. Next base: position 2,598,166 of record NC_015856.1, on the reverse strand, counting down.
TCCGCGCAGTGGCCGTGGCGCAAGTTATCCATTATATAACTCACAACTCCGCACCGGGTATGGCCGGAATGGATAACTGCAAACTACGCGGCTCCTCACCCAAACAATAAGTTGCAATAGGGCAATATATCACTCAAATGCTGCGGGTGGCGCTTTTACTGAATGATTATAGCTACCGATGCCCGCATGCCTATCTTTACTGGCAGAAAGAAAGGTGTTAAAAACTACAACTTGATATATCTGCAGCGCCGGCTGGCTGCTGCGTCCGCTTGCAATTTCCTCATAGGGATAAAAATACATGATTGCTTTGTGCCTCAGGACTGTCTGCCCGATTGTGCTCGCTGCCGGCTTTCTGTTGCCAGCATATGCGGAGGAGGCGAACTATTCAATTCCCATCGGCGACGCCAGGACCGGATCGTCCCTCAGCAAAGACCGTGCGTCGCTTGGACTCAACATCGACGTCAATAAAAGCTGGGATGAGCTTTCTACCGACGAAAAATCCCTGTGGCGCAAATTTGTCGCCATGACGGATGAAAAAATCACGCCGCCGTTCCCGACGCCAAACATTCGTAGCCTGTTGCGGAAACTGGTTTCGCCGCAAGAATACCGCTCGCTGAATATTACTTCGCACCGGGAAGACGTGAAGCTGGTTGTGCATGTCGGCGACGATGGAGTCGTTAACGCCGTCGACATCATGGGCGCGGAAAAAAACGGCGAAATGACGCTCACCGACAATGAAAAAGTTCTGGCTTATACCGCAATAAAGGCACTGCAGTCGACCCGCTTTTCTCCTGCAAAAATGGACGGTGCGCCGGTGGCTTCCGCTTTCCTTTACCAAGCAGTGCAGGTAGTCAGCCACTAGGTCCGGCGCTCTTTGCCAGCATCGCTACATAGTTGGAAAGGTCGAGATATATGCAGTCTCGACCTTTCCATTCCTCGTCCTGATTCGCATGTTTTCAGGTCACGGGCGGAGCCGCTACATCCAAGGGCAGCCCTTTGAATTGCTTGCGTAGCGCAGCATCCGGCACGCCTCCCACCGCAATCCGCGAAAAAACGTCCAGCGGACTGAAAAACGCCGGCCGCACACGGCCCAGCTTGCTCTCGTCCACCACCAGGAAACTCTGCCCGGCGCTGCGTATCGCCGCCTGCTTGACCGCCACTTCGTGGAAATTCGAACAGCTGGCGCCGCGCTGCAGGTCTGCGCCGCCGGCCGACAGGAAAGCCTTGTTCACGCCCAGGCTGCCCAGGTAGTGCACCGCCTCGTCCGAGTAGAAAGTGGCGGAGGAGGGGTGGTACAAACCTCCCAGCAGGATCAGCTGCGTGTTCGGTCGCCGGCTGACAATGGCGGCGATATTCATCGAATAGCACACCACGCTGAGTGTCATGGCGGGCGGCAGCGCCTCGGCGAAATGGATCATGGTAGTGCCGCAATCGATGAACAGGCTGTCGCCGTCTTCCACCCACTGCGCCGCGCGCTGGCAGGCCAGGCGCTTGCGTACCGTGTGGTGGTCGATTTCTTCGTCCAGGGAATATTTTTCGTCAGCGCTCGGCAAGGTGGCCTCCAGCACAAAACCGCCCAGGCAGGCCAGCGGCGAATCGGCCGAAGCCAGGTCGCGGCGGATCGTCATCTCCGTCACGCCCAGCTGTTCCGCCACCTTGCCGAGTTGCGTCGGGCCCTTGCTGTTGATCAGTTCCTGCATCCGAACCAGCCGGAGAGTTCGGGCTTTGGCGCCAGCGGTTTGCAGCATCTTGGAATTTCCGTTGTGAGTGTTGATCGATTTTGATGTCATTTGATGCAATGTTAGCCGATATGTTATTACAAAAAATATGTTGCAGGAATAAATGTTATTGGCGTAACATAAAACCCATTGTGAACTTGCGTGCTTCAGTCCCGCCAAAACCAGCCGGCGGCGACCAGTCCGCATGATCGCCAAAAAAGGAAACGCATTCAATGCGTTCACGGAGATAACCGACATGCCTGTTGCCAGCATCCTCTCGACCCGGTTTGCGCACGCCTTCGCGGCGTCGCCACAATTATGACATCCGCCTCCAAAACACCAAGCGCCGTGCCGCGTCCGCGCGCCGTTGCGCTCAATCCCGCTAGTGAGATTGTTAGCGCTCCCATCGTCGGCAATCCTGGCGGATTGCACGAAGACTCCCGCAATGCCGGCCACAGCTTCGACAGCAGCTGGATCGACGACATCCGCGTCAACCTGTCCGCGGCGGAGCGCCGCATAGCAACGTTGCCCGGGCGCCGCTCGGTGAAGAAAGATGCGCAGGCGGGCTGGTTGCTGAAGGCCGTCACCTGCATCGACCTGACCACCCTCAACGGCGACGACACTACCGAACGCGTCAAACGCCTGTGCGCCAAGGCCATCATGCCGGTGCGTCCGGACCTGTTGAACGCGCTCGGCTTCGGCGAACGCACATTGCATACCGGCGCGGTGTGCGTCTACCACCGTTTTGTAAGCACGGCGGTGCAGGCGCTGGGCGATTCCGGGATTCCGGTGGCAGCCGTGTCTACCGGTTTTCCGGCGGGACTGATTCCGCACGAGCTGAAGCTGAAGGAAATCGAAGCTTCGGTGCGCGACGGCGCCGCGGAAATCGACATCGTCATTACCCGGGAGCATGTGCTGACCGGGAACTGGCGCGCTTTGTATGCCGAAATGCAGGATTTTCGCCAGGCTGCCGGCAGCGCCCATGTCAAGGCGATCCTCGCGACTGGCGAGCTGAAGACCATGCGCAACGTCGCCAAGGCTTCCATGATATGCATGATGGGCGGCGCCGACTTCATCAAGACTTCCACCGGCAAGGAAGCCGTCAACGCCACGCCGCTGGTGACGCTGGTCATGCTGCGCATGATCCGCCTGTATGAAGCGCGCACCGGCTTTCGCGTCGGCTACAAGCCGGCCGGCGGCGTATCCAGCGCCAAGGGCATGCTGGATTACCAGGTCCTGATGAAAGAAGAGCTGGGCAGGGCCTGGCTGGAACCGGAACTGTTCCGCGTCGGCGCTTCTTCCCTGCTGGCCGACATAGAGCGTCAGCTGGAGCACCACGTCACCGGCCGCTATTCGGCTTTCCACCATCACCCGATCGGATAAACGATGAGTGTTTCACATTATTTCGACACCATGGACTACGGCCCTGCACCTGAAAGCGATTCCGAAGCCCGCCTGTGGCTGGCGCGTCATGCCGACGGCTTCGGCCATCATATCGGCGGCCGCTTTACCACGGCTGCCGCCCATTTCGATACGGCCGAACCGGCCACCGGTAAGCTGCTGGCCCGCATCGCGCAAGGCAGCGCAGCGGACGTTGACGCTGCGGTTGCGGCTGCGCGCAATGCCCAGCTAGACTGGCAAGCCTTGGGCGGCCACGGCCGGGCACGCCACCTGTATGCGCTGGCGCGCATGGTGCAGCGGCACGCTCGCCTGTTTGCAGTAATAGAAGCGCTCGACAACGGCAAGCCGATCCGCGAAACGCGCGATATCGACGTGCCGCTGGTCGCGCGGCATTTTTACCATCACGCCGGCTGGGCGCAGCTGCAGGAACGCGAATTTGCCGACCAGGCGCCGCTGGGAGTGATCGGCCAGATCGTTCCCTGGAATTTTCCCTTGCTGATGCTGGCCTGGAAGATCGCGCCCGCGCTGGCGCTGGGCAATACGGTAGTGCTCAAGCCGGCGGAATTCACGTCGCTGAGCGCATTGCTGTTTGCCGAGCTGGCGGTGCAAGCCGGGCTGCCGGCCGGCGTGCTTAACGTGGTTACCGGCGACGGCGCCACCGGTGCGGCGCTGGTCGCGCACCAGGATGTGAACAAGATTGCGTTTACCGGCTCGACCGAGGTCGGGCGCCTGATCCGCGAACAAACCGCGGGATCGGGAAAATCGCTGACATTGGAGCTGGGCGGCAAATCGCCGTTCATCGTATTTGAGGACGCCGACATCGACGCCGCCATCGAGGGCGTGGTCGATGCGATCTGGTTCAACCAGGGCCAGGTCTGCTGCGCCGGCGCGCGCCTGCTGGTGCAGGAAGGCATCGCCGAGGATTTCATAACGCGCCTCAAGCGCCGCATGCAAAGCTTGCGCGCCGGCCAGCCGCTGGACAAGACCATCGATATCGGTTCGCTGATAGCGCCGTCGCAGCTTGAACGGGTGCGCACACTGGTGGAGCTGGGCGTCAAGGAAGGCGCCAGCTGCTACCAGCCGGCTATCGACTTGCCGGCGGGCGGCTGTTTTTATCCGCCGACGCTGCTCACCAACGTGCATCCGAGCTCCACGGTGGCCACCGAAGAAATTTTCGGGCCGGTGCTTGCCGCGATGACTTTTCGCACGCCCGACGAAGCCGTGGCGCTGGCCAACAACACACGCTACGGCCTGGCAGCCAGCGTCTGGAGCGAAACCATCGGCCTGGCGCTGGGCATTGCGCCGCAGCTGAAGGCGGGCGTGGTCTGGGTGAATTCGACCAACCTGTTCGATGCCGGCGTCGGATTCGGCGGTTATCGCGAATCGGGATTCGGACGCGAGGGCGGCCGCGAAGGCTGCTACGAATATCTTAAACCGCGGGCCTGGGCTGAACGTCGCCAGCGTGTTGCCGCGAACGCCGCGAACATAGAACCGGCGGCACATGAGCCGCGCAGCGCTACGGGCTTGCCCGCGCTCGACCGCACCGCCAAGCTGTACATCGGCGGCAAGCAGGTCAGGCCGGACGGCGAGCATGCGCAAGCCGTGTTCGGCGCCGCGGGACAGCTGTTCGGCGAGGTCGGCGCCGGCAACCGCAAGGATATCCGCAATGCGGTCGCTGCCGCGCATGCCGCTGCCGCATGGTCGAACGCCACGCCGCACCGCCGCGCCCAGGGGCTGTATTACCTTGCCGAAAACCTGTCGGCCCGCTCGGCCGAATTCGCCGCACGCATCGCTGCCTCCACCGGCGTCAGCGCCGGCGCGGCGCAGGCCGAGGTAGAGGCATCCATCCAGCGCCTGTTCAGCTACGGCGCATGGGCCGACAAATACGAGGGCACGGTGCACGTGCCGCCGTTGCGCGGCGTGGCCCTGGCCATGGTGGAGGCAATCGGCGTGGTCGGCGTAGTGTGCCCGGATGAAGCGCCGCTGCTGGCTTTCATCAGCCTGCTGGCGCCTCTGCTTGCGATGGGCAACCGGGTGGTGATCGTGCCCAGCGAGCGCCATCCACTGATAGCCACCGATTTTTACCAGGTACTGGAAACCTCCGACTTGCCGGCAGGCGTGGTCAATATCGTCACCGGCGCCAGCGACAGCCTGCTGCAAACGCTGGCTGCACATGACGATGTCGACGCCGTATGGACATTCGGCGCCAAGGCCAGGTCGCAGGCCGCCGAACGGCTGTCCGCGGGCAACCTGAAACGGACGCTGGTGGACTACGGACTGGCTACCGACTGGCACGATGCGATGGTGGCCGAAGGGCCTGCCTTTTTGCGCCATGCGGTGCAAGTCAAGAACATCTGGATTCCGTACGGAGAGTAAACAGTAGGCCGCGCAGCAACCTTGATCCAACCCAAGTCCGTTTTCCAGGAGAACACATGCTGAAACTGATTGATCCCTTGCTCAACGCCGATGTGCTGTATGCCCTGCGGGCCATGGGACACGGCGATGAACTGGTGCTGTGCGACGCCAACTTCCCGGCCGATTCGGTGGCGCGCCAGACCACGCTCGGGCGGCTGTTGCGGATTGACGGCGTCGGCACCGCGCAAGCGGCGCGCGCCATCTTGTCAGTGCTGCCGCTGGATAACGCAGTCGACGCTCCGGCCAGGCGCATGGAAGTCGCCGGCGAACCCGGCAATGTGCCGCCGGTGCAGCAGGAAGTCCAGCTGGAAATCGACCAGGCTGAAGGCCGGGTGCGCGTCATGGGTTCGGTCGAGCGCTTCGCTTTCTATGAGACGGCGCGCAAGGCTTACTGCGTCATCGCCACCGGCGAGCGCCGTTTCTACGGCTGTTTCCTGTTCAAAAAGGGCGTCATCGCCCCTGAGGCCTGAATCCATGACTGCGTTCGTCAAGCGCTCCGGTGTCGCCATCCTGGGCATTTATGTCGCCGACCTGGCTTTCCGCGCCAGCCACATGCCGGGCGTGGGCCAGACCATCGCCGGCTCCGGTTTTGCGATGGGGCCGGGCGGCAAGGGTTCCAACCAGGCCGTGGCCGCCGCCCGCGCCGGCGCCCGGGTGAGTTTCATCTCCACCATCGGACGCGATCCGTTTGCCGATAACGCACTGGCCCTGTGGGCCGGCGAAGGCATCGTGCCGCGCGTGCAGCAGGTAGCCGACCAGCCTACCGGCGCCGCCTTCATCTATATCAATCACAGCAACGGCGAGAACGCCATTATCGTGGTGCCCGGCGCCGCCAGCCTGATCTGCGCCGCTGACGTCGAGGCCGCCGCCGACGCCATCGCCGGCGCCTGCGTTTTTGTGACGCAGCTGGAACAGCCGGCTGCCGCCGCCCGGCGCGGACTGGAAATCGCCCGCGCCGCAGGCACCATCACTGTCTTCAACCCGGCGCCGGCAGTAGAGTTCGACAGCGCTTTTTATCCGCTGTGCGATTACATCACGCCGAACGAACACGAAGCCGCGCTGCTGACCGGCTTGCCGGTGACTACGCTTGAACAGGCGCGCCGCGCCGGCGATGTATTCCTTGCCAGGGGCGTGGGCTGCGCCTTGATCACACTCGGCGCGCAGGGCGCTTTATTGCATAGCGCCAGCGAGTCGGTGCTGATCGCGCCATTCAGCGTCGGCCCGGTGGTCGAGACGGCCGGCGCCGGCGATGCCTTCACCGGCGGCTTCGCCACCGCGCTGGCAGAGGGCGCCAGTCCAAGGGACGCCGCCCGCTTTGCCTCTGCAGTCGCAGCCATTTCCGTCACCCGCGCCGGCACCGCGCCTTCCATGCCGGCCCGCGCCGAAATCGATGCGCTGCTGCGCTCGGCGGCATAACCCTTGCCGCGCCACTACGACTGGACACGCCCATGAAATTCAAGTTTGCCGATCCTCAGCTCAATTTCCTGGTGGGCATCAATGCGCTCATCCTGCTGACCGCGACGGTCCTCTCGCACGGCGGTTTCATCGATATCTACAATTTCCAGTCGATGGCCAGCCAGCTGCCTGAACTGGGCTTGCTGGCGATCGGCGTCGCGCTGGCGATGATTTCCGGCAACGGCGGCATCGACCTGTCCGGCGTCGGCCTCGCCAACCTGGCGGGAGTGGTCGCCGCCAGCGTGGTGCCGCAGCTGGTGGTTGCCGATACCTCGCCGTGGCTGTACACCGGGTCGTTCGTGCTGGTGGCGCTGGGCGTGGGACTGGCCGGCGGATTCCTGAACGGATGGCTGATTGCCCGCGTCGGCCTGACGCCGATCCTGTGCACGCTGGGCAGCCAGCTGATTTTTACCGGCCTGGCGGTGGTGCTGACCAACGGCTCCAGCTTGCGCATCAGCAGCGTCGATCCGATGTCCGCCATCGGCAACGAAATGCTGTTCGGAGTGCCGATTCCCTTCGTCATTTTCATGCTACTGCTGGTCGGCATCGGCTGGCTGCTACGCTACAGCCCGTTCGGCATCCGCCTGTTCCTGCTCGGCACCAATGCCAAAGCGGCGCGCTACGCCGGCATCCCCGGCGAGCGGATGCTGATCGCCACCTACACGCTGTGCGGCCTGCTGGCCGGGGTGGCGGGAGTGATCATTGCGGCGCGCACCGCCAGCGTCAAGGCCGATTACGGCAGCTCCTACCTGCTGATCGCGATCCTGATCGCAGTGATGGCGGGAGTGCGGCCGCAGGGCGGATACGGGCGCATGGTCTGCCTGTTTTTCTCGGCCATGGCGCTGCAGCTGCTGTCCAGCACCTTCAACCTGCTGGATATCTCGAATTTTTTCCGCGACTGCGCATGGGGGCTGCTGTTGCTGTGCTTCCTGGCGTCCGCCCGTATCAACCTGAAGGATTTCCATCCGTTTTCATCGCGCAACAGCGCACCGTTGAACCAGTCCCCTCCTGGAAAAACGCCGAACCTTTAGAGGGGTAGGAGACATCATGCTAAAAAAAACTACATGCGCTGCGCTGGTCCTGGGCGCCTTGGCCTCGCTGGCCTATACCGGCGCAATCCAGGCAGAAAACAAACCGATTGACGTCGTCACCGTGGTCAAGATCACCGGCATCAGCTGGTTCAACCGGATGGAAGTCGGGGTCAAGGAGTTCGGCGCCGGCAATCCCGGCGTCACTACCCGGCAGATCGGTCCGGCACAGTCCGACGCCGCCCAGCAGCAACGCCTGGTGGAAGACCTGGTCGCCAAGAAGGTGGACGCCATCGCCGTGGTGTCGATGGATCCGCCGACGCTGGAGCCGGTGCTCAAGCGCGCCATGGAACGCGGCATCAAGGTGGTGACGCATGAAGCCGATAATCAAAAGAACACCATGGTCGACATCGAAGCCTTCGACAATACCGCCTACGGTGCGCGGCTTAACGACCGGCTCGCCGCCTGCATGGGACAAAAGGGCAAATGGTCGTCGCTGGTCGGTTCGCTGGGCAGCCAGTCGCAAGTGCAATGGGCCGACGGCGGCGCTTCCAACGCCGCCAAGAAATATCCTGGCATGACCCTGGTCGACGCCAAGAACGAGTCTGCCAACGATGCCGAGAAAGCTTATTCCAAGGCCAAGGAAATCCTGCGCAAGCATCCCGATATCAAGGGTTTCCAGGGCTCTTCGTCGCTCGACGTGCTGGGCATCGGGCGAGCGGTGGAAGAGGCCGGCCTGCAAGGCAAGATCTGCGTCTACGGCACCGGCTTGCCTAGCGAGGCCGCCAAGTTCCTGGAATCCGGCGCGGTCGGCGGGATTGCCTTCTGGGATCCGAAAGACGCCGGCATCATGATGAACAAGGCGGCGGTGATGCTGGTCCAGGGCAAGAAGATCACCGACGGCATGGACATGGGTGTGTCCGGCTACAACAAGGTGGCGGTGAAAAAGGGCCCGGGCGCCGGCGTGATCGTCACCGGCCAGGCATGGGTCGAAGTCGACAAGAGCAATTACAAGAAGTACGCGTTCTAGTATCTGTTCCGGGCCGGACCGCATGGGCCGGCCCCGAAAGCAGCAATGACTATCGCAGAAAGAAGCTATCCATGACCAGTACCATGCTCAGCCAAGACGGCGCGGCCTCCAACGACCGCCAGCGCGTATTCCTGGAAGTGCAGGATGTGCACAAGCGCTTTGCCGGCGTGCACGCCTTGCGCGGCATCGACCTCACTATCGAGGCCGGAGAAATCTACCACCTGCTGGGAGAGAACGGCTGCGGCAAGAGCACCTTGATCAAGATCATTTCCGGCGCCCAGGCCCCGAGCCAGGGCCGCCTGCTGATCAACGGCGTATCGCACGCCTCGCTGTCGCCGCTGCAAGCACTGACGCTAGGCATTGAAACGGTGTACCAGGACCTGTCGCTGCTGCCCAACATGAGCGTGGCGGAAAATGTGGCGCTGAGCGAACAGCTGGTCAACGGCAACGGCAAGCTGGTGCGGCGTTTCGATCGGCGCGCGGTCGAGGCCACCGCCATGCGGGCGCTGGCGACAGTGAACTTGCCGACCGACGCCGCCTTCCTCGCCACCCGCGCCGACGAACTGCCGATCGCCACCAGGCAGCTGCTGGCGATTGCCAGGGCTATCGCCACTCGCGCGCAGATGGTCATCATGGATGAGCCGACCACCTCGCTGACGCAGAAGGAAGTGGACAACCTGGTGGCGGTGATCGAGGGCTTGCGCGCCCAGGGCGTGGCGGTGCTGTTCGTGAGCCACAAGCTGGATGAATGTTTTGCCATCGGCGGCCAGGCCATCGTGTTTCGCGACGGCGCCAAGGTGGTGCAGGGACCGATCGCGGGTTTCACCAAGGCGCAGCTGGCGCACTGGATGACCGGCAAGCAGCTGGACGGCGCCCGCTACCGCAATCGCTCGTACGGCAACGGCGAATTGCTGGAGGTGCAAGGGCTGGGCCGCAAAGATTATTTCAGGGATGTCGACTTCGTGCTGCACAAGGGAGAAATCCTCGGCATCACGGGCCTGCTCGACTCCGGCCGCAACGAACTCGCGCTGGCGCTGGCAGGCGTGCAGGCAGCAGACCGGGGACGCATCGCGCTGGAAGGCGGCGAGGTGGTTCTGCGCACGCCCGGCGACGCCATCCGCCACAATATCGGTTATGTGCCGGAAGACCGCCTCAGCGAAGGCCTGTTCCTCGACAAATCGATCCGCGACAACATCATCACCACCGTACTGAACAGCCTGCGCGGCCGCTGCGGCGCACTCGACGCGCGCCGCAGCCAGCAACTGGCGGAAGACACCGTGGCCAGCCTGCAGATCGCCACGCCGGATGTGGACCGGCCGGTGCAGTCGCTGTCGGGCGGCAACCAGCAGAGAGTCCTGATCGGCCGCTGGCTCGCCATCCGGCCGCGGGTGCTGATCCTGCACGGGCCTACCGTCGGCGTCGACGTCGGCTCCAAGGACATCATCTACAAGATCGTGCAGCGCCTGGCGGAAGAGGGTCTGGGCGTGATCCTGGTCAGCGACGACCTGCCGGAGCTGCTGCAGAACTGCGACCGCATCCTGATGATGCGCAAGGGACGCATCGCCCACAATTTCGACGTCGAAGGGCTGACCGAAAGCGAGCTGTACCGCACCCTGGTCTCCGACAGCATTCCTAAGGCAACTGCATGAACACTACTATATTGTCCACCAACGCTGCCACGGCCGCGAGCCCGGCCAGGCGCAAGTTTCTGCTGCGCAGCTGGCTTACCCGCCATCCTTCCGCATTCACGCTGCTGCTGATCGTCCTGGTCTGCATCGCCATCGGCGCGCTCAACCCGGGTTTCTTCCAGCTGGCGATGCTGTTCGACATCGTTCGCGCCTGCACCGTGCTGGGCTTGTTTTCCCTGGGCGTGATGATCGTACTGGCGGCCGGCGGCATCGACGTTTCGTTTGCGGCGATCGCCGCCTTGACGATGTACAGCATCACCAAGGTCGTGCTGGTTTATTTCCCGGACGCGAGCATGGCGCTGATACTGACCAGCGGCGCTGTCGGCGGCACGGCACTGGGCGTGCTCAACGGCCTGCTGGTGGACTGGCTCAAGGCGCCGTCGCTGATCGTGACGATAGGCACGCAATACCTGTACCGCGGGCTGTTGCTGACCTTTGTCGGCACCGTGTTCTTCATGAACATCCCGCATTCGATGGACGCGTTCGGCAAGCTGGCGCTGTGGCGCCACGATACTGCCGAAGGATTGCATGCCGTGCTGCCGGCCACGGTGCTGGTGCTGGTCGCCGCGGGCTTGCTGACCTGGTGGCTGCTCAACCGTACGCTGATGGGACGGGCGGTGTATGCCATCGGCGGCAGCCTGGCGATTGCCGAGCGGCTCGGCTACAACCTGCGCACCGTGCACCTGTTTGTCTTCGGCTACGCCGGCTTCCTGTCGGGCCTGGCCGGCATCGTGCACGTATCGAGCACGCGCCTGGCCAATCCCTTTGACCTGGTGGGCAGCGAACTGGACGTGATCGCCGCCGTGATCCTGGGCGGAGCCCGCATCACCGGCGGCAGCGGCACCGTGGTCGGCACCTTGCTGGGCGTGGTGCTGGTTACCCTGATCAATAATGTGCTGATCCTGGCCGGCGTGCCGAGCACCTGGCAAAAGGTGATTGTCGGCGCGTTCATCGTCTTGGCCGGCACGGTATTCGCCAGCAAGCGTGTCGACTGAACCAGCGGCAAACTCGCAACCCCGGCGGCGCATCCGTCTATCCTCTTGCATAAAGTCCCGTGCCTGATCGCTGAGCACGGGACGCTTGCATCCGGCTTCGTCTGCCCGGAAAAATCCTGTCAACTCCGACAGTAGATAGTCCAAATAAACTCCACTAAGCTTGTTTTTCCCAAGGCAGTCCACGGCGCATATGGCCCTGTCGTCATGTCAATTTGCTCATCCATATTGACTTTACTGTCATGGAATTCAATTAAAAAACAATTAATTCGTTATATTTATCCGATATTTTTAGGTAAATTTAAAATAATTGTTTTATTTGAGTATTTTTTGAAACTTTAGCGATGGCCATATCTCCAAGGAAAGCTTTCCGAGATGAAAGGGTTGTGTCCCGCGAAGCGCGGCTATGCCTAATTTTTTCCGAAGCGCTGCTGCGCCGTGCTATCGCGCAGTGCTATCGATTAATCAAAAGGATGGACTACTCCATGACAGCGCATTGCATCAAAAACTTCATTGCCGGGACCGCACCTTTCCTACGCCGTGGCTGCAGCGCGACGCCGCTGCGGCCGCACGATCAATCCTGCCGCCATGCAGGCGCGGCTGACGTATGCCTGAGGTAAGCGTTGAAGGCCAGCTACCCTCGTCGAACGAAGAAGTAAGGAAGCAGTTCCGCCAAGCCGCATCGCCGGCAGTCGCCCGGCTGACATTCGGGCTGCTGTGGCTGAGCGAAACCGCGTTCGATCTCGGCAGCACCTTGGTGAGCTTCGCCGTCGGCGTCTGGATTTTTTCCCATACGGGTTCGGCCCAGGATTACTCCTTGTCGGTGCTGGCGGCGGCGCTGGCGTCGATGCTGGTGACGCCCGTGGCAGGCGCGCTGGCGGACCGTTACGACCGGCGCTGGGTAGTGCTCGGCTGCGATGTTGCCGCCATCCTCTGTACGGCTGCGGTGCTGCTGTCGCTGCTGGCGGACCGCATGAGCGTCACTGCCTTTTATCTGTATGCAGCTGCCGCGGCAGCGATCGGCGCCTTGCGGCGGCCGGCGATCCGGGTTGCGGTCAGCAATTTCATTCCCAAGGACAGGTTTGCCCAGGTCGGCGGACTGACCGGCATTTCGCGATCCATCGTGCAGGTCGGGGCGCCGGCTGCGTCCGGTTTCCTGATGGCGTATTTCGGCTTGCAGGCAGTGATGGCGGTGCAGTTCTGCCTGCTGGCGGCGGGCGCGCTGCTGGTGTTCGGCGCGCTGACCAGGGCCGGCGGCGCGGCGCGCGGCGGCTCTGCCTCTGCCGCACTGGCGCAGGGTTCGTTCTGGACCAGCGCCAGGACCAGTTTTTCCGGTGCATTGGGTTATCTGAAAGAACAGCCTCTGATGCGCAGCCTGCTGCTGTACGGCGCGCTGGTGCAATGCCTGATGGTGCTGGCGACCACCATGCTGACGCCGATGGTGCTGTCGACCCATGCCACCGAAGCGCTCGGCACGGTGATGTCGGTCGGCATCGTCGGCGGCCTGGCCGGGTCGATGCTGGTGGCGAGCTCAGTCATCAAGCGCGACCTGATGCTGTGGATATTGGTCTGCGATGCGGTCCAGTCTGCAGCGGTCCTCGGCGCCGGCCTGTCGACTTCGGTTGCGGTCTGGTGCGCATGCGCATTCGCCTGCCTGTTTTGCGGCAGCACTTCGGTCGCCTGCTCATACGCGCTATGGATGCGCAAGGCGCCGCTGGCCCATCAGGGCAGCGTCTTTGCGCTGCTGGCGGCGTCCAACATGCTGGTCATGTGCCTGGTGCTGCTGGCCGGCGGCTACCTGGCCGACGCGGTGCTGGAACCGGCGTTTGCCGCCGGCGGCGCCTTGAGCGCCTCGATCGGCGGCTGGTTCGGCAGCGGCAAGGGACGCGGCATCGGTTTCCTGTTTTTCCTGTGCGGTCTCTGCGGCCTGGCGCTGACCTTGCTGGCCCTCGCCAGCAGCCGCTTGCGGCGGCTCGATGTGCTGGTGCCAGAGCGAGCAGAGGATTGAGCCTATGCCGGTTCCTTGCATGCGCCGCTGCCGCGCTTCCCTTCCTTGAGCTGTCAACCGCGAGCCCATCCCATGAGCAACGATGTCCTTTACCCTTTGAGTTCAACCCAGCAAGCGGTGTGGCTGGACCAGCTCCTGGCGCCGGACCTGCCTTGCTATAACATCGGCACCGCGGTCCAGGTGGATGGCTTGCACGATGTCGATCGTTTCGAAGCGGCGGTCCGGCACGTAGCCGAAACAAACGAAGCCTTGCGCATCATGCTGGAACAGGACCAGGGCGGCTGCATGCAGCGCTTTGCAGCAGATGGCCGGCCGTCGTTGCAGCGCTTCGATTTCTCTGCGCACGATGACCCGCAGGGACAGGCCTGGTCGCATATCAGGAAAATATTCGGCACGCCTTTCGAACTGTATGGCGGCCGGCTCTGGACCATGCAGTGGCTGCAGGCGGGACCAGAGCGCGCCTATTGGCTGTTATGTTTCCATCACCTGGTGGCGGACGGCATGTCGATCTCGCTGGTCGGCAGCGCCGTGGTAGAAGCCTACAACCGCCTGCGGCGCGGCGAACCGCTGACCGTGGGCGGCGCGGCGGCTTCGTATGGCGATTTCCTGGCGAAGGACAGCGAATACCTGTCGTCCCTGCGTTTCGCCAAGGATCGCGAGTTCTGGCTGGGGCGGTTCGCCAGCTTGCCTGAGCCGTTGTTCGAAGCAGCCTCAGGGCGCAGAGGACGTTCCGGCCGCCTGTTCGGACAAGTCGTGTGGCAGCTCGAGCGGCAAGCGTTTTCGCGCCTGAACCAGGCGGCGGCCGCGCAGGGTGGTTCGAGCACGCATTTCCTGCTGGCGGCGCTGGCGGTCTATTTTTGGCGCTTCTTCAACCGCCGCGACGAGGTTGTCATCGGCATGCCGGTGCATAACCGCACCGGCCCGCTGCAGCGGCGCACGATAGGCATGTTTTCCTCTGCTATCCCGGTCGGCATCGCGGTCGATCCCGCTCAGTCGTTCGCGAGCCTGCTGCAAGAGGTCGCTGCCGAGCTGAAGCGCTGCTATCGGCACAAGCGTTTTCCGCTGGCAGAAATCCATCGCCATCTGCTGGCCGGCGCTAGCGACCGCCGCGGCTTGTTTGACATATCTCTCTCCGTCGAAGGATTCCAGGGCGACCTCGCGTTCGAAGACGAAGTCCGTACGGCGGTATTTCCCTTGCATAACGGTTACGAGCGGCAGCCGCTTGCCATCTATGTCCGGGATTACGAGCAGGACAAGCCTGTCCACATCGAGTTCAATTTCGACCCGGACGTGCTGGCGCCGGAAGACGTGCGCAACCACGTCAAACGCATCGAGCGGCTGGTGCTGGCCGCCATCGACACCCCCGGCATGAAAGTGTCCGACCTGCCTTTGCTGGATGAGGCCGAACGCAGCCGGCTGCTGCATGTCTTCAACCAGCCGCAGCTGGCAACTGCTACGAACACGCTGATCCATGAATTGTTCGAGCAGCAGGTGTTGCGTGATCCTGACGCCACTGCCGTGGAATACGACGGCCGGCAGCTGAACTACCAGGAACTCAATCGGCGCGCCAACCAGCTGGCCCATCACCTGCGCGGCCTCGGCCTGCGGCCCGACGACCTGGTGGCGATCTGCATGGAGCGTGGCCTGGAAATGGTAGTGGCGATCCTGGCCACGCTGAAAGCCGGCGCTGCTTATGTACCGCTGGATCCGGTGTATCCGCCGGAACGCCTGGCGCACATGCTGCAGGACAGCGCGCCGCTGGCCTTGCTGACCCAAGCCAGCCTGACCGGCCAGATCGAAGCGCCGCAGGATTGCCCGCTGCTGGTGATGGACGCCGTGCCGTGGGCGCAATCGGCCTGGGCCAATGCATCAAGCGGCAATCCCGATGCCTGCCTGGACGCCTCGCACCTGGCTTACGTCATTTATACCTCCGGTTCTACCGGCGCGCCCAAGGGTGTCATGGTTGAGCACCGCAATGTCACGCGCTTGTTTACCGCTACCAAGGATTGCTTCCATTTCGATCATAACGATGTCTGGACCTTGTTCCATTCGTTTTCCTTTGATTTTTCGGTCTGGGAATTGTGGGGCGCCTTGATCCACGGCGGCAAGCTGGTGATCGTATCGCAGGCCGCCAGCCGCTCGCCGCAGGAGTTCCACCGGCTGGTATGCAAACATGGGGTCACGGTGCTGAACCAGACGCCCAGCGCGTTCCGCCAGTTCATCGCGGCCGACCAGGATGCCGGCGCCAGGCACAAGCTCCGTTACGTGATTTTCGGCGGCGAAGCGCTGGAACTCGCCAGCCTGAAACCCTGGTATGCGTCGGCGCGCAACCATGGCGCGCGCCTGGTCAATATGTACGGCATCACCGAAACCACGGTGCACGTGACCTGCCGGCTGCTGGTCCCGGCCGATGCGGAGCGGGCGGGACCCAGTCCGATCGGAGTGCGCATTCCCGACCTGAGCCTGTATGTGCTGGATCCGCAGGGCAGGCCGGCGCCGGTCGGCATGACGGGAGAAATATATGTCGGCGGCGTCGGCGTGGCGCGCGGCTACCTGAGGCGGCCCGAGCTCACGGCCGAACGCTTCCTCCAGGATCCTTTCAGCGCAACGGCCGGCGCCAGGATGTATCGCAGCGGCGACCTGGGACGTTACCTGCATGACGGCAGCCTCGAATACCTGGGGCGCAACGATAGCCAGGTGAAAATCCGCGGCTTCCGCATCGAACTCGGTGAGATCGAAGCGCAGCTGGCGCGGGTGGCCGGCGTGCGTGAAGCAGTGGTAGTAGTGCGTGAAGACCAGGCCGGAGACAAACGGCTGGTGGCTTACCTGCTGGCGCAAGCAGGCATTTCGCTGACGGAGCCGGCCGCGTTGCGTGCGCAGCTCAAGGAGCAGCTGCCCGAGTACATGGTGCCGGCGGCTTACGTATCGCTGGCAGCTTTGCCGCTGACGCCCAACGGCAAGCTCGACCGCAAGGCGCTGCCGACGCCGGAAGGAGATGCCCTCATCCAGCGCACCTATGAGGCGCCGCAAGGCGAGATCGAACAGGCGCTGGCGCAGATGTGGTCGGGATTGCTCGGGGTCGACAGCATCGGCCGTCGTGATCACTTCTTTGAACTGGGCGGACATTCGATACTGGCGGTGCAGTTACTGGAGCGCATGCAGCGCAAGGGATATTTCTCGGACATCCGCAGCTTTTTCGCCGAACCGACCCTGGCCGCGCTGGCTGCGACCGTTGCGCTGGCCCGCCAAGCGGACCGGCAGCAGCCGGTGGCGCCGCCCAACGGCATTCCCCACGACTGCGACGCCATCACGCCCGAAATGCTGCCGCTGGTACGGTTAAGCGCCGAGCAGATCGCCGTGGTCGCCGACGTCGTCTCCGGCGGCATGCGCAATATCCAGGATATTTACCCGCTGGCGCCGCTGCAGGAAGGCATCCTGTTTCACCACATGCTGCAGACCGATGGCGATGCTTATGTGTTGCCGGCCTTGCTGCGCTTCGACAGCAAGGACCGGCTCGATCGTTTTACAGATGCGCTCAATGCCGTCATCGCGCGCCATGACATCCTGCGCACGGCGGTGCTATGGGAAGGACTGGACCAGCCGCTGCAAGTGGTCTGGCGTCATGCCGCGCTGGTGGTCCAGGTGCTGCCGCTCGAGGCGGAGCAGGGCGACATCCAGTCCCAGCTGCAGCAACACGCCGATGCCCGCCGTTTCCGGCTCGATGTGCGCAGCGCGCCCATGCTGCGCGGTTTTGCCGCCCACGATGCCGCCGGCCAGCGCTGGCTGCTGCAACTTCTGCACCATCACCTGACACTGGATCACACTACAACCGAGCTGATCCTGCAGGAAGTGGTGATGGTCTTGCAGAACCGCCAGGCTGAACTTCCTGCGCCCGTGCCGTTCCGCAATTTTGTGGCGCAGGCGAGGCTGGGCGTGAGCCAAGCCGAGCACGAGGATTTTTTCCAGCAGATGCTGGCGGATGTCGATGAACCGACAGCGCCGTTCGGCTTGCTGGATGTGCAGGGCGACGGTACGCAAGTCGCACAAGCCAGGCTGGCGTTGCCGTCCGAACTGGCGGCGCGGCTGCGGCGGCAGGCAAAAACGCGCGGCCTGAGCGCGGCCAGCCTGTTCCACCTGGCCTGGGCGCAGCTGCTGGCCAAGTGCACAGGCCGCGACGACGTGGTGTTCGGCACGGTGCTGTTCGGCCGCATGCAGGGTGGCGCGGGCGCGGACCGCGCCATGGGCATGTTCATCAATACCTTGCCGCTACGAGTGCAATTGGGAGAACGAGGGGTCGAGGCAGGTTTGCAACAAGTGCATGCGGCGTTGACCGGCCTGCTGCACCACGAACATGCTTCACTGGCGCTGGCCCAGCGCTGCAGCAGCCTGCCGGCCGATATTCCCTTGTTCTCGGCGCTGCTGAACTACCGGCATAGCCAGGCGCAAGGCCTTGAACGGATGGAAATCGCGGAAGGCATGGAATACCTCGGAGGGCGTGACCTTACCAGTTATCCCTTCAGTCTCTATGTCGACGATCTTGGCGTGGACTTTGTACTGACCGCGGAGATACACAAGTCGGTATCGGCGCAACGCACAGCGCTGTTCATGCAACAGACGCTGGAACAACTGGCGTTTGCCCTGGAACAGGCGCCGCAGACGCCGCTGTACGCCATCGGCGTGATGCCGGCGGCGGAACGTGACCTCGTCCTGCATGGTTTCAACGATACCCGCCACATTTACGCCTTGCCGGCGCTGGTGCACGAGGGATTCGAACAGCAGGCAGCCGCGCATCCGGAACGGATCGCGCTGGAACTGGATGGCGAACAGCTGACTTACCGCGCGCTCAATGAACAAGCCAACCGGTTGGCGCGGCATCTGCGGGGACTTGGCGTCGGTCCAGATGCGCACGTGGCGATCTGTGTTGAGCGCAGCCTGGCGATGGTGGTGGCGATCGTGGCGACGCTCAAGGCTGGCGGCGCTTACGTGCCGCTGGATCCGAGTTACCCGGATGAGCGCCTGGCGCAGATGCTGCAGGATAGCGAGCCGGTAGTGGTGCTGACGCAGAAGTCGCTGCTTTATCGGATGCCAGCAACGGCAATCGCGTTGGATGAGGAGGAGTGGCCAAATACCTCGGTTACCAACCTGCACCCGGAGGAACTGGGGTTGCAGCCCGATCATCTTGCTTACGTGATTTACACCTCGGGTTCCACCGGTGTACCGAAAGGCGTGGCCATGCCACATGGCGCCCTGGTGAATCTGCTGGGCTGGCAGCGCAGCGTGCTGCCGGAGCCGGCCCGGACCCTGCAGTTCGCGGCGCTCGGTTTCGATGTGGCGTTCCAGGAAATCTTCTCGACCCTGACCAGTGGCGGCACGCTGGTGCTGCTGCACGAGGCGCTGCGGCAAGACCTGCCGGCGCTGGCCGACTGGCTCGGCGCGGAGTCGATCGAACGGATGTTCCTGCCCTACATTGCGCTCAATAATCTCAGTGAATTGTGGTCGCAGCGCGCCGAACCGTTGCCGATGCTGCAAGACCTGATCACGGCAGGTGAACAGTTGCGGATCACGCCAGCGATCCGGCGCATGTTTACAAGGCACGGACAAGCCAGGCTGCACAACCACTATGGACCCACCGAGAGCCACGTGGTCAGCGCACATATTCTGGAAGGACCGGCTGAGGCGTGGGAAGACCTGCCGCCGATCGGACGTCCTATCGGCAACACCCGGATTTACCTGCTCGATGCCCGTCGTCAGCCGGTGCCGCTGGGTCTCGCGGGTGAAATATATATCGGCGGCGTGCAGGTGGCCCGGGGTTATCTGCAGCGGCCTGAACTGACGGCGGAACGATTCATTGACAATCCATTCGTTGCGGGAGAGCGGTTGTACAAGACTGGCGACCTGGGCCGCTGGCACGAAGACGGATCGATTGAGTACCTTGGCCGCAACGATTTCCAGGTCAAGATACGCGGTTTCCGTATTGAACTCGGTGAGATCGAAGCGAGATTGTCGCGCATCGAAGGTATACGCGAAACAGTGGTGATTGCACGGGAAGACAGTCCAGGCGACAAGCGCCTGGTGGCCTACATGGTGGCTGAGCCGGGTGCATTGCCTCCTGATCCGGCCGAGCTGCACGAGCAACTCAAGGCGCAACTACCTGAATACATGGTCCCGGCAGCGTACGTGATACTGGGATCCTTGCCGCTGACACCCAATGGTAAACTCGATCGCAAGGCGCTGCCGGCGCCGGAAGGAGGCGTCTTCATCCAGCGCGCCTACGAGGCGCCGCAGGGCGAGATTGAACAGGTGCTGGCGCAGATCTGGTCGGCACTGCTCGGCGTCGAACGTATCGGCCGTCGCGATCATTTCTTCGAACTGGGTGGACATTCGTTGCTGGCCATCCGGCTTGTCGAGCAACTGCGCCGACGCGAATGGTTCATCGATATCCGTTCCTTGTTCGCCCAGCCTCAATTGTCATCCTTGGCGACAGCCATCCAACAGACCGCCAGCCTGGGCAAACGCGACGTCGTGCCGCCTGCCAATGGCATCCCGCAAGACGCCGCGGCCATCACGCCAGCCATGCTGCCGCTGGCCGCATTGAATGAAATGCATATCGCACGGATTGTGCAGGCGACGCCGGGCGGCGTCGCCAATATCCAGGACATCTATCCGCTGGCGCCGCTGCAGGAAGGCATCCTGTTTCACCATCTGCTGCAAACCGAGGGCGACGCCTATGTCCTGCCGACCTTGCTGGGTTTCGACAGCAAGGACCGGCTCGATCGTTTTACGGCCGCACTCAACACGGTTATCTCACGCCATGACATCCTGCGCACTGCGGTGTTCTGGGAAGGATTGGACGAACCGGTGCAAGTAGTCTGGCGCCATGCCGCGCTGGTGGTCCAGGTGCTGCCGCTCGAAGCGGAGCAGGGCGACATCCAGTCCCAGCTGCAGCAACACGCCGATGCCGGCCGTTTCCGGCTCGATGTGCGCAGTGCGCCCATGCTGCAGGGTTTTGCCGTCCACGATGCGGCCCGTCGGCGCTGGCTGCTGCAGCTGCGGTATCACCACCTGGTGATGGACCACACTACATTGGAGCTGCTGCTGCAAGAGGTCGCGTTAATACAGCAGGGACGGCAGGCCGAGCTTCCTACGCCTGTGCCGTTCCGCAATTTTGTGGCACAAGCAAGGCTGGGCGTGAGCGAAGCCGAGCACGAGGATTTCTTCCGGCAGATGCTGGCGGATGTCGATGAACCGACAGCGCCGTTCGGTTTGCTGGATGTGCAGGGGGACGGTTCCCAGATTGCACAGGCCAGACTGATCCTGCCTTTCGAGCTGGCGCTGCGGCTGCGGCGGCAGGCTAAAACGCGGGGATTCAGCGCGGCCAGCCTGTTCCACCTGGCCTGGGCGCAAGTGCTGGCCCAATGCACGGGCCGCGACGACGTGGTGTTCGGCACGGTGCTGTTCGGCCGCATGCAGAGTGGCGCGGGCGCGGATCGCGCCATCGGCTTGTTCATCAATACCTTGCCGTTGCGCGTGAAGTTAGGTGAGTGCGGCGTCGAGGAAGGTTTGCAGCAGGTGCATGCGGCGTTGACTGGGTTGCTGCACCACGAACATGCTTCACTGGCGCTGGCCCAGCGCTGCAGTGGATTGCCGGTCAATACGCCGCTATTCTCGGCCTTGCTGAACTATCGCCATAGCCACGTTGCCAGCGCCGATGAAACGGAAATTCTCGAAGGCGTCCGCTTCCTCGGGGTCCGCGACCGCACCAATTATCCCTTCGGCTTGTACATCGACGATTCCGGCCGCGACTTTGAACTGACGGTCCAGGTCGACGAGTCTGTGTCAGCGCAGCATATCGCCCTGTACATGCAACAGACGCTGGAACAATTGGCATTTGCCCTGGAACAGGCGCCGCAGACGCCGCTGTACGCCATCGGCGTGATGCCGGCGATGGAACGCGACCTCGTCCTGCATGGTTTCAACGATACCCGCCACATTTACGCCTTGCCGGCACTGGTGCACGAGGGATTCGAACAGCAGGCAGCCGCGCATCCGGAACGGATCGCGCTGGAACTGGATGGCGAACAGCTGACTTACCGCGCGCTCAATGAACAAGCCAACCGGTTGGCGCGGCATCTGCGGGGACTGGGTGTCGGTCCCGATACGCGCGTAGCGATCTGCGTCGAGCGCAGCCTGGCGATGGTGGTGGCGATCGTGGCGACGCTCAAGGCTGGCGGCGCTTATGTGCCGCTGGATCCGAGTTACCCGGATGAGCGCCTGGCGCAAATGCTGCAGGATAGCGAGCCGGTAGTGGCGCTGATGCAGAAGTCGCTGCTTTATCGGATGCCAGCAACGGCAATCGCGTTGGATCAGGAGAGTCCGGCATGGTTAGTTGCGTCCGCCGTCAACCTGCATCCGGACGAACTGGGACTCCAGCCTGGCCATTTGGCCTATGTCATATATACCTCGGGTTCCACCGGTGTACCGAAAGGCGTGGCCATGCCACATGGCGCCCTGGTGAATCTGCTGGGCTGGCAGCGCAGCGTGCTGCCGGAACCGGCGCGGACCTTGCAGTTCGCGGCACTTGGTTTCGACGTCGCGTTCCAGGAAATCTTCTCGACCCTGACCAGTGGCGGCACGCTGGTGCTGCTGCACGAGGCGCTGCGGCAAGACCTGCCGGCGCTGGCGAACTGGCTAGGCGCGGAGTCGATCGAACGGATGTTCCTGCCCTACATTGCGCTCAATAATCTCAGCGAATTGTGGTCGCAGCGCGCCGAGCCGTTGCCGATGCTGCAAGACCTGATCACGGCAGGTGAACAGTTGCGGATCACGCCGGCGATCCGGCGCATGTTTACAAGGCACGGACAAGCCAGGCTGCACAACCACTACGGACCCACCGAGAGTCACGTGGTCAGCGCGCATATTCTGGAAGGACCGGCTGAGGCGTGGGAAGACCTGCCGCCGATCGGACGTCCTATTAGCAACAGCCGAATTTACCTGCTCGATGCCCATCGTCAGCCGGTGCCGCTGGGCCTCGCGGGTGAAATATATATCGGCGGCGTGCAGGTGGCCCGGGGTTATCTGCAGCGGCCTGAACTGACGGCGGAACGATTCATTGACAATCCATTCGTTGCGGAAGAGCGGTTGTACAAGACTGGCGACCTGGGCCGCTGGCGCGAGGACGGATCGATTGAGTACCTTGGCCGCAACGACTTCCAGGTCAAGCTACGGGGCTTCCGTATTGAACTCGGTGAGATCGAAGCGAGATTGTCGCGCATCGAAGGTATACGCGAAACAGTGGTGATTGCACGGGAAGACAGTCCAGGCGACAAGCGCCTGGTGGCTTACATGGTTCTTGAGTCGGGTGCATTGCCTCCTGATCCGGCCGAGCTGCGCGAGCAACTCAAGGCGCAACTGCCTGAATACATGGTGCCGGCAGCGTACGTGATGCTGGAATCCTTGCCGCTGACACCCAACGGTAAACTCGATCGCAAGGCGTTGCCGGCGCCGGAAGAAGGCGCCTTCATCCAGCGCGCCTACGAGGCGCCGCAGGGCGAGGTCGAACAGGTACTGGCGCAGATCTGGTCGGACTTGCTCGGCGTCGAACGCATCGGCCGCCATGATCATTTCTTCGAACTGGGGGGACATTCTCTATTGGCCATCCGCCTGATTTCGCAGCTGCGCCAGCGGCTGGATATCGAACTGCCCTTGGCAGTCCTGTTCGCGCATCCGCAGCTGGCCGAACTGGCGCTGGAGATCGCCGAAGCAGGACAAAACACCCTGAGCGCCATCACGCCGGCCGATCGTTCCAGCCCGCTGCCGCTGTCCTACGCCCAGCAGCGGCTATGGTTCATCGCCCGCGTCGATTCCCAGGCCAGCGTGGCTTATCACATTCCCGGCGCCCTGCGCTTGCGGGGCGTGCTTGACCAGCCAGCCCTGAAGGCCGCCCTGGATCGTATTGTTGAACGTCATGAAGCATTGCGCACTTGCTTCGTCACCACCGACGGCCAGCCGTCCCAGCTGATAACGCCTGCACGTGGATTCTTGCTGGCGCACCAGAATGCTGAAGGCCTTGCCCCGCATGAGCTGGAAAACCTCTGCAAACAGGCGGCGGCCGAACCTTTCGACCTGGCCGCAGGACCGCTGATCCGCGGCCTCCTGCTGCGGCTGGGCGATGACGATCATGTGCTGCTGGTAGTCATGCATCACATCATCTCGGACGGCTGGTCGCTGAGCCTGCTGATGCAGGAGCTGTCGATCTTGTACCGCGCCATGTGCGACAGCCAGCCGGATCCGTTGCCGCCGCTGGCGATCCAGTATGCCGACCATGCGGCCTGGCAGCGCCAGTGGCTGCAAGGGCCGCTGCTGCAACAGCAGCTTGGCGCAATCGTGAAACAGCTGCACGGCGCCCCCGAACTGGTCAACCTGCCCACCGACCGTCCGCGGCCGGCGCTGCAGGACTACCAGGGCGCCAGCATCGAGGTTGCCCTGGATGCCGGGCTGAGCCAGGCATTAAAGGAACTCGGCCGCAGGCATGGCGCAACCTTGTACATGATTGTGCTGGCGGCCTGGGCGGCGCTGGTGGCGCGGCTGAGCGGGCAGCCGCAAGTCGTGATCGGCAGTTCCCACGCCGGCCGCAATCGGGCCGAGGTAGAGCCGCTGATCGGTTTTTTCATCAATACGCAAGCGCTCAAGTTCGACCTGGATGGAGCGCCCAGCGTTAAGGATTTGCTGGCGCAGGCCAGGAACACGGCATTGCGGGCGCAGCAGTTGCAGGACGTGCCGTTCGAACAGGTAGTGGAGGCCCTCAATCCGACACGTTCGATGGCCTACCATCCGCTGTTCCAGCTGATGCTGACCTGGCATAACACGCCACCGGTGAAGCTTGCCTTGGCAGACCTGTCGGTAGAGCGCGTGGACAGCCTGCCCGGGAGCGCGCAATTCGACCTGGCGCTGGACCTGGAAGAGGTAGCCGGCCATATCGCCGGCAAGCTGAACTACGCAACGGCCTTGTTCGATCCGCCTACGGTGCACCGCCACTGGGAGTACCTGCAGGCGATGTTGCGCGGCATGGTCGCGGACGACCAGCAGGCCGTCGACCGGATCGCGCTGCTCGGCGACGCTGAACGCACGCAACTCCTGCATGGCTTCAACAATTCTGGTCTTGCTTATTCCGCCGGCGCCTTGGTGCATGTGCTGTTCGAGCAACGGGCAGCCAAAAATCCAGAGGCGGTCGCGCTGGAACATGAGGGCCGGCAACTAAGCTATGGAGCGCTCAACCGGCGCGCCAGCCAATTGGCGCATCACCTGCGCCAGCTTGGCGTGCGGCCCGATGACCGGGTTGCCCTGTGCCTGGAACGCGGCATCGACATGGTGGTGGCCGTGATCGCCACCCTGAAGGCCGGCGGCGCCTATGTGCCGCTGGACCCGGTCCATCCCCGCCAGCGCCTGGCCCAGATGCTGGAAGACAGTGCGCCGGCCGTGCTGCTGACCCAGGCAAGCCTGCTCGGACGGCTGCCGCCGGACAAGGCAACCGTGGCGATAGATGAAACGCCATGGGAACAATCGCCCTGGGCCGCATGCCCCACGCACAATCCTGAGCCAGCCGCGATCGGACTGGAGCCCGCGCACCTGGCTTACGTTATCTACACATCCGGTTCCACCGGCATACCCAAGGGCGTGATGGTGGAACATCGCCAGCTCAGCCATCAGGCAGCGGTCCTGAACGGGCTCTATGCATTCCAGCCGGAGGACCGGGTGCTGCAATTCTCCGCGCTGAGCTTCGATGTCGCGGCGGAAGAAATCTTCGGCGCGTTGTTGCACGGCGCCACGCTGGTCTTGCGCAGCGATGCCTGGATCACCGATCCGCAACGCTGGTGCCAGCTATGTGCGGAGCACAGGCTGACCATCGCCAACCTGCCCACATTGTTCTGGCAGCGCCTGGCGCAGGAAGCAGATGTCGCCATCCCGCCGCAGCTGCGCCAGATCGTCATCGGCGGCGATGCCGTAAGCGCGGCGGCCATCGAGGCATGGTGGCAACGCCAAGGCCATCGTCCGGCGCTGAACAATGCCTACGGTCCGACCGAAACCACGATCAATGCGGCTGTCGCGCAGTGCGGGCCGCGGGACGGCGCCGGCAATATCGGGCGTCCGCTTGCCGGCGTCCGCATCTATCTGCTGGATGCGTACGGCCAGCCGGCGCCGGTGGGCGTAGCCGGTGAAATCTGCATCGGCGGCGCCGGCGTCGCGCGGGGTT
Organism: Collimonas fungivorans Ter331; assembly: GCF_000221045.1. NCBI lineage: Bacteria > Pseudomonadati > Pseudomonadota > Betaproteobacteria > Burkholderiales > Oxalobacteraceae > Collimonas > Collimonas fungivorans. The sequence goes on along the minus strand of NC_015856.1, from coordinate 2,572,181 downwards.
ACCTGCATCGCCCGCAGCTGACCGATGAACGTTTCGTCCGCGATCCGTTCGCCGACAATCCGGCAGCGCGCATGTACAAGACCGGCGACCTGGGCCGCTGGCGTGGAGGCGGCAGCATCGAATTCCTCGGCCGCGACGATTTTCAGGTGAAGATCCGCGGCTTCCGCATAGAACTGGGCGAGATTGAGGCGCAACTGTCGCGCATCGCTGGGATACGCGAAGCGGTGGTAACCGCTCGCGAGGACAAACCGGGCGACCTGCGCCTGGTGGCTTACCTGGTCGCCGACACAGCCGCATCGCGGCCGGATCCTGCCCAGCTGCGAACCTTGTTGAGCGCCCAGTTACCGGACTATATGCTGCCGGCGGCTTATGTACCGCTGGAGGCTTTGCCGCTGACGCCGAGCGGCAAGCTGGACCGCAGGGCGCTGCCGATGCCGGAGGGTGAGGCCTTCGTCCGGCGTGTCTATGAGGAGCCGTCGGGCGAGACAGAGCAGGTGCTGGCGCAGATCTGGTCTGACTTGCTTGGCGTCGAAAGCGTCGGCCGCCAGGACAGTTTTTTTGAACTGGGCGGCCATTCGCTGCTGGCGGTGCGCCTGATCTCGCAATTGCGCCAGCGCCTGGGTATTGAGCTGCCGCTGGCCGCCTTGTTTACGCATCCGCAGCTGGCTGAACTGGCGCGTGAAGTCGCCACAGCAGGGCAGAGCACCTTGAGCGCCATCACGGCGGCGGATCGTTCCAGGTCCTTGCCGTTGTCTCATGCCCAGCAGCGCTTGTGGTACGTCACGCAGATCGATGCGCAGGCGGGTCCCGCCTACCATATCCCCGGCGCCCTGCGACTGCGCGGCGCGCTTGACCAGAAGGCGCTGCAGGCCGCCATGGATCGCATTGTCGAACGGCACGAAATACTGCGGACCCGCTTCGTCAGCGTGGATGGACAGCCATGCCAAGTGGTCGATGCACCGCACGGCTTTGCCCTCACGCACAGTGATTTTACAGGCGCCGGCGCCGACGAGCTGAAGCGGATTTACCGGCAGGAAGCGGTCGAGCCGTTTGACCTGGCGCGCGGTCCGCTGATCCGCGGCCGCCTGCTGCGCCTGGGCGACGACGATCACGTGCTGCTGCTGACCATGCACCACATCATTTCCGATGGCTGGTCCCTGAGTGTGCTGGCGCGGGAATTTTCTTCGCTGTACCGGGCCATGCGCCGTGGCGAAGCGGATCCGCTGGCGCCGCTGGCAATCCAGTATGCCGACTATGCGGTATGGCAACGGCAGTGGCTGCAAGGCCCGCTGCTGCGGCAACAGCTGCAATACTGGACAGGGCAGCTGCACGGCGCTCCCGGACTGATCAGCCTGCCGACGGACCGGCCGCGGCCGGAGATCCAGGACTATCGCGGCGCGTCGATAGATGTGGCGCTGGACGAAGAACTCAGCCGCGACCTGAAAACGCTCGCCCAGCGCCATGGCGCCACCCTCTACATGACCGTACTGGCGGCCTGGGCAGCGGTGCTGGCGCGGCTCAGCGGACAGGCGCAGGTGGTGATCGGCAGTTCCGTGGCTGGCCGCAACCGCGCCGAGCTGGAACCTTTGATCGGCTTTTTCGTCAATGCCCAGGCGCTCAGTTTCAAGCTCGACCAGCAAGCCGATGTGCGCCAGCTTCTGGCGCAGGCCAGGCAAATCTCCCTGCAGGCGCAAAATCATCGCGACCTGCCGTTCGAACAGGTAGTGGAAGCGATCAATCCGGTGCGGTCGATGGCCTACAACCCGATTTACCAGGTCCGGCTGGCATGGCAGAACACGCCCGCGACGCACCTTGATCTGGACGGATTGAGTTTCGAAAACGTCGGCAGCGGCGCCGGCAGCGCGCAATTCGACCTGTCATTGGACCTGGAAGAAACCGGCGATCGCATCGTCGGCCAGTTCAATTACGCCACTGCTTTGTTCGACCAGGCCACGGTACAGCGCCACTGGGGTTACCTGCAAGCGATGCTGCGCGCCATGGCTGACGACGACGGGCAGCCAGTCGAGCAGATCGCACTGCTCGGCGATGCCGAGCGCGAGCAGCTGCTGCATGCTTTCAACGACAAGCAGCGCGCCTATCCCGCCGGCACGCTGGTGCATGCCTTGTTTGAACGGCAGGCGGTCGAACATCCCGAAGCGATAGCGCTGGTATACGAAGACGGGTCACTCAGCTATGGCGAACTGAACCGCCGCGCCAACCAGCTGGCGCACCACCTGCGCAGCCTGGGCGTGCGGCCCGACGACCGCGTCGCCTTGTGCCTGGAACGCAGCCTGGACCTGGCGGTGGCGCTGATCGCCACGCTGAAGGCTGGCGGCGCTTATGTGCCGCTGGACCCGATCCATCCCGACCAGCGCCTGGCGCACATGCTGGAAGACGGCGCACCGGCCGTGTTGCTGACCCAGGCACGGCTGCATGATCGGCTGCGCCTGCCGCAAGGCTGCACGGCGCTGGTGCTGGACGGCACGGCGTGGCAGCAATCGCCCTGGGCCGCGGCGCCGACGCACAATCCCGATCCCGGCGCAGTTGGCCTGGACGCCTCGCACCTGGCTTATGTCATCTACACTTCTGGCTCTACCGGCACGCCCAAAGGCGTGATGGTGGAACACCGCAACGTGCTGACCTTCCTGCACGGACTGGAAGAACGCATCCACGGCTTGCAGCCAGATTGCCGCCGCATTGCCTGGAATTCATCGTTCGGTTTCGACATGGCTGTCAAAGCCTGGGGCCAGCTGGCAATGGGGCGCACGGTTTTCCTCGTTCCGGAAAACACCCGCCTCAGCGCAGATGCAATGCTCGGTTTCATCGAAAAACACGCCATCGAAGCCATGGAATGCACGCCGTCGCAGTTGCGCATGATGCTGGCTGCGGGTTTTCCGCAGGAACGAGGACATACGCTGCGCAAGCTGCTGCTGGGCGGCGAAGCGATCGATGCGGTCACCTGGCGCACCCTGGCCGCGGTCGAGAGCATCAGCTTCTTCAATATGTACGGGCCGACCGAGTGCAGCGTCGACGCGGCATGCGGACCGGTCGCCGGCGACATCCCGCAGATCGGCAGCGTGATGCCGAACGCCCGCATCTACCTGCTGGATGCGCACCGTCAGCCGGTGCCGCTGGGTGTGGCCGGGGAAATCTACATCGGCGGCGCCGGTGTGGCGCGCGGTTACCTGCACCGGCCGGAATTGACGGCGGAACGGTTTGTCCACGATCCGTTCGCAGCCGCGGCCGCGGCGCGCATGTACAAGACCGGCGATATGGGCCGCTGGCGCCAGGACGGCACGATCGAATACCTGGGCCGCAACGACTTCCAGGTCAAGATCCGCGGTTTCCGCATCGAACTCGGCGAGATCGAGGCCAGGCTGGTCCTGTTGCCTGGTATACGCGAGGCAGCCGTGACGGCGCGCGAAGACAGCCCCGGCGACCAGCGGCTGGTGGCTTACGTGGTGCCGGATCCCGCCGTGGCGGCTCCCGATCCGGGCGAGCTGCGCGCACAGTTGAGCCAGCAGCTGCCGGACTACATGCTGCCGGCAGCCTACGTGACCCTGGCGGCATTGCCGCTGACCGCCAACGGCAAGCTCGACCGCCAGGCCTTGCCGGCGCCGGACGGGCAGGGCGCGGCGCAACAGGGTTACGAGGCGCCTGCCGGTCCGACGGAACAGGCGCTGGCGGCGATCTGGGGCGAGCTGCTCGGGGTCGAACGGGTCGGGCGCCACGATAACTTCTTCGAACTCGGCGGCCACTCGGCGCTGGCGATCCAGCTGATCCACAACATGAGCGAAAAACAGCTCCAGGCCGACGTGCAGATGATCTTCAACGCGCCGACCCTGGCCCACCTGGCCAGCGCCACCATTCAACTCGAGGAGATCGTGCTATGAGCGCGCGAGATTTGCTGGATACACTGGACGCCATCGGCATCGCCTTGCGGGCCGACGGCGACAAGCTGTCGGTGATCGGCGACCAGAAACTGCTGGCCGACCGCGACCTGATCGCTTCGCTGCGCGGCCACAAGAGCGACCTCATCGCGCTGTTGCAGCAACGCGCCGCTGCGGATACGGCCGGTTACTTGATTGCCGAAGGGACGCAGCGCATCACTCCCGCCATGCTGCCTCTGGTTGAACTGGGGGCGGCGCAAATCGAAGCGCTGGCGCAAGCCACGCCCGGCGGCGCTGCCAATATCCAGGATATCTATCAGCTGGCGCCGCTGCAGGAAGGCATACTCTTCCATCACCGCCTGCAAAGCGATAGCGACGCTTATGTACTGCCGACCTTGCTGCGCTTCGACAGCAGGCAACGGTTGGACCGCTTCGTGCAGGCGCTCAACCAGGTCATCGCCCGCCACGACATCTTGCGCACTGCAATGCATTGGGAAGGCTTGAAGGAGCCGGTCCAGCTGGTCCAGCGCCAGGCCAGCCTTGCAATCCAGGCGCTGGTCCATGATGCCAGCGCCGGCGACGCCATAAGCCAGCTGCAGGCGCATGCCGATCCGCGCCAGGTCCGCCTCGACGTGCGCCAGGCGCCGATGCTGCGCGCTTATGCAATGCCTGACGGCGCAACGCAATCGTGGCTGCTGCAGCTGCTGCACCATCACCTGGTGCTGGACCACACCGCATCGCAGCTGCTGGTGCAGGAAATCATGCTGATTTTGCAGGGTCGGCAGGCCGAGCTGACGATTCCCGTGCCGTTCCGTCGATTTGTGACGCAGGCGCGGCTGGGAATGGGATCGGCCGAACACGAAACCTATTTCCGCCGGGTGCTGGGCAATGTCGATCAGCCTACGGCGCCGTTCGGCCTGCTCGACGTCCAAGGCGACGGCAGCCAGGTGCGGCAAGCCAGGTCGCGCCTGGAGCCGGCTTTGGCGCGGCGTTTGCGGCAACAGGCGCAGGCCAGGGGCGTGAGCTGCGCCAGCCTGTTTCACCTGGCGTGGGCCAGGACGCTGGCGTGTTTCACCGGACGCGACGACGTGGTGTTCGGCACCGTGCTGTTTGGCCGCCTGCAAGGCGGCGCCGGCGCGGCGCGCGCCATGGGCATGTTCCTCAATACCTTGCCGCTGCGGGTGCAGCTGGACCAGCTCAGTGTCGAGCAGGGACTCAGGCAGACCCATGCCGCGCTGATCGAACTGCTGCGGCACGAACACGCGTCGCTGACCCTGGCCCAGCGCTGCAGCAGCCTGCCGGCGAACCTGCCGCTGTTCACCAGTCTGCTCAATTACCGCTACAGTCATGAGGACGGTGCAGACAGTACGGCGATGGAAGGCATAGAGCATCTGGGCGGCCACGACCGCACCAATTATCCGTTTGCGCTGCATGTCGACGACCTCGGCGAAGGTTTCGAACTGTGCGCGGAAATCGACGTCAGCGTATCGGCGCAGCGGGTCTGCGAATTCATGCAGCAAGTTGTGCGAGGCCTGGTGCAAGCGCTGGAACAAGTTCCCCACATGCCGCTGCAGGCAATCGAGACCATGCCCGCCGCCGAGCGCCATCAACTGATCGATGCTTTCAACCGTACGGCGGCCGAGTATCCGCGGCAGTTGCTGCTGCATCAGTTGTTCGAGCAGCAGACGGCTCGACAGCCGCAGGCCACCGCCGTGCAGTGCGAAGGACATCGTTTGAGTTATGCCGCACTCAACGCCAGGGCCAACCACTTGGCGCGGCGGCTGCGCACGCTGGGCGTAGGGCCCGACGCCAAGGTCGGGATCTTCCTGGAACGCAACGAGGCGATGGTGGTGGCCTTGCTGGCGACGCTCAAGGCCGGCGGCGCCTATGTGCCGCTGGACCCGGCGTATCCTGACGGTCGCCTGGAACACATGCTGCGCGACTGCGCGCCGGTGGCGGTGCTTACTGAGGCGAGCCTGGCCAGCCGCCTGCCCGGGCAACAGGTGCAGCTGCTGGTGCCGGATACCGACCCGGTAAACGATGAAGGCAATCTTGTTCCCGCCGAGCTGGGGCTGACGGAAAACCATCTTGCCTATGTGATCTATACCTCCGGCTCCACCGGCCAGCCGAAAGGCGTGATGAACGAACACCGGGGAATCGTCAATCGCATCCAGTGGATGCAGCAGGCTTATCGCCTGGCTGCGCACGACGTGGTGCTGCAAAAAACACCGTTCAGCTTTGATGTATCGGTATGGGAATTTTTCTGGCCGTTGATGGCCGGCGCGCAGCTGGTGATGGCGCGCCCGGGCGGACACAAGGATCCGTCCTACCTCAGCGAACTGATCCGCGGCGCCGGTGTGACCACCCTGCATTTTGTGCCGTCCATGCTGCAGGTTTTCCTGAACCATGGCGAGGCGGCCGCCGCCTGCGCCAGCGTGGCCAGGGTGATATGCAGCGGCGAGGCGTTGCCGGCGCCGTTGGCGCGGCAGTTCCTTGCGCAATTGCCGCATGCCGGGCTGCATAACCTGTATGGACCGACTGAAGCGGCGGTGGACGTCACCGCCTGGACCTGCGCGGCGGACGACCAGCCGGCATCGGTGCCGATCGGCAGGCCGATCGCCAACACCCGCATTTACCTGTTGGATGAGCGCATGCAGCCGACGCCGTTGGGCGTGACGGGCGAACTCTATATCGGCGGCGTGCAAGTTGCGCGCGGCTACCTGAACCAGCCGGCGCTGACCGAGCAGCGTTTCCTGGCCGATCCTTTTGTCGAAGGCGGCCGTATCTACCGGACCGGCGATCTCGGCCGCTGGCGCGATGACGGCGCCATCGATTACCTCGGCCGCAACGATTTCCAGGTGAAGATTCGCGGCTTTCGCATCGAGCTTGGCGAAATCGATGGCCAGCTGGCCGCTATCGCCGGCGTGCGCGAAGCGGTGGTTATCGCACGTGAGGATGGCCTGGGCGGCCAGCGGCTGGTGGCCTATGTGGTGGCCGAGCCGGATGCCGGCCAGCTTGATCCGGCAGCATTGCGTGCGCAACTGGGGCTGAGCCTGCCTGATTACATGCTGCCGGCGGCCTATGTGCAGCTCGATTCCATGCCGCTGACAGCCAACGGCAAACTCGACCGCCAGGCGCTGCCTGCGCCCGAGGGCGATGCCTTTAAGCGCCAAGCTTACGAAGCGCCGGACGGCGAAATTGAACTGGTCCTGGCGCAGATCTGGAGCGAACTGCTGGGTGTCGAACGGGTGGGTCGGCACGACAGTTTCTTCGAGCTCGGCGGCCACTCGCTGCTGGCGGTGCAGCTGCTGGAGCGCCTGCGTTGCCGCCGCTGGACTATCGATATCCGCGCCTTGTTTGCCCAGCCCAGCCTGGCTGCGATGGCGGCGGCAGTCACGCGGCCGCAAACGCCAGGCATTCAGGAAAGCACCGCAGTCCGCAAGACCATCCCTGCACAATTCGCGGCGTTGGATTCAGAACAGGAAACCGAGGAGTTCAGACTATGAAAGCTGTGAGCGCAACCGAAGCCGAAGCACTGATCGAGCTGCTGGAAGAGAGTAAGATCAGCGTCCGCGTTGAAGATGGAGAACTCGTGATCAAGGCGCCGCGCGGCGCCTTGACGCCCGCCATGATGGCGTCGCTGAAGCTGCACAAGCAAGCGCTGCTGAGCTGGGCCGCCGTCATCCCGCAAGGGCAGCCGGCCGCGGCGCCGCCCAGGATCACGCCGGAAATGCTGCCGCTGGTGCGGCTGGAGCCGGCACAGATCGACAGGATCGTAGAGGCGACGCCGGGCGGCGCGGCGAATATCCAGGATATCTATCCGCTGGCGCCGCTGCAGGAAGGCATCCTCTTTCATCACCTGCTGCAGCAGGAAGGCGACGCCTACCTGACGCGCTTGCTGATGAGCTTCGACAGCAAGGAACTGCTGGATCGTTTCGTCGCGGCCATGGACCAGGTGATCGCGCGCCAGGATGTCTTGCGCAGCGCCGTCCATTGGGATGGCCTGGCGGAACCGGTGCAGGTAGTCTGGCGCCAGGCGAAGCTGGAAGTCCAGGTTGTGCCCTTCGACAGCGGCGATGTGCAGGTCCAACTGCAGGCGCATGCGGATCCGCGCCATTTCCGGCTCGACGTCCGCCAGGCGCCGCTGATGAAAGGTTTCGCCGCCTTCGATCCTGACGGGCGGCGCTGGCTGCTGCAGCTGCTGTACCACCACCTGGTGATGGACCATATCAGCCTGGAATTGCTGGTGCAGGAAGTGGTGCTGATTTTGCAGGGCCGCCAGGCCGAGCTGCCGGAGCCGGTGCCGTTCAGCAATTTCGTCGCCCAGGCGCGCCTGGGCACCAGCACCGCCGAGCATGAAGCTTTTTTCCGGCAGATGCTGGGCGATGTGGATCAGCCGACCGCGCCTTTCGACTTGCTGGATGTGCAGGGCAACGGCGCCAATGCGGTACAAGCCAAGCTGCTCGTGCCGGATGCGCTGGCAGGGCGCCTGCGGCGGCTGGCGCGCAGCCGCGGCGTCAGTCCGGCCAGCATTTTCCACCTGGCCTGGGGGCAAGTGCTGGCCGGCTGCACCGGCCGCGACGACGTGGTGTTCGGCACCGTGCTGTTCGGCCGCATGCAAGGCGGCGCCGGCGCCGACCGCGCGATGGGCATGCTCATCAACACGCTGCCGTTGCGTGTACGGCTGGGAGAACAGGGCGCCGAGCAGAGCCTGAAGCAGGTCAATGACGCACTGATCGAATTGCTGCACCACGAACATGCCTCGCTGACCCTGGCGCAGCGCTGCAGCGCCGTGCCGCCCAACACGCCGCTGTTTTCGGCCTTGCTGAATTATCGCTACAGCCGACCGGAAAATGCAGGCAGCGGCGCCGTCATCGACGGTATCCGCTACCTGGAAAGCCGCGACCGCACCAACTATCCGTTCGTGCTGCACGTCGATGATCTGGGACAAGGCTTTACGTTGACCGCAGAGATCGTCGACACCATCTCGGCGGAACGCATCTGCGGCTTCGTGCAAACAGTGCTGGAAGGGCTGGTCCATGCACTGGAAAACGCGCAGCAGACGCCGATGCACGCCATCGAGGTGCTGCCGGCCGGCGAACGGGATCAAGTGCTGCGCGGCCTCAACAACAGCGCATGCGAACACGGCGGCGCAAGCCTGGTGCATCTGCTGTTCGAGCAGCAAGCGGCGCGCAGTCCCGACGCCGTCGCCATCGAATACGAGCAGCAGCGGCTCAGCTACCGTCAGCTCAACCAGCAGGCCAACCAGCTGGCCCATCATCTGCGCGGCCTTGGCGTCGGTCCTGACGACCGGGTGGCGATCTGCCTGGAGCGCGGTCCGCTGATGGTGATCGCCATCCTTGCCACGCTGAAGGCCGGCGGCGCCTATGTGCCGCTCGATCCGGCATATCCGGATGAGCGCCTGGCGCACATGCTGGGCGACAGCGCACCGCTTGCGCTGCTGACGCAGGAAAGATTCGGTGAGCGCATCGAAACACCGCCTGCCGCAGTCCGCCTGGTGCTGGACCAGGCCGCATGGGAGCAGTCCGCCTGGGCCCAGACGTCCACTTCCGACCCGGATCCTGAACCGATTGCCCTGCAAGCCTCCCACCTGGCTTATGTCATCTATACCTCCGGGTCTACCGGCCAGCCGAAAGGCGTGGCCATGCCGCACCGTGGCCTGGTCAACCTGCTGAACTGGCAGCGCGGCGTATTGCCGCAGGCGGCGCGCACTTTGCAGTTCGCGGCGCTGGGCTTCGACGTCGCGTTCCAGGAAATATTCTCGACCCTGGCCGGCGGCGGCACGCTGGTGCTGCTCAACGAATCGCTACGCCAGGACTTGCCGGCGCTGGCTGCCTGGCTCAGCGGCCAGGCGATCGAACGCCTGTTCCTGCCTTACATTGCCCTGAACAGCCTGAGCGAACTGTGGTCGCAGCAGGCCGCGCCGCTGCCGGCCTTGCAGGACCTGGTCACGGCCGGCGAGCAGCTGCGCATCACGCCGGCGATCCGGCGTTTGTTCGGAGACGATGGCCGGGCCCGCCTGCACAACCATTACGGACCTACCGAAAGCCATGTAGTGAGCGCCCAGGTGCTGGCTGCGCCGGCCAGCGCCTGGGAGGACCTGCCGCCTATCGGCCGGCCGCTCGACAACTGCCGCATCTACATGCTGGACACCCATCTCCGGCCGGTGCCGCTGGGCGTCGCCGGCGAGATCTACATCGGCGGTGCGCAAGTGGCGCGCGGCTACCTGCAGCAGCCTGGATTGACCGCAGAACGTTTCATCGACGACCCGTTCCTCGCCGGAGAACGGTTGTACAAGAGCGGCGACCTGGGCCGCTGGCGCGACGATGGCTCAATCGCTTATCTTGGCCGCAACGATTTCCAGGTCAAGATTCGCGGCTTCCGCATCGAGCTGGGCGAGATCGAGGCGCAGCTGTCGCGGCTGGCCGGTGTGCGCGAAGCGGCGGTGATCGCGCGCGAAGACGTACCGGGCGACAAGCGCCTGGTGGCATACGTGGTGGGCGGGCAAGAAGCTGCCGGACTCGATCCCGCCGCCTTGCGCGCGCAGCTGAGCGAAAAACTTCCCGAGTACATGCTGCCGCTTGCATTTGTGACCCTAGAGGCATTGCCGCTGACGCCCAACGGCAAGCTCGACCGCAAGGCGCTGCCGATGCCGGAAGGACAGGCTTTCATCCATCGCGCCTACGAGGCCACCATGGGCGACATCGAACAGACCCTGGCCGAGATATGGTCGGAGCTGCTGGGCGTCGAGCGTATCGGCCGCCACGACAATTTCTTCGAACTGGGCGGCCACTCGCTGCTGGCGGTGCGCCTGATCTCGCAGCTGCGCGAACGGCTGGGCATCGAGCTGCAGCTGACTGCGCTGTTCACCCATCCGCAGCTGGATGAACTGGCCCATGAAGTGGCCGAGGCCGGCCAGAACACGCTGAGCGCCATCGCCCGGGCCGACCGCTCGGCGCCGCTGCCGCTGTCGTTCGCCCAGCAGCGGCTGTGGTTCATCGCCCGGGTCGACCCGGAAGCCAGCAAGGCTTATCACATTCCCGATGCGGTGCGGCTGCGCGGCGTTCTGGATAGGAAGGCGCTGCAAGCCGCGCTCGACCGCATCGTCGAGCGCCATGAAGTGCTGCGCACGCGGTTTGTCGGCATCGGTGGCCAGGCGCGCCAGGTGATCGACGAGGCGCGCGGGTTCACGCTGGCGCTGCAAGAGCTGGAGGGCGCAAGCGACGCCGAACTGGAACGGATCTGCCGGCAGGAAGCCGGCCTGCCGTTCGACCTGGCGCTTGGTCCGCTGATCCGTGGCCGGCTGCTGCGGCTGGGTGCCGACCACCATGTGCTACTGGTCACCATGCATCACATCATCTCCGACGGCTGGTCGGGCGGCGTGCTGACCCGCGAGTTTTCAGTCTTGTACGAAGCAATGCGCGCAGGCCAGCCCGATCCACTACCGCCATTGCCCATCCAGTATGCCGATTACGGCGTCTGGCAACGGCAATGGCTGCAGGGCCCGCTGCTGCAACAGCAACTGCAGCAGTGGGTGCAGCAACTGCGCGGCGCCCCCGGCCTGCTGGACCTGCCTACCGACCGGCCGCGTCCGGCGATCCAGGATTATCGCGGTGCGAATATTGAAATCGCCCTCGACAGCCGGCTCAGCCAGGCCTTGAAAGCACTCAGCCAGCGCCACGGCACCACCTTGTACATGACCATGCTGGCGGCCTGGGCGACGGTGCTGGCGCGGCTGAGCGGCCAGGAACAGGTAGTCATCGGCAGCTCCCATGCCGGGCGCAACCGGGTCGAAGTGGAAGCGTTGATCGGTTTCTTCCTCAACACCCAGGCGCTCAAGGTCGACCTGGCGGGACGCCCCAGCGTGCAAGCGTTGCTGGCCCAGGTGCGGCAGACCGCGGTGCAGGCGCAGAGCCTGCAGGACGTGCCGTTCGAGCGGCTGGTGGAAGCGCTCAATCCGCTGCGTTCCATGGCCCACCATCCGGTGTTCCAGGTAATGCTGTCCTGGCACAACACACCCAAGGCGCCGCTTGAATTGCCGCAGCTGACGGTGGAAAGCGTAGGCGGTGCGCCGGACAGCGCCCAGTTCGAACTGTCGCTGGAGCTGCGCGAAAGCGGCGAACAGATCTGCGGCCAGCTGAATTACGCCACCGCGCTGTTCGATGAAACAACGATCCGCCGCCATTGGGGTTATCTGCAGGCTGTATTGCGGGGCATGGTTGAAGACGAGAGCCAGGCGGTCGACCAGATCGACCTGCTGGGTCAGGCCGAACGCACTTTGGTGCTGGACACTTTCAACACCGTGCATCGCGAACCGCGGCAAGAAACATTGGCGCATGTGATGTTCGAACAGCAGGCAGCGGCCCAGCCCGATACAGTGGCGCTCGAGTTCCAGGGCGAGCGCCTGAGCTACCGCGAACTCAACCAGCGCGCCAACCAGCTGGCGCACCACCTGCGCAGCCTCGGCGTCGGCCCGGAGCGGCGGGTTGCGATTTGCGCCGAGCGCAGCCTGGAGCTGGTGGTGGCGCTGCTGGCCACGCTGAAAGCCGGCGGTGCTTATGTGCCTCTGGACCCGGTCTACCCCGACGAACGGCTGGCTCACATGCTGCACGACAGCGCACCGGTGGTGCTGTTGACCCAGGAGAAATTGCGTCCGCGCTTCGAACTGCCGCAAGGCTGTGCTTGCGTGGCGCTGGATACAACACCCTGGGAAAACTCGCCCTGGGGCGCCGCGCCGGCAACCAATCCGGATGCCGGCGAGACCGGCCTGTCCGGCTCAAGCCTGGCCTATGTCATCTATACCTCGGGCTCCACCGGCATACCCAAGGGCGTGATGGTCGAACATCGCAACCTGCTCAATTTCCTGCATGGCATGGAACAAAACATCCATGGCTTGCAGCCCGATTGCCGCCGCATCGCCTGGAACTCTTCCTTCGGTTTCGACATGGCGGTCAAAGCCTGGGGCCAGCTGGCCTGGGGCCGCACTGTGTTCCTGGTGCCCGAGGCAACCCGCCTCAACGCCGAAGAATTGCTGGTTTTCCTCGAGCAGTACGACATCGAGGCGATGGAATGCACACCCTCGCACCTGCGCACCATGCAGGCCGCAGGTTTTCTCAAAGGCCGGGCGCCGGCGCTGCGCAAGCTGCTGCTGGGCGGCGAGGCGATCGATGCCGCCGCCTGGACGGCACTCAGTGCAGTGGACGGCGTCTTGTTCTTCAATATGTACGGCCCGACAGAGTGCAGCGTCGACGCCAGCTGCGGACTGGTGGACGGCCGCCGGCCGCATATCGGCCATGTCATGCCGGGTGCGCGCATCTACCTGCTGGACCGGGAGCGGCAACCGGTGCCGTTGGGTTGCGTCGGCGAGATCTACATCGGCGGCGCTGGCGTGGCGCGCGGTTACCTCGAGCGGCCGGAGCTGACAGCCGAACGTTTCCTGCACGATCCTTTTGCAGTCGGGGCCGGGGGCCGCATGTACAAGACTGGCGACCTCGGGCGCTGGCGCGAGGACGGCAGCATAACCTATCTCGGCCGCAACGATTTCCAGGTCAAGCTGCGCGGCTTCCGCATCGAACTGGGCGAGATCGAGGCACAGCTGCTGCAGATGACTGGCGTACGGGAAGCGGTAGTCGTCGCCCGCGAAGATAGCCCGGGCGACAAGCGGCTGGTGGCTTACATAGTGGCGGAGCAGGACGCCGCAGCGCCCGATCCGGTCCGGCTGCGCGCGCGGCTGGGCGAGAAACTGCCGGAATACATGCTGCCGGCGGCCTTCGTGCCATTGCCGGCCTTGCCCCTGACGCCCAATGGCAAACTCGACCGCAAAGCGCTGCCGGCCCCGGACGGCCAGGGCCTGGCGCAGCAGGCTTACACCGAGCCGCAGGGCGAAATCGAACAGATGATCGCCGCGCTGTGGTCGGAATTGCTGGGAGTGGAACGGGTAGGGCGCCACGACAATTTCTTCGATCTCGGCGGTTATTCGCTGATGATATTCCAGGTGATAGAAGGAATGAAGCAGAAGGGTTTCGACGTAGCGCTGCAAGATATCCTGCTGGCGCAGGAGCTGAGCACGCTGGCGCAACTGATTACGGTCAACCGCAACCAGCCCAATAAGCAGGCGAACGAACAGTGGATCACCATCCGCAAAGGCGGCAGCCGGCGGCCACTGATCTTCATTCACGAACCTAGCGGCGAAGTGTTGTCCTATGAACGCCTCGCTCGCCATATCGACGAGGAAATCGGCGTCTACGGCATCCGGGCCGACCGCAATGCCGTCACCGCCGACAGCAGCAACGAAGCACTGGCCGCAAGCTACGTCCAGCTCATCAGGCAAGGCCAGCCGGACGGTCCGTACCGTCTCGCAGGCTGGTCCGCCGGCGGCGTGCTTGCGTACGAAGTCGCCAGGCAGCTGCTGGAACAGGGACAGGGCGTGGAATTCCTCGGCCTGATCGACAGCTGGCACCGCGGCGCGGCGGACCGTGGGATATCGGAGCTAGGCCTGAGTGACAAGCAGATGCTGCTGGTCGCTTTCATCGAATATTTCGGCTACAAGCTGGCCGACGACGAGGTTGCGCAAATCCTCGCAACCACCGACCTGGTCTCGGCCATCGCCTGTGCCAGGGACAACCGCTGGTTGAAGAAGGACATGAGCAGCGAGGAGTTCGAGGCCAGGGCCGAACTCTGGTTCAACCTGCGGGCAGCCGCGCACCGGTACTATGCCCAGCCGCTCGATGTCGCGGCGCATTTGTTCACCGCACATCAGCCGCAGCCTTCCGATCCGGCCAACGGCTGGAGCACCGTCCTCCGTGGGCGGCTGCAAGTCCATCCGATCGGCGGCGACCACTGGAGCATCATGATGGATCCCGCACGCGCCGGGCGGGTGGGAAGCGCCATCTCGTCCATCCTGGCCGGGATCGACAGGGGTGCAAAGCCTGCCGAACCGGCGCTGCACGCTTCCGCGGTCGTGATCCGGACCGGCAGCGCCAGGACGCGCAAGGTGTTCTGCATCCCGGGCGCTGGCGCCAACGCTACCTCCTTCCTCGACCTGTGCGCCGGGTTCGTCGGCGACGCCAGTTTCGTCGGACTGGAAGCGGCGGGTTTCCTCGGCCTGGACGGAACGCCGCCGTCGGTGCAGGAAGCGGCGCGGCGTTATGTCGAAGCGATCAGGTCGATGCAGGCGGCCGGACCTTACCACTTGCTGGGCCATTCCTTCGGCGGCTGGATCGCGCTGGAGATAGCCCGCCAGCTGATCGAGGCCGGCGCCGTGGTGGCTCCGGTGGTATTGGTCGACACGCAGGCGCCGCGGGCGCACGGCCACGCCGATCGCGACCAGGCCATGCATGAGTATGTCAAGTTGATGGACCTGAACCTCGGCGCAGGCCTGGGCGTCAGCGCCGCCGATCTCGCCAGCCGCGACCAGCCGTCGCAGGTGCTGCTGGTGTTCGAAAAGATGAAGCAAGCCGGGGTGCTGCCGGCCAGGGCGCGCCTGGAAGACTTCGAGCCGGTGATCGAGATGTTCTGCCGGCAGTGCGGCATCGGTTACCAGGCGGCGCAGCCGTTCGGCGGACTGCCGCTGCTGTTTTGCGCGGTACCGGCCGATGAAGACGACGGCGTCGACCTCGATGCGTGGCGACGGCTCGAACCCGGACTCAGGGCGGTGCATGTTGACGGCAGCGATCATCTGTCGATCCTGAAACCGCCGCATGCCGCACGCCTGGCGGAAGAGATCGGCAAACACTGGTATCTCGGCTGAGGCCGTTTTCAGGAGAGACGCAATATGCAGAACATTGTAGAAAATATCGCAGCAACGGTGGCGGCCGGCACGGGTTTTCCAGCGCTGGTGGAAGTCGATCCAGACCTTCCCGATTGCTACCGATGGCTGGCGGCGTCAACCCCGGAGCTGGGCAGACTGCTGCTGCAGGCGGGCGCTGTCCTGCTCAGGGGGCTGCCGCTGCAGGATGCGGAAGACTTCAGGCGGGCGGTGGCGGCGATGGCGCCGGAACTGCGCGACTATTCCGGCGGCACCTCGCCGCGCAGCCAGGTGGCCGACGGCGTGTATACCTCGACCGAATATCCAAAACACCTGGAGATCCCGCTCCACAACGAGATGTCCTACGCCAGCCGCTGGCCGCAGCGTCTGTATTTCTTCTGCAATACGCCGCCGGGCAGCGGCGGCGAAACCCCGGTCGCCGATTCCAGGAAAATCCTGGCCGCCATGCCAGCCGATATCGTCTCGGAATTCGAGCGCCGCCGGCTGATGTATGTGCGCAACCTGGCCTCGGCCGAATCCAGGTACAACTCCTGGACCAAGGTTTTCCTCACCGGCGACAAGGCCAGGGTGGAAGCGTATTGCCGCGAGATGGACATCGGTTTCGAATGGCAGGCGAACGGCGGCCTGCGCATCAGCGAAATTCGGCCGGCCTTGCGCAGCCATCCGGTCACCGGCGAAGCTGTCTGGTTCAACCAGGCGCATCTGTTCCATGCCTCCAACACGCCGCTGGCGAGCAACCTCAGCGCGCAGTTCGAGAGCGGCTTGCCGATGGCGGCCTATTACGGCGACGGCGGCCGCATAGCCAACGATACGCTGGCTGCCGTGCGCGAAGTCATGCGTGGCGCCAGGACCCTGTTCCGCTGGCAAAAAGGCGATTTGCTGGTGGTCGACAACGTGCTGGCGGCCCATGGCCGCATGCCGTTCGACGGCCAGCGCCAGATACTGGTCGCCATGTCATGAAGCCGGCTGCCGGACCGTACATTCCTTTTCAACGTCGTAATCCAGGGAAACCATGAATATTTCAAGCACTACGCAAGAACCGCTTGCCGACTGGATCAGGCAGCACCGCCAGCAGACCGATGAAGCGCTGTGGGCGGATGGCTACGTCCTGTTCCGCGGCTTCGAGGTCGGCGGGCTCGAGGGCTTCGAGCGCTGCGCGGAATCCGCCTGCGACAGGCTCTACAAGCATTACGGCGACCTGCCGCTGGCCAGCGCCAGCGAGAACGTCTATTTTGCGACGCCTTACCCCAAGCATCTCGAGATCCAGTTCCACAACGAGGCCTCGCACACCAGCAGCTGGCCGTCCCGGCAGCTGTTCTATTGCCTGCAGCCGGCGCCCGAAGGCGGCGAGTGGACCTTGTCCGACGGCCGCCTGGTGGCCAGCAAGCTGCCGGCCGCCATGCTGGACCGTTTCCGCCAGCAAGGACTGGTCTACCGGCGCCGCTTCATCCGCGGGCTGGATGCATCGTGGGAGCAGTTCTTCAAGGTCGACAGCCTGCAGCAGCTGAAGCAGAAGGTCGCCGCCAGCGGACACGAGATCGACGCGCCGTCCGAGAATGACGTCACGGTGTCGTACCGCACCAAGGCCCTGCTGCAAATCCCGGAACGCGGCACGGAAGCTTGGTTCAACCAGATACTGCTGCATCATCCCGATGCCTTGCCGCCAGAGGTGGATGCCTTGCTGAGCAAGCATTTCAGCCGCGACAAGTTTCCGCGCACGGTGTTTTTCGGCGACGGCAGCAGCATTCCGCCGGACTGGATCAAGACCATCGACACCGTGCTCAAACGCCTGTTCGGTGCAGATCCAGACCCAGGCCAACGACGTGCTGCTGGTTAACAACCTGCTGCTGGCGCACGGGCGCCGGCCGTATTCGGGCAATCGCCAGATACGGGTCGCGCTGGGCGACATGCGCGCGCACGGAGCGCTTTGAACGCAGCAGCCAAACAATCTTTCAACATGTTTCAGCAGGAGGCAGGATGATCAAGCGCCAGCACATAGTGAGCGATTTTTTCGGAGAAGCCGAGGCCATGCGCACGGCCTTCGATGCGCGCGTCAAGGACGCGTACAAGCAGACCGTCAGCTGGCAGTATTTCTGCGCGCCGCAGATGTACACCTACCTGCGCACCGTGCCGCAGCAGGTGATCCCGGAGCCGCTGTTCGGCCGCTTCATGCAACACATGAAGCAATGGTGCATAGATAACCTCGGCCTGATCCCCACCGGCGCGCCTAACCTGCACCTGATGGTCAACGGCTGCACGCTGGGGCTGCACAGCGATTTCCACAACGGCACCTGGGGTTTCGTGTACTCGCTGACGCGCTGGCAGAGCCGGAAGTTTTCCGGCGGCGAGACGCTGCTGATGCGCGACGGCGTGCCGAGCTACAAGAAACACCATGTCCACGGCGAGGTGCTGTATGAGCTGGTGCCGGCCCATTTCAACCAGTTGCTGCTGTTCGACGACCGCATCGTGCACGGCACCCAGACCATCGAAGGCAGCATGGATCCGATCGAAGGGCGCATCGCGCTGGTCGGCCACTTGCGCGCCACTTCGCCGCTGGTGACCGGTCCGCTGGACGCCGCTGCGGCGCGCAAGGTGATCCTGGATTGCCAGCGCAGGCTGGGCGAGCAGCTCAGGGAACACAAGGAAGTGCAGGGCACGATCACCTTCCGGCTCGCGGTGACGGCGTCGGGCGCAGTCGAATCGGTCGCGGTGCTGACCGACAATCTGGTGACGGCGCTGGCCGGCTACGATGCCTCGGCCGAGGTGACGGCGGTCAAGGCCATCGTGCAGCAGGAGGTAGCCGAGCTGGCGTTTCCTGTTGCCAGCGGCAAGTCGTCGGTAGTGGCCGCGGTGCTGGTGCCGCTGCCGGATTTGCGGCCGATAGAAATCGTGGTGCCGCACGCCGGCCGTCCCGCCAGGCTGCAGGAATCGTTCAAGGCGCGCCTCAAGGATAGCGAAGCGCTGGGTTTTGTGGTCGACCTGGAGGGCAGCCTGGAGAGCAATACGTTTGCCGTGCGCGAACCGATCGCCGGCACCATTCGCATTGAGGCCAGCCGCATCGTGGCGGCATTCGATCCTCCCATGTGGGTGCCTTCCCAGCGCGACCAGTTCCAAGCGGTGCTGAGCGAAAACCTGGAATTCCTGGCGAAATACGGCGGCTGAGCGCGGTATCGTCGCCAACTGGCGGTGGCACAAAATTAATATTGCAACATGGAAATATTGTGCTAATCTCAATCATGCAAGCGTATCAATCTTCTGGAGGAGCCCGTTGAAACGGGCCTGGTTTCCGAGTTGTCCCTGGTAGTTCCGAGGCAAGGGGAGCGACGATGAAAAAGCTGGGATTGGCCGACCTGATACATCCATTGGCGGTAGATACCTTCATGGCGCGCTATTGGCAAAAGAAACCGTATGTGTGCCACGGTTCACCGCAACGTTTCGCCGACATCGCCGCCATCCCGGAGCTGTCCAGCATCGATGCGCTGCTGGAAGCCTGGCGCGGCGACGCCGACGCCTGGGCCCCGCGCGATACCAAAAACCCGTTGATCAACGCCACCGCGCGGCAACTGCCGGCTTTTTATGAAAGCGGCTACACGCTGTACCTGAGCAAGGTCGAAGACCACGTGCCGGCGCTGGAGCCGATTGCGCGTGCGTTGGAGCGCGACCTCGGGCTGCGCCAGGACGATGTCTATTTCGAGGCGTTCATTTCGCAAGGCACCGGTTCGACCTTCCATTTCGATCCGAACGTCACCATCAACATACAGCTGATCGGCAGCAAGCAGTGGAGCGTCGCCGCCAACCAGCATGTAGTCAATCCGCACGTCGGCTGGTCTTCCGGCGCGGCGGTCAACGAACACATGCAGCGCTATGCGCGCCAGCCGTTCCCGACGCGCATGCCGTCCAGCTGCAAGAGTTTCGAAGCCAAACCCGGCACCCTGGTGTACCTGCATCCGGGCTACTGGCATTGCACCCTCAACCACGAACCGTCGCTGTCCTTGCTGTTCACCATCAACCCGCCGTCCTGGACCGATCTGCTGATGGAAGAAATCAAGGAGCGCATGCTGAAGCACGACGCCGGCCGCGAACTGGCCTTCGGCCTCGGCTCCACCGTGGGCCAGGAAGAAAAACGGCAGCGCCTGCAAAGCCTGATCGATGCCACCGGCGAGGCCGTGGCGACACTCTCTGCCACGGCTTTGCTGGCCGACTGGGGCGGCACGTTTACCGCCGCGTTCGAGCGCAATCCGCAGGTCGAATTCGAGATCGACGGCAGCCGCAACGACGCAATGCTGGTGATGAAATCGGGCCGCAGGCGCGAGCGCAGCATCCTGGCGCCCGACGCCCGGCAAGTGCTGCAATGGGTAAGCGCGCGCAAAAAACCTTTCCACGGTCACCATGCGGTGCAGGCGCTGGGGGCGGTGGCGACGGCGCGCATAGGGGAGATACTGGAAGAGTTTGCCGAGATCGGCTTGATCTTGCGCAAGAATAATTATTGATGAAATATTAATTCCTTTGCCTTGTCCTGATCTTTCGAAGACCAAATAGCCCGAAAAATGAAAGCTATTTGCAAGCTTCGGAAGAGTATTGTCGACCGAAAATAATCATAATCAGGGAGACAATCGGCATGAAGACATTGTTTGCACTTCTTTTACTGGCGGCCATGGCGACCGCCGGCGCCCAGGAAAAGATCGTCATCGGACAGTCCGTGGAGCTGTCGGGCGAAGCCACCGGCAAGGAAAACATGGAGGGCGCGCTGGCTTACTTCGGCTGGGTCAATGCGCAGGGCGGGGTGCATGGCCGGATGATCGAGCTGAAATCCTATGACGACCAGCGCAAGCCGGAAACCACCAGGCTCAATACCGAGAAACTCCTGAAGCAGGATAATGCGCTGGCGCTGTTCGGCTATCGCAGCACGCCGACGGTGGAAGCTGTCCTGCCGTTGCTGCAGGCGGAAAAAGTACCGCTGATCGCACCATTCTCCGGCGGCCAGAGCCTGCACCAGCCATTCAATCCCTACCTGTTCAACCTGCGCGCCAGCTACCAGGACGAAACCGCGAAAATGGTCGAACTGTTCAGTTCCCTGGCGATCCGCAAGGTGGCGATCCTGTATCAGGACGACAGTTTCGGCCGCGACGGATTGGCCGGCTTCGAACGCAACCTGGCGGCGCACAAGCTGAACGCTGTGGTGACCGCGAGCTACGACCGCAAGGACCTGAAAATCGACAAGGCGGTCGACGCCATCATCGCGAGCAATCCGCAGGCCGTGCTGATGGCTTGCACGCCGTCGGCCTGCGCCGATTTTGTCAAGCAGGTCCACAAGAAGGGATTCCACCCCGCCTTCATGATGCTGTCCAATGTCAGCTCCGATACCTTTTTCGAATCGCTGGGCGAAGACGGCCGCGGAGTGAGCGTGATGCAGGTGATGCCCTATCCGAAGAATTTCGCCGCCGGCGCGACGCGCGAATTCCAGAGCGTCCTGAAAGCCATGCCCAAGCCGCCGCCGTCTTCCTATTCGGCATTCGAAGGTTTTGTGGCGGCCAAGCTGCTGACCGAGGGGCTGCGCCGCGCCGGCCCCAACCCGACCAGGCAGAAACTGATGGCGGCGCTGGAAACCATGCGCGATTTCGATCTGGGCGGCGTGCGGGTATCCTATACACCGAACAATCATGACGGCTCGAAATTCGTGGAAATGGTCATGATCGGCAAACACGGCGCGATTTTGCGCTGAACACTGCAAGGAACAGCGTGGAAGCATTCGACGACGACCTCAGCAATTTCGAAGCGCACGGCGCCGCGCCGCTGCCCGCGGCAGGCGACCAGGGCCATGTAAGCCACGACGGCGCCCGCATCTGGTACGCGACCTACGGCTCCGGGCCGCCGGTGATCCTGCTGCACGGCGGCCTCGGCCATAGCGGCAACTGGGGTTGCCAGGTTCCCGTGCTGGTGGCTTCAGGCCATTGCGTGGTGCTGATAGACAGCCGCGGCCATGGCCGCAGCACACGCGATGCGCGGCCGTTCAGCTACGAGCTGATGGCCTCCGACGTACTGACCGTGATGAATGTCCTGCACATAAAAAAAGCGCCGCTGGTGGGCTGGAGCGACGGCGCCTGCACCGCCCTGGTGCTGGCCATGAAAGCGCCGACGCGCGTCAGCGGCGTATTTTTCTTTGGCTGCAACATGGATCCTGGCGGTGCCAAGGAGTTCAGGGCGACGCCTGTCATCGACCGCTGTTTCAGCCGCCACACCAAAGACTACGCCCGGCTTTCGGCCACGCCGGATCAGTTTTCCGCGTTTGCCGAGGCGGTGGGGCTGATGATGAAGACGCAACCCAATTATGCGGCACGCGACCTGGCCGAGATCAAAGTGCCGGTAGCGATCGTGCAAAGCGAACATGACGAATTCATCAAGGCCGAACACGCCGAGTACCTGAGCCGCAGTATTCCGGGTGCGGAGTTGATCCTGATGCCAGGCGTAAGCCATTTCGCGCCGCTGCAGCGGCCGCTGCAATTCAATGGTGTAATGCAGGCTTTCCTCGACAAGGTCGGCGCACTCCAGGAGCGATGACGATGCAGCAATCCAATTACCTGTTCTTCACCACCGGCTGCGAGCAGGCGCTGGCGTTCTACACCGAGTGCGGGCTGGGTCAAGTGGTCGAAGTCATGTATTACGGCGCCGGCGGCATCCCGCTGAAGAACGAGGCGATGCGCGGCAAGATCATGCATTCGAGGTTTGAAGGGCCGGGGGTCCTGTTTTATGCATCAGACAACGACGACGCCGAACCGATGCGCGGTTCGGCGCACATCCTGATGACCGACAGCCGCGAGCAGACAGACCAGCTGTTCGAACGCCTGAGCCAGGGTGCAAACGTCACTACGCCGCTTGCGGTCCAGCCTTGGGGCGATTACTTCGGCAAGCTGACGGACCGCTTCGGCGTGCAGTGGATGCTCAACTGTCCGATCCGGGCCGCTTAGGAATTCAGCAATTGCCTTAGCGTCGCCACCGTATAGTCGATTTCCTGCGCGCTGGTATAGCGTCCCAGTGAGAAACGGATCGCGCTGCGCGCCAGCGCATCGGGCCGGCCCAGGCTGGACAGCACATAGGATGGCGCGGCGTTGGCCGAGTTGCAGGCGGAGCCGGCAGAGACTGCGATATCGAGCAGCTGCGCCGCAATAGGCGTGCTGCCGGGAATTTCAAAACTCAGGTTCAGGTTGTGCGGAACGCGCTGCAGGCGATCGCCGTTGAGCACCACCCCGGGGCAATCGCGCAAACCGTCCCACAAGCGCTCCTGCAAACTTCTTATCCTTGCGTTTTCGCTGTCCAGCAGCTTGGCCGCCAGGCTGAATGCTTCGCCCATGCCGACGATCTGGTGGGTGGCCAGGGTGCCGGAACGCATGCCGTTTTCATGGCCGCCGCCGTCGATCTGCGCTTCCAGCTTCAGCGCCGGATCGTGGCGCACGAACAGCGCGCCTATCCCTTTCGGACCGTAGACCTTGTGCGCGCTGAACGACATCAGGTTGACTTTCAGGCTGCGCAGGTCGATGGCGACTTTGCCGGCTGCTTGCGCGGCGTCGACGTGGAACACGATATCGCGCCCGGCGCAGATTTCTCCCAGCTCGGCAACCGGCTGGATCACGCCGATCTCGTTGTTGACCATCATCACGGAAGCGATGATGGTGTCGCTGCGCAGCGCCGCCTTGAATGTTTCCAGATCGACCAAGCCGTTCGGCTGCGGCGCCAGGTAAGTCACTTCGAAACCTTCGCGTTCCAGCGTGCGCATAGTGTCCAGTACCGCCTTGTGCTCGGTGCTCATGGTCACCAGGTGGCGCCCGCGGCCGCGCTCGCGCAAGACATGGGCGGCGCCTTTCAGCGCCAGGTTGTTCGATTCGGTGGCGCCGGAGGTCCAGACGATCTCGCTGGCCTGCGCTCCCACCAGCGCGGCTACCTGCCGCCGCGCCTGTTCCACTGCCGCCTTGGCTTCCCAGCCGAACGCATGCGAACTGCTGGCCGGATTGCCGAATTTCTCCGTCAGGTATTCGCACATCTTGACCGCCACCGCCGGATCGACGGGCGTGGTGGCTGAGTAATCGAGATAGATCGGGAGCTGCGGCGAGGCTGCCGCGTCGGAGTTGTCGGGTACTACGGTGGTACAGGCAGCAGTCATGATGGAAAATCCTGGGATGGCACGAGCGATACTTTACGCTTAAGCAGTTATTTGAAAAACAAATATTAATTCATTTTTATATGCGTTATTTGATTTTTCGAATTCAGCTCGGCCCGGGCGACGTGGCCAGCTGCGTGATATCGTGTCTGAAACACCGTTAACGCTAGCCACAGGAAAGGATTCAATACCATGAGCGAGAAACCGATAAAGATCCCGGGCCCGGACCATCCGATCACCGTAACGCCGAATCCGGCGCGGATCCGCGTCACCGTCGCCGGCCGCGTCATTGCCGAAACCAGCAATGCGCTGACGTTGCGCGAGGCGGCGTATCCTGGAGTGCAGTACATTCCGCGCCAGGATGTAGACATGTCCCAGCTGGAGTCGAGCACTCACACCACCTACTGTCCCTACAAGGGCGAATGTTCTTATTACAGCATTCCCGCCGGCGGCGACCGTACCGTGAACAGCGTCTGGAGCTATGAGGCGCCTTATGCAGCCGTGGCCGAGATCAAGGATCACCTGGCGTTTTACCCCGACCGCGTCGACGCCATAGAAGAACTGCCGGCGGCTTAAACGATTTCAGCGGCACGCGCCAGCTGCGACAGGCGCCGCACCAAGGGTTCGAACAGTTCGGCGGAGGTGTTGCCATAACCGAGCACCAGGCCGTTGTCTTCCGGCCTCGGCTGCAGCGCGAAATCCGACAGCGGGTAGGGCGAAATGCCGTAACGGCGCGCGGCGTCGGCGATCTTGCGGTCTGGATATTGGACCGGCAGCCGCACCGTCAGGTGCAACCCGCAGTGGCCGCCTTCGATGGTGTGCGGCACCTGCATGTGCCTGGCCATGGCTTCGCGCAGCGCCTGCTGGCGGTCGCGGTACAGGCGCCGCATGCGGCCCAGGTGCCGGCTGAACTGGCCGCTTTCGATAAACTCGGCCAGCGCCAGCTGTTCGTAGCGGTGGCCGCCGCGCAGCATTTCCTCCAGCGGCGTCCGCAGCGCGGCCAGCAGCGCTGCCGGCAGCACCAGGAATCCCAGCCGCAGCGATGGGAACATGGTCTTGCTGAACGTCCCCACATACAGCACCGGCGCCTGCGCCACCAGCCCCTGCATGGCGCCGATGGATTCGCCGGCATGGCGGAATTCGCTGTCGTAGTCGTCTTCGATGATCCAGGTCCCATGGCGCTGTGCTTGCGCAATCAGTTCCAGGCGCCGCGCCACCGTCAGCACGGCGCCTGCCGGATATTGATGCGATGGCGTGGTGTAGATCAAGCGCGGCGGCGGGGATTTCCAGTCGCTTTCGGCCACGATTACGCCGTCGCCGTCGATGCGCAGCGGCGCGATGTTCAGGTCGCCTGCATGCATCGCTGCCTTGGCGCCGCGATAACCGGGATCCTCGACCCAGGCCGTGTCGCCGGGATTGGTCAGCAAACGCACGCATAGCGCCAGGGCTTCTTGCGCGCCTTCGGTAATGATGACTTGCGCCGCTTCGCAGCGCACGCCGCGGGCAACCCCAAGGTGACGGGCGATGGCGGCGCGCAGCACCGGTTCGCCCAGCGGATCGCCATAACCCAGGGCCGCCGGCCCGCTGCGGCGGATCGCACGGTCGACGGCGCGGCGCCAGGCGGCCAATGGAAAATGCGACAAGGCCGGCACGCCCGGCCGCAGCGTCGCGCTGGCGTCGCTGCGCGGCGCACTGGGCTGGATGTGCCTCAGGCGCAGCGCGGTGGCCGGCGCCGGCGGCGGGTTGCGCTCGGCGCGCGGCGGTGGGCGCGAGAGCGTCGCCACCCGGGTGCCTTGGCGATCCGGCTCGACATAACCTTCCGCGGCCAGCAGGTCATAGGCGGCCGTCACCGTGTTGCGCGAGATCGACAGCGCTTCAGCCAGGGCGCGCGAGCCGGGCAGGCGGCTGCCGGGCGCCAGCCGGCCATCCAGGATGGTTTCCTTGATACGATGGTGCAACTGGCGCTGCATCGGCGCCGCGCCGCTGTCTTTCAGCAATGGCGCTTCGAGCAGGGCTTGCGGCAACAGGGCCGGGATGGTCGTCATGGGCAAGGGGCGCCGGGTGGCACTATGAAATATATATGATGTGGCTCTTTTTTCAGGGCCACGAAAAGCCTACTTTAGCACATGCCCCCGGCGCATGCCCGGCCTCATCCAGCAAGGAAACCCCTATGTCCAGCACTTTGAATCCCTACCAGCAGCCAATCGGCGCACCGTTGCCTGACTGGAGCGCCCGCGCGCGTCCGCCGCACAACGCTGCTATCGAAGGACGCTACTGCCGCCTCGAGCCGCTGGATGCGCAGCGCCACGCCGCCGACCTGTATGCTGCCTACAGCCAGGCGGAGGATGGCCGCGACTGGACCTACATGTCGGTCGGCCCGTTCGCCGACGCCGCCAGCTACCGCACATATGCCGAGCAGGCAGCAGCCAGCAGCGATCCGTTGCACTATGCGGTGATCGAGCGCAAGACGGGAAACGCGGTCGGCACCTTGTCGCTGATGCGGATCGACCCGGCCAACGGCGTCATCGAAGTCGGCTTCGTGGCGTTTTCTCCCTTGCTGAAACGCACGCCGGTTTCCACCGAGGCCCAGTACCTGCTGATGAAACACGCCTTCGACGCACTCGGTTACCGGCGCTACGAATGGAAATGCGACAGCCTGAACGGACCTTCGCGCCAGGCCGCCGCGCGCCTTGGTTTCCAGTTCGAGGGCATCTTCCGCCAGGCCATCGTCTACAAGGGACGTTCGCGCGACACAGCGTGGTTCTCCATCATCGACAGCGAATGGCCCGGACTGCGCAGCGCCTTTGAAAAATGGCTGGCCCCGGAGAATTTCGATGGGCAAGGGCAGCAGCGTACATCGTTGACAGCACTGCGCAAGGTTGAGCCGGCGACCACTTAGTTTCCGCTTTTCCCCGCTCATCCACTATAGAATGTTGGGCACGGCCCTGGCGTCGCTTTGCTGCCAGGCCGCTGCCGACAACGTCCCTTTCCTCAGCACTGGAGACCCTGCACATGAAATCCAATCCCCTGGCCAAGTCGCTGCTTGCAACGGCATTCGTCCTTTGTTTTTCCTGCGCGCAAGCCGCTTCGCTAGCCCCGGCCGCCGCCGAAAACGGCATGGTGGTCACGGCTCAGCACCTGGCCACCCGTGTCGGCGTCGATGTGTTGAAGGATGGCGGTAATGCGGTCGATGCGGCGGTGGCGGTCGGTTATGCGCTGGCGGTGGTGTACCCGGCCGCGGGCAATATCGGCGGCGGCGGTTTCATGACCATCCAGCTGGCCGACGGCCGCAAGACTTTCCTCGATTTCCGCGAAAAAGCGCCGCTGGCGGCCACCGCCAACATGTATCTCGACCAGAACGGCAACGTGGTCCCCAACCTGAGCACCAAGGGCCACCTGGCGGTCGGCGTGCCGGGAACGGTGTCCGGCATGGAGCTGGCGCTGAGCAAATACGGCACGATGAAGCGCGCCACGGTGATCGCGCCGGCCATCAAGTACGCCGAAGAAGGTTTTGTGCTGGACCAGGGCGATGTCGACATGCTGGACACCACGACCGAGATGTTCAAGAAAGACGCGGCCGACTCGGGCGCCATTTTCCTGAACAAAGGCGAGCCGTTCCGCGTCGGCCAGAAGCTGGTGCAAAAGGACCTGGCAAAGACCTTGCGCGAGATCAGCGCCAAGGGCAGCGACGGCTTCTACAAGGGCTGGGTGGCGCAAGCTATCGTCGCCTCCAGCCAGGCCGGCAAGGGCATCATCACCCAGCCCGATCTCGACCAGTACAAAACCCGCGAACTGGCGCCGGTCGAATGCGACTACCGCGGCTACCACGTAGTTTCGGCGCCGCCGCCGAGCTCGGGCGGCGTGGTCATCTGCGAGATCATGAACATCCTCGAGGGTTATCCGATGCAAAACCTCGGTTTCCGCTCGGCGCAGGCGATGCATTACCAGATCGAAGCGATGCGCCATGCCTATGTCGACCGCAACAGCTACCTGGGCGATCCCGACTACGTGAAGAACCCGCTGGCGCGCCTGCTCGACAAAGCTTATGCGACCAAGATCCGCAGCGCCATCGATCCGCACAAGGCCGGCGTATCGCAGGACATCAAGCCTGGCGTCGAACCGCATGAAGGCAGCAACACCACCCATTATTCGATCGTCGACAAATGGGGCAATGCGGTGTCGGTCACCTACACGCTGAACGACTGGTTCGGCGCCGGCGTCATGGCCAGCAAGACCGGCATCATGCTCAACGACGAGATGGACGATTTCACGGCCAAGATCGGCGTGCCCAACATGTACGGCCTGGTGCAGGGCGAAGCCAACGCCATCGCTCCCGGCAAACGTCCGCTGTCGTCGATGAGCCCGACCATCGTCACCAAGGACGGCAAGACCGTCATGGTGGTCGGCACGCCTGGCGGCAGCCGCATCATCACAGCGACCTTGCTGACCATGCTGAACGTGATCGACTACGGCATGAATATCCAGGAAGCAGTCGATGCGCCGCGTTTCCACCAGCAGTGGCTGCCGGAAGCGACCAATCTTGAACCGTACACCCTCAGCCCTGATACCCAGAAGATCCTCGAAGGCTGGGGCCAGAAGTTCACCGTGCCGCAACCGTTCAACCATGTCGCCGCGATCCTGGTCGGGGCGCCGTCGCTGGGCGGCAAGCCGGTCGGCAAGAACCGTTTCTACGGCGCCAACGATCCACGCCGCAACTCGGGGCTTGCGCTGGGTTATTGATTGATTAATTAATGTGCAGCCCCGCCAGGGGCTGCTTCTGCAGGATGGACCAATGATGTCACAAGATATACAAGCGCAATACGATGCATTCAAGCAGCTCGGCCTCAAGCTCGACATGTCGCGCGGCAAGCCGGCGCCGGAACAGCTAGACCTGTCCAGCACCTTGCTGCAGCAGCTCGAGGGTTTTACTGCGGCGGACGGCACCGACACGCGCAACTACGGCATCGCCAGCGGCCTGCCCGAAGTGCGTGCCTTGTTCGCCAGCCTGCTCGATGTGCCTGCCGGGCAAGTGGTAGTGGACGGCAACGCCAGCCTGGCGCTGATGCACGACGCCATCGTGTTTTGCCTGCTGTACGGGATTGCCGGCCAAACGCCGTGGAGCCAACAGCAGCCGGTGACTTTCCTGTGCCCGGTGCCAGGCTACGACCGCCATTTCTCGATCTGCCAGTCGCTCGGCATCAAGATGGTCAGCGTGCCGCTGAACGACGATGGCCCGGACATGGAACTGGTTGAAAGACTGGTTGCTGCCGACGCCAGCATCAAGGGCATGTGGTGTGTGCCCAAATACAGCAATCCTTCCGGAACTATCTACTCGGCCGAGGTGGTGCAACGCCTGGCGGCCATGAAGACCGCGGCGCCGGATTTCCTGCTGCTGTGGGACGACGCTTACCGCCTGCATCACCTGAGCGAGCAGAAGCACAGCACCATCAATGTGCTGGAAGCTTGCGAACGCGCCGGCAACCCGGAGCGCGCCATCGTTTTTGCCTCGACCTCCAAGATCACGCTGGCAGGCTCCGGCCTGGCTGCTTTGGCTTCATCGCCCGCCAACATCGCCTGGTGGCAGCGCAACACCTCGGTGCGCACCATCGGCCCGGACAAGGTCAACCAGTTGCGGCACGTGCGTTTCCTGAAAGACCGCGCCAATGTCGAAGCGCTGATGGGGCGCCACCGCCAGCTGCTGAAACCGAAGTTCGACGCCGTGCTTGCGCAATTCGACGCCTATCTTGGCGATAGCGAAGGGGTGTCCTGGACCCGGCCGCTCGGCGGCTATTTCATCGATCTCGTCACGCCGCCGGGCTGCGCCAAACGGACTATCGCGCTGGCGAAAGAACTGGGCATCACGCTGACGTCTGCCGGCGCAGCTTTTCCCTACGGCAATGATGTCGAGGACCGGCACATCCGCATCGCTCCCAGTTTCCCGTCGCTGGACGAAATTTCCCAGGCGGCCAAGGGGATTGCGCTGGCGCTCAGGGTCGCCGCGGGTTCGGGAGCGGCTTAAGGCAGATGGAAGCGGCGGCGGTTCGCCGCAATTTGCCAGGCGGTTTGGCGCCGGTTACAAATTATTTGCACTGATAAGTTTACTTTTTCCTCATTTAAACTACACTGTGTAGTGTAATTGTTTTACCATGGCAGGGAATCGTCAACTAACCGGCAACAGGATAAGCAGCATGGCAAGCGAAACGTTCACAACTCTCGATACCAATATTCCCCCAACGTCATCGCAGCGGCGCGACGGCAAGTTCAGGAATCAGCTTCCCAAGCACAAAAACGGCTTGTGGAAGACCTTGCAGATCCTGTGGCGTTTTGCCGTCAGCAAACCGGCCGGCACGGTGCCGGCCAAGCCCATTCCGGTGCAGGCGATCAGCCGCGAGCAACTGCTGGCGGCGCCGGACCGATCGCTGTTCCGCCTGGGACATTCGACCATGCTGCTGAAACTGGGCGGCGAGTTCTGGCTGACCGACCCGGTGTTTTCCGAGCGCGCCTCTCCTTTCCAGTGGATCGGCCCCAAGCGCTTCCACCAGCCGCCGATCAGCATCGCCGAGCTGCCTCCGATCAGGGGCGTGATCCTGTCGCACGACCACTACGATCACCTGGACCATGACGCCATCCTGCAACTGGCCGGCAAGGCAGAGCATTTCCTGACGCCGCTGGGAGTAGGGGATACGCTGGTCAAATGGGGCGTGCCGGCGGAAAAGATACAACAGCTGGACTGGTGGCAAAGCACCCGGGTAAGTGGCCTGCAGCTGGTGGCCACGCCGGCGCGCCACTTTTCGGGGCGCGGCCTGAGCGACGGCAATCGTACGTTGTGGGCGTCCTGGGTAATACTGGATGGCGACCTGCGGCTGTTCTTCAGCGGCGACAGCGGCTATTTCGGTGGCTTCAAGGAAATCGGCGAGCGCTACGGCCCATTCGACCTGACCATGATAGAAACCGGGGCCTACAACCTTGACTGGCCGGATGTGCACATGCAGCCGGAACAGACCCTGCAAGCCCACCTGGACCTGGGCGGCAAGCATCTGCTGCCGGTGCATAACGGCACTTTCGACCTGGCCTTGCATGTCTGGCAGGATCCGTTCGAGCGCATCGTCGCGCTGGCCGAACAGCACGGCGTGCCGGTCAGCACGCCGCAGATGGGCGAGCAGCTCAGCCTCGCCACGCCACAGGCCGGAAGCCGCTGGTGGCGGGAGCAGCTTGGCTGATCTTGTTGCATTGCATGCGGTGCCATTTAAAGTAAATTATTTGAAGTAAAATATTAAAAGTAATAGGTTTAAAATAAAACATAACTAGTTGATTTATATATTTAATTAAATCAGACTGTTAATAAAGTACCTTCCTAGACAGTCTCGTTATCTGTTTCAGTGGGTATGGAACTTGCTGGCAAATCCAGGCAAAGTGACGGCCGAGTAATGCATATGTTTCCCGACGTGCAGACATTGTGCAATAGTCGCTTTGCCGTTCCAGAAACTTTCCCAGGATAACCAGCAGGAGCCATATGAAATACGTACCGACAGCTTCATTGTTTGCCGCAGCCGCACTGATTACGGGTTGCGCCAGCCAGCCGGCATCCTCCGGCGCGGCGCATTACCCGGGTCTCAAGACGCTCGACGGCAATCCGCCGCTGGTGATCGGCCACCGTGGGCTGGCCGGCCTGTATCCGGAAGAAATCATTGCAGGCTACCAGGCAGCGATCGCCGCCGGCACCGATTCGCTGGAGATGGACCTGATGTCGTCCAGCGACGGCGTGCTGTTCGTCTGCCACAACCCATTCCTGAGCGACACCACCGATGTCGCCAGCCATCCTGAATTCGCATCGCGCAAGAAATCGCGCACGGTCGACGGCGTGGCCGTGCCGCCGGA
The DNA here is from genome assembly GCF_000221045.1 of Collimonas fungivorans Ter331. Lineage (NCBI taxonomy): Bacteria > Pseudomonadati > Pseudomonadota > Betaproteobacteria > Burkholderiales > Oxalobacteraceae > Collimonas > Collimonas fungivorans. Next base: position 2,540,473 of record NC_015856.1, on the reverse strand, counting down.
CTGGTATATCAGCGACTTCACGGCTGCCGAACTGAAAACCCTGCGCGTCAAGCAGCCGATCGCCGTCCGCAGCCACCAGTACGACGGCAAGTATCCGATGGCGACATTCCAGGAAGTCATCGACCTCGCCAAAGCCACACGCGCCGCCAATCCCGGCAGCACCCTGACGATCTATCCGGAAACCAAGAACCCGATCTACCAACGCGCGCTGGGCGTGCCGCTGGAAGAAAAACTGCTGGCGATGCTGATCAAGGAAGGCTGGAACACCCATGATTCCCCGGTGTTCGTGCAGTCGTTCGAACCGGAAAGCCTGAAGCTGATGCGCCGCCTCGGCCTGAAAACCAAGGTGGTCCAGCTGATGGACGGCGACGGCACCGATTTCAAGACCGGCGTCATGACCTATGGCTCTCCGGACACGGCCAAACCTTTTTCCTGGCTGCAAAAAGGCGATTCGCGCACCTTCGCGGCAATGGCGACGCCTGAAGGCTTGGCTGAAATCAAGACCTATGCCGACGGCATCGGTCCGTGGAAACTTTACATACTGCCGCCGCAGGGCGTGGACGCCGCCGGCAATGCGGTGAAGAAGCTGTCGGATGCATCCAACATGGCGCCGACAAACCTGATTCCCGATGCGCACCGGCTGGGTCTGTTTGTGCATCCGTTCACCTACCGCGACGAACCGGCGCGCCTGACTCGCAGCTATAACGGCGATCCGAAAGCGGAGTACAAGGCCTATTTCGAGCTGGGCGTGGATGGCGTGTTTACCGACTTCACCCCGACTGCCAGGGCAGCGCTGAACGAATGGCTGGCGATAAAGCAAGCCAGGTAATCCAGGTATTTGGTAGGGTGGGCACGGTTTTTGTGCCCACGCTGTTGATGCACGTGGGCACAAAAACCGTGCCCACCCTACATGCAGCGCTTGAGTAAACACCGTTCCCCGGGCTCTATTTTTCTTTACTTGAGCCCGGCGCCAGGAAACGCTTGATCAGCGTGCTCAGCATTTCCAGCTTCTTTTTCATGTCGAGTTCCGGATCGCGCATCGTCATGTTGCCGACACCTTCCATTGCCCCCAGCAAAATGGCGGCGGCCAGGTCTGGATCCAGGGCCTGGTCGATCTGCCCGCGTTTCTGGGCTGTTTCCAGGAGGGTGGCGAGCATGCCGCGAATTTTCGCCGAGTGTTTGTTGACGATTTCCGCCATGGCGGGATTGCGGCCGGCTTCGGCCAGCATGTCCACATGCAGCTGTTTTTTGGCGCGCATGTCGATCTGATGCTGCTGCATGTTGCAGCTCTGGCTGTTGGCTTGCTCGATCTCGGCGATCAGGCCTTCGATCGGGTTGTCGCTTTTCATCAAGTGGTTGAAACGTTGTTCCGCATGCTCGAGGCCGGTTGCGGCCATGGCCTCGATGATCGCTTCCTTGCTGGCGAAGTAGTGATAAAGGTGGCCGGCGCTGATTTTCGCTTCGGAACAGATGCTTGAAATGCTGGCGCCGCGGAACCCGTCCTTGGCAAAGCAGCGGCCTGCGGCTTCGAGGATGTCGCGCCGCTTTTGCTCATGTTTTACCGGGTCGATTTTGCGCACGGCGCCTCCTTAAAACCAAAAAGATACAAAATAGAGCGATCAATCTAACATAAATTGACGGCGGCGCATTCCTGCATATAATAGATAGAATGTTCGATCTATTATATGATTTATTAAATGAGATCAATCGGACAAAACCCAGCAAGCCCGAATAAAGCAGGAATGGATTGCATCGAATATGCCAAAAATGAGAATGTTTGCCGCCGTAGCGGCAGTTGCCCTGGTCCTGAGCGCATGTGCGACCCAGCCAGCCTATTCGCCGCCCAAGCCGCCGGTTCCCGCCGACTGGGAAAACAGTCCGCATCCCGGAAAAGCAAGCGCAGTCGCTGCGAGCGGGCAGTGGTGGACGCAATTGGGCGACCAGGCCATCGACAGCCTGATCGCATCGGCGTTTGCCGACAATCCGACCCTGGCCCAGGCAGTCGCCAGGGTCGACCAGGCCAAAGCCGCAGCCGGCGTAGCCAATGCGCAGCGCCTGCCTGCGGTTAACGGCAACGCAAACGCCACGCGTGCGCAGACACAGAACACTCTGGGCGGCGGCTCTGCCACCATGCTCGAGAGTTCCTCGTCGATCGGCGCCGATTTCAGCTGGGAAATCGACCTATGGGGACGCATCCGCGAGTCCGTGACCGCCGCGCAGCGGCGCCTGGATGCGCGCACGGCGGATGCCCAGGGCGCCCGCCTGTCGCTGGCGGCACAAGTGGCCAACAACAGTCTTTCCCTGCGCGCCTGCGCTTATTCGCTGCAGGTGCGCGATGCCGACATCGCTTCGCGCGAAACCGAACTGCTCCTCACGCGCAAGCGGCGTGCGGTAGGTTATATCGCGCCCTCGGCGGAATTCAGCGCACTGACCAACCTGGCCAACGCCCGCACCGCGCGCATCAGCCAGCAGGAACAGTGCACACGCAGCGTCGATGCGCTGGTAGCGCTGACCGGACAGCCGGCGGCAGCGGTGCGGCGCCTGTTATTGCCGGTATCGCCGGCGGCAGCCAGCGCCGATCCGCGGGAAAGCAGCGCGATCCTGGACGATGTCGCGCATGTCATGCCGACTCCGCCGGCCATGCAGCCGGCGCTGCCGGCGACGGTGCTGCGCGACCATCCTAGCCTGGTATCGGCCGAGCGCTCGCTGGCTGCGGCCTGGTCGGATATCGGCGTGGCGCGCGCGCAGCGGCTGCCGACCATCAGCCTTAGTGCGATGCTGTCGGGGAATTGGCTGCGCGCCGCCGGCAATTCGGTCAATTTCACCAGCTGGTCGGCCGGGCCGGGATTGACCGTTCCTTTATTCGATGGCGGCGCCGGCGCGGCCAATGTGGATGCCGCCACCGGACGCTACCGGGAAGCGGCCGCGACATTGCAGGCAACCTTACGCACCGTCGTGCAGAACGTCGAGGATGCGCTGGCCTTCCAGACTTCGGCCGAAGACCGTGTGAAATCTTCGCAGGATGCGGTCGATGCCGCCCAGCTCAGTTTCCGCGCCAGCCAGGCGCAGTGGCGGGCCGGGGCCATCAGCATGTTCGAGCTGGAAGACATCCGGCGCCAGCGCCAGACCGCCGAAGAAAATTTCATCGCCGCCAAACGCGACCAGGGCCAGGCTTGGATCAGCCTGATGCAAGCCACCGGGCAAATCGACAGCCCGGGCTAATACCGCACCTAACTGTACGGCCGCCTTCACAACCATACGATAGCAATACACCAGGAAACCTTAATCATGAATGCCTCCGAACCATTGGCCGTACTTGATAAAACCTCTGCCAAATCCTCCCCGCGGCGCAAGGGCCTCGCCATTGCCATCGCGGTTGCCTTTGTCGCGGTAGCGGCCACCGCCGGCGTCACCATGATGGTGAAATCCGGCAAGGCTGAAGCCAAGCCGGTCCAGACCACGCCGGCGCTGACAGTGACGCTCGCCAGGCCGGCCCAGGCTAGCTGGGCCGAGACCCTGAACGCATCCGGCGCCGTTGCGCCGTGGCAGGAAGCGATCATCGGCAGCCAGATCGGCGGCTACCAGCTGGACCAGGTGCGGGTCAATGTCGGCGACCGCGTCAAGAAAGGCCAGGTCCTGGCGCGCCTCAATCCAGACCTGCTGCGTGCCGAAGAAGCGCAGCTGGTCGCCGCTTACGAGCAGGCCGAAGCCAACGCCAAGCGCGCAATCTCGCTGCAGGGAAGCGGCGGCATCAGCGACCAGGACGTGCTGCAATCGACCACGCTGGCCAAGACGGCGCGCGCGCAGCTGGCGTTCAAGCAGCTGCAGCTGCGTTATACCGATGTGCTTGCGCCCGACGACGGTGTCATCAGCTCGCGTTCCGCTACCCCCGGTTCGGTGGTGTCGACCGGACAGGAATTGTTCAGGATGATATTAAAAGGACGCCTGGAGTGGCGCGGCGAAGTGACAGCGGAACAGCTGGCCCGCATTGCGAGCAGCCAGCAGGTGGCGCTGGCGCTGCCGGGCGGCGGCACGGCGTCTGCCGTGGTGCCGCAAACCGCGCCCTCACTGGACAGCGGCTCGCGGCTCGGGCTGGTGTATGCCGATATCGCCGACGGCCAGCCGGTGCGGGCCGGCATGTATGCAAACGGATCGATCGCACTCAGCCCGACCCATGCGCTGACGGTGCCGGCGCAAACATCGTCATTCGCGACGGCCATACTTATGTGCTCAAGTTCAAGGATGACGGCAGCAATAAGGTGGAACGGCTGGCGGTGGTCACAGGACGCCGCCAGGGCACCGACATCGAGGTCGTCAAAGGCATTGCGCCATCGGACCAGGTGGTGGTGCTCGGCGCCGGCTTCCTTAACGAAGGCGATACCGTGCGGGTTGCCAGTGCGGATGCAAGTGCCGGCGCCGCGCCGGCAGCCAAGGGGGGCAAATGAATTTCGCCACCTGGTCCATCCGCAACCCGATCCCGGCGATCCTGCTGTTCGCTTTGCTGACTATCGCCGGCATCATGGGTTTCCATAAGTTGCCGATCCAGAACCTGCCGGATATCGACCTGCCCACCATCAATGTCACGCTGACGCAGCCCGGCGCCGCGCCGGCGCAGCTGGAAACCGAGGTGGCGCGCAAGGTGGAAGACGCCCTGGCGACCATGAGCGGGCTCAAGCACCTGCGCACCTCGATCACCGACGGCCAGGTGCAGATCACGGTGGAATTCGTGCTTGAGAAGAATCTCTCGGACGCCCTGATCGACACCAAGAATTCAGTCGACAGCGTACGCTCGCAGTTGCCGACCGACCTGCAGCAGCCGACCGTCAGCGCCGTCACCGTCGGCGGCGATGCGGTGCTGGTGTACGCCATCGCCGCCGACATGGGCGAAGAAGCGCTGTCCTGGTTTGTCGACGACACCGTTGGCAAGGCGATCCTGGCAGTGCCGGGCATCGGCCGCATAGACCGGGTCGGCGGCCTGACGCGCCAGGTGCGCGTCGCGGTCGATCCGGTGCGCATGGCGGCGCAGGGCGTGACTGCGGTCGACGTCTCCCAGGCGTTGCGCAACATGCAGCAGGAATCGTCGGGCGGGCGCGGGCAGTTTGGCCAGGAAGAACAATCGGCGCGGGTGATCGCTACGGTGCACCAGGCCTCGGAGCTGGCGGCGTTCCCGATCACGCTGGCCAATGGCCGCAAGCTCAGGCTGGACCAGATCGCCACCATCAGCGACGCCAGCGCCGAGCGCGCCCAGATTGCCTTGTTGGACGGCAAGCCGGTGGTCGGCTTCAAGGTGTTCCGCGCCAAGGGTTACGACGAAACCGTGATTGCGAAAAACGTCGGCGCGGCGCTGGAGAAGCTGCAAGCCAGCAACCGCACCTTGAAGTTCACGCGGATTTCGGGAACCGTCGGCTACACCAAGGAGCAGTACGAAGGCTCGATGGACATGCTGTACGAAGGCTCGATCCTGGCGGTGCTGGTGGTCTGGTGGTTCCTGCGCGACTGGCGCGCGACCCTGGTTGCGGCCTCGGCGCTGCCCTTGTCGATCCTGCCTGCCTTCGCCGCCATGGCGTGGTTCGGCTTTTCCCTGAATACCCTGACCTTGCTGGCGCTGGCGGTGATCGTCGGCATCCTGGTGGACGACGCGATTGTCGAAATCGAGAATATCGAGCGCCATGCGCATATGGGCAAGCCGATCCTGCAGGCGGCCGGCGACGCGGTCACGGAAATCGCGCTGGCGGTGATGGCCACCACCATGGCCCTGGTCGTGGTGTTCCTGCCGACGGCCATGATGAGCGGCATAGCGGGCCTGTTCTTCAAGCAGTTCGGCTGGACCGCGGTGATCGCCGTCCTCACTTCGCTGCTGGTGGCGCGTATCCTGACGCCGATGATGGCTGCCTACCTGCTGAAGTCCAAGCCTGCGGTTGAACAGCAGGATGGACGCATCATGCGCTGGTACCTGCATGCGGTGCGCTGGTGCATGGCGCATCGCAAGACCACCATGCTGGCGGCGACCCTGTTTTTTGTCGGTTCGGTGGCGCTGATTCCATTCATCTCGACCGGTTTGATGCCGCCGGCCGACCGCGGGTATACCACGGTCAATGTCGAACTGCCGCCTGGCAGCTCGTTGCAGAATACGCTGGCGGTAGCCGAACGGGCGCGCGGCGCGCTTGGCAGCGTGGGCGGCATTGATAACATTTTCACCACGGTAGGCGTGTCGCAGGTGGTCGGCGGCGGACAGCTGCAGGCTGGCGAAGTGCGCAACGGATCGCTGACGCTTTCCTTGTCCGATCGCGCCAAACGTCCGCGCCAGACTGAAATCGAGAAAGCGGTGCGGAAGGCCTTGCTGAATGTGCCCGGCGCTCGATTCACAGTGGGTGCGGGCGGCCCCGGCGAGAAAATGCAGCTGATCCTTGCCGGCGACAATGAAAATGCGCTGAAGGCGACCGCCCAGGCGATGGAGCGGCAGCTGCGCGGCGTCGGCAGCTTGGCCAATATCAGCTCTACCGCCAGCCTGGAGCGCCCGGAAATCATCGTGCGGCCGGACCTGCAGCGCGCCAGCGAACTGGGGGTGTCGACCGCCGCTATCGGCCAGGTGGTGCGGATCGCCACGGCCGGCGATTTTTCGGCAAACCTGGCCAAGCTGAACCTCGACAACCGGCAGGTCGATATCAATGTCAGCGTACCGGATACCGACCGCCAGGACGTGACCACGTTTGCCAACCTGCATGTGCTTGGCCGCAACGGCCTGGTGCCGCTTTCTTCGGTGGCGAGCTTGTCGGTGGAAAGCGGACCGTCGAAAATCGAACGTTACGACCGCCGGCGTTACGTCACAGTCAGCGCCGATCTCGGCGGCATGCCGTTGGGCGAAGCCCTGGCGGCGGCGAAAGCGCTGCCGGCGGTCAAGCAGATGCCGTCCAGCGTGCAGCTGATCCAGACCGGCGATGCGGAAATAGCGGCGGAGCTGGGCGCCGGCTTCATGATGGCGATCGTCATCGGCGTGCTGTGCGTGTTTTGCGTGCTGGTGCTGCTGTTCCGCGATTTCCTGCAGCCGGTCACCATCCTGTCGGCGATTCCGCTGTCGCTGGGCGGCGCCTTCCTGGCGCTGCTGATGGCGCGCAGCGAACTGGATATTCCATCGATGATCGGCCTGGTCATGCTGATGGGGATCGTCACCAAGAACTCGATATTGCTGGTCGAATACGCCATCGTCGGCAAGCGCGACCGCGGCATGTCGGTGTTCGAGGCATTGATAGACGCCTGCCACAAGCGGGCCCGGCCGATCGTCATGACTACCGTCGCCATGATCGCCGGCATGGCCCCGATCGCCCTCGGTTTCGGCGCCGACGCCAGCTTCCGGCAGCCGATGGCGGTAGCCGTCATCGGCGGCTTGCTGACCTCGACCGCGCTGAGCTTGCTGGTGGTGCCGGTGGTGTTTACCTACATCGACGAGTTCGAGCATTGGGCCAGAAGGCTGCTGACCCGCAACAGCGACGCCCGGCTCAAGGAAGCAGGCGCAAATACCTGACTATGGTCAGCGTCGCCCAAGCGAATCGGATCAGGCCGTAGCTGCTACGGCTTGAATCTGAGGCCTCCGCCAGGTGTGGTAACGATGACCCTGCCTGGCAAATGGGGAGTCCGGTTTGACCGGCCTTCGCGATAGGTATCTGTCGTCACGGGCATCGGCGGCGGGTTTGCCGATTGCCGCTGCTGTTCATTGGCATAGTGCTGGTTGCGCAGCGATTCGCCTAGCGCGGAAGCAGGCGAATGGCGGCTTCTAAAAGGAGGCGGGATATTCGCACCGTGCAAATTGGCCCGGTATTCGCCTGCATTTTGCCGGACTGCCGGCGTCATGCCATGCTGGGAAAAATCGCAAAAGCCTGTGCCTTTATGCATGGATGAATACGGCGCCCGCAACGGTTCGCTGGGTCCGCCGCTGAATTTCAAGCCATTCGGCGTCACGCCGATTCTGAAGCCGACGCTATTTTCGCTATAGCTTGGCATGTTGCGGCAGTCATCGGTCTCGTCCCGTAGAAAAATCCTGGGTTTGGCCGCATCCGGCGCAGCCTTTCTGATTCGCGACGATAATAGTCTCTCGCGATCGGCTGGCGGCAAGGCATCGAAGGCGCGCCTTGCCTTGGAGCGGCTCAGGCTATCGAAAGTATTCTTGGCTTTGAGGCGGTTTTCAGCGGCAGTAAATTCCGGATCGGCGTCGACAGCCGATGCGGGTGCCGGTCCGGTAAGCAGGCCGGCGACAATGATGGAGCTTGTACGAAACAGGCGAGGCAAGCGTTTTCTCATGGAATTTCCTTAAAACAGTGAGATGTTGGCTGGCGGTACGGCTGGCAAAACTTATCTGGAGCGATCGTTGCGGCTGGACATCTGTAGAGACGTCTGGCGTGCATCGATGCGAAGGATATCCGCGGTGCGGATAAAAATTTACAAGCTGATTTACAGGTAAATTAGCGAGGCTGAACTCTCGCGGTCATTATATTACAGACAAGAATTGTTATCAATTGTGAAAAACAATGTCAGCAGAATTAAAAAATGGGTCGCTTCCAGTGCGACTGTGGCGGCGATCGCGCTGCCGCTGCCAGCGCCGGCTGCTGACCTGACTGTGCTCACCTCCGGCGCATACAAACAGGTTGTTGCAGCCGTGGCGCCGCAGTTCGAGGCCAGCACCGGCAACAAGATCATCCTGCAAAACGATACCGCCGGCGGCATTGCCAAACGCATTGAAGGCGGCGCTGCGTTCGACGTGGCGATCATGACGCCGGACCTGATCGCGCAACTGGTCGCCAGGCAGAAAGCGAACGCTGCCAGCGTGGTGAACCTGGCGCGGGTCGGCATTGGCGCCATGGTGCTGGCCGGCGCGCCGAAGCCGGACATCAGTACCGTGGAGCGTTTCAAGCAGGCTCTGCTCGACGCCAGATCGGTCGCCTACATCGATCCCGCTGCAGGCGGATCCAGCGGGATCTACCTGGCGCAGCTGTTCCGGCAATGGGGAATCGCCGATGAAATCGAGCGCAAGGCGGTGAAGGTGCAGGGCGGCTACGTCGGCGAGCATCTGCTGAACAAAGAAGCGACGCTCGGTTTCCAGCAGATCAGCGAAATCCTAGCAGTCAAAGGCGTGGTTTTAGTTGGCCCGTTGCCGGCCGAGATCCAGAATTTCACCGTCTACACCGCCGCCATCGGCGCCGCCAGCAAGGAACCGGCGGCGGCGCAGGCGTTGCTGGATTTGCTGGCAAGTCCGGAAACGGCGCGGGTACTGCAGGGAAAAGGAATGGAAGCGGTCAAGCCTTAAGCAAATCGATTGCGGTTAACTACAAGGAGCACATCATGCAAGGAAAATTCAGATCGTTGTTGATGTCCGCATTGCTGGCGTCTGCGGCTTTTCACGCCGGCGGCGCCATGGCGCAATCGGTGGCGGCCCCCGCTGCCGGCAATGCGGCCGCCACGCCGGACAATGCGCTGTTGCTGACCGTGTTCTTGAAACACGACCAGTCGCGTCCGCTGGGCGAGTTGAACGCCCAGCTTGCCAAACAGGGGTTTTACAATGCGTTCCCGCCGGCAGGAGTAGAGGTAGTAAGCTGGTATGTAACGATGGGCATCGGACAAGTCATCACGCTGCGCTTGCCCGCCTCGCGCCTGCGCGAGGTAAACCGCGTGCTCGAAGATACGGCCTGGGGCAGCTACAGGACGGAGTTCTATCCTTCCTACGACTATAAAGCGGTAGCGCTGGCTGAACATAGCAAAGCTCAACAGGGACAGGCCGCGCAGTAGTTTTCGAATCGCACACAGCGGCCATGCCTGCACAAACTCAGACTATGTACTATCATTAGTTACATGAGAAGAGACAGCAAACTTTCATCGATCCTCCACGTGCTGCTGCATATGGCGCACGGCGAGCGGCCATTCACCTCCGAAGAACTGGCGGTCTACCTGGACACCAACCCGGTGCTGGTGCGGCGCGTGCTGGCCGGCCTGCGCGAGCGCGGCTACGTCGGTTCCGGCAGGGGCCACGGCGGCGGCTGGACCATCACCTGCGATCTGCACAAAGTGACCTTGCACGATATCTACGAAGCCGTCGGCGCCCCCACCGTGTTTGCGATGGGGCACCGCGCCGATCATCCGGACTGCCTGGTGGAAAAGGTGGTTAACCAATCGTTGTCGAGCGCTTTTGACGCGGCTGAAGCCTTGCTCATCGAGCATTTCAAGGACGTCACGCTGGCCGACCTGTCGGGGCGCTTCAACCTTCAATACAAGAAACACAAGGAAGAAAACTATGCCCACCCGGCATCCAGGAAATGAGTTCGACGCCATCGTCGTCGGCGGCAGCTACGCCGGCCTGTCGGCAGCGCTGCAGCTGGCGCGGGCGCGCCGCCGCGTGCTGGTGATAGACGCCGGCCAGCGCCGCAACCGCTATGCCAGCCATTCGCACGGCTTCCTGACGCAAGACGGCAGCGAGGGATCGGCCATCGCCGCCGCCGGCCGCGCCCAGCTGCTGGCTTACCCCAGCGTTACATGGCGGGACGGCACTGCGGTGGCAGCGGCCGCCAGCGAAGGCGGCTTCCACCTGACGCTGGATAACGGCCAGCTGCTGCAGGCGCGCCGGCTGGTGCTGGCGACCGGGGTAGTCGACGAATTGCCGCAGCTTGAGGGACTGGCCGAACGTTGGGGCCGCAGTGTGTTCAGCTGTCCGTACTGCGACGGTTATGAACTCGATCAAGGCAGCATCGGCGTGCTGGCCACAGGGCCACTATCGATACACCAGGCTTTGATGCTGCCTGACTGGGGCACGACAACGCTGTTTCTCAACGGCGCGTTCGAGCCGGATGAAGAGCAACTGGCCAGCCTGGTCCAGCGCGGCGTGACGATTGAGCGCACGCCGGTGGCGCGCATGGCGGGCAAGGCCGATGTGGTGCTGAGCGACGGCCGCATCCAGTCGATGGCCGGGCTGTTCGTGATGAGTCGGACCCACGCCGCCAATCCGCTGGCAGAGCAGCTGGGCTGCGCTTTTGATGAGGGAATGACCGGCATGTTCATCCGCACCGACATCCAGAAGGCCAGCACCGTGGCCGGCGTCTACTGCTGCGGCGATGCCGCGCGCATGGCTCCCGGCGTGGCGCATGCGGTTGCCGACGGCGTCATGGCGGGCGTGGCAGCGCACCGGTCGCTGATCTTTGGTGCGGTTGCTGCTGCTTAGCGCCTGGAATACTGCGCTGGTGCGCCCGGCCGGGAATTGACGCTGCGGTTTCCTTTGTGTTTCTGGCATAATTGCTCATCGTCAATTTCAAGGCGAACAAATCATGGCCCAGACCAGGCAAGAGGCAGCCAGCAGCTTAGATCACATGCTGTTGGCCAATGTCCTTTCGATATTGGAGCATCAGGTGAGGACGGGCGCACTTTCCTTTAGTGCCGCCTATGATATTTACTTGGCGATTGCGAAAGACCTGCGTGTCGTCTTGTCAACAAAAGAGCTTGAGAGTACGCGACATCAGCTCGAAGCGGCCGAAACCAGGATTCCCGATAGTTAATCGAAGGAAATCAGCCAATGACATTCCGCGCAGTCAACCCGCCTGGAAACAATATCCCCGGAATTTCGCAAGCTGCGATTATCGAGAGCGGAAAACTGCTGCTGCTTTCCGGCCATGTGCCATTCCGGGCGGACGGTTCGATTGCGGGGCCGGAACTCGAGATCCAGCTTGAACAGGTTTTTTCCAATCTGGATGAAACGCTGAAGGCCTCGGGCAGCAGTTTTCGGCATGTGGCGCGCTTGACGATCTACGTCCGCGATTTCCAGCCCGGATTGCTTCCAACCATACGTTCCGTGCGCGATCGCTTCATCGATACGGCACATCCGCCGGCCAGCTCGCTGATCGGCGTGGCGACACTGTTCCATCCGGAGGTGCTGGTCGAGATTGATGCGATCGCGACCATTCCGGCCTGATTTCCGCTCTTGCACAGTGAGGGCAAGCGTGCCGCAGACGAATCATTCAGTGTGCAGCCACCGGGCCGCCGCATCCCCAGTGTCCTGAGGCGTTGTGTTGAAAGCGATGGATGCCTTGGGAGCGGCTTTGTGGACAGTGTTCAGGAGCCTTTCGAAGAGCAGCAGGCTCTTCGGAGGAATGCGGATCCCGCCGCCGATCACCACGCAGTCGTAGGCCGTGCCGGCGAGTTGACGTTCAAGCGCCGCAGCGCCGGATTCGTCCGGCTGCACCAGGCAGAGATCGGCATGCCAGCCGCGCTCTGTCATCTGCTGCATGCCAATACTGATGCCGGCATGGATTTTCTCCGCGTTGAAACCCGGCGGTAAGGCCGGATCCGAGAAATCAACCGTTTCCGGCTGCTGGCCGACGAACAACACCTTTTTGGCATCTTGTGACTGGCTCATTGAATTCTCCTGATTAGATAACAAGGGACTGAAAATTTCCTTTTACATAATTGCATGTGGATAAACATCGCAGCGACGGCCTGGCGGAGGATTTGATTTAAGATCGCCATTGAGAACAAAGACGGGATCGGATAAACATGGCAATTCCACAGGCAAGGCTTTCGGTAGTAGCGCGCGATGAGGTCCATTTACAGTTTACGTTGAAAGAGGGCGCCGACATCGGACAATTTTCACATTTCGCCTGCAGATCCTGACTAGAGCAGCCCTTATCCAACCTTGGGCAAAGTTTACGCATTTATGGCATGGTCGGCAGATCTTCGATCATCCGTGCCCGCAGCCAGCGGCCTTTGCCCCGATAAAATTCTTCCCTCGCGCACCCTGCATGGCGTGCTGCACCATCTCCTGCGCTTCTTTCCCCGAAACGCCATAGTCGGAAAATTCGGTCCCGACTTCGAGCTGGTGCAGAAAGGCGCGTAAACGGTCCACCGCAGTGTTTCGATCGGCATTGAACGCTCTCTGCAGGGCTGCGTCCCTGTCGGGCAGCTCGCCCCATGCCATGCCGAGCACCAAGGGGAGTGTGAACGAGCAGGCTATGCCATGCGGCAATCCATATCGCAGAGTCATCTCGTAAGAAATTGAGTGAGCGAGGGCCGTTTTGGTATTGGAGAATGCCAACCCTGCCTTCATCGCAGCGAGCGCCATGGATGATCGCAGCGTCTTGTTGTCGAGCTCCTTGGCAAGTAACGGCAGGCAAGCCATGATCTCTTGGATCGCCCCGATCGCGAGCGTGTCTGAGATCGGATTGGCATTGACGTTCCAGATCGATTCCAGCGCGTGCGACAACGCATCCAGTCCCGTGGAAACCGTCATTGCCCGGGGAAGGGTAAGCATTAAATCCGGATCGACAATAGCGGCTTTGGGCCAGGTGCAATCCAGGTGCAGCGAATATTTCTTTTTTTTTGCCGCATCCCAGATCGTTGCCCACGGCGTTACTTCGCTGCCGGTGCCGGCGGTCGTGGGGATGGCAATGAGCGTCTTCACCCTGCTTGGCGTAAAAGGCTTGCCGTCGGCAAGCAGGGCCAGCAGCTCATCGAAACTCCCTCCTTCCGTTCCGACCATCAAGGCCTTGGCGGTGTCGATAGCGCTTCCGCCCCCTAACGCCACAACCGTATCGCATGCGTGTTCGTCCCGCCAGAACCGGTTATACATTTCTGCCAGTTGGGAAACGTCCGGGTTGGGGTGAACATTTTCGATGACACACACCAGCTGCTTGCCTAGCAAATCCTCCAGTTTTTTAAGAAGACCCAACGAACGCGCTTCGGGAAAAGTCACCACTGCCACTTTTGCGCCGCTGACGATTCCGGGCAGTTCTTCAAGGCTGCCAGGACCGAAGTGGGTCGCGACGGGGTTGCAGAATCGTTGTGTCATCGGGTCTCCTGTTTAGTGGTCATCAATTTTTAGTGAATTGATTGTCGGCGTGCCTGGGTCATAGCACAAATCGATTATTCTTCCATTTCTATCGTTTCGACCGATAGGACGCACGCGTACAGCGCGTACGTGAAATTCGGCGGCGCCAAAATCAGCACAGGCTGGGCATGCGGCACATGTTCTAGTCTATCTGACAAACCAGGAAGCAGCCGCTTTCCTGATTGATTGCGCGTCAGGCTTGTTGTCAGAAGCCCAGGCGACAATCCCGTCTGGGCGTATCAGTACAGTGCTCAGGCCCAGCTGTTCTTTGGCCCGGCCCGGAACATACTTGATTCGGCCGCCGTATTCATTCGCCAAAGTTTCGAGGGAAGCATTCATATCGAAATCAAGCAGTATCCCTTGGCCGTCATGCATCAACTCGCCGATTCTTGTGCCGTCTTCGAACTCAAAATTGGGAACACTGTAGCCTGCCAGAGGGTGGCCGCCACCAAGATTGTAGTGGGTGAAAATACCCCATACCCTTCCAGCAAAATAGGTGGCGCCATCGCGGGTATTGATCAGGTCACGGACGATGGCATTGAGCGCGCGGGCATGCGGGTCCGGCCTCATGATTGCAACCTGGGCGCGTGACCAATCCAGGACCTGTGCGCCAATTGGGTAGCGTTCAGCATGATAACTCTCCAGCAAACCTTCCGGCGCTTTGTTCTGGACGATTGCGGCGAGCTTCCAGCCCAGGTTCATGGCATCACCCAGTCCAAGGTTGAGTCCCTGGCCTCCCAACGGCGAGTGGATGTGCGCGGCGTCGCCAGCTAAAAGTATCCTGCCGTTGCGGTAGCTTGTGGCCTGCCGTGAGCGGTCAGTCCAGGTGGTGACGATATGCAGGGCGCTGATGGTCACGTCGGTATCCGAGATGCGGCGCGCAACCTCCTGCACGTGTTCAAGCGTGGCTGGTTTCTTTGTGTGATGAAATGCCCCGGCGTCAAAGTCCTGCAGTATCAGGTAACCCGGCTGGGATTGGAAGTACATCCCTCTTGGCGTCACGTTTCGGCCTGGGTTGAGTTTCTCCGGATCGGCAATATCAAGCTGTGCAGAGTAGCCGGTAAATTCCGGTTCCGTACCGGCGAACTCAAAGCCGCCCGCCTTGCGAACCACACTACGGCTGCCATCACAACCCACGAACCACTGACTTTTAAAAGATTGCTCGCCTGACTGGACCGTCACCCCATCCTCGGTTTGCTGAAAGCCGGTAATGGCAAGCCCGCGCTTGATTTCTACACCCAAGGCTTCTGCGCGGCGAGCCAGCACGGATTCAAACTCCTCCAATTCAGACAACAAACTGGGATCCATCGAGTTAGGCAGGCGGTGCCCCCACTGTGAGGCATCAATATTGTCATATTGGAATTGAATGCCGGCGAAGTGCCCCCCTGGACGACGGAGTTGTGCCTCTTGTATGGAAGATGGCGCGCCATGGGGATCTTTAAGACGTTTTGTCAACTCAAGTTCTTTGAGCAATCCGCGACGGTAAAGCGCTTCAATGGTTGGCGCCGAGAGTCCCCGCATGCCGAAAGGAAGCTGCTTCAATGGCGAGTGCGGATTCTCCGCCTTTTCCAATATCAGGACGGAGCATTTGGCCAAGGCAAGTTCGCAGGCAAGGAACAGGCCCACGGGCCCAGCGCCGGCAATGATTACATCGTGAATGGAATGATTTTGTGCGGATTGTGTGGATTTCTTGCT
The DNA here is from genome assembly GCF_000221045.1 of Collimonas fungivorans Ter331. Classification (NCBI taxonomy): domain Bacteria; kingdom Pseudomonadati; phylum Pseudomonadota; class Betaproteobacteria; order Burkholderiales; family Oxalobacteraceae; genus Collimonas; species Collimonas fungivorans. The sequence goes on along the minus strand of NC_015856.1, from coordinate 2,524,923 downwards.
TTCAAGCGTGGTTTTCAAGCGTAGCTTTCATGTGGGATGACTGATAGGCAAGATACTTGAATGCTTCTGCGTCAGGCTTGTACAAACGCGACAAAATCGCTGGCTGCAGCCTGTTTTCCTTTTTTTGCCTTTCGCGCGAATGCCGCCGGCGTAGTGCCGCTGTAGCGCTTGAATTCCCTGCTCAGGTGGGATTGGTCCGTATAGCCCAGTTCATGGGCCAAGCCGGCAAGACTGGAATCCGGACAAAGCCATAATCGGTTTCGTAGCTGCTCAAAGCGCATCAGGCCGGATACGTCTTTAACGCTATAGCCGGAAGATTGCTTGAATTTCCTTTCCAGCGTACGAACCGTCGCATGAGCCGCCGCCGCTACCTGGCTTACCGGCATGCTGCCGTTTGCCGCGTTCATGGCAACTCCCGCTTTGAACAGCATGCTGTCGATAGCAATCTGCGCCCGCATATTCAAGAAATAGCGAGTTACCTGAACCATCGCTTCATCTATCTTTTCAGCACGAATGGACGCATTCAATGTGGATTGAAGCTGGGCGACAGGATGCTCGAATATGCGCACGCCGTCTTTACCGGACGGCAGCCCCAGCAAATCGAACACGGCCCAAGGAAAGCACCTCACGCCAATGATTTCCAGATGGTTTTTCGCGCTGAAAAGAATGGGCTGATTGAGCAGCCCCATCATGAATGGCGACGGCAATGGCCGTAAGCCGCCATTGCTGGAAATACTGCAGGTGCTTCCGAAATAGAAAATAATCTCGGCGTAGCCGTCAGGCAGCACTTCAAAATCCGATTCCACATCGCCGAAGTCTCTTTTGTTATACCAAAAGCACTTTATGCTATCCCGCAGCTCTTCAGGAGGTTCAAATTCTTGGTGCTGCATTTTGAAAGATATGCATATGTGGGAAAAAGAAGTCGACAATTATTGACGCAGGATCTGCGGAAAACATTCGCCGCGAATGATCGCTCGATAAAGCTCACCGAGGGTGATCATACAGCGTATTCGCAAGTATCCTCAACGTCGCTGCGTTGTGCGAAGAGCGGTCATTATCGGTCAGAAACCGGTGAGGGATTTCGACGATTTTGGTAGTACAGGTGGCAATCCGGATCCTTCGCTACAGTTCGCTAGCCGTTCGGCGTTCCTTTGAATATCTTGCTAACAGTCGCTGGTGCCGTGCTTCGGTTGCGTCGTCGGCCGGGAACATGCATTCCAGGCGCAGCTCCTGCGCGGCAACAGTTTGCGGCGTCCCAATGCTCGTCACCATCGAAAAATAATTAAAAACTATTCCCTCGCTGACGAAGCCAAGTGGAATGACCGGCATCGCCGGCGTGGCGGCTGGCGCATAATGCGCCTTCCAGTCACGCGGCACGCCGGGATAGGCAAGAAGTTCGTCGATCAGGCGCCCGGTGCCGTCGTCGATCACATGACCGACCGATTCCCGGTACACCCGTTGCAGCAAGCTGCGCGCGACGTTGTTCCAATCGGCCACGAACGGACGCATGCCTTGCGGATCGAAGATCAGATGCAGCATGTTGCGCGGTCCTTCGCGCGAAGCCATGTCGATGAAGTGGTTGAAAAAGCGTGGCGCGGCATCGTTGGTCATCAGCACGTTCCAGTTGCGGTCCATCACGATCGCGGGAAATGGTTCGTGCTGGCGCATGACCCGTTCGAGCGCACGGACGACGCTGTGCATTTCCTGTGCGTTCCACGGCGCCTCCGAATACACCGGGGCGTAACCGGCGGCCAGCAGCAGCGCATTGCGTTCGCGCAGCGGCACATCGAGCGTTTGCGCAAGGGCCAGGATTGTGTGCCGGCCCGGTACGCTGCGCCCGCTTTCAATGAAGCTGATCTGGCGTTGCGAGACACCGGCCTCGAGCGACAGGTCGAGCTGGCTCACGCCGCGCACGTCTCGCCAATAGCGCAGCAAATCGCCAAATTCGCTGGTCGGCGCTTTCGGACCGGGACTGGCGACGCTCATCGGGTTTCCTAATCTGGCTGGACGAATGTGACCGATTCAAGATACGGGCGCATGCCAGGCGAATTCCTCGAACTGTGCCTCGAGCGCCGGCTGGGTAACGCTGCCAGTGTAGTTCGTGATGGTAGATGCGGCAACCACGGCAATGACTTCCAGTATCTGTTCGGAGCTGAATCCCGCTTCGAAGAAATGTCTCTGATCCGATTCGCTGATGCGGCCGCGCTTTTCTATCAGCGTGCGCGCCAACGTTGACAACGCTCCCAGTCCGGCGCCCGTAGGCAGGCCGCCGCGCCGGATTGCAGCGACATCGGCGGGAGGCACGCCTTGCCGCAACGCCAGCGCGGAGTGAAATGCGACCGCCCACGCGCTGGCGTTCGTGACCGCGTTGGTCAGCAGTAACGCCTGGATCTGCGGTTCCGTCAGAGTGCTCGCGTGCACGCGCTCGAACAGGCCGATGAAGCCATTGATCAGCACCGGTGAAGCGGCCATCGCAGCCGCGATGTTAGGGATCAGGCCGAACGCCTGTTGCAGTTGCTGGAGTACGGGCTTCGATTGCGCAGGGGCGGACTCGATCGTATGAAGGGGGTAACTGGACATGGAGGTTTCCTTGACGGTGAGCGTCGCCGGATTGGCGGCGCGACAGCCAAAGAGTAGGCGCCGTCGCGAGGCACGGCAATTACATCGGATGTAATCGTCGCGAAGCTACGAGTGCTTATCCCAGCTCACATGCCTGGTTGAATTGGTGAGCAAGTAAGCAACTATATCCACGACCATGTCAGAACGAGGCTGGCCAGCGATAAGTGGCGAATCTGCTCTTCAAGCAACTAGATAAGCCAGTATTTGATACTGGCGCCGGCATTGACGTTGTTTATCATCTGGACATGGCAGCCGTTGGCATTGCTTCTGCCTGCGATCGGCCATGCGAGCTCGATTACTGTCGGAAGTGCAATTTTTGTGCCGCGCTAAAACCGCCGCCCAGGCTCATGTGCCTTTATACAACGCTATTTGTGAACTTATGTTAATTGCCCGAAGTTTCGCTGGAAAAATTATCTTTTGAAAACTAATCTTCATTTCGTCAAGAAAATTTTCTTCATCCCCCTTGAGAATGTGGGATTTCTCAAGTACGCAATGCAGCACATTGGGCATTCCTTAATGCAGCCAAATAAAATTATTTGCACAAAAAAATCATTCCAAGCGGGGGAGCAATGGATAAACTGGATTTTGCAAACGGACTCACGGCTTGGAACGATTTACGTTTCACAGCGCCACGCAAACTATCTCCGTTGGCCACGCTGGCCATCCTGATTTTTTCCATCATTCTTGTTCCCGTTACCGCTTCGGCGCAACCCGCGTCTGCTGATGCCGCTATTGAAACGGCTCGGCAATGGCTGACTTTAGCCGATAGCCAGCAAGTCGATCAGATGTGGGAGCAAAGCGACGCGTTGATGAAATTGAAATCAGAGCAAGGCGCCTGGATCAAATACGTCAACGATATGCGCATCCGGCTGGGAACATCACCCAGCCGCCGTATCTGGCAATCGATGGAACACCAAATCAATAATCCGAGTTTGCCTCAGGGTGAATTTGTCGGGATCACTTTCGTTTCGGTCTATCCCAAGGCGTCTTCGTGGGAACGCGTCTCTCTGATATGGAAAGACGAACACTGGGCCCCAGTGGGCTATCAGGCAGGTGCTGTATCTGCAGCGGCTCAATAAGTCGCGGCAAATTTCCGGCGATCATTTCCTGTAGCGCAGCACAACAAGTCAATTTCAGCCAGATGATGGCCCTGATTCATTGCAGCGGAACACTTTAATTTCAATAGAGGGAAGCATGAGTAAATCTTATTGGATCGTTTATAGTCAAGCGCTTCGCAATCGGATTGTTGCGTCAGAACTCCTCACGCGAGGAAAAGGAAAGTCTAGCTGCTCAGGGCAGACGCCAAGAAAGTCAGGTTTGCTGACCGCGACTGCAGCTGCGGTCCTGTTCGCTTTCAGCGCCCCCATTTTTGCCGGCACAGCGATTCAGATTGACCAGATAAATGGCTCTTCCGCAACGGGTACTGGCGGCAGTGCTCCTGCCACGGCCGGTTCATTTTCGATTGCCATTGGTGGCGGCAGCGGCGCGAATGCACAAAATATCAGCGTCGCTATCGGTGATGCGTCCACTGCGACTGGAACCAACTCGGTGGGCATAGGCAGGCAGATTAGCGTGACCGGGAACAACGGTACTGGAGTCGGCTGGGCAGCGGTAGTCAGTGGCGCGAACGCCACTGCGGTCGGGCAGAATTCCAAAGCCACAAACACCGGCGATTCGGCATTCGGCTCCGCTGCGGCGGCCACAGGCGGTTCTAGCACGGCACTTGGCACAGGTGCAATCTCTTCCGGCACCAATAGCATTGCAGTTGGTTCAACTGCCACTGCTTACAACACCAATGGCATCGCCATGGGCAGCGGCGCGGTTGCTGGCGTCAGCGGCTCGGCCACCATTGCCAATGATGTCGCATTGGGTGCTGGCGCGTCGGCGACAGGCGGCAACACAGTGGCCATCGGTGGCAACGCCGTGTCTTCGGGCGTCGATAGTGTAGCCTTCGGCCACAGCGCTGCCTCCAGCGGCACGACCAGCATTGCGATCGGTTTTGCGGCGGTCGCTGCCAACACCGATGCCACGGCAATCGGGAACCAGGCAAAAGCAACTGGAGCGCAGGATACAGCGATTGGCGTGACCGCCGCGGCGACGGGCGGCAATAGCACTGCGATCGGTAATCATGCGCTCTCATCAGGAGGCAATTCCACGGCAGTCGGTGCGACCGCCAATGCTTCCGGTGGCCAGGCGTCCGCTTTGGGCCTGGGTTCTACTGCAAGCGGAACCAACGCTACGGCTTTGGGGATAGGCACGGTAGCGTCGAATTTCGGCAGTACAGCGGTGGGCAATCAGTCGCAAGCTACTGGTCTGAGCTCGGTAGCCTTGGGTAGCTTCACCAATGCCGCAGCGGCAAGCACAGTAGCAATTGGCGATACATCGTCAGTGGCATCCGGCGCCGGCTCGGGTTCTACCGCGATCGGCTACAAGTCGAACGTGACTGGCGGCACCGGCGCGGTAGCAATCGGCAGTCAGCAGACAGCAAACGGCAATGGTGCGGTAGCGATTGGTGATCCAAATTCAGTCACCGGCACCGGTGCTGTCGCAGTGGGTGCGAACAATACCGCCAATGGCAACGGTGCGCTGGCGCAAGGTAGCGGCAACGCAGCGACAGGCCAAGGCTCGGTGGCGTTGGGTAATGCATCTACCGTTTCGGCCGCCGGCGGCATTGCGTTGGGTGATACCGCTAGGGCATCCGCCGTGAAGGGCGTAGCCTTGGGTTCCGGCGCGACCGCCACCAATGCAAACGATGTAGCGCTGGGTGCGGGTTCGACGACGGCGGCAGCAGTGGCGACAGCAACCGGCACCATCAACGGCACCACTTACAACTATGCAGGCATTGCACCGACCAGTACGGTGAGCGTGGGAACATTGGCTAGCGAGCGCACTATCACCAATGTAGCGGCGGGCCGCGTTACCGCCACCAGCACCGATGCGGTGAACGGCAGCCAATTGTATGCTACCGACACGGCAGTCACGAATCTTGGCACGACAGTCACCAACATTAACAACGGTGGCGGCATTAAATATTTCCACGCCAATTCGATATTGGCGGATAGCCAGGCGACTGGCGCGGATTCGGTGGCTTCAGGGCCTCTGGCCGTGGCCTCCGGTATCAGCGCATCGGCCTATGGCAATGGCGCAAACGCGGCAGGGGTGAGCTCGGTGGCGGTTGGCAATCAGGCAACGGCCAGCAATATCTATGCGATAGCGCTAGGGTATAACACCAATGCAAGCGGCAGGAATTCGATTGCCCTGGGTTCTAATGCGGTGGCAGTCGGGAATGTGAGTACCAATGGCGGTCCAGCGAATGGATTTGCAATTGCGATCGGCCAGAGTGCCACCGCGACTGGCAGTTCCTCTACTGCAATTGGGGGAAACGCTGTGTCTTCGGGAACGAAGGCGCTGGCGCTAGGAGACACGTCCTTCTCGTCGGCAACAAGGTCTGTTGCGATAGGATCAAATTCGAGAGCGACAGCAGACTTTGCATTAGCCATTGGGAACCTGGCGACGGCTACAAACGTTGGCGACGTGGCTCTAGGTTCGGGATCAGCGACGGCGGCGGCGGTCGCCACCACTGGAGTGACGATCGGCGGCACGACCTACACTGTCGCAGGCACGGCGCCGACCAGCACAATCAGCGTTGGCGCCGTTAACAGCGAGCGCACCATCACCAATGTAGCGGCAGGTCGGGTGACGGCGACATCGACCGATGCAATCAACGGCAGTGAGTTGTTTGCGACGAATCAGGCGATCGTAAAATTGAACACAGGCGGAGTAGGCCCAGTGCAATATTCGGATGCCGCAACGCCGACCACGCCAAATGGTGGCGTACCATCCCAGGATCTGACCCTGGTCGGCGCCGCTACCGGTCCGGTGACTTTGCATAATGTTGCACCAGGCAGCTTGGGTGCGGCATCAACGGATGCGATCAATGGTTCTCAGTTGAACAAGGCTGGGACGTCGATAGCAAACAACTTCGGCGGTGGTTCGACGTTTGATCCGGTGACCGGTCAGGTCACGGCGCCGAACTATACGGTCCAGGGGAATAATTACAATAATGTGGGTAGTGCATTGGGCGCCGTGGACAACAACTTAACCACTTTGAACAATAGCCTCAACAACATTAATGGCGGTGGTGGAATCAAGTATTTCCATGTGAATTCCACACAGCCGGACTCGCAAGCAGTCGGAAATAATAGCCTTGCGGCAGGACCTAATGCGGTTGCAAACAATACCAGCAGTGTTGCAATTGGCAATGGCGCAACGGCGTCTGCCGACAATAGTGTTGCCTTGGGTAGCGGCTCTCAAGCGACACGCGGCGCCCAAAACTATGTCGGCCCGTATTCGAACGTGCAAAACAACACTGCTGGTACGGTTTCTATCGGCGCCCCAGGTGCTGAACGCCAGCTGACAAATGTCGCCGATGGGTCGCAAGCTACCGATGCAGTCAATCTCAGACAATTGGATGGGGCTGTGACCCAGGCTGCCCAATACACCGATAACCAGATCAAGAATCTTGCAAATAATCTTGGGACCGGATCGACTGGGATGTTTCAGGTAAGTCCTGACTCAACCACGGCTCCCAAGGCTACAGGCAGCAGTTCTGCGGCCGGTGGATCGGGGGCCGTTGCATCCGGCTCGAACTCCACTGCGCTTGGCCACAATGCCAGTGCAACTGCCAATAACTCGGTTGCTTTGGGCAACGGTTCAGTTGCCGATCGCGTCAACACGGTTTCTGTGGGATCTGCCGGGAACGAGCGTCAAATTGCCAATGTGGCGGCGGGTACGGCTAATACAGACGCCGTCAACGTGGGACAGCTAAATAGCGCAACCAAGGGTGCAGTCAAATATGACAATAACGCGGATGGCTCGGTGAACGATACCAGTGTGACGCTCAATAGTGGCGGTAGTGCTGTTGCAATCCATAACGTCGCCAATGGCGTGTCGTCGGGTGATGCCGTCAACTATGGTCAGCTTCAGGGCGCTGTCAGTCAAGCAAATGCTTATACGGACAACCAGATTGCTGGCGTCCGTCACGATCTCAATCAGATTGGCAAGAATGCTGATGCCGGCGCGGCTTCTGCGATTGCTGTGGCGTCGCTGACGCAGTCGATCTACGCTGGCGCCGGCATGGCATCTGCTGCAGTCGGTACATATCAAGGACAAAGTTCGCTCGCATTAGGGGTTTCCAAAGTATCGGATAACGGCCGTTGGGTGGTCAAAGCTGCAGTAACGACGAACACGCAAGGTCAGTTTGGCGCCGGCGCCGGCGCTGGCTTCCACTTCTGATTATCGCCTTGGAGACCGTTAATCTACGACATGTTGTCCAGGTTCTTCGGACCTGGACAACAAAAAAACAAAGGGTGACATATGAACAACAAACATAAAGTGCTTGCCGCACTGACATTCGTGACGATGCTGCTGGGTGGATGCGCTACCAGCCATAACGCCGCTGAAAATACTAGCGATGCAAGCGGTGATCAACAAGTGCAGTTTCCTGCTCGATCCACGGCGTGGCTTAAAGAGGGCACTTTTCCAAATGAGGAGAACCTGCGGAAGATAAGAACTGGGATGTCGAAAAATCAGCTTTATGCGCTAATCGACAAGCCACATTTCAGCGAAGGGCTCTTTGGAGTGAAACAATGGAATTACATTTTCAATTTCCGTACAGGGAAAGGAAATGAGTTCATCACATGCCAATATCGTGTCGATTTTGATGCGAACAGCTTAACCAGAGCTATGTATTGGGATCGTCCTGAATGTGCAAACATACTGAACCCAGTGCCTAATGCTGCTCCCCCTGCGCTTGCCGCCGTCGCCCCGCCAGTGGAAGTGCAAAAAATAAGTTTGGCAACTGATGCATTATTTCGATTCGCCCATGGAGAGAGAAAAGATATTTTGCCGGAAGGGCGGGTAAAGCTAGATCAACTCGCTCAACAATTAAAAACGATGACTGTCGAGAAAATACTTGTCGTTGGCCATACGGATCGTCTTGGCACAGATGCCTACAATGACGCGTTGTCATCGAGTCGCGCCAAAACTGTGGTGAGTTATCTTGCTGACGCAGGAATCCGGCCCGCATTAATGCACGCTGAAGGGAGGGGCAAGCGAGAGTCGATAACAACATGTGACCAAATAAATCGCGCAGAGCTGATCTCTTGCTTGCAGCCAGATCGTCGCGTGGTGTTGGAAGTTACCGGGAAATCTAAGACGCTATTGCGAAATTAAATTAGTGATTCAAGGAAGATCCAACAAATAAGCGAGCATGCCAAGGAAAGGAGGGGCGGCGCTGAAAATTCAGGCATGCGTGTGAGAATCCTGCTCAAGCTGCCGAACTGGGCGTGCAGCGCTATCGTTTATAATCTGTCGTGTTCAAGCCAGTTCAAGAGCGGGTTTGGCCGTTTAGCATTTTTCAGTTCCGTAACTCTTTTTTAATATGGTTGTCCCAAATTTCCCCGTATCATTCCAGCTGTTTCCATTTACCTCAGTAGTCCTTGTTTCATTCCCCTCATAGTCAATACCAGAAGACGATGTTTTTGCGAGCCGCGGCCCCGCAAATAACCGGACTTCTACACGATATCTATTCCAACAGGGAGTTTCATGCATGCCTCGCCACGTTTTCATCTCGCATTTTTTCTTGCGGCTACCTATCCGCTTGCAGCCTCTGCCGCTGACGCCGACAGTGCTGCGGACGTAGTCGTCGTCGGCCAAAAGCAACCGTATCGCAGCATCTCCGCTACAGGCGCTACCAAGACCGATACACTCTTGATGGATTTGCCGCAGAGCGCGCGCGTATTAACTGCCGATTTATTGCAGGATGTCGGCGCCGTCAAGTTTTCCGACGCCTTGGATCTGGCCAGCGGCATCGCCCGTCAAAGCAATCTGGGTGGCCTGTGGGACAGTTATGCCATGCGTGGCTTCACGGGCGATCCGAATTTCGGCTCCGATTTCCTGGTCAATGGCTTTAATTCTAGCCGCGGCTACAACGGCCAACGCGATGCTGCCAATACGAACACCGTCGAAATATTGAAAGGTCCTGCTTCCGCGCTGTATGGTCGCGGCGATCCAGGCGGCACCGTTAATATCACAACTAAAAAACCTTTGTTTCAACCGTCTCAAACCATTGAGCAATCCATCGGCAACTACAGTACTTACAGAACCGCGGTCGATCTGACCGGCCCTCTCAGTGAAACGGTCGCCTACCGCCTTAACGCCGCCTATCAGAACGGCAACAGTTTTCGCGATACCGAGCATTCCGAGAGTTATGTGATTTCGCCTTCCTTTATCTGGATGATCTCGCCGGATACCACTCTTTCTTATGAAATGGAGGCGGTCCAGCAAAGAACGCCGTTTGATCGCGGCGTCCTGGCAGTTAACGGAAGGCTCGGCCTGATTCCCAACTCGCGCTTTCTCGGTGAACCTAGCGACGGTCCGATCACCATCAAGTCGCTCGGCCACCAGCTGTTCGTACAACATCAATTCAACGATGACTGGTCGCTGCAGAGCGGATTGTCCTATCGCGAAAGTTCGCTCCAGGGGTTGTCGACAGAGGCCGGCAAATTGCTTGCCGATGGACGCACCTTATGGCGCCAGCATCGTCTTCGTGATTTCTCGGCCACCGATACCTCTGGCCGTTTGGAATTACTCGGTAAAGTCGCAACCGGGCCGGTGGTGAACAATCTGCTGTTCGGCGTCGATGCTTATCGCTTCGACGACGATCGCGTTTTGATGCGCGCCAATCCAACTGCGGCCTCTCCGTATGCGATTGATATTTACAATCCTGTATATGGTCAATCCGTGCCGGGGGCCATGACGCTTAATATCAGCACCAAGGAAAAGCAGCGCGCACATGGCCTGTATGCGCAGGACCAGATCGACATTAGCAAGCAATGGAAGGCCTTGATCGGGGTGCGTTACGATAATTACACGCAAACTTTCGATGACCGGCGTTTCTTGCGCAATACCGAACAATCCGGCAACGCGACCAGCCCGCGCGTCGGTATCGTCTATCAGCCGCTCAAGACGCTGTCGTTCTATGCCAGCGTATCCAAAGGTTTCCGGCCAAGCAGCGGCACTACGTCGGGCGGCCTGCCTTTTGCGCCGGAAAGCAGCCGTTCTTATGAAATCGGTACAAAGTACGATGCGGCCAACGGCAAACTCAGCAGCACTTTGGCGGTTTATAAGATTCAGAAACAGAATGTGCTAACGGTGGATCCGTTGGACCCTAGTTACTCAGTCGCTGCCGGCGAGGTCGAAAGCCGCGGCGTTGAACTCGACGTTTCTGGAGAAATCGTTCGCAACTTGCGTCTAACTGCAGCGTATGCCTACACCGATACCAAAATCACCAAAGACAATTTATTCAAGGTTGGCAGCGCATTGCCGGATGTGCCTAAAAATAGCGCCAACCTGCTCCTGGTTCAGGACTTCAAACTTGGCGACGGCGTTGCATCTTTTGGTGGCGGTGCGAACTATGTCGGTGAACGCAGCGGCGACGTAGCGGTAAGCAGTAATTTTAAATTGCCTGCCTATACCACCTACAAAATGATCGCTTCTTACAAGCCGACCAAAAAGCTGCGCGTCTCGTTGAATATCGACAACCTGTTCAACAAGACCTACTACGCCAGCTCTTACAGTCAACTCTGGGTTGCTCCCGGGACGGAGCGCACGGTCACGCTGAAGGCACAATATAAATTCTAATTCCCTGATTTAAGGCGCTCCACCGCCCAAGCGTGCAACGGAGCATAAGTCAGGTGTGGTGGACTCGTAATGCCTAGCCGTGTTAAATCGAAATCCAGCGCAAAACTATGTTGGTCGAGCGCTGGACGCGATTTTGCGCTGCAGGGAAGGGGGGCTTGCGCACCACCCCCCATACCTACTCTCGCAGCGATTGATGCTGCGTCCCTGAAGATGGGCGTCTTCGTGCACGCCCATCTCCATTGCCAACCAGATAGGTGAGTAAGTGGATGTCGCTTACACCGAGCTTCGCAGCACTATAACGCGATATCTGGCACTTTTTTCACTTGTCCAGGGTGCTCGACGGGAGCGGTCCCTGGAACGAAGCCCTCCAAACTTGGCGATGCGATAGTCAATTGCAAAGTTTCAGCGGTGCTTGCCCATGTCGTCGCAAGCAGCTGCGGGTTCTCATTGAGCTTTTGTCCATAAGTGGGAACGATCTCGCGAATTTTTTTCTGCCAGGCAGGTGTCTTCATCCGATCAGGGAAAACTTTCTCCAGCAGTGACAGCATGATCGCTGGCGAGGTAGAGCCACCAGGCGACGCGCCCAGCAATGCAGACACGGAGCGATCTTCGGAAACCACGACTTCGGTACCCAGCTTCAATACGCCGCCCTTGTCGGGCATGTTCTTGATGATCTGCACACGCTGGCCGGCTTGCCACAAACGCCAGTCTTCGTCTTTTGCCTCAGGCATGTAGCGGCGCAGCGCCGCCATCTTGTCTTCCCTGGACAGCTCCAATTGCTGCGCGAGATATTTGACGAGCGCAAACTCATGGGCGCCGACTTGAAGTTGCGGAATGATATTGGAGGGCGTGGTTGCCTTCGCGATATCGAAATACGATCCGTTCTTGAGGAATTTGGTGGACCAGGTGGCGAACGGCCCGAACAGCAGCACGGTTTTACCATCCAGCACGCGGGTATCCAGATGCGGCACCGACATCGGTGGCGAACCCGTATCCGCCAGGCCATAGACCTTGGCCAGATGGCGCGAAGTAATGGCGGGATTATCCGTGACCAGGAATTCACCGCCCACCGGGAAGCCGCCATACTGCTTCGCCTCAGGAATGCCTGACAACTGCAGCAGCGGCAATGCGGCGCCACCGGCGCCGATGAAGATGTGGCGCGCATCAACGGTCTGGACCTTGGAACTATCCTTGATGTCGAAAGCCGATACACGCCAGGAGCCATCCTCATTGCGGGTGATCGAGCGCACCTCATATCCGGTGGTGATCTTGCCGCCCGCATTGCTGCTGAGATGCTTGTAGAACTGGCGGGTAATCGCGCCCAGGTTGACATCGGTGCCGAGCGGCGAACGGGTGGCGGTGACCATCTCGTCCGGCTTGCGGCCTTCCATCATGATCGGAATCCATTCAGCAATCTTGGTCGGTTCCGTCGTCATTTCCATGCCAGCGAACAGCGGCGATGCCTTCAAGGCTGCGACGCGCTTGCGAATGAATTCACGGTTCTCCGGACCAAAGACCAAATTCATGTGCGGTGTCGAATTGATGAATTCGCGCGGATTGCCCAGAACGCCCTTGCGCACCTGATGCGACCAGAATTGGCGCGAGATCTGGAAGTTCTCGTTGATGCCGATCGCCTGGGTAATATGCACTTCACCCTTGTCGTCCATCGGGGTGTAGTTCAGTTCGCAGAGCGCCGAGTGGCCGGTGCCCGCGTTGTTCCAGCCATTCGAACTTTCTTCCGCCACGTTGTCCAGGCGTTCGAACACTTCATAGGTCCAGCCAGGCTCCAGCTCGGACAGATAGACACCGAGCGTCGCGCTCATGATGCCGCCGCCGATCAGCAGCACGTCCACCGTGCGATCCGCCTTGGCAGCGCGGAATTGGCCACCGAACAGGACCGAGTAGCCGCCCAATACGGCTGCGGCGCCGACGGCAGTGCCAATAAATTTACGCCGGGAGAAGCGCTTGCCTTTGGGATTTGCTACCGTATTCTTGTTATTTGCTTGACTCATGGAAATTTTTTGTCGTAAGTAATATTAAAAGCGACAGGCACCCCTCAATCAAAAATGGTGCCGGATACCGAAAAAACCTCATTCAATCGAGGAACAGGGGCTCAATTATGCTTGATTTGCAAGTTCATCACAGAACAATCAATTCCAATCACATTGATCGGATGTGAACTTAGCCGTGCCAGCAATGAAACTACGGCGCTGCCGGTGCCGCCGCAACCAACCACGCCTACGCGCAACGCCTTCACAACTGTGAAGCTAAATACAGCGACCGGTCCTCACTAAGAAAGAGGGTAGGTGATGCGGTATTTACCGATTTTCGTATGCTTCGGCGCACCGACGCCGCCTGGATGGCTCACCCCTGAAAAACCGGTTTTGACGTTCGGTTCTAACACCCAAGTCGGTACATCCTTGCCCTGACATCTTGCCTTCGGATTCGCAGCTGTTGCTGCGATTGCGATGTCTGACCGATATTAGATGCGGCATCAATAGATTTTATTTCCTCAGCCAGGTAGTAGCACTGGCCCTGCATGTTGCTGGTTATTGCCTGCGTCGACTCGCCAGCCATCGTAACTATCCCAGGGCGTTGTATGTCTGCCCTGATTCTTGCGCGCGTATCGGCAATCGTTTGCTGGTTTGGGCTAACGAAGCCGCCGCTTGTTTCCTTGATGACCATGGCCGTCTGCTGTTCCGCGCCTGCGCATTTTTTATCTGAGTAGGTGGTCTTTCCACCTGATTTGCATTTGATTATTCCCGTTGGTTGCTCTGTCGCTGGCTTGGTTTCCATGCTCGCGATATAGCTTCGGTTTTTCATGTCTTTGACAGCAGGGTTCGGTGTACGCACGACGCTTTTTGTTTCAGCCTGGTTGATGCTATCCATTGTTGTTGGTCCGCTCATTAGCCAGACGGCGCCACCGACAATTCCGACTGCTAGCATCAGGCTAGTGCCTTTGATTATCAGGTCGTTGGCCATGTCGCGTCCCTTGTTGAAATATATTGCCATTTAAACATAGATTCCAATTTGCAATCTTTCCATTTGCGCCGATATGCAACTGGAATTGTTTGAGCGTGAGCAGATCAGTCAGGCTGAGCTGGAGCACATGATGATGCAGATTCGACAGTCGTACTGGCATCTGCGCAATTTACGAAGTGTTCGCTGGAATGATGGTCGCCGGCGTTGGGAGTATCGAAAAGTGGCCGTGCATAAACAACGCCTGCTGATCGCAGGCGTGGATAAGAGAGAAATTCTGGATTTGCTAGCTTGTTGCCGGCAGAAGTGTAGTGCCAAGAAGCAGCCGTTCAAGCCATGCAAATATTGTGGACGTTAGTTTGCAAAATTTTGTTCCAATCGGCCCACGGTTACTGGTGACTCTCTGGCAAGCCAGGAACAGATTTATGCAAAATTCCGTTGCGTAAAGTTGTATCTGCGGCCGACGACGGTGGCTTCGCGTAACCGATAAGGCGCTGCCGGCAGCCGCTCTCCGCAGCTGGTGCCGCCGGAACAACCAGCGCGAAAACCTGACGCCGGCTATGCTGATGCAACCCACTCATGCAGCTCGACGTCGGTCCGGATCCAGTCGGCAGGCCGGCACCAGGTCCACGTCTAAGTGCACCTGGTCGGTCAGCAAGCTGGTGCTGGATCTCCGGTTGGGACTACCAGGGCTAATTCCTAGCTCCGACTGCGCTGGCACAACGGGGTTCGGGAGCAATGGAATAGGGAAGTCAGTTAAGCCGCGAGCATCAACAGTGTCGGTCGGTTCCTTCCATGTGGACCTCTCTTTCCGAGAAGCAGTGTCGGTCATCCGCGTCGCAGGCGATGTCGCTCAGTAGCTCGCTCATCGCTTCATCCATGGAAATCGATTAGCCACCACCAGCCATTATCGCGTAACCACTCCCAAGTACAATGAGGTATGCCGGAATCGCAATGAGCACTAAGCCGGCAAGGATCTGAATGGTACCTTGAAGAGGTAATCCCCTCACAGCCGTCACGACTCCCCCGACGAAAGCGAGGAGACCACATATTGCGATACCAACGATGGACACTCGGTCGCCCGCGATGAATCCCCAGACAGAGACAGCAGCCAGGAATAATATAAACCAGGTGAGCGTGGAGAATATTCGGGGATCCCGCCACCCCGTCGCAGACTTTGCCGCGACGCCCGATGCGATTACCACCGACTCTTCGCCACTTAGTGAATCTTCATGTTCTGACATTACCTCGACCTCCATAAGTTGTTTGAACTATACATCGTCTCCTGTCCTGTTGCTTGCCCGATGTCCGAACTGCTCAACTGAGTTGGCTGTTCCGTTGATCCCCGAACCTCAAATTATCTACGCTCGGAAATCAGCGAGCCCGCCTATGCGGAGCGCCAATCTGCCAGCGCCATCGACCCATACGCCTTCCAGCTAACAGGCTGGCTCAAGACCGAGGCAGCAAAATCCCGCAAGCAGCGGCGAAGTCTCAAGCAGCTCCACGAAGAGCTCATCGATTTGGGATTCAAGGGGTCTTATGACCGGGTCGCTGCATTCGCCAGACAATGGAGAGAGGTCAACCGGAGTGGGTCAATTCAGCGCGCAAACGAACAACGAGTTACTTTCGCCATCCATTGGTGGTGCTGATAACTTGAAAATTGCTAATTTGATGAAGCAAGACAGTTCGGTAAATTTTCATGGTTGGAGCGTTCCCATAGTCGTCTTATCCTGTGTAGTGCTGGCGCTCATGGCGGGCTGGCTATTTTATTCAACGCATTACGCTGGTCGAGAAGATGACTGGAGGTTTGAACGTTGCGTCCGCTGGTATTTAATACAACAACAAAATGAGTCGATGGACACAATGTGAGAATGTAGATGTTGCCGGGGACTGGGCAGAAAGTTACGCATGGATGGCCGGTGATCGGTGATGCCGTGTGGATGGAGTGCGTCGATCGGCGGCATCTGCAGTAACAGCTTCCCAGTCAAGTCGTTGCTGGGGTCCGTCTCATAGGCGGTGTGTCACCATAATTATTTCTGCGCAGGGGGCTGGGAACAAATTTATGCAAAAACGGGAACAATTTTGTGCAAACCAACGATGGATAAACCGCGACGCTTCCGGTTCATTTATTTTACATAATACAAATCGTGGGGGTATTAGCTTTGAGCAGTGGTGTGGCTTGTGAGGGCGTCGGTGTCAAAAATAAAGTGACAACGCCCAACACTGCAACGCTAGCTGCCGTCGCCGCTGTCCTCTGAAAAAAATCTGTCCAAAAGGACTTTTGTCCGCTCACTTCTTCCCGGTCGGCTTCTACAGCTGCGATTACTTCGATTACTGGGATGCCTAGTTTTTCTGACACGCTTGCTGCTGCTTGATTTGTCATAAAGCTGTGTCCCTTGCGCCAGTTTGACGGCACGCTGTGCGTCCACCCCATCAGTTTGGCTACGTCCTTGTCTGTTTTCACGTCCAGTGCTTTTTGCAGCTGATCTAAGTATTTGCTGATGCGCATGATTTTTTCCTTGTTGATCCAAATATTTTGGATTAATATCCAATTTAGTTGGATTCCAGTATTGTTGGATTTAACCGAATCATAGCAGTTCCGTTGGAAAGGTAAACCGGTGTTTCTTTACGGCTCGTTGATTGTCGGTTCTTTGCGATCAGGGTTGATTCCGTGTTTTGCCGCTTTTGTAAGTGATTCGCCGCAGTGTGGGCAGTGCTTTTTTTCTGGGTTCATTTTTTTGTATACCCATATTGCAACGGCGATGCCAAAGGCTATTGCGATTGCATCGCCAAGTAGTCCTAGCAGTTGTAGTAGCAACATTCGTTTCTTTCCGTAAATATTTTTAACTTTATCACTTTTTAAATTCAATCCGTCTAGAGGCGAAAAATCATGAAAAGCACAATCCAAGTTTTGCACGTTGTTCCTCACGCTGGCATTTCCAAAAAGACAGGCATCAACTACGACATGCGCATGGCGCAATGCATCGTTCATAAGGCAAATCGTGACACTGGTGTGATTGAGCCTCTGGTGGGCGAGTTGATGTTGCCAGAGCGCTACAAGGAAATTTCTCCCGGTATGTACGAGGTCGAATTCGAAGTGTCGATCTCTCGCGAAAAGCGTATCGAGTCGCAGGTTGCGGTGATGACGCTTGTCGCGAAGCCGAAGCCTGCTGTTGATCCGGTTCCGCCTGCTAAGGCTGCTTAATCATGCGTCCAGAAACACATTACGCGTTGCTGATGGTGTTTCTGTACGCCCTTATGCCAGCGTCGATTTTTGCTCAACGTTGGGTTCATATCTGGCTCTGCGAGAATTTCTGATGACTCCTCATATTGATCTGACTGCTGTACTTGGCGCTGCCTTGTCAAATGTGCGGGCGGTTGGTCTTTTAGTGTTGGGTGTCGTCGTTTCTATTGCTCGTATTTTTTGGATTCGTCGCGTTTTGACTGCGCGTCAGATCGAAAAGCAGGCCAATGATGATGCGTGGGAAGAACACAAGGCGCGACGTCGTGAACATGCGCGTGATCGTGCTCGGGGCCGCTGATGGCTACCTGTGCGATCGCAATTCAACAATCTGACGGGTCATACGTGCTTCAGCTTGATCCGTCGATTACAGATGTAACCACGTGTAGTTACGTGGTGCAAAGCGGGGCTGATGTTGCCAACAGTTTGTTGTTGATGTCGGCTGAAGATGGCGGTTTAGTCTCAGCGGCTATGGTGTCGGTCTGGGCGACTGCTTGGGGAATCGTTCAGGTTGCCCGTGTTGTTAAAGGAGGTAGTGAAAATGAAGCTGCATAAATTTGTTCGTTCTGTCGGTGCTGGTGTTTCTGCTGTTGCGCTGTTTGTTAGCGCGTCGGTTGCGCATGCTGCTGCCACTCCTGTCGATCTGTCTGCGCCAATTCAACAGGCTCAAACGGATGTCAGCACCAATGGCGTGTTGGTCCTCGGTGTCATCGTGGCCTGCGCTGCTATCGGCTGGATTCGTCGTATCCTCCGTTAATTTTCGGTTGGTCGGCGCGTTCTTGAACGGGGGCTTCGGCTCCCGTTTTTCCTCGGGAGGTCCTATGGGCTTGCTAGTCATCATTACTGTCTGCGGTGCTTTCTGGATTTTATTTCGATCATGAATATTTTTCTGTTGAGAGCTCTGTCCCGTTTTTGCATCATTGTGATGCTGCTGTGTTTTTATAATTTTGCCCATGCTAGCTATAGCTGGACGGGTTCGACCAGTGGTGGTAGTTCGAATGGTTTGTATCCGGATGCTGTTACGGCTTGTCAGAGTTATGCTCAGCCAACTTTGATGACTAATTTTGTGATGACGGTTAACACCGGTAACACTCGTTCGTGCACTTGGGTTGAGCGTGGCACGACGTATGGCGCTTCAACTGGTTTGGTCGCTGGAAGTGTTTGTACAGCGCCAAATGTTGTTGACTCCAAAGGCGCGTGCGGACCGCCTGTGCAGACTCAGTGCTATTCAGATCCTGCCGGATCTCACCATGATGCCTTGTTTGCAGGTACAGGAAAAAAAGCCAATGTGTGGCCGAAGAAGATCAATGGGTGCGATATCAACATCACGGGGTTGGATGACGACTGTCAGGGGCAACCTACAAGCGTGGCGGGGGTGTTTAACTGGTATTGCGGTTATGAATATAACTACGGCGGTACGGGCAGTTATGCGCCTGATACTCCGGGACCAACTGCTCCGAAACCGGTTGTTCCGACAACTGAGCCCGCAAAGTCCGATCAGCCAATGACGGCACCATCACCGAATCCGGATAATTCTTGTCCAGCTGGTACATCAAATATTGGTTCTGATTCTGCTGGGACCGCGATGTGTTCTGGTAATGGTACTGGTTCGGGTAATACCAAAAACACCACTACGAACGCGCCTCCTGTTACCACAAATAACTCTGACGGCTCTACGACTACAACGAACAGTTCTACGTCCGGCAACAAGGATGGTAGCTCCACCACGATCACTACTACGTGCACCGTTTCATCTGCCGGTGGTAAGAGTTGTACTGTATCGGGAAGCACCTCAAATAACGCTGATGGCGCGCCCGGAAAGAGCGATGGCAAGGATGCGACAAACAGTGATCCTCCAGGTGATGATTTTTGCGCTAAGCACCCTGAATTGAATGTTTGCTCAAACTCTCAGGTAGGTGGTACTGGTTGCAATGGCGCTACGTCGAATACAACTATTAGTGGCGATGCTATTCAGGGTGCAATTCTGCGCAAGATGCGGGATGACACGTGCGCCAATTTGGTCGCATCGGCGTCTAAAGATTTGGGAAATAAATTGCTCGGTGGCGCTGATCCTATGCAATCTCAAATTGATCAAACTAAGGCCGGTGACATTGTCGATTTAAGTCAGGACAAGTTGGACCAAAGCGGGTTTTTGGGTGGGGGTTTATGTTTGTCTGATCGTAATTTGTCATTCGCTGGTCATGATGTGCCTATCCATCTTTCCGCTGTTTGTCAGAACCTTTTGCCGTTGCGATATGTGATTGTTTCTTGTGCGTTGCTCGTTGCTTATTTAATCGTTAGTAAGTCAATTCTTCAGGGGTAAATCATGTTCTTAGCCGTTTTTCTACCTGCGTTGATGGGTGCTCTTGCCACTGCGATGGCATCGCTTGTATGGCGTGCTGTGATTGCTCTCGGTATCGGATTTGTTACCTACAAGGGTCTTGATGTCGCTATCGGTTATATGCAGCAGGCCGTTTTTGATCGCGTCAATAGTATTCCGGGCGATGCTCTTAGTTTGATTGGTTATTTGTGGTTGGATAAGGCAATCACTATTATTTTTTCTGCGGTTTCAATTTCTCTTGCTATGAAATTGCTGTCGGGTAGTTTGAAAAAGGTGCAGCTCAAATGATTACGATCATTACCGGGTTGCCGGGGCATGGCAAAACGCTTTATCTGATTTCCTACTTGAAAGCGCTCGCTGAAAAAGAGGGGAGGGATGTCTATTATTCTGGCATCAAGGATTTGTTGTTGCCGTGGACCGAGTTTAAGGCTGACGAGTGGGCTTCACTTCCGATAGGTTCTTTCATCGTCATTGATGAGGCCCAGTTTGTTTTTCCGAAAAAACCGAATGGTTCGACGCTCCCTAAGTACTATCAGGATTTAGCTGTGCATCGGCATAGCGGTTACGATATTTTCCTGCTTACTCAACATCCAAGTTTGGTTGATAATTTTGTTCGTAATCTCTGCGGTCGTCACTTGCATGCTATTCGTAAATTCGGCTTGCAACGTTCTAACATTTGGGAATGGCCGTCTGCCAATTTAAGTCCTGATAAAGAGTCGGGCCAGAAAAATGCCATCTTGCATAAATTTTCCTTTCCAAAAGAAAGTTTTGGGCTCTATAAATCGGCTGAGGTTCACACTGTTAAACGCAGTATTCCGGCCAAATTGATACTCGCTATTTTGTTTGTGGCAGCGGTGCCGATTGCTGGCTATTACTCGTTTAATAAATACAAGCAGCGTTCCGTAAAGGCTGAGGATGCCGCTTCTACTGGTGCTGCCGGTTCGTCTTCTGGCGCAAGCGCTCCTGCTGGTGCATCTGGCCAGAAAGCGTCGTACCTAAATGCTGTTGGTGATGCGAAGCAGTATTTATTTGAGCGTGTGCCGCGTGTCACTGGTCTGCCGCAGACGGCGCCACGGTATGACGAGGTTACGAAACCGACTACGGCGCCTGTGCCCGTTGCTTGTGTTGCAAATGAAAAGCGTTGTGATTGTTTTACTCAGCAGGCTACGCCTATGGCCGTGCCTGAGCTACTTTGCCGCGATATTGTGGCACGTGGGTACTTTGTTGATTTTGACGATCACGGTGGTCAGAATCATCAACAGGTTGCTTCAGCTAGTCCTGCTGGTTCCGCGGCTTTATCAAGATCTGAGAGAGGTTCTGGATCTTCCGTTTTTACGCTGGATGAGGATGGTTATGGAGTCCTTGGTAAGCGCACTGGCCGCTCGGCTGGTTCTAAATAAACGTGACTTGTCACGATAAATATTCTGACTCGAGTAAACATATCTGGGTGTGAAAATGAAGGATCACCATGATTCTGTGACTATCGATCTGCTGGCTGAGAAACGTCCTCGAGGGCGTCCGGCGACTGGCCGCGCAATGACAAGCGCAGAGCGAAAAAGATTACAACGTGAACGTGCTGGCCGGGTTGTGTTCACGGTGGATTTGCCAGAGGATCTGGTGAATCTGTTCAATGAGTATTTGCGTTTTAAGGATTTAACCAAGAGCGCCGTGATTGAAAAACTGCTGCGATCGCAGCTATTGCGTAAAAGGTAGCGGGGTGTGGGCCGCAGGGCCCGCATAGACCACTGAGATGGCGTCTTGGTGACTATTGAAAGCGTGTGGTGCTGGTGATGCCTCGGTTAAGTCGACCGCTCCCTGTAAGGCCGCTTTTGATGTTGTTCTTATGTGTTGATTTTTAGGGTAGCGGCGGGGCGGGTCGCGATGGGGAGCGTAGCGCACCAAGCGCGGCGCGAAGCGCCGCTAAACTTGTATCTGGGACACTTAAGAACATGAGGCAAATAAAGGGTTTCCAGCCGATTGTCATTTGCGGCCGTAAAAAGTAGGGTGTTCAGAAATTCAGTTTTTGAAGTAGAAAAGAAAAAGCCCTGCAGGTGATCGAAACACTTGCAGGGCCGTCCGATAAACCTGTCGTAGCAGGAGTACCGAATGCCGCAATTCCACTCCGATTTGAACGAATCGTCAAGCACTTTCGTAACAACCCCTCAAGAAAAGCCGGAATGGTGGACTGATGACGGTAACGGCTGGCAAGACACCTACACGGCGCGCCAGCGCATTTTCGCGAATGGTCAGACTGAGATAACAGTCACTAAGGATAAGTTTTTTGTGGGCCGGGATTCGCTGCCTGTGCCGCATGCAAAGCGCGGTGCTTCGGAGAAGCGTGAAGCCAATGAGGAGGATGCTGGCAAGCGCGCAAAGCAGAAAGTCCGGCTGTGCTGCAAGGAGATTGGCGCTGACCGCATGGTGACGCTGACGTATCGGGAAAACATGATTGATCGTGAGACCGCACTCAAGCACTGGAAAGCCTTTACAAGGCGTTTGAGCAAGCACAAGGCTTTTCACTACGTCGCGGTTATTGAGGAGCAAAAGCGGGGCGCGTTGCATTTCCATGTGGCTGTTAGCGGTCGACAGGATTACAGACTGCTGCGTTCGGTGTGGCAGTCGATACTCGGTCTTGGCCAGTCTGGTGAGCAAATGGGACAAGTGAATGTACGTGATCCAAGTAAGTTTGGTTTCGGCCGTAACGGCGCTCACAAGCTGGCTGAGTACATTGCCAAATATTGCGGCAAGTTGATGGACTGCCGTGACCTAAATCAAAAGCGTTATTTCCGGTCGCGCGGGATCGTGATCCCTGTGATGAATAGCTGGCGTGTCTGTGCGCATACCATGCTGCATGCCGTCCAGATCGGTTTTGAGATCGCCCGGGAGTTTGGGCTAGCTGGCGCTCAAACGTGGTGCAATAACGGTTTGGGAGTCTTCTGGATTGCTACAGCGCCGCATGATGGGCCGTTGATCGATACCTGTCCATTCTAGCTGGGTAGGAATTCTGTCGAGCGTCCGTAATGTTTCCAAATTACAATCACTGCATTTTATGCAACTGGAATTGTTCGAACGTGAGCAGATCTCCCAGGGTGATCTTGAGCGCATGATGATGGAGATCCGGCAGGCCTATTGGCATTTGCGGAATTTACGCAAGGTGAGCTGGAATAATGGTCGCCGGCGGCGGGAGTATCGAAAGGTGGCCGTGCATAAAAAACGCCTGCTGATTGCAGGCGTGAGTAAGAGGGAAATATTGGATTTGTTAGCTTGCTGTCGGCAACAGTGCAGTGCCAAGAAGCAGCCGTTTCAGCCGTGTAAATACTGTCGATAGCCTTGCTTTGCGCAATCTGCGATTTGACATAATACAAATTATGCGAAGTTTAGGACCCCTAAATAGCAGTCAAGCAAGTCCGTTATATTGGATAGATGGTGAGGATAGAAAACACGGCCGGGACAACGTATCCCGGCCTTTTCTTTTGTTTATTCACACACAGGGGTTAATGTCAATGAAAAAGCAGCGCATCGCCACAAAAAATAAATATTGTTTTCCATCAGAATTTGTCTCAGCCAGGCTCATGAGCGGCTTTACAGTCGATGCGGCCGCCAAGATCACAGGCCGACACGTTCGCACAATCTCAGACTGGGAAGCCGGCAAAACCTACTGCCCACAATGGGCACTCAGGCTAATTGTTCTCGAAAGTCGATACATGGAAGCCTTATACGGTCTAAAACGCGACAGGAGCCGCACAGGACGCGCCGCAGAGCTGGGATGGTCAATCATGGCCGCCAACGATAGCAGTTACAGGACAAAGCCTGGACTACGGTCCTTTGAGCAGTATTCAAGAGGAAGCAAAAAGCAGCTTCCACCTGAAAACCGCCCCAGTCCGCAAAAGCGCCGCTGGCTCAACATGCGACGGTACGTCGCTGGATAAAAACAGTTTTGCAGGGAGCGCCCAACGGGATCTGGTCGCCGTCGACAAAGCACGCTCTCAAGATTCGCCAATCGGTGAAACTCAGTGGCTTACCTGGGCCCTGCGGCCCAGACCCAGCCACATTTAGCGCCGCCGATCATCCATTAACCGTTCTAGCGCACGACTTACAGCCTCCGCCCTAGATATACCAGGCATCCGCTGCACTTCAAATTCAATTAGACGCTCAGCTTTCGCTTTTTCGCCATACAACGCACGCAATAACTCATCCGTGCGATCAGGCGGCCCAGGTTTGAAATGTCTATTTGGCGACAATCGCGATGGACGGCTTTGGGTCGGCGAAGACACACCGCTTTGCTTACGACCGTATAGCCAACCGATTAGCCACATTAGCGCGCCGACCAACAGAATCACTATCTCAGTTGTGGAAATTTCCATAATGCCCCCTGTTTGACAGGCATTTTATCGCTAACGCAAGGAAATGTTTATTTGATGTGACCGACCAGGTGTGACAGATCCTGGACCAGTCACGCCGGCACAGTCACAGTGACTCGGCGGACACCAGCTGTGCCTGGTCGGTCACACTTCGGCGAGACATGCGCTTGCGACAGGCAGGAATGGCATATACCGACTTGCCGACAACGGGCCGTCCGCAGCCGCACCCGCACAACCGAACGTCATTAGGAGACTGAGCATTCAAAATTGCACGTGCCAGAGCGCGAGACATAGGCAACGGCACAGCATTACCAACAGCACGATACCTGCCCGACAGCGTCAACTGGTCAAGTTGAAGAGCGCCCTTCAACCCTTGAAGGCGGCAGAATTTGTCCCAGTCCCTGCGCCCTATCTGACTCCCCTCCGATGCCGTGCAACACGGCTCAAATAGAGTCGATTTTGCACCCCTGTCGATAGAAATCAGCAAACCGTCACGATGCCCAAACTGGAAATGCCGATGCCGGTTCTGATCCAGACCGACCTCACGGGCATTCAGATCAATCCGCTGGTGTGAATAACCCTCAATGCGAACATCAGGCACGCCTGGAACATTCTCCATCAACCACCACATCGGCTGCCCCTGAGTGACAACCCTAACGTATTCGCCAATCATTTCGAGACCGTAGCCGGTAGGGGCAGATCTGCGTGCTTTCGAAAAATCAGGACATGGGGGGCCACCAATGATGCCGTCAAACTTGCCGCCGGGGATAGTAAAAGCGCGAATATCACCACCAAAGAGAGGATCGGGACCGCGTACGACTGGAAAGCCTTCTTGTTCGAAGCCGAGGCCAAAAAGATCGATACCGGGAAATATGGACAAGACCAGCTGTGACTGAGCTGGAGTGACCTGCCGGCGCCGAGTCACGATCGATGGGTCACAGAAAGCGAAATCAGCTTGCGAGATTGAATTTTCCATGTCTCATTGTGACCGAGCTACTGTGACTTGTCCAGGGTTAGTCACACCTGGTACGTCACATTTATTCGTGATACCCGCGAATAGTTCCAGGGCGAGGACGATAACGCCCCTCATCTGTTGCTGCCGGCACGCCGTCAACATGAGCGCCCTGCCCTTGGCATGTCAAAAAACCGTTAGGCATACAGCCAGGAGCCGGCGCAAAAGAGCGCTTAGAGCTGAGATAAACAAGCAGCTGCTCAGGCATCATAGTCTGATCACTCAATGGCCTGCTGACCTTTTCAACGCGAAGTGTATCCCCCTTAGGCTTTTCCTTCGCCACAGCCTTAACAGGCACTTCGGGCAAATCGGCCGGCAGCTCATCAGCAAAGGCAACGCCAACAAGACAGGCCATCAGCACCAGCAAAAGCCAAGTACGAAACACAAATTTCACGTCATCTGAATCCATCATTTGAAAGCCCCCAATTGTTCCAACCGTTGAAAATGCCGCACACGTTCAGAGGCAGGCAATTGCGACACAAGCCGCGCAACTGGATGCAAAGGCTTAGCAGGAAGCCTTGAAGGCGCCGGATTAAAGAAACGCTTGATGTAGTCACGCCACCCCATCGAAAGCTTGCAGTAGCGACCAGCAACATGCCACGGCGACAGGTAAGAAAAAATACCATCCGAATAAGTAGGACTAAATTTTTGCTCGGTATCGTAAGCCGCATACAGATTCTTGCCGCGATATGTCCAACGGTCACTCAACACAGCGTCGTTACCGACACCGTACTTCACGATGGCTAGATGGATTTTTGGCGCCCTAAGCTCGACACCGAAAAAATGCTTCGTCAACGCACCAAGAAATGGAATCCTAATTTTGTCCAGGCGCTTACAAGCCACAGTTTGCTCAACCAGCGATTCACGCACCTGCTTATCAATCTGATTTGGCGACTGGCATAGCATGTACGAATCCCACCGCATTTTTCGAGAATGCACAAACCAGTCTAGAAGCGCCTGACGGCCTTTGTCAGCCCAAGACCGAGAATTCATCCACGTAGCCATTTCATCGAGCACCACAAGGCCATACGTAGCCTCATCAAGCTTGTCAGACCCAATGCCGATAGCTTCCATGTCCTCAATGGTCGGACGATCAGGAAGCCGGTAACAGATCACTCCCCGAGTACCAATCGGCAGGAGCTTATCCAGTTTCAGGTTCAAGTTAGTCGCAACCTTCTTTCCCGCCAACAGAGCATCCTTAATACGACCAACAACCACGAGACTTTTACCGCTGCCTTTTTTTCCGTACACCAAATAGTCAGCCATGATTAACTCGCGTTATTCACAAGCTTGATTTTCATCAACGCCATGTCATACGCAGCGCGACAAATACGACTACTCACCACAGCCGTGACGCAGGCGACCCAATCAGCAGGAATGAATAATCCAACAGAGTTAGCAATAAACGGCGGTATAGCAATCAACGCCAACACGTTTTGAAGAATGACATTGATGCAGGCAATAAGGCCAGCCGTGATGATCACAAACGAAGCAATGGAAGCTGCAGCAGTGCCAAGCTTGCGCCCGATCATGCTAATAATCGCCGCGATAATCGCAGGTATACCGGACAACAGTAAAGTGACAAGTTTTAACATGATCAATCCTCCCGTTTGAACAACTGGCCGTACACTTCCGCCGCACTGAAAATACCCATCAACCAACCGATGATGGCCTGAATGATAGCTATCGATGGACACAAATCCCATGACACATGAAACCCAGCAATAACGCCGGTAATCGGCGCACAGACGCCAACGGGAGGCGACCACACCCAAGAAAACCAACTACTCTTATCCTGCTGACCCGACTTAATGTCGTCGTATATTTTGTCGCGATCCGTATCACCCTTTGTATTTGCATCAGTAATAACTTTTTGCTGATCATCCATTGGTGGCGCAGCATCAGTGTTCAAATCTTTTTCAACTTGCTTCTGAGTGACTTCCTTGTTGTAGTCATCAGGAATTTTTAACTCAGGAGAAGGCGCAGGATTACTGGTAACAGAAGTGTTTGTGGTGGTCTGATTGGTCACATTGTTAGTAGTCGTAACCGTTGTAGTCGTAGTGCTCGGAAAAGTGGTCTTAATATCGCCAACAGTCGTTCCGGTCGTAGTTGGATTAACAGTAGTTGATTGGGAGGTAGTTACAGTGTCAGTCGAACCGTCAGACTTAGGGACAGTATCAACACGCGTCGTAACGGTCGGACTGATTACAGGCGAGGCGGTAACAGACGCAGGCGTAGACGGCTGCACAGGATTGGTATCGGCTGTCTGATATTCAGGATGAGCAGCAAGATCAGATTTAATTGCGTCATACAGCGCTTTACGCGCATTACTGTCCTGAATAGCCTGAAGTTTCAATGCGCCAGCTATGTCATCGCCAGTAGCAGGCGCAAGCGGCGGCAACTGACCGGGATTAGGATTTAGATACCGACTAGCAACGGTAAAATTTGAAGAGCCAACGACACCAGTGGGACTAACTAGTACACAACCCACAACATCAGGCCCACTAGAGCTACCCAAAGTCATAGTCCAACCGGCCCAAGTAGAATTGGACCTGATCAACGCAGCCATATCACCCTGACACGCCGAAGTGGGATCAGGATATGGGACTGAAGAATTAGAGCCGAAACCACCGTGCCAGAGATACTGGTCAGCAGCTGGCGGTTGTTGGCAATAAGCAGGCAACCCGAACCAAGACTGAGCCGAGCAACTGCCATAGCGCAAACCAGCATTTTTTAACATGGAAGCGACTTGTGCAGCAGTCAGCGCAGCACCAAGATAAGGAACAAGTTTTAAGCCAGCCCCAGCGATACCCTCAGCAGCAACAGCAGCAGTAGTTGAGACAGGCACAGTAACCCGCGCACCAGCCTCAGTAGCCACCACAACCTGATCCAACACGGTAGCATCAACCACTGCACCAAGCGATGCAGTAGCAACCTTGCCTGGCACTCCATTGACAATACTGGCAGCACCGGTATAGCCAGAATACCCGGCGGTTGCGGCCTGAGCAGAGACAGCCACGAACAAGAAAATCAGCGCACAGGTGAAAATTCGTTTCATACAGTCACCGATAAAGGCCACGATTGGGAGGGATGATGCAATCACACTCAGAAGAAGAAAAGTCCCCTCCCCTATGCCCCCGGCTAGCGCCTGGGAGCATAGGAGAAGAGACTTTTCGATGAACCTCGAACGCGTACGCTGTCACCATGCAAAGAGAAAGCAAGATGGCAGCGCGTAGCATACGAATTAAGCAGCCTTGTTACCGAATTTCTTGAACAGACGCAGAACGATGAACATGCCCAACACCGACGCAACGACCGGCATCGCCAAACCGAACATCGCCGTAGCGTTGTCGCCAATAGCCGTGAAGGCAGCGGCAACCGATGGGTCCAGCGTAGCAGCCGCGTTAGCAGCGCCAGTAGCGACCAGAGCCGCAACAGGAACGCCAATTTTGACTGCCAACAGCTTTGCTTTTTGAAGAATTTTGCTCATTTGATTTTCCTTAAGACGATATATCGAAGAATTGCCGGAACAGTTTCAATGTCCGACCCATTACAAAACCGAGGGCAAAGCAGCTCATAAAGCCCCCGATCATCACAGCAAGGTCACTCATGAGAGTGCTCCCGCTATCCACCCAAGCGCGAAGGTCACAACGCAACCTGCGGCAACGAGTAAATCCTGTACAGATGCAGCATCAAACATGTTTCACTCCCAGTGCGCCCGTATGCGCACAAGAGACTCCGTAGGACCGCTTCCACCGGCTTCGCCGGGTGGAAGGCTGCTCACCGGGGCGGCTGAACGCCGCGCCCCCGGCAATGCATCGGCCAGTTGGTCTTGCAAAATTTGTTCGGCCCACTCAAGCTGCCGAGCCACGAACGCGGCACCCAAGTCTTCCTGATTTGCGAACAGATGCGCCATGTACTCATCAGGATCGAAGTTATTGGCACTGCGCATTTGCATGCAAACAGCCTGTCGCAGCTCAGTCATGTAGACAGTGCGCATCAAGCTATTTGCTCGACCTTGAGGTTTGATTTCAACCATGAAAACGGCCCTCCCACATCAAGGGGACGCCCGTGGTCGTGGAGACGTACGATAGACAGCCGGAGCTTCGTGACAAGGCAAAGGCCCCACTCCGAAGGCCATAACTGGCCTGTTCCCAATTCAAGCCACCCACCACCTGCTGATCGCTTCCAGCAATCGCCGACCGCCGCACGCGCCTTAATAAAGCCAGGAAAATTAAACCAGCGCCGAGCACTACGATCAGCTTCAACGAGGCCACCAACACCATATGTGTGAGCTCCATCAGGAAAGCCCTCCTTCGAATCCAGTTTTGACGCGTATTTCATCGCGTATGCAACAGGCTTATTAGCCTTTTCTGTTCTGGTCGATCCGTGCGGCCACCAGCCTTGCTTATCGGCCTTTGGCATCGTTATGCCGCGAGGCATCCAGTACAGAACGTGGTAATGAATAACGCCGCGCTTTTGCATCTCAGCGACCCATACGTATTTAAGCTTTTCGCCAGTCCGGCGAAACATCCAATTACGCACATGGGTTAGATACGCGCCCATGTGCTTTTTCTCCCAGCTATCAACAACGTAGGTCAACGTGACCATGATGACGTTATGATTTTTGCGACCCGCCGCCACACTGATTTCGTGCAGCTTTGCAGCCACGCCGATGTTTCGGCGCAGGCGCTTGTATCGCAATTCATCACGCAGCATTTCGAGCGGATCAAACGGCTTTGCGCCGAAGCTGTCAAAAACGGAATTCTTTTTTTGAACCCCTTGAAAATCTTTTTCATACTGCGCAACGCCTTGAAGATATTGACCCACTGCGTACCCCATTTATGAGTTGTTGATAACTGGGACGAGCCCAACGTCAAAAGCCTTACTCGATCACCCGAAGGGTGTTGCGCGCCGTCTGCACGGCGTTCTGTTCCTTGTCCTTGTAGTTGTCACGAAAACCGGCGACCGACACCAAGACGTTGACGTCATCGCCGGAGTTGCCGAGCTTGTTGTGGGACATGAGAGCAACTGCGGAGGGGGAAGTGAACTGATCCGGTGCTGGCTGGATAACGCGCGTTTCGAAGGTACGCTTGCCCTGGACATCGAAGGTGCGAACATTGTCAATTCGACCAATGATTACCGCTTGATTTGGCTTCAAAGCCTGTTTCTGTACTTCGCTCATGGTAAATTCCTTTTCGCTTAAATTAGCTCGCGGTTGCGAGTTGTGCGAAAGGTAGCTCGCAGACGCGAGTGTTGTCAACGGCGAGCGGTAGTGTAAAGTGGCGAAAAAGGAGGTGTTATGGACCAAATCGGACTAATTGATGCAGCCAAGCAACAGCAGGGGTTGACAAGTGACTACAAACTCGCTCAAGCGCTTGGGATAACGACTGCAAGGATTGCAGACCTCAGAAGTCAGCGCCGAGCGCCTGACGATGCGGAAATTTCGATGCTCGCAGATATGGCAAAAATCGATCTACGAGCCGCACTGGCAGCAGTGCATAAAACGAGGGAAAAGAACCCGGCAAAACGGGCTTATTGGGAACGGATTTCGATGCAGTTTGCGCTGGGAAGCGCAGCCGCCGCAACAGTAATCGTTGAGAAAATTTCCGGAAATTTTGAATCCCTCATGTCACGCTGTACCCCGCGCCGGAGCTTGTTCTCCGCGTTGTGATATGAGGTAAAGGGGTCCTTCCCCGCATAATGCCTTTCTACAAATTATGCGAAGTTGTGATGGTTAAAAAATAGAAGCAATCAAGCCTTTTGTTTTGCCCTGGACTTAGCCTTAACAGGCTTTGCCGGCTCACGCTCAACGATAGAAATTCCTGGGCGCTCAGACGGCAGGAAGCCATGAATAACCTCATGCACGTCACCCATTTCGGTGCGACGGAACTCACAACTAATGCGATCCCGATGACAAAAGTCCGGTATGTTTCTTTTGTGCCGCCAAATCTTGTTTATTCCTTTTCGCCTGCTCTTGCTGGCGCTTCCTTTGCCAGGTTGCATCTGTTTGCGCTTTGCAGATATAGCCTTGCTTTGCCGTATTCCGACATCCATTTTTATCCACCTCAGCACCCGCGCTCCCGGTTGCCAACGCGCCCGCCAATCCTAATATCAGCATTGTTTTTTTCATTTCCCTCTTTCAGAATAAATGCTCCAAATCAATCTTGTTAGTATAAGCACGAAAAGTTATTTTTGGGCAATGGTCGCATATTCAGAATGTTGATTTCGAAAGCAGGACGAAGCAGTTCGCTTCGCTATTCCAGGTGCGGCGCGAGCACACTTTCGAGCCATTTCATGAATGCGCGGACTCGGCGCGACAGGTTGCGCCGATGCGCTACTACCAGGGAAACGTCGAGCGGCCTGTGCTGAAAGTCTGGTAGAAACTCTATCAACGCCCCACTCTCCAAGTAACTGCCAATCCCC
This sequence comes from Collimonas fungivorans Ter331, assembly GCF_000221045.1. Classification (NCBI taxonomy): domain Bacteria; kingdom Pseudomonadati; phylum Pseudomonadota; class Betaproteobacteria; order Burkholderiales; family Oxalobacteraceae; genus Collimonas; species Collimonas fungivorans. Next base: position 2,493,241 of record NC_015856.1, on the reverse strand, counting down.
AGCAGTGGCGCCTGAATCAGGCCAAGGCCGGCGACGCCGGCGGCTTCGTAGGCCTGTACGCTGTTGACGTGCAGCGCACCTCGCAACTGAAGCCTCGCATAGCCGTCGCCGTGCGGATACTCCCATCCATAGGGTTTTGCGCCAAGTGTCCTTGCGAAATGAACTACCCGATGTTCCTGGTGCTGCAGATCCTCTAGCGATCGAGGAGCGCCATGGCGCGCCAGGTAGGCAGGACTGGCGGCATTGACCATGCGTAACTTGCCCAGCGGGCGGGCAATCAGCGTCTCGTCCCCGATGGGACCGAGTCGCAATACGCAGTCGAACCCTTCTTGAACCAGGTCAACTTGGCGATCGGTACTCGACACCTCCAGCTCCAGTTCGGGATAAGTCGCCATGAAGGTTGGCAAGGCCGGCACGATGGTGGTGCGCGCCAGCTCGCTCGGCAGATCGACCCGTAGGCGCCCGCGCAGCGCGACTTGATCGCTTGCGAACATTGAGTGCAGATCATCAACTTCGGCAAGCAGATCGCGGGCACGTGCATGAAATACCCGCCCGTCTTCGGTCAACTGCACGCTACGCGTCGTCCGGTGCAGAAGCCTGACACCGATATCTTCTTCCAGCTTCCGGACCGCTGTTGAGGCCCGTCCCTTCTGAATCCCCAGGCTATCGGCTGCGTGGGTGAAGCTCCCCATTTCCGCTACCGTTATGAAAATGAGGATGGGTTCGAGATTTTGCATTTTTCGTGCCTCGGCATGGCATTGTTCATTAGAGAGAGAACAGTGAGTTCATTTTCTCTGTGTTTATCACACTTAAGAGACACAGTATGCTCCGAATATTGGAATCCCCCATCGGAGAACGACAAATGTCCAAAACCATGAACCTGCATCAGGCGCCTGAAACCATGAACTTGCATCGCGCCTTGTGGGCGGGCCGGATAATGAGCGCGCTTGTCGTTATTGCCCTGATGGCAGACGGCGCTATTCAGCTTTTCGCGCCGACACAGATCGCGAGCATGTTGCAGGAAACCGGGTTCGCAATGGACCTGACTCGTGTCGTTGGGCCAATAATCCTCGCCTGCGCCCTCCTTTACGCCATCCCGGCCACCGCCGTCCTCGGCGCGATTCTAGTGACGGGCTTTTTGGGAGGCGCCATCTGCGCCCATGTCCGCATCGGCGAGTTGGGGTCGCCGCCGGAAATCATTTCCCTGCTTCTGGGCGCGCTGACATGGGGCGGCCTCTACGCGCGCGATCCCCGTATCCGGGCCATTCTGCCGCTCATCCGTTGAATCAGCTGGGGCAGTGTCCTGCCCTCAATTTTAGTAACCGGGGCAGTGTTCTGTCCCTTGATATCAGGAGAATTGCATGTTTTTAGTAATGGGAATCACAGGAAAAGTAGGCGGCGCAACGGCAAAACATCTGTTGGCGCACGGCAAGCAAGTACGCGCATTAGTCCGCAATCGCGAGAAGGCGTCCAGCTGGGCGAACCAGGGCGTGGAACTGGTTGACGGTGATTGGAATGATTCGGCAGCCATCGAGCGAGCGCTCAAAGGCGTCGAAGGTGCGTTTGTCATGTTGCCGGCCGTCTGGGCCCCCTCGCCCGATTACAAAGAAGCCAAGGGCGTGATTGAGAACTATGTCAAGGCGCTCGCCAAGGCAGCGCCGCCGCGGGTGGTAGCGCTTTCGTCGATGGGTGCGAACAGGACCAGCGGGCTTGGGATGATCACCTCCTTGTCGCTTCTGGAGCAAGGTTTCCGCGACTTGTTATCGCCAATCGCATTTGTGCGCGCAGGTGGTTTCTTCGAAAATTTCCTCTATGGCTTGCAGGTCGCCCAAGGCGGAACGCTGCCGGTCTACTACAACCCGACAAACCGGAAATCGACCATGGTCGCGACGAACGATATCGGCGCCGAAGTCGCAACCCTATTGACCGGGCCAGCGTGGTCGGGTCGGCGCGTCGTCGAGCTTGGTTCGATGGTCAGCGCGGATGAAGTCGCGCAGCAATTGGGGGAAGTCCTGCATCGCGACGTGAAGGCCTTTGCAGTCCCGCGTGCGGGATGGGCGGAAGCGTTCGAGCAATTCGGCGTCCCGAAGGGCCGCACCGGACCTGCCGAAGAAATGTTTGAGGCCGTGAACGCAGGATGGATGGACCTCGGAGTCGAGGGTACGGAGCACGTAGCGGGTACGACGTCCGCACGCGAGGTATTCGCGGCAGCCCAGAAGGCCTGACGGCGTGAATTTTCGCGAGGTCAGCAGGTTGACCTCGCGCCACGCGCCTTGGTCACGGCAACGACGCGCAGCCGGCAAGATTGGCGCCCGCCTGTGTTGAGTCGACAAGATGGTAAAAAACCTTCAAAAAATAAATCCAATCATCAACTACCAGGCTGTCGATTCGGCGCTTCGCCAATCGACTAGTTATTAGGAACTAACCTAAGCCTGAGAGGAAATATCATGATGAAACTCTATGGATTTGCCGCCACCCGCTCAATTCGCGTACTGTGGGCATTAAACGAGCTCAATGCCGAGTTCGAGTTTGTGCCGGTCAATATCCTGGCGGGAGAACATCATCGTCCGGAATTCCTTCGCATCAACCCCGCCGGTAAGGTGCCCGCGCTGGTCGACGGCGATGTGGTGCTGACCGAATCCGCGGCGATTGTCATGTACCTGGCTGAAAAATACCCTGATAGAGGGCTGCTTCCTGCCGACCCCAAGCAACTAGCCCAAGCGTATCGCTGGGTAATGTTTGCCATGACAGAACTGGAGCAGCCGTTGTGGCGCATCACACGCCATACCTGGTTATACCCGGAAGAGCAACGGATACCTGCGGAAATCCCTGTCGCCAGCCAGGAATTCATTGCCATGGCGACCATATTGGATAGTCACATGGCAGGACGGCAGTTCATCGTCGGCGACACCGTCACCATAGCCGATTGCGTGACGGCGTACCTGATGGACTGGGCCAATGAATATCACCTGATCGATGAACACCCGCGACTGCGTACTTACCTGGACAGAATGTACGCCCGCCCCACTGCTCCCCTGCGGATTGCCGAAGCGTTTGCCAATCTTCAATTGGAAAATTGACATACCCGCTGGATCGATAGTGGGCCTTTTTGTAATGCAGTTCAGCGCAAAAACCCGAGCACCGCCTCCATGAACTCGACAGGGTATTCCACGTTCGACAAGTGAACCGCGGGCAGGACAACCAGCTTTGCGCCGGGCACCGTCGCCGCGATCAGTTCACTGTGGCTGGCGGCAGTCACGGTGTCGTACCGGCCGGCGATCACCAGCGTCGGCCGGGAGATCAGTGCGATTGTGCGGCGAAGGTCTGCATCGCGGACCGCGGCGAACAAGCCGGCCAGGCCTTGCCTGTCTATCGCCAGCAGCATGCTGCGAAATTCCTCGACGACGGGGTCCTTCGCCGCAAGCATGGGTGCAGGAAACCAGTTCCCCAGGAACATCTCGGCGGTCTCGGCCATGTCCGGCGCCTGCTGCACGGCGGCAATCCGTTCGTCAAACGGCTTTGCCGGTCCGAGATAGGATGAGGTGTTGCTCAGGATTAGCCGGTCGATCCGCTCGGGCGCATGGATGCCGAGCCATTGCCCAACGAAGCCGCCCAGCGACAAGCCGAGGAAGTGCGCCCGTTCAATCCCGAGCGCATCGAGCAGCTCGATCACGTCGCGCCCAAGCCGGTCGAGCGAGTAGGCGCCGGCCGGAACGCTTGATCCTCCGTGGCCGCGGAAGTCATAGCGTAAAACACGGAAATGCTCGGACAGGCGCTCGATCTGCATATCCCACATCCGCAGCGTGGTGCCGATGGAATTCGACAGCACCAGCACTGGCTTTCCGGCGTCGCCGTCGATGCGATAAGCAATGCGGGCGCCGTCGCCGGCGCTAACGAAATTCAGTTCATTCATGGTGAAAACACCTTTCTTGTTGGTGGATGAATGAAGCAAATTCTAGCTGCGGGGCGATTTCTATGATATTACAAAGATACGATAATCTCTGTAAGAAAACATGACATGTCGGATTTCACCTTGCACGACCTGCAATGCTTCGACGCCGTAGTCCGCTCCGGCGGTTTTCAGCCCGCGGCGGCCATGCTGCATCGCTCGCACCCGGCGGTGTTCGCCGCCGTCGCAAAGCTGGAACGGCAGCTCGATCTTGCTCTTCTGGATCGCAGCGGCTATCGCGTGCGTCCTACCGAGGCGGGGCTGTCGTTCCATCGCCGGGCGCAATCGCTGCTGCGCGAACTGGACGGCTTGCGCATCCACGCTGCCCAGCTGTCGATGGGCGAGGAAAGCGAGATCCATGTGGTGATCGGCGACCTGTGCCCGCGGCCGCAGGCGCTGGGGATGCTCGGACGGTTCTTCGCCCAGTGTCCGGGAACACGCCTGTACCTGCATTTCGAAGCGGTGGGCGGTCCGCGGGAACGCCTCTTCGATGGCGAAGCGGATTTGATCCTGCACTGGATCGACAAGAGCGACCCGCGCGTTGAATGGGTCGACCTGTGCAGGGTGCCATTCATCCCGGTAGTGGCGCCAGGCTTTCTGCCGGAGCGCATCAAGCGCCCGATCGCGCCGGACCAGATGCACGCGTTCACCCAATGCATCATGCGCGACACCGCCCGCCATTCACCGCAACAAGACTACTTCATGATCGAAGGTGCGCCGCAATGCATGGTTGCGGACCAGGGCATGAAGAAGGAAATCATCCTGCAGGGCCTCGGATGGGGCCACATGCCGCGCTTCCTGATTGAGGACGAGTTGCACGACGGACGCCTGCAATCGATTGTCGGCCGCCTTCTGCCGGGCCGTACCGAGGAACTGGTGGTGGCGCGCCGCCGCGACCGGCCGCACGGGCCGATCGCGAACCGGTTGTGGGACCATATCCAGCAAGAGGCGCCAAAATTGCGCTACGCGCTCGAAGCGCGAAAACCTGGCAAATAAGTGATCGTTCGGCCGGAAGGTGCGCCGGCGCAATCCTCTGATCACGAACAGGTCCAGGGGCCTGGCGAACGCTTCCAGGCCCCCTCCTTCCCTGTTAATGCCTCAGGGCGTGACCCTGCTGATGCGCGTGGCCCAGTTGGTCAGGGCGACGCGGCTACCGTTGCAGCTGAACTGCGCTACCGGGTCGGCAAGACTTGCGTATTGCGCCAGCGTGCAGCCATGCGCAATGTATTCGGAGCCTAGCCAGATATCGTTGCCGTCGACTGCCGCCGCGCCGTAATCGCCCCACCGGCTGCGCGGCGTACCAAAGGCGTTATAGGCGCCGAATTCGTCGTCTGGCCCGAGTCCGTTGGCAATGATCTTGACCGTTTCGCCCCTGTGTCCGCGGTCACGGCTGAAATGGATATAACCGGCGCTCGGGTAGTGATCGGCGCCGGCGACGGTAAAGCCGATCACGCCTTTGCCGTTAGGCAGCGCCGCTATGGCCGGCCGCGTAACGCTGTTGCCGGCAAGCGCCACCTGGCCCTGCTTGGTCACGGATGCGCCAACCTGGCCAGCCGAGACGGCGGGATTGAGCACGTAGTAGGCAATGCCGGTCTGCTCTTGACCAGCGACATTGACGACGGTATCGAGCGCGCCATACAGGCGGTCGCCGGTGAAAAACACTTGCTGCATGCGCGAATCGTTCGGATCCAGGTCCGCCAGCGTTTCCGGAACTGCCGGCAGGACACTGGTCAGGTAATTCCAGCAGCCGACGCCAGCCGGCGTCGCCATGCTGCGGTCGTTCAGACAGTCTCGCAATGGCGCACTGCCGGCTTTCTGCGGAATCGCAGGCGGCACGCCATAGCTGTCGACGCTGACGACATTATGCAGAAGCGTCAGCGCAGGCGCGGCGTCGTTCAGCGACCTGGTATTGCCGATTGCCCATACCCTCAGGCGATTGTCGTTGCCGGAATTGGAAAATACCGCGACTGAACTCAGCAGGTATTCGGTGCCGCGGTTGCTCCGTTCAAAGTCGCCGGCCGGCGACACTGCCGGCCATACCGTGAATCCCGGATTGCCTTCAAGCAGATAATCGGCCGTGTCCAGCTGCACCACTTGTATCGAAGTGCTGCCGCTGATCAACGCTTTTTTCGATATGGCATATATCTGGGCGCTGTTGAAGCCGCCGGAAAACGGGAATTCATTGGTTGTCAGGTAGATGCCATGGGCGTCTGCGCCGATATGCGGATAATCGCCCAGGCATGGGCAATTTGCATGCTGGGGCGTACCTTGCGTACCGTCATCCTGCACGGCGATCTTGTATACCGTCCAGCTCCCGAGCGGATCGGCAGACGAACTGACCGCAAGGTCGAGATGGTTGGTGCCGGTTTGCGCGCCAGTGGCGGGATCGGTGTCCAGCGTCAGCACCAGGTGAAACCAGCGTCTTACATCCGGATCGAAATAGCAGGCCGGATCGGTAATCGACGGGCCAAAGACACGCGGCGTAACCTGGCGGTTGATCGCCGGCGCATAGCCGTAAAACGCGTTCAGTGCAATATCGCCGCTCAATGCGACGCCTTTGCGGTTGTAGACCTTCATGACGTCATTCAGCGATTCCATGACGTAGCCGTTGCCGGCGCACAGCCCCTGGTCCGGCGGTTCTATGGAAAACTGGTTGCCGTTGCTTGCCAGCCGCTGGTTGCGTGAATTTTCGCCGTCAAAACTGGCTTGCACCCGGCGGTCGGGCGCCTCTCTGCCTACTGCTTCGGTCCACTGTCCTTTGCCCTGCGTCCTGGCGATACTGCGGTTTATCTTGAACTTCGCCACCCGCGCCAGCACGCTGGTGGTGCTTTGCGTTCCGCTTTTGCCGGTCAACCCTGCAGTACCCGCAGCGGTGGGACCGTCAGCAAGATCTGGCGCGTTCGAAAATACCGGTGAGGTTTCAGGCGAGGACAATCCGTCGACACCGACAGTGGTGGCAGGGATCTTGACCGTGCCGCTGCTGGGTATTTGCCTGGTGACGGTGGCGCCGACGGCAAGGCTGGAAGTAAAACAGGCGAAGCTGAGAATTAACGCTAATCCACTAAAATTCCGATTCATTTTCTTCTCCAAAAACCATCATTTTTGAGCCCTTTTCAGGGGAAAGAAAAACCTGGCTTGTAGACAGCAATGCGGCAGCCGAAAGACGATCCGTAAAATCTTGAGGCGTGCCGGTTGAATCAAGATTCACTCAGCCTGGAGAAGGCTGGCGTTGAATGATGAGGGGCAAATTTGCCCTGCGGAAATTATATATATATATATTCTTCACGACGCCGCACATATTTCGCCACGTGTGCGGCCGGAGAAACGCAGCTCCCATATTTCATCTAAATTCATAGAATATTGACATAAGCCATTGAATAAAAAGACTTTTCAATTTCAATCTAAATTTAATCTAGATTCATAGAAATCATCTGCAATCCATTGAATATTAATGAATTTTCTTAAAATTCTCATCGCCTTCCAGATGTCACCCTACGGCGCGACAAACCGCCATGCCGGATTGTCGAACATGGAAATCGTACGGGCGCGCACCGTGCCGGACGGGCACAGCTCATCCTGGGTGTACTGCGTCAGCCGGATCGAGTTCGGCACTTTTGCCTTGCAGATGATGCCGACATATTCGGGCTCGATGGTCGCCGCCTTGAACACAAAGCTTTCCTTGTATTCGTCGGTGGGTTTGAATATTTTTATCAGGTCGCCCGGGTTCTTCAGGCTGCCGTAGTCAAAACCCATCCCCTGCGACACCAGCGTCGACACTTGCGCCGGGTTGATGCCCACCTTGTCGACCCGGTAATTGCTGCCGAACCCGGAGGCGCCGCCGATCAGCTGCGACAGGTTGCCGTACTTGCCGTTGTTGAGCACCATGCCGACATTGTTGCTGGAAGCCAGCGGATTGAGCTCGTCAAACATGCGCTTGATCGCCACCGCTCCCGGCGCCGACCAGGAATTGGTGACCATGGTCAGGCTGCCCAGCGCGGTGATGTTGGGGCCGCTGGCGGCCGCACTGTCGACCCCGGGTGCGATGCCGAAACGCTGCTGCAGGAACTCCGTGATGAAATCACCGAGCCCGATGGCGCCGTTGACCTGCACCCGTTCATAGGGTTTGTCATCCAGCTTCAGGCTGGTCAGCGTGTTGTGGGTGGGATCGAAGCCCATCGGCCCGCCCGGCGCCTTGTCTGAATTGGTGCTGACGCTCAAGGCGTTGCCGGAAATCGTGCCGAAGGTGGCGCCCTTCATGGTGCCGGTAAAAAAGCGCGCTGCCGTGCTCATCCAGTCGGGATGGTCTTGCATCAAGGCGGTGCTGCCCTCGCCTTGCGACTGGCGCGCGCCACGCGGCGTCAGGTAGACGTTGCGGAATACCTGCGGCGCCAGGTCGCTGTCGCTGCGGTAGAGCGCCTGCGTCTCGGCGCCGCCGCCGGACTTGTATGCGGTGCGCTCCCAGGCCGCGAAGCGCGGGGCTTCGGCATTGAGCTGCGCCAGTTCGCCGAAACGCCACACCCACTGCAAACCGAACAGGAACACCATGAACAGGCTGCAGACAATGATGGATTCGACCAGCGCCTGGCCGCGCTGGCGGCGCAGCCTGGGCGATGCGATGGATCGGGTGGGCAGCATGCGCATGAAGTCTTTCCGGCCGGATATCAGTTAATGATGAAAAACAGTGCTTTCTCGGGATAGTTCAAGCCTTCGAGCCGTGCGTTCCAGTACGGCAACATCAGGTTGGCGTGCGAGACGATCTGGCCGCGCGTGGTCCAGCGCTCTACCGGCGCCCGGTAATAAACGCGCGCCTTGCCGATTGCCTTCAGATAATCCTGCTTGAGTTCGGTATCGTAGTCGTGCATGGGCGCGCGCCCGAGGTTGAATTTGCTTTCCGCGCGCAGCGGCGTCTTGTCGACGTTCTGCTGCAGCGCCACCACGAACGACGGTCCGACATCCTTCAAGGCGTTGTCCTGTACTTCCTTGCTGGCCACGAACAGGTTGCTGGCTTCGCGGTCGCCCAGCTGGTAGTTGCCCATGTTGGCGCCGCGCATTTCCCACAGGCCGAAACGCTCCGCCGGCAGGCCCATGTCCGCCGCCACCGCGCCGCCCAGGCCGGGTTTCTGGAACAGGGTTTCGGTGCCGCGCGAAGTGCGCATGCTGAGGACGTCGATCAGGTCGCCCAGGCCCAAGGCCTTGAGGATGAACTGGAGAAAACCGTTGGGTGCGTCCAGCGGATCGTCGAACGCCGAGGTGGCCAGCGAAAAACCGCTGCCCAGCATGTTCGAGATGGAGCTGGCGACATTGCCGCCCAGGCTGGACAGCTGCTGGAAGTTGACCGCCTGCTGCGCCATGGCCGTCGCCACCGCCACTTCCGCATCGGCGCTGCCGGGATTGGGCGCATTGAGCGCGGCGCCGGAGGCTGGCATGCCGGCCGGGGCGCCGCCCACCACGCCGCTCAGGTTGCCGGCGTTGGCGTCCGGCAGATTGACTGCGGACTGGGAGGAACTGGAGGAATTGACGCCTGCGCCGGCGGCATTGATCACCGGGTCCAGGGTCGCCATGGCGGCGTTGTTGAGCGCCTGGCTGGCGGTGGCGATCTGCGCCTGGCCCTTCATCGCACGCTCGCCGGAGGATTGGGCGATATTCATGACGCCGCGCTCGTAGTATTTCTTGGCCGCGCCGGCAGACAGCGAGCCGCAGGCGCCGCTTATTCGCGGCGCATAGAGCTCGCCGTTGGGCAGTGTGAAATACAGGCAATCGTCGATGCCGGTAGCCTCGCCCCAGAACGATTTCTTCCAGGATGACGTGTCTTTCACCACGTCCACGAACTTGGCCAGGTCTTCAGGCACTTCCTGGTTCTTGTTCAGGCCCTGGCGGCCGACCTTGGACATCGTCACCGCGCCGGCCATCGGGATGTGGATATTGAACAGGTGCGGATTGATCTCCATGATGTCGATATTGCTCCACGCATAAGTGCCGTCCTGCATCTGGATCATGCGGGTGCCGCCGGTGCGTTCGTAGAGGCACATGATCGGGCTGACAACCAGGCCGACCGTGTTCATGAACGCTTCAATCACCGGGCCGATGACGTCTGCCGCAACGTTGCCTTGCAGCGCCGGCACGATCTGCTCCAGGCCGTTGGCCGAGAGCCCGGTCAGGATGCCGTTGATGCCGCTCAGGTTGCAGCCGTCCACCGCCCACAGGCCGACCGCGTTAGGAAACAGGCGGCGGCCGCCCATGGCGCTGGTCAGCTTGATCATGTCCTGCATCATCACCCGGTGCACCAGGTTGAACTCGGCGGTGCCGGTGCTGTCCGGCAGCTTGGTCTTCATCTCGGTGCTGCCCATGAACTTGCGCGGCGGCTGGTGCAGCTTGATCATGCTGCCGAAGTCCACCACGCTCTTGGCGACCTGGTACATGATGGTCTGCGGCACATACTCGGCTCGCGGCGCATTGGCCGTCAGCAGGTCCTTTTGCATCGCGATCATGGCCGAGACGGTGGTAGTCAGGTGCACCTGCTGCGAGGCGAAGATCGCGTAGTTGGTCAGCGAGGTGGTGGCGGTGCCGGCGTTGGCCAGCACCTGGCTGGTGACGCGCACGCCGTCGACGATTTTTTCCCAATACTTGCCGAAGGTGGAAACCGCATTGAGCACGCTCGACAGGCCGGCGCCGATGTAGGGAATGAATTTGGTCAGCGCGGCGGTGGCCTTCATCACCTTGGTATTGTTTTTCCAGTACTGGTCCGACATGGTGACGTTCGACCACATAGCTGTCATCTGCCCCACCGCCTGGTAGTTGGCGATCATCGCGCGGTTGGTATAGGCGGTGTAGTTCAGGCCTTCCGCCGCGATATTGGCGGTGCTGTAAGCAATCGCATCGGCGGCGTTGACCAGCCGGCGCTTGTCGCTGGTCACCTGCGCCATGTTATAGACGGAAAATATGCCGATGCACAGCACCGCCAGGAAAAAAATCCCGATCGGCAGTATCGCGCCGCGGCTGTATGCGTGGCCAGGCATGTGGCTAAATACGCGCCGCGGCAAGCGGCGGCGGCGTCCGGAGCGAGACCACTTGCTTACGTCAGGTTTCATCGCGTCAGCACCATGTCGACATCCTGATTGGAAAGTAAAATTTGCGCGAAGGAGCGATGGAATCACCGCTTCTGATAAGACGCGTTAAAAATCTTTCCGGATAGTAACTACGTTTTGTTACCGGATAATGACGCTGGCGAGAACAAGTCTGCGCGCCGGCGTCTGGATGCGCGGGCGCGTTTTCTGGTCAACACATGGTGGATCGTCGATAGAAAGGGCTGCAGAACAGCAGCCTCGGTACTGCAGTATTCAATGCGGCGATCTGGTCGCGCGCCGGCGCTTCTCGGCAATCTCGAACACCGCCATGCCTGCCAGCATCGCCGCTACAAACACCAGCGCTTTCGTCTCGCCCATGCCGAGATCAACCAGGGCCGGTCCCGGGCAAATGCCCGCCATCCCCCAGCCTGCGCCAAACACGGCGCTGCCGATCAGCAGGCTGCGATCGATATGGCGTGCGGCGGGCAGTTTCATCTCGGCGCCGATCAAAGACCTGGTTCTGCGTTTTGCAAAAGAGAATGCCGCCAGCCCCAGCGCAATGGCGCCGGCCATCACGAACGCCAGCGACGGGTCCCAGGCGCCGCCGAGATCCAGGAAACCAAGCACTTTGGCCGGATTCGCCATGCCGGATACGATCAGTCCCAGCCCGAACACCAGGCCGGCAAGCAACGATGTGATGATGAGCATGGATTTTTCCTTAGGCGGCGAACAGGTGGCGTATCCCGTAGACAATAACAAAACCGCAGCCCATGAAAACGACGGTGGCCGCCAGCGAACGCGGCGACAGGCGCGACAAGCCGCAGACGCCGTGGCCGCTGGTGCAGCCGGAACCATAACGGGTGCCGATGCCGACCAGCAGCCCGGCCGCAATCAAGGCGCCGAAGCCGGCGTCAATCTGCACGGCGGGCAACGTTGCAAACCAGGCATAGGCCAGCGGAGAGCCGATCAGCCCTAGCAAGAAGGCGGCGCGCCAGCCGACATCTCCTCGCGCCGGCTGCAGCAAACCGCCCAGGATGCCGCTGATTCCCGCTATACGGCCATTCAACAGTACGAACATGGCCGCGGCCAGGCCGATCAGCAGGCCGCCAAGCAACGCTGGCCATGGGGTAAATGCGCTCCAGTCGATAGACATCATGTTTTCCTTGAGGGCCAATGTTTGGCCCGGTTCTTGCTCAGTTTTTTTGCCAAGCCGTTGACGAAGCTTGCCCATTTTCGCATGATTGGCGCAACGTCCGATTCCGCAACATTCCATTCACACGCCGGTAGACCATTTCCATATAAAAAGCTCCGACGGCGTAGCGGCTCCCATGCATTCACGGAGCGGAAGTTGAATACGAATCTGCTGTTTTTTCGCCAAAGCTGATAAAGTTGCAAAAATTCCATCAGGGGAGAACAAATGCTAAAGGCATTGGGTTTAATCATTCTCGGTTTGATCGTCTTGGCTGTCATTGCTGCCCTGGCGAGCAAAAAAGGCAGGACGGAAAACGCAAAGGCCGGCTACCAGTACAAAAGCAAGGCGCTGCTGACGGCAAACGAACGGGAAATGTACTGGAAACTGATCGATGCCCTTCCGGGTTATGTGGTCCTGGCCCAGGTAGCGCTTTCGAGCTGCATCGATGCAAAAAAACAGGGCGGCGCGTTCAACACGATCAGTGCGAAAAGCCTGGATTTCGTCATCTGCAATGGATCGCTGGACGTCCTTGCGGGCATTGAAATCGATGACAGATCCCACGCCACCGCAGCGGCGCAAAAACGCGACGCCAGAAAAAACAGCGCCATGGAAGCCGCGGGCATACAACTGATCCGCTGGCCGGCTGTTCCCCTACCCTCGGTCGAAGAAATCAAGAAAATATTCCCGCCTGTCCCACTCTCCGTCCCGGAAAAATCCGCAACCGAAATCATTCAGGAAAAAAAGATCAAGCTCCTCGAGCAGCAATTGTTCAGCATGGCGCGGAAACTGGAGAACATTCCCCAGGCCAGCAAAGCCGCAGGCGCCTGAACGGCGCCAGGCGTCCAGGGCATATATTTATTCCGTATATAGTTGTTCCAAATGATTCGTTCTTTCTTGGCATATACCTACTATATATTCGCGGCTAATGGAAAGAGAGCCGCGCATGTACTTTTTACCTCACGACCCCAAATTCCATTTCCTTGGTCAACCTGAGCTGTTGACCGCGGCTGTAGCCCCAGCGGAAGAAAAGACGCCGGCCGCGGCATGGCTGGCGCGCCTGGAATTGCCTACCTGGGGACTGATCGCCCTGATCTACGGCGGCTGGCTGGCCACCGTGCTGCATTGGCGCGAACTGGACCCGTGGCTCGGCACCCCTGTGCTGATCGCACTGAGCGCCTGGTACATGTCGCTGCAGCACGAGCTGATACACGGCCATCCGACCCGCCACGCCGGTTTCAACGCCCTGTTCGGCCAGTTGCCGCTGGCAGTGTGGTATCCGTACGCGGTATATCGCGACAGCCACCTTGCCCATCATCGCGATGAAAAGATACTGACGCTGCCTGGCGCCGATCCGGAAACCTATTACGTGTCGCTGCAGAGCGGCAGGCCGCTGGGAAGGGCCTTGCGCCGTTTCCGCAATACCTCCGGCGGCCGCCTGCTGGCCGGGCCGGCACTGGCATGGTCGCAGACCGTCCGCAGCGCATGGCGGCAGCGCAACCGGAAAACCATTGTTACCTGGGGCTGGCACCTGGCGCTGCTGGCGGCGCTGCTGGTATTCCTGCACGGCGCCGGAATATCCCCCTGGTACTACCTGTTCGCGGTCGCTTATCCCGCCCTCAGCCTGACCATGGTGCGTTCTTTCTACGAACACCGGGCGGTCGAAGCCACACAGGGACGTTCGGTAATCAACGAGGCAGCATGGCCATGGCGCCTGCTGTTCCTGAATTTGAATTACCATCTTGTACATCACCTGCACCCCGGACTGCCATGGTTCCACCTACGACAAGCCTATCTGGCCGAACGCGAGACCTACCTGGAACGCAGCGACGGCTTCGTCGAGCGCGGCTACCTGCCGCTGCTGTGGCGCCATCGCGGCACACCGGTGATTGCCGATATCCATCCCTTTGCCTGAACCGGCATCGCTATCTAACGGAGTCAACATGAGTCTTTACACTCGCCTGCTGGGCGCCGCCTTGGCCACCACCTTGGTCGCTACCCTGTTTTCGCCCATGGCCCAGGCCGCCGAACCGGTCCGGGTCGGTTCCAAGATCGATACCGAAGGCGCGCTGCTGGGCAACCTGATCCAGCTGGTGCTGGAAGCCAACGGCATCAAGACCGTCAACCGCCTGCAGCTGGGCACCACCAAGGTAGTGCGCGGCGCGCTGATCTCGGGCGAGCTCGACATCTATCCTGAATACACCGGCAACGGCGCTTTTTTCTTTTCCGATGAAAAAAACCCGGCCTGGAAAAATGCCGAAGCCGGTTACCAGCTGGTGAAAAAGCTCGACCTCGATAAAAACAAGCTGACATGGCTGACGCCGTCCCCCGCCAACAACACCTGGCTGATCGCGGTGCACAAGGATGTGGCGCAGGCCAACAAGCTCAAGACGCTGACCGACCTCGGCCGCTGGATCAGCCAGGGCGGACATTTCAAGCTGGCGGCTTCGGCGGAATTCATCGAGCGCCCGGACGCCTTGCCGGCTTTTGAAAACACCTACGGATTCAAGTTGAAACAGGACCAGCTACTGACCCTGGCGGGCGGCGATACGGCGGCCACGATCAAGGCCGCCGCGGAACAGACTTCCGGCGTCAACGCCGCGATGGTGTACGGCACCGACGGCGCACTGGCGGCGCTGGGGCTGGTGGCGCTGGACGATGTCAAGTCGGTGCAGCCGGTCTATGCGCCGACCGCGGTGATCCGCAGCGAGGTGCTGGCGAAATATCCCAAGATCGCCGGTCTGCTGAAGCCGGTGTTCCTGTCGCTGGATAGTCCGACGCTGCAAAAACTCAACGCCGGCATCGCCATCGAAGGACGCGACGCCCGCAAGATAGCCGGCGATTACCTGCGCAGCAAAGGTTTTATTAAATGACCATGGCGCGTCTGGCCAACCAGCCATGGCGCGTGGGCAACGTCGCGCTGCCGTCACTCAAGCTGCATAACCCGGTGCACCTGCTGCTGGTGATTGTCGCGATCGTCGCCGCCACCAACCTGCCTTTGCTGACCTACGCCCCCAATCGGCTGCTCAGCGGCCAGGGCATCTTGCTCAGCCAGCTTGCCGCGCGCTACTGGCTGCTGGCGCTGCCGGCCCTGCCGCTGCTGGCGGCGCCTTGGCTGCGGCCCTGCCGCCTTACCTATATTGTCCTGCTCATTGCAGCGGCGGCGCTCAGCGGCGGCCTGCTGGCTCTGGCCGGGCATGAAGCCCAGCTGCGCAGCGGCGAGGCGGATTCCCTGGCGCGCATCTCGTTCGGCGGCGCTTTCTGGCTGTTGCTGCTGACCGCCTGGCTGCAACTGGCGGAGGCGTTGCGCGGCCTCACCCTCAGCCTGCCGGCGCGGGTAGCGCTGATATTGCTTGCGTCAGCGCCGCTCGCGGCGCTGCTCGCTTCGGGTTACCTGGATAGCCTGTCGCTGCTAAAGGAATACCAGAATCACCAGGACGCATTCAACCTGGCGCTGCTGCGCCACCTGCAGCTGGTGCTGTTTTCGGTATTGCCCGCGGTGCTGCTCGGCGCCCTGCTTGGCGCCCTGTCTTTCCGCAGCCGGCGGGCGCGCAAGCTGCTGTTCCCGGTGCTTAACGTCATCCAGACCATCCCCTCGATTGCCCTGTTCGGCTTGCTGATCGGCCCGCTGGCGCTGCTGGGCAGCCTGTTTCCGCAATCAGGCATCGGCGGCGTCGGCCTGCCGCCGGCGTTGCTGGCGCTGACCTTGTATTCGCTGCTGCCGATGGCGCACGGCACCTTGGCCGGGCTGGAGCAGGTGCCGGCCGACGTGCGCGAAGCCGCCAGCGGCATCGGCATGTCGCCCTGGCAGATATTTTTCCATGTCGAACTGCCGTTGGCGTTGCCGGTGTTCCTGGCCAGCGTCCGCGTCACTACCGTGCAGGCGATCGGGCTGGCGGTGGTGGCGGCGCTGATCGGCGCCGGCGGTTTCGGCGTCCTCATGTTCCAGGGCATGTCGAGCAGCGCGCTGGACCTGGTGCTGCTGGGCGTGATCCCGGTGATCCTGCTGGCCATCGGGGTCGATACGCTATTCAAGGTAGCGATCGCTATCTTCAGGAGAAAAATCCATGATTGAAATCAGCGAAGTCCGCAAATCGTTCAACGGCTGGCCAGCGGTCAGCGAGCTGTCCCTGACCATCAAGAACGGTGAATTCGTGGTGCTGATCGGCACTTCCGGCTCCGGCAAGTCGACCTTGCTGAAACTGTTGAACCGCTTGCTGGAACCGGACAGCGGCAGCATCAGGCTGCACGGCAAGCCGGTGGTCGAGCACTCGCCGGAGCAATTGCGGCGCCGTATCGGTTATGCGATCCAGTCGGTCGGGCTGTTTCCGCACTGGACCGTGGAGCAGAACATCAGCGCCGTCCCGGTCCTGCTGAAATGGCCGAAGGCAAAGATCCACGACCGCGTCAGCGAACTGCTGGAACTGCTGCACCTGTCCCCCGAAAAATTCCGCCATCGTTATCCCGACCAGCTGTCCGGCGGCCAGCAGCAACGGGTAGGCGTGGCGCGTGCGCTGGCGGCCGATCCCGACGTGCTGCTGATGGATGAACCGTTCGGCGCGCTCGATCCGGTGACCCGCGCCAGCCTGCAGCAGGAGCTGGCCAATATCCACAAGCTGTCCGGCAAGACCATCGTGCTGGTGACCCACGACATCGACGAAGCCCTGGCGCTAGGCCAACGGATTGTGCTGATGGACCATGGCCGCATCGTGCAGCAAGGCACGCCGCGCGATTTCCTGCTGACTCCCGAAAACGAGTTTGTGCGCGAATTTGTCGGCCAGAGCGATGTCGGCATCCGCCTGCTCGGGCTGGACAAGATCGCCGGCCGGGTACGCGGCGAGCCCCCGATTCCCGGCGAACCGATCCGTAGCAGCAGCACGCTGCGCGAAGCCTTGTCCGCCTTCATCACGCGCAAGGCGCACAGCCTGCCGGTGGTCGACGAACAAGGCCAGGCTGCCGGCGTGCTGCATTTCTCCGACCTGCTCGAGGCGCCGCGATGAACCGGCTCCAGCGCCATCGCTGGCTCGCCGTCAGCAGCCTGTTGCTGCTGGCTTTTACCTTCGGCATGCCGCTGACGGCGCCCCTGTTTGCCGCCGTTTTCCCGCAGCTGGCCCGCCCTATGTACATGCAAGATGCATTCACCACGCTGGTGCTGGCGCATTTGAGCATCGTGCTGCTGTCGGGCGCGATTGCGGTGGTGGGCGGCGTGGCGGCGGGCCTGCTGGTGACCAGACCGGCAGGCCGGCCGTTCCGCTCTTCCCTGGAAACGGTGCTGGCGATCAGCCAGTCGTTTCCTCCGGTGGCGGTGCTGGCGGTGGCAGTGCCGCTGATCGGTTTCGGCGAAACCCCGGCCCTGATCGCGCTGGTCATGTACGGCGTGCTGCCGGTGGCGCAAGGCGCGATGAGCGGCTTGTCCTCGATCTCGCCGGCCATCCTGGAAATTGCGCGCGGCATCGGCATGAACCGCTGGCAGATCCTGTACCGGGTCGAACTGCCGCTGGCGGCGCCGGTCATACTGGCCGGCGTGCGCACTTCGGTGGTGATCAATATCGGCACGGCGGCGATTGCATCCACCGTCGGCGCCAAGACGCTGGGACTGCCGATCATCGTCGGCCTGAGCGGCTTCAATACCGCCTATGTGATCCAGGGTGCGTTGCTGGTTGCGCTGCTGGCCATCGTGGCCGACCAGCTGTTTGACCTGCTGTCGCAGCGCTGGACGCCGCAGGCAGGTTTGCATGGCGGAGGCAGTGCATGAGATGTGCGTTGCCGATGTACCCGTTTCCGGCCGGCAGCCTGGATGAATTCTGGAGCGGGCTGCGCCGCTACCTGCAACTCGAAGGCGTGGACGATGTTCCCCATCGGCTCGGCCAGCCGCAAGACCTTCTAAAGCACTGGCAGGAGCCGGACCTGTTGTTGAGCCAGACCTGCGGTTATCCGGTATCGACGGTTTTACACGGCAAGGTGCAGGTGGTAGGCGCCTTTCATTTCGACGTGCCCGGCTGCGAGCAGGCAAATTACAGCAGCAGCCTGTGGGTGCGACAAGAGGATGCGGCAAAACCATTGCAGGCATTTAAAGACGCCGTTGCCGCCTGCAACGAGCGCCACTCGCAATCCGGTTATCACGCGCTGCGCAGCGCGGTTGCGCCATTCACCGCCGGCGGCAGGTTTTTCTCGAAGGTGGTGTTCAGCGGCTCCCATCGGCAGTCGGCGCGGCTGGTCGCTAGCGGCCAGGCCGACATCGCCGCGCTCGATTGCGTCAGCGCCTATTTCCTGAGCCGCCAGGAGCCCGAGATATTCTCCCGCCTGGCCGCCATCGGCTTCACTGCGCCTATGCCCGGCCTGCCGCTGATTACCTCGTCGGCTACAGCGCCAGCCACGCTGGCGGCGCTGCGCCAGGCCCTGGCGGCCAGCGTCGAGGCGCAGGAACTGGAAAACGCGCGCGGCGCCATGCGCATCAGCGGCTTTTCCAGCCTGGATGCGCAGGATTACCGCATCTGCGCATTGAAGGCCGAACAGAACCGGACCGACGGCCTGGCTGACTGGTAGCACCGCGCCGCTCGCGCCTGCCGTGCGCAACTCATTACCAACCACACTCAGCAAAACAATGAAAACATCCGCTACCTGCATTTCTCTGCGTGCTTCTCCCCGGATTTCGCGCATCGCCCCTGCCGCCTTGCTGGCGCTTGCCTCCAGCGCCTCCCATGCACAGGTCGCCAGCACCAGCGTGACCCTGTACGGTTTCATCGACAGCAGCCTGCGCTACCAGCAAACCAAGGCCGGCAACAGCTTGTCGGTGGTGGACGGCGCTGAACTGGGCTGGGCCGGCAGCCGCTGGGGACTGATCGGCAGCGAAGACCTGGGCGGCGGCGTGAAGGCCATTTTCAACCTGGAAAACGGATTTTCGCTAGACAACGGGCAATTGAACCAAGGCGGCCGCCTGTTCGGTCGTACCGCCTATGTCGGCTTGAGCAACAGCTTCGGCGAGCTGACCCTCGGCCGCCAGTACAACGCGCTCTATTACGCCGGCTCGTGGCTGAGCGACCCGACCTACGTATCGAGCTGGTCGCCGTCGGGCAACCATCAGCTCAATTACGCCTGGGACAATGCGGTCGTCTATACCGGCCGTTACTCCGATTTCATCGGCCGCCTCAGTTATGCCGCCGGCGAACAGGCCGGCACCCAGCACGGCAGCATGCAGGCCGCCAGCCTGATGTACAACGGCCGTCCGTTCGGCGCGGCGATTGCCTACGGCGGCATCAACGGCAGCGGCCAGACCACGTTTACCGCGGGCGGCTATTACGAGATCGGCCCGGTCACGGCGCAGTTGGTGCATTACCACACCAGGAACGAACCCTACACCGGCACCCGCAGCCTGATCACCAACGGCGTCGGCGTCATTTATGTCCCGGTTCCGGCCTGGGAACTGACCGCCGCCTATTGGCGCACCACCGCCGACGGCGCCGTAGACAACAAATTCCTGGCGGTGGCGCGCTACAGCCTGTCCAAGCGCACCAAGCTGTACGTTGAAGCCGATACCGACCGCAATCCCCAGAGCGGCCGGCTGAGCGGCGGCCAGGCTGGCATGCAGTATTCATTCTGACCGGACAGCTGGCAAGTCATCATCGGGTAACATTTCTTCGCTAGTATTTTGCAACTCCTCCCCAACAGGTTGGACGCCTGGTTCATCAGGCAAATCGTGCTTCGAGAACCGGAACATGTCTAACTGAATGCGGAGGATGGCGATGGCGTCTGTCACGGATCAATCCCAGTTGCTGTCGGTCACCGCCCATATCGGCGACTGCAAGACCCTGCTGGCGTTCAACCTGCTGCAGCCTGAAAGCAGCAAGGATCTGGCGGGTTTCACGATCCGCTGCCAGCCCGACGGCCTGCCTCCCTACTACCTGTGCAACACGCTGCAGTTTGAAAGTCCGGGCGCGCATGCCCAGGATCCGGCCGAACCGCCGAACTCGACGGTGAATGCACCGATACACAAGTTTCGCTGGCTGCATGTGCCTGGCTCCGTCCATCAGGGGCTCACGCCGTTTTTCGGTAAATACACCTATACGGTGATCCCACGCTATTTTGACGGCAAGCAGTCGTTGCTTGCCCTCGACGAGACGCTGGGCGTGTCGGTCAGCGCGTATGTCGGGCCGTTTGCCAAAAACAAGTTCAAGCTCGGGTTTACCCGCGGTTATACGCAGTCTCAGGCGTTTACCCACCATTTTGGCATCAACGCGCTGATCCGGCCCGATACCAGGGAACTGTTGTTCGATACAGCGCAAGTATCGGGCGTCAACGACGCCGGCGAGCAGTATACCTTTGCCGACGAATACGCCTGGCTCGGGCTGACTGCAAGAGAGCGGATTTTCGAGTTCCTGGACGAGGTGCTGCAGGATCCGGCGCAATATCTGGACGTGTTTGCCTACGACCTGAATGAACCCGACCTATGCAAGATCCTGCTGGAACTGGGCAGGCAAGGCCGGGTAAGGATCATCCTGGACAACGCGGCCCTGCATCACTCGGCCGCAAAACCGATGCCCGAGGATGAATTCGAGGCGCAGTTCAGGGCGATTGCCACCAGCCCTGCCGACATCCTGCGCGGCCATTTCAAGCGCTACGCACACGACAAGGTGTTCGTTTCCTTCAACAAGGATAGCGCGCTGAAGGTGCTGACCGGCTCGACCAATTTTTCCGTCACCGGCCTGTACGTCAATTCCAACCATGTCATGGTCTTCGACGATCCCAGCGTCGCCGCGGAATACGGGCAATTGTTCGAGACCGTCTGGCAAGGCGGCGTCAAGCTCGGTGCCTACCTGCAATCGCCGTTTTCCTCGGCCACTTTCTCGATCCCCGATGGAATTTCGCCGCAAACCGACATCACTTTCGCGCCTCACACAGCCGAGTTTGTCACCGAGAACCTGGGCGACATCGCTGCCCGCATCCAGCAAGAACAAACCAAGCCCGGCGGCAACGGCAGTGTGCTGTTCGCCGTGATGGCGATCGACAACGGCACTAGTCCGGTCTATGCCGCCCTGAAGGATTTGCATGCCGACAGCAATGTCTTCAGCTATGGCATTTCAGACAGCAATACCGGCATTTCCCTGTACGCGCCGGGCAAGAAAACCGGCGTGCTGGTGACCGGAAAGCCGGGCAAATCGATACTGCCTCCGCCATTTGACCAGGTCCGTTCCATCAGCGGCGTCGGCCACCAGATCCATCATAAGTTTGTCGTATGCAGCTTCAATGGCGACAATCCGGTTGTGTTCTGCGGCTCGTCCAACCTTGCCCTGGGCGGGGAACAGGCGAACGGCGACAACTTGCTGGCGATCCACGACGGCGACGTTGCAACCGTATTCGCCATCGAAGCGGTAGGGCTGGTCGACCATTTCCAGTTCCTGAACCGGATGGCGGCCAGCGCGCCGGCGGCGATGAAAGGGCAGATTTCAGCGTCGAAACAACAAGCCGCGCTTGCCGTCGGCTGGTTCCTGTCCACCAGCGACCGCTGGGCCCTGCCCTATTTCGATCCCAACGACTCCCACTTTACCGATCGCGTATTGTTTGCTTCATGAAGCCGATGGACAAACAGCTCAAAGCAATTTATCCAAGGTGACAGGCAGATCCCGCACCCGCTTGCCGGTGGCGTGATACACCGCGTTGGCGATGGCCGCGGCAACTCCGGTGATGCCGATTTCCCCGATGCCCTTGGCCCCCAGGGAATTGATGTGCTGGTCATCTTCGTTGACCACAATGATGTCGATGCTGCCGATATCTGCATTGACCGGCACGTGGTATTCGGCCAGGTTGCTGTTTACCGCACGCCCGTAGCGCGCGTCGATCTCGGTTTTTTCCATCAGCGCCATGCCGGCGCCCCAGACGATGCCGCCCATCAGCTGGCTATGGCCGGTCTTCTGGTTGAGCAGGCGGCCGATGCCGTAGCTGCCGACTATCCTCTCGACGCGAATCACGCCGAGCTCCGGATCGACATGGACTTCGGCAAACACGGCGCCGAAGGAATGATGCGCATATTGCTGCTTTTCTTCGCCGGGCTTGGCATCCGCGGATGCTTCAAGCGCGGTTCCGCCATGGCGCGCGATCACGGCGGCAAACGGCTCGCGCCGCCTGGGGTCCGCCTGCGCCGTCAGCCAGCCGTTCTCCACCGTGACATTTTCAGCTTGCAGGCCTGATAGCGGCGATTCGCCATCGGCAAGCGCCAGCTCGACCAGCTTGCGGCGCACGGCCAGCGCCGCGGCCTTGACCGCCGGCGCGACGCTGGCGGCCGACTGCGAGCCGCCGGACACCGGCGCCCGCGGCATGTCGGTATCACCCAGTTCGAATTTCACCCGTTCCAGCGGCAGGCCGAGCGCATCGGCGGCAATTTGCGTCATGATGGTATAAGTGCCTGTGCCCAGGTCCTGCGAGCCCGACCTTACTATGGCCGAACCATCCGGCAGGATCACCGCGCTGGCCGAGGCCGCGCTGCGGTTGGCCGGATAGGTGGCGGTCGCCATGCCCATCCCGACCAGCATCTCGCCCTTGCGCATCGAGCGCGGCTGCGGCGTGCGGCGGCTCCAGCCGAACCGTTCCGCCCCGCTCCTGTAGCATTCCCGCAGCGACTTGCTGGACCATGGCTTGCCGCTCTCCGGATCCTGCTCCGCATAGTTTTGCAGGCGCAACTGGATCGGATCGATCTGCAAGGCGTACGACAGCTCATCGACGGCGGATTCCAGTGCAAACGTGCCGGATGCTTCGCCCGGCGCCCGCATGAAGGTCGGGGTGCCGGTATCCAGCCTGGCCAGGCGATGGCTGGTTTGCTGGTTCGGGCACGCATACAGCATGCGGCTGGTCAGCGCGGCCGTCTCCAGCCAGTCTTCCATGCGCGAAGTGCTGGCAATCACGTCGTGCCGCATTGCAGTGAATTTGCCGTCCCGGCTAGCGGCCAGCATGATGCGCTGCTCTGTATTCGGCCGATGTCCGACCGGACCGAACATCTGCGGCCGTTCGAGGACAAGCTTGACCGGCTGTCCCAGCTGGCGCGCCGCCATCGCCGCCAGCACCACATGCGACCAGGTCGAACCTTTGCAGCCGAAGCCGCCGCCGACGTAGGGGCAAACGACGCGGACGTTTTCCGGCGAGATGCCCAGCGTTTTGGCGACCGTGTTCCGTACGCCGGACACATACTGGGTCGAGTCGTACAGGGTCAGGCGGTCGCCGTCCCAAGCCGCCACGGTTGCGTGCGGCTCCATCGGGTTATGGTGTTCCATTGGCGTGGTATATACCGCCTCCACCACTGCTGCCGCATTGCGCCTGCCGGATTCGATATCGCCGCGGCGGGTGTCGGCGGCTTCGTCCTTGGCTTTTTCCGGCTTGTACGGATTTTTTTTCGCACGCTCGAAATCGAGCTGGACGGTTTCTTTTTTATAAGCGATGCGCAGGTTCTGCGCGGCCGCCTGTGCATGCTCCAGCGTGTCCGCAACCACCAGCGCCACCGGCTGGTTGTTGTAGTGGACGCGGTCGTCCTGCAACAGGTTCAAGACCCTGCCGGCCGGCGGCGAAGCAGCGCCCGCCATGCCGCCCGCCGGCAGCCGTGGCGCCGACAGATGGGTCATGACCAGCAACACGCCCGGCATTGCCGACGCGGCGGCGGAATCGATCGTCACCACGCGGCCGCTGGCGATCGTGCTCGGAACCAGCACCGCGTGCGCCAGGCGCGGCAGCGGCTGTTCGGCTGAATAGCGCGCGGCGCCGGTAACCTTGGCATGGCCGTCGATGCGGCTGATGGCTTGACCTGTGCTGTTCATATTGTTCCTTCCGCCAGCTCTGCTCTGCGCAAAGCCCGTATCACAGCGCGCCTGGCCAGTTCTATCTTGAATTCATTGTGGGCGTAGCCACGTGCGCCCTGCACCGCCAGCCTGGCGGCGGCGGAACGCGCCGCCTGGTCCAGCCGGTGGCCGATCAAGGCGCTTTCTGCATCAAGCGAACGCCACGGCTTGTGGGCGACGCCGCCCAGCACGACGCGGGCGCTGTGCACCACGCCATCGAGGATTTCCAGCGCGGCAGCCACCGATACCAGCGCAAACGCATAACTGGCGCGGTCGCGAATCTTGAGGTAATGGAAATGCGAGGCAAACGGTGAAGCGGGCAAATCGACTGCGGTTATCAATTCGCCCGGCCGCAGCGTGGTGTCGAGCTGCGGCATATTGCCCGGCAGGCGATGGAAATCGGCCATGGGAATGCTGCGTTCGCCCTGCACTCCGCGCACCCGCACTACGGCGTCCAGCGCGGCCAGCGCCACGCTCATGTCGGACGGATTGACGGCGATGCAGTCCGCGCTGGCGCCGAGGATGGCATGGATCCGGTTCTGCCCCTCTTTTGCCGCGCAGCCTGAGCCCGGCAGGCGCTTGTTGCACATGTCGAAAGCGGTGTCGTAGAAATAATAGCAACGGGTGCGCTGCATCAGGTTGCCGCCTGTGGTGGCCATGTTGCGCAATTGCGGCGAAGCGCCTGCCACCAGGGCCTGGCTCAGCAGCGGATAACGCTGGCGTATCAAGGGATGGTTGGCCGTGTCGCTGTTGCGCGCAAGGGCGCCGATGCGCACGCCGCCATTCGGCAACTCGGCGATGTCGGCGAGCGCGAGGCGGGTAATGTCAACCAGCCGCAATGGACGCTCGGCGCCGCCTTTCAGCAAATCCAGCAGGTTGGTGCCGCCGCCGATGAACTTGGCGCCGGGTTGCGCCGCAAGCTGCAATGCATCGTCGATGCTGGCTGCGCGCTCATAGGAAAAAGAATTCATGACGGACTCCCGTCGTCGCCCGCAACCTGGCGGATTGCGGCGACGATGTTCTGGTAAGCGCCGCAGCGGCAGATGTTGCCGCTCATGCGCTCGCGGATTTCCTCGTCGGACAGCAGCGGCGCCGCCTTGATGTCGGTAGTGACGGCGCTGACCGTGCGTTGGCGCAGTTCATCGAGCATGGCTTTTGCCGAGCAGATCTGACTGGGCGTGCAGTAACCGCACTGGAGCGCGTCATGCTCGATAAACGCCGCCTGCAGCGGATGCAGGTTGCCGTCTTGCGCCAGGCCTTCGACGGTTTCGATCTTTTTACCTTCCTGCATGATAGCCAGCGTCAGGCAGGAATTGACGCGCCGGCCGTCGACCAGCACCGTGCACGCGCCGCATTGCCCGCGGTCGCAGCCTTTCTTGCTGCCGCTGAGTCCGATGATTTCTCGCAGCACGTCCAGCAGCGTGGTCCGTGGTTCGATCGACAACTGATGAAGCTTGCCATTGATATCCAGGGCGACGGCTTGCGCCGGAATCGCATAAGGCATCAATGGCTGCTGGTCGTTTGTCATGGCTGGCTGTGCTCCGTAAGATGGCGCGGCGACTGCGGTGGCGGCCCAGGCTGCCGACTGCATGAAGTTGCGGCGCGAAATATTCGGCGGCGCAAGTCCGTCGCCCTTGCCTTCTGGCTTGTCAGGCATGATTGCCTCGCTTTTCCTTCGAAAGTTTTGCGGCGCTCGGGTTCCGGGCAACCGTGGTGGGATTTTTGCGGCTGAGTCTTAATCCTGTGAGCAGGATGGCGTCCGGTCTGTACGGAAGTTCACATAGCAGTGAGACGGGATCGCAATCCGGCACCATCGCAAGCGGCGCTTTCAGCCGGCCAGCTGCCACCATGCAGGCAACAGCTGCCTGACTTCCTGCCGCGCGAACCTGTCATCGATCAGGTATACCACGCCGCGGTCCTGCTGAGTTCGGATCACCCGGCCGGCGGCCTGCACTACTTTCTGCAGGCCGGGATACAGGTAGGTGCAGTCGTAACCCTGGCCGAAAAGTTTATCCATCTGCAGCATGACCTGTTCATTGACCGGATTGATCTGCGGCAGTCCCAGGGTGGCGATGAAAGCGCCGATCAGGCGCGCGCCGGGCAAGTCGATGCCCTCGGCGAACGCGCCGCCCAGCACCGCAAAACCGACGCCTTGCGAGGTTTCGGTAAAACGCGACAGGAAATGCTCCCGTTCCCGTTCATCCATGCGACGCGCCTGCTGCCACAAAGGGATATCGGGATAGCGCGAGGCGAACACGGCGGCGACTTTCTCCAGGTAGTCGTAGCTGCTGAAAAACGTCAGGTAGTTGCCTGGCTGCTCTGTGTACTGTTTGGCAATCAGTTCGGCGATCGGCGCCAGCGAACGGTCGCGATGCTGGAAACGGGTTGAAATGCCGGTCACCAGCCGCACCGACAACTGGTCGGCGGTGAACGGCGACGGCACATCGAGCCAGGCGGTGTTGTCCGGCATGCCCAGCGTCTTGCTGTAAAAATGCCAGGGGCTGAGCGTGGCGGAGAACAGCGTTGTCGAATGGGCTGCGGCAAAGCGCGGCGCCAGGAACGTTGCCGGCACGATGTTGCGCAGGCATAGCGTGGCGCCGTGGCCGCCATGGCGAGTGATGTCGAACAGCGAGTGGCTGTCGAACAGCTCGGCGATGCGGGTGAAGTGCATGGCGTCGAAATAGAATTGCAGCAGGCGGCTGTCGACGGCGGCCGGATGCTCGGTCATGTAGTCGGTGATGTCCGCCACCGCCTGTTGCAGCGCCTGGATGAATGCATCCGGCAGTTCGGCATAGCGCTGGTACTCGCCTTCCTGCGTCTTGTACAGAGCGTTCCACTGGCGGTTGACGCGGTCCAGCACACGCTTGAGCACCGGCGGCGCAGTCTGCCGCACGCTTTTCAGGGCGGCTTGCTCCATGTCGGCCGAATACATCTTGCGCGCCCGCTCGATCATGTTGTGCGCTTCGTCGACCAGCACCCCTACCCGCCACTGGTTGGCGATGGTGAAACCGTACAGCATGGCGCTCAGGTCGAAGTAATAGTTGTAGTCGCCGACGATCACGTCCGACCAGCGCACCAGGTCCTGGCTCAGGTAATAAGGACAGACACCGTGTTCAGCAGCGATTTCGCGCAGGCTTTCCCGGTCCATCGCGCCGCTGGCGACGGCGGCGCTGCGCGCTTGCGGCAGGCGATCGTAAAAACCCTGGGCCAGCGGACAGGATTCGCCGTGGCAGGCCTTGTCCGGATGCTCACACGCCTTGTCGCGCGCAACCAGTTCCAGCACCCGCAACGGCAATCCGGCCGCGCTGTGCTTGATGCGCGCGCTTGCTTCCAGCGCCAGCGCGCGGCCCGAGGTCTTGGCGGAAAGGAAAAATATCTTGTCCAGGCCCTGGCCCGGGCTGGCCTTGAGCAAGGGGAACAGGCTGCCGATGGTCTTGCCGATGCCGGTCGGCGCCTGGGCCAGCAGGCAGCGGCCGGCGCTGGCGCCCTTGTACACGGCTTCCGCCAGGGCGCGCTGGCCGGGGCGGAAATCGGCATGCGGGAAGCGCAAGGCGGTCAATTGCTCGTCACGCGCGGCGCGATGCGCCATTTCCTGTTGCGCCCAGGCCAGGAAGCGGCCGCATTGATCATCGAAAAATTGTTGCAGGCCGGCGGCCGTCGCACATTCGGTCAGCAGGGTTTCTTTCTGCCTGCCGATGTCGTAGTACACCAGCGCCAGCTGTAGTTCCGGCAGCTGGCGCGCCTGGCACAGCAAGTGGCCGTAGATGCGCACTTGCGCCCAGTGCAGATGGCGGTGGTTGTCCGGCATGCGCTCCAGGTCACCGCGGAAGGTCTTGATTTCTTCCAGCCGGTTCAAGGCCGGATCGTAGCCGTCGGCGCGGCCGCGCACCAGCAATGGCCCGCAGCGGCCGCTCAAGCTGATTTCTTTCTCATAGCCGGCAGCGCGGCGCGACGCCACCGTGGCGTGGCCGGCAATGCCTTCCAGCGCGGTCGGCGCGGGCGTGAAGCGCAGGTCGAGGTCGCCCTGCTTGGCCGTGAACTCGCACAGCGCGCGGACCGCTACTACATAGGCGGGCTCGCTCACGCGCACTGCTCCGCCCACTGTACATAACAGACGGCGACCGGCATGCCGTGTTCGGCAAAATAGTGCAGCCAGCGGATCTGGTTGTCCTGCAGGCGATCGCCCGGACCTTTGACTTCGATCATCTGGTAGCGTTTTTCCGCCGGCCAGAACTGGATCAGGTCCGGCAAGCCGGAACGGTTGGTCTTGATATCCTGCAGGATGCGTTCGAAGCATTTCCGCAGGTGCAGCGGCGGCAGGCAATCGAGCGCCATCGCCAGCAGCTGTTCATCGATAGCCTCCCAAAACACGAATGGCGACTGGATGCCGGCCTTGGCGTGGAAGTTGCGCCAGATGGCCTGCTGGTAGCCGCCGCTGTCGAGCTGGGCGAAACCGGCGTCGAACTGGCTGGCGCGGCGCAGCCGGAAATCGGCGCTGTGGAGATCGGCCGGGCCGCTCTGGAACGGATGGAAAAATGCGCCCGGCAGCGGTGCAAAAACGGCATCCCAGAACAGCAGGCCGAACAGCGAATTGATCAGCGTGTTTTCGACATAGACCGCCGGCGCGTCGATGCGCGACAAATGGCTGGCGAGCAGCGCTTCAACCGAGACGCCGGGCGCGGCCCGCTGCAGCGCCAGGTCGTGGCGGACGATGGGCGCAGCGGCGGCTTGCAGCGTCTTTCCATGGCCAAGCTGGCGCCGCAGACGCGGCATGACGCGCAGCAGCTGCTGTTTTTCAGCTTCGCTTTCCGGCTGCTGTTCAGCCTGCTGCGCCAGTCCGAAAGCTGCATCGGGCTGGCCGCAGCGTTCCAGCACGCGGATCGCGCGCAAGCGCGCGCCCGGCCAGGCGCAATCCGCATACAGGCACAGCGCGGCCACCAGCTCGGCGCTGCGTTCGTAGTACTGGGCGATCTGGAACAGCAGCTTGCTGCGGCGCTGTTCCAGCCAGTCGTTTGGATATGGCATGGCCGGCAGGCAGGCCGCCACGGCTTGCGGCGCTTCGCCGTCGTGGAACCGCTGGCGGCAGGCATGCAGGTGCAGGTAATCGTCGATGTCCTGGCGGCTGCTGAAACCTTGTGCAAGCGACAAATCGACCTGTTCGTATCTGAAAATCCCCAGTTCCGACAGCACGAATTCCGACCAGTCCTGGTGCAGGTTACCGAAGAACATCAGCCGCAGCCGATCGCACAGAGGCGCAATCGACAGCCGCAGCAGCTGGTCGTCGATACGCCAGCCGGCCAGCGTGCGTACCGCGTCGCCGTACTCGTCGCGCAGGATGTCGAGCTGCCCGGCCTTGCGCGCACTGCGCGGCAGCAGCGGAAACGCTTCTGCAAGCTCGGTTTTTGTCAGCAGGCCGCATAGCTGCGCGATATCGATGGCCGGCTCTCCGTCCAGCCAGCCGGCGGCGATCAGCGGCGCCGCGGCGCTGCGCGCGCAGCCGATTTCATCGTAGCGCAGCCTGCTCGAGCGAAACAGCTCGCCCTTGCGCATCACCATCCGCACCAGCAATGCGCGCGAGGCCAGCGGCAACGCTTCGAAACCGTCGACGAAAGCCTGCTCTTCGCCATCCAGCAAATGGCGATAGCGGGCGCGCACCGATGCCACCACGGCAAGGAAATTGTCGAGATAATAAAAACGGTTTTCCAGCACTCTGACCATGTTACGGGCACCGCGGCTCGACGTATTGCGCGCCAGGTAAAAATTGAAAGATGATTGACTGTATGAATATACAGTCATATTGCAGTATATATCAATCCTGGAAAATCTCTTCTTGCGCGGCAAAGAGTCGCGCCTTCGCCAAAAAATCCCGGCATTCCAATCTGGAATGTTAGCTATCGCTCATTCGCCCCAAGTTGCTGCTGCTAAGCTTTTATCCAGGCATTTTCTCCCCAAGCGGATAAACTTGAATGAGGATCTCCCGATGAGCATCTTGACCAAATCCCTGGCCGCAACAGGCTTGTGCCTGGCGTCCGCAAGCGCGCTGGCCGATCCGTCGCCGGCGCTGGACCGTTTCAGCCTGTCGGTCGGCGGCTATTATGTCGAGCCGACTTTCAATATCGGCGTCAACACCAAATACGGCCGCGCCGAGACCGGCGACCTGACGCGCGACCACAAGACGCTGGGCCGGGTGCGCGCCGACATGCTGCTGGGCGACCACCAGGGCCTGGCGTTCGATTACTACCGTTACACCAACAATTTTGATGCATCCATCGCCCGCACCGCCACCGTCAATGGCCAGGTGGTCACCGGCGATGCTTCCGCCAATGCCCGCCTCAAGGTCGAACTGGCGCAGCTGGCCTACAAATGGTGGTTCGGATCCGGCAATACGGTATTCGGCCTCGGCGCCGGCGCCGCCTATTACCAGGCCGACCTCGACACCATGGCGCGCGGCTCGCTGGACGGCGTCAGCGGCACCGCCAGCGATTCGCGCAGCGACAACGCCATCGCGCCGCTGCTGGAAGTGGGCGTGCGCACGGCGCTGAGCGACAATGTGCGGCTGTACGCCGAGGCTTCCGGCATCAAGAAAAACGGCGGCAACATCAACGGCCATATCTATAACGGCAATGTCGGCGTCGAGTGGTTTCCGTTCAAGAATGTCGGCATCGGCGCCGACTATGGCATCACCAAAATCCAGCTGTACCGGGATAGCGCCAACTATCAAGCCAACCTGGGCGTCAAGCTGGTCGGGCCCAGCGCTTATCTGAAGGTTCGCTTCTGATCGGGTGTCGCTGCCGGGAAGACGTTAGCGTTCGTCATCAGATATGTCTTCGATGCTGATGATGTCGCCGCCGCGCTCCACGATTTCCCGGTGGCAGGCCGCCAGCAGCGCGTCAAAGTCCTGGTCTTCCATTTCGCCTTCGATATCTTCTTGTACCGGGTCGGCGTCGTCGTCCGTATCGGTCTGCTCGAATTTCGGGCTGGTTCCGATATACGACGCATTGTAGGGGCCGCCGTCGTCCGATTCCGTGACTACCAGGGTAAAAAGTGCATTGTCGGTTTCAATGATGTAGGTACTGATAGGCCTCATGAGAAATCTCCTTGTCTCAGGTGTTAAATGAACAACCTTCGTGGAAATGTTGGCGTGCGCCAACCGGCCTGGTGTTCCAGGCATTGGCTTTTTTATTGGGAATGAGAGGGGCTGGAGATCAAATAGTTCTCCATGAAAAACGATTCTGCAGGTTTTTGCTTGCCGGTAGCGGCGTGCGGATGAACAGGCCGGACGAACCTTTTAGTCCTTGCCATGGGTTCCTGGTTGCGGACGGCAGCGAGTTCGTCAGTGGCCGGATCCCCAGTCCCTGCGAGGACGCTCGTCGATCACAGAGATATCCTGAATGCCGAGGATTTCGCCGCCGCGCTCCGCGATCTGCCGGTGGCAGGTGGCGATCAGCACATCGAAATCGACGTCTGCCGCCTCACCGTCAAGGTCCTTCTGGCCCAGGCCGGGATTATCGACCCAGGGCAGTTCGACTTTCTGGCGCGTCCCGACATAGGTCGCCTTGTAGGGACCGCCATGGCGGTCTTCGGTGACGACCAGCGTAAACAGCGCATTTGTGGTTTCAATCATGTAAGTACGGACCAGCTCCATAACCATTTCCTTGATCTGCCTGCAACTGGATGCTTCAGGTTCTTTTAACTATACCGCCATCGATGTTCACGTGCTCGAGTTCGGGCTGCGGCTCAGCCGGCAAGGCCGGGGCCAGCAGCCGCTTGGGCGGCGCAATTTGCGATGAAGGGGATATCGGGGTGATGGTCGGTGCGCCGCTTTTAGCAGTTCGTTCGCTGCCGAAAACGGCGATCGCCGTAATCAGGCCAGTGACAAATATATATTTCGCCAGCATGTTTCCTCCCAGCCAGTACCGGCGACGCCGGAATAAGAGGAAGGCATGATGCGCTTCAACCGCGGGACTGTATGTTCGCTGTTTAACACTGGCTTGCTGGCGGGATCGGCGATACTGGAGGCAGCGACAACTAGGAGAGAACCATGAAACTGAAGGGATCCTGCCATTGCGGCGCAGTCCGTTTCAGCCTGGAAAGCGATACGCCCTATCCTTACCAGCGCTGTTATTGTTCGATTTGCCGCAAGACCCAGGGCGGCGGCGGCTACGCCGTCAACATCGGCGGCGACGCCGGCACCCTGAAGGTGCAAGGCCAGGACGACGTCAGCGTCTACCACGCAAAACTCAAACGGCAAGGCGAATCACGGCTCCACACCAGCACCGCGCAACGGCATTTCTGCCGCCGCTGCGGCAGCGCGCTGTGGCTCTACAGCCCGGAATGGCCGGAACTGGTGCACCCGTTCGCTTCCGCCATCGACACGCCGCTGCCGGCGCCGCCTGAATATACCCACTTGCTGTTGGCCTATAAAGCGCCATGGGTGGAAGTCAAGGCTGGCCGCAAGGACAAGCAGTTCACGCAGTTTCCGCACGAATCCCTATTTGAATGGCATCAGCGGCTGGATTTGCTGAAATGACCACGGCCCGATAGCGCCTATCGGGCCGCGCTTGCTGCTTGATAGCGCCCGGTATCAGTCGTACAGTACGGCGACGATCTTGGGATCGTTGATATTGCTCTTGTCGTACCAGTAGAAACCGGTATCGATCACCTTCGGCAGCTTTTCGCCCTTGAGCGCCTTGACCGCCGCCTCTACCGTCTTGTAGCCGATGCCGACCGGGTTCTGGGTGATGGCGCCGGCCATGCTGCCGTCCTTGATCGCATCTTTCTGCTGCTTGCCGGAATCGTAGCCGATGATCACCAGCTTGCGCTTGGTTTCCTTGGCGCCGTTCAGCACGCCGATGGCCGAACCTTCGTTGGTGCCGAAGGCGCCCTTCAGATGTGGATAGGCCTGCAGGATGGACTTGGTAATCTCGGTCGATTTCAGCTGGTCGCCGGCGCCGTACTGGATGCTGACGATCTTGATCTTGGGATAAGCCTTCATGCGTTCGACAAAACCGTCGCGGCGGTCGATGCCGGTACGGCTGGTCTGGTCATGCGCCACTACCGCGACTTCGCCTTCCTTGCCGATCAGCTCAGCCATCTTGTCGGCCGCCAGCGCCGCCGCCGCCTTGTTGTCGGTGGTAGCGGTAGTCACCGGAATGTCGCTGTCGACGCCCGAGTCAAACGCTACGACAGGAATATGCGCTGCCTGGGCCTTCTTCAGCAGCGGCAATGCGGCCTTACTGTCCAGCGCGGCAAAACCGATGGCCTTCGGTTTCTTGCCCAGCGCCGCCGACAGCATGTCGATCTGCTTGTCGACCATGGCTTCGGTCTCCGGGCCTTCGAACGACACCTTGACATTGTAGTCCTTGGCCGCCTGCTCCGAACCGGTCTTCACCGCTTGCCAGAACTGGTGCTGGAAGCCTTTCGAGATCAGGGGAATATAGATATCCTCGGCTACCGCGGCAGCGCTGAATCCCAGCGCGAGCGCCAGGCCGACGGCGATGTTGACTGCTCTTCTCTTTATCATTTCAAGTCTCCTCTTATGGTTATAAAACGGTGGGCCTTGCTGCAACAGCCCGTAACTGCACCTGCAAAACCTGTTCTTTTCACTGGCGCCGGCGGCGCAAGATATCCATGTACACCGCCAGGATGATGATCACGCCGGTCACCACGGTCTGCCATTCCTGCGCCACCGACATCATGCGCAAGCCGTTGATCAGCACGCTCATGATAAAAGCGCCGATGATGGTGCCGAGGATGGTGCCAGTGCCGCCCGACAAGGAAGTGCCGCCGATCACCACCGCGGCGATCGCATCCAGCTCATAACCCTGCCCCAGCGCCGGCTGCGCCGAATTCAGGCGCGACGCGATCAGCAGCCCGGCGATGCCGCAGATGGCGCCGCCGACGGTGTACACAGCGACTTTCCAGAAATCGACATTGACGCCCGACAGCCGCAGCGCTTCTTCATTGCTGCCCAGCGCAAAGGTGTAGCGGCCGAAAATGGTTTTATTGAGCACGATGCCGGCGGCGATAGCGACCAGGAACAGGATCAGCACCGCATTCGGGATCGGCAGGGCCGGAATCAGGCTGCCGATCAGGGAGTCTTGCGAGATGGCCGAAAATCCCTCGGTGTCGTTGAAATAGATCGGCTTGGTGCCGGAGATCACCAGCGACAACCCTTTGAGCAACATCATCATGCCCAGTGTCGCGATGAAAGGCGGGATCTTCAGCTTGGCCACCAGCACGCCGGAAATCCAGCCGCACAAGGCGCCGAACACGATCGCGGCGATGACGCCGACGTAGAGCGGCATGCCCCAATAGGTAAGGAACACGCCGGCCATGACGGCGCAGAAGGTCATCAGGGTGCCGACCGAGAGATCGATGCCGGCGGTGATGATGACAAAGGTGCAGGCGATCGCCAGCACGCCATTGACCGCGGTCGACTGCAGGATGCCGACCAGGTTGTCGATTTCCAGGAAATTCGGCGAGGCGAAACTGAAAAACACCAGCAGCGCCAGCAAGCTGGCGAAGGCTAGCAGTTTCTGCCGGGTGGCAGGATGAAAGATCTTGGCCTTGACCGCCGCGAATACGCCCTGGCCTGGCTGCTGTGCTTGCGACGCGGGATTCTGGATATTTGCCATGGTGGTTTTCATTGTATGT
This sequence comes from Collimonas fungivorans Ter331, assembly GCF_000221045.1. Classification (NCBI taxonomy): domain Bacteria; kingdom Pseudomonadati; phylum Pseudomonadota; class Betaproteobacteria; order Burkholderiales; family Oxalobacteraceae; genus Collimonas; species Collimonas fungivorans. The sequence goes on along the minus strand of NC_015856.1, from coordinate 2,458,564 downwards.
AAGTGATTCGGGTGTCAAGCGGCCTGGGCGGCGCGCTGATCATCGCGCTTTTCTTCGCGCTGGGTCGCCAGCTGCATGATCTTTTCTTGCGAAGCTTCCGCGGCAGACAGTTCGCCGGTGATGCGGCCTTCGCACATGACCAGGATGCGATGGCTCATGCGCAACACTTCCGGCAGCTCCGAAGAGATCATGACAATCGCCTTGCCCTGCTCCGCCAGCGTATTGAGCAGTTTGTAGATTTCGCTCTTGGCGCCGACGTCGATGCCGCGCGTGGGTTCGTCGAAAAACAGGATGTCGCAGTCGCGCAGCAGCCACTTGGCGATCACGATCTTTTGCTGGTTGCCGCCCGACAGCAGCCGCACCGGCTGCTCGACCGACGGCGTCTTGATGCTCAGCTGCCGCACGAAATCCTGCGCGGTGGCGCGGATCGCGGCCTGGTCCAGGAACAGGCCCTGGGTCAGGAACCGGTTCATGCTCGACATGGCGACATTGGTCTTGACGTCCAGCCCGGTGGCCAGGCCGAAGTGCTTGCGATCTTCCGACAGGTAACCTATGCCGTGCGCCACTGCGTCCCGCGGCGACTTGATCGCCACCTTGGCGCCGTGCACCCGGATTTCCCCGGCGTCGACGCGGTCGGCGCCGAAGACGGCGCGCGCCACTTCAGTGCGGCCGGCGCCCATCAGGCCGGCAAAACCGAGGATCTCGCCTTTGCGCAGGTTGAAACTCACATCCTTGACGAGGGAACCGCGCTGCAGTCCCTTCACCTCCAGCACGACATCGTTGGCGGAAGTGTCGGGCATGGCCTGGCTGCCGCCGTCGCTATCGAGCTGGCGCCCCACCATCATGCCGATGATGGTCTCCATCGAGGTGGTGGCGGTGGGCACGGTGGCGATGTATTTGCCGTCGCGCATGACCGTGACGCGGTTGGATATCTGCCGCAGCTCGTCCATCTTGTGCGAAATGTAGATGATGCCGACGCCGTGCGACTGCAGCTGGCGGATGATGCGGAACAGGTCCTCGATTTCGGCGTTGTTGAGCGCCGCCGTCGGTTCATCCATGATCAGCACGCGCGAGTCGAAGGACAGCGCCTTGGCGATTTCCACCATCTGCTGCTTGGCCACCGTCAGTTCGCTCACCAGCGTGCTGGGATCGAGGTCCAGCCGCATGCGTTCAAAAATCGCCTTGGTTTGCCGGTTCAGCGCCTCTTCGTCAAGGAACAGGCCGTAGCGGCCGCGCGGCTCGCGGCCGATGAAAATGTTTTGCGCGGCGCTCAGGTGGTTCATCAGGTTGAGCTCCTGGTGAATGATGCCGATGCCCAGCGCTTGCGCCGCGCGCGGGGTTGGAATTTCGACCGGCAGCCCTTCCATGCGGATCTCGCCGCTGTCCTTGGGATACACGCCGGCCAGCACTTTCATCAACGTCGATTTGCCGGCGCCGTTTTCACCCATCAGCGCATGGACTTCGCCGCGCATCAGGTCGAAGCGGCAGTTGTCGAGCGCCAGCACGCCGGGAAAACGCTTGGTCACGTTTTCCAGCGAAATGAGGCAATCCGGCGTAGGAATTTCTGATTGCTGCATATTTACTCTCATGATGCACTGCCGGCGCTGCCGCCGGCAGTGTTAAATCAATCTATCAAGATGCATTCAGGTCAGGGCGCGGTCGAGGTGGCTGTAGCCGCCGTCCACGTACACCCACTGCCCGGTCGTATGCGCAGCGCGCTGCGACAAGAGAAATACCGCGGTGTCTGCAATCTCCTCGGCTGTGGTGAAGCGTTTTCCGAGTGGTATCTTGCTGGTGATCGCAGCCAGTTTTTGCTCCGGATTGTCGAAGCTGGCGATCCAGTTGCGGTACAGTGGTGTCATCACTTCGGCCGGAATCACGGCGTTGACCCGCACGCCGTCATTCGCCAGCGCCGCCGCCCATTCGCGCGTCAATGCCAGCTGCCCGCCCTTGGCGGCGCAATAGCCGCTGGTGTTGCCCTGGCCGGTCACAGCCGTCTTCGAAGAAATGTTGACGATGGCGCCGCGGCTGGCTTTCAGGTGCGGTACGCAGAAATGCGCCATGGTGTAGTAATGGATCAGGTTTTTTTCAAGCGACAGCACGAAAGCGGCGCGACCGGCGTCGAGGCCGATGTTGTCGTTGATGCCGGCATTGTTCACCAGTCCGTCCAGCCGGCCGAATTCGCCTATGGTCTGCGCCACGGCCTGCCGGCACTTGTCCTCATCCATCAGGTCGAGCTGGAGGATCAGCGACTTTCCTTGCAAGGCCAGCAACGCCGTCTTGAATTCAGGCGCCGGCTGGCTTTTGCCCAGGATCACCGGAATCGCGCCTTCCGCCGCCAGCTGCAGCGAAATCGCAGCGCCTATCCCTGCGCCGCCGCCGGTCACGATCACCACTTTTCCTGCTAAATGTAGATCCACTTTGCCGTCTCCGTTTTTATTTGTTTTATTGTAGGGCGGGCAGGTCCTTTTGCCCATGTTGAATATACTACTGCGTGGGCACAGGTGCCCGCCCTGCGTGCTTTGCTAGCCGCGGAACTGGTATTTCTCCAGCGATTCCGGCTTCATCGTAATCGAAAACCCCGGCGCAGCCGGCGGCATGTAGTTGGCATCCCGGATCACGCAAGGTTCGACAAAATGCTCATGCAGATGGTCGACGTACTCCGTTACCCGCCCTTCCATGGTCCCCGAAATGCACACATAGTCGATCATCGACAGGTGCTGCACATACTCGCACAGGCCGACGCCGCCGGCATGCGGGCACACCGGCAGCTTGTATTTGGCCGCCATCAGCAGCACCGCCAGTATTTCATTGACGCCGCCGAGACGGCAGGAATCGATCTGCACCACGTCGATCGCGCCGCGCATGATGAGCTGCTTGAAGATGATGCGGTTCTGGCACATTTCGCCGGTGGCTACCTTGACCGCGCCAATGCCTTCGCGGATCTTGCGATGGCCCTCGATGTCGTCCGGGCTGGTCGGTTCTTCGATGAACCACGGCTTGGCGAACGCCAGTTCATTGACCCAGTCGATCGCCTGGTCGACTTCCCATACCTGGTTGGCGTCTATCATCAGCTGCCTGTCCTGGCCGATCACTTCGCGCGCGATGGTGACGCGCCGGATGTCGTCTTCCAGGTCGCGCCCGACCTTGAGCTTGATATGGTTGAAGCCGTTGTCGACCGCTTCCTGGCACAGGCGCCGCAGCTTGGCGTCTTCATAACCGAGCCAGCCGGCGGAAGTGGTGTAGCACGGATAGCCGTCCCGCTGCAGCGAGCGGATGCGCTCGGCCTTGCCTGGTTCCTGCGCGCGCAGCATGGCCAGCGCTTCTTCCGGCGTGATGCAGTCGGTCAGGTAACGGAAATCGATGGCGCGCACCAGTTCCTCGGGCGACATGTCGGTCACCAGCTGCCACAGCGGCTTGCCTTCTGCCTTGGCCCACAAGTCCCAGACCGCATTGACGACAGCGCCGGTGGCCAAGTGGATCGCGCCCTTGTCGGGACCGATCCAGCGCAGCTGGCTGTCGGAGGTGATGTGGCGCCAGAAGCGGCCCATGTCGGCGCTGATCCAGTCCAGCTTGAGGCCGACCACCAGGTGTTCCATCGCTTTGATCGCGGCGCAGCAGATTTCATTGCCGCGGCCGATGGTGAAGGTCAGGCCGTGCCCTTCCAGGCCGGGCTGGTCGGTTTCCAGAACGACATAGGCGGCGGAGTAATCGGGATCCGGATTCATCGCGTCCGAGCCGTCCAGCATTTGCGAGGTCGGGAACCGCACATCCAGCACGCGGATTGATCGAATTGTCGTCATCGTGGTTCTCTTTAAAGTGAGATGGTAGTTTGGCGCTGCTCTCCCAGGCCATCTATGCCGAGCCGCATTACCTGGCCCGCGCGCAGGTAGACCGGCGGCTTCTGTCCGAGTCCGACGCCGGGCGGCGTGCCGGTGGAAATCACATCGCCGGGCTGCAAGCTCATGAAGCGGCTCAGGTAGCTGACCAGCGCCGGCACCCGGAACACCATGGTCGAGGTATTGCCGTTCTGGTAGCGATGGCCGTCCACTTCCAGCCACAAGCCGAGAGCATGCGGATCGGCCACTTCATCGGCGGTCACCAGCCAGGGGCCGAGCGGGCCGAAGGTATCGCAGCCCTTGCCCTTGTCCCAGGTGCCGCCCAGTTCCAGCTGGTATTGGCGCTCGGAGACATCGTTGATCACGCAATAGCCGGCGACGTGCTTGAGGGCGTCGGCTTCACTGATATAGCGGCCGCCCAGGCCGATCACCACGCCCAGCTCCACTTCCCAGTCGGTCTTCAGGGAACCGCGCGGAATTTCGACGTCGTCGTCCGGACCGCAGATGGCGCTGGTCCATTTGTTGAACACCACCGGTTCCGACGGCACTTCCATGCCCGATTCGGCGGCGTGGTCGGAATAGTTCAGGCCGATGCAGATGAACTTGCCGACGGCACCGACGCAGGGTCCGAGGCGTAGCTCTTGCTGCGGCGTACCGGCGACCAACGGCAGGCTGTCCAGGTCCAGCGCTCGCAATTTATCCAGCTCCTGCGGCGTCAGGAAACGGCCGGCGATATCCGTCACCACGCCAGACAAGTCGCGCACGCGTCCCTGTGCATCCAGCACGCCGGGTTTTTCCTGGCCCTTCTGGCCGTATCTCAACAACTTCATGGTTTCGCTTTCATGGTGACGTTATTCAACAGGGATGGATCAATTGGACCAGCCGCCATCGATCAGATGGATGGCGCCGGTAGTGAAGGAAGATTCATCGGAAGCCAGGTACAAGGCCAGGGCCGCGATTTCGTCGGCCTTGCCGACCCGTCCCATCGGCTGGCGGGCGACAAACGCGGCCTCGATGTCGGCGATCGGCACGTTTTGCTGCCGCGCCTGTTCTTTGATCCGCGCTTCGAGAGAAGGCGATTCGACGGTGCCGGGGCAGATAGCATTGCAACGGATGCCCTTGGCGACGAAATCGGCAGCCACCGCCTTGGTCAGGCCGATCACCGCCGCCTTGGTGGCGCCGTACACGAAACGATTGGGCACGCCCTTGACGCTGGAAGCGGCCGACGCCATGTTGATGATGGAACCGCCGCCCTGCGCCAGCATGCCCGGCAGCAGCGTGCGGATGAGGCGGTACATGGAGGAAACGTTGAGGTTCCAGGAGAACTCCCAGTCCTGTTCGGTGCAATCGAGGATGCTGCCGTGATGGACAAAGCCGGCGCAATTGAACAGCACGTCGAAAGACGAACCGGTCTGCGCCAATGCCGCCACCGCCTTGGCGTCGGTGACGTCGAGATGGCGGGTGACCAGCTCGGCGCCGGCGGCGCGGGCCAGCGCGGCGGTTTCGTCCAGCGCCGCCTGGTTGATATCGGTAGCCAGCACCTGCGCCCCCTCGCGGGCAAACATCACGGCGCTGGCGCGTCCTATACCCTGGCCTGCCGCAGTCACCAGGATGCGTTTTCCTTGAAGCCTCATGAACACTGTCTCCATATTATTGATCGTGTGGACTGCCGATTGATGACAATCGGTCTATAGGTCCATTGGTTGGACCAATTCGCTTGTGGCAATCATAATGGTTAAATTTTAGCTTTGCAATACCTAATTGCCAGTCACCTGCTGCCGGAGCAGAGTCGCCTTGCCTTCAGGTAACAATATGCTGCAATATGCAATCCATCGCTACGCATTCCTTTTCCAGCATGCCCAGCTTCCAGCAAACGCCCAGTTGCATCCTTGAGCCCGGAACCGTGATTCCGCGCCACATCCATGCCCAAGCCTATGCCACCATCGTGCTCGACGGCGGCTACCAGGAAGCCGGCGAATGCGGACGCTGGCATGTGCGGGCCGGCGACGTCCTGTTGCACGCGCCCTTTTCGGCCCACTGGAACCGCGCCATCCCGCGCGGCGCCAGGGTCCTGAACCTGCCGGTAGCCATGCCTGTCGCCGCATCGGCATGCGGCCAGGTAAACGATCCCGACCTGGTGATCCGCCTGGCCGGGCGCGATTCGCTGGAGGCTGCGGCAGCGCTCACGGATGGCTGGCGCCAGAGCCAGGGCAAACTGAGCGAAGCGCCGGACCTGCTGGCCGAGGCGCTGACCGCTTCCGATCCGGCCGGCGTGCGGCTCTGGTCGCAAGAAAACGGCGTGTCGCGGGTGACGGCGTTCCGCTGGTTCCGCGCCGTCTATGGCGTCAGTCCGACGCGCTACCGTATCGAAGCCCGCGCCCGCCTGGCCTGGCGCATGATCGTCGATGGCGGCGCCAGCCTGATCGAGATCGCCGCTGCCGCCGGCTATGCCGACCAGGCGCACATGAATCGCGACGTCAAGGCCTTCACCGGCCGCTCGCCCGGCGCCTGGCGCAGCACACTGAAACATTCGTTCAAGACTGCGACGGCCGCTGCCTGATATCGTCAGTCCATGACCGATACCACCGCCCTCGCGCCCAGCCGCCCGCTTTTTGAAATTACCGGATTCAAGTTCCGCCTGTGGCCGATCGCGCTCGCAGCGATCCTGATGCAGCTGATGCTGTGGCCGCCGCGCGAAGCCGCACGCTGGCTGTTCAAGCATCAGGCCGGCTGGTTCCACCATCAGGTCTGGGCCTTTGTCGGCCTGGCCGAGCTGTTCCAGATTACAGCCGGACTGATGGCGGTCCTGGTCATGCGCCGCTATCTGCCTAAGGCCGATCCTTATCTGCGCTGGCCGCCGCAGCGCAGCTATGCCGGCCTGGCGGTGCTGATCGGCATCGGCATGGCGTTGCTGATGCTGGTGGCCGACTATTGGCCGCAGCTGCTCAGCCGCACTGCGCCCCAAGGCGGCTACGAGATGACCGCGCTCGGCATCCCCGGCTGGCTGGCGGTGATGTTCGTCGCCGGCCCCAACGAAGAGATCATCTTCCGTGGCGTGCTGGTAGGCATGCTGACCGTGCTGGTGCCTGGACGGGTGCGCCTGGCCCGGTTCGAGATCCCGGTGTCAGGCGTGATCGTGAGCCTGCTGTTCGGCGCAGCCCACTACGGCAGTTTCTTCCAGGATCCGCTGTACCAGGCGATCGCCCAGCAGCTCTACGCCTTCCTCTTCGGCCTGACCTACGTCTGGCTGATGGAACGTTCGCGCAGCCTGCTGGCGCCGATGATCGCGCACGGCCTCAGCGACCTGCTGGAGGTGGGCGCGGTGATGCTGCTGTCGGTCGCCGGGGCTTGATGAAAGACAAACACCTTGTCAGGCAGGCCATAAACGTCCTGAGCACCCGGCTTGTGAGCGAATTCTCCGCGTATATACTGGTTGCTTGAACGCCATGAACGCCAAACCGAGGAGCCCGTCATGTCGACCAGGCCTGAACTGCAGCAACTTCGTTTTCCCGGCGAGAGCGCCGGTTACCGTAGCGCCCGCGCCGCCCTGCTGGCCGAGGAAATGGCGCTGCGGCGCCAGATCGAGAGCGTCGCCGCCCGGCGCCGCGCCCTGCCTCCCGGCGGCGAATTGAAACAGGATTATCGTTTTGTCGGCGCCGACGGTCCGGTGCATGTGTCGGAACTGTTCGCGCCCGGCAAGGATACGCTGGCGATCTACAGTTTCATGTACGGCCCGGAGCGCAAGCGGCCCTGCCCCGGCTGCACCCATTTCCTCGACGGCATCGATGGCCAGGTACGGCACATCGACCAGCGTCTCAACTTCGTGGTGGTCGCCAAGCGGCCGTTGGCGGATCTCCTCGCTTTCGCCAAGGAACGCGGCTGGCACGGGCTGCACCTGCTGTCCACCGACGGCAACAGCTACGACAGCGATTACTTCGGCGATTCCAGCGCCCTCAGCCCGCAGATGCGCAGGCAGCAGGACTTCAAGGATGGCGAAGAATGGGACATGCCGATGCTCAACGTATTCCACCGCAGCAGCGACGGCGTGATCCGCCATACTTGGGGCTCGGAGATGCTTTACGTGCCGTCCGAGCCCGGCCAGGACTACCGCCACAACGACATGCTGGATCCGATGTGGAACCTGTTCGACGTCATGCCGGAAGGCCGCGGCGATTTCCAGCCCAGGCTGAGCTACGCCTGAACCCGCCTCTGTCTTACTGCCTGGCTTCCTTGATAAAAGCAGTACGCGCAGCCACTCCAGTGTTGGCGAAATCGGTAAACACGCCATCGATCCCGGCCCGGAAGTAAGTCAGGAATTCCGCGCTCGGGTCGCCCTTGTAGATGCCGGCCAGGTACTTCTGCTCGTTGCGGAAAGTATAGGAATGCACGAACAGGCCAGCCTTGTGCGCATCAGCGATCAGGCTGGTGGGCGTGATCGTGTTGACGTCGGCCAGCGAGCCGGTGTAAGGCGTGCCGTCGGCGTTGGTTGCTTTGAACGGCACGATGGTATGCGCCATCACCTGCGGTTTCCAGGGACCGATGCCGTCGGCATAGGTCTTGATTTCAGCCAGCCCGGCCGGGGTCAGCATGGCGCCGAAGTAACGGCCGTCGCCGGCCAGGGTCCAGCTGTATGGGCGGCCATCGACGAAATTATAGACATCGCTGGTCTGGTAAATCATTTCGCCGGTCTTGTAGTTGACGTCGTTGCCGTCGACCAGCTGCACCATCTTCGTATTCAGGCCGGCGGCGCGCATGTACTTCAGGCTGGCCGGATCGAAGCTCTGCACATAGATCGGCGCAGTCTTGCTGTTCAGGTTGTTGTCCTTGATGAGCTTGATGATCGCATCTTCGAACGGATGCTTGCCGCTGCCGCAGCCGTTGGCGATGGCTTGCGCATTGTTCCAGTACGGGTTCTTCGATTCCGGATAGATCGAAATCGTGCGGCCGCTGGCGGCGCCCTTGGCCTTGGCGATATCGATGATTTCCTGCATCGTCAGGATCGGATATTTGCCGTTCAGCGCGGTCGGCCGCTGGTCGCGCGCATCGTAGGTGGTGCCGCCTATCCATTGTTTCAGCTCGGCGACGGTGAAGTCGGTGATCGACCAGTCGCCGGTATGGTCCTCGCCGTCCACCACCAGCGATTTCAACACCGATTTCGGATCGTTGGGATCGGTCAGGTCGCTCAGGTATTGCGCCGGACCGCCGTAGGTGGCGAGCGAGTAGCTGACATTCACCAGCACGCCCGGCACGGTGCGTTTGCGCGCCGCCACGGTGGCGTTGGTCTGGGCCACCGTGGTGATGTTGGTGTTGTCGCTCAGCCACGGATTGTGGCGCGCAACCAGCACGCAATCCTTGGTCAGGTGCAGGTCTTCTTCCAGCGAATCGGCGCCGACGTCGGCCGCGGCTTCATAAGACGGCTGCGTCTCTTCCGGATACAGCCCCGGCAACCCGCGATGCCCGATCACCAGCGGCGCGGCGCCGTCCAGGGTCTGGAATTTGGCTGAGGCCAGGTTGTTGCTGTCGCCGCCTCCGCCGCAGGCGGTCAATGCAGCGGCAGCGGCGAGCTGGGTCAGGATCAGGACTGGACGGGATGTGCGACGGATATTTGAGAGGTGCATGGCCATTTGGGATGAGATTGAATCCGGCGATTATGGCTTCTTTCAGTGACTGCCTGATGACAACACTTACTTTCCCGCTTCCAGCCACGCTAGCGTATCCGCCAGCAATCGATCGGACAATTCGGCATCGTCGACCAGGCGCGCCAGCATCAGCGCCCCGATCATGGCTGACCAGCTGCCGACCGCGGCGCGGCGCCGCTCCTCGGCGGTCTGCCCCGGCGCGCTCTGGCTGAACTTCTCGAGCTGGCGCCGTACGCTCTCGGTCATGGCATGGCGTACGTCATCGCCGGCGCGCACGGCTTCCGTGCCTAACGTCGAAAACAGACAGGCGCATCCGGGATCGTCGCGATGGGCAGCGCTCAGGTATTGTGCGGCAAAATCGGCCATCCGCTGCGGATGGGGGTCGCCCCCGGGCGGCGTCAAGACATGCGCGCAAGCCTGGGCGATCAAATCGTCCTTGGATGTGAAGTGCCCGTAAAACGCGCCATGCGTAAGGCTGGCGGCATTCATGATCTGCGCCACGGTGACGCCTTCAAAGCCGCGCTCGCGAAACAGGCGTGCTGCAGCATCGAGAATGCGCGTGCGGTTTTCGGCAACCTGTTCGCGGCTTATCTTCATGACCTCTCCTTTTGATGCTTGACATTATACATGATGGCGATCATGATTGTAATGCTGATGTTCATAATGAATAATAATTTCATCATTTATATTTCTTTTCAACAACCAAAATCAGGACTCCCCATGACTAAGCAAGCTAAAACAACCGTACTCATCACCGGCGCTTCCGGCGGCATCGGCGCCACTTACGCTGAACGCCTGGCCGCCCGCGGACACGATCTCGTGCTGGTGGCGCGCGACCAGGCGCGCATGGCGGCGCTGGCCGAGCGCCTGCGCGCCGAAACCGGTGTCAGCATCGACATCATCAAGGCCGACCTGACGGAAGCCTCCGACCTCAAGCTGGTCGAGACCCGGCTGCGCGAGGATGCGCGGATCGGGCTGCTGGTCAACAATGCAGGAGCGGCGGCGCCGGGCGGCTTGCTGGATGCGGACGTCGAGCTGCAGGACCGCCTGATCCGCCTCAACATCACCGCGGTGACGCGGCTCGCGGCTGCGGTCATCCCGCGTTTCGTGGCCCAGGGCGAAGGCGCCATCGTGAACATTGCGTCGGTGGTGGCGCTGGCGCCGGAATTCCCGCTCGGCGTATACGGTGCGACCAAGGCCTATGTACTGACCTACTCGCAAGCCCTGAACGCCGAACTCGGCGCGCGCGGATTGTACGTGCAAGCCGTGCTGCCGGCAGCGACCCGCACTGAGATCTGGGAACGCTCCGGACGCGACGTCAATGCGCTGCAGGGTGTCATGGAGGTGGGCGAACTGGTCGATGCGGCGCTGCTTGGCTTCGACCGCCGCGAACAGGTGACCATCCCGTCCTTGCCTGACGCCGGCCAGTGGGAAACCTTCAACTCAGCGCGCCAGGCAATGCTGCCGAACTTCGCCCAGGAACATGCGGCAGAACGTTATCGGCGTTAAGAACCGCAGCGCGGCTCCTGACAGCAGCTGTCAGGAGCCGCGGTTAAGCTGTTGCTTTCGGAGACAATAAACGGATCCGGCCGGAGAGCACAGCATGGCAGCCACTGAAAACACTGCATTAAAAGAAATCTTTGACAAGGCCCGCTTCCGCAGCGTGGCGCTTGAACTGGCGGCGATCTACCCGGCGTTCGACGCCAAGCGCTTCCTCAAGATCGCATTCGCCGGACTCGACGGCCTGAGCCTGATGCAGCGCCTGCGCCGCATGACAGAGGCCCTACACGCGACGCTGCCGGCGGATTACCGCAAGACGGTCAAGATCCTGCGCGCGCTGGCGCCGCGCATCGATCACGGTTTCGCCACCCTGGTCCTGCCCGACTACGTGGGCCAGCACGGACTGGACGATTTCGACTGGTCGATGGATGCACTCAAGTATTTCACCGGCTTCGGTTCCTCCGAATTCGCCGTACGCGAATTCCTGCGCGCCGACCTGCAACGGGCGCTGGCCATCATGCAAACCTGGTCGCGCGACGACAGCGAGGCCGTGCGCCGCCTTGCCAGCGAAGGCTGCCGTCCGCGCCTGCCGTGGTCGTTCCGGCTCGACGCCATCCTTGCCGAGCCGTCGCTGGCGGCGCCCATCCTGGAAAACCTGCGCGCGGATCCCAGCCTGTATGTCCGCAAATCGGTCGCCAACCACCTGAACGACGTCACCAAATCGCATCCGGACTGGGTGCTGGACCGCCTCGCCGCCTGGCCGCTCGACCATCCCCATTGCGCCTGGATCGCCAGGCACGCGCTGCGCTCGCTGATCAAGGCCGGCAACACGCGGGCGCTGGCAGTGATCGGCGCCGGCGCCGCGCCGGAAGTCAAGCTCAGCAAGTTCGCGGTGACGCCGCGCCGGCTTGCCTTGGGCGAGCGGGTGACCCTGTCGTTTGAGCTTGCCTCAAAATCGGCGGCAAGCCAGCACCTGGTGATCGACTACAAGATGCATTACGTAAAAAAATCCGGCGCGACGGCGGCCAAGGTCTTCAAGCTCAAGGAACTGACGCTGGCGGCCGCCCAGCGTGTCTCCGTCGAACGCAGCCAGAGCATCCGGGATTTCACCACGCGCGTGCATTACCCGGGACGGCATGAGATTGAAATCCTGGTCAATGGCTTGTCGCTGGCGCGCGGTTACTTCGAATTGAACTGCGGCGATGAATGATTTTTTTGCCGACCAGACCTTCGTGGTGGCAATCTCCATCCGGAAACGCCCCAAACAGCCGGCTCCAGAGAATCAAATCACCAGCGTCGAACTCGTGGACTGCGGATAAGATGGCGTCGCGCTCGGCTGCGCCGCGGGTTTGCCCATTTTCATGCGCGCCGAGACAATCACCGACAGCAGGCAGCCGCCGGCGAGATAGGCCGCCACGGCATGCCAGCTGCCGTCAACGCCCAGCAAGGCGGTTGCGATGAACGGCGTAAACCCGCCGCAGACCACGCTGGCGAACTGGTAGCCGACGCCGGCGCCGCTGTAGCGGTATTCCGCCCCGAAAAATTCGGTAAACAGCGGTTGCTGCACGCTGACCACCATGTCGTGTGCGATATTGGCCAGCAGCACCGAGAAGATCACGATCCAGGCGACCGAGCGGGCTTCCATGGCGAGGAAAAACGGCACTGCGGACAGCAGTCCTATCACCGCTCCGGTCACATACACGCGCTTCAGCCCGATCCGGTCCGCCAGCATCGCGAAAGCCGGGATCGTCACGCAGCTCACGGCGCCGACCAGCAGGCTGATGTTCAGGAACAGGTCGCGCGACATGCCAAGGTTCTTGGTTGAATAAGCCAGGGCAAATGCGGTGACGATGTACATCGTGAACATCTCCGCCATGCGCAATGCAATGATCAGCAGGAAACTCTCGGGATGGTTGCGCAACGCCGCCAGCAGCGGGACTTTCACCTTGTGCTCGCTGCCGACCTTGGCGACGAATTCCTGGGACTCTTCCATGGTCGAGCGTATCCACGCCGCCACCAGCACCAGCACGATGCTGACCAGGAAAGGGACGCGCCAGCCCCAGGACATGAAGGCATCGTTGCTCAGCGTATGGGTGAGGATCGACACGATGCCGGTCGCCAGCACCAGGCCGACGCCGTAACCGACTTGTACGCCGCTGCTGTAGAAGGCTTTTTTTCCTTCCGGCGCGCTTTCGACCGCCATCAGCGCGGCCCCGCCCCATTCGCCGCCGACTGCAAAACCCTGCAAGGCGCGCAGCAGCACCAGCGCCAACGGCGCGTACCAGCCAATGCTGGCGTACGTCGGCAACAGGCCGATCAGCGCCGTGGAAACGCCCATCACCATCACAGTGATCACCAGCATGCGCTTCCTGCCTAGCCGGTCGCCGAAATGGCCGAACACGATGCCGCCCAGCGGCCGGAACAGGAAACCCACGCCGAACGTGGCGAAAGCCGCCAGCGTGCCGATGGTCGGACTGACATTGGGAAAGAACTGGGTATTGAACACCAGGGCCGCGGTGATGCCATACAACAGGAAGTCATACCAGTCGACCACCGCGCCGACAAAACTGCCGAGCGCCGCTTTGCGCGCCCTGCGGCCTGCCGAGATGTTTCCAGTTGCAAGGATTTTTGTCTTCATTATCGTCTCCGGATGATTCAATTCGCGCCGCCTAGGCTCTGCCCAGCTCTTGCATGGGCGTGCGATAAGTCTCGCGCGCGGTAGCCGCCGAGATGGCGGCGATCAGCGCGGTAACGCTGACGAATACCGCCACCGGCATCCAGCCGTCAGCGCCCGGCTTCAGGATAGCCGCGCTGATGGTCGGCGCAAAACCGCCCAGGGCAAAACCGATCTGGGTGCCGATCGCCATGCCGGACAAGCGCACCCGGGTATCGAACATTTCACCGTACAGGGATGGCCAGACGCCGTTCGCCGCACTATACACAACACCGGACAACAGCAGGCCGAACACGAAGATGAGCGGGATATTGGCCTGGCTGATGCACCACAGGTAAGGCCAGATCAGGCATGCCGAGCCCAGCGCGCCGAAGATGAACACCGGTTTGCGGCCGATGCGGTCCGACAAGGCGGCGAACGCCGGGATCGCGGCCAAGGCGACGACATTCGCCAGGATCAGCACGGTCAGCATGGTAGCGCGGGCGATGTGCATGGTGTTGACTGCATAGGACAGCGTGAACACGCTGAAGATGGTGCTCACCACCGAGATCTGGGCCGCAAAGATGACACGCGCCAGGCTTTTCTTGTGTTCGCGCAGCAGCACCGCCAGCGGCAGCCTGGTTTGCTTGTGCGATTTTTCCTGTTCGAAGGCGGGCGTCTCGGGCAAGGTGCGGCGCACCCAGATGCCCACCAGCACCACGATCGCGCTCAGGAAAAACGGAACGCGCCAGCCCCAGGACAACAGCTGTTCTTCCGGCAGCGCCGAGATCGGCAGGAACACCAGGGTCGCCAGGATCAGGCCGGCCTGGGTACCGCTCAGGGTGAAGCTGGTGAAAAAGGCGCGCCGATGCGGCGGCGCATGCTCCAGCGTCATCGAATTGGCGCCGGCCTGCTCGCCTGCCGCCGACACCCCTTGCAGCATGCGCAGCACCACCAGCATGACCGGCGCGCTGATGCCGACTTGTCCATAGGTCGGCAGCAGGCCGACCAGGAAAGTGGAGATTCCCATCAGCAGCAAGGTGAACGTGAGCACTTTCTTGCGCCCGTACCGGTCGCCGATATGGCCCAGCAGCACCGCCCCTATCGGCCGTGTCACATAACCGACGCCGAAAGTGGCGAACGCCGCCACGGTGCCGGCTATGGGATCGACCGAGGGGAAAAATATCTTGCCGAACACCAGCGCCGCGGCGGTGCCGTAGATGAAAAAATCGTAATATTCGACAGCGCTGCCGATCCAGCTGGCGAGCGCGGCCTTGCGCGGCGAACGGGTAGCTGTGTGCAGTGCAGTTTTCTGTGCTGCGGCGGCGGCCGGCGCCTTGACTTGTTGCGTTGCTGTAGATATAGACATGACGTCCTCGGTGATCTATAGGTGTATTTTTTGCACGAAGAGAACGGATCCCCTCCATGATAATGTGGAAACGGTGCGTTTAAAACCGGTGCAAGATGCCGGCTTGCAAACCGGCCAGGCTCTTACCGTTGATATCCGCTCCGGCCAGGTTGGCGGTGGGACCGGCCGAACCGCTGAAACGGAAGCCTGCGTTGGCGTCGTTCTTCATGTAGCTGGCGAAACCGTACAGCGTGGTCCGTTTGGATAAATCGTAGTAAGTCCCAAGGTTGCCGCCCTGCGCGCCTGAATCCCGCTGCGACGTATCCTGCATCACGCCATACAAGGCGCCGATCCGCCATTGCGGGCTGAGGCGATAATCGGCCGAAACCTGGAAGATGTTGTACATGCGTTGCACATCCGCATTGGCGCCGGTGAAGGCATTGCCGGGAATACTGACGTTATTCAGGATGGCCGCAGCGGTATTGCCGCTGGCATTGCTTGTGACGTTGTTGCTGCGTACATAAGCGAAATACAGCTTGCCCTTGCCGTAGTCGTAATTGGCGTACAGGTTGTGATAAACCACCTTCTCCGAAAACTGCGCGTTCGCCGCCGGCTTGGCCCACAATCCGGCGTAGCCGGCGCGGTATGGTCCTTTGCTATAGTCCAGCCCGAGCTGGTATACGCCGCGCGCGCCTACGCTTTCGCCTGCGGTTTCGGTCAGCGCGTAATGGGCGTCGAACTGGAAGCCGGCCACGCGCGGCGATTTGTACGAGATATCGTTGTCGTAGCGTGACGGTACGCCGAAGGTATTGATGACCGAGCCGTAGGTAGTGCGTTCGGTGTAGTCGATGGCGCCGCCGATGAAGAACACGATGCTGTTCTGGCGGCCGACGCGGAACTCGCCTGCCGGCGTATTCATGCCCACCCATGCCTGGCGGTCGAACAGGCGGCTGGAATCGGCCGCGCCGCCGGTGTTGGCGTTCAAGCCTTGTTCCAGCGTGAACCGGGTCTGGTAGCCGCCGCCCAGCTCTTCCACGCCGCGCAAGCCGAGCCGGCTGCGCAGGATGGCGCCGTCGTTCAGGCCGGTGACGCTTTTGCCGCTGCTGCTGTGGATGTACCCAAGGTACTGGTCCAGGTCGCCGTACAGGGTGAGGTTTGGTTCAGCCTGCGCCAGCACCGAACAGCCGGCGAGGCTGCAGGCCGCGACGAATTTCTTCTTCATGACATCTCCATTTGGTTTTTTTATGATGAATTGCACGGGCCTGAGAGCCCGGTGGGACAACTGTTTCCTATGGCACGGCGATGGCCGCCGGCGCATGGAAGTTCGAGACAGGGAAAAAATGCAGGTCCGGGCGGTTCGGCGCCAGGACGGATTTCGGGCGATGGGTCATGCTGTCTCCTTGGTGACGCTGCGTTTTTTATTGTTTGCAGCTGGTGTTTTATATAGGGCAGGCGCTCAAGCCATGGTCGGATGTCCCGCGCTCGGCTGGCGCACCTGCAGGCTGCGCCGCAGGACCTGGTCGGTCACCCACTTGGCGGCGCGGTGGGCGCGGCGGGCCACGATGTCGGGCGACAGCTGCAGGTAATCGTCGTTGAACACTTCGAAGCTGTAGTCGCCGCGATAACCGCCCCGGTCCAGCCGCCGCAGCAGCTCGGACAATTCCTTCGAATGCGCGCCCTCGCCCGGAAACACGCGCAAGTGACGCGCCGTTTCCAGCCGTTCTTCCGCGCTGCGGATGTCGCGCCACATGAAATCGGACAGCTGCACCAGCGCGATCTTTTCGCTGGGGATGTCTTGCAAGCCATCGAGGTCGGCCTGGTTAGCGAGCATGTGGAAAGAATCGAGCACCACGCCCAGGTTGGCGTGGTCGGCCAGTTCCACTGCTTCCCACGACTGCGCATACTGATTGACGTGGCGGCCCCAGGACAACGCTTCATAGCCGACGCGCACGCCGAGCGGCACCGCCAGCGTCGCCAGCTTGGCCAGGTGGCGCGCGATCAGCGGCAGTTCGCCGCTGGCGTGGCTGGAAGTGCTGGAGCAGACCATCAGCAGCGGCGCGCCGACTGCCTGGCACACCTGCAGCATGTTCTTGGCGATGTCCAGCTTGTATTCATGCAAGGCGCCGGACAAACCCTCGAAATCGCGCATGACCTGGATTCCGGTGACGCGGACGCCGCTGGCCTTGACCAGCCGCACCGCCTGCTCCAGGCCGCCGGGATGGCCGGCCAGGTCCTTGGCCCACAACATGATCTGCGAAAATCCCGCAGCCTTGGAGGCGCTCAGTTTCGATTCCAGCGGCCCGGCCAGGGTGATGCTGTCCATGCCGAAATTGCTCAGGTTCATATCGCCTCCAGAACCCGGAACGCATCCGAAGACACGCCCGGCCAGCCGAACAGTTCCAGGTATAGCGGCGCCTGCTCGATCATCATTTCGCGCCCCTTCTGGATGCGGCAGCCATGGCGCTGCGCTTGCAGCAGCAGCCGGGTCATTTCTATCTTCATGCCGCAGTCGGCGACGATGCAGGATGGCGCAATGCCGTCCAGGTCGAGCGGCAGCGGATCGTCCGGGCCCATGCCAAGCGGCGTCGAATTGACTACCAGGTCGTATCCCGCCGCGGACGGCGCACCGATCACCACTTCGGTTTCTGTGAACATGTCCTGCAGGCGCTGCCGCAGCGCTTCGGCCTGCTCGCGCCGCGTATCGTAAATGGCGACATGGCCGATGCCGCGCGCCGCCAGCGCTGCCGCCACAGCGCAGCCGACGCCGCCGCTGCCGACCACCAGCGCCTTGGCCCGTTGCCAGTCGAAGCGCGTATCGCCGCAGGTGCGGTCGAAGGCGCGGATGAAACCTTCGCCGTCGATCAGGTCGCCGACCAGTTGTCCATCCGCGCTTTTATAGATGGCGTTGCAGGCGCCGGCCAGCACTGCGCGCGGCGTCGGCCGGTCTACCGCGTCGACGCTCAGCGGCTTGTGCGGGATCGACACCAGGATACCGCCGACGTTTTCTGCCGCCATCAGCATGCGCACTGCCGAGAGGTAGCCGGACGGCGCGATCTTGAGCGGGATGACGCGAGCATCGATGCCGTGGCGCTTGAAGTAGGCGTTGAACAGGGCTGGCGCCTTGACTTGCTCGACCGGCCAGCCGATCACCGGGAAAATGCGGGTGCTGCCGGAAATCTCAAGCATGTTGCGGCTCCCGGCGGCTGGCATCCCGCTGGCTGACTACCAGCTCGAAGCTGATCCCGCTTTTATAGAGTTGCGTCAAAGCGCCCTTTTCGCTTGCCTGCGCCGGTTCGCGGTCGATGAACACGATGCCCCTCTGCTTGAGCTGCCGCACCGCCTCCAGCACGTCCGGCGCACCGAGGCCGACCCGCACCAGCTGCTCATCCCATTGCAGGCCGGCGGCGCCCTCGGGCGGCTCCACCAACTGCAGGTAAAAGCTGTGGCAAGGGCTTTCCAGCAAGACGCCTTTCGGCAAGACGCCAAAATAGCGGCCTTGCGGCAGCGGCCGGAAATCCATCAGCTGCTGGTAAAAATCTATCCATTCCGGCGAGCGGTCGCGGCCTATGGTCTGCACCACGCCAAAGAAATGCATGCCCGCCAGCGCCGGTGGATTGGCGGGCGCATTGAGGATCGGCTTGAAGTCGACGTCGTAGATGGAAAAATCGCGGAAGCGGTCGACGAAATACAGGATCGAATCGCCGACGCCGTGCACGCCCGGGATATTCAGTTCCATCACGCCGGCCCTGGTCTGGATCGCCCAGGCGCCCATCTCGATCGCGTGGCGATAGGCGGCGTCGGCGTCGCGCACGCGCAATGCCATCGCGCTGATCACTGTCGCTTGCGGTTCACCGTCGGCCTGCGGCAGCGAGGATGGATCGGCATTGACGATTACGTTCATCGTGCCCTGGCGGTACAGGGTCACTTCGCGCGAACGATGGCGGGCGGTCGGCACGAATCCCATCTGCTCCAGCAAGGCGCCCAGCGCCAGCGGCTGGGCGCTGGCATATTCGATGAATTCGATGCCGTCTATGCCGAGCGGATTATTCGGTTCCGGATTGTGTTCTTGCGCAGTCATGCTGATCCTTGGCTGAAGTAGTCAGGCCAAGTATAGGAAGAGCATTTCGAGAAAAACAGCCTCAAAAACGTGCAATACTGCGCCAATCGCGCAGATTGAGCGATTGGCGCGCATTTTTGGAGTTATTTGGAATGAAGAAACCGGAACTGGTGGAAATGGAAGTCGCCAAGCGCGACCTGATCGATGGCCTGATCAAGGGCATCGACGTGATTACCGCTTTCAACGACGATACCGTGCGCCTGACCGCAAGCGAACTGGCGGAAAAAGTCGCACTGAGCCGCAGCGCGGCGCGCCGTTACCTGCTGACGCTGGTGCATATCGGCCTGGCGGCAACCGACGGCCGCAGCTTCTGGCTCACGCCCAAGGTGCTCAACCTGGGGCGCTCCTACCTCGATTCGGCGCGGCTGCCGCGCGCTATCGTGCCTTTCCTGCAGCGGCTTACCTTGCAGCTGCAGGAATCGACCAATTATTCGGTGCTGGAAGGCGACGATGTGGTCTACGTCAGCCGTGTCAATGCGCCACGGCTGCTGACTACCGGTTTCGAACCCGGCACACGGCTGCCGGCCTACACCTCCACCGCCGGCCGGGTGCTGCTGTCGGCAATGCCGGACGCCGACTTGCGCGCCTACCTGGAGCGGATCGAACTGATCGCCTACACCCACCTGACCGTAGTCGACAAGGAACAGCTGTTCCAGGAACTGATCGCGATCCGCGAAGACGGTTTCGGCGTCACCGAAAACCAGTATGAAATCGGGCTGCGCGGCATCTCGGTGCCGATCAAGAGCCGCCGCGGCGCCCTGATCGGCGCCCTGAGCGTGTCGATGATGATCTCAAGTTCTTCGAAGGCCGAAGCCACGGCGCGCTGCCTGCCGGCGTTGCAGGCTACGGCGAATACCTTGATGATGTGGGTTTGACATCAATGACTTTTGCTCGACCGTTCAAGCCGGAGGTGCATTTCCGACCATGACCAGATACATTTGACAATCAATACAAAATTTTGTATATTTCAATAAATAATGGATCCCAAACCGGTTGAATTTCGCGGCAGCTCCCTTGACGACCTCCGCACTTTCCCCATATCGGCGCGACGTGAGGCAGGATACCAACTCGATCAGGTACAGCAGGGCCATGAGCCAGACGACTGGAAGCCGATGCCGACGATTGGGCAAGGCGTCAGAGAAATCCGGATTCGAGACGCGAGCGGCGCGTTTCGAATCATCTACGTAGCGAAGTTTGCCGATGCGATCTACGTGCTTCATTGCTTCCAGAAGAAAACACAGAAGACTGGCAAGCCGGATCTGGACTTGGCCGAGAACCGTTACCGTGACCTCATGAGGGAATTAGGAAAATGAGCAAGAAACAATACAGCAGCGTATGGGATGCCATCGAAGACACTCCCGAAGAGGCCGAGAACATGAAGCTGCGCTCGAGCTTGATGATGGCGCTGAAAGCCCACCTTGAACGTACCTGCCTGAGCCAAGCGCAAGCCGCCAAGTTGTTCGGCGTTACACAACCGCGCATCTCCGACCTCATGCGCGGCAAGATCAACCTGTTCGGCCTGGATGCCCTGGTCAATATGGCCGCCGCCGCTGGCATGCACATCGAAATGCGAGTGCTGGAAGCAGCTTAGCCTTACAGCAGCGCCGTCAACTCCACCTGCGCTTTCAACAGCGCCGGCAAACAACGCTCGACAATATCCTCCACCGCCATGCGCGCCGCATGCACGCTGACGTTCACCGCCGCGACCGTCTCTCCCCGGAAATTCTTGAGCGGAACCGCGATCGTGCGCAAGCCCAGTTCCAGCTCCTGGTCGACTACGGCGTAACCCTGGGCCCGGGTGCGGGTAATTTCCAGCAGCAACCTCTCCTTGTTGACGATGGTGTGGGCAGTGATCGGCTCAAGCTGCAGCCGTTCCAGGAACGATTCGATCTGCGCTTGCGGCAGGCTGGCCAGCAGGACGCGGCCGTTGGCGGTGCAAAACGCCGGCACCCGTGTGCCGGGTTGCAGCGTGGCCGATACCAGCCGGCCGGCGCTGACGGCGGCCACGCACACCAGTTCGTCATGGTCCAGCACCCCGGCCGAGGCCGCCTCTTCCAGCGAATAAGCCAGGCGGTACAGCAAGGGCTGGACGATGCGCGGCAGCCGCGCCGAATGCAGGTAGGACTGTCCCAGCCTCAGCACCTTGGGCGTCAGCGAAAACACCTTCTGTTCATGCCGCACATAACCCAGGTGCGTCAGGGTAATCAGGTAGCGCCTGGCCGCGGCCCGCGTCAGGCCGGCGCGCTGCGCCACCTCGCTGATCGTCAGGCGCGAGCGCTCCTGGTCAAAAGCTTCGATCACCAGCAAGCCCTTTTCCAGTCCGGCGATCAAGTCGCGCTTGAGCGGTTCTTCCGAAGAAGAAATTGGCGCTATGTCTGAACGCGCATCAGGCAAGGGTTTGATAGTCATTAAATCTCCATTTGGGCGCATATCGCACAATGTGGGCGTTATACGGTTATGGCGGCATCCTATCACCTTGATGCCAAATTGCCGATCCCCTATGATTTAAATCACTTAGACAGAAAATCAGGTTTCTGCGCGATATACGCACAATCATGCAGAGAACCGATTTTCTCGCTGCCCAAGACGATGGCGCAGCATCCCCTCCAATCAAAAGGAAACCTACGTGAGATTCGAGTCCACAGAAACCGGGGTCTACCCCAGCCTGATTTATCCGCCCTATCTCTCCACCGTGAAACGCGGCCCGACCCGGGAACCGCTGCGCATCCGCGCTGCCGAACCGGTCCAGGCCAACATTACCGCATCGCCCAGCCTGATCCTGCCGCACGACACCGACCTGACCAGGCATGGGCAAGGCGAGCCGCTGGGCGAAAAAATCGTCGTCACCGGCCGCGTGCTGGATGAAGACGGCAAGCCGGTGCGCAATTCACTGCTGGAAGTGTGGCAGTGCAATTCCGCTGGCCGCTACTGGCACAAGCGCGACCAGCACGATGCGCCGCTCGATCCGAATTTTTTCGGCTTCGGCAAGATGCTCACCGACGACGACGGCCGCTACCGCTTTGTCACCATCAAACCCGGCCCTTATCCCTGGGGCAACCACCACAAGGCCTGGCGCCCGGCGCATATCCATTTCTCCCTGTTCGGCAGCGTCTATGCGCAGCGGCTGGTGACGCAGATGTATTTCCCCAGCGATCCCCTGTTCGATTACGACCCGATATTCCAAAGCATCCCCGACCTGGCCGCGCGCCAGCGCCTGATTGCGCGCTTCAGCCTGGAGCAGACGATCGACGACCAGATGCTGGGCTACGAATTCGACATCGTCCTGCGTGGCCGCGACGCCACGCCCATGAGTCTCTGAAAGCAAATACAAATGGCTTCCAATATCACTACCTCACAAACCGTAGGCCCTTTTCCGCACGAAGCATGGGCCTGGGCGGTAAGCGCCAGCGCCACCTTGCACACCACAGCGCCAACCATCACCATCAGCGGCGTGCTGCGCGACGGCGACGGCGCGCCGATCAACGACGGCTGGGTCGAAGCCTGGATGCCGGATGCGGCCGCTGCCGAAACGGCGCAGCAGCTACCTGGTTTCCGCCGCATCGCCACCAACGACGACGGCGCTTTCCGCATCGAGGTATCGCTGCCCAGTCCTGCGCGTTTCGGAAAACCCGTGCTGTTCGCCACCGTCTTTGCGCGCGGCCTGGTGAAGCACCAGTTCAGCGCGGTTTTCCTTGAAGACGACAGCGGCCTGGCGCAATCCGAGATCCTCAGCCAGGTTCCCGCGGACAGGCGCCCTACCTTGATTGCGCGCAAACAGGGAGATGCCCGCTATCATTGGGATATCTGGATGCAGGGCGACAAGGAAACCGTGTTTTTCGACTATGTTTGACGATGGCGGTTGCTGTCGCCGTTTTTTCGCTGTTATCTTGTTTATTGACTGAACGGAGCCGCAGTGAGCGTTTCGATTTTTGACAGTTTCCTCACCACCCCGGAGATGATCGCCGTGTTCGACGATACCGCCGTGGTGCAAGCCATGTTCCGTTTCGAGGAAGCCCTGGCGCGTGCGCAGGCGGCGGAAGGAATCATTCCCGACAGCGCAGCGCGCGCCATCGCCAGCGTCTGCAACGCGCAGCTGTACGACATCCCGGCGCTGGTGCACGCCAGCCGCCGCGCCGGCAGCCTGGCGATTCCGCTGGTCAAGGAACTGACCAAGACAGTCGCCTTGTTCAACCAGGAATCCGCCAGCCATGTGCACTGGGGCAGCACCAGCCAGGACGTGATCGATACCGGCATGGTGCTGGTCACCCGCGAAGCGCTGAGCCTGCTCGACCAAGGCCTGCAAACGCTGACCGACAACTTGCTGCGCCTGGCCGCACAGCATCTGACGACACCGATACTGGCGCGCACCTTGATGCAGCCGGCCCAGGTCACCAGCTTCGGTTTCAAGCTGGCCGGCTGGGCCGCGCCTTTGCTGCGCGCCCGCCTGCAGCTGCGCCAGGCCGCGCAGCGCGCACTGCAGTTGCAACTGGGCGGCGCGGTCGGCACGCTGGCGGTGATGGGCGCCAAAGGCCCGCTGGTAGCGCAGCGCATGGCGGACGACCTGGATCTGTCCGTGGCCGACGCCGCCTGGCATACCCAGCGCGACGAATGGGTACGGCTGGGACTGGAAGTCGCGGTGCTGAGCGGCAGCCTGGGCAAGATCGCCACCGACCTCAGCCTGCTGGCGCAAGGCGAGATCGCCGAGCTGGCAGAACCATCCGGCAACGGCCGCGGCGGTTCGTCGGCCATGCCGCACAAGCGCAACCCGGTGTCGGCCATGATTGCCCTGGCGGCCGCCACCCGTACTCCGCAAAACGCGGCGGCGCTGCTGGCGGGCATGGGCCAGCAGCATGAGCGCGGCCTCGGCAACTGGCAGGCCGAACTGGCGGAGTGGCCCGGCTTGTTCCTCAGCGCCCATGGCGCGCTCAGCGCATTGAACGAAGCCGTCGCCGGGCTGCAGGTCGATGCCGCACGCATGCTGCGCAATATCGATGCGCTGCAAGGACTGGTGTTCGCAGAGGCCGCATCAATTTACCTGGCCGGCGCAATCGGCCGGCCGCAGGCGCATGGCCTGATGGAACAGTTGACGCAGCGCGCGGTTGCCGACGGCAGGCAGCTGGCCGAGGTGGTGCTGGAGGCCGTCAAGGCGGACGAGCGCCTGCGCGACCAGCTTGACCCTGAAGTATTAAGCGCATTGTTCGACCCGGTCGCTGCCACGGCACCGGCCGAAGCATTGGCGCGCCGGCAATTGCAGGGCTTGCGGGCCGCCATGGATGCATTGCAGGCGCAAGCCGTTTTCGCCTGATTGCGCCTGAATGCACCTAACCCAACCACGAATGAACAGGTAAACCAACCATGAGCTACGATCCCATCGATCATGACTTCGAACGCGGCATGCAGAACCGCCGCCAGATACTCGGCGACGACTGGGTCGACCGCTCGCTGGCCAACGCCACCGGCTTCAACGCCGAATTCCAGAACCTGATCACGCGCTTTGCCTGGAATGAAATCTGGGGCCGTCCCGGACTGGAACAGAAAACCCGGCGCGTGATCGTGCTGGCCATCACCATGGCGCTGGGCCGCTGGGAAGAATTCGAACTGCATGCGCGGGCCGCGCTGCTGGGCGACGCCGGGACGCGCCTGACGCCGGATGAAATGAAGGAAGTGCTGATGCAGGGCGCCATCTATGCCGGCGTGCCCGCCGCCAATACCGCATTCACGCATGCGCAAAAGATCCTGCGCGACATCGGCGCGCAGATCGGTTACGCGCCGGCGCCGTCAGCCCCGGCGGCGGCAGTCCATCCCGGCATCGGCCGCGCAGCCGCCACCGACAGCAAACCGGCCTTGCATTACAGCGTGCGCGCGCCGCGCAGCGGCAAAGCGCCGCGCCACACCGTGGTGCTGAGCCATGCACTCGGCTGCGACCTCACCATGTGGGACAGCCTGGCCAACCTGCTGGCCGCCGATTGCCGCGTCATCGCCTACGACCATCGCGGCCACGGCAGCTCCGACGCCCCCGCAGGACTGTACGCCATCGCCGACCTCGCCGACGACGCAGCGCGCCTGCTGCGTGAGCTCGATTCCGGCCCGGTGGTATGGATCGGCCTGTCGATGGGCGGCATGACCGGCCAGGAACTGGCGCTGCGCCATCCGTCGCTGGTGGCCGCGCTGGTCCTCGCCAACTGCACTTCGCACTACCCGCCGCCGGCGCGTGAAGTGTGGCAGCAACGGATCGACACCGTGCGCGCCCAAGGCATCGAAGTGATTGCCGACGCCGTCATGGGGCGTTATTTCCACGACCGTTTCCGCGCCGAGCACGGCGCCACTGTGGCGCGTTTCCGCCAGCGCCTGGCCACTACCGGGCCTGCCGGCTATATCGGCTGCTGCCACGCGGTCGGCACCGTGGATACCACCGCGCGCCTGCCGCAGATAACCGTGCCGACGCTGGTGATCGCCGGCGAGCTGGACCAGGGCACGCCGCTGGCCATGGCGCAGACACTGGCCGAGCAGATCCCGCAAGCCAGCCTGGTCGTATTGAAAGACGCTTCGCACCTGAGCGCAACGGAACAGCCGCAGGCGTTTGCCCAGGCCGTTGTGCAATTCATGCAGGAGTTATGACAGCGGCAGCTCCGTGGCCGGATGGCATTCACTATGGCTGAGCTAAGTCTGGATCCCCAGACTGGCTGCAGCAATTCATTTGAAACCATCCACTTCGGAGGCTGCCATGGACACAGATGCAAGACTTTGGCTGAACAAGGTGCCGCAAGTCACCGTGCTGTTCTGGATCATCAAGATGATGTCCACTACCGTCGGCGAAACCGGCGCCGATTTCCTGAATGCCGACCTCAATTTCGGCCTGGGCGCAACCACCGCGCTGATGGGCATATTGTTTGCCGTCGCGCTGGCGTTCCAGCTGCGCGCCAGGCGCTACGCGCCCTCCCTATACTGGCTCACCGTAGTATTCGTCAGCGTATTCGGCACCCTGCTCACCGACAACCTGACCGACCGTCTCAACGTGCCGCTGGCCGCCTCCACCGCCTGCTTCAGCATCGCCCTGATGGCCACCTTCGCCATCTGGTATGCGCAGGAAAAAACGCTTTCCATCCTGTCAATTGACAGCCCCAGGCGTGAACTGTTTTACTGGGCTGCGATCTTATTTACTTTCGCCCTCGGCACCGCGGCCGGCGACTGGCTGGCCGAGGGCTTGAACCTGGGTTATGCCAATTCCGCCCTGCTGTTCGGCGGACTGATCGCGGCCGTCGCCTTTTTCCGCTACATATTCAAGGCCGATGCCGTCGCCTGTTTCTGGATCGCGTATGTGCTGACGCGCCCTTTCGGCGCATCCTGCGGCGACCTGCTGTCGCAGCCGGCAAGCAGCGGCGGCCTGGGCTTCGGCGCCATAGAGGCCAGCATCGTGTTCTTGGCGCTGATCATCGGCATGGTCATTTATCTGTCGCTTGTCCCGAAACGCCTGAACCAGTAACAGACCTGATATCGAAAGGAAATCCGCATGAACCAGTCTATCGAACGCGGCTTGAGCAAGGTCCCGGAAGTGACCCTGCTGTTCTGGATCATCAAGATAGCCGCCACTACGCTAGGTGAAACCGGCGGCGACGCCGTCTCCATGTCGATGAACCTCGGCTACCTGGCGGCGACCGCCATTTTCGCCGCAATCTTCCTGGTTGCCGTGTTTGCCCAGATCAAGACCAAGGGTTTTCATCCTTTCCTCTACTGGGCCACCATCATCGCCACCACCACCGTGGGAACCACGCTGGCCGATTTTGCCGACCGTTCACTCGGCATCGGCTATGCGGGCGGCAGTACCTTGCTGTTTATCCTGCTGATGGCATCGCTGGCGGTCTGGCACCGCACGCTCGGCTCGATATCGGTGGACACCGTCAACACGCCCAAGGCCGAGATGTTTTACTGGCTGACCATCATGTTTTCCCAGACCCTGGGGACGGCGCTGGGCGACTGGACCGCGGATAGCGCCGGCCTCGGCTACACCGGCGCCGCGCTGGTGTTCGGCACGCTGCTGGCGCTGCTGGTGCTGGCCTACTACCGGACGCGCATATCGCGCACCCTGCTGTTCTGGGCGGCATTCATCCTGACCCGGCCGCTGGGCGCCGTGGTCGGCGATTTCCTCGACAAGCCGCTGAATGCCGGCGGCCTGGCGCTGAGCCGTTATTCCGCCTCGCTGGCGCTGTTTGCCTTCATTCTGGGCTGCATCCTGTTCTTCCGGCAAAGGCCGGCAAGCAAGGCCCACTAATCCCCATCGGGGTCTGCGGCGGCCGGGAGACATCTTCCGGACGCCGCTCGCGTTTACTTCGGGGTCCAGTTAGTCACCTTGGCCACCGCCGCATCGGTGAAAAACGCCAGCATGCCGCAACAAATCGGCAGTATTCCCAATAATTTTCTTACATTTCTCAAAATATTCTCCAGAATGAGTAGTGTGAAGTTCTCGGATATATTTCTATATTGCAATATTATAATAATCAAAATATTGCATATGGGAATCTTATTAATGGAGAAAGATCATGAGAGAAGACAATCTGCGTGGCGCGGAGCCGGAGATATCCCTAGCGGTACGGAGCGAGTTCAAGAGCTATCTTGAACATTTGAGCAAAGATCTTAGCGAGGAAGTACGGCAGTATCCAACGCCGATCGCCCGCTGCGACGAACAGCTCACCAAACTCATAGAGCAGCGCGGACAGGCATTCCAGCTGCTGCACCGCATCGGCGATAGCGGGCAGGCCGAAGCCAAACTGACCCGCCGCCAATTGCTGGCCGCGGTAAAAGACTTTCTCGCCACGCCGGATTTCGATCACAGCAATGCTAGCGAGAAAACCATCCGCTTGCATCTGAGGACAGCGTTGGCCGCACTGGAATCGCAGCGCATTGCGATTCGTGAAATTATTCCGACAGCGCCGCCGTCAATCGTCTTGCTCAACACTATTTAACGGATGTAATGCGATGCGCTGAAGTGTAATTTTATGCATCATAGTTTGGCCTGAAAAAAATAAGAGATATAGTTTCTCAACCAAACAACTGTGGGAGAAAACATGAAACGCATCCTCTGCGCGGCCGCGCTGGCAGCACTCAGCGCTACTGCCTTTATACCAAGCCAGGCAATGGCGCAAATCGGCGTCAACATCACCATCGGCACCCCTCCTCCGGCGCCGCGCTATGAGCGCGTGCCGCCGCCGCGGGTCGGTTATGTCTGGGCGCCTGGGTACTGGAACTGGAACGGCAGCCGCCATGTCTGGGCCGGCGGCCATTGGGAACGGGCCCGCAGCGGCTATCAGTACAGCCGCCCAGAATGGCGGCAGGGTAACAATGGCTGGGAACTGAACCGCGGCGGCTGGCGCCGTGGCGACGATCGCCGTGATGATCGCCATGACGACCGCCGCGGTGACGACTGGCGTGACGATGGCAACGGCCGTTACCATTGCCCTCCGGGCCAGGCAAAAAAAGGCAATTGCTAAATAGCAGCGCCAGCCTGATCTGCCTTGCAGCGGGTCAGGCTGCCTACCTGACCGCCTAAAGCGGCAACTGGGTAGTCGAAAGAACCTGCTTGAGCACCATGAATGTGCGGATCTGCCGCACGCCCGGCAGGTACAGCAGCTGCTCCGCATGGAGCCGGTTATAACTATCGTTATCCTTGGTCCGCAGCAGCATGAAGTAGTCGAATTCGCCCGTGACTACATGGCACTCAAGGCAACCCGAAACTTTCTGCGCCGCCCGCTCGAAATCGGCAAACGATTCCGGCGTCGAGCGATCCAGCACCACCCCGATCATCACCATGGTTCCGGCATCCAGCGCGCGCGGATTGAGCAAGGCGACGATGCCCTTGATCAGTCCCGACTCCTTGAGCCGTTCGACGCGCCGCAGACATGCCGGCGCACTCAAGTTCACCTTGGCCGCCAGCGCCACGTTAGAGATGGAAGCATCGCGCTGCAGCGCCCTGAGAATGGCGCGGTCGGTACGATCCATCGCCGCCCCAGTAGCATCCGCCGGCGGCGCCTTGGTAAGCAACTTTGTTGCTTTCATATAGTTTTTCTCAGAATAAAAATCATCTATTGAAGAGAATTTCATATTTTAGATCTGAATTCTCTTGAAAACTTGCAACCCGGATTCCAGAGATTGATTCTAATATGGTTTTTGTTCCGGCAGCACCGCCGGCGAAGTATGGATCCCCCTCAACCTCAGGAGTCGCTTCCATGAACCTGCAGAAATTTCCCCGCTATCCGCTCACCTTCGGGCCCACCCCTATCCAGCCGCTGCCACGCCTCAGCGCCCACCTCGGCGGCAAGGTTGAACTCTATGCAAAACGCGAAGACTGCAACAGCGGCCTGGCGTTCGGCGGCAACAAGACCCGCAAGCTCGAGTACCTGATCCCGGAAGCGCTGGCGGGCGGCTACGACACGCTGGTGTCGATAGGTGGCATCCAGTCCAACCAGACGCGCCAGGTCGCCGCGGTTGCCGCCCATCTCGGCCTGAAATGCGTGCTGGTGCAGGAGAACTGGGTGAATTATTCGGACGCGGTGTACGACCGGGTCGGCAACATCGAGATGTCGCGCATCCTCGGCGCCGAGGTGCGGCTCGACAGCGCGGGCTTCGATATCGGTATCCGTCAGAGCTGGGAGCAAGCCATGGAAGACGTGCGCAAAGCCGGCGGCAAGCCGTTTCCGATTCCGGCCGGTTGCTCGGAACACCCGCGCGGCGGCCTCGGCTTCGTCGGTTTTGCGGAAGAAGTACGGCAGCAAGAAGCTGAACTGGGCTTCAAGTTCGACTACATCGTCACCTGCTCGGTAACCGGCAGCACGCAAGCCGGCATGCTGGTCGGTTTCGCCGCCGACGGCCGCGCCGAGCGCGTGATCGGCATCGATGCCTCGGCCAAACCGCAGCAAACCTTCGAGCAGATCCTGCGCATCGCAAAAAACACCGCCGCGCTGGTCGAGCTGGAACGCGACATCACGGCTCGCGATGTGGTGCTCGATACGCGCTTCGGCGGCCCCGAATACGGCTTGCCGAACGACGGCACGCTGGAAGCGATCCGCCTGTGCGCGCGCATGGAAGGCATGCTGACCGACCCGGTCTACGAGGGCAAGTCGATGCAAGGCATGATAGAAAAAGTCAGGCTGGGCGAATTCCCGCCCGGCTCCCGCGTGCTGTACGCCCACCTGGGCGGCGTACCGGCGCTGAACGCTTACAGTTTCCTGTTTCGCAACGGTTAGCAGTCATGGCGCGACAATTTCAGGATTAGGCTACATCATCCCGCATGCTTTATCCTTGTATCTGTAGCTACAAAAAAGGGAAGCATGCCTACCTCAAAAAACCCCGGCCGGCTGCGCGACTTTGTCACCGCATTCGCCGCCCTGCTCGAGAACAAGCCGCCGCAAGCGCAGATCCTGCACGACGGCGGCGCCCTGCTGCAGCAATTGATCGCGGTCGACGACTGGCTGCCAGATGCCTATGCCCAGCCGCAGCCTGAGCGTTACCAGCAATATCTGCTGCATGCCGATTCGGCCGAGCGGTTTTCGATAGTCAGCTTCGTCTGGGGCCCTGGACAGACAACGCCGATCCACGACCATACGGTATGGGGCCTGATCGGCATGCTGCGCGGCGCCGAGTATGCGCAAGCCTACCGGCGCAGCGCCGGCGGCAGCCTGCAGGCTGAAGGGGCGCCGCTCAAGCTGACGCCGGGCACGGTGGAAACGCTGTCGCCCGAGGCCGGCGACATCCACCAGGTGCGCAACGCATTTGCCGACAGCGTCTCGATCAGCATCCATGTATACGGCGCTAACATCGGCGCGGTGCAGCGCTCGGTATACGCCGAGGACGGCAGCAGCAAGGCCTTCATCTCCGGTTACTCCAACAGCCATTTGCCGAATATCTGGGACCGTTCCAGCGAATTGAAAAAATCATGACCACAACCCAAAACACCACTTTCGCCACACTCTCGTTCCAGCAGATCCATGCCGCGCTGCTGGAGCGCAAGGAACTGGCCTTGCTCGACGTGCGTGAAGAAGCGCCGTTCGCCGAAGCGCATCCGCTGTTCGCCGCCAACCTGCCGCTGGGGCGCATCGAACTGGAAGCCTACGCCCGCATCCCGCGCCGCGACACCGTCATCGCGGTCTACGACGATGGCGAAGGCTTGGCCCAGCCTGCGGCGCAACGCCTGCTGCAGCTCGGCTACAGCGCCGTGCACCTGCTGGCCGGCGGCTTGCAAGGCTGGCGCGACGCCGGCGGCGAAATCTTCCGCGACGTCAATGCCCCTAGCAAGGCCTTCGGCGAGCTGGTGGAATCGCAACGCCACACGCCGTCATTGTCGGCGCCGGAGGTCAAGGCTTTGCTTGATGCGGACGCCGACGTGGTGGTGCTCGATGCGCGCCGTTACGATGAATACAACACCATGAGCATCCCCGGCAGCGTCAGCGTGCCCGGCGCCGAACTGGTGCTGCGCGTGCGCGCGCTGGCGCCGCGCCCGGAAACCCGGGTCATCGTCAATTGCGCCGGACGCACCCGCAGCATCATCGGCAGCCAGTCGCTGATCAATGCCGGCATTCCGAATCCGGTTAGTGCCTTGCGCAACGGCACCATAGGCTGGACCCTGGCCGGACAGCAGCTGGAACACGGCAAGACCCAGCGCTTTGCCGAACGCTCCCTGGATCCATCCGGCAGCGAGCATCATGTACAGGCCGCCAAGGCCAGCCGGCAAGTGGCAGACCGGGCCAAGGTGGGACGCGCCGACCTGGCGGCCCTGGAACACTGGCAAGCAGAAACCGGCCGCACCACTTATCGCCTTGACGTCCGCACCCCTGAAGAATATAGCCGTGGACACCTGCCCGGCTTCGGTTCTGCCCCGGGCGGCCAGCTGGTGCAGGAAACCGACCACGTGGCGCCGGTGCGCGGCGCCCGCATCGTGCTGGCGGACGACGATGGCGTGCGCGCCAACATGACGGCTTCCTGGCTGGCGCAGATGGGTTGGGAAGTCCATGTGCTGGACGGCCTGCAGCCGCAGCATTTCAGCGAAAGCGACCATCCGGCCCAGGCCTTGCCGCCAGCGCCGCCGTACGAAGCGGTCAGCGCGCAGCAGCTGTCGCAATGGCTGCAAGAGGGAACGGATACCGTGCTGCTCGATTTCACCAGCAGCGCCAACTACGTCAAGCAGCACATCCCCGGCGCGCGCTTCGCCTTGCGCTCGCAGCTGGCGCAAGTATTAGAGCAGGCAGCCGGCGCCGAACGTTACGTGCTGACCTGCGGCAGCAGCCTGCTGGCGAGCTACGCGGCCGGCGATGCGCAACTGCTTGGCGACAAGCCGGTGTTCGTGCTCAAAGGCGGTACGGCAGCCTGGATTGCTGCCGGGCTGCCGCTAGAATCGGGCGAGACCGTGCTGGCGTCGCCGCGCATCGACCGCTACCGGCGGCCGTATGAAGGCACCGACAACCCGGCTGCAGCGATGCAAGCCTACCTGGACTGGGAATACGGCCTGGTCGCACAGCTGGCGGCCGACGGCAGCCATGGATTTTTTGTGATCTGAAACGCCGGCAAAGCGCTATATTTTCACCGACACGGATAAATCACCGCTGGCGTCGATTTATCCGCACGATCAAGTGTCGTTGACCAGGCCGGCGGCAAGCGCCCGTTCCTGGTTCTTGAAAATCGCCATGGCCGTGCTCATGCGCTTGAATCCCAGTTTCTTGTAGAAGCCTTCCTTGCCTGGAACTGCGTAGAGAATGATTTTCTTGTGTCCGGCGGACAGGTCCCGCAATTTGCTGATGATGGCCTTGCCCAGGCCCTGCCCCTGGAAATCCGGATGGATCGCGACGTCGCAAATATAGGAACAATCGATGCTGTCCGCCAGCGCCCTGCCGGCGCCGGCCAGGACTGCGCCGTCGAATACGAAGCACTTGTACAGGCTGTTGGTAAATGCCGTTTTCAGATCGTCCGGGTGCTTGTCGCCCAGCGGCGCTATCTTGTAAAGATTGGACAGCGCCGCCCAGTCCATGTTTTCCTGCTCGAAAACCCATTCCATTGTTACTCCTCCAGATCATCCGGTTTGCCATTATGCGAGGAAAATTGGAGGAACATAGAAAATTACCGGTTTTGCCGGCCTAGGCCGGCATGACGAAATTGTCATTCTTGTGTCATGAGATCGTCGGCTGCGCAAGCCTACACTGCTTGTCAGCGATGGCGAACATCTGCTCCGCAGCAGGCGCGCAGCGCCAGGCTGCGGGAGCAGCCGACGTTATCGCCCACCTCCATTCTTTAGGAAAACGACCATGCGCACCATACAAACGATAGTGACAATCCTCGCCCTCACCGCAACCGCCTCGGTTTTTGCCGAAGCCCCTTATCCCGCCGAACAGCCCTTTGTTTCCACCCAGACCAGGGCCCAGGTCGAGCAGGAAGTAGCCGTTGCCGCAGCCCAGGGCATGCTGCTCGAAAGTGACAGCAGCTATCCAGCCATCCGCGTTCCGGCCATGCCTGAGCACAAGCGGGTAACCGCGCAATTGCGGGACAGCGCGACACGCGGCGCCGGCGATTCGATTTACGCAGGCGCCTGACCGTCGGTTTCCGCCAGATGCCGGCGGTTTGAGGAATCCTGCGCTGCCAAAGAAAATAACATAGACATTTCGCACGATAGTGCTAAACTGCAGCGCATGGATACCCATACCGAAAAAAGCGAGCTCACCCTGGCGGCCATTGTCAATACGGCATTGGACATGGTCGCCACCCAGGGCCTGGAGAGTTTGTCCCTGGGCGAAGTGGCGAAACGGCTGGGCATCAGCAAGAGCGGCGTGTTCTCTCGCGTCGGCTCGCGCGAAGCCTTGCATGAAGCGGTGCTGAACGAATTCGACCGCCGCTTTTCCGCCGACGTATTCGAACCGGCGATGACGCAGGCGCGCGGCCTGCCGCGCCTTAACGCGCTGGTGATGAACTGGATTACGCGCACCTGCAATGTCACCGGCTGCATCTATGTCGCCGGCGCCTTCGAGTATGACGATGTCGACACGCCGATGCGCGAACGGCTGCAGCATAATGTGCTGCGCTGGCGCGGGGTTTTGCGGCGCGCCATCATCCAGGCGCTGGACGCCGGCCACCTGCGGCCCGACACCGATCCTGAACAGCTGGCGTTCGAGATCTACAGCCTGATGGTCGGCCTGATGCACGATGCGCGTTTTCTGCGCGATCCCAAGGCGCCTGACAGGGTGCGCAATGCCTATGAACGACTGACCTCGACCTACCGCAGTTTCAATTACCACGCATAAAACCATGTCGGCGCGAGATGCCGGTTTTTATTACGTTAATTTCGCACGACTGTGCGATAAAAGGAAAGAACATGCTGATTATTGCCGGAATCATTCTCGCGGCCGCCCTGGCCCTATGGCGCCTGGTCTGGCTGACAGGACAGGCGCTTCCCTCCTGCAACGACGATTTCATCTTTTTTTGAGCTGCCTCAGCCGACGCACCTCAAGAAATGAAAACGAACAATAAATTCTGCCGGGTTCGCCCCCGATTCTTCAATTTAGTCAAAACGGACAACATGGTCTGTCGAGCCCCTTTGTGGGCGCGGCTCTCCTCCGTCTTCGTTGGCGTGTACTCCGCTATCTAATTGCTACAGCTTCGGATTCCTGGGGTTGCCAACCTCCACCGAGCACCTTGAATGCCGCGACCGCCGCGCGTGCCGATTCGGTTTGCGCTTGCGCTCGCATATCGGAGGCACGTAACAGGCTCTCATCGGCTTGCAAGACTTCGATAAGGCTGACGACCCCTTTCTGGTATGCCGCAAACGAGGCCCCCCTCGCTCGACTGAGCGAATCCACGCCCTGACTGAGTACGCCGGCCTGATCTTCGCGTTTCACCAAGGCCGAGAACGCGTTTTCCACGTCCTCGGTAGCGCGCAGCACCGCGAGCCGATAACCGGCTAGCGCCTCGGCTTCCTGCCCTTTGGCCAAGTCAATCTGCGCGTTGATGCGGCCGAAGTCGAACAGACGCCAGCGAAGGCCCAGCACGCCGGCGGCTTGACTTGCGCCGCCGGTGAACAGGTTGCCGCTAGATAAAGATGTCGCGCTGCCAATCAGTCCGCTAAAAGAGAGCTTGGGGTAATACTCGGCGATTGCCATGCCGATACGAGCGTTTGACGCAGCCAGACGGCGTTCGGCCACAATCAGATCGGGCCGGCGCCTGAGCAAATCACGCGGTGATCCGGTTGATGCGATCTGCGGAGCAATCGGAATAACGGCTGCATTAGCCAGCTCCTCCCGGTGCGTACCGGGCGCTGTGCCCAGCATCACGTCCAGCGCATTCATGGCTGTATCCAGCCCTGTTTCGAGGACCGGTACCGATGCCCGCACCTGGGCGAGCGCACCCTCGACCTGCCGCACTTGAAGTTCGGCTGCCAATCCCTTGCCATAAAGCAGATTGATAGTTGAGAGTAGTTCCTGTTGCGTCTGTACCTGCCGGCGGGCAACATCTAGGCGAGTTTGCAGTCCACGGATGCTGATGTAGATGTCAGCGGTCTGCGCCGCCACAGCCAACCGTGTCGCCGCCGCGCCAGCCTCCGAAGCCTGATACTCGGCCAGTGCCGCTTCCCGGCCGCGACGCACGCCGCCGAATACGTCCAGCTCCCAGCCTACGCCGAGGTTGGCTTCATAGGCGTTGCCGTAACGATCGAAATTGGGCCTTGAATTCAAGACTTGCCCCAATGGCGTTTCAACCGACTGGTAGGCTCGTGCCCCCTGGGCATTGATGTTACCGGAAGGCAGCAGCGCGGCATTCGCAGCTCCGAGTCCTGCGCGCGCCTGAGCGACGCGAGCGGATGCCTGCGCAAGATCCAAATTCTGCTCCAGCGCAAGCGTTACGAAGTGGGCCAATTGTGGATCGCCAAAGCTTCCCCACCACACAGTGAAATCGGCAGTGGCGTTGGCATGCCGTTGCTCAACCGCCGTTTGACCTAGGTAGCGATCTGGCATGGGCGTGTCGGGCCGAATATAATCTGGCCCGACAGCGCAACCCGCTGAAAGACTGGCGACGACTAATGTGAAGAGAGTTCGTTTAAGTAGCATGGGTATCTTCCGCGACATGAAAGGGAGAAATTATTATGTGACTATATCATGAAATAGTCACTCGTTGTACAAATCGAGCAGAAGAGGTAAGCTGTTGAATATGAGTAAAGCAACCACTAATCCGGGCCCCGCCCGAGGCCCAGTCGATCACGAAGTGCGAGATCAAATTGTTGTCGCAGCTACCGAGCACTTCCGCCTGTACGGCTACGAAAAGACCACCGTCTCTGATCTTGCCAAGGCTATTGGCTTTTCCAAAGCATATATTTATAAGTTCTTCGAGTCCAAGCAGGCCATTGGCGAACTGATTTGTGCAAATTGCCTGCACGAGATCGAAACGGATGTCAGAGCAGCCGTTGACGGAGTCGACCGTCCGCCAGAGAAACTCCGACGCATGTTCAAGACGGGCGTCGAGTCATGCCTTCGCCTGTTTTTTGAAGATCGCAAGCTCTATGACATTGCGGCTTCGGCTGCCACCGAGCGTTGGGAGGCGGTGCGCGCCTTTGAGGAGCGCATTCAGGCAATGCTGCAGGACATCCTGCGCCAGGGGCGCGAGACAGAGGAGTTTGAGCGCAAAACGCCGCTCGATGAAACGGCGACGGCGATTTACTTGGTCATTCGCCCCTATCTCAATCCCTTGCTTTTGCAGCATAGCTTTGATTCGGCGGATGATGCCCCATCGCAACTATCTAATCTGGTGTTGCGCAGTCTATCGCCATAAATGCCAAATATCTATGTGACCATTGACACAATTAGTCACTAGTCCCAAAATAGAAATCCTGTTTAGCTCTTTATGGGATTTCTATGCTCCGCCGCCTCGTTTTCTCTGCCGCCCTATCTACATTGCCGTTTGCACTAGTCGCTTGTGGCGAAAAACCGCAATCCGATCCACGTACCGAAGCGCCGTTGGTACGTGCGGCTACCATTCAGGGCGCGGTCGCCGCATCACGTACGTTCACCGGAACCGTAGCCGCTCGGGTACAAAGCGATCTTGGTTTCCGGGTCTCTGGCAAGGTATTGGAGAGGCTTGTGGACGCGGGGCAAACCGTTAAGCGTGGGCAACCACTGATGCGCATCGACCCTGTCGATCTGAAGCTTGCCGCGCATGCTCAGCAAGAAGCGGTCGCCGCAGCCCGAGCACGGGCGCAGCAAACGGCGGATGATGAAGCTCGCTACCGCGACCTGCGCGGAACCGGCGCGATATCGGCTTCAGCCTACGACCAAGTCAAGGCTGCCGCAGATACCGCCAAAGCCCAGCTCAATGCGACCGAAGCCCAAGCCGAAGTTGCTCGCAACGCGAGCCGATACACGGAGCTCGTGGCGGATTCCGATGGCGTCGTCATGGAAACGCTGGTCGAACCCGGTCAAGTCGTCAACGCGGGCCAAGTCGTGGTGCGTGTTGCCCATGCTGGACACCGCGAGGCCATTATCCAATTGCCGGAAACCTTGCGCCCTGCCATCGGTTCAGTCGGCCAAGCCACGCTTTTTGGCAAAGAGGGCGTTACCGTTCCAACCAAACTCAGGCAGCTCTCTGATGCCGCAGACCGACTAACCCGCACCTTCGAGGCGCGGTATGTGCTGGATGGGGAGATGTCCAATGCCCCATTGGGCACAACGGTCACCGTTCAGATCCCGGACGCACATCCCGCTGAGCAAGGCGGCTTGTGGGTACCGATTGGCTCGCTGTTCGACGCGGGTAAGGGTTCGGGAGTCTGGGTCATCGAAGGCAAGCCGACAAAGGTTTCCTGGCGGGCGGTCGCGGTCCAGCGGCTGGACGACGACGGTGCGCACATTGCAGGTCAACTCAAGCCAGGTGACCGAATAGTCGCACTCGGCACTCACCTGCTGCATGAAGGCGAGCAGGTCCGGGTGGCTGACCAGGTCGCCGCCGCAACCGCGGGAGTGCGGCCATGAGCGAAGGTCGCTTCAACCTGTCGGCGCTCGCCGTGCGCGAGCGCTCCGTCACCCTGTTTCTGATCTGCCTGATCTCGTTGGCCGGGTTCATCTCCTTCTTCAAACTTGGCCGGGCGGAAGACCCCGCGTTCACGGTCAAAGTGATGACCATCGTTACTGCCTGGCCAGGCGCCACCGCGCAGGAAATGCAGGACCAGGTCGCCGAGAAGATCGAAAAGCGCATGCAGGAGCTGCGCTGGTATGAGCGTACCGAGACCTACACAAGACCTGGCTTGGCCTTCACCACCTTGACCTTGCTCGACAGTACGCCACCTTCGGAGGTCCAGGGAGAGTTTTACCAAGCCCGGAAGAAAGTAAGCGATGAGGCAAGCAACCTTCCGCCTGGCGTGATCGGACCGATGGTCAACGACGAATACGCGGACGTCACCTTTGCCCTATTCGCACTCAAGGCCAAGGGCGAACCACAACGCCTGCTTGTACGCGATGCGGAGACGTTGCGCCAGCGCCTGCTGCACGTACCCGGTGTAAAGAAGGTCAACATCGTTGGCGAGCAGCCTGAGCGCATTTATGTCGAGTTTTCGCATGAGCGCCTGGCTACGCTGGGCGTTAGCCCGCAGGAAGTATTCGCCGCACTCAATAGTCAGAACGCGCTGACGCCGGCTGGCTCCGTGGAAACCAAGGGGCCTCAGGTGTTTATTCGCCTGGACGGCGCTTTCGATCAATTGCAAAAGATCCGCGATACGCCGGTCGTGGCGCAAGGTCGCACATTGAAACTGTCGGACATCGCCACGATCAAGCGTGGCTATGAGGATCCGGCGACTTTCATGATCCGCAACGGCGGCGAACCCGCGCTGCTGTTGGGCATTGTCATGCGCGATGGCTGGAACGGATTAGACTTGGGTAAAGCGCTGGATAAGGAGGTCGGTGCGATCAACGCCGATATGCCGCAGGGTATGGGCCTGACCAAGGTCACAGATCAAGCCGTCAATATCAGCTCGGCGGTCGATGAGTTCATGGTCAAGTTCTTTGTCGCGCTGCTGGTGGTCATGCTGGTGTGTTTCGTGAGTATGGGTTGGCGTGTGGGTATCGTCGTTGCTGCGGCTGTGCCGCTGACGCTGGCGGCAGTTTTCATTGTGATGGCCGCGACCGGAAAGAACTTCGACCGCATCACGCTGGGCTCGCTGATCCTGGGGCTGGGCCTGCTTGTGGACGACGCCATCATCGCCATCGAAATGATGGTGGTAAAGATGGAGGAAGGCTACGACCGTATCGCCGCGTCTGCCTATGCGTGGAGCCACACTGCCGCGCCAATGCTGTCGGGCACGCTGGTGACGGCAGTCGGCTTCATGCCCAATGGTTTCGCCCGCTCCACCGCCGGTGAATACACCAGCAACATGTTCTGGATTGTCGGCATCGCACTGATCGCGTCTTGGGTGGTCGCCGTGGTATTTACACCTTACCTTGGTGTCAAGCTACTACCCAATCTCAAAAAAGTCGAGGGCGGCCACGACGCACTCTACGATACGCCACGCTATAACCGCTTCCGTCAAGTGTTGGAACGGGTTATCGCACGCAAGTGGCTGGTCGCCGGTACTGTAGTGGGCCTTTTTGTTGTGGCCGTGCTCGGAATGGCAGTGGTCAAGAAGCAATTCTTCCCGATCTCCGACCGCCCCGAAGTGCTGGTCGAGGTGCAGATGCCCTATGGCACCTCGATCGGCCAGACCAGCGCCGCCACAGAGAAGGTGGAAGCATGGCTGGCTAAACAGTCGGAAGCGAAGATCGTCACGGCCTATGTTGGACAAGGCGCGCCACGCTTCTACTTGGCAATGGGACCAGAATTGCCTGATCCGTCGTTTGCCAAGATCGTGGTCCGGACAGACAACCAGGATGAGCGCGAGGCATTGAAAAACCGGTTACGCAAGGCAATCGCCGACGGCCTCGCCTCTGAGGCGCGCGTGCGTGTCACCCAGCTCGTATTCGGCCCGTACTCGCCGTTTCCCGTCGCCTACCGGGTCACTGGCCCGGACCAGGACAAGCTACGCAGTATCGCGGCTGAAGTGCAACGGGTCATGGATGCCAGTCCGATGATGCGTACGGTCAACGCTGACTGGGGCACGCGCACGCCTATGCTGCACTTCAACTTGCAGCAAGACCGATTGCAGGCCGTCGGGCTGACCTCCAGCGCCGTGGCGCAGCAACTGCAATTCTTGCTGAGTGGAGTGCCTGTCACCGCCGTACGTGAGGACATTCGCACGGTGCAAGTCACGGCCCGTTCGGCTGGCGACAGCCGGCTCGACCTGGCCAAGATCGCGGACTTCACGCTAGCTGGCGCCAATGGGCAACGCATCCCGCTGTCGCAGGTGGGTATGGTCGACGTGCGCATGGAGGAACCAATCATGCGCCGTCGCGACCGCATGCCGACGATCACCGTACGGGGCGACATCGCCGATGGCTTGCAACCGCCGGACGTGTCAGCAGCCATCACCCAGAAGCTCCAGCCTATCATGGACAAGCTGCCTGGCGGCTACCACATTGAGCAGGCCGGCTCCATCGAAGAGTCAGGAAAAGCGACGAAAGCAATGTTGCCGCTATTCCCCATCATGCTGGCAGTAACCCTGCTCATCATCATCTTCCAGGTGCGCTCGATCTCCGCGATGGTGATGGTCTTCCTGACCAGCCCGTTGGGGCTGATCGGTGTGGTGCCAACCTTGATTCTGTTCCGGCAGCCATTCGGCATCAATGCGCTGGTCGGCCTGATTGCATTGTCGGGCATCCTGATGCGCAACACGCTGATTCTGATCGGGCAAATCCGCCACAACGAACAGGCGGGACTGAGTCCTTTCCACGCGGTTGTCGAGGCAACTGTGCAGCGTTCCCGACCAGTGGTCTTGACCGCATTGGCGGCGATCTTGGCGTTCATCCCGCTTACCCATTCGGTGTTCTGGGGCACCCTCGCTTACACGCTGATCGGCGGCACATTTGCAGGAACGATTCTGACCCTCGTGTTCTTGCCGGCCATGTATTCCATCTGGTTCAAGATCAGGCCAACGCCGTCGCAAAGCTGATCTGTCGTTAATCTCCATTCACTCATACAAAAGGAACTGCAATGCCGAATTCTGAAGTTGTCGTGATTACCGGCGTTTCATCAGGCATCGGGCGCGTCACCGCAGAGAAGTTTGTCAAGCGTGGATGCCAAGTATTCGGCACAGTACGCAGCACTACAAAAGCACAGGCAATACCCGGTGTTGTGCTGGTCGAAATGGATATCCGTGACGAAGCGTCAGTTCAATATGGAATCCAGGCCATCATCGCTCAGGCCAGACGCATCGATGTACTCGTCAATAGTGCGCAGCGTGGTTTCCCAGGCAATTCAAAAAAATATCCGGAAAGCACCGGCGCCCGATGGCGTCGCCAGCACGATTGTCGATGCCGCTTTGGACGTGTGGAAGATGCGCCGCACGCCTAAAGGCGAGGCCTCTCTTTTGGCTAAACTGCGCCGCTTCATGCCTGCAGGCCCGGTTGGGGCAGGCATCAGGAAAACGTTTGGGCTCACCTGAAATCGGTTCTTTGCTTTCACGTCAAAGCCCGAACTCAACGGGCTTTTATTCAGAGACGTTGCACAATGATTTTTATTACGTAGGAATATCAATTTAAGCGGGCCCATATCTTCCGCATACAATCAAATATTCGTAAGTGGGACATCAGCACCGGCTGAGCATTCCGGCCCATGGCGCGGCGAACCTATCGGTCCTGCTTGCGCCAGACGCTGGCCAGCCACGGCTGCTGGTCGCGCGGCAGTCCCTCGGGACGATAGTAATGTTCAAGTTCGGCAAAGCCGGCATCGGCCATGAAACCGCGCCAGGCATCGAGGTCGTGGTAAGCGCCGTAGCGTCCGCGGTTCCACCCTTCTTCGTTGCCGCCGCGCGGATTGGAGCTGAACAGCACGCCGCCCGGCTTCAGCGTGGCATGGAACTGGCGCAGCACACGCGGCAGTTCCTGGCTGGGAATGTGGAACAGCGCCGCATTGGCGAAGATGCCGTCGAAGCGGCTGTCGGGAAAATCGAGCTGGAGAAAGTCCTGCTGCCACACTTCGCAGCCGCTGTCGGCGCGCGCCATCTCGACGAAACGGGCGGC
Source organism: Collimonas fungivorans Ter331 (assembly GCF_000221045.1). Classification (NCBI taxonomy): domain Bacteria; kingdom Pseudomonadati; phylum Pseudomonadota; class Betaproteobacteria; order Burkholderiales; family Oxalobacteraceae; genus Collimonas; species Collimonas fungivorans. The sequence goes on along the minus strand of NC_015856.1, from coordinate 2,416,351 downwards.
GCCTTCGACGCCGATGGCGGTGTGGCCGAGCTTGCTGAACGTGCGCAGGTCGCGCCCGGGGCCGCAGCCGACGTCGAGGATGGCGAACGGCGGCGTGCCTTGGATATGGCGCAGCAGCGCCGCGATGTTCTGGCTGACGTCGTGATCGCGGGTGCCGTCACGGAAATCGTCGGCGCGCTGATTGTAATGCTCCAGGGTAAGAGCGGCGATTTTTTCCAGGTCTGAAAGCGGTATTGTCATGCCGCTACTGTAGCGCAGCGCGGGGAAATGTCCAAGTCAGCCCGGCGCCACCAGATGAACCCAGTGCGAGGTCGACTCGCCTGGCGCCAAGGCTGGCTGCCTGGCGGCCGCCGCTTTGACCGGAGCCAGCGTCGCCTTGTATGCGGTACGGGAGATTTTCCGTTGCTGGCGCTGCTCGATGCGGCGCGTGTACAGGTCGCCGTAATGGACGATCTGTTCCAGTAGCTGAGCCAGGCCTGGCGCCTGGATGTCGCTTTGTTTCAGCTGGCGCCAGAAGTCGCTTTCGTTCCAGCGCCGGAAGCGCATGTAAGTGGCAGTCCAGTTGCCGAACTCGCGCGGCAAATTGCGCCATGCCGAATTCCGCGTCACGATCCACAGCACGGCGTCGATAAACAGGCGATTGTTCTTTGCGTTGACGCCAGGATCGCTCTGTTTCCCCAGCAACAAGGGTTCCAGCTCTTGCCATTGTTCATCTTGAAGTTTCATCATGTATTCCCGCCATTCGTCAGAGTTGAAGGAAGCTAGTTGTCCCGGCAGCGCCGGTCAGCTTCACTGTATGTCCAATCTTAATAACTATGGAGTGCGCCCGTATGTAGGAAAAATCCGGTTTTACAATCAGTTATTGCGCCGCAACACAAACACCCTGCTTCCACTCCCCGGTTATCGGGCGGATAATGTATTTCCAAGCGCCGCCTGACACGATCGTGGGCAGCTGAGGCCGACTCGAACCCAAGAAGCAAAGGAGCCATTCCAAATGTCTGCCGAACCAGCAAAATTCGTGTGGTACGACCTCATGACCAGCGACGCCAAGGCCGCAGAGTCTTTCTATCAAAGCGTAGTCGGCTGGAACACGCAGGACGCCGGCATGGGCGACCGTTCCTACATCATATTGTCAGCCGGGACCACCATGGTCGGCGGCCTGATGCCGATCCCCGAAGACGCACGCGCCATGGGCGCGAAACCTTGCTGGAACGGCTATATCGGGGTCAGCGACGTCGACGCCTATGCAGCGCGGGTCACCGCGGCCGGCGGTACTATCCGCCGGCCGCCGGACGACATTCCCGGCGTCGGCCGCTTCGCCGTGGCCGCCGATCCGCATGGCGCGGCCTTCATCCTGTTCAAGGGTAATAGCGACCAGCAGCCGGCGCCGGTTGCGGCCGGCACCCCGGGCCATGTCGGCTGGCATGAGCTGCATGCCGGCGACGGCGAGCAGGCGTTTACCTTCTATGCCGACCTGTTCGGCTGGACCAAGGACGAAGCGCTCGACATGGGTCCGCTCGGCATCTACCAGACATTTTCTACCGGCGGTGCGGCGGTGGGAGGCATGATGACCAAGACCGCGGACATGCCGGCGACCTGCTGGCTGTATTACGTCAACGTGGAATCGGTCGACGCCGCCATTGCCCGCATCAGCCACGGCGGCGGCAAGGTCCTGATGGGTCCTCACCAGGTGCCCGGCGGCAGCTGGATCGTGCAAGGACTGGATCCGCAAGGCGCCATGTTCGCCCTGGTTTCGGCGCACCGCTGACGCTGGGCGGCAATGCGCCGCAAACCGCATAAGGATATGACAATCCATTATTTGCGGCGCCCATGCTTAAGGAGGTGTAATGGACAGGTGTAATGTTGTTTTCAGGATGGCCCGGCCTGTTGTGTGACGGCAGGCAAGGCCTTTCCGCTATCCGAGTCCTCTCATGCCCATCGCCAGCACGCTATCGTTATTGCCATCGCCATCGCCCGCAGCCGCTTCCCAGCTATTTGACATCCGCCCGATCGAAGGACCGCTGGGCGCGGAAATCACCGGCCTCGACTTGCAGCTGCCGGTATCCGCCGAGGACCTGGCGCGTATCCGCGCGGCCCTGGTCAGGCACGGCCTGCTGGTGTTCCGCGAGCAGCGCATCACGCCGCAGCAGCACGTGGCGTTCAGCCGCCGCTTCGGCCCGCTGCAGGTGCACGTGCTGAACCGCTTCCACCTGCAAGGCTATCCGGAAATCCTGATCGTCTCCAATGTCATCGAGGACGGCAAGCCAATCGGCCTGGTGGACGCCGGCGCCGACTGGCATTCCGACCTGTCCTACATGCCCAAGCCGAGCCTGGGTTCGCTGCTGCATGCGCAGGAGCTGCCGGCGGAACAAGGCGACACCTCTTTCGCCAACATGTTCCTGGCCTACGAAACCCTGCCCGCCGATGTCAGGCAGACCTTGGAAGGCCGGCGCGCCGTGCATTCCTATGTGTATCGCTACCGGCGCTTGCAGAAGCTGTCGCCCTGGCGCGCCGACCTGACGCAAAAGCAAATCGACGAAGTGCCTGAAGTCGAACATCCGGTGATCCGCGTGCATCCGGAAAGCGGCCGCAAGGCGTTGTTTGTCAGCGAAGGATTCACTTCGCACATCGTCGGCTTGCCCAAGGACGAGAGCGACGCCCTGCTGCGCTACCTGCATGAGCACACCATACGCGCCGAAAACGTCTACCGCCACCAATGGCGCGCGCACGACATGGTGTTCTGGGACAACCGCAGCACCGTGCACTATGCGCCCATCACGCCGCAGCATTTGCGGCGCACCTTGTACCGTACCACCGTCGAAGGCGACGTGCCGGCCTGAATCCGTCACGATCGCTCATACGCCCCATCTTTCCTCGGCATTTCTCAGCCACTGCATCATGTCTTCGTGGATAGCGCCGATAGGCATGTCTTCCGGAGCTAGCTGAATCGACCGGATCGCGCCGCTCCAGTCAGCATAACCCGGCGGACTGCCCAATGCCGGCTGTGGCTGCCGGCTGCGCCACAGATCGCGCAGGCGGTCCAGTTCGTTCAAGCCCATCGTAATCAGTTCATCCCGTGTGGACGCCTTCTTGCCTTTTGGCTTGCCTTCATCTTTCACCGGCGTGCTGACGGCCAGCGATGTTTCGGCCTGCCCTCCCAGCACCGGCGACTCCGGCTCAACCAGCGGCGTCACAGGTTCTGTTGCGAGCGTGGGCGCCAGGGCAACTGTAGGAACCGGCCTTGGCGGCAGGCTGCCAACGGTCTGCGCCAGGTCGCTCCACATGGCTCCCGACTGCGCCCGCGGATCAATGCCCTGCTCCATGATGGCGTCGGATTGCTGCTCCAGCAGCGCCTGTTGCGCGTCGTCGTTTGCGCCAAGGTAGGCGCGCCAGGCTATGGCGTTGGCAAGATCGCTGCTCAAGCCGATCTGGATATGCGGCGACTTGAGCGACTCACGCAGGATACGAAAAACCTTCACCGCAATACCTTCAGGCAGGCTCGGCAACCGCTCGCGCACTTGTTGCGCCGTCAGCGTCTCGCGGTCGGCTACGCTTCCGTGCCTGTCCAGCAACCCGGTCACCTGCAACTGCGCAAACAACGCTTGCGCCTTTTCCTGGGGCGTGTCCGCAATCAGCCGCGAAAAAAAGCCGCCGATACCCGTTGCAACCGGAGCCGGAAACAGCGCCTTCAGCCGTGCGATATCAATCGGTTCGGGTATCAGCTTGGCGCGTTGCGTCGGCCCGAAGACGCCTGGCGCCGTGATGCCTTTCAGGTAGTAGCGCAGTTTTGTGTACAGCGCAAAATAGCGGTCTTCGTCCGACAGCGGCGAGCCGCCGCCGGCCAGCGCACCGTACATGATGTATTGCCAGGTATCGTCGATGTTTTTTGCCGAATCATCGTCCTCGATGCCGATGATGCCGCGTTCGCGGTCGCTGGCGGCGAAACCTTCCAGGGTGACCCAGTCGCCGCCCGATTGCAGTATCTTGGTAGCGTAATGGAAAGCGCCGCCGGAACCTGCGACATAGGTCTTGAGCCGCTGCGCATTCTCATCTGTGATCTTGTTGCCGAGCAAGGTGGAGGTAGTGACGTCGCAGGCGCGATACAAGAGCACGTTGTCCGGGCCGTCGACGGCTTCGACCTGGCGCGCCTGGAAGCTGGCGTTATGAAACGACATCAGGTCGACCGGCAGGTCTTCCGGTAATGCTGCCGCCAGCGTCACGAAGGCAGCCCGCAATTCGAGCAAGGTGGCGCTCAAAATCGGAGCGAGGGGGAATCGCGCCGGATTGTCTTCCTCCCTGAAATAAGGAGCCAGCTCTTCCAGCCGCGCTGCGATGGCGCCCCGGGTAATGTCGGCGGAATACAGCGCGCTCTCCAGCGTACTGACGATGCGGCCGGCATCGGCTATCGCCGCGGTTTCATCGTCGCGGTAAGAGGCCAGCGCCAGCTGGCTGAGGATGAGTTTCTTGAACAGCTCAAGCTTGCGTACCGAGGCCGACAGTGCAGGATTGATCAAAGCCGGTTTGATCCGTCCCTCGGATACCACCGTGGCGGCGTCTATTTCGGCGGTTTTTCCTGCGCGGCGCCCTTCGCGGAACGAGCGTATCTCGGGCAGCACCTGGTTCCGGTACTGCGCCTGCAAATCGTCCCGATGGTCGCCGCGTACCCTGGCGGTGTCAAAACTCAAGCCAACCCGGAAATAGTCGCGCCCGAACAGGCTGGCCGTGCCTGCGGCGTAAAACATCAGCGGCGAGGTAGCGATGGCATTGTTCATGGCGCCGATCCGGGTTGCGTTATTCACATAGAATTCGTGATTGGGCGTTGCCATCCCGGTCACCATGGAATTATCGTCGGAGACCGAATAAACCTGCTGTGTGTCGGGTTCGCGTTCGATCCGGTAAAGCTGGGTCACCGGCCGCGCGGCGGCTGGCACGGCGCCGTACTCATCCGGCTCCGGCTCCGGCGCCGCCGGGCCGTGGCGCATGGCGCGTGCGCCCATGACATCGGCTTCCTGTTCCAGCCGGCGGTCGTCGTTGAGCGCCACTCCCCTGGTTTGCGCACTGGCCGCCACCCGGCCTTGCGCCTGCTGCACCAGGTGCCAGGCTTCGTGCGGCAGGCGCCGCTCCTGTCCCGGCGCCAGGTGAATGTCGCTGCCTCGCGCATAGGCGTGCGCCTTCAACTGGGCCGGCATGGACGAACTGTAGTGGACCTGCACATGATCCAGGCTGATCCCCGACAATGCGGCGATCCCTGCCTGCAGGCTGGCCGGCAGCGCGCCGGTGGCGGCATAGTGATAGCTGCCCATCGCGGTGACATCGCCGCCTTGGTCCGCGGCCGGTCCGGCAGGCGCCGGCATATTGTCATGGCTGGCCGGCGGCGCTGCCAGGACATTCATCTTGCGCATGTCGTTCCCGCGACATGGCGGTGCTGCCTAGTCATCGTCGCCCCAGCTGAAATCGTTCAAGCTGAATACCTTGCCCAGCTTGTGATATTCCCGCTCTGTGGCTTGCAGCAGGTGTGCCTGCGTCACCGCCTGTTGCTGCGCGGCTGCCAGGAACGCGGCGCTGACCGCGATGTTGTTGATGTTGCCGCCGCTGAGCGCGGCTTTTTCCGCCAGCAAAGGCAAGTCCAGGCCGGCGTCGAGCGGGGTTGCCGCCGGAAACGCGTTGCGCCATAACTGCAGGCGTTGTTCGGCGCCCGGGAACGGGTATTCGATCATGAACTTGAAACGTCGCGTAAACGCCTTGTCCATGTTTTTCAGCAGGTTGGTCGAAAGAATCACGATGCCGGGATAGGTCTCTATGCGCTGCAGCAGGTAGCCGGTCTGCAGGTTGGCGTAGCGGTCGTGCGCATCCTTGGTTTCGGTACGCTTGGAAAACAGGCTTTCCGCTTCATCGAAAAACAATACGATATTCATCGCTTCAGCCTGGTCGAACAGCTGCGCCAGGTGCTTCTCGGTTTCGCCTATGTATTTGCTGACGATGTTGGCGAGGTCTATCTTGTAGAGGCCAAGGTTGAGTTCATTGGCAATGATCGAGGCGGCCATGGTCTTGCCGGTGCCGGACGGACCGTAAAACAGCACACAGAGATTCTTGCTGTTCTGGTTTTTTTGATCAAAACCCCAGTTCTCTATTACCTGGTGACGGTTTTGCGCATATTGCAAAACCTCTTGCAGCCAGCCCTTGGTTTTGGCAGGCAAGATGATGTCGTCGAAGCGATAGGCGCTTTTTACCTCCTGCGCGACGCTCAGCTGCTCGCGATGGCTTTGCTCGCGACAGGCGTCGAGCAGCAGTTCCCGGTCGCTCTCGGCATCGGGATTGAGCAGGCGGCGGCTGGCGGCCTCTTTCAGTGCCATCAAGGTCTGCTGTTCCGTAAACAGATAGCTGTTCACCAGCTGCGCCAGCTCCGGCTCTGTCGGGTGAAATCCCGAGGCCGGCAGATGACGCTGCCAGATACGCAGCCGCAGCTGGCTATCGGGGGTTTTGCTCTTGATCAGCGCCGGGATCACCGGATGGCCGCCGTACTGGTGCGCCAGGTCGCTCAGGCGCCGGGCCGGACCGTTCAGCGCGGCCAGATAGCGTTGGCTGTCGAACAAGGTGTTGCAGACCTCGTCCAGCAAATCGTCGGCGCCATCCTGCGCGCTCAGCCACTGGCAATGGACCAGCACCAGCACCCGGTTGCACAACAACGCATCGCGGCACAGCAAGCGCAAGCGCGTCGCCAGCGCGGCCCGGTTTTTCTGGCCGTTGAGATAAGACTGCCAGACAGCTTTGCCGTCCAGCCGCACGCAGCGCATGCCGATTTGCCTGAAACTGGCGGCGCACAGGCTTTCCTGCAGGGACAGGTCGGGACCTTGCAGATGCAGTACGAAGCTGGAATGCCCGCCATCCTCCTTGGCGGTGCGGGCAATGAAACTGGAAAGCTGTTGCTTCACCGCTTCTTCCACCAGGTGTTCCTCCAGTTCCAGCCGGCCATCGATATCGTGCAGCGGCTGTTCCAGGCGCAGCTGCGGCGCAGCGCGCGCCAGCAGGTAGGAGGCGATCGCGGCGTTCAAGCGATAACCGCCGCTCAGCGCGCCAAGGCGGCTGCCGCCGGCCAGTTCGACCAGGTCCCACTGACGCAAGGCGGCATTACTCATCAGGCTCTGCTGCATGTCGATGCGATCCGCAAGGGTGCCGCCCAGCATGACTGCGGCGCTGGCCAGGGATGTGAAACCCTGGCCAGCGTCGACGGCGGCGTCCGGATCGCTGCTCACTGCCTGCAAGATGGCGTGATAGCGCTGGTCCAGTTCAGCCAGGAAGGCGCACAGCAATAATTCCTGGTCGCGCTGGCTGAGCTGGAACAGCAGCGCCAGGTGTACCCAGGGCAAAAACACCTGGGAGCGGATGCTTGCCGCGCTGCGCTGGACCAGCCGGTCCCAGCGGCGCTGCAGGGCCGATCCCAGCTGCGCCAGCTGTTGCTGCAACTGGCCGGACGGAGCTTGCCGGCGGCTGGCCTGGCGGTACAGCGCCGCCAGCCGGTCATCCGTTTCCGCCTGGTCAAGTGCCACTCCGTCCGCCAGCTGGCGCAGCAGCAAGGCGCGCTCAATCATGCCGTCGCCAATCTGGCGCAGCTCATGCAGCAATTCCTGGTTATCGGCGTAAGCGGCGGTTTCAGCTGGGTTCATCGGCCCGCGCTCCCTCTGGCTTGGTGAAATCCACCAGCAGCACCAGCCTTTCCGAACTGCCGCGGTTCCAGGCTTCATGTTCGACGGTGTCGTCGAAAACCAGGCATTCTCCCGGAATCCAGCGCCGCACCTGCGCGCCGACGCGGATGCCGCAATCCTCGCCGGCGCGCAAACCGAGATGCAGCCGCAGCACCTGGTCGCTGTAGCCGACGTGCGGCGAAATTTCGGCACCGGCGGCTAGCCGAGAAAAGCCGGCATGCGACAACCCGGGAACCTGCTGCAGCAGTTCCGCAGTATGCGGACAGAAGATGCAGTTTTCCAGCAGCGGCTGCTGGCCGACATACAGCCCGTATACATCCCAGCCGTGATTGTACAGCTGCCTTTCCGGCCAGGCGTCAAACTCCTGTCCGGGCAACGCCAGGCATTCCGCCAGGATCGCTTGCCAGTGGCGGCTCAGCAGCTGGGTAAAGGCAAATTGGCTTGGGGCGAAAAACATGGCGTCATTCCTCGGGTTGGCAGGCGTTACCAGAACAGACGCCACTGGCCATCCAGCCAGGCGCCGTGGCCTTGCAGCGTGATGCGGTATTGCCCGTCCTGCACCGGCAGGCCGCGCGCCTGATGATAATAGTCGCCAGAATGGACGAACAAACCGCCGGCCTGGTAGGCAACCAGGCGGCTGGCGCAGTCTTGCAGCAATTGCATCTGCTGCTGGCCGCCAAGATCGGCGATGTTGGCCAGGCGCAGCGGCCAGATCTTCATGCCGGCGCCCTCCTCGGGCAAACATAGCGCCAGGGTAAACGACAAGGTGGGCAACGGCACGCCAGCCACCGCGGCTGGCAGCCCGAGCGCCAGGTGCGCCGTATCGACATGGATCGGATTGCCGGGGAAACCATGGCCGTCGCGCCGCTGGAACCATTCGCCATGCAGGACATCGTGTTCGTCGCGGGCGGTGAAATCGGCATGGCCGCCGAAAATATGGAAGCCCGGCAGCGCAGCGTCCGCCAGGAAATCGACGGGCTGCCCCAGTTGTTCTTGCAGGCCGGCCAGCAAGGCTCGATATACGTCGCTGAAATTTTCAAGCAAGAACGGATTGTATTGCCGCGCCAGGCGCAGGTATGGCTTGGCCGGGTTGCCGGTGATGTCGTAGTAATTGGTCGCGCCTAATGTATAAAACGGCAGCTGCGGATGACGCGGCAGCCAGAAAGCATCGAGGTTGAGCAGGCGCTGGACGATGTCGTCGGCCGCGGCCTGGCTGAACAGGCGCAGATGGAATTCAGGATGGATGGCGGTAGTCGGCATGCTCTTACCAGTACAGCAGGATGCGCTGCCCAAGCCTTACACCATGGCCTTGCAGCGTGATGCGTTCAAGATCGCCGTCGCACCTGAGCACGGCCTGGTGTGTCGCCAGGCCGCTGTGGACCACCAGCTGTCCGCTGCGGTAGGGATGGAAATCGGGAGCGGCGGCTGCCGCGTCATCGCTCCAGATATTCAGCCCGCTGCCTTCGGGCGTGCTGAGCGGCAGCGTGAAGCTGAACATGTCGTCCTCGGCGAACGCCTGCCCGGGAAAGACATCCCGGTACTGCAGGTCGCGGTGCACGCTGGCGACCGGCAGGCTGAACGCCGGGTGCGGCAGGTAGATATGGAAACCGGGCCATGCCGCGCCGTCCGTCATGCCGGCCGGCGCGCCGAAATAATCGCCCAGCAGCATCGCCAGCGCTTGCAGCAGCGGGCCGAAATGGTTTTCCAGCATGCGGTTGTTCTGGCTGCGCAACGCCAGGTCATGATAGACTCCTCCTGCACCGCAATCCAGGTACGCCGCCAGGCCAAGCGTAAAGAACGGCGCCGCGGCGTGCCGCGGGCGCCAGTGGCGCCGCAGCAGCAGCGTGCGCAGCACCCAGTCTTCGCAGCCGGCTTCATCCAGCAAGTCGAAGGTTGCCAACCGGGTGCGACTGGCGGCGGCTAGCACGGCCGGTCCGCCGAGGCTGGTTGGCCGTGCTTCATAGGTCGCCGCGGGTGCCGTCGCCGACGATGCGCACCAGCGCCCTTGTCAGCAGGCGACGCTCATTGTTGCTGAACTGCTTGTCCAGCACCTGTTGCATATTGTCGATGAACAGGCCGATGTTGCGGTTGATCAGCGACAGGTCGCGGCGGTTGGCGTCGTTATCGTTGATCTGCACCAGCGCGCGCACGCCGGCTTCGATCAGGCCGCTTTGCTGGGTGTTGAATGTATGGCCGCTGAGCTTGCCGAAACTGGCAATCAATTCCTGCAGGACTTGCGGATCGACGGTATTGTCGGTTTTCTGTCCCTGCGGCGCCGCCGAGCAGACGATCTTTTGCAAGCGTCCGACGAATTGCTGGCGATCCTGTTCGCTGCTGCCGTGGCTGACGCTGTCGCCAAGGATATGTGCGAGGTCGTGCACCCTGCTGTCGATCGCCTGCTGGGCCGACAGCAGCATGCTGCCTTGCACCTTGCCGGACTGCAATTCATCGCGCAGCGTGTTCATGGCCTGCTTCATGATGCTGGCCTGCTGGCTCGCCGGCGCGCCCGGCTGCCCCTGCGCAGTATTCAGGTCGGGGATCCAATAAAACTCCACTTGCGGCGCCACGCCGATTTCAGGATTCCAGGTCAGCCGCAGATTCCAGGTCTCGCCCCGCCGCACCGGCATGGTAAACGAGCCGGGCATGGGAATCAGGATCGTGGTCGCGCCCTTTTTCCCGTTCGGCACGTTGTAGCTGTATGCCAGTCCGGTAGCGTAGACAAAACTGGTGTTGCTGCCACTGCTGTCGACGGTGAAACCTTCCAGCGTGCCAAGATAGTTGGTGCTGAAGGTCGGCTGGCCGACCGTCGCCATGACAAAACCGTCGCTGCTGGCAACCTGGCTGAAGTTGCCGTCGGTCAGGTTGGACTGGTTGTAAGCGGTGCGCGTTCCGAAAGTACTGTTTACAATGGTATTCATGATCATTCCTCATGGGTGAACATCGATAAGAATTGCGACTGTCAAACCGGATTGCGGGCGGCCACCCCGCCCTAACTGCCGTCAGCGCCTCCCGATCCGTCGCCGACCAGGCGCACCAGCGCCCGCGTCAGCAAGCGCCGCTCGTTGCTGCCGAATTCTGTCTGCAGCACCTGCTGCACATTGTCGAGAAACAGATTGATATTGTTCTTGATCAGGCTCAGGTCGTGCCGGTTGGCCGGGCTGTCGTTGATCTGCACCAGCGCTTTGACTCCGGCAGCCAGCAGGCCGTGCTGCGATTCGCTGAAAACATGAGCGGTGACGCTGCCGAAGGTGTCGATCAAGGCCTGGACATCTTGTTCGAAACCGGGCTGCATCGATGCCTGCGCCGTTGCGCCCGGCCCGCAGACGATCTTTTGCAGGTCGCGGATGAATTGCTCCCGGTCTTCCGGCTTGCTGCTCATGCGGGTTGCATCGCCGAACACCTGGGCCAGGTCGTCGACCCGGTGCTGGATGGCTTCCTGCACGGTGGCGCGTATGCTGCTGCCGATGCGGCCCGCTGCGAGGTCGTCACGCAGGCGCCGCAAAGATGCCGCCATGCCGCCCCCGGCCAGCGTGGCCGGGGCCGGTTCCGCGACTTCTGCCAGGCTGCTGGGCGTCGGCCCCAGCGGCACCCAGTAGAACTCGACCTGCGGCGCGCCGCCAAAATCGACATTCCAGGTCAAAGTCAGGCTCCAGGTCTCGCCCTGTTTTACCGGCATGGTGAAAGAGCCCGGCACCGGGATGTAATATACGGCCGCCTTCTTTTTACCCTCCGGCACGACATATTGATAAGCAAGTCCTGTCGCATACATGAAGCTGGTCTGGGTGCCGTTGCTGTCGCTGGTAGCGCCGGACAAGCAGCCGCAGTAATTGACCGCCCAGGCCGGCTGGCCGACCGTCGCCACGACATAACCGTCGGTGCTCGCCACCTGCTCGAAGAAAGTGCCGCCGTCGGTCAGGGCTGACTGGTCATAGGGCACCCGGGTGCCCATGATCTGCACGCTGCCGTCGCTGTTGATCCTGGTGCCGGCCGCCTTCAGCGCCGCTCCCTCCAGGCTGGCGCCGCGCACTGTCTTTGCGCTGACGATATCGCCGCTGGCGTGGATGTTGCCGGCCGTTTCGAGCTGGTATGGCGCAACGCTTGCGCCCACCGTAACGTTGGTCTTGCTCACAGTCAGCAGCGAGGAACCGCTTTCGCCCACATCCAGCAGCTTGTCGGCGCTGCCGTCGCCTGCCACCGTGATGCTTTTGCTGGCGGTAAGGGTCTGCACATGCAAGTCCTTGATATCCACGGTGCTGCCGCCCAAATAGACGTTGCCGTTGACCTGCAGCGCGTACTGGCTCTGGATTTCCTCGGGGCGGCAATTGATGGCCACGGTGTTGGGCGTGTCGACCATGTTGTTGGTAGCGACGATCATCGCCGGCGGAATGTCCAGGCTGCCGGACGGCAGCACGCCGTTGTCGTTCTTGGCGGCGATGTAGGCCAGCAGCGAGGGCGTCACCACATAAGCCGACACCGCGGCCGGAAAGGTTCCTGTCAGCTTGCCCTTGCCGTCCGGCAGAATCAGCGTCAGTTCGGTCTGGCTGATGACCGACTGCACGAACATGGTCTGCGGCAGCGACGAGGATGGCGGAATGATCAAGGTATCGCCTTCCTTGTATCCGCTGAAATCCGTCTTGTCGCCGGTCACTTGCACGCCTTTGGTGGTGATCGTGCCTACGCCGTCCTGGACCGGACCGCCGCCCGATTGGTATTTGTATGGAGAGGCGCTGACGTCGACCGCAAACGCCGTCTTCAGGGTAAGCGCGGTAGCGCTGGCGACAGCAGCGACGGCGCTGCTCTGGCTGATGCTGGTCTTGGGCTCGAAACGGCCGATGATGATTTTGCCGCCGGCAACCGTGGTGCTCTTGAAATTGCTGGCCTGGCCGGTGACGATGCTGCCGTCGCTGCTGATCTGCCCTTGCCCGGATTTCCTGTCGGCGCCGGGCGCCTGGTAGCTGTAGGCTGAATTCAGCACTGCAAGCGGCAGCTGTTCCTGCAGCCGCAGCTGGGTGTCGCTGAGGATTTCCGCGATGATGCCGACCTGCTCGATCAACATGCCGACGGTGATTGTGTCGCCGACCGTGATTTCATCCTGGAACGCCGTCTGATAACCTTGCAAGACATTGTTGCTGATGGCAGTGATGTGTCCCTTGCCGATGAAAGACTGGCCGCCGCCGACGCTGAGCGAGGCTAGCGGTTTCTTGTCGCGGATGCCGACATTGCCGTCGGTGTAATACAGGTTGCTGGTCGGCGTGCCGATGGTCTCTCGGACCCAGTAGCTAAGGATAGGCAACCCTTGCAGCTTGGAGCCGTTGCCTTCGAAACTTTGGGCCTGGATGGCGCCGCTGGCTATCATCGAGCCGGTCTGGATCTGGCCCTGCACTTTCAGGTCGTCGCTCTGGATCTTGCCGTTGACGTCGAGCGCCGCCGCAGGGCTGCGGTCGGTCAAGGCGATGCCGACCTTGCGGTCGGCGGTGATCACCAGCGCATTCGGACCGCTGGCGGCCAGGCCGGCGCTGGTGGCGGCCTGCATGCCAAGGCCGACCGTGCCGTCGATATTGATGCGCAAAAGGCTGCTGTCGCTGCTGACGGCGAAGCGCGCCAGCGTCGAACGCACATAGGTGTAGCTGATGCTTTGCAGGACCGGATTGAATGCCGTGTCCACCGTCACTTGCAGGCTGCCCGGGTTAATGCTGACGATAGTGCGCCGCTGGGCTATGCCAAAGCTGGTCTGGCCGTTGTTCATGGTGATCACCGGCGGATCCGAGATCAGCACGTCGCCGACCTGGAAATACGGCGCCAGCGTCTTCGATAAAGTCACCAGTGAGCCGTCTGAAGACAATACCCCAGGGCCCTTGAAGGTAATGGCGTCGACCTGCAGGTTGGCCAGCGGCTGGTCGGCGCCGACGCCGAGATTATTGCGGGTGGTCAGCAATCCCATGAACTGGCTGCGCGGCGCATCCACCTCCAGGTAAGCCTGGTCGCCGCTGCTTTCCTTTTTTGCACTGATGCTGGGATAACCGTCGCTGTCCGCGTTGCCTAGGAAACCGGCGAGCGCATCCGGCAAGTTGATGCGGTGGACGCCGGCACCTTCGGTGACAAAATTCAAGGCGCCCAGGGTTGAACCGACATAGCGCCGCTCGATATTGCCCGAGCGATAAGTCAGCTGATTGATGGCACCCTGGGTGGTAAAGCTGATCACGGCCAGCAGGACGTTCATGGCCGGCTGCTGCAGGTTGCGCACATACTGGATCAGCGGCTGCTCCACGATCCGCTTGTAGCCGGCGACGCCGGTCTCGTCGCTGTAATCGGCATACACCTGGTTGTAGCTGATGCTGAGGAAATAGGTCGCTCCCGCTACCACATTGTCCAACCTGACTATCTGCGGCTGCAGCAGGATGATCTGGCGACCCAGGCCGTCGATCGCCATGCCCGGACTGACCTCGACCTGGCTGGCGCTGCTCTCGGCGTCCCAGAACACTTCAAGTCCGGTGGCGATGCCGCAGATATACAGGCTTTGGTTGTTGAAACTCTGGATATCCATGTGGTACTGCTGCTCGCAAGCGAAATCGGCGGTCAGCAGGGCTTCGCCGGCGAAATAATTTGGACGTTGAATCAATGAACTGCTCATGGTGCGATTCCTGTCAGGCGTTTTCAAGCGTGGAAGAGTTGGACAAGGCCAGCCAGTTCACCTGCGCCGACGGCTCGCTGGTGGCGCGGGTTTCTATTGCCACCAGGTCCAGGGTGAACTGCGAAGTGCCGACATTGCTGACGCTGATCGCATATGGGAAGGAGCCGGTCACGGTGGCGTTGACGCTGGGCGGCACGTTGAAAGCCGGTCCCTGCCCGGCCACGTAAAACACTTGCTGCGACACCCGGTCGCCGACTTTCAGCAGCGTGCGGGTATCGAACGTGACGTTGCCGTGGCGCGCACCATCCAGCCCCTGTTTCAGGCTCGACTGGATTACCGCCAGCTTGCCCAGCACAGCCGGCAAACGGCTGGTGACCGGTATCCGGCTGTCGGCAATGCTTTTGATGATGCCGGGATTGGCGCTGTCCATCGTAACCGTGGCGAGGATGATCGAATAGCTCGGCGGGTAGGTCAACGAAGCGCTTTGCAACACGGCGGCCTGGTCCAGGGTGTCGGTGGAAACGTTGGGAGTGGGAGGATATACCGCGTACAGTCCGTAGCTGTCGCCCAGATTGGTGGCCGCCGGCACCATGTTGCCGCTGATGCCGGGAAACACCAGGAAATCGCCGCTTGAGTCAAAGCCGACGCCGGGCGCCACCACCAGGGTATTGTTCTGCAGCACGACGTCGAAACCGTTCAGCACGCCTGGGGTATACAGGCACTGGTTCTGCAGCTTGATCCAGTTGGAAAAATAATTCTGTTCCAGCGTCATGTTTTGCGCAGTAAGGAACATGCCGTCATGATAATTAAGACGCACCGCGATATCGGATGGAATGGGTGGGATGAACGCGCTCATTTATGGGATTCCTTGAAGGCCAAGCAAAGTATTGATTCCCAGCGTTGCGGCATTGCATATTTGCGTCTGCGGCGTGACCGCCTGCAACTGCATGCTGGGGAAAATGGTGATGGCGAAGCGGCTGGCGGCTGGCTTGATGGCGGCTAGCAGCTGCTGCAATTGCTGCTGCAAGCGCAGCACCTGCTGCGTATTCTGGCTGGTGAGGACGAAACCGCTGTTGTGCGCATTGGGCAGCGTGATCTGCACATTGAACAGCCAGGGAAAATAGCCCGACACCACCTGGCTGCCGGCGTGGTAGCGCTCTTGCAGGATAAATGCCGTCTGCACCTGGTCGGAGACGCCGATGCAAGGCGCCTTCGGATTGCTGACCGTTACCGTGATCTGGCCCTTGACCGGCACCGCCTTGGCCGGGAATCCGTCTCCTGCCTCCTGGTACTGCACGCCTTCGATCATCAAGGGCAGGTCTAGCAGCAAGTTGAGCATGTAGCCCAGCCCCAGCGGCGTGCCGCGCAGCCGGTACAGGGCCAGGATCTGCGCCGTCACCATGCGTTTCTTGTCGATGCTCCAGCTGTTGTCCAGCGTCAGGTCGACCCATCCGCCCAGCCAGTTCAGGAAGCTGTTGAGCCAGGCTTCGATGCCGCTTTGGGCCGAGCCCGTGGCTGACTGCCCGGCGACATAGGCGGCCAGCGGATTGGTGACTGCCGGCACCCCGATGTAACTGTCAAGATTAGCCAGGATGGCCTGCTGCTGGTTCGGCTTCGCGGCCGAAATTGGCGGCATGAAATCCGTGCCGGCTGGATCGAACAGGAAACTGAGGCGCGGATAAAACAGGTTGCCGGCCACATCCGTATTCAGCAGTTCCTGGATGCCGCGGCGGCCGTCCAGGGCGCCGTCGCCGATGCCCGTCAGCAGTTTCTCGAATATTTTGAGATAGTCGCCGACAAACGCTGAATCCTTGCCGCTGAAGACCGCCGGCAGGTAACGCAGGTAGCTGGATGGCGGCAGGCTCATGGCTGGCTGCTCGCGGTGATGTCAAGGCAGCGCAGACGCGGCAAGCCCCGGTACAGCATGGCGCTGCGTCCTGCCGGCAAATCGGCCAGCGTGGTGTTGGCGCCGAGCTGCGCCATCTGGTCGAGGACAATGGTCGGAATGAAGTTATAGTCCATGCTTTCCAGCCCGGCAACGCCCGGCACGCTCAGGATCAGGTGCAGCAGATCGTCGGCCTGCGGCGCCTGGCCATAGGACCAGCCGCGGCCATCGGGGCCGCCGGCCGGCAACAGGTAGCCGAACAGCAGGTTCACCAGCGCATCCAGCGTGACCGACATGACCGTGGCCGCACTGCACCGGATCGACAGGGTCAGGTCGATCGCGGTCAGCTGCGCCATTTGCACCCGCACGGCGCTGCCCGCAATCACGCGCGGCTGCAGATAATAGTTCACCTGGTTCAGCAAAGTCTGCTCCCGCGCGCGTTCGTCTTTTCCTTGCAACAGCAGCAGCCGGCGCATGGTAGTGCTGGAATAGGCATATTGCTGCTTGTTGGGATACAGCGGATAAACATAGTTCCAGATGGCGTCGCTCAGGAGATAAGCAGTGCTGGCCTGTTCCGCAGCCTGCGCGTACGCTTGCTGCACATACAGTGGAACCGGCACCGGAATGCTGGAGTGGTTTTTCTTTTGCTGCGCCACGGCTTGTTCATACAGCAATTCGATCATGCGGTTGCTCTGCATCGCTACCACCTCGATGTTCGGCAAGGTCAGCGCCAGGTACGGGCTTTGCAGGTAAAGCAAGATCTCTTTTTGCAGCGTCGCCTTGCTGGCCGCCTGCCCTTGCTCGATTTGCGCCAGCGCCGCCTGCAGGGCGAGGAAATCGAAATCGTAGTAGGTCTGGGCAGCCTTGCTGTATTCGGTCTGGTTGTTGCTGAAGGCGAGGCCCAGCACCCAGCGCAGGAAATTTTCGTCGGTCAGGGTCGGGATCTGGTTGGCCTGGTACAGCAGCGATTCGTCCAGCCAGGCCAGCAGCTGCAACAAGGTGATGCCGGGATCGCTATCGTTATAGTCGGTCCACAGCTTGGTGTATTGCGGAATCCTGCGCACCAGCTCGACCACCAGCTGCTGGTAGGTCTTGAGGTCAAGGTCGGGCAATTCGAAGCTCATCGCCCTACTCCAGGTAAAGTAACAGCGTCATCTGGCCGGCCACCGGCAGCTGCGCCGGCAGCAGCGCAATGTTGCCGTTCAGGTGGCCGTTCAGGTTCAGGCCCAGCACCGTTTCAACCTGCGGCAGCGTGCGCAGGAAACGGCTGACGGCGGATGCCTGCACGGTTTGCCCGAAACGCCATCCCTGCTGCCCCGGGCCGCCGAACACCGGCTGAAAAAACGCCTGCAGTTGGCGTCCGATGTTTTGCTGCAAGGCGTTCTTCTGATCTGGCGCACAGCTGACCGCAAGCTGCGCAGTGACGTTGATCGCCACGAAATCCGGCGCCCGGGTGCTGATGCGCGGCGCCAACGGCGCCAGGCACACCTGCTTGATGGCGGCCGCCACCTGGTTCAGGATCTCCGGGCTGGTGTAAGGCACCGGCGCGCTGCTGAGCGCCAGCAATACGATGCTGATGTCTTGTTGCGGCGTTTCCAGTGCACGCGCCTGCGCCACCTGCTGGCAAGACTGCGCCGCCAATGCGCTCAACTCGCTCAGCTCCACCGCATAACCGCCCGCCTTCACCAGCGCCGGGCTGTGTGCGGCTATGTCAGCGACCGTATCGCCGTCGACGCCGCCGGCAGCCGGCGCTGGATTGTCGACGCCATCGATATTGCTGATGCCAGGCCGCAGCATGGTCAGGCGATGGGCGCCGACATTGCCCGCCAGGCCCTGCGTGTAGTCGTAACGGGCGGCGATGATGTTGTTGTAGCCACGCGGCGGGATCATGCCGTTGTAGCCGTCGCCGAAGGTCACCAGGCCGTTCTGGCAATCCAGCGTATAGACGCGGTCGGTCGGACCGCAGAAGGTGAAATTGTCTACCTGTAGCCATTGCCGGCTGACCTCGCTGCCCGCAGTAGCCGCAGTGGTACCTCCGGCGCTGTCTTGCGCGGCGTCGTTCTGGGCAACCGTATCGAGCCCACGCGCTTCGATCACCTGCAGCTCCAGGTTCGGCAGCGCCGGCGTGTAATCCAGCGTGAAACTCTGCGACGGCTGCTCGTTGCTTGAGCCCAGCACTTCGTCTTCGACGCTGGTGATATTGCTGGCCATGACCGTATTCGGATATATACCGTAGACCCGGATGGTGCGGTCGACATGCGGATTGTTGATGCGGAACCAGTACGCTGTCTGCGAATACAGGTAGGACGCCGGCATGCTTGCCGGCACGGTGAAGCTGACGATGCCCGAACGGCTCAGGCCGTAACTGCCGTCGTCCACCGACAGCGCCTGCCATGCCTGGCCGTCGTAGTAATCCCACTGCAGGCTGCCGCCTGGAGCCGCGCTTTCCTGCTGCAGGTAGAAATACAGGGTCAGCTTGTTGCCCAGCGTGTAGTTGCCGAAATCGGCGGTGCCGAAGGCAAAATAAAAACCGGTCAACACTTCTTCCACCGGCTTGAACGGGCTGAACAGGAAGCGGCTCATGGTGAAGGCGTTGTAGCTCCAGTAGCGGGTCGGCGGCGCCGCATAGCTGTAGCCGATCTGCAAAGACTGGATATACGGCGGATAAAACTGCGACTGGTTGAACTGATAGGAAAAATTGACGCCCTCGACATTGTTCAGGTAGGCAATCACGCTGTTTTTCTGCTCCGGCGTCAGGATCGTGGCGGGGATGCTGTCTATCGTATCGGCCACGCTGGTGGTGGTGAAGCCGCCAGCCTCGCCATAACCGCCGGCGGCGATTACCGCGCGTATCCACAAGCCGGCGCCGCCGGCGACCGTGGTTTCACCCAGCGCCGGGCACTGGAACTGGATCCGGGTCGGACCGTCAGGATTGTCGTGCTGCAGGTTGCTGGTGCTGTCGACAAACTGGTACTGGCTGGCCTGGGCCAAGGTCTGGTTGAACGACTGCCACTGCTTGCCGTCCCAGAATTGCCAGTACAAGGTAACCGGGTACTCTACCGCGACCGCGGTTAGCTGGAAGGAAATGTTGATCAACGCGCCCTTGCGCGAAAAGACACTGTCGCTGCGGATATAAAAGGCATCGCCGACTTGCGGCGACTGGCCGAAAGGATAGGCGCCGTTCGAGATGTCGAGCAGCACCACGTTGAACGCGGCTTGCTGCGGCTGGATGGCATCTCCCTTGAAGGTGCACTGGATGCCGGTGACGACCGGCAGCTGTTGCGCCAGCGACGCCAGCACCTTGACCTGCGGGCTGGGCTTGACCAGTAGCCAGTATTCCGGCTGCTGATCCGGCTCGGTCAGCAAGACATCGTCGGTAAAACCGGCGCCGGGGTCTTCCTGCCGGTAGATTTCCTGCTGCACCTGGGCAATTGTCAGTGCTGCCGCCTGCGGTTTCTGGCTGAGCTGGATTTCCAGCCGCTGGGCGTCGGCCGATTGCGTCAGCTGTGCGCTCAGCGGCGTCAGCGCACCGTCGAACCACTGTCCGAAATAATCGCTGTAGAGCTGCTTGCCGTACAAGGTAATGGTGATGCTTTGCAGAGCCGGATCAGGCTTGAACAGCTGGCTGTCGCCCATGATGAACCAGTGGCCCAGCGCTTGCTCGGCCGGATCAGCGGTTTCGTCGGCGACGAACAACGGCACTCCCTGTGTGCTGGCGGCGCTCGAAGCAAGGGCCGGCATGGCGTCGATGTACTGGTCTTGCGCCGGCATGATGGTCATGGCGGCGCAGAGAGTGGCCGGCACCACCAGCAAATCCTGGTTGGTCTGGAAGCGATTGAGCTGGGCATCGGCGTCGAGCACTGCGGTCTGCGCCGGCACCGCCTTTGCCGGCTGCTCCGGCTTGAGCATGAATTGCAGCGGCGCCTGTGCTGCCAGCGGCGGCCGCAGCTGCATGCCCATCGACTGGAAAAAAGCCTGACGCCTTTGGTTCGGCATCTGGTTTTCAATGCCTGCCGTGTATGCCGCCAGCTGGGCGAACAGGTTCAGCAAGACCAGGCCCGGATCCTGGTTGACCGCTTGCGCCGCGCCAACCGGATCGGGCGTGGCCGCGGTCAATACCGCCGGCCAGTAGGCGCTCCATTCGGGAGTGTAGGTCTGGGCCAGCTTCAGCGCCTGCTGATAGAACTGTTCGGCAGTGCGGAAGTCCAGGATCGGGTCAGCCATGGCGTCGCGGATTACCTGGCGAAATGCATGACGTTAGCCTGGGTATCCGGCCCCTCGGCCTGCAACGTCACGTCGATCAGCTCTTGCAGCACCTGGATCGCGCCGCTGATCCTGAGCAGGGTTTGCTGCAAGTCCTTTTGCTGCGCTTCGAGACTGCGCAGTTGCGCTTGTCCGGCCTGGTAATTGTCTTTCAGTTCTCTGATTCTGGCTTCGATGACTTCGCGGTTCATGCTTTGCTCCGGGTTTATTTAAGATAAAAAGGAAACACCAGGTTGGCCGGCTGGTTGCGGTCGCGGATCAGGTAGTCGACCGCGATCTGCAGGCAGTTCGGCTGCTGCGGCGTAATCGTCACGTTCACCTGCAAGGTCTGGATGCGAGGTTCCCAGCGGTCCAGCGCCTGCTTCACATACAGCTGTGCCAGGCTGACAGCGGTGGCGTTGCCGGCCGCGAACACCAGTTCGTTGATGCGGCAGCCGAAGGCCGGCAGCATCACCCGCTCGCCAGGCGCGGTTTGCAGGATGATCAGCAGCGCCTGCTGGATATCGTCGGCGCCGGCCGCCAGCTGCACCTTGCCGCCGCTGGCCGTCACCGGGAAGGCCCAGCCCTGGCCGAGAAAATCGCTGTCTGCCGGGTTGTTCATCCTATGTTCACCGTGCTCAGACCCAGCACCTGCACCATGGGCGGCGGCGCCTGCGGCCCGGCCGGCGGAATGTCGTGGCAGGTTTCGCAGAAATCGCCGGCACGCGCCGCCCCCTTGCCGTTGATACGCACAGTCATGCTGCCCATCACTACCTGGCCCAGGTTGGTGGGCGGAACCTGGAAGGCGCCGCTGGCAGGAATATGCGGCGGCAGGTTTTGCGCCATCGAACCCACGGTCGCCGCCGGCCGGCTGTTGACGCGCACGTTCAGGCTGGTGTTAAGCGTGATCTTGCCGTTGAACGGAAACGGCTGCGGCGTCGGTACCGGCCCGCCCGGGCTCGGCACCAGCACGATATGGATATCGGCCGCGTTGACGATGCTGTCGCCCTGCTTGGCGGCGCCTTGTGCCATGTCTCCTCCTAATTCAAGTCGATCATGGCGGCCGACAGCTTGATGCTCTGTCCGCCCTGCAATTGCATGGCGGAGCTCGACAAATCCGCCATGACGCTGCCGGCAGTGTTCTGCACCACCACCTGCGCCCCGCTGATGGTCAGCGTGCCCTTGGCGCTGATGGCGAAATCGCCCTCGCTGCTGATGGATATCTTGTTGTTGGCGGTATCGATCACGATGCGGTTATTCTTGCTGTCGGCAATGGTGATGTTTTCCTTTTCAGAATCATCCAGCGTGATGGTTTTCCCGCCCTTGGTCTTGATCACGCGCACGTCCTGTTGCTGCGCAACTTCCAGCGGCGGCTTTTGCACGCCATTCCACATGAAGCCCAGCACGTATGCCTGGCTGGCGTCGCCGTCGGCAAACGCCAGCAGCGCCGAATCGCCTGGCTGCGGCAGGAAAAAAGCGCCGTAGCCGGGACCGGCGAAAAAGCTCATGACTTGCAGCCAGCCGGATTCGATTTCCTGTCCCTTCAGGACGAAATTGACCTTGACCCGGCCCCACCCTTTATCGTCCTTGGTATCGCTGACCGTACCCAAGGTCACGCCCAGCGTCATGCTGCCCGAGGAAAATCCTTCGTCTGGATTCATACGCCTGTCCTTCTAAGTTTGAATTCAGTCTGGTAGCCTTCATTGACGTCGTAGCTGTGGACGCTGGAAGTGATGTAATAAATGCCGTTGAAACGCTGGCTCAGACCGCTCAGCTTGACGTTGACGCCGGCCACCATGTCCGGATCGCCCAGCACGCTGGTGCTGCCCTCGATGAACTGGTTCAGGTTGCGCTTGTATTGGGCGTTGGCGATTGCTTGCAGGGCTTCCGGGGTGCTGAGGTCGGGCCGCTCCAGCTGGATGTCCGAATCCGGAAAAGCCTGCGCCAGCTGGTAGCCGCTTTCCTTGCCGCCCATCTTGTCCTGCGAACTGCCGGAAGACGCCACCGCCGTCAGCACCTTGTTCGATGTGATGTCGTATCCTTTCACCGTGACCTGTTTGCCCATGGTCGGCAATTTCAGGCTGAGCTTGAGGTCGCTGATATCCGTTGGATAGTTCATGGTCTTGACCGGGCTCTCGCCCTCTGCCGACGGCCGGAACACCAGGGTGGTATCGTCCATCAGCAGCTCGTAGTTGAGCTGCGCACAACGGCGCATCAGGAAATCGTAGTCTGAGGAATTGTTTTGCAACACATAGTCGTTGACCATGGCCGGACTGCCGGGCAATTTCACGGTCAGGCCGGCTGCGCGCGCTACCTGTGAAACGATTTCATTGTCGTCCAAGTTGAGGTAGGTCCTGGTGCGGGTGCCGAATTTCAGCCAGTACATGCGGTCGAATCCGCGGATGGTGGCGGTAGAGTAATCGCTGAAATGCGGTTCGATCGCCGTGATTTCCGCGCTGACCATCTGCTGCAGGCTGTCGAGGCCGAGGAATACCGTGATTTCGTCGCCCGGCTTGAAAATATCCAGGTTGACGTCCTGCCAGGCGCCGCCGGATGAGACGATATTCAAGGTAAAACTAAACATGGTGGGGATGTTTATCTCGTCTTCCACGCGCACGCTCTGGATCGCCGCAGTCACCGAGGTCGGCAAGGCGCTGCGGTTCTTTAATATGCGGAAACCGCCGGTCTGGACGCTAGGCATTGCCGCCCCCGTTGTTGTACGTTTCGTCGTGGACATCGATGATCACCAGCATGCGTCCGATGTCATGGCGACCGGGGAAATTCAGCGGATCGTAGATATTGTTGCCTTCCGCGATCAGGCGCCACTGGCTGGCGTCGCCCAGGGCCTGCTGCGCAATCAGGTACAGGCGGTCGTTTTCCTTCACGCGCCATAACTGGCGGCAATTGAATTTTCCCTGCGCGCGCTGGTCTTCTTCCTTGGTCAGCACGGATTTGAAGGTGACCGACAGCTCCGCCCGCACCGGCACGCCGGAACTGAGGAACATCGTGAACTTCTGGTCAAGCTTGCTGATCATGCCGACGAACAGCGGACCGGCCCAGGTGAACACCACTACCGGCGGTTCGCGCCGTTCGGCGTTGCCGACCGTCGGCTGGGTCAGCGCCACGATCTTGTTGGTCTTGGCGCGCACATCGGTCTGCTGTTCGTAGGTATCGAAAAACAGGGACACCGTCAGGTCGTCGTCGTCGACCCGCTGGAACTGGATGTTCGAACCTTGTCCCAGCAGCACCACCGTCTTGTTCAGGGACAGTTCGGTCGGGTTGTACATGACCGGGATTTCTTCCTGGGTCTGCTGCACCACGATCTTGGCCATTTCCAGCATCAGCGCCCCCTGCGGTAACGTTCGATGCCGGCACGCTGCTCTATGCTGGCGTGCACCTGCCGCGCCAGCGCCTGCACCACCTGCGGCGACAGCATCGCCGCCGTCACCACGCTGCGGATGTGCTGCTGATTATGGTTACTGTGCATGATCTCGCGCACCACCTTGGTGTGCACCGTATGCTCGATACGCTCCAGTTGCCGCTGCACTTCTGCTTGCCTGGCTTGCGGCTGCTGCCGGTAAGCCAGTGCGGCGGTGAACCCCGCCTGGTAATGCCGGAGCGAGACCTGGTCACTGCCGACAGGACCGGCCACACCCGGATTGCTCATTGGTGATGGAGCAGCGGCCACAATTGGCGGCGGCAAGGAAGGCGTTGTCAGGCGCTGCAACCGCTTGCTGCCAGCCTCGGCTCCGGTTGCCTGCAACGCAGGGAACGTCGATTTATATGCATAAGCAAGCGTCCCTGGGGCGCGTCCGGCCCAGCGCCGCACTTGGCTACGCCAGGCGAGCCGGCTGCCCGCGGTTCTGAAGTCACGGCTACGGTTTCGGCTTGCCAGCTGCAACGCCGGTACATCGCGGCGCTGCGCTGTTTCCTGGCGGGGCAACGCCAGGTTTTGCCGCATGTTGAAATGCTGTTCCTGCGTCTGATCTATATCGCACCTGTCTAGATGGTGGAAATGCCGCTGATGCAGGTGCATCCCGGATGTCATGCGCTGCGCTGTCTTTGCATGAAACTTGAACCACAAGAGCTTGCTGGAAGGATGGCCGGCTTGCGACGAACGTGAGGCAATACTGGCGGGCGCCGCTTGTTTTGCGAACTGCGGCGCACTATGCCGCTGCGGAACGGGCTGCCGCAACTTCCCTGGCGCCGACAGCAAGGTTTGCCTGACAAAACCGGCGAGACGTGCCGTCACAATTGTCATCGAGGTCCGGCTGTCGACTTCGTTATCCCGACGCCGCGTCGATTGCTGTGGCTGTGCTACCTGCGTGCGCGGCATCAGCAGCGTCAATGGATGGGCAATAATGCCGCCTGCCTGGCCAAGTGTTACATCAGCCTGGGTGTCCCGAAAATGACGGATCTGATTCTGCACCATCCTTTGCAGGATGTTGCGGTTTTGCCCAGTTGCCTGCGAACCTGATTTTCCCGCCGGTGCAGGCAGGCTGCCGCTGCCAGGCATTTTTGCCGGGACGGCAAGCAACAACGCCTGCTGCAAACGCGGCATATGGTATTTTTCGAAACGACTCTCGATCTGCCGCTGGGCATCTTGCAACACCCCTTGCAATACCTCTTGCCGGACGTCGCGCAAGACTGCCGGATGGATGTATTGCTGCACCAGGCGCAGCCAATGATGATGCTGCGAGATGTATTGCGTATTCTTTGCTGCGGAAGGCGGACGCGGCATTTGCAGGAACGCCAGGTCCAGTCCCGGATAATTTTCCGGCCATGCCATGCGTCGACCGGCAGCAACACCAGCCTGGAAATCCATGGCGGCGCTGGCGCAGGCCGTGCGCAAGACCGGGCTTCGCCGCCCCGGGGAAACTGGCGTGCGCCTGGCCATCAGCCGCCGCTCCCGCTGTTTTTCTTGATCCCCTCGTGCGCCAGCGTAAAGCTCTGGCTGGCCACCAGGTTCTGGCCGGCGTCCAGGTTCGGCCCTTGCCACTCGATCGGCCAGGCATTGTAGAAATTCCAGCTGACGGTGGGATTGCCCTCGTCGTTCAGCAGGTAGATCGAGCCGTTCTGGCGTTTGATCTTTCCGTTCAAGGCGGCCTGGTACCACAGCCACATCGGATCCAGCGCGGTGATGCCGGCCTTCAGCACCAGGTCGACATACGTCACTTGCCCGCCAAGCTTGTATTCGAGATCGTTGACGCCACCCTGGCGCAGGCTCTTGACTTCGATTTTGGACTGCAGTCCCTCGACCGTGGTGAAGCCGCCGACCACGATGCCGCCTACCTCGACATAAAAATTGTACGACTTGAACGGGTTCGCCGGCGGCCCGGATTTGCGCTGCGATATTCCGCCGGATGGATTGCGGCCGGTAGCCATGTCATGCTCCCAAAGTTAGGCTTTTGTGCCGATCGTCGCTGTTCATGGTCTGGTTGATCTTGCTGATCTCCCCGCACCAGCGACGGCGCTCTGCGTGTTCCATTGCCAGGATTTCCCCGTACGACCAGTGAAAGTGATATGCCAGAAAAGCAATTTCCGCATACAGCTGGTCGGGCGCTACAGGGAAGCGCGCTTTCCCGCCGCTTCGAAACTCTCGATCTGCACCACCTTGTCTTCGCCGTCGACCTGGTTGATGCGGTTGTACAGGTTCTGCAGGTAAGAAAAATCGGCGGCGAACAGGTCTTCGATGACCTTGGTGTTGATCATGTCCAGATTGCCCAGCCGCACAATCACCCGCGACAGAACGATAATGGTCAGGTAGGCCGGGTTGCTCTGCACCCGGTGGTCTTTCAGCGGCAGGATTTCGTCGCCGGCGGTGGCCAGCCGCATCACGCCGTTCTTGTGCAGGTTGCCGTCGCCGTCGCGGTAGCCTAGCGGCAGGGTAAATTCGATTTCGGTGCTGATTGCGTTCATGCTGGCTGCTCCCGGTTAAGACACTCTGGTCATGTATTCGATGGTCAGCTCGAAGGTTTCCACCATCACGTCGCTGCTCGATGCGTTCAGGCCGGTGCTCTCGTACTTGCTGGGCCAGGCGTTGATGACATTCCAGCGCGCCTTGGCCGCGCCGCCGGCGTCGAGCAGTATCAGCGAAATGTTTTTCTGCGCGCCTTTGGCAGTGGAACCCTGCAAGGCCACCAGCTGGTGCCAGTTGTACAGTTCCATCGAATCGGTCAAGCCTTTTTTCAGGCTCAGCTTGCCGAAAGTGGTCAAGCCGGAAAACGAGCGCTTGTAGACCGGATCGGTGCCCTCCCGGTACTCGACCGTCTCGACCGTGCTGTCCGGGATCGTGGCTTCCGAAAACGCCGCGACCTGGATGCCCGAGATCTCCACCTGGAAGCGGAAACCTCGGTAGGGATTGGTTAGTTGTGTGGCCATCGTGATTCTCCGCAGTCAAATTGGTTTGGAAAGAGGCAGGTCCGTTTCCCCATTTCCGTTATGAACCGGAATCCGGGCCAGCGATTTTCTGCGTCATGCGGATGATGACGAACTCGGCAGGAAACACCGGAGCCAGGCCGACATCGATATACAGCTGCCCTAGCGAACGTGTCTCGGGCGGATTGTTCGAAGCGTCGCAAGTCACGAAGAACGCCTCCGCCGCACTGGCGCCGAACAGGCCGCCGGACTGCCACAAGGTGGTCAGGAAAGCACTGATGTCGCGCGTCACCGAGGCCCAGGTCTGCTGGTCGTTGGGTTCGAACACCACCCATTGCAAGCTCTGCTTCAGGCTTTGCTCGACATAGATGAACAGGCGCCTGACGCTGACATAAGTCCATTCACTGCCGTTCGCAGCCAGCGTGCGGGCGCCCCAGATCACGTTGCCGTAATTGAGGAAATTGCGGACCGCATTGATGCCGTTGGGATTCAGGATGTCCTGGTCCGAATCGGTGAGCTGGGTCTGCAGCTGCACCACGCTTAGCAGCGCGCCATCGTTGACCCCGGCCGGCGATTTCCAGACACCGACATTGTTGTCGGTATAGGCGTAACGGCCGAGCGAAGGACCGGACGGCGGCATCGGCACATTGGCGCCGGCAATCGGGTTGTAGATCCATACCCAGGGATAGTAGATGGCGCCGTAGCTGGAATTGAGCGCCGGCGATGTAGCGCTGCCCGACTTGAAATTGCCGATCCCCTGGACGTCCAGGCCGAACGGCGGATCGCTGACATAGAACAGGTTCTGTGCGCCTTCGCAGAATAGTAGGCCGCCGTTGATGCTGGTCGCTTGCGAGGCCTGGCTTGGATTGCCGCTGGCGTCGGCAGCGTTGACCGTATCCGGGATGGCCAGCAGGCTGATGCCTTGCACCGTGCTGAGCGTAGTGGTGGCGCTCTCGAAATCCCAGGTGGCGGCTGCGCCCCCTGCCAGCGGCGTCGCGCTCTTGCCGCTGTTGGGCGGGCGCGTGGTGCCGCTGGTCTCCGCCCGCACAAACATCGAGGTAGTGTTGACCGCGTTCGCCAGTGCGCCGCCTGCGCCCATGCTGGCTGCGGTGTAGCCGTTGAACGACTCGAGCACGTAATAAGCCTTGCCGCCGATCGCGGTCGGCTGCAGGTTGTTCTGCGCCACATAGGCTTGCAAGGTGGCGCCGGACGACCCTGCAGGCAGGGCCTTGAGCGCCGCCGGATCGACCACCACGCTCAGATTGAATACCAGGGAAACTGCGCTGTCAGGGCCGCTGGCGTTGCTGACCGCAAAATTCAGGATATTGGCCCAGGTGCCGGGCGTGACCGCGGTCATCTTGATGCCGCTGGCCGATCCGGTAGCCGCCTTGCCGTTGCCTTTGCTGTCGACGGCGCGCACCACGTAGCAGGCGGTGCCGCCCTCGTTGAAGAATTCGAACACTGCCCACGACACCATGCCGTACCAGACCAGTCCGCCGAACTGGCGCTGGTAGGCGTTCCAGCTGGTGATCAGGGTCGGCTGCGCCAACGGGCCGAACTCGGTGACGCCGACGAAGGCTGCGGTGGAGGTCGATGCGCCCTGGATGTTGCGGGCGCTCGGCAATTCTTCGATGTAAATGCCGGGGTGACGATAGGTGGTTGCCAAGATGATTCCTTCTTAACAGTTAACGCATTTCAATGTCCACAAACTGCGTGGTTGCGGGTTGCAGCAGCAACTGTTTTTCTACGCTTGCATAACCAGCCTTGCTAAAGCTCAGCACGACCTGCGTGTCCGGAGCCAGCTTGCCGCCCAGGGCCAGCGCATAGCGGCCATCGTATTTGCCGTAATCCGAACTCAGCGTGGCAGCGCTCTTCGGTTTTTCCTGCCAGTTCGGATAACTGGCGCTGACACTGACACCGGCCAGCGGCAGCCTGGTTCCGGCCTGCAGCACCTGGCCGCGGATCAGTGTGGTCCCCGGCGGGTAGGGATACAGCGGACTGGGCGCCAGGTAGCAAGGAACGATGGCGGCAGCCAACGGCAAGCGCAGCGGCACCCGGAACGCCACCTCTTGCGCAAAGAACTGCGGCGCCAGGGCGGTAAGCCGGTAATCGCCGTCATCGAGGTCGCTGAACGCATAAAACGCCTGTGGCTTGGCGAGCGGCATGAACGGCTTCTGGTTCAGCAGGAAGCGCGGCTGGAACCCGACCGCAGGCGCCTGGCTGAAGCCGTCAATCAGCTGCACTACGGCACTCAGCTTCATGGCAGTTCCAGGTAGGCCGGATCGACCTGGGTCACCATGTCCGCCTGCAGGTCCAGGCCAGATGGAATCCGCACCGGCGATAGCGTGTATAGCTTGGTCAACTTGTAAGTCTTGTTGGGAAAACCGGCCCAGATATTGCGCAAGGTATCGATGGAACCGGAATCCGGCACGATGGCGATGTTGTCGTTGCCGCTCCGTTTCAGCACCGGATCCAGCCATTCCCCGGACAGCTGGGCGACGTCATGGAACAGCCGCACCAGCTGGTCCACCAGCACCAGTTCCAGTTCGGCCGACCTGGCGTACGGCACCATCAGGTACAGCAGGTCGACCACCAGCGGGGCGGGCGTCAGCTTCAGCGCGGTCGGCTGCCGCTCTGCCCCGGCCTGTCGGGTCAGGCTGGGCGCCAGGTTGCGCAGGTAGGGATTAAGTTCGGTCTGGTACAGGTAGAGCGACAGCCTGGTTTCCTCCTGGCTGTCGATCTCGCCCGGCGAATCGAACACCACCGCCGATTCTGCCTGCAGCTCGGGAATATGGTGGCGGATCAGCCGCCGCAGCGACTCGCTGACGCTGCGCAGGACCCGTCCGCCATCGCTGTTTGGCTGGCTCATCGCTACAAGGTAAACACGGTGTCGGACTGGCTGACGATCTGCGGCTGACGGTTGCCGATCTGGGCATATACCGTGATATCGCTGTTGCAGGTAGTCCTCAGGTAAACGTAGTTCAGGTCGCTGGCAGCGTAGACGATATAAGCGTTCAGGTAAAACTCCAGAGAACTGCCGGCGCTCCTGTTCGCGGTATCGTCGGCCATCATCGAGGTGATGAACGAGAGTGTGTTGACTCCGTACGACATGGCCGCCAGCGGAATCGTGCCCAGCATGCTGGCCAGCTGGACCCCGCTGGCCTCGGCAAATGGAGGCCCCAGCGACCAGCTGACCTTGCCCAGGCCCTTCTTTGTGGTCAGGATCAGGTCGATCTTGTTGCCGACATAGGCGCCCCGGACCGTGAAGCTGATGTTGCGGTAAATGTTTTCCGAACCCACCAGCACCGCACTGATGCGGCCGTTACGCCATTGCACCGGGCTTTGGGCGCCGATCCTTGCAGTGACCACAGCCTCGTTGTTGAGCGTGCAATATCCTTGCAGGTAGTCGACGCCCGGCCGCACCTGCAGGAACAGCGTCAAGGTAAAGCCGCTGCTGGCCTGGTCTATTTCCCCGGTGCGTATCGATAGCACCGCATTGTTGAATTCGATCTGCTGGATGCACGATTCGCTTTCGGCGCTTTGCGGCGTGACGTTATACGAAAAACCCAGGCTGTCGCCCGACATCGCGCCTAACGACCAGTATGCACCGGCGGTAGTGAAGGTAAAGTTGAGGTTCGAGTTGGCGGCGACATTCTGGAATTGCAATACCACCGGCAGCAAAGGGAGCGATTCTGGAATCGACAATGCCACATCGGGCACGGTGGCCGCGGCAGGCTCAATCGGTTCAACTGGCAGTGCAGTAATCATGACGGCCTTTCACAGGTAAGTATCATTCCAGGTCGATGGCAAAGGAACTCAGTCCAATGACGGTGCTGCGGTCGTTGCTCGACTGCAGGGTAACGCTGGCGCCGGGCGGCAGGTCTACCTTGCCCTTGACGCCGTGCTGGTCAGTGCGCAGGTACAGGTTGACCTGTATCTCATTGCAATCCTTGTATGTCTGCAGATACATTTCACGCGCGTTGATCAGGAAATTGCGGACATAGATAACCGGGTCGACACGACTGGAAAAACTCAGGCCGACCAGCCTTTCGCTTTCACCGCCGTCGCTCCAGATGGCATCCTGGCCGGGTTGCAGCGACAGGAACGCCTTGCTGTTGGCGCGCAGGTTGGTGAAAGTCAGCGTGATCGGCTTGAATGAATGGCAGCTACGAAAGAGTTGTTCATTCAGCGCATGGCTGGGATTGGCAAGCAGATGCGCGCCGAGGTACTGGCGCGCCTGCTCGGGCAGCGTCTTGCGGTCGTTGCTGATCATCTGGGCCGCACTCAGGAGCGGCGCCGGCATAGCCGCGGGTGCCGCCGGCCCGGGCGCCGGCTTGGGGTTCGACGGGCTGGCGCCAGCCGCTACCGCATCCTTGATATTGTTTTTCTCTTTAGCATCCATAGCGGCCGCCATCAGTTGCACATCGGTCGGAAATCAGTTTGGAAACGGGATCGTGAAGTTGCCAACCGCGATGCGGCCGGAATTCGAGTAGCCGAGAAACTGGTATTGCGCATTGACAATGACGCCGGCCGACTCGAACTTGCCGGACAAGCTGGTGCCCACCGCCTTGATCGGCAGCGTGACCTTGATCGACTGCGGGCTGCCGCTGGTGTTTTGCGCTGCCGTCAGCGCCAGTGACTTTTGCTCGAGGCTCACAGCCGTCAACGGTGGCGTGGCGCTCCATACCGGACTGATCTGGACTGGCTGCTTGTTCTCCAGCGAAATCAGGTTGTTGTCGGTGATGGTGAGCTGCGCCGACAGCGTGTCGGTGTCGTTCTGCGTGGTGAAACTGAATGCAATGGTGAATTCCATAACCAATCTCCTCTAAGTCGGCCGGGCTCCGCATCCATACGGAACCCGGCCGCGCAGCGATACTGCGGACCGCCGGGAACGTCAGGGTTGTTACTTACCCCAAGGGAATTGCGAGAAGGTCTGGTTGACCGCCTGCGGCTGGGCAAAACCAACCTGGGCTTGCACCGTCACGCCAGGATCGGACAGCGAGCGCAGGCTGAAATTCTGGATGCCCGGCTGCGCCACCAGATACAGCGTGACATTGAAAGACAAGGCGCCGCCGCCACCGCCGCCGCCGGAAGAAACGGTCGAGACTTTTACCGAAGAGGCGGTGATGATGAAGGAATTCAGCGGCAAGGCGCTGCTGGAGCCAGGCACCGTGATATTGATGCCGCCTGAACCGTCGAAAGCCGGGCCGGTGCTCCAAGCCACCGGTTCGGTCACTTTCTGCAAATCGATCCAGATATTCTGGCCGGCCTGGGCATTGGTGATTTGCAGCTGCACTTGTTGATAGACAGTTTCGCTCATGATTGAAAAACCTTTCTAAAGAGAATTGGTTGACATCATCTGCCCTCGAGCAAGTTCATGCCCTCGATTATTCGTCGGGAAAAAACGACAAACCAGCGAAGCAAGCGCCTGTTTTTGGTGAGGGATTTTCTTCTATTGCATGTCGACAATACGCACTCCATTTCTACAAAGCAACCTATCAAAAGTGACAGGTTCTAAGCAAAATTTTTGATGGTAGGTTGATCTTTTTTGTTTTTTAAATTTTCGAATGGAGGAAATTTTGGCAGCCGCGCAGATTTCGGCGGACATGCAATTTCACAGGGAGCGATTGGAAAGAAGCGGCGCGCATGGTGCCCAACGGATCTGTGCAGCACTTTGTGGGACGTGTAAATGCGGCGGTGGATAAGGTTCAATAGCCTGCCAAGATTGACAGTCTGCGTTTCTATCTTTGGCTCGGCCCTGGCATGCCGATGCGGCTGTTGTTTTTAGCGACGGATTACTGACGTAACCGGCTCCTGCACTCACGTTTTCGAAAAAATAAAAGCCGGCAAAGAACTCCCCTTGCCGGCCGCGGGTGAAACAATCGAGCGTTATCAGAAACTGCTGCGCCCGCCTTTCAATCGGGCCAGCGCCGCAATCAGTGCATCAACGTCGGCGCAGTTGTTATAAAACGCCAGCGACGGCCGCACCGTGCTTTCCAGCCCGAAGCGCCGCAAGATCGGCTGCGCACAATGATGGCCCGAGCGCACCGCGATGCCTTCCCGGTTCAGCGCCGCGCCGACTTCTTCGGTCTTATAACCTTCCAGCACGAAAGACAGCACCGCAGCCTTGTCGGGCGCCGTGCCAATCAGGCGCAGGCCGGGGATTTCCTTGAGCCGGTGGGTCGCGTACAGCAGCAGCTGATGCTCGTAGGCGCCGATATTCTCGATGCCTATCCGATTGACATAATCGATAGCGGCTCCCAGTCCTACCGCATCGGCGATGTTGCCGGTGCCGGCTTCGAAACGTCCTGGAGCATCGTGGTACTGGGTCGATTCGAAAGTAACGTCGCGGATCATGTTGCCGCCACCCTGCCACGGCGGCATCTCGTTCAGCAGCGCTTCCTTGCCGTACAACACGCCGATGCCGGTCGGTGCAAATACCTTGTGGCCGGAAAATACGAACCAGTCGCAATCCAGCGCCTGCACATCGGCGCGCAGATGGGATACCGACTGCGCGCCGTCCAGCAAGACCTTGGCGCCGGCGCTGTGCGCCATCTCGATGATCTGCCTGGCCGGGGTGACTGTGCCAAGGGCGTTGGATATCTGGGTAAACGCTACCAGCCTAGTCTTCGGCCCCAGCAGCTTGGCGTATTCCTCCAGCTGCAGCTGGCC
This sequence comes from Collimonas fungivorans Ter331, assembly GCF_000221045.1. Lineage (NCBI taxonomy): Bacteria > Pseudomonadati > Pseudomonadota > Betaproteobacteria > Burkholderiales > Oxalobacteraceae > Collimonas > Collimonas fungivorans. Next base: position 2,382,840 of record NC_015856.1, on the reverse strand, counting down.
GTCGTCGTCCACCGGGATCACGCGCAGGCGGGCGCCCTTTTCCGCGCACAACATCTGCCACGGCACGATGTTGGCGTGGTGCTCCAGGTGGCTGACGATGATTTCATCGTCGCGCCCGATGTTCGCCCTACCCCAGCTTTGCGCCACCAGGTTGATGGCTTCGGTGGCGCCGCGCACGAACACGCATTCGTTGGCCGAACGCGCATTGAGGAAACCGCGCACTTTCTCGCGCGCGCCTTCGTACGCATCGGTGGCGCGCGCCGCCAGTTCGTGGGCGGCGCGGTGGATATTCGAATTTTCATGCGCGTAGAAATACGCCAGGCGGTCGATCACCGATTGCGGCTTGTGGGTGGTCGCCGCGTTGTCCAGCCAGACCAGTTGCTTGCCGTTGACGCGCTCTTGCAGGATCGGGAAATCGCGCCGCACCAGGTTGATGTCAAACGGCGCGCGCGCCGCCGGTACGCTGCCGGCATGCAGGCTGTCGGTCGCCAGGCCGGGAACCTTGAGGCCGGCAGGATATGGCTTGGCGAAGTCGAGGAAATAATATGCGGCGCCACTACCTGGGCCGGCCGCTGTCGCCGGCGGCTGCGACTGGCTGCTTGCCGGCGCCGCCAACAACGCTTTCAGCTCGGCTTCGCCGGGCAGGCCGAACGCCGCAGGCGAAGCGCCGCTCAGCGGCAGGTCGCCGGTCAGCGAAGCCGGCACACCCGACACTGCGCTCGGACTTCCCCCGGGAGAAAATCCCAGGCCGCCGCCCAGGGCGGAGACGCCGCCTGGAACGCTTGGCGGCGCCGCGTTGAGATGCGACAAACCGGCCGGCAAGCCGATGCCGGCTTGACCCTGGCTGGCTGATGGCAATGCCGTGAAAAACTGGTTCGCCAGCTGCGCCAATGCCGCAATGTCGGGCAAGCCGTTTCCGGAGAAATCACTTGTACTCATGGTACTTGCCCACTTCCACGTCTTCGAGGACGGCGATGGCGTCGTCGGTCAGCACCGCCAGCGAGCAATACAGTGAGACCAGGTAGGAAGCGATCGCCTTGTGGTTGATGCCCATGAAACGGACCGACAGGCCCGGGCTCTGTTCGCCCGGCAGGTCCGGCTGGTACAGGCCGACCACGCCCTGGCGGCTTTCGCCGGTGCGGATCAGGATGATCTTCGACTTGCCCTTCTCGATCAGGATCTTATCGCTGGGGATCAGCGGCACGCCGCGCCAGGTGATGAATTGCGAGCCGAACAGCGATACCGTCGGCGGCGGCACACCGCGCCGCGTGCATTCACGGCCGAAGGCGGCGATCGTCACCGGATGGGCGAGGAAAAAACCGGGTTCTTTCCAGACCTTCACCAGCAGCTCGTCGAGGTCGTCGGGGGTCGGCGCGCCGCTGCGTGTCTTGATCCGCTGCGAGGCGACAATGCTGTGCAGCAGTCCGTATTCCTTGTTGTTGATCAGTTCGCTTTCCTGGCGCTCCTTGATGGTTTCTATGATCAGGCGCAGCTGCTCGGCGATCTGGTTATACGGTTTGCTGTACAGGTCGGACACCCGGGTATGCACATCGAGCACCGTATTGACCGCGCTCAGCATGTATTCGCGCGGGTTCTCGATGTAGTCCACAAAGGTCTGCGGCAGTTCGCGCTCGTCGCGGCCGGAACAGTCGACCTCGACGCTGGAGGCGTCTTTCACCTTGTTCAAGCGATAGATGCCGGACTCCACCGGCACCCATTGCAGCAGGTGGGTCAGCCAGCGCGGCGTGATGGACGACATCTGCGGTACGGTGCGCGTCGCAATTGCCAGCTGGCGTGCTGCTACATCGCCAAGGGCGGTATTCACTTCTGGTTTGCTGGCCATTTACATTTCCTGTGATCGAAGGTTGAGGGGTGGAGATTCAGTCGTCGCGCATCTGCGCCTGCGAAATGTTGCTGCCGGGCGGCACGCTGCGGGTCAGCCAGACATTGCCGCCTATGGTCGATCCCTTGCCGATGGTGACGCGGCCGAGCACGGTGGCGCCGGCATAGATGACAACGTCGTCTTCGACGATAGGATGGCGTTCGTTGCCCTTGATCAGGGCGCCGTCCTGATCGGCGGGAAAGCGCTTGGCGCCCAGCGTCACGGCCTGGTACAGGCGCACCCGCTGGCCGATGATGGTGGTCTCGCCGATCACCACGCCGGTGCCATGGTCGATGAAAAAACTGGCGCCGATCCGCGCCGCCGGATGGATGTCGATGCCGGTCGCGGAGTGCGCGATGTCGGCGATCAGGCGCGCCAGCAGCGGCGCCCCCAGGCCATGCAAGGCGTGCGCCAGGCGGTGGTAGATGATGGCCGTGGTGCCGGGATAACACAGCAAGATTTCGGAAATGCTGGTGGCGGCAGGATCGCCGCTGTAAGCAGCCTGGATGTCGCTCGCCAGCAGGTCGCGGATGGCCGGCAAGCCTGCCGCGAACTGGCGGGTGACAGCGATCGCCTGGCGGTTGAGGTCGGCTTCCGGCGTGCTTTCTTCGAGCACGAACAGCAAGCCGCGGCGGATCTGCTCGGCCAGGATGTTCAAGGTGAAACTGAGGGTGTTGCCGACGAAATGGTCGATGTTCTCGTCGTTCAGGTCGGTGCGGCCGTAGTGGGTCGGAAACAGCGCCGCCGACAAGCCCTGCAGCACCTCCGCCAGCGCCTGGCGCGACGGCAGTTCGCGGATATCGCCGCGGTGCCGGATCTTGTTGGTCACCTCGCGCGAGGTGCGCAAAGCGGAAACCACCTGCTCCAGGCCCAGGCCGGAACTGTCGGTCAGCGCCTGTTGTTCGGAAAAATTGCGGCTACTCATGCGTGCAGATGCTCATTGTTAAAAACAGCGAAATCACTATTGCAGCGAAGAAGATGCGAATCCTGAATCCTTGAATGCCTGCTCATTTTGTCGGCAGGCGGAAAAATTGACTACGAATTTTTATGACGAAAAACGCATAAGCTAGTTCGCTAATCTCATATGCGCAGCGGTTATTGCCGGTCCGCGCCTATGACCGCCCCAGAGCCGCGGGCGCGGCGTCGCGCACGTCGATCTGGCGGGGAATCAGCTTCAATTCGAAGAAAGTGTCGGCGATGACCTGCTGTTCCGCCAATATCGACCTGTTGATCGGCTCGGTGCCGAACGAAGAACGGGCCACCAGGACATCGACCACGGGCTTCGGCAAGCCCCACACCGCCGACAGTTCCGCCGCCAGCTCGCTGCGGTTGGCTTTGCCCCAGATGTCGATCTTGTTGAGTTCTTCGACGGCGATGCTCAGGACGTCGCCATTCTTCTGCGCGTAATCCTTCGATGAAAAGTAATAGGCCCGGTTCTTGACGACGCCGCCGGCATCGGCCAGGATGCGCGCCGCCAGAGTCTGTTCGGCGGCCGCAAAGAACGGCTCCCAGATCACCCAGGCGTCGACCACGCCTTTCTCGAACGCGGCGCGGGCATCGGCCGGCGCCAGCCACACCAGGTTGACGTCGCTATAGTTCAAGCCATTCTTCTGCAGTAGCTTGACCAGGAAATAATGGACGTTCGAGCCTTTGTTCAGAGCGATCTTTTTCCCTTTCAGGTCGGCCACTGCCCTGATCGCCGAAGTTGCCGGGACCAGCACCGCCTCCACCGCCGGCCGCGGCACGGTCGCCGCGACATAGACAATCGGCGTGCCGTTGGCCTGGGCGAAAATCGGCGGCGCTTCGCCGACATCGCCGAAATCGATGGAACCGACATTCAGCGCTTCCAGCTGCACCGGCCCGGCGCTGAACTCTATCCACTTGACCGCCACGCCAAGCGGCGCCAGGCGCTGCTCCAGCGTGCCGCGCTTTTTCAGCAGGCTCAGCAAGCCTTTCTGGTAACCGACGCGCAGTTCGCGCTGCGCCGCGCGAACTGCGAATGGCGTAAGGGCCGCAACGGCAGCCATGCCGATGCCGGCCTGCAGCAGACGGCGGCGCCGGCCTGCCCGGTTTTTATGGTTGCCTGGCTTGTTGTCGCTCATATTGTCTTTCCGATGAAATCGATTTCCCTGGTCAAGCTGCAAGCAGCACCCAGCCCGATCTTAATAAGAAGGAAAAACAAAAAGAACGAATAAAATCTTCTCGGGATAGTTGGAATTCAGATAAGCGGAAGCCGGGCAAGCTGGCTTGCGCCTCCTGCCACGGGCAAACCATGCGTCATTTTTTCTGCCGCCGGCACCAGGCTAACGCTGATGCCGGGAGCCCGGCGTGCTTCAGCCGCGGAAATAGCGGGTTGGAGTAAACGGCGTCTTGACCACTTCGATGGGCACCGATTTGCCGCGCACCACGGCTTGCAGCAGCGTGCCGACCTGCGCATGGGCGCTGTCAACATAACCCAGCGCCACCGGGCCGCCCACCGTCGGTCCGAAACCGCCGCTGGTGATCTTGCCGACCTGCTTGCCGTCGGCATCGACCAGCTCGGCGCCTTCGCGCGCCGGCATGCGATCCTTGAGCAGCAGGCCGACCCGCTTGCGGCCGACGCCCTGCTCAAGCTGGCGCTGGATCAGTTCCGCGCCGGGATAACCGCCGGCACGGACGCCGCCGGTACGGCGCGCCTTCGACAAAGCCCAGCCCAGGCTGGCTTCGACCGGCGTGGTGCTGCCATCCATGTCGTGGCCGTACAGGCACAGGCCTGCTTCCAGCCGCAAGGAATCGCGCGCGCCGAGACCGATGGGCGCCACCTCGGGCTGCGCCAGCAGCAGCCGCGCCAGGGTTTCCGCAGCGGCATTCGGCACTGAAATTTCAAAGCCGTCTTCGCCGGTGTAGCCGGAGCGGCTGACAAAACAGCCGCTGCCCGCCAGCGTGAACTTGGCGGTCTGCATGAACACCATCTGCGCAGTATCCGGCGCCAGGCGCGCCATGACCGCGGCTGCAGCCGGTCCCTGCAAAGCCAGCAAGGAACGGTCGCTCAGCTCGTCGATCTGGCAACGGCTGGACAGATGCTGGCGCAGGTGTTCGGTATCCTGCTGCTTGCAAGCTGCGTTCACCACCAGGAACAGGTGATCGCCGGCATTGGCGACCATCAGATCGTCCAGGATGCCACCTTGCGGATTGGTGAATACCGCATAGCGCTGGCGGTTCACTGGCAGGTCGACGATGTCGACCGGCACCAGCGATTCCAGCGCGGCAGCGGCGTCCGCACCGCTCAGGCGCAATTGCCCCATGTGCGAAACGTCGAACAGGCCGGCCTGGCTGCGGGTGTGGTTGTGTTCTTTCAGGATGCCGGTCGGATACTGCAACGGCATGTCGTAGCCTGCAAACGGCACCATCTTGGCGCCTAGCTCCAGGTGCAGCTGGTATAGCGGTGTACGCGCCGCTGCTGCGGCGTTGCTTGCGTCACTCATGAAAATTGTCCTTTTTATCAGTTGTAGGGTGGGCAGGTTTTTTTGCCCACGCGGTGGTCGCATCATCCATATCCGCGTGGGCACGGGTGCCCACCCTACCGGTATGCATGCGGCGCCCGCCTTTGCCTTACTCGTAATCCGACATGGGCGGACAGGAACAGACCAGGTTGCGGTCGCCGTAGACATTGTCGATCCGTCCTACCGGCGGCCAGTACTTGTCCTGGCGCAGCGATTTCAGCGGGAACACCGCCTGTTCGCGCGAATACACGCGCGACCATTCGTCGGTCAGGTCCTGGCTGGTATGCGGCGCATGGCGCAATGCCGTCTGCTCCGCCTTGATATCGCCGTTCTCGACTGCCCTGATCTCTTCGCGGATCGCGATCATGGCGTCGCAGAAGCGGTCCAGCTCTTGCTTGGACTCGCTTTCGGTCGGCTCTATCATCAGCGTGCCGGCTACCGGGAACGACATGGTAGGCGCATGGAAGCCGTAGTCGATCAGGCGCTTGGCGACGTCTTCCACCGTGATCCCGGTCTTGTCCTTGAGCGGGCGCAGGTCGATGATGCCTTCGTGCGCCACCAGTCCGTCGCTGCCGCTGTAGAGGACCGGATAATGCGGCGCCAGCCGGTGCATGATGTAGTTGGCGTTGAGGATCGCCACCTGGCTCGCCTGGCGCAAGCCTTGCGCGCCCATCAGCGTGATGTAGGCCCAGGTGATCGGCAGGATGCTGGCGCTGCCCCACGGCGCGGCGGAAACCGGCGCGATGCCGTTTTCCAGCATGCGGTGGCCCGGCAGGAACGGCGCCAGGTGGGCCTTGACGCCGATCGGACCGACGCCTGGCCCGCCGCCGCCGTGCGGGATGCAGAAGGTCTTGTGCAGGTTCAGGTGCGAGACATCGCCGCCGAAAGTGCCCGGCGCGCACAAGCCGACCATGGCGTTCATGTTGGCGCCGTCGATGTACACCTGGCCGCCGTGGGCGTGGACGATTTCACAGATCTCGCCGATGGCTTCTTCGAACACGCCATGGGTCGAGGGATAGGTAATCATCAGCGCCGCCAGGTCCTTGGCGTGCTGGTCTGCCTTGGCGCGCAGGTCGGCGACGTTGACGTTGCCTTGCTCGTCGCATTGCACCACCACCACCTGCATGCCGGCCATATGGGCGGTAGCCGGATTGGTGCCGTGGGCGGAGCTCGGGATCAGGCAGATATTGCGCTGGCCCTCGCCGCGGCTCTGGTGGTAGGCGCGGATCGCCAGCAAGCCGGCGTATTCGCCCTGCGAACCAGCGTTCGGCTGCAGCGATACGGCGTCGTAGCCGGTGCACACGCACAGCATCTGCTCCAGGTCGGCCACCAGCTGCTGGTAGCCCTGGGCCTGGTTGAGCGGCGCAAACGGATGCAGGGAGCCGAACTCCGGCCAGGTCACCGGGATCATCTCGGTGGTGGCGTTGAGTTTCATGGTGCAGGAGCCGAGCGGTATCATGCTGCGGTCCAGCGCCAGGTCCTTGTCCGCCAGCGCGCGCAGGTAGCGCAGCATCTGGGTTTCCGAATGGTGGCTGTTGAACACCGGATGCGTCAGGTAGGCGCTGCTGCGCGCCAGCGCTGCCGGTATCTTTTCCTCGGCGCTGGCTTCCAGCGCGGCGAACGCAGGCAATGGCTTGCCTACGGCAAAGATGCCCCACAGTGCTTCGACATCGGCGCGGGTGCTGGTTTCGTCCAGCGCAACGCCGACGCTGCCGTCGTCGATCAGGCGCAGGTTCACCGACTGGCTGCGCGCCGCGGCGTGGATATCCTGGGTATGGCCGCCGGTATGCACGGTGATGGTGTCGAAGAAACTGGCGGTCGGCACCGCATGGTGCAGCTGGCGCAGGCCCTCGGCCAGGATCGCTGTCAGCCGGTGCACCCGTTGCGCGATCGTTTTCAGCCCGCTTGGGCCGTGATACACCGCATACATGCTGGCGATATTGGCCAGCAGCACTTGCGCGGTGCAGACGTTGCTGGTGGCTTTTTCGCGGCGGATATGCTGTTCGCGGGTCTGCATCGCCAGCCGGTAAGCCGGTTCGCCGCGGCTGTCGATCGAAACGCCGACCAGGCGTCCGGGCATGACGCGCTTGTGCGCATCCAGCGTGGCGAAATACGCTGCGTGCGGGCCGCCGTAGCCGAGCGGCACGCCGAAGCGCTGGGCAGTGCCGATCACCACGTCGGCGCCGAATTCGCCCGGCGGCGTCAGCAGGGTCAGCGCCAGCAGGTCGGCAGCTACTACTACCAGCGCCTGCTTGTCATGCGCCAGGCGCGCGGTGGCGGCATAGTCGTTGATCTCGCCGTTCAGGGTCGGATATTGCAGCAGCACGCCGAAGCAGTCGAGCCGCTCCAGGTCCTTGAGATGGTCGCCGACTACTATCTCGACCCCGATCGGCGCGGCGCGGGTGCGCAGCACGTCGATGGTTTGCGGGAAGCAGTCTTGCGAAACGAAAAAGGTGTTGCTCTTGCTTTTAGACAGGCGCTGGCAGAAAGTCATCGCTTCGGCCGCGGCGGTGGCTTCGTCCAGCAGGGAAGCATTGGCGATTTCCATGCCGGTGAGGTCGGTCACCATGGTCTGGAAATTGAGCAGCGCTTCCAGCCGCCCCTGCGAAATTTCAGGCTGGTACGGCGTATAGGCGGTATACCAGGCCGGGTTTTCCAGCAGGTTGCGCAGGATGACGGTCGGCGTATGGCAGTTGTAATAACCCATGCCGATATGCGATTTGAACAGCTGGTTCTTGCCGGCGATTTCGCGCAAGGCGGCCAGCGTTTCCGCTTCGCTGCGCGGGGCGCCGAGTTTCAGCGGGTGGCGCTCGAGGATGGCGCTTGGCACGATTTTCTGTATCAATGCCTCGATCGTATCGAAACCGAGGGCGGTCAGCATGGCCTTTTGTTGGGCTTGGTCCGGGCCGATATGGCGTTCAATGAAATCGGCATGTTGTGCCAGATCTTCAAGAGCAGGCCGTGATTGTGTCATGGGTGCTTCCTTCATTTAATGAACAGTAGAGTTGCGCTTATTTAAGCCAGGCCTTTGATCAGCTCGTCATAAGCCGCTTTGTCCATCAGACCGTTCAACTCGGCCGCATCGTCTATTTTCATCTTGAAGAACCAGCCTTCGCCCAGCGGGTCTTCGTTCACCTTTTCAGGCGCGTCCGCCAGCGCTTGGTTGATTTCGACCACCGTGCCGGCAACCGGCATGTTGATTTCACTTGCGGCCTTGACCGACTCGATCACCGCGGCTTCTTCGCCCTTGGCGATAGTTGCGCCGACTTCAGGCAACTGCACAAAAACCAGGTCGCCCAGATGGTCTTGCGCGTAAGCGGTAATGCCGACCGTCACCAGGCCGCCATCTTCGACACGCAACCACTCATGCTCGACCGTATATTTTTCTTGCCCCTTGTTTTCCTGACCCATGCCCATCTCCTTTATAAAAAACCATGATATTCAAATGACTTATCCGAATTTTACGACCGAAACGCCCTGCATGATACCGCCAACCAGTTCGATTCGACAGCCGGACGCCTGGCAGGAATCGCCAGGACGAGCTAAGGCCTTGATTCTTCGGGAATTATCAGCGGCAGGAAAGAAAACGCAGGAGGGTCTAGCGATAAAACGCAGTGGGGGTGCTGCCGAAGTGTTTCTTGAACATGGCGCTGAACGCGCTCTGGCTGCTGTAGCCCTGGTCTTGCGCTGCGGCGGCGACCTTGCCGCCGCGCGCCAGCTGTTCCATGGCCTGCAGCAGCCTGGCTTGCTGGCGCCAATGGCCGAAACGCATGCCGGTCTGGCGCAGGAACAGGCGGTGCAAGGTGCTGGTGGAGATGCCGAGCTGGCCGGCCCAGGTTTCGATTGTTACCTGCTTGCCGGGAGTCGCCATCAGCAGTTCGCACAGGCTGCGCAGGCGCGCCGCCAGTGGCAACGGCAAATAAAGAGGAAGCACGGTCACCGACGCCAGTTCGTGCAGCAACAATTGCAGCATGTGCCAGTTGCGGGCGTCGGCGTCCGTATTGGCGTCCTTATTGGCGTCATACCCGGCCGGATTGCCATGGGCGGCGGCGATCAGTTCGCGCAGCAAGGGCGAGATATCCAGCACGCAGCTGCGCGCAGGCAGGTGCGGCGACATGGCGACATCCAGCAGCAGCGTGCGCAAGCCGACCTCGCCGTGCATGCGAATCTGGTGGTCGACATGCGCCTGCAGCCAGACCGCACGGCCCGGCGGCACCATCCAGCGTCCGGCCGCCGCATCGACCGTCATCACGCCCCTGGTCGCATACAGCAGCTGGGCGCAGGAATGGCGGTGCAGCGGGATGACGTGGCCGTCCGGATAGTCCGTTGCCGACGTCACAACCGAGGCACCGGCGCAATTCAATGCCTGATAATCTAATTCTGCTGTCATGTCGTCGGCCCGTTTTTTTCAGATCACCTTCTCTTCACGCAGCGCGGCGATGTAATCCTTGCCGTAGCCGAGCTGCGCCAGCACTTCTTCGGTATGTTCGCCCAGCAAGGGAGAACGCGTGACCTCGGTCGGGCTGTCCGACATCTTGATCGGATTGCCTACCGTCAGGTACTTGCCGCGCGCCGGGTGGTCGATTTCGACGATGGTGCCGCTCTGGCGCAGCGACTCGTCTTCGGCGATTTCCTTCATCGACAGGATCGGTCCGCACGGAATGTCGTGCTGGTTCAGGATATCCATGGCTTCGAACTTGGTCTTGCTCATGGTCCATTGCTCGATGCGGGCAAAGATCGGCTTCAGGTGCAGCAGGCGCGCCGCCGGCGTGGCGTAAGCCTCGTCGGTGATCCAGCCCTCCTCGCCTATTACCTTGCAGACCGCCGGCCAGACCGCGCCCTGGGTGATGAAATAGATATACGCGTTAGGATCGGTTTCCCAGCCCTTGCATTTCAGGATCGAGCCCGGCTGGCCGCCGCCGGAAGCGTTGCCGGCGCGCGGCACGGCCTCGCCGAACTTGCTGTCCGGGTATTGCGGATATTCGTGCATGGTGCCGGTGCGTTCCAGGCGCTGCTGGTCGCGCAGCTTGACGCGGCACAAGTTCAGTACGGCGTCCTGCATCGGCGCCAGCACCTTCTGGCCGCGGCCCGACGTGTGGCGCTGGAACAGCGCGCTGACGATGCCGAGCGCCAAATGCAGGCCGGTGCCGCTGTCGCCGATCTGGGCTCCGGTCACCATCGGCGGACCGTCGTCGAAGCCGGTGGTGGAAGCCGCGCCGCCGGCACACTGGGCGACGTTTTCATAGACCTTGCAATCTTCGTATTTGCCGGGACCGAAACCCTTGACCGAGGCCACGATCATTTTCGGATTCAGTTCCTGGATGCGTTCCCAGGTAAATCCCATGCGGTCCAGCGCGCCCGGTGCAAAATTCTCCACCAGCACGTCGCAATCCTTGATCAGCGTTTCCAGCACTTCCTTGCCCTTGGGGTTCTTGGTGTCGAGCGTGATGGAGCGCTTGTTATGGTTCAGCATCGTGAAATACAGGCTGTCGACCCCGGGAATGTCGCGCAGCTGCCCGCGCGTGGCGTCGCCTTCGCCGGCGCGTTCGACCTTGATCACATCGGCGCCGAACCAGGCCAGCAGCTGGGTGCAGGTCGGCCCTGACTGGACATGGGTGAAATCTAGAATGCGCACGCCATCCAGTGCTTTGCTCATGAAAATCTCCTGTTTATATTTATCATAGGTACCGTGTGCCCGGTTCCATCACGATCTTAACTGGATTCGTTCGCCAGCGCTGTCAGTCTGGCTTCCATTTCCGCCAGGCGTTTACGCAAGGCGCGATCCTCGGCAAAGCGGCTGCTTTCGTCGCGGATGACGGCAACGATCGCCGCCACCTTGTTGTCCGCCGTATGCAGCAGCGCTACTGTAAACGCGATCGACAAGGTATGGCCGTCCTTGTGTACCGCCGGCACCCGCAGCACGTCGTTGCCGTAGCGGGTGATGCCGGTATCCATGGTCTTTTGATAACCGTCCCAGTGCCGCTGGCGCTGGCGTTCGGGGATGATCAGGTCGAGCGACTGCCCTAGCGCTTCGCCCTGGGTAAAGCCGAACATGCGTTCGGCCGCCGGATTCCACAAGGTGATGGCGCCCTTGGCGTCGGAAATCACGATGGCGTCGCCGACGGCTTGCACCAGCTGCCTGAGATCGAGTTCGGTTGACATATCCCTGCTCCTTGCTAAGAACTTGTTGATATCCGCGGCCCGCATGTAAAAACGGCGTCCTGGGCGGACGCCGTCAATCGTCCTTGGGACGACTCATGTGGCAATTACTCGCCTATCGTCATCCTCAGACTGCTTCTGCTTTATGCAGTTCGGCAATCTGTCCGGCGCTGTAGCCCAGCACGTCCGCCAGCACTTCGTCGGTGTGCTCGCCCAGCAACGGCGATCCGGTGATTTCCGGCGTCAGGTCGGAGAACTTGATCGGGCTGCCGACGGTCAGGTATTTGCCGCGTTCCTTGTGGTCGACTTCGGTGATGGTGCCGCTGGCGCGCAACGACGGATCGTTGGCCAGTTCTTTCATGGTCAGCACCGGTGCGCAAGGAATGTCGAATTTGCGCAGAATGTCGACCGCTTCGAACTTGGTCTTGTCCTTCAGCCACACTTCTATCGTGTCGAAAATTTCGGTGATGTGCGGCTGGCGCGCCTTCGGCGTGCTGTAGGCAGGATCATCTATCCATTCATCCTTGCCGATCGCCTTGCAGATAGGCGCCCAGGCATGGCCCTGGATGGTGAAGTAGATATAGGCGTTCGGATCGTTTTCCCAGCCCTTGCACTTGAGCACCCAGCCTGGCTGGCCGCCGCCGCCGGCATTGCCGCCGCGCGGCACCACATCGCTGAATGTGCCGTGCGGGTATTGCGGATACTCTTCCAGGAAGCCCAGCTTGTCCAGGCGCTGCTGGTCGCGCAGCTTGACGCGGCACAGGTTCAGCACGCTGTCCTGCATCGACACCGCAACGCGCTGTCCCTTGCCGCTCTTGTCGCGGCCGATCAAGGCGGTCAGGATGCCGATTGCCAGGTGCATGCCAGTGTTGCTGTCGCCCAGGGCGGCGGCGCTGACAGTCGGCGGGCCGTCCCAGAAACCGGTAGTGGAAGCCGCGCCGCCGGCGCACTGGGCGACGTTTTCGTAAACTTTCAGGTCATCGTAATGATGGCCGTCGCTGAAACCCTTGACCGAGGCCACGATCATCTTCGGATTCAGTTCGTTGATGCGTTCCCATGAAAAGCCCATGCGGTCCAGTGCGCCCGGTCCGAAGTTCTCGACCAGCACGTCGGATTCCTTGATCAGTTTTTCCAGCACCAGCTTGCCTTCAGGCTTTTTGGTGTCGAGTGTGAGCGAGCGCTTGTTGCTGTTCAACATGGTGAAATACAGGGCATCGACATCAGGGATATCGCGCAGCTGCGAACGCGTCACGTCGCCGGAACCCGGACGTTCGACCTTGATCACGTCGGCGCCAAACCATGCCAGCAGTTGCGTGCATGCAGGACCGGCTTGCACGTGCGTGAAGTCGATGATGCGGATGCCGTCCAGTGGTTTTACCTTGCTTTTTTCGGTACTCATTTCAAATCTCCTGTTCAACTTGATCGAATTTTTTATAGTGGCCAAGCGGCTTATTTGTACATGGTCTGGGCCATGGTTCCCGGGGCATACACCGCAGGATCGACCCAGATATTGACCACCGCACAACGCCGTGTCTTGCGCACCGCTTCCCGCGCCCGCTGCAACGCCCCAGCGATCTGCGCCGGATCGCGCACCTCTTCGCCATGCCCGCCCAGCATCTCGGCAAACTTGCCGTAAGGGATATCGCTCAGCAGGTTGCCCACATTGCCGCGCTCCTCACCATACTTCGCCAGCTGGCCGTAACGGATCTGGTTCATCGCCGAGTTGTTGCCGATCACCGCGATGTACGGCACGCCGAAACGGTTCGCCGTTTCCATGTCGAACGACGTCATGCTGAACGCGCCGTCGCCGTAGTAACACATCACTTCCTTCTCCGGATTGGCCAAGCCGGCCGCAATCGCAAAACCGGTGCCCACGCCCAGGCTGCCCAGCGCGCCCGGATCCATCCATTGACCCGGATTGCGCGGACGCACCGCCTGCGCCGAAATCGTCACCACGTCGCCGCCATCGCCGATGTAGATCGTGTCGTCGTTCAGGAACTCGTTGATTTCATACGCCACCCGGTAGGGATGGATCGGCGAGCTGTTCGACTTGAACAAGGGCATCAGCTTCTCGGTCGCAATCGCTTCCTGCTGCTGCAACTGTTTCATCCAGGACCGGCGCTTCTCTTGCGCTGTCTTGTTGATGCGGCCGCTGGCGGCCTGCAAGACAGCCCCCAGGATCGCGCCGGGATCGCCCACCAGGCCCAGCGTGATGTCGCGGTTCTTGCCGACCGTACGGTAATCCTGGTCGATCTGGATTACCTTGGCATTCAGGCCCAGGCGTTTGCCGTAACCCATGCGGAAGTCGAACGGCGTGCCGACGATCAGGATCACGTCGGCCTTGTCGAAACCTTCGCGCCGGGTGCGGTCGAAGTGATGCGGATCGCCCGGCGGCAGCAAGCCGCGCGAGGCGCCATTGAAATACGCCGGGATATCCAGGCCGCGCACCAGGTCGATCGCTTCCTTGTGGCCGCGCGAGGACCAGACCTGGCCGCCGTACAAGACCACCGGACGCTCCGCCTGCACCAGGATGTCGGCCAGTTTCTCGATATCGGCGACATCGCCCAAGGACCGGACCGAAGCACGGTATTGGCCGGCCGCCGGAATCACTGCTTTACTGATCTCGATTTCGCGGTCCAGCACATCGCGCGGAATTTCCAGGTAGGCCGGGCCAGGCGCGCCGGCAAAGCAGGCCCGGATCGCCATCGACACCATGTCGGCCACCCGTTCGGTGGAACGCACGCCTTCGGAGAATTTGGTGATCGGCCGCATCATTTCGGTATGCGGCAAGTCTTGCAGCGAACCCATCATGTGCTGGGTGATGCCGCCCTGGCCGCCGATATGCAATACCGGGCTTTCCGAACGGAACGCTGTCGCAATCCCGGTCACGGCGTTGGTGCAGCCGGGACCGGCCGTCGTCACCACCACGCCCAGCTTGCCGGTCTGGCGTGCATAACCGTCGGCAGCATGCGCTGCGACCTGCTCATGACGCACATCGATGATGCGGATGCCTTCATCGATGCAGCCATCGTAAATATCGATAATATGGCCGCCGCACAGCGTAAAGATCGTGTCCACGCCTTCATTCTTCAGCGCGCGCGCCACCAGATGCCCGCCTGACACCACGCCGGCGTCGCGGCTCTTGCGTTTGAGCGTATCGTCGGCGGTCGTACTTGACACAGACGCGACCTTCGACTCGGATATCACTGCTGCCATTGCTCCTCCTGTTATCGGTTATCTGCCGCCGCAATACCTCTTGCATTGCTTCAGCTTGATGCCATCTTAGCCAGCTCATAGAGAGGACGGCATTGACCTTGGTCAAGTTTTCACGCATCATCTTCGCAGGGTCCTTAACGGGGCCTTAGACTGTCGACCATCCCTTAAAACGCCTACATGACTCTCATAGAAAACCACCCAGAGAAAAACATCATTCGTGTTCAGCTCAGGCAAAATAATGTTTTAAAAGACTTGGACGAGAGCGAAATGCTCGAGTTGGAATCGCATTTGATCGTAGTCGATGGCGGTAAAGGAGAAATTCTGCTGCACCAGGGCATCCATGAGATGGAGCAATATTTCATCCTGGACGGCATACTCAAGCGCGTGGTGACAAACCAGCAAGCCAAGGAAATGATCCTGCGCTTTGCCGACGAGCGCGACATGGAGACCAGCTACGCCGCATGGCGCCTGAAAACGCCGACACCCTACAGCATCGTCTGCGTATCCAAGGCGCGGGTTGCCAAACTACCCTTGCAGCAATGGGCGGCATTCATGGACAAGCACCCGAAACTGAAGCAAGCATTCGAATACGAAGTGATGCGCCTGATGAGCGAAATCATGGCGCATACCATCACCCTGCACCTGCTGGATGCGCCCGGCCGCGTGCACCGCTTCTTGCGCAAGCATCCGGATCTCTACGACCGCATGCCGAAAAAAGAGCTTGCGACTTACCTGAATATTTCCCCCGAGACCCTGAGCAGGCTCAAACACCAAGGGAAAATCTAAACAGCAGCCGGCATCGTGTATACGTTGTGTATACACGATGCTTCCGAAACCAGCCGTCACAGCCGCCCAAGCTGGTCAAATCGCCCGAATACTGTTGTATTCCTGGCAGAATCTTCTTCTATTGCAGCGCAAGATATTGACAGATGACATACCTGTTATTGGATAATGTCATTAGAAAAGTCATTATTGGAAATATATAATGCAAAGCAGCATAAGAGATTCTTACTTTGACAGGAGCACTACCGTGACTACAGCAACCAACAGCTACACCTCGGCAAGCAGCACTGGTTTTTCCGCAAAAGTGGCAGGCATCGCCTATGCTGTAGCCGCGACCCTTCTGGCAGTCAACCTGCGCGAGTCCCTTGACGCGGCAACTACCGGCGACAAGGCAGACGCCACCTACACCTGGGGCCTGTAATTCCCGGTATTGCAGGTCACTCCGGTGATACTGCAGATAGCGCAAAAAACAGCCGATCATTGATCGGCTGTTTTATTTTTGGCGGCCGATTCAAAGCCTCCGGCAATCTCCCCAGGACGGCGCTACCGTGCTGCAACATAATATAGATATCCGGTCAGGTTATATCAGCAGGTAAAACCCAGGTCTAATTAAGAAAAAATGCGCAGGAAGATTGAGCCCGATCAATGCGCGGCCCGGGACATCTTCGTAGACTGATTCGATCGCCAACTACCGGGATCGAATTCCATGCGCGCCATCAACGCAGCGCGCCGGCCACTATCCGGTGCCGCCCACCGCCTCTGCACTGCCCAAGGCAAAGGCAAAGGCAAGGATGTGATTCTCGACATAGCGGCGGGGGATTATATCCAGCGTGAACTGAACTGCCTGGCGGACGACGGCAGACTGGTGTTCATCGCCATGCTTGGCGGCGCCAAGGCACACATCCATTTCGCCCAGGTCCTGCTGCACCGGCTGACCATCGCCGGCTCACCCTTGCGGCCCAGGCCGGTGGCCGTTCAAGGCCACCATCCCGCGTGATGAATCGGTCTTAGCGCTTGACCGCAGCCGCTGCATGCGGATCGAACCCGGGCGAATAAGCCGGCACGCCTTTATCCACCCAGCGCTTGCGCATCGGCGCCAGTATGAACTTGGCGACCAGGCCGGCGCCGATGGTGATGATGGAAGCGGCCAGGAATACCCGGTTCCAGGCGCCGCCTGCGGACAGCACCGAAGTCAGCGGCACCAGCAAGGCTGCGGTGCCCTTCGCGGTGTAAAGCGTGCCCGCGTTGCCGGCCGCGAACTTGCTGCCGAAGGTGTCGGCGCAGATCGCCGGGAAGATCGAAAATATCTCGCCCCAGAACAGGAACACCAACGCTGCGAACAGCATGAAGGCATACGGGTTATGGCCGTATTCCATCAATCCCAGCAAGGCCAGGCCTTCGCCTATGAAGACAATGAACATGGTGTTTTCGCGGCCGATCTTGTCGGAGATGAAACCACACAGCGGCCGTGTAAAGCCATTGCAAAGATTGTCGATGGAAAGCGTCATGGTGAGCAACGGCAGTGTCACGCCCAGCATCGTCATCGGCAGCTTGGCGATGCCGAAATCCTTGGCGATCGGCGCCAGCTGCGCAGTGGCCATCAGGCCGCCGGCGGCGACCGCGACGAACAGCACATAGATCAGCCAGAACACCGGGGTCTTGATCATCTGCCCAGCCGTGTAATCGATTTTTGTCATGGTGATCTTCTTCGATACCACCACGCCCTTGGGCGGCACCGGCCTCACCATCAGCAAGGCCAGCAGGAAAATGCACACGCCTTGCAGGATGCCGAAGAACAGGAAAGCCCGTTCGTAGCCGGACGACTGGATCATGTTGGCGATCGGGATCACCGTCACCGCGGCGCCGGCGCCAAAGCCGGCAGCGGTCAGCCCTGCCGCCAGGCCGCGGCGGTCCGGAAACCATTTCAGCGCATTGCCGACGCATGTGCCGTACACGCAGCCGGCGCCTATGCCGGCAATGATCGCGGCGGCATACAGTTCGATCAGGTTGGTCGCCATCGAATTGATCACCCAGCCGGCGCCGGCAAACAGCGCACCCATGGCAATCACCGGGCGCGGCCCGAATTTGTCGACCAGCCAGCCTTCGATCGGCACCAGCCAGGTTTCAGTCACGATGAAAATGGAAAACGATAATTGAATTGCTGCCTGGCCCCAGTGGTGTTTAGCGTCCATGGGGTTGACGAACAATGTCCAGGCATATTGCAGATTGGCGACCAAGCCCATGCAGATGATGCCGATAATCAGTTGAATCCAACGATTAGGAGCTCGCTTGGCGTTACTGGTGTCCATGTATCTTGTCTCCTGATGATTTTAGGATGCTTATTTATTATGGGTGCGCGTTATTGAATACATATTATTTTGGTGCTACCGCAAATATCCCTGTGGCGGCAATACGCGGAACTTGCGCCATGATTCATTCTGCGAGAATTTCCTCGCTTAATCCTTGACGAAGGTTAAGATTGCGCACTTTGCCGCCGAACCGGATTCGCTATGCGCCGCCGCTCAGCTCAGGCCACGCGCTGCAATTGCACTTGCCCGCGTTCTTCCTCGAAGGTCTTGGCCAGCAGTTTCACCAGGGCATAGACCGTATCCAGGTGCGGCGTCGGCGTGTGGGTGAGGCGCGCCAATTCGATCACCGAGCCGACCAGCGCATCGATTTCCAATGCGCGCCCTGCTTCCACATCTTTCAGCATTGACGTTTTATGCTTGCCTATTTTTTCGGCGCCGGCAATCCGCTTGTCGAGCGGCACCCGGAAGCTGATCCCGAGCTTGTGGGCGATCGTCTGCGCCTCGGTCATCAGCGCCGCCGCCAGCTCGCGCGACAAGGGAAACTGGCAGATGTCGACCAGCGTCGAATGGGTCAGCGCGCTGATCGGATTGAAACTCAGGTTGCCCCACAGCTTGAGCCAGATTTCGGAACGGATGTCGTCCAGCACCGGCGCCTTGAAGCCGGCGTTTACAAAACATGCCGAGATGCGCGTAACCCGTTCGCTGCTGGAACCATCCAGCTCTCCCAAAGGAAAACGTTCGCCTTCAAAATGACGCACCACGCCCGGCGCAATCAGCTCGGACGCCGGATACACCACGCAGCCGATCACCCGCGACGCCGGGATTTTTTCGCTGATCTCGCCGGTCGGGTCCACCATTTTCAGATGACTGCCTTCCAGGGCGCCGCCATGCTTGTAGAAATACCAATAAGGAATGCCGTTCTGCATGGTCACGATCGCCGTCTCCGGCCCCAGCAGATGATGCAGCTGGTCGGCGATGCTTTCCAGCTGGTGCGCCTTGAGCGCCAGGATGACCAGGTCCTGGCGGCCGGCCAGCCGGTAGTTGTCGGTGGCCTTGACCTGGTCGGCGATGTGTTCCGAGCCATCCTCCAGGATCAGCTTCATGCCGTTGCGGCGTATGGCCTCGAGGTTGGCGCCGCGCACGATAAAGGTAACGTCTTCGCCAGCCAGCGACAGCTTGGCGCCGACATAGCCGCCGATGGCCCCCGCTCCCACAATTGCGATTTTCATGATTGCTCCGTACTAGTAATAAAAAACCTGGAAGCGCCGCTGCAGCCGCAACTCGCTCCTACTCAAAACGGTTGCTGAGCTTGCCTATGCCTTCGATCTCGATTTCCACCGTGCTGCCCGGTTTCATCGAGCCGACCCCGACCGAGGTGCCGCACAAGATGATGTCGCCGGAATAAAGCGTCATGTCCTGGGAAATCAGGCTCACCAGCTGCGCCGCTGAAAACAGCATGTCGCTGACCGGGTAATCCTGCCGCACTTCGCCGTTCAGGATGGTCCGCACTGTCAGCGTGCTCGGATCCAGCCCGCTCGCTACTACCGGTCCGAACGGACAGAAGGTGTCGCAACCCTTGGCGCGCACCCACTGCACAAACGACGGATCGCGGTTCAGGATGTCGGCTACCGTGACGTCGTTGGCGCAGGTATAACCGAAAATGTATTTGCCGGCCTCGGCTTCGGCCACCCGGCTGGCGGTTTTGCCGATCACGATGCCCAGTTCGCCCTCGAACACCACTTTGCCGCCTGCCGCCGGCTGGCGGATGGTTTCCTGCGGATTCAGGTAAGAATTCGGCGCTTTGATCAGGTACAGCGGTTCGACCGGCCGCGCCAGGTTCAGCTTGGCGCCGAGCGCGCCGAAGTTGTTCCACAGGGCCAGGATCTTGCTCGGCCGGGTCGGCATCAGCACCTTTACCTCAGCCAGGTCGACAAACAAGCCGGACGGCTTAGGCGCGGCGAACATGTCGCCTTCCCATATCTGCACCCGCTTGCCTTCCAAGGTGCCGAAGCGGACTGTATTCTGGTATGTGAACCGTAGCCAGCGCTGTATCATTTTTAATCTTTCCCCGACCTGTCAAGAATTTGAAAGACTTGCCCTGGACGCCGGGCAAGCCATGTAAATATTTGCCGCGCACCTGTCCCGTCGCACCCGGTTGCGGGCGCCGGCAAGCTGCTGCTGTGTGAATGAATGGCTCGAAAACCGGAGCGCCGATGCGGACTGCCTTACTTTAGCCAAGACCGCCTGGATTCTTGAGGGGATCGCCCACAAGAATCCAAGGGTAAAATCCGATGATGGTCAGACCAGGCGGTCAGGAACGCGGCCTAGCGCTTTCAGTTCAGCTTCTTTGTTAAGTTCGTGTTCCGGAATCGATTGATCCATGAGCGCCTTTCGCATCGGTTTCAATACAAACCATGCCAGCAAGGCAGCCACCGCATTCATCACGCTGCTGACCACAAACACCGCCTCCCAGCTGCCGGTAGCGGCGGTCAGCATGCTGGAAAACGGCACCAGCAAGGCCGCTGTGCCTTTCGCGGTATACAAGAGACCGGCGTTGGCTGCCGCATATTTGCTGCCGAAGGTGTCCGCGCAGGTGGATGGAAACAAGCTGTAGATTTCACCCCAGGCAAAGAACACCAGCCCCGTCAGGACCACGAACAGCAGCGGATCGGCGCCGAATTTATACAGCATCAGGATGCCGAACGATTCCAGCGCGAAGCAGATGAACATGGTTTGCTCGCGTCCGATCTGGTCCGATACCCAGCCGAAAAACGGCCGCGTCAATCCGTTCAGGACACGGTCGATCGCCAGTGCAAAAGTCAGCGCAGGCAAGACCAGGCCCATGATGTTGACCGGCACGTCCATCACCTTGAAGTCCTTGGCGATCGGTCCCAGCTGCGCGGTCGCCATCAGGCCGCCGGCAGCTACCGTGACGAACATCAGGTACATGATCCAGAACACCGGCTGCCGCAGCACTTCGCTCGGCCGGTAGTCGCGCCGTCCCTGCTGCACCTTGATTTTCAAGGCTGCGGCTCCCTTCTTCAGGTAGCTTGGCGCCGTCTTCAGGCCCAGCGCGATCAGGAACACGATCACACCTTGGCCGATGCCGAAGTAGAAGAACGCCGATTCATAGCCGCTGCTCTTGATCATTGCCGAAATCGGGATGATGGTAATCGCCGAACCGGCGCCGAAGCCGGCCGCGGTAAGCCCCGCCGCCAGCCCTCGCCGGTCCGGGAACCACTTCAGCGCATTGCCGACGCAGGTGCCGTATACAGCGCCAGCACCGACGCCGCTGATGGCCGCCGCGATGTATAACATCGGCAAGGAAGATGCGTAGGAATTCAGTACCCAGCCAAGGCCGCACAGGATGCCGCCCACCAATACCACCGGGCGCGGGCCCAGCTTGTCGACCAGGTAGCCTTCGATAGGCACCAGCCAGGTTTCGGTCAGCACGAACACGGTAAAGGCAATCTGGATCGCAGCCTTGCTCCAGCCGTATTTTTCAGAAATAGGATTAACGAACAAGGTCCAGCCGTACTGCAGGTTGGCAATCATGGCCATGCAGACAATTCCCATGATGAGCTGCCACCATCGATGGGAATTCGATACCTTGCCCCCTAGTGCACTGTCTTGATTCATGTCTCCGTCTCCATTATGGTTGGTTTTCTACGTCGCCATGAACACTGCATTGTGCCTAGCATTGCGCATGGGCGACCATGAGTTGTATGTCCACCCTGCATCTCTTATCCGTCCGCGTCGCCGTCTTTTGCAGCCATCGCGGAAAATGCATGGTCGCACTGATTGTGCGAGGACTTGTTCGAGCGATCCTTGACTACGGTCAAGATTAGTAATTTTCTGTTCTCGAAAAAATGCCGGATCTGCCAGGAAAAAGTCCAATTCATTGATTCTCATGAAACCGAGTCACATACAACTAAGCGCGGCTGTCTTTGCAGCCTGGCGCCTGGGTCAAAAACAACGCTGCGTCAGATGCCGACTTCGGCGCGCTGCACTTCCGCCCAGTTGACGCTGAAGCCAGGCTGGCTGCCGGATGCCTTGATATTTTCCAGGCATTGCGCCCGGGCGCTTTCGATCGCCTTGATCAGGAAATCGGCGTCGTAGGCATTCAGCAAGTGGCGCTGATGCGTTTCTATATAGGTGCAAATCACGTTCTTCTCGCTGGCGCCGGCCAGCAGCGAACGGTAGGTATCGTAATCCCAGTGCCAGCTCAAGCCCAGCTCGTGGAAAGCCGCGTTGTAGGCAAACAGGGATGTTTCTTCGGCAGGGTCAAAAAAAGTGCGCTCGATGGTGATGCTGGCCATGATTCATTTCCTCCTAAATACAGGTTTCAGTGATCGGAATTACGGGTGGACTCATCTGCAGGATTCATCTGCGCCTGCTCTGCGTTTATCTCCAGACTTGAAGCCATGGTAGGGAAAATAAATCATTAGTCATAGTTAAAGTTTTTGTGCATAATCATTAGTACATACTTATTATAAAAACGAGACAAGAATGAAAAACGCTACGTTGCGGCAGCTGAAAACCTTCGAGACCGTGGCACGCCACCTGAGTTATTCGCGGGCGGCGGAAGAATTGCACCTGACGCAGCCGGCGGTGTCGCTGCAGGTCAAGCAGCTTGAGGAACACGCAGGCCTGCCCTTGTTCGAGCAGCTGGGAAAGAAAATCTACCTGACTGCCGCAGGCGTGGAAATGCTGCGGCATGGACGCATGATCATCCAGCAGTTCCGTGAAGCGGAAGATGCGATGGCGCAGCTGAAAGGCGTCTCCGGCGGCCGGTTGAATGTCGCCGTGATCAGCGCCGGCGATTATTTTTTCCCGCGCCTGCTGGCCGAGTTCCAGCGCCGCCATGAAAACGTCAGCCTCAAGCTGACCGTGCATAACCGCGAAGAATTGTTGCGCAACCTGCAGGAGAACCAGACCGACCTGGCGATCATGGTCAGGCCGCCGGAAGATCCCGGCATGGTCCGGCGCGCGTTCGCACCCCACCCTTACGTCATCGTGGCTTCACCCCAGCATCCGCTGGCCGGCAAGAAGCGGATTCCGATGGCGCGCTTGATGCGCGAACCGTTCATCGTGCGCGAAAGAGGTTCGGATACCTGGAATTCCATGCAGGAGAGTTTTGGCGACCACCTGGCGCAGCTCAATGTGGCCATGGAGATCAAGAGCTTTGAAACCATCAAGCAGGCGGTGATCGCAGGCATGGGCATCAGCTTCCTGTCGGTGCATACCATCAGCCTGGAGCTGCAGGTCGGCAACCTGGTGGTGCTGGACGTCCAGGGTTTTCCGGCGATGCTGAACTGGTACGTGGTGCATCGTCAGCACAAGCAGCTGCCGCCGGTGGCGATCGCCTTCGAGAATTTCTTGATGAGCGACGGGGCTCAGCTGATTGAAACGTTTACCCGTTTCAAATTGAAATCTTAAGCAGCCTTCAATTCTTTGGTTTTCCTGGGCCGTCCGCCCAGCTTGCCGTTTTCGCGTGCGGCCTTGGCCTTTGCCTCAGTGGATATCTTGCCGCCCATTTTGCCGATCTCGGAGGCCATCCAGCGTTTTGAGCCGAGAAAACCTTCAAGCAATGCCGGCAGGTACAAATCGGCGTCCAGCTGCGGAAAGTGAATTCCCAGACCGGAAGGAGTAATTTCCGCGTCGGCAAGCTCGGCTGGATGCGCATGCTCCAGCCCTTGCACCTGCTTGGGAGAAAATGCCAGCTCCAGGCCGGAGACAAGCACAATGACGATGCGCGCTACGCGGCGGTCGTAACGCACCTCCACCGCCGCGGGGAATGTTTTCCTGGCAGCGGCGGCGCGCTGGTTGGCCGCTTCAAAAACCTTATCAGTAATGTCCATGTATCTGACTCCACTTGCCGCAAAGATCAGCCAGGCAAGCGTTTAGCCCGCTCGCGATCTTGTTCAGCTCTCTGGGAAAAATCATAATTCTCTCGCAATTCGGCTGGTCCATCCGGGCAGTGCAGGTTAAACACTGCCTCGCATCCGTGCCCGATAACATGAACATGGGCTGGACGATGATCGTTTGGATAAATGGTTACGCGCAGTCCGAGAATTGCCAGTACAGTGGGCATTATAGCAAAAACCCAAGCGAGTTGGGTTATTTTTATTTATCAGAAATTTAACTTTACTCCAAGTTGATATAAGGAAAATCACAAAATCGCAGCCGCCTGTCAGAGCACTGCGGCACGATGACTACGCAAGGTCTCCAGCACAATCTCCATCAGGTCGACGCCGTCGTGCTGATCCACATACTGCAGCAAGGAGCGCCGCATGCGCGGCTCCCAGAAGCGCTTGATGTGGCTGGCGATATCGCTTTGCGCCTGTTCCCTGTCAGGCATGGTTTCAAAGAAACTGCCGATCTGGTTCGCCATTTTTATAAGATTGCCCGGATTCATTTTTTTCCCTTGATAGTTCGATTCATTTGCTTACGGCATCCGCTAGCTGCGCAGCCTCGCCCGCCAGCAACCCCAGCTGCTCGCGGTTGAAACGGCTGTACTGCTGCTGCCACTCGGACGGCTGCGCCACCGGCATCACCTGCACTGCCGTCACCTTGTACTCCGGACAGTTGGTGGCCCAGTCGGAATTGTCGGTGGTGATCACGTTCGCGCCCGATTCCGGGAAGTGGAAGGTGGTGTATACCACGCCCGGCTGCACCCGCTCGGTCACCGTCGCGCGCAGCACGGTCTGCCCTGCGCGCGATTCGATGCCGACCCAGTCGTCTTCGCGTATGCCGCGGTCCTCGGCGTCATGCGGATGGATTTCCAGCCGGTCTTCGCTATGCCACTCGACATTCTCGGTGCGCCGGGTCTGGGCGCCGACATTGTATTGCGACAGGATGCGGCCGGTGGTGAGAATCAGCGGATATTTCTGCGTGACCTTTTCATCGGTAGCGATGTATTGCGTATTGATGAACTTGCCTTTGCCGCGCACAAACTCGTCGATGTGCATGATAGGCGTGCCGTCCGGCGCCGCGTCATTGCATGGCCATTGGATGCTGCCCAGCTTTTCCAGCTTGGCGTAGCTGACGCCATGGAAGGTTGGCGTCAGGGCCGCGATTTCATCCATGATTTCGGACGGATGCTTGTACGGCATTTCATATCCCAGCGCCTTGGCCAGGGCAATCGTGACTTCCCAGTCGGACAGGCCGGCCTTGGCAGGCATCACCTTGCGCACGCGCGAAATCCGCCGCTCGGCATTGGTGAAAGTGCCATCCTTTTCCAGGAACGACGAACCCGGCAGGAATACGTGGGCGTACTTGGCGGTCTCGTTGAGGAAAATGTCTTGCACCACGATGCATTCCATGTTCGACAGCGCCGCTGTCACGTGCTGGGTATTCGGATCGGACTGCACGATGTCCTCGCCTTCGCAATACAGGCCCATGAAACTGCCGTCCATGGCGGCATCGAACATGTTGGGGATACGCAAGCCTGGTTCTGCGGCCAGTGTCACGCCCCATGCCTGCTCAAACTGGGCGCGGGCGATGCTGTCAGAGATATGGCGGTAGCCCGGCAATTCATGCGGGAAAGAACCCATGTCGCAGGCGCCTTGCACATTGTTCTGGCCGCGCAGCGGATTGACGCCGACGCCTTCGCGTCCGACATTGCCGGTGGCCATGGCCAGGTTGGCGATGCCGATCACGGTAGTCGAACCCTGTGCATGCTCGGTGACGCCGAGGCCGTAATAGATCGCGCCGTTGCCGGCAGTAGCAAACAAACGTGCGGCGCCGCGCATCTCTGCAGCCGGTATGCCGGTAATAGCTTCCATCGCTTCCGGCGAATTGTCCGGGCGCAGCACGAAGGCTTTCCAGTCGGCATACGATTGCCGGTCGCAGCGCTCAGCGATGAAATCGACCTGTTCCAGGCCTTCCGACAGGATCACATGGGCCAAGGCCGTCACTACCGCGACATTGGTGCCGGGGCGCAGTTTCAGGTGGTAATCGGCTTCAACGTGTGGCGACTTCACCATTTCAGTGGTGCGCGGATCGACCACGATCAGCTTGGCGCCCTGGCGCAGACGGCGCTTCATCTGCGAAGCGAACACCGGATGGCCCGAGGCTGGGTTGGCGCCAATGATCATGATCACGTCCGATTGCATGACCGAATCGAAAGTCTGGGTGCCGGCCGATTCGCCCAGCGTTTGTTTCAAGCCATAACCGGTAGGCGAATGGCAAACGCGGGCGCAGGTATCGACATTGTTGTTGCCGAAAGCGGCGCGCACCAGTTTTTGCACCAGATAGGTTTCTTCATTGGTGCAGCGGGAGGACGTAATGCCGCCTATCGAATCCTTGCCATGCTTGGCCTGGATGCGGCGGAATTCGCTGGCGGCGTACGTCAGCGCTTCATCCCAGGACACTTCGCGCCATGGATCGGTGATCTTGCTGCGTATCATCGGCTTGGTGATGCGGTCCTTGTGGGTCGCGTAACCCCAGGCAAAACGACCCTTGACGCAGGAGTGACCGTGGTTGGCCTTGCCATCCTTGTGCGGCACCATGCGCACTACTTCATTGCCCTTCATCTCGGCCTTGAACGAGCAGCCGACGCCGCAATAGGCGCAAGTGGTGATCTTGCTGTGCTCGGCCTGGCCCATCATGATCACGGTCTTTTCGGTCAGCGTCGCCGTCGGGCAGGCTTGCACGCAAGCGCCGCAGGACACGCATTCCGATTCCATGAAACTATCCATCTGCCCGGCCGACACGCGCGATTCGAAACCGCGGCCGTCAATCGTCAAGGCAAACGTTCCCTGGGTCTCTTCACAGGCGCGCACGCAGCGATTGCAGACGATGCACTTGGACGGGTCGTAGGTGAAGTAAGGATTCGATTCATCCTTCTTCATCTTCAGGTGGTTATCGCCTTCATAGCCGTAGCGGACTTCACGCAATCCGGTCACGCCAGCCATATCCTGCAGTTCGCAATTACCGTTGGTCGGGCAAGTCAGGCAATCGAGCGGGTGGTCGGAAATGTACAGCTCCATCACGCCGCGCCGGATATCGGCCAGCTTAGGTGTCTGCGTCCTGACCTTCATGCCCGGCTCGCACGGCGTGGTGCAAGACGCCGGATAACCCCTACGTCCTTCGATTTCGACCAGGCACAGGCGGCAGGAACCGAACGGCTCCAGGCTGTCGGTAGCGCACAATTTGGGAACGCTGATGCCGGCATCCATGGCCGCGCGCATCACCGAGGTGCCGGCCGGCACGTCGACATTGACGCCGTCGATTTCCAGAGTGATCATCCGTTCCGACAGCCGCTCCGGCGTGCCGTAATCTATTTCATTGAGCTGGTTCATTCTCTGTTTCTCCTGTTGGCCGATGCGACCGGGTCGCACGCTGCAGCTTGATTCTTTGTTCGCGCATAGGCCTGCGCTTTATTGTTTCTTTATGCCGCCTTGCCGACTGCCGCAGGCGGCGCGCCAAAATCTTCCGGAAAATGGTTCAGGGCCGACAACACCGGCAACGGCGTCATGCTGCCCATTGCACACAGGGAGCCGTTGATCATGGTGTCGCACAAATCGCGCAGCAGGTGGATCTGCTGCTGGCGCTGGCCAGTGTTCGCCGGATTTGCATTGGCGATGATCTTGTCGATCACTTCCACGCCGCGGGTCGAGCCGATGCGGCAAGGCGTGCATTTCCCGCAGGATTCGACCACGCAGAATTCCATCGAGTAGCGCGCCTGCTGCGCCATGTCGACGCTGTCGTCGAACACCACCATGCCGCCATGGCCGACCGTGCCGCCGACGGCGGCAAAGGCTTCGTAATCCAGCGGCGTATCAAACAGCGCCGGCGGCAGGTACGGTCCCAGCGGGCCGCCGACCTGCACCGCGCGCATGGTGCGGCCGCTTTCGGTGCCGCCGCCGAAGTCGAACAGCAGTTCGCGCAAGGTGACGCCAAACGCTTTCTCCACCAGGCCGCCGTATTTGATGTTGCCTGCCAGTTGCATCGGCAAGGTGCCCATCGAACGCCCTTGCCCGAAATTCTTGTAGAACGCCGCGCCGCGCGCCAGCACTATCGGCACGCTAGCCAGGGTGATCACATTGTTGATCACGGTCGGTTTGCCAAACAGGCCTTCGATCGCCGGCAGCGGCGGCTTGGCGCGCACCACGCCGCGCTTGCCTTCCAGGCTTTCCAGCAAGGCGGTTTCTTCGCCGCACACATAGGCGCCGGCGCCCTTGCGCACTTCCAGCTGGAAATCCTTGCCGAAACCGAGGATGTTTTTACCCAGGAAACCGCGCGCATTGGCGGTGGCGATCGCTTCGTTCAATACCGCAATCGCATGCGGATATTCCGAGCGCACGTAGATGTAGCCATAGTCGGCGTTGACAGCCAGGCCGGCGATGGTCATGCCTTCGATCAGCACGAAGGGATCGTCTTCCATGATCATGCGGTCGGAAAATGTGCCGGAGTCGCCTTCGTCGGCATTGCAGACGATGTATTTTTGCGCACCCTGGGCACCCAGCACCGTCTTCCATTTGATGCCGGTCGGGAAAGCCGCGCCGCCGCGTCCGCGCAGGCCGGAATCCAGCACTTCCTGGACGATATCGGCGCTCTGCATGGCGAGGGCGTTTTGCAGGCCCAGGTAACCTTCATGCGCCAGGTAGTCGTCCAGCGATACCGGATCGGTAATGCCTACGCGCGCAAAAGTCAGGCGTTCCTGGTTCTTCAGATAGGGAATTTCGTCGACCAGCCCCAAAGCCAGGCGATGCTGGCCGCCGGCCAGGACATCAGCATTGAACAAGTCCGCGTCGAACAGGCCGGCAACGTCCTCCGGCGCAACCGGTCCGTAGCCGATGCGGCCGGCGGCGGTAGCCACTTCGACCAGCGGCTCCAGCCAGAACATGCCGCGCGAACCGTTGCGCACCAGGGTGATTTGCTGGCCGCGCTTCGCCGCTTCGGCCACGATTGCCGCGGCAACCTCATTGGCGCCCAGCGCCAGCGCGGTGGAATCACGCGGTACATAGACGGTAATGCTCATGACACACCTCGCTTGGCTTGCAACAACCGATCCAGCTTGCCGTGGCTGACCCTGGCGTGCAATTCGTCGTTGATCATGATGGCCGGGCCGCAGGCGCACTGGCCCAGGCAATACACGGCTTCCAGGCTGAACTCGCCATCCTTGGCAGTGCCGTGGAAATCGCAGCCCAGCACTGTCTTGGCGTGTGCTTCCAGCGCCGCCGAACCGCGCGCCTGGCAAGCCTCGGCGCGGCAGATCTGCACTACATGGCGGCCGGCCGGATGCTGGCGGAAATAATGATAAAAGCTGATCACGCCGTGCACTTCCGCGCGCGAGAGGTTCAGCTCTTGCGCGATCACAGGCACGCTTTCGGCCGGGATATAACCGGCCGACTCCTGGATCGCATGGAGGATAGGCAACAGCGCCCCAGGCAGCGTTTTTTGCGCAGCGATGAGCGAGGCGATGTGTTCCATGTCTACAACTTGATGCTTTCCCATTGCGGCTCTCCGTGCCAATGCATCCGGATGACTGCTCATCCGGATGCATCGGTCTGCAACATGATGCTCAGTGGCTTATTAAGCGGCTTATTTGTACATGGTCTGGGCCATGGTTCCCGGGGCATACACCGCAGGATCGACCCAGATATTGACCACCGCACAACGCCGTGTCTTGCGCACCGCTTCCCGCGCCCGCTGCAACGCCCCAGCGATCTGCGCCGGATCGCGCACCTCTTCGCCATGCCCGCCCAGCATCTCGGCAAACTTGCCGTAAGGGATATCGCTCAGCAAATTGCCCACATTGCCGCGTTCTTCGCCGTATTTCGCCAGCTGGCCGTAACGGATCTGGTTCATCGCCGAGTTGTTGCCGATCACCGCGATGTACGGCACCCCGAAACGGTTCGCCGTTTCCATGTCGAACGACGTCATGCTGAATGCGCCGTCGCCGTAGTAACACATCACTTCCTTCTCCGGATTGGCCAAGCCGGCTGCAATCGCAAAACCGGTGCCCACGCCCAGGCTGCCCAGCGCGCCCGGATCCATCCATTGGCCCGGATTGCGCGGACGCACCGCCTGCGCCGAAATCGTCACCACGTCGCCGCCGTCGCCGATGTAGATCGTGTCGTCGTTCAGGAACTCGTTGATTTCATACGCCACCCGGTAGGGATGGATCGGCGAGCTGTTCGACTTGAACAAGGGCATCAGCTTCTCGGTCGCAATCGCTTCCTGCTGCTGCAACTGTTTCATCCAGGACCGGCGCTTCTCTTGCGCTGTCTTGTTGATGCGACCGCTGGCGGCCTGCAAGACAGCCCCCAGGATCGCGCCGGGATCGCCCACCAGGCCCAGCGTGATGTCGCGGTTCTTGCCGACCGTACGGTAATCCTGGTCGATCTGGATCACCTTGGCGTTCAGGCCCAGCCGTTTGCCGTAGCCCATGCGGAAGTCGAACGGCGTGCCGACGATCAGGATCACGTCGGCCTTGTCGAAACCTTCGCGCCGGGTGCGGTCGAAGTGATGCGGATCGCCCGGCGGCAGCAAGCCGCGCGAGGCGCCGTTGAAATACGCCGGGATGTCCAGGCCGCGCACCAGGTCGATCGCTTCCTTGTGGCCGCGCGAGGACCAGACCTGGCCGCCGTACAAGACCACCGGACGCTCCGCCTGCACCAGGATGTCGGCCAGTTTCTCGATATCGGCGACATCGCCCAAGGAGCGGACCGAAGCACGGTATTGGCCGGCCGCCGGAATCACTGCTTTACTGATCTCGATTTCGCGGTCCAGCACATCGCGCGGAATTTCCAGGTAAGCCGGGCCGGGCGCGCCGGCAAAGCAGGCCCGGATCGCCATCGACACCATGTCGGCCACCCGTTCGGTGGAACGCACGCCTTCGGAGAATTTGGTGATCGGCCGCATCATTTCGGTATGCGGCAAGTCTTGCAGCGAACCCATCATGTGCTGGGTGATGCCGCCCTGGCCGCCGATATGCAATACCGGGCTTTCCGAACGGAACGCTGTCGCAATCCCGGTCACGGCATTGGTGCAGCCGGGACCGGCCGTCGTCACCACCACGCCCAGCTTGCCGGTCTGGCGCGCATAACCGTCGGCGGCATGGGCTGCGACCTGCTCATGGCGCACATCGATGATGCGGATGCCTTCATCGATGCAGCCATCGTAAATATCGATAATATGGCCGCCGCACAGCGTAAAGATCGTGTCCACGCCTTCATTCTTCAGCGCGCGCGCCACCAGATGCCCGCCTGACACCACGCCGGCGTCGCGGCTCTTGCGTTTGAGCGTATCGTCGGCGGTCGTACTTGACACAGACGCGACCTTCGACTCGGATATCACTGCTGCCATTGCTCCTCCTGTTATCGGTTATCTGCCGCCGCAATACCTCTTGCATTGCTTTAGCTTGATGCCATCTTAGCCAGCTCATAGAGAGGACGGCATTGACCCCAGTCAAGTTTCCTTCCTTTTGTTTCTCCAGGCGCAGCGATCCCCGCAACACAGGCCGGCAGGCGCGAAGCAAGGTGTATTTGACAACAAACGGATCTTATCGGTTTGAGATGTAAAGACTGGTCAGTCCTCGGAACGGCCATGACGGCCGGCGCCGTGCGTGAACCTGGCGGCCCCCGCCTCGCCTTCGGCGAATACAATCGGCACGCCTTGAACGCCTTCGCGGCGCAGCGCCTCGGCCAGCGGCAGGTCCCACTGCTCATACGCGGAACGGCGGTCGGCCAGCATGCATTGCTGCGGAAAACCGGCGACCTCGCGCGCCAGCTCCTGCGCCGCCGCCAGCGCGGCGCCTGGCGGGGTGACGCGATTGACCAGCCCCATGGCCAGGGCTTCCGCCGCCGTTACCGGCCGGCCGGTGAGGATCAGGTCGAGCGCACGGCCCATGCCGACCAGGCGCGGCAGGCGCACCGTGCCGCCGTCGATCAGGGGCACGCCCCAGCGCCGGCAAAACACGCCGAGCACGGCGTCTTCGTCAGCCACCCGCAAATCGGCCAGCAGCGCCAGCTCCAGTCCGCCCGCCACGGCGCAGCCATTGATGGCGGCGATCANCGGTTTCGACAAAGCCATTCGGCTCGGTCCCATCGGGCCGCTGCCGCCGCCATCGGCGAGCAATTGTTGCGCAAGGCCGGATCGCACATTGNNNNTTGGTCGGCGCCGGCGCACAAATGGCCGCCGGCGCCAGCCAGTACCGCTACCTTCAGCGCCGGCTCGGCTTCAAACCGCTCAAACGCCAGGCGCAATGCCTCGGCCATTGGGCGGTCGACGGCATTGCGTTTTTCCGGCCGCGCCATGGTGATGGTGCAGATGGCGCCGTCGGTGTCGGAATGAAACGGTATCCATGGCCTTGCCTTTCTGCCTGCCAGGCGGCTGCTTCAGCTAGAGATAAAACAACTCCTCAGATGGTTTCGATTGCCCGCATCTCGCGCGCCCGCCACCGACAGCATCGCCAGGTCGACGTTGCCGCCCATCTGGAAATCGGTCAGCAAACGGCGGTAACGTTCCAGCGGCGTACGGCTGGCAGCCTGCCAGACCTCGATCATTTCCTGCGATTGCTCGAGCGACGGCGACAGCTGGATCACCTTGGCCGTCAACGCCCGCTGCAAGCCGGTCAGGTCGCTCTGCAAGGCGGTGCGCGCCAGGGTCTGCCAGTGCGAGTCGACCGGCAGCGCACCGGCCCGCTCGCGCATCCAGCCGAAGTTGAGATTGACGTCCAGCGCAAAATAGACCGCCGCCACCAGTTCAAGGCTGCGCTCGGTGGAGGCCGCCACTTCGGCGATATCCAGCACCGCGCCGATCAGTTCGGCGCTGGCGACCCGGCGCGCCAGCTGTTCGGAGACGCCGGCCTGTATCAAGGCATCGCGTTTCGCCCTGAGCGCTTCGGCGTCGCCGGCCGCCAGCAGCGATACCAGCTGCGGTCCCAGCTGGTCGGCGGCCTGGCGGAAGCGCAGCACCGTGGCTTCGATCGACGCTTCTTGCACATGGCGATGCAGGAACCAGAAACTGGCGTGCTCGATCAGGCCGCCGACATCGACAAACATCTGCGCCTGCAGGGCATCCGGCACCAGGTTGTCGAGGGCGTCGATGTCTTGCCAGATTTCCTCGAAACCGAACACCTCGCGCGCGATGACGCTGGCGCGCAGCACGTCGGTCGGGCTGGCGCCGCTTTCGTCGGCCAGCTGGTGGACAAAGGTTGCGCCGACGCGGTTGGTCAGCGTGTTCACCAGGTAGGTCGAGATGATCTCGCGCGCCAACGGATGGCGCTGCATGGCGTCCGGGTAGCGTTCGCGCAGCGGCTGCGGGAAATAAGCGGCCAGCGAACTGGCGATGAACGGGTCTGCCGGCAAATCCGAAGCCAGCAGCTCTTCATACAGCCACATCTTGTTATACGCCATCAGCACCGCACGTTCCGGTGTGGTGAGTCCCAGTTTCGCGGTCTTGCGTTCCGCGCACTCTTCTTCCGACGGCAGGAATTCGACCGCACGGTCCAGCCGGCCGGCGCGTTCCAGGAAACGGATCAGGCGCGACTCCGGCTCCAGCAGGCTGGCGGCGCGGCGGCCCGCCACCGACAAGGCCTGGGTCTGGTAGTAGTTGTCGGTCAGCACCTGCAGGCCGACTTCCTCGGTCATTTCCGCCAGCAGCTTGTTGCGCTGTTTCTCGGTCATTTCGCCTTCGCTGACGATCAGGCCGAGCATGATCTTGATGTTCACCTCATGGTCGGAGCAGTCGACGCCGGCTGAATTGTCGATGGCGTCGGTGCAGATGCGGCCGCCCTTCTGGGCAAACTCGATGCGGCCGAACTGGGTGCAGCCGAGGTTGCCGCCTTCGGCCACCACCTTGCAGTTGAGCTCGGCGCCGTTGACGCGGATCGCGTCGTTGCTGCGGTCGCCGACCTGGGCGTGGCTTTCGCGGGTAGCCTTGATGTAGGTGCCGATGCCGCCGTTGTAGAGCAGGTCCACCGGCGCCAGCAGGATGGCGCGTATCAACTCGGTCGGCGCCAGTTCACTCGCGCTGATGCCGAGCGCCGCCTGCACTTGCGGCGTCAGCGGAATGGTCTTGAGGCTGCGCGCAAAAACGCCGCCGCCGCTGGAAATCAGGCCGGTGTTGTAGTCGGCCCAGCTTGAGCGCGGCAAGGCAAACAGGCGCTCGCGCTCGGCAAAGCTGGCGGCCGGATCGGGATCCGGGTCGAGGAAAATGTGGCGATGGTCGAAACCGGCCAGCAGCTTGATATGGCGCGACAGCAGCATGCCGTTGCCGAACACGTCGCCGGACATGTCGCCGATGCCGACCACGGTGAAATCCTGCTCCTGGGTATTCAGGCCGGTTTCGCGGAAGTGGCGCTTGACCGCTTCCCAGGCGCCGCGCGCGGTGATCCCCATTTTCTTGTGGTCGTAACCGACCGAGCCGCCGGAGGCAAAGGCGTCGCCCAGCCAGAAGCCGTATTCGGCGGAAACCGCATTGGCGTAATCGGAGAAGCTGGCGGTGCCCTTGTCGGCCGCAACCACCAGGTAAGGGTCGTCGGGATCGTAGCGCACCACGTCTTGCGGCGGCACCACCTTGCCGTCGACCAGGTTGTCGGTCAGGTCGAGCAGCCCGCGCAGGAAATTCTGGTAACAGGCCACCCCTTCGCGCAGGTAGGCGTCGCGGTCGCTGGCCGGCGGCGCGTTCTTGAGCACGAAGCCGCCCTTGGAGCCGACCGGCACGATCACTGCGTTCTTGACCATCTGCGCCTTCACCAGGCCCAGCACTTCGGTGCGGAAATCCTCGCGCCGGTCGGACCAGCGCAGCCCGCCGCGGGCCACTTTACCGCCGCGCAGGTGGACGCCCTCAAAACGCGGCGAATAGACCCAGATCTCGAACATCGGCTTGGGCGCGGGCAGCCCCGGCACCTTGGCCGGATCGAACTTGAACGACAGGTAAGGCTTGGGCTGGCCGTCGGCGCCGTGCTGGAAATAGTTGGTGCGCAAGGTGGCGCTGATCACGCCCAGGAACTGGCGCAGGATACGGTCTTCGTCCAGGTTAGGCACCTGGTCCATCGCTTCTTCGGTCTGCTGCAGCAAGGACTTGGCCTTGGCTTCAGCTCCGGCCGCCTGGGACGGATCAAAGCGTACCAGGAACAGTTCCACAAGCTTGCGCGCAATCGCCGGGTTGGCGGTCAAGGCCTGTTCGATATAGGCATTGCTGAACGTGGAGCCGACTTGCCGCAGGTAACGCGCATAAGCACGCAAGATGGTGACTTCGCGCCAGTTGAGCCGGGCCCGCAGAACCAGCCGGTTGAGATCGTCGTTATCCGCCTCGCCGCTCCAGACGCGCGCGAACGCATCTTCGAACACGCCCTTGATGCGGTCGATCTCGACTTCGCTGTCGTCCGCGCTCTGCATGCCGAAATCGTGGATCCAGGCCGGTTCGCCGTCCTGCAGCTCGATGCGGTAAGGACGCTCTTCGTTGACCTTGACGCCCATGTGCTCCAGCATCGGCAAGCTCTGCGACAAGGCCATCGGCTTGCCGGCGCGGTAGATTTTCAGGCGCAGCGAAGCCGGCGCCGCCTCGATTGGGCGGTACAAGCTCATGGCCAGCCCGGTTTCCTGCTGCGCGGCTTCCAGCAAGGCGATGTCGTGCACCGCGGTGCGCGCCGAATAATCTTCGCGGAAACCGGCCGGGAATGACGTGGCGTACCGGCGCAGCAGCCGCGTTCCCTGCTCCTCGCCGCGCTGTTCCAGCAGGGCCTCGGTCAGGTCGTCCTGCCAGCGCCGCGTGGCTTGCACGATGCGCGCTTCCAGCTGTTCGACATTGATGTCGGCAACGCTGCCCGGTTCGGTGCGCACCGTAAACTGGATGCGCGCCAATACCGATTCCGACAGCAAGGGCGTGAATTCGACGCCGGTGCCGTTGAAGGCTTCCAGCAGCAAGTCCTGGATCCGTTCGCGCAGTTCGGTGTTGAAACGGTCGCGCGGCACGAACACCAGGCAGGAAACATAACGGCCGAAAGCGTCGCGCCGCACAAACAGGCGGGTGCGCTGGCGCTCTTCCAGGCGCAGGATGCCGCTGGCGGTATCGAACAGTTCATCTTCGTCGACCTGGAACAGTTCGTCGCGCGGGTACTGCTCGAGGATGGTGGTCAAGGTCTTGGCCAGGTGGCCTCTCGGGACAAAACCGGCGCGCTCCAGCACCTTCGCCACTTTGCGCCGCACCAGCGGGATCTCGCTGGTCGGCACCATGTAGGCGGTCGAGGTATACAGGCCGACAATGCGGCGCTCGCCGATCACCTTGCCGCCGGCGCCGTAGCGCTTGACGCCGACATAGTCGAGATAACCGGCGCGGTGCACGGTGGCGCGCGAATTGGCCTTGGTGATGAAAATCGGCGATTGCGCGTCGATGATGCCTTGCGCGCTGACCGGCAGCTTGGTCATGTCGGCGCTATCGGCGGCGCGCAGGGCATCGCGCAGGATGCCGAGGCCGGAACCGGGTACGCCCTGCAGGTAGTTTTCGCCATCGCTGACCACCAGTTCGTAATCGCGATAGCCGAGGAACGTAAAATGATCATCTATCATCCACTCCAGGAAGGCGCGCGCCTCGGCGATCTCGCCCTGCTGCGCGGCATCGCTGTTGTCCTGCTGCTTGAGATCGTCGATCGCGGCGCTGGCGGCGGTCATCATCTGGCGCCAGTCTTCCACCGCGGCGCGGACGTCGCCCAGCACCTTGAGCACGCCGGCCAGGATTTCTTCCATCCGGGCAGCTTCGGTGCAGCGGTCCACTTCGATATGGATGGTCGACTCCAGCTTTGCCTTATCGTTGTCCTTGCTATCCTTGCCCACATTCTCGCTGGCGCGCTGGATTTTTTCGACCTGGCCGCTGGCGTCGCGCCAGACCCGGAACACCGGGTGGATCACCGCGTGTAGGGTCAGGCCGAGGCGGTTGATCTCGGTGCTTACCGAATCGACCAGGAACGGCATGTCGTCGTTGACGATCTCGATCACGCTATGGCCGGACTGCCAGCCATGCTCGTCCACCCGCGGATTGTAGATGCGCACGCGCGGCGTGCCGCTGACAAAGTGCCGCGCAAACTGCCAGTGGGCGACGGCAGCGCCGTACAGGTCGGCGATGTCGCGGCTCAGTATCTGCTCTTCCCCCACTTGCGAGTAATACTCGACCAGGAAGGCTTGCATCGGTGCGAACACTGCCGGCGCGAGGCGCTCGCGCGCGAATTCGACCATCTCTGTCAGTTTTTGCTGTTTTCTTTCTGCGGCGGTGTTGGGCATGGCTCTCTTTCGGACAGTTAACTTCAAGTCTTACTCTGCTTAGATTCTACCTATGACAGGCACAAAACCACAGGCTTTTAAAAAAAACAACTCTGGCGGCGCGCCTTCTCGGCGCTCCGTCATCTTGCGGTAAAGAGCTTGTGCTAATTTACGCTGACGACGGCGCCAATTCCTGCCGCAGCCGGAGGTTGACAGCCGCTTTTCAGACTACCCAGACTACGGTAAGCGGCCGAAGACACGCAGTCGATGGTGCGCCGCGCCATGGACCGCGCACGTGACAAAACTTTATCGGCAAGGGCAAGGCGCCTGTTTTTCCCTGAACAAAAACGCAACTCCCGACCTCTTGGTTTAGCCGTTCCGGCCGAGCTGCGGAAACCTCTCCATATTTTGCTCTCCAAAAAGCCAGGCCCTCGGTCTGGTGCTGTTTTCCGCCGTTCAACTTTTCCCACAGGAAACTCTTTCTCACCCCCGTCTCATAGTTATTTGACAAAGAAAAACCTTATAAAAATATCAAAAACATAATTTCACGACCTTAAATTCACGAAAAATCAATTTAATTAAAATGTTTACGTTGATTAAATCGATTTTAATGATTACCATAATTCCTGAAGGTAACTTGCTGCATTGCAGTAGTTGTAAAAACCGCTTTGGATGATGCTGGGTTCAAGGCTTGAAAGCGAGTACGGACCTTCATTCGCTTTTTTGATAGTCCAATAAGATAAACTCTCATGTCACACTCAACACACTTGACCTTCCTCCAGTATGTTTTGGGACAGGAGCTCCCAAGGCGGATTGCCGACACGGCGATCCTGGCGATCGCCGCCAATGCCGTCGCCTATTACGTTTTCCACGCAAATCTGTCAGACGCGGCGCCGGTGCACATGGTGCTGCTGTATTTCTGCTGCGTGCTGGCGTTCATGCTGTTCTCCAAGCTCGATCTCTACAACGCCTGGCCGGAGCGTCCCGCCTCGGCCACCTTCATCCGGCTGGCGGCGTCCTGGGCGCTGGTCCTGATCCTCGGCATTTTCATGAGCCGCATGGTGCACGGCATCGGCCGCATCTCGCATCACTGGCTGCTGTATTGGTACCTGACCAGCATGGTGCTGCTGCTGCTGTACCGCTTCGCTTCCCACGTCGCGCTGACGCGCATGCGCAAGCAGGGCTTCAACTTCAAGCGCGTGATCATCGTCGGCTACGGCGAGACCGGCCAGGAAATGCACAGGCGAGCCCTGCAGCAGCCATGGATAGGCTATGAGGTCAATGCCGTGGTGGGCAGCGCCGAACAGACTGAAAACCTGCAGGATGCCAATATTGCCCGCATCAACAAGCTGGAAGACATCCACGCCTACGTCAGCGCCAACCAGATCGATGAAATCTGGATCACCTTGCCGATGAGCGCGGCGGCGCAGCTGCGCCCCCTGCAGATCCACCTGCGCAATACGCTGGTGGACATCCGCTGGGTGCCGGATACGATGGCGATCCAGATGATCAGCCGGCGCATGACAAACTTCCTCGGCACCCCGACCGTCGAGCTGAACCGCCCTGCCCCCAGCGGTGCGCGCGGCATCTGCAAACACCTGCTGGACAAGGTTTTTGCATTGGTAGCGCTAACCGCCCTGACTCCGTTGTTCGTGGCGATCGGCGTCGCCATCAAGATCTCCTCGCCGGGACCGGTATTCTTCAAGCAGGTGCGGCTGGGCCTGAACGGCAAGAAATTCATGATCTACAAATTCCGTTCGATGAAACTGCACCAGGAGCACAACAAGGTCACGCAGGCTACCCAGGGCGATCCGCGCATCACCAGGATCGGCCAGTTCCTGCGCCGCACCAGCCTCGACGAGCTGCCGCAGTTCATCAACGTCCTGCTGGGCGACATGTCGGTCATCGGCCCGCGCCCGCATGCCATGCAGCATAACCAGATGTATGAAGAGCTGCTGGACCTGTACATGGTGCGTCATCGCGTCAAGCCGGGAATCACGGGCTGGGCCCAGATCCATGGCCACCGCGGCGAAACCGACACCCTGGAAAAAATGGAAACGCGGGTCCAGTTCGACCTGCACTACATACAGAACTGGTCGTTCCTGATGGATTTCCGGATCCTGCTGTGGACCGCGTTCAAGGGATGGAGCGGCAAGACCGCCTATTGATCAAAGTTTGCCGGGGCGCTACTTGTTTGCAGCGCCTTTTTTTACAAACCTATCTTCAAGAGTCATCAGCATGCATAAAAAAATCACCAAAGCCGTATTTCCCGTCGCCGGCCTCGGCACTCGGTTCTTGCCGGCCACCAAGGCCAGTCCCAAGGAAATGCTGCCCGTGGTAGACAAGCCCTTGATCCAGTATGCGGTGGAGGAAGCGGCCGCCGCCGGCATCACCGAAATGATTTTTGTCACCGGCCGCAACAAACGCGCCATCGAAGACCATTTCGACAAAGCCTACGAACTGGAAGCCGAACTGCTGGCCAAGAACAAGCAGGCGCTGCTGGAAGTGCTGCGCCAGATCAAGCCGAAGAATGTCGAATGTTTTTATGTGCGGCAGGCGGAAGCGCTGGGCCTGGGCCATGCCGTCCTGTGCGCCGAGCGGCTGGTGCACGGCGAGCCGTTTGCGGTAATCCTGGCGGACGACCTGCTGGATGGAACGATCCCTGTCATGCGCCAGATGACCGATCTGTATGCGGACTATGGCAGCAGCATCATCGGCGTCGAGGCAATCGCGCCGGTGCAGAGCCGTTCCTACGGCGTGGTGGCCGGCACGGCGGCCGGCGATCGCTTGCACAAACTGCACGGAATCGTGGAAAAACCGGCGCCGGAAGAGGCCCCTTCCAACCTGGGCGTGGTCGGACGCTATATCCTGAACCCGTCGATTTTCGACCACCTTCATACGCTGCAGCCAGGTTCTGGCGGCGAACTGCAGCTGACCGACGGCATCGCCTCATTGCTGGCGCAGGAAGAAGTGATGGCCTACCAGTTCGAAGGTACGCGCTACGATTGCGGCAGCAAGCTCGGCTACCTGCAAGCCTCGGTAAAATTCGCGCTGAAACATCCTGAAGTCAAAGAGGAATTCCGCGAATTCCTCAATAACTTCATCGCCGACAAGATCTAATCGTATAGCGTGACTGCCAGCGGCGACGGACCAGCGTTGATATCGACGCTGCCGGCGCCTTCCGGGCAGGGCTTGTCGCCCTGCTGCGGATAAAACTCACTGATGATGCAGCGCTGCCCCTTGTTCCTCGGGATCGAAAAACCACCGCCAGGGCCAGAGCGCGCCGCCGAACTCCATACGACGTGGACGCTGCGCTTTGCCGCAGCCCCCGGCTGGCTATTCAAGACCAGCTGGTACGCCTCCCCTACTTTCTCGCTGCCGGCAAGCTGGGTATCTTTCAGCTTGCCCAGCAAATGCTTGAGCGCCGGCAAAGCCTGCTTGACCTGGCCACTGCTGTCGGTCAGGCCGTAATTCTGTTCGCGCGCAGCGCGGTCCGACCCGGTGTCTTGCCACTGGTAGATATTCACCAGCGGAATGCCGGCAAATACCGTCGACAGATACTCCCTCAGCACCAGCTGCGCCTGGCCGCCCTGGTCCCTGGCGGCGGTAAAGTTAGAGTATCCCCACTCGGATGCAATCATCGGCAATTCGCCCTTGCCGTACTTGTGCAGCAGCTCGCGGCTTTTGGTCGCATCGTCGGCCAACGTTTCGGGGATTTTCCGGTACGGATGCACCGACACGCCGCTCAGGCAGTTTTGCAGCGAGATGGCGAGCAGCTTGTCGTCCGGGATCTTCGGCTGCAAATTCGGCAGCTTGGCGAAACCGAAACCGAAGATGTTTTTCTTGACGCCGCCCTTTTGCTGCTCCAGCGCCGAACAGATTTTCTGTATCGCCGGCACCAGGCCGGCTTGCAGCATGCCCGGCTTCAGGAAAGTCGGATTGTCCGGCTCGTTCCACAGTTCCCACAAGATGTTTGGATCGGCGTACTGGTTCAAGGTGGTCAGGGCAAACTTGGAGAAATTGTCGGCCGCATCCAGCGGCGTCATGGTGGCCGACATCATCCGTTTCGGCTGTACCCAGACCGTGGCGCCGCCAAACAGGGTGATGATGGGTTTCAGCTGCGCCTTGCGCAAGCGCTCCAGCAGTTCCGAAAAATCCTGCGGCTTGTCGCTGACCGGCGGACGGGTGCCGAACCTGACGTATTCGAAACCGGCATCCTTGATGGCCGCCAGTTGCTGGTTTGATATTTGCGACGGATTGATCTGGACGCTGATGGCCGCCGGGTAGACCGAATGGATGCCGTATTTTTCCCACGCAGACGCTTGAGAAGCCGCCAATACGCCGCAAACAGGAATAAGCCATGCTGCAGGTAGTTTCATCTGTCGCTCCTGTCGAATAGAAGCCTGTTGGATGGCAAATGCCCTAATTGGTTTGCCGCAGGCGTGAAAATAATTTCTGGTAGCTGGCGATGAACTGGCCAGGGGAGAAACGTATCAGGTAAGAGGCGCGCGCCGCCTCTGCGTAGTCGCCCAGGCTGGTGCGGTTCAGGTTTTCCAGCTTTTCGGCCAGGTCGCCCGCGGTGCAGTTGAAAATCAGGCCGTTGACCGCATGCTCCACGATGTCGGGCAAGGCGCCGCGATTGCTGGCGACCACCGGCACATAACTGCGGAAAGCCTCGAGCGCAGTCAGCCCGAACCCTTCGGCGCGCGACGGCATCACCAGCACATCGGCCAGGTCGTAATAGGCATTGATTTCGGCCTGCCCTATCCAGCCGTAATAATGCACGTTGGCCGCTTCCAGCATTTCGATCTGCAGATTCGCCAGCACCGGCGCACCGACGATATGATACACATAGTTCGGCCGGCTCTTTTGCAGGATGCGGATGGCGTCCACCAGGATATCGTAGCCCTTTTGGTGATCCAGCCGGCCGACAAACAGGATATGCAAACGCCCGTCATCCTGGTTTCCGCCGTCCTTGGCCGGCGGCAGGATGCGGTCGAGGACGGTGTTCTGGATCAGGATGCAGTTGCGGGAGAAACCAAACTTGCGGTTGTTGACATGTTCGTAACGCGAGATATCGATCACCGCGTTGGGGATATACGACATGATTTTTTCGATCGCGCGGGTAACCAGGGTCACCGATCTGCTGCGGTCGCGGAAGCTGGCCCAGCCGTGGGCGCAATAGATCGTCTTTACCTTGCGCCCCAGCCATGGCTTGGCCAGGCACAACGCAACGCCGGCGAAGGTGCTGTGGGCGTAGACCATGTCAGGGTGCGATTTGCGTACCTGGCGCACGATCGCCAGCGCCAGCTTGAACGGCCCCAGCCCGCCGCGCGAATGCGAGTGATGATGCACCCGCTCCGCTTTCAGCTGATCGGCCTGGGCGGCAGGAACCAGGTAATCGAAACGGCAGTTGAAATCGGCGCTGAGGCGTTCCAGCGTTTCCAGGTAGGTGGCCACTCCGCCTTTGATCGTTTCGGCCACGTTCAGCACATGCAGCACGGGTTCTGGCGTTTCCATTTAAGTCTCCCGATA
This sequence comes from Collimonas fungivorans Ter331, assembly GCF_000221045.1. Lineage (NCBI taxonomy): Bacteria > Pseudomonadati > Pseudomonadota > Betaproteobacteria > Burkholderiales > Oxalobacteraceae > Collimonas > Collimonas fungivorans. Next base: position 2,340,263 of record NC_015856.1, on the reverse strand, counting down.
GAAATGCGCCGATGCTGGCGCGGCGGCCGGGTGGCGCGAGATCTCACGCCTCGGCTGAAGGTAATCAATGCCGAATACGCAAAATGCATAGGCGGTCAGGTGACGGAAAAACGATCCGAGGTCGGGCTCGAAGAAGGTCTGGATAGCGAAATTGGCTACGAGCAGCAAGAACAGCGGATGTTTGTGGTTATGCCGCCGGAACATGAGGAACGTCAGCAGCCATAGCGTGAAAGACAGGAAAATCTCTTGCACGCGCAGGGAAAAGATAGGGGCAAAATAAAAGCGCAACGCGGCAAAACCGGCGTTCGGGAAAGCCGTCATGATGCCGTTCGGCGTCAGCACATTGGAGAAGATGGTCTTCGAATCGGACAAGCCTTCTCTTTCCATGTTGATGATGTCGCGCGCCTGTTGCAGCTGGTTCCAGAAATCTCCCGGCAACAGCAGGCAGGCGGCTATGATGCCGAGCACGATCACGGCGCGCAGCTTGCCGCGTGTGCTGAACACGATGTGCATGACCACCATGATGGCGGCGATCAGCACGTAGTAGATGCGGAACTGCCAGGCATACAGCAGGTAGATCGCAATCACCAGCGCGGTCTTGCTGTGGTTGGAGATGCGCCAGGTGCAGACATAACAGACCAGCAGGTTCAGCAGGATGACGATGATTTCCTTCGACAGCTTCAGATTGAACAGCGTGAACGACAGCATCAGGACGATGGCGAACGCGAGGTCGATCAGCCGCAGCGATTTGCCGCTGATGTAGTAGATCACCGAGCAGGTGGCCACCAGCAGCAGCACTTGCGACCAGGCCGACCCGAGGAAGGAAAAAATCACCGCCGTGCTGACGAACGAATTCTGCTCGGCCAGGCTGAGGTCGGTATATTTCATCAGGTCGATGATGGTGGTTTCATCGGTGAAGAAATAACTCGGGAGGAACGCCCGCTGGTACATGTAGATGAGTGCGGTCAGCACCAGCATCAGGATCCCGCAGATGAGCCGGATCTCGGGGGCGATGCGCTTGTCGAATAAGGAGCCCATGCTTGCTTATGCAGCAGCCGCGGCGGCCCTGCCGGCCTGGTCTCGGTCCGGCTCTGGCGCGGACGCCTTGGCGGCCAGGCCTGAACGTTCCAGCAAGGCCGCGATTTCGGTCGTCAGCTGTTGCGTCAGGCGCACTTTCTCGCCAGTGCCATCCACTTGCAACGCCTGATACAGCAGCTTGAAAGTACGGGTGACGTCCGGCACCGGCGCCTGCATGAAGAAGCGGCCGCGGCCGGTCAGTTCGAAAAACGACTGGACCTTGCTGTCCCAGTTCAGACCGATGCTCGGGATATCCAGCGCGTAGGCGACAATATTGGCATGCAGCCGGTGCGCGATGATGCAGTCGCACTGGCCGATGTTGGCCACCAGCTGCGATGGCACGCCAGGACGCGGCAGGTTGACGATCTCAGGATCGAGGTCGGCTGCCAGCGCGTCCTTGAATGCCTCGTCTTCCGGCGAGCCGTTGGTAAACAGGTGCACCCGGTATCCCAGCGTCATCGCCTGCTGCGCCAGCTCCTGGAAATATTTACCGATGCGCTCGCTGTAGTCCTGCTTCTCGACGCCGGCCTGGTTCAGTTCCAGCGGACTGGAAATGCAGATTCCCAGCACATTGCCGGCAGTGCGCGGCGGCAGGAATGCGGCAAACGTCTGCTGCGAATAGATGCCTGGATCCGGCGTCACCTTGACCTCCAGCGGCTGCGCCAGGATCAGCTTCAGATTCTGCGCCGAGGCGATGTCGCGGGTGCTGGCCTGGATCGGCGCCAGGTTTTCCCAGGTGCGCTTGATCAGGCCGGTGCCGGCGCGCGACATGCTCTTCGACACGCCGACGCCGAATACCGCGACCTTGCCGGACTTGCCGGCGGCCTTGACCGCCTTCGACAGCAGGAACAGCTTGACCGGGAAGTTCAGGTGCACGTCCAGCAGCAGCTGGCCGCCGCCGACCACGACCAGGTCGGCGTCCGCCAGCTGTGCTACCCACTTGCGGCGCCAGCGCAGAAAATACTGCAGGCTGAAATAAGTGCAGACCGCATACGGACGCAGCAGCTTCGGCACTTTGTTGACCAGCGACTTTTTCGAAATGCCGGCTTTCACATAGTCATCGCGGCCGGCGATATCGAGCGCGCTGACCTCGGCGCCAGGCACGCGCTCCAGCAGCAGCTGCTTGATGTTTTCATAGATGACGCCATCGCCCAGGTTGGGGCTATAGGGAACAGCGCAGATCACGATTTTCATATGGCCACCACTTTTAGACTTTTTCGGATTTGATAAAACATGATGAAAGCGGCGAGTCCCAGGCCGAATACGGTCGGAACGAAGACCGTGCTGACCGAGGTCGCCGGCCGGGTGACGAACACCAGTACGAAACAGAGAAACCCGCCGGCCACCGCCCAGCTGGCCTGATGGGTCAGCTTGAGCGCCTTCAATACGGTGCGCGTGCCCTGGATCGCCGCCAGTATCATCGGCAGCAGGAAGTAGTCGCGCATGTCGAGGCCGCTGTATTTGGCGCCGAACAGCAAGCCGACCAGCAACTGTCCGGAGAGCCACAGCACCAGGCTATAGACCAGGCTGGAAGCCAGCGTCGCCGCGATCAGCATGCGCGCCATGGAAGCAAACCTGGCCGAACCTTCATCGGCCAGCCGCGCCAGCCTCGGCAAGCCGAAATTCGAGATGGCGATATTCAGGTATTGCGCCGGCAGCACCAAGGTCATCACCACCCGGAAGTTGGCGGCCAGGTCGGCCTGCTGCCGCGACATGTAATAAATCACCAGGCCGTGAGTCATGGCCCAGACCATGATCTGGCTCAGGGAATTGTTCAGGCCGAAGCTCAGCCAGGAGATTTTTTCGCCTGGCAGCGGATGCGGGTGCTCTTCTTTCTTTTTCGACATGACGGCGACCAGTCCGCTCACCAGCAGCAGCGGCAAACCGATGGCGGCCAGCAGTTCGCTCAACTGATAAGGACTGTCCTTGGGAATCACGGCAATCGCCGCGCACACGCCGCCCAGCTGGGCCAGTGCCGGCAGCACCGATTTCAGGCTTTTGTTTTCCAGGATGGCGATCGCACGCACCGTCCAGTACGCCACAAAACCTGCTAGCGCCAGGATCAATGCATAGACGAAATATGGTGGCGTATCCGGTATGCGCAAAGCCAGGTAGATCACCACCAGCACGCTTAGCAACGCCATCGGCGCGTGCAGCTTCAGCAGCAGCCGGCGACCTATCGAATAGTCCGATTTGGCGAACACCAGCAACGGTTCCATGACGGTGCAGCCGTGCACGATATTGAGCAGGATCACCGCCGAATAGATGGCCGAAAACGAGGCGAACGCTTCCACGCTCAGGTAGCGCGCCAGCAGCGCCTGGGTGGCAAAAAACGACAGCGTGAAAACTGCTTGCTCAAAAATGACTTGCAGCAGCGCCTTGGCTTTTTTCATATGGCAGGTGCAATCAGGATTTGACTTCTTGCGGTTTATAGGAATAAGCGGTGTAGCGATAGCGTCCGGTATTGCCGTATCCGTATCTGCGGGTATCGAGCCGCAGGCCGTTGAAGATCACGCCCTTTGCGTGGACTCCGGTCTGCGCCAGGCGCTTCATGGATTCGACGATTTCACCCAGCTTGGTGGTCTCGGCGCGGGCAACCAGGAATGCCGTGCCGGCCAGGGCCGCCAGGATGCCGGTATCGGAAGCGGCCAGCACCGGCGGCGTATCGATCAGCACCAGGTCGTAGGCGGCGGAAAATTCTTGCAGCAGCTCGGACATGCGGCCGACCAGGAACAGCTCGGCCGGATTCGGCGGCAAGGTGCCGGTGGAAATGAAATCCAGGTTCGGCACGATGGCTTTGTGTATCGCATCGCTCGGCTTGCTGCTGCCGGAAATCAGTTCGGACAGGCCTTTGCCGCGTCCCATGCCGAAATACTGGTTGAGATGGCCTTTGCGCAGGTCGGCGTCGATCAGCAGCACGCGTTTGCCGGAAGAGGCAATCACCGCAGCCAGGTTGGCCGAGATGAACGATTTGCCGACCCCGGGCGCAGGCCCGGTCAGCAGCACGATGTTGTTATGCGCTTCCAGCATGGCGAACTGCAGCGCGGTGCGCAGGCTGCGCAGGCTTTCAATCGCCGTGTCGTGGGGATCGGACACCGCCAGCAGCGCCATCTCCTTGGATTTCGCCTTGATCTTGACATTTAGCTGCTGCTGGGCGTCGCTCAACGGCACGGTGGAATACACGCTCAGGCCGGCATGGCGCTCGATGTCTTCAGGATTGCTGATGCCGCCATACAGGATATTGCGCAATATCGCCGTCACCACACCGAAGAACAGGCCGAGCAGCAGCGCCAGCGCAAACACCAGCGGCTTTTTCGGGATGACAGGGATTTCCGGAAGCGCGGCGGAATCGACCACGCGCACGTTGCCGATCTTGCCCGCCTTGAGCAGTTTCAGCTGCTGGATATTATTCAACAAACCGGTATACAAGCTGGTGTTGACGGTGACATCGCGCATCAGGCGCAATACGTCCTGCTCGCTGTTCGGCAACGTCTTGATGCGGCCGGATATCTTGCCCTGCTCGCTCTGCAGCGCGCCGATCTGGCGATCGATGGCCAGGATCGACGGATGCGAGTCGGCAAAACGCGTCGAAAGGTCCTTGCGCTTCTGCCTCAGTTCCAGGATCTGGGTGTCGGTCGATACCGATTGCTGCAGCACCAGCTTGGCTTCTTCGCCCATGTCGATGGTGCCGACCTTCTCCCGCAAGGCGTTGTACAGGTTTTCCGCCTTGTCCAGCTCTGTCTTCAGTTCCGGCAGCTGGCCATCCAGGAAATCCAGCGACTTGGTAGCCTCGGCCGATTTGCGCTCGACGTTCTGCTGCACGTACTGGCGGCCGATTTCATTCATGGTCGCGCTCACCAGGTAAGGATCCGGCCCCAGCAGCTCGGCGCCGATGACGCCGGACTGTTTGCCTTTTTCAGCGATATTCAGCTGGTCTTGCAAATCCTGTATGGTCTTCAGGCGGGAATTGCGCACCAGCTTGAACACGATGCCAGGCTTGGCCTGCATTTGCGCCACATGCAGTTCGATCACGCCGGCGCTCACGGTGAATTTTTCGGTCTTGCCGACCACGCCTTCAAACACCTGGTCGAACGCCGAACTGGCCAGGCTGTAGCGACCCTTGCCGAGATTGGTCAGCTTGAACGTTTCGGTTTCCAGCACCTGCGGCACATTGAACACGTCGGCATCGATCTTTTCGCTGCCCCAGGCGTAGCCGCCCATGCCGAACAGGCCGGGCTCGGACAGGTCCAGGTTATGGCGCGCAATCAGGGCGCCGATGATGGGGAAGTACTTCGGCCCCTGGTCGATGAACAGATGCAGGTTGTCGACGCTCCTGGAGACCACCAGGCGCGAGCCGAGGATTTCTATTTCCGCCGGCGCGGTGGATTTGACATCGAACATCGCCGACATGTCGGCCAGCATGTTGCTGGCGGCGGCGCTGGGAGAATTGTCTTCCACCTGCACCAGGATGTCGGCTTTGTAGATAGGCGTTCCCAGGAAGGCGTACAAAGCGCCAAGCAGCAAAAAGCCGGCGGTAATCAAGCCGATCAGCCAGCGATTGTCCAACAGAATATCGAGAATGGCCGCTAGGCTGATTTCCTCATGCTTGTCGGTGAAATGTTGTTGCAGCGGATTGAGTGAAGTCATGGATTATTCAGCTGGTTGGCAAATATTGATATGAGGTACTGACCACGTGCATGGCTGGCGGTGCATCGATCGCACGCCCCGCCCGCCCTGGCCGCCGCTAATTGACCGAATCGATGCGCTTTACCCAATCGGCCACGCCCTGTTCGATCAGGCGCAGGCAACTCTCGAACTCATCGCGCGGGCGCTTGTAGGGATCGAACACGTCGAACTGGCTGAACTGCCCGAGCCGGAACAATTTGCCGCGCGTGGTCGGGTATTGTTTTTCAATATGCTGTTTCTGTTCGATATCCATCACCAGGATCAGGTCGGAGGAGTCGCACAGCCACGACTGCAGCTGCTGCGCCCGGTGATCGCTGATGTCGATATCGCACTGCTTCATCAGTTCGATCGAATACGGCGCGGCGGGCTGCCCTATCAGCGCGCCGATGCCGGCCGAACGGCAATGCAGGCCCGGCAATTGTTTGGCGAACAGCGCTGCCGCCATGGGGCTGCGGCAGATGTTGCCTATGCAGACGACGAGGATGGATTTGATCAATTTTTCTTGTCCACAGCGTTACGCGAATTGACCGCGGTAGTAGAAGTGCCGACCAGCAGCGCAAACACGCGGCTGAAACGGACCAGGCCCGGGGCATCGACATACACCACGTCCTTGGCCTGCAGCGGGAAGTTTTCCGCCAGCGCCATGCCGACCGGTGATTTGCTGTCCAGGTGGAATACCTTGGGCATGGTGCCGTCGGGCGCCGCCCGCACCACATAGATGGCGCTTGGATCGCTGGTGTTGGCGTCGACGCCGCCGGCGCCGCTCAAGGCATCGCTCAGGCTAAGCCGGCCGTTGCTGCGCAAGGGCAGCAGACCTGGGCTGCGCACTTCGCCGGACACCGATACCTGGTTGTCGCTCAGCGGCGCGATCCGCAGCACGTCGTTGTTTTGCATGAGGATGTCGGATGGGCTGAGATTGCGCGCAATCAGGTCCGGCAAGCTGATTTGATAACTCTTGGCGCCGCGCACCAGCGTGATCCGGCTGGCGTCGCCGCTCGGCGGTATGCCGCCGGCCTGGTTGATCGCTTCCGACAGGGTCATCGGCACATCGCTCATCTGCTTGACCCCGGCCGAACGCACTTCGCCGTCGACGTAGATCTTCTGGCTGCGATAACCGATCACGCGCAGGGTAATCTGCGGATCGCGTATATATTTGGAGAGCAGCCCGCGCAGCTTCTTTTGCGCCTCTACTTCGGTGTATCCTTCCGCTTTGAACAGGCCGACGTAGGGGAACTGCACCTCGCCCTCGTTGCTGATCACGTAGCCGGGCAGCGTCTGCGCCGTCATGCCGCTGTTCGACAGGTTGCCGGTCGCGCCCAAGGTATAAGTAAGATTAGGGACCACCAGTTCAGGATGGTCCCAGACGATGATCGACAAGATATCGGCCGGCCCCATGCGATACGGCTGCGGCTTGCCGACCAGTTCCCGGTACTGTTCGCCCTGCCCGGCTTGGCGGACGCGCTCGGCGTTTTCCTGCTGCACCAGCTTGAGGGTGATCGGGGTGATCACGGGCACCGATTCAGGGTCGCTTGCGTCCAACGGCGAATACGAATCGAATTTCATGCCTGGGGCAAACGCACAACCACCCAGTGCAAACACGAGAGTTAGCAGCAATATTTTTTTCAATTTAATTCACACCGATCCAATTTAACGTGCGCAGCTCAAGCCAATTTAGGCAGCTATGCGAATTTAAAATCAAAAAAACAACAAAAATCGTTTAAAATCACATAAATACCGATTTCAACGATTTTATAGTATTTTTTATTTGGATGACCAGTGATAATTTGCTGCAAGTGCAAATAAATGCATTTCGGCCTGCAGCAAGCGCCGGAACCCCTGAGGCCGATGCAAATCAAAGGCTGGCAAGTGTTCAATTAATTAATAAAAATGCGTTTGATAAAATACGTTTGATAAAATGCATCACCTAATCCGGCACCACCTAACTCTCTAACCGCCCAATGTCAGCAGTGAAACTCAATCAAAGCGACGTCACTACGCAAGAAGCAGCCAAGCTGCTGGGAATATCCGTCACATCAGTCCAGCAGCTGGTAGAACGTGGAGTTCTGGTAGCCTGGAAGACCCAAGGCGGCCACCGCCGCATTCCGCGCGAGGCGATCGATGCGCTGAAGGCCGAACGCAGCGATTTGCTGACAGACCGGGGCAGGAGCGCGCCATCATCGACCTTGAGCGCCCTGATCGTCGAAGACAACGCGTTGCAGCGCATGGTGTACGAGAAGCAGATCGCTTCCTGGGATATCGCGCTGGAGACCCGCTTTTGTGAAAACGGCTACCAGGCATTGGTGGAAATCGCCCAGCGCAAGTACGATATCCTGCTGCTCGATATCGTCATGGAAGGCATCGACGGTTATGAAATTGTCAAAACGGTGCTCGCCAATCCCGACCTCAGGCATATCGACATCGCCGTCCTCACTACCCTCAGCAGGGAAGACCTGGATGCGCGCGGCGGCTTGCCTGATGAAGTCCTGTTTTTCCAGAAACCTATCGTATTCGAAGAGCTGCGCGGCTTCATGCGCGGCTGCGCGGCGCGCAAGGCGCGCCAGGCTCGTGTAGCATCGCCTGCTTGAACCAACTGACCTCGAAGTAAAAAATAGCGCGGATCAGCGCATATCAACCTGCTGGTATCGCAGGAGACCGGTATTGGCCGCTATTGGGCATTGAGTTTTATGTTTTCTTGGATGGGTATTACCAAAGTCGGCGGCAGCACCATCATGCTTCCCGCCGCCGTTGCGATTGCAGCGTGGCTGCTGGCGGCGCGCGCGCAACGTCTGTTCTGGGCCTGGTGCCTGCTGTTCGGTTCGGCTTTGCTGTTGGTGGCCGCCTCGAAGATCGCGTTTGTCGGCTGGGGCATAGGCATAGACGAACTCGACTTCACGGGCTTCAGCGGCCATGCAATGCGTTCGGCGGCGATCATCCCCCTGCTCTTCTATTTTCTTTTCCAGCAGAAAACCACCATGACCCGGCAGCTTGCGGCTGTGTCAGGAATGGCTTTTGCGGCCTTGATCAGCCTGTCGCGCGTGGTGCTGGATTTTCACTCGGTCTCGGAAGCGCTCAGCGGATGGGTGCTGGGCAGCGCGGTCAGCCTTGCGTTCATCTGGTGCGCCGAAACCTTGCCTAAGCCGGTGCTGAACCGCACCTTGATGGGCGTCAGTTTTGTGCTGCTGCTGGCGGCCTCTTTCGCGCGGCCGATCCCGACCCAGCTGTTGATCGACAAGGCGGCGCTATTGTTGTCGGGCCACTCGGCGCTGGCCGCCGAAAGCCGCCGCCATGCTGCCGAAAAATGCTGCAGCCCGGCGCCGAACCAGCCGGCGCCCTGAACATTCAATACTGGAGTTCCAGGCTCTCCAGCTCCGCCAGGAAGTCGCGCACCTCATCCAGGGTCAGCATGATTTCATTTTGCAGCTCGAGGATTTTTTCCGCGGTGCAGACCCGTTTTTTCCGGTTGAATTCGATCTCGATCTGATCCAGCAAACGCACCGCGGCATCGGCGCCCGAGATGAGCAGCGTGCCTTTGAGGGCGTGGCATTCCTGCGTCGTGGCGCTGACATTCCCGGCTTGCACGGCCGATTTCAACCGCGCGAACTGCTCGCCGCCGACCTGCAGGAACAGCTTGCACAGGTCGACAAAAACACTCTTGTCATTATAAGAATGTTTTAAAAACATCTCTGGGCTGAAGTGATGGCAGATATGAGATTGCATGGTAGGCGGCTGGTTATTTTCCTGAAACGCCAAATTGAGACAGCGCTTCAACTGGCAGGATCCACTGCTGCCAGGATCTGGACACGGGTCGCCGGCTTGATGACTACGGCATCGAAACCTGCCGCCCGGATCGACAACAACTCCTCCTCCATCGCAAAGGCGGTATACGCCACCATGCGGGGAACCACCATGTGACTGCCTTCCTTGACCAGGCGGCAGAATTCTTTACCGTTTATATCGCGCATGCCGACATCGGTCAACACCACATCGACTGTATTTTTCTCCAGATACCGCAAAGCCTCGGAGGCTCCGGCAAACACGTGAACCGTATACCCCGCCCTGGTCAGGATGATCCTGGCGAGGTTGCTGTTGAGAGGATTGTCATCCACTACCAATATGTTTTTCATTCACACCTAATCACTGTAAAGCCTTGTTCAAATCGGCAGCGTGAAGGCAAATATGGAACCTTTGCCAACCCGCGACCGTACGGCGATGGTGCCGCCCATGAATTTCACCAATTCCTTGGCCAGCGCCAGGCCCAGCCCGCTGCCGGCCTGGGCCCGCATGTCCGAGCCGTCCACCTGCGCAAATTTTTCAAAGATGATGCGCTGCAGTTCCGCCGGAATGCCTTCGCCGGTATCCACCACCCGGAATATCAGCACGCCGTCGCCCTGCAGCACGCGCACCGTTACCGCCCCCTGGTCCGTATATTTCAGCGCGTTGTGGATCAGGTTGTTGAGCACCCTGATCAGCTTGCCGCGGTCGCAGGCAAATTCGACCGGCAGCGCCGGACTCAGCACCAGCCTCAAGGCAATCCCCTTGCGCATCGCGGTAGATGCATGGCTGGCAACAATTTTCTGCATCACCTCGCGCAAATTTTCGGTGGCAATGAATACTTCCATTTTCCCCGCCGCGATCCGCTCCAGATCAAGCACGGTATTGACCAGCAATAACAAGTGCGTGCCGCTGTCGTGTATTGCCTGCGCAAAATGTTGCTCGTCGGTTCCGACCAGATCTTCGCGCAACAGTTCCGCATAACCCAAAATTCCATTCAGCGGCGTACGCAATTCATGCGACATATTCGCGAGAAACTGCGACTTTGCCTGGTTGGCCAGCGTCGCCACCCGCCCCGTGCTCACCAGGCCGTTCGCCATGAACAGGATGAAGACGGTAAACACCACCACCACCCCGGTTGAAAATGCCGCCAGCACGTAACCGCGAAAACGGTTGTTATAAAAGGGCTGCATCGCCTCTTCGACCGAAATGCCGACAAGCACCATCAGCGGATAATTTTCCAGGTGACGATAGGCATAGGTCCGCCGCTTGCCGTCGACCACGCCGTTGCTGGTCAGGTAGCCTTGCTTGTGCTGCTTCATCACGGCGAACGATGGCCTGCCGGAAAAATCCATGCCGATCGCCTTGGCGCCGTCCGGTTCGCGCGCCTTGATCGTGCCTTCGTCGCCGACCACGCTGATTGCGCCACCCTGGCCGACATTGATCTGGTGATAAAACCGTGTCACCGCTTCGTTGCTGATCGAAACGCCGACTACGCCGCTGAAGCTGCCGTCGGGCCGGTTGAGGCGCCGGCTGGCTTGCATCGACCAGTCTCCCGAGACGCGGTCGCGCACCGGCTTGACAAGGAACAGCAGCTGGCCGGAATCATGCCCCCGGTGCAATTGCATGTGTCCGGCGATGAGTTCGTCGTTGAGCACGATATCGTCGTTGGCGTAAACCTGCTTCCCGTGCTCGTCAAGAATGAAGAAACGATTGGCGAGATTACCTTGCATCAGCCATGCATCCCGGTATTCAGGATTGTTCATTTTTGCGCCGAAACGCTCGTACTGGTATTTCAGCAGGTCGCTGGCTTCGTCGGCCTGTTCGATCACGTGGCTGATGTTTTCATCGAACGCCCGTGCTACGTTCTGGGCGTCGCGCCCTACCTTTTCCAGCTCGCGCTGCGTTTCGCTGGCTTCGTCATATAAGGTAACCACCCATATGCATGCGATTAATGCACTTGCAAAAAATAAGATCGCAAGCCGGATATCCGACCGGCGCGGCAATGCTATTGCTACATCTGACTTCTGTATTTTTTTCAGCACGGCGGTAAAACTAAAATCGGTCATTGGCAAAACAACCATTGAAATACGTTGTCATTAAAAAAAGACTTTCTGTTTCTTGTATTGGCTCGCTCCCAGAGCGAGGAAATGTGTCGCTCCGGACCCCACAGACAGAGCGTGTTGCCCGCCTATGGTTCAATTTTGCCAGCCAAGAAATAATTGCCGCACTGCAATAATAATATAATAGCCCATCTTTTTACACCTGTCAGAATTGTCAGCGGCAGCGTGCGCCCGCATTGAAGATGCTTGCAATTTGAAAACGAAAAGACTACTTTCTTGACTAAGCAGAGTCACAGAAAAATTATTCAAATTGCAGCGTTTATTTGAAGGAATGCCTGATGAAAACCGTCGCACAGATTCTCAAGACCAAGCAGAACCAGACCGTCTACACGATTGCTCCAGACGCCAAGGTGTTCGACGCCATCAAGATGATGTCGGACAAGAGCGTCGGGGCGCTGCTGGTGACGGTGCAGGGAAAAATCGTCGGCATCGTCACGGAACGCGACTACGCCAGGAAGATGATACTCAAAGGCCGTTCGTCAACCGACACTTCGGTGAGCGACATCATGACCTCCTCCGTCATGTACGTGCGGCTGGACGACACCAATGAACAATGCATGGCGCTGATGACCGAGAACCGCCTGCGCCACCTGCCGATCCTGGACGACGACAAGCTGGTCGGCATCATCTCCATCGGCGACCTGGTGAAAGACATCATCTCGGAACAGCAATTCATCATCCAACAGCTCGAGCACTACATCATGGGACATCCGGCCTGACCGGTTCAGATATATATTGGAAGCAGCCTGCTGCAAGCTGCATATTGGAAGTTGCCTACCACTTGGTGGCCTCAGATGAAACACTGGCTAGTCCTGCCTCTATGTCTCCTGCTCGGCGCCTGCGCCACCTCGCCGCGGGCGTCGCGCGACGATCGCCTGTTCAGCGACCAGCTGTTTTCCGCGCCCTCGCAGCGCGTCAGCGCCGAGGACGTTTTTGCTGTCAGCCACGCCATGCGCCAATACCTGGCCACCGATGAAAACGCCCACCAGATGCGCACCAAGGGCATACAGCAAGGCTTGTTCGATGCGCTGTACAGCAAGGGCCAGCTGCAGCTGGAATACAGCTCCGAACACACGCGCAATGCCGCCCAGACCTTCGCCGCCCGCAGCGGCAACTGCCTGTCGCTGGTGATCATGACCGCCGCCTTCGCCAAGGAATTGGGGCTGCCGGTACGCTACCAGAGCATACTCATGGATCAGGCCTGGAGCCGCAATGCAGACCTCTATTTTGCCAGCGGCCACGTCAATCTCACCCTCGGCAAGCGGCCGAGCGCCATCCGCACGCCGCTTGACCAGAGCCGCCTGATGACCATCGATTTCCTGCCGCCAGAAGATACCGCAGGCCAGCGCAGGGAAGAGATCGAAGAGAACACCGTGGTGGCCATGTACATGAATAACCAGGCGGCTGAAGCCTTGTCCATGCACCAGCTGGATGACGCCTACTGGTGGGCGCGCGAAGCGATCAGGCAAGACGCCAATTTCCTCGCTTCCTACAACACGCTGGGAGTGATCTACCGGCGCCACGGCAATTTGCAGGAAGCCGAGCACACCTTCCGCCAGGTGTCCGAGCGCGAGCCGGAAAACACGGTGGTCATGTTCAACCTGATCGGCGTTCTCAACGACCTGGGCAAATCCGCGGAATCGAAACTGCTGGCGGCCAGGCTGGCGCAATTGCAGCCTGAAGCGCCTTTCCAGGCATTCAGCCTGGGCATGGCGGCAATGCGCGCCGGCGATTTCAAGGCCGCCAAAATGCACTTCAGCAGGGAAATTGCGCGCGATCCCTACTATCATGAATTCCAGTACTGGATGGGTATTGCCTGCCTGCGCCTGGGCGACATGGAACAGGCTGTCAAGCATTTGAGCATCGCCATGCAAAACAGCTCCACCGGCAACGATCACGACCTGTATGCGGCCAAGCTTGACCGCGTCAAGTCGTACCGCGCGCCGCTATCGGTTCATTGAGCGGCGCTGCCGCAGATTGGCGGCAGCGGCCTCCGACTGCGCCCGGCGCTGCGCCAGCATGGGGGCGGCCAAGGTGCGCACCTGCTGCACCACGGCAGGTCCGGCCAGGCTTGGCGTGCCGCTGCGGAACGGCGGCTGTGGATCGTATTCAAGCAATAATTCCAGGCGCCCGGCGAGTTCATCGCCGCGCAGCGTCGCGACCACCGTGAGCGCGAAATCCATGCCGGAGGTCACGCCGGCTCCAGTAATGCGGTTGCGGTCGACCACCACTCTCTGCTGTTGCGCAACGACGCCAAACAGGCCGAGCTGGTCGATCGACATCCAATGGCAGGTCGCCTTGTAACCTTGCAGCAATCCGGCCGCGGCCAGCAGCAGCGAACCGGTGCAGACCGAGGTCACATACGCGGCGCTCCTCCCGGTCGCCGCCAGATAGCCGATCATGGCTGGATTTGTCATCTGCGCATTCTGCCCCGGTCCGCCGGGCACAAACAGCAGGTCCGGCTGGGCGCCGCCGGCAAAAGTGTGGGTCGGCAGCAGGCGTAAACCGGTGTCCGAAATCACCGGCTCCAAGCTCTCCGCCACGACGTCGACCTGGGCGCCGGGAATCCGCGCCAGCACCTCGAACGGCGCGCTGAAATCGAGCTGGGTCATGCCCTGGAAAATCACCATGGCTATGCGCAGCGGTTTTGCGGTCGGCGCCACAGCTTGCGGCAGCGTTTCTGCAGCAGTCGCGGCGCGGCTAATCGCGGGCGCGGCAGCAACGCCGGCGGCAAGGGTCTTGAGGGCATTACGACGATTCATTTCGGCTCCGGTCTGGTTTCATGGTGGTAGCTGCAGATTGATCAAACGCCGCAATTGCCGCGCATTGCGGAAACCGCAGTTGCGCGCGACGCGTTCTTCATCGATTCTTTTTTCCAGCAATCCGCGCGCGATCGCCAGGCGATAGTTTTCCAGGTAGCCGTGCACGGTATAACCAGTCTTTTGCTTGAACTGGCGTTGCAGCGTCCTGGTGCTGGTATGCACCTCGCCAGCCAGCCGGACGGCGCTCAGCTGTTCGTTAAACCGGGCGTGCAGGATCGCCAGCACCTTGTCGATCACGCTGCTCTCTGCGGCCTGCGCAAACAGCGGCGCGCTGCGCTGGTTTTCCGCGCCGGCGCGCTGCATGAACATCACCAGGCTGCGCGCAACCGCGTTGGCGATCGCCGCGCCGTGATCGCTTTCCACCAGGTGCAAGGCCAGGTCCATGCCGGCAGTGACGCCGGCCGAACTGACGCGCTGCCGGTCAACCACGAACAAGACGTTGTCGACGATTTGCGCCCGCGGAAAACGGCGCGCCAGCGCTTCCTGGCTCTTCCAGTGCGTCACCGCGCGGTAACCGTCCAGCAGTCCTGCGGCGCCGATCACAAACGCGCCGGTGCACACCGAACCGATGCGGCGCGCGTGCGGCGCGGCGCTCTGCAGCCAGGCCAGCAATTCGCGGTCGGCGCCGGCGGCCTGCGCGCCTTGGCCGCCGGCAACCAGCACCACGTCGAACATATCTGGCGCCGCAGCGGCGAGCGCCGTCGTCATCAGCCGCATCCCGGAACTGGAGCGGATTTCGCCGCCGCGGCTCGACAGCACGCTGATCGCATACGCCTGCGCATAGCCGGTCTGCTCGCCCAAGATGCGCGCCGCCATTGCAAATACTTCGCTCGGCCCGGCCACGTCGAGCATCTGGACATCGTCGTAGGCGATCAGGGCAATTGCATGAGTGTGAACTGGCATAAGAATTCCTTGTCGAATGTAATTCTAGTCAGAACGCATGCAGGCAGAACGACAAATTCGCGCAGTTGCGCGCCAATCATCGTTGCCATGCCGGGCGCATCTTGTTTGTTATGCCTTGCATTTTCTTGCAAACGATATTTAGTTGTTCCAAGTAAATATGGACGTGGAAATTGCGCAACAAGATAGTTAAATGATGTCAATTGTCAGGTTTCTTTACCAAGAACGATTTAAGATCAAATTGTCTCCATACAAAAGAGGTGCCGACATGGGATGGCTTAACAGATTGGCGATCAAATATATCCAGACGCCTGAAAAGCTGGCAGAAAATGAACTACGCGATACACGCCTGGCGCTGTATCAGTCGGAAAGGCAATTGCTGGAAGCCGAAATGCGGGTCGATTATTACCGCAACGTCCTCGGTTTCCTCGAAGCGATCGCCGCCGATGGCGTGGAAAGCGTGGCCAATTCGCAGAGGCCCAAACAGTCGCCTCAACCACAAGGCCCGCAACGGCTTACACCGGATCTGAACTCGTACCGCGGAGCAGCCTGACGCTCCGCTCTTGTCTCGACTCCAGCAATTCCGGCGAGCGCGTATGGCAATCGCTTGTGCTCGCTGCACCGCTGTCGCCGGGAACGATTTCACGGTGATTCAGGACCTGCCGCCATCGGCGGTTTGCCGTTCCTTTTTTTCACTCTTTCCCCTGCCGGCCCCAGCTCCTGCCATCTAAGTGCGCTGCCGTACAGACCGTGCGGCAACCCAGGCAGATGCTGTTCATGCTGAACGCCAGCATCCAGCACCGCGTTCTGCCGATTGTCCACATCACTCCAGGAGATAGCCATGAACAAGGATCAGGTGAAAGGCCGCGTCAAGGAAGCGGAAGGCAAGATCAAGGAAACCGCCGGCAAGATTGCCGGCGACAAGCGCCTGGAAGAGAAAGGCAAGATCGATAAAACCGTCGGCCAGGTCCAGAAGGAATATGGCGACAAAAAACACGACACGCACAAGCACCATTGAATCCATGATTGACAGGAGTCAGTCATGAATCCCATCGACAAAGCCCGCTTCTTTTACAGCCAGAACTATCGGAAAATTGCCGGATGGGTCCTGGAGCCCGGGAAAAAGATCATCCTGGGCGACCAGGAGAACCAGCTCTGCCGCTTCTGCGGCAAACGCGCTCCCGACACCAGTTTCCGCCTCTCCGCCCACGCCCTGCCCGAATCCTTGGGCAACAAGAGCTTGTTCTCTGCTTACGAATGCGACGAATGCAACGCGCTTTTCGGCAATGGCATAGAGAATGACTTCGGCAACTGGTCCAAGCCCATGCGCACCTTCGCCCGCATCAGGGGCAAAAACGGCATCCTGCCTTTCAGGCATGGCGACAGTAAAGCGGCGCCCTGCCAGTTCGAAGATGATCCGCTGGTTGCGGTCGACCTGCATACCAGGGAAATCATGTTGCAGCTCAGGCGAGATGCCCATGCTCCGCTTGCCGTGCTGAAGGCTTTCGTAAAAATGGGATTGTCGGTGCTGCCCGACAGCGAGATGCCGAATTTTGCGCAGGCTGTCGCCTGGATCAGGAAACGCGATCATCTCGATGGATTTGCCTTTCCCGTCATCCATACCTTTGCGCCGGGCCTCATGCCGAACGACAGGATCAGCGTCTTGCTGATCCGACGCAAGGACGGCAGCAGCGCCGCGGCTTACATGTTCTTCATCCTCGCCTACGGCAACGAAATGTTCCAGGTCATGCTGCCGTCGCCGGGACGCGACCTGGCGCCAAACGCCATCAGCTCCGCAGAAAGCCTGGCGCCCTACCCGTTCCCGCCGCCGAGCGCGCGCTTCGACGCGCCCAGGTTCCAATTCCTGGATCTCAGCGGGCAGCAACTGGTGCATGGCGAGACGGTATCGATGCCGATGGATTCGGATAAAAAGGAAAAAACCTTTGCCAGGCCCGCACTGTTCGCCGGTCCGGCAGCGCAGTCTGCTTTCGCCAGCGACAATTAGATGGCAACCTCAACCCGTCCGCAGGCGGTAGCCACCGATCAAGTGGTTTTCTTGCTCGACGTCGACAATACCCTGCTCGACAACGATCGCTTGCGCGACGAGCTGATGCAGCATATTGAACGGGAATTCGGCGCCGGCAGCGGGGACAGCTATCAGCAGATCCTCGAGCAGCTGCGGGTGGAACTCGGTTATGTCGACTACCTGGGAGCGCTGCAGCGCTTTCGGCTTGCGCACATGGACGATGCGCGTGTCTTGCTGATGTCTGCCTTCTTCATCGACTACCCGTTCGCCGACCTGATCTATCCCGGCGCGCTGGACGCCGTCGCCCATCTGCGCCAATGGGGGCGCACAGTAATCCTGTCGGACGGCGACGTCGTCTTCCAGCCGCGCAAAGTCCAGCGCTCGGGCTTGTGGCAGGCAGTCGATGGCCGGGTGCTGATCTACGTGCACAAGGAAGACATGCTGGATGCCGTCGCCCGAAAATATCCGGCCCGTCATTACGTCATGGTCGACGACAAGCTCAGCCTGCTGGCGGCAATGAAACACAGCTGGGGCCAGCGCCTTACCACCGTATTTCCGCGCCAGGGCCATTACGCTCACGATCCCGCCATTATTGCCGCCTACCCGGCGGCCGACATCAGCGTCGAGCATTTTGCAGACCTCGTCACTCACGATTTTTCTGCGCTAGCGGCGGCAGCCTGATTAAGCTTATTTCCGCGCCGGTTTGAATTCCAGGATTTTCATGGGCCGCGCCAGGCTTTGCGGCCTGGAGCCATTTGCTTCCCATGGCGCATTTCCCTGGTCCAGCCGCGCATGGATGTCGGCCACGGTCCAGTGCGCGCCGCCCTTGATTTTTTCCAGCTCATCCCAGCCTATCGGCACGGACACGCCAAGGCCCGGCCGGGCCCGCACCGACCAGGCCGCCGCCGTCGTCGCACCGAATCCGTTGCGCAGGTAATCGACGAATATTTTCCCGACCCGGTTGCGCGCGCCGCTCCTGGCGACAAAACGATCCGGCAAAGCGCCGGCAAGATGATCCACGATGGCATGCGAAAAATCCTTCACCGTATCCCAGCCATGCTGTTTCTTGATCGGCACCACCACGTGCAGACCTTTGCCGCCGCTGGTCTTGATCACGGCCTCCAGCTCCAGTTGCTGCAGGAAAGCGCGCAGCAGCAGAGCAGCTTGCTGCACCGATTCCCATGTGGTTTTTTCGCCGGGATCGAGATCGAAAGTCATGCGGTCGGGTTTCATGATGGACGTCTTGAGCGCATTCCATGTATGGAATTCAAGCACATTCATTTGCGCCGCCGATAGCAGTCCTCCGGCTCCGGCGATTTCCAGCAAGGGCGGATGGCCAGGGTCCAGCGCCGTCGCCAGCTGGCGCACGCCATGCATCTTGATCTCGCCCAGGTGCTTCTGGAAGAACAGCTGGCCGGCGAGCCCGTCCGGGGCCCGCAGCAATGACACCGGCCGGCCCTTCAGGTGCGGCAGCATCAGCGGCGCAACCAGGCCGTAATAGCGTATCAGCTCGATTTTGGTGATGCCGCTGGCAGCGTCGATCACGCGTTCGCCGTGCGTGACTTTCAGCGATTCGAGCGTCTTGCTTTGCGGCTCTGCGGCAGGAATATGCATGGCGTTCTCCCGGTTGATTGCCTGCGGCTGTTTATCGCTGCGCAAGCCATGGAACACGGAATGGCGGATATGGCCGTCGGCGGTCCATTCGGCGAACGACACTTCCGCCAGCAGCAGCGGCTCTACCCAATGCACTTTTCGATAGCGTCCGGTGGCGCCGCTGAAAGGACTGCTGGCGGCGGATATTGCCTTGAGTTTGTTTGCCAGCGCCGCCAGGCCGCGCGCATCGAAGCCGGTGCCGACATTTCCCGCGTAGCGCAGCTTGCCGTGGGCATCGTGCACTCCCAGCAGCAGCGAACCTATGCCGATGCGCGAGCCTTGCGGATCGGTGTAGCCGCCGATGACAAACTCCTGGCGCTGGGTGCATTTCAGCTTGATCCAGTCGGTGGAGCGGCGCGTGACATACAGGGAGTCCTGCCGTTTGCCGATCACTCCTTCCAGGCCCATCCGGCAGGCGGAGGCGACGATATCCTTGGCGCTGACGTCAAACGCATCGCTGAGGCGGACCGGCGCCGGCGTTTTTGTGTTGAACAGGGATTGCAGCAGCTTGCGCCGCTCACGCAGCGGCACGCCGCGCATATCGTAACCATCGTAAAAAGGCAGGTCGAACAGGTAGTAGCTGACGGCTGCAGCGCTGCCGGCACTATCGAAGGCCTGCTGCAGGCGCTGGAAATCGGGCAAGCCGCGCTCATCAAGCACGACGATTTCGCCGTCATACCAGCCTGCCGGCAATTTCATCCGTTGCAGCGCAGCTGTCAAAGCCGGTAACTTTGCGGTCCAGTCATTGCCGTTGCGCGTGTACAAGCGCAAGGATTTGCCGCTGACCCGGGCCAGCAGACGATAACCATCGAACTTGATTTCATATAACCAGCCCGCGCCGCCGGGTGCGGCGTCAGCCAGGGTCGCCAGCTGCGGCGCCAGATGCGTGGGCAATGCGGCCTTGACCGCGCCAGCCGGCATTTTTGCGTGCTTGCGCGGGCTGGCGGCAACCGGGGCCGGTTTCCGTTCTTCTTTGACAGCCAGTCCGGCGACGCTGTCCGGCATTTCATCCACAACGCTGTACGTCAGCGCCGGCCGCGCGTAGTCGTCTTTTTCCTTGATCAACAGCCAGGCTTCTTTTTTTTGGCTATCCGGTTTCATCCGTATCAGGGCCCAGCGCCCGTGCAATTTGTGTCCGCGCAATTCGAATTTCAGATGGCCGCTCCGGTATTGCTTGAGCGGGTCGCCGTCGACAGCTTCCCAGCTGCCTTTGTCCCATATGATGACTTTGCCGGCGCCATATTGGCCGGCCGGAATGTCCCCCTCGAAGCTGTTGTAGGAAATCGGATGGTCCTCGACATGCACCGCCATGCGCTTGTCCTTGGGATCCAGGCTGGGTCCCTTGGGAATCGCCCAGCTTTTCATCGCGCCGCCGAGTTCGATGCGGAAATCGTAGTGCAGCCGCGAGGCCCAATGCTTTTGTATGACGAACGCGCGCCCGCCGCGGCTGGCCTGCCCTGCCGTAGACGGCTCCGGGGTGACGGTGAAATCCCGCTTTTTCCTGTAGCTTGTCAATGGGTCGGACATGGGCGGCGTCAGGCTGTTGAACGTTTAGGGGAAGGTTTGCCCTTGGCTGCCGACGTCCTTTTGCTGGCCGGGGCTTTGGCCGAACGCGGCTTGGCGGCTTTGCCTGGGCTTTTGTTCAGGCTGCGCTGAAGCATTTCGGTGAGGTCATAGATCTTTGCGCCGGCGGTATCGGCGGACGCTGTTTCCACTTCGCTGACCGCAGCGGTGTCGCCAGCCTTGATTTTTTCCTCGACCAGTTTCAGGATCTGTTCCTTGAACGTATCGGTGAAATCTTCAGCCTGCCAGCGCTGGCTCATTTCACTTACCAGCTGTTTCGCCATCTGCAATTCCTTGGCAGTCAGGCCGGCGGCCTTGCTGCCCGCCGGCGGCAGGTCCAGTTCGTCCCAGCTGCGCACCTCGTCGCCCCAGCGTAGCAGCTCCAGCACCAGCGCCGGACCGACCGGCGCCAGCAGGGCCAGGTGCTGCTTGGTCTGGATCACCACCTTGGCGATGCCGACCTTGCCGCTTTTGTGGAGTATCTCGCGCAACAGCGCGTACACTTTGGCTGCTTTGTTGATAGGCGCTATGTAATAAGGCCGCTGCAGGTACACAAAAGGAATATCCGTCGCGGCGACAAACGCTTCTATTTCAATAGTCTGCGTGGTCTTTGGATAGGCGGCAGCGATTTCTTCCTGCGACAGGACCACGTACTGCCCTTCCTCATAAGCGATGCCCTTGACAATGTTTTCGCGCGCCACCTCCCGGCCGGTTCTTTTGTTGACGCGCTTGTAGCCGACCGGATCCATCGAACGCTTGTCCAGCCAGTCGAAATCCAGCCCCTGCTCGGACGTCGCCGCATGCAGGGCGACCGGAATATGGACCAGGCCGAACGATATCGCCCCTTTCCAGATCACGCGCCGGCTCATCTCATGCTCCTATATTCCTAGACTCAGATGCGGCCAGTCATTTTTCAGCGTCGACGCTAGCCTTTAGCTGCGTCGCCATTTCCAGGCGCTCCTGCAGGCCAGGCAAATTGCTGGCGGCAAACTGCTTGATGTCGGCGTCCTTGGCGCCGGCGGCGGTTTTCTTGAATAGGCTAACCGCGTCCTTGTGGGCCGATACGCCAATCATGCCGGCGTACTGCTTGTCGAATGTGGGGCCTTGCAGCTTGCCGAGAATTGCGATTTTTGCTTTTTGCGCCATTCCGGGTTCATCCGGCACGCTGACATTTTTAGAGGCGGCCAGCGCCTTCAGTTCGTCGCCGACCTTGCCGTGGTCGGCGATCATCTTTTCGGCAAAACTCTTGACTGCCGGATTGCTGCTCTTCTCCAGGGCCAGCTTGCTGGCATCGATTTCGGCGTGGCCGGCATGGGCGGCATCGGTCAGGAAGCTTTTATCCTGGCGCGCCAGGCTGTCTGCCGCCAGCGCCTGGCTTGCGCTGAACGCCAGTCCAGCCAAGACGGCGATTCCCAGCATGGCGATCAATTTCCTGGACGATTGTGGATGAAACAGGCGGGCTTGCGGACGGAAGGACGAGATCATGGTTGCTCCTAAGTAGCGAATCGGTAGCTCCACTCTACCCATCGCCCAATATGAAAAATATCAGACAAGGCCGTCCCCTGCTGTAAGAATCGATGAGGTTTGTAGATAACATGGCAACTCGGCGCGATGTCCTACACGACATTCAGCGACTGTCCGATAGCCCGCCATGGCTGCCCCTCTTAAGCTGGATTTACACGATGCGGCAAAACGGGAGCAAGCATGAGCGACATTACGCAAGCGCAGATACGCGACAACTATAGCAAGGAACTGAACAGCCGCTTCAAGCAGCTCAGGAGATGGGCAATGGACAACTGGCCGTTGCCCGACCAGCCTCTGACTACGGCCGATTTCAGCGCGGCGGAACATGAAATCCAATTGCTGCTTGGCGCCAAACTGCATTCGCAGTTGCCGGCCAGCAGGCCGGAAGACTTCGAGCCGCAGTATCTGCCGGTGACGCCGGCCCCTTGGCCTTGATTGCAACGGGACAGCGCATGAGTGCAGTCAACCGCAATGAAAAAACCTGGCAGCACAGCAGCCGCAGCCGAGAGCGGCGGCAGCCGGCCACCGCCAGGCCACCTATACATTTACAAGGAACCTCCATGAGCGCCAATGACAAACAGCAAAAAAATGTCCGTTCCGGCAAGCACGACAGTCCCGATGAAATCACACTCGACAATGCCAATGAAATGTCGTTCCCGGCCAGCGACCCGGTAGCTTCCTCCAACATCACGCGCGTCGCCGAAGCGCCGGACATGGCCGCCGCCGCGGCCGACCATCAAAACAGCAATGCGGTAGAAGGCGGCGTCGACAGCGGCAAGCCGCCGGCAGCCAGCCTGAGCCACATGAACATCGCCATCCTGGTCACCGACGGTTTCGAGCAAGCCGAGCTGCTGGATCCGAAAAAAGCGCTGGAAGAAGCCGGTGCCACCGTCCATGTCGTTTCCGACCAGAGCGAGAGCGTGCAAGGCTTCCAGCATACCGAGAAAGCCCTGCGGGTAAGCGTCGACAAGGCGCTGGCCAAGGCTCTGCCGGAAGATTATGCGGCAGTGCTGCTGCCGGGCGGCGTGGTCAACGGCGACGCGCTGCGCATGTCGCCGCAGGCGCGCGGCTTCATACAAAGCATCAACAAGGCGGACAAGCCGATTGCCTCGATCTGCCATGGCGGCTGGCTGCTGATATCGGCCGGCATCGCCAAGGACCGCACCGTGACCAGCTGGCCGAGCCTGCAAGACGATTTCAGGAATGCCGGCAGCACATGGCTGGACAAGGAAGTGGTGCGCGACCGCAATTTCGTTTCATCGCGCAAGCCTGACGACATCCCGGCGTTCAACCAGGCCTTCATCAGCCTGCTGCGCGAACAGCAGCAGGCTGCATCTCACCCCGGACAAAAGTGAACGCCATGCCGCAGAAAACGATAAATGTGGACGGCAAGACACCGCGCAAGAAGGACGGCGACCCGCTGCTGCCGAATGAAAGAGACGAGACCCCGGACCAGCAGGCAGCCAGGCCGCGCAAGAAGATGAAACAGGCGTTGACCGACCTGAACAAAGGCCTGGTCGATACCGACCTGCACGGACAGCGCGGCGTCGAAAAAGTAGTCCGGCGATCGATGAAACACCAAGGAAATAAATAAATCTCGCGTTGCGCCAATGCAAGCGCGCTGCCTTATTTTTTAGGATCGGCGGCGGCAGCAGCTGCGGCCGGAGCCGGCTCGAATTTCGTGATCACGTAACCGACCGGTATCCATTTATCGCCGGCCTGCACCATGGACACTTTTTCAACGGTCGGCGCTTTGGCAAAACGTCCGGCAAACGCGATATTCAGGTACTCTCCCGGCGGCAGTTCCGGCGGGTTGGTGACATGAACGATTTGCGCCCACTGGCGGCTGTTCAGCGGCCCCAGTTCCGTCTTCACCGCACTCACGTATTTCAGCCAGTCTTCCTTGCTCGTGCTTTTCTGCATGGCGGTGCCGCTGCTGCTCCACATCCGTTCGGCCTGGTTGCTGTCGGCCAGCGCTATCCATTGCGAGGCGGTAGCAATGGCGCCGTCGATCGACGCCGTGCCCTGGGCAAATGCGGAATTCGCGGCGAACAGGCCGGCCAGGGCAAATCCGGCAGTGCAAGAAATCTTCTTGAGCGATAGCAAAGTAGTCATTTTTTTCTTTCCGTGAAAATTGATCCGGGTTTTCAGAAAATCGACAGCGGCCGGCGGCGGCTGAATTTTGCCAGAAAGTCTAGCATATCCGTTTTTATTGGCAGCCGGCCGCCACCCCTTGGGAAGTCAGCTCCATTAAATAAAAGAACGCGATGCAAGACTGTTTCCAGAGTTGCTGCGTTATCATTGAGTTATGTATCCAACCCCGTCCCGCTACATAAAACCAGAGCAATGGGCCGTGACTGTCCTGCGCACCCTGGACAGCTGGTGGCGCATGCTGCACCTGGTCGGCATCGCGCTGGCCATGGGCGTGTCGCCGTCCACCTATCACCGGGCCAACCGCAGCGCCACCTACCGCTACATCTACAGCGGCACCTGGCAGATCCTGCCATGGTTCACCCTGCTTTCGACCTTGCTCAGCCTGGTGCTGATCCGCATCGTGCTGGTCACCGCGCTAAGCTACGGCCTATCGCGCTATGCGCTGGAAATGATGGTGCGGGTGCTGGTGCTGGAGCTGATCCCGTTGTCGGCGGCGCTGTTCGTGGCGCTGCGCGCCGGCCTGGCATTCAAGGGCGCGCAGCTGCCGGCAACCGCCGCCGGCCAGAGCGCGACGGCGCCGGACATAGCGCAGCTGCAGCAGGACCTGGTGCCGCGCGTCATCGCCAGCGCCTTCTCGGTAATGAGCCTGGCGACAGTGAGCGGCATGATTGTCTTGCTGCTGGCGTATGTCAATGTCTACGGCGTCACTCCCTGGGGCCTGCTCGACTACACCCGCACCGTGGGGCGGGTGTTCGATCCGGCGGTGACGCTCGGTTTCGCCCTGAAAACCCTGCTGTTCGGGCTGGCGGTAGCGATCATTCCCACGGCTGCGATCCTTGAAAGCGCGCGCCGCCACACTACGCTGTCATCCACGCTGCAGCCTGGCGCCACGCGCCTGCTGTTCGTGCTGGTCCTGATCGAGGTCGGGGCGCTGGCGGTGAAATACATTTAATCTGGAAAACAACCATGGCACTCGCCCCTGATTCCCCGCCTGTCCGGCCGCCCGCCAATGTTGAACTCAAGGCGTTGCTGCTGCTGATCCTGATGGCCGCGCTGGTATGCGGTTTTGTGCTGTACGTGATGTATGCGCGCGGGGTATTCGAAAGCACCCAGCGCCTGGTGCTGGTGGCGGACGATTCCGAGGGCGTGCTGGTCGGCATGGACCTGACTTTCTCCGGCTTTCCTATCGGCCGCGTGCAGCGCATAGACCTCGGTGCGGACGGCAAGGCGCGCATCCTGATCGACGTCCCGCGCAAAGACGCCAACTGGCTGCGCACCAGCAGCGTATTCACGCTGGAGCGCGGCCTGGTCGGCGACACCCGCATCCGCGCCTTTACCGGCGTGCTCGACGATCCGCTGCTGCCGCCGGATTCGGTGCGCACCGTACTGCGCGGCGACACCGCGGCGGAAATTCCGCGCCTGGTGGCGACCGCCAGGGAACTGCTGGAAAACCTGCAGACCATCACCGCCGCCGACTCCAGCCTCAACACCAGCCTGGCCAATGTACAGGCCATGACCGGCCGCCTGAACGGGCAATACGGCGTGCTGGGCGGCGCCCTCGGCGGCGACGAGAACGCCAAAAAAATCATCGCCACCCTGGACCGCGTCAATGCGCTGCTGACCAAGGCCGACCAGCGCGTCTTTGGCCAGCCCGGCCAGCGCGGCGTGATGGACGATGCGCAAGCCGCGATTGTCCAGCTCAACAATGTATTGAGCGATGCCCGCACCAGCCTCAAGAAGGTCGATGCGGTGCTGGCCGAGGCGCAGGCGGTGGGCAGCAATGCCCGCATCGCCAGCAACGACCTGGGCGCGCTGCGCGCCGAAGTCGACGCCAGCTTGCGCAAGGTGACCCAGCTGGTCGACGAAATCAACCGCAAATGGCCCTTCGCCCGCAATACGGAGCTCAAACTGCCATGAAGATCGCCCATCCCCTCGCCGTCGGCGCTGTATTGCCGGCGCTGTTGCTGACCTTGTTGCTGACCCTGGCCGCCTGCAGCAGCAAGCCGCCCGCGCCCGAGTGGCAAGGCAATGCCTTTAGCTCCCTGCAGAGTTTTTCCTCAGCCTATTTGAGCGGCAATACGCGCGTGGCCGATGTGGAATTTGCGCGCGCCCGCGATGCTGTCGCCAGCACCGGCCGCGCCGACCTGGTGGCGCGCGCCGAGCTGACCCGTTGCGCCACGCGCGCCGCCAGCCTGGAGTTCGACAACTGCGCCGGGTTCCAGCCGCTGGCGCCGGACGCCGACGCCGGCGAACGCGCTTATGCAAATTATCTGAATGGCCGGTGGCAGGGGCTGGATGCCAGCCTGCTGCCGCCCCAGCACAGGGCGGTAGTCGGCAGCGGTCGCATGGACAGCGTTGAAGACCCGCTGGCGCGCCTGGTGGCCGCCGCCGCCCTGCTGCAAAGCGGACGGCTGACGCCGGCGGATATCACCAATGCCGTCGATACCGCCTCGGCCCAAGGCTGGCGCCGGCCCTTGCTGGCCTGGCTGGGAGTGCAACTGCAGCGCGCCCAGGCCGCGGCCGACCGCGAAGCCCAGGCGCGCATCCAGCGCCGCATCGACCTGGTGGCCAAGCCTTAGCGCCTGTCAGGGCGGCGGCGTCAGCGCCGCGCAATTCGAGGTGACCGGCAAGCCGGCAAACAATTTCTGCACGAAAGGCTTGGAATCGGCCAGCGAGGCCAGCACCGTGCTGTCATGGGTCTGGCCGGGATAATAATGCTGCTCGATGGTGCTGCCGGCAGCACAGGCGTCTTTCGCGAACAGGTACTGGACCGCGGTCGGGATATCGGTATCCAGGGTGCCGGTGCCGACAAATACCGGCGCCGCGAACTTGACCGTCGGATAGTTGGACGACTGCAGGGTTTGCGTGGCCCAGGCGGTGACGTCGCCGTTGAACACATCGGAAGTGACCAGCTTGTTCTGCATGATGTTGTCTTCAATCGGCCCCAGGCACTGGCTCGCCGCCACCGCATAAAACGTCTTGCCCTTGGCGGTCAGGTGATCCGACAGCAGGAAACCCGGCACTACTCGCTCCGCAGTGGCGTAGCCCAGCCACGCATATGCTTCCAGCGTCCCCAGCACCGAGGTAAAGCCATTGGTGGGGACTTGCGCCGTCAGTGCATTCAGGTAAGCCAGCACGCTTTGCAGCTGGTAGGGAACGCCGGTCGCCACCGTTCCCAGCAGCTTGATTTCAGGCGCGTAGCTGGGCGCGTAGGCGGCAGTGGCGATCGCTCCCTGCGCGCCTTGCGACTGGCCGACGATCACTACCGAACTGGATAACTGCGGGAAATTTTTGGAAACCGCGCGGATGCTGTCGAGCACGCTGTAAGCTTCAGGCCTTGCGTGCAAGTAAGGATGCAGGCCGGGCGTGCCCAATCCCTGGTAATCGGTAGACACCACGGCATAACCTTGCGCCAGCCAGGCGTCCAGGTAATCGACGTCGCGCGGGTCGCGCACCGTCCACGACGGCGCGCAGACATCGGCCACGCCGACCGTGCCATGGGCCCAGGCGATCAAAGGCCAGCCGCCGACCGGCGGCGCGCCCTTGGGCAGCTGCAGATCGCCGGAAACGTAGATGGCGGTCTTGCCGTCGTCGCCGTCGGTCGAACTGTACAGGATGCGCACCGCCTGCGATGCATTCGGCAGCACCTGGCTGGCCGGCAGCGGTTCCTGCTGCAGCAGCACGCCAGGCGCGCTGGGTAAAACCGCATTCCAGCGGTAAAACGCGGATACGCCGCCATCGGCGGTGAACGCTTTCGATTGCGGCACGACGTTATCGTCGCCGCCACCGCCGCAGGCGCAGAGCGCCAGACCAAGCAGAGCGGCGGCAACCAATTTCGAAGGATGGCTGAACTGGGTATGGCGCATGACTTTGTCTCCTCATTTATCAGGCTTCTTTCGGAACCTGCTGCGCCTGGCCAATCCCGCGTTGCGCGGTGCTCGCAATCCTCATGTACTAAAGTACACTCCGGTTGCTGCGCTCCGGGCGCCTTGTCTTGGCCACGCTCGCTACGGTTCCGAAAGAAGTCTGTTTTTGTAAATTGAGCCGAGTCCAAAATGGCTGTTGCCATTATGCATCATAATTTACGAGATTCGCGCTACCCGGACCGCGTCAGCGCAGCGATTCCTGCTGCAGCCAGTCGCAAAAATGCTTGATCAAAGGCTGCTCTGCCTGGTGCCGCGCCACTATCCACCAATAACTCCTGGCGCGGATCACCGGTTCAGCCAGTGGCGTCACCAGGCGGCCGCTGGCCAGCTCATCGCTAATCAGCGGCAACGGCCCGAGCGCCACGCCGAGGCCGTCGACCGCGGCCTGCAAGGCTAGGTAAAAATGGTCGAACGATTGTTTTTTCTTGCACAGGGCTGGGGCTACATTGGCTTCCGCCAGCCATTTCGGCCAGGCGTCGGGACGCGTATCCGAATGCAGCAAGGTATGCGCCGCCAGGTCGCCTGCGCTGCGGATGGGCGCACGCGCCAGCAATGCCGGGCTGCAGACCGGCAGCTCGCTTTCTTCCAGGAATTCGCCGCTGATGCAGTTCGGCCAGTGTCCCGGGCCGCGCCGTATAGCAACGTCGAACAGCTCGCCCGATTCGCCCAGCGGCTGCTGCGAAGTGGAAGTCGACAGCTTCAGCTCGACCCCCGGATACAGGCGCTGGAATCCGCTCAGTCGCGGCAGCAGCCAGCGCATGGCAAAGGTCGACAAGGCATTGATGTGCAGCACCCGCACCGTGCCCGATTCCCGCAGCAGCTTGGTGGCGGCAGCGATATTGTCGAATGCCGCCTGCACCGTCAGCAGGTAGCGCCGGCCGTCGTCGGTCAGCTGCACTCGCTTGCCGAGGCGGTGGAACACTTGCATGCCGAGCCAGGCTTCCAGCGCCGCCACCTGGCGGCTGACCGCGCCATGTGTCACATGCAGCTCTTCGGCGGCGGCCGAGAAATTTTCAAAGCGCGCCGCGACTTCAAATGCGCGCAGCGCTTGCAGGGGAGGAAGTTTACGGGACATTCTTGTGATTATAAATCACAACCGGCATGTAAAAAAGTCGATTTGTAAGATCCCCAGGCTTCTGTAACATGCGTCTATCGAATCAATAATTACCAGTTCTTTTAGTGAAATGGCCGATTTCTCCGGAAAACGCCGAGAAATTGGCCCCTTGTGATAAATCCTGAGAGATGACATGAACAAGACTACGGATGCGGTTACAGATTTTTGGGACGCCAAGCAGTACATGCACTTCGGCAATGAACGCTTGCGTCCCGCCCTCGACCTGCTGGCTTATGTGCCGGAGCAGGAACCGCAGCGCGTGGTCGACCTCGGCTGCGGCACCGGCAATATTTCTGCCTTGCTGAAGGCTCGCTGGCCGGCCGCCGACGTGCTGGGCGTCGACAGCTCGGAAAACATGCTGGCGGCAGCCGCCGCGGCGGTGCCGGAATGCCGCTTCGAGCGCGCCGACCTGGCGCACTGGCAGCCAGAAGGATTGCTGGATGTGATTTATTCCAATGCGACGCTGCAATGGCTGCCCGACCATCCCGCCTTGTTCCCGCGCTTTCTGTCTTTCCTGCGCGGCGGCGCCTGGCTGGCGGTGCAGATGCCGGCGATGCATGATGCACCGCTGAGGAAAATGCAGGCGGAGCTGGCCAGGTCGCCAGCGTTTGCGCCTCACCTGCGCGGAGTGCCGCAACAGCCGTCGATCCTGACCGCGGAAAACTATTACGACCTGCTGCGCTCCCGCGCCAGCAAGCTGGATATCTGGGAAACTACCTACTTGCATACCTTGCGCGGCGAAAATGCGGTGGCGGAATGGGCCGCGGGCACCAGCCTGCGGCCTTACCTGGAAGCGCTGCCGGAAGACAAGCGCGCAGCCTTCCGCGCCGCCTATGCGGAAACGATGCGGGAAGCCTATCCGCAACGCGAAAACGGCGTCACACTGTTGCCATTCAAGCGGCTTTTCATCGTCGCCAACGTCTGATCCAAAAATACACAGTGACCGCACAATGACTACAGAATCCATCGCTACTGACCAAGACCTAACGCCCGCCGCGCCTTCCACCCGCGAGCTGTTCTTCGGCTTCCTGACACTCGGGCTGATCGGCTTCGGCGGCGTGCTGCCGCTGGCGCGCCGCATGATCGTCGAGCAGCGCCGCTGGCTGAACCCGGTGCAATTCACCGACATGCTTGGCTTGTGCCAGTTTCTGCCGGGCGGCAACATCATCAACCTGTCGGTGGCGATAGGCTTGCACTTCCGCGGCGTCGGCGGCGCCTTGGCGTCCCTGCTGGGACTGATCTTAGCGCCATCGGCGATCGTGATTGGGCTCGGCGTGGTCTACCAGCGCTTCCAGGACAATCCCTCGGTGCAGCATCTGTTCGCCGGCCTGGCCGCGGCAGCTTCCGGCCTGCTGATCTCGATGGCGCTGAAAATGCTGGTTCCGATCCTCAAAAAACCGCTGCCGCTGTTCATCGCCAGCCTGTTTTTTATCTCGATCGCCCTGCTGCGCCTGCCTTTGCTGCCGACCATGCTGGTGCTGGCCCCGCTCAGCGTGATCGCCGTCTGGAAGCTGCCGTCATGACCGATACCCTGCTCGCCCTTGCAACGATTTTCAGCCAGCTGTCGCTGCTGGCTTTTGGCGGCGGCAATACCATCCTGCCGGAAATGCAGCGCCAGGTAGTCGACATCCACCACTGGATGTCGCCCCAGGATTTCAGCGCCATGTTCGCCCTGGCGCAAGCCGCGCCAGGTCCGAACATGATGGTGGTGACGCTGGTCGGCTGGCATGTCGCCGGCTGGCCCGGCGTGCTGGTCACCAGCCTGGCCAAGTTCGGTCCGTCGTCGCTGCTCACCGGCGTGGTGCTGCACCTGTGGCAACGCTTCAAGGACCGTCCGTGGCGCGCCACGGTGCAAGCCGGGCTGGTGCCGATGACGGTCGGCCTGGTGGCCGCCAGCGCCGCCCTGATTACCGAAGCCTCGACCCATGCCTGGGGCCTGGCGGCAATCGCCGCCGCCTGCGCCCTGCTTACCTACAAGAGCAAAGTGCATCCGCTCTGGGTGCTGGCGGCAGGCGCGCTGCTAGGCTTGAGCGGGATAGGTCAGGTATAGTCAGGACTGGACAGCCGCCGTACGCTGGCGGCCATTTTCACACTGCGGTCACTCCCGCCCGACCATCCATGCAAATTTCCGGCATCCACCACGTCGCCATCATCGCCTCCGATTACCAGCGTTCCAGGCGTTTTTATACCGAGCTGCTGGGCCTGGCCATCGTCGCCGAAACCTACCGTGAGCAGCGCGACTCCTACAAACTCGACCTGCGCACCCCGGACGGCGTGCAGATAGAGCTGTTTTCCTTCCCTTCGCCACCGCCGCGCCCGAGCCGGCCGGAAGCCTGCGGCTTGCGCCACCTGGCGTTCCGCGTGCCCGACGTAGCCGCTGCCGTCCAGGAACTGCGCGGCCAGGGCATCGCCGTGGAAGACATCCGTATCGACGAATTCACCGGCAAGCGCTTCACTTTTTTCGCCGACCCCGACGGATTGCCGCTGGAGCTGTATGAGCAATGAACAGTCCGAGTAGTCGTTCTGACAAGCATGGCGGCATTACACTGGTCCTAAGCCCGCCCACCTGTTAGACTTCCCTCCCTTTTAAGCTGGCGACAACCTCATCGTGAAAACCTCTTCTTTCTCCACCCTCCCGCTGGCGCCGGCGTTACTCAGCAACCTGGATAGCCTCGGCTACCATGAAATGACCACCATCCAGGCGCAGAGCCTGCCGGTGATCCTCGAGCGGCGCGACCTGATCGCCCAGGCCAAGACCGGCAGCGGCAAGACCGCGGCTTTCGGCATCGGCATCCTGCACAAGCTCAACCCCAGCTATTTCGCGATCCAGGCGCTGGTGCTGTGCCCTACGCGCGAGCTGGCGGACCAGGTCGCCAAGGAACTGCGGCGGCTGGCGCGCTTTGCCGACAACGTCAAGATCCTGACCTTGTGCGGCGGCACGCCGATGGGCCCGCAGATCGGTTCGCTGGAGCATGGCGCGCATATCATCGTCGGCACCCCGGGACGCATCCGCGACCACATCGGCCGCGGCAGCATCAACCTCGGCACCGTGCAGACGCTGGTGCTGGACGAAGCCGACCGCATGGTCGACATGGGGTTCTACGAAGAAATCTCGGGCATCGTCAGCGCCTGCCCGGCGCGCCGCCAGACCTTGCTGTTTTCCGCCACGTATCCGGACGACATCCGCAAGGCCAGCGCCGAATTCCTGCGCGACGCGGTCGAGGTCAAGGTCGAAGCGCAGCATGATACCGGCCGCATCGAACAGCGCTTTTACGAAGTCTCCTACGAAGGCCGCAATGCCGCCGTGGCGCAGCTGCTGAACCACTACAAGCCGGTCTCGACCATCGCCTTTTGCAACACCAAGATCCATTGCCGCGAACTGGCCGACGAATTGCGCGCGCAGGGTTTCAGCGCGCTGGCGCTGTACGGCGAGCTGGAGCAGCGCGAGCGCGATGAGATCCTGGTGCGCTTCGCCAACCAGAGCTGCTCGGTGCTGGTGGCCACCGACGTCGCCGCCCGCGGCCTGGACATCCAGACCCTGGGCGCGGTCATCAATGTCGACGTTTCCAAGGACACCGAAGTCCACATCCACCGCGTCGGCCGCACCGGCCGCGGCCAGGACCGGGGGCTGGCGCTGAGCTTGTGCGCGCCGAACGAAAAGAAATGGGTCAAGCTGATCGAGGACTATCAGCAAGGACCGGTCAGCTGGTTCGACCTGGCGGCGCTGGAACCGGCAGCGGGCGAACCGCTGACCGCGCCCATGCTGACGCTGTGCATCATGGGCGGCAAGAAAGACAAGCTGCGCCCGGGCGACTTGCTGGGAGCGCTGACCGGCGATGTCGGCCTGAGCAAGGAACAGGTCGGCAAGATCAGCGTGTTCGAATTCGTCACCTATGTGGCGCTCGACAAACGGATCGCCAAGCACGCGTTCGGCAAGCTGAGCAACGGCAATATCAAGGGCAAGAACTTCAAGATGCGGTTCATCTGAAGCGAGGCGCCGCAGGCGGCATCAGACACGTGAACAAATCAACAATTGTTTTTGTATGTTCACTCAATCCCCTCGGCGGCAAAAGTGTGTTAAATTTCCTAATGGAAACTTTTTTGTGAGCGCGGAAATCCGAGGCCCGCGCCGCAACTGAAGCCAAAAAAGGCATACAGGTTTTGATTCCAAATGCTAGCTGATGTGACGTTGCAATACCGTTTCCCAGGCCCCTCTCTGACAATGGCCTGATTGCGGTCTTGCAGCAGAAGAAAAGAATTTCCTTCCATGAAAAACACACATTTTTTACGGGAGTGCAGGTATGTTTAGTTGGCAAGAGCAACAAATGCAGTCTATGTTGAGCGCGAAATCCGCGCCCGTCCTTTTTAACGCCTTGTCCGGAGTCGCCAAGCAGCTCGGCTTCGATTACTGCGCATACGACATGCGCCTGCCCTGGCCGGTGGCCGAGCCCAAGGTAGTCAGCCTGAACAACTACCCCACCACCTGGCAGCAGCGCTACATGCAGGAGCGCTACGACAAGATCGACCCCACCGTGGCGCATGGCAGGCACTCGAACCTGCCGATGGTCTGGTCCGACAAGCACGTCGCCAGCAACCGTTCGTTCTGGGAAGATGCACGTTCGCACGGCCTGCACGCAGGCTGGGCGCAATCCTGCCATGACGCCAAAGGCATCTCGGGCCTGCTCAACCTGTCGCGTTCGGACGACAGCGTCTCGCACAAGGAATTGCGCGAAATTTCACTCAAGCTGTCATGGCTGGTGGGAGTTGCGCATGAAGGCCTGTCGCTGCTGCTGATCGAAAAACACATGCCGGAAGCCGCCACCCAGCTGACTTCGCGAGAAATCGAAGTGCTGCGCTGGACCGCCGACGGCAAGACTTCGGGCGAAGTCAGCGAGATCATGAACATCACCGACCGCACGGTGAATTTCCATATCTCGAACACCTTGAAAAAACTCAACGCCACCAACAAGACCGCAGCGGCCATCAAGGCCGCCAGGCTCGGCATCCTGTAACCGCAACCGGCGCTGCCCCCAAGCGCCGGAATCCGACGCAACCCCTGTCAATCCGGCCCTGGCCGGATTTTTTTTGCCCATTCCCTGTCTGATTCCCCGTCGCCTCCTACCTGTCAACCTTGACAGTTACGCCGAGCGCCCCATGCATTTCAAAATTAATTCACCAATACTGACTAAGGACACTACTGATGAACGTCATTTCCGGGGCCGCTGCCGAGTTGTCAAGTGAGCTATTTTCGAAAATATCCAGCTATCGCCACAAGGTTTTTGTCGAAACCCTGCAATGGAAACTGGAGACCAAGGACGGCGCAGAACTGGACCAGTTTGACCATGCCGATACGGTCTATGTCGTGGCGCAGGATAACCAGGGCGAAGTCAACGGCTGCGCCCGCCTGCTGCCGACCAACCAACCCTATCTGCTGAGCGAAGTCTTCCCGCAGCTGCTCAAGGGCGCGGCGCCGCCCTGCACCACCGAAGTGTGGGAGCTGTCGCGTTTTGCCGCCGTCGATTTCAGCAAGAAGAATGAAACGCCGCTGGCGCAGGTTTCCTCCTCCAACGCCTACCAGCTGCTGCAAGCCTCGATAGACTGCGCCGCCCGGCGCGGCGCCAAGCGCCTGATCACCGTCTCGCCGATAGGCATCGAGCGCTGGCTGCTGCGCGGCGGCTTCAAGGCGCACCGCTCGGGGCCGCCAATGCTGATAGACGGCCATCGCATTTTCGCTTGCCTGATTGACGTCTGAACCACGCCGGCTTGCCGGGCTCCACGGTAACAGTCCGGGCGCGCATAAAGTGCACAATCAAGCCTGGCGACGGCGCGACCGGCGCCAATTGACATGCGATGGAAACCTCCCTTATTGTGAATGACAATATCTACACAACGAGGGAAAACCACCATGGCCATCTGGGGCAAAGCCAACCTATTGCGCGCACGCGACGGCCATGAAGCCAAGGTACTGTCGGTCGAACTGTTCTTTGACCTGGTCTATGTCTTTGCGGTTACCCAGCTCTCCCACCACCTGCTGGAAAACCTGACGCTGCTGGGAGCGGTCCAGACCCTGATCCTGTGGTTCGCGGTCTGGCTGGTCTGGCAATACACCTGCTGGGTGACCAACTGGTTCGACCCCGACGCCATGCCGATCAGGGTGCTGCTGTTCGCCATCATGCTGGTCGGCCTGGTGATGTCGGCGGTATTGCCGGATGCGTTTGGCGAACGCGGCCTGATTTTTGCGGTGTGCTACGCCAGCATGCAGATCGGCCGCACCCTGTTCGTGGTGCTGCACCTGGGACGCCACCATGCGCTGAGCAAGAACTTCCAGCGCATGCTTGGCTGGCTATGCATCTCGGGCGCATTCTGGATTGCCGGCGGCCTGTCGCAGGGCCAGTACCGGCTGCTGTTCTGGACGCTGGCGGTGGCTTGCGAATACCTGTCGCCGATGATCGGCCTGTGGCTGCCGGGCATGGGACGCTCCCGTACCCAGGACTGGACCATCGAGGGTGGCCACCTGGCCGAACGCTGCCAGCTGTTCGTGATCGTGGCGCTGGGCGAGTCGATCCTGGTGACCGGCGCCACCATCGGCCATATGGCGAACTGGGATGCGCCGACCCTGATCGCTTTCCTGGTGGCTTTCCTTGGCAGCCTGGCGATGTGGTGGATCTATTTCGACACCAGCAGCCAGGCCGGCACCGAAGCCATCGTCCATTCCAAGGATCCCGGACGGATAGGCGCGTATTTCCACTATACCCATGTGCTCATCGTCGCCGGCGTGATCATCACCGCGGTCGGCAACGAACTGGCGATGGCCCATCCGGCCGGACACATCGAGACAAAATCGCTGGCGACACTGGTCGGCGGACCGATGGTTTACCTGCTCGGCAACGGCATCTACAAGACCGTGGTCTACCGCCGGTTCCCGTTTTCCCACATGATCGGGCTGGCGCTGCTGGCGATATTGGTCCCCTTCGCCTATTACACCGACCAGCTGATGATCTCCGGCCTGACCACGGTGGTGCTGATCATCGTCGCCATCCAGGAAAGCATTTCGCGGCGCAGCTCCCAAACAGCGCGACGCGCCGAATGAACAAGAAAATCTAAGCCGGACTACCGACCGCCGCACCGGCAGCCCGCAAGCGCGCCACATCGCGCGCCGGCGGCGAGCCGAACATGCGGTTGTACTCGCGGCTGAATTGCGAGGGGCTTTCGTAACCGACCAGGTGCCCTGCGGTAGCGGCGTCGCCGATCTGGGCGAACAGCAGGCGGCGCGCCTCTTGCAGCCTGAGCTGCTTCTGGTATTGCAGCGGCGTCATCGCCGTCACCGCCTTGAAATGATGGTGCAGCGAAGACGAGCTCATGTTGGCTTCGCGCGCCAGGTTTTCGATCCGCAGCGGCAGCCGGTAATCGCGCTTGATCAGTTCGATCGCCTTCACCACGTGCTGGGCCTGGCTGTCGGACATGGCGATCTGCTGCAGCATGCCGCCCTGCTCATCCTGCAGCAGGCGGTACAGGATTTCGCGCATTGCCAGCGGCGCCAGCATCGGGATGTCCTGCGGCGTCGCCAGCAGCTGCACCAGGCGCAGCACGGCATCCAGCAGGCTGGAATTGGCTTTGCTGACAAACATGCCGCGCGCCGGCAGATCCGGCTTTTTTGCACGGACCTCGCCGGTCATGATCATGTCGCCGATTTCCTTTGGCTCAAGGTCCAGGCGCAAGCACAGGTAAGGCAATTCCGGCGTGGCTTGCGTCACGTGGCCCATGACCGGCAGGTCGACCGAGACCACCAGGTACTGGGCCGAATTGTAAATATAGACTTCATCGGCCAGCATCGCCTGCTTCTGGCCCTGGGCAATGATGCACAAGGCCGGCTTGTGCAAGCCATGGGCCGGCGCCGAAGGCTGCGACAGCCGCACCAGATTAAGGGGCGCTATCGCCGTCTGGTGGGTACCGTCGATGACGGTGTATTGCTCGATCAGGCGCGCCAGCTCGAGTTGCTTGATCGACACCAAATGATCAGCGCCGCTGTCCTTGATTGTTCCTGAATTTTCCATTTGCAGCCTCGTTTTGTGCATTTGCAGAGTTTGACCGAGTCTACTATTTTTCAATCGGACGCGGCGGCGCCCAGCTGCATATCTGGAGGATCAGGCAAGAAGTCGCGACGAAGCGACTATCCCAGGCAGTTTCCCGGCCCCTATATTGATAAGCAGGTCCGGCGCCGACGGCGCGGGCCTGACCACATCAAGGAGAATCACATGTCTGGAATCAAGGATAAAGTTGTCATCATCACCGGCGCCAGCAGCGGCATCGGCGAAGCCACCGCCCGCATACTGGCGGCACACGGCGCCCGGGTAGTGCTGGGCGCGCGCCGCACCGAACGCCTGGAAACCCTGGCGGGATTGATCCGCACGGCTGGCGGCATAGCAGAATATCAAGCCCTGGATGTTACCCAACGAGGCCAGCTTGAAGATATCGTGGCGCTCGCCAAAAGCCGCTTCGGCCGGGTCGACGTCATCGTCAACAATGCCGGAGTGATGCCGCTGTCGACGCTGGAGCAGCTGAAGGTGGACGAATGGGAGCGCATGGTGGATGTCAACATCAAGGGCGTACTGTACGGCATCGCCGCTGCCTTGCCAGTCATGCAAGCCCAAGGCAACGGCCAGATCATCAACGTCGCTTCGGTCGGCGGCCATCGGGTGGTGCCGAGCGCGGCGGTATATTGCGCCACCAAGTTTGCCGTACGGGCGATTTCGGACGGCTTGCGTCAGGAAGTCGACAACATCCGGGTGACGGTGATTTCGCCGGGCGTGACCGAATCGGAGCTGGCCGATAGCATCACCGATCCTGCCGCCAAGCTGGGAATGCAGGCTTACCGCAAGATCGCCATTAGCGCGGAGGCAGTCGCCCGCACTATCCTGTTCGCCATCGAACAGCCGGCCGACGTCGACCTCAGCGAGATCGTGGTGCGGCCGACCGCAAGTGCAAACTAAGTCATGAAACAACAGGCCAGCCGGTCACGGCTGGCCTGCTCCACCTCCCTGAATCGGGAACTATGCACGGCCTTCCCACGGCACGTATTTGCGCTGCAGCCAGCGCAAGGCATATTCAAAACTGGAAGCAATCAAGGCAATCACCAGGATCCCCATGATGACGACATCGGTCACCAGGAACTGCGCCGCCGACTGGATCATAAAACCCAGTCCCCGCGTGGCGGCAATCAGCTCCGCCGCGACCAGGGTCGACCAGCCGACGCCCAGGCCGATGCGGATCCCAGTCAATATGTCCGGCACCGCGGACGGCAGGATCACAAAACGGATCAGCTGCCAGCGCGATGCGCCCAGGGTCTGCGCTGCCCTCAGCCGGTTCTGGTCGACCCGCCGTACGCCATGCAAGGTGGCGATCGCCAGCGGCGCGAAAATCGCCAGGTAGATCAGCAGCACCTTGGACAGTTCGCCGATGCCGAACCAGATCACGATCAACGGTAAATAAGCCAGGGGTGGGATCGGCCGGTAAAACTCGATCAGCGGATCGAACACCGCGCGCGCACGGCTGCTCAGGCCGATCAGGATGCCCACTGGAATAGCGCTGAAAATGGCCAGCAGCAGCGCCGCGAACACCCGCCCGATGCTGGTGGCGGCATGCTGCCACAAGGTGGCGTCGACAAAACCGTCGAGCGCGACCGCCTTGAATTTCTGCAATACCGCCAGCGGCGACGGCAGGAACAGCGGCGGCACCAGCGCCAGGGCGCTGAGCAGCCACCACAAACCCAGCAAAGCCGCTACCGTCAGCAGCGTGATGCTGCGCTCGGAAACTGCGCGCCTGGCCTTGGTTTTCGGCGCCTCTCGGCGCTGGCGGGCAGCGCTCGGCGATGCCTCCGGCTCCGGCGGCAATTCAAATTCAAGCGGCGAAAACGTCACGGATAATTCACTCATGCCAATGCCTCCTCCAATCCGGCATCGCTGCCGGAAGCGTTGCTCGAAGCATGACCGGGATGCAGCAGCTGCTCCAGGATTTCCTCGCGCAGGCTGACAAAGCGCGGATCGGACTTGATGCTGCGCGCCGCTTCGCCGGCCGCAAAACGCGCGCCGAATTCGAGCTGGCGCACGCTCTCCACCCGTCCCGGCCGCGCCCGCAGCAACACCAGGTCGGTCGCCAGGAACAGCGCTTCTTCCACGCTATGGGTAATCATGAAGATGCCTTTGCCGGAAGCTTTCCAGACTTGCAGCAGATGTTCCTGCATGTGTTCGCGCGTCAAGGCGTCGAGCGCGCCCAGCGGTTCGTCCAGCAGCAGGAAACGCGGATCGACCGCCAGCGCGCGCGCCAGGCTGACGCGCTGGCGCATGCCGCCGGACAATTCCCAGATGGCGGCGTTGGCGTAATCCTGCAGCCCGGTCAGCGCCAGGTATTCGTCCGCCCTGGCATGGCGCTGCTGCGGCGGTTGCCCGGCCAGGCGCAGCCCGAATGCGACATTTTCCCGCACCGTCTGCCATGGCAGCAAGGTATCGTTCTGGAACACCACGCCGCGCTCGGCGCCCGGTCCGGTGACCGCCGCGCCGTCGACGCTGACGCAACCCGAGCTCGGCCTCAGGAACCCGGCGATCAGGTTGAGCAAGGTAGTCTTGCCGCAGCCGGATTCACCGATCACCACGGTAAACCGGCCGTCATGCAGGTCGAGCGACAGATCGTGCAAGACTGGCCGCGCCGCGTTGGGATACACCACCCCTACCGATTGCAAACGGATCATGCGAACTCCTTACTGAAGCGCTGCTTGCTTGGCGAATCCCGGATTGACATAGGGCTGGTAATCCGGCAATACGCGCTCCACTTTCTTTTGTTCTTGCAAGAAACCGGAAGTCGCCGCCAGCGCCTTGACCGTAGAGTTGCTCAGCAGCTGCTCCTGCTCGCTGAGGGTAGGAAAACCGCTGCCGGCCAGCAGTTCGGCGATATCGCTCTGCTTGGCGGCGGTCAGGCGTGCAATTTTTTCGAACTGCGGCGAGCCGGCTTTCCAGTCCGCGCCGTGGCTGCGGTAGTCGGCATAGGCTTTGCCGGTGACTTTCACGAAGGCGGTCACAAAATCGGGATGTTTTTGCGCAAAATCCTTGCGCACGATCCAGGCGTCGAAAGTCGGCGCGCCCCATTTGGCCACTTCGGCCGAATCGGTCAGGATCTTGCCGGATTCCTTGACCTTGCCCAGCGCCGGATCCCAGACATAGGCGGCGTCGATATCGCCGCGCTGCCATGCCGCCGTGATCTCTTGCGGCCGCAGGTTGAGGATCTGCACCTTGGAGGCGGGAATGCCCCAGTGCTTGAGCGCCGCCAGCAGGCTGTAGTGGGTGGTCGAAACAAACGGCACCGCGATCTTCTTGCCTGCCAGGTCTTGCGCCGTCTTGATGCCGCTGCCGTTACGCACCACCAGCGCTTCCGCCTGGCCGATCTGGGCCGCGATCAGGATGGTTTCGATCGGCAGTTCACGCGTCGCTGCGGCGGCCAGCGGGCTGCTGCCCACGTAACCCAGCTGGATATCGCCGGACGCCACCGCGGTTATCACGTCGGCGCCGCTGTCGAATTTTTTCCAGTTGATTTTCCAGCCGCTGGCCTTTTCATAGGCGCCGTCAGCCTGCGCCACCTTGGCCGGTTCGACCACTGTCTGATAGGCGATATTGACTTCCTGGCCGGCGGCCCAGGCCTGGCCGGCCAGCACAGTGATGACTGAAGCTGCCGCCAAGGCTGGCAAACGTTTGAAAATATTGGCAATCATGCAAACCCTCATTGTGATTGAATTGATCGATGCAACTAATTAGCCCTGAGGCTTTGGCGCAAAGTTAATCGATTCGGGCAAGTTGCAGAACGAAGGTTTTCGGCAATGCTTATATGGTTTTTGCCTGGGGCAAGCTTCCAAAAGAGATAGCAAAATATCCTTTTATCTTAATAAGATATTAAACTATCTTTTTCAGAAAAAGATACTATACTATTCTTAAATCCATAAAAGATAGTTTATTAACCGCCATGAAAACCTTGAGCGAACTCTCTTCCATCCTGCGCCAGGCCAAGGACCGGCTGGCGTTGCCGATCATCGCCATGAGCCGCGCCAGCGGCCTGACGGCGGTGACCATACGCGGCGTCCTGTCGGGCAAGAGCGATCCCCGCCTCAGCACCCTGATGACGATGGCCGACCAGCTGGGGCTGGAGCTGATGCTGCTGCCCAAGGCGGTGGCGTCTTCGATTGCCGCAAAAGCGCCGGCCGAGGAAGAAGTGCAAAGCCTGGTGGCCGCGGCGCTGGCGCAGCAAACGGAGCGCAAATGAACCTGAGCGCGCTGGATATTTTCGTGGCGGAGCGCCTGGCCGGCGTCCTGTTCCAGTACGGCGACATGGTGCGTTTCCAGGTCGATCCCGCCTATGCGCAAGATCCGCAGCGTCCGACCTTGTCGCTCTCGATGCGCGCCGCCACGCCGCAACAAGACATGGCTTTGCTGCTTAATCCGCTGGCGGCGATTTTCAATTCGCCGGGCCAGATGCGGCTGCCCGCCTTCTTCCAGAACCTGCTGCCGGAAGGCGTATTGCGCAAGCAAATCGCGCTCGAGCGCAAATGCGCGGAAGACGATCATTTCGAACTGCTGGCAGCCTGCGGCCGCGACTTGCCGGGCGCCGTCAGGGCCATCCCGACCAGGCTGACGCGGGCCACGATGACGCGCCTGGTGACGCAAGACAAGGAAGCAATAGAAGAAAGCGTAAGCGCCGCGCCGCTGGTGGACGGCGTCTCGATT
Organism: Collimonas fungivorans Ter331; assembly: GCF_000221045.1. Taxonomy (NCBI): domain Bacteria; kingdom Pseudomonadati; phylum Pseudomonadota; class Betaproteobacteria; order Burkholderiales; family Oxalobacteraceae; genus Collimonas; species Collimonas fungivorans. Next base: position 2,298,160 of record NC_015856.1, on the reverse strand, counting down.
TCCGGCATGCAGCCGAAACTGGCGCTGATCCTGGAAGGCGGCAGGTATGTCAGCCGCACCCGCCACAAGGACGCTCACATCATCGGCAAGCTGCCCACCGCCCAATACGACCACCTGCCGGAAGTCGAGCACCTGTCGCTGCAGCTGGCGCAGGCCGCCGGCGTCACCGTCTGCAGCGCCAGCCTGCAGCCGCTGGCGGCGATCATGGCCGAACATCCGCATGCGGCAGAGGACAGCCAGCAATTCCTGGCGGTGCAGCGCTTCGACCGCGACCAGCCGGGGCGCCTGCATGTAGAAGATTTTTGCCAGATCCTGGGCGTCGATCCCGACAAGAAATATACCGGCGCCAGCTATGCCGACATGGCGCTGGTGATGCAAGCCGTGCCGGGATTGGGCACAGCAGCCTGCCATGAGCTGCTGCGCCGCATTGCGGTCAACGAACTGATAGGCAACTACGACGCGCACCTGAAAAATTTCGGCATCCGCTACCTGGCCGACGGCAGCATCGAATTCTCGCCGGCCTACGACATCGTGGCGTACAGCGTGTACCTGAACGGCAGCGGCCACGCCCTCAAATTTGCCGAGGGCCAGGCCAAACGCTCGTTCCTGTCGCCGCTCAGCCTGCGCGCGTTCGCCAACCGCAGCGGCCTGCTGGAGCCGCCGCTGCGCCAGGTGATCAGCGAGGTCTGCAAAAAAGCCCTGGCGACATGGCCCGCCCTGATTGCCGCCAGCCAGTTGCTGCCGCACCAGAAAACCCGGCTGACAGAATATTTCATGGGCCGCGACATCATCGCCGGCTTGCGCGCAAGACAGGCCCGGCAGAGCGCAAAAGCTGCCGGAATCCGCTAATATCACACCCTTTCCTCGCTCTCTTTCTTTATTAAGGATCAGCAATGCCAGCAACAGCAGACCAAGCCCAGCCAGGAATCCTGGAAGCACTCGCACCACTCGGCCGTTCACTCACATTTCGCCTTGGCGGCCACAACCCGCAGGCGGCGCTGATACGGCTGCGCGAAGTTTTTGCGGCGGACTGGGGCGTGGTCGGACTAGGCCAACCCCTGGTCCAGGCGCTGGAACAGCATGTCGGCGGCCTGCGCTCGTTTCCGGCGCTTGAAGGACAAGGCTGCGCCGCGCCGTCGACCCAGCAGGCCATGTGGTTCCTGCTGCGCGGCAGCGACCGCAGCAGCCTGTTCGAACGCACCGCACAACTGGTCGAGCTGCTGGGCGACGCGCTGGTGCTGGAAGACGCGATGGATACTTTCCGCTACCGCGACACACGCGACCTGACCGGCTACGAAGACGGCACCGAAAACCCCAAGGCGGCAGCAGCCATCGCCGCCGCGCTGGTGGCCGACGGCGCCGGCCGCCAAGGCTCGAGTTTTGTCGCGGTACAACGCTGGATCCATGACTTGCCGCGCTTCCGCGGTTTCCCCGCCGCACAGCGCGACGCCACCATCGGCCGCCAGGTTGCCGACAACGAGGAAATCGAAGAGGCGCCGGAATCGGCCCACGCCAAACGCACGGCGCAGGAAAGTTTCACGCCCGAGGCCTACATGGTGCGCCACTCTATGCCATGGGATAACGGCCTGCAGCAAGGCACCGAATTCATCGCTTACGGCGAATCCAGCGACCGTTTCGAAAACGTCCTGCGCCGCATGCTGGGCCACGAAGACGGCATCGTCGACGCCCTGTTCAGCTTTTCGCGTCCGGTCACCGGCGGCTACTACTGGTGCCCGCCGCTGCAGGACGGCCGCCTCGACCTGTCCGGCATCGGCATCTGAGCCAGGTCAGGCATGACCGCCATCCAGCTCTCCCTGCCCGCCGCGCGCGCCTTGCAACTGGCGGCCCAGGGTTTGCTCAACCCGGTGCGCAAGAAAGCCGTCAAGCAGGACGTGCTGGCTGCCATCCGCCAGATGGGCCTGCTGCAGATCGACACCATCCATGTGGTGGCGCGCAGCCCCTACCTGGTGTTGTGGAGCCGGCTCGGCAGCTACCAGCAGAGCTGGCTGGACGAGTTGCTGGAGGAACGCCAGCTGTTCGAATACTGGGCGCACGAAGCCAGTTTCCTGCCGATCGAGGATTACGGACTGTACCGGCACCGCATGATCGATCCCGGCTCCATGGGCTGGAAGTATTCGGCCAAATGGATGGAACAGCACGCCGCCACCATAGAGCTGCTGCTGCAGCATATCCGCCAGCACGGCCCGGTGCGCTCGGCCGATTTCAAGCGCACCGACGGTAAAAGCGGCGGCTGGTGGGAATGGAAACCGGAAAAACGTTCGCTCGAAGTGCTGTTCACGGCGGGCCGCCTGATGATCGCCAGGCGCCATAACTTTCATCGGATCTACGACCTCGCCGAACGCATCCTGCCCGACTGGGACGATACCCGCATGCCATCCACAGAGGAGACCCAGCGCACCTTGCTGCTCAAGGCGGTGCAAGCACTGGGAGTGGCCAAAGCCAGCTGGATCGGCGACTACTTCCGCACCGCCAAGAGCCGCCCCAGCCCCGATCCTGAGACCTTGGTCGAAGACGGCAGCCTGCTGCGCGCCACGGTGGACGACTGGCAGCAGCCGCTGTACATCCACCCCGCGCATCGCGAACTGGCGCTGGCCGCCGCCGGCGGTTTGCTGAAACCCAGCGCTACCTGCCTGCTGTCGCCTTTCGATCCGCTGGTATGGGACCGCAAGCGTGCGCTGGAGCTGTTCGATTTCGATTACCGGCTCGAGTGCTACACGCCGGAAGCCAAGCGCAGCTACGGTTATTTTACGCTGCCCATCCTGCATCGCGGCGCCCTGGTGGGACGGCTGGACGCCAAGGCGCATCGCGGCCAGGGCGTGTTCCAGGTCAAGGCGCTGTACCTTGAGCCCGGCACCCGCACCAGCCAGAGGTTCGCCACCGAACTGGCGGCCACCCTGCAGCGTTTTGCCAGCTGGCACGGCACGCCGCAGGTGGTGATCGACCAGTGCACGCCACGGGCCTTCCGCACCATGCTGCGGGCCGCGCTCTAACCGGCGTTCAGCAGGTTCTTGTCGACGCCGATGCCAAACGCGCGCGGCCGCCCGATGCCGTAGCCCTGGGCGAAATCGACGCCGATCTCGGTCAGGGTGCCGATGATCCGTTCATTGACGGCGAATTCGGCAATCGTCTGCTTGCCCATCAAATGGCCGATCTTGTTGATCGCCTCCACCATTGCATAGTCGGTCGGGCTGTTCAGCATGTCTTTGACAAACCCGCCGTCGATCTTGATGAAATCGACAGGCAGGTTCTTCAGGTAAGCGAACGAAGACATGCCGGCGCCGAAATCGTCGAGCGCAAAGCGGTAGCCCACCCCTCTCAGTTCCTGGATAAAGTGTGCAGCCTTGGCAAAATTGGCGATCGCGCTGGTCTCGGTAATCTCGAAGCAGATGATTTGCGGCGCGATGCCGTACTTCACGTGCTGTTCCTGCACAAAACTGAGGAAATTGCTGTCTCCTATGCTGGTGCCGGAAAGGTTGATGGCGCAGGTCTGGATTTCCCGGCCGCGCCCTTGCTGGCGCATTTTCGCCAGGGTGGCGAATACCGTCGAAACGACCCAGCGGTCGATGGCCGGCATCAGGTTGTAGCGTTCCGCGGCAGGAATGAACACCATCGGCAGCACCAGGTTGTCATCCTTGTCCAGCATGCGTAGCAGGATTTCAAAATGGGCGCCGTGGCTGGGAGGCTTGCCCAGGGCAGAAATCTCTTGCGAGAACAGGCAGAACTTCTCTTGCGTCAGCGCTTCATTGATACGCGTGATCCACTCCATCTCGCCGTGCCGTATCGACAGCTCGCTGTCGTCCAGCCGGTATTCGTGTACACGGTTGCGGCCCTTTTCCTTGGCCAGGTAGCAGGCGGCGTCGACCGCGCTCATGATCTGCCCCAACGTATGCATTTCGCCCGCCAGGTTGATCAGGCCGATGCTGACGCCGATGGTGAACGGCTTGTTGGTCCAGACGAACTGGAAATCGGCGACGGTCTGCCGCAATCCTTCGGCAATCCGCAGCGAATGCTCGACCGGGCAGTTCTCCAGCAAGACGCCGAATTCGTCGCCGCCCAGGCGGGCGATGGTGTCGGTATCGCGCAAGCGCTGTTTCAGCAAGACGCTGACCTGCCGGATCAGCTCGTCGCCGGCGGCGTGGCCGCAGGTGTCGTTGACCACCTTGAACTGGTCCAGGTCGAGGTACAGCACGGCATGCTGGCGCTGCTGGTCGCGCGAGGTGATCATCGCCACCGTCAGGCGCCGCTCGAACTCACGCCGGTTGATAAGTCCGGTCAGTTCGTCGTGGCTGGCCTGGTACGACAGCTGCGCCGCATATTCCCGGTCCTTGCTGACATCGTGCAGCACCAGCACCGTGCCTATGGTTTCGCCGCTCAGGTTGCGGATCGGCTCGGCCGACAGGTTGACCGCGACCTCGCTGCCGTCGTCGCAGACCAGCAGCAGGTTGGACGCGCGGTCGATCGGCACGCTGTTGTCGAGGATCTGCGGGATCAGGTCGGGAATCCGGTTGCCCGAGCTTTCGCCCACCACGTGCAGGATTTTTTCCAGCGGCAAGCCGCGCGCCGAGGCCAGCGTCCAGCGAGTCAGGATTTCCGCCGTCGGGTTCAGGTATTCGACCAGGCCGTCGGTGCTGAGCGTGATCACCGCCTCGCCTATCGATTCCAGCGTGACCTGGGCGCGCTCCTTGGCGGCATACAGCTGCTCCTCGGAGCGCTTGCGGGCGGTGATGTCGGTAAACGAGCCCGCCATGCGCACCGGCTCGCCGGCCGAATTGCTGGTGGACTGCGCGCAGGAACGGACCCAGCGCAATTCCCCGCCCTTGGTGACGATCCGGAACTCGATGTCGCACGGCGAATTGTCGTGCAGGTGCGACGTCAGCTTGGCGCGCACCGCATCCAGGTCCGACGGATAGATGCAGTTCAGGAACTGCAGCGGCGTCGGCTCTTCTTCTTCCAGCGAATACCCCAGCAATTCCTTCAGGCGCGGCGAATAATAGATATTGTCGGCCTGGATATCCCAGTCCCACAGGCCGTCGTTACTACCCAGCATCGCCAGGTGCAACCGTTCCTGGCTGATCTTCAGCGCCTCTTCGAACTGGTCGCTCTTGGTCAGGATATAGCGCGAAATCCAGCTGCCGAAAATCATCAGGCCGACGGCGATGGTCAGCGTCGCAAACAGCAGCAGGCGCTGGACCTGGCGCGACGATTCGCCCAGGCTGGCGGAAAAGCGCAATTCCAGCGGCGTCAGTTCGGCGTCTATCTCGCGGATGCGGGCGACGCTGGCGATCATTGTCTGCGGATCGGGGTTGCCGGCGCTGATCGCCGCATGCAGGCGGCTGGCTTCTGCGCTCAGCTCCTGGATCAGCTGGTCGCCGATCTTCCAGTTGGCGACCGGTTCCCGCAGCAGGCTGAAATTCTTGAAATTGCGATACAGGCTGATGATGCCGTCGATGTCGTCCGGGTGATTGCCGCCGTCCAGGAAACCCTGGCGCACCACTTGCAGGTCCGGATTGGGTTTATCCAGCTCGTCCCGGGCGCGGCGGTCGCCGATCGACACCGCCAGCGCCTTCAGCACCTTCTGGTAGTCGGGGTCGGCATGCGTCACCGCATACTGGTTCAGGTGGAATACCGCCTCCTTCTGCGCCTTCGACCACAGGCTCTCGCCGCCGACAAAGGCGCGCACCGAAGACAGGATATTCATGCTGAACGCCAGCAGCCCCACCATCAAGGCCACGATCGCCAGGAACGGCAAGATCACCTTGATCCAGCGCATGCCGCTGTCCATGGTGAAAAATTTCTTCAATCGCTGCATCACAAAACCTCACTGATCTTCACCGACAAAAACACTGCACAGTCAGAAAGCTTTAGCGGAATTGCAGAAAATTGCGAAAAACGATACTACTTGAAACCGGGCCCTGAATACCCCATCATACGACCAATAGTTTCCCATTAGCAAGTTCGTTAGCAAGGGAGGGGAAAATGCCTTGTCTATACCCGCGTAAACCCCTTGCGGCAAGCGCAGCCAAGCCCCGCCGCAGACCGGAAAACCACAGCGTCGGGCTTCCGCAAAATTGTCTGAACGTTACCTATATCAGCGTGCTACCATCGCCCGCTTGCGATCGTTCACCTGTCTCTTTTACTTGCCTCATCCATGACTCAGTCTTTGCTCGTCGATAACGCGGCTGCCAGCGGTTTTTCCAGTCACCCGGACGTTCTGCATGGGCCGGTCCGGCCTGAGCTGATACGCGATGAAGTCCTGGCCGACCTGCTTGAGGCGACCGCCGAGCGCATGCCGGCCCAGATCGCCATGGTGTTCGGCGAGCGCCGGCTGAGTTATCAAGAATTCAACCATCATGCCGACCTGGTCGCTTCACGCCTGATCGCCGCCGGCGTCGGTCCGGGCCAGATCGTCGGTTTGTGGCTGCCGCGCGGCATCGACCTGCTGATCATGCAGGCCGGCATCGCCAAGAGCGGCGCCGCCTGGCTGCCGCTGGATGCCGATACGCCGCCGGACCGGATCGCGGTCTGCCTGGAAGACGCGCAAGCACCGGGCATCGTCAGCTGCCAGCAATTCGCGCCGCGCCTGGACTCGGGCCGGTGCCAGGTCTGGACCGCAGAACAGCTGCTAGCGCCCTGCGAGACGCCGTTGCTGCGCCGCCAGCACGTACAGCGCAGCGATCCGGCTTATGTCATCTACACTTCCGGCTCGACCGGCAAGCCGAAAGGCATCGCCATCACCCAGGGCGCCATCTGCCATTTCCTGCGCAGTGAAAACGCGGTATTGGGAATCACCGCCAGCGATCGCGTCTACCAGGGCTTTTCGGTTGCTTTCGACATGTCGTTCGAAGAAATCTGGATCAGCTACCTGGCCGGCGCCACGCTCTGGATCGCGCCCAAGGAGCTAGCTTCCGACCCGGAAGCCTTGCCGCCGGCGCTGGCCGCACAGGGCGTCACCGTATTGCACGCGGTGCCGACCCTGCTGGCCCTGTTCAACCAGGACGTGCCAAGCCTGCGCATCATCAACCTGGGCGGCGAAATGTGCCCGGAAGCGCTGGTCAGCCGCTGGGCAAGGAGCGGCCGGCAAATTTTCAACACCTACGGCCCCACCGAAGCCACGGTATCGGCCAGCCTGGCCGAACTGCGCGCCAATGAAACGGTCACCATAGGCCGGCCCTTGCCTAACTACGGCCTGCTAGTGATTGAGGTGATAACCGGGGCGGCGCCGGAAAACGGCCTGCTCCTGCTGCCGCGCGGCGAAGTCGGCGAACTGTGCATTACCGGCCCCGGCGTCGCCGAGGGTTACCTGGGGCGGCCGGAACTGACGGCCGAGAAATTCCTGGCCAACCCTTGGGCCAGCGGCGAACACGACCGCCGCCTGTACCGCACCGGCGACCTGGCCCGGATCGATGCCGACGGCCGGGTCCAGTGCCTGGGCCGCACCGACGACCAGGTAAAGATCCGTGGCTTCCGCGTTGAGCTGGGAGAAATCGAAGAAGTGCTGGCGCGCCAGCCCGGGGTCGGCACGGTGGCGGTGGTATTGCGCCAGGAAGACGGCATCGACCAGCTGATCGCTTTCATCGTCGCCGAAAGCGGCGCGGAAATCGTCCCTGCGGTTTTGCGCAGCGCCCTGGCCGAACGGCTGCCGCCTTATATGGTGCCCGGTTTCTTCGAAGCGATGCAGGAAATGCCGCGCCTGACTTCCGGCAAGATCGACCGCAAGGCGTTGAAAGCCAGGCCGCTGGCGGCAACCGGCGCCGCCAGCGGTGATTCCGACCTCCCCGAAACGCCGGCCGAAGCGGCCCTGTTCGCAGCGCTGAACAAACTGTTCCCTGGTCAGCCTATCCAGCGCAGCGCCGATTTCTTCAACGATCTCGGCGGCCATTCGCTGTTCGCGGCAAAACTCGCTTCCGCTCTGCGCACCAATCCCGATTTTGCCCACGTGACGGTGCGCGACATATACATGAACCGCACCATCGGCCGCATCGCCCAGGTGCTGGCGGTAGCGCCGGCCGCCGGCATCGCGGTCGACACCGGCTGGAGCACGCCGTCGGACCTGAAGCGCTGGCTGTGCGGCGCCGCCCAGGCCGCCGCCGTGCCGTGGCTGGTGGCGATGCGCATGATGCAATGGCTGGCGCCGTTTTTCACCTATCACTTCTTCACCGGCGATCCGGGCGATTCGATTGCCCTGGCAATCGTGGTGTCGGTGGGCGTATTCCTGCTGGCCACCCTGTTCGAGTTCGCCATTGCGATCGCCGCCAAATGGCTGATCGCCGGACGCCTGAAAGCCGGCCGTTATCCGCTCTGGGGCCTGACCTATTACCGCTGGTGGCTGGCGGACCGCCTGATCGAGGCGGCGCCGGCCTACCTGCTGAGCGGCTCGACCCTGTACAGCTGGTGGCTGCGGGCGCTGGGCGCGCGCATCGGCTCGGAAGTGGTGATCGGCTCCATGACCTTGCGCGCGCATGACCTGCTCACCATAGAGGACGGCGTGAGCATCGGCAACGCCGTCAATTTTGAGAATGCCCGCGTCGAACACGGCGAGCTGTGGCTGGGGCCGATCACCTTGCAGCGCGAAAGCTGCATCGGTTCCTATGTCGTCATGGAAGGCAACACGGATGTCGGCGTCTTCGGCCATGTCGAAGGCCAGAGCGCCATCAGCGAAGGCCAGGCGGTGCCGGCCGGCCGCATCTGGACCGGCTCGCCGGCGCGCGATGCAGGCGCTTTCGACCCTGCCTCGAAACCGCCGCGACCGCCGGTTACGCGCAGGCGTCAGCTGGGCGAATCGATATTTTTCCTGTTCGGCGCCTTCCTCATCACCACCCTGTTTTTCATGCCGGTGTTCCCCAGCTTCATCCTGATCGACTGGCTCGACGACACCGATCGTTTCCCCTGGCTGCAAAGCAACGGCAACGTGCCGTTCCAGCTGACCAAATATTTCGTCATGGCCTTCCCCGCCACCGCGGTGCTGATCGTCTGCACCGCCCTGCTCTCGGCCGGCATCCGCTGGAGCCTGCTGCCGCGCATGCGGGCCGGCAGCTGGCCGGTGCGCAGCAATATCTATTGCAGCAAATGGCTGGTCAACCAGATCCAGGAATCCAGCCTGAGCGTCTTGCACGGCGTCTATGCCACCGTCTACGCGCCCTACTGGTACCGCCTGCTGGGCGCCAAGGTAGGCCGCCATGCCGAGATCTCGACCGCGCTGGGCGTGGTGCCGGACATGCTGACCCTGGGCGACGACACCTTTATCGCCGATGCCGTATTGCTCGGCGACGAACAGATCGAGGGCGGCTGGATGACCATGAAGCCGACCGTGATCTCGCGCCGCAGTTTCGTCGGCAACGGCGCTTACGTGCCGGACGGCAGCATCCTGCCGGAAAACGTCCTGATCGGCGTCCATTCGCGCGCGCCGGACAACGGCCGCATGCAGCCCGGCGACACCTGGCTCGGCTCGCCGCCGATCAACCTGCCGGCGCGCGAGCAGACCAGCGGCTTCCCGGAACACCTGACGTTCCGCCCGTCGCGCCGGCGCCGCCTCGGCCGTTCGCTGGTGGAAGGCTTCCGCATTGTCTCGCCGCATGCGATCGTGATCGCGGTCGGTTATACCGTGGTGCTGAACCTGATGCCGCTCGCCGGCGCCGGCCAGTGGGGCGAAGTGATCTCCTTGCTCACCAGCGCCGGCCTGCTGTACGGCATCGGCACCTTCATCTTCATCGCCGCCCTCAAGTGGCTGCTGATCGGGCGCTACAAGAAATGCAGCGTGCCGATGTGGACCCCGTTCGTCTGGCTGTCGGAGGGCGTCACCAACCTGTATGAAGGCATCGCGATACCGAACTTCATGAGCTACCTGCGCGGCACGCCGTGGCTGCCGCTGGCCCTGAACCTGCTGGGCTGCCATATCGGCCGCGGGGTTTACATGAACACCACCGACATCACCGAGTTCGACTGCGTCACCATTGGCGACTATAGCGAACTGAATGCCCAGGCCTGCCCGCAGACGCACTTGTTCGAAGACCGGGTCATGAAGATCGACCACGTCAACATCGGCAGCCGGGTTTACATGGGGCCGCGCAGCTTCGTGCTGTACAGCGCGACGGTCAACGATAACGCCAAGCTGGGGGCGCTGACGCTGGTGATGAAAGGCGAATCGATCCCGGCGGCCACCAATTGGCGCGGCTGCCCGGCGGCGCCGGCAAAAAACTGAAAGACCGCGAGCATGGAAGTCAGGCACTGGGCATCCTGGATGACTGCCCTGGCGCCCTTCAGCTGCGGCCAGGACACTTTTCAGCTGGTGGTATTTCCTACTGCGGACAATCGATAAAACCAGGAAAAATTGGGCCGGAAAAGAAAAAAACCGCATAAACATTGATGTTTATGCGGTTTCTCTTTACTTCCAACACCAGTTGCCTGGTGCCCACGGAGGGACTCGAACCCCCACACCTTGCGGCACATGGACCTGAACCATGCGCGTCTACCAATTCCGCCACGTGGGCCGTAATGCGAAGCCCCGTAAGACTTACTGCAATTCCGAAGACCGAATAATACGTGAATTCCATGGATCCGGTCAATCGGAGTTTGCGATTTTTATGCAATTATTTACGGCCCGTCATAGGCGATGTTCCAAACCGGCATCGGATCAGCGCTGCAACATCCATTCATGGGCCGGATCGTTCTTGAAATGCCACTCGCGCTTGGGCCCCGCCATCACGTTCAGGTAATAACTGTCGTAGCCGTGCGGCGCCACCACCGGGTGATAACCGCGCGGCACCATCACCACGTCGTGGTTTTCCACCGCCATCGATTCGTCCAGCGAACGATCATCGGTATACACGCGCTGGAAAGCAAAACCCTGCGGCGGATTGAGGCGATGATAATAGGTCTCCTCGAGGAAGCTCTCTTGCGGCAGGTTATCGGTATCGTGCTTGTGCGGCGGGTAGCTTGAAGAATGACCGCCCGGCGTCACCACTTCCACCACCAGCAAATGATCGGCCGGTTCGGTCTGCGGCAGGATATCGCAGACGTAGCGCGTATTGCTACCCTGCCCGCGCACCGAACGCTTGGCCATGCCCGGCTCGATCAGCCGCGCGCCCAGGCCGCCATGGCCGGGCGCGCTGCAGACCGCAATTTCAGCATCGCCATGGGCGCTGATGGTGACGGCGTGGCTGTGCGGCACATACACGGCATACGGCGAACTCTGGTCAAACACGCTTTGCCGTTCGCCGATTTCTTTCCAGGCATGGTCGCCGGCCTGCACGCTGACCACGCCGCGCAGCACCACGATGCACACCTCGCGCTCGGCGGTATCGAAGCGGATCCGTTCAGCGGCCGCCAGGCGATAGGCGGCAAAACCGACAAAACGCCAGTTGGCCGACTGCGGCGTGACGCTGACGATTTCCCGTCCTTGCGCCTGGCCCTTGACGAGCAAGCTCATGCCGCCTCCTTGCCGATGATGTTCACCAGCCCGGCCAAGTGGCGATAACCCATGTCGGCATATTGATAGCTCGGAGCGACGGCCGGATCCTGCTCCGCCTCGACCACCAGCCAGCCGGCGTAGCCATGCCGGTACAGCAAGCGCAGCAAGCCGTCGAAATCGATGGCACCGTCGCCCGGCACGGTAAACGCGCCGTTGATCACCGCCTGCAGGAAACTCCAGTTGCCGTTGCGCGCCATCTTCACCACCGCCGGCCGCACATCCTTGCAATGGACATGGCAGACACGCTTGATATGCTGCTCCAGCACCTGCAACGGATCGCCGCCGGCAAACGTGACGTGGCCGCTGTCGAACAGCAAGCCGACTTCATCGCCGGTCAGCGCCATCAGGCGTTCGATATCGGCCGGGGTTTCAACGTAGGCGCCCATGTGATGGTGGTAAGCCAGGCGCACGCCGTGCGACAAGGTGAAACGCGCAAACGCAGTCAGCTTGTCGGCATACTGCCGCCACTCCAGGTCGCTCAGGAAACGCGGCCGCTTGTAGAGCGGATCCGGCCGGCCCTGGATGGCGTTGGCGACTTCTCCGTACACCATGACCTTGGAACCGTTTTCCGCCAGCAGCCGCAGGTGCGGACCGACGGCGGCGATTTCATCCTCCACCGTGCCGGTCGCCAGGCGGCCGGAATACCAGCCCGAAATACATTCCAGCCGGTATTTGCCGAGCACCGCCGCCAGCGCTGCCGGTTCCTTGGGAAACTTGTTGCCCAGCTCGAAGCCGCGATAACCGATCTGCGCGCCTTCGGCCAGCGCCGTTTCCAGCAGCGTCTCGCCGCCCAGCGAAGGCAGGTCGTCGTTCATCCAGGAAATCGGGTTGATGCCGATCTTTACGTTAAATGTCATGGTCTCTCTCGCAATATAACTCTGGTAACCCCTACACTTTTTGACTGTGGCGGGCTAGTTCATATTCGGCCCGCGCGGCTTGCACCTGCGGCCGTTCGGACACTTCCGGCACCGCCACTTCCCACCAGCAGCCGCCGTCTTCGGTAGTGCGCGCGGGGTCGGTGTCGATGCACACCAAGTAGGTGCGGTCGGCAGCGCGCGCCCGCTGCAGCGCAGCTTCCAGCTGGGCGATGGTCTTGACGTTTTCCGCCAGCGCGCCAAGCGATCTTGCATGCGCGGCAAAATCGACGGCCGGCGCGCCCTGCGGCCCCTGCAGGCAATCTTCCAGCATGTTGTTGAACGGCGCGCCGCCGCAGGCCTGCTGCAGGCGGTTGATGCAGCCGTAGCCGCGGTTGTCCAGCACCACGATGATCAGTTTCTTGCCCAGCATGACCGAGGTGGCGATTTCCGAATTCATCATCAGGTAGCTGCCGTCGCCCACCATCACGATCACGTCGCGTTCCGGCTGCGCCAGCTTGACGCCGAGCGCGCCGGCGATTTCGTAGCCCATGCACGAATAACCGTATTCGACGTGATAGCCGCCCGGAGTCGAGGTGCGCCACAGTTTATGCAATTCGGCCGGCAAGGTGCCGGCGGCGCAGACCACGATATCGTGTACGGTCGAGTCGATGCTGGAGCGCTGCACCGCGCCGATCACCTCGCCGTCATAGGGCAAGGCCGGCGCCTCTATTTCCCGCTGGCCGGTGATCTTGTCGACCGTGGCGCGCCAGCTGTTGGCCTGTTCCAGCGCCAGCGCGTGCCAGCCGGTGCTGGAACGCCAGTCCTGCAAGCCTTGCGACAAGGCAGCCAGCCCTAGCCGGGCGTCGGACAACATCGGCGTCCCCTGCCATTTGATGGCGTCGACTGGATTGACATTGATGCTCAGCAGCCTGGCCTGGCCGAACAGCGAGTGCGAACCGGTGGTGAAATCCTGCAGCCGGGTGCCTACTGCAATCACTACATCGGCCTTCTGCGCCAAGGCATTGGCGGCCGGCGAGCCGGTCACGCCGAGCGCGCCCAGCTGCAAGGGATGGCGCCACGCCAAGGCGCTCTTGCCAGCCTGGGTTTCCGCCACCGGCACCGCATGTTTTTCGGCAAAACAGCGCAGCGCCTCGGTGGCTTCGCCATACAGCACGCCGCCGCCGGCCACGATCAACGGCTGCCTGGCGTTTTTCAGCAGCTCCAGCGCTGCCTGCAGCTCATCCGTTGCCGGCCCCTGGGCGCGGAACCTGACTGTCTGCGGCGCAAAAAACTCGACCGGATAATCGTAAGCCATGGCCTGGACGTCTTGCGGCAGGGCCAGCGTCACCGGCCCGCACTGGGCGGCGTCGGTCAGCACCTGGATCGCACGCGGCAAGGCCGTCAACAGTTGTTCCTGATAATAGATGCGGTCGAAATAGCGCGACAGCGGCCGGAACGCATCGTTGGCGGAGACGCCGCCGTCCTGGAAATTCTCCACCTGCTGCAGCACCGGATCGGGCCGCCGCGAAACAAAGATATCGCCCGGCAGCAGCAGCACCGGCAGGCGGTTCACATGGGCCAGCGCCGCTGCCGTCAGCAGGTTGGTGGCGCCCGGGCCGATCGAACTGGTGACCGCCATCATGCGCCGCCGCATGTGCGTCTTGGCATAGGCGATTGCGGCATGCGCCATGGCTTGTTCGTTATGCGCGCGATAGGTCGGCAACTGCTCCCGATGCTGGTATAACGCCTCGCCCAGGCCAGCTACATTGCCATGGCCGAAGATGGCGAAGACGCCGCCGAACAGCGGCGCCTCGCCGTCGGCGGTATCGACCCGCAAGGCGGCCAGGTAGCGCACCAGCGCTTGCGCCATGGTCAGGCGTATGGTTTTGGCTGCACTCATGCTGCGCGCTCCGCTGGGTTGGATGGCTGTTCGCTGCGGCTGGCTTGCCAGACGCCGATCAGTTTCTCGAATGTGGCCCGCACCTGCCCGATCAAGGCAGCATCGTCGATCTGGCCTTGCAGCCAGAGCTTGGACGGTTCATGGAAAATCGTCCGCCCCACCATGAAACCGCGGCAGGTCTTGCTGTGGCGCGAGGCGCGGAAACCTGCCGCCAGTTCTTCCACCGGCGCCGCCAGCCCCAGCAGCACCACACCGCGGCAATAGGGATCGCGCTCGGCGATCAGGCGGTCGATCGCATCCCACTGGCGGGCCGACATCGATTCCAGTTTCCACCATTCGGGATAAATGCCCAGGTTGTACAAACGCTTGATGCCGCGCAGCACGGTATCCTCGGCCTTAGGCAAATCCTTGGGCGGAATGATTTCCAGCAGCAGTTCATGGCCGCTGACCTGCACCGCGTTGTACAAACCGCGAATCTGGGCTTCCTGCTCCAGGCGTTTTTCAACCGCATCGTCGGGATGGAACTGCACCAGGCATTTGACTACATGTTCCTTAGGCCAGCTCAGCAGATGCGAACCTATCGAACGGCCATAGTCGAATTCCAGCGGATTCGAAAGCGGCAGCTCTACTGTGCGGCCGATCCACCAGCCGCGTCCGGTAGCGGCATTCAACGCATCCTGGCCATAGCGGTCGTCGGACAATATGCCGATCTTCCCTTGCAAACCGAGCGCCTGTTCGGTGGCGGCCACGGCCTGCACCAGCAGCTGCTTGAGCTGCGGCAAGCGCGCCTCGCCGCCGCCGCCAAATTCGCGCGCCAGCTCAAAGAACTGGTTGCGATGGTCGAAGGCGAAGACATTCACCTCATCCCAGGTTTTGCGCGGCACAGTAACCCGGTGCAGGCGCTGCAGGTGCGCATCCTGGTCGGGCCGCTGCATGCGGTCTGCATGTTCAAGGAAATACGCCAGTTCGACCGGCGTCGGCATCGCCGGCGCGCAGGCATGGCGCGACACCACCAGGGCGCCGCAGGCATTGGCGTAACGGCAGCAGCTTTCATCGTCTTCGCCGTTCAGCCAGCCCTTCAGGAATCCGGACAGGAAAGCGTCGCCGGCGCCCAGCACATTGAGCACTTCGACCTGCACGCCCTTGTAGTTGAAACCTGCATCCAGCGATGCTGGAATCGCACCATGGATCACGGCGCAGCCGAGCGGCCCGCGCTTGACCACCAGCGTCGCCTGGCTGACGGCGCGCACCGCCCGCAGGGAGGCGATGATGTCCTGGCCGCCGCCAGCGATCATGAATTCTTCTTCAGTGCCGACCACCAGGTCGAATTTCGGCAGGATGCCTTGCAGGTGTTTGGTCACGCCATCGTTGGCGATGAAACGCGTCTCGCCGTCGCCCTTCTGGGTCAGGCCCCACAATACCGGCCGGTAATCGATGTCGAGCACGGTGCGCACATTGTTGCGGCGCGCGTATTCCAGCGCCAGGCTGCTGCTGCGATGCACCTGTTGCGTGGAAAAATGGGTGCCGGTAATCAGCAGCGCCTTGCTGGAGGCGATGAAAGCCTCATCGATGTCTTCTTCCGCCAGCGCCATGTCGGCGCAGTTATCGCGGTAAAAAATCAGGGGAAAAGTATCCTTGTCTTTCAGGCCCAGCATCACCAGCGCGGTCAGCCGCTCCGGATCGACCTTGATCTGGCTGACATCGCAGCCTTCCGCCGCCAGCGCCGCCGTCAGGAACTGGCCGTTATGCTCATTGCCGACCCGCGCCAGCATCGCCGATTTCAGGCCCAGCCTGGCGCAGCCGAAAGCAATGTTGGCGGAAGAGCCGCCCAGGTACTTGGCGAAGCTGCTGACATCCGCCAGCGGCGCGCCGATCTGCTGCGCATACAGGTCTACCGCCAGGCGCCCGATGCAAACCACATCGAGCTTGCGGCCCGGTGCGAAGGTATTGTTAGTGTTTGGCATGAGTGCTTTCCTTAACTGAACCGTTTGAACTTGGAACTAGACCTGTATGCCTTCCAACTGATTCATCAGCGTCTGCATTTCCGCGCCGCCGGCCATCATGTCTAGCACTTCGTCCTTGCTGACGTTATCCTTGGTGAAGGTGCCCATCGATTTGCCGCGATTGAGCAAGGTGAAGGAATCCCCGATCGGATAGGCATGATGCACATTGTGGGTAATGAAAATCACCGAAATGCCGCGCTCGCGCGCCTTGTGAATCAGCTTGAGTACATTGAACGACTGTTTGACGCCGAGCGCCGCGGTCGGTTCGTCCAAGATCAGGACGCGGGCGCCGAAATGGATCGCGCGGGCGATCGCCAGGCATTGTTTTTCACCGCCCGACATGGTGCCTATCGCATGGTGCGGATCGCGCACCATGATGCCCATTTCAGCCAGTTTTTCGCGCGCCGTCTCGGCTGCGTAATTGATGTCCATGACGGTGATGCCGAATATCTTCTTGGTCGGCTCGCGCCCCATGAAAAAATTGCGCGCCACCGACAGCAGCGGCACCAGGGCCAGGTCCTGGTACACGGTCGCCACGCCGACATCCAGCGCTTCTTTCGGCGAATTGAACGAGACCGGCTTGCCATCGACCAGGTACTCTCCTTCGGACGGCTTGTGCACCCCTGCCAGCGTCTTGATCAGGGTCGACTTGCCGGCGCCGTTATCGCCCAGCAGGCAATGCACTTCGCCCTTTTTCAAACGCAATGTGACGTTCTGCAGGGCGATCACCGAACCGAAATACTTGCTGACGTTTTCCAGCGCCAGAATGGTTTCACTCATGATTACCTCGCCTCCGTCACACGGCGACGGACATAATTGTTGAACAATACGGCCACCAGCAGCATCACGCCGAGGAACACGCGGAACCAGTCCGAATTGAGATTGGTATAGGTGATGCCGATCTGCACCACGCCGAAGATCAGGGCGCCGAAGCAGGCGCCGATCACCGAACCGTAACCGCCGGTCAGCAAGGCGCCGCCGATCACTGCAGCAATAATGGCTTCGAATTCCTTCTGCAAGCCGCGGTCGGCCGCGGCCGAGCCGACGTCGGCCACCTGCAGCACGGCAAACAGGCAGGCGCAGAAAGCGGTGAACACGAACAGCGAAGTCTTGACCCGCTTGACCGGCACGCCGACGTTCTTAGCGGCGTTGGCGTCGCCGCCGACGGCGAAGATCCAGTTGCCGAAACGGGTGCGCGCCAGCACAAAACTTGCCCCCAGCGCCAGCACCAGCCACCAGGCGATCACCTTGGGAATGCCGGCTACCAGCGGCTGGCCGTTGGCCATGGTGGCGATCCAGCCGTGGGCGGCCATCCAGTGGAACAGCCCGCTGCCGAGATTGCCGGTGAACAGCCAGCTGCCCAGCCAGTCGTTCGCCGCGAGGTCGCCGACGCCGCTGACGATGGTGCGGTTGGCGAACATGATCGACAACGCCAGCGTCAGGCCGCGCAAGATGAACATGAACGCCAGCGTGACGATGAAGGAAGGCAGCCGAGTCTTGACCACCAGGTAGCCGTTGAGCCAGCCCAGCGCCATCGAGCCGGCAAAGGCAAACAGCACCGCCAGCCAGAACGGCCAGTGGAAATAGACGGTGGGAATCGCCACCATCATGCCGGCAAAGCCGATCATCGAACCGATCGACAAATCGAATTCGCCGGCGATCATCAGCACGCAAGCGCCGATCGAAATCAGGCCCAGGTAGGCCGCCACCTGCATCCAGTTGACGACGCCATCCAGGTTGAACATGCCCGAATCGCCGGCGGCGAAACCGAATACGATAAAGACCAGGATCGCACCTGCCAGCGAGGCAAATTCCGGCCGTCCCAGGAAACGTTTCAAAGATCCTTCCTTGCGCACCCGCTCGTCTTTCGGCGCGGTCTTCTGCGGCGCTGAAAGATGCGCTGGTGCGCCGTCGGCGCCTAGCTTGTCAGCATGCACACTGCTTGAATTCATGGTTGTATCTCCTGCCTGTATTGGCTGCTGGCCGGCCGCTGGTGAGGCGCAAAACGGAACGGCCTGACGGGGTATGGCGAGATGCCGGGGCGTAGCAAGACCCGGGTGCATCGTCCCCCTGGGGTTTCCACTTATCGGCTGCCGGCAGCGTCGCCGCTCCGGCAGCCATGTTAAAACAAGGCGCTGGATCAGCGATACTGGCCAGCGTATTTCAGCACTTTGTCGAGATTATCCTTGGTGATGTAGCCAGGACCGGAGCTGATGTGGCGCGGTCCGTAGAGCGGCGCCAGGCCATATTCGGCCAGCCGCGCCTGGAACTTCGGATTGGCTTTCAGCTTGGCCTGGATGGTAGCGACATCGGTAGTCTTGTTTTGCGTCATGATGGCCAGCACCGCGACCGGGATATAACCTTGCAGGTAGGGTTGCTGGTCAATCGCAAACTGCACCGAACCATCCTTGATGCCCTTGGCGACTTCCTCCGACAGGTCGAAGGTAGCGAACCACATCTTGCCTTTCAAGCCCATCTTTTGCAGCGCGCGCAAGCTTGGCGAAGCCGAATCCGGACCGAGCGCCAGCACCGCCTGGGTGCCGGGATTGTTGCGCAGGTAGGCGCTGACCTTGCTCTCTATGCCGGTCGGGTCCTGGCCTGCATCCAGCGTTGATTTTTTATAATCGACACCGATGGCCTCGGCAAAACCGCGGCAGCGTTCGAAGGAGGAAGGATTGGTGGCATAGTGGTTGACGCACAAGAAAGACTTGATGCCGGCTGCCTTGGCTTTTTCGCCGGCGCCCTTGCCTGCATCGTATTCCGGCTGGCCGACGTGCATGATCGCGCCCAGCTCTTCACTTTGCTGCTGGGTGCCGGAATTGATGGTGACCAGCGGGATTTTCTTGGCGGTGACGTTTTCCATGGCTTTTTTCAGCACGCTGAAATCGGCGATGCTGGCGATCACGCCGTCATAATGACGGGCCGCGGCCTGCTCGATCAGGCGCGACATGTCGGCCAGGTCGCCGTTGGGCGGATTGCGGTAATCGACTGTAACGTTGAAATCTTCGCCGGCCTGCTTGATGGCGTTCTTGATGGTGTTCCACCAGGAATCGGAATCCGGTGCGTGGCTGATCAGGACGAATTTTTCATTGGCGGCATAACTGGGGTTCATGGCGCCAAAGCTCATCGCCAGCGCAGTCACCATCAAGGCCCTGGCCAGGCCCTTGCATCTGAGTCGTTGCATAGTTGTCTCCGTTGTTGTTTTATTCACTATTCTTTAGGCTGATCGCCCGGATCCGACAGCGTCATCGGTATTAAACAATAGAACAAGCGGATTCAATATGCAACGTTTTTTTCAATTAAATTTAAATTAGAATTTTATTTTCACTTGCAAAATTTTCTTTATAATTGCTTCACGACATAAATCAGAAAGAACACCATGGCAGATACGCCGACTGTCGACCAGCTGATGCTGCAAATCGCGGAACAATACGCGACGCTTTCGCGCCAGCTGAAGATTATCGCCACCTATGTGGAACAGCACCGCAGCAGCCTGATGCTGGAACGGATCAGCGACATTGCCGAACATTGCGATGTGCAGCCGTCCGCCATCGTGCGCTTCGCCAAGCAGTTCGGCTTCAGCGGCTTCAGCGAGATGCAGGCGGTTTTCCGCGACGCCTATACGGCGCAGGCGATCCCTTCGCAAAACTACCAGCAACGGATACGCAAGCTGATCGACGCCAAGCCGACCCCGCTCACCGGCGGCTCGATGGCGCGCGAATTCATCGCCGCCAGCCGCAGCGGCCTGGATGAACTGCTGAACGGCATGGACGACGTGCAGTTCGACGCCGCGGTCAAGCTGTTGCAGAAGGCCGAGAACATCTACGTGATCGGCGTGCGCCGCTCCTTCCCTATCGCCAGCTACATCGTGTATGCCTTGCAGCATACCAACAAGCGCGTGCACCTGCTGTCCGGATTGGGCGGCATGATCCGCGAGCAGATCCGCAGCATAGGCAAGAACGATGTGGTGATCGCAATCAGCTTTACGCCCTACGGCAAGGAAACCCAGGCTTGCGTACGGCTGGCGCACCACCACCAGGCCAAGTCGCTGGTCATCACCGACAGCCAGCTGAGTCCGCTGGCCCGGCATGCTTCGGTATTGCTGACGGTCAAGGAAGGCAGCGCATTTGCATTTCGCTCGCTGACCAACGCCATGTGCCTTTGCCAGGCCCTGTTTATTGCGCTGGCTTATAGGCTTGAGCTTAATGTGGAGGAAACGGGTGCAATTGAAGGCTACGATGAATAAATGACAAGATAATTCGAGTACAATTTTCCGTCTGCAGTCGCCGTAAGCTGGCAGCGCTGATTGGGGGGAAATATGGCGGAACTGAAGCACATCGAGAGTAAGAATAGTACGCGACGGAGCGAGAAAGTTGGACTTGCCACGGGCGGAGGGTGGTGGTTATGATGATGCCATGGAAGCAAGAATCAACAAACTTGAAGAGCTCGCGATCGAAACGCGCGACCGCCTTTCTCGCATAGAGACCAGGCTGGATAACTGCGCCACAAAAGCGGACGTCAAAGATCTTGAAGCCACCATGTACAAGGAGTTCGCCACCTTGTATAAAGCGCTGGATGGACTGACCTGGAAACTGATAGGCGCTGCGGGACTATTGGTTTCAGCCGTGTATTTCATTGCTGCGCAAGCAAAACCCTGATCCCGCACTCTCCCTGTCGCCAAATCCCCCTCGGTAGTCACCTTTCCCGATAAAACGCCAATGCCATCGCGCAGGCAAACGCCCTCAAAGCAATACCGGCTGCTTTGACAGCAGCGATTCGCGCAACGCTATGCCGATGCGGGTCGCCTCGGTAGCATCATCCAAAGTCAGCACCAGCTTGCGCTGGCGCCGTATCGCATCGACGAAAGTGCTGACCTCGGTCAGGAAGGCGTCTTCGAAACGTTCGAAGAAACTGGGCACGCATTCATTGCGGACGCCATGGGCGTCGGCGATTTCCAGGCGGTTCTTGCGCGGATTGCTGCCCACGGTCAGGCGCCCTGCCGTGCCGGTGATTTCAGTCATGGTGTCGTGCCCATGCGCCATCGTACGCGAGGCGTAGAAGGTGGCCAGCTTGCCATTGTCGAATTCGCAAATGGCGACGCCGTTATCGACGTCCTGGAACTGCTGCAGGTCTTGATGGATGGCGCGGGTGCCGCTGGCATAGACACGGACCGGGCGCGGGTTGCCGAGCAGCCAGCGCGCCAGGTCGATATCGTGCACGCTGCAATCGAGGAAGATGCCACCGCTGGTGGCGGCGAACTTGACGAAAAAGCCGTCCGGATCGTGCTGGTCGCAAGTCTGCGAATACACCATGAACGGCGCACCGATCGCGCCCTGCTGGATTTTTTCATAGGCATCCTGGTAGCTGGCGTCGAAGCGGCGCACAAAACCGATCATCACCTTCAGTTGCGGATGGCGCGCAGCTTCAGCGCTGACCAGGCGGCAATCTTCCAGGTCCAGCGACAAGGGCTTTTCGCAAAACACGTGTTTGCCAGCCTGTAAAGCCTGGATGATCTGCTGCGGATGCAAGGATGTCGGCGTCACCAGGAATACTGCATCCAGCCCGTCGTGGGCCAGCAAGGCCTGGTAGTCGGCGTACAGATGCGGCACCTGGAGTGCGTCGCGCGCCCATTCGAGTTCTGCCGGCAAGGGGCTGCAGGCCGCCACCAGTTCAGCGCCGGCCACCCGCGACATCAGGTTTTCCGCATGCCGCCTCCCTAGCCTGCCAAGGCCGACGATGCCGACTTTCAGTGTCCGGGAATGATTCATTTGGCCAGCTCGACGGTACGGTTTTCACGCCAGGACAGGGTTGCCGCTTCGGCCAGTTCTAGGGCCTTGACGCCGTCTTCAATCGTGGTGCGTACCGCCACTTTGTTCACCACCGCATCAAAAAAATGGGCGATCTCGCTGGCATAGGCAGCGCGATAGCGTTCCAGGAAAAAATGCTCGGGCTTGTCCTGGCTGACGCTGTGCCCGGTGGCGGCGACCACCTCGGTCGGCTTGTGATTGCCGGCCTGCAGCATACCTTTGCTGCCCAACACTTCGAAACGCTGGTCGTAGCCATAGGCGGCACGGCGGCTGGTATTGATCTGGCACAGGCGGCCGCGCCGGCTGCGGATGGTGACGGCGGTGCAATCGATGTCGCCGGCTTCGGCTATCGCCGGATCGGTCAGGCAGCTGCCGGTGGCCGAGATGCTGACGGCTTCGTCTTCCAGTATCCAGCGGAAAATGTCGAAATCGTGGATCAGCATATCCTTGAATATGCCGCCCGAGCTCTTGATATACGATACCGGCGGCGCGCCGGGGTCGCGGCTGGTGACGATCAGCATTTCCGGATCGCCGATTTCGCCGGCGGCCAGGCGCGTCTTCAAGGCATGGAATGTCGGATCGAAACGGCGTTGGAAACCGATCATGCAAGTCACCCCGGCGTCCGCCACCGCGCGCGCGCACGCCTTGGCGCGCTCCAGCGTCAGGTCGACCGGTTTCTCGCAAAAGATCGCCTTGCCGGCCGCCGCCGCGCGCATGATCAGTTCTGCGTGGGTGTCGGTGCTGGTTAATTAATTAACTCCCTGTCTCAGACGGTTATTTCGTCATGCTGTGCGACACCGGCGCCGAAGCCGGGCGCGAGAGCGCCTATTTCGACCTGCTGCGCACGCACCGCGCCGACGGCGCTATCTGCCTCGATCCGGATACCGTGCAGCACGCCCTGGCCAACGAATCCAACATCCTGCCATGGGTCGCCTGCTGCGAATTCGACCCCGGCATCGCCGTGCCGTATGTCGGCGTCGACAACTACCGCGCCGCCGGCGACGCCGTACGCCACCTGATAGCCCGCGGCCATACCCGCATCGGCCTGATCAATTCGGACCAACGCTACCGCTATGCGCGCGAACGCCAGCGCGGTTATCTCGACGCCCTGCAAGCCGCCGGGCTGCAGGCGCGCCCGGAATGGCGGCGGCAGGTCGACAGCCTCGACTACGACGCCGGCAAACACGCCACCCTGCAGATGATGGCGCAGCCGGACGCGCCCAG
This sequence comes from Collimonas fungivorans Ter331, assembly GCF_000221045.1. NCBI lineage: Bacteria > Pseudomonadati > Pseudomonadota > Betaproteobacteria > Burkholderiales > Oxalobacteraceae > Collimonas > Collimonas fungivorans. The sequence continues at coordinate 2,274,881 of NC_015856.1, read as the reverse complement.
CGCTGTCTTCGCCGTATCGGATACCGCTGGTTATGGGCGCCGTGAGCGCCATGCGCCAGCTGAACAAGCGCGTGCCCGAGGAAGCCGCCGTGGTGGGCTTCGACGATATCGCCATTGCAGCGCAAACCTGGCCGGCGCTGACCACCATCGCCCAGCCCATGCGCGCCCTCGGCGAAACTGCGGCGCAGTTGCTGCTGCAGCGGCTGGCCGATCCGGAGGCTACCGTGCAAGGGGTGCTGCTGCCGCATCAGCTGGTCCAGCGGGAGAGCAGCTGAGATGAGCGTCGCTGTCCGCTTCGAGAATATCCGCAAGGATTTTGGCGCGGTGCGTGTGCTGCACGGCGTCAGCTTCGACCTTGAGCTGGGCCGGGTCTACGGTTTGCTGGGCGAAAACGGCGCCGGCAAATCGACCCTGATGAAAATACTGGCCGGTTATGAAAGCATCACCGAAGGCGAGCTGACAATTGACGGCGAGAGCCGCCATTTCACCGGTTCGCGCCAGGCCGAGGCTTGCGGCATTGTGCTGATCCACCAGGAATTCAACCTGGCCGAGCACCTGACCATCGCCCAGAACATTTTCCTCGGCCATGAAAAACGCAAGGGCTGGCTGCTGGACGACGCCGCCATGCGCAGCGAAGCGGCGGCATGCCTGGCCCAGGTCGGCCTCGACCTGAGTCCGGACACCAAGGTCAGCGCCCTGATCGTCGCCGAAAAGCAGCTGGTGGAAATCGCCAAGGCCTTGTCGCGCAAGGCGCGCCTGCTGATCATGGACGAGCCCAGCGCGACCCTGACATCGAGCGAGACGCAAAGGCTGTTTGCCTTGATGGCGCAGCTCAAGCAGCAAGGCGTCACCATCATTTACATCTCGCACAAGCTGGATGAAATCGAGAACCATACGGATGAAGTCATCATCATGCGCGACGGCCGTTTCATCGCGCGCGAACCTACCGCCAGCCTGGACCGCCACCAGATGGCGAACCTGATGGTGGGACGCGACGTGTCGGACATGTTCCCGCCCAAGCTGATGCCGGCAGCCGATGCGCCAGTCCTGCTCAAGGTAGAAAACCTGGCGGTGCCGGGCTGGATCCCGGACCTCGGTTTTGAAGTGCGCGCCGGTGAAATCCTGGGTTTTGCCGGACTGGTCGGCGCCGGCCGCACCGAAGCCATGGAAGCGCTGATCGGCCTGCGTCCGCGCAGCGGCGGCCGCATCGCCATCGGCGGCCAGCAGCTCGACCTGCGCAGTCCAAGGCAAGCCATGCAGCACGGCCTGACTTACCTGAGCGAAGACCGCAAGGGCAAAGGCTTGCACGTCGACCTCGGCTTGCGCGAAAACCTGACCCTGATGACGCTGGAGCGTTACAGCCATCCGCTGCTCGACCTGCAGGCGGAAAAACAGGCGCTGGCCCGCGCCATCCAGGATTTCAACATCCGCGCCGGCAATCCGCAGGTGAAAGCGCGCATGCTGTCCGGCGGCAACCAGCAAAAGCTGGCGCTGGCCAAATACCTGCATGCCGATCCGCGCGTGGTCATCCTCGACGAACCGACCCGCGGCGTCGACGTCGGCGCCAAGCGCGACATCTATTTCCTGATCCAGCGCCTGGCCGCCGAAGGCCGGGCGGTGATCGTCATCTCATCCGAACTGATCGAACTGATCGGCCTGTGCCATCGCGTCGCCGTCATGCGTGCGGGCGTCCTGCAAACCACGCTGGCCAGCAACCAGCTGACCGAAGAGGAGTTGATTTCCCATGCTACCGGCACCCGTTGATTCCCGCGCATCCGCCCGGTTTTTCCAGTACCTCAATCACCTGAAGGGCCTGGGCCCGGTGCTCGGGCTGGCCGGCCTGTGCATCGCCGGCACCTTGCTCAACGGCGATTTCGCCACCGTCGACAACCTGATGAACGTGCTGACCCGCACCGCTTTCATCGGCATCATTGCGGTCGGCATGACGTTTGTGATCATTTCAGGCGGCATCGACCTGTCGGTCGGATCGATGGCGGCACTGATTGCCGGCAGCATGATTTATTTCATGAACATGCTGATGAGCGCAGGCACGCTCGGGCCGCTGACCATCGTCGTGACCGGCATCGCGATGGCGCTGCTGCTGGGTCTGGTCTTCGGCCTGCTGCACGGCTTGCTGATCACCAAAGGCAAGATCGAAGCATTCATCGTCACGCTGGGGACCCTGGGCATCTTCCGCTCGGTGCTGACCTACCTGGCGGACGGCGGCGCGCTGACGCTGGACAACCAGCTGTCCGACCTGTACAGCCCGGTCTATTACACCAACCTGCTGGGCATCCCGATTCCGATCTGGGTGTTCCTGGCGGTGGCGCTGGGCGGCGCGCTGATCCTGAACCGCACCGCTTTCGGCCGCCACGTGCAGGCGATCGGCTCGAATGAACAGGTGGCCCGCTACGCCGCCATCCGGGTCGACTTCGTCAAGACCTGCACCTACATGCTGCTCGGCGTGTGCGTCGGCATCGCCACCGTGCTGTACGTGCCGCGCCTGGGTTCGGCCTCGCCCACCACCGGCCTGCTGTGGGAGCTGGAAGCTATAGCCGCCGTGGTGGTGGGCGGCACCGCGCTCAAGGGCGGTTCCGGCCGCATCGTCGGCACCGTGGTAGGCGCGATCCTGCTGTCCGTGATCAGCAACATCCTGAACCTGACCAGCATCATCAGCGTGTACCTGAATGCGGCAGTACAAGGCGTGGTCATCATCGCAGTCGCTTATTTCCAGCGCGGCCGGCATTAAGGGTTGTTGCCGGCGGCGTCGTGCTGTGTGTTGTTTGTCGTTTGTAGTTTCAAAACCGGATGCCGATAGCGGCACCACCAACTGGAGGAGATACCATGCATTCGATCCATCGTATTTTTAGCCGCGGCTTGTTGCCGGCTGCCGCCCTGGCTGCATATGCGTTCAGTACCGCCCTGCCCGTCCACGCCGCCGAAAAGGTGACGCTGGGCGTCGCCATTCCTACCGCTACCCACAGTTTCACCGCGGGCATCGTGTGGTGGGCCAATGAAGCCAAGAAAGAACTGGAAAAATCCCATCCTGACCTGAAAATCATCGTCAAGACATCGGCCGCCGCATCGGAACAAGCCAACCAGCTGCAAGACATGCTGACCGTCAACAAGATCAATGCGCTGGTGATCTTCCCGCTGGAATCGGCTGCGCTTACCCAGCCGGTGACGCAGGTCAAGAGCAAGGGCGTGTATGTCACGGTGGTTGACCGCGGGCTGACCAACACCGCCGCCCAGGACGCCTATGTCGCCGGCGACAATACCGCCTTCGGCAAGCTGCCGGCCGAGTACCTGGCTAAGCAGCTCAACGGCAAGGGCAACATCGTGGTGCTGCGCGGCATTCCGACCACCCTCGATAACGAACGTTTCGATGCTTTCAGCGCCGTCATGAAAAGTCATCCAGACATCAAGATCCTCGACGCCAAATACGGCAACTGGAATCGCGACGACGCCTTCAAGGTGATGCAGGACTACCTGACGCGCTTCCGCCAGATCGATGCGGTGTGGGCGGCCGATGACGATATGGCGGTCGGCGTGCAGAAAGCCATCGACCAGGCCAAGCGCAGCGACATCAAGGAGATTTTCGGCGGCGCCGGCGCCAAGGGAGCCGTCAAGAAAATCATCGACGGCGACAAGATGATCAGGGCCGACGTATCGTATTCGCCGAAATTCATCTACGACGCCATCAAGATGACTGCCGAAGCCCGCCTCAAGGGCGAGAAACTGCCGGCGACCACCATCATCCCATCGGTCCTGATCACCAACCAGAACGCCAAGCAGTTCTATTTCCCCGATTCGCCGTTTTAATGCGAGACCGCGCCGCTGCGGCGGCGCGGTTGCTTTGCACGAAAGGATTGCACCGTGAAAACGATACTAGGTCCGGCCCTGTTTCTGGCCCAGTACATGGGCGACAAAGCGCCATTCGACACCCTGGAAAACCTGGCCAGGTGGGCTTCCGCGCTCGGCTACAAGGCGCTGCAGCTGCCCACCGATGCGCGTCTGTTCGATCTTGAACTGGCGGCGCAAAGCCAGACCTATTGCGACGACATCGCCGGCATGCTGGCCGGCTACGGCCTGCAGGTCAGCGAACTGTCGACCCACCTGCAAGGCCAGCTGCTGGCGGTGCATCCAGCCTACGACGTGCTGTTCGACGGCTTTGCGCCGCCGGCGCTGCGCGGCAATACGGCTGCACGCACTGCCTGGGCCGAAGACCAGCTGCATTGCGCAGCCATCGCCTCGCGCCGCTTGGGCCTGCGCGCGCACGTCACTTTTTCCGGGGCGCTGGCCTGGCCCTACCTGTATCCCTGGCCACAGCGTCCGGCCGGACTGGTGGAAACCGCGTTCGCCGAACTGGCGCGGCGCTGGCGTCCCGTGCTCGACGCTTTTGACGACGCCGGCGTCGATCTTTGTTATGAGCTGCATCCGGGCGAAGACCTGCATGACGGCGTCACTTTAGAGCGCTTCCTGGAAGCGGTCGACCACCATCCGCGCGCCAACATCTTGTACGACCCCAGCCATTTCCTGCTGCAGCAGCTGGATTACCTGGCGTTCATCGACATCTACCACCGCCGCATCAAAGCCTTCCACGTCAAGGACGCCGAGTTCCGCCCTAACGGCCGGCAAGGCGTCTACGGCGGCTTTTCCGACTGGCAGGAGCGGGCCGGACGCTTCCGCTCGCTGGGCGACGGCCAGATCGATTTCAAAGCCATCTTTTCCAAGATGGCGCAGTACGACTTCCCCGGCTGGGCCGTGCTGGAATGGGAATGCGCGCTAAAACACCCGGAAGACGGCGCCGCCGAGGGCGCGGAATTCATCCGCCGCCACATCATCCGCGTCAGCGAACGCGCCTTCGACGACTTTGCCGGCGGCCAGGTGCAAACGGCGCAGATTGCACAAATATTGGGATTGGACTAGACATGGGCATCAATCACGGCAAACAGGAAACCAGGCTGCCACGGCGTTTGCGGCTGGGCATGGTGGGCGGCGGCGACGGCGCTTTCATCGGCGCCGTGCACCGCATGGCTGCACGGCTCGACGACCACTACGAACTGGTGGCGGGAGCGCTGTCCGGCAATCCGCTGCGAGCGGCATCGAGCGCCGCCGCGATACGCCTGGACCGCAGCCGCAGCTACTCCGATTATCAAGACATGGCGCGACGCGAAGCGGCCCGCCCGGACGGCATCGACGTAGTGGCTATCGTCACCCCCAACTACCTGCACGCGCCGGTCGCCACTGCTTTCCTGGAAGCCGGCATCCATGTCATCTGCGACAAGCCGCTCGCCGTTTCGCTGCAAGAGGCGCAAGCGCTGGCGGCCCTGGCGCAACGCAAGAACCTGGTGTTCGCCCTCACCCATACCTACACCGGTTATCCGATGGTGCGCCATGCCAAGGAGCTGGTTGAATCCGGCGCGCTGGGTGAATTGCGCTTGCTGCAAGTAGAGTATTCGCAGGACTGGCTGGCCGACGAGATACCCGCCGCCTCAGCCGCTGCCGACGACGGCACCCAAGATCCGGCGGCGCTCGGCTGGCGCTCCGATCCGGCGCGCAACGGCCCGGCGGGCACCCTGGGCGATGTCGGCAGCCATGCCTATCAGCTGGCGCAATACGTCAGCGGCGCGACGCCGACCCAGCTGCTGGCCGAACTGCATACCTTCGTGCCGGGACGCCTGGTCGACGACCATGTGCAAGTGATGCTGCGCTACGCCAACGGCGCCCGCGGCACGCTGTGGGCCAGCCAGGTCGCCACCGGCTGCGAGAACGCGCTGCGGCTGCGGCTATACGGCAGCAAGGCCAGCCTGGGGTTCGACCAGGAGAACCCGAACCAGCTGTGGTTCACGCCGCAAGGCGGCCAGGCGCAATGCCTGACGCGCGGCCGCGTGCAGGGCCAGGCAGCGGCGCATGCTACCCGGGTCCCGGCCGGCCATCCGGAAGGCTACCTGGAAGCGTTTGCCCAGCTCTATGTCGATGCTGCCCAGCAGATCTCGGCGCGCAACGACGGCCGGCCGATCCCGGACCATAGCCGCTTCCTGACCACGGTCAAGGACGGCGTGCAAGGCATGGAATTCATCGAGGCCGTGCTGCGCAGCCATGCGCAGGATGCCAGCTGGGTCAGCCTGGGACAACAGGCGTAAAAAAACCTCGCTGTTTCGGCAGCGAGGCTTTTTGCGCGGGCAACTTCGCTTATCGCGATACGCCCTTTTTGCTCCATGCTTCCAGCTGGTGCGGACGCAGGCTGTCGTATTCTTCGAAAGGCTGGTGGATCCACGGATTGGTCGGCAGGTAATCGACGTAAAAATCCGGTTTCAGCGAAGAACATGCCTTCCACCAGATCACTGCGGATTTCACTTCGGTCACCGGCGCGTAGTTTTCCTTCAGGTGATGCAGGACCTTGTCCAGCGTCACGCCCGAATCGACCAGGTCGTCCACCACCAGCACCCGGCCCGACAAGGCGCCGCGGCTCATGGTGATGTGCTTGCCGATGTCGAGTTCGCTGCGCACCGTGCCCGCATCTTCGCGGTAAGAACTGGTCGACAGGATCGCCAGCGGCACGTCGAAAATGCGCGAAAACACGTCGCCCGGGCGCAAGCCGCCGCGCGCCAGGCACAACACCTGGTCAAACTGCCAGCCGGAGGCGTGCACGTTCAATACCAGTTTTTCAATTATGCGGTGATATTCATCCCACGAGACCCACAGGTCTTTATCATCTGATTTGTTCATATTGCTTTTATTTAAATGGATGGCGCAAAACGATGGTTTCTTCGCGGTCTGGACCGGTCGACACCATATCGATAGGCACGCCTACCAGTTCTTCGATACGCTTGATGTAAGCACGGGCGGCGGCGGGCAAGGCATCCATCGATTTGGCGCCGACCGTGGATTCGCTCCAGCCCGGCATTTCTTCGTAGATCGGCTGGCACAGCGCAGCGTCTTCGGCGCCGACCGGGAAGATGTCGACAGTCTTGCCGTTGAGCGTGTAGCCGGTGCACAGCTTCAGCGTTTCCAGGCCGTCCAGCACATCCAGCTTGGTCAGGCACATGCCGGAGACGCCGTTGATCTGCACCGAACGCTTCAGCAGCGCGGCATCGAACCAGCCGCAGCGGCGGGCGCGGCCGGTCACCGTGCCGAACTCGTGGCCGACGCTGGCCAGGTGCTTGCCGACGCCCTGGTCGGTCGGCAGTTCCGACGGGAACGGACCGGAGCCGACACGCGTGGTGTAAGCCTTGGTGATGCCCAGGATGTAATGCAGCATGTTAGGACCGACGCCGCTGCCGGCGGCGGCGTTGCCGGCCACGCAGTTGCTCGAGGTGACGAACGGATAAGTGCCGTGATCGACGTCCAGCAGGCTGCCCTGTGCGCCTTCGAACAGCAGGCTGGCGCCGTTGTTGTAGGCTGCGTACAGGTCGCTCGACACATCGGCCACCATCGGCCGCAGGCGCGGTACGGTGGCCAGGGCGTCGTCCAGCGTCTTTTGATAATCGACAGCCGGCGCCTTCAGGTAATTGGTCAGGACAAAGTTGTGGTATTCCAGGTTGGCTGCCAGCTTTTCCGCAAAACGCTTTTCGTTGAGCAGGTCGGCGACACGGATCGCGCGGCGCGCAACCTTGTCTTCGTAGGCCGGGCCGATGCCCTTGCCGGTGGTGCCGATCTTGGCGTCGCCGCGCGCTGCTTCACGCGCCGCGTCGAGTGCGGTGTGGTAAGGCAGGATGATCGGGCAGGCTTCGGAGATCTTCAGGCGCGAGGCGACTTCCACTCCGGCCACCTGCAGTTTGTCGATCTCGCGCAGCAGGTCGGGCACCGACAGCACCACGCCGTTACCGATGTAGCAGGCGACGCCGGGGCGCATGATGCCGGACGGGATCAGCTGCAATGCCGTCTTGTGGCCGCCGATGACCAATGTATGGCCAGCGTTATGGCCGCCCTGAAAACGCACGACTGCCTGTGCGTGGTCGGTCAGCCAGTCAACGATCTTGCCTTTTCCTTCGTCGCCCCATTGGGTGCCAATCACAACGACGTTTTTTGCGGTGCTTTTCTGTAACATCACTTAGTCCAAATTTTTGATAATCCAGTTTCCATTTTCGAGTACAACCGCGCGGTCGCAATCGAACTCGTCTTGATCGTTTTCATGGCCGGGCAGACTCTGGATCACAACTTCCCCAGCCTTGCGCAATTCAACGATCTTTTCCTTCAAACCTGCTTCAATTCCCCAAGGCGCATGGATCGCGCGCTTGCGGGTTGCTACCGGAATCAGTCTTGCCAGTTCTCGCAAATCCATCGAAAAACCAGTGGCCGGACGCGAACGGCCGAATGCCGCGCCGACGTCGTAACGGCCGCCGCGCAGTATCGCATTCGGCAGGCCGGGCACGTAAGCGGCGAAAATCAGCCCGCTTTCGTAATGATACCCGCGTAAATCGGCTAAATCGACGGTAACGCAATCTTTCCCGGCCGCTTCCGCCAAAGTTTCCAGTTCGTCCAGGGCCTTGGCGATGGCCGGCAGCGCCGGCAGCAGCTGCCGCGCCTGCTGCAAGACACCGGCGTCGCCGTACAGGCCCGGCAAGGCCAGCAAGGCGGCCCGGGTCTCTGCCTTGTAATCGACGCTGATGGTGCGCAAGCCAGGCACGTCCTTGGCTTCCAGCAAGGCCACTAGCTCGGTTTCATCCAGCTTGGCGGCATCGTCGCCGCCGATAATCGTGCGCAAAATGCCAACATGGCACAAATCCAGGCGTACCTGGCTGATCCCGGCCAGGGCCAGGGTGGCCAGCGCCAGTTCCTGGATCTCGGCATCGGCTTCCAGCCCCAGGTGTCCATAGATCTCTGCGCCGATCTGCAACGGCTCGCGGGTGGCGTGCAAGCCGATCTGGCGGGTATGCAGGACGCTGCCGACGTAACACAGGCGGGTGACCGACTCGCGGTTCAGCAGATGGGCGTCGATGCGCGCTACCTGAGTGGTCATGTCGGCGCGGATGCCGAGGGTGCGGCCGGACAGCTGGTCGACCAGCTTGAAGGTGCGCAGGTCGGTATCCTGGCCGGCGCCGGCCAGCAGCGATTCCAGGTATTCCAGCATGGGCGGCATGACCAGCTCGTAGCCGTACAGCCGGAAATTGTCCAGTATCAGGCGACGCAGGTCTTCGATCTTGCGCGCTTCGGACGGCAAGACGTCGGCGATGTTTTCAGGGAGAAGCCAATTCGGCATAGGAAAAAATGAATCTAGGGAAAATTACTTTTGTGGATCAATGCGGCTAAATGCCGGGACTCGGTTATCAATACGACAATGGCCATTTACGGCCGTCGAAAATAAGGAATGGCGCCGCTAGCGAGGGCGCCATTCCCGGATAATCCAGCCCCTCGGCAAAAGGCCTATTTTTTTGCAGGCGCTGCCGCCCCGCCGCCGGCCGGACTACGGAAATATTTAAAGAATTCCGAGTTCGGATCAATCACCATCAGATCCTGGCGGGTCTTGAAGCTGGCGCGGTAAGCTTCAAGGCTACGGTAGAACTTGTAGAATTCCGGATTCTGGCCGAATGCCTGGGCGTAAATCTGCGAAGCCTTGGCATCGCCCTCGCCGCGCATCTTTTCCGCATCGCGATAAGCTTCCGCCAGGATCACGGTACGCTGCTTGTCGGCATCGGCGCGGATCTTTTCCGAATCCGCGGAACCGGTGGAACGCAATTCATTGGCAACCCGCAGGCGCTCGGACTTCATGCGGTCGTACACCGACGCATTGATCTGGTCGACATAGTCAACCCGCTTAAGGCGCACATCGATGATGTCGACGCCGATCTGCTTCGACTCTTCCGCTACTTTGCTGCGGATCGAATCCATCACCTTGCCGCGCTGGCCGGAGATCACTTCGCGCACCGTGCGCTTGGTGATTTCATCGTTCAAGGCCGCCTTGACGATTTGCGACATGCGGTCCTGGGCGCGTTTTTCATCGCCGCCGAAACTGACGAAATACAGTTTCGGATCGGTAATCCGCCATTTCACAAAGGCGTCGATCAGGATGTTCATCTTTTCCGCCGTGATGAAACGGTCGGTATCCGGCGGATCGATGGTGAGGATGCGCTTGTCGAGGAACAGCACGTTCTGGAACGGCGGCGGCAGCTTGAAATGCAAGCCAGGCTGGTTGATCACCTGTTTCACTTCGCCGAAGGCGAACAGGATCGCGTACTGGCGCTGGTCGACCACGAAGATGGTCGAAAACAGCAGCCACAGCGCGGCGAATACGAATATCAGCAGGGAGATAAGGCGATTCATTATCTGCCCTCCCGATCACGCGAGTCGCGACTGTCGCGCGAACGGTCGTCCGGCTGCGGCCGCGTTTCGACCGTGCTGGCGCCATCCTTCATCGTCGACGACGATGCGCTGGTCCCGGCGCTGCCTGCCGCCGCGCCCGGCACGGCGCTGGCCACCGACTGCGAAATCAGCTTATCCAGTGGCAAATACAATAAATTACTCCCGCTTTTAGCATCAACCATTACTTTTGTCGTGTTCGCAAAAATCTGTTGCATGGTATCCAGGTACATCCGGTCGCGCGTCACGCCCGGCGCTTTCTGGTACTCGGTCAGCACTTGCTTGAAGCGCGAGGCATCGCCCTCGGCATTGGCGGTGACGCGGGCGCTGTACGCTTCCGCTTCCTGCAGCAGGCGCGAAGCCGCGCCGCGCGCCTTTGGAATCACGTCGTTGGCGTAAGCCTGGCCTTCGTTTTTCTGGCGCTCGCGGTCCTGGCCTGCTTTAACCGCGTCGTCGAACGCTGCCTGCACCTGCTCCGGCGGCTGTACGCCCTGCATCGTGACATTCGTGATCTGCACGCCGACCTTATAGCGGTCCAGGATCTGCTGCATCAGCTGGCTGGTGTCGAGCGCCACTTTTTCACGGCCTTCGTACAGCACGAAATCCATCTTGTTCCTGCCGACCACTTCGCGAATCGAGGTTTCCGCCACCTGACGCACGGTTTCCTCCGGATCGCGGACGTTGAAAACCCAGTCCGATGCGCTCTTCAGCGTGTACTGGACGGCGAACTGAATGTCGATGATGTTTTCGTCATCGGTCAGCATCAGGGCTTCTTTGGGCTGCTTGTTCTTGGCGTTGGCGCGATAGCCGACCTCGACCGTACGCACCTGGGAAACATTGACGATTTCATGGCTCTGGATCGGGTAAGGCCAGCGCCAGTTGAAACCTGGGGTGGTCGAATGGCTGTACTTGCCGAATGTCATGACAACACCGGTCTGGCCTTCCTGCACGGTAAAGAAACCGCTGGCCAGCCACAGCAAGGCCACCACGGCGGCAATCGCGCCGACGCCGATTCCCATCCCGGCGCTGCCCGGATTGAAGCCGCCGCCGCTGGAATCGCCGCCACCGCCGTTTTTATTGCCCAGCAGGCGCGCCAGGCGCTGGTTGAAGTCCTGCCACAGCTTGTCCAAGTCAGGCGGGCCGCCGTTATTCGGCTTTTTGCCGTCATTGTTTTGCTTGTTGTCATTTTGCGAATTCCGGCCCCATTGCGGGTCGTTCAACGAAAATTTCACACCAAGTTTTTTGAATAAGGTACCAAGCATTCGATCGTTATCTTTAAGTAAATAAAACAAATAGGTTGGAATGCTCGTTAGAGGCGCTTACTTTTGAAACAACGGCTTAACAATGGCTTTACACCTGCTGCTGCGTATTTTCCGCGGCCGGCGCCGAATATGCCGCTGCCGGCGGGTTGCCGGTCACGAATTCGGCGATGGCCTGCCTTAATAAATCCAGGCCCAGCCCTTTTTGCGCGCTCACAAAAACTCGCTGAATTTTATCATACTCATCACGTTCGACCGCCGGCTCCAGTTCCGCTGCGTCAATCTTGTTCCACACCAGAATCTGCGGAATATGGTCGGCGCCGATTTCTTTCAGCACCAGGTTCACCTGCTCGATCTGCTCCATGCGCGCCGGACTTGCAGCATCCACCACATGCAGCAACAGATCGGCATGGATGGTTTCCTCCAGCGTCGCCCGGAATGCGGCCACCAGTTGATGCGGCAACTCACGGATGAAGCCGACCGTATCGGAAATCACCACACTGCCCGCCTCGCCCAGGTAAACCCGCCTGGATGTGGTGTCCAGCGTGGCGAACAGCTGATCCGCCGCATACACGCCGGCTTTCGCCAGCGCGTTGAACAAGGTCGATTTGCCGGCATTGGTGTAACCCACCAGCGAAATCGAGATAGTGGCACTGCGCCCGCGTGCGCGCCGTTGCGTTGCATGTTGCCGGTGCAGCTTGTCGAGCCTGGCGCGCAAGGCCTTGACCCGGTCGCCGAGCAAACGGCGGTCGGTTTCCAGCTGGGTTTCACCTGGTCCGCGTAAGCCGATACCGCCTTTTTGCCGTTCCAAGTGAGTCCAGCCGCGGATCAGCCGTGTCGCCAGATGTTGCAGCTGCGCAAGCTCTACCTGCACTTTACCTTCATGGCTTTTGGCTCTTTGGGCAAAGATGTCGAGTATGAGGCTGGTGCGATCCAGCACTCTTACTTTCAGTACACGTTCGAGATTGCGCTGCTGGGCTGGCGACAAGGCGTGGTTGAAAATGACTATTTCAAGTTCATCGTCAAATACCGCGTCGGCTATTTCCTGTGCTTTGCCTGAACCGACAAACAAGGCGGCGTCGGGACTGCTGCGCTTGCCGGTGATGGTGACGAGAGGCACCGCGCCGGCAGACTTGGCCAGCAAAGACAGTTCTTCCAGACTTGCGGCAAAGTCGCCTTTGCCGAAGTCCACTCCGACTAGCGCTGCGCGCATGGGTACATTCGTGTAGCTGCGGCCCTCGCCGACAGTGAATAGTTATTCTGCTTCAGATTCAAGATTCAGATTGACAGCGCGTGCAGGAACTACGGTTGAGATGGTGTGTTTGTATACCATTTGGGTAACGGTATTACGCAGTAAAACGACGTATTGATCGAAGGATTCGATATGGCCTTGAAGCTTGATGCCGTTGACCAGATAGATAGACACCGGAACATGCTCTTTACGCAAGGCGTTCAAAAACGGGTCTTGTAACAATTGCCCTTTATTACTCATGGCTACTCCACTGTGTTGTTGTGATTAGAAGTCAGATGCAAATTAAAATCGAGCATAAACTCGGCGAATGACTCGGTGGGTGTTTTACGAATGTAAACGATTTTCGGATTTACTGCTCAGAAAAAAGTGTTTTTAAAAAATTATTTTTCCTGGCGAGCGTATGGATTCCGACTGGATCTGAACTCGATGCGTAATGGAGTCCCAACCAGCGAAAAAGTTTCTCTGAAATGTTTTTCGAGATAACGTTTATAGTTGTCTTCGATCGATTCCAGGGCGTTGCCGTGGATCACGACGATAGGCGGATTCATGCCGCCCTGGTGGGCGTAACGCAGCTTCGGACGGATCGAACCCTTGCGCCGCGGCTGCTGGTGCTCTACCGCTTCGATCAGGGCACGCGTGAGCTTTGGCGTAGTCAGGTTGGACATGGCCGCTGCGTACGCAGAATCTATCGATTTCATCAACGGCGTAATGCCGGTCGATTTCAGCGCTGAAATAAAATGGAATTTCGCAAATGACAGGAAGTTCAGCTTGCGATCCATGTCCATCTTGATTTCGTCGCGGCGGTCGCTGGTCAGGCCATCCCATTTGTTGACGCCGACCACCAGCGCACGCCCGGTCTCCAGCACGAAGCCGGCGATGTGGGCATCCTGTTCAGAAATATCCTGCTGCGCGTCGAGCAGCAGCAAAACCACGTTGGCTTCCGAGATCGACTGCAAAGTCTTGACCACGGAAAACTTTTCGATAGCCTCGAAAACCTTGCCGCGGCGGCGGATGCCGGCGGTGTCGATCAAGGTGTATTTCTTGCCGTCGCGTTCGAACGGAATCTCGATCGAGTCGCGCGTGGTGCCCGGCATGTCGAACGCGATCACGCGCTCTTCGCCCAGCAAGGTATTGACCAGGGTCGACTTGCCGACATTCGGACGGCCGACGATGGCGATCTTGATGCCGCGCTCCTTGTCTTCCGGCTCCGGCTCTTCCGACGGCCGCTGGGAGAAAGCCAGGTCGAGCGACTCTTCCACCAGGTCAGTCACGCCGTCGCCATGGGCGGCCGAAATGACGTAGGGATCGCCCATGCCGAGCTCGTAGAATTCGGCGGTGACCGAGGTGTACTTCATGCCTTCGGATTTGTTCACCACCAGCATCACGGAGCGGCCGGATTTGCGCAGGAAATCGGTGATGGTCTTGTCGTGCGGCGTCAGGCCCTGGCGGCCGTCGACAATGAAGATCACGATATCGGCTTCCGCCACCGCCTGCTTGGTCTGCTTCGCCATTTCGTGCATGATGCCGTCTTTGGCAACCGGCTCGAAACCGCCAGTATCGATCACCAGGAACGGGCGTTCGCCGACCCGCCCTTCGCCGTAATGGCGATCGCGAGTCAAGCCGGGCAAATCGGCGACCAAGGCATCGCGTGAACGCGTCAGGCGATTAAACAAGGTCGATTTGCCGACATTGGGACGTCCTACAAGTGCAATTACTGGCTTCATTAAGTTGTTTTCACTCAGTTGTTACTTAGTTGTTACTCTGTCGCGATAGCGATCAGTGTTCCCGATTTTGTTTGAAAAATCACATTGGAACCCGCCACCACCGGATTGGGCAGGACCGCACTGCTGTCTGCACGAACCCGTGCTATCAGGGCGCCGTCGTCGCGCGACAAGAAATGAATATAACCCTCAAAGTCGCCCACGACTACTGCTTTAGGCAGTACTGCCGGGGTCGTCAGCACGCGGTTGGCGAGTTGCTTGTTTTGCCATACGACCGCACCGCTGTCCAAGGTGAACGCCGATACCGCGCCATGCTCGTCGGCGGCATAGATGTTCTTGCCGTCGCTGCCGACGCCGACATCGCTGGAAAACGGCTTGGCCCAGTGCGACGTGCCGCTGCCGGCGTCGAAGCAGCCCACTCGTCCCTGGTAAGCGACGGCGCAGACTTCACGGCCGACAATCACCGGCATGCCGGAAGCGTCGGCTACCCGCTCCAGCTCGGTGGTGCCGCGCGGATCGCCGATCGCCATTTCCCACCACGGACCGCCGTTAGTCAGGTTCAACGCTGACAGGCGGCCGCCCGGCAAGGACAGGAAAGTTGCCTGCGGCACGACCAGGATGCCCGGCGCCGAACGCAAGGTCAACGGCGGCAAAGTGCGTAACACAGCCCAGCGGCGTTCGCCGGTTGCTGCATCATAAGCCGCAATCCGGTTGTCCTGGCTGCGCACGATCACCAGGCCTTGGCCTACGGCCGGAGCCGACAGGATTTCGCTGGACGCTTGCGCCTGCCAGATTTTTTTGCCCTGGCCGTCAAACGCCAGCACAATGCCCTTCTCGCCTGCCACCGCAACCGTGTTGCCGTCGCTGCCGGCGCCGGCGGTCAGGCGGGTGCCGGCGCTGATGCGCCAGGCAACCGTGCCGTTGGCGGCGTTGATGCGCGTCACGGTGCCGTCGGCTGCCGCGGCAAACACGCTGTCGCCCGCAACCACAGGCGAGAAAGTGAAGATGGCAGCGCTGCCGATCGACTGTTTCCAGACCGGTTGCACCTTCAGGCTTTGATTGAATTCAACCAATGGCGCCGGCTGGTTGCTTGTCTTCTTGCTACTGAACAAGGAGCAGCCGCCCAATATCAACAACGCACCGGCACAGGCAGCAACAGCTCGCAGAGTCTTCACACGCATATTCTTCCTTTTTCCGAATTATCAGGCTGCGGCTTTGGCTGGAGCTCCGCCAATCGCATCAAGTTTCAATTGAATCAATTCCTTGCCGGGATTCTTGCTTTCCATCTTGTCCAGCGCCAGCTGGTAGGCGGCGCGCGCCTCGTCCAGCTTGTTCTGCGCCACCAGGATGTCGCCCTTGCGATCGGCCGCCGCGCTGGCGAAAGGCGCCGGCAGGTCTGCCGCCAGCACTTTCAAGCCGTCGTCGTAGGCCTTCTGGTCAAGCAGGATGCCAGCCAGCCGGATCCGGGCCAGCGCCTTGTGGTCGTCGTCGCGGCCATGGTCGAGCACCCATTGCAGCTGTTCCTTCGCTGCATTCAGGTCATTGGCGTCAAACGCCACCTTGGCGGCCGAAAAAGCCGCCATGCCGGCATACGCCGTACGGCCGAATTTCTGCTGGATATCGGCAGCGGCGCGCTGCACCTTGGCGTTGTCCTTGCTCGCCACCGCCTTTTGCTGCTCGTCGTAAAGCTGCGAAGCCTGCAAGGACTGGCTGCGCTGGTAATAATTCCAGCCGGACCAGCCGGCGTAGGCAGCCAGGGCGATAATCAGCACCCAGGTCGTCAGATTGCCGTATTTATTCCACCAATCCTTAAGCGTTGCCAGTTGTTCCTGTTCGTCGAGATCGAATGCCATATGATTTTAGTTTTTAGTGATGAATTTAATGATGATAGTGAACATGTCCATGATCACCATGGTCGTGGTCATGATCGTCGCCGGCGCCGACTATCTGGTCGACCAGATAATCGCTTACCGCATCGAAAGGTACGACACTTTGATTGCCGGCACTAGCTTTTTCAGCATCGCCTTCGGCGCGCAAGGTCTTGACGGTCGCGGTCTGGTTCGCCACTTCGTCTTCGCCGATAATGATGGCGTAGGCTGCGCCGCTGGCGTCGGCACGCTTCATCTGCGACTTGAAGCTGCCGCCGGCATTGGCCGAGGCGCAATGTAGCACAACATCCAGCCCGGCATTGCGCAAACGCTCGGCCAGCACGAACGATTGCAGCTGCGCTGCCTCGCCCTGGTGCACCAGGTACACATCGCATTCGTTGCGCACGGCTTGTTCGCCGTTGGCGCGCATCAGTTCCAGCAAGCGCTCGATGCCCATTGCAAAACCGCAGGCCGGAGTCGGCTTGCCGCCGAACATTTCCACCAGCGGATCGTAACGGCCGCCGCCGCAGACCGTGCCTTGCGAGCCGAGCTGGTCGGTGACCCACTCGAACACGGTGCGGTTGTAGTAGTCCATGCCGCGCACCAGGCGCGGGTTGATGGTGAACGGAATATTGTTGTGGTTCAGGATCTTTTGCACGCCTTCGAAGTGCGCCAGCGATTCCGCGCCCAGATAGGACAGCAGTTGCGGCGCGCCGTTGACCATGTCCTGCATGGCCGGATTCTTGGTGTCCAGGATGCGCAAAGGATTGGTGTGCAGGCGGCGTTGCGCATCGGCGTCCAGCAGCTCCTTGTGCTGCTCGAAATAAGCGATCAGGTCGGCGCGGTGGCGGTTACGCTCTTCCGCATCGCCGATCGAATTCAGCTGCAGCTTGACGTCCTGCAGGCCGAGGTCGTCCCACAACCGCTGGCACATCATGATCAGTTCGGCGTCGATATCCGGGCCGGTGAAACCGAGCGCTTCGGCGCCGACCTGGTGGAACTGGCGGTAACGGCCGCGTTGCGGACGCTCGTGGCGGAACATCGGGCCGCTGTACCAGAGCCGTTTCGGGCCGTCGTAAGTCAGGTTGTGCTCGATCGCCGCACGCACCACGCCGGCGGTGCTTTCCGGACGCAGGGTCAGGTTGTCGCCGTTCATCGAATCGGTGAACGAATACATTTCCTTTTCGACGATGTCGGTCACGGCGCCGAGGCCGCGCGCAAACAAGGCGGTAGGTTCGACGATAGGCGTGCGGATTTTCTGGAAGCCGTAGCTCTTCAGCACCGATTCCACGGTGTTTTCAAACAATTCCCACAAGGCGGCGTCGGCCGGCAGGATATCGTTCATACCTTTTACGCCGACGATTTTTTCGGCTTTCTTATTTTCAGACATTCTTTTTCAATGCACCGGTAATGGTCAATTGGTTGATATTTGTTCGGATCAGGCCGCGGCCTGGCCATAATGGCTCTTCACGTAATCCAGCACTACAGCCTGGAACTCTTCGGCGATCCGTTCGCCGCGCAGCGTCAGTTTTTTCTCGCCGTCGATGAACACCGGCGCCGCCGGCGATTCGCCGGTGCCCGGCAGGCTGATGCCGATATTCGCATGCTTGGATTCGCCCGGACCGTTGACGATACAGCCCATCACCGCCACGTTCATGCCTTCGACGCCGGGATAGGCTTTTTTCCAGACTGGCATCTGGTCGCGCAGATAGGTCTGGATCTTGTCCGCCAGGTCCTGGAACACGGTCGAGGTGGTGCGGCCGCAACCAGGGCAGGCAATCACCATCGGCGCGAACTTGCGCAAGCCCATGGTTTGCAGAATCTCCTGGCCGACGATCACTTCCCGCGTGCGGTCGCCGCCCGGTTCCGGCGTCAGCGAAATCCTGATGGTGTCGCCTATGCCTTCCTGCAGCAGCACCGACAAGGCCGCGGTCGAAGCCACGATGCCCTTGCTGCCCATGCCGGCTTCCGTCAGCCCCAGGTGCAGCGGGTAGTCGCAGCGCCGCGCCAGTTCGCGGTATACCGCGATCAGGTCCTGCACGCCCGACACCTTGCACGACAGGATGATGCGGTCGGCCGCCAGGCCCAGTTCTTCCGCCCGCTGCGCATTCTCTATCGCCGAGGTCACCAGCGCTTCATACATCACCGCCTGCGCCAGCCATGGCTGGCTGCGCAAGGCGTTCTCATCCATGATGCGCGCCAGCAGCGCCTGGTCCAGGCTGCCCCAGTTGACGCCGATGCGGACCGGCTTGTCATACCTGCAGGCGGCCTCGATCATCTGCGCATACTGGGTATCGCGCTTGGCGCCCTTGCCGACATTGCCCGGATTGATACGGTATTTCGACAAAGCCTGGGCGCATTCGGGAAAATCGTTCAACAGGGTATGGCCGTTGTAGTGGAAATCTCCCACCAGCGGCACATCAATCCCCATCTTGTCCAGCTGCTCGCGGATCGCCGGCACGGCCGCCGCCGCTTCCGGATTGTTCACGGTAATGCGCACCAGCTCGGAACCGGCGCGCGCCAGGTCCTTGATCTGGATCGCGGTGCCGATCGCGTCGGCGGTATCAGTATTGGTCATCGACTGCACCACCACCGGCGCACCGCCGCCGACCATGATCTTGCGTTCGCCATAGCTGATCGTCGCGCCGCGGCTAAGGCGGCGCACGCTGGGGCCTGAGCCTATCGGTAAATTCGTCGGCAAATTCGTCTGCGGCATGGGCATCTCTCTTTCCATCACGCTTATTTCAGGTTCAATCTGGCCACGTTGGTTTTCGACCCGGCCTTCAAGTCCACTGGCGCACCGCGCAGCGTCGCGTCGACGCCGGCAAGATTGCCGATGATGACATTGACCGGCTGCGACATGTCGACTGTTTCCGTACTGCCGGCCTTGGCCAGGCGCGAGAGCAGCACGGTGTTGTCGGCGCGCTTGATTTCGACCCATGAATCCTGGCGGAAGTTCAGGCTCAGCTCGCCGCCGCTGGCCGTCGCCGGGTTCGCCATTGGAGTGTTGGCCGGCACCGCATTGACGCCTACTTCGGACACCGGCGCGGCGCTCGCGGCAGGAGCCGCGGTCAAGGCAGCCTTGGCCGCAGCATCCGCAGATTGCGTCTCGGCGGCGGCAGGCAAACCGGCCTTGTCTTCGGCGCTGGCTGCGTTGTCCGCACTTGACGCGGCGGATTTTTCAGTCAGCGACTGCAGCGTATTCTGCACCACCGGCAATACATCCAGCCGTATCGCCACGGCCAGCAGCAACAGCAGCACGGCCAGCACCACCAGCCATTTGTAGGCAAATTTATTGCGCCCCATCAAACTGAAGCGGGACTCCGAGAAAGGCGTCGACAACGGGCTGCCGTGCACCACGCTGACTCTCGCTTGCGCCGCTGCCGGCGGCGCGATGGTCGCCAGCAAGGCGGCTGCATCCAGGCCCAGCAGTTTTGCGTAAGAACGGATGAAACCGCGCGTCATCACCATGGTCGGCAGCGCAGCGTAGTTATCGTGTTCCATGGCGTCGATCTGGCGCGGCGCCAGCTTCAGGTGGCTGGCCACGTCCTGCACCGACCAGCCCAGCTCTTCCCGCCTGCCGCCCAACTGCGCGCCGAGCGTAAGCGGCTCGGCGCTGGCGGTTACGGGAGCTGCGCTATCCTCGCCGGAATCGGCATCGGTGATTTTCAGCTGTTCAGGCTCACTCATTAAACGCCCCGCGCTGATACGCTGCGAATTCCGGGGAGCCGCCGAAACGACGGCGCAATTGCGTCACCAAACTTGCCTCTGCAGCAGTGTCACCCAACTTTCGCTCCACTTTGATAGCTGTCCATAATGCTTCCGCATTCTGCACATCGGTTTTTAATACGAGGCCGATATAAAACCGGGCCCGTTCATAATCGTTGCGGTCATACGCCAGCTGCGCCAGCTTGGCGTTGGTCAGAGGATTGCTGGCGTCGAACTGGAACGCCTGCGACAGGTAGCGCTGCGCCGCCACGGTATCGTTGAATTTGAGGCTGCAGACGCCGGCGTTGGTCAGCGCTTTTGCCGGCGACTGGTAATTGCGGCTTTTCAGCGCCGTCTCGAAATGCACGATCGATTCCTTGGCGCGGCCGTTCTGGCACAGGAACCAGCCATAGTTGTTGGCGTAGTCCGGGTTGTTCGGCGACAGCCGCAGGGCGCGCTGGAAATTGTCGTCGGCCAGGCGGTTTTCCGACATGCCCATATAGATCAGCCCGCGCACGCTGTAGGCGTCGGCCAGTTCAGGATCTGCCGCCAGAGCCTGCTTGATCTCATCCAGCGCCACTTCCAGCTGGTGCTGTTCGTAATAACCGACCGCAAGCTGCAAGCGGATGCTGGCGCGGCGCTGCGCTTCGGTCTGGTCCGAACTGGTAGCCAGTTCACGGCGCGACCCGCCCTCGCTGTCGCTGCTGCTGAGCGGCGGGCTGGTGCAAGCACTCAAGCCGGCCAATAGCGACAACGCGGCCGCGGCGAACACCAGCCGGCCTGGCCAGCTCCCGAGCTTGCTACTTGCTTTTTCTATCACTGAGACACCTCGATGATACGGCCAAAGTTCTTTCCGAATTTCTGCTGATATTCGGTCATTTTCTGCATGCGTTCCTGCACCCGCGTCCGGTCCTGCACTTCGCCGGCGAGCTGGCCGCAGGCGGCATCGATATCGTCGCCGCGCGTCTTGCGCACGGTGGTGACGATGCCGGCGTCCATCAGGATCTGGGCGAAAGCCTTGATGCGTGGATTGTTCGAGCGCTTCAATCCCGATTCAGGGAAAGGATTGAACGGGATCAGGTTGAATTTGCAAGGCACGGCCGGTCCGCCTGCGTGGCCCTGGACCAGGGCGATCAGCTCGCGGGCGTGGGCGTCGGTATCGTTGACGCCGTCCAGCATGCAATATTCAAAGGTAATGAAATCGCGCGGCGCAAATTCCAGGTAGCGCTTGCAGGCCGCCATCAGGTCGCGCAGCGGATATTTCTTGTTGAGCGGCACCAGGCCATCGCGCAAGGTGTCGTTGGAGGCATGCAGCGATACCGCCATCGCCACCGCGCAATCCTGCGACAGCTTGTCGATCATCGGCACCACGCCGCTGGTGGACAAGGTCACGCGGCGGCGCGACAGGCCGTAAGCGTTATCGTCCAGCATCAGCTTGAGCGCGGTCACGGTCGGTTCGTAGTTCAGCAAGGGTTCGCCCATGCCCATCATCACCACGTTGGTGATCTGGCGTTCGCCCTTATGGCCAGGCTCGATGCCCTTGGACTTGCGCAGTTCAAACTCGGCCATCCACAACTGGCCGATGATTTCACCGACTGTCAGGTTGCGGCTGAAGCCTTGCTTGCCGGTGGAACAGAAGCGGCAATTCACCGCGCAGCCGGCCTGGGTCGAAATGCACAGGGTGCCGCGGTTCTCTTCGGGGATGAACACCGTCTCCACCGCATTGCCCTGGCCGACATCGAGCAGCCACTTGCGGGTGCCGTCGGTCGAGGTGTGGTCGCTGATCACGGCGGGAGCAGCGATCATTGCCCGGGTCGCCAGCTTGTCACGCAATGACTTGGCCAAATCGGTCATTGCGTCGAAATCGTGTGCGCCGAATTGATGAATCCAGCGCAGCAGTTGTTTTGCGCGGAACGGCTTCTCACCCAACTCGCCGCAGTAAGCGGTCAGTTGTGCGGGATCCAGATCCAGCAGGTTGGTGAGAGCAGTCATGGCATTTCCAATTCAAGATAATTGCAGGACAGGGTCGCCGCACTTTACAACAACGAGCGTTTTTCCCTGCCCCCAACTATGCAAACATTTAAAACAATTACGCCGGGAAGAAATAGGCGATTTCAACTTTCGCCGCTTCCACTGCGTCCGAACCGTGCACTGCGTTAGCGTCGATCGAGTCAGCGAAGTCAGCACGGATAGTGCCTTTTTCTGCCTTCTTAGGATCGGTTGCGCCCATCAGGTCGCGGTGCTTCAGTACTGCGTTTTCGCCTTCCAGCGCTTGGATCATCACTGGGCCGGAGATCATGAAATCGACCAGGTCCTTGAAGAAAGGACGCTCGCGGTGAACCGCGTAGAAACCTTCAGCTTCTGCGCGCGACAGGTGCGTCATGCGGGCAGCAACGATTTTCAGGCCAGCGTTTTCAAAACGGGTGTAAATTTGACCGATTACGTTCTTTGCCACTGCGTCCGGTTTGATAATGGACAGGGTGCGTTCAATTGCCATCTGAAAAACTCCAATAAAATGAAAGGGTTAAGCTGCTTATTTAAATGACTGGTTAATAGTTCAATCAACCTTTGATTTTAACACGAAACACCCATGTAGAATCGTCAAAACCAGCCAAAACGCAAGCTGCATGCCATAGAAAAGTCGTAAAAAACGCCGGAGAACCACTTTGCGGCGTTGTTGTCTGATGTAATGATGTTGAAGTTAGATGCTATGATCGCAACAATTTAGTACTTTTGCAATTTCCAAAGGAGTCCCTGATGAACCCGAACCTGCAACCGACCTACTCGCCCGGCAGCACCGCGCTGAGCGTACAGCACCGTGTGCTGCGCAACACGTACTGGCTGCTGGCCCTGTCCATGCTGCCGACAATTGCGGGCGCCTGGCTGGGAGTACAGATGGACTTCAGTTTCTTCAGAAACAGTCCGTTGATCGGCTTCATGGCCTTCATGGCGGTGGCGTTTGGTTTCTTTTATGCAATTGAAAAGACCAAGAACACCGGCTGGGGCGTATTGCTGCTGCTAGGCTTCACCTTCTTCATGGGCCTGATGCTGTCGCGCCTGATCGGCCATACGCTGGTCGGCTTCTCCAACGGCGCCACGCTGATCATGATGGCTTTCGGCGGCACCGCCAGCGTGTTTGTGGTCATGGCCAGCATCGCCACGGTCAGCAAGCGCGATTTCTCGAACATGGGCAAATGGCTGTTCGCCGGCGTCGTGGTGCTGCTGCTGGCATCGCTGGCCAATGTTTTTCTGCAGATCCCGGCTCTCTACCTGGCGGTATCGGTGATCGCCATCGCGATTTTCTCGGCCTACATCCTGTATGACGTGCAGCGCATCATCAACGGCGGCGAAACCAATTACATCTCGGCAACGCTGAGCCTGTACCTGGATGTCTACAACATCTTTGTCAACCTGTTGTCCCTGCTGGGGATTTTCGGCGGCAACCGCAACTAGGCAACACCAGCCACAAAAAAACCGGCCTTCTGGCCGGTTTTTTATTGTCGGGCCAACCGCATCAAGGCAGGTCGAACACCGCAATCGATTCCACATGCGCCGTATGCGGAAACATGTTCACCACCCCGGCCTGGCTCAGGCGATAGCCGCCGGCGATCAGCAAACCGGCGTCGCGCGCCAGGGTCGACGGGTTGCAGGAAACGTACACGATCCGCTGCGGCATCAACGCCGGGTCGATGGCCGCCAGGCCGACCAGGGCTTCGCACACTGCCGCCGCACCGTCGCGCGGCGGGTCGATCAGCATCCGGTCAAACTTGCCTAGCGCGACAAAATCCTCGGCGCTCGCCTCAAACAAGTTGCGGCAATGAAAAGTGGTTTTATCCGATAACCGGTTGACCGCGGCGTTCTCGCCGGCGCGGTTGATCAGGGCTTGGCTGCCTTCGATGCCGACCACCTGCTGCGCCTGGGTTGCCAGCGGCAAGGTGAAATTTCCCAGGCCGCAAAACAGGTCGGCCACCCGCTCATGCGGCTGCACATCCAGCAAGCGCAAGGCGCGCGCCACCAGCACCCGGTTGATCTGATGGTTCACCTGGGTGAAATCGGTGGGCTTGAAAGGCATGCGCACGCCGAATTCCGGCAAGGTGTAGTACAGCTCGCCCTGCGCCGGATAAAACGGATAGGCGCTGTCGGGGCCGGCGGTCTGCAGCCACCAGTTCACCTGGTACTGGTCGGCAAACGCCTTCAGCTTGATTTCATCGTCGGCCGTCGGCGCCGCCATGATGCGCAGCACCAGCGCGGTGACCTTGCCTTGCGGGCCCTCGCCCACCGCCAGTTCGATCTGCGGAATGTGGTCGATCAGGCTCAGCGAACCGATCAGGTGGCGCAGCGGCACCAGCATTGCCGATACGTTCGCCGGCAATATTTCGCAGGTTTTCATGTCGGTGATGAAAGAGGATTTCCTCTCGTGGAAACCGACCAGCACGCCACCCTTTTTCGGCACGTTGCGCACCGAAATGCGGGCGCGGTAGCGATAACCCCAGGTCGGCCCGTAAATCGGCCGCAGCATCGATTCAGCCTTGACCTTGCCGATATGCCACAGGTTGTCTTCCAGCACGCGCTGCTTGATCGCCACCTGCGCCGTCGGCTCCAGGTGCTGCATGGCGCAGCCGCCGCACATGCCGAATACCGGGCACTGCGGCTTTACTCGCAACACCGACTCCTTGTGCAAGGCGGTCATGGTGGCCGCTTCCCATTTCGGTTTCTTGCGGTAGGACAGGAAACTTACACGCTCGCCCGGCAAGGCGCCTTCGACAAAAATGACCTTGCCCTGGCTGCCGTCTTCATTTTGCAGATGGCCGATGCCGCGCGCATCCATGTCGAGGGATTTGATATCGATAGTATCTTGTTGCATAGGAAACAGTTATTCATCGCCGGGGGCGATGGCAGAAAGAAAATGGTGCGAGATTATAGCGCCAGCCGGCACAGGTTTAAAGAAAGGAGTCTTTGCCGACGCCTTTGGCGCCCAGCAGGCGTTTCAGCTTGAGCAGCGCCTCCTGCTGGATCTGCCGCACCCGCTCACGGGTGACGCCGATTTCGGCCGCCAGCTCTTCCAGCGTCGAAGGATCGTCGTTATCCAGCCCGAAACGGCGCATGATGACGTTACGCTGCTTGTCGGTCAGCTTTTCCAGCCAGACCCGCACCAGGATCGACATTTCCTGCTGTTCGGCGCGCGAATCGGGATTTTCCTCGGTAGCACTGGGCAGCAGGTCCATCAGGCTGGCCAGCGGATCCTGGTCCAGCGGCGCATCCAGCGACGCCGCGTGTTCGGACAAGGCCAGCACATCCTGCACATCTTCCACTGGCCGGTCGACCAGGTGGGCGATGTCTTCGGCGCTGGCGTCCTTGCCGTCGTGATGCTGAGCTTCCAGGTGGTATTTGGCGCGCAGGATCTGGTTCAGTTCGCGCACCATGTGCACCGGCAAGCGCACGGTGCGCGCCTGGTTCATGATGGCGCGTTCGATGCTCTGGCGTATCCACCAGGTGGCGTAGGTAGAGAAACGGAAACCGCGTTCGGGCTCGAACTTGTCGATCGCCCGCATCAGGCCGAGATTGCCCTCTTCGATCAGGTCAAGCAAGGCGACGCCGCGGTTGATGTAGTGCTTGGCGATCGAGACCACCAGCCGCAGGTTGTGCTCGATCATTTTCTGCCGGGCTTCGAAATTTCCTTGTTTCGCCAGCGTGGCGAAATGCACTTCTTCGGTCACCGACAGCAGCGGCCGGGTGCCGATCTGGTTCAGGTAGTGCTGCGTGGTGTCGGTCGACAGTTCGGCGGCCAGGACTTTCTTGAGCTCCTCGACGCCGTCGACCACCACCACCACGCCATCGACCACGACCTCGTCGTCGACGTCCTGCTCGGCGGCGACAGCATCAACATCCTCTTGCCCGTCATCGGCAATCCGCTCCGATGTATCGTCAAGCTCGTCATCCTGATGATCTGTCGGCCGTTTGCTCATTTATCGACTAGGTAAGAATTTCGATGGATCCACAGGTTTGCCTTGCTGGCGGATTTCGAAATGCAGCTTGACTGCATCGCTGTCCGAATTACCCATTTCGGCAATTTTCTGGCCCTTGCTCACCGTCTGCCCCTCTTTCACCAGGATGGTCTTATTATGCGCGTAAGCGGACAACAAGTTACTGGTATGTTTGATGATCACCAGATTGCCGTAGCCGCGAATGCCGCTGCCGGCGTACATCACCTTGCCGCCGGCCGCGGCGACGACATTCTGCCCGGCCTTGCCGGCAATATCGATGCCTTTCTTGCCCTGGTCAAAAGCGCCGACCTGCTTGCCTTCGGCCGGCCACATCCAGTCGACCTTGTCTTCATCGCCGCTTGCCGGCGCAGCTGTCGAGGCGGTGCTGGCGGCAGCAGCGGCAGGCGCCGTCACGGCTGGCGTTGCGGCCGGTTTCGGCGTCTCGCTGGATGGCCCGGCATCGGGCTTTTGCAACTCTGCCAGTGCGCTGTCGGAATACGGACGCTTGTCGCCGCGCGGCCCGCTCTTGTTGCCGCCGCTGGCGACGGCCGCGGCTGACGGCGCGCTGCCCAGCGAACGCACCTCGACTCCCGAGCCGGTCGCTACAGTGCCGATCTGGGCGCCGCCAGGTCCAGAACCGCTGTCGGGAGGCTGCACCCGCAGCACCTGGCCGACCTTGATGTCGTTGGCGTTGTCGAGCTTGTTCCAGGCCACGATATCGCGATAGCTCTGGCCGAATTCAAGCGCGATCCGGTACAGGGTGTCGCCCTGCTTCACGGTATAGGAACCGCGTCCTTCAGCGGCCCGCGGCGTTTCCGGCGCAGCCGCGGTAGCTACCGCGCCGCTGCCGCCTGGCCGCCGTTCGACTACCGGCGCGGGGGTGCGCGGAGTGGTGCATGCGGCAAGCGCGCCTACCATTAATCCCAAAGCTATAAAGCGAGTTTTCTTCATTCTCATTACGTTAATTAGTATGTGCGACGTGGTCGCTGATTGTTCGTCAATTGATTCGTCAACTGGTTTGCCAACTTGTTTGCCAACTTATTCGTCAATTCGTTTGCCGGACACAACAGGCGATCCGGCGCTGCTCAAACCGTTCCTGCACGCAAAGGCACAAAATGACAGTCTTCCAGTGTGGTGCTGGTCCAATCAAATTTGCTGGTGCGCTGGATGAGCTGCAATACCTGGTGACGGGCGCCGACCGGGGCCACCAGGCGGCCGCCGATCGTCATCTGGTCCAGTAATGCTTGCGGTACTTCAAGGCCGGCTGCAGCCAGGATGATACCGTCGAAAGGCGCTACCTGCGGCAGCCCAAGCATACCATCTCCGTAATGCAAACGGATGTTGCCGATCCGCAGCGGACGCAAGTTGCTTCTTGCCAGTTCGTGCAAGGGCTTGATCCGCTCTATCGAATAGACTTCCTTCGCCACCAGCGACAGCACCGCCGCCTGGTAACCGCAGCCGGTGCCGATTTCCAGCACCCGGTTCAAGACGCCGCCTTGCTGGTTGTCGCGCATGATCTCTATCATGCGCGCCACGATATACGGCTGCGAAATGGTCTGATGGTGGCCGATCGGCAGCGAAGCATCGATGTAGGCCTGGCTCGACATGCCCGGCTCCATGAACATGTGGCGCGGCACGGCTTCCATCGCCGCCAGCACCTTGGCGTCGCTGACGCCCTGCCTGGCGACCCGGTCCACCATGGCTTTGCGCACGCCGTCGGAAACCATCGAGCCGGAACGGTCGACATGGCTTGCGCTCTGCGCCGGCCGCGCCATCGCCTTGCTGGACGGCGCCAATGGCGGCGCGCCGGCGGCAGTGCGCGGCGGCGGCCGGGAGTTCTCCCAGGCGGCATTTTTTGTTGCCGTTTGCGGCGTGGCTACGCTGCGTTTGCTCTGGTCGGTGCCGGGCTTCTTATCGGCGAGCGACGACAGCGTCAGCGGGAAACGCTTGGCCTTCTCGGTCATGACAAATCTTTCCTCAGCGCGGCCAGCTGCGCCGCATGGGTCAGATCTATCTGCAGGGGAGTAATCGAGACATGGCCGTTGGCGGTCGCATGGAAATCGGTGCCCTCGCCGGCATCGCGCGCCGCGCCGGGCGGCCCGATCCAGTATATGTCGCGGCCGTGCGGGTCCTTGT
Source organism: Collimonas fungivorans Ter331 (assembly GCF_000221045.1). NCBI lineage: Bacteria > Pseudomonadati > Pseudomonadota > Betaproteobacteria > Burkholderiales > Oxalobacteraceae > Collimonas > Collimonas fungivorans. The sequence continues at coordinate 2,246,651 of NC_015856.1, read as the reverse complement.
CCTTGATGACCGCTTCCGATTCATGCCGCTTTCCCAGGCGGGTCGCCACTATCGGTTTCAGCTGGTCGTAAGGCAGGTTGGGAATATTCACGTTCAGCAGGTAGGGCTGCGGCAGGTTGCCGAAGCGGCGCTCGACGATTTCGCGCGCCACCTTGGCCGCCGTCTCCAGTTCGTCCCAGCCTTTGTGCAGTTGCGAAAAAGCGATGGCCGGAATGCCGAACAGGAAACCTTCGGTGGCCGCCGCCACGGTGCCGGAATACAGCGTGTCGTCGCCCATGTTCTGGCCTTGGTTAATGCCCGACACGATCAGATCCGGCCGGAAATTCAGCAAGCCGGTCAGGGCAATGTGCACGCAGTCTGACGGCGTTCCATTGACAAAATAGAAACCGTTTTCGGCGCGTTGCACCGATAAAGGTCGATCCAGGGTCAGCGAGTTGGAGGAGCCGGAGCGATTGCTGTCCGGGGCTACCACCACGATTTCGGCTATCGGCGCCAGGGCATCGGCCAGGGCGATGATGCCCGGCGCCAGGTAACCATCATCGTTGCTGATCAAAATTTTCATATCTGGATTTTACCCGAAGCAATGTTACTCATTTATGAAGATTTTGGAATTTTACCGAAGTAGCTCTTAAAGACACTTTAGCTGGCAATTTAGTTGCTCTTTCTCTATGAAAACAAGGCAATTGCAAAATTATGTTGCAGCGCCACATAAAAGCCACAGCGATTGCCTAAAAAGAGGTATTGTTAGCGCTATCAAGGCCATTTGGCCTGAAGGAGTCACCATGAAGTCGTACCGAGTCCACACCACCACCGTCGCCAGTCCTGCCAGTCCTTTCAGTGCCTGGACCGACCTGCTGTTCAAAACCGGAGAAATGATGAACGCCTCTGCCGAGGTGATCGGCCACCGCACCGCCCGCATAGCCTTGGCCGGGCCGGCGCCAAGCCAGCGCGACCGCAATGAATTCAACCTGATGAGCCAGGAAAAAATGGAAGTTGCCGCCGAATCGGCGCATGCCATGGCGATCCGCATGATGAGCTTGCATCAGGAAGCGGCCAGGCTGGCGATCCAGCACATGCTGGACGGCACCGCCAACCTGCTGTCGTTAGCCAGCAGCAGCAGCCTGCACCAGTCCGGGCACCGCCAGAGCAAGCTGGCGCACGACACCATGCGCAATTCGGCGGAAGCCGTGTCGCAGCTGAATACTTCGCTGGCGCATATCGCGCAGACCGGCCTGCAGCCGATTCATGCGCGTGCCACCGCCAATGCAAAACGCCTGAAGAAACTCTAAGACAAGCGGTTGTCCAGCTGCAGCGTCCAGGCCGACGGTGCGGCGCCCTGCAGGCAAATCCGCGCTACCGATTGCAAACGCTCGCGACTGCACAGGGTAATGACCAGGCCCTGCTGCGTCCACGTGCGCGCATGCCAATCCGGCCCCGAACGCAAACGCGTCCCGGCGGCCACATGCTCTGGCGATAGGCTGCCATTCCCCTGAACCGACATCAATTTAAACAGCGCCTCTTTGCTGCTCCACATGGCATAGAAATCCGCCGCTTTATCCTCGCCAGGACGACTCGACAGCCAGATGCTTTCCGCCTCCGAAAAAGCGGCGCGGCCGATGGCGTCCACATCGCGCCCTGCATCCAGCACCTCGGCATCGAGGCCCAGCGCGGTATCGACACTGGCGGCGCAAGCCACCCAGCCGCGGCTATGCGACAAACTGAAGAAAGGAAGCGCGGCGCCGGCGAGCGGAAGTTGCACCGACGGCGCCTGGTTTTTACGCTCGGCGACATGCACCGCTTCAAGCGCGACGCCAGCCAGGCGCGCAACGGCAAAGCGCAGCAATATCCGTCCCAGCAAGAACTCGCGCTGGCGCAGCGGCCGCAAAAATCGCCGGTAACGCAGCAATTCCGACTCGCCCAGACAGGCAAGAAAACGGTCGCGGTCATGATCCGCCAGCTGCCTGGCGTCGTACAGCAAGATGAACGCGGACCGCATGGCTTAATCCAGGCGTTTGAAAATCAAGGAAGTATTGATGCCGCCAAACGCAAAATTGTTCGACATGAAATACTCGCATTGCAAGCTGCGTCCTTCGTCGACAATGTAGTCCAGCTCGGCGCACAGCGGGTCCAGCTGCTTCAGGTTGATGGTCGGCGCGAACCAGCCGGAGCGCATCATTTCGATGCCGATCCAGGCTTCCAGGGCGCCGCAAGCACCCAGCGTGTGGCCGGTGTAGCTCTTCAGCGAACTGATCGGCGTGTGCCGCGCGAACACGGCGGCGGTGGCATGAGATTCGGCTATGTCGCCCTGCTCGGTGCCGGTGCCATGGGCGTTGATGTAACCGATGGCGCTTGCCGGCAAGGCGGCGTCGGCCAGCGCCAGCGTCATCGCCACCTGCATGGTGTCGGCGTTCGGATGGGTGACGTGGCAACCGTCGCTGTTGGTGCCGAAGCCTACGATTTCAGCGTACATTTTTGCGCCCCGGGCGCGCGCATGGTCGAAATCTTCCAGGATCAGGCTGCCGGCGCCCTCGCCGATCACCAGGCCGTCGCGGCTGCTGTCGAACGGACTGGGTGTCAGGGCCGGGGTGTCGTTGCGCACGCTGGTGGCGAACAGGGTGTCGAATACCGCCGCTTCGGTCGCGCACAGTTCCTCGGCGCCGCCGGCCACCATGATCGCCTGGCGGCCGCTGCGGATGGCTTCATAGGCGTAGCCGATGCCCTGGCTGCCGGAAGTACAGGCGCTGGATGTGGTGATCACGCGCCCGGTAATGCCGAAAAACACGCCGATATTGACCGGCGCCGTGTGCGCCATCATTTTGATATAGGTGGTGGCGTTGATGCCGCGCGTGCTGCGCTCATCCATCATCCGGCCGAAATCGCCGATCGCCTTCGGTGTGCCGGCAGACGAACCGTAGGCGACACCGCAGGCGCCGCTTTTCAGCACCGGATCGTCAAGCAGGCCGGCGTCCGCCAGCGCCAGTTCGCTGGCGCGGGTCGCCATCAAGGCAACCCGTCCCATGCTGCGCATGCTCTTGCGGTTATAACGCTCGGACAAGGCGAACTCGGCGGCGGGAGCTCCCAGCTGGGTGTTCAGGCCGTCGTAACCGGCCCAGTCCTCCATCCGCACTATGGCGTTGCGATAACTGCCGAGGTGGCTGCGGATGGCCTCCCAGTCGTTGCCGATCGGGCTGATGCCGGCCATGCCGGTCACTACTACCCGCCGTTCTGTCAGCGTACGCGTCATGCCATGCCTCCGTTGACCGAGATCACCTGGCGCGTGATGTACGCGGCGTCGGCGTGCATCAGGAAGGCCACCGTCGCCGCCACCTCTTCCGGCTTGCCGACCCGGCGCGCCGGGATCAGCTTGAGCGCTTCGTCCAGCGGCACCTCGCTGATCATGTCGGTTTCGATCAGGCCGGGAGCGACGCAGTTGACCGTGATGTTGCGCTTGGCCAGCTCGATCGCCAGCGCCTTGCTGGCGCCGATGATGCCGGCCTTGGCGGCGCTGTAGTTGACCTGGCCGCGGTTGCCTATCAGGCCCGACACCGAAGCCAAGGTGACGATGCGGCCGGGCGCGCGCCGCTGCACCATCGGCATCACCAGCGGATTGAGCACGTTGTAGAAACCGTCCAGGTTGGTCTTCAGCACCAGGTCCCAATCCTCGCCAGGCATGGCAGGGAAAGCGTTGTCGCGCGCCACGCCGGCATTGCACACCACGCCGTAATAACAGCCATGCTGTTCGACATCCGCCAGCAAGGCAGCGGCGCTGGCCTGGCGGTCGCCTATGTCGAATTGCAGGACGCGCGCCTGCACTCCCAGCTCGCGCACCGTCTGCGCCACGGCATCGGCTGCCGCGCGCTGCTGATGGCAATGCAAGACGATATCGTAGCCATCGCGCGCCAGCCGCAATGCAATCGCCTTGCCGATGCCGCGGCTGGAGCCGGTGACCAGCACGCTCTGGTTCAGGCGGGCAGCCGGCGCTGCCTGGTTCGATTCCAACATCATTCAGTACTTCCCTCAAGAAAAACAGCCGCGTCAGCCGGCTGGAACACGGTAATGGTAGCGCTTGCCAGCGGCTGCCCGGCGGCATGGATCTGGCATTCGAACGATCCTATCCCATTGTCTGCCTGCAGCAGCTTCTGGACATGGATTTGCAGCACGCTGCCGACGGCAAAAGCCGGACAACTGGCTTCATAGCGGCGGGTGCCCAGCAAGAAGCCGATTTTCACCGGTTCGCCGCGCAGCTGTGCGGTATAACCGGCATAGGCGGCAATCGCCTGCGCCATGTACTCGACCCCGACCCAGGCCGGCACGCCTTGTCCATCGCAAAACAGGCTGTCCGGCCGGATCGCCACTTCTGCCTGCAAATCTTCCTCGCCGGCCGCCAGCAGCCGGTCCAGCAGCACCATGACGCCGGAATGCGGCAAAAAACGGCGGATATCCATCGCCTCGACTGCGTTCAGTTGATCCATCATTCCCGTCCCAGCAGCAAACTTGCATTGGCGCCGCCAAATGCAAAAGAGTTACTCAAAGCCCAGCGCAAGGGATGTCCAAGGCGAGCCCCGGCCGGCAGCAGGTTCAGCTGCGGCAGGCCGGGATCGCAGGCGCCGTCCCACAAATGCGGCGGCAGCTGGCCCTGCGGATTGTCGTCCTGCATCGCCAGCCAGCACAGGCCTGCCTCCACCGCGCCGGCAGCGCCCAGCGCATGGCCGGTAAACGGCTTGGTCGAGCTGAGCGCCACATCGTCGGCAAACAAGGCAGCGATCACGCGCCCTTCCATGGCGTCGTTTTGCACAGTGGCGGTGCCGTGCAGATTGATGTAATCGATGTGTTTTGGCGCCACGCCGGCACGCGCCAACGCTTGCTCGATCGCGCTGCGGGCGCCGGCGCCGGACGGATCCGGCGCTGAAATATGGTAGCCGTCGGAAGATTCGCCCCAGCCGCGCAGACTCACGCTTGCTTCGGCCTTGCTCATCAAGAACAGGGCGGCGCCCTCGCCGATATTGATGCCGTTGCGATTGGCGCTGAACGGATTGCAGCGCGCCGCGCTGACCGATTCCAGCGCGCCGAAGCCGGCCACTGTGAACGCGCAGAGCGAATCGACGCCGCCGGTCAGCACCGCATCGCACAGCCCCATGTTGATCAGGCGGGCGGCGCTGGCCATCGCCTTGCTGCTGGAAGCGCAGGCGCTGGAATGCACGTAGGCGGGCCCGGTCACGCCCAGCACCGACGCCAGGGTCGCCGCCGGCGAAGCCATTTCTTGCTGCCCATAGTCAAAATCGGCAGGAAACCTTGCATGCTGCAGGCGATAGCGAAACGCCGCTTCGCTCTGCGCGATGCCGGAAGTGCTGGTGCCGAGCACGATCGCCACCCGTCCTGCGCCAAACTGCTGGATGGCGGCATCCACGTGCGGCCGGATCTGCGCCAGCGCCGCCAGAGCCAGCTGATTATTGCGGCTGCGCTGGCCCAGCGGCAGCGCGCTGACATCGGGCAGCGCGGTCTCGACGCAACCCAGCGCCAGCTCCCGTCCCGGCGAATGACGCGCGGTCATGCCGACCCCGCTGTCGCCGGCGAACAGGCGACGGCTGATCTCCGCGTGGCTTTCGCCAAGCGGACACACCATGCCGAGTTGATTAAGATAAAGCATGATTATGGCGTTGCAGTAGACGAAGGAGCGGCAGCATCGCTGACCGATTCAATCGTCAGGTGATAGTGATAGCGCAGATTGTTCAATTCCACCTTGCCGTCCCACGGCGTCGGCGTGCTGTAGTCGATCACCATGACCGGCTCCCCTTGCAGCGACAGCGTGCGCCGCAATCCCTGCTGTTCTATCTGCCAGCCCGGCGGCAGCGCCGCGCGGATCGCCGCCAGCGGCCACAAGGTGAGCTGCGTGTCTTCCATCACATCTTCGACCCGCACCTGGGACGGCAGCATGGGATGACGCCAGGACTGCAACGTCTTGCCGTCATAGTTCATGCTCAGGACACGCTGGCCGAACGCCAGACCGACCATGTTGAATTGCTGCTGGTCGACTTCCACCGCAGCATCGAGCTGGTCGATGCGCCCTTGGCGCTCCACCGTCAAATGCTGTTGCAGGCTGATGCTGGCGCCCAAGGACGCCGGCGCCAGCATCAGCCCGAGTCGTGCCAATGCAGTGGCCGGCGCTTGCGGCTGCGTGGTTGTACAGGCTGCAAGCGCGCAAGCCAACACGCAGATCAACGCGCCAGTGCGCAGCCAGCCGCAGCGGCCAGCCAGGTGGTTCAGCTGCATATTTCCTCCAGCGTTTTCAGGCGCCGTTTGCTTTCCTTTACATACGGATTGCTGTCGTCCCAGGCATAACCGGCCAGGATGGCGGCGATCATGCGGCGCACTTCCGGCTGCTGCTTTTCATAAAAAATGACTTTCTGGAAACCGCCCGAATACCAGGAATCGACAAAGGTGCGGAAAGTATCGACGCCCTTTTTCAACGGTATCGCATATTCGCTTTCCCAGTCCACGGTTTCGCCTGCGAACTGGCGCTGCAAGGCGGCAGCGGCCAGGCTGGCGGACTTGACCGCGATCGTGACGCCGGAAGAAAACACCGGATCCAGGAATTCCCCGGCGTTGCCGAGCAAGGCGTAACCCTTGCCCCACAAGGACTTGACGTTGGACGAATAACCGACGATCTGGCGCGCCGGCGTATCCCAGCGCGCATTCTCCAGCAAGGCGCGCGATGCCGGGTCTTGCATGACCAGCGTCTGCAGGCGTTCGGTTTCGCTGCCCTTGAACTGCTCCAGGAACGCGGTTTCCGCGACCACGCCGATAGAGCAGCGGCCGCCGGCAAAAGGAATCAGCCAGTACCAGACATCGCAATGTTCCGGATGCACGGTAATCCGGATCTTGTTGCGGTCGAAACCGGGCACATCGATGCCATCTTCGATGTGGGTGAAAATGGCGCCGCGCACCGGGAAATTCGACGGCGTCTCCAGCTGCAGCAGGCGCGACAGCACGCGCCCGAAACCGCTGGCGTCCAGCACAAAACCCGCTTCCACGATATATTCCGTGCCGTCTGTATGGCGCACCGCGACCCGTGGTTTTTCTGCATCGGCGTCAAACGCGGTCACGGTATGCTGATAGCGCACTTGCGCGCCCTGGCGCTCGGCTTCATTGGCCAGCACCTGGTCAAACTGGGCGCGCTGCACCTGGTAGGTGGTGCCCCAGCCGGGGGAGTGCTTGTCGCGGAAGTCGAAGTCGGTATAGCGGTCTCCGCGCACGAACGCGGCGCCGTTCTTGTACTGGAACCCTGCTTCCACCACCGCCTGCAGCATGCCTGCCTGCTGCAGGTATTCCATGCTTTGCGGCAGCAGGCTCTCGCCTATGCTAAAACGTGGAAACTGTTCCCGCTCCAGCACCAGCACCCGTCGTCCTTGCTTCAGCAGCAACGCTGCCGCCACCGAACCTGCTGGACCGGCGCCGATTATCAATACATCACACTGTTCAACTCTTGTTTGCATGTTGTTCTTCTTTTTCCTGTTGTGAATCCTGGCTAAAACAAGGGGCGACCAGCCAAACGACCGCAATTCCGATCAGCATCGTGAATCCGAATGCATGCAGCGGCGGCGTGGCGGACAACGCTAGCAAGCCGAACGACAACAAGGCGCTGGCGGCCGACAATCCGACCGTGAGCCAGGCGAAGCGATCGCGCTGCATGCTTTGTTCTTGCAAAAAAATACCGTAGTCGACGCCCAGCCCCAGGATCAGCATCAGCGCCAGCACATGAAACAATTGCAACGGCTGCCCCAGCAAGCCCAGCATGGCCAGGGTAGCGATGCTGGCCACCGCCGGCGGCGTCAGCACGCGCCAGGCTGCGCTGCGATAACGGCTAAACAGCAGCAGGAAGATCGCCGCATATGCACCTAGCAGCACCCATCCCATGTATTGCCGGTAATGGCCCAGCACCGAAGATATTTCACTGACCTTGTCGACCCATGACACGCCCTCCAGTTCCCCGGCGGCCTGTTTCAGGAGCGGCAGGTTGCCGTAATTGTTCAGCCCGCGCAGCGCGACTATGCTGGCATGGACGCGGCCTTGCGCCCCTTCTATTTCTCCCAGCCAGAGAAAGCGCGACGGCTCGCTGGCCGCGCTCTTCAGGAATGCAGCCGGAGTAAGGTCGTGGCCGCCGTTGGCGCTGGCCGCCGCGCTCAGGGCCCGGCTGCGCATTTGCGCTACCCAACCCGCATCCTCACCCAGTTGCGCCGCCAGCGCCTGCAACGGACCGTCGGCAGCAAGCAAGGCCTGCGTGACCAGGGCTCGGTTCGCCGCCTGTTCCCGTATCGAGGGCGTCCAGTTGGACATCGCCTGGTAACCGCTGATGACGTGTTTGGCAACTAAGGGCTCCAGCCGCTGCTTTAGTGCTTCCTCGCGCTGCAACACCTGTTCCGCGCTGGCGCCGCGCACCAGGTAGAACTGCACCGGGGTCGGCGCGTCGAGCAGTTTTCCCAGCTTGATCTGGTCTGCCAGCAGCGCTTTCGGCGGCGTCTGCAAAGAACGGATATCGTCGTTCACCGTCAGCCGCGTCATGCCGGCCACGGCAAAAATACCGAACAGCAGCACTGCCATCGCCGACGCACGATTCATGCCCAGCAATGGCCAATGACGCCGGGTCTGGCCGAACCAGCCGGCAAAGGCGGAGTTCTTCAACGTTTGCGCAGTCAGCAGCGCCGGAAACCAGAAAACCACCGTCAGCCAGGCAAACACCAGGCCCAGCACCGAAAACACAGCCATTTGCTGCAAACCTGGAAACGGCGTCAGCGCCAGGCCGATATAGCCTATCACCGCGGCGGCCAGGGTCAGCGCCAGGCCCGGCATCAGGCGCCGCAGCAATTGCCACGATCCCAGCGCGCGGTCGGCGGCGACCCGGCTGCACAGGAAATAAATCCCGTAATCCTGGGCTACGCCGATCAGGCTGGCGCCGAACACCAGCGTCAGCAAATGCACTTGTCCGAAAATCATCCAGCATAGGGAAAACGAGGCCAGGCAGCCGACGCCTATCGACAGCATGATCATGGCGATCGGCCGCAAGGAACGGAAAGTCAGCCACATCAGCAGGATCACGCCCAGCAGCGAGCCGATGCCTATGGTCGACATTTCCCGGCTGGCCTGGGCGCTGCCGGCGCCGGCATGCAACACCACGCCGGCGCTGACCAGTTCAACCGCCGGCACTGCCTGGCGGGCGGCTGCGCCGGCCTGGTCCAGCAGCGGCAGCAGCGCCTGCTGGGTCGCCATCGAGAATGCCGGCTGCCGCAGGTTCAGCAGCAGCACGATATAAGGACGTCCCTGGTCTTCCACAAACAGATAACCGTCGCGCGGGCGCACCGGCGTTTCCTGGGCACGCGCTTGCACCCAGCCGTTGAACAGGCCGAACGGATCGTCCTGCCAGGCGCCCAGCTTGGGCCCGGAAAACGGACTGTACAACTGCTGCAAGGCGGTATCGACCCAGTATTTGGGCGTTTGCTGGCGCAGCGCTGCCTGTTGCGCCGGCGTCAGCAGGCTGAGCCGCATCTGCTGTGACGGCGCCAGCCAGTCTTGCTGGTTCTGCGCCGACAGCTGGACCGTACGCTGCAGCAGGGCCGGCTGCATGGCCAGCACCGCGCTATAAGCATCGGCGGCGGCGCGGGCGTGCTCCCAGTCGTCGGCGCCGACCAGCACCACCAGCCGCTGCTGGGCGGCGTCGACCATGTGCGTGAACGCCTGCTGCAGCACCGGATCGCGCTGCTCGACCGGCAGCAAGGCCATGATGTCGGTATCCGGCACCACGCCTTTGACCAGCCACAGGTAGCCGTTATGCGCCAGCAGCAAGGCGACCGCCAGGGCCCACGCCAGCGCCATGCGCCTGCCCCAGCCTGGGCGGCCGTCGCCTGGATCAGTCAAATGCAGCCCCTTCTTCCGCCGTCATGGCGTTGCTGCCGCTTTGCAGTTCGGAAAAACTGATATCGGTGCGGTCGCCGCTGGCCTCGCTGATCGTCACCGTCTTGACGTAGGCGCCGCCGCTCAGGGCCAGCGTGCCGATCGCCTTGGCCAGCGCCGGCTGGCGCGCTTTCAGCGCCACCTTCCAGCTGTTGCCCTGCACGCTGCCATCCAGTTCGAACAGGCTGTCGAGCTGGCTGAGGTCGCCCGCCAATAGCGAAAACAGCACGCTGTTGATCATCCTCACCACCGGTTCCTGTTTGGCGTCCATGCGCATCGCGACCCGGTCGCCCTGCATCTGCACGATTTCGTCGCGCTTCAGGCGCAGCGTGTTGGGGAACGGCTGCAAGGTGCGCCACAGGACGCCCTTGCCGTTCACTACGCAGAAGCGGCCGTTCGACAACAGCGGTTTCTTGATGCCGACCAGCTGCTTGCTTTGGTCGAAACGGCCGCACAAGACCGGCGGCCGCGCCAGCATGGCCTGGATTTTCTCTACCGGCGCGGCGGCAAGCGCCGGCCAGGCGCTGCAGCTTAAAAAGACGGCCGCAAGAACAGCGACAAGGTTTCGTTTCATGCTTGCTCGATTCCTAATTTTTGAAACAACACAGGCGGCGACGCAAAACACATTTCACCGCTGTCAATCGCCACCGCCACCTGCGTGGTGGTGCCGCGGGTAAGGCGGCGGCCGCTGGCGCTGTCGGTGATAACGTATTCGATCCGCAGCCGGTTTTCCCATTCGATGACGCTGGCGCGCACCTTGATGTGCTGGCCGAACGTCGCCGGATGGGCGTAACGCAGGTGCAGGTCGATGATCGGCCAGGTATATCCGGAAGCCTGCATCTCCGGATAGTTGTAATCCAGCTTGTCCAGCAGTGCGCAGCGCGCCATTTCCAGGTATTTGACGTAATTGCCGTGCCAGACGATCTGCATCGGATCGAGATCGTAGAACTGCACCTGCAATTCCAGTTCTGCCGACCAGCGGTGCTTATGTAAGTGCTTATGTAAATCAGCCATGGCCTACTCGTACAAAGACCAGTGCTGGAGGCGTATGCGTTCCAGCAGGCGGCGCAAATCGGGTTCCAGCATGCGGTCCTCCTGTATTACGGCAATATCGGCCGCCAGCAGTTCCATCATCTGCTGCAGATTCTGCTGCGGCTGCGCATCGCCATCCAGCCGGCTGCGCAGCCAGACGCCCTGGCGCACGCTGACCAGCAATGCAGCCACCACCTGCTCGGTCAGCTGCAGTACGCGCAAGCAGTCGCGGGCGGCAATCGTGCCCATGCTGACCTTGTCCTGGTTATGGCATTCGGTAGAACGCGAGAACACCGAGGCTGGCATGGTCTGCTTGAGCGCTTCGGCAGTCCAGGCCGAGGCGCTGATTTGCAGGGCCTTCAAGCCGTGGTTGATGCTGGCGCGCGGCCCTTCCGCACCCGACAGGTTGGCCGGCAAGCCATGGTTGTAGCGGCTGTCGACCAGCAAGGCCATCTGCCGGTCGAGCAGGTCGGCGACATTGGCGACCGCGTTTTTCATGCTGTCCATGGCGAACGCAATGTGGCCGCCGTAGAAATGGCCGCCGTGCAGCACCCTTTCATTTTCGGCATCGATGATCGGATTGTCGTTGGCGCTGTTCAGTTCGTTTTCGATCGATTCCCGCATCCATGGCAAGGCGTCGGCCAGCACGCCGATGACATGCGGCGCGCAACGGATGGAATATCGGTCCTGCAAGCGCTGCTGGTTGCGCGGCGCATCGGTCACCGGCAAATCCTGGCGCAGCCAGGCAGCCACCTGCTGCTGGCCGGCATGCGGCTTGACCGCGAACAAGGCGGCGTCGAAGTGATGGGCGTTGCCGTCCAGCGCAAAACTGGCCATGGCCGTGATGCGGGTCGCGATGCGCACCAGGTATTGCGCGCGGTCGTAGGCCAGGCAAGCCAGGGCTGTCATCACCGCGGTGCCGTTCATGATCGCCAGCCCCTCTTTCGGCCGCAGGCGCAGCGGCGTGATGCCAGCAGCGGCCAAGGCTTCGGCGGCGCTAACCTTGACGCCGTCGCGCCAGACTTCGCGCTCGCCGCACAGCACCGCGGCCAGGTAGGAAAGCGGCGTCAGGTCGCCGCTGGCGCCGACCGACCCTTCGGACGGGATCAAGGGCAGCAGATCCTCTTTCAAGAGACGTGCGATCTGTTCCAGCAGGCCGACGCTGACGCCGGAATAGCCCTTGCTGAGCGAGGCCAGGCGCGCCGCCATGATGGCCCGCGTCTGCGCCGGGCTGAACAGTTCGCCCAGGCCGCAGCCGTGGTAGGTGTACAAATGATGCGGCAGTTCAGCGATCAGTTCGGCTGGCACGGTGACGGTGCAGGAATCGCCGTAACCGGTGGTCACGCCGTAGATGGTGCCGTCTTTCGCGCAGCAGGCGGTCCAGGAAATCGGCGCCGCGCGTGATCGCCGCGCGGAAGGCCGGCGCTGCGGACAAGCTGGCCTGCGCCGCTCCCGACGCCAGGTCGACAATATCTTCGATCGTCAGGCGGCCCTGGTCAAAGCAGACGGTGCGTTGCAGCGGCGCCGCCGGCGCCGGTGTAGCTGCAGACAGGTTTTTCAGTTCAGCGAGATGCATCTTTGTACCCGGATAAATGCCAGAAATCGTAAAAATTGAACCATTGCAGCGGAGCTTTCAGACAGAAAAACTCCAGCCTTGCCGCATAGGCGGCGGCCAGTTCATGCAGGACTTGATCGCGGCTTTTGCGCGGCAAGTGAATCGACTCTCGAAACAGTTCGAAATGACATTCTGAGTGGCCGTTTTTTGTCATTGAAAACAGCAGGTAGACCGGACACTGCAGCAAGCTGGCCAGCACATAAGGGCCGACCGGGAAGGCTGCGGTGCGGCCCAGGAACGAAGCCTGCGCCACGCGTGGCATGGGCGACACCGGAATGCGGTCGCCGGCGATGGCGACAAATTCGCCGCGCCCTACTTTCTCGGCCAGCAGCATCGCGGTGGCCGGCGTCATCTCGCTGACCTGCATCAGGTTCAGCTGGCTGTCCGGATCGAGTTTCGCCAGCAGCCGGTTGAACGCCTGGGCGTGCCTGGTATGCACCAGCACCGTAATGCGCAGCTGGCGGCGCTGGCGCGACAGCACCCGGCACAGCTCAAGATTGCCCAGGTGCGCGCAAACCAGCAGGCCGCCGCGCTGCGCCTGGATGTTTTCCAGCATCTGTTCACGCCCGAACGAGACCACGTTGGCGGTCTTGAACAAGCCGCCCCACAACAGCATCTTGTCGAGGATGTTTTCGGCAAAAGAGGAAAAATGCCGGAATACGCCGCGCCAGTCCGGCCGGATCCGGTTAAGCCTGGCTAGCGCGGGGTCGAAAGCGCACAGCCGTTGCAAATATTCCATGGAAGCGCGCCGCGCCGCCGGTTTGCTCAGCAGATACCAGGCCAGCACCGGATACAAGGCGAACCGGAACGGCCAGCGGCCGGCGATCCGGTATATCCCGAACAACAGCCGCATGCCGCCCACAAAGCTGGCTTCGTTGATTTGCGCCCAGTGGCGCTGGCTGTCGCTCACGGTTGTCCCCGCAGCAAGCGCAGGCGCCGCCCCAGCAGGCGCGGCGCGCGCCACAGCATGCCGAAAAACAAGGTGGCATGGAGACGTGAAATCAGCAGGTTGTCGAGGCCGGCGCGAAAATGCGAGACACCGTCCATCGGATAAGTAACCCGGGTCGGCAGGTTGACGATGGACACGCCGTCCCAATGCAGGCGCACCAGCACTTCGGTATCGAAATCCATCCGCTCGCCCAGTTTCCTGCGCTGTATCAGGCGCATCAGGGACGGCAAGGGATAGACCCGGAATCCGCACATCGAGTCCTTGATATCCAGCGATAAGGTATTGATCCAGACCCAGACATGCGTCAGGTAGCGCGCATACAGGCGCATCGGCGGCACGCTCTCGTCATATTGCGGATAGCCGGTAACCAGGCTGCGCGGCCGGGCCGCGGCTTGCTGCAGGAAGCGCGGGATATCGTCAGTGCAATGCTGGCCGTCGGCGTCGATCTGCATTGCATGGGTGTAACCGGCTGCGGCGGCGTGCCGCAGGCCGGTCAATACCGCCCCGCCCTTGCCGCGATTGACGGCGTGGCGCAACAAGGTAACCGATTCGGGATGAGCTATTGCCAGCCCGTCGAGTACTGCCGCGCAGGAAGCAGAGCTGGCGTCGTCGACCAGCACACAATGCAGATCGTGCGCCAGCACTGCAGACAGCACAAAGCCGATGGCATGCTCATGGTTATAGACCGGGATCACCGCACACGGCTTGAATTGCGCCGGCGCAGCCGTCAGATCAGCTTGCGGCATGGCCGGCTCCAAAAGTGATACGGCCGCTGGCGTGCTGTCCCGCAACCGAGAACAGGCGAAAGGCCAGGCTGCTTTTTTGCAGGTCATGCAGCAACTCCAGTTGCACCACCATGCCCGGCGTGATCGCGCGCTGGAATTTCAGGCCGAGCATGCCGAGGAAGTGCGGCGCCAACGCAAAATAGCGGCGGCCGTAACTGATCGCCCAGTCGAGCTGCACCACGCCAGGCAAAATCGGCGCGCCCTCGAAATGACCGTTGAAATACAGGAGATCGGCCGGCACCGTCAACTCTAGCAGTACGCGCTGGGGTTCTTGCTCCAGCAGGCGCTCGCCAGGTTTGCGCGGAGCAGGAGCGGGGCCGGCGCCAGCGGCCGGTTCCAGCAACGCCAGCAGGTCGGCGCGCGTTGTCTTGCCTTGTGCGTTGACCGGCAGCGCGTCCAGGTAACGCCAGCTGCGCGGCAGCGCAATCGCTTCCACCGCATGCGCGATGCCCTCGCGCAGCAGGCGATTCAGCGCCAGCTTGCCCTGCGCCGCAAGCATTTCCGAACCGCTTGCCGACAGCACTACGAAAGCGGCAATCCGCTGCCGTTGCTGCAATTCCGGCTGCTCTACCAACACTACGCGCGCATCCGCCACCAGCGTGATCGCCTTCAGGTACCGTTCCAGCCCATCCAGGGAAATCCGTTTTTCTTCAACCTTGACGATGCGGTCGACACGCCCCTTCAGGCGGAAACGCTGGCGGTCGACGGCTTGCACCTGGTCTGCGAGCGCATGCCAGCCGGCGTCGGGCAAATGGGGCGAGCTGATTTCCAGCACCTCATCGTTGGCGGCGACGCGCCAGGCAACCGCCGGCATCGCTTGCCAGCTGTCGTCCGCGCCGGCGACGCGCTGGCGCCAGGCCACGCCGCCGGTTTCGGAACTGCCGTAGACCTCGATCGGGATCGACCCCAGCGCCCGCCCGGCTGCTGCGGCAACTTCGGAGGGCAACGGCCCGCCGGATGAAAATATGACGCGGATCGCCGCAGCCTGATCTGAAGAGAACGCGGCAGGCAAACGCTTCAGATGGGCCGGACTGGAGACCAGGACAATCTGCTTGCCGCTAAGCGGCTGGAACTCGTTCAGGTATTCAAGCTGACGCGCATGGATCACACGGCCGGCAGTCAGGGGCCACAGCACTTTGAACAGCAATCCGTAGATGTGCTGGTGCGAAACCGTCGCGACGATATCGGCAGCGCCCATCCTGCCGCCGAACAATTGCTCCAGGGACGCCACTTCGGCGGCCAGCTGCGACAGGAATTTCGGCACTGCCTGCGGCTCGCCGGTGCTGCCCGAGGTGTAAATCACCAGCGCGGGGAAATCCGGCGACAATGCTTTGAATGCGGGCCTGGCGCCATCCGCCTCGGCAGCAGTCAATGGCGCCTCGGTCAGCGGCGCATATTGCGGCGGGAAATCGCCCAGGTAACCGTCGACCAGCTTACCCAGGTTGGCGCAGGTAGCGGGCAGCACGTCGCCCGGCAGGTAGACCGTCTTGCCGGCTTGCCACGCGCCCAGCAAGATGCAGGCAAAAGTGGCGCTATCGCTGGAGTACAAGGCGAAACACGATCCCGCCTGAGACGACAGCACGCGCCGCCAGGCGGCAACCTGGGCTGCCACGCAGGCATGGCTCAGCGGCTTGCCGTCGCGCCATGCAAACGGCTGCTCGTGCTGGCGCGGCGCGCTCAAGAAAGTCAGGAGATTAGGCGAATCAGACATGCTGTCCATCCGGCGGCTGTTCCAGGCGGCGATGACGACGCCTGACGACAATCCGCACCAGGTATTCGCCGGCGAACAGGCAGCCCATCAGCACATAAGCCAGCACGCCGTTATACAGCGACCAGACTGCGGCGGAAGCCCAGACCGCGGTCAGCAAGGCCAGCGCGCCGTTGACGACAAAAAAACCGCACCACACCTGCGTCACCCGCCGCGTGTAGGCAACCGCATAAGCAGGCAAGGCCGGATCGCTCAGGCGCGCCATGCGCTCGATGACCGATGGCGGCGCATGCAGGCTGTAGCCGAACACTGCCAGCATGCCGAGATTGACCAGCACCGGATACAGCTTCAGAGGCAGCAAGGCGTTGTTCCATATCGCCAGCGCCGCCAGCAGCAAGGCGCCGGCCAGCCACCAGCGGCTGCCGCGCCTCAGTTTCAGGGCAGGCAGCCGGCTGGCCGCGGCCAGCACCAGCAGCAAAGCCAGCAGGCGCGGCTCGACCCGCCCGTGTCCGAGCCAGATCGCGAGCGGATAGAGCAAAGTGAGCAGCACGCTCACTACCGTGGGTAAAAAGCGCCTGATATAGCGGGTAAAATTCAGCACGATGTCCCTGAGGCCTTACTTTTCGTCCTCGGCCAGCAAGGCCGCCAGCGCGTCGACCACGTCCTGCACCGTGCGCACCGCCTTGAACACGTCCGGCTGCAGGCGTTTGCCGGTCAGCTGCTTGAGCTTGACCACCAGGTCGACCGCATCGATGCTGTCGATATCGAGGTCGGTATACAGGTTGGCCTGGGGCGTCACCTGGTCCTTGTCGATCTCGAACATTTCATGCAGCACGTTCACCAGCCACAGGTAGATTTCTTCCTTGCTCATTGAGTTGGTCAATGTCATGTCACACCGTCATTTCTTTCTGTTGCTGGCGATCATTGCAGCCAGCGTCTGTACCGAAGCAAAATGGTTGCGCGTCTCGGCCGAATCGGCCGACAATGAAATGCCGTAACGCTTCTGGATCGCCACGCCGAGTTCCAGCGCATCGATCGAATCCAGGCCGAGGCCATCGACAAACAACGGCGCATCGCTGACGATGTCGGCGGGAGTCATGTCTTCCAACTGCAGGACATCGATGATGACCTGCTTCACTTCTTCTTCAAGCTGCTGCATAACCCTGGCTTTCTTTTCTAAAATAATCTTGCAGATAGGCGGTCAGATGCCTGGCTGCCAACACTTCGCTACCGGCTTTTGCGAGAAACTCGTGGACATCTATGTCTTCTTTTACTTCAATGCTGAAATGCGCGGCAATCGGCGGCACCTGCCACCATTTGACGCCCTTGCCCAAGGTCGGCGGCAGGCAGCGAATCACTATCGGCGTCACGTTCGACAGGCTGCGCACCGCAATGTTGGCCGCGCCGCGCTTTAAATTGATCTGACCGTCGCCCGCGGTGCGGGTGCCCTCCGGAAAAATGATCAGGTTGCTGCCGCGCTGCAAGGAGCGGGTGCAATCCTCGATCAGCCCGCCGCCATGCTCGTTGCCGCAGTACTCGTTGCTGATATAGCCGGCGGCCCTGATCGGTCCGCGCGTAAACGGATTGTCCCAGAGCCGCCTTTTGACAATGCAGTCGGCGCGCTTGACGAAAGCCATCAGGAACACCGTGTCGATCAAGGTCGGGTGGTTTGCCAGGATCAGCAAGCCTTGCCGCTCCAGCCGTTCCAGTCCGCGGATATCGTAATCCAGCACCCCGAGCCAGCGCATGCACCCGACAAAACCGCGAAACACCAAGCGGATCACGCGACGCGCCACCAATACCCGCAGTTGTCTTTCCCATATCAGCAGGTTCAAGACAGGAAACACCAAGATCCGCAGCAGCAGGCCGCCGAGCGCGAACAGCACGAAGCTGAAACCGGTCGCCAGCACGCGCCAGTAGCGGTTGGCGTGTTTAATCATGCGCATGACGCTCCCAGCACCAGCGGCGCCCATCGGCGTTCCGCACCAGCTCGCGATCGCTGCGCAAGTAAAAAGCCAGCACATCCAGCCCGCCCGGCTGCCGGCCATTGTTGGATTCCTGCGCCATGGCATTCGTTTCATCTTGGCCAGCGCCGTCCCACGACAGCGCCATGCGGTGGCCGGATCCGACGCTTTCTGCGGACATCAGCCAGGCCCAGGCAAAAGGCTGCTCCAGGCAATCCTGGAACTCTTGAAACAGTTCCGGCAACTGGCAGTCATAAACCACCAGCAGCACCTCCGGCGCACCGTCGGCCAGCAAGCCGCAGGCTTCAATCACCGCGTGCTCGACGCCGCTGTGCCCGGCCGCCAGGGCAGTATGGCTGGCCTGGTCCTTGCGCGCGATCGAAAACAGGCCGGCGGCGGCGTTGTGGACCGACAAGCTGAAAGAAGTGGGAGACAAGGGCTGGTCTTGGGCCAGGTCGGCCAGCAGCTCTATCGAGCGTGCGCACTCGCCGTGGCGGGAACAAAACACGGTTGGCACGCCGGTCTTGCCGTCGAGGCAGCGATAAGCCGCTTCCAGCGCCATTTTCCCCATGGCGCCGGCACGCCGGCGCAGCATCGCGGGCATGGCCGCAACGGCTGCATCGCCGCTGCCTTCGATGGCATAGGGCTGCGCCGCCCAGCCCAGCCATGCGGCGGCCGTATCCAGCCCGGGCGCCCATGCTGCATCAGATACAATTGAAAACCGAACTCCCCCGAGTTTCATCTCACCATTCTCCAACACCCATCAAATCTATTTTATTTTCTGCCAGCAATCTTGGGAGTTGAGCCGATGGCAATTCCTGGATTTTTGGCGGCATTATAAAGTATATGCCGCAGAGAAACGTTCTTAATCTCACAGTATTACGATCTTTAACCTTTACTGCCACTCTCTCACGACACGGTGGTTTTTAGGCCGGAATATACAGTAAGTTACAGTATGTTTTAGCATTAAAATACACAAAGTAAGGCCTAAAACCGATCAATTCTAATAAATTACAGTCGCTTTGACGATCAAAAACAACATAATCCTGGTGACCGGCGCCGCGGGCTATATAGGTTCCCATATCTGCGCCGCACTACTGTCCGAAAAATACTCCGTGCTTGCCGTCGACAACCTGTCGAACAGTTCGCTGGAGGCGATACGCCGGGCGGAACGTTGCGGCGATGGCAAGATCGATTTCCACCAGATCGACCTCGGCGACCGCCCCGCCCTCGACCGCCTGCTGCAGGCGCATAGCGTGGACGCCGTCATCCACTGCGCCGGACTCAAGAACATGAACGAGTCGGTGCAACAGCCGCTGCGCTATTTCCACAACAACGTCAGCGCCACGGTAACCCTGCTGCAGGCCTTGCAGCAGCATGGGGTCAGGAATTTCGTATTCAGCTCGTCGGCGGCGGTGTACGGCGCGCCGGCCGCTGTGCCGATCGCGGAAACCGCCGCGCTGCGCGCCAGCAATCCGTACAGCCAGTCGAAACTGATGGCGGAACAGGTGCTGGCGGATCTGGGCGCCGCGGACAGCAGTTGGGCGATTGGCGTGTTGCGTTACTTTAACCCGGTCGGGGCGCATGTCAGCGGCATCATGGGCGAAGCGTCGCGCACCATGGCGAACAACCTGCTGCCGGCCATGGCGCGTGTCGCGTCGGGACAACAAGCCATGCTGCCGATATTCGGCGGCGATTACCCCACCGCCGACGGCACCGGGGTGCGCGACTACATCCATGTGACTGATGTGGCGGATGCCCATATCGCAGCGCTGCGCTACCTGTTCGGCAACAGGCGCGGCTTCACCGTCAACCTGGGCACCGGGCGCGGGTATAGCGTACTGGAAATGCTGGATGCTTTCGAAGCCGTCAGCGTGCGCCGCATCCCGTATGAAATCAGGGCGCGCCGCGCTGCCGATACCGCCAGCTGTTATGCCGACCCGGCGCAGGCGTCAAGACTGCTCGGCTGGCGCGCCAGCAAGGGCCTGGCGGACATGTGCGCCGACCACTGGCGCTGGCACAGCGAGAATCCACAGGGTTATGGCGATAATTAGGGCCTGTTAACCTTGGCGGCGCGGGTAGCCCTCGGCGGTGATCCGTTCCCATACCTTGGTCTTTTCTTCCTCGGTCATGAAGACCCAGTGCGCCACTTCATTGACGGTACGGCCGCAGCCGCGGCAGACATCGTCGAAAGTGGTGGAACAGACTGCCACGCAGGGTGTATCGGGACGTTGCGAGGGAGACTGTGACATGCTGACCTTTTAAAATGTGAAGCGTTGCTGCGGTTGAGACCGGGCAAGTCGAGAACAGATGCCGGCCCTCCATTTTATAACAGCGGCAGGATGATCGTGGCGATGCCGGCAACTGCAATTACTATCATTTCAGCAATACATTCACGACGATAGGCGCGAAGCAATATACAATCTTAGTGAGCATGATTGCCAATTGGTAAAACAGCATTGCAGCATTGTGCATTGGATATCAGAAAGAAAATAAAGTCATGGAGCAAAAGGCGCCGCGTCGTACCCGCGAAAAAATCATGGACCTGTCGTTACGGCTCTTCAACGAGTTCGGCGAACCCAACATCACCACCACCATCATCGCCGACGAGATGAAGATCTCGCCTGGCAACCTGTATTACCATTTCCGGAACAAGGACGATATCGTCAATTCGATCTTCGTCACCTTCGAAGAAGAAATCAGCCGCATGCTGGCCATGACGCAAGGACAGCGTCCCACCATGCACGACGTCTGGCACTATCTGCACCATATGTTCCAGCTGATCTGGCGCTATCGCTTCTTCTATCGCGACCTCAACGACCTGCTGTCGCGCAACCGTACCCTGGAGCTGCACTTCAAGGAAATCTTCGGCCACAAGATAGCGGTGGTCAAAGAACTGTGCCAGGGCTTGCACGAAGACCAGACGCTGCAGGCCAGCCCGGCCGAGATCGACGCCCTGTCATCGAACATGGTGGTGGTAGCCAGCTACTGGCTGTCTTACCAGTACGTCCTGAATCCACGCCAGTACACCGAACAGGCGGTCGTCGAGCACGCACTGGCGAGCGGCTGCTACCAGGTCCTGTCGCTCATGCATCCCTACCTGCGCGGCGAAACCCTGCTGCATTTCGAGCAGCTGAAAACAAAATACCTGCAAACCAACGCCTGACCGGTGCAGCGGCGCCCTGCCGCTGCAGTCACATCATCTTTCTATATTTTCTACCTATGCAAGAAATCAAATCTCTCTGCGTCTATTGCGGCTCTTCTCCCGGCGCTACTCCGGTTTATGCGGAAGCGGCGCGCGGGCTGGCGCAAGCCATGGTCGAGCAGGATATCGCGCTGGTATACGGCGGCGGCAACGTCGGCCTGATGGGCATCATTGCCGATGAAGTGCTGCGCCTGGGCGGCCGCGCCACCGGCGTGATTCCGCAGGCCTTGCTGCAAAAGGAACTGGGTCACAAGGGCCTGACGCAGCTGCATATCGTCAAGGACATGCACGAGCGCAAGGCAATGATGGCGGACCTCTCGGATGGCTTTATTGCGATGCCGGGCGGCGTAGGCACGCTGGAGGAATTGTTCGAAGTATTCACCTGGGCCCAGCTGGGTTTCCACCAGAAGCCGATCGGCCTGCTGAACGTCGACGGTTTTTACGACGGCTTGCTGCAGTTCATCCAGCATATGGTGTCGCAGCGTTTCCTGAAAGGCGAGCAGGCAGAAATCCTGATCGCGGAAGCGCACGCTGCAGAACTGCTGCAACGCTTCAAGTCGTTTGTGCCGCATCTGGTGCCGAAATGGCTGGACCGCAACACCATCTGAAATGCAAACGGGGTGGACCCTGTCCACCCCGCATAGTTATGGTTCTGCCGGCTTAAGCTTGCAGCGCCTGCCTGAAGTCCTCCACCAGGTCTGCCGTATCTTCAATCCCGACCGATACCCGGATCAGCGATTCGCTGATGCCCATGGCGGCGCGGCGCTCTGCTCCCATCTCGTAGAAAATGGTATGCGCAACCGCGATCACCAGGGTCCGGTTGTCGCCCAGGTGGGTGCCGGAAATCGCCAGTTTCAGCCGGTTCAGGTAATCGAAGCAATCGATATCCTGCTTCAATTCAAAACTGAACAGATAGCCGTTCGAGCGAAACAGGTCTGCTGCCAAAGCATGTTGCGGATGCGAAGCCAGTCCCGGGTAATGCACCGCCGCTACCCGCGGATCGGCCTCCAGCATCTGCGCCACCGCCAGCGCGCTGGCGCTGCTGCGCTCCATGCGCAACGCGATGGTTTCGGCGCCTACCGCAATATGGTGCGCCGCTTCGGGCCCGAGCGAAGCGCCGAAATCGCGCAAGCTCTTGGCGCGCATTTGCGCCAGACCCCACTGCGGCTGCGGATTGCGCTTGTAGCCGTCGAGGATGTTGGGAAAGCGGCTCCAGTCAAACAAGCCGGTGTCGGTGACTGCGCCGCCCAGGGCGTTGCCATGGCCGCCGATGGACTTGGTCAGGGAATTGATCACTAGGCCGGCACCTACCAGCCTGGGCTGGAACAGATAAGGCGACGTCATGGTGTTGTCGACCACGAACAGGATGCCGCGCGCCTGGCACAGCTCGCCGATGCGCTTGAGGTCGGCGACCTGGGTGCGAGGATTGGCGATGGTTTCAACGAATACGACACGGGTCGCCGGCGTCAATGCCGCTTCCACCTGCGCCACGTCGGTAGCATCGACCATGGTCACCTTGCCGCCTTGGCCGCCGTAGGTCTGCCACATGCTGGCGGTATTGCCGAACAGGAATGCCGACGACACCACATGGTCGCCTTCGCGCAGCAAGCCTTGTATCACCGCGCCGATCGCCGCCATGCCGGAAGCGAAGCAGATGGTAGCCAGGCCGCCCTCCATCTTGGTGACCTTGTCCTCCAGCGCCGCGACAGTCGGGTTGCCCTGGCGGCCGTAGCGATAACCTGACTGCTTGCCCTGGAACACATCGGCCAGCTGGCGCGCATCGCTGTAGCCCCAGGTCACCGAGGTATGGATAGGCTTGTGCGGAGCGCCGTGCTCGATGGGTTTCTGGCGGTCGCTGTGCAGGATGGTGGTGGTGAAGCCGTATTTTTGAGTCATGTTTGATCGATACTTATCTGGGAGCTTCGGCGCGCGCAGGGTGGGCAAACATCTGGCCACCCTGCCTTGCAGTCCCGCACTGAGTAAAACTAGTCGACTTGCGCCAGGCTCAGGTTCAGCTGCGAACGCACCGCGTCTTCGCTTTCAGGCTTGGGATTGTTGCGTGCGAACTCGATGCGGTCGAGGTAGTCGCGCGAAATATCGCCAGTGATGTAGTTGCCGTCGAAGCAGGAAGCCTCGAAATTCCTCAGCAATGGATTGATGTCGGAAATCGAACGCTTGAGGGCGTCGATATCCTGGTACACCAGCGCATCGGCGGTAATTTCGCGGCACACTTCTTCATCGCTGCGGCCGTAGGCGATCAGCTCGCCGCGGGTCGGCATGTCGATGCCGTAGACGTTGGGGAACTTCACCGGCGGCGCGGCCGAGGCGAAGATCACGCGCTTGGCGCCGGAATCGCGCGCCATCTGTACGATCTCGCGGCTGGTGGTGCCGCGCACGATCGAATCGTCGACCAGCAGCACGGTCTTGCCCTTGAATTCGGAGCCGATCGCATTGAGTTTCTGGCGCACCGATTTCTTGCGGATCGCCTGTCCCGGCATCAGGAACGTGCGGCCGATGTAACGGTTCTTGATGAAACCTTCGCGGTATTCGATATTCAGCTTGAGCGCCAGCTGGATTGCGGCCGGACGCGACGAATCGGGAATCGGCATGACCACGTCGATGTCGCCGCTGGGGAATTCGCGCTTGATCTTGTCGGCCAGGTACTCGCCCATTTTCAGGCGGGTAGCATATACCGAGGCACCGTCGATGATCGAATCGGGACGGGCCAGGTAGACGAATTCAAAGGCGCACGGATTCAGGGTCGGATTGTCGGCGCATTGCTGGTTGTACATCTGGCCGTCGATGTCGATGAAAATCGCTTCGCCGGGCGTCACGTCGCGCAGGAAGCGGAAACCCAGGCCTTCCAGCGCGACCGATTCGCTGGCGATGACGTATTCGGTGCCCTTGTCGGTTTCGTTGAGACCGATGCACAGCGGCCGGATGCCGTAAGGATCGCGGAAAGCCAGCAAACCGTGGCCGGCGATCTGCGCCACCACGGCGTAAGAACCGCGCACCCGTTTGTGGACATTGGCCACGGCCTTGAACAGCACGCCCGGATCGAGCGAATAACCGCGGGTTTCTTGCTGGATCTCGTGCGCCAGTACGTTGAGCAGCACTTCGGTATCGGAATCGGTGTTGATATGGCGGCGATCGTTCTTGAACATCTCGATCTTCAGCTGCTCGGCATTGGTCAGGTTGCCGTTGTGCGCCAGGATAATGCCGAACGGCGCATTGACGTAAAACGGTTGCGCCTCTTCCGCGCTGGCGGTGCCCGCGGTTGGATAACGCACCTGGCCGATGCCGTAGTTGCCTGGCAAGGAACGCATGTTGCGGGTACGGAAAACGTCGCGCACCAGGCCGTTGGCCTTGTGCATGAAAAATCCGTTGCCGTGGTTGGTTGCGATCCCCGCTGCATCCTGGCCGCGATGCTGCAAAAGCAACAAGGCGTCATAGATGAGCTGATTGGCGGGGTTATGGGAAGCGATGCCGACTATGCCACACATGGTGGACTCCTAAACGATAAACAATCCGGTACTCGAGGGACTTGCGATTTCTCCACGCGCTTTGCTACGAAACCTGCGCAAGTCCTGTCAAACAAATTCAAAACTTCAGGTGGCTGGCGAACTGTCCCGGCAAATAGGGAATCACAGTTCGCGCGGCAGCTTCCGCCAGCGGGCTCAGCATCGCATCGCGCCAGAAAGGCTGTTGCGGAATTGCCGTAGCACCACACACCAGGACCGCCGCCAGCACCAGCACCAGGCCGCGCGCCAGTCCGAACAGCACGCCCAGCCCATGGTCCACCGCCCCCAGACCGCTGGCCTTGACCACGGCGTCAAGCGCCGAACTCAACAACATCATTAATAACCTTACGCCAATAAACAGGGCTAGGAAAGCCACGATTAAGCGCGTTACATTCCCGGGAATCGCGTCGGGGAGCAATTTTGCCAGATTTTCACCATACGCGTTGGCCACCACCAAGGCGATGACCCAACTCGCCAATGACAGGATTTCCTTTACCAGGCCGCGCAGGGTGCTGATCACGACCGAGCAGATCAGTACAAAAAACACCAGATAGTCGAAAATTGTCACGCTGCCTGTATTTCCCTGGTCAGTGGTCTATATGGCGCCGAATACGGCCGAATCAAGCCGCCCGCGGTCAACCAGGGATCAGGCTGCCGTTCAGCCCCAGCTTGCCCAGTTTGGCGCGGGCCTTTTCAGCCTCTTCCTTGCTGCCGAACGGGCCGACACGGATACGGATGCGCTCACCCGCCTGGGTCGGGACTTTTTGCGTATAGGAGCGGATGCCGGCTTCTTTCAGCTTGCCCTGCAGCTCATCGACCTTGTCCTGCGACGCCAGCGCGGCGACCTGCAGCACGTATTTCGCCGGTTTCTTGTCGGCGGCGGCCGGCGCGGCGTCGGCGCGCCCTTCCAGGATTGCCTGCGCGCGCGCTGCATCGTCATGCTTTTCCGCGACCGGAGCCGGCTTCGATTCCGGTTTTGGCGCGGCTTCCGGCTTGGCTTCCGGCTTCGGTTTCGGCTCAGGCTTGGGTTCCGGCTTTGGCGCAGCTTCAGGAGGCACAATTGCAGCTACTCTGGGTGGCGGCGCGGTAGTCGCGGCCGTATTGCCGGTGACCGGCGGTTTGCTGGCGACGGCTGCCGGCGGCACGGCCGGCGTAGCTGGCATGGCCGGGGTGCTGGCCGGATCGACTATTTCTTCCTGCTGGTCGAGACCGCTGCTATTGCTGACCGGCGCCGCCGCGCTGGCCGAGGCGCTGGCGCCAGCGCCCGGCTTGTCGCGCGACGGAATCTGGATCGCAATATCGTCAGCCAGCGGTTTCGGCTCTGAATCGAGGATCATCGGCAATATGATGACGACCGCCAGCACCAGGGCAACTGCTCCCACCAGGCGGCGCCGGGCGCGCTTCTTTTCCGGCAGGACCGGATCTACCGCTTCATTGGACTGGTTGCCGGCCTTGCCTGCCTTGGCTTTGCGGCTGCGCAGCGGCAGTTCGGCCTGCTCGGCGCCGGGACCGAAGGTATCGGCCTTGGAACGATAAACACCCTGGTCAGGGTCGGTTTGCTGCTTGTTTTTGCGAAGAAAAGAGAACAAACCCATGCGATATTTTTAGCTAGCTAGTGAGCCGGCGCCATAGGCGCAGGCTGATCAATCGTCAGTGGAATCCAGACTTCCTGGCTGCCATTACGCCAGCCACGGTCAGGAACGATCCGAAAACCACAATTCTATCATTCTCGCCTGCCCTGCTTAATGCATTTGCATAGGCCAGCTCGGGAGAATCGAAGGAAAGGATGCTGCTTTGCGCATCCGGCCCCGGCTCTGCATGGACACCCGCTTCCAGCAAACGTTCTTGCAACTGTTCGCCGCTGGCCGCGCGCGGCAGCGGCAAGGAGGTCAGACACCAGTGGTCGATGCGCGTCTTCAGCTGCGCGACGATGCCTTCGATATCCTTGTCCAGCATGGCGCCGAACACGGCATAGGTATAGGGATGGAAACCCATGTTGTCGAGGTTCTGCGCCAGCGTGGCCGCCGCATGCGGATTGTGGGCGACGTCCAGGATCACCAGCGGCTGGCCCGGCAAGACCTGGAAGCGGCCCGGCAAATCCATCATGACGAAGCCGCTGCGCACTTCCTGCGCGCTGACCGGCAGGCGGTCACGCAAGGCTTCCAGCGCCGCCAGCGCCGCCGACGCATTGAGCAGCTGGTTGGCGCCGCGCAGGCTGGGATAGCCGAGCGCATTGCGGCGCTGGCCGCGGCCACCGTAGTTCCACTGCTGCTTGTCGCCGGTATAGTTGAAATCGCGGCCCAGCAGCCAGAGGTCGGCGCCGATGGCGTTGGCGTGGTCGATCAGGGATTGCGGCGGCACCGGATCGCTGCAGACCGCGGTTTTGCCGGCGCGGAAGATGCCGGCCTTTTCAAAGCCGATTTTCTCGCGGGTGTCGCCCAGGTATTCAACGTGGTCGATATCGACGCTGGTGACGATGGCGACGTCGGCATCGACGATATTGACCGCGTCCAGGCGCCCGCCGAGGCCCACTTCGAGGATCACCACGTCAAGCTTTGCCTGCGCCAGCAAGTGCATGATGGCGAGGGTGGTGAATTCGAAATACGTCAGGGAAATGTCGCCGCGCTGCGCTTCCACCGCTTCGAAGCTGGCGATCAGGGCCGCATCCGAGGCCGATTCGCCGCCGATGCGGGCGCGTTCGTTGAAATCGAGGAAATGCGGCTTGATGTACAGGCCGACCTTGTAGCCGGCGCGCAGCAGGATCGACTCCAGCATGGCGCAGGTCGAGCCCTTGCCGTTGGTGCCCGCCACCATGATCACCGGACAGTCGAATTGCAGCTGCAGCCGTTCTTTCACCTGCACCACCCGGTCCAGGCCCATGTCGATGGTTTTGAAATGGCGCGACTCCAGCAGGGAGAGCCAGTCGGCAAGCGTCACGGGCTTGGCGGGAATATTTGACATTTTGACATCCAACTAAAAACAAAAGGCCTGAACCGCAACAGTTCAGGCCCTAGGGGCGAAATTCACATCAAGCGATGGATTCGACTGGCTGGTCTTGCAACAACGCCAACAAACGCGCGATTTCCTCACGCATCTTGCGGCGGTCGACAATCATGTCGACCGCACCCTTGGTGACCAGGAATTCGGCGCGCTGGAAGCCTTCCGGCAGCTTCTCGCGCACGGTGTTCTCGATCACACGCGGGCCGGCAAAACCGATCAGCGCCTTCGGTTCGGCGATCACGACGTCGCCCATGAAGGCAAACGAAGCGGACACGCCGCCCATGGTCGGGTCGGTCAGGACGCTGATGAACGGCAGCTTCTTCTCCGACAGCTTGGTCAGCATCGAAGTAGTCTTGGCCATCTGCATCAGCGACAGCAAGCCTTCCTGCATGCGCGCGCCGCCAGTGGCGGTGATGCAGATGAACGGCACCTTCTGCTCCAGCGCCACCTGGGCGCCGCGCACAAAACGCTCGCCCACCACCGAACCCATGGAACCGCCCATGAATTCAAACTCGAATGCCGCCACCACTACCGGCAGCGTCATGATGGAACCGCCCAGCACCACCAGCGCATCGGTTTCGCCGGTGGCGTCCATCGCAGCTTTCAGGCGGTCGGGGTATTTTTTGCTGTCTTTGAACTTGAGGGTGTCGATCGGCAGGGTTTCCTGGCCGATCTCATAGCGGCCGCCGGCGTCCAGCAAGGCGTCCAGGCGTTCGCGTGCGCGTATCCGCATGTGATGGTTGCACTTCGGGCAAACATGGATGTTCGACTCCAGGTCGGTGCGATACAAAACCGCTTCGCACGACGGGCATTTGACCCACAATCCCTCGGGGATCGATTTACGGGTTGCCGAGTCGCTGCGCTGAATACGTGGGGGTAGTAATTTTTCTAGCCAACTCATAGAGCGACCTCCTTCAGATTTTTTTCCTGCCGAATTGTACCTTCATCCCCAAATCGGCGAAATAGCTATTCAAGCCGGCCGATTCAGGAAATATTTGTCACTTTGATACAAAAATCACTCGTCCAGCGCTTTCCTGATCCCCGACAAGAAGCTTTCCACAGCAGCTACAGCCTGTTCGCGCGGCGTATTTTCCAGTTCCTGGATGATCCGGCTGCCGATCACGACCGCGTCCGACACTTGCGCCACGGCCTTGGCAGTGGCCGCATCGCGGATGCCGAAACCGACGCCGATTGGCAATTTGACATGTTTGCGGATCGCCGCCACCCGGGCCGCGACTTCGCCGGTATCGATGTTGGCGGCGCCAGTCACGCCCTTCAAGGACACATAATACGTGAATCCGCTGCTGACCTTGGCCACCTGCATAATCCGCTCTTCGGTCGAAGTCGGCGCCAGCAGGAAAATCGGATCCATGCCGTTGGCCTGCATCTTCTCGGCAAACTCTTCGCACTCTTCAGGCGGATAGTCGACCACGATGCTGCCGTCGACTCCGGCCTCTTTCGCAGCAGCAATAAATGCATCGACGCCCATCCGTTCCAGCGGATTGGCGTACCCCATCAGCACCACCGGCGTGCTGTTGTTGCTCTGCCGAAATTCGCGCACATAAGCCAGCACGTCATGCAGGCTGACGCCGAATTTCAGCGCCCGTTCGCAAGCGCGCTGGATCACCGGGCCTTCTGCCATCGGATCGGAAAACGGCACGCCCAGCTCGAGGATGTCGGCGCCGCCCCTGACCAGCGCATGCATCAGCGGCACGGTCAACTCGGGCGCCGGATCGCCGGCGGTAATGAAAGGGATCAAGCCTTTTTTATTGTTTGCAGCGAGCGCTGCCAAGGTAGTCTGGATTCGGGACATGGTATCTATTGAATGAGGTGATCAGGACTGCAGGGCGGGAGCGCCGCCCTGCTCTTGGCTTGCTTTAGAGCTTCAGGCGCTCGGCAACGGTATGCATGTCCTTGTCGCCGCGACCCGACAGATTGGCCAGGACAATCTTATCCTTGGGCAAGGTTGCCGCCAGCTTGGCCGCATACGCCAGGGCGTGGCTCGATTCTAGCGCCGGGATGATGCCCTCGATGCGGCAACAGGTATGGAACGCCGCCAGCGCCTCGTCGTCGGTCACGGTTTCGTAGGTAGCGCGGCCGCAGTCCTTGAGCCATGCGTGTTCCGGACCCACGCCCGGATAATCGAGGCCGGCCGAAATCGAATGGGTCTCGATGATCTGGCCGTTGGCGTCTTGCAGCAGGTAGGTGCGGTTGCCATGCAGCACGCCGGGCGAGCCGAGCGTCAGCGAAGCCGAGTGCTTGCCGCTGGCCAGGCCTTCGCCGGCAGCTTCGACCCCGACCAGGGCGACGTCGTGATGATTGATATAGGGATAAAAAATCCCCATCGCATTCGAGCCGCCGCCGACGCAGGCGACCACGTGATCCGGCTGGCGCCCGGTCATCTCCGGCATCTGCACCAGGCACTCATTGCCGATCACCGACTGGAAATCGCGCACCATCATCGGATACGGATGCGGGCCGGCGACCGTGCCGATGATGTAGAACGTGTCTTCGACGTTGGTGACCCAGTCGCGCATGGCTTCGTTGAGCGCATCCTTCAAGGTCTTGGAGCCGGATTCGACCGGCACCACCTTGGCGCCCAGCAGGTTCATGCGGTACACGTTCTGCATCTGACGCTTGACGTCTTCGCTGCCCATGTACACCACGCACTCAAGGCCGAAGCGGGCGCAGATGGTAGCTGTCGCCACGCCGTGCTGGCCGGCGCCGGTTTCGGCGATCACGCGCGGCTTGCCCATGCGCTTGGCCAGCAAAGCCTGGCCGATGACGTTGTTGATCTTGTGGGCGCCGGTGTGGTTCAGGTCTTCACGCTTGAAGTAGATCTGCGCGCCGCCCATCTGTTCCGACCAGCGTTTGGCGTGATAGATCGGACTGGGACGGCCGACATAATGTTTCAGCTCGCTGTGGAATTCGGCCAGGAACTGCGGTTCGTTCTGATATTTGGCGTAAGCCTGCTGCAGTTCGCTTAGCGCCAGCGTCAGGGTTTCCGACACGAAGCTGCCGCCGTACATGCCGAAGTGGCCCTTGGCGTCCGGCAGATTGTACTGGGCGCTCTGGCGCAAGGTGGTATTGGCGAGCGGCTGGCGCTCGGCGTACTGCTCGAGGGGTGTGAATTCTTTCATGGCGTATCTTTCTGGTATCTCTCAGTATTGTCTGACTTGCCGGCCGGACCTCGAAACTGTTGCTAGAGTCCGGCTGGATCGACGTCCGCCTGCCGTACCGCGGCAATGAATGCGCGAATCTTGGCGGCGTCCTTGATGCCCTTGTCTTGTTCGACGCCACTGCTGATGTCGACCGCAAAGGGACGTACGCGTTTTACCGCGTCAGTCGCATTGTGCACGCTCAAGCCACCACTTAAAACGACCTGAGGCGCGAGTTCTTTTGGGATGAGAGACCAATCAAATACCTTTCCACTGCCACCATAAGCTTCAACCAGGGTATCAAGCAGCAATCCTGCAAACAAATGGCTGCTGCTCCGATATGCCTGAGCGTATTCTAGCAAATCGGCGGCCGTTGTAGCACTGCCGATGCGCATGGCGCGGATAAACGGCCGGTTTACCGCCTGCGCCAGCGCCGCGCACTGCTCCACGGTTTCGTCGCCGTGGAATTGCAGCAGCGATACCGGCGCCTGCGCCACAATCTCTTGCAGCTGCGCCGGCTCGACGTTGACAAACAGGCCGACCGTGGTGACGAACGGCGGCGCCTTGGCGATCAGGCCGGCAGCCTGCTGCCGCGTGACGTAGCGCGGGCTTTTCGGATAGAACACAAAACCCAGCGCATCGGCGCCCGCCGCAATGGCGGCTTGCACATCCTGCTCGCGGGTCAGGCCGCAGATCTTGATTCGGGTACGGTGGCTCATGGTCTGGTCAGAAAAACATCAGGAAGCGCAATATATCATCTTAAAGCATGGCGAATTGACAGCAAAACCCTGCAACGCCTATTCAGGTCACGCCTGGGCACAGAGTGCCCACCCTACAGCCAGGGCAAAACCCCAGCCGGCTGCTGCGGCAAGCGCCACTTCGGATCATAAGCCACTTGCGCCAGGTACAGGCCGTCCGGCATGAAAGTCGGCGCCGCGCGGCCGCGGTCGCGCTGGGCCAGCAATTCGGCGAGCCATTCCGGCGGCTTGCTGGCGTTGCCGGCATAGATCAGGGAACCGACGATATTGCGCACCATATGATGCAGGAAAGCGTTGGCGCGCAAGCTGAACACGATCAGGTCGCCGCGCCGCTCGATGCGGATCTCTTCCATGGTGCGTACCGGCGACTTGGCCTGGCATTCCACCGCGCGGAAGGCCGAAAAATCGTGGGTGCCGACCAGGTGCGCCGCGGCCTGGCGCATCAGCTCCAGCTCCAGCGGCCGGAACACCCAGCCGGCCTTGCCTTCCAGCAGCGGCGAACGGACCGGGTTGTTGTACAAGAGGTAGTGATAGGTCCGGGCGGTGGCGCTGAAGCGCGCGTGGAATTGATCTTCACCTTCGGCAAGCAGAGGCAGCTGATGCGCCCAGCGCACAGCGATCGACGGCGGCAGGAAAGCGTTCAGGCCGCGCACCCAGGAGAATGTTTCGCGCGACAAGGCAGTATCGAAATGCACCACCTGCTCCAGCGCATGCACGCCGGAATCGGTACGGCCGGCGCACGTGGTGTCGATGGCGCCCTGCGCGAATTTCTGCAAGGCGGCTTCCAGCCTGTCCTGCACGGTCTTGCCGCTAGGCTGGGTCTGCCATCCTTGCCAAGGTGTGCCGTCGTATTGCACACCGAGAACAATACGATTCAAATTCGGATTCAAACCCGGTTCCAATCTCAAAAAAAGCAAACGGGCGCCAGCATAACGCCGCGCCCGTCAAAAGCAAAATGCTAAGGGTATTGTATAGGGCAACAGGCCCTCGTTACATTACAGCTTGGTCAGCAACGACTTGGCCGCATCAACCTGCTCCGCACTACCGCCCTTCAAGACTTCTTCCAGCAGTTCGCGTGCACCTTCCTTGTCGCCGATTTCCTTGTATGCGACGGCCAGGTCCAGCTTGGTCGCCATTTCAGGATTGGCTGTCGAGGATATGGCAGCATCAACCGCGGTCGGCGCTGCGCTGGCGGCTGGCGCATGTGCGTGGATCGCACTGTCCAGGTCCAGGTTCATGCCGGCCAGGTTGAATTCCAGCGGCGCCACCATCGGTTCCGCATGCTGGGCATACGAAGGCGCCACTGGCGCCTTGGCTGGCTTGGTTTCTGCCGGGATATCGATATGGGCATGGGCCGGTTCGTAGTTCGAAGGCTGTCCGCCTGCCGGCAGTTCCAGCGAGCTGAACGTCATTGCTGGCGCCACGCTCTTTTCCACGGCTTTCGGTGCGGCTGCAAGTGCGGCTGCCGGCTTGTGGTCCAATTCGAAATCGAGGGCGTCGAGCATGGATTTGCCGGCGTCGTGGGAAGCCGACAGCAACACGGTGTTCTGGTTGCCGGAAGTTTCGCTGCCGAGTTCTTCCAGGTCGAAATCCATGTCAGCCGCTGGCGCCGCGGCTGCTGGGCTGCCGTGCTTGCCCAGTTCCGTTGCGGTCAACGGCGCCAGCAGCTGGGCCGGCGCGGCCGGGTGCACCAGTTCAGGAATCGGCGCAACAGCGTGCGGCTCGGTCGGCGCGGTCAGGGAATTGAAGTCGAGGCCGTCCATCGGCTGGGTCGGCGCGGTAATTGCATCCGCCTTGGCGATCACCTGGTCTTGCAGCTTGCCGCCGCCGTACAGAGGATTGGCCGGATCGACATTCAGGCCCAGTGCGGCAGCCTGCTGCCAGTCTTCGCCTTCGCCGCGGGTCAGGCTGTACAGCTCGCTGGCCAGGATTTCAAACGAGCGCGGATCCTTGCGGTTGGCGTAGATTTCCAGCAGCTT
This sequence comes from Collimonas fungivorans Ter331, assembly GCF_000221045.1. Classification (NCBI taxonomy): domain Bacteria; kingdom Pseudomonadati; phylum Pseudomonadota; class Betaproteobacteria; order Burkholderiales; family Oxalobacteraceae; genus Collimonas; species Collimonas fungivorans. The sequence goes on along the minus strand of NC_015856.1, from coordinate 2,213,032 downwards.
GACGCGGATCGCGTTGCGGCTTGGCTGGTTGCGCAGGGCTTCTTTCAGGATTTCCTCGGCTTGTGCATCGCGTCCGTAAGCGATGTACACATCCGCTTCGGCTACCGGATCGACATTGGTGTCGAGGTGGCTGACCGACGGCACGAAATTCGAATTGAAGATGCTGTTCTTGGTGTCGACGCTTTGTCCGCCGGTGGAGCCGAACAGGGAGTTACCCTTCAGGCCCGTATTTGTCATCGGCGCTCCGCTGCTGTCCAGAAAAGCCTGCTGGCGCGCGCGATTGCGGCGATAGCGGAACAGGGCGAGACCGGCCAGCAGAGCTACCAGGACGCCGCCAACCGGCAGCAGCAATGGATTTTCGGTAATGCTTTCGATGACGCTCGGCTCTGGCGGTGCAACTGCCTTTGGCTTGGCCGGCGCCGGTGCGGCTGCAACCGGCGCGGCGGCAACCGGAGCCGCAGCGATCGGCGCAGCGCCGGCGACGCCCGTATCGACGATGGTGGCAGGAGCCGAGCTGGCGGCGGCTGGTTCAGCCGCAGCAGGCACGGCAGCCGCCGGCGCCGGAGCCACGACGGGAACCGCTGCCGCAGGCGCAACTGCTGCCGGCGGGGTAACCGGCACGGCTGCGGCCGGTGCTGCCGCCACAGGCGCTGCTGCGGGGGCTGCAGGCTTCACATTGGCAGCCTGGTTCTGCAGGTCAGCCAGGTTCTTGTTCTTCAATTCCAGCGTCTTTTGCAGATCGCTGACATTCTTTTCCAGTTCCTTGACGCGCGATGCCGCTTCGGCGGCCGCTTTTTCCCGGGCGATCTTCTCTTCTGTCGCTGCCGCAGCAGCGGCCTTGGCGTCGGCAGCAGCCGCGCCGCGCGACAGTTTCAGCTTGTCCTTGGATTCGCTGGCCGGAGTGGCTTGCTCTTCCACCTTGGCGGTAATCTTGCCGCCGCTGCTTTGCCTGGATTCAGCCGCCGCATTTGGCGCGGCCGATTCGACCATGCCGGCCAGCTTGTTGCGATAGCTCTTGAAATCATTCGATTGCGCCAGCACCACGTTGCGGGCTTCCGACTTGCTGACGCTGCGCGCGCTGTCGGCATCTGGAATCGACAGGATCTGGCCCGAGCGCAGGCGATTCATGTTCTTGCCGACAAACGCGCCTTCGTTGCTGCGATACAACGCCACCAGCATCTGGTCCAGCGAGATGCCGGCCGGCAGGTTTTCGCTGGCGATGCGGGCCAGCGTATCGCCCTTCTTGACTTGGTAATCGCCGCCCGCAGGCGCTGGCGCCGCGCTGGAGGACTTGGCCTGGCCAGTCGGGCTTGAGGTTGAAGCTGAAACCGCCGGCTTGCTTGCGCTGCTGGCGGGAGCAGTCTCGCCGCCGGCGACTGCCCTGGCGGCTGCGGCACGGGTAGCATCGGTGATGGTCGAGGCGCCGCCGCCTTGCGACTGCACCTGGCCGGTCTGGGCCTGGGTCGGGGCCGAACGAGGAGCGGCGAGCGCTCCTGTGCTGGCGCGCGGCGCCGCAGGCGCGGCGGCGATCTGGGCCGGCTGCGCCTGGCGCTGGCCGGCAGGATCGAGCAGCAAGGTGTATTCGCGCACCAGGCGCGCCTTGGTGCCGCCCAGTTCCATCAGCATGTCGACAAACGGCTCATTGATAGGCTGGGTCGATGTCACCCGCACAAAACGGCGGCCGTTGCGCTGGTCGATGGTAAATTGCAAAGACATCAGGGCCGGGTTGAAATCGATGTTGGCCTGCTGATAAGTTTCCGGACTGGCCAGTTTCGCCACCAGGCCGCCGGCTTCATCCGCGCTTACCGAGGTAAGCTCAATTTCTGCACGTAACGGTTGTCCCAGCGAGGACAGCACGGTTAATTTACCCAGTCCGGCGGCGTCGACATTAGACACCATCAGCAGCGTGGAGACCACGGCTGCAGTAAGGGTCTTTAAACCGGTGGAAATAAATTTATTCGAAGAATTCAGGTGCATGTTGTGTGGCATGAAGGACTGTCCGTTGACGTATAAGGAAACAAATCTTGCTGAAAGCAAATACTGTACCCAGTTTTTTTAAAAATCAATATCCAGATTGACATTAGTCTGGCGCTTCGCAAATGCGATCCCATTTATGAAGCTCTTGCTGGCTAGCGTAACAACATTCTATAAATACAAACAGATACGCCAAGCCCGCTAAGACTTTCTTCAAGAAAATACTTAGCGGGCCATATTGCAAGTCGGCAACAATATCACAACTACCGCAACAAGTCAGGTATCCAGCACAATCCGCAGCATGCGGCGCAACGGTTCTGCCGCACCCCACAATAATTGGTCGCCTACGGTAAAGGCTGACAAATAATCGCCACCCATCTGCAGTTTGCGCAAACGACCGACAGGAATTGTCAGGCCGCCGGTCACCGCCGCCGGGGTCAGGTCGCGCATTGATGACTCTTTGTCATTAGGCACCACTTTCACCCACTGGTTATTATCGGCGATGATGTCATTGATTTCGTCCAGCGGCACATCTTTTTTCAATTTGATGGTCAGGGCCTGCGAATGGCAGCGCATGGCGCCGATGCGGATGCACAGGCCATCCACCGGGATGACCTTGCCGCCATTGCTGAAACCCTCGCCGCGGCCGAGGATCTTGTTGGTCTCGGCGCCGGCTTTCCATTCTTCTTTTGACAAGCCTTCACCCAGGTCCTTGTCGATCCAGGGAATCAGGTTGCCGCCCAGCGGCACGCCGAACTGTTTGGTCTCGTCGGCCGACATGGCATGCTGCTTGCCCAGCACCTTGCGGTCGATTTCCAGGATCGCCGCTTTCGGATCGTCCAGCAGCGCCTTGACTTCGGCGTTGATGGAACCGAACTGGGTCAGCAGTTCGCGCATGTGCTGCGCGCCGCCGCCCGAGGCTGCCTGGTAAGTCATGGAGGTCATCCACTCGATCAGGTCTTGCTGGAACAGGCCGCCCAGGCCCATCATCATGCAGGAGACCGTGCAGTTGCCGCCGATGTAGTTCTTGACGCCACGCTGCAAGCCGTCCTTGATGACATCCAGGTTGACCGGATCCAGCACGATGATGGCGTCATCCTTCATGCGCAGGGTCGACGCGGCGTCGATCCAGTAGCCGTTCCAGCCGGCGGCGCGCAGCTGCGGGAAAATCTCGCTGGTGTAGTCGCCGCCCTGGCAGGTAATAATGATGTCGCATTTTTTCAAGGCTTCAATATCGGTGGCGTCTTTTAACGTTGTTTCGTTTTTCGCCAGCGCCGGGGCTTTGCCGCCGGCATTTGAAGTTGAAAAGAATACCGGTTCGATATGGGCGAAATCGCCCTCTTCCTGCATACGCTGCAACAAGACCGAACCCACCATGCCACGCCAACCGACCAAACCAACCAGTTTCATCATGATTCCCTAACAATGAACGGGAAAAGCCCCGCACTCCATATTACGGCAGACCCATCTGCCTAATTCTTTTAGCCCAATGCCTTCACTACCGCTGCGCCCATTTCCTTGGTGCCGACCTTGGTGGTGCCCGCTTCGTAGATATCGGCGGTGCGCAAACCTTGCGCCAGCACCTGCTTGACCGCATTTTCGATACGCTCCGCCTGCTCCGCCTTGTCCAGCGAGAAGCGCAGCATCATGGCGGCCGACAGGATGGTCGCCAGCGGATTGGCGATGCCCTTGCCGGCGATGTCCGGCGCCGAACCGTGCGACGGTTCGTACAGGCCCTTGTTGTTGGCGTCCAGCGAAGCCGACGGCAGCATGCCGATCGAACCGGTCAGCATGGCGGCGGCGTCGGACAGGATGTCGCCGAACATGTTGCCGGTGACGATCACGTCGAATTTTTTCGGCGCGCGCACCAGCTGCATCGCGGCGTTGTCGACATACATGTGCTCCAGCGCGACATCCGGATAATCCTTGTGCACCTCGGTCACGATATCCTTCCAGAACTGGAAAGTCTCCAGCACATTGGCCTTGTCGACGCTGGTCAGGCGCTTGTCGCGCTTTTGCGCGGCCTGGAACGCGACGTGGGCGATGCGGCGGATTTCCGATTCAGCGTAGCGCATGGTGTCGAAACCTTCGCGCTCGCCCTTGAAAGCGCCGTCCGGCGCGGTACGCACGCCGCGCGGCTGGCCGAAGTAGATATCGCCGGTGAGTTCGCGGATGATCAGGATATCCAGCCCGGACACCACTTCCGGCTTCAGCGTCGAAGCGCCGGCCAGTTCCGGGTACAGGATCGCCGGACGCAGGTTGGCGAACAGGCCGAGGTTCTTGCGCAGGCCGAGGATCGCCTGTTCCGGGCGCAGCGAACGTTCCAGGCTGTCGTACTGGTAATCGCCGACCGCGCCGAACAGCACGGCGTCGGCTTCCTTCGCCAGCTTCAAGGTGCCGTCCGGCAGCGGATGGCCGTGCGCGGCGTAACCGGCGCCGCCTACCGGCGCCGTTTCCAGTTCAAATTTTTCGCCCAGCGCCTGCAGCACATTGACCGCTTGCTCAACGATTTCCGGACCGATGCCATCACCTGGCAGAATTGCTATTTTCATTTTTTCCTGGATTGAATAATTCAAAAAGTCAGTTACAGGCAAGCCGCTTAAATGGTGTTGCTCAGCCAAGGCTGGGCAAACAGATGGCGCTCTTCAAAATCGCGGATCTTGTCTGACTGGCGCAAAGTCAGGCCGATGTCGTCGAGCCCGTTCAGCAGGCAGTATTTGCGGAATTCGCCTACTTCGAACGGGAACGCGACGTTGCCGTTGGCGGTGCTGACCAGCTGCTTATCGAGGTCGATCTGCAGGCGGTAACCCGGGAACGCCTTGACTTCATCGAACAGGCGGTCGATCTGCGCTTCAGGCAGCACCAGCGGCAGCAAGCCGTTCTTGAAGCAGTTATTGAAGAAGATATCGGCAAAGCTGGGCGCGATGACCGCACGGAAACCGTACTGGTCCAGCGCCCACGGCGCGTGTTCGCGCGACGAGCCGCAGCCGAAATTCTTGCGGGTCAGCAGGATCGAAGCGCCCTGGTAGCGCTGCTGGTTCAGCACGAAATCCGGGTTCAGCGGACGGCGCGAATTGTCCATGCCGGGCTCGCCATGGTCCAGGTAACGCCATTCGTCAAACAGGTTCGGGCCGAAGCCGGTCCGCTGGATAGACTTCAGGAACTGCTTCGGGATAATCGCATCGGTATCCACATTGGCGCGGTCCAGCGGCGCCACCAAGCCATCCACTACAGTAAATTTATTCATCACATTATTCCACGCATCATTTCACGCATTATTCCAATCCACTGCTCGCCTCGGCGAGCCGGTCACTTGCCTTGAATTTTCTCGCCGACGTGTTCCACGTCCTTGCCAAAGCCGTGGAAAGTATTGCAGGCGCTGAGCGCATAAGCGCTAGCCAGCAAAACGCACAGGGTGACTATTTTCTTCATCTTTATCCTTCGGTAATAATTTATAAGGAACGAATATCCACGAAATGGCCCGCGATGCCGGCGGCGGCGGCCATCGCCGGGCTGACCAGGTGGGTGCGTCCGCCCGCGCCCTGCCGGCCTTCGAAATTGCGGTTCGAAGTGGACGCGCAACGTTCGCCCGGCTCCAGCCGGTCGGCGTTCATCGCCAGGCACATCGAGCAGCCCGGTTCGCGCCATTCGAAACCGGCGTCCTTGAAAATCTTGTCCAGGCCTTCGCGCTCGGCCTGTTCCTTGACCAGCCCGGAACCCGGCACCACCATCGCCAGCTTGACGTTGGAAGCACGGAACTTGCCGCGCACCACTGCCGCCGCCGCGCGCAGATCTTCGATCCGCGAATTGGTGCAAGAGCCGATGAATACCTTGTCGATACGGATGTCTTCAATCGCGGTGTTCGGTTTCAGCGCCATGTAAGCCAGCGCCTTTTCCATGCCGTCGCGCTTGGTGGCGTCTTTTTCCTTGTCCGGATCAGGCACGCGGCCATCCACGGCCACCACCATCTCGGGGGAAGTGCCCCAGGTAACCTGCGGCTTGATCTCGGCCGCGCCCAGGGTCACCACCATGTCGAATTTGGCGCCCTGGTCGGAATGCAGGGTGCGCCAGTAGGTCACGGCGCGTTCCCAATGCGGCCCGGCCGGCGAGAACGGCCGGCCCTTGACGTAGTTGAGCGTAGTGTCGTCGACGGCGATCATGCCGGCGCGCGCGCCCGCTTCGATCGCCATGTTGCAGACTGTCATGCGGCCTTCCATCGACAACGCGCGGATCGCCGAACCGGCGAATTCGATCGCATAACCGGTGCCGCCGGCGGTGCCGATGCGGCCGATCACGGCCAGCACGATGTCCTTGGCGGTGACGCCGGCAGGTATCGCGCCGTCGACCTGGACCAGCATCGATTTCGATTTTTTGGTCAGCAAGGTTTGCGTAGCCAGCACATGCTCCACTTCGGAGGTGCCAATGCCGTGCGCCAGGCAGCCGAAAGCGCCGTGGGTCGAGGTATGCGAATCGCCGCAGACCACGGTCATGCCAGGCAGGGTCGCGCCCTGCTCAGGGCCGATCACGTGGACGATGCCCTGGCGGTGGTCGTTCATGCCGAAATAGGTCAGGTCGTAGCTCTTGGCGTTGGCGTCCAGGGTTTCCACCTGCAGGCGCGAAATCGGATCGGCGATGCCGTTGGCGCGGCCGGTGGTCGGCACGTTGTGGTCGGCCACCATCAGGTTGGCGGCCTGCCGCCATGGCTTGCGGCCGGCCAGCTTCAGCCCTTCGAAAGCCTGAGGGCTGGTGACCTCATGCAAAAGATGTCGATCAATATACAGAATCGCCGTGCCGTCCTGTTCGGTATGGACGACGTGGGATTCCCAAAGTTTATCGTAGAGCGTTTTAAGCATGATCCGGGGCAGCTTCGAGGCTGCGCTAAACAGTGAATTTAGCTCTTGATTATGCCATAGAAGCAGGCCACCAATACGCTTGTACGCCCCGAAAACCACATACTCGGCCTGTGGTGTTGCATATATTCACTGGCAAGGCCCGTTCCCGCCGCCGCCGAGCAAAATCATTCAGCGGCCCATCCGGTCGCCTGTTTAGCTGCTTATCTGGCGGCTTATTTAGCCGTTTTGTCGCGCAAAAAAACCGACAAATTGAGCTTGCCGGTCGCCAGGGCCGTGCCCAGCAGAATGATCACGCAGCCCAGCACCATGCCGGGCGTCACCTCTTCCTTGAGGAAAATGGCGCCCCAGATCACGCCGAATATCGGGATCAGGAAGGTTACCGAGGCGGCGTAGGCGGAACCGACGCGATCCAGCAAACGATAGAAAATCGCATAGGCCAGCCCGGTGCAGACCACTCCCAGCGCCAGCACCGCATACCAGGCCGTGGCGGAAACCGTTGCAGTAGGCCAATACCAGAACGCCAGCGGCAGCAACACCAGGGTCGCCGCCAGCTGGCTGCCGCCGGCAACCACAAAAGGCGGCACGCCAACCAGGCGGGTTTTCGAATAATTGATGGCGAAACCGTAGCACAAGGTGGCCAGCAGGACCGCCGCCGTCGCCAGCCAGACGCCGGCCTGGCCTTCGCCTATCTTGTCCCACACCAGGACCACCACGCCCGCCATGCCCACCAGCATGCCGATCACCTGTGCCCGGCTCATCGGCGCCTTCAGCCATACGAATGCAATCAGACCGGTCCAGAGCGGCACGGTAGCGTTCAGCACGGCGTCGAAACCGGCATTGACATACAAGGTGGAATACGCAAACAGTGAAAACGGTATGGCTGAATTGGTGACGCCGACCACCAGCATCGGCCAGGCCTTGCTGCGCAAGTGGCTGCGCGCGGCGGCCGAACGCAGCACCGGCAGCAATACCAGCGCGGCGATGCCCACCCGCAGGAATATCAGCGGCACCGGACCGAATTCCGGCGTGCCGACGCGCATGAAAAGAAACGACGCACCCCAGATGGCGGCGAGCAAAAACAATTCAGCGATGTTCATGATGGATTCTTCGAATTGGATTAGGCGGCAGGGACAACGCAGGTTCCCGCACACAAATTAACATGCGGCAATATATCCGATTAAAGGCGCTCACGTAAAAACTTCTCGCTGCGCGAGCGGAAAATTTCAAAAAAAATGCGCATGAAATCGATGCGCAATCCTGCCCGCCCAAAAGCTCCGGCCGCGACCAGAGACTCACCATCGCCGATCGAGGCGCCGCGCAACGACAAGATATTTTCAGTCTTGTCAAAAACGGACATCACGCATCGGCGCTTTATTTTCCGTACGCCACTAATCGGCCAGAGACCTTTGCCGTACCTGTGAATGGGCTGATTTTTTTAGCATTTCTTGTTAGCGCTCACATGATGCAGCACGGAAAAACAATAGCCATATCGGCCATCTTCGCTGTCCGAAGCTGACAAGGTTTTGTCATAAACACTTCGACTTGCACTCCTATTATCAGATCAACGCAAACCAGCACTACCTCTCACCGACGCGTTGATCAAAGCCATTCACGCAGTTTTTGATCACAAGCAGGCTTGTCGAAAAGAGACACCGCCGGCTGGCGCCGAACAGGAAAAGTTTTCGCAATTCTTGTCTATTGATCGGGGCGTATATAGACGAGACAACACGGTGAATGACGCCCCTACCTTAAGGAGAATCAAAATGTTACGCAAGACAACCCTTGTAGTTTTGGCTTCCGTTCTCTGTGGTTATGCTGCAATGGCCGGTGCCGTAGGTGGCAGTCAAACGTCGGGCAGCGCCGGCGCTACATCTTCGTCCGGCTCGACTTCCGGCGGCGTTTCCGGTGCAGTCAGCATCGGCAACGGCTACCATGCAGCAACAACTACCAACACCAGCGTCGGCGGAGCCAACTCTGCTGCCGTGTTCGGCCCATCAGGCGTCGCCACAGCTTCGAATACCGGCTCGACATCCACCAACACCAGCGCTGCAGGCGGCTTTGGCAACGGTGCATCGGGTGCTGGCGGCACTTCGGGATCGACTACCGGCGCAACAGCTGGTGCCGGCACACAAAGCAGCATGTGGAATTTCCACTTTTTCCCTTGAGACCAGTGCTGACGACTATCCAGTCTTAGCTCCAGGCCAACCGTTCGTAAGGGGCGAAAGGAACGCAAGTTCCGAGTAGCCCCGCTAGGAGAAAAAAATGAAATGCGCAATTAAAGCAACGGCGCTCTTGATCGCTCTCTCGGCGGCGAATCTGGCGCAAGCGGATATCATCTCGGGCTCCACATCGGATTCAGGTTCGACATCGGGTTCGACATCAACCTCGACTTCACAGGGCGCCGGTTCAAGCAACAACAATATCGGCACCAACAGCAATTCATCGAGCGGCTCCACCAGCGGCTCGAACTCGACGGCGATCGGCGGCGGCTCATCGCGCTCGACCTCGACCGGCGGCAATTCGCGCTCGACATCCGCGGGCGGCAATTCCAACGTGAACGTATCGGTAACCTTGCCGGCTGAATCGGCGTCGGCCACCGGCAGCAGCGCCACCGGCAGCAGCGCCACCGGCAGCAGCGCAGCGGCAGGCGAACCCGGCAGCAGCCCCAACAATACCAAGGCCACGGTCGAATACGGCGGCACTTATACCGTCAAGACCGTGCCGAACATCGTGGCGCCTTCGCTGACCACCACCTTGTCCGATACCTGCATGGGCTCGGCCTCGTTCGGCCTGTCCTTCACCGGCTTCGGCGCCACCGGCGGCACCACCATGGTCGACCAGGCTTGCGTACGCCGCCTCGATTCCAGGGAATTCCGCGCCATGGGCCTGAACGACGTTGCGCTTGCCTTGCTGTGCCAAAGCGAAGCCAACCGCAAGGCAGTCGAATCGACCGGACGTTCCTGCCCCGGCATGGAAAGAGCCGGCGTGCCTGCCGCACCGGTGCCGCCTACTGCAGCGTCAACCGGCGTCATCGGTCAAAACAGCATCAACACCATCGGCGACCAGTACAAGGATCCGGTAATACGGGCACGGCTCGGCTTGGACAAACTGCCTGAACTGTCGGCGTTAAAAGACCGCTAAAAAAGACGCGAGGGGGATGCCATGAAACGTATTCCGTTCTCAACCGACCAGATTGCCGCCGCGCTCAAGCAGGAAGAGCTCGGCATGCCTTTGGTCGACGTGATCCGGCAAGCCGGCATCACCGAACGCACCTTCCTCAACTGGAAGAAACAGTACGGCGGCCTGCAAGCTTATCCGCACGACTTGAAATGTCTGCAGGAAGAGAACGCCAAACTGAAGCAGATCGTGGCCGAACTGACGTTGGAAAACTCGCGTTTGCAAGATGCGCTGGACGACAAGAAAAGCAAGCATGAGCACTACAGCTCGTCGAATTGAAGCTAGCATCGCGCATAAAAAAAAGCTGCGGCGCAGGATGAGCCGCATACGGCACGCATCGCGCTTTAATTAAATGCCAGACAGAAATTAACATTCAAGGACACAACGGGTTTCAGTATGAAGATTTTTTGTTGCCGTAAAAAACTAGTGTAAACGCGCCACACAAATGACTATATTTAACAATCATTTTCTGGACAAAATCTAATTTTGTAGCAGAATGGGGAATAGTAATTTACCAATAAAAAATTGCGTTCCGGCAATGCACAAAGGTAAATCGCTAGCGGGGAGAATCACATGGATATCGAGTGCGCAAAGACACTTGAGGTGATAGACAATAGCAGCTCAACCAGGCATATAGGGATCATCGTTTTTGAGGGAGTCGTACTGGCTGACGTCGTCGGCGCGGCAGATGTTTTCGGCATCGGCGACAAGCTGATTTCCACGGTATTCCCTGGCACCACGCGCTACGCCGTTTCGGTTCTCTCCATCGCCGGCGGCATGATCATGTCATCGGCCTCGGTGCAGATCATGACCTCGTCGCTGGCGTCGTTCGGCAAGCACCATTTCGATACCCTGCTCATCGCCAGCGGCACCGGCAACTTCGATGCTTACCGGGATCCCGACCTGATCGCCTGGCTGCAGCAGATGCGCAGCAGCGTGCGCCGCATCGCGGCCATCTGCACCGGCGTATTCGTGATCGGCGCCGCCGGCTTCCTGAACAACCGGCGCGCCACCACGCACTGGGCACTGCTTGACAAACTGGCGCGCGAATTCCCGTTGATCAAGATCGACCGCGAAGCGCAGATCAGCGAAGACGACGGCATCTTCACCTCTTGCGATGTCGGCATGGCCACCGACCTGGCGCTGCGCTTGCTGGAAAGCGATCTCGGTCCGGCGGTTGCACGGCGCGTGGCGCAAAGCCTGGTGGTCTGCCAGCGCCGCCGCGACACCCCGCCGGCCAACCAGGCTGCGGCGGCCGGCGATCCGGTCAAGACCAGCAAGATCCACCGCGCCTCGTTATGGTTTGTCGAACACCTGGCCGATTCCATCAGCGTGGTCGACGCCGCCAATTTCGTTTCCATGAGCGAGCGCAATTTCGTGCGGCAGTTCAAGCGCGAAACCGGCCAGACGCCGCATGACTTCCTGCTCAACCTGCGCCTGGAAGCGGTGCGCCAGCAACTGACCGAGACCGACCTGCCGGTAGACAAGATAGCGCGGCGCTGCGGCCTGTTCAGCGGCGAGCATGTCGCCAAGCTGTTCCGCAAGCACATGTGGACTTCACCCACGGAATATCGCAAGGGAATACGACCAACCTGAAACCGAGGCCAGCGCGCTACTGGATCAACGATGACCATTCCCATCGCCATAGCGCCGCGGCCAGCGCGCCCTGCCCTCAAGTCTTTGCCGATCACTTATCTTGCGACCGTCTTCGTGGTGCTGGTGTGCGTTTCGCTGATGTCGGTCGAAGTGTGGCGCAGCTGGAACGCGCGCAATATCGAACTGCATGAAACCGAAATCGCCACGTCCAACCTGGCGCGCGCCTTGTCGCAGCATGCCGACGACACCATCAAAGAAGCCGACACCGTGCTGGTGGGCCTGGTTGAGCGGCTGGAAGTAGACGGCACCGGCAGCGCCTCGCTGGAACGGCTACATGCGCTGCTGATCCACCATATCGCCGAATTGCCGCAGCTGAACGACCTGTCGATCTACGACGAAACCGGATTATGGCTGGCCAATGCCCGCACCGGACCGGTCCCGCTGGTCAACAATTCAGACCGCCAGTACTTCCGCTATCACCGCAGCCATCCCGGGCGCGGACCGTATATCGGGCCGCCGGTGCGCAGCCGCTCCACCGGCGCCTGGATAGTGACCGTCTCGCGCCGCTACAACCATGCCGACGGCAGTTTCGCCGGCCTGGTCCTGGGCACCATCAATATCGATTACTTCAAGAAGTATTACGACAGTTTCGACATCGGCCGCGCCGGCTCGATTTTCCTCAGCCTGAATGACGGCACCATGCTGGTAAGGCGGCCGATGATGGACGACACCATCGGCAAGAACCTGTCCAACTATCCGATCTACCGCGATTACGCATCGAGGAGCGCAGTCGGCACCGCCATCATGAAATCGGACCAGGATGGCATCGAGCGGCTGATCGCTTATCGCCACCTGCAGCAATACCCGTTGTTCGTGACGGTCGCGCGTTCCAAGAATGAGGTGCTGGCCGAATGGCGCGCCGATACCTACCTGCACCTGTTCGGCGCCATGCTGCTGACGCTGGCGCTGGGCCTGCTCGGCTGGCGCCTGATCCACCAGATCAGGTTGCGCCTGCTGGCGGAAAACGATTTGCTGTGCGTCCAGGAATCGCTGCGGATGCTCAACCGCCACCTGGAGCAGCTGGCCCTGCAAGACAGCCTGACCGGCCTCGCCAATCGCCGCCAGTTCGACAATGCGCTGCGCGACGAATTCAGCCGCGCCATGCGCACCGAGAATTCGCTGGCGCTGGTGATGATCGATGTCGACTACTTCAAGCAGTACAACGACATTTACGGACACCTGGCCGGCGACGAATGCCTGCGGCAGATCAGTGAAATCGTCAAGGCCAGCAAGAACCGCCCGGGCGACCTGGCGGCGCGTTACGGCGGCGAAGAGCTGGTAGTGCTGCTGCCCGACACCAATCTGGCGGGAGCAGTGGCGGTGGCGGAAAAAATTCGGGTCGCCATCTGCAATCTGCACATTGAACATCCAAGCAGTACTTTCGGTCTGGTCACTGTCAGCGCCGGGGTCGATGCTTTCGTCCCGGTCCGTGACGACAATATTCCATTTGAGTTGATCCAGGCGGCAGATAGGGCGCTGTATGCAGCAAAGTCAGCCGGCCGCAACCGTGTCTGCTCCAGCGCCGATCCGCGTTAGACAATAACAATCACACCCTGCCGCGCCGCCCGCGTTCGTATACCAGCGAACCAACGGCTATCAGGCGATACAACTCCTGCTCGGTCAGCTTGTATGACAGCGCCGCAATTTCGCGAGCCAGCATTCCGATCAGCAGATCGTTGCCCGGTACCTGCGCTTGTGGGCTGGCGCAAGCGATCAGATCGACTATTTGTTCGGCTCTCATGATCCCACCTCAGAAGTTGCTAAGCATCCAGCCTTGGAACAAGGAAGCCTGGCGCCGCCAGCGCTTCCCTGCACTACTGCACTACATGGCTGTTATTTCTTAGCAGCTCCTCCCAGCAGGCCGTTCAGCAGGCCTGTCACCGGGGCCAGCGGATCGTTGGTGGTGCCCGTCGCTGGCTTGCCGCCAGTCAGGCCGGCCACCAGGTTGGTGACTGGAGCCAGAGGGCTGGCCGCAGTCGAACCGGTTGCACCGCCGAGCGCGCCAGTCAAGCCGGCGACCAGGTTGGTTACTGGAGCCAGGGGACCGGCGCCTGCGCCGGTTGCACCGCCAACTGCGCCAGTCAGGCCGCTCAACAAGCCGGTGACGGGAGCCAATGGACCGCCTGCTGAACCTGTGGCGCCGCCGAGCGCGCCAGTCAGGCCGCTCAGCAAGCCGGTGACAGGAGCCAGCGGACCGCCGGCCGAGCCGCCTGCGCCGCCGACAGCACCGGTCAAGCCGCCCAGCAAGCCGGTGATCGGCGCCAATGGGCCGCCGGCGCCGCCGCCTACGCCACCTATTCCGCCCACCACGCCGGTCAGCACATTATTCAAAGGCTGCAGCAAACCGCCTGTCTTGTTGCCCAGCAGAGGCTGGCCGGTGCCGACCAGGGCGTTGGTGCCAAGTCCGGCTACCGTGGCGCCGACATTGCTCACTACGCCGCCCAGGCTGCTGACTACCGGCACGTTAGCCGCGGTCAATGCACCGCCCAGGCTGGAAACGCCGCCGCCCGCTGTCACCAGCAAGGTGTTCACAGGCTGGTTGAGGCCGGTCGCATTGCCGACTGTCTGTGTCAACGTCGTCACAGTACTGGTCAGCGGTACGATTGCCTGGGTCACGGTCTGAGTAATCTGCTGCACCGGGCCGGTAGTCAAGGCAGCAGTCAGCGGTGCTCCCAGTCCGGAGACTGCAGCGCCGACCTGAGTCACCAGGCCGCCCACAGGCGTTGTAACGACAGCCAGTGGCGCCAGCGGACCGCTGCCCAGACCAGACACCAGCTGCCCGGCGCTCTGTACAGTATTCCCCACTCCCGTAACCACGTTGCCGGTGCTGCCGAGGGTAGTGCCGAGTGCATTCGGATTGGTGCCGAGCTGGCCCAGGCCGTTGGTAATGCCGGCGCCCAAGGTGGAGACAATGCCGGTGCCGTTGTTAACCACGCCGGCCAGGCCGCCCTTAGCCCCGGTCGACAGCAGCGGCACGTTATTGATCACGGTATTGCCTATCGCATCCAGCGCAGCGCCTGTGCCGGAAACGGTAGTGCCGACGTTGGAGAGGAAGTTGGCCGAAGCGCCTGTACCACCACCGCCACCGCCACCGCCACCACCACCGCCGCCACCACCGCCGCCGCCGCCACCGCCTGTGCCGCCACCGCCTGTGCCGCCACCACCTGTGCCGCCGCCACCTGTGCCGCCGCCACCTGTTCCACCACCACCTGTTCCACCACCACCTGTTCCACCACCGCCTGTTCCACCACCGCCTGTTCCGCCGCCACCTGTGCCGCCACCATCGCCGGTTCCACCGCCGCCACCGCCTGTTCCACCACCATCACCAGTGCCGCCGCCCGCACCGCCGCCAGCCCCCTGGCCAGTGCCGCTGCCCGATCCCAACGATTTGCCGATGGTGCCGCCGCTGGCGCAACCGGCCAGCAAACTGGTCAATAACAGCGATGCGACAATCAAACCACCTTTTGATGTTTTCATGATGTGTTTCCCCTTTTATTGAAAGTTCGAACCGGTTGTTCCTGCTTGTCTATTCCGCAAAGAACATGCCAACCGGAAAAGCTTTGAATAAATGAAAAAAACATATCCACATTTTCTATTATTGCAAGAAATAAATCCTTATAAATCAAAGGCTAAGAGAATTTTCAGCAAAACCGCGCTCATCCCTGGCTGGCGTCGCCGGACCGCAATTGATACGTTACATGTAACGTAACAGCGGACACGAAACGGGTACAATCAATTATCTTATTGACACCAAAACAGGGCCTTCTCAAGAGCCGGATTGCTGCCTTTACCCCGCCGGCACAATTGGGATATCCTCAAGCCTCTAGAAAAAACGGCAACACCGCCCATGAATGCGAAACACGCAACTAGTTAAGCCTGACAAGGTCAGAAGATGCGGCGCCGGCCCGACGGCGCCGGCCATTACCTAACTAAAGCGAGATCGATTGATCAGAGGAATGACATTGTTGGTCCTGAATACCGAAGCATCCAGCCCGAAAAAACGCAACAGAATCAGGAACCTCAGCCTCGCGCTGATCCTGCTGGCCACCCTCGCCGCCTGCGGCACGCCGTCCGGCTCCGGCCCGGCTCAGCCGAGCGGCCCCGGCTACTACACCGTGCAAAAAGGCGACACCCTGTCCAGCATCGCGCGCAAATTCCGGCGCAGCAATAGCGACATCATCGCCTGGAACCGGCTGTCGGACCCGAACGACATCAAGGTCGACCAGGTATTGCGGGTCTTGCCGCAAGGCGCCGCCGCAACTTCCGGCAGCACCGCCAAACCGCGCAGCACGGACAGCGCCGATACGGCGCCCGCCGCCAGCGACGACAAGGATGCGATCGACTGGGCCTGGCCGGCCAGCGGCCAATCCGGCAGCGGCCTCGGCCAGGGCAAAAAGGGGATAGACATTTTCGGCCAGCTGGGACAGCCGGTGATGGCGGCCGCCGCCGGCAAGGTGATGTATTCCGGCAGCGGCATCCGCGGCTACGGCAACCTGGTCATCATCAAGCACAACAGCAGCCTGCTGTCGGTCTATGCCCATAACAAGACCATCGTCGTCAAGGAAGGACAGATGGTCAGCAAGGGCCAGAAGATCGCCGAAATGGGCAAGTCCGACAGCAGCGCGGTCAAGCTGTATTTCGAGATCCGCCGCCAGGGAAAACCGGTCGACCCGTCCCGCTATCTGCCAAGCCGGTAGGGTGGGCACGCTTTTGTGCCCACCCTACCCGCATCGATCAATAGGCTATGTAAGGCCCGGTCGTGCCGCCCGCCGAGACCCCTTCAAGCGCGGTGTAGACCGAACGCCCGAAATAGAACGGCAGTCCCCAGTCGAAAAACGAAGCGAAAGCCGCGCCGCCGCCGATGTTGTTGAAGGCGGTGTTGTTCGGATTGGCCTGGAACAGCGTATCGGCATTCACGATATTGAAGTTGACGGTGCTGTTGCGGCCGTTCAGGCCGGTATTCACTACACTGCGGCTAAGCGTGGACGACGGACAGTAAAACCCTTTGCTGCTGGTGCAGTTAGGGATGCTCGTATCGGCGAAAAACAGGCCGTTCGAACCGCTGTCGAAAAACGCCTGCATCACCTGCCCCTGGTACAAGGCGCTCAGGTTGCCGGAACTGTTCAAGGTATAGATGCTGGCGCTGCCCAGCGCATTGTTGGCTTGCGTGCCGATGCCGAAAATCAGCGAACCGGTGACGCCGGAGGCGCCGTTGGCGCCGACCGACGGCAGCTGTATCACCGTACCATTGTTATCCTGCGGGAAAACCGCTACCGGATTGCCGACTTGCCGGTTCACCGCCAACGTGGTTGCCGTACAGTTGTTGCTGCTCGGGCAGGAGTAATACCAGCCTTCCAGCGCCTGGCTGGCGCAGGCAGAACCGCAATCCTGGATAAAGGTGCTGATGCCGAGCACGCCGTTGGCATGGAACGCCGCCACCGTGTTTTCCGCCACCAGGCTGCCGGAGCAACCGTTAGGCACCGACGGAAAGGCGCTGTCGCCGATGATGTGCACCGAAATGCCGCTGGCGACTTCGCCGGCGATGCGCAAGTCAGCCTGTTTCACCGAACCCCAGCTATAACCGTCGGCAAAACGCGCGCATTCGGCTAACGGACTGCCGTTGGCGCTGGCCACCGACGGCAGCGCCAGGTTAGAGGCCAGCACCGAAGACATGATGCGCAGGCCGCTCGAACCGGTATCGACCAGGATATGGTCGATGGTCTGGCATTGCGTGGCGCTGCCGGGCTGACAGATGGTCAACGAGACATACGGCGCGTTGACCGAGCCGGAAGCGGCCGCAGGACCGTTGTCGATCACCAGGGCCTGGACATTCTGGACCGGCTGCGGCGTCGGCGGCGTCGGGCCGCTGTCGGAACCGCCGCCACCGCCGCCGCAGGCGAACAGGAACAGTGTGCTGAACAGGCAAAGCAGATACGTCAGGAAGCGCATGGTGGTCTCCGGTCAGCGAATGTTGTCAGGGGTCACGCCTTGCGGCAGCAAGGAAGGCACATAGGCGTTGCCAGCAAAGGAACGCATGTGGCCGCCGGAACGCAGCACCAGCTGATCCGACTGGATCGCGACGGCGCGCCGGCCCGGATGCGGCTCGCTGGCGGCCGCCACGTACTGATCGGCATAACTGCCCAGCAACTGCTGCAGGTTCGGCATGCTCGGCCCCTGCCAGCTGACGGCAAACACCACGTTGTCGGCGCCGATATACTCGCGCACCGTGGTGCCAGAAGGCTCTACTACTTCACTGACCGTATAACCGCTGTAGCTGGTCACGCGGGCGCTGGCCTTGGCGCGTGCGGCGTCAGCCTGGGCCTGGGGGGGAGCGCCGGCGGCCGGGCCGGCAGCCGCACCGAGCGCCGCAAACGCCGGCGCGGATTGCGCAAACAGCAACGCGCATATGACAGGAACGGGGAATCTCATGGCTCACCTCTGCTCGATTGACAAAATATCCGGGAAATCATAACCGATGCTGCGCAGCAATTTGAAAAGATGTTTTAACGGCCACATCTGTTATTGCCAATTGTAATGTGCTAGTAATGCGCCAGGTGCGCGGGCCGCCTGCAATGGGCCGATTCAGCTGCGCGACTCAGTTGCGCGATTCAGCTACGCGATTCAGCTACGCGATTCAGCTACGCGATTTTAGCTACGATTAAGCAGGCGGCTGCGCACGAAACCGATATGTTCCCGCAGCACGTAAAACTGATCGGCAAACGCCAGCGGCATTTTCATCCGGTTGACCGAATCCTCGATATGGTCGAGCTTCTTCAGCAGCTGCGCCTGCTGCTCCGGCGTGTCGGTGTCGACCACGGCGGCGCGTTCCAGCGCTATCAGGATGCCATACCAGCGATAGATGCGCGACTTGATGCGCCAGCCGTACAGCAGCGGCACCAGTTTGAAACCGGGGATCAGCAGCAGGATGATCGGCAGCAGCACCACCAAGGTACGGTCCACCAGGCTGGCCAGCCAGAACGGCAAGGTGCGATAGAAAAACCCCTTGCCCGATTTGTAGTAACGGGTAGCGTCGTCGCTGATGCGGAATTCATGGGCCAGCGGCGCCGGGAACTCGCCCGCGCGCTGCAGTACATTGGGACCGCTGTGCACTTCCTTGGCGGCGTCGATCAGCAGGTCGGAGAGCGCCGGATGCAGGTCTTCGCGAGCGATCAGTTCGGCGGTCGGCGCAATCAGGCGGATGTCGCGGCTGGGAATGTTCTGGCCCAGGTCGAACACCCCCTTCGGCATATTCAATTCGTTCAGGTAGCTGAAGCGGCGCGCATAAGCGCCGGCCTGGGAGAAATCGAGGAGGCGGATGCCGGGCGTGTGCAGCAGCCTGCCCATGGTCGGCGGCGAGGCCGAGTCGCCCATCAGGAAAGCGGCGTCGATCTTGCTGTCGGTCAGCGCCTGCGCGGCTTCGTCGCCGCCCATGTCGAGCAGCTCGGTCTTGCCGCCGGCTTCGATGCCGTTCGCTTTCAGCAACGTCAAGGCCAGCACCCGCGAACCGCTGCCCTGCATGCCGATGGCGACCCGCTTGCCCGCCAGTTCGGACAGGCGGTTGAGCCTTTCCTTGCCGCGGTAAAACACCGATACCGGCACATAAGAGACGCTGCCCAGCGACACCAGCTGGTCGATCGGCAGGTCGCCCGCCACCCCGCCCTGGACAAAACCGACGTCGATGCCGGAATTCGGATCGTTCAGCTTCTTCAGGTTATCCAGCGAGCCCTCCGAAGTCACGATCTTGAGCTTGATGCCGTTGCGCGCCAAAATCTTCTGGTACTTCTGCGCCGTATTCCAGAAATTGCTATGTTCAGGGCCGGTGATCATCGTGATGCTGTTCGGCGGCGCCGGATGGATGAACCAGATCGCCAGCCAGATGGCGACCACCACCAGCAAGGCGATCGGGCCAAAGCTGATGGCCAGGTCGCGCCAGGAGATGGCGACGAAACGCGCCTTGATGTTCCTGGCGGATTGTTTCAGTTCGGAAGGATTGAGTGGAGTAGCCATGAGACGGATTCTATCGCTGAAAGGAAGGTGGACAGATAACTTTATTGCTTCAGCGCTGGCGCAAAGGCTCAAGCAGGTGCGCCAGCGCGTTGTGATCCAGCTCATACATCAAGGCGATCAGCCCGCCCAGCTCACCCGTGGGAAAACCTTCGCGCGCGAACCAGGCCAGGTAATCGCCCGGCAGGTCGGCGATCAGGCGTCCCTTGTATTTCCCGTAAGGCATCTGGCGCGTGACCAGCAGTTGTAGGTGTTCCGGGTTCATGGATGTCCGCAAAGAATCGCTAAGGGCGCGTATAGAGCCAAAGTGCCAAAGTGCCAAAGTGCCAAAAATAATGCGGCCACGCGGTTTTCGCGTGAACCATGCCTATTATAAGTTCAGCCGATGAGTGTGAAGCACGGTCATCGCGCAAATCCTCTACACTGTTGGCGACCAACTTTGTTCAAGCGACCGGCCTGCATGCACACCACAACCGAAACGACATCCGATTTCATCCCCGACCTGGTCCCCACGCTGGAATGCCGCGGCCTGCGCAAGTCTTATGCGCATGGCCGGGTGGTGCTGGCGCATCTCGACTTCTCGCTGGCGGCCGGCGAATACGTCGCCATCATGGGCGATTCCGGCGTCGGCAAGTCGACCTTGCTCAACCTGATCGCCGGCCTCGACAGCGCCAACAGCGGCTCGATACTGATCGACGGCGTCAGCATGTCGAGCCTGGACGACGATGCCGCTACCCTGCTGCGCCGGCAGAAACTCGGCTTCATTTTCCAGGCCTTCCATGTACTGCCGCACCTGACCTTGCAGCAGAATGTCGCCCTGCCGCTGCTGCTCAACGGCGCGCCGCTGGAACGCGCGCTGGAACTGCTGGCGGCGGTCGGGCTGGCCGGCCGCGGCAACGATTTCCCGCGCCAGCTGTCGGGCGGTGAAATGCAAAGGGTGGCGATTGCGCGCGCCCTGGTGCACCGCCCCAAGCTGATCCTGGCCGACGAACCTACCGGCAACCTCGATCCCGATACCGCGCATGAAGTGCTGGCCCTGCTGCGCCAGGAAATCAAGGCCAACGGCGCCTCGGCCATCGTGGTCACCCATTCCGCCGCCGCGGCCGCCAGCGCCGACCGCGTCCTGGTCATGAGCGCAGACGGCCTGCAGCCGCAATGACGTCGATGGCGGGCACAGGCAATCCGCTGCAGCAGGCTCCGGCGTTGGCGCGCTGGCTGCTGCTGGGCGAATGGCGCGCGCATCCGGTGCGGGCGCTGGTGGCGATCGCCGCCATCGCGCTCGGCGTCTCCCTCGGTTATGCGGTGGACCTGATCAACGGCGCCGCGTTCAACGAATTCTCGGCCGCCACCAGGAGCCTGTCGGGCCAGTCCGACCTGCAGCTGCGCGGCATGCAAAGCCTGTTCGACGAGACCATCTATCCGCAGCTGGCAAAACGCGAGGGCGTGGCGGTCGCCAGCCCGGTGCTGGAACTCAACGTCACCGTGCCGGGCCAGGCCAGCGCGCTGAAAGTGCTGGGCGTCGACACCTTCCGCGCCGCCCACATCACGCCCGACCTGACCGGCGTAGCCGATCCTGCCCGCCAGTTCGATACCCTGGCCGACGACGCCATCTTCCTGTCGCCGGCGGCCCAGCAATGGCTGCAGGTCCAGCCTGGGCAGACGCTGGCGCTGCGCAACGGCACCGCCATCGTCAAGCTGCGGGTGGCAGGCGGCCTGGTGCGGGCCCGCGCCGGGCAGCGGATTGCGGTGATGGATATCGGCGCCGCCCAATGGCGCTTCGACCGCATCGGCAAGCTGTCGCGCATCGACCTCAAGCTGCAGCCGGGCGTCAACCGCGAAGCGTTCAGGCGCGCGCTGCAGGCCGAGTGGGCGCAACGCCTGCAGGTCTCGGCCAGCCAGGACCAGGAAAGCAGCAACGACAACATGTCGCGCGCCTACCGCATCAACCTGAATGTGCTGGCGCTGGTGGCGTTGTTTACGGGTGCGTTCCTGGTGTTCTCGACCCAGGCGCTGTCGGTGATCCGGCGCCGCTCGCAGTTTGCCCTGCTGCGCGTACTCGGATGGCGGCGCAGCCAATTGCTGCGCCAGGTATTGCTGGAAGGCGCCTTGCTGGGCTGCCTGGGAGCGCTGCTCGGGCTGGCGCTGGGATATGCGTTGGCGGCGGCCGCCTTGCATTTTTTTGGCGGCGACCTGGGCGGCGGTTATTTTCGCGGCGTGCAGGCCAGCGTGCAATTCGACCTGCCAGCGGCGCTGGTTTTTTTCGCGCTCGGCAGCGGCATCGCCCTGCTCGGCAGCCTGGCGCCGGCGCTGGAAGCATCGCGCGCGCAACCAGCCGCCGCACTCAAGTCCGGCAGCGAAGAAACCCCGCTGGCGCGGCTGGCGACACCCTGGCCGGCGCTGGCCTGCCTGCTGCTGGGCGCGTTGCTGACACGGCTGCCGCCGCTGTTCGGCTTGCCTATCTTCGGTTATGTCGCGGTGGCGCTGCTGCTGATCGGCGGCATCACATTGATGCCGCGGGCGGCGGCGCTGGTGTTCTCTGCATTGCAAAGATTGAGCCTAGGGTTCAGCCCGGAAGGCCGCCGCGGCCTCATCGCGACCCTGGTGCTGGCGCGCCTGGCCAATGTGCCGGGACAAGCTTCGATTGCGCTCGGCGGCGTGCTGTCCAGCTTCAGCCTGATCGTGGCGATGGCGATCATGGTCGCCAGTTTCCGCATATCGGTGGACGACTGGATGCAGCAGCTGCTGTCGGCCGACCTGTATGCGCGCTCCGCCACCAGCGGCGAAACCGGCGCCATGCAGCCGGCCGAGCAGCGCTTGCTGGCGGCGGTTCCCGGCGTCGCGCGCGCCGATTTCCTGCGTACCTCGACGCTCACGCTGGACCCGGCGCGGCCGCCGGTGATCCTGATCGCACGCGGCATCGACGCCGCCGATCCGGCCCGTACGCTGCCGCTGGTCGGCCCGCTGCTGCCGGCCAGCGCGGTTGCCGCCGGCAGCTTGCCGATCTGGGTCTCGGAAGCCATGGTCGACCTCTACGGCTACCGTCTCGGGCAGCAAGTCACGCTGCCGCTGGCGGGCCATCCTTATCGCTTCACGGTGGCCGGCGTCTGGCGCGATTATGCGCGGCAATCTGGCGCCATCCAGCTGCGGCTGCCAGACTACCAGCGTTTGAGCGGCGATACTGAAGTCACCGACGCCGCACTCAGGCTGCAGCGCGACGCCGATCCCGGCGCGGTGATGGCGGCCTTGCGCAAATTGCCGTTCGGCGCAGCGCTGGAAATTTCCCAGCCAGGAGAAATCCGGGCGCAGACGCTGAAGATTTTCGACCGCAGTTTTGCCGTCACCTACCTGCTGGAAATCGTCGCCATCGTGATCGGCCTGTTTGGCGTGGCGGCCACCTTTTCCGCCCAGACCCTGGCCCGTGCGCGCGAATTCGGCATGCTGCGCCATGTCGGCGTCACGCGCCGCCAGATCCTGTCCATGCTGGCGCTGGAAGGCGGCCTGCTGACCGCGCTCGGCATGCTGGTCGGTTTCCTGCTGGGCTGGGCCATCAGCCTGATCCTGGTGTTCATCGTCAATCCGCAATCGTTTCACTGGACCATGGAATTGCACATGCCATGGCAGGAACTGGCGGCAGTGGCGCTGTTGCTGCTGCTGTCGGCCGGCGCCACGGCCTTGCTGGCGGGATTGCGCGCGGTGTCTGTCGATGTGCTGCATTCGGTACGGGAGGATTGGTGATGTTTTTCCGCTGCTGCCGGTTGTGGCTATTGAGCGCCTTGCTGCTGGCGGCGCCGCCGCAATTCGCCGCGCCGCCGCGCTTCGCGCAGGTGACGCCGGAGCGGACGGTGACGCTGCCGCAAGACAGCGGCGCCCATCCCGATTTCCGTACCGAATGGTGGTACGCCACCGGCTGGCTGGCGACGCCCGACGGCAAGCCTATCGGTTTCCAGGTCACCTTCTTCCGTTCCGCTACCGAACATGACCGCGCCAATCCGAGCGCCTTCGCGCCCAGCCAGCTGATCATCGCCCATGCGGCGCTGTCCGACCCCAGCCTGGGCAAACTCCTGCATGCGCAAAAAAGCGCGCGCGCAGGTTTCGGCCTGGCCTACGCCAAGGAAGGCAATACCGATGTCACGCTGGACGACTGGCGTTTGCTGCGCGGCGCCGACGGCAGCTACCAGGCCAGCGTCGCCGCCGACGGATTCACCTTGCAGTTGAAGCTCAAACCGAGCCAGCCGCCCATGCTGCAAGGCCAGCACGGCTATTCGCGCAAGGGACCGCAAGCGGCGCAAGCCAGTTATTACTATAGCGAACCGCAGCTGCAGGTCAGCGGCAAGCTGGTTCGCGCCGGCCGCGCGCAAGAGGTCAGCGGCAGCGCCTGGCTCGATCACGAATGGTCGACCAGCGTGCTGGACGCCGACGCCGTCGGCTGGGACTGGCTGGGCGCCAACCTGGACGACGGTTCCGCCTTGATGGCGTTCCAGATCCGCAGCCGCGACGGCAGCAAGCTGTGGGCGCACGCCGCCTTGCGCGACGCCGCCGGCAAGGTCACCCAGTTCGCACCCGAGCAGGTCAGCTTCCAGCCGCAGCGCAGCTGGCGTTCGCCGCGCACCGACGCCAGTTATCCGGTGCAGCAGCTGCTGCATACCGGCGCTGTCGAATGGTCGCTGGCGCCATTACAGGACGACCAGGAACTCGACTCGCGGCTGTCGACCGGATCGGTGTATTGGGAAGGCGCGGTGACTGTCAATCGCAATGGCCAACACGCCGGGCGCGGTTACCTGGAGCTGACCGGCTATCTCAATGCCTTGAAATTCTGAGCGCCTGATTTTTCCGGCGCCGTCACATTTCGCTGCACACTTCGACGATCGCATCCGCCACCGCACGTACCCGCGCCGTGCGGTTCAGGTCGCCGTGCAGCACCAGCCAGATATCGTAGGCTTCGGCGCGCTGCGGCCAGATCCGCGCCAGCAGCGGATCGCTGTCGGCCATGTGGGTCGGCAGCTCGCCGATGCCAAGTCCGGCGCGCACCGCCTCGATCATCATCAGCCCGGAGTTGACTTCCATCGCCACCCTGGCGTTGCCGACGGCTTCGCCGCACAAGGCCACGCCTTGGGAAGGTGAAATGCTGCGCTGGTAGATCACCAGGTCGTGGCCGGCCAGTGCGGTATCGGGTAGTGGCTCGCCGCGCAGTTTGAGGTAGCTTTTTGCCGCATACAGGCCGACTTCGCGGCGCGTCAGATGGCGCGAAATCAGGTCCGGGCTGCTGGGACGTATGGTGCGCACCGCCAGGTCCGCTTCGCGCCGGGTCAGGTTCGAGACCTGGGTGGAAGTGCTCAGCACCACCCGGATATCCGGATGCACCGCATGCAGCCGTTGCATGGCCACCATCAGAAAATGCTTGCCCATAGTGTCGGTCGTGGCCAGTCGCACCACGCCGCACAAACGATCGTCGATGCCCTGCATCTGCCGCTGCAGCTGGTCGGCCGCATGCTCCATCCGCTCCGCCGCGGCAAACGCCAGCTCGCCCGCAGGCGTCGGCACATAGCCGGTAGGCGTGCGCAAGAACAAACGCGCCCCCAGCGCCTGCTCCATGCCGTTCAGGCGGCGGCCGGCGGTGGCCTGGTCCACCTGCAGCAGCGCAGCAGCGCCGCGCAGCGTGCCGGCGCGGTATATGCCGAGGAAAATCCGGGCGCTGTCCCAATCCATCAATCCTCCATTGGCTGTGGTGATGCATTTTTGCATCAGACAGATGAAATTATACTGATTTATTACATCATCGGAGCGGACTACCATAGAGCCTTGCCCGCAGACGCAGCGGCACAACAGGAGAAACTGACCATGTCCGCCCAATGTCCCACCCCCGTCGCCAACGACGCCCGCATGGCGCCCAGCGGTTTGCTGCCGCTGCTGACGCTGGCCATCGGCTTCGTGATGGCGATGCTGGACGTCACCGCCGTCAACGTCGCCTTGTCCGATATTTCCCTTAATCTGTCGGTGCCGCTGAGCGGCCTGGTGTGGGTGGTGGACGGCTATACGCTGACCTTTGCCGCCCTGCTGCTGGTGGGCGGCGCGCTGGCCGACCGTTACGGCGCCAAGACCATCTACCTGAGCGGGCTGGTGGTGTTCATGCTCGGCTCCCTGCTGTGCGGCGCCGCGCCCGACGGCAATACCCTGATCGCCGCGCGCATGCTGCAAGGCGTCGGCTCGGCCCTGTTCATGCCCAGTTCGCTCAGCCTGCTGACCCATGCTTACGAAGACGACCGCGTCCGCGCCCGCATGCTGGGCACCTGGTCGGCGATCGTGGCGGTGGCGGCGGCCATGGGTCCGCTGGTCGGCGGCGTGCTGGTCCACGGTTTCGGCTGGCGCAGCGTATTCCTGATCAACGTCCCGGTCGGCTTGCTGGGCCTGCTGCTGGCGCACACCGTAATTCCGGCGGCGCCCAGGCACTGGCGGCCGCTGCCCGCCGCCAGCCATGCGCTTGGCATCACAGGGTTGGCCAGCCTGTGCTTCACCCTGATCGAGGGGCCGGTGTACGGCTGGACTTCCTCGCCTATCCTGGCGACCGCGGCGCTGGTGGTAATTGCGCTGATGCTGCTGGTGCGGCGCGAACGGCGCGGCGCGGAGCCGCTGCTGCCGCGCGCACTGTTCGCCACGCCGCGCTTTGCCGCCGCCAATGCGATCGGCTTCCTGATCAACTTCGGCGCCTTCGGCCAGCTGTTCCTGCTCAGCCTGTTCTTGCAGCAGGCGCGCGGCGCCGATGCCTTGCACACCGGCCTGCAGCTGCTGCCGGTGATGGCGGTATTTTCAGTCGGGAACCTGCTGTCGGGACGCATCACGGCGCGCTGGGGCGCCCGCCTTCCGATGCTGGGCGGCTTGCTGCTGGCGGCTTTGCTGGCCGCGCTGCTGACTGGCATGCGGCCGCATACTTCCTATCTGCTGTTCGCGATGGCGGCCGCCATCGCCAACTGGGGAGTCGGCATTGCAGTGCCGGCCATGACCACCACCGTCATGCAGGTCGCCGGACGAATCCATGCGAACAGCGCCGCCGCGGCCTTGAACGCCAACCGCCAGATCGGCGCCCTGGTCGGGGTAGCCATCATAGGCAGCATCCTGCACGCGGCGCCGGACTGGGATCTGCGCATCCCGCTGGCTTTCGGCGCGATCGCCATCGCCTACGGCGGCGCGGCGCTGCTGGTCTGGCGTTTCATCAAGAGTCCCGGCAAAGACTGACCGGCGCGCAGTTCGACCGCCCGCGACCGCAAGCACTGGCTTGCGGTTTCCTTTTTTCGCCATCCCGGGCTACACTTAAAACCAAGCTATGTTTACCCAAAAGATGATACATTTGACACAGGTGGTTCCAGCACCAATTTAATGCATTTTTATTGGGAGACGCATGAAAAATCCACTTCTATTTCTCGCCGCCATCCTTCTTGCCGGCTGCAGCGCATTGCAACCCAACGTCCGCAGCTACACGCCGCCGCAGCGCAGCAGCGCGCCGGCGCCGGTATCGCTATCGGAATCGCTGAGCCCGTCCGAACAAGTGATCGACGTGCCGCAACAGTCTTCCGGCCGGAAAGGAGGCGAATTATCCGACACCGTGGAGCGCATGGCGCGCAAGACAGCTTGCCTTCCGGCCCAGCCCGGCGCAACGCTGATCGCCAAGACCGGTGCCGTCGAGACTTACCAGGTCAGCTGCCAGGACGGCCAGCAGCAGCTCTACAAATGTGAACAGCGGCAGTGCCGCATGATGAATTAAATCCAGGCCACAGGCGGTTCTCATGAAAACAGCACTAGGAATACTTGCCTTGATTTCGCTGCTGGCCGGCTGTGCCTATCCGAACCTGAAATGCGACGATCCCGATGCCCGCCCGTCCTGGTGCGACGACACGGGCGCTGCCCACAATACCAAACATCAGCAATAGAAGACGCCGGGCTCGGGAGCCGTTGCGGTTCCCTGAGTTTTATACCGGCGGCGCGGCGATGAATTCGGCCAGGCGTTCGGCCTGCGCGGAATATGCCTGCAGCGCCGGATAATCGGCCGCGATGACAATTTCAGGCAGCATCATCTGCGTGAACGACCAGGCAACGGCCGTGCTCACCCCGGCCTGGTTGATGGCCTTGCTGCTCACTGCCAGCGGCTTGTTGCGCAGTTCAATCTCCAGCGCCTGGTAAGCCGCAAACAGCTGGCCCTGGACCCGGGCCACCCAAGGTTCGTGCTGTTTTTCCGGCGGCCGCAAATTGCGCTCGTAGACAATCTGTATGGTTTTTTCGCAAGCCGCCAATGCCAGCCCGACCACCCGCAACGCATGCTGGCGCTCGCCGATGGCGGCCGGCATCAGGCTACGCGGCGCAGCCAGCGCTTCCGCATAATCCAGGATCAGGCTCGAATCCATCAGCACCTGGCCGTCGTCGCACACCAGCGACGGCGCTTTGACGACCGGATTGATCTGGCGAAATTGTTCGAAGGTGCTGAACACCGAGACCGACTGGTGCTCGAATGGGATGCCAAGCAATTGCAGGGAAATCGAAACGCGGCGGACGAAGGGCGAGTCGAGCATGCCGATGAGCTGCATAGGTTCTCCTGTGACGGTCCAGCGCTGCAGAAGATCGTCTGCTCGGCAGCCGGCGCATTGAATTTATCGGAGAGAAATCCTAGCACACATCAAGCCGACGCAGTCGCCGCTTACCGGCGCCGGCAAAGGCCGTTTACATCAGGCCTCTTCCACCTCGCGCTTTGCCGGGCTTGAATAGATGTCAATACATTTGAATGCATCAGCATAACGTTTCGGATCGCCGCCGGCTTCCAGGCGCTTCTTGAATTCCGCCGCCTCCGCGGTGCTGTCGAATTCGTAAGCCAGTCCTTTAAAAATGACGGTAGCTTCATTCAGCCTAACCATTGCAATCTCCTTAGCCTAATGTCGAAAGACAAAGAACATCCTGCCTGGCAAAACCATCGACTTTCCGTTGCTACGGAAAGGACATTGCCGATCGTGCAGGAAAAATACCGAATACCCGGCTCCGCCGCAATAGCGGCGCACCGGGCATAAAGCCCGCTCCATCCCCTTGATAGTACGCTTTTGGTGATCCTTCTTGAACTGTCAATAGTGGCAGTTAATTGCATATTCCTGCAAATCCGCGGCAACGCCCTGATCAAGCAGGCGTGATTGCCATTCCGGACCTATTCACTGTTGTCCACGAACCGACATCTGTCAAAGAAGAAAATGTTATTGCTTTGTTCGCGCCCGTAAAAAAGCCCCGATATGACGGGGCTTTTTATCGACGAGGGAGCGGCCGCCGGCGAGAGGCTACTGCACCTGCTCCGGCACGGCCGCGGCTTCAGGCGCTGCTTCGGCCTCTTTCGGCGCCGGCTCTTCGACTATCTTGTAGGCCGGGTCGCGCACCCAGCGGCTCAGGTCCTTGCCGATCGCCGCCGCGCTGCGGTCGAGGATGGTGCAAGTGCCCTTGAAGGCGCCGAACACGCCGCCGACCGACCAGCGGTTGATTTTGGTATGGCGCAGCAGCTTGCCGCTTGGGTCGAACAGGTCCGCCGTCACCGTGATGGCTTTCGGCCCGCTCCAGGCGCCGCCGCCGACGCCCAGGACATGGGTGATCTGCAAGCGCAGCAGGGTCGCATCGGCGGCGTCCGAGCCGGCGGCGATGGTGCCGTCGCCGCCCTTGTTCAGTTTCGCCAGCACCGGTGCAACCCGATGCGACAGCATATCTTCTATCTGGCATTCTTTCCTGACGTTTTCAACTACGCCGGCATCCGGATGATAAGTTACCGGCACCTCCAGCAAGGTATTGCCGGTGCTGGCAAACGCGGCTGCCCCGTAGCCCAGCATGCCAACCAAAAAAAGCTTTTTCATCAATATTTTCCAGAAAGTGAGATAAAGGACAACATCTTGCAACGGCAGGCATTGTACCGTGTTGCAAGATCAACACCGGTTCTCTCAGGAAATAAAGATGCTCTGGTTTAGCTCCTGTTTTGCTCCCGTTCGATTCTCATGCTGCGCGCCCTTATTGACGCACCGTAGAGCGCACCAGCCCCACGAAATTATCCAGTTCATTTGCCGCAAGATCAGACACCGTCCAGTAATTCATGCCGTCCCAGGTCCAGCGCACCAGGTGGTAGCCTTGATGATTTTGCAACTGCGGCGCGGCGTCGCGCTCATTGCTCGGCCAGATATATAAGTTGATGGGATGTTTGGCGCGCCGATAAACCAGCGCGGCTACCGGCCGCCCGGCCAGATAATCAAGGCGGCCGCCGACCAGCGGGAAACCTTGCGGCGCCAGATCGACCACCGGCGGAGAAAAATCCAGCTTGCCGTTGAACCAGGGTTTTACCGTATGCTGGTCGCTTGAAACCACATCCGACAGGTGATCGACCTGCAGCGAACGCACATGGCTGGCGACCACCTCATCGGTCAGCCGTTCCTGGTCCGATGGCAGGTTGAGATACAAACCCAGGCTCCAGACCAGCGCCAGCCCGGCTGCCAGGGCGCCGCCCAGGCTCATCCAGCTGAAACGCCGGGAACCGGCGCGTACCGGCTCCGGCGGCAAGGCGCTGCTGATGCGATGCGCCAGGTGCGGCGGAGCATCGAAGTACACTGCCTCCTTCTTGAAGCGGGCGCTGACGATGCGCTGCGCGGCATACTCGCGCTGGCAATCGGCGCAGCTGTCAAGATGGCGCTGCACCTCCTGCGCTTCGACTATGCCGAGTTCCTGGTCTGCGAAAGCCGGCAACAGCTCCAGTGTTTCCTGATGATCCATCATGCCTCCTGCCTGGCCGGAGCAAGGATTGCCGCCAGCAATTTACGGCCGCGCCCCAGGCGCGACATTACGGTACCGATGGGAATGCCGACGATGGCGGCAATCTGCTTGTAGGACAGTTCTTCCAGTTCGCGCATCACCATCACCTCGCGGAATTCCAGCGGCAAGGCGTGCAGCGCCTGCTGCAACTGGCGCTCGCTGTCTTTCTGCATCAGCAGCGTCTCCGGATTGTTGTCGGCGAATGCCATGCCGGCCACGCCGACGCCGCTGAAATCATGCATGTCCTCGTCGAACGCCGTCTCCTGCCGCTGCTTCTGCTGCTCCTGGTACCAGGTGTAGAAAGTGTTGCGCACGATCGTCAGCAGCCAGGCGCGGCTGTCGTCGCCGTGAAAACCGTCGAAGAACTTGAAGGCGCGCAAGTAAGCCTCCTGCACCACGTCCTCCGCATCCTGGCGGCTGCGCGTGAGCCAGCACGCCAGGTTGAACGCGGAGTTCAAGTGCGGCAGTACGTTGGTTTGGAATCGCTGTTTTTTGGTCGGAACTATCATTCACGCGTTTCCAGGGTTCATGCGACACAAGACCGCTGATGCGAAGAATTTATTCCCGAAAAAAAGTGATTTATGCGGGAATAAATCACAGGGTACACCGGTATAGGGTTTTGTCGATCAAGTGATCGCAATAACCAAGGTAACCACGGGAGATATCATGGACCATGCCATCAAACGGCGCAGTTTCCTCAAGCTGGCCGGACTGGGCGGCGCTATCTACGTTTCCGGCCTGAGCGGCTGGGCCAGCGCCGCCGCCACAGCAGGCAGCGCATACCAGGACTTCTTTTTCGTCCAGCTGTCCGATACCCACTGGGGCTTCGAAGGAGCGCCCAATCCGGACGCCCACGGCACGCTGCAGAAAGCGGTCAAGGCCGTCAACAGCCTTGAGCAGCAGCCGGATTTCATCGTCTTCACCGGCGACCTGACGCACACCACCGACGATCCGCAGGAACGCCGCAAGAGGCTGCGCGAATTCAAGGAGATCGTCGCCGATCTCAAGGTCAAGGATGTCCGCTTCATGCCGGGCGAGCACGACGCTTCGCTCGACAACGGCGCCGCCTATCAGGAATTTTTCGGCAAGACCCACTACAGCTTCGAACATAAAGGCGTGCATTTCATCGTGCTCGACAATGTCTCCGATCCGGCCGGCAGCATAGGCGAGGCGCAACTGGCCTGGCTCGCCGCCGAGCTGCAACCGTTGCCGGCCGACGCCAACATCGTGGTGTTCACACACCGCCCCCTGTTCGACCTGTATCCGCAATGGGACTGGGCCACCCGCGACGGCGCCAAGGCGGTGGAACTGCTGATGCCGCATGCCAACGTGACCGTGTTCTACGGCCATATCCACCAGGAACATCACCACATGACCGGCCACATCGCGCATCATGCCGCCAAATCGCTGATCTTCCCGCTGCCGGCGCCCGGTTCGCAGCCGAAACGTACGCCGCTGGCCTGGGACGACGCTTATCCTTATCGCGGCCTCGGTTATCGTGAAATCGAAGCGGAAGCCGCGCCAAAGACGGATTTCAAGATCGTTGAATTGCCGCTGCAGAAAGGATGACCATGGCCATCAACAATAAACGGCGCCTGCTGCTGGCCGGAGCAGGCGCCGGCGGCCTGGCGATCACCGCCGCGGCGGTGATCGCCCAGACCCAGGAACGCGTCATCAAGGTGGTGGCAAAGAAGTTCGATTTCACGCCAGGCGAAATCCGCCTGAAAAAGAACCAACCGGTGACGCTCGAATTCACCACGCTGGATGTGGTGATGGGATTCGCCCTGCCCGAATTTGGGCTGCGTGCCGACATCCTGCCGGGGACTACCGCACGGATCCGCTTCACGCCGGACAAGGTTGGACAATTTCCGTTTCACTGCGATATCTTTTGCGGCTCCGGCCATGAAAGCATGACCGGCACGGTGATCGTCAGCTGAACCGTGGCGCCAGGAAGCAAGGATTCAAGGATGGAATTTCTCGTGCCTTTCGAGCATCAGGGTGAAATCCTGAATCCGCTTGGCGCGCGTCTCTGCTTTCTTGGCGGTCTGGATCCTGAACAGCAGCGCGTACCGATTGCCGCTGTTGAGGGTAGCAAAAAAAGCCAGCGCCCGCAGGCTGGCGTCCAGCGCTGCCTGGAAATCGGCCGGCACGGTCGACATGCTGGCCGAGTCGTAGGCAGCGTCCCAGCGCCCATCGCTTTGGGCGCGTTCGATTTCCTTGAGTCCAGCCGGCGCCATCCGGCCGCTCTCTATCAGCAGCAAGGCTTTGTCGCGGTTGATCTTGGACCAGATGCTCCTGGCGGAACGCGGCGTGAATTTCTGCACCCAGTAATCTGCATCTTCAGCCCTTTTCAAGCCGTCGATCCAGCCATAGCACAGCGCCGACTCCAGCGCCTCCTGGTAGGAAACAGAGACCTGCTCAGAATTTTTCTTCGCCAGCCGCAGCCAGATCCCGGGCGACTTGCCATGGTTCTTTTTCAGCCATGCGGTCCAATCCTTTTGCTGGCCGAAAAGTTCTGTCGGCAATTCTGCAACCTTGCTGCGATCCGGATTCATCTGCTCTTCCTGCATTGATGGAAGTTGCATTTTATTACTATTTCCCCATTTCACAGATCGATGCAGGCCTCGGGAAATATATATCGTATTGTGATATATTTGCGGTCTCACGAATCCAGTCATCCCAAAAAAGCGGTCGCAAGATGCCATCCCACACTCTTTCCAAGCAAGACTTTGAAGCCCTGTCGACATTCCGCTACCAGCTGCGCAAATTCCTGCGCTTCAGCGAAGAAGCGGCCCAGGCTGAAGGCGTCACGCCCCAGCAATACCTGCTGCTATTGCACGTGAAGGGCACTCCCGGCCGCGACTGGGCCAGCGTCGGCGAGCTGGCTGAACGCCTGCAGTCGCAGCACCACAGCGTGGTGGCGCTGGTGTCGCGCTGCGAAAAACTCAAGCTGGTGCAGCGCCGCAACAGCGAGGTCGACCGCCGCCAGGTCAACATCCACCTGCTGCCGGCCGGCGAACGCTGCCTCGCCAAGCTGGCTGAACTGCACCATGCCGAGCTGAACACCCTGGCTGACATCTTCCGCGTCCCGACCATCAATACCTGAGAACTCCGCCATGTCTTCGAAACAGCATTCCCACAAACGCGATTTCGCCTCCGACACACGGCTGCTCAGGATTTCCCTGATCGCGGTGCTCATCGGCGGCTTCGGCACCCTGGCGGCATATACCTTGCTGAACCTGATCCGGCTGTTCACCAACCTGTTCTTCTACCAGACGCTGTCTTTCGCCAACCGCTCGCCCGCCGATCATCATCTCGGCGCCTGGGTGATCGTGCTGCCGGTCGTCGGCGGCCTGGTCGTCGGCCTGATCGCGCGCTTCGGCTCGGAAAAAATCCGCGGCCACGGGATTCCGGAAGCGATCGAAGCGATCGAAGCGATCCTGTTCGGCAAAAGCAAGATGTCGGCCAAGGTCGCCATTCTCAAGCCGCTGTCGTCCGGCATCGTGATCGGCAGCGGCGGCCCGTTTGGCGCCGAAGGCCCGATCATCATGACCGGCGGCGCCATCGGTTCGCTGATCGCCCAGCATTTCCACCTGACCGCGGCCGAACGCAAGACCTTGCTGGTAGCCGGGGCAACGGCCGGCATGACCGCGGTGTTCGGCACGCCGGTGGCGGCAGTGCTGCTGGCGGTGGAACTGCTGCTGTTCGAATTGCGGCCGCGCAGCCTGCTGCCGGTGATCGTCGCCTGCGCGGTAGCCGGTTTCACCCGGCCGCTGCTGTTGGACGCCGGCCCGTTGTTTCCCTTGCAGACGCCGGAAATCGGCCTCAGCGCCCTGTTCTCCTGCGTGGTCGCCGGCATCCTCGGCGGCGCGTTGTCGGCGCTGATGTCGACTGCCTTGTACCGGGTCGAAGACCTGTTCGGCAAACTGCCGCTGCACTGGATGTGGTGGCCGGCGCTGGGCGGCATCGCGGTCGGCATAGGCGGTTATTTCGAGCCGCGGGCGCTGGGCGTCGGCTACGATGTGATCGGCGACCTGCTCAACGGCAACCTGGCCTTGCAGCTGGCGCTGAGCCTGCTGCTGGTGAAAGCCGTGATCTGGGTGATTGCGCTCGGTTCCGGCACTTCCGGCGGCGTGCTGGCGCCGCTGCTGATCATCGGCGCCGGTCTCGGCACGGTGCTGGCGCCTTGGCTGCCGGGCGGCGATGTGCATTTGTGGCCGCTGGTGTGCATGGCGGCGGTGCTGGCCGGCGTGCTGGGCGCGCCGCTCACCGCCGCCGTGTTCGCCTTCGGCCTGACCCACGACACCAATGCCCTGCTGCCGCTGCTGCTCACCACCGGCGTCGCCTACGGTGTTACCGTGCTGACCATGCGACGCTCGATCATGACCGAAAAGATCGCCCGGCGCGGTTACCACATCTATCGCGAATACGGCGTCGATCCGCTGGAACGACAGCATGTGGATGAAGTGATGACGCATGCGGTAACCGCGATTCCTGCCAGCCTCACCATCGCTGAAACGCTGGAGCGCCATTTCGGCGCACAGCAAGTGCACCGCTGCTACCCGGTGGTCGACATCAACCAGGGGTTGATGGGCATGGTCGAACGCAGCAGCTTCAGCCCGCAAGCCGACGGCAGCAATGCCTTGACGACCTTGTTCAATCCCGCCTACCTGGAACAATCGGCGGCCCTGGTCGCACTGCCGTCGGAAACCTGCCGCATCGTGGCCGCGCGCATGGCGACCCATCATCTGGAGCGGCTGCCGGTGGTCAGCGACCTGCAAAGCCGGCGCCTGGTCGGCATCATCAGCCGCAGCGACCTGATCAAACCGTCGCGGCTGTTTTTCGACGAAGAACAGAAGCGTGAGCGCCTGTTGAGCTGAATCTTGGACTGGATGCGGTCAAGCAGCAGGCTGCCGCGTTTGCAGCCAGTCCGCCAGCTGGTCCAGTCCCTGCACGATATGGTCAGGCGATTGCCCCAACTCGTCAAACGTGTTGCCGATCCGGTTGATCCAGCAGACCGGATAACCGAAATGCCGCGCGCCGGAGGCATCCCATGCATTTGAGGAGACGAACAGCAGTTCCGAACGATCGCAGTGCATCTGCTGTTCGGCCAGCTGGTAGACCTTGTCGTGCGGCTTGAAGATGCGCACGCTATCGGCACTGATCAGGTGCGCGAAGCGCTGCTCCAGCCCGGACGCCGTCACCACGCTGCGGATTGAATTGGCCGAACCGTTGGACAGGATCGCCAGCGGCAACCCGATTGCCTGCAGCCTGGCCAGCGCCGCCGGCACTTCCGGGTACGGCGCAATCCTGAGATATTCCGCGCAAAGCGCTGAAAGCGCCGCATCGTCAAGCGACAGCTGCAGCTGTCCGGAGGTAAACACCAGGGCTTCGCGGGTAAGCTGCTCGAAATCGGCATAGTCGCCCATCAGGCTGCGCAACCAGGTGTATTCAAGCTGCTTCTGCCGCCAGACCACGCTGATCTCGCGCCCCCGGCCCGGATGAAAGGCGTTGCAGGCTGCCGCCACCGAATGCACATCGTATAGCGTGCCGTAGAGATCGAATACGATGCCTCTTATATTTTTCATTGCCGTTCCTCTGTAAACTGTCGGATCAGTCGTGTGTCACTCCTGTTTCCCATGCTTCAGTGTAAATGAGAATATTGCTTGCCGTTTTTTTGCTGGTCGCGCCGCTGGCGGCGCACGCATACAGGGTCATCAGCGTGGCCGACGGCGACAGCATGACTGTGCAGGTCGGACGAAGCCGGCTCAAGCTGCGCCTGGCCGGCATCGATGCCCCGGAAATAAAACAGGCGTTCGGCCGCCAGGCCGGGCAATCGCTGCGCCAGCTATGCTCCGGCAAGGATGCGCAGTACGACGCAATCGCCATCGATCGCTTCGGCCGCACGGTCGCCACGGTGCGCTGCAATGGCATCGATGCGGGACGGACGCAGGTGGAGCGCGGCATGGCCTGGGCTTCTGCACGCAACGACAGCGCATTGAAGGTACTTGAAACAATGGCGCGCAACAGCAGGAGAGGATTATGGTCCGCCCCGCATCCGGTGGCGCCCTGGCAGTTCCGGCGCCGCACCTCGCAAGACGCAACTTGCCATACCGGGCCGCGCGGCGGACGTTACCAGTGGCTTAACGGACGCAAGGCGTACGGCTGCTGAAACCTGGCGAAACGGGATCGGAGGGTCAATAAAAAGCGGTGGCGGCCCATGAGGACCAGCCACCGCATCCTGGCTTAGTTCAACCGGATATTAGTCGAATCCATTCTTCATAAAAGAATAGTTATTGCAACTTCCATTGTTGGCAAGCATTATTGAGCCAGTCCCATTGCTGGATATTGGTGGTGTCGGCCGTGCCGCAGTTGGCAACATCCAACACTTTTCCGCTATTGCGCGAGGTCAGGCGGAACCAGGGAGCGGTGGTCGTTGTTACCTGCCATTGCTGACTGGTGCTACTGCCGCAGGTATTTTGGATCACGTTGCCGCCATTGGCTGTGGAAGATCCGCTGACATCCAGGCACATGCCACTGTTCTCGCTATAAATACTAGAGTATCCGTTACCCAAGTCCACCATTTGCCAATTCTGCCAGGCAAATCCATTGCACCCGTAGAGGTCGACATTGCTACCCGCACTGGTGTTGGGTTGCTGAACGTCCACGCACTTGCTGCTGTTTTGGTTGACGAGTTTTTTATAAGAACTCAGGGCGTTTCCGCTGTAACCCGCTGCAACGATATTGGCCTGCACGGCATTTTCGGTGGTATCAGAAGGCTTGCCTGCTGTCATTGCGCCTTCATAGAAATTACCGACTGCCCCCTTGCTGTTATCGCCGCCAATACCCAAAATAATGGCACCTTCTTTGTGGAAAGGCACATACCCTGACGTAGTAGGTAGCGGTCCCGCATAATCGGTTTTTAACGCGCCAGTTTGGGCATCGCCATCCCTGATGGAATATGTCGTGGCGTCTTGTTTAATCATGGCCGTGACAAAAGTGGTATTGCGGCCAGTATTATTCGTATTGCTTCCGTTGCCACCCAGGAACAGACCATTCTCAAGGTCTGCCATGACCCAGGGGCCAGATCCGGTACATGCGAACCAGCACAGAGTGCCAAAGTAGACCGCATTCATGTGCCCATTGCCAGTATCATTGTTATTTGTTTCGGCATTACCATAATCAAAGCAGCATCCATTATTCACATGGGTAGCACTGGTAACCATGTATACGCCTTCTGATGCGCTGCCGGTTGCAATGCCTGTGGTGTTGTTACGCCGATACCCGACGCCCGCGGAGATATAGACCGCATAAGCAGACTTTCCGCCAATCGTCACCTTCAATGCGGTGGCACTGCCTGTGATGTCTGCGCTACCGTTCCCCCCGGCCGGCGCAACAGTCAAGTGGTTTCCATTTGCGGTCTGGTCATAGATCGTTGCGATGGTGCATACAGAACCAGCACAGAAAGTATCCTGTGCGGCAGCATTGGCAATACCGCCGGCTGTTAATGTGCCAATATCCATGGTGGCGCCATCAGAGGCGCGCTTGACCTGATACAGCTTGCCGTTATACGTCCCAAACAAGGCTCGCACTGTGCTGTGGGCCGCAGAGCACGGCGTACCTCCCGTAGCGTAAATATCACAAGTACTTGTGGCGGCCGAAGCCTTTGGCAACATACCCACGCTGAAAAATACCATAACCGCCAAAAGCACTAAAAAGCGATTTATTGTACCTACGGCATGCCTACTCAACGAACGGTGCCCATTCAACCTCAACTGCATGCAATGATTTCTCATTTCAGTCTCCATAGTTATTTACTTCGATACCATGTCTCTCGACACTCCATTCCACAGGCCATTACTTCTAGCCCCGTAAAATCCATTGCGGCAAAAACGTATTGTGCTGAGTGCCTAATAATGTGAACGTCGATGAAGTGAGCCGATGCCGGCAAACCCGCCGCACCCCGGCTTGAGCGGACCGCGTCAGCTTGGTCTCAGGTAAGCGAAATACCCTTGTGTCGTCCATGAGTCATGCACCGTCGGCGGAAGCCGGGGGCGGCCGAGAAATCTGTTTCTCCGCTTCTATTCCGCCACTGATCGACCTGTGCGAGATCCGGGCTTCTGCATGGGCAAGCGCATCTAAATATTCACCGGTAGCGCTTTTTTTCCGGCTATGCACCAGATTCGACAGATCGGTGCTTGCCTGGCTGTCGCCCCGCTCTGCCAGCGTTTCGAGCTGCCTGACCAGACTTGCCGCGTCGGCGTTGATCTTGGTGCATTCAGACGATGCCGCATTCGGTTGCTGGACTCCTTGGCATGGCCATACCAGATCCAGTTTGGCGCGCAAGCTCTTCGCGTCTCCATCCGCGGTAGGGATCAACGGTTCCGGATCATTCAAACAGCTCGAGGCGCCCCGCCCGTATGGATTGCTTAGCGCCATATCGGCACAACGCAGTTTGCCATCTGAAGAATCCGCCGTTGTCTGGAACTTGGCGTCGGGCGACGCCAATGGCATGGCGCCGTCCGACTGCCGGGCGCTTGTCAGCGTGAGCTCGGCGCCGTCTGGTTGATCAGCGCCTATCAACAGGTAAAAGCACAGGCACGCCGCGACAACCATGCAAAATCCCGAGAACACTTTTTGAGCAGCAGACATTTCTTCTTTTCTTTCTTTGCTGGGCTTCTAGTGACCACCTACACCGAACAATTAACGCTGGAGAGAGCATTCAGTTCGGGCGCCAGAATCAACCTCTACACAAGCCCGACTATCGCCGTCGCCCAAATAGATTGTCCTTGGGCAATATTAACAATCATTATTTCACGAAGCCAATCACATGTTGCGTCGGATTGATATCCATTTTCTTATCGGTGGTGTCTTTTACGATCCCGGTAGCATCACCGCGTTGCCCAATGGCTTGGGCAGCGGTCTTTAAGCTCGATTGTCTACGACTTTATTTTCCAGATTCGTCCGGGGTGGGCTGCCAGGCGATGCCTGCAGGTCAGTTACTGTAGCGGGCAAGGGCCGATGGCAACGGGTGGCGCACTGATCGCACGGCCCGGTCTGTGTTTTCGGCTTGCCGCAGATGCTCGATCAATTATTTCGACGTCTCCGCTGGCAAACGGGTGTCGTTGCGGAGCGCTGCACCAGCGGGACGTAGTGCTGCCAGTCGTAGCAGACATGATCGCGGCCATCGTGACCATGAGCCTGGCCGATGGATCAGGCTCCTCGCTGCCACGGCACGTTGGCCATGCGCAGGCTGCCGGCGAACAACCGGTTTTTGCGACCAATGACAATTGGGGCGAATCTGGCAGACAAATCAACAGCCAATGCACAACGATGTTCTTTCACCGCTTCATTTCCTCAATAACGACGCATAAATCATCCAATATCTGCTCTGAAGTGGCATCGACGCCGTAAACACCCAAACAGTTCCACTGTCCGATCAACCTGGCGGCACGCAGTCCGTCAATCGGCGTGAGGACAATCCGTTCCCCATTCCAAGTTAGAATTTTTGGTTTTTTGTTCGCATTGATTTTTTCGATAGCTACTTCGATTTGATGATGCAATTCTTTTGCCGATGCGATGTTCATGTTTTGTATTGTCATGGCCGTCTAGGTATTGCGTTATTGAATTAATCGGTTACTGGCTCAACCTCTTCCAGAGACTCATCGTTTGTGCCAATCAACTGGTTACCGTTCGTGCACAAGCAAATCGTTAATCCCCGATAAATCAGCCTCTTCCAGGGTGCCCGCCGCCGCCTTCAATTTCAACCCTTGCAATAAGGTGTCATAGCGGACTTTTGCCAGATCCTTTTTAACGGCGTAAAGCTGCTGCTCAGCGTTAAGTACGTCAAGGTTGATCCGAATTCCCAAGCGGTATCCCGCACGATTGCCTTTTACTGCATTCACTCCTGACTCGACCGCAGAATTTAATGCTTCAATTTGCGCCACACCATTGACGACGCCGGCAAACGCCTGCTGTGCATCGGTAGCAGCCTGTCGGCTCGCCGCCTCCAAGTCGGCCCGTGCCTTACCCGCATTGGCGACAGCTTCGCTGACTCTCGCATTGGTCATCCCACCGGAATAAAGCGGAATATTGACTTGCAAGCCAATCTGAAGCGATTTCGATCGTGTCGCATAGTCGTTCGGCGTGGTCAGGCTATTCGAGGCATAGTTGCTGCCGTAAGAACTGGTCAGATCAATCGTCGGCAGATAGTCGGACCGATTTTTCTTGATATCCACTTTGGCGGCTGCCAAGGCCGCAGTTTGTGCACGTACGGTGGCATTATCTGTACGGGCTTGATCCATCCAGGTACGCGCATCCATCGGAACCGGTTCTGGCAACGTGACCGCAGCGCCTAATACGGCAAGCTGAGCCAGCTCCTGCCCTGTCACCTTCTCCAGGTCGGCGCGCTTGCTGACGAGATCATTCAGCGCTGCCACCTTTTGCGACCTTGCCGAACCCAGACGTGATCTGGTTTCATCGATATCGGTCACGGAATGGATACCCAGTGTGTACCCACGTTTTACCTGCCCGAGCTGTTCGTCCAACGCGCTGATTTGCGCGTCGGCCGCTGCGATTGCTTCCTGCGCGACGAGCACGCCAAAATACGCTTCAGCAACCCGTAGCAACATATCCTGCTCCGCTTTTGCGTACTGTGCGGCGGCTTGTTCGACGAGCAATTCCGATTCACGGTAGGCGTAGAGACTTCCCGCATGGACCAGCGGCTGCGTCAACTGCAAATTCCACGCCCACGATTTCATATGGCGATCGACGGGATCTTCGCCAGTGAAGCGTGTATCGGCACGCGTATATCCCTTGTTGCCGACAACTCCGGCGGCTGGCAGCAATCCGGCGCGCGCTTGCGGAATCTTTTGCTGGGCGCTCTCTAACGCATAACGCGCAGACTCAAAGACAGGATCACTGCTTTGCGCCAACCGGTAGGCGTCAATGATATCGGTGGCGTGAGCAGGTACCAAAGCACTGGCGGTGAATATGACGCAGGATACGTGAATGTAAAACGTTTTTCTGCAAACTAATAATACCGTCATCGTTCACGACCACTTTCCTGCAAGGCCTTTTGTACCGGCGACAACAGGTATTGCATCACCGTGCGGCGCCCCTCGCTAATTTCAGCCGTCACTTGCATGCCAGGCACCAGTTTGTATTTCTTTCCTTGCGCCCCCAGCGCTTGGCTGCCCAAGGACAGCAAGGCTTTGTAGGTTGTCGCTACGTTGGGCCTATTCTTCGCGGAAGGATCTTTACCGGAATCCTGCTGCTGGCTTTGACCTTCATTGGCATCAGCACCGATCGTCAATATTTCGCCGTCGAGCATCCCGTACTTTTGAAATGGATAAGCGGCAAGCTTCAGTTTGACTTTTTGCTGCGGATACACAAAACCCACATCATCATTGCTGACCATGACTTCGGCGATCAGCGGCTCGTTTTCCGGGACAAGAGAAAGCAAGACCGTGCCAGGCGTCACAACAGTACCGATGGTATGGGTCGCGAGATCCTTGATGGTGCCGGCCTGCGGCGCCTTCAGTTCCAG
Source organism: Collimonas fungivorans Ter331 (assembly GCF_000221045.1). Taxonomy (NCBI): domain Bacteria; kingdom Pseudomonadati; phylum Pseudomonadota; class Betaproteobacteria; order Burkholderiales; family Oxalobacteraceae; genus Collimonas; species Collimonas fungivorans. Next base: position 2,171,011 of record NC_015856.1, on the reverse strand, counting down.
CAAGCCGGTTTTATGTTCTTGCTTGATGCTGTCTTGCTGCAGTTTGCGATATTGACCTTGCGCCTCCACTTCTTCGTTCTGCAAATCGCTGCGATATTTGGAGGTCACCTGCGCCACTTGCCTGCCAGCTGCATCAACCGCGGCGCCCAGGCTTGCCAAGGTTGATTCCTGGGCGCGTAAATCGTTTAGTTTTTCGACATATTCCCGCTGCTTGTCACGCACGGTCACTAACGGCGCGTAGCCGTCCTTACCCATATCGGTGTAGGCATCGGACTGCTGCTTGAGAATCGGCGTTACTTCACGCAGCTTTGCCAACACCTCCTTACCCGCATCGTAGTCGCGCTGACTTTTTTTGAGCAGCTCTTGTGCGCCGCCAAGGGCATCGGTATAGGCACGTCTACGCTCGCCGTATTGCGCAGCTACCTGGGTATATAGATCAGCGGGATCATCGGCCTTTTTTACCAATTGCGATCCGGCTAATTCCGCATCGACCCTGCGCAATTGAAGCGAGCGCATGATGAGTTGAGTCTGCAGACTGGTTTCGTCGGCCCGCGCTTCTTTCGCATCCATACGGATCAGCACCTGGCCTGCAGCGACCGTCTGCCCTTCCTTCACCAGAATGTCCTGGATGATCCCGCCGTCGGCAGGCTGCACGATCTTCACATAACTTTGCGGCACCAGCTTACCCTCGGCGCTGGCCACAATGTCAAGCTTGCCGAAAATCGACCAGAGCATCAGGATCGCACACAGCACGATCACCATGTACATGACTGTACGTGGCAGCCGCGCCGGCGGACTTTCCTGAATGGCCAACAGACCCGGTGCGAAGTCCAGCGCCTCTGGCGATAGCACAGATTTCCTATCGTTCATCAGCATAACCTCGACCTTGACAACTCAAACACGAACGCTTCATCGTATCTGCGCGGCCGTTCCACTAACGCTCCCCCATGGATGTAAATTCTGAGGTGAAGTTGCAAACTGCGTATTGGCAATGACAGTTTCGGCAGCAGCGACATTGAAGCCGGTAAGGTTGCCCCGAACACCATATTCATAAGCCAAATCCCCTCCCAATGCCGTTGTGTCGCTATTGCTCAGATGAGCATCAAGTAGGCTGCTGGAGAGGCTCCACGCACCCCTCGTCGGATTATCGATTTGCGCTTGATCGAAAGCCTCTACCAATTGCTGGAAGTCAAACGTTTCCACCTTGGTGTTTTTCAGCGTATCTATCGATCTCGATGAATAGTCTGCAGTTGCAGCTTCAATGACCTGCAAAGTAACCAGTTGCTGATTATCAGACGAAGCGTACCAATCCTGAAGTGTGATGGCATCGCTGCTGCTCACATCCAGGATCAGGTTGTTGCCGTTTTTCTGAAAGGCAAGATCGGCGTAGCTGAATTTTCCTCCGAGAGAAAGCACATTACTGTCCCCTGCATTGGCAACAACGGTATCCTGACCATCGCCCAGGTTAAAACCGATCACGTTGCCACCGGTCCCGGTCGTGATCGTATCGTTGCCCGTACCACCTATCAACAAGGCATTGTCATCGCTGCCGCTGATGGCGTCGGCACCGGGACTGCCAACCAATACATGCCCGCTACCGCTGTCGATCTCCTGACTGCCGTTGATGCTGACTGAGCTACTACCCTTTACAACGCCGGCAGTATTAGTATTGGTGCTGCCGGCAGCGCCGTCGCTGCGGCTCCAGCTTTGTTGCGAAGTGCCATTCGCGTAAGCAATTTGATCGGTACTGTAAGTCGACCCATCGCTATTGGTGGTGGTCACTGCTGTTTCCGTCGTGCCGTCGCTGGCCACCCGATCAAATCCTGTGGTGCCGTCGGTGTGTTGCCATTGATCGCCGGTCTTATTACCGGTACTGTCATAGTTGGTAACCAGAAAATCGCCCTGACCGCTGCTCGAATAAGCACTGTGACTGCCGTCAGCGAATTGGAATTTATCAATCGTCGCAGTCCCACTAAAAGTGTCAAGATTCTTCACAAGAACACTATCTGAAGATGTTCCATACTTGACCAGCACATCGCTCCCCTGCTGAGTCAGTTGCAGGTCATCTGACGTGACGCCACCGCCAAATCTCAACGTATTGTTGCCATTTGTATCTGACGCTTCGGACACAACGACATTGCCATCGCCGCGACGCAGGAAAAACGTGTCTTGCGTCCCGCCACCAACCAAGGTGTCATTGGCATAACCACCGATCAACACGTCCGCCGCTGCAGCAGTGCCGGTTAACACTTGATTACTCGACGTTGCTTGCAGGACGTTGTTTGAAGTGGTGACGATACTGATCGGCGCCACCACACTCCAGGCCGCACCGTCAAATGCGCTGACCTGTATCAAATCATCGCCAGCTGTAGCACCAGTCACATATTGCAACCCGCTCAATTGCGGCTTAGTCAAGTAAATAGGTGCATCTGACGATTGCCGCTTGCCGTTCAACGTAAAGTAGCCTGAGTCGATTCCGCTATTCGATACCCTGTACCAAGTAATCGCATTACTGCCGGTGTCGCTGGCAGTGAAAAGGCCGGATACAGCAACAGTTTGATTCAATTGAAGAACCTGATCGGAAGCGCTTACCGAAGGCGTATAGTCATCGGCCATCTGGTGTGCGGCGGCCATAAACTGGTCCAGCGTCATGGTGCTGCCGTCGGAAAACGCTATGCGATTGACGCCGATAGACAACACCGCCGGGTTCGAGCCATACATAGTCGACTCCAAAATACCTTCCTGATATACCACCCAAACATTCGATGTGCCATAGTTAATCTGGAGAATGCTGGATCCTGGATAAGCGGGGTCCTGCACTATGCGATAGTTAAGATCCTTCGCAAGCAGTCCGTCGGGCATCACCAACGTCTTATTGGGGACGACACCGCCGTAACCTTCCTGAATTTGCCAGCTATTTTCCATGTCCCCTGTGTCATCGATAATGTCGGTAGCATCGCCATGCATCGATACATAATAGGTATTTGTTCCTAAACCTCCGTCCATGTAATCGAAACCGGAGCCGCCAACTATCGTGTCGGCACCATCGGTCCCAATCAGCGTATCGTTTCCAGCACCGGCGACAATAAAGGAGCGATCGGAGCTTGGTTCCGGCGAAGAGTAATCCTGTCCCGCCCCGAAATCGGGATTAATACTGCTGGTCGTGCCGAGATTCACGTATACATTACCGTCCCCAGTATTGACGGTCCCCATGAACGAGGCGCTTTGTATGCCGTTTGATGCGTCATTTGATACCATCATAATGACGTCGTTACCGCCATCGCCGGTGATGGCATAGGTGTTCAGGGTACGTTGCACGTCGACGGTGGAGGCTTGATAGGTATATGCCTGGCTTATAGTGCCTGCTTGAACTTCTCGCATCAGACCCGGCACAATAAATCCAACGTCTCCATTCGGTAGTAAATTGAGTTCATCAGATGAGAGATTGCTCCCTCCTCCAGTAGAGGAAGGCGGCCCCATATCCACAACAGTTCCAGTAGTTAACTGCACCAACTTATAAACCGGCACCGTCTTAAATCCCGTAACGGTGGTCTCATGTACTTGTGTCGTATCAACATTGTCGTCAATCGAACTGAGTGTCAAGTTCCCGCCGCTAACGGTAAGCTTGTCGAGCCTGACGCCATTAAAGAGATAGTTCACCACCGTCCCGGCAACTCCACTAGCGTTGTTGCTATAGTAATCGCCGACATTGGCGCGGCCAACACTGTCATCTAACCAAGTGCCGTTCTTGCCTATCGATGTCAAATCAGCGTTCAACTGCGCCTTATACGCCTGCTCCAACGCGCTGATCTTGCTGCTGTAGTCAATTGCGCCACCAGTCAAATTGGCCTGCTGTGCAGCTACCCATGTTTGTAAAAAGACGGGACTATCATTATCGCCGCCCAGTACCCAGCCGACACTTTGCGGTTGCGTATTGAAATACCCGTTAATAATCGTCGTTGTGTCCAGAGAGTTGGAGTTGATATAAAGATCCTGCCCAACTTGTACCGCGAAGAAATCGGAAAGGCGCATTTTTTCCGGCAACCAGAGCGTCTCGATGCCGGATTGGGTACTGGAATTGATAGTCGTCACGCCACCTTCTGTTAGCATGAACGTATCATTGGACTGACCACCTACCAAGGTATTCTCGCCAGTACCGGCAATCATCGTGTCGTTACCCGTGCCGCCGTACAAGGTATCAAGTCCCGTTCCGCCAACAAGAATATCATTCGCATCCTCGCCGTACAGTGTGTTGTTGCCGGAGCCGGCAACCAAGGTATCGCTATTGCCCCAACCATATAGCGTGTCGTTACCGCTGCTGCCGACCAGCGATGCATTGCCGTGCGCTGCAAAAACCAAATTACCTTCCTGGCCGGCGAGCGTGACAGGTGTGGATTGTGTCTGGGCAATCAATTGGTTCAGATTGAGAGTGGCGCCATCGGCAAATGCATAAGTTGTATTATTTGCAGTGGATAGTCCGCCATCGACAGTGACTGTGCCACCAGCACTGTCAGTAAGGATAATTGATGGTGTATTGCCATAGAGTGTCAAACTCAATGTCAGGTCGGACGGGGCAATACCGGCACCAAACTGTAAAGTGCTGCCCGCCGCATTATAGATTTCGGTTTGACCAAATCCCTGATTAAATACATAGGTACTGCCAGTTTGAGCGCTCATGACATCGTTACCGCTGCCTGCAACCAGGGTATCGATCCCTGCGCCACCATTCAGACTGTCATTCCCGCTGCCGGCGATCAACCGGTCATTTCCGCTTCCACCAAGCAAGGTATCGTTGCCGCCGCCGGCAATCAGCGTGTCATTGCCACCGTTTGCAGTGAGTTGGTTGTTTAGATCATTACCGGTACCGACCAGATTGGCGCTGCCAGTCAGTATCAAATTGTCGAAATTCGACGCCAGCGTGTAACTGAGATTCGTCTGTACTGTAGCGGTACCATGTACGGCCTGTTCCACCAGCACGTCATTCAAACTATTGACCACAAAGACCGTATCGCCGGCGCTGCCGATCATGGTATCCGTGCCGGCCCCTGCAATCAGCGTCGTTTCCCCTGACACTGCGGTCAATATATCGTTACCTGCATTTCCTGTAATGACCGAATTCCATGTATTCCCAGTCCCAGCTAGATTGGCTGAACCGGTCAGTGTCAAGGTTGTAATCGCATCAGGCAGCACATAGTCGACTGACGAGACAATTGTGTCGTTTTGATTCTGCGAAGACGGTAGTTGGATCACATCCTGGACATTATTCACGACAAAAGTAGTGCCGCTACTATTGCTCACCAATGTGTCGGCACCGGTTCCTGAAATCAATGTGTCGTTACCAGCACCGGCTATCAGTGTGTCGTTGCCGGCAGCACCCACCAACAGGTCGTTCCCGCCCCCGGCATACAAGACATTGTTACCGCTTCCTGCGGTAAGGGTCGCCTTGCCGCCCCAAGCTGACAGCGTGTCGTTGCCGCTGCCGCCCTGGACCGAATCGCCCGCCCCGGTGCTGAACAAAATATTGCCAGTGGCACCAGCAATCGTCTCAGACTGAGCGCCGGTCTGTGCAATCAACTGCGCTATGGTCAAGGAAGTGCCATCAGCGAAATTTACTGCGCTCACGGCGCTACTTAGTCCACTGTCGACCAAAATGGTGCCGGCACCCTCGATCTCCAACACTCCCGAACCATCGGCAGCCAGAGCGGCAGTAACAGTCAGGTCACTGGCGGAAATGCCAGCACCGAACTGGATAACGTCAGAACCACTTGTCGAGGAAATTTCGGCTTGACCGAATCCGGCGTTAAACACATAGGCATTATTACCTGCGCCACCTACGAGCTTGTCAGTGCCGCCCCCCGCTATTAACGTATCGTCACCGCTACCACCGAGCAAGGTCGCATCACCACTACCGGCCACCAGCAATACGTTGTTACCATTTGTGGCATCTAATATATCAACTCCGGCACCACCATATAACGTGTCGCTGCCAGTGCCGGCAAATACCGTGGTCGGACCATCAGCAGTCCCCCCATCACCGGCATAGAGCACATCGGTCCCGGAGCCACCGGCAATTTGGTCGGTTCCCAATCCGCCATATACGGTGACATTGCCATTCCCGGCATGAATTTGTGTTGCTGCAGTAGCATTGCCGCCATCCCCGGCATAAATGACTTCGGTTCCACTACTGCCATAGATGACGTCAGTGCCGCCGCCTCCATATATGGTCGTATTACCGCTTCCAGCATAGATACTGGTCGCACTATCGGCCGTACCGCCGTCACCGGCATGAATGACGTCTGTTCCGGATCCGCCATACAGCACGTCGTGGCCTGAACCACCGGTAATGTCCTCGGTGCCGTCGCCGCCATAGATGGTGACGTTGCCAGTACCGCCAATCAACGTATCGTTGCCGCCTGCGCCATAGATCACTGACTTACCGGAACCACCATTAATATAATTATTCTCAGTCGTGATTGAGCTTGCCCAATTAGACGTATTGTCGCCAGAAAAAATCGTATCGTTGCCCGTACCACCGACGATGGTGTTGTTCCCGCCATAGGCTGCAATCAAATCATTGCCAGACTCAGCGTTAATGTAATTATTTCCGCCGGCCCCTCTGATCGTATCGTTACCTATCCCGCCAAAAATAGTGTTGTTACCGACACCTGCCCCAATGAAATCATTGCCACCGCCTGCATCCAGGTAGTTATTGCCATTCGACAGGTAATACACGCTATTACCGGTTCCTCCAAAAATAGTGTCGTTGCCAATACCAACGGGGGTGTCACTAATGTAGTTAGCGTAATAGGGATTGGGTGCATTGAAACCGGTGCTGTCTCTTACAATTCCACCGGTGTCAGTGGTCTCCGCCCCCACATCGGAAGAAAATTCCGTCGATGAAGCCCAGTTCGCGACTCCTTCACCCGATATAGGTGAATGTACGATTACTCCCCCTGTGACTGTAACGGCCCCAGATCCAAGAATCAGGGTGTTGTTTCCCGATCCCGTAAAAACCGCATCATTACCATTGCCACCCACAATGGTATTGTTTCCATTGCCGACCGAGATGAGATCCCCTCTTTTACCCGAAGCCTGGGCAGCTTTAGCTTGTGTAAGAGCTGTGGCAACATCTGTTTGTACATTTGCATAAATTTGGTTATTGCCATTCCCTGCAATAATGACATCCAACGCGCCACTTCCGTTGATGACGCTGTTACCGTCACCAGTTAAAATTCCGTTTCCGCCACTATTCCCGGTGACGAGGCCATCTCCATTAAATTCGGTGTAGTTGTACTTACTGCCGTCGATCGATACCGGGGCTGTGGAAACGGTGCCGACGACTGTGGGTGGCGTGCTTGGATCGGCAGCGGGATGGTCAAAGGTAATTGCGAGAGTGTTACTCGTGACGGTGCCATTGGTATCTGTATACGTGGCGGTGAGCGTCGGTGCGTCAGCTTGATTGGTATTGGATAAATCGATTAATGAAAACGTTGCTGAATCCTGACCTGCAGCAATCGTGACCGATATCTTGCCGTTGAATGCAGTCTGAGTGGCGCCGGTAGATAGAGCGTACGAGCCACCGCCTGATAGAGCCAGTTGGATGGTTTGTGCTGCTGTACTATCGGCCAACGCATGGACGGTGAAAGTTTGACTATTGCCTAGAGCAACATCGGCTTTTTGATTGGCCGGCATGCCATTGGCAAAAAGATTTGTTTCGCTAGTGTCGGCTGTGAGGCCGATCTCCTGGCTGAGATGAATACCGAGATCGCCGTTTGCGTCCGTTACCGCTTTGCCCAGATCAAAATCATTGATGGCAATCTGGCCCGGGCCAATGAAGTTACCGCCTGAAATCAACATTGTCCCTATCTGGGCATCTGCGGACAAGGGGACAAATTGGTACAAGGTTCCATTGGCATCGCTCCAGGAATTGGCTTGTTGCCCAGTTTGCGCACCCTTGCCATTGATGAGGTTCGAACCGACGTAAAGAGAGCCAAGCCCGTCTTGGTCGTCAATAGTGTCTTTGATACCAGTCGTTAATGTCTGTAGCACATAGGTGCTGCTGCCGACACCACCGTAGAGCGTGTCCTGATCGCCGCTGGAGCCAACGATACGTGCACCGCTCCCTTTCACGTAATCAATCCGGCTATCGGAGTCAATGACAGCTACTTCAGTGGCATTGTTCGCATCGATACGAATAGCACCAGAGGCATCAATGGAGACATTGCCGATGACACCAGCAGCATTTTGCCATTGCAGAGAGTCATTTCCGCTCGATCCGAAGTTCTGAGTAATAATACCGTTGTTACTATAGGTTGTCGTGACCGCGTTATTGGACACCAAAATCGTCGGCTGCCCGGTCGAATGGGGGCCCGGTACGAAATTACCCGTAAGAAAACGACCAATTAAAACCTCGATAGTGTCAGCAAACAGCTTCGCCTTAACCATAATTGGTGTTTGGGCCTGCGATCCCGATAAAACTGCGACCCATGCATCGTTCACGGCTTTGGGGAAATTTGGAAGCCCACCTTGCGTGATAAGAGTCCCCAAAATGCCGCCGACGGACGAGGAGGCCGCAACCGTACTGATTTCCGGAATCGCAAAATCAGCCGATGCATTACTGTTGGCGTAATAGAATTCCTTCAGCGAAGATGGGTAGGTTACCGCGGCACCGTTCGTCAACACCGTGCCACCATTGGCAATGACATTGCCGACGCTTATTACCGGAAGCGTAGTCCCGTAGTTCAGCGGCGCATTCCAATAGTAAAAGGAGCCTCCCCAACCACCTGCATCCTGCTGAAATCTACCCAAGGCGTCATTTCCGATCGCAGCGCTGATATCCCCGGAGATCATGTACCCAAAATCAGGTATTCCACCATCACCCAATATTTCATTGATGACGTTTTCACCTATCAGGTTGGAGGTCTGCTGTAACCCTATGTCGATTGCTGATTGAGACAGTCCATCGAGTTTATGCCGCATTGCCAGACCATATTGCGTGACGCCGCGAATGTAATCGTCTGCCGGGTCACTCGTAACATCATTGTTGATGTCAGCGGCCTTTGAAAACCAGTACTGAATCTTGGGGTCTACCGTTGAGCCGACTGCGCTAATAATCTTAGAAATTTCGGCATAGATCGGTGCGAAGGCGCCTTTCGGCGGGCTATTTCCAAACGTCGCCAACGTGTCTACGACTTTTCCATTAGCATCCAATAAACCTTGTTGTTTCAGTAGAGTTCGTATTTTCTGTAGTTGACCGGCGTCAAACGGCATTTGCGAGGGTGTGTGTGTATCAGTCATTTGTGAACCAAGATAAGATTGAAATTAATGAAAATCCGTAAACCGACTTATTTTTGAATCCAGCCATCGACCATTCTGTTGATTGTTCTGATGAGTTCGTCAGCGTGGGCAACCGCTTCCGGCGGGAAGATCATCCGGTACTGGAAATGACTACTCTTACTGTAAACATAGGCCTGGCATTTGAGTGAACTAGGATGATCACACTCCATCAGGAGTTCGTATGGACTGCCGACTCCTTCGATGTAAGTAGTCCGTTGTGCCGCCTCCCAATTAACACCACGTTCCTTTGCCAGCTTGACTTGTTTGTCATAGTAAGCTTGGTCAAGAATCGCGAAATGCACCTCTCTAAGCCCCTTGTATTTCGAGTCGACGATCGTTGGCGGCACAAAAGAGCGATGCTCATATTGAGCAAAGTCACTGATTCCCTGTACTTGGTTTCGGAACATTCTCGTGGGCCGGACGTCTAAAAATGGTATTTCCGCCCTACGCTCCCAGGGTAGATTCGCCATTTCTTCGTCGGAGTAAAACATCCACACAATATTGACCGGAAATCGATCCGGGTTCCGAACGTGCCGGCCAGCCTGCATGTCAAAGATAGTATCCATGCCACTCGAATAACCACCTTGCACCATGTCTGGAAATTGAAAAGTCATCGACAACATCTGCGCCTTAAGCGGTTGATGTGGGTCTTTCGGAATGATCGATGGAGGAAACAATATTTTTGGAACGCGCAAAATCTGCCCGTACCCAAAATCGAATAGGACCGAATTGGTAAGTGTCACCGGTGCATCCAACCGCATCAGCGGCGGTTGCGGACTATCTACGGCATATGCCACTTGATCACCGACGCCCATTCCCAGGACCAGTGCAACACTTACAGCGAAAAACCGCTGGATTAATCTAATGCCCATTCTATTTTCCTTTATCATGACACTCGCTCCAAGGGCGCCTGTATCAACCCGCCACCAATCCTCACTACTTCATCTACCAATAAATTCCTCGGCAATGCATGGGTAATAAACAGCATCGTTACCTTTCCCTTCAATTGATTGATCGTCCCCGCAAAATGTTCGGCGGTCGCTGAATCGAGACTGCTGGTAGCTTCATCGAATACCAGAATCTTCGGCTGTTTCAGCAAGGCTCTGGCAATCGCCATCCGCTGTTTTTGGCCACCGGATAGCCCGACGCCACGCTCGCCGATCTCGGTTTGGTAGGCCTGTGGAAGACGCTCAATAGTGTCGTGAATTTCCGCCATGCGGCAGGCATGGACAACCTGGTCGAAGGTTGCATGCGGATTCGCCATCAACAGGTTGTCGTAGATAGTGCCGGAGAACAGGACGGTCTCCTGCGGCACAACGCCGAAGTAATGGCGTAATTCATTCGCGGAGAGATAGCGGATATCGTTGCCGTCTAATTTGATCTGGCCGTCTGATGGAACATAAAAACCTTGTAATAGCTTGGTCAGCGTGCTCTTACCGGAACCGGAAGGCCCCATGATCGCAATCACTTTGCCGGGGCTGACCTTTAAGCCAAAATTCTGATACAGATACGGCAAATTTTCGCCGTACCGAAAACTCAGATTGTCGATTTCAATGCTCCCCTTGCTCTCACGCAGGCGACTAGGCAGGATCGAATACGGTTCTTTCGGCGCATTCATGATGTCGCCCAGGCGCTGCACCGACATATTCGCCGTTTGAAACTGCTGCCACAAACCGACGATGCGCAGCATCGGTTGCGAGACTCTGCCGGCAAACATCTGGAAGGCGATCAGCATACCGATCGTGAAATCGCTGTTATGCATCACGGTATACGCGCCGACTACCAGGATCATCAACGACATGAATTGTTCGATGCCGTTGGCTACCACGTTATAAGTATTGGCGATCTGCTTCATCCTGAAACCCGCCTGCAGGTAGTCGGCCAGATAGTCGCCGTAGCGTGCTGAGAGTTGCGGCTCCATCTGCAAGCTCTTGACGGTTTCCAGGCCAGACACATATTCGGTAATGAATGCCTGGTTACGCGCACCCAGCAAAAATTGATGATTGAGGCGATCGCGGAACACTGGCGCCATGATTAAACTAAGCACGACGATGGCGCCGATCAGCGACAAGGCAACCAGGGTCAAGGTGACGTTGTAATAGAACATGATGCCGACGAAGATCAGCAAGAACGGTAAATCAAGAATCAACGACACGGCGGCACTGGCGACAAATTCACGAATGCTTTCCACCCCATGCAAGCGTGCAGCGATGACGCCGGTCGGGCGATGTTCGAAATAGCGTGTCGGCAGCTTGAAAAGATGATCGAAAACCGCACTGCCCAGGACGGCGTCGACCCGGTTTCCGGTGTGCAGAACCAGATACTGGCGCACCCACGACAACAGCGCCGAGAACAGCATGAAGACACCCAGGCCGATGGCGATGACAATCAGCGTGCTTTCTGTGCGATGCACTACTACTTTATCGATAACGACTTGCGTAAATAGTGGCGTACCAAGCGCCAGTAACTGAATAATCAGCGAAGCAATCAGCACGTCGCGCCATACGCGCCGGTGCTTGAGAAGTTCGGGGATAAACCAGTTGAAACCGAATTTGCTCTGGGCGGCTTGCGCACCGTCTGGATCCTTGATTATTTTGGCATTCAGCGCGAGTTGGAACACGGTTCCAGCATAGGAAGCCGCGAATTCGTCCTGGGTCAAGGTCTTGGGCGTATTGCTTCCGGCTTCGAACAAGACGACGTTGCCATCATTGATTTGAACGATGATTGCAGGGCGGCTTGTTCTTGGCGCTGGTTCGATATCGACATCGTTAGCCGCTTTTGCCGAGGCATTGGAGAGCTGATTGTCGACCTCCTGGCCATTCATGATGACCAGACATGGTAGATGCAATACAGCTAACGCCTTGCTATCGCAGTCCTTGCGCTTGATCTTGAAGCCTAAAGCACGTCCGGCATGAACAATCGAGTCGGCACCGTAGGGGGGTGGAAATTGCTGTAGCAGCAGATTGCTGTCAAACGGTTTTCCGTTCAACCCACAAAAACTCCCCATCGCCCAGATCACATCATGAACGGAAAACGCATGAGTCGAAGCAGGTTGTTTTCGCCCTGAGACAAGACCTAGGTTGACCAGTTTTAATATTCGACGGCGCATTATTTTTATAAAAAACACTCTAACTACAACATAGAAAAATCACTTGGTTTCGCTATCGGAAATCATGGCGTGAAACCCCTTTTCTTTCACTAGCATTTTTTTCTTGATAAATAACTAAGTTTTAAAACTCCCATGAATCTTGCCAATACCCTCGCGCAGGCCGACCTTGGACAACCATCCCAATGCCACATACGCTCGATCGCAGGTGAGGATATTCGACTTGACGTCAAAGGCTCGTTCTCTACCAGGGTTTCGCACAACTGTCTTCCCGGTAACCACTTCAATGATGTCTACCAATTCGTCGATCCGGGTTCCGTGACCAGATCCGATATTGAGAATTGCAGATCGTCCCGTATATCGCGCTGAGCGAATCAATGCATCCACAACGTCGGATACATGGACATAATCCCTGACAGCAGAGCCATCCCCCCAAATTTCAATTGGTTCGCCGTTGCGAGCCTGTTGCATAAATGCGGCAACTGCCCCTTGAGTCGCGGTCGCCATTTGACGCTCTCCGTACACATTGGACGCACGCAACACAACGTACTCCAGGCCATAAAGATGGCGATAAAGCTCAAGATATTTCTCGATGGCTAATTTGACGATCCCGTACGAGGTGATCGGATTGACAGGATGGTCTTCGCCGATTGGCAGCTGCGTAGACTCGCCATAAACAGTGCCGCCGGAAGACATGAAGATTATTCTCTTAAGTCCGGAATATCGAGCCAACTCCAAAAACTGAACCGTCCCCACCAAATTCGACTCTATGTCGGCAAGGGGATCGTCATTCGATGTTTTTGGAAGTGTGTTGCCAATCAAATGGAAAGCGATATCGCATCCTTGGATGGCATTGGAAAGAAGCTCCTTATCGCCGAAATCGCCATGGATACACTCGATGTCGCCCTTTGACAAAAGGGTAGCAAGAACTGGAGATTGCTTTCTATCAAAAACACGTACGGCATAGCCCTCATCCAACAGACCTTCCACCAAGTCTGTCCCGATAAAGCCAGCTCCGCCTAAGACAAGACATCGCACGATCTTTTCTTTACTCATCGTCGATCATCGCTTTCCTGTTCAACCGAGATACCAGCCAACAATTTGTGGGAAGGCAGAATGTCCTCAGTAAGAATATTCACAAAACCAACAATCTCCTCGACCGCAGCATTGACATCGAAACCTCGATGTCGGTCTGCAATAGACATAGCCTTGGTTGTGCATTCGGATGTTCGGCATAGTCGGTCCAGCATTGTCGCAACGATTTGATCGGTGGCTCCGGCGGGCACCATCAGGCCCGCACCTAGCTGAACGACCCTCTTTGCCGTCATATGCCCTTCAACTAATCGCGGCGACATCAATTGCGGCACGCCTTTCAACAAAAAAGTCGCTACCGTACCTTCCGCCGCATATGACACACAAGCATGCGCACTGCTTGCAAGCTGTTCCAACGCAACAGGTCGAGTCGTAAAGGTGATCCGCGCACTTCGATATTTGTTGAGTCGCTCTTTGTCGAATCCTGGCGCAACGCATACGACACTGGTCCCACTCTCACGCAAACCACCAAGGATTGCGTCGACATGTTCGGTATCGGGTCTCAAGTAAGCAAAAATACGGTGTTCGCCCTCGTCCGGCCATGTAATTACTTCTGCCTTGGGCTGTCCGCGCAGCATACCGATATAACGGACATTGGGTCGCGCACCGTAATGGTCAAGCTCAGGAAACGTGGCCAGCAGGCATGTTTGCGGATCAAACAGATCCCGTAATGCTTGAAGCTTCTTGCCCTTGAATGCTTGTATCACCGTGTTCGCGGTTTCGACGGCAATGGCCTCGGATCTGGCGGCAAGCTCTTGCGTCGCCCATGAGAATCCGGGGAATGGCGGTAACGGATCGGTTGCCGGCGGCAATTCGAAACCATTTCCCAGCAATAAGACGCGTACACCTGTAATACGAGCAGCCATGCAGGCTGTCGGCGAAAAATCCGCGACGATAACATCAGGTCTGAACATCCGGAAAAGATTGATCCAACCTTGTACCAGTCCCCACAAGACGGAATTTTCCGCCCAGCCTTGAGATAGCAAGATATCGGCGTAACCGGTCTGGCGATGACGTAGTTGCCGCCCCTGGGCAAGTATCGGAGCCTGAACAAAAGAAATGTTTGCTGGGCCAAAAACGGCCGCGGCCGTTGGTATATCGCGGACAGCAGCTAATACCGCATGTCCTTGCTCCTTGAGTTGCTCCGCCACTGGCAATAATCGCACCAAGTGCCCCGTGTTTAAGCCGATTTCCCACGTCAACAGGATGCGCTTCATTGGCTCGCTCTAGTACGCTGCAAATGGTCGTCACTCAAATCGTGCGCTGGCAATCCCAGCTCCCGCAAGGCATAGGTCAGCGAATCGTTTGAGAAATGAGAAAGAATTTGCTTGATCAAGAGTTCGGCACCCAACGGCTTGCGATTGAACATATAAAAATTACCCATTCCCTATACAACGCCTTGTACTGTCAGAACGCTACAAAACTAGTTTGTCAATCAGGCCCAACTGCGCCGGCAAGCAAATTGTCCGCAAATCGAATCTGTCGACAATGGTGCGGCGAGCGTTGTGTCTGATTTGTGCATGCGCGCGTGCATCTTCCAGTGCTTCGACAACGCGCTGTGAAATCTCGCCTGATGAAAAAAAGTCGACCAGAATGCCGTTTACGCCATCTCGAATCACTTCTTCCACTGGAGCCGTTCTGGAACCAACGACAAGACACCCCGCCGACATGGCTTCCAGCATCGACCACGACAACACAAATGGGAAGGTGAGATAAACGTGGACGCGCGATATCTGCAGAATCGTGAGGAAAGATGAATAAGGCACTTTGCCAAGAAAGTGGACACGACTGAGATCAATCGCATCTCCCAATTCATCCAGCAAACGCTGCCGAAAGGTCAATCCGCCCGGTAAACCAGGGCCATAGCTGGTTTCATCGCCACCGACTATTAAGACCTGGGCGTTTGGACGTCGAGCCAAAATGACAGGAAGGCTGCGCATGAAACTCGGGAATCCGCGGTAGGGCTCCAGATTGCGCGCAACATAGGTGACTACCTCATCGCCCTGTTGCAAGACAATATCAGTGCCTGGAATGTTAAAACTAGCCTTCTCATTCGGTCTAACCAGTTGGGTATCGATCCCCTCGTGGATAACGCTGATGATGGACTGATAGCGTAGCGGATAGACGGATCGTTGCCACGTTGTCGGACATTGCCCCCAGTCGACCGACTCTAACGCCAGCAGATTGCCGAAGTTTTTGGTTCGCAAGCGTGGCGGCCTATCCGGTGTGGGAGGATCATTCGGATCAAAGCCGACGTCGGCACCGTGCTCTTTATAGAAAAATTCGAAATAACCCAATAATGGCGTATTCGGAAAGACATCTTTCAGATACCAGATTTCTCCCCAACCATTGTGGCCGAGCATTACGTCTGGCACGAACCCGGAATTTTTCAACTCCATCGCAACGCGCGCCACTTCCTGCGCATTTAGTATCCCGGCTTCGGTCTCGCGCAAATATTGATGGATGCCCGGGGTTATAGCTCGCCGGGGCTTGTAGACAATTTTCTTCACACCGGGAATCGATGCGTCCTGGCGCTGGGTAATAAAGACGACTTCGTTGCTTGAAATGGATGCCAGGTGACGGGCAAGATGGAGATATTGGCCAGGGAAATTTTGGTGAACGAAGAGAATTTTCATATGCGTCGTGGGATTAAATTCTCATCGAACTCAGTATTGCAATATGGCAAATATGGGCCGCCGATTTTTGCCGTTTTTAATTAACGCAAACTCGCCTTATTGCTTTGTCAATGATCTGAAAATTCAGATTAAACATCAATCAGACAATCCCCAAAAGCCCGTAAGGATTTCCTTATGGCAACAAAAATTCTTCAATCCATAGAAAACCAGGTGATTTCCGACAGCAGATGCGGCCATCCCTACAGCAATAGCAAGATCTCCTGATACCCAGCTTGCCAGACATTGCTTATCTTTACTCATATTGGCAGATAGAAAAAATGGCCTTGCCCGAAGCAGTCCTAGCCATAATTGGTCCGCACATCTTTGAAGGAAATAGGCATCCTGAATTCGCAATTGGAAAATAAAAGCACGCAATTCCGACATATCGCTACTGGTCACTGTGCCTATATCGGCGCTTCCCATGCGTAAAGTTACCCACATTTTCGTCAACTACCTCGGCAAAAAAAATTCTTGATTTATCTTGAGTACAAGAAAAGCGACGTCGGTTCATTCGCAAGAACAGTCAACCAGTGGCTAAACCGTGTTCGTTCGCGAGATTTGGAAAGAATCCGACAATGCCTTCGCACCAAAAATCCTTTTTCTGCGATATGGGAGAGTGCCGACAAGGAGCTCACCGGTATGTACAGTGACAGTCCATTGGCCATGGCCGTCGCTCTCCCGCCATCTGGCTTTTGTCGGCTATTGCCTGGTCATTTGGGGGGCGTACCGCTCCCCAGATTAAAGCGCAGCATGCATTATGATCACGACGCGCGAGTCGCACGGCGTCGTCAGCAAGCCACGAGCGGCTGCAGTACACTGCCAGGCTTGCCCGTGACGCACCGGAACCGTCTTGGCGACCTGCCCACAGCATCTTATTTTGAGATTTTCTGACTGCTGTACTCCGATCTGCACCGTAAAGAAACTCAAATGTCCTCTATGCGAGACGAGCCTGCCATGAATTTGCTACCCAAGAAGAAAGATTTTTTCCAAGATATCTTCGAACGGTCGGCAACTGCAATGACGATCATCGGCCAAGACAGGATTTTCCTGGCAGTGAACACCGCAGCGCATGCAATCCTCGGATATGAAGCAGAAGAACTGACCGGCAAGCATTTTGCAGACATCCTGCATCCCGAGGATCAGCTTTTGATCCTGAATGCATTTGATGATCGATTGACGCATGAAACGACCGGCGATCTATGCCTTGAGTCGCGCTATATACGCAAGAACGGCCAAATCATCCAACGGACGCTACACCTCTCGCCCGTGCGCGACGCGCATGGCGGGTTCCTGTATTTTTTCGCTCAGCTTATCGACACTAGCGCGCTGGCCTCGCCAAAGAATGGCGGCCTGAGCGAGGATAATCAACAGCGCATATTGTTCGACAATTTTCCATTCCTGGCCTGGCTTAAAGATACGGAAAGCCGCTTTCTCGCCGTCAACCAGCCATTTGCCGACGCCTTCGGCCTCGCAGCCGCCGATGGATTCGTGGGCAAAACGGACCAGGATATCTACCCGCAGGACCTGGCGCAGCAATACCGGGACGACGATCAGGAAGTACTCGGCAGCGGCGACCGGAAGATATACGAAGAAATCATTGAGGTTCAGGGCGTCCGCAAATGGTTCGAAATTTATAAGGCGCCGGTATGGGATGCGGACGGCAAATTGCGCGGCAGCGTAGGCTATGCTCGCGACATCACCCGGCGCAAGGAAACAGAGCAGCATCTGGCGCTGAACGAATTCACCCTGAATCAAGTCAATGACAGCGTGCTACTGATCGATCAGCACGGCCGCTTTCACTACGCCAACGATGCAGCCTGTCGAGCGCTCAATTACAGCCGTGCCGAATTGCTTGGCATGGGTGTACCCGATATCGATCCCGACTGGCCGGCGGCGCGCTGGCCTGAATGCTTCGATCACATCAAAATCCACGGCTCCAAAAAAATCGAAACTCGCCATCAGGCCAAGGATGGACGCATTTTCCCGGTAGAAGTCAGTGCCAGATATTTCGAATACCATGGACGCGGTTACAACGTCACACTGGTGCGCGACATTACCGAACGCAAGCGCACGGAAGAGCTTTTGCATAAGCGAGAACAGGAGTTTCGTGCCCTCGTGGAAAACTCTCCCGACACCATTGTCCGTTACGATCGGGAATGCCGACGCATGTATGTCAATCCGGCACTGACACGTGTCACCGGTATCCCAGCGCAGGAAATGCTGGGTAAAACTCCTGTCGGATTTGAGCTGAATTATGGCGAGACAGTGCAATATCAGCACGCAATACAGCAAGTCTTGCAGAACGGCGTGAAACAGGAAATTGAACTCTTCCTGCACTCCCCCGACGGCAAAACCAGTTGCCTTCAAATCCAGCTGATGCCGGAACGAGCTCCGAACGGGCAAATAGTCAGCGTGCTGGCGCTGGGTCGGGACATCACCGCGCTCAAGGAAAGCGAAATCAGACTGCGCACTCTGGTTGAGAATCTGCCCGATTTTATTGCCCGTTTTGATTTGCTGGGCCGCTATACCTACGTCAATCCATCCGTCGCGAAGGCTTACGGTCGAACCTCCGAACATTTTGTCGGTAAAACGATGCGCGAATTGCATCTGGATCCGGACGGGCAACAGGAGAAGCACATCAAAGAAACCATCCGGCTAGGTGCGCCCCATGCAATCGAAAATAAATGGATGACGCCAGACGGGGAACGCTTTTTTGAAATACGCTTTATCCCCAAAAAGGACGGGCGCGGACAAACCATCGGCGTGCTTGCGATCGGGCGCGACATCACCGAACGGAAGCAGGCGGATGAATTGCTGCTTAAGCGCGAGCAGGAATTCCGTACGCTTGCTGAAAACCTGCCCGATCTGGTCGTGCGATACGATCGCGATTGCCGGCGCACCTACGTCAATCCGGCCTATGAACAGGAAACTGGCATTCCGGCAAGACAATCAATGCATAAAACGCCGGATGCAAAATGGCGGACCGGCATCTCGGGCGAAGAATTCAACGCGACGCTATGTAAAGTCATGGAAACCCAGATTCCTGCACAGATTTTTCTCAGAGGGACCAAAGCGAATCTGCAAACTGCCGATTATGCCTTCCATGTCGTGGCAGAATGCAACCCGGACGGTGAAGTGATCGGCGCGCTAGCGATCGGCAAAAACGTCACCGTCTTGAAAGAAACTCAGCGCCGCCTTGAAGAATCGCAACTACTGCTGCGTCAACTGGCTGCGCACAACGAAACCGCAAGAGAAGATGACCGTCGGCACCTGTCGCGTGAAATTCACGATGAACTGGGACAGTGCCTGTCGGCATTGCGCATGGGCATGTCGTCGGTCCTCGAGCTTCAATACAATGAAGATCATTCCTCGTCGCAAGCAATAATTCAGCGCATGATAACGCTGGTCGATTCCACGATTCAAATAGTACGCAACCTGGTGACGTGGTTGCGCCCGTCAGCGCTTGACATGGGGATTGTGCCTGCGCTGGAATGGCTGGCGGAAGAATTCAACCGTGTGCACCCCGGTATACGATGCATATTGCGCGTGGTTGAAGAGGATATCCATCTGGATGAAAAACGCGCTACCGAAATTTTCCGGATTACACAAGAATCGCTGACCAATATCAGCCGTCATGCGGACGCAACGGAAGTCCAGATTGCATTGGATCGAAAAGAAAGCCATTACCTGCTGGAGGTGCGCGATAACGGCAAGGGATTCGACTCGCTATTACAAAAGAAACAATCGTTTGGCCTGATTGGCGTCCGCGAGCGGGTGCTGATGCTGGAGGGTAACGTTGAAATTTCCAGCATGCCGGATCAAGGAACAATCATCAGAGTAGGCATTCCCATCCACGCACACAGCGTATCGACAGATTCGTGATGCAGTTGCTGATTGCCGTAGATAGCGCCCGAATCAAAAGCAAGCAATCATTGCTGGAAAAGCAAAACGGCCCAAAGAGGGCCGTTTTGCTTGGATCTGGCGGAAGCGGTGAGATTCGAACTCACGAACGGGATAAACCGTCGCTAGTTTTCAAGACTAGTGCCTTCAACCACTCGGCCACACTTCCTGAGAGGTCGTAATTATACCAATTTTGCAGAAAATTAACGATACCTGACGCGCTTTTTCCCGGAATTCACCCAGATTGGGCAAGGAAACAGCTCAATCCAGCAAGAACACTTGCTGCAGATCGTTCAGGAAGCGCCGGCCCAGTTCGGTCGGCCGGATGATCTTGTGATCACGGTACAGCAAGCCCTTGGCTTCCGCCTGGTTCAAGGATTTTTCTATCGTATTGAGTGCAAGTCCGGTACGTTCGCTGAACAGGTTCACCTCAAAACCGTTATTCAGGCGCAGCGCGTTCAGCATGAATTCAAAACCCAGGTCGTCGCGGCCGATTTCGGTTTCTTCCTGCACTACGTTGCCCAGGCGGCTGTGCTCCAGGTAAGCCTTGGGTTGCTTGTAGCGCATCTGGCGGATCACGCGGTGCGGGAACGACAGCTTGGAATGGGCGCCGGCGCCGATGCCGAGGTAGTCGCCGAACTGCCAGTAATTCAGATTATGGCGTGCCTGGCGGCCGGCTTGCGCATAGGCTGACACTTCGTAATGTCCATAGCCGGCGGCGCTGGTGTGGGCGCTGATCATGTCCTGCATTTCGGCGCTGGCGTCGTCGTCCGGCACTACCGGCGGATACTTGGCGAAGTAAGTATTCGGCTCCAGCGTCAGGTGATAGAGCGACAGGTGCGGCGGTGCAAAGCCGATGGCGGTAGCGACGTCCTGCTGCGCCTCTTCCAATGTTTGCGACGGCAAGGCATACATCAGGTCGAGGTTGAAATTGTCGAAAGTCGCATGGGCGATCTCGACCGCGCGGCGCGCTTCGCCATCGTCGTGGATGCGGCCCAGCGCCTGCAGGTGGCGGCCGTTGAAACTCTGGATGCCGATCGACAGGCGGTTGATGCCGCTGTTGCGGTAGGACTTGAATTTCTCCACCTCGAAGGTGCCGGGATTGGCTTCCATCGTGATTTCCGCGGCGCCGTCCAGCGGCAGCAGGGAACGCACATCCGACATCAGGCGGTCCAGTCCGGCCGCCGACATCAGGCTGGGCGTGCCGCCGCCGATAAAGATCGTGTAGATCTTGCGGCCCCAGATCAGCGGCAGCGACGCTTCCAGGTCGAGCCGCAAAGCCGCCAGGTATTCTTCTTCCGGAAAACCGCCCTTGGCTTCATGCGAATTGAAATCGCAATACGGGCATTTCTTCACGCACCACGGGAAATGGATATACAGCGACAGCGGCGGCAAGGCGCTCAGGCTGAGCGCGCCCGGCTGCAGATACGCCAGCGCGGCCTGGGCGGCGGCGGAAGGTTTGTCGGCGGCCTGACTTTTAGCTTGCCCCGGCATGCCTATCGGTTTGATCGGGATCATCGCAGCTTTTCAACCAGGGCACGCAGCGCCTGGCCGCGGTGCGAAATGGCGTTCTTTTCGGCTGCGCTGAATTCAGCCGCGGTCTTGCCCTGCTCCGGCAGCAGGAAATACGGGTCGTAGCCGAAACCGCCGGCGCCGCGCGGCTCATCGATGATGACGCCGTTCCAGCGGCCGTCGGCGATCACCGGCTGCGGATCGTCGGCATGGCGCACGAATACCAGCACACAATAATAATAGGCCGATTTGTCGGCGTGCGGCGCCAGCTCGGCGACCAGCTTGCGGTTGTTTTCTGCATCGGATTTCGGCTCGCCGGCGTAACGCGCCGACAATACGCCGGGCGCGCCGCCCAGGGCGTTGACGCAGACGCCGGAATCGTCGGCCAGCGCCGGCAAGCCGGTCAGGCGCGCAGCGTGGCGCGCCTTGGCAAGGGCGTTTTCGACAAACGTCAGGTACGGCTCTTCCGCTTCCGGAACATCGAATTCGCCTTGCGGGCGGACCTCAAAGTCGATCTGCGCCAGCAAAGAGCTGAATTCTTTTAACTTGCCGGCGTTATTGGAGGCCAGGACCAGGGTGCGTGACATGAGCAACTCGAAACAAGATAGGAGAAAGCCGGTACTTTAGCACCGGTAGAAATTGACGTCGGACCAGCGACTAAAACGAATTAAGCTACGCGCTTGCCCAGGATCACCAGGTCGCGCTCGATGCCGTCCAGCGTGGCGACGCGCGGCATATTGGCCCAGCGCTCGAAACCGAAGGCGTCGAACAGCTTCAGGCTCGGCTGGTTATGGCCGAATACGAAACCCAGCAAGGTATGTACGCCGAAACTCGGGGCGCGCTCGATCGCCACCCCCAGCAGGTAACGGCCCATGCCCTTGCCGCGCGCGTGTTCGTGGATGTAGATCGACAGCTCGGCGGTGCCGGCATAGGCCGGGCGGCCATAAAAGTCGGAATACGACAACCAGCCCAGGATGGCCGGCTGGCCGTCTGCGCCCTGCTGCTCCACCACCCACAGCGGCCGGCGTTCGGCGTTGTGGTGGTCGAACCAGCCTTGGCGCGACGCCACCGTGACCGGCTCGGTATCGGCGGTCACCTCGCGCGAAGCGACGGTGCTGTTATAGATAGCGACGATGGCCGGCAAATCCTGCTGGCCGGCGATCCTGAAACTGTAGTTCGTCTGATTCATCGAGATGCTGCTGGTGTTGCCAGCCTTGATAACTTAATAAGTATGGGTGGGGCGCGCCGAGCCCAAGGCCGAGCCGAGCACTTCTTCGATCCGCTTGCGCAGACGCTGGCCGCTGTCGTCGTCCGGGAAATGCACGCCGACCCCCTGCGCCTTGTTGTTGTTGGCGTTCTTGGGCGTGATCCAGGCCACCTTGGCGGCGATCGGGTACTTGGTGCCGTCGTCCATCAGGCTCAGGATCAGGTAGATTTCATCGCCCAGGTGATAGCTCTTGTTGGTCGGCACAAAGATGCCGCCATTGGTCAGGAACGGCATGTACGCGGCGTACAGGGCCGATTTTTCCTTGATCACCAGCGACAGGACCGAAGGCCGGGACAGTTTGACCGGTTCAGCCGGGATTGTGGTGTTTTCAGCCATCTTCATCCTCAAAAATCAAGCTCAAAATTCAAGCAAACATTGCAGCGTAATCGAGCAGCATCTCTTCGATGAAGAGGCGCGCCGACAAGGGGTGTTCTGCGACTGCACGGCGCTCGTTGCTGCTTTTCAGGGCTCGCAGCAAGGCGCCGGTTTCAACTTTGGCGGCCAATCCTGCCAGCGCTTTTTCATAACGAGGATAATACCGGATTGTGCCGCTTAATTTAAAGGAAAACAGATCGTACAGCCAGCGCTGCTGCCACCCCACCAGCTCGGCGACCGGGGTTTTCTGCAAATGTTCGGCGCATTTCAGGGCGCCGTCTATGCCGGGCTTGGTCAGATGCTGCAAAAACTCGTCGATCAGTTCGCGCCCTTCGCTTTGCGACTGCGCATAGGCAGTCAGCGGCGCCCCGCCCTGTTCGGCCAGCCAGACGTCGGCATCCTTGACCTCTTGCTGGCGCAGCCAGGCCATGGCCTGCTGGTGCGACGGCAGCGGCATGGCGAATTTGCGACAGCGCGACAAGATGGTCGGCAACAGCCGGTCCAGGCTGTTTGAACTGAGCAGGAACACCGTGTTCGGCGGCGGTTCTTCCAATGTCTTCAGCAAGGCGTTGGCGGCAGCGGTATTCAGCGCTTCGGCCGGATACAGCAAGACCACCCGCTGTCCTTGCCTGTGGGTGGAGATATTCATGAAACCTGACAAGACGCGGATCTGGTCGATCTTGATTTCCTTGGACGGCGCCTTGGCCGACTTGGCTGCTGACTTTGTACTCCCCTTGTCGCCATCCTCCGCGCCGTCGCCCTCGGCCGCATCTTCGCCGTCCAGGATTTCCGGCCGCACACGCCGGTAATCCGGGTGATTGTATTGCATGAACCAGCCGCAAGAGCCGCAGACGCCGCAGGCATGGCCGTCCGCCTGCGGCTGCTCGCACAACAGCGATTGCGCGAACTGCTCGGCGAACACGGTCTTGCCTATGCCTTCGGCGCCATGGAACAGGATCGCGTGCGGCAGGCGCGCGCGCATCTGCTGCAGCTGCTGCCAGACACCGTCCTGCCACGGGAACAAGGAGTTGCTCATTGCTTGCCGCCGGGCTGGCTTGGCAGGCTTGAAATGATTTGCTTCAGCTCTTGCTGGACTTCGGCAATCGTCCGGGTCGCATCGATGACGCGGAAACGCTCGGGAAACTGCGCTGCGCGGCGCAGGTATTCGGCGCGCGTGGCGGCGAAGAAATCCGCTTTTTCCTGTTCGAACTTGTCCAGTGTGCGGGTCGCATCCAGGCGCGTGCGCGCCACTTCCAGCGGCACGTCGAACAACAGGGTCAGGTCCGGCTGCAAATGCGGGTGCACCCATTGCTCCAGCGCTTCCAGCTTGGCCAGCGGCAGTTGCCGGCCGCCGCCCTGGTAGGCGAAGGTGGCGTCGGTGAAGCGGTCCGAGATGACCCAGTCGCCGCGCGCCAGCGCCGGTTCTATCACCTGCGCCAGGTGTTCGCGGCGGGCGGCGAACATCAGCATCGCCTCGGTTTCCAGGTGCATTTTCTGGTGCAGCAATACTTCGCGCAGCGCTTCGCCCAGCGTGGTGCCGCCCGGCTCGCGGGTGGTGATGACCTGTAGGCCCTGCGCGCGCAGCAAGTCGGCGACAAAAGCGATGTGAGTCGACTTGCCGGCGCCGTCTATGCCTTCAAATGTGATGAATTTTGCCATTGCCTTATCTGTTGGGTTGCCGAATGTCCCGAATATGCCAATTATCGCTGATATTGATTCACCGCCTGGTTATGTTCGCCCAGGTTATTCGAGAAATGGCTGCTGCCGTCGCCCCGCGCGACAAAATACAGGGCGTCGGTCTGCGCCGGATGCATGGCGGCGCTGATCGATTCCGCGCCCGGCAAGGCGATCGGCGTCGGCGGCAGGCCGGCGCGGGTATAGGTGTTGTAAGGCGTATCGGTGGTCAGGTCGCGCTTGCGGATGGCGCCTTGGTATTGATCGCCCATGCCGTAGATCACGGTTGGGTCGGTTTGCAGCAGCATGCCGATCTTGAGGCGGTTGATGAACACGCCGGCAATCGTGCTGCGGTCGGCGCGCTTGCCGGTCTCTTTTTCCACGATCGAGGCCATGATCAGGGCTTCATACGGCGTCTTGTACGGCAACGAGGTATCGCGCCCCTCCCAGCCCTGAGTCAGGCGCTTGATCAGCAGGCTATGCGCCTGCTTGTACACCTGCAGGTCGCTCGACCCCTTGGCGAACAAATAGGTATCGGGAAAGAACAGGCCTTCCGGCATGGCGTAGTCGGGCGTGATTTTTGCCAGCAGTTCGGCGTCCGACAGCGCCGCGGTATCGTGTTTCAGCGCCGGCTGCGCCGCCACCGCCTGCCGCATCTGGCGGAAAGTCCAGCCTTCGATCACGGTCAGCGATTCCTGCGCAAACTCGCCGCGCACCAGTTGCGTCAGCAAACGCAGCGGCGTGGCGCCCGGTTTCAGTTCATAACTGCCGGCTTTCAGTTTGCTGCCCTTGTCGGTCACCCGCGCCAGCAATTCCAGCAGCTGGGGATTGACGCCGACCCCGGCTTCGTCGATCTGCTGCGCCGAACTGGCCAACGTGCTGCCTGGCTTGATCGTGAACGGCCGCACCGGGCCGTCTTCGAAAATCGGCTGCTGCGCCCAGTAAGCCACGCCGCCGGCGGCTGCGCCGCCTAACAAGATCACGCTCAACAATAGTTTTTTAAACAAGTCCGGTCCGCTCCGATTGGTTTTCATGCATCCCGCAAAAACGGCCGATTCCAACGCTTTTTTTGCGACAACTCTATAATCAACCCAATATGATAATCGCTGTTTCGGGAATGCCTACAATTTATGAATGAAATGACAAGTACCTGGCTGGATTTTTCACAACAGCAATCGTTCGATGCGCTGCCGGCGACGGCCACTGCCGGTGCGTCTTTTGTTGCACCGCTGACCGATCTCGGCCTGATCGCATTCAGCGGGGAAGACGCCGCCAGTTTCCTGCATACCCAGCTGACCAACGATGTCCAGAACCTGCCCGCAGGACAAGCCCGGCTGGCCGGCTACTGCTCACCGAAAGGACGCTTGCTGGCCACCTTCCTGATGTGGAAGAGCGGCGACAGCATCCTGCTGCAATTGCCGCGCAGCTTGCAGGCAGCGATCCAGAAGCGCCTGCAGATGTTTGTCATGCGCGCCAAGGCCAAGCCGGCCGACGTATCGGATACGCAAATCATCCTCGGCCTGGCCGGCAATGCCGCCGGCGCCGCACTGGCGCCCTGGTTCCCGGCCCTGCCGGCAGAACCCTATGCCAAGCTCGACAATGAACACGGCACCCTGATCCGCGTCGCCGATGCCGATACCGGGACCGGTTCAGTCCCGCGTTACCAATGGATCACCAGCCCCGAGCACGCCATCGCCGCCTGGCCGCAACTGGGCAAGAACCTGCAGCCGGTAGCGGCGTCAGCCTGGCGCCTGGGCGATATCCTGGCCGGCGTGCCGCAAATCACCTTGCCGACACAGGAACAGTTTGTGCCGCAAATGATCAATTTCGAAGTAATCGGCGGCGTCAATTTCAAGAAAGGCTGTTATCCGGGACAGGAAATCGTCGCCCGCAGCCAGTACCTGGGCAAACTCAAGCGCCGTGCAGTGCTGGCAAGCGTCGCCGCCACCGGCATCGCCGCCGGCACCGAAGTCTTTTCCAGCGCCGATCCGGACCAGCCCTGCGGCATGATCGTCAATGCAGAAGCCGACAGCGCCGGCAGCAGCCGCTGCCTGCTGGAGATCAAGCTGGCCGCGCTGGAGAACGGCACGGTGCACCTGGGTTCGACCGCGGGCCCGCAACTGCAGTTCCAGGCGCTGCCCTATTCGATCGTCGACGTCACCGACGCTGAGCTGTCGGCGTAAGCGCAAGATGAGCTCCGATCTCTACATCTATTACCGCGTGGCCGCCGGCAATGCCCAGCAGTTCGACCAGGCGGCAGCAAAAATGCAAGCCGGACTGTCGTTGCAATACCAGGTCGCCAGCGCCCTCAAACGCAGTCCCGAAATCAAGGATGAACATCACACCTGGATGGAAGTGTATTCTTCGGTGCCGCCGGATTTTGAGAAAATCATCGATCAGGCGGTTGCCGAGCACGGCCTCGCCGCCTTGATCGATGGTCCCCGCCATACGGAATTTTTTGTGAATATTTCATCATGTGCTTGATCGTTTTTGCGTGGCAAGTGATTCCTGGCTCACCGTTGATAGCCGCCGCCAACCGCGACGAGTTCTATGCGCGCCCGACCGCGCCTGCCGGCTGGTGGGAAGACCGACCCGGCATCTACGCCGGGCGCGACCTGCAGGATGGCGGCACCTGGATCGGCATCACCCGCAGCGGCCGCTTTGCCGCCATCACCAATGTGCGAGCGCCGGCGGAACGGCGCACCGATGCGCCCACCCGCGGCACGCTGGTGTCGGATTTCCTCGGCGGCCAAAAGACGGCGGCAGAATACGTCGCGGAAATTTCCGACGACGCTGCAAAATACAACGGCTTCAACCTGCTGGTCGGCGACGGCAAGGACTTGATCTGGTATTCGAACAAGCACCAAGAAGATGCTCGCAACGGCCAGCCGCTGCCTGCCGGCATCTACGGCTTGTCAAACGCTTCGCTAGACGGCTGCTGGCCCAAGGTGGTGCGCACCAAGGCGCAGTTCGCCAGCCTGCTGTGCCAGGGCGCGCCCGACGCCTGCTTCTTCGACATGCTGAGCGACACTACCCGCTCGGGCGATTGCCGGCTGCCGTCGACCGGCGTCGGCATCGAGCTGGAACGCGTACTGTCGGCGGTATTCATCCAGTCGCCCGACTATGGCACGCGCGCTTCGACCCTGGTCAGGATCAAGGCCAATGGCAGCGCCATGCTGCATGAACGAGTAGCGCCGCCGTTTTGCCCTTCTTCGCCAATACACACGCATCCGGCATCGCCATCCGAATCCCGCTGTTCGCGCTGACGCCCATGCCGTGACGGCGGCGGCGCCGCACGCTATTCAAGGAGCAGAACATGTTGTCTCCGTCCGATATCATTCAGCAGCTGTGGCGCACCCTCGGCCAGCCGGATGGCGCGTTGTCGCAGCTGTCGCTGAGCGGCAGCGATCCGGTGCTGCCGTCCTCGTTCGCAGTCGGCGCCGCGGCCCAGGCCAGCATTGCGGCAGCGGCCTTGTCGGCTGCACAGCTATGGCAGTTGCGCAGCCGGCAGCAGCAACAGGTAAGCGTCGACATGCGCCATGCCGCAGCCGAGTTCCGCAGCGAGCGCTACTTCCGGGTCAACGGCGCCCGCAGCGACGAAATCTGGGACAAGATCGCCGGCACCTATCGTTGCGGCGACGGCAAATGGCTGCGCCTGCACACCAATTTTCCGCACCATCGAGACGGTGTGCTCCGCCTGCTGCAGTGCGAACATACGGTTGAAAGCGTACAGCAGGCATTGCAAAGCTGGACGGCCGAAGATTTCGAGGACGCTGCCGCCAATACCGGGCTGGTAGTCACCGCCATGCGCTCATTCGAGGAATGGGACCGTCATCCGCAAGGACAGGCAGTGCAATCGTTGCCGCTGCTGACCATAGAAAAAATCGGCGATACGGCGCCGCGCGCCTTGCCTGCACCGATTGAACAACGGCCGCTGGACGGCGTGCGCGTACTCGACCTGACCCGCATCATCGCCGGCCCGGTCTGCGGCCGCACGCTGGCAGCGCACGGCGCCGACGTCATGCTGGTGACGGCGCCGCAGCTGCCTGCGATCGGCCCGCTGGTGATCGACACCGGACGCGGCAAACGCTCCTGCCAGCTCGACTTGCGGCAAGCCGACGACCATCGGACGCTAAGCCGTTTGCTGCATGACACGGACATCTTGGTTCAAGGCTACCGTCCGGGCGGCCTCGATGCGCTGGGTTTCGGCCCCGAAGCGGCGGCAAAAAAGCGTCCCGGCATCGTCTACGTATCGCTATCGGCGTACGGCCATGTGGGACCGTGGGCCGAGCGCCGCGGCTTCGATTCGCTGGTGCAGACCGCCAGCGGCTTCAACCATGCCGAAGCACAGGCCGCGCACAGCGACAAACCGAAACCGCTGCCGATGCAGGTGCTGGACCATGCCGCCGGCTACCTGATGGCGGCCGGCGCCATGACGGCGCTAGCGCGCCGGGTCACCGAGGGCGGCAGCTGGCATGTGCGGGTATCGCTGGCGCAGACCGGCCACTGGCTGCGCCAGCTTGGCAGGGTCGAGAATGGCCTGGCGGCGGCCGAGATTGAATTCGAACAAATCCAGGATCTGCTGGAACACAGCGAATCCGGCTTCGGCCGGCTCACTGCAGTAAGCCATGCCGGCAAGCTGTCGCTGACGCCGGCGCACTGGAGCCGGCCGTCCGTGCCTTTAGGCAGCGACGCGCCGAGCTGGTGACAGCTCAGGCAAATACATGGCGCATGCAAATGTGCGCGATCCCGGCTTCGTAATATTCCTCGCCGTCGCGGCTGAAACCGTAGCGTCCGTAAAACGCCTCGGCCTGGGTCTGTGCGTTCAGCACCACCTCGCCATCACCGCGCTGCCGCGCCTGCGCCATCAAGGCTTGCAGGATGGCTGCGCCCACACCCTGGCCGCGGCCGGCGGCGCGCACCGCCATGCGGCCGATATGGCCGTCCGGCAGCAGGCGGCCTGTGCCTATCGCATAACCGGCTTCGTTATAGGCAACAGCGTGCAGGCAGTGCTCATCCATATCGTCCCACTCCAGCTCGACCGGGATTTTCTGCTCGATCACGAATACGTCGAAACGCACTGCGCGGGCGTCGGTTTTCTGCGCTGCCCAATTGTCGACCGTCAGGTGAAATTTCATGTTGTCTCTTCTAAGTTGCTGGCTCAGCCCGGCTTGATTTTCAGCGCGGCCCGGTGATGCCTGAGATATTTGAATGTGCCCATTGCCTTGGCCACCAGATGGTCGCCGTGCCACAGTTCGGCGTCGCAGAAACACATGGTGGTGGAACGGTGGAAGGCGCGGCCCTTGGCGACGATGCGCGCGCCGGTTTGCCCGGCCGGCTGCAGGAAACTGGTTTTCATTTCCACCGTGACCGCCGCTTCGGCTTGCGGATAGAGGGAACGGCCGGCCAGCGCCATGACCACATCCAGCATGGTCATCGACACGCCGCCATGGGTGACCTGCCAGCTGTTCATGTGGTGCGGCTGCAAAGTCAAAGCCAGTTCGGCCGCGCCCTCGCCCATCTCGACGAACTCGACGCCGAGGTAGGTCAGGAAGGGATTATCGATAGGAAAAATATGGGAAGGAAACATGGCCGCAGTCAGCTAAAGTAATCCATGCACTGGCGCGACTCCCGCACCGCGCCGAAAAACGGCTTGATCGCCAGGTGCGCCGGGTGATTCTGGTAAGCCTCCAGCGCCGCCGCCGAAGCGAATTCAGAATTGAGCACCACGTCGTAAGTCGCCTCCAGCCCAGGCTGGGCAATCGCCGCTTCGAACCTGAGCATGCCCGGTACGATACCGGCGCAGCTGTCCAGCAGGGTTTTCAGCTGCCGTGCATTGCTGGCCTTGTCGGCGCCTTCGGCATGTTCTTTCAGTTTCCAGAATACGATGTGTTTCAGTGTCACGCTCATGAGGTTCTCGGTTCGCTAATGAATAAATGGCGCAATCCAGCCGCCAGCCGCTATTTTACCTGCCCGGGCGGCCCGACAGGCTGGGCGCCTTATTCACTCAGCAGCTTATAGGCGATTGCCCACATCGTGATGCCGACGACAACTTCCAGGATGCGCCACGAGACCGGCTTGGCAAAAATCGGCCTGAGCCAGGCGGCGGCATAACCCAGCGAGAAAAAGAAGACGAACGAAGACAGCATCGCACCGGCGGCGAATAAACCTCTCTGGCCGGGAAACTGGGTCGAGATCGAGCCGATCAGCAGCACCGTATCCAGGTAGACGTGCGGATTGAGCCAGGTCAGCGCGGCGCAGGTCAGCAAGGTCGGCAGCAAAGCGCCTTTGACATGTTCGGCTTGCAGCAGCACGTCCGACGAACGCCAGGCAGTGATAAAGCTCCTGGCGCCGTACGCCAGCAGGAAAGCGGCACCGCCGTAGCGCATGACGGGCATCAGCCATGGCGCCTGTTCGATGATGATGCCCAGCCCCATCACGCCCAGCAGGATCAGGATGGCATCGGAAGCGGCGCATGTCAGGCAGACCAGGAAAACGTGTTCGCGCTTGAGCCCCTGCTTGAGGACAAAGGCATTTTGTGCGCCGATTGCGAGGATAAGCGAAAGACCGAGGGAAAAACCGGAAATTGCAGCGTTCATAAATACGTCATGAAATCGAAATCATACCATCGCTTCCACAGCGCTAGCGGGACCTTAATGCAATCCTGCGGGCGGCAAGTCATCCCCCGCTCCCACCCAAGGGCGGCCATCGACGCGCCGGCTCGCCACAAAACGCGCCAAGGCCGGATCGGTGATGAAGCTGGCGGCGGAACTGGCTTCCAGTATCGCCTGCGGCGACTGCGGCTTGGCCACGATATAACCCTGCACGTAGTCGACGCCCAATTTCGCCAATGCTTCGATCATGGCGCAGTCTTCCACCCATTCGGCGATGCTCTTCATGCCCAGGTTGCGCGCCAGTTCGACGATGGCTTCGACGATCGCTTCGTTGGCTGGATGCGTGTTCATGCTTTGAATGAACGCACCGTCTATCTTCAAGGCGTCCGCCGACAAGCTCTTCAGGTAGGTAAACGAGGTATAACCGGCGCCGAAGTCGTCCAGTGCGATCTTGGCTCCCAAGGCCTGCAAACGCTGGATGATGCGGCTGGTGTGTTCGAGGTCGTGCAGCGCCACGCTTTCCGTGATTTCAATGCACAGCATCGGCACCACTTGCGGATGGCGGGCCAGGATCACGAAGATATCCTGGATGAATTTCTCATCGTTGAGCGAAGCCCCGCTCAAATTCACGCAGACGAACTTTGTCAGCGGCAGTTGCGCCTGGTGCTGCGCCAGCCATTCCAGCACCGTGCTCATGACCCAGCGGTCGATCACGGCGATGTTGCCGTTTTCTTCCGCCGCCGCGATCACCTTGGTGGCCGGCACCACCTTGTTGTCGGCGTCGCGCAGCCGCAGCAGCACTTCGAAATTGAGCGAAGCTTCCGGTTCGCGCAACGACATGATCGGCTGCATTTCGACAAACAGGCCGGCCGGCAGGAATTCGCCGCCCAGCCTTTCGATCAGGCTCAGTTCTTCCAGCCGCTCGCGGAATACCGGCGCATTCTTCGGGTACACCACGATATGTTCGTTGTGCGCTTTCTTGGCTTCCCGGCAGGCGCGGTCGGCGGCGGAGATGGCGTCCTGCACCCGCATGCCGGCATCGACTTCAATCAGTCCTATCGAGCCTTTTACCTGGAACGCGCGAGCGCCGATATTGTACGACTGATAGCTGATTTTCTGGATGATGTTGCCGCAGATGGCAGTCGCCGCGCCAATCTCGACATCCTGGAACAGCAAGATGAATTCGTCGCCGCCGATGCGGCCGATATGGCAATCGCCGCCGAGCAGCTGCTGCACCCGGAAACACAGTTGCTTCAGTACTTCGTCGCCCGACTGGTGGCCGAACAGGTCGTTGATCAGCTTGAAGCGGTCGAGGTCAAGATAGGCCAATGCCAGCGGCCGGTCGCCGGCCTGGCGCTCGATCGCCTGCTCCAGCATGATTTCGATGCCGCGCCGGTTGAGGACGCCGGTCAACGGATCGTGCTCGGCAAAAAACCGCAAGCGTTCGATCGCCTGGGAACGGTCGGTAATGTCTTGCAAGGAACCTTCGATACGGCCGTTGGCGAAAGTGGCAGTCACCAGGTAAAAATTGCTGCGGCCGCTGGCATCGGCGACGCCGCGCAATTCCGCTTCGTTGCCGCTGCTGCCGGAACCGATGCGCAGCAGTTTTTCGCGGGCGCCGGCTTCAAAATAATCATCAAATTTTTTCACCGACTCGGCGCCGGGATCATGGCCCAGGATTTTTTCCAGGGCGGGATTGGTGCGCAAGAAACTGCCGTCGGCGGCCAGGGTAAACAAACCCACCGGCGTGACTTCATAAGTAGTCCGCAATTCGGCCTGGACCATCGCCAGTTCGCGTTTGCCGGCGCGCATCTGTTCAGCAAAGGCAAACGACGCCATCAGGCTCGACAGCAAAGCCACGATCACATTGTTCGGCACTTCATCCAGGGTCTTGATGCCGAACGCAGCGGCGACAACCTCGTCGATCCGCGTAAACAACACCACGAACATCGACGCGCAATACCACAGCGCCGCGCGGGTGCGCGCCTTCCAGACGATGCGCGCCAGCAGGAACACCAGGATCACGATGCCGACCACGGTCCAGCACCATAGCACCGGAAGAAAATGCTGGTACGACAGCAGCATGGCGGCCACCAGCAGCACCAGCCCCATCCAGCGCAATACGTTTTGCAGGAAAACGAAGCCGATCTGCTTCAGTTCATTCTGGAACAGGCGGCCGAACAAGGTGAAGGTGACGATGTAGTAGGTAGCGAACGTCAGCTTGCGCACCCAAGGCAGCCATTGATTCGGGATAGTCCATATCAGCCAGTGCACATCCCAGCCCATGGCATTGGCGCCAAGCCGCAGATTCCCCAGCAGCCACACCGCAAACAAGACGTACATCCATTCGCGGTTGATCAATGCTGCCACCAGCACGAACAAGGTCAGCGTCAGCAGCCCGCCTTCCATCAAACCTATGCCGCGATAAAACTCCTTTTGCGACTGTACAAAATCGGGACGCGTCCATTGCCGCACCGAGATGCGCGCGGGGCCGGAAAAAACGCCCTTGCACAACACGTTCAGCGGCAGCGCGGCGGCCTGCAGCGACAAGATGAAACCGGTTTTTTCGGCTTTCATCTGGCCTTCGACTCCGTCGCGGCTGGCCGTGCCAAGCAGGCGCTCGCCGGCGCCCGCCCAGCAGCTCACCTGCTGTGCATGGCGCGATGGCAGCTCAACTTCCGTCAGTCCCGAATCTGCAGCTGCCGGCACCAGAAAAGAAAACCAGAACGGCGTTTCCTGCAATTGCGTGCTGCTGTAGGTCAGCATCGGCATTGCCGCCAGCGCCTGGAATGCCTGCGCCGGCTGCAAGCGCTGCCCAGGGTCGCTCAACACCTGGAACGGCGACGGGCTCGGATCGCTATGACCGAAGCGACTGTTGAGCGTAGCGAAGGCAACGATCGTAAACACTATCACCAGCACCGGCACCAATACGACCGAAAAATAAAACACCGCCCAGTCTTGAGGCTTCAGGTTGTGATTAAAGCTTTTCGACGTATCGGCATGAAATAGCCACATAGACATCGTATCCGTAGAGTGAGAGGGTTCTACTGTACTGTAAAAAAGAGACAATATTCCTTTTAACAACAAACAATAACACCCTCTCAATATCTGGTTTCGGCAACACCGGATTAAACATCTACTTCAATGGCGCCTCTCGCTCCCCTGCCTGGCTGTCCCGGAGTTCGAACTGATCCGCCAGCACATTGGGCGGCTGCTCGAGAATCAGGTCAGGATGCTGCATCTCGAACATCAGCCCGAACAGCGGATGGCCGGCGGCAGCCCAGCGTTCGCGGGCAGTGGCGACTTCAAACGCCATGACACGGTGCGGCAAATTGCCGACATGCAGCATCGGGATAAATTCCGACCCCCCAAAGACATCCTGGAACAGCAAGGCGTCATATTGCCGGTCCAACGGGGAGCGTGCAGTAATCACCATCCAGTCGATGCCATGTTCGACGCAATACAAAAAATAGGCCTTGAACAGCAAGGTCTTGACGATCTTGCCGATCTGGCTGGAAATGACGCCCAGCCGCGTCGCCTCCGCCAGGCTGCAGCCCTGCAGCCAGTCCGGCAATGTCACCGACTGCTCCAGTCCCAAGGACTGGAAACTGTTGGTCTGGATACGCATGGTGCCCAATGACGAGCCGTCCAGCTTCGACTCCGCCAGCAGCACGATGGTATCTTGCGCCAGATCGGCCTGCTCGAACCGGAGCAGGTTTTGCGCCAGCTCGGGCAGGTGCCGGCTGTAAGCTGCATGGCGGATCCCGACCGCCTTCTGCAAGGCCTGCTCGTCGTTGACGATGCGAATGGTGAACGGCAGGCGCTGTTCAGGCAGCGCGGCGGTCGACAAGGATAAGGGAATGAAATTCCCTGCCGCTGCCTGGCTGGAGGTGCTGATTGTGTGGTCTTGCTTCATTTGAGTGCTCCGAAGTAGAAAACATGGTTGACCGCTTTATGCATGCGCTGCATCACGGTATTGCCAGATTCTCACGTTCGGAACAGAGTAGAAAACTAAACCCCAATCACAACGCCATTTTTTGTGCCTATTTAATGATTATTAATCGTCGTTAAACGTTTTATCGCAACAAATATTTCCAAAAATCAACAAATGGGGGTTCATCAATGCTGTCCGCCGCCTAGGTATGCCGCCTTGACTGCGGGGTCGTTTTTCAGTTTTTCAGCAGGACCATGCACCGATATCCTGCCGTTCTCCAGCACGTAGCCGTAATCGGCGACATTCAGCGCCGCGGCGGCGAACTGTTCGACCAGCAGCATCGTCACGCCCTGCTCCTTGAGCCGGGAAATGATGCGGAACACTTCTTCCACCAGGATCGGCGCCAGCCCCATCGACGGCTCGTCCAGCAGGATCACTTCTGGATTGAGCATGATGGCGCGCGCCATCGCCAGCATCTGCTGTTCGCCGCCGGACAACGTGCCGGCCAGCTGGCTGCGGCGTTCCTTCAGGCGCGGAAACAGTTCCAGCGCCTGCTCCAGGTCGTGCTTGATGTCGCCGCGCGGACGCAGGCGGGTAAACCGCGGGAATGCGCCCAGCAGCAGATTGTCGACCACGCTCATGGTGGCGAACACGCGCCGTCCTTCCGGTGAATGCGCCAGCCCGGCGCGCGCGATCTTGTGCGAAGCCAGGCCGGTGACGTCGACCCCGGCCAGGGTGACGCTGCCGGCCTTGGCCTTGATCATGCCGGAGATGGCGCGCATGGTGGTGGTTTTGCCGGCGCCGTTGGAGCCGATCAGCGTCACTACTTTGCCTTTCGGCACCTCCAGTGAAATACCGTGCAGTACTTCAACCTTGCCATACGCTGCATGCAAATTGGAAATCGAGAGCATCTTATGACCCCGCTGCGTTGGAAGTTGACGGCGCGCCCTCGGCGCCATGATCGGCTGCTTCACCGACGCTGCCGCCGAGATAGGCTTCGATCACCTTGGGATCGCTTTGCACCGCGGCCGGCTTGCCTTCGGCGATTTTCTGGCCGAAATCCAGCACCGTCACGGTATCCGAAATCGACATGACGACATCCATGTGATGCTCGATCAGGATGATGGTGATGCCATGCTGCCGGATCTTGTGGATGATCGCGATCAGTTCCTTGATGTCGGGCGCAGTCAGGCCCGCCGCTGGTTCGTCCAGCAGCAGCAGTTCCGGATTCA
The DNA here is from genome assembly GCF_000221045.1 of Collimonas fungivorans Ter331. Lineage (NCBI taxonomy): Bacteria > Pseudomonadati > Pseudomonadota > Betaproteobacteria > Burkholderiales > Oxalobacteraceae > Collimonas > Collimonas fungivorans. The sequence goes on along the minus strand of NC_015856.1, from coordinate 2,134,294 downwards.
GCCCGAGCGCGCGGCCGATCTCCAGCAGGCGCTGCTTGCCGTAAGGCAGGTTGCGCGCCTCCTCCGCGGCCAGTCCGCTCAGTCCGACAAACTGCAGGATGCTGGCGGCGCGCGCCCGTGCCGCCAGTTCCTCGCGCCGGTAGCGCGGGGTGTGGAAGATCACGTCCAGCACATTGCTGCGGAAGGTGTGATGCAGGCCGACCAGCACGTTTTCGGTGGCGCTCATTTCGCCGAACAACTGCACGTTCTGGAAAGTGCGGGCCACGCCGCCCAGCGCAATCGCCGCCGGCGTCGAACCGGAAATGGTCTTGCCGTTGAACTCGACCTTGCCGGCGGTCGGCTTGTAGATGCCGGTCAGCACGTTCATCATGGTGCTCTTGCCCGAACCGTTGGGGCCGATCAAGCCATGCACGCTGCCTTTGACGATATCCAGGTTGACTTCGTTGAGCGCCTTGAGGCCGCCAAACTGCATCAATATCTTCTGTCCGCTCAACAAGGTAGCGCCGGCGGCAACGCTGCCGCCGACCGAAGCCCAGGCGCGCTCAGGGCTGGCGGCGACGCTTGCCGGTTCGCTGCGGACAAGCACTCTCTGGCCCAGCAGGCCGCGGGCGAAACCGACGATGCCGTCCTGCAGGTAATACACCACGAACAGCGTCATCAGTCCGAATACCGTCAGACGCCAGTCGGTGATGTTTTCCAGCTTATAGGAAAACACCGCCATGCCGACCGTCGCCACCACCGGCACCGCTACCTCGCGCAGGGTCTTGCGTTTTTTCCATAACAGGAAGGCCGTCGCCAGCACGGCGACCACGGCAGCCACCGTGGCGATCTGGCGGAACAGTTCAATGTCTGCCAGCAGGCTCGGCAGCATGACCACGATCAGGGCGCCGATCAGCGAGCCGGTGCGGCTCTTGCGGCCGCCCATGATGACCGCCAGCAGGAACAGGATGGTCAGCTCGAAATTATAGGTATTCGGCGAAATGTATTCTTCCGAATAAGCATACAGGCTCCCCGCCAGGCCAGCCAGCGCAGCGCTGATCACGAACGCATAGACCTTGTAGCGATACACCGAGACGCCCATGCAATCGGAAGCGATCGGGCTGTCGCGCAGCGCCTGGAAGGCGCGCCCCAGGTGCGACTTGACGATCCGGTGCACGACGATCAGCGACAGCACCATCAGCGCCGCCACCAGGTAGAAATACTCCACCTCGTCGAGGCGATGGCCGAAGAAACTCGGCTTGTTCAGCTTGATCCCCATCGGCCCTTCCGTCAGGAAGCTCATTTCATTGATCAGGATCTGGATGATGGTGCCGAACGCCAGCGTCACCATGGCCAGGTAAGGCCCGGTCACCCGCAGCGCGGGCAGCGCCAGGACGGCGCCGAAGATGGCTGTCACCGCCAGGCTGGCCGGGGCCGCGATCAGGAACGGCCAGCCAAGCTTGAACACCAGCACGCCGGTGGTGTAGGAGCCGATGCCGAACAGGCCGGCGTGCCCCAGCGACACCTGGCCGGTGTAGCCGACCACGATGTCCAGGCCGAACAGCAGGATGGCGTAGATCAAGATGGTTTCGGCCAGGTGGATGTAATACGGATTCGGAAAAACCTGCGGAAACGCCAGCAGCAGCAGGATGCCGGCTACCGCCAGTGCAAATAGCTTTTTATTCATATTCACACCTTCTTGATGGCTGTCTTGCCGAACAGGCCGGCCGGCTTGACGGCCAGCACCAGCAGCAACAGCACCAGGCCGGGCACTTCCTTGTAGCCGGTCGAGATGTAAAACCCGGTCAGCGTCTCGGCGATGCCGAGGATCAGGCCGCCGACCACCGCTCCCATGCCCGAAGTCAGGCCGCCGATAATCGCCACCGCGAAGGCTTTCAGGCCCAGCGCCGCGCCCATCGTCGCACCGGTCAGGGTCAGCGGCGCCACCAGCACCCCGGCAAACGCCGCGGTGGCAGAGGACAAGGCGTAAGAAAAAGTGATCACCATGCTGGTGTTGATGCCCATCAGGCCGGCGGCGTCGCGATCGTTCGAGGTTGCCACCACTGCCTTGCCGTAAATCGATTTGCGGTTGAAGAATTCGACCGCCAGCATCATCGCCAGCGCGCCCAGCACCACCACCACTTGCATCGGCTGGACATTGGCGCCGAATACCTGGAACGGGGTCGACGACAAGGGCGAAGGGAAAGTCAGGTCATCCTTGCCCCAGATGTTTTCGGCGACGTTCTTGAAAATGATCGCCAGCGCAATGGTCGACATGATCCAGCCGAATTCCGACTTGATCTTGAGCGCCGGGCGCACGCCGATCCATTCCACCACGGCGCCTTGCAGCGCGCCGAACACGATCACCACCGGAATCATCAGCCAGTAATTCAGGTAAGGGCCGCCATGGATGTTGCCGACCAGGCTGAGGCCCACCAGCGCGCCCAGCATCAATGCCTCGCCCTGGCCGAAATTGAGAGTGCCGGAAGTGGCGAACGTGAGTTGATAACCGAAAGCGATCACCGCGTAGATCATGCCTAGCGCGATGCCGCTGAAGACGAGTTGCAGCAGAATTTCCATGATATCGATCCAAGAGACTGCGACAGCCATAAATATGGCAAAGCAACGCTGCCGTCTGACGAAACAAATCCAGCCTGTATACCTGCGCAGACTGGACCGATATCGCTCAAACGGATGTTTGACCGGCGCGCAGTATCGCCACGCGCCAGCCTCCTATCACTTGGCTAATACCACACGGCCATTCTTGACTTCGCCGATCACCACCATGTTTGGCTTGATCGCTTCGTGGTCGTCATGGCTGTACGGCTTGGTGTAGGTGGTGACTACCCCTTCCACGGTGCCGTTGAGGTTTTCCAGCGCTTCGCGTACTTTCACGCCGTCGGTGCTGCCAGCCTGCTTGATTGCCGCCGCCAGCAGGTAGACCGAATCATAGCCCTGGGCCGCTGAAACGGCGGACGGCATGCGGTCGATCTTGTAGGCTTTCTGGTAGGCTTCTATGAAGGCCTTGCGCTTGGCTGTAGTGGCGTCCTGGATGAAGGTTTGCGGCATGCGCGCGCCGTCGCCGTTCTTGCCTGCGTTGTCGATGAAATTACCCATCGACAAAGTCCAGCTGCCGATGATAGGCACTTTCCAGTTGAGTTTTTCCATGCCGTTGGCGATCTGCGCCAGTTCCGGGCCGATGCCGTAGGTCAGCACCACTTCGGCGCCGCCCTGCTTGGCTTTCAGCAGCTGCGCCGTCATGTCGACGTCTTTCAGGTTGTATTTTTCAACCGCGACCGGCTTGATGCCCCTGGCAGCCAGGGTGCGCTCCAGGTCTTCGCGGCCGAGCTGGCCATAGTTGGTCGAATCGGCCAGGATCGCGACCTTGGTATGTTTCTGCCGCACCACCGCTTCGTCGACGATCATGGCCGACTGGATGGTGTCGTTGGCCGCATTACGGAACACGTAGTTATCCTTGTTTTCCGGTCCGACGAACTGTTTGGTGACGATGCTGCCGGTGGCGACATTGTTCATGACCGGGATCTTGGCTTCCTGGTAGAAGCGCTGCGAAGCCAGGGCGACGCCGGTGTTGATGAAGCCGACCGTGCCGACCACTTTTTCCTTGTTGATCAGTTCCTGCGCAACCTGGACTCCGCGCTCGTTCTTGGCTTCGTCGTCGCGTTCGACCAGCTGCAGCTGGCGGCCCAGCACGCCGCCCTTGGCGTTGATGTCCGCCACCGCCAGCTTGACGCCGTCGCGCATCGATACGCCCATCGGCGCGGAACCGCCGGTAAATGGCCCGGTGACGCCGATCTTGATCGGCTCCGCCGCCCCCGCCGCCAGCGTCCAGCTTACCAATGCCGTTGCCACGCATGCCTTGATTATTGTGTTCATGTCGTCTCCTCCGTGTTTTTATATTGGTTGGCGCCGGCATGGATGCCAAGACGCATTCTTAGTGTAAAACGCTTTCCCCGCTTATGCACAGATGTCATCTGGCATGCAGACAGCCCCAGCATTTCAGGCCACCCTTACAGCTTCCTGACAAGTCCGTCTTTCCGCTCTTATATCATCATAACTGCGCATCATAACTGCGCATGGTGAATACACGTGGCGGCTGCGTTTGCTACAGACGAAAAAAATCCCCGGCAAGCCAGGGATTTTTGCGATACCCAGTTTATTTCAACTGAGTCGTCAGCTATATATTAGATAGCTTGGATGTTCGAAGCTTGCTTGCCCTTTGGGCCGGCAGTAACTTCGAAAGAAACACGTTGGTTCTCTTGCAGCGACTTGAAGCCGGAAGAATTGATTGCGGAGAAGTGCGCGAACAGATCTTCACCACCTTCGTCAGGAGTAATAAAACCAAAACCCTTCGAATCATTGAACCACTTTACGATACCAGTTGCCATTACATTTCCTATTTCAGTTAAGTTGGGCTGTCGCCCGTTAGATCGTTTGAAGCAAGAAAGAAATGACAGACTAATACTGCACTACTAGCTCGAATCTTAAACGATGTCGCATTATAACCGATAATTTTATTTAAAACACCGGGTGCGCAAATAAAAGTTGCGTCGAGAGAAAGAGTTGCATTTTTGACTGTGCAACCTGCCATCCTGCCGCTTGCTATCTCAGGCACGCATCTTACCCTACCTTAGCCTATATAACTAAAACACATAATAAAAAGCAATTATTGTGTTTTGATAATTATATAAGCCCCCATAGAATTAACCTTTACCTTATTCACCACGATTGGGAGATCGCATGTTCCAGCTTTCCAGAAAGAAAATACTGAGCCTGGCTTTTGCCGGCCTGAGCGCCGTGGCGTCGGTGGGCCTGAGCGCCCTGCCTGGGCCCAGCCATGCCGCAGACCTGAAAATCGGCCTGTTTGCCGATGTATCCACCCTGGATCCCCACTTCAACAATATTGCACCGAACATCTCGCTGTCGTCGCACCTGTTCGATGCGCTGGTCAATGTCGACCCGAATGGCCGCCTGATCCCGGGCCTGGCTACTTCCTGGACGGCAATTGATCCGCTCACCTGGGAATTCAAGCTGCGCCACGGCGTGAAATTCAGCGACGGCTCAGAACTGACCGCGGAAGATGTTGTATTTTCGCTGGACCGCCCCGCCACGCTGACCAACAGCCCCGGCCCGTTCACCAGCTACACCAAGCAGATCGTCAGCAAGCAGGTGGTCGATCCCTATACCGTGCGCCTGAAGACCGCCACCCCATACGGACCGCTGGCGCTGGATGTCAGCACCATCTTCATCGTTTCCAAGAAAGCGGCGCAAAACGCCACCACCGACGATTTCAACAGCGGCAAGGCGCTGGTCGGCACCGGTCCCTTCAAATTTTCCAGCTTCAAGCGTGGCGACCGTATCGAACTGCTGCGCAACGATGCCTACTGGGGCGAGAAAGCGGCCTGGGACAAAGTCACCTTCCGTATCCTGACTTCCGACGGCGCGCGCCTGGCGGCCTTGCTGGCCGGTGAAGTCGACGCCATCGAAAACGTGCCGCCGGCCGACCTGGCCAAGCTGAAGACCAATCCGCAATTCAAGCTGGCGCAGAAAATTTCCTGGCGCACTATCTTCTGGACCTTGGACCAGTCACGCGACAAGTCGCCTGACATTACCGACAAGGCCGGCAAGCCGCTAGACAAGAATCCCTTGAAAGATGTGCGCGTGCGCCAGGCGATCTCCAAGGCCATCAACCGCCAGGCGCTGGTCGACCGCACGCTGGAAGGACTGGCGGTGCCGGCATCGAACATCATCGCTCCCGGCATCCTGGGTTATGCCGATACGCTGAAAGTAGAGAAATACGATCCGGAAGGCGCCAAGAAACTGTTGGCGGCGGCCGGTTACCCCAACGGTTTCGGCATTACGCTGCATGGTCCGAACAACCGCTACATCAACGATGAGCGCGTGGTGCAGACCGTCGCCCAATTCCTGAACCGGGTCGGGATCCAGGCCAAGGTCGAGACGCTGCCGCTGGCGGTTTATTTCGGCAAGGCGCGCGCCGGCGAATATAGCGCCGCGTTGCTGGGCTGGGGCACGCTGGCCGGCGATTTCGGCTTGCGCACCCTGCTCGGCACCACCAACCCGGATACCGGCTGGGGTTCGTGGAACTGGGGCAAATACACCAATCCGAAACTGGACCAGCTGGTGCAGTCGTCGCTGGCTTCGGTCGACCAGAAACAGCGCGAGGATTTCGCCCGCCAGGGCGCCGTGGTGGCGCTCAACGATTACGCGCTGATCCCGCTGTATCATCAATACGCAACCTGGGCGCTGCGCAAGGGCCTGAAGTACACGCCGCGTACCGACGAATTTACTTTCGCCTACCAGTTCCATCCTGAATAAGCCACATCGCTACAAAAAAGCCGCTGAAGTTAGCGGCTTTTTTCATGGGAAAAGCATATTCTATGGCCTTGCCCCGATTTTCCTGCGCCACATGACCGCCCCCGCCTCTGCCAGCCCCGCATCCGAATCCGTCCTGAGCCATCGTCCGTTCACCCTGTTCTGGGGCGCACGGGTAGCTTCCACCATCGCCAACCAGATGCAGATCGTCGCCGTCGGCTGGCAAGTCTATCAACTTACGCATAGCGCTTTCGACCTTGGCATGGTCGGCCTGGTGCAGTTCCTGCCGGCCCTGTTCCTGGCGCTGCTGGTCGGCCATGTGGCCGATCGCTACGACCGCCGCAAGATTGCCCGCATCTGCCTGTTCATCAAAGGACTGGCGGCGGCGGCGCTGGCCATCGGCAGCATTTACGGCTGGCTCGACAAGCAAGCCATCTTCGCCATCGTGTTTGTGATCGGCGCCACCCACGCCTTTGAATCGCCGACATTGCAGGCGCTGGTGCCCGGCCTGGTGCCGGCGCGCCTGCTGCCGCGCGCCGTGGCCTGGGCGGCATCGGCCACGCAGACGGCGGTGATCATCGGTCCGGCATTGGGCGGTTTCATTTACGTGCTGGGGCCAAGCACGGTGTACACCAGCAGCAGCGTGCTGTTCATCGGCGCCAGCCTGCTGGTATCGCTGATCCGCATCGAAAGCGTGTTGCCGCGGCGCGAACCGGCCACGCTCAGCTCCTTGCTGGCGGGGATTGCCTTCATCAAGAGCCGGCCGGCGATTCTCGGCGCCATATCGCTCGACCTGTTCGCTGTGCTGCTGGGCGGCGCCACGGCCCTGCTGCCGATCTATGCGCACGACATCCTCGCCACCGGCCCGCTCGGCCTCGGCCTGCTGCGCTCGGCGCCGGCGGTGGGCGCCTTGTCGACCGCAATTTTCCTGGCGCGGCGGCCACTGAGCCGGCGCGTCGGCCGCAGCATGTTCATTGCGGTTGCGGTGTTTGGCGTGGCGACTATCGTGTTCGCCCTGTCGCGTTCATTTGTGTTGTCGCTGGCGACGCTGGTGGTGCTTGGCGCGTCGGACATGATCAGCGTGGTGGTGCGCTCTTCCTTCGTGCAGCTGGAAACGCCGGACCACATGCGCGGCCGCGTCAGCGCCGTCAACTCGGTGTTCATCGGCACTTCCAACCAGCTGGGCGAATTCGAATCGGGCGTCACCGCGGCCTGGCTGGGACCGGTGCCGGCGGTGCTGCTGGGCGGCGTCGGCACCGTGGTCGTGGTGCTGCTGTGGATACGCCTGTTCCCCACCCTGTTCGGCCTGGATAAGCTGGTCAATCCTGCTGCCGCGCCAAATCCGCCGGCCCAGCCGCCGTCGCCTGCAACCCCAACAACCACCTGACTGCCAGGGCGTCCGGCGAGGAGCTCCGCTCTGCAGCAAAACGGCGATCCGGCTATACTCTTAGCCCTCGGCAGCCAACGGCAATCGTCCTGTATCCATGGGCGGATTGCCTGTTGCCGCACACGGCGGTCCAGGTCGTCAAACCATCACCACCATTTTTAGGCGCCCGCCGCAAAGGAAGCGACAATGCAATATCGTGAACTCGGACACAGCAAGCTCAAGGTCAGCCTGATTACGCTCGGCACCATGACCTGGGGCGAACAGAATACGGAAGCAGAAGCACATGCGCAGATCGACCTGGCGCTGGCGCGCGGCGTCAACCTGATCGACACCGCTGAAATGTATCCGGTGCCGCCGCGCGCCGAGACCCAGGGTTCGACCGAACGTTATATCGGCAGCTGGCTGAAAAAATCCGGCAAGCGCAGCGAAGTCATGATCGCCACCAAGGCCACCGGCCCGGCACGCAAGCCGCACAATCCGCGCCACGTGCGCGGCGGCATCAACAATTTCGACCGCAAGGGATTGAGCGAAGCCTTGCACGGCAGCCTGGAGCGCCTGCAGACGGATTACGTCGATCTGTATCAGCTGCATTGGCCGGACCGCAGCGTCAACTGTTTCGGCACGCTGAACTACAGCCATATTCCGGATGAAGAGACGGTGCCGATTGAAGAAACGCTGACCATCCTGGCCGACTTCATCAAGGCCGGCAAGGTGCGCCACATCGGGATTTCGAACGAAACGCCGTGGGGCATTTCGGAGTTCTTGCGCGCTTCGGAGAAATTCGATTTACCGCGCGTGGCCAGCATCCAGAATCCGTACAGCCTGCTCAACCGCACGTTTGAAATCGGCCATTCGGAATTTGCATTCCGCGAACAGGTCGGGCTGCTGGCGTATTCGCCGCTGGCGTTCGGCGTGCTATCGGGAAAATACCTGGATGGGGCGCGGCCGGCCGGCGGCCGCCTGACGCTGTTTGAACGTTTCAGCCGCTACACCAATCCACAGGTCAACCGGGTGGTTGGCGATTACGTGGCACTGGCGAAAAAACACGGGCTGGATCCGGCGCAGATGGCGCTGGCTTTCGTCAACAGCCGCGGCTTCCTGACCAGCAATATCGTCGGCGCCACCACGCTGCAGCAGTTGCAAAGCAATCTCGACAGCATCGATATCACGCTGGATGAAGAAATTTTGCGCGAGATCGAAGCAATCCACCTGAGCCAGCCCAACCCCGCTCCCTGAAACCCGGCGGCTCAGTCTTCCGGGCTTACATCGGACCAGACCGGCGCCGGGCCGCCGGCGACGATCTCGATCGGACGCGCGGCATAACGTTGTGCCAGTACCGCGCACACCATCAGCTGGATCTGGTGGAACAGCATCAAAGGCAACACGATCATGCCGACGGTATGTCCTGCAAACAGGACTTTCGCCATAGGCACGCCGCTCGCCAGGCTCTTCTTCGAGCCGCAAAACACAATCGTGATTTCGTCTTCCTTGCTGAAACCCAGGCGGCGGCTGATCCAGGTGGCGAGACTCAGCATCACGAACAGCAGCAGCGCCACCACCACAATCAGGCCGACCAGCGACAGCGGCGGCAGCTCCTGCCACAAGCCCTGCACCACGGCTTCGCTGAACGCGGTATAGACCACCAGCAGGATCGAACCCTGGTCCACCATCTTCAAGATGATCTTGTGCTTGTCCAGCCATTTGCAGATCCAGCGGCGGGCGATCTGGCCGGCGACAAACGGCAGCAACAGCTGCATCACGATATTCAGGATGGAATCGAAAGAACCCTTGCCCTGGGCATGCGTCACCACCACCAGGCCGACCAGCACCGGCGTCAGGAAGATGCCGAGCAGGTTGGAGGCGGATGCGCTGCACACGGCGGCCGGCACGTTGCCGCGCGCCACTGAGGTAAATGCGATCGACGATTGCACGGTGGACGGCAAGGTGCACAGGAACAGGATACCTAGGTACAGGTCCGGCGTCACCAGCGGCAGCAGCAGCGGCTTGAATATAAGGCCCAGCAACGGAAACAGGGCAAAAGTGGCCAGCAGCACCGTCAGGTGCAGGCGCCAGTGCAGCGCACCCTGCACCACCGCTTCGCGCGACAGCTTGGCGCCATGCAGGAAAAACAGCAGGCCGATGGCCAGCGTGGTGATCAGGTTGAAAGAGACCGCGACCTGGCCTTTGGCCGGGAACAGGCTAGCGACCAGAACCGTGGTAACCAGCAACAACGTGAAGTTGTCGGGCAAAAAGCGTGGGCGGACCATGATAGGAAACGTAGGCTAGAGTTGGAGAAAGCTTCCCCGCCGCCGTCACCGCCCCTTTTGACAGTGAGCGGCAAGATAAATATAGACGGGACAACAACCTTCATTCTACGCACTAACGCCTGGGTACCGACCGGAAATTGATAAAACCGCGACAAAATTCCGGTAAATGATGAAAATTCACCACAACCAGAACATCAGCAGCCAGGCAAAGTTGACCAGGGCCAGACCGGCAATCACTGGCGCCATGCTCAGCAGGCGGCGTGCCGGCGCGCTTGTATAACGGCCGGTGACGCGCCAGGCCAGCCACACGCTCCACAAGGTTGTCGCGATCAGCAGGATGGCGCGCAAGTCGTTGGCCCAGAACACTGGCAGGTGCTCGCCGCGCAGCAGGCTGATGGTGGTGGCCGACAAGCCGACAAATACGCCGCAACCGGCCAGCGGAATGGTGGACTGCACCAGATGGTTGAAACGCTTGCGGTCACAGCCGCCGAGCACACGGCTGCTCAGTGCGAACAGCAACGTCAGCGCGGTGCCGAGCACCAGCCCGGTAGTCAGGATATAAGCGATCACCAGGCCGCCGTCGAGCCAGCTGAAGACATCGTTCTGCGCCGGATAATTGGTGAACACCCACCACGGCGCATGGGTATCGAAGGGCCACATGATGTCGCGGTCGATCAGCCAGGTTGCTATCGCTTGCTTGACCTGCACAAACCATGGGCTGGCCGACCAGTGGAAGGCGCCGATTGCGATTCCCATCAAGCCGTACAAGGCCAGTGCGCTTTCCCACAGGTTGTTGTGCTGCTCGCCATGGCGGACGATTTCCTCGGCCGGCGCGCGCCAGGTCAGTTCGATGGCGTCGCGATGCCCGCTGCAGCGTCCGCACATATGGCAATCGGCAGCGCCCTTCATGGCCCGCAGCGGCACCAGCGGCGCGCAATTGACGGGAATTACGGTGCGTCCTTGGGTGTGGCTGTGGGTGCCGTATGAAGCGCGCCAGGCGGTTTCGTTGACTTTGTAGTGGAACGGCGCCAGCTTGGCCAGCAAGCCGAACACGCCATTCACCGGGCACAGGTATTTGCACCAGACACGCTTGTCGCGGCCATACAGGTAGCCGACCACGATGGCGCCGGCGGTAGAACCGCCCAGCACCAGCAGCACCGCTTTAGGATATTGGTACACGCTCACCATCTGGCCGTAGATGGTGGTCAGCGCAAACGCCACGAACGGCCAGCCGCCCCAGCGCATCCAGTGCGGAATGGCTTTGCCGAGTCCGTGGCGGCTGGCGAACTCGGTCAGCGCGCCCTCCGGACATAGCACGCCGCACCAGACCCGCCCCATCAGCACCATGCTGATCAGCACGAACGGCCACCAGATGCCCCAGAAGGCAAACTGCGCGATCAGGGTCAGGTTCGACCAGATGTGCGCGGTTTCGTCCGGCAGCGGCAGGAAGATCGGCACCAGGATCAGGAAGCCGTACACCAGCACAATCCCCCACTGCACCCAGCGAATCAGCTTCGCATGGTCCCGCATCCAGTCAGCCGTGCGGGAAAGTCGTGTTTGCGTTTGAGGAATTGCACAAGTATTCATTGGTTTATTTGGCTGAGGCTGTGACTGACTGCGGCTGCGGCCTGGCTCGCTTGAGGAATAACAATACACACACCCAATATGCCACATACACCAGCAAGCTCATCAGCGCAGGCTGCGCGCGATAGCCGGTCAGCGTGGAAACCAGGTTGCCGAATGACGTCGTGTCGTCGAGCAGGCGCGAGCTGTCCCAGACCGGATCGACCAGCGTCGGGATGATATCCAACGACATCAGCCGCTCGATGCCGGTCAGCAGCAGGCCTGCGGCGAGGAACAGCAAGATGATTTCGGTGACCTGGAAGAAGCGGCGCCAGGAAAAAATCCTGCCGCCGAGCTGCAACAGATAGAAGGTCAGGAACGCCAGCGCAAAACCGAGCGCCGCGGCCAGCACCATCGCGCCGGCCGAGTCACCCTTGTCCGCCAGGCCCAGTCCGTAAAGAAAGATCACGGTTTCGCTGCCCTCGCGCGCGATCGCCAATGCCGCCAGCGCAAATACGCCCCACCAGTTCGCGGTTTGCAGGTTGGCGCTGAGCGAGGTTTCCATTTCGCGCTTGAGCGTGCGGCCGTGCTTGCGCATCCAGAACACCATCTGCACGATCAGTATCGCGGCCAGTATCACCATCACGATCTGGAAATAGTCCTGGGCGTCTCCCGACAGCAGCTCGCTGAAACCCAGCAGCGCCGCACCGAGGCCGATCGCGCCCAGGATGCCGACGCCGACGCCGCTCCACAGATAAGGCAAGCCGCGGCGTGCAGCTTCGCCGCCGTTCTTCAGCCACGCATGCAAAATGCCGACTACCAGCAACGCCTCGACGCTCTCGCGCCAGACTATGAACAAAATCTGCCCCATCTTTTATGACTCCATCAAACCAACACAAGCGCCGCCGCAAACGGCCGGCGGCAGCCTCTTATTTAGCGACAATCACACCCTGCGCCTGCGCATGAAAATCATCGAAAAACTTGTATTCGCCCGGCTGCAGCGGCGCAATCACCACGAACGACTGCGCGCCCGGCGCCAGCACTTTTTCCTTGCGCAGCTGGACGCTTTCGAATTCAACCGCCGACTGTCCGGTGTTGTGGACTTCGATTTTTATTTTCTGGCCGGCAGGAACCATGATCCGCGCCGGATTGAGGACGCCATCCTTCATTTCCAGCTTGAAGGTGGGCAAATCGGCGGCCATCGAAACCGTCGCCGCCAGCATCGCGCCGGCAGCAAATATGCCGCGCACTTTGCCGGCTGCCATGGACATGGCCTGCGATGAGAATTTCATGGGTGCGCATTTCTGCGGCATCAATATCCGCCTTTTTTACCGACCCCGGCAAAGGTGAACTCGTTGACCACCGTGAACGGCTTGAACCAGGCGCCGACACCGGTTTCCTTGTCGACATGGCGGCCGAAATGCGCGCCGGCATTGGCCGACGGCGGCGAGATGATCATCTTCAATGTGTATTTTCCCGGCCCCGCCAGCTTGACATTGTCGCCGTAGTGCGGACCATCGCTGGCCACCATCGGCATCATGTCGCCCTTGATGACCTGGGTCGAGCCGGCTTTGCTGAATTCGTAAGAGATGACCAGGTTCGGCATCCAGTCGCCCTCGGCAAAACCGTTGGGATTGTCTTTCACGGCATGGATATCGGCTTCGACGTGGATGTCCGACAGCTCCGCCTTGCGCATCATGCCTTCCGGCTCCATCTTGATCGGCTGCAGATAAACAGCAGCGACCTCCAGGCCATTCATGATCTGCTGCTTGCCGATCGGATATTCGGCTGCCATTGCGGCGCCGGCAACCCCAAAAGAAACAAGCACGGCCGCCGTAAGCAATTTCACATTCATGCAATCAACCTTTCGAGCTATAAATGATAATGATTATTGTTTGATTATATCATCCGATGAAATGCGCTGCTCCCTATGGCGTCGGGATAAGGGAGATCGAAATAGCCTGAGCTAATACATAATGAGAACACAAATAAAGCTTCCCAATATGCAATACCTGTGGCATAGTAACGGACTTGGTTGAGAGCAAGCAGAAAAAGTGTTTTACCTCTGTAAGCGAGAAGAAATATTAGGTTTTACGATATTTTCCTCTTCCAAAATTAACAAAGCTAATATATAATTTTGTTTTTCGCGGCTGTAGCTCAGCTGGATAGAGTACTTGGCTACGAACCAAGGGGTCGTGGGTTCGATTCCTGCCAGCCGCACCAGTATTACGAGGGGTTGCAAGAGAAATCTTGCAACCCCTTTCTGGTTTACGTCCCCGGTTTTCATTTGCCAGCAAACTGCGCCGGACAATCCCATCCCCTGCCATCCATTTTATAAAAGCAGCGCCCAATAAAAAACCGGCGATCTTCATCACCGGCTCTCTGCGCCATCCAGCTGGCATTTCCTGTTTGTCGCTATCAGCGCCGCGGCGGATAAATATCCCGGCCGGCCCTGTCGATCTGCTGACGCAAGGCGCGCCGCTCATCCGGCGACATCCGGCCGCGTCCCTCGTTAGGGTCGGAGCCGCGGCCGCGGTTCTGCCATTGCTCATCCGGCGCCTGGCCGCGGCGCGGTTCATACTGCGAGGGCGGCGGCGCGCGGCGGTCGCCGCCACGGTCGTCAGGCATACGGTCGGAACGTGCAGAGGCGCTCATCATTGCCGACAGCAACAATAAACAGACACTGATTTTCCGAAACATCTTCATCATATGGACTTCTTCTGTGAGTTCAGGATAACGGTTAAGATTTAATCGTCACAAATTAAGTGTAAGCTTCCCCATAAATGAGCATAAGATGTTTTTGGTAAAGTGTGTAACACTTTGTAATCCATGGGCTTTTACTGTATTTCCGAAGCGCACTCTGACGTTACCATACGACCATGAATACGATCAACACCCAAAACCAAACAAGCAATGCCCACCAGCATAAAATCCTGGTGGTCGACGACGACGTCCGCTTGCGTGACCTGCTGCGACGATACCTGACGGAGCAAGGCTTCCAGGTAGTCACGGCGGAGAACGCACAGGCCATGAACAAGCTCTGGATACGCGAGCGCTACGACCTGCTGGTGCTGGACCTGATGCTGCCGGGCGAAGACGGCCTGGCGATCTGCCGCCGCCTGCGCGGCGCCGGCGACCAGACGCCGATCATCATGCTGACCGCCAAAGGCGAGGATGTCGACCGCATCGTCGGGCTCGAAATGGGCGCCGACGATTACCTGCCCAAACCATTCAACCCGCGCGAGCTGGTGGCGCGCATCGGCGCGGTGCTGCGCCGCAAGGGCCCGGACGAACTGCCGGGCGCGCCGTCGGAAACGCCGCAGTCTTTCGAGTTCGGCGAATTCATCCTCGACCTCGGTACCCGTACGCTGAAAAAGAACGGTGAGTCGATCCCGCTCACCACCGGCGAATTTTCCGTGCTCAAGGTATTTGCACGGCATGCACGGCAGCCGCTGTCGCGCGAGAAGCTGATGGAACTGGCGCGCGGCCGTGAATACGAAGTATTCGACCGCAGCCTGGACGTCCAGATTTCGCGCCTGCGCAAGCTGATCGAACCGGATCCGGCCAGCCCGCTCTACATCCAGACTGTATGGGGGCTCGGTTATGTCTTCATTCCCGAAGGCCAGCCGCGCTGATGCCCTGCGCAACATTGTCCTTCCCTCGCCGGCGCCCGGCCAGATGGTAACTCCGCACCGGCTGGCCTGGCTGAAAAGCGGTCTGATGTGGCGGACCTTTTTCATGATCGCGTTCCTGATCACGGTCAGCATGGTGACCTGGGTCGCCAGCTTCAAGATCGTCGAGCGCGGTCCGCGCGCGCAGCAGGTCGCCGCGCAGATCATCTCCATCGTCACCATCACCCGCGCCGCCCTCACCCATTCGGCGCCGGACCTGCGCAGCGAACTGCTGTTCGACCTGGCCAGCAATGAAGGCATCCGAATTTATCCGCTGGAAGATACCGACCAGATCGAACCGCCGCCCGACAACGCCCTGATGCCCGACCTGGAACGCGAAGTCCGCGCCAGGCTCGGCAACCAGACCAGGTTTTCATCCAAGGTCAACGATATCGGCGGCTTCTGGATCAGCTTCAAGATCGATAGCGACGAATACTGGCTGATGCTCGACAGCGAGCGGGTCGAGCGCAGCTCCGGCGTGCAATGGCTGCAGTGGGGCAGCGTGGCAATGGTATTGTCGCTGCTGGGCGCGATGTTCATTTCAACCCTGATCAACCAGCCGCTGTCGCGCCTGACCGCCGCCACCCGCGCGGTAGCCAAGGGCTTGCAGCCGGAGCCGCTGCCTGAAACCGGCCCGACAGAAATCGAGGAAGCGAACCGCAGCTTTAACCAGATGGTCAGCGACCTGCAGCGCATCGAATCGGACCGGGCGATCATCCTGGCCGGCATTTCCCACGATTTGCGCACGCCGCTGGCGCGCATGCTGCTGGAAGTGGAAATGGCGAACCTGTCCGACGACGCCCGCACCGGCATGCAATCCGACCTGGCGCAGATGGACGGCATCATCGGCCAGTTCCTGCATTACGCAAAACCGACGGACACCAGCAGCTTCGAGAGAATTAACCTTAGCGAGCTGATCGACAGTGTGGTGCAGACTGCCACACGCCATGACGACATCCGGATCCAGACCATCATCACGCCGAATGTCCACGTGTCAGGGAATGAAACCGAACTCACGCGGGTATTCAACAACCTGATAGAAAATTCGCGCCGCTACGGCAAGAAGGAAGGCGACGAATTCGTCGAAGTCGATATCAGCTGCCAGGTCCGCCAGGACAAGGTGATCCTGAACATCGCCGACCACGGCGCCGGCGTGCCGGACAGCGAGATCGACCGCTTGCTGCGGCCGTTCACCCGGCTCGACGTCGCGCGCGGACAAGCCAACGGTTCAGGCCTCGGCCTGGCGATCGTCAGCCGCATCGTCAAGCAGCACGGCGGCAAGTTGCGCGTGAGCAACCGCGAAGGCGGCGGCCTGGCTACCCAGATCGAACTGCAATTAAAGTAATTGTAGGGTGGGCACCTGTGCCCACGCAGCACACGCCTATTTCGGCCCTGTGAGAACCTGCACTCCAGCTATTACCGTCACGCGTGGGCACAGGTGCCCACCCTACCGCGCAAACAGCAGAGCTACCGCCTCCGCTGCAATCCCTTCTTCCCGGCCCAGGTAACCCAGCTTTTCATTGGTCTTGGCCTTGACATTGACCTGGTTGACGGCGATCCCGCAATCGGCGGCGATATGCGCCACCATTTGCGGGATATGCGGCGCCATTTTCGGCGCCTGGGCGATGATGGTCGAGTCGATATTGCCGACCGTGTAGCCGGCAGCGCCGACCAGCCTTACCGCTTCGCGCAACAGTTTGCGGGAATCGGCGCCGGCAAACTGCGCATCCGTATCCGAAAAATGGCGGCCGATGTCGCCCAGGGCGGCGGCGCCAAACAAGGCATCGATAATCGCATGCAGCAGCACATCGGCGTCCGAGTGCCCTAGCAGCCCGGTTTTATGCGGAATCGTCACGCCGCCGATAATCAGCGGCCGGCCAGCCTGCAAGGCGTGGCAATCGTAGCCCTGGCCGATGCGGAACTGCTGGCTCATGCCGGGTCCTTTACATACGGTGACTTCATCATTCTTCCTTTAGAAACATCTCTGCCAACGCCACATCGTGCGGCAAGGTTACCTTGAAATTGCGCGGGCTGCCTTCGACCAGGCGCGGCTGCAGGCCCAGCTGCTCGACCGCGCTGGCTTCGTCGGTGACCGCTGCGGCCAGGGTCAGTGCGCGCACCAGCAAGCCATAGCGGAACATTTGCGGCGTCTGCGCGGCCCACAGCTCGGCGCGCGCCACGGTTTGCGCCACGCGCGCATCCTGGGTATTTTTGTCACTGCGCTTGAGGGTATCGACCACCGGCAACGCCAGCAGACCGCCGACCGCATCGTCGCGCAGGGCGACAATCAGGCGCTCGATCAGGGCGCATGTCAGGCCTGGCCGGGCGGCGTCATGCACCAGCACCCAGTCGTCATCGCCTGCCTGCTCGCGGATCGCCTGCAGGCCGTTCAGCACGGAATCCCGGCGGTTGGGGCCGCCGTCGAACAGCACCGTCACCCGTCCCTGCAGGTGCGGCGCGGCCGCCATCAGGTCGGCGATATAACCGTCATCGGCGCTGACCACCACATACACATGGCTGATCGCGCTGGCCTCGGCAAAGGTATCCAGGACATGCATCAGCATCGGCTCGCCGGCCAGCTGCATATATTGCTTGGGGATATCCGCCCCTATGCGGGCACCGACGCCGGCAGCGGGAATCAGGGCAAAATAGCGGGATGGATTCATGCACAATCTCAATGGAATCGAGTGGTTTATAATGCGGCTCTGAATTTTAACTGTCAAATCAGGCGTATTGTGGCTTTTTTTGGCCGCGATTGGGCCCCGATTGACGCGCTTGCAGGCTTGCGTAATATTGCAAAATAGGCCCCGATGTCCTTTGATCTAGAAAAATTGCTGCCCAAGCCGGCATCCCGTTTTGTTTTGCCGGCGCTGCATGGTTCGGCCGATGCGTTTGCATTGGCGCAAGCCGCGCTGGCGCTCAAGCCGCAGCAAAGGATGCTGGTGGTGATCGTGGCCGACGCCACCGACGGCCAGCGGCTGCGCACCGAAATCCCCTGGTTCCAGGCTGGCGGCGGCCAGAACAACGGCCTGCGCTGCCATTTGCTGCCGGACTGGGAAACCCTGCCCTACGACGCCTTCTCGCCGCACCAGGACCTGGTCTCGGAGCGGCTGGCGACCTTGTACGAGGTGCAGAGCGGCCAATGCGACGTGCTGCTGGTGCCCGCCACCACCGCCCTGGTCAAGATGGCGCCGCCATCCTTCCTGGCCGGCTACACCTTCTTTTTCAAGCAAGGCGAGACGCTGGATGAAGCGCGCCTGAAATCGCAGCTGACGCTGGCCGGCTACAGCCATGTCAACCAGGTCATGTCGCCCGGCGAGTATTCAGTGCGCGGCGGCCTGATCGACATTTTCCCGATGGGTTCGGTGCTGCCGTACCGGCTGGACCTGTTCGGCGACGCCATCGAAACCATACGCACGTTCGACGCCGACACCCAGCGCTCGATGTATCCGGTGAAGGAAGTCCGGCTGCTGCCGGGCCGCGAATTCCCGATGGACGAAACGGCGCGCTCGGCTTTCCGCAGCCGCTGGCGCGAAGTGTTCGAAGGCGACCCGTCGCGCTCGGCGATCTACAAGGATATCGGCAACGGCATCGCCTCGGCCGGCATCGAGTATTACCTGCCGCTATTTTTTGAAGACACGGCGACCTTGTTCGAGTACCTGCCGGCGACTGCGATGTTTGCCCTGGTGGGCGATATCGATAGCGCCATCCAGCGCTTCTGGAGCGACACCCAGTCACGCTACAGATTCCTGAAATCGGACCGCGAGCGCCCGTTGCTGGCGCCGGAAGCCCTGTTCCTGACCGGCGAGAATTTCTTCAGCCTGGCCAAACCGTTCGGCCGCTGGGTGGTCCAGCACAGCGACGCCGCCTCCGAGTTGTCGGCGCCGATCCCGAATATCGCCGTCAACCGCCGCATCGACGACCCGCTGACCAACCTGCGCGCCTACCTGCTGCAAAGCGACCGGCGCGTGCTGATCTGCGCCGAATCGAACGGCCGCCGCGAAACCTTGCAGCAGTATTTCAACGAATACGATCTGCCGCTGGCGCTGTGCGACGGTTACGCCGATTTCATCACCTCGGATAAAAAACTGATGCTGGGCGTGGCGCCCTTGCATGCCGGCTTTGAGCTGCAGCAATTCGCCTTCATTACCGAAACCGAGCTGTACGCCGGTTCCGGGCGCCGCATCGGCAAGAAAAAACAGGAAGGCGCAACCCAGGTCGAATCCATGGTGCGCGACCTGTCCGAGCTCAAGATCGGCGATCCGGTGGTGCATATCAACCATGGCATCGGCCGCTACATGGGCCTGCTCAGCATGGACCTGGGCGAAGGCGAAACCGAATTCCTGCACTTGGAATACGCCAAGGACACCAAGCTTTACGTACCGGTATCGCAGCTGCATGTGATTTCACGCTACTCCGGCGCTTCGCCGGAAGATGCGCCGCTGCACGCGCTCGGTTCCGGCCAGTGGGAAAAGGCCAAGCGCAAAGCTGCGCAACAAGTGCGCGACACCGCCGCGGAACTGTTGAACCTGTACGCACGGCGTGCCCTGCGCCAGGGCCACGCTTTCGAATATTCGGCACACGATTACGAAGCTTTCTCCGAGAGTTTCGGCTTTGAGGAAACCGCCGACCAGGCCGCCGCGATCAATGCCGTGATCCAGGACATGACCAGCGGCAAGCCGATGGACCGCCTCATCTGCGGCGACGTCGGTTTCGGCAAGACCGAGGTCGCGCTGCGCGCCGCCTTTGTCGCCGTGCTTGGCGGCAAGCAGGTCGCGATCCTGGCGCCGACCACCTTGCTGGCGGAACAGCACGCGCAAACCTTCGCCGACCGTTTTGCCGACTGGCCGGTAAAGATCGCGGAACTGTCGCGTTTCCGCAGCGGCAAGGAAGTCACGCAAGCGATCAAGGGCATGGCCGACGGCACGCTGGATATCGTGATCGGCACCCATAAACTGCTGTCCGACGATATCAAGTTTTCACGCCTGGGACTGGTGATCATCGACGAAGAGCATCGCTTTGGCGTGCGCCAGAAAGAAACGCTGAAGGCGCTACGGGCCGAAGTCGACGTCTTGACGCTCACGGCAACGCCTATCCCGCGCACCCTGGGCATGGCGCTGGAGGGCTTGCGCGAATTTTCCATCATCGCCACTGCGCCGCAAAAACGCCTGGCGATCAAGACTTTTGTACGCAGCGAAGGCGAATCGACCATCCGCGAAGCCTGCCTGCGCGAACTGAAGCGCGGCGGCCAGGTCTACTTTCTACATAATGAAGTGGAGACGATCCAGAACCGCAAGGCGATGCTGGAAGCGCTGCTGCCGGAAGCGCGCATCGCCATCGCCCACGGCCAGATGCACGAGCGCGACCTGGAAAAAGTCATGCGCGATTTTGTCGCCCAGCGCTTCAACATCCTGCTGTGCACCACCATTATCGAAACCGGCATCGACGTGCCGACCGCCAACACCATCATCATGCACCGCGCCGACAAGTTCGGCCTGGCGCAATTGCACCAGCTGCGCGGCCGCGTCGGCCGTTCCCACCACCAGGCTTACGCTTACCTGCTGGTGCATGACGTCCAAGGCCTGACCAAGCTGGCGCAGCGCCGGCTGGATGCGATCCAGCAGATGGAAGAACTCGGCAGCGGTTTCTACCTGGCCATGCACGACCTGGAAATCCGCGGCGCTGGCGAGGTGCTGGGCGATAACCAGTCGGGCGAAATGCACGAGATCGGCTTCCAGCTGTATTCCGACATGCTCAACGAAGCGGTGCGCTCCCTGAAGAACGGCAAGGAGCCAGACCTGGCGGCGCCGCTGTCGACTACCACCGAAATCAACCTGCACGTGCCGGCCCTGCTGCCCAACGACTATTGCGGCGACGTGCACGAACGGCTGTCGATCTACAAGCGGCTGGCCAATTGCAACGCCCAGGACAAGATCGACGACCTGCAGGAAGAATTGATCGACCGCTTCGGCAAGCTGCCGGACCCGGCCAAGGCCCTGATCGAAACGCATCGGCTGCGGATCGCCGCCAAGTCGATAGGTATCGTCAAGATCGATGCCCATACCGACTCCGCCCTGTTGCAGTTCGTGCCGAATCCGCCGATCGACGCCATGCGCATCATTGAACTGATCCAGAAAAACCGCCACATCAAGCTGAACGGCCAGGACAAATTGCGCATCACCGTCAACATGCCGGACCTGGCGGCGCGCCTGACCCAGGTCAAGGCGACCATCAAGGCCTTAGCCGGATGACGTTCCGATTATTTGATTTTTGTAGAACCATAGACACATGAACCTTATTTTACAAAGCCTGAACGCGGACCGCGGCGCCATTGACCGTATCGCCAACCTGGCCGGCGTCGCCGCTGTCGACATCAGCAACGGCGGCCGCCATGCCTGGCGTTGCGACGGCGTCGACTATTCGGAAAGCCTGAAAACGCTGATCGACGCCGCCGGCTACGGCGCCCGGATCGATTGCGCCTGGCTGCCGGCGGCGCTGAAACTCGGTGATTTCAAATTGCTGGCGATGGACATGGATTCGACCCTGATCACGATCGAATGCATCGATGAAATCGCCGACATGCAGGGCTTGAAGCCGCAAGTCTCGGCGATTACCGAAGCGGCGATGCGCGGCGAACTGGAGTTCAATGAAAGCCTGACCCGGCGCGTAGCCTTGCTCCAGGGCCTGGATGCGACGGCGCTGCAGCGGGTGCTGGACGAACGGCTGCAGTTGTCGCCGGGCGCGGAAACCATGCTGACGGCGGTCAAGGCGGCCGGTCTCAAGACCTTGCTGGTGTCGGGCGGCTTCACCTTCTTCACCGACCATATGAAAGCCGCCCTCGGACTCGATTACGCCCATTCCAACGTGCTGGAAATCGTCGATGGCAAGCTGACCGGCAAGGTGCTGGGCGGCATCGTCAATGCCGAGGAGAAAAAACTGACGGTCGAACGCGTCTGCGCCGGGCTGAATATCGCTCCCAGCCAGGCGATTGTGATGGGCGACGGCGCCAACGACCTCGCCATGATGAAGATCGCTGGCCTGTCGGTCGCCTTCCGCGCCAAGCCGGTGGTACGGGCACAAGCCAGCGTGGCCTTGAATTTTGTCGGTTTGGATGGCATCTTGCCTATATTGGCGTAATTCCTGACGGAAGCAGCGCCTACGGAGACGGTATTCCCTAACCTTGAAGGAAAAACATGGCCAACGAACTGGTTTTCGATAGTAAGCTGCACTCCGAGAAAAATCTTGCCTGGTGGCTCTATCTGGGCCACGCCGCCAGCCTGTTGTTCTCGCTCGGAGCCTTTTCCTGGATTCCCTTGATCATTAACTACGTCAAGCGCCAGGATGCAGCGGACTCTTTTGTATATAGCCACCATAACTGGCAGATCCGCTCGTTCTGGTGGTACCTGCTGTGGGTGGTGGTCGGCGTCGCCCTGTGCATGACCGTGATCGGGATTCCGGTGGCGTTCGTGGTGTGGGGCGTGGCCTGGCTGTGGAAGGCTTACCGCCTGATCAGGGGCCTGGTCGACCTGAATGACAACAAGGCCATGCCTGCCTGATTTCCCCGCAACGCTGCCCGCCGCCGCGGGCAGCGGGCAGCGGGCAGCGGGCAGCGGGCAGCGGGCAGCGGGCAGCATCATCCATCTACCAAGCTGTTTCAATCCATGCGTAACAATCTCATAGCGCCCGTGGTCCGGCCCATGCTGGCAAGCGATATCCCGACCGTCATGCGGATCCAGGCCGAGTGCTATCCGCCGGCGATGCTGGAATCCGAAGAAGTTTTCCGCGCCCGCCTGGCGCTGACCCCGGCCACTTGTTGGATCTGGGAGCCGGGGCTGGATAACGCCGCCGCTTATCTGTTCAGCTATCCCACCAGCACGGACGTCATCACCCCGCTCGGCGCCCGCTTCAAGCTGGCCTCGGCGCCGGATTGTCTGTACCTGCACGACCTGGCGGTCGCCCCTGCCGCGCGCGGCCAGCGGGCGGCGAATCTGCTGGTAACGGCTGCACTAGGCCATGCGCGTGCAGCAAACCTTGGCTGGAGCGCCCTGGTATCGGTGCAGCATTCACAGGCATTCTGGGGCAGCCTTGGCTTTGCCGCGGCCGAAGTCAGGCACTTGCCGGCCAGGGAAAATCTCGATAGCTATCAAGTTGTAGGCAGCCTGCATGCCGCGGTCTATATGCTGCAACAATTGACCTGAGCCCCACTGCAGCGATAACATGAGCTGCGGCATAAGCCGCAAACCACTGTGGACATGACAGACTGGAGGTTGGGTATGAAAGCTTGCGTTTCTTTTAAGAGTGAAAAAAACATCAACCACTTTAAAGGAACGCGCCGCCATGGCCACTTCTGTTTCTGCGCAAAATCCCTTCAAATACACCACCATCGCCCATAGCGGCCACCATTACTGCAGCCCGCTTTCTGCAGGCATTGCCGCCACCCTGCTGGCCGCGCTGCAACTGCAGGCCGGTTCTTTAGTATTGGATGCCGGCTGCGGCAAAGCGGGGCTGCTGCGCGATTTGCTGGCGTCGCAGCCGGTGTGCGGTGTCGGCGTCGACATCAATCCGGCTTTCCTGGCTGAAGCCGCCAACGCCTGGGATGCCAGCAACCCGGGCGATGGCCGGCTGACGCTGATCGCCAGCCAGCTTGAACAACATCCGCTGCCGGCCGGCGGCTACGATGCGATTCTGTGCGTGGGCTCCACCCATGCACTAGGGGGATTCGAGCCCAGCCTTGCGCTCTGCCGTCAATGGCTGAAACCCGGCGGCGTGCTGCTGGTGGGTGAAGGCTATTGGAAACGGCCGCCGTCGAATGAGTATCTGCTGACGCTCGGCGCCACGGAAGACGAGCTGAGCAGCCATGCCGAAAACATTGCGCGTGCACTTGCGCAGGGTTTCAAGTTGCGCCTGGCGATGGCTAGCAGCGACGAGGAATGGGACCGGTACGAACACATGTACTGCCAGGCGGTCATGCAATATGCGGCATCTCATCCGCACGACCCCGACACCGTAGCCTTTGGTGAGCGCGCCAGGCGCTGGTATCAGAACTACCTTGCGTTTGGCAGATCGACGCTTGGCTTTGGCCACTATCTTCTGGAAAAGCCGCGCATCTCTAGAGCCTAGGAAAATGCATCCAACCAGCACCACTAACCTTTTATTAGTGACAAGAATTTCCGCTGTCGTCCATGCGCCATCGTTATTCCCGCGAAAACGGAACTATTTTAACTACCGTATTCCTCAGCTTGGCGACACTGAATCTCGGGCGAGAAAATAAGTCAGTTACTTGGCGGTACTTGGCAAAAACATTCGTCGTCACCAATTCATTCGACGAAGTGGTGACGATAGACCGAGTCCCATTCCTGCTTCGGTCGCGCGTTGAGTTCGTCAGCCACCTTCGACTTCATCACCTCAGGCATTGACGTGATGAAGCTGTTGACGCCATAGCGTATACCTGATTTAACTGGCGTCACTCTGTGCACCCAGAAGCAGTCGGCGGGCCAGATCAGTGCGTCGCCCCGGTTCAAGCGGATGCGCCGGTCATCGTTGAAGAAGCCGAACTCACCGCCGGTGTAGTCGTCGTTCAGTGCGAGCGTGCAGCTAGCGAGCGTGAACTCATCCCAGTCGGTGTGTGGATGGATTTGCGCGCCCATGGCGTAACGCAGCACGCGGTAGTCGTGCGAATAGCGCAGCGACCTACGAAGTAGTTTGGTGTTGTAGCGCCCTTGTGCCTCGAGATAGTCGAGCCAGGCCTTTAGCGCAGTCCAAGTGCGCCGGTGCGCCGCCTCAAACGCCATGGAACCGGGCGGCAGTGACACTGCGTTGAAGGTCGATTCGACACGCCGGCCAGAGCTCGCATCCATCGACGACTCGCGATAGGCACCGCCCCGTTGCTGCAACTCGTCGAAACTGCGTATGATGATGTCACACTCCTCGGCTGGCACAACGCCTGGCAAGTGCAGCAGCAGGTCATAGAGATCGGGCATCACAGTGTTCCTAGACGATCGTTGAATACAGCAGATCCCGCGTAGGCGTGACTTTACGCAGGTGAAAGAGGTAACGGCTGGCTAGGCGAGCCGCGATCGCCGCGGTGCCATGCGCCTCTGGTGGCGCATCACCGATCTCGACGAACTCCATGCCGACGATGTGAAACTCATGAAACAGCCGCTCGAAACAAGCTAGCAACGGATAAAGGCTGAGCCCGCCGAGCACAGGTGTAGCGGTCTGCGGATAATCGGCGAGCGCGAGCGCATCGACGTCGAACGTAACAAACCAGGGCAAGGACGGATCCATGCCGTCGAGAAGTCGCTGGTAGCCGCTGGTCTCGGCCTCGAAAGCTGACAGTACTTGCACCTTCGGATCGTGCACGCAGGCAACTCGTTCGGTCGGCTGATGGAAGAAGTCGCGCACCCCTACCTGCCACAGCGCCAGCACGTGCGGCATGCGGCGCACCCAATGCATCACGTTGGCGTGATTGAGCCGTTCATCGCAGACTGCGCCGACCGTATATAGATCCGGGTGCGCATCGATCTGCAGCACCCCCAGCCTCGGGTAGCGCTGAGCCAGCGCGCCGACGCTGTAGTAGGCTAGCGCGTGGTCACCACCTAAGATCAACGGCCGCGCTCCGCGGGTGACGATCGTCCGACACACATAAGCAGCGCGTTCGCCGATGTCGCTCGCTCGATCCTGGAGCGGCTGGTGAACCACATCACCCACATCGAACAGGCGCATTGACGCAGTATCGAGTTGACAACCAAAATCGAGGTCTAACAATACTCCTTGCCGAGCCGATGCCCCAAGCGGCGACTCAATCGACTGAGCCAAGTGCGTGCGTACCCAGCGGCCTCCACTAGCCACCGAGACTTTTCCCTCGGCCGTTGTAGCGATTGGCACGTGTAGCAACACCAGATCGTCTTCGATGAGCATATCGAGATCGTACACTGGCAACGCGCATCCGGCGGGCCGTGCAGCCGGTATGCACAATCCGCCGCCAAGCGCGTCTGCTTGGCTCTCTGGCAACAAGAAGAGGTACTTCACCAGTGTCTCGAACACACTGGTGCCCAGGCACTGAGCCAGCACATCGCCAGTTTTCGGCGGTTCTTCTGCAGCGCGTTTCAGCAGTGTCGCGATGGATTCAGCTGCACGTAGACGCTTGCTGCCGAACGGCAGACGCATCTCGACCCGCCCATCGCCAGCGAGCTCCCAGCGCAGCCGCGGGTGTACGCGATAGTGATTAGCGTAGTCGGTCGTCACGGTAGCGCCTCCTCTCGCATTTCTTCCATCCAAGGCTGTAGCGACGCCAATCCTTGCGCGTGCGCGGCCTGCACCACGCGGTTGCATATGTCGGGCGTCGCGAAATTACGGGTCAAGCCCAACGTCAAGCCTTCGTTAACGACCTCGTGCCACCAGCCAGCCGGGATCAATAGCAGGTCACCCGGTTCCTGCTCGAAGTAACGCCAATGTCCCTGATCACGGCGCTCGCGCAACACGACAACAGCGTCGGCACGGTGCTTGTTGTAGTCGGCAACGAGTAATGCTGGCGGATGCAATGCGATCCGCTTACGACCACGAATCACTGCCAGCCAGGCATGGGTGTCAAGCACATCGTAGTGCAAGCTTGTGCCTGACCCTTCTGGTCCGATGAAGATCCATAGCAACGGCTTGAACAAGCGCTGCGGAATACGCTGCAGCACATCGGGCTGTGCTTCGGACGGCTCACTGAAGTCAGCCAGCATGTCTGGGTGCTGCTCGAAGAAACGCCAACCGGAGGCATAAAGCGACGCCAAAGGTTTCTTACCATAACGTATCGCCCGCATGTAATCGGCCAACCGTACTTCGCCGGCCGGCTCGCCCTGTGTATCGGTCAGCGTCAGCAGGTCACCACCCCTGCTGGAGATGAAGTCCCAAGTCCAACGGCGATGCGCTTGCCAGTGGTATGTCGCACCCTTCAGTAGCGTGGGTTCGGTGGGAAATGAGGTCTGAGACATGTGCGGATGGCGGATGCCGCGGCTATCGTCTTCGTGGCGCAGTAGCTGCTGGAACAGCGTATTGCGGGCAAGCAGCTCCTGCGGCGAGCCGGCGTCGACGATGCGGCCCTGGTTCATCACCACAATCTGGTCGAAGCGTTCGAGCGTAGCCACACGGTGCGTGACGACGATGACGGTGCGCCCAGGTGTGTCGTCGACCAAGTAGTCGATGATACGCGTTTCGGAGATCGTGTCGATGGATGAGGTGGCCTCATCGAATACAACTAGCGGCGCGTGCTTGAGCAGCGCGCGTGCGATGCTTAGCCGCTGCCGTTCACCGGTGGACAACGACGCGCCGCGCTCACCGACCTCGGTCTCTATGCCCCTCGAGAGGCCCTGCACTAATTGCAGCGCCTGCGCCGCCGACAGGGCATGTTCGATCGTCTTCATCGCCGACTCTGACGCCCCGTAGGCAATGTTTTCGCGCACACTGCGATTGAACATCAGTGCGTTCTGCACCGCCTCACTCGATGCACGAGCCAGCTGTCCGGCCGAGCAGTCCGCCAGTGGCGCGCCATGCAGTTCGACGCGCCCTAGATCCGGCTTCAGATCGCCACGTAACACCGCCAGCAGCGTTGACTTACCAGAACCCGACGGCCCGACGATACCGACCTTGCTACCCGGCTCGATCCGCAGGCTCACATCGCGCAGCATCTCGACGTGATTGTACGACGCGGTCACGTTCTCCAGCACAACGTGACCGGGCTTAGGCAGCGGCTGGCTATCGAGACCAAGATCAACTTCGATCACAGACAGCTCACGCAATCCCGACCGCAGCACGCCCAGTGCATCGAAAAGATCCACAAAATGGAAGGCAACAGATTCAAAATGCCAGCTCAGTGCGATGATCAGCGAGCAGATCGTGATCAACTGCGGCAGGGGCAAAATGCCCGCACCGTACTGCTGCACTGTATAGATCGCGACGGTTAAACCAAATAGCCACTTGTACGCGGCTTCAATCAACAGAACGAAGACCCAATAGCTACGCACGCGACGGCAAGCGTAGAGGTCAGCCCGCAGCACTGTGCCGAAACGGCGGCGCTCCATCGCCTGCGCAGTGAAACTGCGGATCAGAGGAACGTTGGTGATGATCTCGGCGAGGTCTGCGATCACCTTAGCGTGCGCGTCGCTTGCGTTCTCGACGATGTTCATTCCGGTATAAGCCAGATAGCTCGACAGCAGCAGCGCCGTCAACATCCATGCTCCAGCCAGCAGCGCCATCGAGGGCGACACGCCCGCCAACACGAGACTCGCCAATACCGTCACCGACAAGAGTTTGACCAGTGTGTCGGCAGCCGTGCAGACCACACCTGGAAGGCTAGTCGACGCAAGTTCGATGCGCTCGACCAGATTGCCCACGGCATTATCGGCCACCTGTCGCGGTCGCGCGTGCATCAGCCGTGCGGTAAGATGGTCAGTCACGACGATGCGCAGGTTTTGGCTCGCATACAGACGCGCCAAGCTATGCAGTACTTGCAGCAACGGCCCCGCTAGCCACAGCGTCATCAGCGCCAACAATAGCCAAGTGACCAGCAGGCGCTGTCCGCCCAGCGCCTGCTCAGCAACCTGCCCGAGCACGAAGGACTGACCGAGGTTGCCGGCCGTCCCCAGCAGCGTAGCGATCACCATGCCGACAGTACTCCAAGGCGCACCTGCGCAAATCGCAGCCCATAGATAGCGACCAACGTTCTCGCCGCGCTCTGCGAGTGCGATCGGCTTTGGCACCGCGATACCCAGCTCGGCAAAGCCAGCTACGCTGCGCTGCCACACCGATTGTAGAGCCGAGCGGAAGCGCAGATCAATGCTGCTCAATTAACACCCCACCTAATGTCGCAATCTTGCGTACCAGATCGACCACGGCCTCTGCCTGCACCGTGCCAGACAACTGCTGTTCCAGCACCTCAAACGGTATCTGTTCGCCACTGGCGAGCGCCTCGCAGAGATGGCCGAATAAGGCGTTCGGCCGCCCCCAGATCACGCGGCCACGCACAAACAATACCTGGCGGCCGGCGACCTCGGCAGTGCGCAATGGACACGACGGCCGGATGCGCAGCGTGCAGCGGCGCAGTGATGCCGCGTCTGGAACGACACCCCACATGGAGTCCAATTGCGGCGGCGTGATCATGTAACCATTGCTCTGCACTGCCATGCGACGCAAGCTGGCCCATTGATCGAGCGTGACCGGCGCTTGTGCCATCGCCTGCAACGCGCGCTCGTCCGGCGCCAATAGGCGCAACGCCTCGGCGCACTCGAGTCGCACGTCCTCCGGAAACAGCGTCAGCCCCATGGTGCACGAAAACTTGCGCGTTTCGAGGACATGGAAGTCACCCATCGGGATAAACAACAGATCTCCGGGCCGCAACTCGTAACGTTGCGCATAAGGCAACAGCGCCTCGTAATCCACGGTCGCCAGCGTACCACCGGTCAGTTCAACGTAGCGCGCACGCGGCCAAATATAGGCCACCTTCGATGCCGGCCCCAGATGCCACAGCAGTGACTGATCTGTGTCATCGTGCACACCAAAGGGTGTGTAGCCATAGTTGCCGATGAACGTATAGAAATCAGTGCCACAGGCTGGTGCACCGTTCAATTCGGCGAACAGCGGATCCAGCATGCGTATCTGCATGTGCTGCGCGAAGGGCTCGTGCCACGCTGACAGGCCATTGACAGTCACACAATAGTGCAGCGACCGACACGCCTTGGCAAGTCGCTGTGCCAGCGTCAGGCCGGGTTTATCGGCTAACTCGACGAGGGCATCGGTAATTGTGTAGAGCTGGCCGCCATCGACCCAGGCACGCGAGCGCGGCAGCTCTTGTGGCGTGAAGCGAGTGAACATCTCAGCGATGATCTCGCGTACCTGGTCGTATCCGGGCATCACGCCGGGCAGATGCGCACACACGCTCAATTGCTCCGACATGACAACGAGTCGTCGCGCCCAGGATGGATCGATGTCCATGCTATTCGATACCAATGAGTGACAATGAGGCGCATGAAGCAGCTGGCAATCCTCCTCTGCTGCGGTTATGCGACGCACGCCACCCACACGAACCAGCTGATGCACCAACGTCGAAAGTGCATCGCGCGATACATCGCCGTGCAGTGCGCTGTAAAGCTGCTCGATACTGAATGCCGTGTACGGTAGTGCCGCCACCAAGCGTAGCGTTAACTCGTTGCGCGCCAGACGCACGCGGTTACCGCGCGCAAACAACAGTAGGTCGTCACCCTCTTCTAGCTGAGACAACGGAAAGTCCGGATCGCGCTCCCACAGCTGCCACGGAGTCGCCTCTGGCTCGGTAGAACACAGAAATGAATACCGCAAATTCCGCCTGCTGCGCGCCTGGACAACATATTCGTTGCCCATACGCCGCAACCAGTCGGACAGCGACACACCATCTGCCTGCGCCCGGCCGATCACGTCATCTAGCGAGCCAGTCATATGTTTTTCACCGACTGCACGCTGCAAGATTTGTTTGGTCATCGTCGCACCGGAGTATTTCGACAGCGCAAATGCCACACCGATCGAGAAGCCTTCAGTGCTGCCGATGTGATAGCAGTGCGGGGGCAGCAGAAACACGTCGCCCGACTCGATTGCGAAGGTGCGACCATGCGGAATCAACTTCTGCGGCTGAAAGCAATTCTTAGTTACTCCATTCAGAAGATGAAATTCTTTGATGCCGAAGAGAGTCATTTCCTTCGTGGTCGGTCCAGCATGAAAATGCACCACCGAGGTGTAGGGATCGTCGATATGAATGCCGAAAGGGGTGTAGCCGTAGTTGCCGATGAACAGCGTAACCTCGATCGTGCTGCGTGCTGCACCCTGGGCCTCCACGATCGGTGCAAACAAGCGCGCCGCCAAGCGTGCTAGCGTGTCGGACCATTGCTCGACCCCGTTGACTACAATGCCGAACTTGCGCCCACCGGTTGCTCGGCTGACATAAGCCTCGAATCCTTCGCCTGGCAGCGGCTTCGTAGACAACACTTCGTTCTCATATTGCGGACTCAGCATGCCATCGATATAGACCCGGAACAGTCCGCTGATCGCACGTTCTGCGTCGGCCGAAATACACTCGAACAACTTGAGGAACAGGTGGTCGTCGAACAGTTTTGGTTCAAAGGAGCGCTTGAGGAGCAGTGGTTCCATCAGCCGCGGCGATTTAACCGGATCGTACTCGTACTCAGCCACGGCTCGCTCGTGCGCGCTAACGTGCTCATACAAGCGGGCCAGATTCTTAATTGAATCAGGGTCGAAAAATCCGCGTTCAATAGGGATCTGTGGCATGCCCAAGCACTCCTAGGTGATGGCTAGTCGAGACGATAGCTGGAGAATGGAAAAGGGCGGAGACCCGCCCTTGCTTGCTCTACTTAGAGCCTTACTGAGCGCGGATGTGACGAACCGGGCGACCTAAGGCGATCTGTGGCGTGTCTTCCACGACTTCCAGACCCAAGTCCTCAATCGAGGCTTCTCGTTGGACGATGGCTTCGCTGTCGACTGTGGCTTTACAGTCGGCCACAGCGGTTTTATTTTCTTGCATAATAATTCTCCTATGCTAATTAAACGGTTGAGATTGTAACGAGCGGTCAATCCGCTCAGTCCCAAGTTTAATAAAACGACATGGTTATACAATAAGCAATTGGAGTAATGTTATGAATTTCCTAGGAGCCATTTTCTATTTTGCAAGCTGTCGTCCCAGCCCTTCAAGTCAATGATCATCTTTAGCGCGGCGCCCCTGACCCGGGCGCGCCATCCCAACTACCTGTGGACCGGTTGATCGAAAATCGCCTGTACGCCCCGCTCATCGCCGATGACCATCACCTGCAGGCAAACATGTTGAAGACCATGTTCCGCGCCAAGGATATCGAGCACAGCATCTTGGTGTCGGATAGCATCGCGCTAGGGCCTGGTACTTGGAGAATATGAGAGTCCGATCAGCTGCAAGGTGCATTTGGCGGCAGCTGCCCGTTTGAATGTGGCGGGTGCACAGTATTTGGTAGGTGGTGACCACAGCATTGATTGTCGGCGTCGCGCATGAGAGAGGAAAAATCGGCCTCAGCTTCGCTTCGGCCAGACACTACATATGGCAACCATCAATCCGAGGAAATTTATCGATAGCTACGGCGCGCTGGCCGTCGGCACCAGCACCGATCCGCTACGCTTTCACGGGACACCATATCCTGGCAGTGCACACCGCAGTAAATGTGGATAGCACGGTGTCGGCGGGCACTAGGGGAAGACGTAGCTTGATAACGTACTACATGACAGCCAAGGCTTGTTCGATATCCGCAATCAGATCCTGCACATCTTCCAGTCCGATATTGAAGCGCACCAGGATGCCCTTGCCTTGCCAGTTCTGGCGCATGCCCTGGATCCGGTAAGGTACGCACAGGCTGTTGGCGCCGCCCCAGCTGTAGCCGATCTTGAACAGCTGCAGGCTGTCGACGAAACGGTCGGTCTGCTCTTCGCTGTAGCGTTCGTCGAACACCACCGAGAACAAGCCGGCGGCGCCGTTGCAATCGCGCTGCCAGATCTCGTGTCCGGGACAATCCGGGAAGGCCGGATGCAGCACCAGGCTAATCTCGGGACGCTGCTTGAGCCAGGCGGCAACCTGGCGCGCCGCGGCGTCATGCGCTGCGAAGCGCATCTGCATGGTCGGCAGGCTGCGCAGCACAAGGTAGACGTCGTCCATGCCGACGCCCAGGCCCAGGCGCATGTGGGCGGTCTGGAGGCGCTGGTTCAAGGCGTCGTCGCGCGTGATCACCGCTCCCATCAGCACGTCCGAGCCGCCTGACTGGTATTTGGTGAGGGCATGCATGATAATATCGGCGCCGAGATCGAAAGCGCGCAAGGCCAGGCCGGCCGACCAGGTGTTGTCGATCGCCACCAGTACGTTCCTGGCGTGGGCAGCCTGGCAGATGGCTGGAATATCCGGCATTTCCATCGACACCGAACCCGGCGCCTCGGTCCAGATCAGGCGCGTATTCGGCTGGATCAGGGCGGCGATGCCGGCGCCGATCAAGGGGTCGTAATAGCGCGCACTGATGCCGAAATCGCGCGCCAGCCAGTTGCCGAGGTCGCGGTTCGGGTTGTACACATTATCCGGCAGCAGCACATCGTCGCCGCTCTTCAGCAGGGCCAGGTCGACCATGGTGATCGCCGCCAGGCCGCTAGGGGCAAGCAAGCAATGCCGGCCGCCTTCGATTTCCGCCAGGCGCGCTTCCAACGTGAAGGAAGTCGGGGTGCCGTGCAAGCCGTATGTATAGCCGCTCTTTTCTTGCCAGTTGCGGGCCCGCATCGCGGCGACGTTCTTGAACAGCACCGTGGAGGCGTGGTGGATGCCGACCGGGAAGGCGTCAAAACCTTCTGGCGCCTGGTACGCGCTGTGGATCAGCGCGGTTTGAAAATTCTTTTTTGCCATATGCCTGGGAAGAATTTTTTGAAGAATTATTTACCTGAACGGGCTGTTTGCGCCGGCTGCTGCACTACCAGCACGAACGGCTTGGTGACCGCATCGTCGGTGGTCGACCAGGTGCCGCGGAAAGTGTCACCGACCAAGGTGCCGGCCCACTCGCCGGAGACATCCTTGCCGTTGACTGACTCTTCCATGATGACATCGGTATTCTCGGATTCGCCGGCCAGCAGTATCTTGCCGCCCTGCCCGGCCACCACGTAGGTGCCCTGGATGCCTTCGGTAGGATCCGGCTTCAGCTGCAGATGCATTTCGATCTTGGCGTCGCCCAGCGTGCCACGCAAGGTCAGCGGCTTGGCGAACAGGTTCGGCGCCGCCGTAGCCGCAACTGCCGGCGCGCCGACATCGCTCTGCGCCAGCGCCATGCCTGAAGCCAGGCCCAGGGACAACGCCAGCATCACCACAAACTTCCCTGCCATCATGCAGCAGCCCACAGATCATGCGCGTCGGAGGCGGTGATGGTGACGTCGACAAATTCGCCGACCACCAGTTTCTTGTGCGGTTCATACGGCGGCTTGACGTACACCACGCCGTCGATTTCCGGCGCATCGGCGCTGGAACGGCCGACGCCGCCGTTACGGTCGACCGAATCGATCAGCACGCGCATGGTCTTGCCGACCTTGGCTTGCAGGCGTTTCTTGGAAATTTCTTCCTGCAGCTGCATCACGCGGCCGCGGCGCTCTTCGCGCAATTCTTCCGGCACCGGATTGTCCAGGGCGTTGGCGGTGGCGCCTTCCACCGGCGAATAGGCGAAACAGCCGAGGCGGTCGATTTCAGCCTCTTTCAGGAAATCCAGCAGGTATTCGAATTCGGCCTCGGTTTCGCCGGGGAAGCCGGCGATGAAGGTGGAGCGGATAGTGAGGTCCGGGCACATCGCGCGCCAGGCTTGGATCCGCTCGATATTCTTTTCGCCGCTGGCCGGGCGCTTCATGCGCTTCAGCACATCGGGATGGGCGTGCTGCAGCGGCACGTCCAGGTATGGCAGCACCTTGCCTTCGGCCATCAGCGGGATGATGTGGTCGACGTGCGGATACGGATAAACGTAGTGCAGGCGCACCCAGGCGCCGTATTGCGCGGCCAGTTCGCCGAGCGCGGTGACCAGCTGCGTCATGTGGGTCTTGACCGGCTTGCCGTTCCAGAAGCCCATGCGGAACTTGACGTCGACGCCGTAGGCGCTGGTGTCTTGCGAAATCACCAGCAGCTCTTTGACGCCGGCCTTGAACAGGTTTTCCGCTTCCAGCATGACATCGGCGATCGGGCGCGAGACCAGGTCGCCGCGCATCGACGGGATGATGCAAAAACTGCAACGGTGGTTACAGCCTTCCGAGATTTTCAGGTAGGCGAAATGCTTGGGCGTCAGCTTGACGCCCTGCGGCGGCAGCAGGTCAAAGAACGGCGCGTGCGGCTTGGGCAGATGCTTGTGCACGGCAAACATGACTTCGCCGACCGCATGCGGGCCGGTCACTTCCAGTACTTTCGGGTGGATCTTCTGGATGATGTCGTCGCCGTCGGCATCTTTCTTGGCACCCAGGCAGCCGGTCACGATGACCTTGCCGTTTTCGCTCAGGGCTTCGCCGATGGCGTCCAGCGACTCTTGCACCGCGGCGTCGATAAAACCGCAGGTGTTAACGATCACCAGGTCCGCGCCTTGATAAGACTTGGCAGTTTCATAACCTTCCGCGCGCAACTGGGTGAGGATTTGTTCGGAGTCGACTAGTGCCTTGGGGCAACCAAGGGAGACGAAACCGACCTTGGGGGCGGCAACAGGTACGGCAGGCGCTGCGGAAATGACGTTGGACATGGCGTGAGGTGGGGTCAAAGCAAAGTCGCTATTGTACCCCTTCCACCGCCATGGTTACCCTGCACGGCCTCTAAAAACCGTGCGAGGTGTGAGCGAATGATTATTTTTTTGTCTTGTCGGGCGGCGGCGGTGCAAACGGGAAAGTGCCGAACATGTTCTTGGTCTGGTTTTGCATCTGTTCCTGCATCTGGATGAACAGGCCTTTGCTTTGCTCGATGTAGTTGCTCATCATGCCCTGCATCATCGGCCCCTGGACATTCATGAACTGCGCCCACATTTCCGGGCTGAAGGGCTTGCCTTCGTAGAAACCCTTGGAATTTTCAGTGAGCTTGTTCTGGATATCGATGAAAGCCTGGATGTTCTTTTCCAGGTAAGAACCCATCATCCCCTGCATGGCGTGGCCGTAGTAGCGGATGATCTGCGACAGCGCCGCGCTGGAAAACATGGGTGTGCCGTTCGACTCTTCTTCCAGGATGATCTGCAACAGGATGCTGCGCGTCAGGTCATCCTCGGTCTTGGCGTCCAGCACAACGAATTCCTCGTTGTCCAGCACCAGCTGCTTGACGTCGGTCAGGGTAATGTATGAACTGGTTTGTGTATCGTACAGGCGACGATTCGGATACTTCTTGATCAAACGTTCAGACATTTTTTTTGGTGTAGTCATTTCAGTCCCAGGTTGCTGCGCCCATAACGCATTTTATATTTGTTACTTTAGCAATCGACATTTGCTACAGTACATCTCTATTATATGCACGTGCCAAGACAGTGCAGGGAGTTTTATTGCATTGCAATACAAGCAAGCATACGCAATAAACCGTGTGGATTGCAAGACAATCCACACGGGAGCTGACACCGACAGGGGCATCAGCCCATGTGCAGGCCGCCGTTCAGGGAGAAGTCGGAACCGGTGGCGTAACCACCCTCTTCCGACACGATCCAGGAGATGATGGAAGCGATTTCTTCCGGTTCGCCCAGGCGTTTCACCGGGATGCCGGCGACGATCTTTTCCAGCACATCCGGCCGGATCGAGCGCACCATGTCGGTGCCGACATAACCTGGCGATACGGTATTGACGGTAACGCCCTTGGTCGCCACTTCCTGCGCCAGCGCCATCGTGAAGCCGTGGATGCCGGCTTTTGCGGTCGAGTAGTTGGTCTGGCCGAACTGCCCCTTCTGGCCGTTGACCGATGAAATATTGACAATCCGTCCCCAGCCGCGGTCTGCCATGCCGTCGATGACCTGCTTGGTGACGTTGAACAGCGAATTCAGGTTGGTGTCGATGACAGCATCCCAGTCAGCCTTGGACATCTTGCGGAACTGGCCGTCGCGGGTAATGCCCGCGTTATTGATCAGGATGTCGACCTCGCCGACTTCCGCCTTGACCTTTTCGAACGCCGCCTTGGTCGATTCCCAGTTGGAGACATTGCCTTCCGAGGCGTGGATATCGAAACCCTTGGCGCGCATGTCGGCCAGCCATTTATCCTTGCGCGTGGAATTCGGCCCGCAGCCGGCAACCACGGTGTAGCCATCCGTGCAAAGACGAGTACAAATTGGGGTACCGATGCCGCCCATTCCCCCTGTCACATAAACGATTCGCTTTGCCATCTTTTGTCTCCTTCAAAAAAACAATTCAAAAAATCCATCTGCTTACTGGCTACCGCTTCCCCGACAGTCTTCGCGCTGCGTTTTATTCTGCCCTGACTTTGACATACCGGCCCGGCGCCGGCTCGATGATGCCGTACTTAGTATTTCCTAATTTGCGCGGCGCGGCCACTTGTTTTCCTGCATGTTCGGATAAAAATTCCGCCCATTCGGTCCACCAGCTGCCGGGATGTTCAACCGCTGCCGCCAGCCAGGTATCGGCATCGGCGGCGACTGCCTTGTTCGTCCAATAACTTCGTTTCTTCTTTGCCGGCGGATTGATCACGCCGGCGATATGGCCGGAAGCGCCCAGCACAAAACGGTTCTGCTTCGGCTTTTTAGGATTCAGCAAGGACACCGAGGCATAGGCCGAAGCCCAGGGCACGATGTGGTCTTCGCGCGAAGCATAGATGAAAGCCGGCGCATCGATCTTGCCGAGGTCGATCTTTTGTCCGCCTACCGTCAGCCTGGCATCCTTGAGCGAATTGTCCAGGTACATGTGGCGCAGGTAATAACAAAACATCGGGCCCGGCAGGTTGGTGCTGTCGGCGTTCCAGTACAACAGATCGAAAGGCGTCGGCTGCTCGCCCTTGAGGTAATTCGATTCGACATAATTCCACAGCAGGTCATTGGGACGCAAGCTGGAAAACGCCGAGCCGAATTCACGCCCCGGCATCAGGCCACCCTGGCCGATGGCCTGTTCCCGCATGCGGATCTGCATGTCGTCGATGTAGACGTCGAGGATGCCGGTATCGCTGAAATCGAGGAAGGCGGTGAGCAGGGTCAGGCTGGCGATCGGGTTGTTCTTTTCCGCCGCCAGCTTTGCCAGCGCGGTAGAGAGGATCGTGCCGCCGACGCAGAAACCCAGCGTATTGATCTTGTCCTGGCCGGATATGTCTTGCACCGCCTGGATCGCACGGATGGCGCCGTCGACCACGTACTGGTCCCAGGTGGCCTGCGCCAGCGACTCGTCGGCGTTGCGCCAGGAAACCAGGAATACGCTATGTCCCTGCTCCACCGCGTAGCGCACCAGCGAGTTCTGCGGCTGCAGGTCAAGGATGTAGAACTTGTTGATGCACGGCGGCACGATCAGCAACGGCCGCTGGTACACCTTGGCGGTCAGCGGCGTGTACTGGATCAGCTGGAACAGCTCGTTCTCGAATACCACGGCGCCTTCGGTGGTCGCCACGTCCTTGCCGACCTCGAACGCCGACTCGTCGGTCTGCGACACCCGGCCCTTGTGCATGTCCGCGATCATCTGGGCAATGCCTTTGGTCAGGCTTTCGCCATTGGTTTCGACAATTTTCTGCTGCGCCGCCGGATTGGTCGCCAGGAAATTGGACGGCGCCATGGCGTCTATCATCTGCTGCACGGTGAAGCCGATCTTGCGCTTGATCTTGGGCGGTGCCTCCAGCGCCTCGACCATCGCCGTCAGGAAATGGGCGTTCAGCAGGTAGGCCGCGGCATTGAAGGCATACACCGGATTGCCATGCCAGGCTGCTGCGCTGAAGCGACGGTCGGCGATGGCGGGAATGCGCGCCGCCAGCATGTCCTTCCACAGCGCAGACAGCTGCTGCGTGTATTCCGCCTGCAGCTTTTCCAGCACCGCCGGGTCGAGCGAAATGCCGAGCTCGCCGAAACCTGCCGCGCCGCTTTGGTTTTGCGCCGACGGATTGAAACCCAGGAACATGCCGGGGTCGGCGATGTGGCTGAGCTGCTGCAAGAATTGGGGATTGAATGCTTGGCTGAACTGCTGCGAGAGTTGCGACAATGCGGCAGGATCGAAGACGGAAAAATTAGGCGTGATATTAGGCGAATTCATGCTGTGACCGTTGTTTTGGCTTATTTTCGTGTATCTTTTATCGGATTGACTCTAAAGCAGGAAGCAAAATGTACATCGTCGCCATCGCCTGGATTTACGTCGTCTTCATGATGGCAATTACAGAGGCTACTCCAGTTGCCGGTGTGATGACGTTTTTGCTGTACGGTGTTTTTCCTTTGACAATTGTTTTATACCTGATGGGCACGCCGAAGCGCAAGAGAAATCGTCAGCGTGCTGAAAATTCTGACAGGCTGGCAGCACAGCAAAAAGCTGCCCCGACTGTTCCTGCATCCGTCCCGCAAGAAAATACGGAAGCAAAGAAACAATAAGCAGCCCCGTCCATTTCAACCAGCTTATTTCAGCCAGATCAGCGAAGCCATGCGACCAGTCACATGGTCGCGGCGGTAGGAGTAAAAATTCCTGTCGCTGACCGTACATAATCCGCCGCCATGGATATTCTGCACATCCGCCTGGCGCAGCGCAAGCCGCGCCAGTTGATAAATGTCCGCCAGATATTTACCGGACCGCTGTGCGATCGGCGTAAAGCAGGCTTCGGTTTCCAGCCTTTCCCGGCCGGCTTCCGCAACCTCGGCGAATGCCGCCAGCACGTCGGCGCCAACCTCGAATCTTTCGGGGCCGATGGCGGCCCCCAGCCAGGCTGAAATCGGCCCAGCGCCGGCAGCGCGCATGCGGGCCACGGTATTTTGCAGCACGCCGCCCTGCAAGCCGCGCCAGCCGGCATGCGCAGCGCCGACCACGGCGCCGTTCACATCGGCAAACAAGACCGGCAGGCAATCGGCGGTCTGGATCGCACACACCACGCCTGGCCGGGTGGCGATGGCAGCATCCGCTTCGACGCCGCCGGCACTGGCTCCGGCGCCAGCGTCAACCACCTGATGGCCATGGACCTGCGTCAGCCACAGCGGCGACGCCGGCAGCAGGATATCCAGCCGCGCACGGTTGGATTCGACCGCCGCCGGCTGGTCGCCGACGTGGCTGCCGAGATTCAGGCCGCCGCCGCCGTTGCCGTCGTCATACGGCCCCTGGCTGGCGCCGCCGCCGCGCAGGGTGGCGCAAGCGCCAATATTGGGCGGCAATCCAGGCCAGTCCGGAATAATCAATTGCATGCGCCGAATCTTCCCTTCTTTCCATTTAATTCACAAAACCGCCGATAACCCTGGTCTACAATTTATTCCGGCACGCTCATGCCCGCACGCACCAGCAGCGCGGCGAAATCCTCAGGCAGCGGCGCATACCATTCGCAAGCCTTGCCGCTGCTCGGATGGATCAGGCCCAGGCGCGATGCCTGCAG
Organism: Collimonas fungivorans Ter331; assembly: GCF_000221045.1. Lineage (NCBI taxonomy): Bacteria > Pseudomonadati > Pseudomonadota > Betaproteobacteria > Burkholderiales > Oxalobacteraceae > Collimonas > Collimonas fungivorans. The sequence goes on along the minus strand of NC_015856.1, from coordinate 2,094,016 downwards.
GGCCTGGCGCGGGAAAGCCGGCATCAGATGTTGCTTGCCGTACAAGGCGTCGCCCACCAGCGAAAAGCCGAGCGACTGCATGTGGACGCGAATCTGGTGGGTACGCCCAGTTTCCAGGCGACAACTCATGAGGCTGACCGGACGCCGCTCCAGCAAGCCGGTCGCCAGCCGCTGGTAGTGGGTGATGGCCGGCTTGGCGATCAGGCTTTCCGATACCGCCATCTTGATGCGGTCGCGCGGATGGCGCGCCATCGGGCTGTCGACGGTGCCGTTCAGCTGCGGCGTGCCCCACACCAGCGCCAGGTACTGGCGCTTGACGGTGCGGGCCTGCAGCTGGCGCACCAGATCGGTCTGCGCTTCGAGCGTCTTGGCGACCACCATCAGGCCGCTGGTATCCTTGTCCAGGCGATGCACGATGCCGGCGCGCGGCACCCCGGCCAATGCCGGCCAGCGAAACAGCAGGCCGTTGAGCAGGGTGCCCGACCAGTTGCCGGCGGCCGGATGCACCACCAGCCCGGCCGGCTTGTTGATGACAATGATTGCCGCATCTTCGTAGACCACGTCCAGCGCCATGTCTTCCGGCGTGAACGCCTTTTCATCGGGCGCCGGCTGCGGCAGCACCACCACGGTTTCATCGCCGTAGGTGGTCATTTTGGTGGTGCCCGGCTTGCCGTCGACGGTGACGTGGCCGGCTTCTATCCACTGCTGGATGCGGCTGCGCGAATATTGCGGCACCAGGGTCGAAACCACTTTATCCAGACGCGTACCGCAGACATCCGGAGTCAATTGCAGTACTATCGGCGCGCTGGCGGTAGCCGCGTCGCCATCGTCGACGCCGTCATCGACGTAGTCGATATCGGCCTCTAAATCAGCGTCAGGCAGACTTTCAGCCAAATTTGGCTTGGTAAATGACATCACTTGAAGTCCCATCAGCTATAATCAATCGTTGTTAATACACTAGAACACGCGCAATCTTGCAAACCACTATGCAAAAAAGACTCTTAAAACTAGCTGCCGTCGCATTCGCTCTATCCTTATCTGCGTGTGGCTTATTGCCAGACAAAGTCGATGAAACCGCAAACTGGTCCGCCCCCCGATTATACTCGGAGGCCAAGGATGAAATGAACAGCGGCGGCTACGATAAGGCAATTAAGTACTTTGAAAAGCTGGAATCGCGTTATCCGTTCGGCACTTACGCGCAACAGGCGCAGATGGATATCGCTTATGCCCATTACCGGCAAGGCGAGCAGCCCGAGGCGCTGGCGGCGATCGACCGCTTCATCAAGCTGCATCCGAACCACCCTAACGTAGACTACATGTACTACCTGCGCGGCCTGGTCAACTTCAACGACAAGATCAGCATTTTCGATTTCCTGTCGAGCGAAGACGCTACCGAGCGCGACCCGAAAGCGGCGCGCGATGCATTCGACGCCTTCAAGCAAGTGGTAGTCCGCTTCCCGGACAGCACCTACGCCCCGGATTCGCTGGCGCGCATGAAATACCTGGTGAATGCGCTGGCGCAGTATGACGTCCACGTCGCCAGCTACTACTACCGCCGCGGCGCGTATGTAGCCGCAGCCGACCGTGCGCAAAGCGCCATCCAGCAATATCGCGATGCGCCTGCGGTGGAAGAAGCGCTGCATATCATGGTGCAGTCGTATGAAGCCCTGGGCCTCCCGCAATTGCGCGATGACGCTGAGCGTGTGCTGAAAAAGACCTACCCGAACAGCAAGTATGTCGGCGGCACCGGCACCGACAGCAACAAGGTCGTCAAAGCGCCTTGGTGGAAATTCTGGTAACAGACAAGCCGCACTGACTGACAATGCCCCGTTCCATACGGGGCATTTTATTTTCCGGCAACGTTTTCAGCGCGCGGTGTAACCGCCGTCTATCGAATGGAAGCTGCCGGTAATGAAGGAAGCCTGTTCGGACAGCAGATAAGCGACCAGCTGCCCGACTTCCTCGGCCTGCCCCAGGCGGCCCATCGGATGCAGCGCCGCCAGCGCATCATGTTCTTCTTGCGGCAGCTTCCTGATCTCGGGCGTGTCGATGAAGCCAGGGCCGACCGCGTTAACCCTGATATTGCGGCCGGCATATTCCAGCGCCACGCTTTTGCTTAATCCGATGATGCCGTGTTTGGCCGCCACATACGGCGCCTCGCCGGCCACCGCGACAATCCCGGCCGCCGACGACATGTTGACAATGGCGCCGCCGCCGCTCGCCAGCAGCGCCGGGATCTGGTATTTCATGCAAAAAAACACGCCGCCGAGATCGGTCGCAATCACCCGTTGCCAGGTCTCGATGTCATATTCGGCCGTGGGCGTCTCGCGCGGTCCGGTAATGCCGGCGTTGTTGACCGCCAGGTGCAGGCCGTCGAAGCGCGCCATGGTCGCCGCCACCATCGCTTCCACCGCGCGATGATCGGAAACATCGGTCTGCAGCGGCAAGGTATGCGCGCCTTCGGGGTCCAGCCGGCCGGCTACATCGATGCAGCGCTGCTGATCGATATCGGCGAGGACGACGCTGGCGCCGCCCTGGTACAGAATGGTGGCGATGGCCTCGCCCAGGCCGGAACCGGCGCCGGTCACGATGGCCACTTTCCCTGAAAATTCAAGCATGGGTTTTCCTCCTGGCGATAGGGTTGGGCGGGATTTCGGCGCACGGCCTATTTAGGCCGCGGCCGATGCAGCTCGGCATCCGGCGGCTCAAAATTCCCGGCGCGGATCTCGGCCACGGCATTGACCACGGCGCTGGCGACATTGCGCACTTCCTGCTGCAGCGCCAGGTCCTTGTCCAGCGCGAGATGGCTCTCCGCATACGACTCGTAATAACCGACGAAGCGGTCCAGCCGCGACAAGGCGCCGGCATCGACCAGCCCCATCCAGTCGAGCCAGTCCGACAGCCCCCTGCGCACCCCTTCGACGCCGGCGACATCGCCATGCACCACCAGGCCGTAGGCGCGGCCGGCCAGGTGCTTGGGATAGGGCCATCCTTGCAACTCCAGCTGTTTGGCTTTTTCCGCATCCTTGCCATGGGTGCTGGACGGATCGGGATTGCCGCCGTCGGCGCACACCAGCCGATCTATCATCAGTTTCAACACTCCGGGCGTCTGGTACCAGTAGACCGGCGTCATGATGATGACAGCGTGCGCAGCGACCCATTTCTCGTAAATTTCCGCCATCCAGTCGTTGGTCTGGCGCTGGCCGTGGTTCGGGTAGCAACTGCACGGCCAGTGGCATAACGGCATCGCGGTGGAGACGCAGCCCTTGCAGGGATAGATGTGCTGGTCGTAGCCTGAGGTAAGCAGGCTCAGGTCCAGCAAATCGACTTCCACATCGCTGGCCGCCAGCGTTGCCGCAGCAAGCTTGACCATGCGGTAAGTCTTGGACATTTCGCCGGGACAGCTGCCGTCATTGCGGGCGGAGCCGCAGATCAGCAAGACCCTGGACTTGGTGGCGGGATTTTTCTGGACCGTTTCCGCCGCAAGCAAGCTGTCGCGGGTAGCTTTCCATTCAGTCGACAGATCGTAATCGGGGTCCTCGAATTCCGGCCCGGCTTTTGCCGTGACGGGAGACTTGTTGCCGTTGATGTAGTTTTCCCAGGCGACCTGCTCCACCCTGGCGATATCGGCTTCGACCGCGGCAAACGTGGGGTCGATAAAAGAGCGTCGGAATTCGAAGTGGAATTCATCTCTTTTCAATACCGCTGGCGCTTGCCCTTTGCGTGGCTCAGTCACTGTGATCTCCTGTATGGATGCGGGAGCGGCGACTGGATCAAAGGGATGGGACACTTCCGCAAGCAGAGGCATGCAAATGCATGGCAAATCTGATCAGCGAGCCGCCTGCCGGCTGGCAGTCCTCATGCAAACAGCATGAGTGGAACTGGAACAATCATGCTCCCGAAGCCGGGGCATGTATGTGCGGTGACTAACACTCTTTCTGATTCGGATAGCCTGTCATGGCCCGTTACAGGCCCGAAGCCGGCCGCGACCGGCCGGCCAGCAGGTTCGCGGGGCGTTTTTTCACGCCCTGGATCGGGAACAGATGCTGCTGGAACTGCTGGGTAGCCAGTTCCCAGGAGTATTCCAGCGCATGCGCCCGCACCTCGCGCCGGTCCAGCGCCAGGGCTCGCAGGCAGGCCGAAGACAGGTCCTCGTCGAGTATCCCTGAGCGTCCCTGCGCCACTACATCGAGCGGGCCGGCGACCGGATAAGCGGCGACCGGCACCCCGCAAGCCATGGCTTCGACCATGACCAGCCCGAACGTATCGGTATGGCTGGGGAACACCATCACATCGGCGCAATTGTAATAGGAAGTGAGCTCATGGTGCGGTTTGGCGCCCAGGAATTGCACATCCGGATAACGCTGCTGCAGCTCTTCCCGCAACGGGCCGTCGCCTATCACCCACTTGCTGCCCGGCAGGTCGACCTGCAGGAAGGATTCGATATTCTTTTCCACCGCCACCCTGCCGACATACAGATACAAAGGGCGAGCGATGCAAGCATGGTCCTCGTCCACCGGCTTGAAACGCTCGGTATCCACTCCCCGGCCCCATAACACCAGGTGGCGGAAGCCGCGCTGCTCCAGCTCCTTGAGCACGTGCGGCGTCGGCACCATCACCGCTTTCGAGGGGCCGTGGAACCAGCGTAGCCAGCGGTAAGTCAGTGCCTTGGGCAAGATCGAACGTGCGCTCAGGTACTCCGGAAAACGCGTGTGGTAGGCGCTGGTGAAACCTATGCCCTGGCGCAGGCAGAAACGCCTGGCGGCCAGGCCCATCGGACCTTCGGTCGAGATATGGATGCAGTCTGGCGCAAACGCCTTCAGGCTGGCCGCGATCCTGGCGTAAGGCTTGTGGGCCAGGCGGATTTCGGGATAAGTGGGACAGGCGAAAGTCGGGAAATCGTCGGGACTGAGCAGCAATACTTCGTGGCCGTTATGGCGCAGGCAAGCGCTGGTGGCGCGCAAGGTATTGACTACTCCGTTGATCAGCGTTTGCCCGGCGTCAGTTACGATGGCAATGCGCATAACTCGCCAACCTTCTTGCCGGACACGGCATTCTTTTGCTGCATGATTTCCTGCCAGGTCACCAGGCGCAATTCGCCGCTGGCCTCTTCCACCAGCGCCGACAGGCTTTCTACCCAGTCGCCGTCGTTGCAATACTTGATGCCGTTGATGTCGCGGATTTCCGGCTTGTGGATATGGCCGCAAATGACGCCGTCCAGGCCCTTTTTCTGCGCTTCCGCCGCCAGCGCATCTTCAAACGAAGAGATGTAGTTGACGGCGTTTTTCACTTTCAGCTTCAGGTACTGCGAGAGCGACCAGTAAGGCAAGCCGGCGCGCGCGCGCCAGCCGTTGAACCACTGGTTGAATTTCAGGATCACGGTGTACAGGCTGTCGCCTACATACGCCAGCCATTTGGCGCAGGCGATGACGCCGTCGAAACGGTCGCCGTGCAGCACCAGCATGCGTTTTCCCTGCGCGGTGGTATGCACCAATTCATCGCGGATCCGGATACCGCCAAAGTCCAGATCGATGAATTGGCGCACAGCCTCGTCATGGTTGCCGGGCACAAAAATCACCTCGGTTCCCTTGCGCGCCTTTTTCAGCACCGTTTGCACTACATTGTTGTGGACCTGGTCCCAGTACCAGCGGCGCTTGAGCTGCCAGCCGTCGATGATGTCGCCGACCAGGTACAAGGTATCCGATTCGGTCGCGCGCAAGAACTCAAGCAGGCGAGCAGCCTGGCAGCCGGTGGTTCCCAGGTGCACATCGGAAATCCAGATGGTGCGGAAGCGGATCGGATCGCGCTTCGTCCCGGCGCCGACGCCGTTACCGGCATTGGCGCCAAACAACGCAGCTTCCAGAAACTGTTCGCCTGGTTTCATGTCGTCCTCGTTTCTTTAAGATAGTGACGCGCATAGCGCTGGTCCAGCTTGGATAGAGGCAGCAGCAGGAAAAAATCGGCGGAGTGGAAATCGGGATCCCAGGCCGGATCGCCACAGACCCAGGCGCCGCTGCGCAGGTAGCCTTTCAGCAGCGGCGGCATCTGCGCCACATGGCCGGTTTCGCGCTCATGCACCGGAAACGGCACATGCGGCGTGACGCGGTATTCGGCCGGCGCAAAGTTATTCTGGTCCAAGCCGTGGTACAAGGCCGCGGCGTTATGGCCGCCATCGGCCAGGCTGACGCTGGCGCAGCCCATCAGGTAGTCGCAGCGTTCGCGCCGCATGAAGGCTGCCAGGCCGGCCCACAGCAGCATGATGACGCTGCCGCTGCGGTATTCGGGATCGATGCAGGCGCGCCCTGCTTCGGCGATGCTGCTGCGCAGGTTATCGAGGCGCCCGAGGTCGAATTCCTGTTCCGAATAATAACGGCCCATGCTTCTTGCCGCGTGCGGGCTCATGACCCGATAAGTGCCGACCACGCGCAAGGTATTGGTGTCGCGGACGATCAGGTGATCGCAATAGGAATCGAATTCATCGCTGTCCAGGCCGTCCGCATTGGCCAGCGCGGAAAGACCCATCGTCTCGATAAACACCTTGTAGCGCAAACGCTGCACTTCACGTACCTCTTCCGGCGTACTGGCAAGACTAACCGTCAACTTGGAAACACTAGTACTTGCTTCGCCAGGATTCGTTAGCAGTTGCATTCATCGTCCTTTCTGATTGTGACGATGACAAGCCTAACTACCGATTACTTCAAGAAAATGACAAGTTTATTTCGGTTTTGTGACATAGCAACAGTGTCAAAAATATAATTCCAGGAACATGAATCCTGCGGTTTTCCGATAATGCGGAGCCCCTGCCTGCACAAAAAAACAGGGCCCGGATCTGTGCGGCGGCTTTCGCCAACGCACAGATCCGGGCCCTGTTCAGCACACTGCGCAGTACAAGCTGTCTGTCTTATTTCTCTTTCTTCGGACGGCCCGCTTTCACCGGCGGCAGGCTGGCCACGGCCAGTTTCAGGTTGGCCAGGTCCAGTTCGCGGATCAAGGCAACACCGACCCGCAGCAGCTCGCTCTTTTTAACTTCCAGGCCGGCTTTCAAGAAGGTTTTCTTGACGTCGCCCAAGACCTGGTATTCATCGGCCGGCATGGTGAAACTGTCGCGCACCAGCTTGGCTTTCTTTACCTTACCCTTTAAATCCGGCAGCGCCTTGATGCTTGGCGCCGGTTTTGGAACCGCTGGCTTGGCGACCGGCAAAGGTTTCGGCAGCGGCTTGGGCAAAGGTTTTGCGACTGTTTTTACTGCAGGCTTGGCAGCTGGCTTTGCTACCGGCTTGGCAGAAGGACGCGCTGCAGGCTTGGCTTTGGCAACGGGTTTTTTCACTGCAATCGGCTTCTTGACAACAGGTTTCACAATTTTACTGGTAACCATTCAACTCTCCATATTTAAATCGTATAAATAATATATACAATTATTCTATTATCAGCAAGGACCGCTTCAACAAAGACAACAAATTCATCAAGCCGTCACAATTTGCAACCAGAATCGCGACTCCTCCCACGCCATATTTTGACTTTCCGATGAACTTAAACTTGAAACGCTTTTTGTGCAAGTATCTGGCTGCTATCGCCTTGTGCCTGCCGCTGCTGGCAAATGCAGCGACCGACACCGTGGTGGTAGGCCAGGCCATCGATCTGTCGGGTCCGAACGCCGACCTGGGGCGCGACTATGTGGCTGGCATCAAGACCTATTTTGACGTGCTCAACGCCAAGGGCGGCATCAACGGCCGACGCGTCCAGTACCTGGTGCGCGACGACCACGGCCAGGCCGACCTGGCGATCAAGGCGGTGGCCGAACTGATCACCCAGGCCCGCGTTTCCTACCTGTTCGGCGGCGTCGGCGACGATGTCACCCGCGCCGTGCTGGATTCGGCCGAATTCAAGCGCAGCGGCCTGACGCTGTACGCACCGCTGGCCGGCGCCGATTACCGCAAAGACGCCAAAGTCCTGTTCTGGCGGCCCAGCTACCAGCAGGAAATCCGCCATATATTTTCCCATTTCGACAAGCTGGGCATCAAGGATGTCGGCGTGGTGTACCAGGAATCGGCCGCCACCGCCGACGCCTACCGCCGCCTGGCCGAGCGGATGAAGGAAAGCGGCATCAGGCTCAGCGGCACGGTCCACCTGGGCAGCGACCCGGCCAAGATGCGCAGCGAAACGGCGCAGCTGGCCAGCGCCAAGCCGGGTTTCGTGATCATGATTGCCGACACCGTGAATGCCGGCGTATTCCTGAAAGAATTCCGCAAACTGGCGCCGCAAACCTTCGTCGCCGGCTCTTCCCTTACCAACCTGACCACGCTGCGCCAGCTGGCCGGCGGCAAAGCCGTGGAGTGGACGGTGTTTTCGCAAGTCGTCCCGAATCCCAGCATCGGCAGCTCTTCGATACAGCTCGAACATTTGAACATGATGCGGAAATACCGCGACGAGCCGGTATCGGCGCTGACGCTGGAAGGTTTCACCGCGGCCAAGTCATGGCAGCGCCTGCTGGCGGCCGGCAAACGCACCAGCGGCCAGGCGGAATACGCCATTCCCGACGGCGGTTTTGACATCGGCGGGTATACGGTGGGCGACGTCGCCGACAGCAACCATCTGTCGAGCTATGTCGACATGGCGCTGTTCAACAAGGCCAGCGGACTGACCTACTGAGCTGATCTTGCCATCAGGCCGTTTGCAATTTATGCATGATCGGCTTTAGCGCCGGGTAAAGTTCGCGGTAGACCTCGAAGCGCGCGGCATACATCCGGTGTCTCGCCGCATCGGGGCTGGCGCGCTGCTCCAGGCTCACCCAGCCCTGCTTCACGTCCTCTCGGCTGACCAGGCCGGCGCCATAGGCTGCCAGCAAGGCGGCGCCCAAGGCGGCTTCGACGTTTTCCTTGATGGTGTAAACTGCATAGCCGGTGATGTCCGCGATAATCTGCATCCAGAGGTCGGAATGGCTGGCGCCGCCCACCACCACCAGCCGTTCGTCCAGAAACAGCGCGCCTTTGGCGCCGGCATCCATATTGTGTTTCAGCGCAAAACTGACGCCTTCCAATACCGCCCGGTACATGTGCGCCCGGCTGTGATACAGGCTCAGGCCGACAAAGGCGCCGCTGGCGCCGGCGTCCCACACCGGGCTGCGTTCGCCCATCAGGTAAGGCAGGAACAGGACGCCGTCGCAACCCGGCGCAATGGCGGCAGCGCGCACCTCCAGCAAGTGATGCGGATCGACCTGCTGCTGTTTCGCCTCGGCGATCTCGGCCTGGCAAAACTGCTCGCGGAACCAGCTGACCGACGCCCCGGCGGTAATCGCCCCGCCAAAAATATAATTGTCCTGCAAGCCGTTGAAGACATGCGGCATGCTGATCAGCCCATGGCTGGCGTCGGTGTTCTGGTTGAGGTAACCCCAGCACATGCTGGTGCCTATCATGGCCACATGGTTGCCCTCCTTGACCGCGCCGGCGGCAAGGGTCGCTACCGCCGCGTCGACGCCGCCCGCCATCAGCGGGATTCCGGCCGGCAGGCCGAATTCCTGCGCCCACTGCGGCAGCAAACCGCCGACCGCATCGCTCGATTGCAGCAAGCGCGACGGCATCATCTGCAATGGGATTCCCAGCATGGCCATGGTCTCCGGGCACCAGTTGCGCCCGACGATATCGTAGACGCCGCCGATGTTGCCGGCGGAACTGTGGTCAACCGCAAGTTCTCCCGTCAGCAGATAATTGATGTAGCTGTTGGGAGGCAGGAAATACCGTGTTTTCTCCCATATCTCGGGCCGCTGGTTTTTGATCCAGAGCATCTTGGTGTAGCCGTAGTAGCTGTCGATGCCGTTGCCGGTGAGCGTGCGCAGACGGTCGACATCCAGCGTTTTCCTGATCCAGGCAACCTCGTCGTTGGCGCGCCGGTCCATCCAGATCAGGCAAGGATGCAAAGGCTGCATCTCGGCGTCCACCGGAATGCCGGAGCCGCCGTACAAGCTGCTGATACAGATCGCGGCGACCTGTGCCGGATCGAAACCGGGCGCGGCTTGCGCCTGCCGCACGCATTCGCCGATACACGCGCGTACCGCATCGAACCAGACCTGCGGCCATTGCTCGGCCCATAGCGGCCTGGGCGTATCAACCTGATAGCTGCGGCTGTGCTGCGCGACAATCCGTCCGTTTGCGTCGACCAGCAAGGCCTTGCTGCTTTGCGTGCCGATGTCGACGCCGATCACATATTTCATGGCTGGCTCAGTCTCCTGGTGTGTTATCAGCAACCGGCTTGCGCAACAGCTTGAGCGGTGCCGGCAGATCAATCACAATAGGATAGCAGCAAGGGCCGGGATGAGCGCCGCTCACGATCAGGATGGGGGAAAAGAGAAGAGCCGGCCTGCGCCAGGCCGGCTCGGTATTGAAGGATGGGCGGCGCCGGCCGCTCAGGTCCGGCGGATGGCGAATTCGACGCCGATCTCGCGCCACCAGTCCTGCTCCTTGGTCATCCAGTAGGTGGCGGTGGGATGGTCTTCAATCCAGTCGCGCTTGATATCGAGTTCGATCTTGCTCTTCATCTTCAGGCGCAGCTCGTCGAGGTCGATCTCGATGCGCGAGTGCAGGAACATGACCGCCAGGCGCAGGGCCAGCACCGCCTTGGAAAAATCCGGATCCAGCAGCGCATCGCTGATCTTGCGCAGGTTGCCTTTCTGGCCGAGGATCAGCATGCTCATGGCGCGCTGTTCGCGAGTGGTGAAGCCCGACAGGTCGGCGTTCTCGATCAGGTAGGCCGCATGCTTGTGATAACCGCTCTGCGACACCACCAACCCTACTTCATGCAGCAAGGCGCTCCAGTGCAGGTACTGGCTGAGGCCGTCGCTGCTGGGCTTGAGCATGTCGAACAGCGAAGTCGCGGTTTCGGCCACGCGGCTGGCGCGCAGCTGGTCTACGTGGAAGCGCTGGGAAAAATCGTGCACCGACTGGTCGCGCCGGTCCAGGCGCGTGCCGCGCAGCTGCAGGTCCCACATCACGCCCATGCGCAGGCCGGCTTCGATCGGCTGGATCACTTCGATGCCGAGTTCCTGCATCAGGCCGATCAGCACCGCCAGGCCGCCAACCATCACCGCGGCGCGCTCCGGCTTCATGCCCAGCAAGTCGATGCGGCTGACGTGGCCGAACTCGACGAAGCGTGTGCGCAGGGCTTCCAGGCTGGTATACGACAGGCGATGGTCGCCCAGGCCGTTTTTTTCGATAGTCTCGGCAATCGCGCGGATGGTGCCGGAAGAACCGTAGGCATGGCTCCAGTTTTGCGGCCGGTACGGCGGCGCCGCATCTTCGAAATGACTGCGGGCGGACAATACCGCGGCATCGTAGGCTTCCGCGGTGATCTGGCCGTCGGCGAAAAACGCCAGGCTCTGGTTGACAGTACCGATGCCGAACGATTCCACCCGTTCGATCTGCTGGCCGCGCCCCAGGATCAGTTCGGTGGAGCCGCCGCCTATGTCCAGCACCAGCCGCTTTTCGTTCGGCAGGCGCAGCATGCTGGCGACGCCCATGTAGATCAGCCGGCCTTCTTCTTCGCCCGAAATGATTTCGATCGGATAGCCGATCACCTGTTCGGCGATAGGCAGGAATTCCGCTGCGTTCTTGGCCACGCGCAAGGTATTGGTAGCCACCACCCGCACCGCTTCCAGCTGGTAGTCGGCGAGGATGCTGCGGAAGCGCGACAGCGAATCCAGCGCGACCTGCATCGCCTGTTCGGTCAGGTAACCTTTGGCATCAAGGCCGGCAGCCAGTCGGATCGGGTCGCGCGCACTCTTGATGACGCGGATCGCGTCGCCATTGTATTTGCCTATATGCAAACGGAAACTGTTGGACCCCAAATCCACTGCTGCAAACATTGCTTACCTTTATCCAAACGAGCGTTCGAGAAAAACCGGCGCGGCCGGTTGAGAATACATACAGCGACGATTGCGACAATAGAGCCGGATTATTACATGCTGATGACAAGCAGTCAGAGGCAGCTTAGCCGATCGCAAGTGATCGCGCCAGAGCAAAATCGCCGCGCCGAGGACCACATCGTCTCATAAGCGCGGACAAGGTGCAGGCGCTTAGCCGTCGACCGCCGCGCCGCTCCAGAATGCCTGCACCGCGCTCAGTTCCCGGGTGCGCTTGAACGGCGGCAGGCTCTGCCAGATGCGGCGGCCGTAGCCCTTGGAAATCAGGCGCGGATCGCAGATCATCAGGACGCCGCGGTCGGTTTCGTCGCGGATCAGGCGGCCGGCGCCCTGCTTCAGATTGATGATAGCCGCCGGCAACTGGTGGTGCATGAAACCGTTCATGCCCTTGGATTCCAGTGCATCTATGCGCGCCGCCAGCACCGGGTCATCGGGCGGCGAAAACGGCAGCTTGTCGATGATCACCAGCGACAAAGCCTCACCGCGCACGTCGACGCCTTCCCAGAAGCTCTGGCTGCCGACCAGCACGGCGTTGCCGGCGGCGCGGAAACGGTCTAGCAGTTCGGTGCGGCCGGCTTCGCCCTGCACCATCAGGGGGAAATCCAAGTGGCGCGCTTCGAATTCGGCGCGCAGCCGCTCGGCCACTCGGTTGACTGCGCGGATCGTCGTGCACAGCAGGAATGCGCGTCCGCCCGAAGCTTCGATCACCGGCAGCGCGGCGTCGATGACAGCGTCGGTATAGTCCGGCGAATTCGGTTGCGGCAGGTTCTGCGGCACGTACAGCAGGCCTTGCTCGCCATAGTCGAAGGGGCTGGGCCAGGACTGGGCCGGCTCGTCCCACAGGCCCATTTGCGAAGCGTAGTGCTGGAAGTCGTTCTTCACCGCCAGCGTGGCCGAGGTGAAGATCCAGGAACGCGCTACGCCTTCACGCTGCTTGTTGAAAATCGGTGCGATCGACAGCGGCGTCTGGTGCAGCTGCAAGGACGAGGAAAAAGCTTCCACCCACAATACGCTGCCTTCATCGTCCTCTGCTTCGCCAGCCTTGGCTTTCTTCGGCGCCTTGCCGGCTGCCGCCGGGGCGCTGTTCCAGCCGTCCAGCTTGTAGCCCAGCTCGACCGCGCGGCTGCGGCACTGCTCGATGGTTTCGGCCCGCTCCGCCTGCTTTTCCAGGACCGCGATCATGCCGTGCAGCTGCGCGCGCATGGTTTCCAGCGCCGGGAAAAATATGCTCGACGCCGCGATCTGGTTGACCGCCAGCCGCACTACGTCCTGCGGGAAAGCCAGGCGCAGGTCGCGCGCGGCCTTTTCCACCGGCAGCACTACCTGCGCCCAGTCGGCGCCGTCGCGTGCATGCGACAAGCCTTCCGCCAGCACATCGCGGCACAGCTCCAGGATCTGCGAGGTGGAAACGGTATTGCCAAAAAATAAAGTGGCGACCTCGGGCAACTGGTGCGCTTCATCGAAGATGATCGTGTTGGCCGACGGCAGCAGTTCGGCGACGCCGGTATCCTTCAAGGCGACGTCGGCAAAGAACAGGTGATGGTTGACCACCACCACGTCAGCCTGCTGCGCTTCCTTGCGCGCCTTCATCACGAAGCAGTCCTGGTAGTACTGGCACTCGGCGCCCATGCAGGTATCGCGGGTCGAGGTCACCAGGTTCCAGATCGGCGCGGTTTCCGGCACCTTGGACAGCTCCGCCTTGTCGCCGGACGAGGTGGTTTTCATGAAACGGGAGATTTCGCGCAGATAGCCGACATCCTCGCGCGAAGTCATGCGGCCGTTCTGCAGCGTGCGCTCCAGGTGGAAATGGCAGACGTAGTTGGCGCGCCCCTTCAGCAGCGCCACCGAGACCGGCGCGCTGAGCGCCTTGCGCACGGTCGGGATGTCGCGCAAGAACAGCTGGTCCTGCAGGTTCTTGGTGCCGGTCGAGACGATCACCTTGCCGCCCCACAGCAGGGCCGGCACCAGATAGGCGAAAGTCTTGCCGGTGCCGGTGCCGGCTTCGGCGATCAAGGTGCGCTGCTGGGCGATGGCGTCGGCGATGGCTTTCGCCATTTCGGTCTGCGCCTGGCGCGGACGAAAGCCGCCGACCGCCTGTCCCAGCGGGCCGGTGCTGGCAAACAGGCGGTCGATGTCGGCGTCGTGCGCGCCGGCGGGCGCGGTGACGACAGCGGCGGCTGCAGCTGGAACAGCAACAGCGCCTTCCGCAGCAAGGGGGGATGTATCTTCGGTCAAGGTAACTTACTTAAAGTTGAAACTGAGATTAAAACTGACGCAGAGGCTGGATAGCTATCCTACCAGCCTTGGGGTGGGCTATCAGGCAGGGATGTCGGGAATTAATTGCATTCTTAACAGCGTGATCTGGTCTTTCAGCTGCAATTTGCGCTTTTTCAGGCGGCGCAATTGCAATTCTTCGTGCAGGACCTGATTCGTCATGGTATGAATGGCGGCATCCAGGTCGCGATGTTCGACTTCAAGTTCTATAATGCGGCGCAGGATTTCTTCTCGATCGATCATGGTCATATTCTTGCGTTGGAAAATGTTAACATACGGAAACACGTTGAAAATCATTCCTGCGTATAATATTTCCCATTAACTTCATACTGTATTACTGTGAATGAGTGGCGATTTAATGCCGGATCCAGAATTACCTAGAACAGGATGCAGTTTAATCTACCCAGACGAATGAGCCAATACAAGATCGAAGCCGGCACCGGCCAACACATCGGCGACCGCCAGGAACAACAGGACCGGGCCGCACTATTCACCGCCCCCAAAGCACCGGGCTACATGATGGCAGTACTTGCCGACGGCATGGGCGGCCGCAGCGGCGGCGCACTGGCTGCCGAGCAGGTGATCTGCACCGCCAAGCAGATATTCGAAGGTTTCTCGCCCCTGATCGACAATGTCGAGACCATGCTGCATAACATCGCGCTGGAGACCCACACCGTCATCAAGCTGAGCGGCTTTTCCAACGACAAGGATCCGCACACCACCATGGTGATCCTGGTGCTATCGCCGGACGGCACGGCCACCTGGGGCCATGTCGGCGATTCGCGCCTGTACCGCTTCGACGGCCCCAATTTCGCCGAGCACACCATCGATCATTCCTATGTCGAGAAACTGGTGAGCGAAGGCAAGCTGTCGCGCAGCGAGGCGAAATCGCACAACCTCTCCAATATCTTGCTGAACGCGCTAGGCTCCAGCACCGACACACCCCAGGTCAGCATCAGCCGCCATACCGGGCTCAAAGCCGGCGATGCTTTCCTGCTGTGTTCGGACGGGTTGTGGCACTACTTCACGGAAGATGAGCTGGGCGCCGCCATCGCCATGAACAAACCGCGCGATGCCGCCGAAATGCTGATCACCAAGACCCGCAAGCGGTCCGAAGGCCACGCTGCCGACAATTGCACTTTTGCGATCGTCAAACTGGTGGCGCTACCCAAGGAAGCGCAGAACTATACTGTCAAGAAGATGCGCCGCGCGGTGTAGATGTAAGCTACGCGCACGCGGCTGACCGCTTTACGGCGCGGAAGCCGGCGGCGGCGTCGCTGTTGCTGGCGCTGCTGGCGCGGCGGCAGCCTTCTTGGCGGCCAGATCCTTGGCCTTGGCGGCCTTGTTGTCGGCGACTTCCTTCTGGCGCGCAGCCGATTCCTTGGCTTTTTTCTCGAAAGCGGCGACATTCGCTGCCCGCTCCGACGCCTTTGCCGCCTCATCCTGCTGCGCTTTTTGCAGCTTGGCGTTATGCTCGGCTACCCGCTTGTCGGCCTCGCCCATATGCTTGCGGGTGTTGGCGGCGACTTCCTTCTCTTTTGCCGTGCCCTGCTTGACCTTTTCAGCGTTGCTCAGCTCTTTGGCCTGCTGGTCCTGGGCTTTCTGCGCCGCTTCGGCCGGCTGCGCGGCATCGTGCACTTCCAGCGCCTTGTCGCGCTCGTCGGCGCGGTCCTTGCGCAGGAAAGCATTGGCGACGATGTCTACCGGACGGATGGTCTTCATGGCCTGGCGCCGCTGTTCCTTGGCGATGTCGAGGCAATGGTTGACGAAGAATTTCTGGTAGCAGGCGCGCCGCTGTTCGAGGTCGCGCGCTTCGACTTCCGCCTTGGCGTCGGCGACATCGGTCAGCGCCTTGTTCGCGGTTTCCACCGAAGTCAGGGTTTCCAGCGGGTAGCGCGCGCTCAGCTCGGCGGCCGGCTGGTCTACCGGCTTCAGCGCGGCGTCCGCGGCTTGCGCGCCGGCGGACAGCGCCAGCAGCAGCGCAGCCGTACCCAGCAAGAGCGGGCGCCGCTGCACTGCTGGCGATGGTGACGAAGGGGCCAGGATCAAAGAGGCAAATTCCACGTAAACCTATCCATTTCTATACGTTATTTTCAAACAGCGGCCTTACTTACACAACTTGTTACCCGACTCATACAATAGAGTCGGCCTCGGAACGCCGTTCGCTATCCATATACTCGCGCGACTGCATCTCCATGATACGCGACACGGTGCGATGGAACTCGTTGGCCAGCATGCCCTGCATGTACAACTGGTCCGGCGCCACCGCGGCCGACATGATCAGCTTGATCTTGTGATCATAGAACACATCGATCAGCCAGGTAAACCGGCGCGCCTCGGACGACATCGCCGCCGACATCTGCGGGATACCGGACAATATCACCGTATGGAAGCGGCTGGCAATTTCGAGATAGTCGTTTTGCGAGCGCGGACCGCCGCACAAGGTGTTGAAATCGAACCAGATCACCCCGCCGGCGCGGCGCAAGGCCTTTATTTTACGCGCTTCGATGTCGACTATCGGATCTTCGTCGGCAGTCTCGGCAACGCCGGCAAAGGCGCGGCGCAAGGCGCGGTCGGTATCGGCATTGAGCGGCGCATGATAACTCTCGACCTGCTCCAGGGCGCGCTTGCGGTAATCGATGCCGGCGTCGATGTTCATCACGTCCAGATTGTCTTGCAACAGCTTGATGGTGGGCAGCATGCGGTCGCGGTGCAAGCCGTCCGGATACAGCGTGCTCGGCTCGTAGTTGGAGGTCATCACGAACGATACGCCGTTGTCGAACAAGGCCTTCAGCAGGTTGTAGAGAATCATGGCGTCGGCGATGTCGGACACATGGAATTCGTCGAAACAGATCAGCCGGTATTTCCTGGCGACCCGCTTCGCCACTTCATCGAGCGGATCGGCGACGCCCTTGAGCTCGTCCAGCTGGCGATGCACCGCGCGCATGAATTCGTGGAAATGCAGGCGCGTCTTGCGCACCACCGGCACTACCGAATAAAAGCTGTCCATCAGGAACGACTTGCCGCGCCCCACCCCGCCCCACATGTACACGCCGCGCGGCACATCCGGCCGCAGGATCAGGCGCTTGAAGGAATTGGAACGCTGCGCCTTGTACTCGACCCATTCATCGTAAGCCTGCTGCAGGCGGTCGACCGCGCGCCGTTGCGCATCGTCCGCCTGGAAACCCCGCTGCGTCAGCGCCTGTTCGTAAAACTCTGAGACGTTCATTGTGTTTTCAATTCTTGATGAAAAGCCAGAACCGGCTTGCCGGCGTCACGGCTTGGCAAAAAACCAACCATGCTTTTTGATTAAGCCGCTGAAAATAAAAATGGGCGAGCTTTCGCTCACCCACATCAAACCAGGCAGTACATCCAGCAACTATGACCGTCCCATCTCTACCTGTACCCGGCTAGGATAGGCTTTCTCCTTGCCGCCGAAACTGAGCGGCAGGTTCGCCCCCAATCCAAGGCCGACCGCGCCTATGCCGCCGCTGCCGCCGGTGGCGCCGATGCCGATGCTTGGAGAATTGAGCCCCGGAGGAGCGCGGTACACCACTTCCGAGGTGCGATAGCCGGGCTTGTTGCAAACCACATGCAGGTCGCCGTCGGCTTCAACGATCAGGACATTGCCGGGCGTGACCACATTCCAGCGGCTGCTGTCGGTTTTCACCACGCAGCGCGCGCCGGAAAGCTGCTGGCTGTCGGATGTCGCCTCGATCTGCACGCGGCCGTTATCCGACGCTGTAGTCGCGCAGCCGGACAATGCAAGGCCTAACGACAGAATCAACGGTGATAACGAATCGCGCATATGCTTTTCTCCCTTAGAAATTCAGGGACCGTTTGTCGACTGCCAGCGCCGCTTCCTTGGTCGCTTCCGACAAGGACGGGTGCGCGTGGCAGATACGGGCGATGTCTTCCGCAGATGCACGGAATTCCATCGCCACCACGGCTTCTGAAATCAGTTCTGACGCCATTGGTCCAACAATGTGAACACCCAGGATTTCGTCGGTCTTGGCATCCGCCAGGAACTTCACCATGCCTGAGGTATCACCCAAGGCACGCGCCCGTCCGTTCGCCAGGAACGGGAAGGTGCCTGCCTTGTATGCTACTCCATCTGCCTTCAGCTGTTGTTCCGTCTTGCCGACCCAGGCGATTTCCGGCGAAGTGTAGATCACCCATGGAATTGTATTGAAATTCACGTGACCGTGCTGGCCGGCAATACGTTCGGCAACCGCCACGCCTTCTTCCTCAGCCTTGTGCGCCAGCATCGGGCCGCGCACCACGTCGCCCACCGCCCAGACGTTCGGCAGGTTGGTCTTGCAGTCGCCGTCGACGGCGATGAAACCGCGCTCGTCCAGCTGCAGGCCGACGCCTTCGGCGTTCAGGCCAATGGTGTTGGGAATACGGCCGATCGACACGATCAGCTTGTCGTACACCGCTTTTTGCGCCGCGCCGGCGGCGTCGACATATTCAACAGTGACATCATTCTTGCCGGCCGTAATGGCGCCGATCTTGACGCCCAGGCTGACCTTCAAGCCTTGCTTGGTGAATAGCTTGCTGGCTTCCTTGGCGATCTGCTCGTCCACTGCGCCGAGGAAAGTCGGCAACGCTTCCAGAACGCTCACATCCGAACCGAGGCGACGCCAGACGCTGCCCATTTCGAGGCCGATGACACCGGCGCCGATAACACCCAGTTTAGCCGGAACCGCGTCAATTGCCAGTGCGCCGGTATTCGACAGGATCAGTTTTTCGTCAAACGGGGTGCCTGGCAAGGCGCGCGGATTGGAGCCGGTAGCCAGGATGATGTGCTTGGCGGTAATGGTTTCTTCGGCGGCGCCGGCGACCTTGATTTCGTAAGCGCTGGCATCGCCCTTGACGAAAGAACCGCGGCCATGGAAAAAGGTGACCTTGTTCTTCTTGAACAGGTACAGGATGCCTTCGTTGTTCTGCTTGACGACGCTATCCTTGCGCGCCAGCATCTGTCCCAGGTTCAGTCCCAGGCCTTTGACTTCGATGCCGTGGTCGGCGAACGCATGGCCGGCGTGTTCGTAGTGTTCGGACGATTGCAGCAATGCCTTGGATGGAATGCAGCCGACGTTGGTGCAGGTGCCGCCCGGCGCAGGGCCGTTCTTGGCATTTTTCCATTCATCGATACAGGCGGTATTGAAACCCAGTTGCGCGGCGCGAATTGCTGCAATATAACCGCCGGGACCGCCACCGATCACGACGACATCAAATTGTTTGCTCATTTCCATCTTTCGAATTATTGCCTTGCCAACTCATTGCCACCTGCCGCCAATTCGGGCAGCCGGCCCGCAGTAATCACAGTCACAAGGCGCTCATCATTTACTTAGCCGCCTAAACGACGCGCCCTGCTCCATTTTTCCCTAGGAAACAATAGAGTCAGGGCGCTCTCGCCTGGCGAGGTTTGAGACTTACAGGTCCAGCAACAGACGGGCCGGATCTTCCAGCGCTTCTTTCATCGCTACCAGGGCCAGCACCGCTTCACGACCATCGATGATACGGTGATCATAAGACATTGCCAGGTAGTTCATCGGACGGATCACGATCTGGCCGTTTTCAACCACCGCGCGGTCCTTGGTCGCATGCACGCCCAGGATTGCCGACTGCGGCGGGTTGATGATCGGCGTCGACAGCATGGAACCGAAAGTGCCGCCGTTCGAGATCGAGAAAGTACCGCCGGTCAGGTCGTCCAGCGTCAGCTTGCCGTCCTTGGCCTTGGCGCCGAATTCGCCGATTTTCTTTTCGATGTCGGCGATCGACATCTGGTCGGCATCGCGCAATACCGGCACTACCAGGCCGCGTGGTGAACCGACTGCGATGCCGATGTCGAAATAACCGTGGTAGACGATGTCGTTGCCATCCACCGAGGCATTGACGATCGGGTATTTCTTCAGCGCCGCAACCGCAGCCTTGACGAAGAACGACATGAAACCCAGCTTGACGCCGTGTTCTTTTTCGAACTTGTCCTTGTACTTGGTGCGCAGGTCCATCACCGGCTGCATGTTGACTTCATTGAATGTCGTCAGGATGGCGTTGGTCGATTGCGACTGCACCAGGCGCTCGGCGATCCGTGCGCGCAGGCGGCTCATCGGCACGCGCTCTTCCGGACGGTCGTCCAGGTTGGCCTTGGTCGGCGCTGCGACTTGCTGCAGAGCCGGCTTGGCTGGAGCGGCTGCCAGCGGCGCCGGCGCGGCCGGCTTGTTGGCGATGGCGCCCAGGGCGTCGCCCTTGGTGACACGGCCGTCCTTGCCGCTGCCGTCGACTTGCGCCGCCGACAGGTTGTTTTCCGCCAGCAGTTTTGCCGCGGCAGGCATGGCGATGCCGGCGGCCGATTTCGATTGCAGTTCAGGCGCGGCGACTGGCGTCGGCGCGTTGCCGCTTTGCGGCACCGGCACGGCTGCCACTTCCATCGGGCTGACCTTGGCCGACGCATCGGTATCGATCACGGCGATGATTTCATCCGCCACCACGGTGCTGCCGTCGCCCTTGATCAGCTGGACGATCACGCCGTCCGCCGGCGCCGGCAGTTCGAGCACCACTTTATCTGTTTCGATATCGATCAGGTTCTCGTCGCGCTTGACAGCATCGCCGATTTTTTTATGCCATGTCAACAGGGTCGCTTCAGCAACCGATTCCGACAGCTGCGGAACTTTTACTTCTAGAAGAGCCATTTAATTCTCCGATTCATGTGTATTGCGGGACAGAGTTTAAGAGCCGCCGTAGCGCGGCGAATTACTCTGTCCCCAACTAATTAGATAAGACGCCGATTATTTCGTCAGAACAAAGCCTTTGAGCTTGGAAAATGCCGTATCCAGCAACGCTTTTTGCTGCGCATAGTGCTTGTCGTAGTAACCGACCGCTGGCGATGCGCTGGCTGGACGGCCTGCATAGGCAAGCTTCTGGCCTTCGTCCAGGTTTTCAAAAATGTTGTGCTGGATCTGCAGCCATGCGCCCTGGTTCTGCGGCTCATCCTGGGTCCATACCAGCTCGTTGAAGTTAGGGAACTGCTTCAACTCGGCAGCAAACGCCTTGTGCGGGAATGGATACAGTTGCTCCAGGCGGATAATTGCAACGTCGGTCTGGCCGCGTTCCTTGCGGGCGTTGACCAGGTCGTAATACACCTTGCCGGAGCAGGCGATGACGCGCTTGACCTTTTTAGGATCGATCTTGTCGTCGACTTCGCCGATCACGGTCTGGAAGCTGCCCTTGGTGAAGTCGGACAACGGCGAACCGGCATCCTTGTTACGCAACAGCGATTTCGGCGTCATGATCACCAGCGGCTTGCGGAACAGGCGGATCATCTGGCGGCGCAGCAGATGGAAAATCTGCGCTGCGGTAGTCGGCTGCACCACTTGCATGTTGTTGTCTGCGCACAGTTGCAGGTAACGTTCCAGGCGGGCCGACGAGTGTTCCGGGCCCTGGCCTTCGTAACCGTGCGGCAGCATCATGACCAGGCCGGAAGCACGGCCCCATTTCACTTCGCCGGAGCTGATGAACTGGTCGATCACGACTTGCGCGCCGTTGGCGAAGTCGCCGAACTGGGCTTCCCAGATGGTCAGCGTGTTTGGCTCTGCGGTGGAATAACCGTATTCGAAACCAAGCACCGCTTCTTCCGACAAGACCGAGTCGATCACCTTGAACGGCGCTTGCTGGTCGGAGACGTTTTGCAGCGGAATATAGCTGCCGGCATCCCAACGCTCACGGTTCTGGTCATGCAGCACCGCGTGGCGATGGACGAAAGTGCCGCGGCCGGCGTCCTGGCCGGTCAGGCGGATCGCATAACCCGACGATACCAGCGACGCGTAGGCCAGGTGCTCGCCCATGCCCCAGTCGAGGTTGAGCTCGCCGCGGCCCATGGCGGCGCGGTCGTTCAGCACCTTTTCGACCAGCGCGTGGACCTTGAAGTTTTCCGGCACGGTAGTGATGCGTGCGGCCAGGCGCTTCAGTTCAGTCACCGGCACCGAAGTGTCGGCGGCGTCGGTCCACTTGCGGTTCAGGAACGGCAGCCAGTCGACTGCGTATTTGCTCTTGAAGTTGGTGATGACCGGATCGATGGTGTGCTTGCCGGCATCCATCGCATCGCGGAAGGCCTTGACCATGGCGTCGCCATCGTCAGTGCCGATCGTGCCTTGCGCCACCAGCTTGTCCGCGTACAGCTTGCGGGTGCCTGGATGCTGGCCGATCTTCTTGTACATCAGCGGCTGGGTCAGCGCCGGCGTGTCTTGCTCGTTGTGGCCCAGTTTGCGGAAGCAGATGATATCGACCACGATATCTTTCTTGAATTCGATGCGGTAGTCGAGCGCGATCTGGGTCGCGTACACCACCGCTTCAGGATCGTCGCCGTTGACGTGCAGCACCGGCGCTTCGATCATCTTGACCACGTCCGAGCAGTACAGGGTGGAACGCGAATCGCGCGGATCGGAAGTGGTGAAGCCGATCTGGTTGTTGATCACGATATGCACCGTGCCGCCTGTACCGTAGCCGCGGGTCTGCGCCAGGTTCAGGGTTTCCATCACCACGCCTTGGCCGGCGAATGCAGCGTCGCCGTGCACCAGGATCGGCAGCACTTGCGAACCGTCGGCGTCGCCGCGGCGTTCCATACGGGCCTTGACCGAACCTTCGACCACCGGATTGACGATTTCCAGGTGCGACGGGTTGAACGCCAGCGACAGATGCACCGGGCCGCCCGGGCTGGTGATGTCGGACGAGAAACCCTGGTGGTACTTGACGTCGCCGGCCGGCAGGTCGTCGGCGTGCTTGCCTTCGAATTCGGCGAACAGTTCCTGCGGCATCTTGCCCAGGGTGTTGACCAGCACGTTCAGGCGGCCGCGGTGGGCCATGCCGATGACGATTTCCTGGATGCCCTTTTCGCCGGCGCGCTGGATGGTTTCATCCAGCGACACGATGAAGCTTTCGCCGCCTTCCAGCGAGAAACGCTTCTGGCCGACATAACGGGTATGCAGGTAGCGTTCCAGGCCTTCGGCCGCGGTCAGGCGGTCGAGGATGTGCTTTTTCTTCTCGGCGGTGAACACCGGCGCCGAACGGGTCGACTCCAGGCGCTCTTGCATCCAGCGCTTTTCGGTCGGGTCGCTGATGTACATGTATTCGGTGCCGATGGAACGGCAGTACGTGTCGCGCAGCGAATTCAGCAGGTCGCGCAGCGTAGCGGTTTCGGTACCGAAGTAGGTGTTGCTGATGTTGAACACGATGTCCATGTCGGCATCGGTGAAACCGTAGAAACTTGGTTCCAGTTCAGGCAGTACGGCGCGTTCCTGGCGTTGCAGCGGGTCCAGGTTGGCCCAGCGTGAGCCGAGGTAACGGTAGGCAGCAATCAATTGCGTTGCGGCAACGCGTTTGCGGCCCATTTCAGCGTCGGCCGAAGCGGAGATGGTGCGGATAGGACCGTGTTTGGCGCGCTCGGCGAACGAGGCGATGACGGAAGCGTGGCCTACGTCAGGCTTGTCGGAGCCGTCGACGGCGGGTACGTGCTGCATGGCGTCGAAATAAGCACGCCAGTTGTCGGCAACTGAACCGGGATTGTCGAGGTAAGACTCGTACAGCTCTTCAATGTACGGTGCATTACCTCCGAAGAGATAAGAATTAGAGCGGTATTGTTGCATCATCTTGCTCACCTTTCTTCGCGTTTCGCGAGATTAGCGGGTTAACATAACCTTCCGCGACACGGCCTGACCGGTTAGCGGATTGCACATCAAGTTGTGGGGAAGGGCTCTATTGCTATGTGTTCTTTGCTACAACTGCTTTTTTCTAAATTCGGGTGCTGCCTGCCCTTCAAAACACGTTCACCACATGTTTTTGCTACCGTTTTTCACTGCTTCTGGCCGCATAACACAGCACAGAACAAGAGCATAGCATAACCTGCATAAATGCAAACAGCGAATCCTCGGATTCGCTGTTTTTGTGTTGCTATTACCTGCTCATGCCCGGCTTAGCCGCGCTTTTCGATCGGCGGCACGTCGCGGGTCTTGGAACCGACGAACAGCTGGCGCGGACGGCCGATTTTCTGCTCTGGATCGGAAATCATTTCATTCCATTGCGCGATCCAGCCTACGGTGCGCGCCATGGCGAAGATACCGGTGAACAGCGAAGTCGGGATGCCCAGCGCCGACTGCACGATGCCGGAGTAGAAGTCGACGTTCGGATAGAGCTTGCGGGAAACGAAGTATTCGTCTTCCAGCGCGACTTTTTCCAGCGCCATCGCCAGCTTGAACAATGGGTCGTCGTGCAGGCCCAGTTCGTTCAGCACTTCGTAGCAGGTTTCACGCATCAGCTTGGCGCGCGGGTCGAAATTCTTGTAGACGCGGTGACCGAAGCCCATCAGCTTGACGCCGGAGTTCTTGTCCTTCACTTGGGCGATGAACTCAGGGATCTTGTCGACCGTGCCGATTTCCTTCAGCATGTTGAGCGCTGCTTCGTTGGCGCCGCCGTGGGCAGGGCCCCACAGGCAGGCGATGCCGGCGGCGATACAGGCGAACGGATTGGCGCCGCTGGAACCGGCCAGGCGCACGGTCGAAGTCGACGCGTTCTGCTCGTGGTCGGCGTGCAGGGTCAGGATGCGGTCCAGAGCGCGCACCAGCACGTCGTTGACCTTGTACTCTTCGCATGGCGTCGAGAACATCATGTGCATGAAGTTGGCGCTGTACGACAGTTCGTTGCGCGGGTAGACGAACGGCTGGCCGACGTTGTACTTGTACGCCATGGCGACCAGGGTCGGCAGTTTGGCGATCAGGCGGATAGCCGATACTTCGCGGTGGCGCGGGTCGGTGATGTCCAGCGAGTCATGGTAGAACGACGACAAGGCGCCGACGGTGCCGACCAGCACGGCCATCGGATGTGCGTCGCGGCGGAAACCGCGGAAGAAGAATTGCATTTGCTCGTGCACCATGGTGTGCTGGGTCACGGTAGCGTCGAATTTTTCCTTTTCGGCCGCGGTAGGCAGTTCGCCGTTCAGCAGCAGGTAGCAGGTTTCCAGGAAGTCGCAATTGACTGCCAGCTGCTCGATCGGGTAGCCGCGATACAGCAGTTCGCCCTTGTCGCCGTCGATGTAGGTGATCGACGAATTGCAGGCCGCGGTCGACATGAAACCCGGATCGTAAGTGAATTTGCCGGTAGCGCCGTACAGCTTGCGGATATCGATGACTTCAGGGCCGACGGTACCCTTGTAAATAGGAAATTCTACGGATGGACTGCCATCGGAAAACGATAGCGTGGCTTTTGTATCAGCGGTGGTCATGGCTCTTCCCTCAATCAAAAGGTGACTCTAAATCAAAAAAACAAAAGACGCGCCTGCAAGCTGGCCAACCTCTTCCGCGGCCGTCGCCGCCAGCGAAGATATAGTCTTAGGCAGTGCGTATTCTGGCTAACAGGGCATGCACTTGCGGCAAATCCAGCAAGCCGTCCGGTTCTTTACGGACCAGCAGCAAATCCATTAGTTCATTGTCGGACAGGTCCATCAAACGCGAAAAAGCGTCGACATCGTCGTCCGTCATGCTGGCTTCGTTTGCATCCAGGAAACGAGTGAGTATCAGGTCGTTTTCAAGCAGTCCGCGGCGCGCACGCCAGCGCAGGCGGGCTCGGTTGGCAGGATCGGCTTGATGGATGATGGACATGGAAACCACTTATTCTATTTGATATCGCCATTCGGCGCTTTCGACGAACAGTTCTAAAACTGCTGCAACTGCCAGGGCGGGAAACTCGGGAGTCTCGCCGCCCTGCTTACTCGCTTTTATACCGCGCGGCGAACCATCAGCTCTTTGATCTTGCCGATCGCTGCATTAGGGTTCAGGCCCTTCGGACAGACGTCGACGCAGTTCATGATCGAACGGCAGCGGAACAGGCGATACGGATCTTCCAGGTTGTCCAGGCGCGCGCCGGTGGCTTCGTCGCGGCTGTCGGCGATGAAGCGGTAGGCTTGCAGCAGGCCGGCCGGGCCGACGAACTTGTCCGGATTCCACCAGAACGACGGGCAGGAAGTCGAACAGCATGCGCACAGGATGCACTCGTACAGGCCATCGAGCTCTTCGCGCTGTTCCGGCGTTTGCAGGCGTTCTTTTTCCGGCGGGATGTTGTCGTTGATCAGGAACGGCTTGATCGACTCGTACTGCTTGAAGAACTGCGTCATGTCGACGATCAGGTCGCGGATCACCGGCAAGCCTGGCAGCGGCTTGAGGACGATAGGCTCGGTCAGCTCGTTGAGGTTGGTGGTGCAGGCCAGGCCGTTCTTGCCGTTGATGTTCATGGCGTCGGAACCGCACACGCCTTCGCGGCAGGAGCGTCGCAGCGCCAGCGAATCGTCGACGTCGGCCTTGATGCGCTGCAGAGCATCCAGCAGCATCTTGTCGGTCGGCAGCAGCTCCACTGTCAGGTCCTGCATGTAAGGCTTGGCGTCCTTATCGGGATCGTAACGGTAGATTTTGAATTTCAAAGTACGTGATGACATGGCTATACCTTTTTATTAATTGCGCGGCAGGGTTATCGAGCACCGCCCTGCCGCGGCAAATCAGAATGTGCGTGGCTTTGGCTTGAACGTATCAACTGTCAGCGGTTTGGTGATCACTGGCTTGTAGTCGAGACGATTACCTTCGGAGTACCACAAGGTATGCTTCATCCAGTTTTCGTCATCACGCTTTTCATAATCGCGATGCGCATGTGCGCCGCGCGATTCTTTACGAGCTGCAGCCGAGGTAATGGTGGCCTTGGCGGTTTCGATCAGGTTGTCCAGTTCCAGCGCTTCGACACGTGCGGTGTTGAAGACCTTGGACTTGTCCTTGAACGATACATGCTTGCGCCGCTCGTCCAGCACCATGATTTCCTTGTAGCCTTGCTGCAGCAGCTCGTCGGTACGGAACACGCCGCAATAGTGCTGCATGGTCTTGCGGATATCGCCGGCCACGTCTTGCACGCGCTCGGAACCGGTGCTGGTTTCCAGCTTGGCCAGACGCGCCAGGGCGACGTCGGCCGCATCTGCCGGCAAGGCCTTGTTGCTGCGCTCCTTGAGCTTGCTGTCGACGATGTGGTTACCGGCCGCACGGCCGAACACCACCAGGTCCAACAGCGAGTTGGTGCCGAGGCGGTTGGCGCCGTGCACCGAGACGCAGGCGCATTCGCCGATCGCGTACAAGCCGTTGACCACTGCGTTCGGGATGCCGTTCTTCGGCACCACAACTTGGCCATAGACGTTGGTAGGAATACCGCCCATTTGATAATGGATGGTAGGCACGACCGGGATCGGCTCTTTCAGAGCGTCAACGTTAGCGAACTTGTGGCCGATTTCCAGGATCGAAGGCAGGCGCTTCATGATGGTTTCGGCGCCGATGTGGCGCAGGTCCAGCATCACGTGATCCTTGTGCGGACCGCAGCCGCGGCCTTCCTTGATTTCCTGGTCCATCGAACGCGATACGAAGTCGCGCGGGGCCAGATCCTTCAAGGTCGGCGCATAGCGTTCCATGAAACGTTCGCCGTTGGCGTTGATCAGGATACCGCCCTCGCCGCGCACGCCTTCGGTGATCAGCACGCCCGCGCCGGCCACGCCGGTCGGGTGGAACTGCCAGAATTCCATGTCTTCCAGCGGCAAACCTGCGCGCGCCGCCATGCCCATGCCGTCGCCGGTATTGATGAAGGCATTGGTCGAAGCCGCCCAGATGCGCCCTGCACCGCCGGTTGCCATGACCGTGGTCTTGGCTTCCAGGATCATGACTTCGCCGGTTTCCATTTCCAGCGCCACGACGCCGATGACATCGCCTTCAGCATCGCGCACCAGGTCGATCGCCATCCACTCGACGAAGAAGTGGGTCTTGGCGCGCACGTTGCGCTGATACAGCGTATGCAGCAGCGCATGGCCGGTACGGTCGGCAGCGGCGCAGGCGCGCGCTACCGGCTTTTCGCCGAAGTTGGCCGAGTGGCCGCCGAACGGACGCTGGTAAATGGTGCCGTCGGCGTTACGGTCGAACGGCATGCCGAAGTGCTCCAGCTCATACACGGCCTTTGGTGCTTCACGGCACATGAACTCGATTGCATCCTGGTCGCCCAGGTAATCGGAGCCCTTGACGGTGTCAAACATGTGCCAGTACCAGCTGTCCTCGGACATGTTGCCCAGCGAAGCGCCGATGCCGCCCTGCGCCGCCACGGTGTGCGAACGGGTAGGAAACACTTTCGACAATACTGCAACGTTCAAACCAGCTTCCGCCAACTGCAGCGAAGCACGCATACCGGAACCACCGGCCCCAACGATTACCGCATCAAAGCGGCGTGTAGGAATTGTGGATTTGATTGCTGACACGATTACACTCTCCACAAAATCTGCGCCGCCCATCCGGCACAACCGACCAACCACAGGATTGTGGCAACTTGCAAGACCAGGCGCACGGCAACCGGCTTGACATAATCCATCCAGACATCACGCACGCCGATCCAGGCGTGGAAAAACAGCGCCATCAGCGTCACGAATGTCGCGAGCTTGAACCACTGATGCGAAAACAGCCCAGCCCAGCCGTCATAGCTGAAGTTGCTGGCTGTGAGGAAAGAAACCAGGAGGATGACGGTGTAGACCGCCATGACCACTGCTGTAACGCGCTGCGCCAGCCAGTCGCGCAAACCGTAATGGGCCCCTACTACCAGGCGCTTAGGACCGATATTCGCGCCAATATTGTTGTCAGCCATCAGAATGCTCCGAACAGTTTCAATGCAACGATCAGCGCCAGCGGCACGCTGACGATCAGGACACCGGCAGCCGATTTGCGCGCGCTATCCTTGGTCAGGCCGATGTGGTTATCCATGACGAGGTGGCGGATGCCGGCGCAGAAGTGGTGCAGGTAAGCCCAGGACAGGGCCAGGATGACAAGCTTTACGAACCAGTTCGACGTAAAGCCTTTGAAGTATTCGAAAGAACTTTCAGATACCAGGCTTTTATCCAGCAAGAACAAGATAAAAGGCAAGAGCAAAAACATCAACAAGCCACTAATGCGATGCAAAATCGAAATAATGCCTGCCAGCGGCAAGCGGTAACCGACAATTTGAGTAATGTTTATATTACGAAACTGTGGCCGATTGGGTTTCGCGGCTTCGGACATAACAGGGTTCTCCTCAGTTTAAAAATTTGCGACTAAAGCGCAATCCCGCAATTTTCGCCGATTTTTGTGCAGCACACCAATAGTTATTATTCAATACTGCAAATAATCACCGGCGCCATCCTGGTGCTTTGCCATTTTGCCACCAGTCGTCGGCATCGACCGGGAGCTGGCGCGTCACTCTTACTCAGCTCAGCTCGCTCAGTTCAGCTCGTTCTGGTAGTGATGACGATTGGTCACATACAAGCCGCGCCGCACTTCTACCGGCTTATCGCCATAGGTGAAAGAGACGCGCTCCACGCACAACAAAGGCGACGATTTTTCCACCGCCAGCAACTGCGCCGCATCGGCGTCGGCGCTGGCGGCGCGGATCTGCTCGGTGGCACGGATCATGCGCGTGCCGAATTCGGTTTCAAACAGGCCGTACATCGGCCCCTTGTATTCCACCAGGCGCTCCAGCGTCAGGGCCTTGAACAGCGCGCCCGGCAGCCACAGCTCTTCGAGTATGGTCGGCACGCCGTCGAACGCCATGACGCGCTTGACATACACCGCCGAGTCGCCCGATTTCATGCCCAGCAGGCGCGCAATTTCCGCCGGCGCGCGCAGGCGCTTCAGTTCGATGACTTTTTTATCGGTAACTTGCGGCTGGTCGCTGTCCGGCATCAGGCGCAGGAAGCGGAACTGCGAACGCGCTTCGTGATGGGTGGCGACAAACGTGCCCTTGCCCTGGCGCCGGACCAGCAGGTTTTCCGCGGCCAGCTCGTCGATCGCCTTGCGCACCGTGCCCTGGCTGACCTTGAAACGGTTGCCGAGCTCGACTTCGCTAGGGATCAGTTCGCCCGGCTTCCATTCGCCGGATTGCAGGCGCTGCATGATCAGCGCCTTGATTTGCTGGTAGAGGGGACTGAAGGTCGGGGACGATGCCGAGGGAGATGCAGGAACAGCAGCGCTCTGGCCGGCGGGGTCACTGCTCACATTGGACGGGATGGAACTCATAAGCTCAGATTTCACCATAAAACACCCATTGTCGTCCAGCAAAAAATGCGCAATGATATGTCTTATATAAGACATAAGATATTGATTGACATACCATGTTGCCAAGCCTAAACTCGCGGGCATAAGCACTAATTGACGGCTGGCGCCGCGCTCAGATCGCGTTTCATGCAAGAGATGCAAGCCGTGAATTCCGGCTCCCGCTCAAAGCGAAACAAACTGACGCACACGGCTTTCGCCGGTATCATTAGAGGCTGCGCAGCATCGCTACGATAGATATATTACGCAAACGTACCAACAGACATCGCTTTTCTACCACCTCTCTGGAGATTCAACATGGCTAAGTCCCCTCTGCGCGTTGCCGTTACCGGCGCCGCTGGTCAAATCGGTTATTCCCTCCTGTTCCGCATCGCCAACGGCGACCTGCTCGGCAAAGATCAACCAGTCATTTTGCAACTGCTGGAAATCCCTGACGAAAAAGCACAAAAAGCGCTCAAGGGTGTGATCATGGAAGTCGACGATTGCGCCTTCCCGCTGCTGGCCGGCATCACTGCCCACAGCGATCCGCTGACTGCATTCAAGGATGTCGACGTCGCCCTGCTGGTCGGCGCCCGTCCGCGCGGCCCAGGCATGGAACGCAAAGACCTGCTGGAAGCCAACGCCCAGATCTTCACGGTGCAAGGCAAGGCGCTGGACGCTGTCGCTTCGCGCAATGTCAAGGTGCTGGTGGTCGGCAATCCAGCCAACACCAATGCTTACATCGCCATGAAATCGGCGCCTAACCTGCCGGCCAAGAACTTCACCGCGATGCTGCGCCTGGACCACAACCGCGCCCTGTCGCAAGTCGCGGCCAAGATCGGCAAGCCGGTCGCCAGCATCGAAAAACTGTTCGTCTGGGGCAACCACTCGCCAACCATGTACGCCGACTATCGCTACGCGACAGCCGACGGCGCATCGGTCAAGGACCTGATCAACGACCAGGTCTGGAACAAGGACGTGTTCCTGCCGACCGTCGGCAAGCGCGGTGCCGCCATCATCGAAGCGCGCGGCCTGTCGTCGGCTGCTTCGGCCGCCAACGCTGCCATCGACCACGTGCGTGACTGGGTGCTCGGCACCAACGGCAAGTGGACCACCATGGGCGTGCCGTCGGACGGTTCCTACGGCATTCCTGAAGGCACCATGTTCGGTTTCCCTGTCACCACTGAAAACGGCGAATACAAAATCGTCCAGGGCCTGGAAATCGACGCCTTCTCGCAAGAGCGCATCAACATCACGCTGAAAGAACTGCAAGAAGAGCGTGACGGCGTGAAACACCTGGTCGGCTAATCCCCTCAGGCACGTACACCCGCAGCACCTGCATGGCAACACAGCCATTGCCATGCAGCGCTTGAATACAGAATTTTTTACCGCCACACCCAACAAAAAGTCGCAATGCATCCTACCCAGGTCTTATTCCTAGGCAAGCAGCAGCCGGTCTCGCTACCGGTCTGCGATCATTACGCCGGCGCTGAAAAGCTCATGCGTAAGTCGGTCGCGCTGCAGCAGGAGCTGGGTCCGGTATTCGACATCACGCTCGACTGCGAAGACGGCGCCAGCGCCGGCAACGAAGCAGCACACGCTCAACTGGTGGCCGCCGTCATCGGCGGCGCCGACAACCGCTTTGAGCGCATCGGGGCGCGCGTGCACGATAGCGGCAGCGCTTTTTTCGAACAAGACGTAGAGATCATCTGCAAAGGCGCGGCGCGCCGGCTGGCTTACCTGATGCTGCCCAAGGCCGAAAGCCTGGCCGAGGTGAGCGCCGCCATCGCCCTGATAGAACACCACAGCAGCCAGGCCGGACGGCAGGCTTTGCCGGTCCATGTACTGATAGAAACCCATGGCGCGCTGGCCGACGTGTTCGCCATCGCCGCCCTGCCGCAGGTGCAGTCGCTGTCGTTCGGCATCATGGATTTTGTTTCGGCGCACTACGGCGCCATTCCCAGCGCAGCGATGCGCTCGCCGGCGCAGTTCAGCCATCCACTGGTCACCCGCGCCAAGCTGGAAATCGCCGCGGCCTGCCATGCGCACGGCAAGGTGCCGTCGCATAACGTCACCACCGACATCAAGGACAGCGCCAGCGTCGCTGCCGATGCCGGTCGCGCAGTCAGCGAATTCGGCTATACCCGCATGTGGAGCATCCATCCGCAGCAGATCAGGCCGATATTGAATGCATTCACCCCGCCGCAGTCCGAGATAGCCGCTGCGGCACAGATCCTGCTTGCGGCCCGGCAGGCAGACTGGGGGCCGATACAACACGAGGGCACGCTGCATGACCGCGCCAGTTACCGTTACTACTGGAGCGTCCTGCAGCGTGCAAAAAACAACGGTGTCGCACTACCTGAAGGCGCAGCAACTTTGTTATAACAGCGCCCCGCAATTACAAGAAAAGCGGGATGCACACGAAATTTATTATGGAGCAATGGAAATGAGAAAGAGTCTGTCTATTTTAGTTTTGCTGTGCGCCGGCCTGGCAGTTGCAGCACCGCAGGTGCAAGCCCAGACCAGCGCCAAGAAAACCGTCAAGAAATCGGCCAAGAAGCCAGCTGCAAAGGCAGCGCCGGCGGAAGTCGACGACGGCGAGGATGAAGGCACGCCGGACGTCAAGACTTCGGTTTCCATCGATTACAAATGCGAGCTCGGCAACAGCCTGACCATTTTCACCAATGCCGAAGACGACAAGCACATTGCACTACGCTGGGGCAAAGCCCTGCACCGCCTTTCGCGCGTGCCGACCACCACCGGCGCCAACCGCTTTGAAAACCGCAAATACGGCCTGCTCTGGATCGGCATCCCGGCCAAGGGCATTTTGCTTGATTCAAAAACAGGACATCAGCTGGCCAACGAATGCAAATCGGCAGAGCAAGAACTGCTGCCGGCCGCTGCGCCTGTCGATCCGGCACATAGCTTGTAATTAAACTGAAAACCCAGGAGAAATCATGTCCCGCAACACGTTGAACACACTTAAGGAATTCAAGATTTCCGACTCCAAGAAAGGCAAGTTCTATTCCTTGCCTGCGCTGGAGAAAAAACTTGGCGTCAACATCTCGCGCCTGCCGGTGTCGATCCGTATCGTGCTGGAATCCGTACTGCGTAACTGCGACGGCAAGAAAGTCACCGAAGAACACGTTAAGCAGTTGGCCGGCTGGGGCGCGACCGCGGCCCGCACCGACGAAATCCCGTTCGTGGTGGCGCGCGTAGTGCTGCAAGACTTTACCGGCGTGCCGCTGCTGGCCGACCTGGCCGCGATGCGCAACGTCGCCGCCTCGCTCGGCAAGAACGCCAAGAACATCGAACCGCTGGTGCCGGTCGACCTGGTGGTCGACCACTCGGTGCAGATCGACCACTTCCGTGAAAAGAAGGCGCTCGACCTCAACATGAAACTGGAATTCCAGCGCAACAACGAGCGCTACCAGTTCATGAAATGGGGCATGCAGGCATTCGACACGTTCGGCGTCGTGCCTCCTGGCTTCGGCATCGTCCACCAGGTCAACCTGGAATACCTGGCGCGCGGCGTCCACAAGAAGGATTCGGTGTATTACCCGGACACCCTGGTCGGCACTGATTCGCACACCACCATGATCAACGGCATCGGCGTAGTCGGCTGGGGCGTGGGCGGCATCGAGGCGGAAGCCGGCATGCTGGGCCAGCCGGTCTACTTCCTGACACCGGACGTGGTCGGCGTCAACCTCACCGGCCAGCTGCGCGAAGGCGTCACCGCCACCGACCTGGTACTGACCATCACCGAACTGCTGCGTAAGGCAAAAGTGGTCGGCAAGTTTGTCGAATTCTTCGGCGAGGGCACTGCCTCGCTGAGCCTGACCGACCGCGCCACCATCGCCAACATGGCGCCTGAATACGGCGCCACCATGGGCTTCTTCCCGGTTGACGATGCGACCATCGAATACTTCGAAGGCACCGGCCGCAGCAAGGCGGAAATCGACGCCTTTGCCGGCTACTTCAAGGCACAAAACCTGTACGGCATTCCAAAGGCCGGCGACATCGACTACACCACCGTGGTCGAACTCGACCTGGCTACTGTTGCGCCATCGCTGGCGGGTCCAAAGCGTCCGCAAGACCGTATCGAAATCGGCAACGTCAAAGCCAACTTCGCGGAACTGTTCAGCAAGCCTATCGCAGAAAACGGCTTCAACAAGAAAGTGGAAGACCTGGATGCGACCTACACCAACGCCGACGGCGTCAAGCTGCAAAACGGCGATGTGCTGATTGCCGCCATCACTTCCTGCACCAACACTTCCAACCCAAGCGTCATGCTGGCGGCTGGTTTGCTGGCCAAGAAAGCGGTTGAAGCCGGCCTCAAGGTACCTGCCCACATCAAGACTTCGCTGGCCCCTGGCTCGCGCGTCGTCACCGAGTACCTGGAAGCGGCCGGCCTGCTGCCATACCTGGAAAAACTCGGCTTCGGCGTCACTGCCTACGGCTGCACCACCTGCATCGGCAACGCCGGCGACCTGACCCCAGCCATGAACGAAGCCATCGTCAAGAACGACGTGGTGGCGTCGGCTGTGTTGTCGGGCAACCGCAACTTCGAAGCACGTATCCATCCGAACATCCGCTCCAACTTCCTGGCCTCGCCGCCGCTGGTGGTCGCTTACGCGATCGCCGGCAATATGACGCGCGACCTGATGACCGAACCGGTCGGCAAGGGCAAGGGCGGCAAGGACATCTACCTGGGCGATATCTGGCCGACCTCGCAGGAAGTCGCCAAGCTGATGAAGTTCGCGATGAATGCCAAGACTTTCAAGGCCAACTACGCTGACGTCAAGGGCGCACCGGGCAAGCTGTGGGAAGCCATCAAGGGCGTCGCCGGCGGCGAAGTCTACAACTGGCCGAAATCGACCTACATCGCCGAACCGCCGTTCTTCCAGGACTTCACCATGGTGCCGAAGGCAGCTGCCACCGGCATCACCGGCGCCCGCGCGCTGGGCGTGTTCGGCGATTCGATCACCACCGACCACATCTCGCCAGCCGGTTCCATCAAGGAATCCAGCCCGGCAGGTAAATGGCTGATCGCCAACGGCGTGCTGAAGGCTGACTTCAACTCCTACGGTTCGCGCCGCGGCAACCACGAAATCATGATGCGCGGCACCTTCGCCAACGTCCGCATCAAGAACCTGATGATTCCTGCGACACCGGACGGTTCACGGATTGAGGGCGGCATCACGCTGTTCCAGCCGAGCGGCGAAGAAACCTCGATCTATGACGCCGCCATGCAATACGTCAAGGACGGCGTGCCGACCATGGTGTTTGCCGGTGAAGAGTACGGCACAGGTTCGTCGCGCGACTGGGCGGCCAAGGGCACCCAGCTGCTGGGCGTGAAGGCTGTGTTTGCGCGTTCGTTCGAGCGTATCCACCGCTCCAACCTGGTCGGCATGGGCGTGCTGCCTCTGCAATTCCTCGGCACCGACAGCGTCCAGACCCTGGGCATCACCGGCAACGAGACCTTCGACCTGAAGGGCATCGACGGCGAAATCAAGCCGCAGCAAGACGCTACCCTGGTGATTCATCGCGCCAACGGCGAAACCAAGGAAGTCAAGGTCCTGCTGCGTATCGATACGCCGATCGAAGTCGACTACTACAAACACGGCGGCATCCTGCCGTTCGTGCTGCGCCAGTTGCTGGCAGCATAACAATTGCCCGGTCCGCTGCCTTTTACGGGCGGTGGACGGGCAATCGGGTCTACCCAAGAACGCCGGCCAACCCGGCGTTTTTTCATTTCCAGGCCAGACACCAGCTTATCTACGGTAGTTATTCCACATACCGTTGGGGCCTGTTATCACTTAATTTGGGAGTGCGAACGCGCGGCAGGCGTTGCAGGCCTAGGCGCGACGACGCGACGTAGCGGTGCTACGGCAAGGAGGAGTAACGACGGCATGCGACGCCTGCAGCCGTTCCCGGAGGGTTCAAGCCAAAACGTGTGCTGGCCGCGTTGCATGGCTTGCAGGGGCGACCTGCCCCTGCTACGCCACGCGCCTTGCCACCGCACGTTTTGGCTTGAACGCATCTCCCAAATTAAGTGATAACAGGCCCCAAATCCACTACAATAGAAGCTTGCAGTCTTCCTGCCTCTGAGTCCCATAAAAACTCACAGCAAGCGGTCGTAGGCCAGAAGGCAGCGCAGAACAGCGGAGCATATCCACAAGGATAATGTGAGCATCTCGGTTGCCGCTCCTCGGATGCAAGCATCCGCTACGGTCGCGCAGTAAGACATTGACTATGTGTTGTCAGCCCTTACTCTATCCACTATGCGCCGTCCGTCAAAAAAACCTTCCCGCAAATCATCCGCCGACAGCCATCGCCTGGCCGAGCTGGCGCAGGCATTGATACAAGCCTCCAGCCGTCTTGAGGAGCGCGCATGGGAACGCGAGATCGAAGCCTTGCTCAACAAGCATTTCAAGGCGCGCCACCAGGAGCCTATCGACGGCGCGCTGGAGCAGCTGTTCCCGGTCGAGCCGGACGCCTACGACGCCCTGATGGACGTAGTCGAAGCCTGCAGCGAATCGAGCACCATCGACTACCAGGGCCAGCAATACGACTGCCTGCTGGTCGGCATCCCGCTGCTGGCATGGACCCGTTTTTCGATCGGCTCGGGACCGATCCCGAGCGACGTCATGCTGACCCTCGGCGCCCATCTGCACGCCCACATCCTGGCGCCGGAAGTCATGACCGCCATGGTGCCGTCGCTGTATGCGATCGACCAGCTGCCGCGCAGCCACAGCGAAACCTACGCCCTGCTGCAGCAGCTGTCGCATGCGGCGCTGACCGCGGCGCCGGTGCGCAGCCCGGCCGACCAGCCGCAGACCGCGCCGTTCCTGGCCGACACCCGCTACCTGCTGGCAGCCCTGGTGGCGCCCAGCGGCATGCCGCTGTTCCGCTGGCAGATGATGCATGGCCAGCCCGGCCACATCGCCGCCGACAAGGAACAGGCGCTGGAGCAATGGCGCAACCAGGTCACGCCCAACATGACGCGCCTGCTGCCGGGTTGCGGCATCCAGCTGCTGCTGCCGGAAGCGTATTTCGCTGCCTGCCGCGAGGCTGACCTGCAGATCCGCCCTGCTTCCCTGCGCGCCGCCAGCTACTACCTGTCGCACACGCTGGACATCGCCTCGAAAGACCTGCACGCCAGCATCGGCCGTTTCAGCGAACAGCCGGAAAGCGGCCGCGTCGACGAATACCGCATCGGCTTTTCGCTGGGCCAGACCAACGAAGTGATCTACGGCGTGGTATGGCCGCTGTACGGCCCCGAAGAAGCCAACGAAGAAATCGTCAGCCGCGCCGGCGACAGCGAGGCCGCCACGGCCGAGCCGGAAACCCCGCTGGAACAGATCCTGAGCCTGCTGCGCGAATGCGGCATCGACGACATCCAGCGCCACGCCGAATTGTTTGCCATGGAATTTTGCGACGATTGCGGCACCCCGCTCTACCCGGACCGCGAAGGCGACCTGGTGCATCCGGAAATGCCTGACGATACGCCTGCCGGCTCGGCGCATTTCCACTGAAGCAGCTGTACGAGGAACTACCGGGCCGGCAGAGATTGCCGGCTCAGTCCTCTTCCAGAGCCTGGAAACGCTGCACCAGGTAATCGATCAAAGTCCGCACCAAAGGCAGCAAACCGCGCCGCGATGGGAATACCACGTGGATGATTTCATGCCGTGGCCGCCAGTCGTTCAAGACATGCACCAGCGTGCCCTGCGCTACCTGCTCGCGGATCATCATGGTCGGCAGCTGCACGATGCCGACGCCGGCCACCGCCGCCCGCAGCAAGGCCATCATGTCGCCGGTGACAAACCGCGGCGTGTGATGGATCGCCGCCTTGGCGCCGTCCGGCCCGAACAGGTTCCACACATGGTTTTGCTGCGCCGTGCCCAGGCCCAGGCTCGGCCAGTCGCTCAGATCCGCCGGCGACGCCGGCAACGGCTGCCCTTTCAGTAGTAGCGGGCTGGCGACCAGGCACTGGCTGCGGTCCGCCAATATGCGCAGCACCAGGTCGCTGTCCGGGATCGGCGGCGGCCGCACCCGGATCGCGATATCCACCGCCTCCGCCACCACATCGACCCGGCGGTTGGTCGCCTCCAGCAATACTGTCACGCGCGGATTGGCCGCCATGAAATCGGCCAGCATCACGTCCACATGCGCATGCAGCAAAGCCACCGGGCAAGTCAGACGCACGGTGCCACGCGGCTCGCCGCGGGTCAGCTCGATGGCGTCCTGCGCCGCGTCCGCCTCGACCAGCATCGCCTTGCAGTGCTCGTAATAGGACTGCCCCACTTCGGTCACCGAAAACTGCCGCGTGGTGCGCTGGACCAGCCGCACGCCCAGGCGCTCCTCCAGCAGCTGCAGGCGCCGGCTCAGCTTGGACTTCGGCATGCCCAGGGCGCGTCCCGCCGGCGCAAAGCCGCCATGGTCGACCACTTGGACGTAGTAATAGAGATCGTTTAAATCTTGCATGACAAGTCTTGCATAAACACCTCATCGTTCACCAAATAGGACACTGATGGCCAATTTTACAGACTACCGCTCGCATTGTCCTCGGATTAATCTATTACCTGTACCAACAATGCAACCCATACAAGGAGTCAGTCATGAAAAAAGTCCTCGGCGTCTACAGCGCACCTCGCCAACATTGGGTCGGTGACGGTTTTCCTGCACGCTCGATGTTTTCGTACACCAGCCACGGCAAGCAACTGAGCCCGTTCCTGCTGCTCGATTACGCCGGTCCGGCTGAGTTCAGCCCCACTACCCGCCCGCGCGGCGTCGGTTCGCATCCGCATCGCGGCTTCGAAACCGTCACCATCGTCTACAAGGGCGAAGTGGAGCACCGCGACTCGACCGGCAACGGTGGCGTGATCGGCCCCGGCGACGTGCAATGGATGACCGCAGGCAGCGGCATCTTGCATCAGGAGTTTCACTCGGAAGCCTTCACCCGTTCCGGCGGTACGCTGGAAATGGTGCAGCTGTGGGTGAACCTGCCGGCCAAGGACAAGATGACGGCGCCTGGCTATCAAGCCATCGTCGACCGCGACATCCTGGCCGTGGCCCTGCCTGACGGCGCCGGCAGCGTGCGCGTGATCGCCGGCGAGTTCGACGGCCATGCCGGTCCGGCCCATACCTTCACGCCGATGAACGTGTGGGACATGCGCCTCAACCAGGGCGCCAGCACCAAGCTGTCGCTGCCCACCGGCTGGCATTCGGCGCTGGTGGTGCTGCGCGGAACCGTGCTGGTCAACGGTGAAACCGTGGCGCGTGAAGCGCAAATGGTGTTGCTCGATAACGATGGCAACAGCGTCGATATCGAAGCCAACAATGACGCCGTGGTGCTGGTGCTGAGCGGCGAGCCGATCGATGAAGCGATCGTCGGCCATGGCCCGTTCGTCATGAACAGCCAGGAAGAAATCGCGCAGGCGATCGCCGACTTCAACAGCGGCCGCTTTGCACGGATCGCAGAACCGGCATAACCGCCGTTGCAGCATGAAAAAAGCCGGGCATGTCAGACATGCCCGGCTTTTTTACAATGTAGATCGAGACTGCGGGTTATTCGAACGCCCGCAAGATCGGCTGCAGCACCACCTCGCCCAGGCGCGCACTGCGTGCGCCGTCCCAGCCGACCTGCGCATCCGGCAGGATGGCGTTATCCTTGAACGGCAGCTCCAGCGTCAGCGACACGCACTTGAAAGTGTGGCCGATATACTTGGACGCCAGGGTCAGCACGTCGCTGCTGTACTTGCTCGCGGCGTAGCCGTATTCAGTCTGGAAATCCGGGCTGGCGCGCAGGAAATCGTCGATGAATTTCTGCTGCTCGACGCCCTGCTGCGGACTGAAATCCTCCAGCATCTCCGAGCCCGCCACAAACACATACGGCAACGCCTCGTCGCCGTGCACGTCCAGGAACAGGTCGCAGCCGGTTTCGTGGATCTTGTTCTTGACCGCGAACACTTCAGGGCTGCGCTCCAGCGTCGGCGTCATCCACTCGCGGTTCAGGTTAGCGCCGGCGGCATTGGTGCGCAGGTTGCCGCGCACCGAGCCATCCGGATTCATGTTCGGCACGATGTAGAACACCGCGTGCTGCAATACCTTGGTCGCCAGCGGATTGGCGCTGTCCAGCAAAGCGTCGACCATGCCTTCGACAAACCATTCCGCCATGGTTTCGCCCGGGTGCTGGCGCGCGATGACCCATACCTTCTTGGCAGCGTCAGGATCGCCGATCACCAGCACGTTCATGTCGCGGCCGTCGACCGTGCTGCCGATATCCAGCACACGCGCCAGCGGCGACTGCTCGGCCTGCCCCAGCAGCGCCAGGTGGCGCTCCCAGGAGTACGGTTCAAAGTAGGCGTAGTAGACGCTGTCGTAATCCGGCGTATGGCTGATGGTCATGACCTGGCCGTCAAAGCTGGTCGGCACGCGGAACCAGTTCTCACGGTCGTAGCTGGCCACCGCCTGGTAATTCTCCCAGCCCTTCGGGTAGGTGGTGGCGCCGGCATTCAGGAAGCGGATGGTGCAATCCTCATCGCGCGCACCCTGCATGCGGAAATAGAACCATTGGGTGAAATCCGCGTGAGAATCTTTACGGATGTTCAATTCGATTTGCTGAGGACTGTCCGCGCGCACTACTTCAATGGCGGCGGCGTCAAACTGCTGGCTGATTTTTATCGGCATAGGATTTTTTTGGTGAAGATTGTCGCCCGGATGAACGCAGCGCCTGCCAAAAACCCTGGGGCCGGCAAGGGGCCACGCGATCCGCCCGGCAATCGGTGGGAAAATTTTATGAAATTTCTCTGTTTTCGGTGAATAACAAAGCAACTAGCCCTGATATAATATCAGGCTTGTCGGGGCGTAGCGCAGCCTGGTAGCGTACATGCATGGGGTGCATGGGGTCGGAGGTTCGAATCCTCTCGCCCCGACCAATTGAATCAATGACTTAGGCCAATCTTCTGATTGGCCTTTTTCATTTTGTGCTTCTTGCTTCGCATGGAGGACTTTAAGATCGCGCTCGGATAGATCCATATTTTTTTGGGCACATCAGCTAAAGCGGAATTTCGAGAACTTCGGGGTCAGGTCTTGCAACGAGAACTTCGGGGTCAGGAACTTCGGGATCAAGTCTTGCAATGACACATTGTCGAAGCTCGATTCCAAGAAAATCGAACTTAGATTTTTAGCGCGTTATGTGTCATTGCAAGACTTGATCCCGAGCTTCCTGATTCCCTCCAAGCAACCAGGTAATTTCTTGATCTTTCCCCGAGCTGCTCGTCAATCCTCTCCCAAAGGAAAGCTTCACTAGAAGCCCGTGAAAAAAGTGCCTCCAAAAGACCTGTCGCCATAAACGCTTTGAGAGCATCATCGCTTGTCTTCATGCCATTCTCGACCACATTGAATATATCAAGTCGTTCAACCGTAGAAAATTCGTCAAAGTGCTCGACAATTTTCTTTCCCAAGCTCGCGAACAGGAGCGTAACAGGAATATTATTTCCCCAATCTTCAATTACCTCGTCTCTAGCCAACCGAAGCAAATCAATCTTCGTCAACCGAACAATAAAATCTTGCCATATGTCCATCATTTTCCCTTTAGTGCATTCTGGGATCTCTCAGCACGTTTTGTGCAGCAGCACGATCATAGAATGACGCGTTGCGATTTAAGTGTAACCATTTTGCAGTGCAATAGAATAATTCTCTGCCTTCTGAGTAACTTCGGGGTCAGGTCTTGAACTTCGGGTCAGGTCTTGCAACTGTTGATTTGCATCTAAAACTGACCCACTTAGCTGGATAATTTGCATCGAAAATTGACCCACGTATAGACCACAATCCTACTCAATATCGTTAGTAGGAGATTGGAGTGATCGACGTGGCATTATTAGGCATTATTCGACGCTGGCACCTTCGTGACCAGGTCTCCTTGAGGGAGATCGCCAGGCGCCTAGGCATCTCCAGAAACACCGTCAGGCGTTACTTACGCTCTGAAATCATAGAACCGGCTTATAGAAATCGACGCACTCCCAGTGCTCTTGATCAGTACGCCTTCAAACTTTCATCCTGGCTTAAAACCGAAGCGACCAAATCTCGAAAGCAGCGACGCAGCTTAAAACAGATCCATGCTGATCTATGTTCACTAGGTTTTGAAGGATCGTACGACCGAGTTGCTGCCTTTGCACGGCAGTGGCGACTGGATCAGTTAGATAGGGTCAGTTCCGCAAGCAAAGGAACATCCATGACCGCTAACCACATGCAACTAACCCCAAGGCTATTCAACGAACCTCAATCCTTCTTGATTACGAATCGCACGTATACCTTCATATTGAAATGCGACTACAAAAAAAGCCTCTTTCAATGCAGCCAATTTTTCAACGAACTCGTGCAACTCTGATTCACATTTATCATAATTTGCAATGACATACCTAAATGTCATTCTTGACCCAATAACCCACGGTTCATTCTCCATTCCTTCGGTTAAAACATCTGTATTTTTCAAATTATCTCGAAAAAAAACAGACATATTTGACTCCGGAAAATTGGCAACAAAATTATCGCTTTTTTCTGTAACCTCTGTTACACCGCAAGCTTTCAATATAGCCTTTATGTCGTCGCGATTAAGGCGGCTATCTGCTTCCAACGTTATTTCTATAGACATTTTTTAGAATTTCACCAAAGTAGTTATACCATTTTTAATAAAATATACACTGTTCAACCCCGGAACTGGGGTTGTCAGCAACTGTTGAATTATCTGTGACGATGTCAAAATTGAATCATTGAGATTTATCACGATATTTGGTGCTTGCTGCTGCACTTTATAGGCAAGCGTATCGGCAATAGTTTGGACATTTTTTGATGTCGGTGCATAAACATCCGCTAAGCTTCCGTTTATTTTAAGGTCCGGATTACCCCCAGGCGTACCTGTTTCAGGAAGTTGTTCAACCTTCAATCCATAATTGGCAAGAGTCTGGGCTGATTCATTCTGTCTTGCAAAAGACCTAACCATATCAGAACTAGCATTCTGTGGTGGCACCGCAAGGTCGCCCGTTAAGGTTCCCTTCCCGAGAGGTAATGGCTGCTCTAACAATGAAGCTATTCTATTTGCAGCAGTACTCGCCTGACCCAACTCAGCCAATGTCCCCATTGCACGAACGGCAGATCCGGCGACTCCTAACACGGCTGATCCTATATTAAGATCTCGCTCCGCTTGTTTCTGAACTGCACTCAGGTACGCTGTCGTCGCAGAATCCCCCAATGCGCTGGCAATTGAGTCACCGGTCATACAACCCGCAGCGGGGCAATTTGCCACCAGCGGGAAATAGGTCACACCATTCACGACCACTGACGCCCGATAAGTGCCACTTGGTGCCGGAGGCAATGACTGTGGATAGCTCGTCGACGTAACCGACGATGCAGCGACTGCGGCGTCACTCCAATAATACGGCGATTTGCTGCCGCCTGTCGCCGCTTGTACATACGCGATAACGCCAGGATCGATCGGCGCCAATGTTTCAACAAACATTTTTGATCCATCTGCCGCAGGCCGGAAATTCTGCGCGTCGTACAGCGCTCCAGGTTTGCTTACATCGGGTACGATATCCGCCTTATCAGCATAGACACTTGTGCCAGTGATACCTGCACGGCGTAATGCATTGTCTATCTGTTCTTGCGTATATTTTCCATTGCTGGCATCAGCCAGTTGCTTGCCGAGTGCCTGTTCCTTCGGATGCAATTGCCTGTTGTTTGCATCTACCATCAAGCCGGTATTTGCGCCAGC
Source organism: Collimonas fungivorans Ter331 (assembly GCF_000221045.1). Taxonomy (NCBI): domain Bacteria; kingdom Pseudomonadati; phylum Pseudomonadota; class Betaproteobacteria; order Burkholderiales; family Oxalobacteraceae; genus Collimonas; species Collimonas fungivorans. The sequence goes on along the minus strand of NC_015856.1, from coordinate 2,049,936 downwards.
ATTGGCACTTTGAACAGAGCCACCAGCCAGCGCACCCGATGCCGCGCCAACCAGCGTCGCACCGAGATTCATCATATCGTTATAATTCTTCTGTCCGGCAGGGTCTCTTGGATCGTTCACGTATCCCTGGCTAAGCAGGTAGTTGCTCAGGATAGGCGCCATCGCCTCAGCGCCCATTGCGGCCGCAATACCGCCAGCAGCACTAGTACCACCTATCTTCGCTTCGATCAGCCCAACAATTCCATGCAGGGCCATTTTTTCCGGGGAACCTTCAGCCAAATTGTTGGATTGCGCAATATCACCAACGACATTGGTCAGCACCGCACCAACGAGATTGGCGGCCCGCTGATTCTCTTGCTGCTTCTGTTGTTGTGCCTGCAGATCCTGCGCCTGCTGCAACGTCAACGTATTTACCAGCGATTGATTCGCCGTAGCTGCATCACGACTGGTCAAGGTTGTCGCATTCGCTTGGCTCTGTGCGTCGCCACTGCCCGTGATCGTGATTTTGGCCGGACTGATCACACTGTTGGTGCTACTGGTCTCGTCGCCACTCTTCGGCATGCCGGTGTTACCGCCGAGATTGCCCAGTACATTCGCAGTAAGGTTGCTGGCGACGGTACCGGTTGAAACGCTAACGCTGACGCTCTCCGAGTTGGTGTGTTGCGTGTTGGTCAGATCGCTATAAGTCAAGCTGGCCGTTTGCAGGCTGTTTTTGTCAGGCGTGGCCGTGCTGGTGATCGCAGCACCTTTCAGGTCGGTATTACCCTTGACGCTGATATCGAAGCCACCATTGCCGGCAGCAATGCCGCTTTGACCAACCGCACTCTGATAATTGTGATCAATCGTTTGCTTCGCGAAGCTGACACTGCCGTTGACCATCTGGCCGACGCAGATCGGAGGAACGCAGATGCTCAGACTGAAGCCACCGCTTTCCTGTTTGCTGTCGAAGTTACTGACGTTTTGCAGGGTCCAGATATTGAGATCGCCGCCTACATCGGCTGTCACCTTGTTTCCCGCCAGTTGCGCACCCTTCATGTTGAGATCGCCGCCGCTCTTGACGCTGAGCTGGTTCGTGGCGCTAATCTGGGTGTTGTCGTACGTGGTCTCAGTGCCGTTGGCGTGGCCCTTGGAAACTGATGCACCAATTTGGAAACTCAAACCAGTCTGCTGACCGTTAGAGCCAAGCGTAGCGCCAATACCGGCGCTGCTGCCGCTGTTGGAAGATTGCAGGTCCGCAGTGCTTTTGGCGGCGCTCAGATTGATGTTTTTGGCAGCGTCGAGACTAATGTCCTGCGCCTGCAGTTTGGCGCCTTCCATGCTGATATCGCCTTCCCGGCTGGTAATGGCGATAGTACTAGCTTGCGCAGTGGTGCCGCGTGCCTGGGTTGCGTTGTTCTTGCTATCCTGTCTGCTTTGGCTGGTGCCGAGATTCACACTAATACCGATGCCACCACCACTGCTACTCGGATTGGGATCCGTCGCTTCTGCGGAAGAAACGGTCGCAGACGCGCCGCTGGCGAGCTTATAGGCGTCGTAACCGGCCTTGAGAGCCAGTGCCCCCTTCAGACGGTCATTGCTGGTGTTCTGGCTTTCGGTGGCCATGTCGCCGATCTTGGTGAGCGCGCCGCCGATAGCGCCCGTTAGACTGCTGCCCAAGGTCACACTGTGGGTCTCGGCGTGGAATTGACTGCTGCTACTGTCCTGGATCGCCTGCAGGTCGACCGCATTACCGCCGATGCTCATTTGATTTTTGGCGAGCAATTCTGCTCCCTGGGTAGTCACGTTCCCCTGGCCAGTACCCTTGTATTGCTTATCCAATCCGGCCTGCATGCTCAGATTACCGCCATTGGCCGAGATCAAGCTGGTGCTTTGCGTAGCACTATTGCCGCTACCGTTCTGTTCCGCGCTGGTGTTGCTGTAATTCGTGAAGCGGAAATTGGCGCCGCCCATCACACCAATGCTGGTGCCGCTACTGTGACCATCGTTCTGCGAGGTTTGTGTATTAGCCGCAGCAAGAACGTTGACATCACGTCCGGCATTGATAGCGATGTTGTTGTCGGCAGTCACGGCGCTGGCAGTGATCGTGGTGTCACGTCCGCTGCTGGTATATACGTTGCCACCACTGATATCGCTACCGATCTGGTTGACGCTAGTGCCATTCTGATGCTGATCCTGGGCATTCTTGCCGACGCTGACGCCGGTCAGGAAACTGCCTGAGAAACCGGATTTCTTTTCTTCTGCGGAGAAGCTGTCCTTACTGGTCTGCTGGGCGCTGACGATATTCAGGTCACGCCCGGCATTCATGCTCAGATCATCCTTAGCAATCACCTGACTGCCTTGTACGTTGGTGTCGCGGCCCGACTGGATAGCTATACTCTTGCCGGTAAAACTGCTGCCTACGGCATCCGTTGTATCGCTATTCATCTGCGATCGGCTGCTTGACGACGACAGCATGCCATGCGACGTCGTGTAGATCGCCTGATCCACGCTGCTGGTTTGTTGCGCAGTACCGATATTGACATCACGCCCCGCAACGGCCGCCAGTTGCGCACCCGCATTAACGGTAGCCGCCGCCACATTCAAGTCCTGGCCTGCGATCAAGGCCAGGTTGCCGCCGGCATTGATCGCGCTGCCGTTGACCTGGGTCTTGTTCTCGTAGAGATGGTTATCGCTGTTGTAGGTGACGTTATAACTGCGTTGCGTGCTGACCGTCGTCAGGTTCAAATCACGTCCGGCCGACAATGCAGCATCGCCGGTAGTATTGACCGCCGCTGCGACCAGGTTGATGTCGCGGCCAGCCTGTACCGACAGTTGATCAGCGTTGACGCTGGCGACGCGGCTCAGGGCGATATTCGTGCCCTGTGCGCCTGTCGCCGATACGGCATCGGTGCTCATCGTGACATCGCGGCCGGCCAATATGCCAACCCGGTGGCCGGAAATGCTGCCGCCATTGTTCAGGATGTCGTTCTGCGCCACGAGGATAACCGCGCCATCGGCACCGGTGCTGCGGATGTTACCGGTATTGGCAATATCCGTGGCCTGGACAATCATGTTGTTGGACGATTGAAGCGTACCGCCATTTTTGAGCGTGCCGTTGATGGTCAGGTCAATATCTTTACCGGAAATCAACGCGCCGGTCGGTGCGATATCGCCGGCGTCAGCGCGTGTCAGATAAACGACGGGCGCCAGCACCTGGGCATGGCTGCCGTCCGGCAAGGTCACGTCCTGTGACACCATCCAGACAATATCAGAGGTCAGCGAGGCCATCTGCTCCGCGGTCAAGGCAATGCCAGGGGTAAGCTGGAACTGCTTGGCCGTGGCGACCCCGGCCTCCATCAAGGATTTGTATTCCTCTTCGTTGCTGGCATAGTCGCCCAGGAAACGTTTGCCGGTCAGTTGTGCAACCTGATCGTTGACCAGCTTTTGCTCGTAGAAACCGTCGCCCAGACGTTTTTCGGTGCTCTGCGGACTGATGCCAAGCAGGCCCAGCATGTAGTCGCTGGAAAGGAAATTGCCGTAGTTGGTAAATGCGGGATCGGTAGCAACCAGGAAATGCTGGCCCGGGTTGGCCTGGATCGTGAACAGGCGGTTGTTCGGCAGTACCAGGTTAGGCAATGGATTGCGGGCGCTCCCGACAGTCTGGGTGTTGCCGCTGGTTTTTGTACCACCGCCGGCAGTGCCGCCTGCTGCGGCAACACCTTGATTGCTGCCGCCGACACCTGCACTGCCGCCTGCTGTACCGCCTGCCGCAGCAATACCTTGATTATTGCCGTCGGCACCTGCGCCGTTGCCAGCCGTGCCGCCTGCGGCGGTAACGCCGTAACCGCCAGGACCGGTGACGGTCTGGCTGCCCTGATTGGCTCCCAAGGCCAAGCCGCCAACGGTCGGCACGGCAATAGCCCCGACACCTTGCCCCAGAGCCGGGTTGGCGCCGCTATTCGGCGCAGTGTTCTGCTGTACGGTCCATACCTGCAATGCCAGCGGCGTCGAAGGCAACGCGACATCATAGGCGGCGCCGCCATTATCGTAGTTGTAATGGTTTTGATGAGGATGGCCGTCGACGTAGTGGTAGTAATTTTCATTGGCGGTCATGTGGCTGACCGTATCGGTTGTCCCTGTCGCGCCAATATTGTTGATATTGCCGGTCGTTCCAGACAAGGTGCCGCCTGCAATGATCGTGCTCTTGTCGTTGGTGATGTTGCCCGACAAGACCATGCCGCCGCCCGAACTGATCTTGCCCGGATCGCTGCTGGTGACCACGGTCTTCGAGACAGTCTGGGTATAGTCTTGTTTGTAGAATTTCTCAAAACGGTTATTGCCCGGCACCACCAGCACAATCCCACCGTCGCCGCTGTCGCTCCATGTCACTTGATCCGGCGTGTACCAAACGGTTGGCTCAACCCATGTCGCATATTGCGTGACGTGCGTGGTCTGGGTCGGATCGACCTGTTGCGTGGTCGCGAAGTGTGCATTGGTATTGTTCAATTGCACGGTCTGGAACACCAGATTGCCGCCGGCATCGATGATGGCAGAACTGTTAGTGATGCTGTCCGCTGTGCCGACGGCCTTATGGTTGGCGTCAAGCGTCCTTGCAAAAGTCATGTCGCCCAGGCTCTGGATGATGGCATGCTCGCGATTGACAACGTTGGCAGCGCCAATATTGATGCTATTGCGCGCAGCAATCGCTCCAGCCTGGCCGCTGCCGACATCAACGTCATTAGTCAACGATTGCGCCCCAAGGGCTATATCGTCGCCATAGATGCGGCCAGTGTTCGTGATGGCGTTGCTGGCCTGAATGGTGGTGGCGCTGCTATTGATGAGACCGGTAGACTGGTTATCCACATTGGCGGCATTCAATGTTAATCCGGCGACCGCCGCCAGCGTGCCGGTATTGATCAGATTGCCGGTAGTGTTCAGCGTCAGGTTGCGATTGGCCGTCAGGAGATTGCCCGCCGTATTGGCGTAGTCGCCCTGCAGATTGATCGTGGCATCCCGTCCCGCCACTACTTTGCCGTTGTTGGCGATGGTCGGCGCAGTGATCGACAAGTCGCGGCCGCTGGCCACCGTGCCTAAATTATTGTTGAAGCTGCTGGCCGCAATGCCGATGTCGCTGCCTGCACCGCTGGTGCTGCCGACGAGGCCGAAGGTATTATCGAGGCTGGCCACATTCAACATGGTATTTCCCGCCGCGCCGATCCTGCCGCCGACATTCGTCAGCACCGCGCCGCCTTGATTCAGTTGCACGTTTTGCCCGGCGTACAGATTGCCGGCATTGTTGTTGACCGTACCGCCGGTATTGAGCACCAGGTTGCCTCCGGCAATCACCTGCCCTTGCTGACTGTTGTCGAGATTGCCTGCATTGATATCGAGTTCGCCATTGCCACCGATTGTGCCCTGCCGATTGACCACCTGGCTGCCGCCGTTGATCTGGCTCAGGCCGTTCCCGGTATTGGCGATGCGTCCTGACGTATTGTCAATGCCACTACCGGAAACCGTGAATGTCGCCGAGCTGCCATTCGCCTCGATGCGACCATTCGCGTTGTTCAGTGCACCGGCAGCGCTTGCAGTGACACTGGCCGCGCCCTGGATCACACCATAATTATTTGTCAGCGCGCCGTTCGATTGCAGGACCAGATTGTTTTTACCGTAGACAGTACCGCCGCTATTGTCGAACGATCCCGCATTGAGGTTGACAGTACCGCTGCCGCCGATGAAACCGCCGACGCTATTGGCCACCGTATTACTGATCGCTTGGGCAGTGGTGATGTTCAGCGGCGCGGCGCCGATGCTCTGCACTGTGCCGCCGGCGTTATTCAAGCTTTGCGCATTGAGCGTGACAGCCTGCTGGGTTCCCTCGATCTTGCCCGAGGAGTTGTTGATCTGGCCGTGTGCGGCATTCAGATTCAGGCTGCTGCCACCGATATAGCCGCCAGCGCTGTTATCGACACCGCCCTGTGACGCCGTCACATTCAGCTGGTTTTGCGCAAATACGGAACCGCCCTGATTGGCGATGCTTGCAGCCGATACCGTCGTCTGTCCGTTGCCGCCGATGCTGCCGCCTGCATTCGACAAACTGCCTGCGCCGTTAGCCACGCTGATCGTCAGGGCGCCGCTGCCGGACAGCGCAATTGTGCCGCCAGTATTGTTCAGGGCTAGCGGCGTCAACGACAAATCAGCGCTATTGGTCTGCAACAGGCCGCCGTTGCTATTATCCAGGGTTCCGCCGACCGCAATGGTCGTGGCGGCAGTACCGTACTGAATGATCTGACCGTGTTGATTGGCAAGATTGGCGCTGACGATGCTGATCTGATCGGCTGTGATCTTGCCGCTGCTGTTGTCCAGTTGCGGTACAGTCAGTGCGACCGCCGCGGCATCCACAACACCATTAGCATTTTTAAAGGAAGCTGCGCTGACCGTCACAGCAATGCCGGCGGCCAGTTTCCCGTTGCTGTTGTCGAAACTATTGGCCACCGTGGCCGTGACATTGCGTTTGCCGGTGATCTTGCCGCCATTAACTGCACTCGCGGCGGTCAACGCCAGATCGCCATTACCGGCAATCGTACCGGCGTTGGCATTGGTGAGCTGGCCACTGGCCGTGAGCGTTAAGCCGTCGGCGTTCAGGGACGTGATATTTCCCGCCGTATTATCGACATTGGCTCCTGCGGCAGCTAATGCGCCGCCCGCCTGTATTGTTCCCAGCGCGTTGGCAATGTCGCCGGCGACGCGTATGTTTTCCAGCCCTTTTGCAGTGATGCTGCCAGCCTGGTTATTCAAACTGTTGGCGGTCAGACTCAGTTGACCATTTGTCCCGATGTTGCCGTTTTTGTTGGAAACCGCGCCTATGTTATTGATGGTCAGTGCTCCAACGCCGGAATGCGCAATTGTGCCGCCGTCGTTTACAAGCGCTTGTGACGTAATGTTCAGGTCGCTGCCATTGGTTTGCAGCAGACCGCCGCTGCTATTGTCCAGCGCGCCAGCGACAGCAATGTTTGTGGCACTGTTGCCGAACTGACTGATTTGACCGTGCTGATTGATCAGATTGGTGCTGTGGATCGCTAACTGGTCACCGGTGATCTTGCCGCTGCTGTTGTCCAGTTGTGGAATGGTCAAAGCAACGTTGGCAGCGTCGATAGTACCGTTTGCGTTTTTGGTGGAGATGGCGCTGGCAGTTAAATTCTTGCCGGCGGCCAGAAGGCCGTTGCTGTTATCGAAGCTGCTGGCAACTGCGCTGATCAAATTATTGCTGGCGGTTATCTTGCCACCGTTAACGACCGAACCTGCCGAGAGGTTCAAGTCCCCATTGCCGCCGATGATGCCGCTGGCCGCATTCGTCAGTTGTCCGCTTGCGGTCAGCGTGAGGCCATCGGCACTCAGCGAAGTCACGGTTCCCGCCGCATTGTCGACATTATTCCCGGCAACGGTCAATGCTTTCCCCGACTGGATAGTTCCTTGTGCGTTGCCAATATCGCCGGTCAGGCGGATATTGGCTTGCCCGGTCGAAGTGATATGACCTGCCTGATTATTCAGGCTGCCGGCAGCCAGGTTCAGCTGGCCGTTGGTGGCGATATTGCCGTTTTTGTTGGACAGTCCCCCTGCATCGCTGATAGCGAATGTCCCACTGCCGGCATGTGCGATCGTACCGCTGTCATTGACCAACGACTGTGTTGAAATATTCAGATCGCTGCCGTTGATTTGCAACAGACCGCCATTGCTGTTATCCAGCGCTCCGGCGACAGCAATGGTCGTAAGGTCGCTGCCGAACTGGCTGATTTGACCGTGCTGGTTGGTCAGGTTGGCGCTACGGATGGTTAACTGATTGCTTGAGATTTTTCCGTTGCTGTTGTCCAGCTGCGGCACCGCCAACGTTACATTGGAAGCGTCGATAGTGCCATTTGCATTCTTGATGGCCGCAGCGCTGGCAGTCAGGTTCTTGCCGGCCGCCAGGAGACCGTTGCTATTGTCAACGCCGCCGGCAACCACGCTCGTCAAGTTATTGCTGGCCGTGATCTTGCCGCCGTTGAACACGGAACCTGCGGACAGATTCAGATCGCCATTGCCGCCAACGACGCCGTTGGCAGCATTCGTGAGCTGGCCGCTGGCCGTGAGCACCAAGCCATCGGCATTCAAGGACGAGATAGTGCCTGTCGTATTGTCGATATTGTTTCCTGCAACCGTCAATGCCCCGCCGGATTGCATCGTTCCCTGTGCGTTGCCAATATCGCCCGTCACATGGACGTTGGCCGTACCCGCCGAGCCAAGGCGACCCGCTTGATTATTCAGGCTGCCGGCCGTCAGGATTAATTGCCCGTTGCTTCCAATGACGCCTTGTGCGTTCGTCGTTGCTCCGCTCTGTATCGTTGCCGCGCCCGCCCCGGCATGATTGATTTGACCACCGTTATTGTTAAGGCTGGCAGATCGGATTGCCAGGTTCTGGCCGTTGGTGGTGATGATGCCGGTGCTGTTGTTGAGCGCGCCTGTGGTCGTGATGTCCGTATTTCCGGCTCCGGATTGCGTGATGTTCCCGCCGACGTTCGACAGCCCCGCCGAATTGCTGGTCAACTGCGACACATTGATTTGGCCTTGATCATTGCTCACCGCACCTGTGGCATTTAACGCAGCGCCTGCAGCCTGCAAGTTACCGCCGGTGTGATCAATATCGCCGCCGCGCGCAGTCAAGGCGACATTGCCGGCGGCGCTGGTTTGCGAATGCGCCAGGTTCAGGCTCGCGCCATTCATTGCGACATTTGCTCCAGCCAGGTTCTGGCCGGTTGCGCTGATGCCGCCAGCAGCGATCAGGTTCAGGCTGCCAGCCTGCGAGGCGTTGCCGTTCGCATCGACCCCCGCGCCCAGCACGCCCGTCGAATTGATGCTGCCCGAGAATAGCGTCAGGTCGCCTTGTGCGGCAACGGTACCGCTATTGGCAATTTGTCCGTTGGCGGAAAGCTGTACCGCCTGCTGGCCATACACCGTGCCGGTATTGATCACGCTGTCCGCGCTGTGTATCGTCACACCGCCAGTGGCATTCGTTTTGCCATTCAGGGTGATTTTGCCTTGGCTGTCGATATTCACATCGCCGGCTTGCGCGGCCACATTGCCTAGACTGGCCACGCCGACACCCGCTTCGGTGCCGATCAGGCGAATCTTGTTGGCATACATGCCGCCCAGCTGGGCAATATCGATGCTGACCGTCGGCTTGTTGTTGTCGCCCGCGATGATCTGTACGCCCAAATCGCTGTAGTTGACCTGGTTGGTTCCGGTGACGACGTTCAGCTGATTGGCCCATAACTGGCCGTTCACGGAAACACTTCTCGAAATCAGGTCAAGCTGGTCGGTATTGGAGGCACTGAGTCCGCTGCTGCCGATCTGGATATCGCCGCCGGTGACGCGAAATCCACTCAGGCTGCCGTCGCTTCCCAGCACCGGCGTACCGGTCGTAAGGACGCCGCGCGAGGTGTTGATGAAGCCGCCCCCTGCCACGGAGATCCCGTTCGGATTGGCAACGATGACTTGTGCACGCTGTCCAGCCACTTCGATATAACCGTTAAGCTGGGAACGGCTCGTGCCTGTCACTTCGTTGAGGATGATTCTGGCGCTGCCATTGGTCAGGTTGGGATTGCCCTGAACGTATCCTGCCTGCTGCGTTTGACTGATCGTCGGCGAGTTATTGAGTATCGCGCCTTGGCTGCCGACCGAAAACTGGTTGTACTGATTGTGGCTCAGGCCCGAAGAATTTGGCGCCACGATATTCACCAGCGGCAAACCGTTCGCCGTGGTCCCGACAGCAGGACGATGGCCGCCGGCATTCGGATCGGCGACGATCTGCGCATTCACCGCCGTGACGCCGCCAAACAGGGCAGCAACGGCAACAGCTAAATGCACCAGGCGCATCAACGGCCAGCTTGCTATGCCGCCAGACTGGCTGCCACTCCCCTTTGTTTGGTTGGAAACGTTCTCAGCCACCACCACCAAGGCATGACGTTGTTTGCTAAAAATGACGCGGTAGGCTTGCGAGTTCATCGTTCTTCCAATTCCGGGAAATAGTTTTTATATGGCGATTAATATTGATACGAGAGACTGAAACCCACTGCCGGCGTCGCGGTATTGAAACCCTGCGGCTTGACCAATGCCCAGCTGGAAAACAGGTCGTAAGACAAGCCGAACAAACCGCCGCGCAAACCAACGGTAGCGCCGGCGAGTTTGTTGCCGAGGAGGTTTGCTACGCTGGGGCCGTACACCTGCCCATAGTCCAGGCCGAGATAAGCCGACTGGCCGCTGCTGGCGATCGGCAGGTTCAGCTCATTGCGCACATAAAAACCGCGCTCGCCTGCCAGGGTCAGTTCGCCATCGAAGCCACGCACGGTGTAGCGGTTGCCAAAGCTGAGCTGGTCCGCCAGATACAGCGGCGAACGGGTTGCCTGTCCACGGAACGTGCCGATATAGGTCAACGGTTGGCTGGCGATATGGAATGGCAGGCTCAGGGTGGCATCCACGGTCTGCAAGGTGTAATGCAGATTGTTGGTGCTCGAGTCTTCCTGCCCCAGCAGATTCTTGGCATAGGTCTGCCCGTTGAACCAATTGACGCCCCATTTATTGGCAAACGTGAAATCGAGTTGAGCGCTGCCAATGTAGTGCGTGTGCACCCAGGCCAGCTCGGCAAACGTGGTATTGCGTTCTTGTACCGCGATTTCTGTATCCTCGACGTAGGCGTGGTTCCAGCGCTTGCCTACCCTGAATTGCCAGCTGTTCTTTTGCGCCTGGTCCCGCTGGAACAGCTGAGTAACCTTCAGTTCCAGATTGCGTGACTTGCCGCTGGAAACGAAGGTCTGATTGGCTCCCGCGACCTCTTGATGATAATCATAGGTGCTGCCCGAAACCGCAAAATTCCAGTAACCGGCAGGGACGGCGTAATACACATTGTTTCCACTGGTGCCGCGCTGGCCAGCTTTGCGATCAGCGTCGGTACTGAGACCAATGTTGAACATGTCGTTCAAACCCAGAGGGTTATCCAAAGCGAAATTCAATCCCGCCTGCAATTTCCCTGTGCCTTTTGCACCACTGTCGTCAAGGGTCCCGGTAAATTTCCACGGCTTGCTGCGCTTCACCTCAATCACCACATCACTCTCGCCCGGTATTTCACCGGGAACGATCTGCATGTCGACATCCTGGCTGGGAATGCGCTTCATCTGCTCCAGTCCCTGCTCCAGATCGCGCAGGTTGAGCAGCTCGCCGGGGCCGGTTGGGAATGCGCTGCGCCAGGTGCCGTAGAGGTTCGGGTCGGAAAGACGAATAGTGCGGATCACGCCAGGAACCAGCACCAGCTTCAAGACACCTCCCGCGATGTCTTGTCCGGGAATGCCGATGCGCGTGGTGCTGTAGCCGCGCGCCAGAATCTGGCTGGTCAGGCGCTTGACGATCAGGTTCAGGCCGCTTTTGCCAACGCAGGCCCCATCGTATTTTCGTAAGTAGTCCTGGGCAAAGCGGAAATGATCGAACGGCAAGTCGCTCGCGCCGGCAGCGCGGCTGGCAGCCGACAACTGGGGCGGGACTTCGAGGACAAACTGGTGGATTGCGAAGCAAGGAGTTTCGCTGGGCAGGCTCAAACCCTCGAGCGCTTCCGCGGCGGCCTTGTCTTCCAGGCTGACGTTAGGCGCTTGCAACAGCCGTTGGCGTTCCTGCAACTCGCCCTGACTGCGTCGCCGTTGTTCTTCGCTCGACGGTGTCTGCACACTTGGGTCACGGCGGCGCAGTTCTTCCAAGTCGGGCGGCTGGATTGTCTGAGCCAAGCTGCCGTGCATAGCGGTCGCCAGTACCAGACTTACTCCTGTTCCCCTTGCTAACGCCGATACTTTTCCACCACCTTGGTTGGATAAGGTGTACTTCCCCATTTTGTTGCCTTCTTTTTATTTTCCCTGAGGCACGATTTTACAAAACAGTGTTGTGTTTTCCTAAAGAAATTTTTCAAAAAGATGCAGAATTTTCAATCATTGACAAACTGTTGCTGAATAGCATCGAAACATTTCCACATGGATATATTTTCCCTAGGATCACTACAATTTTTCTCCGCTTGCGGACTCATGTTTCTTCGAATGAGCCAATCGCCATTGCGAGTTTTTCATCAAACCCGGCCCGCGCCTTGGTGATGAGCCCCACATACCCCCGTGCCCTAGCTCCAAGCGGCTCCACGGCACTCCGCCTATCAATTATCTGGCGGTGCGGCTGAAAGCCGGCGAGCGCTGGCGCTACCAGCCGCCGATGGGCCACACTGTGCTGTGGGCTGCCATTGCATCGGGCGCCGTGTCGGTTCCGGACGAGTTGCGGCATGGGGATTTCGCGGCTTTCGAAGCGTCGAACGAAGCGGTGGAATTCGAGGCGATCACCGATACCGAATTCGTTCTCGGTTCGGCGGCGCCGCATCGGCACGACCTGGTCCTTGGCCACTATTCGGTGCATACGACACCCGCTGCGCTACGCAACGGCGAAGCTTTTATTGAAGAAATCCGCGCTGGAAACGGCTAAAGCGACGGGGCTTTGCGCCCCGTCTTTTCGGGAAACAGGCTCCCAATGTCAAACGCCTGTCATATTCCTCCGCTAGACTCTCTCCCAGATTCACATGTGGCCATATCGATATGTGAGTAGATTCACTAATAGCTTTGTCACCATGCAGATAGCATGGGATGGCTAGAATCTCCTCACATATCGGTAATCCCAGCGCTTTAACCGAATCAACAAACACGCCGCCTTCAGCGCGGACTAGCGTGTATCTGGCGCCAGGCGCACCAACGCGCCGTTCCTGTCTTCGGTAATCACCACACTGCCGTCATCCAGCGTCGCCAATCCCACAGGCGCGCCCATCGGATGTTTGCCGGCCAGGAAATTCCAGCCCGACACCAGGTCCTTTGGTTCCCCCACCGGCTGATAATTCGCATCCAAAGCCAGGCTGACCAGCCTATGGCCGGCGGCGCGATAGCCGTGATAGCCGATGACCAGGCGTCCGGCCAATGCCGGCATGGTCTTGCCGCTGTAGATCAGCATGCCGAGCGGCGCCGCATGCGGCGGCAGCAGGCGGCCCGGAGCGGTCTTTTTACTGCAGTCGAATCCTGGATATTCAGGGCTGGTCCTGAGTTTGTCGAAACAATAGGGCCAGCCGTAATCGGCGCCGGCAACCAGCCAGCTCAGGGTGTCGTGCGGCAGTTCCGCATCAGACAGCTTGGCATCGGCGACGGTGATGTTGTCGCGCGAGTTGGTGGCGGCGATCAGCGTGCCGTTCGGGCTAAGTGCGAGCGCCATGCTGTTGCGCAGGCCGCGCGCATGGACCGGTATAGTGCGCGCATCGAGCGCCGCGCCGTTCGCCGGCAGTTTGGCGTGCAATACGCTGGCGCGCGGCGGCGTCTCGCCAATCTCTGGGCAAGGAAAAACCGCCTTGCCGGGCTGGTCCGGCTTGATCTCGCAATTGTCGGTGGCTGAGCCGACATTGATGTACAGCGAACTGTCGGCGCCCAGCACCATCGCTGCCAGCGGATGGCGACCGGTGCCTGGCAGGTTGGTCACGACGTCCCGCATGCTGGCAGCGATATCCTTGGCGGCGGGATCGATGTGCACGATACGGCCCTGCATGCTGACCAGCAGCCGCTTGTCCGGCGTCGCGATAATCGCGTTGGGCATGTTGAGCTTGCTCAGCAATACTTCCGGCTTGCCGCCCTGCTTCAGGTTCAGGCGCAGCAGGCTGCCGCGGTTGCTGGCCCAGCCGCCCATGTCGAGCACATAGATATCCTGGCCGATGGCGGCCACGCCGCGCACAAAACCGAGGTGTTCGGCAACCAGCCCCATGCACATGCCCTTGGCGACCTTGAGATCGAGCCGCGGCAAGCCATCGCATGTGCCGGAGGTGAGATAAGTGCTTTGCGCGGAAGCAGTCCCGCATACGAGCAGGAACATCGTGCAAAACGCTTTGCGCAGAAAAGACGCTGGTCGCATAAATGTGGCTTTCAATAATTGGTCAGGTTACGGATACATATCAAAGATACTGCCATATTCCTGCGCCCATTATTGGTTTACCTGCCTGCCGCAAGGCCATGCTGAAAGATCATCGTTCCGGCTAAGACCACATGAGGTAATCGGAAAAAGTGGTATGGCCTCCGCGTGCCCCGCCATGATTCCGGATGAGCCGCGGACGTTCTCTTTTTATCGATATTAATCTGTTTTGCATTTTATTTCCACAAGGAAACAAATGACTGTGAAGACAAATCGCCGGCGCTTCAAAGCCGATGCGATTTTCAGGCTGGCGCCGCACAGATTCTGAAGTGGTATGGTGGCGCTGGCAGATTTTTTAAACCACTTGACGCTCATTTTTCACGGCAGCATCCTCAGTCCCAGCTTTGGGAGTGTGCGCAAGCTGGTGGCGGCTCGCTCCTCTTACATCATCAATTGATCGAGGAGAGAGACATGAGAACAATCGTATCCAATACCCTGCTGCTGGGCCTGGCCGGCGCCATGCTGGCGGCCTGCAGCGACGGCGGTTCGTCCGGCGTTTCGAGCGCAAGCCTGCAGCAGGTTTCGGCCAAGGCCAGCGCCCCGGCTTGCGCCGCCGCCTGGGTTGCCAGCGCCATCTACACCGGCGGCAACAGCGCCAGCTACAGCAACGTCAACTACACCGCCAACTGGTGGACCCAAGGGAATAACCCGTCAACCGAAAGCGGCCCCATCGGCAGCGGCAAACCGTGGACGTCGGCCGGCGCCTGCGGCGACGCCGCACCGCCGGTTACTCCGCCGCCTGTCACGCCGCCTCCGGGCGCCACCACCGGAACCATCAATTTCCACCTGCTGCTGGGCGCAGGCTCGGCGCAGGACCAGCTGCTGCTGGACGGCGGCAACTACAACGACCTGATCATGTCGAACATCGTCGCCGGCGTCATGTATGGGCACCTGCTGCAGCAATACTATCCCGGCATGCAGTTCCAGAAAGACTACCTGTACGGTTCGATCCTGGGCCAGCTGCTGCAGGAGAACATCGCCACCGGCTTGTACGTCAGCAGCGGCAACCTGATCGACCCGTCGCCCGACCAGCAGGCGGTGATGGCCACCGGCCAGGGCGGTCCGTACCAGATCAACAATTACGCGGCCGACATGGTGTCGGGCTCCTATGCGCCGGCCGGCCATTCGCTGATCAACTACGTCGCCATCCAGAAAAACATCGGCTACACCATGGCCAACGCGGCCCAGCAGTACAGCAAGCCGACGCCGCCGTCGTTCAACAACAAGTATTACGGGCCGATGCTGACCGCCTACTTCCACTACAACGACTTTGTCGCCCTGATCGTCACCGGCAAGGGTATGGGCGGCTGGACCACGCCGTGGCAGCCGGATTACGACAATGCGCTGGTCAAGTTCACCAAGCTGCCGAACAACTTCCTGGATGTGCTGCTGAACGTTGCCTACAACCAGGGTTTCTACGGCACCCTGATGAGCAGCTACAGCAAGCTGGCGGCAACCGCTACCGCGTCGACCGTAACCAGCGTCAATGCCTACAGTTCGGTATGGGGTGCGACTGACACCTACAAGCAGTATCCGTATCAGGTGCGCTACTACCTCGACCAGCTATATGACAACCCGATCCCGACCACCAGCGCCACCACTTTCGTGACGCCCGCCAACCATGTCGCCTTCGGTGTCGCGGCGCTGGAAACCGTGTTCTCCAACGTCTTCCAGACTCTGGCGTATGTGAACGGCTCGGGGCAATCGGCCTATATTTCGGCGGCGCAGGCGCAGGCTGCGTTCAACAGCGCACTGGCCACGGCCGAGGTCGCCGCCGGCGCCACCCTGGACTTGAGCAATGCCGCCAACCGTGCGCAGATCTTCAGCGTCCTGGAAAAGGCGATCGGCAACCTGGAGACCAGCCTGAACACCAAGTTCAACGCCACCACCAGCGTCCAGCTGTAATCCTGGGGCGCCCCTGAGAGACGGGCCGGCAAGCGCCAGCCCGTCTGCCCCTGCAAGCGAGGAACAACTCAGAGCGGCGGCGGATTCGGCTGCAAGTACTCGCCGCCGGTCAGCTGCATCTGCATGCCGGCCGGGCCGCCGACCGCATGCGGCAAGGACGTGAGCAAGGAATTCGCAAAGTCTCCCTTGTATAGCTTGGAGCCCTGGTGGCTCAGGTTTGAGTTGGCATCGATGTAAATCGACTCGCCCAGTCCGGACCATAACCGGCAAAAACCATAGTCTTCCGACAGGTAGCGGCGGGTGACCGGATCGACCATGACATCAAAGAAACGGTAGTGCAGCCCCTGGTCGGCAATCCCGGCGGAGTCGGGTACGTAGTTCAGCTCGGGATAACTGGCGATCAGCCGCTCGAACACACTGCGCTTGATCACCATGAACCCGGTCGGTGCTTCTTCCATGCGCATGAAGCCGTCGGCCTGTACTTCCAGGTTGATCCGGTTGCTGTCGCCGGCAGCTTTTGCGTTCACTGTATACCGTGTGTATCCCGCCTCGAACTGCAGCTGGGTAGTGCCTGCCGGCAGGCCCTGCTGTGGCCAGTTTTCACGCTTGAGCGGATATACGCCGGCGGCGATATCGTAGCCGGAACGCAGCAAGCGGAATGCGGCTTCAGCGGAAAATCCGATGTCGGCGTCGATCCAGAATAGATGGGTCCATTGCGGGGACGCGAGAAAATCGGCGACGCAATTGTTGCGCGCACGCGTCACCAGGCTTTCCCCTTGGTGCATGACTACCTGCATGGGCATGCCGGCACGTTCGGCGTGAATAGTAAAATTCAATAAGGACATCACGTAGTTCTGGAAATATTTCCCGTCATGGCTAGGCGTCATGATTACCGGGAAAATATTCTTGAGGTCAACCGGTTCAGACATCTTCATTTTCCTTGTCGATTCACTCTTTAATGATTTTCGCTGCTGTTTACCAGGCCGCCACGCAACCATCGGTGCGCGGCTCGGTGCCGCCGCACAGCACGCCGTGGCGGTCGCGCCAGATGATCTGGCCGCGGCCGAAGCCGAGCTGGCTGGCCGACCACGAAGCTTCGTGCCCCAGCCCGCGCAAGCCGCGGAACAGGTGCTCGGCGTTGGTATGTTCGATGCTGACGTTATTGCCGCTTTCCCATTCCCAGCGCGGAGCATCGAGCGAGGATTGCGGATTGAGCGCGAAGTCCACCGTATTCATGACCATCTGCACATGTCCCTGCGGCTGCATGAACGCCCCCATCACGCCGAACGGGCCGACCGCCTTGCCGTCCTTGCTCAGGAACCCGGGAATGATGGTGTGGTAAGGCCGCTTGCCGGGCGCCAGGCAATTCGGATGTGCCGGCTCGAGCGTGAAATTGTTGCCGCGGTTATGCAAGGCGATGCCGGTTCCCGGCACCACCAGCCCGGAGCCGAAACCCATGTAGTTGCTCTGGATGAAGGACACCATATTGCCTTCATCGTCGGCGGTGCTCAGGTAAACGGTGCCGCCGCGCGCCGGCTGGCCAGGCAGCGGCAACACCGCACGCGGGCCGATCAGCTTGCGCCGTTCATCGGCATAAGCCTCCGACAGCAAATCTTCCACCGCGACCCGCATGTGGCCGTTGTCGGCGATGTGGGCCAGGCCGTCGGCATAAGCCAGCTTGATGGCTTCGATCTGGCGGTGATAGGTCAGCAAGGTATCGCGTTCGGCAAAGTCGAAGCCTTTCAGGATGTTCAGGGCCAGCAAGGCCACCAGGCCATGGCCGTTAGGCGGGATTTCCCATACCTGGTAGCCGCGGTAATTGCTGCTGATCGGCGCCACCCACTGCGGCTGATACGCCGCCAGGTCAGCGCTGTCCAGATAGCCGCCGGCGGCTTGCACACAAGCGGCGGTCTTTTCCGCCAGGGCGCCGCGATAGAAACTGGCGCCGTTGTCGGCGGCGATCGCGCCCAGCGTATCGGCATGGCCTGGCGCGCGCCAGATTTCACCTGCGCGCGGCGTCCGGCCGTCGACGCTGAAGGTGTCGAACCAGGATTGGAAATGGCTGCCCTTCAGCTCATCCCGAAATAGTTTGTAGGCCTGTTGCCAGGCAAACGCCACCATTGGCGATACCGGGTAACCCTCTTGCGCCAGCGCGATGGCGCCGGCCATGGAACGCTGCAGCGGCAGCTTGCCGAAGCGCTCTGCCATGCTGGCCCATGCTCCCGGCGCGCCGGGCACGGTGACCGGCAGGCCGCCGTATTTGGGCATGGTGCTGTGGCCGGCGGCGTGCAGCTTGTCGATCGTGATCGCCTGCGGCGCGGCGCCGCTGGCGTTCAAACCGTGCAACTCGTCCTTGTGCCAGATCAGCGCAAAGGCGTCGCCGCCTATGCCGTTGGCGGTCGGCTCGACCACGGTCAGCGCGGCGGCGGTGGCGATTGCGGCGTCGATGGCGTTGCCGCCGGCCTGCAGCACCGCCAGCCCGGCTTGGGCTGCCAGCGGCTGCGAAGTGGCGACCATGCCGCGCCTGGCGTAGACCGCGCTGCGGCGGGAAGCATAAGGATAATGATTGGGATCGAAGGTGAACATACGCTCTCTTATCGATAATGACGGCAGGTCAATGGCGCCCGCTGCAAGCATATCCCAAGAATAAACGGCCTGCCGGTTCCAGGCAACCGGCAATAAAAAAGCCGCGGCGAGCGGCTTGTTGCAATGTCTGGCGAACCTGCTCCCGCCGGCTGGCGGGTGCAGGTTTGGCAGCGGCTACTTACGAGCAATATCCTTGGCGACTTCCTTGGCGTCGCCCAGCGATTTCTCGATTTTCCCTTCGACCTGCTTTTGCAGGCCCTTAGCTTGCTGTTCTTTATTGCCCGCCAGTTTGCCTGCTCCTTCCTGGATTTTCCCGGCAATATCCTTGCTGGCGCCTTTGACCTGGTCCTTGTTCATGTTTAATTCTCCATTTGGTTGAGAAACCTGCTAGACCTGCCGCGTTTTCCCGCTAGAGAATCCACGGCAGCACGAAAAAATGAAAAAGCTGTTGCCGAGCCCGGATCAATGCACAAGCAGATAGATCACCACCAACACCACTGCCGGCACGCCAAGAAGCCAGGCCAATAAATATTTACCCATGACAGCTCTCCTTATGAATTATCTGGGGCAACCCGATATCCGTTGCCATGGCAGAATCTTAATCAGGGGCCGCTCGGCTCGCTATCAGCGGATTACCGATATCAGCGTAGGACACAAGGAAGAGCCGGCGCCGGCGGTCCGGACCGAGAGTCGCCGCAAACATGGATTTTCTATGTTAGTCAGCGCACAGATAAACGCCTGGCGCAGGGCTACAGTGGTCCAGACTTCCCTGCCCGCTTTTTCCGCTGCCAGCAGTTACATTAAACCGGCGAAGAACGCCGCAAAGAGTGTTACCTTTGTTTGAGCGCTCTCCCCCTGCATTGCATCATCCCCACTGAATTCAAGGAGTTGCCGAATGAGCTCAACGCTTCCCGCTTCCGCCCTCGACGATTTGTGCATCAATACCCTGCGCTTCCTGTCGGTCGACGCCGTACAGCAAGCCAACAGCGGCCATCCTGGATTGCCGCTGGGCGCGGCGCCGATGGCCTATGTGTTGTGGACACAGTTCCTCAAGCACCACCCCGCCGATCCGCACTGGTTCGACCGCGACCGTTTCGTCCTGTCGGCAGGCCACGGTTCGGCCTTGCTGTACAGCCTGCTGCATCTCAGCGGCTACGACCTGCCGCTGGAGCAGATCAAGCAGTTCCGCCAATGGGGCAGCCATACGCCTGGCCATCCGGAACGCGGCCTGACGCCTGGCGTCGAAGTCACCACCGGGCCGCTGGGCCAGGGGTTTGCCAACGGCGTCGGCATGGCGATGGCGGAAGCCAGCCTGGCTGCGCGCTACAACCGCGGCGACCTCGACATCGTCAATCATTTCACCTACGGCATAGTGAGCGACGGCGACCTGATGGAAGGCATCGCCTCGGAAGCCGCATCGCTGGCCGGCCACCTGCAGCTGGGCAAACTGATTTACCTGTACGACGACAACCGGGTGACGCTTTCCGCCGGCACAGACATCAGCTTCAGCGAAGACCGCGCGCAGCGCTTCGACGCCTACGGCTGGCACACGCAAACGGTAGAAGACGGCAACAACGTGGCGGCGATAGCGCGGGCGCTGGATGCGGCCCGCGGCGAAACCGGCAGGCCCTCGCTGATCCTGGTGCGCACTCACCTGGGTTTCGGTTCGCCCAACAAGCAAGACAGTTTCGAAGCCCACGGCTCGCCGCTCGGCGTAGAAGAACTGCGCCTGACCAAGCAGAAGCTGGGCTGGCCGGAGCAGCCCTCTTTCTATATTCCCGAAGCGGCCGCCGCGCATTTTCTTGAAGGCGGCCAACTGGGGCAAAAAGCCGAAGCGGCCTGGCAGGAGAAATTTTCCACCTACCAGCAGCAGTTTCCGCAGCTCGCGCTGGAACTGCAGCAGCTCATGGAAGGCGGCAAGGCAGGCCTGCCGCCAGGCTGGGACGCCGACATCCCGCAGTTCCCGGCGGACGCCAAGGGCATGGCGACACGGGTGGCGTCAGGCAAGGTCATGAATGCCATCGCCGCACATCTGCCGGCGCTGATCGGCGGCTCGGCAGACCTTGACCCGTCGACTTACAGCGCCTTGAAGGGTTTCGGAGATTTCGAGCCGGGCGGCATCATTGCCGGCGACCGCCAGGGTTCCGATGGCGGCGGCTGGAGTTACAGCGGCCGCAACCTGCACTTCGGCGTGCGTGAACATGCGATGGGCGCGATCATCAACGGCATGGCGGCGCACGGCGGCGCCTTGCCGTTCGGCGCCACCTTCCTGGTGTTTTCCGACTACATGCGGCCCTCTATCCGCCTTGCCGCCCTGATGGGCTTGCAGGTGGTGTACGTGTTTACCCATGACAGCATCGCCCTCGGCGAAGACGGCGGCACGCACCAGCCGGTGGAGCAGCTGGCCAGTCTGCGCGCGCTGCCCAACCTGATCGTGCTGCGCCCCGCCGACGCCAACGAAACGGCGGCGGCTTGGCGGGCGGCGGTGCAATCGTTTGAACGGCCGGTGGCGCTGGTGCTGACGCGGCAAAACGTTCCCACCCTGGACCGCACACGCTTTGCCGCAGCAGAAGAATTGCAGCGCGGCGCTTACATCCTGGCTGACGCCGCCAACGGCAAACCGGACCTGATCCTGATCGCCAGCGGCTCGGAAGTGGCGCTGATCGTGGCCGCCGGCCAGCATCTGGCGGAACAGGACATCCAGGCGCGGATTGTTTCGATGCCGAGCTGGGAACTGTTCGAGCAGCAGCCCCAGGCTTACCGCGACACGGTGCTGCCGCCCGCCATCGGCGCCAGGCTGGCGGTGGAAGCCGGCGTGGCGCAAGGCTGGCATCGTTATGTCGGCGCCCATGGCGACGTGCTGGCCGTGGATCGTTTCGGCGCCTCGGCATCGGGTGAACTGGTGATGCACGAATACGGTTTTACCGTCGCCAACGTCTGTCAGCGGGCATTGGCCCTATTGCGCACCTAGCCAGCCGCCGCTGAATCCGGCGCGCCGCAATCCGTTCGCGATATAAGGGCAATTGCGCATCAAGCTCCACAGCATTTCGCTGCGGTAGTTTTCTATCATCAAGATGATCGGCCCCTGGTCGATGCCGAAATGCCAGGGCGAGATCCAGCCGTAGGGGTTCGCGCTGTTACACGGATAGCTGGGGTTGAAGGTGGCCTTGAAACCATAGGGATTGCCGGTTTTCAGGCCGACCTGGTGCACAAAATAATCGATGGTCGGCAGCACGATTTCGGGTGCAAACGGCAGCGAGGCCACCACCACCCACGGTGCTATCGTGCCGTCGTCCGGGCCATGCGGCACGCCGCGCGCCACATAGTCGTAGAACTCGCGCTTGACGCCCTTGATCTCCAGCACCGAAGGCCCGGGGCCGTCGCTGGCGGTGATGCCCCAGCAATATTCACCGTAACCGGAAAAGCCGCCCGGATTGGCTATCGCATATTGCTGCTGCACCAGGGTGGCGCGGCGGCTGTTCTCGAAATAATCGATGCCTTTGGTGCGCATGGCGCCGTCCTGGATGCCGCGGAAATCCACCCAAATGTGCGACAGCTGATGCGTGAACAAGGAGCCGGCGTAGAAATAATCTATGCCATAGCTTTGCTGCCACTGATAGGCGAAGGCCCAGTCGCAATAACTGTCGGCCGGCAGCGGATGCGACGGCGAACCCAGCCCGAGGATATAAAGCAGCAGCGCTTCGTCGTAGCCGTCCCAGCGATTCGGCAAGAAGCCGGATTCCGGCTTCCATCCCATCGATACCGCACCGCCGCCGTCTTGCGCCCACTGCCAGTCGACGCGCAGATACAAGGCGTCGGCCAGGCGCCGGATCTCGCTTTCCTCGGCGTTGGCGGGGTCGTCAAAATAGCAGCCGGCAGCCAGGGCCCCGGCCAGGAAAAAAGTGGTGTCGATCGTAGACAGTTCGCATTGCCAGGCGCGGCGGCCTGTTTGCATATGCAGGAAGTGATAAAAAAAACCTTTGTAGCCGGTCGCATCCGGTTCCGGCCCCTGCGGACTGCTCCAGAAGAAGCGCAAGGTCAGCAGCACCCGCTTGCGCGCCGCCGCCCGGCCGATGAAACCGCGCTCGACCGCCACCGGATAAGCCGCCAGCGCCAGCCCGACAGCGGCAATGCTGGCGGGCCAGTCGGTCGCGGTCTTGTCGACCACCAACCCGTTTTCCAGGTTGGTTTCGTGCATGAAATAACTGAAGGATTCGCGCTGCAGCATGTCCAGTTCGGCTGCCGTTGTCAGCGCTTTCCGCTTCATGTGCCGGTTGCCGGCAACGCTTGCGGATTGCCTGCCAGGGTTGCATCGACGATCGCCTGCGCCTCCTGCACGATGCGCTGCAAGTGTTCTTCGCCGTGGAAACTCTCGGCGTAGATCTTGTAGATATCTTCCGTGCCCGACGGCCGCGCCGCGAACCAGCCGCCTTCGGTGACCACCTTCAATCCACCTATCGCAGCCTGGTTGCCCGGCGCCTTGCTGAGGATGTGCTGGATTTTCTCGCCGGCCAGTTCTGCGCATTGCACCTGCTGCGGCGACAGTGCCGACAACATCTTCTTCTGCGCCGGCGTAGCCTTGGCTTCGACCCTGGTGCTGACCGGATCGCCCAGTTCGGAGGCCAGCTTGCGATAGACTTCGCCCGGATCCCTGCCGCTGCGCGCGGTGATTTCCGCCGCCAGCAAGGCTGGCGCCAGTCCATCCTTGTCGGTGGTCCAGGCCGAGCCGTCCAGCCGCAGGAAAGTGGCGCCGGCGCTCTCTTCGCCGCCAAAACCGAGCGAGCCGTCATTCAGGCCGGCGGCGAACCATTTGAAGCCGGCCGGCACTTCATACAGCTCGCGGCCGAGCCTGGCGCTAACCCGGTCTATGAGCTGGCTGCTGACGATGGTCTTGCCTACCCGCGGCGCCTTCGACCAGAGCGGACGATGCTGGAACAGATAGTCGATCGCAACGGCGAGATAGTGGTTGGCCGGCAGCAGGCCGGCGCTCTTGGTGACGATGCCGTGGCGGTCATGGTCGGTATCGCAAGCGCAGGCGATGTCGTAACGATCCTTCATTCCCAGCAGCCGCTGCATCGCATAAGACGACGACGGATCCATGCGGATGCGGCCGTCCCAGTCCACGGTCATGAAACGGAAGGTCGGATCGACTTCGTCGCTGACCACGCTCAGGTTCAGCTTGTAGCGCTCGCCTATCCGTTGCCAGTAATGCACTCCGGCGCCGCCCAGCGGATCGACGCCGAGATGGATGCCGGCGCTGCGGATCGCTTCCATGTCGATCACCTGGTCGAGTTCGTTGACGTAGGTGTTCAGATAGTCGTAGCGATGGGTGGTTGGCAGCTGCAGCGCCTTTGCCACCGGCATTCTTTTGATGCCGCCGTTGCCGCCTTGCAGCAATTCATTGGCGGCCGCCTCGATCCAGCCGGTGACGTCGGTATCGGCCGCGCCGCCGTTGGGCGGGTTGTACTTGAAGCCGCCGTCCTGCGGCGGATTGTGCGAAGGCGTGACCACGATGCCATCGGCAAAGCCGCTGCTGCGGCCCTTGTTGTAACGCAGGATGGCGTGCGACACCGCCGGCGTCGGCGTGTATTCGTCGTTCTCCGCCAGCATCACTTCAACGCCGTTGGCGGCCAGCACCTCGAGCGCGCTGGCGCCGGCCGGAACCGACAAGGCATGGGTATCGATGCCGAGGAACAGCGGGCCGGTGATGCCCTGCTTGCTGCGATAGGCGCAAATGGCCTGGGTGATGGCCAGCACATGGGCTTCGTTGAAGCTGTTGTCGAAAGCCGATCCGCGATGCCCCGAAGTGCCGAACGCTACGCGCTGTTCCGGAACACCGGGGTCGGGAATGTTGGTGTAGTAGGCGGTGACCAGTTTCGGCACATCCACCAACAACGACAATGGGGCCGGTTTGCCGGCCAGGGGACTTATTTTCATGTTGCTTTTCCTGGGCAATGGTAAGTAATTTTGTGCATTGCCGCCATCAATCCTCCAGCTTTTTCTGCTGAGCAGGTTTTTCCACATGGCCGCCGAATCCTTGCCGCATCGCCGACAACACCTTGTCGGCAAAATCGCCTTCGCCGCGTGAACTGAAACGCGTGAAAAGCGCGGCGCTCAAGATCGGCACGGGCACTGCTTCATCGATGGCGGCGTTAATGGTCCAGCGTCCTTCGCCGGAATCCGAGACGCGACCGGCGTAGTGATCCAGCTTGGGGTCTTGCAGCAGCGCGCCGGCAGTGAGATCCAGCAGCCATGAGCCGATCACGCTGCCGCGCCGCCACAGTTCGGTGATCTCGGGCAGGTCGAGCTCGTACTGGTAGTGTTCGGGATTGCGCAGCGGCGTGGTTTCCGCATCCGCTTCGTGGCTGCGCTTGCCGACATTGGCGTTGCGCAGGATGTTCAAGCCCTCGGCGTAGGCGCCCATGATGCCGTACTCGATGCCGTTGTGGACCATCTTGACAAAATGTCCGGCGCCTTGCGGACCGCAGTGCAGGTAGCCCTGCTCGGCGCTGCTATCGGATGGTTGGCGGCCGGGCGTCGGGCTGGCGGCGCCGGCGCCGGGCGCCAGCGTGGCGAAGATCGGCGCCAGGTGTTGCACCGCTTCCTTGTCGCCGCCTATCATCAGGCAGTAGCCGCGGTCGTAGCCGGCCACGCCGCCGCTGGTGCCGACATCGACGTAATGGATGCCGCGCGCCTTGAGTTCGGCGCCGCGCCGGATATCGTCATGGTAATAAGAATTGCCGCCGTCGATCACGATGTCGCCGGCTTCCAGCAGCGGCGTCAGCAAGGCCAGGTTTTCGTCGACCACCGCGGCCGGCAGCATCAGCCACAGCACGCGCGGCTTGCTCAGCTTGCTGACCAGGTCTTGCAGCGAAGAGGCGCCGGTAGCGCCGGGATGCAACAGCGCCTGCACCGCTTGCGGATGGAGGTCATACACTACGCATTGATGGTCGCCCTTGGTCAGGCGCCTTACCATGTTGGCGCCCATGCGCCCCAGTCCAATCATCCCTAACTGCATCGTGTTTCTCCTTGCTGAATAATCTGTGCTGCAGAATCGTGAGCCTGCGAATTTCCGGTCTACCTTCAGGCGTCTTTTTTCCTGCCTTTTTCTATCATTGAAATGGCGAATGCGCGCGCCTCTGCTTCGGCCTCCTGCTCGGTATGGAAGACGGCGTCGACCACTACCCGCTGCGACGGAAAAATATCGTTTCTATGCATGGGATTGCTGGAAGGGCCGTAGATCGCCAGGTTGGCGGCCCAGTCTTCGCTATCGGGGAGCTGGATTCCGGAATATTCGATTTCATATTCACCAATTGTTTCGGTACGCATTGCGGTCTCCGGACGGTATATAAATAAGCGGCCAAACCGGCATTTGCTGGATTTTGTATTTTGGCACAGTATTGGCGCAACAAGCGCGGCGCTTCCGATCAGACCATATTTTGGCCAGAGCCGCCACTGTCAACCTCGACAGCAGAGCTGGGCGGCAGGTAGGGCCAGCGACCGGTTTTTGTACGCCAGCGCACAGACCTTGTGATCTTTCCCGATTATCTTGGTTCCACTCCCGGCGGGAAATAATTCCAGCATCGGGGGTCCTGTTGCAAGCCCTGCGCTCTTGCTTGCCAACCAGCCTGCCAACTTCTTTAGGAGCCAAGCATGAGCACCATCTTACTCGTCATCCTGATCCTCATCGTCATCGGCGCTTTGCCGAGCTGGCCGCACAGCCGCAACTGGGGTTACGGCCCCAGCGGCGTCACCGGCCTGATCGTCGTCATCCTGATTGTCCTGCTGCTCACCGGGCGAATTTGAAAATTGCCGCCGCAATAGAAAGGCGTGGCGCGATATGCGCCACGCCTTTCTATTTTTCCAGCCATGCGCGCAGTGCTGAGAGTTATCTCTTGGTCAGGACCAAGGCGGCCACAAATCCCACGCCGGCGGCCGTCGCTAATGCCCGCCACGGATTCTCTTTCACGTAACTTTCGGCAGAGTCCGTCATTTCCTGGCCGGCGACGCGGACGCTGGCCTGCGCTTCCTGGGCGGTAGCCACTGCCTTGTCGAGCAAGCGCATGCCGCGGTCGCGCATTTCCTCAGCCTTTTCCCCGGTCAGGTCGGCCGCGGCTAAAAACAAGGATTGCGCATCCTTGATCAGTTTTTTCACGTCATCGTTGACGGCTTTCAGATTTGATTCCAGCAAGATAATCTCCTCGAAGTAATATTAATAAAATGGCATCGATACGCAATCGCCCGGTCGGCGCGACTGTATGCGCTCAAGCCAGCAGATCGCGCATGTCGTCAGCGTGCTCTTCTTCCTTGGCCATGATGCCGACCAGCAGCAGGCGTGTGGTCGGATCGCTGTCGCCGATCCTTTCTATCATCTGGCGGTAGGCTTCGATCGCCACCCGTTCGGCGATCAGGTTAGCCTTGATCATGGCCTTGATGTCGTCCGCACCATCGTATTCCGCATGGCTGCGCTGCACCAGCGTATCCGGATTGAAGTCCGGCTTGCCATTGAGCTGCACGATGCGCTCCGCGATCTGGTCGGCATGGGCCTGCTCTTCCATTGCGTGTTCCAGGAATTCATCCTTGATCGATCCGTTTTGCAAACCGGCCGCGGTGTAGTAGTGCCGTTTATAGCGCAGCACACAGACCAGTTCGGTCGCCAGCGCATCGTTAAGCATGGCGACCACCTGCTCGCGGTCACCGCGGTAGCCTGCCGTCACCGCGCCGTCATCCATGTTCTTGGCGGCGGCCCGGATGGCCGCGGTGTCGATTGCCGCGGAAATGGGTTTTTTCGTTTCTGACATGGTTGCTCTCCATAACAGTGAGGGATGGGAAGGAATGTTCACTGTATGGCGTCGCCTGCTAAAAATCGGTGCGCTGACACACATAACGCGTGCTTTAGCTGCGCAGGATTTTGCCAATCCGCCAATACCCGTTCCGGCTTTGTTGGCTAGCACACAGACCCAATCGGCGTTATGTAATAGGCTGCGACAGCATAAGGGCGGATAGAAACTTCTTTTCTGACACAGTGATGGAGATAATGCGCAATGACGCATCCCGATGCTAAAAAAAGCTGGCTGCAAAAGCTGGGACCAGGGCTGATTACCGGCGCCGCGGATGACGATCCCAGCGGTATCGCGACCTATTCGCAGGCCGGTGCGCAATTCGGCTTCAATCTGCTATGGACGCTGTTCCTGACCTATCCGCTGATGGTCGGGATCCAGGTCGTCAGCGCCAAGATCGGCCGCGTCAGCGGCCATGGCTTGGCGACCAATATCCGCCGCCATTACCCGCCATGGCTGCTGTACGCCATCGTCGGCCTGCTGCTGCTTGCCAACACCATCAATATCGCGGCGGATGTCGCCGCCATGGGCGAAGCCTTGAAGCTGCTGGCAGGCGGCCCCGCCCATTTATATGCGCTGGGCTTCGGCCTGCTGTCGCTGCTGCTGCAGATTTTCATTCCCTACGACCGTTACGTTCGCATATTAAAATGGCTGACGCTGGCCTTGCTGGCCTATGTCGGCACCGCGTTCGTCGTGCATACGCCCTGGACCGAAGTCTTCGCAAAAACCGTCTGGCCGCAGCTGTCCTGGAAACCGGCATACATCACTACGGTGGTCGCGGTATTCGGCACCACCATCAGTCCCTATCTGTTTTTCTGGCAAGCCTCGCAGGAAGTGGAGGAGCAACAGTCCAGGTCCGGCGCCAAACCGTTGCGGGATGCTCCCAACCAGGCCAGCGCCAATTTCCGCCGGATCAAGATCGACACTATCATCGGCATGGGATTTTCCAATCTGGTCGCCTATTTCATCATGCTGACCACGGCGGTCACCCTCGGCCTGCACGGCGTCACGAATATCCAGAGTTCAGCGCAAGCAGCCTCGGCGCTGCGGCCGATCGCGGGCGAGTTCGCGTTCTGGCTGTTCAGCGCCGGCATCATCGGCACCGGCCTGCTGGCGGTCCCGGTGCTGGCCGGCTCCGCCGCCTATGCCATGGCAGGCGCATTCCACTGGAAAAACAGCCTGGAGCTAAAACCCGCAGCGGCCAAAAAATTCTACGGCATCATCGCCGTCTCGACCGCCGCCGGCGTGGTGCTCTGCTTCACTCCCATCGATCCGATCAAGGCCCTGTACTGGAGCGCGGTAATCAACGGCGTCATTTCGGTGCCCATCATGGTGGTCATGATGCTGATGGCGGCCCATCCCAAGATCATGGGACAGTTCGTGATTGACGCCAGGCTGAAGATATTGGGCTGGGTCTGCACCGGCGCCATGACGCTGGCCGTATTGACGATGTTCTGGACCCTGGGGAAATAAACCAGCCTCTCGGATTTTCACTATGTGCGGCAGCGCACTGAATTTTTCCGCCTGTTGACGTAGCCTGATCCGGCCGCTGCGACCTTAGCTGCAGCGGCCGGATCAGTAGCAGGTTGACATTAAAAAATATCCCGGGAAACTGTTAAGCTGTAATACGCAGGGGGTCCGCAGGAAATCAGTCCGCGGCGCATCAGTCCATACTCCTGCGGTCTCAATTTCTACCGTCCCCTGCCTCTTCTCCCAGCAAGGAGGTCCGGCCGGGCCAGAATCAGATCTCTGACTCTTGCACGCCATGCGATCCGGTTCTCTCCAGGTTCATTGCATAAATAGAAACGTCGGAATTGAAATCAAATAACGAACCACTGCGCGAATCATTACGCCGGGCATTTCGCGACAATATGCTCGACATCAAAAATGCCCTGCTGCCTGGCAGCCTGAGCAATGATCCGGCGAATGATGAATTGCCGTTGCGCGCGGAGCTGTTCAGCGCCCTGCAGATGGAACAGCACGGCCGGGTACTGGCCAACGCCCACAAGCTCAGCAGCGAACGCGGACGCGACCAGCTGCTGTCGCGCCTGGCCGACAATGAAAAAGTCATCATCGACGCCTGCAGCCTGCTGACCGAAGCGATCCGGGCCAGCCGCCAGGTGACGCCGGCGGCGGAATGGCTGCTCGACAATTTTTACCTGATCGAAGAACAGATCCGCACCGCCAAGCGGCACCTGCCGAAGAACTACAGCAGGGAATTGCCGCGCCTGCTGCGCGGCAGCTCGGCCGGCCGGCCGCGGGTCTATGACATTGCGCTGGAAACCATTTCCCACGGCGACGGCCGCGTCGATCCGGAAAGCCTGAGCCGCTTTGTGGCCGCCTACCAGCAGGTCACGCCCCTGAAACTGGGCGAATTGTGGGCGATTCCCATCATGCTGCGCCTGGCGCTGATCGAAAACCTGCGGCGCGTCGCCGCCCGCCTGGCGCTCACCAGTTTCAACCGCAACCTCGCCGATTCCTGGGCCGACGCCATGGTGGAAAGCGCCGAAAACGATCCCGGCAACCTGATCCTGCTGGTAGCCGACATGGCGCGTTCCGATCCGCCCATGGACAGTTCGTTCGTGGCCGAACTGGTGCGCCGCCTGCAAGGGCAAAGCCCGGCGCTGACGCTGCCCATGACCTGGCTGTCGCAGCGGCTGGCCGAATCCGGCCAGACCATCGAACAGCTGGTCCAGCTTGAAACGCAGCAGCAAGCCGCCGACCAGGTATCGATCAGCAACAGCATCGGCAGCCTGCGCTTCCTGAGCGCCATGGACTGGCGCGAATTTGTCGAAACCATGAGCGTGGTCGACCATACCTTGCGCAAGGACCCGGTCGACGTCTATGCCCGCATGGATTTTTCTACCCGCGACCACTACCGGCATGTGATCGAGAGAATCGCCCGCCACAGCAGCTTGTCGGAATTTGAAATCGCCGGGTACGCGGTCCGGCTCGCCGCCGCCCATGCCGCCCATGCCGCCCATGCCGCGCAAGACAGCAGCGACCAGCGCCGCGCGCATGTCGGCTATTACCTGATAGGCCAGGGACTGCCGCAGCTGGAGCAGGCCGTGGGGTTCAAGCTGTCGCCGCTGGAGGCGTTGCGGCGCGTGGGCAAGGCTGCGCCCTTGAGCTGCTACCTCGGCAGCATTGTGCTGATCACCCTCGCCGCCACCGCCGGCATTGCCTTCAAAGCTCATGCCGACGGCGCCAGCCACTGGCTGCTGGCCGTGGTTGCGGCGCTGGCCCTGGTTGCCAGCAGCCAGCTGGCGCACGCCATGGTCAACTGGCTAATTACCCTGGTCGCCATACCGCACCCGCTGCCGCGCATGGATTTTTCGGACGGCGTCCCGGCCGCATCGCGCACCCTGGTGGCGGTGCCTACGATATTGTCGAGCAAGCAGAACATCGACAGCCTGACGGAAGCCCTCGAGGTGCGCTTTCTCGCCAACCGCGACGTCAACCTGCGCTTTTGCCTGCTGACCGACTTCGCCGACGCCGAGGCGGAAATGCTGCCGGAAGACGCTCTCTTGCTGCAGCATATCGAACACAATATCGAGGAGCTGAACGGGAAATACCGCCAGGACCATGGCGACAATTTCCTGCTGCTGCACCGTCCGCGCCGCTGGAACCCGCTGGAAAAAACCTGGATGGGCTACGAACGCAAGCGCGGCAAGCTGGCTGACCTCAACGCCCTCCTGCGCGACGGCGCGGCCGACACCTTTTCGCTGATCGTCGGCGATATCGAAGACCTCGGCAATGTCAGGTACGTGATTACGCTCGACACCGACACCGAGCTGCCGCGCGATGCTGCCCGCCAGTTCGTGGCCACCATGGCGCATCCGCTGAACCGCGCACGGTACGACGCCAGCCGCCAGCGCGTGGTGGAAGGCTACGGCATCCTGCAGCCGCGCGTAGCAGTCAGCCTGCCCAGCGCCGGCGCTTCCTACTATGAACTGCTGTGCGGCGGCGAAACCGGCATCGACCCTTACACCCGCACCGTGTCCGACGTCTACCAGGACATCTTCGGCGAAGGTTCTTTCGTCGGCAAAGGCATCTACGATGTCGACGCCTTCGAACAAACCTTGAAAGATCGCATGCCGGAAAACCGCGTGCTCAGCCATGACTTGCTGGAAGGCTGTTATGCGCGCGCCGGCCTGCTCAGCGACGTCCAGCTGTACGAGCAGTATCCGTCGCGCTACAGCGCTGACGTCAGCCGCCGCCACCGCTGGATACGCGGCGACTGGCAGATCGCTTCCTGGCTACTGCCGCGGGTGCCGGGCGCACGCGATGCCGCCAGCGGCAAGATCGGCCATCATCGCAATCCGCTGTCCCCTTTGTCGCGCTGGAAACTGTTCGACAACCTGCGCCGCAGCGTCTTCCCTTTTGCGCTGACGGCGTTGCTGCTGAGCGGCTGGATCGGCCTGCCTTCGGCCTGGTTCTGGACCGCCGCAGCGCTCGGCATCTTGCTGATTCCCTCGCTCTGCGCCAGCATCCTGAGCCTGCTGCGCAAGCCGGACGACGTACTGCTGCGGCAGCATCTTTCGGCTTCGCTGCACGCGACCCTGCAGCATTTCGCCCACGCCGCGCTGACCCTGATTTTCCTGCCTTACGAAGCCGCGCTCAACCTCGACGCCATCGTCCGCACCCAATGGCGGATCCTGGTTTCGCACCGCAAGCTGCTGGAATGGCAGCCGTCCAGCGAGGCCGGCCGCCAAGCCAGCAACAGCTTGCTGTCCTACTACCGCTCGATGTGGATCGCGCCGGCGCTGGCGCTGGCCACCGCTGCCTGGCTGGTGATCAGCAATCCACCGGCCCTGCAGGCGGCCGCGCCCATCCTGCTGCTGTGGTGGCTGTCGCCGTTCATCGCCTACTGGATCAGCCAGCCGATTGCACGCCGCGCAGCGCAGCTGTCGCACGAGCAGACCCAGTTCCTGAAATCGCTGTCGCGCAAGATGTGGCTGTTTTTCGAAACCTATGTCGGCCCCGAAGACAACTGGCTGCCGCTCGACAATGTGCAAGAGCACCCGGTCGCCGTGGTGGCGCGCCGCACTTCGCCCACCAACATCGGCCTGTCGCTGCTGGCCAACCTGAGCGCCTGCGACTTCGGCTACATCCCGTCCGGCCAGCTGCTGGAGCGCACCCAGAACACTTTCCAGACGCTGGCCTCGCTGGAACGCTACCAGGGCCACTTCTACAACTGGTACGACACCCAATACCTGAAGCCGCTGCATCCGATCTACGTCTCGACCGTCGACAGCGGCAACCTTGCCGGCCACCTGCTGACCCTGCGGCCGGGCTTGAGCGAGCTGCTCGATACGCCAATATTCGAGGCGCGGGTATTTTCCGGCATCCGCGACACCTATGAAATCCTGCGCGACACCGCCGGCGGCGGGCCGCTGGCGAAACTGGTCCAGTTCGAAAAAGACCTGCAGGACGCCTGCGATTGTGCGCCGGCTACCTTGACCGTGGCGCACGATTGTCTGCAAGGCCTCAGCCATTGCGCCGCCGGTTTTGTCGCCGGCCTCGACACCGTGCCCGACACCCAGCTCAATGTCTGGGCGCGCGCGCTGGCCAGCCAGTGCCGCGAAGCCCTGAACGAGCTGGATATCCTGGCGCCCTGGATATCCGCGCTGGCACCGGCGGAATGGATCACAAAATTTCCCCAACTCGACCAGATCCCGACCCTGCGCCAGCTGGCCAAGACCCATGCCGACCTGGCGCCGCTGCTGGAACCAGGTTTGGCCGGCGCCGGCGATGCGCCCAACAGCGAAACCCTGGCTGCCCTCCGCCAGCTGGTGGCCGAAGGCAGCCGCCACGCCGCCGAACGCATGCTGCTGATCGAGCAGCTGGTGACCCAGGCCGGCGAGTTCGCCCGCATGGAATACGGCTTCCTGTACGATCCCGCCACCCATCTGCTGGCCATCGGCTATAACGTCAGCGAACGCCGGCGCGACGTCAGTTTCTACGACCTGTTGGCGTCCGAAGCCAGGCTCGCCACCTTCGTCGCCATCGCCCAGGGGCAAGTGCCGCAGGAAAGCTGGTTCGCGCTCGGACGCCAGCTCACCATCGCCGGCGGCGATCCGATCTTGCTGTCGTGGAGCGGATCGATGTTCGAATACCTGATGCCTTTGCTGGTCATGCCGAACTTTGAAAACACCCTGCTCGGCCAGACTTACGCATCGGCGGTAAAGCGGCAAATCGAATACGGCATGCAGCGCGGCGTGCCCTGGGGCATTTCGGAATCGGGCTACCATACCTTCGACGCCAGCCTCAACTATCAGTACCGTGCATTCGGCGTACCTGGCCTCGGCTTCAAGCGCGGGCTCGGCGACGACCTGGTGATTGCCCCCTATGCATCGATGATGGCGCTGATGGTGGCGCCGGAAGAAGCTTGCCGCAACCTGCAGCAGCTGTCGGCCGAAGGTTTCGAGGGCGAATACGGCTTCTTCGAAGCCATCGATTACACGCCGTCGCGCCTGCCGCGCGGACAAAGCAGCGTCGTCATCCGTTCTTTCATGGCGCATCACCAGGGCATGGGCTTCCTGTCGCTGGCCTACCTGCTGCTGGACCGCCCCATGCAAAAGCGCTTCGAATCGGATCCTTTGTTCCAGGCCACCATGTCGCTGCTGCACGAACGCGTGCCGAAAGCCAGCGCCACTTATTCCAACACCACGGAACTGGCCGATATCCGCACCGCCGTAGCCGACCAGGGCTTGCAGATGCGGGTATTGCAACGCCCCGATCCGCGCACCCCGGAAGTGCAACTGCTGTCGAACGGCCGCTATCACGTGATGATCACCAGCGCCGGCGGCAGCCGCAGCCGCTGGAACGATCTCGCCGTCACCCGCTGGCAGGAAGACAGCACGCGCGATAACTGGGGCACATTCTGTTACGTGCGCGAACTGAACGGCGGCGAACCCGGCCATTTCTGGTCGACCGCCTTCCAGCCGACGCTGGCGCAGCCGGACAGCTACGAAGTGATCTTCTCCGAAGGCCGCGCCGAATTCCGCCGGCGCGACAACAGCTTCGACCTGCATACCGAAATCGTGGTGTCGCAGGAAGACGACATCGAACTGCGCCGCACCCGCATCGTTAATCGCTCGCGCTCGCGGCGCACGATAGATATCACCAGCTACGCCGAAGTCGTGCTGGCCCCGGCCGCCGCCGACGCCACCCATCCGGCGTTCAGCAACCTGTTCGTGCAAACCGAAATCGTGGCGGCCCAGCGCGCCATCCTGTGCACGCGCCGGCCGCGTTCGATGAATGAAAAAATGCCATGGATGTTCCATCTGATGGCGCTGCACGGCGCCGACATCGATGCGGTGTCGTATGAAACCGACCGCATGCAGTTCATCGGCCGCGGCAATACCGTGACCGCGCCGCAAGCGATGCGCCGGCAAGGACCGCTGGCAAGCAACGCCGGCCCGGTGCTCGACCCTATCGTCGCCATCCGTTACCAGATCACGCTGGAAGCGGAACAGACAGCCACCATCGACATGGTGACCGGCATCGGCGATTCGCGCGACATCTGCCTCGGCCTGATCGAGAAGTACCAGGATCGCCACCTGGCGGACCGGGTGGTCGAACTATCCTGGCCGCATAGCCAGGTGGTGCTGCGCCAGCTCAACGCCAGCGAAGCCGACGCCCAGCTTTACAGCCGCCTGGCGAATTCGGTGATCTATGTCAATCCGCTGCTGCGCGCCGACGCCAGCGTCCTGATCCGCAACCATCGCGGACAGTCCGGCCTGTGGGGCTACGCCATTTCCGGCGACCTGCCGATCGTGCTGGTGCGCCTCAAGAGCCAGGAAAACATCGAACTGGTGCGGCAGCTGGTGCAAGCCCATGCCTATTGGCGTTCGAAAGGGCTGGCGGTCGACCTGGTGATCTGGAACGAAGACCATGCCGGTTACCGGCAGTTGCTGCAAGAGCAGATCATGGGGCTGATTTCATCGGTCACCGGCGCCCATGAAATCGACCGTCCGGGCGGCATTTTCGTGCGGCTGGTGGACCAGATCTCGGATGAAGACCGGGTCCTGTTCCAGTCGGTGGCGCGGGTCATCCTGAGCGACAGCCGCGGCACGCTGGCCGAACAGATCAACCGCCGCGACCTGATGGAAATCCGCCTGCCGCGCCTGATACCTGCATTGCGGCAGACGCTGCCCGCGGCGGCCCAGGAAATCCGGCTGCAAATCCAGCTACCACCGCGCGAACTGGACCTGGCGAACGGCCTCGGCGGTTTCACGGCCGACGGACGAGAATACGTCATCACCACCTCCGCCGCCCGGCTGACGCCGGCGCCCTGGGTCAACATCATCGCCAATCCGCAGTTCGGCAGCGTGATCTCGGAAAGCGGGCAAGCCTACAGCTGGGGTGAAAACGCCCACGAATTCCGGCTCACGCCGTGGGCCAACGATCCGGTCAGCGACGGCGGCGGCGAAGCGTTCTACTTGCGCGACGAAGAAAGCGGACATTACTGGTCTCCCACGCCGCTGCCAAGGCGCGGTAAAGGCGATTATGTGACGCGGCACGGCTTCGGCTACAGCGTGTTCGAACATATCGAGGATGGCATTGTTTCCGAGCTGACCGTGTATGTCGCGGCCGATGCCTCGGTCAAGTATTCGGTGCTGCGGGTACGCAACGAATCCGACGCCACGCGCAAACTGTCGGCCACCGGCTATGTCGAATGGGTGCTGGGCGACCTGCGTCCCAAGTCGGCCATGCACATCGTCACCGAAACCGACCCGGCCACCGGCGCCGTGTTTGCACGCAATCCCTACAATACCGAGTTCACCGACCGCACCGCGTTCTTCGATGTCGACGCCAGCAACCGCAGCGTCAGCGGCGACCGCAATGAATTCATCGGCCGCAACGGTTCCCTGCAAAAACCCGCGGCGATGGAACGGCTGCGCCTGTCCGGCAAGGTCGGCGCCGGCTTCGATCCTTGCGCCGCGATCCAGGTGCAGTTCGAACTGAACCAGGGCCAGCAGCGTGAAATCGTCTTCATCCTCGGCATGGCCGATACCCGTCAGACCAATGCCAGCGGCCTGGTGCAGCGCTATCGCGGCGCCACGGCGGCACATGAAGCGCTGCAAGCCGTGCACGCATTCTGGGAACGCACGCTGGGCACAGTCCAGGTCGACACGCCGGACCGTGAACTGAACCTGCTGGCCAACGGCTGGCTGATGTACCAGGTCATCGCCTGCCGCATGTGGGCGCGCAGCGGTTATTACCAGTCCGGCGGCGCTTTCGGTTTCCGCGACCAGCTGCAGGACGCCATGGCGCTGGTGCATTGCCAGCCGCAAATGCTGCGCGCGCACCTGCTGCTGTGCGCCGCCCACCAGTTCGTCGAAGGCGACGTCCAGCACTGGTGGCATCCGCCCACCGACCGCGGCGTACGCACGCATTGCTCCGACGACTACCTGTGGCTGCCGCTGGCGGTCCACCGCTATGTCAGCAGCACCGGCGACCATGCCGTGCTGGAGGAAAGCGCGCACTTCCTGGAAGGCCGCGCAGTCAATCCGGATGAAGATTCCTACTACGACTTGCCGGGTCATTCGAGCCAGGCCGCAACCTTGTACCAGCATTGCGTGCGCGCCATCGAGAGAGGCTTGAAATTCGGCGTGCACGGCTTGTCGCTGATGGGGTCGTGCGACTGGAACGACGGCATGGACAAGGTCGGCGACAAAGGCAAAGGTGAAAGCGTCTGGCTCAGCTTTTTCCTGTACGACGTGCTGACCAGCTTCGCCAAAATCGCGCTCGGCCAGCAAGACCAGGCGTTCGCCGACCGCTGCCAGGCCGAAGCCGGCCAGCTGCGGAAAAACATCGCCAAGAACGGCTGGGACGGCGGCTGGTACCGCCGCGCCTATTTCGACGACGGCACCCCGCTTGGCTCCGCCCAGAATGTCGAATGCCAGATCGATTCGATTTCGCAAAGCTGGGCGGTGCTGTCCGGCGCCGGCGACCCGCAACGGGTCCAGAGCGCGATGCAGGCCGTCGACCAGCGTCTGGTGCGGCGTAAAGACGGCATCATCCAGCTGCTCGACCCGCCGTTCGACAAATCCGACCAGGACCCCGGTTATATCCGCGGTTACGTTCCCGGCGTGCGCGAGAATGGCGGCCAGTATACGCATGCCGCCATCTGGACCGTGATGGCGTTCGCCAAGCTGGGCGACCAGCAACGCGCCTGGGAACTGATGCGCCTGATCAATCCGCTCAACCATGGCAAGACTGCCGAGAAAATCGCCACCTACAAGGTCGAGCCTTATGTCGTCGCCGCCGACGTCTACGCCGGAGCGCCGCACATCGGCCGTGGCGGCTGGACCTGGTACACCGGGTCGGCCGGCTGGATGTATCGCTTGATTGTAGAATCGCTGCTTGGTTTAAGGCTGGAGGGCGACAAGCTGCATGTCGCGCCATGCCTGCCGCACGACTGGGATACCTGTCGCATGGATTATCGCTACCGCGAGACCACGTACAGGATTGTCGTGACGCAAAGCGCCGCCGAGGATGCGGTCGCTCATTTCAAAGTCGACGGCGTGGCGCAGGAAGATGGCGCGGTCAATCTATTGGACGACAAGCGCGAACATGCGGTAGATATCCTGCTGCGCTCGCGGCCCGGCGCAACCGCAATGCCCCAGGCTTGATGCAAGCGAACAAGCGGTTCATCAATGCTCGCCGCCACACCGTTCGGTCCGGCCCGGCTTGGACAACAGCGGCTTTCGCGCCAGGCGCCCTGCATCATGGCTGCTCTCGTCCTGCGGCGGATGCCGGATGCGGACAAATTCTGAGCGCAGCCAGGATCACAAGCGCTGCAACCAACTGGCAATACCGCGCAGCGAACGAAACTCGCTTACCGAGCGGCAGGCAATTTGCGGATGCCGCTCCTGCAGCATACGCGACAATGCGGCCCCCGGCCCCAGCTCCAGCGCCGCCGTGACGCCCTGTTCGGCGCAGGCGTCCATGCAGTCGCTCCAGCGTATGGTGTGCGCCAGCTGTCGGGACAGTACGCTGACTGCCTGTTCTTTTCTGGTCAACGCTTGCCCACTTAACCCCGACAGCACCGGCATCGGCGGGTCCACGGAAAACTGCTGCTGCAGCTGCTGCGCAAACGGCTGCACGGCGCCGTCCATCAATGGCGTGTGGGAAGCCACCGTCACCGGCAGCAGGCGGAGCTTGCCGCCCAGGCTTTCGATTGCTCCTGTCGCCCGCTGCATGTCATGGGCAAGGCCGCCGACGATGCAGCTGTCGGCGCCGGTTTCTATCGCAAGATATAAATGTTCGGATTCCAGCAAGATGCTCAGGGTGCTGACGGCAATGCCGCTCACCGCGCACAAGAGCTGCGGCGCGGCGGCCTGCAGGCAGGCGTCCATCAGCGCCGCGCGCGACGTCGCCAGCCGGATCGCCTGCGGCGCCGAAAGGGCGCCGGCGACATGGTAGGCCGTGAGCTCGCCTATGCTGTATCCGGCCACCAGCGCCGGAACCGGCAGCAAGGGTTGCAATGCCGACCAGGCAGCGGCGCTCGCCGCCACGATCAGCGGCTGCGCCAGCCGGTTTGAAAATAACAATTCTTCATCAGCCAGGACCTGCTCCAGCGGCTGTCCCGGCACAGCAGCGGACAGCCATTGCTGCAGCAGCCCTGCCGTGCCCGGATCGGTGCGCGGCAAGTCGAACATGCCGGCATGCTGCCCGCCCTGGCCCGGGCACAGGATCGCCAGGCGCAGGTTCATGCCTGGCCCTGACCCGGCCCGATTTGCCGGAGTTTCTTAACGCAGTACGTAACCATCCTTGCCGATCACCGTCAATTCAATGAAGTTGAGGCCGTCGCGGCTGCCCGGACCGTATTTCAACGCCATCCCGCCCACATCGTAGCCGCCCATGCTTTCCAGGCTGCTCACCAGGCTTTCGCGGGTCGGCTTGTTGCCGGCGCGGCGCAAGCCTTCCACCAGCACCTTGGCGGAAATGAAGCCTTCCAGCGTCGGGTAGGAATCGGACAATTCACTGCGGTTCTTGAGCGCGGTCGCGAATTCCTTGGAAATCTGCGTGCTGGAACTTCTCGGATTCGGAAACACCTGGGTCATGCCGAGGCCGCGCGCATCCTTGCCCAAGCTTTGCAGGAACACTTGCGAACTGACATTCGACAGCGCGATCAATTGCTGCTGGCCGCCCGCCAGGCGATATTCCTTGATGAAAGCGGCGCATGGCTTGGCGGTGCAGATCAGCAGCACGGCTTGCGGCTTGGCGTCGAAAATCTTTTTCACGGCGCCTTCCACCGCGACCGTATTGCGCTCGTAATTGGCGATCACCGGTTCCGGCAGCTTGTACTTCTTGATGGCCTGCTTCAAGCCTTCCAGCGCATCATTGCCGAACGAATCGTTGGACACCAGCACCGCATACCGCTGCAGGCCCATGCCCGACAACTGCTCGATCGCGGTGCCGACTTCATCGCGATACTTGGAGCGTACATTGAACAGGTAGCGCTGCATAGGTTCATGCAAGGAAGTGGCGCCGCTGACCGGAGCGATCAGGGGTACCTTGGCGTCATTGATGGCGCTCAGGATCGACTCGGTGGTCGGCGTGCCGCGATACAGGAACAGCGCGAACGCATTCTTTTCATTGAGCAGCTTGCGCGTATTTTCGACGGTGCGCTTGGGTTCGAAGCCGTCATCCAGCGATTCCAGCACGATCTTGCGGCCGAACACCCCGCCTTGCTTGTTGACGATGTCGAAATACAGCTGCGCGCCCGCGGTCGCCTGTTTGACTTCCTCGGCGGCAGTCCCGGTAAAACCGGCCGACTGGCCGATGACGATGGTGTTCGAGGTGATGCCTGGCTCTGCGTTAGCGCTACCAACTCCAAACAAGCCAAACAGGCCGATGCTGACGGCCAAAGACAACTTCTTCATTTGTACTCCAGAAATGATTGTGGATTAATCGATGTCTATACGATGCGTATACAAGGGCAATAGCAGCAGGGCCGATCGGCAACCTCTCGATCACCGCAAATAGCTAAGTCCATGCAGGAAATAGGTCGCGGCCAATAAATCGGCGGCGCCACCGGGCGACAGCTTATCCCGAATAAATACCTTATGGCAACTAATTGCGCGTTCGCGCCAGCCGTCTGTTGCGCAACCGCCCGCATCCAGGAACTGGCGGGCGCTGGTTTTGACCTTGGCGGCCCCGGCCGGCCCGCCTCGGTGGTAGAGATTGGTGTCGCTGATGGTCGCCATCAGGGTGAACAAGGTATCGACGGCAGCGGCGTCGTAGCCGCGCGCGGCGCCCAGGGTCTGCAGGAACCGCGGCAAGGCGCTCTCGAACAACGACGGGAAGCCTAGCGCAGCCTCTTCGCTGGCGCCGCTTACCGCGTATTTTTGCGCCACCTGCCGGCCATGCGAGACGCCGGCCCGGTCGTGCATGTGCCGGCTCAGGGCGTCGCCCCACTGTATCAGCAGCGTGGCGCGTATCGTCGCCGCCGACAGCGGCATGCGGCGGCCATGGCAATAACCGGCCGCCGCGCACAGCAGGCCAAGGCAAAAAATCGCGCCGCGATGGGTATTGACGCCGCCGGTGGCGCGCAGCATGGCTTGCTCGGCGTCCATGCCCAACTGCTTCAGCACGGCGAATTCCTTGCCGGCCATACCGGCTTGCGTGATCCGTATGAAATAGTGGCGCAGCGCAAACAGGCTGCGCATGAAAGTGCTCGCGTCCATGTCGTCGTGGCTGCCGCTGTCCAGCAGCGACACCAGGCCCGGTTTGGGATAAAGCTGCAATTCGCGGTACAAGCTGCGCAAAGCCAGCCGCCCTGCCGCCAGGCAAAACGCCCGTTGCTGGCGTGCACTCAGCTGCGGCACAATGCTCTGGCGGCGCAGCTGGGGCGATGCCGGCAGCTGGATCGCCGCGGAGCGGTTCCCCAGCATCATGCGCTTTCCAGCGTCGACACCAGCGCCGCCATGGGCACCAGCCGGACCGTGCTGCGCGCCTTGACCAGCACTTGCTGGCCGCCGTCGCCCTGCAGCGCCTGCCAGCATTCTTTCCAGGCTACTGCCTGGCCGTCCGCAAACACCACCTCGCCGTCCAGCGGCAGCCGCGCCGCATGCTGCGCCAGCAAAGCGATGCCGCGCCTGAATTCTTCAGTGCTGCCTGGCGTAAACAGCAGGTCGATATCCGAAGTCCGGGTCAGGTAACTCTGCTGCGTCAGGACCTGCCAGGCCCAGGAGCCGTATATGCGCATCGCTATGCCGCTGTGCAGGCAGTCGCCGGCAAACGCATTCAATGCCCGGCTCCAGGCCGGCGGCGCGTGCGGCAATGCCGCCCGCAATGCCAGCGGATCGGTAATCCGCCGGACATCGCCGAACTGCGCCTGGAACGGGATCCTGGCCTTGTCGCCATTGGCGTCTGGCGGCAGCGCCAAGCCCAGGCACAGCTGTTCTTCCGGGGTATCTGGCTCGCGCCGGCGCAAGACCGCCGGCCAGTCGTGCGACTGCCAGCGCTCCAGTGCAGCCCGGTTGCCTGCCGCCGCCGTCTGCGCTGCGCGTTGCCAGCCGTCGGCGCTCAGCCA
Source organism: Collimonas fungivorans Ter331 (assembly GCF_000221045.1). NCBI lineage: Bacteria > Pseudomonadati > Pseudomonadota > Betaproteobacteria > Burkholderiales > Oxalobacteraceae > Collimonas > Collimonas fungivorans. Next base: position 2,008,023 of record NC_015856.1, on the reverse strand, counting down.
GACCAGGCTATGGCGGGCTGGCATGATCGATCACAGCCTGGGTTACGGTCCAGGCCTGGCTGCGGCCGCCGCGCTGCAGGCCGGCGGCGCTGCGCAGGTCGTGCGGGTTGGCTTGATCCAGAGCCTGCACCAGCTGCTGCGCCAGGTCGGCATGCCAGATAGCTTCGACGCCGCCCATCTGCAGGTAATTGACCGCGCCGGGCGCGAATACCGGGTTGCTCTTGGCCAGCTCGGTCAGCCTGGCTTCCGGCACCTTGGTGATGCGCGCCATCGCCGCCAGCCCCATGACACGGATGGTTGCTTCCGGCAAGGCGTAGCAGCCGTCGGCCATGAGGCCGCTGGTGATGAAGCCGCCGGACAAGGCCTGGTCGTACACCAGGCCGATTATCTTGTGCTGCCGGCGCCGCGCCAGGTCGATGCACTTCGCCAGCTGCGCCATGTAGCTGTTGATGCCCAGCATTTCATCGCGATGGCGCAGGCGCTGGCCCTGGGTATCGATCAGGATCACGATGGAACGCTGCGGATGATCACGCACCGTGGCCAGGATCGCCTGCGCCTGCAGCAGGGCGATTTCGACCCCGATCGCCGCATGGCCGGTAGTGCCGATCACGGTTACCGTGTCGCCGCCCACCTGCGCCGTGCCGGTCAGGAAATCATCTTGTTCGACTACCGTATGGCCATCCGGGAACAAGGTCGCCGCCAGGATTTTCCAGCCCATGTTTGTATTCACCCTAATCCTCCCAGCCGTAGTGTGGCGGTGGCGTCGACAAAAGCCTCGGCTTCCAGCATCGGCAGCCGGGCGGCGTCGGCCACGCCGAGCCGGGTCCAGATATCGAGCGGATCGGCCGTCTGGCCAAAACTGTCGATGCGATCCTGCAGCAACTGCTGCTCCGCTTCCAGCGCCGCCAGCGTCAAGCCGATGCCACCGGCGTTGGCATGGCATTGCTGCGCCAGGTCGAAGGCGGCCTGGCGGAACGCGGCGCCGTCGTCGGCCACCAGCATCTGGCAATCGCCCAGCAGGTAGCGGTGCTTGCCGCCGGTGGTGCGCCATACCAGCGCCCGGTCGCGCGAATCGAATTCTTCGACGCCGTTGGCGGTTTCAATCACTTCCGGTCCCGACATCGCCAGCCGGCCTTCTTCAGACATCACGATCGCATTGGCGCAACGGGCGACGATGCCCATGCCGCCGAAACAGCCGTTGGAACCGCCGATCAGCACGATTACAGGAATGCCGGCGGCGCGCACTTCAAGCAAGGCGCGCATCACTTCCGACACCGCGATCAGGCCGGCGTTGGCTTCATGCAGGCGCACGCCGCCGCTTTCCAGCAGCAGCACCACGGCAAACGGCCGTTCGCGCACTGCCCGCAGCAGCAAGCCGGTGAGCTTGGCGCCATGCACCTCGCCCACCGCACCACCCATGAAACCGCCCTCTTGCGCCGCCACATATATAGATTCGCCGAACAGCCGTCCCTGGCCGATCGCCACGCCGTCGTCGAACGATACCGGCGCATCCAGCTGCGCCAGGTGCGGGCTGACGATTTTCAGCGCAGGCGGCAGGAATTCGTAAAAACTGCCGGCGTCGAGCACCGCAGCCAGGCGTTCACGAGCATTCGCTTCCAGGTAGCTGTTCATGGCGCGCTCCCGGTCATGGCTTGCAGCGCCTGGTCCAGGCGCAGGCTGACTACCGCCGGCGTGGCGCCCATGTCGTTGATGGCGATACGGGCGTCGGCCAGCTGCCAGCGCTGCTGGAAATCGCCCAGCACCGCTTCCCAGATGGCGCCGAAGCCGCGCGCCGCGGTCTTGATTTCAATCGCGCAGGCGCCGTTCAGCGCCGCCGCTTCGACCAGCACTTCCAGGTTGCCCGAACTGACCACGCCGGACAGCTGCGCCTGCGGCGGCAAAAGGCGCCGGCCATGTTCAAAACGAAAATTCAAGGTTTCCATCAACAGCTCCTTGCACTTCTGATTGTTTCTGGCTACTTATTGCTGCTACCAGTTTCTGAAGCGTTTCGGCGGATCGTACAAACCGCCCGAAGCACGCACCAGGTCTTTCATGCTTTTCGCCGCCAGCAGGTCGCGCGTGGCCAGCCGTTGGTCGATGCCGAGATCCTCCGGCCGCTGGATGATGCCGCGGTCGCGCAGGTTTTCCACCATGCGCTTGTCGCGCCCCAGTCCGATCGGGGTGTAACCGGCGACGCCGCGCACCGCCTGTTCGCGTTCCTCGTCGGTGCGGCACAGCAGCAGGTTGGCCAGCCCTTCTTCGGTCAGGATGTGGCTGACATCCTCGCCATAGATCATCACCGGCGGAATCGCCATGTCGGCTTGTTCTGCCAGTTCCCAGGCGTCCAGCCGTTCGACGAAAGCCGGCTGCATGTGCTCGCGGAAGGTTTCGACGATCTGCACCACCAGCTTTTGTCCGCGCGGGATCAGGTTCTTGCCGTCGCGCGCCTGGCGTCCGGCTTTCAGCCAGGCCGGGCTGGCATGGCGCCGGCCGCGCGCATCGGCGCCCATGTTGGGGGCGCCGCCGAAACCGGCGATGCGGCCGGTAGTTGCGGTGGATGAATTGCCCTGCAAATCAATCTGCAAGGTAGAACCGATGAACATGTCGCAGGCATAGTGGCCGGCTACCTGGCTGAAGGCGCGGTTGCTGCGCATGGAGCCGTCGCCGCCGACAAAAAACACGTCCGAGCGGGCCCGTATGTAATCTTCCATGCCGAGTTCGGAACCGAAGGAATGGATCGATTCGACAAAACCGGCCTCGATCGCCGGGATCAGCGCCGGATGCGGATTGAGCGCCCAGTGCTGGCAGATCTTGCCTTTCAGGCCCAGCGATGCGGCATAGGTCGGCAGGATCAGTTCGATCGCGGCGGTGTCGAAACCGATGCCGTGGTTCAGGCGCTGCACCTCGTATTCGGCATAGATGCCCTTGATCGCCATCATCGCCATCAATACCTGGATCTCGGAAATCTGCGCCGGGTCGCGGGTAAACAGCGGTTCGATATAGTGCGGCGTCGGCGCCTGCACCACAAAACTGACCCAGTCGGCGGGAATATCCACGCGCGGCAGCACATCGACTATCTCGTTGACCTGGGCGATCACGATGCCGCCGCTGAAGGCGGTAGCCTCGACAATCGCCGGCGTGTCCTCGGTATTCGGTCCGGTGTACAGGTTGCCCTGGCGGTCCGCCGCCTGCGCCGCCACCAGCGCCACCCGCGGCGTGAGGTCGACAAAGTAGCGGCCGAACAATTCCAGGTAAGTATGGATGGCGCCGATATTCAGCTTGCCGGCCGCCACCAGCCGCGCCAGGCGCACCGACTGCGGCCCGGAAAAGGAAAAATCGAGGCGCTCGGCGACGCCGTTTTCAAATACGTCCAGGTGCTCGGGCAAGGCCAGCACCGACAGCAGCATGTGCAAGCCGCTGATGCGCGCCGGATCGAGCCTGGCCAGCGCCTTGGCCAGGAAATCGGCCTGCTTCTGGTTGTTTCCTTCCAGGCAAACGCGATCGCCGGATTCCAGCACGCTGTAGAGCAGATCGGCAATCCGCTCCGTTTCCACCAGCTTGCCTTTGCAGGCGCCGCCAAGGAGACTGGCGGCGCGCTGCAGGCGCTGTTCGCGATTGACGTTCCGCAAGTCCCAGCGCCGGTTTTCCATTATCTGGCCCCCATCAGCAGATCAGGCAAACCCGTGACGATGCCCGGAAACAGGCAAAGCAGGATGATCGCCAGGAACATCAGCAGCAGGAACGGCAGCGTGCCCTTGATCACGTCCGACAAGGGGATGTCGGGCGCGATGTTCTTGATGACAAACAGGTTCAGGCCGACCGGCGGATGGATCAGCCCCATTTCCATCACCACCGTCATCACCACGCCGAACCAGATCAGGTCGAACCCTGCTTCGCGCAGCGGCGGCAAGATGATGGGCGCGGTCATCAGGATGATGGATACCGGCGGCAGGAAAAAACCGAGCACGATCACCATCAGCAGGATCACTGCCAGCAGCAGCCATTTCGACAGGTGCAAGGCGACTACCCATTGCGCCGCCGACTGGCTGATGTGCAGGTAGCTCATGACATAGGAATACAGCAAGGACATGCCGATGATCAGCAGCAGCATGCAGGATTCCTTGATGGTCGAATTCAGGAACGGCATCAGGTCGCGCGGCCGCCACATGCGGTACACCACCGCGATCAGCACGATCGCCAGCAAGGCGCCCAGGCCGGCGGTTTCGGACGGCGTGGCGAAGCCGCCGTATAAGGCAATCATGACGCCGATCAGTAAGATCAAGAACGGCAGCACGCGCGGCAGCATCTCGACCTTTTGCGCAAAGGTGAAATGCTCGTCATCCAGGTAGGCCGACTTGATCCCGCCCTGGCTGTAAATTTCATGCGCCAGGCGGTATTCCTTGCGGGCCCGGTACACGGCATAACCGGCGAACAGGATCACCAGCAGCACCCCCGGGCCGACGCCGGCCAGGAACAGCCGGCCCAGCGATTGTTCCGACGCCACCGCATACAGGATCATGGTGATCGAAGGCGGCAGCAAGATGCCCAGCGTGCCGCCGGCAGCAATGATGCCTGCCGCGAATCCGGGTGAATAACCGCGCCGCCGCATTTCCGGAATGCCGGCGGAACCGATCGCCGAACAGGTGGCAGGCGAAGAACCGGCCATCGCCGCAAACAGGGCGCAGGCGAACACGTTGGCGATGCCCAGCCCGCCCGGCACCTTGCTCAGCCAGGCATGGATCGCCGAATACAGATCGCGCCCGGCCGGCGACCTGCCGATGGCCGCGCCTTTCAGGATGAACAGGGGAATCGACAGCAGGGTCACCGAGGCGATTTCCTCGTAGACGTTTTGCGTGATCGTATCCAGCGATGAGGCCGGCATGAAGAAGTACATGAAACTGGTTGCGACCACGCCGAGCGCAAACGCTATCGGCATGCCGGAACACATCACGATGATCGTGACGATGCCATACAAGGCACCTAAGGCAAGCGGACTCATTACTCTCCCGGGACAGTGTTGACAGGTTTGCTGCGAGGTTCATTGCGGTCGGTCAGGCGCGCCAGCACTTGCGCCAGCAGCTGCAAGGTGAGTACGGTCATGCCCAGCGCCATCAGCGAATAGGGAATCCACAGCGGCGGCGCAAACGTGGATGAGGTGGTCTGGCCTTCCGACCAGGCTTCATGGAACAGGGTCCACGATTTCCAGGAAAAGAATCCGCAAAACAGGAAAGACACCAGGTCGACCAGCAGCAGCCGCACCGCGTTCACGCCGGCCGGCAGCACCGAAGACAGGGCTTCGATGCCGATATGGCCGCGCAACGACTGGGCGTAGCCGGCGCAAAGGAAGATCACGCCGACCAGCATGAACACCGTGGCGTCGTCCTGCCAGTCGGTTGGAACATGGAAGAAATAGCGCGCCACCACCGAGTACGTCATGATCAGCGAGGTCAGCATCAGCGCCGTCATGGAAAGATACAGGGCGAGTTTATGGAAGCGTTCGAGGATCCCGGCCAGGACTGCCACTACCGGATTGTCCGGCATGGCAGGCAAGGCGGGTCCGGCGTTCGGCTTCGGGTCGAAGCCGTGGCTCATAGCAGTTTCTCAGCCAGTTTCAGCAGTTTGGCGCAGTTGTCGTTCCTGGCAGCGTAGTCCTTCCAGGCCGTGTTGCGCGCGATGTCCTGCCACTTCTTGACAGTCGCGGCGTTCAGGTCGACCACCTTGGCGCCCGCCTTCTGGTACACCGCGGCGACGCCGGAATCGTCCAGCCGGGCGGCGTTGGTGGCGAACTGCTCCATCTCGGCGCCGACCGCCATCACCGCCACCTGCTGCTCTTTGGTCAGGCGATCGAAGGTCGCCTTCGAAATCATCAGCGGCTCCAGCATGTACCAGTAGGCCTTGTCGCGGCCGCTGGTCAGGCTCTTGGAGACTTCTTCCAGGCGGAAGGAAATCAGCGAGGTCGACGACGTCATGGCGGCATCCATCGCGCCGGTCTGCATCGCCGCATAGATTTCGTTGGAAGGCAGGGTCACCACGGCGGCGCCGGCTTCTTTCAGGATCAGGTCCATCTCGCGCGAACCGCCGCGCACCTTCAGGCCCTTGGCGTCGGACGGATCGATGATCGGCTTGCCGCGCGAAGCCACGCCGCCTGCCTGCCAGATCCAGCTGACGATGATCACGCCCTTTTCCAGCAGGATGCGCGACAATTCCTTGCCGACTTCCGAATTCTTCCAGGCTGCGCCCTGCTCATATGAAGTCACCAGGCCAGGCATCAGGCCGATGTTCACTTCCGGCACTTCGCCGCCGGCGTAATTGAGCGGCACCAGGGAAAAATCCAGGGCGCCTTTACGCAATGCAGAGAACTGGGAATTGGTCTTCATCAGCGAAGAACCGGGATAGATTTCAAATTTAAGCCCGCTGCGCTTGCCGACTTCAGCGGCGAACATGCGGGTCAGCCGGTCGCGGAAGTCGCCTTCGCTGATGGTGCCGCCGGGGAACTGGTGGGAAATTTTCAAGGCGCCCGATTGCGCCCACACTGACGACATAGACCAGAACGGTGTGCTCGCGAGTGCGCCCAGCACCATCCTCCTGCTGATTAAAGACATATCTCCTCCCTGTGTTGGAAAAACTATCGATACAGTTTTAGCTAATTTTCATGCGGTTATTGCTGAAGATAGATGCTATGTATTCTTTTTTCATTTCCTTGTATACACGATATTCCATAAAACATTTTTATGTCAACGAATAAATACGCCTTACAATCAAATCTCGAATACATATAATCCCAGAAATAATCCCAAAAGCGGCCAAATTATGCTCACGACAAAAAATCGCTCGGAATCGCTGCGCGAAACCATCGAAGAGATGATCGCGGTTGGTGAGTTTCGTCCAGGCCAGCATCTTGATGAAACCGACCTGGCCATCAAGTTCGGGGTTTCCCGCACGCCCGTGCGGGAGGCATTGATCCAGCTGGCTTCGATGGGTATCGTGGTGACGCGGCCTCGGCGCGGCACCGTGGTTGCCGAAATCGGCCCGCGCCAGCTGGTGGAAATGTTTGAGGTGATGGCGGAACTGGAAGCCATGTGCGGCCGGCTAGCGGCGCGCCGGATGTCCGGCGAGGAACATGCCAGCCTGCTGGCGGCCCACCAGGCATGCATGGAAGCGCGCGATGCGCAGGATCCCGATACCTATTTCTACATGAACGAAGCGTTCCATGGCGCCATCTACGAAGGCAGCCATAACGCCTTCCTGGCGGCCCAGGCGCAGTCGCTGCAGCGCCGGCTGCGGCCTTACCGGCGGCTGCAGCTGAGGGTGCGCGACCGCCTGAAAGTGTCGTACCAGGAGCACGACGGCGTGGTGCAAGCCATCATCGCCGGCGACAGCGAACTAGCGGCCGACCTGCTGCGCCAGCACGTCACGGTGCAGGGGCAGCGTTTTGTCGACCTGATTGCTTCATTGCAGCAGCTGACTGCCATGCCGGAGCCGCAGCACATCTACAATTAAGCGCTGCGCCTGCCGACGGCGTGGCCGCAGCGGTTCAGACAGCGCGGCTTGCTCTACCCTGCCCGTGCTTTCTGCTTAGCGTGCAGCCGGAACCAGGTTCACGCTCAAGGTCCCCTGGTCGTTGCCGGAAACCCAGCCCACGCGGCCGGCGTTAGGGCCGCCAGTGAAACGCAGCAGCGGCAGATCGGCGACGAATTCGATGCCGGGCACAGGATTCGAGAGCTGCAGCGGATTCAGGCTGGCGTCCAGCTGCATGAAATGCCACTCGATCGCGCGGTTGGTGCGACTGCTTGAATTCCACAGGCCGTAGGACACCACAAAGCCGCTGCCGTACGCTTCCAGCTTAGGCATGATGGCTTGCGTGTTGGCGGCATTGCTGGTCAGCCAGGCGCTGGAACGCACGCTGCCGTCGGCGCCGCTGACCAGGCTGATCCGCACGTCGCGCGCCGCACGGCCTTGCGATGTCGCATGGACCATCGCAAAATCGCCGCTGCCCAGCTTGATGAACTGGCCGGTCTCGGCGTTGGTGGTGTTGTCGCCCTCGGCGCCGTCGATGGCCTGGTAAGGCTTATCGAAAACGGTGCTGTCTTTGCCAAGATAGCCGGCCAGCGTGCGCGCCGAAAACCCCAGCTGACGCGGGTAGGCGTCGCCATGCGCCAGCGTGTAGGCGATGCCGTTGTCGATCAGCAGGCGCTGGTTGAAATTGTGCGAATAGAACCAGGCCGATCCCATGTTCATCGCATTGCCGGCAGGCGTCACGACGTTTCCGGTAACGCCATCGAAGTAGCGGAAATAGCCGGCCTGGTGGCGCGTGCCGTTATCGCCCCAGGCCATCTGGTGCGCCACATACAGCACCAGCTTCTGGTTCACTGCGTCATAACTCAAGACACCGCCGCCTGCCGTGCCAGGATTGCCCTTGCTCTTGTCCTTGCTGTTGTCCTGGTTGCCGAACACCAGGGTATCCCAGGCCTTCGCTGCAAAACTGGCGCTGGACGCCTTGGCGATATGCAGTTCGTTGCCATTGACGTTGTTGACGTCGCCCGCGACCGCATTCCGGTACGGATGGTCGACGTTATAGGCTACATAGAAGGCGCCGCTGGCATCCTTGGTGAAGCCTAGCAGCTTGTATGAGCGCAGGCTGGTCGCCGTTGTGGCGCCGGCGCTCAGGTCAGGATTGACATGGGTGATGCTGATCGTGCCAGGCGCGGCCAGACCGGACACCCCCGACTGGGTCGCGCCAGTGTAATCGAGCCAGGCCACATCCAGGCTGCCATCTGCATTGACCACCGGAATAACCGGGTTGGGAAAGCCGTAGTTGGACATCGGGCTTGCCGGGACCAGGCCGTCATTGAAAAAATTGGCCTTGAGACCGAAGACCTTGCCCGTTGCGCCGGTAGCGATGACTTTCGTTGTCACACTAAAATCCGCGACCGGCACCGAAGCTGGCGGTGTTGCCGGTGTTGTGCTGACGGGCGGCGTGGTCGCCGGTGCGCCAGGAGGCGTGGCCGGCGCGGCAGTCGAAGGGGCGCTCGGACTGGCAGATGAATCGGATGAGCCGCCACCGCCGCCGCAGGCGGCAAGCAGCAGAGGCAAGGAAAGCAGCAAGGGCAGCGCGAGCGGACGAATCCGGCGGGACGACGCCGGAGAAAGCGTTTTTGAGGGCATTGTTTTAATCTTTGCAGTAGATGCACGGACCGTTGTCCACGCCGTACTGCAGGCTTCGGAATGAGCCTGCCCACGGATTTGCCGATGTATCGCAAACATCGTGCCACCACGTCACGGCAAAACAGGGAAACAGTGCGTTACGCGCGCGCACAATGGTTGCCGGACGGACTGGAAAGATATTTTGCGCATGACGCACGTTGCGATGCTGACCAACCCGGTCAGGCAGGTGACATTCTTGGTCAGCCTGGCATCATCTCCCTGCGGTCACCTCTGTTCGGCGGCCAGTCAATTGGCGGCGGCGCTGCAGTGATATTTATTGTTCCCGCACCCTCTGCGCGCCGTTGGCAACATGCTATCATCGCGAAATTCAGGGTTGCGTCGAGACAACATACGTTCGCGACAATCATTAAAAGAACCGGCTCCTAAAGCCAGCCCCAATCTCATGCGCGATTTCATCCTGACTTGCCAGTGGTACACCATCATGGGCGTTGGCATAGCATTTTTCGCCTGCCTGTATTTTGTCTTCGGCGGCCTCAACTGGCTGCTCAGCCGCCGCATCCTGCCCGCCTTCGGTTATGGCCGCGTGCTTGATCCGCGGCCGCTGGCGCCGCAGCAGCTGCGGCGCGAACTGGGCGAATCCGCCGTCACCATCTTTTTGTTCGGCACCGGCATGGTGTTCCCCTGGGGCTTGCTGCAGCTCGGCTGGGCGAAACTGGCCGAACAGGCATCCGGCTGGCAGATTGCATTAGAAATCCTGTTCATGGTGGTATGGAATGAAGTGCATTTTTACCTCAGCCACAGGTTGCTGCATGTCTCCTGGCTGAAGCGCTTCCACTTGCCGCACCACCGCTCTGTCGTCACCACGCCCTGGACCTGCTACAGCTTCACGCCGCTGGAAGCCATGATGCTGGGCAATGTACTTCTGCTGCCCATGCTGCTGCACGATTTCAGCATCTATTCGCTGGCCTTCGTGCCAGTCTTCAGCATCGTATTCAACAATATCGGGCACTCCAACTACGATTACCTGCCCGACGCCGACCGCGACCGCTGGTGGCTCAACGGCGCGCGTCGCCACCATCTGCACCACGCCTGCTACCGCGGCAACTACGGCTTCATGTTCCCGTTCATGGATCGGCTGTTCGCCACCGAACTGGCGCCCGACGCCGCCGAAGCCAGGATTGCCCGCGGCGCAAAAGCGGACGAGAAGCAGAATGCTGCGTAACCGGCGCGACTGGCAAAGCCTGGCCTATATCCTTGCCTTGCCGCTGCTGGTCGCCTACCTGTGGCGTCACCCTTACCTGTCGCTGCTGAATGGGCTGCTGTACGGCGTGCTGCTATTCCTGACCTTGGGCACAGGAGTCATCCATCACAACCACGCCCATTTGCGCATGTGGAACAAGCGGTGGCTCAATCGCCTCACCGATTTCTGGCTCACGCTGTTGCAGGGCCACCCTGCTTTCGTATTCTATCCGGCCCACAACGGCAACCATCACCGCTACCGCCACGGTCCGCTGGACGTGGCGCGCACCTATCGTTTCGGCGGCGACACCAACCATCTGCTCGGTTACCTGCTGCACCCGTTGCAAGCGACGGTTGTCCTGTACCCCTTGATATGGCGCTGGCTGATCCGCATGCAGCGGCGCCATGCCGGCGTATTGAATTATTTCCTGCGCCAATACCTCGCAGTAGGCCTGCTCTGGATGCTGCTGGGCTGGCTCGACTGGCATAAATTCCTGCTGCTGGTGCTGCTGCCGCAGCTGCACGGCTTGCACTGGCTGCTGGCCACCAATTACCTGCAGCATGCCCATGCAGACGGCGGCTCGCCGGTCGATTTCGCCCGCAATTTCGAAGGCCTGGTCAATCAGCTGTTGTTCAATATCGGCTTTCATACGGCGCACCACCATCATCCGCGCGCGCACTGGACGCAATTGCCCGGCCTGCACCAGCGTTATCGCCACCTGCTGCATCCGCAACTGAATCCGGGGCCGCTGCTGCCTTACATGTTTCGTACTTTCATTTTGAGTCTGCTGTGGCCGCGCCGCTCCAGCCGCAGCCTTATGTCGCCAGGGAAAAAGAATGCCAACTGAGTTCAATCGCGTGTATCTCGCCGCCGCAGGATTGCACCTGCCCGGGGAGCCTGTCGGCAACGACGAGATGGATCATTACATCGCTCCCATCAACCGGATCTCGAGCCGCATCAAGCAACGCATCCTGGCGGAGAACGGTATACAGACACGGCACTATGCCATCGATGCCGAAGGCAATACCGTGCAAAACCACGCCCAGCTGGCGGCCAGCGCCATCCGCGACTGCCTGCGGCAGACCGAGACCACGCTCGAGCAGATTTCCTTGCTGAGCGTCGGCTCTTCCGGCGGCGACGCCCTGATGCCCGGTTTTGCCAACATGATCCAGGGCGAACTGGGCGCGCCGCCCATGCAGACCCTGTCCAGCCAGGGTGTGTGCGCGGCCGGCGTCAGCGCGATAGAGTTTGCCGCACAGGCGATAGAACTTGGCACTCACCGCCAGGCGCTGGCCGTCGCCGCCGAAATGCCGTCGCGCATGTTCAAGCGCAGCCGCTTTGCGCCGCGCGGCTACCAAAGCGATTTCGACGCCCATTTCTTGCGCTGGATGCTGTCCGACGGCGCCGGCGCAATGCTGTTCAGCCGCCAGCCGCAGCCGCGCAACGGCCTGCGCATCAAGCTCAAATGGGTGCACCAGAAAAGCTTTTCCGGCGACTACCCGGTCTGCATGCAGCTCGGCCTGACGGAAGACCGCAGCAAATCGTTCCTGGACTTTGCCTCCTCGAGCGAAGCCGAGGCGGCCGGCGCGCTGTCGCTGCGCCAGGACATCCGCCTGCTGCCGCACCTGTTCGACGTCTGCATCCATGAATATGTCAAGCTGGTGGAAGCCGGATGGATCAAGTCCGAAGAGGTCGACCATTTCCTGTGCCACTACTCTTCCGCCAAATTCATGCCGGTGGTTGAAGAGCTGCTGGCCAAAGCGGGATTGACGATCCCGGCCGAGCGCTGGTACAGCAACCTGGCTAGCCGCGGCAATACCGGCGCCGCATCGATTTTCATCATGCTGGCCGAGTTCCTGCAGAAAAAAACGCTGCGCGCCGGCGAAAAGATTTTCTGCTTCATTCCGGAATCGGGCCGCATCACTGCCGCCTACATGCTGTTTGAGGTAGAGGATGCGAACGCGCCTGAATCCAACCAGCCAGCGGCAACAACCAGCAGCGCCACCGCTGCATCGACGCCGGCGATAGCGGCGCCGCACCAGCCTGAAGATGCGCCGCTGCCGCTGCAGCCGCTGCTGACTCGCCTGGCCAGCCTGTGGCAAGACTACCGTTCGCAAGCCTGGCGCACCCCGGTGATCCATCGCCTGGTCAGCGGCCGTTTCGACGTCGCCGCCTACCGCAACTGGACCGCGCAATGGGTGCCGCAGGTGAAGGAAGGCAGTTTGTGGATGCGTGAAGCGGTCGCCTCGCTCAACGGCAAATTTGCCGCGCTCGGCCAGCTGATCACCACCCATGCCGGCGAAGAGCAGAACGATTTCATGATCCTGTATCAGGATTACCAGGCCGCCGGCGGCGAACTGCCGCTCGCTGCGCTCAAGCGCAATCCGGGCGGCGAGGCGCTCAACAGTTACCTGCACGCCCTGGCGTCCAGCCCCAATCCGGTCGGGCTGCTGGGCGCGATCTATATCATCGAAGGCACCGGGCAACGCATCGTGCCGGCGCTGCTGCCGCTGCTGCGCCAGCAGGTCGCGTTGCCGCCGCAGGCCTTCCGTTTCCTGGAATACCATGGCGCCAACGACGAACATCACCTGGCGCGCTGGCTGGCCGCGATAGAAATCACGCTGGCGCTGGATCCCAAGGCGGCCGAGGCCATCTACGCCACGGCCAAGCGCACCGCCCAGCTGTACCTGATGCAGCTGGAACACATACAAGATTAATCACCGGGCCAACACCATGCAAAGCGACGATTTCCTGCAACGCGCACACGATCCGCGCGACCCCAATCCCTGGCTGGCGCTCTACCTGGACGGCAGCACGCCGCTGCCGGATCCGGTCAAGAGCGCCTGGCTGCACGACCTGGCGTCGCCCTCGCGCCAGTACCTGCTGCCGTTCGTGCGGCCGCTGGCGCGGCTGATGATCATCCTTATCCAGATCCTGAAGACGATCCTGCCGAAGCGCTGGTCCGCCTCGAAAACGCTGCACCGCCTGCTGGTATGGGGCTTGAAGGGATTCGTCTCGCCCGAGGCCAACTGGCTGATCCTGCGCCACTTCCACCTTGGCGCCCAGATCATCGAATTCATCGAGCGCAACGCGCCGGTCAGCGTCGCCCTGTCTCCGCTCAAGCCGCTGACGATAGACGACCTGGGGGACGAACTGTTCCTCAAGCATGACCTGAACCTGTTCAATTTCGTGATCCGGCTCAACCAGCAGCTGCGCGCCGAAGGCAAAACCCTGGCAGCGGTGCAGGATGTCGACTTCAGCATGATCAGCGAGCCGCCGCTGGCGCTGGACGCCATGCCGCAGCGCGCGCTCAATTTCATCGACCTGCAGACCGCCATCGAGATTTTCACCCCGGTCTACCAGCTGTTCCTGACCGATAACGATTTCTGGCGCGCCGCCAACTCGCTGCAGCTGGATGAAACCATGGGGGTGTATGCGGCCACCATACTCAACACGCCGCAGCATTTGCTGCTGCTGAACAACAAGCATCCGCTGGTGCCGATGTCGACCCTGGGCGCCGGCTATCGCCTGGTGTTGCACGGTCTGTCGAGCGAGATGCTGCATTGCCTGCTGAGCGAAATGAAGCAGGCGCAGCAGGCGGCGGCCAGCGCGGTGCAGGCCGATCAGCCGGCGGCGCAGCCCGCCTGAAACCGGGCAGCGCCAGTCGTTAATACAAACACATCATCTGGCATAACGGTTTTGTACGGCACTCATCGTCATATATAATTGGCGCGTTTCATCCTGTCTTCGCAATGCTTACATCTCCGTAAGTCATCCATGTTACGTATCCGCCGTCAAAAACTTGTGGTCTGGGCTTGCCTGTTCGCCATCTGGCTGGGCATCCTCATGCCGACGGTTTCGCAGTCGCTCAAGGCGGCGGGGGCGATACAGCGATACGGAGAAATACACGGCGAGATCTGCACCGCGGCCGGACTGGTCAGTGCAGATCCGGGCGACAGCGGCAAATCTTCGGCGCCGCACGCCGATCACTGGAATGCTTGTGGCTACTGTACTTTGCTGGCCAACAGTCCGCCGCCGACAGCTGCTTTCGGGCTGCTGTCCAACGTCGCGGCCAGCGTCGCCCACGCCGTCCCGCTGCTTTACGACTACATCCCGCCACGCCCGTTCCGCGGGCAGACTCATCCGCTAGATCCACCCTCGGCTCTCTCCTGATTGTCATTGCCGGCGCTTGAAGGCTGACTTCACGCGCCGCTTATCCCCGGTCGCACTTGCCATCCGGGGACGATTATCGTCTGTCCAGGGGAAATTTTTTATGCTTGATTTGCTCGCGCAAACTAAGAATGTTTCATCGCGCCGCTATCTGTCGTTGCCGCATCAGTTGCCGTCTTTTTTACGCCAGACCTCGTCCTTGGCCGTCATGCTGGCCCTACCCATGCTCTCGCAAAGCGCATGGGCGACGGATGAAGATATCCATGCAGTGCCCGAGGTGTTTGTCACGGGAACCCGGGAAAAGCGCGTGCTCGATCCCAACCTGCCCGCCAGCAGCGAACGGATCACCGCCGCGCAACTGGAAAACCTCAACGTCATCAATACCGAAGACGCCTTGAAGTACATGCCTAACATGGCGATCCGCAAGCGTTTCATCGGCGATGAAAACGCCACCATATCGGTGCGCGGCAACGGCACTTCGCAGACCGCGCGCGGCCTGGTGTACGCCGACGGCCTGCTGCTCAGCAATTTCCTCGGCAATACCCACAGCTTCCCGCCGCGCTGGTCCATGGTTTTCCCGGAAGACATCGCGCAAGTGGATGTGGTCTACGGCCCCTTCTCCGCCCTCTACCCCGGCAATTCGATGGGAGCGACAGTCGCGATCACCACCAAGATGCCGACCAGGCTGGAAGCGATGTTCAAGGCCCAGGTATTCAGCCAGCAGTTCAGCCTGTTCGGCGTCGACGGCCATTTCGACGGCAACAAGAGCACGGCGGCGATCGGCAACAAGGTCGGCGACCTGTCCTTCCTGCTCGGCATCGACCATCTCAGCAACGCCGGCCAGCCGTTTGTGTACGCCAGCCAGCCGCGCTCCAGGCAAGCGGCGACCGCTGCCGCGATCCCGGTGACCGGCGCCTATCAATATACCGATCCGAACGGCGCCCCCGCCACCATCTTCGGCGTCAATGCCGAAGGCGCCGAGCGCGCGGTGCAGGACCAGTTCAAGTTCAAGGCCGCCTACGACATCACGCCGACCTTGCAAGCCGGCTTTACCTTCGGCTACTGGCGCCAGCAGGTGAGCAACAGCACCCAGACCTTCCTGCGCGACGCCAACGGCAATCCGGTGTATTCGGGCCTGGTCAATATCGGCGGCTACCAGTACAACCTGCCGGTCTCGTTCTTTGCACCGGCGGCCAGCGAAAGCGAGAACCAGCTGTACGGCCTGACGCTGAAAACCCGCCATGCCAGCGGCTGGAACTACTCGGCGATCGCATCCTATTTCGACGTATCGAAAAGCATCTCCCGTTCCGCCAGCAGCGGGCTGGCCAGCAACCTGAGCGGTGTCGCCACCTACGGCAACGGCTCCGGCTGGAAAACCCTGGATCTGGCAGCCGACTACAAACCGGCAACCCTCGCCGCCGGCAGCCATTGGCCGACCCTGGGCTATCACTACGATAATTATTTCCTGGAAAACACCACCTACAACCTGGGCAACTGGCGCAGCAACGATGGCGGCAGTTTCAACAACGCTTTCGCCGGCAAGACCGAAACCCAGGCCCTGTTTGCGCAGGACGCCTGGCAATTGAGCCAGTTGTGGAAACTGACCTATGGCCTGCGTTACGAAGACTGGCGCGCCTACGACGGCGCCCGCGCCACCAGCGCCGCCGCCCAGCGTTACGACAATCGAAGCCTGTCCTATTGGTCACCGAAGGCGGCGCTGTCCTACCAGGCGACTTCCGACCTGACATTGCGCTTTTCCACCGGCCGCGCCTATCGTTTCCCGACCGTCAGCGAACTGTTCCAGGGCAGCCTGACCGGCTCGACGCTGGTCAACAACGATCCCAACCTGAAACCGGAAAACGACCTGGCGAAAGAACTCAGCGCCGAATGGTCGCAATTCAACGGCATGCTGCGCATGTCGCTGTTTGAAGACGATGTGAAGAACACCTTGTTCAGCCAGACCAACACCACGGTGTTCCCCAACATCACCAGCATCCAGAACATCGACCGGGTGCGTTCGCGCGGGATCGAGCTCAGCTATTCCGGCGAAGATGTGTTCCTGCGCGGACTGGACCTGAGCGCCAGCGTCGGCTACACCAGGTCGATCATCCTGGAAAACAGCAAGAACCCGGCGACCGTCGGCAAGAACTTCTATCGCATCCCCCAGTGGCGCAGCAACCTGGTCGGCAGCTATCACGTCAACGACCAGGCCACCGTAATGCTGGCCGGGCGTTATTCGGGGCGGCAGTACAACACGCTGACCAATACCGACACCAATCCCGACACCTTCGGCGGCACCAGCTCTTTCCTGGTGTTCGACACCAAGCTGACCTTCAAGCCGACCAGGAACACGGAACTGGGAATCGGCATCGACAACCTGACCGACAAGCGCTACTACGTCTACTACCCCTATCCAGGCCGGACCTTCTACCTGGAAGCCAAAGTCAGTTTGTGACCGCTGCAAAAATTTTAGCAAGGAACAATCATGCAGACAATTCAGCAAAACGCGCCTGATGAGACAAGCTCAGTTTCGTCGCGCAATTACCGCATCCTGTGGCGCTGGCATTTTTATGCCGGCCTGTTCGTGATGCCGTTCCTGATCGTGCTAGCGATCACCGGCACCATCTATGTCTTCAAGCCGCAGATAGAAAGCGCTCTGTACAACGACAAGCTGTCCGTATCCGCCAGCAGCCAGGCCCGGCTGGGTTACGACAAGCTGCTCGGCATCGCCGCCGGCGCGCTGCCGCCGGATGCCAAGCCAAGCTCGATAGCCGTCAGCCAGGACCCGCAGCGCAGCACCGAAGCGGTATTCCGCCTGGCTTCCGGCGACAGCACCAGCGTCTACCTCAATCCCTACACGGGCCAGGTGCTGGGCACGCTGAGCGTCGAACACCGGCTGATGAAACAGGTGCGGCAAATCCACCGCGACCTGCTGCTCGGAAAATGGGGCGGCTGGCTGATGGAACTGGCGGCCTGCTGGACCCTGGTCATGGTCGGCACCGGCATCGCCCTGTGGTGGCCGCGCAAGCAGTTTTCGGTATGGGGCACCTTGCTGCCGCGCCTCAGCCTGCGCGGCCGGGCGGTCTGGCGCGAGCTGCACCTGGTGGTCGGCATCTGGGTCTCGATAGGCGCGGTGTTCTTCATCATGAGCGGCTTGCCGTGGTCCAGTTTCTGGGGCAAGAACTTCCAGGCGGTGGTTACCTGGGCCGCGCCGCCAAAAGCGGCAGCGAAGGAAACCCATGTCCATGATGCAGACGCGCACGCTGCGATGGCAGGCATGCCTGGCATGAAAATGCAGGACCTGCCATTGGCCAACGTCCCGTGGGCAGTCGGCGCCACCATGGTGCCGATGTCACACGACTTGCCGCAACAGCGCCTGGCCATCGACCAGGTGGTAGCGATCGCCGCACGTAACGGCATGCAAACCTACCAGCTGGTCCTGCCCGGCAAGAGCTCCGATGTATTCACCGCTTCGTATGCGCCCGGCGCGGGGGAATTCGTCCGTTCCGACCTGGACCAGCAGCGCACGCTGCACATCGACCAGTACAGCGGCAAGATCATGAAGGACATGCGTTTTTCCGAGTACAACCCGGTCTCCAAGCTGGTTTCGCTCGGCGTTGCCTTGCATATGGGAGAGTATTTCGGCCTCGCCAACCAGCTGATCTGCGCCGCCATTTCATTGACGCTGCTGGGCATGGCCGCCACCGGATTCATCATGTGGTGGAAGCGCCGTCCACAACATTCGATCGGCGCGCCAAAACGCGTGCTGCAGCCGCCGCCGTCGATCGCGCGCTGGAAAGGCTATATGGCGCTGCTCGGCATCATCTTCCCGTTGATGGGAGCGACGATGATTGCCGTCTGGCTTGGCGACACTCTGTTTTTCAAGAAACGCGCTTAGCGATTACACGACTTGCACGCCGCTGCCGGCTGTCATTTCGCCGATGACGGCAGCATCGGCAAACCCTTCGCGGCGGAACAGTTCCAGCACCTGTTCCGCCGCGGCAGGATCGCAGGAAACCAGCAAGCCGCCCGAGGTTTGCGGGTCGGTCAACAGGCTGCGCTGCACCGGCGTGATGCTGTCGGCCAAGGTCACATCCTTGGCGTAGCCGTTCCAGTTGCGCCCTGAAGCGCCGGTGATATATCCCTGTTCGGCCAATTGCTGCACTTGCGGCAGCAAGGGGATAGCTCCCATCTCGAGCCGCGCCGACAGCTTGGCGCCGCGCGCCAGTTCCAGCATATGCCCCAGCAAGCCGAAACCGGTGACGTCGGTCAAGGCGTTAACCCCGGCCAGTTCCGACAGCAGGCGGCCCGGCTTGTTCAGCTTGGTCGTGTTGCTGATCAGCGCGGCATAACCGGCAGCGTCCAGCGCGCCCTTTTTCAAGGCGGCGGACAAAATGCCGACACCGACCGGCTTGCCCAGGATGAGCTTGTCGCCCGCTCTGGCGCCGGCGTTGCGCTTGACCTTGGATGGATGGACCAGGCCCAGCACCACCAGGCCGTAGATCGGCTCGACCGAATCGATGGTATGGCCGCCGGCGATCGGGATGCCGGCTTCGGCGCAGATCGACTCGCCGCCTTTCAGGATGCTGGCGATGACTTCCAGCGGCAGCTTGTCGATAGGCATGCCGACCAGGGCCAGCGCCATGATCGGCGTGCCGCCCATGGCGTACACGTCCGAGATGGCGTTGGTGGCGGCGATGCGGCCGAAGTCGTAAGGGTCGTCGACGATGGGCATGAAAAAATCGGTGGTCGCGATCAGCGCCTGTTCGTCGTTGAGTTTGTAGACGGCGGCGTCGTCGGCGGTTTCAATCCCTACCATCAATTCTTTCGGCACCGGGAATCCGTGCGAGCCCTTGAGGATTTCCGCCAGCACGCCCGGCGCGATCTTGCAGCCGCAGCCGCCGCCGTGCGAAAACGAAGTCAGTCGGATAGTGGATTCAGCGAGATCGGGCATACGCGTCCTGAGGTGAGGTCAAACAAAGGTAAGAATGAAGTATACGCGCCATCGGCGCTTATTTCTCTTGATGCAGCTGTTGCGCCACGCGGGCAAAGGCGGCGTCCGAAATATCCGGCAGATCGATGACCTGCGCCTCGGAAAACTGATCGAAATTCCTCTTGATCGACTGCGCATAAGCCGGGTCATAGTGTTTCAGCAACAGCTCATCGACCAGTTCCTCGATCCGTCCCGACAAACTCAGCTGCTGCCAGAAAGCGACCTTGTCGCGGCCATGGACGTAGGCCAGGCAAGCCAGCTGGGTATTCAGCAAGGCGGGATCGGCGATGAAATGCACATAGTCTTCCAGCAGCAGCCGCACCCGGTCCGGACGCGACAGCGCCACCGCATAACACGGCGAGTTGCGCATGGATTCCATCAGCACCTCCGGCACCCGCAGGTTGCCGACTTTCTTGCTCTCGGATTCGACGAACACTGGATAGCGCGGATCGAAACCCTGCAGCGTGTCCCACAACCGGCTCTCGAAAGTTTTTTGCGAGGGCTGCAGTTCGCTCGGCAGGTTGCCCAGCACCGAACCGCGGTGCGCCGCCATCTGTTCCAGGTCCAGCACTTGCGCGCCCTGCTGCGCCAGCACTTGCAGCAGGCGGCTCTTGCCGCTGCCGGTAGGGCCGCAAATCACCTTGAAGCCGAAGCGCAGCGGCAGCTCGGCCAGGCTGGCGTTGACATGCCTGCGATACGACTGGTAGCCGCCGTCCAGCTGCGCCACCGGCCAGCCGATTTTTGCCATGATGTGCGCCATGGCGCCGCTGCGGTTGCCGCCGCGCCAACAGTAAACCAAGGGCATCCATTCGCGCGGCTTGTCCAGGAACAGGGTTTCGATATGGCAGGCGATATTACGGGCGACCAGCACCGCGCCCAGCTTTTTTGCCTCGAAAGTATTGACCTGCTTGTACATGGTGCCGACCTGCGCTCTTTGCGCATCGTCCAGCACCGGACAATTGATAGCGCCGGGAATATGGTCTTCGGCAAATTCCGACGGGCTGCGGGCGTCGATGACAGCGTCGAACTGCTTGAGCCGGGGAAGGACTTCTTGAAAGGACAGCAATGCCGGGTATTTCATTCGCGTTTTTCTGGATCAGTTTTTGGCTGGCGGAGCAGCATGCTCTTCCTGGCCGAGATAGACGATGTTCGTGATGAGGCCGTTCTCGACCTGGTAGACGGTCAGCTCGTCTGCGCTCTTGCCGTCTGGCAGGCCGGTGACATGATCGCGCGAAACCACCTTGTCGCCCAGCGCAACCATGCTCACCACTTCAACATGGAGGCCGCGTTTTTGCGCGAAAGAACGGGCATACACTTCACGCATGTGTTCCCGCCCCTGCGAGGCAAGGGTCGCGGGAAATTTGTATTTGGCGATGTCCGGCGCGTAGAGCGCGATGAAGGCATCGAGGTCGTTGCGGTTGGCAGCGGCGACGTAAGCCTGCACCACTTCCAGCGGCGTCAGTCTGGCAGCGCTCGCCTGGGCCGCAACTGGCGGCGCGGACTGGGCGGACGCCGTCAGCGTTGCTGCCGCCAGGATCGCCAGCAGCACCTTGCCCGGGCGCGGCAGGTTGCAAATGAGGTTACGCATAATCGACATCTCGCTGAGTTGCTGCATGGTTAACCGAATCGCCCATTATAAGCATTGCCACTGTCCTTGAGCGCAGCCGCATCAATCAGGCATCGTCCTGCTCAGACAGCATGCCCCAGGCCAGCCGCACCAGCTCGTCTTCAAATTCGATGCTGCCCAGCAGCGGCGATTTTTCCAGCGATGCGCTGCGGATGGCGCCGATCACGGCGCGCGTCACCACGAACATCATGGCCGGCGTCGGCGGCCGCAGCTTGGGGTGGTGGATCCTTTGCATGCTGATGGCGATCCGTTCCGCCGTCTCGCGCAAGGCCTGGGTAATGTCTTCGTGATGATCGTGCTGCCAGGCGAAGCGGACCATTGCCCGCTTGGCGCTGCGGCCGCTGCCCAGGCCTTCGATATTGATGCGGATGAACTGGCGCAGGAAACTCTTCGGCTCGAGCTGGCCGACCTGGTTTTCGGCGCTTTCCATCAATGCATCCAGCTCATCCATCACGCGCCGCCGCTCGCGCGCGATCAAGGCGGTCAGTATCGCTTCCTTGCTGGGGAAGTACTGGTACAGGGTGCCGATCGAGAAACCGGCCTTTTCCGCCACTTTATTGGTGGTCAGCCCGGCCGGACCTTCGCTTTCCAGAATCTGAGCAGTGGTTTCAAAAATGGTCTCGATGGTGCGCTGCGCCCGCTCCTGGGTGGGCAATTTTCGCATTATTTCAGAGGAAGAACCGGGAGTGCGCTTGGCCATGGCTATATCCGTCAAAAACTGAGCAAGTTGCGAGTTTAAAAACTGAATAAAGCTCAGTATAGTGGTTATGTCGCAAATCCACAAAGGCATGCCCGTGAATACCTCCACTCCATTGATGGTAAGAAGACTGCTGGTCGATCTGTCGCAAGGTTTCCCGCGTCACTGGCTGGCAGGCAAACCGTTCCGTACCCAATACTTCAACGCCTTGTCCATGAGCTTTCCCGTCGGCGAACAGGAATTCATCGACTCCGTACGCGAGGCCGCGCAATCGTTGCCGGATTCTCCGGAAAACGCTTCCCTGCGCGCCACGATCCAGGATTTTGTCGGACAGGAAGCGACCCACCGCCGTGTGCACGGCCTGTACAACGCCGAACTGGAAAAACAGGGATTGCACAACCATTGGCAGCACTGGGCCGGCGACCTGATCGCACTGGGGCGTCAACATAAGGTTCCCGCCATGCGCAGGCTGGCGATTACCGCCGCCCTGGAGCACTACACCGCAGTGATGGCCGACCTGACGCTGCGCCACCCGCCCGTACTGGCAGGGGCCGAACCGGCCTTGCAGACCCTGTGGCGCTGGCACGCGGCGGAAGAAACCGAGCACAAGGCGGTCGCTTTCGACCTGTTCCACACACTCGGAGGCGACTACCGGGCGCGTGTGCGCGGCTACGCTTTTGCCATGCTGCACTTCACCCTGATGGCGACCGGGCAGACCATCAACAATCTCTGGCACGACCGTGTGCTGTTCAAACCCGGCACCTGGCTCGACGCCGCCCGCTTCTTCTTTGGCCGCTACGGCTTGATCTGGCTCAGCACCGCCCCCTTGCTCGCCTACCTGCGCCGCGATTTCCACCCATGGCAGCATGACAACCGCAAGCTGGCGGAACAATGGCTTTCCGGCAATTCCGAGCAGTACACGGTGGTGCGCGGTCCCAAGGCGGCTTAAGCCAGGATTGCAACGAAACGCCCGAACTTCTGTCGAATCGGCTGAATATTGCGCGCGATGGTCTAAAATGCCATCGCCGCTATTCGCTATTGTTTAGCCGATTCAAGGAGTTTTCGTTCATGTCCAGGATGTACAGTTTTTCACGTGTTTCGCTGCTGGTCTTGCTGGGCGGCGCCCTCGCCGCCTGCTCGACCGCAAAGCCCAAGGTTTACCAGGGCGAGGAATTCAGCGAAACCAGCACGTTTTCCCATGACTTCGCCAAGTCCAGCGCCGACACCTGCGAAGCGGCGCGCCGCACTTTGCTGAGCCAGGGTTACATCATCAAGCAGGCCAAGGATGACCTGGTCGACGGCCACAAGCACTTCCAGCCGGAAAGCGATGTCCACGTCGAGATCGAATTCCATGTGGTGTGCGCCGCCAACGACAAGCAAGGCAAAAGCAGCACGCTGTTTGTCAGCGCCACCCAGGACCGTTACGCCCTCAAGAAAACCAACAACTCGGCCAGCGTCGGCTTGAGCGTGCTGGGTTCGGTGTCGATGCCGATCGGTAGCACTTCCGATTCGCTGGTAAAGGTCGCCAGCGAGACGATTCCGGCCGGCCAGTTCTACGACCGTTTTTTCGGCCTGATCGAACATTACCTCGGCCTCGATACCGGTTTGCCGGTGCAGGATTTCGACGACAAGCCTGCGCTGCCGGTCAAGCCGGCGCCCAAGGCCCCGGAATAAATCCCGCGCAAACAAGCCGTAGGGTGGGCACGCTTTTGTGCCCACGCGTTATCTATAAATGCCGCCGCTGAATTTGAGGTCACGCGTGGGCACAAAAGCGTGCCCACCCTACGCGCTTAAAACGCTTTCTTCAAGCCGACCTGGAAAGAGTTGGTCTTGTTGCCGCCGGCGAACTGGCCGCTGTAGCTGGCGTAAGCGCTGAAGTCCGCCGCCAGCGCAATGCTGGCGCCGAGATCCAGCCGGGCGCTGTTGGAAGGCCCCTGGTACGCCGGCAAACCGAAACTGCCGGCCATGCCGACCACATTGGCGCGCACGTCGCGTTCGCTGTCTTCAAACTCTTTTTCCCATGCCAGCTTGGCGAACGGCTGCAGCGCATACTGGCCCAGCGTCAGCTTGCTGCTGACTTGCGCGCCCAGGCTGGACACCAGCGAATTGCGCCGCTGCGACTGGAAGTTCATGGCCGTGCTGTCATTGCCGTTTTCGGTGTAGCCGTCGACATTGACCTGTTGCCAGGTCAGGGTGCCGACCGGACTCAGAACCAGCCCGCCAAGGTTAAAGTCGTACTGGCCGCCGATGCGCAGCAGGAACTGGTGGCCGTCGCTGCTGCCGCTCTCGCGGCGGGTAGCCGCACCCAAAGCGATGTTGCGGGTCACGTCCTTGTACTGCAGCGAACCGACCATGCCCAGCGCGTTGAGCGCCCAGGCGCCGTCGCGGTACTGGGTGTAGGCCGACAACATGGCCTGGTCCAGCTTGAAGCCGCCGGTGTCGTTGCCGAAATTCGCCTTGTTATGGGCGAAACCGAAAGCGCCGCCGACCGTAACGTTCTGGTTGACCGCATAGTCGACGCCAACCGACAGGCTGTTGGACGAACCGTCCAGGCCAGGATTGTTGCCGTTGTGGTCCAGGCTCTGGTGGGTATTGTCATAGGCGGCATAGGCTTCCACCTGCCCTGCGCGCGGCGTCAGGCGCAGGCGGTCGTCGATCACCCGGGTGAAAGTCTGGGCGCCGGCCAGCGGCGCTTCCGCCAGCATGCCGATCTGGCCCGGAGCCTGCAATACCGATTCGACATACTGCGCCAGAATGGCATGGCCGGCGCCGGTCGGATGGACGCCGTCGGCGAACAGGTAAGTCTGGTCGGCGTTCGGCGCCACCAGGGTTGAGGTGGTGCAAGTCGACGAAGAGCTGGTGGTGCACGCCTGTGAAGTGACGTTGGTGAAGCCGTACAAGCCGGGATTGGCGATCGCTTCACGCAGCAGGCCGAAGGCGTTGAGCGCGACGATATTGCCGCCCAGGCCGCTCAAGCCGCTGTTCAGGCTGTCGTTGAAGCTGGTCGACGCCGCTGTCCACAAGGTGGCCAGCGCCGGGATCGACGAACCTTGCGGAGTGCGGCCGACGTCGGGCAGATTGATGACGATCACGGTGCCGGCGCCAGCTTGCTGCAATTGCCTGACCAGGCTGACTACATTGGTGGCTTCGCCGGCGACTTGCTGGATCGTCTGCACCGCGGTGGCAGTCTGCGTCGCCGGATTGAGCAGGCCGGCGATATTGGTCTGGGTGTAGCCGAATATGTCGTTGGCGCCGGCCCAGACCGCGTACAGGCCTTTGCTGTCGAGCCGCGGATTGGCGGCCAGGTAAGCCTGGACCTGGCTGGCGACGGTCGGCACCAAAGGCGCCGTGGCGGCGTCGGGCCAGCCGTTCTGGCTGGTCACGCGGGCGCCGCCGACGGCGTAGTCGGTGCCGCCGGCCGCCTGCGCGCCGCTCGGCGTCAGCACCGCTGCCGGATTGGCGGTAGTGCCGTATTTATGCGCCAGGATCTGCGCCCAGACCGGGTCGGGGTTGGTCGTAAACGACGGCTGCTTGCCGACGCCGGTGAAATATCCGCTGTCGGTCAGCGAGTCGCCGAAAAACACCATCTGCGAAAAATTCGCGGCGCCGGCCGGCGCGCAGATGACGAGCCCCGCGCCCAATACGGCAGCAGTACGGGCGGTCAGTGCACGGGCCATGGGGCGCAGGCGGAATGGTTTTGGTAAAGATATGCGCAATTGTGTCTCCCTCTTGTATTTATAGATGTTGCGCCGTTAATATCTGCCTCCCGGGCGGCAAAGTCAATCGAGGACATAGGCAAAACACTCGAAATCCGCTGCGTTCGCGCAAGTGGCGCTAAACTGCCTCTGCCGACACTCATCTCGAATCAAGCCGACCATGGATAAAATAGATAAACAGATTCTGGCCATCCTGCAGGAAGACGCCAGCACGCCGGTGGCGGAGATCGCCGAGAAGGTCAACCTGTCGTCGACGCCGTGCTGGCGCCGCATACAGAAGCTGGAAGAGGATGGCGTGGTGCTGCGCCGGGTGGCGCTGCTGGACGCCAACAAGCTCAATGTCGGCGTGACGGTATTCGTGTCGATCAAGACCAACCAGCACAACGCCAACTGGTATGCGCAATTCAGCAACACCGTCAAACTGATTCCGGAAGTGGTCGAGTTTTACCGCATGAGCGGCAACATCGATTACCTGCTGCGGGTGGTGGTGCCGAATATCGCCGCCTACGACGCGGTGTACCAGAAGCTGACGCAGTCGAACGCCCTGTTCGACGTCAACGCCAGCTTCGCCATGGAACAGATCAAGCACACCACCGCGCTGCCACTTGACTATGCCGGACTGGACTGACTCTTTACAGCGCCTGCTCCATACGCTTGAACGCCAGGCCCATGTCGGCGATCAGGTCATCGATATTCTCCAGGCCGACGTGGATCCGCACCAGCGGGTTCGGGTAGGTCGTGGCCGAAGCCACTCGCGTCGGCGGCTTGTCCAGCGGTAAAGCCAGGCTTTCAAAACCGCCCCACGACAAGCCGATGCCGAACAGTTGCAGGCCGTCGAAGAATTTCGACAGCGCCGGACGGCCGACTTCTTTCAAGGCGATCGTGAACAGCCCGCTGGCGCCGAGGAAATCGCGCTGCCACAGCTTGTAGCCGGGATCGGACGGCAGGGCCGGATGCAATACCCGCTCCACCAGCGGCTGGGTCTGCAGGTATTCGGCCAACTGGATGCCGCTCTCCGAATGCTGGCGCAAGCGCACCGCCATGCTGCGCATGCCGCGCAAAGCCAGGTAGATATCGTCCGGACCCGCGGTCTGGCCAAAATCGTGGGCGCCGTGCTTGAGGATGCACCAGGCCCGCTCGTTGGCGCTGGCGACGCCCAGCAAGGCGTCGGAGTGGCCGACGATGTATTTGGTGGCGGCGTGAATAGAGACATCGACGCCATGTTCGAACGGTTTGAAAAACAGCGGCGTAGCCCAGGTATTGTCGAGCAGCACGTAGGCGCCGACCTTGTGCGCCTCTTCGGCGATGGCAGGAATGTCCTGCACTTCAAAAGTCCACGATCCGGGCGACTCGACAAACACCACGCTGGTGTTCGGCCGCAGCAAGGTACGGATTTCGCCGCCGATCAGCGGATCGAAATACTCCACCTCCACGCCCATGCGGCGCAAGACGCGGTCGGCAAAGGTGCGGGTCGGGCCATATACGCTGTCGGTAATCAGGACGTGGTCGCCGCTTTTGACGAACGCCATGATGCTGTGGGTGCAGGCCGACAGGCCGGACGGGAACACCAGGCAGTTGTGGCCGCCTTCCAGCGTCACGATCGCCTGTTCGAAGGAACGGGTGGTGGGCGTGCCGAAGCGGCCGTAGTTGGACATCGGATTGTCGATCTGGCGCGCGGCTTCCCAGTCTTCCAGGTTGTTGGCGATGATGGTCGAACCGCGGAACACCGGGGTATTCACCATGCCGGCAAAACGCGCCGGTTCGCGGCCGCAATGCACCAGTTGCGTGTCGACATGAGTTGTCGGCGAACCTGAGGAATGATCGGAAGTCATAAGAAGCGCTCCATGCTGGACTGTACGGCGAGATTACCTGCTGCCATTGTAGGATTGTCCGCATGGAAAATTATTGCAACAAAGATCCTTAAATCTGAATTTATTAGAATATTTTTCTAATAATTATATATTTTTAAGTATTTAAATACAAAATAGAAAGAAATCTCGCAGCCCGACATCGGCAAACATGCCAAATCCAATATATATGCAATCGATATTAATAGCCTACAAATCATATATTTGACATGGCCTTATGGGCAAGGCACTCTAGCGTCAGCCTTAAGCCATTCATTCTGGAGATGCAGATCATGCCGCAATACCGTTCCCGCACCACCACCCACGGCCGCAACATGGCCGGCGCCCGCGCCCTGTGGCGCGCCACAGGCATGAAAGACGGCGATTTCGACAAGCCGATCATTGCCGTGGTCAACTCGTTTACCCAGTTCGTGCCGGGCCACGTCCACCTCAAGGACCTGGGCCAGATGGTGGCGCGCGAAATCGAAGCGGCCGGCGGCGTCGCCAAGGAATTCAACACCATCGCGGTCGACGATGGCATCGCCATGGGCCATGGCGGCATGCTGTACTCGCTGCCGTCGCGCGAACTGATCGCCGATTCGGTGGAATACATGGTCAACGCCCACTGCGCCGACGCCATGGTGTGCATCTCCAACTGCGACAAGATCACGCCCGGCATGCTGATGGCCGCCATGCGCCTCAATATCCCGGTGGTGTTCGTTTCCGGCGGCCCGATGGAAGCCGGCAAGGTGGTTGAAAAACTGCCCGGCGTGGCCGTGATCGACCAGAAGATTTTCAAGATCGACCTGGTGGACGCCATGATCAAGGCGGGCGACGCCAGCGTCAGCGATGCCGACATCGCCGAAATCGAACGCTCGGCCTGCCCTACCTGCGGCTCCTGTTCCGGCATGTTCACCGCCAACTCGATGAACTGCCTGACCGAAGCGCTCGGCCTGGCGCTGCCCGGCAACGGCACCATCCTCGCCACCCACGCCGACCGCAAGGAACTGTTCCTGCGCGCCGGGCGCCTGATAGTGGAACTGGCCAAGCGCCATTACGAGCAGGACGATTATTCGGTCCTGCCGCGCAGCATCGCCACCAAGGCCTCGTTTGAAAACGCCATGACGCTGGACGTCGCCATGGGCGGTTCGACCAACACCGTGCTGCATCTGCTGGCGGCGGCGCAGGAAGCCGAAGTCGACTTCAAGATGGCCGACATCGACCGCATCTCGCGCCATGTGCCTTGCCTGTGCAAGGTGGCGCCGATGACCGACAAATACCATATCGAAGACGTGCACCGCGCCGGCGGCATCGTCAGCATCCTCGGTGAACTGGCGCGCGCCGGCTTGCTGGACACTAGCCGGCCGACGATACACGCCAAGACGCTGGCGGATTCCATCGCCAATAACGACATCACGCAAACCCAGGATCCGGCCGTTCATAAGATGTTCAGCGCAGCGCCTGGCGGCGTGCCGACCCAGGTTGCGTTCTCCCAGGAAAAGCGTTTCACCAGCCTCGACACCGACCGCGACAACGGCTGCATCCGCAACAAGGCGCACGCTTATTCGCAAGACGGCGGCCTGGCGGTCTTGTACGGCAACCTGGCGGAAAACGGCTGCATCGTCAAAACCGCCGGCGTCGATGAAAGCATCCTCAAGTTCAGCGGCCGCGCCCGCGTCTTCGAGAGCCAGGACGACGCAGTGGAAGCAATCCTGGGCGACACGGTGCATGCCGGCGACGTCGTCATCATCCGCTACGAAGGACCGAAAGGCGGTCCGGGGATGCAGGAAATGCTGTATCCGACCTCGTATATCAAATCCAAGGGCCTGGGCAAATCCTGCGCGCTGTTCACCGACGGCCGCTTCTCCGGCGGCTCGTCCGGCCTGGTGATCGGCCATGCCTCGCCGGAAGCGGCCGAAGGCGGCGCCATCGGCCTGGTGGAAGAAGGCGACATCATCGAAATCGATATCCCGGAACGCCGCATGCACCTGAAAATCAGCGACAGCGAGCTGGCGCAACGCCGTGCTGCAATGGAAGCCAAGGGCAAGGATGCCTGGAAACCGGTCAATCGCCAGCGTTATGTGTCGCAGGCGCTGTTAGCCTATGCCGCCATGGCGACTTCGGCCGACCGCGGCGCGGTGCGCGATATTAGCCAACTGAAGCGTTAGTTGGCTATTGTGTCCTAGCGTTTATTTGCCAGGAAAAATGTAACTCTCTGTAAAAGAGGCTGGTGCAAACCAGCCTCTTTTGTTTCCATGTCACCAATGGGCTTTAGCGGCTGCTTGCCGGCCGTGTTGATTGCTGCAATATGGTAAAGTTGCAGACCGCTTCCTCTGGCAGATTTTTATGGCAGTTCCTGCAACTCTTCTTATTAAAACTCCCTTGAATCACACTGCAGGATTGGCTTTCCCCGACTGATGACTTCGTTGAATAATTCCGGATTGCAAAAAACAGTCGCCGTTATCGGCGGCGGCCCGGCCGGCCTGATGGCGGCCGAGGTGCTGGCGGCTGGCGGAATGCAAGTCCATGTGTACGACGCCATGCCCTCGGTAGGCCGCAAATTCCTGCTGGCCGGCAAAGGCGGCATGAACCTGACCCATTCCGAGGCCTACGACGATTTCCTGTCGCGCTACGGTGCGCGCCGCCCGCAAATCGTGCCGCTGCTGGACCAGTTCAATCCGGACGCCTTGCGCGCATGGGTGCACGCGCTCGGCATAGACACCTTCATCGGTTCCTCCGGCCGCGTGTTCCCGACCGACATGAAAGCCGCGCCTTTGCTGCGCGCCTGGCTGCATCGCCTGCGGCAGGCCGGCGTCGGCTTCCACATGCGCCATCGCTGGCTGGGCTGGAACGAGGCCGGCGCGCTATCCTTCGAAACACCGCAAGGAGAGCTCGCAGTGGATGCCGATTCGGTCGTGCTGGCCTTGGGCGGCGGCAGCTGGGCGCGCCTGGGTTCCGATGCAAAATGGGTGCCGCTGCTGGCCCGGCGCGAGGTGCCCGTGGCGCCGCTGCTGCCTGCGAACTGCGGTTTCGAGGCGGCCTGGAGCGACTATTTCCGCGAACACTTTGCCGGCCATCATCTGAAATCGGTCGCCATCGCCATCAGCGAGAACGACCGGCCGGCGCTGCGCAAGCAAGGCGAATTCGTGATTACCGCCGATGGCGTCGAAGGCAGCCTGATCTATGCATTGTCGGCGGGCCTGCGCGACCGCATCGCCGCCAGCGGCAGCGCCCTGATACATCTCGACCTGTTGCCCGACTGGTCCTTGCAACGCGTGACGGACGAAGTGGCGCGGCCGCGCGGCGCGCGCTCCTGGTCCAGCCACCTGCAAAGCCGCCTGGGCCTAAAAGGGGTCAAGACCAGCCTACTGCGGGAACTGGTGCCGGCCGCCGATTTTGGCCAGCCGCTGCTGCTCGCGCAAGCCATCAAGGCGCTGCCGCTGACCCTGCTGGCCGCCCGCCCCATCGACGAAGCCATCAGCAGCGCCGGCGGCGTAAGGTTTGAAGGCATGGACCAGGGGCTCATGCTCAAGGCCTTGCCAGGCGTATTCTGCGCCGGCGAAATGCTGGACTGGGAAGCGCCCACCGGCGGCTACTTGCTCAGCGTCTGCCTGGCCTCCGGACGCGCCGCCGGCAATGGCGTTTTAAGCTGGTTACGGTAACATGACGACCTTTGGCGCCAGAGCAGCGGACGGCACGGTTTCCCGCGGGGCCGCCGTCAACGCTGTCGAACTTGCCATCACGTTGATGATACAGGGTTGAACCGATGAAGGAAGGGAGTGTTAATCCAGGCGAAACTCCGGGCGAAACGTCGCAGACAGACCAGCAGCAGGCCGGTCAATGGCGCATTTCGAAGATCATCGGCGTACTGGTTTCGGTCCTGGTCCACATTATCGGCATCTGGTTTTTACTGACCAAGCTGGCGGTCGAGATGCCGCTGGCCTCGCCCTCGCCCGGCAACATGGGATTGCTGCTCATCAGCGCCGCGACGGCGCCCAGCAGCGTACCGCCGCCGAAACGGCAGGCGCCTCCCGCCAAGCCGAAATCCGCACCAAAACCACGCAAGACCGAGTCGAAACAGGATCAGGTTCGCAAACCGGTGGTCGCCACCGCGCCCGAGCCGACCATACCGCCGCCGCCCGATGCGCCCAAGTACCAGCAATCGGTAGAAGAGGATTTTTCTTCGCACATCCAGGCCGCGCGCCAGCGGCGTGAAGCAGCCCAGGCCCAGGAACGCACCGAAGCCGGCGAGACCGCGGAAGAAGCGCCGCAGTCGCCGAACGACATCGCGCGCGCCAACATCCAGGCGCAGCGCGGCTGGATGGGCATGGACAAGGACAAGTCCGGCGGCATCTTCGAAGTGCGCGATAAAACCCCGTTCCGCGCCAGCCTGATTTTCCGCGGCTGGAACGCCAACGCCAGCCGCAGCGCGCAGCAGAATATCCCGGTTGAGCGCGGCAGCGAAGAAAGCATCGAGATGGCGATCGTCAACAAGATGATAGAGATGATCCGCAAGAAGACCAGCACCGACATCCCATGGCGCTCGCAGCGGCTGGGCCGCGTCATCACGCTCAGCGCCAGGTTGAAGGATACGGCCGAACTGCAGCAGTTCCTGATGCGCGAAATGTTTTTCCAGGACAGCGCTCCGCCGCGATAAAAGCAGGCGCGCCAATGCTTGTGCAACAGGCATCCCGAACCGCAAAGAAATGGCGGCTGAGCCTTGTTCGGCTTACAATATCGCCTATTCCCGAATATTAGCGATCAGGCGCGGTTCAGCGCCTGAGAAAGAACCCATTTAATGCAATCAAATTTCCAGCAACGGGCCGCCCGATGACGGCAGCGGCACAAAAAGTTTCACCCGGCATGCAGCAATACCTCGGCATCAAGGCCGACTATCCAGACACGCTCGTGTTTTACCGGATGGGGGATTTTTACGAACTGTTTTTCAACGATGCGGAAAAAGCGGCGCGCCTGCTGGGTATCACGCTGACCGCACGTGGCACCTACAACAACGCGCCGATCAAGATGTGCGGCGTGCCCTTCCATTCCGCCGACCAGTACCTGGCCAAGCTGATCAAGCTGGGCGAATCGGTGGCGCTGTGCGAACAGATCGGCGATCCGGCCACCAGCAAGGGGCCGGTCGACCGCAAAGTGCTGCGCGTGATCACGCCCGGCACACTGACCGACTCCAACCTGCTGCCGGAAAAATCGGACCAGCCCTTGCTGGCGCTGTACGTGACCCAGCAGCGCAAGGCGGTCAAGGTCGGCCTGGCCTGGCTGTCGATGGCTAGCGGCGCCTTGAAGATGATGGAATTCGCCTGCGAAGCGGCGACGCTGGATACCCTGCTGAAGCAGGAGCTGGAACGCATCGCCCCGGCCGAGATCCTGGCCGCCGACATGGTGGAAACCATGTGGAGCAGCGCCGTGGTCGACAAGGCCACTACTGTGCCGGAATGGCACTTCGATATCGCCAACGGCCAGAAAGCGCTGCTCGACCAGCTCGCCGTCAGCAGCCTGGGCGGCTTTGGCGCCGAGGGCTTGAGCGCCGCCATCGGCGCCGCCGGCGCCTTGCTGCGTTACGCGCAATCGACCCAGGGCAAGGGTTTGCAGCATGTGCGCACGCTCACGGTGGAAACCGAAAACGAATTCATCGGCCTCGACGCCGCCACCCGGCGCAACCTGGAACTGACCGAAACCATACGTGGCCAGGACGCCTCGTCCGGCGCCCCTACCCTGTTTTCGCTGCTGGATCACTGCCGCACCGCGATGGGATCGCGCCTGCTGCGCCACTGGCTGCACCACGCCAAGCGCGACCAGGCGGTAGCCCGCGGCCGCCACGCGGCGATCGGCGCCCTGATTGCCGCCGATGCCGGCAGCGCCATTTCCAGTACGCTCAGTGCTGTACCGGACATCGAACGGATCACCGCCCGCATCGCCCTGCTGTCGGCGCGGCCGCGCGACCTGGCCGGCTTGCGCGACGGCCTGCTACAGCTGGACTCCCTGCGCGCCGACATCGCCATGTGCGGCAGTGAAAATCAAGCGCCGCTGCTGCAGGAACTGCAAAGCGCGCTGGAAACCCCGGTCGACTGCCTGCAGCTGTTGCAGACCTCAATCGCGGCCGAACCGTCGACCATGGTGCGCGACGGCGGCGTCATCGCCCCCGGCTTCGACGCCGAACTGGATGAACTGCGTGGACTGTCGGAAAACGCCGGCCAGTTCCTGGTCGACCTGGAAACGCGTGAACGGGCGCGCACCGGCATCGCCAACCTGCGCGTCGAATACAACAAGGTGCACGGCTTCTACATCGAAGTCACGCACGGCCAGACCACCAAGGTGCCGGACGATTACCGCCGGCGCCAGACCCTGAAAAATGCCGAGCGCTACATCACGCCGGAACTGAAAGCGTTTGAAGACAAGGCCCTGTCGGCGCAGGAACGCGCGCTGATCCGCGAGAAAGCGCTGTACGACCAGATATTGCAAGACCTGGCGCCGCATATCGGCACCTTGCAAAACATCGCCCACGCGCTGGCCCAGCTCGACACTCTGGTGGCGCTGGCCGACCACGCTGCGCGCCACGACTGGTGCGTGCCGCGGCTGGTGAACGAACCGGCGATCCAGATCGTGCAAGGGCGCCATCCGGTAGTGGAAAAACAGATTGAACGCTTCATCGCCAACGACTGCCAGCTGTCGCCCGAACGCAAGCTGCTGCTGATCACCGGCCCCAACATGGGCGGTAAATCGACCTTCATGCGCCAGGTAGCGCTGATCACCCTGCTGGCTTACGTCGGCAGCTACGTGCCCGCCGACAGCGCCGTGCTGGGTCCGATCGACCGCATCTTCACCCGTATCGGCGCCGCCGACGACCTGGCCGGCGGCCGCTCCACCTTCATGGTCGAAATGACCGAATCGGCCGCCATCCTCAACGGCGCCAGCGAAAACTCGCTGGTGCTGATGGATGAAGTGGGCCGCGGCACCTCGACCTTCGACGGCCTGGCGCTGGCGTGGGCGATCGCGCGCCACCTGATCGACGCCACCCGCAGCTTCACCTTGTTCGCCACCCACTATTTCGAACTGACCCAGCTGCCGGACCTGCATCCGTCGGCCGCCAACGTGCATTTGTCGGCGGTCGAGCACAAGGACAGCATCGTCTTCCTGCATGCCGTGCAGGCCGGGCCTGCGTCCCAGAGCTATGGCCTGCAGGTGGCGCAGCTGGCCGGCGTGCCGGCGCCGGTGATCCGCGCCGCCCGCAAGCACCTGGCCTTGCTGGAGTCGCAATCGGTGCAGCCGACGCCGCAATTCGACCTGTTTGCGCAGGCCGCCAGCATGGACGCCGATGAAACCGGCGGCAGCGAGGCCGTGGACAGCGAATTGCTGATCGCCCTGGACAGCATCGATCCCGACACCCTGACCCCGCGCGAAGCGCTGGAACAGCTATATCGGCTGAAGCATCTCAGCAGCGGGCAGAAAAACTGATGAGCGCCTTCGCCCGCCAGCGCCGCACACTGCCGGTCCAGCTAGCGCTGCTGCTGGCGTTGGCGGCAAATTGCGGCACGGTGCTGGCGGAAACCTCCGGCTTCAGTTTCGGCGTGATCGCCCATGTATTTCGCAGCAACGCCGATGAAACCGCGCTGCGCGGCGCCATCAGCGAAACCGACGCCGACAACCTGGCGTTTGTGGTGGCGAACGGCATCAAGGCCAGCAGCGAGCCGTGCACCGACAAGTTGTACGGCCAGCGCAAGGCCTTGCTGAGCAGCGCAAAAAACGGCCTGATCGTTTCCCTGTCGGCCAGCGACTGGGTAACCTGCAGGACTACGGCCGACCGCTCCGCCGCGATAGAACGCCTGAGCCGGATCCGCGAGCTGTTCTTTTCCGATGAATTTTCTTTTGGCGACAGCAAGATCCCGCTGATCCGGCAATCGACCTCGCCAAAATTCCGCAGTTATGTGGAGAATGCGCGCTGGGAGATCGGCAACGTGGTGTTCGCCACCATCAACCTGCCCGCCGCCAATAACCACTACCTGGCGGAAGGCGGCCGCAACAGCGAATTCGAAGACCGGCAGATCGCCAACCGCGAATGGCTGCAACGCGTGTTCCTGAATGCGTCGCAAAAGAAATCGGATGCGGTGGTTCTGTTTTGCGACGGCGATCCGCTGGCCACCCAGCGCCATCGCGTGTTCGACTTCAACGTCAAGCGCGATGGCTTTACCGAAATCCGCCAGCGCATCAATTCACACGCCGCGCATTTCGAGGGCAAGGTGCTGGTGATCCATGGACCGCACGGGACCGCCTCCACCAATCCTGCGAATATCATCTGGCAGCGCAACCTGGGCGACCTGGAAGTCCCCGCCGGCTGGCTGAAAGTCACAGTGGACCCGGCCAGCGCGAAACTGTTCGAACTCGGAAAACCTGCCGATCAGCCCACGCTGTCGCGCCGCTAGCCGCACCCGTAGGGTGGGCACATCGTGCCCACGCGTGACCGTGATAGCCGGAGAGCGGACTCAAGCAGCGCCGAAACAGGCATGTAGGTGGGGTGAGTTCACGCGTGGGCACAAAGGCGTGCCCACCCTACGCGCTTAGTGGATAGGATGGCTGCGGAAATGATCGTCAGCGCCATCGTCGTCATGATCGTCATGGTCGTGGCCATGGGCGCCATGCACGTGCTGATGGGCGACTTCTTCTTCCGAGGCGGCGCGGACTTCCGTCACGCTCAGGTCGAAACGCAGGGCAATCCCGGCCAGCGGATGATTACCGTCCAGCACAACCTTGTCATCGGCGATATCGGTCACCGTGAAAATCAATGCCTGTTCTTCTTCATCCTCGTTGTCCGGCGTGCCCTCGAACTGCATGCCGACTTCCAGCGGCGTCGGCAGGCGGTTGCGCGGCTCTATCTTGACCAGGTTCGAATCGTATTCGCCGAACGCGTCGTCCGGCTCAACCTGCAGTTCGGTCTGATAGCCGACTTCCTTGCCATCCAGTGCTTCTTCGATTTTCGGCAGCGTGTTTTCGTAACCGCCGTGCAAATACACCATCGGTTCGCTGCTTTCTTCGATCAGATTGCCTTGGGCATCTGACAATTTGTAGCGTACAGTCACTACCGTATTTTTGGCAATCTTCATGATCATTCCTTTCATTAACATGCGTTCGGATTATACCCGCCGGAACGGCCCCGTCTTGCCGAGATAGCAAAAAATTACGCACTAAGCCCATCCAGACCGCTTGCGCCGCCTTGAATGCGTGCCGAATCCAGATTGCAGCTCTCAATTTTACGGCATGCAACCCGATATAATGGCGGCATGAAAAATTCCACATTACTGGGCGGCCTGTCGCCCGCGCAATTCTTACGCGATTACTGGCACAAAAAACCCCTGCTGATCCGCCAGGCCCTGCCCGGCTTCATTCCCCTGCTGTCGCCCGACGCCTTGTTTGAGCTGGCCCGGCGCGACGACGTCGAATCGCGCCTGGTGACCCATTTCAAACAGCAATGGCAAGTCAGCAACGGCCCAGCCTCGGAACTGCCGAGCACGGCGCAGAAAGACTGGACCCTGCTGGTGCAAGGCGTCAACCTGCACGACGACGGCGCCGACGCCCTGCTGCGCCAGTTCCGCTTCATCCCCGATGCCCGGCTGGACGATCTGATGATCAGCTACGCCACCGACAACGGCGGCGTCGGTCCGCACTTTGACTCCTACGATGTGTTTTTGTTGCAGGCCCACGGCCAGCGGCGCTGGAAAATCGGCGCTACCCAGGACCTGACCCTGGTCGAAGGCAGCGCGCTGAAGATACTCAAGAACTTCAAACCGGAGCAGGAATTCATCCTGGAGCCGGGCGACATGCTCTACCTGCCGCCGCAATACGCCCACGACGGCACCGCGATCGGCGAATGCATGACGTATTCGATCGGCTTCCGCGCGCCGCCGTTCCAGGAACTGGGCGAAGCCTTCCTGCAGTTCATGGCCGATTCGATCGACCTGCCGGGGCGTTACGCCGACCCGGACCTGCAAGCCAGCAAGCATCCGGCTGAAATCGACGCTGGCATGCTGGCGCAAATCTCCGACGAACTCAACAAGGTGCGCTTCACGGAAGACGATATCGCGATTTTCGTCGGCGAGTATCTGTCCGAACCCAAGGCCAGCGTGTTTTTCGAATCGCCGCCGCGGCCGCTGACCCTGGCGCGTTTTACGGTTGCATTGAACAAGCGCGGCGTAGCGCTGTCGCGCAAGACCCAGATGCTGTATCGCGGCAAGCATGTCTTCATCAACGGCGAATCGTTCGCTGCCGGCCGCGCCGACAAGGCCTCATTGACATTGCTGGCGGACCAGCGCCGGCTCGACAGCGAAGCCGCCGCCAAGGTTTCCACCGATGTGCTGGAAGCGCTCTACACCTGGTACGAAGACGGCTGGATTACGCTCGGCTGAGTGCGGGAATGCGCGTAGGGTGGGCAGGCTCTTTTGCCCACGCGTGAACTCATACCGTGTCCATGCGATTCCGGTGCCGCGCTGACACGTACCCCAGTTATTATGGTCACGCGTGGGCATGGCTGGCCCTGCAGAGTTAAAACTCCGATATAGAATAAATATAACTTTGTTTTAATGCCATTAATAATAAAACAAATAGCGAAGTTAATATTTAATCCGGTTTGTATAAATATTATTTGTAATTCACATTATTTAACAAATAACTCACCGAAAGTGGATATTCATGTGCATTTGCCGCGACTAGTCGCGCAACGACGGCAAATGCGCGTGCAACGACAAACCGGGCATGTCTAGCTGCCGCCTGTCACCGCCAAGACAGCAGCGTTTACCCGGACATGCGGAAGCGCTGTTGCATTGATACAAATTCTTACCAAATAGCAAACCGTTAATGTCATATTTAACAAATTCCAGCTATAATTCTGAGCTGGAAAGTTTTTGTTGCATCGCGATGCGCAGTCCCGGCAAAGCACTGCGAAAACATCCTGTAGAGCGATAATTACCGGTAATTATTCATCGCAAAATTTTTGATTACTACTGAAGGAACATTCATGAAAAAAACACTGTTGATCGCATCCCTGTTGGCTCTGACTCTGGCTGCTTGCGGCAAAAAAGACGAAGCTCCTGCTGCTGACGCTGCTCCTGCAGCATCCGTTGCTGCTCCTGCTGCTGACGCTGCTGCATCCGCTGCATCCGACGCTGCTGCTGCTGCAACTGCCGCTGGTTCGGCTGCTGCTGACGCTGCAACTGCTGCTGGTTCCGCTGCTGCTGCCGCTGGTTCCGCTGCTGCTGATGCTGCTCACACAGCTGTTGACGCTGCTGCTGACGCTGCTAAAGCTGCTGCCGCACCTGCTGCCTCCAAGTAATCATTGGTTGCTTAAAAAAAGCCGACCCCTGGGTCGGCTTTTTTCTTGCCCGTCACATCGGGTAAATATCTCCCGCGCTCCTTCCGGCATTACATCTCCACCCAGCCAAAGCCTTCTTCCTGGCACGCTATCGTCACCTCCACCGATTCGCTGCAGCGGGCGCCGCACAGCGCCGCATACGCCAGCTCGGGCAGGTTGTTGCGGGCGCTCAGGTGCGCGCCAACCACCATGCGCAAACGCGACTGATCCAGCGCCGCCAGGATTTCGCGCGCAGCCTCGTTCGACAGATGGCCGTATTCGCCGCCTATGCGGCGCTTGAGCGACGGCGGATACGCCGAATCCTTCAGCATCTGGCGATCGTGATTGCATTCCAGCACCAGCGCATCGCTGCCGCCCAGGGCTTGCACCAGGTGCTCGGTCAGCTTGCCGGCATCGGTCAGCACGCCTAGCCGGCGATCGCCGTCGGTGGCGACGTACTGCACCGGCTCGCGCGCATCATGCGGGACCGTGTAGGGAATCAATTGCAGATCGCCGATGGCAAAGGCATCGCCGTCGCGGCAAAAACTGACCGCGACATCGGCCGCGCTGTCCTGGCGCAAGGCTTGGTAAGTACCGTAGGTGAGCCACACAGGCAAGCGATGGCGGCGGGCGAATTTGAAAACGCCGCCGATATGGTCCTGGTGTTCGTGGGTGACGATGATTGCGGAGAGCGCGGCGCCATCCAGGCCCAGGCGGGCCAGCCGGCGTTCGGTTTCCCGGATGCCGAAGCCGCAGTCAAGCATCACGTTGGTGGCGGTGCTGCCTGACGTTGCTGAAATCAGCAATGCGTTGCCTTCGCTGCCGCTACCCAGACTTGCGAATTTCAAGGGTAGCTCTGGTGACAGGA
This sequence comes from Collimonas fungivorans Ter331, assembly GCF_000221045.1. Taxonomy (NCBI): domain Bacteria; kingdom Pseudomonadati; phylum Pseudomonadota; class Betaproteobacteria; order Burkholderiales; family Oxalobacteraceae; genus Collimonas; species Collimonas fungivorans. The sequence continues at coordinate 1,968,344 of NC_015856.1, read as the reverse complement.
AGACGGCCGCATTGCTTTTTTACGACTGCTTAACAGCTGAACTTCAGCTTACTTCAGCTGTTCGTTCAAGAGGGCCAGGATCTTGTCGGAAGTTTTCGACAGTTCAGGCTTGCCTTCTTTGTTCAGCACTGCGACCTGGCTGCCGGTGTCGGAGCCTTTGACCAGAATGCGATAGCTGGCTGCATTCTTCGCCTTGTCGCTATCCGAGCTGCTGAACATCCTGGCGAAGAAACCCTTGTCCGATTTCTTGTCCTTGGCGTCGGCGTCCTGGTCGACGTAGCGCACGAAGTACAGGCCTTGCGTACGGTCGCGGTCTTCCACGGTGAAGCCGACGCGGTCCAGCGCCAGGCCGACACGGCGCCATGCGCGGTCGAAACCTTCATCGACCTGCACGTAATCGCCGGCAGCGTTCTTGACCAGCTTGGAGCGCGCTTGCAGCGACGGCGCATTGGCAACCGCGGCCTTGGCTTTCACTTCGTCGTTGCCGAGGCGGCCCATCAGGCGCGACAGGAATTCTGCTTCCAGCTGCGGATCCGGAGCGCGTGCAGTCCAGATGCTCGATTCCTTCTGTGCGCCGGACAGCACTTCTTCCGCGCCGCGGTGGCTGATGTAGATTTCGGTGGTGCCGTTAGGTCCGCGCTCCAGGCGGGTGCGGAACTTGTCGCGTTCGCCGGTCGAATACAGGGAGTCGAATACTTTACCCAGCGTATTGCGCACGAAATCCTGCGGGATCTTGGCGCGGTTTTCCGCCCAGTCGGTTTCCATCACGCCGGTTTCCGGATTTTCGACATTGATCAGGAAACCCGAGTCTTGCCAGAAATCCTTGACCTTAGGCCACAGGCTGTCAGGAGTGGCTTTGACTACCAGCCAGCGCTGCGAACCGTCGCGCTCGATATGCATGTCCGGCGCGGCGTTCGGTGCCACGGCAGCGGCAGCTTCGGCCGGGCGCGTCACGCCCTGCTCCAGGTTGTAGCCGGAAGCGGTGGCGGTGCCTGCGTTCGATTCAGGAATCGCATAACGATTCTCGCGCTGCAGCTGGGTCAGGTCAGGCGGGATATCCAGTTTCGGCGCCGTCACCTTGCCTGCGCTTTTGTAATCGATGCGATCCGGCTCAAGCACCGACCCGATCGACGAACATCCTGCCAGACCGGCGAGCGCCAAAGCGATGACAACGCCACGTTGTGTGAGACTGATTTGAGTCGATGAAATGTTCTTGCGAATAGTCATGTGGATACAGGATCAAAAAAACGAGAGAAATGGAAACGCCTGTCAGCGCAGTTTATTGTAATACACCCGATTCACGCAGCGCCGCCCGTACCGTTGCATGGTACTCGGCGGCCAGCGGCACCAATGGCAGACGGATTCCGTCGGACATCATGCCCATCTCTGTGAGAGCCCATTTCACAGGCAAAGGATTCGGCTCAACAAATAATTTATTATGCAGCGGCAAAAGTTTGTTGTTCAGTTTGACAGCTTCGGCGACATTGCCGTTCATTGCAGCAACGCACAGCAGGTGCATGTCGCGCGGAGCGACGTTGGCGGTCACCGAAATATTGCCCTTGCCGCCGCAGAACATCAGCGCCATGGCGGTCGCATCGTCGCCGGAATACACGGCGAATTCAGGCGGCGCCAGGCGGATCAGGTCGGAACCGCGGCCGATATTGCCGGTCGCGTCCTTGACGCCGATGATTCCCGGCACCTGCGCCAGGCGCAGGATGGTCTCGTTGCTCATGTCGGCCACGGTGCGGCCCGGCACGTTGTACAGGATGATAGGCAAGTCGACCGATTCGGCGATCTTCTTGAAATGCTGGTACATGCCTTCTTGCGTCGGCCGGTTGTAGTAAGGCACCACCTGCAGCGAAGCGTCGGCGCCGGCTTCCTTGGCGAAACGGGTCAGCTGGATCGCTTCCGCGGTGGAGTTGCCGCCGCTGCCGGCGATGATGGGAATCCGTTTGGCGGCATGGTCGACCGCCAGCTTGATCAGGGCACAGTGCTCTTCCACCGTGACTGTCGGCGATTCGCCGGAAGTGCCGACGATAACGATGGCGTCGGTCCCTTCCGCGATATGCCAGTCGATCAGCTTGCGCAAACCTGGCAAGTCGAGGCTGCCGTCGGTATGCATGGGAGTAACGATTGCAACAATGCTGCCCTTGATCATGATCGTGAATGCGAAAAAATAAAAGACTGATTGTAGCGGATCATAGTGGCTGTGGGTATTTCCGCTTGTAAAACAGGTTACAAATACAGTTGCCGAATAGTAACCCACCCGTAGGCTGCGCCGGACTCCTCATCCGATCCGCAGGGTTGTCGCCAGGCCGCCGGCTTGCTTGACGGCGCAGATGCGCTGCACCATGGCCGGTTTCGGCTGTTCCACGAAACCGTCCTCGAAAGCCAGCACATGCCAGTTGCCGGCGCGGTCGGCCGCCAGCAAGGCCAGCAATTCGCCGGGCTGCAGCAGGAAATCGGGACTGGAAGGCTTGCCAAATTGTTCATTGCCGGCAGCAAACGTTTCATATAGCAGGATGCCCTGCGGCGCCATGCTCGACAATATCAGGGGAAACAGGGGCCGGTGCAGGTAGTTGGTCGCCACCACGGCGCTGAAGCGCTGCGGCTGGAACAAGGCCGAGAGCGGCTCCGGGGGACCGTTTTCGAGGTCGACCTGCTGCGTGGCCACACCGGGCGCCCCTATCTCCGCCAGCAGCTCGGGATTGCGGTCGACCGCCAGCACCTCCAGCCCGCGCTGCGCCAGCCATGCGGCATGGCGGCCGTTGCCGCACGCCAGGTCCAGCACAAGGCCGGCCGGTATCAGGCCGCCAAAGCGGCTGATCCACGGAGAAACCGGATTTATCGACACGCTAGCCCGTTTCTTGTCAATTTATCGATTGAATTGATCCGATTTGAAGGCCGCTCAACTGTAGCTCAGCCCCATCGCTTCGCGCACGTCGCGCATCGTATCCTGCGCCAGCTTGCGCGCATGATCGCAGCCATCCGCCACAATCGCCCGCACCAGCGACGGATCGTCCAGGTATTGCTGGGCGCGCTCGTGCATGGGTTCCTGTTCCTTGACGATGGCGTCGATCACCGGCTGCTTGCATTCGAGGCAGCCAATGCCTGCGCTGCGGCAGCCTTTGCTGACCCACTGCCGGGTGGCATCGTCGGAGTACACCACATGGAACTGCCACACCGGGCATTTGTCCGGATCGCCGGGATCGGTGCGGCGCACCCGCGCCGGATCGGTCGGCATGGTGCGCACCTTCTTGCTGAGCACATCCTTGTCCTCGCGCAGGGCGATGGCATTGCCATAACTCTTGGACATCTTCTGCCCGTCCAGCCCCGGCAAACGCGAGGCTTCGGTCAGCAACGCCTGCGGCTCCGACAGGATCAGCTTGCGGCTGCCTTCCAGGAAACCGAACAGGCGCTCGCGGTCGATCATCGACAGGTTCTGGGCGTCGTCCAGCATGGCCTTGGCCTGCCCCAGCGCATCTTCGCTGCCCTGCTGCTGGAATTCGGTGCGCAGTTCGTTATAGAGCTTGGCGCGTTTGCTGCCGAGCTTCTTGACGGCTTCCTGCGCCTTTTCTTCAAAACCCTTTTCCTTGCCGTACAGGTGGTTAAAACGGCGCGCGATTTCGCGCATCATTTCGATATGCGGCACCTGGTCGTCGCCCACCGGCACCTGGCTGGCGCGGTAGATCAGGACGTCGGCGGCCTGCAGCAGCGGGTAACCGAGGAAACCGTAGGTCGCCAGGTCGCGGTCGGCCAGCTTTTCCTGCTGGTCCTTGTAGGTCGGCACCCGCTCAAGCCAGCCGAGCGGCGTCGCCATCGACAACAGCAGGTGCAGTTCGGCATGCTCCGGCACCTTGGACTGGATGAACAGGGTCGCCTGCGAGGGATCGACCCCAGCCGCCAGCCAGTCGATCAGCATGTCCCAGGTACTGGTTTCGATCAGGCTGGGATCGTCGTAGTGCGTGGTCAGCGCATGCCAGTCGGCGACAAAAAACAGGCAAGGCAATTCGGATTGCAGCCTTACCCAATTTTTCAGGGCGCCGTGGTAGTGGCCAAGGTGCAAGGCGCCGGTGGGGCGCATGCCGGAAACAACACGGTCAGGATACATAGTCAGTATGAGCGGTCAGAAAAGGGGGGACAATTCAGTTTAACAAGAATAACAGCGGCGACACTATCCATTGCAGGACAGTACGGGCAATCGCCATGACCGGCGTCATCCAGAAATATAATACTTTCAGCAGCACCAGGCCCATCACGATGAAAAAACCGTAAGGCTCGATCTGGGCAAATTTATAAGCGTATTTGTTGGGCAGCAAACTGGTCAAGATGCGGCCGCCATCCAGCGGCGGGATCGGAAACAAGTTGAAGGCGAACATCACCAGGTTGGTCAGGATGCCCGCGCGCGCCATCAAGGCGAAGAAATCTTCCTGCACCTGGAACGCCGCCAGGGCGATCAGCACCAGCAGCCAGATCAGCGCCATCACGAAATTCGCCGCCGGCCCCGCCAGCGCCACCCAGGCCATGTCGCGCTTGGGCTTGCGCAACTGGCCGAAATTGATCGGCACCGGCTTGGCGTAGCCGAACAGGAAGGCGCCGCCGGTGGAAAAATACAGCAGTATCGGAATCAGGATAGTACCGAAAGGATCGATGTGCTTGATCGGGTTGAGGCTCATGCGGCCTAGCATGGCGGCGGTCGAATCGCCGAAATACTTGGCGGCGTAGGCATGTGCGGCTTCGTGCAGCGTAATGGCGAACAGCACGGGCAAGGCATAGACGGCGACGGTTTGGATAAGATCATTCATGGGCGGGATTCTATCAGAGGGGCGTTAAAGCCCGAGGCAGCATCTGGCAAAAGAACTGTATCGGACTGTATCGCAGGCAGAAAATTACAAAAAGACAAGCACGGCAAAGCGCCGGTGTATCGCCTCACAGGCTCACAAGCCAAACAGGCCGGCGTCGCCGCGCCCCTGGCGAATCAGCTCCGGCTCATCGCTGGTGAGGTCGATCACCGTGGTCGGCTCCAGGCTGCAGGCGCCGCCGTCGATCACCAGTTCGATCTGCTTTTCCAGCTGGCTGCGCACTTCGTCCGGATCGGTCAGGGCCTGCTCCTCGCCCGGCAGGATCAAGGTGGTGCCGATCAGCGGCTGCCCCAGCTCTTCCAGCACGGCGTTGACGATACTGTGCTGCGGCACGCGCAGGCCGATGGTCTTGCGCGCCGGATGGCTCAGGCGGCGCGGCACTTCCTTGGTCGCTTCCAGGATGAAGGTGTAAGCGCCCGGTGTTGCACTTTTCAGCAGGCGGAACTGGCGATTGTCGACCTTGGCGTACAGTGAAATCTCGCTCAGGTCGCGGCACAGCATCGTCAGATGATGCTTGTCGTCGACGCCGCGGATACGCCGTACGCGCTCTACCGCATCCTTGTTGTCGAGCTGGCAGACCAGCGCATAACAGCAGTCGGTCGGCAAGGCGACAATGCCGCCGGACTGGATGATCTGCACCGCCTGCTTGATCAGGCGCAGCTGCGGATTATCCGGATGGATCTGGAAAAACTGGCTCATGGCTCAATCTTCTGAAAAATGAAAAACGGCGCCAGCCCGAAGACTGGCGCCGCCTTGCATGCAAATTAAAATTACAAGGCTGTTGCCTGCGGATCGCGCAATGCAGCTATACGTTGTTCTATCGGCGGATGGCTGGAAAACAGCGCCATGAAACCCGGCTTGTCGTTGATGCCCAGCGCCGCCATCGATTCCGGCAATGTCGCCGGTTCGACTCCGCCCAGCCTTGCCAGCGCCCTCTGCATCGGCAAGGCGCTGCCCAACAGTTTGGCGGAGCCGGCGTCGGCGCGGAATTCGCGGTGGCGCGAGAACCAGGCGACGATCAGCGATGCGCCTATGCCCAGCACGATCTGCGACACCAGCACGGTGGCCATATAGCCGATGCCGGGACCGTCGTTATTGCCGCGCGACAAAGCGCGATCGACAGCATAACCGATGACGCGCGACAGGAACACCACAAAAGTATTCACCACGCCCTGGATCAGGGTCATGGTCACCATGTCGCCGTTGGCGATGTGGGCGATCTCGTGGCCCAGCACCGCTTCCACTTCTTCCTTGGTCATGCTTTCCAGCAGGCCGGTGGACACCGCGACCAGCGCCGAGTTCTTGAACGCGCCGGTGGCAAACGCATTCGGATCGCCCTGATACACTGCCACCTCAGGCATGCCGATGCCGGCGCGCTGCGCCAGTTTGGTCACCGTATCCACCAGCCACAGCTCGGTCGAATTGGAAGGCGTGGTGATGATGCGGGCGCCGGTCGACCATTTCGCCATCTGCTTGCTGATCAGCAGCGAGAAAATCGAGCCGGTGAAACCGACCACCAGCGAAAACACCATCAGCATCGGCAGGTTCAAGCCGCTGCGCGTGAGGAAACGGTCCACGCCCAGCAGCGACAGCACGATGCTCATCACAACCATCACCGCGATATTGGTAGCAAGGAACAGGAAAATACGTTTCATGTAGAAAACTCCGGAATGGGAAGGAAGTGCATTTAAAATAAGGTCGCCGCCGCAAATTTCAAGGGCGCAGGTTCTGGCTGTTAAGCAATTATGCCAGACAGTCCGCCTCGTAAAACATCACATTTGCATAATTTTTTCACAACAAAAACAAGCTATCTGCGCCATATCTCCACAAACATCCATGCATGCAACCACTGAGTCAGCCACGGCACCATCTTTCATCCAGCAAATCTGCCAGCCATTCCTGCGCGACCGGCTGATGCATCTGCTGCTGGTCATCGCGATAATCCTCTCGATTGCCTCGCCGCAGCCGCTGGCGGAATACCGCAACTGGGTCGACTGGAACACCATCGCCACGCTGGCCGGCATGCTGCTGCTGACCAAGGGCATCGAAGTCAGCGGCTACCTGGAACACCTGGGACGCACCATCATCAACCGGCTGCAGCAGGAACGCCTGCTGGCCATCTTCCTGGTGTCGGCGTCGGCCTTGCTGTCCACCGTGCTGACCAACGACATCGCGCTGTTCATCATGGTGCCGCTGACGGTCGGCCTGGGCGGCATCAGCGGCTTGCCGATCGGCCGCCTGGTGATCTTCGAAGCGCTGGCGGTGAACGCCGGCTCCATGCTGACGCCGATCGGCAACCCGCAAAACATCCTGCTCTGGCAGCGCTCGCACCTGTCCTTCGCCAGCTTCACCTGGCAGATGGCGCCGCTGGCGCTAGCGATTTTTTTACTATTACTGCTGGCGACCTGGTTCTGCTTCCCCAGACAAACCATACACGCCGAACTGGAAGACAATCCGGCTTCCTACCGGGCCGGGCTGTTGCGGACCTGCGGGCTGCTCTACCTGGCGTTCGTGGCTTCGGTAGAACTGGGCCATCCAGGCTGGGGCCTGCTTGGCGTGGCAGCTGCGGCGCTGCTGTTTTGCCGGGAGATCATCGCCAAGGTCGACTGGAGCCTGATCCTGGTCTTCATCCTGATGTTCATCGACATCCGCCTGCTGACGCAGCTGCATGTCATCCAGGACTGGGTAGCGGCGATTCCGCATTTTTCCCAACTTGAATTGTTCATGACCGCCCTGCTCGGCTCCCAGATCATCAGCAATGTTCCGGCGACCATCCTGCTGGTCAATTATTCCGAGGCCTACAAGGTGATTGCATACGGCGTCAACGCCGGCGGCTTCGGCCTGGCGATCGGTTCGCTGGCCAACATCATCGCGCTGCGCATGGCGCCGGAGCGCCATCTCTGGCTACGCTTCCACCTGTACTCCTTCCCCTTCCTTGGGATATCGGCCTTGATTGCCTGGCTGCTGCTGGCTTAGTTGTCGACTTAAATTCTGTTATCTTTGGCGGACAAAAAAATCAGGGGACACCATGCACTGCGCATCACAACGGTTTGCCGCTCCATGACGCGCCGCCTGGCGTCGGTTGATGCGCTGCGCGGCTGCACTGTGGCCGCCATGCTGCTGGTTAACGATCCCGGCGACTGGAGCCATGTCTACGCACCGCTGGAGCATTCGGCCTGGCACGGCTGCACGCCGACCGACCTGGTGTTTCCGTTTTTCCTGTTCGTGGTCGGCGTCTCGACCGCGCTGGGCATCGAACCGCGGCTGGCGCAAGGCGCCAATCCATCGACGCTGGCGCGCGCCGCCCTTATCCGGGCGCTGCGCATCGTGGCGCTGGGCTTGCTGATCAATCTGCTGGCCTGGTTCATCATGCCCGGCGTCCACCTGCGCCTGCCGGGTGTGCTGCAGCGCATAGGCCTGTGCTTTGCCGCTACCGCCCTGTGTTCGATCTACACCAGGCCACGCACGCAATGGGGGCTGATCGTCGCAATCCTGCTCGGCTACTGGGGCCTGCTCACACTGGGCGGCTCGCTGGAGCCGTGGCTCAACCTGGCCAGCCGCAGCGACAGCGCCCTGTTCGGCCATTTCGTTTACCAGATCGACGCCGTCAGCGGCCGCGGCCATGATCCGGAAGGCTTGCTCGGCACCTTGCCGTCGCTGGCGACCAGTTTGCTCGGCCTGTGCGCCGGCCGCTGGCTGCGCGAGAACCGTTTGAAGCCGCTGCTGTTTGCCGCCGTCGCGGCGCTGGTTCTGGGGACGCTATGGTCGCTGGCGCTGCCCCTCAACAAGAATCTGTGGACTTCATCGTTTGTGCTGTGGTGCGCAGGCTGGGCCACGTTGGCGCTGCTGCTGTTCCACTGGCTGGTGGATCAGCGCAACTGGCCGGCGCTGGGACGGCGCTTCGGTCTCAATGCCGTGGCGGCGTATGCGGGTTCGGAACTGATGCAGATCGTGTTGCCCGGCCTGGGCCAGGAAACCCTGTACCGACGCTTGTTCGCCGGCTGGATCACGCCGCTGGCCGGTCCTTATATTGCGTCGCTGGCGTTCGCCGTGGCCTTTGTCGCCGTCTGGTGGCTGATCGTGTATGTGATGGACCGGCAGCGCTTGTATATCAAGCTGTAACTCAAGCTGCAATTCAAACTTCAGCGAAAGAACGAAAGCCGGGTCAGGAAAGTGTAGTCGGCTTCGGTCGCCATCAGGCCCACCAGCACCAGCAGGCACAGCGGCGGGATCAGGATGGCGAACACCAGCGCCAGCCGTTCCCAGGCCATGTGCATGAAGAAGGCGACGATCAGGCCCGCCTTCATCAGCATCAGGACCAGGATCAGGGTCCAGCGCAGGTAGCTGTGGAAATTGAAATAGTCGACCAGATAGGAAAGCGTGCTGAGCACGAACAGCAGGCCCCATATTTTCAGGTACAGGCTGATCGGATGTTGTTGTCCTGTGGCGGAAGTCATGAGCGCACCTACCAGAGATAGAACAAGGCAAAAATGAAAACCCAGACCAGGTCGACGAAGTGCCAGTACAGCCCGGCGATTTCGACGATCTGGTAATTCCCGCCGGTCTTGCCAACTGCGTCATAACTGCCGCGCAGCAAGCGCACCGCCACCGTAATCAGGTAGATCACGCCGGCGGTAACGTGCAAGCCGTGGAAACCGGTGATCATGAAAAAAGTCGAACCGAATTGCGCCGCCCCCATCGGATTGCCCCATGGCCGCACGCCTTCCTGCAAAATCAGCTTGCTCCATTCGAACACCTGCATGCTGACGAAGCACACGCCAAAGCCTGCCGTGACAAACATCAGGATGGCGGCGCGCACGCGTTCGCGGCGGTAGGCGAAATTGACCGCCATCGCCATGGTGCCGCTGCTGCTGATCAGGACAAAAGTCATGATCGCGATCAGCAGCAAGGGTACTTCGACACCGCCTACCTTGAGGCCGAACACGAGGCTCGGATTCGGCCACGGAACGGTGGTGGCCATGCGCACCGTCATGTAGCCGGTCAGGAAACAGCTGAAGATGAAGGTGTCGGACAGCAGGAAAATCCACATCATGGCCTTGCCCCACGATACCTGGAACGCCTGCTGGTCCGACGACCAGTCCGCCACCAGCTGCCGCCAGCGTCCGGTGGCCGGTGCGGTTGCAGGAGATGCTGCAGCGCTCGTGTTCATCGTGTTCATATGCCCTCCTTAGCGCGTACCGCAAACCATGCGCACCAGTTCCGGCGTCAGCCAGCCGAGTGCGGCAAACAGCAGCGCCCACAGCGCCAGCAAGAAATGCCAGTAACGCGCGCACAAACGGATGCGCCAGGTCAGGCGGCTGGCATCCTGCCGCCAGGCGCCATATGCGACGACACCCCAGCCGGCCAGCCCGCCCGCTACGTGCAGACCATGCATGGCTGTCAGCAGATAAAAGAAACTGCCGGCCGGATTGCCGCTGGCGGTGACATGGATGGCCAGCAATGCTTGCCATCCCCACAGTTGCGCACCCAGGAAAGCGAAACCGCAAACACCGGCAGCGACCAGCAGCGAACGGGCTCGCTGCAGATGCAGCGTGGCGGCCGCTGTCGCCGCCAGCTGCAGCAGCACGCTGGCAAGCACCAGCAGCGAACTGCTCAGCCATAGCTGCCATGGCATCGCCAGCGGCGACCAGTCGCCGGCATCCATCCGCATGCCGTAGGCGGCCAGGAAAAGCAGGAACAGCGAGGTGGCGACGCCGATGAATACCCATAAAGCAACGCTGACGGCCGCGTCGCGCAGGTCAGGCGGCATGCCTTCGACGCCGTAGCCATAGCGCACATAACCGCCGGCCGGCGGTTTCAGGATGGCGGCCGGGCTGGAGTGGATCGATGCATCAAGCGTCCTCATGCGTATGTCTCCTTGAGCGCCAGCGACTCGGCGTCGCCAGCCACCGGCGGCACGTTTTGCGCAATGAAATCTTCCTTGGCGCCCGGCACGCTATAGGTATAGGCGCCTCGGTACACCACCGGCAGCTGTTCGCCCCAGTTGCCATGGGTGGGCGGCGTGTCCGGCGTCTGCCATTCCAGCGATGCGGCGCGCCACGGATTGGCCGGCGCCGGTTTGCCGCGGAATATGCTCCAGATCAGGTTGAAGATGAAAACCAGTTGCGCCGTCGCCACGATCAGCGCCACCACGCTGATAAAGGCATTCAGCGCATGCGCCGAATCGGGGATGAATTTATAGCCATCGAAGGCGTAGTAGCGGCGCGGCATGCCGAGGATGCCGAGGTAATGCATGGGAAAAAAGATCGCATAAGTGCCGAGAAAAGTGATCCAGAAATGGAATTTCCCCATCCCTTCGTGCAGCATGCGGCCGCTCACCTTCGGGTACCAGTGGTAGATGCCGCCAAACACCACCAGCAAGGGCGACACCCCCATCACCATATGGAAATGCGCCACCACGAAATACGTGTTGGATAAAGGAATGTCGACGCTGACGTTGCCGAGGAACAGCCCGGTCAGGCCGCCGATCAGGAAAGTGCTGATGAACGCCAGCGCGAACAGCATCGGCACCGACAGGTGGATATCGCCATTCCACAAGGTCAGCACCCAGTTGTAGACCTTGATGGCGGTAGGCACCGCAATGATCAGGGTGGTGGTGGCGAAAAAGAAACCGAAATACGGATTCATGCCGCTGACGAACATGTGGTGCGCCCACACCACCACGCTCAGCACGCCGATCGCCAGGATCGCCCACACCATGGTGCGGTAGCCGAAGATGCTTTTGCGCGCGTGCACGCTGATCAGGTCCGAGACGATGCCGAACGCCGGCAAGGCTACGATATACACCTCGGGATGGCCGAAAAACCAGAACAGGTGTTGGAACAGCAAGGGGCTGCCGCCTTTGTAGCCGCTGACCTGCCCCATCGACACCAGCGCCGGCATGAAGAAACTGGTGCCCAGCGTACGGTCCAGCAGCATCATGATGCCGCTCACGAACAGCGCCGGGAAAGCCAGCAGCGCCAAAATGGTCGCAACAAAAATCCCCCACACCGTCAGCGGCATGCGCAGCAGCGTCATGCCGCGGGTACGCGCCTGCAATACGGTGGTCACGTAGTTCAGGCCGCCCATGGTGGCGGCGACGATGAAGATCAGCAGCGACACCAGCATCAGGATGATGCCCCACTCGTAACCCGGCGTGCCCGGCAAGATCGCCTGCGGCGGGTACAAGGTCCAGCCGGCGCCGGTCGGTCCGCCCGGCACGAAAAAGCTCGCCATCAGCACGATCACCGAGAGCAGGTAGACCCAGAAGCTGAGCATGTTCAGGTAAGGGAACACCATGTCGCGCGCACCCACCATCAGCGGGATCAGGTAATTGCCGAAACCGCCGAGGAACAGCGCCGTGAGCAGGTAGATCACCATGATCATGCCGTGCATGGTCATGAACTGGTAGTAATGCGGCGCATCGATGAAGGCAAACTTGCCGGGGAAACCCAGCTGCAGGCGCATCAGGTTCGACAGCCCGACCCCCACCAGTCCGGCCAGGATGGCGACGCTGGCGTACTGGATCGCAATCACCTTGTGGTCCTGGCTCCAGACGTATTTGCGGAAGAAGCCTTGCGGTCCGTGGTCGTGGTGCGCGCTGTCGTCGGTGTGGGCCATGGCGTTCCTTGGTTATCGGGATGGTGCGCGGGAAGGTGCAGATTGCTGCGCCTGCTGGCTTGGCGCCGTAGCGCCATAGGATTTGATGTAAGCCACCAGCGCCTCCAGCTCGGCATCGCTCATGTCGATCTTCGGCATCATCGGCGCAAAGCCCTTGACCACCCGCGCTTGCGGATTGCGGATGAAATCCTTCAGGTAAGTTTCGTCCACTTTTGCGGTGGAGCCGTTTTCCATGGTTTCGGTTTTGCCGAACAAGCCCTTCCAGGTCGGACCGACGCGCGGACTGCCGTCCACCGTGTGGCAAGCCACGCAAGCCTTGGATTCAGCCAGCGCCTTGCCTTGCGCTACCAGGGCATCGCCGGTCACGGCTGCTGCAGCGCCGCCAGTCGCTGCGCCGACCTGCGGCGCCGGGGCTGGAGCCGGCGGCGCCATGGTCTGGGCAAACGTCGGCTGCGCCTTCAGCCATTTCTGGAAACTGGCGGCGTCCTCCACTACGACATAACCGCGCATGCCCGAATGGCCGACGCCGCACAGCTGCGCGCACAAGACTTCATAACGGCCGAGCTTGTTCGGCGTGAACCAGAACGAGGTCACCATGCCCGGCACCATGTTCATGCGGGCGCGGAAAGGCGGCGCGTAAAAATCGTGCAGCACATCCTGCGAACGCAGCAGCATCCTGACCGGCTGGTTGATCTGCAGGTGGAGTTCGTTATTGTTGACCAGGATATTGTCCTGGCCGGCCGGATCGCGCGGATCCAGCCCGAACGGATTGGCGGCGCTGACCAGGTCGATGCTGGATCGTCCCAGCTTGCCGCCGGGTCCGGGATAGCGGAATTTCCACTGCCACTGCTGGCCGACCACTTCCACATCCAGCGCGTTCGCCGGCACCGTTACGTAAGCCGCGTAGACAAACAGGCCAGGCGCCAGCAGGCCCATGATGGCGATGCTGGTGGCGACGATCAGCCAGCGTTCGAGTTTCTTGTTGTCGGGCTGGTAGGCCGCGCGCCACCCTTCGCGATGGCGAAAACGCAGCAAGGTGTAGACGATGAACAGGTTGATGACAACAAAGAAGATGGCGGTGATGACCAGCGTGATGGTCAGGGTATCGTCCATCTGACGCCAGTTCGACGCCAGCGGCGTGGCCCACCAAGGGCTGAGAAAATGAAACAGCAGCGAGGCGGCAACCATCAACACGAGCGCAACAGCCATGGCCATAGCTATCCTCTCTACTGCGAAGCACTCGCAGCAGTGATTGAGACGCAATGAAGACTACCCTTGATCGCTACAGACGTCAGCGCAGCGAAACCCATCCGGGACGGATCAGAATCGCTGTCCTGGTCCGCCGACACCCCCTTGGCCGGGAGCACGTGATGGCGGTTATTGCCCTATCGGCCGTTCCAGCTTCCAGTAAATGATCGCTGCCGACATGCCGAAGATCAGGTGGGCAGCCAAGGTCGACCAGCCGCGCATGTCGTTGAACCACGAGAAGAAGCGCGCCATGCCGTAAAAATTGAACAGGTAGACGGCGAGGCCGAACACAGCGCCGGTCAGCAGTATCATGCCGACGCTGGAGTCAAAGTGGAAAGGCGCAATGATGACAGCAAGGATCAGGCCGAGCACGATGCCCAGCACATAGTGGGTGGCAAGCGCAACGGCGACCACGCCGACGCTGAACGTGCTGGCTTGCATCGTGTCCGGTCCGAGGACGATGGCGGCCACCATGCGTGAGGTGATCCAGGGGCTGGTATCCATGAACAGGGTTGACCAGAGCAGTTCCAGCACCATCACGACCGCACCGGCGGCAAAACCGGAGACGGCTGCCGCCGGCCAGTCTGGCAAGCGGTGCTCCAGGTGATGCGAATGCATGTGAAGTTCCATGACGACCTCCTCAAAAGCGATAAGCAACTGCCACATCATTACTGCAGATATGACAAGACCCCGTGCACAAATTCTGCATCAGGCTCAAATTCAGAGTAGTACAGAATCACCGACATGCAAAGGCAGTAACCATGCTGCGACGCAGCAGCATAGCTGGCTGTTTCGGGGTCTGGCGGAGGAAATTATTGCGCCGGCGATGCCGCGGAAATCACCAGTTGTGCCACACCGGCGTCAGGCTGGCGGGCAGCGGCGGCAAGGTGCCGAGATCAACCCGCGATTCGCTCGGGCTGTGGAAATCGGAACCGCGCGAAGCAAGGAAACCGTAGTCGGCGGCGACCTTGGCGTAATAGCCGTACTGGTCCGGCGTATGGCTGCCGGTGACGACTTCGATCGCGCTGCCGCCGAGCTGTTTGAATTCGTTGAAAAAAGCGTCGAAGGCCAGGTCGCTCAGTTTGTAGCGGCCCGGGTGCGCCACCACCGCCACCCCGCCGGCGCCGCGTATCCAGCGCACCGATTGTTCCAGCGAGGCCCAGCGATGCGGGACATAACCGGGATTGCCTTCGGTCAGGAAATTGCGGAACACTTCGCTGGTGTCGGCGCAGCGGCCGATCTCCACCAGGTAGCGGGCAAAATGGGTGCGCGATATCAGGTCCGGATTGCCGACATGTTTCAAGGCGCCTTCGAAGGCGCCGGGAATTCCCACCGCCGCCAATTGCTCCGCCATTTCATGCGCACGCCGTTCGCGGCCGCCGCGCGTGGCAGCCAATCCCTGCACCAGCTCAGCATTGGTTTCATCGATTTGCAAACCGACGATATGGATGGTCTGCGCGGCCCAGGTGATCGAGATCTCGACTCCGGCCACATACGGCAGGCCGAGCTCAGCCGCCGCGGCTCGCGCTGCGGCGATGCCGCCTATTTCGTCGTGATCGGTCAGGGCCCAGATATCGACGCCATTGGCCTTGGCGCGCGCGGCCACCGCCGCCGGCGTCAAGGTGCCGTCGGAAACATTGGAATGGCAATGGAGATCAACGTTCAACATCGGTGGTCCACACAGGGAAAGCAGCTGTCATGCCTCGATTGTACGCTCCTTGGCGGCCCTATGCTGCGAGCGCACATTTCCCTGCCGCTGGAATACTCTCAAATGGCATAGATCCGCATGAAGGCATCGACGGCGCGCTCCACCGAATCGCGCACCTTGGCCGCTGTCACCGCCGTGACCACCCCCAGCATCCTGACTTCGATCCACTCCGCCTCCATCAAACCGTGGAACTGCAAGGCGGCGAGCCAGGCATCGGCTTCGCGGATCTGTTTGCGCGCCATTGCGCTGGCGAAGAATTCGGCCATCCTGGTCGTGCCCTTTTTCGGTCCGCGCTCGTACATGACCTGGCCAAGCTGGGACCGCTCGGCATGATAAAGGATGAGACGGCGCGCAGCGATGATCTCGGGCTGCAGTTTCGCCTGCAGGTACATCGCGCCGAAACGCTGCAGGACGGCGCGCAGATCGTCGGATTCGACCAGGCTGGCGAAGGTCAGGTCGAACTGCGCGCCAGCCTGCCGCAGCAGGACTTCGACGAAAATTTCCTCTTTCGACGAAAAATAGTTGTACAGCGTCGCCTTCGATCCGCCCAGGCGCGCCGATATGTCCGACATCGAAGTCCCTTCGAATCCCGATTCATTGAACATCTGCGCCGCGACGTCCAGGATCGCCTGTCGTCGTTCTTCGCTTTTCTTGCGCATTGATTGTTCCTTGTCCTTGCCTGCCTGCGGCGCTGGCAGTAGCTTGCCGCGCCTTTGTTGTAAAAAAAACCTGCCCCGTCAAGGCCAACAGTTTTACTTGACGACGCTGAAAAGTCAATACTATACTATACCGTACAGTTCAGTTATGAATTTTGGCCATGTCGATTTACAACAGGATATTTCCTATGCCACGCCCTTGTTTTCCACCCTACGCCGCCCTTAGCCTGTGCGTGCTGGCGCTAAGCATCAGCGGCTGCGCCCCGTTTTCCGAAATCGGCCCGCGCGCCGTACCCAAGGACATCAGCAGTTACCAAGCCGGCCAGCTGGCCGGCAATGCCGTCAGTTGGCCGGACGATAACTGGTGGACGATTTACCGCGATCCGCAACTCGACAGGCTGATCGCCGAAGGCTTGAAGGGCGCACCGTCGCTGGCGGCAGCCCAGGCGCGCCTGCTGAAAGCGCAAGGCGTGGCCCAGCAGCAAGGCGCTGCCCTGCTGCCGCAAGTCAGCGCCAATGCCTCGGCTGACTACATGAAGCAAAGCTACAACAACGGCGTGCCGCCAGAGTTCGTGCCGCCAAACTACAACGTCGAGGGCAAGGCCACGCTCAACCTCAGTTATGAAATCGATTTCTGGGGCAAGAACCGCGCCGCCTTGGCCGCCGCCACGTCCGATCTGGAAGCCGCCAGGGCCGACGCCGCCCAGGCCCGCATCGCGCTGGCGACCTCGATCGCCGCCGCCTATGCCGAATTCGAACGCCTGCTGAGCCAGCACGACACGGCGCAAGAAGCGCTGCAGGTGCGGATACAGACGCTCGACCTGTTTGAACAGCGCCGCCTCAACGGCCTGGAGACGCTCGGCAGCGTCAAGCAGGTAGTGGCGCGCAAAGCCAGCGCCGAAGCCGACCTGCTGAGCCTGGACGAATCGATAGCCCTGCAACGCAACAAGCTGGCCGCCCTGCTCGGCGCCGGACCGGACCGCGGCTTGTCGTTGCAACGGCCGGTGCTCGACCTGTCCAAGCCGTTTGCCTTGCCGTCGCAGCTGCCCGTGAACCTGCTCGGCCGGCGGCCGGACGTGGTGGCCGCGCGCCTGCGCGCCGAAGCCGCCGCCAAGCAGATCAAGGTCGCCAAGGCGCAGTTCTATCCGAACGTGAACCTGACCGCTTACCTTGGCTTCCAGTCGCTGGGACTGGGCATGCTGACCAAGGCCGGCTCCGACATCGGCAGCATCGGCCCCGCCATCTCGCTGCCGATCTTCGAGGGCGGCCGCCTGCGCGGCCAGTATCGCCAGGCCAGCGCCAGCTATGACGAAGCGGTGGCCAACTACGACAACGCCGTGACGCAGGCATTGCAGGATGTCGCCGATGCCGCCGTCAGCGAAAAAGCCTTGTCTGGACGCCTGGGCAAGGTGCAGGAAGCGGTCGACGCCGCCGCGGCAGCCGCCCAGATCGCCCAGAACCGCTATGCAGGCGGACTGGCGACCTACCTCGACGTGCTCAACGCGCAAGACACCCTGCTCACCAACCAGCGCGACCTGTCGACGCTGCGCTCGCGCATGTTCGCGCTGGACGTACAGCTGGTGCGGGCGCTGGGCGGCGGTTATCGCCAGGCTGCAATCTGATCAAACTCAATAGGTAAGAACAACATGTCACATTCCGATTCCCAGGCAGTCCAAGAACTCGCATCCACCGAAGCCACGCTCAAGGCAGAACAGGCGGCCACTACAAAAAAACGCAAGAAACTGTTCGCCATCCTGGGCGGCGTCGTCCTGCTCGGCGGCCTTTCCTACGCCACTTACTGGCATTTCATCGGCTCGCGCTACATCAGCACCGACAATGCCTATACCGCGGCTGAAATTTCCCAGATCACGCCGGCCATCAACGGCATCGTCGCCGATGTCAAGGTGGTCGATACCCAATATGTGAAGCAAGGCGAGGTGCTGGTCGTGATCGACAATAGCGACGCCAAGCTGGCGCTGCTGCAGGCGGAAGCCGACCTCGATCGCTCACAGCGCCGTGTGCAGGCCTATTTCGCCAACGACGCCGGGCTGGCGGCCCAGGTCCTGGCGCGCGATGCCGAACAGAGCCGCGCCGCGGCACAGGTGCTGTCGGCGCAAGCGGACTTGCAGCGCGCCGAACTCGATTTGCGCCGGCGCGAAGCGCTGGCCAAGTCCGGCTCGGTCTCCGGTGAAGAACTGACCAATGCCCGCAGCGCGCTGCTGACCGCGCAAGCCAGCATGAAAGTCGCCGAAGCCGGCGCCATACAAGCCAAGAGCAACCGCAGCGCCGCCATCGGCGCCCAGCAAGCCAGCACGGTGCTGACCGCCAACACCACCGTCGCCACCAATCCCGAAGTTGAACTGGCCCGCGCCAAGCGCGACCAGGCCAAGCTGGACCTGGAACGCACCGTCTTGCGCGCCCCGGTCGACGGCGTGGTGGCGCGGCGCCAGGTCCAGGTCGGCCAGCGGGTGCAGGCCGGCACCGCCCTGATGACCGTGGTGCCGACCCAATCGATGCACGTCGACGCCAATTTCAAGGAAGGACAGCTGACCCAGGTGCAACTGGGGCAACCGGTCACCATGAGCGCCGACATCTACGGCGGTTCGGTCGAATACCACGGCACCGTGGTCGGCCTGTCGGGCGGCACCGGTTCGGCGTTCGCCATGATTCCGGCGCAAAACGCCACCGGCAACTGGATCAAGGTGGTGCAGCGGCTGCCGGTACGGATTTCGATCGACCGCAAGGAATTGATCGCCAAACCCTTGAGCGTCGGCCTGTCGATGGAAGTCGCTATCGATACGCGCGGCGACAAGAGCGCCCCGGCTGCGCGCATGTAGGCAACAGGAAAGCAGACCATGCCATCCATTTCTTCAGAGCTGCCGATCAAGCCCCTGGCCGGGGCGCAGCTGATCGGCGCCGGCCTGCTGCTGGCCGCCGCCAACTTCATCGCGGTGCTCGACACCACCATCGCCAACGTCTCGGTATCGACCATCTCCGGCGCGCTCGGCGCCTCCTCCAGCCAGGGCACCTACGTCATCACTTCGTACGCGGTGGCGGAAGCGATCACCGTGCCGCTGACCGGCTGGCTCGCCAACCGCTTCGGCGCGGTGCGCGTGTTCATCACGTCGATGGTCATGTTCGGCGTGTTCTCGGCGCTGTGCGGGCTGGCCAATTCGCTCGGCCTGCTGATCGCCTTCCGCATCTTCCAGGGACTGGCCGGCGGCCCGCTGATCCCGCTCTCGCAGACCTTGCTGCTGCGGGTTTTCCCCAAGGAGAAAGCGCCGACCGCGGTCGGACTGTGGGCCATGACCACCCTGATTGCGCCGATTGCCGGGCCGATACTGGGCGGCGTCTTGTGCGACCAGTACAGCTGGCCCTACATTTTCTACATCAACGTGCCGGTGGCGCTGATCTGCGGTTACCTTGGCTGGAAAATGTTCAAGCGCTACGAATCGTCGCTGGTGAAAGTGCCCATCGACAAAGTCGGCATGGGGCTGATGATCGTCTGGGTCGCGGCCCTGCAGCTGATGCTGGACCAGGGCAAGGAAAAAGACTGGTTCGCCTCGCCTGAAATCATGGCCCTGGCGCTGGTAGCCACCATCGGCTTCATCGCCTTCCTGATCTGGGAACTGACCGAGCGCAATCCGGTGGTCGACCTGCGGGTGTTCCGGCACCGCGGCTATTCGGCCAGCGTGATCACCATCTGCCTGGCGTTCGGCGCCTTCTTCGGCGCCACCGTGCTGACGCCGCTGTGGCTGCAAGGCTACATGGGCTACACCGCTACCCACTCCGGCCAGACCACCGCCTTGAGCGGCATCCTGGCGGTCATGACCGCGCCCTTCGTCGCCAAGCTGTCGACCAAAGTCGATCCGCGCAAGCTGGTGTGCCTGGGCGTGCTGTGGCTCGGTTCGGTGACCTTGCTGCGCAGCTTCAACAGCACCGACATGACCACCTTCCAGATCGGCTGGCCGCTGCTGCTGCAAGGCATAGGCATGCCGCTGTTCTTCGTGCCGCTGACCGGACTGGCGCTGAGCAGCGTCAATTTCTCCGAGACCGCCTCCGCTGCCGGCCTGATGAGTTTCTGCCGCACCATGTCGGGCGCCATCGCCACTTCGCTGGTCAACACCAGCTGGGAAAACAAGGCGATCTATTATCACGCCGAACTGTCGGGCCTGGTCGACCAGGCCGGCAACGCCAGCAATACCCTGGTGCAGTCCGGCCTGAGCGCGGAACAGGCGCGGCTCAGCATCGAGCAAACCGTGCAGTCGCAAAGCATCATGCTGTCGACCAACCATATTTTCATGATGGCGGCGCTGTCATTCCTGCTGGCGGCGACTGCGGTATGGTTCGCGCCGAAGCCCAAACGCATTGCCGACACCTCGGCGGCGCACTGACGAAACCATCAAGCTGCCATGGCTACCCTAACCCATCTCCGGCAACAGCGGCAATCCGCCGCCGGCCTGGATGCCTTGATGGAACACGCGCACGGCGCGATCCTGGACGCGCTGAACCGGGAATTGCAGGTGCTGGACATTACGGCGGCGCAGTACGTGATCATCGTCAACCTGGCCAATTCGCGCACAGAGTCGATCGCGGCGCTGTGCAAATTGGTGGCTTACGATCCCGGCGCGATGACGCGCATGGTCAGGCGGCTGGAAAGGAAAGGCCTGGTGACGCGGCTGCGTTCGCCGCGGAACAGCCGCGCAATCACGCTCGAACTGACCGCGGCCGGCTGGTCGATCTACCCGAAACTGATCGAATGCATCACCCATGTGCTGGACCAGCTCCTGGCGGATTTCAGCCAGGACGAAACCAGCAAGCTGAAAGAATTGCTGCATAAGCTGTTGTCGAAAATTTGACATTGATCTGCATGTCAGGAGGTACACATGTTTGAGCAAGAAATGAATGCCGGCATTATCGGCGAGATAGACGAACTGAGCGAGATCCAATACCACTTGACCGTAGTCGAGTTCGATATCCTGTGGAACCGCCGCACCACGACCCAGGAACAGAGCAGGATGGAAGACATGATCAGGCTGATCAATGCCTTCGAGGAAAGCCACTGCTGAATCGAGGAACTGCGCGAACGACAGCGGCAGTCAGCCCGGTAGGGTGGGCACGCTTTTGTGCCCACGCGTGACCGCGATAGCCGGAGTATATGCCTGCGTGGCGTCGGAATGGCATGTACGTGGTGTGAGTTCCCGCGTGGGCACAAAAGCGTGCCCACCCTACGAGAGCAGGAACTGTTCAATCAATGCCGCCAGCGCCTGCGGCTGGTCGTGGTGCAGCATGTGCCCGGCATTGGCGATAACCGCGGTCCTGGCGTGCGGCAGCACGGCGATGCGGCTGTCGATCTCGCTGCGCATGACATCCTGGCCGCCCATCCACTGCCACATATTGGTAAATTCCGCCTCGACGCATAACACCGGCGCCGTGGTGGCGCGCCAGCAGGCCAGCATTTCCTCCACCCTCGGCAGCACCGGATTGATGATCTTGTGCGCAGGATCGGCCAGGATTTCCCAGCGTCCCAGGTCGTTCTGGCGCGACCAGTGCTGGGCCAGGAACGCCGCCCGCTGGTCGCTCAGGCGCGGATTGGTTTTCTGCAGGCGCGCCGCCACCGCCGCCAGGTCCGGATAACTCAGCAAGGCAGCCGCTTCAATCAGCTGGTCCAGCCATTTGGCGTAACGCGCCGGCGCCAATTCGGCCGACAGGTGCTCGCCGCCGAAACCTTCCAGGTTGATCAGCGCCTTGATCCGCCGCGGCCGCGTGCCGGCGTATAGGCCCACGGCATAACCGCCCATGCTGTGGCCGAGCAGGTTGACCGGCGCGTCGGCGGAATAATGCTGCAAGATGGCGTCGAGGTCGGCCAGGTAATCGGGAAACCAGTAGCTCTCCACCGGCGGCCCTTCGGTCAGGCCGAAGCCGCGCCAGTCCGGCGCGATCACATGCCAGTCGCGCTGCAGGCAATCGACCACGAACTGGAACGAGGCCGATACGTCCATCCAGCCGTGCATCATGAAGATTTTCGGGGCGCCGGCGAGGCCCCAATGGCGTACGTGATAGCGCAAGCCGCGCAAGGAAAGGAATTCTGAACGGGATAGTTTCATGGGTATCAGGCCAGGAATTGGTCGAGGTCGAAATTCGATTGCAGATCGGCGCCGGAAAATTTCTCGGTCAGCCAGAGTTCCGCGCGCGCCCTGCCGGCGTCGCGCAAGGCATGGATGAAAGAGGCTTTGGTGTTCAGTTTGCTGGCCGAGCTCAGCTGACTCATCAAGGCATCCGAATCGATCACATGGATGCGCAGTTCCTTGAGCCGGTCGTGCATTTTGCCGCGCGCCTTGGGATCGGCTTCGGTTTCGCGCTTGGCCAGCGCCAGCCCGCCCAGCTCGGTAAAGAAGGTCGAGCTGAAACTGATCTCGCTCAGGCGCTGGCCGATCTCGTCGGTGCCGGTAGGCGTCAGCGGCCGGCGGAACGGGTGCAGCAGCACCGCCAGCACATCGGGCGAGTTGCACAGGTGCAGCAGCGGGAAAATCGGCGGATTGGCGGTCAGCCCGCCGTCCCAATAGGCCTCGCCGTCAATCTCCACCGCGTGGTGCATCGACGGCAGGCAGGCCGACGCCAGCAAGGCGTCCTGCGTCAAATCGTCATTGCGGAAGATGCGCAGGCGGCCGGTGCTGACCTGGGTGGCGGCGATGAACAGCTTGACCTTGCCTTCTGCCCGCAAACGTTCGAAGTCGATCTGTTTGCCGAGGATGTCGCGCAAGGGATTGAGGTCAAACGGATTGAGCTGGTACGGCGAAAACATCCTGGTCACGGAAAACATGTGCTTGAGCAGCGCCGAGGAAGTCGCCTGCGACGCGATGCCGGCTTCGCTCAACGCATCCGGCCGCATGAAACTGTAGAGATCGCGGGTGCTGACGCTATCCCAGAAATCGGCCAGCGCCTGGCGCGCGCCGTCGCGGCCGCCGATCGCCAGGCCGTAGCTCATCGCCACCGCGTTCATGGCGCCGGCGCTGGCGCCGCTGATACCTTCGATCTCGATCCGGGGATCTTCCAGCAGCCGATCCAGGGCGCCCCAGGTGAACGCCCCATGAGAACCGCCGCCCTGCAGAGCCAAAGTCATTATCTTGTTTTGCATGAAATATCCCTGAGATTGCTGTCGGTTGAAATAGGCCCTCGCCTGCAGGTTTGACGCTATGCATTTCCGCCTATGTTTAAGTCTGCGGCAGGGCCTGACCATATCTCCTGTGCTGCTAATTTACCAATCTTTGGCCAACTGTGCCTAGCGCATTTTTTTCCGGGACGGACGTTGGCGGGAACTGCAATGGCACGTTTTGCAGCAACTCTGTTCAGCCATTGTTCAGAAACGGAACAGTTGTTGCGTGTTTTTAAAATACCAGACTGCCGGCCAAACCGCTATCGGCAGCCGCCCTATCCTTCACAAGCCGCTCCAGGCCTGGCTCCTGGCAATTCCTATGGTACTGGCGCAGTGCTGGCGCGGCACTGGCACATTCGTTGCGCAATAACGGATGCAGTTTGTAGCGCTGAACCCCCACTTACTCATTCCAAGCCAGAGGACGACATGAATCTCGCAGACATCAGCAAGCTAGCCACCCGCAATCCATTCAAGCAACGTTACGACAATTTCATCGGCGGCAAGTTCGTGGCGCCGGTCAAGGGCGAATATTTCGAAAACGTCAGCCCGGTCATCGGCAAGACTTTCTGTGAAATCGCCCGTTCCGGCGCCGAGGACATCGAACTGGCGCTGGACGCGGCGCACGCCGCCAAAGCCGCCTGGGGCAAGACCTCGCCGGCGGAACGCGCCAACATCCTGAACAAGATCGCCGACCGCATGGAAGCCAACCTGGAATTGCTGGCGATTGCCGAAACCATAGACAACGGCAAGCCGATACGCGAAACCACGGCCGCCGACATCCCGCTGGCGATCGACCATTTCCGTTATTTCGCCGCCTGCATCCGGGCTCAGGAAGGTTCGGTCGCCACCATCGACGACCAGACCTATGCCTATCACTTCCACGAGCCGCTGGGTGTGGTGGGCCAGATCATCCCATGGAATTTCCCGATCCTGATGGCGGTCTGGAAACTGGCGCCGGCGCTGGCCGCCGGCAATTGTGTGGTGCTGAAGCCGGCCGAGCAGACGCCGGCCTCGATCATGGTCTGGATCGAGCTGGTGCAAGACCTGCTGCCGCCCGGCGTGCTCAACATTGTCAACGGCTTCGGCCTGGAAGCCGGCAAGCCGCTGGCCTCCAGCAAGCGCATCGCCAAGATCGCCTTCACCGGCGAAACCACCACCGGCCGCCTGATCATGCAGTATGCTTCGCAAAACATCATCCCGGTGACGCTGGAGCTGGGCGGCAAATCGCCGAATGTATTCTTCGCCGACGTGATGGACCAGGACGACGCGTTTTTCGACAAGTGCCTGGAAGGTTTCGCCATGTTCGCCTTGAATCAGGGTGAAGTCTGCACCTGCCCGTCGCGCGCGCTGATCCAGGAATCGATCTACGACCGTTTCATGGAGCGTGCGCTGAAACGGGTCAAGGCCATCAAGCAAGGCAATCCGCTCGACAGCGCCACCATGATCGGCGCCCAGGCTTCGCAGGAGCAACTGGAAAAAATCCTGTCCTACATCGACATCGGCAAGCAGGAAGGCGCCAAGCTGCTCACCGGCGGCGTGCGCAAGCAGCTGGGCGGCGATTTCGATGCCGGCTACTACGTCGAACCGACAGTCTTCGAAGGCAACAACAAGATGCGCATCTTCCAGGAAGAAATCTTCGGCCCGGTGCTGTCCGTCACCACCTTCAAGGATGAAGAAGAAGCGCTGGCGCTGGCCAACGACACCTTGTACGGCCTCGGCGCAGGCTTGTGGACCCGCGACGGTTCGCGCGCCTTCCGCATGGGACGCGGAATCCAGGCCGGCCGGGTATGGACCAATTGCTACCACCTGTATCCGGCCCATGCCGCATTCGGCGGCTACAAGCAGTCCGGCATAGGCCGCGAAAACCACAAGATGATGCTGGATCATTACCAGCAAACCAAGAACCTGCTAGTCAGCTACAGCCCGAACGCACTGGGCTTTTTCTAAGCATGCGGGATCCTGTCCCGTCTGCATCGGGGCAGGATGCCGCAATCCGATACACCTCTGCCAACGCCCCCACCATGCCCGCCATCCCCGCCCGCGTCAGCGTCACCCGCGCCGCACTCGAATTCCTGCAGCAGCTCCGGCAAAAACATGGCCCGCTCATGTTCTTTCAATCCGGCGGCTGCTGCGACGGCAGTTCGCCCATGTGCTACGCCATCGGCGATTTCCAGGTCGGCGATGCCGATGTCTATCTGGGCGACCTGGACGGCGCGCCGTTTTATATCGGCGCCGACCAGTTCGAATACTGGAAACACACCCAGCTGATCATCGACGTGGTGCCAGGCAACGGCGGCATGTTTTCTGTCGACAACGGCAGCGGGCGGCGCTTCCTGAGCCGTTCGCGCCTGTTCAGCGATGACGAATATGCGCTGCTGGCCGTGGCCCCGCTATTGCTGGGAAAACAAGAATAATTGTGCACCACAAAGGCACGCATTTTGCTTTTGTTCTGCTCTTGCGTGCCTGCAAGACTAGGCCGCAATCGCAGCTTGCCGTGCCGACAACAGAGATGCACCGCTTTCGCCTGTCAGCTGTCCAAAGTGGCGCAGCGCAGGCGCAGTAGTGTGTGACCCGGAACATTTTCTTTCGATTTTCGTGCACCTATCCCGTGGAGAAGCCTCATGAATGCAAAAACCGGCTCAGGCGCTAGCGCAGCCCCCGCCTTGAAACAGACCCTGGGCACGATACAGCTGTGGGGGATCGCCGTCGGCCTGGTGATTTCCGGTGAATATTTCGGCTGGAGCTACGGCTGGGCTTCGGCCGGCACACTCGGCTTTACCGTGACGGCGCTGTTCATTGCCGCCATGTACACCGCATTCATCTTCAGCTTCACCGAACTGACCACCTCCATCCCGCATGCCGGCGGCCCGTTCGCCTACAGCAAAAAAGCCTTCGGGCCGCTGGGCGGCTATTTTGCCGGCGCCGCCACCCTGATCGAGTTCGTGTTTGCGCCGCCGGCGATTGCGCTGGCGATCGGCGCCTATCTCAACGTCCAGTTTCCTTCGCTCGATCCGAAGACCGCGGCGGTCGGCGCCTACGTGGTGTTCATGGCGCTCAATATCGTCGGCGTGCAGATCGCCGCCATGTTTGAACTGTGCGTGACCTTGCTGGCGATCTTCGAACTGCTGGTGTTCATGGGCGTGGTTTCGCCCGGATTTTCGATGGCGCATTTCACCAAGGGCGGCTGGTCCGGCCAGGACAGTTTCAGCCTCGCTTCCATCCCCGGCATGTTTGCCGCCATCCCGTTCGCCATCTGGTTCTTCCTGGCGATCGAAGGCGTGGCGATGGCCGCCGAAGAAGCCAAGGATCCGAAACGCTCGATCCCGATCGCCTACATCACCGGCATCATCACCCTGGTGCTGCTGGCCATCGGCGTGATGGTGTTTGCCGGCGGCGCCGGCGACTGGACCAAGCTGGCCAACATCAACGATCCGCTGCCGCAGGCGATGAAACTGATCGTCGGCGAACACAGCAGCTGGCTGCACATGCTGGTCTGGCTTGGCTTGTTCGGCCTGATCGCATCGTTCCACGGCATCATCCTCGGTTATTCGCGGCAAATATTTGCGCTGGCGCGCGACGGCTACCTGCCTGGCTATTTCGCCAAGATCCATCCGCGCTTCAAGACCCCGCACCGGGCGATCCTGGCCGGCGGCGTGATCGGCATCGCCGCCATCTATAGCGACCAGCTGATCACGCTCGGCGGCCAGACCCTGACCGCCAACATCGTCACCATGTCGGTGTTCGGCGCCATCACCATGTACATCATCAGCATGCTGAGCCTGTTCCGCCTGCGCCGCAGCGCGCCCGCCATGGAGCGGCCGTTCCGCGCCCCCTTCTATCCATGGTTTCCGGCGTTTGCACTGGTCGGCGCCTGCGTCTGCATGGCCACCATGATTTATTACAATGCGCTGATCTTCGGTATCTTCGCCGCCTTCCTGGCTTGCGGCTACGCAGTATTCCTGATGACGAAAAACAGCCGCGGCACCGAGCAAAGCGCCTATGATGTTGCGTAGGAAGCACGTTGGCCATCTGCCTGGAGGACGCTGTCAGTGAATAACAGAACGCATCGATTCAGCCATATCGTCGGGACCAAAACCTATCTGTTCCGCGACCTGAAAGACTTGATGGCCAAGGCTACCCCGCCGCGTTCCGGCGACTACCTGGCAGGGCTGGCCGCCGGCAGCGCGGAAGAAAGGGTGGCGGCCCAGATGCGGTTGTCTGAGCTGCCGCTGGCTACCTTCCTGGACGACCTGCTGGTGCCCTACGAACAGGATGAAATCAGTCGCCTGATCGTCGACGACCACGACGCCGGCGCTTTTGCCGCCATCAGGCATTTGACGGTGGGCGATTTCCGCAACTGGCTGCTGAGCGACCAGGTTGACGAAACCGTACTGGCGGAGGTCGCCGCCGGCATTACCCCCGAGATGGCGGCCGCGGTATCCAAGATCATGCGTATCCAGGACCTGATCCTGGTCGGAAAAAAATGCCGGGTGGTGACGCGCTTCCGCAACACCATCGGCCTGCCACACAGCCTGTCGACGCGCCTGCAGCCGAACCACCCGACCGACGACGCCACCGGCATCGCCGCCAGCATCCTCGACGGCCTGCTGTACGGCAGCGGCGATGCGGTCATCGGCATCAATCCTGCCACCGACAATGTGCCGCAGGTGATCAAGATCGTCAGCATGCTTAACGACATCATCGACCGCTACCAGATTCCTACCCAATCCTGCGTGCTGACCCACGTCACCAACACCATACAAGCGATCAACCGCGGCGCGCCGGTGGACCTGGTGTTCCAGTCGATTGCCGGCACCGAAGCCGCCAACCAGAGTTTCGGCATCAGCCTCAAGCTGCTGGCCGAAGCGCACGATGCGGCGCTGTCGCTGCAGCGCGGCACCGTCGGCAACAACGTCATGTATTTCGAAACCGGCCAAGGCAGCGCACTGTCGGCCAATGCCCATCACGGCGTCGACCAGCAGACCTGCGAAGCACGCGCCTATGCCGTGGCGCGCAAGTTCAAGCCGCTGCTGGTCAATTCCGTGGTCGGCTTCATCGGCCCCGAATACCTGTACGACGGCAAGCAGATCATCCGCGCCGGCCTGGAAGACCATTTCTGCGCCAAGCTGCTCGGCCTGCCCATGGGCTGCGATGTCTGCTACACCAACCACGCCGAAGCCGACCAGAACGACATGGACATTCTGCTGACCCTGCTCGGCGCCGCCGGCTGCACCTTTGTCATGGGCATCCCGGGATCGGACGACATCATGCTCAACTACCAGACCACCTCTTTCCATGACGCGCTCTACGCGCGGCGTGTGCTGGGCCTGAAACCGGCGCCGGAATTCGAGGCATGGCTGAAGGCCATGAAAATCTTTACCGAAGACAGCTACGTCAAGCTGGGCGACCAGCTGCCGCCGGCATTCCAGCAGGCGCTGCTGCGCCTTTCCTGAGGTTTAACCATGAGCGATTCGAACCCCACCGTAGTCGACAATCCCTGGCAGGCGCTGCGCCAGTTCACCGCCGCCCGCATCGCCCTCGGGCGCAGCGGCGTCAGCCTGCCTACCTCGGCGCAGCTGGAGTTCCAGCTGGCCCATGCGAGAGCGCGGGATGCAGTGCATCTGGCGCTCGACACGCAAGCATTGAGGCAGGCGTTGAACAATAACGGCGATATCTGCATCACCCTGTCCAGCGCGGCGGAAACCCGCGATATCTATCTGCAGCGCCCCGACCTCGGACGCCGCCTCGATACCGTCTCGCGCAGTGCGCTGACAGAGCAGCCGCGCAGCGCCTCGCGCCGTTACGACCTGGCTATCGTTATCGCTGACGGCTTGTCTGCGCTCGCCATTGAACAGAACGCCCTGCCTTTCCTGGACGCCCTCAAGCAAAGGCTGGCGCCGGAAAACTGGACGCTGGCGCCGCTGGCCATCGTGCGCCAGGGACGAGTCGCCATCGGCGATGAAGTCGGCGAGCTGCTGGGCGCCAAGGCCGTGGTGGTGCTGATCGGCGAACGCCCCGGCCTGAGTTCGCCGGACAGCATGGGCTTGTACCTGACCTGGGCGCCGCGCGTCGGCCTGACCGATGAAAGCCGCAACTGCATCTCCAACGTCAGGCCGGCCGGCTTGTCGTATGCGGAAGCAGCTTACAAGCTGCACTACCTGCTGACGCAGGCGCGCCAGCGGCAATTGTCCGGCGTGCAGCTGAAAGACGAAACCGCAAGCGAACACGGCGAACTGCAACAGCCCGAGCGAAATTTCCTGCTGGAAGAGCGCTAGGGCCTGGCAACTCCGTCTGCGGCAGATCAGGCCTTCGGCAGCGGCGCATCAGTTGTTCCAGAAATAGCGGATGCCGTTCTGCCGCGCTGCCTCTACTGTATCCGGCGCTTCCTGCTCCGGGATGTCGCGGAACATGTTGCCCAAGGGCGCGGTGCCGAATCCTACTTTACCGGCCAGATGAAATTCGGGTAACACAAATTCAGCGATTTCCGCCATCGTCTCCACCAGCGGCCGCCGTTTTTTCCAGAAGTGCAGGCCGACGTGGCTCACGCCTGCCTGTAGCGTCGCCGCCAGTTCCACAACCAAACCATTGCGCCCAATGCGGAAAGTGCGGATGACATGACTTAATCCCAGGCCGGAGCCAAGCCTTCCGGATTGGCCAGACGTTCGTTGCGCTCCAGGGTGGCGATCTGCGCCATGTCTTCCGCCGTCAGCACGATGCCTTGCAGCTTCAGGTTGTTTTCCAGGTTGGCGCGTTTGGTGGAAGACGGAATCACGGCAAAGCCTTGCTGCAGCGCCCAGGCCAAGGCTATCTGCGCCGGATTGACCCGATGGCGCTCAGCGATGCGAACAATCACCGGCTCTAGCATGACCTTGCCGTAGGCCAGCGGCATGTAAGCGGTGACATGGATGCCCTGGCTGCGGGCAAACTCCACCACCTTGCGGTTCTGCAGGAACGGATGGATCTCGACCTGCTGGGTCGCGATCTCGGCGGCGCCGACGGCTGCGATGGCTTGGGCCAGCTGCGCATTGGTGAAATTGGAGACGCCGGTCAGCCTGGTCAGGCCTGCCGCCTTGGCTTCGGCCAGGGCCGCCATATAGTCCGCCACCGGGATCTCATCCTTGGGCGATGGCCAGTGGATCAGGGTCAGGTCCAGCTGTTCCAGGCGCAGCTTGCGCAGGCTTTCCTTCAGGCTCGGAATCAGCTTGCCGGGCGCCAGGTTGTCGATCCAGATCTTGGTGGTGACGAACAGTTGGTCGCGGGCGATGCCGCTGTCGGCGATCGCCTGGCCGACTTCGGCTTCGTTGCCGTAGATCTGCGCGGTATCGATATGGCGGTAACCGACTTCGATGCCGGTGCGGACCGAATCGATCACGACCTGGCCTTGCAGACGGAAGGTGCCGAGGCCGATGTTAGGGATGCTGGTAGTCATGGGATTCCTTTGAAAGAGATGACAGGGGTCAGTTCATATTGCGGCCTGCCGCTGCGCCGATTAACGAAAGACATACTGTGCGCTCATTCTTTGTTGCGAAAAATACATATATGCTCAAATGATATTTGATTTGACATCAACAATTACCATCTTGATGTACCTCTTGAAAGAACAATCAAAAAGGCTGGAAACGGTGGCAATCAGGCGCTTTTTACAATTCCCGGCTATTAATTTACGTTGGTATTCATTTATAATTGCCTCGCGAAATAACATTAAATAAGAATCGATTACAGAATCATTCTCATTAGCAGCGCCTGCCAGCCAGTGAAACGGGGATAACCGTATTAGCCAGCCAAAATTTCTGCTTCAGCCTCCTGAAGCTAAACCTTTGATAACTAAAACAATGAACCGCCTCAACCCGATTGCCGCTGCGCTGGTCGCAGTGTTCGCCGCTCCCCTGTCCTCGCACGCTCAGCAAACCCCTAGCCCCAAAACAGATGCCAGCCCTGCCGTGCTGCAGGAAGTCGTGGTGGAAGGCAGCCGCGGCGATTTCAACGCCAATGCCACTTCCCTCACCAAGTTGCCGGCCGACCTGCATGACGTGCCGCAATCGGTGGTTGTGGTGAACAAGGCGCTGATGCAGTCGCAAGGGGCGAACTCGCTCGCCGATGCCCTGCGCAATGTGGCCGGCATCACCCTGGGCGGCGCCGAAGGCGGCCAGATCGGCAACAACATCAATCTGAATGGCTTTTCGGCGCGCACCGACATCTACCTGGACGGCTTCCGCGACCGCGGCCAGTACTACCGCGACACTTTCGCCATCGATGAAGTCGAAGTGCTGATGGGACCGTCGTCGATGCTGTTCGGGCGCGGCTCCACCGGCGGCGTGATCAACCAGGTGACCAAGAAAGCCAACCTGCATGCCGCGACCGAAGTCTCGGCATCGGCCACCACCAACGGCCTGGTGCGCACCACGGCAGACTACAACCGTCCGTTGTCGGATACCTCGGCATTGCGCCTGTCGGCCATGGCGCAAAGCGGCAAGGCCACTACGCGCGACCAGACCGACGTGCAGGATTTCGGCCTGGCCGGTTCCTACGTATTCGGCATCGGCACCCCGACCGAAATCACCTTGTCGGCTCTGATCCAGCACAACCATGACATGCCCGACTACGGCCTGCCGCCGCTCAACGGCCATCCGGCGCCGGTCGGCCGCGATACCGCCTACGGCCTCAACAGCGACCATACCGACCAAGATGTAGCAGCGCTGAATGCTACCGTGCGCCACAAGATCACGCCTGACGTCGTGCTGCGCAACCAGACGCAATTCAATTACGTGCGCACCAGCGCGGTCGAAACCGCGCCTAACACCATCGGCACGGTTTCCGCCGCCGGCTTTACGCCGCTGACGCCATCGGCAGTCAGCGGGCTGCCACTAAGCAGCCTGTACGTCCGCGGCCAGAGCCATGACCGCGACATCCGCGACTATTCGATTTTCAACCAGACCGAACTGTCGGCCAAACTCAGCACCGGAAGCATCAAGCATGAATTGCTGGCCGGCTTCGAGCTCGGCCATGACGGCTACGATAACCAGGGCCACTACCGCAACGGCAGCTGCAACGGCAAAGCCTTGAATCCGACCTCGACGGTCGCCGGTTATAACGACTGCGTGCCGCTGGTCAATCCAGGCTACAGCGCGGCCGGCAGCAGCGTCGCCAGCCAGGCTGGCAACCGCGCCGGCGGCTCAGCCAACACCATCGCCGCCTATCTCAACGACACCATGACGCTCAGCGACCAATTCAAGCTGGTCGGCGGCCTGCGCTTCGACAGATACATCGCCAGCATCACCAACTCGCTGAACACGACCAATGCCCCTCCTGCTGCCAAGAACACTACCCTGCCTTCAGCCCAGCAGACCATCAATTTCACCAGCGTGCGCCTGGGCAGCATCTGGCAGCCAAGCGCGGAGCAGTCGTACTACCTGTCCTACGGCACTTCCTTCAATCCGTCGCTGGAACAGCTGACCGGCACCACCGGCCAGCAAAACCTCGATCCTGAAAAGAATCGCTCCTACGAACTGGGCGGCAAGTGGGACCTGCTCAACGACAAGCTGTCGCTCAACGCCGCCATTTTCCAGATCAAGAAGGAAAATGCACGCAGCCAGGTCAGCACCGGCGTCTATGTGCTGGACGGCACAGTCAGGGTCAACGGCGCGCGCGCCGGCGCCGTCGGCCATATCACCAAGGACTGGCAGGTCGCACTCGGTTATACCTACCTGGACGCCAAGGTAATCCAGTCTTCCGCCCTCGACGGCACGCTGGGCAAGATCCCGGTCAACACGCCGAAGAATACGCTGACCAGCTGGTCCACCTACAAGGTCGCGCCGCACTGGGAAATCGGCGGCGGCGCCACTTACATGTCGGAACGCTACGCCAATCCCACCAACACCGTGCAGGCCGGCGGCTATACGCGCTGGGATGCAACGGTGGCGTATACGCAACCGAAATACGATATCCGCCTGAATCTGTTCAACCTGGCCAACAAGATGTATTACGATGCGCTGATCCAGTCCGACGGCGGACGTTCGGTGCCAGGCAGCGGCCGCACCGCAATGCTGTCGCTCAACTATCGCATGTAAAAAACGGAAGAGCCCATGTTGATTGCCATTCCCGAAGTGCTCGACGCCCGGCAGCTGGACGCCGTGCGCCAGTTGCTGGACCAGGCCGGAGCGGCCTGGGTCGATGGCCGCGTCACGGCCGGCTACCAGGGCGCGGCAGTCAAGTTCAACCAGCAGATCGATGAACGTTCGGAAGTGGCGCAGCAATGCCAGCAGATCATCCTGCAGGCGTTGGAGCGCCATCCGCGCTTTATCAGCGCGGCGCTGCCGAATACCGTCTACCCGCCGATGTTCAACCGCTACGGCGAAGGCATGGCTTTCGGCGCCCACGTCGACGGCAGCGTGCGCATCCATCCGCATGACGGCCGCAAGCTGCGCACCGACATCTCGGCCACGCTGTTTTTGTCGGATCCTGCATCGTATGACGGCGGCGAGCTGCAGATCGAAGACAGCTACGGCATGCACTCGGTCAAACTGGCCGCCGGCGACATGGTGATTTATCCGGCCACCAGCCTGCACCAGGTCACGCCGATCACACGCGGCATGCGCAGCGCCTGCTTCTTCTGGGTGCAAAGCCTGGTGCGCGACGATGCCCGCCGCAGCATGCTGTTCGACATGGACAACGCCATCCAGAAACTGAACCAGACCAATGCCGACGAACAGGCGCGCCGCACCCTGATCGGCTGCTATCACAACCTGATGCG
Organism: Collimonas fungivorans Ter331; assembly: GCF_000221045.1. NCBI lineage: Bacteria > Pseudomonadati > Pseudomonadota > Betaproteobacteria > Burkholderiales > Oxalobacteraceae > Collimonas > Collimonas fungivorans. Next base: position 1,934,344 of record NC_015856.1, on the reverse strand, counting down.
GCAATGGAGCGAGACCTGAGGACCGGCCTCCACAGCGACCTCCGCGGTGTTATGATGGACCGGTTAGCCCCACAATCCGCTTGCGCGGCTTCGTTTGGCGGCATCGTTAAAACAGCGCTCCTGGAATATTGACGATCTGCAGTTAAAGCACGTTCCAGCAAAGAGTGGTAGCGATGCAGCCCCCTGCTTTCCCCGAGCACTTCCGCGCGGCATTGCCGCCGCACATGGCCGACGGCCTGGCCGAACACGGCTGGTCGCAGCACAACATTTTTTTATCCCTTGAACTGACGCAAGAACTAGCCGCGGAATGCCGTGCACTGGCGACCAGCGGTGCACTGAATCCGGCCGGCGTAGGTAAAGGTGCGGCGCAGGTGCTGCGCGCGGACATCCGCGGCGACCGCATCCTTTGGCTGCAGGCCGGACAATCGCTGGCGTGCGACCGCTACCTGCAGATCATGGAGAGCTTGCGCGTGGCGCTGAACCGCGAGCTCTACCTCGGGCTGGACGAATACGAAAGCCACTTCGCATTTTACGCGCCGGGCGCCGGCTACCAGGCCCATCTCGACCGTTTCCGCGACGACGACTGCCGTACTGTATCGGTGGTCATTTACCTCAACCAGGACTGGCTGCCGGAACAAGGCGGCGCCCTGCGCCTGCATCCGCTGGGAAAATCCACCGAGGACATTGCGCCCGTGGGCAGCCGCCTGGTGCTGTTCCTGTCGGCGGACATGGTGCACGAAGTCTTGCCGGCGACGCGCGACCGGCTGTCTCTCGCCGGCTGGTTCAGACGACGTCCGACCTGAAGCAGGCTTGTTGTGAATTGAGAAACCTCGTTTAATGGCCGGCGCCGTAGTTCAGGGACGCGGAGATGTTAAGTAGCGCGCTGTGACCTATACTGTTTCTATAGCCTGGGTCGTTGCTGCCGGTCCGGTTGCCGGACAGCGGACCCAGGCCATCCTCGACAAGGAAGGAGGCACAAAATGCCCTGGAATTTCGCCTGGTTCGGACTGATAGCAATCATCTTCGTCCTGCTCATCCTGCTCAACGCGGCAATTTACATTTTTCGGGAGTATGAGCGCTGCGTAGTGTTCACCCTCGGACGGTTTTCCGGCGTCAGGGGGCCGGGGCTGGTGCTGCTGGTGCCGGCGATCCAGCAGCTGGTCAGGGTCGACCTGCGCACCGTCGTGCTGGAGGTGCCGACGCAAGATGTCATCTCGCGCGACAACGTCTCGGTGCGGGTCAACGCCGTGGTGTACTTCCGCGTGGTCGATCCAAAAAAAGCCATCGTCGAAGTCGCCAATTTTTTCAACGCCACCAGCCAGCTGTCGCAAACCATGCTGCGTTCGGTGCTGGGCAAGCACCAGCTGGACGACATGCTGGCCGAGCGTGAAAAACTGAACCTCGCGATCCAGCAGGCGCTCGATGCGCAGACCGATTCCTGGGGCATCAAGGTGTCCAACGTCGAAATCAAGCAGGTCGACCTGACCGAATCGATGATCCGTGCCATCGCCCGCCAGGCCGAGGCGGAACGCGAACGGCGCGCCAAGGTGATCCATGCCGAGGGCGAGCTGCAGGCCTCGGAAAAACTCTACCAGGCCGCCCACGTGCTGGCGCAAGAGCCGCAGGCAATCCTGCTGCGCTACCTGGAAACGCTGACGGTGATCGGCGCCGACAAGAACACCACGGTGGTATTCCCACTGCCGATGGACTTGCTGTCATCGTTTTTGGGCGACAGGAAAAAAGCGCCGTAGCCAAGCATGCGCCGCGCAATGGCAAGGAAAAACAGCGACGCCGCAACGCGTTTCTGGCGTTGCCATATAATTGCCTGTCCGTAAATCCATGCCTCCAGGCGCGCCAGCCATGCATTCCATCACCATCGACACCCTCGCCGCTTTCCCGCTGCAGCTGGAAGCGCACTACGCCGCCATTCCCGCCGAATTCCGCCATTGGACGCCCGCGTCCTGGGATGGCGTGCCCAGCGAACCATTCACCGCCATCGAGCAGATCTGCCATGTGCGCGACATCGAGATCGACGGCTACCATCTGCGCTTCCGCCGCACCCTCGACGAAACCAGGCCGCTGCTGGCTTCCATCGACAGCGACGTGCTTGCCCGCGAGCGTGCTTATGGCGCGGCGGACGCGACCGAAGTTTTCGCCAGCTTCCGTGGCGCACGCACCCAGACCGTGGCGCTGCTTGCCAGCCTGTCTCCGGAACAGTTCAAGCGCAGCGCCGAATTCGAGGGTTATGGTGCGCTGACCCTGCGCAGCCTGGTGCATTATCTGTGCAGCCACGACCAGCAGCACCTGGCTGGCTTGCAATGGCTGTTAGGCAAGATAGAGGCGAGCCGGGCATAAATGGTTTCAAAGCGGATTTCAGGAGGTGATTTTTTCTTCGCTGTCCGCCATCGGCTGCCTGGCCATTGCATGCTCCTGGCGCCAGGCGCGGCGCGAACGCGACATGGTGCGCAGCGCCAAGCGCGCCATCTTCAGCCAGCCGAACGGCCTCGGGTCCGCCAGCATGCTCATGGCGCGCGCGTAATCCAGGGCCAGCCCCGGCGTCCATGCCATGGTTTTTGCGCGCTTGCGGATTTGCGCCGCCACCCACAGTTCCGGCGTCAGCAGCAGCCGCACAAACGCGCTCCAGCTGCGGCCGCGGATCCTGCCGGCCGCTCCCTCAAGCGCAGCTTCCAGCGCACGCGCGACCGAGCTCGAGCAGTTGCGGTAAGTCAGGTTGTAGGTATTGTCCTGCCGGTAGTTTTCCCAAAAAGCACTTAACCGTTCGGCGCTGTAGTTCCTGATCCTGACCTTGACGGTCGATTCGCACCAGGCGCGCGATTCGGTTGGATAGTCGGGCTGGAACACGCCTGCCACATCGTTGTCCGGCGTAGCCCGCAGCAGGCGCCCGAATTGATCCGGCGAGCGGTCGATTTCAACTCCCGGATAGAGGCTGATATAAACCCCTTCAGGCGTCTCAAGCGCCGCGTGACCGGTGGAAATCACGCCATCGGAGTCAACCGCGGCAATATAACGATCAATGATCGGCAGCCGCTGCGCCGGCGTCCGCGAGGAACCGACCGGTGTCCAGACATGGACGGTCAGGGCCTTTTCGTCCGCAGCCGGCGGGCCATCCCATTCCCGCAAAGTATTCTTGGCCGCCGCTCCAGCATATTGCTGGGCCGAGCTGGCCTCTGCCCTCTGCAGCAAGGACTCGACCGTTGCCTTGGCCGACAGGCGCCGCACACGGTACGCCAGCAGCAGCATCTGCCAGCCGCCGAACGCCAGGCCCAGCCCGATGCAATAAGGCACGGTGCCGACGTAGTGGGTCGGATACGGCTGGTAGAAAAAAATCGCGATGGCGCACTCGACGACGCCGCCGGCGAGCGCCAGCCGCCAGCGCGGATAACGCACCACGGTTGCCGAGATCGATTGCAGCAATCCGTCGGCCAGGAACAGCGTGCCGAAAATCATCGACAAGATGAAATTGCCGTGGTGGTGGCCAGCCAGGATAAGCAGCGCGGCAATGATGAACGCCACGCCTTTGATGTGGCGCAGGATGCGTTGCCCGGCAACCCCAGTCCATGCCACCGCCAGTGTGGCGATGCCTTCGGCAAGCAGGAAGTAGGCGAAAAAACTGATCGGGAAATACAGCGCATTGTCCAGGGCGTCGACAAATATCACTACGCCTGCGACAGCCCAGATCCAGCCGATGATCCGCAATCCGCGCCAGCGATCGCGCAAGTAGTCGACACCCAACAGCAGCAGCACCAGACGCAACATGAGACAGCCTTTCAAAAAATGATCAGAGCAGCGCCAATATAGCACCGGCGAAATCCTGCGCGGCTTCCTGCGGCAAGTTGTGTCCCGCAACCGGCACCACCCGGCGCTGGTACGGTCCGCTGAAAAACCGCTCATGTCCTGCCGAATCGCCGCTCAGGCTGACGCCATCGCCAGCGCCATCCAGCACCACGGCCGGCACGCTGATCGGCGGCTGCGCGGCCAGCAGCGATTCCGTATGTTCATACGCGGGATCGCCTGGCGCCAGTCCAAACCGATGGCGATAGGAATGGATCACGACCTCGACAAAATCCGGGTTATCGAAGGCGGCGGCGCTGCGCCGGTAAGTCTCTTCATCGAACCGCCAGTTGGGCGACCACAGGCGCCACAGCAGCTGGCAAAAGGCATAGCGGTCCTGCGCCAGCCCGGCCCGGCCGCGTTCGCCGTGGAAATAATACTGGTACCAGTAGCGCCATTCGTTTTCCGGCGCCTGCGGTTTTACCGATGCCGCAATATCCTGGACATTGTAGCCGCCGCCGGACACCAGGCCGCGCACGCGCTGCGGCCATAGCGCGGCGACGATGCAGGCGGCGCGGCCGCCCCAGTCGTAGCCGGCCAGCACTGCGTCGGGAATCGCCAGCGCATCCATCAGGGCCAACAGGTCATGCGCCAGCGCCGCTTGCTGGCCAGAGCGCGGCGTATCAGCCGACAGGAAACGGGTCGGACCGTAACCGCGCAGATACGGCGTGATGACGCGGCAACCGGCCGCCGCCAGCAATCCACTCACGTCGTCGTATGCGCGGATGTCGTAGGGGAAGCCGTGCAGCAGCACGACCGCGCGGCCATCGGCATCGCCGCTCTCCGCGTAGGTAACATTAAGAACGCCTGCATCGATCCGGTTTAACATCCTCGCCCTCCGATTCGGTTTGACCAGCGACAGTGCACATTGATCATTAGTCGCTATCTTCTAATCTTTTTATTGATGCTGCAACGCGATGCGTGGGTTAATAAAAAGATGAAAAAAGAACGATCGTTCACTTAATTTCAAAGCACTTCCATTTGCCGCAAACGCCGCATGCAGATGGCCTGCCTGATAACGATCGCTCACCACATCCGCTTTCCCGCAGCACGCAGTTTTGAATCCCCCGGCAACATTGAACACTGAATAATCAATCATAAATACAGGAGAACGTCGCATGCGCATCTCGTCTTCATTTACCCTGCCCGGCATCGCCCTGGCGTTAGGCTTGAGCCTGGCGTCCGCCGGCGCCAACGCCGAACTGTGCCGCAACGCCAGCCCGGCCGAAGCAGCCAGCTACGCCAGCCCGATGCAATCGCCAGGAATCGTCTCCCCCGTAGACGGCACCTGCTGGATCCCCGCCATGACCATCACCAGTTTCGACGGCACCAAACTGGCGGCCAACCTGTTCCTGCCGAAACGCAGCAGCAGCGACCAGAAATTCCCCGCCATCGTCATGATCGCCAGTTGGGCGGCGCCGGGCCGCGTCGAATATATCGGCCAGCAGCAGAAGCTGGCGCAAGACGGTTATGTCGTGGTCAGCTACACCGCGCGCGGTTTCTATCTGTCCGAAGGCCAGGTAGACGTCGCCGCGCCGGAAGATGCGCGCGATGTCTCGTCGGTGCTCGACTGGCTGCAAGCCAATGCGCCTATCGACATCAACAACGTCGCCGCCAGCGGCATTTCCTACGGCGCCGGCCTGTCGCTGATCGCGCTCGGGCAAGACCCGCGCTTCAAGACCGCGGTCGCCCTGTCCGGCTGGGCCACGCTGGCGGACCAGCTGTACACATCCGGCTCGCCCAACCAGACCTGGGCCACCGTGCTCGGACTGGCCGGCAGCGTCACCGGCCGCCCTGCGCCTGAGGNGGACCAGAACATACTGGCCCTGCTCGATCCCAACACCAGCGCCGCCAGGATCGCCGAAATCACTGCCTGGGCCAAGCCGCGTTCGCCGTCCACCTATGTAGCCGCCATCAACAAGCGCAACGCGCCTGTATTCATCAGCAAGAACTTCCAGGACGACATGTTCACGCCGAATTCTTCGCTGGCGATGTTCGCGGCGCTGACCGGACCTAAAAAAATCCTGCTCAACGCCGGCATCCATGCTTCCGCGGAATTGACCGGCGCCTTGCTGGGCGCGCCCAACTATCCTTACGACCAGGCCCACCGCTGGTTCAACCGCTGGCTGAAGGGCGAGCAAAACGGCGTCGACACCGAACCCAAGGTTTCCATGCAGATCAAGTTCAGCGACCGCCGCGAAACGTTTACTACCTGGCCGGCGCCTGAGCTCACCAACAAGACCTATTACCTGGCGCCGCGCGGCGCAATCCGCTTCGACCTCAGCTGTTTCTGCGGCAAGGGCGACAAAGGCCTGATCTCCAGCGCGCCGAACAAGACCACCGACTCCGACCTGATCCAGAACCTGTTCGACACCACCGCCAGCAGCGGCCTGATTCCTATCCTCTCGACCTTGGGCGAAACCATCAACCTGCCGGTGGTCAATTCGCTGCTGACGGTCAGCCTCGCCGCCGGCGTCCGCTACGAAGCGCCGGCGCTCAGCGCTACCCAGAAAATCCGCGGCATTCCGAAACTGAATTTGCGCGCCACGCCTTCGCAGGCGCGGGCCCAGGTAGTGGCTTATCTGTATGACGTGGATGCAATCGGCACCGGCGTCCTGATCACCCATGGCGCAACCACCCTGCACTGGGCGACGCCAGGACAGACCGTCGATTTCCCGATCGAATTCTCGGCTACCGCCTATGACGTGCCGGCCGGCCATCACATCGGCGTGGTGCTGGATACTGCCGACAGCCTGTATGCCTCGCCGGTGAACCTGGGCGAACGGTTTGGCGTGCGCTTTGAATTCAGTCCGGGCCAGCAATCGACCTTGGTCTTGCCAACCTTGTAATACATCTATGACAACTTGCATGGTTTTGCCGTGCAAGTTGTCGGCAAGCCTACAAATAAATATTTCCATAAGGAAATTTATATGATATAGATGCGTATAGCAAGACCTGGATCAAGTGTGGTCCGGACCGGACAAACAGGTAGTGGCAATCGGGAGATTCGTCATGAAAAAGTCTACTCAAGGTTTTATCTTAATGGTCGTATCAGCATGCAGCGCCGCCGGCGCTTTTGCAGCGACAGCCACGGCGACCATGACCAACACCGTCACCATCGCCAACAACTGCAGCATTGCCACCATCGGCTTCACCACCACCTACGATCCGATCGTAACCAATGCCTCCGCCAACCAGGACGTGACCGCCAGCGTCACCACTACCTGCACCCCCGGCGCTGCGCCGGTCATCACGCTGGGACAAGGCGCCAACGCCAATACCGGCTCCACCGATTCGGTGCCGCTGCGGCGCGTATCCAGCGGCGGCGGCACCCCGACCTATCTTAGTTATTCGCTGTTCTCGGATTCCGGCCGCACCACGACCTGGGGCAACACCGTCGCCACCGCGCCGGCCACGGTCAACGCCACAGGAACAGCAACGCCAGTGACGATTTACGCCCGCGTGCCATCGGGACAGACCGGCATCGCCACGACATATACCGACACCGTGGTCGCCACCGTCACGTTTTAACGCAGGTTGAGCTTGCGGTACACGGTATTGCGCGAAACCCCCAATGCCTTGGCGGTTGCGGACACGTTGCCGCCGCAGGCCTCATAGGCGCTCCTGACCGCGGCCTGCGCCAGGCCTTCCAGGCTGCCGGCGCCGTCGGTTGAAACCGCGGCGACCGCAAGCGGCGGCTCGGCCTGCACATCTTCCAGGAAATCGTCGGGCAGGTGCTCCAGCCTGATCAGCCCGTCCTCTCCGGCCATGACCACTGCGGTCCGCAACAGGTTGCTCAGCTGACGGAAATTCCCCGGCCAGCTGTGCCGTCGGAACAATTCCATGATGTCGGGCGCGACGCTGCAGCAGCGTCCTTCGTTGCCGGCTTCCGCCAGCAACCTGTCGACGATCACATCGAGATCGCTGCGCTCGCGCAAAGCCGGCAGCTTGACCACCAGGCCGTTCAGACGGTAATAAAGATCTTCCCGAAACAGGTTGGCCGCAATCAGTTCGCGCAGGTTGCGGTTGGTGGCGCAAATCACGGCCAGGTTGACCGGAATCGCCTTGGTGCTGCCCAGCGGCGTCACCACCCTTTCCTGCAGGACCCGCAGCAAGCGTGCCTGCAGGCTGAGCGGCATGTCGCCGATTTCGTCCAGGAACAGCGTGCCGCCGTTGGCTTGCAGCAGCTTGCCCTGGCCGCCTTTTTTGCGGGCGCCGGTAAACGCCCCCTCTTCGTAACCGAACAGTTCAGATTCGATCAGCGTTTCCGGAATCGAGGCGCAGTTGACGGCGACAAAAGCATTGTTCTTGCGCGGCGAATCGTTATGAATCGCCTGCGCCAGCAATTCCTTGCCGGTGCCGGTTTCGCCGGTGATCAGGATAGGAATGTCGCGCCCTATCACTTTGTCGAGCTTGCCGATCAGGGTCGCCATGTGCGGATCGCCGGTGTTCAGGTAACGCAGGCTCGACAGCCGGCGCGGCGCCACCTTCGGCACCGCCGCCGCAGGCAAGGAAGGCAGTTCGCTGTAGTGCTGGAACACACTGTTCGACAGCCGCAGTTCAGCGCGGGCATAGACTTTGACGCCGCTGTGCAGGCACAGATTGAGCAGGCCCGGTGCGGCCGTCCGATAATGGTCGAACAGGGTCGACAGCGGCAAGCCGAACAGCGAGCTGAAAGTATGCGATTGCAAGGCCGCCTGCGACAGCCCCAGCTGGAACATGGCGCTGCGGTTGGCCGACAGGAACCGGCCGCCGGGCGTGAAGCAGGCGATGCCTTCCACCAGCGTGCCGATGAATTCGGGCCGGCTATGGAAATGCAGGGTGACGGCGTTCTCGAACGCTGCGGTAAACAACTGGTTTTCAATCATCTGCGCCGACATGCGCACCAGCGCCATGGTGTGCTTGTGGTAGCTGCCGCGATCGCCGCTGACATCCAGCACGCCGAGGATATTGCCCTGGTAGTCGAAAATCGGCGCCGCCGAGCAGGTCAGGAAATGATTTGCCGAAAGATAGTGGGCGTCGGCATGCACCGTGGTCGGCACGCCTTCCGCGATGGCGGTGCCGATGGCGTTGGTGCCCTTGCTTTGCTCGGACCAGGTCACGCCCGGGTTCAAGGCCACGCGGTTGGCCTTGACCAGGAAATCGTCGTCGCCCAGCGCATGTACGATCACGCCGTGGGCGTCGGTCAGGATCACCATGTTGTGGGTGTTGACGATCTGCTCGTACAGGGTTTCCATGACCGGCAAGGCATGCGCATGCAGGACCCGGTTCTGTTCCAGCAACAGCGACAGGGAGCTGCGGTCCAGCGGCATGATGTCCGGCTTGTCGTGCTGGTCCAGGCCGTAGGCGCTCGATCTCTGGTGCGATTTTTCAATCACCGCGGGATCGCAGGAAAAATGCTGCGCCGACCTGTTGTATGAGATATCACGCATTTTGTCTCCTTCGGGCAGGTTCTGCGAACCTCTCTTTGCGGGCGCTGGTGCGCCTCTCAACGAATTCATTTCCCCTCAGTCTACCGGTGAATCACGCCCGATGTAACTGTTCTGACGACAGCCCGGGTATTAGGTTCAGCGGCATTTGGTGTATCCTGCGCGAATGAACAGCGAAACCGATATCCAACTCAGCGGGCCATTCAGCGTCACCGACGCTGCCGGCCGTGGCCATAACATAAAAGCAATCCGCATCTTCGACGAAGGCTACGGCATCATCGACGTCTATGTCGATTTCGCCGCGGCGATCGGCAAGGAGCGTTTGTATGAAGACAAGGTGCTGATCGCCCAGGTCTTGGCCCAGCTGCGCCGGGCCGGTTATGTCGGCCCGGATTTCGGCCACGGCGACCTTGGTTTGCAAGATGACAAACTGATCGTGCTGGAAGCGCCGGAAGAATTCAACGACTTCGCGGCCAGCAAGGGCTGGAAGAACCTGGCCGACGAATTTGCCGACGAGCAGGACACAGAGGCCGACGAAGCCCACGGGCAAATAGCCTCAAGCTCAAAACTGGACGCCCTGAAGAACAAGTTCAAGGGCTGAAACCCTAGCGCAACCCCCGCGTCGGCCCCAGCATCTTGTCCTGGGCGTCCGGCGCCAGCGGCTGCCCCTTCATCCAGTCGGCCAGCAGGCTGGTGTATCCCGCTGCATAACCCGCATATTTACGGCTGCCGTCAGGCTTCACCGAAAAAGTGCGGATGCCGTGGTCGGAGCCGGGAAAGACAGCGATGTCGATGGTTTTGTCATTGCCCCTGAAACGGTCCAGGCGCGCAATCGACGGCGCACTCGGCGCGACCGAGTCGTCTTGCGCAAACACCCATAATTGTGGAATCGCAAGACGCCGCAAGACCGCCTCCGAATCGTAATGCCAGATCACGCCAGGACTTTCGCTGCGCGCCCGCTCCACCTCGCCGCGCAGCAACTCGCCCGTGTACTGGCCGTCAACCTTGTCCAGCCATGGCTCGCCGGCGTATCTGCCTTTGGCTTTCTGCAGCTGCGGCAAACCGGCGTAGAAATTCGACGCCGCTACCGTGCCGGCCAGCGCTGTCAGCGAGCGCGCTTTGCCGATCACGTCTTCGCCGTAACCAAGGTTGCGCAGCTGATAGTCGACCTGCCACTGGTCCTGTTCTATCGGCGTGCCAATTACGCCGTAACCCACCACCACGAAGTCGACCGGCGCCTTGGTCGCGGCAAGCGGCGCCACCCAGCCGCCCTGGCTGAATCCGGCCACGCCGACGCGGCCGGCACGCCCGGCGCTGAGCCTGCGCGCTTCAACCACCGCCGCGGCGACATCGTCCGCAAGCTTGGTGAAATCCTGGGTATACACGCCCTCCGACAGCCCGGTGCCGCGCTTGTCGAACACGAACGCAGCGACGCCCTGGCTCGCCATCAGGAAAGCGCGATTGCTGGCATCCACCGCCGCGGTCGATTCCGAGCCGTGCACCTGAACAAACAGCGGCGGCTTGCCGGCAGGCGCTGCCGGCTCGATCAACTCGCCATTCAGCTTGAGCGGACCGGACATGAATTGCGTCCGGGTGATGCGCAACGGCAGGCGCGACCACTGCTGCTCCGGGCCGCCGTCGAACTGGAAAACCAGCGGCTGATCCTGGCATCCGGCATAACGCAAGCGGCCCGCCAGCCTGGGCCGGCCGTCGGCATCGGCTGCCGCGTTCATGGTGTTTTCGGCGCCGGCTTCGAATATCCCGGTGCGGCCGTCCAGGTTACTGGCAAGCAGGGTGGCCGGAAATCCCGGACGCTGCGTCAATGTAACGATTTCGCCGGCAGGCGACCGGTAGGCGCCGGTGAGGCAGGCCGGGGCTGCAGTCGCTGCTTGCGCCCCCTGGGCCAAGGCGGTTGTCGCCAGCGGCGAAAGCAGGATGGTGGAATACAGGATGGCGGCGCTCATCCGCGCTGTCGTCAATTGCATGAATTTCCTTTGCTGGAACAAGGTATGGATCCTGAGGTATCGAACTTGAGACATACAATTATTATGCAGCAATTGTTTCCGCCGCAATAACTCAATTGAAGCGGTGCAATTCAGGCGGCTCGCCGGCAAGCTGGAATCTGGCCGAGCTCCTTGCTCATCCGCCTGACCAGGCTGGCGATCTCGGCCTCCGCCGCTACGATTGACGCCGCCAGCCGCTCATCGCCGAACTCATCGTATTCGACCGCGATGCTGTGCACCTCATTTATGCCGATGTAAGACAGGGCGCTGCGGATGCTGGGCTCGACATGGTTCATGGCGGCGATCCGCTGCCCTGCGCCGTAGCCGTGATCGCCTCTCGACGACAGCACCACCGCGCGCTTGCCGGCGTCCTGCAGCATGGGCCAGTAAGGCTCTCCCTGGCGCTGCCGGTCAAACCCGAAGGTGCGGCCCACCCTGACGATATTGTCGATCCAGGACTTGAATTGCGCCGGCACGTTGAAGTTATACATGGGCACGCCCAGCACCAGGATATCGGCCGCCAGGATTTCATCGACCAGCGTATCGCTTTCCGCCAGCGCCTGGTGCATCCAGTCTGCGCGCGAGGCCGGCGCGGTAAACGCGGCGTGTATCCATTCGCCGCTCACCGGCGACGGCGGATGGAGGCCGACGTCGCGCACGCTGACCCGGTCGCCCGGCCGCTGCTGCAGCCACTGCTGGACGAAGCAGTGCGTCAGCCTGCGGGTATGGGAACCATGCGGCTGGCGGTCGGAATGTCCGCTGCGTGCGCTGGCGTCGAGGTGTAGCAAGGTAGTCATTTCAGTTATCCTTTGTGAATTAGATTCATGCATCAGTTTCCGGATAAACTGTAATCTCCCTGCAATTCCTCGACAAACGACAAGTTTTTCTTGATTATGGAAAATAAAACTCATCCATATGGATAACCAGATCACGCGCCGCCTGCCGCCGCTCGCCGCCCTGAAAGCATTCGAGGCTGCGGCGCGGCACCTGAGCATCAAGTCCGCCGCGGTGGAACTCTCAGTGACGCCGACTGCGGTGAGCCACCAGATCAGGCGGCTCGAAGAAAGCCTCGGGGTGGCCGTATTCCAGCGCCTGCCCAGGCAATTGCGCCTGACGGCGGCCGGCTCCGAGTTGTATGTGGCGCTGCGCGAAGGCTTCGATTTGTTTGCGGCTGCCATCAACCGTATCCAAGTGCGCGACGCAGCGCGCATGCTCACCATTTCCACCACGCCGGCGTTTGCCGCACGCTGGCTGCTGCCGCGGCTGGGCGCTTTCCGGAGCGCTTATCCGAAGCAGGACCTGCGCATCCATACTTCGGTGGAAATCGCGCCGCTGGACGGCCATACCGCGGATATCGCGATTCGCTACGGACTCGGATTGTGGCCGGGACTGGTGGCGGAAAAACTGTTCGACGACCGCATTGCGCCGGTAAGCAGCCCTTTGCTCAAAGTGAAGAAACCGAGGGACCTGCTCAAGCACACCCTGATCCATTGCGAATGGCAGAGCACGCTGCGCAAGGCCTCGACCTGGCGCGCCTGGGCCCAGCGCGCCAGGTTCAGCGGCCTGGACAGCCGCGGCGGCATCGTATTTTCGGACGAAAGCCACGCCATCTCGGCGGCGATCGCCGGACAAGGCGTTGCTCTGCTCAGCACTGCCCTGATCGAGCCCGAATTAAAAAGCGGCGTGCTGGAGCAGCCTTTCGGTCCGGTGCTCAGCAACTACGCCTTCTATCTGGTGTATCCGGAAGCCAGGCGCGCCGACGTGCACGACGTCCGTGCCTGGATCAGCGCGTAAGCTAACGCTTAAAACCTACTGTTCTGGTCTTGGAAAACGGCAAAGGCGTCGGTTTCCCGGTAAAATCCCCGGACAAACCAATGTCCGGGGAAAGACATGCTTACCACCATCGAGCAGCTGGAGGAAATCTACGGCAAGCCGCACGAGCGTTCGCTGTGGAAGGAAATCGATTACCTGAACGAGGATTACCAGGCCTTTGTCAAAACCTCGCCATTTGTAGTGTTCGCTTCCCACGGCCCGGGGGGCATGGACTGCTCGCCCAAGGGAGATGCCCCGGGTTTCGTCAAGATCCTCGATGAACGTACGCTGGCCGTACCCGACCGCCCCGGCAACAACCGTATCGATACCCTGCGCAACCTCATCGCGGACCCGCGCATCGCCCTGCTTTTCATCGTACCCGGCATCGGCGAAACCCTGCGCGTCAACGGCCGCGCCGAGATTTCCGCGGAGCCGGCCCTGCTCGAGCAATTTGCGGTGGATGGCAAGTTGCCGCGCACCGTCATCATCGTCAAGGTGGAGGCGACCTACTTCCATTGTTCAAAAGCGCTGGTGCGCTCAAAACTCTGGGATCCTGCCGGGCAGATCGAACGGAGCAGCTTTCCCAGCCCAGGCGCCATGCTGAAGCGCCTGGGCAGCAGCAGTTTCGACGCCGAGGCCTACGACCGCGAACTGCCGGCGCGGGTCAAGGCCACCCTCTACTGAAAGGAGGACGGCCATGACGGTGTATGTCGCGCTGCTGCGCGCAGTGAACGTCGGCGGCACCGGCCTCTTGCCGATGAAAGAACTGGCCGCGCTGTGCAGCGGGCTGGGCTTCGGCCAGGTCCGCACCTATATCCAGAGCGGCAACGTGATCTTCGACAGCGCGCTGGGCAAAGACGCCGTCGGCCAGGAACTGGCGCAGGCGCTCGCTAAAAAAATGGGCAAACCAGTCGATGTCTTGCTGCGCACCGCGGCAGAGCTGGGCGCCATATTGAAAGCCAACCCCTTCCCGGATGCGGAGCCGTCGAAAGTCGCGGTGGTTTTTTGCAACGGCAGCCTGCCCAAGGACTGGCTTGAGCTGCTGCGTATCCCTGGCGCCGAAGAGGTCCGGCCGGGGAAGAAAGAAATCTATATCCACTATCCCGAAGGCATGGGCAAATCGAAGCTGAAACTGCCGCCGTCGACCGGCATCGCCACCGTGCGCAACATCAACACGGTCACCAAGCTGCTCGCCTTGGCTGTCAGCTGAGCTCGGCGATATTTTTCAGCGCGCTTAGCACGTCCGGAAAATCCGCGGTCACCATCGGCCCGAAATCCGCCGCAGCCGGCCCGGTGATTTCCGTGCTGTAGATGATCTTGCTGCCGCCCGAGGCCAGCGGCACGATCTTATGGTGCACCAGTACCCGGGTGCCGTCGATGATCGTTTCATCGGTAAAACCTTGGTTCTCCCTGACGTCGATCAGGGTAGTGGTAAATACATCCTCGCCGGGCGGTTGCATCGTGAATGTGGTGCCATCCGAAAATGGACCGTGGATCTGGATATTGTCAATTCCCTTGTTCCATTTTTTCCAGCCCTGCACGTCGGCAAACAGCTGCCAGATCCGCGCCGGCGCAGCGCTTGTTTCTATGCTCTCTTCATGAGTCCACATGATTTTTCCTTGCTGTCTAAGGAGGCGCGGATTGCGAAACGCTAATTTAGCACGACTACACCCCACCGGGAACGCAAGCAATCAGCTGCAGCTCTACCGCATAACCGTGATGCAAGGCCGGCACCGGCACCACGGCGCGCGCCGGCTTGTGCGGACCCAGGTAGCTGGCGTAGATCTCATTGAACAAACTCCAGTTTTCCACTCCGACCAGGTATGCCGTGGCCTGCACTACATCGCCAAAACCGCAGCCCGCGGCTTGCAAGACTTGCTGGCACTGATGGAAAACTGCTTCGCACTGCTGCCGGAAATCGTGCGTGGCCGGGTCGATCGTATCGGATGCCGGCAGCATGCCCGACAAAAAGACAAAACCGTTCTGTTCCACCGCTTGCGAATAGTGGCCGCGCGGCGCCGGCACGGCTGGGGTATGTATGATTTTCATGGTCTCTTTGCGTGACAAGGATGAATGATGGGCCGGGGCCTGTCCTACCAGCCGCGGAAGCGCTCCCAGACCTCCAGGATATCCGAAGACTCCCGGTTAACCACATGGTAGCGGGCATGCTGGGCGCCGGTGGCGCAAGCGTGGTTCGGCAGGATGCGCAGCATGGCGCCGATAGGCAGGTCCGGTGTTTGTGCAGGGTCGCCGGAGCGGTGCGCGATCACGCCGTGTTCCTGGTTGGCGTCGACCATCAGCAGATCCGGCAACAGCTCGCCGCCAAGATCGCAGACCAGGCCGTAACCCTGGTCCTGCGGCTGCCTGCTGGTGCCGCGGTCGCGCGACATGGCCATCCAGCCGGCGTCGGTAATGATCCAGCCTTTTTCTTTCTGGTGCCCGATCACCGTGGTGAGCACGGATAGCGCGATGTCTTGCTGGCGGCAGACACCCAGGCCTGCCATCACCAGGTCGCCGAACACAAACACGCCGGCGCGCACTTCGCTGACGCCATCCAGGTTGTCGGCGAACATGGCGGTCGGCGTCGAACCGATGCTGACTGCCGGGCACACGATGCCGGCCGCGCGCAAGCGTTCTGCGCAGCCGACCGCGGCATCGCGTTCCTGCTGCGCCATCTGCCTGATGGCCGGTATCGAGCGGCAATTATAGGAATTACCGGCATGGGTGATGACGCCAGCCAGATGCTGGCCGCCGGTGGCCAGGCAACGGCCGATCTCGAGCAGCTCCGGCGAATCGGGAACCACGCCTGAGCGGTGGCCGTCGGAGTCGATTTCGATCATTACGTCGAAACACATGTTTTCCTGCCGCCCTTTGTCGCACAGGGCCTGGGCCATCTCCAGGCTGTCCAGGATCAGCGTCAGCCTTACCCCCTGCCGCCGCAGCCGGATCACGTGATCGAACTTGCCTGGAACAATGCCGACCGCGTACAGGATATCCGTGAAGCCATTGGCTGCAAAATATTCGGCTTCCTTGAGCGTCGAGACCGTGATCGGTCCGCTGACTTGCCCTAGCGTCGAGCGGGCGACCTGGATCGACTTGCTGGTCTTGACGTGCGGCCTGAACGCCACATTGAAACGAGCCAGGCTGGTCCGCATGCGGGCGATATTCTGTTGCATGCGGTCCTGGTCGAGGACCAGGGCCGGCGTTTCAAGGTCGGCCAGCCGGCGCGCCGGATGGAGCGTGGAATCATTCATGTCATTTCCTCGGTTTATCTGGTTTCGGCGAACTGCAGCAGGTCCGAGATCTGCGCCGACTCCGCCAGCGGCGCCGGCGCGCCGGCAGGTGCTGCCAGGCCGATGCGGTTGTGCCAGAAGGTATCGAGGCCGACCTGCGCGGTGCCGAACATATCGTAGGCGGACCCGGCGACAAACAGCACGCGCTGCGCCGGCAAGTCCAGTTTCTCCAGCGCCAGCCGATACGGCCGCGGGTCAGGCTTGTAAAACCCGGCCTGCTCCGACGTCACCACCACCTCGAATGGGACACCGACCCTGTCGGCTGCCAGCTGGCCCAGCCTGGTGGAACAGTTAGTCACCACCCCAAGCCGATGATTCTGCTGCAAACGCGCCAGCGTTGCGGTTACCTCCGGCCACGGCTGGAGACTGCGCCAGTTGCGGTCCAGCTGTTGCGCCAGCTCCGGCGCCAGTCCGACGTTCTGCGCCGCCTGCGCCACCAGTTCTTCATAAGGCTGATAAGCACCGCAACCATAGGTCAGCCGCAGGTATTCGGCGCGCCAGGCGCGCCCGGCCTGCTCCGAGCCGGCGGTATGGTTCCAGACTGTCCAGGAATCCAGCAATGCTGTCAGCAGGTCGAACAAGATTGCCTGATATTTTTGCGCCATGTCAGCCCCGATCCAGTTGGTATGGCTGAATTATCGACGGTATCGCCAAGATTGTGGTTAAATCAAACACATGGCTAACTTAAGTTTTACTTAATAATGATCCCGGTCGACGATATTCGCTTTTTCATGATCGTGGTAAAAACCGGCAGCCTCGCCGCCGCCGCGCGTGAAATCAACGTGACCGCTTCCGCCGTGACGCAGCGCCTGCAGCAGCTGGAAGCCAGGCTGGGCGTGCGCCTGATCGACCGCTCCACGCGGAACATGAACCTGACCGACGAAGGCCAGCTGCTGGCAGAAGAAGGCGCGGCGATTTGCGAGCGCAACGATGCTCTTTTTGAAATGCTGAAAGCACGGCAAGGCATTGTCGCGGGACATCTGCGCATCAACGCCCCGTTCGGCTTTGGCCGCCGCTACCTGACGCCGCTGGTGGCGCAATTCCAGAGCGACCATCCGGGCGTCAAGGTTTCGCTGATACTGCTCGACCGCATTAGCGCCGGCGAAGCGCACAAGGCCGACATCACGTTCCACATCGGCGCGCTGGCCGACTCCAGCCTGGTGCGCTACAAGATCGGCGCCAATGCGAGAATCCTGTGTGCGGCCCCATCCTATATCCGGCGCATGGGGTCGCCGGCCGATCCGCAATCGCTTGCCGGCCACCAGTGCCTGGTATTGCAGGAAAACGATGAAGACGTGGGCCTGTGGAAGTTTGGCAAAGGAACGCTCAGCCACAGCGTGCGGGTCGATCCCATCCTCAGTTCCAACGATGGCGAAGTGGTGCACCAATGGGCGCTGATGGGGAAAGGCATCATGATCCGTTCCGAGTGGGACGTCGCCGAAAACATCCGGCGCGGCAAGCTGGTGGCGCTGCTCCCCCAGTGGAATATCGCGCCGGCCGACGTCATCGCGCTGGTTCCGCAGCGCAAAGGCATGTCGGCGCGCGCGAAGAAATTCATCGAGTATGCGCTGCGGCAGTTCGGCCCGGTGCCGCCCTGGCGGATCAAAGGTGGGCCATGACAGATTCGGCGCCCATCTGTGCCCGGTTTAATGATCGAGGATCAGCAAATCGTCAAAGCTGAATCCACGCACCCTTACCGTATTCAAGGGCAGCGCCATTCCCAGCCCGTGCCGGATTTTTTTGCGCAAGCGCATGATCATGGTGTCCAGCCGGTTTTGGTCGTAACTCAGGTAATGCTCGCCGAATTCACCGATGATCCTCCTTCTGGACGCCACCTCGCCGATTTCCAGCATGGCAAAGGTTTTGACCAGGGTAAACTCCAGGCTGGTGAGCTTGATCTGGTTATTGTTCGGCGCGGTCAGGGTGCGCTGGTGCATGGACAGCCGCCAAGGCAGCGTGATGCCGCGCGTCAGGTTGGCAATATCGGGCGGGAACGGATGCGTGTGATCCATCTGCAAAATGGTGATCGACCTGTTTTGCTCGCTCGGACTCTGCCCTGCCAGCAAGGTGGCTGAAGTCTCGCTCCAATTGATCTGATAACCAGCGCTGCTGAAAAAATCGCAGATCTCATTTTCATTTCGCGTGTCATCTTTCAGGAGAAGCAACGTCATCATTTTTTGCCCCAACAAAGTAGATTCATGGCCACATGTTGACTCATGGAAATACTGTTATCATGACAATTCATGACATTTTCTATAGTTTTCTGAGGAACATGGCCCTGCGCCGGGAGGTGACTCGGTTGCGGATGCGCCATAAAACCAGACAATTACAGCCTTGGATGCAAATCCACCGACATCTGGCCATGAAACCCCGTTTTTCATTTGGTCGATCAACGGCCATATAAGCCGCCAGTTCAGCGAATCGCCGGCGCCTGCCCATGTCAGCAACCGTCAGTTTCCCGGCCGATGCCGGGCCTATTCTTTTTACGATCTTTGCGATGTTCAGGCCGCGCATGAAAGCGAAAAGATCCGGCGCGGCCGCTTCCCGCCTGGCGGGCGATAGCGACAACCGGCCTGAATGAACGGCATGGCGACGCATCTACATGAAAGGGAATCGGCATGAAAATCGAAGACATGAACCAGAACAACTGGGGAATATGCGGTTTTGTCGCGGCCGTCCAGGCCGCCAACCTGAACCATAAAAAGGGAGGAGTCATTGCGGCCGACACCTATGCCACCTTGTTTCCCCTGATCGAGAATTTTTGCCGGAACCATGCGGACCGGTCTGCAGCGCTGCTTGATTTCTCGAAGGTTTTCGGGAATGTATATGCTTATCGCAGCCTGCAAGACGTCACGGACAAAATGCGCGGCAACCACGCCATGGATGCGCAGGTCGGCATTGCGATGACGGCGGCCGCGGTCAGCCTGCTGTGCAAAGACCTGGGATTCCTGAACTATGACTTTCATGCCACAACGGCGAGCAGCAACACCTTGAATCTCGACAAACCGTTACCGTATAAGAACGCGATTTACGGCTTGGGGAAAAAAGACAATCAAAGCAATTACCGGTACGGCCTGTTGCACTGGGTCTATGTCGATCTTCACGGCGATGTTTTTACGTGGGGAAAAAAGGGAGCGGACGCCATCAAAGCCCTGAAAGACAACGGTTATGACAAGCTGACGCATTATCTGCCTGCCCTCAGCTAAACCTGCCGCCGACACCAGGCGGGCAAACGGATGCTCCAATCCGGCGCCCGCTTTTCCTGTTGCCGGAAATTCTGCTTAACTTCTTATGCGCCGCTGCATGCCGGAACTGAATCTCCTTATTCCGGCCGTCACCAGGTAGGAAAACAGAAAGAACCAGACCATCGCATACAGGTAAACCCACAGCATGATCTGCGTGGTGCCGGTGGCGTTGATTACGGTGTTGCAGCGGCTGAGCAATTCAGGCACGCCTATCACCGACGCCGCAGAGGACGCCATGACAATGATTACGCAAAAATTGCCCAGGTTCGAGATGAACAGCAGCGCATCTTGGTATCTGCCGCGCCGCCATTCCAGGATCGTGCTCAACAGGTTATCTGAAACAAAACCCGCCACGGCTAGCGCCAGTGCCAGTGCCGCTTTCAGCCAGGACGGGAAAGGCAGGCTGAGGCTCGAAAACGGCAACGTCAATGATTCCGGCAGCATGAAGACCAGGTAAAACTGGAAAACAAACGTCGGCACATTGCGCATGAGTTCAGTCAGGGCCGAACCCGCAAGAGCCCATTTCCGATGGCTGGACAGCCGCAGCAAGACCAGCAGCCCGCCGCCGACCGTGCCGATAGCCAATGCCAGTACGGAAATCAGGATGTTCCATAGGAATCCGGTTGCCAGAAAGGGAGTCCACTCAAACAGTTTTTTTCCGATTTCAATCGATTCCACGGCACCACCTCTGTTCCATCCATTGCAATACACGCAGCACGACGAACACCAAAAGCAGGAACAGCAGCATCAGGGTATTCATCACGGTAGCGACGGCCCCATGTTCGGCAATGATCGAAGTCGATACCGACAGCAATTCAGGCACTGCGACGGCGCTGGCCATCATGGTGGCCTTGGTTACATTCACCAGGCACGCCAATATCGATGTCGAACAACGACTCACAAGCGGCCGCAAGGTGTCGAACGTCAGGCGAAATCCCGGATTGCGCAAACGTTCCTTGTCGCCGGCGTTTTCCAGGATATGCAGCAGGCATGAGCCGGTGTACCAGCACAGGCACAGCACGACAACCAGAAAGGAATTCAATTGCACTCCCCAGCTGGCGGCCAGCAAACCGCCTATGCCAAAAACCAGTACATAAATTTGCAGCAAAGGCGGAGTCAGCCTGCCGATCAAGGCCAGTCCCTTGAGAAACCGGCTGAGCAGCAGGATTTTCCGTTCCACGGCCAGCGCCAGGGCCACGCCGCTGGCGAGGCTGCCGAATACGCAAGAAACCGTGAGCGCGAGCGTGATGCATAAAGCGCGTAAAAACTGGTCGCGCTCATACTCGTCGTAGACGAAGGTGAGGTTGATGCCGGTTTTTTCCTTGAGCCGCAATCCCCATTGCTGCAGGCCGGTGGTTTCAGTAGAGGTAATGAAAACGGGATTGCGGCATGCCAGCGGCCATTGACCGTTCGCCAGGCGCCGGCAAATGAATGCGCCCTTCTCGTCTTTTTTATTCCACAAGGCGTACATCTCGGCCAAAAACACGGAAGGCGGCATTTGCCATTTTTTTTCCAGGCCGAGCAGGACACCCTGTCGATGCCAGTCCGCCACGGTATCGCCGATAAACATTTCCAGCGCGCCGCCTTTTTCAGAACGTGCAATGGCGATAGCCCACGGCGTCAGCAGCTGCGGCGGCAAAGTGGATTTGTAGCCTTTCCATTCGCTCGACAACAAATCGCCGGCGATCGCGGTGTTGTCGAACAGCCAGCCGGCGCAACGGCCGTCGCGCACTCCCAGCTTGGCGTCGCGGCCGCTTGGAAACACCTGCAAATCCAGCAGGTAGCGGGTAGCCATGGCGCGGTTGAAGTAGCTGCCCTGGGTGGCGCATACCTTTTGGCCGCGCAAATCGGCCCAAGCGCTCAATTTGCTGTCCGGCCGGGTCATCAGCGTCACGCCGGAAGAATAGTAGTTCGGTTCGACCAGGTCGGCGATTTGCCGCCGCTCGTAGGTGTCGCCCAAGGTCGCGATCATGACGTCTATCCTGCCTTCGTCCAGCACCTGCATGCGGTTGGCGCCCGTCACCGCCACCTTGTGCAGGACGACGCCGAGGCGATGCGCCAGGTCCTGCGCCAGGTCGTGCTCAAAGCCGTGGAGCGTGGCATCCGCCGAGAGCATACCGAAAGGCGGATAGTCGGTCTTGACTCCCACCACCAGCACGCCACGCTTGACTATCTGGTCCATGCGGTTTTCGCCATGCGCCGCTCCGGCGGCCACCAAGATAAATGCAAACAGGCAGGCACGACCCGCTTGCAGGCAGGGGCGCACATTTGTTTTACCTTGCCTCATACAGGGTCCGCGAGCACCCGCATGCCATAGCCGAGCTGCGCCGGAATCCAGGAGCACAGGCGCCGGTCGATGCAGCGCACCAGGCTCGATTGCGTCACCAGCCATTCGGGAAACAGGCTTTCAGGCTGGCACTCCATGATGGCGAATCCAGCTTCAGCCAATTCCTCGCGCAGGGTGCGCAATGAGTAGAGATGATAGAAGAACGTCAGGTTGCGACCCTCAATGCGCCTGGTAAACCGAATATTGCCCGCTTCATCCTGGGGTGGTGCGGCATATCCCATGGCTCGCGCCAGGCTGTATTTGAGCAATTCCCACGGCCTGCGCCGGAAAATCGACGGCACCGACAAGATCAGCTTGCCGTCGGGCCGGATCAGGCTGCGCATTTTATGCAGGGTCTGCAGCCGCAAGTCGCGCTCGACCACGTGCGACAAGACGCCGAACAGCATCAGGATCGCGTCGTAGCTGGCATACCTGTTCAAGCCGTCCAGGTTGTCATGCACAAAGCTGACGCGCTCGCGATGAGGCGTGCTGCGCAACTGCGATTCGAACTCCGCCAAGGAGGCGGCGGAAATATCGTAGGCAGTCAGGTGGGCCTTGGTTTTTTCCAGCAAAGCCAGTGAATAGCGGCCGTTTCCGCAGCCAAAGTCGAGGATCTGGCTGACGTCCGCCAATCCGTTCTGCAGCAGATAGGCCATGGTTGCGATATTCGGTTCCGGATAACGGCGGCGATATCCTTCGCTGAGATAATAATGGTCGTAAGTCGCTTGCATTGCTCTGCTGATATCGTCCGCTGACATGGCTGGGCTCCGGTGTGGGCTGGCAAAAGTTCGCTGCGTGCTAAAGCTGCTTGAGGTGTTTCAGTTCGGCCAACACTTCCGGCAACCCTTGTTCCTCCCGCTCTATTGCGGACTCGACTTTCTCCACAAGAAACCGCGCCAGCGGAGATAAAGGCCGGCCTTTCCTGATGCCCCATCGCAGCCAGCAAAGCAGCAGGTGAGCAAGAAAGGACAGGGTGAGGCTGCGGATTTTTTCAAGCTGGATGAAAACCCTGTATATGCTCAGGAAGAACCAGATCCCCAGCAGCGGCGCCAGGTAAGCGTCGAGGATGCTGGCGGCCGCAACCGGGAAGGTGGAAAAAATCCAGGGCGTGCCCTTGCGATAAAATTCATTGACGAATTCGCTGGTATGTATCGCAGTGCTGCTGTATTTGGGAAATTCGTTTTCGCCATTAACGTAACTGCTGCTGCGATGC
The DNA here is from genome assembly GCF_000221045.1 of Collimonas fungivorans Ter331. Taxonomy (NCBI): domain Bacteria; kingdom Pseudomonadati; phylum Pseudomonadota; class Betaproteobacteria; order Burkholderiales; family Oxalobacteraceae; genus Collimonas; species Collimonas fungivorans. The sequence continues at coordinate 1,911,171 of NC_015856.1, read as the reverse complement.
ACCTCCCACATTGCTTCCAGCAGCGCGTAGGTGGTGGCGGGAGGCAGGTCTTTTTTGGCGATGACTGAAATGCTTGCGGCCAGCAGCTTCACGTCGCGGGCGGGGATTTTTCCTTCCAGGTCGAAGATCCCGTTGGGCAGGGTCACTTCCTGCAAGAAGGGAAATCTCCTGACGATGGCCGCCTGCTGCTTCATCTCTGCCAGCGCCAGGTGCTGGTTCTTCGCCAGTTCCGCCATCAACTCGCTTTCCGCTCCCAGGATGAACAGGCCGGCGTCGAATTTTTCCTGAACCAGCTGCGGAATGCCGCTGCCGATCGAAAGAAAGCTGAGAGGCGTATTGTTGCGGTCGATGCCGTATAGAGCGAATATGCTCAGCAAGGTCTGGCTGGTAACGCTCTTTTCAGGAGGAAGTACCAGGCGCAGCCCGCGCAGGTCGGCGAACGATTGAATGCGCCCTGCCGCTTCCTCCTTGCGATTCACGAAAATGAAGATCGGCTGCAGCTGGATCTCTCCGAGCGATATCAGGCTGCCCGTATTCTTCCCGTGCAAGTCATTTGCGACAAAGCCGATATCAACATGCGCCGCATCGTCAGCCACCTGGGCCGAAATTTCATCGGTATTTTGAAATGGAATGATTTCAACCTGGTAGTACTTTTTCTCCAGTATTTTTTTATACTGGAGCGCTATCGCATAAAAACTCCCGCCCTCCGGACCGGCGGCAATCCTGATCTGGCGCGCGGGCACGGCTTTGAATGTGGCGTACAGCACAATCAGAACCAGGCTGAGGAAAAGCAGCAGTCGCGCAAGCTGCATTTTGTTTTTTTGCATAGATGGAATCCGCGCAGGACTACGGACAACACATGGACAGGCGCACAAAAGCTAAACGCTCCTGTGCGCCGCGGCTTATTGAAATCAGCGGTCAGCCTTGAGTTTCAGGCGGTAGGCATTTTTCTTGCTGGCCACCAGCGAATCAGTGACTATCAGGCTGCTGGAATATCCCACCAGGTCCTGCAGGTTGATGGCAGCCAGGCTGCGGCCGTCGATCCAGTCGGTATTGGAAAAACGATGGATCGCAACCCGGTTGTCATCCGTATATTTGGCCAGCGCCACCACCGCCTCCGTCAACCTGGCCAGGCCGCCCCTTGCATTCAGGGTCTGCGCCGACACGGTGAATTTGCTGCCTTCGTTGCTGAACTCGAGGACGGTCATCACATGCACCACGTTCCTCAATGCATCCCAGCGTTTTTCATCGAAGCTGCGCGGCTTGTTGAGCTCAAAATCATTGCCGGGCTCGTCGCTGCGCAAGAATCCCACCGGGCCTTCAAACAGATTGACCGGCGCCCACACCACCCCCGTCAGCAACGGGGCAGCGCTTGGATAGCGGATTTTCCCGAGCGCCTTTCTCAAGGCGACCTTGCCGACATCGGCATCGGCTATGTCGCTGTCCGGCGCCTGGGTGATGGCGACCAGCGCCTGTAAGTACTGCTGTGGAATGATGTGATGCCGGGAGAAATTCGTCCTGACCCAGTTAAGTCCGTTAGGCACGGCCGCAGCTGGCGGATTCTTCGCCGCCAGCGCGGTATCGGCGGCGTTGAGCAGTTCCGCCGACCAGGTGATCGCAGTGGGAATGTCCGGACGCGCCGCAATCGGAAGCTCGATCAGGCCGCTAGTTTTTCCGGCCGCAAATGAAGATGCGCCTGCAAGCATGAGAAATACCGCGAACAGCCATTGCTGCAGCACCCTGACGGTGCGATTTCCTGATGCTGGTTTCATGGGGATATCCCTTTCAAGTTGATGGAAAAACCGATGACGCCGCTGGTTGACACAGGAGAGGCGGCGTCATGCTTCACAGGCTAAGGGAGGAAACCGCGGCGTCCCTGACCAAATCTGCTCGCGGCTTGAGTAAGGCGAGCAGGCGAGTCAGGCAAGGCAGGAGAAATGGTCAGAAATGGTTAGGAGGGAAATCGCGCCGATTCGTATGCTTGCGTCTGAACCCGGCAGAACGGAGTCGCCGCCGATTCACATCCCTCAAACAAAACTGGAGTAACCATGGCCAACTTGACCAGCCTGGAAGATATGGTGCTTGCAATCGCCGGATCCATCATGAATGCGCAACACATGGTGGAAAAAGCGCAGGTAGCGAACATCGCCTCTTTCTTTACCGAAGATAAGCAGCCCACCACCATCGAGCTCAAACTGCCGGCCATACACAGCACCGCCAAGCCGGGCGACATGCTGCATTACCGCTTGCCGCTGCTGTCGCTGGTGCCGCACAGCTCGCTCATCATCGGCGAGGCGGAGATCGATATGGACATGGAACTGGGTTCGTTTGAGGAACATGAACGCAGCGGCCACAACGAATCGATCATGAGCCAGACCGGCGCCGCCGCTCCGGCGACCAGGAAAGCCGGGCTCATGGTCAGCCCTGCCAGCGCCAATAACGGCGCCAGGGACAGGAATATCGCGCACATCAAGCTGAAACTGCAGGCCACGGAAAAGACAGACGGGCTGGCGCGCCTGCTCAATGACGTGGTGAAGGAACAGGGTCCAACCGGACTGGTGCAGGACTAATCAAGAAAAGGAGCGCAACGTGAGTATGGATCGCTTTCGTTTAACTGAAATGCGTTTTATCAAACGTATCGTGGTTGGCAATGACAACCCGCAAAACATCCGCACCGAGGCCGAGGTCCAGGAGGCCATGGACCTGGTGAACCGCTGCCTGAGCGGAACACCGCGCGGATTCATCCTCAATGTGGAAAAATGCTTTGGCCTGTATAACATCGGCGAACACCAGGTGGTGCTGCAATACGCGGTGTACCACCTTGGTTTTGCGCGCAAGCCGCTGCACCTGGACTAGCCATGACAGCCATCACCGTGCCGCTCGACGGATTTTGCGAGGAACTCCAGCGTGTCTACGAACAAGCCAACAGCGACCTGTCCGCCATCTCCGAACAGAAAGGCGCAGATGCAACGGGGGTATTTTCGTACCGCTTGCCGCACCAGGCGACATACGGCTTGCAAGCCATTCCCTACAGCGCATTCCACCGGAATCACGGGTATCGCTTGCAGGAGCTTGACTTCAGCATCCCCTGCTACCTGACGGCCAGGAAATTCGGCAAGGAATCGCAAACGGTGCTCATGCTCCAGGCGCCGAGCTGGTGGCAGAAAATGCGCCATCCCCATGTCTTGAAACATCTTGAAATTCACGTCGCCAAAGACGGCGCCCACCTGCTGCTTGGTCCAGGCACGTCGCCGCGGCCGAAACGCAGCAGCCGCAACTGGATACTCCTGCTGACAGAGAAGCAGCAATCCACATTTGCCAGCCTGATGCCAGGCGCTCCCAGGTGGCGTTCATTGCTGGAAACGTGGCGCAAATCCTGGTTCCGCAAAACCAAGTAAATCCTGTTGCGGATCATTGCCTGAATTTGATTTTTCATCTGCAGAACGGTTATCGAATGACGGGTCATCCCGTCATTTTTTTTGCAAAAAAATATCCGAATTGTTTTTTTTGGCTTGCCTCTCTTTCCAATTTTTCCGCGCTCCGACAAAAAGCGATGCGACAGGAAATGTCACGAAGCCATTGTTTGCCAATCCTAAGATTGTACCGAGCGCGCCATGCGCGACTCGGCGCCATGCGGCACTTGTGCGGCATGGCTTTTCCCGACCCGCTTGGGTCATTTCTCTAGGAGTAAAACAATGTCTGAAATCATCGATATGGCTTCCCAGTTCAAGGGCTTGCCAATGGGCGACCTGATCGGCAGTCCGTTGACTGCCGCTTGCGACGCCCAGATCAAGCTGGCGAATGCGACTGCCAATTTCATCAAGTACATCGGCTTCCTGCCGCCGGCTGCAAGCGATCCGAACGGCGTAGGCGCAACGCGTACGGCGCACTTCGCCTTCACCCGTCCGATCGCCGACCCGACCGACGCCACCAAAACGATTGAAGAAAGCGTTTCCCTGGATGTGCCTTTGCTGGCGATCGTCAAGGTGCCGGCGCTGTCGATCACCAAGGTGGATATCACCTTCGACATGGAAGTGAAATCTTCTTTCGCGTCCAAGGAATCGACCGACGCCTCGGCCAAGATGTCGGCCGACATGAAATTCGGCTGGGGCATGTTCAGCGCCACGGTGCACGTCGAAGGTTCGGTTGCGACCCACAAGGAAAACACCCGTACCTCCGACAATTCCGCCAAATACCATGTGCAAGTCCTGGCCGAAGACAACGGCATGCCGGAAGGCCTGGCACGGGTGCTGGATATCCTGCAATCGTCGATCCAGCCGAAGTCGAACGGCACCAAGCCAGTCATCACTCAATAAAATTCAACGCGATATCAAACAAGTGAATCTGTGCACGGATTTACTTGTTTTTCTTTCCGAGGACACTATGCCTGCCATCTCCCAAAACCAGCTCGCCAGCCTGCTCGGCACCGCAGCTGACAACCCCCGGGTCACCGTTTGGCTCGATCCCATCAACGCCGCGTTCACAGAATGGTCGATTGGCACGCCGCATCGCCAGGCGGCATTCCTGGCGCAAATCCTGCACGAATCGGCGCAGTTCAAATACCTGTCGGAGAATCTCAATTATTCGGCGGCGCGGCTGCGCCAGGTATGGCCGCGGCGCTTTCCGACTGACGGCAGCGCGTTGAAATATGCCAGCAACCCGGAAAAACTGGCCAACAATATTTACGCCGACCGGCTCGGAAACGGCGACGAAGCCAGCGGCGACGGCTGGAAATATCGGGGCCGCGGCCTGATCCAGCTGACCGGGCGCGACAACTACGAGCGCTGCGGAAAGGCCTTGGAACTGGATTTGCTGGCGCAGCCGGAACTGCTGCAGGAACCGGCGGGCGCTGCCCGCTCGGCCGCCTGGTATTGGGCCTCGACGGGACTCAACGAACTCGCCGACCTCAAGCCTGACGGCAATGCCAGGGAAGATTTCGTCAAGATTTGCCAGCGCGTCAACGGCGGCAATGTAGGCCTGCAATCGCGGCTGGATTATTGGGACAAGGCGATGCAGATCCTTGCGCTCAAATAACGTGGGTCAAGGGAACGGTATTGCAGCACGCGGCAGCAGCGAAAGCATACGTTGCCGCCGCGTACATAGCTATTACCCTTCGGATCGACTTGAATCGTCATTTCACATGCTTGGCGCGCTTGTGCCTTGTCAAGTTTGCCTGTGTGCTATATGCCTTGTCGCAGCCTTTTTCCTGACACGCAAACATGTCCTTCTTGGCTTTTTTTGCTGGACCGCCGGCATTGGCTTTTTTTCCGGGCGGGCGCTCCCTCTTCTTGGAATCGGCCTCGCTGCTTCCGGAAACAGATCCTGTCGATTTGGATTTGGGAGAGCTTTCTCGTTTCCTCTTGGGGCCAGATTTGCCGTCGCCCGCGCTCGAGCCGCCTGGCAATGCTGGCTGGCCTCCCTGTTGCTGCGGCTGCGGTCGCGGCAGCAGCCTGATGTAATGACCTCCTGTATTGCGTATGGCTATGGCGGTTCCCAGGTTCACAGCCGCAAGAACCTGATCCGCAGTTCGAGTACCTATGCCCGCCGCATTACTGATCCCCCTGAACAAGGCATTGCCTGGTTCGAGCAGATATATCGTTTGCCCTGCATTCAATCGCGTCCAGGCGCGTATTTCAGGATCGCCGCCCCATACGCCGCTTACACCCATGTATTGCTGATAGAGCGCCAGCGAAATACCTTGGGCGCGCATTGCGTCATACGCCAGCCGCGCCTGCCGCGCCGCGGCGCTGGCACCGCCCAGTTGCCGCAATTCGTCAAGCGGCGTGTTTACCACATCGGCCATCTGCAGACCGGCGACTACATTGGCGCGAATCGCATTGGCGCTCTCCAGATTGACATTGTCCGGAGCCGCCAGTGCAGCAAACAGGCAGTTGCCATCAGTTAGCTGGGCACCGTCTGCAAAGGAGCGATTGATTGCCGCTATCGCCGCGCCTTGCAGCCGGGCTCTTTCTGCAGCATTTAATGCATCTGTCACGATAGTCCGCTGTGCTGCGTCGACGCGTGCTGCGTAGTCCGGATTGCGCTCTACCCAGGCGCGCGCAAGCCTTGTCCTGTAATTCATTTCCTCTTGCCACAATACTCCCGCGCCTAGACCGCTGTTCTGCACCCAGCGCAATTCTTCCTGCTCGACGTCTTCCTCCCATGTGAAAAACATGAGGGCGCGAGGAATAATGACGTTCTTCAGGCGTGCATATACCGTCTCCGCTGGAACTTCATCCAGTGCCATCAGCATATTTGCAGTGCTTTGCGAGATATGGGGATAAACAGGGTGCGGCCTGTTCCTCAATACCATATAGGCGATCAGATGTGCCTGCACGCCATGATTGCGCTCATCGTAGTGATCCAGAACAGCGTCCGCCAATTGATCCTGCCCTCCCAGCGCTACAGCGGCCCGCGCACTTTGCTCCTGCAAGTTCAGGCGCGCGATAAAATCCGCATTAGCCAGCAACGAACCTCGCACAAAACCGGAGCCTTCTTTTGCTCCCTGGGATTGGCTGCTGGTTGTATCATCTTTTTTCTTGCCAGCAGAATCCGGCGTCAGCAATTCTGACCCGGTAGCCGGCTTTTCACCTGCGTCTTTTGACGACGCCGGCGCCGTGCGCATTTTCTCCGTTATTTCAAGCACCAGCCGTTTTTTTAAAGCCAGTACCTGCTTGAATACATCCGTATTCGTGGTTGATTCCTTGTCCCGTTTTCTCCGCAAATCGTCCATGTCTTTCCTGAGTTCCTTGGAAAGCCATTCCGGACGCTGGCCGATATACTTCAGCATCTCGTCGACCAGCCACATGTCTTCCATCTGGATGGCTCCGCCCAGGCTGATTTTGGTCTGTTCAGCATTGACGCTCTCGATTGCCCCCTTCATCTTGTCGCCGGCGTGAACTTGCATGAATTTGAGGGCATCGGCTTCGCTAGCGATAGCTGGAATTTCTTCTACCAGGCCTGAATCACCCTCTTTTTTCTTGATGCCTCCTGTTGCCTGGGCTGCAAACTGGTTTTCCCATTCATCTGCCGGGGTCGACTGATCCCGGTCCTGGTCAAACAGTGGCAAAGGAATATCGCCAAAACCCTGCCTGCGCAGCACCAGGTACGCATAAGCGCGGCTTATGCGGCCATTGCCGTCATGTAAAGGATGCAGAACGCTTAATTGCTGCTGAATGCGTGCGGCCAATTTGGCGCTCTCGGTCAACTTGCTTCCTTCTTTGCTGCTTTCCTTGGCGACAGGGGCGTTTATCGCCGCCATGTTTTCGGCGCCTCGGTCCAATATCCCTTGCAACGCCGATCTCTTGTCTTCGTTTTGATAACCGACCTTGCTTTTTTTTGTCTTGGCTATCTCGGTTTTCTGGCGTTTCTCGATTTTTTCGATTGCGGCGGCTGACAACGGCACCTGTGTCCCATCCGCAGTTCCCCCCGCCAGGCTCATAAGCAGCGTCTTCATCTGCCCCGCGGCCTCCATATCCGCCTTTAGCAGCTTGCCACTTTTTTTACCACCTGGCACCTGTGAAATTTTGTAGATATCTGTTCCATTTTTTTCCGATCCGTTCTCCTTTATTGCCTTCCAGCGACCTGTAATCAATTGCTTTTGCTTGGCAGTCAAACGTAGCTTGAACATATTATCGGCATCCGAAAATTCCGCTCCCGCCCGCGCAGCAATTTGCGCAAACAGCTCTCGCGAGAGAGTGCCGCCGATCGAATACAGATCATCCACCAATAGCCCATTTTCTATCAATGCCGTTTTGTCTTTGTCAGGCAGTTCAAGCGCCTCTCCCCAGCTGCCGGGATCCTCGCCCGCCACGATAAACTTGATTTCCGCAGGGCTGTTTCCCAACAGCCTGGCGGCAATCTGAGTGAACCCTTCTACCGACCAGATGTTTATATCGTCGTTGGTGATCACGTCGTGCCATGCCTGGGCAGTCTTTTTGCCGTATGGGAAGGCAAAGCTGGCATCTGCCTGGCCCTCTATCCTGTCACCGGTATTATTTGAAATGAACCAGGCTTGTGTTTCCGCATCCACTTCCAGTTCGGAAAATTTGGTAATCCATTTATCGCGCCTGTTCAACAACGCTTCCTGGCTGGTTTGCACGGCTTTGTCATCGCGCCGGTCCGCCTGCTGCCGGCTGATCGCTGCTCCTTGTTCGACCATGGTGACCTGGCGCGTAACATTGGCGCCAAAATCGCCTTCCTCGATCGACAGCACCTTGAAAGTCGCTCCTGCTCTAAACAGGATTTCCCGTTGCCCTTGCCCCACGCCTGGCACGACTGCGCTGATGGGAATGCCGTTATGGCCAGTGGCATAGATCTTATACCGGTCGGCGCCGTCCGTATTTTTTGAAAAAGCGACAGTTCCGCCTGCCGCTTCGCTTGCGCTCATGGGGGTTCCCTGGCTGAACAGGTAGCCAACCCGCAAACTGTCGTTACGTGGATAAGCGCCATATAAAGTGCCCTTGACCGGCGTGATTTTCGCCAGCAGGGAATCCAGCAGGCTGATATTTGCGATTGGCGATTGTTTACCTTTCGCGTCAGCCGTGGTCGCTATTGTCGCCAGCACATCCGAATCCATATTGCTGTTGTGGCTTTGCACATTTGAACCACCGCTTGCCCATTTCGTGAGAATGTCGAATTCATCAAGGTTTTTTCTCAGATGCGCAACTTGCGCTGCTCTTTGCCGCAAGAATGGCGCGTCTTCCCTTAACAATTCTTCCAATCCGGCTTCATTCAACCAGTCAATCGGGGGCTGCCCTTTGGTTATGGCGGATTTCTCCGCGGTCGTTTCCGTTTTTTCCGTGGCTTTGTAGGCGGCAATGCTTTTGTCGGGGTCGCCTCGCCTGACATTAAATACGGCGCTCAAATATTTGCCGCCGTCTGCAATGCCGGCGTCTTTGGCCACCTGCTGAGGATTCGCCGTAGAAACGGCCAGATGACTAAATAATGCGACGATAAAGTCGCTATAGGTTTTTGACTGTTTTTTTGCCGGGGGCACCTTCGCCTGTGCTCGCAATTGGCTGTTTCCCAATTCGACTTCGGCCAGCAATGCGGCGTTCAATACTTTTAGGTTGCTTTGGTTCTCCAGCAGGAAGCGTTTTTGCCTGTCCAGCAAATTGTCCCAAGTCGTGTAATCGACCGTCGGCAGTTTTTCTTCAAATTCAGCCGGATTGCGCGGATCCCATTTGCGCCCATCATCGTCGTCTTCCACGCGCGCAGCAGGAAAAATCACCCCGGCGTTGCTTCGTACCGACTTCCTGTGTATATCCAGGCCGGCCCGTTCCGTCATCGGTATGTTCGATCCGGCCTTATTCAAGGCGGCCAGTTCCGCCTTGTCATCCAGGGTCGGGCGCAGTCCCACTGTTCCCAGCGCGCCATAAGGCGCTATGCGTTGCCAGGCCAAATCAATGTTATCCGGCAAATCCACCTCATCATCGCTCGCTTCCGCTTCTATCCATGCCTGGCGCACCTGGTCGAACGATATCTTGGGGGAGGTTTTCTGGGCCGCTTTCCATAACTTTGTGAGATAAGTATTTTTTGTATATTGCGTTTCGACTTTATCGGCGAAATTGATGACCCTCTGCACCGGCCCTGCCTGATTGCCCGGGATCGTGTTCAATGCCGTGAACGGATGCATGGCGGCGCGTGCAGGAACTAGCGGCATTGTTGAAAGCGCCGCACCTAGCCGATCTGCCTCATTCTCCAGGCCCAGCTCATCGTTCAGCGCCACCCCGTGAACCGCGGTCGTCGGCGCGACCCTGCCCTGCGCCTGTTGCACTACATGCCAGGCCTCATGCGGCAAATGCCGTTCCTGACCCGGCGCGACATGAATCTCTGTCCCCCGGGTGTAAGCCAGGGCATCCAGCTGGGCCGGCTGCGGCGAGTTGTAATGGACTTTGACGTTATCGAGCGAAAGGCCGGATAAATCCTCGATCCCGAACTTCAGGTTGTCCGGTAAGCCGGTATTGTTGGATATAACTGAGAGGTGCTGCGGCAGCGCGGCTCCGGCGATATCCTTCTCGGCCCTCTGCACGATGCCGTTGCTTATTTGTTGTAGCGGGAGCGATGGGGATTCTCTGCTGGCGGGGAGCCGCTGCGATGCTGCCTCTGCATTACGGCCGTAGCGGGGCGCGCCATCACGGTCATCATCGTCCCTGCGCCGCAAGGGACTTGCCGCATAACTGTAATTGCCAAATGGCATGGTAAAAATATCCCCGCTTGCCGGCGCTTCGTGTTCCACGTCTTGGCCCGGCGAGACCAGGGATTGGGCTGGCGCTGGTTCCAGTGCGGGCTTAACTGCCATGGGCAACACTCCCTTGGAATCGTTGGAGACTGGAGAGGCAAGGACGGCGATCGTTTTTACGCGACAGGCTAAGCTTACTACGTAGCCGCCGATCATCATAAACCATAATGAATGGCTTCCCCATGTTGTACCGGGGCGAGATATGCGACGCAGGAAAACGGCCGGGACGTGTTTTACCGGACCATGCGCAGTGGATTAACCGCGAGGACGACGAGCGGGAAATGACTGGAATCGAGGCGCGGATTGATGAAAATATCCCCGGGTTATCCCTGGGATTTTCATTGCTGGCTTAACTTATTGATTTAAAACAGGAATTCTGGTGGGAAGTACAAGTTTCGAACTTGTGACCTATCGCGTGTGAGGCGATCGCTCTACCCCTGAGCTAACCTCCCGGAGAGGCCGCTATTATGACATAGAATTTCCGGTAAATAAAGCAGGCGCTGAGACGATGCAACACATTTTCCCGGCCCCTGCTCCGCCGGCCTTACTGGCGCTTGGCTTCCAGCACGCCTTTTACCTCGCGGATCACGGTCAGCGCCTTCTGCAGCTGGGCGGTGGAGGCGATTTCCGCGGTGAACGCCATCCGCGCGTGGGCCTTGGCGCTCTGGGTGCTGACGCCGATGACGTTGATTTTCTCGCGCAGGAACACTTCCGAGATATCCCGCAGCAAGCCCTGACGATCGCTCGCCAGCACGAAGATATCGACCGGGTAGACGGTTTCCGCTTCCGGCGCGCCCCAGGTGGTCTGGATCACGCGTTCCGGCGCCTTGATGCGCATCTCGGCGAAATTCTTGCAGTTTTCGCGATGGATGGAAACTCCCTTGCCGCGCGTGATGAAGCCGACCACCGGATCGGGCGGCGCCGGTTTGCAGCACTTGGCCAGCTGCGTCATGAGGCCGTCAGTGCCCACCACCAGCACCCCCGACCTGCCGCCATGCGCCACGCTTGAGGCGCGGCTCTTGCGGGTAATCGCGGCTTCTTCCAGTTCGCTGCCGTGCTCGGCCGATTTGGCGCCGGGGTCGTCGTGCAAGGCTTGCTCGACGTGGCGCAAGCTGAATTCATCTTTACCTATCGCCAGCAGCAGGTCTTCCAGCTTGGCGAATTCGAGCTTGCGCGCCAATTCTTCCAGGTTGACCGCGGTCTTGCCTTCACGCTGCAAGGTCTTGTCGAGCAGGCTGCGGCCGCTGGCCAGGGTCTCCTGCTGTTCGATGGCGTTGAACCAGGCGCGCACCTTGGAACGGGTGCGCGCGCTGGCGGCGTAACCCGGCGTCAGCCAGTCGCGCGAGGGGCCAGGACCAGCGGCGCCGGGAGCGTTCTTGGCGGTGATGATTTCTACCGTCTGGCCGTTCTTCAGCGGCGTATTCAGCGGCACCATGCTGCCGTCCACCCGCGCGCCGCGGCAGCGGTGGCCGACGTCGGTATGCAGGTAGTAGGCAAAATCGATGGGCGTGGCGCCGCTCGGCAGTTCGATCACGCGCGCTTGCGGCGTCAGCACATAGATGTGGTCGTTGAGCGTGGCCTGCTTGAGCTTTTCCAGCCATTCGCGGCGGCTGTCTTCATGCTCGACCACCGCATCCACCACTTCGCTTTTCCAGGCCAGCAGCTGGCGTAGCCAGGCGATCTTTTCGTCGTATTTCTGCGCCGAGAAATTGGAGCCGCCGGCTTCCTTGTAGCGCCAGTGGGCCGCTACCCCGTACTCGGCGAAATGATGCATTTCGTTGGTGCGTATCTGCACTTCCAGCGCCCGGTCGTCATCGGCCAGCACCACCGTGTGCAGGGACTGGTAACCGTTCTGCTTGGGGCGCGAAATATAATCGTCGAATTCTTTCGGGATCGGCACCCAGATGTTGTGGACGATGCCGAGCACGGTGTAGCAAGTCTTGACGTCGTCGACGATCACGCGGAAAGCGCGCACGTCGTACAGCTCGGAAAAGTCGAGCTCCTTGCCCTGCATCTTGTTCCAGATGCTGTAAATGTGTTTCGGCCGGCCCGAGACTTCGGCCTTGATGTCGGCCGCCGCCAGCTCGCTGCGCAGGCGGGTGATGGCGGCGTCGACAAAACCTTCGCGTTCGATGCGCCGCTCTTCCAGCATCTTGGCGATGCGCTTGTAGGTGACCGGATCGATGAAGCGGAACGACAGGTCTTCCAGTTCCCACTTGAGCTGCCAGATCCCGAGCCGGTTGGCCAGCGGCGCATACAGGTCGAGTGTCTCGCGCGCGTACTGGCTGGTGCGCTCGTTTTCTATCTTGTGCTCGGAAAAATAACGCAGCGCGGTGACGCGCGAAGCCAGCCGCACCAGCACCACCCGCATGTCGGTCGCCATCGCCAGCAGCATCTTGCGCAGGGTTTCCACCTGGCTGGCGGCTTGCTGGGCGGCGTTCTTGCCGCGCATGACTTCCTGCGGCAGGCCGAAGGTAAAACCGTGCAGCCGCATCAGCTGGCGGATACCGCCGACCAGGTCGGAAATCTCCTTGCCGAAGCGCTGTTCGATGGTGTCGGCATAACTGGCGTCGAGCAGGGGCAGCTCGAACAGCAGGCCGGCGATGCGGGTTTCGACATCGGTATCGAGCAGCGCCAGGATGCTGGTGACGCCTTGCGAAAAATCGAGCGTGCTCTGGCCGGTGGTGATGACGTTGTCGGCGTACAGCGGCTCGACGAATGCCAAGGCGTCGAGCACGCGTGCGCTGTCCTCGGCACTCAAGCCGGCGGTGCACAGCTGGATTTGCGTAGCGCGTTGTGTTGCAGTGAGCGAAACCATGCTTACATCTTTATTTTTGTGCTGCGACCACGATAATTTCTATCAGGATTTCCGGACGCGCCAGCTTGGCTTCCACCGTCGCCCGCGGCGGCGCATTGCTGGCGGAAACCCAGCTGTCCCAGACCGCATTCATGCCGTCGAAATCCTTGACGTCGGCCAGGTAGATCTGGCAGGACAGGATGTGATGCTTGTCGCTGCCGGCTTCCACCAGCAGGCGATCGATATGGCCGAGCGATTCGCGCGTCTGGCCTTCGATGTTCTGGGTGGTGTCTTCGGCCAGCTGGCCGGCCAGGTAGATCGTGCCGTTATGGATGGCGACTTCCGAAAGTCTCTTGCCGACGTGCAGGCGCTGGATAGTCATATTTCGTCTCCTCGATTAAACAATAAATAAGCAATAAATAAGCAGTAAACAAGCAATAACAAATCAACCGATCAAGAAGTCGGTGACGACTTTTATCTGATCGATATGCAAAAAGGTTGGAGCATGGCCGACGCCGGCCAGTTCCACCAGCTTGGCTTTTGGCCCGCTTTCCGTCATCAGGCGGGCAGTCTCGACGGACAGCAGGTCGGATGCGGCGCCGCGCACCAGCAAGGTGGGACAGGTGATCGCCTGGTAGGCTTTCCACAGCAGCTGTTCCGACAGCTTGAAGACTTCGGCGCTGGTCGAGATGAAAGGCTGGGCCAGCTTCAGGTCGTAATGGCGGATCCACTGGCCATCCGCGTTCTGGCGCAAGACGTCGCTGGCCAGCTTGTGCCACTCGGCGTCGGTATGCGGGCCGAACGATGCCGAAATGGCGCGCACATAAGCGGCGGCTTCGTCGAATGTGGCGAAACGCATGTCGGCGCCGATATACTCGCCGATGCGCCCCATCGCCTCGGCATTCAGGCTGGGGCCGATATCGTTCAGGACCAGCTTGCGTATCGGGTTTTCCGGCAAGGATGCAAGGCCGATGCCGATCAGGCCGCCCATCGAGGTGCCGACCAGGTCGACGGTTTCGGCATTGAGCCGCGCCAGCAGGGTCACCACATCGTTCAAGTATTGCGGCAGCACGTAGTATTGCGGGTCGCGCAGCCAGTCCGAGCGGCCGCGGCCGACCACGTCCGGGCACACCACGCGGTAGGTATCGCAGACGGTGCGCGCCAGCTGGTCGAAATCGTCCGACACCCGGGTCACGCCGTGCAGGCACAGCAATACGTTCGGATTATGCGGATCGCCCCATTCCTGGTAGGCCATTTTATGCAGGCCGGCGGGCGAAATGCACTGGACAGACTTGTGGGTTGGTATGGTCATTGCAATCCCGTTTCGGCAAAACTTGATGGGTGGCGGCAAGCAAAACGGCGGTCAGACAATATGTTTTGCTTTGCGTATATGCAACATCTTATCGCATATGACGCTACCCTTGCACGCCGGTCCTCACAGACGGTCAGTAAAATCCGGATTTTTGCCCTGCTCCCCGACCATGCGACGGTCGTAACTGTAGCTGTTTGTAACAGCTGGGCGGCAGCGCAGATCGCAGGCGTATCATTCGCGCTGCGCCGCACCTCCTTCTCAATCACTGCCCTATTGTCTGTCACCGCATGTCTTCGCTTCCCGTTTCATTCATGTCAATGCGCAAGGTAATTCCCAGTTCGCAACGGCATATCAAAAAAGTCATTTCCAGCCTGGTCGTGATTTTGATGACGATCGGCGCCACGGGTTGCGCCATTGAACCGGTTGCCATGTCGCCTCAAACCGCCGAGCGATTGAAATCCCAGCCGCCGATCCGATTCCTGCTGACTTTCGACGATGGCCCGGCCAGGCCAAGGACGGACAATTCGACACTGTCCATACTGGGCACGCTCGCGCGCAATCCGCTGCAACCCGGCGTCAAAGCCCTGTTTTTTGTGCAAACCCGTTCGGCCGATGCCGGCGAGACGGAATTCGGGCGAGATATCTTGCGGCGCGAAGTCGATGAAGGACATTTGCTGGGTTTTCACACCGCCACGCCGCATCATGCCAACCATCGCTTCCTCAGCCCCGACGCATTCGAACAAACGCTAAACGATGGCATTGCCGACATTGTGTCGATTCAGGGAAGTCCGCCGAAACTGGTGCGGCCGCCGTTCTGGAACTACGACAAACGTACGTTTGCCGCTTACCAGCTGCGGGGCATGCACATGCTGCTGACCGACCTGAGCGCGAACGACGGCAAGATATATGGCATCAAGGGCAGCCTGAGAAGACGTTCCAACATGCTGCATCTGCTGACCGCCGTGCGCGAGCGGATTGCCGCGGGCGAGTTGCCGGCGGTCGATGGAAGTATTCCTGTGGTGGTGAGCTTTCACGACATCAACAGCTATACCGCCGACCACATGGCGGAATATCTGCAAATACTGATGGATTGCGCGCAAGCGGTCCAGCTGCCGACTGCAGTCAAGCCGTTTTACGACGACAAGGCTGCGCTGGAACGTGCGGCGCTGGCAAGAAGCGTACGGGACAGCACGCAGGCTGTGCGCCTGCCCGGATTCTGGAACTGGCTGTGGGAATAGGTAAAAACACCAACGCCGCTCGACAATAAAAAACGGCGCCTGACACGCGATCCGTGCCAGGCGCCATTTTCCAGATGAATTTCAGTGCAGCGCGCTAAGGTCCAACGGCGCACCGGTCTGCTCGATGATGTCCTGCTGGCTCACGCCCGGCGCCAGTTCGACCACTTTCAAACCTTGCGGCGTTATATCCAGCACACCAAGATCGGTGATGATGCGGTTGACGACGCCGACGCCTGTCAGCGGCAGGTTGCAGGCCTCGAGGATCTTGTGCGAAGTCGAGCCATCCTTGCTCTTGGCGACATGCTCCATCAGCACCACCACCCTGCCGACGCCGGCCACCAGGTCCATGGCGCCGCCCATGCCCTTGACCATCTTGCCCGGGATCATCCAGTTCGCCAGGTCGCCGTGCTGGGATACCTGCATGGCGCCGAGTATGGCGATGTTGATTTTGCCGCCGCGTATCATGGCGAACGAATCCGCCGAGCTGAAATACGAGGATCCCGGCAGCGATGTCACGGTCTGCTTGCCGGCGTTGATGAGGTCGGGATCGACTGCATCGTCGGTGGGGAACGGTCCTATGCCCAGCAAGCCGTTTTCCGATTGCAGCCAGACTTCGATTTCCTGCGGTACGTGGTTCGCCACCAGGGTCGGCAAGCCGATGCCGAGGTTGACATAAAACCCGTCTTGCAATTCCTTTGCCGCGCGCGCGGCCATTTCGTCACGTGTCCAAGCCATGTTGTTCTCCGTATTCTGTGGGTTATGCCGTGCGAACGGTGCGCTGTTCGATCCGCTTTTCCGGCGTCGCATTGACCACGATGCGGTGGACGAATATGCCGGGCGTATGCACCTGATCCGGATCGAGCTCGCCGACCTCGACCAGATGCTCGACTTCCACCACGGTGATCTTGCCTGCCATGGCCACGTTCGGGTTGAAGTTGCGGGCCGTCTTGTTGAATATCAGGTTGCCGCTGCGGTCCGCCTTGTAGGCCTTGACCAGCGAAATGTCGGCTACCAGCGAACGTTCCATCACGTACTTGGCGCCGTCGAATTCGCGGATTTCCTTGCCTTCGGCGACCAGCGTGCCGACACCGGTCTTGGTGAAAAACGCCGGGATGCCGGAACCGCCGGCGCGCAGCTTTTCCGCCAGCGTACCTTGCGGCGTGAATTCCAGCTCCAGCTCGCCGGCCAGGTACTGCCGTTCGAATTCCTTGTTCTCGCCGACATACGAGGCGATCATTTTCTTGATCTGGCGCGTCGCCAGCAATTGCCCCAGCCCGAAACCGTCGACCCCGGCATTGTTCGAAATCGCGGTCAGGTTCTGCACCGCCGAATCGCGCAGCGCCAGGATCAGTGCTTCAGGGATGCCGCACAGGCCGAAGCCGCCTACGGCGATGGTCTGGCCATCTTTGACTATGCCGGCCAACGCGCTTGCCGCGTCAGGATAAACTTTGTTCATGCCAATGCCTCCTGTTTGTGTAAACTCCAACTATTATTGCTTTACGTGCAGTCTGTTAGCATATGACGAAGCGCTGCTTCCAACAATACCGTAAAAATACGAAACCAACACCAGACTGATCCGACAAGTGCCCCTGCCTAATTTAGCCGTCGACTACGAAACGATTTTTGCCCATGCGCCGATCGGCATGTGCGTCTCCGAACGCCGCATCATGCAGGTATGCAACCTGGCGCTGGCGCGCATGTTCGCCTACCAGCCGGGAGAACTGAACGGCCAGTCGTTCCAGGTACTGTATCCGACCCAGGACGAGTTCGAGCGCACCGGCGCCCGCATCGTTCCTATCATGAACGCCAAGGGCATCTATTCCGACGAAAGAATCATGCGGCGCGCCAACGGCGAGCTGTTCTGGTGCCATGTCACCGGCCACGCGCTGGTGCCGGAAGACACCCATGCCGCAGGCATCTGGACCTTTGAAGATTTGAGTGAAAAGCGCCGCGCTTCATCCACGCTGTCGCCGCGCGAACGAGAAATCGCGGCATTGCTGGTGGAAGGCAAGACCAGCAAGCTGATCGGCAAGCAGATCGGCCTGAGCCCGCGCACGGTGGAGATGCACCGCGCCAACCTGATGAAAAAATTCACCGCCTCGACCTCCAGCGAACTGGTGCACCGCCTGCTGGGCATTGCCCAGAGCGAAGGCGCTTAGTGGGCTAAGCCACCGGCGCCGGGTTGGTCAGCAACTGGCGTAGGTCTTCAGGTAGAGGTATCGATTTTTCCAGGTCGAAATCGACCCAGACGATCTTCGCCGTGCCTTCGGCAAACACCACTTCCGGCAGGTCGGCGCGGCGGATTTCGTAGCTCGCCTCGAAACTGGAGCGGCCGACGGCGCCGATATAGGATTTGACTTCGACTTCGCAGGGATATTTCAACTGCCGCAGGAAACTGCATTGGGCGTTGACCAGCACCGGCCCGTGGCGCGAATCGAAGTCGCTGCCGATCTGCAGCAGCCATTCTATGCGCGCCTGCTCCATGTAGCGGAAATACACAGTGTTGTTGACGTGGCCCAGCGCATCCATATCGCCCCAGCGCATGGCGATGCGTGTGGTATGAATGTGTTTTCTGTTTTCCATTGCACTAACTTTCCTGAATACGGTAAATTGGCGTCCTGCAAGCGAGGAACAGCACTAACCCGCCGTTGAAACCTAGCATTCTGCCGCAAAATCCCGGACAATTAGCACATCCGTTCGAAAAATTAATTATAGGTAAAGAGACAATGACTCCAACCCAAGGGCAGAACCAGCAGAACCTCCTGGAACAATACGGTCCGCGCGAAGCCATGGAATACGACGTGGTGGTGGTCGGCGGCGGCCCGGCCGGCCTGGCGGCGGCGATCCGGCTGAAACAGCAGGCAGCAGAAACAGGCCGCGAGGTATCGGTCTGCGTGCTGGAAAAAGGCAGCGAAATCGGCGCCCATATCCTGTCCGGCGCGGTGATGGACCCGCAGGCGCTGACCGAACTGCTGCCAGACTGGAAACAGCTGGGCGCGCCGCTGACCACCGAAGTCAGCGAAGACCGCTTCCTGTTCCTGACCGAGAAAAAAGCCTACAAGACGCCGAACTGGATGCTGCCGGCCTGTTTCCAGAACCATGGCAATTACGTCATCTCGCTGGCCAACGTGGTGCGCTGGCTGGGGCAGCAGGCGGAAATCCTGGGCGTGGAGATTTTCCCGGGCTTCCCGGCGGCCGAAGTGCTATACAACGAGGATGGCTCGGTCAAGGGCGTCGCCACCGGCAACATGGGCGTCGACCGCCATGGCCAGCCTACCGACGCCTTCCAGCTGGGCATGGAACTGCACGCCAAGTACACCTTGTTTGCCGAAGGCGCGCGCGGCCACCTGGGCAAGCAGCTGATGGCGAAGTTCGACCTGAACAAGGGCAAGGATCCACAGACCTATGCAATCGGCATCAAGGAACTATGGGAAATCGATCCCAAGCTGCACCAGCCGGGCCTGGTCGTGCATACCGCGGGCTGGCCGCTGGATACCCAGACCTACGGCGGTTCTTTCCTGTACCACCTGGAAAACAATCAGGTCGCGGTCGGCTACGTGGTCGGCCTGGCTTACGAAAACCCCTACCTGTCGCCTTACGAAGAATTCCAGCGCTACAAGACGCACCCGGAAATCAGCAAGTTTTTCCAGGGCGGCAAGCGCATTTCCTACGGCGCCCGCGCGATTACCGCCGGCGGCCTGCAATCGCTGCCCAAGCTGACCTTCCCTGGCGGCGCCCTGATCGGCTGCGATGCCGGCTTCCTCAACGCCAGCCGCATCAAGGGCAGCCACGCCGCCATCAAGACCGGCATGCTGGCCGCCAACGCCGCGTTCGAAGCGCTGGGCAACAACCGTCAGTTCGACGAGCTGACGGCTTATAGCGAGGCATTTGAACAGTCCTGGCTGCACCAGGAACTGCACAAGGCACGCAACTTCAAGCCGTGGATGAGCAAGGGCCTGTATCTCGGCACGTTGATGGTCGGCATCGACCAGGTGGTGTTCGGCGGCAAGGCGCCATGGACCCTGCGCCACACCCATGCCGACCACGAATGCCTGAAGCCGGCCGCCAATTACGCGCCGATCAAGTATCCGAAGCCGGACGGCAAGCTGACCTTCGACCGCCTGTCGTCGGTGTTCATCTCCAACACCAACCATGCCGAAGACCAGCCTATCCACCTGACGCTGAAAGACCCGAACGTGCCGGTCAACGTCAACCTGCGCGACTATGCCGGGCCGGAAGCGCGCTACTGCCCTGCCGGCGTGTATGAATTCGTGACCAATGAAGACAATACCGAGCGGCTGCAGATCAATGCGCAAAACTGCGTGCATTGCAAAACCTGCGACATCAAGGATCCGACGCAGAATATCGTGTGGGTGACGCCGGAAGGCGGCGGCGGGCCGAACTATCCGAATATGTAATCCGACGAGGCGTAGGGTGGGCACGCCTTTGTGCCCACGCGTGACCGCAATAACCGGAGTACAGATCCGCGCGGCACAGAAGAAATAGGCATGTGCGTAGCGTTAATTCACGCGTGGGCATGATGTGCCCACCCTACGGCAGTTTCCAATCGCCGGCGACAATTTTTTCAAGCCAGAAGGTGCCGATCACGGTTTTGACGTCGGTCACCTTTCCTTCCCTCACCCAGCTCAGCATGTCCGCCAGCGGCGCCTTGAAGACATCCAGGAATTCGCCATCGTCCAGCTTGCGCTCGCCACCGACCAGGCCGCGCGCCAGGTACAGCTCCAGGTGCTCATCGGAATAGGCAATCGCATTGTGGATGGTGCAGACGTGCTGCCATTCGGTCGCGGTATAACCAGTCTCTTCCAGCAATTCGCGCTTGGCGCAGTCCAGGTGATCTTCGCCCGAATCGATTTTCCCGGCCGGATATTCAATGAACACGCGCTCCAGCGGATAACGGTATTGGCGTTCAAGCAAGACCGAACCATCTTCGAACAGCGGCAGGATGACTACTGCACCAGGGTGCTTGATGTATTCGCGCGTGGTCGCTTTGCCGTCGGGCAGCTGCACCGTATCGCGCTGCACTTTGAGGAAGTCGCCGTCATAAGCTTCGGCGCTGGCGATCCGGGTTTCTATCAGGTGACTATCCATGCGGGAACTCCGAGGAAAGATAAGGCAGACGAGTGGAAGATTGTAATGCAGGCGCTGGCTGCGGGCCGAGCCGCCAGGCAGGAAGCCAGGTCAGCGATGCTTCTTCAAGTAACGCAGCACGTAGCCGGGATAGGCCAGCACCAGGAACATGCAGCCGGTCACGGCATAAAATTCCCAGCCCTGGCGAAAGGTATTGCCGATATTCGCTTCCAGCACATAGGCAAACAAACCAACCAGCGCATACAGGGCAAACAGCTCAAGCAAACGCACCCAGACCGGCTTGACCGCTGCCTGGCCGCCGGACTTGAGCGGCACCAGGGCGAACAGGCGTTCGTTGATAAACGGCAGGTTGGCAGCCAGCAGCGCCAACAGGATCACGAACCAGCTGGAGAGAGAAACATTCACAGGGTTACTGCACTACTCTGCCGAGGAATGAGGTCAAGGTCTTCACGATGGCTGCAGTGGTGGCATCCATCAGCCAGCCTGGCCACAAGCCCAACACCAGCACCGCCAGGCCGTTCAGGCTGAGCAACACGCGCACATCGAGGTGGGCGACGATCGGCGAGCTGTCTTGCGGCTCGTCAAAATACATCAGCTTGATCACGCGCAGGTAGTAGAAGGCGCCGATCAGCGAGAACAGCACTGCCACAATCACCAGCCAGAGCTGGCCGCTGCCGGTGCCGAGCACAGCCTGCAGCACGGACAACTTGGCGTAGAAACCCATCATCGGCGGAATCCCCGCCAGCGACAGCATCAGGACCAGCATTACCGCGGCGAACCACGGGCTGCGCTGGTTCAAGCCTTTGAAGTCGTCCATGTTTTCCGCTTCGAAACCGGAGCGCGCCAACAGCATGATGACGCCGAAGGTACCGAGCGTGGTCATCACGTAAGTGATTGCATAAAACATGGCCGAGCTATACGCATTGGCGGTCGAAAACAGGTTGCCGTCGACCACGCCGGCCAGCAGGCCGAGCAGCATGAAGCCCATGTGGGAAATGGTCGAATACGCCAGCATGCGCTTGATATTGGTCTGGGCAATCGCAGTGATGTTACCGATCGCCATCGACAGCACCGCCAGCACGGTCAGCATTTGCTGCCAGTCGGTCGCCAGCGGCAACAGCGCCTCCACCAGCAGGCGGAAACAAATCGCAAAAGCCGCCAGCTTGGGCGCGCCGCCCAGCAGCAGGGTAACCGCAGTTGGTGCGCCCTGGTAGACGTCAGGCACCCACATGTGGAACGGCACGGCGCCCAGCTTGAACGCCAGGCCGGCGACGATGAACACCACGCCGAACAGCAGCACGGTCGGGTTGATGCCGCCGGAAGATGCGGCGCGGGTGACTTCAATCAGGTCGAGCGAACCGGTGGCGCCGTACAGCATCGACATCCCGTACAGCAGGAAACCGGAAGCCATCGCGCCCAGCACGAAATATTTCATGGCTGCTTCAGTCGCGCCGGCGCTGTCGCGCCGCAACGCCACCAGCGCATACAGCGACAGCGACATCAGTTCCAGGCCGAGGTAGATGCTGAGGAAATTGCTGCCCGAGATCATCACCATCTGGCCCAGCAGGGTAAACAGCGCCAACGGGTAGAACTCGCCGCCGAGATGGCCGCCGACCATGCCGCGCTCGCTCACATAACGGCGCGAATACACAAGCGTGATCGCCACCGCCACGTAAGACACCAGCTTCAGCAGGCTGCTCAGCGGATCCGAGACGAACATGTTGTGGAAGGTGTAAACCGTCTCCCCGCTTTGGAATGCGCCAAACGTCAATACGAAACACACGGCCAGCACGGCCAGCGTCAGGTAATAGGTAAGGTAGCGCTTGGCATCCGAAACGAACATATCGATCAGCAGCACGACCGAAGTCGCAATCAGCAGAAAGATTTCCGGATAAACAGGGATCAGATTCATGTTATTCATTTATTTGCCGCTTATTTTTATGCAACGCTTGCGCTGTGTAATCAGTTTAACTTGGTAACCGCGACATGCTTCAACAGGTCGGCCACCGATACTTGCATCGCATCGGTGAACGGCGCCGGATACACGCCCATCGCAATGACGGCGATCGCCAGCACACCCAGCATGACGAACTCACGCTTGTTCAGGTCCAGCATTTCTTTCACATGCGAATTGGTGATGGCGCCGAACACCACGCGCTTGACCAGCCACAGCGAATACGCCGCGCCCAGGATCAAGGCGGTCGCCGCCAGCAGGCCGATCCAGAAATTGAACTTGACCGCACCCAGGATCACCATGAACTCGCCGACGAAACCGGAGGTGCCCGGCAGGCCGGAATTGGCCAGCGAGAACAGCACGAACAAGGCGGCGAAACGCGGCATGACGTTGACCACGCCGCCGTATTCGGCGATCTGGCGGGTATGCATGCGGTCGTACAGGACACCGATGCAAAGGAACATCGCGCCCGATACAAAACCGTGCGAGATCATTTGCACGATGCCGCCCTGCAGGCCGATATCGTTGAAAATGAAGAAACCGAGGGTAACAAAACCCATGTGAGCGATCGACGAATAGGCGATCAGCTTTTTCATGTCGTTCTGCACCAGCGCCACCAGGCCGATATAAATGACCGCGATCAGCGACAGGGTGATGATGAAACCGGCCAGGTAGTGGCTGGCGTCAGGCGTGATCGGCAGCGAGAAACGCAGGAAGCCGTAGCCGCCCAGCTTCAGCATGATGGCCGCCAGCACCACGGAACCACCGGTCGGCGCTTCCACGTGGGCATCCGGCAGCCAGGTATGCACCGGCCACATCGGCACCTTGACGGCGAACGCCATCAGGAACGCCAGGAAAATCAGGATCTGCGCGGTCATCGTCAGCGGCAGCTGGTGCCAGGTCAGGATCTCGAAACTGCCGCCCGACTGGATGTACAGGTACAGCAAGGCGATCAGCATCAGCAGCGAACCCATCAGGGTGTACAGGAAGAACTTGATCGCGGCATAGACGCGGTTGGCGCCGCCCCAGACGCCGACGATGATGAACATCGGAACCAGCGTGGCTTCGAAAAACACGTAGAACAGCATGCCGTCCAGCGCGCAGAAGACGCCGATCATCAGGCCCGACAGGATCAGGAAAGCACCCATGTACTGCGCGACTTTTTTCTCGATCACCTGCCAGGCGGAAATCACCACCAGCACTGTAATGAACGCTGTCAACGGCACGAACCACAGCGAAATGCCGTCGATGCCGAGGTAGTAATTGACGTTAAAACGGTCGATCCAAGTGGTTTTTTCAACAAACTGCATGCCGTGGAAGGCATTGTCGAAGCCGCAGACCAGAGGCAGCGTCACTACGAAGCTGACCGCTGCGCCGAGCAGCGACAGCCAGCGCACCAGGGTTGGATTATCGTCGCGGCCTACTGCCAGGACCAGGATACCGAACGCGACCGGACACCAGATCGCGAGGCTGAGAAGAGGGAAAGTTGACATATTTGTTATTGATCTAACCTAACTGAGTTTGCTTCGCCAGCTTATTTGGCAAACGGAAACGGCATGAACCAAACCAGGAAACCCAGCACCCCGATAATCATCACGAATGCATAGTGATAGATGTATCCGGACTGCCAGAGACGGGTGATTTTCGAGAACCAGCTGACTGCCTTGGCGCTGCCGTTGACGATCAGGCCGTCGATCAGGCCACGGTCGCCGGCATTCCACAAGCCGCGGCCGAGCAGGCGGGCACCGCCGGCAAACACCACATCGTTGAACTTGTCCATATAGTATTTGTTGTCGAGCAGCGTGAAGATCGGACCGGCCTTCTGCTTGATCGCCGCCGGCAGGCGCGGGTTGACCATATAGCAGTAGTACGCCGCCGCCACGCCGGCGATCGCCAGCCACAACGGCGCCGAGGCGAAAGCATGGCTGACCATGCTGACCGGACCCTGGAATTCATGGCGCAGCTCTTCCATGGCATGGTGCGCTTCGTTGACGAAAATCACGTCCTTGAAGAAGCTGCCGTACAACATCGGCTCGATCGCCAGGAAACCGATGACGGCCGACGGAATCGCCAGCAGGATCAGCGGCAAGGTCACCACCCAAGGCGACTCCTGCGGCTTCTGGCCGGGAGCCAGGCCGTGGTGCTCGTGTTCATCTTCTTCGTCGTGATGATCGACATGGGCGCCGTGTGCATCGTGTGCGGCGTGCGCATCATTGGCGGCATGTGCTGCGTGAGCGTCGTGGGCCTTGCCGAAGCGCTCTTCGCCATGGAACACCATGAAGTACATGCGGAACGAGTAGAAAGCCGTGACAAACACGCTGGCCAGCACGGCGAAATAAGCAAAACCGGAACCGAACAGGGTCGATGCATGCGCCGCTTCGATGATGCTGTCCTTCGAATAGAAACCGGAGAAGAACGGCGTACCGATCAGCGCCAGCGAGCCGACCAGCGAAGTGATCCAGGTGATCGGCATATATTTGCGCAGGCCGCCCATGTTGCGCATGTCCTGGTCGTGGTGCAGGCCGATGATGACAGAACCGGCGCCAAGGAACAGCAAGGCCTTGAAGAAAGCGTGCGTCATCAGGTGGAATACCGCCACCGAGTAGGCCGATGCGCCCAGGGCCACGGTCATGTAGCCGAGCTGCGACAGGGTCGAATAAGCCACCACGCGCTTGATGTCGGTCTGGATCACGCCGAGGAAACCCATGAACAAGGCGGTAATCGAGCCGATGATCAGGATGAACGACAAGGCGGTGTCGGACAGTTCAAACAGCGGCGACATGCGGGTCACCATGAAGATGCCGGCGGTCACCATGGTAGCGGCGTGGATCAGTGCGGAAATCGGGGTCGGGCCTTCCATCGAATCCGGCAGCCAGACGTGCAGCGGAAACTGCGCCGACTTGCCCATGGCGCCGATGAACAGGCAGATGCAGGCAACCGTCAGCAGCATCCAGTCGCTGCCCGGCAGCGTCAATTGCGCCAGCATGCCTTTTTGCGCGAACACTTCGCTGTAGTTCATCGAACCGGAATACGCCAGCAGCAGGCCGATGCCGAGGATGAAGCCGAAGTCGCCGACACGGTTGACCAGGAACGCTTTCATGTTGGCGAAAATCGCGGTCGGACGGGTGTACCAGAAACCGATCAGCAGGTACGACACCAGGCCCACCGCTTCCCAGCCGAAGAACAGCTGCAGGAAGTTGTTGCTCATGACCAGCATCAGCATCGAGAACGTGAACAGGGAGATGTAAGCGAAGAAGCGGTTATAGCCTTCGTCGTCTTTCATGTAGCCGATGGTGTAGATATGCACCATCAGCGAGACAAAGGTCACCACGCACATCATCATGGCCGTCAGGCTGTCGACCAGGAAGCCGATTTCCAGCTTGACGCCGCCGACCGTCATCCAGGTGTACAAGGTGCCGTTGAAGCTGGCGCCGTCGATCACCGCCAGCAAGGTCTGCACGGAAATGATCAGGGCGATCAGCACGCCCAGGATCGTGACCGTGTGCGAGGTCTTGCGACCGACCAGGTTGCCGAAGAATTTGGTGCCGAATAAGCCCGCGATCGCAGCGCCAGCCAGCGGCGCCAACGGTACGGCAAGAAGTAATTGTGGGTTAAGTTGCCCCGCCATGATGAACCTTATCTTTATTCGTTATTTGTTGTCTGCGTATTCCATGTGCCGGCAGCCAGGCCGCCGGCGCCACACCTCGTCAGCCTAGCCCTTCAGGCTGTCCAGATCTTCCACATTGATGGTGTCCAGGTTACGGAACAACGCCACCAGGATGGCCAAGCCAATTGCCGATTCGGCAGCTGCTACCGTGAGGATAAAGAAAACGAAAATCTGCCCTGCCGCATCGCCCAGGTAATAC
The DNA here is from genome assembly GCF_000221045.1 of Collimonas fungivorans Ter331. Classification (NCBI taxonomy): domain Bacteria; kingdom Pseudomonadati; phylum Pseudomonadota; class Betaproteobacteria; order Burkholderiales; family Oxalobacteraceae; genus Collimonas; species Collimonas fungivorans. The sequence continues at coordinate 1,884,652 of NC_015856.1, read as the reverse complement.
GAGAAGGCGATGAAATTCATGTTCACCGCCAGCAGCATCAGTTCGATTGCCATCAGCAATACGATCAGGTTCTTGCGGTTCAGGAAAATGCCGACGATGCCGATCGAAAACAGGATCGCGCCAAGGATCAGATAATGAGCGAGCGAAATTGCCATATTGCGTCCTTGTTATTTTTGTGGGGCCGCTGGTGCGGCCGGCGGAGTTGCAAGGGGCGCGGCAGGATTCGCGGGCGCGACCGGATCGACCTTGGCTTCCGACTTCATCTTCACGATGCGAACCCGGTCGGTGCTCTTGACCTTGACTGCAGCGGAAGGCGAGAAATACTTGGTGTCCTTGCGGCGGCGCAGCGTCAGGGCTACCGCGGCGACGATCGCCACCAGCAAGATGACGGCGGCGATTTCAAACGCGTACACATATTCGGTGTAGATCAGCTTGCCCAGCTCCTTGGTGTTGCCGATGTTGGCCGAGATGGCGGGAACGTCGGCTTCGGAACCCTGGAAACCGTGGAAGATGACCGCGGCCATTTCCAGCACGATGACCGTGCCGACGGTGGCCGCCAGCGGAAAGTAGCCCCAGAATCCCTCTCGCATCTTGTCGAGGTTAATATCGAGCATCATCACCACGAACAGGAACAGCACCATCACCGCGCCGACATACACCAGCACCAGCACGATGGACAGGAATTCGGCTTTCAGCAGCATCCAGATGCCGGCCGCGGAGAAAAACGACAATACCAGGAACAGCGCGGCGTGCACTGGATTGCGTGCGGTGATTACGCGCAAGGCGGCGATCACCAGCACCACCGAAAACGCGTAGAACAAGAAGGTCTTAAATTCCATAATGGCCTATAAACAAATTGCGAAAGTTAGTTATTTGCGGGACAGAGTTTAAGAGGCGCCGCCGTGCGCCGAATTGCTCTGTACTCAACTGACTAAACAAACGGCTCAATAATTAACGATATGCAGCATCCGCAGCGCGCGCCGCGGCAATCTCGGGTTCGTAGCGGTCGCCCACGGCCAGCAGCATTTCCTTGGTGTAGTACAGATCGCCGCGCTTTTCACCGTGGTACTCCAGGATGTGGGTCTCGACGATCGAATCGACCGGGCAAGACTCTTCGCAGAAACCGCAGAAAATGCATTTGGTCAGGTCGATGTCGTAGCGCGTGGTGCGGCGCGAACCGTCGGCGCGCTGTTCGGACTCGATGGTGATCGCCATCGCCGGGCAAACCGCTTCGCACAGTTTGCAGGCGATGCAGCGCTCTTCGCCGTTCGGGTAGCGGCGCAGCGCGTGCAGGCCGCGGAAACGCGGCGATTGCGGCGTCTTTTCTTCCGGGAACAGCACGGTAATCTTGCGCGCAAACAGGTAACGGCCGGTCAGCCGCAACCCTTTGAGCAACTCCAGCAGCATCAGACTGCCGAAAAAATCCTTGATGGCTTCCATTTTCACTAACCTTCCATTACTTCCAGATATTCCATGGACTTTGAATCCAGGCAGCGACAATCACCAGGTAGGCGAGAATCAAGGGGATGAATACTTTCCAGCCGAGACGCATGATCTGGTCATAGCGATAACGCGGGAACGATGCACGCACCCAGATAAACACCGACAGCATGAAGAAGGTCTTGGCGCCGAGCCAGATCCAGCCCGGGATCCAGTCCAGCATCGCCAGCGGCGAGGCCCAGCCGCCCATGAACAGCAGCGTGGTCAGGATGGAGACCAGGATCATGTTGGCGTATTCGGCCAGGAAGAACATCGCGAACGACATGCCCGAGTACTCGATCATGTGGCCGGCAACGATTTCCGACTCGCCTTCCACTACGTCGAACGGGTGACGGTTGGTTTCGGCAATGCCCGAAATGAAATAGATCAGGAACACCGGCAGCAGCGACAGCCAGTTCCACGACAGGAACGCAGCGCCGTGATCGTAGAAATAACCTTTGCTTTGCGCCATCACTATATCGGTCAGGTTCAGGCTGCCGGACACCATCAGCACGATCACCAGGGCGAAGCCCATCGAAATTTCGTAGGACACCATCTGCGCCGAAGCGCGCATCGCGCCGAGGAAGGCGTACTTGGAGTTGGAAGCCCAGCCGGCGATGATCACGCCGTAGACTTCCATCGAAGTGATCGCCATCACGAACAGCAGGCCGGCGTTGACGTTGGCCAGCACGGTTTCCGGACCGAACGGCACCACTGCCCAGGCGGCCAGCGCCGGCATGATGGTCATGATCGGTGCGATGAAGAACAAGACCTTGTTGGCGCGCGCCGGCAAGGTGACTTCCTTCAGCAGCAGCTTGAGGGCGTCGGCGATCGGCTGCAGCAGACCGGCCGGACCGACCCGGTTAGGGCCGAGGCGGATATGCATCCAGCCGATCAGCTTGCGCTCCCAGTAAGTCATGTAGGCCACGCACAGCAGCAGCGGCACGACGACGACGATGATCTTGATCAGGTTCCAGATCAGCGGCCAGATGAAGCCGAACCAGTCGGCGCCGGTGGCATTGATGGCAGCGATGAAATGATCCATCATGCTTTCTCCACTACGATAGAACCAAACATTGCGCCCAGTGCCGCGGTCGAGGCATGCGAAGCTGCGACGCGTACCACGTTTTCCGGCAACGCAGGATCAATCGCCGCCGCCAGCGCGGCAGCGCCCTGCCCTTGTTTGAGATTGACGCGGTCGCCGGCGGCGATGCCCAGTTTTGCCGCCAGCGCAGCAGACAGCCATGCTTGCGGCGCCTGGCCGTCCACGGTCTCTTGCAGCGAAACGGCGCGACGCACTACGGCGTCGCCAAAATAGATAGGCACGTCAGCGATGCGTTCCAGCGCGCCGTCGGCGGTTTGCGCCACGGCTTGCGGTTGCAGGTCGCTGATGTTGTTCAGGCGTGCCGCCAGGTTGGCCGCGGCAACTTCGCCGGTGCCCAGCACTTCATCGCGAATCGCTTCCGAAGTGTCGTAGTCGAAACCAGGCAAGCCCAGCAGGTTGCCCAGCACGCGCAGCACTTTCCATGCCGGACGGGCATCGCCCATTGGCCGGACGGTGCCGTTGAAGCTTTGCGCGCGGCCTTCGCAGTTGACAAAAGTGCCGGAAGTTTCGGTGAACGGCGCAATCGGCAGCAGCACGTCGGAGTATTCCGCGCCGTGCTTGTAAGCCGACAAGGTCACAACCATCTCGGCCTGCTTCAGCGCTGCAACAGCAGTTTGCGGATCGAAGCTGTCCAGCTCAGGCTCGGCGTTCAACAACACGTAAGCCTTGTGCGGCTGTGCGAAAATCTGTTGCGCATTGCGGCCCTTGCCCGCGGCAGGCAAGGCGTTGGCCCAGTAGCCGCCGACGGTGTTGCCGGCTTCGGTCAGGTAACCGAACTTGGCGCCGGTCTGCTGTGCAATCCATTGCGCCACTGCGTGCAGCTGCGAAGCTTGCGGATGTTGTGCGGCGGCGTTGCCCAGCAATACTGCCTTGGATTCGCCGGACAGCAGGCTGGCGGCGGTCTGCTTGGCTTCCGCCGAGGCTTCGACATTCTCGAAACCGGCAGGAACCGCAATGCTCTTGGCTTGCGCCACGGCGACCGCGACCTGGCCCAGGGCCGACAGCCAGGCCGACGGCGCCACGATCATCTTGTTGGCGACCGGCATCAGCAGGTCGTCGTCGGTGGCGTGCAGGATGCTCAGCTTGGCGCCGCGCTTGATGCCCAGGCGCACCCGCGCCGACAGCAGCGGATGATCCTTGCGCAGGAACGAGCCGATGATGAAGGTGCGGTCGAGCTGTGCGAATTCGTTGATCGACATGCCCAGCCATGGCATGACCTTGCCATCCAGCGCGAAGTCGGACTGGCGCAGGCGGAAATCGATGTTTTCCGAACCCAGGCCGCGCGCCACTTTTTGCAGCAGCGACAATTCTTCCAGCGTCGAATACGGAGTGCCGACAGCGGCGATGGCGTCAGCGCCATGCTCGTGGCGGATATTGCGCAGGCCGTGCGCCACATATTCCAGCGCGGTCTGCCATTCGACTTCCTGCCACTTGCCGTCTTGCTTGAGCATAGGCTTGGTCAGGCGCTCGTCGCTGTTCAAGCCTTCATAGGCGAAGCGGTCCTTGTCCGACAGCCAGCATTCGTTGACGTCGTTGTTTTCCAGCGGCAGCACGCGCATCACCTTGCCGGACTTGACTTGCACCACCAGGTTGGCGCCCAGGCCGTCATGCGGGCTGACCGATTTGCGGCGCGACAATTCCCAGGTGCGGGCGCTGTAGCGGAACGGCTTGGATGTCAAGGCGCCGACCGGGCACAGGTCGATCATGTTGCCCGACAGTTCGGAGTTGACGGTCTTGCCGACAAAGGTAGTGATCTCGGAATGCTCACCGCGGCCGACCATGCCGAATTCCATCACACCGGCGATTTCCTGGCCGAAACGGACGCAGCGGGTGCACTGGATGCAACGGCTCATTTCCTGCATGGAGATCAGCGGACCGGCGTCTTTCGGCGCCACTACGCGCTTTTCTTCTTCGTAGCGGGAAGACGATTTGCCGTAGCCGACCGCCAGATCCTGCAGCTGGCATTCGCCGCCCTGGTCGCAGATCGGGCAATCCAGCGGGTGATTGATCAGCAGGAATTCCATCACGCTCTTTTGCGCAGTGGTGGCCTTTTCGCTGGCGGTGCGCACGATCATGCCGGCGGTCACCGGCGTGGCGCAGGCCGGCAGCGCCTTCGGCGCTTTTTCCACCTCGACCAGGCACATGCGGCAGTTGGCCGCGATAGAGAGTTTTTTGTGATAGCAGAAGTGCGGAATGTAAGTGCCAATCTTGTTGGCAGCATCCATTACCATGCTGCCCTCTTGGACTTCCACTTTCTTGCCGTCTATTTCGATTTCAACCATGGCTTTTGCTTTTCTTGCCTAAGTGTTTTGCACGCTGCTTGCGCAGGCTTAAACGTATGCCGGCACCAAGCAATGCTTATGCTCGATGTGATATTCAAATTCTTCGCGATAATTCTTCAGGAAACCGCGCACCGGCATCGCTGCCGCATCGCCGAGCGCACAGATGGTGCGGCCCATGATGTTGCCGGCTACCGTATCCAGCAGATCCATGTCTTCCGGACGGCCGTGGCCGGTTTCAATCCGGTGCACCAGACGGTACAGCCAGCCCGTGCCTTCGCGGCATGGCGTGCACTGGCCGCAGGATTCCTCGAAATAGAAGTACGACAGGCGCAGCAGCGATTTCACCATGCAGCGCGTTTCGTCCATCACGATCACGGCGCCCGAGCCCAGCATCGAGCCAGCCTTGGCGATCGAATCGTAATCGAGGTCGGTGTCCATCATGACGTCGCCCTTGATCACCGGCGCCGACGAGCCGCCAGGGATCACGGCCTTGATCTTCTTGCCGCCGCGCATGCCGCCGGCCAGCTCCATCAGCTTGGCGAACGGCGTACCCAGCGGCACTTCGTAATTGCCCGGCTTTTCGACGTCGCCCGAGATCGAGAAGATCTTGGTGCCGCCGTTGTTCGGCTTGCCGAGTTCCAGGTAGGCTGCGCCGCCCATGTTGAGCAGGAAAGGCACGGCCGCGAAAGTCTCGGTATTGTTGATCGTGGTCGGCTTGCCGTACAGGCCGAAGCTGGCCGGGAACGGCGGCTTGAAGCGCGGCTGGCCCTTCTTGCCTTCCAGCGATTCCAGCAAGGCCGTTTCTTCGCCGCAGATGTATGCGCCGTAGCCATGGAATGCGTGCAGCTGGAAATTGAATTCGCTGCCGAAGATCTTGTCGCCCAGGGCGCCTGCCGCACGGGCCTCGTCCAGCGCTTCTTCGAAGCGCTCGTAGCCGGACCAGATTTCGCCGTGGATGTAGTTGTAGCCGACCGAAATGCCCATGGCGTAAGCGCCGATGGCCATGCCTTCAATCAGCGAATGCGGATTGTAGCGGATGATGTCGCGATCCTTGAATGTGCCAGGCTCGCCTTCGTCGGTGTTGCAGACCAGGTATTTTTGTCCCGGGAACTGGCGCGGCATGAAGCTCCACTTCAGGCCGGTCGGGAAACCGGCGCCGCCGCGGCCGCGCAGCGAACCGGCTTTCAGTTCGGCGATGACTTGTTCCGGGGTGATGCCTTCGGAGAGGATGCGCTTGAGGGCGGTATAGCCGCCGCGCTTGACGTAATCGGCGTAGTGCCAGTTGTCGCCGTCCAGGTTGGCCAGGATCAGCGGATTGATATGACGGTTGTGCAGGCTGGTCATTTGGGGGCTACCTCACTGAGTTCCTGGAGCAAGCCGTCAATCTTTTCGTTCGACATCCAGCTACACATGCGTTTGTTATTCACCAGCAGCACCGGCGCATCGCCGCAGGCGCCCATGCATTCGCCCTCGACCAGCGTGAACAGGCCATCGGCCGTGGTTTCGCGGAAATCGATGCCGAGCTTGTGCTTCAGATGCTCCGCCGCGCGCTCGCCGCCGGACAGCTGGCATGGCAAATTGGTGCAGATGCTGATCTTGTGCTTGCCGACCGGCTTGGTGTTGTACATATTGTAAAAGGTCGCGACTTCCTGCACCGCGATGGCGGGCATGCCCAGGTAGTCTGCGACATCCTGCATGGTTTCCGGCGCCAGCCAGCCCTTTTCATCCTGCGCAATCGCCAGTGCGGCCATCACCGCCGACTGTTTCTGGTCGGCGGGGAATTTCGCTACTTCGCGATCGATCTTTTTGTATGTATCTTGACTTAACAACATGTCGTTGGCCATTCGTGCGCGGTGTTTTGCGCTAGTAGTTAATTAGTAATAACTGCGTGGTAATAACTGCGTAGCAACAGCAGACTACTTAACGGTCAATTTCGCCGAACACGATATCCTGCGTGCCGATGATGGTGACGGCATCGGCGATCATGTGGCCCTTGGCCATTTCGTTCAAACCTTGCAGATGCGGGAAGCCAGGTGCACGGATTTTCAGGCGGTACGGCTTGTTGGCGCCATCGGAGACGATGTAGACGCCGAATTCGCCCTTCGGATGCTCGACCGCGGCATACGCTTCGCCCGGCGGCACATGGAAACCTTCAGTGAAGAGCTTGAAGTGATGGATCAGCTCTTCCATGTTCGATTTCATGTCGATCCGCGACGATGGCGCAACCTTGTGGTTGGTCGTCATCACAGGACCGCTGTTGTTGCGCAGCCATTCTACGCATTGCTTGATGATCCGGTTGGACTGGCGCATTTCTTCCACACGCACCAGGTAGCGGTCGTAGCAGTCGCCGTTCTTGCCGACCGGGATGTCGAAGTCCAGCAAGTCGTACACTTCGTACGGCTGCTTCTTGCGCAAATCCCATTCGACGCCCGAACCGCGCAGCATCGCGCCGGTAAAGCCCATCGCCTTGGCACGCTCCGGCGACACCACGCCGATGCCGACCAGGCGCTGTTTCCAGATGCGGTTGTCGGTCAGCAGCGTCTCGTATTCATCCACGTATTTCGGGAAGCGCACGGTGAAATCTTCGATGAAGTCCAGCAGGGAACCCTGGCGGTTTTCATTCAGGGCGCTGATCGCCTTGGCGTTGCGCACCAGCGACGCCTTGTGCTGCGGCATGGTGTCCGGCAGGTCGCGGTAAACGCCGCCCGGACGGTAATACGCCGCATGCATGCGGGCGCCGGACACTGCTTCGTAGCAATCCATCAAATCTTCGCGTTCGCGGAATGCATACAGCAGCACCGCCATCGCGCCGACGTCCAGCGCATGCGCGCCGATCCACATCAGGTGGTTCAGCAGGCGCGTGATTTCGTCGAACATGACGCGGATGTACTGCGCGCGCAGCGGCACTTCCAGGCCCAGCAGGCGTTCGATCGCCATTACGTAGCCGTGCTCGTTGCACATCATCGACACGTAGTCGAGGCGGTCCATGTAGGGCACGGATTGCAGGTAGGTTTTCTGTTCCGCCAGCTTTTCGGTGCCGCGGTGCAGCAGGCCGATATGCGGGTCGGCGCGCTGGATCACTTCACCGTCGAGCTCCAGCACCAGGCGCAAAACGCCGTGCGCGGCCGGATGCTGCGGGCCGAAGTTCAGCGTGTAGTTCTTGATTTCTGCCATTATTTGATCCCGTAATGTTCTTCACGAATCACCCGCGGCGTAATCTCGCGCGGATCAATCGTTACGGGTTGATAAATTACGCGTTTTTGTTCAGCGTCGTAGCGCATCTCGACATAACCCGACACCGGGAAATCCTTGCGGAACGGATGGCCGATGAAGCCGTAGTCGGTGAGGATGCGGCGCAAGTCGTTATGACCTTCGAACAGGATGCCGAAAAAGTCGAAAGCTTCGCGCTCATACCAGTTGGCCGAGGCCCAGATATCGGTCAGCGAGGCCAGCATCGGCATTTCGTCATCCGGTGCAAACACGCGCACCCGCAGGCGCCAGTTGTGCTCTATCGACAGCAGGTGGGAAACCGCCGCAAAACGGGCGCCGTCCCAGGCGCCGTCGCCATAGGTTGAATAATCGACGCCGCAGAGGTCGATCAGTTCTTCAAAACGGGTATCGGCGTGATCGCGCAGCACGCGCATCGCCGACAGGTAATTCGAAGCCTTGACCACGATCGTGATCTCGCCGAAGGCCACGGCCAGGCTTTGCAGGTCGTCGCCAAGCGCATTGCGCACGGCGGCTTCCAGGGTTTCCAGTTTGGTCGTCATGGTGCTCTCTTAGCGCGCAATCGTATTGGTGCGGCGAATCTTGTTTTGCAGCTGGATGATGCCATACAGCAGCGCTTCCGCAGTCGGCGGGCAGCCAGGCACGTAAATGTCGACCGGCACAATGCGGTCGCAGCCGCGCACCACCGAATACGAGTAGTGATAGTAGCCGCCGCCGTTGGCGCAGGAGCCCATGGAAATCACCCAGCGCGGTTCCGGCATCTGGTCGTACACCTTGCGCAAGGCCGGCGCCATCTTGTTGCACAGCGTGCCAGCCACGATCATCACGTCGGACTGACGCGGCGACGGCCGGAAGATTACACCAAAACGGTCCATGTCGTAACGCGAGGCGCCGGCATGCATCATTTCGACGGCACAGCAGGCCAGGCCGAACGTCATCGGCCACAGCGAACCGGTACGGGTCCAGTTGATCAGTTTGTCAGCAGTAGTGGTGACAAAGCCTTCGTTCAATACACCTTCAATAGACATGGCTTACTCCCAATCCAGAGCGCCGCGCTTCCAGATGTACCAGAAGCCCACCGCGAATTCGGCGATAAACACCATCATCGTGATAAAGCCCTGCCAACCGAGGTCGCGCATGGCAACCCCCCACGGGAAGAAAAATGCGGTTTCCAGATCGAACAAAATGAACAAAATGGCGACAAGGTAATAACGCACATCGAATTTCATGCGCGCGTCTTCGAATGCTTCAAAACCGCATTCGTATGGAGAAGTTTTTTGGGAGTCGGGCCGATGCGGCCCAAGTACACGACCAAGCACTTGCGGGGCAATGCCAACCGCGATACCGATCAGAATAAACAGCAGGACGGGAAAATAATTTTCGAGGTTCACGATTTTGCGCCAGTAGTTTGAACGATTAGCAGAATGATTTGCCGGTTCGAATCCTCAAACCTGACGCCCCCAATCCGGCAAACCACGCCACAAGTTCCTCGACAAAAAGCCAGCGCAGGGGCAACCGTTGCTGGCCTCATATTCTTTGGTGCCGACGGCGAGACTCGAACTCGCACAGCTTTCGCCACTACCCCCTCAAGATAGCGTGTCTACCAATTTCACCACGTCGGCATAAGCGCGTATTTTAACCTGATTTGGTACTTTTGTTCAATGCACAATCGGATTAAAAGTCAGCAATTTCACTGTGGGACTAGTCTTACTTTGGAATTTGATTCGACTGCGCGCTGCCGGTCGACGGTGTCGGCACGGAAGCTGCTGCGCTAGCCGATCCGGAAGCTGCCGCCGGCGCCGCCGATGTATCTGGAATTGCTGCTGCAGGCGCCGCTGTTGCTGGAGTTGCCGCTGCCGGGGCCGAAGCCGCAGGCAGATTTTCCATCACGCCGCCGGTAACCGCCGAACGATGATTCCCCAAGTACACCAATGCCAATGTCGCGATAAAGAAAAGCGCTGCCGCCGCGCCGGTCGACTTCGACAGGAAATTCGAAGAGCCGGTAGCGCCGAACAGGCTGCCGGAAGCGCCGGAGCCGAAAGCCGCGCCCATGTCGGCACCCTTGCCATGCTGCAGCAGCACCAGGCCGATGATCGTCAACGCCGACAACACCTGAACGATGACAATGATGTTAAATACTGTGTTCATTTAATAGATTTCCAAGAAGAGTTAATGCTTTATTTTTACTAAATCCGGACTATCGAACTACCGGGCTGCAGCGACAATCGCCAGAAAATCAACCGCCTTCAACGCTGCGCCGCCAATCAGGCCGCCGTCTATGTCCGGCATGGCCAGCAATTCGGCAGCGTTGTCAGGCTTCATGCTGCCGCCATACAAAATCTTTACTTCAACTGCCGCCGTGGGATTCTTCCCTGCCAGCATGGCGCGCAAGGCCAGGTGCACATCTTGCGCCATCTGCGGCGTCGCTGTCTTGCCGGTGCCGATCGCCCATACCGGCTCATACGCCACCACGATCCGAGCCAGGTCGGCTGCATCCAGCACATCCAGCACCGCCGCCAGCTGCCGCCCTACTACCGCATCGGTCTGGCCGGCTTCACGCTCGACCAGGGTTTCGCCGACGCAGACAATTGGCGTCACACCCGCCAGCAAGGCACGCAGCGCCTTTTGCGCCACCAGTCCGTCGCTTTCCGCGTGATAAGCGCGCCGCTCGGAATGGCCGACGATAACGTAGCGGCAAGCAAAATCCTGCAACATGCTGACCGCAACTTCGCCGGTATAAGCGCCGCCGGCGTGCGCGGAAACGTCTTGTCCGCCCCAGGCAATTGCCGATCCGGCAAGCTCGGCCTGGCATTGCGCGAAATAAGGAGCCGGTGCGCAGATAGCAATATCGCAAGCGGCAACCGCCAGCCCGGCCTTGATTTCCGCCAGTAATGCAGCATTGGCAACCAGACTGCCATTCATTTTCCAGTTACCGGCTACAAGTTTACGACGCATATTTACCGAGGCCCAAGTTTTCAATAACCCGGCATTCTAACGCTTCGCAGGGAAGACGGTCAAACCGGCAGGAAATATAAGGCATACGATTCAACGGTCGCAGCAGCTGTTTTTGCCTGGCCGGACTCAGAAAAATGGTTTCGCAGCAGCAATACTGCGCGCAAAAAGTTCCATATCGACATTACCGCCGCTCACTATCACCCCTACTTTTTCGCCCGCGAACGGCAACACCCTGTGCATCACCGCGGCAGCCGCCAGGCAGCCTGCCGGCTCGACCACGATCTTCATGCGCTCGGCAAAGAAGCGCATCTGGGTCCGCAACTGGTCGTCGCTGACGGTAACGATGTCTTTTACATACGCCTGCAGGATAGGCAGCACCAGCTTGCCGACATGCTGCGTCTGGGCGCCGTCGGCAATCGTGTCGGGCACCGGGATATGTACGATATTGCCTGTCCGCAACGATTGTTGCGCATCGTTGCCCGCCTCCGGCTCGACGCCGATGACGATGCAGCCAGGCGACAATTGCGCCGCGGCGATAGCGCAACCGGACAGCAAACCGCCGCCGCCGGTGCATACGAACAGGTAATCGAGCGGCCCCACTGCATCGAACAGCTCTTTCGCCGCCGTGCCCTGGCCGGCAATCACGTCCGCATGATCGTATGCCGGGATCACGGCGCAACCGCGTTCAGCCGACAGTTGCGCGGCGATCACCTCGCGGTCTTCGCGCTCGCGGTCGTACAGGATGATTTCGGCGCCGTATTCGCGCGTCGCCGCCAGCTTCATCGCCGGCGCGTTGCTCGGCATGACGATGGTGGCATGCACGCCCAGCATGCGCGCCGCCAGCGCCATGCCCTGCGCATGGTTGCCGGATGAAAACGCCACCACGCCCTGCTGCTTCTGCTCTTCGCTGAGGCAGCTGATGGCGTTATAGGCGCCGCGGAACTTGAAAGCGCCCACTCGCTGGAAATTTTCGCACTTGAAGAACACGCTGGCGTCCGCGTGATGATCGGCCTGGCTGGAAGTCAGCACCGGCGTCTTGTAGGCGATGCCCTCAAGGCGCTTGGCGGCAGCGGCGATATCCTGGTAAGTGACAGCCAATTCAACAAGTTCGCTTGCAGCCATTTTTCTTCCTTAATAGTTAATCCGAGTCAGACAGCCATGCCGCATCGATGCAGTTATTCCGCCAGGCGGCGCCGGAACATCCAGCGTCCGCCGTCGGAATCCTGCGGAATATAACGGTAACCGTCGAGGTCAAAATCCTTCAGCTTTTCCGCATCGCGGATCTTGTTCAGCGCCGCGTAACGCGCCATCAGTCCGCGTGCCCGCTTGGCGTAGAACGAAATGATCTTGTACTTGCCGTTTTTCCAATCCTCGAATACCGGGGTGACGATGCTGGCGGCCAGCACCTTCGGCCGCACCACCTTGAAATATTCTTCCGATGCCAGGTTCACCAGCGTGTCGGATTTTTGCTGGCCCAGCTGCTGGTTCAAGGCCTGGGTCACGGTGTCGCCCCAGAACGCATACAGATTCTTGCCGCGCGGATTGGCCAGGCTGGTGCCCATCTCCAGCCGGTACGGCTGCATCCGGTCCAGCGGCCGCAATACGCCGTACAGGCCGGACAGGATCCGGATCCGGCTCTGTGCGTAGTTCAGCTGCGCTGCACTCAGCGAGGCCGCATCCAGGCCCTCGTAGACGTCGCCGTTGAAAGCCATGATCGCCTGCTTCGAATTGGCGCTGGTGAATTTCTTCGACCACGAAGCGAAACGCGCGGTATTGAGCTGCGCCAGCGGATCGGAGATTTTCATCATGCTGCCGACCTGGGCCGGCGACAGCTGGCGCAGGACGCCGATCAGCTCGGCCGAATGGCTGATGAAATCCGGCGTGGTGTGTGTTTCGGTCGTGCTGGGAGTGCTGTAATCGAGGGATTTTGCGGGCGACAAAACAATCAGCATGTGAACCTATCCAAATAAACCTGAGAATGTCCGCAATGATACCGAAACAAACATAACGGCGCTGGCGGCAGCTTGCTATCGGCGCTTAATTACCCTGCGAAAGCACCTCGCTGCAGGTCCCGCTCGAATTCGGTTACCCAGCTGGAACCGTCGCCGATCGGATATTGTTTCTTGTGTCCATTCGATTTCCTGCTCACCGTGACAAAACCGGTCAATCCGAATATTTCATCGGTTTTGGGATCGGTGGTATCGACCTGATGCAATTCGAAGTCGTCCGCGGCCAGCTGCCGCGCCTGCAAGATCGCCTGGAAATCTTCCATTTCATCCTGCTCAATCAGCTTCATCGCAGCCTCCTGAAGTGACATTGCGAACTGCCACCATAGCACGCTGGCGCCTGCCGCGCATCCCGGCAAGGTGAGGCTAAAATTGACAGGCAAACAATTTGGTCAGCGAGCCGTCGCCCTTCAACTCCAGCAATGTTTCGAACTTCAAGCCGATCTTTTCCAGCAGCCGGATCGACTGGTGGTTGTCCGGCGCGGTAATCGCCACTATCCGCTGCAGGCCGCAGGTCTGGTTGCCGAACGCCAGCACCGCCGACGCTGCTTCGTAAGCGTAACCCTGGCCCCAGAACTCCGGCACAAAGGCATAACCGATGTCGACGTCCGGCAGGGTCTCGCGCTTGATCAGGCCGCACATGCCGATCGGCGTGGCGCTGTCCTTCAGCTCCACCATGTAGAAACCGAAACCGTGGCTCTCGTACATTGCCATCGGCCCGCTCAGCAGCGCGGCGCGCGCCGCTTCCACGCTGCGTATGCCCTTGTCGCCGATGAACTGCAGCCATGAAGGCTCGTTCACCAGGCGCAGGTAAAACCCGGCGTCGTCCGTGGTCAGCTTGCGCAAGACCAGCCGCTCTGTGGCAAGAACTGTCATCGATTTTTCCTTGGAATCAGGTATTTCCCTGTAGGATCGCAGCATAAGCAATGCCTGGAAGCTTGTCTAGGCGACCCGTCTAGCCCCTCCATGAACGCAACCCGAAAAACCGTCCTGATCGCCCTCCCCAACCTGGATTTCGATTTTGAGACCCGGCTTATTACCGCACCTATGGCGAACAGGAAGGCGAAGCCGCCGGTTATCGCGGAGTCCGGGCGGAAGTGACGCGCGCCTTGGCGCAGCCGGGCGACTTCATGATCGCCGGCCGAGGTAAAATGCGCGCTATCGTTTGATGGAAACCCGCATGAACCCTGATCAACCCGCAGACTTGCCAATGCCGCTCCAGGCCAGCCAGACCAAACCCCGCATCGTGATCGACACCAACGTCTGCCTCGACCTGTTTGTCTTTCGCGACCCGCGCTGGGCCAGCCTGATGAGCGCCTTGCAAAGCGGCGCGGTGGAAGCCGTGACCCGCGCCGACTGCCGCCAGGAATGGCAAATGGTGTTGCATTATTCGCATCTGCCCGTCACCGACGACACCCGGCCGGCCTGCAATGCTGAATTCGACGCCTTGATCACCTGCCTGGAGGCCGAGGCGCTGAGCCCGCGTCCCGGCATCCGCCTGCCCATCTGCACCGACCGCGACGACCAGAAATTCCTGGAGCTGGCGCTGGGCGCCAACGCGACCATCCTGATCACCAAGGACAAGGCACTGCTGAAACTGGCGCGCAAGACCGCCAAGGCCGGGCTTTTCGCCATCGTCGCGCCGCAGGCATGGAATCCGGCCGGCACCTAGGAATACGCGCAACCCTGTGCAGTCTCGGACAAAACGCTAAAATGCGAAATCCAGACACCTAGATAGACAGCAGATGAATCGCGATTTAAGAATTCCCGACGGCGCCGCCAGCGCGGACTCCAGGCTCATGCAGCTTCAATCCAGATTGCCCAAAGTCGGCACCACCATTTTCACGGTGATGTCGACCCTGGCCAGCGAAAAATCCGCGGTCAACCTGGGGCAAGGCTTTCCCGATTTCAATTGCGATCCGGCGCTGGTCGACGCTGTCGGCGACGCCATGAAAAACGGCTTCAACCAGTATCCGCCGATGCCCGGCGTGCCGGCCTTGCGCCAGGCCATCGCCGCCAAGATCGACAAGATCTATGGCCACAGCTACGATCCGGCCACCGAAATCACGGTCACCGCCGGCGCTACCCAAGGCTTGCTGACCGCCATCATGTGCGCGGTCCATCCGGGCGACGAAGTGATCGTGATTGAACCGGCCTACGACAGCTACGTGCCGTCGATCGAACTGGCCGGCGGCAAGCCTGTGCCGGTGCAGATGACGTTGGGCGCGGACGGATACCAGGTGCCCTGGGACCGGATTGCCGCGGCAGTCAGCCCGCGCACCCGCATGATCATGATCAACTCGCCGCACAACCCGACCGGCAGCGTGCTGAAGCCGGCCGACATCGAAGCGCTCAAGGATATCGTGCGCGGCACCGAGATCCTGATCCTGTCGGACGAAGTCTACGAACACATGGTGTTCGACGGCGCCCGCCACGAATCGGTCTGCCGCGATCCGGAACTGGCGGCGCGCGCCTTTGTCGTTTCCAGCTTCGGCAAGACCTACCATGTCACCGGCTGGAAAATCGGCTATGTGGCGGCGCCGGCGATGCTGTCCGCGGAATTCCGCAAGGTCCATCAATACAATATTTTCACCGTCAATACGCCGGTGCAGCACGGGATTGCGCAGTACATGCAGAATCCCGCACCCTATCTCGAACTGCCGGCGTTTTACCAGCGCAAGCGCGACCTGTTCCGCGCTGGCTTGAAGCACACCCGCTTCAAGCTCCTGCCGGCCGACGGCACGTATTTCCTGTGCGTCGACTACTCCGCCATTTCCTCGCTGAGCGAAGCGGATTTTGCGATCTGGCTGACTGCCGAAATCGGCGTTGCGGCGATTCCGGTGTCGGCGTTCTACCAGTCTCCGCGCGAATCGGGCATCGTCCGCTTCTGCTTCGCCAAACAAGACCAGACCCTGCAGCAGGCGCTGCAGCGGCTGGCAAAAATCTAAGCACAACTCATTCGCATAATTCAAACACGCAATTGCACAACAAAGGAAACAGCCATGATCGATGTCTATAGCTGGGCCACGCCGAACGGCCACAAGATCCACATCCTGCTGGAAGAACTGGGCCTGCCTTACCGGGTACATGCGGTCGACATCGGCGCCGGCGACCAGTTCAAGCCGGATTTCCTGTCGATTTCACCCAACAACAAGATCCCCGCCATCGTCGATGCCGACGGTCCCGACGGCAAACCGATTTCGCTGTTCGAATCGGGCGCGATCCTGCTCTACCTGGCCGGCAAGAGCGGCCGCTTCCTCGGCCATACCGACCGCGAAAAATTCAACACCCTGCAATGGCTGATGTTCCAGATGGGCGGCGTCGGGCCAATGCTGGGCCAGGCCCACCATTTCCGCATCTACGCACCGGAACAGATAGAGTACGCGGTCAACCGCTATACCAACGAAGCCAAGCGCCTGTATGGCGTGATCGACAAGCAGTTGTCGCAGCATCCTTACTTGGCCGGCAACGAATACACGATCGCCGACATCGCCACTTTCCCGTGGCTTCGTTCCTGGAAAAACCAGGGCATAGAACTGGATGAATATCCGCACCTGAAAACCTGGTTCGATGCGATCAGCGAACGGCCGGCGGTAAAACGCGGGGTCGAGGTGCTGACCTCGGCCCGCAAGCCGCTGACCGACGACAAGGCGCGCGATATCCTGTTCGGCAGCCAGCAGTACCAGAAACGGTAAGCACGCGAGGATGGGCCTTGCCCATCCTGCTGCCTGCTACTGCGGCTCGGGGTAGCTGACCGCCAGTATTTCCAGCTCGTCAATCCCGGCCGGCGTCATCAGGGTCACGCTCTCGCCTTCGTGGGCCTTGGTCAGGGCCCGCGCCACCGGCGAAATCCAGCTGATCTTGCCGTGCAGCGGATCGAGTTCGTCGATGCCGACGATAGTCACCGTATGCTCTTCGCCGGCATGGTTCTGGTAACTCACCGTGGCGCCGAAAAACACCTGGTCGCGGCCATGATGCACGCTCGGATCGACCACCTCGGCCAAGTCCAGCCGTTTGGTCAGGAAGCGGATGCGGCGGTCGATTTCGCGCAGCCGGCGCTTGCCGTAGATATAATCGCCGTTTTCCGAACGATCGCCGTTCGAAGCGGCCCAGGAAACGATGCGCACCACTTCCGGCCGGTCCACGTCAATCAGGCGCAACAGCTCGTCCTTCATGCGTTGATAGCCTTCCGGGGTCATGTAATTCTTGGTGCCGGGAGGAATCGCCGGCAATCCGAATTCGAGATCGTCGTCATCGCCTTCGGATTCTTTTACAAATGCCTTGTTCATGGCTGACATTGTAGTTCCAAATAGACTACGGATGCCGATTTAGCCCGGAACCATGGCTTTTCTTGCATGGCTGTATGGTAAAGTCAGGCCAGTGCAATGTTGCCCGTACTGACTTCCGCCATATGCCTTCCTTCTCATCCCGCAATGCCTCTTCCGCTCCGTTCCGGATCGGCCTCGCCGCCAACCGCAGCCACCAGCAGGGCCCGGATTCGGCGCTGGCGCAGCTGCTTACCGGCAGTCGCCACAGCATCGAACAACAGCTGAAACCGCAGCTGGTGGTGGTCGGGCGCACGCTGGACGCGATGCAGCAGCTGGGCCTGCTGGAACACTATCCGCATATCGAACGTTTTCCCTACGGCCGCCACGGCGGTTTGATGAAGCTGGTGTCGCGGGTGGTCGACGCCGATCCGGCGCGCACCCTGGATGCAGTGATTTACCTGATGGACCCGGTCGATCCTTCGTCGACCTTTCCGGAAGCGGTGGCCTTGAAACGGCAATGCGTAATCCATGGCAAGCCATTCCTGTCGACGCTGGCCGGTGCTCGTGAGTGGCTGGAACTGGAAGCGATGGCGGCCGGCGCCGCGCCGAATCCGGCGCTGGACCCGACCTTCGAGCTGGCGCAGGAAGGCATCGCGCTGATCGCCCACGACGCCATGAAAGACCGCATGCTGGATATTGCGGAACGCCATTTCGCCCTGCTCGACCAGTTTGCATTCCGCTGCGCCACCGGCACCACCGGCAGCCTGCTCAACAAGCTGGCGCAGAAAATCAAGGGTGAGCAAGCCGGCCGCAACTGGGTCAAGCCCTTCCTCAGCGGCCCGCTGGGCGGGGACGCCCAGATCGCCGAACTGATCCTGGACCGCCAGCAATGCCGGCGCGTATTGTTCCTGGAAGATCCGCATGTCGCCCGCCAGCACGAAGCCGACATCCAGCTGCTGGAACGCGCTGCCCGCACCGTGCCCGACTATGCGCTGTGCATCAGCGACGCCGAATGCGGCGAACGCTGGCTGACGCTGCTGCAGCAGCGCGCCGCACAGAACCAGTCTCTCGCGCCGCGCCCTTAGGCGGCAGCCGGCGCATCCGTCCGCTACTGATATACGATCGTAAACGTCGCGGTGCCGTTGGCCTTGCCGGTATTGATGTTGGGCGTGGTCTGGTAGTACCTGGCCTTGAACGGCACCACGTACTGGATATCGTCGGAAGGACCGACATTGATGGAATTGGTGTCGGCAACAGTAGAGGTCGTGAATTTCACCGGCGTCCTGGTCTGATCCAGCACCTGGATGCCAACCCCGGTCGCCACGCCAGGTTCCTGGGTCAGCTGCAAGACGCCCGGTTTGTTGGTGGGATCGGATGTCGCCGCCATATTCAATGCAATGATGTTCTGGGTGTTCTCGCCGCGCTGGCAATTGAGCTTGATGTTGAAATCCTTCTCGCCGGCCGAACTGCCGACTCCCTTGAAGTTGCTCCTGGAAACGGAGCCCAGGTTGACCGCTATATTCTTTGAACCGACGTCAACCGTGCAGGTAGGCGTAACAATAGTAATGGCGTTGACATCGAGATACGTGGTGAGCACGGATAGATTGTCCGCAACGCTGTAATACTTGGTGTAGATGCCCGGCGCCAGCGGACCGCTGCCTGTCTTGGGGCCGGTCTTGAACAGCTCGACGACAAACTTGGAATTGGCGTCGAAAAGACCGAAATCGCTAGTAGTGGTGCGGGTGTGGGCATAATATGTGGAGTCTGCCCCTGTGAAATAACGCGACAGGCGAACGCCGATTCCGGTGACGTTGGTGGAGTACACATGATCGTATCCCGTGATCATCTGTCCTTGCAGCATGTCGCCGTTTACCACGCCGCCGTTGGTGCAATTCCATGGCTTGTCGAGTTGCCCGCCTTTCAGCGGCAGGTTGAATTCTTTTCTTGCAATCAGCGCTCCCACAGCCAGGTCGCTCGGCAGATAGACCTTGCCGAAAAACATGTTGATCGTTTTTTCCGTATAAGACGGATTCTTAAAGCAGGCTGCCTGCACCAGCTGAGCGCTGGCCAACAGGCCGATAAAAAGCAGCATGCCGGACAGGCTGCGGCGCCGCTCCGCCAATGTTCGCGCGCATCTGCTGAATACGCTATTCCCGTTGCTCATGACATCATCCTTGTTTTCCTTGCGTGCATATTGTGCTCACTCGCACTGCGCATTCATTTGACGGATCGGCGCCGGATTCTTCTCGACCGGCACCTGGTATTTGACCCTGCATTGTTCAGCCGCGCTCTGGCCCCACTTGACGCTGAATGCGCCGGCATCCTTGGCGCCGGTAACGAAGGTCTGGCCCTCGCTGCCGACGATACCCATCTCTTGCCCCTGCTCGTTCTCGACCCTGGCGCCGAAAGGCAGCGGCTTGCCGCTCTTGTCGCTCAGGGTCAGCATCAGGCGCAGGCCTATCGCAGTCTCGAACTTGGCCAGCACCACCGCACCGCGGGTCGGCACCACATCCATGGCGGCGTTCTTGATTTCCACTTCATCGCCCAGGTCTTCGGTGCGCACCGCCAGGCGGTTGATCCGGTACGGGCTCAGGTTCGCCAGCACCGCATTGCCGCGACTATCGGTACGGACGCCTGGATACACCTCGAAGCCGACATTGGCGGCGTCCGGCGCTTCCACCAGCGCCATGGTTTCGCCCAGCGGCTGCGACAAAGTTACGCCGCCGCCATGCACCACCAGGCCGCCCGCCACACCCAGTGTGGTCTGGCCGTAGCCGGAACCTTGCGCGCGGCCGAAGTCGAAGCGACCGTATTGCGACAGGTAGCTGGCAGAAGCGCTGCCGCTGTTGTCGCTGCGGTTCGAATGCGTCGTCGATACGTTATAGGTCAGGCGGCCGTCATCCAGCGCCGAACCGTAGACGCTGGCCTGATGGCTGACCTCGCCGTCATTGCCCTGGGTCGCCGAGTAACGGGCGTAGGAACGGCTGTCGCCGAGCGGCATCGACAAGGACACCATCAGCTGGCGGCTCGACGGTCCGCTCAGGTTGGTGCTGTTGTTATAGGTAAAACTGTAGGTGAACTGCTTGTAGAAATTCGAATAACCGAGCTGGATCAGGCGTGTCTTCTGGTCCGTGCCCCAATAGCTTTGCTGCTGCGCCGAGGCGTAGACGCTGCCGCCACGGCTGCCCAGCTGCTGGGCGAAATCCAGCTGCAGCTGGCTGCGACGGTTGTTGAGCACCTGGCCGCTTTGCAGGTCCTGCATCTGCGCCGCTTCCTGGAACGTACGGAAGCCGCCGGTGGAATAACGATAACCAGCCATGCGCACGCTGGTGCCGTAATTCTCGAACGACTTGGCGTACAGGAAGCGCAGCGACTGACCGTCGTAGCTCTGATTGAATGGTCCCTTGGTATGCGCCTGCGACAGGTCCGCCGAGATGGCGCCGAAATCGCGCAGGTTCTTGCCGACGCCGAACACTACGGACTGATGGATCTCGGAACCGATGAGGCCGCCGTACAGCGAAAATTCCCGTCCCAGGCCGCGCGCCACGGTGCCCTGCATGAAAAACGGCTTGGAGCCGCTGACATTCGATCCCAGGCCGTTGCGGTATTGGCCGGCGGTAGCGCTGTAGCGCCAGACGCCTTCGCGCAACAAGGTCGGCACGGCGGAGAACGCTTGCTTGAACTTGGTTTCGCGGCCGTCCGCTTCGGTAATCGTCACTTCCAGGTCGCCGCTGGTGGAAGTCGGATACAAATCGTCCAGTACAAAAGGACCGGGTGCGACGTAGGTGCTGTACACCACGAAGCCGTTCTGGCGCACCGTGACGCGAGCGTTGGTTTGCGCCACGCCGCGGATGGTTGGCGCATAACCTTGCTGGCTGTCGGGCAGCATGCCGTCGTCGGACGCCAGCTGGACGCCGCGGAACTGGAAAGAGTCGAAGAAATTGCCCGGCGTGGTGCTGTCGCCCAGGGTCAGCTGGCCGCCCAGCGCAGCGATATCGCGCTGCAGGTAGGAAGTCACCGACTGCCAGTGGCCCTGGCCGTCGAGGCCGCGGTTGTAGGTCGAGAAATTGCGGAAGCGCCAGTCGCCCAGGTTGAAGCCGCCGCGCAGGCCGGCGTACAAGGTATTGCGGGCCTGGCTGGTGGCGGTGCTCGGGTTGCCGTTGAAATCGGTGATGCCGTTGACGCTGCTGCCGGTGTTGTTGCCGCCGAAGTTGTTGCCACCATCATAGCGCGCCGCCGAAAACTGATAGTCCAGCATCCCGACATTGATGCCCTTGTCCCATTTGTCCGGAGTGATGGCGCCGCGCGCCTGGCGCTTCATGGCGGCCTGCGGAATGCTGAGCGTCAGGCGCAGTTTCTCGCCATTATAAGAAATACTGGAACCGGGAATCACCTTTGCCAGGTCAACGCATTGGTCGCCGGCCGCCATCAGCACCGGGAACACTTCTACCTTGACGCCCCAGCCCTCCAGCATGCTGCGGGTGATGCAGGCCTGGGCGCTCTTGCTGTCCGCCGCTTCGTCGAGGTTGTCGACAAAATTGACCTGGCTCTGGCCAACGCTGCTTTCATTGAGGCTGACATCGACCAGATAACTGCCTGGCAAGACCCGGTTGCCGAACGCGAACAAGGACAGGTCGGCACGGCTTTGATCACCGCCGATGTCCAGGAACTGCTCGTTGAATATCGAGCCGCCCTGGCCTTGGGCGTGCGCCACCTGCGCCAGTACGGCCAGCGTAATCGCGGACAGCGCCAGGCGTACCGGTTTGCGTTGATGCGACAATCTGATCACAGCTTTCCCTTCCTTTATTTCTGCCTTGCGCGGCAGACTGACTTGCCTTGACAGGATCCGTTGCTTGCTATCTGGGAGACGATGGCGGTGTTATTTGCCTGCGGCAGGCGCGGTTTCCGTGGCCGGCTGCTGTCCTTGCGATCCGGCGCCGCCAACCGCGACCTTGGCCGTCACTTCCGGTGTTTCACCGCCGTAGTCGTTGATCGTGGTGTAGCTGGCCTCGATCGCCTGCGGCGCGCTGATAACGGTCAACGGAAAATCGAGTGCTCCGAAAGGCGGCACCATGCCGGCCCTGGTCTGCTCTTTGTTGCCGTTGATCTTGAAACCGGTAAACGTGATGTTGTAAGCGCTCGGATTGCTCACCCGCAGCGCAGCGCCCTTGCCGTCCTCGCCTGGCACCACCGACAGCGTGACCAGGCCGCGCGCCTCGTCAGGCTTGCCGGCCAGGCCGGTCGGCCGATAGAACACTTTGATGCGGGTGCGCACAGCGACTTGCAGTACGTTCTGCTGATCCGATTTTTCCGGGATTTCCTTGACGTTGAGCCAGAACACCGATTCGCGGTCGCTCGGCAAGTCGCCTGCAATGCGGACGATGCGCAAGATGTTTTCCGCGCCGGGATCCATGCGCGCCAAAGGCGGTGTCACCAGCAGCGGCGTCTTGTTCTTGCCTTCGCCGGCATCGATCCAGGTTTGCACGACGTATGGCGCAGTGCCGGTGTTCTTCAGCGGAATCGACGCCTGTCGGTCTTTCTCGCCCAGGATCACGCGGGTGCCGCCCAGCATCACGCCGGCGCCGGCCGACAGTGCGCTGAACGCCAGCACGCCGCCGACCACCGCAGAAGTGAAGAATTGTTTGCCTAACATGGAAGACCTCGTCTATCAAAATGTCCTATGCACAAATTTCTAAGCAAGCACAGGACTTGCGTGCTCACAAATTGATGCATGGGTGGTGCGGAAAAATGATGGCCGGCTTGCCGCTACCGTTGCGGCAAACCAGCCCATCCTTAAAACCTGGCCGTCGCAAGCGCCAGGCTGTCCGTTTCTCATAGCTGGCCGAAACGGGATAAAACTGTTTTAGGATTTTTGCAAAGCGCGTCGATTACAGGTAAGCAACGACGAACTGCGCTGTCGAGTTAGCTGGACCGACGGTCACTGCAGTGCTGGTCGAGATGTAGGCAGCCTGGAACTTCAAAGGATTGTTGCCCAGACCCAGAACGTAAGTGCCCGATGCCGAACCGACAGGGATCTTGGTGCCGGCGGAGTCGCCCAGCTCGATCGCCACGCCAGTTGCAGCAGTCACGCCGACTTGGCCAGCGTTAGCGATCGCCAGGTCGTCTTTCACGATAGCGTCGGTGGTGCCGGTAAAGGTCACGGTTGCGCCCTTGGCTGTTGGGCCGCAGTCGGTCAGCAGGATGGTGAACTTCGATGGTGTCGACTTCTTGCCGGCAACGGCGCCGAACACTGTGCGCGACACGTCGCCCAGAGGTACGGTGATGTTTTGGCTGGATGGATCGACTGTGCATGGGGAATCAACGATATTGCCGTTGAAGTTAACGGTGCCGCCGTCAGCAAAGGCCGCTTGGGACAACAGACCTGCAGCAGCAACTGCAACCAACTTAGCGATAGTCATTTGTTTCATTTTTTACCCTCAGATATAAAGTGGATGTTCGATTCAAATTAATGAATTGCCAACACGGCGAAGCACATTCTAGGGGTAAAAAGTCACAAAAGTGCATTCATGACAATGTTTAACAATTACTAACCATCACTAGTTATTAGACCGCAATAAATGACGCTGAAATTTAATAATATTTGTATATTTATTATTATTTATAACAATCAAATAAATGCCACAAACCCAATATTGGCGCGCCTTTCCGGGCCTCATGAAAAATCTGGAGGAATCCTGACGGCAATCAATTCTTTGGTGGAAACGCCATAAATTCCTGGTGGCAATGTGTGATTTTGTCGTGCGAATACGACAACATTTTTAAAGTTCATGACACATTTCCTGGTGGACGACGATATTCGCTCAATTTCTCCAGGAAACGGCCGTTAACGTTAACACTGCAGCATCCAGGAAAACCGGTTTTGCAGTTCCCTTCACCATCCACCATAAAAAATCCAAGATGCGTAATGACAATTTCATAGTTCGAGAACCTTTGCTTGGCCCGAAACAAGGCGTGGTCGGCTACGACCTTACCTGGCAGGAAACCGGCGGCGCCGATGGCGAGGCTGATGAAGAGGACTTGCATGCGTTGCTGAGTTTCGTCGCCGACCAGTTGAGCGACGAAAAAAGCGGCTGGCTGCTGGGCAAGAAGCTGCTGTTCCTGGAAGCATCTCCGGCCCTGCTGAACGGCGCGGCGATCAAAAGAATGCCGCCCGCCAGCACGGTGCTGACGCTCAAGCACGGCGACCTGGCCAACCCTGGCGCCGTGGCCGCGGTAAAGACCCTGCGCGCTGCCGGCTACGGCATCTCCCTGCGCGGCGCCGAGCTCAGCGGCGGCGCCCTGCCCGCCGACATCTCTCATCTCGAAGTACGATTTTCCGCCGGCGATTTTGCGGCGCAGGCGCGCCGTTACGCCGCGCTGAAAAAATCGTCGCTGCGCATGGTTGGCCGGCCGGTCAGCAACTGGCAGGACTATGACGCCTGCGCCATGCTGGGACTGGATGCCTTCATCGGCAAGCTGCACCTGACGCCGCGCCCCGGCAAGCGCGCCACCGGCCTGAACCCGGCGCAGCAGATCATCGTGCAGATCATGAACCTGGTCGCCAAGAACGAGAACCTGCAAAAGATCGAAGAAATCTTCAAGCGCGATCCCGGCCTGTCCTATGAACTGCTGCGCTTCATCAACTCCGCGGCGTTCGGCCTGAAGACTGAAGTCCAGTCATTGCGCGCCGCCCTCGCCCTGCTCGGTTACGAAGCGCTGTTCCAGTGGCTGTCCCTGCTGCTGGCTACCGCCAGCAGCAGCGGCTATTCGCCGGTGCTGATGGAAACCGCGATCATCCGCGGCCGTTTCTCGGAACTGCTGGGACAAAAATACCTGCCCAGGGGCGAATCGGAAAACCTGTTTGTCGCGGGGATTTTTTCGTTGCTGGACCGGCTGCTGGGCGTCAGCATGGAGGAAGTGCTGGCCAGCATCAAGCTGTCCGACCAGGTGGCTGCGGCGTTGCTGACCCGTTCCGGACCGTATGGTCCTTATGTAGCGCTGGCAGAAGCCTGCGAACTGAATTCGCCGCTGGTCGGCCCCTTGGCCAGTTCGCTCAAGATCAGCCCGAAGGAAGTCAACCTGGCGCATCTGTCGGCGCTGGCATGGGCGCAGAAACTCGGCGTGCCGGCAGCATAAACGGCGCTGCCGCCGGCCTCGGTCAAAGCGCCGCGGCGGCGGCCGGCGGGTGATTTCCCGGCAGCTGCCGCTGCCAGTTGCGCAAGCCGATGACCGCCAGCACGATGAACGCCGCATACAGTCCTGCGGTCAGGTCCAGGTCTTTATAGATATACACGCCGACATAGATGATGTCGACCGCGATCCACAGCCACCAGTTGGCGACGTATTTGCGCGCCATCCAGAACTGGGCCACCAGGCTGAAGCTGGTCAGCGCCGAATCCAGCCATGGGATGTGGGCGTCAGTGAAGCTGGCCATGACGTAACCCAGCACCACGCTGCCCGCGGCGCCGGCCAGCAGCCCGATCAGCAAACCCTGCTTCGGCAGGCGCTGCGGCTGGATATGCTGGCCATCCTGGTCCGATACGCCCCTCTTCCACTGCCACCAGCCGTACAGCTGCATGACGGCGAAGATCAGCTGCAGCAACAGGTCCGAGTACAGTTTAGCCACCAGGAATATGCGCGCATACAGCAGCACCGAGACCAGACCGACCGGCCAGCACCACAGATGGCGGCGCGCGGTCAGCCAGACTGCCAGAGCGCTCAATATGACTGCACTGATTTCCAGACCTGACATCAAGACTCCTGTGGGCGGGTTTTACGGTCGCAGCGGCGCTGCAGGTGGTCCAGCAGGTAACGGCCGGCATCGCTGCCAAACCATTCGGCATGGCCGAGGAAATAGGTATCGTAAGCCAGCGCCGAATTCTCGGCGGATTTTTGCACGCCGTGAAAATAAGCCAGCTCCGACAGCGCAAATTCGACATGCGCCAGCGGCAGCAGCGCCGGCAAGGCGGCCGCTTCCAGCACCGATAATGGCCGCACTGCTTCATAGGCGTCGAGCATGGCGTCCAACTGGCCGATATGCACCAGCGGCCGCTGGGCAGCAGGCGGCGTCGACGGCAAAACCAGCCATTCGATCATGTTGCGCTCGATCGCGATGGCCAGGTCGTAGATCGCACAAGTGCGGTCGGCCAGGCCGAAATCGACCACTGTCGCCACCGCAGGAGGTTCTTGCGCTTGCCACAGCAGGTTGGATGCATGCCAGTCGTTATGCGTCCACAAGGGCGCCAGGCCACCCAGCAGCGGCCCCAGGCGCGCATGGAACGGCAGCAGCACCTGCGTCACTTGCTGCCGCCAGTCGCGTTGCGCCAGATAGTCGGCCAGCGCCGGCCGTTGCTGTATGTAGCGCCCGATCCGTTCCAGCACGTGTTGCGGATCTTCGGTATTGAACAAGGTAAAACCGGAAGCCAGCAGCTTGGTGCTGCGCGCAGGCGCGTCGTAGCCGCGGGCGGCAAGATGCAGCTTGGCTAGCGCACTGCCGGCCGCTGCGGCGTCTTCGGTGCTGACAAAAGGGGTCCAGGAGGTGGCGTCGCGATAGCGGTCGACGCCCTGGCCGACGCGCTGCACCTCGTAGGTCCAGCCGCCGTCGGCATGGGCGGTGCTGCCGTCGCCGGCTTGCAATACCTCGCTGACCGCCAGGCCGCGCTGCCGCAGGTGCGCCATGAAGCGATGCTCGTCCGTCAGTTCGTCGACAGTCCGTATTTCGCGCAACAGGCGTTTGATGAACAAGGGACCGGACCCGGTGTCCGCCACGCAGGCGCTGGAAAACGGCCGCGGACTGTGCCAGCCGAGGCGCGTGACGGCGCCGGCCTGCGGATAGTGGCGCAACAGCCGCGCCACCTCGTCCAGGGTCAGCGCAGGCCAGCTCGACGCCACCACGTCAAAACCCATGCCGTGGCTCAGCACCGTGCCATTGTCCGCAGCAGCATCTTGTCTTGGTTCGTTCATGCGACGTCCCGGCCTATATCAGAAATCGTATTGGACCGACAGCCGCGCCGTGCGCGGCGCGCCCAGGTGCAGATAGCCGTCGCCGATGTATTCGCCGACATCTTTCCAGTAGCGCTTGTCGAACAGATTGTCCACGCTCAGGCGCAGCACCGTGGAGCGGCCCCACCAGCTGGTCTTGTAGCGCAGGCCGGCGTTAAACAGATGGTAGGCCGGCACATCGACGTTGCCTTCCCGCGTCGCCGCTTTGCTGCCGCTGTACTGCCAACCGCCCAGCAGGCTCAGGCCGGCGACCTCGGGCACGGCATACGCGGCGTACAAGGCGGCGCGCAGGCGCGGCACGTTGATCGCCTGGTGGCCGTCGTAGGCCGCCGTGCCGGTATCTTCGGCGCGCGCCTGGATCAAGGCCAGGCTGGCCGTCAGCCGCAGTTGCTTGCTGACCTGGCCGGCTGCGCTCAGTTCTATCCCGCGGTGGGTTTCGGTGCCTTGCTGGACGTAACTGAAACCGCCTGCATCAGGCATCGGATATTCGTAAGGCTTGCTCATCTGGAAGATCGCCGCGCTCAGGCTGAGCTGGCCGCGCCAGTCGTACTTGACGCCGGCTTCGATCTGGCGCGATACGGTCGGCGCCAGGAAGGCATAGGCGTTCTCGGTCCACCACGGCGCCTGGCCGCCCATCGTCAAGCCTTTGCTGTAGCTGGTATACAGCGACAGGTCGGCTTGCGGTTTGTAGACCAGGGCGATTTGCGGCAGCAGCAATGTCTTGTCGGTGGTGCGCGTCGCCGCACCGCTGATGTCGAACGCCCGTTCGTTGACCCACACCTGGCGCGCGCCGGCGATCAGTTGCCATTGCGGGTTGAAGCTGAGGCGGTCGACCGCAAACAGCGATTTTTGCCGGCTGTCCAGGCGCAGGTAGGAAGCATCCGGCGTCGCTGTCGACGGCGCGTATACGATCGGGTTCGGGTTATAGATATTGTCGCTGCCGACGTATTCATTGACGCCGTCGCTCTGCGCCACGGTGCGGCGGAAAGTGCTGGCGCCCAGGGTCAGGTCGTGGCGCAGCTTGCCGGTATCGAAACGGCCCTGCAGCACAGCTTGTAGCTGGTCGTTGCGGCGGGTGTCGTCCGGGAACCGGTAATCGTAGATATCGAAATCGCCGCTGGCGCTGAAATAGCGGGCCGGGGTGCCGCCTTCGCCGCAAGTGCTGCCGTAGCCGCAGCCGTACGGGAAGGCCGAGTTATCGTCGATCACCACCCGGCTGCGGCTGGCCGCCACATATGCATGCCAGTCCGGCGCCAGGTCGAGGTCCAGGCGCAGGTTCAGGTTCAGCGAATTGATCGTCACCGGCTTGGCCCACGGCTGCGCGCCCAGCAGCTTGTCTGGCGAAACATTGCTTGGGATGGCTGTGCCGCCCAGCAGCTGGTAGCCGGGCGCCGAGCGTTGTTGCCGATGCTGGTACTCGGCGTCGAATTGCAGCCGTGCCTGCGGGGTGATCACCCAGTCAGCTGCCAGCGAGGCGAAATTGCGCTCGCCGTCGGCGTCGTTCACATACGAATGCAGCGTTTCGTGGGCGGCATTGATGCGGATGCCGAATTGTTTTTGCTCGCCGAACAAGGCGCCGATATCGGCCGCCAGGTAACGTGAGCCGCGCGAATCGGTTTCCAGCGTCACCGAACGCACGTCGGCCGGCCGCTTGGTCACATAGTTGATCAGGCCGCCGGGCGCCGCCATGCCGCTTTGCAGGCCGGCCAGGCCCTTCAGGATTTCGACGCTCTCTTTGTTTTCCAGCGCAACGTTCTGTTCGCCGGCAATGCTCATGCCGTTGATCTGGTAGCTGGACGCCAGGTCCAGTGCGAAGCCACGGATGGTGAAGTTTTCGTAGTAGCCGACCGGCGCGTAATTGTCGCCGACCGCGGCATCGTTGCGCACCACCTCGCTCAACAGGCGCGATTGCTGATCGTCCAGCTGGCCGCGGGTAATGACTGAGATCGAAGCCGGCGTGTCAAGCAGGGAGGCGTCGCCGAATGTAGCGATCGACGCCGAGCTCCTGCGATAACTGTCGGCGCCGGTTCCGGCGCCGGTCACAGTAACGGTCGGCAAGGCTGTCTCGCTGACTGCCGGCGCCGGTCCGCTTTGCCTGGCCCCGGTCATTGATTTGTTCGGCTGATCGCTGTCGCTTTGAGCATGTGCCATATTGGCGGTCGCTGCAGCAATCAAGGTAATCAGCAGCTTTCTTCTGGTTTGCCGCGCGACCCGGCTGCCGGTCACTGCACCACTTTTAATTTTATTCGCCATTATTTCGCCAACAAGCTATCAAACAAACAATAAATCCGTGCATTTCCTCAAAAACCCACGCGCGATTGAAACAGGACCAGCATTATCCGTCCAATCGCCCGCCAAGGCTCAAGAAATGCAGAAAACCGGCAACCAATGCCGGCGGACGCTTGTATCAAGGAGCCGCTGACGAAACAGCTGCTGACGAAGAAACGGCCAGTGCGACCCGGAATCCGACCTGGTTCTTGCGGAACGCCGGCGGAGTCCGCAGGCGGCGTGCGGCGCGCACGAACCTTGGTCCGAAATCCCAGGAACCGCCACGCAACGTACGGCCGGTGCACGGACCGCTCATGGTCGGCTTGCCATCCGCGGGGCTGGCCGCATAGTTGTCGGTATAACAGTCGGAAGTCCACTGCCAGACATTGCCCAGCATGTCATACAGCCCGAACTGGTTCGGCTGGAAGCTTGCTGCCGGCGAAGAATGCGCGAAATTGTCTGCGCAATTGAATGCCGCTTCTTTATTGGCGACGGATGTCGGCTGCCAGGAGTGATCGGCGACATTCGCAAACTGGCAGGTCATGACGGCGTCGTCTCCCCAGTATCGAATCGACGTCGTGCCGGCGCGCGCCGCATATTCCCACTCCGCCTCAGTCAGGAGCCGGTATGGTTTTTTTGTCTTGGCGCTAAGCCAGCCGGTATAAGCCTTTACATCGGCAAGGTTGACGCAGACCACGGGATGGCTGTCGTCTTGCGCGTAACCCGGCTTGCGCCAGCTGCGGTCGGCAGCCACGTTCCAGACTTCAGTGGAAAAAAACGTGTTGGCTTTTTCCCAGGCGTAGCAATCGCCTTCCGCGCTGTATCCGGTTTCCTGCACAAACTGCGCAAATTCGCCGCGAGTCACATCGGTCTGCCCAACTGCCAGCGGATAAGCGATTGTTACCGTGTGCACCGGGCCTTCATTGCCGAAGCGGCCGCTTTCCGTTGCGCTTGATCCCATGCTGAAAGAGCCAGTCGGCAACCAGACCATCTTGGGACAGGCTTCGGTGCAGTCCTGGAAGACCGTGCCCGGCTTGTTTGCCTCGCCGTCGGCATGCGCCAGATTGAAGATAAACGCCAAAACCGCAGGCAGGATGTAGCGCAGGGAACGTCGAAACATTGCATAACCTCCATCGTCGAAGAGCCGAAGTATAGCCCACCGGAAAGCGCGCAATGCATCAAAATCAACCGAAAGCAAGAATCCTGCGTAGCCGGCCTCAGCCCATGCGAATCTGCCTGCCCGCATATTTTGGCGCCGACAGATGGCAATGCGCTTTTCTCAAAAAAAAACGACATACATATTGCATGTACGCCGTTTTTACGTGACAACCTGTTCAGGGTGTTTTATGGACCAACCGGCACAATGGCCAAAAGAGGATCGTTGGTAATGCCCACCAGCATCAAGCCATCTCCAGATATAGCCATTTGACGATCAAGCAGATTTTTTGCATATCCGGCGAATTTAAAACTACGTATTAAAGTGCCGTCGGCGCCATGTACCCATACATCAGACGAACTGTACCAGCCGGAGATGCCACAAAAAACCCTGCCATCGCTGCCAACTTTGACATTATTGGGATACGCGTCTCCTCCAGGAAGGGCGCTGATAAAACTCAAGTCGACCGGGGACAGCGAGCTGCACCGGTAAGGTGCGCCGTTGGCTGTGTATACTCGGCTGCCATCGGCGCTGACAGCGATGTCTGCGCCATTGGACATTGTTGGCCCGCTGGATATGCCGGTGGCTCCCGTAGGCGGCGACAATAGCGAAACCACCAAGGTACCGCCAGCCAATTCGGAGTAGTCGACGCTGTAAGCCCAGATGGAAGACGGACTCATACCTTCGTTCTGAACATAGACTTTTTTGCCATCCGCGGTGGCAGCCAAATCTCCGCCGTTGATACTACTGTTTGTAAGGTTCGTAACAAGTTTACCATTTGATGCCAAGTATGCGCTACCGATGTTGGTGATGATGATTTCTACACCATTCGGCCGAATTGCTTTTATACGTGTCGCACTTGTTAATGCGGAGTTCAAGTTCCATGTATTGACTTTGGTTGGAGTAGCCAAATCAACGGCAACCAGGCTACTCGTAGCCATGTCTAGAACATATAGCTTATCGCCGTTTGGACTGATAGTCATATTGCCTAGGGTGGTGCCGAGTCCAGTGAGCGTAGCAGTCTTTTGTGAGGTATAGACATTGTAGACATCAATGGAAGATCCGCTGTTATGCGTATAGATCAGCGGACGAATCGGGTCGGCAATGACATTTGTATAGCTTTGTTTTACCTGCGTGGCTAACGTTGGCGTCGTGCTGCCTTTCCACAAAGCGACCTTGATGACTTCGGGTGTGGTTATGGAAAGATCCGCGGAACTGAGGGAAACGGTCGCATAGCTGATCGCATCTGAAGGCAAGCTGGCTGGATTTGCGCTAAGCGTGAGATTATTGCCGCTCTTCGTGACATTTAACCATGTTTGATCGGAGCTTGCGCCCCAGCTTCCACCATGGCCAGAACCATCATTGATCTGCAGTGTCCGGGTCAGGCGCGACCATGCCGGGGTTGCTGTCAAGGCGACGCCCGTTTCCGACGCTAATAATTTATATGAGACAGGCTTAACTGTGAGCGTAACTGGCAAACCAACACTCTGCCCATCGGTTGATTTGATCTGGATTAAGCTCGTGTACACCCCTACTTGCAGCGACGACGGCGTGTAAGTAAGTGTCAAACTGGCATTCCCTGCCCCTGCCGTATTACTAAGTTTCAACCACGAGGCATCGGTTGTCGCGGTCCAGGTTCTGCCTTCCCCAT
This sequence comes from Collimonas fungivorans Ter331, assembly GCF_000221045.1. Lineage (NCBI taxonomy): Bacteria > Pseudomonadati > Pseudomonadota > Betaproteobacteria > Burkholderiales > Oxalobacteraceae > Collimonas > Collimonas fungivorans. The sequence continues at coordinate 1,852,252 of NC_015856.1, read as the reverse complement.
GAATAGTGATAGTGGCGGGATCCGGGGCGGCAGCGCCCAGGTACATAGTTGGGGTAAGAACTATACTCGGGGTTGCGCCAAAGGTCTGCAAGACTGGGGGCGTCGGCGATACTGGAGGCGTCGGCGATACTGGAGGCGTCGGCGATACTGGAGGCGTCGGCGATACTGGAGGCGGCGGCAAGACCGCAGGCGCGCTAACCGTGAAGGTATAGGGCAGCAGCATAGGCGAACCAGGGAATTGGCCGGCACAATTACTGTCGCGGCAGAGCTTGACCGTGAGATTTCCTTTATGGGTCCCTACGGACAAGGTCGGGGACGTATAGAGTGCAACGCTGTATTGTGTCGTCGAATTTTGCGATATTTGCGTATTCGGCAACAATACTCCGACATCATCAACAAAATAGGCATAAACGGCAGATGCCCCATTGAAATCGGATGGCTTATTTACTGTAGCGGCAAAATTGATTTTGCTCGACACCCCTGTAGTAAGAGTTTGGGTGATCGTGGACGGCGTGAAGGTCAGCGCCACGGCTGCGGGTGCAGGACCAGGTCCTGGCGAAGGGCTCCCGCCATCTCCGCCGCCGCCACCACCACATGCGTTGAGAAATAACGTCACTAATAAAGAGAAGAACACTTTTTTCATTATCATTATCTTTCTTACACAAATTGTTATGCGGACCCAGTATTAGCTACATCAATCTGAATGGCTTTGTTGATAGAGTTCCAATTGTGGGCCGATTGTAACAGTATGTGATTATTTGTAACAATAGTGATGTGTTGCTTTTCGTAAAATATTTTGAACTAAATTATGACGTTATTGTCGTCGCTACCCAGCATGATCCACTGACTGCCGCCCCCACTTCCAATCACCCCTCAAAAAAGAAAAAATCCTGAGAGTTTCAAATGAAACTCTCAGGATTTTCTTATCTGAATTCTCGAGTACTACACGCGCCGGGTGCCGGTATCGACTGCCTTGGTCTGCCCCGATTCCAGCGTAAATCCGGCGCCGGAATCGGTGCCCAGCACTTTCACCAGGTAGGGCATCACTTCTTTCAGCATCGGTTCCAGCGTCCACGGGGGGTTGATCACGAACATGCCGCTGCTGTGTAGGCCGAAGCCGTCCGGCGATGGCGTCTTCACCGTCAGCGTGACGTTCAGCCAGCCGTTGGCTTTCATGCGCTTCAGCTTGTCCGGCATCTGGCGCGACTCCATGCGGTTCAGCAGCGGATACCAGACGGCGTAAGTGCCGGTGGAGAAACGCGTGAGCGCATCTTCTATGGTGTTCTTGACGTGGCGGTAATCCTCTTTCACCTCATACGGCGGATCGATCAGGACCAGGCCGCGCCGCGACGGCGGCGGCAGCAAGGATTTCAGGCCGATGAAACCGTCGCCCTGCTGGATCATGACGCGCTTGCCGCGCCCATTGCTGCGCTCGCGCTCGGCTTCTAGGCGGCGGAAGTTGTCGGTCAGGATCTTGCTGTCGCTCGGATGCAGTTCAAACAGGCGCAAGCGATCCTGCTCGCGCATGGTGGCGTCGGCGCAATACGGCGAACCGGGATAGAACTTCAGCTTGCCGTCCGGGTTCAGCTGCCGCACCACATGCAGATATTCCGCCACCGCCGGCGGCAGGTCCTTGCGGTCCCAGAGGCGGCTGATGCCAGTCTCGAACTCGGCGTTTTTCGAGGCATAACCGCCGTCCAGCGCATACACGCCGGCGCCGGCATGGGTATCGATCACCATGTAGGAGGTGTCTTTCTGGCCCAGGTAGCGCAACAGCTGGATGGTGACCAAGTGCTTCAGCACGTCGGCATGATTGCCCGCATGGAAGGCATGGCGGTAACTCAACATAGGAAACTCTATCGTGGTGAAGTGTGTTGCCACACTCTACATCAAAGCGCCGGTCGGCTGCTGTGTAAAGGTGCGGCGTAGATGGCTTGGGGGAGCTGCGTAATACAGTCCCGCAGCGCAAACGACCCGCATTCTACCATCGCGGCAATCGATACGAAAAAGCTATTCGACGGAAGCTTGCATTTTCAACATTTCCTCCGCCACCGCGACGCAAGCCTCGATGTGGCGGTTGCCTATGGCCCGGAAGGCCGAGAAGCCAATCGCCGCCGACACCATCTGGCCGGCGATCGGCACCAGCCGGGTGGCATTCTTGGAGAGTACCTTGACGCCGCTGCGGGTCAGGATTTTCAGCATCAGTTCACGCGTCACCGCCCGCCCTATCAGCGTGCTGCCGAGGCCGACGATGGTGCTGTAGGTCGCCACCTTGAGTTTCGGCTGGAGTTTGTCGATCTGCTGCGGCGTCAGGCCGAACTCGGCGTTGATGTCTTCGATCAGGCGCGACAGCAGATGGATGTCGACCGCGATATCGACGCCCATCACCGGCAGCGCCGAAGCCCCGGCCGACAGCAAGGCCCGCTTCGCCACCATTTGCCGGCAGCGATGGCGCACCGCGTGCAGCGCATGCTCGGTAGCCGGGATCAGGACCAGCTCAGCCTGCCTGGACGGTTTCTTGCGCCCAGGCAGCCGATCGCGCCAGGTATCCAGCATCAGCTAGCCGCCTTGCCTTTGACAAAACCGTAAATCAGCAACAGGATCAAGGCGCCGACGATCGAACCGATAAAACCCGCGCCCTGGCCGGCCTGGTACCAGCCCAGGGCCTGGCCGATGTATCCAGCCAAAAACGAACCGGCAATGCCCAGCAAGGTAGTCACGATAAAACCCATGTTCTCCTTCCCCGGATGAAGAAATTTAGCAATCACTCCGACCACGAAACCTACGATGATTGTCCACAGAATTCCCATTGCTGCTCCTAAGAGTTGATGTTGTTTGCGGGGCGGCTGCCTAGCAGCCTGTGACCCGCCGTCCAATATAGAGCAAACTCCGGCCGCGCGCAGCGATTGCGTATTAAATGAGCGCTAAATTTATGTTAAACATTGTCTCGGCAACACTATTCAGGCATGCAGTTCCTGCGACCGGTCCAGCCTGAAGTAAGCATCCAGCAAGGATGTCTTGTAGACCGCGCCCAGCAGTTCCGGGTCTTCATGGCTGCGCACTACCGGCAGCCGTTCGCCCTGGTGATCGAGGAAGGATTGCAAGGCGTCGCCCAGCGACATCTCGGGCGTCACCACATGCAGGAACTCGCGCCGTATGAAATCGGCGGCCACCTTCCCCTGCGTCTCGCTCTTCGCCAGCAGGCAGGAGGTAATGTCTTGCAAGGCCACCACGCCGCAATAACGATTGCGCTGGTCGACGATATAGATGTATTTCACCGGATATTTCAGGAACAGGCCGCTGATTTCAGCAAACGGCGCCGTCAGCGGCAGCACCGTATCGGCCGGCCGGATCAGTTCGTTCATGTGGATGCCGCGCAGGCGCACTCGTTCCTGCGCATCGCGATTGCGCTTGATCGTGATGTCGTACATGGAAGCGCCGTTGATGCTGCGCGCGATGAAATAAGCCACTACGCAGGACAGCATCAGCGGCAGCACCACCTGGTAGCTCAGCGTCATTTCGAAAATCATCAGGATCGCCATCAGCGGCGCGCTGGTGGCCGCCGCCAGGAAAGCGCCCATGCCCACCATGGCGTAGGCGAACGGCGCCGAGGTAAGGTCCGGCAGGACGATATGCAGCAGTTGGCCGAACAGGTAACCGATGGCGGCGCCGACGAACAAGGTCGGCGTAAAGATGCCGCCGACCGCGCCGGAACCGGTGGTGATGGCGGTGGCCAGCACCTTGAGCACCAGCACCAGCAAGACGCTCCACCACAGCCACGGCGTATGCAGCAGCGAATTGACCACGCTGTAGCCGTTGCCCCAGACTTCGGGCATCCAGACCGAAATCAGGCCCACCAGCAAACCGCCCAGTCCCAGCCTTAGCGGCAGCGGCAAGGCGGTCCGGGTAAACATATGCTTGGAGAACGCCAGCAAGCGCAGGAATTGCGGCGCGGCGATGCCGGCCATGATGCCCAGCAGCACAAACCACAGGATCTCGATGCCGGCCACCGGCGGGAACGGCGGCATCTCGTATGCCGGATGGTAGCCGGGCAGCTCGCGCATGGTGATGTTGGCGACCACCGACGCCACCACCACCGGCCCGAAGCTTTCCATGACGATCGCGCCCAGCACGATCTCGGTGACGAAAAAAGCGCCGGCAATCGGCGCGTTGTAAGCCGAGGTGATCCCTGCCGCCGCGCCGCATGCCACCAGCAGGCGCAGGCGGGCCGGGCTGAAGTGGGTGAAGCGGCCCACCAGCGATGCTGCCAGCGCCGCCAGCTGCACCATCGGCCCTTCGCGCCCGATCGAGCCGCCGGAGACCACGGTTGCCAGCGACGACAGGCTGCGCAGCAGACTCTGCCGCACCGGGATGTTGCCGTCGCCGATCGCCACCGCTTCCATGTAATCCGAGGTGGCGCTGGACGGCACGCGCTTCGCCAGCACCAGGATCGCCCCGGCCAGCAGGCCGCCTGCGGCCGGCAGCAGCAAGCGCATCGACCATGGCAAGCTCTTGGCCATGGCGACAAAACTGCCGCTATGGCCGGTCAGCAGCTGCTGCAAGCCGTAGATGCACTCGCGGAACAGCACCGTCGCCAGCGCGCCCAGGAAGCCGACCACTGCGGCCCACAGCAGCATCGAATGGCTTTCGGAAAAATGGAACAGGCGTTGCAGGCGGATCCGGTATCTTAAAAGCGTGCTGCGTACAGTGCTGCTTGAGGGCATGGTGTGTGGTGGCGAGCTGATGTGGTTAGGACAGTGATTGGAATAGTGACTGGAATGCTACCGCTTCAAGCGCCCGCGGGATTGTCCGGCGCCGCCATCAGTGCGTCGAAGTACGCCATATCCTTGGCAACCGCGGCCTCCGCCTTGTTTTGCATGGCCTGGTAGCGCGCCAGGATTTCATGCCCTATCGGCGTCACTTGCGCGCCGCCGCCTTTGGCGCCGCCGGTTGCAGTCGCCACCAGCGGTGACTTGAAACATTGGTTCATCGCTTCGACCAGCAGCCAGGCGCGGCGATATGACATGCCCAGCGAACGGGCCGCGGCGGAAATCGAACCGCTTTGATGGATGGCCAGCAGCAGCGCTGCCTTGCCTGGACCGAAGGCGATTGCATCGCCCTGCAATACTCTGAGCCGAACCGATTTGGAATTTGCCATATGCGCGATTGTAGCAAGGAGGCAGGCGGCAAATCAGGTATTTTGTTGGCAGATTCGCCATGCCGGCGAGATTTTGCACTGACTCCGTGTTGGAAAGCTACATTGCGAGTTGACCTGCGCTATATCCTGCCATATATTTCGATGTTGTCAGAATTTGCCACCCGCTTGCTACCTACCACCCAGGAGATACTCCATGTTGCGCCGCTGCAATTACTCGATTAAACGCCTGATTCTTGCCAGCGCCTTGCCTCTGATGTTGCTGCTATCGACATCGACTGTCCATGCGGCCGACCTGGTGGTCTCGGCAGCCGCCAGCCTGACCAATGCATTCAAGGATCTCGGCCAGGCGTTTGAAGCGCAAAACCCCGACACCAAGGTGATCCTCAACTTTGCCGCCTCCGATGTCTTGCTGCAGCAGATCATCAAAGGCGCGCCGGCCGACGTTTTCGCTTCGGCCGACCAGGAAGCCATGAACAAGGCAGAAGCCGAAAAGGCCGTGCTGGCCGCCAGCCGCAAGAATTTTGCGAACAACCAGATCGTGCTGATCGTGCCGGCCGACAGCCAGCTGCGCATACAGCAATTGCAGGACCTGGCGCAGCCGGCGGTCAAGCGCGTCGCCTACGGTAATCCTGCTTCGGTGCCGGTCGGCCGCTACACCAAGGCCGCGCTGGAACACGCCAACCTGTGGGACGTCGTTGCGGCCAAGGGCGTGCCGGCGCAAAACGTGCGCCAGAGCCTGGACTATGTGGCGCGCGGCGAAGTCGACGCCGGTTTTGTGTTCTCCACCGACGCCGCGATCATGCCGGACAAGGTCAAGGTCGCATTGCATGTGCCTTCGCAAACCGCAGTCAGCTATCCGATCGCCGTCACCAGCAACACCAGGCAGGCCGACATGGCCGCCAAGTTCGTCGCCTATGTACTGTCGCCCGCCGGCCAGGCAACGCTGGCGCGCTACGGTTTCTTGAAACCCTGATGACAGGGTGTTATCGTCAAGCTCCCCTGACAGCGATAAAGGTTAGTAGTGAATAGAAAGCAGAAGCCATGAACGGCGGTGTCTGGGTTGCCCTGCTGCTGTCGTTGAAAGTTGCAGGCTGGGCCACCCTGCTCAACATGCTGTTCGGGGTCGCTGCCGCCTATGGCTTATCGCGCTGGCGCTCGCCGGCGCGCGACCTGGTCGACGCCATCCTGACCCTGCCGCTGGTGCTGCCGCCGACCGTGCTCGGCTATTACCTGCTGGTGCTGCTGGGCCGCCGCGGCGTGTTCGGCGCCTGGCTGGAAAAATGGGGCATCCAGCTGGTATTCACCTGGCAAGGCGCAGTGATCGCCGCCACCATCGTCGCTTTCCCGCTGGTGCTCAAATCGGCCCGCGCCGCTTTCGACAATGTCGACGTGCAACTGGAAAATGCTGCCCGCGTGCTGGGCGTGTCGGAAGCCGGCGTGTTCTTCCGCGTCACCCTGCCGCTGGCTTCCAAGGGCATTGCCGCCGGCGTATTGCTGGCGTTTGCGCGCGCGCTCGGAGAGTTCGGCGCGACCCTGATGATCGCCGGCAACCTGCCAGGCCGCACCCAGACCCTGTCGGTCGCCATCTATGAAGCGGTGCAGGCCGGCGACGACCAGACCGCCAACCTGCTGGTGCTGATCACTTCGGCCACCTGCATCGTGGTGCTGCTGATCGCCGGCCGCCTGTTACCGAAAAGCCAGCAGCGCAGGCGGTCATGACGAATTTCCTATGACTATCGAAATCAACATACGCAAGCATTTGCAAGCCGATGACCGCGGCTTCAATCTCGAGATCGCGCTGCATACCGAGAGCGACCGGGTGGTGCTGTACGGCCCCTCCGGCGCCGGCAAGAGCCTGACCTTGCAGGCGATCGCCGGCTTGCTGACGCCCGATGAAGGCCTGATCCGCCTCAAGCAAAACACCCTGTTCGACAGCGCCGGCGGCATTTGCCTGCCGCCGCAGCAGCGCAAGGTCGCCTACCTGTTCCAGGACTATGCGCTGTTCCCGCATCTTACCGTGGCGCAGAACGTGGCCTTCGGCTTGCGCCGGGGCTGCTTCAACCTGCGCCGTCCGCACGACCATCCGGTGGTCAGGAAATGGCTGGCCTCGTTCGAACTGAGCGCGGCCGCCAACAGTTATCCGCACCAGCTGTCGGGCGGCCAGCGGCAACGCGTGGCTCTGGCCAGGGCGCTGGCATTGGAGCCGGATATCCTGCTGCTGGACGAACCGTTTTCGGCGCTGGACCTGAACTTGCGCGACCGCATGCGGCGCGAACTGTCCGAGCTGCAAAAACAGCTGAACGTGCCGATGATGGTGATCACCCACGACCCTGCCGACCTGGCCCTGCTGGGCGATGAAATCTTCGAGATCCGCGACGGCATGATCGCACCGCCGGCCAGGACATAAAAAAAGCGCAGCCGAAGCTGCGCTTTGATCACCGGGTTTCTTTGCTTAGAAAATGTGGCGGATGCCGACCGCAACGCCGGTCACGCTATCCTTGCCAACCAGTTCCGACAAGGCCGCATTCTTGGCCTTGTTGTAGTCGACCGTACCGTAGACCTGGGTGCGCTTGGACAAAGCATATTCCGCCACGCCGACCAGCGCGTAACGGGTGCCGTCGCCCAGGTTGCCCAAGGTGGCGACCGTGACGTTCTTGCTCTTGTCATAGTAGCCGGCAGCAGTCAGCGACCAGGCTGGAGTAGCCTGGTAAGTCGCGCCCAGGAAGTAAGCATCGTCCTTGCGCTCGACGCCGCCGATGCCGCCATTGATCGAAGCCGCACTGTTGGTGACGCCGAAATATGCCGGAGTCGTGCCGGTGCTGTCCTTGATGCGATAGTAGCCGCCGAACAGCTTGGCCGCGCCCAGCGTGTAGGACAGGCTCAGGTTGTAGGCAGTGTCTTTCCAGTCCGAATTGGTCGGGCTGACAGTTTGCTGGAAGCCGCCGCCGATGGCGAACGGGCCGGCCGTATAGGCCAGGGTGCCGCCGATCTGGCTGCCCAGCTTGACCGATCCTGCCTTCTCGCCGGCAGCATAGCTGATGCCTGCGGCGAGGCCGCCGAACGTGCCGTAGTATTTCAGCATGTTCGAATTGCGGATCAGGGTGGCGCCGGCCGGCATCCATGCATTCTGGTCGTAGTTGCCGACGGTCAGCGGATCGAAATGGTCCGCCATCAGGTCAAACAACGGAGTTTGCTGGCGGCCCAGGGTAACCGTGCCGAAAGAACCGCTCAGGCCGACGTAGGATTGACGGCTGAACAGCGTATTGGCGCTGGACATGCTGCCAGTATCGGAATTGAAACCGTTTTCCAGGCGGAAAATGGCTTTCAGGCCACCGCCCAGGTCTTCAGTACCCTTGAAGCCGATACGGCTGTTCGAGATCGCGCCATTGGTGATGACAAAGTTTTTTTGCCCGGCTGCGTTATCGCTGCTGAGATAACGGATGCTGGTGTCGACAATGCCGTAGATCGTGACATTAGTCTGGGCCATCGCGCTCCCGCTGGCCAAACCTGCTGCTACCAGCATCAAGGAATATTTTTTCATGCATCTCTCCGTAAGTTAAAACATTTTTTAGATTTTATTCGATGGCCTGGCAACGCCTGCTCCCCACGTCGCCCGCCATCGCTTTACCGCCACTGCTACTACACCACGCTGCCATTTCAGCGTTGCCGGGGATAAAGCTGAGCGGACATCATATCAGCACAACTTTCCCCAAAAACAAGTTGTTGCTAAAATCCAACTAAGTTTATTCAGATTTCAGTACACCGCGGCGTATCTGGTCGCGCTCGATGGACTCGAACAGCGCCTTGAAATTGCCTTCGCCGAAACCTTCGTCGCCTTTGCGCTGGATGAACTCGAAAAATACCGGGCCCAGCGTGGTCGCCGAGAAAATTTGCAGCAACAGCCGTTGGCCGTCCTGGTTCGAGACGCCGTCCAGCAGGATGCCGCGCATCTGCAGCTCGGCGGTCGGCTCGCCGTGGTTCGGCAGGCGCCCTTCCAGCATTTCGTAGTAGGTTGCCGGCGGCGCCGTCATGAACGGCGTGCCCATTTTCTTCAGGGCGTCCCAGGTTTGCACCAGGTTGTCAGTTTGCAAAGCGATGTGCTGAATCCCTTCGCCGTTGAACTGCATCAGGAACTCCTCGATCTGGCCCGAACCTTTGGACGACTCTTCATTCAAGGGGATGCGGATCTTGCCGTCCGGCGCACTCATCGCCTTGGAGGTCAGGCCGGTGTACTCGCCCTTGATGTCGAAATAACGGACTTCGCGGAAATTGAACAATCGCTCGTAGAACGCCGCCCAGTGGGCCATGCGGCCGCGGTACACATTGTGGGTCAGGTGGTCGATGGTTTTCAGGCCGGCGCCGACAGGGTTGCGCTCTGCGCCGTCGATGAATTCGAAATCGATGTCATAGATCGATTTGCCGGGAGTGAAACGATCGATCAGATACAGCGGCGCACCGCCGATGCCCTTGATCGCCGGCAAACGCAGTTCCATCACGCCGGTGTTGATTTCCATCGGTTCGGCGCCGCGCTCCAGCGCGCGCTGGTATGCCAGATGCGCGTCATTGACGCGGAACGCCATGCCGCAGGCGGACGGGCCATGCTCTTTGGCGAAATAATAGGCCGGGCTCTTCGGCTCGTAGTTGATGATGAAATTGATATCGCCCTGGCGATACAGGGTCACATCCTTGGAGCGGTGACGCGCCACCTTGGAGAAACCCATGGCTTCGAATGCCGGCTCCAACACGTTCGGGATGGGCGAGGCGAACTCGACAAATTCAAAGCCGCACAGGCCCATGGGGTTTTCAAACAGATCGGACATGATGTACTCCTGCAAATAAAGTCTGGTGGACTGGGTCTAAACGGATCAGCTGCGGGTAGCGGCAGATTCCGAGGTTTCTGGCGTAATCAGTTGTTGCAAGGCGATTTCAAAAGCGACTTTGGCGATGCCGGTACGGCTGGCCGAACGGCCGTGGCATTTTTCCAGCGCCGCGGCCACGGTGGCCGAAACGTCGCCGAAGATCGCTTCGTCGGAAATCTCCACCTCGCTTTGCATCAGGAACGCAAAGGCGCGCGCCATGCCGCAGTTGGCGACGAAATCCGGGATCACGGCGACCTTGGTGTCGGCGTATTCATAGATCGGGCCGTAGAAAATATCGTTGTCGGCAAACGGTACGTTGGCACCGCTGGCGACCACTTCCAGGCCGTGGGCGACCATCTGGTCCACCTGTTCCTGCCGCACCAGGCGCGAGCCGGCGCAAGGCAGGAAGATGTCCGCGCCGACGCTCCAGATCGCCGCATTGCAGGCATCGAACGACAGCATGCCGTCGGCGATCAGCTGGTTGCCCTGCTTATTCAGGAACAGTGCATGCACCTCTTCGTGGCTGTAACCCTCGGCTTTCACCAGGCCGCCGTTACGGTCGATGATGCCGACCACGCGCGCGCCGGCCTTGGACAGGTAATACGCCGCGGTCGAACCGACATTGCCCCAGCCCTGCACGATCACGCGCTTGCCTGCCACGTTGCCGCCATACAAGCGGTAGTAATGCAATACGGATTCGGCCACGCCCCAGCCGGTGATCAGGTCAGCCACCAGGTATTTGCGGCTGGCGGCCGGCGTATAACGCGCATCCTCCACCACCTTGGCCACGCCCATGCGCAACTGCCCGACTTTCTGGATGCGGGCGCTGTCGCTAGGCTGGAAATGGCCGTTGACTATGCCTTCCTGCGGATGCCACAGGCCGTAGCTCTCGGTCATCGGAATCACTTCATGCACTTCGTCGACATTCAGGTCGCCGCCGGTGCCATAATAGGTTTTCAGCAAAGGCGTCACCGCCTTGTACCAGCGCCGCAATACGCCGTCCTTGCGCGGATCGGCAGGATCGAAATCGATGCCCGACTTGGCGCCGCCTATGGCCGGGCCGGAGACGGTGAACTTGACTTCCATGGTCTTCGCCAGCGATTCCACTTCGCGCCGGTCCAGGCCGCTGCGCATGCGGGTGCCGCCGCCGGCCGCGCCGCCGCGCAGCGAGTTGATGACGATCCAGCCGCGCGCCGGGGTTTCCGCGTCATGCCATTCAAAGACAATTTCCGGCGCCCTGCTTTCGAACGCATTCAATAAAGCCTTCATGTTTCTCCTGTCTGAGTTTTCTGCGCTGCTGACCGGTCAGCCCAGCAACAGCTTGTCGTCATCGATTTTTTCGCCGCGCGTGGTTTCGAACATGCGCAGCAGGTCCGGCACGTCCATGCCCTTGCGCTGCTCGCCATGCACGTCCAGGATCACCTTGCCTTCGTGCAGCATCACGGTGCGCGTGCCGTAGTCGAGCGCCTGGCGCATGCTGTGGGTCACCATCATTGCCGTCAGTTTTCCGGATTCGACGATCTTGGCCGTCAGGCTCAGGATGAAGGCCGCGGTTTTCGGATCGAGCGCGGCGGTATGTTCATCCAGCAGCAGGATGCGCGACGGCTGCAGCGAAGCCATCAGCAAGCTGACCGCCTGGCGCTGGCCGCCGGACAGCAGGCCCATGCGGTCGGACAGGCGGTTTTCCAGGCCCAGGCCGAGGATGCTGAGCTTTTCGCGGAACAGCGCGCGCAGGTTGCGGTTCAGGGAGAAACGCAGGCCGCGCGGGCTGCCGCGCTTCCAGGCCAGCGCCATGTTTTCTTCAATCGTCAGGCTCTCGCAGGTGCCTGCCATCGGATCCTGGAATACGCGCGCCACCAGGTCGGCGCGCTGCCAGCTGGAACGGCGGGTGGCGTCGGTGCCGTCGATGGTGATGCTGCCGCTGTCGACCATCAGGTCGCCGCAGACTGCATTCAGCATGGTCGATTTGCCGGCGCCGTTGGAGCCGATCACAGTGACAAACTGGCCAGAAGGAATTTCCAGCGACAGGCCGCGCAAGACCTTGTTTTCGATCGGCGTATCGGGATTGAAAGTGACTTCCAGGTTATCGAGTTTCAACATCAGTTTTCCCCTTTGCGCGGCGCCAGGCCAGTGTTGATGCTGGCGGAAGGCTTGGGTTTTCCACTACCGCGCATGCGCTTGTAACTGCGCTTGAAATTAGGAATCAGCAGCGCCAGGCCGACCAGCAGGGCCGTGACCAGATTCAAATCCTGCGCCTTGAGACCGATGAAATCCATGTCCAGCGCCAGCGCAATGAAGAAGCGGTACAGCACCGCGCCGAAAATACAGGCCGCCGTAGTCACCACCAGGCTGCGCGCCGGCAGCACGGTTTCACCGATGATCACCGCTGCCAGGCCGATCACGATGGTGCCGATGCCCATCGAAATGTCGGCGCCGCCTTGGGTCTGCACGAACAACGCGCCCGCCAGCGCTACCAACGCATTGGAAATCGCCAGGCCCCATACCGTCTGGCGGCTGGTGGAAATGCCCTGGGCGCGCGCCATGCGCGCATTGGCGCCGGTGGCGCGCATCGACAGACCGGTTTCCGACGCGAAAAAAGCATCCAGCAGGAGCTTGGCGATCAGCACGATCACCAGCATCACCAGCGGCTGCACCCAGTAGTCCGGCAGGTCGCCGATGCTGGTCATGCTGAACACCGTCGGCTCGCTGATCAGCGCCACGTTGGGTTTGCCCATGATGCGCAGGTTGACCGAATACAGCGCGATCATCACCAGGATGCTGGCCAACAATTGCATGATCTTCAGGTAGACATTCAGGCAGGCTGTCACGCAGCCCGCCAGTCCGCCGGCCAGCAGTGCGATGAAAGTGGCGAGGAAAGGATTCCAGCCGGAGACGATCAAGGTGGCGGCCACTGCGCCGCCGAGGGGAAAACTGCCGTCGACCGTCAGGTCGGGAAAATTGACGACACGGAAAGACAAGAACACGCCAAGCGCGACCAGGCCAAAAATCAGGCCGATCTCAATGGCGCCTAGCGAAGCGATGAGCGACATAAACTTCCTTCAATAAGCTCGGGACCGCCCTGCCGGCAAGGCGGCAGGCGGTTCACCAACAAAACAGAATCACCAGCGATGCAGCAAGCGGATGGCAGCGCCATCCGCGCGCATCTTATTGCTCGACCACCTTGGCCGACTTGACCAGGTCAGCCGGCAAGGTCAGGCCCTGTTTCAGCGCAGCTTTAGGATTGACGTAGAGTTCGAATGTCGTGCTGGTTTGCGAAGCGATCTTGCCGGCGGCTTCGCCCTTCAGGATGCGCACCACGATCTTGCCGGCCTGGCGGCCGAGGTCGTAGTAGTTGAGGCCGATGGCGGCAGCCGCGCCGCGTTTTACCGCGTCGGTGTCGGCGGCTACTACAGGCAGCTTGGCTTGTTCCGCCACCTTGACGATGCCTTCGAAGGCCGACATGACGTTGTTGTCGGTAGGTGCGTAGATGACGTCGACCTTGCCCACCAGGCTTTGCGCGGCGCTAGGCACATCGATGGTGCGGGCAGCGGCGCCTTCGACCAGGGTCAGGTCGGTGCCGGCCAGCAGCTTCTTGAGCGACTCGACGATGGATACCGAATTCGCTTCGCCCGGGCTGTAGATCACGCCGATGCGCTTGGCTTTCGGCGCCACCTTGCGGATCAGTTCGATCTGCTTGTCCAGCGGCGACATGTCGGACACGCCGGTGACATTGGTGCCGGATGCATCCCAGCTCTTGACCAGCTTGGCCGCGACCGGATCGGTCACCGCGGCGTATACGATAGGCACGGTCTTGGTGGCTGCCACCAGCGCCTGGGCCGACGGGGTGGCGATCGCGACCGCGACATCCGGCTGGCTGCCGGCGTACTTGCGGGCGATCTGCGACGCCGTGGCGTTGTTGCCTTGCGCGCTTTGGTATTCGAACTTCAGATTCTTGCCGACTTCATAACCGGCCGCCTTCAACTCGTCCTTGACGCCGTCGCGCACAGCGTCGAGCGCCGGATGTTCAACGATGGCCGTCACCACTACCGTTTTATCGGCAGCGTAGGCAGCGGAAGCGGATACGCCCGCCAGGCTAAGCAAGACTACGGATGCAATGGCGGAACGCAAGAAAGGAAATTTCATGACTTTGTCTCCAAATGAGTCAGTTTGGTTGCCGGAAATCGGCTTCTTTATTATATTGCAACAGGAACATGTTTCATGATGCTCCGCTGCTGCGCCATATGTTATTTTGAAAAAAGTATAGCTTTTAACGCTAAAAATTGGCTTGCGACTTGAGGCCGATGTTTACCCGGTTATGAAATATAATTTCGCAGAAAATCCGCAAATCGAGAATAAATTGCACAAAATAGACATCGATCAAATCGACCGTAAAATGTTGACTTTTCTGCAGCAGAACGGCCGCGTGTCCAACCTGGAGCTGGCGCAGGCGGTCAATCTGTCGGCCCCGCAGTGCCACCGGCGCCATCGGCGGCTGGAAGAAGCGGGGTTTATCGTACGCTATGAAACCCGCCTGAATCCAGCCAGCCTGGGCCTGTTCGTGATCGCCTTCGTCCACGTCTCGATGGAAAAAGGACATATCAACGACTTGTCCGGCTTCAAGAACGCCATCAACGAATGGCCGCAGATCCTGGAATGTTACTCGGTAACCGGCGATTTTGATTATGTGCTCAAGGTCACCGCGCACGATTTGAAAGAGCTGTCGGATTTTCTGATGGAAAAGCTGATGCGCATGCGCGGCGTCAGCGGTGTGCGCTCCAGCGTCTGCCTGGACGAAATCAAGTCGACCAACATGCTGCCCTTGCCTCCCGCATGAACCGGCTGTTCGAATAAAAAAGGCCGCATCCTTGTGGGATGCGGCCTTATGGGCCACCGGCGAGATAACACCTGCAGCTTGCCGGCTAACCGGCATTCAATACACTTTTAATCCGGCAAATCAGGCAACCTTGGCTTCGAAGAACTGTTCATCTTCGGTCGAGCCGTGCAAGGCGGTAGTCGAGGACTGGCCTTGCTGGATCGCCTGGGTCACTGCATCGAAATAACCGGTGCCGACTTCGCGCTGGTGCTTGACCGCGGTGAAACCCTTGTCGGCGGCAGCAAATTCGGCTTCCTGCAGTTCGACGAATGCGGACATCTGGTTGCGGGCATAACCGTGCGCCAGGTTGAACATCGAGTAGTTCAATGCATGGAAACCGGCCAGCGTGATGAACTGGAACTTGTAGCCCATGGCGCCCAGTTCTTTCTGGAACTTGGCGATGGTGGCGTCGTCCAGGTTCTTTTTCCAGTTGAACGATGGCGAACAGTTATACGCCAGCATCTTGCCCGGGAACTTGGCATGCACCGCTTCCGCGAATTTCTTGGCGAAAGCCAGGTCCGGCTTGCCGGTTTCGCACCACACCAGGTCAGCGTACGGCGAATAAGCCAGTGCGCGCGAGATAGCCTGTTCGATGCCTGGGCGGGTCTTGTAGAAACCTTCGACGGTGCGTTCGCCGGTCAGGAACGGCTTGTCGTTCTCGTCGACGTCGGAAGTCAGCAGGTCGGCCGCTTCGGCATCGGTGCGGGCGATCACCAGGGTCGAAGTGCCGGAAACGTCAGCCGCCAGGCGCGCAGCGTTCAGCTTTTCAACTGCTTCGCGGCTTGGCACCAGCACCTTGCCGCCCATGTGGCCGCATTTCTTGACCGAAGCCAGCTGGTCTTCGAAGTGGACGCCGGCAGCGCCGGCATCGATCATCGACTTCATCAGTTCATAGGCGTTCAGCACGCCGCCGAAACCGGCTTCCGCATCCGCCACGATAGGCGCGAAAAAGTCGATATCGTTTTTGCCTTCCGACCATTGGATCTGGTCGGCGCGCTGGAAAGTATTGTTGATGCGCTTGACCACCAGCGGCACCGAGTTGGCCGGATACAGCGACTGGTCGGGATACATTTCACCGGCCAGGTTGGCGTCGCCGGCGACTTGCCAGCCCGACAGGTAGATCGCTTTCAGGCCTGCCTTGACTTGCTGCATCGCCTGGTTGCCGGTCAGTGCGCCGAGGGAGTTGACGAATGGCTCTTCGTGCAGCAACTTCCACAGTTTGTCGGCACCGCGTTTTGCCAGCGTGTGTTCGATCTGGACCGAACCGCGCAGACGCACCACGTCTTCTGCAGAATAATTGCGGGTAACGCCCTTCCAGCGTGGATTCTCGGCCCAGTCCTTGGCCAGTGCTGCAACTTGCTGTTCACGTGTAGTCATCGTCGTTCTCCTGTTAAAAACAAAAAGTGAAATCAAATCCGATGACTAAATAGTAGGCCTATCTGTGCGAGGCAACAATGTCTTATATAAGACATATAAGTATTTTTATTTTCTTTAAATTCAATAACTTAACTTTCATTTTTTGCGATATGAAATAAAATCCCTGAGAGTGAAATATGAAAATGGTGCTTCGCATTTCAATATTTCACATTATGAAACGCATGTCATATCCTGAAATATGCAAAAAAAAACGGGGAGCAAGCTCCCCGCGAATTTCCCGTCTATCCCCTGCTTCAGAACGATTTTGTCAGCGCCAGGTAGAAAGCGCGGCGCTGGCCGAACTGCGGCGCGCCGACGCCGATGCCCGAGCCGTCGCGGATTTCATAGACCTTGTCGAACAGGTTGATCACGCTCAGGCGCGTGGTGAACTTGCCGATCGGGCTGTCGTTGAAGGTATGGCTGGCGCCCAGGTTGACTTCGGTATACGCCGGCAAATGCTCGGTATTGGCGAAACCGCTGCGCAAGCCGCTGCCGAACAATGCATCCGCGGTCAGCGTCGTGCCCTGCCACAGATAGGAAACCCCGGTCGAAGCAGTAATGCTTTGATCGTGATCCAGGTGCACCCAGTTGCTGGAGATGTAGTTCAGTTCATCCTGGCCGAAGTTGTACTGGCTCGACACGATGTTTTTCCCGAGCGCGGTAGAGCGCGCCAGGTTCAGGTAGGCCGACAGGTTGTCCTTGTGGTAGTTCACGGTCAGCTCCAGGCCGTACACCTTGCCCTGCGCATAGTTGAACGGCGTGTACAGCAAGGCCGAACCGAACTGCCCTTCGTCCAGCATGTTCTTGACTTTCTTGTAGTAGCCGTCCAGCCCCACCGTCACATGCTGGGTCAGCTGGTGGTTGACGCCCAGGTCGTAATAATCCGAGCTCTCGGCCTGCACCGGGTCGTTCTGGTTGTTGGCCGGGGCGTTGGTGGTGCCGTTGAAGCTGGTGATGGTGTTGGAGCCAATCAGTTCGCTGGCGGGCGGCGTGAAGTACCTGGCATAACCGGCATGGAAGGTAGTCCGCGGCGTCATCTGGTACACCACGCCGATACGCGGACTGAACTGGCTGGCGCTGACATAGGCATTCACCCAGTCGGCGCGGGCGCCGTAATTCAAGGTGACTGTATCGCTCAGTTTCCATTCGTCCTGCAGATAGATGCCGGTCTGGTTGGTGGTCTTCTGGCTGCTGTCGGCCAGCGAGATCGGCTGCGTCGACAGCTGCGCACCGCTGTCGTCCGCAGGGAAAGTCAGCGAGTTGTCGCTGTTCTTCAAGTTCTCGCGGGTGTAGTTGATGCCGGCGCGCAACGTATGGCTGGCGTTCAGGCGATAACTGCCGTCAGCCTGCAGGCCGTTCGCCAGGCCGGTGCGCAACACGCGCGATGCGACGCCGGTATACAACAGGTCGCCGGTCTGGTCCGGCTCGAACAGCACTTTCGAATAACGGCTGAATGCCGCCACCTGGTAATCGATGTCGGAGCCGATTTTACCTTGCAGGGCAAGGATGCCGTAGCGGTTGGTTTCATGCTGCCGTTCGTTGAGGTCGGCCGACGGCAAATCGGTCACGCCGTCCAGCTGGAAACCCGGGGTCTGGCCGGCGCTGTTCGGTATCTGGAAACGGCCGTCCGAATTGCCGAGGATCAGGCTGACGCGCGTATCGGCATCGAGCAGGTAAGAGAAATAGCCGAAGGCCTTGTTTTGCAAAGTGCGGTCGTGCAAGGCGCTGGATGCGCCGGTAGGGTTTTCGATGCCCAGGTTGTTGGCTTCGAAGGAACCGTTGATGTAGTAGCTGAAGGAATCGGTGCTGCCGCTCACATCGCCGCTGACCTGGCGCGTATTGTTGCTGCCGATCTGCACGCCGATATTGCCACCGTTCTGCAGCTCGCCGTTCTTGGTATGGATATCGACCACGCCCGCGGTGCGGTAACCGTATTGCGCCGGCAAGGCGCCGGTGAGGACGCTGACGCTGTCGACAAAGCGAGTGTCCAGGGTCTGGCCAAAGCCGGAAATGCTTTCCGGCAGGATGATGCCGTTCAGGCGGTATTGCAGGTTGGCGTGGTCGCCGCGCACGTGCAGCTGGCCGAAGGAATCCTGGGCCACCCCGGGCGCGCGCAGCAAGACTTCATTGAACGCTGTGTCCTCGCCTTGCGGCATGGCGGCGATTTCCTTGCGGCCGATGCGATAGATGCTGCTGCCGGTTTCTACCTGGATGCCGTTCCTGGCGCGGTCCAGGCGATCGGCGGTGACCACCACTGCATTGCTGGCCGTGACCGTGCCGGCCCGGCTCGCTTGCAAGGTGATATCGGTAGTCGCGCCGGCTTCGTCGGCCACTGTCACCGTACCGTTCTCCGACTGGAAGGAAGGCTTGCCGACGCTGATCGCATAGCTGCCGGGCGCGATGTCGCTAAAGACAAAGTGTCCCTGCTGGTCGCTGCGGGTGCTGCCGACGGCGTTGCCGCTTGCATCTTTCAAGGCGACCGTGGCGTCAGACAAGGGATGGCCGAGCGCATCATGGATGGCGCCGCTGATCTGTTTGGCGGCGGATTGCGCATAAGCGGCAGGAACGGCAAAACCGTAAGCGAGCGCAATCAGGGCGCTTAGTTGTAGTGGACGCAACAAGCGTGTGTTCATTCTCAAAACTCCAGTAAGGGGGAAACATCCCCACGAATAACCGACTCCTCGTTTCCGGGCGGGCAAACGCGAACCGGAAAAGGCGCAGCCTCAGGGCTGCCTTAGGTCAGAACCAATAGGGAAAAACAAGGAAGGTCAAACGACCGGGGCTGGAGGAGCTTGAGAATGCGGAGTGAGGTAATGCTTCTGCGCCGGGATAAAGACGTACACCAGTTCGACAGCCGTACGGTAGGCGAATACCAGCACCGGCGTCAGCACCGGCACCGGGCTGGATGGGACAGGAGAAGGGAAATCGGCAGCCAGGTCGCAGCTGACGCAATCGGATGAGATTTCGGCCAGGCTGTGGTGATGGAAGGCCATCCCGACCAGTTGCAGCACCAGGATAGCCAGCGCCAGCCATAACGCGAACTGCTGCAGGCGCAGCTTGAACCGGCGCCTGGCGTGGAAATGCGGTTCGACGATCAGCCGCATGCGGCACCCGTGCAGTTGCCAGGCAGGCCGGCATCAGGCACAGGCGCACCGGTCGCGCGTGCAAAGCACGGCGTTGACATGGTGAAACTGGTTTGCTGACGATGCATGCGATTCGGCCTGGTGATGTCTTTGGTGAAAAATCAAAGAGCTGAAACAGCGAGTGTAATCGGGAACCGGCATCGCTTGCAAGCCAATTGCAACACAGTTGCATGGATCAAGCCACATGTTGTTCATCAGGCAAACCGAGAAACCAACGCAACGATGGCCGCACCGCTTCCCTGTCCGATGCGCGGATAAAATTCCGCTTACAATCGATTGCCTTGGTTTGGGCTTGCGCCAAAGCGGCGGCAAGCTCGATCAACCCCACCAGCAATAAACAACAATAAACAGCAAACGAACAGGAGAATGCATGTCCAACCGTGAAGAAACCGTGGCGCAATGGCAGGCCGAAGATAGCGCCGTGCGCGCCAGGCTGGCAGCCCCGGGCGTCGCCTCGCTGGAACAGCTGAAGCAATACAGCGGCGTTGAATTTTTACAAGCCATCCTGAGAGGTGAATTGCCGATTCCGCCGATTGCACAAACACTGGACTTCAACCTGATCGAAGCCGAACCCGGCCGCGTGGTGTTCCAGGGGACGCCTGCCATGCAGCATTACAACCCGATCGGCAGCGTGCATGGCGGCTACTTTTGCACCTTGCTGGATTCGGCGCTGGGATGCGCGGTGCAGTCGGCGCTGCCCAAAGGCAGCGGCTACACCACACTGGAATTGAAGGTCAACCTGATCCGTGCGCTCACGGATAAAACCGGACCGGTGCGCGCCATAGGCAAAGTGATCCAGGTCGGCGGCAGGGTCGGCGTGGCGGAAGCCAATATCGTGGACGTCGAAGGCAAGATCTATGCGCATGCGACCACTACCTGCCTGGTGTTTCCCCTGCCCTGAGAATGATCGCGAAGTAGCGGCTAGCCTGGCCGAGCGCTGTCGTCGGCTGGCGTTTCCGCCGCCAGTTTCGCCAGCTTGATGTATTCGATGTTCAAGGTAATCGCTTCGCTATAGCGCAGCACAAAATAATTGCCGTCGACGCCATAGAAGCGCGCCAGGTCCTGCTCCACCGTGGCGTCGTTCTCCTTGTCGGCGACCAGCGGACGACGCATCACCTGCTGCAGGATGAGCCGGTCGAGGACACCGTCGACGTCAAAAACATAATCCGTCAGGAGACCGGTAAACAGTACCGCCTGGCCAGCCACGTCGACGATCGCCGATACCGCGATCAGATCCGGCGGCCTGCCTTCTTCAGAATCGGCGCCGGTCAGCAGGTAGTACCACGGCGCCTGGTTAAAGCGCAGCCAGGGGGAAAAACGGCCGGTCCCGTCTAACCGGAAGCGGATGATGAGCAGCCGGAATACAGTCGGCACCAGCCAGGCTCCACCATACAAGCTCAGGAAGTAGAAACCGATCCAGTAAAATTCCAAGGCGATCCCATTAATCGCCCTGGACTGGCTGGCTGGATCAGAAGACAGCAGCTCCAGCAACAGCAGCGGCTGCAATACGCGTCCAAACAAGACTGCAGACAGCAGCAGCCACACGGAGTGGAAAATGCAGTCCCACAACACCGCCTCGGTGACAATCTGACCGAATGGGGAATAATCAAAGGAAACGCGCTCTGCGCGTTTGAAACGGGAGCGGGCGATAAAACCGGGGAGCAACAGCAGGAAGATAATGAAAGCAGGCAGCGCTACATTCATCAATACGCTCAGGCAGCGATGGGAACGACGGTAATCCGGTAGCGGACCGTGCCCTCTTGCTCAGAATGCAAGCTGATCACATTGTCAGGCGGGACAGCGGTGGACAACGACGACCTCGAGTTCTTGCTGGCAAGATACGCGCGCAACTGCTGCGCAGCCTGCGGGTCAGCAAGAATTTTTTTGGCCAATTCGCTCTGAGGTGCTTTCATAGTTTCTTTACTATGCCATAAAAAAACATCGTTTGCATGTTCTCATCACAATATCTTCCCTCGTCAATAAGCGGCTTAACTACGAGATTGTTATATGCAAATAACAAGATATAACTTTGGTGTATATAGGGTCGCTGATAAAATGGCAAGCCTGACTGAACCTGTGAAGCAAACCTGTGATCCGCATCGAGCACCTGCATAAAACCTACCCGCTGGAACGCAATGCCAAAACCGCCGGCACGCCCGTCGCCGCATTGTCCGACATCAACCTGCACATCAAAAAGGGTGAAATCTTCGGCATCATCGGCCGCTCCGGCGCCGGCAAAAGCACCCTGATCCGCACCCTCAACATGCTGGAACGCCCGTCCAGCGGGAAAGTCCTGATCGAGGGCGAAGACATCACCGCGCTCGACAACAGCGGCCTGCACCGGCTGCGCCAGCGCATCGGCATGATTTTCCAGCACTTCAACCTGCTGGGCGCCAAGACCGTGGCCGCCAACATCGACTGGCCGCTGAAGATCACCGGCAAATACACGCCGCAGGAACGCGCGGCCCGGGTCAGCGAACTGCTGGACCTGGTGGGGCTAGGCGAGCACCGCGACAAATATCCGGCGCAACTGTCCGGCGGCCAGAAACAGCGGGTCGGCATCGCCCGTGCGCTGGCCAATACCCCGCACCTGCTGTTATGCGACGAAGCCACTTCCGCGCTTGATCCGGAGACCACACAAGCGATCCTGCGCCTGCTGCTCGACATCAACCGCAAGCTGGGCCTGACGATCGTACTGATCACGCACGAGATGCAGGTGATCCGCAACATCTGCGACCGCGTTGCGGTGATCGAGGCCGGCCGCATCGTCGAAAGCGGCGAGGTAGCCGAAGTATTCCTCCATCCACAGCATGCGGTAACCCAAAGCATGGTCGCCGAAAGCACGCCGTTTTCTGCAGAGACGGCATTGCTGCCAGCGACGGGCGCCAGCCAGCTGCGCGGGCTGCTGGTGCGCCTGACCTATGTCGGCGACATCACCTACCAGCCGATCCTGAGCAGCATCGCCGCCGCCACGCCGGCGCTGATCACCATCCTGCAAGGCACCATCGCCCGCATCAAGGACACGCCCTACGGCCAGCTGCTGGTGGAACTGCGCGGCGAACCGGCCGATGTAGCGCAAGTCTTCACCACGCTGGACCAGCACAACATTCGTCATGAGGTGCTCGCATAATGGATTTCTCACTCATCGACTGGGGCGACATCTGGCAAGCCACCTGGGAAACCCTGGCCATGACCGGTTTTTCCCTGCTGTTCACGATACTGCTCGGGCTGCCGCTCGGCATCCTGCTGTTCATCACCGGCAAACGCCAGCTGCTGGAACAGCGCGGCATCTACCGGGCGCTGTCGCTGGTCGTCAACGTGCTGCGCTCGGTGCCGTTCCTGATCCTGCTGATCGTGATGATCCCAGTCACGGTGATCCTGGTCGGCACCTCGCTCGGCGTGCAGGGCGCGATTCCGCCGCTGGTGCTGGGCACCGCGCCGTTCTTCGCGCGCCTGGTGGAAAACGTGCTGCGCGAAATCGACCGCGGCGTGGTGGAAGCCTGCCAGGCCATGGGCGCCAACAAGCGCCAGATCATCTTCGGCGCGCTGCTGCCGGAAGCCCTGCCCGGCCTGATCGCCGCCACTACCGTCACCGCGATTGCCCTGATGTCCTACGCCGCCATGTCCGGCGTGATCGGCGGCGGCGGCCTGGGCGACCTGGCGATCCGCTTCGGCTACCAGCGCTTCCAGACCGAAGTCATGGTCACCACCGTTGCTGTACTGGTAGTGCTGGTGCAGGCGCTGCAGTTTTCCGGCGACCGGCTGGTGCAGCATTTCACGCGCAAGTAATTTTTCTGTTTTTTTTAAAATCAAAAAAAGGGAGTTTATATGTCACGCAAATTTTCACTGTCTCTGGGACTGGCTGCGGCCGTGTTCTCGACCTTCAGCCTGATCGCCGCTGCCCCTGCGCAAGCCGCCGACAAGCTGGTGATCGCCGCTACGCCGGTGCCGCATGCGGAAATCCTCGACTTCGTCAAACCGATCCTGGCCAAGGAAGGCGTCGACCTGCAGGTCAAGGTGTTCACCGACTATATCCAGCCGGCAGTGCAGACCAACGAGAAACGGGTCGACGGCAACTTCTTCCTGCACCAGCCTTACCTGAATGAATTCAAGAAGAGCCACAAGAACGATATCGAAGTCGTGATCACCAAGGTCCACGTCGAGCCGTTCGCCGGTTATTCGACCAAGTACAAGAAACTGGCCGACTTGCCGGACGGCGCCACGGTCGCCATCCCCAACGACCCGTCCAATTCCGGCCGCGCCTTGCTGCTGCTGTCGCGCCAGGGCCTGCTGAAGCTGAAGGATCCTGGCAATATCTCGGCGACCCAAAAGGACATCATCGAGAATCCCAAACACCTGAAGTTCAAGGAACTGGAAGCAGCTACCCTGCCGCGCGTGCTGAACCAGGTCGACCTGGCCCTGATCAACACCAACTATGCGATTGAAGCCAAGCTCAATCCAGTCAAGGATTCGCTGTTCATCGAAGATGCCAATTCACCTTACGCCAACCTGCTGGGTGGCCCGTCCGGACAACAAGGACAGCGCCGCCATCAAGAAACTGGCTGTAGCATTGAACTCGCCGGAAGTGAAGAAATTCATTGAAGAAAAATACAAAGGCGCAGTGGTGCCGGCATTCTGATCGCCCTGACCACAGTCAGACAGCAATAACAAAAGAAGCCTCCGCGATTTGCGGGGGCTTTTTGGTTTACACTGGCTCTTTTGCAGTTAATGAACTCCCCAACACCTTAGAGGCACATCATGGAAGAAAAAGTGGAAACCAATGCATCCCAGCGCGACGCCTTCCTGGAAGAGAAAGCGTTCAAGTCACGCACCGTACTGCTGTTCGGCCAAATCAACGACACCGTAGCGCGCGATACCGTGCGCCAATTGATCGCCCTCTCCGGCGAATCCAAGGCGCCGATCAATTTCCTGGTCTGTTCGCCGGGCGGCCACGTGGAATCGGGCGATGTGATCCATGACGTGATCCGCTTCATCGATGCGCCGGTCAACATGATAGGCAGCGGCTGGGTCGGCAGCGCCGCCGTCAACGTGTTCCTGTCGGTGCCCAAGGAACGCCGCTTCTGCCTGCAGAACACGCGCTTCCTGATCCATCAGCCAAGCGGCGGCGTCGGCGGCCAGGCCTCCGACATTGCCATCCAGGCGCGCGAGATCATCCGCGTGCGCGAACGGATAGGCGCCTTGATCGCCAAGGAAACCGGGCAGGACCCGAAAAAAGTCATGGTCGATATCGACCGCGATTTCTGGATGTCGGCGCCGGAAGCGATAGAGTACGGCCTGGTGTCCAAATCCATCGTTAGCGCCAAGGAAGTTTCCTGAGCCGGCGTTGCGACCAACCGCAACAGCATAAAAAAAGGGGGCGAGTAATACTCGCCCCCTTTTTTTCATTCAGCCTTACGCTGCCTTGCGTTCCTGCTCTACCGTCTCACGCAAGCGCTTGGCCGCCAGCACCATGTTCTCCAGCGCTTCGTAAGTCTCAGGCCAGCCGCGGGTTTTCAGGCCGCAATCCGGATTGACCCACAGGCGCGCATCGGGAATCACGCCGCGCGCCTTGCGCAGCAAGCGTTCCATTTCGTCGACTTGCGGCACGCGCGGCGAGTGGATGTCGTAGACGCCCGGGCCGATATCGTTGGGATAGGCGAACTGGCCGAAACCGTCCAGCAGCTCCATGTCCGAACGCGAAGTCTCGATCGTGATGACGTCGGCGTCCATCGCGGCGATCCACGGCAGGATGTCGTTGAATTCCGAATAGCACATGTGGGTGTGGATCTGGGTTTCGTCGCCGACGCCGGCCGCGCTGATCTTGAATGCGCGCACCGCCCAGTCCAGGTAATGCGGCCAGTCGCGCGATTTCAGCGGCAAGCCTTCGCGGAACGCCGGTTCGTCGATCTGGATCATGCCGATGTTGGCCTTTTCCAGGTCGCACACTTCGTCGCGCAGGGCCAAGGCGATTTGCAGCGCCGTGGTTTCGCGCGGCTGGTCGTCGCGCACGAAGGACCATTGCAGCATGGTCACCGGGCCGGTCAGCATGCCCTTCATCGGCTTCGAGGTAAGAGTCTGGGCAAACTGGCTCCAGCCGACGGTCATCGCTTCCGGACGGTAGACGTCGCCATAAATGATCGGTGGCTTGACGCAGCGCGAACCGTAGCTTTGCACCCAGCCGTTGGCGGTGAAGGCGTAGCCCCACAGCTGTTCGCCGAAATACTCCACCATGTCGTTGCGCTCCGGCTCGCCGTGCACCAGCACGTCAAGGCCGAGCTGTTCCTGCTTCTCCACCACGACGCGGATTTCTTCGCGCATCTTGTCCAGGTAATCCAGGTGGCCGATCTCGCCGCGCTTGTAGGCGGCGCGCGCCTGGCGGATTTCGGCGGTCTGCGGGAACGACCCGATAGTGGTGGTCGGGAAAGCCGGCAACTGCCATTTCGCTTGCTGCTTGGCGATGCGCGCGGCAAAACCGGCGGAACGCTCGGCATCGGCCGCGGTCACTGCCGCCAGGCGCTTTTGCACCAGCGGATTGTGGATCCGGCTCGAGCTGCGGCGGCTGGCCTGGGCAGCGCGCGAAGCCACGAACTGTGCTTCGACTTCCGCCGTGTTGCCGTTCAAGGCTTGCTTGAGGGCGACGATTTCGGCCAGCTTCTGGGTGGCGAACGCCAGCCAGCTTTTCAATTCTTCATCAAGCTTGGGCTCGTTGGCGAGATCGACCGGCACATGCAGCAGCGAGCAGCTGGAAGCCACCCACAGGCGATCGCCGAGTTGCGCCTGCAGTGGCTTGAGCTTGGTCAGCACCTGGTCGAGGTCGGTGCGCCACAGGTTGCGGCCATCGACCACGCCCAGCGACAGCACCTTGTCTTGCGGCCAGCCGGCAGCGATCTGCTCCAGCTGTCCGGCGCCGCGCACCAGGTCCAGGTGGACGCCGGCCACCGGCAGCGAACGCAGCAGTTCAGCATGTTCGCTGACTTCGCCGAAATAAGTCGTCAGCAGCAAGGCTGGCGCGGCATCACCCAACTGCGCATAGACCGGGGCAAAAGCGTTGCGCCAGGCGGCGTCCAGCTCCAGCGCCAGGATAGGCTCGTCGATCTGCACCGATTCGATGCCGGCGGCGTGCAGGCGCTGCAGCAGTTGCTGGTAGCCGGCCACCACTTTAGGCAGCAGGTCCAGCTTGTGGGCTATGCCCGATTTGATCTTGCCTTGATAAAGCAACGTCAGCGGGCCGACCAGCGCCACTTTGACCTTGTGGCCGAGCGCGCGCGCTTCGGCAATCTCGTCGTGCAGCCAGTCGACGCCGCCGTCGAACTGCACATCGGCGGTCCATTCCGGCACCAGGTAGTGATAGTTGGTGTCGAACCATTTGGTCATTTCCATCGCGAAGTGCTGCTTGCTGCCGCGCGCCAGGGTGAAATAATCGGCCAGGGTCAGCTGTTTCGGCGCGAAGCCGAAGCGGCTTGGAATCGCGCCCAGCAAGGCCAGCGTGCCCAGCACCTGGTCGTACCAGGCAAAATCGCCGACGGTGACGAAATCCAGGCCGGCATCGGCCTGCGCCTGCCAGTGGCGGGCGCGCAGCGTGGCACCGGTGGCGCGCAAAGCGGCTTCATCGGAAGCGCCCTTCCAGAACGACTCCTGGGCGAATTTCAGTTCGCGGTGAGCGCCAATGCGCGGAAACCCTAATACGTGTGCCAATGCCATCTTTATCTCCATAAAAAACAAGTTCGATGACTCGCATGTTGGGCCAGCTTGGATTATGATTCAAACGATAAATATTAAGAATCAACTTGAATTTTACTAATACACAGAATTTCAATTATCAATTAAGCAAATAACGAGCAATCAATATGCAATCCATCCTGGAATTACGGCACCTGAAAACCCTGCATGCCCTGCGCGAAGCCGGCAACCTGCTGCGCGCGGCGACGCTGCTCAACGTCACCCAGTCGGCGCTGTCGCACCAGATCAAGCAGCTGGAAGACCATCATGGCACCACCTTGTTTGAACGCAAATCGGTGCCCGTGCGGTTTACCCCGGCCGGCGAACGTTTGCTGAAACTGGCGGATGCGGTATTGCCGCAGGTCGCGGAAAGCGAACGCGACCTGGTGCGGCTAGCGCAAGGCGTAGCCGGCCAGTTGCGGATTGCGGTGGAGTGCCATACCTGTTTCGACTGGCTGATGCCGGCCATGGATATCTTCCGCAAGCGCTGGCCGGAAGTGGAACTGGATATCGTCTCAGGCTTCCAGGCCGATCCGGTCGGGCTGTTATATGAGCATCGCGCCGATGTCGCGATCGTGGCGGAAGTCGATCCCGATGAAAAAGTCGATTACCACGCCTTGTTCAGTTTCGAGATCGTGGCGCTGGTGGCGCACGACCACCCGTTGGCGGGCAAGGAATACCTGGTGGCGGAAGATTTCGCCGGCGACACGCTGATTACCTATCCGGTGCCGGACGACATGCTGGATGTGGTGCGCCAGGTATTGAAGCCGGCCGGCATCCAGACCGCGCGCCGCACCACCGAACTGACGGTGGCGATGCTGCAGCTGGTCGCCAGCCGGCGCGGCATCGCTACCTTGCCGATCTGGGCTGCGCAGAATTACCTGACGCGCGACTACGTACTGGCCAAGCGGATCACCGCCGCCGGCCTGACCGGGCGGCTGTATGCCGCCTGCCTGCCGGAAATGTCGCAGCAATCGTACCTGGCCGACTTTGTCAGCACCACGCGCGAGAGCTGCTACCTCAATTTGCTGAGCGTGGAACTGCTTTGACGGCTGCTAGCGGTCGCATTGCAGGTAGCCGTTGATATTGGCGATGCTGCCGCTCCTGCAGGAACGCACTGAGATGGAAGACCGTATCCTGCGGTTGTCGCTACCGCCACAGGTTGCTTCCAGCACGCCGCCTCGCATCCGCATCTCGGAGCAAGACTGGAGGTAACTCCCCGGCGGCAAGTCGCGGCTGGAGCCGCCGTAGTCGCCACGTCCACCGCCGCCCATGCACTGCAGGTTGCCGTTGATGTTTTCAAAACTGCCGCTGCGGCAGGACGACAGCGGGATCGCTGTTCTTCTGCCGCCATTGTCGCCGCCGCAAGTGGCTTCCAGCATGCCGCGCCGGACCACGATATCGCGGCAGGAATCGCGGTAGCTGCCGGGCGGCGTCCAATTGTCGCGGTCGCCATATCGATCGCCATAACGATCGTCATTGCGGTCGCCGTACGAAGGAGAATCTCCGTATCCGCCATAAGCGACAACAGGCGCATCGCCATAGTAACCAGGCGCGGCAGATGGATATTGGGGATAACCGTCGTCATACGGGCTTGCGGCACAGGCGGCGAACGAACCGCAGCAGGCAATCAGGCCCAACATGGATTTGATTTTCATTTTTTTCTCCATTCAATGAAACGTTTTGTATATCTGTAATTGTACTTCGACAGAACAGGACTCTTAACGTTTCTTGCGGACGTCCGACTGCGAAATATCTTCCCGTTTCCCTCCTTCGCCGGCAATCCAGCGCCGCGCCACCCTGTAAGAAATGACAGCTATTTGAGCATTGGGAATGCAGGTATGTTGCCGCATGGCATTCATTTTGTAACAATACGTAACTTTAGTCACGTATTTGATTTGTGAAAGTCATCGCCGCCGTCCTGGTGGTCAACGGCTCCTTGTACGTGTTGTACACGCTGAATCAATCGTAATTGCCGCAAGCAATCCAGCGTGCGAATCGATCGGGCCGGGAACCGCCCTGGACTGCCGGTAGTGTTTTTGTTCGCGAAGTATCTGGTCAAACTTATGAAATATCCACGCATCCATTTAAAGAGAGTGAGATAACATGAAGCCAGTATTACGTCACGTCGAAGGCCCTTTATTTCTGTCGCTACTGCTAGCCGCAAGTTCAAGCGCCATCGCAGCCGACCGCATTGATCTTGAAAGCTACACGCCGCAGGCAGCTGCAGCAAAACAAGCCGGACCTGGCCCGATAACCGCGCAAGCCTTTCTCGGCCTGACCGCCGATGAATTGAAACCGCTGCGCAGCCAGAACTACGCCAACGGCAAGGTCGTCACCCGTTACCAGCAATATTTCCAGGGCGTGCCGCTGTGGGACCAGGCGATTGTCGAACAGCGCAGCGCCAGCCAGGCGCAGCCAGCCATGTCCGGCAGCCTGATCCGCAATATCGAGAACGACCTGCCCAGCGCCAAACCTGTCTATGCCGCGACTGACGTGCTGCTGCAAGCCAAATCGATCGCCCGCGCCGCGGTGACCGAGAACGAGCAAGCCAAATTGTATGTCCAGCTCGGCAGCAATAACGTGGCGCAGCTGATCTATGTGGTGTCCTTCGTCAACAAGAGCGCAGCGAAACCAAGCCGTCCGTATTTCATCATTGACGCCAACACCGGCGCCATCCTGAAAAAATGGGAAGGCATCACCCATTACGAAGCCAGCGGTCCCGGCGGCAACGCCAAGACCGGCCAATACGAGTACCAGCCCGGCGGAAAATACGGCCCGCTGATTGTCGACAGCAACTGCAACATGATCACCACCAATGTGATCACCGTCGATTTGCAGAATGGCACCAGCGGTACCACGCCCTTCCATTTCACCTGCCCGCGCAATACCTACAAGGCTGTCAACGGCGCGTTTTCGCCGCTGAACGACGCCCACTACTTCGGCAACGTGGTGTTCAACATGTACCGCGACTGGCTCAGCCTGCGCCCTATCAGCCAGACCCTGTACATGAAGGTCCACTACGGCAACAGCTATGAAAACGCTTTCTGGGACGGCAGCGCCATGAATTTCGGCGACGGCGCTTCCACCTTCTATCCCCTGGTGGCGCTGGACGTCTCCGGCCATGAAGTCAGCCACGGCTTCACCGAGCAGAATTCCGGCCTGGTGTACAGCGGCATGTCGGGCGGCATGAACGAAGCCTTTTCCGACATGGCCGGCGAAGCTTCCGAAAACTACATGAAGGGCAGCAACGACTTCCTGGTCGGCACGGAAATCTTCAAGGCCACCGGCGCGCTGCGCTACATGGCCAATCCGACCCAGGACGGCCGCTCGATCGACAACGCCAAGAACTACACCAGCAGCCTCGACGTCCACTACAGCAGCGGCGTGTACAACAAGGCGTTCTACCTGCTGGCGACCACCGCCGGCTGGAGCACCCGCAAGGCGTTCGAAGTGATGGCCGACGCCAACCACCTGTACTGGACCGCCAACAGCACCTTTAACCAGGGCGCTTGCGGTGTCGAGAAAGCCGCCACCAGCCGCGGCTACGTGGTGGCCGACGTTACCGCTGCATTCAAGGCGGTGGGCGTCAGCTGCAGCACCAGCAGCGGCAACGTGCTGGTCAAGGGCGTGCCGGTCACAGGCATCTCGCTTGCCACCGGCGCCAGCAACGTGTACAGCATCACGGTGCCGGCCGGCGCCAGGAACCTGAGCTTCCAGTTGTCCGGCGGCAGCGGTGACGGCGACATCTACGTCAAGTGGAACGCCACGCCGACCACCAGTTCCTATGACGGCAAATCGGAAGGCGGCACCAATTCGGAAAGCGTGACAATCAGCGCACCGAAGGCAGGAACCTATTACCTGCTGCTGAATGCCTACCGCACTGTCAGCAACGCTAGCCTGGTCGCCAACTACCAGTAACCGGCGGACGAACCGAACCGGGCCGCTCGCTTGCTTACGTTTGCATATGGGCGAACGGCCCGGATCCTTGCTTTAATGCAGGATCAGGACCAGTTGGAGGCAGTGGCGGTGTTCTTGAGGATTTCAGCGGCGTTGGCCGCTATCGAACGATTGTAGCGCGACAAATGCGGCGCCAGCGTAGTGAGCGCAAGGCACGCTGCTTCGACCGCCCGTCCCTGGACCAGGTACGTCAAAGCGAGGGTCGCTCGCGTTTCGTCGTACAGCGCCAAACCATAACCCGCTTCTGCATAGCGCTCGAGTTGCGCCTTGACCAGCCGTTCGCTTTCCTCCAGCCGCCCAAGAATGCGCAAGGTGCTGGCAAGCTGTATGGTTGCCCGCGCCTGGCGATAGGGATCGAGCCCATGGCTTGCCAAGGCGGCCCGGTACAGCGGCTCCGCCGCCGATTCCAACCCGGCCGTATCGCGCGCGCAAGCCCGCTCGAACAAAGCCAGAGGATCGTCTGCAGGCCGCTCGGCAGCCAGCAGGTCGATGCGGCTGACCAGCTCTTCCGGCGTCACCGAGTCAACCTGCTTCCAGAGCGCAGCGACACGCGCCTCCCAATCGGGCATGCCGTCGCTCATTGCCTGATGGCCGCCAGCGCGTTGCGCATGTCATGTTTCAGGTCGTCGATGTTTTCCACCCCGACCGACAGCCGTACCAGCGCATCGCTGATGCCGAGCTTGGCCCGGTGTTCCGCCGGAATGGTGGCGTGGGTCATGATGGCAGGATGCTCGATCAGGCTTTCCACCCCGCCCAGGCTCTCCGCCAGCGCAAAGATCTCGCAGCGTTCCAGGAAGCGCCTGGCGCCGGCCAGGTCGGTGTCGAGCTCGACCGAGATGATGCCGCCGTAACCTTGCATCTGGCGCTGCGCCAGTTCGTGCTGGGGATGCGAAGCCAGGCCCGGATAATGGACCCGTTTTACCAGCGGCTGGCTTTCCAGCCAGCTGGCCAGTTCCAGCCCGTTTTCGCAATGGCGCTGGACCCGCAGCGCCAGCGTCTTGACGCCGCGCAAAGCCAAGAAGCTGTCGAACGGCCCGGCGATGGCGCCCACCGCATTCTGCAGGAAAGCCAGGCGCTCGCGCCATTCCGCCTGGCGCGCTTCGCGGCCGACCACGGCGATGCCGCCGATGATGTCGGAATGGCCGTTCAGGTATTTGGTGGTGGAATGCAGCACGACATCGAAGCCGAAAGTGAGCGGCTGCTGCACCATCGGGCTGGCGAAAGTATTGTCGGCGACGGCGATGATGCCGCGCTCGCGGCAGATCTTGGCGATCGCTTCCAGGTCGGCCAGCTTCAGCATCGGGTTGGTCGGCGTCTCGACCCAGACCATCTTGGTTTCCGGCCGTATCGCCGCCAGCAGATTGGCCGGGTCGACCAGGTTGACGAAGCTGAAGGACAAGCCGGCGCTGCGCTTGCGCACCTTGTCGAACAGGCGGTAAGTACCGCCGTACAGGTCATCGCCGGCGACCACGTGGGCTCCGCTGTCCAGCAACTCCAGCACGGTGGCCGCGGCAGCCATGCCGGAGGCAAAGGCAAAACCTTGCGAGCCCTGTTCCAGGTCGGCCACGCAGCGCTCCAGCGCCCAGCGCGTCGGGTTGTGCGAGCGGCCGTAGTCGAGCCCCTTGTTGACGCCTGGACTCTGCTGCACGAACGTCGAGGTGGCGTAGATCGGCGGCATGATGGCGCCGGTGGTGGGATCGGGGCTTTGCCCGGCGTGGATCACGCGCGTGGCGAAATGCAGGTCGGACGGCTGGCCGCTATCCTTGTTGTTGCTCATGAAAGGCTCCTTCGAAGATGGTTGAGTAGATCGAAACGGGTAATCAGGCCGTAGAAGCGGTCGCCGTCGGCAATGATGGCGACCAGGCCGCGGGCCAGGGTGCTGCGTAGCGCATCGACGCTTGCGGTCGGCGCCAGTTTTTCTATCGCGCTGGTCATGGTGCTGCTTACCGGCTGGCTGAAATGGGCAGCGTCGGCGGCGACTTTCAGCAGCAAATCGGATTCATCAATGATCCCGATTACTTGCCGCTCCGCGCCGTCGATCACCGGCAGCTGCGAAATCTCGGCGCTGCGCATGCGGTTGAACGCGGTCATCAAGGTGTCGCCCGGCGCCACGCTGATGACGCCGCCTTCTTCGTAGCGGCGGCCGATGATGTCGCGCAGGTCGCCCACGGTCTCGCGCTTGAGCAAGCCCTGGTCGTGCATCCAGTTGTCGTTGTAGACCTTGGACAGGTAACGCGTGCCGGTATCGCAGACGATGGTGACGACCCGCTTGGGCTGGCTCTGTTCACGGCAATAACGGAGCGCCGCCGCCAGCAACGTGCCGGTGGAAGAACCGCCAAGGATGCCCTCGGCGCGCACCAGTTCGCGTGCGCTGCTGAAGCTTTCTTCGTCGCTGATCGTATAAGTGTGTTTGACGCCGGACAGGTCGGCGATGGACGGCACAAAATCCTCGCCGATGCCCTCCACTGCCCAGGAACCCGGGGTCGATTCTATTTTTCCGGTATTGATGTATTCGGCCAGGATGGAACCCTTGGGATCGGCCAGCACAAACTCCAGCGCTGGCTGCGCCTTGCGGAAAAACTGCGTCAGGCCGGTAAGCGTGCCGGCCGAGCCGACGCCGCAGACGATGGCGTCGAGCTTGTGCCCGCACTGTTCCCAGATCTCGGGGGCAGTGCTTTGTTCATGCGCCAGCGGATTGCTGGGATTGTTGAACTGGTCGGCATAAAAGGTGCCCGGCATTTCGCGCGCCAGGCGCGCGGCATAATCCTGGTAATACTCCGGATGGCCTTTGCCGACGTCCGAGCGCGTGATATGGATTTCGGCGCCCAGCGCTTTCAGGTGCTGTATTTTTTCTCCCGACATCTTGTCCGGCACCACCAGGATCACGCGGTAACCCTTGGCGCAAGCCACCAGCGCCAGGCCCAGGCCGGTATTGCCGGCGGTAGCTTCGATCACGACGCCGCCGGCCTGCAGGCGGCCATCGCGTTCAGCCGCTTCTATCATGGACAAGCCGATGCGGTCCTTGATGGAGCCGCCAGGGTTTTGCGATTCCAGCTTGAGAAACAGCTGGCAGCGGCCGGTGTCCAGCCGCGTCACTTCTATCAATGGGGTATTGCCGATCAGGTCCAGCACCGCTGGGCGGCTCGATAAGTTCATGGGCAGGCCTTCCTGTTAGAAAATCGACAGCATTCGCCGTCTGCTTCAATCAAGTTGATCGACCTATCTTATCAGTTCTTCACTGTAACATTTTGGTGCAAGGAAACGGTACGACGAAAAAAAACCGGCCGGATGCAAACATCGCATCCGGCCGGCCTGGCAGCTTACAAAGCTTTTAGAACTTGTAGGTGCCGGTTATGTAGAACTGGCGTCCCAGCGGATCGGTGTAACGGGCATCGTATCCCACCTGGTTGCCGCCGCCCGCTGTCACCAGCGACAAAGGCGGAGTGCGGGCAAACAGGTTCTTGATGCCGCCGGTGAACTCCAGGCCCTTCTTGACCGTCATCTTGGTTTGCCAGTCGAACGTGGTGTAAGACGCCACCTCGTGGTTAGGCATGGCGACGAAAGCGCCGTAGGAACCGTCAGGATTGACGATGCGGACCGTGGCGTCGTCGGCCGTATAGGTCTGGTCGTGATAGCCGGAACGATAGTTGGCGGTCAAGGTGTGGGTCCAGGTATCCGACTGTTTCCACGATCCTGCCAGGCGCGAAATCACGCGGAACACCACGTTCTGGTCGGCGCCGTATTTACCCAGGCTGCTCTGGGTGCCGGTGCCCGGGAAGTCCTGTTCGGCTTTGAGCATGTAGGTGCCGGTCCATTGCAGGCTCATGTCGCCGATCGGGGTCTTGGTCTTGAAGCTGTGGTCCCAGTCTATGCCCTGGTATTTGGCGCTGGCCAGGTTGACCGGGGTCTGCAGGAAGGCGATTGTCTGCGATCCCTGGATCGGGTCGTTGAACAAGGTGAACAGGTTGGAATAAGCGGCTGGATTGGCGAACGCGATATTTTCCTGCAGGATGCTGATCTGGTTCTTGATGCTGACGGTCCACAGGTCGAAACCGATCGACAGGTTGCGTATCGGTTCAAGACGGAAGCCGACCGTGCTCTGCTTCGAGGTTTCCGGCTTCAGGCCGCTGGAGCCGGAAAGCTGGTTGCCGCCTTGCAGCACGTCATACTGGGTCACACCCTGGCAGCCGGCAGCCCTTGGATCGGGCGCCGACACCGGGCATGGGTGCTGTTGCGCGGTATTGCCGCTGAACTGGATCGGCGAAGTGATCTGCGACAGGGTCGGCGCCTTGAAGCCGGTGCCGTAGGAACCGCGCAGCAGCAAGGACTCGACCGGCTGCCAGCGGGCAGAAATCTTGTAGGTGGATTTGCTGGCGGAATTGCCCTGGGTCGCGGAACCGAGCGGATTGCCGGCGTTGTCGAAGTTCGCATCGTTTTTCGCAGCGTCGTAGCTGTCGTAACGCAGCGCCGCCGTGACGTCCAGGTTCTTCATGACCGGCACCAGCATTTCGGCAAACGTCCCGTAGTTCATCCGGCTCGCCGAAAACGGCAAGGCGCCGGCGTTGCCG
This sequence comes from Collimonas fungivorans Ter331, assembly GCF_000221045.1. Lineage (NCBI taxonomy): Bacteria > Pseudomonadati > Pseudomonadota > Betaproteobacteria > Burkholderiales > Oxalobacteraceae > Collimonas > Collimonas fungivorans. The sequence continues at coordinate 1,816,556 of NC_015856.1, read as the reverse complement.
CCGATGATGGAATCGGTAAAGTTCGGCTGCAGCGCGTTGGTGCTTTGCAAAATCGCGCTAGGACTGTCGGTATGCTGCTCCTTGGTCGCTTCCACGCCCAGGCCGATTTGCGACATGCCGCCCGGCGCCTTGAACAGGTCGTGGGAAGCATGCGCGTTGATGATGTCGAGCTTGGAGGTCGCCTGATCCAGCGTCTGGTGCAATACGGCCGGCGCCAGCGCGGCTACCCCGGATCCCGACGGCGCGAACGGATCAAAACCGCCGGCGGCGACGATATTCTGGAACGTATTGTTGCTGAGATAGCCGTTGATCGCCTTGTCGTAGAACTTGTTTTGCGAATGGGTGTAGGACGCGTTGTAGTCCCAGCCCAGCGCATTGCCGTCCACGCCGAACGCCAGGTGCAGGGCGTCGGTGCGGTACTCATCGGTGCGGCCGCCGGCATCCACCAGGCGCAGGTTCATCACCGCGCCGTTGATGTTTGCAGGATTTTCTCCCAACTGCGCCAGGTAAGGCGTCACGTATTTGGCGTACAGGGGGCTGTTCAGCGACAGCGCCAAAGGCTGGGCGGACGGCGCATATTGCGGCGTAATGGAATAACGCGAAGCGACAGCCTCGGCAAACAGGTTGGTGGCGCTGTTGAGCTTCAGGTTGCCCGATACGACAAAACTGTCGCGCTGCGATTCCGGTATCAGCTCGACCGTCGCCGCATAGTTGAATTTACAATAATTCCCGGCCTGGAAAGTATTCGGTCCGCAAGTGCCGTTTTTCAGGAAGTCCGGCGAAAACTGGGTCGGATCGGAACCGTCGGCATGGCGCAATGAAACGCCGCCCGGAGCGGTATAGCTGCTCAGCTGGTAGAGCGAATAATTCTGGCCGCCGACGCTGAACGGCACCACGCCGCTGCTGGCAAACCCGCGTTGTCCCGCGACCAGGTTTTTTTGCTCGTCGTGGCTGTATGCCAGCAGCACGTTGTAGCCGTCTTTATCAAGGTCGCCGAAACCCTTGGAGATGCCGACGTTAAAGCTCTTGCCGCCGGCCTTGGTCGGCGCATTGTAGGTCGCAGTGATGGTCGCTTCGGTGGAATTCTTCTTGAGAATGAAGTTGACCACGCCGGCGATCGCGTCGGAGCCGTATAGCGCGGAAGCGCCGTCGGTCAGGATTTCAACCCGCTCTACCGCCGCCAGCGGGATGCTGGCCAGGTTGACCGCATAGTCGTTGTGGGAGATTGCCGATTTGGCGATGCGCCGCCCGTTCAGCAGCACCAGGGTGTAACCGGAGCCGATGCCATGGATGGAAGCTGTCTCGACGCCGCCGCCGTTGCCGTTGACCGAACTCGATTGCGGGATGAATCCCTGCATCGCCGGCAAGGCCTGGATCAGGTCGGCGACGCTGTTGGCGCCGCTCTTGGCGATGTCTTCCTGGGTCAGCGTCTGCACCGGCAAAGCGCCTTCCTTGGTGATCCGCTTGATCGACGAGCCTGTGATTTCAACGCGTTGCATCTGTTGTGGCGCGTCGTCGGTCCTGGTCTCCTGCGCATGCACCGATTGCGCCAGCAAGCCGAATCCGACGGCGACGCCGCCGGAAAACATCAGTCGCAGCGAACGTTGCAGCCTTTTTTCTTTCATCATAACCACACTCCCCATGGGTAAGTAACAGAGTAGAAATCTCATTTTTTTAACGGATACAACCATTTGTTAATCGCCTTTTGGGCGATGCATCGGACACCGTTGCACCAATTTCTGGCGCAAAGATTTCTTTTGCGGCAATCATCTCCAGCAGAAATTTCTCGTATTGCCTCAGGCAATTACAATCCGAAACATTTCCGGAGAAACACTAAGCAACAAATATGCCACTCGGAAATATTGACGTTAAGCCATGCAGACCCGCTTGCCGCTTGGCTTCGCGTCGATATTTCCATATAGAAATATCTGCAAGCATGGAGAATGAAGGAATCTGCGGCGTACAACAATGTGCAGTTTGGGAATAGGACTTTTGCGCTGGCGGAACAAATCAGCGCAGGACGGGCAGCCGGAAGATGAACAACGGTTCAGGCTTGGGACCGGATAAACGCCAGCGGCTTACTCAGGCAGCCTTGACGGCGCGCCCAGGATAGGAAACGGGAAAAGCACCGAGAACACCGTGCCGCCAGCCGTCGCCGGCTCGACCATGATCCGGGCGCCATGGTCCTTGGCGATGTCGCGCACGATCGCCAATCCGAGGCCGTTGCCGGCAACGCTGTCGTCTAGGCGGCGGAAGCGGTTGAAGATCAGTTCCTGCTCGGAAGGCTTGATCCCGGGACCGGAATCTTCCACCGAGAAAATGCCGCCGTCCTTGCCATGCAGCGAACTGACTGTCACCTTGCCGCCTTGGGGAGAATAGCGGATGGCATTGTCGATCAGGTTGTCGATCAGATCGCGCAGCAGGAAATGATCGCCCATCACGCGCGTCGGCTGCAGGTTGAAGCCAAGGTCGATATTCTTCCGGTGCGCCTGCTCGACAAAATGCTGGATCGATTCTTCCACCAACCGGTTCAGCTCGACCACCCGCAAGCGCTCCTTCTCGAACTTGGCCGGTTCGGCGCGCGCCAGCGTCAGCAGCTGGTTGGTCTGGCGGATCATGCGTTCGGTCGACGACGTCATCAGCGCGATCGAATGCGCGCTCTCCGGTTCGCCGGCGTGCTTCTGCCGCAGCCATTCGAGCTGGGTACGGAAGCCGGCCAGCGGCGTCCGCAGCTGGTGCGCCATGTTGGCAAGAAAATTCTGCTGCGCCTTGGCGTCCTGCTGCACCTTGTCCAGCAGGCGGTTGATGGCGGTCACCACCGGGCTCAGTTCGAGCGGCACATGACGCTGGTCCAGCGCAGACAAGTCGTCGTCGCTGCGCGCCTCGAGGTCGGCCGTCATTTTTTTCAGCGGCAGCAATCCCCTGCCGAGCGCCAGCCAGATGACGATCGCCAGCAGCAGCGCCAGCCCCGCTTCCAGCCACACCAGTCCCGTCAAGATACTGGTCTGGTCGAAAGCAATCCGGCCCGGACTCCCGGCCAGCCAATAAGCCAGGCCGGCGCCGGCCAGGTTGACCATCAGCAGCGGGAGCAGCAGCCATTTCAGCAGCCTGACTCGGATGCTGGTCATGCTTCTGTTTTTTCCAGCATGTAGCCGAAACCGCGGATGGTGCGGATCTCGATGCCGGCATCGGCGATTTTCAAGCGGATCCTGGATATGTACACCTCCACCGCGTTCAGCGTCAGCTCCGCGCCCCAGGGCAGGATGGCGTCGATGATCTGCTGCCGCGATACGACGCGCGACGCCTGCTGCAGCAGGTATTCAAGCACTGCCCATTCACGCACCGACAGCTCGATCGCCTTGCCGTTGATTTTTGCGCGCCGTGAGGAGGTGTTCAGCGACAGTCCGCCCAAGTGCATCTCCAGCGGCTGCGGCGCACTGCGGCGCAACAGCGCGCGCACCCTGGCCACCAGCTCCTGGGTGGCAAACGGTTTCACCAGGTAATCGTCGGCCCCCAGCTCCAGGCCGTAGACCCGGTCCTGCACCGAATCGCGCGCGGTCAGCAGCAGCACCGGGATGTGGCTGCCGCGCGCGCGCAGGCGGCGGATCACTTCAAAGCCGTCCATGCCCGGCAAGCCGATATCCAGCACTACCACCGAAATTTCCGTGCGCTGCAGCAGCGCATCGGCGTCGTTGCCGTTCCGTACCACGTCGACCACCATGCCGTGGCCTTTGAAGATGCGCAGGATGCCGTCCGCCAGCACCGAATCGTCTTCCACCAAAAGAATATGCACTTGATTTCCTTAGCTGCAACGGTTGCTTACAATTAAGCCGCTGATTTTAATAAGGATGCAGCTGTTTCAGCATTTATTTTTGCAATCTCGATGGCGAAAAACGATAACGGTGCAACCGGGCTATCAGACCGGCAGCGGATTGCGCTCCGTGAAGCCGCGCTGGTGCCAGTACGGATAGGCCACGGTCACCGCGCTGGCGGCGTCCAGCCTGGCGACCTGCTCGGCGCTCAGGTTCCAGCCGATGGCGCCCAGGTTCTGCAGCAGCTGCTCCTCGTTGCGGGCGCCGATCACCACGGTGGCGACAGTCGGCCGTTGCAACAGCCAGTTCAGCGCGATCTGCGGGATGGTCTTGCCGGTTTCCGCAGCGATTTCCTTTAATGCGTCCACCACCCGGTATAACAGCTCATCCGCCACCGGCGGCCCCATGTCCGCGGTCTTGTGCAGGCGGCTTTGCTCCGGCAGCGGCTGGCCGCGCTGGATCTTGCCGGTCAGGCGGCCCCAGCCCAGGGGGCTCCAGACCACGGCGCCGACGCCCTGGTCGAGGCCCAGCGGCATCAGTTCCGATTCATAGTCGCGGCCGATCAGCGAATAATAGGTCTGGTTGGCGACATATCTCGGGTAGCCGTAGCGGTCAGCCGTCGCCAGCGATTTCATCAGGTGCCAGCCGGAGAAATTCGACACGCCGGCATAACGGATCTTGCCGGCGCGCACCAAGTCGTCCAGCGTCGACAGCACTTCTTCGACCGGGGTCAGGGCATCGAATCCGTGCAGCTGGAACAGATCGATGTAGTCGGTGCCGAGGCGCTTGAGCGCGGCGTCGCAAGCCCGGATCAGGTGGAAGCGGGAAGAGCCGACCGCATTCGGTCCCTCGCCGGTGCGGAAGGTTGCCTTGGTCGACAGCAGCACGCGGTCGCGCCGGCCCTTGATCGCTTCGCCCAGCACCGATTCGGCTACGCCGTCGGAGTAGATGTCCGCGCTGTCGAACATGGTCAGGCCGGCATCGAGGCAAATGTCGACCAGCCGCCTGGCGTCGGCGACATCGGTATTGCCCCACGCGCCAAAAAAATCGCCTTTGCCGCCAAACGTGCCGGTGCCGAAACTGAGCGCCGGCACCTTGAATCCGGATGCTCCTAAACGTCGGTATTCCATGATGAGCCTTTCGTTTAAAGAAATGGGATAAAGCAGGAGGAACTGGTCAGGTAATCATATCCCGTAATGCCTATCCCGACTTTTGGCGGACCATTGCGGTGAACAAACTGCAGGGCTGCGATAATAAACGCTTGACCTAGAGTGCACTCTAACTTCTAAACTTTATTCCATGGCCACTTCCATCACGATCCAGCAAGCAGCGACAGCCACCGGACTCAGCATCCACACTTTGCGCTATTACGAAAAGATAGGCTTGATCGATCCTGTCCCAAGGCAAAGCAACCAGCATCGCCTGTACCGCCAGGAAGACCTGAACTGGATCGCATTCCTGCTCAGGCTGCGCGCTACCGGCATGTCGATACAGCAGATGCTGCGTTATGCCGAACTGCGCAGGCGGGGAGACCGGCTTGCCAGCGTGTCAGAGCGCAAGGCATTGCTGGAGCAGCATACGGTTGCACTGGAAGCGGAACTGCTGGAACTGCAGGAAACGCTGGGCATGCTGCGCGACAAGGTCGCCCTGTATGCCCGCATGGAACAGCAGCTGCAGGCCAACCACCACGAATGACTCACTTGGAGAAACACATGGAACAAAGCACTTATGAAAGAGGTTTGCAACGCTTGAAGGAAGTCGACGACATCGCCGGCGAAAAGGTGATCGACAGCCTGGCCGATATTTCTCCCGACCTCGGGCGCTACGTCATCGAATTCGGTTTCGGCGAAATTTATTCCCGCCCCGGCCTCAGCCTGCAGCAGCGCGAACTGGCGACGGTGGCGGCGCTTACCGCAATGGGCACAGCCCAGCCGCAATTGAAGGTACATCTGGCGGCGGCCCTGAACGTTGGCCTGTCGCGCCTGGAAATCACCGAAACGATCATGCAGATGGCGCTGTATGCAGGGTTTCCGGCGGCATTGAACGGCATGTTCGCGGCGAAAGAGGTATTTGCCGAACACGACGAGCTGGCCCGGCGCCAGGAAAACACACAATAAAAAATGTGGCCGGGATCATTCGTGATTCCGGCTCGCTCCGTTTGATCAGGACGGAGCTGCACGATTTTCCATATATTCCCAGAATGATGATCCGGAAAAACCTGCCATGTGAACACCCGATAAGGTGTCCGACTGTCAGGCCACGCGGCCATGGTGGTGGCCATCACAACACGAGCACGCATTGAACTCTGCTGTGACTGAAGTCTAAGGGAGCAGCGCCGCCCGCAGGAAATACTGATTCTGGATAGGGCTATAAGAAAAAACGATAGCCCGCCTGCCATCGACAAACATGCTCGTCCAGGCAATCGAAATTTCCATTCGTTTTCCCCGCTCTGTTATCCATGCCAACGGTTTCCTCGCCAGGCTCGCGCAGGCAGGCACGGCTTCGCACGCACAGCCATAAATGGTCAGGAATCCAGGCGCCAAGCTCCGTATGGTGGATCAGGAACAGGAAGGTCGCAAGACTCCGGTTCTTAAACATCCACCAGATAACAGGAGTAATCCATGGAAAAGCTCAATGCACCGAATGTCGACAAACTCAAACTTGACAAGGCAGTCAATGAATTCACGATGGCGCGGGACCTATGCAATCTGTTCGATACGGATCCCTACTTAAGCGCGACGGCGAACCAGATCGCCGCCTGCGCGTTGAACATCCTGAATTCCGTCAACCAGCAGATTGCTTCCGGGGACCAGCAGAAAATGGCGACGCTCATGAACGCCGCCAAAGCCGCCTATGTCGCTGAAAGCAAGCTGAAAATGTGGACCCCAGGCGTCAGCACCCTGCTTGGAAGTTCGGACCAGCCGTTTACCGTCGCGAAAAACCACATCGCAGCGATGTGCGCAGACAAAGGCAAACGCGATCCGAAGATCATTGGCGAAATACTTCGCCTGTTTGGCGGAGTCGCAGAAAACCTCCATCTCGACCCCAAAGCCGTTCCAGCCGGTCACTTTACCTCAGCCGCGCTCACGCTGGCCGTGCCGACCGCGCCAGCCGACAAGCCGGCAACCGTGGGCTGGGATTTTTTCTGCAGCACGCGTCCGGCATACCGCACCACGGCCTACGGCAACATGGCGTTCGACCGCAAGGCGAGGCAGCGGACCACGCCGCCAAACTTCAACGCCGCGACCATCGAGAAAGAAGTCGCGGACGTGCTGGGGCTTGACTACCAAAATGTCAGAACGGGCAATACATTCTTCCGCCCCCTGCTGCCGGGCGATATCGTGCGTGCCATCGACAAGGTCCTGGGCCTGCCCGAAGGCGCGTCGATTTCCGGCACCACCTCGGATACGATCTGGGCGGTGGAAGTCATCAGCAACTTCCTCAACGGCCAGGGAAAATCGTTCGACCCCAATATCCTGCTGCTGCCGCTGGCCGCGATTGTTACGGGTTACCACCATACCGCGCTGGAAGTCGGCCTGGCCATGACCATCAATGGCTACATCACATACCAGCCAGGCTTTTACACCAGTTTCCAAACTAGCGAAATGAGCAAGACCGCCTGGGGAGCGCGGATTCACGCCATCCTGGCAAACGCTGAAAACGACGGGAAAAACCTGCTGATGCTGATCGCCACCGATTCCACGCCAAACGCGGTATATGCGGCGAGGAGCGAAGACGATAAGAAGAAATTCAGGAAAGCCGTCACGCTGGATTTCGACGGCTACAAAAAGTGGTACGGCCTGGCGCAGCCTGCCACGTCGTCGCCCTCGTCTTTCCCGGTAACGTTCTCGGTCAAGAGCATCAATGACGCAACCAACGGATTGCTGAACTGAGGCAGGACGCGAAGACCAGGCGCCGGATTGGCAAACCGGCGCGGTCGGCGAGATGCGGTCGGCGCCATTCAGGTTTCCATGCCCACAAGGCGATCAAGGCCGCGCTAGAATTTTCGCATGCAGCCATTGTCCGCTGCGGCACAGCTCGTCGGTCACCTCCAGCACCAGCCGCTCCACGGCAGCCGCCGCCGTGGTCAGCGGAATATTCTTCGAGGCGCACAGGGTCAGCGTGCGCGACAGCTTTTCGCCGCTGATGGCGCTGATGGAGTAAGCGCTCATCTCGCCGCGCTTGATTTCCGGCAGCAGCGGCGCTACCGGCAGGATGGTGGCGCCGATGTCGGCCAGGATGGCCGATTTCATGATCGTCACCGAACTGATTTCGACCACGTTGTCGAGCGTCAGGCCGGCGGCGCGCGCAACGCTTTCGATGCGCGGCCGCACGCCGTGCTGCATGCCGGGCAATATCAGCCTGGCCTTGACGGCGCGCGCGAATGTGATCGAACGGCGCGCGCTGGCATACCGGGAACCGCTGCGCGTGATGAACATCATTTCCTCTTCCACCAGCGGCGTGGTGGCAAACGCAGTCAGCTGGCCATCGTTGAACAGCACCGCCAGGTTGATGCGGCCGGTCTTCAGCTGCTCGATCAGGTTGCCGGTCAGCTCCTCGGTCAATTGCAGCGAAATATCCGGATAGCGGGCGCGCATCGCGGTCAGCAACGGCAAGGCCAGGATGCCGGAAGCACTTTGCGGGATGCCGAGCGCGACAGTGCCGGCCGGCTTGTCGGTGGACTGGGCGACGGCCGACCTGGCGTCGGTCACCTGTTTCAGGATCGCTTGCGCATGTTCGTAGAAAATCTTGCCGGCATCAGTAGCGATCACCCCTTGCGCCGAGCGATGCAGCAGTTGCGCCGCCAGTTCATCCTCCAGCTGCTTGACCTGCTGCGTCAAGGCCGGCTGGGCGATATGCAAGACCCGCGCCGCGCGCGACAGCGAACCGTGGTCGACGATGGCGACAAAATAGCGCAGTTGGCGCAACTCCATGAAATAGGAACCTCAGTGCTGTGGGTGAATCCGCTGAGTATAGTTGAGTTCATGGCAATCAGACGCATTTCATCCCGGTTCCGGCACCGCCGAATTGCAATCCTGCCATCGCCTTCAGCCCCTTCAGTCATGCACAGTCAGGCAATGTGCACCCTGCACAATCAAACACTTAGCAAGCGCCCGCAGAATCCAGGCAAATCGATATAAATAATTTCAGCAAAGCATGTCCCCTTTTTTCTTGTTGACGGGCAATCCTAATAAGAGACCGGCGAGCACCCGCACAGCCTGCCGTCTCCCGCTTCCGTCGCCTGGCCGCAGCCCGACGCACAGGCCAAATATCGCAAGCCCTTGATGAAGGAGGAATCCGGATCCACCCACGCCAACAGCACAGCGCAGGTTTTTGCAGATGAAAGGCTTATCCGTCATTTCGATTACGCGAAAACCGTCATTTCTATATCACTGAAAGTTCCTATGCATATCAAATCCTATCTGTTCAGTCTTGGATCTAAAAGAATAACGCAGGCTTCATTACCGGTGATCCTTGCCGCAACCCTCAGCGCCTGCGGCGATGGCAACGGCAATGGCGGCAATCTCACTACTGCCCAGGCAAAAGCCGCTTCCCCGCAGGCCCAGGCGCAATCGCCGGCGCCGCAGGCAGCAGCCGTTCCTCCTGGCTTGTATTTCAGCGAAGTGGCGGCGAACTATCGCGGAACGGCGGGAGTCAGCTGGGTCGAAGTATTCAACAATTCACCGGCAGCGATTCATTTGAACGACTACCGCTTGCGCGCCAATGGGCTGGACAACGCCAGCAAGGCGCTGAGCGCGAATCCGGTGACATTCGACCTGCCGAAGATCGATATCCCGGCCGGCGGCTATTTTGTCCTTGCCGGCAAATCCTCCACCTATCTCAAGGACACAGGCAAATCGGCTTACATCCTGGCCTCGGTCGCACCGCAGCCGCCGGCCACCGGAAGCAACCGCACATACCTGCCGTACTGGACCGACAAGGCCGGTTTTGTCGAGCTGGTGACCGTCGCCGACAGCAAGACAGTGGACTTTGTCCGCTTCGGTAGCGAAGCCGCCAAGCCGACCACGGCGGCCGCCTGGAACGGCGACAATGCAGCCGCATTTCCCGTCTTGCCGAACTTCGTATCAGCCAGGACGCTCGATCCGCTCGACAACTTCGATCGTTCAATCGTGCGCCTGAGCAGCGACTTCAGAGCCAGCGCCGGCAAGAGCGACTGGACCCTGGTGCAGTTCCCCACCCCGGGCGGCCCTAATGACGTGCCCGCCGGCACGGTGGACAGCGACAATGATGGCATTCCGGACACCGCCAAAGTCGCCGGCGGCAAGTTCGCCGGCCTGGACCTGTACAGCCTGGGCGCGCGCAAAGGCCAGAAAGACCTGTTCATCCAGGTCGACTACATGACCAGCACGGATCCGGCCTTGAGTCCGCGCAAGGAAGCATTGCAAAAAGTAGTGGCGGCATTCCGGGCGCACAACACCCAAGTGCATTTCGACGCCGGCAACCTGTTCAACGCGGCGCTCGCCCCTGCAGATTTCAATTTGTCGGGCGACGTCAGCCGCGCGCAGGTGTTTGACAAATGCACCAACACGCCTGACGACCCGCAGGACGCAAACTGCGGCTCCCTCTACCAGTATTCCAGCGGCTCGCTCGATGTCCGCCGCAAGCCGGTGTTCCGCTACATGCTGATGGCCTCCTCGCAGAAATCCGACGGCAGCTCAGGCAGTTCCGGCATCGCCGAACTGCCTGGCAACAAATTCCTGGTGACGCTTGGAAAATGGGGATTCAGCGGCCTCGACCTGACCGTCCAGAAATACAAGAATCTCTTGATCAATTACCAGGCCGGCACCATCATGCACGAATTCGGCCACACCATCGGCCTGCATCACGGCGGATTCGAGGACGCCAATTACAAACCCAATTATTTCAGCATCATGAACTACCTGTACCAGCTGGACGGCTTGCCCACCAACCCGAAAGGCATGGGGCCGACCCAGCGCTGGTATCACACCATCAATACAACGAACCACGTGGCAGTGCCGGGATATGCAGCCGATGCCATGCCGTCCAGCGCGCTGGACGACGGCCCCATGACCAACAGTTTCAGGATCGATTACTCGAATGGCTCTGGCGCCAACCTGAACGAAGCCTCGCTGCTGGAGAGCGACAATATCGGACGCGGCCATGACGCCGGCGCCTACGGCGACTGGAACTACGATGGCGTGCAGCAGGCAAAACGCTATCGCATGGACCTGAACGGGTCCGGCGCAGGCATCCTCAGCGACAACGACGACTGGAGCAAACTGCAGCTGGTGCTCAATTCGCATAGCGATCCGCTGCCAGGCTCGGCCCAGTCGAAAGCCAGCAGCAGGACGGCCAGCCTGCCGGTGCTCGGCACGCTGGTCAAGGAAGATGCGCCGCCGGCCAGCCTGCTCAGGGACCTGGCGAACATGAGGTCGGCGCGCTAATGGTTGCCTTGCCGCGCTCCTTCAGGCTGTGCCTGTGCGGCGCCCTGCTGCTCGGCTGCGCCGCCTACGACACAGCCGCGCCGTTGCGGTTTGACGGCGTTCCTTTCGAGGCTCAGACGCTGCTGGCCGAGCGCCTGGATGTCGCTGCCGACGGCGCACTGGTGATCGATCTTGGCAAACAGGAACCGGCAAGGATAGCGCCGTGGCCGGCTGCCTTGCCCGGGCATCTCGGTGCGCAATACGTCACGCTCCGCCGCACCATGCATCCGGCCGGGGCGATCCAGTCGCTTGATTTGCGTGCTCCTCGCGCCAAGACGCCCTGGCTCAGGATGACAGTCAACGGTCCGTTCCATCGCGAACTGCTGCCTGGTTACTTCCTGGAGCGGGACGCCGGCGGCAACATCCGCATCGACGGCCCGGCGGCAGCACAGCCGGTAGAACTCGACAAACCGGTCAGATTGCGCGAGCGGGCCGGGCACTGCTGGCAGTTTGTCCTGCTCGAGGCGCGGATACCGCAAGCCACTCCCGGCATTGCCCAGGAAACCGAGCCGCGCGCGGACTGGTATCTGCGCGATGATCTCGGTTGCCGCAAACGCTGAACCAGATGAACCCGCGCAGCTCAAAACTGCGCGGGTCACATCGTTCCCCTCCAATCATCCGCTTGCAATTCGAGGTCTTCCCCAGACCGTGGCCGACGCCAGCGCGCCGTAGCCATTCCATCGTGGTGCAGCTACAATGCATTCCAATCCGGCATCCCGGCCAGGCCGGATTCTTCCCTCGTTTCTTATAATTAAACCAACAGGTAGAGAGACATGTCAGATAATTCAAACACGCCAGCCAGCAGTGCATTCGAAGCCGCAACCTACGCCAAGGTCACCTGGCGCCTGCTGCCCATGCTGTTCCTCTGTTATGTCGCCTCCTACCTGGATCGCGTCAATGTCGGCTTCGCCAAGCTGCAGATGCTCAACGACCTGAAATTCAGCGAAACCGTCTACGGCCTCGGCGCGGGGATTTTTTTCATCGGCTACTTCATCTTTGAAATACCCAGCAACATGATCCTGCACCGGGTCGGCGCCCGGCTCTGGATCGCCCGCATCATGATCACCTGGGGCATCGTTTCCGGCGCCATGATTTTTGTCGACAGCCCAGCCACGTTTTACGTGATGCGATTTTTGCTAGGGGTGGCCGAAGCCGGCTTTTTCCCGGGCGTGATCCTGTACCTGACCTACTGGTATCCGGCGCATCGGCGCGGCAAGATGACGGCGCTGTTCATGACCGGCGTGCCGATCTCGGGCGTGATCGGCGGGCCTTTATCAGGCTGGATCATGAAAGCCATGCCGGGCGTGCACGGCCTGGCAGGCTGGCAATGGATGTTTATCCTGGAAGCGATTCCGTCCTTGCTGCTGGGCATGGTCGTGATCTTTTACCTGCAAGACCGGATCCGCGGCGCCGCCTGGCTGAGCGAGGCGGAAAAGCAGTTGCTGGAATCGCAGATACAAGCCGAAAGCAGCCAGAAAGCGGAAGCTTCGCTCGGCCAGATGTTCGCCAACCCGCGCGTGTGGCTGATGGCGCTGATCTACTTCTGTTTCGTCATGGGCCTGTACGGCGTCAGCTTCTGGCTGCCGACCATCATCAAGGCGACCGGCGTCACCGACACCTTCAACATCGGCCTGCTGACCGCGATTCCCTACGCCAGCGCCGCCGTCGCCATGATCCTGATCGGCCACAGCGCCGACCGCCGGCGCGAACGCCGCTGGCATGTGGCGATCCCGGCGCTGCTCGGCAGCATCGGCCTGATCCTCAGCACAGTATATGACCACAATACCCTGCTGGCGATGTCGGCGCTGACCCTGGCTACCATCGGCATCATTACCGTGCTGCCGCTGTTCTGGAGCTTGCCGACCGCGTTTCTCGGCGGCGCGGCGGCGGCGGCCGGGATTGCGCTGATCAACTCGCTCGGCAACCTGGCCGGTTTCGTCAGCCCCTACCTGGTCGGCTGGCTGAAAGACCAGACCCAGAGCACCAACAGCGGCATGTTCGTGCTGGCGGCGTCGCTGGTGCTGGGCGCCTTGCTGACGCTGTCGGTGCCCAAGCACCTGGTGAACAAATAAACCGCGACTGCCTGCATCGGCTCATATCGCCGACAGAAAGGATGGCATGCAAGCCCTGGAATTCAGAAGCGCCACCACTGCCGACCTGCCGTTCCTGATTGCTCTGCGCCATGCGACCATGAGCGAACACCTGGCGCGCGTCAACGCTGCGCGCGACGAGGCATCGCAGCTGGCCCGCGTGCTGGCCCAGTTCGAACACGCACGGATCGTCGCCATCGGCGGCCAGGATGCCGGCTTGCTGAAAGCTTACCGCGAGCAAGACCGGTGGTATATCGCGCAGATCCAGATCGCGCCGCAATTCCAGGGACAAGGGCTGGGCCGGGCCATCATCGAGAATGTGCTGGAGCAGGCCGCCCGTGAGCAATTGCCGACGGCGCTGAAAGTATTGACCGGCAATCCGGCAAGGCGCCTGTACGAAGCGCTCGGCTTCAAGGAGATCAGCCAGGAAGATGCTGAACACCTGATGGTCTGCTGGCCTGGCCAGCGCGGGAAATAAAAAAACAGCAAAGTGCTTGCATTCGGGATCGGCTTGGACAATAATTTAAATGAGAATCATTACTATTTAAAACCAGCCGAGCAAGGAGCATCTGATGAACGGTTCACGCAATGCGGCGGATCCAGCCGCAGCCGAGGAATATCGCACGCCGCCTGAACTCTTGATCTCGGCGGTGCTGCATCTGATTTCTCAATACAATATGCACAACCTGGCAAACGACGCCTGCGTGCAGTCGGCCAGGACGATTGAACGGCATCTGCGCACCCTGTCCGACTGGCCGGAACTGGCGCCGGTGCTGCGCGCCACCTGCCAGCAGTTGTCGGAGCAATGGACCGCGGTAATCGAACGCGCCTTGCCCAAACAAAAGACCGAGCGTTCGGCATTTATTACGCGCCTGATTTCAGGCACCCGCGCGCTGTAGCGCCCTATTGATTTAAGGCAGTTTCAGCAGATTTGCGAAACCGCCGACGGATTCCCCGGGAAGGGAGTAAATCCGTCTCTTGTCCGGCCTGGAATGGTGATCGCCAACGACCTGCCCGTTGCTGACGATGACCGCCAAGTTCCAGCTCGGGTACCTGACGGAGTGTGTGTCCTTATCGGCATTAGCCAACATTGCTGCAGTATCTCCTCCTGCCGCAGTGGATAGCCAAGCCGTTTTTTTCCCGCCAGAATCAGTGCAACTCCTACGCTATCGGGCGACATTGTCCTACACAGGAATGAGTGCCGGCGACGTACCATCGAGTCAGCAACACAGCTATTCCCTACTCGAAAAAAGGAGCGCACATGATTACCAGCCTGCACCTGACCCCCATCGTTTCGCTGATCGCCGGGGTATTGATACTGGCGATTCCGCGCCTCTTGAACTACATCATCGCCCTGTACCTGATCGTCATCGGCCTGATCGGCCTGTTTGGCCGCTAACAACGCCCTGCGGCGGCCATATCTGCACGGATTCCGCTATATTTTCCGCCATGCGGCAAGCGGCGCTTGACAAGATCCGGCTTTATCTCATACATTAAGTACATGTTTTCCACACGCATCCAATCCCGCTCCCTACTGCACATTGCCGGCGCCCTGCCAGCGATGCTGCTAGTGCCGCTACTAGCGCTATCGCTACTACGCGCACTATGATCTCGACCCCGTTCTGACGGGGACGCAACTGGCAACAAAAGCAACACCGGTGCCAGTCAAGAAATCAACGGTAGTAAAACTGAGATTCCTGAGTTTCCAAGACGGAATCCCGATTTTAAAGAGCACGATCCCATGCAATCCCAGCCAATCCGCTTTACCTTTTTTCGCCACAGCAACGCGCTCGATATCTTGCGCTTGCCGACCCTATCCCTGCTATCGCTAGCGATCGGTTGCCTGGCCTCGCGTTGATTTTCGAGTGGCAGTCAGGCAACCCTCCCGCCACCGCACCATTCCGTTTCATTTTTCTTCAGCACAATCACTAGCTCCAAGAGAGGCCTACCATGATGTTGCACAACCCTGCTGTCAAATATCGCCCGTTCCCGCCGATTCCATTGAGCGACCGCACCTGGCCCAACCAGGTCATCAGTGCGCCGCCGATCTGGATGAGCACCGATCTGCGCGACGGCAACCAAGCCTTGATCGAACCGATGGATGCCGACCGCAAATTGCGTTTCTTCAAGTTGCTGGTGAAGATAGGCCTCAAGGAAATCGAAGTCGGTTTTCCCTCCGGTTCGCAGACCGACTTCGATTTCGTGCGCAAGCTGATCGAAGAAAACCATATCCCGGACGACGTCACCATCATCGTCCTGACCCAGTCGCGCGAAGACCTGATCCGCCGCACCGTGGATTCGCTGCAGAACGCCAAACAAGCGATCGTCCATTTGTATAATCCTATCGCTCCCGCATGGCGCCGCATTGTGTTCGACAAGAGCCGCGACGAAGTCAAGGAAATCGCCGTGTCCGGCACACGTTTGATCAAGGAACTGACCGACGCCCGCCCGGAAACCCAGTGGCGCTACGAATATTCGCCGGAGACATTCAGCATGGCCGAACTGGATTTCTCGAAAGAAGTCTGCGACGCCGTGGTCGAAGCCTGGCACGCAAGCCCTACCCGCAAAGTCATCCTCAATTTGCCGACCACCGTCGAATGCAGCACGCCGAACGTATTCGCCGACCAGATCGAATGGATGCACCGCAACCTGGCCCGGCGCGACGCCACCATCATCAGCGTCCATCCGCATAACGACCGCGGCACCGGCGTCGCCGCCGCCGAGCTGGCCGTGATGGCCGGCGCCGACCGGGTCGAGGGCTGCCTGTTCGGCAATGGCGAACGCACCGGCAACGTCGACCTGGTCACATTGGCGTTGAACCTGTACACCCAGGGCGTCAACCCGGGCCTCGATTTTTCCGACATCGACGAAGTGCGCCAGTGCGTCGAAGACTGCAACCAGATTCCGGTCCACCCGCGCCATCCGTATGTCGGCGACCTCGTGTTCACCGCCTTCTCCGGTTCGCACCAGGATGCGATCAAGAAAGGCTTCGCCGCGCAAAAAGCCGACGCCATCTGGGAAATCCCTTACCTGCCGATCGATCCTGCCGATCTCGGCCGCAGCTACGATGCCGTGATCCGCGTCAACAGCCAGTCCGGCAAAGGCGGCATGGCTTACCTGCTGGAACAGGAATACGGCCTGGCCATGCCGCGCCGCTTGCAGATCGAATTCAGCCGTGCGATCCAGAAAGCGGCCGACGCCACCGGCAAGGAAATCGCCGCCAGCGACATCTACAACATCTTCAAGCAAGAGTACCTGGACAAGCAAACGCCATATGTGTACCGCGGCCACCGCATGAGCGAAGACTCGAGCCAGGCGCAGCCGGTCAGGATCGAAATCGACATCGTGCGCGACGGCCAGGCGCACACCTCGAGCGGCCACGGCAACGGCCCGATCGACGCCTTCGTCAACGCGCTGGGACTGGACATCAAGCTGATGGATTTCCATGAGCACGCAATCAGCGCCGGCGCCGATGCGCAAGCCGCCAGCTACATCGAACTGCGGCTGAACGACGCCCCTACCGGCTTCGGCGTCGGCATCGACGCCAATACCCTGACCGCCTCGTTCAAGGCGATCCTGAGCGCAGTCAACCGCCAGATTGAAATCGCCGGCCAGGCCGCCAACCAGGAAATCGGCGGCAACGCTGCGGCAGCCTAGTTTTTGTTTAGCCGGTTGCCGTGGCGATCACGCGGCAACCGTTCCGGTGCAGCCTGGGCATTACCGTGCCCTCAGCAGCCGTAGGGTGGGCACCTGTGCCCACGCGGAACGCTGGTTATTCCAGGAGTGAATTCAGCGTGGGCAGAAATCTGCCCACCCTACCAAGTGCAAGGCACCGATTGCCGCTATCAGCAGCAGACGAAAAAAAAACCGCTACCACGTAGCGGTTTTTTCATTTCTGCCCTGTCTTTCAGGCCATCGCCACTGCGCTGGTCAGATCGCTGATACGCGCACGAGCTGCTGCAAAACCGGCTTCTTTCGCTTCAGGACTGTAAGCAAGGCCGTCGGCGCGAACCACTTCGATATCGGTAATCCCGAGGAAGCCGAACACCAGTTTCAGGTAGTCTTCATGAGCGATGCCGGTAGGGCCGCCGGCATGCTTGCCGCCTGCAGTCGACACGATCACGACGCGCTTGCCTGTGGCCAGGCCTTCCGGGCCCTTCTCGCTATAACGGAAAGTAACGCCGGCGATACTGATCTGGTCGATCCATGCCTTGAGCTGGGTCGGCACGCTGAAGTTGTACATCGGCGCACCGAGCACGATCACGTCGGCGGCCATGAATTCGTTAAGGATCGCTTCGCTGAGTTCCACTTCCAGCTTTTGCGACAGATTGCGTTTTTCCGCAGGCGTGCCCTTGGCGGCGAAGGTGGCGCCGCTCAAATGGGCGGTGACGTCTTTGCTAAGGTCGCGGTAAGTCAGTTCAAGATCGGAATCCGCTGCTTGCAGCGTCGCCACTACTTCACGGGTCAGTTGGCGCGAAGCCGAAGCGTCGCCGAGGATGCTGGAATCAATATGTAAAAGTTTCATGATATATGCCGTTCGATTAAATTAAGAGTGGGTCAAAATCTATAGCGTCCGTAATATCGCGATGCCAACAGAGTTTGATTAACCTGGTTTCTGAACCATTGGAGACATGCTACCCCCTGCTCATAAATAGAACTAGATAGCAAAAATAAGATATATTGTTCTACATACGGAACAATGGATGACTGCCATGCAAGACTTAAACGACCTGTATTTTTTTGCCAATGTGGTGCAGGAAGGCGGTTTCACGGCCGCCGGCCGCAGCCTGGGCATCCCCAAGTCGCGCCTTTCACGGCGCATAGCGGAACTGGAAAGCCGCCTTGGTGCACGCTTGCTACAGCGCAATACGCGCGGCATCGCCCTGACCGACCTCGGCAATCGCTACTACCAGCATTGCCAGGTAGTGATTGCCGCCGCCGAAGCGGCGGAGCTGGCGGTGACCAGTTCGCTGGCGGAACCGAGCGGCACGGTCAGGGTGACTTGCGTGGTGGCGATCGCCCAGTCGGAGGTGGCGACCGCGTTGCCGGCCTTCCTGGAGCGTTATCCGAAGGTGAATATCGATTTGCTGTTTACCAACCGCCGCGTCAACCTGCTGGAAGAAGGGGTGGATGTCGCAGTACGGGTAAGGGCTCTCGAAGACGAAGACCCGAACCTGGCCACCAGGCGGCTGCGCGCCGCTTCCGGCGTGCTGGTGGCGACGCCGGAACTGATGTCGCGCTACGCTGCCCCGCGGCATCCGCGCGACCTGACCAAATTGCCGTTCCTGGGCGCGGTCGAGCGCGACCGCCGGGTCCATCTGATGCTGGACGGGCCCGACAAGGAACGTTTCGAACTAGTGGCGGAGCCGCGGCTGGCGGCGGAAGATTTTTCCTTGCGCAAACGGGCGGCGCTGCACAGCCTCGGCCTGACCATGCTGCCGACCGAATACTGCATGGAGGAGATGGACCAAGGCAGCCTGGTGCATGTGCTGCCGGACTGGAGCACGCCGGCCGGCCACCTGCAAGTGGTCTATCCGACCCAGAGAGGCCTGCTGCCGGCAGTACGCGTGTTTGTCGATTTCCTGATCGAACATCTCAGCAAGATGCGGGCTGCTCCCGGCAACTGCCCGCGCTGACTCAGGGAGTACGTTCAGCGGAACGCGCCAGGCGGATCCCGCTGAACTGCCAGCGCGCGGTCGCGGGGAAAAAATTGCGGTAGCTCAGGCGCGCGTGGCCGGCCGGCGTGGCGGAGGACGAGCCGCGCAGCACATACTGGTTGACCATGAACTTGCCGTTGTATTCGCCTACCGCGCCCGGTAAGGCGACGTAGCCGGGATACGGCGCATAGCTGCTGGTGGTCCATTGCCATGCCACCCCAAAATAATCCGCGGACTGGCTCGCCGCCGCATACTCCCATTCGGCCTCGGTAGGCAGACGGGCGCCGGCCCAGCGTGCATAAGCCTCGGCTTCGAAAAAGGAAAGATGGGTAGCCGCTTCATGCAGGGCCAGCGGTTGCAGGCCTTGCAAGGTGAATTCGCGCCAGGCGGAATCGAATTGCGCATGCGCGCTCTGCCAGTACAGCGGCCGCGTCAGTTTCTGCTGCTGCACCCATTCCCAGCCGGCCGCCAGCCACAGCAGCGGATTGCGGTAGCCGCCGTCTTCCACAAACGCCAGGTACTCGCCATTGCTGACCAGCCGCGACGCCATCGAAAACGATTCGACAAACTGACGGTGGCGCGGCGTTTCGTTATCGAAGAAAAACCCCTGCCCGGCATGGCCGACCTCGACAATCCCGGCCTCGTACGACTGCCATGACAAGGCTGCCGCTGCTGCTGTAGCGGCGCCGGCTTCCACCACCGCATGGGACGCCAGGTAAGGCGGCAGCAAGGGATTCATGGCCAGCAGATGCTTGATATCGGTCAGCATCAATTCCTGGTGCTGCTGCTCATGCTGCAATCCAAGTTCAACCAGCACCGACAGCTGCTCTGCCTGCTCCGGCGCCAGCGTTTGCCCGAGCAAAGCCAGCAGCCGCTGATCGACGTTTTGCCGGTACGCCAGCACTTCGTCCAGGGCCGGCCGCGTCATCAGGCCGCGCTGGGCGCGCGGATGCTGCTCGCCGACTCCTTCGTAATACGAATTGAACAGCACCCGGAAAGCTGGATGGAACGGCTGGAAGCTAGGCTCGAACCGTTCCAGGATGAAGGTTTCAAAAAACCAGGTGGTGTGCGCCAGGTGCCATTTCGCCGGACTGGCGTCGGGCATCGATTGCACGCAGCAATCCTCTGCCGACAGCGGCTGCATCAGCCGGCTGGTCTGGTCGCGGATCGTGGAAAAAGCTTTCGCCAGCTTGTGCATTGCGTTCCTGTCTGGGTTGTTTTTGTTCAGGCGGCCTGGGCATGGCAGACCATGAACCAGTCGTCGGGATCGGTCCAGGTCTGCACGGCGCCGAAGCCTGCCAGCTGCAGCATTTCGATAAATCCCTTGCGCGTGTATTTATGGCTGCTTTCGGTATGGATGCGCTCGCCGCGCGCAAACCGCCGTTCGCCGCCGTCCTGCCAGTGGACGGTGAGCTCGCGCCTGGCTTCCAGATGCATTTCAACACGGTACTGCGCGCTATTGTAGAAAGCGCGGTGGCGCCAGTCGGCGGGCCGGAAATCGGCATCCAGCAAACGATTCACATGATGCAGCAGATTCAGGTTGAACGCCGCGGTGACGCCTAGCGAGTCGTCGTAAGCGGCATCCAGGATCGCCTTGTCCTTGATCAGGTCGACCCCGATCAGCAAACCGCTGTTACTGCCGGCCATGGCCTTGCGAATCCGCCGCAGGAACATCAATGCCTCCAGCGGCGCAAAATTGCCTATCGACGATCCCGGATAAAAGAACTGGCGGTGATGCATGTCCAGCGTCGGCGGCAGTTCCAGTTCGGCGGAAAAATCCATGCCCAGGCAAGTCATCCTGATCTGCGGGAACTGCTGCTGCAGCGCGCTCACCGCTTCCGCCACGAACTGCACCGAGATGTCGACCGCCACGTATTGGCGCGGCTGCAAGCTCGGGAACAGGCGGGCCGCCTTGCTGCAGTTGCCGGCCCCGAGGTCGATGAAGACTGAAGCAGGTCCGACCGCGGCCGCAATCTGCTGTTCGTACTGCGCGAAAATCGCCGCCTCGGTGCGGGTCGGATAATATTCAGGCAGTTCGCAGATCGCCGCAAACAGGCGCGAGCCGAGCACATCGTAGAGGTATTTAGGAGAGGTATGAGCGTGCACGGCCAGCAGGCCGGCTACCAGCTGCTGTTCGATTTCTTCTGGCGCCACGCTGGTTTGCGCCACTTGCGACAATTGAGCCAAGGGATTCTCCTGAGATGGCGCTCGATTGAGGGCCTGCGCTATCGCGCAACATCCACTACACTAGCAAGCTGCCCTTTCAAGCTCAGCATGCTGCACAAAGTATATCGATATTCGATTGACGGTTGAAGTTCCCTTTCAAGAGAATACAATGCGCGGCCGGTCTCTTAACGGATTGCAATACAAATGCAAAAAATATTGGCACAAACACATTTTTCCTACGCATCTTGCGCCAGCGTTGCCAGACCAGGCTTGCAGGCAATTGCACAGCCTCCACTGAAACCGACATGACAACCATAACTTCCAAAGAACCTCAAAAAAGCAGTCTGGGCACGCTCGTCGGGCTGGTTCCCTTCCTGGCTCCGTATAAACGGCAGTTCGTGATGGCCAGCCTGGCCTTGCTGGTAGCGGCCGGCGCCACGCTGGCGATTCCCTATGCGTTCCGGCAGATGATCGACCTTGGCTTCAGCGCCGGCGGCATCCAGGGGGCCAACCATATTGACATGTATTTCCTGGCTCTGTTCGGCGTCGCCTGCGTGCTGGGCGTGGCTACCGCTGCGCGCTTCTACATGGTGTCCTGGCTGGGCGAACGGGTCACGGCGGATTTGCGCAGCGCGGTCTATTCGCATGTCGTCACGCAGAGCCCGCAGTTCTTCGAAACCACCAAGACCGGCGAAGTGCTGTCGCGCATCACCACCGACACCACCCTGATCCAGGCGCTGGTCGGCACCAGTATTTCCATGGCCTTGCGCAACGCTCTGCTGTTCGTCGGCGGCATGGTCATGCTGTTCATCACCAGCGTCAAGCTGAGCGCGATCATCCTGGTGATGCTGGCGCTGGTGGTGCTGCCGATCGTCTGGTACGGCCGCCGCGTGCGCAAGCTGTCGCGCGATTCGCAAGACCGTGTCGCCGATGCCTCGGCGATGGCTGGCGAGATCCTCAACGCGATGCCGACCGTGCAGGCATTTACCCATGAAAGCATTGAAGCGCAGCGTTTCGGGGTCTCGATTGAAAATGCCTTCGGCACCGCGATGCAGCGCATACGCGCACGCTCCGTGCTGACCATGATGGCGATCCTGCTGGTGTTCGGCGCCATCGTGTTTGTGCTGTGGCTGGGCGCGCACGCCGTGGTCCAGGGCCGCATGAGCGGCGGCGAACTCGGCCAGTTCATCTTGTATGCGGCCTTGCTGGCCGGCTCCATCGGCGCCCTGGCGGAAGTCCTGGGCGACGCCCAGCGCGCCGCCGGCGCCACCGAACGGCTGCTGGAACTGCTGGCGGCGCAATCGCCGGTGCAATCGGTGCTGCTGCCGGATACGCTGCCGCCGCGCACCGCGCAAGGCGCGGCGCTGACCCTGGAGAACATCGGTTTCCGTTACCCGTCGCGCCCCGAGAGCGCCGCCCTGTCTGCCTTGTCGCTAGACATCCGGCCGGGTGAAACGGTCGCCGTGGTCGGCCCTTCGGGCGCCGGCAAGACCACCCTGTTCCAGCTGCTGCTGCGCTTCTACGATCCGCAGCAAGGCAGCATCAAGCTCGACGGCGTCGACATCAAGTATCTCGACCTGCATACCTTGCGCAGCGCGATCGGCATCGTGCCGCAAGACACCGTCATTTTTTCCGCCAATGCGATGGAGAACATCCGCTACGGCCGGGTCGGCGCCAGCGACGCCGAAGTCATCGCGGCCGCGAAAATGGCGGCCGCCCACGAATTCATCGAACGCCTGCCGGAAGGCTACCAGGCCTTCCTCGGCGAGCGCGGAGTGCGCCTGTCGGGCGGCCAGCGGCAGCGTATTGCGATTGCCCGCGCGCTGCTGAAAAATCCGCCGCTGTTGCTGCTGGACGAAGCCACCAGCGCGCTCGACGCGGAATCGGAACGTGCGGTGCAAGGCGCGCTGGAAGCGGCGATGGTGGGCCGCACTACCCTGGTCATCGCCCATCGCCTGGCCACCGTGCAGCGCGCCGACCGCATCATCGTGCTGGAGCACGGCCATATAGTTGAAACCGGCAGCCACGCCGAACTGGTGGCGCAAAACGGCTTGTACGCAAGCCTGGCGGCATTGCAGTTCAACGGCCTGGCCGACGCATGAACCAACCCACAGGAAGAACAACATGACCTTTTTATTTTCTCCGCTGACGCTGCGCAGCGTCACCTTGGCAAACCGGATTGCGGTTGCCCCCATGTGTCAGTATTCGGCGGAAGACGGCTTCGCCAACGACTGGCACCTGGTGCATCTTGGCAGCCGCGCGGTCGGCGGCGCCGGCCTGATCATTTTCGAAGCCAGCGCGGTGCTGCCGCAGGGCCGCATCTCGCCGCAGGATCTCGGTATCTGGAAAGACGAGCACATTGCGCCGTTGCGCCGCATCACGCACTTTATCGAGCAGCAAGGCACGGTAGCCGGCATCCAGCTGGCGCATGCCGGGCGCAAGGCCAGCGTCTGGCGTCCGTGGGAAGAACAGCAGGGTCGGGTCCATCCCGACCAGGGCGGCTGGCGCACCGACGGTCCGTCGGCGATTCCGTTCGACACTAACTACACCACGCCCAGCGCGCTCACCGTCGACGGCATCAAGGGTGTCGTCAAAGCGTTTGCCGACGCCGCGCTGCGCGCCCAGCAAGCCGGTTTCAAGGTAGTCGAAATCCATGCGGCGCATGGTTACCTGCTGCACCAGTTCCTGTCGCCGATCAGCAATCATCGGACCGACCAGTACGGCGGCACGTTTGAAAACCGCGCGCGCCTGGCGCTGGAAGTGGTGGCGGCGGTACGCCAGGTCTGGCCGGAACAGCTGCCGCTGCTGGTGCGCCTGTCGGCCACGGACTGGATCGACGGAGGCTGGAATGTGGATGAAACGGTGGCCCTGAGCCGCTTGCTGCGTGAAGCCGGAGTTGACCTGATCGACGTTTCCAGCGGCGGCAATATCGCAGCCGCCGCGATTCCGGTAGGGCCAGGCTACCAGACCCAGTTCGCGGCCAGGGTCCGCAATGAAGCCGGCATCCCCAGCGGCACGGTCGGCATGATTACCGATCCCGGCCAGGCCGAACACATATTGCGCACCGAACAGGCCGACCTGGTGCTGATGGCGCGCGAACTGCTGCGCGATCCTTACTGGCCGCTGCACGCGGCCGATGCGCTGCACGATGTCACTTCATGGGCGCCGCAATACATGCGCGCGACTTCACGCAAATCGCCGCAGCGGCCGAACGTCGACTATAGCGATAACGAATAGCGATAAGTGAGCCGGGGCCGGCTCTGCCAGAATTACGGCGCCGGCTGCCTGGCGCCTGACTTGCCGCTTGATTTGCCGAGGTCGGCCGACACCTCGGCAATCAGGCGCCGCAGCCACACCACGTCCGGCGCCACATGAGAACGCGCATGCCACAGCATGTAGAAACGCATCTTCGGCATATCGAACGGCAGCGTGAACATGCCGATCGGCCAGTCTTCGATGATATGCTCGGCAAACTGCCGGCCGGTAGTGAAAATCAGGTCCGATTTCGCCAGCACATGCGGCACCAGCGCAAAATACGGGATCGTCACCTGCACGTTGCGCTTCAGGCCTTGCTCGGCCAGGGCGACGTCAATCCCGCTGCGGTGCCCTTCAATATAGGGCGTGGGCGCCAGGTGCGGCATTTCGAGGTAGTACTTGAGGGTCAGGCCCTTCTTCGCCACCGGGTGGTCGCGGTGCATCATGCACACCACATCGTCATCGAACAGTTGCGCCAGGTGCAGATGCTCGGGCGGGTCGGGCCAGTTGCCGATCACCAGGTCGAAGCGGCCGTTTTCCAGCGCGCTGGCGTAGTCCAGGTTGGCATCCAGCGCGTGCACCATCAGGCTGGCGCCAGGCGCGCGCCGCCGCAGCTGCTCGATGATGGATGGAATCAGCAGCATGTTCAGGTAATCCGGTGTGGCGATATGGAATACCCGCGCCGTGCTGTCGGCCTCGAACGCCGCTACCGGCGCCGCGATTTTTTCTATGACTTCCAGCCCCTGCTTCGCCAGCGCCAGCAACTCCTGGCCGCGTTCGGTAGGCACCATGCCGGTCTTGCCGCGCACCAGGATGGCGTCGCCGGTCAGCTCGCGCAGGCGCTTGAGCGTATTGCTGATGGTCGGCTGCGATTGTCCCAGCTTGATGGCGGTGCGCGAGACGCTTTTTTCCACCAGCAAGGTGTGCAAGACACGCAGCAGATAGGTATCGAGGTGGTGGTTGGTACGCGATGTCATGGGCGGCGCTAGAATTAGTATAGGAATGCGAACGTTTAGACAAAAATGCGCAAGAAAATCGCACAATAAACCCCACTAGCATAACGGATATGCATAAGCATGGGTAGCCGTCGCCTGAGCACGACAGGCGCTACCTCAGGTATCGAATCGGATTAGGCTTTCCATAGGGAAATTACAGTAAAAACGAGCCTCATTAGACGACCGGTCTAATTTTGGATTAGAATGGCTAGACCATGAGAGACAAATACGACACCACCAAGCGCCACATCCTGGACGCCGGACAAAGGATCATCGCCGTCAAAGGCTTTTCCGGCGTCGGCCTCAGTGAAATCCTGAACGCCGCGGCGATACCCAAGGGCTCCTTCTACCACTACTTCGGCTCGAAGGAACAATACGGCCGGGCCCTGATGGAGCAGTACGTCGACAACTACCTGCAGGCGATGGATGAAGTCTTGCAGGTTACGCTGCAGCCGGCGCAGGAACCCGCCCGCGAACGGCTGCTGCGTTACTGGGGCCATTGGCTCGACACCCAGTCCGGCGCGGAAGCGATGGACAAATGCCTAGTGGTCAAACTCAGCGCCGAAGTCTCCGACCTGTCGGACGACATGCGCCTGGCCTTGTGCGAAGGCACGACGCAGGTCATGGCGCGCCTGGCCGACTGCATCGCCGAGGGCATCGCGGACGGCTCGCTGCGGATCGAACTGGAGCCGCAGAAGACAGCGCAGATGCTTTACCAGCTGTGGCTGGGCGCCAGCCTGCTGGCCAAACTCCAGCGCGACCGCAGCGCACTCGAAAACGCCATGGACGTCACCCTCAACATCCTGGCGCCGCCACCAATACCAAACTGAAGCGCGACACCGGTTCGCGCATTTTTTTTACCGCTCCGCCACGAGCGGATCACTTCCCAAGGAAAACACATGCTGAATTTTGAATTCTACAATCCCACCAAGATCGTCTTCGGCCGCGACACCATCGCCAAACTTAACGGCCTGGTTCCCCATGATGCCCGCGTGCTGATCCTGTACGGCGGCGCCAGCGCCCAGAAAACCGGCACCCTGGACGAAGTCAAGGCTGCGCTGGGCAAACGCGAAATCCATGAGTTCGCCGGCATCGAACCCAATCCAAGTTACGAAACGCTGATGCAGGCAGTTGAGCAAGTCCGCGCGCAAAAGATCGATTTCCTGCTGGCGGTAGGCGGCGGCTCGGTCATCGACGGCACCAAGTTTGTCGCCGCGGCGGCGAATTTTGAGGGCGAAGCCTGGGATATCGCCGTCAAGCGCGGCGCCAACATCACCAGCGCCCTGCCCTTCGGCAGCGTGCTGACCCTGCCGGCGACCGGCTCGGAAATGAACAACGGCGGCGTCGTCACCCGCAAATCGATACAAGCCAAGCTGGCTTTCCACAGCCCGCTGGTGTTCCCGCAATTCTCCATCCTCGATCCGACCAAGACTTTCACCTTGCCGCCGCGGCAGATCGCCAACGGCGTGGTCGATGCTTTCGTGCATACCGTCGAGCAGTACCTGACTTATCCGGTGCAAGGCCAGGTGCAAGACCGTTTCGCCGAAGGCCTGCTGCTGAGCCTGATCGAAACCGGGCCGAAAGTGCTGGCCGAACCGGACGACTACGATGCCCGCGCCAACCTGATGTGGGTCGCAACCCTGGCGCTCAATGGACTGATCGGCGCCGGCGTGCCGCAGGACTGGGCCACCCATATGCTGGGCCATGAACTGACCGCGCAATACGATATCGACCATGCGCGCACGCTGGCGATCGTGCTGCCGTCGTTGCTGTCGGTGCGCCGCAACAGCAAACGCGCCAAGCTGCTGCAGTATGCCGAACGCGTCTGGCAAATCACCGAAGGCAGCGAAGATGCGCGCATCGACCTGGCTATCCAGCGCACCCGCGACTTCTTCGAAAGCCTGGGCATCAAGACCCGCCTGGCGGACTATGAACTGGGCCAGGATGCGGTCGAGACCGTGCTCGGGCAGCTGGACAAGCATGGCATGACAGCGCTGGGCGAACACCAGGACCATACCCTGGCCGTCAGCCGCACTATCCTCGAAGCGGCCCTGTAATGCGCAACTGATATGCACAACTGATTTCGCCCATGCCGGCGGGCCGCCGCCGGCGCTCATTCCACTGAAGGAGTCACCCCATGCCACAAAGTAAACCTGTCGCTCGATCCCTACATGCGCGGACGCATGAGCGACGCCCCTTCTTATGCGGCACATGTCGAAATCGGCGAAGTGATGGTCGGCGGCACCGTGTCGCGGGTCGAAACTTCGGAACACGCCGATTACAAGGCCGGAGACCTGGTCCTCAGCTACAGCGGCTGGCAGGATTATGCGCTGTCGGATGGCAAGGGCCTGACCAAACTCGACGCAAAACTCGGCAAGCCATCCTACGCCCTGGGCGTGCTTGGCATGCCAGGTTTCACCGCCTACATGGGCTTGCTCGACATCGGCCAGCCGCAGCCCGGCGAGACAGTGGTGGTGGCGGCAGCCACCGGCGCGGTCGGTTCGGTGGTCGGGCAGATCGCCAAGATCAAGGGCTGCCGCGTGGTCGGCATCGCCGGCGGCGCCGACAAGTGCAAGTATGCGGTGGAAGAACTGGGTTTCGACGCCTGCGTAGACCACCGCGCCGCCGACTTCCCGCAGCAGCTCGCGGCGGCCTGTGACAAAGGCATCGATGTCTATTTCGAAAACGTCGGCGGCGCCGTGTTCAGCGCAGTCCTGCCGTTGCTGAACCTGCACGCCCGGGTCCCGGTATGCGGCCTGATCGCCAACTATAACGCCGCCGGCAAACCGGAAGGCCCGGATCATCTGCCGGGACTGATGGGCAAGCTGCTGGTACGCCGCATCAAGATGCAAGGATTCATCATCTTCGACTACTACCATCGCTACCAAGAGTTCTTCAAGGACATGAGCGGCTGGCTCGCCGCCGGCAAAATCAAGTTCCGGGAAGACATCGTCGACGGCCTGGAGAATGCGCCGCAAGCCTTTATCGGCCTGCTGGAAGGCAAGAACTTCGGCAAGCTGGTGATACGCGTTGGCGACGAATAACCTATCAGACACTCAAAAGGAATCCAGATGAAAATATTAATGGTGCTTACTTCCCACGACCAGCTCGGCAATACCGGCAAGAAAACCGGTTTCTGGCTGGAAGAATTTGCAGCTCCCTACTACGCCTTCCTCGACGCCGGCGCCGACATCACCCTGGCCTCGCCAAAGGGCGGCCAGCCGCCGCTCGACCCGAAGAGCGACGAAGCCGATGCCCAAACCGAAGCCACCGAACGTTTTCGCAAAGATGGCGCAGCGCAGGCTGCACTGGCATCGACCAGCAAGCTGTCGACCGTGCAGGCGGCATCGTACGACGCCGTGTTCTACCCGGGCGGCCATGGCCCCTTGTGGGATCTGGCGGAAGACAAGGATTCGATCGCACTGATCGAAACCATGTATGCCGCCGGCAAGCCGGTATCGACGGTATGCCACGCACCCGGCGTGCTGCGCCATGTACGCGCGGCAGACGGCAGCCCGCTGGTGAAAGGCAAGAAAGTCACCGGCTTTTCAGACAGCGAAGAAGCGGCCGTGCAGTTGACCGATATCGTGCCGTTCCTGGTGGAGGCTGAATTGAACCGTCTGGGAGGAAATTACAGCAAGCTGGCCGATTGGCAGAGCTATGCCGTTGCCGACGGCAATTTGATTACCGGACAAAATCCGGCTTCTTCGGTTGCGGTGGCGCAGCAGGTGCTGAAACTGCTGGGCTGATATAGCTCCCATTAAATAGGGTCAGAGTCGAATTAAAATAATTCGACTCTGACCCTATTTAACTGCCGCGGTGGATTATTTGGTGCCGAAGATGCGGTCGCCGGCGTCGCCCAGTCCGGGCACGATATAGGCATGTTCGTCCAGGTGCGAATCCAGGCTTGCCACGTACAGCTTGACGCCGGGATGGGCATCCTGGAATACTTGCACGCCTTCCGGCGCCGCCACCAGCGCCAGGAAAATGATTTGCTCGTCGCCGACGCCGCGCTTTTTCAGCACGTCGACGGCGTGCACTGCCGAATTGCCGGTTGCCACCATCGGGTCGCATACGATGAAGATCCGCTCCGCCAGGTCTGGCAAGCGCACCAGGTACTCAACCGGCTGGTGCGTGTCAGGGTCGCGATACACCCCGATATGCCCGACCCGCGCCGACGGCACCAGGTCCAGCAAACCGTCGCTCATGCCTATCCCTGCCCGCAGCACCGGCACCACCGCCAGTTTGCGGCCGGCAATCACCGGCGCCTGCATGCTCTGCATCGGCGTTTCGATCTGCTGTGTCGTCAGCGGCAGGTCACGCGTGATTTCGTAGCCCATCAGCAGCGTGATTTCACGCAGCAGCTGGCGGAATGTGCGGGTCGATGTTTCCTTGCTCCGCATGTGGGTCAGCTTGTGCTGGATCAGCGGGTGGTTGAGGATGAAAAGATTGGGAAAACGCGGATCGCTGAGCATAAGTGTAATTATTCCAAATACAAAAAAGGGAGATTGCTCTCCCTAGTTTATTCAATATTCACTCAATATTCACTGAGTGGCTTGCTCGACCTTCGGTATCAGCAAATCGAGTATCTGTTCCAGCTCGTGCCGCACTTCGACCAGATCGACTTCGTTTTGCCGGGCCTCGGCCAGCTCGGCTTCGGCTGCGCCGCCCAGGCGGCCATCGAGCTTGTTGCGGGCGCCGCTGATGGTGAAGCCGTGTTCATACAATAATTCGCGGATGCGGCGAATCAGCAGCACCTCGTGGTGCTGGTAATAACGGCGGTTGCCGCGCCGCTTGACCGGCTTGAGCTGGGTGAATTCCTGTTCCCAGTAACGCAGCACATGCGGCTTGACGCCGCACAGGTCGCTGACTTCGCCTATGGTGAAATAACGCTTGGCCGGGATCGGCGGCAGCACGACAAGCTCGGATTTACTAATGCGATCGTTCATGAATTAGCTGGGAGGGCAGCGGCAAACTGTTGGATAGGCTGGATCGGCTGCAGGCTTGCGGCTTCAACCATGCCCTTGAGTTTCTGACTGGCGTGGAAAGTGACCACGCGGCGCGCAGTGATGGGAATTTCTTCCCCGGTCTTCGGATTGCGGCCCGGGCGCTGCGGTTTGTCGCGCAGCTGGAAATTGCCGAAACCCGACAATTTCACGGATTCGCCGCGTTCCAGCGCATCGCGGATTTCATCGAAAAACGTTTCCACCATGTCCTTGGCCTCACGCTTGTTGAGGCCAACCTGTTCAAACAAAAGTTCAGCCAGTTCCGCCTTGGTCAATGTCGGCAAATTCTTTTCTGCCTGCGAACGGGCTTGCGCTTCACGCATCGCCCGATTCAGATCGGCGTCCAGAACGGATTCGAATTCTACTGTCTGCATATTGTTCATTCTGTTGTTACGCCCCTGTCTTTTTGGGATTGCCGCTGCCGTTTTTTTTCGTGCCGCTGTGTCTCGAGCGCGCCGGCATTTGCTGCAGGTTTAATCAAGCCATTCAATTACAGATCAGGCGCGCAATCTTGCTGTTGGCACCTTGCTGACAGCAGCGATCAAAGCCGACATGGCGGCTTCTACAGTGTCATCTTGAAGGGTGTTTTCAGTATCTTGCAAGGTAAAACGGAAAGCAAGACTTTTTTCGTCATTTTCCAGTCCTTTGCCATGATATTCATCAAATAAAACAATGGCTTGCAGAATCCGGCAGGCTGGATTGCCTTGCTGCTCAGCAGCAAAAACATCCAGTAAATCCTGTGCATAAACGGCTTGTTTGACCACCACTGCGAGATCGCGCACCACGGCCGGGAATTTCGAAATCTCGACATACGCAGGTACTTGCCGTTGCTGCAACGCCAAGGCGTCGACTTCGAACACAACCGGGGCCAGCGGCAACTCGTATTTCTGCTGCAGGCGCGGGTGCAATTCGCCGATAAAACCTACCGCAACGTCGCCCAGCAGCACCTGCGCCGAACGGCCCGGATGCAAAGCAGGATGCTCCAGTTTGGTGAAACGCAAAGCCGCCGGCGCAAACAAGGCTTCCAGGTCGGCCTTGACGTCGAAGAAATCGACGGTGCGGCTGGCCTGTCCCCATTGCTCGTCGGCGTGCGGACCATAGGCCAGGCCTGCGACCCGCTTCGGCTGTTCAAAACCGGCGACCGCCAGCGGCCCGTTCTGGACTTCCTGGTTGCGTGTATACACGGCGCCTGTTTCAAAAATGCGGACCCGGTTCAGCTTGCGGTTCAGGTTGTATTTGACGTTGGCCACCAGGCTGGCGACCAGCGACGAACGCATCGCGCTCATCTGGCTGGCAATCGGATTGAGCAGCTTGATCGGTTGCAGGTTGCCGGCGAAGTCGGCTTCCCAGGCTTCTTCGACGAAGCTGAAATTGATCACTTCCTGGTAATCCAGGTCGGCCAGCCGGTGCCGGATCGAGAACAGCGAGCGCTGGTTTTCCGGCGCGATGTACATGGCGTTCGGCGCCACCGGCGGCAAGGCCGGGATATTTTCAAAACCGTAGACGCGGGCGATTTCCTCGACCAGGTCTTCTTCGATCTCGATATCGAAACGATACGACGGCGGCGTCACCGAAAACACGCCGTTGTCCTGGGTGAAGCCCAGTCCCAGGCGCGTGAAGATATCGGCGATCTGGCTGTCCGACAATGGTACGCCGATGACCTTGATCGCACGCGCGGTGCGCACCTTGACCGGATCGCGCTTCGGCAGGTTGACGCTTTGGTCGTCGACCGGGCCGACCTGGGTTTCAGGCGTGCCGCAGATCTCGACCAGCAAGGCGGTGATGCGTTCGATGTGCTCGACCGTGGTGGCGAAATCGACGCCGCGCTCGAAGCGATGGCCGGCGTCAGTCGAAAAATTGAAACGGCGGGCGCGGCCCTGTATCGCCTGCGGCCACCAGAATGCGGCCTCCAGGTAGATATTTTGCGTTTCCAGCGATACCGCGGTGGCGTCGCCGCCCATGATGCCGGCCAGCGATTCGATCTGGCGGTCATCGGCGATCACGCCGATCCAGTCATCGACACTGACGGTATTGCCGTTCAACAGCTTGAGCGATTCGCCTGCCTTGCCCCAGCGGACATCGAGGCCGCCGTGGATCTTGTCGAGGTCGAACACGTGGGTAGGACGTCCCAGCTCCAGCATGACATAGTTGGAGATGTCGACCAGGGCCGAGATCGGACGCTGGCCGCTGCGCTCCAGGCGCTGTTTCATCCAGCGCGGCGTCGTCGCCTTGGCGTTCAGGCCGCGGATCACGCGGCCGGAGAAACGGCCGCACAGGTCCGGCGCCGAAATCTTGACCGGCAAGGTTTCAGCGATATTGGCGCTGACAGTCTTGAACACCGGCTGCTTCAGCGGCGTGCCGGTCAGGGCCGACACTTCGCGCGCCACGCCCAGCACCGACAGGCAGTCCGCCTTGTTCGGCGTCAGCTTGATGGTGAACTTGAGATCGTTCAGTTCGAAATAATCGCGGAAATTCTTGCCGACCGGCGCATCTTCCGGCAACTCCAGCAAGCCGCCATGGTCTTCCGACAGTTTCAGTTCGCGCGCCGAGCACAGCATGCCCTGCGATTCGACGCCGCGCAGCTGGCCCAGCTTGATTTCGAACGGCTTGCCGTCCGCGCCCGGCGGCAGGATCGCGCCGACCATCGCGCATGGCACTTTCAGGCCAGGACGCACGTTCGGCGCGCCGCACACGATATTGAGCATGGTGCCGGCGCCGACATCGACCTGGCAGACATTCAGGCGATCGGCGTTCGGATGCTTGGCGGTCTCGACCACCAGGCCGACCACGATATTGGTAAAGGGCGGCGCAACCGGCTCGACCTCTTCCACTTCAAGACCCGACATGGTCAGCAGATGGGACAATTCGTCCGAAGTCATCTTCGGATCGACCATGGAACGCAGCCAGCTTTCAGAGAATTGCATAGGTAAAACCTTCAAAAACCTTTAGTCACAGAAGCAAGGAACGCTGGATCGGCGAGGCACAAGGGCAAGCCTGTCGCAGCGTCTTCGGCGAGGAGCTTTTAGTTAAATTGTTTCAGGAAACGCAGGTCGCCTTCGTAGAACAGGCGCAGATCGTTGATGCCATAACGCAGCATGGTCAGGCGTTCGATGCCGGAACCGAAGGCAAAACCGATGAACTGTTCCGGATCCAGCCCCATGTTGCGCACCACGTTAGGATGCACCTGGCCGGCGCCCGAGACTTCCAGCCAGCGTCCCTTCAGCGGACCGCTGCCGAAGGCGATGTCGATCTCGGCCGAAGGCTCGGTGAACGGGAAATAGGATGGGCGGAAGCGCACTTGCAGGTCGTCGGTTTCGAAGAAAGCCTTGACGAAATTACAGGTAGACGCCCTTGAGGTCGGCGAAGCTGATGTCTTCGGCGATCCACAAGCCTTCGACCTGGTGGAACATCGGCGAATGGGTGGCGTCACTGTCGACGCGGTAAGTACGGCCCGGCGCGATGACCTTGATCGGCGGCTTGTTCATGCGCGCATAACGCACCTGCATCGGGCTGGTATGGGTGCGCAGCAGCAGCTGCTTGCCTTCAGTGTCCTTGCCGTCGATGTAGAAGGTGTCCTGCATCGAACGCGCCGGATGGTTTTCCGGGCTGTTCAATGCGGTAAAGTTGGTCCAGTCGGTTTCGATCTCGGGGCCGTCGGCCACGTCGAAACCGATGGAACGGAAAATTTCTTCGATGCGCTGCCACGAGCGCATCACCGGGTGGATGCCGCCGACGCCGCGGCCGCGGCCCGGCAAGGTGACATCGATTGCTTCCGCGTTCAGGCGCTCTTGCATCTGTGCGTTGGCCAAGGCGTCACGGCGCGCATTCAGCGCGGCTTCGATCTGCTCTTTGGCGTTTGTTGATGACTGCGCCCTGGACCTTGCGCTCATCCGGCGCCAGCTTGCCCAGCCCCTTCATCTGCTCGGTGATCTGGCCGGTCTTGCCAAGATACTTGGCCTTGGCATTTTCCAGCGCGGCGGCATCCGCGGCGGCGCTGAAATCAGCCTGAGCTTGCGTTACTAATTGTTCTAGGGAGTTCATGCAGTTTTCCTGCTCCAATGAAGCCGAAATACGCTGATAAAATAAAAACCAGCGGTTAAAAACACAAACGGGGCACAAGGTGTTGACCTCTGCCCCGCTCGGGATTGCCAAGCCGCGGAACTACGCGGCGATGGCAAAACTACGCAATACGTAAATGAGTTACGCAGCGATGTTGGCCTTGACTTGATTGACAATCGCAGCAAACGCTGGCTTGTCCATCACTGCCATATCAGCCAGAACCTTACGGTCCAGTTCGATCGAAGCACGCTTCAGACCGTTCATGAATACGCTGTACGTAACGCCATGCTCACGCGAAGCGGCGTTGATACGGGCGATCCACAATGCACGGAATACGCGCTTCTTGTTGCGACGGTCACGGTATGCGTATTGACCAGCGCGCATAACCGCTTGCTTGGCTACACGATAGACTTTACTGCGGCGACCGCGGTAACCCTTGGCTTGCACCAAGATTTTTTTATGACGGGCACGAGCTGTAACCCCACGTTTTACTCTAGGCATAATAACTCCTTAATAGTGTGAGGTTAAGCGGTTGGCAACATGCGTGAGACGGAAGCCATGTTTGTTTCATGGACACCGACGGAACCGCGCAATTGACGTTTGTTCTTGGTGGTCTTCTTGGTCAGGATGTGACGCTTGAAAGCTTGACCGCGTTTAACGGTTCCACCTGGACGGACGCGAAAGCGCTTTTTGGCGCTGCTCTTCGTTTTCATTTTTGGCATGACACTATCTGTCCTCGAGGGACAGCTCCTTTTTTAACATGATTGCAGGTGGCAACATGACGTTACGCTTGGATGCCTGCTCTCACTTGTTTAAACCCAGCTGCACGACAGCCACAACTGGATTTCGCAGCAGAATCTGGTCTGCTGCTTTTGGGCGATCCGGACGATTGCTCATCCAGTCCACCTAAAATCGAATTACTTTTTCTTCTTCGGGCCAATGATCATGATCATCTGGCGCCCTTCCATCTTCGGCCACTGCTCGACCTGTCCGTACGGCTCCAGGTCTTGCTTCAGACGTTCCAGCATGCGCATGCCGATGTCCTGGTGAGCCATTTCACGGCCGCGGAAACGCAGCGTGATCTTGACCTTGTCGCCGTCTTCATCCAGGAAGCGGGTCAGGTTGCGCAGCTTGATGTTGTAATCACCATCATCGGTGCCCGGGCGGAATTTGACTTCCTTCACCAGGATGACCTTCTGCTTCAACTTGGCCTCGTGCGCCTTCTTCTGTTCCTGGTACTTGAACTTGCCGTAGTCCATCAAACGGGCTACTGGCGGCTGCGCGGTCGGTGCGATTTCCACCAGATCGACGTTTGCCTCTTCCGCTAGGCGGAAGGCCTCAGCCAGACTGACGATACCGAGTGCTTCGTTCTCGACACCGGATAAGCGCAATTCTGGCGCAGTAATTTCGCCGTTGATGCGATGTGACTTGTCCGTAGCTATTGCAGTTTCCTTTAAAAATCAAATAATTAAGCCGTGCTCTTGCGCTTCGGGTCGCCCCGTTCAGGCTTTGGTTTCAACCTCGTTCTTGAGGCGCTCCACCAGTACGTCGATAGGCATCACACCCAGGTCGACATTGCCCCGCGCTCGCACGGCCACTGTGTTTGCATCCCGCTCTTTATCACCGACAACCAGTATATAAGGCGGCTTCTGCAAAGAATGCTGCCGTATTTTATAGGTAATCTTCTCATTACGCAAATCGGTCTCTACTCTAAACCCTTGTTTTTTCAGCGTTTGTGCAACATTTTTAACATATTCTGACTGGGCGTCGGAGATATTCAAAACAACAACTTGCACAGGAGCAAGCCACAAGGGCATCGCACCGGCGTGATTTTCGATCAGGATTCCGATAAAACGCTCGAGCGAACCGACAATCGCCCTATGCAGCATGACCGGCACCTTGCGGCCGTTGTCTTCGGTGACATATTCCGAACCGAGTCGGCCCGGCATCGAAAAGTCGACCTGCATGGTGCCGCACTGCCAGGAACGGCCGATCGAATCTTTCAGGTGATATTCGATTTTCGGGCCGTAGAACGCGCCCTCGCCCGGCAATTCTTCCCATTCCGTGCCAGAAGCCCGGATCGCTTCGCGCAGGGCGCTTTCCGCCTTGTCCCAGACTTCGTCCGCGCCGACCCGCTTTTCAGGGCGCAAAGCCAGCTTCACCGCCACTTCGGTAAAACCGAAATCGGTGTACACCTGGCGCACCACCTTGTCGAAGGCCGCCACTTCTTCCTGCACTTGTTCTTCTGTACAGAAAATGTGACCGTCGTCCTGGGTAAAACCGCGCACCCGCATCATGCCGTGCAAGGCGCCGGACGGCTCGTTGCGGTGGCACTGGCCGAATTCGCCGTAACGCAGCGGCAGGTCGCGGTAGCTGTGCAGGCCTGAATTGAAAATCTGGATATGGCCCGGACAGTTCATCGGCTTCAGCGCGTAGCTGCGGTTTTCCGACTCGGTTGTAAACATGTTGTCACGATAGTTCTCCCAGTGGCCGGTCTTTTCCCACAGGGAGCGGTCCAGGATCTGCGGCGCCTTGACTTCCTGATAACCATTGTCCTGGTAGACGCGGCGCATGAACTGCTCAACCTGCTGCCAGATGGTCCAGCCCTTCGGATGCCAGAAAATCAGGCCTGGCGCTTCATCTTGGAAATGGAACAGGTCGAGCGCGCGCCCCAGCTTGCGGTGGTCGCGCTTTTCCGCTTCTTCCAGCATGTGCAGGTAAGCTTCCTGTTCGTCCTTCTTGGCCCAGGCGGTGCCGTAAACCCGCTGCAGCATTTCATTCTTTGCATCGCCGCGCCAGTAGGCGCCGGCCAGCTTCATCAGCTTGAACACCTTGAGCTTGCCGGTCGACGGCACGTGCGGACCGCGGCACAGGTCGGTGAACTTGCCTTCGGTGTACAGCGAAACTTCCTGGTCCTGCGGAATCGAGCCGATCAGTTCAGCCTTGTAAGCCTCGCCTATCGATTCGAAATAGGCGATGGCTTCGTCGCGCGCCACCACCTTGCGTGTCACCGGCTCATCCTTCTTCGCCAGCTCGGCCATCTTCTTTTCGATTTCCAGCAAGTCTTCCGGAGTAAACGGGCGCTTGTAGGCGAAATCGTAGTAGAAGCCGTTTTCGATCACCGGGCCGATAGTCACCTGCGCATCGGGAAACAATTCCTTCACCGCATAGGCCAGCAAGTGGGCGGTCGAATGACGTATCACTTCCAGGCCGTCGGCATCCTTGTCGGTGACGATGGCCAGCTCGACATCGCGCTCGATCAGGAAAGAAGTATCCACCAGCTTGCCGTCGACCTTGCCGGCCAGCGCCGCCTTGGCCAGGCCGGCGCCGATGCTGGCGGCGACCTGCGCCACAGTCAGCGGCGCATCGAATTGACGCTGTGAACCATCGGGAAGTTTGACTGCTATCATTTTGAGCCCCATATCGGCGGTCGCTCGGGACCATGCCGGATTGAATGAAATTAAGGTGTACTTAACTAAGGTGTGCTTAACAAAAACGCGGACGAAAAAAAACGCGGACCAGCCGCGCTTTTTTCATCATGCAGGTAGAAAAAGGCCTCGACTAGCGTCGCTCACAGATTGTGGTGGTAGTTCGCGGTGTCATAACCGGGATGCCTTTCTCGCTCTTACAGATGTTGAATTCGTTGCAGTCGTCCAGCGCAGATAGTGATAACAGCGATGGCAACAGGATGCTTCCGATCATACCAGAAAATCCACGTGGCATGGCAAGTGCGCAAGATATCGTGTTGCGTGTTTGCCAAAAAAGAACCCGCGCGCACCCTATCTTCAAGTCCCGCCTTATCGTCACCCACAATCAGCTTGTCGCCTGTCAGTCCTGATTTATGCCGCCGTCGCATGCAGCCTCAGCCCAAGCGCTTTCATGACTTTCAGAATGGTCCCGAACTCTGGATTGCCCTCGCCGGACAACGCCTTATACAGGCTTTCGCGCGCCAGGCCGGCATCCCGCGCCACCTGGCTCATGCCGCGTGCGCGCGCAATATTGCCCAAGGCATGCGCGATGAAGGCAGGATCGTCGCCCGCTTCTTCAAGACACGCATCGAAATAGGCAACGATATCGGCGCCGGTTTGCAGATGCTCGGCAGAATCCCACTGACGCAGTTTGATCGTTCCCATGTGTTACTCCTAAAGTTTCCGCGCCAGCTTCAATGCCATCTTGACGTCCTTGCTTTGTGTCGACTTCCCGCCACCGGCAAGCAATACCACCATTTCATCGCCACGCTGCACAAAATATATGCGGTAGCCGCAGCCAAAATGAATCCGCATCTCGGAAACACCCTCTCCGACCGGTGCGCAATCGCCAAAATTACCCAGCTCGGCACGATCAATGCGCATCTGGATGCGCACCTTGGCGCTGCGGTCGCGCAATGAAGCAAACCAATGATCAAATATCGGAGTGGTTTGAATAATCTTCACAGACAACTGTATCCCATGAATTACATTCCGTCAAATCAGGCTCCCGTAAACGCTGCATGATGCAGCGCGGCCGAGCTTGCTTAGGTTACGGATGTCACATCGGTGCCAGCGTCAATTGAATGATATTTAAGAAATGGCATAGGGAGTGGCGCGGAAATCGGCCGCGAGTACTCACAAATAAGCAATCTGCGACGACAGCTTTCTACGCAAATCCTTCTACCTGGCTGTCGCAGCCAGGGCCTCGCCGCGATTCCACCAGCCCCCGCCCAAAGCCTGGAACAAGGCGGCGGTATCGGCAAAGCGCGCCGCCTGCGCCTGCGCCAGGCTGATCACGGCTTGCTGGTAGGCTCCTTGCGCCGTCAGTAAGGTCTGCGGACTGGCTTCACCCAGCTGCACCGACTTGCGCGAAATTTCCAGGCTGCGGGCAGCCGCGCGTTCGGCGGCATCCTGGGCCCGCAATGCATCGGCGTCGTACTGCAAGGCGCGCAGGCTGTCGGCGACGTTCTGGAACGCCAGGATCACCGTGCTCTTGTACTCAGCCGCGGCCTGTTCCAGCAAGGCTTCCGAGGCGCGCTTCTTGTGCAGCAGCGCGCCGCCGGCAAACAGCGGTTGCGTCAGGCCGCCCACCAGGCTCCACAGGCCAGTGCCCGCGGTGAACAGATCGCCCATCCGCGCGGCGGCGCTGCCGATATTCGCGCTCAGGGTTATCTGCGGCAGCATGTTGGCGGCAGCAACGCCGACAGCGGCGCTGGCGGCATGCAGCTGCGCTTCAGCCGCGCGGACATCGGGCCGCTGCCGCACCAGGCTGGACGGCAGGCTCAGAGGCAGCTTCTGCGGCAGGCTGAGGCTGGCCAGGTCGAATTTCTGCTCCAGCTCCTGGCTCGGGAAACGTCCCGCCAATGCCGTCAGCCGGTCGCGCTGCTGCGCCAGCGATTTTTGCAAAGGCGGCAAGCTGGCCTCGCTCTGCGCCAGCGCGGCCTGCTGCGTCAGGACGTCGGCTTGCGCAATATCGCCCAAGGCATACTGACGCTGCAACAGCTCCAGCAATCCGGCCTGGACTTTGAGCACCTGCTGCGTGGCAGTTATCTGCGCCCGCAATCCGGCCTCCTGCACCGCCGCATCCACCACATTAGAAGTCAGTGTCAGGTAAGCCGCCTCCAGCAAGAACTTCTGCTGCTCGGCCTGCGCCAGCAAACCCTCCACCTGGCGGCGGTTGCCGCCGAATGCATCCAGCGTGTAAGACACGCTGACCTGGGCCGTGTGCAGGTTGAACGGCGACTTCGCCTCGCCGTCGGACGTCCGCTCCTTCTGCCGGGTCGGCGCCAGGCTGGCGTTGACGCTGGGCAGATACTCCCCGCGCTGCACCGATACCTCTTCCTGCGCCGCGCGCAAGGCGGCTTGCGCCGATTGCAGATCGGGACTGGCTTTGATCGCCTCCTCGATCACCGCGTTCAGCGCCGGCGAGTTGAACAGCGTCCACCACTGGGCGGGGATGTCCATGCCGGCGACGAACTGCTGGGCATCGCCGCCCAGCGTAACCGCGGAAGAAGTCTTTTCCGGCAGCGGCTGCCCGGTGTAGCCCTGCACCTGCGGCGCATCCGGCTGTCTGAAATCGGGGCCGGCGGCGCAGCCTGCAAGCGCCAGCAACACTGCCAGCGCCGGCGTCTTCAGATTGAATTTTATTGTGCTCATTTTTTCACCTGCCAATGTTGATCCGGTCCGCCTCAGCGGCCGTCATGTTCTTTGCTTACGCCGTGGCGTTTCTCGACCCAGCTCTCCAGCCTGTAATAAAAGGCCGGCAGGATGAACAAGGTCAGCATGGTGGCGACTATCAGGCCGCCCACCACCACCGTCGCCAGGCCGCGCTGGACATCGGTGCCGACGCCGGTCGCCAGGGCCGCCGGCAGCATGCCGACCGATGCCACGGTGGCCGTCATCAGCACCGGGCGGAACCGTTCGCTGGCGCCTGCCAGCACCGCCTCCAGCAAGGCCAGGCCCTGGCGCCGGACCCGGTTGATATTGGAAACCATGATGATGCCGTTCTGCACCGCGACGCCAAACAGCGCGATGAAGCCGACCCCGGTCGCCACGTTGATGGTGCCGTTGGTGACCCGCAGCGCAATCAAGCCTCCCAGCGCCGCCAGCGGCACCACGCCCAGGATCAGCAATGCCTGCCGCAGCTTGCCGAAACCCGCATACAGGATGACCGCCATCAGGCCCAGCACCAGGCCGAACACCAGCACCAGGCGCGATTGCGCCCGTTCCTGGTTCTCGAACTGCCCGGCCCATTCGAGCCGGTATCTGGTTTTATCGAAATGCACCTTCTGCGCTACCTGCGCCTGCGCATCCTTGTAATACGATTGCAGGTCGCGGTCCGCGTAGTCGAGCCGCACCGTCAGCTGGCGATGCGTGTTTTCATGGGCGATCGTGCTCTCGCCGGTGGTGGTGCGGATATGCGCCACCTGCGCCAGCGGAATCCGCGCGCCGTCGGCGGCAGTCAGCAGCAGCTGGCCCAGCGCCTCCGGACTGTTGCGGCTACTCTTGGGAAATCGCACCGTAACGTCATGCACCCGGTCCGCCACATATAGCTGGGTGACCGGCGCGCCGCCGATGCCGGTCTGGATCAGGTCGGCGATATCGGCCACGTTGATGCCCAGGCGCGCAGCGGCAGCGCGGTCGATGTCGATCGCCACCTGCGGCACCGGCGGCTCCTGGAATATCGCCACGTCAGCGGACCCGGGCACGCCATGCAGCACCTCGACGATCTGGTTGCCGATGCGGCGCAGCTCCTTGAAATCGTCGCCGTACACGCGGATCACCAAGGGACTGTGGGCGCCGCCCACCGCGTCGTTGACGCCGTCGCTGATCGGCTGGCTGATGCCGACGGAAAGGCCCGGCAGTTGCGCCAGGCGCACGTTGAGCCGGCGCACGAACCGTTCCTTGCTTTCACCGCTGGCCCAGGTGTTGTAGGGTTTCAGGCCGACCGGCACTTCCATGTGCGAGGGCGTCCACGGATCGGTGCCGTCATCGCTGCGGCCGAGCTGGGTCACCGCATAAGACACCTCCGGAAACTCCAGCAAGGTGCGGCGCAATTCGCTGGCCATTTCGCTGCCCTGCTCCAGCGACAAACCGGACGGCATCTGTACTTGCAGCCAGAGCGTGCCCTCGTCCAGGTTCGGCATGAACTCGCGGCCGGTAGCGGCGCCCAATAGGATCACCCCGGCCAGCGCCGCTGCGCCGATGCCATACGAAACCAGCGGATGCTGCAGCAGGCGCCCCAGGGTTTTCCGGTAAGCGGCGCCCAGCCATTCAAGCGGCTTGTTATGGAAAATCCGGCGCGGCTTGCGCAACGCCATGTAAGCCAGGCCGGGCACTAGCACGATGCTGCACAACAGCGCCCCGATCAATGCGTACGCCACCGTGAAAGCCATGGGCGACAGCAGCTTGCCTTCGGCGCGCTCGAAAGCGAACAGCGGCAGGTAGGCGATGATGATGATCAGGGTGGCGAAGAAGATCGGACGGATCACTTCGGTGGTGGCGTCGCGCACGTCGGTCTCGGTCAGCTCGGCGTCGGGCCGGGCTTCGCGCCGGCGCAGTATCGCTTCCGTGACCACGATCGCGCCGTCGACAATGATGCCGAAATCCAGCGCCCCGAGGGAAAACAGATTGGCCGGCATCTTGGTCAGGTACATCATGATGAACACCGCCACCAGCGCCAGCGGGATCGTGACCGCAGCCACCAGCGCGCTGCGCGGACTGCCAAGGAACAGGATCAGCACGATGCACACCAGGCCGACGCCTTCCATGACGGTGCGCCCGACCTTGTGGATGGTCATCTGGATCAGGTCGTCGCGGTCGATATACGGCACCAGCTTGACATCCATCGCCGCCAGCCGCGTTTGCAGCTGATCCACCTTGGCGTGCACGCCCTTGATGACCTCCGAGGCGTTTTCATACTTCAGCAGCTTGACCACGCCCTGGATGGTGTCGGGATTATTGTCCTTGCCGAGGATGCCCTGCCTTTCCTGGTGGCTGTACTGCAGCTTGCCGAGGTCACGCACCAGCACCGGCACGCCGCCGGTCTGCTTGACCACCACGTTGCCGAGGTCGGTCAGGCTGCGCATCAGGCCGATGCCGCGCACCACGTAACTCTGTTCGCCGCGCGTGATACGGCTGCCGCCGGCGTTGGCGTTGTTGTCGTTGATGGCGGTCGTCACATCGGACAGCGAAACCCCGTAGCGCTCCAGCTGCTTCTGGTCGACCTCCAGCTGGTACTCCATGGTCAGGCCGCCGAAGTTGCCGACTTCGGCGATGCCCGCCACCTGCTGCAGCTCGGGGATCACGATCCAGCGCTGGATTTCGGACAGTTCCATCAGGTTCTTGCTGTCGGATTCCAGC
Organism: Collimonas fungivorans Ter331; assembly: GCF_000221045.1. Lineage (NCBI taxonomy): Bacteria > Pseudomonadati > Pseudomonadota > Betaproteobacteria > Burkholderiales > Oxalobacteraceae > Collimonas > Collimonas fungivorans. Next base: position 1,773,219 of record NC_015856.1, on the reverse strand, counting down.
GTATAACGATAGATCTCGCCGGCCGGGCTGGTCACTGAATCCAGGCCTGGCGTAATGCCGGCCGGCAGTTTCGCCTGCGCCATGCGCTCGCTGACGCGCTGGCGCTGCCAGTAATCTTCGGCGCCGTCCTTGAATGTCAGGGTAATCAGCGACAAGCCGAAAGTGCTGGACGAACGCATGTGCGCCAGGCCGGGCGTGCCGCTCAGTTCGCGCTCCAGCGGGATGGTGATCTGTTGTTCGATTTCTTCGGCAGCCAGGCCGGGCGCCTGGGTCGTCACCTGGGCGGTGACATCGGACAGCTCGGGATAAGCCTCGACCGCCATCCGGGTCCACGAGTAGTAGCCGAACAGCGCCACCATCAAGGTCACCAGGATGACGGCATAGCGCTTCTGCAGGCAGTAACGAACGATATTGTTAATCATTGAGCAGCACCCCGCCCTTGGTCACAACCCGCTCGCCGACCTGCAATCCGCTCTCGATGCGCACGCTGCCGTCTTCCTGGTTGCCGGTTTCTATGGTGCGGCGGACGAATGTCCAGGGCGCGACCTCGACGAACACGGTCGTGTTTTCGTTATTCATCAGCAGCGCCGATGGCGGCACTGAAGGGGCTGCTGCCTGCGCCACGGCAAAAGAAACGTTGGCAAACATGTTCGGCTTGAACCTGCCATCGGCATTGGGTACGCTGATGCGCACCAGCGCCCGGCGCGTATCGGCCTGCAGCACGTCGCTGATGAACGACACCTTGCCCTGGAACTGCTCGCCAGGGTATGCCGGCAGGCTGATGCTGGCCGCCTGCCCTTTCCTGATCGATGCCAGCATGTTTTCCGGCACGTTGGCGGTGATCCAGACGTGTTCCAGGTTGGCGATCGTCATCAGGACCGCGTTCGTATCGTTGGCCGATTGCCCGGCGCCGACCGCCAGTTCGGTGATGCTGCCGGCATCCGGCGCGACCACGTTCAGGCGCTGGCCGCTGCTGCCGGCGGCGCCGATCGACTTGAGACGGGTATCGGCGCTGGCGAATTCAGCCTGAGCCTGGACATAAGCGCTTTCCGCCTGCTCCAGGTCTTTGGCGGCGCCGGCGCCGGCCTGCTGCACGCCGCGTTGCCGCTCCAGCGCGCGCTTGGCCAGCTGCAGGGCGTCGCGGGTTTTTTGCAGTTCGGCGCTAGCCTGGGCGAAATCGCCGGAAGCCATCACCAGCAGCAGCTGCCCCTTGCGCACGCGATCCCCAAGGCCCACCTTCAATTCCAGCACCTTGCCGGCCACCGGCGGCAGGATATTAATGGTGCGGGCAGGATCTGCTTCCACCTGCGCCGGCAGTTCCAGCACATGCGCCGCATCCAGCGCCGCCACCGCCTGCACCGCAAGGCGCTGCCGCAACGGCGAATGCTCCGGAATGGCGATGCGCTCGCCTTGCCTGATGAAGTTCACGGCCGATTCGGTGTCGGCAGCGCGCGCGGACGCCTTGCTGTCGAATACGACGAAGGCAAGCCTGCCGGCAATCAGGATGACGACGGCAAGGGCCATCAAGGGTTTTCGCCGGAAAATATTCTTGTTCATGATCGTGCTCGTGTTAAGAGATTGTGGTTCACGTCAGCCCCTGGCCAGATCGCTGTCCGGAGGGCGGAATGCCGTTTTTTTTCAACCGGGACAGTTGCCGGACATCGCCGGCGGCACCGGTTTGGGTCAGCGCGGCTGAAGAGCGGCGCAGGGATCTTGCGGACGGCGACACATGCCGTCCGCCGCAGCACCGAAGGTAGGTACAGTCCCAGCAAACCGGGACCCGCACAGGCTACCGGGCTATCCTGTCAGGAACCTGAAGGAAAGCTGACAAAATCCTGACAAGCAGGAATTCTCGCCAGATGCGGCGCGCGCGGCAGCCGTCAGGACGGCTGGCAGATGACTCAGGTGGGGGGGGAGAGTTATTTGGCGGTGAAACCTGCCGGTCCGCCAAGTTGGCGCGGTCCGGCCGGGGTCTGGATATGCGCGACCAGATAGGGCTGTTCGCCTGCGGCGATAGTGGTCGCCGAAAATGCGCCTTGAAAACCAACGCATGCCAGCATGCGGCATGAGATCGTTTGTGGATGTCCGGCAAAGAGAAACTTTACCACTTGCCGCCAGGTTTCATCGCAGCACGGCGCCGCCATTTGCAGCCAGCACCGCGGCGATCACCGCATCGGGCGGAACCACGCCTTGCTTGCCTTTCACCACGCCTTTGGAAGTACCGTCGGCAATGATCGTGCCATTCACGGAAAAACGATGCGTCATGAAAAAATACTTTTCATCCCAGTGCGTGATTTCCAGCGTCGCCTTGAATTTCTTGAACATGCCCAGCGATTTGCGGTAAGTCATCGTGTGCTCGGCGATGATCGGCATCCAGCCCTGCCTGATCATGACCCGCGCCAGCCCGGTGCGGATAAACACATCGACCCGGCTCAAGTCGCACAAGGTAAGGTAACGGCCGTTATTGACGTGCAGGTTGATGTCGAGATCGTTGGGCATGGTCAGCATGCTGATTTCGCTGACGCTCTTGCCGACGGCCAGCCGCGGACGGAAGAAAGACGAGAGCAACACATAAAAAAGACGCAGAAACAGGTTCATATTGATTGCTCCGGTAGGTATCGGATTGTCGGATTAATGGCTGCGTTGCCGGATATCCCGTTGCAGCAGCAGCGCAGCCTGATCGATCGGTTCGCAGGAACCCGCCATGCGGGCATGCAGCAGCGCTCCCTGGAAGGTATTCAGGATGTTCAGCCCCATCACCGCGGCCTCACGGGACGGCAAGCCGTAAGCCTGCAGTCTTGCTTGCAGCGCCACACGCCAGTCGGCATAAATGGCCTTGCATCTTTGATTCAGGACATGGGTCTTTTCAGTCGACATCGCAATCGCCGCCACCGGGCAACCGAGTTCGAAGCCGGATTTGCTGAGGGCGGCCGACAAGGCCTTGCCCATGTCGGCGATGTAAGCCTGCAGTTCCGGCGCGCGCGAGCAGGAAGTGATGAAGGTGCCCAAGCTGTACTCCTTGGCCGCCTCCAGCACTGCCGCCATCAAGTCATCCTTCCCTCCCGGGAAATAATGATAAAGCGATCCTCTGGGGGCGTTGCAAGCACGGGCGACATGCATCAGCGTGATGCCGGCGTAACCATGCGTCGGCAAAAGCTGGATAGCTTTCAAGATCATCTGTCCGCGGAAATCCTGCATGTTGGCAAATTCCTGAATTATGTATGCACACATACATAAATATAAGCGAAACCGCATTTAGGCGCCAGTTATAAATGAATGTAATTAATTGCATCATTGCTTGGCCGGTTTACGTTCGCAGGTATAGTTAGCGCAATCCAACCACACTAGAAAATTCCATGAAACGTTTGCTCTGCGCAGTTGCCCTCGCCGCCGTCAGCGCCGCCGCCTTAGTGCCGACTCAGGCCATGGCGCAAGTCGGCGTCAACATCATCATCGGCACGCCGCCACCGCCGCCAAGATACGAAGTGATGCCGCCGCCGCGCGTTGGCTATATGTGGGCGCCCGGATACTGGAACTGGGATGGCCGCCACCACGTCTGGGCTGGCGGGCACTGGGAAAGGTCGCGCAACGGCTATATGTATAACCGACCGGAATGGCGCCAGGGACGTAACGGCTGGGAACTGCGCCGCGGCGGCTGGCAGCGCGGCGACCATCGCGGCGGATATGACGGCAGGCGCGACTATCACCGTGGCGACGGCCGCCGTGGCGACGACCGCCATGGCTACGACCGCCGCGACGACGACCGCCATCACCGCTAACCGCGGCGCAGCATAACGACAGGCAAAGGCCAGCGCCGGCGCCTGGATTCAAAGGAGCATCAATTTAATGACGACCATGACAATCCATAAAACCCTCGCCGCTGCCATGGTGCTGGCAGCGGCCAGCCTTGCCGTCGCCCAGGCGCAGGAAGCCGGCCCGCGCGTATCGCTGGATCCGGCAAAACCGCAGGCCAGCGAAGAATGCCGGCGCCTGCAAGACCGTGTCAGCGAACTCGACAGGATGGACGATGAACGCATCGCCCGTGGCGGGCGGACCGGCGCGCAGCAAAGCCCGGTCCAGACCAAGGAATGGATAGACAAGGAACGCAAGGACGCCAAGACAAAAATGTTCTTTGCCAAATGCTAGGTTAAATCGGCAGGCCGGTTCCGAAGACACCGTGCTTCATAGATGAAATTCCATGGGTTTAAATCCAGGAGGAAGTATCCTGGTACTGCTTGCCGGCAAGAAGCCGATTGCTTCATAGAAAACAACTGCATTGGGCGCGGCATTGAGTCGAATCGACGACCTGTCAGTAAAATTGCGGCAATGCTGAATGGCCGCAACAACAAGCTGCCGACCGATACCCTGCCGATGCAGCTCCGGCGCCACGAACAAACTGCACAGGTTCCAGAAATTTTTCACCAACACCACTCCGGCAATCTGTCCGTCCCGCATGAATTTGAGATGACAGCATTCATCGCTATTCATCGACCACCAGTCAAGATTCTGATTCACGTTTTGGACAAGCTCAGCTTGCAGGCTGAGATCGTCGAATACGCGCTCAGAGCGCATGACGCGTTCCATGAAACTGCGCAGTTCTGGAATATCTTGAGGCTCGACAGTTTGGATGGCGCTAATCATTGCTATGGATCCGAGCTTGGAGTGAAGCGGCGTTGGGCCGTCGCGCTCAACTACCGAATTGCAAATGAGGATACTGCGTCATGCTGGCAATACGTACCTCCCATGAATTCATGCACTGAACCGAGAATCTAGCATGGATCTTCCCTGGTACTGAATGAGTGTTCTGAAAATAACCGGAGCCACCATGCACGGCCATCATAAAGTTCAAGTAAACTTGAACTCTATAACTTTCAGGGAAACCGCATGAGCGAGATCTTGATCACCATCGGCGAACTGGCGAAACGCTCCGGCGTGGCCGCCAGCGCCTTGCGTTTCTATGAAGAACAGGGCTTGTTAAGCAGCAAACGCGAAAGCGGACGGCAGCGCCAGTTCTCACGGGACGTGTTGCGCCGGGTCGCCTTCATCCGCGTGGCGCAAACAGTCGGCCTTAGCCTCGAAGAAATCAAGGCGGCCTTGTCGACATTGCCGCAGAAACGCACGCCAACCAGACAGGATTGGGAGCGGCTCTCGCGTTCCTGGCACCCACTGCTTCAGCAGCGCATAGATACCCTGACAGCATTGCGCGACCAGCTTACATCGTGCATCGGCTGCGGCTGTCTTTCGCTGAAAAAATGTGCGCTATACAATCCCGACGATGCCGCAAAACGGCGCGGCACAGGACCGCGCTACCTGCTAGGAGACAATGCCGCGACTGTGCTCGCCGACGACGACCAGGGCGAGTATGACTGACGCTATCTAGGTTTCTGCAACCGCGGAGTGCGGATTGAGGCGGGAGTAAATCCAGAAATCGCGCGGGCGGCCGCGCACCATGCGGAAACTGCGCAACAAACCTTCGCATTGGAAACCGCATTTTTCCAAAACCCTGGCGGAACGCGTATTCGAATCGAGCACGGTAGCCTGGATACGGACGGCGCCAAGACGCGAGAAACCCCACTCCGCCACGACACTGCATGCCGTCGAGGCGATGCCCTTGCCCCAGACAGCCGGCGCAAGATCATAAGCGATCTCCACAGTCTTGTGCAACGGCGACACGCTGTGGAAACCGATCGTACCGACCAGCTCGCCAGAGTCGCGCAGGACAATCGCCAGGCGCATTTCTGAAGCCGGGTCCGGTGATTCCAAAGCATCGAATTTCTGCATCAGTTCATCCACCGAACGCAGATCCCAGCTGGTATGGTCGAGCACGTGCGGCATGGTCAGATAGGTGTACCACGCGGCTGCGTCCGACCGACTCAGCGGACGCAGGACAACAAGCTCATGAATGAAATCTGGAAGATCGGTGTAATGCATAGCTTCGATTATGCCAGGGTGACGGTTATTCCCATTTCCCGATACGGGGCAACCAAGGTTTCCGCCACCCCGGCATTGACCACGATTCCGTTGACCTGGGACAAAGGCGCTATCCGGTAAGGCGACGCGGTATTCAGTTTTTCGGGCGACGCCAGCACGATGGTCCGGTCCGCCGCATTACTCAGCGCACGCTTGACGGCCGCCTCTTCAAAATCTCCGGTGCTGATGCCCGCCTCGGGATGCAGGCTGCACACTCCCATGAAATATAGGTCGGCGCGGATCTGGCCGATGGCTTCGATTGCGCTCGCGCCGACGCTGACGATCGAATGCTTGAACAGGCGGCCGCCGATCATGATCACTTCAATGTGGGCATGCCCGACCAGCTCCAGCGCAATCGACGGACTGTGCGTCACCACCGTCGCCCGCAACGCCGGCGGCAGCTGCCGCGCCAGTTGCACTGCGGTGGTGCCGCCGTCGATGAACACCACCTGTCCCGGCTGGATCATGGCGCCAGCAGCGCGGCCGATGGCGGATTTGGCGTCGCTTGAAATCTGCTGCCGCTCAACGAACGGAGCCATCGCCGCGGATGCCGGCAAGGCGCCGCCATGGACCCGCTGCAGCAGCCCTTCTTTCGCCAGCTGGCGCAAGTCGCGTCGGATGGTGTCCTCCGACAGCCCGAGCTGTTCGCTGAGCGACCTGGCGACGATCTGGCCGTCGCGCTCCAGGATTTCCAGTAAATATTGTTTGCGTTGCAGTGTCAGCATAGGTTCTTGCGCATCGTTTGCACGTTTTTTCTTGATATTTAACGATACTGCATGATAAATTTCCGAAACGCAAGTTCATCGCCGCACCGCCAGGAGACCTACATGCAAGACAGAGTCAAGATCCGCAACGTCGAAGTATTGTCGAACGACTGGTACCTGCTGCAGAAAACCACCTTCGATTACCTCCGCAGCGACGGCAGCTGGCAGACCCTGACACGCGAAACCTACGACCGCGGCAACGGCGCCACCATCCTGCTGTACAACCGCGAACGGCGCAGCGTGATCCTGATCCGCCAGTTCCGCTTCCCCACTTACGGCAACGGCCATGACGGCTTCCTGATCGAAACCGCGGCCGGCCTGCTGGACCAGGCCAGCCCTGAAGAGCGCATCAAGGCAGAAGCCGAGGAAGAGACCGGCTATCGGGTGACGGAAGTGCGCAAGATATTCGAAGCCTTCATGAGCCCGGGTTCGGTCACCGAGAAGCTGTATTTTTTCGTCGCCGAATATGATCCCGGCTCGCGCATCAGCGATGGCGGCGGCCTGCATGCGGAAGGCGAAGATATCCAGGTGCTGGAATTACCGCTGGAGCAAGCGCTGCAGATGATAGTCAGCGGCGAAATCGCCGACGGCAAGACCATCATGCTGCTGCAATACGCGCAATTGCATTTGCTGCCGCCGCCTGCCAGCGCAATTTAAGTCGCAGTTTACGTTTATGATGCTTGCCGGCCCCGCAGTTCCCATCATTCTGGAAAAAACCCAATGGCTCTTGATGACTCGCGCAACTTCAGGATAGATCTGCTCAGAGGGATCGCCATCAGCCTGGTCCTGGTCCTCCACTACCATCTGTCCTACGCGCTCACCAACAGTCCGCTGGCCTTGCTGTTTTCCAAGGAAGCCATCAAGGCGGTTGCGGTCAACGGCAACTACGGGGTCACGATGTTTTTTGCGATCTCGGGCTACCTGATCACCTCGACCGCCATCAAACGCTATGGCAGCCTCGGCGAGGTCAACCTGCCCCGCTTTTATGTGTTCCGCCTGGCGCGGATCATGCCGTGCCTGCTGGTGGCGCTTGCAGCCATCGTCATCCTGGGACTGCACGGCCAGCCCGCTTTCATGAATTCCGCCGAGCACGGCTGGCCGGATGTCGGCTACCCGCTCGCAGTCTTGTCTGTCCTGACCTTCTGGCACAACGTGCTGATGCAGCATGCGTGGTATTTCAACTATGCGATGAATATCTACTGGTCGCTGTCAGTGGAAGAGATGTTCTATCTTGTGTTTCCGCTGCTCTGTTTCGGCTTGAAACGCGATTGGGCCATCGCCTCGGTATGGATCCTGGCGATTGCGGCCGGCCCGGTTTACCGCAGCTTCCACGCCGCTGACGAAATCTATTTCATGTACGCCTACGCGGCTTGTTTCGACGCCGTTGCCTTTGGCTGCTGCGCTGCCTTGTTTGCTGCCAGGAACCGCTTGCAAGGAAAGGCTGGAGCGCTGATCCAGGTTGCCGCGGCCTGTCTGGTTGCCGCCACTTACCTGCGCGGCATTGATGGCCATGAGGTGTTCGGCTTCAGCCTGGTTGCAGCCGGCACCGCCGTCCTGCTGGCGGGATCCGGCGGCCGCGCCACACCCGCCTGGCTACAGCGCAACCGGCTACTGGCCGGGGTGCGCTGGCTCGGCAGGCATAGCTATGAGCTGTACCTGTTCCACATCATCGTACTTGGGCTGATGCGCAGCTTCATACCGCGCGGGACCATGGCTTATGGCTACAAGCTGCCCCTGCTGGTCCTGTTCCTGGCGCTTTCGGCAATCGTCGCCGGCCTGGTCGCCCGCTTCTATTCGGAACCGGTGAACGCCAGGCTCAGGGCAGCCTTCCTGCGCGCGCCGCTGCCATCGGCGGCGGTCAGGCCTTGAGCGTCAATTTCATCATGAGCGCTTCGGCGTCCGCTTCCTCGTCGGTCGGGACAAACCCCAACTCTAGATATAGGGCGTAAGCGGCAAGGTTGTCGCGATAAACACGCAGCGTCACGGCGTCCGCTGCGGTCGCCCGGCTTGCTTCGTCAATCAGCAAGCGGCATAACGCCTTGCCCATGCCTTGGCCGCGCGCCTCGGGAGCAACGATGATACGGCACAAGTGCGCCGTTCCAGGCTGGCGCAAGCGGTACTGGCCGAACCCGAGCAAAGCACCGTGAGCGCCGCACAGCGCGTAACTGGCGCCGTGCTCTACCGCCAGCAATTGCGGCAATGCGCCGGCGTCAAACGGATACGCCAGCTGCGGGCCGGCCCAGCGCACGCAGGCCGCGGCATCGGGGATCCAGGTGGCGACAGCGGCATAATCCGCTGCGACAGGCGGCCTCAACATCAATACAGTCATACGCTCTCTTTCAGAACCCAAGACACAAAATACGTCGCAGCATGTTGCCACGGACGAATTGGCAAAGCAACATCGAGCCGGCGTTCCAGCCAGGGTGTATGCTGGAACTGCGAAATCTGCAGAGACAAATCCATCCCCCCTGTAAGGAAATCCGGGCTCTGCCGACTAACCATCGATGCTGCAAAAAAACGATCATATCGAAGAGGATGGATGTCATGGATAACTTATCAAGCAAAACCAGGCGGCAAGCAGTTGCCAATCCCTGGGCCAAGGGATTGCTGGCGGCATGCGGGCTCGGACTTGCCGTGCTGCTCGGCCAAAATGCGGCGTTCTCGTCGGAGACGGCGAAAGTCGTGCCGCCGCCTGCCAGCGACGAACAGCCGCCAGCCACTGCGCACACGGAGACGGCGGTCTTCGCCGGCGGCTGCTTCTGGGGTGTGCAAGGCGTGTTCCAGCATGTGCGCGGCGTGACTGACGTGGTGTCGGGCTACGCCGGCGGCAGCCGCGATACAGCACGCTACGACCGGGTCAGCGATGGCGATACCGGACATGCGGAAGCCGTGCAGATCACTTACGATCCTGCCCAGGTCACGTATGGCAGGCTGCTGCAGATATTTTTTTCGGTGGCCCACGATCCGACCGAATTGAATCGCCAGGGGCCTGACTCCGGCACCCAGTACCGCTCAGCGGTGTTTCCCGCCAACGACATGCAGCGCAACCTGGCGCAGGCGTATGTCGGACAGATCGACAAAAGCAAAGTGTTCGGCAAAACGCTGGCGACACGGATAGAGGCTTTCAACGGCTTCTATCCTGCCGAGTCCTATCACCAGAATTTCCTGACGCGTAATCCTGGCTACCCCTATATCGTCGTCAACGACCTGCCCAAGATCGATGATCTGAAGCGCTTGTTTCCTGCCTTGTACCGCGCCCAGCCGGCACTTACCAAGGTAGCATCGCGCTAGATCGGAGATTCAGGTTCGGATTGGCGCGCCGTATGTGATAAATTTGGTGCGGGCAATTGATCGCCCCACCTTTTTTTTATCACATCCGGATTGAATCAATGACCAGACCTAAGCCTTTTTCGATGATACGTGAATTCCATCTCGCCGATTGGTTCACGCTCAGCAACGCGTTCTGCGGCGTCGGCTCCCTGTTTTCCGTGATGACCTATCTGCAGACGCGCGAAGTGCTGCACATCCTCCTGGCCTGCAGCCTGATTCCGGCGGCGCTGGTGTTTGACGTGCTGGACGGCCGCATCGCCCGCTGGCGCGCGCAGAGCTCGGCCATGGGGCGTGAGCTCGATTCGCTGGCCGACATCATCTCGTTTGGCGTGGCGCCGGCGATCATTGCCTATGGCTGCGGCATGCAGGGGCTGGTGGACCGCATCATCCTGGTGTTTTTTGTCGCTTGCGGCGTCTCGCGCCTGGCGCGCTACAACGTCACTTCCGAAAAACTTTCCGAAGGCGGCGACAAAGTCAAATATTTCGAAGGCACGCCGATCCCCACTTCCCTGCTGCTGGTCGTGGTGCTGGCGGCCGCTGCCTGGCACGACGCGTTGGGCGAACAGCTGTGGCTGGGCGTGGTGTACGTCGCCGGCTTCCAGTTCCACCCGCTGGTGCTGATGTTCGCCCTGTCCGGCGCCTTGATGGTAAGCCGCATCCGCATTCCAAAACTGTAAGCAAAGGCGCAAATGGCCGGTGCGGCGCGATAAAACCGCCGAAGGGCCCCACTAGCCCGCGCAATAGGTCTACACTCTTGGTGTGGCGTTTCGCAAACCATGAAACCCCACACCAGCCAGTGCAACGCGGGAGTGACATCATGACCGACATTGAACCCAAGAGCAGCTTCCGGGGGCTGCCGTTGACTCCGGAGCAAGATGCAGAAGTGAGGCACTACATCACGGTAAAAAAACGCCATGGCGAACCGTGGGATACGCCGGAGCTGAGCGCCATGCTGAAAGACATGCTGGAGCCGCCAGGCGACGACGAGGAAGAATACGGCGCCGGCCTGGATCCGGCCATTGCTGCCGCCGAGCGCGCGGCAGCGGCGAGCGACGACATAGTCGATCCGATCGAAGCCAGCGAAGAGCGCAATGCCGCGATGGAATCGGCAGCAATGAAAGCGCAACTATAAAAGCAAGCGCGGGCGGCGCATCGACAGCGCCGCCGCCCGTTTCCTGAGCGTTTTTTTCAGCCTGGCCTTGATGACAAATTATTATTTGTCACTTTTGTCATGGAACTATTCCGGCGTTCCGCCACCATACATAACATGCCTCTACAAAATCGTGACTACGACTTTGCCGCTGATGCGTTGTTTCTGGACTTCGACAATACCCTGGTCGATTTCGCCCCGCTGCCGGAAAGCGTGGTGCTGCCGCCAGATCTGATAACAACCTTGCAACGGCTTCAACACGCTGCAAACGGAGCGCTGGCCATTGTCAGCGGCCGTCCGTTAAAGCAGATCGACCATTTTCTTTCCCCCTTGCGTTTGCCCGTGGCCGGCGTGCACGGCGCCGAGCGCCGCAGCGCCGATGGCCGCATGACGCAGCTGGCGGTGCCCGACATCGAACGCTTGCTGGTTTGCCTGCAGCCGCTGACGCTGCAGCATGCCGGCCTGCTGCTGGAAGTCAAACGCGGCGCGCTGGCGCTGCATTACCGGCGCGCTCCGCACCTGGAACAGATATGCGTGCAGGCAATGAGCGAAGCCCTGGCCCACGAGCAAGGATTTTCGCTGTTGCGCGGCAATATGGTGGTCGAAGCCAAGGCGGCCGACGCTGACAAGGGCAAGGCGATTGCAGCTTTCATGGAGGAAGCGCCGTTTGCCGGCCGCCGCCCGCTGTTCATCGGCGACGACATCACCGATGAAGTCGGTTTTGCCTGGGTCCAGTCGGAAACGGCTGGCGGCCTCGGCATCAAGGTAGGCCTTGGCCCCAGCCTGGCGCGCGCGCGTATCGCCAGCCCGGCCGCGGTACGCAGCATGCTGGCGCAGGTTCTGGAGCGCTCACAATAATAATCGAAGGGAAGTCATGACCAAGCCACCTACCGAAGTGTCGGCCACCGAAACGCTGGCCGCTGCCGCTGCGATTGAAGTTAGCGCCATACCATCCACTTCCTCCCTCGACCTCGGCGTCGTCGGCAACTGCGCGCTGAATGCGCTGATCGATAAACTCGGGCGCGTGGTCTGGTGCTGTTTGCCCCGCTTCGACGGTGACCCGGTATTCAACGCCTTGCTCGACCCCAGCGAAAACGGCAGCTTGTGGAGTTTCCAACTGGAGAATTTTTCCCATAGCGAGCAATGGTATGAACCGAACACCGCCGTGCTGCACACCCGCCTGTTCGACACCCTCGGGCAAGGCGTGGAGATTACCGACTTCGCCCCGCGCTTTCCCAGCCGCGGCCGCTTCTTCCGGCCGCTGACCCTGGTGCGCCGCCTGCATCCGCTGAGCGGCGCGCCGCGCCTGCGCATATTGCTGCGTCCGCGTTTCGACTGGGGCCGCGAAATACCGGTGATCACGCGCGGCAGCAACCACCTGCGCTATGTCGGCTCGGAACAGACCCTACGCCTGAATACCGACGCTCCCATCAGCTACCTACTGGCGGAAACCTCGTTCGTGGTGAGCCGGCCCTACAACTTTCTCCTGGGGCCGGACGAAACCCTGGTCAACGGCATCGGCGATACCGCCCGCACCTTCGAACAGGAAACCCTGGCTTACTGGCGCAGCTGGAGCCGTGCCCTGGCGACGCCGCTGGAATGGCAGGCCGCCGTGATCCGCGCCGCCATCACCCTCAAGCTGTCCTTGTGCGAAGACACCGGCGCCATCGTCGCCGCGATGACCACCAGCGTGCCGGAAGCGCCGGGCAGCGCGCGCAACTGGGATTATCGCTATTGCTGGCTGCGCGATGCGTTTTTTGTGGTGCGCGCGCTCAACAGCCTGTCCGAACTGGGCACCATGGAAGACTACCTGCGCTGGCTCGGCAATGTCGTCGTCAGGAGCGCCGGTGGCCATATCCAGCCGCTGTACGGCATCGGCCTGGAAGAAGCGCTGCCGGAAGTCACCCTGGACCACCTGCCCGGCTACCGCAACCACCAGCCGGTGCGCGTCGGCAACCAGGCTTACGAGCATTTCCAGCATGACGTCTATGGCAATATCGTGCTCGGCGCGGCGCAGTCGTTCCACGACGAGCGGCTACTGCACCGCTCCGGCGTCGAACAGTTCCAGCATCTGGAAGCCTGCGGCGAGCGCGCCTTTACCTTGTATGACCAGCCGGACGCCGGCATGTGGGAGCTGCGCACCCGTTCCCGCATCCATACGTCATCGGCGCTGATGAGCTGGGCCGCCTGCGACCGCCTGGCCAAGATCGCCAGCAAACTGGAGCTGGGCGAACGCGCCGCCTACTGGCACGAGCGCGCGACGACCATCGGCCAGCGCATCCTGAGCGAAGCCTGGAATGAGGAGCGCCAGGCGTATGCCGAAAGTTTCGGCGGCCGCGACCTCGACGCCAGCGTGCTGCTGATGGTGGAAGTTGGCCTGGTTGCGCCGACCGACCAGCGTTTCATCGCCACCGTCGACGCTCTCGAAAAATATCTGTGCGACGGCCCTTACATGCGGCGCTATGAAGCACCCGACGATTTCGGCCGGCCGGAAACGGCATTCAATATCTGTACCTTCTGGCGCATCGATGCGCTGGCGCGCATCGGCCGCAAAGAGCAGGCGCGCGAAATTTTCGAGACCATGCTGGCCACCCGCAATCACCTGGGGCTGCTGTCGGAAGATACCCATCCGGTGACCGGCGAAATGTGGGGCAACTTCCCCCAGACCTATTCCATGGTCGGCATCATCAACTGCGCCATGCGCCTTTCCGCCGCCTGGGAGAGCGCCATCTGAATATCCGTCGATTGCTGCATCCATTATCCACAACAAGAAAGGAATCTGCCCATGTCCCGCCTGGTCGTAGTATCCAACCGACTCGCTGATCCGCGCAAACCCGCGGCAGGAGGTCTGGCAGTGGCGCTAGGCGAAACCCTCAAGAAAACCGGCGGCCTGTGGTTCGGCTGGAGCGGCACCGTGGTCAAGGACGGCGCGCCCGGCGAAGGAGAACTGCGGATGCACCAGGCCGGCCCGGTGACGCTGGCCGAACTGGACCTGTGCCAGGAAGACCACGACGCGTATTACCGCGGCTACGCCAACGGCGTGCTGTGGCCGATCTTCCATTACCGGCTGGACCTGGCCAGCCTGGAGTCCGGCTACCTGAGCGGCTATCGCCGCGTCAACCATCTGTTCGCGCGCAAGCTGATGCCGCTGCTGAAGCCGGACGACATGATCTGGATCCACGACTACCACCTGATCCCGCTGGCGGCCGAACTGCGCGCCATGGGCTGCGGCAACAAGATCGGCTTCTTTTTGCACATCCCGCTGCCGCCGCAACAGATCCTGGCGGCGATCCCATCCCACGAATGGCTGATGCGCGCCCTGTTTGCCTATGACCTGGTGGGTTTCCAGAGCGAGGCCGACCTGCTGAATTTCGCCCACTACGTGAAAGCCGAAGCCACCGCGGAAACCGTCGGCGTCGGCCAGTTCCGCGCCTTCAACAGCACGGTGCAAGCCGGCGCGTTTCCGATCGGGATCGACATCGACGACTTCCATCGCCTGGGGCGGGCGCGCGAATCGCAGGAAACCTATGAAACCACCTGCCGCGAATATTCGCGCCGGCGGCTGCTGATCGGGGTCGACCGCCTCGATTATTCGAAAGGACTGCCGCAGCGCATCCGCGCCTTCGGCGAGTTGCTCAAGGAATATCCCGAGAACCGGCACAGCGCGACCTTGCTCCAGATAGCCGCGCCCAGCCGCGAAGATGTCGATGCCTACAGCGACATCCAGCATGAACTGGAAAGCCTGTGCGGCGCCATCAACGGCAACTACGGCGACCTCGACTGGATGCCGATACGCTACATCCATCGCGCCGTGGCGCGGCGCCGGCTGCCCGGCTTGTACCAGGCTTGCGACGTGGCGCTGGTGACGCCGCTGCGCGACGGCATGAACCTGGTCGCAAAGGAATTCATCGCGGCGCAGGACGCCGCCGATCCGGGAGTGCTGGTGCTGTCGCGTTTTGCCGGCGCCGCCGAACAATTGAAGGAAGCGCTGCTGGTCAATCCCTATGACATTCCAGGCACTGCGCAAGCCATCCAGCGCGCGCTGCAAATGCCGCTGGCGGAACGCCAGGCGCGCCATGCCGCGTTGCTGGAGAACGTGCGCAAATACGATGTGCACTGGTGGTGCGGGCAGTTTCTGGAAGCGCTGGCGAACGTTCGCTAAGAGGCGGCAGATATCAAATCGGTAGATATCTGTATTATTTCGGCAACTCTCTTGGCAAAAACAGAAATTTAGGAGGATACTTATCGATGCCGGGACGCACCCTGTTTTCGGCCCGACCCGCGGCGCTATGTTAATTAACGTACAGAAGCATTTTCTTGACGCTACTAACCTTGGCCCGTAGCTAACACATTTGAAAGATCATTATGGCAACAGGTACTGTTAAGTGGTTCAACGACTCCAAAGGTTTCGGTTTCATTACGCCGGACGATGGTGGCGAAGACTTGTTCGCGCATTTCTCCGCGATCAACATGGAAGGTTTCAAGACGCTCAAAGAGGGCCAGAAAGTAACATTCGATGTTACCCAAGGCCCGAAAGGCAAGCAGGCGTCCAACATTCAAAATCCCTGAAACTCGATTACGAGTGCTAGACCTCGAAAGCTGTCCTGCAGCTTTCGACTAAAATGCCTGGCGTCGCAAGACTTGCCTGCACAACGCTGGACGGTGTCCGCTGGTTTCGCCAGCATGGGACCGGCCAGTAAAGTCCAGGCATGGCATGCGGCAAACATGACTGGAAGCCTCGACTCGCTGCCATTGTCAGGTTTTGTGCCAATGCATTTATCTCTCGCATAGCCCCTCCTCCTTTCCCTACGGCTGTACCCCGGGATTCAAACCGGTTTTCAATGATAGACTTTGCAATCGCGACCAGCGATCCAACCCGCAAACTCAACCCATTGAGGAGCATCCCATGACGCTCGGATTCCTGCTGACGACCTTGATCATCGTCGCATCGCCCGGCACCGGGGTGATCTATACCTTGTCCGCCGGCCTGTCGCGCGGAGCAAAAGCCAGCGTCCTGGCGGCCTTCAGCTGCACGCTGGGCATCCTGCCGCACCTCGGCGCCGCCATGTTCGGACTGGCCGCGATCCTGCACGCCAGCGCGCTCGCCTTCAACGCCATCAAATATGCGGGCATCGCCTACCTGCTGTTCATGGCATGGAACTCCCTGCGGGAAAAAGGCGCATTGCGGGTGGACCGCGTCGAAGACAAACGCTCGGACCTGCGCGTGATCGTCGACGGCGTCCTCATCAATATCCTCAATCCCAAACTGTCGATTTTCTTCGTTGCATTCTTGCCGCAATTCGTCAGCCCTCAGGACGCGCATCCGCTGCTGCGCATGCTGGAGCTGTCCGGCACTTTCATGCTGGCTACCTTCGTCATTTTTTCAGTTTATGGCGTGTTTGCCGCAGTCATGCGCGACCGCGTGGTGTCGCGGCCGCATGTCATGGCCTGGATGCGGGGCGGTTTTGCGGCGGCGTTCGGCGCCCTGGCGGTCAAGCTGGCGCTAACCGAAAGATGAGGTGTTTTTCGCGGAAGGCTGGCGCAAACAGGCAAGCTGTCGCGCCAGGCAGTTTATTTTCTGGATTTGACGTATTGCAGTTCGCAGGTCTGCGTGGTCTGGTCCTTGAGGAAAAGTTCGTTACCGCTGGTGCATGACTCCATCCATGTGCGCTTGTCGTAGGTAAGACCCAGGAATATGGCGATTGCGATGATGACGCAGCCTATGATTATGGCGATCGGTAATTTCATATGGCTCGGATAGGGATATTGGTCGGCAGACCAGACATGTTAATCGATTGCCGCCACTGCTTGCGAGTGAATATTCTATCCGTGCGCTTCCCGGTTTCTTGAATAGTTCGCGCTCGATATACGCCCCGCCGGCCTATCGGCAACCACCTTGCCTTGCTTAACTAGGTCATCCAAGGCGTAGCCGACCGTCATCACCACATCCGCCAGTGAAGGATTGTCTAATCGTTAAAATCGTCAGCCAACAACGTAACGCCGTTGCGGCGTCCTGTCGCCCTGAGCTTGTGGGCTAGCGCTATCTGGATCTCGACCTTGTGGCCGCGGTATGTCGCCAGCCGGTCTTCAGGCTGCGGCCCGGCATAGAATTTATTATCCAGGCATTCCTTGGTGACATTGCATTTTGTCAGCTTGTTATCGATTACGACTGGAATGATGACGCTGTTGGAATTGGGATCGTGAACTATTGCACCGAGAAAGGAAATTCGCATTTTCTTCTCTCCTGAAAATAGGTGGTAAAACCAGCATTCCCATCTCAGTATTGAATAATCACTGCCGCGCCTGCCCTGAAGCCACACGGACGCCTGCGATGGAGCTGATGGAATAAGACATCGCGCCCGTTTCGCAAGTTCAAAATTTTCATGCATTTAGCCGCATTTAAACGCATGAAAACGGTGTATTAAATATTTACCAATGAAACATCCAGCCCGCGCAAGCAGCAAACAGCGCGGCATGGTGTTGGCCGACTTGGCAATACCCGTAACCGCTGCCAAGCCGGCCCATTTCCATCCGCAACGGTGGCGCGCCTATTTGCGATCAGGCACGGTCAGCTCTCGCAGCACACCGCCATCGAGCACGCTGCCGGTAGTCGTGCCTTCGCCCGCTATGCGGCGCTGGCAGGCGTCCCGGTCATCGGCCGGCAAGGCGTTGCATCGTAACAAGGCATTCTTCTGATCCGCCGCCTGGTCGTCGCTGAGACGGCCTCTTTTCGACTCTTGCAAAGCCGCGCCGGCTTCACGCAGACAAGTCGTGCGCGCCTGGTTCGATTGCCCGTTCAGGCAGGCTGCCCGTTCCGCCTGGTAGCGCGCATTCGCATCTTGCGAATTGCCGGCCGCCGTTGCTGCCAATGAGGCGCCAGAGATAAAAAGCGCCAGGGCAAGTTGCCGTATTGCCTTGCAATCAATCAATGTGGACTGGGAAAAATTTCGCTTGGCTGGCATGATAGTCTCCGATCTAAAATTTGAATCTATCGGAAAGCTCCATGGTCGTATGTGCGATACCGAGCATTGCCAACATGTTATTTTTTGCCAACCATATCTCGACATGAATCCCCGCCCTTATTTCCATCTGCGCAAGATCCTGGACCAGACTTCGTATGATGCTCGTTGGCCAGCAGGCATCAGGCTCGAAATGTTTGATCCAGACAAGCACGCCATCGGCGCCCATGGACTTCTTGCATCCGCCTTCGCCCAAGGCGGTGGAAACATCCCTCCCTTCGAACCGTGGTGGACAGCTCTCCGGGGCAATCCGGAATTCGATCCAGCATTATTCTTTATGGCGGTAGATGACGAGGAGCAAATAGCCGGCATCGCGCAATGCTGGACCAGCGCCTACATCAAGGATCTGGCGGTCAACCCGAAATGGCGCCGGCGCGGTTTGGGAGAAGCCCTACTCTTGCATGCGTTTGAATGTTTTAGGCAACGCGGCGCGTCTCATGTCGAACTCAAAGTGGAAATCGACAATCCCTCGGGAGCGCTCCGGCTGTACCAGCGCATGGGAATGGAACCGCTTGTCTGACGGGTAGTTCCAGCGGTCCGGGCAAAACGCTCATGCCCCCAGGACAATGGCGGACCGCAGAAAACCGGCGCCTGACCTGGTCAAAATCCAGCCGAGCGCACAGCAATTCAGGATGACGGTGATCCAGAATACTGCCTGGAATTCTACTTTCTTCGATTTGTGGCGCATGGTTTTCTGGGCCAGTAAAGCGCCCGGCCAGCCGCCGGCAAGTCCCAGCAAGTGCAGCGTGCTCTCCTTGGTTCGCCACCGTTTGTTCTGTGCTGCATCCTTGTCGAAGGCATACGCAAAAAAGGCAATGACGCTTGCCGCAAGATAGAGGGCGGGCACGGCCAGCGGAATCCACGTCATCAATGCGGCCACCAGCAAGAAACAGAAGAACAAAGCGGTAAAGGCAAGGCCAAACCATCCGGCTCCAGAGGGAGCCGCCGATGCTGTCCTCTCACCAGCAAACCTGATCTGGTCAGCGCGGAAACGTCCCTTCTCGTCCATGATCAACTCATAGGTGATGAGATCGCCATCGGCCGGCCGGCGCGAGCGGCCGGCGAAAGCCTTGATGTGCACAAAAGCTCTTTCCTTGCGGCCGTTCGGGACGACAAAACCAAAACCCTGGTCGTCCTTCCAATTGGCGATTTTTCCCTGGTAACGCATGGCGGTTCATTTCACTTGGAGCATCAAGATCGACTGATTCAAAAGGGGCATTGCTCTGGCATTGCCGACCGGCGATCATTGCAGGAAACAGTATTTTTTGCAAATCAGGGATATCGTTAATTTCTCCAAAAAACGCCCCTTGCTGCGGCAGTACATTCGAACAGCGGCAGTTGGTGATCTTGATGAGGTCAACCCTGGAGACTCGCGTAAACTATTTTGGCAAAAATGCGCTATCGGTTATGCTGCAAATTAGTTTTTGACAATCAATTGTTTGGAGTACAAATGAAAAACATATTGCTTGCATTCGCTGTACTAATTTCGGCCGGCGGCTGCGCCACATCCCCGCCTCCTATCAACAATGCCCGGTCGGTACCGATGGAACGCGTATTTCGCGCTGATGCGCTGCCGCTGGCGAACAGCGCCCGTGCAGTGTTTGTGAGAGATGCCGGACTTTCTGGCGGCGCATATCAACATCTGTACATAGACGGCAAAAAAGCAGCCTCGCTGAATCCCGGCGAAAAAGTAGAGTTCATGCTCACGCCCGGCAAACATATTTTCGGCGCCGCACCAACCGATTCGTCCGACACGCGCTCGCTGGCTGTTACAGAGCAGGACCTCAAGACCGACAAAAGCTACTTCTACCGCATCCAGATGGATGGCGACTCCTCGCGGGCCACGCTCCAGAGGTTCATGCCGGATTACCAATAGGATGACGGACGGCGGATAACACGCTGCCAATCCAAGAGTTATTCCTCACAGGACGCCAGCTGCTAGTGTTCGGATCCATGGCGCCATAGCCTTGACATGTCGGATTTTATGTAACAACATATGTTGCGAGAGTAAAAACGGTTGCTGATTTTCCGCTTTCGCAAAATAACTCTCGCCACCGTCCGCGCCGAGGCTCAACTGCATTGCAAGGGGCACCGCAAAGTCATTAACCCAGAGAATATCCATGCCCAATAATAGCGCCCCTGCTTTTTCCGGAAGCACCGTGGATTCTTATAACGAAGGGCCGCCACGGCAGGTTCCGGGCTACTTGAGCCTTCATCGCATGGTGCCACTTTTACTCGCCGAGCAAATGCCTGCCGACGGACGCGTGCTGGTCCTGGGAGCTGGCGGCGGGCAAGAAATCAAGGCACTGGCGGATGCGCATCCAGGATGGTCATTCGATGGCGTGGACCCGTCGGCCGACATGCTCCGACTGGCCAGACGGGTGATTAGTCCGCATGACGCGAGGGTGCGCCTGCATGAAGGCTACATTGGCAGCGCACCGGAGGTGCTTTTTGACGCCGCCACATGCATATTGACTTTCCATTTCATCTCACGCGAACAACGTCTCGAAACCCTGAAAGAGCTTCGGCGCCGCCTGAAGGATGGCGCACCGTTCATCCTGGTCCACCTGAGCTTCCCGCAGACGGAGCCTGAGCGCTCGAAATGGATAGCTCGCCATGTCGCCTATGGCCTCCCCGAGGGAGCAGACCCGGCCCATGGGCAGGCCAGCCGCGAAGCAATCGGCGCCAGGCTGACAATTCTGTCGCCTGAGGAAGAGGTGACGATGCTTGAAGGCGCCGGATTTTCGGATGCCAGCCTTTTTTATGCCGGCTTGAGCATCAAAGGCTGGGTGGCATATGCTGCGTAGCTAAACAGACCGCAAACGGGCAACCTGCCTTACGGCCGCAAGCCGGTCGTAAATACAGTCCGGGTCGAGCTTTCATCGCCTAGCCAGTGATCTGCCACCTGGGACAAGGGAACCGGCCTGGTTGCGATCTTGAGGCCGCCCGGAATCGTGGCCTTGAGCAGCTGTTCAATCGCATCGAAGATGCGCGGCATCGGAATGCTGCCTAAACCGCTGCCCATGAGTTCGATCGACGATGACCGGAGCGCCGCACCTGGAAGAGTGATGGTTGGCCCGCTCACCGCTCCAATCTGGACAAAACGGACCGGGACCGCCTCCGGCGCCGCTTTGGCGCCAGCCACCAGCAACAGCTCGGCGCTCTGCCCCCAAAGGTAGTCGAGAATGACGTCGATACCATCTCGGAACTGTTCTTGGAATTCGCTTTCCAGCGCCTCGTTGTCCTGCGCAAGGCTGATCGTAACGTCGGCGCCGAGAGCTCGCAAAGATTGCAGGGCTTCCGCATTCCGTCCGGTAGCGATGACTTTGCCGGCGCCCAGATACTTCGCGATTTGCACTGCGAGACGACCCGATACGCCTGTCGCACCATTGATCAGCACGGTTTCCCCCTTGATCAGCTTGGCACGTTCAAGCAAGGCTGCCCATGACGACATCCCCGGAATCGCGATTGCCGCCGCTGTCACATCATCCAGCGCCGCCGGCAAAGGAATACAATGCGTCGCCTTGACGACACAGTACTCAGCCATGCCGCCAGAGGGTGCTTCAGGCAGCACGAAATAGACGCGCGTCCCGTCTTCGCGAATGCCGGTGCCGTCGACACCCGGCACAAGAGGAAACTTCCCGGTGGAGCTATAGTGCTTGCCCGATGCCCGGGTTTTCGTGAGATGGCTCAGCGCGGACGCTACCACCGCGATGCGCACCGTGCCTTCAGTGACGGCCGGCTCGGCGAAGTCGGCGTAAACCGGCGTTGTGCCGGGTTCTTGGACGAGTGCTGCTTTCATATCGATTCTCCTTGGTCAGGTATCTGGGCATCGGCGTATCTGAGCATCGGTGTATCCGGGATTCGGCAACCGAATATACGTGTATTATACACATAATAAAAATCTGGTCAGGAGTTGAGTTTCATGAAAAAAGAAATCCGCGAGTTGCGCGAAGCAATGCTGGACCTCGCGGGCGTGCTGAATCGCCCGCAACCCGATAGTGCTCTTATTGAAGCCGCAGGTGTCGATCTGGACCGTGCGCTTTTTCCGCTGCTTGTCCGGATCGACCGGCTGGGGCCTCTTGGTATCGTTGAACTGGCGGAACTAGCAGGACGGGACCACAGTACGGTCAGTCGACAGATAGCAAAGCTGGAGGGCCTGGGGCTGGTGGCGCGTTGTCCAAGTCCAGAGGACGGACGGGTGCGCGCGGCGATCATCACGGATCAGGGTCGGGCCATGACAGCTGCGCTGGATGCTGCGCGCCAGAAAATCATTCAGGCCTTGCTTGCGGATTGGGAAACCGAAGACGTGCGCAACTTGTCTCGCCTGCTTCGCAAGTTTGCGGATGGCGCCATGGAGTGGGTCAAGACTCTATAGAAACGCCAGCGGCGCCGATGCTGAAGAAAAACGGTATCCACCGCGCCCAAGCATCGGCTCGCCATTTATTACTCAGGAATCTCGGCCTCAACCAATTGCGCCAGAAGAGTGAGCGATTCCTGCCACCCGAGATAACAAGCCTCAGGCGGAATGACTGCCGGTATGCCTTCCTGCACAATGTTTACTTCGGTGCCGCAGAAGACCTTCTGCAGAGAAATCGTCGTTTGCATTTCCCCGGACAAATTAGGGTCGTCGAATTTGTCCGAATGCCGAATTCGTTCGTTGGGTATCAGCTCGAGATACTCTCCGCCAAAGGAATGGCTATTTTTCGTCGAGAAATTTGTAAACGACATTTTATAAGTGCCGCCGACTTTGGCGTCGAGATGATGGACCTTGCCAGTGAAACCATTTGGCGGAAGCCATTTGGCCATCGCGTCGGCATCAAGAAACGCACGGTAGATTCTCTCCGGGGGCGCCCGGAGCACGCGGTGAAACCGAACTGTGTTCGTAGCCATAATTTCGTTCCCTTTCTTGTGATGATCAACTTCGACAGGAGGCGAGTCCTCATAGGAGGGCCTGCCCCTCGACACCCCAACAATTCCGCCATTTATCCCTGAATTTGTCCCAAGTTCAATTAGAAAATTTAACACGTTATTCACCAAATGCGAATAACTGATTACGACCCAAAGCAATCTCTCGCAGTACCGAAAAGAGTTCGCCGAGGTAGCTCAGAAGTAATCCGCTAGTCTTCGATCGGGGCTAAGCCTTGACGCATTTTTTCTTTGAGACCATCGAGCATCTGCTGAAGCACTTCCGGCGGGTGTCCCGTCCAATCCTTCACCTCATCAACGATTCGCACGGGGTGGCGCGTACGGTAGGATTGTGTCGGGTTACCGGGAAATCGCTTGTTTGTCAGGTTTGGGTCATCCTCAAAGGTGCCTGTGGGTTCGACGATGTAGATGTACCCACGGTCCTCCGCTCCGGCAAGCGAGGTGGACAATTCCGCACCCCACACAGCCGGCTCCAAGAGAGCAGTGAAATAGACGTTGTTTGAGACCCGTCCCTCCTCGAAGTTGGATGCGAAACCTGGCACCAGCAGGTCGCCTATTTCGAGACGATATTTAGTGCCATGGTAAAAAGGCCCTTTCACGCTGCTACAGCTCTCATGCGTGACTGGGCTCCAATCCAGATTGCTCATATGCGCAACTCCTAAAAATTTCATCTTTGGCACAACGCCACTAACCAACCACGAACTTGCAAATCTCGCTCGAATACTCTCGGAGAAACGCATGCTTGTTGGGTAGCGGCTCCGTTGTGTGTGGCGGGGGAATGTCCATAAACGAGAAGTGGCCGGCTCCTTCTGTGATGCGGACATCAACAGTGTTCCAATCGCGCATGGCGCGTGCCAGCCATTCGGTTTGGGCCGGAGGGGTGATGCTATCCGCCGACCCTACCCACGCCAAAACTGGAATTCGCACCGCATCAAGTGCTGCCGGAGCCTGGAAGAATCCGGTTGGCGGCGCCAGGAGGGCTAGACGAGCCAAACGGCTGTCCGCTGCGATGCTGACGCGCCGACCGAGCCTTAACCACATTTGAGCTCCCGCCATGGCGACGAGGGTGGCTGCACCAATCGAATGCCCTACTCCTATCGCTTTTGCGGAGGGCCCAACGAATGCGTCGAGTGCCAAAGAAAGGCGTCTTGCCCGGAGAGTCAATTCTTCCTCTCTTGGAGTAGTCGAAGCAAGCCGCTCGAAATGCGGTGCAACGACCATGCAACCGGACTCAGCCAAGGAGTCCAGGAGCGTAGAGTGACGTTCTGGCTGACCACCCGCCCCCACAGCGAAAAGAACCACCGGAGAACCTGTTGCGGCTTCGTGCACCGAGACCTGGAATGAATCAACCCCGTCTTGCAGCGTCTGCATCAACATTAGAACTTGCTCCTCGCGGCAGGTGATTTCGATAGGGACTTGTGCGATGCATTGCCGCAGGACCTGAGCGTAGCGCTTTCTCATGAACATCGCTAATGCCCGTGCGTGAACTGGGTATTTTGCCATACTGAAGCCAATAGGATGGCCTTATCACTGTTGCGTCAACGCGATTCGGCCTTATGCAAATAGACCGTGAAAGGATGCACGGAAGCCTGGGGCAAGAGCAGCCCTATGGCTCCACGATGATAGTCACCATGAGTGGCAACGTGAACAAGCATTTCCTCGCGCGACATGCATCCTGACACGCCGTCCGTAAACGTAAACCGGGGCCTTTCCGGAAACCGTTCCGCTGCCAGTTTCCCGATATATTCCACATACCAGCGGTCTGATTTCACCACCGCAGAGCGTAGTTCCTCGATTGTCGGGGTCTCCGGCGTGTTAATTCCTGTGTAGCCGTGCACTTCCCCTGACAGATGGGCCGCGAAGATGCGATCAACGATGTATATGTGGTTCAAGAGGCGAATCACAGAGTGTCGCTCCGATTGGCGAGTCACTGCATCGACCTTTGCGAGTTCAGCGAAGAGTCCCTCGTTGGCCCAAGCTTTATACTTGAAGACCGAAAGCAGCAGGGTTTGTGTGCTCATGTACAACCTTTCTGGAATTGCGTCCGCTAAGGGCAAGTACCGGTTGCTGCAGGCTCAGGTGCGAGTGCATCTGCGCCGGTTTGATCTGATCGACTGCGGCGGACCTCGTTGACCACGCAGTACGCCATGATCAACTGGCACCTGCTAGCTAGGCTAGTAAACGACCCAATGCAGATTTCGCATCAGGATATTTTTAGATGTTCCTGCGTCATCTTTGCGGCTTAAGCTCAATTGTCCCTCCTTTTTTGCGCAGGAACATTATTTGAGCAGTCACTCCAACGATAAGAATGACGAACAGACCGCCCTGAAACCCAAGAAGAAGTGGCGACTTTAGGTCAGTTACGAATGGATGGCCGTCCGGAACGCGGCGTAGCGTCTCGCTTACAGTGGGAACCATCAATAAGAACGCAGTAAGGCTGAGGCTGATGGTTTCGATGTAAATGGCCGCTCGCCCAACGAAAGCAATGCGGGCTATTCCGTAACCGGTCACCAAAAGCAGAATCGTAGCAATGGCAATGCCATAGCTCACTGGCTGATGTGCAACAAGGAATACCGTAGTCGCGCCTATCAGCATCGAAATAAAGTACGCAATGCCCGGAGCACTGCGAGGCGCAATCCTGCCATACCGTACAAACATATAGATGACTAAAGGTATGGCAGGCAGGCTGCCGATTGTATGTAACCAGCCTAGAGGCGTTATCCCAAACATAATAAATTCCTTTCGTATATTGACAAAATGACGCTGCTAATTAAGAGATCGAAATCATCCAGAAACCTCCCTACTAGTTGGCAGGTAACTGGGCGAAATTAACCCCTATCGATGAAATTTCAGATTTACAGAAGACGCTCCAGCAGTGGATGGGTTATTGCGCCGAATATCTTCGCGTCGTCGTAAGCGCGTGCCGAAAGCATTGCGCCATGAACCGTGGCCATAAAACTTTCGGCCTCGACTTTGGCGGACGTTGTTAGTCGAATGTTGCCTTGTGCAACACCGCGCTCCAGGACAGAGGTCAACCAGGCCGACAGAGTCCGAAAATGGGCTCGTACTTCGAACGCAACTTCTTCGGGAAGAACTGGCAATTGAGTTGCGAGCAATGCACATACGCAGAACGGAGCAGTAGCGTCAGCGATGCAGGATTCCCAATAATGAATGTACGCACGAAGCTGCTCGGCTGGTTCAGGGACGTTACGCTCCAATTCAGCCAGGCCCAGCTGAACTTCCCCTCGATAATCAACTATAAGTTCTCGAACCAAATTGGATTTGGTTGGGAAGTGATGATGAATAGTCGCATTGCGTACCCCAACCACTTTGGCAATGTCGGCGTAGCTGAAGCCGTTATAGCCACCGGAAATTATCAGCGAACGGGCGCAATTTATGATTTGGTCGGATGTGTTGTTGGATTTCATTCTGAGTACTCTACATACTAGTAGGTAGCTTGTCAAGATGACTGACGGACCATTATTTTTTTCCATAACTAAACAGATGAAAATGATTACCAATGGCCGAGCAGACTGACTACACTCGATCCATAGCCTTGGAATTTAGAAGGGTCACTGTAACTCCGTTGAAATCAAATTTAGGCTCCGCTAAGTCAAAGAAATTAGGCTGATCCCTCATAAAGGTAAACGCTCAACGCTCGATTTAGGCATCGGTGATGATAGGCAACTCGCTATCGGCGAATCGAGTGAAAAGACCTACGGCATATACTACCCGCCTCCCATGCATCACCATGCAAACCCTGTATGGACACTTCGTTCTTTGTCGCCCTCGATATACGGCACAACCGCACTGCCATCTTTTGCAGAAATGACTCAAAAAATAAATACATGCTCATTTATTGTTGCTAATTAACAAAATAAATATTGCCGTATACACCATAAAAATGCAAATCCATTCCATAACAACAACTTCCCACACAATTCCAAATGTTAGGGAGGTCATGGGCGCACGGCGACATTCTCTAGTAGCAGCCCATGCGTCATTGGGTACGACTGGAACTCATGTGGCATTTTTTGCACTAAATCAAGTAAATTACTGAACAAAATTTGCCACACGAAAATGGCATCAGTTTTGGATTGACTTTTTTTACACTAAGGAATAAGCGCAATAATTAGTTGTGCTACTATTTGCGCATATTTGCTAGCTGACTCATCGAGAGCGGCGGTTTAGCTAATTTGCCAATATTTGAGCAGAGTGCAATTTTTCTATGCGCTCGAGCGTCAATAATCTAGTTTTTTTGCAAAAACGAAAAATCTTCTTTTGCCTGTTTGCCATCTTATTTTAAAGAGTGTATGAATTTAGTACCCAAAACAATTCTTACTGAACTCGATGAAAAAATTGATAAATTAATCGCGCTTCATACCTTCGTTTCCAAAGATTCAGCAGATTTCATCTCTGCACTACGGGAAATTGATAAGGTAGGAATTGAGCAAGCCCCCCAAGCAACACGTCTGAGGGCTGTTCTGCTTGCAATTGCAGGAGAAAATTCTTTAGCGCTTAAGGCTCTCCGAGATTTGCACTTACCAGAATTTGTAGCAAGCTGTGAGATTGGACTCATGGCGAATATGGGCCTCTGTCTTGAGGCGCAACCGTTATATGCAAAGTATTCGGGGCCAAATACCGGGAATTTTACGAAGGATTTTGAGTTGGGCTTAAGCTGTGGAGCTATCCGACAGGTTGCATCTTTTTTACAAAACGCAAAAAAGATGTCGCTAACAAATCTTGAAAGCATACCCATGGACATCATAGAGAATGCCGAAAAAATGCTCAATGAATTCGAGATTTCTGATGTGCAGATTGGACAACTGATGGATGTTGTCGGATCCGTGCTTCAAGATGAAAAAATGTTTTATATTGGAACTTGCCCGGAAATTGAAGTTATCGATTTGCCAGGAGTGTTGCGTACGACTCTGCTTACCTACAGCCTACCAACATCTTCCGATAGAGCGGTCGATCTCTATTTGGATTTTATCGATCGACTTGGTCAAATGTCTCTCAATATCCCATCGGGACTGCAGATTAATTTCTCGGGAGCTGGTGCGCGATGAGCGTTTGTGCGACGGATCTTCTTGCGGCTGCGGAAAAGGCATTTTCTAACGCAGACTGCGAGGCGGATCTACGTGGTGTTTTATCGCGGGCCTATTACTCTATCTATCAAGATGGTGAAGCTTTTCACATGAGCCTCAGCTCACCTGGAAGCCTGCAACCCAATAGCAGGGGTGGCAAACACCAAAATCTTCATGAGCAACTCAAAAACCCAACTATCAATAGAGATTCAGAAAAAGCTAAAATCTCAAGAAAAATCGGTGCATTGATGAGTTCGTTACATGTTTTACGAGTAAAAGCCGATTATCGAAGAGAACAGCATCTTGCACAAAGTGACCCATTGGATAGTATTGCTGGCGCAAAAAAAATAATAGAACTGCTTCAAGCACCTACTGAAAAACCTGTTGTGTCGCCGCCTGAAGATCCGAAAGGGCCAACAACCGGTCGCCCTACCCTAACAAGGATTAAGTAAATAAAACAGACCAAAAACCCGCCAGCTGGTGGGTTTTTTTACGTCTATAGCTACTACCTCCTAGAAATTGTTTGGTTTCGCGTTTGCTGCCAAAATTGTACCCACCAGAGGAAAAGTAAACGCACGTATATTAGGGAGGCCTTGGCCTAGTTGCGCGATAATTTTAGTCAACGTCCGGCCGGCGATTTTGCCAATAATATTATTCAGATGCTGCACGTCTGAATGTGACATCGGCACCGATGGATTGATTGAAAGATGGGTCAGAAATTTTTGAAGCGGGGCTCTTGGAGGTCCCCATGCTAACGTCAAAATGCTTATCGCCTCGTAAATTTCTTTGTTAAGCGGACAAAGAACACTAGCTACTCCCCCACCTCCAGCTATACCCGTACCGCTCCTGCCATGGACGCCGACAGAGGTTAAAGGATTAAACAACGGCGGCGCCACTTTTCCTGAAAAATTTATAAAATCATTGGCACAGTGCTTACCTACGTGGAACAAGCCAATATCGTTCAGATCAGATTTATTGGCATAGGAAAAGGTATAGCATTCAGTTTCAATCACTTCACAACAGCCTTCAAATTTTTGCCCGGGCAGCAACATCACATGCGCCACAGGCGTCACATCATAGGTCTTGGTTAAATTCATCCTGTTCGATTTACCTCGGCACTTTGGAAAACTCATGCGATGTCCCTATGAACGAATATTAATTTGACAAATATACTAGCCTATATCAAAAGATAAGATGCAACTTTAAAAGACTCGGTTATGAGGTATACGATGGAAGATTCAATAACTGCGGGCGATGCCGCGATCTTGTTAGGTATATCAAATCGAATGATTTATGAACTCGCTGCTCCGAGCGGCCCGATGCTACCGCATTCGCAGCAGGATTATTTTCAAGAAAGCAGCGTTCTGGCATATATGGAATCGTGCCGATGCACACACATCGAGCGAGCAAAAATTAGCTCACAAGACACACCTACAATTCGCGTATCGTCAATCGGGGAGTCCGCGCTCGAAAATACCTTCCGAAAACTTGGAATCACTCCCAAGCGGACACCACCATTTTTCAGAAAAATAGATGAGACAAAATATGGTTACTGAAGAAATTTTGACAGAGTGTGCTAGGCGTGGCGCCCAATTCTATGCCGAGCAGCATCCTCGGCGTTCCCAGGTCACCCAGATGCAGGCGGCGCAAATGCTCGGATTGTCCGCTCAGACCGTGGGTAGAATGGTGCGGGGGGGCGCCTTCCGCTGAACAAGCTCGAATACATCCCAATTTCGGAGATTGATAAGGCGCTGCTGGTCAACCAATCTCGACGAGAGATCGGGCATCGCAGATTAAATAATGCACTTGACCATGGCGCCAGCAGTCAGAGAACAAATACCGCGATTGTAGGTGGTGGAAATTAAGAAGATGGTGCCGATTCAATGACAGAATCAGCCGTCACAAAACTTGCTCAGGCAATTGCCGAGTTAATGCGGCACTTAGCATTACCGGTGCGCCAAACTAAATACCGAGAAGATTGAGCCGCTTACATAAAGCTGGTAAACGTTTCTCAAAGAATAAAGGAATCAGACATGACGATGTTTTTGGAAGCAGATGAAATTGCCCATTTGACTGGACGAAAAATGAAATCTAAGCAAATCGAAGCTCTCAGAGAAATGGCCATCCCATTTTACGTCAATGCTGTAGGAAGCCCAGTTGTTGTGCGCGCCATACTCGAAGGTAGGTCAAAATCTGAAGCGCCACAACCTGCTTGGATTCCCAGATTGCTCAGGGAAAAGCAGTGAAATATTTCCAAGCTTCTTTCGGAAGTATACGCTTTAGAAATAAATTACTGGCATAGCAATTTACTTAGTTGCCTTGGGAGGAAATATGCTGCTGCAAACCATCATCGATGCGATCAACAACAGGCAGGTCTTATCTCTTACCTACAAAGGCATTACGCGTATTGTTGAACCACATGCTGTAGGCCAATCGACGGTCGGACACGATGTCTTATCTTGCTATCAAGTACAAGGCTTACATCGTGTATCTGGCCATGATTGGGATTTTCTTACAGTCTCGAAAATATCCGGCCTATCCACAACCGGAAATTCATTCGTAGGTACGAGACCAAAATACGTGCGAAATGATAGCCGCATGTCCAGAATTTATGCTCAGCTTTAGCATAACCACAATTGCAAGGGCCAAGCATTTCTGGCGTTCCCATGCAATTCGTGGCGCAATCACTCCGATGTCCGTTCATTTACTACTCCAGGAAAAATCATGGTTGATATGGCTTTGCTCCAAGGTGCGGTTACTGGCCTAAAGACCGCCGCAGATATTGCTATCGGCATGAGTAAACTTAAAACGATGGCTGAGGTCAATGCTAAGGCCATTGAGCTTCAGCAAGTGATTCTCTCTGCCCAAAGCAATGCACTTGGGGCTCAATCCGCGCAATTTTCGCTAATTGAGGAAATACGCTCGCTTAAAGAAGAAATTGCTCAAGTAAAAGCATGGGAAGAAACAAAAAAAAACTATCTTCTTGTTTCTCCATGGACCGGATGTTTCGTGTACGCGCTTAAAAAACAAAGCGGATCCATCGAACCAACGCATTGGCTTTGCCCAAATTGCTACCAGAATGGGAAGAAATTTATCCTCCAAAAGGCTCGGGAAGACAATAGGATGATGGTTTCTTTTGGCTGTCACAACTGTAATTCCAAACTTCTCGTTCGAGGTGGCTACGACATTCAAGTGTCATATGCTGAAGACACTACGCCACAGGCAGTTTGAGATGCAATGAAATTCAAAATGCATTTCGCAATAAAATCGCCCATTTGATAGTTTTCTTTTTGCTTCTTTCGGTGCTGGCTTGTTGTGATACTTTGACGATCTTGAATTTCAACATATCCAATAGATTCAAGAAGCCATATGAATCGTACGGCGGTACAGCACTTACGGCGCCATCCCATTATCTTTGATGAATGCCTGAGCCGCCCGAGCTGTTGCGGCATCCTCTTCTGACTCCGAATCAATTGCTTAACAGCTGCGTCCATTTCTGGAGAAAGTAGCCCTCCGGATGTACTGGCGCAACTGTCTGCCCTCCTCCTTCTAACAATAGGCGACGCTACCACTTCCTTCAGAAACTATAACGACGACATTCAAGAGAATGTTCTTTGGCTTGCCCGAGGCCTCGCTGAAGAGCTGAAGGAGCTGCTTTCTTTAGTGCGGGAAGAAGGAAAGCATCTCACGAAAGGCGGTGCAGCATGAATGCCAAACCATCACCTCTACCGCTGACAAAGGAAGCAAAAAATGGCTTATCCTTGGCTGATCTCTGCGCTATCGCCCGCGACATGGTTATCGAAGAATTGGACATCTAACCATGCTCTCTTCACACAATAATTATCCGACCGAGCACATAGGGTACGTTGAGGACCGGGACGCCAGTTTCTTTAATAATTCTAGAAGCAGATCAATAAACTACCATCCATATTTTTTATATGCTCGAAACCCCATACTCGGCCGCGATTTTACCAATGGCGTCCCTAATGATTTTCCCTTTCTTATGCCGTGCCCTGGATTTTCTGCATACCTCGGCATGCGTGTCTGGATCCAATGGGCTTTCGCGGCGAACATCAGTAAGTGTGTAGGCGACCTCTCGTTGCAGCTCCAGCAAAAGGGAATAAAGATCGGCGGCGAGCTCTTTGCGTGCCAATGTACGAAGAGAAAATTGAACATCTTCAATCCGCTCTGCACCTATATGTATAGAGGCATCGACAAGCCGCTCTTCAAATTTTTTTGCAATGTTATAGAGGACGAGACAAGCATCTGTAGCTACTTTATGACAAATCCTAGCAGCGATCATATCGGATCGAGTTTGCTCTTCTGCGCGCACTCGTCTTTCGTCAAATCGCTGATAGATAGCAATGCCGCATGCACCAGCTATTGCAAAAATCGACCCGACAGCCTGCACCCAAGACGCCCATCCGTTAGCGTCAGGTTCCTTCCATCCCGCAGCTTTAATGCCGTAATGAAGCACCCAGTGGCATTCGACAAGAGCGCATGCAGCAAAAAACACCCAGCAAAACCTTTCGATAAGTTTCATCCTGCATCCTCGTTATTGTCTGAAGGCCCTTTATCACATCGGCAAGAATCGAATCAAAAGATTGGCTAACGCTATGTCTGAAGGCCTTCCACGGATATGAGCGCTCCAAAGCAAAAAAACATCAAACTAAACACTTGAAACATAGCTGCTCCTATCAATTGTCTGCGCTGACTCGGCCTATCTGGTCTCATGGAAAACTCCTTGTACGCGACCGTCTGAGAGAAATAAAGCGCAAATACCCCGAAGCCATTAAATACGAGCCCAACAACAAAACACGCCACAGCCCAGCGAATTGTGCCGACCGACAAAATCTTGGTGAGCTTATCGAGCGTCGTCAGCATGCCGGCCACAGCTCCGCCATTCAGCAAAGTCAAGTATTTAATGATCTCAGTAGAAAGCGAAATAGTCGATTTAAACGTTTCGATGCGATGGTTTTCCAGGTACCGACCTTCCCAATCGGCCTTTTCCGCTGTTTTAGCCGTATTTTGTTTGGACGCTTGAACCATTCATTCCCCCTGTTTTTAGGAGGAATCGTAGCATGAAAGAACAACAATTTCTTTGCAGAAATGCAAACACCAGCCTCCGCCAATTGAAAGGCTGGGTGAAATGATGGACAGCCCCGCTGTACAGGTAAGATGGGTGCTTATCCATGTTTTTTCGTCACTGACCGGTTACAGAGATAAGGCTGTCAGGCGAAAAATCGAGGATGGCGTCTGGATCGAGGGCACACATCATCGGCGCGCGCCGGATGGCCACGTAACAATGAATATGCAGGAGTATTACAAATGGGTAAAGGGCGTAAAGGCAGCGGTATAGAGATTCGTGAATCAGCTATTCGGGTGTCATTTACCTGGCGCGGGGTTCGTTGCCGGGAAACGCTGGACCTGAAACCAACCGCTCCGAATATCAAATTCGCTGAGCGAATGGTCGAGCAAATCAAACGCAAGATGGAGCTCGGTAGTTTTGTCTATGGCGAGTTTTTTTCGAATTCACCCAATGCCGGAAAAATGGGCTCCGCTGTACGGACACTTGAAGAAATGTGCAATCTGTGGCTTCAGACCAAGGGGCGGCTAGCTGCCGCCACGCTCTCCCAGTATTCGCTAGCACTAAAGTTTTGGCAAAGCAAACTCGGCGCCGACAGCGCGATCGAGTCGCTCAGCTACGGCAAAATCGCAGCGGTGGTGGGCTCTCACCCTTGGCCAAGCGCCAAGCTTTGTAATAACTACCTAATCCCGCTCAGAGGTGTTTTTGCGCTTGCCGGACGCGAGATCAGCGACTTGGTCAATCCGATGCAAGGCATCGAGAACGGAAAGCACCAAAAGGCCGTGCCGGACCCTCTGTCGACAGAAGAGATGGAATGGATTCTTTCTCATATGCGGGAGCACTACGACCTGCGGATAGCGAACTATTTCGAGTTTGCTTTTATGACCGGCATGCGCCATAAAGAACTAATTGCATTGCGTTGGGGCAACGTCGATTGGAATCATGGCACCGCGCGCGTTGAGCGGGCTCGGACGTTCAAGGGACAGCTCAAGAGCCTCAAGACTCATGAAATCCGCGACGTCGACCTGGTTGAACGAGTAATCGCCGTTCTGCAAGCGCAAAAAGCCTTTACGTTCCTGAAGTCGGATGAAATATTTGAAAATCCTGTCACGCTTCGCCCATGGCACGACGAACGCAGCCAGCGCGACCATTATTGGAGGCCAACACTGAAGCCCCTGGGGATTCGGATGCGCCGTGCCTACCAAACCCGGCATACATATGCGACAACCGCCTTAATGGCCAGCGTGAACCCGACCTACATCAGCCGGCAGATGGGACATGCCAATGCCAAGATGCTTTTTACTGTGTACGCTAAGTGGATTGATTCCGCAGATCGCGGGAGGGAGAAAGCAAAAATGGAAGCCATACTGCGCTTCCATTCCACTGATATTCACTTACAAACAAATTCGAAATTGCCCCAAATTTGTCCCAGCATCCCCGCAAACGTTGAGAATACTGGTAGGCACGATTGGACTCGAACCAACGACCCCTACCATGTCAAGGTAGTGCTCTAACCAGCTGAGCTACGCGCCTAAAGAAGCGAAATTATAATGGCAAATCCGGTTCGTGGCTAGTGTCTTGTGTGAATTTTTTGCAAGATCAGTTTTGCGGCGGATTTTCAGCGGCATCCACCGCCGGCTGGCGCCATATGCAGGCGCCTTTAGCGTCCTTGTCCAAACCATTTAGCACCAGCTCATGCTCGGCCAGTTCTTCCGCATTCGCGGTGCGCACCACGATCCCCGCCAGCGGCAGCAGCTCCAGCGCCGCACCGCCGCCGTCCGCATCGCCATGCCCTGCTCCCAGGTCGATGCTGAAACTGTTCTGGCCGCGCGTCATTGCCAGGTACACCTCGGCCAGCAGTTCGGAGTCAAGCAATGCGCCGTGCAAGGTGCGGTGGGCGTTGGAGATGCCGTAGCGGTCGCACAGGGCGTCCAGCGAGTTGCGTTTGCCGGGATACATTTCCTTGGCTTGCACCAGGGTGTCGATGACGCCGGCGACATCGCCGGAAAATGTGCCCTTGCCTAGCAGCTTGTATTCAGCGTCGAGGAATCCCAGGTCGAACGGCGCGTTGTGGATGATGACCTGGGCGCCGCGCGTGTATTCGCGCAGCTCGTCGAATATTTCGGCGAACTTCGGTTTGTCACTGAGGAAAGCAGTGGTCAAGCCGTGGACTGCCAGCGCGCCTTCTTCCGAATCGCGCTCGGGGTTGATGTAGCGATGGAAATTATTGCCGGTCAAGCGCCGGTTCAGCAACTCGACGCAACCGATTTCGATGACGCGGTCGCCGGTGCGCGGGTTGAGGCCGGTGGTTTCGGTATCCAGAACAATTTGTCGCATGGTCACTTAATCTTCAATACAAACATATGTTAATAGTAGCGCGCCTCAGCCAATGCGGCCGTGGCGGTGTTATACAACCGTGGTCACGCCGCGGTTGGCGAGCTGGTCGGCGCGCTCGTTGCCGACGTGGCCGGCATGGCCCCTGACCCATTTCCATTCGATCTTGTGCTGGGCCTGCGCGGCGTCCAGCGCCTGCCACAGGTCGACGTTTTTCACGGGTTCGCGCGCTGCGGTTTTCCAGCCGCGCGCTTTCCAGCCGTGGATCCATTCGCTGATCCCTTTTTGCACATACTGGCTGTCGGTATACACCGTCACCTCGCAGGGACGAGTCAGGGCGGTCAAGGCCTCGATCACCGCTTTCAGCTCCATCCGGTTATTGGTCGTATTGCGTTCGCCGCCAAACAATTCCTTTTCCTTGCCATCCGCCACCAATAGCGCACCCCAGCCGCCGGTGCCGGGATTGCCCTTGCAGGCGCCATCGGCATATATCTCTACTTTGTCCATACTGTCTTTCGCTGCTTGTTATATTTGAGACCGCTGCCCTGACTACTCAGCGCCGTTGCGGTCCGTCTTGTGTATCTTGTTGGTGGCCGGCACGCCGCGCGCTGCCTTGATCACCTGTTTGCTGAAAGCCGGGCCGACCAGGTGCATGCCCTTCACCCGCTTGATCGCCTGCACGATATATACCGCGCCGAAATACGGCCACCAGCGGTTGCCGGCCTTTTCCATGAAGGCGAAGCGATGCAGCCATTTGCTGCTGGTATACGGCGGCGCGTAGCAGCCGAAGTGGCCGCGGTTGACTTCCATGTTCAGCAGCTTCAGCCAGTCTTTCAGGCGCAGCAGGCTGATGAATTCGGCGTTCTGCGGCAGGAAATGCACGCCCGACATGCGGCCTGCGGTTTGCCTGATGCCCCACAAGCTGGCCGGATTAAAACCGGTGATGATAACCTGCCCTTCCGGAATCAGCACCCGTTCGACCTCGCGCAAGATCTGGTGCGGCTCGGCGGCGAACTCGAGCACATGCGGCAACACCACCAGGTCCAGGCTTTGCGAGGCGAACGGCAGTTCGGCGAAATCGTGGGTCACCACCACGCCGGATTGCGCTTCGCCCGCTGCCGGCAGGCGGCTGTCCGTCAGCCATTTGTGGCGCATGCGGTTCGCTTGCAGGGACTTGATTTGCGGCACGCCGATCTGCATCGCGTTGAAGCCGAAGATATCCGCCGTCATCGCGTCCAGGCGCGCCTGCTCCCACTCCAGCATGTAACTGCCGGTGGGCGTCTGCAGCCAGGGGCCGAGCGCTATAATGGACTTTTCTGACGACGGATTTGCCATGCCTGCCTTAATTGATAAATCAATGAGAGAACCATTAAATAAGTCGTTAAGCGTATTGGCGGTGCCGGCATTCAACGACAATTATCTCTGGCTGATTCACGATGGCCGCCATGCGGCGGTGGTCGATCCCGGCGATGCCCAGCCGATCCTGGCCGCGCTTGCTGCCCACGACCTGATACTTGTCGCTATTTTACTGACACATCACCATGCTGACCATGTCGGCGGCGTACAAACTTTGCTGCGGCACTTCGACATCCCGGTATTCGGCCCTGCCGGCGAAGACATCGCCGGCGTCAGCCAGAAACTCAGCGAAGGCGATACCGCCGTCGTCCCGCAACTGGGGGTGACCTTGTCGGTGCTGGAAGTGCCGGGCCACACCAGCGGCCACATTGCCTATGTGGCGCATGGCCAGCCCTGGCTGTTTTGCGGCGACACGCTGTTTGCCGGCGGCTGCGGCCGCCTGTTCGAAGGCAGCCCGGCGCAGATGGTCGATTCGCTGGGCAAGCTGAGCAGCTTGCCGGGAGACACCCAGGTGTATTGCGCCCACGAATACACCGTCGCCAACCTGCGCTTTGCGCTGGCGGTGGAACCGGACAATCCGGACCTGGTCGCCCGCATGGCCAGCGAACAGGCCAAACGCGCGCGCCAGCAAGCCACCGTGCCGTCGACTATCGCCTTGGAAATCGCCACCAACCCCTTCCTGCGTTACCGGCAGCCGGCCATTGTCGCCAGCCTGCAGGCCAGCGGCCGCATCGACGGCCGGCAATCCGATCCGGTGGAGGCATTCGCCGCCCTGCGCGAATGGAAAAACAATTTCAAGTGATCCGGCTGGCCGGGAGACCTATTAACGTCATTTATTGTGATTGTTGGTTAGATAGTCTCCGCATATCGATTTATTAAAAGTAATACCTGATAAATCAATCACTTATCGCTTGTAACAGTGCAATTTTTGCTTGACGGGAGAAAACCGCCTTACGTACACTGCGTCTAATCCATTATTACCGGTTGATTACATCCCGGTCACATAAATTGAACCCATGTACCAGCTAAAACTCAAGACTTTCGCTTTTGCCGCGCTCGCTTTTTTCGGCACTCCGCTCTTGGCCCAGGCCAACGACATTTCCATCTATACCCCCACTTTCAGCCTGATCGACCCGAACGACCCCAGCGCCGGCATGCTCGGCATGGAACAGGTCGATATCTGGGCGCGCATCCGCAAGGGTTTCGGCATCCCTGACCTGGACAACCAGCAGGTAGTCAGCCAGACCGATTTTTACAGCGCCCGCCCGGAATATTTCGAACGCACTACGGTGCGCGCCTCGCGCTACCTGTTCCACGTAGTGCAGGAACTGGAAAAACGCGGCATGCCGACTGAGCTGGCTTTGCTGCCGTTCATCGAATCGGCGTTCAATCCGCAAGCCTATTCCAGCGCCAAGGCTGCCGGCATGTGGCAGTTCGTGCCGGCTACCGGGCGCGACTACAATCTCAAGCAGAACATGTTCAAGGATGACCGGCGCGACGTCCTGGCCTCTACCGACGCCGCGCTGACTTACCTGCAAAAGCTGTACGGCATGTTCGGCGACTGGCAGCTGGCGCTGGCCGCCTATAATTGGGGCGAAGGCTCGGTGCAGCGCGCCATCAACAAGAACCAGGCCGCCGGCCTGCCGATCGACTTCAACAGCCTGGCGCCGCTGATGCCGGCGGAAACCCGCAATTACGTTCCCAAGCTGCAAGCCGTCAAGAACATCATTGCAGCGCCGGAGATGTACAACATCGCGCTGCCCAAGGTGGACAACCAGCCTTACTTCGTCACCATCGGCAAGACCCGCGATATCGACGTCAAGGTAGCGGCCCAGCTGGCGGAACTGTCGCTGGATGAATTCAAGGCCCTGAACCCGCAATTCAACCGCCCGGTGATCATCGGCAGCAGCGACACCAAGATCCTGCTGCCGGAAAGCAATGCAGAGAAATTCAAGAACAACCTGACCAAATGGACCCAGACGCTGTCTTCCTGGACCTCGCATACCGTCAGCAGCGCCCGCGAGCGGATTGAAACCATCGCCGCCCGCTTCGACACTACGCCGGCCATCATCCGCGAAGTCAACCACATTCCGCCGCGCATGCTGCTCAAGGCCGGCTCCACTATCCTGGTGCCGAAAACCGAAGCTTCCAGCAGCGACATCACGGCCGAAGTGGCTGACAACGCCACCATGGCAGTGACCCCGGACGCTCCCGAAACCCGCCGCATCTACGTCAAGGTCGGCAAGCGCGATACCCTGGCTTCGATCGCCTCGCGCTATCGCGTCAGCGTGGCGCAAGTGAAAGCCTGGAACGGCTTGCACCGCGACGGCGTCAGCCGCGGCCAAAGCCTGCAGCTGCAAGTGCCGAACCGGATGGTGGCGTCGAACTCCGGCAGCAAGAAAGCCGGCAACGTGCGTTACCACAAGGCAACCGCAAGCACCAGCCGCAGCAGCAAGAACAAGGTAGCGGCTAAAAAGAACACCAAACCGGTGGTCCTGGCCTCTTCCCGCGGCGCGCGCGGCTGATTTTTTCTGCAACGCCGGATCAGAAAGACCCAGCCGCCTCGTGCGCATGGGTCTTTTTTCAAATCCGGATCCGATATCAAAAATGCATGGCTGCTGGTAAAACTGCCAGAGTTGCCGTGAGCGCGGCTAACCCCTACAATCTTGCCCTGTTCAACAAGAATCACACCCAGCGCCAGCGGCATCAATGGCGCGCACATCTGGAGTCAATATGGCATTCCTGCAAGGCAAAAAAATCCTGATCACCGGCTTGCTATCCAACCGTTCGATCGCTTACGGCATTGCCCAAGCTTGCAAGCGCGAAGGCGCCGAGCTGGCATTCACCTATGTAGGCGAGCGCTTCAAGGAGCGCATCACCAATTTCGCCAAGGAATTCGACAGCGAACTGATTTTTGACTGCGACGTCGGCAGCGACGAGCAAATCAACGCCCTGTTTGCCGACCTCGGCAAATCCTGGGAGCACCTGGACGGCCTGGTGCACGCCATCGGCTTCGCTCCTGCCGATGCGATCGCCGGCGATTTCCTCGACGGCTTGTCGCGCGAAGGATTCAAGATCGCGCACGATATTTCGGCCTACAGCTTCCCGGCGATGGCAAAAGCAGCGCTGCCGATGCTGCGCCCGAATTCGGCGCTGCTGACGCTGACCTACCTGGGTTCGGAACGCGTGGTCCCCAACTACAACACGATGGGCCTGGCCAAGGCGTCGCTGGAAGCCAGCGTGCGTTACCTGGCGGGTTCGCTGGGTCCCAAGGGCATACGCGTGAACGGCATTTCGGCCGGGCCGATCAAGACCCTGGCCGCCAGCGGCATCAAGGGTTTCGGCAAGATCCTGGGTTTTGTCGCCGAGCACGCGCCGTTGCGCCGCAATGTGACGGTGGAAGACGTCGGCAATGCCGCCGCATTCCTGCTGTCGGACCTGTCCAGCGGCATTACCGGTGAAATCACCTATGTCGACGGCGGTTTCTCGCATGTGGTGGGCGGCATCGCCGAATAATCCGGCGCGCAGTTGCGGTATTGTTAAAAACGCCCGGCATAGCTGGGCGCTTTTTTTGCGGCGCCCTAAGCTGCTTGATTGCCGAATTGAAAATAGTTATCTATATATTAATGCGTTATGCATTAAAAATGCGCCACAAACAACGTTGCTGCTGCAAACCAGGGCTAATTTGCGGCAATCGCATGAATAAGGTGCATCGATTGTAAAAGTATTGTATTATTCTGTGCTGCGTTGCAATAACGAACGCAGACAGCAAGTTGCCTGATCCCGATCCGGCAACGCTGTAAAAAACAATAAGTAGCTGCGCAAGCCTAAGCGTGTCCTGGCCTCAAATTGGGACATCGCATTGTAAAAGCCCTCCCGCCTTGTGTGTCGATCCTGACACCGTCCCGGCGCAAAGCTTTTGTGCCGAAATTTCTTTGTATTTGTTTCTTAGTCATTTCGTTGGTTGGCGTTGCTTTTTTGCGTTCGCTGCATTCATCGCATAGCGATTGTCTGTAGTTCATGACGCTGCACTTTACGAAAGAAAAAAATGACTTTTGAATCACTAGGCCTCCACACGTCCGTTATCAAAGCACTGACCGAAGCTGGCTACACAAAACCGACAGGCGTTCAAGAACAAGCCATCCCTGCTGCCATCGAAGGCCGTGACCTGCTGGTTTCCTCGCAAACCGGCTCCGGCAAGACCGCAGCATTCATGCTGCCTGCGCTGCACAAATTCGCCTCCGAGCAACAAGTTGCTCCGGCTGCCGCAGGCAAAACCCCGAATCAAGAAATGCAAGCCTCCCGTTCACGCGGCGAGCGTCCACGCTTCAAGCCGGCACAGCCAAAGATGCTGGTCTTGACACCGACCCGCGAACTGGCTTTGCAAGTAACAACCGCAACCGACAAGTACGGTTCGCACATGAAGCGCGTCAAGGCGATCTCGATCCTGGGCGGCATGCCTTATCCAAAGCAGATGCAATTGCTGGCCAAGAACCCGGAAATCCTGGTGGCCACGCCTGGCCGTCTGATCGACCACATGGAATCGGGCAAGATCGATTTCTCGCAACTGCAGATCCTGGTGCTGGACGAAGCTGACCGCATGCTGGACATGGGTTTCATCGACGATATCGAAAAAATCGTTGACGCTACGCCTGAGTCGCGTCAAACCATGCTGTTCTCGGCTACGCTGGACGGCGTCGTCGGCAACATGGCAAAACGCATCACCAAGAACCCGATGATCATCCAGATCGCCGGCTCGGCCACCAAGCACGAAAACATCCAACAGAAGGTTCACTTCGTCGACGACCTGTCGCACAAGAATCGCCTGCTGGACCACCTGCTGCGTGACGTCACCATGGACCAGGCAGTTGTTTTCACTGCTACCAAGCGTGATGCCGACACGATCGCCGACCGCCTGAACATCGCCGGTTTCGCTGCTGCCGCCCTGCATGGCGACATGCACCAAGGCGCGCGTAACCGCACCCTGGACAGCCTGCGTCGCGGTCAAGTCCGTGTGCTGGTTGCTACCGACGTCGCCGCTCGCGGTATCGACGTTCCTGCCATCACCCACGTCTTCAACTACGATCTGCCGAAATTCCCGGAAGACTACGTCCACCGCATCGGCCGTACCGGCCGTGCCGGCCGTAACGGCGTTGCCGTATCGCTGGTGAACCACGCTGAAGGCGTCAACGTCAAGCGTATCGAACGTTTCACCAAGCAACTGATCCCGGTCGATGTGGTTGAAGGTTTCGAACCAAAGCGTTCGGCTTCGGCTCCGCGCTCGAACCACAAACCAGGCGGCTGGAAACCAGGCGACAACCGTGGCGGCCCTGCTAAACCAGGCGGCCGTACTTTCAGCAAGCCAGGCGCACCACGCAAAGACGGCGGTGGCGGCGGCTACAAAGGCAACCGTTCGAACGACAGCGGCGCCCGTCGCTCGTTTGGCGACCGCTAAGCAGCAGTCGGCAAGCCGGGCGATCTTGATGATCGCCTCGCAATCTCCGCAATAAACAAAAGGCCGCTGGAAATTTCCAGCGGCCTTTTTTATTGGCTCATCGCCAACGTCAATTCAAGCCGACCACCCCAGCATCACAGCGCCCAGCGCAATCACCGCGCATGACAACAGCCTGCGCAAGGTCAGCGCCTCGCCCAGGAACATGCGGGCGATCAGCGCCGCAAACAGCACGGACGTTTCACGCAAGGCCGACACCGGCCCCATAGGCGCCAGCGTAATCGCCCAGATCACGATGCCGTAGGCCAGCAGCGACATCGCACCGCCGCCCAGCGCATTCCAGGTAGCACGCTCGCGCAAGGCAATTCGCAGGCTGCCGTGCATCGACAGGTAAATCATCAACAAGGGCAAGCCGTCCAGCAGGAACATCCAGCCGGCATAGGATGCGGCGCTGCCGGCCAGGCGCGAACCGAGGCCGTCGACGATGGTATAACCGGCAATGAACACACCGGTGGTAAACGCCGACAGCGGCGCATCCCACTGGCGGCTGCCGGCCACACTGCTGCCGCGCCTGAATTTGATTTGCGCCAGGCTGATGATGCCGGCCGAGATCAGCACCACCCCGGCCAAGGTCAGGATTCCCAACTGCTCGCCGGCAAACAAGGCCGCTCCAAGCGACACCAGCAACGGCGAGGAACCACGCGCAATCGGATAAGACTGGCCGAAATCGCCAGCCCGATAAGCGCGCACCAAAAAGAGGTTGTAACCGGCATGCAGCACCACCGACATCAGGATATAAGGCCAGCTGGCAAGCGCCGGCAACGGCGCCCAGAGTACGATGGGAATCGACGCCACCGCGGAGCCGATGGTCATCAGGGTGATGGCCCATAAACGGTCGCCGCTGCTTTTCAGCATGGCGTTCCAGGACGCGTGCAGCAAGGCTGCGCACAGTACCAAAGCAATCACGCCAGCCGTCATGCGCTAGCTCCGGGGGAATCGCTTGGGTACCTGGTCATGGATTTTGAAATGAGGCTGGCAAAGCCGTACATTGTAAATGCAACACGGGGTTTACGCCCAATGGCGTAAACCCCGTGTATTTCCCTACCGGGACCCTAAGCGCTTAAGCGCGCGTGCGGCCGGAGCTCAGATAATCGGCGATCGAATCCTGAGTCACCTCGCCCAGGTAGCTGTTGTCCTGGTCGATCACCGGCATCCAGCTGGTGCTGTGCTTGTACATCTTGGACAGCACCACGCGCAGGTTTTCGTCCGGCGCGGCGCTGACCGTAAACGGCTTCATCTTGTCGATGCAAGCGCCCTGCCCGCCGCGCGCGTCGCGCCTGGCGACGTAGCCGAGCGCGTGGTTGGCGGCATTGGTGACGGTGACATAACGGTAGTCGTTATCGTCCATCACGCCATACGCGGCCGCCATGCTGGCGTCTTCCAGCACCGTCGCCGAAGTGGCGGCGGCATCGCCGGCGCGCACCAGCAGCAGCCGTTTCAAGGTCGCATCCTGGCCGACGAAGGAGCCGACGAACTCGTCCTTGGGACGCGCCAGCAGGGTATCCGGGCGGTCCACCTGCACCAGCTTGCCGGCGCGGAAAATCGCGATCTTGTCGCCCAGCTTGATGGCTTCGTCGATGTCGTGGCTGACCATGATCACGGTCTTGTTCAACTGGCGCTGCATCTGGAAAAATTCATTCTGGATCGATTCACGGTTGATCGGATCGACCGCGCCGAACGGCTCGTCCATCAGCAATACCGGAGGATCGGCCGCCAGCGCCCGGATCACGCCGATGCGCTGCTGCTGGCCGCCCGACATCTCGCGCGGATAACGGTTCAGGAAACGCTTGGGATCGAGCGCCACCATCGCCATCAGTTCGGTGGCGCGCTCGTGGCAGCGCTTCTTGTCCCAGCCTAGCAGCCGCGGCACCACGGTGATGTTTTCTTCGATGGTCATGTTGGGAAACAGGCCTACCTGCTGGATCACATAGCCGATTT
This sequence comes from Collimonas fungivorans Ter331, assembly GCF_000221045.1. NCBI lineage: Bacteria > Pseudomonadati > Pseudomonadota > Betaproteobacteria > Burkholderiales > Oxalobacteraceae > Collimonas > Collimonas fungivorans. The sequence goes on along the minus strand of NC_015856.1, from coordinate 1,728,744 downwards.
TCCGGCGCAGGCTGACTTCATCCAGGCCGGTGGTGTCTTCGCCATCCAGCAGCACGCGGCCGGAAGTCGGCGCGATCAGGCGGTTGATCATTTTCAAGGTAGTGCTCTTGCCGCAGCCGGATGGCCCCAGGAATACGCAGATCTCTCCTTCGGCAACCGTCAGGTTAACCTGGTCCACTGCCTTGACCTGGTTACCGTCATTTTGCGTGAATACTTTACTGAGCTGGTCGAGTTGAATCATGATTTTTGCATTCCTTTCGGTGTAAGCAGCCGCTGCAGGACTTGCAGCAGCATGTCGGCGACAATCGCGAGTACGCTGATCATTACCGCGCCGACGACGAGTTTTTGCATGTTGCTCTGGCTGATGGCGTGCAGGATCAGGACGCCGAGGCCGCCGGCGCCGATGATCGCCGCCACCGCCATCACGCCGATGTTCATGACCACGGCGGTGCGGACCCCGCCCAGGATGACCGGCACCGACAACGGCAGGTCGACCAGCCGCAGGCGCTGCCAGAAAGTCATGCCGATGCCGATGCCGGCTTCCTTGATGCCGTGGTCGATGCCGTCCAGCGCCAGGTAGGTGTTGCGCATGATCGGCAACAGCGAATACAGGAAGACCGCGGTGATCGCCGGCAGCGGCCCCAGTCCCTGGCCGAAGCGGGAGAACAGCGGGATCATCAGGCCGAACAAGGCGATCGACGGCAGGGTCAGGACCACGGTCGCCAGGCCCATCATCGGGCTGGCAAGCCAGCGGTGGCGGATCATGACGATGCCGAGCGGCACGCCGATCAGGATCGCCAGGCCGACCGCTATCCCCACCAGCATCAGGTGCTGGATGGTGAGATGCAGGATTTCGGGCCAGGCGCTCAACAGGTAGTCAAAGAAATTCATGGGGCGTCCTTAAGGAAAACGTTCACTGCAGCATTCACTGCGTCAGGCCTTCGCTGCGCAGGAAATCCGCGGCGACCTGGGCTATCGGCAACTGGTCGATATCCACTTTTTTATTCATTTCGGTCATCTTGGCGGTATCGATCCTGGCCGACAGCGCGTTCAGCTGTTCGGCGAGCTTGGGATTGGCGTCCAGGATTTCTTTGCGCACTACCGGCACCGCGCTGTAAAAAGCGAAGAAGCCCTTGTTATCCTCCAGCAGCTTGAGGTTGAAGCCCTGCACCCGGCCGTCGGATGAATAGGTCAGGCCGACATTGAGCTGGTCGTTATGCAAGGCGGTGTACACCAGGCCGGCATCCATCTGCTTGACTTCGCTGCGGTCCAGGCTGAAGCCGTACAGCGCCTGCAGCGGCTCAAGGCCGTCCGGCCGCGAGGCAAATTCGAAATCCATCCCCATCAGGTATTTTTTATCGGGATCCTGCTGGCGCGCCTGCCTGATCTTGTTCGCCAGGTCTTCGATGGTGTTCAGGCCCTCTTCCTCGGCGCGTTGCTGCGGCACCGCCAATGCATAGGTATTGTTCAGCTCGGATGGCTGCAGCCAGATCAGCTTCCTCGACGCATCCAGTTCCTTGACCCGTTGATAGGACTGGTCCCGGTCCAGCTTCTCGTCTATCTTGTTGTAGACCACCAGGGCGGTGCCGGTGTAATCCCAGACGATATCGATCTGGCCGCTTTCCAGCGCCTGGCGCATGATGGTGGTGCCGAGCCCGTTCTTCAGGTCGACCGCGTAACCCTTGGCGCGCAGGTACTGCTGCGTCATGGACGACAGGATCAATTGCTCGGTGAAGTTCTTGCCGCCGACCACCAGGTCGGCCGCGCTGGCCGGCGTCGTGCCGAGCAGGCTGAGCATGAAAGCCAGCAAGGCCGTTATACGGAATTTATGCATTTTGTTTCCTTGTCAGATAGATGGCGATCAGCGCAGCAGACCGCGCTTGCTCAGGTAGGCATTGCTGCCCAGCGAGACGATCGCGTCCAGCATCAGCGCCAGCACCGCGGTAGCGGTGGCGCCCAGCAGCAGCTGGCCGTGGTTGTTCAGGTAGATGCCCGGGAAGATCAGGCCGCCCAGGCTCTCGCCGCCGATCAGGATCGACAGCGGCGCGGTGCCGACATTGATCGCCAGCGCGGTGCGGACGCCGCCGACGATGATCGGCAAGGCATTCGGCAGCTCGACCCGGAACAACACCTGCAGCGGCTTCATGCCGATGCCCTTGGCCGCCTCTTTCATCGCCGGCGAAACCTGCTTCAAGCCTTCATAGGTATTGCGCACGATGGGCAGCAGCGAAGCCAGCCACAAGGCGAGGATGGCCGGCTTGTCGCCGATGCCGAACAGGGCCAGCGCCAGCGCCAGCACCGCCATGGAGGGAATGGTGTTGCCGATATTGAAGATCTGCATCCACTTTTCGGCATGGCGCGAAAAGTAAGGGCGACTGAGCAGGATGCCGGCTGGAATGCCGCACAGCAGCGCCAGCGACATCGACCAGCCGACCAGGACCAGGTGACGGCCGGTGTAATAAATCAGGTCGCCCTGGTACTGATGGATCACCGCGGGGCCGATCGACCAGCCAATGGCGGCCACCACCAGCAATGTGACGGCGGCGCCGATCATGGCGTTGCGATAGCGATTGGTCATGCTTACTCCCTTGCATAGGCAGCGGCTGAAAACTCGTGGTGCGGCACGCCGGCTTTTTTGCCTGCGGGCGCGCAAACGGTTTTTCTTTTCCGCTGCGTATTGCATGACCGCCAAACACGAAACGACACGAAACCTGTCGGCGCGACATACAAATCAATTTTTTATGATCTCGTCCGGTCTTCCCGCGGGGAGGACATTGAACAAGCCGACTGCCGCATGGGGCGGCAAAGAATGCGAGGAATTCCCCGACTTTGGTGAAACTCCGGCGTAGCCGAAGCGTGAGACAACCCGCTGACGCGAGTCACGAAACCCAAAAAGGCGCCGTTGAGGCAGCACCATATTGTTGAGCGTTTGCCATTATAGTCAATTTTCTTGATGACGTCCAGTAATGAGATTTGCGAAAGCTATTACCCGAATGTCTGAAGAGCACGATAGCATAGGATTTACGGTATGAATGTCAGATAAATCTGATTTTTATAACAATAAAAAGCAAGGGAAGTCAGAGATGGAGACAGCTTGTCGAAAACGCCGCCATGGCCAACTGGCGGCGTCTTGAAGGGGAAATGACCAGGGCGCCCTGGTCGTACGCGGCGAGTTAAACCTGCCGATTAACCCTCGAGCTTTTTAGCCCGCGCCTGGACGTCGGCCAGGTTGCCCTTTACCGCGGCAGTCAGGCGGGTGCCGTAATCGGCGTCAGCCTTGTAAAAATGGCTGAGCATGGTTTGCCTGATTTCCGGGTTGCTGACCTTGACCAGGTCGCTGGCCAGATTGCCGATCAGGTTTTCCTGCTCCTGTTTCGACAACGAGCGATAGAAATCGCCGGCCTGGGTGAAGTTGTCGGTGACGGCGATACGCGCTTGTTGCGTAGTGCCGCTCAACGGCGTCTGCACCCCTTTGTATTGCGCATCTTCGGCATAGCTGCCGGGCTGGCGCGAAGGCTGGTAATTGACGTCTCCAACCGGATTGACTGCAGTACCGGCGCCGTTGGAGTTGTAGTTATTCACTTTCGTCAGCGGCTGATTGACCGGCAGGTGCTGGTTGTTTGCGCCCAGGCGATGGAACTGCGTATCCGCATAGGAGAACAGGCGGCCTTGCAGCATGCGGTCTTCCGACGGCTCGATGCCGGGCACCAGGTGCGACGGCGCCATGGCGACCGATTCCGTGGTTTCGAAGAAGTTCTCCGGCACCTTGTTCAAGGTCATGGTGCCGATCTTGGTTTCGGCAATGCCAGGCCAGATCTTGGTGTCGTCCAGTGCATTGAAAGGAAATTTGCCCAAGTCTTCAGGCTTGACCACCTGTATGTACAGGTCCCATTTCGGAGATTCGCCGCGCTTGATCGCACCGTAGAGGTCGTCGGTCAGGTTATTGAAGTCTTCGCCTTGCACCTTGGCCGCTTCGGCGCGGGTCAGGTTCTTTATGCCTTGCTGGCTCTTCCAGTGGAATTTCACATAGCTGACCTGGTTCTGGGCGTTGACCATCTTGAATGCATGGACGCCGTTGCCATCCATCATGCGGTAAGAAGCCGGAATGCCAAGGTCGGAATACACCCGCGTAAGCATGTGGGTGCTTTCCGGCTGGTGGCTGAAAAAGTCGAAGAAGCGGTTCGGATCCTGCGCATTGGTGATCGGCGACGGTTTCAGCGAATGGACCATGTCGGGAAACTTGATGGCGTCGCGGATAAAAAAGATCGGCAGGTTATTGCCAACCAGGTCCCAGTTGCCTTGGTCGGTGTAGAACTTGGTGGCGAAGCCGCGCGGATCGCGCAGTGTTTCAGGCGAGCCGCTGGGATGGATCACGGTAGAGAAACGCACGAATACAGGCGTCTTCTTGCCGGCTGCGGCAAACACGCTGGCGCGCGTCAGCTCGGACAGGTTGCCGGCGGAGACAAACTCGCCGGCAGCACCGGTGCCGCGTGCATGGACCACCCGTTCCGGAATGCGTTCGCGGTCGAAGCGCTGCAGCTTTTCAATCAGGTGAGTGTCTTGCAGCACGTCGGGACCGTTCGGGCCGGCGGTTTGCGAATTCTGGTTATCGCCGATCGGCGAGCCGTTGTCGCGCGTCATGGTCTGGGCGCCGACGCCGGACGCCAGCAATGCGCCTAAGCCCAGCGCCGCGATGCGCGAGAGTGGGAACTGTCTGGATATATTCATGATTTGGCCTCAATGTTTTTGTCATGTGCGGGGATACGCCGGCAAATTATGGAGTTCCAAAACATCTTTGCATATTGATAATTTCCAATGGGAAATATAGTTAAATACTATCAATATACGCAATTCAATTTATAACAATGAATACCATTTGGCGGCCAAGGGCCGGATTTCTAGCCGGGATTAGCGCAGCGACAGGAAAAACCAGGAGAGAGAGAGAGAGAGAGAGAGAGAGAGAGAGAGAGAGGGAGGGAGTACAGCTTGTCGCCGCAGCAGTCACGGTTGGTGAACCATGACTGCGATGGCGGGAAGGGAAAAGATCAGAGCGCCTTGCGCAGCTTGCTGGCGGCCGCGGCCAGGGCGGTGATGCGCGCCCAGTCGCCGGACTTCAGCACGTCCTTCGGCGTCAGCCAGGAACCGCCGACGCAGGCAACGTTCTTGCAGGCCAGGAAATCCGGCGCCGTTTCCAGCGAAATGCCGCCGGTCGGGCAGAACGTGACGTCGCCCAAAGGACCGGCAATCGCATTCAGCATGCCGACGCCGCCCGCCGGCACCGCCGGGAACAGCTTCAGCTGGCGGAAGCCGGCTTCGCGCGCCGCCATCACTTCGGATGGCGTCATCACGCCAGGCAACAGCGGCAGGCCGCTGGATTTGGCGGCGGCGATCAAGGCCGGCGTCAAGCCGGGAGAAACGCCGAACACCGCGCCGGCGTCGCGCGCGGCGACAAACTCGTCAGCCTGGGTCAAGGTGCCGACGCCGACAATCGCACCCGGCACCTGCTCCGCAATGGCGCGGATGGCAGGCAAGCCATGCGCCGTGCGCAGGGTCACTTCGAGTACGCGAATCCCGCCTGCGACCAGGGCCTTGGCCAGTGGCACCGCATGCTCGATATCGTCGATCGCAATCACCGGGATCACCGGCGATGCACGCATGATGTCCAGCAGCTGGTTGCCGTAAAGGAGATTTGTGGATGTCATATCGTGGCTTTCTGTGGTTGTTGTTCGGCGCTTTCCTGATCATGCAAGACAGGCGGCAAACCGAAGCTGGTGGCGCCCTCTTCCGCCGCGCTCACTGTGGTGCGGAACATCGCAAACAGTTCGCGGCCCATGCCGACGTGGTTGGCAGTCAGGTCGAGCGTCAGCGGCTGGCGCTGCGCCCATTCTTCGGTTGGCACCAAGGCTTCCAGTATACCCTGCTCGGCATCCATGCGGATCATGTCGCCGTCGCGCACCAGGCCCAGCGGACCGCCGGCCAGGACTTCCGGCGTTACGTGGATCGCCGCCGGCACCTTGCCTGAGGCGCCTGACATGCGGCCGTCGGTGATCAAGGCTACGTGGCGGCCGGCATCCTGCAAAATCCCAAGCGCCGGCGTCAATGCATGCAATTCCGGCATACCGTTGGCGCGCGGACCTTGATGGCTCAGTACCGCGACAAAATCGCGGTCCAGTTCACCGGCGCGGAACGCTTTCATGAACGCCTCTTGCGAATGGAACACCAGCGCCGGCGCCTGCACTACCCAATGTTCTTTCTTGACTGCGGAAATCTTGATGACCGAACGTCCCAGATTGCCGGTCAGCAGCCGCAGGCCGCCATCGGCGGAAAACGGCGCGGTCGCGGTGCGCAGCACCGAATCGTCGCCGCTGACTGCCGGCGCCGGCTTGAACACTACCGATTCACCTTCCAGGAAAGGTTCGGCGCAATGCGCGCGCAGGCTGTCGCCAAGGATGGTCTTGACGTCTTCATGCATCAGGCCGGCATCCAGCAGTTCACGGATCACAAACCCGGTGCCGCCGGCAGCGTGGAAATGGTTGACGTCGGCGTCGCCGTTCGGATAGATGCGGGTGACCAGCGGCACCACGGCAGACAGCGCATCGAAATCGTTCCAGTCGATGACAATGCCGGCAGCCTTGGCGATCGCCACCAGGTGCAGGGTATGGTTGGTGGAACCGCCGGTCGCCAGCAAGGTGACGATAGCGTTGACGATGCTCTTCTCGCTGACCACGTGGCCGACCGGCAGGTACTGGTCGCCGCGATCGGTGATTTTCAAGGCCTGGCGCCCCGCTTCGGCAGTCAGGGCCGCGCGCAGCGGCGTGTTCGGCGTGATGAATGCCGAGCCCGGCAGGTGCAGGCCCAGCGCTTCCATCAGCATCTGGTTGCTGTTGGCGGTGCCGTAGAAAGTACAGGTGCCGGCGCTGTGGTAAGACTTGGCTTCCGCCTCCAGCAATTCGGCGCGGCCGATTTTTCCTTCAGCGTAGAGCTGGCGGATCTTTACCTTTTCTTTATTGGTCATGCCGCTGGTCATCGGGCCGCCGGGGATGAACACCGCCGGCAGGTGGCCGAAATGCAGGGCGCCGATCAGCAGCCCCGGCACGATCTTGTCGCAGATGCCAAGATAGACCGCGGCATCGAACATGTTGTGCGACAGCGCAATCGCCGTCGCCATCGCAATCGCGTCGCGCGAGAACAGGGACAATTCCATGCCCGGCTGGCCCTGGGTCACGCCATCGCACATCGCTGGCGTACCGCCGGCAAACTGGGCGACGCCGCCGGCCGCGTGGACCGCATCCTTGATGATTTGCGGATAGTGCTCGAACGGCTGGTGCGCGGACAACATGTCGTTATACGAAGATACGATCGCGACCGATGAACTTTTGTCCTGTTTCAACCTCAATTTATCATTCGTTGGAAATGCGGCGAAACCGTGTGCAAGATTGGTGCACGAGAGCGCTCCGCGCTGCACATCCTGACGGCGCGCCTGCTCCAGGCGCGCCAGATAAGCGCTACGATAAGGCTGGCTGCGCGCAACGATACGTTCGGTGACTTTGGCGACGCTGGCTTGAACAGACATGATTTGATCCTTGAAACAGTAGGAATTTGAAATTTTACTACAAAATAATACGGCAACGCTAATTTACCGCCCTTTTTTCCACCCCTGCCTGCCTTCATCCGTCTTTTTACGGCAAGCTCGGCCTACCCATGACGCAACACTCTTAGCCATACGACAAGCCATGACCGTTATCTGGAGAAAATCACAGGTTGCCTGGCCGGCGCGGACCGCAAAGCCGCGCTAAACAAGCATGCTGCAAAATATTTTGTAGTGAAATTACCGATAACTGTTGTATAGTCGTATAAATTCCCGACCGACAATAAAGACTCCGGATATGTCACAACCAGCGCTTAATACTACCGCCAGCTTTCAAGCCTTGCATGCACATTACGCAGCAATCAAAGAAACCTCGTTGCGCGAGCTGTTCGCCGCCTCTCCGTCTCGCTTTGAACAGTTCTCTCTCAAGGCAGCCGGCCTGTTCCTCGATTATGCAAAAAACAATGTGACCGCCGAGACCATGGGCCACCTGTTTGCCCTGGCGCGCGAACGCCAGCTCGAACCCCGCCGCCAGGCGATGTTTGCCGGCGCAAAAATCAACACTACCGAAAACCGCGCCGTATTGCATACCGCTTTGCGAGCGCCGCAACAACCTGCGCTGGAACTGGACGGCCAGCAGGTCAGCGCCGACGTCCACGCGGTGCTTGAAAGGGTTCAGACTTTCAGCGCCGCGGTTCGTTCCGGAACATGGCTCGGTTATACGGGCAAACCGATCAGCGACATCGTCAACATCGGCATCGGCGGCTCCGACCTCGGCCCCAAGATGGTATGCCAGGCGCTGCGTCCGTACCAGCGGGCCGACCTCAAGCTGCACTTCGTGTCCAACGTCGACGGCGACGACCTTGACGCCGTGCTGCAGCAAGTCGATCCGCAAACCACGCTGTTCGTGATCGCCTCGAAAACCTTCACCACCGCGGAAACCATGATGAATGCGCATTCCGCGCGCAACTGGTTTTTGCAAAATGCAGCCGGCGCCCAAGAGTCCGATCTGCGCAAGCATTTTGTTGCCGTTTCCACCAATGTCGAAGGCGTCACCGCGTTCGGCATCGATGCCGCCAATATGTTCCCGTTCTGGGACTGGGTCGGCGGCCGTTATTCGGTATGGTCGTCGATCGGCCTGCCGGTTGCGCTGGCGGTCGGTTTCGAACAGTTCAGCGAATTCCTGGCCGGCGCCCACGCCATGGACCGGCATTTCCAGGACGCGCCGCTGGAACAGAACATGCCGGTGATCCTGGCTTTGCTGGGCGTCTGGTACCGCAATTTCTTCGATTACCGTTCGGTATCGATCGCGCCCTACCACCAGGACCTGGGCAATTTCCCTTCCTACCTGCAGCAGTTGGAAATGGAAAGCAACGGCAAGCGCGTCAGCCTCGACGGCCGCACGCTTGAAGCAGAGTCTTGTCCGATCATCTGGGGCAATGTCGGCACCAATGGCCAGCATGCTTACTTTCAATTGCTGCACCAGGGCACAGACATCACGCCGGTCGACTTCATCGCCACCTTGCATGCCAGCCACCAGTTGCCAGGCCATCAAGCCGCACTGCTGGCCAACTGCTTCGCCCAGTCGGAAGCGCTGATGCGCGGCAAGCATGCGGACGAAGTGCAGGCGGAAATGCAAGCCAAGGGCATGCCGGCCGACCAGGTCACCGCCCTGCTGCCGCACCGCATTTTCCCCGGCAACCGCCCCAGCAACACGATCCTGATGGAAGCGCTGACGCCGGCCAGCCTCGGGGCGCTGATCGCCTTGTATGAACACAAGGTGTTCGTCCAGGGCGTGATCTGGGACGTCAACAGCTTCGACCAGTGGGGCGTCGAACTGGGCAAGGTCCTGGCCAGCAACATCCTGGGCGAACTGACCGCGGCTCCTGCTCCCCAAGGAAATGCGCACGACAGTTCGACCAGCGGCCTGATTGCGATGGCGCGTAGGGCTTTGTCATAACGGAGTTATATTTTCTTGGCAGGATGAAAAGGCGCTGGCAAGACTGCGCCCACCCTCCTGCATCTATCTCTCACTAGCGGTAGCAACTTATAGGTCTTAAATATCATGGCTCTTGCAGAATTCGATTTGGCAATCTTTGGCGGCACCGGCGACCTGGCAATGCGCAAGCTGCTGCCGGCAATGTATGCGCGCGACCGCGCTAACGACTTGCCGCCAGGCGCGCGCATCCTGTGCATCGGGCGCCATGAAAGCAGCGACGCCGATTTCCTCAAGCATGTAGAGCAGGACGCCAAGCCGCACGTCAGCAAGGAAGCCCTGGACGCCGCCGTCTGGCAGCGTTTCTGCAAGCGCATCAAGTATGTCGCCATGGACGCCACCGACGCTGCCTCCTACAAGGCGCTGGTGGAAGCCATGCGGCCCGACCACGCAATCACCAATGTGTTCTACCTGGCGACGCCGCCCAGCCTGTTTTCGAAAATCTGCAAGAACCTGGCGGCCTGCGGCCTGGCTACCTCCAACTCGCGCGTAGTGCTGGAAAAACCGCTGGGCCGCGACCTCGCCAGCGCCAAGCAGATCAACGCCGAAGTCGGCGAGGTGTTTGCCGAATCGCAGATTTTCCGTATCGACCACTACCTCGGTAAAGAGACGGTGCAAAACCTGCTGGCGCTGCGCTTCGGCAATGTATTGTTCGAGCCGCTGTGGCGCCGCGAATGGATTTCCGACGTGCAGATCACGATTGCCGAAGAACTGGGCGTCGGCAACCGCATGGGCTACTACGAAACCTCGGGCGCCTTGCGCGACATGCTGCAGAACCACTTGCTGCAGCTGCTGTGCATCGTCGCCATGGAACCGCCGGTATCGATCACGCCAGATGCCGTCCGCGATGAAAAACTGAAAGTCCTGCGTTCACTGAAAAACTTCACTCCGACTACCCTCGCGCAAAACGTAGTGCGCGGCCAATACCGTTCCGGCCACGTCGAAGGCGTCGCCGTGCCGGGCTACCGCAAGGAAGCCGACGCCAATCCGCACTCGCGTACCGAAACCTTTGTCGCCCTCAAGGCCGAAGTCGATACCTGGCGCTGGGCCGGCGTGCCGTTTTACCTGCGCACCGGCAAACGCATGGCCGATTCGCTGGCGGAAATCGTGATCCGCTTCAAAACCATCCCGCATTCGATTTTTGCCCAGCCGAACAGCAGTTTCGAGCCGAACTGCCTGGTGATCCGCTTGCAGCCGGACGAAGGCCTGACCCTCAACCTGATGGCCAAGACGCCAGGCGACGGCATGCGCCTGAAACCGGTCGAACTGGAACTGAATTTCCGCGAGAGTTTTAAATCGCCGCGCATGGAAGCTTACGAACGGCTGTTGCTGGATGTCTTGCGCGGCCAGCTGACCTTGTTCATGCGCAGCGACGAGCTGGAAGCGGCATGGGAATGGGTGGAGCCCATCCTGGAATTCTGGGACCAGGAAGAAGACGATCCGATTCCTTACACCGCCGGCACCTGGGGCCCGGCCGCGGCCAGCGCCCTGATTGCGCGCGACGGTTTGCAATGGCGCGAAGAAGCGCTGCCAGAACTCTGAGCGGGCCGGACTCGAATGACAATGCTGCTGGACGCGATCCGGACCCAGATCGACTTGCTGTCGAAGTCGGAGAAAAAGGTCGCGCTGACGATTCTCGATAATCCGCAGCTGGCGCTGGCAGAAAACATCACCGCCCTGGCCAAGAACGCACAAGTATCGGAGCCGACGGTAGTGCGGTTTTGCCGCGCCATCGGCTACGAAGGCTGGCACGATTTCAAGCTGAAGCTGGCGCAAAGCCTGGCGGTGGCGCTGCCCGGCGCCAACGAAATGCTGGCGCAGGACGATATCGCGGCCGACCTGGTCAACAAGATCTGCAGCCGCTCGATCAACACCCTGCTCGACCTGCGCAACCACCTGAGCGCCGACGCCATCCAGAAGGCGCTGGATGTCCTGCTCAAGGCCAACAAGATCGAATTCTACGGCCAGGGCACTTCCGGTATCGTGGCGGCGGACGCCCAGCACAAATTCTTCCGTTCCGGCGTCCCCACCGTCGCCTACTCCGATCCGCACATCCACAGTATCGCCGCATCGCTGCTGCAGCCGGGCGATGCAGTGGTCGCCATCTCGCAGCGCGGCGGCAACGCGGCCCTGCTGCGCAGCGTGCAGCTGGCAAGAAAAGGCGGCGCCGACATCATCGTGCTGGGTCCCAGCGGCACGCCGCTGGCGGAACTGGCCACGGTGCTGGTGCCGATCGACCTCAGTTTCAATACCGATCCCTACACGCCGATCTCGGCGCGCCTGGCGCACCTGGTGGTGATCGACATCCTGGCGGTCGGCCTGGCGCTCAAGCGCGGCCCGGAATTCCGCAAGAAAATGCAGAACGCGCAAAAAGCCTTGCAGCAGTTCGACATGCAGTTCGATTCGTTTTTTCGTTGACAGTGCTTTAGCGCCGACGATGCATCCATAAAAAATATAAACATGAGACAAGATCCCACCCCGGCTGCCACCCAAGCCGACTACCGCGATGCGGAATTCCTGCGCGACAGGATGCGGCGCGACATCGCCTTCTTCCATCCGCGCGCGATCGATCCCGCCGGCGGTTTTTTTCATTACCTGAACGATGACGGCAGCGTCTACGACAGCGCCAGCCGGCACCTGGTCAACAGCAGCCGGATGGTGTTTTGCTACGCCCTGGCCTGGCGCCTCGACGGCAAGGAAGAATATCGCGAGGCCGCGCGCCACGGCTTGCGCTTCTTGCAGCAGCGGCATTGGCAGCCGTCTTACGGCGGTTATGCCTGGGTGCTGGAAAACGGCGTCGCCGTCGACCGCACCCAGCATTGCTACGGCCTGGCGTTCGTGCTGCTGGCGCATGCCCACGCCCTGCGCATAGGCATCGACGAAGCCGCCGATGGTATCGCCGCCACTTTTGACCTGATGGAGAAACTGTTCTGGTCGGCAGCGGACGGCTTGTACGCCGATGAAGCAACGCCCGACGGCGTGGTGTCGTCTTACCGCGGCCAGAACGCCAACATGCACAGTTGCGAAGCGCTGATCGCCGCCTTTGAGGCAACCGGCGAACAGCGCTACCTGCAGCGCGCCGAACTGCTGGCGCACAACATCGCGGTGCGCCAGGCCGCCTTGGCGGACGGCTGGATCTGGGAGCACTATCACGCCGACTGGAGCGTGGACTGGGAATACAACCGCCACGACAGCAGCAACATGTTCCGGCCGTGGGGTTTCCAGCCCGGCCACATGACTGAATGGTCCAAGCTGTTGCTGCTGCTGGAACGCCATCGCGCGCACCTGCAAGGCGACGCCGGCTGGCTGCTGCCGCGCGCCCGGGCGCTGTTCGACGTCACCATGCCGGCCGCGTGGGACCGGGAATCCGGCGGCCTGGTATACGGGCTGGCGCCGGACGGCAGCGTCTGCGACGGCGACAAGTATTTCTGGGTGCAGGCCGAATCGCTGGCTACCGCGGCTTTGCTGGCGGCGCGCAGCAACAACCAGGCTTACTGGGACTACTACAACAAACTGTGGCAATACAGCAGCGCGCATCTGATCGACCAGGAACGCGGCGGCTGGTACCGCATCCTGCGGCAAGACAACCTGCGCTATGGTCCGGAAAAACCGCCGCACGGCAAGACCGATTTCTATCATCCGATGGGCGCCTACCTGGAAGCGCTGGCCGCGGTCGGCAGTCCGCTCGAATAATCGTACTAAAAATAAGTCGCACTAGAAAAATCACACTACACATTGCATGGATGCCGTTATGTCTGACAAACCCGTTCTCCCCTTTCCCCAATTCATCAGCGCCGGCGAAGCCCTGACCGACCTGATACGGGTCGGCGCCGACCAGTGGCTGAGCAAGACCGGCGGCTCGACCTGGAACGTGGCCCGCGCCGCCGCCAGCCTCGGCGTTTCCTCGGCGTTTGCCGGCGCCATCAGCCAGGACTGGTTCGGCGACGAATTGCACGCCGCCAGCCAGGCGGCCGGGCTCGACCTGCGTTTCTTGCAGCGGGCCGCGCGCTCGCCGCTGCTGGCGGTGGTCTATGAAACCACGCCGCCGCAATACAATTTCATCGGCGACAACAGCGCCGACCTGTCGTTCGACCCCGGCCTGCTGCCGGACGGCTGGCAGCAGGCGGCGTCATGGGTGCACTTCGGCGGCATCAGCCTGACGCGCTCGCCGCTGGCAGAACGCCTGATCGAACTGGCCGAGGACCTGCACAGCCGCGGCGTGAAAATAAGCTACGACCCGAATTTCCGTAATGTCATGGACCAGCGCTACGATCCGGTGCTGAAAAAGATGGCGCAGCTGGCCGATGTGATCAAAGTCTCGGATGAAGACCTGGCCGGCCTGTTCCGCACCGACGACACCGAAGCCGCGCTGGCAACGCTGCGCGGCTTCAATCCGGCCGCAACCGTATTGCTGACGCTGGGCTCGCAAGGCGCCGCGATCCATGCCGGCGACCAGTACTGGCAAGTGGCGCCGCCGCCGATCACCGTGGTCGACACGGTCGGCGCGGGCGACGCCGGCATTGCCGGACTGATCTATTCGCTGATACAGGAAGCCGCTGCTGCACCTGCAACATCTGGCCAGCCCGCGGCGCCTGACTGGCTGCAGCATCTGCGCTTTTCGATCGCCTGCGGTTCTGCCGCCTGCCTCAATGCCGGGGCCAAACCACCGCAATTGGCTCAAGTCCGCGCCTTGTTGGAAAAAATCTGAGCTGACAATCTGCTTACCCCGCAGCGCAAGATAAATGTATCTAAATTACTTGTAGTAAAAATACAGACAAAAATTTTTCCATATAAAAACAAATAAAAAAATCACCAAAAAAGGGCATTTCTTGATAGGACTTTCTGTTGCCACAACTATGCAAACGATGCATGAAAATTTTGCCGGTGCTGTAAATTAGCAACAGAAATATAGTAAAACTACACAAATAAAACAAAAATTTCACAAACCGGTTTACCATCCTTAACAACAAAGAAATCGGCACTACAACAAGCAATAACGAAAGCCCGGTTCAAGAATTTCGAGCTACACAAGACTCGGAAAGCAGTGGTCAACGCCACATTTTTACTTAGGAGATGAAATGAGAAAATCTGTTCTGAAAGCCCTACCGTTGGCCAAGCCACTCGCGGTTGCAGCTGCCCTGGCCTGCGCCCTTGTCGGCCAAGCCCAAGCTCAAACCAACGTGACCATCTACGGTCGCGTTGACGCCGGCATCAACTACCAGAGCAATCAAGTCAACAAAAATGCAGATGGCAGCATCACCCGCGGCGGCCAATGGGGCATCGGCGGCAACGAATGGGGTACCAGCATGTTCGGTATCAAGGGCACTGAAGATCTGGGCGGCGGCTTGAAAGCCCTGTTCACATTGGAAAACGGCTTTGACGCCAGCAACGGCCAAGTCAACGGCGGCTCGGGCTTGTGGACACGTCGTTCTTTCGTCGGCCTGAACGGCAGCCTCGGTACTGTAAAAATCGGTCGCGACCTGGCACTGCCAAGCGACCGGGTATGGAGCATCGATCCTACCGGCCAACAGAACATGAGTACCTCGACTCTGTTCAAAGGCCGCAACTGGCCGCAAACCAGCAACCAGATCCAGTACATCACGCCTGACATGGGCGGCCTCTACGTGCACGTCATGTACGGCGCTGGCGAAGCTGCAGGTTCGTTCACACGCGGACCAACCGGTTCCAACATCGGCAACAGCACTGGCATCGCAGTCGGTTTTGTACAGCCAACCTATGAATTGCTGGCGATGTACGACACAGCGCGCAGCCAAAGCGGTGAATACAACGACCTGTTCTCGCGTTCGAAGGAAATCACTGTCGGCGGCAACGTGACCTTCGGTCCAGCGAAACTGTTCGCTGGCTGGCAAAACATTTCGGCGCCGGCGCAGGACACTTCGACGGCGGTCGCAGGAAGCATGGCTTCAGCTAACAAAGCCAACCAGTTCTGGCTCGGCGCCAACTACCAGGTGACACCAGCCCTGACACTGATCGGCGCGGCTTACCACGTCAAGCTTAACCACGACGTCGGCAGCGCAAACCTGTTCATGGTCGGCACCAACTACAGCCTGTCGAAACGCACTCTGCTGTACGCAAGCGTCGGTACCATCCGCAACGGTTCGAACACCGATTTCCAAGTTCAAACCGGCAGCAGCGATGGTTTGGTTGGACAGAACCAAAGCACGTTCTACACTGGTATCAGCCACTCGTTCTAAGACAGCAGGAAGCAGCTGGCGCGCCGCTTGAGCTCGGCGCGTCGGTTGAGCCTGCCAGCACTACCGTTGTGCTTGCCGCGTGAGTGGCATTAGTGAGAGACGTCCCTGGGTAACTCCCAGATTTTGCCCATTCGCGTGCGGATGGGCATTTTTTATGGGCGAACGGTTTACATGCTTGCCTGAACCAATACAGGGGCGACAGAAGCGTATGGGAGATGGCGGAAGCACCGGCAGGCGCCGCCTACTTTCCTCGAAGAAGAAAATAAGCGGCAAGGGCTGTTACTTGATATGGGAAATGACATTCGGCGACAAGGTCACCTCTTGGTCGCTGCGTTTCGATTGCGCCGGCTTGCCATCGCCTTCGGCGGTGATCTTGTCGCTGTCCGATTCGCCCAGCGAGGCGATATGGGTCAGGATGCCGCGCTTGGCCTGGCGCTGCAGCTCGGCAAACGGACTGGAGCGGTTGAGCGACACGCCTACCGCCATTACATCGATCAGTAGCAGCAGCAGGATCCGCGACACCATCGGGATGTGCATCATGCTGCTCTCGTCATGCTCGACCGCCAGCGTGTAATGCGCGCGCTTGGCCAGTTGCGAATTGCTGGGCGCCAGGGCAATGATGGTGGCGCCGGAATGCACCGCGACCTCGACCGCCGGCGCCAGGTGGCGCAAACGTCCCGAATTCGAAATCACCACCACCACGTCGCTGCTTTTCAGCATGGCGGCGGAAACTTCCTGCAGCTGCGGATCGGTATACGCCGAGGAGGGAATCCCCAGGCGGAAGAACTTCTGTTGCGCATCTTCAGCCACCAGGCCGCAGCTGCCGAAGCCGTAGAACTCGATGCGGCTGGCCTGGCTCAATACTTCGATCACACGCGACAAGGTATCGGCGTTGAGGTTGTCGCGCACTTCCATCATCGCGGAAATGGTGTTGTCGACCACCTTGACGCCGACATCTAGCGAGGAGTCGCCGACATGCACCTGACTGTGCGCGACCGGCACCGTGCCGGTGACGCCGGAAGCCAGCTTCAGCTTGAAATCGGCCAGCCCCTGGCAGCCCATGGTGCGGCAGAAACGGATCACGGTCGGCTGGCTGACGTCGGCGCGCCTGGCGATTTCTGAAATCGGCTCGCTCATCACGGCGCGCGGGTGGGCCAGGATCAGGCTGGCGACCTTCTGCTCGGCCGGTGAAAACTGGTCGCGCGCCTTGCGGATCTTTTCCAGGATAGGCACGGCGTTGCCGCCGCCCAGGTGCTCGGAAAGAATCGCGGCGACGCCGACAAACGCCGGATACGGCGCGGTAATCACAAAAGTAGGAATTCTTGCCAGGTAGTTGCTGAAACGCCCCTTGCTCTCGAAGCGGGCGCGGAACGGCGAACGCGCGAAATATTCGCCCAGGCGCGGCACCACGCCGCCGCCGATGTACAAGCCGCCCAGCGTGCCCAGGGTCACCGCGACATCGCTCGCCACCGTTCCCAGCATGCCGCAAAAGACTTCTACCACTTCCATGCACAGGCCGTCCTGGCCTTGCAGCGCGCGTTCGACGATCTGCGCCGTCTGCAAAGGCTCAGGCTTGGCGACGCCCTGCATATCAGATAAAGCCTGGTAAATCATTTCGATGCCGGGGCCGGAAACCAGGCGCTCGGCTGAAACGTGCGAATAAGTACGCCAGCAGTAAGCCAGCACCGCCGCCTCGCGCGCGTCGCTGGGCGCAAACGTGACGTGGCCGCCCTCGCTGCCCAGCGCGATCCAGCGGCCCTCGGTAGGAATCAGGCCGCCGACGCCGAGCCCGGTGCCGGCGCCGACCAGGCCTACCACGCCGCCGCTCAGCGCCCTGCCGCCGCCGACCTGGATGCAATGCGATTGCTCCAGGTGCGGCAAGGACATCGACAGCGCAGTGAAATCGTTGACCACCAGCAGCGTATCCAGATTCAGGCGGCGGCGCGTGGTTTCTATCGAAAATTCCCAATCGTGATTGGTCATCTTGATATCGTCGCCTTGCACCGGATTGGCGATGGCGATCGCCGCATGCCGCACTTGCGGATGTTCGCTGCCCGACAGGTAGGCTTCCACCGCCAGCGCAAACTCGGCGTAATCGGCGCAGCGCAAGGTCTGAATCGAATCGATCTGGCCTGGCGCCCGCTCCAGCCCGAAGCGCGCATTGGTGCCGCCGACGTCCGCCAGCAGACGCGGGCCATCCAGATAGCTAGTTGCCGGATTCTCGCTAGCGCTCATGATCGTGGATGAAGACATGGTGTAAAACTTTCACTTAAATACTGTTAGTAGGATGGGCGGCGGCGACTGTTTCGCCATGCCACGCTTCTCAAATTTTTCGGTCAGGAATTCAACGATCTTCCGGCCATTGGGCGCCGGCGCGCGCCATCATGGCGAACGATGCGGTCGGCCCCCAGCTGCCTGCCATATACGGTTTGGGCGGAGAGGAGCTGGCTTGCCAATGGCGCAGCAGCGGCTCGACCCAGCGCCAGGCGGCTTCCTGTTCGTCGCGCCGCACAAACAGAGACAAATTTCCACGGATGGCGTCCAGCAGCAGACGCTCATAGGCTTCCGCCCGGCGCTGCTTGAACGCCTGGTCGAACGCCAGGTCCAGCGCCACCGGCTGTACTGTCATGCCGTCGCCCGGCTGTTTGGCCAGGCAGTGCAGCTGAATCGACTCATCCGGCTGCAGGCGGATCACCAGGCGATTGCTGCTGCCCCCCGCCAAGCCGCCCGGCATCGGTAAGATGGCGTGCGGGATAGGCCGGAAAGTGATCACGATTTCCGCCGTACGCTGCGCCAGGCGCTTGCCGGTGCGCAGGAAAAACGGCACGCCGGCCCAGCG
The DNA here is from genome assembly GCF_000221045.1 of Collimonas fungivorans Ter331. Classification (NCBI taxonomy): domain Bacteria; kingdom Pseudomonadati; phylum Pseudomonadota; class Betaproteobacteria; order Burkholderiales; family Oxalobacteraceae; genus Collimonas; species Collimonas fungivorans. The sequence goes on along the minus strand of NC_015856.1, from coordinate 1,710,106 downwards.
CCAGTTATTGATCTCGGCATGCAGGGCGACGAAGGTTTCCGTCTGCGATTCTGCCCCCACTCCCGGCTCCTGCCGGTATGCCGCCACCGATTTGTCGTCGACTGCGCCCGCCACGTACTGGCCGCGCACCGCCTTGAGTTCCATGTCTTCCGCCGAAAACGGCTTGAGCGCGCGTAATACCCGCAATTTCTCGTCGCGCACCGCATCCGCATCCAGCGAGGTCGGCGGCTCCATGGCCACCATGCACAATAATTGCAGCAGATGGTTCTGCACCATGTCGCGCATGGCGCCGGTGGCGTCATAGAACTCGCCGCGGCCTTCGACTCCCAGCTGCTCGGCGATCGTCAGCTGCACATGCGCCACCGATTCGCGCCGCCACAGCGGCTCAAACAAGGAATTGGCAAAACGCAGGGCCAGCAGGTTCTGCACCGCTTCCTTGCCTAAATAATGGTCGATGCGATAAATCTGGTCTTCGGCGAAGACCCGGGCTACCGCATCGTTGATCGCGCGCGACGACAGCAAATCGTGGCCCAGAGGCTTCTCCAGCACCAGCCGCGCCTGCGACAGGTCGATCCCGCTGGCGGCAAGATTGGCGCAGATCGGCTCGAACAGCGCGGGCGACGTCGCCAGGTAAAACACCGACACCGCCTTGCTGGCAGCCAGCGCATCAGCCAGCACCTGGTAACCGGGACGGTCCAGCAAATCCAGCGGCAGGTAAGTAATACGCGCCAGGAATCCCTGCCAGTGCGCCTCGTCTACCCCGCTCTTTACATACGGGATAGCGCTTTTGCTGACCCAGGCCAGGTAGTCTTCCTGGCTGAAATCCTGCTTGGCGACGCAAATGATGCGACCGTCCTGATGCAGCTTCCCTTCTCGATGGGCAACAAACAACGCCGGAAGTATCTTCCGCATCGATAAGTCGCCGGTCGCTCCGAACAGCGTGAAAGTAAAAGGAATAGTGGGCTGCATCAAAATTTTTGTAATAAATAAAAAACTTATATTGCAATATTAATGTAGCATTACTACAATTACAAGCGGCGTAAGGAGTAATTCCCGGATATTTACAGGAAAACTCAAGATCGCATGTAGTTTTACTAGTTTTCCACATGATACACACGGGCCGATAATTGCGCAGGGATCAAACCGTGCCCGGCCATTGTGTACATGCAGTAGTTTGAAGTGGGAGCAGCAAAGCCGTGTCGGGCTTGCCGATAGCCGCTATATGGCGCCGGCAAGCTTTTGCAAGGATTATCATCAGGTAATAAAGTATCGGATCAAGTATTTATTGCAGGCTATTTCTCAACATAGGAGACAAGAATGAAACTGAATCAAATAATAAAATCGGTATTCGCAACTACTGCACTGCTGTCCAGCGCCGCCGCGGTACACGCGGCTGAAGTCGAAGTGCTGCATTACTGGACATCGGGCGGCGAAGCCAAGTCAGTCGCCGAGTTGAAAAAGATCATGGAAGCCAAGGGCGTGACCTGGAAGGACTTTGCGGTTGCCGGCGGCGCTGGCGAAAACGCCACCACCGCGCTGAAAGCCCGCGTCATCGCAGGCAGCCCGCCGACAGCAGCCCAGATCAAGGGCCCGTCGATCCAGGAATGGGGCCAGGAAGGCGTGCTGGCGAACATCGATGCCGCGGCTACCGCAGGCAAATGGGATTCGCTGCTGCCTAAAGTGGTTTCCAACACCATGAAGTACCAAGGCCATTACGTAGCGGCGCCGGTCAATGTGCACCGCGTCAACTGGCTCTGGATCAACCCTGAAGTCCTGAAAAAAGCCGGCGCCAAAGTGCCGACCACCTGGCCTGAATTCTTCGACGCTGCAGACAAGATCCAGAAAGCCGGCTTCATCGCCGTTGCCCAAGGCGGCCAGCCTTGGCAAGATGCGACCGTGTTTGAAACCGTTGCGCTGGGCGTAGGCGGCGCCGACTTCTACAACAAGGCGCTGGTCAAGCTCGATCCGGCCACCCTGACCGGCCCGACCATGGTCAAGACCTTCGATACGCTGGGCAAGATCAAGGGCTACATCGACAAGGACGCTCCTGGCCGCGACTGGAACCTGGCGACTGCAATGGTCATCAACGGCAAGGCCGGCATGCAGTTCATGGGCGACTGGGCCAAGGGCGAATTCACCGCTGCCGGCAAGCAGCCAGGCAAGGACTTCCTGTGCGCACCAGCTCCAGGCACCGCCAAGTCGTACACCTACAACATCGATTCGATCGCCATGTTCAAGGTCAAGAATCCTGATTCGCAAAAAGCTCAGCTGACCCTGGCCACCGCCATCATGAGCCCGGAATTCCAGGAAGTGTTCAACCTGAACAAGGGTTCGATCCCGGTCCGCCCTGACATCCCGCGCACCAAGTTCGACAGCTGCGCCATCGAGTCGATGGACGACATGGCCGCATCCAGCAAAGCCGGCACGCTGGAGCCAAGCATGGCGCACGGCATGGCTGTCAGCTCTGCGGTACAGGGCGCCATGTTCGACGTGGTTTCCAAGTTCATGCACTCGAACATGACTTCGCAGGCCGCAGTACAGGCGCTGGCAAAAGCAGCAAAGACACAATAAATTAAAGTATTTTTGCTGTTTGCCTAGTGTATTTTTTAGAGTAAAAGAGAACCGGGGCCGAAGCGAGTAACATCGATTCGGCCCCCGCCGTGTCCGGCGGTGCCAATACTGCACCGCCGAGGCCGGCTCTGATCCTGCTTCAGGAGATTTGCATGTCCGATCACACCCTCCCCTATACAGCCGCGGCTGCCGGGAGTCCAAGCCACACGCCCAAGCAGCAAGGGCGCATTGCGGCAATCGCCGATGCCTGGCTGCCACGCCTGGTATTGTCACCCACCATCATCCTGTCTCTGGTCTTCGTGTATGGCTTCATCGGCGTCACCGCCTGGCTGTCGCTGACCAATTCGCGCATGATGCCGAATTACGAGATTTCCGGTTTCAACCAATACGCCACGCTGTTCGCCCTCGACCGCTGGTGGGTAGCTGCCGCCAACCTGGGCATTTTCGGCGGCCTGTTCATCCTGTTCTGCCTGGCGATCGGCCTCTTCATGGCGATCCTGCTGGACCAGAAAATCCGCGCTGAAGGCGCATTGCGCGCCATCTACCTGTACCCGATGGCGCTGTCCTTCATCGTCACCGGCGCCGCCTGGAAATGGATCTTGAATCCAGGCCTGGGCCTGGAAAAAATGATGCACGACTGGGGCTTCGCCAATTTCCATTTCGACTGGCTGGTCAATTCCGATTTCTCCATCTATACCGTGGTGATCGCCGGCGTCTGGCAATCCTCGGGCTTCGTGATGGCCTTGTTCCTGGCCGGCCTGCGCGGCATCGACGACAGCATCATCAAGGCTGCCATGGTCGACGGCGCCAGCTTGCCGACCATCTATCGCCGCATCGTCATTCCGGCGCTGCGTCCGGTGTTCTTCAGCGTGCTGCTGGTGCTGGCGCATATCGCCATCAAGAGCTTCGACCTGGTGATGGCGCTGACTGCCGGCGGCCCTGGCACTTCTTCCGACGTGCCGGCAATTTTCATGTATCAGTTTTCTTTCACACGCGGTCAACTTGGCCTTGGCGCGGCATCGGCAATGATGATGCTGGCCACCGTACTGGCAGTGCTGGTGCCCATGATGTACCTGGAAACCAAAGGAGCGCGCAATGGCCGCTGACAGCACCAGCAACACCATCTATAACGAAAACAGCAAGCTGAGCATCGGCCGCATCGTCATTTACATCTTGCTGGTCCTGTGTGCGCTGTACTACCTGGCGCCGCTGTACGTGATGCTGAGCACCTCGGTAAAAACGCTGGATGAAATCCGTTCCGGCAACTTGCTGTCCTTTCCCGTGTCGCCTACCGGCGCCGCCTGGAGCAAGGCCTGGAGCAGCTCCTGTACCGGCGTCGACTGCAACGGCCTGGAGCCGTTCTTCCTGAACTCGATCAAGATGGCGGTGCCGGCGGTCCTGATTTCGACCTTTGTCGGCTCCCTCAACGGCTATGTGCTAGCGCACTGGCGCTTCCGCGGTTCGGAAATCCTGTTCACCGCGCTGATGGTGGGCTGCTTCATCCCGTTCCAGGTAGTGATCCTGCCGATGGCGCGCCTGCTGGGCATGGTCGACCTGGCCAACACCACGCCCGGCCTGGTGTTCGTCCATATCGTCTACGGCATCGCGTTCACCACGCTGTTCTTCCGCAACTACTATGTGACGGTGCCGGAAGAACTGGTCAAGGCCGCCCGCATCGATGGCGCGGGTTTCTTCATGACCTACTGGAAAATCATCTTCCCGCTGTCGTTGCCGATTTTCATGGTCTGTTTCATCTGGCAGTTCACGCAAATCTGGAACGACTTCCTGTTCGGCGTGGTGTTCGGCGGTTCCGACGCCAAGCCGGTGACGGTGGCCCTGAACAACCTGGTGAATACTTCTACCGGGGTGACTGAATACAACGTCAACATGGCGGCGGCCATCATTGCCGCCTTGCCGACGCTGGTGGTGTATCTGCTGGCGGGTAAATATTTTGTGCGCGGCCTGACTGCCGGTGCGGTCAAGGGCTAACAGCAACCGCCGCAGCCCTGCGCCGCGGCGGTTGTCAGCTGCAGTTGCTAATAAATAAATTATTTAAGGAATCATCTAAAGATGGCAAGCTTATCAATTCGCAATGTGCGCAAGGTTTACCCGAACGGCAATGAAGTCCTGAAGGGCATCGATCTGGAAATCGAAGACGGCCAGTTCCTGATCCTGGTCGGCGGCTCGGGCTGCGGCAAATCGACGCTGCTGAACATGATCGCCGGACTGGAAACGGTATCCGAAGGACAGATCATGATCGGCGACCGCTGCGTCAACGATGTCGCGCCAAAAGAACGCGACATCGCCATGGTGTTCCAGTCCTATGCCCTGTATCCGACCATGACGGTGCGCGAGAACATTTCGTTCGGCCTGGGCATCCGCAAGGTGCCGAAAGCGGAACAGAAACAGATCGTCGACCGCGTCGCCACTACCTTGCAGATCACCCATCTGCTGGACCGCAAGCCAGCCCTGCTGTCAGGCGGGCAACGGCAGCGCGTCGCCATGGGCCGCGCCATCGCGCGCGATCCGTCGCTGTTCCTGTTCGACGAACCGCTGTCTAACCTGGACGCCAAGCTGCGGGTCGAGATGCGCGCCGAAATCAAGCTGATGCATCAGCGCCTGGGCAGCACCATCGTCTACGTCACGCATGACCAGATCGAAGCGATGACCCTGGGCGACCGTATCGCCGTGATGAAGGATGGCGTGGTGCAGCAGTTCGGCAGCCCGCAGGAAATCTACGACAATCCAAGCAACCTGTTTGTCGCCGGCTTTATCGGTTCGCCATCGATGAATTTCATGCGCGGCAAGCTGGTCGCCAATGGCCATGGCCCGGCATTCGAACTCGAGCACGCCGGGCAAACAACCCTGCTGCCGCTGGCGCCGGTGCAAGCGCAGGATCCGCAAATCGCTTCCTGGATCGGCCGTGAAGTCATCCTCGGCATCCGTCCGGAACATGTTACGGACGCCCTGAGCGCGCGCGGTTCGGAAGTCAGCGACAGCAACGGCCGTTACCATCCGACCGAAGTCGGCTGTACCGTGGAGCTGACCGAACCGACCGGTCCTGACACGCTGGTGTTCACCACTTTCAACAACGCTCGCGTGACTTGCCGCACCCACCCGCGCGCAGCGGCCAAGCCGAAAGACCAGATGCAGCTGGCGTTCGACCTGTCGAAAGCAGTCCTGTTTGACGCCAAGACCGAAGAACGCATCAGCTGAACGCATGGACCGCAGCCACGCAGGATATTGCTGATCTGTCCATGCGTGGCAAACCGCTGTAAATTGCGTAGAATGGTAGGACGGAATTTCCGCAGTATTCTCGCGCTGCATCCCGGCGCAGTATTTTCGCATGGTACTTCCGCGCAGTACTTCCGCGCAGTACTTCCGCGCAGTACTTCCGATTAACCGTCCCTGTCCTTCTACGCTGCCATGAACCAACTCGAACAACTCAAGCAATACACCACCATCGTTGCCGATACCGGCGATTTCCAGTCTATCAAGGCATTTGCGCCGCGCGACGCCACCACCAATCCGTCGCTGATCCTGAAAGCGGTGCAAAAGCCGGAATACCAGCCGCTGCTGAGCCAGACAGTCAAGGAACACGCGCAGCTGTCGACTGCCGACATCATCGACCACTTGCTGATCACCTTCGGCAAGGAAATCCTGAAAATCATCCCGGGCCGGGTTTCCACCGAAACCGATGCGCGCCTGTCCTTCGATACCCAAGGCAGCATCGACAAAGGACACGCCCTGATCAAGCTGTATGAAGCTGCCGGCATCGACCGCGAGCGCGTGCTGATCAAGATCGCCTCGACCTGGGAAGGCATACGGGCCGCCGAAGTGCTGCAGAAGGCTGGCATCCATTGCAACCTGACCTTGCTGTTTTCCTTGCCGCAGGCGATTGCCTGCGCCGAAGCCAAAGTGCAGCTGATTTCGCCGTTTGTCGGCCGCATCTATGACTGGTACAAGAAATCCAGCGGCCAGGACTACACCGGCGCCGACGATCCAGGCGTGCAGTCGGTCAAGCAGATCTACAACTACTTCCGCAAATTCGGCTACGCCACCGAAGTCATGGGCGCCAGCTTCCGCAATACGTCGCAAATCGTCGAACTGGCCGGCTGCGACCTGCTCACCATCAGCCCCGACCTGCTGCAGAAACTGGCGGAGAGCGAAGCGCCGGTCAGCCGCAAGCTCAACCTTGAAGAAGCGCAGCAGAGCGATCTGAAGAAAATCGACCTGGACGAAACCACTTTCCGCACCATGCTGAACGACGATGCGATGGCTACTGAAAAACTGTCGGAAGGCATACGCCAGTTCAGCGCCGATGCGGTCAAGCTGGAAAAGCTGGTGGATGCGCTGCGCTGAGCGTTCTCACACCGATACATCAAATGATGTAATAAATGACGCAATAAAAAACGGCCCCGATCAGGGCCGTTTTTTTGCTTACTTGAATACTACCGTCTTGTGCCCGTTGAGCAGAATCCTGTGCTCGACAAACCATTTCACCGCCCGTGCCAGCACCACGCATTCGACGTCGCGGCCGATTGCCGTCAAGGTGTCCGGCTCCATCGCGTGGTCGACGCGCGCCACGTCCTGCTCGATGATCGGTCCCTCGTCGAGGTCGCCGGTGACGAAATGGGCGGTGGCGCCGATCAGCTTGACGCCGCGTTCATGTGCTTGGTAGTAAGGCTTGGCGCCCTTGAAACTGGGCAGGAAGGAATGGTGGATATTGATGGCGCGTCCCGTCAGCGCGGTGCACATGGCCGGCGACAGGATCTGCATGTAGCGCGCCAGCACCACCAGGTCGATGTTGTTGGCTTCGACGATGTCCAGCACCTTGGCTTCCTGCGCCTGTTTGGCTTCCTTGGAAGCGCCTGCAGCCAACGGCAGGTGATGGAAGGGGATGTTGTAGCTGGCGGCCAGCTGGTAGAAATCGGTATGGTTGGAAACGATGGCTGAAATTTCCACCGGCAGCAAACCGCTCTTGTAGCGGAACAGCAAGTCATTCAGGCAATGCCCGATTTTCGACACCATCAGCATCAGACGCGGCTTCTTGTACGCATCATGCAGTTGCCATTGCATTTGCATGGTGTCCGCCAGTGCTGCGAATTCCGCCCTCAGCCCCTCTTCGGCAACCGCTACATCCTCGGACGAAAAATGCACACGCATAAAAAACAGCTGCGACTGGGCGTCGCCGAACTGGGCCGAATCGATGATATTGCAGCCATGGTCAGCCAGGAAACCGGAAACGCGATGGACGATCCCGCGCTGGTCGAGGCAGGACAAGGTGAGGATGTATTCTGGATAGCTCATATTTTTGTGTAAGGCGGGAAGCGCTTTAGCGTTGCGCTAAAACCGCTATTGTCGCATGCCTGCATGCACATGACAAAAAAACCAGGGCGGCCTTGTCGCCACCCTGGTTTTTTTCGCAAACAGACAGCACCGGCCGCTATCCACGGCCGGACGGGCTGCCGGCCTTGCTCGCAGGCCGCTCAGCCGGAGTACGGGCCTTATGCTACGGCGGTAACCGCAGCCGGCTTGCTGCTGGACGACGATGACGAAGTGCCGACTTGCACTTCACCGGTCAGCTGGCCGCCTTCTTCGATGACAACCTTGCCATAACGGATTTTGCCGGAAACCTTGCCGGTCGAATAAATCACCAGTTTTTCACGGACGGTCAGGTCGCCGTCGAATTCACCGTAGATTTCAGCCAGGTCGATTTCAGCCGAACCCTTGAATGCGCCTTTTTCTGCGATATGGATCACGCGCGAATTCATGGTCGCTTCAACCCGGCCCTCAACCACCAAGGTATCGCAATCGGTGATTTCGACGCCCTTGAGCTTGATGTTCGGACCGACGATCAATTTGCTGCCGACTTCATTGGTGCTGGATGCGGAATGACTGGCTGGAGTGCTCACAGGATTGTTCGCCTTTGGAATGGAGGTGCTGCCGGAAGTCAGGTTGCTGCTGGCGCTGAACGGGGAGTTTGGTGTCGGTGTTTCTCGCTTGCCGCCGAAAAACGAATTCTCTGATTTAAGCATGGGGTCTCCTGGAAGGTGTTGCTTGCACTAACGGGTCAGCGCTTCGATATACAATGAAAATGACCATATAAGACAAAGGTCTACAGCTTTCGAGAAGACCCCCCGCAAAAAGTTCATAGCTAAAATCATTAATTTGTAACCGACGCCCAAATGCGGTGGCCGGCAAAAACCACCTGCACCGGTTTTTGATTATCAATCATTTATCGTCTGTGCGCACGACAAAGATGGGCGGCGAGAGCAAAACGACATCGCTGATATTGCTATGACAATTCCGAAGCGTGCCGGGCCGTGCCGGATCGGCCGCGCCGCGATCCGCCGGCGGCAATGCGTTACAATCTCATGATCCGTTTCAGCTATTACAAAAAAATGCGCCAATACCTAGATCTCATGCGCCATGTGCAACAGCACGGCGCCGTCAAGACCGACCGCACCGGCACCGGTACCCGCTCGGTGTTCGGCTACCAGATGCGCTTCAACCTGCAAGACGGCTTTCCCTTGCTGACCACCAAGAAGCTGCACCTGCGCTCGATCATCCATGAACTGATCTGGTTTCTCAACGGCTCGACCAATATCCAGTACCTAAAAGACAATGACGTCAAAATATGGGATGAATGGGCCGACAGCGACGGCAACCTGGGCCCGATCTACGGTTATCAGTGGCGCTCCTGGCCAGCGCCGGGCGGCCAGCATATCGACCAGATCAAGCAAGTGGTCGAGCAGATCAAGAGCAACCCCGATTCGCGCCGCCTGATCGTTTCAGCCTGGAATGTCGCCGATATCCCCCAGATGAAACTGCCGCCCTGCCATGCCTTCTTCCAGTTCTACGTGGCCGACGGCAAGCTGTCTTGCCAGCTGTATCAGCGCAGCGCCGACATCTTCCTTGGCGTGCCCTTCAACATCGCCTCCTACGCCCTGCTGACCCACATGATGGCGCAGCAATGCGGGCTGGAAGTGGGAGACTTTATCTGGACCGGCGGCGATTGCCATCTGTACTCCAACCATGCCGAGCAGGTCGAGCTGCAGCTGTCGCGCACTCCGGGCCCGCTGCCGCGGCTGGAAATCAAGCGCCATCCGGCCTCGATTTTCGATTATCGTTTCGAGGATTTCGAAATCGTCGATTACCACCCGCAAGCGCACATCAAGGCGCCGGTCGCGGTGTAAGCAGCTCTAGCTGCCCTGCGTTACAGGCTCAGCGGCGGCAGGGCTGCCATGCACGTCCTGCCAGCCACCGCCCAGGGCCTTATACAGCGATACCGTAGCTTTCAGGCGCTTCAGCTTGATCTGGCCCAGTTCGTTCTGCACTTCCGACAGCGAACGCTGGGTATCGAGCACCGTCATCAAATCTTCGGCGCCGACCCGATAACGGATTTCCGACAATTCGAAAGCAAAGCGCGCCTGCTCCATTTCCGTGACTTTCAGCTTGCGCTGCTCGTCCAGGCTGCGGATTTGCCCCAGCGCCGTGTCGACTTCGGACAGCGCGGCAATCACGGTTGAGCGATAGATCTGCACCAGCTCCTGCTTCTGCGCAATCGCCAGGTCGCGCTGGCTGTTCAGGCGGCCGGCGTCGAATATCGGCGCCACCAGTCCGGCGCCGAAGTTGGCCAGCATGTTGGGGCCGTTGAACAGCGACAGCAATGCATTGCTCTGCCCCCCGGCCGAACCGGTCAGGCGAATGCTGGGAAACAGCGCGGCGCGGGCGTTGGCGACGTTGGCGTTGGCGGCCGCCAGCTCAGCCTCGGCGTGGCGGATATCGGGACGGCGCGACAGCAGTTCCGACGGCAAACCAGGCGTCACCTGCGGCAGCAGAATCTTGGCGAGTCCCGCCTCGTTGACGGTAAAGGTCTGCGGCGGCCGCCCCAGCAGGATTGCCAGCGCGGTCTGCGCCTCGCGCTCTTGCTGCTTGAGGTCGGGAATCACGGCTTTTTGCCCAGCCACCGCCGAACGCTGCCGCGCCAGGTCCAGCGGCGAAGCAGAACCGGCGCGGCTTTGCGCCGCCACCAGCTTCAGCACGCGTTCCGCATTGTCGACGTTTTGCTGGGCGATTTCGATGCGGTCGCGCAGCGACAATACTTGCAGGTAGGTCGAGACGATGCCGCTGGTGACGGTCAGCGCCACCGTTTCCCTGTCATAACGGTTGGCTTGCAAGGACGCTTCCGCAGCCGCCAGCCCGGCCCGGTTCTTGCCCCAGAAATCGACTTCATAACCGATCTCGACCAGGCCGCTGGTAGAGGTCACGGCGCTGCCGCTGGAGGCAAGCGGCACCGCACGGTTGACGTTGGTCGAAAAATCCGCATTCGGCAGCAAAGGCGCGCCGGCAATCCGCGCCTGCGCTTCGGCCTGCCGTACGCGCGAGATGGCGGCGGCAATTTCCAGGTTGCTGGCCTGCCCTTGCGCCACCAGCTGGCTCAATTCGTCGCTGCCGAAACGTTTCCACCAGCCGCTGTCGGGCCAGTCCTGCTCACCGGTATTGGCGGACAGATCCCAGCTTTGCGGGATCTCGACACTGGGCGTCGGCTCCCGGATATCGATCTGGCTGGCGCAAGCCGACAGCAGTAGCGCGCTGGCGCATGCTGCCATGGATGACCAGCGACGAGAGAATGAATGATTCATCGGCGGCTCCGTCAGCGTGCCTTGGGCGCGGATGCTGCCGCCGATGCAGCGCTCTTGACCGCAGCCGGCGCCGCAGCAGCTGCCGCCGCACCGGTCACCACCTGTTCGCCCGGCTCCAGGCCCGACAGCACCTGCGCCGTCTGCTCGTTGCGGATGCCGATTTTTATCTTGCGCGGACTGACTTGCTGGCCGGCGCCGGCCACGTTCACCAGATAATTGCCGTCGGTGTCCGGCTTGCCCAGCAGCGCTGCCGGCAGCAACACCGCATCGCGCGCCTGCGCCAGCACAAAGCGCACCTGCGCGCTCATGCCGCTCATCAGTTCCTGCTGCGGGTTGTCGACTTCAAACAGGACGTTGTAGAAAGTCTGCTTGCCTTGTTCGCCCGAACTGTCGGCCGGCACCGGCACCACTTGCCGCAACTTGCCGGCCCAGTGCTTGCCCGGATAACCCGGCGTAGTGAAATAGGCTGTCATTCCCTTGCGCAGCAGCGGCACATCGATTTCCGCCACCCGGGCTTGCACCGTCAGCCGGCCCAGGTCGGCGATCCGCAGCAGCGGCGCCACGGTCTGGCCGGCGCCGATCACCTGGCCCGGACGCGCCGCCACCGACACCACGGTGCCGCTGATCGGCGCCGCTACCTGGGTATGGCTGCGTGTTTCTTCGTCGTCCTTCATGGTGCTTTCGGTCTGGCGGATCTGGGCATTGATCGCTTCCACCCGGGCCGCTGCCGAATACATGCTCATGCGGCTCGATTCGAACGATTCCTCGCGCGTGGCGTTTTCCGCCTTCAGCTGGGTCTGGCGCTTGTACTGCAGCTCGGCAAAATCAAGCTGGGCGCGCTGGTCCGCCAGTTCCGCCTGCAACCGCGCCAGCTGGGCGCGGTTGCTTTCCAGCCGCGCCGAGGGCAGGGTCGGCGTGATCTCGACCACTATCTTGCCAGCCTTGACTTCATCGCCCACCGATACCAGCACATCCTTGATCTGGCCCGACGCCTGGGCCACGACGTCGCTGTATTTATGCAATTGCAGTTTGCCGCTGGCGAACACCGCCTGCTCGATATCGCCGCGCCGCACCGTTTCCGTCTGCAACCGCACCGGCGCCGGCTTGGGCGCCGGCGGCGGCCGCTGGCCGAACGCCTTCAAGACCAGAAAGCCCGCCCCTGCTGCAATCAGGAGCGCCAGGATTGCAGTCAGCCAGCGCCGGCCGGAATGGCCGAACGCGGTTGGCAAAGGGGATTTATCGGTCGGTTCAACAGTCATCGGTGCAAACTCGGGAATAATCAAATTTCAGGAACAACAAACAACGAATGAGCAGCGCTTTTTGGATTTGTTTCAAGCCAGTGCAGCCTGGGTTTCGCCCGGCAGCACATCTTCATCCACTTCTTCGCCGAGGAAACCGCCGCTCTGGTGCGCCCACAAGCGCGCATACAGGCCGCCGTGTTCCAGCAGGCTGCGGTGATCGCCCTCTTCCACTATGCGGCCCTTGTCGAGCACGATCAGGCGATCCATGGCGGCGATGGTCGACAGGCGGTGCGCAATCGCCACCACCGTCTTGCCTTCCATCAGCCGGTACAAGCTGGCCTGGATCGCTGCCTCGACTTCCGAATCGAGCGCGCTGGTGGCCTCATCCAGCAGCAGGATAGGCGCGTCTTTCAGCATCACGCGCGCGATCGCTATCCGCTGGCGCTGGCCGCCGGACAGCTTGACGCCGCGTTCGCCGACATGGGCGTCGTAGCCGGTGCGGCCCTTGGGATCGGTCAAGGTCAGGATGAAGTCATGCGCCTCGGCCCGCTGCGCCGCCACCAGCATGTCGGCGTCGGTAGCGTCAGGACGGCCGTACAGCAGGTTGTCGCGCACCGAACGGTGCAGCAAGGACGTATCCTGCGTCACCATGCCGACCTGCGCCCGCAAGCTATCCTGCGTGACATGCGCAATGTCCTGGCCGTCGATCAGGATGCGGCCCTGCTCAACGTCATAGAAACGCAGCAGCAGGTTGACGATAGTCGATTTACCGGCGCCGGAACGGCCCACCAGGCCGATCTTTTCGCCGGGACGGATGTGCAGCGACAGCTGGTCGATCACCGGCCGCTCGCCGCCATAGGCGAATCCGACCCGCTCGAAATCCAGCGTGCCCTGCTTCACTTGCAGCGGCTTGGCGTCGGCCTGGTCTTGCACAGCCTGCTGGCGCGACAAAGTATTGATGCCGTCCTGCACCGTGCCGACCTGCTCGAACAAGGAGGCGAATTCCCACATGACCCAATGCGAAATGCCGTTCAGGCGCAGCGCCATCGCCGTCGCCGCAGCCACCGCGCCGATCCCGACCTGGCCTTGCGTCCACAACCAGAGCGCGGCGCCGGCCGTGCTCAGGATCAGCAGCATGCTCAAGACATGGTTGACGATTTCAAAGCCAGTCACCAACCGCATCTGGCCATGCACCGTCTGCAGGAATTCCTGCATCGCCGAACGCGCATAACCAGCCTCGCGGCCAGCGTGCGAGAACAGCTTGACGGTGGCGATATTGGTATAGGCGTCGGTAATCCGGCCGGTCATCAGAGAACGCGCATCGGCCTGGGCCTTGGCGACCTTGCTCAGGCGCGGCACAAAGTAATACAGGGCCAGGCCATACAACACCAGCCAGCTCAGGAACGGCACCAGCATCCAGCCGTCGAAGCTGCCGACCACCGCCACCATGGTGACGAAATAGATCACCACGAATACCAGGATGTCGCACAGGATCATGCAGACGTCGCGCACCGCCAGCGAGGTCTGCATGACCTTGGTGGCGACCCGGCCGGCAAACTCGTCCTGGTAGAAATGCATGCTCTGGTTCAGCATCAGGCGATGAAATTTCCAACGCAGCAGCATCGGGAAATTGCCCGCCAGCGCCTGCTGCTTGAACATGCTTTGCAAGGCGACGACCACCGGACTGGCCAGCAGCACCCCCGCCAATAAAAGCAGGTTGCTGCTTTCGTGGCTCCACAAATTGGCCGGTTCGACATGGCCCAGCCAGTCGACGATCCGTCCCATCATGGCAAACAGCAGAGCCTCGAACGCGCCGGTGACAGCGGTCAGCAAGGTCATGGCAATGATATAAGGCCGCAAACCCTTGGTGCAGGCCCAGACAAACGCAAAAAAACCGCGCGGCGGCGGCGTCATGACCGCATCCGGATACGGATACAACAGTCTTTCGAACCAACCAAACATGGAAATGCTCCAAAAATAGGCAGGGCAAAAGCTAGCCCAAGCCCAACAGTATATTGTAAATTTATCAGGCGCTTCTGAATGCAGACAGCGCGCCGCATCGCAACCGCGGCAGCGGTCGACGCGCCGGCAGGCTCGCGCGCAAAAACGGCGAACGTCCTACGCTCGCTGCGGGCGCTTCAGCAACGCGCGGGGCGGCGTCCGGGCCGCCCGCGCCACTTAGAAAATACGCTTGGCCGGCGCCAGCGGGGTCCATTGGTACAGCCAGGTCTCGCTCAACGGCTGGCTGTCCGCCGCCAGGTAAACCCGGATATCAATCGGCTCGACGCTATCGTCGGTCGGCTTCAGGTCGAACATCACGCGATAACCGTGGATCGCATCCAGCGGACGCGCCGAGGTAATTTCAACCTTGCCGCGCGAGACGCTGATCATCGGCTTGACCTTGGCGTCCTTGCCCAGCAGGGCCAGGTCGCCGCCGGCAAAATCGATCGCGAAACGGCGTGAATAATAAGTGCGCTTCTGGCCGACGACGCCGCCCATGCCGGTACGCGTCGCGGCAACCTGCGCCAGCGGCGGCGAGAACGGCATCTTGCTGCCCCAGTGCAGGCGATAGGCAAACAAGCGCTCCTGCCCTGCCTGCGGCTTGTCGGCCGGGTTCCAGAAGGCGACGATGTTGTCGAAGGTTTCGTCGGCGGTCGGGATTTCCACCAATTGTACCGCGCCCTTGCCCCAGCCCGATTTAGGTTCCACCCACAGGCTCGGGCGGCGGTCGTAGAACACGCCGTCATCCTGGTAGTGGTCGAAATTGCGGTCGCGCTGCAGCAGGCCGAAACCGCGCGGATTCTCATCCTGGTAGGCGTTGAAGCGCAGGTGTTCGGGATTGGTCAGCGGCCGCCAGATCCATTCGCCGTTGCCGCGCTGCATGGCGAGGCCGTCGGAATCGTGGATCTCCGGACGCCAGTCGTCGCTGGCGCCGATGCGGCGGTCGTTCTCGCCGTACTGGAACATGCTGGTCAGCGGCGCCACGCCCATGCGCTCGATCGTTTTGCGCGGGTACAGCGCGACGTCCACATCCATCACCATGGTGGCCGAAGGCTGGATCTCGAAACGATAGGCGCCGGCGACGCTAGGCGAATCAAGCAGCGCGTAGACCACCAGCTTGCCTGAATCCTTGGCCGGACGCTCCAGCCAGAAACTGGTAAACATCGGAAATTCTTCCGGCTTGTCCATGCCGCAATCGATCGCCAGGCCGCGGGCCGACAAACCATACTGCCACTCGGCGCCGACCGCGCGGAAATAACTGGCGCCGAGGAACGCCGTGATGTCGCGTTCGAGATCGGTATGGAAATTGACACGGAAGCCGGCAAAACCCAGGTCCTTCGGCATGTGGTCCGCTTTCAGGCCGCTCTTGCCGTAGTTGAACATCGCCGAGTCGTAAGCCAGTTCCTGCGCCTGGCCGTTCTTCAATTCGTAGATCTGCACCGGGCTCTTGAAGAACAGGCCAAGGTGGAAAAACTTGACCTGGAAACGCAGCTGCTCCTCGCCCCACAGAGCATGGCCGTCACGGTAGCTGATCGCCTGGTACTGATCCCAGTCGAGCGCCTTGACCTCTGGCGGAATATGGTTCACCGGCGGTTCATAGGCTTTGCCGGCCAGTTGTTTGGCATGGCCCTTGAGCCAGGCGTAATCAAAGGCTTGCGGCTGCCCCAGGAATTTCAGTTGCGCCGGCGCGGTTGCCGCGGCCAGCAGCGAGGTAGCTGGGAAACCGGCGGCAGCGAGAGCCGCCGACGCCTTCAGAAAATCACGTCGTAACATGGTGCTCCTTATTGAATTAGAACGATGAGCTGGCTCAGCGCGCCAGGGACTGCCAGCGCCGGTTGGCTTGCTCCGAATTCCAGACTTCGAAATGCAGTTGGGACAAGGTCAGGGGATCGTCCAGCAATGCATTCTTTTGACGCGGCGACAAACCGTCGGGGCCGCCTTTCAATGCAGCCTGCAGCAGCGCCGCACGCGCCGCCAGGGCGCTGGCCGGCACCGCCGGACGCGCGCTGACCGCTGCGCACACCAAGGCGTTGATGACCGGATCAATCACCGCATCGTTGAATTGCGCCAGCACCTTGCCATTGTCGTTGTAGACGGTGGTGGCCGCCAGTTCAGGCGGCAGGTCGACCTCTTCCGGAATCACGAACAGGCGGGCGTGGCGGAAGCTGCGGCCAAGCGTCACCCGGCTGGAGAATACCGACAAAGGAATCGACAGCATCAACGAGCCGACGATAGGCAACAGCCACCACAGGAAACCCGGTTCCAGCCAATACACGCCGCCGCCCCACAACAGGCCCAGCAGCGTATGGCCGCCGTGGCGGCGCATCGCTTCGCCCCAGCTGGTCTCGGCATCCTCGCGCGGCGGCGATTTCCAGCTGATGGTCCAGCCCAGGAAAGCGCCGATCACAAAACGCGTATGGAACAGCATGCGCACCGGCGCCAGCAGCATCGAAAACAGCAGTTCCATGATCATGCTGAGCGTCAGGCGTATGGCGCCGCCGAATTCGCGCGCGCCCTTGGCCCAGATCAGCACCACGCTCAGCACCTTAGGCAAGAACAGCAAGGTGGCGGTGGCGCTGAACAAGGCCAGGGCCCGGTCCGGATGCCATTCCGGCCAGACCGGGAACAGTTGGCCAGGCGTCACGAAATATTCCGGCGCCACCAGCGTATGCACCGCCAGCAATACCGTCGACAGCATCAGCGACAGGAACCACAGCGGCGCCGACAGGTAAGCCATGACGCCGGTGACGAACACCGCGCGATGCACCGCATGCATGCCGCGCGCCAGGAACAGACGGAAATTCATCAGGTTGCCCTGGCACCAGCGGCGGTCGCGTTTCAGTTCGTCGAGCAGGTTGGGCGGCATTTCTTCATAGCTGCCGGCCAGGTCGTAGGCGATCCACACGCCCCAGCCGGCGCGCCGCATCAGCGCCGCTTCGACAAAGTCATGCGACAGGATTTCACCGGCCAGGGCGCCCTCGCCCGGCAGCGGCGCCAGGGCGCAGTGCTCCATGAACGGCTGCAGGCGGATGATGGCGTTGTGGCCCCAATAGTGCGATTCGCCCAGCTGCCAGTAGTGCAGACCGGCAGTAAACAGGGGGCCGTACACGCGCGTCGAAAACTGCTGGATGCGTGCATACAAGGTGTCGCGGCCGGCGGCGCGCGGCGCGGTCTGCACGATGCCGGCGGTCGGATTGGCTTCCATCAGGCGCACCAGCGTCGTCAGGCAGCTGCCGCTCATGACGCTGTCGGCGTCGAGCACGATCATGTAGCTGTAGTTGGCGCCCCAGCGCCGGCAGAAATCGTCGATATTGCCGCTCTTGCGTTTTACGCGGCGCCGCCGGTGGCGGTAGAAGATGCGGCCAAAGCCGCCTATGGTGCGGCACAGGCTGGCCCAGGCGTCCAGTTCGGCGCTGCAGATATCGCTGTCGCCGCTGTCGCTCAGGACGAAGAAATCGAACCGGTCCAGCTCGCCGCTGGCGGCAACCGATTCGTAGGTGGCGCGCAGGCCGGCGAAGACCCTGGTGACGTCTTCATTACAGATCGGCATCACGATCGCCGTCCTGGCGCTGGCCGGGATCGGCCCGGGGGCGGCTTCTTCGCGCGAAATCACATAACGGTCGGTGCCGCGCATCAGCACCAGGAAACCGGCCATGGCAGTCCAGAAGCCGGCCGAAACCCAGCAGAACAACAGCGCGAACAAGCCCAGCGTGACCAGTTCCAGCGGCTTGTCGCCGTGATACGGCAGCACTGCGCTCATGAAATACGTCGCCATTGCCGTCTGCGCCAGCATCAGCAACAGCAGCACGATGCGCCGCAGGTTGCCGCGCGACTTGCTCTTGTGCTGGTCATGGCTGTCGACCTCGGCTACCGGCAACGGCTCCGGCTGCGGCAGCTCGGTCGAGCGCGCGGGCTTCTTATGGCGCCGCTGCTTGGCGCGCGGCCGCAGGTCGAATTGCTTGTTGGCGGTTTCGATCCAGCGCACCAGCGGATTCAGGGTTCCCCAGGGATGGGCCACGATCGGCGTACGCTGCAACGGCGGTGCGATGGCGATGCGAGCGCGGCCGATGTCATCGGTGCTGATGTCCGGCATCTGATGCCGGTCGGCTGCATCGGCCGGGCCGGCCTGGCCCGCAATCGGCGCCTGCGTAAAAGCCAGTTGCAAGCGTGCCGCCACCGATCCATAGGCGGGGTTGGCAAGGTCCGCCGCTGCACCTGTGCCCGCATCTCCGGCCAGGGCCCGGTGCAAGGCAGCCATCGGCGCAGCGCCATCCGCCGCCAGCTGCTTGGACAAATTCGCGCGCCGCTCCGCCGACAAAGGCAGGCGATCCAGATAGCGATCACAATTATCCGGCAGGCCCATATGTAACGCTGTAGGCAATTGCCTGTCTAGTTGGGCGGTAATATGTAACTCCAGGTTTCAGATAAGGTTGTGCTGCCGCCACGCAAGAATCCACGCAGTTCGACCGGTTTGTTGTCTTCGTTGCGCCGCACGCGCACCGTCATGCGCCAGCCGCCGGTAGCCTCGTTGCGGAACACCTTGGTCTCCAGCACCTTGCCGTTGTCGTCGGCGCTGACCACGCCTTCTGGCTGCACTTTGTCGGACAGTTTCTTGAATACCGGGCCGTCAAAATCGACCACCAGGCCGATGCTGTTGTCGTCGCTCTTCTTCTGGTAGCCGAAACCGCGCCTGGTCTGCGTCACCCATGACAGGGGCGGCCGCTTTTCGGCTTCCTTCTGCCATGACAAAGTGTATTCCAGATTGAAAGGCTGACCAACCTTGGGCACGTTTTCCGGCACCCAGAACGCCACCACGTTGTCGTTAGTTTCATCCGGCGTCGGGATCTGCACCAGCTCTACCCTGCCGCTGCCCCAGTTGCCCTTGGGCTGGATCCAGGCGCTGGGACGCCGTTCGTACTTGGCGTCGAGGTCCTGGTAGCTGCCGAAATCGCGGTCGCGCTGCATCAGGCCGAAACCGGCCGGGTTGCTCAGCGAATAAGACGTCACCAGCAGCCGCTTCGGATTGACCAGCGGCCGCCAGATCCACTCGCCGGTGCCGGAGGCGACCGACAAACCGTCGGAGTCGTGTACTTCCGGCCGGTAATCCTCGCCTTGCGAGCGCTGGTTGTCGCCATGCAGATACATGCTGGTCAGCGGCGCCAGCCCCAGCTTGCTGACGTTTTCGCGCAGGTACAGCTGGGCCTTGACATCGACCGTGGTGTCCGAGCCCGGCTTCAGCACAAAACGATAGGCGCCGGTGACACGGCGCGAATTGAGCAAGGCATAGATGGTGAGTTCCTTGTCGCTGGCCTTCGGCCGCTCGACCCAGAATTCGGTAAAGCGCGGGAATTCCTCGCCTGAACTCAGGCCGGTGTCGATCGCCAGGCCCCGGGCCGACAGCCCGTAGGTCTGGTCCTTGCCCAAGGCGCGGAAGTAACTGGCGCCGAGGAAGGACAACACTTCGTCCTTATATTTGCTGGTGTTGAGCGGGTAATGCACGCGGAAGCCGGCGAAACCCAGTCCGCGCAGCTTGCGCGGATCGACCTTGTTGCCGCCGTAATCGAAGTCATTCGGGTCGAACCGGATTTCCTTCACGCTCTGACCGTTGATTTCGCTGATCTTGACCGGCTGGTCGAAGGCGTATCCCTCATGGAAAAACGCCAGTTCAAAGGGCAGTTTCTGGCTGCGCCAGGTAAATTTTTCCGGCAAAAAACGGATATCCTTGTACTGCTCGTAATCGAGATTGCTGATTTCTTTCGGCAAGTTGCCTTCCGGCTTGCTATACGAACTGGCCGCCAGTTCCTTTGCCTGCTTGGCAACATTGTTGAAATCGAAGGCGAAAGCATTGCCGCCCATCCACGGCAGCAACAAGGCGACCGGCAGGATGACTGAGCGTACCCGTGCTAGAGCCGACGGCGTCCGCTGAAACAAATTTAAATGCATTGGATTCCCATCTGACACTGCTGTTATGACCTGCTCGAGTGCGCCAGCGCTGGCAGCCTCGAGAGTAGGCGGTAGTTTATCAGTGTTCTATAATTTTTTATATCCATCAAGAAACTAGTTGGCAACGCTTTGTATTGACGCCTGCATCACCTGCCATGCAAGGACTGCGCCATGGCGAATATTGCCAAATCGGCAGCAAAATAACACAATACGAGCGAAAATGAAGAAAATCCCTGCCCCTAGGTTAACAGGCCCTGGCATTTAAGAGCAATACCAAGCCGACAAAGTTCCTTCTAGGACTTTATAGTAATATCACCCTTTTTTACCCAGCCTGTAAATCAACAGGCCCATGCACCAGCGCCCATGACTCCTCGCCTCACCATTATTGTCGCGACCGACGCCCGCAACGGCATCGGCATCCGCAACACCCTGCCCTGGCATCTGCCGGAGGACCTGGCGCATTTCAAACGCACTACTTCGGGCCATCCCATCATCATGGGCCGCAAGACTTTTGAATCGATAGGCCGGCCGCTGCCGCAGCGGCGCAATATCGTCATCACCCGCAATCCCGGCTGGCGCCACGACGGCGTCGAAAGCGCGCCTTCGCTGGCCGCTGCAGCCGTCATGGTCGGCGACGCCGAGGCGTTCATCATCGGCGGCGCCGAGATCTATGCCGCGGCGCAGGACCTGACGCAGCGCCTGATCGTCACCGAAATCCAGCACAGCTTCGACTGCGACGCCTTTTTCCCGGCGCGCGATCCGTCGCAATGGCAGGAAATCTCCCGCGAAACCCATCACTCCGAGGCCAACGGTTTCGACTACGCTTTTGTGGTGTACCAGCGGCTTTCGCCCGAGCTTAGCGTGGCCAGCAGCTGACCCGTGCCGATGATGGAATGACATCTGTTGTTTTCTGCAGGATTTCCCTCATCTTTATCCCCTAATCCGTGCATATCTGCGAAAATTCGGCTTTCTCGTAGGGTGGGCACATCGTGCCCACGCGTGAATTCACTGCATGTACATAGCTGTTTCGGTGCCACGGGCCCGCACTCCGGTTATGACGGTCACGCGTGGGCAGCGATGTGCCCACCCTACGCAGCAGCCTTGTTATCAACCACCGTCTCCTGGAGACCTTGATGAAATTCCGCTTCCCCATCGTCATCATTGACGAAGACTTCCGTTCCGAAAATACTTCCGGCCTGGGCATCCGCGCACTCGCCGACGCCATGGAGGCAGAAGGCATGGAGGTGCTGGGCGTCACCAGTTACGGCGACCTGTCGCAGTTCGCCCAGCAGCAATCGCGGGCATCGGCCTTCATCCTGTCGATCGACGACGAAGAGTTCGGCGCCGGTTCGTTCGAGGAAACCGACCACGCGCTGAAATCGTTGCGCGCCTTTGTCGAGGAAATCCGCCACAAGAACGCCGACATCCCGATCTACCTGTACGGCGAAACCCGCACCTCGCGCCATATCCCCAACGATATCCTGCGCGAGCTGCACGGCTTCATCCACATGTTCGAAGACACGCCGGAATTCGTCGCGCGCCATATCATCCGCGAAGCCAAATCGTACCTGGACGGTCTGTCGCCGCCCTTCTTCCGCGCGCTGGTGCATTATGCGCAAGACGGTTCCTATTCCTGGCACTGCCCGGGGCACTCGGGCGGCGTCGCCTTCCTGAAATCGCCTATCGGCCAGATGTTCCACCAGTTCTTCGGTGAAAACATGCTGCGCGCCGACGTCTGCAACGCGGTGGAAGAACTCGGCCAGCTGCTCGACCATACCGGCCCGGTCGCCGATTCGGAACGCAATGCGGCGCGCATCTTCAATGCCGACCACTGCTACTTCGTCACCAACGGCACCAGCACCAGCAACAAGATGGTGTGGCACTCCACCGTCGCCCCCGGCGATATCGTGGTGGTCGACCGCAACTGCCACAAATCGATCCTGCACTCGATCATCATGACCGGCGCGATTCCGGTGTTCCTGATGCCGACCCGCAACCACCTCGGCATCATCGGCCCGATCCCGCTGGAAGAATTCACGCTGGAAAGCATCCGCAAGAAAATCGAAGCCAATCCG
The DNA here is from genome assembly GCF_000221045.1 of Collimonas fungivorans Ter331. NCBI lineage: Bacteria > Pseudomonadati > Pseudomonadota > Betaproteobacteria > Burkholderiales > Oxalobacteraceae > Collimonas > Collimonas fungivorans. The sequence goes on along the minus strand of NC_015856.1, from coordinate 1,687,627 downwards.
TTTGCGCGCGAAGCGGTCAACAAGAAGCCACGCATCCTGACCATCACGCAGTCGACCTACGACGGCGTGATCTATAACGTCGAGACGCTGAAAAACATGCTGGACGGCGAGATCGATACCCTGCACTTCGATGAAGCCTGGCTGCCGCATGCGACTTTCCACGACTTCTACAAAGACATGCATGCGATCGGCAAGGACCGTCCGCGCGCCAAGAAATCGATGATCTTCTCGACCCAGTCGACCCACAAGCTGCTGGCCGGCCTGTCGCAAGCCTCGCAGATCCTGGTGCGCGAATCGGAGAGCGTGCAGCTGGACCAGGACGCTTTCAACGAAGCCTACCTGATGCATACCTCGACTTCGCCGCAATACTCGATCATCGCTTCCTGCGACGTCGCCGCGGCCATGATGGAAGCGCCGGGCGGCACTGCGCTGGTGGAAGAGAGCATCCTGGAAGCGCTCGATTTCCGCCGCGCCATGAAGAAGATCGACGAAGAATGGGGCAAGGACTGGTGGTTCCAGGTGTGGGGACCGAACAGCTTTTCGGAAGACGGCATCGGCAGCCGCGAAGACTGGGTCATCCGTGCCGAAGACGACTGGCACGGTTTCGGCAACCTGGCGCCGAACTTCAACATGCTCGACCCGATCAAGGCCACCATCGTCACGCCTGGCTTGTCGCTGGAAGGCAAGTTCGGCGAGAGCGGAATCCCGGCCTCGATCGTCACCAAGTACCTGGCCGAGCACGGCGTTATTGTCGAGAAATGCGGCCTGTATTCGTTCTTCATCATGTTCACCATCGGCATCACCAAGGGCCGCTGGAACACGTTGCTGACCGCCTTGCAGCAGTTCAAGGACGATTACGACAAGAACCAGCCGATCTGGCGTATCCTGCCTGAGTTCGCCGCCGCCAACCACGGCAAGAACGTGCGCTACGAGCGGCTCGGCTTGCGCGACCTGTGCCAGCAGATCCATGAAACCTACAAATCATACGACGTGGCGCGCCTGACCACTGAAATGTATTTGTCCGACATGCAGCCGGCCATGAAACCGTCCGATGCCTTCGCCAAGATGGCGCACCGCGAAATCGACCGCGTCCCTATCGACCAGCTCGAAGGCCGCGTCACCTCGATCCTGCTGACGCCGTACCCGCCGGGCATCCCGCTGCTGATCCCGGGTGAACGCTTCAACAAGACCATCGTCGACTACCTGAAGTTTGCCCGCGATTTCAACGAGAAATTCCCGGGCTTCGAAACCGACGTGCACGGCCTGGTGAAGCGCGAAGTGAATGGCAAACGCGATTACTTCGTGGATTGCGTGCGGCAGTAACGCTGCAGCAAGCACAGCTAATAAAAAACCGGGAGGCTCGATTGAGCCTCCCGGTTTTTTTATACCTCTGATTCTGGCTTTACAGCGGCGCGAATCGCCGTGCGCCGTTGTCCAGCAAGCCGTTGAACAGTTCCGCCGGCCGCACCCACAGGCCCGGCGCATGCGGCCACAGGTGCTCGTAGACCACCATGGCTTCTTCAGTTTCAGAATGTCTTGCCAGGCCGATGTAGCGGTACAAGCCGCCTTTGTAATGGCGATGGGTGGCAATCTTCTTTGCGTCGTCTTCAGTCACTTGATTCTCCAACATGTGATGCATCTCTAAACAACTCTGGCAGGGTGGGCACCTGTGCCCACCCTGCCCGTCAAGCCGCTTCGTCTAGGCGACTTCGTAAGCTTGCACTTCGGACGGCCGTCCGTCCGCTTCAAACCGCACTGCCACCGCCAGCGTCGTGACGCCGATGGTGCGCAGCGCGTCGTAGGTATCGTCGACTTCCATCTGCAGGTCGGCGCCGGCTGCCAGCGGCTTCTCCGAAGAGGCCAGCGCAGCGCCGTCCTTGCTATATAAATTCACTCGCAACACCATCTCGCCGCGCACATCGGCCGGACCAACCACCGCGCTGGCGTCGGAAGGCGCAACGCCGTGCTGGTCGAGACCATGGTTCAGCTCGGACATCATCTGCAGCGTGAAGTACTCGGCAATGCCGCGCTCCTTGCCGCCGTGGAACAGGTCCTGGTACAGGAAATGCAGATCGATTTCGCTGCCGTCGGTCACCAGGCAACGCTTGAGCAAGGGCGCGACCTGTTCGGTCCAGCCGTGGAAACGCTGTTCCCGCGCGCCGAAGTAAACGTCGGCGGCGGCTTCGTCCTCCGGCACCGCATAAAACGCATCGTCGGTCGCCTTGAGCGAAAAGCCCAGCAAGAAACGCAGTTCGACCGCGTCGTCGTCCGGCCCGAACAGGTTTTCCGGCCAGCCGCTGATGCTGCGTTCGATGGCGGCGGTCGCCGCCAGCTTCTTGTCGGCCATGGCGCCGAACGCATCGCGGTTCATTTCAAACAGATGGCTGTAGCGGATACTGTCGATTTCATCCAAATGGTAGGCGTGGCTGACCAGCACGACGGTGGCGTCCGGCCCCTCCAGCTGCGCCTGCTTGAAGCTGGCCGACAGCGCATCGAAGGCTTCCTGGTCCTGGAAGCACTGCTCGCGCTTGAGGCCGCCGCGAGCGTGCGCGAAGAACGGCACCACGAACGCATTCAGCTCCAGCACCTTGCCTTCATCGCGGCGCACCAGCAGGATCTCCGATGCTTCTTCAACCTGCTCTTTCAGGAAGCGCCAGGCGTCGAGATCGGCATACTTGGTGCGCTCGATCGCGTCATACAGGATGTCATCCTTCTTTTGCTGCAGGTTCTTCTTGATGATCTTGTGAAAATCGATGCCGGCCTGCTGCAAGACAGCGCCGGCGGCAACGCCTTCGGCTTCGTCCCCATCCTGCTCGGCCAGGTCGATCGCCAGGTCGCACAGCTGCTGGGTGACGGCTTCATCCTTGTCTTCGGGGGAAACGCTGGATTTCCTTGGCACGGGGCGCTTGTTCTTGGGCATCTCAGGCCTTCGGCAATGTTACGCCGTGCTGGCCCTGGTACTTGCCGCCACGGTCCTTGTACGACGTCTCGCAGATTTCGTCGCTTTCGAAGAACAGCACCTGGGCGCAGCCTTCGCCGGCGTAGATCTTGGCTGGCAGCGGCGTCGTGTTGGAAAACTCCAGCGTGACGTAACCTTCCCACTCAGGCTCGAACGGGGTGACGTTGACGATGATGCCGCAACGCGCGTAGGTCGACTTGCCGAGGCAGATGGTGAGCACGCTGCGCGGGATGCGGAAGTACTCCATGGTGCGCGCCAGAGCAAACGAATTGGGCGGGATGATGCAGACATCGCCGCTGAAATCGACGAACGATTTCTCGTCGAAATTCTTGGGATCGACGATGGTCGAATTGATATTCGTGAAAATCTTGAATTCGTTGGCGCAGCGGATATCGTAGCCGTACGACGAGGTGCCGTAAGACACGATTTTCTGGCCGTTGGCCTCGCGCACCTGGCCCGGCTCGAACGGCTCGATCATGCCGGTTTCCTGCGCCATGCGGCGTATCCATTTGTCGGATTTGATGCTCATCGCGTATTTCCTTCTTCTACTGCAACGGTTTATGGTGTGTATTTGGCGCAATTTTACGCGAAATCCCTTTTAAAACAGGGAATTGGCGCGCTACCGGCCGGCTATTGCTTCTAACGCTGCATGGTTTCCCATACTTTCTGCAAGCGCTTGACCGAAACCGGCATCGGAGTCCGCAGTTCCTGCGCAAACAGCGACACCCGCAGCTCTTCCAGCAGCCAGCGGAATTCAGCCTGTTTCGGATCGCTTTTGCCGCTGCGGTCCTTTTGCGCGCGCTGCCACGGCGTCGCCACTTGCGCCCACTCCGTCATCAGCCGTGTATCGCGGGCCGGGTCGGCGCGCAATTTCTCCAGCCGCACGTTGACCGCCTTCAGGTAGCGCGGGAAATGGGTCAGGTTGGCGTAGTCATTGTCGGCAATGAAACGCTTGCTGACCAGCGACTGCATCTGCGCCTGGATGTCGGCCACCGCCTGCGGATGGCCCTTGGCGCCCTGCAAACGCTTCGGCAAGCCGTGATACTCGGCCAGGATCAGCGCCGCCAGGCGCGCAATTTCATTGCACAGCAAACCCAGGCGCGACTTGCCCTCTTCCTTGCGCTGCGCGAACTCAGCCGCGGTCCGCGGCAACGGCAGCTGCAGGCAGGCGCGTTCCAGGCCGGCATGGATGATCTGGTCGCGCAGTTCTTCCTGCGATCCCAGCGCCAGGAACTGCATGCCCATCTGCTGCAGGCCGGGGATGTTTTTCTCGAGGAATTTCAATTGTTCCTTGAGCTGCAAGGCGAACAGCCGGCGCAGGCCAAGATGATGGATCCGCACTGCCTCGTTAGGATCGTCGAAGACTTCCAGGTCGCAATGCGTGCCCCGATCCACCAGCGCCGGGAAGCCGATCAGGGTCTGCTTGCCTTGCTGGATTTCCAGCAGTTCGGGCAGTTCGCCGAAGGTCCAGGCGGTCAGGTTGCTGAACTGTGCGTTGGCGCCATCGGCGGCCTTCGCCGCTGGTTGAGCAGTAACGCGGGTTGCCGCCGGCGCCGCGGTTTTCCCCGTTGCTTGCGCCACATCGTTCGCCGGGACCGACGCCTCGTCGGCCACCGTCACGCTCGCCAGCCGCTGGAAACTCTCGCGCGCCTGCCCGCCGAATTCGGCCTGCAACGCCGCCAGGTTGCGCCCCATGTCGAGCTGGCGGCCGTGCTCGTCGACCACCTTGAAGTTCATCGAATGATGGGCCGGCAAGGTCTCCAGCTTGAAATCGGTGCTGCGCGCGGCAACGGTGGTTTCGGTGCGGATGTCCGCCATCAAGGCATCCAGCAGGTTGCCGTGGCCGAACACATGGCGCGCCTGTATCCGCTCGCAGAAACCGGCGGCATAGTCGGGCAGCGGCACGCAATTGCGGCGTATCTTCTGCGGCAAGGATTTCAGCAGCAGATGGACTTTCTCCTTCAGCATGCCGGCCACCAGCCATTCGCAGCGGTCGACATACACCTGGTTCAGCGCATACAGCGGCACCGTCAGCGTCACGCCGTCGCGCGGCGTGCCTGGCTCGAAGTGATAGGACAAAGCCATTTCGATGCCGGCCACCCGCATCACTTTCGGAAACAGCTCGGTGGTGATGCCGGCCGCTTCATGCCGCATCAGGTCGTCACGGTTGAGGAACAGCAGCTTGGGCGTCTGCACGCTCATGTCCTTGTGCCATTTTTCAAACGCGATGCCGTTGCAGATATCGGCCGGGATCAGCTTGTCGTAGAAGGCCGCAATCAGTTCGTCATCCACCAGCACATCCAGCCGGCGCGACTTGTGCTCCAGGTTCTCGATCTCGCGGATCAGTTTCTGGTTGTGGGCGAAGAACGGCGCCCGGGTTTCGAACTCGCCGCCGACCAGCGCATCGCGGATGAATATCTCGCGCGCTTCCTGCGGATTGATCAGGCCGAAATTGATGCGGCGCTGGCTATACACCACCAGCCCGTACAAAGTCGCGCGCTCCGAGGCCGAGACCTGCGCCGTGCGTTTTTCCCAGCGCGGCTCGCCGTACGATTTCTTCAGCAGGTGGGCGCCGACCTTCTCCAGCCATTCCGGCTGGATCTGGGAGATGCAGCGTGCATACAGGCGACTGGTGTCGACCAGTTCGGCCGCCATCACCCACTTGCCGGCCTTCTTCGACAAATGCGAACCCGGCCACAGGTAGAACTTGATGGCGCGCGCGCCCAGGTAGTGCGAATCTTCGTCGGCCTTGAAACCGACGTTGCCGAGCAAACCGGTCAGCAAGGCGCAATGCAGCTGCTCGTAGGTAGCCGGCGCTTCGTTCAATCGCCAGCCCTGCTCGCGTACGATCGTCAGCAGCTGCGAATGGACATCGCGCCACTCGCGCAAGCGCAGTTGCGACAGGAAATTGGCGCGGCAGTTATCCATCAGCTGACGGTTGGTTTTCTTATGCTCAATCGCGTCTTCGAACCATTTCCAGATCTTGAGGTAGCTCAGGAATTCGGATTTTTCATCGGCGAATTTCTTGTGCGCCTGGTCGGCCGCGCCCTGCGCTTCCAGCGGCCGGTCGCGCGGGTCCTGCACCGACAAGGCGGCGGCAATGACCAGCATTTCGCTCAGGCAGACATTATCCAGCGCCGCCAGGATCATGCGGCCGACGCGCGGATCGAGCGGCAACTTGGCCAGCTGGCGGCCGGTCTTGGTCAGCTGGTTGTTGTCGTCGACCGCGCCCAGTTCCTGCAGCAGCTGGTAGCCGTCGGCAATCGCGCGGCCCGGCGGCGGTTCGATGAACGGGAAGGTTTCGACATCGGTCAAATGCAGCGATTTCATGCGCAAGATGACCGAAGCCAGCGACGAACGCATGATTTCCGGCTCGGTGAATTTCGGCCGCTGCAGGTAATCCTGTTCTTCGTACAGGCGGATGCAGACGCCGGCGGCGACCCGGCCGCAACGGCCGGCGCGCTGGTTGGCCGCCGACTGCGCGATCGGCTCGATCTGCAGCTGCTCGACCTTGTTGCGGTAGCTGTAGCGTTTCACCCGCGCCAGGCCGGCATCCACCACATAGCGGATGCCCGGCACGGTCAGCGAAGTTTCGGCCACGTTGGTAGCCAGCACGATGCGGCGCGCGTTGGACGGCTTGAATACGCGTTCCTGCTCCTGCGCCGACAGACGGGCGAACAAAGGCAGGATTTCGACGTGGGCAGGATGGTGCTTGCGCAGCGCTTCGGCGGCGTCGCGGATTTCGCGCTCACCCGGCAGGAACACCAGCACATCGCCGGAGCCGATGCGCGCCAGCTCGTCGACCGCGTCCACCACCGCATCCATCAGGTCGCGTTGCTCGCGGTCGCGCTGAGCCGCATTTTGCGGCGCATTCGGCTTGGCTGCAGCCGTACCTGCGGCAGGACTGAGGCCACTGCGGTCGGCATTGTCGACCGGCCGGTAGCGCACTTCGACCGCGTACAGCCGGCCGGACACTTCGATTACCGGCGCCGGCTTGTCCGCCGTACCAAAATGGCGGGCGAAACGGTCGGCATCGATGGTAGCCGAGGTGATGATGATTTTCAGGTCCGGACGCTTCGGCAGCAGCTGCTTCAGGTAGCCCAGCAGGAAATCGATGTTCAGGCTGCGCTCGTGCGCTTCATCGATGATGATGGTGTCGTACTGGCGCAGCAAGGGATCGGTCTGGGTCTCGGCCAGCAGGATGCCGTCGGTCATCAGCTTGATCCAGGCGCCCTTGCTCAGGGTGTCGTTGAAACGCACCTTGTAGCCGACGTGCTCGCCCAGCGGCGAGTTGAGCTCCTGGGCGATGCGCTTGGCGGTCGAGGATGCGGCGATCCGGCGCGGCTGGGTATGGCCGATCATGCCGGTCTGGCCGCGCCCCAGCTCCAGGCAGATCTTCGGCAGCTGGGTGGTTTTACCCGAACCGGTTTCGCCGCAGACGATGACCACCTGGTTGGCTGCGATCGCCGCCGAAATTTCGCCGCGCTTGCCGGAAACCGGCAGTTCCTCGGGGAACACGACCGGCGGCAACGGATTGCGCTCAGGCAATGGCCGCACAGGCTCGGGGCGTGGCGATGCCGGACGCGGCTGGGATGGACGGCCAGCGCTGCGCTGGGAACTTGGGCGGTCTGCTGGCCGCGATGGTTTGTTGGATTCTGATACTGACATGAGGATGGAATTATACAGACCGCCATAGCTGCAGCCGCTGCATATCATCAACTGTTTTGCCCAGCCCATAATTAGTAGAACGACAATATCTGCAATGCCAGTCGCGAATGACCGTCAGCCATGGCCGTTTTGGCAATGCTGGCGGCACACGACATACGTTATAATCGAGGGTTATCGAAACTGCGAATATGCGGCTGCAACAACAGCCGGCAGGCAGCTTCTCTTTTCCGCATTCATTATTCTCAAGGCAGGCGGCCGAGACCGCTTGAACCACGCATCATGCAAGAACCCGTCTCCGAGCAGCCGAACCTGAGTGGCGTCGACAATGACGCCGCCGACATCGTCGCCCATAACGTCTCTGTCGAACAGATCGCCACTGAAGTGGCGCGCCGCCGCACATTCGGCATCATTTCCCACCCGGATGCCGGCAAAACCACGCTGACTGAAAAACTGCTGCTGTTTTCGGGCGCGATCCAGCTGGCCGGCACCGTCAAAGGCCGCAAGAGCGGCCGCCATGCGACTTCGGACTGGATGGACATCGAGAAGCAGCGCGGTATTTCGGTCGCCAGCTCGGTCATGCAGTTCGAATATCGCGACCACGTGGTCAACCTGCTCGACACCCCGGGCCACCAGGACTTCTCGGAAGATACCTACCGCGTGCTGACCGCAGTCGACTCGGCGCTGATGGTGATCGACGCCGCCAAGGGCGTCGAAACCCAGACTATCAAGCTGCTCAACGTCTGCCGCATGCGCAATACGCCGATCATCACCCTGATGAACAAGATGGACCGCGAAACCCGCGATCCGCTGGAGCTGCTGGATGAGCTGGAATCGGTGCTGAAGATCCAGTGCGCGCCGGTGACCTGGCCGATCGGCATGGGCAAGACCTTCCGCGGCGTGTATCACCTGCTGCGCGACGAAATCCTGCTGTTCGCCGCCGGTAACGACAAGGCTGACCAGACATTTGAAGTTATCAAGGGCATCGATAACCCGCGCCTGGATGAAATGTTCCCGCGCGAAATCGAGCAGTTGCGGATGGAAGTCGAACTGGTGCACGGCGCTTCCCATCCGTTCGACCAGGAAGCGTTCTTGGCCGGCGTGCAGACCCCGGTATTCTTCGGTTCCGCCATCAACAACTTCGGCATCCGCGAAATCCTCAATGCGCTGATCGACTGGGCGCAGCCGCCAGGCTCGCGCGACGCCACCGTGCGCACAGTGGAACCGAAAGAAGCCAGCTTCTCCGGTTTCGTGTTCAAGATCCAGGCTAACATGGACCCGGCGCACCGCGACCGCATCGCTTTCCTGCGCGTCTGCTCCGGCCACTTCCAGCGCGGCATGAAAATCAAGCACCTGCGCCTGAACCGCGAGATCAAGGTATCGAACGTGGTGACCTTCATGGCCTCCAGCCGCGAACAGGTGGAAGAAGCCTACGCCGGCGACATCATCGGCCTGCCCAACCACGGCAACATGCAGATCGGCGACAGTTTCTCCGAAGGCGAAATGCTGCAGTTCACCGGCATCCCCTACTTCGCGCCGGACTTCTTCCGCTCGGTGCGGATCCGCAACCCGCTCAAGATCAAGCAGTTGCACAAGGGCTTGCAGCAGCTCGGCGAAGAAGGCGCGATCCAGGTCTTCAAGCCGGTCACCAGCAGCGACCTGGTGCTGGGCGGCGTCGGCGTGCTGCAGTTCGAAGTGGTGGCCAGCCGCCTGCTCAACGAGTACGGCGTCGATGCCGTGTTCGAAGGCACCAGCATCAGCAGCGCGCGCTGGATCACCTGCGACGACAAGAAGATCCTGGCCGATTTCGAGAAATCCTCGGCCGGCCATAACGTTGCCTACGACGCTGCCGGCAACATGGCTTACCTGGCGAGTTCGGGCGTGAACCTGCGCCTGACGCAGGAGCGCTGGCCGCAGGTGGTGTTCCATGAAACGCGGGAGCATGCGGTCAAGCTGAACTGATCCGGCAAGCCGCAGGCGTAAAAAAAGGAGATGCGATTGCATCTCCTTTTTTATGTAGGGTGGGCACCTGTGCCCACGCGGAACCCCCATCATTCGACAAGCGAATTCAGCGTGGGCAGAAAATCTGCCCACCCTACAACTTACGAATGGCTGCGCTGATCCGCCTGCTCAACCGCAGCATCATGCTTGGCCAATTCCTGCTCCGCATCGATGCCCTTGTTGTCCAGCTGGCGATGCAATTGCTGCTCATCCAGTTCGCCGGTCCACTTCGCCACGATGATCGTCGCCACGCCGTTGCCGATGGTGTTGGTCAGCGCACGCGCTTCCGACATGAAACGGTCGATGCCCAGGATCAGCGCCAGGCCTGCAACCGGCACATGGCCAACCGCCGACAAGGTCGCCGCCAGCACGATGAAACCGCTGCCGGTGACGCCTGCAGCGCCCTTGGAAGTGAGCAGCAAGACTGCCAGCAAGGTCAACTGCTGCATCAGCGACATCGGCGTATCGGTCGCCTGGGCGATGAAGACCGCGGCCATGGTCAGGTAGATCGAGGTGCCGTCCAGGTTGAAGGAATAACCGGTCGGGATCACCAGGCCGACCACCGACTTCTTGGCGCCGAGGTTTTCCAGCTTGCCCATCAGACGCGGCAGCACCGATTCCGACGACGACGTGCCGAGCACGATCAGCAGTTCTTCCTTGATGTACTTGACGAACTTCCAGACGCTGAAGCCGTGCACCCTGGCGACCACGCCCAGTACGCCGAAGATGAACAGCAAACAGGTCAGGTAGAAAGCACCCATCAGTTGGCCCAGCGACAGCAAGGAGCCGACGCCGTATTTGCCGATGGTGAAAGCCATCGCGCCGAAGGCGCCGATCGGTGCGACCTTCATGATCAGGCCGACCATGCCGAACAGCACATGCGAGAATTTTTCGATGAAATCGAACACCAGCGTGCCGCGCCCGCCGAATTTATGCAGCGAGAAACCGAACAGTATCGCGATCAGCAGCACCTGCAGGATCTCGTTCTTGGCGAAGGCGTCGATCATGCTGCTCGGGATGATGTGGAAGAAGAAGTCGACCGTCGACTCCATCTTGCCCGGGCCGGTGTAGGCGGCGATGCTCTTGGTATCGAGCGAACTCAGGTCGACGTGCATGCCGGTGCCCGGATGCCAGACATTGACCACCACCAGGCCGAGGATCAGGGCCACGGTGCTCATGATCTCAAAATACAGCAGGGCCAGGCCGCCGGTCTTGCCGACCTTTTTCATGTCTTCCATGCCGGCGATGCCGATCACCACGGTGCAGAAAATCACCGGTGCGATGATCATCTTGATGAGCTTGATGAAACCGTCGCCGAGCGGCTTCATTGCGGTGCCGGTTTCCGGATAAAAATGCCCAAGCAGAACGCCGATCACGATGGCGGTCAATACTTGCACATAAAGGGATTTGTAGAGCGCTGGTTTTGCCATTTGTCCTCTCCATTAGATTACGTTTTTTTTAGAATATCGCTGCTGGCCGCGCTGCTAACCATAACATTGTGCACATGCAGCCAGCGCCGATCATACCGCTTACGTCCATCGACGGTCTTGTCCTTGCATCTTCCCTGGATGACCCCAAGCAGGAAAAGATAGAAAAAAGAGCGCAACTTTAGCTGATAACGTTAACATCACTCAAGCTTATTTACGTTCGCCGGCATGAAATTGCATTTTGTGCAATCATTGTTCGATACGTTTGCCGCAATCTCTTGAATTGGCAACCTTGATCGTCATTCTGTTCTGTATTGATCTTTAAGTAAATTCCTCATGAGATATTTATCAGGCAATACCTGAGATAGTCTTGTCATATTGGGTGTGTATCTTGCTTGGGTGCAGACGTATGTGGCTAGATTGCTTTTTACCAATCCCGTGGTTTGCGCCGGAGCCGGAATTTTTGCCCGGTGAAATGCGCGGAAAAGTAATGGCAACCTTTCGCCTGTTTTGCCTGTCTCAGACAAGCCGTATTACAGCAAGTCCTTTCATAGCGAGGAAGAAACATGACTGAAAACGAAGTACGCGACAACGCCTTTGCAATGCCGATCCACAATCCGGCCTTTCCGCCCGGCCCCTACCGTTTTGTCGACCGCGAATTCCTGATCATCACCTACCGCACCGACCCGGAAGCCCTCAAGAAAATGATTCCGGCGCCGCTGCAGTTCGTCGAGCCCATCGTCAAGTTCGAATTCATCAAGATGCCTGACTCGACCGGCTTCGGTCATTACTGCGAATCGGGACAGGTCATACCGGTGACCCTGAACGGCGTGGCCGGCGGTTACGTCCACAATATGTACCTGAACGACCACCCGCCAATCGCCGGCGGCCGCGAACTGTGGGGTTTCCCGAAAAAGCTCGGCAGCCCGGAACTGCAGGTGCACACCGACACCCTGATGGGCACGCTGGACTACAGCGATTTCCGCATCGCCACCGGCACCATGGGCTACAAGCACAAGACGCTCGACAGCGCCGCGGTAAAAAAGTCGCTGGAAGCACCCAGCTTCCTGCTGAAGATCATCCCGCATGTGGACGGCACCCCGCGCATCTGCGAACTGGTACAGTACAGCTTGACCGACATCACCGTCAAAGGCGCCTGGAGCGGCCCTGGCGCGCTAGACTTGCATCCGCATGCGCTGGCCCCGATCGCCGACCTGCCGGTGCTGGAGGTGATCTCCGCAGTACATATCCTGACCGACCTGACCTTGCCGCTGGGCACGGTCGCTTTTGATTACCTCGCCAAATAAGCACCTCAATAAACAAGTAAATAAACAAGTAAATAAACAAGTAAAGGAATAGCCATGTCACTCAAAGATAAAGTTGCCCTGATTACCGGTTCCGCCAGCGGCATCGGCAAGGAAATCGCCATCGAATACGCACGCGCCGGCGCCAAGGTCGTGATCGCCGACCTCGCGCTCGACGCCGCCACCGCTACCGCCAACGAGATCAGCCAGTCCGGCGGCATCGCCATGGCGGTCGCCATGAACGTTACCGACGAAGCGCAGGTCGACAAGGGCATCGCCGATGCGGTCGCCGCTTACGGCAGCATCGACGTCCTGATCAGCAACGCCGGCATCCAGATAATCGCCCCGGTAGTCGATTCGACCCTCGACAACTGGAAAAAGATGCTGGCGATCCATCTCGACGGCGCCTACCTGACCACGCGCGCGGCCATGCGCGAAATGATCAAGAAGGGCAACGGCGGCGCCATCATCTACATGGGTTCGGTGCACTCGCATGAAGGCTCGCCGCTGAAAGCGCCGTACGTCACCGCCAAGCACGGCCTGATCGGCCTGGCGAAAGTGGTGGCCAAGGAAGGCGCAAAAGACAAGATCCGCGCCAACGTCATCTGCCCAGGTTTCGTCCGCACGCCATTGGTGGAAAAGCAGATTCCCGAGCAAGCCAAGGAACTCGGCATCACCGAAGAGCAAGTGATCAAGACCGTGATGCTGAAAGACACCGTGGACGGCGAATTCACCACCACCCACGACGTCGCGCAAACCGCGATTTTCCTCGGCGGCTTTGAGTCCAACGCGCTGACCGGACAATCGATCGTGGTCAGCCACGGCTGGTTCATGCAGTAACAGCTTGCGGTTGCCGAGCCTGACCAGAAGGGTAAGACGGGAAACGACGCGTCTTGCCCTTTTTGCCAGGTGCAAGCCGGCAGCCGCACTCAATCCTGAAAGTCATCTTGAGCACAATCTATTTCCTGTCGAAGCCAGCCTCGCGCCTGGGCCTGAAGCATTGCCTGTCCTGCCTGTTGCTGCTGGCAGGCAGCAGCGCCCTGCTCGCCAAAACCGAACCGGCCAAACCGGCCGCCGCAGAAGCAGCGCCGGCGTTCGCCAGCCGCCAGGCTGCGTTGTCGGCTTTGCCGCCGCTGATGCTGTGGGTAGGAGAACGGCCGGACGATGTCCGCGCCTGGATCAGCGGCAGCGCCCGCCAGGCAACGCTGAAAGGCGGCGCCGATAACCAGCCGGCGCCGTCCATCCAGGAGCAGCGCATGGGCGTTGCGGTGCTGGACACCACCATCCTGCTGCGCGACGGCAGCGCCAGCGTGCGCCGGCGCCAGCAACCCCTGCAGCTGCCGCCGGCCTGGTACGCGCAAAACCGCGTGCAGCAAAAAGCGCCGCTGGTCACCATCGTCCATATCGATATGGCGCGCGGCGCGCGTAAACCGCAACTGAATGAAAAACAGAAAAAGATTATCGTCAACGCCGTGGTAGCTGCCGCAGCCCGCAGTCCGAGCCAGGTGGTGCAGCTCGATTTCGAAGTCATGCATAGCCAGAAGCCGTTCCTGGCGGACGTCGTCAAACGCAGCCGCGACGCCCTGCCGGCCAATGTCGCCTTGTCGATCACGGCGCTGGCTTCATGGTGCGTGGGCGACGCCTGGCTGGCCGACCTGCCGGCCGACGAGGTAGTGCCGATCGCATTCCGCATGAGCGGCGACGCCGGCCGCATGCGCGACGTCCTGAATCAAGAAGGCCGCTTCCCGCGTCCGGAATGCCAGCCTAGCCTTGGCTTGTCGCTGGATGAACAACCTTGGCCGAACAAGCTGCGCAGCCAGCGGCTTTACCTGTTTAACCGGAATGCCTGGTCGGGTACGCCGATGGCGGGCTGGGCGGTAAGGCTGGGGGCGATTTTTCCGTAGATTTGAGGATTAGCAAAAAAATAGCTCAGGGATGTCGATTTAGCCCTATCTCGAACGTCTAGTAAGTGCACAGTAAAAAATCCGTATCCGGCACTCGACCAGACATCCAGCAAAGGAGAAATCGCCATGTCCCTTCCAATGATCCCCACTATTACGGTCTTTGAACGGTCGCCCGATGGCGGCAAGGGGCTTGCGCGTGACATGCGCGTCCGCTGGGCGTTTGAAGAAGTCGCCCAACCTTACGAGGTTCGCCTGGTTTCGTTCGGTGCGATGAAGGAACCCGCACATCGGGCGCTTCATCCTTTCGGGCAGATTCCGACCTATGAAGAAGGCGATCTTGCCCTGTTCGAGTCGGGCGCGATCGTGTTCCATATCGCAGAGCGCCATGCAGGCTTGCTACCTGCCAATGCGAATGCCCGCGCACGCGCGATCACATGGATGTTTGCCGCGCTCAACACCGTTGAGCCGCCGATTCTTGATCTCCAGACCGCCAAGTTCCTGGAGGGCGACAAGGCTTGGTACGAGCAGCGCCTGCCTCTCGTCAAGAATCGTATCCGCGACCGGCTGGGCGAACTTTCCGATCGCCTTGGCGATGCCGAATGGCTGGATGGCGCGTTCAGCGCGGGCGACCTGATGATGGTGACGGTGCTGCTCAGGTTGAAAGCATCGGGCATGCTGGATGAATATCCGAACCTGGCCGCCTATGTCGCCCAGGGCGAAGCGCGGCCCGCCTACAAGCGTGCTTTCGACGCTCAATTGGCGGTTTTCGCTGGCAGGCCGCCGATCGCCTGAACCGGCCTTTTACCCTCGAAGGGCATCTATGGCATCTGTGATGCTGTGATGATGCAGCTCTGAATTGGCGGAACTCGCGGCGATTCCATCTGGTGCAACTGCACTTGGCGCTGCCTTGGATATCGCCATGGCGCATGGAAGTTCACCGCTTCCAACCATCTGCCGCGCCATGGCGTTCGCCCGGCAAATCACCCGTTTACGACAACGTTTGAGAAAACCATCGATACATTGCACGGTACCGGCGCGGCGACGGATAATAGCGCCTACATCATTTTTAGAGTTCCCCCATGGAAATCAAGGTCAATTTTCTCGACAAGCTGCGTCTTGAAGCCAAGTTCGATGACTTCACGGTAGTGTCCGACCAGCCTATCCGTTACAAGGGCGATGGTTCTGCGCCTGGTCCCTTCGATTATTTTCTGGCTTCGTCGGCCTTGTGTGCAGCTTATTTTGTGAAGCTGTATTGTGTAACTCGCAATATTCCTACCGAAAACATCCGCCTGTCGCAGAATAATATCGTTGATCCGGAAAACCGCTACCAGCAGATTTTCAAGATTCAGGTTGAGTTGCCGGCGGATATCTCCGCCAAAGACCGCCAAGGAATTTTGCGCTCCATCGAGCGCTGTACGGTGAAAAAGGTGGTGCAGGCCGGGCCCGAATTTGTCATTGAAGAGGTCGCGAACCTGGATGCCGATGCGCAGGCGTTGCTGACGTTGAAGCCGGCTTCTGACGCCAGCACCTATATTGTCGGCAAGGATCTGCCGCTGGAACAAACCATCGCCAACATGTCGGGCGTTCTGGCGGCCTTGGGCATCAAGATTGAAATCGCTTCGTGGCGCAATCTTGTTCCCAATGTGTGGTCGCTGCATATCCGCGATGCACACTCGCCGATGTGTTTTACCAACGGCAAGGGAGCGACCAAGGAAAGCGCGCTGGCGTCGGCGTTGGGAGAGTATATCGAGCGGCTCAATTGCAACCATTTCTACGCCGGCGCGTTTTGGGGCGAAGACATCGCCAACGCGGAGTTTGTACATTACCCGAACGAGCGCTGGTTCAAGCCTGGCCGTAAAGATGCGCTGCCGGCTGAAATTCTGGATGAGTACTGTCTGCAAATTTACAATCCCGACGGCGATTTATTCGGCTCGCACCTGGTCGACACCAACTCCGGCAATGTACAGCGCGGCATCTGTTCGCTGCCGTATGTGCGGCAGTCGGACGGCGAGGTGGTGTACTTCCCGTCCAACCTGGTCGAAAACCTGTACGTCAGCAATGGCATGAGTGCCGGCAACACGCTGGCCGAAGCACAGGTGCAATGCCTGTCGGAGATTTTCGAACGGGCGGTAAAACGCGAAATCCTGGAAGGTGAAATCACACTGCCAGATGTGCCGCAGGAAGTGCTGGCGAAATACCCTGGCATTCTGGCCGGCATTCAGGGCTTGGAAGAGCAGGGTTTTCCGGTGCTGGTGAAAGATGCCTCGCTGGGCGGGGTGTACCCGGTGATGTGCGTCACCTTGATGAACCCGCGCACCGGCGGCGTGTTTGCCTCGTTCGGCGCGCATCCAAGCCTGGAGGTGGCGCTGGAGCGCAGCCTGACGGAATTGCTGCAGGGGCGCAGTTTTGAAGGCCTCAACGAATTGCCTCGGCCCACCTTTGCCAGCGAAGCCGTGACAGAGCCAAACAACTTTGTCGAACACTTCATCGATTCCAGCGGCATTGTGTCATGGCGTTTTTTCAGCGCCAAAGCGGATTTCGATTTTGTGGAATGGGATTTTTCCAGCCAGGGTCAGAAAGACAGCTCCAATGCCGAGGAAGCCGCGACCTTGTTCGGTATTCTCGAAGACATGGGCAAACAGGTGTATATGGCGGCGTATGACAATTTAGGCGCCATAGCCTGCCGGATTCTGGTGCCCGGTTATTCGGAAATTTACCCGATAGAAGATCTGGTCTGGGATAACACCAACAAGGCGCTGCTGTTCCGCGTCGATATCTTGAATCTGCATCGCCTGGACGATGCCAGCCTGGAAGCGCTGCTTGAGCGTCTGGATAACAATGAGCTCGATGAATATTCCGACATCGCGACATTGATCGGTATCGAATTTGACGAGAATACGGACTGGGGGCAACTGACGGTTCTCGAGCTGAAGCTGCTGATTCATCTCGCCTTGCAGCAATTTGACGAGGCGCAAGAGCAGGTGGAAGCCTTCCTGCAATACAACGACAACTCGGCCGAGCGCGGATTGTTTTATCAGGCCTTGAATGTGGTGCTGGAGGTGCAGCTGGATGACGAGCTGGAACTGGACGATTACGCGGTCAATTTCCGCCGGATGTTTGGCAACGCCCGGATGGATGCGGTAATGGGGTCGGTGGACGGCAGCGTGCGCTTCTTCGGGCTGACGCCAACGAGTATGAAACTGGAGGGTCTCGACAGGCACCAGCGCCTGATCGACAGCTACAAAAAATTGCATAGGGCTCGGGCCAGTGTGGCCGAGTTACACGGTACAATTGCCAAATAAGCCTCTATGGCAAACGTCTTGGTTGGGCCTGGCGCAGGCCCGTACTCTTCAGGAGAACTCATGTTTGACCACGTCAAATTCGGCGTCAGCGACTATGCGGTGAGCAAAATATTCTTCCTCAAGGCACTCGAACCGCTCGGCGTAGCTGTTGTTTCGGAGGGGCCGCCGACGTATGGCGTCGAGCTTCTTGGCCCAAAGAGTAAGGCTTCATTGTGCCTGTACCAAACCGAGGAGAGGCCGGCGCATCTTCACTTGGCGTTCACGGCCGAGAACCGCCAGCAGGTCGACGCTTTCTATCGCGCGGCCCTGGAAGCGGGTGGCAAAGACAATGGTGCGCCTGGTCCGCGCCCGCAATACAACGCGAACTACTATGCAGCTTTTGTGATTGGTCCCGACGGGCACAACATCGAAGCGGTTTGCCAGGAACCCGAAGCCTAAGCCTTCCATACAGCTTCATTCCTCGCGGTGAGCGCGCGGATAACTCTGCTTTCCTTGCTTACCGTTCACCATAGTCGGCGCCGTCAATGGCCTTCGCCAGCCTGCGACAACGGCGCTGCCGCCTCTTGAACCGTCTTCAAGCGCAAGCTTACCTGGTAGACAGCGCATGGAGCGTTGTAGTGGGTTTCGATGCCGCGGTACTGCATGCCAAGCCGCTCCATCACTGCAATGGAGGCAATATTGCCAGGATTTGCCACGGCAACCACTTCAGGAATGCCCAGTTCTTTTGCGAACAAAACGATCCGTTCAGCAGCTTCAGTCGCATAACCCTTCCCCCAACAGTCTCGCCTTAACCTCCAACCGATTTCCGGGACAGCACCTGTCTGAGCAGCCAACGGTTGCAATGTCGCCGCACCAATCATCAGATTGTCGTCTTTACGGAAAACACTCCACCATGAGAATCCGTGCGAAGTCCATCTCGGTTTTACGCGATCGATCATTGCTTGGCTGTCAGCCTCAGACATTGGGGCGCCGTTGCCGATGTAAGTCATGACCTCTGGGTCACTATTAATCGCGGTTAAACCAGCAAGATGGTCGTCGCAAAATGGGATCAATTTCAACCGCTTTGTTTCAAGAATAGTCATGATTATTCATTATCGAATGATGACTTACGACCGGCCGCTTCTGATCGCGGCCTTTCAAGCTGGATGGCTTTATTCAGTGCGCCAAATCCATCTCATCTTTTCCCACGAATCTATAGCTACGCCATTCACAGTGGCAGGTACAAATTCGCACGCTCTCATTGCTAGAGCGGCTGTTGAATCTAATCTTTGATGTCCACTAGAGCTCGCGATTTTTGTTTCTATAACTCGCCCTTCTTTGGAAATATGCAGGCTCACATCTACAACCCCAGTTTCTTTAGCGGCCATGGACGCTCTCGGATAGGCGGGTCGTCCACAAGTAGATGGTTTCGTCTTGGCTCTTGTTGTTATCACGTTGTTCGATGGCGTACTACAAGCCCCAATGAGCAAACTTATCGCAATGGAAATCGTGATTATTTTCAGGCGCATAAAATCTTCAGGTAAGAGTACAAAATAATGATTGAACATGGCCGGAGTCAGGTCTTGCAACGACACATGTTCGCTTAGACTGGAGCGCCAACATGTTGAGTCAATCGATTACTCAACAAAGATACGTCAAAGCCGTTCGCTTTTGCAACTATCTTATACTATATGCAACACTGAACTCAATTAGACAGCACCTGCTCCCTGGCCTTCACGTGCAAGGCGTTGAGAATATCCATATGACTCCCGGCGCTCAGACAACGCTCCGGCCGCAACTCGTCGACCAATAAAGAATAAGGCTGATGCTCTGATCGAGCGACTATTGCGAAAATTGGGGGGACGTGTGATGCAGGTTATAGCGATCTCCAGAGTCGCTGTGAGGCCGCTTTCCACATTCAGACTGAGGGGATGGCAGATGGCAAGGTTGACAGACCGGTGCAAAAAGTAAAACCAGCAGCCCCAAGGCTCCCCGCCACCGCATTGCGCGGCTTGTGCGTTTTTTGCAATTCAGGCTGTCAACCCCGGTCCCTTCTTTTTCAGGGACGAATCAACTATGGATATTCTTCGATGTAATCGCAATCAGCATGGTGCCTATTCAGCATCGACCGCACGCGCCGCCGGATAAACCTTGACCAGCACGATCCGCGGCCCGTTCATTTTCTTGACCACGATGTCAAAACCGTCGAACCCGATCTTCTGTCCTTCATGCGGCAGGTCGCCCAGCTTGGCCATGATCAGGCCACCGACCGAATCGACATCTTCATCGCCCTCGATCGCGACGTCGATGCCGAGTATCCGCTCCAGGCTGAAGATAGGCAGGCTGCCCTTGCCCAGCAGAGTGCCGTCGTCGAGGCGGCTCCATTCGTTGTCGTTGCGCCGGAATTCGTCACGGATCTCGCCCACCATCGCGCCCAGCAGGTTGTCCAGCGTAATGAAGCCTTCCGGCTTGCTGCCCTTCTTGCCGATGATGGCGAAATGCGGCGCGCCGGTGCGGAAGCGGCGGAACAGTTCCAGCGCCGGCATGCGCGAGGATACGTATTCCACCGGCCGCAGATAAGCGTTCAGGCTCTCGATCGACTTGCCTTCCTGCTGCGCGATGAACAGATCCTTGAGATGGATCACGCCCAGCACATTGACGCCGCTCTGGTCGAAATAAGGATAGCGGCTAAAGCGGTGGCGATAGATGGTCTGCAGGTTTTCCTGCAAGCTGCGCGCCTGGTGCAGGGCCGTGATCTCGTTGATGGGCCGCATCAGGTCGGATACTTCGAGCTCGCTGAAATCCAGCGATTGCGCCAGCACGTTCCATTCGTCGCGGTTGAATTTTTCGCCGGCATGGCTGCCGCGCAGGATCAGCTTCAGCTCATCCGCCGAATACTGTGCATCATGGCCGTGAGCGCCAGCCAGGCCGGCCATGCGCAGGATCCAGTTGGCGCTGGCATTGAGCGCCCAGATCGCCGGGTACATGGCCCAGTAAAAACCGTACAAGGGCAAGGCGCACCACAGCCCTATCACTTCGGGATTGCGGATCGCGACGGTCTTGGGCGCGAGTTCACCGATCACGATGTGCAGGAAGGAGATCAGGAAGAAGGCGAAGAAGAAGGAAATGCCGTGTATCAGTTCCGGCGAGCTGATGCCGATCCAGCCGAACACCGGCTGCAGCAGGCTGGCGAACGCCGGTTCGCCGATCCAGCCCAGGCCCAGCGAGGCGAGCGTGATACCGAGTTGGCAGGCGGACAGGTAAGCGTCCAGCTGGCGATGCACTATCGCCAGGATGCGCCCGCGCAGGCCTTGGGTCTTGGCGATGGCGCGGATACGGGTCTGGCGTAATTTGACTAAACCGAATTCGGCAGCAACAAAAAAGCCGTTGAGCGCTACCAGAAATAATGCTGCGATAACCAATAACAGGTTGTTCAATGAATCTCTTTCATGGGTAATGACGGATTACAAGTATAGGCGACGATTGCGCTTTCAACAAAATCGCAGCAACTCAATCTTTGAAAACAGCGGCGGCCAAGAAAAAAGGGACAGGGTCTTACGCTCCCAGACTGCGTAATCACCCCTGCCCCATTTCAGCGTAGCGCAAGGCTACAGCGATGTTTCCGTTACAGCGTGGTAGCCAGCGCGCACTGGCGATAATGCTCGGCTGCCAGCGCCTGCTGGTCGATCGCCTCGTGCAATTGTCCCAGTTTCAGATGCGCTTCGCGCACCGTGGCCGGCGCTACCGCATCCGACAAAGCCTGCTCCAGATGGCGCTGGGCCTTGCCCCATAATTTTTGCTTGAAGCAGAATGTGCCCAGGGTCAGCGCCAGCTCTGGGTCGTTGGGGGCCCTGACGGCCCAGTGTTCACAGTGCTCGATTTGCGACAACAGCTCGGGCGATGCCTCAGCCGCAGCAGCGTCACGGTAGACTGCCAGCAAGCGCTGGTCCCACTCTGTCGCCAGCGATTTTTCGACGAGGGCGCGCGCTTCAGCGTGCAGGCCGCTCTTGTTGAACGCCTGGGCGCCGCGCATGGCGATGAATGGCTTGGTGCGGTCTTCGTTCGGCACCGTGCCCCACAGCCGGGTGATCGATTCGGCGTCGTGCGCTTCATCCGACAGCAAGCCGTCGTAAGCCAGCTCGCGCAGGCGCGTCGACAGGGCCGGATGCAAGGCGTCGTGTTTGTTCAGGGTGCGCACCAGGCGCAGTACTTCCGGCCAGTTCTTGGCTTGCTGGTTGGCTTTCAGCGCCAGCCGCAAGGCGTGGATATGGCGCGTACCGCGCGCGTTCAATTCATTGACGGTGTGCAGTGCTTCCTGCGACTTGTGCTCATCCACCAGCAGATCCAAGGTGGTGATCAGGCGCGCGGTTTTCAGCGGCTCGTCGTCTTCGATGCTGGCCAGCCAGATGTCGCGCCGTTCCGGCTGCCCCATGCGATGGGCGGCGCGGGCGCCGATCAAGGCTGCCACGCCCAGGTTGTCCTGCAGTTCGGCGGCGCGCGTGGCGGCTTTTTCAGCCTGGCCGAAACGGCCTTCGAACAGGGACTTGAGCGCATCGCGCAAGGCGTTGTTGGCGGTGGTTTCGCGTTTGTGGCGGCGGTAACCGATCACCCGCCCCGGCAATTTCTGGGTGACCCGGATCGCCCGGATCAGCACGTACAGGATGATGAACAGGATCGCCAGCGAAATGACGAAAAAATTCAGCGACAGGTCAATCCGGTACGGCGGGAAAAACATCACCACATTACCGGGGTTGTAACGCGCCAGCACGGCCAGGCCGATGGCGACTGCAAACAGAGCAACAAGCCGGAGAAAGAATCGCATAGGACTATGGCTTGCCTTTGTAAGTACGGATCGCCGCCGGGCTATCCAGCGCCGGCATGGTGATCGAAAGATTGCTGCTTTGGACCTGCTTGAGCAAGGTCTGCACGGTCTGGGTCTGCTTGGCCCGCGTGTCGAAATATTTGGTGATGGTTTCCTGGGCGGCGATCAGGTCGCTGCGGAATGCTGATTCGTTGCGCGACAGCAGGCCGAGGCGGGCATTGAGCAGGCGCAGCTTCAGGTTCTCCCGGGCATAGTAGGCCTGGGTCGGCGACAGCAGCAAGGCGTCGGGGGTATCGACGGTGCGCACCCTGATCAGCTGGCTGATTTCGGTCCACATCTCGCTGCTCCAGCTTTGCCACTTGTCCTTCAGGCTGTTTTTCCAGTCGGTCACCACGGCATCCGCCGCCACCTGGGTTTTGGCGATATTGCCGGAACCGGCGGCCTTAGGCCCACCGACCACGGCCTGGTTATTCGGCTTGCTGATGCCGACGATCGGTTTTTCATCGGACAGCAAGGGCATGCCGTCGATCTGGCCGATGATGCTGTCGAGACGCACGGCGATGCCGGTGACGTCCAGCGTCGGCAAGGCCTTCAGTTTTTCGATGTCGCTGGCGATGGCGCGCCGCACGATGATGAATTGCGGCTTGTCGGAGCGCGACAGGTTCTTGTCGGCGTTCTGCAGTGCGATCAGTGCGCCCTGGACGTTGCCGGCCAGTTGCAATTGCTGGCTGGCGGTCGACAGCACGTCTTCCACCTGGGCCAGGGTCCAGTCATCGCTGTTGCGCGACAGGTCTTTATACAGCTGCTCCAGCGCCAGTTGCTGGCTTTGCGATTCGACCTGCTTGTTTTCCAGCACGCTGACCTTGCCTTGCAGTTCCTTCGACTCGTCCTGCACCGACTTCACCAGCACCTTGGTTTCCGTATTGATGCTGTCGCCCGCCTGCAGGCGGCGCGCCAGTTCCTGGCGCAGCTTGCCGTTCTCGTTGTGCATCACCCACCATTGCGCCGCCAGCAGCAGGGCCAGCAGCAGCAATATGCCGTACACCAGGCCAAGCGAGCGCTTCGGACTCTTGTCCTGGGTGAACTTGTAAGGCTGCAGCACCGGCTGCGACGGTGGCGATGCCGTGGCGCTGACGGCAGGACCAGCAGGCTGGTTCGATTCTGGGGTGGGTATCGATTCGTTCATAGCGGGAATTGTAACGCGTCGAGTAGCCGTTCGTCGCCTGAGCCGGTCAGAGTAACGTCAGTAAATCCAAGCGTATGTGCCGTTTCGGCAATACGGGCATGCGGGACAAGGAGTTTCTGCTGTTGGATTTTTGCAACACCGGCGCCGCCCGCAAGCGCTTGCACCAGGTCGACCAGGTGCCTGAGCGCTTCCGAGCTGGTCAATATCCAGTCGTTTTCGGTATCCAGCAGGAATTGCAGGCGGGTTCTCAAGGAGGCATCGAGCACCGGCGCCTGGCGTCGGTAAGCAGCTACGGCCTGCACCTTGATACCCGCCGCCAGCAAGCTGTCGGCAAAAAATTCGCGGCCGCTTTCGCCGCGCACCAGCAATACCTGGCGGCCGCGCAAGGAATCAAGGTCGAGCGCCTGCAGCAAACCTTCGGAATCGGTCCTGGCCGGATCGGGCGGGCTGAAGATGGTGGTGTTGTGCGCCGTCAGGCCGTGGCGCGCCAGCGCCGCCCTGCTGCCCTCGCCGACGATACCGATCGGCAACTGCCGAGGCCAGCCGGCGATATGGCGAAATGCGGCATCGATGGCGTTCGGGCTGACAAACACCACTAGCGCAAAGTCGGCGAGCTCGCCGAGGACGGCTTGCAACGGCGCGTTATCGTTTAGCGGCAGGATTTCCAGCAAGGGGAAAACCACCGGCTGGCGGCCGCGCGCCGCGATCTGCCGCGCCAGCGCCGAGGCTTGCTGCAGCGGCCTGGTGATGATGACCGGGCGCAAGGCAGAGTTGCCCGCTGGCGGCGCTAGTGGCACTAGGCCTCCTTGCACAGCGCCAGGATGGCTCCGGCGTCCTGCGCCTCCAGCGCTGCGGCAATGGTTTCTCCCAGCACTTCCGGTGCGTCGGCGGCGCCGCTGGCGTCGGCAACGGCGACCCGCAGGCCGTCCGGCGTGGCGATCATTGCGCGCAAGCGCATCTGGTCGCCGTCGATGGTGGCAAACGCCGCCAGCGGCACCTGGCAGCTGCCGCCGAAGGCGCGCGACAAGGTGCGCTCAGCGGTGACCGCCAGTTCCGTAGGCAAATGGTTCAGGGGCGCGAGTATTTCCTGCAGGTCGGCGCGGTCGGCGCGGATCTCGATCGCCATCGCGCCCTGCCCCGGCGCCGGCAAACTCTGCTCGGGCTCGATCGGGGCCGTGATGCGGTCGGCCAGGCCAAGCCGCTTGAGGCCGGCCGCGGCCAGGATGATGGCGGCATATTCGCCGCGGTCGAGCTTGGCCAGGCGGGTACCGAGATTGCCGCGTAAGGGCTTGATCTGCAGCAAGGGGAAGCGCGCGGCGATCAAGGCCTGGCGGCGCAGGCTGCTGGTGCCGACGATGGCGCCGGCAGGCAGCTGCTCCAGGCTGGCGTAGTCGTTCGACACAAACGCATCGCGCGGATCTTCGCGCTCCAGCACGGCGCTGAGCACAAATCCGGGCGGCAGCTCCATCGGCATGTCCTTGAGCGAATGCACCGCCAGGTCGGCGCGGCCTTCCGCCATCGCCACTTCCAGTTCCTTGACGAACAGGCCCTTGCCACCGACCTTGGACAGGGTACGATCAAGAATTTGATCGCCGCGGGTGGTCATACCGAGGATTTCTATATTACAGTCTGGATATAATGCAGATAACCGTTCGCGCACGTGTTCCGCTTGCCACATGGCCAGCGGGCTTTCACGCGATGCGATCACCAACTTGGAAGGGGGGGATATTTTCGACACAAGTTCTTTCAGATTTTAACTAGGCGGCGCACTGGATTTTAGCATGTGCAGTGTACTGTTCCAGCGCATTGCCTCAGTTCAGCTTATATCAAAAGACTTATATAGACAGCACCCGCCCAACCGGTTCCAAACCCTTCGTCCCCACCCCAGAAAAACTGATTGCACTCGTTCATTATGGCAAAACAATTGAATTCTGCTGTCCAGGTAAAAAAACCCGCTCCCAATAAAGATGCTCCGCTCAAAGAAGATATCCGTCTGCTGGGCCGCTTGCTGGGCGACGTGCTGCGCGATCAGGAGGGCGACGCGGTATTTGAAGTGGTGGAAACCATACGCCAGACGGCGGTACGCTTCCGGCGCGAATCGGATCCGCAGGCCGGCGCCGACCTCGACAAGCTGCTCAAGAAACTCACGCGCGACCAGACCAATTCGGTGGTGCGCGCATTTTCCTATTTCTCGCACCTGGCCAATATCGCCGAGGATCAGCACCATAACCGGCGCCGCCGCGCCCACTTGCTGGCCGGATCGGCAGCCCAGCCCGGCAGCGTGGCGCATGCCCTGAGCAAGCTGGATGACGCCGGCGTCTCCGGCGCCACCGTGCGCAGCTTCCTGAAAGATGCCTTGATTTCGCCGGTCCTGACTGCCCACCCGACCGAAGTGCAGCGCAAGAGCATCCTCGATGCGGAGCGCGAGATCGCCCGCCTGCTGGCCGAGCGCGACCGTCCCCTGACCGCGAAAGAACTGCGCGACAACACCGAACTGCTGCGCGGCCGCATCGCCACCCTGTGGCAAACCCGCATGCTGCGCTATACCAAGCTGACGGTAGCGGACGAAATCGAGAATGCCCTGTCCTACTACCGCATCACCTTCCTGCGCGAACTGCCGGCGCTGTATGACGACATCGAAGGCGAAATCGCCACCCAGTTCCCGACCCGCGCGCGCCAGCCCAGCGGCGGCGCCAATGCCGAACTGGCGCCCTTCGTGCAGATGGGTAGCTGGATCGGCGGCGACCGCGACGGCAATCCCAACGTCAACGCCGGCACCATGCAGCGCGCGCTGTCGCGGCAATCGACCACCATCTTTGATTTTTACCTGGAAGAAGTACATGCGCTGGGCGCGGAGCTGTCGGTCTCGACCCTGATGGTCAGCGTCAACCAGGAACTGCTGGCGCTGGCGGAAAGTTCGCCCGACACCTCGGACCATCGTTCCGACGAACCTTACCGCCGCGCCCTGATCGGCATCTACGCACGGCTGGCCTCGACCGCGCGCGAGCTGGGCGCCACCAACATCCTGCGCCAGGAAGTCGGCGCCGCCGCCCACTATGCGACGCCGCAGGAATTTACCCAGGAATTGCAGATCGTCGAAGATTCGCTGCGCGCCCACCACGGCAGCGCACTGGTCAAGCCGCGGCTGGCGACGCTCAAGCGCGCTTCCGAGATTTTCGGTTTCCACCTGGCCTCGCTCGACATGCGCCAGAGTTCCGACGTCCACGAACGGGTGCTGACCGAGCTGTTCGCCCAGGCCCAGGTGGAAGGCGCTTACGACAAGCTCAGCGAAGAACAGAAGATCGACCTGCTACTGGCCGAACTGGCCAAGCCGCGCCTGCTGTACTCGCCGTACATCGAGTATTCCGACGAGACCGTGTCCGAACTGTCGATCCTGCGCGCCGCCGGCGAGATGCGCCAGCGCTACGGCGCGCGCTCGATCCGCAACTACATCATCTCGCACACCGAGACTGTGTCCGACTTGCTGGAAGTCCTGCTGCTGCAACAAGAAACCGGCCTGCTGCGGCCTGATGCCGTTGCGGGCAAGGGCAAGGCTGCCGTCGGCGAGCTGGAAGTCATGGTGATCCCGCTATTCGAAACCATTCCCGACCTGCGCCGCGCCGCCGCCATCATGGAGCAGTTCATGGCCCTGGCGCCTGTGGAGCGGCTGATCGCCAAGCAAGGCAAGCTGCAGGAAGTGATGCTGGGTTATTCCGACTCCAACAAGGACGGTGGTTTCCTGACTTCCAACTGGGAGCTGTACAAGGCTGAGATCCAGCTGGTGCGCGTATTCGACCGCGCCGGCGTCAAGCTGCGCCTGTTCCATGGCCGCGGCGGCACCGTCGGCCGCGGCGGCGGCCCGAGCTACCAGGCGATCCTGGCGCAGCCGCCGGGCACCGTCAACGGCCAGATCCGCCTGACCGAGCAAGGCGAGATCATCGCTTCCAAGTTTTCCAACCCGGAAATCGGCCGCCGCAACCTGGAGCTGCTGGTGGCGGCGACGCTGGAAGCGAGCCTGATGCCTAACAATGCCGACGCCAGGCAAACCAAGAAGCTAGGCGAATTCGAACAGCTGATGGATGGTTTGTCGGAACGCGCTTACCAGTCCTACCGCAACCTGGTCTATGAAACCCCCGGTTTCACCGACTACTTCTTTGCGGCGACGCCGATTGCCGAGATCGCCGAACTGAACATCGGTTCGCGCCCTGCCTCGCGCAAATCGACGCGCCGCATCGAAGACTTGCGCGCGATTCCCTGGGGCTTTTCCTGGGGCCAGTGCCGTTTGCTGCTGCCGGGCTGGTACGGCTTCGGCAGCGCCATCGAAAGCTGGCTGGAAGAGGGAAAGGACAGCAAGCTCAAGACCCAGAAGCTGGCGACCTTGCGCGCCATGTACAAGGAATGGCCGTTCTTCGCCACCCTGCTGTCGAACATGGACATGGTGCTGTCGAAGACCGACCTGGCTGTGGCCTCGCGCTATGCCGGGCTGGTCACCGACCGCAAGCTGCGCAACAGCATCTTCAAGCGCATCGTCGATGAACACGAGCGCACCAGCAGCATCCTGTCGGCCATCACCGGCTCCAAGGACCGCCTGTCGGGCAATCCGCTGCTGGCGCGTTCGATCAAGAACCGCTTCGCCTACCTCGATCCGCTGAACCACTTGCAGGTGGAACTGATCAAGCGCCACCGCAGCGTGACCGCGGCCGGCCGCACGACGGAAGAAAGGGTCAAACGCGGCATCCACCTGAGCATCAACGGCATCGCCGCCGGTTTGCGCAATACGGGTTGACGGGCTCCATGTAGGGTGGGCACCTGTGCCCACGCGGAATCTTGCTCGTTTGAGCTCGAGCGTCCGCGTGGGCAGAAAAACCTGCCCACCCTACTGCGAGACTGCCGCTAGTTCAAGCCAAGCATCTTCTTCACTGCCGGCAAACCATCTTCGCCGCCACGTGTCTTGACGCCATTTAGCCATGCCTGCAACAGCTCGGGGTGCTGTTTCAACTGCCGCGCCGCGGCGGTCTTCGCATCCACTTTCTGCGTCAGCACGTCGCTGATGATCTTGTTTTCCAGGTCGACGTTGAACTCAAGCTGGCTGAACAGCCGGCCGCTGTTCGGGCACTGCGCCGCATAACCTTTGCGCGCCAGCGTGTTCACCGTGGCGCCGCCGTAGTTGGGGCCGAAATAGGCATTGCCGCCATCCAGGTAAGTGAGCTGGAAACGGGTGTTCATCAGGTGCGGCTCCCAGGCCAGGAATACGATCCACTCCTTGGCCAAGACTTTGCGCGCGACCTGGCTCAACATGCTTTGCTCGCTCGACTCCACCAGTTTCCAGTTGTCCAGCCCGAACGACTTGGCCGCCAGCATGGTCTTGATGTTCTGGTTGGCCGGCGCGCCGGTTTCGATGCCGTAAATCTTGCTGTCGAATTTGTCGGCGAACCTGGCAAGGTCGCTGAAAGACTTGACGCCTGCGGCAGCGACGTAGCTGGGAACCGCGAGCGTGAACTTGGCATTGACCAGGTTGGCGTGCAGGACGTCGATGGCGCCATCCTTGAGCTGGGTTTCCATGAGCGGCTTTTGCGCCGGCATCCAGTTGCCGAGGAAGACATCGATCTGGCCTTTTTTCAAGCCGACGAAAGTGATGGGAACCGACAGGTGGTCCACCTTCTGCTCATAACCGAGCGCATCCAGCAAGATGCCGGCGATGGCATTGGTTGCGGTAATGTCGCTCCAGCCGGGATCGGCCATGCGCACTAGCTTGCAAGCGTCAGCCTCCGCCCCAAAAGCGCCCTGATGCAAAAACAGCAGGCAGGCCAGCATCACTGGAATACCCGATGGAATACCTTTTCTTGGCATGCTGCCCTCCAGCTTATTTACCTGCTTATTTACCTGCTTATTTACCCGAAACCGCCGGAAAACGCGCCATCGCCTCCAGCGCGTCAAGGTCGATATGGTTGCGCATGAAACGCAGGCTAGCGTCCTGCACCGGCTGGTAATCCCAGTGCCGCGCCGTGCCCGTGCTTTGCGCCGCAAAGTGGAAGCGCCGCCGGCGCTGGCTGGCGACTACCTGCTCATGCAGCTTGGACAGGTTCCAGCGATGGCCGGCTTCCTGGCGGAATTGCTCAAGCACGGCCATGGATTCCGGATCGGTCGCCAGGTTCTTCAACTCGTCGGGATCGCGCGCAAGATGGTAGAGCTGGTCGGGATCGACCGGCGAGTGGATGAACTTGTAGGGGCCGCGCCGTATCATCACGATCGGCGCCAGCGCTCCCTCGCCGCAATACTCGCCGATCACTTCGTCATGCCCGGCCCTGCCTTGCAGGTGCGGCAGCAGGCTGCGGCCGTCGATAGTTTCGGGATACGGCGGCGCGGCGCCGTCGAAAGCGAGGTCGACCAGGGTCGGCAAGATGTCGGCCAGCGAGACCGACGCCGCCACCCGCCGTGGCCGGAAACGCTCCGGCGCATGCACGATCAGCGGTATGCGGGCGGCGCCTTCAAAGAAATTCATCTTGTACCAGAGTCCGCGCTCGCCCAGCATGTCGCCATGGTCGGCCAGCAGCAGGATGACGGTGTCGTCGGCCATGCCAGTCTGCTCCAGCGTCTGCCGGATGCGGCCGATCTGTTCGTCGACGTAGGAAACCGCGCCATAGTAGGCGCGGCGGGCGTTGCGCACCTGCTGTTCCGTGACCGGGGTGCGGTCCATGTCGCTGACGTGGCGCAGGCGCCGGGAGTGCGGATCGAGCTGTCCGGGCGCCAGGTGTACCCGCGGCATGTCGATGTCTTCGTCCCGGTACAGGTTCCAGTATTGCTCGGGGATGGCGTAGGGGTCGTGCGGGTGGGTCAGCGAGACCAGCATGCAAAACGGGCGCTCATCGCCATCGCGCGCAATGTCGAACAGTTTCTGGCGGGCGGCGGCGACCACCTCTTCGTCGAAATCGAGCTGGTTGGTGCGTATGCAAGGCCCGGCGTCGATCACCGAGCCCATATTGTGGTACCAGCTCGGGCGCTGATCTGGATGGTCCCAGTCAGGGGTCCAGCCGAAATCCGCCGGATAGATGTCGGTGGTCAGCCGCTCTTCAAAGCCGTGCAACTGGTCGGCGCCGCAGAAATGCATCTTGCCGGACAAGATGGTGCGGTAGCCGGCGTGGCGCAAATAATGGCCGAAGGTCAGCACCTCCGCGCCCAGCTCGGCGGCATTGTCGTAGGCGCCGATCGCCGAAGGCAGCTTGCCCGCCATGAACACGTAGCGCGACGGCGCACACAGCGGGCTGTTGGTGTAGGCGGAATCGAACACCACGCCACCCTCCGCCAGCGCATCGATGTTGGGCGTCTGGCAGACCTGGTTGCCATATGCCGCCAGTGCGGCAGGCGTCAGCTGGTCTGCCATCAAGATCAGAATATTCGGCTTGCGGCTCATCGTTCTCTCTCCTGGCATTGATTGGCTTTATGCGACGAGTTAGTCTAGCATCGTGATTTCATGGGTGTGAAGCCCACAAATCGTTATGCATCCATAAAGAGAGATTATGGCTAAACCGCACCGCCTACCACCCTTGCAAAGCCTGGTGTTCTTCGAAGCCGCAGCCCGCCACCTGAATTTCACCGCGGCGGCGCAAGAACTCGGCACCACCCAGCCGGCGGTCAGCCACCGCATCGGCTTGCTGGAAGAAGACCTGGGCGTACCTCTGTTCAAGCGCGCCCACCGTGGCGTTTCGCTGAGCGCCGACGGCGTGCGGCTGTTCGAGGCAGTGCACGAAAGCCTCGGCACCATCGGCGCCGCCGTGGCGCACATCCGCGCACAGCGTTCGCGCCGGGTGCTGACGGTAGCGACCGACTTCGGCTTCGCGGCTTACTGGCTGATGCCCCAGCTGGGCGCCCTGCGCAAACTGGTGGCCGACCTCGATGTACGCATCGTGACTTCGCAAAAGCCTTTCGATATCCGCGAGGAAGCGGTCGACGTCGCGATCGCTTTCGGCGCCGGCCACTGGCCGGGCTGCGAGGCGGAACTGCTGTTGCCCGAAATCGTGATTCCGGTATGCAGCCCGGGTTTCCTGGCCAGCCATGCCGCAGGCGAAGATATCAGCAGACTGACCGCATTACCGCTGCTCCATTTGGAAAGCGAAGAGCCGACGCGCTGGCTGAGCTGGGACAGCTGGTTCGCCCGCCACCGGCTGGCGGCCAGCGATGGCGCACACGACCTCAGTTTCAACAACTATCCGCTGGTGATCCAGGCCGCCATCGCCGGACAGGGCCTGGCGCTAGGCTGGCTGCCGCTGGTCGAGGATTTGCTGCGCAGCGGCCAGCTGGTGCGCGCCGCCGCCGGCCCGGTGCAAACCGATAATGGCTACTTCCTGGTGCGCCCCAACGCACAGCGGACGACCGCCGCCATCGACTTGTTCCGCCAGTGGATCATCGGTGAGTGTGGCAGGCTTGCGTAGGGTGGGCACCTGTGCCCACGCGTGACCCGGAGTAGATACTGCGGCACCGGAATGGCATGTACGTGGTGTGAGTTCACGCGTGGGCAAAAAAACTTGCCCACCCTACGCATCGAGCGCCGCGCGCAACCGCGGCAGGCTGTCCGGATAGTTCCCGGCGATGAACGCCAGCATGGCTTCGCGGATGGCGCAGCGCAGGTCGAAGGCGGTGCCGGAATCCCTGGCGCTGACCAGCAGCCGCAATTGCATGGCGCGTTCGTTGGCGTCGGTCACGTGCAAGACGCAAACCCGGCCGTCCCACAAGGAAGATTGCTTGCAGATGCGCTCGAACTCGGCGCGCACCGCCGGCACCGGGACGCCGAAATCCAGCCACAGGAACACCGTGCCGAGGATGGTGGAAGAGGTGTGGGTCCAGTTCTCGAAGGGATTTTCGATAAACCACTGCAAAGGCACGATCAGGCGCCGTTCATCCCAGATCCGCACCACCACGAAGGTGCCGGTGATTTCTTCGACCCGCCCCCACTCGCCCTGGACGATCAGGACATCGTCGATGCGGATCGGCTGCGAAAACGCGATCTGCATGCCGGCGATGAAATTGCCCAGCACCGGCCGCGCCGCAATACCGGCGACCAGTCCCGCCACCCCGGCCGAGGCCAGCAGGCTGGCGCCGAACTGGCGCGCGCCGGGCAAGGTCAGCAAGACAAACCCCAGGCCAAGCAGCGCCGCAATGAAGTAGGCGCTGCGCGTCAGCACCCTGGTCTGGGTCAGGATGCGGCGGGCTTTCAGGTTGTCGGCGGCGCTGACCGGATTGAGCTGGACAACGGTGGCGCTCAAGGCGCGGATGCAGCGCATCGCCAGCCAGGTCAAGGCGACGATCAGCGCCACCGAGGTCAGGTAGGACAGCGGCACCAGCCATGGCGTATCGTCCGGCGCCCCGGTCAGCACCAGGCGCACCGCGAACAGCATCAGACACACCTGGCTGGCGCGGTAAGCGATAAAGCTGGCGTTGGTGATGTAGGGCCGGTTGCGCACCAGCCGCCGCAGCAGCATGATGCCGACGCGATGCAGCACGCCGGCCAGCACTGCTGCCAGCAAGGCGGCTCCAAGCACATACAGGCTGGTTTCCAGATATTGCAGTTCAGGGAAAATGCTCGGATTCATCCATGGACTTCCATTGGTTGGTCAAATCCGGCGCCGCCTCCGCTGATCCCGGCTGGCGTCGGATTAGTGTCCTGAGTTAGAAGTTCGTTGAATAAGAAAAGTGATGAAATCGGTGTCAGGCTAGGCGCAAAACGGAGCAAGGGTGTGGCCCCTTGCGAGTATTTGCAACGACGCATGGCACCGATTTCATCGCTTTTCTTCGACGAACTTCTAACTCAGGACACTAAAGTTTTTTCTGCATCAGCATGGCTTTGCCCATAGCCGGATCGAGTTCGTAGCCGGCAAACCCGGTCGACTTGTACAGCGCTTGGGCGCGCAGGTTGCCTTCCAGCACTTCGAGCGTGATCTTGCAGCAACCCAGGCCCAGCGCCACCTGCTCCACCTGCGCCATCAGCAGCTTGGAAATCCCGCGGCCGCGAAATTTTCCGGCGACCGCCAGGTCATGGATATTCAGCAGCGGCTGGCAGGCGAATGTCGAAAAACCCTCGATGCAGATCGCCACTCCCGCCGGCTCGTCGTCGACAAAAGCCAGCACCACGTGAACATCCTTCCTTTTGCTGATGGCGGCGATCAGGTTGCTTTTGACAAAATCGGCGAGTTGCTGGCCGCCGCCCATGGCATCCATGGCGTAGTCGTTCAACAGTTCAACGATGGCGCTGGCGTGGCGGGCATTGGCAAAATCGGCGTTCACTATCTGAGTCATGTTCTTGGTCCTGGTTCAGTATTGATTGATGTTTCCGATTTTATATCAGCGGCGGGCAATGCTGACAGGTGCCGAATGAAGTGCCAAAAAAGCGCAGCCGCGCCCCTTTTTAGTGACTTTTAGTGACAATAATCGGCAGCACTAACCAATTTGGTGAACTGATACACCAATCTTGTATATCAGATAGGTGCATCAGTCCAGGAAGGCGGCTGGCATACGACTTGCTGATACAGCAGCATGACCGCCGCCGCCAAATCGTCCACCCAAATCGCCGAACGGATTACCGAAGCGATGCTGGCGCGCAAGCTCGCTCCCGGCACCCGGCTGGGAGAGCAGCAGCTGGCGGAACTGTTCGGGGTCAGCCGCACCCAGATCCGCGAGGCCTTGACGCGCCTGGTGACGCGCGGCATCGTCACCGTCAGCGCGCGCCGCGGCTGGTATGTGATCGAGCCGACCCCGGAAGATGCGCGCGACGCTTTCGAAGCGCGCCGGGTGCTGGAGCTGGGGCTGCTGCGCCATGCGCGGCCGATCGGCGCCGACGCCATCCGCAAGCTGCGCCAGCATGTCGAGCGCGAACAGGCTGCGCTGGAAGGCGAGGATGTCGCCACGCGCAGCTTCCTGTTGGGCGATTTCCATGTCTGCCTGTGCGAATCGTTCGGCAATACCCTGCTGGCCGACACCCTGCGCGACCTCACTACCCGCACTACCCTGACCGCCATGCAATACCAGTCCTCGCACCACGCCCGGCAATCCTGCGCCGAACATGTCGGCATCGTCGCCGCGCTGGAAGCCGGCGACCTGGAACTGGCGGAACAACTGATGCACAACCATTTATGCAATGTCGAAGCAGGCCTGGACCAATCGCTGCGCAGCGATTCCCTGTCGCCGCTACGACAGGCGCTGGCCCCGCTTTCCGAGAATGCCGACTTTGCAACATCACCCCCGCTGAAGGAGTTTTAACATGAAGTTTCCAAAAATTTTGTTCGCCTTGGCTGCTGCTGCCACCCTGTTCAGCAGCACTGCGCGGGCCGATGCGCTCGAGGACATCGTCAAGAGCGGCGTACTGAAAGTCGCCGTGCCGCAGGATTTCCCGCCGTTCGGTTCGGTCACCAGCGACCTCAAGCCGCAGGGCCTGGATATTGACGTCGCCACCCTGATCGCGAAGAAAATGGGCGTGAAGATCGAACTGATCCCGGTCACCAGCGCCAATCGCGTGCCCTACCTGCAAACCAAGAAAGTCGACCTGATCATTTCCAGCCTGGGTAAAAACCCGGAACGCGAAAAAGTGATCGCCTTCAGCGACGCCTATGCTCCCTTCTATAACGGCGTGTTCGGCGGCGCCGACCAGAAGGTCAGCAGCGCGG
This sequence comes from Collimonas fungivorans Ter331, assembly GCF_000221045.1. Lineage (NCBI taxonomy): Bacteria > Pseudomonadati > Pseudomonadota > Betaproteobacteria > Burkholderiales > Oxalobacteraceae > Collimonas > Collimonas fungivorans. The sequence goes on along the minus strand of NC_015856.1, from coordinate 1,652,424 downwards.
CCGACCTGGCCGGCAAGACCGTGGGCGTGACCCGCGGCGCGGTGGAAGACCTGGAACTGACCAAGATTGCTCCTGCCAGCGCCACCATCAAGCGCTACGAAGACAACAACGGCACCATCAGCGCCTTCCTCTCGGGTCAGGTGCAGCTGGTAGCGACCGGCAACGTGGTGGCGGCAGCAATCATCGCCAAGAATCCGCCGAAGAAACCCGAAACCAAATTCCTGATCAAGAATTCACCATGCTCGATCGGCCTCAGCAAGGACGAACCGAAACTGCTGGAGAAGGTCAACGCGATCCTGGCGCAGACCAAGAAGGATGGCGAGCTGAATGCGCTGAGCGTGAAGTGGCTGGGCCTGCCTTTACCGGCCAACCTGTAAGCGCCGCTTGCCGCATTGACTAGCCTAAGGCAGACATGAGTTATCACTTCGATTTCCTGGCGCCGTTCGATTATCCCGCCGTGCTGGTCAAAGGCGTGCTGGTGACGATTGAACTGATCGCCATCGGCGGCGTGCTGGGCGTGGCGGTCGGCATCTTCGGCGCCTGGGCCCGCACCCAGGGACCGCGCTGGTTGCGGCCTTTGGTCAGCGCCTATGTTGAGCTGATCCGCAACACGCCGTTCCTGATCCAGCTGTTTTTCATTTTCTTCGGGCTGCCGGGGATAGGCGTGCAGATCGGCGAAATGCAAGCGGCGCTGCTGGCGATGGTGATCAATCTCGGCGCCTACAGCTGCGAAATCATCCGCGCCGGCATCGCTGCCGTCGCCCGCGGCCAGGTCGAAGCAGGCCTGAGCCTGGCGATGACCAGGATGCAGATATTCCGGCATGTGATCCTGCCCCCCGCCCTGCAAAAAATCTGGCCGGCGCTGTCGAGCCAGGTAGTGATCGTGATGCTCGGCTCCGCCGTGTGTTCGCAGATTGCGGTGGAAGAACTGGCGTATGCCGCCAACTTCATCCAGGGCCGCAATTTCCGTTCGTTTGAATCCTACCTGCTGTCGACCGCGATCTACCTGCTGCTGGCGATCGGCCTGCGGCAGCTGCTGCGGCTGGCCGGCGACCGTCTGTTCGGCCGGCCCGCAGCCAGGGAGGCTACATGATTACATTCTCTGTCTGGGATATCGTGCGCAACCTGCTGCTGGCGCTGCGCTGGACGGTGTTGCTGTCGCTGGCGTCGTTCGCCCTGGGCGGCCTGCTGGGACTGATCGTCCTGTTCATGCGCACCTCGAAGCAAGCCTGGCTGCGCCGCCTGACCAAGATGTACATCGAGCTGTTCCAGGGCACGCCCTTGCTGATGCAGCTGTTCCTGGCTTTTTTCGGCCTCGCCCTGTTTGGCCTGGAAGTGCCGGCCTGGTTGGCCGCCGCGCTGGCGCTGACGTGCTGGAGCAGCGCCTTCCTGGCGGAAATCTGGCGCGGCTGCGTCGACGCCATCCCGCGCGGCCAGTGGGAAGCATCGTCTTGCCTGGCCATGAGCTACATGCAACAGATGCGCCATGTGATCCTGCCGCAAGCGCTGCGCATCGCGATTCCGCCTACGGTCGGCTTCAGCGTGCAGATCGTCAAAGGCACGGCGGTGACCTCCATCATCGGCTTCGTCGAACTGTCGAAAGCCGGCACCATGATCACCAACGCCACGTTTCAGCCGTTCACCGTGTATGCACTGGTGGCGCTGATGTATTTTGCGCTGTGCTGGCCGCTGTCCAAATACAGCCAGTCTCTGGAAAGGAAATTCAATGCCGCTAATCGCCATTGACAACGTAAAAAAAAGCTTCGGCGACAACCAGGTGCTGAAGGGCATCAGGCTCGATGTCGAAGCCGGTGAAGTGATCGCCATCATCGGCAAGAGCGGCTCCGGCAAAAGCACCCTGCTGCGCTGTATCAACGGTCTGGAAAGCATAGACGAAGGCAATATCAGCGTCGCCGGCGCGCACCTGGGCAAGACTGAGCTGGAGCTGCGGGCGCTGCGCCTGAAAGTCGGCATGATCTTCCAGCAGTTCAACCTGTTTCCGCACCTGACGGTCGGCCGCAACGTGATGCTGTCGCCGATGATCGTCAAGGGCAGCACGGAGAGCGAGGCGCGCAAGTCGGCGCAGGAGAACCTGGCGCGGGTCGGCCTGGCGGAAAAATTCGACGCCTATCCTGACCAGCTGTCCGGCGGCCAGCAGCAGCGGGTGGCGATCGCACGCGCATTGACGATGCAGCCGCAAGCCCTGCTGTGCGATGAAATCACCTCTGCGCTCGACCCGGAACTGGTGAACGAAGTATTGGCGGTGGTGCGCGGGCTGGCGGAGGAAGGCATGACCTTGCTGATGGTGACCCATGAAATGCGGTTTGCGCGCGAAGTCTGCGATCGCGTGGTGTTCATGCACCAAGGGAAAGTGCATGAAATCGGGCCGCCGGAAGAAATTTTCGCCAACCCCAAGACCATCGAACTGCAGCAGTTTCTGGGGGCATCGCATTGAAGAAAAGTTGACCGGAAATTGGTAAACGGAGGGGGCTGTATCGCAATTCTGTAAAATTGAGGATTGGCTCCTGATTTTCTCCTGATTTTCTCCCGTTAACCATGGACGTACTCATGAATTCAATCAGCACCACCCCGCCGCTCGCTGCCGACCTGATCTCCTTCATCGAAGGTTTGCCGAAAGCGGAATTGCACCTGCATATCGAAGGCACGCTGGAACCTGAATTGCTGTTCGCGCTGGCGCAACGCAATAATGTCGAACTGCCCTACGCCTCGGTAGAAGAGCTGCGCGCCGCCTACGCCTTCACCGACCTGCAATCGTTTCTCGACCTGTATTACGCCGGCGCCGCCGTGCTGCAGACTGAACAGGATTTCTACGACATGACGATGGCCTACATTGCCCGCTCACGGGCAGACAATGTGCGCCACTCCGAGATTTTCTTCGATCCGCAAACCCATACCGAACGCGGCATCGGCATCGACGTCGTATTCGCCGGCATCGCCCGCGCCCTGCGCGAAGCGCGCGACAGGCACGGTTTCAGCAGCGCCATGATCATGTCCTTCCTGCGCCACTTGTCGGAAGAAGAAGCGTTCGCCACGCTGGAGCAAGCGCTGCCCTTGCGCGCCCAGTATCGCGACCTGTGGATAGGCATAGGCCTGGATTCGGCTGAACGCGGCAATCCGCCGGAAAAATTCGCCCGCGTCTTCGCGCGCTGCCGCGAACTCGGTTTCCACCTGGTGGCCCATGCCGGCGAAGAAGGTCCGCCGGAGTACGTCAGGGACGCCCTTGATGTATTGCATGTGGAGCGTATCGACCATGGCGTGCGCAGCGAGGAAGATCCGGCCCTGATGAAGCGGCTGGCGCAGCAGCGCATTCCGCTGACGGTGTGCCCGCTGTCCAACCTCAAGCTGTGCGTGGTGGACGACATGCGCAAGCACAATCTGGCGCGCATGCTGCACGCCGGCCTGGCGGTCACCGTCAACTCCGACGATCCGGCCTATTTCGGCGGCTACATGAACGCCAATTTCCTGGCGGTGGCGGCGTCGCTGCGCTTGAGCCGCACCGAGCTGGTGATGCTGGCGCGGAATGCGTTCGAAGCTACATTCCTGCCGGCAGCCGCTAAACAGCAGCTGTTGCTGGAGCTGGATGGCTACTGCATGGCGCACTGATCCGGCAGCCTCTCCAGCTGCAGCCTGCAACCCCGTATTGTCCTTGCCAGCCGGCAGGTTTCCGGGCATCATGGATAAGCAGCCAGATAGTCTGCCCTATCGATCCCGTCTGACTCTGCGCAACCGTATTATCGTGGAGACCATGATGGACAACGTACTTGCCGCACCTCGCCTGACCAATGCCGGCATCCTGTTTTCGGTGACGGTCGAATTCCAGCAGTATCAATGCCTGGTGCCGGCAACCACACTCTCGGACCTGTCGCATTCGAAAGACCCCAAGCTCGATTTGCTCGGCACCTACCGGGCGTTCCAGACCAAAATCGAAGGCGTCGCACGGCGTCTGATCAGCGCCGGTATCGTCGGCAAGCCGCTGGTTATCGGCAGCGGCTACTTCCAGTAATTCCAAGGCCCTGCTTTTGTTCCACCGCATGCATTACCTGCATGCGATGGATAGTCACGAGCCGGCAAATATGCGCTTCTTCAACAGGGTAGCGCGCAGCTTGTCGTACGCCAGGTTGAAGACAAAGGTGTAAGGCAGGAAAAAAAGCAGCAAGCCGATGTCGAGGATCAGCGCATCGAGCAGGCTCATGTCCAGCCACCACGCCACCAGCGGCACCACGATCGCCACCAGTCCGGCTTCGAACGCGGTGGCGTGCACCATGCGCATGGCCATGGTGCGGACCAGGCGCCAATGGCGCTCGATGCGGTCGAACAGGCTGTTGAAAATCATGTTCCAGGTCATCGCCACCAGCGAGATCATCAGCGTCAGCAAACCTGCGTGCGCCATCGGCATCTTCATCACCCACGACAATACCGGCGCGGTCAGCGCCACCGCCAGCACCTCGAAAATCAGCGCGTGGACGGCACGCTCGCGCCATGTTTTATTCGCATTCATATAACCTCCATTGCTCAGAAAGATCCGATGGGGTTATTTTCTTCGACTTTCCTGATACTATAAAACTGATAACCATCGGATAAACCGATATATAGGAAAGCCATGCGCCATTCGCTGGAAACGCTCTTCATGTTTGCCGAAGCCGCCACGCTGGGTTCGTTTTCCGCCGCAGCGCGCAAACTGGGCAAACAGCAATCCACCGTCAGCGAAGCGATCGCCAACCTGGAAATCGACCTTGGATTGACCTTGTTCGATCGCAGCACCCGCCGCCCGACGCTGACCGAACAAGGCCGGGCCATGCTGGTCCACGCGCAGCAGGTGATGGAGGCCGCCGACCGGCTGCAACGATCGGCGCACCGGCTGGCGGGCGGACTGGAGCCGCAACTGACGCTGGTGCTGTCCGACACCTACCAGTCGGACCGCTTCGAGCATATCCTCACCAGTTTCGAACAGCGCTATCCCGAGCTGGAGCTGGAATGCATGATTGCGGAGCGTAACGACGTGGTGTCTTTGGTGCAGGAAGGACGCGCCAACCTGGGACTGGTGGCGGCGCAAGCGGATTATCCGCCGGATATCGGCTTTGAATCGGTGCCGGACCGTTCGGCGATCGGCCTGTATGTCGGCAAGCAGCACCCGCTGGCGAAAGCCAGGCATATCTCGACCGAGATGCTGCATGCGGCGCGCGAACTGCGCCTGAGCACCTTTGCCGACGATGCTGTGCAGCGCCGGCGCGGCAAATGCTGGACCGCCTCCAGCTACCTGCTGCTGCTGGAAATGACGGAACTGGGTTTTGGCTGGGCCGAACTGCCGCATTGGATGGCCAAGCGTTTTGCCGCCGGCAGCCTGCTCGAATTGCAGGTGCGCGGCTGGCCGAAAAGCATACAGGTCGACGCCGTATGGTCGCGCCAGCGCGGGCTGGGGCCGGCCGGCGGCTGGCTGCTGGATACCCTGATGGCGCACCAGGATAGCTGAAACGGCATAGCTGGCGCGAATTTTGCTGCTATCGGGCATCACTCGAAAGATAGACAAAAAATGCTAATCATCCTCGCCTCCATCACTTTTGCCGCCCTGCTCGCCGCTTTCCTGCTGCACAAGGAACTCAAGACACGCGGTTTCCTGTCGAGCTACAACCGCAATGCCCGTTCCGACGCCCGATTGCAGCGCAGCCGGACGATCAAGCCGCACCAGTGAGGTCCGCAGACAGCGGGGACGTGTGATAGTTAATCTCACTCAACGTCACTGCCTGACAACAAATCACCGGCCGGGGCCAAGCCCCTGGCTTGATTTCTCTTTTCCGACAGGCAAAAAAAAGCCCGCAGAGCCTTGCGGCGCGGGCTGAATCCAAACCATAGGGGGTTGGAGGAGACGAATCCACTATAAAGCGAAATATGGCGCACCGCAATATAGTAAAAATACGGTATCAAAACGCAAAAAAACCTGCGACCGTGAGGTAAGCAGGTTTTCATATTCTTCAATACAGGAGAAGATTCCCGAAACCCAGTCCTATCTGGAAAGTGGCTCCGACGTGTAATGAATCTACTCTTGTATTGGCCCGGATCGCTTTGAATTCGCTTTAAACTTCGTCATGTGCGACAGGCAATTTCTGAATTATACACAGATCTTTCAGGAAATGCAAGCGAAAGCCGAAGGCTGCGCATTTACCGCAAATCCCACAGGCAAAAAAAAGCCCGCGAGACCTTGCGGCGCGGGCTTGAATCCAAACCTTGGGAGGTGTTGGAGGAGACAGGTACAACTATATAGACCCGGCCCAAGGACAGCCAATTTATTTAACGCATAACAGTTATTCACCCGGATGATAGCGTTACCATCCAGTCGCCGCATAAGGCAGGCGGCGGCCTTCCCCGTTACTTTGGCGCGCCAGTTCGAGGATTTCGGCAACGCCGACCGCGGCATCAGCAGTAACCGGAAACGGCGCGCCATCCTGGATCGAGGCAGCCAGCGCCCGATAGAATTCCACATAAGCGCCATCCAGAGTGCTCAGTTCGCCACGCAGGTCAAGCTCGCCCTCAACTTCCCGGATCAGGCCCGGCGGGTTTTTGGCCCAGCCCGGCTGCCCGGGGCGCAAACCGGCCTTGAGCTGGTCTTCCTGGCTGTCGAGCCCGGTTTTCAGATAGCTGCCGCGGCGGCCGTGGATGGTGAAACGCGGTGCTTCGAGCGCGCTCAGGGCGCTGGCGTGCAATACCACCTGCTTGTCCGCATACCCCAATTGCAGATGGACATAGTCATCGGCCTTGGCCTGTTCGCGGTAGGTGCCGATAGTCGCGCTGACGTTTTGCGGGGCGCCGAACAATGTCAGCGCCTGGTCGACCAGGTGCGGTCCAAGGTCGTACAGCAGGCCGCCGCCGTTTGACGCGTCCTCGCGCCAGCGTTGCCGCACCGCAGGCCGGAACCGGTCGAAATGCGACTCGAAATGCGTGATGTGGCCAAGCCGGCCGCTGGCGATCAGCGCCTGCACGGTGCGAAAATCGCCGTCCCAGCGCCGGTTATGGAACGGCGCCAGCAACAGCTTGCTGTCGGCGGCCGTGCGCGCCAGGATGCGCGCCTCTTCCGCGCTCAGGGTGACCGGCTTGTCGACCACCACATGCTTGCCGGCAGCCAGCGTGCGCCGCGCGAATTCAAAATGGGTGTCGTTCGGCGTTGCGATCACGATGCAGTCGAGTCCGTCATCGGCCAGCAAAGCGTCGAGACCGGCAACGATGCGCGCTTCCGGCCAGGCTTGGGCGGCGGCCTCGGCCTGGCTGCTGGCGATCGCACTGAGCGCGGTGCGGCCCGAGTGCCCGATCAGCGGCGCATGGAAGGTGGCGCCGGCAAAGCCGTAGCCTAAAAGGCCTATGTTCAGCATGGGCATGGTGTTCTCCGTGGATTCATGATGATTCAGCCCGGAAGGCAAATAAGCCATCGCTCAAAGTTACCCACAGAAATTGTGGACAGTCCTGTGGATAACCTGCAAAGATTTTAATCAAGTGTTTGATTTATATGACTTTTTACTAAGCGCACAAGCTTGATACTCCGGGCATAACGTTGGCGGCCGCCTTATGGCCGTTCAAGTAGCCGAAGAATCAATATCCGCCAGGGATTCGCGCCCTTTTTCGGTGATATCGTAACCGTCGCCGGCAGGCCGGGCGCTGACATGCCCTTTTTTCCCAAGGAACATGGCGACGTCTGCCGCCAGCTTGGCGCCAGGATCGCTGGCCACGGCGCGCAGGCCTTCAATGCAATTCCTGATGAACAGAGTCTGCTGCCCTTTCTCGGTCAATGACAGGCCGCCGTTCTTTTCATATGCAATGTACTTGAGTCCGGCCAGGCGCTTGGTGTTCCTTGCCACGCAGGCAGTCACCCTGCCGTGCGCGCCCTTGCGGATCTGTTCCAGGGCGTCGTATTCATCTCTTGTCAAACCGTCGTTCATTACTGCTTCCTCTGTAGAATTTGCCTTGCTGCGACCCTCATGGTACGCGCCGCGGAGGATAGCGGCAATGGATAGCGGCCAGGCGGGCAGGCGCGATGCCGGACGAATGCATTGATTACTACAATCGTTAAATAAAATCTGGTATCGTGACCGCAGGTATTCCAACCTCGCGCACAAGGAGACATTTTATGGATTTAACAGAAAAATTCGACGCCAAAGGCAAAGAAACAGGGAACGCCTATCATGTCGAGTGCTACAAAGACTCGATTGAAAGAGCTGCTGCAAACGGCACCGTCGCTTCCTTGCCGGGACGTGAAATCTACAAGCTGGCGGACGGACGTGCGCTGACTCCGTATGCGGAAGGAAAATTCGTGATTGACCAGACCGGCGAAAAAATCGTACGGGTCTAAGCGACCCCGTCTAGGCACCCCGTCAAAGCTTTAGCCAACATTCTGAAAGCCTGCGACCGGTGAGGAAGCAGGCTTTTTTATTGGAGAAACGGGAATGGAGCGGAACCGGATCCGCTCTACGCTCGGCCACCGTCGCGCAAGGTCCTGATCAGCAGGTCCGCCATGATGTTGCCGTCGAATTCGCGGAAACCGCGCTGGTAAACCAGCGCTCCCACCGCGATCAGCCGGTACAGTTCTTCCTCTGTCAGCTTGTAAGACAATTTTGCGATTTCGTTGGCAAACATCTGTACGATATCGTCGTCGCTGGTGAGCGGTACCTGGCGACTTGCCCTACCCCACATCTCGATGATCTTGGCAGCCTTCATAAAACCCTCCAGAAGACTTTTTATTATAGATGCCGCCTCGCAAATATCCAGTGCCTGGCGCCAATTGACGCTAAGGTCAGAACAGGCACAGCGTCGCTACATTGCCGGAAAAATAACTGTAGCCGATGCTGTACAAGCTGCCTTTGACGCATGATGGCGACAAGGTTGCCGCCAGCCTTAACGTGAGGCTGGATTGCTGTTCTTGCAATTCGCACACTTCGGCATCCAGGAAATCGAAATAGCGCCCGACAAAAGGATAGAGCGCCTTGAACAGGCTTTCCTTGGCCGAAAAGACCAGGCTCAGCCAATCGCCGAGGGACAAGCCGGCTGCCTCGCCGACGGCTAGTTCCGGCGCTTTCATCAGGTGTTCATGCAGCGGTTGCGCCGCTTCGTTGGTGAGCATCCGCTCAATATCGATGCCCAACCCGCGCCATTCGCGGCTGCTGGTGGCCACAGCAATTGCCAGGCCATCGCCGTGGCTGATCGAGCCCAGGGAGCCGGCGGGCCACAGCGGCGCCCGATGCTGGCCGATGGCGAGCGTCGCCGCGCCGTGGTGGCCGAGCTTCTGCAGCGCCTCGCGGGCGCAGAACCTGCCGGCGGCGAACTCCACCTGGCGTTTCAGCACAGCTCGCGCCAGGGTGTCGGGCAAGACAATGCCGCTGGCCCGCAGCCGGTCCAGCTGCCCGGCGTCGACCGAATAACGCAAACCGGCCCGGAAAATGGACTCGGGCATTTCCGGCAAAACAATCTCGGTCAAATCATCTGCTGGAATTTGCATGGTTTTCCGGGGTAAACGGCGGTGGACCGTGGATAAAACATTATAACGGCCGGAAAACGAAAAACCCGAACACCTTACGGCGGCGGGTTGATCGGGATGCAACAAAATTGGTGCCGGTGATCGAGGCTACCGGCCAACCTGCTGATGGCAAGACACTTGTCGAAAAACCTTGGCCGGGCTTTATAAGTGAGCACTAAATCAACACCTCGTATCCTACCCGCCTAACATGACAGCGGCATGACTGCCCCATGACAACTGCCGGTTTTATCCATGCCGACAGCCGAAAAAAAGCCCGTGAAACCTTGCGGCCACGGGCTGAATCCAAACTCGGGGAGAGTTGTAGAAGACGTAGCCATTGTAGCGCTTCCAGAATTTTCGCATAGCTGTCAATGTTGACAGGTAGCAACTTCTCCTTCCCGGCATTTCTCCCGCGTAAGTTTCTCGTAAGTTTCAAGCAAGTCCCGCGTAAGGTTTCGCCTGCACACTCCAATTCAGCTGTACCAAATATAAATAATCAAGGAGACCGGCATGGCCACAACACAACCTACCGCTGGCGGGCTTAAACCTGCTGCACGAGGCATCACACCGGAGGAGCGCAAAGTCATCTTTGCCTCGTCGCTGGGCACCGTATTCGAATGGTATGACTTTTACCTGTATGGTTCGCTTGCGGCCATCATCGCCAAGCAGTTCTTCTCCGGCACCGATCCCAATACCGGCTTCATCTTTGCATTGCTGGCGTTTGCCGCGGGCTTTATCGTGCGTCCCTTCGGCGCGCTGGTATTTGGCCGCCTGGGCGACATGATCGGCCGCAAGTTCACCTTCCTGGTGACGATCCTGATCATGGGCGCCTCGACCTTCATCGTCGGCATCCTGCCGAACTACGCCACGATCGGCATTGCCGCTCCCATCATCCTGATCACCCTGCGCATCCTGCAAGGCCTGGCGCTGGGCGGCGAGTACGGCGGCGCGGCGACCTACGTCGCCGAGCATGCGCCGGACGACAAGCGCGGCGCATTCACCTCATGGATCCAGACTACCGCGACGCTGGGCCTGTTCCTGTCGCTGCTGGTGATCCTGGGCGTACGCAGCGCCGTCGGCGAAGAAGCGTTTTCGTCATGGGGCTGGCGCATTCCTTTCCTGGTCTCGATCGTGTTGCTGGCAGTATCGGTCTGGATCCGCCTGTCGATGAACGAATCGCCGGCTTTCGCCAAGATGAAGGCTGAAGGCAAGACCTCCAAGGCGCCGCTGACGGAAGCCTTCGGCCAATGGAAAAACCTGAAGCTGGTGATCCTGGCCCTGATCGGCCTGACCGCCGGCCAGGCCGTGGTCTGGTACACCGGCCAGTTCTATGCGCTGTTCTTCCTGACGCAATCGCTGAAGGTGGACATGTCGACCGCCAACATCCTGATCGCCCTGGCCCTGCTGCTGGCCACCCCGTTCTTCGTGGTCTTCGGCACGCTGTCCGACAAGATCGGCCGCAAGCCTATCATCATGGCCGGCTGCCTGATCGCAGCGCTGACCTACTTCCCGATCTTTTCCGGCCTGACCCACTACGCCAATCCGGCGCTGGAAGCCGCGCTGAAAAATGCACCGGTGATCGTCACCGCCGATCCGGCCACCTGCCAGTTCCAGTTCAATCCTACCGGCACCAAGAAGTTCACATCGTCCTGCGACATCGCCAAAGCCAAGCTGTCGGCAGCCTCGGTGAACTACGAGAACGTCGTTGGCGCTCCCGGTTCGGTGGCCACCATCAAGATCGGCGAAAAGGTCCTGACGTCGTATGACGCCAAAGGCCTGTCGAAAGAAGACGCCGCCGCCAAGGACAAGGCGTTCTCGGCTGAACTGGCCGGCGACATCAAGGGCGCGGGTTATCCAAGCAAGGCCGATCCGGAACAGATGAACAAGCCGATGGTGCTGCTGCTGCTGTTCATCCTGGTGATCTACGTGACCATGGTCTACGGCCCGATCGCGGCGATGCTGGTGGAAATGTTCCCTACCCGCATCCGCTATACCTCGATGTCCATGCCTTACCACATCGGCAACGGCTGGTTCGGCGGTTTGCTGCCGACCACCGCCTTCGCCCTGGTGGCGTTCAAGGGCGATATCTACTACGGCCTGTGGTATCCGATCGTCATCGCCATCGCCACCTTCGTGATCGGCATGCTGTTTGTCAAGGAAACCAAGGACTACGATATCTACCAAGCCGAGCGCTAATGAAAGATATGGCATATGCTTACGGCTATGCCTGAGCAGCGCAAGACGAGCCGCCGGATGATTCTGGCGGCTTTTTTCATTTTGCCAACTGTCCTTGCGCCTTGATATTTGCTATTGTCAGGCGTTGGCCAACGATAAAATATCCTCTTTACGAATTTTTTACCGCCTTCACCCACCTCACCGATCAACGACTAACGCACATTCGCGGCGCAGGGCAACCGGGCGCTGCAACTCCTTTCCAATATGAAGACACCAACCACACTCGGCACTCCGCTCTCCCCTTCCGCCACCAAAGTCATGCTGCTGGGCTCCGGCGAACTCGGCAAGGAAGTCATCATCTCGCTGCAGCGGCTGGGCGTCGAAGTGATCGCCGTCGACCGCTACCCGAACGCCCCCGGCCACCAGGTCGCGCACCGTTCGCACGTGATCAACATGGCCGACGGCGCCGCGCTGGAAGCGCTGATTGCGCTAGAGCAACCTGACCTGGTGGTGCCGGAAATCGAAGCGATTGCGACCGAAACCCTGGTCGCGCTGGAAGCCGCCGGCAAGGTCACCGTGATTCCCACCGCGCGCGCCGCCTGGCTGACCATGAACCGCGAAGGCATACGGCGCCTGGCCGGCGAAACGCTGGCGCTGGCGACTTCGCCCTACCGCTTTGCCAATAACCTGGACGAACTGAAAGCCGCCTGCTCGGCAATCGGCTTTCCGTGCGTGATCAAGCCGGTCATGTCGTCTTCCGGCAAGGGCCAGTCGAAGATCGACGGTGCCGATGAAATCGAAGCGGCCTGGGCCTATGCCGCCGCCGGCGGCCGGGTCGATTCGGGCCGCGTCATCGTCGAAGGCTTCATCGATTTCGATTATGAAATCACGCTGCTGACGGTGCGCGCGCTGCAGCAGGACGGCAGCATCGCCACCCATTTCTGCGAGCCGATCGGCCACATCCAGGTACAAGGCGATTACGTCGAATCCTGGCAACCGCATCCGATGCATCCGGAAGCGCTGCTCAGGGCGCGCGATATCGCCAAGAAAGTCACCGACAACCTGGGCGGCCTCGGCCTGTTCGGGGTCGAGCTGTTCGTCAAGAACGAAATGGTCTGGTTCTCCGAAGTGAGCCCGCGCCCGCACGACACCGGCATGGTGACCATGGCCAGCCAGCAGCAAAGCGAATTCGAGTTGCACGCCAAGGCTATCCTCGGCCTGCCGGTCAACGTCGCTTTGCGCAGCCCGGCGGCTTCGGCTGTCATCTATGGCCAGCATGACGCCAAGGGCATCGCGTTTGAAGGCGTGGCCGACGCGCTGCGGGTACAGGGCGTGGATATCCGCCTGTTCGGCAAACCGGAATCCTTTGCGCGCCGGCGCATGGGCGTGGCGCTGGCCACGGCTGACGATGTCGAGACCGCGCGCATCCGGGCCAAACAGGCGGCGGCCAAAGTCAAACCGGTAATCGTGGAATAATTGGCGGCACGGCAGCACGGTAGCAGAGGGTAGTAGAGACATCGCCCCAGACCCTGGGGCGATCCGGATTAAAACAATAACCAAGCATCCATCATGAAATTCGATGTCGCCATTATCGGCAGCGGCCTGGCCGGCCTGTCGGTCGCACTGCATCTTGCCGAAAACAACAAGGTTGCCGTCATCTCCAAACGCGCGCTGCTCGACGGCGCCAGCAACTGGGCCCAGGGCGGCATCGCCGCCGTGCTGGATTCCGGCGACAGTCATGAACAGCATATCAACGACACGCTGGTCGCCGGCGCCGGCTTGTGCGATGAAAGCGCGACCCGTTTCATCGTCGAGAATGGCCGCGCAGCCATCGAATGGCTGATTGAACAGGGCGTGCCGTTTACACCCGACACCAGCGCCGAGCTGGGCTTCCACCTGACGCGCGAAGGCGGCCACAGCCAGCGCCGCATCATCCACGCCGCCGACGCCACCGGCCATGCGGTGCAGGTGACGCTGGAACAAAAGGTGCGCGCCCACCCGAACATCACGCTGCTGGAAGATCACTATGCGATCGACCTGATCACGTCGAAGAAGGTAGCTACCGGCGAAACCGGCAAAAGCGCACCGCGCTGCCTTGGCCTGTACGCCAAGAACGTCAAGACTGGCAAGGTGCTGACCCTGGCCGCCAACCACACGGTGCTGGCCACCGGCGGCGCCGGCAAGGTCTACCTGTACACCACCAATCCCGACAGCGCCACCGGCGACGGCATCGCCATGGCCTGGCGCGCCGGCTGCCGGGTCGCCAACATGGAATTCATCCAGTTCCATCCGACCTGCCTGTACCACCCGTACGCCAAGTCTTTCCTGATCACCGAAGCCATCCGCGGCGAAGGCGGCGTGCTGAAATTGCCGGATACCGAAGGCGCCGATGCCGGCATGCGCTTCATGCCGTCGCACGACGAGCGCGCCGAGCTGGCGCCGCGCGACGTGGTGGCGCGAGCGATCGACTTCGAGATGAAAAAACGCGGCCTGGACCACGTCGACCTCGACATCACCCACAAGTCGCCGGAATTCCTGAAAGAACATTTCCCCACCATCTATGCCCGTTGCCTGGAGCTCGGCATCGACATCACCAAGCAGGCGATCCCGGTAGTGCCGGCGGTGCATTTCACCTGCGGCGGCATCGTCACCGACCTGAATGGCCGCACCGACCTGCCCGGTCTGTATGCGGTTGGTGAAACCGCTTATACCGGCTTGCATGGCGCCAACCGCCTGGCCAGCAATTCGCTGCTGGAATGCGTGGTAGTGGGCCGCGCCACCGCCAAGTTCATCGCCCAGCAAGAGAAGCCGAAAGCCGTCTCGCTGCCGGCCTGGGATGAAAGCCGTGTGACCGACGCCGACGAAGAAGTGGTGATCTCCCATAATTGGGACGAATTGCGCCGCTTCATGTGGAATTACGTCGGCATCGTACGCACCAACAAACGCCTGGAGCGCGCCCAGCACCGGATCCGCCTGCTCAAGGAAGAAATCGACGAATATTATGCGCACTTCCGCATCAGCCGCGATCTGCTCGAGTTGCGCAACCTGGTGCAGGTGGCGTCGCTGATCGTCGAGAGCGCCTTGTCGCGTCACGAGAGCCGCGGCCTGCACTACAGCCAGGATTACCCGGAAACGCTGGCCAAGGCTTTGCCTAGCGTGCTGACGCCGGAGCGCCGCTAACTCGTCCGCGCGCGCGACGCATACGAATTGCGCACCAAGAAACGGAGTGCTCGCCGCCGGAGACGGTGCGACACTTCCGTGCTCCAAGAACACCATAAGAATTCCATGACGTCAAAACTCCCTCAGGTCTTGCCCCGTTCGCTGGTCGCCCTCACCTGGTCCAATCTTGCCGCGCAATCGGCCGAACAGCTCAGCTTGGCGGCCACGCCTATCATGGCGGTGCTGTTGCTGGGCGCCGGGCCGGGCGAGATCGGTACGCTCGCCGCGGTGCAGTCGCTGCCGTTTCTGCTGCTGTCGATTCCGTTCGGCCTGCTGGCCGACCGCACCTCGCGCAAACGCCTGATGGTGACCGCCGAGGTGCTGCGCATGCTGGCTCTGCTGGGTGTGCTGGCGGCGCTCCTGTCCGGCCATCTTTCGATCGGATTGCTGGCGGTGCTCGGCTTCATCGGCGCTGTCGGCACTGTCGGTTTCAGCGTCGCCGCGCCTGCCATCGTGCCGGCGCTGGTAGGACGCGAGCTGCTGGCGAAAGCCAACGGCCGGCTGGAGCTGGCGCGCAGCGCTGCCTTTGCCGCCGGCCCTGCCCTCGGCGGCGCGCTGACTTCGTGGGCCGGCGCCTCGACCGCGTTCGTGCTGGCGGCGATCTTGTCCGGCACCGCCGTCGTGCTGCTGTTGCAACTGCGCGAACCGCATCGCGCGCCGGCAGCGCCGCGCCATCCGCTGCTGGAGCTGCGCGACGGCGCGCACATGGTCTGGCGCGACAACCTGCTGCGGCCGATCCTGCTGACCGCCGTGGCCTGGAACATCTCCTGGTTTGTACTGCAGGCTGCCTATGTACCGTACGCGGTGCGCAAGCTCGGCCTGAGCGCCGGCGAAGTCGGCATGACGCTCGGCGCCTATGGCGTCGGCATGATGCTGGGCGCCCTGCTGACGCCGCGGATAGTGGCCAGGCTGCCGTTCGGCCGCGCGATCCAGATCGGTCCGGCGATCTCGGTGCTGGCGGCGCTCACCATGGTAGCGACGCTGGCGGTGCCGAGCGGCGTGCTGGCGGCCGCGGCCTTCTTCCTGTTCGGCGTCGGCCCGATCATCTGGGTCATCACCTCGACCACGCTGCGCCAGACCGTCACGCCCGGCGCCATGCTGGGACGGGTATCGGCGATTTTCCTGACGGTCAATACTGGCGCGCGGCCGATCGGCGCCGCGCTGGGCGGCCTGGTCGGCGCGCGCTGGGGCGAACCGGCCTGCCTGGTGCTGGCGCTGGCCGGCTTCGCGGTGCAGGCCTGGATCATCTTCGATTCCGAGGTACGGGTGCTGCAGCGGCTGCCGGCGCCGCTGACCTAGCTGGTCGAACCTGCAACAGTGTCGCTTCCGTTTCATCTCGGTTATGCTTGGACCTCA
Organism: Collimonas fungivorans Ter331; assembly: GCF_000221045.1. Lineage (NCBI taxonomy): Bacteria > Pseudomonadati > Pseudomonadota > Betaproteobacteria > Burkholderiales > Oxalobacteraceae > Collimonas > Collimonas fungivorans. The sequence goes on along the minus strand of NC_015856.1, from coordinate 1,636,157 downwards.
AACTAAAATAATGAGGAGAAACGATGAGTGCAGCGTCGCAGCAAATCACATCTGCCCCAAGCCCTGCGCAGAACAGCGCCAGGCGCGTGATCTTCGCCAGCTTCATTGGCACCGCCATAGAATTCTACGATTTCTACGTCTACGCAACCGCGGCGGCGCTGGTCATCGGCCCGGTATTTTTCCCGCATGACTCGCCGACGGCGCAAGCGCTGTCGGCGTTCGTCACCTTCGGCATCGCCTTTATCGCGCGCCCGGTCGGCGCCTTCCTGTTCGGCCATTTCGGCGACCGCATCGGACGCAAATCGACGCTGGTGCTGTCGCTGCTGGTGATGGGCGTGGCCACCACGCTGATCGGTTTCCTGCCGAGCTACGCTTCTATCGGTGCGCTGGCGCCGATCTTGCTGTGCGTGCTGCGTTTTGCCCAGGGCATAGGCCTGGGCGGCGAATGGGGCGGCGCAGCGCTACTGGCCACCGAATATGCGCCGCCGGGGAAACGCGGCAGGTATGGCATGTTCCCCCAGCTTGGTCCTTCGGTCGGCTTCCTGATGGCGAACGGGTTGTTCCTCGCCCTGGCCTTGAGCCTGTCGGATGAACAGTTCAAGAGCTGGGGCTGGCGCATCCCTTTCATTTTCAGCGCGGTGCTGGTGGTGCTGGGTTTGTATGTGCGGCTGAAGATCGCTGAAACGCCGGTGTTTGCCGCAGCGCTGGAGAAACGCCAGCGCGTGAAAATGCCGGCCGTCACCCTGTTCCAGCATCACTGGCGGCCAGTCATGCTAGGTGCTGTTGCAATGATTGTCTGCTACACCTTGTTCTATATCGCGACCGTGTTCTCGCTGTCCTACGGCGTCACTACCTTGCATATCCCGCGCCAGGAATTCCTGGCGCTACTGTGCCTGGCCGTGGTGTTCATGGCGCTGGCCACGCCATTCTCGGCCATGGCCAGCGACCGTTTCGGCCGGCGCCCGGTGCTGATCGTCGGCACGCTGGCGGCGATCGCGGCGGGCTTCACCATGCAACCGCTGTTCGGCAGCGGCAATATCGTAGCGATCGCCCTGTTCCTGATCATCTTCCTGTTCCTGATGGGCGTCACTTTTGCGCCCATGGGAGCCCTGCTGCCGGAACTGTTTCCCACCAGCGTGCGTTATACCGGCGCCGGCGTGGCGTACAACATCGGCGGCATCCTCGGCGCATCGGTGGCGCCCTATATCGCGCAATTGCTGGCGCAGCGCGGCGGCCTGGCTTATGTCGGCGCCTACGTGTCGGTGGCTGCGGCGCTCAGCCTGGCGGCGGTGCTGTGCATGCGCGAGACGCGTGACGCCAACCTGCAGCAGCTCTAGCAACAAAAAACGCTGTGCCTCATGCGGTATCTCATTCAAACCAACGGAGACAGAAGTTGAAACAGACAACCTTTTCCCTGAAAAAAAACCTGCTCGCCGCCCTGCTTTTCCCGACGCTGGCATTGAGCGCCGGCCTGGCGCACGCGGCGCCGGCGGCGCAGGCGTACGACCTGGCGCAAAAAGAAAAACCGGCGATGATGGACACCATGCGCGACCTGGTGAACATCGAATCGGGCAGCGGCGACCTTGAAGGCTTGGCCAGGATCGCCGCCCTGATCCGCGATCGCCTGACGCAACTGGGCGGCAAGGCCGAACTGCTGGACGCGCCGGAAATCTACCGGATGGGCGACACCCCGGAAAAGATCGGACAGATCGTACACGCGGTTTTCAAGGGCACCGGCAAGCGCAAGATCATGCTGATCGCGCACATGGATACGGTGTACCTGCGCGGCATGCTGAAGGACCAGCAGTTCCGGGTTGACGGCGACAAGGCCTACGGCCTCGGCATCGCCGACGACAAGCAAGGCGTCGCCACCATACTGCACACCATCGCCATCCTGCAGAAAATCGGTTTCAAGGACTACGATACGTTGACGGTATTGATTAACGGCGACGAAGAAATCAGCTCGCCCGGCGGCCGCAGCCTGCACACCAAGCTGGGCGCCGAACAGGACGCAGTGTTTTCCTATGAAGGCGGCGGCGCCCAGGGCCAGCTGCGGCTGGCGACCAGCGGCATCGCAGCTGCCTACCTGAAGGTCGAAGGCAAATCCTCGCACGCCGGGGCGGCGCCGGAAAAAGGCGTCAATGCCCTGTATGAACTGTCGCACCAGGTGCTGCAGCTGAGTTTCTTGTCACAGCCGGAACGCGGCCTGAAGCTGAACTGGACCGTGGCGCAGGCCGGCACCAACCGTAACGTGATTCCCGCCAGCGCCAGTGCGCAGGCCGATGCCCGCGCCTTGAAGGTGAGCGACTTCCAGCAGTTGCAGGAACAGTTGCAGGAACGCGTCAAGAAACAGCTGATCCCGGACGCCAAGGTGCACCTGACATTTGAAATGCGGCGGCCGCCGCTGGAAACCAACGCCGCTTCGCGCGCCGTCTCGGCTTACGGCCAGAAGATCTACCAGGAACTGGGCCTGCCGATGACCGTAGTAGACGTAGCCAGCGGCGGCGGCACCGATGCGGCGTTCGCGGCGTTGAAATCGAAAGCAGCCGTGGTGGAAGGAATGGGGCTGAGCGGTTACGGCGCACATTCGAACGATGCCGAATACGTCTTGCTGAACACTATCGTCCCGCGCCTGTATTTATCGACGCGGCTGATCATGGATTTTGCTCAAGGGAAAGTCCAGTAACATACCCGGCGACATAGCGTATAGGCTGGGTCGTTTGCCCTTCCCAGCCTATACGGTAAATACCTAAAGCGATTCAAACCGCGGGCTGGAGGGCTTGATCCCGGGACAAGCCGCAGTTAACATCCCTGTATGGAAAGCAGAATCATCAAACTTGAAGAATTTGCCGGCGTAACGCGTGATCGCCTGACGCGCATTGAAACACGCCTGGACCATATGGCCACCAAAGAAGATGTGTCCAAGCTTGAGGCTACTCTTCTAAGATGGTTTATCGGAACAGCCGTCTCATTGACGGCCCTGGCGTTCGCTGCGGCAAAGCTCATTCACTGAGCGCAACACCTCCGTTGCGCAGCCAGTCAATACGTTTTATCCAATAATCCGCAGTGAATAATCGGTCGCCCGGATATCCTTGGTCAGGCTGCCGATCGAAATCCGGTCGACGCCGGTTTCCGCTATGGCCCGCACCGTGTCCATATTGATGCCGCCGGACGCTTCCAGCAATGCCCTGCCGTCGGTCAGCTTGACGGCGTCGCGCATGGCGTCGAGGCTGAAGTTGTCGAGCAGGATCGAGTTGGCGCCAGCGCTCAACGCTTCATCCAGCTGCACCAGGTTTTCCACTTCGATCTGTACCGTAACGTCCGCATCCAGCTTGTGCGCCGCCTGCATCGCGGCGGGAATGCCGCCGGCCGCGGCGATATGGTTTTCCTTGATCAGGATGCCGTCGTACAGGGCCAGCCGCTGATTGTGCCCGCCGCCGACGCGGACTGCGTATTTCTGCGCCAGGCGCAGGCCAGGCAAGGTTTTGCGGGTATCGAGGATATGCGCCTTGGTGTCGGCAATGGCATTGACGTAGACGCGGGTGGCGCTGGCCACGCCGGACAGCAGCTGCAGGAAATTCAAGGCGCCGCGTTCGGCGGTCAACAAAGCCCGCGCCGGCGCATCGATAAGGCAGACCTGGCTGTCCGCGCTCATCAGGTCACCCTCGGCATATGACCAGTCAATGCGGATGCGCTCATCCAGCTGCAGCATCACGGCTTCGAACCACGGCGCACCGCACAGCACAGCCTGTTCGCGCACGATCACGCGCGCCTTGACCATCTGTTGTTCCGGAACCAGCTTGCCGGTCAAATCGCCGCTGCCGACGTCTTCGGCAATCGCGGTAAGGATATTGTTGTCGAACGCCGTTTGCAGCGCGGCGTCAAACGGCGCGAAACGATTCTCTAAGTTGCTAACTGATTTGCTAACCGAGTTGCTGACAGATGTACTCATGCGGGACCGATTCCTGAAAACAGTTTTTGTTCTTGCGCCAGATCGCTGGACGGGCGCACATTGGCTTTGCGCTGGGCCGCGAAATCCAGCATGCGGTCGATGCAGACCACTGCCTTGCGGCCGGTTTCAGCGTCGACGTGGATTTCATTGCCGCCGAATTCCAGCACATCGGCCAGGTTCTGCAAGCCGTTCATCGCCATCCATGGGCAATGGGCGCAGCTCTTGCAGGTGGCGCTGTTGCCGGCGGTCGGCGCATCGATAAAGCGTTTGCCCGGCGCCGCCATGCGCATCTTGTGCAGGATGCCGTTATCGGTGGCGACGATGAATTCGTCGGCGTCCAGGTTCTGGGCCGCGGCGATCAGCTGGGTGGTGGAGCCGACCACATCGGCTTGCGCCACCACCGCTTCCGGCGATTCCGGATGCACCAGGATCTTGGCGTTCGGGTGCTGCTGACGCAGAAGTTCCAGTTCGACGCCCTTGAACTCGTCATGCACCAGGCAGGAACCCTGCCACAGCAGCATGTCGGCGCCGGTCTGTTTCTGTATGTAGCCGCCCAGGTGCTTGTCCGGCGCCCACAAGATCTTTTTGCCTTGCGCGTGCAGGTGGGCCACGATGTCGAGGCCGATGGACGATGTCACCATCCAGTCGGCGCGCGCCTTGACCGCGGCGCTGGTGTTGGCGTATACCACCACGGTGCGGTCCGGATGCGCATCGCAAAAAGCGGAAAACTGGTCGGCCGGGCAGCCCAGGTCGAGCGAACAGGTGGCGTCCAGGTCGGGCATCAGCACGCGCTTGTACGGACTCAGGATTTTCGAGGTCTCGCCCATGAACTTGACGCCGGCAACCACCAGCGTCTTGGCCGGATGGTCGCGGCCGAAGCGCGCCATCTCAAGCGAATCGGAAACACAGCCACCTGTTTCTTCTGCCAAGTCCTGCAAATCGCCATCGACGTAATAATGTGCGACCAGCACCGCCTGCTGTTCTTTCAGCAGGCGCTTGATGCGCTCCTTGAGAGCGATTTTCTGGTCGGGGGTGGGAGTATCTGGGACGCGAGCCCAGGCATGAGCGGTACAGCTAGTACCTGCGCTGCTGCCTGAGTCCATTTGCGGCCGCTCGAATTCAACGGTTTTGATGGCGTGGGTTTGCATGGCTACGATGGGTGAGAGGGTCATGAGCTGCGGTAATACGCAATGATACGACAGAAGGCGCAACAAGATATTTTTCAGCAGCAATCGGGAGGCATCGGGACAGGAATTCTACCGCCAACCTTGACATTGCGTGTGAGCATATCCTTATTGCAAGCAAGAATGAACTCCCGTACTATGATTTAACAATTGTCATAAACAAAAATCTGCCGGGCTGAATGTCCGAGCATTTTGTTGGATGCACTATAAGAACACAGGGACAACATGATAATTTTCGACAAAACCGATCGCGGCCGTACCGAAATAGCAACACGCGGCCAGGCCGTGGCGCCGCGCCTGCGTACGCTGCTGCTGCTGGTGGACGGCAAGACCAGCAACGAAGAATTGCTGCGCAAGGTAGCCGGCCTGGGCCTGGGCCAGGAACACCTGGACGAGTTGCTGCAAGCCGGCCTGATCCAGGCCAGCGCCGATAGCGGCAGCGCCAAGGCAAGCGCAGGCAGCAGCCCTACCCCAACTGAAGCCCCCGCATCGAGAAGCGTGCCGCCGCCCTCCGCGCCCGCATCGGCCGAGCAGGTGCTGCCACCGGGACAAACCCAGTTTGAAGCGATTTATCACTTTTACAACGACACCATCAAGAGCATGATCGGCTTGCGCGGCTACGGCCTGCAACTGAAGGTCGAACGCGCCAGCAGCATCCAGGATTTCCGCGAACTGCGCCAGCAATACCTGGAGGCGGTGCTCAAGGCCAAGGGCGAGGAAATCGCCCGCAGCCTGCGCGGGCGGCTGGACCAGCTGCTGTACCTGGGCGAACGGCCGCAGCCGTAAGTGATGCGGTGATAAAAAAAAAAAGCGTGGCAGAGAGTTTATCTGCCACGCTTTTTTTACTTCATGGCGCAGAAATATTCCCGCGCCCTGCGATTTACTCGATGCCCTGGCTGCTCAGGTAATCCTCGTAGGAACCCTGGAAGTCGACCACTTCGTTTTCCTTGACTTCCAATACGCGGGTAGCCAGCGACGAGACGAACTCGCGGTCATGCGAGACGAAGATCAGGGTGCCGGCATATTTTTCCAGAGCGATGTTGAGCGACTCGATCGACTCCATGTCCATGTGGTTGGTCGGCTCGTCCAGCAGCAGCACGTTATGGCGGCCCAGCATCAGCTTGCCGTACATCATGCGGCCCTTTTCACCGCCGGACAACACCTTGACCGATTTCTTGACGTCGTCGCCGCTGAACAGCAGGCGGCCCAGGCTGGAACGTACCGCCTGGTCATCGTCGCCTTCCTGGGTCCATTGTCCCATCCAGTCGGTGAGCGTCTTGTCGGTGGCAAAATCTTCAGTCGGATCCTGCGGCATATAGCCGACGTTGGCGTTTTCCGCCCACTTCACCAGGCCGCTGTCGGCCGCCAGGCCAGCGATGTCGCTGCCGCCGATGCTGCGCAACAAGGTGGTCTTGCCGGCGCCGTTGGCGCCGATGATGGCGATTTTTTCGCCGGCTTCAACCATGATGCTGAAGTTCTTGAAAATCGGCCGGTCATAGGCCTTGCTGATGCCTTGCACTTCCACCGCCAGCCGATGCAGTTTTTTCTCGCCGTCGAAACGCACGAAAGGATTGGCGCGGCTCGATGGCTTGACATCCTCGACCTTGATTTTTTCGATCTGCTTGGCGCGCGACGTCGCCTGGCGCGCCTTCGATTTGTTGGCCGCGAAACGGCGCACGAAATCCTGCAGTTCGGCGACCTTGTCCTTGGCCTTGGCATTCACCGACAGCTGCTGCGCACGCGCTTGCGAGGAAGCCAGCATGTAGTCGTCGTAATTGCCTGGATAAACCTTCAGGGTGCCGTAGTCCATGTCGGCCATGTGGGTGCACACCTGGTTCAGGAAGTGGCGATCATGGGAAATGATGATCATGGTCGAATTGCGCTGGTTCAGCACATCTTCCAGCCAGCGGATGGTATTGATGTCGAGGTTGTTGGTCGGCTCGTCGAGCAGCAGGATGTCCGGATTCGAAAACAGCGCCTGCGCCAGCAGCACGCGCAGCTTCCAGCCCGGCGCCACATTGCTCATCGGGCCTTGATGCTGGTCGATCGAGACGCCCACGCCCAGCAGCAGTTCGCCGGCGCGCGCTTCAGCGGTATAACCGTCGTATTCGGCAAACTTGGCTTCCAGATCGGCCGCCTTCATGTAGTCGTCGTCGGTGGCTTCCGGATTGGCGTAGATCGCGTCGCGCTCGGCCATCGCCGCCCACATTTCCGTGTGTCCCATCATCACTACATCCAGCACGCGCATTTCTTCAAACGCAAACTGGTCCTGGCGCAATTTGCCCAGGCGTTCGTTCTGATCGAGCATCACGTTGCCGCCCGACGACTCCAGGTCGCCGCCCAGGATCTTCATGAAGGTCGACTTGCCGCAGCCGTTGGCGCCGATCAGGCCATAACGGTTGCCATCGCCGAATTTGACGGAAATGTTTTCAAACAGCGGCTTGGGGCCGAACTGCATCGTGATATTTGCGGTGGACAACATCTTTGATTTGGTCTTTTCTTAATTGAATCATGGGGTTAGATAGTCGCGGCATTATACAGTATCCCCCGCGGTATCCACATTTGTGCACTGCATGAACCGGTATAAAACCAACGCCTGCCGCCACTATTTCCATGAATTCGACCGAATTTCCAGCCTGTCGCCTTACTTCGCCGCCAGCGATGCCGCCAGCCGCCCGACTTCCGCCAGGGTTGCATTACGCGTTGCTTCCGACGCCTTGGTCCCGGTCAGGTAAGCCGCTACCAGCAGCGGCGCCCGGCCGGGCGGGAACAGCATGCCGATGTCGTTGGTGCTGCCGTAAGCGCCGGAGCCAGTCTTGTCGCCCACGCGCCAGCCGGCCGGCAGCAAGGCGCGCAAGCGCTTGTCGCCGGTTTTATTCGCCAGCAGCCAAGTGGTCAGCTGTTTGCGCGAATCGGCCGACAAGGCATTTCCCAGCAGCAGCTGTTGCATGGTGGACAGCATCGCGCTGGGCGAGGTGGTGTCGCGCGGATCGCCCGGGGTGGCCTGGTTGAGGTCCGGCTCGATGCGGTCGAGCCGGGTCACCTTGTCGCCCAGGGAGCGCAGGTAGGCCGTCAGCTGAGGCGGGCCGCCAAAGCTGTGCAGCAGCAGGTTGGCGGCGGTATTGTCGCTCAGTGTCAGGGTTGCTTCGCACAGTTCCGCCACCGACATGCCGTCGCCGCCGGCATGTTTCTCGGTGGCAGGGGAATACGGGACCAGATCGGCCTTCTCGAAGCGGATGCGCCGCGCCAGTTGCTCCCGCCCCTGATCCACGCGATGCAGCGTCAATCCGGCTGCCAGCAACTTGAAGGTGCTGCACATCGGAAACCGCTCGTCGCCGCGGTAGGAATGGCTTTGGCCGGTAACGGTGTCGAGGATGGCAACACCGAGGCGGCCGCCGCTTTTGGCCTCTATCTGGCGCAATTGCCCGGCGACAGGATCGGCGGCCGGCTTGGCTGCGGCAGCTGCCGAGGCCCAGGATTTCTGTGTGTAGCTACCCAGGACCAGTGCTCCTAGAGCAGCTCCCAGGTTTCCGGCAAACTGGCGTCGTTTCATGTTTTCCCTCTGGATGTAGTGAACAGGGCATCAACGATAACGTTGACCCGGCCATCGCTCAAGCTACAATATCCAAGGCAAGACATAAGAAATACTATTGCAAAGATGGAGAAACACCATGCACCTCCCCTTGAATTCCCTGCGCGCTTTCGAAGTCTCGGCGCGCTTGCTCAGCTTCACCCGCGCGGCTTCCGAGCTGAACGTCACGCAAGCCGCGATCAGCCAGCAGGTAAAAAATCTTGAAGAAAGAATGGGCGTGCAACTGTTCCGCCGGCTGCCGCGCGGGCTGGCGCTGACCGACGAGGGCATCGCCCTGCTGCCAGTGCTGGCGGAATCGTTCGGACGCATAGGGGCTGTGCTGCAGCAATTTGGCGACGGCCGCCGGCTGCGCGAAGTGCTGACCGTGGGCGCGGTCGGCACCTTCGCCGTCGGCTGGCTGATCCCGCGCCTGCGCGATTTCCAGCAAGCCCATCCATTCGTCGATTTCCGCCTGTTCACCAACAACAACCGGGTCGACATCGCCGGCGAAGGTCTGGATTACGCCATCCGTTTCGGCGACGGCGCCTGGCATTCGACGGAAGCCGAAGAGCTGCTGGCGGCGCCGCTGTCGCCGATGTGTTCGCCCGCGGTAGCATCTTTCCTGCGCGACCCGGCCGACCTCGCCGGACAAATATTGCTGCGCTCCTACCGCACCGACGAATGGGCCGCCTGGTTCGCCGCCGCTGCCCTGCCCTGTCCACTGCTGCGAGGCACCGTATTCGATTCCTCGCTCACCATGGCCGAAGCCGCCGCCCAAGGCGCCGGCGTAGCGCTGCTGCCGGCCCGCATGTTCGCCCGCGAACTGCAGCATGGCCGCTTGACGCGCCCGTTCGACATCGAAATCGCCAGCGGCAGTTACTGGCTGACCCGCCTCAAATCAAAACAAGCCACCCCCGCGATGCAAGCCTTCAGAGAATGGCTGCTCGCCGCCACCAAATAAATTAGGGTCAGAGTCAAATTAATTAGAGAGCAGGCGCCCTCTGCCTGCGGGAATCAGGGCGCCAGGGTAAGCGGATTCTGGGTGGTCAGTTGAAAGCCGTTTGCATCCGACAGCAATTGCGCCTGCGCGCCGACCGGCAAGGTCACTTTGTCGCGGATGTGGCCAAACGGCAAACCGGTCAGTATCGGTGCCGCTATGTGGGCGCGCAGGTAAGCCAGCATGGCATCGAAATCGTAACCGTTGTCGTGCTCGGCCAGCCGATAGTTGGAAAAATCGCCCAGTACAATCGCCTGCTGCCGCTCCAGGATGCCGGCGTATTGCAGCTGCAGCATCATGCGCTCGATGCGATACGGATGCTCGCCGATATCTTCCAGGAACAGGATGCCGCCGTCGACCTGCGGCAGGTAGGGAGTACCGACCAGGTGGTTCAGCATCGCCAGATTGCCGCCCCATAAGGTGCCGCTGGCGTTGACCGTCGGGTTGCCGGCGGCGCTGACTTGCAGCACCTGTTCCGGCTGCCGCAGGCACTCCCAGAAATGCGACATCGTCAACTCGCTCAGCTCGGCCTCGCCGAAATCGCTGCACAGCATCGGCCCGGCAAAGCTGGGCGCTCCGGTCTGCGCCAGCAAAGCCAGGTGCAGCGCGGTGACGTCGCTATGGCCGACAAATATCTTCTTGCTGGCGGCCAGGCGCTCGAAATCCAGCATTGGCAACAAACGCGACATGCCGTAGCTGCCGCGTATCGCCAGCACGATCTGTACTTGCGGATTATCGATTGCCTCGTAGATCTGCCCCACCCGCGCGGCGTCGGTGCCGCCGAAACGCTGGTATTTGGCGGCCGGATCGTAGTAGTCATAGACCACGCAGCCCTGGCTTTGCAACGCCAGGATGCCGCGCGCCAGCGCTGCTTCGTCGGAGGCGTAGCCGCCAGGTGCGATCAGCGCGACGCCGATGGATTTCTTGGAAAGTGCTTGGACAGGTTCGGTCACGATTGTTTTTGTTGGGCTTGGCGGCGTTCGGCGAAAAATTCTTTGAGTAGTGTGCCACATTCCTCTGCCAGCACGCCAGCCGTCAGCTCGGTGTGATGGTTCAGCTGCTCCTGTTCGAACAGGTTGAGCACCGATCCGCAGGCGCCGGTCTTCGGGTCGTTGGCGCCAAACACCACACGCGCCAGGCGCGCATGCATCATGGCGCCGGCGCACATCGCGCACGGTTCCAGGGTGACATACATTTCGCAACCGGGCAGGCGGTAATTGCCGAGGATGGCAGCGGCTGCGCGCAGCGCCATGATTTCCGCATGCGCGGTGGGATCGTGGTTGCCGATCGGCTGGTTGAAGCCGGTGGCGATGATCTGCCCGTCTTTCACGATCAGCGCGCCTACCGGCACTTCGCCCAAGGCCCAGGCATTGCGCGCCTGGGAAATGGCTTGCCGCATATAAATGGCGTCACGCGTCATAGGCAGGGCCGCTCAACGGTCTTCGGAAATCTCGGCCCAGCAATTGGGCGTTTCGTGCAGCACCAGTTTTTGCAAGTGCAGGCCGGTGCCGTAATGGTCCTTGTAAGCCGCCTTGAGGATATCGTAGGCGGTGCGCGCCAGGTTTTCCACTGTCGGGATACGGTCGATGATGACGGTCTTGTGGTCCGGCAGCGTCGCCAGGAAATCGCGCACCGCCGTGTCTTTTTCGTAGACCAGGAACGCGTGGTCCCAAACATCCACCAGATGTTGCTTCGCTAGCGTCTTGATGTCCGAGAAATCCATGATCATGCCGTTGTCGGAACTGCCCTCGACTTCAATCACGGCGCCGACCAGAGTGATTTCCAGCGTATAGCGATGGCCGTGCAGGTTGCGGCACTGGCTCTTGTGGTCGGGAATCCGGTGGCCGGCGTCGAATTCAAGTTTGCGGGTGATGGTAAGCATAGGTAAAAAGGTTCTTTAAAAAATCTGTTCAGGGAATCTGCAGCAGCTTGTGGGTTTGCAGGCTCAGCTTCCATTTCGGATTGCGCTTGCAGGTCTCAATCGCCAGCTCCAGATTGTGCGCCAGTTGCGGGCCGTCCATGGCCTGCACATAGAAATGTTCGAAATCAAGCGATTCGTATGCCGCCAGCGACTGGCCGACCTGCGGGATCACCACTTTCAGCTCATTGCCCTTGCGCAGCTTCAGCACCGAACCCATCTTCGGGCTGACGCAGATCCAGTCTATGCCCGGCGGCGGCAGCAGCGTGCCGTTGGTTTCGATGGCGATCTCGAAACCGGCCGCGTGCATGCTGTCTATCAGCGCCGCATCCAGCTGCAGCAACGGTTCGCCGCCGGTGAACACCACGAATTTGCTGGCGGCGTAAGTCTCGGGCCAGAGCGCATTGATGGTATCGGCCAGCGCCGCGCTATCCTTGAACTTGCCGCCGCCCTCGCCGTCGGTGCCGACAAAATCGGTATCGCAGAACTGGCAGACCGCCGTGCTGCGGTCTTCTTCGCGGCCGCTCCACAGGTTGCAGCCGCTGAAGCGGCAAAACACCGCAGGGCGGCCGGCATGGGTGCCTTCGCCTTGCAATGTGTAGAAAATTTCCTTGATGCTGTAGGTCACGGTGCTTCTCGCATATATTCGTCAGCCGCGGAAAATCCGCATGGATATCGGGCCTGACACTGTCAATACTCGCAGTTTTCCGTCATTTTCACTATCAAAAAACGACGATTTTTCGCTGGTGTGGGAGAGTGGCCGGTTTGCAGGAAAACCGCATTTCTGCCAACAATACGTAATCAATACATAAGCAGATGCCGGCCAAACGCTGTATTTTAGCCTAGAAAGGCTATCGCCGCGATATGCAGGCTGCGGCGGCAGGCGCATGCGCGGACCAAGCCGTCATTCTGCCTGGGGCCAGAAACGGCGATAAAATTGTCGCCATGGAGAAGTCTTCTTGTGAAAACGTCATCTAAAGCTGCCCTCCCGCGTCCCCTCCCACTGCCTGACGATGCATGTTTGCGTCCGCCGGTGCCGCCGGCACGCCCAACCAACGACGTCATGCAGCGGTTCCATCCTGCCGTCGCAGCCTGGTTCCGCAGTACCTTTGCCGGCGCCACCGAAGCCCAGCAGCAGGCCTGGCCGCTGCTGCTCGGCGGGCGTCCGACCCTGGTCGCGGCGCCGACCGGCTCCGGCAAGACGCTGACCGCATTTTTAGCGGCCATCGACGAACTGGTGCGCAAAAGCCTGGCCCACGGCGGCGTGCTGCCGGACGCAACCAGCGTGGTCTACGTTTCGCCGCTGAAAGCCCTGTCCAACGATATCCGCATCAACCTGCAGGCGCCGCTGGAAGGCATCGCCCGCGAATTGGTGCGCATGGGACTGCCCGACCCCGGCATCCGCACCGCGGTACGCACCGGCGACACCACTGCACAGGAACGGCAGGCCATGCGCAAGCGCGCGCCACACATCCTGGTGACCACGCCGGAATCGCTGTATGTGCTGCTCTGCTCCGACAGCGGCCGCGCCATGCTGGCCGCCACCAGCACCGTAATCGTCGACGAAATCCATGCCGTGGCCGGCAGCAAACGCGGCAGCCACCTGGCGCTCAGCCTGGAGCGGCTGGACGCCCTGTGTCCCAGGCCGCCTACCCGCGTCGGTCTCTCGGCGACCCAGAAACCGCTGTCAGCCGTCGCCGCTTTCCTGGTGGGGCGATCGACGGACGGTGCGCCCGGCGATTGCGCCATCGTCGATGTCGGCCATATCCGCCGCCGCGACCTGGCGCTTGAACTGCCGCCGGTGCCGCTGGAAGCGGTGATGGCTACCGACGTCTGGGACCGGGTCTACGACCGCATGGCGGAACTGGCGGCGCTGCACCGGACCACGCTGGTATTCGTCAATACCAGGCGCATGGCCGAGCGCGCCGCGCGCCACCTGGCCGAACGGCTCGGGCCGACGGCCGTCGCCGCCCACCATGGCAGTCTCGCCAAGGAGCACCGGCTGGACGCCGAACAACGCCTCAAACGCGGCGAGCTGCGGGTATTGATCGCCACCGCTTCGCTGGAACTCGGCATCGATATCGGCGATGTCGAACTGGTGTGCCAGGTCGGCTCGCCGCGCAGCATCGCCGCCCTGCTGCAACGCGTGGGGCGTTCCGGCCACCAGGTCGGCGGCATGCCCAAGGGCCGCCTGTTCCCGACCTCACGCGACGACCTGGTCGAATGCGCGGCGCTGCTCGATTGCGTGCGCCGCGACGAACTCGATGCGCTGAGCATCCCGCGCGCGCCGCTGGACGTGCTGGCGCAGCAGATCGTAGCCGAAGTCGCATGCCAGGAATGGAGCGAAGATGCGCTGTTCGCCCTGATCCGCCGCGCCGAACCTTATGCCGGACTGGAGCGTGCGCGCTATGACGCGATCCTGCACATGCTGGCCGAAGGCTATGCCAGCCGCCATGGCGTGCGCGGCTCCTACCTGCACCGCGACACGGTGGCCGGCACCTTGCGCGGCCGGCGCGGCAGCAAGCTGACCGCGGTGACTTCGGGCGGCACGATTCCCGACAACGCCGACTACACCGTCCTGCTGGAGCCGCAAGGACTAGCCATTGGCACCGTCAACGAAGACTTCGCGGTAGAAAGCATTGCAGGCGACGTGTTCCAGTTGGGGAATACCTCCTACCGCATCCTGCGGGTGGAAACCGGCCGCGTGCGGGTCGAGGATGCCCATGGCGCCGCGCCCAGTATCCCGTTCTGGCTGGGCGAGGCGCCCGGCCGCAGCGATGAGTTGTCAGCCGGCGTCGCACGACTGCGCGCCGAGATCGACCATTTGCTCGCGGGCGACCCAGTCAATGGCGAGCAAACGCCGAACCTGAACGCTGCCATCGACTGGCTGGTAGAACAGGTCGGCATCGACGACAGCGCGGCGCGCCAGATCGTCGATTACCTGGCGCGCGCCCGCGCCGCGCTGGGTGCGCTGCCGACGCAGGACACGCTGGCGATGGAACGTTTCTTCGACGAATCAGGCGGCATGCAGCTGGTACTGCATTCACCTTTCGGCAGCCGCATCAACCGCGCCTGGGGGCTGGCGCTGCGCAAGCGCTTTTGCCGCACCTTCAATTTTGAACTGCAGGCGGCCGCCACCGAAGACGCCATCGTGCTCTCGCTTTCGACCAGCCACAGTTTCGTCCTGGACGAAGTGTGGCGCTATCTGCGCTCCGGCAACGCCGAGCATGTGCTGATCCAGGCCCTGCTCGACGCGCCCCTGTTCAATGTGCGCTGGCGCTGGAATGCCACCACCTCGCTGGCGCTGCCGCGCTATAGCGGCGGACGCAAGGTCGCGCCGCAGCTGCAGCGGATGAAAAGCGACGACTTGCTGGCCGCGGTATTTCCGGACCAGGCGGCTTGCCTCGAAAACGTGGTGGGCGAACGCGAACTGCCGGACCATCCGTTGGTCGAGCAAACCATAGACGACTGCCTGCACGAAGCGATGGACAGCGACGGCTGGCTGGTTCTGCTAAAACGCATCGAACAAGGACAGTTGCACCTGGTCGCGCGCGACCTGCCGGCGCCGTCGCCGCTAGCCATGGAAGTGCTGAACGCACGGCCTTACGCCTTCCTCGACGATGCGCCGCTGGAAGAACGGCGCACCCAGGCGGTGCTTAGCCGGCGCTGGAGCGATCCGGCGGCGGCCGACGATCTTAGCGCACTGGACAGCGACGCCATCGCCAGCGTCAGCGAGGAAGCCTGGCCGCATGTGCGCGATGCCGACGAAATGCATGAAGCGCTGATGAGTCTGGCTTGCATTACGCAAACCGAGGCCAGCGCCGAGGACGGCTGGAACGACTGGCTCAAAGCGCTGGCGCGCAGCGGCCGCGCGACCCGCATGCAAATCGACCGCGAGCTTAGCTTGTGGGTGCCGCTGGAACGCCTGGCCTGTCTGCAGGCTGCCTATCCGCAGTCGGATTCCAGCCCGCCGCTGCAGCTGCCCGAACATGACCGCAAGGACTGGAACCGCGACGACGCCATCCGCGAAATCGTACGCGCCAGGTTGAGCGGTTTCGGACCGCAAACCTTAGCCAGGATCGCGCAACCGCTCGGCCTGCCGGCCGCCACCGTAGCCATTGCGCTGGCCGGCCTGGAAGCCGAAGGTTATGTCCTGCGCGGCCGCTTCACGCCAGGCGCCGAGTCCGAGGAATGGTGCGAACGGCAACTGCTGGCGCGCATCCATCGCTACACCATCAAGCAGCTGCGGCGCGAAATCGAACCGGTCGAACGGCAGGATTTCATGCGCTTCCTGTTCGACTGGCAGCATCTGTCTCCCGATACACGGCTGCAAGGACGGGATGCGCTGCCCTCCATCGTTTCCCAGCTGGAGGGATTTGAAGCAGCCGCCGGCGCCTGGGAAAACGATATGCTGCCCGCTAGGCTGGGCGACTATTCCAGCGCGTGGCTGGACGAACTGTGCCGCGCCGGCAAACTGGTCTGGACCCGCATCGCCGGACCGTTGCGCGCTGCGGGCGGGCCGCTGCGCAGTACGCCTATCGTGCTCTTGCCGCGGCGCCAGCTGGGTATCTGGAACGGCCTGCCCAACCTCGCCGGCCAAACGGAAATATCGCCGCGCGCGCAAAAAGTCCACGCAGCCCTGCTGCGCGACGGCGCAATGTTCTTCGACGAACTGCTCAGCGATACGCATTTGCTGCCGGTTGAACTGGAAACCGCGCTGGGCGAGCTGGTGGCGACCGGCCTGGTCAACGCCGACAGTTTTTCCGGCCTGCGCGCCTTGCTGCTGCCGGCAGCCAAACGCAACAGCCATGGCCGGCGCCGGCGCAGCGCCATGCCCAGCGGCATGGAAGAAGCCGGCCGCTGGGCCTTGGTGCGGCGTGCAGACAGCGGCATCAATGCCGGCCTGGCGGCCATCGCCAACAAGAAAGCGCGCAGCGATCCGGAGGCGCTGGAACACATTGCGCAGGTACTGCTGCGCCGCTACGGCGTTGTATTCTGGCGCCTGCTGGAACGGGAAGCACGCTGGCTGCCGCCATGGCGCGAGCTGCTGCCGGTGTTTCATCGCCTGGAAGCGCGCGGCAATATCCGCGGCGGACGTTTTGTCGGCGGCCTGGCGGGCGAGCAGTTCGCCTTGCCGGAAGCCATCCCGCTGTTGCGCGAAGTACGGCGGCGTCCTGCCGACGGCAGCCTGGTCCGCATCTCGGCGGTCGATCCGCTCAACCTGGCCGGCACCCTGCTGCCCGGCGAGAAAATCCCGGCGCTGGCCGGCAACCGCATACTGTTCCGCGACGGCCTGCCGGTCGCGACCATGATCGCGGGGAGAATCCAATATCTCGTTGAGCTGGAACCGCACGACAAAGAACAAGCGCACAATGCGCTGCTCGGCCGCGGCTGAATCAGGGCAACAGCGGCCAGCGCGCCAGCGGTATATGGCGCGTCTGGCCAAGCAGGCTGTGCACCAGGACAAATTCGCTGGTTCTCCAGGCGATGGGTTCAATCGCCTGCATCGGAATAAAACGATTGTCGTACAGCAGAGTCACATGAGGAGTGTAGTGCGCATTGGCTTTACCGATTCCTGCCGTTTCCAGCGCGCCGCCGAGAGCCTGCTGAAATGCTGCCAGAGCGCCGACACCATCTCCGCCCAGCAAGACCAAAGGCCGGTTGCGCGGCCTGCCGCGAAAACTTCCGGCACGATCGAACACCACCTCGAACGGCGCTGCCTTGATGCTCGCCGCCGCTGTCATCGCGGCATTGACGAGGTCCTGCGGAAAACTCAGATAATCCCCCAGGTGACTCAAGGTGACATGCAGCCGGCCGATCCCGATCGGCTTCCCTCTGACGCCATACTGATCGCGCAGCAATCCTCGCTGCCGGGCGATGGCTGCGGCGGCGTCCGGCGGCGGGATGAGCGCGAAGAACAAGCGGTCGGTCGGCTGCGGCGGCGCTTCGAAGCCTGGTAAAAAAAACTGTTCAGGCATGTGGTGTGGTGCGTTCATGAAAAGGGATATCAGTCTACGCCTTTCTTGCACAGCGGGAGCGCGCCCGCGCCGTATAATCCAGGAAACGCCATGACGCGCAGAGGAACGTATGGAAATTACGAGCACGCACCATATCGAGAAGAGCGAGCCCGACGAAAATGGGGTGCACGATTATTGTTACGAATACGATATTCTTCGCAAGCAAGGGAAACAGCAGATCAGCGTTTTAAGGAAGGCAGGCTACGAGCCGCTCTGAGCGCCGAGCGGCGCCAGGTCCAGCTCCAGTCCCAGCTTGTCGATCAGGCGGCGCGCGTCGAACGGCGCTTTCACTTTGACGTCGTTGTCGAAGTAGCAGTAGATATCACGGCTGGCCCGCTGCGGCGGTGCGGTAACGGAAATCAATTTGCCTTCTCTCGGTTGCGCGCCTTTGCTCCAGGCGCGAATCCGTTCCGCCCAGCGCTCAATCGCTTCTTCGGTATAACCGCCCGAATACAATTCTTTCTCTCCATGCAGGCGCAGGTACATGAAATCCGCGGTCACGTCTTCCCGGTAAGGCCATTTCCCGGCCGCGTCCGCCACCACCAGCGCCACACGGTATTTGCGCAGCAGGGCAATGAAGGATTCGTCGATGAAGCTGTCATGGCGGATTTCCATCGCGTGGCGCAGCTTGCGTTTCTTGTCGATGGCCAGCGCGCTGTGGCCGTGCATGCGCGGTTCACGACGACGCGCCAGCGCAAGTCCCTGCTCCGTATCGTGCGGCAGCAGGCTGAGGAAATGTTCGACCAGTTCGGCATCATAGCGAAAGCTGGGCGGTAACTGCCACAGGAACGGTCCCAGCTTTTCGCGCAGGTTGAAGACGCCGGAAGCGAACACGTTCGCCAGCGGCCCTTCAATATCGCGCAAGCGCTGGATGTGGGTGATGAAACGATTGCCCTTGTGGCTGAAGACAAATCCCGGCGGCGTTGCCTGGTACCAGGCGCTGTAGCTTTCGGGCCGTTGCAGCGCGTAAAACGAACCGTTGAGTTCGATCGACGGCAAGGCGCGCGATGCGAACGCCAGCTCGTCGGCCTGCCTCAGGCCATCCGGATAAAATACGCCGCGCCAGGGTGCATAACGCCAGCCGGAGATGCCGATATAGATTTTGCCCATGAGACAAGTATAGGCACAAACCGTAAATCGACAGTGCGATACACCTCACAAGACCGATATTTTTCCAGATCTGCACATCCCATGAACCGGAGCGGCGCTTTAGAAATCGACCAAAAAGCCGGCGCCGATGGATTTTTGCGAATAGTTGTAATCGATCAGGCTTTCGCCGTAACCCGAAAACAGATGCAGGTAACCTTTCAGATTGGTCGTGACCGGAAAGGCCCAGCCGGCTTCGAGCGCACCGTGTCCGGTCCGGAAATTGCGGCGCCCCGTCAACGAATATTCATGACCGTCCTGGCGATAGATGGCGCGCACATCGCCATGGCCCATGTAGTCGACGATATCGATGTTGTCGTTGTTGGCGGTTGCATTGTCGAGGCGTTTCCAGATCCTCGCCGACAGCGCCAGGTTGCCGTATTCGGCGCCTAGTTCAGTATAAAAACGGTTCCAGCTGCGAGACAAGGTGGAGGACTGGCCGTTGGACTGGTGCACCAGCCCGAAATTGAGGTAGCGGAAATTGAAATCGCCGATCTTCATGCTCAATGGCAGCGTTGCAATCAGTTCAGGCTGGTAATTGGTTTCGCGGAACGGACTGGAATCGGTCCGGTTGTATGCCTGCCAAAAACTTTGCTGGGTATAGGCCAGCCACAGGTCGACCGGGCTGCCTGCGACGTTTTCCGCCATCTTCATCTTGAAGCTGAGCTGGTAAGTCAATTCCGTGTGCTGCGGTTTGAGTCCGTTGGCGTCGCTGGCGAACGGCGCGTCGTTGGTGGAGCTGCTGTAATTGGCCAGCAATACGTAGTTGCTCAGGTAGGACTTGAGGGCGAACACGCCGCGTTTGGAACTGGGATCGAGTTCCCAGCTCTGCACGGTATGCGAAATCGGCGACTCGCCCGGTTCGCTTGCCTTTTTGGCGACGCCTGAGGCCGGCGGCGAGGCAGACACAGCCTGGGAATCGACAGCAGCAGCGGGAACCGGCGCATCCGCGGCAGCCTTGGCCAGGGCATCGAAGCAGCCCAGCCGCGCGCTGGCGTCGCCCAATACCGAGCAGCGCGCCAGTTGCTGCTCCAGCTCGGCTGCGTGCAGCAGCGCCGGCGACGCGCAGCTCAAGCAAAAAATGATCTTCTTGATGTTCTTTTTCATGGTGAATTTTAGAAATACGGAACTGCCTGGCCCGGCCAACCTTGGCAAGCACAGGGAATCAAAACATATGCGCCATTGCCAAATTGTCGCGTTCGCCTGAAAACGTACTGTCGGCTAGCGGCAAAAAACAAAAAAGCCCGCATTCATGTGGGCTTTGGAGCATTTTTCACCTTCGTATATTAACAAATACCGGACGCCAGATCATTTCCTCCCTGTATTCCTTGCAAAACCCCTTAGAATCGTCCCCATGGCTAGCGATTCGGCACAAACGTGCTTTCACGCGGGCGTCAACGTTTGTTGGAACTGCGAAAAAGCGGATTTTCACAGGGCTCTATTGAATCTTCTCTGTAGCAAGCGAAACTGTCATGACAAATAGAACCATCGAGGCTTCCCCCCAAGTGTACGCACGCATGGGCGGCATGCTGTACCTGGCAATCATAGTGCTGGGCGGACTCGCCGAGGGATTCGTCATGAACCGGCTGGTCATGCCGGGCGACGCCGCGGCAACGGCGCAAAACATCATGGCCTCGCCGCTACTGTGGCGCCTCAGCGTCGCCGGCAACCTGATCGTGCCCTTATGCGCCGTTGCGCTGACATGGGTGTTTTATCTGCTGCTCAGACCAGTAAACAAGAGCCTGATCCTGCTTTCCGTATTTTTTAACCTGGTGTCCCTTGCAACCGAGGCCATCAGCAAGCTGTTTCTATTGTTGGTAGAGCCTATATTGGGCAATGCCGGCTATCTGAAAGCATTTGAACCGCGGCAGCTGCAAGTCCTCGCGGATCTTGCCCTTGCCTCGCATGGCATTGCCTTTAACATCGCCCTGATATTTTTTGGCTGTGGCTGCCTCGTCGATGGCTACCTGATTTTCAGGTCAGGCTACCTGCCCAAATTCATAGGCATATTGATGCAACTTGCCGGCTTGGCTTACCTGGTCGCCTGCTTTTCCGCGCTTTTTTTCCCGGCGTTCGCGGAACTGATAACGCCCGCCATCCTGGTTCTGCCATTGATCGGCGAATCGTCATTGTGCCTATGGCTTCTTGCAAAAGGCGTCAATATCGCCAAGTGGAACGAGCGAATGGGCATCAGTTAAGCCTGCTCATGCGGTATGCGCCGCAAACCCGGCCACATCCGGCGCAACATCTGGCCGCAGCGTGAGCTCAGGGATGTGGTACGCACCGGCATTTTGCGGGCGAAACGGTATAGGCGCTGTCGTCCAAAGATCGTCAAGACGCTGGCCAAGCGCATCGCGGATCTTTGCAAATCTCGCTTCGTCAGTCCGGCCTGTGCGATAAATCACGAACGGCGGCAGAACATCAAAACCGGGGTAATACAGTATTCCATGCTGGATCGGGAACAAAATATCGTCTATCGGGCCGTTGATGCCCCGCGCGCTGTAATGAGACTCCCATCCGCCCGTAGTGACGACCAGCATTGCACGTTTTCCCGCAAGCGTGCCTTCACCATAGCGGTCACCCCAGCGCGCGTCGGAGTGTTCCCCTACGCCATATGCAAAGCCAAAGGCATAAACGCGCTCTACCCAGCCTTTCAGGATCGCCGGCATCGAGAACCACCACAGGGGAAATTGCAGGATGACAGCATCCGCCCAACGCAGCTTGTCCTGTTCGAGCGCGATGTCCTTGCTTTGCAGGCCATTTTCGAACGCGCGCTTGGAGTCAAGCGACGGATCGAAGCGCATGCCGGGCGGCCGGGCTTGCCGATCCGTGCTGTCGTCCGCGTCAAGCGACGCTTTCCAATTCATTGCGTACAAATCCGATACCTGAACGGTGTGGCCGGCATCCTCAAGGTGCTTGACCGAGAAGTCCTTGAGCGAGCCGTTCAGGGACTTTGGTTCAGGATGGGCATAGACGAGAAGGATATTCATGGTTGCGCTTTCAAGGATGAGGAACAAGCAGCTTAGGTCTTTGTCAGGTATATTAAAAATGAATTCTCAATATTCCAGGTATTACCATGATTAATCTCCGACGACTCGACCTGAACCTGCTGGTGACACTGGATGTCCTGCTGACGGAACACAATGTGACCCGCGCGGCGGAACGCCTTAACTTTTCCCAACCATCGATCAGCGTCCATCTCGCCAAGCTGCGGGATATCTTTGGCGATCCGCTGCTGTTGCCCGGACCACGAGGAATGCGGCCCACCGCGCGGGCCGACGAGCTGCGCGAACCTTTGCGGCTGGCGCTTGCTGCACTCGAGCACGCGGTATCGCCCGCCAGCCCTTTCGACCCGGCCCAGGCCAGCCAGACATGGCGCGTTGCCGCGACCGACTACGGCGAATCGACAATCGTACTGCCTGCGTTGAGCGGCTTGCGTTCGACGGCGCCTGGCACCCGGCTGGCGGTCCTTGAGCTGGTTCCTCCGCGCATAGCCAGGCAAGCGGAACAGGGGGACATTGATCTTGCTTTCCACACTAGCGAAGGATCGCCGCCAGGACTGCGGCGTCAAACGCTCTTTAGCGAGCGCTACGTCCTGGTCGGCCGCGCAGGTCATCCGCGCCTGAAAAAACGTCCTACGCTTTCGCAATTCTGCAAGCTTGATCACGTAATCGTGTCGCCGGACGGCGGAGGATTTCATGGCGTCACCGATGAAGCGCTGCTGGAGGCAGGCGTGGCGCGCCGGGTAGTGCTTTCCGTTCCGCACTTCCTGTTTGTCAGGTCAGTGCTGACGAACACTGACCTAGTGGCGATGCTGCCTTCGCGCCTGGTGCGCGACGCCGGTGATCTGCAAGTTGTCGAGCCGCCTGTCGAGGTGGCGGGCTACGAGATGGCCATGCTCTGGCATGAGCGTTGCCATCGCGATCCCGCGCACCAATGGCTGCGCGAGTACATCGTAAATTCAGTGTAAACCGTTGACTTAAGCTGCCCCGGCATCCAGCCCTTGCCACATGGCCCGGATGATGCGGAAGGAGCGTTCGTCGCCGACCATGGCGCGCTGCATCCTGTTCATGGCATAGGAAAAGGTGGTGCGTGCATCCACATCGATGAGGATGAAGGAACCGCCGCCGCCAGACCAGAAAAGAGAGTTGGGATGTGGCGGCGCGAGCCTCAGGATCGGGCTTGGCAGGCCAAAACCCAGGCCGAAGCGGACTTGCACGCCGCGCATGGCCAGGTCGGCCCCTTCAATCTGCTGCTCCAGCGCCTTGCGGCTACCTGCCTCGGACATGATCCGCTTGCCCTTGGCGACGCCGCCATTGGCCAGCAGGGCGTGGATCTCGGCAATCGAACGGGCGTTGCCATGGCCGTTGGCGGCCGGAATCTCGGCGCCGCGCCAGGCGCGGGTGCGGGTCGATGGCACGTCGGTCTGGGTGTCGATAAAAGTGATTTTCTGGACTTCGGTGAGCTGCAAATCGGCTGTGCTGGGCGGCAGCTCAAACCCCACCAGGTCGGCCACGCGATGGTCTTCCGATGCCGGCAGGCCGATCCAGAAGTCCGCTCCCAGCGGCTGCGCGATCTCTTCACGGAACACCGTGCCGAGGCTCTTGCCGGTAATGCGGCGCACCACCTCGCCGATCAGGAAGCCGAAGGTGTAGACATGGTAACCGGAGGCCGTCCCCGGCTCCCACAGCGGCGCCTGGGCGGCAAGCATCGAAGTCACCTTGTCCCAATCGTAGAAATCCGCGCCGCTGACAGCCGGGCGCCAGCCGGACAGGCCGGAGGAATGGCTCATCAACTGGGCCACGGTGATGCGGTCCTTGCCGTTGGCGGCGAATTCGGGCCAGTACCTGGCGACCGGATCCGTGAAATCGAGTTCGCCCCTGTCAGCCAGCAGCAGCGCGGTCAGCGCCGTCATGGTCTTGGTGGTGGAGTATACGTTGACGATGGTATCGCGGGCCCAGGGACGGGTCTTCTCCTCGTCCGCGAAGCCGCCCCAGAGATCGACCACAGTCTCGCCCTCCACCGTGGCGCAGAACGAGGCGCCCAGTTCCTCGCCGTTGGTGAAGTTGGCTTCGAAGGCTTCCCTTGCGGCCGAAAATTGATCGTGGGCGAATCCGTGTATCGTGCTCTGCGGCATACTTGCACTCCTCTCGACTTGATGGCGCATAGGCGTCAAGCACTGATGTTGACGATCGTTGCCTGCATGATAGCGACCACTTTCCACGCAGTTCCCGACAAGGCCCGGACTTCCCCTGTGCAGACGGCAAGCAGCTTACCTGAAGTCTGTACCTTCCCGATTGCCAAAAACCGTTCGCCAATCGCCGGCCGCATGAAGTTGATCTTGAACTCGGCTGTGATCACATCGCAACCGGGCGGCGCCCTGGTCAACGCGGCATACCCGCAAGCACTGTCGACAATGCTTGTTATGGCACCTGCGTGAACATAGCCCCGCTGTTGGGACAGCTGCATCAGATCATTCCCGCTCAATTATCAATTAACAGAAAATACCCAATGTTTAATTGACTCTACCTGTTACACCGCCATCAAATACCATGAAAAATACCATATTGAAAATATCAGCAGATAATGCGGCAAACATAATTACAAGCCACTCCAGACCACCACCGACCGCGCAAACGCAGCTAGGTCTGGGGACAGCTGGAAACGTCTCCGTTTTCGCCTAAATTTCGCCCATGTTTTATTTCTATAGAACGTCCGGCTATTCACAGATTTGGGCCAAAGACCTGCCCCGATAACCTCTGATTTCCGGCGCCCTGCTATCCGGCACCACTCACGATAGCGCGAGATCGACTCCATTAACAACAATCACATAGTCAATAAAATCAATGACATATATGAATATTGCAAAAAAAAATGGGAGGCGCATTAAAAAAATACTGCAAATTAGTCTCCAGTTGGACTTGATGGTCCTTTGATTCCACATTGCCTCTTTTAGGTAGCCGACTTCTTGCGACATTCATCCCGAAACTAGTTACCATAGAAAAATCTCAGCGTTACGCTTCTCCACATCTCTTTACTGGTGAAATACCGTGAGCGTTTTGTCCACAATCCTCAAATTTTCTGTCGTCATAGTCCTGCTGTCTTCAATCGTCGAGGCAATCGTACTATCGATTACGCTAGGGACAGATGCTTATGACTGGAAGGCGGCTTGCGTATCAGTGGTCGATTTCCTAATCCGCGAATATCCATTGCACTGGTTGCTCCCATTGCTGTTTTGGATTGATATGATGGATTGGTTCTGGCGACATCGGCTATGGACGTTGCCAATGTCCCATTGGAGTGGCTGGCTTGCATGCTTTGTCGGGCAAGAGTTCTTCTATTATTGGTATCACCGCATGGCGCACCGAGTGCGATGGTTCTGGTGTACCCATGCTGTTCACCATTCGCCCAATCAGCTCAATTTGTCGGCAGCATACCGTTTTGGATGGACCGGGCGTCTTACGGGCTCGTTACTGTTCTTCATGCTTGCTCCGTTGCTCGGCATGCCGCCGCGTATTGTCATGATGTTCTTGTCGCTCAATCTCTTATATCAGTTCTGGATCCACGCAACCTGGATTCCACGCCTCGGACCGTTGGAGTGGCTGCTTAACACGCCGTCGGCTCATCGCGTGCACCATGCGTCGAATCTAGAATATCTAGACGGAAATTACGGCGGCGTGCTGATTATCTTTGATCGCCTCTTTGGTACGTACATCAGCGAGAGAGCCGATGTGCCATGTCGCTTCGGATTCGTAACGCCTGTCAAAACTTACAATCTGCTCGTCATCGAATTCGACGAGTGGAGAAAGCTAGCTCACGATCTGAAAATGGCACGAACCGCACGCGAAGTTTTGACCTGCTTACTGAAGCCACCGGGTTGGCGACATGATGGAAATGGGGAAACGACCGAAGACCTTAGGCGGAAGTCTGTATTGAGAAATACGCCATAGTCTTTAAAATCCCCCCGACTGAAACCCTGCGCCAGTTATCTCTCCCAGAATTTGCTGTAGCAAATTCGTAGCACTCAATTTTTTCCGGGATTTTTTGTTTTGAAGCCATGCCGCCAATAGGCGCGGGCCTAGCTCAACGAGGGTGGCGACCTTTGACTCAAACCGTCAAATTGAAGGTTTTAATTTATAGATCAAGATCCATGTTTCATCAAAAAAAGAGGCCGCACTTTCAGGAGAATAAGTGCGGCCTCTAACCTCGGAGATCCGGCAAGATCGGCGAGACAAACGATGCTTGGCTTAGAACGTATGGCTGATGCCGGCATAACCGCCGTTTTGCGCATGTCCTGGCAAAGGACTGTCGAACTCCGTGCCGAAGTCGGCGTTGCCCTTGTTGCGCACCGTACCGACGGCCGCATACAGCAAGGTGCGTTTCGACAGGTTGTAGTTGGCGCCGACCATGAACAGGCTGGCGCTGCCGGCGTCATGGTTGATTTTGGCGTGGAAGGCGCCGCCGATCAGGGTCAGTGCTGGCGTCAGCATATAGTTGGCGCCGATCCAGTAGTGATTCAGCTTGTCCGGATCGGAAGGCGCTGCAGTGTCCGGCGCCGAGATATTCTCGTAACCGGCATATAGTTTCAGCTTGTCTATCGTATAGGTGCCGCCGACGATCAGATCCTTCGAAGCCGTATAGATATCGGTATAGCGCCCGTTGGTATCGCGAATCACGTCGTAAATCCCGCGCAATTCAAGACCGCCATTGGTGTACACCAGGGAGATGCCGTCGCTGCGGCCATTCTTGGCGGAGCCGGCCTGTTCGCCCAGGCTGGTCTGGGCAGTAGCGTTGAAGCCGCTCCAGGTCGGCGTCTGGTATTCGATGACATTGTTGGCGCCGGGCCAGTTGCGGCCCTTGACCAGGCTGGCGGTGCCCATGAATTGCTGACCGGTCGGATCGAGATACCAGACGTCATTGACGATGAACAGGTTCTTGCCGAACTTGATCGAACCGGCGCCGCCATTCAGGCCGACATACGAACGCCGATTGAACAAGGCGCTGCCGTTGGTGACTCCTTTTGTGGCGTCGAAGCCGGATTCCAGCAGGAAGAAGGCGCCGAGCCCGCCGCCCAGGTCTTCTGTACCCTTGAAACCGATCATGCTGGTGCCCCACTGATTGCCGGAAGCCGCCAGCTTGCCGCCGGTCTGTCCGGTCGGTTTGCCATTCGCGTCTTTCAGGGCAACGCTGCTTTGGTAATCGATGCCGGCATCGACCCGGCCGTAGATGGTGACGCTGGTCTGCGCCTGGGCCTGGCTGCAGGCCGCGCCGATCAGCATGGCGGCCGCCGCCTGCATGCACTGCAATGTATTCTTTGTCATGTTGCATCTCCCTTATAGTTAAATTTTGTTTGATCTGATTTTTTCTTACGCACCATGTGCTGCCGAATCCCCTAAATGAATTTAATTCACTCTCATTCCCCTTATCACAGCTACGTTGCAAAATAAATCATCGTGAATTTCCGCCAGGCATTGACGGCTACGCCCCAATTGGAGTTGCGCTTGACGGCGAAACCTCGATGCACGAGGCGACCGTCATGCCGGGACAATACTGCTCACCACGCCATTGACGCTGACCTTTACCGCCGCTTTGCTCGGCGCCTTGTCGGCAATGATGCTGTACGAAGTCACCGTGCCGTTGCTCCAGGCGCAGCTGACCTTGTAGCCGCCCCGGGCGCGCAAGCCGGTGAATGAGCCCGCCGTCTGCCAGGCCGCGGGACAGGCCGGCAACAGCACGATCACGCCTTCATGGCTTTGCAGCAGCATCTCAGTCATCGCTCCCGGCATGCCGAGGTCGCCGTCGATCTGGAAGGTTTCCGGCATCATGGCGGTGAACAGGTTGGGCATCGTGTTCCGCTGCAAGCTGCCCTGGATCATTACTAGCGCGTTCTCGGCATCGGCCAGACGCGCGAACAAGGCACAACGCCAGGTCCAGGGCCACGAGGCGGCGCTGTCGCTACTGACATCAGCCGCTACTACCTGGCCGGAGGCGGTTCCCAGCGGCAGGCCGCAGCGCGCCAGCAGCGCAACCTTGGCCGCTTGCGCCAAGGCCGGCGTGGCGGACGGTGTAATCTGACTGCCTGGATACAGCGCAATCAAATGCGAAGTGTGGCGATGG
Source organism: Collimonas fungivorans Ter331 (assembly GCF_000221045.1). Classification (NCBI taxonomy): domain Bacteria; kingdom Pseudomonadati; phylum Pseudomonadota; class Betaproteobacteria; order Burkholderiales; family Oxalobacteraceae; genus Collimonas; species Collimonas fungivorans. Next base: position 1,608,255 of record NC_015856.1, on the reverse strand, counting down.
GTCAGGCTTAATCCCTGGTTCGCCTCTAAAGTCGGGTTGGATTCATAGTCTTCCTGGAACTCTTGCAACTGCCCTTTGGCGCCGATCAGGTTCGGTGCAAGCTTTGCTTGCATGGCTTGCACCGTGGCCAGCAACGCACTGTCGCCGGCAGGAGTCAAACCGGCATTGGCCAAGGCGCTGGTGGCTTTCTGGAAATTCTGGAATACATCCCACACCAATTCCTGGCCAAACATTGCCCCATCTTCGGCCGGCCCCTGTTCCGGCGAACCCGAATTGCTTACTTTCGCATTCTTGGGTTTCGCGGCGACCAGGTACTGGCCTGCCGGATTTTTGACGAGCTGCCCGCCACTGGTCCAGAACTGGGCCACCTCTTTGATCATTGGATAGGCAACCGTCTGCAAATAATTCATGTCCTGGCTGAAGGCATAGTGTTCCCACATATGCTGCATGTACCAGGCATTGGTCGGGGTGAAGTACTCCCAGCTGCCGCCGCCGAAGATGCTTTGGCTGGTGCGTGCAGCCCAGCCGCTGCTGCCGGGAAAGTTTGCCTGCGTCGATACCCGCAGAGCCGGCGCCTGGTTGACGATGTAATCGGACAACGGCAGGTGGCAATCCGACAAGGCGGTCGATTCCGCCGACCAGTAACACATCTGGATGTTGATGTCGTTGTGGTAGTCGCTGAACCATGGCGGATTGTTGGAGTTGTTCCACAGCCCTTGCAGATTGGCCGGCAAGCCGCCCTTGCGCGAACAGCTGACCAGCAGGTAGCGGCCCAGGTGGAAACGCGACTGTTCCAGCGTCGGATCTTTACCGCCGGCGGTGCTCTTGTAAGCACTCAGGCGCAGATCGGTCGGCAGGCTTGTCAATGTCGCGCTACTGTTGCCCCAGTTGGCGTCGACCGCGGTCATCAATGGTTGGAAATCCGAGTAGTGCGAGGCATACATGGCGGCGAACGATTGCGCCGCGGCCGCGCTCAGGGTGCTGTTCACCACAGTGAGCGGAACGCCGCTGCTGCGCCAGCCGCCGCTATAGCTTGGCGCGTAATTGGTTCTGGCATCGAGCAGCAGCAGAATGCTGTCGCAAGCGCTGAACTGGATGCCCGCGCCGCTTTGCGCAGCGCTGCCATTGGTACGGATCAAGCGTATCTTGGCAGCATAGTTGAGAGCATTGTTGGCAAGGCTGCTGCTGAAGGACAGGCTTTCTTCACCGGCCGAAACCAGCGCCGTTATGGCATCGCCGCTTTGCCCCGAGGTCAGCTGCAACAGGCCGGACAAGCCGCCCGGCTGTTCCGACCTGAGCTGCATGACGATCACATTGTCGACCTTGCTGGCAAAGGTCTCGCGGATGAAGTAATTGCCGCCATACAGATAGCTGGTGGTCTGCAGACCGTTTTGCAGATTCAGGCGGCGCTGGTATTCGCAGGCGATGGCTTTGCCCGCGGTGGTAAACGTCGCGCTGCTCAATACGATCTCTGCTACCTGGAAGTGGCCGGTTTTGGGATCGCCGGAACCCGCATCGGCCGGACATTTGGACGTATCGAAATTAAAGCGCCAGTAGCGATAGCCGGTCGAGCTGCGCAGCGCAAAGGTTTTCTGCAGCCCGCGCGAGGCGAACGGCGCGCTCGACTGGCTGTCCATCGGCGTCCAGCTGACGCCATCGTTCGAGCCGGCCAGCGTCCAGGCTTGCGGATCGCGCGCGGGAACATCATTGGCGCTGGTCAGCGCGTAGCTGGAAATGGCTTGCGCCGCGCCGAGATCGATCTGCCATTGCACGATGTCGCCCGGATTCACGAACACGCACCATTTGGTATTTGCATTGCCGTCGACCGAACTGTCGATGCGCTGGCTGCCGGAGCTGGTCAGCGCACCCATGCCGTGACCGGACGGCGAAAACACATACAGCGGCTGCGTTGACGGGTTTTGCGACAGGTTGACACCGTTCAGGCCGATTTCCGCAATCTGGAAATGGCCGTCGTTGAGCGCGGCTGCCGACACGGTGAAATCGATCTTGTAATAGCGGAAAGCAGTGCTGTTTGAAAACGCATAGCTATTGGTCTGGCCGCGGCCGGCGAACGGAGTGGCTGTGAAATTCTGGCTATCCAGCACGGTCCAGCTGCTGCCGTTGTTGGAACCGGATACTACCCATTGGAGCGGGTCCCTTGCCGGCACATCGTTGGCAGAAGTCAGCGTATAAGCAGAAACGACGGCAGCAGCGGAGAGCGCCGCTTGCCAGGTGACCAGGTTCGGCGGGCTGACGATGCACCATTTCGTACTGAGATTGCCGTCCACGGTGGACAAGACGCCCTCGCCTGAACTGGAGGCGCTGGCGCTGACATTCGGCGAGCTGATCGCCGGCGGCAAGCTGGCGCCAAAGGACAGCGACAGGCTGCCGAAATTCTGATAACTGCCAAAACCGGAAATGTCGTAGGCGCCGCCATCAAAATTGTTGGTGCCGGCCCACAAGCTCTGTTCATTGAATTGCACCTGCTCCAGCAGCACTCCGCCCGCCAGCATGGCGCCTGCGCGGCCATTGCCGATCGGCAGCCAGGTGCTGGCCCAGTCGCTGCCGGCGGTCTGATAGAACAGGTTTTGACTCGCAATATTTGCAATTGCAGCAATAGGCGCCATAACCAGAGGTTTGTATTGCGTAGCGATTTTGCCGGAAGGAGAGGACATGGCCGAGGCCGAATTCTCATCGCCACCGCAGGCAGCCAATAGAGGCGACGCTGCCATGGCCGTAATTTGCGTCAATACCTTTCGACGCGACGGGCTCGAGGGCAAGTTGCTCACAGACGTGTTACCTCGGGAGCGCCCCGGAATTAACGTAGTTATTTTATGTCGTGTCATATCTATCTCCATTTTTTTGATCACCGTCATTTGATCCATTGTCAGCCGCTTATTGCGCAAAGGCTGATCGACGCATATCTCTGCTTTCTATGCCAATCCTTTGGTAACTCAGCAATCTTCCGGCGGCGTAACAGGTGGCGTAACTACTGGCGGCGTAGTTGATGGTGGCGGCGCGACAGGTGTTGCAGCAGTTGGGGGGAGCGCTACTACCGTTATTGTCCACGGCGCCTGTTTTGGTATAGCAAAAAGTTGCTTTTCATCCAGATTCATAACAGTCTCCAAATATTATTTTTTGATCATGTTAATCAGCTACCACTTCGTATACCGGTCTATTGGCTGGACCAATGTAATACATTCTCTTTAAAATGTAAACTGCGTTATTTGCGTTCCAGTGATGCAATCGATTTTGCCGCGAACCTCGCGCGGCCTGAGGACTTGGCGGTTTTACGAACTGCGTTAAAACCAGTTCATTTAGTCACCAGGACAGGCGTGGGGGGAAACTGGCCGCAGCGGGTCATGGCCGGCGGCTTTTCATGGCAAGACGACAATATCAGGGCGTAAAAATAGCCGCAAGAAGCGGCCTTGATCGAGGCAGATGCCACCGTTACAACGCAAGCACCGGTAACTGCCCCCTCCGGAATGCCCAGCTTGTGAAATGGGCGTCGATATCTACGTCGTATCACGACATTACATCGGCGCCAAGCAATCCAGCTAGAGTTGCGGGATCATTTTCCTGGACAGGTCGAACCATACTGGCAGTCATCACTGCAAGATTTTCCCATTCGATCGCACCTAGCTTGATCGAATGCGCCAGAAACGGGTGTTGATCCACAGAACGACCGCCGGAACCATTGATATGCATAGTCAGAAGGCCATGCGAGCACCTACCGAGAACACGTTGTTGACTATACCGCCCTTGCCGAACTGCGCATCGTAATTACCGTACCAGCTCCAGTTACGGCTGACTGCAGTAATGATGCCGATACCGGCCCAGCCGCTGTTGCGCGCCAGACCGATGCCTTGCACGTTAAAGCCGGCAGCCGGCGCGCCGACGAAGGCCGCGTTGAAATCCAGATTGCCGCTGTTGAAACCGTGTTGCCAGGCCGCGTAAGCCTGTATGTTGCTATGGCCGCCCAGCCAGTCGAAGCCGGCGTCGCCGCGCAAGCCAAGCACGCTCGCAGTCTGGTGGTAGCTGCTGCTGCCGGCAGTGAGGCCGAAGGGACTGCCGGTTTCGGTAAACGCGCCGCGCTTGAGGCGGTCGTAGCTGATGCCGGCAAACGGCGTCAAGGTCGATGTCGCCGACAGCTGGCGCACGTAGCCGGTTTCGGCATAGGCCGAAATCATGCTGTCGGTATGGTTGGCGGACAGGCTGTCGACCTCGCTGCCGAGGATCACGTTGCGATTGATCTTGCTGGTCACGCGGGCGATGCCGGCGCGGCCGGAGACGTAGATGCCGTCATGGCTGAGCGCATAGCGGCCATACAGGGACAAGCCGGCATCCTGGCTGTTGGCGGCGCCGCCGAAACGGTCGAAGCTGGCTTTGCTTTCCGAGTACGACAGCGCAGCGCCGACAATCGCTTTGTCGTCCAGGTGCGTATCGAAACCGAACTGGCCGCCCCAGGTCGAGGTATCGGCCGAGGAATAGCCGGACTGGCCGAGCTTACCGGTGGCGCCGATCACACTGGCCCACAAACCGGCCTTGGCACCCGATGAAATCGGGCTGCCCAGCAGCGCCAGGCGATTCGACAAATCACGGTTGATGGCTTGCGACTGCTGGAAAGTCAGCGCCTGCGACGAGGCATAGATCTGTCCCGACAAGCTGTCCAACACTTGGGCTGCGGCAGCGATGTCCGCCGTGCGCTGCAGCGCCGCGGCGCTGTTCAGGAAGGCGCTGTTGTTGCCGCCGGTGTTGCCGCTGGCAGCCATGGCGTCGGCCGCCTTGAGGCCGGTCTCGACGTTGGCGGCGCTGTTGGTGCGTGTAGGGTCGGCGGCAAACGCGTGCGCTGCAACCGCCTTGACGTCGTTGCGCGCAATGCTCAAGTCAACTTCATTGGCGGTATAAGCCAGCGTCGCGTTCAAGAAGGTGCCCGGGTTGAAAACCGTGCCGTCGTGTTCGAACGACACATCCTGGAACACGCCGGATACGCCGCTGGCTGCGGTCAACACCTTGCCTTTGACGCCGACCTGCTGCGCCACGTAGCCGGACGGATCGCTGCTGCCGGCCGGCGTGGTCGCCACCAGGTGCGAATTGCCGAGCGTGGCGCTGCCGCCTACGGTCAAGGTCGAATTGAACTGGTTGGCCAGCACCGCGCTGGCGGTGGCCGTGTAGTTGCCGGCAATCGTCATGCCGCCGCCGGTATTGCTGAGACGGCCGCTGTTGGAGACGCTGCCGCCGATGCGGCCGCCGTCGCCGGACAGCACGCCGGCGCTGTCGATGGTAACTGCGGAAGCAACCGATCCGGTGACGTTCAGCGTGCCTTTCGCGATTTCATTGGCGCCGCTGTATGTGTTGTTGCCGGACAGCGTCAGCATGCCGCTGCCGTCTTTCAGCAGGCCGGCATTGCCGCCGATATTGTTGGCGAAGGTCGAGCTGGCGGAATCGAAACTGGCGACGAAGTTACCGCCCAAGGTCAGCCTGGTATCGAACAAGGCTGGGCCGTTGGCGGCTTTGCTGGCGTTCAGCAGACCCCAGCCATAAGTAGCTGTATCGCCCATGCTGGTTGCCGTGGACAAAATGGTTTGCCGGATCTGGTCGGCATTCATCCAGGGATAGGATTGCTGCACCAGGGCAGCCGCGCCGGTTACCGCCGGCGCCGCGAACGAGGTGCCGTAGACCCGGCGGCCTGCCGTGGCCGAGATAAAATCGCCAGGCGCCGCCAGGCACCAGTTGGCGGCCTCGCCGCAGCGGTTCGAATAACTGGAAATCACCCCCGGCGTGGTGTCGCTGCTGCTGTATCCCTGAGCGCCGCCGGCGGCATTCACCGCCACCACCGCCAGCCAGCCTTTTTGCAGGTCGGGATACAGGGCCGGCAAGCCCGCCGTCAGGCTGGGATGGGCGCTGCCATCGTTGCCCGCGGCCCAGATGAACAAGCTGCCCTTGCTCACGAAAGGCTGATAGATATTGTAGAAAGTCGGGCCACTACCGCCGGGGGTTGCAATCGAACCAAAGGCGTTCGACTGGTTGAAGAGACGCGCACCCTTGTTGAACAAGTCCTGGTAAACCGAGGCATTCAAAGTGACGTTTTCACCGCCGGTGCCGACCGCGGCGCCCAGCATGTTGACTGCCGGCGCCACGCCGTAGCTGCTGCCGCCCAGCGCTTCCGCCGCTTCGCTGCCGTGCGAATTACCGGCGCCGCCGCTGGCATAGACGTATTTGGTCAAGCGTCCGGCAAACTCCGGATCGGAGACATTGAAATCCGTGTCGACCACTGCTACCGTCACGCCGGCCCCGGTGATGCCGCGCGCGTGCGCAGCATTGGCGTTGCTCGGATCGCTGGAGCTCAGGGTCGGGACCGTTACGCTCGGCGCGGCTGTGACTGGCGCCGCGTTGGTGGGCACCGGCGGCTGGACGCCATCGGAGTTGCTGGAACCCCCGCCACCGCCGCCACAGGCTGCAAGCGTGCTCAAGACGGCTACGGAAACGACTGACAAAGGAAAACGGCTGACATGTTTGCGGCTATGTTTGCGATTCATGGATCTACTCGAGTGAATAACTTGCGGCAAACACAGTCTGAAAAACTTGTACTCCCAGTGTCTTACGCTAAATTACGTGGTGAAAAATTGCTTGCGAAGACGTCTTTGGCCCATCGCAGATAAAATCGCTGTCAATGAATGCAAAAAACCGCAAGAGCATATGGCAGCACCAACCGTTCCCGCCTATTCTTTTCTTTTTTCATCTGCCCTCTATGCAATGAGGTCAGATATTAGAGATGAGCCGCGTCGCACAGAATAAGTAGAATTTGCGCTTCGTGTTGACGATTGATGCCCAGTACAGTCGGCTCGGTTAGTCTGAATAAAGCCCGATTTAGTACATAAGATTTTCAACTTTATTAACGTATTCGTCGTCTGAAAACAAATCCGAAATATCGAATAATGCCGGCTAGTTGCACTGTAAAAAACTTCATACAACGTCTCTTGTCACAACATTAGCTATTTGCTTAGAGAGGTGTTGATTTAATTTTCTAATTGCAATAGTGAAGAATGTCAGAATGAATTTCAATCAGACAATCCTTAAAATAATGTAGGAATTTCCGCCAATATTTGGGGCGTTTGAATAGGATTACTCACTCTTACGCGCGGTCCTGCGTGCAATAGAGCGACGGCCGCGAAGGGAGGAATTGGTGCCGCCTCGAGGGGACTCACGCAGCAGCGAAGGCACGCTTTAAACGACGATTTCCGCCTGACTGTTGCTCCGTGAGCAGTTGGAGCTATATGTTAGCGTACCAGCCAATGCCGAACCAAAAAGCAAAAAAGCCCGCATTTACGCGGGCTTTCAGGCATTTTTTACTTCTGAGTACTAGCGAGTGCTAGACATCGGATCATTCCCACTCGATAGTCGCCGGCGGCTTACCCGAAATATCGTACACCACCCGATTGATCCCGCGCACTTCATTGATGATGCGGTTCGACACCCGTCCCAGCAACTCATGCGGCAGGTGAGCCCAATGCGCAGTCATGAAATCCTGCGTCTGCACCGCGCGCAAGGCCACCACATATTCGTAGGTACGGCCATCGCCCATCACGCCGACTGACTTGACCGGCAAGAACACCGCAAACGCCTGGCTGGTCTTGTCGTACCAGGTTTCGTCCTGGTCGTCCTTGGTGTTGCGCAGCTCTTCGATGAAGATGGCGTCGGCACGGCGCAGCAGGTCGGCGAATTCTTTTTTGACTTCGCCCAGGATGCGCACGCCCAGACCCGGGCCCGGGAACGGATGACGGTACACCATGGCATGCGGCAGGCCGAGCGCGACGCCCAGCTTGCGCACTTCATCCTTGAACAGCTCGCGCAACGGTTCCAGCAGCTGCAGGTTCAGGGTTTCCGGCAGGCCGCCGACATTGTGGTGGCTCTTGATGGTGTGAGCGGCGTTCTTGCCTTTGCCGGCGCTTTCGATGACGTCCGGGTAGATCGTGCCTTGCGCCAGCCATTTGGCATTCTGCAGCTTGGCCGATTCGGCCTGGAACACTTCGACGAATTCGCGGCCGATGATCTTGCGCTTGGCTTCCGGATCGGTGACACCGGCCAGGTGGCCCATGAATTGCGCGGTGGCGTCGACATGGATCACCTTGACGCCGAGGTTCTGGGCGAACATCTCCATCACCATCTTGCCTTCGTCCAGGCGCAGCAGGCCGTGGTCGACGAAGACGCAGGTCAGCTGGTCGCCGATGGCGCGGTGGATCAAGGCGGCGGCGACACTGCTGTCGACGCCGCCGGACAGGCCCAGGATCACTTCGTCGCTGCCGACCTGTTTGCGGATCGACTCGACTGCTTCAGCGATGTAGTCCGGCATGTTCCAGTCCGGCTTGCAACCGCAGATGTCGATGACAAAACGGGTCAGGATCGCTTCGCCCTGCACCGTGTGGGTGACTTCAGGATGGAACTGCACCGCGTAGAACCTGCGCTCGTCGTCGGCCATGCCGGCGATCGGGCAGTTCGGGGTCGATGCCATCAGCTTGAAACCCGGCGGCATGGCGTTGACCTTGTCGCCATGGCTCATCCAGACTTTCAGCATGGCATGCGAATCCGGCGTCACGAAATCGCTGATATCTTTCAGCAGCGCGGTATGGCCGCGCGCGCGCACTTCGGCGTAACCGAATTCACGCACCTTGCCCATCTCGACCTTGCCGCCCAGCTGCTCGGCCATGGTTTGCATGCCGTAGCAGATGCCGAACACCGGCACGCCCAGCTCGAACACCGCTTGCGGCGCGCGCGGCGTATCGCCGTCGGTCACGCTATTCGGGCCGCCCGACAAGATCACGCCGGAAGCACCGTAGTTGCGGACGAATTCGTCGGACACATCGTAGGGATAAACCTCGGAAAACACACCAGCTTCGCGCACGCGCCGTGCGATCAGTTGGGTAACCTGGGAGCCGAAATCGAGGATGAGGATTTTTGAGTGCATGGTGGATGCCTGGTAGCTGATTTAGCAAAAATGAGAATCTTTAAACTGCACGCGCCACCTGTGGTGTACTCCACAGGTGGCGCGTTCCTGGACAAGATCGGTATCTCTTCGATCAGTCAGTACGGTAGTTCGGCGCTTCCTTGGTGATCTGCACATCATGGACATGCGACTCGCGCATGCCGGCTGAAGTGATTTCCACAAACTCGGCTTTTTCGCGCAGCTCGTCGATCGTCGCACAGCCGCAGTAACCCATGGAAGAACGGACGCCGCCGATCAGCTGGTACAAGATGGTCAGGACGCTGCCCTTGTAAGGCACCCGGCCTTCAATGCCTTCCGGCACGAACTTGTCTGCCTTGTTGGCCGAATCCTGGAAGTAGCGGTCGGCGGAGCCGTCCGACATCGCGCCCAGGCTGCCCATGCCGCGGTACGACTTGTAGCTGCGGCCCTGGAACAGGATCACTTCGCCCGGCGCTTCTTCGGTGCCGGCGAACATGCTGCCCATCATTACGGTCGAGGCGCCGGCGGCCAGCGCTTTGGCGATGTCGCCCGAAAAGCGGATGCCGCCGTCGGCGATACATGGAATGCCCGTGCCCTTGAGCGCTTGCGCGACATTGGCGATGGCGGAAATCTGCGGCACGCCGACGCCGGCCACGATCCGCGTGGTGCAGATCGAGCCAGGGCCGATGCCGACCTTGACGCCGTCGGCGCCGTGGTCAGCCAATGCCTTGGCGGCGGCAGCGGTGGCGATATTGCCGCCGATGACTTCCACCTGCGGGAAATTCTGCTTGACCCATTTGACGCGGTCCAGCACGCCCTTGGAGTGGCCGTGCGCGGTATCGACCACGATGACGTCGACGCCGGCTTTCACCAGCAGTTCGATGCGTTCTTCGTTGTCGGCGCCGACGCCGACCGCGGCGCCGACCCGCAGCTTGCCCTGGCTATCCTTCGATGCCAGCGGGTGCGATGTTGATTTCTGGATATCCTTGACCGTGATCAGGCCGCGCAGCTCGAAAGCGTCGTTGACCACCATCACGCGCTCCAGGCGGTGCTTGTTCATCAGGCGCTTGGCTTCCGACAGGTCGGCGCCGTCCTTGACGTAGACCAGCTTGTCGCGCGGCGTCATCTTGGCGCTGACTTCCGCCTCCAGCTCTTCTTCAAAACGCAGGTCGCGGTTGGTGATGATGCCGACCAGGCGGTTGCCGTCGACCACCGGGAAACCGCTGATGCCGTGCTGTTCCGACAAGGCGATCACTTCACGGATGCGCATGTTGGGCGGAATCGTGATCGGGTCTCGCACCACGCCGGATTCGAAACGCTTGACCTTGGAGACTTCGCGCGCCTGTTCCTGCGCGGTCAGGTTCTTGTGGATGATGCCGATGCCGCCCTCTTGCGCCATGGCGATCGCCAGCCGCGCTTCAGTCACGGTGTCCATCGCAGCCGACAGCAACGGGATGTTGATATCGATATTGCGGGTCAGGCGTGTTTTAAGGGTGGTGTCTTTGGGGAGGACGTCCGAATAAGCGGGGACCAACAGCACGTCATCGAACGTGAGTGCTTTCTGAAGTAGACGCATAGTTTTTCCTATAGGCGCAAAAGCGAATTATACAGAAAACCGGACAACTCGCCTAACGTTGCGCAATTTTAGCCACAACGGAGAAAATATTTCCACAAAGCACTACCGATCAATTGACACAGCTAGTGAAACATGGCGAAATCTGCGCTCAATCTACTTCTATCGCCCCAAGGAACAGCAATGAATGCAATCCGCCTGAAACATGTCTTTTCCGCCGCCGCAGCAATGGTCTTGCTCAGCCTGGCGACGTCCGCCCTGGCGCAATTCGTGTGGCTGGATGAAAAAGGCGTGAAGCAGTACTCAGACATGCCGCCGCCCTCCTCGGTGCCGAACAAGCGCATCCTGAAAACGCCGAGCCAAAGCCTGCCGCGCGGCGCCGCCGAAGAAGAGCCTGGAGCCGCCGCCGACGCCGCCGCGGACAGCAAGCCGGAAGCAAAAGCGCCGCCGACCGTCGCCGAACAGAATGCAGCGTTCCAAAAGCGCAAGACCGAACTGGCGGAGAAGAACAAGAAGGCCGAGCAGGAAGCCAAGCTGGCCTCCAACAAGGCAGAGAATTGCGCCCGCGCCCGCGCCAACCAGCGCACCCTGGATTCCGGCGCCAGGGTTGCCCAGACCGACGCCAACGGCCAGCGCTCATTCATGAGCGACCAGCAGCGGGCGCAGCAAAATGCGCAGAACCGGGAAACCTTGAACGATTGCCAATAAGGCAGCAAACCCCGACAGGCCCGCCTTCAGCGGGCTTTTTTATCGGCCCGCTTGCGGCGCGACTCCATCGGATCGGCGATCAGCGGACGGTAGATTTCAACCCGGTCCTGGTCGCGCAGCACGGTATCGAGCGTCTTCAGCTTGCCGTAGATGCCGACCCGCCAGCAGCTGAGGTCGATTTCACGTATCTCTTCCAGCAGGCCGCTGCGCTTGATGCCGTCATGCAGCAGTGTCCCGGCCGGCACCGACAGCTGCTTCAAAGCCTGCACGCCGGGGCTGGCGTAGCAGACCTGTATCTGTATCAGCAGCATCTCGCCGGCCACCGTCTCAGTCATGGCGGCCATACACCGCATCGGCGCGCTTGCAGAAGGAATCGACGAAACTGTTGGCGATCATGCTGAATACCGGTCCGATCAGCTTTTCCAGGATGCGGTTGGAAAATTCATAATGCAGGTCGAATTCGATCTTGCAAGCGTCGGCCCGCAGCGCCTTGAAGTTCCAGTTGCCGTCGAGCTGCTTGAAAGGTCCCTCCACCAGCCGCATCTGCATGTTGGTAGGCGGCGTGTTGGTGTTTTCCGTAGTAAACGATTGCTTGATGCCGTGGTAATGTATATTCAGCGTCGCCACCAGCTTGCCGGCATCGCGTTCACGCACCTCCACCCCGCCGCACCATGGCAGGAATTGCGGGTAGTCTTCGACCCGGTCGACCAGCGCAAACATCTGTTCAGCGCTATATCCCAAAAGAACCGTTTTATGCACTACTGCCATTGAATATCAACCGTTTGATAGAATCACAACTTGAAATTTTAACCGACCTGCGCGATTTTCCTAATACATGAGCATTATTGACAACAAAAAAGTCTTCCACGACTACTTCATCGAAGAGCGTTTCGAAGCCGGCATGGAGCTGCATGGCTGGGAAGTGAAGTCCATCCGCGCCGGACGCGCCAACCTGAAAGAAGCCTACGTTATCGTCCGCAACGGCGAAATCTACCTGTTCGGCGCCCACATCAGCGCCCTGCTCAGCGCCTCCAGCCACGTCCATCCGGAAGCGGTGCGCACCCGCAAACTGCTGCTGCATGCCGAGGAAATCAAGAAACTGATCGTCAAGGTCGAACGTTCCGGCTATACCCTGGTGCCGATTAACCTGCACTACCTGCGCGGCCGCATCAAATGCGAAATCGGCCTGGCCAAGGGCAAGAAGCAGCATGACAAGCGCGACACCGAGCGGCAACGCGACGGCGAACGGGAAGTCCAGGCTGCGATGAAGCAGCACCGGCGTTGAAGCGACGCCAATAAACGATCGCAACAAAAAAGGCGGGCCGGCGAAACATGCATTTCGCCGGCCCGCCCTTTTTTTATTGCCGATTAAGACTTGGTCTGGGATTTGACCACTTGCAAGGCAGTGGCGATCAAGCCGCTGATATCGCCCAGGTTGGCTGGCACGATGATCGAATTATTGGTTTTCGCCAATTGCCCGAACGCCGCCACATACTGCTCGGCCACTTTCAGGTTGACGGCATCCGAACCGCCAGGCGACTGGATCGCAGCCGCAGTCTTGCGGATCGCTTCGGCGCTGGCTTCGGCAATCGACAGGATCGCCGCGGCCTGGCCCTGGGCGCGGTTGATGGAGGCCTGCTTCTCGCCTTCGGACTTGGCGATCGACGCTTCGCGCTCACCGGTCGCGATATTGATCTGCTCCTGCTTGCGGCCTTCCGAGGCGGCGATCAGCGCCCGCTTCTCGCGTTCGGCGGTGATCTGCGCCTGCATCGCGTGCAGGATTTCCTTCGGCGGCGTCAGGTCCTTGATTTCATAACGCAGCACCTTGACGCCCCAGTTGGCGGCGGATTCGTCGATGGCGCTGACGATGGTAGTGTTGATGTGGTCACGCTCTTCGAATGTCTTGTCCAGTTCCATCTTGCCGATTACTGAACGCAACGTGGTTTGCGCCAGCTGCGTGATGGCGGCGATGTAGTTGGACGAGCCGTAGGATGCCCGCATCGCATCGGTAATCTGGAAATACAGGATGCCGTCCACCTGCAACTGCGTATTGTCGCGCGTGATGCAAACTTGCGGCGGCACGTCCAGCGGGATTTCCTTCAGGATGTGCTTGTAGGCGACGCGGTCGACGAACGGCACCACGATGTTCAAGCCCGGCCCCAGGGTTGCATGATATTTGCCCAGGCGCTCAACCACCCAGGCATGCTGCTGCGGCACCACTTTGATTGTCTTGGCAATAAATATGATGACAATCACCAGCAAGACTAACGAGACGCTTCCGAACATGATTTTTTCCCTTATGAATTAAAACAGTCATTCGCCGCATGACAGCGAAAGCCGAGACCGATCAGTGTTGGCCCGGGCTGTTGCCGACAATCAGCCGGCTGCCGCGTATCTCGTGAATGAAAAACAGCCCCCCATCCGCATTTGCCGTCGGCGCCAGTTCGACATCCCACATCGCGCCGCGATACTTGACACGCGCCGTATAACCGGCCGCACCGGCATCCTGCTGCCATTGTTCGACCGTGATCGACTGCCCGATGTCGAGATTGACATTCGGATCGCGCTCAGCCTGGACCTTGGTGCGGCGGCCGAATTTGCTCCGCCGCAAAAGGTAAGTGGCAACCAGGGCCACCACGGCGGCAACCAGCAATTGCCACTCCACGCCCCACCCTATCAGCGCGGCGACGCCGCCGACGGCCAGCCCAATCGCCACCATCAGCAAATACAAGGTCGTAGTGAACAGTTCCATCACCACCAGCAGACCAGCCGCCAACATCCACATCACCCATCCGGCCATATGACCCTCTCCGTTATGTAGAACACACAGTGTAATCCATCTGACAACTGAAGTTACAATAACTCACACCGGATTTCGTTCGCTCCGCCAAAGCCGATGACCGCCGATCCGGTGCTATGCTCCCCTTTCCATGAATTGCGGTTGGCCCAAGCCGCTCTCAACCAGTCACACAAGAATACAAAATGAGCACGCAATGAGTACGATGCATCTTATCCAGCAAGCATACAAGGATTTCCAGAACGGAAATACCGCCCATGCCGAACGCTCGCTCAAGGATATCCTGACGAGCCAGCCGAAGAATTTCGACGCCCTGCATATCCTCGGCGTCATCTGCGCCGCCACTGGCCAGCGCAGCGAAGCGGTGCAGCTGTTCGGGCAAGCGCTGGCGCTGGACGACAAGAATGTCTCGCTGTACTACAAACTGGCCCGGGTGCAGTTTGAATCGGACCAGTTCGAAGCCGCCCTGCGCGCTTATGAAAAAATCATCGCATTGGGTTATGTCAAGCCCGAGATCCTGCTGGCCAAGGCCGTGACCCTGCTCAGCCTGCAGCGCCGCCGGGAAGCGCTGGAATGCATCGAACAGACGCTGGCCGCATGGCCCGACTACGCCGACGGCTGGGCCCACAAGGGCGCCCTGCTGTACCAGTTGCAGCAGCATGAAGAAGCGCTGGTTCATTTCGACCGCGCGCTGGCGCTGCAGCCGGCCATGGCCGACGGCTGGTATAAAAAGAGCCTGGCGCTGGACAAGCTGGAGCGTTATGCCGATGCCCTTGCCAGCCTCGACCGCGCCATCGCGCTGGCGCCGAAAACCGCAGCCTACTGGCTGGACCGTGCGGTTATCCTGCACAAGCTGGAACGCTACGCCGAATCCCTGAGCGACAATGAAACCGGCCTGGCGCTGGCGCCCGGCAATGCCGAAGCCTGGGGCGACCACGGCCTGACCCTGAGCCGCATGAACCGCCACCAGCAAGCACTCGACAGCTACCAGCGCGCCATCGGCCTGCAAGCCGGCTACGCGGATGCATTGTCGAATCAATCGTTGTCGCAGCTAGTGCTGGGGCAGTTCGAAGCCGGCTGGCAAAGCTATGAATACCGATGGAAGAAAGGCAATGCGGATTTTCCGCGCCATACCGAAATTCCGTTGTGGCTTGGCCGGCAAGCCATCGGCGGCAAGCGCATCTTGTTATGGTCGGAACAGGGCCTGGGCGACACCATCCAGTTTTGCCGCTACGCCATGCTGGTCGCGGCGCTGGGGGCCGAGGTGGTGCTGGAGGTCGACCCTGCGCTGAAAACAATTACTCAGACCATGGGAAATTTCCAGGTGATCGCCATAGGTGAAGAGTTCGCGCCGGTGGATTACCAGACGCCATTGATGAGCCTGCCGCTGGTGTTCAAGACCGAACTGGCGACCATCCCGGCCCCACCCTCTTATTTCACAGCAGACGCAGGGAAAAAAGAAAGCTGGAGAAAACGCCAGGATTTCGCCGGCGGCAAACTGAAAATCGGCCTGGTCGGTTCAGGCAACGCCGGCAATACCAACGATCACAGGCGCTCCATGCCGCTGCAGGAATTTGCACCACTGCTGCAACTGGAAGGCGCGGATTTTTTCCTGGTGCAGAAAGACATCAGGGCTTCGGATCACGCCTATGTGCAGCAAACACCAAAGCTGTGGGTGGTCGCCCACGACATTGCCGATTTCGACGACACTGCCGCGATCATCGCCAATCTCGACCTGGTCATCAGCGTCGACACCTCCGTCGCCCATTTGAGCGGTGCCTTGGGAGTGCCGGTCTGGATCCTGCTGCCCTGGGTGCCGGACTGGCGCTGGCTGCTGGATCGCGAGGATAGTCCCTGGTATCCGAGTGCAAGATTGTTCAGACAGGAGCAAACAGGAGACTGGCAAGGGGTCATTGAACGCGTGATGAGTGCATTGAATACTTTTCTAAGTATTCCCCCTAAAACAAGCCCAAATCAAAGTAATTATTTGACCATTTTAAAAGACTAGGAGAAAGTCAAACATGCTTGCGATTTCGGTTCATTAAGGAATAAAGCATGAAGCAAACATTCTTCCCATTCGACGCTGCGGAATTTCTGGATAACGATGAAATCATTACCGCCTATCTTATTGAAGCATCGGCAGACGACAATCCCGATGTATTTATCGCGTCGCTCAGCGATGTGGCGAAAGCGCGTGGAATAACTATAAAGCGGCAAACTCGTCGCACATAAAAAATCCTCCTCGCCTGAATACAGGCGAGGAGGATTTTTATACACTTACTGAAAGCTTATTGTGCGGCAGCCAGCTTCTGCCAGGTATCAATCACCGAATCCGGATTCAGCGAAATCGATTCAATCCCCTGCTTCATCAGCCACTCGGCAAAATCAGGATGGTCCGATGGGCCCTGGCCGCAGATGCCGACGTACTTGCCCTTGGCCAGGCAGGTCGCAATGACCTTCTCCAGCAAAGCCAGGATAGCCGGATCGCGTTCGTCGAAGTCGGCTGCCAGCAATTCCATGCCGGAATCGCGGTCCAGGCCCAGGGTCAGCTGGGTCAGGTCGTTGGAGCCGATCGAAAAGCCGTCGAAGTAATCCAGGAACTGGTCAGCCAGGATGGCATTCGACGGCACTTCGCACATCATGATGACGCGCAAATCGTTTTCACCGCGCACCAGGCCGTTCTTGCCCAGCAGGCCGATGACCTTTTCAGCCTGGCCCAGGGTCCGTACGAAAGGCACCATGATCTCGACGTTGGTCAGACCCATGTCGTTGCGCACGCGCTTCATCGCCTGGCATTCCATTTCGAATGCTTCGGCAAAATCGGCCGCCAGGTAACGGGCAGCGCCGCGGAAACCGAGCATCGGGTTTTCTTCATCCGGCTCGTAACGCGATCCGCCGATCAGTTTCTTGTACTCGTTCGACTTGAAGTCGGACAGGCGCACGATCACTTTTTTCGGCCAGAACGCGGCAGCGATGGTGGCAATCCCTTCGGCCAGCTTGTCGACGTAGAACGCCTTGGGCGAAGCATGGCCGCGCGCTACCGACTCGACCGCCTTCTTCAGGTCGGCGTCGATGTTCGGGTATTCCAGGATCGCACGCGGATGCACGCCGATGTTGTTGTTGATGATGAATTCCAGCCGCGCCAGGCCGACGCCGCCGTTCGGGATCGACTGGAAGTCGAACGCCAGCTGCGGATTGCCGACGTTCATCATGATCTTCAACGGCAGCTCAGGCAATGCGCCGCGCGCCACTTCCGTGACTTCGGTTTCCAGCAGGCCGTCGTAGATCTTGCCTTCGTCGCCTTCGGCGCAGGAGACGGTAACCAGCGTGCCGTCTTTCAGTACATCGGTGGCGTCGCCGCAGCCGACTACCGCCGGTACGCCCAGTTCACGCGCGATGATCGCGGCGTGGCAGGTACGACCGCCGCGGTTGGTGACGATCGCCGAAGCGCGCTTCATCACCGGTTCCCAGTTAGGATCGGTCATGTCGGCTACCAGCACGTCGCCCGGCTGCACTCTTTCCATTTCGGAAGCGTCATGAATCACCCGCACGCGACCGGCGCCGATCTTCTGGCCGATGGCGCGGCCATGGGTCAGCACGTTGCCGATGCCCTTGAGTTTGAAACGCTGCTGGGCGTCGGTCGATTTTTCCTGCGACTTCACGGTTTCCGGACGCGCCTGCAAGATGTACAGCTTGCCGTCACGGCCATCCTTGCCCCATTCGATATCCATCGGACGCTCATAGTGCTTCTCGATGATGGTGGCGTATTTGGCCAGTTCGACGATTTCGCTATCGTTCAGCGAATAACGGTTGCGCAGCTCGATAGGCACATCGACGGTCTTGACCGACAGACCGGCCTTGGCTTCGCCGGTGAATTCCATCTTGATCAGCTTGGAGCCGATGTTGCGGCGGATGATAGGCAGCTTGCCTTGCTCCAGCATCGGCTTGTGCACGTAGAATTCGTCGGGATTGACCGCGCCCTGCACCACGGTTTCACCCAGGCCGTAGCTCGATGTGATGAACACCACGTCCTTGAAGCCCGATTCGGTATCCAGGGTGAACATGACGCCGGCGGCGCCGACATCGGAACGGACCATGCGCTGGACGCCGGCCGACAACGCCACTTCGGCGTGGGTAAAACCCTTGTGCACGCGATAAGAGATGGCGCGGTCGTTATACAGCGAGGCGAACACATGCTTCATGGCTTCCAGCACGTTTTCAATGCCGACCACGTTGAGGAAGGTTTCCTGCTGGCCGGCGAACGACGCGTCCGGCAAGTCTTCCGCAGTGGCGGAAGAACGCACGGCAAACGACATCTCGCTGGAAGAATCTTCCACCAGGCGTTTGTAGAAGGCGTGGATTTCCTGTTCCAGGCGCGGCTGGAACGGTGTTTCCACGATCCATTGACGGATCTCGGCGCCGGCTTGCGCCAGGGCCCGCACGTCTTCGATGTTCAAGGTCGCCAGGCGCTCGGCGATGCGGTCGGCCAAGGCCGGGCCGCCATCCGTGCTGTGCGACAGGAAGTCGCGGAATGCCTGCGCCGTGGTGGCAAAACCGCCCGGCACCCGTACTCCGGCGCCGGCCAGCTGGCTGATCATTTCACCCAACGATGCGTTCTTGCCGCCGACGGAATCGACATCGGTCATCCGCAAATTTTCAAAGGAGATGACGTAAGCCGCCCCCTGGGTAGCACCCATCTGTATTGCATTGGACATAACAACCTCTAGTTTGATGATAAGAAATCTTCACAATTGCCTTCGCCGCCCTTGGCTTTTTGTTATTCTTCGTCAGGTAGCTTAAATATTCGGTTGGCTGCCATTTTATGCCAATTTAGGGTTCACAGGCGCACATGGCGGTATGCAACGGCCTGTAAGCTAGAGTCGGTGCTCGGTTAAAAGTTTCGGCGGCGCCGCGGTACTTGCGTTGTCCTTGGGCGGCGCCTTGCTTTTTATTTTTACTTTATTTTCGACAACATTATGCTAAATGCCGCTCCCGCACCGCTGGTCCCCGCCAATCGCACCGTGTTCTTCGTTTCCGACGGCACCGGCATCACCGCCGAGACCTTCGGCCACTCGGTGCTGACCCAGTTCGAGCTGCGTTTCAAGCAAGTGCGCCTGCCGTTCATCGATACCCTCGACAAAGCCTACGACGCCACCCGCAAGATCAACGAAGCATGCGTGGCGGACGGCAAGCTGCCGATCGTGTTTTCAACGCTGGTCAAAGCCGACCTGTCGAAAGTGATCCAGCAGGCCAAGGCCATGCACATGGACCTGTTCCAGACATTTGTCGAACCGCTGGAACGGGAACTGGGCGTGAAGTCCACCCATACCATCGGCCGCACCCACAACACGGCCAATACCGACGAATACAAGAACCGGATCGAAGCCATCAATTTTTCGCTGGCGCATGACGACGGCCAGTCGCATAAGAACCTGGCCGACGCCGATGTCATCCTGGTCGGCGTCTCACGCTCGGGCAAGACCCCGACCAGCCTCTACCTGGCCATGCAGTTCGGCGTCAAGGCCGCCAACTACCCGTTGATTCCGGAAGATTTCGAGCGCGACAAACTGCCTAGCGGCCTGTTGCCGTACAAGCAAAAGATTTTCGGACTGACCATCGCCGCCGACCGCCTGTCGGAGATCCGCAACGAACGCCGCCCTGGCAGCAAATATGCGGCGCTGGCGAACTGCCGTTATGAAGTGAACGAAGCGGAAAAAATCATGCGGCGCGAAGGGATACGCTGGATGTCGTCGACCACCAAGTCGATTGAAGAAATCGCGGCGACGATTTTGCAGGATATCAAGCCGGATATACGGACATTCTAGCGACCCGACGGGGCCGACTGCAGGCCTTGGTAGGGTGGGCACCTGTGCCCACGCGGGGCATCGATTATCCGAGGAGAAAATTCAGCGTGGGCAGAAAATCTGTCGGCGCTATGTCATGGCTGGTGCAGCATCTTGCAGCCATAGCTCCGCCGGCATTGCTACCGGCAAAACCACGCCATCGGCGATTGCGTTTTTGACGAAGCAAGTATCTACAACATCGCCGCTCTTCTGGTCCGCCAACAATTCCTTTGCCGGGGGTTGCAGCAGGTCAGCCAACACCAAACTACCAAGTCCCTCTTCAGCTGCCGGCAAGGCAAGCGCCTCCCCTTCTGCTGTAGAAGTAGCGATATGCAGCACAAAAAGCGCTGAGCTGTCGCCACCGGTAGCGGCAGTGAATACATGCTCACCATCGCTTAACGGCGCATGCTCTCCCGGCTGGAACGTCCAGTTGCCGTTTTCATCGGCAATGGCCGCGCCCAGATACAGTTCGCCATCGTATAGCCGCACCAGCACATCCGGCTCGCCGCGACCGTTGAACACAGGACGATTGTCATCCGTCACAGCGCCGCTGGCGATGTCGCCAGCCTGGCCGACAACGCTGTCGATCACTGGCGCCGGCGCCGCAGGGACATTCGCCACGTGCAGCACAAACGGTTCAGAGGCCACGCCGGCGCCAACCAGGGTGAATACATGCTCGCCCGGGCTAAGCCGGTCGAAATGATCGGTGTAACTCCAGCGGCCATCCAGCCCCACGGGCAGGCTGCCGACCAACACACCATGGTCGTAGATTTCCAGCAGCGTGCCTGGCTCTCCACGGCCATGGAAGGCCGGCCGCGCATCGTCGGTCGTGTCGCCGCTGGCCAGTTGCGCCGTTGCGCCGATGTTGTCAAGCACTAGATCGATCACCGGCCTGGCGGAATCCGGAGCGCCTATCGTCAGCGTGAACGGTGCGGACGTCAGGCCCGCACCGGCCACGGTGAATACGTGCTCGCCTTGCGCCAGCGGTTCGATCACGTTAAACCGCCATTGGCCGTCCTGTCCTGTCGTGGCGTCGCCAAGATGGACGCCATTGTCGAAGATCATCAGCTGGGTGAACGGCTCGGCTTGGCCGCTGAACAGCGGCGCGACATCATCCGTAGCGCCGCCGTTGGCGACGACTCCGGTTCTGCCGAAAGTATCAAATGCCTGCTCGATGACAGGCGGCAAGCCGGGACGCTCCGGCCCTTGGACGGGTGGGAATGATGGCTCGTCGGTAATATCGGGGAGCGCCGCTTCCTCGACCAACTCGACTGCAGTCGCCGATCCGGGCGGAGCCATTGTGGCTCCCCAGCCGCCGGCTTGGTCGACATAAGCCGAACTCATCAGCGGGCCGTTGTCCAAGATATGGGTAACGGCATTGGACGGCAATGGAGCTGGCCGATCAAGAGCAGCGACCCGGCTCACCGGAACTACCTCAAGTTCAGCATCCTTACGAACACTGTCAGCGGGCACTGACGTGGATCCTGCGGCCACGCCGTCAACCGCTGCGAACATGTCATTGGCCGGACTTTGTGCATTGGACCTGAGCGCATCGGCCATCGAAACTGCGGGGCCAAATTCATCCAGATCGATCCATGCGCCTGATTTCTTTTTATTGGAACTCATTAAATCTCATTGCTCCTTAAGCTAAGATCAAGAGAAAATATACGTGACAAAAAAATGGAAAAACGACAATAACAATAATCCATTTTATTGCACTTGTTGCAATTAAAATGAATAAAGGAGCATGACCTCGTCAGAATAGGAAAAATCAGTCAGGCAAACGGGAAAAACTTGCTTGGGGTCCACCTGCTGATGGATAGACGGCCTGAACAACCCCGGCGGTCCCATTGCAGGACAGCCGGGGTTGCTACCAGATTACGCTACTGCTTGTGCAGCTTCTGGCTGCCATAACTCCGTCGGCGTCACTGCCGGCAAAGCAGCGCTGACGCCAGATAACCTGGCTACTTGGCCTTCAATATAGTCGCTTCAATCGGCGAATAATTACAAAAACAATAATAGATTTTGAAATGAAAAATCCGACATTTACTTACGCGGTAATAGTCGGAAATCTGACAAACAATGGTATTAAAAAACAGAATTGGAATGTGATGTTTACTGGCGACATGTAGCCATATCGCAAGCACAGCAGGCGTAATAAATTATTGATGGATAGCGCCCGCGGTTCTAAAGAGGAAGAAAGATATCAACTACTTGTAGATCTAACTGGTTTGCCGCAGCTGTTCAAAAAAACATACCGCTGCTGCAGCAGCAACATTCAGCGATTCCATCTGGCCGCGATGCGGAATCACGACTTGCTGGCCGGCCAGCTGCAACAGATCTTCCGCAACGCCCTGGCCTTCGTGGCCGAACAGCCATGCCAGCGGCGCGCTGAGATCGGCCTGGTAGATGCTTTGGGTGGCATAGGAGCTGGTGGCGAATACCGGCACCTGCGTCGCCTTTATGAGCGCAGCCAGGTCGACGCCTTCAAAGATATCCAGGATGAAATGCGCGCCCATTCCTGCCCGCAAGACTTTCGGCGACCATGCGGACGCGCTGCCTTCCGAACAATAGATCTGCTTGATGCCGGCGGCGGCGGCGCTGCGCAGGACGGAACCGAGATTACCTGGATCCTGCAGGTTGTCGAGCAGCACGGCGGACTGGGCCAGCGCTGCCGGCATCGCCGTTTTCGGCGTTTCAATCACGAACAGCAGGCCGACGCCGTGTTCGACCTGGCTCAACGCCTGGTACTGGCCGTCCGGCAGCACCACGCACTGCACCGCCGCTGCCTGGCATTGGCGGATCACCGCCGCAGCCTCGGCATGCGACAGCGCAGTTTCGCTGGCGACGCATAGTTCTGGCTTACCACCATGCTGCAAATAGGACTCGGTCAAGTGGATCCCGTCCAGCAACGTACGGCCAGCCTTGCGCCGCGCCTGAGCGCTGGTCGCCAGCTGCTTGAGTTCCTTGTATAAAGGATTGGCGGACGAGGTGATGCTTTTCATGATGCTGCTCCGCCGGGAACAATCGCCAGTAATGCCCGCACCGGTGCATAGGATTTGCGGTGCACTGGCGACACACCATGCAGGCGCAGCCGCTCCATGTGCAGCGCAGTCGGATAACCCTTGTGCTGATCGAATGCGTAGTGCGGATATTGTTCGTGCAACAGCTGCAGCGCGGCGTCGCGCGCTGTCTTGGCCAGGATCGACGCCGCCGAAATGGCTTGCACCTTGTCGTCGCCCTTGACGATGGCTTCGGAACGGATGCTGAGCTGCGGGCAGCGGTTGCCGTCGATCAGCGCCAGCGTCGGCAGCATCGACAGTCCTTCCACCGCGCGCCGCATCGCCAGCATGGTTGCCTGCAAAATGTTCAGCGTGTCGATTTCAACTTCGGAACATTCGGCGATGGCCCAGGCCAGCGCATTGGCCTTGATTTGTCCGGCCAGCAGCTCGCGCCGTTCGGCAGTCAGCTTCTTGGAATCGCGCAAGCCGCTGACCGGCCGTGCCGGATCGAGTATCACGGCGGCGGCAAACACCGGTCCGGCCAGAGGGCCGCGGCCGGCTTCATCGACGCCGCAGATGGTTTCGCCGTCGTAGGTAAAGAGAGAAAAATTGGGATCGGATAATTTCACGGCAATAAGGTCACGGCATTCAGTACAAATAGGTGCGCCGGATCAGGCCGGCGATGTACGTCGAGGTTGCCGACGGTTCTGCTCAATCACTTGCAATACAGCTTGCGCGCTTTCGTTGGCGGTGTCACGCAGCAAAGCGTGATGCATGGCGGTAAAGCGCTGCCGCAGCATTTCCTGGCGCGCCGGATCTTCCAGCTGCGCCCAGAGCGCATCGGCCAGCGCTTGCGGCGTGGCATTGTGCTGCAGCAGTTCGGGCACCAGGAATTCACGCGCCAGGATATTCGGCAGGCCGATCCACGGCTGGTAACTCATGTGGCGCAGGATTTCCCAGGTGGCGCGCATCATCTTGTAGGCGATCACCATCGGTTTCTTGTAGAGAGCGACTTCCAGCGAAGCGGTGCCGGAAGCGACCAGCACTGCATCGGCTGCCGCCATGGCTGTGTGCGATTGCCCGTCCAGCAGCTGGATAGGCAGGTCCTGCAAGCCGGCCTGGCTGACCAGCTCGCGGAAAAACCTGCTTTGTTTCTCGCCCGCCATGGGCGCGATGAAACGCATGCCGGGATCACGCTGCGCCAGTATCCTGGCGGCTTGCACAAAAGCTATCGTATTGTGCTTCAGCTCGCCCATGCGGCTGCCGGGCATGATCGCCACCACCCTGCCATCGGCAGGCAAGCCGAGCGCGCTGCGCGCCGCGGCGACATCCGGCACCATCGGGATCACCTGTGCCAGCGGATGGCCGACGTAAGTCACCGGAATGCCGGCTTTACGATAAATTTCTTCTTCGAACGGGAAGATGACCAGCATGTGCGAAGCCGCACGAGCGATCTTCTTGATGCGGCCGCCGCGCCAGGCCCAGATCGAAGGCCCGATGAAATGCACGGTGGGAATGCCGGCCTGGCGCAGCTGCGCCTCCAAGCCGAAATTGAAATCAGGGGCGTCGACGCCGATGAACACATCCGGCTTGTCCGCCAGCAGGCGATCGCGTAGCGTTATCTGGATGCCCTTGAGCTCGCGGTAGTGAGCCAGCACTTCGAACAGGCCGTTGACCGACAGTTTTTCCATCGGCCAGTCGCTGATAAAACCGTACTCCGCCATCCTGGCGCCGCCGATGCCGTACATGCGCGCCTGCGGCAGGTGCGGCCGCAGCCCGGACAGCAGGCGGCTGGCCAGCAAATCGCCGGAACTTTCCCCGGCGACCATGGCGATTGCTGTGCTGGAGTCGGTGTCCGCCATGTTCAGCGGATGATGCCGCGCGCGGAACCGGCGATGAAATCGCGCATCAGCTTCAGGTATTCGGCAGACGCGGGAGCCTTGAGCTCTTCCTGCGCCAGCGCGGCCAAGGCATCTTCCAGCGCCAGGCCGGAACGGTAAATGATGCGGTAGGCACGCTTGATCGTCATGATCTGCTCGCTGCTGAAACCGCGGCGGCGCAAACCTTCGCTATTGATGCCGGCAGGTTCGGCGCGGTTGCCAGCGGCCGTCACGAACGGCGGGATGTCCTGGCTGACCGCAGCGGTAAAGGCTGTCATCGCGTGGGCGCCGATACGGCAGAACTGGTGCACGGTAGTAAAGCCGCCGAGCAGCACCCAGTCGCCTATATGGACGTGGCCGGCCAGCGTGGCGTTATTGGCGATCGTGGTATTGCTGCCGATCTGGCAATCGTGCGCTACGTGGACGTAGGCCATGACCCAGTTGTCGTCGCCGATGCGGGTGACGCCGCCATCCTGCACGGTGCCCAGGTTGAGGGTGACGAACTCGCGGATGGTATTGCGGTCGCCGATTTCCAGCCGGGTCGGTTCGCCAGCGTATTTCTTGTCTTGCGGCACAGCGCCTATCGAGCCGAACTGGAAAATCGAATTGTCGCGTCCGATCGTGGTGTGGCCTTCGATCACGGCATGCGGCCCGATCTTGCTGCCGGCGCCGATAGCTACATTGGGGCCGATCACCGTATAGGCGCCGACTTCCACGGAACTGTCGAGGGCCGCCTTGGGATCGATGACGGCCGTAGGGTGAATGCGCGTCATGGAGTCACTCTGACGGGCTGGCATCCACCACCACAGTCGCAGCAGCGCCGGGGCTGACCGCGGTGCGCATGGTGCACATGAATTCGGCTTCTACCGCCAGCTCGCCGTCGACGCTGGCGACCGCCTTGTATTTCCAGATGCCGCGCACTACGCGCACGATCTCGACTTCCAGCTTGATCTGGTCGCCAGGCTCGACCGGGCGGCGGAAACGGGCCTTGTCGATGCCGAGGAAATACACCACGGTATTTTCGTCCGGCTTGCGGCCTTCGGTCAGGAACGACAGCAGCGCGGCGGTCTGCGCCAGGGCTTCTATGGTCAGGACGCCAGGCATCACCGGCTTGTTGGGAAAATGGCCGTTGAAGAACTCTTCATTGATCGTGACATTCTTGATCGCCGTGATCGACTTGCCGCTTTCCCAATTCAATACGCGGTCAACCAGCAGCAGCGGATAACGGTGCGGCAGGTAGGTCTTGATCTGGTTGATGTCTAGCGTTTGGTTTGGACTATTCATTATCTTTTTCAGTAAGCTGTTGCGGTAACTGTTTGGTGAGCTGTTGAATGGATTTTTCCAGAGCCCGGATTTTCTCACGCATTGTATTCAGGTTGCGCACCAAAGCAGCAGATTTTTCCCAGTCGCCGTGTTTGGCAATCGGGTAAAAACCGGTGTATTGGCCTGGCTCGGAAATCGAGCGCAGTGCCAGCGTACCCGCCGATACATGCACGTGATCGACGATGGTAATGTGGCCATGGATCATCGCCGCCCCGCCGATCGAGCAATATTTGCCTATCCTGGCGCTGCCGGCAATCCCGGCGCAGGCTGCAATCGCAGTATGCGCGCCGATATGGCAGTTATGGGCGATCTGGATCTGGTTGTCCAGCTTGACCCCTTCTTCAATCACTGTATCGGCCAGGGCGCCACGGTCGATGGTGGTGTTGGCGCCGATTTCGACGTCGTCGCCGATCAGCACCCGCCCGGTCTGTGGAATCTTGACCCAGGCCCCGCCATCGTTGGCAAAACCGAAGCCGTCGGCGCCGATTACGACGCCTGAATGGATGATGGCGCGCTGGCCGACCTGGCAAGCGTCATAAATCGTGACGTTGGGATACAGATAACTCCCCTCGCCTATCGCGACGCCGCGGCCGATCACGCATCCGGCCCCGACTTGGACCTTGTCGCCGATCGAAGCGCCGGCGCCGACTACCGCATTGGCGCCGATATAGGCAGTCGCAGCAACCTGGGCAGCGGGGTCGACAGTAGCCGCCGGGTGGATGCCGGGAATGACGGGGATCGCGTTCCTGGCAGCAAAAAACTGCGCCGCCCGCGCAAAATACGCATAAGGATTGGCGGCGACAATCCGTGCGCCATGGTAATCCGCGCCGACCACGGCATCGTCCGCCGCGGACAGGATAATGGCCGCCGCCTGCGTTTGCGCTGCCTGGGGCCGAAACTTGGGATTGGACAAGAAGGTAATCTGCGATGCGCTGGCGTCGCTCACCGGCGCAATGCCGGTTACCTGGGTATCCGCATCACCGATCAGTTGGCCACCCAAGCTTTCGACCAGTTCTTTTAGCCGAATGCTCATAGTGGCCTTAACAGAATGAATTTACTTATTGAGGATTTTCAATACTTTATCGGTGATGTCGATGCGCGGGCTGACATACACCCCGCCCTCCTGGAACACCATATCGTATTTCTCGGCTTCGGCAATCTGCTTGATCGCCTTGGTCGAGCGCTCCAGCACGATCGCCAGCTCTTCGTTGCGGCGCTGGTTCAGGTCTTCGCGGAACTCACGCTGCTTGCGCTGGAAATCCTTGTCGAGGTCGCTCAACTCGCGCTGGCGCTTGATCCGCTCGGTTTCCGAAATCACGGCCGAATCCTTGTCCAGCTTGTCTGCCATGCCTTTCAGGCGGGTCGCCTGGTCTTGCAGGTCCTTGTCGCGCTTGGAAAATTCGGCTTCGATCTTGGATTGGGCAGCCTTGGCCGGAGTCGCCTCGCGCAAGATGCGCTCGCTGCTGACGAAGGCGATTTTCGAACCTTCATCTGCGCGCGCCGGGGCCGCCGACAATAAGCATACCGCCAGCAATCCGGCGGTTGGCAATGATGTAAAGGTTTTAATTAGAGATTTCAACACTATTCTCCGCAATTCAAATGATGCAACTTGTGCATTATGCCACTCTTGCCAGAATCTGCAATTGTGCACCATTCATTGTTTGATGCATCACACTAGAAACCGGTACCCAGCTGGAACTGGAAGGATTGCTGCTTGTCGGTAGGTTTCGCATTCAGCGGCTTGCCGTAGCTGATTTTCAGCGGACCGATAGGCGACACCCAGCTCAAGCCGATGCCGGTAGAATAACGCAACTCGCTCAACTGCATCGGCGCCTTGTCGGCATACACCTGGCCGCCGTCGAGGAAGGTGAACCAGCGCAGGGTGCGGTCGCTGCCCGAACCCGGGAATGGGAACTGCGCTTCCAGGTTGCCGAACACCCGCGAGGCGCCGCCCATCGAATCGCCGTACTGGTCGACGTTGGTGCCGACGCCCAGGGTCGAGCCTTCAAAACCGCGCACGGTGCCGATACCGCCGGCATAGTAGTTCTTGAACACCGGGAACGGCTTGCCGCCGATGCCGCGGCCATAATCGATTTCACCGTTCATGGCCAAGGTCACGGCATTGCTGAACAGAGGCTGGAAGTACTGGTGCTGGTAGCTTGCGCGGTAGTAGCGCAAGGTGCCTACTGCGGAAATTTCAAGGCTGGCGCGCTGGTAGCGGCCTTTGGTCGGCACCAGGGCGCTGTCGCGGCTGTCGCGCTGCCATGCAGCCGTCAGCGGGAAGCTGTTGGTGGTTGCCGTCGCCGGGTTCTGCAGCACGCTATAACCGAGGCCGCTGTCGACCAGCTTGCCGCTGCCGAAGTCCGAGACATACTGCTGGTACAGCAGCGGGCTGGAAGCATCGGCCGAGACGCTGGTGTTTTCCACGCCGATGCCGAAGAATACCGTATCCAGTTCCGAGAACGGCACGCCGAACTTGATGTCGCTACCGATGGTCCGCACCTTGTAGTCGCCGGTGGTGTACTGCGACGGACGCACGGTGCGGTAGTACACGTCGTACGTGCGGCTGATGCCGTCATCGGTAAAGTAAGGATTGGTCTGGGACAGCGCAACCACCCGCGAGTAGCTGCTGGTGTTGACGTCGAGCCCGATGGTGTTGCCGCTGCCGAAAGCATTCTGCTGCTGGATCGAACCGGACAGGCTCAATTTGTCCTGCTGCGAAAAGCCGGCGCCGACCTGGATGTTGCCGGTCGGTTTTTCAGTGACCGCCATGTTGATGTCGACCTGGTCGGAAGTGTTCGGCACTTCCGGCGTTTCGATGCCGACGTCCTTGAAGTAGCCCAGGCGGTCAACCCGGTCGCGCGACAGCTTGATCTTCGAACCGTCGTACCAGGAATCCTCGAACTGGCGGAATTCGCGGCGCACCACTTCGTCGCGCGTCTTGGTGTTGCCGGCAACGTTGATATGGCGCACGTAGACGCGCTTGCCAGGGTCGACCATGATGGTAAACGCGACTTCTTTCTTGTCCCGGTTCAGCTCCGGATTGGCGTTGACGTTGGCGAACGCATAACCGAAATTGCCCAGCCGCTCCGACATCTTTTTGGTGCTGTTGTTGAGCTTTTCGCCGTTGAATACTTCGCCTTTTTTCAGCTCCATCAAGGCTCGCAGTTCGTCCTCGCGGCCAAACATCTCGCCTTCCATCTTGATATCGGAAACGGTGTATTTTTCACCTTCGTTGATATTGATGGTGATGTAGATGTCTTTCTTGTCTGGAGTGATCGAGACCTGGGTCGATTCCACCTGCATCTCGATATAACCGCGGTTCAGGTAATACGAACGCAGGGTTTCGATATCGCCCGACAATTTCTCTTTTGCATACTGGTCAGCCTTGGTGTACCAGGTAAACCAGCCCGGCGAACGCAGCTTGATCTGGTCGCGCAGCTTGCTGTCGGAAAACTCCTTGTTGCCGACGAAACGGATTTCCTTGATGCGCGAGACTTCGCCTTCATCCACTGCAAATGTCACATTGACCCGGTTACGCTCGATCGGCGTCACGGTAGTCGTCACTTTCATGCCGTACAGGCCGCGCGACAGATATTGCTTCTTCAGTTCCTGCTCGGCGCGGTCAACCTGGGCCTTATCGAAAATGCGCGATTCGCCAACGCCGATTTCCTTCAGGGCCTTGGTCAGCTGGTCTTTGTCGAATTCCTTGATGCCGGAAAAATCGACGCCGGCAATCGATGGCCGCTCTTCCACCATGACCACCAGCACATCGCCTTCGGACTCAACCCGGACATCCTTGAAGAAACCGGTCGCGTACAGCGCCTTGATCGCCGCCGTGCCTTTTTCATCGGTGAAGGTCTCGCCTACGCGCACCGGCAGGTAGCTGAAAACGGTGCCGGCCTCGGTGCGTTGAATACCTTCAATGCGGATATCCTTGACCACAAACGGTTGCACCGCCAGCGCTTGGCCCGAACACACGGCAAAGGCGGCAGCAGCAATCAAACGACGGGGAAGAATCGACAAAGGGAAGTGCTCAGAATGTAATTTCATTAGCGATCGTTTTTTATCAATGTCCTTGCCTGCCACGATTGTCAGACAAGAGAGAGAACTTAAAATATGAGCCGAACGATGTCGTTAAACATGGCGACCATCATCAACGTCATCAAAATACCAATGCCCGCGCGTTGTGCAATAGCACCAACTCGCTCGGGAATGGGACGTCCAGTCAAAACTTCCAGCGAATAATACAGCAAATGACCGCCGTCTAGCACCGGAATGGGCAGCAAATTCATGACGCCCAGGCTGATGCTGATGAAGGCAATAAAGCTCAGGTAGCTGAATGCGCCGATGCGCGCAGTCTGGCCTGCATAGTCGGCAATGGTGATGGGGCCGGTGATATTTTTCCAGGAAAGCTCGCCGACAATCATTTTACCCAGCATTTTCAGGGTCAGGACACTGCTGTCCCAAGTCCGTTTTGCCCCTTTGGCAAGAGCTTGCAACGGCGGGCTGCTGGACAGCACCATCTCCGGCATCGTGGACGACAATTCGACCTTGATCCGGCCTATCGTTCCGTCCTTCGTCGACTGCGCTTCCGGCGTGACATCCGTAGTAAAGATATTGCCATTTCGCAACCCTGTCAGCGTCAAAGGCTTGCCCGCCGAAGCGCCTACAGTGGCAATGAAAGCCGTGCTGTCAGCTATCGGCGCGCCATTGATCGCCGTGATCTGGTCGCCGGCCAGCAAACCCGCTTTCATGGCAGGACCGACGGGATCGACTTTGGCCAGGATCGGTTTGCCGAGCGCCAGCTTGATGCCCAGTTTGCCGAGATAATCGCCCTCCAGGTCCTTGGCGCCGAGACCATCGGTCGACAGCTTGACCGTGTCCAGCAGTCCGCCGCCCGCAGGCCCTGGATTTGACCGTCGAACCTCGAGCTGGACCGGCACCTTGTCGACTACCGCCTGCATGACTTTCCAGCGCAATTCATTCCAGGTCTGGACCGCCTCGCCGTTGACGGCGGTAATCAGTTCCGTGCCGCGCAAGCCGGCCTGGTAGGCCGCGGTATGCTCGGCGACGGTACGCATCCTCGGCGTCGGCTCCATCTCGCCATGCATGTAGAGGCCAGCAAATAGCAAAATGGCAAGAGCAAAATTGGCCAGCGGGCCGGCCGCCACGATCGCCATGCGCCGCCATACCGACTGGCCGGTGAATTCGCGCTTCAGTTCCTGCGCCGACAAGCCGCTCACGTCTTGCTCGCGCGCATCGAGCATCTTGACGTAACCGCCCAGGGGCAGGATGGAAAGCGCCCATTCGGTCTGGTCGGGGCCGAACTTGCGCGAGAAAACGACCTTGCCCATCCCCACCGAAAAACGCAGCACCTTGACCCCGCACAAACGCGCGACCACATAGTGGCCAAGCTCGTGGATGATGACCAGGGAGCCAAGGGCGACGACAAATGCGAGGACGGTTTGCAGGAGGGCCATTTGTACGATTTATGCGTTCAGGAAAGAGTGAACCGTCTGGCGCGCTAGAAGATCCTGCTCAAGCAACAAATCGATATCGCTTACTGCGCACAGCGGCAACGTATCCATGGTGCGCGCTATCAGTTGATCAATCATGCGAAACCCGATTCTTCCATCTAGGAAAGCTTGGACAGCCACTTCATTCGCGGCGTTCAATATTGCAGCAGCCGAACCGCCTGCCTGCAATGCATCATACGCGAGTTTAAGGCAGGGAAAACGCTGCAGGTCGGGACGGCTAAATTGTAACTGCCCCACTACGGTCAGGTCCAGCGGGCTGACGCCGGACGCGATCCGTTCCGGATAGGCCAGTGCATAGGCGATCGGGGTGCGC
Organism: Collimonas fungivorans Ter331; assembly: GCF_000221045.1. Taxonomy (NCBI): domain Bacteria; kingdom Pseudomonadati; phylum Pseudomonadota; class Betaproteobacteria; order Burkholderiales; family Oxalobacteraceae; genus Collimonas; species Collimonas fungivorans. The sequence goes on along the minus strand of NC_015856.1, from coordinate 1,576,314 downwards.
ATGTCGGGATTGCCCAGTTGCGCCAGCACCGAGCCGTCGATGTAAGACACCATGGAGTGGATCACGCTTTGCGGGTGGATCACCACCTCGATCTGGCTGGCGGCGGCGCCGAACAGCCAGTGCGCTTCGATCACTTCCAGGCCCTTGTTCATCATGGTCGCGGAATCGACCGAAATCTTGCGTCCCATGACCCAGTTCGGATGGGCGACCGCCTCTTCCGGGGTGACCGACTCCAGCGTCTCCACGGCCCGATGCAGGAACGGGCCGCCGGACGCGGTCAGCAGGATCTTTTCTACGCCAAGCGCGGCCGGCTGGCGCTGGTAGCCTTGCGGCAGGCATTGGAAAATCGCGTTGTGTTCGCTATCGATAGGCAGCAGCACGGCGCCGCTTTGCTTCACCGCATCGATGAACAGCTGGCCGGACATGACCAGCGCTTCCTTGTTCGCCAGCAGGATCTTCTTGCCGGCCCTGGCCGCAGCCAGGCTGGGCGCCAGGCCGGCAGCGCCGACGATGGCGGCCATTACCGTGTCGCAAGCCTCGGCGCTGGCCACCTGGCACAGGGCAGCGTCGCCAAACAGCACTTCGATCGCGGGCGCCTGTTCTTGCAGCAAGGCGCTCAGCTGCTGCGCCGCCGCCGCGCTGCCGACCACGGCCAGCTGCGGCTTGAAGCGCAAGCATTGCTCGGCCAGCTGCTCGACCCGGCTGTGGGCGGTCAGGGCATAGACCGAATAGCGTTCGGGATGGCGCGCAAGCACATCCAGCGTCGACATGCCGATCGAACCGGTGGAGCCGAGAATAGTAATATTTTGCATACGACCTAAAACCAGAAACTCAATAAGGCAGCCAGCGGCAATACCGGGATCAATGCATCGACCCGGTCCAGCACGCCGCCGTGGCCAGGCAGCAGGTTGCTGCTGTCCTTGATGCCGGCGCGCCGCTTGAGCAGCGACTCGAACAGATCGCCGACCACGCTGGCGGCCACCAGCACGGTCGCCGCCGCCAGCAGTCCGGTCCAGCCCCAGGTGGCCAGAAGGCGCACCGGGAAGGTCTCAGACAGGGCCGGCGCCAGGCTGAAACCGAACATCATGAGCAGCACCAGGATCCAGCCGCCGATGGCTCCTTCCCAGGACTTGCCGGGAGAAATCGAGGGCGCCAGCTTGTGGCGGCCGAAAGCCTTGCCGGAAAAATAAGCGCCGATATCCGCCATCCAGACGATCACCAGGACCGACAACAGGTACATGGGCGAGTGATGGAACAGCACCACAATCGCCAGGAAACAGCCGAAAATGGCAATCGCGTAGGTGCCCGCGACCATGCGGTTGGCGAAACTGGCCAGCGGCGGCAGGCCGAAACCCAGCGCCGGCACAAAACGCAAAACCCAGATTGCCACGCACAGGATGAACAGCAGGCGGATATCCGGGCCGCTGCCGTAGTACATGATGGCGGCAAACAGGATCAGCGCCGCCAGGCCCCAGGCCAGGGCTGCTTTAGGAGCAGCGCCGAAGATCCTGGCGCTTTCCCAGATGGCGGCGGCAAAAAAGAGCGTCGAAACGACGGCGAATGCGGGGAAATAATTGAAATACAGGATCGGCAGCAGGACTGCCAATAATAGCAAGGCCGTGATGACGCGCGTTCTCAGCATCAGGAGGCCTGTTCCAGCAATTGTGCGCTGGTGCGTCCAAAACGGCGCTCTCGCTGCTGATAGGAGGCAATCGCCTGGTCCAGCTCGCCGGCGCCAAAATCGGGCCAATAGGTATCGGTAAAATAGAGTTCGCTATACGCCAGTTGCCACAGCAGGAAATTCGAAATGCGCTGCTCGCCGCCGGTGCGGATGAACAGGTCCGGCTCCGGCGCATAGGCCATGGCCAGGTGCTGCGCCAGCTCTTCCTCGGAAAACACCGAGGCATCCTGGGCAGAATCGGCGCCGCGCGCGGCCAGCATTTTCTGCACTGCCTGCATGACGTCCCAGCGCCCGCCGTAATTGGCGCAGACGGTCACGGTCAGGGTGGTGTTGCCGGCCGTCTTGCGCTCGGCGTTATCGATCATCTGCTGCAGCTTGGCGTCGAAACGGCTCAGGTCGCCGACCACTTTCAGGCGAATGCCGTTGGCGTGCATCTTGCTGACTTCGCGTTCCAGCGCCACCACGAACAGACGCATCAGCAGAGACACTTCGTCGGCCGGACGGCGCCAGTTTTCCGAGCTGAAAGCAAACAGCGTCAGGTATTCGACGCCGCGCGCAACGCAGGCCTCGACCACCGTCCGCACTGCCTCGACGCCCTTGCCATGCCCAGCGAAACGCGGCAAAAACCGTTTGGTCGCCCAGCGGCCGTTGCCGTCCATGATGATGGCAACGTGCCGCGGCACCGTCGGAATTGCTGGTAGCGTTTGCGTGGAACTTGTATGGGCCATAGGTAATGAAATAAACAACAGAAGAACTACCGGAAAAGCGGCAGACAGGTACTGTACCTCGGAGATACAGTATCTGCCCTGATTACACCGTCAGTATCTCTTTTTCTTTATCAATCACTTGCTTGTCGATTTCAGCCACGAACTTGTCGGTCAGCTTCTGGATGTCATCCTGTGCGCGGCGTTCGTCGTCTTCCGAACATTCCTTGTCCTTGACCAGCTTCTTCAAGCCTTCATTGGCGTCGCGGCGGATATTGCGGATTGCAATTTTTGCATCTTCCGCTTCACCCTTGACCAGCTTCACCATTTCCTTGCGGCGCTCTTCCGTCAACGGCGGCGTCGGCACCCGGATCATTTCGCCCTGGGTGGCCGGATTCAGGCCGAGGTCGGATTCGCGGATGGCCTTTTCGACCACTGCAACCATTTTCTTTTCAAACGGCTGCACGCCGATGGTGCGGGCATCGATCAGGGTCACGTTGGCGACCTGGCTCAGGTTGGTCGGGCTACCGTAGTATTCCACCATGATGTGGTCGAGAATGCCGGTATGGGCGCGGCCGGTGCGTACTTTCGCCAGGTCGGCGCGCAAAGTCTCAAGCGACTTTTGCATTCTTTGATCGGTATTCTTTTTGACGTCAGCAATGCTCATGCTGTTCTCCTCTTCGAAAACGGGTGATTTTTTAAATTAACTCATACTTATTGATGCCAGCGATTTGCGCCAGCAATTTGTGCAAGCGATTTGCACAAATATTACAAATTGGGCAAATAATTTAAACGTGGACCAAAGTGCCTTCATCTTCGCCCAGGATGACACGCTTCAGCGCGCCCGGCTTGATGATGGAAAACACCTTGATCGGCAGCTTCTGGTCGCGGCACAGGGCGAAGGCGGTAGCATCCATGACTTGCAGGTGCTTGGTGATCGCTTCGTCGAAAGTGATATGCGAATAACGGGTCGCGGTTGGGTCCTTGTTGGGATCCGCGCTGTAGACGCCGTCAACCTTGGTCGCTTTCAGGACGATTTCGGCGCCGATTTCCGAACCGCGCAATGCCGCTGCAGTGTCAGTGGTGAAAAACGGATTGCCGGTGCCTGCTGCAAAAATGACAATCTTGTCTTCTTCCAGGTATTGCAGCGCCTTAGGCCGCACGTATGGTTCTACTACCTGTTCGATGCTGATCGCCGACATCACGCGCGCCGTGATGCCTACCTGGCGCATGGCGTCTGCCAGCGCCAGCGAGTTCATCACCGTGGCCAGCATGCCCATATAGTCAGCGGTAGCGCGGTCCATGCCTTGGGCGCCTGGCGCCACGCCGCGGAAAATATTGCCGCCGCCGATCACGATCGCCAGTTCAACGCCCAACTTGGCCACTTCGGCGACATCGGCCACCATGCGCTCGATCGTCGCACGATTGATGCCATAGGCGTCATCGCCCATCAGGGCCTCACCGGAGAGTTTCAGGAGAACACGCTTATAAGCTGGTTTTGTCATGGTCTGGGCCCCTTATGGCTTTCCGATTGAAATAAATATTGGTCGATGCCTTGTGTAGTGCTGAAGGACTGCAGCGCCATTGTCAGGCCAAACCGCAGCAAAATCCACTACCGCCGCGATTTAGAATGCACGGCGCCGGTTCCTGCGGCTTCCCCTGGATACGAGGCAGCAATTCAGCAAGGCATCCCTTAGTCCTTGGCTTGGGAAGAAAATTCCTCAGAGCCAAAAAAACGGGCCTTTCGGCCCGTATTCTTGCTTACGCCTGCTTGGCCGCAGCAACTGTCGCTGCAACTTCTGCAGCAAAGTCATCCTGTTTCTTCTCGATGCCTTCGCCGACCACAAACATGGTGAACGATTTGACGCTAGTGTTGGCTGCCTTCAACATCTGTTCAACGGTTTGCTTGTCGTTCTTGACGAAAGTCTGGTTCAGCAGGGACACTTCCTTCAGGAATTTCTGCACCGAACCTTCGATCATCTTGGTCGCGATATCTGCAGGCTTGCCCGATTCGGCCGCCTTCAGGGTCGCTACCGAACGCTCTTTTTCGATCAGGTCGGCAGGCACCTGGTCCGAAGACAAGGAAACCGGCTTCATCGCAGCGATGTGCATCGCCACGTCTTTACCGACTTGTTCGTCAGCGCCGTCGAATTCGACGATCACGCCGATACGTGTGCCGTGCAGGTAGGAAACCAGCTTGGCGGCAGTATCGAAACGTGTGAAACGACGGATCGACATGTTTTCGCCGATGCGACCGATCAGGGCAGCGCGGGTCGCTTCAACGGTGCTGCCGTCGAGCGGCATGGCCGACAAGGCGGCCACGTCTGCCGGGTTGTTTTCCGCAACCAGCTTGGCGCAGGCATTCGCCAGAGCCAGGAAATCGTCGTTCTTGGTAACGAAGTCGGTTTCGCAGTTGACTTCCACCAGGGCGCCGACGCCGCCGGCGATGTAAGCTGCGACCACGCCTTCAGCGGTCACGCGGGAAGCGGCCTTGGAAGCCTTGCCGCCCAGTTTCACGCGCAGGATTTCTTCTGCCTTGTCCAGGTCGCCGCCAGCTTCGGTCAGCGCTTTTTTGCATTCCATCATAGGCGCATCAGTCTTTGCGCGCAGTTCGCCTACCAGTGCTGCTGTAATTGCCGTCATACTATTCTCCTAACAAGTGGCGCCGTGCCGGTCGCTATACCGGTGATGTACAGCTATCCGCCGCAGTAATCCGCAGCCGGCCTTCCAGCGCCATCATTCAAAATATATTCAGATATGAATTCGGGTAAAACACCTGCAAGTGATACAAAAAAAGGGGCAACCACGCCCCCTTTTTATTCTGAAGTATGAAACCTCAGATTCAGGGCTTAAGCCTGGTCGTTGACTTCAACGAACTCATCGCCGGCTGCGCCTTTGATTGCTTCAACCACGTCGTTCACTGCATTGGCACGGCCTTCCAGGATAGCATCGGCGACACCGCGAGCGTACAGGGCGATTGCCTTGGACGAGTCGTCGTTGCCAGGGATAACGTAAGTCACGCCGTCTGGCGAGTGATTGGTGTCAACCACGCCGATGACCGGGATTCCCAGCTTGGCGGCTTCAGTGATGGCGCCTTTGTGGTAACCGACGTCGATCACGAAGATGGCGTCAGGAATGCCGCCCATGTCCTTGATGCCGCCGATGGCTTTTTGCAGCTTGATCAATTCGCGCTGGAACATCAGGCCTTCTTTTTTGCTCAGCTTCTCGACCGAACCGTCTTCGATCGATGCTTCCATTTCTTTCAGGCGCTTGATCGATGTCTTGATGGTCTTGAAGTTGGTCAGCATGCCGCCCAACCAGCGTTGGTCGACGAAAGGCGAACCCGAACGTGCTGCTTCGGCAGCAACGATTTCACGCGCTTGGCGCTTGGTGCCGACAAACAGGATGTTGCCGCGGTTGGACGACAATTGGCGGATGTACTTCATCGCCTCTTGGTACATGCCCAGGGTCTTTTCCAGGTTGACGATATGAATCTTGTTGCGGTGACCGAAGATGAATGGCGCCATCTTTGGGTTCCAGAAACGGGTTTGGTGACCGAAGTGGACACCGGCTTCCAGCATTTCACGCATTGTTACGGACATAATTTTCTCCAGGGTTTGGTCTGGAACCCACTCAGTCACCGCCTTTGTCGAGAGACAAACACAGCACCCTTTTCGAGTGAATTCGCGTTTTGACACATAAAATAAACTACACAAACATCGATATAGCCCAATAGCAATTCGAGCTAACCCAAGATTGTAACCCAAAACCCCGGGTTTCTTCAAGCGCCGCGAGGCATATCTTTAAGCGCATCCGGCTGGCCTCGTTTATAATCGCCCATAGACCGATATCGACTGAATCCGGGTGTTTTTACCCCTTTTGCTAAAGAATTCACCGAATTTTCTCGATTTTTCCTACGAATTTTCCTACGCATTTCCTATTTCATGACTTCCATCTCCATTAAAACCGCTGAGGACATCGCCGGCATGCGCATCGCCGGCAAGCTTGCCTCAGAGGTGCTCGACTACATCACGCCCTTTGTCAAGGCCGGCATCACCACCGGCGAGCTGGATCGCCTGTGCCACGAATACATGACAAATGTGCAAGACACCATCCCTGCCCCGCTGAATTACTGCCCGCCTGGCTACACGCCGTATCCGAAAGCCATCTGCACTTCGGTCAACGACGTCATCTGCCACGGCATCCCGGGCGACAAGGTGCTGAAAAGCGGCGACGTGGTCAATCTCGACATTACCGTCATCAAGAATGGCTACCATGGCGACACCAGCCGCATGTTTTATGTCGGCGAACCGTCGATCATGGCCAAGCGCCTGGGCGACATCACCTATGAGTGCATGTGGCTGGGCATCGCCAAGATCAAACCCGGCGCGCACCTGGGCGATATCGGCTACGTGATCCAGCAGCACGCCGAAAAAGCCGGCTACAGCGTAGTCCGCGAATTCTGCGGCCACGGCATCGGCAAGGTATTCCACGAAGAACCGCAGGTATTGCACTACGGCCGTCCGGGCACGCTGGAGCGGCTGGAAGCCGGCATGATCTTCACGGTCGAACCGATGATCAACGCCGGCCGCCGCGATATCCGCGAAATGGGCGACGGCTGGACCATCAAGACCAAGGATCGCAGCCTGTCGGCACAATGGGAACACACCGTGCTGGTGACTGAAACCGGCTACGAAGTGCTGACCGTTTCCGAGGGTACGCCGCCGCCGCCGGCATTCATCCAACAAGCTGCCGCTGCAGCTTAGTTGAGCCGTATTCGCCCCGCACCTACATGACGACTCTTGCCGCCACACTCAAAAACCAGCTTAGAAGCGAGCGGCAAACCATCATCTCAGCCTTCCTGGCGGACGGCAAACCCGGCGAACTACTGACGGCGCTGCGGCGCAGCGTCGACATCGCCCTGACGCAAGCCTGGAAAATGCTGGAACTGCCGGCCAGCGCAGCGCTGGTGGCGGTCGGCGGCTACGGCCGCGGCGAGCTGTTCCCGCATTCCGACGTCGACGTCCTGATCCTGCTCGAGGCCAGCCCGGATGCGGCGCTGAAAGGCAGGTTGGAACAGCTGGTGCAGCTGTTCTGGGATATCGGCCTCGAAATCGGCCACAGCATCCGCACCGTGGACGAATGCCTGAGCGAATCAGCGGCCGACATCACGGTCCAGACCAGCCTCCTGGAAGCGCGGCTGGTGAGCGGCAGCCACCCGCTGTTCTTGCAGCTGCAGGAACGCTGCAACGCCGCCATGGACGCCTGCGCCTTTTTCCAGGGAAAAATCCTGGAAATGCGCCAGCGCCACGTCAAATACGAAGATACGCCGTACAGCCTGGAACCGAACTGCAAGGAGAGCCCGGGCGGCTTGCGCGACCTGCAAGTGATCCTGTGGGTGGCGAAGGCCGCCGGCCTCGGCGAATCCTGGCCCAAGCTGGCCCAGCGCGGCCTGATCACGGCCGCCGAAGCGCGCCAGCTGGCGCGCCAGGAGCGCGCGTTCAAGGATATCCGGATCCGCCTGCACATCTACACCAACCGCCGCGAAGACCGGCTGGTATTCGACGTCCAGACCCCGATCGCCGAAGCGCTCGGCTTCCAGACTACCGAAACCCGGCGCGCCAGCGAATACCTGATGCAGCGTTATTACTGGGCAGCCAAGGCGGTGACCCAGCTCAACACCATCCTGCTGCAGAACATCGAAGTGCAACTGTTCCCGCAACCGATGGTGCCGCAACGCATCAACGACCGCTTCAACCATCTGAACCGCCTGATCGACATCGCCCACGACGACCTGTTCAAGACCACGCCGTCGGCCATGCTGGAGCTGTTCCTGCTGCTGGCCCAGCACAGCGAACTGAAGGACATGACCGCGCGCACCCGGCGCGCCTTGTGGCACGCCCGCGTCAAGATCGACAACAGCTTCCGCCGCGATCCGCACAACCGCTCGCTGTTCATCCAGATCATCCAGGCGCCGCAAGGCATCACCCACGCGCTGCGCGGCATGAACCAGACCAGCATCCTGGGCCGCTACCTGCCGAACTTCCGGCGCATCGTCGGCCAAATGCAGCACGACCTGTTCCATGTCTACACCGTCGACCAGCACATCCTGATGGTGGTGCGCAATGTGCGCCGCTTCACGATGAGCGAGCATGCGCATGAATATCCGTTCTGCAGCCAGCTGATCGCCAATTTCCCGCGCTCCTGGCTGCTGTATGTCGCCGCCTTGTTCCACGACATCGCCAAGGGCCGCGGCGGCGACCATTCCAAGCTGGGCATGACCGACGCCCTGCACTTCTGCCAGCAGCACGGCTTGCCGCCGGCGGACACGGCGCTGGTGGTGTTCCTGGTCGAGCATCACCTGACCATGTCGCAAGTGGCGCAAAAACAGGACCTGTCGGATCCCGAAGTGATCCTCAACTTTGCCAATACGGTCAAGGACGAACGGCACCTGACCGCGCTCTACCTGCTGACCGTGGCCGACATCCGCGGCACCAGTCCCAAGGTATGGAATGCCTGGAAAGGCAAGTTGCTGGAAGACTTGTACCGCATGACCTTGCGCGTGCTCGGCGGCGAAACGCCGTCGGCCGACCGCGAACTGAAAAACCGCCAGGAAGAGGCGTTGAAAACCCTGCGCCTGTACGGCTTGCCGGAAGACGCCCACGAAACCCTGTGGCGCCAGCTCGACGTCGCCTATTTCCTGCGCCACGACGCGTCCGACATCGCCTGGCAAACCCGCTCCTTCTACAACCAGACCGACAGCGCCAGCCCGATCGTCAAATGCCGCCTGGCGCCGATCGGCGAAGGCTTGCAGGTCGCGGTCTACACCAAGGACCGGAACGACCTGTTCATCCGCATCTGCAGCTATTTCGACAGCAAGAATTTCAGCATCCTGGACGCCAAGATCCAGACTACCCGGCACGGCTACGCGCTCGACTCTTTCCTGATCAGCGCGCCGCTGTTCGCCAAGCACTATCGCGACATCATCAACCTGATCGAGCATGAGCTGACGCTGATGCTGCAAACCGACAGCCCGCTGCCGGCGCCATCCAAGGGACGCTTGTCGCGCCTGTCGCGCACCTTCCCGGTAACGCCGACGGTCGACCTGCGCCCCGACGAGCGCGGCCAGTACTACCTGCTGTCGATCACCGCCAACGATCGCACCGGGCTGCTGTTTTCGGTCGCCAGCGTGCTGGCCAAGCACAAGATCAACCTGCATACCGCCAAGATCATGACGCTCGGCGAACGGGTCGAAGACGTGTTCCTGGTCGACGGCAATGCGCTCAACCATGCGCGCCTGCAGATCCAGCTTGAAACCGACCTGCTGGACGCGCTGCATATCTGATCCATTTTTATCCCTCTTATTTTTTGCACCTCATGACCGAACCATTACGCCTTTCCAAACGCATGTCAGAACTCGGGCTATGCTCGCGCCGCGAAGCCGATGAGTGGATCGCCCGCGGCTGGGTCCGGGTCGACGGCGTCGTCGTATCGGAACTCGGCAGCAAAGTCCTGCCCAGCCAGCGCATCAGCGTCGAGCGCCAGGCCGCGGCCGAACAATCGAAACGCGTCACCATCCTGATCAACAAGCCGGTCGGCTACGTCAGCGGCCAGGCAGAAGACGGCTACCAGCCGGCGGTGGCGTTGATCAAGGAAGCCAACCGCTGGAGCGAAGACCGCTCGCCAACCCTGTTCCATCCGACCCAGTTGCGCAGCCTGGTGCCCGCCGGCCGCCTCGACATTGACTCGGTCGGCCTGCTGGTGCTGACTCAGGACGGCCGCATCGCCAAGCATCTGATCGGCGAAGAAACCAGCGTCGACAAGGAATACCTGGTGCGGGTGCGCTACACCAAGGGCGACAAGCTGCCCGACGCCGAACTGCGCCGCCTCAACCACGGCCTGACGCTGGACGGCAAGAAGCTCAAGCCGGCGATCGTCAAATGGCAGAACGACGACCAGTTGAGTTTTACTTTACGCGAAGGTAAAAAACGCCAGATCCGCCGCATGTGCGATATGGTCGGCCTCAAGGTGCTGGGATTGAAACGGGTGCGTATCGGCGGCGTGAAGCTGGGAAATTTGCCGGAAGGGCAATGGCGTTACCTTGGCGCGGACGAGCAGTTCTAAGATGATATGGATCCCAGGCGGCAATTTCTTAATTCGCCTGCTTCGGAGCCGCCTAACTTAGCGAGCTACGCTCAACTTCTTCCATCGATGGAATCGAGCTGGCTGCAAGCCGCAATTCATTGATTTGCTGACGTAAAATTATCCAGTGTCCGATCCAGCACATCCCGGCAAACAGGCCCAGGAACGTTTTTTGTTCCGGAACGAACATGCATAGCAGGGTGACGGTTACGTAAATAATGCCGATATCGCGCCCGGTTTGGATTTTCTGTATTTTGATATTGCGTTGAAGATTTTCAGAGTGCAAAGACTTGGCTATTTTGAAAATCAGAACGTAATTCCATAAAAACGAAAATATGGGCACAGGCAGCAGCCAGACACTCCATGGAGGAAGCGCTCTGTTTTTTGGGCTAATCAACTGCAGGCACCGGGATAGATCCCGAATGTAAAACACACCGACCACCAGCACGACGATAATCATGACTATCGCGACTATGTTATGTACAAATACCGGGGACGCGAATAGATTCATGGTGATGGGAGCAAATCGCCGATCTGGTTAATTATTGAATACCTGCCTGTGTAAATTACAAGAAACGATCCAAAATCTTGCGGCTGGCCTTGTCCAACGCCTGGGTATCGCGGATCAGGAACTGCACCCCATGGCTGTCGGCGATCAGCAGGCTGGTCGCCACGATACGGCGGATATCCTCTTCGCCCCTGAGCGTGAAAGAAGCATCGCCGCGATTGGTTTCCACGTACCAGGTGCTCGGCGCAGTGAAGCTGGAAACGCGCTGGATGCGGCGGATTTCCGGCATGAATTCACGGCTCGCCAGTTCTTTTTCAACCATGGCCCGGGTAGCATCGGGCAAATCGCTCAGGCGTGAAATCCAGGCCAGCTCCTGGCCGTCGCCGTTCACCAGCGAAATACCATCGTCCGGCGCGCCGATAGGAAAGGCGCGCACCGGCACCACGCCTTCATGCACCTCGCCGCCGGCGGCGGTATACACCAGACGGCCGAAGGCGTTGTAACTGAGTTTGAAATCATGGATGGTCATGCGGCCCTCTCGTCACTGTCTTCGCTATCTTCATCGACCAGGGTCGGCTCGGTATCGGCATTGCGCAGCTGCGCCTGGTAAAGGCGGTAGTAAGCGCCCTCGCGCAGCATCAGTTCGTCGTGGCTGCCGACTTCGACAATCTGGCCGCGGTCCAGCACTACCAGGCGGTCCGCCTTGCGCAAGGTCGACAAGCGGTGGGCAATCGCAATCGTGGTGCGGCCCTGCACCAGGTTATCCAGCGCTTTCTGGATTTCTTTTTCGGTAGTGGTGTCGACCGAGGAGGTAGCCTCGTCCATGATCAGGATGCGCGGATCGATCAGCAAGGCGCGCGCGATCGAAATGCGCTGGCGCTCGCCGCCGGACAGCGCCTGGCCGCGTTCGCCGACCAGCGAATCGTAGCCTTGCGGCAGGCGCAGGATGAATTCATGGGCATGGGCGGCGCGCGCGGCGGCGACGATTTCTTCGCGCGTGGCTTCCGGTTTGCCGTAGCAGATATTCTCCGCAATGGTGCCGAAGAAGAGGAATGGCTCTTGCAGCACCAGGCCGATGTTGCGGCGGTATTCCGAGATCGGCATGGAACGGATATCGACGCCATCGATCCGGATCGCGCCTTCCGACACATCGTAGAAACGGCAGATCAGGTTGACCAGCGTGCTCTTGCCGGAGCCGCTATGGCCCACCAAGCCGATCATCTCGCCCGGCGCGATGGTCAGGTTGACGTCGCGCATCACCGCCCGGTTGCCGTAGCGGAAACCGATGTTGCGCAGCTCGATGGCGCCTTTCACATGCTCCAGGTGCACCGGGTTGGCCGGTTCCGGCACGCTCGATACGTGATCCAGGATTTCGAAAATGCGCTTGGCGCCGACCGCGGCTTTTTGCGTCACCGAAACAATCCGGCTCATCGAATCGAGACGGGTATAGAAGCGGCTGATGTAAGCCAGGAAAGAGGCCAGCACACCGACCGTGATTTGGTTTTTCGAGACCTGCCAGATACCGAACACCCAGACCACCAGCAGCCCGACTTCGGTCAGCAAAGTGACCGTCGGCGAGAACAGCGACCAGATCTTGTTGACGCGGTCGTTGACCAGCAGGTTGTGCTGGTTGGCGTCGCGGAAACGCGTGGCTTCGCGCTTTTCCTGGGCAAACGCCTTGACCACGCGGATCCCCGGGATGGTGTCGGCAAGGACGTTGGTCACTTCCGCCCAGATGCGGTCGATCTTTTCAAAACCGTGCTTCAGCCGGTCGCGCACCAGGTGGATCATCCAGGCGATGAACGGCAGCGGCACCAGCGTCACCAGCGCCAGCCAGGGATTGATGGAGAACAGGATCACCGCAGTCATGACGATCATCAGCACGTCGATCGCGAAATCCAGCAGGTGCAAGGACAGGAAGACGCAGATGCGGTCGCTTTCGGAACCGATGCGCGCCATCAGGTCGCCGGTGCGCTTGCCGCCGAAATACTCCTGCGACAGGCGCAGCAGGTGTTCATAAGTGGTGGTGCGCAGGTTGGCGCCGATGCGCTCGCTGACCAGCGCCAGGATATAGGTGCGGGCCCAGCCCAGGCTCCAGGCCACCAGCGCCGACGCCAGCAGGCCGGACAGGTAGAGCTTGACCAGGTCGTAATTGATCGGCTTGCCGTTCTGATAAGGAATCAGCACGTTATCCATCAAGGGGCCCATCAGGTAGGGCGGCACCAGGGTGGCGGCGGTCGAGATCAGCATCAGGATGAAACCCAGCAGCAGCATGCCTTTGTACGGCGTGGCAAAACGCGCCAGCCGGAACAGGGCCCAGGTCGAAGACGGCGCTTCGCCCTTTTCCGGGCAGATCAGGCATTCGTCGCTGCCGGGCGGCAGCGGCGCCTGGCATTGCGGGCAAAGCGCCTGCTCCTGGCGCGCGGCGGAACGTCCGGCCAGGTAATCGTCGCGCTGCTGCTCGAAAACCTTGATCAGGCGCAGCGCTTCCAGGTTGAGGCCGAGCGTGTAGCGCCAGCAGGCCAGCTGCCGCTGCTCATCGTACAGTTCCAGGCTGCCGACGCCGGCATGGTCGTGGTGGCTCAGGCTCAGACCCGGCCGGTAAGCCCATTCGCGCCAGCTGCTGTCCTGTTCCATCTTGGCCAGCACGCGGCGATTGGTAAGCAGCACCGTGCCGCGCGCGAAATGCAGCGAAGCGTTAAGATCGACCTGCAGCGACGCCAATACCTCTTCGGCCGGGGCCAGTAGTGTTGTCACTTCGGCACGTAAATCGGCGGAGAGGATATAGGATAAATAATTACCGGAGGTAGGCACAGGGGATAAGGGGTTGCTTTTCATCTAAACGGCATGGTGTGTCCGCATGCACGGACCGGATTGAATTTTGTGTGAAATCGCCTCAAATGGCGCACATCGTCTGCCGCAAGTATTATATCCTATCGTGTTTTTCAGAAACGTTACATTTCGTTACCATTCTCCTATCATTTTGCTATTTTAAGTGAGCTTCTGTAAACCAATGCGCGCATAAGCGCGTTAAGAATAGTTACAGGGTGTTGAACCGACATAAAGAAAAAACAAGAATATTTTCAGCACTAACGCAGCCCCCATTGCATAGCCTCATTGCTCACTCATGAAAAACATTGAAATTCTCCGCATCATGTCGCTACGCGGACCAAACATCTGGACCTACCGGTCGACCCTTGAGGCGTGGATCGACATTGGCGAACTGGAAGATTTCCCTTCGAATACCCTGCCCGGCTTCAACCAGCGCCTGACCAGCTGGTTGCCTACCCTGATCGAACATCGCTGCAGCTACGGCGAACGCGGCGGTTTTGTCCAGCGCCTGCAAGACGGCACCTGGCCCGGCCACATCCTCGAACACGTCACCCTGGAACTGCAAAACCTGGCCGGCATGCCCGGCGGTTTCGGCAAGGCGCGCAGCACTTCGGTGCGCGGCGTCTACAAGGTAGCCGTGCGCGCGCGCCACGAACAGGTCACCCGCGCCGCCCTGCACGCTGCACGCGACCTGGTGATGGCAGCGATTGAAGACAAGCCGTTCGACGTTCCCGCCACCATCACCGAACTGCGCAGCATGGTGGATTCGCGCTGCCTGGGCCCAAGCACGGCCTGCATCGTGGAAGCAGCGGAGGAACGACGCATCCCCTCATTCCGCCTGACCGAAGGCAACCTGGTGCAGCTCGGCCACGGCATCCGCCAGCGCCGCATCTGGACCGCGGAAACCGACCAGACCAGCGCCATCGCCGAAAGCATCTCCAGCGACAAGGACCTGACCAAGAGCCTGCTGCAGGCTTGCGGCGTGCCGGTGCCGGAAGGACAACTGGTGGAAAGCGCCGCCGAAGCCTGGGAAGCGGCGGAAGACATCGGCTTGCCGGTGGTGGTCAAGCCTTCCGATGCGAACCATGGCCGCGGCGTCTTCATCGACCTCAATACCCAGGCCGAGATCGAAACCGCCTACACGCTGGCGCTACAAGAAGGCAGCAGCGTGATCGTCGAGCGCTTCATCCGCGGCAACGAGCACCGGCTGCTGATCGTCGGCGGCCGCTTGGCGGCAGCTGCGCGCGGCGAACCGCTGTCCATCAGCGGCGACGGCAAGTCGACCATCCGCCAGCTGATCGACAGCCAGATCAATTCCGACCCGCGCCGCGGCGAACTCGAAGAATGCCCGCTTAGCCTGGTGCTGCTGGACGATGAACCGGTGGTGCGCGTGGAGCTGGAACGGCAAGGCTTCAACGGCGAATCGATCCCGCCCGCAGGCAAACAAGTACTGATCCAGCGCAACGGCAACGTTTCCATCGACGTTACCGACCTGGTCCACCCCAGCGTCGCCGCCGCAGCCTCGCTCGCCGCACGCGTGGTAGGCCTGGATATCGCCGGCGTCGACCTGGTGGCCGAAGATATTTCCCGGCCGCTGGAAGAACAGCGCGGTGCGATTGTCGAAGTCAATGCCGGCCCCGGCCTGCTGATGCACCTGAAACCGGCCGAAGGCCGGCCGCGCCCGGTTGGCCGCGCCATCATCGAACACTTGTTTGCCGCCGCCAACAATGGCCGCATCCCTATCGTCGGCGTCACCGGCACCCACGGCAAGACCACGGTCTCGCGCCTGATTGCCTGGCAGCTGCACCTGAGCGGCAACCACGTCGGCCTGGCTTGCGGCGACGGCCTGTATTTCGCCCAACGCCAAGTCGAAAAAGGCGACCGCGCCAATTGGGAGTCGGCGCAACGGGTACTGATCAACCGTGCGGTGGAAGCGGCGGTGTTCGAGAACAGCCACGATACCATCCTGTCGGAAGGCCTGGTCTACGACCGCTGCCAGGTCGGCGTCGTCACCAATATCGCCGCCGGCGACAGTTCGCCGCAGTACTACATCAACGACGCCGAGGAAATGGTCAAGGTCACCCGCACTCAGGTCGATGTCGTGCTGCCTAGCGGCGTCGCCGTGCTGAATGCCGCCGATCCGCTGGTAGCGGGCATGGCGTCGCTGTGCGACGGCGAAGTGATTTTCTTTGGCCTGTCCCCTACCCTGCCGGTGATCGCCGAACAGCTGGAGCAAGACAAGCGTGCAGTATTTGTCCGCAACGACCAGATCATGCTGGCGGTCGGCAAGAATGAAATGCTGCTGGCCGATATCACCACCGTGCCGCTGATTGCCCGCAGCAAGGACCGCTTCCAGGTGGAAAACGTGCTGGCGGCAGTGGCGGCAGCATGGGCACTGGACATCTCTCACGATCTGATCCGTGCCGGGATAGAGACCTTCGAAATGGCTTAAAAAGCTAAGCAGGACGGCTGCTGCCGATCCTGCTTTTTTATTAGTAATTATTGGTAATAATAGGGAAAACCTGTTGATGGACGTATCACGTATCCGAGTACTTCGCGGCCCCAATCTGTGGAGCCGACATACCGCTATCGAAGCCATTGTGTCTTGTCCCGATGTCGAGCGCGCCATTGCCGGCATCGCCGGTTTCGAAGCCAGGCTGCGTGAACGCTTTCCAAAGATCGGTTTTTTAGAGGCCGGCAGCAAGAACGAAGTAGTGTCGATGGCGCATGCGCTGGAAATGGCAGCGCTCGGGCTGCAGTCGGAATCCGGGTGCCCGGTCACCTTCAGCCGCACGGTGCCGACGCTGGAAGGCGGCGTCTACCAGGTCATCGTCGAATATACCGAAGAAGAAGTCGGCCGGCTGGCGTTCCAGCTGGCGCAGCAACTGTGCCAGGCAGCGCTGGACGACCAGCCGTTCGACCTGGCCGGCGCACTGGCCAGCTTGCAGGAACTGGATGAAGACGTCCGCCTCGGGCCTAGCACCGGTTCCATCGTGCAGGCAGCAGTCATGCGCGGGATTCCATTCCGGCGCCTGACCAGCGGCAGCATGGTGCAGTTCGGCTGGGGCAGCCGCCAGCGCCGCATCCAGGCCGCAGAAACCAACCATACCAGCGCCATCGCGGAATCGATCGCGCAGGACAAGGACCTGACCAAGAAACTGCTGAACGCCGCCGGCGTCCCGGTGCCTATGGGTCGAGTGGTGTCCAGCGCGGAAGAAGCCTGGGCCGCGACCCAGGAAATCGCCGGCCCGGTGGTGCTCAAGCCGCGCGACGGCAACCAGGGCAAAGGCGTGGCGGTCAACATCACCGCCCGCGAACAAGTCATGGCTGCGTTCGAAGTGGCGGCCAAGATCTGCTCGGAAGTGATCGTCGAACGTTACCTGCCGGGACACGACTTCCGCCTGCTGGTGGTCGGCAACCAGCTGATCGCCGCCGCCCGCCGCGATCCGCCGCAAGTGATCGGCGACGGCGTGCGCACCATCAGCCAGCTGGTAGACCAGGTCAACCGCGACCCGCTGCGCGGCGACGGCCATGCCACTTCGCTGACCAAGATCCGCTTTGACGCGATCGCCCTGGCCACCCTGGCGAAACAGAATTACGCTGCGGATTCGATTCCGCAGCAAGGCGTGCGTGTAGTCTTGCGCAACAACGCCAACCTGAGCACCGGCGGCACCGCGACCGACGTCACCGAAGATGTCCATCCGGAACTGGCGGCACGCGCCGTGGCTGCGGCGCAAATGGTGGGACTCGATATCTGCGGCGTCGACGTGGTCTGCAACAACGTCCACCAGCCGCTGGAAGAACAGGAAGGCGGCGTGGTCGAAGTCAACGCCGCGCCTGGCTTGCGCATGCATATCAGCCCTTCCTACGGCAAAGGCCGAGCGGTCGGCGCTGCCATCATGTCGACCATGTTCGCCAGCGGCGACAACGGCCGCATTCCGTTGGTAGCGGTAGCCGGCACCAACGGCAAGACCACTACCGTGCGCCTGATCGCCCACCTGCTGGGGCGCAAGGGGCTGCGCGTCGGCATGACCAATTCCGACGGCGTCTACATCGAGCAGCAGCGCATCGATACCGGCGACTGCAGCGGTCCGCGCAGCGCCCGCAATGTCCTGATGCATCCCGACGTCGACGCCGCCGTGTTCGAAACCGCGCGCGGCGGCATCTTGCGCGAGGGCCTCGGCTTCGATCGCTGCGATGTCGCCGTGGTCACCAACATCGGCATGGGCGACCACCTCGGCCTGAGCTATATCAGCACGGTGGAAGACCTGAGCGTGGTGAAACGCGTGATCGTCGAAAACGTCGCGCCTGGCGGCCATGCCATCCTCAATGCGGCCGACCCCATGGTCGCCAGCATGGCCAAATCTTGCACCGGCTCGGTCACTTTTTTCGCCCACGATTTCCATCACCCGCTGATGACCACCCATCGTGCGCAAGGCCACCGCGTGGTGTACCAGGACGGCAACGCCATCGTCGCCGCCAAGGGCAAGCAGGAACACCGGATTTTGCTGCAAGACATCCCGCTGACGCGCAACGGCGCCATCGGCTTCCAGATCGAAAACGCCATGGCGTCGATTGCCGCCGCCTGGGCCCTGGACCTGGATTGGGACGTGATCCGCGCCGGCCTCAGCACCTTCATCAACGATGCCGCTACCGCACCAGGCCGCTTCAATGTATTCGACTACCGCGGCGCGACCCTGATCGCCGACTACGGCCATAACCCGGATGCGATCCAGGCGCTGGTGAAAGCCATCGACAGCATGCCGGCCAAACGCCGTTCGGTGGTCATCAGCGGCGCCGGCGACCGGCGCGATATCGATATCCGCCACCAGACAGAAATCCTGGGCGACGCCTTCGACCAGGTGATCCTGTACCAAGACCAATGCCAGCGCGGCCGCGCCGACGGCGAGGTGCTCGGCCTGTTGCGCGAAGGTTTGCAAAACGCCCGCCGCACCACGTCAACCGAAGAAATCAACGGCGAATTCGTCGCCATCGATACCGCATTGTCGCACCTGGCGCCGGGAGATCTTTGCCTGATCTTGGTCGACCAGGTGGAAGAAGCGCTGGCGCATATCGCCAAGCGTATCGCGGAAGTTTAAGTTAAAGCCGCTATCGGGATACCTCGGTGTCCCGATAGCGGCGGCGATATCAAGCTGGCTTGTGTCCGGTCAATGCGGAGCCCGCATTCAAAGGCAAGTGCCGGGTGACCGGAATCGACGCCAACGAAAACAGGCCGATGACAATGAAGGCCGGCCAGAAATCCGCCGCCACGATGGTCGAGTGCCCCTGCAAACGGCTCGACAGATGCACCGCCAGGCCGCCGATGGTCACTCCCAAACCCAAGGAAATCTGCTGCACCACGCTGGCCAGGCTGGTGGCCCGGCTGACGTCGGCGCTATCGAGGTCGGCGTAAGCCATCGTATTGAGGCAGGTAAATTGCATCGAAGGGAAAAACCCGCCCAGCAGCACCACCGCCATCATCACCAGGTAAGGCGTGGTCGGCGTGAACAAGCCGTACGAAGCCAATGCCAGCCCGGCAAGCACCGCATTCCAGATCAGCACCGAACGGAAGCCGTAACGGCGCAAGACCGAAGTGCCGATGGCTTTCATGAAAATCGCGCCGAAGGCCGAGGCGCAAGTGATGGTGCCGGCATGGAAAGCATTCATGCCAAACCCTACCTGCAGCGCCAGCGGCAGCAGGAACGGCACCGCGCCCAGCCCGATGCGGAACAACGAGCCGCCGATGACGCTGGCGCGGAACGTCGGAATCCGCAGCAGGCGCAGGTCCAGCAGCGGAAACGGTTCGCGCCTTGCATGCAGCAAATACACGTACAAGGTCAGGCCGCCCAGCACGCACATGGCGAATGCCCACTCCGGCGCCAGCAGCTCGCCGTCGATCAGCGACAGGCCCAGCATCAGCAAGGTGCTGCCGATAGCCGACAGCACAAAACCCTTCATGTCGAGCGGCTGCAGGTCGTCGGAGCGGTAATTCTCGATATAGCGGCTGGCCAGGTACATGCCGAGGATGCTGATCGGCACATTGATCAGGAAAATCCAGCGCCAGTGGAAATAAGTCGTGATGAAACCGCCCAGCGGCGGCCCGATCACCGGTCCCAGCTGGGATGGAATGGTCAGGTAACTAATGGCCTTCACCAGATCGGTACGCGGCACCGAACGGAAAATAACGATACGTCCCACCGGCACCATCATGGCGCCGCCTATGCCTTGCAAAAAGCGCGCCGCGACAAATGCCGCCAGTGAACTCGAAGCGGCGCACATCAGCGAACCGCTCAGGAACACCAGGATGGCGGCGCGGAACACGGTGCGTGCGCCGAAACGGTCGGCGACCCAGCCGCTGATCGGGATGAACACGCCGAGGCCGACCACATACGAAGTCAACGCCAGTTTCAGGGTCAGGGGATCTTGGCCGAGGTCGCGCGCCAGTACCGGCAACGAGGTGGCAATCACTGTCGCATCCATGTTTTCCATGAACAGCGCGCAGGCGACAATGAGCGGAATGAGAAGAGTACGTGGCACTGCCGATAACCGTAGGGTAAACAAAAAGACAGATGCAAGCAGTTTGCATCTGTCTGAGCGATAGTTTACACCTATTCCAGGAATTTGGCAGGAGGTACGATGACTGCTTGCCCTTCAGGACAACTTGCGCTGTCCCGGATCGGCCTCCCCCACCTTCAGAACGGCCCGTTGGATTCCCGCAATTTGTCCGGCAAACCGTCATGCGGACCCAGCGGCTGTTTCGGCACATCCAGCCAAAGCTGTTCGCCGATCTCAGCATTGCGCTGCGCGTGCAGGGCGTAATAAACCTGGTTGTCGGCGCGGAAGCGGTCACCCACCACCAGCAAGCGCACATCGGTCTCGGTATTGTTGATGAAGGTATGCGCAAGGCCGGTGCCGGGTGCGAAGCCGACGCCATCTCCCGGCGCCAGCCGGTGCAGATGGCCGTCCAGCCAGACATCCGGCGTACCTTCGATGACGTAGACGAATTCTTCCTCGGTCTTCTCGGCGTGCGGCCAGGAAGTGCGGCGGCCCGGCTGCAGCAACTCATGATGGATGCCGAGGCGGTTCAGGCCGAAAACACGGCCGAACGGCGAACCGATAGCCATCAGCTCGGCGCTGCCGGGATAGCTGGAGTCGTCCGCGCCCTGGATCTCTTGCCAGTGCTTGATGCATTCCGGTCTGCTCATTGTCTTCTCCGTTTTTCTCGTTCATTAGCCTTTATTGGGACAGCAGGATCCGGTAGCCGACCGCGGTTTCCGTCAACAAGTGCTTGGGCTGGGCCGGATCGTCTTCCAGTTTCTGCCGCAAGTGTCCCATATAAATCCGCAGGTAGTGCCCGCTCTCCGAATGCGACGGCCCCCACACTTCTTTCAGCAGCTGCGGATTGGTCACCACCCGGCCGGCGTTGGCGACCAGCACCGACAGCAGGCGATACTCGGTCGGAGTCAGGTGCACCTGCTCCTGCGCCTTGGTCACCAGCCGCGCCTGCAAGTCCAGCGTGACATCGCCGAAGCGGATCAGGCCATCGTCGCCGGCCAGCGGCTGGTGCTGCCGGCGCAATGTGGCGCGCACCCGCGCCAGCAGTTCGCCGACGCCGAACGGCTTGCTCAGGTAATCGTCGGCGCCGGCGTCGAGCGCCTTGATTTTGTCGGTTTCATTGACCCGCGCCGACAGCACGATGATCGGCACCCGCGACCACTTCCTGACATCCAGGATGAAATCGACGCCATCGCCGTCCGGCAGGCCGAGATCGAGGATCACCAGGTTCGGCTTGCGGGTGCCGCAATCGATCAGGCCGCGCTGCATGGTGGCTGCTTCAAAAATCTGCCAGCCCTCGCTTTCCAGGGCTGCGCGCACAAAACGGCGGATCTGCGGTTCGTCTTCGACCAGCAGTGCTACAGGCGTCGGTTGCATCGTCATGTTTTCTCCGAGTCTTTTTCCATGCTGCCGGCGCTCGGTTCATGTTCTTCGAGGTCCGGCATGCTGGGCGGCGCGCCGAGCGGAATGGTAAAGATGAACTCGGCGCCGCTTGTCCCATGGCGGCCGCTGTGGGCGCGGATAGTGCCGCCGTGGGCTTCCACTATCGCACGGCAGATCGCCAGTCCCAGCCCGACGCCGGGCTTGGCCGATTCGCGCTCGCCGCGCGTGAACTTTTCAAATATCGTGTCTTCCATGCCGCTCGGCAGTCCCGGCCCGTCATCGGCGATGGTAACCGTCAGGAAGCGCGCGTTGACTGCCGCAGCCAACACAATATGAGAGCCGGCCGGCGTGTATTTGGCGGCGTTCTCCAGCAAATTGCACAGCACGCGTTCGATCAGCACGGCATCAAAATGGACCAGCGGCAACTCGTGCGCAACCCGGATCTCGACCTGGTGCCCATGCAGCGCCGAACCGCTGGCGCGCAATGCGCTGCCGACCACTTCTTCGAATGGCTGCCACTGCAAATTCAGCTTGACCTCGCCGCTCTGGATGCGCGCCATGTCCAGCAGGTTGGTCACCAGTGCGCTCATGCGCAGCATTTCGCTGTGCAGCGCGGTAGCCAGCACTTGCTGGTGCTGCTGCAACGGCGGTTTCGACAGCACCAGCGATTCGGACAGACCGATCAAGGCCGTCAACGGCGTACGCAAATCGTGCGACAGTGCCGACAGCAGGGAATTGCGCAAACGTTCCGACTCCATCCGCACCAGGGCGTCTTGCGCCACTTCGACATAATGCACGCGCTCCAGCGCAATCGCGGTCAAGGTGGCGAAGGTGTACAGCTGTTGCTGCTGCTCCGGGATCAGGATCCAGCGCCGGTTGTGCGGCAAGATCACCAGTACGCCCCGGGTGCGCATCGGCGCCACCAAAGGCAGATAGAGATAACTACTGGCCGGCAAGGTATCGGTGCCGATGCCGGCGCTGCTGGCATTGTCGAAAGCCCACTGGGCGATACCCATGTCGAGCGCCGCGGCGACATGGGCCACATCGTCCGGTATCACTGCCGGCAAGCTCAACCGGCCGGCTTCGTCGGGTATCAGCAGCAAGGTCTTGGCCTGGAAACTGCGTTGCAGGAACTGGCCGCTGGTCTCGAAGATCTGTTCCGTCTGCAGCACGCCCGACAAGGCGCGCGCGAATTCGAACAAGGCGCGCGAACGCGCTTCACGGTCGGAGGCGATCCGCGCCTGGTAGCGCAGCCCTGAAGTCAGGTGAGTGATGGTGAGGCCGACCGCCAGCATCACGCCGAAAGTCAGCAGGTACTGGAAATCGCTGACCGCGAACGAAAAGCGCGGCGGCACGAAAAAGAAATCGAAGGAAGCGATGCTCAGCAAGGCGACAAAAATTGCCGGCCCGCGGCCGTAGCGGATGGCGATCAGGACTTCCGCCAGCAGGTACAGCATGACGATGTTGGCCAGGTCGAAAAACGGCAATATCGGCGTCGCCAGCAACGTCACCAGCACGCATACCGCCAGCGCCCAGGCGTAACCCCACCATTCGATCCGGCCCTGCATCGGCAGGTGCCGCGGCAGGATGCCGCCGACGCCCTCCTCCGCTTTTTCCGCAGTGCTGGCCGAGCTTGCGCCGATGGCAATCAGGTCGATATCGCGCGCCTGGGCCGCGATCCGCGCGGAATGGCTGGCTTGCCAGGGAAAGCGGCGCTGGCTGCGGCCGATGATGATCTTCGAAAAATTGTGGCTGCGTGCATAGCCTGCGACGACCTCAGCTACTTCGCTGCCGGCCAGTACCGCTGTGGTCGCTCCCAGGTCCTGCGCCAGCTTGAGCGTCTTCAGGATGCGCTCGCGCTTGGCGGAAGGCAGGCGCTGCAGTTTCGGCGTCTCGACATATACCGCATGCCATTCGGCGTTGAGCTGGGTCGCCAGCCGCGCAGTGCCGCGGATCACGTGTTCGGCATTGGGCGAAGGGCCGACGCAGGCCAGCAAGGCGGCGTCGGTCTGCCATACCGCGCCTATCGATTTCTCGATCCGGTAGGCCTGGACATCGCCCTGCAGGCGATCCGCGGTGCGGCGCAAAGCCAGTTCACGCAGCGCGATCAGGTTGCCTTTGCGGAAAAAATTGCGCGAGGCGCGCTCTGCCTGCGGCAGCTTGTAAACCTTGCCGAGTTTCAGCCGGTTCAGCAATTCGTCAGCCGGCAGGTCCACTAGCACCACCTCATCGGCGGCGTCGAATACAGTGTCCGGCAAGGTTTCCGCGACCCGGATGCCGGTGATGCCGCCCACCACGTCGTTCAAGCTTTCCAGATGCTGGACATTGAGCGTGGTGAAAACGTCGATGCCGGCGTTCAGCAATTCTTCCACGTCTTGCCAGCGTTTCGGATGGCGCGAGCCGGCTGCATTGGAATGCGCCAGTTCATCGACCAGTACCAGCGATGGCTTGCGCTGCAAGGCAGCATCAAGGTCGAATTCCGGCAGATGCTTGTCGCGATAAGCGACCTGCTTCATGGGCAGCAGCTCCAGCCCGTTCAGCAACGCAGCGGTTTCAGCGCGGCCGTGGCTTTCGATCACTCCCGCCAAGACGTCGCGCCCCTCGCCATGCAGCTTGTGCGCGGCGCTGAGCATGGCGTAGGTTTTGCCGACGCCAGCGGAAGCGCCGAAATAGATGCGCAGCTTGCCCCGCCCGACCAGGCTCTCCTGCACCTGCAGCCGCGCCAGCAAAGCATCCGGATCCGGACGCAGATCGTCGTTTGAATAGGGTGAAGACACTTATTGCCTTATGAAAGCTATCGATATACGGTTATGCAAAATCCACCGCTAATTGTAGATTAATTATAGATAGACCCCGCCTACCGTCACGATACCCTGAAAGCGATTTAAATTGTTCGCCAGGCTTCGGCCGCAATGGCGAACAGGCCGGAAGACCATGTCTCTTCCGGCCTGCACCGTTAAAACAGCCTGCCGGCCAATATTAAAACGTCTTGGTTGCCGATACCACCAGCGCGGTTTTGCCCAGATTCTTACGATCCGGCGCCGGCCCCACATAGTTGTTGGTATCGGTGCCGATCACGGCCACGCTGCCGGACAGGAAACCGAAATCCTTGGTCAAGCCGATTTTCCAGTCGTTATAGCTCAGCGCCGAATTATTCTTCACGGTTTGATGGCCGCCATGCAGGTTGACCGTGTAACCGTTGCTGACGTCGATATTGGCGCCGATATCCAGGTAGCCGCTGTTTTTACTGTTAACTGCACCGAACAGGTCGGTCAGCGACTGCGAATACTTGATATAGGCGGGACCGTAGCCCAACTGGCCGTACAGCTCGGTCGTATTTGCATCCGGATGCAGATCGTTGGATGGGTAGATATACGTGAGAACGCCGAAATCATAGCTCAGGTCCTGGGTGAAATTGCCTTTCTTGCCGGCGTAGACATCCCATTCGATATTGCCGTCGCCGCCGCTGTCCTTGACCCATTTGAGGGTCGACAGCCAGGTTCCGACATACAGGCCGGTAGGATTGTTGCTGTAGTCCGCGCCGCCTTGCAGGGCCGGCTTCAGGCGTGTCTGGGAAATGCCGCGGAAGCGATAGTCGGAGACAAGGCTGGCATTGAACGTCAGCGAATTGTCCGGGACAGCTTCTTCAGCCTGCGAGCAGTTTGCAGTGAAGGCGGTAATGCCGATGACGGAAAGCAAGCCAGCAAAATAGATGATTTTCTTCATATGTTCCAGATAAGACAAAGATAGCGTGGTGTTATTTCAAACCCGAAGAAACATGGACGTGTATAAGCTGGCCGCTCGCTGTACGGCCAGTCCTGCGAGCACTATCCCTTATGGAATGAAATGGGTGGCGAAACTTAGTTTGCGGCCGGCTGCTGGCGCTGGGTTGCCCGATCAAGCGCCAGGTTCAACGCCAGCACATTGACGCGCGGCTCGCCGAAGAAGCCCAGGCTGCGCCGCAGCTGCAGGCTGTCGATGAGGCCGTGCACGGTATCGACGCTCAGCTTGCGTTCGCGCGCAATGCGTCCGGCCTGGTAATAGGCAGCCGCCAGGCTGATTTCCGGATCCAGGCCGCTGCCGGAGGCAGTCACCAGGTCTACCGGGATCGGCAGCGTGTTGCCCGGATCGGCTGCCTTCAGGGCGTCGACCCGCCCCTTGACCGCGTCTATCAAAGCCGGATTGCTAGGCCCGAAATTGGAGCCGCCGGAAGCCTGGGCGTTGTACGGCATCGGACTGGTAGCCGACAATCGGCCCCAGAAATAGTTGGTCGCCGAAAATTCCTGGCCGATCAGGCGCGAGCCGATCAGCTTGCCGTTTTGCACGATCAGGCTGCCAGACGCCTGGTCAGGAAAGACCGCCTTGCCGATGCCGGTCACGGCCAGCGGATAGATCACTCCGCACAGGACTGTCAGGCTGACGAACAGCACCAGTGCCGGGCGCAATACGCCCTGCGAAGCCGTTTTCGACGTTGTTACTTTCGAATTGGCCGCCAGTTTTGCCGGCGGCAGCGTTGTTGTGGATGCGGATTTCATTTCTATACTCCTAATTACACCAGGTGCATGACCGACAGAATCATGTCAATCAGCTTGATACCGATAAAAGGCAGGATGATGCCGCCCAGGCCGTAGATCAGCAGGTTGCGGCGCAATAGCGAAGCAGCGCCGACCGCCCGGTAGCGGACACCTTTCAGCGCCAGCGGAATCAGCACCACGATGATCAGGGCATTAAAAATGACCGCGGACATGATGGCCGACGACGGGCTGGCCAGGTGCATCACGTTAAGCGCGGCGAGCTGCGGATAGGTGGTGATGAAGGCCGCCGGGATAATCGCGAAATATTTGGCGATATCGTTGGCGATCGAGAAGGTCGACAAGGCGCCGCGCGTCATCAGCATCTGCTTGCCGATCTCGACGATCTCCAGCAGCTTGGTCGGGTTCGAATCAAGGTCGACCATGTTGCCGGCTTCCTTCGCCGCCTGCGTGCCGCTGTTCATCGCCACCGCGACGTCGGCCTGGGCCAGCGCCGGCGCGTCGTTGGTGCCGTCGCCGGTCATCGCCACCAGCCGGCCTTCCGACTGGTAGCTGCGGATCAGCTTGAGCTTGTCTTCCGGCGTCGCTTCCGCCAGGAAGTCGTCAACCCCAGCTTCGGCGGCAATCGATGCGGCTGTCAGGCGGTTGTCGCCCGTGATCATGACGGTCTTGATGCCCATCCGGCGCAGTTCGGCAAAACGCTCCTTGATGCCGCCCTTGACGATGTCCTTCAGTTCGACTACACCCATCACCACGCCTTCGTCCACCACCACCAGCGGCGTGCTGCCGCGGCGGGCGACGTCGTCGACGCTGTGCGCCACTTCGGCCGGGAACGGCTGGCCCAGTTCGGCCATGTAGTTCTTCAAGGCTTCCGAGGAACCCTTGCGGATGGCGCGGATTTTGCCGGCGTCGCCAATATCGATACCGCTCATGCGTGTTTGCGCAGTGAACGGCACGAAGCTAGCGTGCAGGGAATTCATCTCGCGTTCACGGATGTTGAAGCGCTGCTTGGCCAGCACCACGATGCTGCGGCCTTCCGGTGTTTCATCGGCCAGCGAAGCCAGTTGCGCCACATCGGCCAGTTGCTGCTCGGTGATGCCTGGCGCCGGAATGAAGGCTGAAGCCTGACGGTTGCCGAGGGTGATGGTGCCGGTCTTGTCCAGCAACAGCACGTCGACGTCGCCGGCGGCCTCCACCGCACGGCCGGAGGTGGCGATCACATTGGCCTGCATCATGCGGCTCATGCCGGCCACGCCGATGGCGGACAGCAAGGCGCCGATGGTGGTCGGGATCAGGCATACCAACAAAGCCACCAATACCGTGATGGTGATCGGCGTGCCGAATTTGGCGGCGGTCACGCTGAAGAGCGAGAACGGCAGCAAGGTAACGGTTACCAGCAGGAACACGATGGTCAGCGCCACCAGCAGGATGGTCAGGGCGATTTCATTAGGCGTCTTTTGGCGCTTGGCGCTTTCCACCATCGAGATCATGCGGTCCAGGAAGGCTTCGCCTGGGTTGACGCTGACCCGTACCACCAGCCAGTCGGACAAGATGCGGGTACCGCCGGTGACAGCGGAAAAGTCGCCGCCGGATTCGCGGATCACCGGCGCAGATTCGCCAGTAATCGCGCTTTCGTCGACCGAGGCCACGCCTTCGATGACTTCACCGTCGACCGGGATCACGTCGCCGGCTTCCACCAGCACGACGTCGCCCTTGCGCAGGTTGCTGGCCGGGGTGGCCGACCAGTTGCTAAGCTGGCCCTTGGGCTTGTTGCCGTTTTCCAGCTTTTTGGCGGAAACGGTCTGCTTCAAGGCGCGCAGCGATTCCGCCTGCGCCTTGCTGCGCCCTTCCGCCAGCGCCTCGGCGAAATTGGCGAACAGCACGGTGAACCAGAGCCAGACCGAGATCGCCAGGATGAAAGCCGGGCTGGCCTCGCCCTTGCCGGTCAGGGCCTGGAAATACAGCAGCGTGGTCAGGATACTGCCGACATACACCACGAACATGACCGGGTTGCGCAGCTGCGTTTGCGGCGCCAGTTTTTTGAACGATGCAACGATGGCCGGGCCCATGAGCGCGGAATCGAAGAGCGTCAGATTAGTGCGAGACATGATGTTCCTTCTTCTATCTTAATGTGCAAACATCTGCAGATGTTCAACGACGGGACCAAGCGCCAGGGCCGGTACATAGTTCAGCACCCCTACCAGCACCACGACACCGATCAGCAATACGATGAACAGCGGGCCATGGGTAGGCATGGTTCCGGAGTTCGGTTCCAGCCGCTTCTTGGCGGCGAACGAACCGGCCATCGCCAGGATCGTGACGATGATGATGAATCGCCCGAACCACATCGCAATTGCCAGCATCACGTTATAGAACGGCGTGTTGGCAGACAGGCCGCCGAACGCGCTGCCGTTGTTGTTGGCTGCAGAAGAAAACGCATACAGGATTTCGCTGAAGCCATGGGCGCCGGGATTCAGGATGCCGGCCACGCCTGCCGTCGCCATCACTGCAATCGCGGTGCCGCCCAGTACCAGCATCGGCGTCGCCAGGATGGCGATCGAGGTCATTTTCATTTCGAACGACTGGATCTTCTTGCCCAGGTATTCCGGGGTACGGCCGATCATCAGGCCGGCGATGAACACCGCCATGATGGCGAACACCAGCATGCCGTACAGGCCGGAACCGACGCCGCCGAACACCACTTCACCCATTTGTATCAGAGCCATCGGCACCAGGCCGCCCAATGCCGTGAACGAATCGTGCATGGCATTCACCGCGCCGCAAGAAGCGGCCGTGGTGATCGCTGCAAACAGCGCCGAGGCGCTGATGCCGAAACGGGTTTCCTTGCCTTCCATGTTGCCGCCGGACTGCAGCAGGCTCTGGCCCTGGTCGATGCCCATCGCAGTCAGGCCGGGATGCGCCTGCTGTTCTGCATACATGACTACTGCGGTCATGATGACGAAGATGACCGTCATCGCCGCCAGCACCGCCCAGCCCTGGCGGATATCGCCGACCATGAAGCCGAAGGTGAAGCACAGCGCGGCCGGGATCAGGAAGATCGCCAGCATCTGCATGAAATTCGACAGCGGCGTCGGATTTTCATAAGGATGGGCCGAGTTGGCGTTGAAGAAACCGCCGCCGTTGGTGCCTATCATCTTGATCGCTTCCTGCGACGCCACCGGACCCATCGCCAAAGTCTGCACCTTGGTGTTGGCGGCTTCCAGCACCGGCTTGCCTGCGGCGTCATTGACTGGTTGGCCATCGGCGCCGATCTTAGGCTGCTGATAATCCAGGGACTGGACGATGTTGGCGTCTTTATAGGAGTCGAAATTCTGGATCACGCCTTGGCTGATCAGGAATACCGAGAAAATCACCGACAGCGGCAGCAATATATAGACGGTGGAGCGCGTGATGTCGGTCCAGAAATTGCCGATAGACTGTGCCGAATGACGCGAAAAACCGCGAATCAAGGCAAACGCAACCGCGATGCCGGTGGCTGCGGAGAAAAAATTCTGCACTGCCAGCACCAGCATCTGGGTCAGGTAGCTCATCGTGCCTTCACCGGCATATCCCTGCCAGTTGGTATTGGAGATGAAGCTGACCGCGGTATTGAACGAGGAGTCGGGACTGACGTTGGCAAAATGCTGCGGATTCAGCGGCAGCCAGACCTGCAAGCGTTGCAAGGCATAAGTCGCCAGCGCGCCTATGGTGTTAAACAGCAGCAGCGCCAGCGCATAATGCTTCCAGTTCATTTCGGACTTGGCCTGGATGCCGGCGCAGCGGTACAGCCATTGCTCGACGCGGTTGAACCAGCCGAAGCCAGGCACCGGGGCATGGTCGGAAGAACCGCCGGCGACCTGCACGATGAATTTTCCGAGCGGATAGCTCAGCACAAGCAGCACCGCCAGGAAAGCGATCAGCAACATGATGGATTGGGAGGTCATGTCAGAACTCCTCCGCTTTTAACAAGGCCACCACCAGGTACACCAGCAGCGCCACGGTGACCAGCGCACCGAGTACATAAAACGGGTTCATTGCTTATCCTCCAGCTTCTTGCAGCCCACCGCCAGCGCCCAGGTGACGACAAACATCGCCACCACCGCGCCGACATAAATTCCATCCAGTACCAGGTCCATCATTACCCTCATTACAGATTAGTTGCGGTACCGACAGGCTATAGAGAAGCTTCTAAAAATGTCGTAAAGAGACATGGCGGGGGTGTAAACAAAGTGTAAAAAAACCGTAAAAACCAAGAGGAAAACCCGCTTAGCTGCAGGACAAGTCGGTTTCATGCCTTTTCTGCACCCTTCGGTTCAAATTTCCCCGGCAAACGCGGTACACTTTCAGCCTTGCCGGCTACCGCAAAGACACCCCTCATGCACTACGCTCTAGATCTGCGCACCTTTATTTTTAGTCATTATTTCTATACTGGTTTGCGGATCGCCACGGGCGTAGTGGGACTGACCTTGCTGGTGCTGCAGTTCAGCGACCTGCCGACCGCGATGACGGTCTGCATCGGCGCCTTGTCGACCAGCCTGATGGACCTGCCCAGCACGCTGCGCCACAAGTTCAACGAAATGCTGTCGAGCGTGCTGTTGTGCACCGTGGTCACCCTGGTCATCAGCTTGTGCGCGCCGTTCCACTGGCTGCTGAGCATCATGCTGGTGGTCGTCACTTTCCTGGCCAGCATGATGGTGGTGTATGGCAAAAAGGCCATGCCCCTGCAGTTTTCCGCGCTGTTCGTGATGACCTTGTCGATGGAAAACGCCATGAATGTGGAGCAGGCGCTGTTCCATACCGGCCTGTTCCTGGGCGGCGGCCTGGCTTACCTGGCTTATTCGATGATGGTGTCGTGGTTCCTGCGCAGCCGCATCAAGCAGCAGGTGCTGGCCGAAGCCTTGTTCGAACTGGCGCGTTACATCAATA
The DNA here is from genome assembly GCF_000221045.1 of Collimonas fungivorans Ter331. Taxonomy (NCBI): domain Bacteria; kingdom Pseudomonadati; phylum Pseudomonadota; class Betaproteobacteria; order Burkholderiales; family Oxalobacteraceae; genus Collimonas; species Collimonas fungivorans. Next base: position 1,545,051 of record NC_015856.1, on the reverse strand, counting down.
TCAAGGCCGATTTCTACGACATGCACGTCGACCTCAACAGCCAGTTCAATACGCTGGTGCGCCAGCAGATCGTGCTGGCCGAAAAACAGCAGGCCTCGCGCGACCTGATCCTGCGCGACTCCAAGAACCAGGAAGACGCGATCCTGGTGCAAGTCCATTTCGGCATGTTCGACCTGTATGAACACATCTTGTCGACCCATACCGACTATGCCATCCTGCGCCGCCACCTGGCCGACGCCGAAGTCCTGACCTACCTGCGCGACCTGGTCAGCAAGGCCGCCAAGGATATCGAAACCATCGCCTACGCCATCACGCGCAAGCGCGCTTCGTTCGCCAGCATCAGCTACAAGGCCGAGATGCGTTCGATCGAGAGCGAGCTGCAGCAGCTGCAGCAAGACAGCCTGGCCGGCAAGGTCTCCGAAGAAGCGCTGGATATCCTGCGCACCACGTATACCAAGATCTGCGATGCGATCGACATGATCGGCCAGCTGCACCACGCCACCCAAAGCGTGCAAGGGCCGCTGCCGGTGCTGATGGGCAAGGACATGACGCCGTTCCTGACCCAGCAGAAATACCAGCTCGGGGTGCTGGTCTCCAACCTGCGCTGGCAATCGCCGACCTTCCGTTTTGCGGTGCGCGCGGCGCTGGCGATTTCCTGCGGCCTGCTGGCGGCCGACGCCCTGCCGTATGCCGGGCACGGCTACTGGATCGTGCTGACCATCGCCATCATCCTGAAACCCAGCTTCAGCCAGACCAAGCAGCGCCGCAGCGACCGCCTGGTCGGCACCTTGATCGGCTGCGTGGCGACTGCGCTGATCCTGCGCTTCGTGCACGAACCGGTGGCCCTGCTCGGTTTCCTGTTCATGGCCACCGTGGCGGCGCCGGCTTTCATCTACGTCAAGTACCGCTACACGGCGATTGCCGCCAGCATGCAGATCCTGCTGCAGATCAACCTGGTGATTCCCAGCAGCGGCCATGTCATCGGCGAGCGCCTGATCGACACCCTGATCGGCGCCGCCATCGCCACCGCGTTCAGCTTTGTCTTGCCGAGCTGGGAATACCGCACACTGCCGCAACTGGTCCGCAATGTCTTGAAAAGCAACCAGCGATTTCTCGAAGCCGGCAATAATCTGTTGCAAGGCAAGGTGCTCGACGACTTCATTTATCGTGTCTGCCGCAAGCGTTTCCTCGACAGCATTTCCGAGCTGGTGTCGACCCTGGTGCGCATGCTCGACGAGCCGGCCAGCAAACATCGCGCGGTGGAAAACCTGAACCAGTTCATCGTGCAGAACTACCTGGTCATCGCCCACGTCGCCGCGCTGCGCATGCTGTTGCGGCGCAACGCCGAAGGCCTGCCGCAGGATGCGGTCAATGGCGAACTGGATGCAGCCACGGCGCGGGTCAGCAAGACTTTGGGACTGGCGGAACAGGTGCTTGATCCGAACGCGCCCTTGCCGCCTTCGGATGCAGCGCCGGCTGCCGCGGAAACAACTGCCGGCGGCGGCCAGGCCGAGAGCTGGCCAGCCTGGCATCCGCTGCAGCAGCGGGTGGAGCTGCTGTACCAGGACAGCGAGAAAATCGCCGTCAACAGCGCCGCGATCGGGCGCATCCTGGCCGCGTGACAGCACATTCCGGACGCGGCATTTTTTAGGACAAGGGATTTTCAAGTCAAAACTTATTGTTTCTCCTGATTAAGACAAGTTAAACACTGGCAACTAAAGTTTCCATGTAGTACCATTTCTACATGGAAACGTATTTGCGGGTTTGACTATCTAAGGAGTAACAATGAACATCGCCCTGTTAAAACTCGCCGCTGCATCCGCCCTGCTCGCCCTGGCTTCAGGCGCCATGGCCAGCGCCAATGGCGGCATCATTCATTTCACCGGCAACATCGTCGAGCCGCCTTGCAGCACCGGCAGCTTCGACGCCGGACAAATTAACATTCACTGCGACAAACGCAGCGCTGTCGCCGTTTCATTCCAGCGCGTCGGCCCTTCTGCCGATTCGGCAACCACCATTGTTACCTTGACGCGCGACGGCAAAGCGCTGGGAACCGAGGAAGCGACAGCCTACCGCCTGGCCTTGCAGGGCAACAGCCGGCTCGGCCTGCGCGTCGCTCCGGCAGCTGCCGGCGCGGTCCTTAGTCCGGTGGTCATGACCATCAGCTATCTGTAAGTCGGCCGCCGAAACGACCCTCCGGCAAACCGCCCACGCCAGGCAAACGCAGCTGGAACACGCCGCCTGCAGCCGGTTCAGCCAGCAAGTCGGCATCCGACAGCGATTCGCGCGCGCTGGTCACATACAAGGTGTCCAGCGCTGCCCCGCCCAGCGCTACACAGCTGGGCTGCGCCACCGGCACCCGGACCATGCGCTCGATGCTGCCGTCCGGCGCAAAACGCAGCACGCGATGGCCGCCCCACTGGGCGTTCCACAGGTAACCCTCGCTATCCACGGTGGAACCATCCGGCACGCCCGGCTGTTGCTGCAGGTCGGCGAACAGGCGATCGTTGCTGGTGGCGCCAAAGCTGTCATAGTCGCAGCAGCGTATGGTCTTGCTTGGAGAATCGCAGTAATACATGGTGCGGCCATCCGGGCTGAAGCAGATGCTGTTGCTGATCGCCACCATCGGCAGCGCCAGGCGCTCCAGCGTCAGGTCGGTATTAAGCCGGTAGAAACTGCAGCAGCGCGCCAGGCCGGGAGCATCGTTCTTGGTGCCGAACACGAAGCGTCCGAAACGATCGCAGCGGCCGTCGTTCAGCCGGGTGTGCGGCATGTCAGCCTCGACCGCGCAAATCGGCGTCACTGCATTATTGGAAAAACTGAACCAGGCCAGTTGCGAGGCCAGCCCCAGCAGCAGGCGGTCATCGTCTGCGGTCAGGGCAAACGTCGCCAGCCGCTCCGGCATCGGCCAGTTGCGGGTCGTGCCTGCCGCCGGATCGTGGCACCACAGGCTGGCGCCGAGGATATCGGTCCAGAACAAGCGTTGCGTGCGGTCGCACCACAACACGCCTTCTCCCAGCAGGTGCTTGCCGTCAAACAGCAGGCCGGCGGTGGCTGTCTCAGTGTTCATGTCTGCATCCTTCTTGAAATGCCAACGAGGTCTGTACGACTGTACGACCTCGTTGTGGTATTGCGTGGAACCGACAGCTTACCTCAAAGCCAGGCCTTAGAAGGAATGGCTGACGCCCAGGTAGCCGCCATTCTGGCTATGTCCGGCCAGAGGATTGTCGCCGCTCATCTCGACCGAGAAATCGGCATTGCCCTTGTTGCGCACGGTGCCGACGCTGGCGTACAGCAAGGTGCGCTTGGACAGGTTGTAATTGGCGCCCAGCATGAACAGGTTGCCGCTGCCGCCGTCGTTGTTCAGCTTGGCGTGGAAGGCGCCGCCGATCAAGGTCAGCGCCGGCGTCAGCACGTAGTTGGCGCCGATCCAGTAATGCTGGATCTTGTCGGGGCTGCCGGCAACGCTGTCCGGCGCCGAGACGTTTTCGTAAGCGGCGAACAGTTTCAAGGCATTGATGGTGTAGGTGCCGCCCACGATCAGGTCCTTGGACGCGGCATAGATATCGCTGTACTTGCCGTTGACGTCGCGGATCACGTCATAGATGGCGCGCAGTTCCAGCCCGGCGTTGGTGTACACCAGCGAGACGCCGTCGCTGCGGCCGTTGCGGGTCGAGCCGGCCTGTTCGCCCAGACTGGTCTGCACGGTGGCGTTGAAGCCGCTCCAGGTCGGAGTCTGGTATTCGATCACATTGTTGGCGCCCGGCCAGTTGCGGCCCTTGACCAGGTTGGCGGTGCCGATGAATTGCTGGCCGGTCGGATCCAGGTACCAGACATCGTTGACGATGAACAGATTCTTGCCGAACTTGATGGAGCCGGCGCTGCCGCTCAGGCCGACGTAGGAACGGCGGTTGAACAGCGCGCTGCCGTTGGTCTGCCCGGTGGGCGCGTTGAAGCCGGACTCCAGCAGGAAGAAGGCGCCGAGCCCGCCGCCCAGGTCTTCCGTGCCCTTGAAGCCGAACATGCTGGTGCCCCACTGGTTGCCGGAAGTGCCGAACTTGCTGCCGGTGGCGCCGGTCTGGTTGCCGTTGGCATCCTTCAGCGCGACGCCGCTCTGGAAATCGATGCCGGCATCGACGCGTCCGTAGATGGTGACATTGGTCTGCGCCTGCGCCTGGCCAGAGGCTACGGCGACCAGGCCTAACAGGCTAGCCGCGGCAAAGGTTTTGGAAAGAATCATGTTGTCGTCTCCTTGAAATTATTATGAATTCATCCACTGCCGGCCTGCTCCCCTGTACCAGAAGGCGGCAAGCCTGCGTGAATGTGGGCTCATAGTAAGGATTCGATTGATATCGATCCAATGAATTTTTCCACTACATCAATACTGTATTTGGTATCATTTTGAGAGTTTCGCCGATCTGGAAAGATCAAAGGATCGAGCGGGCAGCATATAAAAAAACCAACCAGCGAGACGACAATGCCTACCAACGACACCAACTGGTTTCTGCGCGCGCGCCTGAAAACCCGCCAGCTGCTCTTACTGATCGCGCTGGATGAGGAACGCAATATCCATCGCGCGGCGGAAGCGCTCAACATGACGCAGCCGGCCGCCTCCAAGCAGCTCAAGGACCTGGAAGACATGCTGGACGTGCAATTGTTCGAGCGGCTGCCGCGCGGCATGCGGCCGACCATCTACGGCGAAGCGATGATCCGCCATTCACGCATGGCGCTGACCAGCCTGTCGCATGCGCATGACGACATCACTGCGTTGAAATCCGGCCTGTCGGGGCAAGTCAATGTCGGTGCGATCCTGTCGCCGGGCATGGTGCTGCTGCCGCCGGCGATTGCGCGGCTCAAGCAGCAGGCGCCGATGCTGCGCATCGGGGTCGAGGTGGAAAGCAGCAACATCCTGCTGGAGCGGCTGCAGCGCGGCTCGCTCGATTTCCTGGTGGCGCGCATCCTGGACCAGGAAGACAACCGCAACCTTGAATACGAAGAGTTGTCGGACGAGCCGGTATGCGCGGTGGCGCGGGTCGACCATCCGCTGCGCAATGTCTCCAACCTGCAATTGAAGGATATCGCCGACGCCGGCTGGATCCTGCCGCCCAAGGGCAGCATCCTGCGGCACCGGGTCGACATGATGTTCCACAAGGATGGCCTGGCGCCGCCGGCGAATGTGGTCGACACCACCGCGATCCTGGTCATCGGCAGCCTGCTGCAGCAGACCGATTTCCTGCATGTGATGCCGGCCGAAGTGGCGCGCTTTTACGCCCAGGTCAACGTGCTGGCGATACTGCCGATCGAGCTGCCGTGCAAGATGGATGGTTTCGGCATCATCACGCGCCGCCTGCAGATCCTGTCGCCGGGCGCCAAGATCTTGCAGCAGACGATCCGTGAAGTGGCGACGCAGATTTACTGAAGCGCGGTGTTTCCTTCAAGCCCAGCCGGCATCGACGATGAATTCCTGGGCAGTGCACATCGCACTGTCGTCCGCAGCCAGGAACAGCACCATGCGCGCCAGGTGCCAAGGCTGCAGTTTCCCCGGCAGGCACTGGTTGCGCTTGATGTCTTCCTCGCCGGCGGCATCGAGCCACAGGGCGATCTGCCTTTCAGTCATCACCCAGCCCGGCGACACGGTATTGACGCGGATATTGTGCGGTCCGAGGTCGCGCGCCAGGCCGCGGGTCAGGCCGACTACCGCCGCCTTGGCCGTGGTGTACACCGGATAGCCGCCGTTCGACAGATGCCAGCTGATCGAGCTGAGGTTGATGATGGAACCGCCGCCCTTCTTGCGCATGCCGGGCGCCACCGCCTGGCAGGTAAAGAACATCGGACGCTGGTTGATGGCGATACGGTCGTTCCAGTAGTCGACGGTCACTTCTTCCCACTGGTGGCGCTGGTCGTTGGCAGCATTGTTGACCAGCACATCAAAATCGCCCAGCTCTTGCGCCAATCCTTCGATGGTCGACTGCAACGCCGCGATATCGCGGATATCGCAATGGCGGAACAGCGGCCTGGGCAGGCCCGCCGCTGCCAGCTGCTCGCATAAAGCTTCGCTGGCCGCGGTCTCGATATCGACGAACGCCACGCGCGCGCCCTGCTCGGCAAACGCACCGACAATCGCTGCGCCGATGCCGCTGCCGCCGCCGGTGACGAATACATTCTTGCCTTTCAGGCTGGGAAAATGCGCCAGCTGCGTATCTTTTACTGCGGACATGTCAACTCCTGTGTTATTCCGGTGTTATGCCGATGAGTTCAGCTTATTTTTTCAATTGACCGTTGATGCGCTGCCAGATCGCCAGCGGATTGCTGTCCTGGACGGCCGCGGGCAACAGGTCTTGCGGCAGGTTCTGATAAGAAACCGGGCGCAGGAAACGCTGGATGGCTGCGGTGCCGACCGAGGTGGCGCGGCTGTCCGATGTCGCCGGGAACGGTCCGCCATGGACCATCGAATACGATACCTCGACCCCGGTCGGAAAGCCATTCGCCAGGATCCGTCCAACCTTGCGCTCCAGGATAGGCAGCAATCCGCGTACGGTTTCATGGTCGCCGTCTGCCATCTGCAGCGTCGCGGTCAACTGCCCTTCCAGGTGCTCGGCCACGGCAAACATCTCGCCCAGGTCGCGGCAGGCGACCAGCAATGACGCAGGTCCGAATATCTCTTCCGACAAATGCGGATCGGCCAGGAAATCCTGGGCGCTGGCGCTGAACAAAGCAGGCACGCCGCTGACGGCGGCATCGCTGGCGACGCCCTGGCTCAGCTGGCGCACGCGGGAATTGGCGGCAAGCCGGCCGACGCCGTTTTGATATGCGTGATGGATGCCGGCTGTCAGCATGGTAGCGGCATTGCGCTGCGCCAGCTGTGCCGCAGCGGCGGCGCTGAAACGCTCAAGATCCGGTCCCTGTAGCGCCAGCACCAGGCCGGGATTGGTGCAGAACTGGCCGACGCCCAGCACCAGTGAATCGACAAATGCCGTAGCCAGCGCTTCAGCCTTGCCGGCCAATGCCTGCGGCAGCAGGAACACTGGATTGATGCTGCTCATTTCAGCATACACCGGAATCGGTTGCGGCCGTGCGGCAGCCGCCGCCATCAAGGCCAGCCCGCCCTGGCGCGAGCCGGTAAAGCCGACTGCCTGGATCACCGGATGCCTGACCAGTGCGGCGCCAAGTTCGTTGCCGACGCCGGTCAGCAGGGAAAATACGCCTTCCGGCAAACCCGCTGCCGCCACCGCTTGCTGGATCGCGCGGCCAACCAGTTCCGATGTGCCGGGATGGGCCGGATGGGCTTTGACCACCACCGGGCAACCTGCCGCCAGCGCTGCCGCGGTATCGCCGCCGGCGACTGAAAACGCCAGCGGAAAATTGCTGGCGCCGAACACCGCCACCGGCCCCAGCGCAATCATGCGCAGACGCAGGTCGACCCGCGGCAAAGGCTGACGCTCCGGCAGCGCCGGGTCGATGCGCGCATCCTGCCAGGAACCTTCGCGCAGCACTTCTGCAAACAGCTTGAGCTGCCCCATGGTGCGGCCGCGTTCGCCTTCCAGCCGGGCGCGCGGCAAGCCGCTTTCGCTCATCGCACGTTCTATCAGCTGGTCGCCGAGCGCCAGGATATTTGCAGCGATGCTTTCCAGGAAACGCGCACGGGTTTCCGGATCGGTCGCGCGATAAGGATCGAAAGCAATGCGCGCAAGATCGCAGGCACAGTCGATTTCGACTTTGCCGGCGGTATGGAATGCCGGTTCGATATTGCTTGCGGTAGCGGGATTAAAAGCAAAAAAGGCAGCGCCGCCGCCTTTGATACGGGAGGCGCCGATCAGGGATTCGCCCGTAATATTCATACTGAGGTCCATGCTTTTCCTAAAATTGAAAGGCTGCAGTGCCGGATTGCGGCATGCAGCGAACAGTTTACAACTGACGGATGCGCGGCGCTGGCAAGGTCTCGACCGCCAGCCGGTTGCGCAGCGGCGGCCCGAAGGCAGCGACGTCGATCTCGAATGTTTCTCCCGGCGCCACCTGGATGCCATCCGAACAGCTCAGGGTGGCGGTGCCGAAGAAATGGATATGCACATCTCCCGGACGCCGGAACAGCGGATATTTGAAATGGTGGTGCTCCAGGTTGGCCACGGTATGCGACATGTTCTCTTCGCCGCTGACAAACGGTTTTTCCCAGCGGACCCGGCCGCTGATGTCGCGGATGCGCGACATGCCTTCCACGTGCGGCGGTAAATCTCCCAGCAGCAAGGCCGGGCCGACCGCGCAGACGCGCAGCTTGGAGTGCGCCAGGTAGAGGTAATTCTGGCGCTCGGTGACATGGTCGGAAAATTCGTTGCCGATCGCAAAACCGAGCCGGCATGGCGTGCCGTCCGGTCCAATCACATACAACGCGGCGATCTCAGGCTCTTCGCCGCCATCCAGCGCAAAATGCGGCATCGTCAGCGCCTGTTCGCCGGCGCAGACGATGCTGCCGTCGCCCTTGTAGAACCATTCCGGCTGCACGCCCGCCGTTCCCGGCTGCGGCTTGCCGCCTTCCAGGCCCATGCGGAACATCTTCATGCTATCGGTCAGGCTGTCGACATCGCTGATTTTCTTGTGCATGGCGTCGCGGCCGTCGGCGCTGCCCAGGTGGGTCAGGCCGGTGCCGGTGACGTAGCAATGGGCGCTGTCGCCGTGATCCAGCGGCGGCAGCAGGCGCCCGGCTTGCGCTACCTCGGTGTAATCCAGCACGGTGCCGCCGAGCGCGGCAGCGGCAAGTTCTTGCAATGAACGGCTGCCGGCAATCGCCGCTTGCGCCAGAGCGTAAGTCGAGGCAAAGCCTTCCACCACATGGATTTTGCGGCCGTCGTCTTCCAGTACGCCGATCCGGCGCTGGCCGTCGGCCTGCTTGAATTGAATCAACAACATGTGTTTCTCCCATTTACTAACGTCACGAAATTAATTGTAGGGTGGGCACGCTTTTGTGCCCACGCGGATATCAAAACAGCGTGGGCACAAAAGCGTGCCCACCCTACGACTGCACTTAGTGGGAGTGCTTAGGTACGGCCGAGCCGCGGCATCCGACCAGGAAATCGAAATCGCAGCCTTCGTCGGCCTGCAATACCCGGTCTATGTACAGACGCTGGTAGCCGCTGTGCGCCGTCACCGCTGCGGCGTTCACCGCTTCCCTGGCCACCTGGCGCTGCGCCATTTCGGCATCGCTGATATCCAGGTGCAAACGGCCGCCGGCGCAATCCAGTTCTATCCAGTCGCCATCCTGCACGATGCCCAACGGTCCGCCGGCGGCAGCTTCCGGCGCCACGTGCAGCACCACCGTGCCGTAGGCGGTGCCGCTCATGCGGGCATCCGAAATCCGCACCATGTCCTTGATGCCCTGCGCCAGCAGTTTCGGCGGCAAACCCATGTTGCCGACCTCGGCCATGCCGGGATAACCCTTGGGGCCGCAATTTTTCATCACCAGCACCGAGCTGGCGTCGACATCCAGTTCGGGATCGTTGATGCGCGCCTTGTAATGCGCGAAGTCTTCGAACACTACCGCCTTGCCGCGATGCTGCATCAGTGCCGGCGTGGCGGCAGACGGCTTGAGCACCGCGCCGCGCGGCGCCAGGTTGCCGCGCAGGATGCAGATGCCGCCGTCGTCGATCAGGGGCTTGTCGATGACGCGGATCACCTCGTCGTTATAGATAGGCGCGTCCTGGTTGTTTTCCCACAGCGATTTGCCGTTCACCGTCAGGGCATCCTTGTGCGGCAGCAGTCCTGCTTCGCCCAGGCGGCGCAATACGCCGGGTAAACCGCCGGCGTAATAAAACTCTTCCATCAGGAAGCGGCCGGAGGGCTGCAGGTCGACCAGGGTCGGCGTGCCGCGGCCGATGCGGGTCCAGTCTTCCAGTTCCAGCGGCACGCCGATGCGGGCGGCGATCGCCTTCAGATGGATCACGGCGTTGGTCGAGCCGCCGATCGCGGCATTGACCCGGATCGCGTTTTCAAACGCTTCGCGGGTCAGTATCTTCGACAAGCGCAGGTCTTCCCACACCATGTCGACAATCCGCATGCCTGACATGTGCGCCAGCACATAACGGCGCGCATCGACCGCCGGAATCGCCGCATTGTGCGGCAGCGACGTGCCCAGCGCCTCGGCCATGCAAGCCATGGTCGAAGCCGTGCCCATGGTGTTGCAAGTGCCGGCCGAGCGCGACATGCCGGCTTCCGCCGCCAGGAACTGGTGCATGCTGATCTCGCCGCCCTTGACCGCTTCGCTCAGCTGCCAGACGGCAGTGCCGGAACCCAGGTCCTTGCCTTCGTGCTTGCCGTTCAGCATAGGGCCGCCAGTCACCACGATTGCCGGGACGTCGCAGCTGGCGGCGCCCATCAGCAAGGCCGGCGTAGTCTTGTCGCAGCCCACCAGCAGCACTACCGCATCCATCGGATTGCCGCGGATCGACTCTTCCACATCCATGCTGGCCAGGTTACGAGTCAGCATGGCGGTCGGCCGCAGGTTCGATTCGCCGTTGGAAAATACCGGGAACTCCACCGGGAATCCGCCCGCTTCCGAAATGCCGCGCTTGACGTGTTCGGCGATCTTGCGGAAATGGGCGTTGCACGGCGTCAGCTCGGACCAGGTATTGCAGATGCCGATGATCGGCTTACCCTGGAATTCATGGTCGGGAATTCCCTGGTTCTTCATCCAGCTGCGGTACATCATGCCGTTCTTGTCGTTGCTGCCGAACCATTCGGCCGAGCGCAGCGGGCGTGTATTTTGGAGCGGATGCTTTTTATCGACAGTCATCTTTGGCTTCCTCTTGAAATTGTCGGGGCGGCATCCATCCGCATCGGGACGGACGCCAGCTTTAAAATTGAAATATGAAAAATCGCCGGCCGCAGTTAATAATGGCGAATAAGCGCAGCCGCCTTGCTATTTGTTCTTGTTGTAGACGTCGACAAATACCGCGGCCAGCAATACCAGCCCCTTGATCACCTGCTGATAATCGATGCCGATGCCCATGATCGACATGCCGTTGTTCATCACGCCCATCACGAAAGCGCCGATCACCGCTCCCATGACCTTGCCGACGCCGCCGGAAGCCGACGCGCCGCCGATGAAGCAGGCGGCAATCACGTCCAGCTCGAAACCGGTGCCGGCCTTGGGTGTGGCGGTATTGAGGCGAGCCGCGAAAATCAGCCCTGCCAGCGCAGCCAGCATGCCCATGTTGATGAAGGTGTAAAACGATACGCGCGAAGTCTTGATGCCGGACAGCTTGGCGGCTTTCTCGTTGCCGCCGACCGCATAGATGCGGCGCCCGATCGTGGTGCGGTTGGCGACGAAGGTATACACCACCATCAGCAGGAACATGATGATCAGCACATTCGGCATGCCTTTATAGGACGCCAGCAGATAGCTGAAGAAGATGATGACGGCGGCAAACACGGCATTCTTCAAGATGAAGAACACATAAGGTTCGTCTTCCATGCCGTGCTTGGTCTGCTTGGTGCGGGCACGGACCTTGACAAAGATCATGATGGCGGCGACCGCCACGCCCACCAGCAGGGAAGTGATGCGCAAGTCGGCGGCGCTGAAGAGATCGGGGATGAAGCCCGAACTCAGCATCTGGAAATCGTCGGGGAACGGTCCTATCGATTGCCCCTGCAGCAGCGCCAGCGTCAATCCCTTGAACACCAGCATGCCGGCCAGGGTGACGATGAACGACGGTATCTTGAAAAACGCTACCCAATATCCTTGGGCCGCGCCGATCACGGCGCCGGCCAGGATGCACAGGATGCTGGCCAGTACGAAATTCATGTGCAGGTTGACGATCAGCACCGCCGCCAGGGCGCCGATGAATCCGACTACCGATCCCACCGACAAGTCGATATGGCCGGCCACGATGACCATCAGCATGCCGAGCGCCATGATGACGATATAGCTGTTCTGCAACACCAGGTTGGTCAGGTTCAGCGGCTGCATCAGGGTGCCGTTGGTCATGTACTGGAAAAACGCCATGATCGCGATCAGCGACATCAGCATGCCGTATTCACGCATGTTGTTCTTCAGGAAGCCGTTGTATTCCTTCTTTTCGGCTGCGGGCTGGGGCCGGTTTTCGCTGGCTGCCGGCGCTGCTATATCTTGGTTCATTTCAGTTGTCTCCGTTCTTCACATTCCGCACTATCGCGCGCATGATTTTTTCCTGGGATGCTTCCGCCGCCGCCATTTCGCCGACAAATTTTCCCTCGTTCATGACATAGATGCGGTCGCACATGCCCAGCAGTTCCGGCATTTCCGATGAAATCATGATGATGCATTTGCCTTCGCGGGCCAGTTGGTCGATGATGGTGTAGATCTCGTACTTGGCGCCGACGTCGATACCGCGCGTCGGTTCGTCCAGGATCAGCACGTCGGGGTTGGAAAACAGCCATTTGCTGAGCACCACTTTCTGCTGGTTGCCGCCGGACAGGTTCAGCACTTTCTGGAACACGTTCGAGCAACGTATCTTCAGCTGGCGCCGGTAATCGGCGGCGACCGCATACTCGCGCCCTTCGTCGATCACGCTGCTGTCCGCAATGCCGTTCAGATTGGCCAGCGTGATGTTCTTCTTGATATCCTGGTCAAGGATCAGGCCGTAGCCTTTTCTGTCTTCGGTGACATAGGCAATGCCGTTGTCGATGGCTTTTTGCACGTTGCTGACGTCGATTTCCTTGCCGCGCAAAAACACCTTGCCGCTGATGCGCTGGCCGTAGGCGCGGCCGAAGATGCTCATCGCCAGTTCGGTGCGGCCGGCGCCCATCAAACCGGCGATGCCGACGATTTCGCCTTTCTTGACATGGAAATCGACACCCTTGATCACCTGCCGCTCAGGATGGATCGGGTGGTGGACAGACCATTGCTTGACCTCGAATATGGTCTCGCCGATATCCGGGCTGCGTTTGGGGTAGCGGTCGGCCATCTCGCGTCCGACCATGTTCTGGATGATGCGGTCTTCGCTGATCACTTCCTTGTGGCAATCCAGGGTATCGACCGTGGAGCCGTCGCGCAGGATCGTGATCGAATCGGCGACCTTGGAAATTTCGTTGAGCTTGTGGGAGATCAGGATCGATGAAATCCCCTGCGCCTTGAGCTCCAGCAGCAAATCCAGCAAGGCGTCGCTGTCGCTTTCGTTCAGGCTGGCGGTCGGTTCGTCGAGGATCAGCAGCTTGACCTGCTTCGACAGCGCCTTGGCGATTTCAATCAGCTGTTGCTTGCCGACGCCGAGGTTGGTGATCAGCGTGCTGGGCGATTCCTTCAGCCCGACCTTGGCCAGCAGTTCCTTGGTCTTGGCGTAGGAAACTTCCCAATCGATCACGCCGTTCGTGGCCTGTTCGTTGCCCAGGAAAATATTCTCTGTAATCGACAGCAGCGGCACCAGTGCCAATTCCTGGTGAATGATGATGATGCCGATCTTTTCACTGTCGGCGATGCCGTCGAACTGCCGCGCCATGCCTTCGAAGCGGATCTCGCCGGTATAGGAACCGTGCGGATAGACGCCGCTCAATACTTTCATCAAGGTGGATTTTCCGGCGCCGTTTTCACCGACCACGGCATGGATCTCGCCGTTACGGACTGCCAGGTTGACATTGTCCAATGCTTTGACTCCCGGGAATGTCTTCCCGATCCCGCGCATTTCCAGGATGGTTTCCATCTGTTGTTACCTCGCTTACCTCAAACCTACGCCAGCGCCTGACTCCGGGACCTTGCAACACGCTTCCGCGCATTGCAAGGTCCGGCCAAACAAGACTCTTCATTACTACGTATTGCTACATCCCGGCCGATGCTTATTTGATCTGGGCTTCGGTGTAGTAACCGCTGCCGACCAGCACTTGCTTCCAGTTGGAGACATCGACGCTGACCGGTTTCAACAGGTAGGAAGGCACGACCTTGACGCCGTTGTTATACGTCTTGGTATCGTTGATGGCAGGCGCCTTGCCGCTCAGCATGGCGTCCACCATGCCGACCGTCACCTTGGCCAGTTCGCGCGTATCCTTGAACACGGTCTGGCGCTGCTCGCCGCGCACGATCGATTTCACCGAAGGGACTTCGGCGTCCTGGCCGGTCACGATCGGCATCGGTTGCTTCGGCGTGCCGTAGCCTACGCCCTTGAGCGACGACAGGATGCCGATGCTGATGCCGTCGTACGGCGACAGCACTGCGTCCACGTGGGCGTTGCCGTAGTAGGCGCTGAGCAGGTTATCCATGCGCGCCTGGGCTACCGCGCCATCCCAGCGCAAGGTCGAAACCTTGTCCATGCCGGTCTGCTTGCTGCGCACCACCAGCTTGCCTTTGTCGATATACGGCTGCAGCACCGACATCGCGCCGTTGTAGAAGAAGAAGGCATTGTTGTCGTCAGCCGAACCGCCGAACAATTCGATATTGAACGGACCCTTGCCTTCCTTCAGGCCAAGTGTTTTTTCGATATAGCTGGCTTGCAGCACGCCGACCTGGAAATTGTCGAAAGTGGCGTAGTAGTCGACGTTCTTGGAACCGCGGATCAGGCGGTCATAGGCGATGACCTTGATGCCCTTGTCGGCAGCTTTTTGCAAGGCATTGGATAAGGTAGTGCCGTCAATCGCGGCGATCACCAGCACCTTGACGCCTTTGGTCACCATGTTCTCGATCTGCGCCAGCTGGTTCGGGATGTCGTCTTCAGCGTATTGCAGGTCAGTCTTGTAGCCTTTTTCCTTGAATACCTTGACCATATTGTCGCCATCGGCGATCCAGCGCGCCGAGGATTTGGTGGGCATCGAAATGCCGATCGGGCCTTTCTCCTGCGCGCCAGCCTGGGACACCAGGCCGAATGCGCCAATCAGCAATCCAACAATCGTCGTTTTAAACATTTTCACAGCTTGTCTCCTTTAGTTATTTTGATCTTGCGCCTGAACATTGTGATGCACCTGCCTCGACTGCATGCGCCGTTGCCGGTTAACAGTAAATATAGACCTTTCCTGATGAAATTCCTCACTATCTTACGAACATCATTGATATCAAACAAATGAATTTTTTCGTAGTTTCGATACGGTTTCAGATATCAATATAGTGAAGAAGAAAATCGCATGACAGGCTTTTCGCCGCCAATCTCAAGAGAATAAATACCGAAGCCAGTGTAAAAACACTTGGCTGGTCTTACTAATCACTTTTTTATCACAACCGATATCCATTTTGACATCGACATTGGCAAGACGGCCACATATGCCCGGCGGAAACGCCGGATATTCAAGACCAGCTGCGGCAATACGCCAGGAACTGCATCAGCCGCAGCGACAGGATCTTGTGCCTGCTGTGGACCAGGTAAAAGTGCCGGTGCAATCTCGGCAGCGATGTTTTCAGCTCAACCAGCCGTCCGCTTTGCAGGAAATCGGCCACCACCGCATGCGACAGGCAGCTGATGCCGAGGCCGGCTGCGGTCGCGTGCTTGATCGCTTCCGAATTGCCGAATTCATAGCTTTGCCGCAAGTGGTGCAGATGCGGCAGCAAGGCTTGCTCGACGGCTTCGCGCGTACCTGAGCCTGGCTCGCGCAACAGCCACTCGGCCTGACGCAGCTGCGCCAGGCCGACTTTCCGGTCGCCGCCGGCCAGCGGATGCTGCGGCGAAGCGACCACCAGCAACTCGTCGACCATCCATGGCTCGACCTGCAGGTCGGCGGCATGGCTGGGGCCTTCGATGAGGCCGACGTCGACTTCGAAATTGACCACGGCGGCGACGATGTCGGCGGTATTGGCGATCATCACCCGCACTTGCAGCTCGCTGTGCTGTTGCCGGTAAGCGGCAATCAGCGCAGGCAGCAGATAACTGCCTATGGTGGTGCTGGAACCGATTTGCAGGCCGCCGCCCTGCGCCATGCCTGGCGTCAGGAACTGCTGTTCTATGGTTTTGGCGGCATCCACCACCTGGCCCGCCTGCGGCAACAGCAGGCGACCGTTGTCATTGAGGATCAGGCGTTTGCCGACGCGGTCGAACAAGCGGCAGTCGAGCAGGTTTTCCAGCTCGTTCAGGGCGGCGCTGGCGGCCGACTGCGACAAGGCGATCTGTTCCGCCGCCGCTGTCGTGCTGCCGGACTGGGCTATCGCCAGGAAAATCTGCAATTGCCTGATAGTGAGGCGCATGTTGGCCTTTGTCTGAAACATTTATCGAGATCAATTTACCTGAAAAACAGGTTAATTATACAAAATTAATCTGTTTTTCTTTTAGATACCAAATAGCTATAGTGACTTCCATGGCGGCACGGCCGCATCTGACTGGAAGTCCTAGTGAATACCTCGACGCTGACAACAACATCCCGCCCTGTAAAAACGCCGCCTCCGCTGCTGGCCGGACTGGCGCTTAGCGCCCTGATTGCAGCAGCTGCAATCGCCGCCGCCAGGATAGACTGGCTGCAGTCACACGGCTTCAGCGCGCTGACCCTGGCCATCGTGCTCGGCATGCTGGCCGGTAACCTGGGTTACCAGCGGATTGCCCCCTCCTGCGCCGCCGGTGTCAATTTCTCCAAGCAAAACCTGCTGCGGCTGGGCATCATCCTCTACGGTTTCCGGCTGACGTTCCAGGATATTGGCCACGTCGGGCTGAGCGGCGTGCTGATCGACGTTCTGGTCCTGTGCTCCACCTTCGGCATGGCGCTGCTGCTCGGCACCCGCGTATTCAAGCTGGACCGCGAAACCGCCATGCTGATCGGCGCCGGCAGCTCGATCTGCGGCGCGGCTGCCGTGATGGCTACCGAACCTGTGCTGCGGGCAAAGCCGGCGCAGGTGACGGTGGCGGTGGCGACCGTCGTAGTGTTCGGGTCGCTGGCGATCTTTCTCTATCCGCTGCTGTACCAGCTCAACCTGCACTGGCAGTTCCTGGCGGCTTCGCCGCAAGCCTATGGCATCTTTACCGGGTCCACCGTGCATGAAGTGGCTCAAGTGGTGGCCGCGGCCCGCGCCATCAGCCCCGATGCGGCCAATACGGCGGTGATTACCAAGATGGTGAGAGTGATGATGCTGGCGCCGTTCCTGATGCTGCTGTCGGCTTACATCTCGAAGAAAAGCTGCGCCGCCAGGAAAGCAGGCAGCAGCGCACAAGGCCGCCTGGCGATTCCCTGGTTTGCATTCGGTTTTGTAGCGATCGTAGCGCTCAATTCACTGCACCTGCTGCCGAGTGCGCTGGTGTCGCATGCCAACGATGCCGACAACGTGTTGCTGGCCATGGCGATGGCGGCGCTGGGCATATCCACCCATTTTTCCTCGCTGCGCACCGCAGGAGTCAAACCGCTGGTGTTTGCGGCGGTGTTGTTCGGCTGGCTGATCGTCGGCGGCGCCTTGATCAACATGCTGGTGTTGCGCTGGCTGGGTTGATAAAAAAATGGCGGGGAAGCATATCCGCTTCCCCGCCCATACTGCCTGTTGCTGCTAATTAACTACAACAATCAGAACTTGTGGCGCAGGCCCACGCGGAATACGTTCTGGCTGGTGTCGTCCGCCGGCGCGCTGCTGTATGCAGCGTTGATCACGCCTGGGTTGTTGACGTCGTTGGCGCGCTGGTTGGTGTACAGAGCGTACAGGTCGGTGCGCTTCGACAGGTAGTAGTCCACGCCCAGATTCAGCTGGGTAGTCTTGCCCTTGGTCGAACCGGCTGTCTTGCGGCTCAGATCGGCGCGGTCATAGATCACGCTGGCCAGCAGATGCAGGTTGCCGCTCAGCGAATAATCGACGCCCAGGTCGAAAATGTTGGCTTTGGTCGCGGTAGTGATGTTGACCAGGCCGGTCGCCGCCAGCGCGGCAGCCAATGGACGCTTGGTTTGCGACCATGCGCCGTAGATCTTGGCCGGACCAGCCTGGTAGCTGGCGCCGAGGGTGAAGGTCTTGAGGTCGGTGTCGCCAGCCTTGCTAGGCAGCGCATCGGCAGCCAGCTTGGTCTGGAAGTAACCGAGGCCGATGCCGAACGGGCCGTTCGCGTAGTTGCCTGCCAGGCCGAATGACTGGCCTGCCGAAGTCTGGCCGGCAACCTCGCCGAAGCCGTAGAACAGGCTACCGGTGAAGCCGCTCAGGTTCGCGCTGTCGTAGCGGATCGAGTTATTGGCGCGGACACCGCCGACACGGTCCAGGTTATTGAAATGGCCGGCCTTGATGCCGTTGCTGCCGAACGTCTGCACCGACGTGTATTTGCTGCCGATGTCATCCAGGTAGTCGGTCTGGCGGCCGAGGGTGACAGTACCGAAGCTGCCGGACAGGCCGACTACCGCTTTACGGTCAAACAGCGTGCTGGCAGTAGCGAGCGAACCATCGTCTGCATTGAAACCGTTTTCCAGCTGGAAAATGGCTTTCAGGCCGCCGCCCAGGTCTTCCGTTCCGCGGAAGCCGATACGGGAAGTCGCCATGTCGCCGGAATCCAGGCTGATGCGGCTGTCGTTCTTTGGACCGACTTTACTGGTGTAAGTAAGGCCAGCGTCGATCACGCCATAGATGGTGACGTTGGTTTGTGCTTGTGCATTGGCGCCGATCAGGCCGAGGGCGGCTAATGCGAATACGGTCTTTTTCATTTCTACCCTTTGTTGGTATGTAAATAATCTTATCCCGGTGTCCAGCTTGAGTATTTTGGCAACGTTTTTTGAGGCGTTACTAATTGTTACAAGTGGAACGGCCTAGATATTACCTATCCATAAGAAAATTGCATTGATTTTTACGGGCTTCTTTAAAAGAAAAGAAAAATTTAGGTGAAGTTGACCATATTTGTTGTTTTTTGCCAGCGGTTTATGACATTTATGACTGGGCATATACGTTATTTGACCTAGTACATGAGCAATAAGCGGAACCGCCACATTCTCTGAATCAGAGGACGCATCGCAACAGTTTATGCGCATCGCATATGCTGGCCGAATTGCCGATCGGAACTACCGCCCTGGCTTTCGGCATAAAAAAAGACCCGAAACCGGGCCTTTTTCAATTCCGTGCGACTGCGCAGTGCTGGTCAGAACTTCAGCGTCTTCACGCCATCCGGCGTTCCCAGCAAACAGACATCCGCTCCCTGCTGCGCAAACAACCCGACTGTCACCACCCCGGTGATCTGGTTGATTTGCCGCTCCAGTTCGACCGGATCGGTGATTTTCAGGTCGACCATGTCGATGATCACGCAGCCGTTGTCGGTAATCAGCGGTTTGCCGTCCTTGAAGCGCAAACGCGGTTCGCCGCCCAGCTTGATCAGCTTGCGCGCCACTACCGCCTGCGCCATCGGGATCACTTCGACCGGCAGCGGAAACTTGCCAAGCACCTTGACCAGCTTGGAGCCGTCGGCGATGCAAATGAATTTTTCAGCCACCGAAGCGACGATCTTTTCGCGCGTCAAGGCCGCACCGCCGCCCTTGATCATGGCGCCCTGCTCGGTGATTTCGTCGGCGCCGTCGATATAGACGGGCATGGTCGCGACCTGGTTCAGGTCGTACACCTCGATGTCGTGCGCGCGCAACCGGGCAGCTGTCGCTTCCGACGAAGCCACAGCGCCTTTGATGCGGTGCTTGATCTTGGCTAGTTCATCAATGAAAAAATTGGCGGTTGAGCCAGTACCGACGCCGACAATCTGGCCATCCACCACGTATTTGATTGCTTCACGGGCAACAGCTTGTTTGAGTTCGTCCTGGGTCATGGCAGTCATGGCTTTGTCTTGAAAAAGAAGTAAAGACGCTATTTTAACCAAACGAGAAGACAAATTCGGAAAACAAAGCCTCGATTCGCCTGCTTCAGTGATTTTCGTCGGGCTGCTGCTCCAGCGTTTCGCGCAGTGCGATTTGCAGCTTCGAATGCAATTTCACAAAACGTTGCCACAACACCAGCACCAGTGCGGCGGCAGCCACCAGCACCAGGATCAGCAGGTTGGTGGGCGGCAGGATCCTGCTGCTGAGCGCTGCAATCATCAGCATGATGCCGATGATCGAGACCACAGGGATTACCTCGGCGACCACGCGCCGCACTGCGTGACTGTAGGAACCGGCCCATTCCGGCTTGACGCTGATTTCCGCCAGCAGCATGCTGAGCGCATGCAGTTTGCGGTAGGTGGCGATCAGGAAAGGCAGCGAAATCAGCAGCGCTCCGCCCCATACGATCGCGTTCTGCACTTGCGCGTCCGCCACCCAGGCCGACATGCTGTTGCCGAGCGCCTCGGCAAAAAAGCCGCCGATGATGAAAATCGCCACTACCAGCGCCAGGTTCACCACCACCTGCATCAGGATGCGGCGGATGATGCGCGACAGTTCGGCGCGATCCCCCTGCGGCTGCAAACTGTCCAGCCAGGTTGAATACATGCCGAACACCGACGCCAGCTTCTGCGGCATGGCCTGCGCCAGGCGGGTCGAAAGCGGATCGGCCAGCTTGATCAGGTAGGGTGTCAGCAAGGTAGTCACGGCGGAAACCGCCACCACGGTCGGATACAGGAAATCGCTGGTGACTTTCAGGCTGACGCCAAGCGCCGCGATGATGAAGGAAAACTCGCCGATCTGCGACAGCCCCATGCCGACCCGCATCGAAGTGCGGCCGTCGTGGCCCGACAGGAAAGTCGCCAGGCCGCAGCTGACCACCTTACCCAGCACCACGGCCAGCGTGATTACGCCGATCGGCAGCCAGTACTGGGCCAGGATGGAGGGATTGAACAGCAGGCCGATGGCGACGAAAAAGATGGCGCTGAACATGTCGCGCACCGGTTCGATCAGGCGTTCGATCTGGTGCAGATGGCGCGACTCGGCCATCACCGCGCCGATGATGAAGGCGCCCAGCGCCACGCTGTACTGCATTTTCATGACCAGCAGGCAGAAGCCGAAACACAGGCCGAGCACGGTCACCAGCAGCATTTCCTTGCTCTTGAATTTGGCCACATAGTCCAGCAGGCGCGGCACGACCAGGATGCCGGCCACCAGCGACACGATCATGAACAGCACCAGCTTGCCGATGGTGACGGCGGCGTCGCCGGCGGCCACCGAACCGCTGGTCGCCACCCCGGACAGCAAGGCGATCATGCCGATCGCCAGCACATCCTCGACAATCAGGATGCCAAAAATCAGCTGGGCGAATTTCTCGCGCTTCATGCCCAGTTCGTTAAGCGCCTTGACGATGATGGTGGTCGACGATACCGACAGCATGGCGCCGAGGAATACCGCGTCCATCGTCTTCCAGCCGAAATAGATCCCGATCTCGTAACCGACCCACAGCATCAGCGTAATCTCCGCCAGGGCCGCCACGAAAGCCGTGGCGCCGACCTTGCCGAGTTTCTTCAGGCTGAATTCCAGGCCCAGCGAAAACAGCAGGAAGATCACGCCCAGTTCCGCCAGGATCTGGATCGTGCGTTCATCCGTGATCAGCGAAAACGGCGGCGTGTGCGGTCCGATGATGACGCCGGCGACGATGTAGCCAAGCACCACCGGTTGCTTGAAACGGTTGAACAGCACCGTCACGACGCCGGCGATCAGCATGATCACGGCCAGATCCTGGATGAACGTTTCTACCGCATGGTGCATGGGTCGATTTCCGAAGTAAGCAAGATTGGACAGGCGCACAAGCAGCAGCGGCAGGCGCCGCCATGCTTGGCTTTCTTGCAATTATATATTGCCAGCGACAACCGGCATCGCATTCAGCCTCTCAGGGCTGAATGAAAGCTTGCGATTCGCGCAGATGCGGGAAAACCGCAAATCAGTCGTCGTGGTTGGGATCCAGCTCGGGGAACAGCACTTCGGTAAAACCGAAGCGAGTGAAATCCTTGATCCGCATCGGATACAAGATGCCGTTCAGATGATCGGTCTCATGCTGCACGACACGCGCATGAAAACCATCGACGTCGCGGCTGATGGCTGCGCCAGTCTGGTCGAAGCCTTCGTAATGCAGGCTGGTCCAGCGCGGCACCACGCCGCGCAGGCCCGGCACCGACAGGCAGCCTTCCCAGCCGTCTTCGGTGTCGTCGGACAGCGGCCGCAGCACCGGATTGATCAGCACCGTTTCCGGCACCGCCGGCGCATCCGGATAACGCACGTTGTTCTTGAAACCGAAAATCACCAGCTGCAGGTTGACGCCGATCTGCGGCGCCGCCAGGCCGGCGCCGTTGGCCGCATACATGGTGTCGAACATGTCGGCGATCAGCGCTTCCAGTTCCGGCGTGCCGAAGGCAGTGACCGGCTCGGCTTGCCGCAGCAGGCGAGGATCGCCCATTTTCAGGATTTCACGAACGGTCATGGCGCGATCTTCAGTAGGATTATTTGAATTGTTTCAGGTACTCGGCAAACTCCGGACCGGTTTCCGGATGTTTCAAGCCCATCGCCAGCGTCGCCTGCAGATAACCCAGCTTGGAGCCGCAATCATAACGCTGGCCGGCGTAGCGGTAAGCCAGCACACGCTCTTTTTTCATCAATGCGGCAATGCCGTCGGTCAGCTGGATCTCGCCGCCGGCGCCCTTTCCCAGGCCTTCCAGGCAATCGAAAATACCGTTGGTCAGCACATAGCGGCCGACCACCGCCAGGGTGGAAGGCGCCTGGTCGGGCTGCGGTTTTTCAACGATGCTGTTGACCTTTTCCAGGTCGGTCTTGTAGGCATCGATGCTGACGATGCCGTACTGCTTGGTGTCGGCGCGCGGCACGTCCTGCACTGCCAGCATGCTCGACTTTTCGGCGGCGAAGATATCGGTCATCTGCGCCAGCACAGGTTTTTGTCCGGCCGCCACATCCATGAAATCGTCGGCCAGCAGCACCGCAAAAGGATCGTCGCCGACCACCGGACGCGCGCACAACACTGCATGTCCCAAGCCCAGCATTTCCGACTGGCGTATGAAAATGCAATTGATGTGCTTGGGAATGACGTTCTGCACCAGCTCCAGCAAGCGCGCCTTGCCGGCCGCTTCCAGTTCGGTTTCCAGCTCGTAGGCCTTGTCGAAGTGATCCTCGATCGCGCGCTTGTTGCGGCCGGTGATGAACACCATGTCGGTGATGCCGGCGGCGACAGCTTCTTCCACTGCGTACTGGATCAAGGGCTTGTCGACGATAGGCAGCATTTCTTTCGGCTGCGCCTTGGTGGCAGGCAAAAAACGACTGCCCAGGCCGGCGACGGGAAATACGGCTTTTCTAATCTTGGTCATGATCGCTTTCTTCTAAAAGAGTGCGGAGTCCGTCCTCATCCAGGATAGGGATGTTCAGTTCTTCCGCTTTAGTCAGTTTGCTGCCGGCTTCAGCGCCCGCGACCACATAACTGGTCTTCTTGGAAACCGATCCTGTCACTTTACCGCCAGCCGCCTCAATCATGGCAGCGGCGGCATCGCGCGTCAGGGTCGGCAGGCTGCCGGTCAGCACGAAGGTCTTGCCTAACAAGAACTTGGACCCGCCGGCAGCCGGCAAGTTCTCCGGCCAGTGGATTCCGGCTGCCCGCAACTGTTCGACCAGCTCCCGGTTCAGCGGATCGGCAAAGAAAGCGAGCAATGATCGTGCCACCACAGGGCCGATATCGGCAACTTCCAGCAGCTGTTCCTCGGAAGCCTGCAATAAACCGTCGATGTTGCCGAAGTGCGCCGCCAGCTCTTTCGCCGTTGCCTCGCCCACATGGCGGATGCCGAGCGCATAAATGAAACGGCCCAGCGTGGTCGATTTCGATTTTTCCAGCGCAGACATGACATTCTGCGCCGATTTGTCGGCCATGCGGTCCAGCGCCGCCAGTTTCACCAGGCCCAGCTTGTACAGGTCGGCCGCCGTATGGATGAGGTCGCGATCGACCAACTGTTCGATCAACTGGTCGCCCAGGCCTTCGATATCCATCGCCCGGCGCGATGCAAAATGCTGCAAGCCGCCCTTGCGTTGTGCCGCGCACTTGACCCAGCCGCCCGAGCAGCGCGCGATAGCCTCATCTTCCAGCTTGACGATGGCAGAGCCGCAAATCGGACACTCGCTCGGCATGACAAACGACTGTGCGTCCGCCGGCCGCAGTTCCGGCACAAAGGAAACCACTTCCGGGATCACGTCGCCGGCGCGGCGCACGATCACGGTGTCGCCGATATGGATATCCTTGCGCCGCACTTCGTCTTCATTGTGCAGGGTGGCGTTGGTCACCGTGACGCCGCCGACAAACACCGGCGCCAGCCGCGCCACCGGAGTGACAGCGCCGGTGCGGCCGATCTGCACTTCGATGCCCAGCACCTGGGTGGTGGCTTCTTCCGCCGGGAATTTATGCGCCAGCGCAAAACGCGGCGCGCGCGATACGAATCCCAAGGTCTGCTGCTGCAGCAGGCGATTCACCTTGTACACCACGCCGTCGATTTCGTAAGGCAGTTGCGGACGCTTGCCGCCGATATCGCGGAAAAAATCCAGCAGGCCGCTGGCGCCCTTGACGACACCGCGTTCCTTGCAGACCGGCAGCCCGAGCTGACTGTACCAGTCCAGCAGCGCCGAATGCGACGGCGGCATGTCGGCGCCTTCCAGCATGCCGATGCCGTAGGCGAAAAAGCGCAAGGTGCGCTGCGCCGTGATGCGCGAATCGAGCTGGCGCAAACTGCCGGCGGCGGCATTGCGCGGATTGGCGAATTCTTTCATCTCGGCCTCGCGCTGGCGGGCGTTGAGCTTGGCGAAATCGTCCTTGAACATCAGCACTTCGCCACGCACGTCCAATACCTTGGGCGGATGCTCGGTATGCAGCCGCAGCGGAATCGCGCGCACGGTGCGGATGTTGCTGGTGACGTTTTCGCCGGTGGTGCCGTCGCCGCGAGTGGCGGCCTGCACCAGCACGCCGTCTTCGTAGCGCAGGTTGATCGCCAGGCCGTCGAACTTCAACTCGGCGGCGTACTCGATGTCGCTGTCGGCCTGGGTGTCGAGGCCATCCCTGACACGGCGGTCGAACTCGATGATGTCGTTGTCTTCAAAGCCGTTGCCCAGGGACAGCATGGGTATCGAATGCGTCACCTGCTCGAACAGCGGCAACGGTGCGGCGCCTACGCGCTGAGTCGGCGAATCCGGCGTATTGAGTTCCGGATGGGCCTGCTCCAGCGCCTGCAATTCACGGAACAGCTGATCGTATTCAGCATCCGGAATCGAGGGGTTGTCGAGCACGTAATAGGAGTGATTGTGGCGGTTCAGCTCGGCTGCCAGCCAGGCGGCGCGCGAGCGCCATTCGGCGGCATCGGGAGTGTTTCCCGGGCCGCCTGCTTGTGATGATATTGGGGACATGATTAACTGAATAGACGCAAAGCCCGAATCGAGCCGGCTGGAATTTCAGCGGCATCCATTTCACGGTAAAAGGCATCGACCTGACCGGCGATCTCGGCCAGCTGCACATCGGCCAGAGGCTGGTTGCTATCGTCGACCAGCACACCGCCGAGGCGCGCCGCCAATGAACGTGCGCAAGCCACCATCGCGCCGTAACCGT
Source organism: Collimonas fungivorans Ter331 (assembly GCF_000221045.1). Classification (NCBI taxonomy): domain Bacteria; kingdom Pseudomonadati; phylum Pseudomonadota; class Betaproteobacteria; order Burkholderiales; family Oxalobacteraceae; genus Collimonas; species Collimonas fungivorans. Next base: position 1,519,682 of record NC_015856.1, on the reverse strand, counting down.
CGCGGTCCGGCGCCACCCGCGGCACGTCGAGCAGCAAGGTCAGGCGGCTGGTGGTTTCAGCAACCGCACTGGCATTGGTGGACAAAGAAAACAGCAGGCCGCCCTCGCCATCCGACATCACCATGCGGCCTTCCGGCCGCGCATCGAAGCCCTGGCGGGTCAGCGCCGCCAGCAAGGTGCTGATGGCCCACGGCGCACCGTTGGACTGGATATTCACGCCCAGCTGGGCATCGTGTTCGATCACGAACTGATGCAAGGAGCGCGCGGTGTGCATCACTTCCGACATGTCCGGCAGATCCGGTTCGGCGCCCAGGTCGTCGGCGATCTGGCGCAAGCGGCTGACCAGTTCCGAATATTCGATTTCGTTGAGCGGATTGGTGCGGTTGGCGAGCTGCACTCCGGCCAGCAGTGTGCTGTAAATGCCGCCATGCGCCACCGGCTCCCATTCGCCGTTGGCGTCTTCGCCGATGAAATGGATAGGCTTGTTGCCGACGTGGCGCAAGCTTTGCAGCGCCGGCAAGGCCTTGTCGCCGCGCACCGGGGCTTCCAGCACCAGCGGGATGGCGCAATCGATCAGTTCGTCTACCGGCAGGTCCTTGCGCACCGCCTGCGCCGGCGCCGGATTGCCGAGCTGCGGTTCGATTGCCTGCTGTTCGGCGCTCTGCTCCAGGTCGTCGCGCGGCAGCGCATCGGCATCCGGCTCGGTTTCGAACAGCTTGGGTTCATGACGGGGCGGCGCTTCGCCGCTGTCTTTGCCCGCAGCTTTGCCGGGAGTCATCAAGACATCGTCATGCGATCCGGAAAACGCGCGCTCAACACTCTTCTTGGCTTTGTATTCCTGCCATTTGTTATAGGAAATGACGCCGACAAGAAACGCGCCTCCGATGATAAACAGGCTTGCTTGTAGATCTGTCATTCTGTTGATGCCTTAATAGCCTGCGCCGCCGTGCAAACGGTCAACGGGCTGTGAATTCGCGATTGAAATCGTGGACTGGTCATTGATTGAATCCGAGGAAAAAACACTTCTAAAATAGTTGTCAGTGACCGCGTATATGGTTATTTCTTATTTAAAACCCAAAGTACTCCCCAACAAAGCCATTTCTTTTTATAAAAACAATACAAGTATTACTGTATATACCGCCAACGTAAAAATATTGAGACAATTTCTTACAATATATTGCATTACGACCAGAAAATCAGCTTAGTGGGGCCTAAAAAAGTTGTCAAGCTGTCCAAGCATGGCATTTTGGCCAGTTGGAGCAGCCTGTTTTAACCTTATGCAGCGACGGCGTCGCTGGCGAAACTGCGCGCCGCTTCCATATCGACCGCGACGATCCGCGACACCCCCTGCTCCTGCATCGTCACCCCGATCAGCTGCTGCGCCATTTCCATTGCAATCTTGTTATGCGAAATGAACAGGAACTGGGTATTGGCCGACATCCGCTTCACCATATTGCAGAAACGCTCGGTATTGGCGTCGTCCAGTGGCGCATCCACTTCGTCCAGCAGGCAGAACGGCGCCGGGTTCAGCTGGAACATCGAAAACACCAGGGCGGTCGCGGTGAGCGCCTTTTCACCGCCGGACAACAGGTGGATCGTTGCATTCTTCTTGCCCGGCGGCTGCGCCATGACTTGCACGCCGGAGTCGAGGATTTCGTCGCCGGTCATGATCAGCTTGGCCTGGCCGCCGCCGAACAGGATCGGGAACAGCTCGGCAAAGTGGTGGTTGACCTTGTCGAAGGTATCTTGCAGCAGGTCGCGGGTTTCCTTGTCGATCTTATGGATCGCATCCTGCAGCGTATTGATTGCTTCGGTCAGGTCGGCGTTTTGCGCATCCAGGAAATTCTTGCGCTCCGACGCCTGCGCCAGCTCATCCAGCGCCGCCAGGTTGACCGCGCCCAGGCCTGCGATGGCATTGGTCAGGCGGGTAACCTCACCCTGCAGATACGATGGCCGCATTTCCGCGGTCAGCTTCTCGCTCAGGGCAGCTTCGTCGGCCTGCGCTTCGAGCAACTGCTGCACGTATTGTTCCTGGTTCAGGCGCGCGGCCTGCTCTTTCAGCTGCAATTCCATGATGCGGTCGCGCTGCGGCTGCAGGCTGCGCTCGGCTTGCAAGCGTGTTTCTTCATGCTGGCGCAAGTTCTGCGACACCTGGTCCAGCTCGTGGCGGGTATCGGCCAACGCACGCTCCTGTTCGCTGCGCTTGTCCAGCAAATCCTGCAGGCCGGCTTGCGCCGCCTGGTCGTCCAGGCTTTCCAGCTCCAGATGGCCCTGCTGCATGTTGGCGAACAGCTGCGCAGCCTGTTCCAGCGCGGTAGCGATGCTGCGCTTGAGTTCTTCGATCTTGTTGCGGTGGGATTTCTCTGAAAATTCCGCTTCTTGCGCAGCGCGTTCCATTTCGCGCAGGCGCTGGCGCGCTTCGTTGAGCTGCTGCTCCTTGCCCAGGAAATCGGTTTGTCCGTCTTCGTGCTTTTCCTGCAGCTCGGCCAGTTCCATGTCGAGCTGTTCGAACTTGGCTTCCGATTCCATCTTGACCTGCTGCTGCTCGCTTTCCTGCGCGGCGATTTCAGCCAGGTCGGCAGCAATCTGCGAGCTGCGCTGGTTGAAGCGTTCCTGCAGTTCGGACAATTTCATGACATCGATCTGCAAGCCATGCACCGCCTGGGTCAGGCCGGCATGGCGCAGGCGCATTTCCTGCAGGCGCTGGGTAGCCTGCGATAGCGCTGCTTCGGCGCGCACTGAGCGCGAACGCGCTTCGTCGGCCAGCATCTGCTGCGCGCGCAGCTGCTTGGTGATGTTTTCGATTTCCTGCTGGCGCGCCAGCATGCCGTCCTGTTCCGAATCGGAAGCATAGAAACGCACGCCGGTCTTGCTGATCACGTGGCCCTGGCGGGTGACGAAACTGGCGCCCAGCGGCAGTTTGCTGCGTTCGGCAAAAGCCGTCACGGTATCGTCGGCGGCGTAGAAATTGTGCAGCCAGTCCTGCATCAAGACCCGCAAACCCGGATCGTTCAGCTGCAACAGGCTCAGGAAAGGCTTGAGGCCGGCGGGCGTTTCGATATTGTCGATGGGCGCTATGCCGTTCGGCGAGAACAGGGCCAGCTTGGCCGGCGGCGCATCGTTGAAGAAGGCTTTGGCCCAATCCAGGTTCGACATTTCCAATGCCGACGTACGCTCGCGCAACACCGACTCCAACGCTGTTTCCCAGCCGCCGTCGATATGCAGTTTTTGCCACAGGCGCGGCAATCCTGCCAGCTCGTGCTTTTGCAGCCAAGGCTGCACCTTGCCTTCGGTCTGCACGCTTTCCTGCAATTGCTTGAGCGCCGTCAGGCGCGCTTCCAGCTGGGCGTTGTTGGCGCTTTCGGTATTGACCTGCTGTTGCGCATTGCGCCGCTCTTCTTCCAGGCGCGGCTGCTGTTCCTGCACTTCCTCCAGCTGCATGCCGACTTCTTCCAGCCCGGCCTGCTTCTCTTCCAGCTGCATGCGCAGGTTGGTCAGGTGGGCATTGTCCGGCAGGTTCAAGCCGTTTTTTTCCTGCGCCAGGCGTTCGCGCCGGCTGGCGAGGCCATTCAGGATATTCGAGGCATTGCGCTGATGGGTGGATTCGAGTTCGATCTGCTGCTGGATCTGCATGATCTTGCCGCGCGACTCGGTGCTTTTCAGCTGCGCCTCGCGCCAGCTCTGCTCCAGCGCCGGCAACTGGTCGTTGTGATGCTGCGACGCCACTTGCGACTGCTCGACCCGCGCCGCCAGTTCTTCCAGGTGCATCTCGGCCTCGACCAGGTCGTCCTGGAACTGGCTGCCCTGGCGCTGCCACTGGTCGCGCTGCGCGGTCAGGGAATTGAGCTGCGACTGCAGGCGGTTGCGCGACTCGATGACAAACTTGATCTGCGCTTCCAGGCTGCCGATTTCCGAATTGGTCTGGTACAAGTGGCCTTGCGCCTGGTGCATGCGGTCGCCGGCGGCGTAATGCGCCTGGCGCATGTGCTCCAGCTCGGTTTCCACATGGCGCAGCTTGGCGGTCTGTTCTTCCAGCTCGAGCTGCGCTTTTTCAATGTCGCGGAAATGCTTTTCCTGCTCGGTCTTGGCTTCGTTCTTGCGCAGCAGCCACAGCAGTTTCTGCTTTTCTTCCTGGTCGCCTTGCAGTTCATGGAATTTCTGGGCGACCGCGGCCTGCGACTGCAGCTTTTCCAGGTTGGCGTTGAGCTCGCGCAGGATGTCTTCGACCCGCACCAGGTTTTCACGGGTGTCGTTCAGGCGGTTCTCGGTTTCGCGGCGGCGTTCCTTGTACTTGGAAACGCCGGCGGCCTCTTCCAGGAAAATCCGCAATTCTTCCGGACGCGCCTCGATGATGCGCGAGATCATGCCCTGGCCGATGATGGCGTAAGCGCGCGGGCCGAGGCCGGTGCCCAGGAAGATGTCCTGGATATCGCGCCGGCGCACCGCCTGGTTGTTAATGTAGTAAGTGGAAGTGCCGTCGCGCGTCAGGGTGCGCTTGACGGCGATTTCGGCATACTGGCTCCACTGCCCGGCGGCTTTGCCGAGGCCGTTGTCGAACACCAGTTCGACCGACGAGCGGCCAGCCGGCTTGCGGTGCGAGGAGCCGTTGAAAATGACGTCCTGCATCGATTCGCCGCGCAGCTCGGAAGCCTTGGATTCTCCCAAGACCCAGCGCACCGCATCGATGATATTGGACTTGCCGCAACCGTTAGGTCCCACCACGCCGACCAGCTGGCCGGGGACCTGGAAATTGGTTGGATCGACGAAAGACTTGAATCCTGATAATTTAATGGAGGTTAGACGCACGTTATCGACTGTTCTTATCAAAGTCGGCAAAAAAGCAGCCGCCATGCTTCACACTATAAAAACGAGGAAAAACCTCGCAGGAGGTCGACATCATAACATTCCACCCTGCCATATATGCGATATGGATGGCGATCACAAGCGTGAAATATGATTGTTACCTTAGTGTTAATCAGGTGGAAGGAAGGTCATTTTTTGATGGGAAAACGAATTACACCGATGTGCCGCTGCGAGCATGGACGGCATTTCCGGGATTGATACCGGTCAGGCATGCTTCTCCAGGCTCTCCAGGTCTTTTTCCAGATAACGATCCTGCAGTCCGAGAAAATCCACCAGGTAGGGGTCTTTCAGTAAAAAGGCCGGCAACACCTGCCCCGTCTGCCGCGGCTGGGCTACTTCACGTGCAATGATTTTGTCAGGCTGTTTCGACAGCGTGCTGCGTTCAAACAGCATGGCATTCATGCGCTCCTGCAACTGGCGCGAGGACCAGTGCTCAAGCCGGCACAGCTCGATGTAAAAACTGCGCTTCAGCTCGTCGTCGATATAGATCAACGCCTTGATATGGGTCCAGCTCAAATCTCTCCGCAGTGCGGAGACAATGCCGCAACTGTTTTTCGCTCCAGCCACGCCCATAAGCTGCGGTAAGTTCAGCGGCCAGGTTGTGCAGGATCTGATGGCCGTATGCGGCCCGCTTGCCGCCCAGCACTTCAGCATGGATACGCCGCCCTACCTGCCAATACAACGAGCTCAGTTCAGCGTTGATGGTCTGCACCGCGCGCCGGCGGGCGGCGTCAATCAGCTGCCGGATATCGGCAATCAGTGCGGCATCGCTAAGTGCAGGGGAAATCATGGCAGGCCTGGCTGATAAGTGACGCACCTGGCTGCCGGCAGACTTAGACTGCCGGACAAGCGCACGGCGCTGATAAAGGTATGGCAAAGCGGCGAAAACCCAGTCTATCGAATTTTATTTATTGCATGGGAAACAACGCCGCAAAATAAGGCCAATGCTCATATTTCAAGTTGTCAGTGACGGCCGGGTTAAATTTGCCCTCTGCCCGGGCAGAAGTCAGCCATTTCTGACGATCAGAGCCGCACTTCTGTATATAATGCAAACAGCGTAATCATTGCGATTCCACCCATTTCACCTTTGTTATTCATCCGTTACTAAACACGTGAATCCATTACTAGACCGGCTGCAGCCGTATCCGTTTGAAAAACTGCGCGCCTTGTTCGCCGACGTCACGCCCAATCCTGCTTACAAGCCCATCAGCCTGGGAATAGGCGAACCCAAGCACCCGACGCCGAAGTTCATCCAGCAAGCCCTGGCCGACAACCTGAACGGCTTGGCGAGCTATCCCAGCACCGTAGGCGCCGAACCCTTGCGAGCGGCGATTGCCGGCTGGTTGGAGCGCCGCTACGGCCTGCCGCCGCTCGATCCGGCCAGCCAGATCCTGCCGGTCAACGGCTCGCGCGAGGCGCTGTTTGCGCTGGCGCAGACGGTGGTCGATCCGGCCCAGCAGGATGCGCTGGTGATGTGCCCCAATCCGTTTTACCAAATTTATGAAGGCGCGGCCTACCTGGCCGGCGCCCAGCCGTATTTCGTCAATTCCGACCCTGCCCGCAACTTCGCCCCGGACTACCGCAGCGTGCCGGACGATGTCTGGCCGCGCGTCAAGCTGCTGTACCTGTGCTCGCCCGGCAATCCGACCGGCGCCGTGCTGTCGCTGGAGGACTGGAAAGAACTGTTTGCGTTGTCGGACCGCCACGGTTTCGTGATCGCCGCCGACGAGTGCTATTCTGAGATTTATTTCAAGCCGGAAGCGCCGCTGGGCGGGCTGCAGGCGGCCCACATGCTGGGCCGTGAGGGTTATCCGCGCCTGATCGCCTTTTCCAGCCTGTCGAAGCGTTCCAACGTGCCGGGCATGCGCTCCGGCTTCGTCGCCGGCGACGCCGCCATACTGAAGAAATTCCTGCTGTATCGTACTTATCACGGCGGCGCCATGAGCCCGCCGGTGCAAGCGGCTTCGGTCGCCGCCTGGAACGACGAAACCCACGTCGTCGAAAACCGCGCCAAATACATGGCTAAATTTCAACAAGTCACCCCGGTGCTGCAAACCGTGCTGGACGTGGCGCTGCCCGACGCCGGCTTTTACCTGTGGGCCAAGGTGGATAAGTTGGCGGCAATCTCCGATACCGACTTCGCCAAGCGGCTGTATGCCGAATATAATGTAACGGTATTGCCCGGCAGCTATCTGGCGCGCGACGCCCATGGCAGCAATCCGGGCCGGCAACGCATCCGCATGGCGCTGGTAGCCGAAGTCGAGGAATGCCTGGAAGCGGCGCAACGCATTGCAGCGTTTTGCCACGGCCTCTAGCCTGCGACTTTGAGCGGCGGCAGCCTGATCCTACGTATTGCACCATGACGATGTGCTACCAAGCGTCTTCATGGTCAAATCCATGTTTTTAAACTTTCAATCAACGAATAATCATGACTCAATCCTTGCAAGCATTTATCGACCAGGCCTGGGAACAGCGCACCGAATTCTCGCCTAAGACAGCGCCGGCCGATGTCCGCGAAGCCGTGGCCAAGGTCATTGCCGAACTCAACCAGGGCACATTGCGCGTCGCCGAAAAAACCGACGGCAACTGGGTGGTCAACCAATGGATCAAGAAAGCCGTGCTGCTGTCGTTCCGCCTGGAAGACAACCTGCCTATGCCGGCCGGCGACAACATGCAGTTCTACGACAAGGTCCCGACCAAGTTCGCCAACTACACCGCGGAAGATTTCGCCAAGGGCGGTTTCCGCGTAGTGCCGCCGGCAGTCGCCCGCCATGGCAGCTTCATCGGCAAGAATGTGGTGCTGATGCCTTCCTACGTCAACATCGGCGCTTATGTCGACGAAGGCACCATGGTCGACACCTGGGCCACGGTCGGCTCCTGCGCCCAGATCGGCAAGAACGTCCACTTGTCGGGCGGCGTCGGCATCGGCGGCGTGCTGGAGCCGATGCAGGCCAACCCTACCATTATCGAAGACAACTGCTTCATCGGCGCCCGTTCGGAAATCGTCGAAGGCGTGATCGTGGAAGAAAACTCGGTGATTTCGATGGGCGTCTACATCGGCCAGTCGACCAAGATCTATGACCGCGCCACCGGTGAAGTGACTTACGGCCGCATCCCTTCGGGTTCGGTAGTGGTGTCAGGCAGCCTGCCCTCGGCCGACGGCAAATACAGCTTGTATTGCGCGGTTATCGTCAAGCGCGTCGATGCAAAAACGCGCGCCAAGACCGGCATCAACGAATTGCTGCGCGAAGCCTGATTCAACTGTGACCGGGCTTGACGTATGAAAATACGCAAGCCTGTTGCGATTTCATAATAATAATTTGCACTTTTCTTGCATTGAGGAGTTTTTTTGATGGCAATGGATCGCTTGTTTCATCTGATGCAGGAGAAGGAGGCGTCGGACATGTTCCTGGCGCCCGGTTCGCCGATTCATCTCAAGATCAAGGGCCAGATGGTCCCGGTCAACCAGCAGGCGATGGATGACAATACTATCCAGATGCTGTTGCAGGAAGTGCTGTCTGCCGAGCGCTTGCAGGAACTGGAGCGCAACAATGAGCTCAATCTCGGTTTGCCGGTGCCCGGCGTCGGCAGCTTCCGGCTGTCGGCATTCCGCCAGCGCGGCAGCATCTCGGCCGTGATCCGCTATATTCCGTATGAAATCCCGGCTTTCGAAGAACTGCGCCTGCCGCCTGCCCTGACCGAGCTGATAGGCCGCAAGCGCGGCCTGCTGCTGGTGGTCGGCGCCACCGGTTCCGGCAAGTCGACCACCATCGCCTCGATGCTGGACTATCGCAACAAGACCCAGGCAGGCCATATCCTGACCCTGGAAGATCCTATCGAATTCCTGTTCCACAATCATCGTTCCATCGTCAACCAGCGCGAAATCGGCAGCGACACCACCGATCTCGGCGGCGCCCTGAAGAATGCCTTGCGGCAGGCGCCGGACTGCATCCTGATCGGCGAGATCCGCGACAAGGAAACCATGTCGGCCGCCATGGCCTATGCCCAGTCGGGCCACCTGGTAGTATCGACGCTGCATGCCAACAATACCTACCGCGCGCTGAACCGCATCATCAGCTTTTATCCGCTGGAGAACCGGCCGGCGCTGCTGGAAGACCTGGCGTCGACCCTGGCTGCGATCGTCTCGCAGCGGCTGGTCACCACCGTTAGCGGCGAACGCACGCCGGCGGTGGAAATCATGCTCAACACCCGCCACGTTTCCGAACTGATCGAAGAAGACAACATCAGCCAGATCAAGGAAGCGATGGAGAAGAGCCTGGCGCCCGGTTCGCAAACCTTCGAACAAGCGCTGATGCAACTGATCGACGACGGCGTCATCACCCAGGACGAAGCGCTGGCGCATGCCGATTCGCCGAGCAACCTATACTGGCTGATCAACAACCACACGCCGAGCTCCAAGAAGAATTCAGTGCCGACGCTGCCGGAACCAGAACGCGTCGAAGGTGCGACCTTCACCGAATTCACGCTGGACCTGTAAACATCCGCATCACACCGCATTCAATCTATGGCAATTACACTTTATGGTATTCCCAATTGCGACACAGTCAAGAAAGCCCGCACCTGGCTTGAAGACCAAGAGATCGCATACACCTTCCACAATTTCAAGAAAGACGGCGTCAGCGCCGAGCTGATCACCACGTGGCTCAAGGACATTCCCTGGGATACGCTGGTCAACCGCAAGGGCACTACCTGGCGCGGCTTGCCGGAACAGCGCCGCAACGGCATCACCGACGGCATCAGCGCCACTCCCCTGATGCTGGAACTGCCGTCCGTCATCAAGCGGCCGGTGCTGTTCACCGGCAAGCAAGCCTATGTCGGCTTTTCGGATGCGCTGTACCAAGAGATATTCAGCCAATAATTCGGCCAATAAGCCTGCACAAAACGCCACACGATAGAAATGTCCAATACGACCACAATGAGCAACGATAGCAAAACCCTGGCGCTGGCCGAACAACTGATTGCCTTGTCGTCCGTGACGCCGCAAGACAAAGGCTGCCAGGCGCTCCTGATCGAACTGCTGGCGCCGCTCGGTTTTGCCTGCGAAACCATGCAGTCGGGCGACGTCACCAACCTGTGGGCACGCAAAGGCACGACACGGCCGCTGCTGGTGTTTGCCGGCCACACCGACGTGGTGCCGACCGGCCCGCGCGAACAATGGCAGTCCGATCCCTTCCTGCCCAGCCATCGCGACGGCAAGCTGTACGGCCGCGGCGCGGCAGACATGAAGACCTCGATTGCAGCGATGGTGGTGGCGGTGGAAGAATTCACGCTGGCCCGCCCGGACCATGCCGGCTCCATCGCTTTCCTGATCACCAGCGATGAAGAAGGCCCGGCTACCGACGGCACCGTGGTGGTCTGCGAAAAACTCAAGGCGCGCGGCGAGCAGCTTGATTACTGCATCGTCGGCGAACCGACCTCCAGTTCGACGCTGGGCGACATGATCAAGAACGGCCGCCGCGGCACCATGTCCGGCAAGCTCACGGTGAAAGGCATACAGGGCCATATCGCCTATCCGCAACTGGCGAAAAACCCTATCCACCTAGCGGCGCCGGCGCTGGCGGAACTGGCTGCCGAAAAATGGGATAAGGCCAATGAATATTACCTGCCGACTTCCTGGCAGATGTCGAACATCCACGGCGGCACCGGCGCTTCCAATGTAATTCCCGGCGAAGTCGTCATCGATTTCAACTTCCGCTTTTCCACCGCCAGCAGCGTCGAAGGTTTGCAGCAGCGCGTGCACGCCATCCTCGATAAACATGGCCTGGAATACACCCTGGCCTGGACCGTAGGCGGCCGGCCGTTCCTGACGCCGCGCGGCACGCTGAGCGATGCCATCGCCGCCGCCATCAAGGTCGAAACCGGCATCAACACCGAGCTGTCCACTACCGGCGGCACTTCGGACGGACGTTTCATTGCGCAGATCTGTCCGCAAGTAATCGAATTCGGGCCGCCCAACGCCAGCATCCACAAGATCGACGAACATGTTGAAGTGCAGTTTATCGATCCCCTGAAAAACATCTACCGCCGCACGCTGGAAAACCTGCTGCCGCCTGCTTCGACTTAAGGGCTGCCGCTCACCCATCAGCATTGATTCACAGAAAGGTGGCTATGGCCGATACCAAAAAAGACATCGTCGAACAAGCATACGATGCGACGCCATACACCTCTCATCCTTTCAAGGCCACCGCGCCGGAACACCTGGCGGCGGTAGCAACCCTGTTCAACCTGAAACCGCCCGGCACCGGCAATGCGCGCGTGCTGGAGCTGGGTTGCGCCTCCGGCGGCAACCTGATTCCGCATGCCCAGCAAAATCCCGGCGGGCGCTATGTCGGGGTCGACCTGTCCCAAGTACAGATCAAGGCCGGGCAACGCCGCATCGCCGCCCTTGGACTGCCGAACATCGACCTGCATCACATGAGCATCACCGACATCGGCCCGGCGTTCGGCCAGTTCGACTACATCATTTGCCACGGCGTCTACAGCTGGGTGCCGCCGCAGGTGCAAGACGCCATCTTGCGCGTCTGCGCTGCAAACCTGGTGGCCGACGGCGTCGCCATCATCAGCTACAACACCTACCCGGGCTGGAAGTTCAAGGAAGTGGTGCGCGAAGCCATGCTGTTTCGCGGCAACAAATATGAAAATCCCGCCGACAAGCTTGCGCATGCACGCGGCATGTTCAATTTCATGCATGAAATGTCCGGCAAAGGCAGCGTGCTCAACCAGGTGCTGGAACAACATGCCACTGTGCTCAACGGCCAGTTCGACGATTATTACCTGCTGCACGAATACCTGGAGCCGTACAACTCGCCCTGCTACCTGAGCGAATTCATGGCGCGTGCGCGCGAACACAAGCTCGGTTACCTGGCGGATGCCGAAACGCAATCCATGTTTGTCGGCAACCTGGGCAGCAACATTTCCGAACCGCTGCTGCGCGAATGCGGCAACGACCAGGTAGTGCTGGAACAATATATGGATTTCCTGCGCAACCGCCAGTTCCGCCACACCCTACTGGTGCATGCCGAGCAGCAAGGCCAGATCAGGTACCAGCTGGATCCGGCCCGGCTGGTCCAGCTGCATTACGCCTGCGTCGTCGATAGCGGCGCCGCCGCAATCACCCATGACGACGCCGGGCAGTCGATCAAGCTCGGCGAGCAGCAGCTGCAGATCACCGGAACGGTCAACAAAGTCGCCCTGCAAGTGCTGGGCGAACGTTTCCCTGCCACCATGCGCGTGGCAGAGATCGTCGCCGCCGTCCGCCAGCGCCTGGGACGCGAACAGGATGACGGTAGCGCCGCAGTCGATACGGACACGGTGGTCAAACTGATGGAGATACTGATCATCCGCGGCGCCGTCGATTACCGGGTGCAAGCGCTGGATGCCGCGTACAGCGTGGCGGAAAAGCCGCTTGCCCTGGCCGCGGCCCGCGCCGACATCGCGCTGGACCCGGAATTCATGCCGACCAGCCTGTGGCACCAGCGGATTCCCCTGAATATCATCCAGAAACTGCTGCTGCCCAAACTTGACGGCAGCCATACCCAGGCCCAGCTGGTCGACTTCATCCTGCAGCAAGAACAGCAGAAAATGCTCGAATTCAAGGATAAGGACGGCCAGCGCATAGCCGATCCGCAGGCATTGCGCACCGAAGCCGGCGAGCATGTCCGGAATGCCCTGCACGCACTCAGATATAATGCTGTCTTGATCGAATCCTGACAACATAGCGCCGAAATAACGGCAATACCGCGCCAATACCGGGCTTATTCAGCCGGCTGCGCCCTTTCGGCCGGGCATTTCCGTTAGAATCCGCCTGACATTTGCAAAGCGCTATCTACGCCAGTCCAAGCCGCTGCATTACCAGCCTTACTTTTATTATCCGTGCCATGACACCACAATCCTTTACCACCATCCGCGACCTGCTGCGCTATGCCGTGACCCGCTTCAACACCGCCGGCCTGTTCTTCGGCCACGGCAGCAGCAACGCGCTGGACGAGGCGGCTTACCTGATCTTGCATACGCTGAAGCTGCCGCTGGATAAAATCGAGCCGTTTTTCGATGCGCACCTGCTGCGCCATGAAGTCGACGCCGTGCTGCAAGTCATCGAAAAGCGCAGCGTCGACCGCATTCCCGCCGCCTACATCACCAACGAAGCCTGGCTGGGCGATTACCGCTTCTACGTCGACCAGCGCGTGATCGTGCCGCGCTCCTTCATCGCCGAACTGATTCCGGACCATTTCTCGCCTTGGCTGCAAGACCCGGAGGCGGTCAGCAACATCCTGGAACTGTGCACCGGCTCCGGCTGCCTGCCTATCATGCTGGCGGACGCTTTCCCGCAGGCGCACGTCGATACCGCGGATATCTCGGCCGATGCGCTGGCCGTGGCGCGCCGCAACGTCGACGACTATGAACTGCAGGACCGCATCACGCTGATCGAATCCGACCTGTACAGCAAGGTGCCGGCCAAGAAATACGACCTGATCGTCACCAACCCGCCGTATGTCAATTCGGGTTCGATGGGCAAGCTGCCGCCGGAATACCTGCGCGAACCGCAAATCGCCCTCGCCGGCGGCGACGACGGCATGGACCTGGTGCGCAAGATTGTCGCCGGCGCCAAGCAGCGCCTGACCCCGGACGGCGTGCTGGTGGTCGAAATCGGCAACGAGCGCGCTTTCGCCGAAGCGGCATTCCCCGACCTGGAAATGACCTGGGTCTCGACCAGCGCCGGCGACGACATGGTGTTCCTGCTGACGGCAGACCAGTTGCCCTAGCCCGCGCGAGCCCGGAGCCCACAGTAAATAAGCAGCAAGCAAGATCATCGCAACCTGCATGTCGTTTCAGAGACATGCATGGCCATTCATTGAGCACGATATTTAGCAGATATTTAGCAGACACTTAGCAGATAGTAAATATGATACGTTTTTTACAAGTTTCCCTGATGCGCGGCATCAAGCCATTGCTCGACAATGTCGAGGTCACCCTCAACCCGGGCGACAAGATCGGCCTGATCGGCGCCAACGGCGCCGGCAAGTCCAGCCTGTTCGGGCTGTTGCGCGGGGAACTGCATGCCGACCAGGGCGAGATCGATTTCCCGTCGAAATGGCGCATGGCCTACGTCGCCCAGGAAACCCCGGCACTGGACCGCCCGGCGATTGAATACGCTATCGACGGCGACGTCACCCTGCGCCGGCTGGAAGAAGAACTGGCGTTCCTGGAAAGCGAACCGGAAAGCACCTCCAACGGCATCCTGATCGGCGAGCTGTACAGCGCCCTGGCCGATGCCGACGCCTACACGGTGCGTTCGCGCGCCGAACAGTTGCTGACCGGCCTCGGTTTCTCGCTGGCGCAAATGGACCAGCCGGTAGCCAGCTTCTCCGGCGGCTGGCGCATGCGCCTGAACCTGGCGCAGGCGCTGATGTGCCCATCCGACCTGCTGCTGCTCGATGAACCGACCAACCACTTGGACCTGGACGCCATCATCTGGCTGGAAGACTGGCTCAAGCGCTATCCCGGCACCCTGATCATCATCTCCCATGACCGCGATTTCCTGGACGGCGTGGTGAATGTCATCGTGCATATCGACGAACGCAAGCTGAAGCGCTACTCCGGCAACTATTCCTCGTTCGAACGCCAGCGTTCCGCGCAGCTGGAACTGGCTGCCGGCACCCTGGAAAAACAGATGCGCCAGCGCGCCCATCTGGAATCGTTCATCAACCGCTTCAAGGCTCAGGCCAGCAAGGCCCGCCAGGCGCAGAGCCGGATGAAGGCGCTGGCCAAGATGGAAGAACTGGCGCCATTGCGCGCAGCAGCCGAATTCTCTTTCGAATTCCGCGTACCGCTGAGCGCGCCTAACCCGCTGCTGGTGATGGAAGATGTGAGCGCCGGCTACCGCACCGAAAGCGAGACCAGCCACGATGTCACCGAAAAGGTGATCGTCTCCGGCATCAACTTCTCGCTGCAGATCGGCCAGCGCATCGGCCTGCTGGGCGTCAACGGCGCCGGCAAATCGACTTTCATCAAAACCATCGCGGAAGAACTTAAGCCGCTGCGCGGCGACGCCCAGTTCGGCAAAGGCCTGTCGATCGGCTATTTTGCCCAGCACCAGGTAGAAATGCTGCGCCATGACGAATCGCCGCTGTGGCACATGGGCAAGATCGCACCGACCGTGCGCGAACAGGAACTGCGCAACTTCCTCGGCAGCTTCAATTTCAACGGCACCATGGTGACCAGCTCGATCGCACCGTTTTCCGGCGGCGAAAAAGCGCGCCTGGCGCTGGCCCTGATCGTCTGGCAACGTCCCAACCTGCTGCTGCTGGATGAACCGACCAACCATCTGGACCTGGAAACCCGCGAAGCGCTGACCATGGCGCTGGCGCAGTTCGAGGGCACGCTGGTGCTGGTATCCCATGATCGCCATCTGTTGCGCGCCACCACCGACCAGTTCATCATCGTTGCCGACGGCAAGGTAGCACCGTTCGACGGCGACCTCGACGATTACAAGGACTGGCTGTTCAAGACCAAGCTGGCGGCCAAGAACGGCGCGACCGCCGGGACTACTGCTAACGCGCTGCCGAAAGCCGGCAGCAAGGCCACCATCGCCAGCGCGGTGGCGCCGGCGGCAGCTGCTGCAGTCGACAACGCCGACCGCCGCGAACAGAAACGCGCGGAAGCGGAAGCCAGGCAAAAGCTGGCAACGCAGAAGAAGCCTATCGAAGCGCGCATCAAGCGCCTGGACGAACAGATCGCCAAACGCGGCGCGCAGAAGCATACTGTCGATACGCGCCTGGCCGATCCGGAAATCTACGATAAAGACAAGAAAAAGGAATTGGCGGCGCTGCTCGCCGATCAGGCGTTTTATGCCAAGGAACTGACGCAACTGGAGGCGGAATGGCTGGAACAGCAGGAAGCGCTGGAGCAACTGGGCAACTAGGCGCAAACGCGCCTACCCTGAGCATCATCGGCTGCGGCAAGCTTGGCCGCACCCTGGGCCGGCTGTGGCACGACAGCCGGACGTTTACCCTGCTCGACATCCTGAACCGCTCGAGCGCCAGCGCGCAAGAAGCCAGCGCCTTCATCGGCGCCGGCAGCGCAGCGGCTTCCTGCGCCGGCCTGCGCAACGCCGACGTCTACCTGATCGCAGCCGGCGACGACCAGATCGCCGCCTGCTGCAACGCCCTCGCCGCCGCCGGCAAACTGCAGCCAGGCAGCATCGTGTTCCATTGCAGCGGCGCCCTGTCGTCGCTCGAACTGGCAGCTGCGTCCGAACGCGGCGCCGCTGTCGCCAGCATCCACCCGATCCGCAGTTTCGCCGTGCCGCAACAGGTCGCCGAGCATTTCGCCGGCACCTGGTGCGGCAGCGAAGGCGATGCCGCCGCCCTCGCCGTCCTCGGCCCGGCGTTCAACGCCATCGGCGCGCAGCTGGTGAGTATCCATCGCGAGCAAAAAACCCTGTACCACGCTGCGGCGGTCTTCGCTTCCAACTACCAGGTGACGCTGATCGACATCGCGCAACAGGCTTACGTTGCGGCCGGAATAGCACCCGAGCTCGCCTTGAAGCTGATCGAGCCATTGCTGTCGGAAAGCGCGGCCAACGCCTTCCGTCTCGGCCCCGCCGCCGCCCTTACCGGCCCCATTGCGCGCGGCGACATGGCTACTGTCGCCAGGCAATATCAGGCGGTCCAGGAATGGCAACCGCAGGCCGCCGGGCTGTATCAGCAATTCGCTGCGTTGACTAGCGATCTGGCTCAGCGCAAGAAAAACGGCGCGTCATAAATTGCTAGTGTAGTGTTTCGTAAATAATGGAGCTTCAGAAATGGTGTATTTTCGTGTCAGGCTAGGCGCAAACCGGAGCGATAGTGGGCCTATCGCGAGGATTTGCAACGACGCATGGCGCGAAAAGACGCCGTTTATGAAGTTTCATTATTTGCGAAGCACTACACTAAATCGGCGATAGCTGATATTTTCCTTAAATGCAAAGACAATAAGTGCATATGGAGTGGCGAAACGGTCATTTCACATTTGCAGGGGAAAACGCTTAACATAACCGTCAGCCGATGCCCACCAACCAAAAAGGAAAAAAATGGCCACCACACTGTCCAAACTGAGCAAGATTGCAGCAGCGGTACTGATCGCCGGAGTCACGCTCAATGCGTTCGCAGCAGACCTGCTGGATACCGTCAAAACCCGCGGCACCCTGAAAGTAGCGATGGAAGGCAACTATCCCCCGTTCAATTTCAAGGACCCGAAAAGCGGCGAGCTGACCGGCTTTGAAGTCGACGTCGCCAAACTGCTGGCGGCCAAGCTTGGGGTCAAGCCGGAATTCACCACCACCGAGTGGAGCGGCATCCTGGCGGGCCTCGGCGCCGGCAAATACGACGTCATCCTGAACCAGGTCGGGATTACCGAAGCGCGCCAGAAAGCCTTCGATTTTTCGCAGCCATACACCTTGTCGACCGCGCAGCTGATTGTCCGCAAAGACGAGAAGCGCAGCTTCCCTACTCTGGAATCGCTGAAGGGCTACAAGCTCGGCCTGGGCCAGGGCACCAACTTTGAGCAAAAAGCCAAGGCGGTTGCGGGCATCGATGTCAAAACCTATCCCGGTTCGCCTGAATACCTGGCCGACCTCGCCAGCGGCCGCATCGATGCAGCCTTGAACGACCGCCTGCTGGTCGGCTATCTGCTGAAGAGCTCCAACCTGCCGCTGAAAGCCGGCGCCACCTTTGGCGACATCGACAAGATCGGCATCCCTTTCCAGAAAGGCAATCCGAAATTCGAGGCAGCGCTGAACAAAGCGCTCGACGAAATCCTGAAAGACGGCAGTTTCAAGCAAGTGTCCTTCAAGTGGTTCGGTTTCGATGTTAGCAAAGCGCCATCGGCGCAATGAGAGCGCATTGATAACGCATTGGTAATTTCTGCGCTACACTT
The DNA here is from genome assembly GCF_000221045.1 of Collimonas fungivorans Ter331. Lineage (NCBI taxonomy): Bacteria > Pseudomonadati > Pseudomonadota > Betaproteobacteria > Burkholderiales > Oxalobacteraceae > Collimonas > Collimonas fungivorans. The sequence continues at coordinate 1,501,883 of NC_015856.1, read as the reverse complement.
CTGACTCACCCACCATCCCCGCCCGCCGCGGGGATGTTTTTTTAACCTGGGAAGTCCGGATTTAACAGAGACCTTATGGAATTACTGGATTTGCTGCAGCAGGCGGCGCCGACTTTGCTGCGCGGCGTAGGCTACACCCTGGTGTTTGCGGTGGCGTCGATGCTGGGCGGACTGCTGCTCGGTTTTCCCTTGGCGATTGCGCGCATCCTGCCTTCGCGCCTGGCGCGCTGGCCGGCCAGCGTGTATGTCAGCCTGATGCGCGGCACGCCGCTGCTGGTGCAGATCTTCGTGATTTATTACGGCCTGCCCAGCATAGGCATCAGTTTTTCACCGCTCACCGCGGGCATCCTGGCGCTCAGCCTGAATGCCGGCGCCTATCTGTCGGAAAGCCTGCGCGGCGCCATTCTCGGCGTGCATACGGGACAATGGGCCGCCAGCTACAGCATCGGCCTGAACTACTGGCAAACGCTGCGCCACATCGTGATTCCGCAGGCGATCCGGATCGCCGTGCCGTCGATGAGCAATACCCTGATCAGCCTGATCAAGGATACCTCGCTGGTGTCGGTCATCACGGTCACGGAACTGATGCTGGCCACCAAGGAAATCATCGCGGTGACCTTCCGTCCGCTGCCCCTGTACCTGGCGGCCGCGGCGATCTACTGGTGCCTGAGCCTGTGCTTCGAGCGTTTGCAAAGCCGCCTGGAAGACAAGCTGGGACAGGCCCACAAATCGCATTAAAAACGCGAATTAAAAACGCGACAGCAGGTCGATCTGGCTGACCAGCGGCGTGACCTCGCCAGGATCGGCCCTGTGGTAGCTGCCGTCGCTGTCCATGTCCCAGGCCGATGCATTGTCCTGCAGATGCACCAGCAAGCTCTCTTCGATCACGCGCCGCTTGAGCTTGCCGTCCAGGATCGGAAACGCCGTTTCGATACGGCGGAACAGATTGCGGTCCATCCAGTCGGCGCTCGACAGCATCACATGTTCCTCGCCGTCGGCGTAAAAATAAAATACCCGGTGATGCTCAAGGAAGCGCCCGATCACGGACCGCACCTTGATGTTTTCCGACAAACCCGGCACGCCGGGCTGCAAGGCGCACACGCCGCGGATCAGCAGCTGGATCTTGACCCCGGCCTGGGACGCCAGGTACAAGGCTTCAATCACCGTCGGCTCCAGTAATGCATTCATCTTGGCGATGATGTAGCCCTGCTTGCCAGCCTTGGCGGCGTCGACTTCTTTCTGGATCGCAAGCAAGACATTCGCATGCAAGGTGAACGGTGATTGCCACAAGCGCTTGAGCGCCACCTGCTTGCCGAAACCGGTCAGCTGCTGGAACACGTGGTGCACGTCTTCGCAAATCTTGTCGTCGTTGGTCATCAGGCCGAAGTCGGTGTACAGGCGCGCGGTTTTCGGATGATAGTTGCCGGTGCCGAGATGCACATAACGCTTCAGCTTGGTATGTTTGGCGTGGCGCTTGCGGCGCACGATCAGCAGCATCTTGGCATGCGTCTTGTAGCCGAACACGCCGTACACCACATGGGCGCCGACCGCTTCCAGCTTGGCTGCCCAGCCGATATTGGTTTCTTCGTCGAAGCGCGCCATCAGCTCCAGCACCACCGTGACTTCCTTGCCGTTCTTGGCCGCCTGCATCAGCGCGCTCATCAGCGGCGAATCGTTGCCGGTGCGGTAAATGGTTTGCTTGATGGCCAGCACATCGGGGTCGATCGCCGCCTGCTGCAACAGCTCCAGCACCGGCTGGAAACTTTCGTAGGGGTGGTGCAGCAGCACGTCTTGCTGGTCGATGATATCGAACACCGAAGCGCCGGTGACGAAGGCTTTCGGCAGCACCGGGCTATGCGGCGTGAATTTCAGGTCAGGCCGGTCGACCAGGTCCGGCAAAGGCATCAGGCGCACCAGGTTGACCGCGCCGTTGACCCGGTAGCAGTCGCCGGGCGCCAGGCCGTTCTGGTTCAGCAGCCGCTGCACCAGCGAAGCCGGCGTGCCGTCCGCCACTTCCAGCCGCACCGCATTGCCCAGCTGGCGCGTCGGCAGCTCTCCTTGCAGCGCCAGCCGCAGGTCGGTGACTTCATCCTCGTCGACAAACAAGTCGCTGTTGCGCGTCACGCGGAACTGATAACAGCCGCCGATAGACAAGCCTGGAAACAGCTCGCCGACAAAACGCTGCATGAAACTGCTCAGCAGCACAAAGCCGTATGCATGCGCCGACAGATGCTCCGGCATCCGGACCAGGCGCGGCAACACCCGCGGCGCCTGCACGATAGCCAGTTCGGTTTCGCGGCCGAAGGCATCCTTGCCGCTCAGCTTGACCGCGAAATTCAGGCTCTTGTTGAGCACCCGCGGAAAAGGATGGGCCGGATCCAGGCCGATCGGCGTCAGCACCGGCAACAGCTCACTCTTGAAAAATTCATGGGCCCAGGCAGTCTGCTCCTCGTTCCATTCCGACTCCTGGTAAAAAGCGATGCCCTCGGCATTCAGCGCCGGCAGCAATACATCGTTGAACAAGGCATACTGCCGCGCCACCAGTTTCTGGGCGCGCTCGCTGATGGTGCTGTAGGCGTGCTGCAGCGACATGCCGTCCGGCGTTACGCCGTCCACCGCTACCCTGATCTGCTCCTGCAAGCCAGACATGCGGATCTCGGAAAACTCATCCAGGTTGCTGCTGGTGATGCAGACAAAGCGCAGCCGTTCCAGCAAGGGGACCGCGGGGTCTTCGGCTTGCGCCAGGACCCGCTCGTTAAAGGCAAGCACACCGAGTTCGCGATTGAGCAATGGGAAAGTCATGGTCTGGTCAGAAAATGGTCGGGGATATGGAATACAAAGGCGGATTTTTCAGCAATTACCAATATGGCAAGCTGATTGTAAGGAGGGAATGTGACGCGGGAATGACAAGGAGAAGGCCTGGCGGACAGGCCTTGGAATCGGCAGACGATCGCCCTGCAGACGCGGCTATCGCGGTTTTTCCCGAGATAACGCCGCAAATGCAGGGGCTGTTTTCAGCTACATCAAAATCACGCCATCAGAATTTCCAGGCGATGTTTGCCTTGATGGCGTTGTCCCTTACCTTGTCGCCGAACTGTCCTGAATATCCCAGGCCCAGCGTTGCGCTCTTGCCGATGCCGACGTCAATCCCGGCTTCCACCAGCATGGCGTCGCGCGCTACCGGCACGCCGGTCACCGCGAATGAGGCAGCGGCGTTGCTCTTGAACGCCAGGTCCGCAGTCGGCGTCACACTACCGAATGCGTGGCGCCAGCCGACCGTGCCGCGGGCCGTCACGCCTGAGCCAGGAGCACCCAGGAGGGTTGCTGCCCTTACGCCCAATGTCGAGAAGGTGACGTTCTGGCTGTCGCTCTTGCCGCTCAGGGCAGCGGCGCCGCCGTTTTCGCTGAAGCCGTCGGTATGCAGGTTGACATACGCCAGGCCGGCGAACGGTTCCAGCGCTACCCGGCCCGCCGCGATGGCGTAGCCAAGCTCACCGAAAACCTGGGTGGTGTGGGCATCGTAGCTGGACTTGGTGCTGTCGGAGAAACCCGGGAACACGATGCTGCGGTCGGTGTCCAGCTTGTTCCAGGTATATGCGGTCCCCAGGCGCACGCCAAGCGCGCCGAACTGCGCGTCGCCGTATAGCGCCAGGTGATAGCTGTCGATGGAACCGGAGCCGTTGGAGCGGCTGGTGTCGAACGATGTGTGGCCGATGCCGCCGGCGACACCTGCACGCCAGGTATCGTTCAGCGGCGTGTCGACCCCGACAATGAAGCCGCCGGTGCTGCGGTTCACGTTGGCCACGCCGTTCTCGCCATCCAGGTTGCTCTTGGCGCCATATACCTGGCCCCAGACCACCCGCGCATTGCGGCGGTCGTCGGCGCAGGCGTTATCGGCACGCAACGGATCGTTCTGCTGGGTTGCGCTATCCGCTGTACAGCTGGCTGCACCGCCGCTCGAGAGCGCCGACAAGACCCCGGAACGCGCGGCCGACCCCTGGCGCGCGCGCGCCGTGACGGCATCCCTGATGTAACGGCTGTCTTCCAGCATGACGCTGCGCGCGCTGGCCTGAATCTCGCCGGACAGACTGTCAAACGCCGCTTGCGCCGAGGCCAGGTCGAGCGAGGTGATGGTGTCGTAAATCGTGTTGCCGCCGCCGAGGATGGTGACAGCGTTAGCCACGCTTTGCTGGTTCGGCGTAGTGGCCGCCTGCTGGAACGACACACTGTTACGCACTAGTTGCAGGAATACGTTCTTGGCGTCGTAGCTCAGGCTAGGCGTCAGGAATACCAGGTTCGACGTCACCCCTGAAAATGTACCGTTGACGCCGCCGGCAGCAGTAAGGATCGTATAGTTGTTGGTCGGCTTGTAGTCGCCGATCGCCGCCATCACTTGCACCGTTCCGCCAGTCAAGCTGGTGCTGCCGCCGACCTTGATCAAGTCGCTTTGCTGCGGCGTCGCCTTCACCTGATAAAACGATCCAGGCGTAAAGGCGGCGTTGCCGGCCACCGTCAGGCTGCCGATAGGCTTGCCGGCGGCGGCAATCGCTGCCGTCCCGCCGCTGTTGACCAGCAATCCGCCGATAGTCCCGGGGCCCTGGATGGTGCCGCCGTTGTTGACGGTGACAGTCGAATTGGCGATCGAACCGCTTACCGCCAGGGTACCTGCATTTACCGCGGTCGGTCCGCTGTAAGTACTGACGCCGCTCAAATCCAACACCCCGGCGCCCAGCTTGACCACGCTGCCGGTGCCGCTGATCACGCCACCATAAGTGATATCGTCGGAGCGATTGAAAGCCAGTGTGCCGTTATCGACCACGTTGCCTACAATGCTTCCTGTGGTGCCGCCATTCCCGATCTGCAATGTACCGGCATTGATGGTAGTGCCGCCGGTGTAGGTATTGGCGCCGGTCAGCGTCAAGGTATCGCTGCCGCCCTTGGCCACCGTCCCGGCGCCCGAAATAACGCCACCGTACGTGCCGCCGCCGTTCACCGTCACGCTACCGCTGTTGCCGCCTAGGGTCACATTACCGTTGCCGCTCAAGCCGGCCACCGTTATCTGGAAGCCGTTCACATCGAGCTGGCCGGCATTCAGAGCCAGGCTGCCGGTGCCAAGCGCAGAATTATTGCCGACGGTGATCGTGCCGTTGTTCAGGACCGTGCCGCCGCTATAGGTATTGGCGCCGGCCAGGGTCAGGTTGGCAGCGCCATCCTTGGTCAGGCTGCCGGTTCCGGACACCACGTTGCTCAATGTCAGGTCGTTGCTGCCCGCCACGGTCAGGCCGGCATTCAGGACTACCGCATTATTCAACGTCAGCGGAATGGTGTTGTCGATGGTTGCGGCGCCGCCGACAGTCAGTGCGCCGGTGCCGATCGCTGAGCTGTTGCCAAGTATCAGCGAACCGGCGTTGATGGTCGTGCCTCCGGTGTAGGTATTGGCGCCGGTCAGTGTCTCGGCGCCCGTGCCCTGCTTGACCAGGCCGCCGGTGCCGCCGATGACGCCGCCGAAGGTCTGGTTGGTGGCGTCGCCGAAGGTCAAGGTATTGGCGCCCAGTGCGACTGTGCTGCCTGCTACGCCGGCCAGCGAACCGATGGTCTGGTTGCCGCCGGCGGAAATGTCCAGGCCGGCGCCGGCGCCGGCAACGTTGACCGCCACGGTCGGCGCCAGGCTGCCGCCTGCGCCGATAGCCAGCGTACCGGCGTTGATCGTGGCGCCGCCAGTGAAGGTATTGGCGCCGGTCAGGGTTTCGGTGCCGGTGCCTTGCTTGACCAAGCCGCCGGTGCCGCCGATGACGCCGCCGAAGGTCTGGTTGGTGGCGTCGCCAAAGGTTAAGATATTTGCGCCCAGTGCGACTGTGCTGCCTGTCACGCCAGCCAGCGAACCGATGGTCTGGTTGCCGCCGGCGGAAATATCCAGGCCGGCGCCAGCGCCCGCAACGTTGACTGCCACGCTCGGCGCCAGGCTGCCGCCTGCGCCAAGCGCCAGCGTGCCGGCATTGATCGTGGCGCCGCCAGTGAAGGTATTGGCAGCGGTCAGGGTTTCAGTGCCGGTACCCTGCTTAACCAAACCGCCTGTGCCGCCGATGACCCCGCCAAAGGTCTGGTTGGTGGCATCGCCGAAGGTCAAGGTGTTGCCGCCCAAAGCTACCGTGCTGCCTGTCACACCGGCCAGCGAACCGATGGTCTGGTTGCCGCCGGCGGAAATATCCAGGCCGGCGCCGGCGCCCGCAACGTTGACTGCCACGGTCGGCGCCAGGCTGCCGCCTGCGCCAAGCGCCAGCGTGCCGGCGTTGATCGTCGCGCCGCCAGTGAAGGTATTGGCAGCGGTCAGGGTTTCAGTGCCTGTGCCCTGCTTGACCAGGCCACCGGTGCCGCCGATGACTCCGCCAAAAGTCTGGCTGGTGGCATCGCCGAAGGTCAAGGTGTTGCCGCCTAAAGCTACCGTGCTGCCTGTCACACCGGCTAGCGAACCGATGGTCTGGTTGCCGCCCGCGGAAATATCCAGGCCAGCGCCAGCTGCGGCGACGTTGACTGCCACGGTCGGCCCCAGGCTGCCGCCTGCGCCCAGTGCCAACGTCCCTGCATTGATGGTTGCGCCGCCAGTAAAGGTGTTGGCGCCCGTCAGGGTTTCGGTGCCCGCGCCTTGTTTGATCAAACCACCAGTACCGCCGATGACGCCGCCGAAGGTTTGGTTGGTGGCGTCGCCGAAGGTCAGGGTATTGGCGCCCAAACCTACTGTGCTGCCCGCTACGCCAGCCAATGAGCCGATGGTCTGGTTGCCGCCGGCAGAAATATCAAAACCGGCGCCGGCGCCAGCGACGTTGACCGCCACGGTCGGCAGCAAGCTGCCGCCTGCACCGAGGGCCAGCGTGCCGGCATTGATCGTTGCGCCGCCGGTGAAGGTGTTGGCGCCTGTCAGGGTTTCGGTGCCCGCGCCTTGTTTGATCAAACCACCGGTGCCGCCGATGACGCCGCCGAAGGTTTGGTTAGTGGCGTCGCCAAAGGTTAAGGTATTCGCTCCCAAGGCTACTGTGCTGCCTGCCACGCCGGCCAGCGAACCGATGGTCTGATTGCCGCCCGCAGAAATATCCAGGCCGGCGCCTACGCCGGCAATGTTGACTGCCACGGTTGGCGCCAGGCTGCCGCCTGCGCCGATGGCCAGCTTGCCGGCATTGATGGTTGCGCCGCCGCTAAATGTATTGGCGCCTGTCAGGGTTTCCGTACCCGCGCCTTGTTTGATCAAACCACCGGTGCCGCCGATGACGCCGCCGAAGGTCTGGTTGGTGGCGTCGCCAAAGGTCAGGGTATTGGCGCCCAAACCTACTGTGCTGCCCGCTACGCCAGCCAATGAGCCGATGGTCTGGTTGCCGCCTGCAGAAATGTCGAAACCGGCGCCAGCCGCGGCGACGTTGACCGCCACGGTTGGCGCCAGGCTGCCGCCTGCACCAATAGCCAGCGTACCGGCATTGATTGTCGCACCGCCAGTGAAGGTATTGGCGCCGGTCAGGGTTTCGGTGCCGCTGCCTTGTTTGACCAGGCCGCCAGTGCCGCCGATGACGCCGCCGAAGGACTGGTTGGTGGCGTCGCCAAAGGTCAAGGTATTTGCACCCAGTGCGACTGTGCTGCCTGCCACGCCGGCCAGCGAACCAATGGTCTGGTTGCCGCCTGCAGAAATGTCCAGGCCGGCGCCAGCGCCCGCAACGTTGACTGCCACGGTCGGCGCCAGGCTGCCGCCTGCGCCAATGGCCAACGTACCGGCGTTGATCGTCGCGCCGCCAGTGAAGGTATTGGCGCCAGTCAGGGTTTCGGTGCCGCTGCCTTGTTTGACCAGGCCGCCGCTGCCGCCGATGACACCGCCATAGGTCTGGTTGGTGGCGTCGCCGAAAGTCAAGGTATTGGCGCCCAGGGCTACCGTGCTGCCTGCCACGCCAGCCAGCGAACCGATGGTCTGGTTGCCACCCGCAGAAATGTCGAAACCGGCGCCGAGGCCGGCCACGTTGACCGCCACGGTCGGCGCCAGGCTGCCGCCTGCGCCGATGGCCAGCGTCCCGGCGTTGATCGTCGCGCCGCCGGTGAAGGTGTTGGCGCCGGTCAGCGTGGTAGTGGTGCTGCCGTTTTTCACGAGGCCGCCGGCGCCGGAAATGATGCCGCTCAGGCCGAGGTTATTGCTGCCGGTGAGGGTCAGGTCCGCTCCGCCGGCGAGATTGATGTTGTTGCCCAGCGTCAGTGCTGTGCTGGTATCCAGTGTTGCGTTGCCCCCCACTGCCAGGGTACCGCTGCCGATAGCAGTCGCGTTCCCCAGGATGAGTCCGCCAGCGTTGAGATTGGTATTGCCGCTATAGCTATTGGCGCCGTTCAAGGACAGCGTGCCGCTGTCGTTCTTGGTCAATCCGCCGACGCCCGAGATGATGCCCGATATGGTCAGTGCGCTCGCGCCCTGGACCGTCAGCCCGCCGCCTAGCAGGTTGAAGCTGTTGCCAAGATTGAGGCCGCCGGCAGTGGCCTGGATCGCGCCGCCGTTGGCCGTAATTGCACCGGTGCCGAAAGAGGCGGAATTGTCGAACAATGCCAGGCCGCCGTTCAGCGTCGCATCCTGGAATGTCTGCGCTCCGCTCAAGGTCCAGCTGCCGCTGTTGAGTCCCAGGTGCTGGAAGTTGATGTAGGTGCCGCTGGTAATGGTGCCGGAACCGGTGCTGCCGCTGCCGGTGCCGGTTGCCGTGTTTTGCAGGAGCAAGGTATTGTTGCCGCCGGCGCCGCCGTCGACCGTCCCGGTTGCGGCAAACCCGAGGTTGAGGCCGACTACGTTCAACAGGTTGAGGCCAAGGCTGCCGCCTGAATTCACAGTAGAGCCGGTCACCGCGGTAAAGGTGTTGCTGCTGTTGACGCCCATCGATACGCTGCCGGTGATGGTCCCGGAATTGACGAAGGTGTTGCCGGTGCCGGGCGTACCCGAAGCCTCGAACGCAACCCGGCCGTTGATGGTGCCGGAATTGACAAAGTTGACCTGGCCGCCGCCGTAGGCTGCAACCACCGGCGCATCGGATGCGAACAGCGAGACGCCCAGCAAAGGCGAACTGCCGATGGTGCCGGTATTGGACAGATTGCTGACGCCGCCGGTGCCGTTCTGCACCGCCAGCGCGACACCGTTCAGGTTGGTCAGGCTCACCCCTAGCAAGCCGCTGGTGCCCTTCATGGTGCCGCTGTTGTTGACGGTAACGGTGCTGGCCGCGGCATTGCCGATCACGGTGCCGGTCGATAGCAGGCTGGCCGCCCCCAGCAGCGACGGATCTATGGTGCCGCCGTTATTGAGCGTGACATTGTTGCCGGTCAAATTCATTGCCGTCCCGAGCAGGCCCAGCAGCACGCCGGCGCTGGCGCCGGTGTTCACGTTCACCGTCAGGTTATTGGCGGCGCTGCTGAATGAAGGCGCCAGTAGCGGAGCAGCGCCGGCGCAGGTGACTGTCGCGCCGTCAGCCGGATTGGCCGGCGTGCAATTGGCCCAGGCTGTCGAACCGTTCAGGGCAAAAAAGCCGGTTGTCGCCAGTGCGAGCAATGCCGGCAGGCGCCGCAGCTGCGGCGTGGTTTCGCCCTGGCCGGACAGGCCGCCGGCTGCGCCGATCGAGGCCGTCGACAACAGCAGGTTCGAGGCTCCCTTGCCATTGGTCTTGGCCAGTTCCGATGTGACTACCAGCGCACCTTGTGTCTTGCTCCATACCAAACGATAAGTCTTGCTCATGACGTTCTCCGGAAAAATACAAAAAAATAGGCAAAAAGACGCCCTCAACGCCGGGACGAGTCCGTAGCGAAGAAAATTGAGGGTAAAAAAACAGGGATTTTGTCTCAGTCTGAATTGAGACCAAGCATGCCTAATGCAGAATTGCCTGTTTGGCTAAACACTGCCGGCGATGCTTTTGAGGCGGCTTATCCCCAACGCATTGCGGCGGCAACAAAACTTTCGATAAGAGTGCACCTCGCCTGGATGGCGAAGTACGTGTGGGCGGAGCAAATACTTTCTGTTGGGGGATAAATCCGTATTGCCATGGCTGACTCCAATTGCTGGTCCAACAACCTCTGGCTCAATTTCCGCGGCGGCGGCTACATCAGGAAAATGAGATGTAAGAAACTGACATGCTTGCCGCATCGTTGCAGGCACAGAATGATTCTGCGCGATGCTGCAGGCCCGGAATGACGCTGAATACCCTGCTCGTGCTTTCCATATGAAAACAATGCGGCATGGAAATTAATTGTCATTTTAGACGTATTTCAAAGATATTGAATATGGGAGTAATGTTTATTTTAATAATTAACATTAGTTAACGTTTACATTTTGTAAATTAACATTCTGCGAATATTTTTTTACAATTCCACATGGAAATATATCGTCCCCGCGCCCGGTAGGATGGTCTGGCCTGAGATTGCCAGATATGGATATGACGCAATAGCTGCCTATATATAACGAGGTTTACAAGTCGCCAAGCCCGTTTATTTCCCGATCAACCCAGATCGGGTGCGGCTCTGTTTTGTTAAATAAAAAGTATTCCTAGAATTAACAAAATGATGTTTCAAAAATACAACATTATGGAATTATCCTGAAAAGGAGACCTTCAAATAAGGAGATGTAAAAAAACGGCTTGCAGAATGATGTTCTGCAAGCCGTTTGACAGCGTTTGTTTGCCTCGCCCGTGGCGAGTTGACCTTCGGATGGATCAGATCACTGTAGCCAGGCCCAAGGTCAGCAACAGCGCCACCACCGAAATGATGGTCTCGGCCACAGTCCAGGTCTTGAAGGTTTCCGTCACGGTCATGTTGAAGTACTCCTTGACCAGCCAGAAACCGCCATCGTTGACGTGCGACAGGATCAGCGAACCGGCGCCGGTGGCCAGCACCATCAGTTCCGGCCTGACGGTAACGCCGGCGGCAGTGACGATAGGGGCGACGATGCCGCAGGCGGTGGTCATCGCCACGGTGGCGGAACCGGTGGCAACGCGGATCAGCGCCGCCACGAACCAGCCCAGCAGCAACGGCGACAGATGCGCATTGTTGGCGAGTTCGACAATCGCCTTGGATACGCCGCCGTCGATCAGGATCCGGCCAAAACCGGCGCCGGCGCCGACGATCAGGGTGATCCCGGCGATAGGCGCCAGGCACTCGGTCGTAAATTTCAGGATCGCCGCGCGATCGAAACCACGCGCCTTGCCGAAGGTGTAAAAACTCACCAGCGTCGCAATCAGCAGTGCAATCACCGAGTTGCCGATCAGGCGCAGGAAATCGTTGGCGAAAGTTTTGGGAGTGAAAAACACATCGGCCCAGCTGCCGATCAGCATCAGCGCCACCGGCAGCAGGATAGTTGCAATGGTGATGCCAAAACCTGGCAATTCGCGGGTCTTGCCCTCTTCCACGAATTGCGCGATCAATGGATTGTCTGGATTAGGCACCACGAAGCGGCTGATCAGCTTGGCAAATAGCGGGCCGGCAATGATCGCGGTAGGAATGCCGACGATCAGCGCGTACATGATGGTGCGGCCGATGTCTGCGTTGTAGGCGGTCACGGCGAACAGCGCGGCCGGATGCGGCGGGATCAGGCCGTGTACGACAGACAGGCCGGCAACCATCGGAATCCCGACCATGATCATCGAAGTCCCGGTGCGCTTGGCGACGTTGAATGCAATCGGGATCAGCAGCACGAAACCGACTTCAAAGAACACCGGCAGGCCGACGATCAGGGCCACCACCATCATGGCCCAGTGCACCCGCTTGGGGCCGAACACGCCAATCAGCGTATTGGCCACGCGCTCGGCGCCGCCCGATTCGGCCATCATCTTGCCGAACATGGTGCCCAGCCCGACCACCAGCGCAATATGTCCTAGTGCGCCGCCGACCCCGGTTTCGTAGGATTTGACGATGCTGGCCATCGGCATGCCGACCACCAGGCCCAGGATCACCGACACCACGATCAGCACGATGAACGGATTCATCTTGAACTTGGCGATCAGCACCACCAGCGCGATCACTGCAATCACTGCATATAGCAGCAACATGTTTCCTTGAACCATCTCCATCAAATCCTCCTAAAGTCTGATTTATTTTTTAACACCGCCATATACCTGCTGCCTGCCTTGGCGCACAAATCCATAACGGCGCCATTTTGCAACTATTCACTATCGGTCGCCAGTCTATTCGCCGGCCTGGACCCGGTTTATTTTTTATAAGCGATGCAATCCACTTCCACCTTGCAATCGACCACCATGCTCGACTGCACGCAAGCGCGGGCAGGCGGATTGGCGCCAAAATACTCCTTGAAGACCCGGTTGAACGATTGGAAATCGCGGGTATCGTCGAGCCAGACGCCGCAACGCACCACATGCTCCGGGCCGTAGCCGGCTTCTTTCAGGATCGCCAGCACGTTCTGGATGGTCTTGTGCGACTGAGCGACGATGCCGCCGTCGATCACTTCGCCGTCCACCATCGCCACCTGGCCGGAAACATACAGCCAGCCGTCGGCTTCCACCGCACGCGCGAACGGCAAATGCTGGCCGCCGGTTCCCGAACCACCTTCAACACCATATCGTTTGATTGTCATGACCACTCCTCAATAAAAGACAAAATTCAAAACAAAATTCAACTTGCCAGTACGCCGCTGACGCCGGCCTGGCGCGCCAGGAAACGCCCTGCCCGCAATTCGGTCGGCGCTTTTTGCGCGCCGCCCAGGTAAGACAAAGCGCCATTCACCCACACCGCATCGATGCCTTCGGCCGGCTGCATCGGATCGGAGAAGGTGGCGGCGTCGCGCACGGTCTCCGCATCGAACAGCACCAGGTCGGCCCAATACCCTTCGCGCACCAGGCCGCGTTCGGCCAGGCCGAAACGTTCCGCCGACAAGCCGGTCATCTTGCGGATCGCCACAGCCAGCGGGAACAGTTTCTGTTCGCGGCTGTAATAACCCAGCACGCGCGGAAAGGCGCCCCACAGGCGCGGATGCGGCAAGGGATCGTTAGGCAGGCCGTCGGAACCGACCACGCTGGCCGGATGGCTCAGGATGCGGTTGACGTCGTCGTCCTGCATGCAGTGATAGACCGCGCCGGCCGGCTGCAGGCGGCGCGCCGCCGCCATCAGGTCGACCTGCCATTCGGCGGCGATGTCGGCCAGCAGCTTGCCGCCCATGGCCGGTTCCGGTTCCGACCAGGTCACCATGATGTCGATGGTGTCGGTCACCTGCTTCAAATCCAGGGTGGAGGAACTGGCGGTGTAGGGATAACAGTCGCAGCCGACCGGCTGGTAGCGCTGCGCCTGCTCCAGCGCCTCCAGCACTTCGCCGCTGCGGCCCCAGTTTTCGACGCCGGCGCATTTCAGGTGCGAAATCACCACCGGCACCCGGGCATGCTTGCCGATCCGGAACGCCTCATCCATGGCTTCCAGGATATCGGCGAATTCGCTGCGCAGATGGGTGGCGTAGATGGCGCCGGCCTCGGCCAGCGGTTCCGCCAGCGCCAGCACTTCGGCGGTCGGCGCGTTGATCGCATTGCCGTAGGCCAGGCCGGTGCTGAGCCCAAGCGCGCCATGCTCCAATGCTTCGCGCAACTGCTCGCACATGGCGGCGATTTCGGTTGCGGTGGCGGCGCGGTCGAGCCGGTCCATCTGGTTGCTGCGCAAGGCGGTATGGCCGATCAGGGCGGCGACATTGATCGCCGGCTGGGCCTGGTTCACCGCGTCGACATAGGAAGCAAAAGTCGGATAGCTGAAAGCGCTCGCTTCGCCCAGCAGGTTCATCGGATCCGGCGGCTCCGCCTTGAGGCTGACCGGCGCGGCGCTGATGCCGCAATTACCGACCACCACGGTGGTGACGCCCTGCGACAGTTTCGGCAGCATGTTCGGCGTGCGGATCACGTTGGTGTCGTCGTGCGTGTGGACGTCGATGAAGCCGGGGCTCAAGACCTTGCCGCTGCCGTCGACCACCTGCTGCGCCTGCCAGCCGGAAAGCGCGCCGGCGCTGGCGTTGCCGTGCGGTTCGATATGCAGGATGCGGCCGCCGGCCAGGGCCACATCGGCGACATACGCCGCGCTGCCGCTGCCGTCGATCACCGACACGTTGCGAATCAGGGTATCGCAGCTTGGCGTGCAGCCTGGCGTCGGCAATGCATTTGAATCAGTGCTCATTTCAGTCTCCCAACGGCTCGCGATTGCCGCCGCCGCGATGTGTATCCAGTGTGAATTTCAGGCGCCGCAGCAACTCCTGGCTGTGGTCCTTTTGCAGCAATGCCAACTCGGTCATCAGCACGTCCAGCGCCATCATCATGGCGTAGCGCGACGACGAGGGCTTGAAAATGAAATCGGTTTCCAGCGACTTCAGCGGCAGCAGCACATCGGCCATCGCCGCCAGCGGCGAACCGAGGGCGGTGATCGCCACCAGCCGCACTCCGTATTCCTTGGCGATGGCGCAGCTGGCGTTGAGTTCGGGCACGTTGCCGGTGGTCGACAGAGCCAGGATCACGTCGTCCTTGTCGAGCGTCGCCGCCACCATTTTCTGCAACATAGCGTCGTGGTAAGTGGCCACCGGCCGCCCCAGGCGCACCAGCCGGTAACGAGCCTCATCCGACAGCATAGTCGAGCCGCCGCCCATGCCAAAGGCATAAATCATGCGCGCCTGCAGCAGCGCCCGCGCCGCCTGCAGCAAGTTATCCTGGCTCAGCAGGCTGCGGTTGACCTCCAGCGACTTGTGGATATCGGCATAGACGATATCGACGATTTGTGGAAATTGATTTTCAGCAACAGAATTCTCGGTCCGCAAAAACCGCTGACCGATTGCCGCGGCCTGGGCCAGGCGCATCTTCAGTTCGCGCACGTCGCGGCAGCCGATGGCTTTGGCAAAGCGCGTAACGCTGGCTTCGCTGACGCCGGCCTGCCTGGCCAGGGTCTGGATGCTGGCGCTGGCCGCAAACGGCAGGTCGCTCAGGATTGCCTGCGCCACTTTTTGCTCAGCCAGGCGCAGCTGGCTGCTGCGTTCGGCGATGCGCGAGACAATATCGAATAATTGTGTCATCTGCTGTCAGTCGGGCATACGGGTGGAACAGCAACGGGGTGCAACAATAAGCCGCAGTATCCGGCAACAAGCGTGGCAACAGACACAGCAGGAAGAAAACGCTATGTTACTTTGTAACATGCTTTTAATATAGTAAATTCAAGGATATGATTACGTCAAATGAATTTTGATGGAGGAGATTCGATGACAAATGTTATTAACTATCACAGCGATTACCAGAACCCGCTGATCGATCCCTTGAACAAGGGCTTGGGTGCATTCCAGCAAGCGCTGCCAGCCGCCGAAGTCAAGGCGCACAACTGGAACCTGCTGCGTGAAGACCTGAGCTTGCCTACCGCCGTGCTGTACGAAGAGCGCATGACGCACAACCTGCAGTGGATGCAGCAGTTCGTCACGGAATACGGCGTCAAGCTGGCCCCGCACGGCAAAACCACGATGGCGCCGAAACTGTTTGCGCGCCAGCTGGCCGGCGGCGCATGGGGCATTACCCTGGCTACCGCCCACCAGACCCGGGTCGCCCGCCAGCACGGCGTGCAGCGCGTGATCATGGCCAACCAGCTGGTCGGCAAACAGAACATGGCGATCATTTCCGATCTGCTGGCTGACCCCTCCTTTGCATTCTGCTGCCTGGTCGACTCGGCCGACGGCGTCGACCAGCTGGGCGCATTCTTCCAGGCGCGCAAGCAACAGCTCCATGTGCTGCTGGAACTGGGCCCTGACGGCGGCCGCACCGGCATCCGCAATCCGCAGCAGCAAGAGGCGGTGCTGGCAGCGCTGGCGCGCTGGCCCGAAAGCCTGGTGCTGGCCGGCGTCGAAGTGTACGAAGGCGTGCTGAAGGAAGAAGCCGATATCCGCGGTTTCCTGCAGCATGCAGTCGCCTGCGCCAAACAGCTGGCCAAGGATGGCCGTTTTGCCGCGCGCACAGCAGGTAGCGCAGCACAGCCGGTGATACTGACCGGCGCCGGTTCGGCCTGGTATGACGTGGTCGCCGAAGAATTCGCCAAGACCGACATCGGCCTGCCGCTGGACGTGGTGCTGCGTCCGGGCTGCTACCTGACCCATGACGTCGGCATTTATCGCGCCGCGCAGGCGCAGATCCAGACCCGCAATCCGATCGCCCGCAAGATGCGCACCGAGCTGCTGCCGGCCCTGCAGTTATGGGCTTATGTACAGTCGATTCCGGAAACCGGCAAAGCCATCATCGCGCTCGGCAAGCGCGACGCCGCGTTCGACGCCGGCCTGCCCTTGCCCGCAGCGCATTATCGCCCAGGCAGCCCGGCTCCCACGGCCACGCCGGCGCACTGGCAGCTGACCGGCATGATGGACCAGCATGCGTATCTTCAGATCACCGAAGGCGACAATATCAAGGTCGGCGACATGATCGGCTTCGACATTTCCCATCCTTGCCTGACCTTCGACAAGTGGCGCCAGATTGCGGTGCTCGATCCCCGGCACCAGGTGGTCGATGTGATCCAGACCTTCTTTTAACCTGATCCGGCACAAGCAATGACTACAGATATCCTGGCCTATGGCGAAGCTATGGTGGAGTTCAACCAGCGGCAGCATGATGCCCGCATGTACCTGCAGGGTTTCGGCGGCGACACGTCGAATTTCTGCATCGCCGCCGCCCGCCAGGGCGCGCGCAGCGGTTACATCAGCGCGCTCGGCAACGATCATTTCGGGCAGAAGCTGCGCGAGCTGTGGCTGGCCGAACAGGTCGACGCAAGCCACGTCGCCAGCGATGCGCAGGCCGCCACCGGCGTGTATTTTGTATCGCACGACCAGAACGGCCATCACTTCGACTACTTGCGCGCCGGCTCCGCCGCCAGCCGCTATGCCAGCGCGCAGCTGCCGCTGGCGGCGATCGCTGCGGCCAAGGTGCTGCACTTGTCAGGCATCAGCCTGGCGATCAGCGCATCGGCCTGCGATGCCGGACTGGCGGCGATGGCGCATGCGCGCAAGCACGGCGTACGCACCTCGCTCGACACCAACCTGCGGCTGAAACTGTGGCCGCTGGAACGGGCCCAAGAAAAAATGCGCGAAGCGTTTGCGCTGTGCGACATCTGCCTGCCCAGCTGGGACGATATCAGCGCCCTCACCGGCCTTGACGACCGCGACGCGATTGTCGATACCTTGCTGTCTTACGGCATCGGCCTGGTCGCCTTCAAGCTTGGCGCCGAGGGCTGTTATGTCGCGACCGCCGGTGAACGCCGGCTGGTGCCGGCTTATGGCGTGGAAGCCGTCGATGCGACCGGCGCCGGCGATTGTTTTGGCGGCGCTTTCATTGCCCGCCTGACCGCCGGCGACGACCCATTTCGCGCCGCCCGCTACGCCAATGTCTGCGCCGCCTTGTCGACCACCGGTTACGGCGCCGTGGCGCCGATTCCGCGCGCGGCGCAGGTAGAAGAGATACTGGGATCAAGCTAGTAATGCGTATTACTGGTTGCTCTCAAAGAATGATGCAATACATGCATTGCCGTTAAACCACGGAAGATCGGCAAAGCACTTGTTGCAGTCCCACGATCTGGCTTATTCTGTAACCATGAGCATCACCCGTGAAGATCTTGAACAGGACCGCCTGCGGACTATCCTGGATAACACCCCGATTGCCTCTGCCCTGCTGTCCGAAGCAGCGCTGGAGGCTTCCTGGCGCGCCGCGCTGGCTTCGCTGCCGGATCCCAACGGCGATGTCTGGCTGTTCGGCTACGGTTCGCTGATCTGGAACCCGATGGTGGAATACAGCGAGCGCGTGCCGGCCATGCTGTATGGCTACCACCGCGGCTTTTACCTGTATTCGCGCATCAACCGCGGCACCTGGGACAACCCCGGCCTGGTGCTGGGACTGGATCGCGGCGGCTCTTGCCAGGGCATCGCCTTCCGCATTCCCGCCATCAGCATCGAAACCGAACTGAAAATGCTGTGGCGCCGCGAAATGATGACCGGCGCTTACCTGCCGCGCTGGCTGCCGATGCAGCTCAAGGGCAAGAACGGTCCGCGCGTCAAGGCGCTGGCGTTCGTCATGAACCGCCAGCACGAAAGCTACACCGGCCGCCTGCCGGACCTGAAAGTGGTTTCTCACCTGCGCGACGCTTGCGGACTCTATGGGCCGGCGAGGGATTATTTGCGGCATACCCTGGAAGGGCTGCTGAAAGAAGGATTCCGCGACCCGTATCTGGCGCGGCTGTGGGCGCAGCTGGAATCTGATTAGCGGCCAACGAAGACTATCGAATGCCACCGCACGTACTCCGTGGTCCGTTAAATGGGGCCAGAGTAATTTTCGCAAAGGACGCGAAAAAAAACTCTGGCCCCATTTAACTGCTGCTACAGTTGCGGGTTCAGTTTTTCAGACTTGGAGTGCAGTTTGTTGAGCGCTGACAGGTAAGCCTTGGCCGAGGCCACCACGATATCCAGGTCGGCGCCTACGCCGTTGACGATGCGGCCTGCCTTGGACAGGCGCATGGTAACTTCGCCCTGCGACTGGGTGCCGGTGGTGATCGCGTTGACCGAGAACAGCAGCAGCTCGGCGCCGCTGGCCACCTTGGTTTCGATGGCGTTGACGATAGCATCCACCGGCCCGTTACCTTCGCCCTCGCAACTGGATTCCTTGTCATCGATCGAAAACACCACCTTGGCGCTGGGTTTTTCACCAGTTTCCGAATGCTGCGACAACGACACGAAACGATAGAACTCCTTGTCGTGCGACTGCTGCTCATCCGAAACCAGGGCAATGATGTCTTCGTCAAAAATCTCCGACTTGCGGTCCGCCAGCTCCTTGAAGCGCGCAAAAGCCGCGTTCACTTCCGTTTCCGATTCGAGCGCGATGCCCAGTTCTTCCAGCCGCTGTTTGAACGCATTGCGTCCCGACAGCTTGCCCAGCACGATCTTGTTGGCGCTCCAGCCGACATCTTCGGCGCGCATGATTTCATAGGTATCGCGCGCCTTCAGCACGCCGTCCTGGTGGATCCCCGAGGCGTGCGCAAACGCATTCGCGCCCACTACCGACTTGTTCGGCTGCACTGCAAATCCGGTGATTTGCGACACCAGCTTGGACGCCGGCACGATTTGCGTAGTATCGATGCCGATATCCAGGTTGAAGTAATCGCGCCTGGTCCGCACCGCCATGACGATCTCTTCCAGCGCCGTGTTGCCGGCCCGCTCGCCCAGGCCGTTGATGGTGCACTCGACCTGGCGCGCGCCGCCGATCATGACGCCGGCCAGCGAATTGGCGACCGCCATGCCGAGGTCGTTATGGCAGTGCACCGACCAGATCGCCTTGTCGGAATTCGGAATCCGTTCGCGCAAGGTCTTCAGCATGTGGCCGTACAGTTCCGGCACGCCGTAGCCGACCGTGTCGGCGAAGTTGATGGTGGTCGCGCCTTCGGCGATCACCGCTTCCAGCACCCGGCACAGGAAATCCATGTCGGAGCGGCTGCCGTCTTCCGGACTGAACTCGACATCGTCGGTGAATTTGCGGGCGTAGCGCACCGCCAGCTTGGCTTGTTCGAACACCTGGTCCGGCGTCATGCGCAGCTTCTTTTCCATGTGCAGCGGCGAGGTCGCCAGGAAGGTATGGATACGCTTGCGTTCGGCCGGCTGCAGCGCTTCGGCGGCGCGTGCAATGTCCTTGTCGTTGGCGCGCGACAGGGAACAGACGGTAGAGTCCTTGATGATGCCGGCGATCGCCTTGATCGCCTCGAAATCGCCAGGCGAAGCAGCCGCAAACCCGGCTTCGATCACATCGACTTTCATCCGCTCCAGCTGCTTGGCGATGCGGATTTTTTCATCCTTGGTCATCGATGCGCCAGGCGACTGTTCGCCGTCGCGCAAGGTGGTGTCGAATATGATCAGTTTTTCGGGCGAGTTGGCTGCCATGCTGTGCTCCTGATTGGTCTTGTAAACCATCAATTTTAAAGACTTTGAGGGAATCCGGTATAAAAATCACAAAGTGACGGCCGTAAAAAAACCGCCCGGGACTAAGCGGGCGGCTGATCTGGCTTGCCGTCTATCAGGCAAGTGGCGGAATACGCAGCTTCTGGCCTGGATAAATCAGGTCAGGGCTTTTCAGCATCGGCTTGTTGGCTTCAAAAATTTGCGGATACTTGTTTGGATCGCCATAGAATTGCTTGGAGATCTTCGACAGGTTGTCACCTGTGACCACGTCATACCACTGGGACTCATCTGCAGCCGCGGCAACGGTCAAATTATCATTCACACTTTCAACGTCTTTGACATTGCCACAGCACAAAATGATTTTTTCGCGGGTCTGCTGATCAGCGGCTTCACCGCTGGCAGTCACCGTTTTAGAAGGGGCATCGAAGGCAATCGTCAAACCACTGGTGTCGATGCCTTGCGTTCCCACGTAGGTTTTGATCGCATCTGCTGCTTGTTGCTCCAGCGCCGGGACATCAGGAGGAGCAACTTCCTCTGGCTTTTTCCCCAGAAGCTTTTCACCAGCGTCCTTAATAAAAGAAAGTAAACCCATTTTTTTCTCCAGTGATAGTTGAAAAAGTATGATGCCACTTGCTGTGCCGCCGTGCTGCTTGCAACCCAAGGTTTAACAACATTTAACCTTACTAATGTTTCACAGGCATTACCTTAGTCCTTATCGTCGTGCTCTAGTTCCGTCTGCACGATGCTGACCGGCTTGCCCTTGAACCAGCGCCAGAAATAGACGCCGAAACCGGACAGGCCGTACAGCACGAACAGGCCGAACAGCACCTTCGACGGATCGCTGAAAATCGCCACCAGCGCCAGCACCACCAGGAACGCGGCGATGAACGGCATCGGCTTGCGCAGGTTGATGTCTTTAAAACTATAAAACGGAACATTGCTGACCATGGTCAGGCCGGCGTATAGGGTGATCGCCCACGCTGCCCAGCTCAACGATGCGCCGCGGAAGCCGAGATCGTCCATCAGCCAGACAAAACCGGCCACCAGGGCCGCTGCTGCGGGGCTGGGCAAACCCTGGAAATAGCGTTTGTCGACCACCGCGATATTGGTGTTGAAGCGCGCCAGGCGCAAAGCGCCGCCGGCACAATAGACGAATGCCGCCAGCCAGCCCAGCTTGCCCATGCCGCGCAAGGACCACTCGTACACTACCAGCGCCGGCGCGGCGCCGAACGACACCATGTCGGACAGGCTGTCGTATTGCGCGCCGAATTCGCTCTGGGTATTGGTCAGGCGCGCCACGCGGCCGTCCAGGCTGTCCAGCACCATCGCCACGAAGATGGCGATCGAAGCCTGGTCGAAGCGCAGGTTCATCGCCATCACGATCGCATAAAAACCGCAGAACAGCGCTGCCGTGGTGAAGGCGTTCGGCAGCAGGTAGATGCCGCGCCGGCGCCGGACCGGGGGATGGTCTCCCGTATCCTGGTCCAGGTATTCGCTGCGTTCTGCGTTCTTGTTCGGGCGCAGCGCCTTGGGGAACTGCGCGATATTGTTCTTCGCTTTACGGCGCTTGAATGTGGCCATGTAAGTTCCGTTTCAATCGACTCTGATTACCAGCAACACTGCTTAAAACTCGGCCAGGATAGTCTCGGTGGCGGATACCTTGTCGCCCACGGCAACCTTGGGCGTCGCTGTCAGCGGCAGGTAGACGTCGACCCGCGAACCGAAGCGGATGAAACCGTAGCGCTGGCCGCGCGCCAGCACGTCGGCCACCTTGACGTAGCAAAGGATGCGGCGCGCAATCAGGCCGGCGACCTGCACGCAAGTCACGGTCTGGCCGTTGGCGGCGGTGATGACCAGAGCGTTGCGCTCGTTTTCGATCGACGCCTTGTCGAGGTCGGCGTTGACGAACTTGCCCGGGAAATACTCTACCTTCTCAATCTTGCCGTCGACCGGCGCGCGATTCGAATGGACGTTGAATACGTTCATGAAGACGCTGATCTTCAAGGCTTCGCGATTGGCGTAAGGGTCCATGGTTTTTTCCACCACGACGATGCGGCCATCGGCCGGCGACAGCACCGCGGCGGGATTCTGCGGAATCACGCGCGCCGGATCGCGGAAAAACTGCAATACGAACAAAGCAATAATCCAGAATGGCAGCGACCATGCGGGAGAGAAAAACGTGATCAGCAGCGCGACCGCAAAGGCGATGCCCAAAAACGGCCAACCCTCGCGGGCAATAATAGGATGGGGGTAATTATTCAACTGCACTCCGGATTATCTGGGTAAATGATGGAAATTTGAAAGCGTGGCTATTCTAGTCGAGCGGGAAATAAATGTAACCTGCTGCTTTATTGCTTGCAGGGAGGGCGCGAAGCCAGTTCTGCCAGCCCCCGTACCGCTTCTTGATTCGCTTCTTAATAAAGAAACACTGGTAAATCGGTGATTTGAGACCGCCTGCATGATATCAGTGGTCCGGATGTTCAGCGAAAGAAACAGCGCCTTGGCATTGTATAAAAAGACCAAGCTTTTCGCTCGATTTTATTGGCCTGGGTAAATATAACCGGGAAAATATTTTTAATATAACAACAAATCAGCGGAATATCGCAAAAAAAGAAAGCCGGGGCAGGCGCCCCAGCTTCTTTTTCTTATTTCTGCTGTTCCTCTTCAGCTGCCTTAGCCTTGTCCTGGGCTTGCTGCAGCTGCTGTTCAACTCCTTTTGCCTTTTCCAGCGCATCGGTCTGGGCCTTAAAGACTTGCGGCGTCGGCGCCGACGGCTTGCAGCCGGCCAACGCCAAAGCCATGCCCAGGGTCAGGCTGAAGATGGTCAGGCGGCTCATTTGAAACGGTACTTGGCAACCAGGCGCATGTTCAAGGTAGTTTCACCCGGTTCGAAACTAGGTTCTTCCACCTGGGCCGAGTCGTTCATGGATGCTGCGCGCATCATCATCGCTTTCGGCGCCGCCGCTTCCTGGGCATAGTTGCCGGAGCCTTCGAAATCCACCGTATCGAGCACGGCATCCGATACATTGCGGCCCATTGCGCGGGCGATCGAAGAAATGCGCTCGGTCAGGTTCTGGTAGGTGGCGGCGATGCGCTGGTCATCCAGTTTCTTGCTGGTGGCGTCGCTCAGGCCGAAATACAGGCCGTTGAGGCCGAGGATGCTTTGCACCGCGGCTACCGTTTTCGGCAGGTTGTTCAGGTTGGTCGTGGTGGCGTCCAGGTACTGGCCGACGCGCCAGCCGGTCGGCTGGCGCGGCTTATTGGCATTGCCGCGCGGCTGCGGCTGGTCTTCCGGATAAACCGGGTAGGTGTAATAGCCGCGCGTCTGCAAGATCGCTTGCGGATCCTGGCGCTTGAGGATATCGGTGCCCTGCTTCATCTTCAGGTTGACGCGGGAAGCAGCCGCCGCCTTGTCCTTGTCCTGCTCTTCAACATTGAACGTGATCTTTACCTGATCGTTGGCATGCTTGACTTCGCCATAGGCCGGCACTACTACCAGGGTACCGCTGGTCGGCGCCTGGGCGTGCGCGGCGAAACCGGTGGCAGCCAGCAGTGACGACAACATCAATTTGCGTGATCGCGACATATTCTTCTCCAAGAAAAAATGGAGCGCTACCGGAAGTGCGCCCCAAAGACTATCAATTACAGACCAACCTTCGATTGTATTCTGCCGAATTAGTTCGCTGACAATATTGCCTGTAGTTAGTGGCAAACGCAAGACCGCAAAAAGCCTTGCCCCGGCCTTATTTTTTCGGCGGGTCCCGGTGCACATTAAGCCCCATGCGGCCTTTGAATTCCGCCAGCTTGTTGAACGGATCGGCGCTGGCCGCGGCGGCATCGTACTGATAGGGTTCCAGCTTCTCGCCACAGTGTTTGCAAAACAGGGAATCGGCTTCATGCCCTTCAGTCAGGCAATGGGTGCAGGTACGGGTGGTCGGCGTACCCTTCATCATGGTCATCGCCAGTTCGACGCCGACGATCCCGGTCGGCAAGGCGATGATGCCGTAGCCCAGCAGCATGGCGCAGGAAGTAATCAGCTGGCCCATCGGCGTTTTCGGGTGGATGTCGCCATAGCCGGTGGTGGTGAGCGTCACGATCGACCAGTACATGCCGACCGGGATGCTGGTGAAGCCGTTCTCCGGCCCTTCGATCACATACATGATGGTGCCCAGGATCACGCTCATGATCAGCACCACGCCCAGGAACACCAGGATCTTGTGGCGGCTGTTGCGCAGCGCCTGCAGCAGGATCTGCGACTCGTCGAAATAGCGCGGCAGTTTCATCACGCGGAAGACGCGCAGCATGCGCAGCAGGCGGACATCGATCAGGAAATGGAATTCCGGCAGCAGGATCGCCAGGTAGGTCGGCAGGATAGATATCAGGTCGATGATGCCGAACAGGCTGAGGGCATAACGCAAGGGGTGCTTGACGCACAGCAGGCGCACCACGTACTCGATGGTGAACAGGATGGTGAACAGCCATTCCAAAATATTCAGCGCCAGGAAATCGCGCGAACGCACGGCGCCGACGCTGTCGATGATCACGGTCGCCACGCTGAGCACGATGATGATCAGCAAGGCGGTATCGAAGCGGCGTCCGGCGGCGGTGTCGGCTTCAAAAATAATCGTGTACAGGCGCTCCCGCCAGCCGCGGTCGGGCTTGCCGAATTTGCTGCCGATTGTATTAGTTGCCATATTGCCCAAGAAAATTACTCGATTGGCGATGCCACAATCTAAACAATGTATGGTTGCCGGTCAAGAAAGCAAAAAGGACGGCTATACCGTCCTTTTTACACCATCTCAATGAAGAATGATTAGTTCTTCGATTGATCAACCATCTTGTTCTTTTTGATCCAAGGCAGGCCGGACGGGGTTTCGCAAAGCACTGCTTTGCGCCGTCCGGCCCAGCAAGCGCATGCAGGCGCTTGCTGCATGATGCCTGACCTCAAAACAAGGAAGCCCTGATTAGTTCTTCGATTGGTCAACCATCTTGTTTTTCTTAATCCAAGGCATCATGCCGCGCAGTTGTTCGCCAACTTGTTCGATTTGATGCTCGGCTGTGATGCGGCGTCGGGAAATCAGGGTTGGCGCGCCAGCCTTGTTTTCCAGGATGAAGCTCTTCGCGTATTCGCCGGTCTGGATGTCCTTCAGGCACTGGCGCATGGCGTTCTTGGTGTCTTCGGTGACGATGCGCGGGCCGGTGACATATTCGCCGTATTCAGCGTTGTTGGAGATCGAGTAATTCATGTTGGCGATGCCGCCTTCATAGATCAGGTCAACGATCAGCTTCAGTTCGTGCAAGCATTCGAAGTAAGCCATTTCCGGCGCGTAGCCGGCTTCCACCAGGGTTTCGAAACCGGCCTTGATCAGTTCCACCGCACCGCCGCACAACACGGCTTGCTCGCCGAACAGGTCGGTTTCGGTTTCTTCGCGGAAGTTGGTTTCGATGATGCCGGCACGGCCGCCGCCGTTGGCGGTTGCGTACGACAAGGCGATGTCGCGGGCGCTGCCGGACTTGTCCTGGTAAACCGCGATCAGGTGCGGCACGCCGCCGCCCTGGGTGTAGGTGGCGCGGACAGTGTGGCCTGGCGCCTTGGGAGCGATCATGATGACGTCCAGGTCGGTGCGCGGCACGACTTGGCCGTAGTGCACGTTGAAGCCGTGGGCGAAGGCCAGAGTAGCGCCTTGCTTGGCGTGCGGCGCGACGTTTTCTGCATAGACCTGGGCGATGTTTTCGTCCGGCAGCAGGATCATGATGACGTCGGCGGCTTTCACCGCGTCGTTGACTTCAGCCACGTTCAGGCCGGCGTTCTTCGCCTTGTCCCACGATGCACCGCCCTTGCGCAGGCCGACAGTGACCTTGACGCCGGAATCGTTCAGGTTTTGCGCGTGGGCATGGCCCTGCGAACCGTAACCGATGATGGCAACATTCTTGCCTTTGATCAGGGAGAGGTCGCTGTCTTTGTCGTAGAAAACTTTCATTTTTGATCCTATATATGTAATTTGATGTAATTTGCACCGAACGTTTCAGCGCGATGACTGTTTATTTAAACTTTATTTAAACTTTGAGGATGCGTTCGCCGCGGCCGATGCCAGAGCCGCCGGTACGGACGGTTTCCAGGATCGCCGCACGGTCGATCGAATCGATGAACGCATCCAGCTTGCCCTTGTTGCCTGTCAGTTCCAGGGTATAGGACTTGTCGGTGACGTCGATGATGCGGCCGCGGAAAATGTCCGCGGTGCGCTTCATCTCTTCGCGTTCCTTGCCGACCGCGCGCACCTTGATCAGCATCAGCTCGCGTTCGATATGTGCGCCTTCGGTCAGGTCGACCACTTTGACGACTTCAATCAGACGGTTCAGGTGCTTGGTGATCTGTTCGATCACGTCATCCGAACCGCTTGTCACGATGGTCATGCGTGACAAGGTCGCATCTTCGGTCGGTGCGACCGTCAATGTCTCGATGTTGTAGCCGCGGGCGGAAAACAGGCCGACCACGCGCGACAAGGCGCCCGCTTCATTTTCCAGCAATACAGAAACGATATGTCGCATGATTACAGATCCTCCGAACCGAGCAGCATTTCAGTCAAGCCCTTGCCCGCCTTGACCATAGGCCAGACGTTTTCGGTTTGATCCGTAATGAAATTCATGAATACCAGGCGATCTTTCAGACCGAAAGCCTCTTTCAGCGCACCGTCGACGTCGCCCGGCTTTTCGATCTTCATGCCGACGTGACCGAACGATTCCGCCAGCTTGGTGAAATCCGGCAGCGAATCCATGTAGGACTCGGAATAGCGCGAACCGTAATCGATCTGCTGCCATTGCCGGACCATGCCGAGGAAGCGGTTGTTGAGCAGGATGATCTTCGGCGTCAGGTGATACTGCTTGCAGGTAGCCAGCTCCTGGATGCACATCTGGATCGAGGCTTCGCCGGTGATGCAGGCCACGGTAGAACCGGGATTGGCCATCTGCACGCCCATTGCATACGGCAAGCCGACGCCCATGGTGCCGAGGCCGCCGGAGTTGATCCAGCGGCGCGGCTTGTCGAAGCCGTAGTACTGCGCCGCCCACATCTGGTGCTGGCCGACGTCGGAGGTGATGAAAGCGTCGCCGTCGGTGATCTGCCATACTTTCTGCACCACGGCCTGCGGCTTGATCACTTCGTTCGAATCGGCAAACTTGAGGCAGTCGCGGCCGCGCCATTCCTCGATCTGCTTCCACCAGCTCGACAGCGCCGAGGTATTCTGCCGGGTCTCGGCGGCGTCCAGCTGCGCCAGCAGTTCCTGCAGCACATCCTTGACGTTGCCGACGATAGGAATGTCGACCTTGACCCGCTTGGAGATCGACGACGGGTCGATATCGATATGGATGATCTTGCGCGAGACCGAAGTGAAATTCTTCGGATTGCCGATCACGCGGTCGTCGAAACGGGCGCCGATGGCGATCAGCACATCGCTGTTCTGCATCGCCATGTTGGCTTCGTAAGTGCCGTGCATGCCGGGCATGCCGACAAACTTGTCGCTCGACGACTTGTAGCCGCCCAGGCCCATCAGGGTGGTGGTGCATGGGTAGCCCAGGCGATCCACCAGCTTGTTCAGCTCCGGCGCGGCATTCGCCAGGATCACGCCGCCGCCGGCGTAGATCATCGGCCGTTCGGCGGTCAGCAGCAGTTGCACCGCTTTGCGGATCTGACCCGAGTGGCCTTTGTCGACCGGCTTGTAGGAACGCATTTCGACTTCCTTCGGATAGTCGAAAACGTGGCGGTGCATGGTGATGTCTTTAGGGATATCCACCAATACCGGGCCGGGACGGCCGGTGCTGGCGATAAAAAACGCCTTCTTGATGGTCGATGCCAAATCCTTGACATCCTTGACCAAAAAGTTGTGCTTGACGCACGGCCGGGTGATGCCGACCGTGTCGCATTCCTGGAACGCGTCTTCGCCGATCGCATACGACGGCACCTGGCCCGAAATCACCACCATCGGGATCGAGTCCATGTAAGCCGTGGCCAGGCCGGTCACCGCATTGGTGACGCCAGGGCCGGACGTGACAATCGCCACGCCAACCTTGTTCGAGCTGCGGGAATAGGCATCGGCTGCATGGATCGCAGCTTGCTCATGTCGTACCAGGATATGCTGGAATTTTTCTTGCTGGAATATGGCGTCGTAGATGTACAGCACTGCGCCGCCGGGATAACCGAACACGTGTTCGACACCCTCTTCCGCCAGGCAGCGCACGAGAATTTCCGCGCCGGTGACAGGCAGGTTTGTATCTTTGCTCATGATGACTAGATCCTTTCAAGGTCCATTGGAAATTGATCGGATGCTCTTTCCTGACGAAATGGCGCAGCGTACCAGTGCCACGGCGTCCCTTTTTTGTGCGATCACGTCATTCCGTTGCGTAGCCGTAGATACGATTCAAAATGGCGCTAAACGCTACTCGTTCGGCCGAAAATTCTGATGACGCCGTTGCCTGTTTCTCGCGCTTGTGGCACGGGTTGGAGCAAACAGCTTACAAATGTGAAGCATGCCTGTCCGTTGAACAACATCTTGAGTCGTCAGCGAAAAGGCTTGCACCTCAGGGTTCTGAAGTGGATAGCTACCATAATGCGTAGTTTCATTCTGGTCAAGCCAAATTACATCAAATCCGGGTTAAATCGTGTCTTTTGCAGTAGATTTGCCCACAACCCTCGCCTTTTTTGCTAGGATTCGGCCAGTCTGGAAATTAATCGTAAGCCATCGTTTATGAAGGCAAGGCGAATCGCGATTTCCGGGCGCACGCCAAGGGCGGCTAGCGCAAACCAGTCAGCATCGGGACCTCCCCGCGCGTGACCGTGTTCCGGCCGCATAACAGAAGCTTGAGAATCTTGAATCAGCAGTAGTGTATGACCCAATTCGCCGCGATGCATGGCCACCGATAAAGAACTTTCCGATTTCCTTGAAAACGTAGAACGCCGGGCTTTCAAGCAGGCGGTGTACGCCGTCCGCAAGGATGAATCCGCGCTCGACATCGTCCAGGATGCGATGATCAAGCTGGCGGAAAAATACGGCGACAAACCCGCGGCCGAGTTGCCGATGCTGTTCCAGCGCATCTTGCAGAATACGATCCACGACTATTTCCGCAGGGAAAAAGTACGCAATACCTGGGTCAGCCTGTTTTCCAGCATGGGGCGCAACAACGCCAATGACGAGGATTACGACGTCCTCGAGACCTTCGAATCGGATGAAGATTCGCAAGCAACCGAATCCAGCGCCAACAAGCTGGAACGTGAGCAAATTCTTAACATCATCGACGAGGAAGTACAGAAGCTGCCCGCACGTCAACGGGAAGCCTTCCTGATGCGTTATTGGGAGGACATGGATGTTGCCGAGACCGCGGCCGCAATGGGATGCTCGGAAGGCAGCGTCAAGACGCACTGCTCTCGCGCAACGCACACTCTGGCGCTTTCGCTCAAGGCCAAAGGAATCAGTTTATGAACCACAAACAAATCAATTTCGCTTTCAAGGTGCGGCATGCACTGAATGAAAACCTGGACCATTTGCCGGCCCCTACCGCCGACCGTCTGGCGGCTGCCCGCAAGGCGGCCATGGCGCGCAAGAAAAAAGATGCCCCGACCCGCGCGCTGGCGCGCCAAGGCGTGCTGGCGGGCGACGCCGGCAGCTTTTTCGGCGACCGCCTGTCCTGGCTGACCCGGCTCGGCGTGGCCGCCCCGATACTGGTCGGCATGCTGCTGCTGTCCGGTTTGTATCAATACGAACAACAACACCGGATCAACGATACCGCCGACATCGACGCCGCCGTGCTGTCGGACGAACTGCCGCCGTCGGCTTACCTGGATAACGGCTTCAGCGCTTATCTCGCCCAGCAACAGCAGCAAGACCAATGACCCCGACACCTTCCTCCAGGCTGCTGGGCAGCCGCCGCAAACGCCTGATCGGCGCCGCCTGCGCGCTGCTGGTGAGCGGCGGCGTTGCGCTGGCAGTGCTGGGACCGCTCGCATCGACCCAGGCCGCGGCGCAGCCTGCAGCAGCAGCGATACAGCCGGCTGTCGTCAGCGCCAAGCCGGCCCCGCTCAATCCGCCTAAAATGACCAAGGTGGTGGGCATCACCGCGCCTAACTGGAATGAACTGAGCGCTGTCCAGCAGCATGTGCTGGAGCCGCTGGCCGGCGACTGGAACAAGCTCAAGCCGGCTACCCGCAAGAAATGGCTGGAAATCAGCAACCGCTACGCCAGCATGACGCCGGCCGAGCAGGAAAGACTGCAGGCCAGGATGCGCGGCTGGGTAACCTTGACTCCGGAACAACGCCGTATCGCGCGCGAAAACTATGCGCGCGCCAACAAGCTCGATACCGAGCAACGGGCCTTGCGCTGGCAGCAGTACCAGCAGTTGTCGGAACAGCAAAAGAAAGAACTGGCGGAACAAGCCACACCCAGCCACAAACGGGTGACCACGATGCCGCCGGCCAAATTCAACAAGTCTAAGCCTGCGGCGCCAGTCAGCCTGACGCCGCCGAACGGCCAGGAACAGGCTGTGATGGCGGCTCCCACGGCGCCAGCCGCGGCGCTGGCGCCTACCGCGAAATAAGCATTTTGGATCCTTCCGCAACACCCCAGCTCTCCAGCCAGCAGCAGACGCCATCGCTGAAACGCCGCTTCGGCAGCATCATGTATGAATCGATGCTGCTGTTCGGCATCCTGTTCATTTCGGGCTGGATTTTCTCGACCTTGCTGCAGCAGCGCCACGCGCTTTACCTGCGACATGCCCAGCAAGCCTGGCTGTTCATCGTGCTGACCCTGTATTTTGTCTGGTGCTGGAGCCACGGCGGACAAACGCTGGCCATGAAAACCTGGCGCATCCAGCTGGTCAACCGCGACGGCAGCGCAGTCAAGGCCGGCCGCGCCGCCATCCGCTTCCTGCTCAGCTGGTGCTGGTTCCTGCCCGGACTGGCGCTGGCGTGGGCGCTGGGCGCGCATACCTGGATGCTGGTCTGGATCCCGGCCGCGAATTTCCTGCTGTGGGCGCTGACCATCTACCTCGATCCGCAGCGCCAGTTCCTGCATGACCGCATCGCCGGCACCAGGCTGGTAGACATGGCGGAAATCGCCAAACGCCCCGGCAAGCACAAGTGGTATCACTGAAGCGCGCTTAAGCCTGCCCCATTTCCTGTAGCAAGGCCTGCAATTCCAACTCGGAAAAACCGGCCGCCCTCCTCGCTTCCATATTGAACGGTCCGCGCAACTGCGGCGCCTGGTGCTGCACCGCCAGGGCGGCGAATGTCGCCAGCGGCTCCAGCCCGCGCGCCTGGCACAGCCAGCCATACCAGCGGTTGCCGATCGCCACGTGGCCGATCTCGTCGCGCAGGATGATGTCTATGATCGCCGCCGCTTGTTCATCGCCGGCCTGCGCCAGCTTGGCGCGGGTGCGCGGCGAGGCATCCAGGCCGCGCGCTTCCATCAGGCGCGGCACCAGCGCCATCCTGGCCAAAATGTCATGGCTGGTCTTTTCAGTCAGTTCCCACAAGCTGTTATGCGCCGAGAAATCGCCGTAGGCAAAGCCCAGGCCCTGCAAGTGCATTGCCAGCAGGCTAAAGTGATAAGCTTCTTCCTTTGCAACGCGCAGCCAGTCGGCATAATAGTCCATTGGCATGCCGACAAAGCGCCAGATCGCATCCAGCGCCAGGTTGATGGCGTTGAATTCGATATGCGCCAGGGCGTGGATCATGGCGGCCCGCCCTTCCAGAGTAGCCATGGAGCGGTGCTTGACTTCGCGCGGCGGCACCAGCAAGGGCTGCGGAGGACGCCCCGGTATGCTCAGGCTTGCCTGCAATTCGCACTGGCTGTCCAGCGCCATGGCGCCGCTTTCCCAGGCCGCCGCCAGCGCCCCGACACCTGCCACCTTGGCAGCGACGTCGGCCTCGCACAAACAACGCAAGGCGGCGCGGCGCAAGTCAGCCGGATCGGGAAAGGGTGAATGGTTCATGTCGAGAGCGGTAAAATGGCGCTACGGTTGAAAAATCGCAATATGGGCCTATCTACAGGGATTGAATCAGGGCAATGCCCGACAACCAGCATTTTACGGAGCGGATTTTACACAAATTTATGGCCATCTATCAATTGGGCGAGCATGCCCCCGACATCGCCCCGTCAGCATACATCGCGCCGTCCGCCAACCTGATCGGCAAGGTCAGGATCGAAGCCGACGCCAGCGTCTGGTTCGGGGTCACCATCCGCGGCGACAATGAATTGATCACGGTCGGCCAAGGCAGCAATGTACAGGAAAGCTGCACCTTGCATACCGACATGGGTTTTCCCCTGACGCTGGGCAAGAACGTGACCGTCGGCCACCAGGCAATGTTGCATGGATGCACGATTGGCGACGGCGCCCTGATCGGCATCCAAGCAGTGATCCTGAACGGCGCCAAGATCGGCAAGAACTGCCTGGTCGGCGCCGGCGCGCTGGTCACGGAAGGCAAGGAATTCCCGGACAACTCGCTGATCATCGGCAGCCCGGCCAAGGCCGTACGCACCCTGAGCGAGCAGGATATAGCAGCGCTGGCCGGCAACGCCGCGCATTACATACAGCGCGGGCAGGAATACAAGGACAGCTTGAAGCTGATCGGATAGCGGGCAGCAGTTTTGAAGCAATAAATTAGAAGTAATACGGTAGAAGTAATACATCAGCGGATAAAAAATATGGACGTAACAAAGATGACGGATGCCGGCGACGCGCACGGCGATTCACTGCAAAAATTCATGGTGGAGAACGCCGCCGTGCGCGGCGAGCTGGTGGAGCTGTCGTCCACCTGGCAGCAAGTGCTGGCGCACCGCAACTATCCGACGCCGGTCAAGACCCTGCTGGGCGAAATGATGGCGGCGGCGGCCTTGCTGTCGGCTAACCTGAAATTCAACGGCGTCATCGTCATGCAGATCCACGGCGACGGTCCGATCCGGCTGCTGGTGGCCGAGTGCGATTCGCAGCTGCAGATGCGCGCCACCGCCAAGCTGGCGCCGGATGCGGTGATCGACCCCGACGCCACCATGTCGCAACTGGTCAACCTGAACGGCCAGGGACGCTTTGCGATTACGCTCGACCCGCAGGACAAGATGCCTGGCCAGCAGGCTTACCAGGGCATCGTGCCGCTGGATGGAGAGAATGTCGCTACCGTCATTGAAAACTACATGCTGCGCTCGGAACAGCTGGACACCAAGCTGTGGCTGGCCGCCGACGACAAGGTTGCGCGCGGCTTGCTGCTGCAGAAACTGCCGAACCACGGCGGCATCGACGTGCCGGTCAACGATGAACTGGAAACCTGGAACCGTTTCCTGGCGCTGGGCGGCACCCTGCGTCCGGAAGAAATGCTGTCGACGGACATCCAGACTTTGATGCGCCGCCTGTTCTGGGAAGAAACCATCCGTGTTTTCGAACCGCAGCAGCCCAGCTTCCAGTGCAATTGTTCACGCGAAAAAGTCGGCAACATGCTGAAGATGCTGGGCCAGCCTGAAATCGAGGAAGCTCTGGCAGACCTCGGCAAGCTGGCGGTGGATTGCGATTTTTGCGGCCAGCATTATGAATTCGACAAAGTCGACTGCGCGCACCTGTTCGCCAGCACGGCGCCGGTTGAAGCGCTGCTCTCTACCGGCAGCAGCAAACATTAAGATTGGAGTATGGGCGCCGCGAACAGCATGGGCGCCCTGCTGGCTAACGAAAGTTAGCGTTCTGGTTTCTTTTCGGTTGGCACGGCGACCGCTACGGTCTTTTCCACCGCGGTCAACGCCGCATTGGGCGGCGCCGGCGCATCGGCCGGATTGCCGTTCGGATCGAGCACCTGGATAAAAATCTCGTCCTGCTTGATCATGCCCAGCTCGGTGCGCGCCCGTTCTTCGACCGCGCCGGTGCCTTCTTTCAAATCATGTACTTCCGAATCCAGCTTGGCGTTGCGGGCCTTCAGCTCGTCGAGCTTGTCATGCGCCGCATGCACTTGCTGATCCATGTCCCAGACGCGCAGCCAGCCGCCCTTGCCTAGCCACAGTGGGTACTGGACCAGTATCAGCAAGGCAGTCAGGAAAATGGCAATCAGGCGCATCGTTTCGGGCTTGGTTCTGCTGTCTTAAATGTAGATCGGGGTGGACACTTGGTGCCCACCCCGGCTTGATTACTTCAAATTATAAAACGCGCCGCGGCCCGGATAGCTGGCGATGTCGCCCAGGTCTTCTTCAATGCGCAGCAGCTGGTTGTACTTGGCCATGCGGTCCGAACGCGACATCGAGCCGGTCTTGATCTGCAAGGCGTTCATGCCAACCGCGATATCGGCGATGGTCGAATCTTCGGTCTCGCCCGAACGGTGCGAGATCACTGCGGTGTAGCCGGCGCGCTTGGCCATTTCAATCGCAGCGAAGGTTTCGGTCAGGGTGCCGATCTGGTTGATCTTGATCAGGATCGAGTTGGCGATATCCTTGTCGATGCCTTCTTTCAGGATCTTGGTGTTGGTGACGAACAGGTCGTCGCCCACCAGCTGGATCTTCTTGCCGAGCGTTTCGGTCAGCAGCTTCCAGCCGTCCCAGTCGTTTTCCGCCATGCCGTCTTCGATGCTGATGATCGGGTACTTGTCGCACCACGACGCCAGCAAGCCGGTGAATTGCGCGCCGGTCAGGGTCATGTTTTCGCCGGCCAGGACGTAGCTGCCATCCTTGTAGAATTCGCTGGCGGCGCAGTCCAGGCCGAGCGCGATCTGGGTGCCCGGCTCGTAGCCCGCGGCTTCGATCGCCTGGATGATCAGCTTCAGCGCTTCTTCGTGGCTGGCCAGGTTAGGCGCAAAGCCGCCTTCATCGCCGACCGCGGTCGACAAGCCCTTGTCGTGCAGGATTTTCTTCAGCGCGTGGAACACTTCGGCGCCGTAGCGCAGCGCTTCGCGGAAGCTCGGTGCGCCGACCGGGATGATCATGAATTCCTGGATATCCAGGTTGTTGTCGGCATGCTCGCCGCCATTGATGACGTTCATCATCGGCACCGGCATCTGCATCGCGCCGCTGCCGCCGAAATAACGGTACAGCGGCAGGCCGGCCTCTTCAGCTGCAGCCTTGGCTACCGCCATCGATACCGCCAGCATGGCGTTGGCGCCCAGGCGGCCTTTGTTTTCGGTGCCGTCGAGATCGATCAGGGTGCGGTCCAGGAACGCTTGTTCGCTGGCGTCGAGGCCCATGATGGCTTCGGAAATTTCGGTGTTGATATGCTCGCAGGCTTTCAAAACGCCCTTGCCGCCGTAACGGCTCTTGTCGCCGTCGCGCAGCTCGATCGCTTCGCGCGAACCGGTGGAAGCGCCGGACGGCACGGCCGCACGGCCCATGACGCCGGATTCCAGCAAGACGTCGCATTCGACTGTCGGATTACCGCGCGAATCAATAATTTCGCGGCCAATGATGTCAACGATTGCACTCATGTATTTCCCTATCAAATAAAAATATGCGCGATATTAAAACCATTTGCGGGAACAGACTTCACGCGCAGCCACTTGCCTGTATAGCGGCAGCGATATATTCCATCCCCCAAGCAATCAACCGAAATTGCTTTCGATAAAGCCATTCTTCTTGACGACCCGATCCAGGTCGATCATGGTCGACAACAATTCCTTGATGCGGTTCAACGGCACCGCATTCGGTCCGTCCGATTTG
Source organism: Collimonas fungivorans Ter331 (assembly GCF_000221045.1). Taxonomy (NCBI): domain Bacteria; kingdom Pseudomonadati; phylum Pseudomonadota; class Betaproteobacteria; order Burkholderiales; family Oxalobacteraceae; genus Collimonas; species Collimonas fungivorans. Next base: position 1,466,288 of record NC_015856.1, on the reverse strand, counting down.
GCTTCGGCCGGATTCGGATGGGTTTCCATGAATACGCCGGCCACGCCCACCGCAATCGCAGCGCGCGCCAGCACCGGCACGAATTCGCGCTGGCCGCCGGAAGTGCTGCCCTGGCCGCCCGGCAACTGCACCGAGTGGGTGGCGTCGAACACTACCGGACAACCGGTTTCGCGCATGATCGCCAGCGAGCGCATGTCGGACACCAGGTTGTTGTAGCCGAACGAAGCGCCACGCTCGCAGGCCATGAAATTATCTTCCGGCAGGCCGGCTTCGCGGGCCGCGGCACGCGCCTTGGCGATGACATTGATCATGTCGTGCGGCGCCAGGAACTGGCCCTTCTTGATATTCACCGGCTTGCCCGATTGGGCGCAAGCGTTGATGAAATCGGTCTGGCGGCACAGGAAGGCCGGCGTCTGCAAGACATCGACCACCGCTGCCACCGGCTTGATTTCATAGATTTCATGGATATCGGTCAACACCGGCACGCCGATTTGCGCTTTGACTTCAGCCAGGATCTCCAGCCCTTTTTCCATGCCGAGGCCGCGGAAAGAAGAACCGGAAGAACGGTTCGCCTTGTCGAAAGACGATTTGTAGATGAAGTTGATGCCCAGCTCGCTGGTGATCTCTTTCAGTATCCCGGCGGTGTCGAGCGCCATCTGGCGCGACTCGATCACGCACGGACCGGCGATCAGGAAAAACGGCTGATCCAGGCCGATGTCGAAGCCACAAAGTTTCATGTTCTTTCCTTACGCTGCAGTTGCGGTATTAGCTTGCTTGTGCGCCAGCGCAGCCTTGATGAACGAAATAAACAGCGGATGGCCGTCGCGCGGAGTCGATTTGAATTCCGGGTGATACTGCACGCCGACATACCAAGGATGGGCATTGTCGCCGGTGCGCGGCAATTCCATGATTTCACACAGGTCTTCAGTCGGGGTGCGGGCCGAAACCACCAGGCCGGCTGCTTCGATGCGGTCCAGGTAATGGTTGTTGGCTTCGTAACGATGACGATGGCGTTCGGTCACGGTCGGGCCGTAGATTTCGGCGGCCAGGGTGCCGGCCTTGACGTCGCAGGTCTGCGCGCCCAGGCGCATGGTGCCGCCCAGGTCGGAATTGACGTCGCGCAGTTCTACCTTGCCGTCGTGGTTTTGCCATTCAGTGATCAGGGCCACTACCGGCTGGTCGGTCTGCGCATCGAATTCGGTCGAATTGGCGTGCGGCAGGCCAGCCTTGTTGCGTGCATATTCCAGCAGCGCGACTTGCATGCCCAGGCAGATGCCGAGATAAGGGATCTTGTTTTCGCGCGCGAAACGCGCGGCTGCGATCTTGCCTTCGACGCCGCGCTTGCCAAACCCGCCCGGCACCAGGATCGCATCGTACTTGGCCAATGCACCGATGCCGTTGGCTTCGATTTCTTCCGAATCCAGGTATTCGATATTGACCCGGCTGCCGGTGTGGATGCCGGCATGGCGCAACGCTTCAGTCAACGACTTGTAGGATTCGGTCAGGTCGACGTATTTGCCGACCATGCCTATGGTGACTTCGTAAGTTGGATTTTCCAGCGCGTGCACCAGCTTGGTCCAGACCGAGAGGTCGGCCGGCTTCGGCGACAGGCCCAGCTTTTCGCAGACGATCGCGTCCAGCCCCTGGTCGTGCAGCATCTGCGGGATCTTGTAGATGGTGTCAGCGTCCCACACCGAAATCACGGCGTCGCCCTGGACGTTCGAGAACAGGGAAATCTTGGCCCGTTCGTCGTCCGGGATCGGACGGTCGGCGCGGCACAGCAAGGCATCCGGCGAAATCCCGATTTCGCGCAGTTTCTGCACGCTGTGCTGGGTCGGCTTGGTTTTCAGCTCGCCGGCCGACACCAGGTAAGGCACCAGGGTCAGGTGGACGAAAGCCGCCGCCTTGCGGCCGGCGCGCAGGCTCAGCTGGCGCGCCGCTTCGAGGAAGGGCAAGGATTCGATATCGCCGACGGTGCCGCCGATTTCCACCAGCGCCACGTCGAAACCTTCGGCGCCGCGATAGATGTAATCCTGGATCTCGTTGGTGATGTGCGGAATAACCTGCACCGTCTTGCCCAGGTATTCGCCGCGGCGTTCCTTGCGGATCACCGATTCGTAGATCTGGCCGGTAGTGAAGTTATTCACCTTCTTCATCTTGGCCGTAATGAAACGCTCATAGTGGCCAAGATCGAGATCGGTCTCGGCGCCATCGTCGGTCACAAACACTTCGCCGTGCTGGAACGGGCTCATGGTGCCTGGATCGACGTTGATGTACGGATCGAGTTTAAGAAGGGTGACTTTAAGGCCGCGCGATTCCAAAATCGCGGCGAGTGAGGCGGCTGCAATCCCTTTACCAAGGGAAGAGACAACGCCGCCGGTAACAAATACAAACTTAGTCATTACAGAAGGTGCCGAACGGCACATGCGGGAAATTCGAATTATACATCAAACAGGCGCCGCGGCAGCCGCCGGCGACCTGAAAAATGCGGCTATTTGTTGCTGCCCCCGTGGCACCCTCGTGATCGCCCCGCTTGGCAGGCAGCCCAGGCCCATGCGTGAAATCGCGCTTCATGTGATAATTCGCGGCTTCCGCCCCGCCCTGTCAATGCCGCCTTGATCTTATTACCCATTTTATTGTTGCCTGTGCCTACCTCGCCATTATTTCAATCAAGTGTTGCGCCAAAGCCGCGCCTTGCTGCATGAGCCAGCTGTTCGGCGACCTGCCTGAAGACGATGGCTTGCCCGGCGCGGCGCGCCGGGTAGCGATTATCGTCATGATCCTCGGCACCAGCATGACCGTGCTGGACGGCTCCATTGTTAACGTCGCGCTGCCCATGATCGCGCGCAGCCTGCAGGTCGACCCGGCAGCCGCGGTCTGGATCGCCAATGCTTATATACTCGCCGGCGCCATGACCATGGTCACTTTCGCCTCGCTGGGCGAAGTCCTGGGTTTTCGCCGTGTTTATATGAGCGGCATCCTGGCATTCACCCTGGCTTCGCTGGGCTGCGCCCTGTCGCCGTCGCTGGCGATGCTGAACGGCATGCGTTTTTTGCAAGGCGTCGGCGGCGCTGCCGCCATGAGCATCGGCCCGGCGCTCTACCGCAATATCTTCCCGACCCGCCTGCTGGGCGCGGCGCTGGGCATCAATGCCCTGGTGGTGGCGTCCTCCACCGCCGCCGGCCCGGCCATCGGCGGCCTGATGCTGTCGGTGCTGAGCTGGCAGTGGCTGTTTGCCGTCAATGTGCCGCTCGGCATCGTCACCCTGCTGCTGGCGCGCCGCGTGCTGCCGCGCGATCCGGGCCGCGGCGGCCGCTTCGATGCGGTCGGCGCCGTGCTCTCGGCGCTGGCGCTGGGCACCATCGTCATGGCGGTCGACGGGCTGTCGCGCCACGATAGCTGGACCCAGGAGCTGCTGCTGGGCGGGATCGCCTTGGCATCGGTAATTTTATTTATCATTAGACAACGTCGTTATTCCGCACCGCTGTTGCCGCTTGACATTTTTGCATCACAGCGCTTTTCGATGGCAGTCGCCACCTCGCTCTGCTCTTTCGTCGGCCAGGGCATTGCCTTTATTGCACTGCCGTTCCTGTTCCAGGGCGCGTACGGTTTCAGTCCGCTACTGTCAGCGGCCTTGTTTACACCCTGGCCGGTAGCGATCGCCATCACCGCGCCGATCGCCGGCCGCCTGGCCGACCGCTACTCGGCGGCGTTGCTGTCAACCTGTGGCCTGCTGGTGCTGACCACCGGCCTGGCGCTGCTGGCCTGCCTCGGCGAACACGCCTCCATCCCGGACATCCTGTGGCGTGCGTTCGTCTGCGGACTCGGCTTCGGCTTCTTCCAAAGCCCAAACAACCGCGAAATGCTGAGCAATGCACCGCGCGCCCGCAGCGGCACCGCCTCCGGCGTACTGGCGATTGCCCGCACCTTCGGCCAGTCGTTGGGAGCAGCATTGGTTGCCGTGGTGCTGGCCGCTACCAGCATCGCCCAAGCCAGCGCCAGTACTGCGCAGCTAGACGCCAGCGCAGTGCATTTGTCGCTCTGGCTTGCCGCAAGCGCAACCTTGCTTGCCACCATCATCAGCGCATTGCGCATCAAGCACGGGCGAAACTGACAGAATTGTCATACTAGCGACAGCATCACGTACCGCAGCAAGCTTTAAAGTGTTCTCAAATACTGTCCGGTGCTGCGCTTGTGTTGACCTGCACATCGGACACTCCATCCGATGTGCCGATCGTCAGCCCAGGACTCATGAATTTTCCCTTTCCCCCAAGAACCTTCTCAGCCACCGCCATGGCTGCCGCGATTGCGTTTGCGCTGGCCGGCTGCGCAGTCGGTCCCGATTACGTGCGCCCCGCAATGGACGTACCCGCCGCCTATAAAGAAAGCGGCCCGTGGAAACAGGCGCAACCGCAGCAGATAGACAGCAGCAACTGGTGGGAAGTCTACGGCGACGCCACCCTGAACGGCCTGGTGCAGCAAGCCAACCAGGCTAACCAGAACATCCGCGTGGCGGAAGCCCAGTACCGCCAGGCGCGTGCCGCCGGCGATGCCGCGCGCGCCGGCTTCTGGCCGACGGCCGGCATCAGTGCCGGAACAGACCGTTCGCGCACCAACAGCAGCGGCGTCAAGATCGGCAACAGTTATAACGCCGGCCTGCAAGGCAGCTGGGAACCGGATATCTGGGGCAGCGTGCGGCGCTCGGTGGAAGCCGGCGACGCCGGCATCCAGGCCAGCGCGGCCGACCTGGCCGCCGCCCGCCTCAGCATCCAGGCCACCCTGGCGCAAGATTATCTGCAACTGCGCATCACCGACCTGCTGAAAGATCTGTATGCGCGCACCACCGCTGCCTACGCCCGCTCGCTGCAGCTGACCCAGAACCAGTACGCCGCCGGCGTGGCGCTTCGCTCGGACGTGGCGCTGGCTGAAAGCCAGCTGAAAACCGCGGAAGCCCAGGCCATCGACCTGCAGGCGCAGCGTAGCCAGCTGGAACATGCGATCGCCATCCTCACCGGCAAAGCGCCTTCCGGCTTCAACCTGGCTGCGCTGCCGGCCGATACCCAGATGCTGAGCAAGATGCAGGCTGGCTTGCTGCCGGTTCCGGCCGGCCTGCCGTCCGACCTGCTGGAGCGCCGTCCCGACATCGCCAGCGCTGAACGCCAGGTAGCGGTCGCCAACGCCAACATCGGCGTCGCCAAGGCTGCCTTTTTCCCGGCCTTGACCTTGAGCGCCAGCGGCGGTTTCAACAGCGCCAGCCTGGCGCAGTGGTTCGATACCCCAAGCCGGGTCTGGTCGCTGGGCGCGGCGCTGGCTGAAACCATTTTCGACGGCGGCCTGCGGCGCGCGCATAGCGACCAGGCCATCGCCGTCTACGACGCCGCGGTAGCGCAATACAAACAGACCGTGCTGGGCGGCTTCCAGGAAGTGGAAGACAACCTGGCCACGCTCAAGGTCCTGGACCAGGAAGCGATCGCCCAGAACCAGGCGGTGCAGGCTTCGCAACTGGCGGAACGGCTGGCGCTGAGCCAGTACCGCGCCGGCACCGCGACCTATCTGACGGTGGTCACCGCGCAAACCCTTTCCCTCGGCAATGAACGCACCCTGGTGCAATTGCTGGGACGCCAGCTGCTGGCGAGCGTGGCGCTGATCAAGGCTGTCGGCGGCGGCTGGGACGCCAGCCAACTGCGCGGCGACCAGCACGCCGGCCAGGCGCAAAACAATCCACAAAACAATACGACCAATTAATTCCGCGAGCCGATAACGATGACCACCACACTTTCCAAACCACGTTCGACGCTGCTGATCACCGCCGCGATACTGGTCCTGATCGGCGCCGCCGGCTGGGCCATGGTGCACAAGGCCGATGCCCAGGGCGCGCCGAAGGCCGCTCCTGGCGCCATCTCGGTCAGCACCGCTACTGTCAAACAACAGGATATGCCGATGTACCTGAGCGGCGTCGGCACCGTTACGTCGAATGCCAGCGTCACCGTCAAGGCGCGCATCGACGGCCAGCTCGACAAGGTCGGTTTCGTCGAAGGCCAGGACGTCAAGGCCGGCCAACTGCTGGCGCAGATCGATCCGCGCACGCTGCAGGCGCAGCTGGACCAGGCCGTGGCGCAAAAAGCCAAGGACCAGGCGCAGCTGGTCAACTCTCGGCTTGACCTGCAGCGCTACACCACCCTGGTGCAGCAAGACGCCGCCACCCAACAGACGCTGGACGCCACCAAGGCCCAGGTGAACCAGCTGCAAGCGGCGGTGCAGGCCGATGAAGCCCAGATCAACTTTGCCAAGGTGCAGCTCAGCTTTACCCGCATCCTGGCGCCGATCAGCGGCCGGGTCGGCGCGCGCCTGGTCGATCCTGGCAATATCGTCCATGCCGCGGACACCAACGGCCTGGTGGTGATCAACCAGATCGATCCGATCGCCGTGGTGTTCACCCTGCCGGAAGAAACCTTCCAGAGCATCAACAGCGCTCTGCGCGGCAGCCAGAAGCCGCTCAGCGTGCAAACCTATGCGCGCAACAGCAGCGCCATGCTGGCCCAGGGCAACCTGGCGCTGCTCAACAACCAGATCGACACCAGCACCGGCACGGTGCAGCTGAAAGGCATTTTCCAGAATCCGTCGCATGTGCTGTGGCCGGGCCAGTACGTCAATGTCCGGCTGGTGCTGGGCGACCGCAAGCAGGCGCTGACGGTGCCGGCGGCAGCGGTGCAGCGCAGCCAGGACGGCACCTACATGTATGTCGTCGGCGCTGACAGTTCGGTGAAAATCCAGCCGGTCCAGGTCGCCAACATCCAGGACGGTCTGGCCGTTATCGACAAGGACGTGGAGGTGGGACAACGGGTCGTGGTCGATGGCCAGTACAAGCTGAAACCGGGCGCCAAGATCATTGAAGCCAGCGCAGCTGCCGCTCCTGCCGCCTCGACGGCAAAGGCCGGCAAATGAGCATCTCCGCAGCTTTCATCAAGCGGCCGATCGGCACCACGCTGCTCGCCATCGCGATTTTCCTGATCGGCGCCGCGGTATGGCCGCTGCTGCCGGTGGCGCCGCTGCCGCAGGTCGATTTCCCGACCATCCAGGTCTCCGCCAACCTGCCCGGCGGCAATCCGGAAACCATGGCGTCGAGCGTGGCGCAGCCGCTGGAACGGCAGTTTTCCCTGATTGCCGGCCTGTCGCAAATGACCTCGACCAGCTCGCTCGGCTCTACCCAGATTACGCTGCAGTTCGACCTCAACCGCAGCATCGACGCCGCGGCGCTCGACGTGCAGGCGGCGATCACCGCCGCCAGCGGCCAGCTGCCGGCCAACCTGCCGAGCCCGCCGACCTTCCGCAAGGTGAATCCGGCCGATTCGCCGATCCTGGTGATGTCGGTGCAATCGGATGCGCTGCCGCTGATCCAGGTCAATGACTTCGCCGACAATATCCTGGCGCAGCAGATTTCGCAGATTCCCGGCGTCGGCCTGGTCAATATCGGCGGCGTGCAAAAACCGTCGGTACGGATCCAGGTCGATCCGACCAAGCTGGCGGCGATCGGCATCAGCCTGGAAGACATCAGGGGCGTGATCGCCAGCCTCACCGTCAACCAGCCGAAAGGCACGGTTGACGGCGCCAAGCAAAGTTTTACCGTGTACACCAACGACCAGTTGCTGAGCGCGGAACCGTGGAACGACATGGTGCTGGCCTACAAGAACGGCGCGCCGATCCGGGTGCGCGATGTCGGCGTCGCCGTCGATGCCGCGGAAAACCTGAAGGTGGCCGGCTGGGCCTACGCCGGCGCCGCCGCGCCAGCCGGCAACACGATCACCAACGGCCGTTCGATCGTGCTGGCGATCACCAAGCAGCCTGGCGCCAACGTGATCGAAACCGTGGACCGCATCAAGGCAGCCTTGCCGCGCCTGCAAGCGGCGATCCCGCCGACAGTGCATGTCAACACCCTGATCGACCGCACCCAGACCATCCGCGCCTCGGTGTCCGACGTCGAATTCACGCTGGTGCTGACCATCGCCCTGGTGGTGCTGGTGATTTTCCTGTTCTTGCGCAATGTCCCGGCTACCTTGATTCCGAGCGTGACGGTGCCGCTGGCGCTGCTAGGCACCGCGGGGATCATGTTCCTGCTCGGCTTCAGCCTCGACAACCTGTCGCTGATGGCGCTCACCATCGCGGTCGGTTTTGTGGTCGACGATGCGATCGTGATGCTGGAGAATATCTATCGCTACGTCGAAGAAGGCATGGCGCCGATAGAAGCGGCCTACAAGGGAGCGGGAGAAATCGGGTTTACGATTATTTCGATCTCGGTATCGCTGGTGGCCGTGTTCATCCCGTTGCTGCTGATGGGCGGCATCGTCGGCCGCCTGTTCCGCGAATTCGCCATCACCGTGACGCTGACGATTGCAGTGTCGGTGGTGATTTCGCTGACCTTGACGCCGATGCTCTGCTCACGTTTCCTGAAATCGCATACGGCCGAATCGCATGGCCGCATGTACCAGATGTTCGAGCGCGGTTTCGACGCCATGCTCAACGGCTACAAGCGCGGCCTGCATGTGGTGCTGCGCCATCAGTTCATTACCCTGATGGTGTTCTTCGCCACCATGGCCGCCACCGTGGTGCTGTTCGTGATCATCCCGAAAGGCTTTTTCCCGCAGCAGGACACCGGCTTCGTCTACGGCTTTGCCGAATCGGCGCAGGATTCCTCGTTCGCCTCGATGAACAAACGCATGCTGGCGCTGGCCGATGTGGTGCGCAAGGATCCGGACGTCACTGGCTTCGGCATGAGCGGCGGCGGCAGCACCTTCAACACCGGCAACTTTTTCATCAGCCTGAAACCGAAAGACGAAGGACGCACCGCCAGCGCCGACGAAGTGATTGCGCGCCTGCGGCCGCAACTGGCCAAGGTGCAAGGGGTCAACCTGTTCCTGCAGGCTGGCCAGGATATCAATGTCGGCGGCCGCCTGTCGCGCACCCAGTACCAGTACACCGTGACCGATTCCAACCTGGATGAACTGAACGTCTGGGCGCCGAAACTGCTGAACCGCTTCCGCCAGCTGCCGCAGCTGACCGACGTCGCATCCGACCAGCAGAATGCCGCGGCTGCAGCCAACCTGACCATTGACCGTGCGCGCGCTTCCAGTTTCGGCATCACGCCGGCGCTGATTGACTCGACCATCTACGACGCCATCGGCCAGCGCCAGGTGGCGCAGTACTTCACGCAGATCAACAGCTACCACGTGATCCTGGAGGTGACGCCCAAGCTGCAGGAAGATCCGGAGCTGTTCAACAAGCTTTACCTGACTTCGCCGGTGACTGGCCAGCAGGTGCCGCTGTCGACCTTCGTCACCATCGACACCAACAAGACTTCCTACCTGTCGATCAGCCACCAGGGCCAGTTCCCGGCGGTGACGATTTCCTTCAACCTGGCGCCGAACGTGGCGCTGGGCGAAGCGGTCGATGCGATCCAGAAGGCGCAGAGCGAGATGGGCGTGCCGGCCACCCTGACCGGCGCGTTCCAGGGCACGGCCAAGGCTTTCGGCGATTCGCTGTCGTCGCAGCCCTACCTGATCGCGGCGGCGCTGGTCGCGGTGTATATCGTGCTGGGCCTGCTGTATGAAAGTTATATCCATCCGCTGACGATCCTGTCGACCCTGCCCTCGGCCGGCGTCGGCGCCCTGCTGATCCTGATGATGGGCGGTTATGACCTGAGCGTGATCGCCCTGATCGGCATCATCCTGCTGATCGGCATCGTCAAGAAGAACGGCATCATGATGATCGACTTCGCCCTGACGGCGGAACGGCAGCATGGCATGAAGCCGGAAGAAGCGATCTACCAGGCCTGCCTGCTGCGCTTCCGGCCGATCATGATGACCACCATGTGTGCGCTGTTGAGCGGCTTGCCTCTGATGCTGGGCCACGGCGCCGGTTCGGAACTGCGGCGGCCGCTGGGTTACGCCATGGTCGGCGGCCTGGTGCTGTCGCAGGCGCTGACCCTGTTCACGACGCCGGTGGTGTACCTGTACCTGGACCGCGCCCACTACTGGTACATGCGGCGCAAGGAAGCGCGGCAGGCACGCAAGGCGGCTCGTAAAGCTGCGGCGTGATAGATTTAAAATATTGTAGGGTGGGCACTTCATGCCCACGCGTGAATTTACACTACGTACATACCTGTTTCGGTGTCGAGCGGATATGTACTCCGGTTATCACGGTCACGCGTGGGCACAAGGGCGTGCCCACCCTACGCCAGGAGACAGGCTACACATGAAAATACTGATCGTCGAAGATGAACTGAAGACGGCCGACTATCTGTGCAAGGGTCTGACCGAACAGGGTTGCGCCGTCGATGTCGCGCATAACGGCGTCGACGGCCAGCACCTGGCCTTGCAGCACGATTACGACGTCATCGTGCTCGACGTCATGCTGCCCGGCATAGACGGTTTTACGGTGCTGCACGCCTTGCGCGCGATCAAGCAGACCCCGGTCATCATGCTGACCGCGCGCGACCGGGTGGAAGACCGCATCAAGGGCCTGCAAGGCGGCGCCGACGATTACCTGGTGAAACCGTTTTCCTTCCTCGAGCTGCTGGCGCGCCTGCAGGCGCTGACCCGGCGCGGCCGCGCGTTCGAGCCGGCGCAGCTGCGGATTGCCGACCTGCAGATCGACCTGATCAGCCGCAAGGCTTACCGGGCCAATGTCCGCATCGACCTTACCGCCAAGGAGTTTTCGCTGCTGGCGGTGCTGGCGCGGCGCCAGGGCGAGATCCTGTCCAAGACCGCGATCGCCGAGCTGGTGTGGGACATGAATTTCGACAGCAACACCAATGTCGTCGAAGTCGCCATCAAGCGCTTGCGCGCCAAGATCGACACGCCGTTCAGCCCCAAGCTGCTGCACACGATACGCGGCATGGGTTATGTGCTGGAACCGCGCTCTCCTCAGGAGAGCAGCGAATGAAACGTTCCATCACTGTACGCCTGGTGGCGATGTTTGCGCTGGCGGCGCTGCTGATTTTTTCCCTGATCGGCAGCGCGCTGTATGGCGTGCTGCAGCGCGAACTGGCGCGCCACCAGCAGGACGAACTCAATACGCGCTTCCTGGACACCCGCTACATGATCGGCCATAACGGCGACCCGGCGCGCTGGCCGCGGGTGCAGACCAAGCTGGAGACCCTGACCCCGGCCGACGGCAGCATCCGCTACTGGGTGCTGAGCGACGACCCCCGCTTCCAGTACGGCAAAGGCCTGGCCGATGTCGAGCAGCTGGACCGCAACCCGAACGGCATGGGCATCATGTCGCTGCGCGGCCGCGAATATCCGCTGCACACCATGATCGGCACCATCGAGCCGTTCCAGGAGCGGCCCGCGGTGCGCCTGATCGTGGCGGTGGACGCCGCGCCTTACATGCACACCCTGCATGCCTTCATGATTGCGCTGGTCGGCCTGTCCCTGCTGGGCGTGCTGCTGGTCATGCTGCTCGGCTACTGGATTGCGCAGGTCGGCTTGCGGCCGCTGAAACAGCTGTCCAGCGCGGCGCAGTCGCTGGGACCCAAGACCTTGTCGCAACGCTTGCAGATTTCGCCGCTGCCGGGCGAGCTGTCGGACCTGACGATCGCCTTCAACGGCGTACTGGAGCGCATGGAAGGCGCCTACAACCAGCTGGAAGCGTTCAACGCCGACGTCGCCCACGAGCTGCGCACGCCGCTGGCCAACCTGATCGGCGAAACCCAGGTGGCCTTGTCGCGGCAACGCACGGCGCCGCAATTCGAGGAAGTGCTGCAATCGAACCTGGAAGAGCTGGAGCGCCTGCGCTCGATCATCAACGACATGCTGTTCCTGGCGCGCGCCGACCAGGGCGAAGCCGCCACCAGCCTGGTGCGCACCTCGATTGCGCAGGAAGTCGGCAAGACCGTGGAGTTTTTCGAGTTCCTGCTGGACGATTCAAAAATGACGGTCAAGGTGGCCGGCGACGTGAGCGCCGAAGCCTCGATCGAAACCTCGCTGTTCAAGCGCGCAATGAGTAACCTGCTGCACAACGCGATCCAGCATTCCAGCCCTGGCGCCGCGATCGCCGTGACGATTACGCAGGAGCCTGAGGCGATCCGGATCGCCGTGTCGAATCCGGGCAAACCGATCTCCGACAATCATTTGCCGCGCCTGTTCGATCGTTTCTACCGGGTCGACGCCGCCCGCAACGACAAGGACCAGAGCCAGCTGCACGGCCACGGCCTGGGGCTGGCGATCGTCAAGGCGATCGCCAAGATGCATGGCGGCGGCGTGTTCGCCGACAGCACGGACGGTACGACAACGATAGGGTTCAGCATTCCTGCGAGCCACGCGACGATGCCTTGAATGGCTTGCCAGCTTGCATGGATGGTAACGGCTTGCCGTAAATAAACGATAACTGCGAAACGACAACCGCGAAGACGAGCGTGGGGAGTAGTACGGAAGTAATACAGAGGATAGAGGCGAGCCTTGTCTGCGGCACTTGCAGGAAATGGCTGTGGCTGCTTCGTTCCCGACCTGACCAGGTTGACCACGCCACAATGCGCAGGGGCCCGCCGGGGTGAATTGTACCGCATTGCGGCATTACTGGCAGGGCTTTTTGCATCCCTGCCGCCATTTTCTGCCTGCGCTGCCCGCCAGCCCCCTCTTTACAAACCCAGGCTCATAGTCCCAGCTCCTGCCAGATCTGGTCGACGCGCGTCTTCACTTCATCCGACATGCTGATGGTACGCCCCCACTCGCGGCTGGTTTCGCCAGGCCACTTGTTGGTGGCGTCTATCCCCATCTTGCTGCCGAGGCCGCTGACCGGCGAGGCGAAGTCGAGATAGTCGATCGGCGTGTTGTCGACTATCGTGGTGTCGCGGATCGGATCGACGCGGGTGGTGATGGCCCAGATCACTTCATTCCAGTCGCGGATGTTGACGTCTTCATCCACCACCACGATGAACTTGGTATACATGAACTGGCGCAGGAAACTCCAGACGCCGAACATCACCCGTTTCGCATGGCCGGCATACGCCTTCTTCATCTGCACCACCGCCATGCGGTAGCTGCAGCCTTCCGGCGGCAGATAAAAATCGATGATTTCGGAAAACTGCTTTTGCAGCAAGGGGATGAACACTTCGTTCAGCGCCACGCCGAGCACCGCCGGCTCGTCCGGCGGCTTGCCTGTATACGTAGAGTGATAAATCGGCGACTTGCGCATCGTGATACGGTCGATGGTGAATACCGGGAACCAGTCCTGCTCGTTGTAATAGCCGGTATGGTCGCCGTACGGCCCTTCCAGCGCCATTTCATAACCGGACGGATGGGACGGATCGGGATTGATGTGCCCTTCCAGCACGATCTCGGCCGAAGCCGGCACCCGCAGCTCGCTGCCGATCGCCTTGACCAGCTCGGTGCGGCTGCCGCGCAGCAGGCCGGCGAACTGGTATTCGGACAGGCTGTCCGGCACCGGCGTCACCGCGCCTAATATAGTAGCGGGATCGGCGCCCAGCGCTACCGCCACCGGATACGGCTTGCCGCCGGTAGCGATCGCATGCTCGCGGAAATCGAGCGCGCCGCCGCGATGCGCCAGCCAGCGCATGATCACCTTGTTGCGGCCCAGCACCTGCTGGCGGTAGATGCCGAGGTTCTGGCGCTTCTTGTGCGGCCCTTTGGTAATCACCAGGCCCCAGGTGATCAGCGGCGCGACGTCGCCCGGCCAGCAGTGCTGGATCGGCAGCCGGGCGAGGTCGACGTCGTTGCCTTCCCATACGATGTCCTGGCACGGCGCCGAGCGATGCTCCTTGGGCGCCATGTCCCACAACGATTTGACCAGGGTGCCGAGGCCGAGGATATCTTTAAAACCTTTCGGCGGCTCCGGCTCTTTCAGCATCGCCAGCACATGGCCGATGCGCCGCAGTTCGCTGACGTCGTCGGCTCCCATGCCAAGCGCCACGCGGCGCGGCGTGCCGAACAGGTTGCCTAGCACAGGAATCGAATGGCCGACCGGATTCTCAAAAAGCAGCGCCGGCCCGGCTGCCCGCAAAGTGCGGTCGCAGATCTCCGTCATCTCCAAATAGGGTGAAATCGGCGTCGAAATGCGTTTTAGCTCACCAATTTGTTCTAATTTGACAATAAAATCACGTAAATCTGAGTATTTCATAGACTTTTACAATCTTTATGAATGTTAATTCGACAATTAAGGCTTTTCAGCCAAGTGCTTGATTTTATTGGCTTGCGGCGGCAAACCGGCGCATTCTTTAGACATAAAAGTTATTGATTTTGTTTTTCATAGTATTGACTTGATATAAACAGCCCCCTACAATGCGCCCAGCTTGAAGCAGTCGCATCGCCCAAAAAGCGATTTTCATGTCGACTCTCAATACTCACGGGATCGGGGTCCCACATGACATTTTAAGGAGTGTTTTCAAAAGGCGTCAGCCTTCTCCCCCGAACAAGTTGTTTGCCTGTAGCCGGCGCGCTCTACTGCGGCCGATCGATCCAAAGCTACATAAGCGCAGACAACAACGACGCAACGGCACACCGCACACCATCTGCGATGCCTTGCGATATTGATTACGGTGCACGCAGCATTCGGTAGATTAGCTCCAGCTGGCAGGGTAGTTCCAGCTTTATCAGGGAGCCTGCATGCGCCGCGACGATTCAGGAGGTTCAATTGTTAGCAAGATCTACCAGAGCATTACCCGGTTGGGCTACGCTCGACCAAGCAAAGAAATTCGGCATGCAATCCGTCAACGGTGTGTTTTACGCCCGCGACACCGTCGGCGGCCTCATCGCCACCACCCGCATCACCGTACTGTTCAGCGCCATGCTGGCGATCATCGGCTTCACCACCATGCTGGTGAAACCGGACCTGGCATACAAGCTGCAAAACCTGCCGCTGTTCGCCAGCAGCACTGAATCAAAAGCCGCGCCGCAAGCTGCGGCCGCAGCAGCGCTTCCGGAGCAGGCCAACGCCGCCCCTAAAGTGGCGAACCTGACCGCGCCGTCGACCGCCAACAATCATGTATTGCGCATGGACACCCTGTCGAACAAGGCCATCAAGCCGATCGACAGCGCGCGCCAGCAGCAATGGGTCACCAGCTGGCTGTCCAAGCGTTACCGCGTGGCCGGCGACGCTACCAACGTGTTCGTGACGACAGCCTACAAAACGGCACGGGAAACAAAGCTCGACCCGCTGTTGATCCTGGCGGTGATGGCGATTGAATCCGGCCTCAACCCGTTTGCCGAAAGCCCGGTAGGCGCGCAGGGCCTGATGCAGGTCATGTCGAAAGTGCATGAAGACAAGTTCGAAAGCATGGGCGGCATTAAAGCGGCCCTGAACCCGGCTGCCAATATCAAGGTCGGCTCCATGATCCTCAGGGATTATGTGACCCAGGGCGGCTCGGTCGAAGCTGGCTTGAAACGCTATGTCGGCGCCGCAGCGTTCGCCAATGACGGCGGTTACGGCTACAAGGTGCTGGCCGAGTACCGTCGCCTGCAAGATGTCGCCATCGGCAAGAACGTGCCTTCGACCGGTTCGCCGGCGCCGATCGCCACGCCGAAACCGCGCGCCATCCAGACCACGGTTGCGCCAAGCGGGGCCAGCCCGGCACCGGCTGAAGCTGCCGTCAACGTGCCTGATCCGATTGAACACCGGATCCAGCAGTCGGACAACCAGTTCAATTCCCTGCCGATGACCTGACCGCAGCTTATCCGCTGGATATAAAAAAAGAGCCTATGGCTCTTTTTTTTCGTCCGGGCAAACCGGCCGGGGTTGCAGGCAATCCCGGCCGCGGCGCTTATTCGCCCAAGTATGCCGCCTTGACCTTAGGATCGTCCAGCATGTCCCTGGCGTTGCCGCTCATGGTCACCAGGCCGGAATCCATCACATAGGCCCGGTGCGCCGCTTCCAGCGCCAGCTTGGCGTTCTGTTCGACCAGCAGGATGGTGATGCCTTGCGCCGAAACGCTGCGGATCACTTCAAAGATCTTTTCCACCATGATCGGCGACAGCCCCATCGACGGCTCGTCCAGCAGCAGCAGCTTGGGATGGCTCATCAAGGCGCGGGCCATGGCCAGCATCTGCTGTTCGCCGCCCGACAAGGTACCGGCCATCTGCGCGGCGCGCTCTTTCAGGCGCGGAAATACGCCGAACCACTTGTCGATGTCGGCCGCGATGCCGGCCTTGTCGTCGCGCGTGTAAGCGCCCATCAGCAGGTTTTCCTGGATGCTCATGCGGGTGAACACGCCGCGCCCTTCCGGCACCATGGCCAGCTTTTGCTTGACCAGGTTGAACGAGGTCATGCCCTTGGTGTGTTCGCCCAGGTAATGCATCTCGCCTTCGACCTTACATTGCGGCAAGGTGCCGGTGATGGCTTTCAGCGTGGTGGTCTTGCCGGCGCCGTTGGCGCCGATCAGCGTCACCAGTTCGCCTTCGTTGACTTCCAGGTTGATGCCCTTGACGGCCTGGATGCCGCCATAAGCGACTTTCAGGTTCTCGACTTTGAGGATATTGGTTGCCATTAGTGACCACCTCCCAGGTAGGCTTCGATCACCGCCGGGTTTTTCTGGATTTCGGCGGGCAGCCCCTCTGCAATCGGCTTGCCGTAGTCCAGCACGGTAAGGCGGTCGCACAAGCCCATCATCAGCTTGACATCATGTTCGATCAGCAAAATGGTCTTTCCTTCGTTCTTGATTTTCACCAGCAGCTCGCGCAGCGCCAGTTTCTCGGTAGCGTTCATGCCGGCGGCAGGTTCGTCCAGCGCCAGCAGTTGCGGATCGGTGGCCAGCGCGCGGGCGATCTCCAGGCGGCGCTGGTCGCCGTACGACAGATGGCGCGCGGTGCGGTCGCCGAAACGGCCGATGCCGACAAAATCCAGCAGTTCCTGGGAACGCTTGCGGATCGCAATCTCTTCCAGGCGCGCCTTCTTGTGGCGGAACACCGCACCGAACACGCCCTGGTGGGTGCGTACATGGCAACCCACCATGACGTTTTCCAGCACGGTCATCTCGCCGAACAGGCGGATGTTCTGGAAAGTGCGGGCAATGCCGGCCTTGGCCACTTCGTGCGGCGCCGACGGCGAGTACGCCTTGCCGGCCAGCTCGAACGAGCCGGTATCGGCCTGGTACAAACCGGTGATGACGTTGAAGAAGGTGGTCTTGCCGGCGCCGTTCGGTCCGATCAGGCCGTAGATCTGGCCCTGCAGGATCTTGATGTTCACTTCCGACAAGGCTTGCAAACCGCCGAACCGCTTGTTGACGCCGGAGATATTCAGAATAATTGGTGCGCTCATGAGATCCCCTTAAGCCTTTACCACGCCGGTCGGCGCTGTCGGATTGTCGATATCGGCATCCGGCCGATCCTCATGTTTGGGCGAAGGCCACAAGCCGGCCGGGCGGGTCAGCATGATGACCACCATCGCCAGGCCGTACAGCAGCTGGCGCAAGACTTCGGCATCGATCAGCACCTTGCCGAACACCGCCATCTGCATCGGCTCGACGGTATGCCGCAGCACTTCCGGCAAGGCCGCCAGCAGGATGCCGCCCAGCACCACTCCCGGGATATGGCCCATGCCGCCCAGCACCACCATCGCCAGCACCGCAATCGATTCAGTCAGCGAGAACGACTCGGGCGAAACGAAGCCCTGGAACGAAGCAAACATGGCGCCGGCCACGCCGCCGAACGAGGCGCCCATGGAAAACGCCAGGAGCTTCATGTTGCGGGTGTTGATGCCCATCGCCTTGGCGGCGATTTCATCTTCGCGTATCGCCACCCAGGCACGGCCTAGGCGCGAATTCTGCAAACGGATGGAGATGAAGATGATTGCCATGCACAGGACCAGGAACAGGAAGTAGTAGGCGTTCACCGACGGCATGCCGAAACCGGCCACATACACCGTGGCGCTGGAGCCGCGCTCGCCGGCCAGCGACACGCCGAAGATGCGGATCGGATCGATCAGGTTGATCCCTTGCGGGCCGTTGGTGATATTCACCGGCGCGTTCAGGTTGTTCATGAAGATACGGATGATTTCACCGAAACCGAGGGTCACGATGGCCAGGTAGTCGCCGCGCAGTTTCAGGGTCGGGGCGCCGAGGATGGCGCCGAACAGGCCGGCCAGCGCAGCCCCCAGTGGCACGATCACCCATAGCGACAGGTGAATGCCGTTCTGGACGATCTCGGGACCGCAGACCATCACCAGGAAGTTGCCGATGGCCGGATAGGTGTTGACGAAAGATTCCAGCACCGAGGCAAACTGCGGCGATGCCAGCAAGCCGGTCATGTAGGCGCCGATCGCATAGAAAGCGATGTAGCCCAGATCGAGCAGGCCGGCGAAGCCGACCACGATGTTGAGGCCTAGCGCCAGCATGATGTAGAGCAGCGCGAAATCCATGATGCGAACCCATGAATTGCCGAAATTGGAGGCAATGAACGGGAAGATCATGAACAGGATCGCCAGGGCGACCAGGCTGGTGTAAGCCTTGGTCGGGTTCTTTTTGGTGTCGAAGAAATTAGCCATATGTCCCTCTCCGATCAGGCGCGGTCAGCCACACGTTCGCCCATGATGCCGGACGGACGCAAGGTCAAGACGATAATCAGGACGATGAAGGCAAAGATATCCTGGTAGTTGCTGCCGAAGAAATTGCCGGTCAGGTCGCCGATGTAACCGGCGCCCAGGCTCTCGATCAGGCCCAGCAGAATACCGCCCAGCATGGCGCCGTAGATATTGCCGATACCGCCCAGCACCGCGGCGGAGAATGCTTTCAGGCCGGGCACGAAGCCCATGGCGAACTGCGCCGACGAATAGTTGGCGCCCCACATCACGCCGGCCACCGCCGCCAGCGCGGCGCCGATGGCGAAGGTCATCACGATGACGCGGTTGGAATCGACGCCCATCAGGCCAGCGACTCGCGGATTCTCGGCGGTCGCACGCATGGCGCGGCCCATCTTGGTTTTCTCGACCAGCAGCACCAGGCCGACCATTGAGGCGGCAGCCAGGATCAGCAGCATGATCTGCGTCGGCGAGATCAGGGCGCCGAAGATATGCACGGGATCGGAAGGCATGACTTGCGGCACCGGCAGCGGGCTGCGGCCCCAGATCATCATGGCAAACGTCTGCAGCAGGATGGAAACGCCGATCGCGGTGATCAGCGGCGCCAGGCGCGGCGCATTGCGCAGCGGCCGGTAGGCGACCCGCTCGATGATCAGGCTGATGATGACGCAGACCGGGATGGCGCCGATGATGGCGATCGCCAGCTGGACGATGCCGGGCAGGCCGGGCGCCACATGCTGCAGCAGTTTGAGGATGGACAGGCCGACCATGGCCCCGATCATCAGGATATCGCCGTGGGCGAAGTTAATCAGGTTCAGCACCCCGTACACCATGGTGTAGCCGAGGGCAATCAACGCATACATGCTTCCCAGCACCAAGCCGTTGATAACTTGCTGGATAAAGATATCCATAATTTCCTTGTTCTATGTGTTTTGGGTCAAATCGGTCAGAACACTATTGCGACCATAGGCAGCACAGCAAAAATCATTCCCGATACAAAAACGGCACCCAGGATAAAGTCCTGGTGCCGTTGGGAGACGCCCTTCCTCTCATCTGCAACGATGGGCGGAAAGGTAATTTGGCATTGCGTGAATAGCCGGAATAAGAAAAAAGAACTGGGTACGCATACTTGTTTGTCTCCTATACGTCTTTATGTAAAAACGTTTTTTGTCCTAAAGCGCCGTGCCTGGGGGCAATGCACCATTACTGTGCGGATTATAGCTAACGTTGAGCGATAATCAACTCTGACAGCAATGCAATATTAACCTGATGACCGCGGTTCGCACAGGTTTTTACATTCAAACCGCAGCGCCGCAATGATAGCGAGGAAAACAAAAAACTATCGATGGAAAAGTGAAGTTTCTTCGAAATATAATTTCGCGCCAGAATGGAGCGTCAGGACCGCTGCGCGTGGCTTTGGGCGCGAAGTTTTGGCAGAAAACAAACATCGTCGAAACAATATTACCAATAATCGTCACCGGACGATAATCGGTAATACCGTTTCGCCAATTTTTTGCCCGAACTTGCGCCCAGACCTCTGGCTTAGACGCGCGCCAGCCCCTTGGGCATGGGGAAAGTGACATTCTCTTCGGCGCCGTCCAGTGTGCGCACGTTCTTGGCGCCATAGGCCTTCAGACGGTCTATCACGGCCTGCACCAGAATTTCCGGCGCCGAGGCGCCGGCGGTGACGCCGATGCGACGTTTTCCTTGCAGCCAGGCCTGGTCGATCTGTTCCGCGTTGTCCACCATATAGGCGACCGTGCCCTTCTTCTCAGCCACTTCACGCAGGCGGTTGGAATTCGAGCTGTTCGGGCTGCCGACCACGATCACCACGTCGACCTGCGGCGCCATGAACTTGACCGCCTGCTGGCGGTTGGTGGTGGCGTAGCAGATATCGCCCTTCTTCGGCTCCGTAATGGCCGGGAATTTCTGTTTCAGCGCAGCGATGACGTCGGCGGTGTCGTCGACCGACAAGGTAGTCTGCGATACATAGGCCAGCATGTCGGGATTGCCGACCTGCAGCCGCTCGACGTCGGCCACGGTCTCGACCAGGTGCATGCCGTCGTTGGTCTGGCCCATGGTGCCCTCGACTTCGGGATGGCCTTCATGTCCGATCATGACGATTTCGCGGCCCTCGCGCCGCATCTTGGCGACTTCCATGTGGACCTTGGTCACCAGCGGGCAAGTCGCATCGAACACTTTCAAGCCGCGCACTTCAGCCTCTTCCTGCACTGCCTTGGAGACGCCGTGGGCGGAAAAGATCACGGTATTGCCGGCCGGGACATCGGCCAGCTCTTCGATGAAAATGGCGCCCTTGTTGCGCAAGTCCGCCACCACATAGGCATTGTGGACAATTTCGTGGCGCACATAGATCGGCGCGCCGAACTGTTCCAGCGCGCGCTCGACGATTTCGATCGCGCGGTCGACGCCGGCGCAAAAACCACGCGGCTGCGCCAATAAAATTTCGTTATCCATATTGATATCCATGTTCATGCTTGTCAGCTGCAAACTACAAAATGCCGATGATTTTCACTTCGAACTGGAGCGACTGTCCGGCCAGCGGATGATTAAAATCGAACAAGGCGCCCTGTTCGTCGATCTCGCGCAGCACGCCGGCAAACTGGCCGCCGCCCGGCGCCGCGAATTCCACCAGGTCGCCGATGCGGTATTCCTCGCCCAGCTGCGAATTCTGGCGCAGCGTGGCGCGCGAGACGCGCTGGATCAGCTCGGGATTGCGCGGACCGAAAGCGCGTTCCGGCGGCAGCTCGAAGGTTTGATGCGTGCCTTCCGGCAAACCCAGCAGGCAAGCTTCCAGGAAAGGCGCCAGCTGGCCCATGCCGAACTGCAAGGTAGCAGGCGATTCTTTGAAGGTAGTGACAATATCCTCGCCGCCTTGCGAGGCGAGGCGATAGTGCAAGGTCAGATAAGATGCTTCGGTAACGACAGGGAGAGACAGATTGGACATAAATTAGGCAAAAGAACCATTAACAAAAAAATAACTGCCAGTCAGAAGATGATATTGTAAGCCACCTTGGGCCATATGACGTGGCCGACACTGACCTTACTTCGATTACACCATGGCAATTACCGACTGGCCTGCGGATCAGAGGCCGCGCGAACGTCTGATCAAACTCGGTCCGCAGGCGCTTTCCAATGCGGAACTGCTGGCGGTATTCCTGAGAGTCGGCGCCGCCGGCAAAAGCGCGGTTGACCTGGGACGCGAAATGACCAGCCATTTCGGCTCGCTGAACCGGCTGTTTTCCGCCCCCCTCAAGGAATTCTGCGCCATCCACGGCCTCGGCCCCGCCAAGTTTGCCCAGCTGCAAGCGATCCTGGAGCTGGGCAGGCGCTCGCTGGCGGAAGAATTGCAGGCCGGCAGCAGCTTCGACGCCCCGGCTGCCGTCAAGCAGTACCTGCAGCTGCTGCTGACCAACAAACCGCATGAATCATTCCTGGTGCTGTTCCTCGACGTCAAGAACCGCCTGATCTGCGCCGAGGAGCTGTTCCGCGGCACCCTGACCCATGCCAGCGTCTATCCGCGCGAAGTGGTCAAGGCGGCGCTGACGCACAATGCCGCCAGCGTCATGCTGGCGCATAACCATCCGTCCGGCACGCTGGAACCCAGTTCCGCCGATCGCCAGCTGACGCAGACCCTGAAGCAGGCGCTGGACCTGATCGGCGTCAGGGTGCTGGATCATTTCATCGTCGCCGGCACCGAGGTCCACTCGTTTGCCGAGCATGGCCAGCTGTAAAACAGTCCGATTTTGAATTGTTAAATGCAACAAAGCGCAAAAGACACAATTGTTTTCCGCAAGTCATTGAAAAATCTCATTTTTTTATATATACTCTCCTTTTTTCCAGTTTCGGAAATCTTTTAGGAGTAAAAACATGGCACGTGTCTGCCAAGTCACCGGGAAGGGGCCGATGGTCGGCAACAACGTTTCCCATGCAAACAACAAGACGAAACGTCGCTTTTTGCCTAACTTGCAAAATCGCCGTATTTTCGTCGAGTCTGAAAATCGCTGGGTCTCCCTGCGCTTGTCCAACGCCGGCTTGCGCGTGATCGACAAAATCGGCATCGATGCCGTGTTGACCGATTTGCGCGCTCGTGGCGAAAAAGTCTAACTAGCAGAATAAAGGAAGAATCATGGCGAAATCAGGCCGCGACAAAATCAAGCTGGAATCGACCGCAGGTACAGGTCATTTCTACACCACCACCAAGAACAAGCGTACAACCCCGGAAAAAATGTCGATCATGAAGTTCGACCCGAAGGCTCGTAAGCATGTTGAATACAAAGAAACCAAGATCAAGTAATCGATCGACGTTCTGCAAAAAACCCCGCACGACATCTGTCCTGCGGGGTTTTTTACATCCTGCCTTTTGTACTTGCACGGCAATCGCCGGGCGAAAAAAAAACGGCCGCTCGGGCCGTTTTCTTGTCCGGGGCAGGCGCCTTAATACATCGGCGCCCCGCCCTGCCGGTCAGGAGTAGCTGCGCAGGCGCAGCGAGAAATCCTGCAGCGACTTGATGCCGGAAGCTTCGGCACGAGCGCACCAGTCCTGCAACTGATGCAGCAACTGATCGCGCGTGAAATGCGAACGCTCCCAGATGGCGCCCAGCTCGACCCGCATCTCATGCATGGTTTGCAGCGCTTTGCTATGCAGGAATAGTTCGGTCAGTTGCTGCTTTTGCGGCGCTTCCAGCTTGGCCGGCTCGCGTTGCAGCAGTTTCTTCGACGACTTCAGGAAAACCGCGCCCTGCTTGGCCTTGTCGGTCAGCTGGCCGCGCTCTTCATGCCAGGCGTTCTTCAGCGATTTTGCATACTTCGCCATGACGTCGTAACGGTTGGCGATCACCGACTGCAGCGTATCCAGGTCAGGCACCAGCTTAGTGTGGTTGAACTTCGGCGCAGGCGCGACTTTTTTCACCTTGGCCAAGCCGCAGATTTCCAGGATCCGGATATACATCCAGCCGATGTCGAACTCGTACCACTTGGACGACAGCTTGGCCGAAGTGCCGAAAGTGTGGTGGTTGTTGTGCAGCTCTTCGCCGCCGATGATGATGCCGAACGGGATGATGTTGGTCGCAGCATCGTTGCAATCGTAGTTGCGATAGCCCCAATAGTGGCCGATGCCGTTGATGATGCCGGCCGCGGTAATCGGAATCCAGACCATTTGCACGGCCCAGACGCTGACGCCGACGACGCCGAACAGCATGACGTCGATCAGCAGCATCGCCACGATGCCCAGGGCGCTGTGCTTGGTATACAGGTTGCGTTCGATCCAGTCGTCCGGTGTGCCATGGCCGAATTTTTCCATGGTTTCCAGGTTCTTCGATTCTGCGCGATACAGCTCCGCGCCTTCCCAGAATACTTTCTTGATGCCGCGCGTTACCGGGCTATGCGGATCTTCCTCGGTATCGCACTTGGCGTGATGCTTGCGGTGGATCGATGCCCACTCCTTGGTCACCATGCCGGTCGTCATCCACAGCCAGAAGCGGAAGAAATGACTTGGAATTGCGTGCAGATCCAGGGCGCGATGGGCCTGGCAACGGTGCAGGAAAATAGTCACTGCAGCGATCGTGATGTGCGTCACGACCAGCGTGAACACGACAACCTGCCAGGCGCTCGCGCCTGTTACGCCATTCGATAAGAAATCGAGTATTGCATTGAACACTATGTGTACTCCATGTGTAGATGGGTAGATGATGCCACTGCTTAACTGCTTATTTTACAGTGAGATACGGGTAAGTTGACGGGTAGTTACCGAACAGTTACCCGAATTTCGAGTGCAATTGTACCCTTATTATTAGATGTTTTTAGGTTTTGGCGAATCGCGCAGTCGATCTAATGGCAAATCTTGTTGCGAATAGGCGTCGAAATTACTTTTATGCAATTCTCCCTCGGACACCATCCTGATATCTCGTTTCACCTGAGCAACCTTGATTTGACGAGATTGCAACACGCGCCAGATCGCGCGGTTAACATCAGACAACACATTCAGCCGGCCGTTCTCCGGATCGGTGATCCAGAATCCGACCTCTAGCTCTAAGCCGTCAGGGCCGATCTTCATCAGCAAGGCTTGCGGCAGGATTTCGCGCGATACCCGGTCAACCTCGACCGTAACTTGCTCCAGCAACAACAATATGCTTTCGACATCATCCTGATGCTCGATCGTTACATGTGTCGCCAGGCGCAATATGCGGTTGGTCAGCGAATAGTTCTGCACCGAATTGATCATGAAGACTTCGTTCGGCACCACCGTATCGACGCCGTCCAGCCCCTGCAGCACGGTGTAGCGGCTATTGATCTGCACCACCTTGCCGTAAAACGTGCTGACCCCGACCATGTCCCCAATCGCCAGGCTGCGCTCCAGCAAAATCACGAAACCCGATACATAACTGCTGGCGATTTTCTGTAAACCAAGCCCCAGCGCCACACCCAGCGCGCCGCCGAAGACCGACAGCACGGTCAGGTCGATGCCGACCAGCGACAAGCTGAGCAAGACCGCCACCAGGATCAGGAAGGCGCGCGCCATGCGCGCCACCACGGTGCGCACCGAGGAATGCACGGTGTTGACGCGCATCAGGCGCTCTTCCAGCGCGGCACCGGCCCACAAGGCGATCACCAGCGTCACCAGCACCGAGACCAGCGCCTGCATGATGGCCAGCAGCGACACCTTGTAGCGGCCGATAGGCAGCACCGTGCTGTCCAGGTAATCGAACAGGTCCGGCCACCAGCCGGTGATGTACAGCAGCAGGCCGATCCAGACCAGCACGCCGAAACTCTTTTCGAACAGCAGCAGGAAAGTGCCGACGCCGCTGTTGCGCGCGAATACCCGGCGCAACACGTAAAACACGAAACGCATCAGCGCCAGCGAAGCCACCAGCGGAATCATCAGCCGCATCACATTCACCGGCTGCTGCCATTTCTGCAGGGCCAGCTTGACCAGTATCAGCAACAGCAAGGTAATGATAGGAGTCAGCACCTTGGAAAAACTGCCCAGCCCGATCTGCATCGCCGGCGGCTGCGCCGTGCTGACGCTGAAAGAGCGGCGCAGCAGGCGCGCCAGCAGCCAGCCCAGGCCTACGCACAACAGCAGCAAGCCAACCTGCGCCGGCAAGCCCGGCGCGCGCAGGCTGTTCAGCAAGTCGTTGAGCAGGTCAGTGAAGATATCTGGCATTGTTTTTCTTACGGCGATTCTTACAGCGCTTCTTACGGCGCAACGTCCTCGCGCTTCTCCTTGTCAGCCGAGCCGCCAGCTGCTTTGCGCACGAATACCGCAGCAAAAAAACCATCGGTCTGGTGCTGATGCGGCAGCAGTTTGAGATAGTCGCCCATCTCCAGTTCAATCTTTTGCTCGGCCAGCACGTCTTTCATCGGCAGCAGCGAAAAATCTTCGTGGCTGGCCAGGAACTGCGCTGCAATCGCGTCGTTCTCTTCATCCAGCAAGCTGCAAGTGCCGTACACCAGGCGGCCGCCGGACTTGACCAGGCGCGCCGCGCTGGACAGGATCGCGATCTGCTTGACGTTCATCTCGGCGATCGCTTCCGGCGTCTGCCGCCATTTGACGTCCGGATTACGGCGCAGCGTGCCGAGGCCGCTGCACGGCGCATCGACCAGCACGCGGTCGATCTTGCCGGCCAGGCGCTTGACCTTGCCGTCGTTTTCATGCGCGATCAGCACCGGATGGATATTCGACAAACCGCTGCGCGCCATGCGCGGCTTGAGTTTCGCCAAGCGCTTCTCGGAGACGTCGAACGCGTACAGACGGCCGGTATTGCGCATGGTGGCGCCCAAGGCCAGCGTCTTGCCGCCGGCGCCGGCGCAGAAATCGACCACCATCTCGCCGCGCTTGGCGCCGACGATCTGCGCCAGCAACTGGCTGCCTTCGTCTTGCACTTCGATCGCGCCGCTCTTGAACAGCGGCAGGTTCTGCAAAGTAGGCTTCTTGATGACGCGCAAGCCCAACGGCGCATACGGCGTCGGCTCGCACAGGATAGGCGCTTCGGCCAGGGCGGTAATGACTTCTTCGCGGTTGGCCTTGAGCGAATTGACGCGCAGGTCGAGCGGCGCCGGCTGGTTCATCGCATGCGCCAGCTGCAAAGTGGCGGCTTCGCCGTCGCGCGCTACCAGCTTGTCGAACAGCCATTGCGGCAGGTTGGAGCGCATCAGCGGCGGCATCAGGTTACGGTCGATTTCAGCGACCCGCTTCAGCCATTCGATTTCTTCGTCCGACAAGCCGCCCAAGGACTCGATGCTGACTGCATCGGCCAGGCCCAGCAGCGTCATGCGGCGCATGGTCGGGCCGTTGCCGGATTCGGCAAAGCTGGTGTAGATCGCCTTGTTGCGCAGCAAACCGTATACCGCTTCGGCCACCACGCCGCGTTCGCGCGAACCCAGCTTTGGATGATCGCGGAAATAGCGCGACAAGGTGCCGTCGGCAGGACCGGTGAATCGTAGAATTTCGCGCAAAACTTCTTCGGTGTGACCGACGATCGCGGGAGGCAATCTCATAATGAATCTTTCATAAAATCTTTTAATCTGTTGATGGTGCCGGGGCCAGCCAAACGACTGTCTTAGCGTTCGTGCTGAGCCGCATTGTTATGCACTCGGCCGTCCTCGATACGCAAGCGGTTTTCGATAAACCAGCGCACTGCACGCGGATATAACTGATGCTCTTCGAGCAGCACGCGCTGCTCCAGCGACTGTTCGGTATCGTCTTCCAGCACCGGCACCGCGACTTGCGCCACGATCGGCCCGTGGTCCAGCGCCGGCGTGACAAAATGCACGGTCACGCCATGCACCTTGACGCCGGCCTGCAGCGCCTGCCTGTGGGTCGCCATGCCGGTAAAGCTTGGCAGCAGCGAAGGATGGATATTCATCATGCGGCCGGCGTAATGTTCGACGAACGGCGCGGTCAGGATACGCATGAAACCTGCCAGCACCACCAGGTCGGGCGCAAACCCATCGATCACGACGCGTAAGGCGGCGTCGAACTGTTCACGGTCAGGATAGTCTTTATTCGCAACCACTGCCGTTGGAATGCCTTGGGCAGCGGCAAATTTCAAACCCTCGGCATCGGCCCGGTTGCTGACAATCGCGGCGATTCTGGCAGGCCATTGTTCGGTTTGAGCGGCGCGGACGATGGCTTGCATGTTGCTGCCACGCCCGGAAATCAGGATAACAATGCTTCTCATGGCGCGCATTGTACCCGTTGCAAAGCCGTTTTTGATTAAAAACAGCGGTGATTTTGATTAAAACAGTGTTATTGGAATGAATAAAAAACGCGGAAAGCTACTTTTTTGTCAGCCCAGAAATCGGCGCTGTCGCGGAATACGTCGAGCAAGGTTTCCCGTGCTTCCTTGTCAAACTTGGGGGTATTCGGCAGTTGTTCGATCACCACAATGAAACCCGGCTGCGGACCGGACTTGTGGGCCAGGTCGGTCAGGCAGTCGGCCAGGGCGTCGAAATTCTTGCCGAAATGCTTGGGAAAATGGAAGGCGTGGGCGATATTTGCCAGCACTTGCTGTTTAGTCGTTGCTTCCGCGCAATAGGCATACAGGAAATGCTGCCCCAGGCGGCCGGCTTCCGCCTGCAGGTCGGTCACACGGAAGGCGCGGATGGACTGCACTACATTTGGCGGTACGGTTTTAAACAAACTCATTTTTCCCTCAGCTAGAGCAATGATGATGGATTGCTGTTGTTGTATCTCATTCACTCTTCTCGGTCACTCCTGGATGCGCCTGAATGTTTGATAGTGATCGTCAGTGTAGTAATACTCGCCCGAAGTCTGCGGATTGCCGCCGGCGATGATCCGGCGTGCGCCGCGGTTGCGCGCGCGCGGAGTTTTCACCGTGAATTCGTGGTAATACCCGCGCCGCTGCCTGGGCAGCATCCCTTCATAATTCCCGAACACCACGCCATCCTTGGCATACGGGAAAGGTCCGCCTTGCTTGATCAAGACCAGCGTCGCTTGCGCTTCCTGCGGCAACTGACCTATGGAAACCACATCTTGCGACAGGGAGTCCCGCGCAAATACTTGAAAAGACAACAACAAACCGAGCAGCAGCAAGGCCCCGTTGCGTAATACTGCAACAGCGATGGCAGCCGCGAAATCGGAACTTAGACCAGGGAAATGGCGCCGGGTTGCGTGGCTTTTCATAAATTTAATATTTTATGGTTCTGATACCGTAGGGTAACGTGTTGATGAAAACGAATCAACCCGTATCCTTGCCCTGGCAGCAAGTGTTGCAATATTTGACAATATTTACCAATCACAAGTTCGCGGGTTTTTGCTGCGCGCCTGGGCTCGGGCCGAAGAAGGCGGCTACTTCATCCCGGCGCGCCAGCGTATCTTTCTGGCCCATGCGTATCAATTCGCGCGTATACCCCGACTCGAACAGCAGGTAAGACGCCAGGCCGCCGCCGCGCGCATCCTTGGCGCCAAGGCCGCCGAGCAAGGTGCGGATCGGCACCGGCAAGCTGCCGAAGTGCTTGGTCGCAATATCGTCGATCTGTTCCGACGGCGAGATGATCAGCATTTCCACTGGTTTCAGCGGCGTGCGCTGGCGCTGTTCTTCCGTCAGGAAAGAAAGCGTATGGTTGATGCGTTCCAGCCGTTCGATATCCACCGCCAGCCCGTCCAGGAAAATGCTGGACAAGGCATGGCTGGCGATCTGCGCCAGGCTGGGATAGCGGGCAAATACGGGGGCATCGGTCGGCGCCTCTTGGCGGCGCCCTGCTCCCACCACCAGCACTTTGCTGGCGCCCAGGTGGATCGCCGGAGAAATCGGCGCCAGTTGCCGCATCGAGCCGTCGCCGAAATACTCGCGGCGGCCGTCGCAATAAATCGGGATTGCCGGAAAGATGAAAGGAATCGCCGACGACGCCAGCAAATGGCCGACATTGATCTGGTCCCTGACCGCGCGCCGCTGGCTGCGGGTCCAGCCCTGGATTTCGATGGCGCTCTGGTAAAACGTGATGTGCTGGCCGCCGCTGTAGGAAGAAGCGGTGATCGCCAGCGCCTCCAGGCTGCCGTTGACCAGCGCCGCATCCAGCCGTTCCAGGTCCAGCAGCCGGTGCAGCAAGGTGATCAGCGGCGTATTGTCGAGCAGCGAATTGGGCGGGTGCGCATGCCATTTGCGCAGCAGCCAGCCGAACGACAGCAGCGACAGCCAGCGCGCGCCGGAACGCAGCACGCCGAGCGAATCGGCACGATACACCTGCTCCACCGTGAAGTGCTCCCAGACGTCCATCAGTTTTTGCACGCCCTGGCCGAAGTTCTCGACCCGGCACGCCAGCGCCGTGGCGTTGATGGCGCCGGCGGAGGTGCCGCAAATGATGGCGAAGGGATTCTGTTCCGGCGCCCAGCCGTGCTCGCGCAAGATCGACGCCACCGCATCCATCACGCCGACCTGGTAAGCCGCGCGGGCGCCGCCGCCGGTCAGGATGAGACCCGTTTTGTGTTTTATCTCCATGGATAGGAAGAGTAACAGGGAGAGGAAATTCGTGTAGAACGCTGCTGAAAAAAAGGGAGCGGCAGGCCGCGCCTGCCGCTCCCTCGCTCTTCGCCAGACGGCTAGTGGACGCTGACTTCGACCCGCCGCGCCTGGGCGTTGTCGCCGCTGCCGGTCGTCACCTGCGGTTTCTCCAGCACGATGGCGTCTTCCGCCACGCCGGCGATCAACAGGATCGCTTTCACGCTCTTGGCGCGTTCCTTGGAAATCTCCTCATTCTTGGCCGGATCGCCGGTGGTGTCGTGGAAACCGCTGATCACGATCTTGGAGCCGGCCTTGGCTTTCGCCGCGTCGACCACGGCCGCCAGTTTTTCAGCGGTGTCGCCTGGCGCATCGGCCTTGCCGGATTCAAAATAGATGATGGTCGCGGGGGAAGACGCTGGAGCCGCAGTCGCAGCCGATGCCGCGGCCGCGCCGTTGTTGACGACGATTTCGGTCGCCGTGGCAGTCACCGGCACAGGCACCAGCACCACCCCTCCAGCCGCCGCCTGCTGCATGCCAGAAGCCGGCAGCAACGGCACCAGCAGCAGAGCCACGATATTGATGATCTTGATCAGCGGATTGACGGCCGGCCCCGCGGTATCCTTGTAGGGATCGCCAACGGTGTCGCCGGTCACCGCCGCCTTGTGCGCTTCCGAACCCTTGCCGCCATGGTTGCCGTCCTCGATGTATTTCTTGGCGTTGTCCCAGGCGCCGCCGCCGGTGGTCATCGAAATCGCCACGAACAAACCGGTCACGATGGTTCCCATCAGCAAGCCGCCCAAGGCCGCCGGCCCAAGCAGCAGGCCGACCACGATCGGCACCACCACCGGCAGCAGCGACGGGATGATCATTTCCTTGATGGCCGACGAAGTCAGCATGTCGACTGCCTTGTCGTACTCCGGCTTGCCGCTGCCATCCATGATGCCTTTGATGTCGCGGAACTGGCGGCGCACCTCGACCACCACCGCACCGGCAGCGCGGCCGACCGCTTCCATCGCCATCGCGCCGAACAGGTAGGGAATCAGGCCACCGATGAACAGGCCGACGATCACCAGCGGGTTCGACAAATCGAACACCGTGCTTTTTCCGACCGAATCGAGGGCATGCGTGTAGTCGGCAAACAAGACCAGCGCCGCCAGGCCGGCCGAGCCGATAGCGTAACCCTTGGTGACTGCCTTGGTGGTGTTGCCGACCGCATCCAGCGGATCGGTGATCGCCCGCACCGAATCAGGCAGGCCCGACATTTCGGCGATGCCGCCGGCGTTGTCGGTGATCGGACCATAGGCGTCCAGCGCGACAATGATGCCGGCCATCGACAGCATGGCGGTAGCCGCAATCGCAATGCCGTACAAGCCGCCCAGCCAGTAAGAAGCCAGGATGGCGACGCATACCGCCAGCACCGGATACGCGGTCGATTTCATCGAAACGCCGAGGCCGGCGATGATGTTGGTGCCGTGGCCGGTAGTGGAAGCTTGTGCAATGTGGCGCACCGGCTTGAAATCGGTGCCGGTGTAATACTCGGTGATGTAGACCATCAGGCCGGTCAGCACGATGCCGATCACGGCCGAACCCATCATTGGCACCCGCATCGGTTCCGGCAGGATCAGCCAGGTCACCGCGACAAAACCGACCAGGCTCAGGATTGCCGCCCACCACAAGCCGGTATACAAGGCCGACATGATTTTCTTGCCCGGCTTGGCCTTGACCATGGAACAGCCGACGATGGAAGCCAGGATAGACACGCCGCCCAGGGCCAGCGGATACAGCACCGCCTGCAGCTCGGCGCCGTGGATCAGCAAGGAACCCAGCAGCATGGTGGCGATCAGGGTCACCACATAGGTTTCGAACAGGTCGGCCGCCATGCCGGCGCAGTCGCCGACATTGTCGCCGACGTTATCGGCGATCACCGCCGGATTGCGCGGATCGTCCTCCGGGATGCCGGCTTCCACCTTGCCCACCAGGTCGGCGCCGACGTCGGCGCCCTTGGTGAAGATGCCGCCGCCGAGACGCGCGAAAATCGAAATCAGGGAGGCGCCGAACGCCAGTCCGATCAGGGGCCGGATGATGTCATGCAAAGAGAGACCGGAAGGCCCCGCAAATGCCAGCAGCCATAAAAAGAACAAGGTCACGCCGAGCAGCCCCAGCCCGACCACTAGCATGCCGGTGATGGCGCCGCCGCGGAAGGCGACGTCCAGCGCCGGTCCCATGCCCTTGGTAGCGGCCTGCGCCGTGCGCACGTTGGCGCGCACCGAGACATTCATGCCTATGAAGCCGCACGCTCCCGACAGCACCGCGCCGACCAGGAAACCGGCCGCGGTCACCAGGCCCAGTCCGGGCAGTATCGCGATGATGATGAACAGCACCACGCCGACGATGGCGATGGTACGGTACTGGCGCGCCAGGTAGGCCGCCGCTCCCTGCTGGATCGCGGCGGCGATTTCCTGCATGCGCGCGTTTCCGGGATCCTGCTTCAATATCCAGCTGCGCGAGACTAGCCCATAGATGACGGCAATGATGCCGCAAGCGACGGCAAACCATAGACTTAATGCCATGTTGACTCCTCCAGTTTTTTGGTACGGCTTCACGACAAAGTAAGACAACTACACCATTTCACCTGCAGCCATGTTTCCCAAATGGGTGGCTGCCGGCCAATACTGCGTAATGCATTTCTTTTCGCTGCCCTTTTGTTCTCGGAGAGGCGTTGGGCTGGTTTGCTGCTTTACTGTTTCCCTGACGAATTCTAAATTATTTTGTTGGCCAAAAGAAAAAGCGGACCGAAGTCCGCTTTTTCTTATGCTTCCAATGCCGCAAATGCGCTGTCGCGTATTTGCTCAACCGGACCGACGCCGGCGATCTTGCGGTACTTGGGAGCGCCCGGCAGGCCGGCCTTGGCCCAGTCGCCATAATAGTTGACCAGCACTTCAGTCTGTTCGTGATACACCGACAGCCGCTTCTTGACGGTTTCTTCCTTGTCGTCGTCGCGCTGGATCAGTTCTTCGCCGGTGATGTCGTCCTTGCCTTCCACCTTGGGCGGATTGAACTTGACATGGTAAGTGCGGCCGGACGACAGATGCACGCGGCGGCCACTCATGCGTTCGATGATGGCGCTGTCGGGAACGTCGATTTCCAGCACATAGTCGATCTTCACGCCGGCGTCCTTCATGGCGTCGGCCTGAGGAATGGTGCGCGGGAAGCCGTCGAACAGGTAGCCGTTGGCGCAATCCGACTGCTTCAGCCGGTCCTTGACCAAGCCGATGATGATGTCGTCGGACACCAGGCCGCCTGCGTCCATCACCTTCTTCGCTTCGATACCGAGCGGAGTGCCGGCCTTGACTGCTGCGCGCAACATGTCGCCGGTGGAAATCTGCGGGATGTTGAATTTCTCTTTAATGAAAGTCGCTTGCGTGCCTTTACCGGCACCAGGCGCTCCTAAAAGGATGAGGCGCATGTTAAAGTCCTAAGGTGAGTTTGTGAATTGATTGTGGCGACGGCGCGCCCAATGGTTGCTGGGTTTGCTGCGACGTCTCCGATATGCTTTTATTTGTACCGCGCTATCTTTGCATGAAACTTACCATACAATTTTACCAAACAGCCAGTCTGCGGCACTATTTCTGTTGGTTCAACGATAATTTCCAGGCGCCTGCGCGACACTTTGGCTCTTCATAGAGCGCTGAAAAAACGCCTCACCCGCTCCAGGTCTTCCAGCGTATCCACGCCGACTGCCGGCGCGGCCGGCGCAATGTGCACCGCAATCGGGTAGCCGTGCCACAGCACCCGCAGCTGCTCCAGCGCCTCGATCTGTTCCAGCGGCGACACCGCCAGCGTCGGATAGGTTTGCAAAAAACCATTGCTGTAGGCGTACAGGCCGATATGGCGCAGCGGCACATAGGCCGCCGGCAAATCCTCGCGCGACTGTGCAAAGCCGTCGCGGTGCCAGGGAATCGTCGCCCGCGAAAAATACAGCGCGCGCCCGGCCTGGTTCAAGACCACCTTGACCACATTCGGATTGAAGGCATCCACTGCCGAGTCGATCGCGTGCGCCGCGGTCGCCATCGGCACCTCGCCGGTGATCTGCGCCGCGGTAGCGGCGATCAGCTCAGGCTCGATCATCGGTTCGTCGCCCTGCACGTTCACCACCACGGCATCGGCCGCCAGTCCCAGCGCCGCCGCCACTTCGGCAATGCGGTCGGTGCCGGAAGGATGGTCGGCGCGCGTCAGGCGCGCGGCGATGCCATGCTGGGCGCAGACTGCCAGGATTTCGGCGTGGTCGGTCGCCACGATGACCTGCGCCGCGCCGGATAGCGCGGCGCGCTCAGCGGTGCGCACGATCATCGGCTTGCCGCCGATGTCGGCCAGCGGCTTGTTAGGCAGACGGGTAGACGCCAGCCGCGCCGGGATGATGACGGTGAAAGACTTGTTCGAGCTCACGACAATCACGATACCCGCCGCCTATGCCGCAGGAGCTGCAGCCGGCGCGGCCGGGCTGTTCAGGTCGCGCGCCTGGTCGGCCCACATGATAGGGATGCCGTCGCGCACCGGATAAGCCAGCTTGTCGGCGTTGCAAATCAGTTCCTGGGCTTTTTTGTCGTAATGCAGCGGACCTTTGCAGATCGGGCAAACCAGGATGTCAAGCAGTCGAATGTCCACGGAGTTTCTCCAGAATTTGTTGTGACAGCGCGGCATCGATCTGCGCCGTCACGGGAACGATCCAGATGCGCGGATCGTTCCTGATGGTTTCTATTTGCCGACATTTTACTGCATCCTTTTCAGTTATCAGGATGATCTCGGCCTGGAGCGCGGCAAACGGGTTGTCGGAAAAGTCATGATGGTCAGGCAAGGCCAGCGCCTCGAAGCGCAATCCGGCCGCCGTCAGCATCGAAAAAAACCGCTGCGGATTGCCGATGCCGGCGGCCGCGGCAAGCCGCAGGGCCGGGTCCTGCAGGCTGGCCAGCGTCCTGGTCCGGCGCGGATCGCACAGCTGCTCGGCCTGCTCGCCCACCAGCTGCATGCGGATCGCCGAGGCCGGCATGGATGCCGGCATGGTTGCCGCATTCACCACGGTAAAGTCGCGGCGGCGGCTTGCCGGTTCACGCAGCGGCCCGGCCGGCAGCAGCCAGCCGTTGCCGGCGCCGCGGGCGTCGAACAGCACGATTTCGATGTCGCGCTGCAAGCGGTAGTGCTGCAGACCGTCGTCCGACAGGATCAGGTTGACCTCGGGATGGGCCTGCAGCAGCGCTTCGGCGGCAGCCACCCGGTTGCGGCCCACCACTACCGGGCACTGCGCGCGGGCGGCGATCAGCAAAGG
This sequence comes from Collimonas fungivorans Ter331, assembly GCF_000221045.1. Lineage (NCBI taxonomy): Bacteria > Pseudomonadati > Pseudomonadota > Betaproteobacteria > Burkholderiales > Oxalobacteraceae > Collimonas > Collimonas fungivorans. The sequence continues at coordinate 1,430,960 of NC_015856.1, read as the reverse complement.
CTCGTCGCCTGCTTCGGCCGCCAGCGATGTCGCAGTTACCTGTTGCACGGCAGGCTGGCCGTCGCCGGACTGCGCGGCATAACCGCGCGAGATCACGCCCGGCACGTAACCGGCCTGGCGCAGCGCCTGCACCAGCCAGATCGTCAGCGGCGTCTTGCCGGTGCCGCCGACAAAGATGTTGCCGACCACGATCACCGGCACCGGCAGGCGCGTGCTGGCCCGCCAGCCGGCAGCGTACAAACGGCGGCGCAGCGTCGCCAGCAGCCCGAACAACAGTGACAGCGGCCATAACAGGCATGCTAAAAAACCGCGCCGCTGCCAGGCAGCGCTCAGGACCGATTCCAGCGAAGGCTTATTTGTGGCCACTAGTCTGGGCAGCAAACGTGATCTTGTCGAAACCGGCCAGGCGCGCCGCTTCCAGCACGTTGATCACGGTCTGGTGGGTAGCCATGGCGTCGGCGTTGATGATCACCACCGGGTCGCCCTTGGCGCCGTCAGCTTGCACCGCATTCTTGAGGTCGAGCGCCAGCGATGCCGCATCCTTGGACGAGACCTGGACATTGTTGACCGCGTACTGCCCTTGCGGACTGACAGCGACGTTGATTTCCTGCGGCTGCACCATTGCCTTGTCGGCGTCGGCCGTCGGCAAGGTGATTTGCAGCGCGGTGAATTTGCTGTAGCTGGTAGTCACCATCAGGAAAATGACGATTACCAGCAAGACGTCGATAAACGGAATCAGGTTGATTTCCGGGTCGTCGCGACCCTTGCCTTTGCGGAAGTTCATTTGCGTGCGCCGTGAACGGTATCGACAAATTTCACAGCCTGCTGCTCCATGTCAACCACGAAGCCATCCACCAGGGCGCGGAAATGGCGGTAGAAAATCAGCGCCGGCATGGCGATCGCCAGGCCGAAACCGGTGTTGTACAAGGCCACCGAAATGCCGTGGCCCAGCTGCGCCGGATCGGCGCCGGCGCCATTGGTCGCGCCAAAGATTTCAATCATGCCGACCACGGTGCCAAACAAGCCCATCAGCGGCGCCAGCGAGGCAATCGTGCCAAGCGTGGTCAGGAAACGCTCCAGTTCATGCGCGGTGGCCTGACCGGCTTCCTCGATCGATTCTTTCATCAGCTCGCGCGGCGCATCGACATTACGCAGGCCGGCAGCCAGCACCCGGCCCAGCGGCGAGTTGGTTTCCAGGTTGGTCAGGACTTCCTTATTGACCTTGCCGTTGTGATAAACCCGTATCACTTCCTGCAGCAGCTGCGGCGGCAGGATGCGCGGCCGGCGCAGGTAAACCAGACGTTCGATAATCAATGCGGTGGCAATGATGGAGGCAATCAGCAACAGCCAGATCGGCCAGCCCGCAGCTTGAATAATGGCAAACAAAAGAAACTCCTTGGTGAAATCGCATTCAATATCGGCAAATGCGGATGAGGGGTTCATCAGCATGGATGCAGAATGTAACTTGTTGAAGGCTTGTGAGCAAGGGCGACAAGCGTTGCGGGACGGAAATTTTTACGGTTAATTTGATAGCGCTTAAGCGAGACTGCAAGTTCCACACATTTTATGTGAACAAGATTGTGGACAAGTCCCGGACTCAGCCGCGAAGTCCATGATTTCAAAGGACTTTTTTGTGCTGCATCAAAAACGTGCAGATTTTATCCGTCAGCTTTGGCAAAACGGCCGGCCTCGGCAAGAAAATGTTGCACAGCCGGCAGTGTGTCCGCCTGCCGGCACGCCAAAGTTAACGGCTTGTTATATTTTACGTTGGCCTATCGCCCTCTTATTATCAGTGGCGTAACCACATCAGCAATTTCAATGGGACTTTGACATGGACAACATAAAACGGCGGACCCTGTTAGGAATGGGCTTCCTGGGAGCATCGGCGCTGATCGCTCCGCGTGCGCTTTACGCGGCAACCTCCTCCGCGGAACCACAGGAAATTCCTCTTTGGCCCAAACCGCCGGGAGGTAATGGCCCCGCAGGACCGGAACAGGCCAATGCCAAAGGCTCGGTCACCAACATCTCCCGTCCGCGCCTGGTGGTCTATCGTCCCGAGCGGCCCGACGGCAGCGCCGTGTTGGTGATTGCCGGCGGCGGTTACGGGCATATCGAGCGAGGCAGCGAAAGCATCCCGGCAGCCCAGTGGCTGCAATCGCTTGGCGTCACCGTATTCGAACTGGTCTATCGTTTGCCCGGCGAAGGCTGGTCGAACATCGCACCGTTCCAGGATGGCCAGCGCGCCATGCGCCTGATCCGGGCATTGGCGCCGAAGCATGAACTGGCGGCCAACCGCATCGGCATCCTCGGCTTTTCCGCCGGCGGCCATCTGGCGGGAACCACGGCGGCGGAACCGGATGCCCGGCGCTACCAGGCCATCGACGCCGCCGACCAGTTTTCCGCGCGCCCCGATTTCGCCGGATTGATCTATCCCGTGCTTACTTTCATGCCGCCTTACGACAACACGCGCTCGCGCCGTGAAATTATCGGCAAGCACCCGGACCTTGCGGCCAGCGAAGAATTCTCGGTGGAACGGCATGTCGCCAGCCGCATGCCGCCAACCTTCCTGGCGCAAGCCGCGGACGATCCGATTGCGCCGATCCAGAACAGCCTGCTGATGTTCAACGCGCTCAAGGCCGCGCAGATCCCGGCGGAAATGCATGTGTTCCAGGATGGCGGACATGGCTGGGGACTGGGAAAACCGGGCAGCCAGCCGCATGCCTGGCCGGGCTTGTTCGAAGCCTGGACGACGCATAACGGCTGGACAAAAACAGCCTGATACGTATCCGGCACCATCAGTCCGAAGTTCCACACATATTATGTGAACAAGATTGTGGACAAGTGCCTAACTCTAAGCTTAAGCCGATGATTTGAAAGGTTTTTTTAGCGCTGCATCAAAAACATGCAACGCCCCCTTCCCCGCGCCGGCAAAGTTCTCCACAGATTTTGGGGATAACTTTGTGCACAAGCGCACTGGATTCACGAGAAGTCCTTGATTGGAAACATCTTTTCACTACTGTTGGCGGCAGGTGCAAATGCGCCTCAAACAGCAGTTTACGGATAGCGATGACGATTTTCGCGGATCTTTCCTAGCCGTTTTGCCATAGCCAGGCCTGCGGATATCCACAAGTTCCTGTTGACCCGCAGTTACCCACAGAATTTGTGGATAAGCTTGTGCGCAAGCGCACTGCAATCCGGGCAAGCCTTTGATTTGTTTCGCTTTTCCATTGATGATCAGCGACCGTGCTTTACAATGGCAAGCTCCAGCAAATCACGCGCCAATAAAGAACCCCGGAAAGCCCGTATGAATTTCTCCAGCGACACCGACCTCCGTTCCAGCGGACCGCCAGTACTGACGGTTTCCGCCTTGAATCAAGCCGTGGCGCGTTTGCTGGAACGCAGTTTCCCGCTGGCCTGGGTGGCGGGCGAGATATCGAATTTCAAAAGCTACGCCTCCGGCCACTGGTACTTCACCTTGAAAGACGACGCGGCGCAAGTGCGCGGCGTGATGTTCAAGGGCCGCGCCCAGCATGCCGGCTTCACTCCGCGTGACGGCGACAAGGTGGAAGTGCGGGCGCTGGTGACGCTGTACGCCGCACGCGGCGACTACCAGCTCAACGTCGAAGCGATCCGGCGCGCCGGCGTCGGCAATCTGTACGAAGCGTTCTTGCGCCTGAAAGAAAAACTCAATGCGGAAGGCTTGTTCGATCCGGCCCGCAAACGGCCGCTGCCGCCATTCGCCCGCACCATCGGCATCGTCACCAGCCTGCAGGCGGCGGCGCTGCGCGATATCCTGAGCGCCCTGGCGCGCCGCGCGCCGCATGTGCGCGTGATCCTTTATCCGACTCCGGTCCAGGGCGACGGCGCAGCGGAGAAAATCGCGCGCGCCATCAATACCGCTGCCGCGCGCGCCGAATGCGAGCTGCTGCTGGTGTGCCGCGGCGGCGGCAGCATCGAAGATTTGTGGTCGTTCAATGACGAAGCGGTAGCGCGCGCCATCGTCGCCGCGCCGATGCCGGTGATTTCCGGCGTCGGCCACGAAACCGATTTCACGATTGCCGATTTCGCCGCCGACCTGCGCGCCGCCACCCCGACCGCCGCCGCCGAACTGGCGACAGTGCCGCGCGCCGAATGGCTGGCGACGCTGGAGACGCATGCCGACGACCTGACCCGCGCCTTGCGCCGGCGGCTGGCCGAAACCGGCCAGACCCTGGACTGGCTAAGCCGGCGCCTGAGCAGTCCGGCCACCACCATCGCCCACGAACGCGTCAAGCTGCAAAGCCTGCAAGCCAGGCTGCTGCACGCTACCCGCATTCCATTGACGCAATCGCGCCATGCACTGTTGAACCTGCGCACCCGCTGGGCCGCGCAAATACCCAGCACGATTGCGCCGCGCATCGCGCTGCTGGAACAGAGCCGGCGCCTCAACGCTGCGCTGGCGGCGCAAAACCGCGATCGCCGCCAGGCATTGGCGGCGCTGAACGCGCAGCTGGAACTGCTGAATCCGCAACGCACGCTGGAACGCGGCTACGCCATTGTCTCGGACGCCAAGGGCCATGTGATCCGGACGCCGCAGGCGCTGCAGCCGCGCCATGTAATCACCGTGCAGCTGGCCGAAGGCAGCGCCCAGGTCGGCATAGACAGCGTGCAGGCGACGCTGGATTGAACGGATGTTTTTTGTGATGCAAGTCACATAGCGAATGGAATAAAAGCGCAAGCATGCTGCATGGAATAGCTAAGCGCTTTACAATAGCTCTCTCCAGAATCTGTTCACGGCACTAGATGACTAGATGTATAGGCAACAGCTTCTTTGTAATTCCAATAAAACTATAGAAAGGACGCACCATGGCACACACACTCCCGCCTCTCCCGTACGATCTGGACGCACTGGCTCCGCACATCTCCAAGGAAACCCTGGAATTCCACTATGGTAAACATCACCAGACCTATGTGACCAACCTGAACAACCTGGTTCCGGGCACAGAATTCGAAAACGCTACTCTGGAAGAGATCGTCAAGAAATCTTCCGGCGGCATTTTCAACAATGCAGCGCAAGTCTGGAACCATACTTTCTACTGGAACAGCCTTTCGCCGCAAAGCAAAGGCGGCGGCGGCGCACCAACCGGCGCATTGGCAGATGCGATCAATGCAAAATGGGGTTCGTTCGACAAGTTCAAGGAAGAACTGACCAAGACCGCGGTCGGCACTTTCGGCTCCGGCTGGGCATGGCTGGTGAAGAATGCTGACGGTTCGCTCGGCCTGGTGTCGACTTCCAATGCAGCCACTCCGCTGACCACCGACGCCAAACCGCTGATTACTGTCGACGTCTGGGAACATGCTTACTACATCGACTACCGCAACGCCCGTCCAAAATACCTGGAAGCATTCTGGGCATTGGCGAACTGGGAATTTGCTTCGAAGAATTTCGCATAAGCAAATTCGTAAATATCGATAAACACTTTATCGACCTCGCAAAAATAGCGCCGCTTACCGCCGGCGCTATTTTTTTATCTGCAAGCCAAATCGGCTAAAGTTGCTCAGGCTTCGCGATCGCCCGCCACAACATCCTGAACAGCGCATTCGCCTGCAACGCCAGCGCTTCTTTTTCGCCGCGCATGGTGTGCATGTGCACCAGCCTTTCCAGGATGCCGATGAAATAGTCCAGCAGGATTTTTTCATCCACTTCATCGGTCAGCACGCCTTGCGCCCTGCCATCGGTCAGGGTCTTCATCAGCACTTCCATCATTTCCGGCTGGCGGAAAGTACGGTCGCGTCCCCAGGCGCTGATCTGCAGCGAACTCATGATGAGCTGGCTGACCTTGGGATTGCGGTCGAAAAAATCCAGCACCACCCAGAACACCTTGCGCAGCTTGTCCTGGCAGCTCTCGATGCCTTGCAGGTGATCGAGCATGCGCGAAGCCAGCGTACCCAGCCAGGTTTCCAGGCAGGCAAACAACAATGCTTCCTTGCTGCCGTAGTATTTATAGATGGTTTGCAGGGAGACGCTGGCGGCGCTGGCGATCTCACCGTAGGCGACGCTATGGAATTCGCGTTCCGAAAACAAGTCCAGCACGGTGTTTTCTATCCGCTGCCTGATCAAGGGCTTGAGCAAGGCGCGATCCAATATGATTTTCTGTTTTTCCGAAGCCATAGATTTTGTTATGGTTTTGCCATATGTGTAATTAATATTACTATTGAATCGGCAGCCTATTTCCGCCCAGGTTTAGAGTGGATTACCAATTGACGCTGGCTGCTGCTTTAACTACAGTGGCATTCAGGATGAATCAGCATCAAGCTAAGTGTAATTTTAATTACTAGAACATACAAGCCGGAGACGCTATGACTGAAGCCTATATTTTCGATTCCGTACGGACCCCGCGCGGCAAGGGCAAGAAAGACGGCAGCCTGCACCAGGTCACGCCGGTCAACCTGCTGGCCCAGCTGCTGCAGGCGCTGGAGCAGCGCAACCGCCTCGATACTTCGCAGGTCGACGACGTCGTGCTCGGCTGCGTGACGCCGGTCGGCGAGCAAGGCGCCGATATCGCCCGCACCGCGGTGCTGTATGCCGGCTGGGACCAGTCGGTGGCGGGCGTGACGCAATCGCGCTTTTGCGCTTCCGGCCTGGAATCGGTCAACCTGGCGGCGATGAAAGTCATGTCCGGCCAAGAGCAGCTGGTGGTGGCCGGCGGCGTCGAAAGCATGTCGCGCTGGGCCATGGGTTCGGACGGCGGGGCCTGGTTCATGGACCCGCGGGTCAACCAGGTCACCGGCTTTGCGCCGCAAGGCATAGGGGCCGACCTGATCGCGACGCTGGAAAATTTCTCGCGCAGCGATGTCGACAACTTTGCCCTGCAGTCACAGAAAAAGGCGGCCCATGCGCGCGCCGAAGGTTATTTCAAAAAATCGCTGGTGCCGGTGACCGACCTCAACGGCCTGGTAGTGCTGGACCACGATGAATACATCCGCGCCCAGACCACCATCGAAAACCTGGCGGCCTTGAATCCCGCTTTCGAGCAGATCGGCCAGATGGGTTTCGACGCCACCGCGCTGCGCAAGTACACCACCGTCGAAAAAATCAACCATGTGCACCACGCCGGCAATTCTTCCGGCATCGTCGACGGCGCCGCGCTGGTGCTGGTCGGCAGCAAGGAGATGGGGCAGAAGCTGGGACTGAAGCCGCGCGCTCGGATTGTCGCCACTGCCGTCACCGGCTCGGAGCCAACCATCATGCTGACCGGCATCGCTCCGGCTGCGCGCAAAGCGCTGGCCAAGGCCAAGATGTCGGCCAAGGACATCGACCTGTTTGAAATCAATGAAGCGTTTGCCGCAGTCGTGATGCGCGCCATCCGCGACCTGGAGATCGATCCGGCGCGGGTCAACGTCAACGGCGGCTCGATCGCCATGGGCCATCCGCTGGGCGCAACTGGCGCCATGATCCTCGGCACCGCGCTCGACGAGCTGGAGCGCAGCGGCAAGAAGACTGCCCTGATCTCGCTGTGCGTGGGCGGCGGCATGGGCATCGCCACCATCATTGAACGTGTCTAACAGACTGGATCCAGATCATGAGCGTAAATTTTCAAAAAGACGGCGACAATATCGTGACCCTGACCCTGGACATGCCAGGACGGTCGATGAATGTATTGAACGAAGCGCTGACCGCGCCGTTCATGGAGGCGATCGCCGCCATCGAAGCCGACCCGGCTATCGCCGGCGTCATCATTACCTCAGGCAAGGCGGATTTCGTGGCCGGCGCCGATATCGAAAAACTGTTCCAGATTACTGAGGCGCAAACAGCCTTCGACCTGGTGCAGCAATTCAAAGGTTTCCTGCGCCGCCTCGAACTATGCGGCCGGCCGGTGGTGGCCGCGCTGAACGGCACCGCGCTGGGCGGCGGCCTGGAGCTGGCGCTGGCCTGCCATCACCGCATCGCCATCAACAATCCGAAAGCCAAGTTCGGCCTGCCGGAAGTCAAGCTCGGCCTGCTGCCGGGCGGCGGCGGCACACAACGCCTGCCGCGCATGATCGGCATCCAGGGCGCGCTGCAGCTGATGTTGGAAGGCAAGGAGCTGCGCGCCGAAGAAGCGCTGCAGCAAGGCATCATCCAGGAACTGGCGAGCGACAGGGAAGACTTGCTGGCCAAGGCCAAAGCCTGGTGCCTGGCCAATCCCAAGGCCAAGCAGCCGTGGGACGACAAGAAATTCCGCTGGCCCGGCGGCGACTCGCGCAGCCCGGGCAACGGCCAGCTGTGGGCGATTGCGCCGTCCATGGCAAGCGCCAAGACCCATGGCAATTATCCTGCGGCGACCAACATCATGAGCTGCGTATTCGAAGGCGGCATCGTCGATTTCGATACCGGCTGCGAAATCGAATCGCGCTACTTCGTCAACTGCGCCTTGTCGCCGGTCGCCAAGAACATGATCGGCACCTTGTGGTTCCAGCTGAACGCCATCAACAAGGGCAAGTCGCGCCCGGAAGGCATCGCGCCATCCAAGGTCAGCAAGGTAGGCATACTCGGCGCCGGCATGATGGGCGCCGGCATCGCCTATGCCTCGGCCAAGGCCGGCATACAAGTGGTGTTGCTGGACAACAGCCTGGAAACCGCCGAAAACGGCAAGGACTATTCCAGCAAGCTGCTCGACAAGGCGATCAAGCGCAAGCAGCAAACCGCGGAAGGCAAGCAAGCCCTGCTGGATCGCATCAGGCCGACCGTGGATTTCGGCGACCTGGCAAGCTGCGACCTGATTATCGAGGCGGTGTTTGAAGACCGCGAGGTCAAGGCAACAGTGACCCGCAAAACCGAAGCGCTGATCAGCGCCGACGCAGTGTTTGCCTCGAACACCTCTACCCTGCCGATCACCGGCCTGGCGCAGGCCAGCGTACGGCCGGAAAATTTCATCGGCCTGCATTTCTTCTCGCCGGTGGACAAGATGCCGCTGGTCGAAATCATCGTCGGCCGGCAGACCAGCCAGCAAACCCTGGCGCGCGGTTTCGACTACGTGCAGCAGATCAAGAAAACACCGATCGTAGTCCACGATTCACGCGGCTTCTACACCTCGCGCGTATTCGGCACCTATGTGATGGAAGGCTTGAAATTGCTGATGGAAGGCCAGCATCCGCGCGCCATCGAGATGGCGGGCTTGCAGGCCGGCATGCCGGTGGGGCCGCTGGCAGTGCACGATGAAGTCAGCCTGTCCTTGTCGCTGCATATCCTGCAACAGACGCGCAAGGATTTCGCCGAAGCCGGCAAACCTTTCGCCGGCCATCCGGCCGATGCCGGGCTGGAAAAAATGGTGACCCAGCTCGACCGCAAAGGCAAAAAAGCCGGCAAGGGATTTTATGATTATCCAGAAAACGAAAGCAAGCACCTGTGGCCCGGCCTGCAGCAGGCCTTCCCGCTCGCAGCCACGCAGCTGCCGCAAAAGGACTTGATCGAACGTTTGATGTTTGTGCAGGCCAACGAAGCCGCAAAGTGTTATGAGGAACAGGTAGTGCTGACCGTCGCCGACGCCAATATCGGCAGCATTTTCGGCTGGGGATTCGCACCGTTCCAGGGCGGCGCCCTGCAATACATCAACGCCTACGGCGTCGCTAATTTTGTCCGGCGCGCGAACCAGCTATCAGAGCAGTTCGGCAGTTATTTCGCACCGGCCGCGATACTGGTGAAAATGGCGGAACAAGGCAAACACTTCGAATAGCGAGCTCACGACAGGCCGCGGCTCTTCCTCGGCAACGACGAAGAGCCGCAGGCGGTTCAGCCGATCTTGCTGGCGTCGAACAGGGAAGGAATGCGCTGGGCCAGCATCAGGTCGCCTTTCAGTTTCAGCTTGCCGCTCATGAACGCCATGGCGCCGTTGAGTTCGCCTTTCAGCATCGCCTTCAAATCCTCGTCGGCCATGGTCAGCGCCACATCCGGCGCATCGACCACGCCTTCGTGCGCAGTGCATGTGCCATGATCGATCAGCAGGTACATCGGTTTCGCAATATCGAACTGGATGCTGCTTTTCATGTCCGCCGCGGCTACGCTGTTCAGGCCCGACGGCATGAGCTTGATGATGTCGTTGACTGTCATTGCTGTTCCTCTGGTTGTTTAAAATCCGTGCTATCGCTTGTCATTCCCATCCGACCGCGTTGCGTATCTGCAGTTCCTTCTCCATCAACGCAGCATAACGTTTTTCCACTTCGCCGCGCTTGACTTTCATGGTCGGCGTCATCAGTCCGTTGTCTATGCTCCAGGCGTCTTTCAGCACCACGCATTTGGCGATCTTTTCATGCGGCTCCAGCGTCGCATTGACCAGCGCCATGTCGGCGATCAGCTGCTGCTCTACTTCTGCCCGCGGCTTGCTGCGCGCGGCTGCGGTCAGGGTCACCGCCATCACCGGCTGGTTCATGCCGCTGCCGATGAACAACAGGTTCTCCAGGTCGGTATTGCGCGCCAGCGAACATTCGATAGGCGCGGGCGCCACATATTTCCCCTTGGCGGTTTTAAAGATGTCTTTGACGCGGCCGGTAATATACAGGTATCCGTCCTGGTCCACCCTGCCTTTATCGCCGGTGCGCAGGTAGCCATCCGCAGTGAAGGCGGCACTGGTGCTCTCGGGGTCTTTGTAGTATCCCATCATGAGCCCTGGGTGCTTGAACAGGATTTCGCCTTCATCCGACAATCTGAATCCTGCATTCGGCGGCGGCTTGCCGACCGAACCGCTGCGGTTATTGCCCGGCAGGCAAGCGCTGGAATAGACCGAGGCTTCGGTCGGCGCATAACCTTGCAGCACTTCCAGCCCCAGGTTGCGGCGGTACCAGTCCAGCAACGCCACCGGTATCGGCGCCGCGCCGGACAGGCAAATGCGGGTATTCTGCAAGCCGACGGCGGTGCGGATCTTGCGCCGGATGATGTTCCGCAACAGGGGAATCGCCATCAGCCGGTCCAGTTTCCGCTGCGGCATCTTGTGCAGGATGGCGTTCTGTATCCGGCTGTAAACCAGCGGCACGCCAAAAAAACGGGTCGGCGCCACCTGCGCCAGCTGCTCGCCCATCTTGTCGACGTTTTCCAGGAAATGCACTTCGCCGCCGTTGTAGCAGCTGGGGATGGCGATCGCAAAGCGCTCGAATGCGTGCGCCAGCGGCATGTATGAAAAATAGCGTTCCTGGGTAGGCGACGGCGCCAGGTCCATGATGCTGTACACCGCGAACAATACGTTGCCGTAACTGAGCATCACCCCCTTCGGATTGCCGGTGGTGCCGGAAGTGTAGATCAGGGTCATCAGCGCCTCCTGCGGCGGCGCCTGGTAGTCCGTCATCGGTTGGTTGGCCGCAACCAGTTCGTCCCACTTGAACCGGCCCGCCGGCGTTTCCTGGTAGGGAAACGAGATGGTGCAGACCGATTCCGGAATCGCCCCCATGAAATCGTCGGCGTCCGGCATGGGGCCGAGGAACACCGCCTTGGCCTCGCTATGTTCGAAGATATAACGTGTGGTGGCCGCCGCCTGTTTCGGGTACAGGCCGACGCTGACATGCCCAACCATGGCGATCGCCAGGTCGGCCATGATCCAGTGCGCGGTGTTGCGGCCGGAGATGCAGATGCGGCTGCCGGGTTCCCAGTCCATCGCCTTCAGCGCCGCCGCCATGCGGCTGACCTGGTCGCAGCCCTGGCCTCTTGTGATGGCTCGCCACTGGCCATCGACCGGCTGGAACAGCCAAGGCATGTCGGGCTTCTGCGACGCCCACTGCAACAGCATTTGCACCGGATTCTTTTGCACGTCCATATTGCCTCCTCGCCCATCGATCTGGATAACCGCTTGCCGATATTTTTATTCTGCAGGACAGCCTTGCTTCAAATCGCGCCGCTTGCGCGCAGTGCCGCCAGCGCCGCCGCGCCAAATCCCAATCCCGCCAGTACGCTGGAGGTATCAGCGCCCAATGCCGGACAATCGCCAGCCGCGCCGGCCGCATCGCTGAACTTGATCGGCAGCTCCGGCAACGGCTTGCCGTCTTCCATCCGCACCAGGCCGCGTGCCTTGACCTGCGGGTTGTCCAGCGCTTCCTGCGGGGTGTAGATGCCCGATACGCAGCAGTCGCGGTCAGCCAGCAGCAACTCCCATTCATCGCGCGAGCGGGTCTTGAACAACGCCTCCAGGGCGCTCCGCAAAGCTGCGCCATCCGGCCCCGGCGCCAGCGGCATGGCCGCTAGGTCGGGCCGCTCGACGGTCTTGCAGAAATTGAGGAAGAATTTGGGCTCCAGCGCCGCCATCGCCACGTGCTTGCCGTCGGCGCAGGCGTAAATGCTGTAGTTGGCCAGGCCGCCGCTCAAGATATCGCCGCCGCGCGCCGCGCTCGCGCCCAGGGTGCGGACGGTTGCCAGCGACAGCGCCTGCAGCGCCAGCGTGCCGTCCAGCATGCCGACGTCGACCATGGTGCCCTGGCCCGAGGCGCGGGCGCCTATCACCGCCGCCAGGATGCCCAGGGCGCAGGTCAGCGCGCCGCCGGCCAGGTCGGCGCTCTGGAAGTTCGACAGCGCCGGCGGACCGCCGGCGGCGCCGCTCTGGTCCAGCAGGCCGGCGTAGGCGCAGTAATTCATGTCGTGCCCGGCCCGGTCCTTGTAGGGGCCGGTCTGGCCGTAGCCAGTCAGCGCGGCGTAGACCAGGCGCGGATTGATGATCTTCAGTTCCTGGTAGCCGCAGCCCAGCTTGTCCATCACGCCGGGCCGGAGCGATTCGATCAGGACGTCGGCTTGCGACACCATGACCTTCAGCACGGCGACCGCTTCCGGCTGCCGCAAATCGAGGGTCACCGATTTCTTGCCGCGATTGACCAGGGTGAACAATTCAGGCGACAGCATGCGTGCGTAGTCGCCGCCTTGCGGCTCTTCCAGCTTGACCACCTCGGCCCCCATCTGCGCCAGGTAAAGGCTGCAAAAGGGACCGGGCAGCAAACGGGTCAGGTCGAGCACCCGGATGCCGGACAGCAGCGGATTAGCCATTACGGATCATGGCGGGTCATGCCTTACTCTGGCCAAACGGCGAACCGACGTCCTGCACGATGGACATCAGCGATTCGCCTATGCTGGCAGGATAAGTAGCGTCGTCGAAATCGACGATCTCTTGCCAATGCCGGGCCACCTGTTCGGGGCCGAAAGCCTGTCCGTGGAAATGATGGCCTTGCGTGCGCTGCCAGCGCAGCTTGGCGTGGAAGCCGGCGCCGACCTCGAACAAGCTGCCGTTCTCCCGGCAACTCTCGTGGCACAGGTATGCCGCCAGCGGCGCCACGAACTCCGGCTTGAGCGCTTCCATCATCTGCGGCGGCATCACCGTTTCCGAAATGCGCGAACCGGCCAGCGGCGCGATGGTGTTGACCAGCACGTTCTTGGCGGCGCCTTCGATCGCCAGGGTATTCGCCATGCCGATCAAACCCATCTTCGCCATGCTGTAGTTGGCCTGGCCAAAATTGCCATAGATGCCGGCAGCCGAAGTAGTCATGACGATGCGCCCGTAGCCCTTGTTGCGCAAGTGCGGCCAGGCGGCATGGGTGACGCGGAAAGCGCCCAGCACGTGGACGCGGTAGATCAGGTCCCAGTCGTCGGCGCTCATTTTGGCGAAACTGCTGTCGCGCAGGATGCCGGCATTGTTGATCACGATGTCGACGCCGCCGAAATGGTCGAGCGCGGTCTGCACGATCCGGCTGCCGTCTTCCACCGAGTCGTAGTTGGCGACCGCGCTGCCGCCGGCCGCCTTGATCTCCGCCACCACCTGGTCGGCAGCGGCGCTGGACTTGCCGCCGCCATGGACGTCGCCGCCCAGGTCGTTCACCACTACATGGGCGCCGCGCGCGCCCAGCAGCAAGGCATGCACCCGTCCCAGGCCGTTGCCGGCGCCGGTGACAATCGCCACCCGGCCGTCATAACGCAACGCATTTTGCAATTCATTTTCCATAGTCTGCATCTTTATTCAAAATAGAAAACCCGTACTCATATTGATCGGGAAATGATCTCTTTCATGATTTCGTTGGTGCCGCCGTAGATACGCTGGGCGCGCGCATCGATATACGCACGCGCAACCGGGTACTCCTGCATGAAACCGTAACCGCCATGCAATTGCAAGCACTGGTCCAGCACCTTGCCTTGCAAATCGGAGCACCAGTACTTGGCGGCCGCCGCTGCGTCAACCCGCAATTCGCCTGCCACTTCCAGCTCGACGCAGCGATCCACAAACACGCGCGCGATCTGCAGTTCGGTTTTCATCTCGGCCAGCTTGAAGCGCGTATTCTGGAACGACGACACGGCGCGGCCGAAGGCTTGCCTGTCGCGCGTGTATTCGATGGTTGCGGTGAGCATGGCTTCCGCATTGGCGACCGAGGTGATCGCAATCAGCAGGCGCTCCCAGGCCAGCTCTTGCATCAGCATGGTGAAACCGGCGCCGACCTGGCCGATGATGTTGCTCTTCGGGACCCGCACATTGTCAAAGAACAGCTCGCAGGTATCCTGCGCCTTCATGCCGATCTTCTTCAGCGGCTTGCCCTTGCTGAAACCGGGCCGGCCGGCCTCGATCACCAGCAAGGACACATTCTTCGCTCCGCGGCTCTTGTCGCCAACCTTGACCGCCACCACCACCATGTCGCTGTTATAGCCGTTGGTGATGAATATCTTGGAACCATTGACGATGTAGTCGTCGCCGTCCTCGATCGCCGTGGTCTGTATCGCCTGCAGGTCCGAGCCGGTGCCCGGTTCGGTCATCGCGATCGCCGTGATCGCGGTGCCGGCGGCCATCTTCGGCAGCCAGGCCTGCTTCAGCTCTTCGCTGCCGTACCGCAGCAGGTAAGGCGCCACGATGTCGGAATGCAGCGGCCAGCCTATGCCCGAGGCGTTGCTGCTGGCCAGCTCTTCCAGCACGATGGTGCTGAACTTGCGGTCGACGCCGGAGCCGCCGTAGTTTTCCGGCATGTTGGTGCACAGGAAACCCAGCTCGCCGGCGCGCTGCCAGACATCGCGGTCGACAAAACCCTGCTCCTCCCAGGCGGCATGGCGCGGCAAGACCTCAGCCTGCAGGAAACGACGCAAACTCTGGCGAAACTCCTCGTGGTCGGAATTGAACAGCAGGCGCGGGATCATGCGCGGCTCCGGCAAACGGCAAGACCGGCGGAGCCGGCGGTATGGCAGGTAAGTGCATGAGGCATGGTGTCTCCTGATGTTTTTATTGTGTAATTTTATTTACACTTGTATCGATCGCAGGGTAAAAATCACCCGGATTGATGGTATTTGAGAATACACCGATTTTCAATATGAAAGCTAGAGACAGGTCTCGGACTATCGGTAATTATTATTACACTAGACTCGTTTCCCGTAACTGCGCCTGCGCAGCAACAGCTAGCCGCAAACCAAGTCTCTGAATCAAGCTTGTAAATCAGGCTGCACATCGTCTTTCATTGCGCATAAGAAAAACAAACATTGCGCGGCTGACAAACTCACCTATAGAATCCGGCTTTACAGCGAGGCCGCTGCTGTCACGCAGTCGTCATATGACTTCGCTACCATAAAAAATTTTACGGAGGCCCTGATGAAATTGAAAGCACTGGCTATCGCTTGCACACTAGCGACCATGAGCATTGCGGCGCACGCCGCCACCGAGATATCGTGGTGGCACTCGATGGCCGGCGCACTCGGCGACCGCGTCAACGGCCTGGCCGACGAATTCAACAAGAGCCAGTCGGAATACAAGGTCACCCCGGTTTACAAAGGCGCCTACGACGAAGCCATGGCAGCTGCAACCGCCGCCTACCGCGCCGGCAACGCGCCCGACATCCTGCAGGTGTTCGAAGTCGGCACCGCCACCATGATGTATTCCAAGGGCGCCATCAAGCCGGTGTCGGAAGTCATGAAGCTGGCCGGCGAACCGTTCGATCCTTCCGCCTACGTGCCGGCCATCGGCGGCTATTACGCTGCGCCTAAGGGCGGCGGCCTGCTGTCGCTGCCGTTCAACAGTTCGACCACTGTGATGTTCTATAACAAGGACATGTTCACCAAGGCCGGGCTCGATCCCAACAAACCGCCGGTGACCTGGCAGGAACTCGCGGTCGACGCCGCCAAGCTGAAAGCCAGCGGCGCCAAGTGCGCCTACACCACCACCTGGCAATCGTGGGTCGAGCTGGAATCGTTCTCGACCTGGCACAACGTTGAGTTCGCCTCCAAGAACAATGGTTTCGACGGCCTCGACACGCGCCTGAAATTCAACAGCCCGCTGCACGTCAAGCATATCGAAAACCTGGCCAACTGGGCCAAGCAAGGCTACTTCACCTACGCCGGGCGCAAGGATGAAGCCACCTCGAAATTCTATGCCGGCGAATGCGGCATCCTGACCGGTTCGTCGTCCAGCTATGCCGACATCGCCAAGAATTCCAAGTTCAAGTTCGGCATCGCCACCCTGCCGTATTACAACGACGTGCCGGGCGCGCCGCAAAACACCATGATAGGCGGCGCTTCGCTGTGGGTCATGGGCGGCAAGAAAACCGAAGACTACAAGGGCGTCGCCAAGTTCTTCAAGTTCCTGTCGAAACCGGAAGTGCAGGCCAAATGGCATCAGGAAACCGGCTACCTGCCGACTACCACCGCGGCTTACGAAATCACCCGGAAGTCCGGTTTCTATGAGCGCAATCCCGGCACCGATGTTCCAGTCAAGCAGATGATCACCAAGACTACCGACAAGTCGCGCGGCATCCGCCTCGGCAACATGCCGCAGATCCGCACCATCATCGATGAAGAACTGGAAAACGTCTGGACCGGCAAGATCACGCCGAAACAGGCGCTGGACACCGCGGTGGAGCGCGGCAACCTGCTGCTGGAACGTTTCGAAAAAACCAACAAGTAACACAGGCAGGTAGGGTGGGCACCCGTGCCCACGCGTTGCCGAAATACGCGTGTGGATAGTTTTTGGTTCACGCGTGGGCACGGGTGCCCACCCTACCGCAAATAATCTGGTCGGAAAGCCTCATCTTGGAAAAACGCGCTCGCTTCAAGTCTGCCTGGCTGCCCTATGCGCTGGTCGCGCCGCAGATCATCGTTACCCTATTGTTTTTCGTCTGGCCGGCGGTGCAAGCCCTGTACCAGTCGATGCTGCTGCAGGACGCCTTCGGCGGTTATTCCGAATTCGTCTGGTTCGACAATTTCCGCACCCTGTTCGCCGACAGCAATTACCTCGCCTCGTTCAAGACCACCGCGGTGTTTTCCATCCTGGTCGCCGTGCTCGGCCTGTCGCTGTCGCTGATGCTGGCCGCCTTTGCCGACCGCGTGGTGAAAGGCTCGGCCATCTACAAGACCTTCCTGATCTGGCCCTACGCCGTATCGCCGGTGGTGGTCGGCGTGCTGTGGATGTTCATGCTCAGCCCCACGCTCGGGATCGTCTCCAACTGGCTGCATTACATCGGCATCGACTGGAACCATGTGCTGAACGGCCGCCACGCGATGATACTGATCGTGATCGCCGCCGTCTGGAAACAGGTCAGCTACAACTTCCTGTTTTTCCTGGCAGGCCTGCAAGCGATACCGAAGTCGCTGATCGAAGCCGCTGCGATCGACGGCGCCGGCCCGGTCAAGCGCTTCGCCACCATCATTTTCCCGCTGCTGTCGCCCACCACCTTTTTCCTGCTGGTGGTGAATATCGTCTACGCCTTCTTCGACACCTTTGCCATCATCGAAGCCACCACCCAGGGCGGCCCCGGCAAGGATACCGAGATCCTGGTCTACAAGGTCTTCATCGACGGCTTCAAGGGCGGCGACCTGGGCGGCGCCGCAGCGCAGTCGGTAGTCCTGATGACCATCGTCATCGTGCTCACCGTGGCGCAGTTCAAGTATGTTGAAAAGAAAGTCCAGTACGCATGAAAACCACCACGAAAGCCGCCCATGATTGAGCGCCGTCCCATCCTCGACATGGTCAGCCACCTGGTGCTGATCCTGGGCGTCATCATTATCGCCTTCCCGCTGTATGTGGCTTTTGTCGCCAGCACGCAAACCGCGCAGGAAGCCGCGGCGGCGCCCTTGTCGCTGCTGCCCGGCAGCCATCTTGTCGAGAACTATGGCGCCCTGCTGACCAAGGGCGCATCCGGCAACGTCTCGGCGCCGCCGGTGGCGCGCATGCTGCTGGTGAGCCTGATATCGGCGCTGACGATCGCGATCGGCAAGATCTCGATTTCCATGCTGTCGGCATTCGCCATGGTGTACTTCCGGTTTCCCGGACGCTCGCTATTCTTCTGGATGATTTTCATGACACTGATGCTGCCGGTGGAGGTGCGCATCACGCCTACCTACCAAGTGGTGTCCGACTTCCACATGCTCAACAGCTACGCCGGCCTGACCATACCGCTGATCGCGTCGGCCACCGCCACTTTCCTGTTCCGCCAGTTCTTCCTGACCGTCCCGGATGAACTGGCGGAGGCCGCGCGCATCGACGGCGCCGGTCCCTTGCGTTTCTTCAAGGACGTGATCTGGCCGCTGTCGCGCACCAATATCATCGCGCTGTTCGTGATCATGTTCATCTACGGCTGGAACCAGTACCTGTGGCCGCTGATGATCGCCACCAACCAGGACATGTATCCGATCGGCATAGGCATCAAGACCCTGATCGCCGGCGGCGATTCGGCGGTGGAATGGAATATGGTGATGGCGACCCTGGTGCTGGCGATGCTGCCGCCGGGACTGGTGGTGGTGGTGATGCAAAAATGGTTTGTTAAAGGTCTGGTTGATTCCGAGAAGTGATATGGCAAAAGTACACCTAGAAAACGTCAAGAAAACCTACGGCAAGGCGCCCAAGGCGGTCGATGTCATCCACGGCATTTCGATCGATATCGCCGATGGCGAGTTCATCGTCATGGTGGGTCCTTCCGGCTGCGGCAAGTCGACCTTGCTGCGCATGGTGGCAGGCCTGGAAGAAGTCACTTCCGGCGACATCGTCATCGGCGACCGCGTGGTCAACCAGCTGGAGCCGAAAGACCGCGACATCGCCATGGTGTTCCAGAACTATGCGCTGTACCCGCACATGAGCGTGTACGAGAACATGGCTTACGGCTTGAAGATCCGCGGCCTCGGCAAGGACGATATCGAAGTGCGGGTGCAGAAGGCGGCCAAGATCCTGGAGCTGGGCGCGCTGCTGCAACGCACGCCGCGCCAGCTGTCCGGCGGCCAGCGCCAGCGGGTGGCGATGGGACGCGCCATCGTGCGCGAGCCGGCGGTATTCCTGTTCGATGAACCGCTGTCCAACCTGGACGCCAAGCTGCGGGTGCAGATGCGCCTGGAAATCCAGAAACTGCACCGCACGCTGGGCACCACCAGCCTGTACGTAACGCATGACCAGGTCGAAGCCATGACCCTGGGCCAGCGCATGATCGTCATGAACGGCGGCCGCGCCGAACAGATAGGCACGCCGGCCGAGGTCTACGCCAGGCCCGCCACCACCTTTGTCGCCAGCTTTATCGGCTCGCCGCCGATGAACCTGCTGCAGGGACGGCTGGCGGAGGACGGCAGCAGCTTCACGCCGGCCAACGCCGACGCCGTTGCATTGCCATTCATCCACGGCGCAATCGCCGGCCACGATTGCATCATGGGCCTGCGGCCGGAGCAGCTGATCTTCGGTCAGCCCGGCTTGAACCTGCGCGCGGAACTGGTGGAAGCCTTGGGCGCCGACTTGCTGGTGCATGCTTCGATAGGAGACCAGCTGCTGGTGATGCGAGTACCGGCCGCGACCGCGGTCGTGACAGGCCAGCAAATCACTGCCGGTTTTGATCCCGCGGCGCTGCACTGGTTTGATCCGCAGACGACTCAACGTATCGAGCTGGCATAAAAAAAGGGCATTCTTCAACACCCCCGGCGCCCTTTTTACTTTCCGCCCGCAGTTCAGTTTTGCGGCTGCAGGCGAATCCGCTGCACCGTGGCCTTCTCCACCGCCGCCCGCGAATACAGCAGCGGGAAATATTCGCCCTTGAGCCATTTGTCCGCCAGGTCGCGGTAATGCGGGCTGTCCGGATCGCCTGATTGTCCCGGCGAGTTGACCGCGCGCGAGTTGTCCCAGTTGCCGACGTCGACCACTACCCGGAACGAAGGACCGTTGGTTTGCAGGAAATCGCTGCTGCGATAGGTCGACTGGTTGGGCGAGTAGGCGCCGCCATGGGTCGGCATCGGGCCGACATTCAATTTTGCACGGGTAGCTTCATCCACCGCAGCCGCCAGCGGATGCTCCATCAGGTTATGGTGCAGCTTGCCCCATTTCCACTGGCCGGCGTCGCTGCCCTGCAGCTTCTGCAGTTCGGCATAAGCTTCGCTCAAGCTGCTCAATAGCATCTGGTCGCGCTTCTGTACGGCGTCCGGCCCAAAACGCGCTTGCGGCTGTTCAAGGGTATCCAGCAGCACGGCGGTGTCCGGCGCACCCATCGCCTCCGCCGCGGCCGGGCTCAGCACCGCAGCCTTGAACGCCTTGCCCAAGTGTCGCGAGAGCCACACTTCAAACAAGGCGGCTGGCGCCGAATCGGCGCGCTCGACAAAATCCCAGCCGGCAAACAGGTTCAGCGCCGCCTGGGTCCGGGCATCGCCGGAGGACAGCGGTTTCAGCAGCGCCGCCAGGCGCCGTGCCGGGATCGACAGATCATCGTTCTGCAGGCGCATGGAATCTTCCAGCGACACCTTGTTCAGCGACGATAGCACTTCGCTGATGCGCGTGAAACGTGAATTGTTGGTCCACTCAAACCCGAGCTTGCGTTCGCGGTGCGGATAGCCGTCCGGCAGGTTCATCTGGTTGGCGGAGGCGAACCAGCCCTGTTTCGGGTTGTAGCTGGAAGGCAGCTGGTCGCCCGACCAGAAGCCGGCCCATTCGTAGCGGCCGTCGCCAGGCACCGGCAGCAAGCCGTCCCAGTTGGGGCGGATCGGCGCCAGCCCGCCCGGCACCCAGCCGATGTTGCCCTTGGTGTCCGCATATACCTGGTTCTCGGTCGGCGCGCCCCAATGCAGCAGGGAATGCTTGAACTCGGCAAAATTTCTGGCGCGCATATAGTCGATGCTGCCGAAATACGGCGACATGCCGGGCTCCAGCCAGCCGGAACGGACGGCAAAAGCGCGGCTTTTCCCCGGCTCGGAAAAAATCACCGGCCCGTGGCGGCTGAACACCAGTTCGGCAGAAACCGGCTTGCCGCCCTTGACCGGAATCTGTTCCGTGATGATATTGAACGACTCCCAATTGCCCCGGTATTGATACTGGTCGGAATGCTCGGGATTGAGCTGGTAGACGTACAGATCTTCCTGGTCGATATTAAAAATCGTCAAACCGAAGGCGACGCTGCCGTTATGCCCGATCGAAATGCCCGGCAGCGCCGGTTCGCCGGCGCCGATCACATTCAGGCCCGGCGCATTGATATGGGCGATGTAGCGCAGCGACGGCGCCGAATATGCGCGGTGCGGATCGTTCGCCATGATGGCGCGGCCGGTCGCCGATTTAGCCGGCGCGACTACCCAGTTGTTGCTGCCCTCGGCGACTTCTTCAGGATTCTCGGCAGCGGCGATCACCACGGCGTCGCTCTGCCCTTTCTGCAAGCTGTCCTTGCTGATCTTCACGCCTTGGGTAGCGAGCTGGAACACTTTCAGCAAGTCCTTCGGCAGGCAGGGATCCAGCCCTTCCGGCATCGTCGTCTCCCATTTCGGCGTCAGGCCGAAACGGATTTCATCGGATTTCAAGTCTGCCTTGCAAGCGACGTTGGCGCGCGCCACTTCGCTGTCCAGGTTGCGGGTAAGGCCGTGGCTGCGGATGCGCACCACATCTGCCGCCTGCCATCTGGCCGGCGCATAACCCAGCCGCCTGAATTCGAACGGCAATTTTTCCGGATGGGCGTTGACGTAGTCGACATAGGCATTGATGCCGGCCACGAAGGTGTTCGCCACCTGCTGCGCGTGCGGGCCGTAGGACTGCCACTCGCGCTGCATGTCGCCGCGGTACAGGAACAGCCGCGCCGCGCGGTCCTGCTGCACGTAGGCCGGGCCGAATACCTGCGCCAGCAGCCCGAGGCCGCGGCGGCGCCACAGATCGATCTGGAACAGGCGGTCGCGCGCCGCATTGAAGCCCTGGACAAAAAACGCGTCGTCCTGGTTCGCCGCGTATATGTGCGGTACGCCCCATTGGTCTACCAAAATTTCCGCCGGTTTTTTCAAACCGGCAATCTTGTAGGTGGTGACAGGCGCCGCTGGCGTATCCTTGGCCTGGCTCGCGGTTGCGGCGAATGACACCAGCAGCGCCGCCGCAGCGCAGATAGATCGTTGCATGAGCATTTGTCTCTTTTGTATTTTATTTACAAGGCGGGCGACTGCCGCCGCAGAGCAATTTATTCGGTCAGCGCAACCAGGTTATCCACCTCGATTTTTGCGAATTCGACACTGCTGTCATAGGCCGTACGCAAGCTGCTGTGCGCGCTCTCGGTATTGGTGCGGCTGGAAACGCTGGCGCCGGCCTTTAGTATCTGGTAGCCGTCATGCCACAGGTCGTCATGGCCCTGCACCGGTTTCGGCACGATGACGTAACCGCGATATTCGACATTTTCATTGGTTTGGTCGCTCATATTGGCCTCGCTGCAAATAAGGCTTAATCCTAGCATGAGCCTGAAATGCACACATCGCGGCAAAATCGTGTACCTTGAACCTATTGCCATAGCATGCGTCATACCTGTAAGTAGTTCTATATCAGTCACAACCACATGGAGAGATTGATTATGCACAAAGGTAGCGAACAGAATACGCACTGGAAAATCGCCGACCTGGATTTTTCAACAATCAACATCCCTAAAGTCCGGCCCGACGAAAACCTTTTTTACCTGGTCGCCTGCGCTTCGTTTGTTGAAAGCGGCTCCGACCTGTATACGCAGAACCTGGTGGACTACTACGGCGACGAGCCTGAAATCTCCACTTGGCTGCGTGAACAGTGGGAAGTCGAAGAGCTGCAGCATGGCCAGGCGCTGCGCGCCTATGTCGAGCACATATGGCCGGAATTCGACTGGCCCACCGCCTATCGCAACTTCCTCGAAGAATATTCGACCTATTGCAAGGTCGAGCTGCTGGAACCCAGCAAAGGCCTGGAAATGGTGGCGCGCTGCGTGGTGGAAGCCGGCACCGCCACCTTTTATAGCGCATTATCGCGTAGCACCGATGAGCCGGTGCTGAAGGACCTGGCCTCGCGCATCGCCCGGGACGAGGTGAACCATTACAAGCATTTCTTCCGTTATTTCCGCCGCTTCCGGCAGCACGAGGGGCTGCGCCGCCACCGCATCTTCGGCGCCCTGCGCCGCCGCACGCTGGAAATGAAAAACGAGGACGCCGCCTGCGCCCTGCGCCACGTGCTCGGCACCAGGGCGCCGCAGCATGCCGACAACCAGGCCATGCTGCAGCAGATCCACAGCAAGATGAACACCACCATACGCAGCCACCTGTCGCCCGACATGACGATCAAGATGATCATGCGGCCGCTGGACCTGCCGCCTGCGGTGCAGTCGATGGTGGCCTACCCGGTGACGCAGATCATGAACAAGGTGTTTTTGCGTTAATTTTGCGCTCAGCGCGGTCGCGCTATAAACGGTAGAAGCGCTGCGCATTCAGGCCCATGACCTGCTGCCGCTGGAGAGCATCGAGACCAGCCAGCAAAACATCGGTAGCCGCCAGCCAGCGCCCGTAATCCGCCGCCAGGTTGACTACCGGCCAGTCGCTGCCCCAGAGCACCCGCTCGGCGCCGAATACCTCCAGCACGTGGGACGCATATGGCTGCAGCTGTGCCACTTGCCAGCCGGCTGCCGCTTCGGTCACCAGCCCCGACAGTTTGCAATACACCTGCGGCAAGGCCGCCAGGCGGCTCATCGATGTCCGCCAGGGTTCGATTGCGGCGCTGGCGATCAGCGGTTTGGCGGCATGGTCGATGACGATAGGCAGGTCCGGATAGCGCTCGGCGAACTCCAGCAAAAAAGGCAGCTGGCGCGGCACGACCAGCGCATCCAGGCTCAGCCGGTGGCGCTGCATGGCGGCGATCGCCGGCGCCAGCTGCGGATCGCAGATCCAGTCGTCGGCCAGCCCCTGCAACATGGGGCGCAAGCCGCGCATCTTCGGATGGCTGGCCAGCAGCTGTATTTGCGGTTCGGCGTTGGCTGCCTTCAGATCGGCCCAGCCCACCACCGCCCGGATAAATGCGCTGCGCTCAGTCAGCCCCAGCATGAACAAGGTATCGCTCATGCTGGGCAAGGATTGCACCAGCACGCTGCCGCTGATGCCGTGCTGCTGCAGCAAAGGCTCCAGCTGGTCCGGCAGGAAGTCGCGATGGATTGCCGCCAGTTCCGGCGGCGGCCATTGCCCTGTCCGGTTCGCCAGCAGCCAGAAATGTTGATGGGCGTCGATGCGCACGGGGGCCGGTGCCGTATCCAGCATATCGTCAGGCAGGTCGTCAGGCATATGGTTGGTCTCGGATCGGTATCTTTGGCACGGCCGGCAGTTGCGGCGAAAGGTCCATTGGATGGACCAATACTATCATGTGCAATTTTCGCAAGGCAATTGAAAATTTCCCGCGCCGCGATTTATCGATAGCCAATTCCGGACATGCCTCTCATAATCCGCCTCATCGCCGAATGCAGTCATAACGGCGTCCCCGAGACGGAAACAAACTATGCGAATCTTGCTGGTAGAAGACAACAGGCCACTGTCCGAATGGCTGGCGCTGACCCTGCACCGCAATAAATACACGGTCGATTGTGTCTACAACGGCGCCGACGCCGATCATTTGTTGCTCACGCAGCAATACGAGCTGGTCATCCTTGACATGTCCCTGCCGAAACTGGACGGCAGCGAAGTGCTCAAGCGCCTGCGCGCCCGCCACAACAACGTGCCGGTGCTGATCCTGACCGCCAACAATTCGGTCGAAGGCCGTATCGTCGGCCTCAATACCGGCGCCGACGACTACATGGCGAAACCGTTCGACGTCAATGAGCTGGAGGCGCGCATCCGCGCCCTGCTGCGCCGCGCCAACCAGCAGAAAAACCCGATCCTGCAATGCGGATCGCTGAGCTACGACAGCAACAGCCTGATCTTTTCCATCGACGGCGTCGCCCTCACCCTGACCCGGCGCGAACATGCCGTGCTGGAAACCCTGATCATGAAAATGGGAAAAACCGTCAGCAAGCAGGCCCTGGCCGAGAGCCTGTACGCGATGGCGGAAGACGTGTCGCAGGACGCCATCGAAGTCTACATCCACCGCATCCGCAAGAAACTGGAACACGGCGACGCCGCCATCATCACCTTGCGCGGACTGGGCTACCTGCTCAAGCATCAGCATGAGGTCTAGCAGCCTGCGCACCCAGCTGCTGCTGTGGCTGCTGGTGCCGCTGATGCTGTTCGTCGGCGTCAACATCTGGGTCACCTACCATAATGCGATCGAGATGGCGACCGTAGTGCACGACCGCATGCTGCTCGGCTCGGCACGCATCATCGGCGAACAGATACATTACGAGGACGACACTTTGCAGGTGGTGATCCCGCCCGCCGCGCTGGAGCTGTTCCAGTCCGATTCGCACGACCGGGTGTATTACCGCGTGGTCGCCGCCAACGGCAAGCTGCTGGCCGGGCAGCCCGATTTGCCAGGTCCGCCGCGCATGCCGCGCAATGAGGAATCGGTTTATTTCAACGCCAGCTTCCGCGACGATCCGGTGCGCATCGTCGCCTTTTCGCAGCCGGTGTTTGGCATTCCCGCGCAGGGGCCGGTGCTGATCGAAGTGGCGCAAACCCAGCATTCCTACAAGACGCTGTCCGACCGCATGTGGGAACACACGGTGCAGCAGCAGCTGGCGATACTGGTGCTGGTGGTGCTGCTGCTGTTGCTGGGATTGCGCCACGGCCTGGCGCCGATGATGCGCTTGCGGGACCGGGTCCGGCGCCGCAAGCCGGGAACCCTGGAAGCGCTCGACACGGCGCCGGTGCCGACCGAGCTGGCGCCGCTGGTGCATGCCATCAACGACTACGTGCAGCGGCTGGACGACCATATGTCGGCGCACGGCCGCTTCATCGCCAATGCTTCGCATCAGTTGCGCACGCCGCTGACGCTGCTCAACACACAGGTCGACTATGGCTTGCGCAGCAACGACATCGGCGCCAAGGATGCCGCACTGCGCGCGATCAATAGCGGCGTGCAGCACGGAATCCGGCTGGTCAACCAGCTGCTGACGCTGTCCAATGCGGAAACCGGCGTCGGCCACCCCTTGCGCCAGGGCGACGTCAACCTGGTCGAAGTAGTGCAGCGCGTGCTGGAAGAACTGGCAACGCTGGCGCAGGCCAAGAAGATCGATCTCGGTTTCGAGTTTGCCGGCGCGCCGGTGACGGTCCATGCCACGCCGTCGATGCTGGAAGAGCTGGTCGCCAACCTGGTCGACAATGCATTGCGCTATACGCCTGCCGGCGGCTGCGTCACCGTCGCGGTCACGACGGCCGGACAGGCCACCCTGCTGCGCGTCGAAGACAACGGCCCCGGCATCCCTGAAGAAGAACGGGAACGGGTATTCGAGCGTTTCTACCGCCTGCACGAAGAACGCTCGGACGGCAGCGGCCTCGGCCTGGCCATCGTGCGCGAGATCGCGCTCGCCAGCAAGGCCACGGTCGCCTTGTCCAGCCCGGCGACAGGCAGCGGGCTGATCGTCACGGTCAGCTTTCCGTCGGTGCCGGGCGCAGGAACATCCGCATAGCAGCCGGCCGCGTTCTTCGGCAAAGCTTACTGACAGCTTTCAAAATCGGAATTTATTTTTCCCCGCTGTGGCGCAAAACCGACAGCCGAAAGCCAGACATTTGGCCTCCTGAAAGCAGTTAGTAAGCTTGCGAATTTTATAGTAGGACCGCTGATCCACGCGATCGGCAAGCCCAACTAAAAAATATCTGGAGACAAAATGAAAAAATCGCTGCTAGCGCTAGCCGTCCTGGGGACATGTGCCCACGCCGCCTATGCACAGACCAATGTCACGGTCTATGGGCTGATCGACGCCACCATCAGCACCGTCAACCATGCCGACAAGAACGGCGACCGCCTGACCGGCATCCCGGTCGCCTGGTTCAGCGGCAACCGCATCGGCTTCCGCGGCGCTGAAGATCTGGGCAGCGGACTCAAGGCCATTTTCAAGCTGGAAGCCGAATTCGTGGTCGGCACCGGTGAAATGGACACACCGGGCGTACTGTTCAACCGCGACGCCTGGGTCGGGTTGCAAGACACCACGTTCGGCCAGGTCACCCTGGGCCGCCAGAATACCCTGGCGCGCGATTTCTCCCAAGTCTATGGCGACGCCTACGGCTCCAAGCTCGGTCTGGAAGAAGGCGGCTACACCAACAACAACAATTTCAAGCAACTGATTTTCTACTCGGGCAGCGCCACCGGCACACGTTATGACAACGGCCTGGTCTGGAAGAAAGTGTTCGGCAACGGTGTGGTGGCAGGCCTCGGCTATCAGTTCGGCGAAACCGCCGGCCAGTTTGCGCGCAATACCACCAAATCGGCGGCGATCGGCTACAACGGCTCCAATTTCATCGTCTCCGCCTTCATCAACCAGGCCGACGTCGGCAACGGCGTCAGCAGCAGCCTGGAAAAGCACAAATCCTATTCGGTGGGCGGCAGCTACATGTTCGACCTGGTGCGCCTGAATGCGGGTTACTTCCACTACACGGCAGAGCAAGGCGCGCTCGGCCAGCGCAAGGACGACGCGTATACCGTATCGGCCAAATTCACGCCGCAGGGTTCCTTTGACTATGAACTCGGCTACCAGGTAATGAAAGCTGAAAATGCAGCTTACAACGCGGCCGGCACCAGCACCTTGAATGCCTATGCAGATGCAAGCGGCTCGACTGCGACCGGCAGCGGCAAGAAAAAAACGCTGTACGCATCGACCTTTTATCATCTGTCGAAGCGGACCGAGCTGTATCTTGCTGCGGACTACATGAAACTTGACGGCGGCTATCTGGTCGGATCGGCCAATGGCTTCAAGAACCAGACCGAATTTGCAGTCGGCATGCGCACCCGCTTCTGATTCTGATTCTGATTCTGATTCTGATTCTTTTAATACTGCAACGAAAGCAAAGCCGGCCATGACTAACGTCAGCGCCGGCTTTTTTTTCATGACCCACAGCCAGCCGCGGCGCCCGCCCCCGCTTCTCCTCAGTAATAGCTAAGTCTCCGCAGCTATCCTGCTTCCCTCTGTCCGATACGGCGTTTAGCCGCACTTTGCCAAAGGCGTCCATGGAAAAACTGAATCACTCGCTATTTCTGCTGATCAATGCCGGCGCCCATCCCTCGCCATTCTTGCTGAATGCCGCCATGCTATGCGCCGAATGGCTGATTTTCCTGATCCCGGCCGGCCTGCTGGCAGGCTGGCTGCGCGGCAGCGAACAGACCCGCAAGCTGATGCTGGAGGCAGCCGTCTGCGGCATCGTCGCCTTGTCGGCCAGCATGCTGATCGGCGCGCTGTGGCCGCATCCGCGCCCGTTCATGATCGGCCTTGGCACGAATTTCCTTGAACATGCCGCCGATTCCTCGTTCCCCAGCGACCATCTGACCTTGCAATGGTCGACAGCTTTCAGTTTCCTGCTGCATCGCCGGCTGCGCAAGTTTGGCCTGGCCTTCAGCCTGCTCGGCCTGCCGATGGCGTGGGCGCGGATTTACCTCGGCGTCCACTTCCCGCTGGACATGCTGGGCGCGGCCTTGGTCGCCGCACTCAGCGCAGGGCTCTGCTTTGGCTGCGCAAAATGGCTCATCGGACCGCTGTTCCCGGCGCTCTCGTTCATCCACAAGCGCCTGTTCGCACCGTGGATCCGGCGCGGCTGGATATTGAAATAAGCTGTGTGCAAGGTAGAATCAGCGAGAGAAGCAATCCGGCGCATGGAAAGGAACGCAATGAGGGTACTGCTGGTGGAAGACGACCGCATGATCGGCGACGCTGTCCAGACGGCATTGCGCGACGCCAGCCATGCCGTCGACTGGGTGCATGACGGCGCTGCGGCCCTGAGCGCAGCGGCCAGCCAAAGCTACGACGTGATGCTGCTGGATCTCGGCCTGCCGCGCCAGGACGGCTTCGCCGTGCTGCGCCAGTTGCGGCAGCAAGGCAGCGCCCTGCCCTTGCTGATCGTGACGGCGCGCGATGCGGTCGAAGACCGCATCGGCGGCCTCGACCTCGGCGCCGACGATTACCTGGTCAAACCGTTCGAGATGGGCGAGCTGCTGGCGCGCATGCGCGCCGTGGTCAGGCGCAAGGCCGGCAACGCCAATCCGGTGATGAGCAACGGCGCCCTGTTCCTCGATCCCAGCACGCGCGAAGTGACCGCGGACGGCATCGCAACCCGCTTGTCGGCCCGTGAATTTTCCCTGCTCCACGCCCTGCTGTTAAGGCCCGGGGCAATCCTGTCGCGCCAGGAACTGGAAGACCGCATCTATGGCTGGAACGAAGAAGTCGAAAGCAATGCGGTGGAGTTCCTGATTCATTCGATCCGTAAAAAGCTGGGTGCAGCGTCAATCAAAAATGTCAGGGGACTGGGATGGATGGTTTCCAAGCAAGACTGAGCCGTTCGCTGCAGTTCCGGCTGTCGCTGTGGCTGTCGCTGGTGATCTTGGCGATGGCGGTGCCGGCCGGCGTATTTTCCTTTTATTCGGCTTTCCATGAAGCCAACGACCTTCAGGATGACCAGCTGCGCCAGGTAGCGGCGCTGGTGCTTAGCCGCGATCTGCCGCCGGCCACGCCGGACCGTCATGCGATCGGAAAAATGAAGGATGAGGAATCGAAGGTGATTGTCCAGGTCCTGGCTGCGGCCGCGCCAGCCAAGGGCGATGACGACGCGCTGCAGCTACCCGCCGATCTGCCCGACGGCATACAGACATTCAAGGCCAGCCATGTGCATTGGCGCCTGTTCGTACAGACGACTCCTTCCGGCCAGCGCCTGGCGGTAGGCCAGCAGACCGCGGTGCGCGATGAAATCGCGCGCGACAGCGGCCTGCGCACCATGATGCCGTTCATGGTGCTGATCCCGGTATTGATCGCGCTGGTCAGCTTCCTGGTGCGCCGCATGCTGCTGCCGATCGCCAGGCTGTCGCAGGAAGTCGACCGGCGCGACGACCAGGACATGCGTCCGCTCGCCGAGCAGCAGGTGGCCGATGAAATCCGGCCGCTGATCGGCTCCATCAACCGCCTGCTGCGGCGGGTCGCCGACAATATGGATGCCCAGCGCCGCTTCCTGGCCGACGCCGCGCATGAGTTGCGCTCGCCGCTGACGGCATTGTCGCTGCAGGCGGAAAATCTCGCCGCCACCGACCTTTCGCCGGCGTCGAAAGCGCGCTTGCTGCCGTTGCGGCAAGGCTTGAATCGCAGCAAAGCCTTGCTGGAACAGCTGTTGACGCTGGCCCGCTCGCAAAATACCGGCGCCCCCCAGCTTGCCCAGGTTTCCTTGCAAGCCGTGCTGCGGCGGGTGATGGAGGACAGCCTGCCGCTGGCGCAAGCCAGGCAGATCGATATCGGCATCGAAGCGGATACCGAGATCATGCTGGCGGCGCACGAAGTCGATATCGTCGCCCTGGTGCGCAACCTGATCGATAACGCCATCCGCTATACCCCGCAGGGCGGCAATGTGGAGCTGCGCGCCCGCGCGTTGTCCGGCCTGGTGTCGATCGAGGTGGAAGACAGCGGCCCAGGAATCGCACCAACCGAGCGCGAGCGGGTATTCGATCCTTTTTACCGGGTGCTGGGCAGCGACCAGGACGGCTCGGGCCTGGGGCTGTCGATCGTCAAGTCGATCGTGGTCCGGCTGCACGGCAAGATTGAACTGCAACATGCGCGCGACGCCGCACCACACGGATTAAAGGTCATTGTCGAGATCCCGGTCTGACTCCGGCAATGTTCAGATCACGCCTTGCCGGCGCAGCTGCTCAATCTGCTCCGCGCTCCTGCCGATAGCAGCCAGCACCTCGGCCGTGTGCTGGCCCAGTTCCGGCCCCACCCAGTTGGTCTGGCCCGGCGTCGCCGACAGTTTCGGCACGATGCCCGGCAAATCTATCGGCTGGCCGTCCGGCAGCACATGCTGCTGGATCATGTCGCGCGCGCGGAAATGCGGGTCCTGATGGATATCGGCGGCGGTATACACCTTGCTGCTCGGGACTTCCGCTTGTTCCAGCACCTGCAATACGTGCTCTAGATTATGTTGCGAAGTCCAAGCGCTGATGGCGGCGTCAAGCATGTCGTTATGCTGCGCCCGGCCGTCGTTGCGCGCCAGGCGCGGATCCTGCGCCAGGTCGCTGCGGCCGATGGCGTGCATCAGGCGCTTGAAGATGCTGTCGCCGTTGCCAGCGATGATCACGTAGTGTTCGCCGCGGGCGTCGCTCAGGCAGGGATAAGTGCTGGATGGTGAAATGCCGGGAAAACTGGCGCCGGTGCGCTCGCGCACGAAACCGAACTCGGCGTATTCCGGGATCAGGCTTTCCATTACGCCGAACACGGCTTCATACAGGGCGATGTCGATGAACTGCCCTGTACCGTTATTCGCTTTCAGATGGTGCATGGCCAGCAGCGCGCCGATCACGCCATACAGCGACGCCAGCGTGTCGCCGATGCTGACGCCGACCCGCACCGGCGGCCGGTCCGGATAACCGGCCAGGTTGCGCAAACCGCCCATCGATTCGGCAATCGCCGCAAACCCCGGACGCGCGTGGTAAGGGCCGTCCTGGCCATATCCGGATACGCGGACCATGATCAGTTTCGGATTGATCTTCGACAGATCCTCCCAGCCCAGCCCCCAGCCTTCCAGTGTGCCGGGACGGAAATTCTCGATCACGATATCGGCATCCTTGACCAGGTCGCGCACAATCTGCTGGCCCTGCTCCGATTTCAGGTTGAGCGTCACCGACTTCTTGTTGCGGCTCTGCGAATACCACCACAGCGAAGTACCGTTATGCAGCTTGCGCCACTTGCGCAGCGGGTCGCCGTCGCCCGGCGCTTCGATCTTGATCACCTCGGCGCCAAACTGCCCCAGCAGGCTGGCGGCATACGGGCCGGCGATCAAGGTGCCGAGTTCGATCACCTTGACGCCCTGGAGGGAGGACTGCTGTTCTGCGCCTGGCTGCTGCATTTGTTTTCACCTGTTTTCTGTCATCTGTTCATGCTGCGGATCGGCAGATTATAGAATAGTCTGCGAGTCGCCTGCCTTGCCGGCTAGCGTGTGGCGGCAAGTAAAAAGTCCTGCTGTCCTGCAACAATTCCCGCCATTCGCTCCCCGCATAAGTCGCTTTGTATCAAAGAGTTAAAATGGTTGATCTTGACGCCAACATTTGCAACCAGAAGTAACTCCTTTTGCCACTTTTGGCGGTCCAGGATTATTATTCAATTGTTGATAAATGCGTGGAAAATATCATGAAAAAAATTGCTCTATTGGTACTTGCAGCTGCGGGCCTGATGGTCACCAGTTCGGCCAGTTTTGCTTATGGTTATTACGGACACGGCGGCTTCTATGGCCCACGCATCGGTGTAACCATCGGCGGACCGCTGTATTGGGGCCCGCCGCCGGTGTACTATGCGCCGCCGCCGGTGTATTACGCGCCGCCGCCGGTCTACATTGAACCGGAACCCCAGACTTATATAGAAAAAGCCCCGAACTATGCCTATTACTGCCCTAGTCCGGCTGGCTATTATCCCCAGATTCCTCGCTGCCCGAAAGGCTGGATGAAGGTAATGCCGGACCAAGCTCAACCTAGATAAGGCGGTGTGTGATGATAAGTGGAACTACCAAGATAATCGCAGCCTCGCTGGCCGTGCTCCTGACCGGCTGCGTTACCGCGCCGTCAGGCCCGAATGTAATGGCGTTGCCTGGTTCAGGCAAAAGCTACGAGCAGTTCCGCAACGATGAAGCGGTCTGCCAGCGCGCTGCCCAGGAAAGAATAGGCCCGTATGCGCCGCAGGCCGCCGCTGACAATGCGGTAGGAACGGCGGCAGCCGGCACCGTCATCGGCGCCGCGGCTGGCGCCCTGATCGGCGCCGCAACCGGCCGTGCCGGCGCCGGTGCGGCGATCGGCGGCGGCGTCGGCCTGCTGGCGGGCAGCTCGGTTGCCGGCGACTCGGCAGCACGCAGCAGCTACGGCATGCAGCGCGAGTACAACAATGTCTACACCCAATGCATGTACGCCAAGGGTAACCAGGTCCCGGTCGCCGGCGGCTACGCAAACAGCCGTCGCCAGCAGTATGCTCCGGCTCCGCAGTACTCGACGCCGCCTGACTACTACCCGCCGCAACGGGGTAACTATGGCCCGCCGCCAGACTACGTTCCCTACTGATCGCCTTTGATCGCTGCCAAAAAAGACATGCTTCATGCATGTCTTTTTGCATTCAGGGTGCATTTCCTGCCGTTGGCGAGGGAACTCAAGCCGCATTCCGCCTCTCTCTCATCTTTGCCTCCTCCGCAAGGCACGTTAAAATAAATGCAATATTCGATGGCCATTTTCCGATGGCTCGCTCGAATCCGCTAGAGCAAACCTGATCCGTAGGAGATAGAGGATGAGTTTCATCGTAGTTATTCTGGCTTTGCTGTTCCTGATGTTTGTCGCCTACCGCGGCTACAGCGTTATCCTGTTTGCCCCGGTCGCCGCGCTCGGCGCCGTGCTGCTCACCGACCCCAGCCTGGTCGCTCCCATGTTCACCAGCGTGTTCATGGAAAAGATGGTCGGTTTCGTCAAGCTCTACTTTCCCGTTTTCCTGCTGGGTGCGGTATTCGGCAAGGTGATTGAACTCTCGGGATTCTCCAAGTCCATCGTGTCGAGCGTCATCAATGTAGTCGGACGGCAGCGCGCCATGCTTTCCATCGTCCTGGTATGCGGCTTGCTGACGTATGGCGGCGTCTCGCTGTTTGTGGTGGTGTTCGCGGTCTATCCGTTTGCCGCCGAAATGTTCCGCCAGGGCGGCATCCCGAAACGCCTGATCCCCGGCACGATTGCGCTGGGCGCGTTCACCTTCACCATGGATTCGCTGCCGGGCACGCCGCAGATCCAGAACATCATTCCCACCACCTTTTTCAATACCACTACCTGGGCCGCGCCCTGGCTGGGTCTGATCGGTACCGTATTCATCCTGGTCACCGGCCTGCTCTACCTGGACTGGTGCCGCCGCCGGGCGGCCGCCAACGGCGAAGGCTACGGCAGCAACTTGCTGAACGAACCGGAACCGGTGGCCGACGGCAAGCTGGCGCATCCGCTGGTAGCCCTGTTGCCGCTGGTGCTGGTGGGGGTGATGAACAAGCTGTTCACGGCCTGGATTCCCATGCTATACGGGAGCAGCCATGAAATGACGCTGGCCGGCTCCAGCAAACCGATCACTACCCAGGTCTCGGGCGTGGTGGCGATCTGGGCGGTTGAAGCAGCGCTGCTGGTCGGGATCTGTTCGGTGCTGCTGTTTGCCTTCGGCGCCGTCAAGGAAAAATTTGCCGAAGGCAGCAAAGCGGCTGTCGGCGGCGCCTTGCTGGCGTCGATGAACACCGCGTCCGAATACGGCTTCGGCGCCGTCATCGCCGGCCTGCCGGGATTCCTGGTGATCGCCGACGCTCTCAAGAGCATTCCTAATCCGCTGGTCAATGAAGCGGTGACAGTCACCACACTGGCCGGCGTCACCGGCTCCGCTTCCGGCGGCCTGAGCATCGCCCTGGCGGCGATGTCGCACACTTTCATTGAAAACGCGCAGGCCGCCGGCATCCCGATGGAAGTGCTGCACCGGGTTGCCGCCATGGCCAGCGGCGGCATGGATACGCTGCCGCATAACGGTGCGGTGATTACCCTGCTGGCGGTGACAGGACTTTCGCACCGGCAGTCTTACAAGGATATTTTTGTGGTGACGATGATCAAGACGGCGGCTGTGTTTGTGGTGATTGCGGCTTATTACCTGACGGGGATTGTCTAAGGATTGGTTCGCTATCTTTAAGGGGAAAATCGCCCCTTGGACGCGACTTGATGTACTCCGTGGTTCGTTAAATGGGGACAGAGTAATTTTCGCAAAGAGCGCGAAAAAAAACTCTGACCCCATTTAACTGCCGGGAGTAGTTTTTAAGGCTGTGTTCAGATGCCGTTCAAGGCGGGCAAGCGCAAGGTCGCCTCCAGGCCGCCCTCGGGGTGGTTGCGCAGTTGCAGCGTGGCCCGGTGGTTTTCAGCGATGTTGCGCGCGATGGTCAGCCCCAGGCCGGTGCCGCCGGTATCGCGCGAGCGGGAAGTCTCCAGGCGGAAGAACGGATCGAATACCGTCTCCAGCAGCTCGGCCGGAATGCCGGTGCCGCCGTCGCGGATGCGGATCACGATGTCGCTGCCTTCACGCGCCACCAGCAGGCGCGCATAACGGCCGTATTTGGTCGCATTGTCGACCA
Organism: Collimonas fungivorans Ter331; assembly: GCF_000221045.1. NCBI lineage: Bacteria > Pseudomonadati > Pseudomonadota > Betaproteobacteria > Burkholderiales > Oxalobacteraceae > Collimonas > Collimonas fungivorans. Next base: position 1,395,571 of record NC_015856.1, on the reverse strand, counting down.
GGTTGGTCAGGCAGCGCCGCAGCGTGTTCGGCTGCGCCATGATCGAAGCGCGGGTGCGTCCTTCCAGCGTGACGTCCTGCCTGGCGTCGACGGCGTCGGCGCAAACGCTGTCGAGCAAGGAGTCGATATCCAGCTTCTGCATCGCTTCCGCCGAATCCATGCTGCGCGCCAGATCCAGGCCCTCGCGCACCATGCTCTGCATCACCGCCAGGTCTTCCAGCAGCTTGCGGCGCAAATCGGCCTCGCCGACTTTTTCCAGGCGCAGGCGCAACCTGGTCAGGGGCGTCTGCAAGTCGTGGGTGATCGCCGCCAGCATATGGGTGCGGTGCTGGATCTGGCGCTTGATGCGCGCTTGCATGGCATTGAAAGCGGTCGCGGCCTGGCGCACTTCGGTCGGTCCGGTTTCATCCAGCGGCGGACGGTCGATATCGCGCCCCAGTTCGCCGGCGGCAACCGCCAGGTGCTTGATAGGCCGCGCCGTCATCTTGGCGACAAAATAAGCCAGGCCGCCGATCAGCAGCAGAAACAAGGCGAAATAAGGCGACGTGTAAGGCATGCCCGGCGGCCGTGCCGGCGGCGGCGCGCCTGGGCCGCGCGTCATGCGCAGCTTCAGCTTGAGCAGCGTGCCGTCTTTCAGGCTGACGTAGACCACTTGGCATTCTTCGGGCCGGCGGAAATCGAAATTCCTGCGCGTGTGCAGCTTGCAGTCGCTTTGCTTGTCCACCAGGATGCTGCGATCGTCGCCCAGGCGCTTCTTGAGCAGCAAGGTCAGGGATGGATTGTCGTCGACGGCGTTTTCGGTGTCCTTGACCATGCTGGCTTCCAGGCCGAAATTCTCGCTGGTCTGCAGCACCACGGAGCGCATGTCGGGGCCGACATTATCGAGCGAAAAAACTATCTGCTCGACCCGTTCGGCGATGCGGAACTCATAAAAATCCTTGAAAGCCTTGCGCCGCTCGTTTTCGGCCAGCCAGCTGGTGGTGGCGGCGGCGACCAGGATCCCGGTCAGCAGGATCAGGAATACCCGGTTGGCAACCGAGCCAAAGAAATTTCTCACGGACGGCATCCCTCTTCTACTTATCCAGGCGTGCAGCTGGCGTGCATCGCAATGCTACCGTCACGACTCAACCGTCACCGCAGTGGCCAGTACATATCCTTCGTTGCGCACGGTCTTGATGATCACCGGGGTACGGGCGTCGTCGCCCAGTTTCTGGCGCAGGCGGCTGATCTGGATATCGACCGAACGGTCGAAAGGATCGGATTCGCGTCCCTGGGTCAGCTCCAGCAGCTGGTCGCGGTTGAGGACCCGGTTCGGATGGTCCAGGAACACCTTGAGAATGCGGTATTCGGCACCGGACAAGGCCACCACCAGCCCCTCGTTGTTGACCAGGTGGCGCGCGATCAGGTCCAGCGTCCAGCGTCCGAACTGGATCTGCTGGGCTTCCGGCGAGGCCATGTTCGGCGGCAGCGCCTGGGTGCGGCGCAAGACGCTGCGGATGCGGGCGAACAGCTCGCGCGGTTCGAACGGTTTCGACAAATAATCGTCGGCCCCCATTTCCAGGCCGAGGATGCGGTCCAGCGGCTCGCCGCGTGCGGTCAGCATGATCACCGGGATATTCGAATCGGCGCGCAGGTTGCGGCACAGCGTCAGGCCGTCTTCGCCAGGCAAGGTGAGATCCAGCACCACCAGGTCGACCCGCGCTTCCGACAGGATCTTGCGCATGTCGTTGCCGTTGGTCGCCATCAGGGTGCGGAAACCGTTGGCGTCCAGGTACTCGGCCAGCAGGGTGCGGATTTCGTGGTCGTCGTCGACCACCAGTATGTGAGCAGCAGTTTCCATATGCGTGATTATCCTAGGACCGGAAGTGCGGCCAATCGAAAAAAGAAAAGCTTGATGGGTAGCGAAGTATTCAATGCAATCAATCCCTGGTGGGTGGCAGCCGCGGACGGCTGGTGTTTCTAGGATTATGGCAACTCGGCACAAGAAAGACGATAGTAATTTGTATATTGGCATATCTGCCACGTGCGTGGACACATTAAGATACAAAGCAATCTTGATGCCATACATGGCGATACAAAGCCGGGCTCCCATGAAAAACCGGCGATACACCAGCGCGTTCCAATGCGAACTGTGCGGATTGCACTTAAATTCATGGAAGGATTTCATTATGTTCAAGCTTCGCAAACAACTGCTGATCGGCATGACCGCACTGAGTTTTGCTGCCATGGGCATGGCCGCCCACGCCCAGACCGATGCCGGCGGCCCAGGCCGCCACGTTCCTACGCCAGAGCAACAGGCCAAATTTGCCGAAAAGATGGCAAAACGCCAGGCCAAGCTGCATGACGACCTGAAAATCACTTCGGCCCAGGAAACTGCATGGCAAACCTTCATCGGCAAGATCAAGCCGGTGCGGCCGACCGATATGCCGCAGCGTCCGAACAAGGAAGAATGGGCCAAGCAAACCGCCCCTGAGCGCCTCGATCACCGGATGGAATTCCTGAAACACGCTGAAACACGCCTGGCCGAACGCACCGCTGCGGTCAAAGAGTTCTACGCCGTGCTGACGCCAGTCCAGCAGAAGGTATTTGACGACCATTTCAAGCAAATGGAGCAGCATCGCTTCGGCGGCCATCGCGGTGGTCACCGCGACGCTCCGGACGCAGCCAAGTAACTGCAGACGGCCCGGTTTCCGGCCGGGCCAAACCTGCTTGTTGCAGGCGGCGAGGTCCCGCAGCCAGCTTGGCTTGATCTCGCGCCAGGCATGTTTCTGCGGCTTCGCCGTTTGCCGCCGCACCCTGTCCGGATCAGCCCGATTGCCGACCGCCAAGCCAGCAACTACACTGCCTCGCTGGCGTCTTTCATTAATTTGAAACAATTTCTAATAAATACACACGGCAGTAAAATTTACTCGCTAAACTCATGTAATTATTTTTCAACAATCTGCCGGACGCCTGCCCGCGGCAAATTGTTGCATTGCACCCGTCCACATTCTGACTGACCTCCTGCCTGCGATGACTACTACACCGACTCCTCAAATCGACCAATCCAGCCAGTCCCGGCCTGCCCTTCCCAACCAGCGCCAGGGCGGATTCCAGCGCGGCTGGTGGTGGCTGGCCGCAGTCGTCGTGCTGGCGCTGGCGGCTTACCTGATCTGGGGCCGCAGCCACCAGTCCGGCGATGCCGCCGGCGGGCAACCGGGAGCAATGCCGGGACAGGCCGCCAACGGTGGCGGCAAAGGTGGAAAAGGCGGTCGGCGCGGCGCATTTGCCGGCGCCGGCGGTCCGTTGCCGGTAGGCGTCGCAGTCGCCAAGACGGGCGATATCCGGATCTATCTCTCCGGCCTCGGCAGCGTCACGCCGGAAGCCACCGCAACGGTAAAAAGCCGGGTCAACGGCCAGCTGATGAAACTGCATTTCAAGGAAGGCCAGGTGGTCAAGGCCGGCGACTTGCTGGCGGAACTGGATCCGCGTCCTTACCAGGTAGCGGTGACGCAGGCCGAAGGCCAGCTCATCCGCGACACTGCCCTGCTGAAGGCGGCTCAGATCGATTTGCAGCGCTATCGCACGCTGCTGGCGCAGGATTCCATTGCCAGCCAGCAGGTCGACACCCAGGCCGCCCTGGTCAAGCAATATGAAGGCACGGTCAGATCGGACCAGGGCGCGCTCGACAGCGCCCGCCTGCAACTGACCTACTCGCGCGTCACCGCGCCGATCGGCGGCCGCATCGGCCTGCGCCAGGTCGACCTTGGCAATATCGTGCAGAGCAGCGACACCAACGGCATCGCCATCATCACCCAGCTGCAGCCGATCACCAGCGTATTCAGCATTCCAGAAGATAATATTCCCAGCGTCATGAAGCAGATCCAGGCCGGCAAGAAGCTGGCCACCGATGTCTGGGACCGCGACCAGAAGAACAAGCTCGACAGCGGCACCCTGCTCACCATCGACAACCAGGTCGACAGCACTACCGGCACCGTCAAGCTCAAGGCTGAATTTCCGAACGCCGGCTACGCCCTGTTTCCGAGCCAGTTCGTCAATGTCCGCATGCTGCTCGACACCCGCCGCGATGCGACCGTCATTCCAAACGCGGCGATCCAGCGTGGCTCCAGCGGCAATTTTGTGTATGTCGTAAAACCGGATCACACCGTCACCATCCGCCTCGTCACAGCCGGTCCGGTAGAAGGCGAATCGACTGCAATCGATAAGGGCATCGCAGTCGGCGAAACAGTGGTGATCGATGGCATCGACAAACTGAAAGAAGGCGCCAAGGTGGAGCCCGTGACCCGCGGCGGCCCGGCTGCGGCCGGCGCCAGCGCCGACCCTGCAGCTGCCGGCGCCGGCGATCATAAGGGCGGCCGCCGCCACCGCGCGGACGCCAGCGGCGATGCTGCCGCGCCTGCGGCCTCTGCACCTGCACCTGCACCTGCACCTGCACCTGCACCTGCACCTGCCGCGCCCAATAACCGCAGCAGTCAATAACCGGCTGTCAAGAACGCATGAATCCCTCACGTCAGTTCATTCTCCGGCCGGTCGCCACATCCCTGTTGATGCTGGCCATTTTCCTGGCCGGCATCGTCGCCTACAAGCAGCTGCCGCTTTCGGCCTTGCCGGAAGTCGATTATCCAACCATCCAGGTGGTGACGCTGTATCCCGGCGCCAGCCCGGACGTCATGACTTCGTCGGTCACCGCCCCGCTGGAGCGCCAGTTCGGCCAGATGCCCGGCCTCAACCAGATGTCGTCCACCAGTTCCGGCGGCGCTTCGGTCATCACGCTGCAGTTCAGCCTCGACCTCAGCCTCGACATCGCAGAACAGGAAGTCCAGGCCGCCATCAACGCCGGCGGCAACCTGCTGCCGTCCGACCTGCCGACGCCGCCGATCTACAACAAGGTGAATCCGGCCGACACGCCCATCATGTCGCTGGCGATTACCTCGAAAACGTTGCCGCTGCCCAAGGTGCAGGACCTGATCGATACCCGCCTGGCGCAAAAGATTTCGCAAGTGCCGGGAGTCGGCCTGGTCAGCCTGTCCGGCGGCCAGCGGCCAGCCGTGCGGCTGCAGCTGAATCCGCGCGCGATAGCAGCGCTGGGCCTGAACCTGGATGACATCCGCACCGCCATCGGCAATGCCAACGTCAACCAGGCCAAGGGCAGTTTCGACGGCCCGGCGCGCGCCTCGACCATCGACGCCAACGACCAGCTGCGTTCGGCCGACGAATACCGCAACCTGATCATCGCCTACAAGAACGGCGCGCCGATCCGGATCTCGGATGTCGCCGACGTGGTCGACGACGCGGAAAACATCCGCCTGGCAGCCTGGTCCAACACCTCGCCGGCGGTGATCCTGAACATCCAGCGGCAACCGGGCGCCAACGTGATCGGCGTGGTCGACAACATCAAGAAGATCCTGCCCAAGCTGCAGGAAACCTTGCCTGGCGCAATCGATGTCCAGATCCTGACCGACCGCACCACTACCATCCGCGCTTCTGTGGCCGACGTCCAGTTCGAGCTGCTGCTGTCGATCGCGCTGGTGGTGATGGTGATCTTCATTTTCCTGCGCAGCGTGCCCGCCACCATCATCCCCAGCGTGGCGGTGCCGCTGTCGCTGATCGGCACGTTCGGCGTCATGTACCTGGCTGGATTTTCGGTCAACAACCTGACCCTGATGGCGCTCACCATCGCTACCGGTTTCGTGGTGGACGATGCGATCGTGATGATCGAAAACATTTCGCGCTACATCGAAGAAGGCATGAAGCCTTTGCAGGCGGCGCTGAAGGGTGCCGAGCAGATCGGCTTCACCATCATTTCCCTGACGTTTTCGCTGATTGCGGTGCTGATCCCGCTGCTGTTCATGGGCGACGTGGTGGGACGCCTGTTCCGCGAATTCGCCATCACGCTGGCGGTGGCGATCCTGATATCCGCCGTCATTTCGCTGACCTTGACACCGATGATGTGCGCCAAGCTGCTGCACCATATCCCGGAAGAAAAGCAGAGCTGGTTCTACCGCAAGAGCGGCGAATTCTTCGACAAGATCATCGCTCGCTACGGTGTAATGCTGGAATGGGTACTGCGCCACCAGTTCGCAACGCTGGTGGTGGCGATCGGCACCCTGGTGCTGACCGCGGTGCTGTATATATTCATACCGAAGGGCTTTTTCCCGGTGCAGGATACCGGCGTGATCCAGGGCATTTCGGAAGCCAGCCAGTCGATTTCGTTTGCCGCCATGTCGGAGCGGCAGCAGGCGCTGGCCGCGACGGTGTTGAAAGACCCGGCGGTCGAAAGCCTGTCGTCGTTCATCGGCGTCGACGGCAGCAACGCCACCCTGAACAGCGGCCGCATGCTGATCAACCTGAAACCGCGCGAACAGCGCAACATCAGCGCCAGCGACGTCATCCGCCGCCTGCAGCCGGAACTGGACCGCGAGGTCGGCGACATCACGCTGTACATGCAGCCGGTGCAGGACCTGACGATTGAAGACAGCGTCAGCCGCACCCAGTACCAGTTCAGCGTCGAAGACGCCAACGCCGCCGAACTGAGCACCTGGGTGCCGAAGCTGATCGAGCGCCTGCGCAAGATTCCGGAACTGGCGGACATCGCCAGCAACCAGCAGGATCTCGGCCTGCAGGCCTACATCGCGATCGACCGCGACGCCGCTTCCCGGCTAGGCATCACTACCGCCGCCATCGACAACGCCCTGTACAACGCCTTCGGCCAGCGTCTGATCTCCACCATCTACACCCAGTCGAACCAGTACCGGGTAGTGATGGAAGTGAAGCCGGAATTCCAGAAGGGTCCGGCGGCGCTGAACAGCATTTTCCTGGTGGCAGGCAACGGCAGCCAGATTCCGTTGTCGAGCATCGCCACCGTCGAGGAACGTACTTCGCCGCTGGTGGTGAACCATATCGGCCAGTTCCCGGCCACCACGATTTCCTTCAACCTGGCGCCCGGCGCCTCGCTCGGCAATGCGGTCAAAGCGATCCAGGCCGCCGAAAAGGAGATCGGCATGCCGGACAGCATCCAGACCAGTTTCCAGGGTGCGGCGCTGGCGTTCCAGGCTTCCCTCAGCAACACCCTGATGCTGATCCTGGCGGCCATCATCACGATGTACATCGTGCTCGGCGTCCTGTATGAAAGCTATATCCACCCGATCACGATCCTGTCGACGCTGCCGTCGGCCGGGGTCGGCGCCCTGCTGTCGCTGATGATCGCCGGCACCGACCTGGGCATCATCGGCATCATCGGCATCATCCTGCTGATCGGTATCGTCAAGAAGAACGCGATCATGATGATCGACTTCGCGCTGGACGCCGAACGCAACGAAGGCAAGGAACCGCGCGAAGCGATCTACCAGGCTTGCCTGCTGCGTTTCCGTCCGATCCTGATGACCACCATGGCGGCCTTGCTGGGTGCCCTGCCGCTGATGCTGGGTTCGGGCGTCGGTTCCGAGCTGCGCCAGCCGCTGGGGATCACCATGGTCGGCGGCCTGCTGGTGTCGCAGGTGCTGACCCTGTTCACCACGCCGGTCATCTACCTGGCGTTCGACAACCTGGCGCGCCGCGTGAAAGCACGTTTCGGCATCCAGGAAGACGAACACAAGGGCAATGGCGGGGGTGATGACGACAGCGACGGCGCGATCCCTGAACCAGCCAAGCCGTAGGGGAAGGCAAAGACAGCATGAATATCTCGCGTCCCTTTATCCAGCGGCCGATCGCCACCACCCTGCTGACCATCGGCATCGCCCTGGCCGGCATGGTGGCGTTCCGGCTGCTGCCGGTCTCGCCGTTGCCGCAAGTAGATTTCCCGACCATCTCGATCTCGGCTTCGTTACCCGGCGCCAGTCCCGAAACCATGGCCGCCACCGTCGCCACGCCGCTGGAGCGGGCGCTGGGGTCGATCGCCGGCATCACCGAAATGACGTCGTCAAGCTCGCTCAGCTCGACCCGCATCACCCTGCAATTCGACCTCAGCCGCGACATCGACGGCGCGGCGCGCGACGTCCAGGCGGCCCTGAACGCGGCGCGCAACCTGCTGCCGACCGGCTTGCCCAGCAATCCCAGCTATCGCAAGGTGAATCCGGCCGATGCGCCCGTCATGATCCTGGCGCTGACTTCGGACAGCATGACGCAAGGCCAGATGTACGATGCCGCCGACACCATCCTGGCGCAAAAACTGTCGCAGGTGAAAGGTATCGGCCAGGTCAGCGTCGGCGGCAGTTCGCAGCCGGCGGTGCGGGTCGAACTGAATCCGACCGCGCTCAACAAATACGGCATAGGCACGGCCGATGTGCGCACCGCGATCGCCGCCACCAACGCCAACCGCCCCAAGGGCATGCTGGAAGACGGCGACAAGAACTGGCAGATCTACGCCAACGACCAGGCCAAGACCGCCGCCGAATACATGCCGCTGATCGTTTCCTACCGCAACGGCGCGCCGGTGCGCGTCAGCGATGTCGCCACGGTGGTCGATTCGGTCAGCAACCTGCGTAACGCCGGTTCCGCCAACGGCAAGCCGTCGGTGCTGGTGATCCTGAACCGCCAGCCCGGCGCCAACATCATCGAAACCGTGGATGAAGTACGGGCCCTGCTGCCGCAACTGCGCGCCTCGATCCCGGCCGCCATCAACCTCGATGTGGCGCTGGACCGGACGCCGACCATCCGCGCTTCCCTGCACGAAACCGAGAGCACCCTGCTGATGTCGATCGCGCTGGTGATCATGGTGGTATTCCTGTTCCTGCGCAACGGCCGCGCCACGCTGATCCCGGCGGTCGCGGTGCCGATCTCGCTGATCGGCACTTTCGGCGTCATGTACCTGCTCGGCTACAGCCTCGACAACCTGTCCCTGATGGCGCTGACGATCGCCACCGGTTTTGTGGTCGACGACGCCATCGTGGTGCTGGAAAATGTCTCGCGCCATATCGAAGAAGGCATGAAACCGTTTGCTGCGGCGCTCAAGGGGACAAAGGAAGTCGGCTTTACCGTGTTGTCGATGAGCATTTCCCTGATCGCCGTCTTCATCCCGATCCTGCTGATGGGCGGCATCGTCGGCCGCCTGTTCCGCGAATTCGCCGTCACTTTGTCGGTTGCGATCCTGGTGTCGCTGGTGGTGTCGCTGACCACCACGCCGATGATGTGCGCGCGTCTGCTGAAACACGACCCGGAGCGCAAGCAGGGGCGCTTCTTCAACGCCACCGAACGCGCCTTCGACGCCATGCTGCGCGGCTACGAGCGCTCGCTGGCATGGGCCCTGCGTTTTGCGCCGCTGATGATGCTGATCCTGCTCGGCACCATCGTGCTCAATGTATACCTGTACACCGCGATTCCCAAGGGCCTTTTCCCGCAGCAGGATACCGGCCTGGTGATCGGCGGCATCCAGGGTGACCAGTCGATTTCGTTCCAGTCGATGCGCGTCAAGCTGGACCAGTTTGTCGACATCGTGCGCAAGGATCCTGATGTGAAAAGCGTGATCGCGTTCACCGGCGGCGGCCAGAGCAACCGCGGCCAGATGTTCATTACGCTGCAGCCCCTGACGCAGCGCAAGCTGACCGCGGACCAGGTGATCGCGCGGCTGCGCGGCAAGCTCAGCCATATCGCCGGCGCCAACCTGTTCATGCAGTCGGTGCAGGATATCCGGGTCGGCGGCCGTTCCAGCGACGGCCAGTACCAGTACACCTTGCAGTCCGACGACCTCAATGAGCTGCGCACCTGGGAGCCCAAGATCCGCGAGGCGTTCAGCGCCTTGCCGCAGCTGGCCGACGTCAGCACCGACCAGCAGGACAAGGGCCTGCAAACCACGCTTACCATCGACCGCGAAACCGCGATCCGCAGCGGCGTCACGCCGCAACTGATCGATTCGACCCTGAACGACCTGTTCGGCCAGCGCCAGGTGTCGACCATCTACAGCGGCATGAACCAGTACCATGTAGTGATGGAAGCGGCGCCGCAGTATTGGCAGAGTCCTCAGGTCTTGCATGACACTTACGTCAGCATTCCTTCCAGCACGGCCAACCTGTCGCCCACCACTTCCGCCCTCGGTACGCCGCCGGCGCTGACGGCGGGCGGCAAGCTGGCATCCAATTCATCGCTGGCGCTGACCTTGTCTACCACGGCGGAACAGCAGATGCCGCTGGCGGCGTTCTCCAGCTTCCAGCCGACCAATACCTCGCTTGGCGTCAACCATCAGAGTCAGTTCATCGCATCCACCATTTCCTTCAACCTGCCGGTCGGCGGCTCCCTGTCCGACGCCACCCTGGCGATCAACGACGCCATGGCCCGGATCGGCGTGCCGACTTCGGTGCACGGCAGCTTTCAGGGCAGCGCCAACCTGTTCCAGTCATCCCTGAGCAGCCAGCCGATGCTGATCCTGACGGCGCTGCTGGCGGTGTACATCGTGCTGGGCGTCTTGTATGAAAGCTACGTCCATCCGATCACCATCCTCTCGACCCTGCCGTCGGCCGGCGTCGGCGCCCTGCTGGCATTGCTGGCGACCGGCACCGAGTTCAGCCTGATCGCGCTGATCGGGGTGATCCTGCTGATCGGCATCGTCAAGAAGAACGCGATCATGATGATCGACTTCGCGCTCGATGTTGAACGCACGCGCGGACTGTCGCCGCGCGATTCGATTTTCGAGGCCTGCAAGCTGCGTTTCCGGCCGATCATGATGACTACCATGGCGGCCATGCTGGGCGCGGTGCCGCTGGCGCTGGGCCAGGGCGACGGCGCCGAGCTGCGGCGGCCGCTGGGTATCGCGATTGTCGGCGGCCTGATCATGAGCCAGCTGCTGACTTTGTACACGACGCCGGTGGTCTACCTGTACATGGATCGCTTCCGCCTGTGGAGCAAAGATAAGTGGGAACGGCGCGGCGGCAGGCCATTGCCGGATACAAGCGAAGCATAAGAGCATGGCCGGTGCATGAAGATAATCAACGGATCGAATATGAAACAAACACATACCTCTAAAACCCTGTTGGCGGCAGCCGCCGCTGCACTGCTGTTGAGCGCCTGCGCCGTCGGACCGGATTACGTACGGCCGGCCACGGTGGCGCCGGCGGCCTTCAAGGAAATGAAGGACTGGAAGACGGCTACGCCGCAAGACCAGGAACTGCACGGCAAGTGGTGGGAGATCTACCAGGATCCGCAATTGAATGCGCTGGTCGAGCAAGTCAATATCTCCAACCAGAACCTGGCGCAAGCCGAGGCCCAGTTCCGGCAGGCGAAAGCCCTAGTCGATTCCGCCCGGTCGTCCTACTTCCCGACAGTATCGGCCAATGTCTCGGCCACCCGCTCAGGCGGTCGCAGCAGTAGTAGCCTGAGTACCGGCGGCTCGGTAAACACCACCGATGCGCTCGGCCTGAGCGCCAGCTGGGAACCCGACCTGTGGGGCCGCATCGGCCGCACGGTGGAAGCCAACCAGGCTTCGGCCCAGGCCAGCGCCGCCGATCTGCAGGTGGCCAGGCTCAGCGCCCAATCGACGCTGGCGCAGAATTACCTGCAGCTGCGCGTGCTCGACCTGCAGCAGGGCTTGCTAAACGACACCGTAGCGGCCTATCAGAAATCGCTGCAGCTGACGCAGAACCAGTATGCCGTCGGCGTGGTCGCCCGTTCCGACGTGATCCAGGCCCAGACCCAGCTCAAGGGCGCGCAAGCGCAGGCGCTGGACAATGGCGTATCGCGTTCCCAGCTGGAACACGCGATCGCCCTGCTCACCGGACAGGCCGCATCCACATTCTCGCTGGCACCGGCGCCGCTGGTGGCCGTATTGCCGACGATCCCGGTCGGCGTGCCGTCCACGCTGCTGGAGCGCCGCCCTGACGTCAGCGCCGCGGAACGGCTGGCGGCGGCGGCCAATGCCCAGATCGGCGTGGCCAAGGCAGCTTATTTCCCGAACCTGACCTTGTCGGCTTCCGGCGGCTTCCAAAGCAACAGCTTCAGCAACTGGCTGACCGTCCCCAACCGCATCTGGTCGCTCGGACCGGCGCTGGCGGCGACCCTGTTCGACGGCGGCGCGCGGCGCGCGCAAAGCGGCCAGGCGATCGCCGCCTACGACGCCAGCGTCGCAGTGTACAAGCAGGCAGTGCTGACCAGCTTCCAAGAAGTCGAAGACAACCTGGCGGCCTTGCGCATCCTGGAACAGGAAGCCGCGGTCCAGGCCGAGACAGTCCAGTTCGCGCATCATGCGCTGGAACTGATCATGAACCAGTACAAGGCCGGCACCGTCAACTACACCAGCGTGGTGACGGCGCAGGCGATCGCGTTCAACGCCGACCTGTCGGCGCTGAATATCCAGAACCGGCGCTTTGCCGCCAGCGTGCTGCTGATCAAGGCGCTGGGCGGCGGCTGGAACCAGGCTGAACTGCCGGACAACGCCATGCTGAACGACCGCGGCGTCACGGCCACGGGCAAACCTGCGGCGAACTAGGATTCAGGGCAAAATGACGCTGACTTGAATCATTTTGCTCAAGTCATGATCGATCTCGGGAGAACAAAATGAATTTCGGCTCCAGCTGGCAGGTATTTGCCCTCGGTTCTGCATTTTTCGCCGGCCTGACGGCGATCTTCGGCAAGTTCGGCGTCGCCGGCATGAATTCCAACTTCGCCACCTTCATCCGCACCGTCATCATCGTATTCGTGATCGCCGGCATCGTCACCTTGCGCGGCGAATGGCAGAAACCGACGCTGGTCAGCTCGTCCAACTGGCTGTTCCTGGTGCTGTCGGCAATCGCTACCGGCCTGTCCTGGCTGTGCTACTACCATGCGCTGCAAATCGGCCCGGTGTCGAAGGTGGCGCCGATCGACAAGCTGAGCGTGGCCTTCGCCATCGTGCTGGGCTTGCTGTTTGCCGGTGAACAGCTGACCTGGCCGGTGGCCATCGGCGGCTCCCTGATCGTCGCCGGCTCGGTCGTGATTATCGCGTTTTAAGCTAGCTGCAACAGCGTTGCCGGCATCGCTCCGCGCAAGGCATTGCACACCATGATCTGCTCGGCCGCCAGCAAATCTTCCATGCTCAGGCTGCGCTCGCTGGCATTCCACGCCGCATCGTTCAGTACCACGCTGCGCATCACTCCCGGCAGCACTCCCGCCCGCAGCGGCGGCGTATACCAGCGCCCGTCCAGCTTGACAAAGACACTGCTGCGCCCGCCTTCGGCCAATTCGCCTTCGCTGTTGAAGAACAGCATGTCGAAGGCGCCCAGCTGCTGCGCCTGCTGCCAGGCTTGGTCGTAACGTTGCCGTATCGTGGTTTTATGGCGCAGGAACAGGTCGCTGGACTGCGTCGGCGCCGGCGCGATCAATAAGCGCACCGGTAGCTCAAGCGTCCCCAATTCAGCGCTTTGCAGGTTGCAGCCGCCATCCGCCGACAAGGTCAGGCGCAAACGCTGAGGTTCGCCGGCAGGCAGGTCCGCACAATGCGCCCGCAACGCTGCGCGCAGGACGTTTTCGTCGTAGGGAAAACCGAAGTAGGCAGCCGATGCCTGCAAACGCTGTAGATGCAGGTCCAGGTGGCGGCAGCCGTCCGCGCCGGTCGCATAGATGGTTTCAAACAAGGAAAAATCGCCGCCCATGCCGGTCAGGAATTTTGCTTTCAATGCGCATTCGGCATATTCTTCCGCCGCTACGCTATCGTGCACAATGCCGGCGCCGACGCCCATTTCGCCATGGCGTACGCTGGCGCCGTGCAAGCCGTCGGCCGTGGCCGGCTGCAGCCACAACGTTCGGATTGGCACGGACAAACAGAAATCGCCGAAGCGGCGGCCTGGCTGCTCCGCCTCGAACCAGCCAATCGCGCCGGTATACAGGCCGCGCGGCTCGGGCTCCAGCTCGTTGATGATCTGCATGGTGCGATGCTTGGGTGCGCCGGTGATCGAGCCGCAGGGATACAGCGCCTGGATCACGGCGCTGAGGCTGACGTCGTCGCGCACCTGCGCCTGCACGGTGGAAGTCATCTGCAGCACGGAGCTGAAACGCGTCACCTCGAACAATTGCGGCACGCGCACCGAACCCGGGACGGCGATGCGTCCCAGGTCGTTGCGCAGCAAATCGACGATCATCAGGTTTTCCGCCAGGTTCTTGGGATCCGCAGCAAGCGCCTTGGCGGCCAGTGCATCCTGTTCCGCGTCGCCGCTGGCGGCAGCGGTTCCTTTCATCGGCCGCGCCGTCAGCACGCCCGCCGCATGACGCACGAACAGTTCCGGCGACAGCGACAAGACCGCCGCGCCGTCCTCCAGCAGGATCAGGCTGCCGTAAGGCACCGGCTGCCGTTGCCGGAGCTGGCGATACAGGGCGACGGGGCTGCCGTAGACATCGAAACGCAAGCGGTAGGTGTAGTTGACCTGGTAGGTGTCGCCGGCCTCGATGTAGGCGTGGATCTTGGCGATGGCGGCAGCGAACTGTCCAGCGCTGACATTCGGACGGAGGTTGGCGATGCCGGCGTCGGCTTCCGTCGGGCCGCTTTCCGCCGCCTGGCGCTGCGCCAGCCAGGCGTCCACCTCGGCATCGCTCAAATGCGCGCAACGCGCAAACAGCAGGATCTGCGCCAAAGGCCGGGATGCCGCTGGCAACGGCTCTGGCAACCGCTCTGGCAACCCCACATGCTGCAGTCCCATCCCCAGTTCGTAGGTAAACCAGGTCACCGCGTGCAAACCCTCGCGCAAGGCTTGCTGCATCTGCTCGATCAGCTGCGGCAGCCGGTCCGCGTCAAAACAAGACAGGCTGCGTACGTGGCCGGTGTACAAACGCGAAGACTGCGACTGCGCGGAAGCAGCGCTGCGGTCATCCAGCAAGGCAAAACACTCGGTTGGCGAGGGAAACGTGTTGATCATGGTTCTTGTAAAAAAGCGGCAGGCGGCCAGGGGAACAGCCTGCATGCTACCTGAACGGTAAGGGATAGTCTAAAACGCTATAATTATGCTCTTTTAAGCAGGCTGGACCGGCTTTTGTGCCGACCCAGCCCATCCGTCTCCCCTCATGGCCATCTCCCGCGTCTTCCTTACCCCGCTGATCGTGGCATGCGCCCTGTTCATGGAAAACATGGACTCCACCGTGATCGCCACCTCGTTGCCAATGATGGCGCGCGACATGGGAGAAAGCCCGATCGCACTGAAGCTGGCGATGACTTCCTACCTGGTCAGCCTGGCGGTGTTCATCCCGGTCAGCGGCTGGATGGCGGATCGCTTCGGCGCGCGCACCGTGTTCCGCAGCGCGATCGGCGTGTTCATGCTCGGCTCGATCCTGTGCGGCATGTCGGATACGCTGGCGCAATTTGTCGCGGCCCGCTTCCTGCAAGGCGTGGGCGGCGCCATGATGGTGCCGGTCGGACGGCTGGTGATCTTGCGCACCACCACCAAGGCGGAACTGGTGCGCGCGCTCAGCTACCTGACCATCCCGGCCTTGCTGGGGCCGGTGATCGGGCCGCCGCTGGGCGGTTTCATCACTACCTATTTCCACTGGCGCTGGATCTTCTTCATCAATGTTCCGATCAGCATCCTCGGCATCTACCTGGCGACGCGCTATATCGAAAACCTGCGCAGCGACGATACCGTGCCGCTCGACTGGATCGGCTTCCTGCTGTCGGCAATCGGCTGTTCGACGCTGATGTTCGGCCTGGCCAGCGCCGGCCGGCACCTGGTGGCCGGCGATGTCTCGCTGATCTGCGTGGCGGTCGGCACGGTCAGCTTGCTGGCGTATGTATGGCATGCCTTCCGCACGCCGCATCCGCTGATCAACCTGCGGCTGCTGCAGATCCCGACGCTGCGCATGAATGTCTTCGGCGGCTCGCTGTTCCGCATCGGCGTGGGCGCCCTGCCGTTCCTGCTGCCGCTGCTGTTCCAGCTGGGTTTCGGCCTGACGCCGTTCCAGTCCGGCCTGCTGACCTGCGCTTCGGCAGCCGGCGCGATTTTCGTCAAGACCATGACGACCACGGTGCTGAAAAAATTCGGCTTCCGCAGCGTGCTGATCTATAACACCTTGCTTGGCGCGTTGTCGATGGCGGCATTTGGCGTGCTGAAAGCGGATTCGCCGCATGTCTTCATCATCCTCATGCTGCTGCTGGGCGGCTGCGTGCGCTCCATGCAGTTCACCAGCCTGAACGCAATCGCCTACGCCGAGATCGACCAGCGCCAGATGAGCCAAGCCACCAGCCTGACCAGCGTCGCCCAGCAGCTGGCGATCGGCCTCGGCGTGACGGTCGGCGGTTTTGCGTTGCAGGTATCGAACCAGGTGCAGGGCCATGCGACTATCGTCAGCGCCGATTTCTGGCCGGCGTTCTTGCTGATCGCCCTGGTTGCTCTGGCTTCCCTGCCGTTTGCCTTGAAACTGCAGCCGGACGCCGGCGCCGAATTGTCGGGCCGCCGCGCCGGCTAAGCCAAAATCCGGTCAATCCTAATCGAAGCGCAGGTTGTATAAGACCTCAAGGCCGTTGATGGTGCCGCCGCGCATCACCATCGACCAGCGCCGCGAAAATTGCCAGGTCAGCTTGAGGATGCTGGCGGCGCTGGTCAGGCTCTGTTCGTAACCCAGGTTGATTTTCTCGGTGATGACCTTGCCCAGGCTCACCACCTGCTCGTTTTCGATGCCGGAATCGCTGGAGCCGATCGAGAATTCATCGAAACCGATGCCCTGCGCGATCTTCTTGCCGCCGTAATTTCCCAGCAGCGCCAGCGCCTGGCCGGCAGCCTGGCGCTGGCCCAGCGCGGAACTGTCGCTGCCGTGGCCGAACATCAGCCAGGAAAGTTTTTCCTCATCCGACACGTTCGGTTCCGACACCAGCTTGACCCGCAGGTTGCTCGGATTGCCGGTGATCTCGGCGCCCGCTTCGACTTCCTGGTTGCGTTTCATGGCGAGGATGTTGATATTCGGATTGTCGATCGGTCCCTGGAAGTTGATCAGCCCGCGTTCAATCGCCAGCTTGCGGCCAAACACTTCATAGCTGCCGCTGGCGACCCGGATCGTGCCGGTGGCGCGCAACGGCTGGTAAGGCTCGCTGCGCACCTGCATGGCGCCGCGCAGCAGAAGATCGGCGCCGCTGCCGCGGAAGCGGAAATCGCTGCCGAAATCGACTTCTACGTTCATCACCGGGGTGGCGCCGCCGGCCGGTTTCTGCGCCGCCTTGGCCAGCTTTTCCTGTTCCGTCAACGGCGTCGCCCGCGCTTTCGTTTCCTTGCGCACGATGACCACATCGTCGCCCAGCACCGGCGCACTGCTCTTCGGCAAATCGAACAAGGCTTTGTCGACCGTGAACTTGCCGTCGACATGCAGCTGCTCCTTGAGGTTGGCGATCTTGGCCTGGCCCGACAGCATCAGCTGGCGGTCCGGGCTGGCGAACAGCTGCAGGTGGTCGGCGACGACGCTGGCGGTCAGGTCGGGATTGTCATGGCCCAGCTGCAGCCGGCCGGTGGCGCGTATGGTGCCGTCGCCGCCATGGAACTCCAGCTGCTGCAGGTCGACCACATTGTCGGCCAGGTTCAGGCGCGCGGTGCCGTCTTTCAGCTTGATGCCCTGGTCGAATAAAGTGACGGCCAGCTGGTCGCCGGCGACTTTACCCGACAGCATCGGCTTGCCCAGCTGGCCGGCCAGGTTCAGGTCCAGCGCCAGGCTGCCGTCCAGCGCCACCTGCGGCCCGATCAAGGCGCCCATCGATTTCAATTGCGGCACTTGCAGTTTGGCCTGCCCGGACAAAGCCGAACTGTCGCTGACGGTCCAGCTGCTGCCGCTGTGCTGCAAGGCCAGCTGCAGCTGCGCGCTCAGGGTGCCGATCCGGGATGCCGCCAGCTGGCTGTCCAGCTTGACCTGGCCGGCCTGCAGGTCGGCCCGCAATTTCAGTTCGGACAAACCCAGGCTGACGTCGCCGCGGCCGGGATTGACGCGCAGGTCGCCGCTGCGGCGCGCGATCTGCAGATAACCGGCAGCCGTCTCCGCCAAGGAAAAATCCCAGCTGCTGTCGAGCACCAGGTCGGTCTTCAAGGGAATTTCCGGCGCGCCGAATTCGTGCGCCAGGCCAAGTATCGTCGCCACGTTGAGCGCATTGATGGCGCCGGCTGAACGGATTTTGCCGTTGTCGTAGCTGAAATTCTTCAAATCGATCTGTGCGTCCGCCACGCTCAGGCGGGTTGCGCCCAGCACCAGGCGGCCGGCGTCGGCGCTGATCGCCAGCGGCGCCGCCAGGCTGATGCGCGGCGTGCCCTGGTTTTGCAGTTCGCTGACCTGCCCCTGCCAGCCGTAGCCGGTTTTGCTCTCGCTCAGCTGGCCTTGCGCTGCCATGGTCAGGTGCAGCGGCTTGCCGCGCAGCGTGCCGCTGCTATCCAATTTCAAGGTGTGGGCGGCATAGGTGCCGGACAGATTCAGGCTCAGCTTGTCGAGCGCCATGTCGGAACTGTGCAAGCCGCGGCCGTCAAGGCTGACTGCCAGCCTGTTGCTGCCTGAATTCAGCTTGGCGTTCAAGTCGGCCTGCACATCGGCCTGCCCTGACAGGCTATCCACCCGATGTTCGCCGTAAGCCAGTTTTTCGGCGCGATAGGTGGCTTGCACATTCGGTTTTTGCAGGCTGCCGCTAAGCTGCCCATCCAGATGCAGGGCGCCGGAAATGCCGAAACCCAAACCTTGCAGCTGCGGCGCATCGAGCTTCAGGTTCAGGCGATCGCCGGCGGCGCCGAAACTGCCCTTGGCCTGCAGCTCGTTGCCCGCTACAGACAAAGCGACATCGCTCGGCAGCAAACGGCTGCCGGCCAGGTTGAGCAAGCCGTTGCCGGTCATCGGCAGCTGATCGTAGCGGCTGTCGCGGATGGCGAACTTGAGTTTCATCTTCAGCTCCGGCGTCAGGTTGCCGCTGGCGTCGATATCCATGTTGATGTTTGCGGTCACCGCTTTGGCCTTGGGGGCGACGGGAGCTTTGGCAGCGCCTTTGGCCGCTCTTTTAACCGGAGCGGCGCTGTTGATCCAGAGGAAAGGATTGAAATCGCGCAAACTGCCCTTCACCGCATACGCCATGCCGGCATTGCGCGCCAGGCTGCCGCTGATGTCGAGGCGCGCCGGCCCAGCTGCCAGCTGCGCCGTTTTCACTGCGACCTGCTTGGCGTCGATGACGGTTTCCAGTTTCGCTTTGTAAGTCGCGTCGGCCAGGTCCATGCTGATCTGCTGGTTGTCCGGCGTCAACCTGACCTTGACCGGCCCGCGCAGCTGCGTCGGTTTCAGCTTGCCGTGCAGTGCTTGCAGATCGAGGCCGGCGACATCGAAACTGAATTCGCCGTTGTGCTTGTTTTTGCCGTCGCTGTGGTATTCGCCCTGGCCGCTGATGCTGGCGTCTTTCTGCAGCTTCAGCTGCAGCCGCGACAATTGCTGGGCCTGGGTATCCAGCCGCAGTTCGGCGCCGGCGCTGACCAGCGGCAAGCGATCCTGGTCCAGGGAACCGGCCATGGCATTGACGATGCGTATAGGCCCGCTCACTGTCAGTGTCGCCAGGTCGACCACGGCTGCTGCGCTGCCGGCCGCCGTTGCAGGCGGCGTCTCCGGCTTCAGCGACGCCTGCAGGGCTGAGGTCGGCCTGCGGCGCGCCGCTGCTGAACAATTTGGGATTGATGTGGGCGGCGCTCAATTCAAGCTGGCGGAACGGGATGGGTGCAAACGGCGTCGCCGCGATCTTGGCGGTGCCGCTCAGCTTGTCGCCGCGCGCATTCAAGTCTATGTCCAGAAGCGCCAGGCTGCCTGACAGAGCGGCATCCACCTGGTATTTTTCTTTCTGGTATTCGCCGCTCAGCTCGGCGCCGCCGCTCAATGCAAACGGCTGTACGCCGTTCAGGCTGAGTTTGGCGCTGGCCTTGCCATAGGGCGTGTCGAGCCGTTCCAGCACCAGGTTGTGCTGCTTGCCGTCCGACTCTCCATGCAGCTGCAAGTGGCTCAGTTCGGTCGTGCTCAACCCCTGGTGCAAGGACAGCTTGCCCAGTGAAATATCGTTGAGGACCAGCTGCAGCGGCAATGCCAGGCTGGCCGGCATCACCGTCGGCTCCGGCGGCGTCGGCTCCAGGCGGGCGTCAACATTGCCTACATGCAGGTAAGCGACATCCAGCTTGAGCGGCGACAGGCCGAGGCGCCACTTGGCGTCGACACGATCGATCTTGTATTGCTGGGTGGCGTCGCGATAGACCAGATTGCGCAGCTGCAAACCGTCCGCCACGGTGCCGCCGACCAGTTGGCCGGACAGGTTGCCATGCATCGCCCATGTACCCAATCGCCACAGGGTCTGTGCGCCGGACTCGGAACGGACGCCGAAAAACAGCGCGGCCGCCAACACTGCCAGCAACAGCACCATGGCTGCCAGCGATCGCCACAGCCAGCGCAAGCGGCTGCGGCCGCCGTCCTGGTTCGGCAGCGGGCCTGGTTCCGGAGAAATGGCTGCTTCGGGCTTCATCTGCTTATCATCTGCTATGTGTTCAATCTTCAAATCAAAAAATCAGAATGCGATGCCCAGCGAAATATGCGGCCGGAACTGCTTGGCCTGGACGCCGTAGGCAAGGTCGACATTCACCGTCCCGACCGGGCTGCGATAACGCACGCCGACGCCGGTGCCGACCTTGGTCGCGCGGTCGGCCCAGCTGTCGGTAGCGGTGCCGACATCGTAAAACACTGCGCCACCCCATTGCTGGGTAAGCCAGTGCTGGTATTCGGCGCTGCCGGTCACCATGTATTTGGTCGGATAGACGGTGCCGTTCTGCGAATTGCCGATGCTGTCGTAACTGTAGCCGCGCACCGATTCGTTGCCGCCGGCGCGGAACAGCAAGGAAGCCGGCACCGCGGCGCTGGAGCCGGCGGTGAACACGCCGCCCAGCTCGGTGCGCAAAATCACCACGTCGCGTTTCGCTACCGGGAAATAGTGCTTGTAGCGGCCGTCGGCCCGGAAAAAGGTCTGGTCGGTCAGGAAACCCTTTACGGCAAACCCGGTCTGCACCGAAAAGATATGGCCGCTGCGCGGGAAAATAGGATTGTCGACGGCGCGCCTGACCCAGGCGAATCCTGGCACCAGGGCCTGGTGCTGGCCCGGCTGCACCACGGTGTCCGGCGGCAAGGTGGCGCCATCGGTCTGTTCCAGGCGGTCGCGGTAATAATCCAGGGTCAGCGCGGTATCGTAGTTTTCCAGCGAGCGGGCGCGCTTCAGCCCGATTTTCATGCTGCGCAGGTCGACGCCCTGCAAGGTCGTGCGGTCATACGAGCCGTTGATGCCGTTGACGAAGCTGCGCTTGTCGGGCGGCATCGACAAATCCAGCGCGCCGTACTGGCGCCGCTGTTCGATCTTGGTCTGGGCGTCGAACACCCAGGCTTTGCCGAACACATTATAGTTGGTGTAACGACCCTGCACCTGGGCTCCGGTGTCGGAGGCGTAACCGAGGCCGGTGCGCAGCCGCTGTGTCTGGAATTCGGTGACCTGCACATTCACCGGCGATTCCAGCGCATGCGCCGGATCGTCGTTGATGCTGACGATCACATTGCCGAAGTATGGCGTGTTCTGGATCTGGCGCTGCAGCAGCAGCAAGCGGTCGACGCTGTACTCTTCCCCTACCTGCAGCGGGTTGACGTTTTCGATGATGCTGGCCGGATAGCGCTTGGTGCCAGTGATGTGCAGCGCACCCAGGGTAAATGGCGGGCCGCTGTCGTATTGCACGGACAGCTCGGCATCGTTGTCTTCCGGCGTGACGCGCGCTTCCGAATGCGCGACCTTGGCCGCCGGATAACGTTTCTTGAGCAATACCTGCAAACCATCATCCTTGGCCTTGGCCCAGTCAGCCTGGCGGAAAGGCTGGCCGGCCGGCAAGCCCCAGTTCTGCTGTATCTGGCGCACCCGTTCAGGCACCTCTGCGGCGGCGCTGCCGCTGACATCGACGGTAGCGGCGGACACAATGGTGCGCTGCTGCGGATCGACTTTCAAATGGATAGTCTTGACCTCGCCCGGCTCCACCGTGACGCTGGTCTTGGGTGAAAAATAGCCTTCGGTCGACGTCAGCTGCGTGACCTGCTCATTGACCGTATCGACCAGGAACTTCAGCTGGTCCTCGCTCAGGTCCTGCCGGTCCTTGTAGCGCGACAGGTCCAGGTGCTGCTCGAGCAAAGCCTTCAGATCGCCGGGAGCGTCGATCTCGACCCGATAGCTGGCGCTGGCGCCGGCCGCGCTCAGGGACAGCAAGCCAAAAACCATGCCATACAGATAGGGCTTGAAGCAGGCGACGGACGTGCGCAAACATTTCATCATGCGCGGCGGCCCATGACCGGCAATGGCAACGACAGCGGCATGTCAGTTTTTATCAGGAAAACCAGTAAGAGCATAAGCAAGGGCAACAGTAGCGGAGGGTCATTCTAACAAATATTGTTTTTGTATTGCAAAAACGACATTATCCCTAAGGCGTCATTGTATTGGATGCTCTGCGTGCATGGGGCTATGAACATGATTTAACCCCATGTGGCCCAAGGCGGCAAATCAGGAGCAATCGCCGCCCTGGAAAACAATTACTCCGGATAGGTCATTTTTGCCGGCTGCACCCACTCGGCAAATTCCTGTTCCGTCACATAACCGAGCGCCAGCGCCGCCTGTTTCAGCGTGCTGCCGTCATGGTGCGCATGCTTGGCGATCTGCGCCGCGCGGTCGTAGCCGATGTGCGGCGCCAGCGCCGTCACCAGCATCAGGGAACGCTCCATCAGTTCGGCGATGCGGTCGCGGTTGGCGGCGATGCCGTCGGCGCAATGCTCTTCAAAACTGGCCATGCCATCGGCCAGCAGCCGCACGCTCTGCAGGAAATTATGGGCGATCAGCGGCTTGAACACGTTCAGTTCGAAATTGCCGGAAGCGCCGCCGAAATTGATCGCGACGTCGTTGCCGAATACCTGGCAGCACAGCATGGTCAACGCTTCGCACTGGGTCGGGTTGACCTTGCCCGGCATGATAGAGCTGCCCGGCTCGTTCTCCGGGATGCTGATCTCGCCCAGGCCGGAACGTGGTCCGGACGCCAGCCAGCGCACATCGTTGGCGATTTTCATCAGGGCTGCGGCCAGGGTCTTCAAGGCGCCGTGGGCGGCGACCAGGGCGTCGTGCGCGGCCAGTGCGGCAAACTTGTTGTCGGCAGTACGGAAAGGCAGGTTCTCGGTCTTCGCCAGCTGTGCGGCGACACGCTCGCCGAAATCCTTGGGCGCATTGAGCCCGGTGCCGACCGCGGTGCCGCCGGCGGCCAGGTCGCACAAGGGCTCCAGCGCGGCCTTGATGATTTTTTCCGCGTAATCCAGCTGCGCCACGTAGCCGGAGAATTCCTGGCCCAGCGTCAGCGGCGTCGCGTCCTGCAAATGGGTGCGGCCGATCTTGACGATGTCGTCAAAATCCGTTGCTTTCTTGTGCAAGGTCGCGCGCAGTTTCCGCAGCGCCGGCAGCAGCTTGCTGGCGACGGCGATGGCGGCGGCGACATGCATCGCCGTCGGAAAGATATCGTTCGAGGACTGGCTCTGGTTGACCGCATCGTTAGGATGCACCAGGCGCGATTCGCCGCGCACGCCGCCCAGGATTTCCGAAGCGCGGTTGGCCAGCACCTCGTTCATGTTCATGTTGCTCTGGGTGCCGGAGCCGGTCTGCCAGACCGACAGCGGGAATTCATCGGGATGCTGTCCCGCTATCACTTCCTGCGCCGCCTGGATGATGGCCTCGGCCTGGGTCTTCGGCAGCTTGCCGAGATCCTGGTTGACCTGCGCGCAAGCTTGCTTGACCGTCGCCAGCGCCACGATCAGTTCAGGCGGCATGCGTTCGCTGGAAATATGGAAATGGTGCAGGCTGCGCTGCGTCTGCGCGCCCCACAGGCGCTCGTCCGGGACTTCAATCTTGCCAAAGGTATCGCGTTCGATTCTGCTGGTAGTCATTTCAGCTCCATAAAAGTGGCGGCGTCCTGCACTGGAAATTCAGCAAGTGCGTCAACAAAGTCTTATGGTAATACTTTTCCTTCACGCAGAATGACTTCGATGTCATCCGCGGACACCGGTTCGCTGAAATAAAAGCCTTGCATTTCATCGCAGCGATGGCGTTGCAGATAGGACAGCTGCTCCCGAGTTTCCACGCCTTCGGCGATCACCTGCAGGCGCAGGTTATGGGCCAGGGAAATGATGGAAGCAACGATCGCCGCGTCGTCCTGGTCAACCGTGATGTCGCGCACAAAAGACTGGTCGATCTTCAATGCGTCGATCGGGAAACTCTTGAGATAGGCCAGGCTTGAATAGCCGGTGCCGAAATCGTCGATCGACAATTGCACGCCGATCGATTTCAAGTCATTCAGAATGCCGACGGCCAGCTCGACATCCGTCATCACCAGGCTTTCGGTCAATTCGATTTCAAGGTAGTGCGGCGCCATCCCGGTTTCTTCCAGCACCTTGGCCACCTGCTGCACCAGGTTCTGCTGGAAGAACTGGCGTGTCGACAGGTTCACCGACATCCGCAGGTAACCCAGACCCATGCGTTGCCAAGCCTTGTTCTGCTCGCAGGCGGTATGCATCACCCAGGCCCCCATCTGCACGATCAGGCCGGTTTCTTCGGCCAGGTTGATGAAACGCGTCGGCGAAATCATGCCCAGCTGCGGGTGTTTCCAGCGGATCAGCGCTTCCATGCCGACCATGCGGCCGGTGCGCAGATCGACTTGCGGCTGGTAGTAAAGCAGCAGTTCCTTGCGTTCCATTGCATTGCGCAGGTCGCCCTCGATGCGCAGGCGTTCCAGCGCCCGCTCATTCATCGCCGCAGTGTAGAACTGGTAGTTATTGTTTCCCATTTCCTTGGCGCGATACATGGCGATGTCGGCATGCTTGAGCAGGCTTTCCGGATCTTCGCCATCGTTCGGATAGACCGCAACGCCGATGCTGCAGCTCAAGAAAAAGTCGTAACCTTCGATTTGCAAGGGCCGTGCGATCGCATCCATCATGCCTTGGATCAGGCCTACGCTCAGCTCTTCATCGAGACGCTCCGGCAGGATCAGTACAAACTCATCGCTGCCCAGGCGCGCGATGGTATCCGCTTCGCGGGTGAAAGCCTTCAGGCGGCCGGCCACTTCCTTCAGCAACAAATCGCCGGCGCTGTGACCCAGCGTATCGTTGACGAATTTAAAGCGGTCGAGATCGACGAACAGCACCCACACCCGGTGGCCGTACAACTCGCCGTAGACGATCGCCTGGCTCAGACGATCGCTCAGCACGTTGCGGTTGGCCAGCCCGGTCAAGGTATCGTGCCGGGCCTGGTGCTCCAGCTCGGCTTCGTAGCTTTTCATTTCCGTGATGTCGTACAGCGCCGTGACGAAATGGCTGACGCGGCCGGAGCTATCTTTTACCGGCGCCACGTACAGCTCGTTCCAGAACAGGGTGCCGTCCTTGCGGTAGCTGCGGAACACCGCGTTCGCACTGCGCTTTTCGCGCAAGGCAGAGCGGATTTCCTCCAGGCCGATCTGGTCGTGGTCGTCGCCGTGCAGCATCTCCAGGTTGCGGCCGATCATTTCGCTGGCGGTATAGCCGGTGATCCGTTCGAACGCCGGATTGACGTACTCCACCAGGTAGTCCGGCAATTTGGCGCTGGAGATGATGATGGCGTTGGCGCTCGACTCGATGGCGCGCTCGCGCAGCTGCAAGGCGTCTTCGGCGCGCTTGCGGGCAACGATGTCCTCTTTCATCATCTGCGTCGCCAGCCTGACCTGCTGGGTGCGGGCGTCCACCAGCTGCTCGATCCGCTTGGAGCGGGTCGACAGGAAATACAGATAGGTAGCGCCCATCCAGCTCAGCAGGCTGCCCAGTATCAGGACCAGGATCGATCCGGCATTCTTCTTGGTGAATACGCGCGGCGGCGCCGACGCTTCTATGTACCAGGACTTGCCGGCCAGTTCGAAAGTCTGCGACATGTCTTGCGGGGCATCGTACAGCAGCCAGGAAGGCAGCCAGTCGCTGGCGTTGGACAGGGTGATCGGATTGCCCTGGCGATATACCAGCGTGCCCTCTTCCGGCTTGGCGCTGGCATATACCCGCAGGTAAAAATCCTCGCGCGCCTGCACGCCGTCGCGCGACAGCACATTGTTGACGAAGGCATCCGCTCGCAACGCCGCGCTGGTATAGCCGGTCAACGCCAGGCGGCGCTGGTCGACGCTGTCCAGCGATGCGCCGCGCCGATACACCGGCATCAGGATCACCAGCCCCAGCTTGCCGCCGTTGCTGGCGGTGCGCAATGTAAATAAATCGGTGGATGCAGGCAAGCCTGAATCGCGCGCGCGCTGCCCGGGCTCTGCCTGGATCACGCTAGGCGCAACATCGACGCCGAATGCATTTTCATTGCCGGCCATCGGCTCCACATAGTCGACTACCCGGTACTGGTCGCGGCCTGTGCTTGGTTCCGGCATGCCGTCGCTCAACTGGCGAATCGAAAAATTGGGGAAATGTTTACGCATTTCCGCTTCATAGGCGGGCCGCTGGGCAGCCGTCAGCACACGCTGGAAAGTCAGGGACTTGATAAAAGGGGAGCGGCGCAGCATCGGCGCCGTAAAGGTATGGAACTGTTCGCGGCTGACCTCTTCCACCGTCAGGAACAGCCGATTCACGGTTTCCAGCTCGTGCACCAGGGCGTCAAGACCGTCCACCACCGCCTTCAGGTGGCCGCTGGCCAGGCGCCGGAATTCGGCGTCCATTTTTTCGTATTCGAGATGGCGTACCGAGACAAACAAGCCGAGCGTGATGGCCAGACCCAATATCAAACTGGATAAAGAGGCAATGGGTATGAAGATTGACGAACCACGACGAAACATTTCTACTCCATTGCGAACAATAGGCGAAATATTACACGGTCTTTTTACTCGAGAACGTCGCGCGCAGATTTCTTTTTAGTGCCGTGAATCAACTAAAAAGCCGTGGAGCAAGAACCGTTACTGGAATAGGCAGGGATTCAGGTAGGTTTCGGGGCTTCGGCGTCGGGCAACAAGCAGGCATGCAGGATCTGCAGATCGTTGTCTTTCGCAAAATTGACCACAAAATGATAAGCCAGCGGTTCGATCTGGCGCAGGTCTTCATTGACGACCACCGAGCGCACGCCATGCAGCAGCACCGGCCGCACATATGGCGAATATTGCAGATGGGCATTGCGGCCGCCCGACCCTTCCGGGCGAAAACAGGCCATCACCCCGCACAGGCGCTCAGCCCAGTCGCTGGGGCGGAACTGCCTGCCGTCGCTGGTAATACCTTGAATGAAAAATTCGCGGGCGGGGGCGTCAGGAGGTTGGATGGTATCAGCCATGCGTACAGCTCGTTTCTTCTATAACGCTTGCTACAGACATTTGCTTAGGGCCTGTTGCCATATAATTTGGGGGATGCGTTCGAACCAAAACGTGTGCTGGCAAGGCGCGTGGCGTAGCTGGGGCTGGTGCCCCAGCAAGCCATGCAACGCGGCCAGCGCACGTTTTGGTTCGAACCCTTCGGGAACGGCTGCAGGCGTCGCATACCGTTGTTACTCCTCCTTGCCGTAGCACCGCTACGTCGCGTCGTCGCGCCTAGGCCAGCAACGCCTGCCGCGCGTTCGCACCCCCAAATTATATGGCAACAGGCCCTAACCTCTGGTAGAAGCAAGCTACAATTTTCACGTTACTCATTTACGTAAGTGATTCTTACGTATTATATCTTATAGAAGACCAACATACCATCCAGCGCAGTTGCACGCCAGCCCGGTTTACCCGAACCAGATGGCAGCCGACAGCAGCAGCAGCAGGAACATCCACAGCAGCAGCGCACGCCAGACCAGGCCTACCGTGCTTTGCAGGGCGCGCGGCGTCGGCACGTCGCCCGGTGGACTTTCGCTTTCCATCGCGGTCGAATCGATCGTCGATGCGTCGGCCGGCAGGATTGCAATCGCGGTTTCCAGCGGCGTGCCGAGCAATACGCCCATGGCGCCGCCGCCGGTGGACAGGATGATGCCGTCGGTTTCGTTTTTCCAGCGGTCGGCAAAATTGCGCCAGGCATAGATCGCATCTTCGAAATTGCCGACTACCGCAAACGCCGCCGCCGTCATGCGCGCCGGAATCCAGTCGATCCAGTAAAACGCCTGGGCCGCGAATCGGCCGAAAGCTTCATTGCGCATGTGGTCGGGTTCGTTCCAGCCGCGCGCCAGGTATTCGGCGATGCGATACATGACGGCGCAGGCCGGGCCGACCGGCATCAGGAACCAGAAAAACACGCCGAATACATGGCGGTGGGTAGTGATCAGCGCTTTTTCCACTGCGATGCGGGAGATTTCGCTGACATCCATGTCCGTGGTGTCGAGCTTGGTCCACTCGGCCAGTAGGGTGCGCGCAGTGGCGTCGTCGCCGGTGTTGAGCGCCAGCTGGATCGAACTGAAGTAATGGCTGTAGTGGCGGAAGCCGAGGGTCAGATACACGATCAGGACATTCCACAACAGCGCAGCCCAGGCGCCGATATGCACGCACAGCCAGTACACCAGCGCAGTCGGCACGGTCAGCGCCAGGATCACGCAGAACCAGCCGAGGCGGCCCTGGCGCGCTTGGCCGGCATTGAACGAAGCTTCTATCTTGCCCGCAAACTGCTTGACCCAGGCATACACGGGATTGTCCGCGCGCAGCGGCTTCAGTTGCTCGATCAGCAATGCAAACAGAATAGAAAGAAATGTCATTAACCAGCCTTATTAGTAAAGCGATAGCCCCGCAAGATCGGTCCCGCCGCTGCTGCACCATCGCTTAAGCATCACAACTTAATTACAGCGCACCGGTCTTGCCATAACGTCCAAAATCACAGTATCCCATACGATAAATCTAAGCGCGAAGAAAGTGAAACAAATTTCTTAGCATGGCGGCCGTCGCACCCCAAATGAAGAAACGCTCGTAGGGCATTGCATAAAACGTCCGGCGATAACCATCCGGCAGGTCAAAGCTCCGCAACTGATGGTTCAGGCCGTCCATCAGGAACGCCAGCGGCACCTCAAAAATTTCAGCCACCTCGTCCGGATCGGCGCGCAAGCTGACCGGCGGATTGACCAGGCACACCACCGGCGTGACGCGATAGCCGGTGCCGGTAAAATATTCCGGCAGGCTGCCGATCACCTCGACCTGGCTGCGCGCCAGGCCAATCTCTTCTTCGGCTTCGCGCAACGCCGTTTCAACCGGCGAAGCATCGCTTTCTTCCATCCGGCCGCCGGGAAAACTGACTTGTCCGGCATGGTCGGTCAGATGGGCTGCCCGCTGCGTAAACAGCAAGGTCGGCTGCTGTTCGTGCATGACGATAGGAATCAGCACCGATGCCGGCGTCACCGGCTTGCTCTGCAACTGTGTCATGCGCTGCAAGGTCTGGCTGTCGATATGTTCGGGATGCCAGTCCGGCTGCTGCGCGAACCGTTGCCGCAGCCATGCCGCGCTCATCCTTTCGGTTGCCAGCGCAGATTCGCCGGCAACCGCGTCAACCGGCAGCATCAGGGGATCGAAAGTCAATTTAACCAAGAAAATTCCTCTAACAATCTAGCAATCTTTTGATACTTTACCGCGATGGCCGTAAATGACCTATTGTCGTCACAGTTAATAACAATTATGACCATTTTACTTTACAGCAACTAAAAGCATGTGCGCCGAAGACGAGCCGCAATAAACAAACTGCAGACGTAAAAAAGGGCGCCTGACGGCGCCCTTTTTCCATGCAATACCTATGCCTGCATAACAACGAGTTACTCTGCTGCTGGCGCAGCCTTTGCAGTGTTGCGACGTTGTGGCAGTTTTTCCTTGATACGCGCCGATTTACCGGAACGCTCACGCAGGTAGTACAGCTTGGCGCGACGGACATCGCCGCGACGCTTGACTTCGATCGAAGCGATCAGTGGCGAGTACAGCTGGAATGTACGCTCAACGCCTTCGCCGGAAGAAATCTTGCGGACGATGAAGTTGGAGTTCAAACCACGGTTACGACGCGAAATCACGACGCCTTCGTAAGCCTGGGCGCGCTTGCGCGTACCTTCGACTACGTTGACGCTGACCACGACTGTGTCGCCTGGTGCGAAATCAGGGATATTCTTGCCGAGGCGGGCAATTTCTTCTTGCTCAAGTTGTTGGATCAGATCCATTTTTAGCTCCATATACCATCTTGCTGACGCCGTTTTGTGCAAGGCTTTTTTGCCAGGCACTGCTCAGTAGAGGATGGGGTTAATACACAGGCGGCCGGCTGGCCTCCCTTGGTTACTGCTTATTGCCATTTACTACTAACTACAACGGGTCGTGTGCTCAGTTATTGCTCAGTTACTGGCCAAGCGCTCAACCCATATTCCGTAAAAACTTTTCATCGGCGGCGCTCAGCAAGCCAGCGTCGCGTATCTTCTGAATCAGGTCCGGCCGCTTTTTTGCCGTCGCAGACAACATCTGCTGGCGCCGCCATTTCTCGATTTCGGCATGATGGCCGCCCATCAGGACCGGCGGCACCGCCACGCCTTCATACTGTTCCGGCCTGGTGTAGTGCGGGCAATCCAGCAAGCCGTTGACAAAACTGTCCTCAACCGCCGATGCGCCATCGTTCAATACACCCGGCAACTGCCGGATCACCGCATCCATCAACGCCATCGCCGGCAATTCGCCGCCGGACAAGACAAAATCGCCCAGGCTGATTTCTTCATCCACGCAACGATCCAGCAAACGCTGGTCTACCGCTTCATAACGTCCACAGAGCAGCACCAAACCCGGTTCGGTACGCAATTCCATGACACGCCGATGCGTCAGCGGCTGGCCCTGCGGCGACAGATAGATGACTCTTGGCGCAGGCCGATCTTCCGGCGAATATTGCTGCAGCTGGCGCGCCTTGGCCGCTTCAATCGCGGCTTCCAGCGGTTTCGCCATCATCACCATGCCGGGGCCGCCGCCATAAGGCCGGTCGTCCACGGTGCGATGATTGTCGCTGGTGAAATCACGCGGATTCCACAGCGCCAGCTCGCATTTTTTTTGTTCAAACGCACGGCGGGTGATGCCCGACTGCGTCAATGCCGCAAACATTTCGGGAAACAGCGTGACGACATCAAATTGCATACCGCTCACCTTCTTGTTTCGCTTGCGATCTTGTTTGCCGCCTTGGCCGGCTGGGTGGACTTAATAATCCAGTCCCCAGTCAACCGTGATTTTCTTTGCTGCCTGATCCACCGTCTTGACGAACTGCTCGACAAACGGGACCAATAATTCTGGTGCGGCCTTGTCCTGATCCGCGGCTGCCGGCACCGTGATTCGAAGAATCGGATGCGCGCCGTTGTCCATCAGATCAGCCACCACGCCCAGTTGCTCGCCTTGCAGATTCTCAACCATCATGCCGATCAGATCGACCCAATAGAATTCATCGTCGGCAAGCGCCGGGAAATGGCTGCGTGGAATATGCACCACACTGCCCTTCATGGCTTCGGCTGCGTCACGCCCTGCCACACCCATCAGGCGCGCCACAATGTCGCCACTGTGGTTTTTCGCCTGCATCATTTCGACATCGTGCAATTCCGGCGCATTCTGCCGGTTCAGCCACCATGTCTTGGCGTGCAACAGCGCATCAGCATCCGCTGAATACGGTTTGATCCGGACCCAGCCATTAATACCGTAGGCGCCAGTAATGTAACCGACCACCACCAAATCTGAAGGTATTGCAGTTCCAGCTGGTGCTGTGGCCGACAAGTTTACTGACGCGCTCAACGGTTCAAGCTACTTAATTAAGCAGCTTTTTTGGCAGCGTCGGCAACCAGACGTGCAACGGTCGGCGACAATTGCGCGCCAACACCTTGCCAATGCGTCAGGCGGTCCTGAGCAATGCGGAAAGTCTCTTCTGCACCGGAAGCTACCGGATTGTAAAAGCCGATGCGCTCGATGAAGCGACCGTCACGGCGATTGCGCGAATCAGTAGCTACGATGTTGTAAAAAGGACGCTTCTTTGCGCCACCACGGGATAAACGAATAACGACCATAATGTTTCCAAAAAGTGTTCGAACACGGAAAAAGCCGCAAATTATAACGCAAAGTGAGCCGCTCCCGCAACCAAAGCAGGCCATGGGTGTGGTTTCACTACGTCAAACAGGTATTTGCAGGGCTCTAAAACGCTCTGCGGCTCTATGCCGCGAGCGGGCCTGACTATCAAAGTGACATTCTATTGAAGCAGGCTGTACACTACGCCCTCAATCTGCTTTCCGGCACGCATGGTGCGCTTCGGAAACATCAGTGGCGATAGCCAAGCCAGTATATTAGCAATATTCCCACTTGATGCAAGGATTGCCTTCTTTTTTTGCTCCAGCCCCATCCATCCCGCACATGACCCAACCCCACAAGAACAAGACTCTCGCCACTTTCGTGGCTACCGTATTCGGCAGCATCGGCTTGCATCGCTTCTACCTGAAGGGAATCAAAGACATCTGGGGTTGGTTGCATCTTGCCACTTTGCCAATTTCCCTGCTGGCGTATCTGTTTTTGGGGCAAACCCAGCAGACAGCCTTCCTGTTCGGACCGCTGATCGTCTCGGGCCTGGTTGCCTGCATCGAATCGCTGGTCATAGGACTGACGCCGGACGAAAAATGGGATGCGCAATACAACCCCGATTCCGGCCGCAAATCGGACTCCAGCTGGTTTGTGGTGCTGCTGGTGGTGCTGACCCTGGGATGTGGCGCAATTGCCCTGATCGGCGCGATTGCCCGCACTTTCGACCTGTTGTTCACCGGCGGCGCCTACGGCTGAGCCGGCGCCCTTGCATCAATAAAAAAAGCAGCCGCTTGGCTGCTTTTTTTACGTTACGCCAGGAAAAATCAGAACTGGTCTTCCGTCAGCGCCATCACGCCGCTGCTGCCTTCGACGATCGAAATGCGATAAGCGTCAGCCTGGGACAGGATATGTTCGGCAAAGAAACGCGCCGTGCCGATCTTGGCCTGGTAGAAATTGCTGTCGCCCGCTGCCGACTGCAGTTTTTGCGTCGCCACCAGCGCCGCCCGTCCCAGCTGCCAGCCGCCCAGCACGATGCCGGCCAGCTTCAGGTACGGCACGCTGCCGGCAAACACGCCCTTGATGTCGCTTTTCAGGTTGCCGACCACATAAGCGACTACCTGCTCCAGCGCGTCGGCGCCGCTGGCCAGCTGCTTGCCGATGGCGACCAGGTCAGGCGCACCGCTGTTCGCCAGCTCAGCCTGCGTGGCGCGCACCTGGGCGATGATGGCCTTGGCCACCGCGCCGCCGTCGCGCGCGGTCTTGCGGCCGACCAGGTCGTTGGCCTGGATCGCCGTGGTGCCTTCGTAAATCGTCAGGATGCGCGCATCGCGGTAGAACTGGGCGGCCCCAGTTTCTTCGATGAAACCCATGCCGCCGTGGATCTGCACCCCGGTCGAGGCGACGTCGATTGAGATCTCGGTCGACCAGCCCTTGACGACAGGCACCATGAATTCATAGAACGCCTGGTTGGCCTTGCGGGTCGCGTCGTCGGCGTGATGATGGGCGGCGTCGTGGGCAGCCGCCGTGACATAAGCCAGCGCACGCGCCGCCTCGGTCTGCGAGCGCATGCTCATCAGCATGCGGCGCACGTCCGGCTGGTGGATGATGGTCACGGCGCCGGCAGAACCGGCCAGGTCGCGCGATTGCACGCGGTCCTTGGCGTAGGCCAGCGCCTTCTGGTAAGCGCGCTCGGCCACGCTGATGCCTTGCAAGCCAACCGCGAAGCGTGCCGCGTTCATCATGATGAACATGTATTCGAGGCCGCGGTTCTCTTCGCCCACCAGGGTGCCGACAGCGCCGCCGTGGTCGCCGAACTGCAACACCGCGGTCGGGCTAGCCTTGATGCCCAGCTTGTGTTCCAGCGAAACGCAATGGACATCGTTGCGGGCGCCCGGCGTGCCGTCCGCATTGACCATGAATTTCGGCACAATGAACAGCGAAATGCCCTTCACCCCTTCCGGCGCGCTCGGCGTGCGCGCCAGCACCAGGTGCACGATATTCTCAGCCATATCGTGTTCGCCGTAGGTGATGAAAATCTTGGTGCCGGAAATCTTGTAAGTGCCGTCGCCCTGCGGCACCGCGCGGGTGCGCACCAGCGCCAGGTCGGAACCGGCCTGTGGCTCGGTCAGGTTCATGGTGCCGGTCCATTTGCCGGACACCAGGTTTTCCAGGTAGATGCGTTTCTGCTCGTCGCTGCCCGCAGTCAGCAAGGCTTCGATCGCGCCGTCGCTCAGCAAAGGGCACAGGGCGAAAGACAGGTTGGCCGCATTCAGCATTTCGATGCACGGCGTCGCCACCAGCTTGGGCAAACCCTGGCCGCCGAATTCCACCGGATGCTGCACGCCTTGCCAGCCGGCTTCGGCAAACGCCTTGAACGCTTCTTTGAAACCTTTGCTGGTAGTGACTTCGCCATCATGCCAATAGCTGGGCTCCTGGTCGCCGCTACGGTTCAAGGGCGCCACGACTTCGCTGCAGAACTTGGCGTTTTCCTGCAACACCGCTTCCACGGTTTCCGGCGTCGCGTCTTCGCAACCAGGCAGCGTGCTGACCTGCTCCAGACCAGCCAGTTCGTTAAGAACGAACAGCATGTCTTTCAAGGGGGCGACATAACTCATGAGTGACTCCAAAAAATTGGGCGGCACCACCGGGCCTGGCAAAACCGGCGCCTGCAATACCACCCGTATACTTTCGATTTTTAGCAGAACGTCGAAAAATCCTGTTTTTCGACGTCATGCAAAACGCCCGTCGGCCGTAGCTGACTTAGCCCAGTTCAGCCACCAGTTGCGGCACGATCTCGAACAGGTCGCCGACAATGCCGTAGTCCGCCACCGAGAAAATCGGCGCTTCTTCGTCCTTGTTGATGGCGACGATCACCTTGGAGTCTTTCATCCCGGCCAGATGCTGGATCGCGCCGGAAATGCCGACCGCGATATACAGCTGCGGCGCCACGATCTTGCCGGTTTGTCCGACCTGCCAGTCGTTAGGCACAAAACCGGCATCGACCGCGGCGCGCGAAGCGCCCATGGCAGCGTTGAGCTTGTCGGCCAGCGGCTCCAGGATCTTGAAGTTTTCAGCGGAACCCATGCCGCGGCCGCCGGAGACGATGATCTTGGCTGCCGTCAGTTCAGGGCGATCCGATTTCGCCAGTTCGCGCGAGACGAATGCGGATTTGCCGAAATCGGCAGCGGCCGCGATGTTTTCGACAGCAGCAGAACCGCCGCCGGCGGCAGCATCAAAGCCGGTGGTACGGACAGTGATGACCTTGGTGGCGTCGCTCGACTGCACGGTGGCAATGGCGTTGCCGGCGTAGATCGGGCGCTCGAAAGTGTCCGGGCTGTCGACCTTGGTGATTTCGGAAATCTGGCCGACGTCCAGCTTGGCGGCGACACGCGGCAGGATGTTTTTACCGTAGGCAGTAGCCGGCGCCAGGATATGACTGTAGGCAGCAGCCAGTGCCAGCACCTGCTCGGCGACGTTCTCGGCCAGACCATCGGCGAAATAGGCGGCGTCCGCCACCAGTACCTTGCTGACGCCAGCCAGCTGGGCTGCGGCTTGCGCGGCCGCGCCGCAGCTGCTGCCTGCGACCAGCACATGGACTTCGCCGCCGCATTGGCTGGCGGCGGTGACGGTATTGAGAGTACTGCCTTTTAATGAGGCATTATCGTGTTCAGCGATGACTAGGGCTGTCATGTGGGCTCCTGATTTATGTGCGCTCGCCTGCACCGTGTTGGCGATGCTGCGGCGTTACGCTTGGTTCTTGAATAGTGGTTTGGAAATGCGCCGGTTCTGCGATCCGGTTCTGCAACCGTTTACAGGACCTTGGCTTCATTCTTCAGCTTGGCGACCAGGGTCGCCACGTCAGGCACCTTGATGCCGGCGCTGCGCTTGGCTGGCTCCACTACCTTCAATGTCTTCAGGCGCGGTGCGACGTCCACGCCCAGGTCGGCCGGCTTGAACACGTCCAGCGTTTTCTTCTTGGCTTTCATGATGTTCGGCAGCGTTACGTAACGCGGCTCGTTCAGGCGCAAATCGGTAGTGATGATGGCCGGCAGCGTCAGGGCAATGGTTTCCAGGCCGCCGTCGACTTCGCGCGTGACCGTGACCTTGCCGTCTTCCAGCACGACCTTGGAAGCAAAAGTTGCTTGCGGCCAGCCCAGCAGCGCAGCCAGCATCTGGCCAGTCTGGTTGCAGTCGTCGTCGATCGCCTGTTTGCCGAGGATGATCAGCTGCGGCTGTTCTTTGTCAGCCACCGCCTTCAGCAATTTCGCCACCGCCAGCGGCTGCAGGTCGGTATCGGCAGTATCGACCAGGATGCCGCGGTCGGCGCCGATCGCCATTGCCGTGCGCAGGGTTTCCTGGCATTGCGTCACGCCGCAGGAGATGGCGATCACTTCAGTGACCTTGCCGCCTTCTTTCAGGCGCGTGGCTTCTTCCACCGCGATTTCGTCAAACGGATTCATCGACATCTTGACGTTGGCAATATCTACACCGCTGCCGTCCGACTTGACCCGCACCTTGACGTTGTAGTCGACGACACGCTTGACTGGTACTAATACTTTCATCGTTATGCCTTTTATTGAAAATAAAAAATCTGAATTGACGTTAACGTAAATCTTAACT
Source organism: Collimonas fungivorans Ter331 (assembly GCF_000221045.1). Lineage (NCBI taxonomy): Bacteria > Pseudomonadati > Pseudomonadota > Betaproteobacteria > Burkholderiales > Oxalobacteraceae > Collimonas > Collimonas fungivorans. The sequence goes on along the minus strand of NC_015856.1, from coordinate 1,359,011 downwards.
GGGAATTATAAGAGAGAATTCGATCCGACGCTGAAATTTAGCACGATCGTTCTATTAAATCTTAGAGCAAACCGACTAATTGCGCCAGCCCCTTGTGGAGCAAGGCAGGCCAAGCGTGGCTAAAGCGTTGAAAATATGACGGGCCAGCCTTGGACAAGGCTGGCAAAAATCAAGGAAAACCGAGGGATGGCGTAACCGGCAGGACGCTGGTTGCGCATGGGGGATAAAGATTTACAGCAAGACGGCGGCTGGTTTCTTACTTGCGCTTCATGAAGAAAATGAACTCTCTGTTTTCTTCGCTCTGCTCCAGCAAATCATTGCCGGTCTGCTTCGCAAACGCCTGGAAATCGCGCACCGAACCAGAGTCAGTCGCCAATACACGCAGCACTTCGCCGCTCAGCATGTCCGCCAACGCCTTCTTGGTTTTCAAAATCGGCAGTGGGCAGTGCAGACCGCGTGCATCGAGTTCTTTATTAAATTCCATAACCACTTCTAATGTAAAAATTTTTAACATTTGCTGCTATTTGATGATTCTACTCCAAACGCAGGACCCTCTGACGCATCGCAACAATCCATCAGTCATTTTTACAACAGCAGCGCCATAAATAAATATGTCTTTAATGCAATTTAAGTTTCGATTCACATGCTAACATTCATTTTCTGGCGTAACAAAATGTAACTAGAAAACAGCCAATGCCGCTCTAAGGCAGCTCTACGCGCCATTCCGGGGAACTCGCATGCAAGACAGTCTTAGCCACAATCCTTACAACAACATTACGCCGTTCTGGCAGCGCTTGCCCCTTTTTTTCCTGTATCCGCTGCAGCAACAGCTGGTCTGGCGCCCTGCCTTATACGCCCTGCTCGGCTGCGGCCTGTGGCTGCTGGGCAGGAGCGGCGACGACGGCTTTTCGCCGGTCATCCTGATTGTCGCGGTGCTGGTCGGCCTGGGCCTGTCGATCGACCTGATGCGCCAGGCATTCCGGATCCTGGAGCAGACCTCGCTCGGCAATTTGCGCTACGCCGATTTCGACGAGCCCGACGACATGCACAAGATGTCGCCCTACAAGCTGTACTTCGTGATGCTGGTGCAAGGCATCTTTGTCGCCATCATGGCCGACCTCCATTCCTTCCTCGGGCTGCTGGGAAGCGCCCTGGCCAACCTGATGCTGCCGGCCAGCATCATGGTGCTGGGACATACCCACAGCTTTACCGACGCCATCAATCCCTTCAACGTGTTCAAGATGATCAAAGCCTGCGGCTGGCCCTACCTGGCGCTGTGGGTATTCGGCTTCATCCTCAGCCAGTGCGCGCCGATCACCATTGAGCTGTTCCTCGGGAAATTGCCGATCACCATGCTGATCGGCCTGGCCATCTTCGTTTGCGCCTATTTCACGCTGGTCGGCTTCAACCTGATGGGTTATACGATGTACCAGTACCATCAGGAGATAGGTTATGCGCCTGATCGCAATTTTGAATTCAACGCGCTGGCCAGCAGCCGCCAGAACCGCCCCCTGAGCGACGACGAAATCCTGGCGCAGCAGATCGGCGCGCTGATTCGCGACGGCGACATCAACCTGGCCATCGAAATGGTGTGGGAAGAACTGCGCTACGACCAGTTCAACGCGCAATTGTCGAGCCATTACGCCAAACTGCTGATGCTCAAGGGCGACAAGGGCAAGCAGCTGGAATATGCGCCGCGCCATCTGTTTACACTGGCCCGCTCGGGCAAGCCGGGCCGCATCGGCGACGCCTGGCGCCAGGCGCGCCAGCTCGATCCTGAATTCAAGATCGACAATCCCGACCATGTATTGGAAATTGCCGCGGCAGCCGCTTCAGTGCGCGAATACCAGATTGCGCTGGAAATCGTGTCCGGCTTCCACAAGCGCGCGGCACGCCATAAAGATGTGCCGGCAGTGCTGGTGCTGGCCGGCAAGCTGCTGTCCGACCACTTGCGCCAGGATGCCCGCGCCCTGTCGCTGTTCAACCACGTGATCGCGCAATGGCCGAGCAACCCGGCGGCGGACGAAGCGCAGCGCTACAAGAACGTGATTGAACGTCTGGCCCAGGGCGCGCCGCAAACCTGATCAGTATCGATTGCCCGGGCTGGTCGCCAGCCGGCTTTCCTCGCTCAGCGGAAACTGCTGCTGCAGCAGTTTCTGGTAATGCTGCGCCTTGTCGTGCATGCCGGCCGCCATGAATCCCCGCGCCACGAACTGCACCAGCTGCGGCAGCTGCTGGTGCTGGCGCGCGGTCACCATCAATATCTGCAGGATAGCCGCCGCGGTCTGCGGCTGGCCGTTCAAGGCAAAGCGCTTGGCAGCCGCCAGCGATTGCTCGCTGCTCAGTTGCGGGCGCGGTTCGGCTCTCGCCACATAATCCAGGTAGACCTGGTGGATCTTGTCCTCGGCCAGGCTGCCCTTCGGCAAACGCAGCAGCATCTCGGCGGTCTTGTGGAAAATCGGCGCGGCCGGCGCCTGTTTCGACAGATTGAACAATTGCAGCAGCCAGTCCGGTTGCGGCGCCTGTTGCTGCGCCAGGGTCCGGTTCACCAGGCTGCTGAAATCACGGCGGGCGCGTTCGAAGTCGAGCCGGCTCAAGGCCGAATAGGCGCTCTGCTGCAGGCTGCGCAGCTGCTTGTCATCGTCGGCGGGAGCAACATAGGTGGCGTGCGCCTGCTCCAGCTTGCGCCGCGCCAGCAAGCGATAGGCCAGCGCCAGCAAGGCGCCGCCCAGCAAGCCGCCGATATGGGCGTAGTAATTGGTGTTCGACGGCGCGCCGAACCAGAGGTCGAAGACTTCCTTGCCGACCCAGATCGGCAGCATGATCAATGCCGGTGCCTTGAAGAAATCGAAGTAAAACAGGAACCAGTAAAAGAATCGTATCTTGCGCAAACCGTACAGCACGGTGTACATCCCCATGACGCCGGAAATGGCGCCAGAAGCGCCCAGCGACAGGATCATGCTGTCGCCGCGGAACACAAGATAAAACGCGGCCGACAGCAAACCCGACAACAGGTAAAACAGCAGGTACCAGCCGCCGCCCAGCAATATCTCGACCGCGTAACCGACCATCGCCAGGAACACCATGTTGCCCAGCACGTGCTCGACGCTGGCGTGCAGGAACATATGCGTCAGCAAGGTCACCGGGCGCTCGAAGGCCTGCGCCGGGATCAATGCATAGCGTTCGGTGAAACTGCGCTTGCGGGTCAGCACGTAATGCTCTCGCTGCTCCTTCCATTCGGCCAGGTCGTCGGCGCCGACGGTGCCCAGCACAGCCGGTTTCGCTTGCTGCATCAAGGCCGAAAAACGCAGGTCGGCGTCCAGCACATACCAGCTCTCGATCAGCGCCTCGTAGTTTTCCAGCGACGCGGTCTTGCCGTCGCGCGCCGCAGCCAGGTCAGCCCGAGCCCGCAGCCGCCGCCAACGCTCCAGCCCCTTGCGCATGGCGGCAGCGGCCTCGGGCTTGTTATCGCTTTCCAGGTAACGTGCATAAGCGGGAAATTCGAATTCCGGCAGGCGCGACTCGACCAGGTAATAGTGCGCCGCAGGCTCCATCTGGCTGCGCTCGTGCCACTGGATGCCGAAATAAATCAGCAGGTTGACCAGCACCAGCAGGATAGTGACCAGCGGCGGGCGCTTCCAGTCTGGCTTACGGTCTACCGGGATAATCAGCATAGCGGGTCAAGAGCAGGTGGGGATTTTAATCATGCAATTTTACCCAGTCATTGCCGCATGGCAGCGTTATTTTTGCTGCCCGGGCGCCCTTACGCTTTCAAGGCAGGTTCGGGCTGCGCCTTCTGCAACAAGGGCCGGTCGACATATTCGACCGCCAGTCCCTGCGCCCGCATCCAGTCGGCAACAGCGTGGCCGGTGCCGGCGCGCCAGGGGCGCAATGCGGCCGGTTCCAGCAGGCGGTATTCCAGCAGTTCCGGCGACAGCCGTATCTGGCCGGAGGCCTTGACGTGGTAGGCAATGATCAGCTCGTTCTTGCGCATGAATTCATACACGCCGACCAGCTTGACCTGCTCGGCGTCGAGATTGGTTTCTTCCTTGATTTCGCGGGCGATGCCCTGCTCCGGGGTTTCATCGCGCTCCATGAAGCCGGTGATCAGCGCAAACATGCCCTCTTCCCATGCCGCATTGCGCGCCAGCAGGACCTTGCCGTCGATCTCGACGATCGCCGCCAGCACCGGCAACGGATTGTCCCAGTGCGTCCAGTGTCCTTCGGGACAAGCCAGGCGCGACTTCCCGCCCTCGCCTTCATCGCTGCGCTGGATCAGGGAAGTGGCACAAACCGGGCAGAATTTGAAATCGCTCATGGCAAGAATGTTTAGTTAAGGACAAAAAAAGCGGGGAGCATCAATCCGCGATACTACTGCGATTTGATGCTCCCCGCTTTGGCTAGCCACGATCTCGGCCAGGTTCTTTATGCGCGTTCGCCGACCCAGGCTGCAACGCCTTGCAGCGCAGCCGCCAGGCCGCTGGCGTCGGTGCCGCCGGCTTGCGCCATGTCGGGCCGGCCGCCGCCTTTGCCGCCGACCTGCAGGGCGACAAAATTGACCAGCTCGCCGGCCTTGACCTTGGCGGTAGCATCGGCGGTGACGCCGGCGATCAGGCTCACCTTGCCGTCCTTCACCGCAGCCAGGACGATGGCGGCAGTCTTCAGCTTATCCTTCAGCTTGTCCATGGTTTCGCGCAAGGTCGCGCTATCGGCGCCTTCCAGCGTCGCCGCCAGCACCTTGATGCCCTTAACGTCGACGGCCTGGGACACCAGCTCGTCGCCCTGGTTCGCCGCCAGCTTCGATTTCAGGCTGCTCAGCTCTTTCTCCAGCGCCTTGACGTGGTCCTGCACCTGCGCGATGCGCTGGGTCAGTTCTTCCGGCTGCGCTTTTAATGCCGCCGCCGCTTCATTGACGCGGTTGCTCAGGTTCTGCACCAGCGCCAGCCCGGCTTCGCCGGTCACCGCTTCGATGCGGCGGATGCCGGCGGCAACGCCGCCTTCGGCCACGATCTTGAACAGGCCGATGTCGCCGGTGCGGCTGACGTGGGTGCCGCCGCACAATTCGCGCGACGTGCCGATCGACAGCACCCGCACTTCGTCACCGTATTTTTCACCGAACAAGGCCATGGCGCCGGCGCCGACCGCGTCGTCGAACGACATCAACCTAGCTTCCGTCGCGACGTTGGCCAGGATTTCGCGGTTGACGATTTCTTCGATGCGGCGGATTTCATCGGCGCTGACCGGAGCATTGTGGCTAAAGTCGAAACGGGTCTTGTCGGCATCGACCAAAGAACCTTTTTGCGCGACATGGCCGCCCAATACTTCACGCAACGCCTTGTGCATCAGGTGGGTGGCCGAGTGATTGCGCACGGTGCGCGCGCGCACCGCGGTGTCGACCTTGGCGTTGAGCTGGTCGCCGACCGCCAGCGAACCGCTGCGCAGGCTGCCGTGATGGCCGAAAACATCAGCCTGGATTTTCTGGGTATCGGCAACTTCGAACAAGCCGCCTGCCGCTTCCAGCACGCCGGAATCGCCGACCTGGCCGCCCGATTCAGCATAGAACGGCGTGGTGTCCAGCACCACGATCGCATCCTGGCCGGCTGCGATTTTTTGTACTGCGCTGCCGTCCACATACAGGGCCAGCACTTTGGCGTCATGGACCAGGTTGTCGTAACCGACAAAGCTGGTCTTATCGCCACTGTATTCCACTGCCGCCGCCATCTTGAACTTGCCGGCTGCGCGCGCAGTCGATTTCTGGCGCTCCATCGCCGTGGTAAAGCCGACTTCGTCCAGTTCGACTTCGCGTTCGCGGCAAATGTCCGCGGTCAGGTCCAGCGGAAAGCCGAAAGTGTCGTACAGCGTAAAGGCGGTTTCGCCATCCAGTTTTTTCGGTGTCTTGGCCAGCGCCGCTTCCAGGATCTTCATGCCGTGTTCCAGCGTTTCGCCGAAACGTTCTTCTTCCTGCTTCAGCACCTGTTCAACGCGCTCCGCGGCTTCCGGCAGTTCCGGGTAGGCAGCGCCCATTTCCAGCACCAGGTCCTTGACCAGGCGGTAGAAGAACGGCTTGGTCTGGCCCAGCTTGTGGCCGTGGCGCAAGGCGCGGCGGATAATCCGGCGCAATACGTAACCGCGGCCTTCATTGCCGGGAATCACGCCGTCGACCACCAGGAAAGAACAGGCGCGGATGTGATCGGCGATCACTTTCAGCGAATTGTTTTCCAGGTCGGTGATATTGGTTTCGCGCGCAGCGGCCTTGATCAGGCGCTGGAACAGGTCGATTTCATAGTTGCTATGCACGTGCTGCAATACCGCGGCCAGGCGCTCCAGGCCCATGCCGGTATCGACGCACTGCTTCGGCAGCGGGGTCAAAGTGGCTTCGCCGGTCTTCGGGTCGATCTGGCGGTCGAACTGCATGAACACGTTGTTCCAGATTTCGATGTAGCGGTCGCCGTCCTGCTCCGGGCTGCCCGGAGGACCGCCCCAGACGTCGGGGCCGTGGTCGTAGAAAATTTCCGAACAAGGACCGCAAGGGCCAGTGTCGGCCATCTGCCAGAAATTGTCCGACGCATACGGCGCGCCCTTGTTGTCGCCGATGCGCACGATGCGCTCCTTCGGCAGGCCGATCACCTTGTGCCAGATATCGAAGGCTTCGTCATCGGTTTCATATACCGTGGCCCACAGCTTGTCAGCCGGCAAGCCATATACCTTGGTCAGCAGCTCCCAGGCCCAGACCAGCGAATCGTGCTTGAAATAGTCGCCGAACGACCAGTTGCCCAGCATTTCGAAAAAAGTATGGTGGCGTGCGGTATACCCGACGTTTTCCAGATCGTTGTGCTTGCCGCCGGCGCGCAGGCAGCGCTGCACCGAGGTGGCGCGCACATAGTTGCGCTTTTCGGTGCCCAGGAACACGTCCTTGAACTGCACCATGCCGGAATTGGTAAACAGCAATGTCGGATCGTTGCCTGGCACCAGGCTCGACGAGCGCACGATGGTGTGGCCTTTGGATTCAAAGAATTTGAGAAACTTTTCGCGGATTTCGGCTGAGTTCATGTTCTTGGGCAAAAAATGAAACGGAAAAAGGCAAGGGACACAATATAAGGACTTACGCAAAACTGTCCCAGCAAGGCACGACGACGAAGACAGTACGGCGTACGGCTAGGAGGAGTAACGCCGCTGGGGGCAGTTTTGCGTAAGTCCTCTAAGTATGTCCTTTTGCAAACCTTTGATTATACGTGATACCTGCCGGGCTATTCTGCCGCAGCCACATGAAAAAAGCCCGCCAGAATCGCTTCCGGCGGGCTTTTAATGATAGGAAGGCGGTATTTGCGCCTATATCAGTTGTATTGCACGCTATTTAAGCGCCTTTGTTTACCGGTGTAGCTGTGATCTTGTGGCTTTTCTTGTGGTGATGTTTCTTGCCTGCTTTTTTTGCAGGTGCTGCAGGAGCAGCAGCGTCAGCGGCCGGAGCTGCTGCCGGGGCAGCAGGAGCCGCTGCGGTTTGCGCCATGGCTGGCAGGGCGAAAGCAGCGACAACGATGGCAGCCAGCAATTTATTGATCTTCATTTTGACTTCCTTTCAGTTATTTTAAAAACAAGCAAATTTGGTGCTTTACGAGTGAAATCTACGATCAACCATTCGCCCGGTCACGGAGCACATGGCTTGAAACTCGGTTCTGCACTCTATTAACGCCAGCTTCTGGATTTGGTTGACATGAAGTTACCAACAGTTTTGGGCGGCGGCTGCGAAGCGGTTTTCAGCCTGGCGCACCAGGGAAATCCGCGCCGATCAGGTCGATCCGGTCTGTGCAAAACCCATCCACGCCCCAGCCCAGGATTTCCCTGGCCCGGGTCGGCGTATTCACCGTGTAGCAGAACAGACCGTAGCCGGCCTGGCTAACTGCCTGCGCCTGCATCGGCGAGAGATATTTGTGGTTGGTGTGCAGCGCCACCGCATCCAGTTCCTGCAACCGTTCTTGCCAGTCGTCCTCAATGACGTCGGTCAGGAAGCCGCGCGGTATGTCGGGCGCGGCCACTTGCGCGGCGCGCAAGGCGGCAAACGAGAAAGACGAGAGCAAGGGCAAGGCCGGATCGGCCCAGGCGCCGCGCCTGCCAGCCGCGTGAGCCGCCACCTCGGCGCCGAAAAATTCCTCTGTTACCTGGGCCACCACGCGCCCGGTCTCTATCTCAAAGCCTTCGGCCGGCTTGATTTCGACATTCATCCAGATGCCGTTCCGGCGGCAGAATTCGAGCACCTGCTGGTAGGTGCATACCGGCTCGCCGGCGAATTGCGGCCCCAGCCAGCTGCCGGCGTCCATGGCGGTCAGTTCCTGCGCGCTGAAATCGGCAACCTTGCCGACGCCGCGCACAGTGCGGCCGAACACGGCGTCGTGCATCAGCACCGGCACGCCGTCGCGCGCCAGCATGACATCGAATTCCACTGCATGGAAACCATGCTGCAGACCGCAGCGCATGGCTGCCAGGGTGTTTTCAGGCGCCAGCGTGCCGCCGCCGCGGTGCGCGACAACTTTTGGGTAAGGCCACATAACTCTTCTCTTTCAAGCAAATACGTTCGAATAACGATCAGGCAACCATAAAAGGTACTGGAAGCTGTATTGCCGATCCTGAACTGCCATCTTAAATGATTCGATTTATTTGGCACACCCCACCCTGCCGATCCTGCTCCGGGTTTCATCCGTCGCGCCGCGAACGCCATTCGCGACATCCTGGGCAGGTTTCGTCGCATTTTGCTGTCAGCCGCCGGTCTTGGCGTTCAGAATTCAGGCATACCTACACGGGAGAACAACGATGAACGACCATACCTTCAGTTACCAGGATGCGCAAGAACGGGTTGAACGCAAAATCGGCTTTTTCAGGCACCTGGCGATATACCTGATCGTCAACAGCGGCCTAGCGCTGCTGAACTACCTGCACAATCCCGGCCATGCATGGGTATTCTGGCCGGCCCTGGGCTGGGGAATCGGGTTACTATCACACGCCTTGGCGGTGTTCCTGCACGCGCCGGGCGCACAATGGAAGCGGCGCATGATAGAACGCGAACTAGACAAACATAACCACAACCCTCACGCATGAAGCCGACCACCGCATTACCGCAAAACGACCTGCCGCTGGCCCGGCGCCTGCTGCGCAGCCTGCTCGTTAACATCGGCATCGACGTCATCTGCGCCGTGATAGTCACCTATGTAATGCGCATCAACGATCTCTTCTGGACCAACCTGGTGTTTTCGCTATGCATCGGCATGCTGGCGCTGCTGTTCATCCAGACCGGCCGCTATCTGTTCCAGCGCAAAGCAACGCTGCACAAAGTGCATTTTCTCGCATTCACAATGGTGGCTTCCGGTCTCGCCCTGTTCCTCGGCATCCGGCTGGCCAGCTGGTTGCTTGGCCTGCCCGTGGATGATTTCTCCATGTACATGAATATTGGCGGCCTCGGTCTGGTGATCCTGACGATGTCGGTCTGCATCGGCGCCACGCTGTTTTTCTGGAACCTCAGCACGCTGGCTGAACTGCGCAACCAGGCGGCCACCGAAAAAGCGCGATCGGTCGGCATCGAGAAACAGGCATTGCAGGCACAGCTGCAGATGCTGCAGGCGCAGATCGAGCCGCACATGCTGTTCAATACGCTGGCCACCCTGCAAAGCCTGATCGCGCTGGACCCGCCGCGGGCGCAGCAGATGCTGGACCAGCTGATCCATTTCCTGCGCGCTTCACTATCCTCGTCGCGCATCGAACAGACCACGCTGGCGCAGGAATTCGCCCTGATGGAGGCCTACCTCGAACTGATGTCGCTGCGCATGGGCAACCGTCTCAGTTTTGACCTGCAGTTGCCGGCAGCCCTGCGCGACACCGTGATAGCGCCGATGCTGCTGCAGCCGCTGGTGGAAAACGCCATCAAGCATGGCCTGGAACCCAAGATCGAAGGCGGCCGGGTCGAGGTTGTCGCCAGCCGCCAGGGCCAGTTGCTGCTGCTCGACGTCAGCGACACCGGCCTCGGACTGACGGCCTGGCCGCCGCTGCAGCAGCCGGCCAGCCATGCCAGCCACATCGGCCTCAGCAATATCCATGAACGCCTGCAGGCGCTGTACGGCACCCAGGCCAGCCTGACCCTGAAACCCAAGCTGCCGCACGGCGTTATCGCTCAACTCCAGTTACCCATCCTGCCATGACCAACTCATCCAATTTGCGTGCCCTGATAGCCGAAGACGAACCGATCCTGGCGGCCGCGCTGCAACAAGCCCTGCAGCGCCTGTGGCCGGAGCTGCAGATCATCGCCAGCGTCGACAATGGCCAGGCGGTAGTCGAACAGACCCTGAGGCAGCGTCCCGACATCCTGTTCCTGGATATCAAGATGCCTGGCAAGACCGGGCTCGAAGCAGCCCAGGAACTGGCCGAGGAATGGCCGGAGAACGAAGCCTTTCCGCTGATCGTGTTTGTCACCGCCTACGACGAATATGCGGTCAGCGCCTTCGAACATGCCGCCGCCGATTACGTGCTGAAGCCGATCAGCGACGCCCGCCTAGGCAAGACCATCGCCCGCCTGCAACAGCGCCTGCAGCAGAATGGCGACGGCAATGGCGCGCTAGACAATTTGATCGGCCAGTTGCGCAGCATGCAGCCCAAGCCCAGCTCCGAGCCGCTGACCGTGATCCGCGCCGCGGTCGGCAATCAGATCCGCATGATCCCGATTGGCGACGTCATCTATTTCGAAGCCACCGACAAATACATCAATGTCGTCACCGCCGAGCACGAATCGCTGATACGCACCAGCCTCAAGGACTTGCTGCCGCAGCTCGACAGCCGGCAATTCTGGCAGGTACACCGCGGCACCATTGTCAATCACCAATACATTCAGCTGGCGACCCGCGACGAAAGCGGAAAACTGTCGCTGAAGCTGCGCGGCCGCAACGAAAGCCTGGCGGTCAGCCGCGTGTTCGCCCACCTGTTCAGGCAGATGTAGCGGCAGATTTAAATGGCATTTATGGCAACAAATGCCGTTTGTCCGCCCCCCTTTGCCAGCCGCGGGACCGCAGTGCAACAAAATCCCGCCGGCCGCTCCTGCAAAGCGCCACGCTACGGTAAAATGATTCATATCCTTATTCAGCAAAGCGCAAAGCGTACATATAGATCCTCCATGAGCAACGACCACACCAACGGCCACACCCCACCTGCACCAGCCTCGTCCAATTTCCTGCGCGGTATCATCGAAACCGACCTGACCGCCGGCGCCTACGCCGAGCGCAAGGACAGCCAGGGTCAGCCGTTGCCGCAGGTGGTCACCCGTTTCCCGCCGGAGCCCAACGGCTACCTGCACATCGGCCACGCTAAGTCGATCTGCGTCAACTTCGGACTAGCGCGCGACTATGCCGGCCGCTGCCACCTGCGTTTCGACGACACCAATCCTGAAAAAGAAGAACAGGAATACGTCGACACCATCATCGACAGCGTGCGCTGGCTGGGTTTCGACTGGACAGACAATACCGGCGAACACCTGTACTTCGCCAGCAACTACTTCGACAAGCTGTATGAAATGGCGGAATACCTGATCACCGCCGGCCTGGCTTACGTCGACAGCCAAAGCGCCGAACAGATGACCGCCAACCGCGGCAATTTCGGCGAGCCAGGCAAGGATTCGCCGTTCCGCAACCGTTCGGCCGAAGAATCGCTGGACCTGTTCCGCCGCATGAAAGCCGGCGAATTCAAGGATGGCGAGCATATCGTGCGCGCCAGGATCGACATGGCGTCGCCCAACATGAACCTGCGCGACCCGGCCATCTACCGGATCCGCCATGCCCATCATCACCGTACCGGCGACAAATGGTGCATCTATCCGATGTACGACTACACGCATCCGATTTCCGATGCGCTGGAAAACATTTCGCATTCGATCTGCACCCTGGAATTCCAGGACCACCGCCCGTTCTACGACTGGTTGCTGGAACACCTGAGCAGCGCCGGTTTCCTGCAAAAACCGGTGCCGCACCAGTATGAATTCTCGCGCCTCAACGTGACCTATGTGATCACCAGTAAACGCAAGCTGCGCCAGCTGGTGGACGAAGGCATCGTCGACGGCTGGGACGATCCGCGCATGCCGACCCTGGTCGGCATCCGGCGCCGCGGCTTTACGCCGGAATCGCTGCAGTTGTTCTGCGACCGCACCGGCGTCACCAAGTCCGACGGCTGGATCGACATGAGTTCGCTGGAAGGAGCCCTGCGCGAGGATCTCGATCCCAAGGCGCCGCGCGCCAGCGCCGTGCTGCAGCCGCTGAAGCTGATCATCGACAATTTTCCGGAAGGCGAAACCGTGGCCTGCCACGCGCCGGTCTATCCGCCTGCGCATCCGGAGCACGCCACGGCGTTGCGCCACTTCCCGATCAGCAAGACGCTGTGGATAGAACAGGAAGATTTCATGGAAACCCCGGTCAAAGGGTATTTCCGCCTGTTCCCGCCGAGCGCCGACAAGCCGGGCAGCCGGGTGCGCCTGCGCCATGGTTACGTGGTCGAATGCACCGGCTTTGACAAGGATGCGGACGGCAAGGTGACCGCGGTCCATTGCACCTATTTCCCCGACAGCAAGAGCGGCACCGAAGGCAGCGCCAACTACAAGGTCAAGGGTAACATTCACTGGATCAGCGTGGCGCACGCGATCGAGGCCGAAGTACGGCTGTACGACCGCCTGTTCACCGATCCGCATCCGGATGCCGGCGGCAAGGACTTCAAGGCGGCGTTGAACCCGGACGCCAAGAAAGTGATCAGCGCCTACCTCGAGCCGGGCCTGAAAGACGCCCAGCCAGAGCAGCGCTACCAGTTCGAACGGCACGGCTACTTCATCGCCGACCGGGTTGATTCGCAGCCGGGCAAGCTGGTGTTCAACCGGACTGTTACCTTGAAGGACAGCTGGCTCAAGTAATAGATCCGGGTAACAGAGCCGGCAGCTGAAGACAAAGACGTCGCACCGTAAATCCGGTCCGGCGTCTTTCTCCATTCTGGCCGTGGTGTTACATTATGTGATGCATAGACAACAATAGTCATCGTTTGAGACGAACTTGAAACAATCGTGAACCAGAAAGCAGCAGACGCAAACCAAGCCGTCATACAGGTAGAGATGCAGGTGCGCGGCATCAACGGCCAGGTAATCTTGCTCAGCGACCGCGTCCAGATAAAACGCGCCGGCGCCATGGCGCGCCTGACGCAATCCCGCAACAGTGAAAAAGACATCCCGGTCGCGGCCCTGAGCGCGGTCCGCATCCAGTTGCCGGGCCTGCTGACCAACGGCTATATCCGCTTTTACCTGAGCCACGGCAAACAAAGCGACGATACCCTGGTCCGCGCGGCCAGCGACGAAAATACGGTGCTGTTCAACCCCAGGCAATTCACTAAATTCGCCAACCTGAAAACCGCGATCGAGAAAAAAATCGCGGCTTCCCAGGTGCTTACCCGCGCGCCAGTGGATTTCGAGCAGCTGGACCGGCTGGCGGAGCAGTACAAGCAGGGGCTGATTTCGCGTTCGGAATGGATCAGCACCAAGAAAAAATTGCTAGGACTTTAAGGATATGGGGCAGTTGCAGCGAACTCCGCATGCAAGCACTATAATCACGCCACCTTTCCCAGACACCAAGCTATAACCAACCAAGGAACACCTATGACCATCTCCATGTACAGCGCCTCGATTCCCGTCTTCAAGCAGATGCTGAGCGCGCTCAACGACGTATTGGCAAAGGCCGAAGCACACGCGACCGAAAAGAAAATCGATCCCAATGCTTTCCTGCAGGCACGCCTGTTCCCGGACATGTTCCCGCTGCTGCGCCAGGTGCAGATCGCTGCCGATTTCGCCAAGAGCGTGCCGGCCCGCCTGGCCGGCGCCGAAGTACCTTCTTATGAAGACAGCGAACTGACTTTCGCCGACCTGCATGCCCGCATCCAGAAGACGCTGGCATTCATCGACGGCCTGAGCGCAGCGCAGATCGACGGCAGCGAAACGCTGGAAATCGTCCTGCGTCCCGGCACGCCGAAAGAAAAGAAGCTGACCGGCCAGACTTACCTGCTGGGTTACGGCCTGCCGCAGTTTTTCTTCCACGTGACCACCGCTTATGACATCCTGCGCCATAACGGCGTGGAAGTCGGCAAGCGCGACTTCATGGGCGCTTATTAACGTGCCTTTTGCGGACGGAGGCTGATGCTTGGCCTCCCACCGGTCCCGCTGTTGCCCCGAATCCCTGGCGGCAGGCAAGTCATAGTATGTTCAACCGCGGCGGGGCTGACGCCATCCAGATCGCTCAAGCTAGTCTTGAAGCGGAAAGTCGCCGGTGACCACCATATGCCGTTACACATGACTTCATAGACCAACGGCGTATCCTCATGGTCCGGATACTCCAGTTCGCCACCGCTGCAAGTCCAGCCGCCCGGGCAGCTCACGACTTCCACTTTCGCTGTCACCGCAAACTGCGGATACCCCTGGTAATGCACCTCGACCGGAATGTAGGTATTCTGCATGCCGCTCGTATCCGGAATGCGGTCAATCTTGAATGGTTCACAGCCCTTGTCTTCGGCAGTGAGCCGGTAACCTTTTTCTACGCCTTTCATCGCCGCTGTCCGAAATACCGGGTCCTTGAGCGCTGCCGCATCGCTGGGATTGGTATGGAAACCTGCTTCAATGATGACCGAGGGCATGGTGGCCAGCCTATTTTCGCCCAAATTGTTCCGCTTTTCAGATTGACTCGGCACCGGATAATTCTTATACATCTCCTTCGCTTGGATTAGCTCCTTCATATAACATAGAACATTATTCGCTAGCCGCTGATCAGCAGAGCGTCCGGTATGGTATATCGCCCGTACTCCGCTGGCGGCCTGGTCAGCCGCATTCGTGTGCAGATGGAAAATCGCATCAGCACCAATGTGATTGGCGAACAATGGTCGACTGCGGATATCCTCGTTCCGCTCACGCAAATTGCCGGTGGTATCGGGTAACGAATGCCAGAGATTCGGATTTTCTGGATAAATCAACTGCAAATTATAGCGGGCCCCAATCTCATCCCAAGGCTGACCGCTTGGCCCGTGTTCGGCGGTAGTATTTGAGCGCGGGAATTTTGCTGCAATGTCGCTACGTTTTTCCAGCCACAGCGATAGTTCAGTCGCATAATCCGGAGTGATGAAATCCTCCGTAATACCGTTACTAGGATCGCGCTGGGCACGCCAGTCTTTGAATCCATAGTGATAATAGATACCGTGACCGGCAGCAGATACAATCGTCGCGGCAGTTACCGGTGCAGAAGCACCTCTGCCGGAAAACAGCGCAAAACGACTTTCGGCCGGAAAATAATCATAGATATCCTTTCCACCGAAACGAATATCCACACCTGAAATAACAATGATATTCCGCAGAAACTCACTGGCAATATTTGCCAATTCGCTCGTCAAATCCTCCATCTCGGCGCCAAAGTAGAGTGCGCCCTGCGGCACATACGCCTCGCTCAAATCGATCACAAGCCCCAACTGCTGCCTGTCGTCACGAACGAATCTGACGCTTACAACAACATCCCGCCCTTGCCCTTCGATGCGCCGCTGCGCGTTGACAACACGTTGCAGCTCGCCCGTCAGCTCGGCTTCAAGCTGAACCTGCCGGGTTTTGTCCGGAGATGCCGGCGTTGCAGCCGCTGTCGCGCCGGACACGGCAATCATCAAGGTCATCAACAGCATCAACTTGACCAGCCACGACCTGGTGCGCCACGGCACAGCGTCGCGAATGCCGGTGAAAAAAGAAAATGAAATAAACATGGTCTGCCCTCCTGGAAAATGGATAGGCACGACCGATATCGCAGAGATCACGGTTGCCCATCGATGTGGGAAGGCCAACTGTAACGCGGCTATTGAGTAGCAGATCTAAGGAATGTAGGAAGCAGGCATGTGCAAAGCGCCTATAACAACTGGCGCAACGCAACGACAAGATCCAGGTCGGCCCGACGGCTAACCTGGTCTGCAGACGGCAGGTGACGGCGGCATCTGCCGAGTCGCCGCCGCAATCGAAACTCGGGTCAGCCCTGTCGCGCCGGCTTGCCGCCAGCGACGTAATAAGGCACTTCCAGCCGCGCCAGCGGTTGCCGGCCGCGGATGCAGTCGGCGATTTTTTCCGCGATCATGATGGTCGGCGCATTCAGGTTGCCGGTGGTAATCAGCGGCATGATCGATGCATCCACCACCCGCAGGCCTTCCATGCCGTGCACCCGCCCCTGGTTATCCACTACCGCCATCTCGTCGTAGCCCATGGCGTTGGAGCAGGACGGGTGGAAAGCGGTTTCCGCGTGCTGGCGCACGAAAGCATCCAGTTCGGCATCTGTCTGCACCTGGACGCCAGGTGAAATCTCGCGTCCGGCATAGGCCGACAATGCCTGCTGCGCGATGATGTCGCGCGTGATGCGGATGCCGTTGCGGAATTCCTGCCAATCCTGTTCGGTCGACATGTAGTTGAACAGAATGCTCGGATGCTGGCGCGGATCTTTCGAGCGCAGGTGGATACGGCCGCGGCTGGGCGAACGCATCGATCCCATGTGCGCCTGGAAGCTGTGCACCCTGATCGGATTGCTGCCGTTGTAGTTGATCGCTACCGGCAGGAAGTGATACTGGATGTTCGGCCATTCGAAACTGTCGTCGCTGCGGATGAAACCGCCGGCTTCGAACTGATTGCTGGCGCCGATGCCGGTTCCCATCAGCAGCCACTCGGCGCCGATTTGCGGCTGGTTCCAAGGTTTCAACGCCGGCGCCAGCGAGACCGGCTGCTTGCATTCGTACTGCTGGTAAATTTCCAGGTGGTCCTGCAGGTTGGCGCCGACGCCAGGCAAGTCCAGCACCACCGGAATATCGTGCTGGCGCAGCAGCGCAGCCGGGCCGACGCCGGAGCGCTGCAGGATTTGCGGCGAAGCGATCGCGCCGGAACAGAGCAGCACTTCGCGCCGCGCTTGCGCAGTCTGCGGCTGGTCGTTATGCAGGTAGGCGACGCCGACGGCGCGCTTGCCGGAAAACAGTATGCGGTCCGTCAAAGCGTGGGTGACGATGGTCAGGTTGGGCCGCGCCCGCGCCTGGTCCAGGTAACCGCGCGCAGTGCTGGCGCGCCGCCCTCGCGGCGTGGTGGTGCGGTCCATCGGACCAAAACCTTCCTGCTGGTAGCCGTTGAGGTCGTCGGTGCGCGGATAACCGGCTTGGACGCCGGCCTCCACCATCGCATGGTAGAGCACATTGTTGCCGCTCTTCGGCGTGGTCACGCTGAGCGGGCCGTCGCCGCCGTGGTAATCGTTGCCGCCGATGTCGCGCGTTTCGGCTTTCTTGAAGTACGGCAGGCAATCCAGGTAAGACCAGTTTTCCAGCCCTTCCCGCTTGGCCCAGTGATCGTAATCCAGCGCATTGCCGCGGATGTAGCACATGCCGTTGATCAGCGACGAACCGCCCAGGCCCTTGCCGCGGCCGCATTCCATGCGGCGGTTGTTCATGTGCGGTTCAGGATCGGTTTCATAAGCCCAGTTATAACGCCGCCCTTGCAGCGGAAACGCCAGCGCCGCCGGCATCTGGGTGCGGAAATCGAAGCGGTAGTCGGGGCCGCCGGCTTCCAGCAACAGCACGCTGGTATCCGCGTCTTCAGTCAGGCGCGTAGCCAGGACGTTGCCGGCCGAACCGGCGCCGATGATGATGTAGTCGTATTCTTTTGCTTGCTGCATGGTGATCCTTCCTTGCCGATGCCGGCTCGGCGGCATCGTTGTGAGACACAGGTGCTGGCGTTAAAGCGGCGCTCAGAACACCGAGGTATATGCGCCCAGCTCGACCTGGATCGATTTGATGCGGGTGTAGTGTTCCAGCGTGGTCAAGCCGTTTTCGCGGCCGACGCCGGATTGCTTGTAGCCGCCGACCGGCATCTCTGCCGCCGATTCGCCCCAGGTGTTGATCCAGCAGATGCCGGCTTCCAGCTGATGGATGACGCGATGCGCCCGGCTCAGGTTTTCCGTCATCAGGCCTGCCGCCAGGCCGTACTCGGTGTCGTTTGCGCGGCGGATGACTTCGTCTTCTTCATCGAAGGAAAGAATGCTCATCACCGGTCCGAAGATTTCTTCGCGCACGATCTTCATGTCGTCGCGGCAGTCGGTGAACACGGTCGGCTGCACATAAGCGCCGCTGGCATAGGCGCCGCTGACTTCGCGCTTGCCGCCGATCAGCAGGCGCGCGCCCTCGGCCAAGCCGGATTCGATGTAAGACAGCACACTGTCCATATGCGGGAAACTGACCAGCGGGCCGAAATTGGTGTTCATCTCGAGCGGATTGCCGAGACGGATGCGCGCGACCCGTTCCAGCACCTTGGCTTCGAATGCCTGTTTGATCGAGCTGTGTACGAATACCCGAGTGCCGTTGGTGCACACTTGGCCTGAGCTGTAGAAATTGGCCATCACGGCGACATCGGCGGCACGCTCCAGGTCGGCATCGGCGAACACGATCAGCGGCGACTTGCCGCCCAGTTCCATGGTCACGTCCTTCAAGGTCGAGCTGGAGGCGCTGGCCATGACTTTCTTGCCGGTGGCGGTGCCGCCCGTGAACGAAATCTTCTCGATGCCGGCATGTTCGGTCAGCCAGGTGCCGACTTCGCGGCCGCTGCCGGTCAGCACATTGAAGACGCCGTCCGGCAAACCTGCCTCGGTGTATATCTCGGCCAGCTTGAGCGTGCTCAGCGGCGTCACTTCGCTCGGCTTGAAAATCATCGCGTTGCCGGCCGCCAGCGCCGGCGCCGATTTCCACAAGGCGATCTGGATCGGATAGTTCCAGGCGCCGATGCCGGCCACTACCCCCAGCGGCTCGCGGCGGGTGTAGACAAACGAGCTTTCGCGCAAGGGAATCTGCGTGCCTTCGATCGACGGCACCAGGCCGGCATAGTATTCCAGCACGTCGGCGCCGGTGACGATGTCGACTGCGCGCGTTTCCGACAGCGCCTTGCCGGTATCCAGGGTTTCCAGTTCGGCCAGTTCATCATTGCGTTCACGCAGGATGGCTACCGCACGGCGCAATACGCGCGAACGCTGCATGGCGGTTTGCGCGGCCCATACGCGCTGCCCTTCTTGCGCGCTGGCGACGGCGCGGTCGACGTCGGCCTTGGTGGCGCGCTGGACTTCCGCCAGCACTTCGCCATTGGCAGGATTGATGGTCTGGAAAGTATCGCTGCCGCCGGCATCGACCCGGCGGCCGCCGATATACAGTTGCTGTTGCTTGAAAACAGGCATGGTGATTCTCCTCAATGGGTTGCTGTCAGATAGGTCAAAGATCAGGCCGCTAGATCAGGTCGTTGCGGCGTTTGCAGCGGCATCGCTTTTCTTCGCCAGTTGGTAATCCAGGTATTCATAGGCCAGCTGCCGGGCGGCGTCGGCGTCGAAGGCCGTGCCGGACAACGAACCGCGCAGCCACAAGCCGTCGATCATCGCGGCCAGGCCGCGTGCGGCCTGGCGCGCCTGTGGCAGCGGCAGTTCGCGCAGGAACTGGCAGCACAGGTTGGAGCGCAGGCGCTGGTCATTCACGTGCTGCAGCCTGCGCAGCGATTCCTGGTGCATGCTGGACGACCAGAATGCCAGCCAGGTTTTCATGACAGGGCCGCTGACCTGGCTGTCGTTGAAGTTGGCGTCGACGATGGCGCGCAAATGCGCCGCTGCGCTGTCTTGCGCCAGTTCGCCGCGGCGGCGCATGGTGTCCTCCCGCAAATCGCGCAGGATCTGGCGCATGGTGGCTTCCAGCAAACCGCTCTTGTCGCCGAAATAATGGCTGATGATGCCGGTCGACAAACCGGCTTGTTTGGCGATCAGCGCAATGGTTGCGTCCGCCAGCCCAACCCGGTCTATTACTTCCAGCGTAGCCTGGATCAGCTGCTTGCGGCGCAGCGGCAGCATCTCGTTTCTTTTCCTCAACGCACTCTCCCAAAACATTCGCGGAAAGCGGCCTGCCCATCCGCTGCCTGAATTCAGTATAATTTAAATTGATTGGACGTTCAATCAATTTAAGTTTAGGCTCTCAACAGCAATAAGTGTTTTCTTTTTAAAAACAACATCAAGTCAGAAGCCGGCAATAGAATCGGAATGAGGTTTATTTAAATGCAACATCAAATACAAACAATGAGACGATCAGGTCATTCAGCTATGCACTGCGGGCAGACCAAATGAGCGCCGCTGCCGCCGTCGTCGCCGCCCAGCCGGCGAACACTACCAGGCTCAACCGCCCGGTCTTTTTCTCGTCAGCGCTGCTGATCATCGCCTTCACCATCGTCATCATCGCCTTCCCGCAGGCATCGACCGCCTGGCTGTCGAGCGCGCAGGTGACCCTGGCCAACAGCTTCGGCTGGTACTACATGCTGGTAGTGGCCGCTTACCTCGGCTTCATCATCTGGCTGGCGGTATCGCCTTACGGCAAGATAAAACTGGGGGCGGACGACGAACAGCCCGCCTTCAGCTACGGCGCCTGGGCCGGCATGCTGTTCTCGTCCGGCATCGGCATCTCCCTGCTGTACTTCGGCGCCTCGGAACCCTTGACGCATTACCTGTATCCGCCGCAAGGCGCGGCGGCAACGCCGGCGGCGGCCAGCCAGGCGATGACGCTGACCTTCCTACACTGGGGCCTGCACGGCTGGGCCATCTATGCCTTGATCGCCGTCGCGCTGGGCTACTTCGCCTATCGCCACAAGCAGCCGCTGGCTTTGCGCACCGCTCTCTACCCGCTGCTCGGCGAGCGCGTCCACGGCGCCGCCGGCCACGCCGTCGATTGCTTCGGCATCGTGGTGACCGTGCTGGGCCTGGTCAGCAACCTCGGCATAGGGTCGCTGCAGATCAGCGCCGGCCTGGAACACCTGTTCGGCTTGCAAAACAGCCACAGCACGCTGCTGGCGGTGATCATCGTGATGACGATAGTGGCGACGCTGGCGGCGATCTCCGGCGTCGAAGTCGGCATCCGCCGCCTGTCGAACCTGAATGTCGTGCTGTTTGCCGGCCTGCTGATTTTTGCGCTGTCGATGGGGCCGACGCTGCACCTGCTGAACGCCATGATCCAGAACCTGGGCGACTACATCGGCAATTTCGTCGGCAAGACTTTTGACCTGTATGCCTATGACCGGCCTAGCGACTGGCTCGGCAAATGGACCCTGTTCTACTGGGCCTGGTGGATTTCCTGGGCGCCATTCGTCGGCCTCTTCATTGCCCGCATCTCGCGCGGCCGCACCATCCGCGAAGTGGTGACCGGCGTATTGCTGCTGCCGCTGGCGTTCACCCTGGTATGGCTGTCGGTATTCGGCAACAGCGCCCTCGACCTGCTGATCAACCACGGCGCTACCGAACTGAGCCGTACCGCGCTGGAGCAGCCGGCCATGACCATGTACAAGCTGCTGGCGCACTACCCGTTTGGCACGGCCATGTCAGGCGTAGCGATTTTCGTCGGCTTCGTGCTGTTCCTGACGCCAGCCGACTCCGGCGCCGTGATGCTGGCCAACTTGTCGGTGCGCGGCAGCCGCAGTGACAGCGATGCCGATGCGCCGCACTGGCTGCGGATTTTCTGGTCGGCGCTGATCATGGCGGTGACGGTCGGCCTGATGTTTGCAGATAACATCAGCGCGATTCAAACCACGATCGTGCTGGCGTCGCTGCCGTTTTCGGTGGTGCTGGTGCTGTACATGGTGTGCCTGATGAAGAGCCTGCGTTTGGAATTCAACCCCGCGACAACGGCAAAAGCCGTGGCGCGAGTGGCCAGACGAACCTAGCTGGGCGTATTGCTGCAATCCCCCATAGACGGGATTTTAAGAATTCCCTGCATGCAGTGTTGATTTAGACTTAACGACCCGTCCACGTCTGTGCCGGGTCGTTTTTTTGTCCGAAAAATTCCTAAACATTCAGCATTACGAAAGAAAGGACTGTCAGATGGTTAGAAAATTCGTCGAACTGGCGGAAAAAATGTCGCCCGCCTCGCGTGCGCGTTCGGACGCGAAATTCGAGGCCCTGATCCGGGAAATGCCTTTGCATGAACTGCGGCGCGCTCGCGGCCTGTCGCAAAAGGCCCTGGCCGCACTACTGCATATCGAACAGCCGGCGATTGCGAAGCTTGAATGGCGCGCCGACATGTATATTTCCTCGTTGCGCGCCCACATTGAGGCAATGCACGGAGAGCTGGAAATCATTGCCAGATTTCCTAGTGGAGCAGTAACGATCAAGAATTTCACGGCACTGGAATTCTCTGAGACCTGATTCAGATCTGCGCCAGCCATCCGGTCGATAACCGGGAGGCTGGCGCATGACAAAATTCTTATGGCATGAGGACGCAGTCCTTCGCTATGCTTTCCTCTCTCTCAGCAAAGCATGCAGGATGATCGCGCCGAAAGTCGCGGTGCCGATGCCGCCTAGCGAGAACTGGCCAAGCTTCAAGGTAAAGTCGCCGGCGCCCAGCACCAGCGTCACGGCGGCAACGATCAGGTTGCGGTTGTTGGAAAAGTCGACCTTGTTTTCAACCCAGATGCGTGCGCCCGATACCGCGATCAGGCCGAACACCACGATCGATACGCCGCCCAGCACCGCGCCAGGAATGGTCTGGATCACGGCGCCGAACTTCGGCGAGAAACCAAGGATGATCGCCAGGCAAGCTGCCACCACAAACACCAGCGTCGAATAAATCTTGGTGACCGCCATCACGCCGATATTCTCGGCGTAAGTGGTGACGCCGGTGCCGCCGACGCTGCCCGATACGATGGTCGCCAGGCCGTCGCCGACAAAAGCGCGGCCCATGTACTTGTCGAGGTTCTGCCCGGTCATGGCGGCTACCGCCTTGATATGGCCAAGATTTTCCGCCACCAGGATGATCGCAACCGGCGCCAGCAAAGCCATCGCATCGGCCTTGAATACCGGCGCCGAGAAATGCGGGATGCCGAACCAGGCGGCTTGCGCAACCATGCCGAAATCGATCGGCTTGCCAAGGCCGGCGCCATTGGTCAGCACCGCATAAATCACATAGGCCAGCATCAGGCCGACCAGGATCAGCAGGCGCTGCAGCATGCCGCGCGCAAACACGGCGACGCCGCCTACGCACAACACCGTCCCCAGCGCCATCCAGGCATCGAAGTTGTTGCCGCTGACGCCCTTGATCGCAATCGGCGCCAGGTTCAAGCCGATCACTGCCACCACCGCGCCGGTAACTACCGGCGGCATCAGGGTTTCGATCCAGCGCGTGCCGATCGCCATCACCAGCAGGCCGATCAGCGCGTACAGCACGCCGCAGGCAATGATGCCGCCCAGCGCCACCCCGAGGTTGGGATTAAGGCCGTGGCCGCCGTAAGCGCTGACCGCGATGACCAGGCCGATGAACGAAAAGCTGGAGCCGAGGTAGCTCGGCACCCGACCGCCGACCAGCACGAAGAACAGCAAGGTGCCGATGCCCGACATGAAAATCGCCAGGTTCGGATCGAAACCCATGAGCAGCGGCGCCAGCACGGTCGAACCGAACATCGCCACCACGTGCTGCACCCCCATGGCGAAAGTCTGCGGCCACGGCAAACGCTCGTCGGCTGCGATGACCTGGCCCTGCCCGTCCGCAGTGCTGGCGCGCAGGCGCCATTTGGGAAAATAAGAAGCCGCCATGAATTTCCTCTCTGATTGTAGTTTTGTTTTTTTACCGGAAGCTAGTGTCGTGTCTCNCCTCCCCTGCCGGTATATCGCGCCGGCTTTGGCCCGTAGCGCTAGGCGCGCCGAGGAGACATAGCGGGGCTATGGCGACGAGGCGCAACGACGCGATACGGGTCAAGGACAAGTGAGATACCGGCAGGGGAGGCGAGACACGACACTAGTGTACGAAGCCCGCCGCAAAATAACAATCGCGGCGAGGAAGAAATGTATTGCGGTTTACATAAAGATTCACGCAAAACGCCGCATAAAAAAACACCGGCGCGGTAGCCGGTGTTTTTTTGTCGCTAGTCCGATGCAATTACGGGAAGACGGGAAGATGCTTTTCGACGCCAGAGAAAGCCGCTTCCGGGTGACGCTTTTCAATCAACTGCTCTATCGCCGGCACCCGTTTGAAAGGCACGTCGACCAGCAGCAGTATCTTGCCCTCGTCGATCCCGGCATGGAAAGCTTTCAGGCGGGAATTGGGCAACGCTGCCGCCGCCATGCCCGACATCCAGCTGCCCAGCACCGCGCCGGCCAGCGTCAGCGCTACCAGCGCCAGCCAGTTCAGGTGCACCCACTCGGGCGGAAAATACACCAGCCACATGCCCAGCAACAAACCGATCAAGCCGCCTGCCAGCAGACCGATCTCAGCGCCGTTGGCAAGGTCGGTCTTATGGAGCACATTGGCCTCAGGCATATCCGCCGGCAGTTTGCCATCCGCAGCCCAGAAGTGAATGTTCCGAATCCCTACCCTGGCCAGCAGCAACTCGTCGAGCGTGCTGCGTGCACTGGAAACGTCCGGCAACATGAAATAAAGTCGTTGTCTACCCAACATGATGGCCTCCTGTGACTGTGTATACATTCAGCATAGTCAATGAGTGCAGAATCCACAAAGGTTGATTGGCGCCTGATTTGGCTAAAAATGCGACAATTCCCGTTCCGCCAACCAACAACGATGGAACCACCATGATTCTCGAATTAGCCGATATCCGCATCCAGCCAGGCAAACAACAGGAATTCGACGCCGCCATCCAGCGCGGCATCGAACAAGTCATCAGCAAGGCCAAAGGATTTGCCGGTTTCAAGATACATAAGGGAATTGAGTCGCCGGAACGTTACGTGCTGACGATTTCCTGGGAAACGCTGGAAAACCATACGGTGGATTTTCGCGAATCGCCGGCATTTGCCGAATGGCGTGCGCTGGTCGGGCCGTTTTTTGCCGTGGCGCCGACCGTCGAGCATTTCACGCTGTTGACGCAATCTCACTGAAGCACTGAACTTATAACTGAGATAGGTGTGACAAGACATGCACTGTGTGAGCAGCAGGGCAACCCGTTCTGACGGCCAATGCCGGCGGGATGCCCGACTGCTACGCAGCGATATAGACGAACTACTGCAGCAAATTACTGCTGGATACTGAAACTACTTCTGGCTGCAAACACACTTGTAGCCTGCTGCCGGCGCTGAACTGCCGTAATACTCGACGCGATGCTTAGAAACCCTTGATCCACGCTGCAGTCTGGGCGCTTTCACGGTCCAGGCGTTGCATGCGGTATTCCAGGTCGTACAGGTCGACGGCTTCTGCCAGGTAAGCTTCCTTGCGTGCTGCTTCCGAACGCTCGTAGGCAGTGCCGACACGCTTGAAAAAAGCGGCGATGCTGGTCAAGACGCCGGCAGTTTGTACCGAAGCTGCTGGACGGGAAATGCTAGGACTGTTGCTGATGGTCATTGTAGACATGATGTATTCCTCTTTCGTTTTGCGTTCACCGCAAGCCAATTGTTGCGTCGCACAATCAGAATAGTCTTTCCCCATTAATTATCCAATTTCGATTGCCAATAGCTGTTATCAGTTTTGTGAATTTAAGGGGCTAAAAGCCCTATTTGGAGCCAACTTACGATTTGGCCTAAAGCGTTGTAAAACTGCTATACAGGCTTGGAAGGATGACTGTAAACTGCTGCACTTCCTGTCCTTATTCAGCACTTAACCACGCACCTAAGCAAGCAACCGATCCCCAATGTCCACGCATACCTTCCTCTGGCACGACTACGAAACTTTCGGCGTCCAGCCGCGACGCGACCGCCCGGCCCAATTTGCGGCGATCCGCACGGATGCCGAACTGAATGAGATCGGCGAGCCGATCATGTTGTATTGCCAACCAGCAAATGACTTTCTGCCGGATCCGCAATCCTGCCTGATCACCGGCATCACGCCGCAGCAATGCCTGGAGCGAGGTATTCCCGAATACCAGTTCGCGGCCCAGATCGAAAAAGCGTTTTCCGAAGCCGGCACAATCGGCGTCGGCTACAACACGATCCGCTTCGACGACGAGGTCACCCGTTTCCTGTTCTGGCGCAACCTGATCGATCCCTATGCGCGCGAATGGCAGAACCAGTGCGGCCGCTGGGATATCCTGGACGTGGTGCGCACCGCCTATGCCTTGCGGCCGGAGGGCATCCAATGGCCGGTCAACGACGAAGGACGGCCCAGTTTCCGCCTTGAACTGCTGACCAAGGCCAACGGCCTCAGCCACGAAGCGGCGCATGACGCGCTGTCCGACGTGCGGGCGACCATTGCGCTGGCGCGCCTGATCCGGCAACACCAGCCGAAACTGTTCGATTTTTGCCTGGCGCTGCACAAGAAAGACCGCGCCGGCGCTGAAATCGGCTTGCCGACGCCGCGGCCGTTCCTGCATATTTCCGGCATGTTCCCGGCCGAGCAGGGCTGCCTGGCCGTTATGTGGCCGCTCGGCGTGCATCCCACCAACAAGAACGAAATACTGGCCTGGGACCTGGCGTTCGATCCCAGCGAGCTGTTTTCCCTGGATGCCGATACCGTGCGCACCCGGCTGTTCAGCAAGTCCGCCGACCTGCCGGAAGGCGTAACGCGCCTGCCCTTGAAATCGGTGCACCTGAACAAATCGCCGATGGTGATCAACAAGCTGCAAACCCTCTCGGCCGACATGACCACGCGCTGGGGTATAGATATCCCGCTGGCGTTGCGCCATGCGGAAATTGCAGCGCAAGCCCCTGACCTCAGCGGCCTGTGGCGCCAGGTATTCCAGCGTCCGGAGGAAGCGGCAAGCGATGTCGATGAAGACTTGTACGGCGGTTTTGTCGGCAACAACGACAGGCGCAAGCTAAATGACTTGCGCGCCATGCCGCCGCAAAAACTGGCGGCGGCCCGCGTCAGTTTTGACGACCAGCGCCTGGAAGAACTGGCCTTCCGCTACCGCGCCCGCAATTTCCCCGACACCCTGACACCAGAAGAACAGGAACGTTGGGACGAACACCGCGCCGCCCGCCTGTTCGACGGCGAAGGCAAGGCGCGCACGGTCGACATGCTGTTTGAGGAGATAGACCAGCTGTCGGAAACGGCCGACGAGCGCGGCGAAGAAATCCTCGGCGCGCTGTATGACTATGCAGAGATGATCGCGCCGGCGCGCGAATAGCCATTTGCCGCTGGCTTGTTGCGCCAGGGCTGCCCATATAAAGCGGGGCCAGGATAATTTTCTCTTGCACGAAAATTATCCTGGCCCCGCGTATCTTCATCTCCCGGGCGGCGTCCCGCTCGGGTCTCTTGTCAATTCTCTGCTTCTGTCACCTGCGGCTGCGCTTTCAGCTTCTGGATAAAATCGCGCATGGGCTGGCTGATGTCCGCGAACAACGGGTGGCCGCGATTTTTCAGCATCACTTCGGTGAACAGCTTCAAACCCAGCGCCAGCGAGGCGGCAGTGTCAGCGTCAAACTGGCCTTTGCTGCGCACCTTGTCGACGATCGTGAACAGGTCGTCGTGGTTGCCGGTGTCAAAACTGATGGCGGCATGGGTCGGCTCGCCTTGTTTTGGCGTCGCCAGATGTTCCAGGGTGATGCGGTAACGGTATTCACGCATGGCTACTCCTTCTTTCAAACGACTTGCTATTGCCTGTTGCGGCGATGACGGCTTGTTTCAGATACGTTCGATTTTCACGGCTGCCAGGTCGATGGCATCGACGATGGCGTGGATCTGATCCTGGCTGAGTTCGCCCTTTTCCAGCCTTGTATGCAATGCCATCCGAAAATTCTGGATCGCTCGCCGCAGCTCCGGCGCTGAACTGCCGGACGCGCGCTGTGCGGTTTCCAGGCGTTGCAGCGCCAGGGCCAGGGCTTCGCTGTTTTCAGCCAGGAACGCGCTGCCTTCCGCTGTGATGCGATACAGTTTCTTGCCGCCGGTTTCCGCTTCGATCGCCGTGTAACCCAGTTCTTCCAGCAATGTCAAAGTCGGATAGATCACGCCCGGGCTGGGGCTGTAATCGCCGCCGACCAGTTCTTCGATCGCCTTGATGACTTCGTAGCCATGGCGTGGCTTTTCTTGCAGCAGCTTGAGGATGACCAGGCGCAAGCTGCCCTGTTCAAACATCCGTCCGCCGCGCCCGCCTTCGCGCCGCCCGCCCCGTTCAAACAGGCCGCCGCCGCGATGTTGCCTTTCATGACCTTGGTGCATACGGCTGTGGTCGCAGCCTCTTCTATGTCCAAACATGTTTCTTCCTTATCTCATTGAATGAGACACTAAGATATATCTTAGAAATTGCTAAGTCAAGGAAATTTCAATACCCGGGCGCAGCTTGAAAACCTTCAGCGCCCGCGTTTGGCCAGATATTCGGGCTGGAACATGCACATGCGGATGGCGTCCCGATACACGCCATTGATGAAAAACTCGCTTTTCAGCTCGCTTTCCAGTTCGAACCCGCATTTTTGGTAAATATGGATGGCTTTGTGGTTTTCCTTGTCGACATACAGATAGAGCTTGTACAAGTTGAGCACGCAGAAGGCATATTCGATCGCCAGCCGGGTGGCGCGCTCGGCATAACCCTTGCCCTGGGCGCCAGGCGCGACGATGATCTGGAATTCCGCGCGCCGGTGGATATGGGTAATCTCGACCAGCTCCACCAGCCCCACCATCTCGCCGTTGTCGCTTTCCAGGATGAAGCGCCGTTCGCTTTGGTCGTGGACGTGCTGGTCATACAATTGCACCAGTTCGACATAAGCTTCGTAGGGCTCTTCGAACCAATAACGCATGATGTGGCTGTTATTGTCGAGCTGATGCACAAAGTGCAGGTCGTTACGCTCCAGTGGCCGCAGTTTCAGGCCCGGTTGCACTAGGGTAGTCATTGTTTTCTTTCTTATTTGTTGCAAATTCCATGGTTACCGCTCAAGACTGCGCGCGTTTTTGCGCCGCTTCCAGCAGGTTGAAATCCTGCGGAAAATCATCCACCTGCACGCTGATATCGCCAAAGCGCGCAAAATCGTGCAAGACCTGCTGCTCGGCTTCCGTGATGTCACCGCTGGCCGCTGCTGCCGCTACCCAGTACTGCATCTCGATCAGGCTTTGCGGCAAAGGCGGCAGCGTACCGGCCTGGATCGCCGGCTTGAGCCGCGCTTCAATCGTATTCACCTGCGGGATCAGCTGGAACGCCAGCTCGCCGAAGGCATGCGGCGACTGTTCCACATTCGGCATGTGCATGCCGGCGGTCAGGCGGTCGCGGCTGTCGCCGTCGGTTTGCATGATCCGGGCTACCGTGCTGTCCAGCGCATCCGACGGCAGCTGGTAAGGCCGTCCGAAAGGAAAGGCGACGAAACGCAGCAGCACTGCCAACACACGGTTCGGGAAATTCTCCAGCACGCCCAGGTAAGCTTCCTGCGCCTGGTGCAGGGAATCCTGGATCGCCCAATGCACATAGGGCAAATCTTCCTGCGGCCGGCCGTCGTCCTCGTAGCGTTTGAGGACGCTGGACACCAGGTACAGCTGCGACAGGATGTCGCCCAGGCGGCCGGAAATCCGCTCGCGGAATTTCAGCGAACCGCCGATGACAAACATCGACATGTCGCTCAGCAGCGCGAAGGCAGCCGACATGCGGTTGACCGCACGGTAGAAATGCCGCAGCTCCTGCGGCGCCGCGCTCGGCGCGGCTGGCAGGCTGCCGCTGGACAGTCCGGCCAGCAAGGTCCGTGAAAAATTGGCGAACACAAAGCTGACATGGGCGAAGAATGCCTGGTCGAAATCGGCCAGGGCCTGGTCCTGGTCAGCCTCGCCGGCAGCCGCCATTTCCTTCAGCACATAAGGATGGCAACGGATCGCGCCCTGGCCGAAAATGATCAGGCAGCGCGTCAGGATATTTGCGCCTTCGACCGTAATCGCGATCGGCATCTGCTGGTAGCTGCGCGCCAGGAAATTATTCGGCCCCATGCAAATGCCCTTGCCGCCCAATACATCCATGCCGGCATTGACCAGCACCCGGCCGCGCTCGGTCACATGGTATTTCGAGATGGCGGAAATCACCGAAGGTTTTTCGCCGGCATCCACCGCCAGCGCCGACAGCCGCCGCACCGCATCCATCAGGTACAGGTTGCCGCCCATGCGCGCCAGCATCTCGTGGATGCCTTCGAACTTGCCGATCGGGATCTTGAACTGGTGGCGCATCGCTACGTAGGCACTGGTGCCGCGCACCGCCAGCTTGGAAAAGCCGACCGTGGACGACGGCAGGGAAATCGCGCGGCCGGCAGCCAGGCATTCCATCAGCATGCGCCAGCCCTTGCCGATCATGTCGCGG
Source organism: Collimonas fungivorans Ter331 (assembly GCF_000221045.1). Classification (NCBI taxonomy): domain Bacteria; kingdom Pseudomonadati; phylum Pseudomonadota; class Betaproteobacteria; order Burkholderiales; family Oxalobacteraceae; genus Collimonas; species Collimonas fungivorans. The sequence continues at coordinate 1,328,758 of NC_015856.1, read as the reverse complement.
CCGCCGATCACCCAGTCCAGCGGAATGAACACATCCTTGCCGGAAGTCGGTCCGTTCTGGAACACCGCATTCAAGGGCCAATGGCGGCGGCCGGTCACCACGCCGGGATGGTTGGTAGGGATCAGCGCGCAGGTGATGCCGAGGTCGGTCGGTCGATCAGTTGACCCCTCGGCCGCCAGCAAATGGTCCGGATCGTGCACCCGGAACGCCAGGCCCAGCACCGTCGCCACCGGCCCCAGCGTGATATAGCGCTTGTCCCAGGTAATCCGGAAGCCCAGCATTTCCTGGCCGTCGTAGCTGCCCGTGCACACCACGCCGATATCCGGGATCGCCGCCGCATCGGAACCGGCGTAAGGACTGGTCAAGGCAAAACAGGGAATCTCCTCGCCGGCGGCCAGCCGCGGCAGGAAATAATCCTTTTGCACTTCGGTGCCGTATTGCAGCAACAGCTCGGCCGGGCCTAGCGAGTTCGGCACCATCACCGAAATCGCCGCGGCCGAACAGTGCGAAGACAACTTCATGATCACCTGCGAATGCATGTAGGCGGAGAATTCCTTGCCGCCATACTGCTTGGGAATGATCATGCCGAGAAACCCTTTTTCCTTGACGAACTGCCAGGCTTGCGGCGACAGGTCCTGCCACACCTCGGTGCTTTCCCAGTCGCTGATCAGGCCGCACAGCTGTTCTACTTCGTTGTCGAAAAAATCCTGCTCTTCAATCGTCAGCTGCGGCGCCGGCAGCTGCAGCAGCTTGTCCCAGGCCGGTTTGCCGGAAAACAGCTCGGCGTCCCACCAGGTGGTGCCTGCTTCGATGGCGTCGCGCTCGGTCTGCGACATGCGCGGCAGGATGCGCTGGAATATTTTCAGTATCGGGCGGCTCAGCAAGGCGTAGCGCAGCGGCTTGACCGCGACGATCAAGGTCGGGATCACCAGCAGCAGCAACAGCAGTATTGCCGCCAGTGCGCCGATCCCGGCAAACCGGAAACCGCCCCCGATCCAGAGCAGAATGGCCAGCAGCCAGATCCACGCGTTCGCGCGCAACTGCATTAATGCCATAGCGCCGACCAGCAGCGCTGCGATCCAATAGAACATGTTGACTCCCAATTTGGCGATTCATCGTGCAACGCGTCTTGGCCACAATCGAGGCAGGATGCGCTCGCAATCATGAAGACAGGGGCAGGACTTGATGTGGAACGGGCAGCGCAGGCAAAAGCTTTGCCTGACAAATGGCTCGGCGGCCCGGCAACCCGGTAATTCTTTAACCTTTGGTCACTTTTTGGCTAAGGAAAGTTCACGAAAAGCAAATTTAAATGTTATATAAAAATTATTTAACGTAAATATTTAACAATAAATAAGCACTGTCATATTCGCAATATGAAAGCCTTTGTAAATCTTTGTATCCGTTTGTCAACCTTACTATACAATCGCGCGTTACGTTGCTTGTGAACCTGCGCGCCATAAAAGTCCAAAAAAAACAGGCCGCCGAACATAACAACCAATAACTCCTCGCCGTCATGGACACCTCGTCGCCAGCCCAAGCCAGCAAGCAGCCATCAACCCATATCAGATAAAGTTACAAGAGCACACGCCTTTCATGAATAATTTAATGTTGATGACCGGTGCGACCGGCTTTTTAGGTGGCGCCAATGCAGTGGAGGCAATTCATCGCGGCCTGGGCAAGAACCTGCTGCTGCTGGCAAGGGCGGAAACCCCGGCCGCGGCGCACGCCAGAGTTATCGAAAACCTGCAACTGCTGGGCGCGAGCGCGGCCGACGTTGCGCAAATCGGCGTCGAGCAAATCCTCTGCTGCGATTTGTCGGAACTCGACAAGGTCAGCAACGACCCGCGCCTGGACCAGGTGTCGGTGGTGATCCATTCAGCCGCCCTGGCGACTTTCTCGAACCATCCTTTGCTCGAAACAATCAATGTCGACGGCACCTTGGCGCTCGGCAAGCTGATGCACCGGCGGCCGGCCCTGAAACGCTTCATGTATATCGGCACCGCCATGGCTTGCGGCGAAGGCGCCGGCATCAACGCCGTAGTGAAAGAACAGATCGATCTGCCGCTCGGCGACGAACACCTGGTGGCCTATACCCGCTCCAAGGCCATGGGCGAAAAGAAATTGCGCGACACTTATCCGGACCTGCCGGTGGTGTATGTCCGGCCGTCGATCATTGTCGGCCATACCGTGCTGGGCTGCGCCCCTTCGCAAAGCATCTTCTGGGTCTTCATGGTCTGGCAACTGCTGGGCGCGCTGACGACCTCCCTCGACGAAAAAGTCGACGTAGTGCCGGTCGACTGGTGCGCCCAGGCCATCATCGACCTGGCCCAGAAAGAAACGCTGACGCATAACGTTTTCCATATCTCGGCCGGCCTCGGCTCCAGCGTATCGTTCCGCGAAATCGACCTGGCGCTGGCGGCGGCGCGCGGCATCGAACCGATAGGCGCCACTTACAAGCAAATCAAGCCGGACGCCATCGCCACACTGTTGCCGCGCATGCGTGAATGCGTGCCCGAATGCAATGACCGCCTGCTGCTGCGCGCGCTCAAGCTGTATGGCGCTTTCGCCGGCCTGAATTATGTATTTGACAATGAAAACCTGCTGGCCGAAGGTATCCGCCCTGCCCCGCTGTTCACCGATTACCTTGCGCTCTGCGTCGAGTCGGCAAAACACATCCCGATTGCAGAGCAGATGAAGTGGGACTTCAAGTAGATTTTTTACAATATCTCACAGTAGTTTTGCGTTTATATCCGTGGCCATTCCGTTAGAATTGCTTACTAAAGTCAACAGGGGAAGCAGCCATGAAATGGGAAGGCAATCGGGAAAGTGACAACGTCGAAGACCGCCGCAGCGACGGTGGCGGCGGCGGTGGTTTCGGCGGCGGACGCTCCATTGGCCTCGGCACTATCGCGATTGCCCTGGTGGCTTCGTATTTCTTCGGCGTCAGCCCAAGCACTGTGCTGAGCCTGCTCAGCGGCGGGCCGGTCAGCCAGCCGCAATCGCAGCAAGCTCCCAACCGCACCGCGCCGGCAGCGGAAGACCGCCAGACCAAGTTCGTGCGCACCGTGCTGGCCGATACTGAAGACGTCTGGACCCAGATTTTCCGCGCCAATGGCAAGACCTATCCGGCGCCGACCCTGGTGCTGTTTTCCGGCGCCACGCAAACTGCCTGCGGCACCGGCCAGACCGCTTCTGGCCCCTTTTATTGCCCCGGCGACCGCAAGGTATACATCGACCTCAGCTTTTATCAATTGATGCAGCAGCGCTTCCATGTCTCCGGCGAATTTGCCCAGGCTTACGTGATCGCGCATGAAGTCGGACATCATGTGCAAAACCTGATGGGCATCATGGACAAGGTCAACAGCGCCGAACGCCAGATGTCGAAAGCACAGGCAAACGCCATGTCGGTGCGGCTGGAATTGCAAGCCGACTGCCTGGCCGGCGTCTGGGCCTTCCACGCCAACCAGGCGCGCAGCATTCTGGAGCAGGGCGATGTCGAAGGCGCCCTGAACGCAGCCACCGCGATCGGCGACGATGCCCTGCAAAAACAGGAGCAGGGATATGTGGTGCCTGATTCGTTCACCCACGGCACTTCGGCGCAGCGGGTACGCTGGTTCAAGCAAGGCGTCAGCAGCGGCGAAGTCAAATCCTGCAATACGTTTGAAGTCAAAACGCTTTAGCTGCAGCGTGCCACCTTATAACCGGACCAAGAAAATTCCATGACGATTGCCTACTGGTGCGTACTGATTGCCGGATTGATGCCGCTGTTTACGGTCGTCTTCGCCAAGCGTGGCCGCCCTGACTTTGACAACTCTGAACCGCGCGCCTGGCTGGAGAAACAGTCGGGACTGCGGCGCCGTGCCGATTACGCCCACCGCAATCATTTCGAGGCCTTCCCGTTTTTCGCCGCCGGCGTGATCATTGCGCAGCAAGTGCATGCGCCGCAAAACATGCTCAATCTGCTGGCGGCATTATTCATCGTCGCCCGCGTCGTCTACACTATCTTGTACCTGACTGACCGTCCCAGCCTGCGTTCGGCCGCGTGGTCCATTGCGTTCCTGTCCGCTATCGGCTTGTTCGTGCTGGCCGGACTGACGCATTAAAAGTGACATCATGCAGCACCAAGACACTATCCAACAGCTGCACGAAGCTTTGAGCGCATTGCAGGACAAGAGCAGCACCGTGGCAACCCTGTGCCAGGCCTGGCGCGCGCAAACCGCGCTGCTGTCGGCGCTGCCGCCGCGTTTTGCGGAAGTCGCGGAAAATTTTCTCGGGCGGCTGGAAGCCAGCAACCTGTTCACTGAAGAAAGCTGCTCGTTCAGCCAGCAGGATTTGCTGGACCACCTGCATGCCTGGCTGGACCAGGCGCAGCTGGCGCTCAGCCGCACGGCCAGCGCCTGACATTTATTTATTTTCATCGGAATACTATGCAACAACTGGAACTACGCCTCAACAGCGACTACGTCGAACTCAACCAACTGCTCAAGCTGACCGGCGTGTGCGACAGCGGCGGCGCCGGCAAGGCGCTGGTGGCCAGCGGCGTAGTTGCGGTCGACGGCAAGATCGAACTGCGCAAGACCTGCAAGATCCAGGCCGGCCAAAAAGTCACCATCGGCGATCTGCTCATCTACGTGCTGCCTCGGCGCAGCGGCGGCTGACCTTCGGATGGAAAATATCCTGGCGATCAGGGAGTTCTGGTTTGGCGACAGTCCCGACGATGTCACCACGGCCAACCAGCAAGCCGGCCTGTGGTGGGGCAAAAACCCCGACATCGATCTACAGATCAGGCAGCGCTTTGAAACGACCGTGCAGGCCGCCGAGAAAAACCAGCTGGCGGACTGGGAAAACACACCGCAGGGCGTAGTTGCCCTGGTCCTGCTGACCGATCAGTTCCCGCGCAATATGTACCGCAATACGCCACGCTCGTTCGCCTTCGATACGCTGGCGCGCGCCTTCTGCCGCAAGGGCTTGCAAACGGATTTTTATATGGCGCTGCGGCCGATCGAACGCCTCTTCCTGCACTTGCCGCTGACGCATTCGGAGCTGCTGCCAGACCAGGAACAGGCGGTGGCGCTTGGCACAGCGCTGGTAGAGCAGGTTGCGGCCGGCGAGAAGGAATGTTTTGCCGGCTACCTGTCGTTCGCCATCCGCCATCGCGACATCATTGCGCGCTTTGGCCGTTTCCCGCACCGCAACCAGATCCTGCAACGGCAGTCGACGCCTGCAGAACTGGAATTCCTGCAGCAGCCCGGATCGTCTTTCTAAAACCCTGTCAGCTTTACAAAGCGACGTTCAAGGGAATCTTCAAGTAACTCACGCCGTTCTCTTCCGCCGCCGGCAATACGCCGGCGCAGATGTTGAGCTGGATCGAAGGCAGCATCAGGGTCGGCAAGGCCAGCGTGGCGTCGCGCTGGTTGCGCATGGCGATGAATTCGCTTTCGCTGATGCCGTCGCGCACATGGATGTTTTTTGCATGCTGCTCGGCGACTGTCGACTCGCAGGCTGGGTGCCGGCCATCAGGTGGATAGTCGTGGCATACGAACAGCCGGGTCGACGGCGGCAAGCTGAGCAGCCTGCCTGCCGACCGATACAAGGCGCTGGCGCTGCCGCCGGGAAAATCGCAGCGCGCGGTGCCGAGGTCCGGCATGAACAGCGTGTCGCCGACAAACGCGACGTCCTGCCCTACTAGGTAAGCCATGTCGGCCGGCGTATGGCCCGGGACATGCAGCGCTTGCGCACGCAGGTCGCCGATATGGAAAACCTCGTCCGGTGCGAACAAATGGTCGAACTGGGTCCCGTCCAGCAAAAACTCCGATTGCAGGTTGAAGATTTTCTTGAATACTCCCTGCACCACCTGGATCTGGTCGCCGATGGCGATTGCACCGCCCAGCCGCCGGCGCAGGTAAGGCGCCGCCGAAATGTGGTCGGCATGGGCATGGGTTTCCAACAGCCATTGCACCTTCAAGCTCCTGCGGTGCACGAATTCGATCACGCGGTCAGCCGCGGCGGTTGAGGTGCGGCCGGCGACCGGATCGTAATCCAGCACCGAATCGATAATCGCGCACTCGCTGCCCGCCGCGGCATAAACCACATAAGTGAATGTCGCGGTGTTCTCGTCAAAAATGACTTCTATTTGTGGACTTGCCATCTATCTGCATCCTCAACTTAACAATACGTAACTATATATAAACATATACAACATTGACAAATGCCTAAGCCATCTTATATTATTAACAATCAAACAAGTAGCGGGCAAGCGGCAATGCCTGGATTGAACAGATATTTTCACTGGAGCAAAACAAGATAGAGCGCGGCCGCGAGCCTGACCGCACATTGTTAACAGAATTGGTAAACCAAGGTCAATCCCTGACTTCTGTCAGTCCACCCAGGCGCCGGCCAAGCATCATTATCCGCGCCTTCCCGCCTTGCCATCTTTAACAGGCCGCCATCGCCGCCCGGCAAACCGTATCCGCTCGCCAGGTTTCGGCCGGAAACAAGCAGATTCAAGCAGGTTCACACAAACCCAAGTAAGTAGTGCCACCCGCTCATCACGATGGAATCAGCACCTATGAACTTTAATCTCTTCAAGCATAACGACTTTTTTTCAACCGCCAGTCAAATCGGACTGGAAGACTTGCCCATCATCCTGGCCGCCGGCTACAAGTCGGTGATCTGCAATCGCCCTGACGCTGAAGACGGCGGCCACCACGTGGGCAGCAAGGAGCTGGCCGCGGCTTGCGAAGCGCTTGGCCTGGCTTTCAGCTACCTGCCCGCCGACGCTACCCATCTCAGCAAAGAACACGGCGCGGCGCTGCGCCTGCTGCTGGCCGACATGCCGGCCCCGGTCCTGGCCTTTTGCCGCACCGGCAACCGCTCGACCAACATCTTCCGGCTGGCGAACCTGATCGACGCGCCGGTCCAGGCAGCCGGCGCCGGCAACGATAAGCTCAAGCAGTATGAAATCGTGATCGTCGGCGGCGGTTCCGCCGGCATCGCGGTTGCGAGCAGCTTGCTCAAGCGCGCTCCCAATGCCCAGATCGCAATCGTCGATCCCAGCAGCCAGCATTATTACCAGCCGGCCTGGACGCTGGTCGGGCGCGGCATTTTCGACAGCAGAAAAACCGTGCGGCCGATGGCGTCGCTGATACCTGCGGGTGCGCAGTGGATCCCGCAAGCGGTGTCTGAATTCTTGCCCGACCATAACCGCATCCGGCTCGACAACGGCTGCCTGATCGCCTACCAGCAGCTGATCGTCTGCCCCGGCTTGCGGCTGGCCTGGGAGAGGATAGAGGGCCTGGAACAAACGTTGGGAAAAAACGGCGTGACCTCGAATTACCGCCACGACCTGGCGCCATACACCTGGCAACTGGTGTCGCAATTAAAACAGGGCAAGGCGCTGTTTTCGCAGCCGGCCATGCCGATCAAATGCGCCGGCGCGCCGCAAAAAGCCATGTACCTCTCGTGCGACCACTGGCTGCGCAAAGGCTTGCTGAAACAGATAGAGGTCGAATTCAACAACGCCGGCACTGCACTGTTCGGCGTCGCGGCATTTGTGCCGCCGCTGATGCGCTATGTCAAAAAATACCAGGCGCGCCTGGTGCTTGAATCGAATCTGGTCAAGGTCGACGGCCCAAACAAACTGGCGTGGTTCGACGTCAAGGATAATGCCGGCGTTAGCAGCCGCCAGCAAAAATCGTTCGACATGCTGCACGCGGTGCCGCCGCAGGTTGCCCCGGATGCGGTGCGCAACAGCCCGCTGGCCAATGTCGACGGCTGGTGCGAAGTCGACCCGGCTTCGCTGCGGCATGTCCGATACAGGAATGTGTTCGCATTGGGAGACGTGTGCTCGACCGCCAACGCAAAGACCGTGGCGGCGATCCGCAAACAAGCCGTGGTGGTGGCAAGCAACCTGCTCGCCTCCTGCGCCGGCAAACCGCTGGACGCGCGTTACGACGGTTACGGCGCCTGCCCGCTCACAGTCGAAAAAGGCAAGGTGATACTGGCCGAGTTCGGTTATGGCGGCAAGCTGCTGCCGACCTTCCGGCTCGACCCGACCGTCGCCCGCCGCAGCGCCTGGTTCCTGAAGACTACCGTGCTGCCCTGGGTTTACTGGAAGCTGATGCTGAGAGGCAAAGAGTGGCTGGCGAAGTCCTCGGAATCCGCCGAGCATCCATGATCAGCGCAATGCCCGCAGCAACCTCAGGCCGTTAAACACTACCAGCAAGCTCGCTCCCATGTCGGCGAACACCGCCATCCACAGGGTGGCTTCGCCGGTCAGCGCCAGCACCAGAAAGATGGCTTTGATGCCTAGCGCCAACGTAATGTTTTGCATCAGCACCGTGTGTGTCTTTTTGCTCAAGCGGATGAAGTCCGCGATCTTGCGCAAGTCGTCATCCATCAGCGCCACGTCGGCGGTTTCCAGCGCCGTGTCGCTGCCTGCCGCCCCCATCGCAAATCCGATATCGGCTTGCGCCAGCGCCGGCGCATCGTTGATGCCGTCGCCCACCATGCCGACGTAGCCGTAACGCGCGCGCAAGTCGTTGATGGCGTCGCGCTTGTCTTGCGGCAGCTGGTCGCCGCGGGCGTCGCTGATGCCGACCTGGGTTGCGATGGCCTGCGCGGTATGCGCATTGTCGCCGGTCAGCATGACAGCTTCGACTCCGATTGCCTGCAGCCTGGCGACTGCTTCGACTGCAATGTCGCGCACCGTATCGGCCACTGCCAGGATAAGCAAGGGTTGGGTAGCCGAACACAGCACCACGGTGGTCTTGCCTTCGCTCTCCAGCGCCGACAGGCGCGCTTCCAGCGCTGGATTGCAGATATCCATCTCGTGCACCAGGCGATGATTGCCAAGATAGAATTGCTGGCCGTCGATACTGCCTTGCACGCCGCGGCCGGTCAACGCTTCAAACGCGCCGACTTCAAACAGGTTTCCGGCATTGGCCAAGGTTTGCCAGTGCACCGCTACCGCGCCCGACACCGGATGGTCGGAACGGCTGGCCAGGCTCGCGGCCTGGCGCTGCAGCTGGTGCAGCAGGTCGTCATCAGCCGCCGGCTGCACCAGCTGCACATCGGTGACGCCTGGCTTGCCCAAGGTCAGCGTGCCGGTCTTGTCCAGCGCCAGCGCCTTGATCTTGCGCCCCATCTCCAGGTACACCCCGCCCTTGACCAGCACGCCGCTCCTGGCCGCCGCCGCCAGCCCGCTCACCACCGTCACCGGCGTCGAAATCACCAGCGCGCAAGGACAGGCGATCACCAACAGCACCAGGGCCTTGTACAGCCACGGATAGAACTCCGCGCCCATCAGCAGCGGCGGCAAGGTGGCGACCAGCAACGCAGCCAGCACCACTACCGGAATGTAATAGCGCGCAAACTGATCAACGAAACGCTGGGTCGGCGCGCGCTCGCCCTGCGCCTGCTGCACGCTCTTGATGATGCGCGCCAGGGTCGAATTGGCTTGCAGCGCGGTCACCCGGTAGACAAAGGAGCCGCGCTCGTTGATGGTGCCGGCAAACACCTGGTCGCCGGCCTGTTTTTCCACCGGCATGCTTTCACCGGTGATCGCGGCCTGGTTGATGGTGGTCTGGCCGTCGGTCACCAGGCCATCGAGCGGCACGCGCGCACCCGGCTTGACGCGGATCAGCGCCGCCAGTTCCACCTCGCCGGTGGCGACCTCGCGCCACTCGCCCTCGGCGCCTTGCACCGTGGCCAGGTCCGGCGCCATCGCCATCAGCCCTTTGATCGCATTGCGGGCGCGGTCCAGCGACAAGGCCTCGATCATTTCCGCCAGCGCGAACAGGAAAATCACTACCGCCGCTTCCGGCCATTGGCCGATGATGGCCGCGCCTATCACCGCCAGCGACATCAGGAAATTCATGTTGAGGGAAAAATTACGCAATGCAATCCAGCCCTTTTTCAAGGTATCCAGGCCGCCGCTCAGAATCGCTACCAGGGCCAGGCCGATCACCAGCCATGAACTATCCTGGCCGCCGCTCCAGACCACTACCTCGGCGCCAACAGCGGTCATGCCGGAAAGCGCCATCAGCAGCCACTTCCTGCGGGATATCTTGAAAGCGCCGTCGCTGGCGGTCAGATCGGCGGCGCCGGTCAGCGTGTCCGATTTGAGCACCGGCTCCAGGTCCAGCGCCTTCAAGGCGGCAACGATGGCATCCACCGAAGGCAGGCGATGCTGGACCGTCAGCTCGCGCTGGATCAGGTTGAACTGCATGGCTTCGATGCCGGCCATGTTCCTGAATCTGTCGCGTATCAGTTTTTCTTCGGTCGGGCAATCCATCTTCTGGATCAGGAACACCGCCTGTTCCGCCCCTGCAATCAGCGGCGCACGGCCGGCGGCGGATGCGCCCGCATCTGCGTGCGCATGCTGGTGCTCATGTTTGTGATCGTGCTTATGCTCGTGACCATGCTGGTGATCGTTATGGTCGTGTTCGCAACGGCCCATGATGTGCTCCTTGATTCGGGTTTTGAAGATGCAATTGATTACTCCTTGCATATTTAAAACCCTGTAGCTACTATAAGGTCAAGGATTTATCTTGAAATAACCCGGAAAGAGCTGCCATGAGCGCAATTTCACTCAAAATCGGAGAGCTGGCCAGCCATGCCGGCTGCCCGGTGGAAACCATCCGCTACTACGAACGCGAAGGCCTGCTGCCGCTGGCGGCGCGCTCGCAAAACAATTACCGCCTGTACGGACAGGCGCATATCGAGCGCCTGCAGTTCATCCGCCATTGCCGTTCGCTGGACATGACGCTGGACGAAGTGCGCAGGTTATTGCAGTTTCGAGACCTGCCGGAAGACAATTGCGCCGAGGTCAACAGCTTGCTGGACCACCATATCGAGCACGTCGCCGACCGCATCAGCGAATTGAAAGCATTGCAGACCCAGCTCAAACAGTTGCGCAAGCAATGCCAGAAAACGCAAGCCGCCAAGGATTGCGGCATCCTGCAAGGCCTGGCCGACATGGAAGACGAAGCGCCGGCCAACCTTGGCAGCCACGGCGGCGGCGTCCATTAAACCGACACGATGAATATCCACTCCGATGACCTGCGGATTTTTATCGCCGTGGTTGACAGCGGCACGCTCAGCGCTGCAGCCGAACAGCTGGGACAGACCACGTCCGGCCTGAGCCGCGCCTTGTCGCGGCTGGAACAGAAACTGGCCACCTCGCTCCTGACGCGCACCACGCGCCGCATGGAGCTGACGGAAGAAGGCCATCTTTTCCTGGAAAAGGCGCGCACGATCATCGCGGCGATGGAAGAAGCCGAAGAGGCGATCCAGGTGCGTCACCAAAGACCGTCAGGACGCTTGCGGGTGGACGCTTCGCCTCCCTTCATGCTGCATTGCATAGTGCCGCACATCGCCGAATTCCGCAGCAACTACCCGGACATCACGCTGGAGCTGACCAGCAACGACCAGAACATCGACCTGCTGCAGCAGCGCACCGACATCGCCATCCGCCACGGCGCACTGCAAGACTCGATGCTGCATGCGCGCCGCCTCGGATCGAGCCTGCAGCACATCGTCGCCAGCCCCGAATACCTGCGCAAACACGGCACGCCGGCCAGCGCGGAAGAACTGGAGCAGCACCAGCTGATCGGCTTCACCCAGCCGGAATCGCTCAACACCTGGCCGCTGCGGCAGCAGCAGGAAGAAAACCTGGCGATCAGTCCGACGCTGCTGGCTTCGGGCGGCGAAACCATACGCCAACTGGCGCTGCAGGGCCTGGGCATTACCTGCCTGTCGGCGTTCATGGTGCGCGAAGATATCGCGCGAGGAACCCTGACCGACATCCTGGCAAGCCATAACAACGGTTATCGCCAGCAGATCCACGCGGTGTACTACAGGAACACACAGCTGGCGCGGCGCATCAGCTGCTTCCTCGATTTCCTGCAGCTAAAACTCTAACCCTCGGATTTCAAGCCGCCGAAGCCTGCTGCGCAATCCACAGATCTATCTGCGTTTCCAGCATCTCCAGCGGCAAGGCGCCATTGTCGATGACGGCGTTGTTGAAGCGCCGCAGGTCGAACTTGCTGCCCAGCTCCTGCTGCGCTTTTTCCCGCAAGGCCTTGATTTTCAGCTGGCCGATCTTATAGCCCAACGCCTGGCCCGGATCGACGATATAGCGATCGATTTCGACCTGGTTGTCGTGCGGCGGATTGGCGGTGTTCACATTCATGTAGTCGATCGCCTGCTGCCGGCTCCAGCCCAGTGCATGCATGCCGGTATCCACCACCAGCCGGGCGGCGCGGAACAGCTCATCGTTGAGATGGCCGAATTTCGAGTAGGGATCGGTATAGAAGCCCATTTCACCGCCCAGGCTTTCAGCATACAGCGCCCAGCCTTCGCCAAACGCGACGTACCAGCCGAACCGCCGGAATTCCGGCAAGCCCTTGATTTCCTGGGCGCGCGCGGTTTGCAGATGGTGGCCCGGGACCGATTCATGCAAGGTCAGAGTTTCCATTTCCCACTTGGGGCGCGAATCCAGCTTCGACAGGTTGGCAACGAAATAGCCCGGCCGCGAGCCGTCCGGCGTTCCCGGTTCGTAGTAAGCGCCGGCCTGGTTCTCGGCGCCTACTTCCGGCACCGCTTTGACATCGACCGGAGCACGCGGAATATCGGCAAAAAAGCGCGGCAGCTGTGCCGAAGATTTCTTGATGATGTCCTTGTAACCGGCCAGCAAATCTTCCGGTTTGGTGTAATAGAAGCGCGGATCGGTATTCAGGAAAGTGATGAATTCCGCAAACGTTCCCTTGAAACCGGTCTGCTGCATCACCAGCTTCATTTCTCCCTGGATCCGCGCCACTTCCTGCAAGCCAACGTCATGGATCTCTTGCGGCGTCATGCCGGTGGTTGTGTTTTCCTTCACCTTGTAGGCGTAATACGCCGCGCCGCCAGGCAAACTGGAGGCTGCTATGCTGTCGCGGCAGGCTGGCAGGTAGCTGTTGCTGATATACGCCTCCAGCTTGCGGAAAGCCGGCGCCACGCCTTGGTGCAGCAAGCGTTGGCCTTCACGCGCCAGGCTTGCGCGCTGCGCCGCCGGGATCGAGGCCGGCATGTCCTTGAACGGGACAGCCAGGGGACTGCGGTCGAGCTTGGCGACAAATTCCTGCAGTTGTCCGGGAACCACGCTCATCGTGACTTTGGGCGCGACCCAACCGGATTTGACGCCTTGCTGCAATTGCGCGATCACGCCGTCGACATACTTGGGCAAAGCGCGCAAGCGTCCCAGGTAGTTGCGGTAATCCTTGGCAGTGCTGAACGGCGTCTGCGCTACCAGCTGAGGAAATTCGAACTGGACCCCGCTCAATTGCGAGATCGGCTCCGGGTTATACGGATAAAACTTCGCAGCCTGGATGTTTTTCTGTTTTTCATAGATAAACAGGTCATACGAAAGCAGGTCCTGGCCGCTCAGCTTGCTGCGGTCGATGCGCTCGGCTTGCAGCAGCATCTGCTGCTGGTGAGTATTGCCGGCCAGGCTGGCGGCCAGCGATGCATCCGACAGGCGGTCGTTATAACGATTGTCGCCGACCGCGGTAGCGAATTCGGGCGCGTTGCGCATGCTCCATTGCCAGTCGCTGTCGAACAGCGTATTGAGTTGCTGCTGCGGTGTCGCCGCCTGGCCGAGCGGCGCCAGTAGCAGGCCAAAAAGAAAAAGGAATTTGTTCATCCATGTCTCCGAAGATTAGCTCGCCATTCTAGCAAACTAAACAGGGAAACATTCTTGATGGAAATCTCCTGCCCGCTGTTCCGTTTCAGCCTGAAAAACGGGATCAGGCAAAGATAATCGTCTCGTCGGATTTACCGCGTGGCGCCGCCACCACCATGTTGCGGCCGCTGTGCTTGGCTTGGTACAAGGCCTGGTCGGCGCGGCCTATCAGGCTTTCAAGGTCGTTGTCGCATTCAAAAGCCACCACGCCAAAACTGGCGGTGACATTGACTATCTCGCCGCCATCCAGCTGGCAATCGCAGGAGTCGATGGCACAGCGCAATTTCTCGGCCGCGGCAAATCCCTGGGACAAGTCGATTTCGGGCAGCATCAGGAGGAATTCCTCGCCGCCGTATCGCGCCAGCAGGTCGACCTTGCGATGATGCCGCCGGCACAGGTCCGCTACCACGCGCAATACCTGGTCGCCGGCCTGGTGTCCGTAACGGTCATTGACAGTCTTGAAATGGTCGACGTCCATCAAGATCAGCGTCAATTGCCGCCGGTAGCGCTGGGCAATGCCGAATTGCTGCTCGCCTTGCGCGAAAAAAGCGCGGCGATTCAGCAGGCCGGTCAGGAAATCCGTATCGGACAAAGTCTGCAATTGCGCGATCATTTCTTCGCGCTGTTTTTCCAGGCGGACCTTGGCCAGGCTATGCGCCTTCAGCACATGGATTACGCGCATCATGACGCCGATTTCGTCGTCATGGCGCGGCATCGGGATTACCGTGTTGAACCGCTCGTCGGCCAGCGATACGAACAGATCGGTGGCGTCAAGGATAGGACGCAAGACACGCAACCGTATCACCTGCATGAGCAGCACGAAAATAGCGAGAGCAACCGCGCCCAGGACGGTTGCCGCCACCAGGAAAAAGGCGGCCTGCCTGTTCTGGCGCCTGGCCTGCTGCAGCATTTCCGCCAGGACCAGGTCGCGCAGATGCGGAATCGCGGCCATTCTCGGTACGTAGCGAACCACCATTTCGCGGGCGCTCAGACCATAGTCTCCGGAGCTGCGTCCGATTGCAAACAGCTCGTTCAGGAAACCCAGGCCGGCGCCGAGATAACGATCGCGCACCGCATCCAGGGCAGCTTTCAAAACCGGATTATCCTGGTAAGGACGCAATTGCAGTTCAATCCCGGAATACAGCTGACTGATCTCACCCGACAGCCTGGAAAATGCGTAGATTTCCTGGGAGGTCAAAGGCCGGTGAGCGATCACCGGCGCGGTAAACACGGCGCCAATCCGGCCAGCGATATTACGCAGGCTGGAAGCCAGCAGTGCGCCTTCCAGGCCGTCGCTAAGCTGCGGGTCGGAGCGGACGGCGACATCGGCCAGAGCAACGATTGCCGGGGCAAAACCGCTGTCCGCACGGGCCATCATCTGCAGCACGGCATCGACCGCGGCCACGTCGCGCTGCCGTACCGGCAGCGCCAGCAGCAGATCCATCTCTTTGCGCATCGTCGCCAGCGCCTGCTCGGTCGACGCAACATGCGCGATCACCGGCGCCAGTTGGGGAACCGCCTGCATTTGCAAGGCGCGGCGCAAGCTTGCCAGCGCCCGATCGCTCGCAAAACGCGCCTGGTCCAGTCCTGCAAATTCCTTGGCGGCAGCGTCCGGTTCTTGCAGCAATAGCGAGTTGCCAGGGCCGCGCTCGGCCGCCAGCTTTTCTTCCGCCAGCAATGCCAGCTGCAGGTTCCTGATGGCGGGCATGCTTTTTGTGCTGCGTTCGTATACGGCCCATTCGCTGCTAACGATCCGGCCGATCAGGACCAGGAAAAGCAGCATCAGCAAGATCGAAATCAGCCAGAACAAGCGATTGAGCGACATACGAAATAACATACGCCCCGACGGGAATGTAATACATTGTTTTTAATAGTTACAATCTATTTAAAACGAAATATAAATAGATTATTCATTAAATGATCGTATCACACCTCGCAAAAACCGCAACTTGCCGGGCTGTTCAAGCCTCCAGGCTTACCTGCGTTTCGGCCTGTCCATGCATCTGCAGTACGTCGCGGTAGAGACCGGCATAACTCTCTCCCATCACCCTGGCTGTAAACAGTTTCTGATAACGCGCTTGCGCCCGCGCACCCATGGTCCGCGCCAGTTCAGGGTCGTCCCATAATTGCTGCATCGCCAGCCGGAAGGCATCCGGGTCGCTGGGGGGAACCACCAGGCCGGTTTCGCGATGGTTGTTGATATAACTGGTGCCGGTGCCGATCTCGCTGGAAATCATGGGCTTGCCGTACATCGCTCCCTCCAGCAGGGAGATGCCGAACGCTTCCGAACGCAGGTGCGACGGGAACACGATGGCGTAGCACAGCTGCAGCAACGCAACCTTGTCTTCATCGCTGACGATGCCGAGGAAGATCACGTTGCGCAAGCCCTGCTCCTGGACCCGCTGCTTCAGCTCCTGTTCGATCGGCCCGGCGCCTACGATCACGATCGGATAATCGGTGCCGCGCGCGGCATCGAGCAGGATGTGCAAACCTTTGTAATAGCGGATGGCGCCCACGAACAGGAAGAAACGCCCGCCGATCTGCTTTTGCCATTTCTCCGTCACGGCCGCCGACGGCGTCGGATAGTTGCTCTTGTCGAGGCCGATCGGGATGACCTGCGTCTTGTCCTTGTACCCGGCCAGCACCGAACTGGTCTGCAGGTAATTCGGAGAAGTGGCGACGATGGCGTCGACGCTGTTCAGGAAGCGGTGCATCAGCGGCCGGTACAACTGCAACAGCGTCTTGTAGCGCACGATGTCTGAATGATAGGTCACTACGCTAGGCTTGTTCATGCGCGTGACAAAATGGGCCAGATCCATGAACGGCCACGGAAAATGGTAGTGCACGATATCGACTTCGGCAGCAAGTTGCGAGAAACGCTTCAGCGCGGACAACGAAAAGCCGGTCGAAGCGATCTGCAGGTCAAGCTTGACCCTGTGCACCTTGTGGCCTTCGTACATCAATTCCGCCGGATCGGGATCGTCGCTCAGCGTCAGCACTTCGCTTTCGATCCCGCTGGCCGGCGAACATTTGCACAACTGGTAAATGGTTTGCTCGATCCCGCCGTACGATTCCGACTGATAGGTCTTGTAAAAATGAAGAACCCGCATTGTCTACTCCCCTCGTAATCTGCCCCATCTTCCTGTGCAGCCAGAAGTGAAAGGCCATCTTCTATCCATACGGACTGTCTACGCCAACGACAGCCGACATCACTTAACCATTCGCCGCCTGCCGGTAAACGTCGGCAGTAATGGCTGCGCACTTTCGCCAGGAAAATTGCACAGACCGCTCCAAGCCCGCTATGCGCTGCCCCATCCAGGCTTTGTCGTCTTCCAGCAAGCGGCGCATCTGCTCTGTCAGCCCATCCTCGTCCTGCGGATCGACATATGCAGCGGCGGCACCGGCCACCTCCGGCAGGCTGGCGCAATCTGACGCAATCACCGGCGTGCCGCTGGCCATTGCTTCCAGCACCGGCAAACCGAAACCTTCATACAAAGACGGGAATACCATGATCTTGGCCGCTGCCGTGACGCATGCAAGGTCGGCCTGGTCCAGGTAACCTGCCAGGCGTACATGGCCGACGCTGACCGCCTGCGCCAGGGCGCCGTCCAATTCTTGCGCCTGCCAGCCTGGCATGCCCACCACCAGCAGAGGAAAGCGCTCGCGCAAAGGCGCGGGCAAACGCGCATGCGCCTTGAGCGTCAGCAACAGGTTTTTACGCGGCTCCAGGGTACCGACCGACAGGATAAAACCGCGATAAGCCAGACCCAGATTGTTGAGACGAACCGAAAGCTGCTGCTCTACCCTGGGCTGGAAGACGGCAGAGCTGGCAAGCGGCGCCACCACCACTTTTTGCTCCGGCACGCCGAAATGCTTCTTGATTTCCTGCCCGATGAATGCGGAATCGACCAGGATCCGGCTGACGCGCGCCAGGGCTGACGGCAGCCTGCGCTCGATTTCCCTCAGGCGGTCTTTAGGCTGTGTCTGCGGAAAATGCACATGCGTCAGATCGTGCACGGTCATCACCGTCGGTCCGTTGAAATTGAGCGGCCACAAGCTGGGTTCGTGGTACACATCCGGACGCAGCGTACGCGCGCCCTGGTTAAAATGCCGCTGCTCAAGCATCCGACGAAAAACATAGGCGCCAGGCAAACGCTTGGCCATGCCGGCCCAGCGCGAATAGTCCGGCATCGGCTCGCTCACCAACTCGTCCTGCCAGCGCAAGCCGTTGAAATATTGCATGCCAATGTCAGGCGTTTGCTGCAGGGCCTGCGCCAGCTCGGCAACATAGTTGCCGATGCCTGTACGGGGCGCCAGCAGGATCTTGCTATTCAGGGCAATGTTCAATTTCATGAAATTCACTTTGCGTATGCTTTTGCGTTTGTACCTGGCGCACGACCCGCTCTACCAGCTGGCGCGCCGAATCTTCCCAATTGAGCCAGGACCAGTGTGTCATGTGCCGCGCCGCCGGGAAAACGCCGCTGTCTTCAAATTGCAGGATCTTCTGGGCCAGCGACTCTGGCCGGTCCAGGTCAAAATAGCTGACAAATTCACCGCCGATCTCGTGGAACACCGGGATATCGCTCGCCATCACCGGCAAACCGCGCTGCATGGCTTCCACCAGCGGCAAACCGAAACCTTCTACAAATGATGGAAAAACCAGCGATTTAGCATGGCTATAACAATATTCCAGCTCGACGTCGCAGAGGTCGTTGAACATGAACAGGCGCCGCTTCAATTGCGGGTGTTTTTTTACGCGTTCAATCAGGCGTTCATTCTTCCAGCCCATGCGGCCAATAAAACACAATACGACATCGCTGCCGTCCCGCCACAGCTGCTCAAAGGCATCCAGCAAATAAGCGTGGTTCTTGCGCGGCTCGATAGTGCTGACCATCAGGTAAATCGAAAGGCCGGAACCGAACAATTTTTCCACGGAAGAGCGCACCGATTTATCGGTATGGACCTGGTCAAGTTCCGATCCCAGATGGAAGAAATCAAACCAGCGGCGGTCGGTGCGTTCGCTGCCAAGCCGGCGCCTTACCTCGCTGTTGACTTCATCACGAATGGTGCCGGATATGGCAATGAAACCGTCCGCCGTATTTGCAATCCATTCGAACCAGCGGTCGAACACCTGCACCAGCGGGCCGTCGCAAAACTGCGGATGGGTCAACGGGATCAGATCGTAGATCACCGACACGATGGATACTCCCTGCCGCTGCAGCTTCTCCGCTGCAGGAAAAAAATCGGCGTGCCAGGAGGAATCCAGCAACACCAGGATATCGTCGGGGCGACACGCCATTTCAAAGGCGCGCGGCTGCACTTCGATTTTTTCCAGGACCCGTTCGGTCAGGTACAAGGGCAAGGTGAACGAAAAACTGGCCAGGCGGCATAACACGTAGGTAACGCGCTTGACATTATGCGAAGCGCTCCATGGCCAAAACCGCAGCAAGCGCGAATGGAGCAGCCAGTAACGGTTACGCACCTGCACCAGTTTCTGCGCCAGCTTTTCCAGTTTCTGCTGCAGCCGGCTGCGCCACTCATCGGTATGTTTCGGCGCCAGCTGCATGACTTCAAGTATCTTCCCATCCTTGAATATGACGGGAATGCACACCGCCTCTTCCTGCACCCGCGGCAAATGATTGATGATATTGCGCACGACGCGCTGTATCCCGGAATTCATTTCGGGATGATGGAAGACATAAGTACATTCGATCAGGAGTCTGGTCATGCTGCTATGCCATCCTTGCTGGCGCTGCCAAGCGACCGCACTATGGCTACTTCAGGCTCCAGGAATGCGCAGCCGACAAAATCGGGGCGATGCGTATTGACCACGTGGAAAATGACGCTGTAGTCGCGCCATTCATAATTGGTGTCGAGATGGGAATCGACCCGCGACAGGGAAATCGAAATTGCATAATTCCCCTTGCCGAGGTCCATCGCAAAGCGCCAGCGATAAACCAGGTCTTCTCCCGCCCGCAGATCGGTCTGCGGTTTGTTGAGGCGATGGGTATTGATGCCGAATACGGCGTGCCCCAGCTTGTCCGTGATCAGGTAGCCCATCACCAGCCGCGGCACTTCGGAGTTGATTGCAACCCTGACTTCCAGCGTTACCTGCGCGCCGACTTCCACTACGTCGACTTCCTTGCCTTCGTCGTCCAGCAGCCTGACTTCGGCAACGCTGGCCTGGCCGGTTCCGGAGATGGTCCGCAATTTGCCGTCGGCCAGGCGCTCTTGCCTGACAGTGCTGCGGTCGCGCTCAGCCATCATGGCATTGTAGAAATCCATCACCTCCACCGGATTGCCTTGCATTTCCAGCCGCCCGCGATTGAGCAATATGGCGCGGTCGCAAATGGTCTGGATGGCGTAGCGATCGTGCGAGACAATCAGCAAGGTGGTGCCGGCGCGGCGAAACTCCCTGATCCGTTCAAAACTCTTGTGCTGGAAATAGGCATCGCCGACGGACAGGGCTTCGTCGACAATCAGCACATCCGGCCGGCTGGCGGTGGCAACGCTGAACGCCAGCCGCATCTGCATCCCGCTGGAATAGGTCCGCACCGGCTGGTCTATGTATTCGCCGATTTCGGCGAACGCCTCGATAGCCGGCATCAGTGCTTCGATTTCTTCGGCTTTCAGGCCCTGCAGCTGGCCAGCCATGATGGCGTTCTGCCTGCCGGTAAAATCCGGATGAAAACCCATGCCGAGTTCCAGCAGCGCCGCCACCCTTCCCTGGATATCGATGCTGCCGGTGGTGCTCTGGGTAGTCCCCGCGATCATTTTCAGCAGGGTGCTTTTGCCGGCGCCATTGACGCCGACAATGCCGACAGCCTCGCCAGCAGCCAGCTGGAAGTCGATGTCCTGCAAGACCCAATGCAACTGGTGCCGCTGCCGGGAAAAAGGCAGCACCCATTCCGCCAGGCGCGCCCAGCGCCCGTTGTATGTCTTGTAGGCCTTGCCCAGGCCCTTAACTGTAATCTTGCCCATCATAGTTCATCCACCATTTCGCCCGCATGCCGGCGAAACAGCTGCAATCCGATAACACACAGCGCCACGCTCAGCAGCGCCACTGCCCACAGGTCGCTCCAGAGCGGCCACGCGCCGCTGACGAAAATCCCCTGGTAAGCAACCATCAGCGCCGTCATCGGATTAAATCTGAGCATGCCCTGCACTCCCTCTGGCAGGGTCGAGACCGTATAGACAATCGGGGTAAACCAGAACCAGAACTGCAGCACGATGCCGAACAGCTGGCCGACGTCGCGAAAAAAAACGTTGAGCACCCCAAGCACAATGCCGAGGCCGATAGAAAACAGTATCTGTATCAGCAGCAGCGGCAGCACGCCAAGGAAAGCCCAGCCGGGAAAATTGCCGGAGACGAGCAGGAACCCCAGGAACAAACCGAAAATGATGGAAAAATTCACGCCCGCATTCATCACCGTGATGATCGGCAGGCAGATGCGCGGAAAGTTCAGCTTCTTGATCATGTTGCCGTTTTCCAGGAACACGTTCTGCATACGCGATACGGTTTCGGTAAAGAATCCCCAGGTCAGCAAACCGGCGCACAGATAAATCCCGTAGGCAAACTGGCTGCTGGCGTTAGGCAGGCGCGCATGCATCAGCTGCGAGAAAATCACTGTATAGACCACGATCATCGCCAGCGGATTGAGCACCATCCATACCGCGCCCAGCATCGAATTGCGGTAGCGCGACTGGAATTCGCGCTTGACGCTGCCGAGCATGAAGCCGCGGTAGTGCCACAGCGAGCGCAGCATGGTCTGGTTTTTTGCCTGCATCTGCATTTTCAACCGCATTTTCAACCGCACTTTCAACATGACTTGCACCTGCCATACTTGTCGTCAAAGCGCACGATATCGTCTTCGCCCAGATAGGCGCCGCTCTGCACCTCGATCATCACCAGCTCCAGCAAACCCGGATTTTCCAGGCGATGTTTGGTGCCGGCAGGGATGTAAGTCGATTCGTTGGTGTTGACGTACATTTCCTGCTCGCCATTGACCACTTTGGCCATGCCCTGCACCACCACCCAGTGTTCGCTGCGATGATGATGCATCTGCAGCGAGAGCGATGCGCCCTGCTTGACGACGATACGCTTGATCTTGAAATTCGGTCCTTGCTCCAGCAGGGTATAACTGCCCCATGGCCGGAACACGGTGCGATGCAGCTTATAAGTGGCGTGCTCGGTGCTCTTGAGCTGGTGCACGACTTTCTTCACGTTCTGCACATGGTCCGGATGGGCGATCAGCAACGCGTCAGGCGTATCCACCACGATCAGGTTATTGACGCCGACTGTCGCCACCAGCCGCTGCTCGGAATAGATGTAGTTGTTCCGGCTGTCGATCAGCACGGCTTCGCCCAGTACGCGATTTTCCTGTTCGTCAGGTTCCACCAGCTGCCGCAGGGCGCCCCAGGAACCGATATCGTTCCAGTCGAAACCGGCCGGTATCACCGCCACCCGGTCGGAACGCTCCAGCACCGCATAGTCGATCGAAATGTCTTGCATCGCCATGAAGCTGTCGCTGTCCAGTTCCTGCAACAAGACGCCGGCGGACGCCGCGGCCGGGCTGGCCTCGATGCATGCGGCGGCCAGCGCCATGATTTCAGGCGAATGCCTCTCCAGTTCGCTTAAAAAGGTCGACACCGAGAAACAGAATATGCCGGCGTTCCACAGGTGCCGGCCGCTTTCGACAAAACCGGCGGCGCGTTCCGCATCCGGTTTTTCTATGAAACGGCTTACCTGCGCCGCTCCGGCGCTATCGATTTGAGCGCCGCATTCGATGTAGCCGAAACCGGTTTCCGGCGTCAATGGACGGACCCCGAATGTCACCAGGTAACCTTGCTTGGCAACTTCCACCGCATGGTGCACAGTTTCGGTAAAACACTCCACATCCTTGATCAGATGGTCGGCCGGCATCACTACCATGATGGTGTTGTCGCCATGCAGGGCACGCAATGACAGCGCCGCAACCGCGATTGCCGGCGCGGTATTGCGGCCGGACGGCTCAAGGATGAAATGCGGGCGATAATGCGTACCCAGGTCGGCAGAAACGAATTCGTCCTTGCTCTGGAAATAATAGTCCCGGTTTGTCACGCTCAGGATATCGCCACGGATGCCAAGCTGGGCTACCCGCTGGTAAGTCTTTTGCAGCAGGCTCTTGCCATCCGGTAGTTTGATGAAGGGTTTCGGATGCCCTTCCCGCGACACCGGCCACAAGCGCGTGCCGGCGCCGCCCGAAAGCACCACCGGAACGATGACTGCGGTTGCTGTCAATGGAATGCCGGGTTCTGGCGTACGCATCTTCATCTCCCCTTATTCTTTAGCCAAGGTTAAGCGGCGCATGTCCGCATCGACCATTTGCTGCATCAGCTGCACCAGGTTGGTTCTTGGCTTCCAGCCCAGCTTATCATGCGCTTTCGCCGGATTGCCGAGCAATACATCCACTTCGGCCGGCCGGAACAGCTGCGGATCGATCACCAGGTAGTCTTCATAATTCAGGTCGAGGTGAGAAAAGGCGATGCGGCACATTTCGCGCACGCTGGTGGTCACGCCAGTGGCGATCACGTAGTCGTCGGCCCGCTCTTGCTGCAGCATCAGCCACATCGCTTCGACGTAGTCGCCGGCAAATCCCCAGTCGCGCTTGGCGTCGATATTGCCCAGCCGCAGTTCCTGCTGCTTGCCGAGCTTGATCCGCGCCGCTGCGTCGGTCACCTTGCGCGTAACGAACTCGATTCCGCGCAAAGGCGATTCATGGTTGAACAGGATGCCGCTGGAAGCATGCAAGCCGAAACTCTCGCGATAATTGACGGTAATCCAATGACCGTAGAGCTTCGCCACGCCATACGGGCTGCGTGGATAGAACGGGGTGTTTTCGTCCTGGTGTTCGGCCTGGATCAGGCCGAACATTTCGCTGGTGGATGCCTGGTAGAACCGCGCTTCGGGACTGAACTGACGAATCGCTTCCAGCATGTGCGTGACGCCCAGGCCATCCACCATACCGGTCACCACCGGCTGGTTCCAGGAAGTGCCGACAAAACTCTGCGCCCCCAGATTATAGATTTCGTCCGGCCGCGACTGGCACACCGCGCGGATGACGGAAGTTGCGTCGACCAGGTCGCCCTCGACAAACTGCAATTTTTCCAGGATGCCCAGTTCGCGCAGGCGCCACAGGGTATCGCTGCTGCGCCGCGCCAGCAGGCCGTATACTTTGTAGCCCTTGTCAAGCAGCAGCTTGGCAAGATAGGCGCCGTCTTGCCCGGTCACGCCGGTAATCAATGCTGTTTTTGTCATTGCCTCTATCTCCATGTGTCTGTTCTGATTTTTTCCGCTTATTTTTCTGTCACGGGCGCGGATGACCTTGAGTTGCAGTCTCCGCTGCCACCCTGCTCTCCCAGTCCGACAGGACATTCAGCAAAGTCTGCTGCATGGGAATGCCAGGCTGCCATGCCGTTGCCTGCGTGATTTTTTGATTGCTGCCCTTGACCCTGCGCAAATCGGAAGGCCGCAGCCGTGCTGGATCCTGTTCGATTTGCGCATCGATCTCGGTCAGGTAGAGCATGCTGGCGATCATGTCGCGGATCAGATATTCCTTGCCTGAGCAGACGTTGTAGGTTTCTCCGTTCAAGCCATTTTCCAGCAATGCCAGGTAGGCGGAAATGACGTCCTCGACATCCAGGAAATCGCGGCTGACGTCGACGTCGCCCACTTGTATGCGCGGCTCTTGCAGCCCCTGGCGGATACGCGCCAGCTGCCGTGCAACGCTGGAAATCACGAAGTCTTCGCGCTGTCCCGGGCCGATATGGTTGAACGGTCGCGCCACCAGGATCCGCCACGGCTGGTTGCAGCTCCATTGATAGCACAGCAGTTCAGCCGCCGCTTTGCTGACCGCATAAGGATTTTGCGGACGCACCGGCAGCTGCTCGCCGATCGGCAATAACTCGGGATTTACCTTGCCATACACATCGCCCGAACTGACGTAAAGGAAAGTACCGTTGAAAGCGTTGCGCTGCAGCGCTTGCAGCAGGTGCAGCGTTCCTTTCAGATTGACGTCCAGGGTATGCGCCGGATCGCGGAAAGCTTCCGGGATAAAGGTTTGTCCGGCAAGATGGATCACGGCATCCGGACGCGCCTGCCGGATTGCCAGGTCCAAAGCTGCCGGCTCCAGCAAGTCATACGGATTATCGGCCGATACCAGTTCCCAGCCATGCGCAGCGGCGATATGCCCGCGCATGCGTTCAAAAGCAAGGCCGACAAACCCTGATTGCCCGGTAACAAATAGTCGTTTCATATGCAACCGCTCCTTTGCTGTACGCCCGATGCCCTGCTTTCGGTCACGGCTTGCGCGCAATGATGACCTGGCTTTTCGGCATGAAATCGTTCAATGCCTGCCTCACCTGTTCGCCATTCGGCGTGTCCATCAGCGCTTCCCAGGTTTTTGCCCAGTTATCCAGCAAGGGATGGCTGGCATTGTTCAGGTCGACTTTGCATATCCAGAAAAACAGCCACCAGACTGACCAGTAGAAGCCATAGTATTCGTGCCTTTCGATCACCAGGCCGGCGTCTGTCACCATCTTTTCAAATTCATCGCGCTGGATGATGCGGATATGGTTCGGCTTCTCGAAATACGAAGCCGGCGCCACGCCCTTCTGCAAAGTCTCTTGCACCGGATCCGGCACCGACAGCAGGTATTGCGCGCCCGATTTGCCAACCCTGGCCAGTTCACTCAAAAACTGCGCGGTATCGTCGACGTGCTCCAGTACTTCCATGCAGATCACCGTGGTCGCTATGCCATCATCCAGCAACAAGGGATTAGCGTCGCCCACCAACCCTTGCACCAGCCGCGCTGGCGTTTGCGCCAGACGCTGTATGGTGGATTCCACCTTGTCCGCATCGATGTCGGCGACGATCACGTGCGCGCCGTGGTTGGCGCAGAACAGCGAATTACCGCCATCGCCGCAGCCGATATCGAGCACCACATCTTCGGCGCTGATAAAAAAGCCGCGATACAGTTCGCTGCTTTTATGCAGGTACCATCCGCTGGCCAAGGCATCACGCAAGCCTATATGGAAGGAATCGATCGCGGCGGCCGGCGCCGGAACCGATACCGTTGGTGCCGGTGCAGGGGCCGGCGTCACAGGAACCACCGTTTCCGTTTTTCGAACGCCAAAAAACTTTTTGAACATGTCTCGCATACTATTTTGCTTTCACTGTTATCGATGGATGCTTCCTGATGCAAGTGAACTACGTCTGGAACTGGAACTGGGGCTTGCCCATCTGGTCGACAATTCGTTTGCCGCGTGCACGCAGGGGGACTTCAATAAAACGGTAATTAAGTTCGCTGAATGCCAGCAGCAGCACCAGGGCCGTCAATACCAGCCTGGCGTTGTAGGTTTGGTCAAAAACGGTATCCATAGGGGCGATCCAGTACCAGATCTGGCGGCTCATGAGATAGGCCGGCATATGTGTCAGATACAAGGCATAGGAACGACTGCCTATCCATAGCAGCACGCGCTTCGCTGGATTGTCAGCCATCAGGTAATCTGCATCGTAGGAGGCAATCCAAACCAGTACGATCGAGAGCAAGGCGACGAAACCCACCCAGTAGCGAAAATCCTGATGCTGCTCCGCTCCGGTTACAGCCAGGCCGGCTGCCAAAATCACCAGGAAAACAGAACGCATCCAGTTGTGCTGTTTGAGAAAAACCGGCTCCAGCCAGCGATAACTGCCGTGCTTGCTCCATATTGCCAGCAGCACGCCCAGCAGCAGCGCATCGGATCGCGTATTCATCAGCAACAACGACTGATGGCGAGATGCAAAAAACTGCAACGCTACCAGGACAATCAATACACCGGAAATCCAGCGGCGACAGATGAAAGCCACAACTGGCAACAACAGGTAAAACTGCTCTTCCAGAGACAGGCTCCAATACGGAAAAGCCGGACCGAGTTCTTCGCGGCCGAACTTGAAGGCGAGGCGGAAATTTGCATAGTTCAAAATCCCTGCAAGGCTGCCGTCCAGGTTTGCCTGCAGCGAGCCGAATATGCCCGATTTCCTGAAAGCCACCGCCGCCAGCAACAATAGCGCCAGCCAGAGCCATGCGGAAGGCCACAGACGCCAAGCGCGCCTGATCCAAAATTTAGCCGCCACCGCAAAAAATTCCTGCCGGCTTGCGCTCCGGTTGAGCCGCGGAATCAAGTCCCTGGCGATAACGAAACCGGAAATCGCAAAAAACAAATCGACCCCGGTCCAGAATCCAAAATGACGATAGACATAGTCAAGAACTTCGCTTGGCTGTCCGATCAAATTGAACCGCGTATGCTCGAACAACACAAAAAGCACGGCGATCCCGCGCAATAATTCGATGTCTTTAATCCGATGGTTCATGTGCGATCGGCTCCCGATGACTACCGTCCAGTTTGCGGGCGATGATCGCCAGGCGCATGATCTTGCTGCCAGCGGTCAGCCGGGCACAGCCGGTCGGCAAGAATTTTCTTCATGCGCCGGCCTTTTCCACCATCTTGGCAACGCCGTTGCCATTCATCCGCGGATGGTTCGCAAAGAAAGCAAGCAAGCGCTCTCTGGTCACGGCGTGCGAGCAATGCCGCTGCAAGCGCCGTACTGCGTGTTCCGCCATCTGCCAATATCTGTCCGGGTCCTGCTTGGCGACGCGATAACTGTCCTGATAGGCGGCCAGCAGCGTGCCCCAGTCTATGCGGTAACGCAGGGTGCGGTATGCCTGGCGCGGGTCATGCGGCCAATGGCTGGGTTCGGTGCTGGAGTCCAGCACAAAAGCATTTTCGTTATCGATATAGTCGGCCATCGCGGTGTTGCGCGGCGCAATAGCCGGCTTGCCGCAGGACATGAACTCCATCAATGGCAGGCACTGGCCTTCGCCATGCGAGGTATTCAGGACGTAAGTCGTCGCAGACACCAGGCTCTCGTAATCGGCATCGCTCAGATAGCCGTGGATCAGCAGGATCCGGCACTTGAACGGCGTCAGCTTATAGACGTTCTCTAACAGGTTGTCGATGCCGATGCGCACATCGTGGTGAGTCAGTTTCAGCACCAGCGTGGCGTCTTCGGCATCCCGGAACGCCCAGCAGAAAGCGCTGACCATGTCGTACCAGTTCTTGCGTCCGTCATACGGATTGAAGACCGAGGTATACACCACGCCATCGATATGGACCTTGACCGGCTCGCGCCGGGCCAGCACCGGTGGCCGCACCAGGTTCGGCTTGGGATCGCGCCGGCGCGGTACGCTGTAAGGGGAAAGATCGACGGTACGGCTGTCGATCACGGTGCCGGCGACATGCAGGTCGACACCGTCGGGATGATTGGCAATCGACAGTCTTTTACGTATCGCGGCAAACCGGTCCCAGACCGGCGCCGGGATAGACGCCACCGGGAATTCCGGCGTCATCGCCTGCCGCACCGTATCGGCGGTAAATGCAGAGTGTGTAATCGCAGCGCCGACTTTGTCGAACACATAACGCCAGTCGTGCCGCGGCTCACCAAACCAGGTTTCATTGGGCAGCGTGCTGAATTCCCAGGCAAATACCGGGATGGTCGGACAGGCCAGGTCGACCACGGTTTTGTGCGGCGGCGAAAACGACAGGAAGACGCAGGACTCGCCATGCGCCAGGGCATTCCGGTAGATTTCATCCACTTCGCGTGCAGGGTCGCTGACGGCCACCACGATGCCAAGCTGTTCCAGCACCGGCCTGAATTCCTTCAGGACGAAGTAGTAACTGTATTCGGGCAAGCCGAGATTGGAAGCAATCGAGCCGGCGTTGGTCTCTGAATAAATAATGATAATCATCTGGCGGCCCCTGCCTGCTGAAAGAAACTGCGCAACTGTTCTTTCACGACTGCGCCCGAGCTGAAGGACTCCAGGCGCGCCATGGCGTGCCTGCTCATTTCCAGGTATGTCTCGGGCTGCTGTTTTGCTATCCGATAGCTATCTTTGTATGCCGTACAGATCGACTCCCAGTCGAGACGGTAGCGCAAGGTGCGGAACAGGTCGCGCGGATCGTTCGGCCAGACATTGTGTTCGAGGCCGGACTTGATGACGAAGGCAGCGCGATCGTCGATATAGTCTTCCATCGCCGTATGCTGCGGCGCAATCACCGGTTTGCCGCAGCACATGAACTCCATCAGCGGCAAGCACAAGCCTTCACACAAGGAGGTGTTGACGTAATAACTGGTGGCTCCGATCAGTTCTTCGTAAGTCGGGTCGTCCAGGTAGGCATGCAAGGTAAGGACCCGGCACTTGAACGGCGCCAGCTGCGACAGCAAGGTCAGCAAGGTATTGTGATAGCGCGACAGGTCGCGCTCGTTCATCTTCAGCACCAGCGTCGCGTCTTCGACATCGCGAAAAGTCCAGCAGAATGCAGTCACCATGTCGAACCAGTTCTTGCGGCCATCCTTGGGGCTGAGGATAGAGGTGTAGACCACCCCGTCCAGATTGACCACTGCTTCAGGCTCGAGCACCTGGCCAGGCTCAATTACCGGCACCGGCGGCGGTTCCGGCTGTGCAGGTGGCAGTGCTGGGGATTGCGGCGGCTCGACCGGCAACTCCAGCTGCGGAGCCGTGCGGCGTTCATAACCCATAATGGCGCGCGCCATGGCGTTGCCGCTGCGTCCGCTGACCGCCACTGCCCTGGCTAGCCATAAAGGCAGCAGGTCGCGCAATGCTTCGCGATACCACGTCAGCAGATGGCGTTTGGTGACCGCCAGCCGGTAACGCAGGTTTTTGGCTGGCGCCACGGACTCAGGCTGGACTTGGGGTTCGGGCGCCAACTGCGGCGGCAGTTCGGATGCCGGTTCCGGCGCAGGTGCGCGCGGCGGTGATAGCAGCTCTTCCTCATCCTCCGCCTCGGGGAAGGTGATGTGGGCGATCAGGCCGTCTGCCGACAAACCCAGCAGATGGCTGTCGATCACGGTGCCGCGCAGCTGCAGCACGCTTTCTCCGGGCGGCAATTTAGCACCAAACCGCGAGCGGGCGCCGGCAAACTGTTCCCACAACGGCGCTGGCGCCGCCAGCACCGGAAATGCCGCGCCCATCGCCTCTTTGACAACCCGCGCGGTATAGCTGGACAAGGTGATCGCTCGGCCATGGCGGGCAAACACCACGCGCCAGTCGTTGCGGATATCGTCGTCCCACATCTCATCGGGAATATTGCTGTACTCCCAGGCGAACACCGACACCGTCGGGCACTCGAGGTCGATCTGGGTCTTGTTCGGCGGGGAAAAGGAAAGGAACACGCATTCTTCGCCGCGCTGCCGGCATTCTTCAAACAGCGGGTCGACTTCGGTTTCCGGGTGCCGCACCAATGTAACCGTGCCGAGCTCGGCCAAAACGGTGCGAAAAGCTTTTAAGACAAAGTAATAGCTGTACTCTGGCAAACCAAGGCTTTTATCGATCGTGCTTTCGCCAATATCCGAATACAGAATGAAATTCATCAAAATCGTACTTTTAATCGAATGTTAATCGCCCAAACCAATGCCCCAGCCGCCAGCGGCTTTGGCATATTACTGTCCAGACTTGTCTCAGCCCCTTAGCAAGGGCCATTCTTTGTTATGTATAGAGGAGGCGCAGCGGCAGCCGTGTGGCGTATCGCTCAGAAAGTTTCCTATCAAACACTGCCCCTATGGTTGCCGATAATACCTGATACCGCACGGCGGTAGTGCGATGAGGCGCGGCTTTAGAGCAGGAACCCTATTGTGTCTCTATGTAACTTAGAGGAGGGGAAGATTGCAAAATACCAACACACTCCAGCATAGGCTGCGGGCGCCGGATGATACCGGTTGCATGAGAACGTAGCGCGGGGAGCGCCAGCAACCGGCAGTTTTTCTATTGAAGATCAGCCGGTCGGGCTGTCATTGGTGACCAGCCACACCCACGACGAAGACAATTCGTCGGCGCGCACCGGTTTTACGTTGGCGCCCGCGGCGGAAGCCAGGGCCCGTCCATAAATTTTCACATTGGTGCGCCGGATCGATCTTTCCGTATTCAGGCGGGTATGTTCGTCGCCAAGGTCGACAATCGCTCCCAGCATGACTTGCAGCTCCTGGTCGTCGACCAGGTTTTCAGCCAGGCGCCGCCAGACGTCGGCCTTGGTCCAGCGCCGGAACCGCATGTAGCTGGTCCTCCAGCGGCCGAATTCGGGCGACAGATTGCTCCATGAGCCGGATTTCAGCGCAACCCATAACACCGCTTCCATGAACAGACGATTGTCGCGGCCGCACATCCCGGAATCCCCTGGCCGCCCGACCAGCAGAGGTTCCAGTTTCTCCCACTGATCATCTCGAAGAACGCCATCAATTTTCTGCATCTGTTTACTCTTTGATTGTTGAACATGGAGCAGGCGCATCGAATTGCCTCTTGGCAAATCTTTTTTCTTTTGGAAATCGCTTGTCCAGGTCCAGTCGGTTAACCCTGCGCTATACATTCACCGGTTTGTTAAATCCGGCGGCAGCACGCAAGCAAAGAGTAAAAGCAAGAGGCTTATGAAACCACTAAAAAACTCAATCTTTAACTATCGTTGACACAAATTAACAATATTTAACCGTCCAATGACGTTAAATGCACACCTACTCTTTCCTGAAGAAAACAAAGCTGATTTAACTATTTCTCTTGGTTAATTTTTATTGCCTGCCGGTTTCATGCAGAGCCACCGGCAACCTCAGGTGCCTAAGCCCATCAGGTTAACAATGGGCGTCCAATCCATATCCTTGAAACCGGGAAATATTGCAGAGGTTTTGCAGGCGCTGCCATCGCCGTGCCGGCGTGCGATACAACTTGATGACCATCAGGACCAGCCCGTGGCCCTGCCCGGCGCCGCCTTTAGCGCAACGCTGCGACATGAACCGTGCGGCGTCGCGGCCCTGATCGGGCCTTGAAATTTTCCGATGGTGACCACCACACGGAAAGTGGCGCCGGCACTCGCGGCCGGCTGCACGGTCGTGCTCAAGCCATCGGAGATAACGCCATTGCCGGAGCTGGCGCTGGCGGCGATCATCGATCAGGCCGGATTGCCGGCTGGCGTCTTCAACCTGGTCACCAGCGACGCCGAGGCCGGCACGCCGCTGGTTTCCCATCCGGCGGTACGCAAGGTTTCCTTCACCGGCAGCACCGCAGTCGGCCAGACGGTGATGAAAACAGCGGCTGACGACCTCAAGCGGATCAGCCTGGAGCTGGGCGGAAAATCGGCGGCGCTGGTGTTTGCCGACGCCGTTATCGAACTGGCGCTGGAGATTGTCTGCGGCGGGATATTTTTCAACGCCGGACAAATGTGCTCGGCCACCTCGCGGCTGCTGGTTGAACGCAGCATTGCCCAGGATTTCACGGCGCGCCTCAAACAGCGCGTCGAATCGATCAAGGTTGGCGATCCGATGGATCCCGCAACCCAAATGGGTCCCTTGAGCAGCCGCCGGCAGCATCAGAAAGTGCAGCAATACATCCAGCAGGGAGTGGCCGCCGGACTCAAGCTGCTTACCGGCGGCACGCAACCGCCAGACATGCCCAAGGGATATTTTGTGGCACCGACGATCTTCGTCGATGTGCCCTGCGACAGCCCGCTCTGGCGTGAGGAAATCTTTGGTCCGGTACTGTGCATCAACAGCTTCGACAACGAACAGGAAGCGATTGCAGTCGCCAATCAAAGCGAGTACGGCCTGGTGGCGACCGTACTGACGTCGGATAGCGCGCGCGCCAGCCGCGTGTCGGCGGCGCTGGAGGTAGGCCTGGTCTGGGTCAACAGCCCGCAGGTGATTTTTCCGCAGGCGTCATGGGGCGGCATGAAAAAAAGCAGCCTGGGCCGCGCACTCGGCCCCTGGGGCCCGCACGCGTTTCAGGAAATAAAACACGTGGTCATGGCGGACGCTGGATAAATCAGTGCAGGAACCTGCCGCTCTTGGCGACCATGGTCAGGTCGACGAATTCCGAGCCGTTGTGGCTGCTCGGGCTGAAGGTGACAAAATAACCGCCGGCGTCATAGTGATTGATGGTTTCCAAGGCCTTGACCAGGCTCTCGCGCGACAGGCTGCTGCCGGCGCGCTTGAGGCCTTCCACCAGCACCTTGGCCGCGATGAAGCCTTCCATGCTGACGTAATCCCATTCTCTCTTGCCGTCTTGCAGGTAGTACTTGCGGTATTCCTTGACGATGCCGTTGACTTCATCCCAAGGGGCCGGCATCACTTGCGCAATCTGCACCCCGCTGGCGTCCTTGCCCAGCGCATTCACCAGCTGCTGGCTGCCGACGAAGGAAATATTCCAGAACGACGGCGGGCTGCCGGCCGCAATCATGGCTTTGATGAAGGCTGCGCTGGAGTTGTAGGCCGAGACCATGATCACCGTCTGCGGCTGGCTTTGGCGGATCTTGGCGACAGCGGCGCTGACATCCACGCTGTTGCGCTCGACCGTGCCCAGCCCGGCAACCTCGATGCCGCGCTTCTTCAGCGCCCGCGTCACGCCTTCCAGGCCGGCCTTGCCATAGGCATCGTTCTGATAAAAGACCGCAATCTTCTTCAACGACAAGGTGGTGATCTGCTGCACGATTTTTTCAGTCTCGGCGAAATAGCTGGCGCGGATATTGAAGATGTTTCGGTTGAACGGTTCGCGCAGCGACTGGGCGCCGGTAAACGGCGCGAAGAACGGCACCTTGGCCTTGGTCAAGATTGGAATCGAGGCGTTCGAAGTCGGCGTGCCGACATAACCGAACAAGGCCAGCACGTCGTCCTGTTCGATGAACTGCCGGGTATTCGCCGCCGCCCGGTCCGGCTCATAACCGTCGTCCAGGGTCTTGAGGATGATTTTCCTGCCGAACACGCCGCCGCTGGCGTTGACCTGGTCGAAATACGCTTGCGCGCCGTCATGCATGCCTTTGCCGAGTTCCTTGGCAGGACCGCTGAACGCAGCCGATTGGCCCAGAGTGATGGTAGTGGCGGTGACGCCGCTCTCTGCGCGGCAGAATGCGCTTGCCAGCAGCAAGGATGACAGGACAAGAATTTTATGAAGTCGCATGCGGAATCCGATTGTTCGTTTAGATAAATTATTTCATTGCAAAATTCGACACATCCGATGTTAGCGCTACCGAAAATCATCGGAGAATTTGTTGCGGTGCAGAAAATTGCGCCAAGTAAAACGCAAAGAGAGCAATACTGTCAAGCAAGCTATATTATTTTTCCAATCAGCAAGGCAATAAAGTGGCATCCAGGCAAGATAAGCAAAAAACCTAGCAAGAATGAGGCCTAACCAGCAGGTCTGCCCTTGTTTTGTTCGCCAAGCCGCAGCCATGAATGTATATAATGAGAATCATTATTGATCATGGCTTTTGTATGAGACTTTGTGATTTGACGCCGTTTACGCCCGCAGTGATTGAATATGTAGAGGACGTGCTGGAGCTGGACCCGATCGCCAAACGCTTGCGCGAGCTTGGTTTCGTCCATGGCGAAGCCGTGAGCCTGGTGGCGCGCGGCCCGGTCGGCGCCGATCCGCTGATGATACAGATCGGTTTCACCCGTTTTGCCCTGCGTCGCGCCGAAGCGCACCGAGTCCACGTCAACCCTGCTAATCCAGCCTCCTGAATCCCGGCATCATGTCTAGCGCATCCTCCCTCCGCATTGCCTTGGTCGGCAACCCCAACTGCGGCAAGACCGCCCTGTTCAACCAGCTGACCGGCAGCCGCCAGAAAGTGGCGAACTACGCCGGCGTCACGGTGGAACGCAAGGAAGGCCGCTTCACCGCACCTTCCGGGCGCGCGTTCCAGCTGCTCGACCTGCCGGGCGCGTACAGCCTGGAAGCAACCAGCCCGGACGAGATGATCACCCGCAAGGTCTGCCTCGGCCAGATGCCGGGCGAAGCCCTGCCGGACCTGGTAGTCTGCGTCGCCGACGCAACCAACCTGCGCCTGCACCTGCGCTTCGTGCTCGAAGTCAAGCGGCTGGGCCGGCCCATGGTGCTGGCATTGAACATGATGGACGCCGCCCGCAAACGCGGCATCACCATCGACCGCGAAGAGCTGCAGCGCCGCCTTGGCATTCCTGTGATTGAAACCGTGGCGGTGCGCAGCGGCGGCGCACGCGAACTGATCCAGCATTTGGACCAGGCGGGCGCACCGGCGCCGGCAACCGGCGGCGTCGACGACGATTTGCATGCCCAGGTGCGCGCCATGC
The DNA here is from genome assembly GCF_000221045.1 of Collimonas fungivorans Ter331. Classification (NCBI taxonomy): domain Bacteria; kingdom Pseudomonadati; phylum Pseudomonadota; class Betaproteobacteria; order Burkholderiales; family Oxalobacteraceae; genus Collimonas; species Collimonas fungivorans. Next base: position 1,293,854 of record NC_015856.1, on the reverse strand, counting down.
TGGCGGCAGCCGTCACCATGCCACGCAATACATCGATGATCGACGACGCCATCGACCGCTGGGTGCTGCATCCGGTGTTCGGGCTGGCGCTGCTGGCGGCCATCATGTTTTTCATTTTCCAGGCGGTTTTTTCCTGGGCGCAGCCGCTGATGGAAGGCATCCAGGCCGGCGTCGGCGCCGTCGGCGCCTGGGTTGCTGCGGCCCTGCCTGAGAGCCTGCTGCGCAGCCTGATCAGCGACGGCATCTTCGGCGGTCTGGGCACGGTGCTGGTGTTCCTGCCGCAGATCCTGATCCTGTTTTTCTTTATCCTGGTGCTGGAAGAATCCGGCTACCTGCCGCGCGCCGCCTTCCTGCTCGACCGCATGATGTTCAAGGCCGGACTCACCGGCCGTTCCTTCATCCCGCTGCTGTCGAGTTTCGCCTGCGCGATTCCCGGCATCATGGCCACCCGCAGCATCCAGGACCCGCGCGACCGCCTGACCACCATCCTAGTGGCGCCGCTGATGACGTGCTCGGCACGGCTTCCCGTGTACACCTTGCTGATCGCCGCCTTCATTCCGAACCGCGGCGTGTGGGGCCTGTTCAACATGCAGGGCATCGTGCTGTTCGTGCTGTACGTGGCCGGCATCGTCAGCGCGCTGGCCGTCTCCTGGATCATCAAGCGCGTGCGCAAGGACAAGAGCGAACATGCCTTGCTGATGGAACTGCCGTCCTACCGTTTGCCCGGCGCCCGCAATATCGCCATCGGCCTGTGGGAACGGGCGCTGATTTTCTTGCGCCGGGTCACCACCATCATCCTCTCGCTCACGGTTCTGCTGTGGTTCCTGTCGACCTTCCCCGGCCCGCCGCCGGGCGCAACCTTGCCTGCCATCGACTACAGCCTGGCCGGCCGCATCGGCCATTTGCTGGAATACGTGTTTGCCCCTATCGGCTTTAACTGGCAGATCTGCATTGCGCTGGTGCCCGGCATGGCGGCGCGCGAAGTGGCCGTATCGGCGCTGGGAACCGTGTATGCCATGTCCGGCAGCGAAGACGCGATCGCGTCGCAGCTCGGGCAGGTGATTGCGCATCAGTGGTCGTTGGCGACTGCATTGTCGCTGCTGGCCTGGTATGTGTTTGCGCCGCAATGCATGTCGACGCTGGCGGTGATGCGGCGTGAAACCAATTCCTGGAAGATCGTTGCGGTCGCCACCGCCTACCTGTTCGGCCTGGCTTACCTGGCGGCTTTCCTCACCTATCAGATCACGAGGTTGCTGACATGACGCCGTTTCTCGTGATCCAGGCCATCGTGATCGGCGTCGCCGTAGCCGCCAGCCTGGTCTATGCCTGCCGGCGGCTGATGCCGGCTACCAGCCAGCGCTGGCAGGGAGCGTTGGCCAGTTCCCTGAGCGCCTCCTCACGCCCCGCAACATTGCGCGCGATCGGCAAGCGTTTGCAGCCGCAAGCCGCGGCGGGAGGATGCGATAGCGGATGCGGCACGTGCGCCACCGGCTGCAGTCCGACCTCGGCGGCGGACGAACAGCCGCTGCAGTTCCATGAACGTTCGCGCGAATAATCAATCCGAAGACGCATGTACTCCGCAGGCCGTTAATTAGGGTCAGAGTCGAATTGTTTGGCCCTAAACAATTCGACTCTGACCCTAATTAATTACTCGTCCCGCAGTGCGTAGCGTGCGCAGTATTCGTCGGTGATCAGGCCCGACCACCAGCCGCCGCGCAGCACCGCGCGGATTGCTTCTGCCTTCTTGACGCCACCTGCCATGCCGATCACCGGGCGTGTCGGCGGCGAGGTCAGCGGCAGGCTGGTGACGCGGTCTTCCAGCGGCGATGCGATCAGGCGGCCGTCGCCGGCGATGGCGTGGCCGATCATTTCTCCCACCGCCCCGTATCCCTGCAATTGCGCCACTTCTTCTGCCGTGATGAAGCCGTCTTCGTGCATCGGACAGCCCGGCGCAATGGTGCCGACCCCGACAAAGGTGACATCGGCATGCTGCGCCAGGTCGGCCACGATGCGATATACCCGGTGGCTGCACCACTGGCGCATGTCTTCGGCATTGTCGGCCACCAGCGGCGCCGGCAGGAAAAAGAAACGGGCCTGGATCTTGTCGGCGGCGGTAAGCGCGACGTCATAGCGATTCGATGAACCGTCGGCCGCAATCGCCCCCACCATCGACACGATCCGGTGCTGCGGCCGTTCCATTTCGGTGACCGCCTCCAATACGGCCTTCAAGGTCCGCCCCGAACCGACGTTCACCACCAGCGGCGTCTCCTGCTGCAGATAACGCTCCATCACCTCGGCGCCGACCACCGCCAGCATCTGCTGCACGCCGGCGTCGTCGACCACCTTGTCGCCCGCCCCCATGCTCGGCACCACATGGCATTGCTCAAGGCCGTAGCGCAGCTGCAAGGCGGCCGCCAACTCCAGGCAAGTCGACACCGGATGTTCCACCCTGACCTTGACCAGCCCCGATTCGCGCGCATAAGCCACCAGCCGCTGCGCCATCTGGCGCGAGATTCCCAGGTGGTCGGCGATTTCGTTCTGGGTATTGCCGGCCACGTAATACATCCACGCCGCGCGCGCGGCGAGATCCAGTTTTTCATTTGCCATCTGATTTCCTTTTTTGGCATGATGCGCCCGGCATGCGTCTGCGCAACATGCACCGCCCGGGCCGCTACTGCCTTGTTTTTGGCATTCAACCCAGGAATTGTCCCAGATAGTGCAATGCAGCAGAACTAAATCTTGACACGCTTTGAATCATGCATGATTATTTGCTCAACGAAAAGTCTTTTGCTCAATATTTGAAACAGCAAAGCACGAGCAAGACACAAGCAAAAGACAACGTTAAAGAATTTTCCAGGCGACCCGCAATCAATGCCGCCTGAGAAAGTGATAACGCGAAGCCGCGCAAGTCGGCATGGCGTATTAATCATTCCTACAATGGAGACAAACATGAAACGTCGCAGCATCCGCGCAAGCTCGTTTTCAGCCGCCCTGGCCCCACTCAGCCTGCTGGCTATATTCTGTGGCAGCGCCTGGGCCGCACCAGTTACCGTGAACATCGCAACGATCAACAATCCGGACATGATCGAACTGCAAAAACTCTCCACAAATTTCGAAACAGCCAATCCCGACATCAAGCTGCGCTGGGTAGTGCTGGAAGAAAACGTGCTGCGCCAGCGCGTCACCACCGACATCGCCACCGGCAGCGGCCAGTTCGACCTGATGACGATCGGTGCATATGAAGCGCCGATCTGGGCCAAGAAAGGCTGGCTGGCGCCGATGGAAGGCTTGCCTGCCAACTACGACGAGGCCGACCTGATCAAGACCGTGCGCGAAGGCCTGACCGAAGGCGGCAAGCTGTATGCGCTGCCGTTCTACGCCGAGAGCTCGATGACCTACTACCGCAAGGACCTGTTTGCGGAAAAGGGCTTGAAAATGCCTGAACACCCGACCTTCCAGGACATCGCCGGCTTCGCCGAAAAGCTGACCGACAAGCAGAACGGCATCGCCGGCATCTGCCTGCGCGGCCGCGCTGGCTGGGGTGAGAACATGGCGCTGGTCGGCACCATGGTCAATACTTTCGGCGCCCGCTGGTTCGATGAAAAATGGCAGCCGCAGCTCAACTCGCCCGAGTGGAAAAACGCGGTCACTACCTATGTCGACCTGCTGCACAAGTACGGCCCGCAAGGCGCCACCTCAAACGGCTTCAACGAAAACCTGGTGCTGTTCTCCAGCGGCAAATGCGGCATGGGGATCGACGCCACGGTAGCAGCCGGCATGATCTACAGCAGCAAGGAATCGAAAGTGGTCGGCAAGGTAGCGTTTGCGCCGTCGCCGGTAGCGGTCACGCCTAAGGGTTCGCATTGGTTGTGGATCTGGTCGCTGGCGATTCCGAAATCGTCGAAATCGCAGGACGCCGCCAAGAAATTCGCAGCCTGGGCAACTTCCAAGGAATACGTGCAGCTGGTCGCCAAGGAAAAAGGCTGGGGCCTGGTGCCGCCGGGCACCCGCATGTCGACTTACGCTTCGCCTGAATATAAGAAGGCCGCGCCCTACTCCGACTTCGTGCTGAACGCGATCCAATCGGCTGACACCAAGGACGCCACCTTGCAGAAAGTGCCTTACACCGGCATCCAGTTCGTGACGATCCCCGAGTTCCAGTCGCTGGGCACGGTAGTCGGTCAGGCGATTGCCGGCGCACTGGCCGGCAAGTCGACTGTCGATGCTGCCTTGCAGACATCGCAGGCGCAGGCGGACCGGGTGATGCGCCAAGGACGCTATATCAAGTAAATGCGCAAGTAATCCGTAGGGTGGGCACCCCGTGCCCACGCGTGACCGTGATAAACGGAGTACCGACTCACGCGGTAGCCAATGCAGTTAAATACGCGGAGCACATTCACGCGTGGGCACGATGTGCCCACCCTACCCCCGCCAATCGGCGCGCAATAATGTAAGAGGTAAATCATGTCGACTCCTTCCGCCCAGGTCGCCAACGCGGCCGCGCCGGTACGGCCAAACGCCAGCAAATTCAAGCCGGTGCGGCTGCTGCAAACGCCCTCGGTATTCCTGCTGCTGTTATGGATGATCGTGCCGCTGGCGATGACGCTGTACTTCTCGGTCATCCGCTACAACCTGATGATGCCGGAAGCAACCGGTTTTGTCGGGCTGGACAATTACGCTTTCCTGTTCAACGATCCGGCCTTCTGGCCGTCGATCCTCAATACGCTACTGCTGATCGGCTCGGTGCTGGTCATCAGCGTGGTCTCCGGCACGCTGCTGGCGGTGCTGTTCGACCAGCCGTTCTTCGGTCGCGGCATCGCCCGCCTGCTGGTGATCGGGCCGTTCTTCGTGATGCCCACCGTCGCTGCCCTGATCTGGAAAAACATGATCCTGCACCCGGTCTACGGCCTGCTGGCATGGGTCATGCGGCTGATCGGACTGGAGCCGATCGACTGGCTGGCCGAATATCCGATGCTGTCGGTGATCATGATAGTCGCCTGGCAATGGATTCCATTCGCCTTCCTGATCCTGCTGACAGCATTGCAGTCGCTCGACCTGGAACAGAAAGAAGCGGCGCAGCTGGACGGCGCCGGACCGATCCGGGTGTTCTGGTATGTGGTGCTGCCCCACCTCAAGCGTGCGATCACGGTGGTGATCATGATCGAAACCATTTTCCTGCTGTCGATTTTCGCCGAAATCTTCACCACCACCGCCGGCGGTCCCGGCACTGCTACCACTAACCTGGCTTACCTGGTGTATTCGATCGGCTTGCAGCAGTTCGATATCGGCATCGCCTCGGCCGGCGGCATCATCGCCGTGGTCCTGGCCAATATTGTGTCGTTCTTCCTGGTACGGATGATGGCGAAGAACCTGAAAGGAGCGAACGAAAAATGAGCGCTAAAAACAAAAACCGCCTGTGGCTGGGATTGCTGGCGTGGGCCTGCGCCATCATTCTGTTCTTCCCTATCTTCTGGGTTGCCATCACCGCCTTCAAGACCGAGCACCAGGCTTACGTGCCGACCTTGATCTTCTGGCCGACGCTGGAAAGCTTCCATGAAGTGATGGCGCGCAGCAATTACATGAACTTCGTCGGCAATTCGCTGATCGTCTCGCTCGGCTCGACCATCCTGTCGTTGCTGATCGCGGTGCCGGCAGCGTATGCGATGGCGTTCTTCCCTACCGCGCGGACCCAGAAGCTGCTGCTGTGGATGTTGTCGACCAAGATGATGCCGGCGGTCGGCGTACTGATCCCGATCTACCTGCTGGCCAAGAATACCGGCCTGCTCGATACAGTGACCGGCCTGACCATCATCTACACCCTGATCAACCTGCCGATCGCGGTCTGGATGGCGTTCACCTATTTCAACGACGTACCCAAGGAAATTCTGGAAGCGGCGCGCATCGACGGCGCCAACGCCTGGCAGGAAATGGTGTACCTGCTGCTGCCGACCTCCATGCCGGGGCTGGTCTCGACCGCCCTGCTGCTGATCATCCTGTCGTGGAATGAGGCGTTCTGGAGCATCAACCTGACCAGCGTCAGCGGCGCGCCGCTGACCGTCTTCATCGCGTCCTACTCGAATCCGGAAGGACTGTTCTGGGCCAAGCTGTCGGCCGCCTCGCTGCTGGCGATCGCTCCGATCATGGTGCTCGGCTGGCTGGCGCAAAAGCAGCTGGTGCGCGGCCTTACTTTCGGCGCGGTGAAGTGAGACTAACGATGACCTCGCATATCACTCACCTTATCTGCGACTGCGACGGCGTTTTGCTCGACAGCGAGAGCATCGCTCTCACTGTCCTGCATCGCGAGTTGACGCCGTATTTGCCACCGTCCATGCTGCAGGCCGGAGCAGCGCTGCACAGCGCAATTGCCGAACGGCTGGGCATGATGACCAACCTGCTGCTGGATGAAGTCGATATCGCGTTCAAATTGGGACTGGGCGCGGCGGACTACGACGCCATCAACCTCGTGGTCGGCCGCGCCTGCAGCGAGGAAGTCAATGCGGTGCCCGGAGTCAGGGAAGCACTGGCTGCAATCGCCCTACCGAAAGCAGTCGCCAGCAACAGCAGCCTGGAGCGCATCCACGCCGGCCTGCGGCGCTGCGATTTGCTGCCCCTGTTTGACGGCCACATCCATAGCGGCCACGAACTGGGCAGTCCGAAACCGGCGCCGGACGTCTACCTGGCTGCCGCTGCCGGCTTTGGCGTGGCGCCGCAGCAATGCATTGCGATCGACGACAGCATCACCGGCGTCCGTTCGGCAGTCGCCGCCGGCATCCGGGTCATCGGCTTCACCGGCGTGGCGCACGACCGCAAGCAAGCCGGCGCCCGGCTGCTGGCAGCCGGCGCCGAACGGATATTCGACGACATGCAGCAACTGACAGAGCTGCTCGGCAGACAGACGGCGTGATGCCACGCATTTTTACGCATTTTTATATTGAGTCGCCGCCATCCGTGGCGACGATCCAAGAACAAAACAGAAGGAGACCATCATGGCAGGCGTAACTATCAGAAACCTCATCAAGAGCTACGACGACAATGAAGTCATGCGCGACATCAACCTCGACATCGAGGATGGCGAATTTGTCGTCTTCGTCGGCCCCAGCGGCTGCGGAAAATCCACGCTGCTGCGCATGATCGCCGGCCTGGAAGACATCAGCAGCGGCGACCTGTTCATCGGCGATACACGCATGAACGATGTGCCGCCGGCCAAGCGCGGCATCGCCATGGTGTTCCAGTCCTACGCGCTGTATCCGCACATGACGCTGTACGACAACATGGCGTTCGGCCTCAAGATCGCCGGCAAATCGAAAGCCGAGATCGACACCGCGGTGCAGCGCGCCGCCAAGACTTTGCACATCGATCATCTGCTGGATCGTAAGCCGAAAGCCCTGTCGGGCGGCCAGCGCCAGCGAGTCGCCATCGGCCGCGCCATCACGCGCGAGCCTAGCGTATTCCTGTTCGACGAGCCTTTGTCGAACCTGGATTCGGCCTTGCGGGTGAAGATGCGCCTGGAATTTTCGCGGCTGCACGACCAGCTCAAGACCACCATGATCTACGTCACCCACGACCAGATCGAAGCCATGACGCTGGCCGACAAGATCGTGGTGCTGTCGGCCGGCCGGGTTGAGCAGGTCGGCTCGCCGCAGCAGCTCTACCATCATCCGGCGAATCGTTTTGTCGCCGGTTTCATCGGTTCTCCCAAGATGAATTTCATCGACGGCAAGGTAGCGGCCATCGCCACCCATGGCGTGCTGGTCGAATTGGCCAGCGGCGGCCGCCAGTCGGTTGCGGTAGACGGCAGCAGCCTGCAGATCGGCGACCCGGTCAGCATCGGCGTACGCGCCGAACACCTGATGCTCGATCCGCATAATCCGATGCTGAAGGCAAAGTTCACGGTACTGGAAGCGCTGGGCGATTTTTCCTATCTGTACGCCGATTCCACCGCATCCGAAGAACCGCTGGTGCTGCGCGTGGCCGATACCGTGGACATGCAGCGCGGCAGCGAAATCGGCGTGTCGGCCGATCCACAGCGTTGCCATCTGTTCGACCAGAGCGGCCGTGCCTTGCGCCGGCTGGATGCGACTGTCTCGGCAACAGGGCAAGCGCATCCAGCCTCGGCACAGACGGCATAACCATTATTTATCAAAGCGGCGTTCGCCATTATTTATTCAGGACTCACCATGCAAGCCACTTCCTCCACCACCGACGCCGCCGGCAATACCTGGCTGCACATCGGCGCAGGCTCCTTCCATCGCGCGCACCAGGCGGTATACCTGCATCATCTGATGGAAACCGGCGATGCCAGCAACACCGGCTGGTCGCTGGCGCTGGCCAACATCCGCGACGACATGACGCCGCTGCTCGATGCGCTGGAGCGCCAGGGCGGCGCCTATACGCTGGAAACCGTGACGCCGGGCGGCGTGCGCAACTACGAAACGATCCGCTCGATCAAGACCATCGTGCCGTGGGATGCGGCGCTGCTGGAACTGACGGCGTTCGGCGCCCGGAGCACCACCAAAATCATTTCATTCACGGTCACCGAAGCCGGTTATTACCTGGACCACCACCATCGCCTGGACACCCGCAATCCGGACCTGGCGGCCGACCTGCAAGGTGAACTGAATACCATCTACGGTGCCTTGACCGCCATCCTGCGCGCGCGCGCCGCAGCCAACGGCGGCCCGGTCACCCTGCTCAATTGCGACAACCTGCGCCACAACGGCGAGCGGTTTCATGATGGCTTGCTGCAGTTCCTGGCGTTGCGCGGCGAAACCGCTCTGCAGCAATGGGTGAGCGACCACACCAGCAGCCCCAACTCGATGGTCGACCGCATCACGCCGCGTCCTACTGAAGAAGTCAGGACGCGCGTAGCGCAGGCAACCGGCCAGGCCGATCCCTGCGCGCTGATGGCGGAGTCGTTCATCCAATGGGTAATCGAAGACCAGTTCGCCGCTGGCCGCCCTGCCCTGGAAAAAGTCGGCGTCGAAATGGTGCAGTCAGTGCTGCCTTATGAAGAAGCCAAGATCCGCATACTCAATGCGACCCACAGCTGCATCGCCTGGGCCGGCACGCTGGTCGGCCTGAACTATATCCATGAAAGTTGCGCCCGGCCGGATATCCGTAAAATGGCTTATGACTATGTCACGCAGGACGTCATTCCCTGCCTGACGCCGAGCCCGCTCGATCTGGCGAATTATCGCGACGTGGTGCTGGAACGCTTCGGCAATCCGAATATCCAAGACAGCAACCAGCGCGTGGCCGCCGACGGTTTCTCCAAAATTCCCGGCTTCATCGTGCCGACCCTGCAGGAATGCATCGCGCGTGGCGCGGTGCCGCACGCCACCCTGGTCCTGCCGGCGCTTTTCTTCCTGTTCCTGCAACGCTGGGCAAAAAACGAGCTGCCTTATGCTTATCAGGACGGCATCTTCGACGAATCCGCCACCCGGACCATGCTCGCCAGCGCCGACCCGGTGCGCGCCTATTGCGCCGATCCCGCCTTATGGGGCACACTAGCTGGCAGCCCGCAGCTTGAGTTGCCGCTGCGGGAAGCACTGGTGCATGTACAAAACTGGCTTGCCCAGCAGACCTGACAGGATGCTGCGCTGGCAGCATCTGTGGCCGCGCATGTGTTAACAGTCACTGATAAAAATACAATAGGATGGGGATATGTATCTCGGCATCGATTTGGGCACTTCGGAAGTCAAGATCGTCCTGATGGACCAGGCCGGCAAGCTACTAGCCGACGCCGGCAGCGCACTCACCGTATCGCGTCCGCAGCCGCGCTGGTCGGAACAGGATCCGGAACAATGGTGGCAGGCTACCGGCGAAGCCATCGCCAAGCTGCGCGCAAAAGCGCCGGCGGAGTTCCGCGCCGTGCGCGCCATCGGCCTGTCCGGCCAGATGCATGGCGCGGTAGTGCTCGGCGCGCAAGACCGCGTCTTGCGCCCGGCGATTCTATGGAACGACTTGCGCAGCATCAGCGAATGCGTCGAGCTGACCGAACGCGCGCCGCAACTGCACCAGATCGCCGGCAACCTGGCCATGCCCGGTTTTACCGCTCCCAAGCTGCTATGGCTGGCGCACCACGAACCGGATGTATTTGCCGCCATGCAGATGGTGCTGCTGCCGAAGGACTGGCTGCGCCTGAAACTGACCGGCAACAAGGTATCCGAACCGTCCGATGCGGCCGGCACGCTCTGGCTGGATGTGGCCAAGCGCGACTGGTCGGATGAATTGCTGACAGCCACCGGCATGCGCCGCTCGCACATGCCGCGCCTGGTCGAAGGCGGAGAATCGTCCGGCACGCTACTGCCTGAAGTGGCTAGCGCCTGGGGCTTGTCGCCAGAAGTCATCGTTGCCGGCGGCGGCGGCGACGGCGCCGCCAGTGCGGTAGGCATAGGCGCGGTGAACCCCGGCGACGGTTTTGTCTCGCTCGGCACCTCAGGCGTGCTGTTCGTCGTCAACGACCGCTTCCGTCCCAATCCGGCCCAGGCCGTGCACGCCTTCTGCCACGCCCTGCCCGGCCGCTGGCACCAGATGAGCGTGATGCTGTCGGCCGCCAGCTGCCTGCGCTGGTTCTGCCGGCTGGTGAGCGTTGACGAAGCCACATTGCTGAACGAAATCGCCGAGCTCGATTCGGCCGCACTGGAAAACGCGCCGCTGTTCCTGCCCTACCTGTCGGGCGAACGCACCCCGCACAACGATCCCTACGCGCAAGGCGTATTCCACGGCCTGTCGCACGCCCACGGCCGCGCCGCGCTCGGTTACGCCGTGATCGAAGGCGTCACCTTCGGCATGGCTGATGGCCTTGCTGCGTTGCATACAGCCGGCACAGAAGTTACGGAATTGTCTCTGGTGGGCGGCGGTTCGCGCAGTCCGTACTGGGCGCAACTGATCGCCGATGCGCTGAACGTGCGCATGGTGACCCATGTCGGCAGCGAAACCGGCGGCGCACTAGGCGCTGCCCGCCTGGCCTGGCTTGCTGCCAACGACCAGCCTGGAAAGGAAGCCGTCATCTGCGCCAAGCCGCCGTTGCGTGAAGCATTCACCCCGAATGCGCAACGCCACGCGGCACTGCAGCCGCGGCTGGCAGCTTACCGCGAAATTTATCGCTGCCGCCCGGAACGTAATGCAGATGCCGCCCTGCCGGGGCATTGAATTGCTTTAATTTAGTGATTGATTACTGCTAGAATATATTTGTACTCTTGCATGTGTTTTGCAAAAGTAGTGCCGGTGTAGCTCAGTTGGTAGAGCAATTCATTCGTAATGAAGAGGTCGGGGGTTCGACTCCTCTCTCCGGCACCAGACATTCCTTATTTCATGCAGTACCGCAGCCACTTTGGCATAATTTCGGCGTAATCACAATAAAACGGGGTAGAACACTATTAGGGAAAATTATACGCCGTATAACAATCAATTATTTGATCATGCCTCGAAATGCCTTGATAATCGATGCGTTCTTATGGCGGGAAGCACAGGGAACAATAGGTTTGCGATGTAGCGGTTTCCAAGTATATCAATGGGCTGGAGGGTATTTGGAACCCCGTATGGCTACTTCCATCTTGTTGCCAGGATCGTGTGGTCCAGCGAAGGTCGAGGCCATTACACATTTCCTGCAATTCCTTGTTACATTCACATTGACGCGTTTGCCTCCGTCATGCGGCAGTTGTGTGCGCGCAAGGCAGATCCTGAGTTTTCCTTTCTACATAGCTAAAGATGTGTGCTGAGCGTCGACGTATCATCTCTTGTCCTCGCTCTAGATTAATAAGTGAATCTTGGATTTGCCCCTGTCACTCAGAACACCATGACACCTTTAAGTTAGCGATGTCGTCCGGTGCCTGAACTCCATACAAGAACGGTATTTTCAAGGCACTGTGCAGGTGGCGCTCATTGTAATGCTCAAATCCTGCGGCCAGATGCTTGAGCGCCGTAGGCAGATCCGGTTTATTCAAAAAGGCGATGTAATCATGCCTCATAGGCTTCACGAACGATTCAGCCATGCCGTTACTTTGCCCGGACAGGTGCAGCCGTACTACTGCCGCAGAGCGCTCTACACGGAGAACGTCACAGACCTTTTTCATCGGCGTCTCGCGGCACTAATGGCGAGTGCCCAATCCAGTTTTTTGAGCGACCGCACTTCACGCAGAATTTCGTTCTCCCTAGTCTTCTTGCCCAGAATACGCTGCAGCTCCTTGATTTCTTTCAAGGCTTGGGAAAGGCTGCAATCAGACTACCTTCCTGGTACTGCTTGCGCCAGCAAAAAACCTGGTTTGCATCCACGCCACATTGGCGGGCCACCGGAGAGATGGATTTCCCGGCTTCGAATGTTTCCTGGACGTTTACCAGTTTCTCCTGCGGTGGATGCGCTGATGCCTTTCAGATTCCGTCAATACTTCGAATTGTTCAATGTTTGCATAGGCTTAAAACTAGTCACAAGGCTGTCTCTTATTTTAGAGGTGTTCACGTATCCTGTGATTCAAGGGGCCAATCCAAATCTATTGCAAGAGTTCACTCCCTTAACTGAAACAGAAGTCCGAGAAGCTATTTAATGATGAATCACGGATGTGGTATTGGCGCGGACCAAATTGACTTGCACAGGGCACTGAAAGATAGCGATTTAGCCTATGGTGAGTTACAGCGAAAAAACGAAATGCGCGTATTGCTGGACATCGCACTTGATTGGCTGACGATTCTAGCGATGACCTATTTTGTCTGGCGCGCGGGAAGCTATGCAGTACCAGTAGCGATAATTGTCGTAGCAAATAGACAGCGCGCGATGGGCAACCTCCTACACGACGCTGGCCATCGTAATCTGTTCAATTCGGACAAGGCAAATGATCTGATTGCAACATTTCTCTTGGCCCCAGCGCTTTTCAATAGCCTGGCGATTTACCGCAAATTGCACTCACGACATCACGCCTTTCTTGGCGATCCATTGCGCGATCCTGATTACATTACTTCAATCACGGGAGAGCAATCGTCGTGGTGGTTGACTTATCGAAAATATATTTTCTCGTTCGGATGCTGGCGCGGCTCTGTCATGGGACATCTCGGTATACCAGACCTGAATCTCAAGCGATCCGCCTATATTTATTTCTGGTGGCTCTCGATTCTCGCGATGGCTGTTATCGTGATGAATATTCAATTTGCACTAACCTTCTTTGCCCTTTGGATGATCGCGAAAGCGAGTATGTTCCATCTGGTAACGACATTCCGAGAGATGTGTGACCATTTTGGCCTTGAGCCAGGAGGAATTTTCTCATTCACACGAGATGTCTCAACGTTGAGTCCGTGGCGTTGGATCGTGCATCCTCGAAATAATGGGTACCACCTCACGCACCACCTGATGCCAGCCGTTCCCTATTACCGGCTTCATCAAACACATGAAATGTTGATCAAACTCCCTCACTATATGGAGCGAAGTGTGCGCTGCAGTGCATATTTTTACGGAAAAGCCGCTGTTATCCAGAGTAACGGATAAGGAAGAAATATATGATGTCGCGCAATTTGAACTTCCTCCATATCGCCGCACTGCTCGTTTCCGCAAGCTATGGCATCGGCTTTTTGTTCGGATCAGGGGAACTGGCGCTCAGACTCGGCATGGCTGGCAGCATCTACGCAATGGCGACCGCCACCGGCATGGTTTTTCTCGCGCTATTTTCTCGACGACTTTGGTCTTCTGGCATGCAGATATGGGATGTGTTCGGACGGGCTTATGGCGCAAAAATGAAAAATAGTGTTGCGCTTCTGTCGCTCATCTGGATGGCTGGTGTATTGGCAGCCCAGATACATGGCAGCGTTGCGATTCTTAAGCTGGCCGGTTTGCCGGCAGGGCTGAGTTATGCGCTTTCTCTCACGTTGCTTCTTGCTGCTTGTTCGCTTAATTTACGTCTTGCTTCGAAATTGTTTTCTCTCTGCTTGGTTGCCAGTAACCTCGCGCTGTTGTATGCGCTGAGTAACGTTGATGGCCTACATCTTTACGTGGAAGCGGTACCGCTTTTTATGCAAGACGTCCATTTGGCCCGGCCATATGAACTGTTCGTAACGATGGTCGCCATCGTCTTTCTGGTTATTACAGGTGCGGATTACCAGCAATTCGTTATTGCGGCACGGCGCCCGATTGATGCGATCCTCGGTTGCCTGCTTGCGGCAGGATTTCTGTTCCTAACAGGTTTTCTTCCCGCAGCAGCAGTGTTAGCCGCACGCCAGGCTGGCATGCTGAATGGACTCGCTGATGCCAAGCAGGTCATACCATTTTTGCTCATGCAATTCACAGGGCGTGCCGGAACAGGCGTATCAATCGGTTTGTTATTGGTTCTTCTGTCTGCTGCGCTTGGATCCGGCGCTGCGATCATCCGTGCAATGACTGCAGCCCTTGCGTCAACCATTTCGACAAAACGGCAAGTGCCACATTCCCTTTTGATGCTTATCATCACGCTTGCCGGCGCTATTGTTGCCGCTCGCGGGCAGGCCATTATTGACACCATGGTGGCAGTCAATATCGTGTACATCGCCAGCATTGCCGTTCTTTTTATCGCCTTGCAGAGAGGCATCGTAATGCTACCGCAAGCCGCACAATTTATCATGGGCGCCGGTTTTGTCACTTCCCTCGGTTTATACTTTGCGGGATGGATAGGATTCTTTGCCGGTCGTGTCGAATTGCTGTCACTCCTATCCGGGTTGATTTCATCCGCTGCTGTACTTGTTGTGATCGGGCTGACTCGTTTCAAACGCCTGAGCCAAATGACAATCCCAATTCCAACTGGCCCAATTGTACGTCTCCAGCTTGGGTCTGATGCACGGCAGGAAGATGGCCCGCATATTACTAAAGACGGAACCAAGAACTTGGAATCGCAGACTGGATGACTACTGCCTCGCAGGACATCGCAGTGGAGGCCTTCGTGCCTGTCGCGCATGGGCTTGGGTTGCTTGGCGTTAGACTATCGACACTGTCACGCATTTTGACGAACCAGTATGGACAGTGTCGGATTTTATGCCAGACCGTCATCCTCGTAACAATGGCTTGCTATCAGTAATCTGTTGCGAAAATTTTTCACGATACTTCGCCAGCGAACACTCATGCGTTTTCTTCAAAATCGGCGATGCACTAACTCATCCCATACGATTTTCCTACTGCCACGTTTAGCGTGAATAGTTGTTGACGTTGATAACGTGCAAGGCTCCATATACAAACAAATGATACGCTGGCTAGCAAGCTGAAATACAGCGCGAGAGGTAACCACTCCCCCTTATAGTTGCCGGCGATTAGCGCACCAATTAAAGGGGTCGTCCCTCCTGCCACAGCGCAGCAGAACTGATATGCGATCGAAATCCCCGAGTAACGCAGATGCGTTGGGAACACTGCGATCATAAAGCCGGCAATGACAGCATAGACAGCAGACAAAGGGATCACAGCCAATGAAATGCCGACGATCATGACGACCGGGTCTTGCGTATTGACCAGCAAGAACATTGGGTAGGGTGCCAACATTGACAGCAACGCTGCGGCCATCAGGAACCGAGCATTGCCGTAACGTTCCGCAAGCAATGCCGAAATGGGTTGTGAGCATAATTGAATGATCGTCACCACCAGGAGGACATCAAGAATCGTCGACTTTTGCATGCCGAGATAGCTTGTCACGTAGGAAATCATAAAGGTATTGGTGAAAAAGAAGCCGGCGGTACTGATGGTTATCGCGCCGGCGCCAAGCAAGATTGGCACCCATGCAGTGCGTAACACTTCAGCTACCGGAAATTTGGCAAGTCCCTCTGCCTTCACAACCGATTCAAACTCCGGAGACTCACTTACTCCTATGCGGATGAACACCCCAATGATCAATAACACGAAGCTCGCCAGGAAAGGTATGCGCCATCCCCAAGAAATGAGATTTTCGTGAAACATTGATGCCACTGCCCGGAACGATAGAAGCGCCAGGATCAGTCCCGCAGGACTACCCATTTGAGGAAGCGACGCAAAGAATGTTTTGCGCCCGGCCGGCGCGTGTTCACATGCCATGAGCACGGCCCCCCCCCATTCCCCGCCGACCGCAACTCCCTGCAAAATACGAAAAAAAATCAGCAAAGCCGGAGCCCAGATGCCAACTTGTCCATACGATGGAAGCAGGCCAATGGCAGTCGTTGCAATGCCCATGAGGAACATCGTAATAACCAGCATTTTCTTGCGTCCTAACCTGTCACCAAAATGACCGAATACCATGCCACTCAATGGTCGAGCAATGAAGCCGACTGCAAACGTGGCAAACGACGCCATCGTGCCTTGAAATTGATTGAGATTTGGAAAGAAGACTTCGCCTAACACAAGGGCTGCGGCTGTAGCATAGATATAGAAATCGTAAAACTCAACTGTTGTGCCTACAAAACTGGCAATTGCAGCCCGACGAGAGTGAGAGATGTGAATTGCAGAAGACATGGGACTTGATCCACAGTGAGAGCTATCGTTCTGAGCAGATTGATGACATATTCGTGTTGGTTCCAGATCTGGGTCAAGGTTTATTCTTACCCGACGTCTGCTTTGTCGGCATGTTGCGGAATATAGGACCTCAAGCTGTCCAGAAAAACCGACTCCGCAGGAGAATAGTTACGTTCGATATTCCATAATAAATGCAAATCGACATTAACAACGCCGTCGTCCGGAGGAAGTCGAAAGAGTCTTTGCTGCATGACGTCGCTACGCGCGATTTCCTCAGGCAAACAGCCAATTCCAAATCCTGAAAAAATGAGTCGACGCATTTCGGTCATACTTGCTGAGGAAGCGACTACACGGCCGGAAAATCCATTTTGCTCGCGAAATAGAGTAAGTTTCGAAAAATTGTCACCGATCTGGTCGCCTGACACCGACACTATATTTTCGTCGCGCAGGTCAGCAACAGTGAGGTTCGACCGCCCGAACAGATGATGATGTCTTCCGCAAAAAAAAGAAAATTTCTGTGGAATAAATAGCTGTTGCTGGATTTTTTTTGGCAGCAAATAGTCCGGGCTGATACCTGCCGTTGCCGTCTTTTGAAGCAAAGCATTGACAATGTCGGCGCTTCTCATCACTTGAATTTGCAGGTCAATACGTGGTGAGGCGCGATGAAATTTCGCCAAAAAATCATCGTAGCTGGTCGAACTTATTCCGCTGACAACCAACAAGCGGGCGACACCGGAAATGTCCCGATCATCGATATCGCCATCGGCAGCTGCCAGTTGTGAAATATTGCCGTAAATTTCCTCCGCAAGCCGTTGGATGAGCATTCCCGCTTGCGTAATCTCAAAGTGCGATCCGCTCCGCTTGACTAGGACTTTTCCTAACTGATCTTCAAGTCGCTTAAGCGCCTGGCTTACTGCGGGTTGTGTGAGGTGCAGCTTACCTGCCGCCCGACTGATGCTGCGCTCTTTGGCAATCACCATGAATGTCCGTAGCAGATTCCAGTCGAGGCGATCGTTAAGCAAGCTCGATTTGACTCTTGGTTTTATTGGGTCGGCCATGTTCATCATTAGCTGGAATTATATACCTGATAATAATTGATTATTGGAAACTTATAGGAATTCAGGCGAGAATTCAAGCGTTCCAAGAGGGTTCTGTTGTTTTCAAATTTTCGGCTCGGACAGTATGCGATATGTCGGGCAGGTCATTTGTTGAGATGGTGCCGCAGATAGCACGGACAGTCCGCGGCGCGATTTGTCCAGTGAATTTTCCCACGGAATGGTGTTGGTGGCCGGACATGAAGGTATGGCAGAACGCTTTTGCGGGGCACCCGAAGATGTTGTTTTGAGGAAGTGTCTCTCGATAGTTCGATTCTGCGAGCTCACCAGCTTATTGCTGGCGCTGCCAAAAAATTCATAGCCATCCCGATTTTGCAAGGCAAATTTTTGATGTTGCAAATAGCTTGCTTGTATTGCAATAAAAAATGCCGCGGCCATTATCCCGCAGAGAAAGAATCGGAAAGAACAGCGAGAATTTGACCGGCGCCAGTATCGCAATCGTAATTTGATTGAACGTTTTTTCACCCAACTAAAGCAGTTCAGAAGAGTGGCAACACGCTACATAAAATTTACAGAATTGCCTATCTATTTTGTGCGGCGAATTTAGGTTTTGTCACATTAAGGATTTTTTGGCTTCACAGATCAGTGAATTTAAATGATGAATTTTTTATAAAAACCTTAATGCGACAGAGTTTTCGGATGTCTTGCTGGATGTGGTTCCTGGTCGCGGCGTCACAGTTGCGAATGATTACCCAGATGTATATGGATGGTGAAATGACTGCGGAATTTAACTATAACGATGTTCAATTTCTTCTGAAGCTGGGGAAAGCGGAAGCTAAAGAGCTGCGTCGCAAGATGAAAAGCTTGACCGATGCCTCTCGGCGGGCCCTGCTGCGAGAGAGGGAGATAGAATGATGCGCCGTGTGGTTGTGACGGGGCTGGGCATTGTTTCTCCACTGGGTTGTGGCACGGAACTGGTATGGCAGCGCCTAATTGACGGACGTTCCGGACTTCGCGTGCTGGGAGACGAAATTGTCGGCGATCTTCCTGTTAAGGTCGGCGGTACCGTGCAAGACAGGACAGCCGATCCCGAGGGCGGTTTCGCACCCGAAATCTCCATTCCGAGCAAAGAGTTGAAAAAGATGGACCGCTTCATCCAGATGGCAATGGTCGCCGCTGAGGAGGCGCTAGCAGATGCCGGATGGGCTCCGCAAACCGACCATCAATGCGAGCGCACTGCGACCATCATTGCGTCGGGCATCGGCGGTTTTCTCGGACTGGCCAATGCGGTAAGGATAGGTGAATCGCCTGGCGTGCGGCGGCTGTCGCCTTTCACCATTCCGTCCTTCCTGGCGAATCTGGCGGCCGGCCAAGTATCGATTAAGCATCGGTTTCGGGGGCCGCTCGGTTGCCCTGTGACCGCCTGCGCGGCTAGCGTACAGGCGATCGGTGATGCGATGCGCCTAATTCGTGCGGGAGAAGCGGATATTGTGCTGGCAGGCGGCGCCGAAGCAGCTTTCGACAAAGTCAGCCTTGGCGGATTCTCGGCGGCGCGGGCTTTGTCCACGGGCTTCAACGAACAGCCTGTTCGCGCCTCGCGCCCATTCGACCGCGACCGTGACGGGTTTGTGATGGGTGAAGGCGCGGCAATGTTAGTGGTAGAGGCGCTGGACCATGCCATAGCACGCGGCGCCATCCCGATCGCCGAAATCATTGGCTATGGAACCACCGCAGATGCCTATCACATGACGGCCGGCCCCGACGATGGGAATGGCGCCATGCGGGCGATGAGGCTGGCCCTGGCGATGGCGGGAATAGCCCCCGAGCGTGTCGACTACGTCAACGCCCATGCTACATCGACGCCGGTTGGCGATGCGGGAGAAATTGCGGCCTTGAAGACTATCTTCGGAACCAGCACGGGGCCGGCTATTTCCTCTACCAAGTCTGCGACGGGACATTTGCTGGGGGCGGCGGGCGCCATCGAGGCAGCGTTTTCAGTTCTTGCTCTCAGGGATGGGGTGCTTCCCGGAACCCTCAATCTGGAGCATCTCGACGATTCCGCGATTGGCCTCGATCTGATAGGGCCGTCGGCGCGTCGCGCCCCAATTGAGATAGCGCTGTCCAACGGGTTCGGGTTCGGCGGAGTCAACGCCTCGGTGCTCTTTCAACGGTTCTCCGCTGAACGGAAGGAGAATGTGCGTTGATTACGCCGTTCATGCCGAAAACGAAAATGCCCGGCTGCCGACAACCAGTCTGCGGCCGGCGGTCGATGCGCCCATCTACATTGCTTGCGCGGGATGGCGAGGCCGCGTCGCGCGCAATCCGAGTTCTAGTCATTCTATAAAAGGAATCTCTCCGTGTTAGATACCCTAATCGTTGGCGCCCGCTGCGCAGGCTCCACACTCGCGATTCACCTGGCGCGCGCCGGCAAGAGCGTCCTCGCTATCGATGCGAACAATCTGCCGAGCGACCAACCGCTGTCCACCCACTGGATTTCGCCCCACGGCATGGCTCTGCTGGACGAGTTAGGCCTCGGCGATAAGGTGCGTCGCTTCGCACCGCCGGTGCCGAGCATGATGTACGGCGCCGATGAGGAGATCGGCCGCGTTGTGTATCCGGCCGGCGGGCGCTGCTCCTGCCCGCGTCGTATGGATCTTGATGCGCTCCTGGCAGACGAAGCGCGGGCCGCCGGGGCAGAGATCCGTCCTCGTACCAAGCTGGTCGAGCTGCTCCGCGACGGCGAACGGGTCACCGGAGCCGTGGTCGAACACGCCGGGACGCGCGAAGAGATCCGGGCACGGATCGTGGTCGGCGCGGATGGCCAGCACTCGACCACAGCGCAACTCGTCAGCGCCGAGGAGTATCACGGGTACGACTGCCCACGCGCGATGTACTGGGCGTACTGGCCGAGACCGACCTGGTTCGACGACGATCCGCGCCACCTGGGGGGGGCGATGAACTGCAGCTTCGGCGACGACGTCGTCTTCATCTTTCCAACCAACCGCGATCTCTTGCTCATCGGGGTGGCGTTCCCGAGAACGCAGCTACCGGAGTGGAAGGGGCGAGCACTACAGAAGCTGCAGGAGACGCTCCAGCGCAACCCTTACACGGCGCCGCTGACCGCTGGAGAGCCTAAGAGCAAGGTGCTCGGCGCATTGAACCTGCGCTTTTTCTTCCGCCAGGCGGCGGGGCCGGGCTGGGCCCTGGTTGGCGACGCAGGCCTCTTCATGGATCCGTCCCCCGGCTTCGGGATCACCGACGCGCTTCGCGACGCCCGGTCACTGGGGCGGGCGATCATCGAGGGCGGGGACCAGGCGCTGGTACGCTATTGGCGCCAGCGAGACGCGACTTCAATCGACCTCTTCGAATACTCCCGCAGCCGCGGCGCGCTCACCAACAACAACCCGCTCAGCCGGATGCTGTTCGGCAAGCTGGCGGCGGACCCGACGCTGCAGGCGCGCTTGCTCTCCGCCCAGAATCGCCAGTGCTCGCCGTTTGCCGTATTCAACCCCAGCGACATTAAGAAGTGGGCAGATGAGGCCGTTGAGCGTGGCGAGGTGGGCGTGATCCAGCCTTTGATCGAGATGTCCCGGAGAGGCGAGGAGATCCGCAGCGAAATGGCGTTACGCCAGCGCCTGGCCGAGCAGGCTAACGCCACCCCAGTCCGGGCGCCCGAGTTCGACCAATCGAACCTGCTCGCATCCAGCGCCGACCACGCCCTCGGCGTAAGCGAGCCGGTATGACCACAAATAACGTCGGCGCCGACTCGTACCGGACAATCGCGGAAGTCATCGCAGCAGGCTTGGCGGAAATTGCACGCCCGAGATCCGGCATGCAATTTCTCAATGATGACCGACGACGTTCCGGTCGAGGCTGCGGCAGAGATCGGTCTCGGCATGCCGCGCCGATTGGCCTGGAGGCCACGCAATTTCCAATCCTGGTGATGCCCAGCCAGCATTCACAGGACCTACGTTAAGTCACCCGAGGAGATAGGCTATGACCATCGAAGCATCGTTGGAGGCCGACACCGCGTTTGCGCGGCTCAAGCTTCCAGAAAAATTTCATCGAACCAGTCACTTCGCCACCGCACTCTATCTAGCGCACGCCCTCGCATTCTTCCTGGTTCCGGCCATGGTGGCCTTCGCCATCGTCGATATTCCAGCCTCGACGCCGGTGCGGATAGGTTTGGCACTCGTCCTGGGAATCATCGGTGGCCATGGAATGCACCTCTTGACCTTTGTTGGACACGAGGGAATGCACACGAACCTGCACCGAAACAAGTACATCAGTGCGGCGCTGGCGGTACTCTTTTCGTCGCTGGTGCCGTTCTTCTTCATCGTGGGCTTCAGCATGACCCACTGGAAGCACCACCGCTTCACCGACCAGGACATCGACCCCGATGCACAGATTTACTCGCAGTACAACAACTTCGTGTCACGCTTCTTTCTCGCGCGGTCCGGGACCGTCCGGGTTTACACGAAGAATGCCTTACGCATGGCACTGGGCCTGCCTTGGCCGGAGAACACAAAGCTTCCGTTCTCCGAGCGCGAAATGCGCTGGATCACCCGCATCAACATCGCCCTCGGCCTATGCGGCGTGACGGTGTACGCGCTCATCTGGCATCGCTCGCTGTGGCTTGGTTTCACGGTAATGCTGGTCCCGTATTTCGGGTTGTACGTGATGAGCGCCATGCGCGCGTACCTGGAACACACCGGCACCGCGCCGGGTCGATACCACGATGCCCGCAGCTACACATCACCCATCTACACAGCGCTTTTCTTCGGAAGCAACTTCCATCTCGAGCACCACCTGTATCCGGCCGTCCCGTGTTACCGGCTGCCCGCATTGCACGGGCACCTAGCGTCGCAAGGACTGATCAAAGCGACGGGCGCTCAGGTTGAGCGGTCGTTTTTTGGCGCGCTGCGCTATACGACAGGGCGCTTCCCTTACCCGCACGTCGAATTACCGTCTAAGGCGGACGATTTCCTCGAACGGATTGCCGACGGTCGCTTCGATCGCGAAGCAGACTCGGCGGGTACGCGAGCCGGCGAAGCGATGGTCGCAGTCGTGCGCGAGTAGAAGCAGAGGACCATCTTGAACGCCCATATCATCCCGACCTCGGGTCGGCTATCCCGGAACCAGAGTGCCGTGTACGCGGCGAAGTAAGGAAAAATCATGTTTATCCAAAATGCGTGGTACGCGGCAGCCCTTTCTGGAGAAATCAAGAGCGAGCCTTTTGCGCGAACCATCCTGAATGAGAAGATTGTCATGTACCGCACCTCAGCGAACCAAGTCGTCGCGCTTGAGGACCGCTGCGCCCATCGACAAGTTCCGTTGTCGCGGGGACGCCTGATCGGAGACGAACTTCAGTGCTGGTACCATGGGCTCCGCTACGACTGTTCGGGGGAGTGCGTCAATATTCCCAGCCAGAGCACGATCCCGAAGGGCGCGCGCGTCCGTTCGTTCCCCGCCGTCGAGAAGCATGGCTTCGTCTGGCTGTGGCCCGGCGACCCGGACCAGGCAGACGAGAGCGCGATCCCGAACCATTGGGTCTGTTCGGCGCCCGAGCTCGCGGGGACGATGAGCTACTGTACCATCGCCTGCAACTACGTGTTCGGAATCGACAACATCCTCGACATCTCGCACGCCGCCTTCGTTCACGCGAAAACACTAGGCTCACTTGACATCGTCGAGACTCCGCCTGAAATCGTGATTAACGACGACGAAGTCCGCGTGCGCCGCTACATGCGCCGCGAGAAAACGCCTCCGCTGTACAGCCGGATCCTGCAACTCGACTACATCGACCGCTTCCAGGAGGTCCTCTACTGGCCTGTCGGCAACACGCGGGTCGAAACGAGAGCCCACGCGTGCGACGACGCCGACGGTAAGGTCTTTCACGTCTATACGACGACGATCTTCACTCCCGCCACCGACACCACGAGCCACGTCTTCGTGGGCATGCATCGCGATTTCGATATCGACAACCACGGGTTTACGGAGTTCACAGCGAAAGAAGTGTTCTCAACCGTCATGGAGGACAAAGACGTCGCCGAAAGCCTTCAGGCGAACTGGAGTCCCACTGCACCGATGATCGATATCCACCTTGATCGGCCAGCGTTCGCGGCGCGGCGGATACTGGAGCGAATGGGCGCAAACGCCTCCATACGAACGGGCCACGGGACGCCCCTGCCCCAGTTTGAAGAGGTATAAATAGATGAACGCTACCCTCACAGAGAAAGAAACGCCGATGAGTCGCCAAAGACACGCTGGTCTCTATGTTGATGAGTTGTTGCGCGAGCTCGAGACGTCGGCGCAGGACGAGGTCAGTTTGCGGCATCCCATGACGTTCGGAGAAGTCGTCGGCCACGGCCGGGTGGAACAGCTCGCGGCTGCCGTCGAGAGCATATTTTCCGAGGTCGAGCCGGATCACACATGGAGCGGCGATGATATTGGCGGGCGCGAGTGGCATGGACAGTTCCAGGACTACCGCATTCGTGGGGTGACGGTGGCACGGCGGTTCGGCCAGCGCGTACAGGTCGACATCTTCCTCGCCTCGTTCCCCGCGCCGGTTCGGCAGGCGCTGCACGACGCGTGCCGGGATCTCATCGACGCCGACGCATGGTTGCTTCCCCCTGGAACCGATGCCGCGTTGCCGCCGATCCCCACCGACGAAGTGCTGGACGCCAAGTTGCCGTTCGGTCTAGCTGCCAACGCGTTCCTGACCAGTCCCGTAGCCTGCAAGCCGATTCGTGGTGCCGCCTACGTCGAACGACTGTGCGGTCACTCAATCGTCGTCTATGGAGGACGCGCAAACGGGCCGCGCCTGACGGCAGGCGCCACGACGCTGAGCCTGTGGACGGGGTCGGTCGCCGGACTGCCGCTGGAAGTGGCGAACGTGATCCACTGGGAGGATGCGCAGCATGTGAAGGTCATGGCAATGGCGATGCGCCCTTGGCCCGTCGTCGCACTGTTTCAAGCGCGCATGCAAGCGCGAACGCTCTCGTTTCTCGATGCCTCGTACTTCGAGTCGGGCGACGGCGCTACCTCCCCTCCAGCATGATGAGGTACAAGTAATGAACGTTCCCCTAGCCCCGGCGCTGCAGGCGCAGTCGAGCTCGATTTCGCCGTGGCCGGTTTTTTGGATCGCGAGTGTGGCGGTCTTCCTCGTCTCGATCGACGTCACCCTGCTCTACGCGGCATTTCCCGCTTTGCAACGGGCGTTTCCCGAGGCCGGCTCGGCGCACCTGTCGTGGGTCCTGACCGGGTACACGTTGGTCTTTGCCGCATTGCTTGTGCCGGCGGGCCGCTTCGCCGACCTGCGCGGACGCAAGCGCACGTTCTTGCTAGGACTTGCCATGTTCCTGGGGGGATCCCTCGGCTGCGGTTTGGCTAGGGACGTCGCGACTCTGATCGCAATGCGCGTAGCACAGGGAGCCGGCGCGGCGCTATTGTTCCCGGCATCGCTGTCGATCTTGCTGGCAGCATTTCCCGCCAGCAAACGCGCGGTCGCCGTGGGCTTGTGGGGCGCAGTCAGCGGGGTCGCAGGTGCGCTGGGGCCGAGCCTCGGCTCTTTCCTGGTCGATCGCTTCGGCTGGCCGTGGGCCTTCTTTCTCAACCTGCCGCTTGGCGCGATCACGCTATGGCTTGGGTGGCGCATTCTCGACGAGTCGCGCGATCCTGAGCGCGGCGCGCCGATCGACGTCATCGGTGTCGTCCTGCTGATCCTCGGCGTTGGTGCGATCACTTTCGGCCTGGTACAGTCCGAGGCGGTCGGCTGGATGTCCCCGATGGTGATCCTGGCAATCGCGGGCGGGCTGGCGACGCTGGGAGCGTTCGTCGTCTGGGCGCGCACCGTGCGTGCCCCTGCCATCGATCTCTCGCTGTTCCAGGACCGGACGTACTGCTATATCAATCTTGCATCGCTGTTCTTCGCGATCGGTTTCGCCATGATGTTCTTCCAGACGTTCCTATTCACCACAGGTGTCTGGTCGTATTCGCTGACGCGCGCGGGGCTGGCTGGCAGCCTTGGGCCGTTGCTCGTCGTCCCCACGGCGATCGTGTGCGGACGGTTCGCGGCGCGTGCGGGGCACAAGTTACTGCTGGTGACCGGAAGCCTGATATCCACGGCGGCGAGCATTTGGTTCGCACTGGTACCCGGGATCAATCCCGACTATCTGCACACCTGGCTGCCGGGGGCGCTACTCACCGGACTAGGCGTAGGCATGGTCATGCCTTCACTGTCGGCGGCCGCCGTCGCGCATTTACCGCCTGCCCGGTTCGGCGTTGGCTCTGCCGTCAACCAGGCGGTACGCCAGATGGGATCGGTGCTCGGGGTGGCGCTCACGGTCGCCATAACTGGCCATGCGACGCTGAACCTCGCCGCATTTCACACCCTCTGTTACCTGCAGATCGCGCTTGGTTTTGCCACCGCAATCCTGTGCGTACCAGTCGACACGCGATCCCGGGCACCTGCGCCTGCGACGGCGCATTAATCTGGCGCGCCGTCGCTTAGCGCATGTCTGTAAATAGTGTTTTGGGAAGTATTGATATTTCTATAGTGATAAAAAATTAGCCAAACAAGCGCAACCCCGGACTTTACTCGGCGGCGTGATGTTTTCCCGGCAATCAAATAACGGAGTATCGAATGACATCCAGCTTGAGCATGAGCGAAGCGACAGTATTGGTCCCGGAACAGGCCGCGCAGGATATCGACATGGATGCGATCCTGCGCCGGCGCGCCGCGGCGACGCCGGACGAGGTTGCTCTGCGCTTCCTGAAAAACGGCGAAGACGACATCGCCGAATTGACCTATCGCCAGCTCGACTTGCGCGCCGCCGGCCTGGCGCGCCAGCTCAAACAGCAACTGACACCGGGAGCGCGCGTGCTGCTGGTGCTGGAACCAGGCCTGCACTACGTCACCGCGCTGTTCGCCATTTTCAAGGCCGGCGCGACCGCCGTGCCGTCGTTCCCGCCGGTCGGCAGCCGCGCGGTGGCGCGCTTCGCCAGCATCTGCAATGACTGCAATGCGCAGCTGGTGATCGCCGAAGGAAATCTACAGGCAGCCGTGGACCGCCTCAATGCCTCGCTCTCCGCCGAGGGCAATGTTCCTGAATGGCTGTTTGTCGGCAGCGATTTTTTCGAAGCGCAGGACACCCAACCGCTGCCCACTGATGAGAACGATGAAGCGGGCAGCAGTGAACAGTTCCCGGCGCTGCTGCAATACACCTCCGGCTCCACCGGCAATCCCAAGGGCGTGGTGCTCTCCGCCGCCAACCTGATCAGCAACAGCCGCGTGCTCGACATCCGGCTGGGATCGGCAGAAAAACATATCGGCTTCACCTGGCTGCCGCCCTACCACGACATGGGCCTGATGGGAGCACTGCTGCTGTCCGTATACAGCGGATTCACGCTGGTGGTCATGACGCCCGCCCATTTCGTGCAGCGTCCGCTACGCTGGCTGAAAGGCTTGTCGACGCACCAGGTCACCACCTCGGTAGCGCCCAACTTCGCGCTCGACCTGTGCGTCGACACCATTACCGATGAAGAAATTGCCGAACTCGACCTGAGCCGGCTGAAGATGCTGTTTTGCGGCGCCGAACCGGTGCGTCAAGCCACGCTTGACCGTTTTTCGGAAAAATTCAAAGCGGCCGGATTCTCCAGCGCGGCGTTTGTCCCGTGCTACGGCCTGGCCGAAGCCACCCTGTTCATTTCCGGCAAAGCAAACCGCGACGCCACACCCAAGACGCTGCTGCTGGACCATGAAGCGCTGGCCTGCGGCCAGGCCAAGCCGGCTACCGCAGATGCGCCTGCCACGGCGGTCATCAGCTGCGGCACGGTAGCCAGCGGACATGTGATGGCCATCGTTGATCCCGACACCCGGCAGCCGCTGCCGGCCGGCGCGGTCGGCGAACTGTGGTTCAAGGGCGCCAGCGTGGCGCAAGCCTATCTCAACCAGCCCGAAGCCAGCACCGAAACATTCCATGCCTTCATTGCCGACGATCGGCAGGACGGCCCCTACTTGCGCACCGGCGACCTCGGTTTCATGCTCGACGACGAACTGTATATCACCGGCCGCATCAAGGACGTCATCATTTTCGCCGGCCGCAACCTCTATCCGCAAGATATCGAAGCCGCAGCCCAGGCCAGCCACCCGGCGATCCGCACCAACGGCGTCGCAGCCTTTTCGGTGACACGAGACGACACGGAACAGCTGGTGGTGGTGGCCGAGATCCTGCGCTCAGCCAAGCTGAGCGGCGAAGACCTGGAAAACGTCGAAGACGCGATCGCCGCCGCGATTACCCGCAGCCATGGCGTGGCGCCGCACACCGTGCACCTGGCGCCGGTGTCGACCATTCCGCTGACAACCAGCGGCAAGGTGCGCCGCAGCGCCTGTCGCGATGCCTTCAACGCCGGCTCGCTGGCGTACGCCAAGGCCCGTCCGACGCCATCCGCAACGACGACGGAAACCGACAGCACCACACTTTTCCAACAGGGGTAAGCAGTGATCGATACCAAAAATCCCGCTGCCGCAGCGCCTGGCGAGAAAGTGCAAGCGCTCAGGGATGGCGATAGCAAGGCTCGCCGGCTGGCTTACCTGACCGTGCTGACGCCTGCCGTCGGTTTCGTCGCCGCGCTGTGGTATTCGATCCAGTTCGGCTTCAAGCAGCAAGACATGATCCTGTTCGGCGTCATGTACTTCCTGACGTCGTTCGGCGTCGAGGGCGGTTTGCACCGCTTCTTTTCGCACCGCGCGTTCAAGGCCGGGCCGGTCGTGACCGCGGTTATCGGCATCCTCGGCTGCATGGCGGCGCAAGGGCCCATCCTGTTCTGGGCGGCGACGCACCGCATGCACCACGTCTTCACCGACCAGGACGGCGATCCGCATTCGCCGCGGGTGCTGTCGCCTGGCCTGCGCGGCCGCATCAAAGCCTTGTGGCACGGCCATGTCGGCTGGCTGTTTACCGTCAAGCGCAGCAACTGGAGCACCTATGTGCCGGACCTGTTCGGCAGCAAGCTGGTGCTGTTCGTCAACCAGCATTACCTGATCTGGGTGTTTCTCGGCCTGGCGTTGCCGGCCGCAGCCGGCGCCGCACTGAGCGGCGTCGAAGGCGCAGTCGGCGGGCTGCTGTGGGGCGGCCTGGCCCGGATCTTCCTGCTCGACCAGGTGACCTGGGCGGTCAATTCGATCGGCCATACCTTCGGCAAGCGGCCCAACCAGACGCGCGACACCAGCGGCAACATCGGCTGGCTGGCGCTGGTGTCGGCCGGCGGCGGCTGGCACAACAACCATCACGCCAACCCGGCGCTGGCGCACAACGATTTCCATTTCTGGCAGATCGACACCACCGCCTGGGTGATCCGGCTGTTAGGACTGCTCGGCCTGGCCTGGGATATCCGCCAACGCCAGAGCGCCGATCCGCTGGACCAGAAACTTTTCAATAACGATTAACGTCGGGGAAACGCCATGACTACGCAAACCAATGTCTTACCTCCCAAACCGGCGAGCGCCGCCGGTCCTGCACTGAGGCCGGGCGTCGCACCGCTGACCGGCGCCGGCGCCACCATCAAGCAGATTACCGCGCTGGTGGTCATGCTGGTGCCGCTGGCGGGATTCGCGCTGGCGCTGCAGCGTGCGCTGGAAGGACGCATGTCGACCACCGACCTGGTGCTGTTCGGCGTTTTCTATTTCCTCCACATGGGCGGCATCACGATGGGTTTCCATCGCTACCTGGCGCACAAGACCTTCAACACCTCGCCGTTCTTCGAGGGCTTGCTGCTGATCTGCGGTTCGATGGCGGCGCAAGGGCCGATCATGTTCTGGGTCACCACCCATCGCCGCCACCACACCTACAGCGACCAGCACGGCGATCCGCATTCGCCCAACCTGCACGGACCGGGCCTGCTGGGCCGCCTGCGCGGCATCTGGTATGCGCACATGCCGTGGATGCTGGCCAAGGACGTCTCCGGCTGGAATTTCTTTGCGCCGGACATCCTCGCCAACCGCAAGCTGTTCTTTTACCACCGCACCTACGGTCTGTGGATCGTGCTCGGTCTGGCCCTGCCAGCTGCCATCGGCGGCGCGGTCGGCGGCAGCTGGGACGCGGCTTTCAGCGGTTTTCTGTTCGGCGGGCTGGCGCGGATTTTCCTGGCCAACCAGGCTGCCTGGTGCGTCGGTTCGGTGTGCCACATGATTGGCGGCAAACCGTTCAAGACCGACGATAACAGCGCCAACAACTGGACTGTCGCCATCCTCACTTTCGGCGAAGGCTTGCAGAATAACCACCATGCGTTCCCAGGCTCGTACCGCCACGGCGTCAAATGGTGGGAGCCCGACCTGAGCGGCTGGCTGCTGGCCGGTTTCGGCAAGATCGGCGTGGTCTGGAACCTGCGCTCGCCTGACGAAAAAGCCGTCGCCAAGATGCGCGCCCGCTAAATCCAGCAAGATTTCTTAGTTCACATTCATCCCAGGAGAAACCATGTCTCAAGAAAACAAATCGGGCGGCCTGTTCGGCTTCTTCCGCAAAGGCGGAGAGGAAGTTGAAAGCAATGTTCCGTTAAGCGAGGAAGTGATCCGCCAGTGGCTGGTCAAGCGCCTGGCCAAGCAAGTCAAGGTCGACCCGAGCGCCATCGACACTGCCAAGAAGTTCGAACTGTACGGCCTCGATTCGATCGTCGCGGTGCGGGTTTCCGGCGACCTGGAAAAACTGGTCGAGCAGCGCCTGTCGCCGGCGCTGCTGTTCGAACACCCGAGCATCGACGAACTGAGTGCTCACCTGGCCACGGAACTCGGGCTCAACGCCATCGCATAATCTGGGAGAAATCAATGCCGTCCGTAAATAGTTATCCTTCATCGCCGGGGCCCGAGTTCGAGGCGTTCCTGGACAAGAGCAAGACGCTGGAAGGCGCCCGCCTGGCCGAAGCGATTCCCAAATCGTATTTCGAACCGCAGGCCTGGCGCGGCCTGGCCGGCTTTTTCATCAGCTACGCGCTGTATATCGGCGCCATCGTCGGCATCGCCTATGCGCCGCACTGGGGATTCTATATTCCCCTGTACATCATCGCCGGCCTGGGCGGTTGGGGCTTGCATTGCATCGCGCACGATTGCGGGCACAATTCGTTCTCGCGCAACAAGAAGCTCAACATCGTCATCGGCCACCTGTCGCTGCTGCCGCTGCTGTATCCGTTCTATTCATGGAAGCACGTGCACAATCTGCATCACTTCCACACCAACAACCTTGAACTCGATACCGACTGGCGGCCGATCCCGCGCGACATGTACAAGCGCATGTCGTTCGGCCAGCGTTTCGTCTACATGGGCACCAGGACCTGGCTGTTCTGGGCCGGCACCATCAACTACTGGATCGTGTCGGGCTTCCGGCCGGGATTCTTTCCCAAGAAGGATATGCGCACTGACGTCAAGCGTTCGATCGCCTTCGTGGTGCTGGCTTCGATCGTGTATTTTTCAGCGCTGATCTACTTTACCGGCATCACAGGTTTCTTCCTGCTGTTCTTTGCGCCGTGGATTGCGACCCATACCTGGTTCAGCGTCACCACGCTGATGCACCACACCTCGGCCGATATCCCGTTCCTGACGTCCGAACACTGGACGCCGAACGCCAGCCGCATGCTGGTGACCACCGATTACCGCTATCCGAAATGGCTGCTGTTCCTGACCCACAACATCTCCATCCATACCGCCCATCACGTGGCGCCGGTGGTGCCATTCTATAACCTGCAGAAAGCGCAGGTCGCGCTGAAACAGGCTTATCCGGGCATGATCAGGGAAAAGGATTTCAGCTTCGGCGACCTGCTATGGGTCATCAGGAACTGCCATTTCTACGATCTCGATTCCGGTTATTACAAGGATTCGGCGGAACAGCGCGCCGAGGTTAACGGCGGCGCCAATTCCGTCGCCAATACCTGATCCTCCAACAACCCGTACCGGGCCAACCGCAGGACCTGACGACATGACTGACATCACTTCACCCTCGCCGCCGCTGTCACAACAGCCGCAACAGCCGGCGGCGGCGCCGGCCCTCGGCATCGGCGCCAGCCTGGCCAAGGCGGGTTACCAGCTGGGCGGCATGCTGGCGCCAGCCCTGGCCGGACGGATTGCGGCGGACGCCTTCGGCCGCTCGCGTTCGAAAGGCGGCCGTACCTTGTTCCGCATGCCGCTCGGCGCGCAGACTTTCGAGATCGCCGGCAACGACGACGTGCGCCACGGTTATCTCTGGAAAAACCACGGTCCTACCGTGCTGCTGGTGCACGGCTGGGGCTCGGACAGCAGCAGCATGATCGGTTTCGTCAAGCCGCTGCTGGCGCTCGGTTTCCAGGTGGCTTCGTTCGATGCGCCCGCGCATGGCGAATCGGCCGGCAACAAGACCACCATGACGCGCTTTGTCAAAGCGGTCGGTGCCGCCATCAAGTCGCTGGACAACGTGCAGGTGATCGTCGGCCATTCGCTCGGTTCGATTGCCTCCGTAGCGGCCATCGCCCATGCCGACGCGCGGCACGCGGAAGCCGTCAAACGCCTGGTGCTGATAGCCGCTCCGGTATCCCTGTCCACCGTGCTGGAGCGCTGGTCGACCAACCAGCATCAGCAGCTGCCGCCGGCCGTGATCGGCAAGATCTACGAGCGCCTGCAGGTGCAGAACGGCGTTCCCGTCAGCCACTGGGATATCAGCGTGCTGGGCGCGGCCATGGAGGTGCCGGTGCTGGTGGTGCACGACGAGCACGATCCGGTGGTGCCGCTCAGCGAAGCCCAAAGGCTGATGCGCAGCCTGAAAAACGTACGCCTGGAGCAGACCTCCGGCCTCGGCCACAGCCGGATACTGTCTGCCACACCGGTCAAGGAACTGATCACCCGCTTCATCGGCCCATCCCATCTGACCCCAACTAGCCTGGAACCTAGCAATGACTGAAACAGAAACTGAATTCAAGACACTGATGTGTCTGGTGTGCGGCTGGATCTACTCGGAAAAGGACGGCGCGCCCAGCGAAGGCCTGGCGGCCGGCACCCGCTGGGACGATATCCCGGACACCTGGACCTGCCCCGAGTGCGGCGTCAAGAAAGAGGATTTCACCATGGTGGAATTCTAGGCAGTTGCAGCAGCAGAGTTGCCACAGTCGCACGCAAACCTATCAATTTTGACAGGGTGTTGAAAACCGGCGGCGGCAGTAAGATTTCCTGGCGGCCCAGGCCGGTCCGACATCAAGGCCGAACTGTTCCCAAGAACCGTCCTGAACAAGCACGCGCTACGCCGGCGAAATGTTCTACGCCCATGTCAAATACCGACTACCGCCTTGGCATCGACAACCAGCAGCTTTCGGACGCCATCGCCAAGGACCTGCGCATCAATATCGCGGAAGACATCTATATCTGCCGCAGGCCTAGGAAAACTTGGATAACGACGCCGGGTTCATCCACCTGGCAGTGGGCCAGGCCTCGATTGCCGGGCGCCAGATCCTCGATGTGCTGCTGCAAAAAAAGGAAACGCAGGCATATGGCCCATCCTTGTGAAATCGGCGTAACGGCGCCGGTTGCACGCAGCAGGACCAGACCGCAAACCACAATATCAAAAGGAGACCATCATCGTGAGCACCCCCGCCGAACAGTTAGCGCCTACCCCCGAATCCGTTGCCAAGGCGTTCCTCACGCCGCGAACTTATGAGCGTGCCCCGGACACTGCCGGTTTCCAAGGCGCGAGCCGGGTGGAAACCAACGGCCCCACCGGCAAGCTGGTGTCCTGGCAAGCCGGCCGTGGCCCGATAGTATTGCTGGTTCACGGCTGGGAAGGCCGCTCCAGCGACATGGCGTCGTTCACACCACCGCTGCTGGCAGCCGGCTACCGCGTGGTGCTAGTCGACCTGCCGGCGCATGGCGAGTCGGAAGGAACGACTTCGTCAATCCCGGCCTGCGCCGCCGCGCTGCTGAAACTCCAGGACCTGATCGGTCCGGTGTATGCCGCAATCGCCCACTCGGTCGGCTGTGCTCTTACTGTGGAAGCAGTGCGGCACGGCCTGCAGGTCGAGCGCTTGGTGCTGATCGCACCGCCGGCGCGCTGTTTCGATTATGCCGTCGGCTTCGGCGTCCAGGCCGGCCTCGACCGCCACCAGGTAGCGGCCATGATCGCCTTGCTGCAAGAGCAAGGCGTCGATGTCGCCGATATCGACACACCGAAGGCGGCTGCCAATCTCAAGCAGCCGGTGCTGATCCTGCATTCGAACGACGACCGCGTGGTGCCGGTATCGCTCGGGGTCGAAATCGCCAATGCCTGGCAAGGTGCCCAACTGCTCCGCCTTGACGGCCTGGGCCATCGCCGCATCCTGCAGGCGCCTGAAGTAATCGAAGCCGCGCGCTCTTTCCTGATGGCGCGCACCGCGGTGGCCTGAGGAGGGCCGTATATGGCTATGCAGCCAGCGCAACATGCCCGATCATCGCGACAGCAACCTCCGGCAGCATGAGACATTCTGACAAGTAATATTAGATGCCACAAAATCTGTTTAACAGAAGATTTTGTGGCATTTTTTATTCAAAAACGTTCTTGAAATGGACGGTTTGATTTACCCCACAGTGGCGCCGATGCTACCGATCAGCGAACAGCCACATTCGGTCTTGTGACCTTCCAGCGCAACAGGAATGCCATCAAGGATAAACGTCGAATGCCCTTCGATGATCTTGTTGACGCCATGCGGTTTGCCGCCCGGGTAGACCAGCGGACATTCAACCAGGTCGCCCAGCCGCGCAATCGGCTTATCCAGTATGTTATGCGTGGGAGAACCGCTGATCACATGACCGCCATGACTGGTTGAGTCGCCCACGACGATGATTTTTAGAGCCATGATTTATCCCGAAAAAATAATCCAATTACATTAAGCCTAGCAGGCAGCGCCAATAATTTCACTACCTCATACGATTCCAGATTCGTCTATAAGAACCAAAATACATGGACAGCACGTTCATCGCCACCATAAGGCCGAGGCCTACAAACGGGAAGGCAATGGCGCTGCCTACTGCCAGATAAGCTTCTTTCCGCCATTGCCGCCTAGCGCAATACCATGCGGCGATTATCAGCGCAGGCAGGGTCAGATAAAAAATATAGAGGATATTCACCTACGCCAGCCAGAACAACAGAAACAATCCGATTGCCACCAGTAACCAGATCCATGTATTCGGGCGCGAGGCTGGGGCGGCAGAATCCGCGCTCTCTGCCGCCATCCTCATCATGCGCCGCCATCCTATGAATAAAAGGGTAAATAACGGCGGAATGAAAGGAGCTACGGCCGCCGAATTAATGGAACGGCCCAAGATGACGGTTAATATAATAAAGCCGACACCAACCAATAGCGAGAGGCCAATTCCGCGCAATATCCAATCCCACGCGCGGGCGCCGGTCTTTGTATCCTGCGCGCTTGATTCTTGTTTTTTCGCTGACCTGGCGATTTTGACGATCCACACAAGCAATGCCAGCACCAACAGCACCAGCAGAACCGGCAATAAACTCAGCCAGCTTGCATGGCCTCACTCGTTTCCATCACCGTGTTTTTCCGATCTAAAAATTACAGAATCGGCCGTTCGTTCGCCTTAACCCGGCAGCTTTACATTTGAGCCTTCCAATTTATCAACGCGTCCTTTATACGGAGCCAGTGTCGTTAAATCTTGCGTTTCGACTTGCGTATTCGTGAAGTCAAGCCTTTCGAGGATCTTGGTATTCTTGATGTCCAGCCTACTGATGCGGCTTTCCTTGAAACTGGCTTCCTGGATGGCGCAATTATCGAGAATCAGGTTTGCGGTATTTATATGATTCGATGCCAGCACAGGGATCTTGCAATTGTGAAGACGCAAGGACTGGTTGACGCGTGCTATTTCCTTCTTGCTGGAAAAACCTCCGCCAATAAACACCGCTTCGCCGGCTTTGCCAAACGTGACATTATCGATATCGATACGCACAATCTTGGCAGGCGAAGTCTGGAATACGTCGCGCCCGTTCCCCTTGATCTGGCTGTTCCGTATGGTCAGGCTTGCCGCTGATCCAAACAAGGCATTGACATAACCTGCATCCAGGGATTCCATCAGCACGTCGCCCTTGACTGTGGCCTCGGACAGGTCGATGTTATCAATGACGGTATTGCGAATGGTGAGGGATAAAAAGGCGGCAGGACGCATATCAAAGTTTCCACGCAACTTGGAATTCTCTATAAGAACTTCAGAACCGCCTGTCGCCACATCTATCGGGCAGTCGACATTTTCGAATTGACAGTCCCGGATAGTCAGCTTGGTGTCGCCATAGATACTCATGTACTTGAACTGGCAACGCGTGAATTCGGTTTCACCTTCTGTTCCTAATGCGCCAAAATGGTTCTGATCGGCACTGTCTCCCTGAAATTTACAGTCTTCGAAACGGACTTTCGTGCTGCCCGGATCCCCTATCAGATTCAGCTTGCCGACACCGGCGCATTTGGAAAACTGGACCCGATTCATTTTGCCAAACCCCAAAATTCCGCCAAAGCGGCAACTGTCGAATTGCAGATCTTCGCTGCCTTTCAATTTGAGGGCATATGAGCTTGCAAAATCGCAGTCGACAAAACGGATGTTGCGCCACTCCATTCCTTCAAATTTTTCCTCGCCAAACGCCACGTTTTGTATGGTCAGCAACGCATCACCAATTTCTTTCTGGCGAAGTGCGGGATCGCTAAGATAATTAAAAATTTCCCCAGACTGACGAATGGTTTTTTTTCTATCCACCAGACCACATCCCGCCATGAAAGTAAAACTGAAAGCCAAAGCACTGGTCCGGTTAAGAAAAATTCGTCGTGAAATCATCAAATGGCAAACGTCTGTATGTTAATTATTTCGGCAACTTTACATTTGTGCCATCGAGTTTTTCTTTCCGCCCTTTATCAATAAACATTGTCGCCAGATCTTGTTCTTGAACCCGTGTATTGGTCAAATCAATTTTCTCGCTGATCCTGCTAGTCATTATTTGGAGCTTGCCAATGCGACAGTTGCTAATGTCGGCCAACTGTATTTCACATTTATCGAATTGCAGGCACATTGTCTCAAGCCAGGAAGCATCCAGCATCGGCAATTTGCAATTGCGAAATGCGGTGATCCCGTTAGATGGCGCAATACTCCATTCGTGTTCCTCTAGTGCGCGGCCGGCACCAATCTCGACGGCACCACGACCGAATACCATATCATCGGCCAAAAACTGCGCCGTCCCAGCCGCACCAATGCTAAATACTTTATTGTCTATGCCTTTGATCGTACTTTTTCTAATCGTAAAATTGCGCGCGCTGAGCGCAGCATTGATATACCCGGCATCCAAGCCTTCCATCAACACATCGTCTTTTACCGCGGTACCAGATAAATCAAGATGATTGATAACAGTATTCCTGATGGTAAGGGATTGCAGTTTTCTGCTTACTATTTCAAATTTTCCTCGAAGCTTGCAATTTTCGATAAGCACAGCGGAAGATAGAAAATTTTCCCCACTATTGCCAAAACTGTCGGTGTCAATCTCCGCATCCTCGAACTCGCAATCCCTAATAGAAAGCTTGACCTGCCCGCTAAGACCGAACCATTTAGCCTTGCATTTGACAAATTCCGCTTCGCCATCGGTACCAACTCCACCCCAATGATTCCGGTCTTCATCCGGCCCCGCGAACTGACACTCCTGAAACAAGGTGTTCTTACTACCTTTTTCCCCATACATTACGGATTGCCCGTTCCAGCTGCAACGCAAAAACTGAACGTTTTCTGTCACGCCATAACTCAATATCCCGGCGAAACGGCAATCTTCAAATTTGGAATCGATCAATTTGCGCGGGGCAATTTCATATGCGCCAGCAAAATCACAATTAATAAAACGAATATTGCGCCACTCCATGCCTTCAAACTTTTCTCCACTGAACTCTGCGTTCTGCACCGTCAGCTGCGCATCGCCGGTTTCTTTCTGACGAAGCGCAGGGTCCTTGAGGTAATCAAAGGTTTTGCCAAATGTGCGTATGTTCTGTTTGCTCATATTTTTACATCCAGTCAAAATGGGGAGTACCGCAACTGCTAGAGCTGCGTATATAAAACGGCGGCGTGTAGTCATGGCAATATCCGATTAACTATTATTTGGTCTGATCGCCATTTTTGCACCAATATAGCCCCTGTCCGAATAATTGTTTTCCAAGAATGCCCAGTCCGGCACTTCCCCTCTCTCGCCAGGAGGCCGTACCATATCCGGCATCGGCCCCATGCCTGTCAATCTGAATCTCATATCCACCGGGAATACCCATGGATCACGGATATTCATATCCGCGCTCCAGTCGAGCTGACCTTTCGCGATCGTCGGTTTTTTCAATATGATTTCACAAAAGGCTTGCGCCACCGACACTCCGCCATTGGCCTTAACCGCGCTATTGAGCTTATTCAAATCGTTAGCCTCAAAACTCAACCGCTTCCTATTTTTGCTAGCACGAAAAAATCCTGTCGGTGCATCGCTTAGTTTTGGCGTAAGTGAGTGCCATATTTTTTTTACGTTCGGCATTCTTCCTTGCTTTTCAAATACCCAAATTTTAACGGCCTCGATGCAATTCAGCCCCATCAGTTGCTCACTCAATATGAGATCGAGTTCTCCTGCAAAAAGCGCCTGCCCGGAATTGATGGCGGCAAATTCGAAGAGAATGGGAACCTTGATCTCTTTATCAACACGACTCATGACCGCCAGATAGTCTAGCGCTACACATAAGCGAGGCTGAGTGTTTTTTCCCGGGTCACAAGTCTTGATTTGCTTGATAGTACGGCCGCTGACGTTCAAGAGCGTTCCACTAGGGGGACGCAGAGTCCAGCCGTCAAGCTCCCCATTCTGATTTTGCACGCCGATCGGACCGCCACAGCTGCTGACAATAAAATTGGTATTGCTTGCAGATGCATTCAGCAGTGGCGCCTTGGAATCCAGAAATCCCGGATCGCCCAAAGGACTGATCTGAGCAGTATCCATTAGAATTCCGTGACCTTTTTTTTCAACAGCGGTGTAAACAGCGGAGCGATGGCTATGTCCCGACAGATGATAGTCGACGCGCTGGGACGCAGGTGAGAACACGCAGCTTTTGAAATACCAGCCCAGGTTTTTCTCACAGGTGCCAAAATTGGCGTCATTGAATGCCCCGTCGCCGTTAACCCGTATCGCTCCAGTTCCAGTGTCATAGGGAGTAAAACTAAGATTTTTGGACAGCGGTGATTTGTTGTAATTGATAATTGTAAAGTGTGTCCCAACCACTATTGGGATTGCCCCTGCGGCCATTTTTGCCGCGCGCGCCTGATCTAACAGCGCTTTCTGGTTTTCATTAAACGACTCGGTTGCACGTGGCAATATCCCGTAGCTTTGCGCATCCGGCAGGCCAATTCCGATTGCCCCCATAAGGTTTTTATATTCTTCCCCTTGTCCCCACTCCAGTCCACATAAAATCTGCTTCGGCTGCACTCCGTCCTGTGAACCGAATTTAATGACGAAATCGGACAGCGGCGTAAACAAGGCGCCAAACCAGTCAAAATTACCATTGTCGAAATTGTTTGTCGTCCACACATGCGCATAAGTGGGGCCATAGGCAAGAGTGGCCTCATAAATCGTCATGTTGTGGTCGGCGGCAATTCCTTCATTCGCTTTCCCCTCAACCCACTTGCTTGCCTCTTCAAGCTTGCGCCGATGCGCTGCTATGGCTTCTTCCTTGCTATCCCACTTGAACGGCGTACGCACGCCGCCATCCAGCACGCCAAGATCGAAAGCCCATCCGTCTTTGCGCGGGCTGATTCCGTACGGCTCGGCATATGCTTCATGATTGCCGGTGGTCATGAAGACAGGCAGCACCAGTTCACGATAGGAATGTCGCACCAGGCTATACATCAACATGTCATCCATGCCGCGTTTGTATAGATTTTTATCAGGCAACTTACTTAACACGTTGAAATTTTTCCATTGCTCCCCAATGGTCCCGCCCACCTTATCAGGATCAATATTACGGTTAAAGTCAATCAGGTCACCAGTCAGAAAGATTGCGTCAGCCCGGTCATCGCCCTTGCCGAACTTCTCAAACAAATCCTTGAGCGCCATGAAGCTATTGCAGATTTTATGACCTACTATGCCTATTTCTTTTTCTGCTGCGTCGTCTTCAATCACCCGAGCCGGGGATCTGGCGAGCGCGTTATGGCGCACGTTCACATGTACATCCGACAGATGCCCTATCTTGAGTATCTCTTTCTTCGCCTTAATTACCGGGTGCCAGCTCATCAGCCGATCAGTTCTCTGCGCCGGCAGGCCCGTTGCCTGAAAGTTATCGAGATTGAATTCATAGGGAGCAGCGAAATGATTGGCAGCGACGTTCTTGGCGTTATGCAGGAAATCGTGAATATACATATCCTGCCCTTCCACGTGGGTGACGCCTTGATACTCGCGATGACGGGCATGCTCTGCATCGATTTCCACCATCCAGGCAAACGTCTTGAAAGCATTGTCTTTTATATCGTTGAACGGACTTTGCGTAAGGTCGATCTCGATTTCGTAGACATGGGCCAGGCCGCTATACACCGCGGCGGCCTGGGTTGAAATCGTGGCGAACGGCTGGCCGTGGCGATTCTTGATCAAGGCCCCGGCAGCGAAGTCGCCCACCAGCCAGCCGTTGATGGCGGCTTTGGCCTTGGTAAAAGTCTTGCCGTCGCCAAATAGCGTGCCCTGGGTAGTATCGGTCTTTGTGTCTTTCTTCGCGATGTCATACAGCCGCAGATGGCGATCAACTGCGCAATGGATCGTATGCGCCTGCTTGGTCTTCTCGTCGATGGTGAAATGCGTACGCGCCTCGGCAGCCGCTCCCAGGAAAATGCTGCACTTGGTCTGTCCAGGCGCCAGGATCAACGGCGTGCCAAGGCTGGGATAAAGAATAACGGCACTGATAGGAGGATCTTTTTCGCACTCGGTAACGCCGGGAGCTTGGTTCTTGCCGCTGGAAGCATTTGCTACACTTGAAGAGATATCAGCCATGTAAGAGTCCGGATAAAAGTATTAGGCCAATGACGCTAGCGGGTGGCTGGATGCGTTTCCAGCGCGGCGCAGGCGTAACGGGGTCAGTATTTCTTCAGAGAGGAGAGCCAGGCTGCGCGGTGCATCGGCCTGCTGCTCTTCCCAATATGCCGTGGGCATGCGCCCGATGACGGCAGCGATCGATTCCTTCGCAGCGGCGCTGGTGCGCAGCAAAGCGTTCAACCGGGGCTCTTCGCAAGCTTGCGGGTGCATCCGCAAGCCGAGAGCGATCAGCAGCCGCTGGTCGCCCCATTCGTTCAAATCCAGCTGTTCGGCCCGCTGCAGCTGGAGATGGGCAATCACACGCAGCAGGGGTGGGGCAATGTGGTCGAGCTCGCCGGGATCGGTATCTTCTTTCAGGATCAGAGCCTGCAACCGCTCGGCGTGGTTCAGGCGGTCCAGCGCCAGCTGCAGTTCGGCGCCGATTTCGAGCGGCTGGTCTAACGCTGCCGGCTGCGGTTGAGCCGCACCGCGAATCGCCCGCGGCGTGAACAAATGGTCCCAGCTTGCCCACCACTGCAGCGCGCTGAGGAATTGCTGGCGCACTGGCTGCGGCCAGCATTGCACCATATCCAGGCCGATGCGTGGATCGAAATAACGCATCAGCACTTGCGACTTGTCTTCCAGCAGCCCGTTGAACCAGCTGCGCAGGTGGGCGCACAGTACATGATTGCGCAGCGGGCTGGCGATCACGCTGAGCGCCTGCTTACTGCCGGCATCGGCAGCCAGGCGCAGCAGCAAAGCGTCCGAAGGCTGCGACGGCAGGCGCAACAGCCATGGTCCCTGCTCGACATGGGCATCCTCCGCCGTATGCGCGAACAAAGGCTCGGCATCGAGTTCGTGGTCGGCGATAAGTTTGGCGATGCTGCCTGGCGCGCATTGTCCGGCGTTGACCAGCGCGTAGCACTGAGCGCTGCGCAGCGGCCGCAGCAGAATGCGCAAATCGTGGCTCAGCGCCTGCGCGACTTCGTCCAGGAATTGCCGCGGATCATGCAGCGGCGTCGATTCTGCCGGATCAGGAATTGCGTGTAACGGAGCGCTCATGCGATATCCATTCAGAGACGCTTGGTCAACGTGGAAGCCTGTTGATTCGCCTCCTGCATGCAGCTGACGCAGATGTCCGGCTGGGTCTTGACCGGCAGGCTTTTCGGGCCGGGCAAGCTGCGGCTTGCGGCATGCACCACATGCGGGCCGTTGGTGCCGTATTCGATGCCGCCGGCATTATGCTTGACGTAGCTGCCGCCGCCGTTGATCAGGACTTCTTCCTTGGCGGTGATGGTGATGCGCTCGGCAGTCACGCTGATGTTCAGCTTGGCCAGCAGGTTGATGTTGTTCGACAGCGCCTTGACGTCGATATCGCCTGCCGCTGCGATCATTTTCATGCCGGCCTTGTGGACAAACAGGCGGAACGTCTGGGCGACGCTGGCAAACAGGCTGTCGCCGCTGGCGATCGACAGGCTCTTGCCGGAGCTGATCGCGGTATGCTGGGTGCTGGCGATATGCATCGATTGCGCCGTCGTCGTTTCAATCCCGGCCGGGCTGGTCAATACAAGGTGCGGCGCCGCCAGCTCAGGAAAACTGTCTTGGCCTTCGGCGGCGCCGCCCTGGATTGCCTGGTTCTGGCCTTTGAGCGCCAGCGCAACATTGGTTTGCTGTGCCGGCGCTTCCTGGGCGCCGCTCTGCTCGGCCAATTCGGCCAGCGCCTGATGACCATCTGTAGCCTGCGACAAACGTTGCACCGTTTCGCCCATGTCCTTGATATGCGAAGCCGCGTTGGCGCGGGCCTCGGTAGTAATCAGCATGCCTTTGGCTGAGCGGGCGACGCCGTGGCCGTCGGTGCGCAGCTCCCATCCCTCGCCGCGGAAATCCTTGCGGCCGGCATTGTCTTCGATGCGCGTGATATTGCCGAGAGAAAGCTGGCTATGCTGATGGTCGCTTTTCAACTGCGCCTGGATCTTGCCGTTGCTGTCGTCCAGGATCAGGTGATTGCTGCGTCCGCTGCCGCCGGTGCCGAACTCGCGGCTGCGCAAGCCGGTCAATACCTGCTGGTCGGCCAGCTGCCATGGCGGCATGTTCTGCTGGTTGTAGACAGCGCCGGTAATGATCGGATGGTCCGGATTGCCGTCCAGCCACTGGACGATGCATTCGGAACCGATGCGCGGCGTGGAGATGGATCCGAGGTCACTGCCGGCCCACGAACTGGCGACACGCACCCAGGCCGAACTCTTTTCGTCATTGACGCCGATGCGGTCCCAATGGAATTGCAGCCTGACCCTGGCGTATTCGTCGACATAGACATCCTGCCCGGCCGGTCCCACTACAGTCGCCGTTTGCGGCGCCTGGATCCTGGTGTCGACGCTATTGAAACCGCGCGCCGGACGCCAGGGGATGTTCTTGCGTATGCAGATCAGGCGGTTGTCATAGGCAGCCACCGCATCGGCCTGCTGCAGGTAATTGTTGCTGGCGCTATGGACCACGCTGACGATCAGGAACTCGTTCTTGCCCGATCCCGCGGCCTGATCGGATGAGCCAAGATTGAAGTGACCGGTCAGCAGAAACGAACGCCCAGGCGCAGCGAACCGGCTGTTGCCTGCCGCCGCCACGTGCTTGCCGCTGGCTTCGATCTGTTCCATCTGCCGCTTGGCCATGGCGTCGCCGTCCTGGCGGTCCTTGAAACCGTATGCACCCGCATATTCATATGACTCGACATCGAGCACGTCGCCTTGCTGGTTGATGGTGGGGATATCAAGGTTGGCCGGAATCGGCGCCTTGAAATTAAATCCCGACAGGGCAACCCGCGACTGCACGATCTGCCGCACCGGAGTCCATTCGCCGATGGCGTCTTCTTCCTGCGCGCCTGCATGGCGCTGGAAGCGGATCTCCGAGCTGTTGCCGGCAATCGGTTCGGCTTGCGTGG
Source organism: Collimonas fungivorans Ter331 (assembly GCF_000221045.1). Classification (NCBI taxonomy): domain Bacteria; kingdom Pseudomonadati; phylum Pseudomonadota; class Betaproteobacteria; order Burkholderiales; family Oxalobacteraceae; genus Collimonas; species Collimonas fungivorans. Next base: position 1,250,393 of record NC_015856.1, on the reverse strand, counting down.
AATCGTCCGACAGAACCAGCTGATGCCCGTTCTCGGAATGTTCATACCAGTAATGCCAGCCGGCGGCTTCCCAGCGGCGGTGCAGATAGTTGTGATCGGATTCGTCAAACTGGCAAGCCATGGTGAACGGCAGGTCGTTGCCTTTGATCTGCGCATCCCAGTCGGCATGCTTGCCGTACTCGTTGAAGATGTCTTGGGTTTGCTCACGCAAGGTCTTGCCGTGGAACAGGAGATTATTTTTCCGGAGCCGGAGATAGGCCAGCCACGGCTTCAGGATCATCGAATAAAACGCCACGCTGCCATCGGTCTTGGCCAAACGGAATTCAAAGACATAGCCGTTGAAATAGCGCAGGCTGCCGTCGCCGCACACCAGTTCAACGGTCACCATCTTGCCCTGGATATCCTTGAGCGGGATGCTGGCATCATCTGCCAGCACCTCAACCGTATATTCGAAATCGCGCGATAAGCCTTCTTCGGCTTCGAGACGATTCGCCACCAATGTGGTGCGCGGCCCGTCGCCGTGAGGGAAGGACAAGCGCAATATCCGGTTATGCTGGCGGCCCTGCACAAGGGCCAGGATGGATTGAGGCAAACTGCTCATGCGGGGTTCCTCGAAATTGAACCGTTACCGACAAATGTTATTTTAACAATATGTGACACTATATTTTACCTGATGGCAAATCTTATCAAATCATAACGGCCAGCTTCATTAATTACCAACAGGAAATATTGGTAAACCGAGGACTTTGCAAGAATTAACACTATTGTTGGAATTCGGAGACAGCATTCGATATGGATCCCGCGCCGGGATCAGTCAAAGTGCCATTTGTCCGCGCTTCGCGGCCGCTGGCATTGCAGCTCGCCTGCCCGCCTAAGATGGGATCAACGTTTCACCTATCCACGGAGATCCCATGAAAACGGTAGAGCACATTTATATCAACGGCAAATTCATCAAACCCCACGGCACTGAAATGCTGGAACTCGTCAATCCCTCGACCAGCGCAGCGATCGGCAAAGTCACGCTCGCGGATGAACAGGATGCACAAGCCGCGATCGCCGCGGCGAAGGCTGTCGATGTGCCTGGTGCTGCAGGGGACCAACAAAGTATTGATAGGAACCGAGATCACGCACTACGGCAGCGGCAGTTATGTGCTGTCAGCGATAGATATGCCGATTTCAGGCCTGGTGGTAGAAGCATCTGTTGCGCAGCCCTATCTTGGGGTGAGGATTGACCTGGACGCCAGGGAAATAGCCGCGCAGATTATTGAGAGCAAGCTTTCGATTCCCAAAAATTCCCACTCGCGCCGGCGCGCTTATGTGAAGGAGTCGGATGTCGAGCTGCAGGAAGCGTTCCTGCGCCTGGCGTTCAAGGTGGGCTATGAAAGTCCGTCGCAATTCGGCCGGGAGTATCGCCGGTTGTTTGGGGCATCGCCGCTGCAAGACATGGAATATTTGAAACACCATGAGCTGGATCGATAAAGCAGGCTAGCTGCTAGAATAAGACGCTTGTCAGCTCAGCAGGATTCTTATGGCCTCCTACGCCTTCCGTCTTCTCAATGTTTTTGCAGAATCCACTTTCGGCGGCAACCAGCTGTGCGTATTTGAAGATGCGCGCGGCATGGACGACGCCACCATGCAGGCGCTGGCGCTGCAGTTCAATCTTTCGGAAACCACGTTTATCCTGCCGTCGGAGCACGCCACTGCTCGCGTGCGGGTGTTCACGCCCGGTTATGAAATGCGCTTTGCCGGCCATCCTACCTTGGGCACCGCGCATGTGGTGCGTGACCTTTTCAATACCGGCGACACACTCTCGCTGGAGTTCACGGCCGGTCTAGTTCCGGTGTCTGCCGAAGGCGATGTCTGGACCCTTACCGCGCCTCAGAACGGCGGACTGAAGACGGCGCCGGCAAATTTGACGCAGGCCGAGATGGCGGCGCTGCTCGGCTTGAATGAAAACGATCTACTGGCCGCACCGGTATGGATAGACACCGGCGCCGATCAGTTGCTGGTAGCGTTGCGCAGCACGGACGCCGTGCGCCGCACCAGTCCTGACACCGCGCATCTCGATGCCTGGCCCGAGAGCAGCCTGGAACGCAAGACCGTATATGTGTTTGCCTTCGATCCGGACCGGCCTGGCCGGGTGTTGTCTCGCTACTTCTTTTCCAAGCAAGGCGGCGGTGTGGCCGAAGATCCCGGCACCGGATCGGCTTGCGCCAATCTTGGCGGCTGGCTGGTCGCCAACGGTCATGCGCTGCCGGCGCAATATGAAATCGAGCAAGGCGAAGCTGTGCAGCGCCCCTGCCTGCTGCGGCTGAAAGTAAGCGCTGACCGTGCCATCCAGGTCGGCGGCAAGGTGATTGAAATCGGCCGTGGCAGGATCAGCTTGTAGCGCGCAGTTTTAAGTTCAGGCCCGCGCCTGCGACCAGCGCCGGTAGCGCCGCGTCAGCCGGCGCGTGCGGAACTGGTCGATGATCAAACTGAATAGCGCAGAATGGTTGCTCGCCGCGGAGCGACTGGCGCCTAACAGGCGCAAGCGGCGCTTGACCAAGGCCATGCGCGCCACCGCCGCCATGACTTGGTCCTTCCAGTCGACTTGCGGGCTGCTGGCAGCCTGGTCGCCGCCTGCCAGCCATTGCGCCGGCAAATCGGGCGCGATCGCCAGCGCCGTCGCCATGCCTGCCACCGCCACGCCGCTGGCCAGCACCCTTTCAGCAACTGCCTTGCGGCTGATGCCGCCGGTGGTCATCACAGGCATGTGGGCGACGGCAGCCAGTTCTTTGGCAAACTCCAAGAAATAAGCTTCGCGCGCCAAGGTACGGCCGTCCGCAGTGCGTCCTTGCATCGCCGGGCTTTCGTAGCTGCCGCCGGACAGCTCGACCAGATCTACCTGCAAGTCGTTAAGCCAGAGGAGGACTTGCCGGGCGTCGTCCTCGCTAAAACCGCCGCGCTGGAAATCGGCGGAATTGAGCTTTACTGCCACGCAAAATCCAGCCGGGGCCGCCGCCCGCACAGCGCGCACCACATCGAGCAGCAAGCGCGCCCGGTTTGCCAGGCTGCCGCCCCATTGGTCCTGGCGCTGATTGCTCAGAGGCGACAGGAATTGAGAGATCAGGTAGCCGTGCGCGGCATGGATTTCCACTCCGCTGAACCCTGCCCGCTCGGCGGCGGCGGCGCTGGCGGCAAAGCGCTTGATGACTTCCTGTATCTCGCCGTCGCTCATGGCTTTCGGCTGCACGAACAGCTTGCTGTGCTTGCCCATGTCCAGCGCCAGCGCCGACGGCGCCCACGCCATGCCGCCCATGGCGGCCATCACCTGGCGCCCCGGATGATTGAGCTGCATCCAGACCTGCGCACCCTTGTGCTTTGCCGCCTGCGCCCACCGTGCAAAGGGTTCCAGCGGCGTGTCCGCTTCCAGCACGATGCCGCCTGGCCCGGTCAGCGCACGGCCGTCGATCATGACGTTGCCGGTAATGATCAGGCCCGCGCCGCCGTCGGCCCAGGCGCGGTAAAGCCGGTGGATGGCGGCGCCGGGCAGTTGGCCGCTGTCGGCCATGTTTTCTTCCATGGCGGCTTTCGCCAGGCGGTTAGGCAGGACGCTGCCGTTCGGAAGTTGCAAAGATGAAAACATGGTTGAAGTCATGACGGGCACGCGGGAAAAGGAGGAAATACTGTATGCTAAGCTTGAAGTCAACTTGAAGGTCAAGCGATATGAAGATTGGTGAACTGGCGGACAAAACCGGCATGGCGGCCTCGGCCATCCGCTATTACGAGCAAAGCGGCCTGCTGCCCAAACCTGAACGCGGCGCCAACGGCTACCGCGACTATGCCGACGCCGCCATCGAACGTCTGCGCCGGATCCAGATGGCGCAAAGCCTGGGATTCTCGCTGGACGCTATCCGCAGCGTATTCGCCAGCAATGAAGAACTGTCGAAGGACGACCTGCTAAGCAAGCTGGATGGCCGGCTCAAGGAGATCGAGAAGCTTATGGACACCTTGCGTGAGCAGCACCAGCATCTCGGCAGCCTGCGCAGCACGCTGCAAGAATCCTGGGCAGAAGGAGAATGCCTGAACACCACCAGCCTGGTTAACGGCAAGCTGGCCGAGCAGTACTAGGCATCCTTGTATTCCGAATACTTGCGCGCATCCCCGCGCACTTTATCGGCAGGATATTTAAGCCGGTTGAGGACCATTTTTTCTGACACGGCTGCACGCAGATCGACATTGAGCTTATCGGCAAGCCGGACCAGGTAGACCAGCACATCGGCCATTTCATGCCGCACCTGCTGCAATTTGCCCGGGGCGAGTTCGTCGCCGCCGCCGGTCGGCAGCCACTGGAAATGCTCAAGCAGCTCCGCTGCTTCGACGCACAGCGCAGCCGACAAGTTTTTCGGGGTATGAAATTGATCCCAGTCGCGCTCGGCGACGAACTGGCGAACTTCTTCGCGCAAGCTGGCAAATTCACCGTTATCAGACTGTTCGACCATGGCAGCGCTCCGTTTTGAATTTCCACCATCATATAGGTAGGCGCAGCGGCAGGCAGCTGCTTTGATTGGCGTTGTGAATATCAATCCGACAAGCACTTTCGTCACCAGGCCCTACGTGATATAAGGTTAGTTGTTACCCTGCTTTCTGCAAGCTGCTCTCGATTGGTGTTTTGTGAACAGACGTGCCGCCGTTTAATGATGGACCCATCATCTCGGTAAGGATGCATATGGATATGAGCGTAAAAATCGGCGGGCAGCCGGAGGTAATCCGCCGGGTGACAAAAATCTATGCGCGCCTGTTAATCGCCGGCTTTGCGCTGTCGCCGGCCTTCCTGATCGCCTACCTGTATCTCTTCCAGGATCCTGGACTCAAATTCGAAGACCACCTGTTCCACGAAATCGCGATTGCCGCCGCGACTCTGGAGGGCATTTTTGTCACCTATGTCAGCTGGCGTTGCTACCTGTCGTCGGGAGAACCGCTGCTGCGCTGGCTGACCCTCGGTTTTTTAGGATTCACACTGATCTATGCCTTGCACGGCGTCTTCACCGGCATGGCGCACCACAATATCTGGCTGTTCCTGCTATACGGGCCGGCATCGCGCCTGGCGATGGCGATCCTGCTGCTGATCGGCTTGTTATCCTTCAACCAGGAACCCGACGCCCCCGAGCAGCGTATCAATCCGCGTCCATGGCGGATATGGATCGCGGCGTTTCTGCTGACCGATATCGCGGTGGCGTTCATCGCCTATTCGGCGATTGCCGGCAGTCCCGCGGTGCGGCTGACAATGGAAGGCGGCGCGCTGTTCTTCTCGGCAGTCAATATCATCCTCATGCTGGCCGGGCGCATCCGCTCGCCGCTGATGACGATCTTCGGCATTTCGATCGTCCTGTTCGGCTTGTCGTCGCTGGCGTTCATTCTCGGCAAGCCGTGGAACCATATGTGGTGGCTGGCCCACGCCATCTTCGCCGGCGGATTTTTCTTCCTCAGCTACGGCATCATCCAGGCGTTCCACACCACCCGTTCATTTTCCAGCATCTACAACCAGGAAGAAATGGTGAACCGGCTGGCGATGGCGATGGTGCGGACCGAAAGCGCGCTGCAAGAACTGCAGCACAGCAACCGGATGCTGGAGCACCTGGCTTCGACCGACCCCTTGACCGGCGCCTCCAACCGCCGCCATTTTATCGAACGGGTGGATGCGGAAATCGCCAGGTCCAGGCGCGACAACCTGTCGTTTTCCCTGCTCGCCCTCGACCTGGATAATTTCAAGGCCATCAACGACCACTACGGCCACCAGGTTGGCGATGAGGTGTTGCAGGGTTTTGTGCAGAAGTGCCTGGAAGAGATCCGCCCCTATGACAGCGTGGCGCGCATGGGCGGCGAGGAATTCATGGTCTTGCTGCCGCAAGCCACGCTGGAGGTAGCGGTGGCAATCGGCGAGCGCATCAGGTCAGCCACGGAAAATGCCGTGTTCGACAGCATCGTCATGCCCAAAGTGATACTCACGGTCAGCATCGGCGTATCGCAGTTCGGCCGCGACGGCAACACCATCGACACGATTTTCCGCGCTGCGGATGAGCGCCTCTACCGCGCCAAGGACCAGGGCCGCAACTGCGTGATTACGACATAAGGCAGCAGCGCCCTAACCTGTCTGCCCAACTCAGCCGGCGCCGGTGTTGCGGTATCTGCCTATGCCGATACCGAATATGCTGGTTTGATGGCTCTTGTTTTTGACTATCCGCAGCTTTTTGCTAGGATCCAGTAGCGTAAACCGCTCCCTGATGTCTGCTTCGCTCGGCAGTGAATTGGCGCGCCACCGGATGATATCGATGCCGGCTTTTTTCAACGCCTTGTATTTTCTTTCGTCGTCTTTGCTGACGCTCTTGCTGTTGTGATTTCTGTTGTCTATCTCGATCACCGCGACCACATCGCTGGCTTTATCACAAATCACGAAATCCAGGTTCTTTGCTGTCAGGCTGTCGAGACCGGCGCTGTCCTTGGTGCCCAGGCAACGGCTGAGCCCGACTTGCGCCAGCACCATGTGGTCCGGCAATGCACCGACCAGCCGCCAGTACATGATCTGCTCGTTGTTCGACATCGGTTTCTTCTTGATGTATTCGCGACGCTTCTGCAGCTTCGCCTGCTTCTCCCGGGTAACCACAGCAATCACAGCCATGATAATGAGCGTTAGCACCGTAAGTGCAATGATTGCTTTCATTATTCAGTTCCTCTAGTTGAGTGCAGCGGCCATTATATTTCTATATGGAAATATAATGAAGCCAAAAATGCAGCGCGTATGCGTGGCTTATCGCGATCCTAAGCGAAAGCGCAGCGCCGGCGCAATCGGCAAAAGGCGGAAATTGAAGGAAAAACTGGCCGGGGTGGAGATACCGCCATGCCGAGAGACAGGCGGCAAAGAAAGAGCAAAACCACGGCGACAGACATGTTGTCCATCCAGCCCTGCCAGCTCGCCGAGCTGACAGTAGCTGATTGTAATCGACCGTATTTACAGGCCGGAATTACTCGCTCAAACCGAAAATCGCATCGTAGCCATTCTTGGCGCGATCGGCTTCTTCCAGTTCATTGCTCAAACCCAGGTCTTCCAGCTCTTCCGCCGCATTGGTGAATTGCTTGCTGCTGGAGGCGCCGATGACACGGTAAATTTCCTGTTTTGCATTGCGGATGCCGAGCAATATCTGTTCTTGCCTGACGACGTTCAGTTCTGTCGACGTGATCAGCAGATTGGTCATGATGTCGTGATCGAACTCGGGGATGTCTTTATCTCCGATTAGTGCTGTTTTCAATCTGTTCCTCTTGTCTTTATGGATAAATTTTGCCGCAAGTGTGCGATTTTACTAGGTCTGGCGCTTTGCCGTCATGCGTCCCGTGAAGCGCCTCGCGTTGCATCGGGGCGGGCTTCACGGAGCGGCTTCCAGTTTACTCCTGATGGTAACGGGTCACCAGCTCGACTTCGCTTTTCGAACCGAGGAACACCGGCACCCGCTGGTGCAGTTTCTCCGGCTGGATATCCATGATCGCCTGCTTGCCGTCAGTAGCGGCGCCGCCGGCCTGCTCGACGATGAAGGCCATCGGGTTGGCTTCGTACATCAGGCGCAGCTTGCCTGGCTTGTCCGGTTCACGCGCATCGGCCGGGTACATGAAGATGCCGCCGCGGTTCAGGATGCGGTGGACGTCGGCCACCATCGATGCGATCCAGCGCATGTTGAAATCTTTTTGACGCGGGCCGGCGCTGCCTGCCAGCATCTCGTTGACATAACGCGTGACCGGAGGGTGCCAGTGGCGGGCGTTGGATGCATTGATCGCAAATTCCTTGGTCTCGGCCGGGATCTGCATGTCGCGCTGGGTCAGCACCCACGAACCCATTTCACGGTCCAGCGTAAAGCAGTGCACGCCGTTGCCGGTGGTCAGCACCAGCATGGTTTGCGGGCCGTAGACGGCATAGCCGGCAGCGACCTGCTTGCGGCCTGACTGCATGAAATCCTGTTCGGTCGGCGATTTCATGCCGTCCGGCGCTTTCAGCACCGAGAAAATGGTGCCGATCGAAACATTCACGTCAATGTTGCTGGAGCCGTCGAGCGGATCGAACAGCAGCATGTATTCGCCTTGCGGATAGCGGTTCGGAATCGGGTGTATCGATTCCATTTCTTCCGAAGCCATGGCCGCCAGGTGGCCGCCCCATTCATTGGCTTCCAGCAGGATTTCATTGGAGATGATGTCCAGTTTTTTCTGCACTTCGCCTTGCACGTTTTCGCTGTCGGCGCTGCCCAGCACTTCGCCCAGCGCACCCTTGCCGACCGCGTGGCTGATGGTTTTGCAGGCGCGTCCAACCACTTCGATCAGCAGGCGCAGCTCGGCCGGAATGCTGTTGTGCAAACGTTGTTGTTCGATCAGATGCTGGGTAAGACTAATACGTTTCATATTGCTCTTTCTTGGTTGTGGCTTTCACCGTCGATGGCGGGAGCAAACCCGCCGTCGGCAGTGAAATTGCAAAAATCAATTGGCGAGTGCCTTGCCGATGACTTCCAGTACGTCCTTCGATAGGTCAGGCGCCGCCGCGACACGCTGCAAGGCCGCGCGCATTTTTTCCTGCAGCGCCGGCGCATATTTGCGCCAGCGGTCCAGGCTGCGCGCCAGGCGTGCCGCCACTTGCGGGTTGACGCCGTTGAGGGCGATCACCTGATCTGCCCAGAATTCGTAGCCGCTGCCGTCGACCGCGTGGAAGTTCACCGGATTGCCGCTGCAGAAACTGAAAATCAGGCTGCGTGCGCGATTCGGGTTTTTCAGCGTGAACGCCGGATGTTCCGACAAGGCGCGGATCGCCGCGACATCGGCAGTGTAGGCCGTGGCTTGCAAGGCGAACCATTTGTCGATGACCAGCGCCTCCTGCGCGAAATCCTCGTAGAATTTTTCCAGGGCGGCGGCCTTGCCCGGCGCGCTGCTGTTGGTCAGAGCGACCAGCGCGGCCAGGCGGTCGGTCATGTTATTGGCGTTGTCGTATTGTTGCTGCGCCAGTGCGTGCGCAGCTTCGTCGTCGGCCTGGATCAGGTACGACAAGGCGACGTTCTTCAACGCGCGTTTGCCGGACGCTTCCGCATCCGGGCTGTATGCACCCGGAGTCTGGTTGGCGTGGTAGGCCGCCAGCAGATCGTCCTTGAGCGCCTGCCCCAGTTTGCCGCGCAGGTACTGGCGCGATGTGTGGATTGCCTGCGGGTCGATCACCTCGGTCTGCTCGGCCAGCAGTGTTTCCGACGGCAGCGTCAGGGCCAGCTCGCGGAAAGCGGCGTCGAGCGCTGCATCGTTGAGTATCAGGCCGAATGCCTCGCCCAGGGCGCCGCTGTTGGAGGCGGCGTTGTTCAGGACGTCTTGCAGCGCCACCACATGGCCCGCTTGCGATGCATCCTGGACTGCCGCGGTCAGCACCAGCAAGCTGCGCGTAGCGAGGCGCTGGCCGGCTTCCCAGCGATTGAACGGGTCGCTGTCATGCGCCAGCAGGAAAGCCAGCTCGGCATCGCTGTATTCGACGTCCAGCACCACCGGCGCTGAAAAATTGCGCAGGATGGACGGCACCGGCTGTTCGGCGACTTCGACGAAACGGAAGGTCTGCTCGGCTTTGGTCAGCTCCAGCACGCGGGTTGTCTCAGTATTGGCTTTGCCTTTGCCGTCCGCCTGCAAACGCAGCGGCATGTCCTTGCCCTTGCTGTCGAGCAGGCCGACTGCAACCGGAATGTGGAACGGCAGTTTCTTGGCCTGGCCCGGTGTCGGCGCGCAAGTCTGCGTCAGCGTCAGTTCGTAGGTTTTCTTGGCGGAGTCGTACTTGCTCTGCACTCGCACCCGCGGCGTGCCGGCCTGGCTATACCAGCGCTCGAACTGGCTCAGGTCGCGGCCGTTGGCGTCCACCATCGCGGCGCGGAAATCGTCGCACTCGACCGCTTGTCCGTCATGCCGTTCGAAGTACAGGTCCATGCCTTTGCGGAAACCGTCGCGGCCGAACAGGGTCTGATACATGCGCACCACTTCGGCGCCTTTTTCATAAATCGTGACGGTGTAGAAATTGTTGATTTCAACATAGGAGTCGGGCCGCACCGAGTGCGCCATCGGACCCGCATCTTCGGGAAACTGGGCCTGGCGCAAGACGCGCACGTCGTCGATGCGCTTGACGGCGCGGCCGCTGTCGGTGCCGACCATGTCCGCCGAAAACTCCTGGTCGCGGAATACGGTCAGCCCTTCTTTCAGCGACAGCTGGAACCAGTCGCGGCAGGTGACGCGGTTGCCGGTCCAGTTATGGAAATATTCGTGGCCGACCACTGCTTCGATATTGGCGTAGTCGACATCGGTAGCGATGCGCGGATTGGCCAGGACGTACTTGGTGTTGAATATGTTCAGGCCCTTGTTTTCCATCGCGCCCATGTTGAAATCGCCGACGGCGACGATCATGAAGCGGTCCAGGTCGAGCTCCAGGCCGAAGCGCTCCTCATCCCAGCGGATGCTGTTGATCAGCGAATCCATGGCGTGCTGGGTCTTGTCCAGGTTGCCGTCTTCGACCCATACCTGCAGCAAGACTTCGCGGCCGGATTTCAGCGTGTATTTTTGTTCCTGGCAAACCAGATTGCCGGCCACCAGCGCGAACAGGTAGGACGGTTTCTTGAACGGGTCTTCCCACTTGGCGTAGTGGCGGCCATCCGCCAGGTCGCCTTCTTCGATCAGGTTGCCGTTCGACAGCAGCACCGGATATTTCTTCTTGTCGGCGCGCAGCATGACGGTGTATTTGGCCATCACGTCGGGACGGTCGGGGAAATAGGTGATCTTGCGGAAACCTTCCGCTTCGCACTGGGTGAAGAAATTGCCGTTGGATACGTACAAACCCATCAGCGAAGTATTTTTTTCCGGGCTGGTCAGCGTTTCGATTTCCAACACCACCTTGGCCGGCGCCGAGGCAATGCGCAGCTTGCCGGCCTCCAGCTGGTACTGGCCAGGTTTCAATTGTTTGCCGTTGAGGCGCAGTTGCACCAGTTCCAGCTCTTCGCCGAACAGGACGATTTCCTTGCTGCCGCTGGCCGGATTGCGCCGCATCGTGATGCGGGTGGCGATACGAGTGGCTGCCGGATCAAGGTCGAAGCCCATGTCGACGGTGTCGACCAGGAAGGCGGGAACGGTGTAATCCTTACGAAGAACGGTAGTTGGCGTGGCGGAGGTGTCTGTGCGCATAGGATGGTGTGGAGTGACGGTTGATAACGACGGTTGATAACTATGGTTGGTAACTACAGTCGGCAACTAAGCCGGTCTGCCAAGGATCGCTTGGCGGCCTGCTTAATAACGTGGCTGGTCAGTCTCAATAATTGGGGCAGACTGTGATTCTACCAATCAAAGCGCAAAGCATCATGCAATTTGCAGCGGATTGCCAGTCCATGAGCAAGTTACCGATAGCAAATTGCAAATAAGCCCCCATTGGTGGAATTCGTTTAAAATTAGCATAAATGCACCATTTTGATGCGCCAGCCTGCAAACCCTGCTCTTCCGCTGACGGGCAGCGACAAGCGATAGAGCAGCACTATGAAGACTTGGCTAGAATGGTGACAGTCCAGCTGCCGGCGCCAGGTACTGCCAAACAGGCAAGCTACTGGAGCGGCCTGCAATCCCCCACCAAGAGGAATCACAATGAAACGCATCATCACTCTCTGTTTGGCCGCATTCACATTGCTGCTGGGCGGTTGTGCCACGGTCATCCGCAGCGACGTCACCGCTTTCAACGAATGGCCGGCCGATTTGCCGAACAAATCCTATGTGTTCGAACATACGGCGGCACATGAGAACGACCTGGAATACCGCAATTACGAGAACCTGGTGCGGACCGAACTGCAACGCCTGGGATTTGTGCAGGCCGACGGCGGCTCGCCGCAACTGAAGGTCGCGCTCAATTACGGCATTGCCGCGCGCGACGTCCATGTGGTCGAGCCGGTGGTGGCGGACCCCATGTGGTACGGCCCTTACGGACCTTACGGCTGGGGCCGCCCAGGCTTCTACAGCCCGTTCTACGATCCGTTCTGGTACGCACCGCAAGTGGTGGGCCAGCGCGAATACAACTTCCAGCTGTTCCAGCGCCGCCTGAACATTGCTATCACGCGCGCCGCCGGCGGCCAGAAACTGTATGACGTCACGGTCACCAGCGAAGGCAAGATGAATTCCTTGCCGGCCGTGATGCCCTACCTGGTGCGCAGCGCATTCACCGATTTCCCGGGAAAGAGCGGCGTGCCGCACCAGGTTGAACTGAAAGTCGAAGACCAGAAATAAAAGCCTGCAGGTTTACGGAAAAACGGCAAAACGGCCTGTGCTCCCCAGGGACCACAGGCCGTTTTTTATCGGATGCCGGGTCAGCTATAAAACCATTCGCTGGCAAACGTGATGAAACCGATCAGGATGACCGCCAGCACCAGCACGATCAGCAGGCGGCCGAACTTGGGTGAACCCTCGCTGCCGCTGGGCTGCTCTTCCGGATGATTCATCGGATTCTGCACATCCGGCCGCTGTTCCAAAGGATCATTCATGCATGCCTCAGGGGATCAGGATGGTGGAGCCGGTGGTCTTGCGCGACTCCAGGTCGATATGCGCCTGCGCCACGTCTTTCAGGGCATAACGCTGGTTGATTTCAATCGTGACCTTTTTGCTGTCGACCATCTGGAACAGGTCGGCCGCCGCGGCATCGAGGTCGGCGCGGCTGGCGATATAGCTCGGCAGCGAAGGCCGGGTAATGGTCAGCGAGCCGCGCGACGCCAGTTCGTTCAGGCTGAACGGCGGCACCGCGCCGGAAGCATTGCCGAAACTGACCATGGTGCCAAGCGGCGCCAGGCTGTCCAGCGAACCGATGAAAGTGTCCTTGCCGATCGAATCGTAGACCACCGGCACGCCCTTGCCGCCGGTGATTTCACGTACCCGCTCGACGAAATTCTCGGTCTTGTAATTGATCACATGGGCGCAGCCCGCCGCTTTCGCCAGCGCCGCTTTTTCGTCCGAACTGACTGTGCCTATCATGGTCACGCCCAGCGCCCTGGCCCACTGGCTGGCGATCAGGCCGACGCCGCCGGCAGCGGCATGGAACAAGATGGTTTCGCCGCCGCGTAAAGGAAAGGTGCGGCGGAACAGGTACTGCACCGTCAAGCCCTGCAGAGTCATCGCGGCGGCGGTATCGAAACTGATGGAATCAGGCAATTTGACCAGGAACGCGGCAGGCATCACGCGTGCCTCGGAATAAGCGCCATTGGGACGGGTGGCGTACGACACCCGGTCGCCCACCTTGACATACTGCACGCCGGCGCCGACCGCTTCGATCACGCCGGCGGCTTCCTGTCCCAGTCCGCCCGGCAAGGGCTGAGGATACAGGCCGCTGCGAAAATAGACGTCGATAAAATTCAGACCGCAGGCGACATGCCGTATCCGCACTTCGCCCGGTCCCGGGTCACCGACTTCGACGTCGACATATTCCATCACTTCCGGGCCACCGGTCCGCGACATCCTGATTGCTTTTACCATGATTGCTTTCACCTCCAAATATTGCGCCAAACTGCCGCTTTTTTAATTGTTATTACTGTTTTCAATCCCTATGATTTCTTTTTCGAAATCAGATAAATACCCGCCAACACCAGTCCGGTACCGGTCAGCTGAATCGCCGTCACCGGTTCCGCCAAAATCAATGCCCCCAGAAACAGGGTGGAGACCGGCCCTACCATGCCGGCCTGCGCCGCAGTCGCAGGACCGATGCGCGCCACTGCGACCATGGTCAAGAATACCGGCAGCACAGTGCAGAACACGGCATTGATGACCGACAAACCATACACGGCCGCCGGCTGCTGCAACAGGATCGGCCACGGCCGCAACAGCAGGAACTGCACGATGCATGCCGCGCACGATACGCACATTGCATACGCCACCAGCCGCATCGCCCCGACCCGGCTCACCAGTTCTCCGGAGAGCATCAGGTACAGCGCATAGCTGATTGCCGCTCCCAGCACCAGCGCACTGCCCAGGCCGACATTCGATCCGCCCAGGCGCACATCGTGCAGGAACACCAGCACCGTGCCCAGGTAAGAAATCAGCAGGGCCGCCCACTCCAGCCAGGTAACCCGGCGCCGATAAAACAGGAACGACATCAACAGCACGAACGAGGGCGTCAAGAACAGAATCAGGCGCTCCAGTCCGGCGGAAATATACTGCAAGCCGAGGAAATCAAGAAAACTCGACAGGTAATACCCAATCAATCCCAGCACCACGATCCGCATCCGGTCCTGGTTCGACAGCGGCGCTTCGCTGCGCGCCTTCCACAAAGCCACTGCGGCAAACAGGGGTAAGGCGAACAGCATGCGAAACGTAATCAGCAATACGGCATCGACCGGATAGCGATAGATCAGCTTGGCGACGATGGCCTTGGCAGAAAACAGGATGGCACCGGCAACTGCAATTGCCAAGCCGCCAAGAAAAATCTGGCGACTGCCAGGCTGTAACTTACCGCTCATTGCTTGCCCGTGATTGAATTGTAATGGGTATGTGAAGATCGCGTTGCTAAGGCAATGGATAGGAAAAATGCGGTCTCCTGCCGTTGCCTGAAAACGCGATCGTTGGTGATGGCGAATCTCGCTTATTTTTTTACTTCTTTTTCAGCAAAGATCCCAGCACGCCGCGTATCAGTTCGCGCCCGACCTGCGATCCGATGGTGCGCGCAGCGGATTTGACCACCGCCTGCACCACGCTGTCCTTGCGCCCTGAGCCGCCGCCGAGTAGCCCGCCCAGCACGCTGCCCCACGAGCTGCCGCCGGCGCTGCCTGCAGCGTCCGCAGCGGCATCGGCGCCGTCCTTGCCAGCCGGAGCGGCGGCAACGCGCCCTTTCAGCTTTTCATACGCGGATTCGCGATCGACCGCGGTTTCATAGACGCCGGCGACGATCGACGCTGCAATCAGCTGCTTGCGTTCGTCGTCGCTGACCGGCCCGATCTGCGAGGCCGGCGGCAGGATGAAGGCGCGCTCGACGATGTTCGGCCGCCCCTTCTCGTCGAGGAAAGACACCAGCGCCTCGCCGACGCCGAGTTCACTGATGATCTGCGCGGTATTCAATTCAGGATTGGCGCGGAAGGTATCGGCGGCGGCCTGCACTGCCTTCTGGTCGCGCGGTGTGTACGCCCGCAGCGCATGCTGTACACGGTTGCCCAGCTGGCCAAGCACGGTGTCAGGGATATCCAGCGGATTTTGCGTGACGAAGAACACGCCGACTCCCTTGGAGCGGATCAGGCGCACCACCTGCTCGATCTTTTGCAGCAAGGGCTTGGGCGCTTCGCTGAACAGTAAATGGGCTTCGTCGAAGAAAAACACCAGCTTCGGTTTCTCCAGGTCGCCGACTTCCGGCAGGCGCTCGAACAGTTCCGACAGCATCCACAGCAGGAAGGTCGAATACAGGCGCGGCGCGTTCATCAGCTTGTCGGCCGCCAGGATGTTCACCACACCCTTGCCGTTGCCGTCGGTCTGGATCAGGTCGTCGATGTTGAGCATCGGCTCGCCGAAGAATTGCTCCCCGCCCTGCTCGCCGATGCCGATCAAGCCGCGCTGGATGGCGCCGATGCTGGCGGCGGAAATATTGCCGTATTCGGTCTGGAAGCTGGCGGCGTTATCGCCGACATGCTGCAGCATCGCCCGCAAATCCTTCAGGTCCAGCAGCAGCAAGCCATTGTCGTCGGCAATCTTGAACACCAGCTGCAACACGCCCTGCTGCGTATCGTTGAGGTTGAGCATGCGCGCCAGCAGCAACGGCCCCATGTCGGAGATGGTGGCCCGCACCGGATGCCCCTGCACGCCGTACACATCCCAGAAAGTCACAGGCGTAGCGGCCCATTTCGGTTCGGCCATGCCGAGTGTCTGCAGCCGTTGCTTGAGCTTGTCCGACGCCGCGCCGGCCTTGGCCATGCCGGACAGGTCGCCCTTGACGTCCGCCATGAAAACCGGCACGCCGCTGTCCGACAGCGCTTGCGCAATCACCTGCAGGGTCACGGTCTTGCCGGTGCCGGTGGCGCCGGTGATGCAGCCATGGCGATTCACCAGCGCAGGCAGGAGCGCCAGGTCGTGCTGGGCGTTTTTGGCAATCAGGAGGGGATTTGACATGGTTTGGCAGACGTTTTAAGTGGATTTCAATGGATTTCAAGAAAGTGCAATATGGTAAAATTGCGCTTTGATTATAGCTAACTCAAGCAAGAAAGAACCATCATGGCTGGACACAGCAAATGGGCCAATATTAAGCACAAGAAGGCCGCCACCGATGCCAAGCGCGGAAAAATCTGGACTCGCCTGATCAAGGAAATCACGGTTGCGGCCCGCATGGGCGGCGGCGACATCGACGCCAACCCGCGCCTGCGGCTGGCGGTTGACAAGGCATCCGACGCCAATATGCCGAAGGATAACGTAACCCGCGCCATCCAGCGCGGCAGCGGCGGCCTGGAAGGCGTCAACTATGAAGAAGTGCGCTATGAAGGCTACGGCATCAACGGCGCCGCCATCATTGTCGATTGCATGACTGACAACAGAATCCGCACCGTGGCCGAAGTGCGTCACGCGTTTTCCAAGTTCGGCGGCAACATGGGCACCGAAGGTTCCGTGGCTTTCATGTTCAAGCATTGCGGCCAGCTGCTGTTCGCACCGGGCACCAATGAGGACGCCCTGATGGAAGCCGCGCTGGAAGCCGGCGCCGAGGACGTCATCACCGACGACGAAGGCGGCATTGAAGTTATTTCCGCACCGCATGATTTTGCCGCGCTCAAGGGAGCGCTGGAAAAATCCGGCTTCAAGGCCGAGATGGCGGAAATCATCATGAAGCCGGCGACCGAAACCGTGTTCGCCGGCGACGATGCGATCAAGATGCAAAAGCTGCTCGACGCCCTGGAAAACCTGGACGACGTGCAAGAAATCTACAGCAACGCAGTAATCGAAGACTGACGCGGACGTTATAACCTTATGAAAATTCTCGTAGTGGGCTCTGGCGGCCGTGAGCATGCCCTGGCGTGGAAAATCGCCCAATCACCGCGTATCCAGACCGTCTTCGTGGCGCCCGGCAACGGCGGCACGGCGCTCGACCAGCGCCTGGAAAACATCAACATCACCGATCCGGCCGCGCTGGCCGATTTTGTCGAGCGCGAACATGTCGCGCTCACCGTGGTCGGCCCGGAAACCCCGCTGGCGGCCGGCATCGTGAATATTTTCCGCAATCGCGGCCTGAAGATTTTCGGACCGACGCGGGAAGCGGCGCAGCTGGAAAGCTCCAAGGATTTCGCCAAGTCGTTCATGCAGCGGCACCACATCCCGACCGCTGAATACCAGACCTTCTCGGACGTCGGCGCCGCCCACCAGTACATCGACCAGAAAGGCGCTCCTATCGTCATCAAGGCCGACGGCCTGGCTGCCGGCAAGGGCGTGGTAGTCGCCATGACCGTCGAAGAAGCGCACGGCGCGGTCGACATGATGCTGTCCGATAATCGCCTCGGCGACGCCGGCGCGCGCGTGGTGATCGAAGAATTCCTGGCCGGCGAGGAAGCCAGCTTCATCGTCATGGTCGACGGCAAGAACATCTTGCCGCTGGCCACCAGCCAGGACCACAAACGCCTCAAGGATGACGACCAGGGCCCGAACACCGGCGGCATGGGTGCTTATTCGCCGGCGCCTATCGTGACGCCGGCGCTGCACGCCCGCGTCATGCGCGAAATCATCACACCCACCGTGCAAGGCATGGCCAAGGACGGCATTCCGTTCAGCGGCTTCCTGTATGCCGGCCTGATGATCGACGACAAGGGCAATCCAAAGACACTGGAGTTCAACTGCCGCATGGGCGATCCGGAAACCCAGCCTATCATGGCGCGTCTCAAGACCGACCTGCTGACAGTGATGGAACACGCCGTCAACGGCACGCTGGACACGATCGAGCTCGAGTGGGACCGCCGCACTGCGCTCGGCGTGGTGATGGCCGCGGCCGGTTATCCCGACGCTCCGCGCAAGGACGACCTGATTACCGGGATTCCCGCCGAGACAGTCGACACCGTGACCTTCCACGCCGGCACCACCCTGAACGGCGAGCGCCTGACCACTGCCGGCGGCCGCGTGCTGTGCGTGGTGGGTCTGGGCGACAGCGTCAAGATGGCGCAGAAGCAAGCCTACAACGTGATTGACGCGATTCATTTCGACGGCGCGCAGTTCCGCCGCGACATCGGCTGGCGGGCATTGAAGAAGCATGCCTGATCGGGCGGCCGGCTAGCATTTTTTGGAATATCCAGTTGGGGCCAGCGGTTTTCGTCAGGCAAGGACGGACAACCCTGGCCCCAATTGACTAAACAAGATCCACTACATCACCCCACGATGAGCTCAAACATCACAGCCGGCAATCCGGCCAGCGCCGTCAAATCCTATCTGCTCGACCTGCAGGCGCGCATCGTCGCAGCGCTGGAGCAGATCGACGGCAAGCCGTTCGGCAGCGACCAGTGGCAGCGCGCCGAGGGCGGCGGCGGCAACTCGCGCATCATCGAAGAAGGCAATGTGCTGGAGCGCGGCGGCGTCGGTTTCTCGCACGTAATGGGCAAGAGCCTGCCGCCGTCGGCGGCCGCCAACCGTCCCGAGCTGGCCGGCCGCCAGTGGGAAGCGATGGGCGTGTCGCTGGTGATGCATCCGCGCAACCCGTTTGCCCCTACCGTCCACATGAACGTGCGCTTCTTCATCGCCAGCGCAGAAGGCCAGGAACCGGTCTGGTGGTTCGGCGGCGGCATCGACCTGACGCCGTATTACGGTTTTACGGAAGACGTCGAGCATTTCCACCGAGGCTGCCGTGATGCCCTGGCCCCTTTCGACGACGGCGCCGAGCCGAAACTGTACCCGCGCTTCAAGCAATGGTGCGACGACTACTTCTACCTGAAGCACCGCAAGGAACCGCGCGGGGTCGGCGGCATTTTTTTCGACGATTTCAACCAGCTTGGCTTCGAACAGAGCTTCGCCATGATGCAAAGCGTCGGCAATGCCTTCATCCCGGCATATGCCCCGATCCTGGCACGGCGCAAGGATATTCCCTACGGCGAAACCGAGCGCGATTTCCAGGCATATCGCCGCGGCCGTTATGTCGAGTTCAATTTAGTGTATGATCGCGGCACTTTGTTCGGTCTGCAATCCGGAGGGCGCACCGAGTCCATCCTGATGTCGATGCCGCCCGTGGTCAAGTGGCGTTATAACTGGCAACCGGCGGCAGGAAGCCCTGAAGCCAGGCTGTACACCGATTTTCTGATCCATCGCGAGTGGGTGTGATGGGCAGCTCTCCTATGACATCTAGCCAGATTTCTCGTCCCAGGCCATGCATTGCAGTGCTCGGCGGCAGTTTCGATCCGGTCCATAATGGCCATGTCGCGCTGGCGAAGTACTTTGTGACCTTGTTGGCGCCGGACGAATTGCGGGTGATTCCTGCCGGCAACCCGTGGCAGAAACATGGACTGGAAGCCACGCCGGAACAGCGGGTGGCGATGGTGGAGCGCGCATTCAGCCAGCAAAGCGTGCCCCTGGTCATCGACCAACAGGAAATCCGGCGGCAAACCGCGACGTATACGATAGATACGCTGCAAGCCTTGCGGGCGGAACTGGGGCCGCAGGCGTCCATCGTGTTCCTGATGGGGGCCGACCAGCTGCAGCACTTGAACACCTGGCAAGGCTGGGACCGCCTGTTTGACTATGCCCATCTGGGCGTTGCTTCGCGGCCCGGGTTTGCCATGGACGAATCGCAGGTTCCAGCCGAGGTCACGCGCGAATTCACACGCCGCGCTGCTACCCCGGAACAGATTCGCCAGAGCGCGCACGGTTTGACTTACCTGGCGAAAAACCTGGCTGTAGACATTTCGGCAACGGAAATTCGTGCCGCGCTGCACAATGCAAAACGACCCGACACGCTGGTCCCGGCAGCAGTACTGGACTATATTGAACAACATCATCTCTATAAGAATTAAATGGATATCAAAAAACTACAAAGTCTCGTCATCGATGCACTCGAAGACGTCAAAGCCCAAGACATCCGCGTCTACGACACGGTCCACCTGACCGGCCTGTTCGACCGAATCGCGATTGCTTCCGGCACCTCCAACCGCCAGACCAAGGCGCTGGCCGCCTCGGTGCGCGACAAGGTCAAGGAAAACGGCGGCACCATCCTCAGCGTCGAAGGTGAAGACACCGGCGAATGGGTGCTGGTCGACATGGGCGATATGGTGGTCCACATCATGCAGCCGGCGATCCGCGCTTATTACCGCCTGGAAGAAATCTGGGGCGATAAGGAAGTCAAGTTCGGCGCTGCCAAACGGCTTTCCACCCAGACGGCAGCTGAAGAAGCAGCGCCGAAGAAGGTTTCGCGCCACCTGACTACTTCGCAAGCATTGAAGGCGGAAGACGAAACACCGAAGAAGGCTCCTGCGCGCAAGAAACCGGTCAAGACTGACGGCGCCAAGAAGGCAGTCGGCAAAACCATCAAGGTAGCGCCGTCGAAGAGCTCGATCCCGCCGAAAAAGACAGCAGCGCCAAAAAAGGCCCCGGCCAAGAAGCCTGCCGTCAAGCGTGCTCCGGCCAAAAAAGCAGCTGAATAAGCTGCTGCATCCCTAGCCTCCCCCCATGCAGCTCATCATCGCTGCGGTCGGCCATAAAATGCCGGCATGGATAGAAAGCGGATTCGGCGAGTATGCGAAACGCATGCCGCCGGACTGCCGCATCGTCCTCAAGGAAATCAAGCCGGTCGAACGTTCCGGCAGCAAGACCGCGGAAACCGCCATGGCGCTGGAACGCAGCCGGATCGAAGCGGTGCTGCCGAAAGGCGTGCGCATCGTCGCCCTCGACGAGCGCGGCAAAGACCTCACCAGCGTCCAGTTATCGCAGCAGCTGACCCAATGGCAGCGCGACGGGCGCGATGTCGCCTTCATCATCGGCGGCGCCGACGGCCTCGATCCCGAATTCAAGGCCGGCGCCGACAGCCTGCTGCGCATTTCCAGCCTGACGCTGCCGCACGGCATGGTCAGGGTGCTGCTGGCGGAACAGCTCTACCGGGCCTGGTCGATTACCCAGAATCATCCGTATCACCGGGTTTGATTGTTCCCGAATTTGCCCCCGAATTTTCCCCTCGATAATTGCACCCCAATAAGTCCTCGATATGCCCCCAATCCGCAGCTAACTCTGCAATAATCGCTGGAATTATCAGACGACGCATCCGCCGCAGCCGCCAGCAATGAAAAATCCTTACCAGAAAATCTACCTTGCCTCAAAAAGCCCGCGCCGGCGGGAGCTGCTGCGGCAGATCGGCGTCGCATTCGAATTGCTCTTGCTGCGCGACCAGACGCCGCGCGGCCCCGACGTCAGCGAGGAAGTCTTGCCGCATGAAGCGCCGCAGGCCTATGTCGCCCGGGTGACCATGGAAAAAGCCCGCGCCGCGCAGCAGATGATGGTTTGGCGCAGCCTGCCGGTGCGGCCTATCCTGGCCGCCGACACCACGGTCACGATCGACGGCCAGATTCTTGGCAAGCCGGCCGATAAAGCCGAAGCCGGCGCCATGCTGCGGCGCTTGTCGGGACGCAGCCACCAGGTCCTTACCAGCATCGCCGTCATCCATGGCGAACAATCCTGGCAACTCACGCAGGTTTCGGATGTCTTATTCCAGGAGCTGACCGAGGCCATGATCGAAGCCTACTGCGACACCAGCGAGCCTTACGACAAGGCCGGCGCTTACGGCATCCAGGGACCGGCGGCGATTTTCATCGAAAGCATACGCGGCAGCCATTCAGGCATCATGGGCTTGCCTCTTTTTGAAACCGCGCAACTATTACAACAGGCAGGCATCCGCATTTTATGAGCGAAGACATCCTCGTCAACATCACCCCCCAGGAAACCCGTGTCGCCCTGATTTTCCAGGGCGCGGTGCAGGAACTGCACATCGAGCGCACCTTGTCGCGCGGCCTGGCCGGCAATATCTATCTGGGCAAAGTGGTCCGGGTGCTGCCCGGCATGCAATCGGCATTCATCGATATCGGACTGGAGCGCGCGGCCTTCCTGCACGTCGCCGACATCTGGGAAACCCGTGCCCACGACGGCCAGGCCGCCCAGCAGACGCCGATTGAAAAAATGCTGTTCGACGGCCAGTCGCTGACCGTGCAAGTGGTGAAAGATCCGATCGGCACCAAGGGGGCTAGGCTCTCAACCCAGATTTCGATCGCCGGCCGCATGCTGGTGTACCTGCCGCAAGACCGCCATATCGGCATTTCGCAGCGGATTGAAAACGAAGCCGAGCGCGAACTGCTGAAAGACAAGGTGCAAAAGCTGCTGCCGCCCGAGGAAAAAGGCGGTTTCATCATCCGCACCATGGCCGAAGATGCTTCCGAGGCCGACCTGCAGATGGACATCGAATATCTGCGCAAGACCTGGTCATCCATTACCCAGCTGGCGAAAAGCAAACCGGCGCCGACCTTGCTGCACCAGGACCTGAGCCTGGCGCAGCGCGTGCTGCGCGATTTCGTCAACGACGAAACCACCACCATCCAGGTCGACTCGCGCGAGAATTTCCAGAAACTGCAGGAGTTCGCCGCCACCTATACGCCGTCCGTCACCGCGCGGCTGACGCATTACACCGGCGAACGGCCCTTGTTCGACCTGTACGGCGTAGAAGAAGAAATCCAGGAAGCTCTGAGCCGGCGCGTGCCGCTCAAGTCCGGCGGCTACCTGATCGTCGACCAGACCGAAGCCATGACCACCATCGACGTCAACACTGGAAGCTTCGTCAACGGCCGCAATTTCGACGACACGATTTTCAAGACCAACCTGGAAGCGGCACACGCTATCGCGCGCCAGCTCAGGCTGCGCAACCTGGGCGGCATCATCATCCTCGATTTCATCGACATGGAGAATGGCGAGCACAAGAGCGCCGTGCTGGCCGAACTGCACAAAGCCCTGCTGCGCGACCGCACAAAAAAATCGGTATCGGAGTTTTCCGCGCTGGGCCTGGTGGAAATGACCCGCAAGCGCACCCGCGAATCGCTGGCGCACATCTTGTGCGAACCCTGCCCCGCCTGCAACGGCAAGGGCCAGGTCAAGACCGCGCGCACCATCTGTTACGAAATCCTGCGCGAAGTCTTGCGCGAAGCCAAGCAGTTCAACCCGCGCGAATTCCGCATCCTGGCGTCGCAGGTGGTGGTCGACATGTTCCTCGAAGAAGAATCCCAGCATCTGGCGATGCTGGGCGACTTCATCCGTAAACCGATTTCCCTGCAGGTGGAAACGGTTTATCCGCAGGAGCAGTACGACATCATCCTTATGTAAGGTTTACATGAATAACCCTTCACCGACTTCTCCTGCTACCGCCGACGATTCTTTCCACATCGCCTTCTGCGTCGACGACCATTATTGCCGCAGCATGGGAGCGACGATCGCCTCCATCATCGCCAACAGCCCCGGCGTGACGTTCACCTTCCATGTGTTTGCCTTTGCGCTGTCCGAAGACAACCGCAAGCGCTTCAAGCAGCTGGAGCAGATGTACCAGCTCAAGACGCACGTGCACATCATCGATCCGGAGGTATTCAAACCGTTCGCGCACATCTCGCAGTTCTCCTACTATTCGCCCACCATCTTCACACGCCTGCTGATTCCATCGACCTTACGCGGCATGTGCGACAAGGTGCTTTACCTGGATGCGGATATCCTGTGCGTCGGCAGCATGGCCGAGCTGCGAGACATGGATTTCGGCGACAGCGCGGCGATTGTCGTGCCCGATGCCGATGAGACCACCCGCAGGCGCTGCGCGGCCTTGCAGTTATCGTCGCAAAAATATTTCAATTCCGGTGTGATGTACATGCATGTCGAGAACTGGATGACGCAGGAAATCACCGAGAAGACCATTCTCGCCATCCTGGAAAACGGCAAGGAATACAGATTCCCCGACCAGGATGCGCTCAACGTGGTCCTGGAAGGAAAGATCCGCTACATCGACAGGAAATGGAATTTCCTCTACGACCTGATCCATGACCTGGAAAAGGACAAACGCCAGATGCGCGATATCGGCGCAGTAGTCTTCATCCATTTCGCCGGCGCGGTGAAACCCTGGAACGACTGGTGTTTGCATGCTTCCACGGCCTTGTTCGTGAAATACCAGGCGCTCTCCCCCTGGGCCGACCTGGCGCTTGACCCGGCGCCAAGGAACTATAAAGAAATGAGGATGTATTCCCGTTTCCTGATGAAACGCGGCCAAGTGCTGGACAGTTTCAGGTGGTACATGAAATACCTTTCCGCCAGGTAAATATGTGCGAAAAGTAACAAAAAGTGAGAACCTCACCGGCCATCCAGGCGGCCGGTTATAATTTCTGCAACTCATCGTTTACATAGCCTTAACCGATCCAACAATGGCAATAACCAGCTCTCATCTCTTGATATGCCGCACCGATAATATCGGCGACGTCATCCTGACATTACCCATCGCCGCTTTTCTGAAGCAGCAATATCCGGCCCTGAAAATCAGTTTTCTGTGCCGGGCTTATGCCGCACCGGTCGTCAAGCAATGCCGGAGCATAGATGAGGTAGTGGAACTGGAAAGTTTCCTGCTGGATCCTTCCGCGTATTTCGCTCACGCTAACGTCGATACCATCATATTGGCGCAGCCGAACAAACGCCTTGCGGTCATAGCGTTCAAAGCCCGCATCCGCAACCGTATCGGCAACGCGCGCCATAAGCTGTACCAGATGCTGTATTGCAACCGCCGGGTACGATTCAAGAAAGGGAATTCCGAGCATCATGAAGCGCAATTCAATTTTGAATTCCTGCGCCCGTTCGGCTTTGACACGATCCCCGAACTGCCTGTCATTTCAGCCCTGTACGATTTCGACGTCCCGCAGAATCCTGAAATAAACCAGCTGCTCCAGCCATATCGCTTCAATCTGATCCTTCATACAAAATCGAACGGCCATGGGCGCGAGTGGCCCATCAAGCACTACGCGACGCTTGCCCGGCAGTTGAGCCAATACCCGGATACCCATCTGTGGCTGACCGGCAGTGCCGCCGAAGGACAGTGGCTAGCCGAGCACGCCGAGGAATTGCTGGAATTGCAGAATGTAGGCAACCTGTGCGGCAAGTACACCTTAGACCAGCTCAGCTCGCTGATTAACGCCGCCGACGGCTTGATTGCAAGCGGCACCGGTCCGCTCCATATCTCTGCCGCCCTGGGCCAGCGCACGCTCGGCTTGTTTCCGCCGACGCGCCCGATGCATCCGGGGCGCTGGGCGCCGCTGGGAAAACGGGCGCAAGCCCTGTCCCTGCCGATCAGCTGCGCCGGTTGCAAGGATAGCAAGGCCGCGACTTGCGCCTGCATGGAAAACATCACCCCTGAAAGTGTCGCCGAGATCGTTTTGCGATGGCGGCAAGAAGCGTTGGCGGAAAAATTCTCCAGCCTGGCTATTTCCGCTATTTCTGATTAAGAACCGCGATCACCTGAGCCACCGTAATCGCTTTCACCCAGTCTCGGCGGTTTGCAGTGGTGATCACGATGCTATTCTCCTTATCGATCGGCGCCCACTCCGGATTTTTCTGGCGCATCAACGCAATCACCGGCACTTGCACTGCGTTCGCCAAGTGCATTACCGCGGTTTCAACCGAGATGATCAGGTCGCACTCGCGCAGCATTGCCGGCAGCTGGAAAAAATTCTCCTGCGCGCTGAACAGCTGCAAGCGCTCAACCGCGTGGCCGTCGAAGAATGTCCTGGCTTGCGCCATTTCTTCCGGCACCACGTTGACGATAAAACGGGTGTCTTTCCAGCTGTCTTGCGCTCTTATCGCCGCCACCAGTTCGACCACCCGTTCCAGCGGCCAGCAACGCTTGCGGGTCTTGGCGTAGGGATTGATGAAAACCAGCTTGGCCGGATTGGCGGATTGTCGGCGGTCGCGCTCAAAACCCCACAGCTTCAGCTGTTCCTGCGCATACCGGCTCCATTGATCCGGGATGCGTACGAAAGGCTGGCGTGACGTTGCTGCGCTGTCCATGCCGAACAAACGATGGAACCAGGCCGCATATACCTCGCTGATATGCACTCCCCGCTGCGCCACGCGGTCAGGATCAAAAGCGGCATCCAGTTTGCGGTAAGCCAGGCGTTTATGCAGCGCGAGGATGCCGGCCGGTTTTTTCATTCCGGCTACAAAACCTTGCGGACTGATCTGGCGCGCCAGCGTCGCATACATCGGCGGCCTCAAGGTCGACAGCGACACCACCAGCGGGTATTGCTGTTTTTGCGCCTCTACG
Organism: Collimonas fungivorans Ter331; assembly: GCF_000221045.1. Lineage (NCBI taxonomy): Bacteria > Pseudomonadati > Pseudomonadota > Betaproteobacteria > Burkholderiales > Oxalobacteraceae > Collimonas > Collimonas fungivorans. The sequence continues at coordinate 1,224,088 of NC_015856.1, read as the reverse complement.
ATTGATTCTTCAAACAGCGCGGGACTATAGGTCTGCCGGTAGATCTTGGCGACAAAAGGACATTCCGCCAGCCAATCATACAAGGCATATTTCTTCAGGAAGGGCCATGCTGCGGTGTTCTTGGTGCGGCGCACTTCATCCACCCATATATGGATCTTGATATGCGGGTAGGCTTGCGCAAAGGCTTGGAAACAATTTTGCAGATAAGTGAAATCGCCGAGGGCAAGATGGGCGATGAACAGGATTTTATCTGTTTTCTTTAATATTTCGGCCGGAACGAGTTGTGCTGTCATGGGATTTTCTTGTGATTTTTTCTCAGACGATATTTTCAGCGGGAGCAGACCGGCGGTCTCAGGCAATCAGCCTGAGACCGCACACATTACATCTCTACATTCACCGCGTCCTTGGAAAACTGGAGATGATATAAATTTGCGTATGCGCCCCGCTTGCTCAGCAATTCATCGTGGCTACCGATTTCAACAATGCTGCCGTTCGAGAGCACCACAATGCGGCTGGCGCGCTCGATAGTCGAGAGCCTGTGCGCAATCACGAAGGTGGTGCGGCCCTGCATCAGCTGATCGAGCGCTGCCTGCACTGCCCGTTCCGACTCGGTGTCCAGCGCCGAAGTCGCTTCATCCAGGATCAGGATAGGAGCGTCCTTGTAGATAGCGCGCGCCATTGCCAGCCGCTGGCGCTGGCCGCCGGACAGGCGTGAACCGTTGTCGCCGATCTGCGTTTCGTAACCGTCAGGCAAAGCAGCGATCATCTCGGCCAGATAAGCGGCCTTGGCGGCGGCTTCAATCCGTACCCGGTCTGGCGCGCTGTCGCCATAGGCGATATTGGCAGCGATAGTATCGTTGAACAGCACAACATTCTGGCTGACCATGGCTATCTGGGCCCGCAGGCTATTCAAGGATATGTCCTCGATAGGCAAGTCATCCAGCAGGATGCGGCCCTCAGTCGTCGAATAAAATCCGGGAATCAAGTTCACCAGGGTCGATTTTCCGCCGCCCGACATGCCCACGAAGGCGATGGTTTCACCAGGCTTGACGCTCAGGTTGATGCCTTTTAACGCTGGCTTTTCCTGGCCCGGATATGAAAAACCGACGTTGGAAAATTCGATTTTCCCGTTTGCGCGTTTGTCCAGCTGTATGCCGCCGGTGCGTTCGATCGGACTATCGATCAGCTTAAACACCGCTTCTGCCGCGGCCATGCCGCGCTGCAGCGGGCCGTTCACTTCGGCCAGCTGTTTGAGAGGGACTTGCAGGGCGATCATCGCCGCCAGGAATGACACGAAATCGCCTGCGGTCAGCTGGCCGTGACTTGCCTGCACCAGCCCCATCGTGATCATTGCCGACATCGCACAAGCCATCATGATTTGCGTGACCGGCACGGTGGCGGCAAAGGTGCTGGTCATGCGCATGCTGTAATGACGTATATGTTCGGCCGATTCCGCGAAGCGCTGCCTCTCGTAAGTCTCACCGCCAAACACTTTGATGACCTGCTGGGCGCGCGCGGTTTCTTCGATTACCTGGGTCAACTGGGCGTTGACGTCGAGCGAATCCTTATTCAGCTTTTTCAGGCGCTTGGCGGTAGTGCGCACCACCAGCATCATCAACGGCATCAGCACCAGGGCCACAATCGTCAATTTCCAGCTGATGAACAGCATGTAGCCCAACAAACCGGCAACTGTCAGCACGCAACGCACGATCGACGTAAACAGCTTGCTGATCATTTCTATGATTTGCTGTACCTCGAACATGATCGAATTGATTACGCGCCCCACGGTATGGGTGGCGTGGAAATCAATCGACACGTTCAAGATGCGATTGAACATTTGCTGCCGCAATGTCGTCAGTACGCGGGTAGACACCCAGTTGGTCATGTAGGTTGTCAAAAATGTCGAGGCGCCGCGGGCGACGAATGCGCCAATCACGGCTATCGGCACCAGCCACAGCGGAAAGGTAGGTTTTTGCACAAAACCGTTATCCAGCAGGATTTTGAAGATGTAAGCCACCAGCGGCTCGGTTGCCGCAGTCACAACCATTCCAAGCAGACCCAGGGTCAATCTCTTTTTGTATGGCCGATGCAATAGCGCAAGGCGCTTGAAAATGGTTGTATAGGAGAATGCGCTCATAAGTCAGTCTGCTTTAAGTTCTTTTTGCACTTTACTATCATGAGAGAATTTTTTCTCCGAAAGTAGAGTTAAGTAATATGAGGATGCGGAGCCAATCGGCAAAACGCGGCAAGCGGCGCCTTAGTACTCCACTGCGACCGCTTCTTTCCCGACTTTTTCTACGAGGGCCAACTGCAAGCCATCACTGGGAGACACTCTCCATTCATCGCCCAGCAGTATTTCGCAAGCTACGCCGTCGCCGGTGTAGCGCAGCGTCATCGGCAAACCGTTGCCGGAACGATGCGAGGACAGCATGTCCTTCAGCTGCGTCGCATCGATTTTCTGCGCCGGCGAGGACAGGGACAACACGATCTGACGGCCGTACTGAATCCGTGCAGTGGCAATATCCATCACCTTCTCCGCCGACACCCGCAAACCGCCGTTGAAACGATCTTCCGAAACCTTGCCATGCACCACCAGGAATTCGTCTTCCTTGAAAAACGCCTTGTTCGGTTCAAACTGTTCGTTATAGACAGTGACGTCGACAGTCGCGCTGCCGTCGTCCAGCGTCACGATCATCATTTTTCCACGCTGCGTCATTTGCGCCCGCAAGCCGGAGATGATGCCCGCCAGGACGCGCGGTTCGCGCGACGGTTCCAGGCTGCCGAGCGGAGTGCGCGCGAAGCGGCGCGCTTCGGCGGCATAGGCATGGAACAGATGGCCTGACAGATAGAAGCCAAGCGCGCTTTTTTCTTCCGTCAGTTTTTGCTTGTCGGTCCATGGCGCCGCCTGCACGTATTCGATCGGCGCTTCAAGATCGCTGTCGTCGCCGCCAAACAGGCTCACCTGGTTGGCAGATGCCAGTTTCTGGTCAGCAGCTTCCATCGCGCGCGGCACCGAAGCCAGCAGGATCCCGCGGTCGACCTTGAAACAATCGAATGCACCGGCGCGTATCAGCGACTCGATGGTGCGGCGGTTGATCTGGCGCTTGTCCACCCGCAGGCAGAAATCGAACAGGTCGACGAAAGGTTTTTCCTGGCGGGCGGCGATGATGGCTTCAATCGCGTTCTGTCCCGAACCTTTTACCGCACCGAGGCCGTAACGGATGAACGTCGCCTTCTTGCCCGGCTCGCCTTCCGGCGTGAAACGGTAATCCGACAGATTGATGTCCGGCGGCAGCAAGGTCAGCTTGCACACCACCAGCGAATCTTCCACCAGGATCTTGATCTTTTCCGTGTCGTCCATCGCCAGCGACAAGTTGGCTGCCATGAACGCGGCGGGGTGATGTGCTTTCAGGTAAGCGGTGTGATAAGACAGCAACGCGTAAGCGGCGGCATGCGACTTGTTGAAGCCGTAGCCCGCGAACTTTTCCATCAAGTCGAAAATCTCATCGGCCTTGGCTTCGGTCAAACCGTCCTTGGCGGCGCCGTCGCGGAAAATCTGGCGATGCTCCGCCATCTCTTCCGCTTTTTTCTTACCCATCGCCCGCCGCAGCAAATCCGCGCCGCCGAGCGAGTAACCGCCGACCACCTGCGCCATCTGCATCACCTGCTCCTGATACACCATGATGCCATAGGTTTCCGACAAGATGCCTTCAGTACGCGGGTCGGGATAGTCGAAGCGTTCGCCGTGCTTGCGTTTGCAGAAATCGGGGATCAGGTCCATCGGACCCGGCCGGTACAACGCCACCAGCGCGATAATGTCTTCGAAGCGGTCGGGCCGCGCATCTTTCAGCATGCCTTGCATGCCGCGGCTTTCAAGCTGGAACACGGCCACTGTTTTAGCGGCGGTCAGCAATTCATACGATGGCCGGTCGTTGAGCGGCAGTTTTTCCAGGCTGAAGTCGGCCATGGCCGGATCGAGCTGCTTGATGTAGCGCACCGCGCGATCAAGGATCGTCAGCGTGGTCAAACCCAAAAAGTCGAACTTGACCAGGCCGACGGCTTCGACGTCGTCTTTATCGTACTGCGACACCACGCCGGCATCGCCGCCCTGTGTATACAGCGGGCAGAAATCGGTCAGCTTGCCGGGTGCGATCAGCACGCCGCCGGCATGCATGCCGATGTTGCGCGCGATGCCTTCGACTTGCTGCGCCAGGTTGAGCAGCTGCTTGACCTCTTCCTCGTTCTCCAGGCGTTCGGCCAGCATCGGCTCTTCCTGGATGGCGTCGGCAATCGTGACGTGCTTGCCCGGCTTGAACGGAATCAGCTTGGAGATGCCGTCGCAAAAATTGTAGCCAAAATCAAGCACCCGGCCGACGTCGCGGATCGCGCCCTTCGCCGCCATGGTGCCGAAGGTGGCAATCTGCGATACCGCATCCTTGCCGTACAAATCCTTGACGTGCTGGATGACGCGGTCGCGCCCTTCCTGGCAAAAGTCGATATCGAAGTCGGGCATCGATACGCGCTCAGGATTCAGGAAACGTTCGAACAGCAGATTGTATTTGAGCGGATCGAGGTCAGTGATCTGCAGTGAATATGCGACCAGCGAACCGGCCCCCGAACCCCGTCCCGGTCCGACCGGAACGCCATTCTGCTTGGCCCAGCGGATAAACTCGGCAACGATCAGGAAGTAGCCGGGGAAACCCATCTTGATGATGGTGTCGGTTTCGAATTTCAGCCGGTCCTGGTAGCGCTGGCGCTGCTGTTCGCGCTTCGCTTGATCCGGGAACAAATGCAGCAGGCGCAGCTCCAGGCCTTCCTGCGATTGCTGTATCAGGAAATCGCCAATGGTCATGCCGTCCGGCGTCGGGAAATCCGGCAATTGCGGCTTGCCCAATTGCAGCGTCAGGTTGCAGCGCTTGGCGATTTCAATGGAGTTTTGCAGCGCGGCCGGCATGTCGGCGAACAGCTCGGCCATTTCGGCCTGGGTCTTGAACGATTGCTGGTCGTTGAAACGGCGCACGCGGCGCGCATTGGCCAGCATTTCGCCTTCGGCGATACAGGTGCGCGCTTCATGCGCAATGAATTCTTCTTTATCCAGGAACTGGATCGGATGGGTAGCCACCACTGGCACGCCGAATTTGGCAGCCAGCGCCACCGCCTGGCGCACATGTGCTTCCATGTTGGGCTGGTCGGCGCGCTGGATCTCGACATAGAAATTGTCCGGGAAAATCGCCGCCCACCGCTCGATGCAACGCTCCGCCAATCCTGTATTGCCATTGTCAATGGCAATGCCGATGTCGCCGAAATGGGCGCCAGACAAGGCAATCAGCCCGTTGCCGCCATTCTGTTGCGTCAGTTCGGCCAGCCATTCGGCGCGGATTTCCGCGCGGCCGCGATGCAGGTTTTCCAGCCAGGCCCGGGACAACAGTTCACACAGCTGCAAATAACCGCGGCGGTTCTTGACCAGCAGCAGCAAGCGCGACGGCTTGTCGCGGTCGTCGTCATTGGTGATCCAGACATCGCAGCCGATGATCGGCTTGATGCCCTTGCCGCGCGCAGCCTTATAGAATTTGACCATGCCGAACAGGTTGGCGAGGTCGGAGATGCCAAGTGCTGCCTGCTTGTCGCCGGCAGCGGCTTTCACGACATCGTCGATGCGTACCAGGCCGTCGACAATGGAATACTCGGAATGGAGGCGGAGATGGATAAATTGCGGTGTCGTCATGGCCGGTATTTTACCCTGAGGCCCTGCCTCCAAGGGCAAAATTGGGCATTCCTGCGGCCGGCGTTTATAATACTGATAAATCAACGACTTACCGAGAAATACATCATGCAGTCCAGCCATCCTTACGTCAATATCGCGGCCTATAAATTCATCACTTTCATAGACGCAGAGCAAAAGCGTCCGGAATTTCTTGCAATTTGCAAACAATTGCAACTAAAAGGCACGATTTTGCTTACTCCGGAGGGAATCAACCTGTTCCTGGCCGGCATGCGCGAGCAAATCGACCAGTTCCTGGCCTGGCTGCGCGCAGACGAGCGCTTCGCGGACCTGGAAGTGAAGGAAAGTTATTCCGAAAAACAGCCTTTCACCCGCATGCTGGTCAAGCTGAAGGCGGAAATCATCACGATGAAACACCCTTTGATCAAGCCGGAACTGGGCCGCGCCCCGGCGGTGCAGGCGCAGACGCTAAAGCGCTGGCTGGACCAGGGTTACGACGACAACGGCCGGCCGGTGGTCATGCTGGATACACGCAACGCATTTGAAGTCGACGTCGGCACCTTTGAAAACACGATTGATTACCGCATCGAGAAATTCAGCGAATTCCCGGCGGTGATCGCTGCGCACAAGGACGAACTGGCCGACAAGACCGTTGTCACTTTCTGTACCGGCGGCATCCGCTGCGAGAAGGCTGCAATCCACATGCAGAATATCGGCTACGACAGCGTCTACCAGCTGGAAGGCGGAATCCTCAAGTATTTCGAAGAATGCGGCGGCGCTCATTACGACGGTGACTGTTTCGTGTTCGACTATCGCACCGCGCTCAATCCGCAACTGCAGGAAACCGCCACCGTGCAATGCTACGCTTGCCGCGCCGTGGTAACGCCGCGCCAGCAGCTGTCGCCGCAATACGTGGCCGGCAAATCCTGCCCGCATTGCCAGCCGGAAGCCGTAGCGGCGCCAACAGAAGCCAGCGGCGCGTACTAAACGCAACGGCCTGGACCAGCAAAAAAGCCCGCTTGGATTGCAAGCGGGCTTTTTTACTTTCTGGGGCGAACTTGGTTCGCCCTCCTGCAAGACACTTACTTCTTGAATTTCTGCGCGGTCTCGGCAACACGCTTGCCAAACTGCTTGGCGGTTTCAAGATCGCCTGCCGCAGGACCTTCTTCCGGCGAAGAATCCGACGGGCTCTGCGCCAGGGCGCCGGAGAAGCCGCCGACGAAGTTTACATCGTTACGCTGTGCAGCCTTGCTGTTCGCCGGCATCAAACCCGTGCCGACCCAGACCATGCTGTGCTGCATCGCAAATGTGATCAGATAGCTCATGGTGGTGCCCTTGTCGCCATTCATCGTCGCCGAATTGGTAAAACCGGCAGCCACCTTGTCCTTCCATTTCTGGCCAAACCATTGCTTCGACGAAGTATCGGCAAACTTCTTGAACTGCCAGGAAACGGTGCCCATGTATGTCGGCGTGCCGAAGATGATGGCGTCGGCCGCTTCCAGCGATGCCCAGGCTGCGTCGCCGAGATTGCCTTCGGCGTCAATGGCGATCAGTTCAGGCGTAGCGCCCTCCGCCCGCAGCACCCCGGCATGCACGGCTTCTGCCTGTTTTTTGGTATGGCCGTAGCCGGAGTGATAAACAATAGCAACTTTAGTCATGGCAATGCCCTTTTGGCGTAAGAATCCGATTGAAAATAAATAACAAGCAACACAATGTCAGACAGCATAAACAGCAATAATAAGACAGCAATAATCAGGTCCGCTGCCTTGTCGTGGCTCACAATAAGCGACGAACAGCGACGAACGAAAAACAGAATCCACAGTCAAGCCATCATAGCTAGCCTGCATTGAGGTGGAGTGCGACCTGATATATTCGAAAATTTATTTCACTATAGGAATGCGCTATATGAATCCACTGGATTACTTGGCACTATAGCCTTGGGAAAGGGCAGAAGACAGATGCTAAATTCCGATATATCATTCAAATTATCTGAATGAAATTTTAACAACATACATCTACTCGTCACGCAGCAATGAACCTGACCCTGGAAGCTTTGCAAGTTCTCGATGCGATTGCTCGCAAAGGCAGCTTTGCTGCGGCGGCGGTCGAACTGGATCGGGTGCCGTCGGCGCTCACCTACAGCGTGCGCAAGCTGGAAGAGGACCTGGACGTGCTGCTGTTCGACCGCCGCGGCCATCGCGCCAAGCTGACCAGCGCCGGCCAGGAGCTGCTGACCGAGGGCCGGCACCTGCTGCTGGCGGCGCAAGAACTGGAACGGCGCGTCAAGCGCGCGGCGACCGGCTGGGAAGTGGAACTGCGCATCGTCCTCGACAGCATCATCCCGTTCGACAGCCTGCTGCCGCTGATCGAGGCTTTCGATCGTGAAAATGCCGGCACCCGGCTGCGCATTTCGCATGAGACATTGTCGGGCGTGTGGGAAGCCTTGTTGTCGGATCGCGCCGACCTGGCGATCGGCGCGCCGCACGGCGGCCCGGACAGCATCCGCATGAGCGGCGGCTTCCAGACCCGCCAGCTGGGCATGATTGAATGGGCTTTCGCAGTCGCTCCCGGCCACCCGCTGGCGAATGCGCCGGAACCGCTCACCGCCAGCCTGATACAGCAATACCGGGCGGTGGCCGTCGGCGACACCGGCCGCAGCTTGCCCGGCATTACTTCAGGCTTGTTGAGCGGACAGGACATTCTGACCGTGCCTTCCATCGCTGCCAAGCTGCAGGCCCAGCTCCGCGGCCTCGGCTGCGGCCATTTGCCGCGCTGGCTGGCCGCCCCTTATTTTGCCTCAGGCGCATTGATCGAAAAGCAAACCATCGAGGCCAAACCCATCGACAAGACGCAAATCGCCTGGCGCACGCCAGTCGTGGGAAAATCCCTTAAATGGTTCATCACGCAACTCAGCGAACCCGTGGTCCAGCACACCCTGCTCGGCTCGCCGGCGCCGCATCATCATGAATCGATCAGCAATGTCTAATCAAGCAAGCTACATCGGCCGCTTCGCCCCCTCGCCCACCGGACCTCTGCATGCCGGATCGCTGGTGGCGGCGATGGCCAGTTATCTCGACGCCAAGGCCAACCGTGGACGCTGGCTGCTGCGCATGGAAGACGTGGACGAAGCGCGTACCGCAGCGGGTGCGGCAGAATCCATCCTGGCCGACCTGGACCTGCTCGGCATGCACTGGGATGGCGAGGTGGTGTTTCAAAGCCGCCGCACCGCGCTCTATGAAGCTGCCTTCGATTGCCTCGGGCGGCTGGCCTACCCTTGCGGCTGCACCCGCCGCGAAATCGTCGATTCCCGCATCTGCGTGGCTGCCGACGGCGCCGCGGTTTATCCCGGCACCTGCCGCACCGGCCTGCCGGTCGGCAAGCCGGCCCGCGCTTACCGCCTGCGCGTACCGGATCCAGGGCATGTCGATGAACTGATTATTTTTGACGATCGCTGGCTGGGCCGCGTACAGCAGCACCTGGCGATAGAAGTCGGGGATTTTGTGCTGAAGCGGGCGGATGGTTTCTGGGCTTACCAGCTGGCCGTGGTGGTCGACGATGCCGACCAGGGTGTTACCCACGTGGTGCGAGGCGCGGACTTGCTGGACTCGACCGCGCGCCAGATTTACCTGCAGCGCCAGTTGAAACTGGCGACGCCGCAATACCTGCATGTTCCGGTGATCACCAACGCTGACGGTGAAAAACTGTCCAAGCAGAACGGCGCGCAAGCTATCGACCTCAAGCAACCGCTGCACGCGCTCAGCAAGGCGGCATGGTTCCTGGGCCTGGATATCGGACAGGTCGACAGCGTAGCGGCATTCTGGCCGCTGGCTACCACTGCCTGGGCGAATCTGGAAACGAACCGCCGCGGTTGATCAGTTCTTTGGCAGTCCGCCCAGCAAGGCGGCCAGCTTCACCTTCGACGGCTTGATCGAGCCGCCTGCCGGCGCTACGCTGGAGGTGTCCACCTCGGCTGCCAGCGTCGGTTCGTAAGGCTTGAGGAACCACGGATCGACCTTTTCCTTGCGCGAAGTCGGCGTCGAAGTGTAGGCGCTGCGTGTATGCTGCGTGCTGCGGTCGGACGCAGGGGCGCGCCCCTCGCCACGTTCGCCACGGCCGTTGCGCGCATCGGCGCCGCGTCCGGAAGAACGCTCGCGTTCGGCGCTTGCGGGCTTGGCGACAAATCCGGTCAGCTCGGCGCGCACGAACTTGTACTTGATCATCTTTTCGATGTCGACCAGCAAGCGTTCGTCCTTGTCGGCATATAGGGAAATCGCATCGCCGGAAGCGCCGGCGCGGCCGGTGCGGCCGATACGGTGCACATAGTCTTCTGCGTTGTACGGCAAATCAAAATTGATCACGCACGGCAGTTCGGCGATATCCAGGCCGCGCGCGGCGACGTCAGTTGCCACCAGCACTTCGATTTCGCCCCGCTTGAATGCTTCCAGCGCCGCCATGCGCTCATTTTGCGTCTTGTCGCCATGGATCGCCGAGGCGTTGACGCCTTCGTTTTCCAGGTGACGGGCCAGTTTCGATGCGCCGATCTTGGTATTCGAGAAAACGATGACCTGCTTCAGGTTGCGTTCGCGGATGATGTACGACACCGCCTCAGCCTTGGTCTGCTCATTGACGTGGTACATGGTCTGCGTCACGTTGTCGGCGGTGGCGTTGCTGCGCGCCACTTCGATCGTCACCGGGTTCTTGAGGAAAGTCGCCGCCAGCTTCTTGATCTCGCCCGAGAACGTGGCGGAGAACATCAGGTTCTGCCGCTCTTTCGGCAACAGGTTGATGATGCGCTGCAGGTCTGGCAGGAAACCCATGTCCAGCATGCGGTCGGCTTCGTCCATCACCAGGATTTGCGTCTGCGACAGGTTCAGGGTCTTTTGCTGCACGTGGTCCAGCAGGCGGCCCGGCGTCGCAATCACGATCTCGATGCCGGAACGCAAGGCTGCGGTTTGCGGCGCGATATCGACGCCGCCGAACACCACGGTCGAACGCAGGGGGGTATGCCGACAATAGGCTTTGACGTTTTCCGCGACCTGGTCGGCCAGTTCACGCGTCGGCGTCAGGATCAGGGCGCGCACCGGATGCCGCGCCGGCGAGGCGCTGGTATTGGCATGCGCCAGCAGCAGCTGGATGATAGGCAAGGAAAAACCGGCTGTCTTGCCGGTTCCCGTTTGCGCCGCCCCCATCACGTCGCGTCCCTGCAGCACCACCGGGATGGCTTCCGCCTGGATCGGCGTGGGATGGACATAACCCTGATCGTTCAATGCCCGCAGGATATCCGGGGACAGCCCGAAATCTGCGAAACGGACGGTGGGTGTGGTTGGCACTGCTGGATCAGCTTGCATCTCAGACTGAATCTCGGACTGAATCTCAGGTTGAATATCGGACATGGTAGTTGGCGGCCTTTGGTGCAGGATGCACTCAAACAAAGGCACTATTTGCTCTCAATTGAATCGTGAATTTCGTGTCGGCCCATTGCTGACGACCAGTGCTTGCCAAGGCAAGCCACAGCGCCACCATGCGAACCAAATGATTGTGGAAGTGCCATAACAGGCACTGCAAGCCGGGTTACCACTTTGACATCATTGCCGACATGTTTTGTACCACAGTCGCGCATTATACGCCTAGCCGGGAATTTGCTCAGATACCCAGAGCTCATTTCATAAATATTCGTGAGATGCGTTCTTGCCAGAAGAGGCGCTGGCAAGGCGCGCGACGCGTCCGATAGCGGTGCTATCGGCAAGGAGTGCAACGCGGCCAGCGCCTCTTCTGGCAAGAACCCTTCGGGAACGGGCTATTTGGGCGTATTGCTGCGTTGCGCCGCTTGCCAAGGGAACCCACCCTTGGCTGCGCGACGCGCCTTGCACTACCTCCCAAATAGCCGCGTTCGCACTCACGAATATTTATGAAATGAGCTCTACTTCATTCAGCGGCCAGCGCGGCCGTACATTGAACGCATAGCTACGCTGCGCCGCCTGCGGATTGATTTGCAAGCGCATCGCGCCGGCAAAGGCAATCATGGCGCCATTATCGGTGCAAAACTCCAGTTCCGGGTAATACACCCTGAAGCGCCGCTTCTCCGCCGCCGCATTGAGGGCGCTACGCAATTGCTGGTTGGCGCCTACTCCGCCGGCGATCACCAGGCGCTTGAGGCCGGTCTGTTTCAGCGCAGCCAGGCATTTAGCCAGCAGCACCTCAACCAGCGCATCGACGAAGGCGCGGGCGATATTGGCCTTGTCTTGTTCGCAGATATTGGTCGTATGCTTTTTGACAAGGGTCAACACTGCCGTTTTCAGGCCAGAGAAGCTGAAATCCAGGTTTTTCGAATGCAGCATGGGCCGCGGCAACTGGTATACCGAAGGGTCGCCGAATTCGGCCAGGCGCGAAATCGCCGGTCCGCCGGGATAACCGAGTCCAAGCAGCTTGGCCGATTTGTCGAACGCTTCGCCGGCGGCGTCGTCCAGCGTTTCGCCCAGCAAACTGTATTGGCCGACGCCGTCGACCCGCATCAGCTGGGTATGGCCACCCGACACCAGCAAGGCGACAAACGGAAAGCTGGGGGGATCGCTGGCCAGCAGCGGCGACAACAAATGTCCTTCCAGGTGATGCACACCCAGCATCGGCTTGTCCAGCGCCAGACCGAGGCCGCAGGCAACCGACGCGCCTACCAGCAGCGCTCCCGCCAGCCCCGGTCCCTGGGTATAGGCGATGGCGTCGATGTCTTGCCGCGCGATGCCGCTTTCAGCCAATACCTGTTGCAGTAAAGGAATGGCGCGCCGGATATGGTCGCGCGAAGCCAGCTCCGGCACCACGCCGCCGTATTGTTCATGCATCGCCACTTGCGAATAGAGGGCGTGCGCCAGCAAGCCGCGCTCGGTATCGTAGAGCGCGAGGCCGGTTTCGTCACAGGAAGATTCAACGCCGAGAACAATCATGGGTAGGGCAATAGGTAAGGAATGGCGCATTGTAAAGGAAAGCCCTCCTTTTTTTGCAGCCAGAGGTTAATCCTTGCCCAGCTGCTGCATCGCCTGCCGCATGAAAGCCAGCTGCTGCGAAAACCGGGTGCAAGCCGTGCAGGTCCACAGGTGCACACGCACCCGCGCCCGGGTCAGCGGCGGCAGATTGCTGTCCTGCGCCTGCGACAGGAGTTGCTGGGTATCGCGGCAATGTGGGATCAGGCGCTTATATGGCATAAAATAAAGTAACTGGCTGGGCGGATATTTCGGTATTCATGGTTAGTCGCATCACGGATGCAATACTTACAATAAAACTGGAATTATCTTACATTGTGTATGAAAGCCGCTGATTCAAGCCTGCGTGCCGAACCAGTTTAGCTGCAAACATTCGCGCAACCGGGCGCGCGCCCGGTACAGCAGCACCCAGGCATTGGCGGCGGTAATTTCCAGTTCCTTGCAAATCGCCTCCGTATCCAGTTCCAGCCATTCCCGCATCATGAAAATGCGCCCAGTTTTGGCAGGCAGCTTGTCGATGCATAATTGCAGGATATCGAAAAACTCCTTGCGCTCCAGCGCCTGGTCGGGATTGCCCCAGCTGGGCGCGGCTTCTACCGCATGTCCTTTCGACGTGAACAAGGCGTCGATCATGTCGGCGTCGCTGCGGTCCGCATCTTCGTCGATATTCAGCTGCACTTCGCGCTTGCCGCGCCGCAGCTGGTCCAGCAATTTGTGCTTGAGGATGCCGATGACATAGGTCTTGAACGAGGACTGTTCCTGGAAACGGTCAGGATGCTCCAGCACCGCAAGTATAGTTTCCGAGACAGCATCTTCGGCCAGGGCGTCATTGCGCAACTGCAGCGCAGCGAACCGTATCAGCTGCGGCCGCAGTGTTTCGAGCTGGCCAGGATCAAATGCCATATAAACCCAGATAAGAAAAAACAAGGACAGGCTCAGCCAATCCGGTGGACGAGCTGGTCGATTGGCGACGATTTTACCCGATGACCAAGGACTAAGGCTGGTAAAGTAAAATCGCTGCGGATAAGCCCACCTCATCCCTTGCTTGCAAACTCAGATCGATAATATCCACAAATGAATAATTTTCCGCCTAGCGAACCGTTCCCAGCTGCCCGCTTCATCAAGGAGATCGGGCGCGGGAAGGACGGCGCACGCAGCCTGTCACGCAACGATGCCCACGACTTATATGCCGCCATGCTGGACGGCCGCGTTTCCGACCTGGAAATGGGGGGCATCCTGCTGGCGATGCGCATCAAGGGTGAATCGGTAGAAGAAATCGACGGTTTCCTGCAGGCGGCGGAAGCGTCGTTTACACAAATACCGCTGCCCGACAATGCCGGCAACAGTTCCTGGGCCTACGCACCGGTTGTCATCCCCAGCTACAACGGCGCGCGCCACATGGCCAACCTGACGCCGTTGCTGGCCATGCTGCTGGCGCGCGAAGGCGTACCGGTATTGCTGCACGGGGTGTCGACAGACCCGGGCCGCATCACCAGCGCCGAAATTTTCCAGGCGCTGGGCCAGCCGGCCTGCAACAGCATCGAACAGGCGCAGCAATGTTTCACGCAGCGCTTGCCGGCCTTCATGCCGATCGATGCCCTTGCTCCCAAAATGGCAAGACTGCTCGCCATGCGGCGGATTCTCGGGGTGCGCAACTCCACCCACACCCTGGTCAAGATCATGCAGCCGTTTGTGGCGCCGGCCTTGCGCCTGAGCTCATACACGCATCCCGAGTATCTGACCATGCTGACGGCCTATTTCACGACCGCCGCCGCGGCTGAACGCGGCGACGTGTTTTTGATGCGCGGCACGGAAGGCGAAACGGTGGCCAACGCCAGGAAGGCGCAAAAAATCGACTGGCTGCACGGTGGCGAGCAAACCACGCTGGTGGAGAAACAAAGTATCGCCGACAATATGTCTACCCCGCCTACCCTGCCCGAGCAACGCGACGCCGCCACCACCGCAAGCTGGATACGGCAGGCGCTGGCGCAAAAAGAGCTGGTTCCAAAGCCGATAGCCGAACAAGTCGAACAGTGCCTGGCGGTTTGCCGAGCCCTGCATCTGCAATACAATCCTGCCGCTGTCGATAAGCAACCGTAATTTCCTAATGGAACTAATTTTTGCGGCAGTGAACAAACCAGACTGATTCAAGTTAAAAGCCGGATGCATGTACTATGTGGCAGTCGTCAAAACATTGCCATAGGGAATTGCACCCTATCCTTAGGCAAGACCTTAAGCAGATCCGATAGCGCAACACAAATATAATCAAGGAGAGTGCGCAGCAAGTCACGTATTTCAGCATTACCCATTCATCTGCCTGTACGGCATCTTGTCCAGCTTGTTTTTTGCTGCAAGACTAACTTTCTGGAGGATCCATGGATTGGACTCTTCCGCCCTTTGCGCTAGCACAGCCCATCCAATGGAATGCGCTGTTACTGTTCGGCAGCTTGCTGCTGTTCGGGCTAGTGGGCGGCCATATAGTAACGAAAAACCCCTGGTTTCCACGCATCACCGGTTATCTGATAGTCGGTTTCCTGCTTGGCGTGGGCGGACTCGACCTGTTGTCAGGCGACGTGCTCAAGCTGGCGAATATCTTTGCCGATATGGCGATGGCGCTGGTGGTATACCAGCTAGGCCGCTACGTCGACATCGGCTGGCTGCGCCGCGAAAAATGGCTGCTGGCGACGGTTGTCCTCAGCGCCGTATTATGTTTCACCTTCGTCAGCGGCGCCTTGATCTGGTTTGGCACTGCGCGCGTGCCGGCATTGCTGGGCGGCGTGCTGGCCATCGCTACCGCGCCGGCCGTGGTCATGGTGGTGGTGCGCGAACTGCAGGCGGAAGGCCAGGTGACGCGCCGCCTGGCTGCCATGACGGCGCTGAACAATTTTGTCGCCCTGTTGGCGGCGTATGCTCTGCTGCCCGTCGTCGCCCATGAAAGCGCCACGCCCTTCAGCACGCTGCTGGCACATACCCTGTATTCGCTGTGCGGTTCGCTGGTGCTGGCGTATCTTACCTATCGCCTGATGATCCCGTTGGCGCGCCTGCTCGGCCGCCAGCCGAGCCGCCAGTTTGTGCTGGTGATCGCCGTCATCACCCTGGCGATCGGCGCCGCGCATGCACTGCAGCTGCCGATACTGCTCACCATGCTGATCTTCGCCATCATGTCGAAGAATCTTGACCACCAGTACGATCTGATGGAACTGGAGTTCGGCGTCGCCAACGAGCTGTTCATCGTGATGCTGTTTGTCACGATAGGCGCTTCGATCCGCTTGTCCGACCTGTCGATGGTCGGCGCCTCGGTCGCGGTACTCATCGCGGCGCGTTTTCTGGCCATGGCCTGCGGCGTCTTTTCGTTTGCGCACTTTGCCAAGATGAAATGGAAACAGGCGGCGCTGATCACCCTGGGAACCTTGCCCATGACCGAGGCCGGACTGGGATTGATGCAAACCACCGCCTATCTCTACCCCAACACCACCGCTGAAGTCCTGCCATTGCTGGCCGGCTGCCTGATCGTCCTTGAACTGCTGGGGCCGATAGCAACCCAGTTTGCCCTGATCAAATCAGGTGAGAGCGGACGCGAACAAGGATGATGCTATGAGCGAAAATACCCAAGACAACAGTGCACAAGCCGGTGCGGGCGCTGCGGCGGCGGAGATCCTGCCGTTTACCAGTTCCACCCCGTTTACGATGGGCATCGAACTGGAACTGCAGCTGGTGAACCGCCGCAACTACAACCTGGCCAGCGATGCGGTTGACCTGCTGACCTGGATCGAACCGCGCGACCTGCAAAAACAGATCAAGCTGGAAATGACGCAGGGCATGATCGAATTGAATTCCGACGTGCACACCCGGGTCGATCACCTGATCGAGGAGCTGAAAGGCTTGCGCGCCGCGCTGAACCGCGGAGCGCAATACCTGAACATCGACGTCTCCGGCGGCGGCGCCCATCCTTTCCAGCACTGGAACGAACAACGGATCACGCCTAGCGAACGCTTCTTTCACCTGCATGAAAAATACGGCTACCTGGCCAAGACCTTCACCGTTTTCGGCCAGCATATCCATATCGGCGTGCCGAACGGCGACGACGCCCTCTACCTGACCCACGCGTTCTCGCGTTTTGTGCCGCATTTCATTGCACTGTCGGCCGCCTCGCCGTTTTATCAAGGCGCGGACACCAGGTTCGAATCCTCGCGCAGCAACGTGGTGCGCGCGTTTCCATTGTCGGGAACCGCACCCACGCTGACTCGCTGGAGCGATTTCGAATCGTATTACGATGAACTGCTGCGCATGGGAATCGTCGCCAGCATGAAGGATTTTTACTGGGACATCCGGCCCAAGCCGGAATACGGCACCGTGGAAATCCGCGTCTGCGACACGCCCCTGACGATCGAACATGCTGCGCACCTGGGGTGCTACGCGCAATTGCTGGCGCGCTGGATCCTGACCGAAAGACCGTTTGTCATCACCAACGACTTTTACCTGCTGTACCAGTACAACCGCTTCGAAGCCAGCCGCTACGGCCTGAACGGCTCCATGGCGTTGCACGGCAGCACCCCGGCCACCTCGTCGAAACTGCCTATCTACCAGCATCTGCTGGACCACCTGCAGGATTTACAGCGGTATACTCAGAACGAAGCCGAGCAACTGACCATCAAGCGCTTGCGGCATCTGGCCGAAGATCGCCTTAGCGATGCCGCCTGGCTGCGGCAGACGTTTACCGAGCGCGGTTCGCTCAATGACATGATGCGGCTGTCTTCGGAACTGTGGATGGGGCAGGAGCCGCCACCGTACTTCCAATAGTTTTCAATTTCCAATTACTAAAGATCGATGCAAAAACAATTTGATGTCGCCGTCATCGGCGCCGGCGCTGCGGGCATGATGTGCGCCGCGGTGGCTGGTCAACGCGGGAAAAAGGTTGTCCTGATCGATCACGCGACCAAGCTGGCGGAAAAAATCCGCATTTCAGGCGGCGGCCGCTGCAACTTCACCAATATCAACGCCGGCCCGCAGAATTTCCTGTCGCAGAATCCGCATTTCTGCAAAAGCGCCCTGTCGCGCTACACCCCGCAGGATTTCCTCAGCCTGGTGAAACGCTACCGTATCGCTTATCACGAAAAACACAAGGGACAGCTGTTTTGCGACGACTCCTCGGAGCAGATCATCGCCATGCTGAAAGCCGAGTGCGAGCTCGGCAACGTCAGCTGGCGCATGCCTTGCAGCGTAGCTGACATAGGCAAGAGCGGCGACCTGTTCCGGATCGACAGCAGCGCCGGGGAAATATTGGCAAGCAATGTCGTCATCGCCACCGGCGGCCTGTCGATCCCGAAAATCGGCGCCACCGACTTTGCCTACCGCATCGCCCGCCAGTTCGGCATGCGCATGATCGAACCGCAGCCGGGCCTGGTGCCGCTGACCTTCGACGCCGCCGCCTGGCAGCCGTTCCTGCCGCTGGCCGGGATTGCCTTGCCGGTGGAAGTGGAAACCGGCGACAAGAAGAACCGCGGCGAATTCAAGGAAGACCTGCTGTTCACCCACCGCGGCCTATCGGGGCCGGCAATCCTGCAGATTTCCAGCTTCTGGAAGAGCGGTGCGTCCCTGCAGTTGAATCTTTTGCCTGATATTGATGTCACCCAGACACTGCTTGACGGCAAAACGTCCATCAAGAAAAACCTGGGCAACCTATTCGCACAATGGCTGCCGGCCCGGCTGGCGCACGGCATCATCGAAGCCAACCGGCTTGACCCGGCCGCCCGCCTGGCAGACACCCCGGACCGGGTGCTGCGAGAACTCGGCAACGCCGTCAACCGCTGGGCGATCCAGCCAAATGGGTCGGAAGGCTATCGCAAAGCCGAAGTGACGCTTGGCGGCATTGATACCAGGGAACTATCACAGCAGAGCATGATGTCCAACCGGACAACCGGCCTGTATTTTATCGGTGAGGCAGTTGATGTCACCGGTTGGCTTGGCGGCTACAATTTCCAATGGGCCTGGGCGTCGGCAACCGCGACAGGATTTGCTATTTAGCAAGAAAATTGAACAACAATTGTCCAGTCGCGGTAATATGCACCAAATAAATAACGTATAAATTAAATAAACTTTTTTATGTCCAATAATTTCTCAAATACCACAAGTTCTACCCAGGCTGAAGACGTTGAATTAATTGATTTTTCAGCAATCTGGAACAGTGCAAAACGCCATTGGATCATGCTGGCGGTATGCATAGTTGTGGGCATGCTGGTGGCGACTGCCCTTTGGATGACATTGCCGGCAAAATGGCAGGCATCAGCGACCTTGCAGGTTGGTCAGTTGCCAATGAGCCCAACGACTTTGATCGAACCTACGGCACAAGCGGCTGAACGCTTTAAGCAGCGCCAACTGCAAGACGAGGCATTAAAGGCCGCCGGTCTTCCTTTGAATGAAAACAGTGATCGGCGCGCGCGTCTTTTCCGTGCGACCCTTAAAGCGACCCCGGGGAAAACCACCGATTTCGTCGATGTGAATGTTGATGGTTTTTCCCAAGAAGAGGCAAAAACCTCCTTAACTGCAGCACTACAGGCCCTGATTCATGCACATGAGCTGCTTTTGGCGCCAATGATAAAAAATCTGGATAACCGGCTTGAAGTTAATGCCCTTCAAATGACTCAAGCCATAGCCGAAAAAACGCGACTGGAGACAAGTCTCAAAAGTGCGGCAATGACATCGGCCGGCGCTAAATTTGAACCAAGCGTAGTAGCCATTAACTTGTTGGCCAAGCAAGAGGAGTTAATACGGGGGCTGACCACCGAACACTCGACGTTAGTAGACTTGCGCACCAAGACTGATACTTTCCCTACAAAAATAGTTGACGCTATTTTTGTACCGGAACGGCCGTTTTTTCCAAAACTTACGATACTCCTGCTGAGCGGCCTCATCATTGGCGCTATCGCCGGTGTCGCGCTGGCAATGTTCCGGGATCGCAATCTTTCAAAAGCTTAGATACATGCAGGAATGTTGCAAATAAACGGCAATGTTTAGACGGCAGTCTGGGATAACACTTCCATTTATCCATTTTCCCAGCTATACTCTCGTTCTTCCCTATACAAACTTGGTTTGAATTTACATGACCACAATTCGTCTTAAAGAAAATGAGCCCTTCGAAGTTGCGATGCGTCGCTTCAAGCGCACTATTGAAAAAACAGGTCTGCTGACTGAGTTGCGTGCACGTGAATTTTACGAAAAGCCAACTGCTGAGCGCAAGCGCAAGCTGGCAGCTGCTGTGAAACGTCATTACAAACGCATTCGCAGCCAGCAATTGCCGAAAAAACTGTACTAATATTTGCACTAATTCTTCATCGCACTTAGTGCGGCTGACTGAATTGCGTTACAAACCCGCTCCGGTGTTGCTCCGCAGCGGGTTTTGCCGTTTTTCGCACCGGTAGCGTCGCACGGTCGCACCATCATTTTTGTTTTTCCGATTTCAGATGAAAAACACCACCGAATGGAGAACCGCATGGGCTTGAAAGAACAGATCACCGAAGACATGAAGGCGGCGATGCGCGCCAAAGAAACTGCGAAACTCGGCGCCATCCGCCTGATCACCGCGGCAATCAAGCAAAAAGAAGTGGACGAACGCATTGAACTGGGCGATGCCCACGTGCTGGCCATCATCGAAAAGATGATCAAGCAGCGCAAAGATTCCATCAGCCAGTTTGAAGCCGGCGGCCGCCAGGATCTGGCCGACATAGAAAAAGCGGAGCTGCTTATTCTCTCCGCCTACATGCCGGCCGGTCTGACGGATGCGGAAATCCAGGCTGAACTGGCGGCCGCCGTTGCCGCCAGCGGCGCCAGCGGCCCGCAAGACATGGGCAAGGTCATGGCCATACTGAAACCTAAGCTCGCCGGCCGTGCCGACATGACGGCGGTTTCAGGGCTGGTGAAAGCTGCGCTGAGCAAAGCCTGATTGCCCGATTGTCCAATAAAGCGCCGCCTGCCGTCGAATCCACGTGATTCCACAATCCTTTATCCAGGACCTGCTCAACCGCGTCGACATCGTCGACGTGGTGGGCAAGTACGTGCAGCTGAAAAAAGGCGGCGCCAATCTGATGGGCTTATGCCCTTTCCATAACGAAAAATCGCCCAGCTTCACGGTCAGCCCGACCAAGCAGTTTTACCACTGCTTTGGCTGCGGCGCGCACGGCACTGCGATCGGCTTCCTGATCGAATACTCCGGCCTCGGTTTTGTCGAGGCGGTGAAAGACCTGGCGCAAGGCGTCGGCATGACGGTGCCGGACAACGACGACAAGATCCCGCCGGCGCAACGGGCCGAATACCAGGCCAAGAGCATGGCCTTGTCGGATGCCATGAGCGCCGCCTGCGACTTTTACCGCCAGCATCTGCGCAGCGCTCCAAACGCAGTCGACTACCTGAAACGCCGCGGCCTGACAGGCGAAGTCGCCGCCAAATTCGGATTAGGCTATTCGCCCGACAACTGGGACAGCCTGCGCCAGGTATTTCCCGACTATGAAGCCACCGCCCTGGTCGAATCCGGCCTGGTGATCGACCGCACGGATGAGGAAGGCAACAATCGCAAACGCTACGATCGTTTCCGCGACCGCATCATGTTTCCGATACGCAATACCAAAGGCCAGGTCATCGGTTTTGGCGGCCGCGTACTGGACAGCGGCGAGCCCAAGTACTTGAATTCGCCGGAAACACCCCTATTTCAGAAGGGTAGCGAGCTGTATGGGCTGTTCGAAGCGCGCCAGGCGATCCGCGATGCTGGTTACGTGCTGGTGACCGAAGGTTATATGGACGTGGTGGCATTGGCGCAACTGGGATTCCCGCAGGCAGTGGCCACGCTGGGAACTGCCTGCACGCCGACCCATGTGCACAAATTGCTGCGCCAGACCGATCATGTCGTCTTCAGTTTCGACGGCGATCGCGCCGGCCGCAAAGCTGCACGGCGCGCGCTGGACGCCTGCCTGCCCCACGCTACCGACAATAAGGTCATCAAATTCCTGTTCCTGCCGCAGGAACACGATCCGGACAGCTTTGTGCGGGAAATGGGAGCAGAGGCATTCGAGCGCCAGATCCATGACGCCATGCCGTTATCGCAATTCTTGCTGAACGAGGTCACGGCCGAAGCCGATTTGAGCACCTCCGAAGGACGTGCGCGGGCGCAATACGATGCCAAGCCCTTAATGCAACTGATGCCGCCATCGTCGCTGCGGCTGCAGATCGTGCGCGGCTTGGCGCAGCTGACGCAATCGACGCCTAACGAGATCGAGTCCTTGTTTGAACTGGCCAAGCCGATCGCCAGCGCGCGCCGCGCACCGCCGCGCAGCAACCGGCCGCCGCCGGTCGGGCTGGAACGGCAGATCATCCGCCTGCTGGTCGCCCACCCGGCGTTCGCCTCGGAACTGGACGACGCCGCGCTGGACGCCGTGGCGCATTTCGCACCGGACCGGGCGGAAATGCTGGCGCGCCTGATCACTGCCAGCCATGCAATGGGCGAACAAGCCAATTTTGCAACATTGGCCGAGCATCTGCGGGAAGGCGGCGAGGATTTTGAATCATTGATTGCAGAAATTGCAGCAGAATCGGAATCCGAAACGGAAGCGGCGCGATTAGAACTGGCGGGCGCAATTCGTCAGACTAAAATGAAGACATTGAAAGAGGAGCTCGACCAGCTGGCGGCGACCGGACTTGGCAATGACGATGCGCGCAACCGCTATCGGGAATTGATGCAAAAACAAGAACAGTTGCGGCGCGAGGCTGAGGCCGAAATGAATTCGCGCTAAGAAATTACTTGAAATATAGATAAATCGGCGCAAAACAGGCAAATCGGACGACGTTGCAGAGCCGTCCTCATTGGAGGAAAGGCCCTCCATATGCTATAATTAAAGGCTTTAGATTCAACGCCTTAGGCTCAGCCGAATTAGGCCTTGCGAATTGGGCTTGAATTGATAGTAGCACCAGATTGATTTAGACGGGCAAGAACGTGGTGAGGAAAACAGCAAGGATGCAGTAAAGGTAGCAATAAAAGCAGGCGCTCAAGTGATTCTGTCAGCGATTTAAGCTTATCAACATTCAAACGGACAGAGTACAGGCAGCTGCAGCGCGCAAATCAGTGTAACCAATTGGTATTTGATTCCATGGCGAATGCAATGAAGAGACCAGCAAAATCCCTGACACTTTCCGTAAAAAAGCCGGCTGCGGCCAAGGCCAATGTAAGCACCTCATCCTCAAGTTCGAAGTCCCCCGTTAAAAAGACGGCAGCTTCATCCAAAGCGCCGGCGAAGCCCGTTAGCAAGAAAGTAGTTTCTAAAGCAACTGCAACGACCACGAAAGCATCAAGAACTGTTGCAAAACCAGTATCTGTGAAATCGAAAGCCCCTGTGACAATCAAGAAACCACAACTCAAAGTCGTCAAATCATCCAAAAATGCAGCGCCGGCCCCAGTTAAAGCCGATGTCAGCGTGATGATCGGATCAGGCGTAAGTCAAACCACGGATGCCGCAACACTGGCGGCGATTGATACTTCCGGCTACATCCTGCCGTCGGTCAAGGTGCCCGGACGTCGTGGCCGCAAGCCAAAAGAATTCCAGCCGGAAAACGACGAGGTCGCGGCGCTCAATGCTGTCGAACGCGCCGAACTGAAAGCGGTCGACAAGGCCAAGGCGAAAGATCGCAAAGCCAAGGAAAAGGCATTGCTGAAAGACGCCTTCTCGTCCGATACCGAAGCCAGCGAAGAAGAACTCGAAGCGCGCCGCCAGAAGCTCAAGACCCTGATCAAGATGGGCAAGGAGCGCGGCTTCCTGACTTTCTCCGAAATCAACGATCACCTGCCTGAAAACATTATCGATCCGGAAGCCATCGAAGGCATCATCGGTACTTTCAGCGACATGGGGATCGCCGTCTACGAACAGGCGCCAGACGCGGAAACGCTGCTGCTGTCGGATAACGTCGCCACCGTCGCCAGCGACGACGACGCCGAAGCTGCGGCGGAAGCCGCGCTGTCTACCGTCGATTCGGATTTCGGCCGCACCACCGACCCGGTCCGCATGTACATGCGTGAAATGGGCTCGGTCGAGCTGCTGACGCGCGAAGGCGAAATCGAGATCGCCAAGCGTATCGAAGACGGCTTGAAAGACATGATCCAGGCGATTTCCGCCTGCCCGACCACCATCGCAGAAATCCTGCTGGCGGCGGACAAGATCGGCAAGGACGAAATCAAGATCGATGAAATCGTCGATGGCCTGGTTGACCCTAACCAGACTGACGAAGCGGCCACCGCCAGCGCAGCAGCTACTGCCGCCGACGAAGACAGCGACGACGAGGAAGAAGAGGAAGAAGAAGACGCGGAAGAAGACGACGCCAGCTCGACTTCGGGCGCGGCCGGCTTCTCGGCGGAACAGCTGGAACAGCTGAAGCGCGATGCGCTCGGCAAGTTCGAGACCATTTCGACCCAGTTCGACAAGATGCGCAAGGCTTTCGAAAAAGAAGGCTACAACTCCAAGCCTTACGTCAAGGCGCAAGAGATCATCTCCAACGAATTGCTGGGAATCCGCTTTACCGCCAAGGTCGTCGAAAAATTGTGCGACACCCTGCGCGGCCAGGTCGATGAAGTGCGCCAGATCGAACGCCAGATCCTCGATGTCGCGGTCAACAAGTGCGGCATGCCGCGCCCGCATTTCATCAAGGTATTCCCAGGCAACGAAACCAATCTCGACTGGGTCGACGGCGAAGTCAGCGGCAACCATGCCTATAGCACCGTACTGAGCCGTAACGTGCCTGCCGTGAAAGAACTGCAGCAACGCCTGATCGACTTGCAGGCGCGCGTCGTGCTGCCGCTGCCGGATCTGCGCGGCATCAACAAGAAGATGGGCGCGGGCGAGAAAAAAGCCCGCATGGCCAAGCGTGAAATGACCGAAGCCAACTTGCGGCTGGTGATCTCGATCGCGAAAAAATACACCAACCGCGGTTTGCAGTTCCTGGACCTGATCCAGGAAGGCAATATCGGTCTGATGAAAGCGGTCGACAAGTTCGAATACCGTCGCGGCTATAAATTCTCGACCTATGCGACATGGTGGATCCGCCAGGCCATTACTCGTTCGATCGCCGACCAGGCGCGCACCATCCGTATCCCGGTGCACATGATCGAAACGATCAACAAGATGAACCGCATCTCGCGCCAGATCTTGCAAGAGACAGGCGCAGAGCCGGATCCGGCGACGCTGGCGATCAAGATGGAAATGCCGGAAGACAAGATCCGCAAGATCATGAAGATCGCCAAAGAGCCGATTTCGATGGAAACGCCGATAGGCGACGACGACGATTCGCACCTGGGCGATTTCATCGAGGACAACAACACCCTGGCCCCGGCCGACGCTGCCTTGCATGCATCGATGCGCGGCGTGGTGAAGGACATCCTCGATTCGCTGACCCCGCGCGAAGCGAAGGTATTGCGGATGCGTTTCGGCATCGAGATGTCGACCGACCATACCCTGGAAGAAGTCGGCAAGCAGTTTGACGTCACGCGTGAGCGGATCCGTCAAATAGAAGCCAAAGCGCTGCGCAAGCTGCGCCACCCTTCCCGCTCCGACAAGCTGAAGAGCTTCCTCGAAGGTAATTAAGATTATTCGTGGATCATTCGGTGTTTTTTGAATGATTCACGATAATTCGCTTACCTTTCGTCCAGGTATTTTTCTATAATACGGGATCGATTAATTGGGCCCCTAGCTCATGCTTGGTTAGAGCAGCGGACTCATAATCCGTTGGTGCCCAGTTCGACTCTGGGGGGGCCCACCAAGACTGATGCGGGTTGCGTGAGATTTCATGCAACCCGCATTTTCTTTTGGTGGGGATTTTTTTGACCAATTCTGTCAATTGCCGACCTTAAAGACTCCGTTGCCAGGTGCGCGTAACGCTGAGTACTGGCGGACGATTTGTGCCCAAGAACCGCGCCAACCGTATATAGATCGACGCCCTCGTTAATCATTGCACTTGCCGCACTGTGTCGCAGATCGTGAAAATGCAGCCAAGCCATACCAAGCTCGTTCCTCGCATCGCGAAAATGCTTTGAAATACGACTCTGGTCCGGAAGCATGATGTTTGCACACCCGCGTAACTTGCGATGCATCGGAACAATCCTAGGCTCACCGTTCTTCGTGTCGGCCAACACAAAGGCAGACTCCGTTCGTTCGGCAATGATGATTTCGTTCATACGCATGCCACTATAAAAGGCGATCCGGATCGCGGCGCGCGTTGCTCGATGCTTACAGACTCGGCAGAGTTGGAGCATCACCTTTCTATCAATAAAAAATCTGCGTTCGTTTCGAACCACTGGAGAGATAACGCGTTCGGCTGGATCATGTTCGCCCATGTTGTGATATTTCCAGGCATACCGGCAGGCGGATGTCAGATACCGAACCCGATTACGCAACGTGGCCGGTGCCAAGGGTTTGTCGTTGGTCTCGTCTGCCCTGCCCGCCTTCGCAATGTAAAACTTGCAGGCCTCCGCAAGCGCAGTAATCGGACGCCCCTGATATGCGAAGAACATCTGCCCCAATTCCCGCTCCACATTGGCACCACTTTTCAAATGTGGCGTTCGTTCCTTTATGTAGACGTCGACGGCTTCCTCGATTGTATGTTCAGCACGTTCGATGCTTGTTGCGAGAGCGTAGAGCTTGGCCGACTCTTGCCGCTCAAAGGCATCCGCCTGGGATTTATTCCAAGTTTTCGGAAGGTGCTTTCTAGTGCGGACACGTTGCCCCGCAAGGCGGCGGTCGAATTCAAAGACGAAACAACCTCGCGCTTTATCTCTATAAATCGGCATGACTCCAGGTATCCATTGATATCGGAACGGTTAAAAATAATCCGGCGGCCCAGCCTATAACAAGGTATTGGCCCCGCCGGTGCAGCTAGATCATATACTTGTCTGATTGATACCCCCAATATTACTGCGACTTGTTGCGCGTTGACCTTGTCATGTTCTGACATGGATTTCCTTTCTGAAAGCCGCATACAAGGACGTGACGCTGCACACCTGCCTTCGGTGTTCATTCTCGGATTTTTTCATATTTATATCCTCCCCCGATTAGTTACCTGGCTTGTCGTTTTGAAATACCCAGCACTTCATGGCGGTACTGCCTATGGCGTTATCTCTGGCGCGGATCTGACTATTAACCACCCGCACATCAACGAACTTGCGGCGGCGGCTGGTGCGCAATACTTTCTTTAGGTCGCCAATGACCGGGATTTGCTGACGGCGCTCGGCGGCTATCTGGACAAAGTGATTCAGATTGACGGCAATCAATTGCGGGTCGCGGGAATGGTTCAGGCGGTGCATGTCGTTGCTATCCAGGTAGTCGAATGCCTCCCAAAACTCCTGCACCAGGGTATGGTCGTCATTAATGACCTGTTGACGCTCTCCGGCCATGGTGATGATTTGCTCACGCATCGCCCCTTGCTGTTCTGGCGTCAGTTTGATGACCAGCCCCAGGGCGTCGGTCAG
The DNA here is from genome assembly GCF_000221045.1 of Collimonas fungivorans Ter331. Classification (NCBI taxonomy): domain Bacteria; kingdom Pseudomonadati; phylum Pseudomonadota; class Betaproteobacteria; order Burkholderiales; family Oxalobacteraceae; genus Collimonas; species Collimonas fungivorans. Next base: position 1,196,898 of record NC_015856.1, on the reverse strand, counting down.
CGCCAGCATCTGTGCGTGTGTTTCGACCAAGCGCGGCATCTTGACCTCTGGACGCATGCGTAGCTCTTTTAAATAGACCGCCGTGCGCTCGGCCACGGTTTCCATGATTTTCTTTTCGCGCTTGGTGGCGGCCAGGATGAATCCGGATACCTTTTCTGCCGGCATGAACTTCAAGGCGTCGGCCGCTTCGCCGGATTCCGGCGTCTGTGTTGTCAAATCGAAATACAAGTGGACGATCCGCGACAAGATCGCCTCGGATGCGTTGACCGGGTTATTCTGCGAAATCACGATGGCACCACGAAACGGCGGCTCGTAGGTCTCATTACCGCCGGTATTCATGCCGCGCGCCCGGGTTGATCGTCCGTTGTAAGCGGTCTTGAGCTCGTCCCAATCGAACGATTTAACATGGCTCTTTTCGCCGTCCATACGCTCCCGGTCGGACTCAATTAGCACCACCGGCAACCCGGATACCTGAGAAAAATTACGGGCGCGGGCCGCCAGGCTGGATTTGCTCGGGTCGAACCCCTCATAGCCGTTGCGGCCGAACAGCTTCCAAAGAAACTCGATCAACGTTGATTTGCCGGCACCCGCCTTGCCAACCACTTCCAGGAATGGGTATGAGCTCTGTGTCGCGCGGATCTGCTCGGCGAACAACGAACCGAACCAAAAGGTGAGCGCGACCATGCCCTTTGCGCCGAATGCCTTCCAGAGCAAATTCACCCATTCTGTCGTATAGCCGTCCGGATCCCGGTTAATGGTCAAGGACACAGAGCGATTCAACGACTTGACCGCGATTCGTCCCAGGTCGTAAAAATCCTCGCCATTGACGTCATACAGTGTGCCGTCCTTAATGGCGACGTTGTCCAGGACGTAGCAACCGTAATCCTTGCTGTAGCCGATGTAGTCGATGGTTTCGACGCGCTTAATGTGAAATAGGTCGCGCTCCATGATGCGGTCCAGCATCGAGCTGCTGCCACTGAACATCGCACCAGGAGCGATACCTAACAGGCGCTTTTTGAACTCGGCTGAGCTGGATATCTGCGAACTGGTAAACGTGTTCTTGATCGATGCGCCATCATGCGGAAAATCCACCCGGAAGTAATACCAGGCTTCGTCCGTAATCTCGTTTTTCTGGTAGTACAGCGCCACCGGGTTGCAGTTAGCGATCGGACGTATCGTGTGTGCCGCAAATAGCGCCTTCTCGCGCTTGCCGGCCTCGGACAGGATGGTGGTCGAGCCCTCGCTATCAAGATGCTCCATTTCCTTGTTATAGGCAGCCAGATCTAGGTCGAACCAGTAGAGGCGATTCCGGAACTCGAAATCGAACTCCGTCTTCCCCTCTTTGCCGTAGATCAGCAAAGCTTTGTCGCTAGCGCTGCCGGCAACCAACAACGCACCGTGATAGCGGTAATTTTCAATATCCGGCTCCATCAGCTTGTCGCGCTGATGTAGATCATTCCAATCCAGCTTTGCTTTGCCGTTTTGCGGGATCTGCGCAGCGCTGCATTTCCAGCCAGCGGCCCGCGCCCGTTCTATATGCTTTGTCGTAAAGCTGCGGCCGGCGGCGTCGCCATCTAGCGCCCACACCAGACAACAATCCTGATTTCCTCGCGCGTCGCGGAGATCCTGCAACGATTGCAACGGGTAGTTATTGCAGCTCATGATCGACACCGCCGCGATGCCGTGATGCTCAAGGGCGATAGCATCAAAGATGCCCTCTACAATCCAGATCTCCGTCACCGCCTGCAAGCTATGCGACGGATGCGACCAGAATTTACCGTGATAGCTAGATCCAAAGCTAAAGCGCGCCTTTTTCTTGCCGAAGCGATGCGGCTTATCGATCAGCCGCTCCCAGTAGCCGTCAGCGACCGCGAAACGGACGGAGGCGCTACCGATATTCAGTTCCTTGTCGAAATAGCTCTCTTGCCGGTACAAGCCCTGGACGCGCGCCAGTTCGAAGCCCCGGCCATGCTGCATATAGGCATCAGCGGCGGCTTGCGGATTGGTTGTCTCGGGCGTCTGATAGCGCTTGCTCCAGTCGTCAAACAGATCCGGATACAGCTCTTTGACGTGGCCTTCCCAGCCGCAGTTATTCAGGCGACCACAACGCAGCACCCAGGGGTTGTCGGCGTTGATGTACAGCTCTTTTTTCTGGCACTGCGGGCAGGTGCCGCCGCGCAGATAGCCCTTTTTTTCTTGCTTAAAATTGAATTCAGACAAACGGTTAAGAATGTCGGCGTGTAAGGATGGATTCATATTGGTCAGTCAAAGTCACCAGATGCGCGGCGTTTTAAATCGATGGATAGTTGCTGCTCGTCCGGCAGGTCATACGTTCTAGTATGTCTACGAGCCCGCTGTGGCGTTTTCTCGGGCTCCATAGGGAATTGTTTTCGTTCTTGCTTTTTAAGCCAGCAATGCGCCACTACCGCCAGGGTGGTGAGCAGCATTGGCGATGCCTGATCTAGTGGCACGGTGATATGCATCGCTGCATGCACCCGCTGTAAATCGGCCTGGCTGATTTCTGGAATGCTCATGGCTATTTTTCGTAACGTGTTACGGAATTTAAGAAATCGAATTTCTTCCGCTTCCGGTATTCGCGCATTCGCTGGGCAGCCGTCTTAGCATCGGGCTTCCGTGGCCGCCCGGGTCCGGACTTGGTGAATGCATCTACCGTGAATTTGTCCGCGGGATGCTTCATCACCACTCCCCTGCCATGCCGTTAGCCATGTCGAGGAACTTTAGGACTTCCGGCCGCATGCAATACTCAGCCTTGAATAGAGGTTGTTCACGCACGACCAGGTAGTCGGCCAGCCATTCACGCAAAATGAGTGCGGCCAATTCGGCGAAGGTAGGAATAAATGACATCGCGTTAGCCCTTTACCCACCCAAGGCCAACCGCAAACGAAGGTGCAAACAACACAAAGCCGCAAAGCAAACCAGAACCGAATGTCTTGCAGGTTTTCTTGATGGCGGCGTAGCGTCGCAGTTGCCGCATACGGGTAGAGCGCTGGCATGACAAACGGGGGAGCGGGTGAATCATTTGTTTAGCAACAAAGGGCTTCATGTGATTTCCTTATTTTTGAATGTGCGAAACCAGCACGCCTGATAGCAGGCATGACAAAAGACAACGTGGGAGGGAACGGCTTAGACCGTGATTACGGTGGGGCCAGGATGCGTTGGTGGTTCATTGGTGGACCTCAAGCTGTTGTCAGATTCAAGGTCAGCTGATTTATGGCAGACCAATTAATGTGCCGAGACAGTGGGACCCTGATCTCAGGCTTGGCAATAGAAGACACCGACAGCGTCCGTGATATTTCCAAACTGGCGATGAAGGAATAACCACATTCGGGGTTTTTGCATTGATAGGTGATCTCTTTCATCAACGACGAAAGCACACGGCTTTTAACGGCGCGTGGCGGCGTGGAACAAAAGGGACAGCACAGTCCAATATTTCTCATGTCTACAATCTCTCTACCTGAAACACCAATCGGCCCCTGACGCCGGTTTGAAACAAACTACAACTCGCTTGCCAGCTATACCCGGCGTGAGCATTCGCCCTGACCTTGCCGAGCGCACTCGCAATGCATGCCAACCTCGCCCAAAGTCGATACGGCATCAAGATATTTGCAGGTCACCATCACGAATCCAACAGCGGCAACCAGTGAGTCGATTTTGTCAATGACGATGCCCTGGCCACCATTAAGGAAACGGCTGACCTGGGAATCGTCCCACCCCACTTTGTGCTGCACATCCTGCCGACCCGGGCCGGTGAGAGCGCTGCGCAAGGCCTGTTCAATTTGCATTGGTCGCTTCATCATTGCCACCCACTAACAACTGCGTGCTGATGGGTGCAGGTAGAGATAAACTTTATTTTGTGCATAACGGTGTCCTTTTTGTTGACGGGTTATCGGTACGTTTTTGTTCGTACTGCTCCACACCGAGCAAAACAATGCGACGAAGGAATGCGGCACGGGACAGATATTCATGGGAGGCATAGATTTCAACGAGAATCTTTTCATCCGGCTTTAACCGAATGCCTATGGGCTTTTCCAAAATGTATTTAGGAGAGCGTCGAGCTGGGGGCTTCTTTGTCATGATGATATGATTCGTAATCGCTAGGGATGGCGCAATTGTATAACACTATAGTGTTACATGTGAACGGTTTTTATGAACTTTAATAATAATTTTGGAGTGCGCCTGCGTGAAGAGCGCGACCGACTTGGTTTTACACAGCAAGAAATGACCGTACATATCGGCATTAGCCAGAATATGTGGAGCAAATATGAACGCGGGCAAGCCGTGCCAGGTGGCGATGTACTCGCAAAGCTTTTGGCTATCGGTGGAGATGTTCTGTACATCTTGTCCGGTGAGCGCTCGACTTCAACGTTGGCCGCAGACGAAAAAGAGCTAATAGCGGGCTATCGCGGACTGGATATCCGAGGAAAGGCAAATATGCTCGGTATGCTTGAAGTTGTCGGCACACCTATGAAAGCCGCGCCTAACTTGAAATTTGCCGGTAAGGTCGAACAAGTCGTCGCGGGAGATCAAACGATCCATGGCGGGCTGACGATAGGCTCTGGCCCGAAGAAAAAGAAAAAAACATTACCGGAGTGATTGCCAGATGGCGATCAAAGACAGCCATAGCGTTTCAAGGTGATATCGCGCAGGTTGTGATAGGTGATGTGCATCAAAAACCTCAACTCCACAAGCAGCTATCCGTCGCACTAATTGCTATGACGACTATCTGTGGATGGTCGTTGTATCAAATTCCGAATGCGAGCGCGGTATCATCAACGATACCTAACTATTGCTACTTGGACGGCAAACATTACTCAGTTGGCAGCGCGACGAGAATGGTTTCTGGAGAGATTTTTGAGTGCATTCATGCAAGCAGTGAAGCGCCATCGTACTGGCATGAAATTGGATGGAAACGTCTCCACTAAACCACATTCGGAAAAGGGGGTTGATATGCATGCCATTCACACCGATAAAGAACTGCGTGCCGCACTTCACTCGATCTACGTTGCACAATTCAAAGCATTCAAGGCGTGTCAGCACGCATTTACTAAGGCAGACGCGACACGAATGCTTACTGGGTTGATGGGTGCGCGCCCTTGGTCATGGCGCGTCATCGGCATAACGCCGGCTGCGCTACAAGTATTTTCCGACCACGATTTTAAGCGTCCTCCGCGTCAACTACAGAGAGGGCATAAGCAGGATCGCGCTAGCACAGCCTCGGTACTTTATTTCGACTGTACTGAGCCAATGCCCTTGGAAGAATTCTTTGCATTCTTCCTTGAACGCGACGAAACCGTCATTATGACCAATGACGAAAACAAGCACAGGCCTAATTCTACATTTCCCGATTTCATAGCGATTGATTCAAAGGACGAGCTGTTCCCCTGCGGCACTCTGGTGGGGTGGCAACATCGTAAAGCAGAAATCAATTTTCTACGTGCGCTGTATGCCAAACAAATAGCCTCTTCGACAAACACCAAATGAATGAAATTCCATGATTTTGACCGAAATACAGACCGGACAGATCCCAGAAATTTATGAGGAGTTCTCCAACTTCGTTGGTGACAAACATTGGAAAAGCCGAGTAATACAACTCCAACAAGATATAAAAGGAAATGAATTACTCAACGACCACATTAATCGAGAAAACTCTATAGCTTTCCAACTTGAAAGCATTCGAGAATTAGTAGGCGATAATTCTGGTCCATGGAAGATGAACAATCATGCCATCTATCCAGCCGCGAGCTTTGCCGCCCAAGCGATGGGCATCATTAAGGCATCACCAACTAATCTCGCAGAGCAATTCAAGCGTCGAATTCACGGAGCGTTCAGGAATCCTGACGACATGCGTGGCTTGCGTTTGGAGCTCAGCGCGGCTACACACTTCGTGAATCGAGGGCTGTCGATAGCGTGGCCGGAAATGACAAATATAGGCACCTTTGATCTGCTTGTTAACGGCCTCGGTCCGCATGGATTAGAGGTCGAGTGCAAATCTATATCGGAAGATAAAGGAAGAAAGATTCATAAGCGAGAAGCGCTTGATTTCTACCATCTGGTAATGCCTCATCTCGAAAGCGTCAAAAGCAGCCTTTCTATTGGACTTTCGGTTGTACTAACCGTACCAAGAAGACTGCCGACCAAATATAGCGATCGAATGGGGCTGGCTAAAAAAGTTGGTGAGCACATTTTTCTAAAAAAAAGTGCGATTTTTCAAGACGGTTCGAGCATCAAAATTAATGAATTTGACACGAATGTATTGAAGGGTTCCAATTCGGCATCCCTTCCAAAAAATTTAAGAACGATCATAGATGAAATAACCGAGACGACAAATCGTCAAGCCATATTAATCGGGACCGAAGCTGGCGGCGCACTTGCAATAGTTGTTGAAAGCGCGGCCGACGACACGTTCTTAAAAGCAGTATTCGACACATTGAGCGATTCGGCAAAGCGACAATTTTCCAAAAGCAGAGGCGGAATGTTCCTAACTGGATTACAAGGAATAAGTTCTGATCAACTTCGTTCACTTGCAAATCAAGATAACGACAAGTCACAGTATGCGACGGCGTTAAATATTCGCGTCAGTGAATTTTTGAACGGAGCCAATCGTGACCATGTAGTCGGCGTCGGTTTTCTCAGCGAAAATCAATTGCTTCAGGCCGAGCCAGGAGTGGTTAAAACGAACGGATTGGCATACTACTTCCCGAAAAAGGATAGCTCTCTATGGTCTGATGATTTCAGTGGGTTGTTCTCATGGTCAACTGCAGCATAATTTCGTACATGTGACATAGATCAGTTAGAAGAAACAACTATGACGTGTAGTCGCCACCTATACGACTGAACTATCCAACTTATCGTCTGCGTTGTTTTCCTTAATAACGTTGCGACGCTCGGTTATTTTTGCCCACTCACTCTTTGCCGCGTGTTGTGCCGTTTGGCGACTGGCATAAATGCGCGGCAAGGTCTTGGGATTGGCGTTAGCTCCCGCCAGTGACTTCTTGTGTTTGCGCGCCCCGGTTGTTGGCTCCAGTTCCTGGCCCGACTTTTTAGTGACCAGGTCGCGCCACTTGGCAATCACCCCCGTTATTCCCGGATCCCGATCTACTTCATCCTCGCGTTCAATTTCCACTTCCTCTGCGCGCGTTTCCAGTTCGATACGTGACGTAAAGCCGCCGTCACTAATATTGTGTGTAACCTTGGCTGCAAGCCAGTCCATGCTATCGATTTCTGCCTTGAAGCCTGAGACGTTGACTGGCGACTGTGGTATCAAGGCCGGGTTGCCCAGGGCAAGCGACATTTCGAATGTGGCCTGGCCGCGCTGGATCCGCTGCCATTCGGCGACAGCTACGGTGCGCGCATCGAACTCGGTGGTATAGGTTGTTCGTAGGCGCTTGGTGTTACCAGGTATGCCTGCGACCACACTGCGGCGTAAGCCGCCGTGATTCACGTCATGCCAAAACGCGCGCACGCCAGTATAGCTATCCCGCTCGGCGGTGTGGAAGCGATGGCTGTCACCTAGTCGGCGCGTGATCTGTATCGTCGGCAGATCCTTGCCTGACGGGGTCTTGCTGCGGCCGGCCGGCATGAAAATCAACATGTCATTCTTGACCGTGGCGGCCGCATCGTATCTCTTCCCGAGCCGCCGCAGGAATGCCGCGTCGCTTTCGCGGGTCTGGTCCATGTGCTTGACCTGGATGTTACGCAACGCCTCAGATACGCCCGCCTGTAACTGCTGGCGGAAGGCGATCGCCTCGATGATGCCGCCGACCGTAGTATTGCTAAAGCTGTACTCGTTTATCTGCCGGAAAGTATCAATCAGGTTGGCCGTACGCGCACGTAGAGTCAGCAGATCCGGTACGCCGCTATGTTCGACCTCATCAACCGTGAAAATCCCCTTATCGACCAGGCCCGAATCGGTCCAGCCGATTTGAACATTGATCCGCGCGCCACGCCGGGGAATTGCCAGTTTCCCGTCAGCGTCGGTCAAAGTGATATCGAGCTGGTCGCTTTCTTCGCCGCGACATTCACTCAGCGACAAACTGACCAGGCGCGGCGCAAACTTGGCGGTAATATCCTGGTCATCCAGAGTAATTTTAAAAGCCGGTGTCGGGTAGGTCATTAAAATTTCCCTTTGACGACTTTAACGATATTACCTACCGTTAATTGGCTGGTAACAGTATCTTTCAGGCTCTTACCAATGGCATCCAGACTGAGCATGCTCTTGATGCTTCCGATGTCACCTAACTTTCCCATGAGGCCGCCTGCCATGCCCATGAGTCCGCTGGCCATAGTCAGCACGGATTCATCGGTACGTTTCAACGTCACCGCAAAATCGACGCGCCCGGCGTCCCCGTTCTTTGCCAGCACCGTGCGCCCCTCGGTCATACTGGTGATCACAAACGATCCATAGATCCGGCCGGTGCCTTGAATTAGAATCCACGACTTGCCCGTGTCGGCCATCAAGCGCAGCGCATCCAATGAATAGAGACTGCCGGTCAACTCCGGCGCAATCCACCCCGTCAGCGTAATTGTGTCGTCGCCCTTGCCCGTGTACTGGTGGGCATCACGAGTACCGACGCGCGCCGAGCTCGGATGCTTCCATTCGGTCTGACGCTGTAGATCCTGGTACGCCAGTGTGGGCAGGCTAAAGACGAACATTCCCAAGGCCATCATCATTTCAGTATTCCTTATTCGTGATAGTCAGACAGACCGGAGCGGCGGCGTGCCGCCTTTTGCCGGTCGCGTTTATCTAGTTCCTGCGCGACGGCGCGGGCGATGGCCTGGGCATCCATACCGGCGGCCGGCTGGATGATGATCTGGATGGTGTCGCCCTGGACAGCCGCACTGCTGCCGGCGGCACGCGGCGCAATTGGTGGACGCGTATCAAAGGCCATGGCCGGCATTGTCGCCGCACCGATGGCGATGCCAGCGCCAAGCTGCGTTAACCGCTTGGCAAGGCTACCAACCTGCCCAACCGGGCCATCCTCGCTGCGCTGAAGTCCGATAGCCAGCCCCTGCATCGTATAGTCGCCTAGCTCCGCGAAAGCGCGGCTGGGGCTATGGATGCCGAGCTTTTCTTTAAACCAACCAATCGCACTCTCGCCGACGCTGTTCACCGCATTCTTTAGCTTATGCAGGCCGTCCATGAAGCCGGTGCTTAAGCCGTCCATCATGTTGCCGCCGAGCGCCGTAAATCTACCCACCAGGCCAGACATAAACGTAGTGACGCTGTCCCAGTTCCTGACGATGATGCCCAGGAGCGACCAATTCATGAAAAAATCGGCGATACCCTGGCCTGCCCCCACCGCCCTGTCCTTGATCCATTGCCACGCGGTGGCCGCGCCGGCACTAATACTGTCCCAATGCCTGGCGATGACAGCAACAACGGGCCAACTCATCAAGAAATCCATAATGCCCTGGGCCGCGTTGCTGATGCCACCTTTAATCAGCGCCCAGATCGCCACCGTAATCGCTTTGATATCGTTCCAGTGATCCGCGACAAAGCCCACAATCGTCCAGTTCATCAGAAAATCGGTGATCGACTGTACTGCCGCCGACACCATCGTGGTGATGCCGGACCACAACGCAGAAAACCAGGCCTTGATCGGCTCCCAATGTTTGTAGATAAGATAGGCGGCCAGAGCTATAGCAGTGATGATGAGCACGATGGGATTCGTCAACATGAGCCGGCCGGCCAAAAATACAGCCTTGCCGAGCGCCGTAAAGCCAATGGCAATACCGCGCAGGATTGGCATGAGCACGCCGCCGGCAACGCCCATCTTGGCGAACATGACATGCAGGATGGCGTAGGGGCCAATCAAGGCGGCAATGCCCAGCATCAACGGGCCAAGCACCACCAGCAGGCCGGCGATCACGCTAAAGCCGACGATCATCGCCTTGGCCATGGCCGGATTTCTCTCCATGAACTCGCTCAAGCCCTTTAGCGCCTTGGTCGCCACAATCAGGGCGTCCGTGTACAGCGGGAGGATCTTTTCACCCATGACCAGTTTTAGATCGGATAGCTTGGCTCCGGCTTCCATTTCCCGGCCGCCGGCAGTGTTGCGCGCCTTGGCTTCCAGGCTATCGACATTATCGGCACCCGTATTGAGTTTGATGTTCTTATGGATCTGATCGCGTTGCTTGTACATCTGCGCATAGTAGTTAGCCGCGGTGCGATTGGAAAATAGTGTCCCCAACGAATCGATGACTTCTTTTTCCTTGGTGATCCCCTTTTTCGCCAGCGCCGGCAACAGTGTCTTTTCCAGCCATTCCAATGGGTTCGACGTGAATTGGTCGCCACTCTTGAGCGCGCCAGGCATAAAGCCTTTTAGGTCGCCGATTTTGTTGTACATCACTTTAGATGGATCAAGCAGCCCGAGGCTTTCGGCGAACTTTCCTGCGCGCGCTGTGGTCTTGCCCTGGTACAGATTCTGGTAGGCGCTTTGCAAGCCGACGCCGGCAGTTGCCCCGCCCATCTCTTGTATCAAAGGCTCCTGCTGATAATAGAACGCCTTATCGTCCAGCACCTTCGCAGCGACGCCGCCACGCTGGATGAATTGCTTCCAATGTTCCGGTGCAACGCGGCCGCCCGTTGCGGTAATGACTTGCTGCACGTAGTTCGCTTCACTGCGCATGCTGGCTTCATTGCTGGCCCCACCACGCATTTCCACGACCTTCAATAGATCCATGAACATACGATCGTTCTCGGCACCGCCTTCCTGGCCAAACATGGCGCGATTGGCAAATTTCATTTTTGCCAGGATCGGGGCAGACATTTCCGCATGGTGTACATCGGCAAAGATCGTCATGCCGTCACGCATGAGCTCCAAATTCTCGTTTTGGCTGGTGCCGAAGGTCTTCATGTCGCGGGCAAACTGAATCGCCTCGCCGGATGCCTTGTCACCGAGCCCCAGGGCGCGCACTCGCGCGGTCTCGGTTTGATAGTGCTTGGCTTCCTGGACGCCCTTGACGATAGGCGCACCAATGACGCCGCCGGCCACCGTGGCACCGATGCCAGCAGTCGCCAAATGTCCGGCAACATTGCGTGCTTTGCCGGCGTGGTCCTGTGCTTTGGTGACGCGCTGCTGATATGCCTGCTGTTGCGCACCGAGTCCGGCCAGACGCTTTTGCTGGCTCGACAATTCGACGTTGGTTAGCGCAATGGTGCCTTTCAGCCAGGCTTGCGCCTCACCGAGTCGTTTCGTGCTGATACCGCTCTCCAGGAGCGACGCCCGCATTTCTCGGTTTCGTTCCAGATTCGCGCGATAGGTATCACTGAGCTTTTTCACTACGGCGTCGGCTTTGCGCTGTTCCACCCCTAGTTTTTTGATGGCGTCGGCCGCAGGCGTTGCCTGCGCGCACAGGGACGCCAATTGGCTACCTATCGCCTTAGCGTTCTGCTGCGCGTTACGTAACTCCAGGCCTGTCGCTTTTAAGCCGCTTTTCAGATCCTGGAACTGGCCGACCTTCTTTTGTTGCGCGTGCAGCTCCTGGAGCCGGGCATCGGTCGCCTTGATGGCTTTGCCCAACACCGTCGATTCATTGACAATTTTCTTCATGGGCGCGGTGAGCTTGTCCAATGCCGCAAACACCACCTGTAACCGTAATTCTTTGTCGCTCATTGTTTCACTCTCACTCTGCCGCGCCGCTTCGTACCCTAGCGCGTTCGCGCCAGGCCATCAGATCCGTGATTTCCAGGTCATCCATTGCCTGCGGCGGCCAGTGGAACACCGCGGCAATGTCTGCCATGGGATTTTCTACACAGTCGGGGAGACCTCCTGACGATCCGCTTTCTTCACCAAAAAATAGGCGACCTCGGCACCGATGGACACCAGGTCGGCCGGATCCAGATTGGCGACATCCTGGGTGGTCAGAATCGGGCTCGTGATACGCGGCAAAACGCGCTGCAGGGCGGACACGTCCATTTGCCCCAGCTCAATCAGTGATACGCCACGCAACTCACCCGACTTTGGTTTGCGGATCTGCACTTCGGTGATCTGGGACGCGCCTCGGGTCAGCGGCTCATCCAGAACCACGGTTTTGTAGGTGCCGGCACCAATGATGGCTACGGAGTTGGTGGTGTCTGTGTTTTTGTTCATGCTGGTATTCCTTTAATTTAGGGGTAAATGCGGTAATGCGAAAGCGGTGATACTGGATCCGGTTTAAAGGCCGATGGCTTTGCGGATGTCGGCATTGCGATCAACCCCGCCTACCTTCTCGATGCCGCCCATGAAATCCAGCTCGATCAATACGACGCCATCAACGGACAGCTTGTAGTAGCTACAAGTGGTGTTGTACTTGTGGTTGGTGTCTGTGGCCTGCTTGGCGCTGCCCATATCGATTTCTTGATGCCGGCCGCGCACGACGACTTCCACCGCCGAGGTGATACCGTCGTCATCGTTCTGGTAAGCGCCGGCAAAGCGCAATTGCACGGCGTTGTGGCTCGTGGCACCGTACTGCTTGAGCGCATCTTCCAGCAAGCCGCCGGCAGTCCATTCCAGATTGATCGCCTCGCTGCCAAAATCGACCTTAACCGGGCCGGTCATGCCGGCGGCGCGGTATTCTTCCATCTTGCGGGTCAGCTTGGGTAAGGTCAGTTCCGGCACCATACCCATGTAGGAAGCGCCATCGTTGAACAAATTGAAGTCTTTAAGTTTGCGGGGTAAGCCCATGATGTTCTCCGTACTGGTGATAAATGGTCCCTACCGAGGCAGGGACCGCAGTGATAACTCGTTGAATCAGGCGTTTATGCGGCTGGCGAAATCGGCCAGGTAGCGGTCGGTGATCCGTTGCTGGAATACGAGGTTTTCCAGCGGCGGGACCGGCGTGTAGTCGTAATCGATTGCCAGCTTGCCGGCCTTCAATGTCTCCTTGCTGTTGAACGCCTCGTCATACCAGGCGCTGCCGTCGATGATGTAACCCTGGGCCTTCAATTCACGGAACTTGGAATTGATGCTTTCTAGCAGATCCTTGACCAGGGACGGGTGCAACGGCTTATCAACAAAGGTAAAGTGCGCCTCGGCGATGGTGTCGGCCAGCACCTGGGCGGTGCGCGTGTAATTCTCGAAAAAGAAAAATTCCGGCACTTCGCAAGTACGGGATCCCCAGAAGCGGAAGCCGCCGTTGTTAATCAAGGTCGTTACTTCCTTGCCGTTCAGATAGCCGGCGTCGGTGGCCGGATCCTGCAGATCCCAGAACACGTCGCTCGAGATACCCGTCGGGCCGTTCACTGGCATGTTCGAAAGCGTTTTGTGCCAGCCGATTTCCTCGTCGATCTTGGCGCGCAGCCCCAGCGCATACGCGACCGCCGGCATGCTGGCCTCGGCATTGGTGGCGACGTCCCAACTAACGAAATCCGGCCAGATCAGCATCAGCTCGCGCTGTCCGAAATCCTTGCGATACAGGACGGCGTCTTCTTTGGTCAGGCAACCGTGCGCCGAAGCATAGACAAAGCCGCGAAGCTGCTGTGCGACGCTCACCATGGCGTTCGTCACCGCCTTGGTGTCCAACCCTGGCGCGCCCAGTATGCGGGGCTTGATGCCAAGCTTGCTCTGGGCGGCCAGCAAGGCTTTGATGCCGGTATATTTGCCGCTGGCGGTGGTTGTGCCAATAACGTTGGAGGTGGTTTCCGCTTCGTCCGCACCTTCGGCCACGCGCACTACAATCGTAAATGGCTTGGTTTGCGCCCCGATGGCTTCCAGCGTCCGGCGCAACGTACCCTTCGTCCCCGCCTTACCCAAGGCGGCGATCACGTTGGTCAGCAATACCGGCGTGTCCAGTGGGAAGATGGCCGGGTCAGCATCCGAGGCGGTGGCGACCAGACCGATGACGGCGGTGCTGACGGTACGGATTGGGCGTGTTCCCTCGTTAATTTCGATGACGCGCACGCCATGGTGGTAATCAGTTGCCATTTGGCCTCCTGTTGATTGGTGATGGATTAAAGAGCCGTGGCGTCGGGTGCGACCGGCCAGGTGATACGGTTCGGATAATTCGCTTGCTCCGGCAAGCGATTGAGGCCGACGCGGTAGGTTTTCCAGACGCGTAACATGGCGAAATCGACGTCGCTGGCGTCGTCAATATCGACGCGATCCTGGTACTTGGTCACTTCGCTGTTGGCGCGACGCAGCTCGCGGCTGGCACGCTCCTGCACGGCCTCCAACAGTTCAGCATCGGTCGGAAAATAATGCGGCGCATCGCCCAGTTGACCGGACTCGCATGCGGTATAAATGGCACGTCCGTGCGGCTCGACATCGTCGGCGGTAGCCAGAAACGTCAGGTAGCTGTCCTGGCATTCAAATTTCACCAGGCATTGAAAACCCATCGGCAACCGGACGATGTCCTTGATATCCGAATAGGCAAACGGGTTCGCTGGCTCAGGTGGGTTCTCCAGTGCCGGCGATTCTGGCAGGACGATCGTCGGCGGCGCTGGAATCGGCGCTGGGTCGATGATGATCGGCAGTTCTGTCTCACTCATCACATCTTTGACGGTTTCACTTGCTGGAGTCTTGACCACCTGTTTTTTCATCTTTGCCATTACGCCACCCGTTGCCATAACACTGTGCTTGATTCGTTACCCTCGATAGCGCCCGAGCCGTAGTCATACGATTGCCCGCGCTGCTCCCATGCACCGGCCAATCCGGTGCCGCTTTTGTTTTTGTTCAAAACGTAACCACCGATACCGCCATAGCCCAAGCCTTGACCCGATAGTTGATTGGCATACACAGCTGACATACATGAGCCAACCGCAAGCGACGTGCGGTTGTACAGCGTCAATTCTGTTCGACCCGCTACGACGCCGTAGAGGTAGTAAGGCTGTTCCCCCGGATTTTCTTGGAAGCGCATCGGGACGTTGGCGACCTTGTCGGCATTACCAGCGGAACCGGCATACCCGGCGCTGTTCGCATAATTGACGCTGAAGTTGGAGGGGTTGTAGACGTTGACGTCGTCGTTCATGTTGCCACCCAACAGCCATGACGGTTGACCGCCAAAACCTTTCCAGTTCAAACGGATTAGTCTGTCCCCGAAAACAACATAGCCTTGATCGGTGGTGTCTACGGTTACCTTCAAGGCATTACTAGCTGACCAACCCATGCGAACCGTGTTATTCAACTGCCCAACGCCGCCACCCTGCTGTACAGGCATAAAGCCAAGTAGGTTTTGTTTCGACGTCGGGTCGAAATTACCCGCGTGCCATAGCTTGTAAGACACCGCGCCCATCGAATAGCCGCCGACGCTGAGGTTGTTATTGACATCCAGACCGAAATGCACCGCGAAATTGTCAGGGCGATGAAACGTCATATAGGCGGCGTCACCAGCACCGCCTGCCGATTTGACTTCAATCGTTGGTCGACTCCCACTTTGAACCCCAATTGCACCAGTAGAACCAACGACAGAGAGGGTCCCAAAGACTGAGCCGCCAGCAAGTGCAAGATACTTTTTAAGAGTGGCATCAAGCCCAGGCTGAAAGACGAATTCGCCTTGATCGGTAAGATCGACGGTGGCCTTCAATCTGTCACCTTTTGTCCATCCGATCTTGACAACGTTTTTCAACTGATCGACGCCGGTACCTTGCTGTACGGGTGTATAACCGAGTTCAGTTTGCTTATCGGCGGGGTTGAAATTTCCCGCGTGCCATAACTTGTAGGAATTTGAACCCATCGACCAACCGCCGACACTGAGTTGGTTATTGACGTCCAGCCCGAAATGCACCGCGTGTTTACCCCGACGATGAAACGTCATGTAGGCGGCGTTGCCATCGCCATCCGAAATGACCTCTATGGTTGGTCTGCCTCCAGATTCGTCCCCAATTACACCCGTGGAGCCATATACGTTGAGCACCCCGGAGACGCTACCGCCACTAAGAGGCAGATATCGTGCTGGGTCAAAGGTGACCGAATCCCACAGAAGCTTCCATTTACGGGCATCGAATGGCGGCGTCGCGCCGGCGAAGCCCGTACGCTCCCAGGTTCTTTGGATGGTGCCGCCCTCGGTGTACACCTGGCGAATGAAATTGCCACCGTTTACTGTGATCAGCGTGCCAAAGCCATCACCGCCCACAGGGAGATGTGTAGCGGCTATGATGCCGCGATCATTCGCGACAAGAACATCGCGCACCCCCGTTTCCAGCAATGTGTCGCAGTCGGTGTCACTGCTGGTGATAGCCGGCAGCTTGCGGAAATACAGCGCGTTGGCTCGCTCTGGCGTCAGGTAGCCTGGATGTGGATCCGGAGCCGCCCTGTGATTGTCGATGACTTTCGCCATCGCAGGAGTCAGGCCGGCGGGTGTCACTGCACGCACAGCATCTTTTCCGGCTACGGTTTCGTCAGGCGTGGCCAGTTCGACCACGCCCTGGCGATCCACCGTTGCCGGTGGATTCGTAAAATTGGCATCGCCGAAAGTCAACGATGCCGCCTTGATGGTGGCAAAAATCACGTCAGCCTGCAACAGAACCATAGCCTGTGCGGACTTCTGCAATATCGGGTCCGGCTGGCTGTATATGCCCAACAAGACGCCATTGCTTAGCCAGTAGCCGATGCCGCGCACGGTATAGGTGTCGGTGCCATCGTCACGAATAGTGACGTGGATCGTATCGGCAGCGACAACCTCCCCTGAAATAGTCTTCAAGCGCTTGATCTCGCTTGGCAATGTGGTCATGTCTTCATTGGCCGTAAAAACTGCAGCAGTAAAGCCAATTTCTGCAATCTTGAGCGGCGCGGTGCCGTTGTGTTCGGCATTGACCAGGGCGGCGCGTCCAGCCTTGGTGGTGATAATTTGGAGTCCAGGCATAGGGTTAGGCTTCTGTCAGATTCAAACGGGCATAGATAACGGGGCTCGCTCCAGCGACCACGGCAATCGCACCGCTGGTATCGATACCCTGGGTAAAAGTAAAGTGGCTACGCACGGGCTTAGTGCGGTTCACCTCGGCGATCACATCGTCAACGAATTCAGCGGTTGCGGATTGGCCGCCGGCACCGCTCAGTGTCATGACCAGGTCAAAGGTATGGGGCTCACCCATCGGCGCTTTTTGCCACCACTCGCGCAGCAGGATGGATCCACCGAAAGCGGCGACTACGTCTTTCACCGACTTAGCGGTCCCCTTTTGGCGGTGGATCGTCATTGCGTTACGTACTCGGGCCCGGCGTACTTCTTCGCTCCAGTATGATTTCCAGCTCTCAAGCGACAATTGCCAAGCCAACCAGGGCAGTTGATCGACTGGGATCACGTTTGGTTGATAGAGCGTGCGCAATGGCACCGTCACATTCGAAATCCGCGCTGTGGACGCTTCCAGCGCCCGCTCCTGGGGCGTAGAATTTGGGGGTAATAATGATCTGACGGGCTTGCTCATGCATGCCCCCAGATACCACCGTATTCGAGCGCAATATCGTCACAGTAATGCGCTCGGAGCTTGGAGATTTCCGGATCACTGTTCGGCGTAGACAGCTTCACGCGCTCGACACCCGCGACGACAAGTGCGGCATCAATGCCGGAAAGCGTCGGTACACGGCCCAACTGGTGCGCATCCTTGGCATATTGCTGCATACGCTTCAACGCTTCGGCCACAACCACAGTCGAATCAGGACCAGCAAAGGAATAAAGCGTCGCACGGACTTGATAACGATCGATCGTGGCAGACCGGACTTCCACGAAATCGGTCAACGGGCGCACGCCATCCTCATACAACCTTGCCGTAACGATATCGATCAGTTCCTGCGAAGCTGTACCGTCGCCCTCACGCGACAAGATCGTGACGACCACATGGCCCGGCGACGGGCTGGTCGCTGTCGCATTGCGCACACGCCCATCCGCGCTCAAGGCGTGGAAAATATAAGCCCCCTCGGGACCGGCTACTGACAGCCCTTGCGGTGCTAACTGGATACGGCGTCGGTAATCCTCGTTGGACTCCATGACGGCGTCCGTGCCTTTATCTGGATTTGCCGACGTGATTTGCAGGCGCGGCACGTCCATCAACGCGCCCAGATGATCCAGATCCTCGTCCATGGCATAGGCCAGCATGACTGCGCGGGCGGCCTCATTGATACGCTGGCGCACCTTTAATTCCCGGTAGGCGGTGACCTGCAATATTTTCATTGCGGGATCGGATTCCACCAAACCGACGTAGCTTGTATCTCGCTCTTGCAGATCTGCCAGTTGCTCGGCCAGAATCGTTTCGAAGTCCAGCGGCTCGATCACATTGGGAGCGGGCAGGCGCGATAAATCAATAGCGGCGCTCATGCACTGACTCCAGAACCCACCGGCACGGCCAATTGGATACTCTGCTCATTCGTCACGCCATCCAGGATCAGCAAAGCTTGCCCGGCCTGGCCGCGTTCAAGCTGCACGCCAGTCAACGCAATGCGGGGTTCCCACAACATGACGGCGTGCGCGGTAGCCGCATAGATGCGCAGCACGGTGGCACCGTTCAAGGGCTGATCGATCAACTCAGGCACTTCGGACCCGTAGGCTCGACGCATGACACGGCTGCCGATAGGCGTCGTCAGGATATCGGCCAGCGATTGCCGAATATGTGCCAGGCCGGACATAGCGCGACCATTGCTTGCGTTCATGCCGGTCATTTAGGCACGTCCGATTCATCGTTGCCCTGCTTCACGCCGCCGTGCTTATGACCAATCAAACTGACCGCTTTGGCGATCACGTCGACCGTGGCTTGCATGACACCTTCCACCATGGCTGCGGCACCCCCACCCTTGCCGGCCTTGACGTTCATGCCAGCATTAAGGGCCGCGAAGCCGTTGACGGTCAGGTTCTTTTTAACGGTCAGATTGCCGGTACAAATCGTATCCTCGGCGTTCGATGTCACCGTGCCAGGCACGGCAGAAACGCTTGTGCCGTCGGGCAGGATCGCGGTTAAGGCATGCGCCGCGCTGTCATATTGGATAACAGCGCCATCTTTGTAGCGCGTCGTGTGGTGCGCTGGATTGTTTGAAGGTGGCTGGAATTGATCGGAATACATCGCCGGCAGAATCACAGCGTTATCGAAATTTCCCTCCGGCGAAAGCAGAATCACTTGTTCGCCAATGGATGGCGGCCACCAAGTCTGCGCATCGCCCGCGCGATGGACTGCCCAAGGCCGCCAGGTAGGCGTGTTCTTGCCAACCTGAACACGCACGAGCTTTGCGTCGTAATCGAGTTCGATCACAGAGCCAACCCGAATCATGTTCAGGATTAAGCGCAGCAGTTCAGAAAGGTCAGTGGAGAGGTCGGCGGTCATGCATTGCATGTTGCCGTGTTGCTGTAGCTAGCGCATCAAGCAGAGGGTTGATAAGCTGGTTATCAACTCTGTCGATATTTCACTGTACGTGCGCGCGTGAGAAAGTGCAGCCTTAGACGCGGCGACGCGGTCGATGCGCTAACATCGACCACGCCACCGTACCGGCAGAAGTAGCTGCAAGTTTGGCCCAAGGCCGCGCCACCTGATCAGGCGACCCGAAGGCTATCACATTTGTAATCGCTACGATATGTCGGAAATCCGCTGCGGGAGCTGCTCCCGAAAACTTGGCGAGGGTGAATACATCACTCTGGTCATTAAATGCCCACGTTGCGGCACATTAAACCACCTGAGAGCCACGCGCCCCATATCCGCATGCCATCGAGCATCTGACTATGGAGAAACACGTGCAAGCAAATCCAATCATTCCCTGGCTGGGAGGAAAACGCCGCCTGGCTGACAAACTCATCCCATTGTTTCCGCCGCATGAATGTTACGTCGAGGTGTTCTGCGGCGGTGCCGCCCTATATTTCCTGCGACCGGTACCAGCACACACCGAGGTCATCAACGACATCAATGGCGACCTGGTCAACCTGTATCGGGTTGTACAACACCACACGGAGGAATTCGTGCGGCAGTTCAAGTGGGCGATTAGCAGCCGGCAAATCTTCAAATGGCAGCAAGCCGTAAATTCGGAGACCCTGACCGACATTCAACGCGCCGCCCGCTTCTACTATCTGCAGCAACACGCATTCAGCGGCAAGGTCGTGGGCCAGCATTTCGGTACCGCCACCACCGGACCAGCGATTAATCTGTGTCGAATTGAAGAAAATCTGAGTGCCGCACATTTGCGCCTGGCAGGCACCTATGTGGAAAACCTACCCTGGTTGGAATGCATGAAACGATATGACCGGCCCCACTCGTTCTTTTATCTTGATCCTCCCTACTAGGAGACCGAGGGTTACGGCGTGGATTTTGGGTTCGAACAATACGAACAGATGGCCGAATTCATGCGGACCTGCAAAGGGAAAGTAATGGTATCGATCAATGACCATCCAGACATTCGCAGGGTGTTCGACGGTTTTACGATGATGGGACTAGACATCAAATACAGCATCGGGAGCACCCATGGGCAGCCAGGCGTCAGCAAAGAGCTGGTGATTACCAACTGGGATGCAGATGTGGTGACGCAGCTTTTTTAGGGAATGCAAAGAAAAGTAAGTACCATTTAAGTACCATTTCAGCAGATCAAATCTTGTTCTTTTGATATATAGTTAAATAGTTTCCCGCAGGGAAAATATTCAACCGTCAATGAATCGTCAAAGGTCGATCAATATGAATCTGAAACTGAAACTGAAAGCCAGTATAGCGTTGGCAATATTTCTTCTGGGTTGCTATTACTGTGTCGGTTTTATTATAAATGGAGGATATATTAGCGCCGCGGCCATCCTTCTTGCTGGCGGCCTAACAGCAACTACAGTCCTATTTGGATGGGGTATACGGGAATGGTGGCCATGGTATATCTGCGCAGCGATATCCGGAGGACTTTCAATTTTTGCGGTTGTCTTCGAAACCCGTGGCTTCGATATCGAAAGACAACAGATCCAAAGTGAATTGGTGCCGATTGTGGTATTGGCAACTGCAAATGGGAATCCCTGGGAACTCTCACCTACGTCTCGAAAGGTGGCAGAGGCGATGATATTCGCATGTGCAATCCAGGGAAGTGTCGACACCTTGGGCAGCATAAGTGCAGCGCAAAAAGCTATGTATTTCGGTCCCGGAGCCACCATGACGGATGCCACAATCGATGCTTTGGACGGAAAAACGCGCGAAGACCGCTGCATTGATGGCTTAAAAAAACTTTACCGGGAAAAACCATTGATGTTTCGCGATATTGTTATCGAACATGCAAAGTAGTTGCAAGATAATGGCGTCTCTGCCTAGCAAGAATACGCGGGAATCTTATTGAATTAGATCCTTCAACTGTTTGACTAATTAATATGGAAATTACATGGATTTAGCGCATATTTTTGATTTCGATTTGCAGACAGCGAATCTGGGGACGTTGCGAATTGGCCCGATGGAAAGTGATTTTAACGAGAAGCTCCAAATCGACGCTGCTATGCCGGATGCCGATGGCCGTCAATTGGCTCAGCAAGCGCTAATCCATACTGCTCGAAAAAAGACTGGTGATGCAGCGACAGGTACCTGGAGCGAATGGCCATCCCTTGCAGAAACCGAAGTCGAGGAAATCACCTTGGCAGAACTTGGCACGTTCTCAGAGAGACTCGCCCAGCGTTATTTCACGAGCAACAGTGACGGGACCCGAGGTCCCGTTGATGGGGGGCCGTCTGGCGTAGATTTCCTTATTTCAGAAATTAACAAATCAAAACTCTCAGACGAAAGACGGATCGCACAACAATTCGAAGAAATTAGAAAAAGTCCCTTTAGTAGCGCAACGATGAAGGCAATGGAATTTAATAGTGGCGTTTCCACGAGACTTGGCGAGGCAATCGGAAATTTTCGAAACCTATCGCGGCCACCTATCGAGTCGCTCTACATTCCTTCATCGAGCCCCATTCAGCGGACTAATGAAGCCCTGGAAACGCTATTGGAAAATGTAGAGCAAATGCGGCCAGTTTTTGCGATGTGTGCCGAACTCATTCAAAGTATGAATTCCACTGCTCTAAAAATGCAAGAGGATTCAATTGCAGCGTCGGCACAGGCAGAAAAACGTGCTGCGCAATCAATGAAATTCGCAACTATCGGCATCTGGATATCCGGCCTCACGTTTATAGTTTCCTCACTATTTTCGATCTATACAATAATGGACGCCGGACACGTAACAAGCGAAACGGTTGGGCATTCAGAAGCGTTGAGTAAAGAGATACACGATATGACGGTTGCCGTCAATTCGGCACGACTAGCATTCGAACGCTCCGCGACTGAAGACCGAACAGCAACGATAAAGGCACCGGGAAAAATTCAACCATGAGATGATCTCATCAAGTAGAGTACATGCTCCAGGCCTCTGTACTTTCACAGTCATGCCATCTAGGTGAAGCTGCCGTCACTGCTGCCTATTCGTCGTTTCTGCCAAGTGAAATTTAGCTGGTGCACATCATCGTAGGATTGGTACACACTACGTTACTCATATCCACTTAAATGTCGAAACAATGAATTACGTATCAACGATTGATCAGTCTTACTAAAACCAAGTAATGGTCGGGCCGGATATAGATATTCCGGCCCTTTTTTTGACACCCGATCTTTCAATCCCTCCTGGTGCACCCGCGCGATGCGGGCGACCCGACCAAAGAACCCTATCGATATCTGGTTTTCGTCCTGCTGAGTTTTGAGGTTTTTTGTAATACGCAGCTTCTCAAACATCGCCGCCTTTTGACGCTTTATTCTCCCCTTCTTCCCGCGCAGATCTTTGCGTTTTTTGCGTGCCGTGTACATCGCACCGTCCGGTGTGTGCTGGCTGGCAATACGTTGCGCCTGGCTGCGCCGCAGATCCTGAGCTATCTTGCGATTTAACGCGCGGCGTTGCGCTGGCTGCAACCTGGTCAGTAGACCACCGACCCACATCTCCACGGCGCGCAGATTTTCCGTCATTGCGTATCCTTCGGTGTATGCCATTCAGCGATCAAAGAATCCCCTGCATACAGGGTCCAGAAATCGTCGGTATATTCCGGCGTGGGCAGGGGCTCAACCAAGTGCCGTACGTCGAGCCGGCCGGCAGCGCCGCGCTTTACCACTACACGTTCGGTCAAATCCAGTTTGATAGACAGATCGACCGTTACATGATTATTGAAATCGATCTCGAAACTGAAGCCGGTTTTACGCAGTTCCGGATTACCAAGTATGTCCGGCTGATGCACCGCTACCCAGGCCAATAGCGGCACCATGATGGCGTCGGCGTCCCCTGGGTAGTCGGTAATAATTACGTTGAGCTTGTAACGATACTCGAACGACAGGGAGCCGGTGCCGACAGCGACAACATGCCCTTCGTCGCCGTACACCACAAAGTTTTCCGGATCCCGCTTTAGATCCGGGTTCGCCGCGCCCAGGTGCGCTCTAAGGCTTTTTGGCTTGTACACGGCTGGACTCCTGTTGGCAGTTGTAAGTCATGTCAACCTGAGCGGCGCAGGTCGCCCAAGCCGCCTCGGTACGCTCCAGGGCGAGATTGAGCGCGCCGTTAGTCTTCGGCGCGGCCGCCGGTAGGCTGCATCGTGTTACTGGCGGGCATTCGCTGACGGTAATCGTCTGCCCCGGTGATGGCCGCGTGGTCGCGCATCCCGGCAATAGCATCAGGCAAAGGAGTATCGGCCCAGCTGCGAATCGCTGCATTTTCATGTTGTAGGTTCTCAATTGTGCGTTCCCGTTCGGTAAGTGTGGCGGCGATCCCTTCCCTGTCGGCTTGCAGCTTGCTCAACGAAACCTTATTTTTTTTTGCGGCCTCGGTCAGGGATTTAATGGCGTCATCTTTGTCAGAGATAGCCTGTTCGGCTCGATCCGTGCGGGCCTTCTCGGCAATCAGGGCGTCGCGCTGGATCCAGATCACGACGCCCAGGACGCCGACAAGAAGCGCCGTGATCAGGCTTTTGACGATCAATTCCATAGCCCTACCCGGGTTCCCTTGCTGTCAATGGTCAGCACCTGGCGGCGGGGCTTAACGCCCTCTGCTGCAATGCCCAGGTGAACCCAGATCGCGGATCCGGCGCGCTCGTAAATAAGCTGATCGAATTGCAGATAGGATTTCTCGATCTTTTGGCAGATGTCCATCGGCGTACCGAACGCAGGGGCCGTAAAGTCATTCGCCAAGCCATCCAGGTGCGCGCTGTTGCTGGCACCGCCTACGGCACGGTTAAGCGCCGGGCAGCGGTAGCCGCTGGAGATCACCATGGCGGCACTCCCCAACTCAAGCCGCACCAGTTCGTTAAAGCGGGCCAGGCGCCGTAGGTTTGCCACCACAGCCGGCACGGGCGTGTTGTCTATGCCCAAGATCCGCGCCTTGTCACTGCGCGTAAATTCTTCCAGTGTGAAATGCTCGGTGATTGCAGTCATAAATTCCCTCTGATGATGTTGGCGACGTTGCCCCGGGCGCGATAGACCAAGACGCACAAGGTAAAAGCGATACCGGCTTGACCGAATGAGGTACGAGCGGTGCCGAGCAAGATCTCCAGGGCGCAGGTGCCGGTAAAGACGATCAGCAGCCAGGCCACCAGCGATATGTGGATCCGGTAGTTTGCATAGCCACGCCGGTAGCACAGCAACTGCATGCAGGTCATGGCGTAGCTGAGTACTGCGATGACGGTAAGCAGCTTATTCATTGCGGCCTCCTTTGCGGATCCAGTCGGGCAGTTCGATCGTCTTAATCAGATCGATGCCGTGCAACGTCAGCGCGATGACGCCGGCTGACGCGAAGAAGGCCGCAACGCCGGACTGCTTGAGCGGGCTATTATTGATGACCTCTGGTGCGGCCAGGTAGCCAACCGCCAGCGAGATGACCATATAGGCCAGTCGCTGCATGACTGGCAAGTTCTTGCTGGAAATCGCCACCAGCGCAGCGCCGGCAAAGGCACCGATCAAGGCATTGCCGTCGATGCCGGGGAACAGCGACGACAGGCCAATGCCGGCGGCGGTGGTAACGAGAAGCGTAGCGGTGCTGGGTTCTGCCATAGTAGGTTCTCGCGGTTAGTCCCAGAGCTGGACGATCTGGGCAGTTTTGGTGGGGGTGACCGTGGGGTCTGGCAACGTGACCAGGCGACCATGCGGCAGATACGGCCCGCAATCGGCCAGCCCCGGATTCAGTTCAAGCGCAGCTTCAACGACATTGGCGGTAGCGCCAAGATGCCGCCAGCACAACAGGTCTAGCGTGTCATATTGCTGCGCGCGCACTTGCATCAGATCAGCTCAACGGTCATGTGCGGCCGGCCAATGATGTTGGCGATCGCCCAATGGGCATTACGGCGTTGATCGCTAGGCGCGGTATCGAGCCACTCCATCATTTTTTTATCACTCAATGACGAGGCGGTGCTGTCGATATCGCGGTAACGCTCAATCATGTCAGCCTTGGCCGTGCTGTAGACGGCGCGCCGATAGTGGGCAATCAGCACACTTTCACGGTCGATATGATCGGCCGGCACGGCAGCCAGTGTTTTATAGCCGGCGGCGATCTGGTCGCGTTTCCAGTCTGCCAGTTCCTGATTGACATGCATGATGGCCGCGACCACGGCTTGCCGCAGGCGCGGATCCGTGACGGTGCCATCCAGGCGCATGGCATCGCGCATAAGCGGCAAATTAATATCGATATACCAACCATCGTTTTCGACGGTCGTCGCGCTCGATGGTGGGTTGCTATTGGGTGTCGATGGTTCGACGGCAATAAAGCTCATAGGGGCTCTTCAAAAAACGGCGGTGGGCGGGCTTCACACTGGACAATCAAGTCAGAGATCAGCCCGCGCCGCCGTGCGCCAGGGGGTGCTCGTTTATTCTTGCGCCGCTTTACCTAAGCGACGTTCAAGGCGTTCAATGTCTTTTTTCGCTCCCACGCCATCGAATAGCTCGATAGCGCGTTTCAGATGGGTAAGTGCGGCTTTTGCGTCCGCCACCAGCGACGGGGAAAAATCACCCTTGTCATCGCCGCCATTCGCAAACACCAGCTGCGCTAAGCCAAGCGCCTTAAATAATTTGGCGCGGGCCTGGTCGGGGGTGTCGCTATCCTTGGTCAGATCCGCAATCGCCGTGAGGATCTGCACGGCTTGCGCCGCATCCTGCCCGAGCGGGCCGCTGAGATACGCACCGGCAAACTCGTCCAACAACATCGTCGGAATGTCCCGGTCGTATTGGTCAGGCAAGGTCATCTTGTGTCCGACCGCATAGCGGGCAATCGTCACGGCGCGCTCGTACTCGCCAACGTCGATATGCCACACCAGGAGCGTAGTCAGCACGTCGTCCTGGCCGCCCTTCCCCGCCGCCAGCACGCCATCGATCCAGGCTTGGTAATTCGGCAGCAGCTTGGCCTTTAAAGCGATCTTGCTTTTGATCGACTGAATCGCTTTCAGGCGTCGCCGGTCTTCGGCCAATTGGTACAACTGGAGCTCGTAGTGCGATCCAGTCGTCGGGCCGCCCGGTTCGGTATTTGCGCTGGTTTGCGCCGCCAGGACACGGGCCTGGTGGCGCAGGGCTGGGGATAGGAAACTCATAGCGCTACGGCACCAACTCGATGTTTTCCAACAAAGCGCCCAGGCCGAAGTCTTCGACTACATACGCATCATTGGACGACTCGTAGTTTTCGATGCGGTCACGCTTGGCAACATCTTCTACACGGCGGCGGCGCGCGCCGTCCTGGAAGTACACCGACAGATTATCGAAACGGGTAATGAGGATGGCGTTATCCGGGAAGAAAGGCACGCGTACCGCCGGCAGGCCGCCGATGCGCTTCTGGCTGATGA
Source organism: Collimonas fungivorans Ter331 (assembly GCF_000221045.1). Lineage (NCBI taxonomy): Bacteria > Pseudomonadati > Pseudomonadota > Betaproteobacteria > Burkholderiales > Oxalobacteraceae > Collimonas > Collimonas fungivorans. Next base: position 1,170,198 of record NC_015856.1, on the reverse strand, counting down.
TGATGTCGGCCGCCAGCGTCTCGGTAGGCGCTTGCTTGGTGTTGATCAACGGGAAATATTTGTCGTTCAACAGCTTGCGGCCGACAAAAGCGACCAAGCCGGTGTCTTCCTGATACCAGGGATCCAGCAGGTTGATGCCGTCAGCAACAGCGGCATCAAGATTGAGGTAATCACCTCCGGTGCCGATCAGCAGCTTGCCTGGCTTCGCCTCTCCCTGGGACATGACCCGTTGCGGCGCATCTTCACGGAAATGCTGCAACCAGCCCTTATTTACGTCCTGGAGCATTGGATAGGCCGCAATGTCGGTATCCGACGCAATCTTGGTGCCATTGAAACCAATCACCATCCGGTCCAGTCCCTGGCGAATCAGGATCTGATTGGCAATCCGGCTCTGGAAGTCTTGGAATTTGGCCCAGGCGTCGAGTTTAGCGTAGCCGATATGGGTATCGAAATTGGTCTTTTCGCAACGATAACGATGGCCGTCCATGGTGGACACGTCGCGCGTCTGGCGCTCGGCCTTGCTGGTATCGGTGCGACTGGCGATGGGGCCTGAGACCCCCAGGCCGAGTTTTTCGCCCTCTTGCTCGGTGACGCCAATGATGTTGATTTTTTTCAGGAATTCGCTGGACTCCTGGATCTTGTCTTCCAGCTTCTGTTGCACAGTGGGTACCACGCTAAACGTATGTTGAACGCTGGACGTCGCGTTCAATTGCGCGATCTGGCTGGTGTAGCCTTCAAACGCGATACGGGTATTTGCTCTCATCTTGTTTTACTCCGGTCTTAGTGGGTTCAAATGTGGATCGAATGGCGAGGCAGGCGCGCGGTTTAAAACTCAGTCTTGATCACGCCGCTGCCGCCCGCCGCTTGGGGCCGTTGTGTCGGGTTGGCGTCGGTCGTATCCATTTGCCGCTTGAATGACGCAAAATCAGACGTCACCTTTTCCAGCGCGGTTTCAAGCGTCTCGATGCGCACCTGGCTGGCGGCGAATTTTTCGTCGCCGGCCGCTACGTGGGTGGCGACGGTCTGGATCGCTTCGCTGACATCGGAGAAGCGCGCGTCATTGGAGGTGTCGCCGGCCGTGATTTTCTTGAACAGGTTCTTGATACTGGTCGCCAACTTGCCAGGCTCGGGATCGGCTTGCGCCGTGTCAAATTCCAATGCAATTTCGACGGCTTCCGAATAGAGGTTGTCCGGGTTCTGTTTGCGCGCTGCAAACGGATTAGCCGTGCCGCTATTGGCGGCGAAGGTCAATATCTCGGTGCCGAGGCTGGCCGGGCTATCGGTCACACCCAGGCCGACCAGGTAGGGCTGACCGGAGTCGGCAAAATTCGGGCTGATTTCCAGGCTGCTATAGATCTTCTGGCGCGCCTTGGTCATGGCGATCAGATCCGGTGTCGGATCGATCTGAGCAAACAACGCCATCTTTTTACCCGCATCGGTGTCCACTTCTTCGGCCTTGACCGCCAACACATCGCCATAGGCACGGAAGGAGCCATCCGGCATCGTGCCGCGAATGTGTTCCAGCCAGATACGTGCGCCATAGGTCGCGGGGTTAAACGTCTTGGCGATCTGCTCGATAGTGCTACGGTCGATCTTTCGCCCGTCTGTGGTCGCGCCTTCAGTGGCGACGCGGAAGAACTTGGATGTTGATTTAGCCATGTTGGTCTCGGGTTGTGCTGACTGTGGATACTTTGATGAGGACTCCATAGTCGGCTCAGGTGCGCACTGATTCAACAAGCAGAGAGTTGATAACCGGCATATCAACCCTGTGCTATCCCCGCTACGCGCGCGTGACGCATACGCTTGCGGCATGTCTGAAATTCTCGAAGAAGCCCCGCACGTCATCGAACCGGAAACGGATCCGCGCCGCCTTGCCAAACATCTGTATTGGCAAGGCTGGCGCGTCACGTCCATTGCAAAACACCTGCAGCAGAAGCGCACCACGATTGAAAGCTGGAAGCAGCGCGATGAATGGGATAAGGCGTCCCCTCTCGAAAAGATCGAATCGTCATTGGAGTCCCGCCTGGTCCAGTTGATCGGCAAGGACGCCAAGAGCGGCGGCGACTTCAAGGAAATTGATCTGCTCATGCGTCAGGTCGTGCAGACCGCCCGCGTGCGCCGCTACGAAGCGCCAGGTGGCAACGAGGTGGATCTCAATCCGAAACTTGCAAACCGTAACGCCGAGCCCAAGAAAAAACCGACCAGGAACGATTTCAGCCAAGAACAGAAAGACCAGGTATTAGCCGCGTTCCGCGACTCGCTGTTCGACTATCAGAAGGTGTGGCACCGCAATGGTCACCAGCGCACCCGAGTGATTCTCAAATCACGGCAGATCGGTGCTACCTGGTATTTTGCCCGCGAGGCGTTGGCCGATGCGATGGAGACCGGCCGCAATCAGATCTTTCTGTCAGCATCCAAGTCCCAGGCGCACGTATTCAAGCAATACATTATTCAGTTCGCCAAGGATGCCGCCGGCATCGACTTGACCGGCGACCCTATCGTGCTGCCGAACGGCGCGCATCTGTACTTTCTGGGAACCAATGCACGGACCGCCCAGGGTTACCACGGTAATTTCTACTTTGACGAATTTTTCTGGACGCACAACTTCCAGGAACTGAACAAGGTGGCGTCCGGCATGGCGCTGCACAAGCAGTGGCGCAAAACCTACTTTTCGACGCCGTCCTCGATCACGCACCAGGCGTATCCGTTCTGGACCGGCGAACTGTTCAACAAACGGCGGCCGAAAGCTGACCAAGTTGACATCGATGTCAGCCACTTGAGATTGTCCAGCGGCTTTACTGGCGAGGACAAGATCTGGCGTCAGATCGTCACGATCCTAGACGCCGAGCGCGGCGGCTGCAATCTGTTCGACATTGATGAGCTGCGCAATTTCGAATACAGCCCCGACCAGTTCGAAAACCTGCTGATGTGCAATTTCATCGACGACACGCAATCGGTGTTCCCGTTGATGGCGTTGCAGCGCTGCATGGTTGATTCCTGGGTGGATTGGGACGATTACAAGCCGTTCACTTCACGGCCCTTTGGCGACCGGCCGGTGTGGATCGGCTACGACCCCTCATTGAACGGCGACAGCGCCGGCTGCGTGGTGATGGCCCCGCCGCTGGTGGCTGGCGGTAAGTTCCGCATCCTGGAACGTTTTCAGTGGCGCGGCATCGACTTTGAAGCCCAGGCCAAAGCAATCAAGGAAATGACGGAACGTTACAACGTGGCGTATATCGGCATCGACACGACAGGGATGGGCATTGGCGTATTTCCACTGGTAAAGCAGTTTTTCCCGCTGGCAACCGCCATCAACTATTCGCCCGAAGTCAAAACCCGGATGGTACTGAAAGCACAAAACATCATCAGCAAAGCCCGGTTGGAGTTCGACGCCGGCTGGACCGATATCGCGCAGTCCTTTATGACAATCCGCAAGACCTTGACCACCAGCGGCCGCCAGGTCACGTATGACGCCGGTCGCACCGATGAAACCGGCCACGCCGACCTCGCTTGGGCCTGCATGCACGCCCTGGACAACGAGCCTTTCGAAGGCTCAAACGAAAACAATCAATCCTTTATGGAGATCTCATGAGAAATAAGCGGCAACAACGCGGCAAGCCCCCCGTTGAGGCATTGAATACCGGCACAGGCAAACAAGCGGCGGCCTCACCCGCTGGTTTCGAGGCGTTCAGTTTTGGCGATCCGACGCCGGTACTTGATAGCGCGGAAGTACTGGATTGCTTCGAGTGCTGGCTCAATGGCAAATGGTACGAGCCGCCTCTCAGTTTCGCCGGTCTGGCGAAATCGTTTAACGCCAGCGTCCACCACAGCAGCGCGATCTACTTCAAGGCCAACATCCTGACAGACACCTTTGTGCCGAACAAATACCTATCGCGGGAAGCCTTTAAGCGGCTGGCGCTGGATTTCCTGACCTTCGGCAACGCCTACCCCGAGCGGCGCACCAGTCGTAGCGGCCTTACGTTGCAAATCAATCACTCCCTGGCTAAATACATGCGGCGTGGTCGGGAGCCCGACAGCTATTTCTTCGTCAACGGCTCAACGCCGGAATACGAGTTTCCCAGGGGATCAATTTTCCAATTGATGGAGCCCGACATCAATCAAGAGATGTATGGCATACCGCAATATCTTAGCGCCCTGCAGTCGGCCTGGCTCAACGAAGCCGCAACCCTGTTCCGACGCAAGTATTACAAGAACGGTTCACACGCCGGCTTCGTGTTCTACATGACAGATGCGAAGGCAAATAACGACGATGTGATGAAGATCCGCAAGGCGATCCACGAAAGCAAGGGGCCGGGTAATTTCCGCAACCTGTTTATGTACTCCCCAGGGGGCAATAAAGACGGCATCCAGATCTTGCCGGTGTCGGACGTGGCTGCGAAAGACGAATTTTTTAACATCAAGGGCGTCACGCGCGACGATGTGCTGGCCGCCCATCGCGTACCACCTCAACTGATGGGAATCATGCCGAGCAATGCCGGCGGCTTTGGAGCCGTTGAACCTGCCGCCCGCGTGTTCGCACGTAACGAATTGGTGCCGCTACAAACACAATTCCTGGCGATCAACGATTGGCTTGGGCAGGAGGTGGTGCGCTTTAACAAATACGAATTGATAACTGGTGAGGGAAATAAGCAATGAGCGATGTTGCAGATCGCGCCGAGTGGCGCATTGCCAAAGATATACAGACTGCCTTGCAACATGCGCGCAAGGTCGAGATCCTTAATAGTGACGGTCATTGCTGTTTTTGTGATGAACCGGTGTCTTATCCAGCGCTTTTTTGTGACGTCGAGTGTCGTGACGATTACGACAGAAAACAATCAACTTTACGGCGTACGGGCAGAATTTTTTAGCAAACTGCAAAACTAGTCACCCGTTTGATGTGTAGCAGCTCAATCTCGCATAGATTGTTTGATTTGACCGGCTGCTATCACCCTTGCTGTGTAAAAACGTAAATCTGACAAAAATCCGTGGTTAGGAGGACCTCTGCAGCTGTCGAGAAAATTACATAGCGGTCGTTTTGACAAATTGGCTTTTCTTGCGACGAAATTCTGTTGACTAGTTACATAGCCTAGCCCCAAAAGGAGGTGGTATGTATCGAAGAAAATTTATTCATGATTTTCGACATCAAAATTGATTACTTCAAACATTGCGGTGGCAACCCAATTCAGTGCTAGATCAATAATTGGCTTAAAAAACAAATCGGGAAATATGATGTTGCTCGTTTTGATATTTTCTTGCCAGCCGCCTTGTAAAAAATGGAAATAGCGATTTCGAATTTCAATCATGAACTTCAGGAATCCTACGAAACTTATCTTGAGCTCTTCATCTTCAGATTCATCGACAAGACAATCTTTTGCTTTAGATTTGTACAAGTTGAAATAAATCGGCCTTAACTCTTCCACCTCAATGCCACTTATATCAATGTCCAAAGTCAATTTATAGAAGCTTTTTTTTGCCCAATGTGTTTCTATAAAATTTCTAAAAAATAGAAGTTCACCCTCACTCGCTTTCGTAGGCATAAATTTTTGAAGACTTGCAAACGAGCGATTAAAGCTTTTTGACTTAGAAACATATATTAATGGAATACTGTAACTAATTCCTTCGAGGACTCGATAAAGGAAAAAAAATGCTTCTAAATATTTTTCCTGTTTTCTCGATGTAAGGCAATTAAGAAGTTCGTACTCTATTGTTTGATAGAAATCCTGATTCGTTTTCAACTTGCGAAAGTATTTCGATAGATCGCTTAACCTAGCGTCGTCAGAAAAGCTCTCTAAGATAATATCTTTTTTAAAGCGAGTATTTTTAACGTAAGGAAATTTTAAATAGTTGACATCCATCTTAAAAATTTTTTTAAAATACAAGTCTTGTATTTTACAAGTACCTGTCAGCAATCTAAATATTCGAAGAGCAGCGCTATCATTTTTCTCCAACGATAACCCGTCAGATATATCATCATTTTTAGTGAATATCGGCTCAGAATAGGTGTATCGCTCAATCATTTGCAGTAAGCTCGCTAAAACGCTCTAGCAGTTCCTCAGCGTCTAAGTCTTCGTATTCCTCGAGGTTTTTGAAATATTCACAAGATAGCTCTCGCCGGTATTTACCTACCTTGATTCGCGATGGATTGAAGTCTGAAAATGCCTTATCGAATGTCTCAATACACAAAGCAAATTGGTCTTCATTCATCGATTTCAATTTTTTAGTGGAATGTTTCGCTCCTGCGGCAAATCCCACCAAGTTATTTGTTGTCTTTAACCACTTGAATGCCTCTGCATTTTTCTGAAAGATTGAAATCAAACCAAGAAACTCTTTGAAACTAGATTTATATTTCGTTGGCTCAATAGCCATAATTTTCCCGACAAGTAAATCATCCATTTTTTCTTCTATAATCTTTTTGTTGTCGACAATTGGACTATCTGCCATGAAAGCAAGGTACGCCTGGATAATGTCTGATTTCCTAAACGACGTTCGCGAGTTATGCATGTTTGCATCTTTTTCCGCGACAACGTTGATTCCTAACGCTTCGAAATCAAATGCATTTGCAATCATGATTTCAACTTGATGTCGAGGTGTCATGGGTCGCTGCCCATTATTAAGCGTGATCATTCGGTACAGTAGCTTTTCGACTGAATCACACAAAATAAAATTGATATATAAATTATTATTGTCGTTGAATTCAGTGGTCACTGACGCGCGATGCAATGTGTTTAGTCGCTGAATTCCGTCGAGAACAAAGGAGCTATTGATATTGGCATTTACATATTTTTCTATGTCTTTTTCTTTAACCGGTTTGGCGGTTACAAAGGCTACCGTTATGGGCGGCATTACGCATCCGTCAGCGATGTCACGTTCCAGCTTGCTGTAGAATTTTTTATCTTGCAGCTTTCGCTGAAATTCAGTCTTGTCAATTAGCGGAATTAGCAAGGCGACCGCTTCTTCATATGAAGCCTTACCAAATGCGACCGTACCATTTATAACGCAATCGTATTGCAGATCTAGAATTTTCAATTGGTAACCTTTGCTTTTATTTGATAGAACTGATTTCGAGATTACAGCCTGGCCTGTGCCTAAAGCTGACGTTTTAGAGCAAGATTGAATGGTGGAAGTTGGCTCGATTTCGAAAATTGATCTAAAGACTACATTCTTGTATTCGCAGTGGCAAGTTGAAGTTCGAGTTTCTAATACGAAAAACAGAAAATAAATTTCCGAGTTCCGCAAGGGTGTCCCTACCCACAGATTTTTGTCAGATCTACGTTTTTACACAGCCTGGACCGACTGCGGCCAGCGACGACAAATGGCCCTTAAAAATCCGAGTTCACGAGCCTCTCGCGACGCCGTTCCAGTGATGCTCTTACCCCAAGGTACGATTCATTGGATTTGCGCTATCAGAGCCCATATATGGCCTTGAGTTCGCGATCGAGAACGCCGAACGTGGCACTTACCACCCCTTTAGGGTATGCAACGTAGACGATGCCTGAAAGGTTGGTCGGTACGCTAACGCCCTCTTCGTGCAGCAAAACTACGCGCTGTCGGCTGTACTTTCCTTGGAAATAGCCAATTTCATGCATGACGTTCTCACGCACCCTTGCCTGTCCATCAGCGTCGGCGTCATCACCGCTCATCACGATTACAGCGGAATCGCATTGCTCGGAGTTCGCTTCTAATTTCTCGATAATCGTCTGCCCTTTGCTCGGTTCTTGAGCCAACTCCATAGTCATGAGCATTAGATCCTTCTCAATATGGGCCTGTACCTCGTACCAATCCTTGGACCGTCCGTGCGAGATGAATACCTTTCGAGGCGCGACCTTAACCTGCGAGGCCGAGTGCTGACTGTTAGCACGAATCTCAAAAAGTTGCTCGATGTCGCGTACGAGCCTCTCCATCTGGGCACGTGAAAAGTGCATTGGCCTCACATCTTCAGGAGTTGCCATCATCTGCAACTCCGGTTCAAGCGGTAGCTGGTGGAAGTCGCTGTACCAATCCGGCATGTACTTTTGCAGAATCGCCAACTGCACTGCCGCCTGTTTAAAATAATGAACGACATCCATGGGATTGAAGCTACGTCGGTGCTGCGGAATGCCACCTCTATTGCGACTGACATCCTCCCCCAGGGCTGACTGCACCGATTTCTGGATACCAGCAAGCTTCGCCATTGCTATTGATATATCGCTCATAAGGCCTTCTCTCGTGTGTACAGTTGAAGATCATATCAGCACCTGCATTGAAAATTCTCGACGACCATAACTGGCTGGCGCGCGCAGTCATCCCCCCACCACGCCTGCCCGCTAAATAGGTCGCTTTCGACTCAAATTTTTGGAAGCGACGCACATAGGGAAAAGCTGCCGTCTGCAGGCCAGAATGCGTCGAAAAAAAGTGACGCAAAATGACGCACCTGAGGGGGTAAAACTGGGCTCTCCGCATGAGCGATGAAAAGCTGAATTTAGGTTTGACCTAGGGGAAAAGGTAACATTGGTAACCTGCCCCATTTTCCGCTTGTAAGTGACTGATTTATAAAGGTTTAGGTGGTTACCTTTGAAAGGTAATCTTTGGTAACCTCAAAGGTAACTTACCTCTAAGTCATTGATATATATAACTAATATTTTTTAGCTATATTACCTTCTACTATGGTAACCATGTTACCTCAAGGTTACCCGAAAGTTACCTTTTATCGAAACCCGCAAAGCCTTACGCTTCAAGGCTTCTCAGCCGAATTCCAAAAAATGTTACCAATGTTACCGTTTTCCCGAGGGGTACTTTATTTTTGAGAAAACATCCAAATAGTTAGAAAAAGATACAGAATGGCAACTCTTCTGCGTTAATTATGCATATACAAAAAAAAGATAATTTATCAACGCTTCGCAAAAAAATAAGGGAGATTTATGAGTATCGAAACGTTGTACCAAGGAGTCGAAGAGTCAAGAAAAGCTATTGATGAGACATACACTTACCTTATTAAAGGCCAGTACGATCTGAATAGCCCACGATCGAATATCGAAGGTCAAACGATTGAACAACTATATCGACGCGCCACCGTGGTGTTTGAGACTTTTTTAGCAATCAGGCCGGGAGATGAGAACACCGTCGGTTGGTCAGTCCTGTCAGCAGGCGAAGCGGAGGTATTAGCTGCGTTTGCAAATATCCAGAATCAGGCGACTGCTATCAACAACGCTATACGCCTAACTGGGCTAGACGAATTCACTATTCGCGACGCGAATAACAATTTTGCCTTCAGTTTTTTTGTGGGCGAGGCCAATGCGGCAAACGTTGATGTGAGCGCTTTTTTTATTCAAATAAACACATCGTTGAACAGGCTTTTGACGATGGTGTCGATACTTCTATCGCTTTGTAAGGCAAATAGTGTCGTTGATCTATCCGAACGTGCCACATCACTGAGAGAGGTAGTACGCGAGACAGAGTCAATACGCAATGAAGCCCGCAAGCTGTCAAAGTCGGCTGAACAGAGCGCAAACCAATCTGTCGTTCATCAGACGGCCATTGAGGAACTACTAAGGCAAGCAACGTTATCCCTATCGAAATTACAAGCGTCTCAGCAACAGGGAAACACAGACGTTGGTAGCGTCACGGCGCTGGTTGAAAAAATAAGAACGGTTGGCGGTAATGCAGATTCGTTAGAACAGCAAATTGACGCTTACAAAAGCAAGTTCGATGCATTTCAAACTTTACTGGATGCCCGCAATACTGATTTTGCGCAATTCGTGACCAACACTACGACCGCAGAACAGGCCAACATAAAGCGCGACGGTGAAATTGATCGATTAACGAAGCTGGCCGATTTCATGATCCGTGGCGCAACGACGGCCGGATTGGCAAAGAGTATGGAAGATGCGCGGGAACGCTACGAGAACCGAATGGATGGAGCTAGAAAGGGGTTTTATTTCGCTGTTATTCTGCTTGTTGTTTCCGCGATCCCGTTGGTAGGCCACCTTCTTCCCGGGCTTTTCGGGAGTTGGTTTCCTGTCTTTGACGGCAAGGTCGATGGAAGTCCTTACGCTGCTTTCGGCAAAATTGTTTTGTTGTTACCGGCAACGTGGTTAACTGCTTTCTTCACAAAATCATATGCTGATTTCTTTCATTTGGAACGCGAATATGCCCATAAGGCCGCTTTGGCAATGTCTATTGATGGTTTTAAACGACAAGCGCCAACTTACGAAGAGGAAATTACTGCGGAAGTCTTTATGGAGATCAGGACCAATCCGGCAAACCGCTTAGGGACAGAACCAGCGTCTCACCCACTCTACGACGTTTTGTCCAAGGTTGTTGGAAAGGTTCTCGAAAAAAAGGGTGAGGTAAAAAAAGACGGTGCATAACTAGTTTCTGACGGTGATCGGAATGCCACCTTTGCACCAGCCGAGCGGCATTTTTAAGTGGGGAATTTTTTGACCAACTAGGCGCATTCAGTGTTTTTCACGCACTGAATGCGCAGCCAGTAGTTATTGCCTGGCGCGGCTTTGCGGCCTGCGCGCATTCTGCGTCCTTGACTCATAATCCGTTGGTGCCCAGTTCGACTCTGGGGGGGCCCACCAGCAACATGCGGTATAAAACGCCGGCTAGAAATAGCCGGCGTTTTTTTATCCAACCGGATTGCAGATCAGGCCCCGCTTCTCGTGCTGAGGCGACATGCCAGTCAGTGCAACTGCTGGCTAGGGGCAAAAACATTCCGGCGCGGCGCCAGCTTGAACTGCGTCAGCAAGAGGTCGACGGCCGACTCATTGAAGGCTGCATATAGCGACGCCTGCTTCTCTCCCCACGCATCCCAGCGCCGCCACAGCAGCCGTTGCTGCCGCCGCATCTTTTTCTCCCATGCAGCGTCCATGGCCTGCTCCTGCCTAAGCCAGGCGTTAAGCTCGACAGTTTGCTGCACCGGCGGACGCGGTCCCAGCGTCTGCTCGACGCCGGCGCGAAAAGCGTCATACAAATCATCCAGCTGGCATTGCTCGCTGTCCGTCCAGTAACTGGCCTTGGCCTGCTCTCCCGCAAAATACGCAGCGCCTCCGCACAACTTTCCCATTTGCTCGGTATTGATCCGCTTCAAGGGACTGGCGACACTGCCAAGCAGGCTCTCCAGATACTGGCTGTCCCCTTCCTCCACTTCTCCTGCATCGCCGATGGCTTCCTCGCCAAGCGCACGCCATTCGCTGTCATCGATTGCCAGGCCGGCAAGTTCCTTGTCGTGCAACGTTTTAACTCGCGCTGACAATGCCTGCAATCGCCCTGTCTGGCTGTACTGCGTAATACCCCATTGCGGATCATGCAGCAGCCAATGCGCGTAATTATATGGAACGGCGCCAAGGTCAGCGCCTACCGGGATAGCTTCCACCAATGCAATTGCCTGCTCCCTGGCGCTGGTTTTCCCATCCGCCTGGCGCAGCCAGCACAGCACGTCAATGACCACCGCCAGCGTCTCCGGCACGCCGAGTTCCTGGCTGAATCGATGCTTGCCCCCTGCCACGCAATCAGACGGCTGGTTATCCGGACCAAGTTGTGCTTGATGCAGGCGCTCCAGGCAGCGCGCCTTCTGCTCAGGGTCTGCCGCAAAACTCATCCATGCCGTCATGATCTTTGTCTATCGGGTTGAACTGAAGCCATGCGCGATAAGCTCTTCTCATCCATATCTTCCTCCCTGTCTAGGTAAGGCCGCAGGGTTGCCTGCGGACCGCTGCAGTCATGCTCGCGCCAACCGGCAGCAATTTGCAGCTGCAGGCATGGGTCACGATGACCAACGAGATTGTGGAAAATCCGGTTCTTCAGAAATGCTTACAAACCAGAATCAACCGATCGGCAGCCGAAAAAAAACGCCAGAGAAGCGAACCTCTTTGGCGTTTTTTGCTTCGATCAGTTAGCTACAGAACTTAGAAGGTGTAGCGAGCACCCAAAGTGAAGTAGCGGCCTACAGCGCCGGATTGATGCAGCGACGGGTTGTAGTTGATACGGCCGTAGGTTTGTACGTCGAGCGGCGCCAGGCGGTCGAATATGTTGGCGATCGCAGCGGTCACCTGCCATTGCTTGCTCACATCCCAGCGGCCGAACAGGTCGACTGTAGTGAACGAGGCAACCCGGCAGTTCATCAACGGTTTGCCGGAGACAGGATCGACGTCCAGGCATTCGCCGCCTGCTTCGTTCTTGTCCTCGATGCCGCTGACATAGTTGACCGAAGTCGTCACGTTGAACGGGCCACGGTCCCATGCCAGCGAAGCCGAAGCACGGGTACGCGGCGTGCCGCCGTTGCCGGACAAGTTGGTATCGCCATGGGTGCCGACGAAGTTCTGCGTCACGCCACTGGTGGTGCGCTTGAACTCGAACATTTGCGACACTGTCAGGCCGGCAGTCATGCGACCGTAGGAATTCAGGTCAAAACGGCTGCGCAGGTCGATATCGATGCCGCTGGTGCGAGTCTGGCCGGCATTGATATAAGGCGCCTTGACCAGCAGGATAGGACCGGCCAGGCCAGGGAAGTCTGAAGTCGCCTCGCCACGCACCACAGTCGCATCAGGGAATTTCGATGGATCTGCAATGATGGAAGCGGCGTCAGAGCCGGTGATTTCATTCTTGCGAACGATACGCCAGTAGTCCACCGACACGCTGGTGTTCTTGATCGGTTCCAGGATGAAGCCCAGGCTGTAGCTCTGGGATTTTTCCGGCTTCAGGTTCTTGTTGCCGACCGTTACCGCACCAACGTTCTTGCCATCCGCACAATCCGCGGAAAGACCGGTGACAGGACAACGCACCGGATCACGCGCGAAAGTGGTGAAAGCAGAAACTGCGCTGTCGCCGCTTTCAGCTGGTCCTGGCGCACGGAACCCTTCCGCATACGTACCGCGGATGGCCAGTTGCTGGATCGGCGTGAATTTGAAGCCTACCTTCGGTGTCGTCGAGTTACCGAAATCGGAGTACTGGTCGGTACGCAAGGCAAGCTGGAATTCCAGCTGCTTGAGGACCGGCAGCGCCAGTTCCGTGTACAGGGAACTGATGTTGCGCGAAGACCTGGCTGCGGCATATCCCAGGCCGACGATATCGTTGATGTCAGTGTACGGCGTCGCTTCGCTGACGGTAGATTCGTGACGCAGTTCACCACCGACCGCGATACCGATAGGCCCGCCCGGCAGCTGGCCGAATTCACGGGTACCCTTGAAGTCCCACAAAGCGAGCTTGGTGGTTGCCCAATTTTTCAGTTCAGGCGATACCAAAGCCAGCGTGTCTGCGCTGTTGAACGCACCGGCCTGGCCAATACGGAAAGTGCCATTGTTGACTGCCGTCTGCAGTGCGCTGGCGCGGTAATAGCCATTCTGAGTACGCTCGGTCTTGCTTTGCGCGTACAAGATGCCGCTGTCGTAATCCCAGCCGAAACTGGTTCCCTTCACGCCGACCAACAGGCGCGTGACAGTGGTATCGAGGTCGGAAGTACGCGGACGGTCAGGATCGGCCCAGCGCGGGCGAGCCCGGTTGGCAGGAAACGGATTGTCCGGATGGCCGATAGGCAGCAGCAGCTGGCCAGGGCCAGTGCCTGAGTTGATAACGCGGTTGTTGACCAGGTCGAAGCCGGCGCTGGTCAGGCCGGACGGGGTATTGATCGTCTTGGCCTGGGAGTTGAACAAGCCGAGTTCGGTATAGGCTTGCATGTTGTTGTTGATTTGCAGGGTACCGCGGCCGAACAGATTGATATTCTGGGTTTCCGGCTGCACCGTCTGGTAGCCGCCCTTGATCGGATCCCACAGGCAGCCGCCGCCGGAATTGATCGATGTACCGGTGTCGATATTGGCGCAGCCGGGCAGGTTCTGGATACCGCGGCCAGGAATCGTAGAGCCGCCGGCGGTGACCGGCCGTACGGTGCCGACGAAACTGCTGCCGCCGGTATTGCTGCTGGTAGTGGCGCCTGCGCGCTGGTCACGGCCGCCCCATGGACGGGCGTCGGCTGTTCCCAGGTATTCGGGCCGGTCTTTTTGCAGGATCTTGTCGCTTTGCTTGGCGTCGATGCTGAAGAAATAGTTGTACTTGTCGGTTTCCAGATTGCCGAAACCGAAGGTGCCCGATGCGCTTCTCAACGCACCGTCGCCATGGCCCGAAGTGCCCAGCGATCCGGAGATCGTCTTGCCCTCATAGGTTTCACGCAAGATGATGTTGACCACGCCGGCAATCGCATCCGAACCATAGATCGCAGAAGCGCCGTCTTTCAGCACTTCGATGCGGTCCACCGCGCCCAGCGGGATCGTGTTCAAGTCGACAAAGTTGCGCTGGCCGTCATCGCCCAGGCCGTAAGGCGCAGTGCGCCGGCCGTTGATCAGGACCAGGGTGGAGTTGACTGACAGCCCGCGCAGCGAAACGCCCGAGGCGCTGCCGGCGAAGCCGTTGGTGAATGAACCGCTGATGGAGCCGTTGTTGTCGGCCGACAGGCTGCGCACCACATCGGCTACCGATGTCTTGCCCGACTGCTGGATGTCCTTGCGCGTCAGGATCTGCGTCGATGCAGCTCCTTCCTGCTGGGTACGTTTAATGTTGGAGCCGGTGATTTCAACCCGCCCCATCGGTTTGTCGTCGTTTGTCTCCTGCGCCTGCACAGGCTGGGCCATTAATCCGATACCCATCACTACGCCGCTGGTAAAAAACACCTGGCGTAGCGCCTGCGACAATTTCCGTTCCCTGATCATAAGCAACACTCCCTATCGATAATTGTAGAGTTGAGAATTTAATTATTTGTGTAATCAAACCAGACTGATTAAATCGCCTTGTGGACGACGTAATTTGCGTTTTGACCTCTGCTACGATTCCGTACAGACAGACAAACTCAAGAATCAACCCGACGCACCCGACGGTTTTTTCATCATCTGGCCCCCAGGTTTGCCGCCGTTTGCCTCGCTTGTGCGATGCAGACAACGGCAACACAGCACCTTCGGCGCCGGTTATTGCCGTGCACCAAGACGTTGCGCTGTTAATCTATCCTAAAGATAATATTTTTTGTTACAAATTATTTGGAAGAGTTACAAATAGTCATATTGCGTTACAAATTTGCGACAGCGTCTTGTCGAAAAACGCCAAATTTGTCGTAAAAGCACAATATTGAATAAACAAATACGCAGAAATAATAGGTCGATGCCGCTATTTACATGCACTTGTTGTGCTTTGCAGCAAACCACACAACGGGGTCGATCCGGGACCGATTAAAATCGTTACGGGGAGTTGATGCGAAAGTTACAAATTCCGGTTTTGGCAGTTGTAACCTTGTTGCACAATTGACTATACGAACGTTGGCCCGCGAATGGCAAACCGGGCAAGAAAGCCTGATGCTTTTCGGTTAATATCACCTACTTTCATTTAAGGGCGTCCTACAGTTGCGATCAGGCCTCCCTTGCTCCGGAAAAATGGCTGACCCATTCCGGCCGAACCCATCCCGGCGAGACCTGTTCTTGTCGCATGAATTGCGCAAACACATAGATTTCCGGACGTCGATTTTTCGTTGAATTTGAGTATGCATATAGCGGTTTTCAGTTGGTTCGGATGGTCTTTGCTCTGGCTTGTTCCCATGGTCGTACGCGTGTTCAAGGCACGCCGGACAGGGATAAATCCGCTTCGCGGTCCCGGTTCCATCCGCTTGTGGCTAGGCACGCTGCTGCTACTGTGCAGCAGCAGTGCGCTGGAGGCCGTGCTGCGCACGCAAGAATCGTCGCCGCCCGACGGCGACCTGCTGGGTTATGCGCTGGCGCGTGGCTTCATGAATGTGCTGGGCGCTGCCGGTGGCTTGCTGGCGCTCGTGGCAATCGGCATCCTGGCGCTATCGTGGCTGTTCGGAAATGCATGGCTGAAATCGCTCGCCAAGCTGCCACGTCTACAGCGGATCTTCCCGGCAAAAAAACCGCAGCCGGAACCAGCGGCTGAGCCGCGCAAGTCACGTGCTGCTCCTGTCGCGACGCCTGTCCATTCGATAGCCAGGCCGGCACGAGCGCGCGAAAGCATCGCAATCCCTCCGCGCAGCAGAAAATCCTGGCAGTTGCCCTCAAGCTCCGAGCTGGCTGAAATCTTCGGCAAACAACAGAAGCCCCTGGCGAAACCGATTGAAACCAAAACCAGCGCCAGAAGCATGGCGGAATGGGCCACGGTCGAGCAGATCATTCCTACGCCAGCGATGCGCGCACGCGCCACCATGGCCCAGCAGGCGCGGAACGCGAGCGCTACGCGCAAAGATGCAATGCACCAGCGCCAGGCCGAACGGATCCAGCATCGGGCTGCACCGCTGACTACAATCATCAGCACCCGTCCTGCTACTGGAGCGCCGGCGCCTGCAATCGGCGCCGTTCAGGCAGCGATTGCCAAACCGGTCGCAGAACACGCGCATGCAGTCGATGCGCATGTGAACGAACCAGCCGCGTCCCTGCACGCATCGGCATTGCCGTCAGCGGCAGCCGCGCCGATACATGCCGCCATTGATCCAATTGCTCCAACTGACATCGTCCGCCAGGATACGGTCAGGCCTGAACTTGCACCTATCAGTTTGCAGCCAGCGCCAGCTACGCCCAAGTCGCCCGAAATTTCGTCCGCCTTTGCCGCGGCCAGCCACACAATCACCGCCGTTACCCAGATTGCGCCAGCACCGCTTGCACAAGTCGCAGCTCCGGCAGCGCCCGTCGGCAACAACGACGCTGATTTTTCATTTCATCCACTGCACGAACTGCGCATTGACTTGCCGGGACTGGATTTGCTGGATCCCGCAGTCAACGAACAGGTCGATATCCCGCTTGAACGCCTGGCGGAAACCGGCCTGTTGATCGAGCAGCGCCTGAAAGAATTCAAGGTGCCGGTGACAGTGCTGGGCGCCGACGCCGGACCGGTGATTACCCGCTTCGAAGTGGAGCCGGCGCTGGGCGTGCGCGGCAGCCAGATCGTCGGCCTGATGAAAGACTTGTCGCGCGCACTGGGCCTGACTTCGATCCGGGTGGTGGAAACCATTCCCGGCAAAACCTGCATGGGGCTTGAGTTGCCCAATCCGAAGCGGCAGATGATCCGGCTGTCGGAAATACTGGAATCGCCTGCCTACCAGGATTCCGCATCGCACTTGACGCTGGCTTTGGGCAAGGACATTACCGGCACGCCGGTAGTCGCCGACCTGGCCCGTGCACCGCACATGCTGGTGGCCGGCACCACCGGTTCCGGCAAGTCGGTGGCGATCAATGCGATGATCCTGTCGCTGTTGTATAAAGCCACGCCGGAAGAAGTGCGGTTGATCATGATCGATCCCAAGATGCTGGAACTGTCGGTATATGAAGGGATTCCGCATCTGCTGGCGCCGGTGGTCACCGACATGAAACTGGCGTCCAATGCGCTGACATGGTGCGTGGCCGAAATGGACAAACGCTACCGCCTGATGTCCGCGCTCGGGGTGCGCAACCTGGCCGGATTCAACCAGAAAATCCGCGACGGCGAAATGCGCGGCAAGAAAGTCAGCAATCCATTCTCGCTCACTCCCGATGCGCCGGAGCCGCTATCCACCCTGCCGCTGATCGTGGTCATCATCGACGAATTGGCTGACCTGATGATGGTGACCGGCAAGAAGATCGAAGAGCTGATCGCGCGCCTGGCGCAAAAAGCCCGGGCCGCCGGCATCCACCTGATCCTGGCGACGCAACGCCCTTCGGTCGATGTCATCACCGGCCTGATCAAGGCCAACATTCCGACCCGGGTCGCGTTCCAGGTCTCGTCCAAGATCGATTCCAGGACCATCCTCGACCAGATGGGCGCCGAAGCCTTGCTCGGCCACGGCGACATGCTGTTCCTGCCACCGGGATCGGGTTATCCGCAACGCGTGCACGGCGCCTTTGTCTCGGATGCGGAAGTGCATCGGGTGGTCGAATACCTGAAACAGTTCGGCGAACCCGAATACGAAGAAGCGATCCTGGCCGGCGTGCCTGCCGAAGGCGCCAGCGCGGACCTGCTGGGCGACAGCCAGGATATCGAGGCCGATCCGCTGTACGACGAAGCCGTGGCTTTTGTGGTGCGGACCCGGCGCGCTTCGATTTCATCGGTGCAGCGGCAGTTCCGCGTCGGCTACAATCGCGCGGCGCGGCTGGTGGAGCAAATGGAGGCAGCGGGGATTGTTTCTTCGGTGGCGACCAACGGCAGCCGTGAAGTATTGACGCCGGTGCAAGCAGAGTAAAACACAACCGGCACCCGTGCCAGCGGGCGCCATCCAGGTACATCAATCGAGCCTGAAGCGCAGCCCCAGCGCCAGCACGTTGTTGTGCAATCCGCCATTGCCCAGCTGCGCATCGTAGTTCAGGTACCAGCCCCAGCGGCTGTCCACCGCCGTACTCACGCCCAGTCCCGCCCAGCCGCTACTGCGCGCCAAGCCTATCCCCTGCACCGTGAACCGCGCCGCCGGCGCCCCCACATACGCCGCCCCGAAATCGAGGCTGCCATCGCCGAACGCGTGCTGCCACGCCGCGTATGCCTGCAGCACACTCACCCCGCCAGCCCATTGGACACGGCTTTCGCCACGCACCCCCAGCAAGCCAGCTGTCTGTTGGTAGACCTGGCTATCGGCCGTCAAGCCGAACACCCCGCCGCTTTCCGTAAAACCGCCGCGCTTGAGGCGGTCATAGGCCAGGCCGGCATAAGGGGTCAACCGGATGTCCGCCGACAGCGGCACGCCATAACCGCCCTCCGCATAGACCGACCACAGGCTGTCGCTGTGGTTGGCGCCCAGCTCCTGCTCGGTATTGCCGATCAGCGCAGTACGCGTCACCGTACTGTCGATGCTGGTTAGCCCTGCCCGACCCGAGACATAACCGCCGCCGTCGCCGAATCCATGGCGGCCATACAGCGAGACCCCTGTGCTGTGCCCCTTGCCCTGACCGCCGAGCCGGTCGAAACTGGCCTTGCTGTCCGCATACGCCAGCGCCGCGCCGACGATGGTGTGGGTACTAAGCCGGGTATCGACGCCGAACTGCCCACCCCACAAGGAGGTATCGCCAGTGGCATAGCCGCTCTGGTTCAGCTTGCCCGAGGCGCCAATGGCGCTGACCCACAAGCCGGTGCCGTCCTGCCCTTCAGCCTGGTTGCCCAGCGCCGCCAGCCGGTTGCCCAGGTCGCGATTCAAGGCCTGCGACTGCTGGAAGGTCAGCGCCTGGGCCGAGGCATGGATCTGTCCCGACAGGCTGTCGAGCACTTGTCCTGCCACCGCGACGCTGGCGCTCTTCTGCAGGGCCGCTGCACTGGCCAGGAATGCACCGTTGGCCCCCCTCACCTTGCCGCTGGCGACCATCTGGTCCGCCGCCTGCAGCCCGGTCTCCAGGTTGGCGGCCGCATTATTACGGGTGGCGTCGCCTTTAAAAGCGGCAGCGGCCATGATGGCGACATTGGTACGGCTGATATGCAGGTCCACTTCCCTGGCCTGATAGGACAAGTTCGCGGCAATAAACACCCCTGGCGTAAAACTGACGCCATCGGCCTCGAAGCTGATATCGCTGAACTGGCCGCTGACCCCGCCTGCGGCGGTGAGCACCTTGCCGCTCATTCCTGCCTGTTGGGTCACATAGCCGGACGGATCCGCGCTGCCGCCGGGGGTGGTGGCGACCAGGTGCGAATTGCCGAGGATTGCCGCCCCACCCACCACCAGGGTGGTGTTGAGCTGGTTCGCCAGCACCGCGCCCGGCGTGGCGACGTAGTTGCCGGCGATGGTAAGACCGGCGCCGCTGTTGTCGACCCGCCCGCTGTTGCTGACATTGCCGTGGATACGGCCGCCGTCGCCGCCCAGGCGGCCCAATGGGCTGACATTGACGCTGGAGGCCACCGAGCCGGTAATATTCAGCCTGCCGCCCAGGACATTGCTGGCGCCCTGGTAAGTATTGGCGCCGGCCAGGGTCAATTGGCCGCTGCCGCTCTTGTTCAGGCCGGCGTCGCCGCCGATATCGTTCTTGAACACCGAGGCAGCGTTATCGAAAGCGATGTTGACAGTCGGCCCCAGCGCCAGCCGTGTATCGAACAGCGCCGGGCCGTTGACCGCCTTGCTGGCGTTCAGCAGGCCCCAACCATAGGTGGCGGTGTCGTGCATGTCGGTCGCCGTCGACAGGATGGTTTGCCGGAGCAGGTCAGCGTTCATCCAGGGATAGGCCTGCTGCACCAGGACTGCGGCGCCGCTGACCGCCGGCGCTGCGAACGAGGTGCCGAAGACCCGCGCGCCGCTGCTGCTGGAGATGAAATCGCCGGCCGCCGCCAGGCACCAGTTGGCGGCCACGCCGCAGCGGTTGGCGTAGCTGGAAATGACTCCCGGCACGGTATCGCTGGCGCTATAGCCATTGCTGCCGCCGGCGGCGTTGACCGCGGTGACCGCCAGCCAGCCGCTTTGCAGGTCGCCGAACAGCGACGGCAGGCTGGCGTTCAGGTTCGGCTGCGCTGCGCCGTCATTGCCGGTGGACCAGACGAACAGCCCTTGCCGGGCCACATACGGCTGGTACAGGTTGTGCAGCGCCAGCGCTTGGGCGACCGAGGCGCCGGTTGCGCTGATGCCGTTGGACTGGTTGAAGATCCGCACGCCCTTGGCGAACAGGTCCTGGTAGATCTGGTTATTGAGCAGCAGGCTGTTGCCGGTGGTGCCGGCCGCTGCTGCTTGCACGAAGACGCCGGGCGCGATGCCCAGGGTGCTGCCGGCCAGGGCTTGCGCCACTTCCGTGCCGTGCATGTTGCCGTTGGCGCCGCCGCTGCTGTAGACCGTCTTGCTGATGCGTCCGGCCAGTTGGGTATCGCCGACATCGAAGTCGGTATCGACCACGCCGACCGTGACGCCGGCGCCGGTCATGCCCTGGGCGCGGGCTGCCTGGATATTGCTGGGATCGAGTACGTTGAGCATCGGCGGTGGCGCTGCCGGCGGCGTCACTACCGGCGGCGTGATGGCATTGCCGCTGTTGTTGTCGGGCGCGGGAGGCGTTACGACAGGCGGCGTGCTTGGCACCGCGGGTGCGGGAGGGCTCGGATTGCTGCTGCCTCCTCCTCCGCCGCAACCCGAGACCATGACCGATACGGCCATCGCGATCACCGACAATGAATATCCGGCAGACAGTTCCTTGTTCATAACATCCTCAGAATATTTGCTTCTATCATTGGCCAGGCAGGCCATCCGTTTACTGTATTAACGGACGTCGTCTGACTTTCTTGAACGGCAAATCACGAGTTTGTCGGGACTGTCTTCCTATATTTTGATTCTAAAAATACCGGCTTCCGGCAACGCTCAAAAAGCCACGCCTCTCGTCACCAGGCCGACCCAGTGCGAGGTCGATTCGTCCACGCCTGGCGCATTTTTCCTGGCGCCGCCGGCCTTGCCGAGCGATGAGTTGTAAACCAGCTTGTTGGCCCGCCGCGCCAGCCTTTGCTTGATGCGTCCGGTCTGCTTGTCGCCGTACGCCACGATCTCGTGGAACATCAGCTTCAGCAACGGATCGTCGTACATGTCTTGCTCCAGCTGGCGCCAGACGTCGCACTCGTTCCAGCGCCTGAAGCGCATATACGTGGTATTCCATTTGCCGAACTCGGCAGG
This sequence comes from Collimonas fungivorans Ter331, assembly GCF_000221045.1. NCBI lineage: Bacteria > Pseudomonadati > Pseudomonadota > Betaproteobacteria > Burkholderiales > Oxalobacteraceae > Collimonas > Collimonas fungivorans. The sequence goes on along the minus strand of NC_015856.1, from coordinate 1,148,645 downwards.
GAGGCTGCGCCAGATCGATTTATTGCTGATGATCCAAAGCACGGCGTCGATAAACAAGCGGTTGTCCCGGCCCTTGGCGCCAGGATCGCCCTGCTTGCCTATCAACAAAGGTTCCAGTTTTTGCCATTGGCTATCTCGAAGTTTCATCTTTAATTTCCTGTCGTTGTCCAACCTGTCTTCACCTCAGACAAGTTCAGCGGAGTCAAACAAAGCCATGTCAGCGCTGCACATGAGTTTTTCTATATCGATCAGAATCAGCATGCGCTGCCCTACCGTTCCCAGGCCGCTGAGATACTCCGCCGACAAGGCAGCGCCGAACTCGGGAGGCGGCTTGATTTCGTCACGGCCCAAAGTCAGCACATCGGATACGCCGTCCACCAATATGCCGACCACGCGCTCGGCGATATTCAGGATGATCACGACGGTCTGGTGGTTGTACTGGATATTTTCGAGACGAAACTTGATGCGCAGGTCGACGATAGGCACGATGATGCCGCGCAGGTTGGTCACGCCCTTGATGAACTCGGGCGCATGGGCAATCCGCGTCACCGCTTCGTAGTCGCGGATTTCCTGCACTTTCAATATGTCGATGCCGTACTCTTCGCTGCCCAGCGTGAACACCAGGAATTTCTGTCCTTCCGACTCATCCTGTCCTGTCAGAAGCTTATTGCGGTCATTGTCCATTGCATTCCTCTCCTTTCAAGATTTCCTAAGCGGCTGCCAGCAGCGGCGCTTTTTCACGGCCGGCGCGTTGTAACGCACCGACATCGACAATCAGGGCAACGCTGCCGTCACCGAGAATGGTGGCGGCGGAAATGCCCGGGACCTTGCGATAATTGGTTTCCAGGTTCTTCACCACCACCTGATGCTGCCCGACCAGCTGGTCCACCAGCAAAGCGAAACGTTTTCCCTCGCCGTGCAAAATCACCACGATGCCTTGGGTAGGATCAGTGCGTGCGTCGGCCACGCTGAATACGCGATGCAACTCCGTCAATGGCAGATATTCGCCGCGCACGTGCAGCACCTGTTCTTCATTGCTCACCGAATGGATGTCCGCGGCGCGCGGCTGCAACGATTCGATCACGTAATTCAGCGGCAGGATATAGACTTCATTGCCGACCTTGACCGACATGCCGTCCAGGATCGCCAGCGTCAGCGGCAATATGATCCTGGTGGTCGTGCCATTGCCCTGGCGCGATGCGATTTCGACATGGCCGCCCATTTCCTGGATATTGCGTTTGACTACATCCATGCCGACGCCCCGTCCCGACACATCGGTGATTTTTTCGGCAGTGGAAAAACCGGGAGCAAAAATCAGCTGCCAGACCTCGTCGTCGCTAATCGTGTCGCTGACGGCCATGCCTTGCTGCATCGCTTTGGCCAGGATCTTTTCCCGGTTCAGGCCGGCGCCGTCGTCGCTGACTTCAATCACGATATTGCCGCCCTGGTGCTGGGCCGACAACAGCAATTCGCCGACCGGGTCCTTGCCGGCGGCGATGCGCTGCTCGGGCTTTTCGATGCCGTGGTCCAGGCTGTTGCGCACCAGGTGGGTCAAGGGATCGATGATGCGTTCGATCAGGCTCTTGTCGAGTTCCGTGGCTTTGCCGAAAGTCACCAGCTGCACCTGCTTGCCAAGCTTGTCGGTCAGGTCCCTGACCAGGCGCGGGAAGCGGCTGAATACGTAATCCATCTGCATCATGCGGATCGACATCACCGATTCCTGCAAATCGCGCGCGTTGCGTTCCAGCTGTCCCATGCCGTTCAGCAGGCGCTCATGCAGCACCGGATCCAGCGTCGCCGCGGTCTGCGCCAGCATCGACTGGGTGATCACCAGCTCTCCCACCAGGTTGATGATCTGGTCGACCTTTTCCACATCGACGCGGATCGAGCTGGATTCTTTGGCTGCCGCCGGTGCGGCCGGAATGGCGGCCTTCGGCAACACAGCGCCCGCCGTGATCGCAATCACCTTCGCCGGCGCCGGCTCTGCAGCGACTGCCGCCACCGGCTCGGCTGCCGGCTGCGCCGCCGCTTCCTGCACGATATCGATCTGGTCGATGTCGATAATAAAACAGCACACGGCGATGATGTCGTCCGCTTCGCAGCTGGTTTCCAGCCACAAGGTCAGGCTGTCCTCGCCTTGCGTCTGCGCCACCACCTCGCCCAGGTTTTCCAGTTCCGCACTCAACAGCTTGCGGTCGCTCTCGGAAATCCTGGAAAAACGCACCCGCAGCTGCGAGCTGCCGGCAGCAGCGGGCAATGTTGCTGCGACCGGTGCTGACACAGGCGCCGGCACCGCGGCCTTGCCGCCAACACCGGAATTTTCCTCCTGCGCCAGTTGTTGCAGCACCGCGCAAATCCGCGCGACCATGTCGGGATCGGGTTCTGCGCCGGCCCGGTAAGCACTTATCTGTTCCTGTAGCACGTCTTTGGTTTCCAAAAAGGCGTTGATCATTTCCTTGCGCAGTCGTATTTCCTGATGACGGGCACGGTCCAGTAAATTTTCCAAAAGATGCGTGGTATCGGTCAGCGCCACAAAACCGAAGGTAGCGGCGCCGCCCTTGATCGAATGCGCGGCGCGGAATATGGCGTTCAGGTGTTCGCTGTCGGGCGCATCCATATCCAGTCCCAGCAGCAATTGCTCCATCTCAGCCAGCAACTCGTCCGCTTCTTCAAAGAAGGTCTGGTAAAACTCGGTAATATCCATATCGCTCGTGATCTCCTTACTGCGTGCTCTGATTGTCGGCTCGGCGTTACTCGGTATCCAGCAAGCTGGCGACCACTTCCAGCAGAGTTGCGGGTTCTATCGGCTTCCTCAGCCAGCCGCTGGCGCCGGCCACGCGGGCGTCGGCTTTTTCGGCATCGCTGGCCTCGGTGGTGAGCACCAGGATCGGCGTCTCGGCATGGTTTTCCATCTGCCGCAATTCTCGAATCAGCTGGCCGCCGCCCATGGCCGGCATATTCCAGTCGGTCAGCACCAGGTCGACCGCTGCAACGCGCGCCTGCTGCATGGCCGCCTCGCCGTCCGCCGCCAGCAAGACCCGGTAATCGCCCTCGGCCAGGGCCGCTGCAATCAGCTTGCGCATGACGGCTGAGTCGTCCACTACCAATATTGTCCTAGTCCTCATATGCCCTCTGTATCATGGCTGTGCCGCGGCGGGAGGCCTGGGCGCACTGTCGCGCAGCTGGCTGGCGCTGTCCTTCTGTCCGTCGAGCTTGATGCCGGCATTGCTGCCGCTGCTGTTTTCCTGCTCGATCTGCGCCTGCGCGCGCCGGTTCAGCACCACGATGCTGATGCGCCGGTTGACTGGATCGAGCGGGTCGGCCTTGTTCAAATCCATGGTCGACGCCACGCCCATCACGCGCAGCACCTTTTGCTCCGTCATGCCGCCGCCGATCAGCTCGCGGCGCGATGCGTTCGCCCGGTCGGCCGACAACTCCCAGTTGCTGTAATACTTGGAGCCAAGCACATAAGGAGTTGCATCGGTGTGCCCGGCCAGGGTGATCTTGTTCGGCAATTCATTGAGCACCGGCCCGATCTCGCGCAGGATGGTGCTCATGTAAGGCTGTACCTTGGCGCTGGACAGGTCGAACATTGGCCGGTTGCGGTTATCGACGATCTGGATCCGCAATCCTTCGCTGGTGATGTCGATCAGCAGCTGCGGCCGGAACTGCTTGAGCACCGGATTCGCGTCGATCACCTGCTCCAGCCGTTTCTTCAGCGATTTCAGCCGTTCGGCATCGGCGGTATCCGGATTGCTGCGCTTGTCGTCACCGTCGACTTGGGTGAAATCGGTGCCGCCGCCGGGAATCACGCTGCTGCTGGTGCTGCTTTTTTCACCGCCGCTGATGGCGACCTTGAGCGGCATCTTGAAATACTCGGCAATGCCCTCCCTTTGCTTGGGAGAAGAAATCGACAGCAGCCACATCACCAGGAAAAACGCCATCATCGCCGTCATGAAATCGGCGTAGGCGATCTTCCAGCTGCCGCCGTGCGCCTGGTGCTTGGCGGCGCTTATCCGCTTGACGACAATCCGCTGCTTGACCTTGCTCATGCCGCCTCCGCCCCGGGCCGGCGAACGCTATCGGCTTTTGACTTGGCGCACATGGTCATCCAGTTCCGTGAACGAAGGGCGTTCGGTCGAGTACAGCACCTTGCGGCCGAATTCCACCGCCAGCTGCGGCGCATAGCCGTTCAGGTTAGCCAGCAGGGTGACCTTGATGCACTGGTATACCTTTACCGATTCCGCTACCTGGTGTTCAATCAGCGTCGCCAGCGGCGATACGAATCCATACGCCAGCAAGATCCCCAGGAAAGTGCCCACCATCGCATGCGCAATCAGCTCGCCCATTTCCGACGGCGGCAGGTTGGCCGACGCCAGCGCATGCACCACGCCCATCACCGCCGCCACGATGCCGAACGCAGGCAAGGCATCGCCGACCTTGGCCAGGCTGTGCGCGGGGACTTCAGCTTCGTGCTTGTAGGTTTCTATTTCATGATCCATCAGCGATTCGATTTCAAACGCATCCATGTTGCCGCTGACAATCAGGCGCAGGTAGTCGGTAAGGAATTCGATCACGCGCGGGTCGTGCTGCACCAGCGGATACTGGACGAAGATGGGGCTGTTCAAGGGATCGTCGATATCCGCTTCCAGCGCCAGCATGCCGTCCTTGCGAGCCTTCGCCAGCAGTACGTAGAGCAAGGCCATCAGCTCCATGTACAAGGCTTTGTCGTGCTTGGAACTGCGCAGCAGTTTCGGCAACTCCCTGACGGTGGCCATGATGGCCTTGCCGTCATTGCCGACCACAAAGGCGCCGACCCCGGCGCCGCCGATCATCAGCAATTCGACCGGCTGGAACAGCACACCCAGGTGGCCGCCCATCATGGCATAACCGCCAAACACAGAAGCTATAACGACGATATAGCCAACAAAAACTAGCACTTTTGATTCCCCTTGAAATAAACCTTATGCGGCCGTAGCCAATGCTGTCGCCGCCAGGCTCAGGCCAGGCCGCCTTTGGCAAGCCCTGCAAGCCGCCGCACCGGAGGCAGCGGCATGTATTCGCGACCCTGGACAAGATCGGTTCCGGTCGCCGCCGGGGCACTCAGCTTGCGCGTCTTGCCGGCGCGCGACGGCGGCCGGCACAGGACGCAGACGAAACCGTTCTGCAGGTCATGGGCATGGGCGACGAAGTGGCCGTTGCAACGGCAGCAGGTGCTTAGCTGCAGCATGCCGCTGTCGAAGAAACGCGTCAGCGTCCAGGCCCGCGTGAAGTCGAGCACAGGCTTGCCGCCTTGGCGCTCGACTTGTTCCAGGTAGAGCCGGTAGCTCTTGACCACCGCAACGATCTGCTGGCCGTCGCCATGCGCCAGCATGAAACGGTAGATGTTGTAGAACATCGACGAATGGATATTCGACAGCCAGGTCATGAACCAGTCGGTGGAAAACGGCAGCAATCCCTTGGGCGGCGACATGCCTTTGATTTCCTTGTACAGCTTGATCAGGCGGTCGCGGCTCAAGGAGGTTTCCGCTTCCAGGAACTGCAGCCGCGCGCCGAGCTTGATCAGGTCGATGGCGAGCTGGATTTCCTGGGCTTCCAGGATCACGCTTTTGTTAGTAGCCATGGTTGCCGGCCTCGCGGATGAAAGCCGTTGCGGCGCCAGAGTCAGGCCGAGAATCAGGCCGCTTCATCGGATGCCTTCCAGCGGTTGCCCGGCCAGCAGGATCGAGGCATGCGCCTGTTGCAATGCATGGTCTTTGTCGGTATGCGTCAAAGATGAAAGGATCGCGTGGTCGTCGAACCGGAAACGGCACAACAAGAGGCTGGATGCGGCCAGCTTCACCACCTGCGATAAAGAGAGGTTGCCGAGCAGCTCGGCCAGTTCGCGGCTCAATCCCATACGAAACATGGCTGTCGCTTTATCCTCGCGCAACAGACGCTGTGCCAGCAGCAGATAAGACAGGTTGACTTCGCTTATCTCGTTTACAAATCCATTACTGTCCATGCTTTCCCCCAGACTGAAACTACTTATGAATGTTTACGGCAATTGGTGAGCAATCTTTTAGTTTTTGTCTTGTCCGCTGCTTCTGAGCAATTATGAAATGTTTCAAAAAAGAAAATAAGTCGGTAAGGTTCCCGATATGGATGAAATATTTGGCTGAATCGATGTAGGCATTGTTCCTACGTCAGCACCGCATTGCACGGCAGCCAGGGAAAAGCGATGAAGAAGCGCGCGCTACAGCGGCTTTGCACGGCTTGCATTGAGCTGCAAAGCTAGCCGTTCCAGCGCATTTTGCAAACGGCTGAAAGCGTCTTCCATAGTCTCAGACGGGTTAGTGCGCGATTGGTTCTCGATTTCTGCAGCGGCTTGCGAAATTTCTTTCAGCTGCAATACCGCCGCCGCGCCGCGCAAGCCATGCGCGATGCTCGCCGTCTCCGCCCACCGCTGGTTTTTTATGCTGAGCTTGAGGCTGGCCAACTGCAGGTAACCGAACTGCAGCAGGTCGGTCAGCAAATCGTCGGGCGCGGCGGGTGTAGCGGCGGGCAATTTTTGCGCAACTATCGGCGCCAGCGTTTGCCGCAGCTGCGCGCGACTGATCGGCTTGGTCAGGATGGCGGTGCAATCCAGGCCCCTCGATTCGCGCTGCAGGTAGTCGAGCGACATGCCGCTGTAGAGGATCATCGGGATCGCCGGCAAGGCCGATGCGTCGGCTTCCCAGCGCCTGACCCGGTGCAGCAGTTCGACGCCGGTCATGTCTTCCAGCACATAATCGGTAATGACCGCCACCGGCCTGGTATGCGTCAGCCACAGCAAGGCTTCGGCGCCGGTGGCGACCAGTTCGCTCTGCCAGCCTTCGGCCGCCAGCTGCGCCTGCAGCATGCGACGGTTGATTGGATGGTCTTCAACCACAAGAATTAAAGCGGAACGCATCGTCGCCTCCTAGACAAGGAGAAGATATCCTGTTTTGGCATAGACCATGGGGAACAGCAAGCAGGCCGGAAATGCGCCGGCTGCAATATTGGCGGTAGCCTCCGGCATTGCCGCGCCAGGTCCAGGCGCCGTAACAGCTTCATCGGCGCCTAGTGTAGCAAACCCGCGATCCGCCATGGGTGGGACGCGCTCAGCGCGCATTCAGCGGAATGCTGAGATTGACCACGGTGCCGACACCCACCTCGGAGTCGATGCGGATGCTGCCGCGGATCAGGTCGGTAAACTCTTTGGCCAGCGACAAACCCAGGCCCAGGCCGCGGCTGCGGCCGGCGCGCACCGATTCGGCCTGGTAGAAATATTCGAACAGATGTTTCAGTTCGCCTTTGGAGATGCCGGGGCCGGTATCGAGCACCCTGATCTTGAGCTTGTCCCTGAAGGTAGTGACTTCTATCGTAACGCCGCCGGTGACGGTGAATTTGACGGCGTTATCCAGCATGTTGTTGAGTATCTGCGACAACCTGACGCGATCGCACAGGAAATTGCCGGGCAAATCCGGCGCCAGCCGCATCTGGAAACTCAGGCCCTTCTTGTCGGCATTGATTCTGTGCATGGAGCCGACGTATTCGAAATAGCTCAGCGTCTCGATATTCTCGTGGAATATCACGACCCTGCCGGCTTCGATGCGCGCCAGGTCAAACAAGGTGTTCAGCAAGCCGTGCAGGTAGATCGCACTCTGGTGGATCAGGTCGCCGAACTCGCGGCTTTGCGGATCGCTGCTGGTGTCCCGCACCAGCTCGGAATAGCCGTGGACGCCGCTCAAGGGCGTGCGCAGCTCATGCACCACCGTCGCCAGGAAACGCGATTTCCGCTTGTTGGCATCGCTGGCGCGGCGGCGCAAGGTATCGTATTTGCGCACCACTTCATATTGCCGCTTGATGGTGCGATAGGCCAGGCTCATCAGCAGCAGGATCAGCAGGGTCGGCACGCAGGCGTACATGATATATCCCAGCAGCTTGGGGCTCTCCTGTCCCGGCAACGGTTCCGGGTCAGGCAGTTTCACCGACAGCAGCAGCGGATAAGGCTCCAGCTTGCGCGACACCCATGAATGCTGATCGTCAAGAGCCTTCTGGTCGGCGAAAGGCCGGCTCTTGCTCAGTTCGCCATCGTCCAGCTCCATCACCGTTTCATCGATCCGGCGCAAGATCATTCTTTCGTTGGCCGGCGGTCCGTCGACGGCAATGCCATCGCTGCCAACCACCTGCCGTTCGCCGGCGCGGATCCGGTCCAGGCGCGCATACAAGGCCGGCAGCCGGTCTACCGCGAATTCCAGTTCGACGATGCCGGCGAAATCCCCCTTGGAAGAAAAGATGCGGCGCGCCATATGCATCACCCATTGGCCGTTGCCAGGCAATTTGCGCGGACGGGCAAAACGCAAGGCGTCATCCAAGTGGTCGCGCTGGGCGACATACAGTTCGTTGCCGCTCCAGTCGGCGGCTGCCGCCGGCTTGGTCGATGCGAGCAGGCGTCCGCCCTGGTCCACGATGTTCAGCTGCGTATATAAGCCGCCGAATATCTTTGTATAGCGCAGCAGGTCGATTTTCCCGTCGGCCATCTGGAAATCGTCGCGCACCAGCCGCAGCAAGCGGTCGCGTTCGTCAATCGAACGCAGCAACCGCTGGGTAAAGTTGCACACCACGATGGTATGGCTGTGCTGTATGGTTTTGACATCGCGCTCGTAGTCGGAACCGATCTGGTAACCGGCGTACAGCCAGACGTAGCCGATGACCAGGATGGCTGTAACTATGATTGCGTAGACGAGGCGCATGAAACGCGAGCCGTAGAAAATGCTGTCCGTCTTTGAAGCGGCTAGCAGGCGGCGCCAGGCAGAGGTAAATCTTTGCATTACGATGGGCATACAATCTATTGGAAACTGTGACAGATATTACCGCCACAATACGTGAAGCCCGCTGGCGGCCATGGTGTCAGCGCCGGCGCAACTTGACGTATCCGCTATTATCCAGCATCGTACCTCGCCGTCACCTGTCAATTTATGCTGACCAAGACAGACCGGCCGTCGGCATGATGCTCTTCTGGCATGTCTGGCAATGCTGCCGCTTCGGCAAAATCTTGTCTTTCCTGCATGCCTGGATAGGCTTGCCCGGCCTCCTCCGCCAGCTGAAAGATGCTGACCGCCTGCAACAGCTCCCCAGCCTGCTGCTGCAAGCTGTGTGCGGCGGCGGCGGCCTGCTCCACCAGCGCAGCATTTTGTTGCGTGGCCTGGTCCATTTGTCCCACTGCCTGGTTGACCTGGTCGATGCCGCCGCTCTGCTGCTCGCTGGCGGCGGCGATTTCGGCCATGATGTCGACCACGCGCCGGATCGAGGCGACAATCTCGCTCATCGCGGCGCCGGCGGCGTCAACCTGCCTGCCGCCGGCGTCCACCTTGTCGACCGAAGCGCCGATCAAAACCTTGATATCCTTGGCGGCGACAGCCGAACGCTGCGCCAGGTTGCGCACCTCGGCAGCCACCACCGCAAAACCCCGCCCCTGTTCACCGGCGCGCGCCGCTTCCACGGCGGCGTTCAGCGCCAATATATTTGTCTGGAATGCAATGCCGTCGATGACGCCGATGATGTCGCTGATCTGGTGCGAGCTGTCCCTGATCAGCGCCATGGTGGCAACCACCTCGGACACCATCTGGCCGCCGCTTAGCGCCACCGATGCGGCATTTTCAGCCAGCTGGTTGGCTTGCCGCGCATTGTCGGCGTTTTGCCTGACGGTTGAAGTCAGCTGCTCCATCGACGCCGCGGTCTGCTCCAGGCTGGCGGCCTGCTGTTCGGTGCGGCTGGACAGGTCCTGATTGCCAGCGGCGATCTGGCGCGAGGCGGTGACGATGCTTTCGGTGCCGTTGCGCACCCGGCTGACCGTGTCGCGCAAGGCAAGGATCATCTCCTTGATGCCTTGCAGCAGCTGCCCGGTTTCATCCTTGCCCTTGACCTCGATGCTGGCGCTCAGGTCGCCTTGCGCCACTCGTTGCGCCACCGCGACTGCCGCGTGCAGCGGCTTGACGATGCCGCCGGTCAGGCGCCAGGCAAACGCCGCGCCGAGCAGGATCGCCAGGGCGCCGAATATCACCAGCAGGTTGCGGCCGGAGCGATAGTTGGCGGCGATATCCAGCGCGGCGCCATCGATTGCCTGGCGTTGTCCATCGACGAATTTCTGCAGTTTGCCCAGGTACTCCTTGCGCGCCGGGTCTAGATCCTTTTCTATCATGGCCACCGCGCTTTCGGCGCTGCCGTACTGGCGCGTGGTCAGCACGGTATCCCGCATTTCGGTATAGGCGGCGCGCGCCGCGGCGATCTCTCCCAGGGCTTGCCGGCCCTGGTCGTCGGACAATCCATGCAGCTTGGTTTGCAGTTCCGATGCGCGCTCGGATGTCGCGCTCATTTCCGATTGGAATATTTTCTGGGTTTTACTGTCGTCGCTGCGCACCACCGCCATCGTGCGCACGGCATTGACTGCCACCGCATCCTGCCATTCCGCCGCCAGCCGTTCCCGCACCAGGAATTGCGACACCATGGTGTCGACCGCGGCGCCGGTCTGCTGCAAGCGCCAGATGCCTATCCCCGTAATGGCCACCACCAGCAGCAATATGGCTGTAAATCCAACGCCCAGCCGGACTCCTATTCTTGTATTTGTAAAAGTCATGTCCCCTCCATGTTCAGCGGTCCGGCGATCCGGCGGTCCTGACGGCCAGGCAGTCAGGCGGTCAGCTTGTTGATCAGGCCGATCTCATCGCTGGACATCAGCTTGTCGATATCCAGCAGGATCAGCATGCGGTCGTCGAGCGTGCCAAGGCCGATCAGGTAATCGGTGTTGAGCACCGTGCCCATTTCCGGCGCCGGCTTGATCTGCTGGCTCGACAGCGTAATGACATCGGACACGCCGTCGACCACCATGCCCACCGTGCGCTGGCCAAGATGGAGGATGACGACCACGGTAAACTGGTCATAGCTGGAGGCTGCCAGGCTGAACTTGATGCGCATGTCGATGATGGGCGTGATCACCCCGCGCAGGTTGACCACGCCTTTCAGGAAATCGGGCGCGTTGGCGATCTGGGTGACATTGTCGTAACCGCGCAGTTCCTGCACCTTGAGGATATCGATGCCGTACTCCTCCTTGCCCAAGGTGAAAGTCAGGAATTCCTGGCCGGCGACCTCATGCTGGACAGTGGAACGGCGTATCTGGGTAGGTGTTTGAGCGGCAAGCGTCATGGACTTGATCCTTGAGAATTGAAATGCACCTGTCGCGCCGGACAGAAAGAATCCGGCTTGCGCAGCACTTTGGTGACTCAATATAAACAGGAGCAAGCGCTATCGATATAGCGAAAAGGGCTCGAAACAGCCCTCTATTCGAGCAAACCGTGCTCGATGGCGTAGCGGGTCAGTTCAGCATTGGTGCGCACGCCCATTTTCTCGAACACGCGGGAACGATAGACGCTGACGGTCTTGGGGCTGATGGAGAGGTTTTTTGCAATCTCGGTACGGGTCTGGCCCGAGGCGATCATGCGCACTGTCTGGAATTCGCGGTTGGACAATTGTTCATGCGGCATCAGGTCATCTTCTTCGATGACATGGTTGGCCAATGATTCCGCCAAACTCTTGCTGATGTACTTGCGGCCGCGCGCGACTACCCGCACCGCTTCTACCAGTTCATCCGGCGCACCGTCCTTGGTCAGGTAGGAAGCCGCGCCGGCCTTCAAGGCGCGCACCGCAAACTGTTCCGGACCATGGCTGCTCAGCACCATGATGCGCAGCATGGGTTCGCGCTTCTTGAGCAGATGCAGGATTTCGATGCCGTCCTTGCCCGGCATCGATATATCCAGCAGCAGTACATCGCACGGCTGCTCCCTCAGGATATCGGTGATGCCGTTGTAGTCGCTGGCTTCGCCGATCACGACGATGCCTGGACTGGCGTTCAGGATGTGCTGCAGCCCGCGCCTGACAATACGATGATCATCAGCGATCAATACCCGAATCGGTGATGCAACTTTCATTTCCATGACTCTTTGAACAATCTCATTTCACAACCGAGGACTGTGCATTATCGATCTGCGGCCAGGTCCGCACAATACGGGAGCACGACTATATCAATAATATGCACACATTTTGCTCCGGTGCAGATGAGCGATACTAAATAATCAATATCTGCATGCACTATCGCGACATTCACGCAGGCGCCGACCGCTCCTGCTCATTTTCCAAGCTGTACACCCAGGCCAGCAACTCGGCTACCGCCAGATAAAGCTGCGGCGGCACCTGCTGGTCGAGGTCGACGTGCATCAGCAGCTTCACCAGGTCGGGCGACGCATGCACATACAAGCCGTGCTCGCGCGCCTTTTGCATGATGGCCTCGGCCACGGCGCCGTAACCTTTTGCCACCACCAGCGGCGCCCGGTCCTGATGCGCATGTGATAACGCTACCACGCTTTTACGGCCTGAGCCCTCAGTTTCCACTGCTGCCCGCCTGCTTGCCGTCGCCGGTTGCCGGTCCCGCGCCAGTTTGGCGCGCTGTCCTGCAGACAAAAAACATTACTCTAATACAATTATTTGTTTTTGTTGTCATTTTTTGTATCCAATGGATTATCCAAGCCGGCTTGTGGCAATTGCGCCACTTGCAAACCGCTCAAATGCAGGCCGGCCACAGAGAATCGCTGCAGCAGTTGCGCGCTGCCGGCCTGCATGGAGCCGAGTGTCGCCGCCTCAGCCGCGCCCAGTTCGGCACGCCAGCTATGGCCCGCCAGGCTCAGGCGCAATTCGATGCGGCCGAGCCGGGGCAAGGTCATGCTCAGGGAGGTGCTCCAGCTGCGCGGCGCGCTGTCGTCGGGCTGGCGCCGCCCCTGCTCTGTAATTTCCCATTCCATGCCGGCGCCCGGCCAGGCTTCGCCGCTCCAGCGGAATTGCGACAGCGCCAACAGCTCAAGCTGCTGGCGCACCAGGGGAATCGCTTCGACGGCGATGCTGGCCGTGGCATGGCTAGGAGCGAGGACGGGAGCGGCGGCAGCGTCTGCATCGGCCGCCGCCGGCGACAGCATCAGCTGCGCCTGCGGCTCGTGCAGCAACTGGGCCAGCGAGCGCTCGCCGGTGAAAAATTGCAACAGGTGGGATTCGTAAAACAGGCCGCTGCCGGCAACGCTGCGCGCCAGGGCAGCCGCCAGTTGCTGTGGATCCGGACCCGATATCGGTGCGGCGACAGCCGGCCACAGCGGCGTGCTGCCGTTTACCGCCTCGCCCTTGGCCGGCGTCGTTCCCAGCAGTTCGCTGATGACGCGCGCAACCGCGCTCAAGCTGGCGCCGTCAGCAGCGCCCGGCGCCAGCCTGGGATTGCCCGGCTGGGCCGGCTGGCCGGGATCGATCCCGAGCTGGCGCTCGACTGCTGCGCGCGACGGCAACCGGGTATCGTTAGCAATCGCTTCGATGTCGGTGATCAGGGGCGTGCCGCCGTTCATGATGCATGGCCAGCGTTACTGGCCGTAAGCATGGTTGAGATGCTGCTGCCGATGCATATTGCCCAGCAGGCTGCTCAACTGCGCCAGCTCCGGCGTCAGGATATCGCGGATTTTTGCATCGTCGGCCAGGATCCGGCTCAGCAGGCTGTGCTTGCGCACCAGCTGCAGCGGCTCCAGGGGTTCCACCAACTCGATGCCCTTCAAGCGTTCAACCCAGGAACGGAACTGCTGCCCCAGCTGCACCAGGCCATCCCAATCGCCGGCCCGCGCCGATTCCAGCATGCGGCCGGTCAGCGGCGCGATCTTTTCGTAGCATTCCATCACTTCATGTTGGGGCGTCATCTCATCCCCTTGCCGGAAGATCGTTGATCCGCGCGCCGTTTGAGCCGTCGCTGATCTCGCGCCAGGCCGAAGCGATGTTTTCCAGCAGCCGGTCGGCCTCCTCCAGCAATGCAGGATCGTTACGCAGGTTGGCGTACAGCAGGCGCTGGTTGATATAGTCGTACAGCGCCGACAGGTTGGCCGCCAGCTCGGCGCCGGCGCTGCCGCCGGCCTCGGCATCCAGGCTGGCCTTGAGGCCGCTGTCGATGATGCTGACCGCTTTCGAAATGGCGTTGCCCTTGGCGACAACATCGCCGCTCGCCATATGGTGGCGCGCCATGCTGATGGCAGCCTTGGCGCCGTCGAACAGCATGGTCAGCAGCTGCTGCGGTGAAGCGCTCATGACTGCGCTCTCGATGCCGATCCTGGCATAGGCGCGGGCGCCTGGGTTGGGTATTGGCGCGGCGGCTGAAGATGTATACATGAAACCTCGCCTTATTTGGAAGTAGTAGTGCCGTTGATGGCGGCAAATTGCTGGGTCAGGTAGCTGCTGGTCTGGTTCATGCCGGCGATCAGCGTGTCAAGATCGGTAAATTGCTTGGTATAGCGCGCAATCGTCGTGCTGATCAACGACTGCGTGCTGGTCATCTGCGTCGCCAGCGTTTTCAAGGAACTGTTCAGACCGTCGGTGGCTGACTTCAGCGGCCCGTTGCTGGACGTGAAACCGGTAAGCAGGGTCGACATGGTGGAACCGAAGCCGGTGGCGCCGGAAGTGCTGGAAAACAGGTTCTGCACGCCGCTCAGATTGGTACTGAGGGCGCTGGTCAGCTTGGTCGAATCGATCGCCATGGTGCCGTCGGCCTGGAACGTCACGCCGATCTGCGCCAGCATGGTCAAGGGTGCGCCGCTGCCGCTGGGCGGTTGCGGGGTGTTCATGGTGTCGCGGATGCGGGTCTGGATATTGCGCAAGGTCGCGTCGCCGGTCAGCGGCGCCTGCGTCTGCGCCGCCGTATTGAAAGCCGTGTATTGCTTGGTGAGGGTCTGCAGGCTGTTATAGGTAGTGACAAAATTCGAAATCGCAGCCTGCACGGTCGCGGTATTGCTTTGCAACGACAAGCTGCTGGCGCCGATGCCGGTCAGCGTCATGGTCACGCCCTGCACTGCTTCCTTGACGGTGTTGCTGGCGCTGGTGACAGCAATGCCGTTGACTGTCATCTGCGCATTCTTTCCTTCCACGGTCTGCTGCAGGTTCTGCGTGCCGGCAGGATCGTTGGCCAGCAGGTTCGACAGCGCCGCATCGCCGCTCACGCTGATCTTCATGGTGGAAGCCGCACCGGTCTGGGTCGAAGTCAGCACCAGGCGGTTCGGCGTGTTGCTGCCGTCGTTGACAATGGTGGCCGTGACGCCAAGATCCTTGTTTTTATTGATCGCGTCACGGATGCCTGTCAGCGTGTTGTTGCTGGAATCGATAGTGACCGACGCCGCCGCGCGCGTGCTGTCTGCAGTAAACGTCGCTCCGCTGTATTTGCCGGACGCCGGATCCAGCGTGCCGCCCGAGATGCTGCCGAACTGCAGGGTGACGGTGCCGCTGCCAATGCCGGCAGTGGTGCTGGCGACGCCGCCGGTTGCCAGCGACTGCGCTTGCGCCAGCTGGCTGACGTTGATTGCGTAGCTTCCCGCGCCGGCGGTGGCAGTCGCGGTTGCGCTCAGCACCGAGGTAGCGCTCGAGGTCGCCGTCACATTCTGGAACAGGGTTGGATTTCCCAGCTGAGCTGCCGCCGCCTGCAATGTGCTCAGCGCGTTCTGTATGACACCGTATGCCGACAGCTTGGCGTTGTACGCGCTTTGCTGGTTGCTCATGGCTGTGAGCGGCATGTTTTCGGAGACTGTGATGCTGCTCAGTAAAGTTGCCAGCGGCAGCCCGGATGCCGCTCCCAGGTTGGTAACTAAAGTCATGTCAATTCCTTTGCATTGAATATCGTTTTCGGTCGGCTGAACTACGCGCAGCCGCTATGCGGTCTTTTCAAGCAATACACCCTTCATCTGGTCCATCACCTTGGCGATCCGCACCACTTCTTCGCTGGGGATCTGCAAGACCACCTTGCCGTCCTGCTGGTCTACCACTTTCAGTATCACATCCTTGTAGCCGGGATCGATCTGGAACTGCACGCTCACCGCCTTCAGCTGCAACTGGCGATTGATCTCGTCAATCTTGCTCTGGATCCGGGAGCGCTCGGGCACCTTGCCGTCTCCGCTTTCTAGCGGCTTCCGCGTAGCCGCGCCAGTATCCTTGACCGCCTTGTCATTCGCGGCGGCAGCTGCGCTCTCGGCCGGTATGGTCCTGCTGGCAGCATCCATGTTGATTGCATTCGACATCACGTCCCCTTCCGGCTGTACCTTGTCCGCTCGAGTCTGGCAGCCCAAACCCGACTGGACAAAACATCATGGACCCGTGGGCGGCCGCAACAACGGCCAGCCCCGGATCGGCAAATCCCGCAAACGCCTCAAGCAGGCGCCTGCGGAACCGGCTCATGGCTTATTGCAGCAATGTCAAAACGCTTTGTGTCGACTGGTTCGCTTTCGCCAGCACCGAAGTGCCTGCCTGTTGCAGGATCTGCGAACGCGTCATGTTCGACACTTCAGTCGCGTAGTCTGCATCCTGGATACCGGAACGCGAGGAAGACAGGTTGGTGACTGTCGTGCCCAGGTTGGCGATAGTCGAGGCAAAACGGTTTTGCACAGCGCCCAGCGAGCTGCGCAGGCTGTCAACTTGCGACAAGGCGCTGTCCATTGCTGTCAGCGGGCTGCCGCTGGCGGCTGTCAGCGATTTCGACGAGTCATAAGTCACGGTGGCTGTCGGCGTCGCTGCAGTTGCGCCTTGAGTCGCATCAGCCACGGTCACAGTGGCGGCGTAGAAGTTGGCGCCGTTCTTGACGTAAGTATTGCCACGCGCATCGGTCACCAGGTCGGCGACTGTCGCGGTGAAGCCGGCGGCAGCGTCACGGTTGACGGCAGTGAAGCCGCCGGCGGCCACGGCGACCGAAGCACCGGTGTTGTCCTTGCCGGTAGGCGTCATGGCAGCTGTCGCGCCGGAAGGACCAGCCAGGTTCAGCGTGTTCAGCTTCAGCGCAGTCGAATCGATCTTTTGCAAATCGATGCCGATGGTCTGGCCGTCGTTGGCGCCGACCTGGATGTTCAGGGTCTGGTTGGCCGCGAGGACCTTGACGCCGTTGAAGTCGGTTTGCGACGAGATGCGGTCGATTTCTTTCAGGCGCTGGGTGACTTCGTCCTGGATCGATTGCAGGTCGCTGGAAGAGTTGGTGCCGCTGGCGGCTTGCACCGACAGTTCACGGATACGCTGCAGGTTGTTGTTGACTTCAGTCAGCGCGCCTTCAGTGGTTTGCGCCAGCGAGATGCCGTCGTTGGCGTTGCGCGATGCCTGTGTCAGGCCGGTGATGTTGGCGGTGAAACGATTCGCAATAGCCTGGCCAGCAGCGTCGTCCTTGGCGCTGTTGATGCGCATGCCGGAAGACAGGCGCTGGATGGCCGAGCTCAGCGAAGATGCCGATTTGGTGAGGTTGTTTTGCGCTACCAGCGAAAGAATATTGGTATTGATGACAGACATGGCATGACTCCTGTTGCTAAAGTTTATGGGTTCCGGCTAAGCCGCCGTAACGCTGGACTCGCTCCCGGCCAAACAACAACCGGGATAAGCAAGCCACCGTTATTCAGGTTATCGGCAGTTGCCTGGAAAACATTTAGGGCCTGCCGCAAAATAAAGCAGCGCCGCCTTGGGTGCTTAGCAGACCCTAGGCGCTCAACAGGCCGCCCAGGCTCTGCCGGGCCTGGTCGAGGTCGACGTAATAACAGCCGAAATGGTTGATGACGCCATCCGGCGCCTGCACGCTGCGGCTGAACACCACTCTCAGGTCCACCAGCAACCGGCCGGAAGAACGGAAATCCAGCACCGCCGCCGGCAACACCGTGCCTACCGGCAGCGCCTGCAGCGACACATAAGCCGAGCGCAGGCCGATGCCGCGTGCACTCAAATCATGGACATCGAGCACAAAATCGTTGCCGTCGCGCCGCTTGGCGCGCACTACGCAGGCTTCCACCGGCTGCACGCCGATGCGGATAAACTTCTGGTGCGGGAAATACGCAATGCAGGTCGGCAGCGCCGCCGCCAGCGCCGTCGGCCACGGACTGACGCTGTTGCGCGCGGCGCTGGTCACGAAACGCACTCCCGCCCCATCCAATGCGCCGTCAAAACACAGCAGGTCGCCCGGCATGTAATGCGCGCCGCTGCCGTCGGCGTCGCCGGCGTGGATAAAGATGTCATGCGCCAGCGCCACCGCCACCAGACGCGTGGCGACGCTCTCGCCGCCGCCCAGCCGGCGCATGCTCATGCTGCTGTTCTGACGCTCCAGTTCGCGCAAAATACTTTCGATATCAGCCGCATCCTGCAACAGATAACTAGCGCCTTGTTCCAAACATGCTTGTTCCAAAACCGACTTTCAAGCAGGCATGTTCATGATTTCCTGATAAGCGGCAACCACCCGGTTACGCACTTGCAGTCCCATCTGGAAACCGACGTTCGCCTTTTGCAAATCAATCATCACGTCATTCAGCGACACGCCGGGCTTGCCCAGCTCGAATGCTTCAGCCTGGCCGGCTGCATGCTGCTGGCTGTTGCTGATGCGCTCCAGCGACTTTTTCATCTCGTCGGCGAAACCGCCGCCGGCGATGCCGCTGCTTGCCGCGGCGCCGCTGCCGGCGATTTGCGCCGTCGCCGTCAATTGCTGTAATACCGATTCGATCGCCGATATCGCCATATTCCACCTCTTTTCCGTTTTTTGAATTCTCGCCGCCGCTCTGGAATCCGGACCATGCGCTGTCCGTTCCTGCCGATAACGTTGTACTGCTGTCAGGCAGCGTAACAGCAATGTTTTTTTTACATAGCGGCAAATGATGGGGAAAACCCCGGCTATTCAAGCGATCGAAATGAGCGCCAGCCGTTGACAATCATTAGCGTCGACACAGGCCGTCCTCGATTGGTCCGGCTTACCTTTGTTGACATCTGTTATCCATTCTAAGGAAAGCTTGTGTCAGATATACAGAAGCGCATAGCGAACACCAACAACGGTTACAGCCTGTGGTCATCCGGGGTGGCCACATGAATGCTGCCGTAACCGGCGCCAACCTCGCCGGCGACAGGAAACCGCCGCTGCTGGAGCAGCTGCGCGCCAATCCGAAGCTGCCGCTGATCATCGGCGCCTCGTTTGCGCTGGCGGCCATCGCCGCATTCTGGCTATGGAGCCGAGCGCCTGACTATCGCGTCCTGTACAGCAATCTGTCGGACCGCGACGGCGGCGCCATCATCGCTTCGCTGCAGCAGATGAACATCCCCTACAAGTTCGCCGATGGCGGCGGCGCGGTGCTGGTCGGCGCCGACCAGGTGCACGAAGCGCGCTTGCGGCTGGCCTCGCAAGGTTTGCCCAAGGGCGGCTCGGTCGGTTTTGAGCTGATGGATAACCAGAAATTCGGCGTCAGCCAGTTTGCCGAGCAGGTCAACTACCAGCGCGCGCTGGAAGGCGAGCTGGCGCGTTCGATAGAATCGATTTCGGCGGTAGAAGCGGCGCGGGTCCACCTGGCCCTGCCTAAACCTTCGCTGTTTGTGCGCGACCAGCAGAAACCCAGCGCCTCGGTAGTGCTCACCCTGCATCGCGGACGCTCCATCGACGATGGCCAGGTCAGCGCCATCGCCCACCTGGTGTCAAGCAGCGTGCCGGAACTGAACGCCAAGAACGTCACGATAGTCGACCAGAGCGGCAACCTGCTCTCCACGCCGGCCACCGGCAACCGCGGCCTGGATGCGAGCCAGCTCAAGTATGCGCAGGAAATCGAACAGAGCTATATCCGCCGTATCGAAGCCATCCTGCAGCCGATCGTCGGCGCCAGCAATGTGCGCGCCCAGGTGGCGGCGGACATCGATTTTTCGACGGTCGAACATACCGACGAAAAATACAGTCCCAACCAGGATCCTGGCAAAGCCGCGATCCGCAGCCAGCAATCAAGCGACGCCAACCAGCAGGGAGCAAGCCCGCCGGGCGGCGTTCCGGGAGCCTTGTCGAACCAGCCGCCAATCAATCCGACCGCGCCTCTCAGCACGGCTCAGGCCAACCAGCCGGGAACGGCCGCCACACAGGCCAATCCGGCTGCGGCAGCCGCCGGCGCAAATGCTGCCAGCAACACTGCGCGCAGCGGCGGCTCCAGCAGCGTGCGGCGCGACGTCACCACCAACTATGAGGTGGACCGTTCGATCAGCCATGTGCAGCAAGCCGCCGGCGCCGTCAAACGGCTGTCGGTTGCGGTGGTGGTGAATTACCGCGGCACGACCAATGCCCAGGGCAAGGTAGCCGCGCAGGCGCTGCCGGCGGCCGAAATGGAACAGGTAAAAAACCTGGTCAAGCAAGCAATGGGCTACAGCGCCGACCGCGGCGACTCGGTGAATGTGGTGAACAGCCAGTTTGCCGGCGATGCGCCGGAGCCGGAACTACCGCTATGGCGTCAGGCCGACAACATCGAGTTGGCCAAGAGCGTCGGCAAGTATCTGCTGCTGGCGATCGCCGCCCTGTGGCTCTGGTTCGGCCTGCTGCGGCCGCTGCTGCGCAAACACCTGCAGGGACCGCAACGGGCCGGATCGGCGCAAGCCGCGGCAGCCGTCAAGGCCGCCGCAGACCAGTCGCCAGAGCAGCTCAAACTGAGCGAAGAAGCAAGGCAGCGCCAGGCTGACCGCCATCAGGACAACCTGCAGCATGCACAGAGCCTGGCCGAGAAAGATCCGCGCCTGGTCGCCATGGTAATCAAGAACTGGATGGGCAACAATGAGTGACGACGGAACCAGAAAAAGCGCCATCCTGCTGATGTCGCTGGGCGAAGACGGCGCCGCCGCCGTGTTCCAGCACCTGAGCCCGCAGGATGTGCAGAAGCTCGGCATGGCAATGTCCAAGCTGCGCCAGGTGACGCGCGAACAAATCGCCGAAGTGATGGAAGAATTCCGCCTTGAAACAGAGCAGTTCTCTGCGCTCAACCTGGATTCCAGCGGCTACATACGGGCCGTCCTCAACAAGGCTCTGGGCAGCGACCGCGCCGCCAGCCTGATCGAAGACATCCTCGAATCCGGCAACAATTCCACCAACGGCATCGATACCCTGAACTGGCTGGAAGCCAATGAAGTGGCCGAGCTGATCCGCGACGAACATCCGCAGATCATCGCTACCCTGCTGGTGCACCTGGACCGCAGCAAGGCGTCCGAGGTGCTGGAGCTGTTCACCGAACGCCTGCGGCACGACGTGATCCTGCGCGTCGCCACCTTCGGCGGCGTACAGCCGGCGGCGCTCAGCGAACTGACCGACGTGCTGTCCGGCCTGCTGTCCGGCCAGGGCGTCAAACGCAGCCGCCTGGGCGGCGTCAGGGCGGCGGCGGAAATCCTCAACCTGATGAGCAGCACCCAGGAAGAAAGCGTGATCCAGCATGTGCGCGAGCACGACGGCGACCTGGCGCAGCGGATCATCGACGAAATGTTCCTGTTCGAGAACCTGCTGGAAATCGAAGACCGCGGCATCCAGCTGCTGCTCAAGGAAGTCGAATCGGAATCCCTCATCATCGCGCTCAAGGGAGCGGCGCCGGAACTGCGCGAAAAATTCCTGCGCAACATGTCGCAGCGCGCCGCCGAAATGCTGCGCGAAGACCTGGAAGTGCGCGGCCCGGTCAGGGTCTCGCAAGTCGAGGGCGAGCAGAAAAACATCCTGCAGATCGTCAGGCGCCTGGCCGATTCCGGCGAAATCGTGATCGGCGGCCAGGGCAACGATGCTTATGTCTGATTCCGCTCATGCCGATAGCCGCCGGCGCCAGCCAAAACCGCAGATGAGCGCCTGGCAGCGCTGGGAAATGGCGGACATGCAGCTGGCGGCTGACGCTGCCGATGCAGAAGCGCCAGCAGCAACGGCAACGCTTGCGGCCGAGCCGGCGCTGGCCGAACTGGAACCGAAACTGCTGATCGACGAAACCGAATTGCAGCGCCTGCGCCAACAGGCGCAAGAGGACGGCGCCAGCGAAGGCCTGCGGCAAGGCCACGCCGAAGGCTGGCAGGACGGTTACCGGGCCGGGCTGGAAATCGCACAAAACGAAGCCACATGCTTGCGCGCATTGAGCCTGGCCATGCCTGACGCCCTGCGCCAGGCGGAAAAGGAACTGGCCGACGATTTACTGACGCTGGCGCTGGATATTGCGCAGCAGGTGGTGCGCCAGGCGTTGGCGCTAGAACCGCAGCTGATCCTGGCCGCGGTGCGCGAGCTGCTGCAGACCGAACCGGCGCTGAGCGGTACGCCGCGCCTGTTATTGCATGCCGACGATATGGCGCTGGTGCAGCAGTACCTGGCGGAAGACCTGCAAGCCGCCGGCTGGCTGCTGCGCAGCGACCCTGCCATCATGCGCGGCGGCTGCCGGGTGCAAGCCAGCAGCGGCGAGCTGGATGCCACCCTGGAAACCCGCTGGCAGCGGGTGGCGGCTGCACTGGGCCGCAACCAGGTTCATCCATGAGCGACAGCCGCGACCTGGCCGGCGCCGAGCCGCCCGCCATCAACCGCCATCTGCAAGCCTGGCGCACCACGCTTGGCAACGCCAGCTTAGGCGTCGGCCGCAGCATCCCGATCCGCACCTACGGACGCCTGACCCGGGCCGTCGGCCTGGTGCTGGAAGCGGTCGGTTTGCGGCTGCCGGTGGGCAGCGACTGCCTGATCGAACTGCCGCCGGGTTATGCGCAACGCACCACCGAAGCGGAAGTCGTCGGTTTTGCCGGCGACCGCCTGTTCCTGATGCCGCAAACCGAAGTCGCAGGCCTGCTGCCCGGAGCGCGCGTCTACCCGCTCGAAACCGCCTCCGCGGCCGGTAACGGCGGCGCACCGGCCGAACCTGGCAGCAAGCGCCTGCCGGCCGGCGCCGGCATGCTGGGACGGGTGGTGGACGCCGCCGGCCGGCCGCTGGACGGCCTCGGTCCTTTGGATTTCAGCCGCGAAGTGCCGCTCTCGGCGGCTCCCATCAATCCGCTGGCGCGTGCGCCTATCGACAGCGTGCTGGACGTCGGCGTGCGCGCCATCAACGCCCTGCTCACTGTCGGCCGCGGCCAGCGCATGGGCCTGTTCGCCGGCTCCGGCGTCGGCAAGAGCGTGCTGCTCGGCATGATGGCGCGCTACACCAGCGCCGAAGTGATCATCGTCGGCCTGATCGGCGAACGCGGCCGCGAAGTCAAGGATTTCATCGAAAACACCCTGGGCGTGGAAGGACTGGCGCGTGCGGTGGTGGTCGCCGCCCCGGCCGACACCTCGCCACTGCTGCGCTTGCAGGGCGCCGCCTATGCCACCTCGCTGGCGGAATACTTCCGCGACCAGGGCAAGGATGTCTTGCTGATCATGGATTCGCTCACGCGTTACGCCATGGCCCAGCGCGAGATCGCGCTGGCGGTGGGCGAGCCGCCGGCCACCAAAGGATATCCGCCCTCGGTGTTCGCCAAGCTGCCGGCACTGGTGGAACGCGCCGGCAACGGCGCCCGCGACGCCAGCGGCAAGGGTGGCGCGATCACCGCCTTCTATACCGTGCTGACCGAGGGCGACGACCAGCAGGACCCGATTGCAGACGCCGCCCGCGCGATCCTCGACGGCCACGTGGTGCTGTCGCGCAGCCTGGCCGAATCCGGCCACTACCCGGCCATCGACATCGAAGCCTCGATCAGCCGCGCCATGACTTCGCTGATCGAGCCGGGCCAGTTCGATGCGGTGCGGCGCTTCAAGCAGATGTTGTCGCGCTACCAGCGCAACCGCGACCTGATCAGCGTCGGCGCCTATGCCGCCGGACACGACCTGCAGCTGGACAAGGCGATTGCGCTGTATCCGAAAATCGAAGCCTTTTTGCAGCAAGGAATGGCCGAACGCGCCGGTTACCTGGAAGCAGTCGCGCAACTGGAACAACTGTTTCAAGCTGACTAAACGGATTGCATCGACGTTGCTTCTACATTTTTCTTGAAAGCCGCCGTTAATACAAAAATAAGACAACGATAAGCCGCAAAGCCTGAAAGGAAATCATGTCAACCACGTTACCGCTCGCCATGTTGATCGAACTGGCCCAGAACAAGACCGATGAAGCCAGTCGGCGCCTGGGACAGCTGCAGCGCGCCCAGATCGGCGCCGCCGAAAAACTGGAAATGCTGATCCGCTATCGCCAGGAATACTACGACCAGCTGCAAAGCCAGATGCAGGACGGATTGCCGTCTTCAAGCTGGCGCAATTTCCAGCACTTCATCGCCACGCTGGACAGCGCCATCGAGCAGCAACGCGCGGTCGCCAGCCAGGCCGATTCGCGGCTGGCGCATGGGCGCAGCGACTGGCAGCAGAACAAGCGCCGCCTGAGTTCCTTCGACACGCTGGCCGAGCGCGCCCGGCAGCAACAGGCGCAACTGGCCAACAAGCGCGAACAGCGCAGCAGCGACGAACACGCAGCCCGCCAGTTCCGGCAACGCATGCTCGCCGCGGCAGAATAATCAATCAAGGAATCGCCATGCCTTTACTTGTTTCATCCAGCCCTGCCGCCCTGCAAGCTGCGCCGTCAGCCGGCAGTGCCGTCAATAATGCGAATTCAAATGCACAGCAGGACGGCGCCGATAATTTTGGCAAGGTCCTGGACCGTTCACTGGCCAGCGCCGACAAGCCGGCTGAAAAGGCGGCAAGCAGCGCCAAGCCAGCCGACCGCGCAGCGCCACGGCGCCAAGCGAGCAGCGACAAGGAGCCAGATCCGGCCGCCGTGCCGGCTCTGGCTTTCCTGGTCTTGTCACAGGCTGGGGCGAAAGCGATTGAGGCCAATCAGCAATCCGGCAGCGATAGTCCGCCACCATCGGCGGCAGAGGGCCAGCTCAACGCGGCAATCGCCGCCGCCGGCGGCAAACCCGCTGCCTCGGCTGCCGTCGCCGCACCGGCCGCAGAGACCGCTGATGCAGACATTGCCACGGCTGGGACAACCCTGCCTGCCGTAGCCCAGCCGGTGACGCAAACCGGGCCGGCTGATGCTGCGCCATCCAGGCCAAACACCGCGGCGCGCAAGGAAGCCGTCAGCGGCGAATACACTAATGTGACGCAAACTGCGCCGCAGTTGGCCGGCCAGGCTGGGGCAGCCAGCAACACCGGCCAGCAAGCATCGCAAGATGATGCGCACGCGAACAAACACGAGCAGCTGGAAAAACCGGAACGCCAGGACAGCCTGACGGCGGTCAAGTCCCCGGCCGGACCAGCAGGCGTCAGCGCCAATGCGAATACCAATGAGATCGGCACGGCCAAGGCAGTCGCCGGCAGCGTCGGCCAGCCGGATCTCACTGTCATAGCGCAGGCGAATCCGGCGATAGCGCACAATCTGGCGGCGGCAACCGTTGCCGCCGCCAGTCCGTCGCCGCCGGCCGCCGTCAAGCTGGCGCTGTTGCCGACTGTCGACAGCGACGGCTGGGGCGCGGCGCTTGGCAAACAAATCGTATGGATGGGCAACAGCAACAACCAGAGCGCGGAACTGCACCTCAACCCGCCCGACCTGGGACCGCTGAAAGTCACGCTGACCATCAGCGACAACCAGGCGCAAGCCATGTTTGTTTCCACCCACCAGTCGGTGCGCACGGCGCTGGAAGCGGCCCTGCCGCAGCTGCGCAACAGCCTGGCTGAAAACGGCATCAGCCTGGGCAACACCTCGGTCAGCGCCGATGCCCAGCAACCGCAGCAACAGCAGCAAGGGGCATTTACCCAGCACCAAGGCAGCCACAGGGGATCGGGCAGCCAGCTCCAGGCCGGTCCAACGGCCAGCGAACTGAATGCAAAAGCGGAACGCAGCGCTGCCGCCGCCGGCAGGAACAGCAACGGCAAGGTGGATATTTTTGCCTGACAGAAAAAAAACAGAATTTCCGGGCGCAACAAATGCAGGATCTGAAGCGCTTTCTCCCTTTATATCAGCAGATGGTTCGAGGCCTTTTTGGCAAAGAATGGACGCTGGAATCTGATGCAGGAAAAACCCATGGCAACCATCACCAACGAAGCAGTGGCAGCACCTAAAAAAAACAAGCTTGGACTGATCTTGATCATGCTCACCGCCGCCCTGGCCGCGGCCGGAGCTGCCTATTATTTCACCATCATGCAGCCAGCCAGCAAGAGCGTCGCCGCACCGGTCCCGGAAACGCCGATCTTTGTCGCCCTCGATCCGTTTACCGTCAACCTGCAGGCAGACGACCGCGATCGTTTCCTGCATATCGGCCTGACCTTGAAAGTGGCGGACGCCAAAAGCCAGGCGCAGATCGTCGAATACCTGCCGGAGACGCGCAGCCGCATCCTCAGCCTGTTGTCGAACCGCGATCCGAATTCACTGATCACCGCCGACGACAAGAGCAAGCTCGCCGCCGAAATCCTCAAGGCATTGAACAAACCCCTGGCCAGCAGCCAGCCGCCGCAGCACATCATCAATGTGCTGTTTACCGCCTTCGTGGTGCAGTAAAACCGAGACCCAGCCATGGCTTATGAACAGCTACTGTCTCAGGACGAAGTAGATGCATTGTTGCAAGGCGTTACCGGCGAGACCGATGCCGCCGCAGCGCCGGCGCCGAATCCGGAAGGCGTGCAAGCCTACAATCTCGGCACCCAGGAACGTATCGTGCGCGGCCGCATGCATACGCTGGAAATCATCAATGAGCGTTTTGCGCGCCAGTTGCGCAGTTCCCTGTTCAATTTCATGCGCCGCAGCGCCGACATTTCGGTAGGCGCGGTCCATGTCCAGAAGTACAGCGAATTCATCCGCCACCTGCCGGTGCCGGCCAATATCAACCTGCTGCACATGAAACCCTTGCGCGGCACGGCGCTGTTCGTGTTCGATCCGAACCTGGTGTTCCTGGTGGTCGACAACCTGTTCGGCGGCGACGGCCGTTTCCACATGCGGGTCGAAGGCCGCGATTTTACCCAGACCGAACAGCGCATCATCACCCGGCTGCTGAACCTGGCGCTGGATAGCTACGGCAGCGCCTGGAATCCGATCTATCCGCTCGAATTCGAATACGTGCGGGCGGAGATGCATACCAAGTTCGCCAATATCGCTACGCCCAACGAAGTGGTGGTCAACACCACTTTCCACATCGAGTTCGGTCCCATCGGCGGCGCCCTGCATATCTGCATCCCGTATTCGATGATAGAGCCGATACGCGACCTGCTCTCCAATCCGGTGCAGGACGAGGTCGAAGTCGACAAGCGCTGGGTCAAGCAACTGTCGCAGCAGGTGCAAAGCGCCGACGTGCAGTTGAAAGTGGATTTCATGAACATCCCGTCGACCATCGGCCAGCTGCTGAAACTGAAAGTCGGCGACGTCCTGCCGATAGAAATGCCCGAAACAATCGTGGCCAAGGTCGATGGCGTGCCGGTGATGGAATGCGGCTACGGCACCTCAAACGGCCGTTACGCGCTGCGGGTAGAAAAAATGATCAATCACCGCGAAGGTGATTTAAAGGGGAATGAACATGAGTGACGAAAACAAGCCGGATCCGAATGCCGAAGCCGCCGACGACTGGGCCAGCGCGCTCGCTGCCCAGACCGCCGCTTCGCAGCCGGAACCGGCGCCGGCCGCCAAGGTGTTCCAGCCGCTCAGCGGCGACACCGCCGAAGTCGCCAAGACCGATATCGACATGATCCTCGACATCCCGGTGCAGATGACCGCCGAACTGGGGCGTACCAGGATCACCATCAAGAACCTGCTGCAGCTGGCGCAAGGTTCGGTAGTCGAGCTGGACGGCCTGGCCGGCGAACCGATGGATGTGCTGATCAACGGCTACCTGATTGCCCAAGGCGAAGTGGTGGTAGTCAACGACAAGTTCGGCATCCGGCTGACAGACATCATCACGCCGTCCGAACGCATACACAAGCTGAACCGATGAAATCCCTGTCCCTGGCGCGGCGCGCGCTGCTGCTGTTGGCATGCGTGGCCCTGCCCGCCTCTGCCATGATCGCCGCGCCTGCCGCAACCGCAGTGCCGTCCACGCCGTCATGGGGTGCGGCCGGGCTGTTGCAGGCGGCTTCCGGCCTGGCGGTGGTGCTTGCGCTGATTTTCCTCTGCGCCTGGGCGGCGCGCCGGCTGGGACTGCAAAAGCACAACAGCGGCCGCCTGGTCAAGGTCGTAGCCAGCACCGCCATCGGCCAGCGCGAACGGGTGGTGGTAGTCGAAATCGGCGGCATCTGGCTGGCGCTGGGAGTGACTCCAGGACGGATTCAATCGTTGCACGCCATGCCGGCGCAGGAAATGCCGGAAGATCCCAAGCTGCCGATCAGGCAAGGCGCTATCGCTGCCGGCAATGCCGCCAGCGCCTTTGCGCAAAAGCTGCGAGAGTCGCTAGGCCGCAAATAGGTCCATCTCAATATTGCACCCAGCCGCACACCATTTACCCATTAGAACCGATCGGCAGAATGCGTCCTCTTTCCTTCCTCGCGCAACACCGCAAACTGCTGACAGCGCTATTGCTGACGCTGCTGCCCACCATCGCCGCCTCCCAGGCGCTGCCCGGCATCACCAGCACCACCGGCCCCGGCGGCAGCCAGACCTGGTCGCTCAGCGTCCAGACCATGCTGCTGCTGACTTCGCTCTCATTCCTGCCGGCGCTGCTGCTGGCGATGACCAGCTTCACCCGCATCATCATCGTGCTCGGTCTGCTGCGCACCGCGATCGGCGCCCAGAGTTCGCCGCCCAACCAGATCCTGGTCGGACTGGCGCTGTTCCTGACTTTTTTTGTGATGTCGCCGGTATTCGACAAAGCCTACAGCGACGCCTACAAACCCTTTTCCGACAACAAGATCAGCGCCGAACAGGCGCTGGAGCGCGGCATCCAGCCGTTCAAGCAGTTCATGCTGAAGCAGACCCGCGAAGGCGATCTGGCGCTGTTCGCCAGGCTGGCCCAGGCGCCGCAGATGCAAGGACCGGAAGAAGTGCCGCTTAGGATACTGGTGCCAGCGTTTGTCATCAGCGAACTGAAGACGGCGTTCCAGATCGGCTTCACCATCTTTATCCCGTTCCTGATCGTCGACCTGGTGGTGGCCAGCGTTCTGATGTCGATGGGGATGATGATGGTTCCGCCCGCCACCATTTCACTGCCGTTCAAGCTGATGCTGTTCGTGCTGGTCGACGGCTGGCAGCTGCTGATCGGCGCCCTGGCCCAAAGTTTCTATACCTGAGGTTGCACAAAATGACTCCCGAATCGGTAATGGCCTTGGGCTACCAGGCGATGAAAATGACTCTCCTGCTGGGCGCGCCGCTGCTGCTGGTGGCCCTGGTCAGCGGCTTGATCATCAGCCTGTTCCAGGCCGCCACCCAGATCAATGAGATGACCTTGTCGTTCATTCCCAAGCTGCTGGCGGTATGCGCCACCATGGTCATCGCCGGGCCGTGGATGCTGAACTCCATCCTGGACTACATGCGCCAGCTGTTTTCCAGCATTCCGCAGCTGGTTGGCTGATGTCGCCGGTCTTGTCGGTCACGTCCGCGCAACTGAGCGCCTGGATAGTAGCGTTTGTGTGGCCCTTTGTCCGGATGCTGGCCCTGATCAGCGCCGCTCCCGTCTTCGGTGAAAAAAACGTGGCGCGCCAGGTCAAGGTCGGCCTGGCTGCGTTGCTGGCGATCGCCATCGCCCCTGCCCTGGGCGCCATGCCGTCCGTGCCGCTGGTCTCGGCCGGCGGCGTCTGGATCCTGATCCAGCAAGTGCTGATCGGTTCCGCCATGGGATTTTCGATACGACTAGTGTTTGCCGCGGTACAAGCCGCCGGCGACTATGCCGGCCTGCAGATGGGATTGTCGTTCGCGTCCTTTTTCGACCCCAGCAGCGGCGGCAACACCATGGTGCTGGCCAGCCTGCTGAACATGCTGGCGATGCTGATCTTCCTGGCGGTGGATGGCCACCTGATGGTGATCAGCACCCTGGTCGAAAGCTTCCACGTCCTGCCTGTCTCGGATGCGCCGCTGGCGGCAGAGGGCTGGCATTTCCTGGCGCTGGCCGGCGCCAATGTCTTTTCCGCCGGCCTGATGCTGGCGCTTCCCCTGGTTGCCGCCCTGCTGACCCTGAACCTGGCGATGGGCATCCTCAACCGGGCCTCGCCCCAGCTGAGCATATTTGCCGTCGGCTTTCCCCTGACCCTGCTGGGCGGGATCCTGATGCTGCAGCAGCTGATGCCGCATCTGGCGCCGTTCCTGGAACAGGAATTTGCGCTTGGACTTGCTAACATGCTGCACCTGGCGCAGGCCTTGCATCCATAGGGAAAACCAAGACTGCATCAAATTCCGTGCAGGTCCATGCCAACTGGGCAGATGCTTATGTCAAAATAGCTTCGGAATTGAACCATGACAACAGAATCTTCATTCACAGGAAACCGATGCGTACGTTAACCCGCTGGCGAGAAACCACCATCCTTTTGGCCTGTACTGCTTTAATTCCTGTCAGTTCGCATGCGGAACAAGGCGAGCTGTTTGGCTGGATAGAGAACCAGCCGATCAGCGAGACATGGCTCAATGCCGGTTTCTATTCCTATCATTTCAACCGCGACAAGGGGCTCAACAACAGCAACCTGGGGTTCGGCGCCGAATACCGGTTCTCGACCGTGGCTTCCGCCACCGCCGGCAGGTTCTACAATAGCGACCGCGAGTACTCTAATTACATCGGCGTGTATTACCAGCCGGTGCATGTCGGGCCGGTGCGCCTGGGATTCGTCGCCGGCGGATTCAACGGTTACCCGAAAATGCGGCGCGGCGACTGGTTCCTGGCCGCCATTCCTGTCGCCAGCTACGAATACAAGAACGTCGGCTTGAACCTGGCGGTGATTCCCAGTTATAAAGACAGGCTGTACGGCGCCCTGTCCTTTCAATTGAAAATCAAGGTCTTTTAATCCTGGCGGAAAGACTTACAGGTAATTCAACAGCGAAATCTTGCGGATCTGGACAAAGGTCTGCTGGGTCGCCTGCAACGCCATCTGCCGCTGGTACAGTTCGGTAATCGCACTGGTGTAATCCAGGTCCTGGATATCCGACAGATAACTCTTGTCCGACAGGTTGCGGGCGTCGCCATTGGTGTTGAGAGTATCGAGCTCCTGCATGCGCGAGCCTACCGAAGAGCGCACCGTCAATACATTGTCGAGAGAGTTGGACAGCTTGACGTTCGCCGTGCTCAGGGAATTCTGCAATTGCGCCTTGGCGGCCAGGGTGCCGTTATCTACCGGCGTCTTGAGCGCGCCGATCAGGTCGCTGAGCGCGCCGAACATGTCGGGATTGGCGTTCTTTGCGGTGTTGACGTTGAAGCTGTCGCCGCTGGCGGGGGCGCCGGTCAAGACGATTTGCAGGCCGCCAAACTGGATCGGCGAACCGGATGTGTAAGTGCCCGTCGTCGCCACCGGCGGCGTATCCGAATTGGTCACGCTGAACGTGGTGGCCGAGGTAAAGCTGATGGAGAAATTCTTGCCGAAATCGGGATTGGTGGCGTCGATCACCGAGGTGGCGCCATATACGCCGTCGCCGCTGTTGGCGGCAGCAGAAGTCGCTACATAACCGGAGCTGTTCTGCGCAGTCTGGAAAATGCTGCGGCCGTCGTCGGTGCCTGCCATTTGCCGCGAGATATCGACCTGCAGCAGCTGCTGGCCCTGGTCGCCGACATATTGCACGCCGCCGCCGTTCTGCTGCACAAAAGGCGCACTGCCGCTCTTGAAACCGGCAAACAGGAACTGGCCGTTGCCGTCGTCGGTATTCGCCAGGCCCAGCAGCTGGTCGTAATTGCTTTGCAAGGTGGTGGCGATCGATGCGCGGTCGGCATCGGTCATGGTGCCGTTGCCGGCTTGCACCACCAGCCCTTTGATATTTTGCAGTAGCGTGGTGACGCTTTGCAGCGCATTGTCTTCCAGGCCCAGCGTGCGCGACGCCTGGGCGCGGCTGGTCGAATACTGGTCGTTGAGGGAAATCGATTGCGATGCGCTCAGCGCTCGGGTCGCGCCCAGCGGATCATCGGACGGCGTCAGGATTTTTGACATGGCACCTATCTGCTGTTGCACACGCAACAGGCTGGTTTGCTGGGAGCCCATCGCGGACAGGCTTTGGTCATAAAACGACTGGGTACTGATACGCATCTTGTTTTCCTTGACTTGTTTTCCTTGACTATCGTCCTGCCTGCAGATCCGGGCGGGCCAATTAACTGGCGATCCCCAGGATCGCGTCGAACATGGTCGACGCCGTCTGGATCACCTTGGCATTGGCCTGGTACATTTGCTGGTACATCAGCAGGTTGGCCGTTTCCTCATCCTGGTTCACACCCGACACCGATTGCTGGGCCGACTTGATTTGCGCCGCCAGGCTGGTTTGCGCGGTATTGGCGATGGTCAGCTGGCTGGCCTTGTTGCCGATGCTGCTGACCAGCTGGCCATAAGCGTCGGTATAGCTAGCGGTGCCGCCGGCCAGGGTTTTCTTGTTTTGCAGGGCGCCCAGCAGCAAGGCGTTGCTGCCGTCCGATACGCCGCCGGTATTCGGTCCGATGGTGAAGCTGTCGCCGTTCACCGGCTTGCCGCTGACGGTGGCGGCGATGCCGTTGAAGCTGTATGACGCGCCATCGGTATAACTGACCGCCGCGCCGGCCGCATAGTTGACCACCGTGCCGTCTGGATTGGTGACCTTGACTGCCGCGCCGGCAGGGAAACCGGACAAGCTGGCCGGCGTGGTGGTGCTGTCGTATTTCAGCGTCAGCGGGCTGCTCAGCGGCGCTCCCAGGTATGAAGCATCGACCTTGCCGGCGCTGATGCCGGCGCTGCCCTGGTTGGTTGCGGCCTTGCCGGTGACGATGGGCGACGCCGCTGCTATCTTGGCCGGATCGGTCACCGTCACCGTCAGGTCGCGGGCGCCGGTGCGGGTCGGCTGCACCAGGAAGGAATCGCCGATTTGCGGCGTGCCGCTGGCGGCTTGCAGCGATACGCCGTCGAAAGTGAGCGGTAGGCTGGCGTAGCTGCCCAGCACTTTGTTGTCGGACAGGCGAGTCACGGAATATTGCGGCGTGCCGGCCACATTGACATAGTCGACCCGGTAATCGCTGGTGGTCAGCTGGCTGGTGTCGCTGAACGACGGCGTGACCTGCAGGTTGCCGGTGTTACGGGAATTGGCGATCGCCGCCGGGCTGGCTTGCGAAAAGAAATCCTGGCCGGCGGCGCCGTTCAGGTCTATGCCCAGCTTATGCTGCGCATTGAAGGTATCGGCCAGGCCGATTGCCATCCGTCCCAGCGCGTTCTGGGCGTCGCCCAGGGTCTGGTTGCGGAACTGCATCAGGCCGCCCAGCGAACCGCCGCTGAGCACGCTGTCCTGCATTTCCACCGCAACCCCGGCGGCGTTCACCAGGGCCACCGAAGTATGGCTTGGATCGGCGGCAGAGGTGACTGCCTTCAGGGTCGATGCCTTGTCGCCCAGCACCAGGGTCTGGCCGCTGCCGATGAACACATTGTACTGGCCGCCATCCTGCACCACCACCTTGGTCGCCACCAGCTGTCCCAAGCTGTTGACCAGGCTGTCGCGCTGGTCCAGCAAATCGTTCGGGGCCTGGCCGCCGGCAGCATTGCTGAGCAGGGCGATCTGCTTGTTGATATTGGCGATCTGGGTGGCGTAGGTGTTGATCTGGTCGACCGAACCGGCGACCTGGTCGTTGACGTTGGCGTTCAGGCCGGTCAGCACCTGGCTCATGGTGCGGAACTGGTTGGCCAGGGCCTGGCCGGAGCTGATCAGCTGCTGCCGCGCCGCTGCATCGGCCGGCGTATTGGCGACCGCCTGCACACCTTTGAACATGGTCTGCAGCATCGGCGCCAGGCCGGTGGTCTGGTTGGCCAGCAGGTTATTGATCTGGTTGATCTGGGTCGAGTAAGCCGACAGCGCCTGGTTGGTCGATTGCGCCTGGTTCAGCTGCGCACTCAGGAACTGGTCGTAGCTGCGGGTGATGTCGACCACCTGGGCGCCGTTACCGAAGAAGCCGACGCTGGGCCTGTAGGTGCCGCCGGCGGAGACCACCTGCGCCATCTGCCGGCTATAACCGGGCGTATTCACATTGGCTGTATTGTGGCCGGTGGTCATCAATGCCGCTTGCGCCGCGTTGAGTCCGCTGAGTCCGGTGAAAAACATGCTGTTCGACATACATTCTTCCTTTTAGAAGGCAAGCGCCCGGCGTTGCTGCCAGGCTCACCTGAGGTATAACGGCAGCAGCCACGGAAATTTGAGGGAAATGTCCGATTCCACGGAAAAAAATCAGAGGATCTGCTTGAGGATGCGCACCAGCTTCTCGCCATACTGCGGATCGGTGGCGTAACCGGCGCGCTGCAGGCCGTGCGCCGCTTCGGCCGGATCGCGCGTGGCCAGCACCTGCGCATAACGCGGATTGCCGGCCAGGAAACGGGCGTAATCGGAAAACGCTTCCTCATACGATGCATAAGCGCGGAACGAGGCCGTGGTCTGCTGCGGCAGGCCGTCCACATATTCGGTGGTGGCCGCCTGTACTACCGGCCCTTTCCAACCCTTGCCGGCCTTGATGCCGAACAGGTTGTGACTGCCGCTACCGTCCGCGCCCTTGATTTCGCGCTTGCCCCAGCCCGACTCCAGTGCGGCCTGCGCCAGGATCAGTTGCGACGGCACGCCGCTGGCGCGGCTGGCGGCCTGCGCCGGCGCAGTCATGCGCGACAGGAACTGGTCGACATAGGCTTGCGGACCAGTTCCTGCATTCCGTCCGGAACCGGAAGCTGCGTCATACAAGGAAAGGTTTTGCACGCTGCCGGGATTCGCCGGCGCCGCAGCTGCCGGCTGGCCGCGATTCTGATCGGCAGCCGATGGCGGCATCTTGCCGAGCGGCGACGGCTGCTGCTGCGACTGGTCGACGGCGCGGCTGAGCTGGGCCTGCATCGCTTCGGCCAGGCCCAGGCCGCGCCCGGACAGGTTCTGCGCCAGCTGCTGGTCCAGCATCGAGGTATACATTTTTTCCTGCTGGCTGTCGAACATGCCATCCGAAGGCGTCGCTTCGCGCATGCTCTTCAGCACCATCTGCATGAACATCGCTTCGAACTGGCGCGACACCTGCTTCAAGCCGTCTTGCGGCGAATTCCTGGTAGTGCGGCGCAAGGCGTCCACGCCCTGCACGTCCAGCGCAAAGCGCTGGTCGAGGTCGCCGCTGCGGCTGTTGCTGACAGGACCGGATGCGCTCATTTCAGATGACTTCAAGTTCGGCGCGCAAGGCGCCAGCGGCTTTCATCGCCTGCAGGATGGAAACCAGGTCCTGCGGATTGGCGCCCAGCGTATTCAAGCCCTTCACCACATCGGCCAGCGAAGCGCCGTTCTTGACCACCTGCAAGGCGCCGCCGGCCTGGTTCAGCTGGATTTGAGAAGTTTGCGTCACCACTGTGCTGCCGCCTGAAAATGGCCCCGGCTGGCTGATCACCGGCTGCGTATTGATCACCACCGACAGATTGCCATGCGCCACCGCACAATCCAGCACCCGCACGGTCTGGTTCATCACCACCGAACCGGTGCGGGCATTGATGACTACCCGCGCCACCGCCTGCGCCGGCGTGATGTCGAGGTTTTCCAAACGCGCCAGGAAACTGACTCGCGCTTCCGCCAGTGCCGGAGCCGCCACCTGGATCACGCGTGCATCGAGGGCGCTGGCGGTGCCGGCGCCGAAACTGCGATTGATCGCATCGACTGCCTTTTGCGCCGTGCCGAAATCCGAGGCATTCAATTCCAGGGTCAAGGTGTTGGCCTCGCCCAGCGGCGAACTGACCGCACGCTCGACGATGGCGCCGGCAGGAATGCGGCCGGAACTGAGCTGGTTGATCTGCACCTTGCTGCCGTTGGCCGAGGCGCCGGCGCCGCCGACCACCATGTTGCCCTGGGCGATCGCGTACACCATGCCGTCGGCGCCCTTGAGCGGCGTCATCAGCAAGGTGCCGCCGCGCAGGCTCTTGGCGTTGCCCATGGAAGATACGGTGACGTCGATGTTCTGGCCGGGCCGGGCGAACGACGGCAAGGTAGCCGTCACCATTACCGCCGCCACGTTCTTCAGCTGCATGTTGGTGCCCGGCGCCATCGAGATGCCGAGCTGCGACAGCATGTTGTTCAAGGTCTGGGTGGTGAACGGCGTCTGCATGGTCTGGTCGCCGCTGCCGTCCAGGCCGACCATCAGGCCGTAGCCGATCAGCGGATTGTCGCGCACGCCCTGGATGCTGGCCAGTTCCTTGAGCCGTTCCGCTTGCGCCGAGGGCGCGCCGCAGAGGAAACAGAACGCCAGAAAGGCAGCGCTGCAACCGTGTCCGGAAAATGGCAAAAACCGCTGGAATATTGATCGCATGGTCAGAACGGTAAGACGTTGAGGAAGAAGCGCTGCAACCAGCCCATGGTCTGTGCTTCGTCGATGTAGCCCTTGGCGCTGTATTCGATCCTGGCGTCCGCCACCTGGGTTGAGGCCACGCTGTTGTTGCCGCTTACCGTACGCGGATTGACCACGCCGGAGAAGCGGATGAATTCGGTGCCCTGATTGATCATCATCTGCTTCTCGCCGCTGACCATCAGATTGCCGTTGCCCAGCACCTCGGTGACGGTGACGGTGATCACGCCGTTGAAAGTATTAGCGGCATTGGCGCCGCCCTTGGCAGTCAGTGCGTTGGTGGCTTTGGCGTCGGTATCGAGGTTGCCGAACAGGCCGCCGAAAATCTTTGGTATTGCTGTCAGGCCGCTGCTGGTGCTGCCGTTGCGGCTGGCGTTGGCCGCCGAGTTCTTGCTGGCGTTGACGTTTTCGCTGACGATGATGGTCAGGATATCGCCGACATTGCGCGGCCGCCGGTCCTCGAACAAGGCCTGGCTGCTATAGCCGGACTGGTAGATGGCGCCGTTCACCGCGACTGCCGGCCGTACTTCGGCGCGCGCGGTCATCGGCTGCTGCACCAGCGGCTCGCGCGGCAGCTGCGCGCAGCCGCCCAGCAGCATGGGGATCAGCACCGGCGCCAGCACCAAGCCCCTGGCGCAATATTTGATAACCGCCGTCATCACAACTGCGTCAGGCGCTGCAACATCTGGTCTGAAGTAGTGACCGCCTTGCTGTTGATTTCGTAGGAGCGCTGGGTCTGGATCATGTTTACCAGCTCCTCCACCACATTCACGTTCGACGATTCGACATAACCCTGGCTCAGCGTGCCGGCGCCGTTCTGGCCTGGCGTAGTCTGGTTGGCGGTGCCAGAAGCATTGGTTTCCGTGTACAGGTTCTCGCCGTTGCTTTGCAGACCGGTCGAATTCAGGAAGGTAGCCAGCTGGATCTGGCCGACCTGCACGCTGGCGGTGCTGCCGGCCTGGGTCACCGATACCGTGCCGTCCTTGGCGATGGTCATGCTGGTGGCGTTTTGCGGAATGGTGATGGCCGGCTGCACCGGATAGCCGCTGGCGGTGACCAGCTGGCCGGTGGAATCGGACTGGAACGAGCCGTCGCGGGTGTAGGCAGTGGTGCCGTCCGGCATCTGCACCTGGAAAAAACCGTCGCCGGTGATCGCCACATCCTTGGTATTGTCGGTCTTGGTCGGATTGCCCTGGGTATGGATCCGTTCCGTTGCCACCAGCCGCACGCCGGTGCCGATCTGCAAGCCGGACGGCAGATTGGTCTGGTCCGAAGTCTGGCCGCCCACCTGGCGCAGGTTCTGGTACATCAAGTCTTCGAACACCGCGCGGCTGCGCTTGAAGCCGGTGGTGCCGACGTTGGCCAGGTTGTTCGATATCACGTCGAGCTGCTGCTGTTGCGCGTCGAGGCCGCTTTTGGCGATGGAAAGTGAACGTATCATGGTGAAATTCCTGTCTAAAAATTAGCTGCTCATGCTCAGCAGCTGATTGGCCCGCTGGTCGTTTTCGTCGGCGCTCTTGACCGCCTTCATCTGCATTTCGAAACTGCGCGCATTGGCGATCATTTCCACCATCGCCGACACCGGATTGACATTGCTGCCTTCCACCGCGCCGGTCTGCAGCGTTACTGCCGGATCGGCATCCGGCGCGGCAGCCCCGGCGCGCATCCGGAACAAACCATCGTCGCCACGCAGCAAATCGCTGGCTGCCGGATTGACCAGTTTCAAGCGGCCCACCTGGGCCACGTTGGTGGCCGGATCGCCGGCGCCGATGGCGCTCACCAGTCCATCGGCGGATATCATCACCGCGGCGCCGGGCGGCACCGCCATCGGTCCGGCGTCGCCGATCACCGGCAGCTTGTTCATCGTCATCAGCTGGCCGTCGGCGCCCACCTGCAGGTTGCCGACCCGGGTATACGCCTCGCCGCCGTCCGCGGTCTGTACCGTCAGCCAGCCATCGCCGCGCACCGCGACATCCATCGGCCGCCCGGTTTCGGTCAAGGGTCCTGTACTCATGTCAGCGCCGGGCGTCGAAGCCACCACGAAAGCCCGGGTCGCCGCTTCCTCGCCGACTACCGGCACGGCGCGGAAATTGTTCAGTTGCGCGCGGAAACCGGGAGTCGAGACGTTGGCCATGTTGCTGGCCACCGAAGCTTGCTGCTCCATGGCCTGCTTGGCGCCGCTCATGGCGATGTAGATCATGCGGTCCATGTGCTCTCCCGGTCTGCTGCCGTTGCATTAATGATGGAAGAATCCATCATCAGCGCATGCTCACCAGGGTCTGCATGACCTGGTCCTGGGTTTTCACGGTCTGTGCATTGGCCTGGTAGGTACGCTGCGCAATGATCATGTTGACCAGTTCGGCGGTGAGGTCGACGTTGGACGACTCCAGCGCGCCCGAAGTCAAGGAGCCAACCTTGGTGCCGGCGCCCGCCGTCCCGACCAGCGGCTGGCCTGACGCTGCCGTTTCAGCCCAGACATTGCCGCCCTTCGATTGCAAGCCGTCCGGATTGGCAAAGGAAGTGAGGACGATCTGGCCCAGGGTCTTGGTCTGTTCGTTCGAATACTTGCCGGTGACCGTGCCGTCCGGGTTGATGGCGAACGCGGTCAGGCTGCCGGAGGTATAACCGTCCTGGGTCTGCTTGGCGACCGCGTTGTCGTTGCCGAATTGGGTGGTGCCGGTCAGGTTGATCGTGAAGTTCATCGGCGCCGCGCCGTTTGCCAGTGGTACTGCGGCAGGAGCCAGGGTGCCGGCGGCAGGCGTCAGCATCTTGCCGGCCGTATCGAAGGTCAACGAGCCGATATTGCTGCTGGCGCCGCCATCGACGGTCTGGTAGACATCCCAGGCATTCGCCGCGGTCTTTACGAAGAAATTCGTGATTTCATGCGGATTGCCCAGCGAATCGTAGCCGGTCACCGCATTCTGGTAGTTGAAACTGGTGGAATCGGTCGCATTGAACGGCGTCGTGACGGGCACCGTGCTGCGCGAATCTATGTTGTATTGCGCATTGATCTTGGTGGTAGCGTTCGGCGTCATCGCGGCAGCCGGCAGCTGCAAGGCAGCCGGCGTGCCGCCGGCGATGCTGCCATTGGCGCCGACCTGATAACCGGTCACGCGCAGGCCGCCGGAATTGACAATGTAGTTGTCCTTGTCGATAGTGAACTGGCCGTTGCGCGAATAGGACACTTCGCCGGATGGGCTGGCCAGGCGGAAAAAACCGTCGCCGTTGGTGATCGCCACATCCAGTGCACGGGTGCTGGTCTGCACCGCGCCCTGGGTGAAATTCTGCGAAACGCCGGCCACCTGGGTGCCAAGGCCGACCCGCGAACCCGCGTACACATCGGCAAACAGGACACTGCCCGCCTTGAAGCCCACGGTGCCCGAGTTGGCGACATTATTGCCGATCACATCGAGATTGCTGGAACTTGCATTCAAACCGCTTACGCCTTGTTGAAAACCCATGGTCCACTCCTTTTGAAATCAATTTGCGGCAATTTTTTCAGCTTCCGGGTTGCGGAAAAATAATGAAAAAGCCGGATTTATAGAAATTGCTTAACGTCGCTCAATGCCGTCGTACCGGCCGCGCCCAGGTTCAACGTCACGCCGCTGGCTGTCTGCGCCACGCTGGCGACCTGCGAATACGTCAGCGTGTTGGCGGCGACTGCGCTGCCGCCGACGGAAGCGGCCACGCTGATTTTGTAGGCGCCGTCGCCCATCGCGCTGCCGGTATCGTTCTTGCCGTCCCAAGACAAGGTCTTGGTGCCTTGCGGCAGCGCGCCGACGTCGATGGTGCGCACGGTATTGCCGGCGGCGTCGGTGATGGTGACCTTGACCGTATCGGCCGCACCTTGCATGTCCAGCCCGAAAGAGGTAGCAGCGCTGTCCTTGAGCGCGACGCTGCTGCCCGGCGTCAGCACCGTGTGGCCGATCAGCGACGCCGCCTGCAAGGTCTGGCTGGCGCCGGTCTGCGCCACCAGCGAGGTCAGCGTGCTGTTCAGGTTCTCGATGCCGCTGACGGTGCTCATCTGCGCCAGTTGCGACGTCAGCTCCGCATTGTTCAGTGGATTCAGCGGATCCTGGTTATTCAGCTGGGTAACCAGCAATTTGAGAAAGCGCTGTTCCTGGTCGGAACTGCTGGATGCAGCCCCGGCCAGCGCCCCTGCTGCGCTGTTGTCGGTTGAAACTCCAGATACTGCCATGATGGTTTTCTCCTGAGGCGGCGCCGGTACGGCGGCCGCGGATTAATCGTTCAAATCGGAACTGCAATCGACGCTGCGTTATTGGCCAATGGTCAGCGTCTTGAGCATCATGTTCTTGGCGGTACTGAGCACCTCGACATTGGCCTGGTACGAGCGCGAAGCGGAAATCATGTTGACCATTTCTTCCACCACGTTGACGTTAGGCATGGCGACGTAGCCGCCGGCGTTGGCCAGCGGATGCTTGGGGTCGTACACCATGCGCAGCGGCGACTGGTCTTCCACCACGCCCGCCACCTGCACGCCGCCGACCTGGTCCTGCTGCTCGCCCGCCGCCACCGCGAACACCACCTGCTTGGCGCGATACGGCTGGCCGTCGGGACCGGACACGCTGTCAGCATTGGCCAGGTTGCTGGCAGTAACGTTCATGCGCTGCGATTGCGCGCTCATGGCGGAACCGGCAACGTCGAAAATATTCATGGATGGCATGGCTTGATCCTCGCTGGCTAAGACGGAAAGTTCATTGCTGCACCGCCGACAGCAGCGACTTGATCTGGGCGCCGATGACGGTCAGGCCGGATTCGTA
The DNA here is from genome assembly GCF_000221045.1 of Collimonas fungivorans Ter331. NCBI lineage: Bacteria > Pseudomonadati > Pseudomonadota > Betaproteobacteria > Burkholderiales > Oxalobacteraceae > Collimonas > Collimonas fungivorans. The sequence continues at coordinate 1,107,618 of NC_015856.1, read as the reverse complement.
GTGGACTGCGTTGTCGGTGAAATTGACGCGCTCGACATCCATCTCGACGGTATTGCCGTCGATGCTGGACTGGGTCGGCACCCGGTACATCAGGTCCGGTTCGCTGATCGCCATGGCTTCGCCTTGAATGTGGCGGGCGGAAGTAGTCGCCATCGTCACCGACTGCGCTTGCCGGCCGTGCTCCATCGCTTGCGCCAGGCTGCTGCTGAAATCGAAATCGCGCGCCTTGTAATTCGGCGTATCGGCGTGCGCGATGTTCGACGACAGCACTTCTTGCCGACGCGCCCGCAGATTCAGCGCTTCCTGTTGAAAGCGCAGTGCCGCATCCAGTTTGTCTACCATCTTGTACCTGCCCTCAACAGACCTTTTGATGAAAACGATTATAGGTAGCGGCAACTGGCGGCAATCATCGGAACAGGCGGCTGATTGGGCCTCAATTCAAGATACACAACGCCGTCCTCATTTAGGGCCGGGAAAATATTTTGCGACATCGTCGAAGCTCAAGCGGTAACCGTCCAGCACGCGCTTGATGGTCGAACCGCTGGGATCGGTCACCCTGCCGGTTTCGAGTTTGCTCAGCACCGGCACCGACAAACCGCAACGCCGGTGCATCGCCGTCAACGACAATTGCTTGCCGTTCTCGCCGGTTTGCTTCAAACGCATCTGCCGCAGGAAATCCGCCAGGGTAGCCGGGACTTCTTCATCGAATTCGCTCACGTTCGCCATTGGATATCCTTAATTTTCGAAGCGCCTGCCGGCAGATGGTTGCACCGCGCGGCAAGCTCCCGCAAACCATTATAGGTACAGCATGACAATCCAATGCGCCAAACAGCAAGCGAAACGCCGCCCAGTTCGGCGCTTGGCGATGTCCCGCGGTTGTCTAGAATCTGATGGCGGACAATCCGTCGCAACGCATACCGATCGGGAGGAAGATTCCACATGCATGCAACATTATTCCGGCGCCGGCGGCCTGCACTTGCCTGCCTGAACTTCCTTGCGGCGACAGCACTGGTCATCGGCAGCCAGGCCGCATCCGCCAGGGCAACGGAACTGAGCGGCGGCGCGAAACCCGTGATTGAACAATTCCTGCTGGCCCAGGCCGGCGGCTTGCCAGGAAAGGTCAGCATCCGCATCGATACGCCGATGTCAGGCGCCCTGCCCGCCTGCGATGCGCTGGAGCCGTTCCTGCCGAGCGGCGCCCGTGTCTGGGGCCGCGTCTCGGTCGGGCTGCGCTGCAACGACAACGGCTCCGCCAGGCCGGCATGGACGCGCTACGTGCCGGCCTATGTGGCGGTGGTGGCGAATTATTATGTAGCCGGCCGTCCCATCAGTGCCGGCGACACCTTGGGCGCAGCCGATATCCAGCCGCGGCAAGGCGATCTCAGCGCCCTGCCGCGCGGCGTGGTCACCAATCCGCAGCAAGCGGCCGGCATGGTAGCCTCGAACCGGATTGCCCTGGGCGCACCGCTGCGGCTGGAGCTGCTGCGCGGCGCAACCGTGATACAGCAGGGACAAAGCGTCAAAGTGCAGTCGCAAGGCTCGGGTTTCGTAGTCAGCACCGAAGGACGGGCGATGACGAATGCCACGGCCGGTGCGGCAATCCAGGTCAAGACGCAGGCGGGGCAGATGCTGAGCGGCATTGCGCGTGCCGACGGTTCGGTCGAATTGCCGAATTAGTTCTTTTTCCATAACAATATCGACATTTTCCGCCGCAACCCTAAACTTCCTGCGCCAGCTGCCGTTATAACGAACAGATCCCTTAGAGGAAACATCTTGAAAATCGATCAACCTACAAAGCCGCTCAATAGCGTGTCGAGCCCAGCCAATGCGGCGTCCAGCAAGGATAACGCGGTGCGCGCCGCATCCGCCGACGCCGCTGCAGCCGGCACCGCCACCAGCGCCAGCCCGCCTATGCCCGCCGCCCTGAATTCACTGTCGGCGCAAGTGCGCCAGCTGCAAACCCAGTTGCTGCAACCCGGCGCCGGCGATTTCGACGCCGCCAAGGTCGCCGAGATCCGCCAGGCCATCAGCGAAGGCCGCTACCAGATAAATCCCGGAAAAATCGCCGACGGCTTGCTCGATACGGTACGCGACCTGCTAGGCAAGAAACCGTCATGAGCAGCGCACTGCTCAAGCACCTGCAGCAGGAGCGCGCCGTGATGGATGCTTTTCTGGAATTGCTGGACCAGGAAGCAGAGGCGCTGATCAAGAGCCGCTTTGATGAATTGCCGCTCATCACCGAGCGCAAGGCACAGCTGGCGGAACGCATCACCGCGCTTGAGCAGGAACGGGAACGGCGGCAGCAGGCAGTCGGTTTTGCCGCGGGACGGACCGGCGGCGACGCTGCGGCAGCGGCCGGCGGCCTGCAGCAGGTTTGGCAAGAGCTGTTGGTGCATGCGGCCCAGGCCCGCGACAACAATCATCGCAACGGCATCATGATCCATACCCACCTGGACTTTGTACGCCGCTCGATCAATTTCCTGCGCGCCCACGGGCAATCGCTGTACGGCGCCGACGGCAAGCACCAGGTCGGGCTCGGCAACGGCCACAGCCTGGCGTCGAGCTGAACCCCGGCTGTCCGCAGCCCGACTGTCCGCAGCCCGGCTATTCGTAGCTGACCATGACCTGGCCTGCAGCTCCCTGCAAGGCCGGAGTCAAGGCTCCGCGCCCGTCGATCACAAAAGCAAACACGAAATTCGACAAGCCGTTGTCGCCTTCAAAAGCGCCGGTGCTGCCGCTGACGCCGCCGAGGCCGGCACATCTGGCGTAGTTGCACAGATAAGCATGGACCCCTGCCGGCGGCGCTGTCAGGAAACTGTAGCGCCAGCCGACCCGGCGTGTCTTCGAACTTGAGGAGATACCGCTGCCGACCGGAGCGATCTGGGCCGACTGATAAGCCACACCACGGTAGTACATTGCGGGCATGGAAGTTGAAGCGCTCCAGGAACCCGCGACCCTGGCCTGCCCGCCTGCGGCGGCCCTGCTGTCAAGTTGAACAGCGCCGGGCCCGGCTGGCAAACTCTGGTTGCGCCCCATATAGGTATTCAGGTCAATCGCCGCCGCCGGCTGCCCGCCGGCAAAAACACTGGTCGCCATCAACAATCCAGCTACGCCGAAAAACAGCATCCAGGACTCACGACAGGCCAGTCTCATCATCTCAGGCAATTTCGCTCCGGCTGGTTTCGTTCAGGCGCACCCGCAAGCGGCTGATAGCCTGACTATGCAGCTGGCAGACGCGCGACTGGCTGACTTCCAGCACGGCGCCGATTTCGCGCAAATTCAGTTCCTGTTCGTAGTACAGGCTGAGCAGCAAACGCTCACGTTCCGGCATCAGGGCGATCGCCTCCACCAGCATATGGCGCATACCGCTGTCCAGCAGACGTTGCAGCGGATCGCCGGCGCCGCTGCGATGGCCATCGTCATGCTGACGGTCAAGAAAGGAATTTTCATTGCTGCCGCCTTCGCAGTCTTCGTAATACACCAGCTGCGAACCATGGATCTCCTGCAGCAGGTGCTGGTAGTCTTGCAGCGACAGCTGCATGGACTGCGCGATCTCACGCTCGCTGGGCGGGCGCGCCAGTTTCTGCTCCAATGCCTGCACCGCGGCGTCGACCTTGCGCGACGACTGGCGCAGGCCGCGCGACAGCCAGTCGTTGGCACGCAGTTCGTCCAGCATCGCGCCGCGGATACGCTGGCTGGCGTAGGTTTCGAATTGCGCACCCTGGTCGTCCTGGTAGCGGTTGGCGGCATCCAGCAAACCCAGCATGCCGGCCTGGATCATGTCGTCCAGCTCCACGCTGGCCGGCAATTTCGCGATCAACTGCAAAGCCAGGCGCCGCACCAGCGGCGCGTATTGCGCCAGCGTGTCGGATTTGTCGATTTTTCCCTGAGCCGTATACATGATGGATTCCTCTTCCTGCTCTACTCACACAGTGTCCAGATTTCGGTTAACAACAGGGCGCGGCCATTGCAGCAGCTGGCCGGCGATGCGGCGAAAATCGATTGCCGCGGCGCTAGTCTGGAATGCCTCCACCACGCTCAACTTGAGTCCTTGCGCGCGCACCAGCTGCGGATCCTCCGCCACGCAACCGGCAGGTTCCAGCGCCAGGCCCAGGTAACGGCTGCCGGCGCCGGCCAGGTTGTTCAGCACGTGCTGCGCCGCCGGCACGCCGGCCGCCAGATTGACCATGATCCTCAGGCGCTGCAACGCATGCGCGTAATGCAGCTGCTTGACGCAAGCATAGGCAGCGGTAATCGACGCCGCCTGTGGCCGCAACACCACCACCACATCGTCGGCTTGCGCCGCCAGCGGCGACAAGGCGCCATCCTGGCCGAGGCTGGCGTCGATCAGGATTACCTGTCCCTGGAACGCATTGCGCACCTCGGCCGCTGCAGTCGCATCGTCTTTTCGCACCGCCAGCAGCAGCGCGCCGCAAGCCAGGCGCGAAGCTGCAGCCGACAGCGGCAAGCCGCCTGCAACATCGGACCAGCTGCCCGCCGCAGCGCCTGCCCACATCGCAGCTGCCGACCGCGCCCCGCTCTGTTCGTCCAGCAGCAACACTTCTTTGCCCTGCTGCACCAGCGCCGCGGCCAGGTTCAGGGCCACGCTGGTCACGCCTACCCTTGGACTGCTGCCGACCAAGGCGATGACATGCGCCACCTGCTTGCCTGAATGCTGTGCCATCAGGCAGCGCAAACCGTCCGCCTGGTCGCTGACCACCTTGTTCAAACGCGCCTCCTCATCCGGGCAACGCCGCCGCGCCGTGCGCCGGCGCCACGGCGGCAACGTTATCGGCGTCCAGCGCCAGGGCATCCAGCAGCGCGATCAGCTTGCCGAAACCTTCAAACAGCGCCGCAGCGGAGGCGACGGTGACCGAGCCGGAACGGATCCGGTGTCCGGCCAGTTGCGCCAGCAATGTGCGCGCCGGAGCGGCCCAGTCGTTCCGGCTCTGGGCCAGGCGCCAGACGGTGGTGCTGACCTGGGCGGCAACTAGCAAGCGCTTTTGCATATGGCTGTCGCCCGGTTCGGTGCAGGCGCCGAGCTGCAGGATGGCTTGCTTGAGCAATTTGTAATAGGGATCGGCGGCCTGTTTCCAGCAGCTCCATGCGGCCAGCTGCGATGCCGTCGCCGCCGGCCCCAGATTGGTCAGCAAATGCCAGCTGGCCAGCAGCTTGCCGTTGGGCTGATCGGTGATACGCACGGCAACGCAACGCAAATCGCCATCCAGGGTGACTGCCGTTTCCGCCAGTGTCTGCTGCGCCGGCCTGCCTTTGTAAGTAATCATCTGCGGCGCAGTGAAGACCAGTTGCGCGGTCAGTCGCGCCACGGTTGTCCCGACGCCGTCGCACTCTACGCGCGTCGTGCTGCGAGCCCGGGCCAGCCATGACAGGCCGCCGGCCTGCCAGGAATCGATCAGGCCTGGCGCCGGCATCCTGTCGAGCAGGTGCACCACCGGCTTGCCGAAATCCTGGCCATGCATCCAGGCTAGCTGGCGCAGCGCCGGTGTCGGCATGACGTTGCTTGCATTGGCGGCAAGCGCGGTCGACAGCAATTGATGGGGCGCCGCCAGCGGCACGCCGTCGCGATCCGACAGCAATAGACTGGACTGCAAGGCATAAGCGTCGCCGCTGCGGCTGGCGACCAGTTCGGTCTTGCCGCTGATTGCCAGCACATGGGTGGTGCAGGCAAGGCCTATTTCCGTTTTTGCGTGCGCCATCAGTGTGTGCGCTACCGCCTGGCTGCCTGCGCTGTCGTCTGCCAGGCATCGCCACAATCCGCTGCTGGTCTCGAAGCCGATTCCGCCATCGGCCAGCGCACGGGCGTTGGCGGCCAGTTCTTCGGCATCGTGCGCCAGCACCCGGATCAGTTGCTGGCACTGGCTGCGCAAACGTTCCGTGGCGGCCGCTGCGGCAGCCAGTTCGATATCGTTGTTCAATGCCGCCGGCAGTTCGCCCAGACCGGCTTCGCCCGGAACAAACAAGGCGCTGCGGCTGGCGTTCTGGAACACGCTGTCGACCAGTTGCGTACGCTCGGCCAGCAGCAGGTTTTCCGGCACTTTCTGGCCGCAAGAGACGTAATGCACCGGCAGCCGGTGACGGATCACGGTATCCAGCAATGCGCCGGGATGGGTGGCTTCGTCGGTCTTGGTAAAGATGCAGCCCGCCAGCTGGTTGCCGCCGGCGCTGTCCTTATAGGCGTGCGCCACTTCATTCAGGGTGTCGCCATGGCTGGCGGCGTTCAGCAGCAGCAGGCGCTTGACCGGACGGCCGGCGCCGCACAGCATGGCGACCTGGTCGGACACGCTGCGGTCGCGCTGGCTCTTGCCGACCGTGTCGATCAGAACCATGTGCTTGTCGCGCAAATCCTCCAGCACCAGCCGCAGGTCGGCAGCGTCTTTCACCGCGTGCACCGACACACCCAGGATCTTGCCGTAAATGCGCAGCTGTTCAAATGCGCCGATGCGGTAGCTGTCGGTAGTCAGCAGCGCCAGCTTGTCGGCGCCGAAGCGCATCACGCAGCGCGCCGCCAGCTTGGCGGTGGTGGTGGTCTTGCCTACTCCGGTCGGGCCCATCAGGGCGTAGACGCCGCCGCCATCCATCAGCGCATCTTCGTTTTCCATCAAGGGCAGGTTGCGCGCCAGTTCAGCCTTGACCCAAGCCATGCCGGAGGAAAAATTCTGGCCGGTCGGCAAATGATCCAGCATCGCTTTCGCCAGGCTGGCGCTGAAGCCGGCGCCCAGCAAGGTGCGCAGCAGGTGGCCGCGCACCGGATCGCGGCGCTGCTTGTCGTTCCACACCAGGCCGGCCAGCTGCTCTTCGATCATGCCGCGCATCGAATGAATTTCACTGATAACGCTACCGTTGCTGTCCATGCCGAATGACGCGGCGGCGCTTGCTGCCGGCTGCGCCGCCGGTGCAGCAACAGCGGGGGTTGATGCCGGCGCCGTACGCGCATCGCCCGCAGATTCCAGCATGGCGACGATTTCGGCGCCGGCGGCAGTCACGCGGCTGGAAACGATGATGGCGTCCGGCCCCAGCTGCTCGCGCACCAGGCGCAGCGCTTCGCGGCTGGACGGCGCGACGATGGTGACGCTGTCAGTGCTCATGCTTGTGTTCAAATTCAAGCTCATGTTCAAGCTTTGCCTCCGATAGTGGCGGTTACTTTGATGGTGCGGGTGTCAGGGATTTCGGCATGCGACAGCACTTTGAGCTGCGGCAGGCTGCGCCGTAAAAACCGCGCCAGCAAGACCCGCAGCGGATGCTGCACCACCAGCACCGGCGCCAGGCCGAACTGCTCCTGGCGCGTAATCGCCGCCTGGGTCTGCGCCAGCAGGCTGTCGGCCAGTCCCGGCTCCAGGCCGCTGCCATTGCTCAGCGCCTGCAGCAGGACCCGGTCCAGCGAACTGTCGAGGCCGATCACCTGCAGTTCGCCGTTGCCGGGGAACAGCAGCTGGGTGATGGCCCGGCCCAGCGCCAGCCGCACCAGCGAGGTCAGCTCGGTGGCGTCGCTGACTGCGGCTCCGTGTTCCAGCAGGACATCGAGGATGGTGCGCATGTCGCGTATCGAGACGCTTTCGTCCAGCAGGTTTTGCAGTACTTTCTGCAATGTCGTCAGCGACAGCAGCTTCGGCACCAGGTCCTCGATCAGCTTCGGCGCATCCTTGCCGACCCGGTCCAGCAGCTGCTGCACTTCCTGCCGCCCCAACAGTTCCGCCGAATGGGCATGGATCAGGTGGTTCAGGTGGGTGGCGATCACGGTGCTGGCGTCGACCACGGTATAGCCGTAGATCTGCGCCTGTTCCCGCATATGGCTTTCGATCCATACCGCCGGCAGGCCGAAGGCAGGATCGACCGTCTGCACGCCGGGCAAGGTGGCGCTGACCTGGCCCGGGTTGATCGCCATCCATTGCCCGGGCCAGGCTTCGCCGTTGGCGATCTCCACGCCCTTCAGCGTGATCACATAGGAATTCGGCTTGAGTTCAAGGTTGTCGCGGATATGCACCACCGGCACCAGGAAACCGATGTCCTGCGCGAATTTCTTGCGGATGCTCTTGATGCGCCCCAGCAGCTCGCCGTTCTGGCTGCGGTCCACCAGCGAAATCAGCCGGTAGCCGACTTCCAGCCCGAGCGGATCGACCAGCGCCACGTCGTCCCAGCTGGCGTCTGCCGGCTCTGCAGCCGCGGCGGAAGGCGGCGGCGCCTTGGCCGCATATTCCGCCGCAGCGGTTTTCTGCAGCAAGCGCCGGCCGAGATAGACCAGGCCGCCGGCAATGATCAGGAACGCCACATGCGGCATGCCCGGCACCAGTCCCATCAGGCCGATGATGCCGGCGGTCAGGAACAGCACCTGCGGATTCGAAAACAATTGCCCCATCAGCTGCTGGCCGACGTCCTCATCGGTCGTCACGCGCGAGACGATGACGCCGGCCGCGGTGGAAATCACCAGCGCCGGGATCTGCGCCACCAGGCCGTCGCCGATGGTCAGCAAAGTGTAGTTCTTGGCCGCCACCGAAATATCCAGGCCATGCTGGGCGACGCCGACGATCAGGCCGCCGACCACGTTGATCACCATGATCAGCAAACCGGCCACGGCGTCGCCGCGCACGAACTTGCTGGCGCCGTCCATGGAACCGTAGAAATCCGCTTCCTGCGCGACTTCTGCGCGGCGTTTGCGCGCCACGTCTTCGCCGATCAGGCCAGCGTTGAGGTCAGCGTCGATCGCCATCTGCTTGCCCGGCATCGCATCCAGCGTGAAACGCGCGCCGACTTCGGCAATCCGTCCTGCGCCCTTGGTGATGACCATGAAATTGATCACCACCAGGATCACGAAAACCACGATGCCGACCGCAAAATTGCCGCCCACCAGGAAATGGCCGAAGGCTTCGATCACCTTGCCGGCGGCATCCGGACCGGTATGGCCTTCCAGCAGCACTACCCGGGTAGAAGCGACGTTGAGCGACAGGCGCAGCAAAGTCGAAAACAGCAGGACCGTGGGAAAAGCGGCAAAGTCCAGCGCCTTCATGGTGTACATGCTGACCAGCAGCACCATCACCGACAGCGCGATATTGAAGGTGAACAGCAAATCGAGCAGGAAAGGCGGCAAGGGCAATATCATCATGCCCAGGATCATGATGATCAGCACCGGACCAGCCATGCCCTTGACGCTGTTGCCGGCCAATATGGCGGCCCCCAGGCGGGGCAAGGAACTGAATGAAAAAGCTGATCCTGCAGGCTTCATGCCGGGCTCGCTAAAGTGTCTAATGAATCGGGAACCGCCAGGTCGGCCGGAGCGCGCGGCGCAATGCCGCCCTCGCTGCGCCAGCGCTGCAGCTGGTAAACCCAGGCCAGCACTTCAGCTACCGCGGTGTACAGGGCGGCCGGGATTTCTTCGCCGAGGCTGGTATGGCGATACAGCGCCCGCGTCAGCGGCGGCGCTTCCAGCATGGGAATCTTGTGTTCGGCGCCGATGGCGCGGATGCGCAGCGCCACAAGGTCGGTGCCTTTTGCCACCACGCGCGGCGCGCGCATTTCCTTGTCGCTGTATTTGAGCGCGACCGCAAAGTGGGTCGGATTGGTCACCACCACATCGGCGGTCGCCACCTCGGCCATCATGCGCCGCCGCGCCATCTGTTGCTGCTGGCGCCGGATCTGGCCCTTGACGTGCGGATCGCCTTCGCTTTCCTTGTGTTCCTGCTTCAGCTCTTCGCGCGTCATGCGCAGCTTGCGGTAATAACTCCATAACTGATACGGCACGTCGATCGCTGCCACCAGCAGCAAGGAAGCGATGATCAGGCCGCAGCAGTTGGCCACCAGCCGCACCGTATGCGCCAGCGCGCCATGCACCGGCTCGCTCAGCAGCCCGAGCAATGTATCCAGGTTGCGCGACATGACCCAGTAGGCGATGCCGCCCACCAGCACCGACTTGGTGCATGCCTTGAACAGTTCCGCCAGCGACTGGCTGGAGAAGATGCGGGCGATGCCGGTCGCAGGGTTCAGCTTGGAGAATTTCGGCGCCAGCGCATCAGGAGAAAACAGCCAGCCGCCCAGCATCAGCGGCGCTGTCAGTGCCGCCAGCGCCAGCATGGCCAGCAAGGGCAGCAAGGCCTGCAGCGCTTCCTGTCCGGCAGCGGCGGCCTGGGTCAGCATGTAAGCGGAGTCGAAGGCGGCGGCGCGCTTGAATTGCATGCCCTGCCGCAAGGCATGGCCGATGTGCTCAGCCATCGGCGCCGCCGTCAGCCACAAGCCGCCGATGCCGGTGCTCAGCATGACAAACGTGCTCAGCTCGCGCGAACGGGCAACCTGGCCTTCTTCGCGCGCCTTTTCCAGGCGCCGGGGAGAACCGGGTTCCGTTTTTTCGAGATCGCTTTCTTCCGCCATGCATGCTCCGAACCAGAAGGGACGAACAGCGCCCTATCAATGTCGATTATTGATGCAAGCACGCAGATGCAATCGGGCAAACAAGGCGGGGATAGCGCTGCTGCTCAGGCAATCGCTGCGGCCAGGGCGTGTCTGCCATCACCCTGGCCGTTTTCAGACATGATGCGGATTCACAATTGCCAGCTTCAGAAACCCAGGCTGGACAACAGGTCGTCAACCTGCTCCTGGTCGGAAACCGCATCGGGGTTCTCTTCGGCTTTCATTTGCGGACCGTTCAGCAGGCCGTTGCCGTCGCTGCGTTTTTCCAGCGGCGTATTGTCGATCAGCACCTGCAGCAGCTGCTTTTCCATTTCCTGCACGACTTCCATCATTTTCTTGATGACCTGGCCGGTCAGGTCCTGGAAATCCTGCGCCATCATGATTTCCATCAGCTGCTCATTGATGGCCGAGGCCTGCCGCGGCACGTCTTTCAAGTAATTGCGGGTATCCAGCACCAGCACCCGCGCATCGTCCAGCTCGACCGGGCTGACGAACCACTCGTCCCAGCGCTGGTTGAGCGTCTTGGCCTGCTTGCTGAGCGTTTCCTGGATCGGCTGCGCGACGTCAATCGCGTTCAGGGCTCTCTCGGCCGCGCGTTCAGTCATCGCCGCCACATAGTTCAAGCGGTCGCGGGCATCCGGAATCGCCTGCGCTGCCTTGGCGATTTCCTGGTCCAGGCCGAGTTCGCGCATGCTTTCGCGCAGCAGGCGAGTCAGGTGGCCGATGCGGTTGACCAGCTGTTCGGCGGAATCGCCGGCGACCGGCATCTGTAAGGCGAGGCTCATATCAAGCACTCTCTTTCGCAATTTTTTCGAATATCTTGGTGATCTTTTCCTCCAGCGTGGCCGCGGTAAACGGCTTGACCACATAGCCGTTGGCGCCGGCCTGGGCGGCGGCGATGATGTTTTCCTTCTTCGCTTCGGCCGTCACCATCAGCACCGGCAGCCTGGCCAGGGTAGGATCGGCGCGTATCGATTGCAGCATGGTCAAGCCATCCATGTTCGGCATGTTCCAGTCGGACACGACAAACCCGAAGTTGCCGTCCTTGAGCTTGGCCAGCCCTGCCGCGCCGTCTTCGGCTTCGTCGACATTGACGAAATCGAGTTCCTTCAACAGATTTCTCACAATCCGCCGCATGGTGGGAAAATCGTCCACCACTAGAATTTTGATGCTTTTATCAACCATGATTACTCCACACTATAAATAGGGCCTGCATGAATTCCTGACGCCATGCCTGTATAACGTCACAAATGTCAAAAAATGCAGGGCAGATAATTTTCACACCCGTTTCACACCCGTTTCACACCCGGTTTGAGCGTTCGCCGTACGACATCAGGCGCGCCATCAGACGGGTGCTCATTTCGGCTATACCGGCCACTTCGCTGGCCGCACCCATGGCGATGGCTTCACGCGGCATGCCGAACACCACGCAGCTGGCTTCGTCTTGCGCCAGGGTATAGGCGCCGGCCTGGCGCATGCGCAGCAAGCCGGCTGCGCCATCCCGCCCCATGCCGGTCAGGATCACGCCGATGGCGTTCTTGCCGGCATGCTGGGCGACCGAATCGAACAACACATCGATCGATGGCCGATGGCGGTTTACCGGATCTTCCTGGTCCAGATGCGCGACATAATTGGCGCCGCTGCGCGCCAGCGACAGATGGAAGCCGCCGGGTGCGATATAAGCGTGGCCCGGCAACACCCGCTCGCCGTGCTCCGCTTCCTTGACGGTGATGCGGCACAGGCCGTCCAGGCGCTGCGCAAAGGAGCGGGTAAACCCGGGTGGCATGTGTTGCGCGATCATGATGCCCGGGCAATCCGGCGGCAGCGGCTGCAAGACTTCCCGGATCGCTTCGGTGCCGCCGGTGGAAGCGCCGATGATGATCAGCTTCTCGGTACTCAGCAAAGGGCTGCGCAGCATCGGCGTCAATCCGGCCGCTGCCGCCGCATCGGCGTCGGAGCGGCGCACTGACTGCAGGCGGGCGCGGGCCGCCGCACGGATCTTGTCGGCGATCAGGTCGGTATATTCCAGCAGGCCTTCGCGTATGCCGAGGCGCGGCTTGGTGACAAAATCGACCGCCCCCAGTTCCAGCGCCCGCAGCGTGATTTCGGATCCGCGTTCGGTCAGCGAGGACACCATCAGCACCGGCATCGGCCGCAGGCGCATCAGTTTTTCCAGGAAATCCAGGCCGTCCATGCGCGGCATTTCGACGTCCAGCGTCAGCACGTCCGGATTGAGCTGCTTGATCAGGTCGCGCGCCACCAGCGGATCGGGCGCTGTCGCCACCACCGTCATATCCGCCTGGCTATTGATGATTTCCGTCATCAGGCTGCGTATCAGCGCTGAATCGTCGACACACAATACCTTGATTTTTTTATCGCTCATGCGCTGCCTCCACCTTGTTTTACGGCTCTCTTGCCAACGACCGTATTGAATAATTCCACCTTGCTGCGCACCGGCTGCTGCGCCAGCGTCTGCACCAGCTGCTGTTCGTCGCGCTGGACTTGTTCGGCATCGTTGATACGGTGCAGCCTGCGCACCATGACCTTGCCGCTCCTGGGGAAATAACTGATCCGGCGCGGCAGGTTGCCGCGCAAATCCTGCGCCGCCACCCGTACCTGCTCCATCTGCAGGTAGCGCAAGACAAAATCGGCATTGCGGTCGCCGATGTTGAGCATCGTCATGTTGGCCAGCACCGCGCCGCCGCCGAACACCTTGGCTTCCAGCCGTTCCCGGCGCGCGCCTGCCTTCAGCAGTTCGTTCAGCAGCATTTCCATGGCATAAGCGCCGTAGCGCATGGAAGCCGAAGCGCTACTGCCAGAACTGCCAGGATTGCCGTCATTGGGCAGCATGAAATGGTTCATGCCGCCGACTCCTGCGGTGCTGTCGCGCACGCAGGCGGCCACGCAAGAACCGAGCACGGTGCTCAGCACCATGTCGTCGGGCGTGACGTAGTATTCGTTCGGCAGCAGCTTGACCGCCGCGCTGTCGAATTCGCGGTCAAAATAATGATGGGTCGCCATCGACTCTTGCGCCGCTGAAATCATGCGCCGCCTTTGGCCTGCCTTGGATCGAGCTCATACACGGTCTGGCCGCGCAGCCGGAACGGCTGGCTGGCGTAGGAAAAATTCTCGGAATGCCCGGCAAACAGCAAGCCTTGCGCTTTCATTAGGGGGGCAAAGCGCTGCAGGATCCTGTTCTGCGTCGGCTTGTCGAAATAGATCATCACGTTGCGGCAAAAGATGGCGTCGAACGGTTCCTTCAAGCCCCACTGCGTATCGAGCAGGTTGACCTGGCCGAACTTCACCATGGCCGCCACTTCCGGCCGTATCCGCACCTGCCCGGCGCGGGCGCCGCTGCCTTTCAGGAAAAACCGCTTGAGGCGTTCCAGCGGCAGCTTGCTGACCTGCTCCATGGTGTAGACACCCGCTGCAGCTTTCTCCAGCACCTGGGTATCGATGTCGGTGGCGATCACGCTGGCCGTGGCGGCGCGGCTGCCAAGCGCTTCGATCAGCGTCATCGCGATCGAATACGGCTCTTCGCCGGTGGACGCGGCCGAGCACCAGACTGTCACCGGCGCCGCGCATTTTTTTACATGCTCCGCCAGCAGCGGAAAATGATGCGCCTCGCGGAAAAACGCCGTCAGGTTGGTGGTCAGGGCATTGGTGAAAGCTTGCCATTCGGCGCTGTCCTTCTCGGCTTCCAGCAAGGCCAGATAGGAAGTGAAGTCGTTCATGCCCAGTTCGCGCAAGCGGCGCGACAGGCGGCTGTAGACCATCTCGCGCTTTTGCTCGCCCAGCGCGATGCCGGCGCGCTGGTGGATCAGCGCGCGGACCCGGGAAAAATCGCCGTCGGTCAGCAAAAAATCCCGAGCTGAAGCAGCAGACCTGGTGCTCGGTTTGATAGTCATTCAGTGCGCCTTAACATGGTTGGCAGGGCCGCCTGCCGCGGCAACTGCCCGTATTGCAATATAAACATGGCGGCCCCATGCCGATGCCGCAAACAAGCGCCTGAAACCCCGCTTGCTCCGGCCATGACGGTGTCAAGCCGCGGCGCCGCGCAACATCTGCGCGTGCGGCGTGATATCGATCATCCTGTTTGCCTGGGCCGCATTGTGCGCACGCTCCAGCTTGAAGGCGCCGACTACTCCGGCCAGGGCGCCGGCCTGGTCCTGCAGGCTGGCGGCGGCGGCCGCTGCCTCTTCCACCAGAGCGGCGTTTTGCTGGGTCACCTGGTCCATTTGGCTGATGGCCTGGTTGATCTGCTCGATGCCGGCGGTCTGCTCCTGGCTGGCGGCGGTGATTTCGCCCATGATGTCGGTCACGCGGCGCACGCTGGCCACGATTTCCTCCATGGTGCTGCCGGCCTGGTCCACCAGGCGCGTGCCGAGCCCGACTTTTTCGACCGAATCGTCGATCAGTCCCTTGATTTCCTTGGCCGCGGCCGCCGAACGTTGCGCCAGGCTGCGCACTTCCGCCGCCACCACCGCAAAACCGCGGCCTTGTTCGCCGGCGCGCGCTGCTTCCACCGCGGCATTCAGCGCCAGGATATTGGTCTGGAAAGCGATGCCGTCAATCACGCCGATGATGTCGACGATCTTTTTCGAAGAGGTATTGATGGCGCCCATGGTGCTGACCACCTGGGTCACCACGGTGCCGCCATGCAGCGCCACTTCCGAGGCGGACACCGCCAGCTGGTTGGCCTGGCTGGCGTTGTCGGCATTCTGCTTGACGGTGGAAGTCAGCTGCTCCATCGAGGCCGCGGTTTCTTCCAGCGAACTGGCTTGCTGTTCCGTGCGCTGCGACAGGTTCTGGTTGCCGGCCGCGATCTGGCCGGAGGCGGTAGCGATGGTATCGGTGCCGCTGCGGACTTCGCCGACGATCTTCTGCAAGCTGTGGTTCATGTCTTTCAGCGCCTGCATCAGCTGCCCGGTCTCGTCGCTCGACCTGACTTCGATATCTGCCGTCAAATCGCCGCCGGCAACCCGGCGCGCCACGTCTACCGCAAACTCCAGCGGCTGGGCAACCACGCGCGCAATCCACAGCGCCAGGGCGAAACCTAGCAGCAGCATCGCGATCATCAGCCCTATCATCCAGAACCGCGCCTTGTTGTAGATGGCTTCGCCGTCCTTGGCAGAGGCGGCGCTGCCGTCGCTATTGATTTTCACCAGGCGTTCAACCTGCTTGTCCAGTTCGACGATGGCAGCCAGAGAATCGCCGCGTATTTCTTTTATCGCATCGTCTTTCCTGAAGGCGCGCGAGATGTCGACGATTTTCTTGTCCATCTCCAGGTAACGCGGGATCTTATCCTTGAGCTGATCGTATACGGCCCGCTCCTCCTCGGAAACCAGCGGCGCATATTCGCTCAGGGTCTTTTGCACGTCGCCCCGGATATCGCCGATGAACTGGGCGCTCTTGTCCATGTCCGCCGCATCGTTCGACATGACGTGCTGCATTTCGACATTGCGCAGCAGCGCCAGGTTGCTCTTCAGGGTCAGCAGCATCCGTACGCTCGGCAGCCAGTTGCTGTTGATTTCGTTGGTGGTGGCGTTGACTTGCCCCAGTTGCGTGATCGAAGCTACGCCCAGCACCAGCGTCAGCATCAATATCAAGGCGAACGACAGCAGCAGCTTGGTCGCAATTTTTAAGTTGTAGAACCAGGTCATGGTTTTCTTTTCAGATGGGGTTTCAGTTGCACGCGAGCCGTTGGTTCGGGAAAGCGGATTTTGGCCAGCCGCTTTCCTGTTCGTGTTAACGGCAGGCTGCGCCGTTTCTTCAGGCCCCAAAACAGCCGGTCCCGCTTCCAACCCTTCAACTTTCGCGAAAGTTGTCGTTATTGACTTTGATTGCCAGGAATTCGGCAGGATGCAACGCGCCGCTTCACTCCGCCTAACAAGAAAAGGATAGTCAATGAACAATAAATTCTTCAACAGCCTCAACGTAGGCATCAAGCTCAGCTTGTTTACCTTTTTGCTGGCCGCCGTGATCTTCCTGGTCTACGGCTGGGCCAGCGCCCGCTCCACCTCGCAATTGCTGGAACAGCGCGGAGCGCGCGACATTTCCGGCAGGACCGGCACCATGATCCAGATGCTCGATACATTCGATACCAGCCATAAAAGCGAAGCCGAGCGTTTCGCATTGCTGCTGGCGAGTTATTTCCCCGCAAAATTTTCTATCGACGGCAGCAAGACCGTCGATGTCGCCGGCAAGCCGGTGCCGTTGCTGAAGAACGGCAATGACGCCATCAACATGAATTTTTCGGTGGCCGACAGCTTTACCTCAGCCAGCCGCGCAGTGGCGACAATCTTCGTCAAGAACGGCGAGGACTTCATCCGCATCTCGACCTCGCTCAAGAAAGAAAACGGCGAACGCGCCATCGGCACCGTGCTTGACCACGGCCATCCCGGATACGCCCGCCTGCAGGGCGGCTTGTCGTATATCGGTCGCGCCACCCTGTTCGGCAAGGAGTACATGACCGCCTACAACCCGGTCAAGGACGAGGCCGGCGCCATCGTCGGCGCATTGTTTGTCGGCGTCGACATCACCGCCGATATCGAAACGCTGAAGGCTCGCATCCGCTCGGTCAAGCTGGGCGAGTCCGGTTATTTCTACGTGCTCAACGCTGCCCAGGGCAAGGACCTGGGCAAGCTGCTGGTGGCGCCGGCCGACGAAGGCAAGAATGTGCTGGCGCAGAAGGACACCGATGGCCGCGAATTCATCAAGGACATCCTGGAACGCAAGGAAGGCAGCATGCGTTACGCCTTGCAGGAAGGCGCCGGTGCGGAAAAAATCGCCGCCTTCGCGCTGTACAAGAACTGGAACTGGCTGATTGTCGGCAACGAGGATGCCGCCGAGCTGACGCAAGAGATCACCACCCTGCGCAACCGCAATGCTCTGTTCGGCCTGGCGGCGGTGCTGATCATGGTGGCGGCGCTGTACTGGCTGATCCGCAACACCATCAGCCAGCCGCTGGAAAGAGTCAAGCAGGCTGCGCAGCAACTGGCGGCGGGCGACCTGAGCGCCACCCTGGCGAGCGACCGCGGCGATGAAATCGGCCAGCTTGAACAAGCCATCAACGGCATCAGCCAGGGCCTGGCCGGCGTCATCGGCAACGTGCGGCAAGGCACCGGCGAGATGGCGCGCGCGTCGCAGGAGATCGCCGAAGGCAACGCCAACCTGTCGGCCCGCACCGAATCGCAAGCGGCTTCGCTGGAACAGACCAGTAGCTCGCTGGAGCAGCTGACGGCGGCGGTGAAACAGAGCGCCGACAGCGCCCAGCATGCCAACCAGCTGGTGATCAGCGCATCGGGGCAAGCGATCGAAGGCGGCCAGGCGGTCGGCCAGGTAGTGGAGACGATGCATGCGATCAAGGACAGTTCGCGCAAGATCCATGACATCATCGGCGTGATCGACGGCATCGCTTTCCAGACCAATATCCTGGCGCTGAATGCCGCGGTGGAAGCAGCGCGGGCCGGCGAACAGGGACGCGGTTTTGCCGTGGTGGCGGCGGAAGTGCGCAACCTGGCGCAGCGTTCAGCTACAGCCGCCAAGGAAATCAAGGGCTTGATCAGCGATTCGGTAGAACAGGTGGATGCCGGCGGCAAGCTGGCGGATGCTGCCGGCCAGACCATGCAGGGTATAGTCGCTGCGGTCAAGCGGGTGGCCGACATGATGCATGAAATCACGGCGGCGACCGGCGAGCAAAGCAGCGGCATCGAAGAGATCAACCGCGCCATGGGTCACATAGACGACATCACCCAGCAGAATGCCGCGCTGGTCGAACAGGCCGCGGCCGCCGCCCAGAGCCTGCAGGACCAGGCCGCGCAGCTGGCGCGGACCGCCGCCGTTTTCAAGCTCGGCTGACAGCCTGGCTTAAAAAAAAAGCCTGGCAAGCCAGGCTGGGCGGATACAGATCGCGATCCGCCCCGTTGATTACACCAGGGTCAGGGTAACGTCGATGTTGCCGCGGGTTGCGTTGGAATAAGGGCAGACCTTGTGCGCCTTGTTGACCAGGTCTTCTGCAGCGCCGGCGTCCATGCCAGGCAGGGAAATGCGCAATTCGACTTCGATGCCGAAGCCGCCGGGAATCTGGCCGATGCCTACCAGGCCGGTGATCGACACGTCTGCAGGCAGGCTGATTTTTTCTTGCGAGGCGACGAATTTCATGGCGCCGATGAAGCAGGCGGAATAACCGGCTGCAAACAGTTGTTCAGGATTGGTGCCTTCGCCGCCGGCGCCGCCCAGTTCTTTCGGTGTGGTCAACTTGACGTCCAGCACGTTATCGGATGACACGGCGCGGCCGTCACGGCCTCCGGTTGCAGTGGCTTGGGCGCGGTACAGAACTTTTTCGACTGACATGATGGTTTCCTTTATTGGCCGGTTGGAAAATCCTTTGGATCGATACAGTCGGCCGTACTGATGATCCGGATCAAAGGTACAACATTTAAATGACGCAAGAATGAAACGCGCCATAAGGTGATTCTTAATTACACAATTATATTGCTCGCAATATATTTTCTATACAAAATCAGGCCCTCTGTCTTTAAGCGATATTGCCAGCCATCGCGGCACGCAAACGCCGCAACTCCTGGGTCAGCGCTTTCACTTCGTCCAGCGAGCATTCGACGCTGCAACTCACCTGCTGCGGTATCTCCAGCGCTTGCTGGCGCAGGTTGTTGCCTGCCGCAGTCAGGCTGACGATGACCTGGCGCTCATCGTGCGGCGAGCGCTGGCGCCGCAAAAACCCGCTGCTTTCCAGGCGCTTGAGCAAAGGCGTCAGCGTGCCGGAATCCAGGAACAGACGCTCGCCCAGGGCCGACACAGTCAGCTCGTCACGCTCCCACAAGGTCAGCAGCACCAGGTACTGCGGATAGGTCAACCCCATTTTTTGCAGCAGCGGTTTGTAAAGCTTGGTCATGGTCAGCGATGCCGAATACAGCGCAAAGCACAGCTGATTGTCCAGCAGCAAGCTGTCCGGCCCGAATGATTCCGGTGCGAGATTTGCAGTCGATTGTTTGCTGGTGTCCATGGCTTGAATAATATATCGCTAAAAATTAAATTGCAAGCAATCTAGTTTGCATTTAAATCTATCACCGGGATTGCGAATAACTATGACACCATCCTTGCGCGATCTCATCCCAGGCTCCTCTGCTCCGACAACGAGGCGACGGCCAGAGTTTCGAAATAATTGCATTCTTGCGGGCCGGCGACCGAAGCAAAATGCAATCATGAAATGTATCATTGCAAGACCCGGTCTTTCCCCGGCATCCCTCGTGCCGATGCGCAGGCGAGGCGTATATATAAGCAGCTCTATAAGGCAGTAGCGTGGCACAACAAGGCTTCATCCTCACCAGACACTGGCGCGACACTCCCAATGGTACAGAAGTCGAGTTCTGGCTGGCGACTGACGATGGCCCGCAGCAGATCCGCCTGGCTCCCCAGGAATCGGTGGCCTTCATACCCGTCGAGCAACAGCAGCAGGCTGAAAGCGTATTGCGCAACGAACGCCGGTTCGAGCTGCGTCCGCTGCTCCTGAAGGATTTCCAGTACCGGCCAGTGCTGGGCCTGTATTTGCAGCAGCATCGTCAGTTGATCAAGCTGGACAAGCTGCTGAGGGATGACGGCGTCGACGTCTACGAGGCAGATATCCGCCCGCCAGAACGCTACCTGATGGAGCGCTTCATCACCGCCCCGGTCTGGTTTGCAGGCGAAAAAAATGGCAGCGGCCCCATGCTCAACAGCACCATGAAACCCGCGCCCGAATACCGTCCGCAGCTGAAGCTGGTATCGCTCGATATCGAAACCACGGCGCATGGCGACTTGTATTCGATCGCCCTCGAAGGCTGCGGCCAGCGCCAGGTGTACATGCTGGGGCCGCCCAACGGCGACGCCAGCGAAATCGACTTTGACCTGGAGTATTGCGCCAGCCGCCCGCTCCTGCTGGAGAAACTGAATCAATGGCTGGAGCGGCATGATCCCGACGCCATCATCGGCTGGAACCTGGTGCAGTTCGACCTGCGCGTCCTGCAAAAACATGCCCAGGAATACCAAGTACCGCTGCTGATCGGCCGCGGCGGCAGCCTGATGGAGTGGCGCGAACACGGCTTCAAGCCGAACCACCATTTCGCCTCCGCGGCCGGCCGCCTGATCATCGACGGCATCGAAGCGCTGAAATCGGCGACCTGGAATTTCCCTTCCTTCAGCCTGGAGCATGTCGCCCAAACCCTGCTGGGCGAAGGCAAATCCATCACCAACCCCTACCAGCGCATGGCGGAAATCGACCGCCGCTTCGCCGAAGACAAACCGGCGCTGGCGACCTACAACCTGAAAGACTGCGAGCTGGTCACGCGCATCTTCGCCAAGACCGAACTGCTGGAATTCCTGCTGGAACGCGCCGCCGTCACCGGCTTGCCGGCAGACCGCAGCGGCGGCTCGGTGGCTGCTTTCAGCCATTTGTATCTTCCTCACATGCATCGCCAGGGTTACGTCGCGCCGAACCTGGGTGAAGTGGCAGGCGATTCCAGCCCCGGCGGTTTTGTGATGGATTCGCAATCGGGCCTGTACGATTCGGTCCTGGTGCTGGACTATAAAAGCCTGTATCCCTCCATCATCCGCACTTTCCTGATCGATCCGGTCGGGCTGATCGAAGGCATGCAGCATCCCGGCGACAGCGATTCCGTGCCGGGCTTCCGCGGCGGCCGCTTCTCGCGCAGCAAGCACTGCCTGCCAGGCATCGTCAGCCAGATCTGGCAAGGGCGCGAAACGGCAAAACGCCAGCGCAACCAGCCCCTGTCGCAAGCCTTGAAGATCATCATGAACGCCTTCTGCGGTGTACTGGGATCGACCGGCTGCCGTTTCTTCGATCCCCGCCTGGCGTCGTCGGTCACCATGCGCGGCCATGAAATCATGCACAAGACGCGCGAACTGATCGAGGCCAAAGGCTACCAGGTCATCTATGGCGATACCGATTCCACTTTCGTCTGGCTGAAGCAGCCGCATACCGAGGAACAGGCCGCCAAGATCGGCAATACCCTGGCGCAGGACGTCAACCAATGGTGGCGCCTGCATCTGCGGCAAACCCTGGGTATCGAAAGCGCGCTGGAACTGGAGTTCGACACCCACTACCGCCGCTTCCTGATGCCGACCATCCGCGGCACCGAACTGGGCAGCAAGAAGCGCTACGCAGGCTTGATCGTCAACGCCGACGGCGCGGACGAAATGGTGTACCGCGGACTGGAGTCGGTGCGCTCCGACTGGACCCCGCTGGCCAAGGAATTCCAGCAGCAGCTTTACCAGCACATATTCAAGCGCGAGCCCTACCAGGCTTATGTGCGCGATTACGTCAGCCGCACGCTGAACGGCGAATTCGACGAGTTGCTGGTCTACCGCAAGCGGCTAAGGCGACCTTTGGATGCCTACGAGCGCAATGTGCCGCCGCACGTGCGCGCCGCGCGCGTGGCCGATGAATTCAATCGCGAGCAAGGCCGGCCGTTGCAGTACCAGAACGGCGGCTGGATCAGCTACGTGATGACCACGTCCGGCCCCGAGCCGCTGGAAACGCAGCGCTCGGCGATTGACTACGACCATTATCTGACCCGGCAGCTGCAGCCGCTGGCGGACGCGATATTGCCGTTCCTGGACGATAATTTTGCGGCTTTGGTGGGCAGGCAGAAGGAATTGTTTTAAAGTCGGGTATTGTTCTCACCAGATAACGGAGCGTCAGTTGTGATGCAAGACCATTTTCTCGCCGCTATCCTGGCCAACCACAGCAATCGCGTTATCCTCGATCGCTGGAATGCCCTGGCGCTCCCGGATGCGTGGTTGGTCGCGGGGTGCCTCTTCCAGACGGTCTGGAATCTGCAGGCCGGCCGTGCACCAGAAGCGGATATCAAAGACTATGATCTGTTTTACTTCGATGCCAACGATCTGAGCGAGGCGGCCGAACGGAATGTGCAGGCACGTGTTGATGATGCGCTGGCCGACTTGGGAGTGAAGATTGAAGCATCGAACCAGGCGCGGGTGCATCTCTGGTACGAGTCGTACTTCGGTCATCCGTGCGAGGCGCTGCGTAGCACATGCGACGGCATTGACCGCTTCCTTATTCCAGCTACCTGTGTCGGCGTTCGCCCGGGTTCGATCTATGCACCAAACGGACTTGCAATGTTGCGCGAAGGTGTACTGACCATGAATCCCTTGACACCGCACCGCAATTTGTTCGAGCGCAAAGCGGCGTCGTACCAGGCTCGCTGGCCGTGGCTTCGAATTGAGTAGACAGCGTGCGGTGAAAATTT
The DNA here is from genome assembly GCF_000221045.1 of Collimonas fungivorans Ter331. Classification (NCBI taxonomy): domain Bacteria; kingdom Pseudomonadati; phylum Pseudomonadota; class Betaproteobacteria; order Burkholderiales; family Oxalobacteraceae; genus Collimonas; species Collimonas fungivorans. The sequence goes on along the minus strand of NC_015856.1, from coordinate 1,084,915 downwards.
CATGCGGAAAATCGTCCACAACCTCGAAAGCACCGATGAAGTCTTATCGGAAAATCTGTAGTTTGTTTATTTTACTGTTCGCTGCAATCGCGATTCTCAATGCGCATGCACAGACGCAAATCATTTACGAAAATTATTTCTGCAATGCAGATATTCCGACCTATCAACAAAGTTGGGATGGTGGACTGGCACACCCGCAAAAAATGTTTGAATGACTGCTCTCTAATAAACAGAACGACAGCTTCGGGTCCAAATTATCTTATCGCAACCGGCTCAACACGGCCACAAGCGGTCGTTGATAGCGCATGTGGCCTAGAGCGGACGCTTACACGCTGCATATTCGTTATTGGTTTTGGATTGTGCGAGTCTAATTTCTATGAAATCGGGCAGTTAACTCCTGGTAGCGGTCAGAAGTCGACTGTCAATGAATTTATGGGGCTTCAATGATGGAATCAGTATGTCTCAGGCTAGTCTACGACGGCAATGGGCCACTTAATTGGAGTGGGAAGCCAGGCACGTTCGGAATGCAGGACAAGGAGGGGCTCTTACATACAGGTGTCCGAGGAGCAAATGGGACGATTTCATTCGACCTGACGCTTCAAGTGAAGCTGGGGAAGTCCGACGCGCCTATATTATTTGGTTCCTTCGCGCATGGACCGCCTAGCGGGCGGTTTCTATATCTCGCCTGGTGTGAGGCACACGGTACACTTGTGCAACGTCTCAAGCTCCCACTTAGCGGCATCACATGGAACGATATTCGCAGCGCGTTCGCCCGACAGGAACCGTTGGTTGGGGTGTTAGTGGACCACCATCCGCGCCTGACTTCAACGGGCGCCAATATAGGTGGAAGTCGCCCGATTTCCTGGAAGCTGCCGTGAATGGCGTTGAATGCAAAAGTCACCTATCGGCCAAAGGCCGGCTGTCAAACTTCTGCTCCAAATCGGCCATTCCCTGTGCCATGGGCTTGATTGAGCAGGTGCGTTGAATGAAGCGATGGATTGACGCATTTACTGGATTTGTTGTTCTTGCACACTGGCATAAGTCATAGCGACGGAACCGAATATAGTGCGGTTAATGGCGCCGATTTTTCATCTAGGAGCATTCATTGTTGAAAATAATACTGTTGACAATCTTCACTTCCTTTCTCGTTACAGGATGCGTGGGGACTGGGCCACTTGTAACAAATGCCACCAACATCTCATCTAAAGTCGCTGCAATTGGCGGATTGCCAAAATCAGTTCATATCAAAGGTATTTCGGACGATGGGTCTGTGGTTGTTGGCCAATTCAGAAATAATCAAGCGCCGCACAATTGGCAAATCTTCCGCTACACGCGATCCAATGGAATTGAAAATCTCGGAACAATGGCTGGGAAAGACATTGCAAATATATGTATTTCTGCTGATGGCTTAGTGATTGCGGGAAGCTTTTATAATAAAAATGATGGTAGTCATATCTTCCGCTATACGCATTCAAATGAATTTCAAGACCTCGGTACAATGGGTCAAAAATCAATATCAGTAAATGGAGTTTCCGCAGATGGTTCAGTGATCGTTGGAAGCTTTCTATATTCACTAACTCCAGAAAATGCTTCGCGTTACCATGCCTTCAGATATTCTCAATCAAAGGGATTTGAAGACCTTGGTAGCTTTGGTGCGGAGTCCGCTTTCGCCCAAGGTGTTTCGGCTAACGGTTCACTAATTGTGGGAAATTTCCATGTTACAGGCGGTAGTGACCATGCTTTTGTATATTCTCGTGCCGATGGTGTGCGAGACATTGGTGCAATAGGAGGGGTAGCGGCTTTCGCCACCGGCATTTCAAATAATGGTTCTGTGATTGTTGGCAAGTATTTTGGAGCATTTAACTTCCATCTATATTCGTACTACAACCATGCCTTTATTTATACAAAAACAGAGGGAGTTAAAAAACTTGGCGCACTGAGTGGAAAATCAGCAGAGGCGCACAGTATTTCTCCAGATGGGACCACTTTCAACGGGAGTTATATAGATTCCGATGGCGAGTCCTATACCTATTCGGCAAAGATATGAGTACGATATTTGAGCTTGCCGATGAGGCAATTCGGCCACAAGCGGCCATTAATAAGGATTTCACTTTGATAAGTGGGTAGGCATACCCTATCAGATTGCTGGAGAAACCTTCAACCTGCTTTACTTCGTATAGACGAACTTGCGACAAAATGCATCGAGCAAAATAAGCATCAACAATCTTGAGACCCTTCACTTTAGAAGTTAAGAAATGCTACTTGCATATTATTGGCACGCCGGCGGCGTTAGACAGTTCGACGAACTGACAGGAGTTGTCGGTCCTAAAATACCGGCGTCGCGCGAAAGCGCCGATTGGGGGTATTTATGGCGACAGCGCGGAAAATGGTTTGCAATCAGAAAGGACCACGAGTCGCTGATTTTTCAACACGGGACTAAGCAATGGCGCTTACGGAATAACCATGAATTCAGTGTCACTCGAGGTTTTCTTAGGCGGTTTAAAATTCGTGAAGCTGGCCAGGCCACCTTCACCGTCAAATACTTGTTCGCCGGTGCGTTCTTGGCAAATATTGACCCGACTTACGATTCATTGGACGAAGAATCCGATGATTTTTTCCTCTACGTGTCTGGGATGTGGGCACACTGGAAAGACAAGGACATATCGACCTTTCTGAAGACATGAGAAAGTTCAAAGTCGAATAATATAAATATCTCATGCGAGCGCGTAGGTCGAATCCGGACATATAACGTCGTAACGAGTGTCCGCAATGTAGAAGTTCGAATAACCGCAACGGGTCGCAAGGCGATAGGCGGTTATCGGCCGCTTGCATGTCGTCGGCAAGGGTGCCTCTACCCCATATTTTTTAAATTTATGTTTTTATACATCCTGGGCCGGAAACGGGCCTTTGTGTACTCCATAAATCCGTTGTTGCTTCTATAGTTACCATGTGTCAACATTCATTCGTGGTTTTGCTGCTATTGAGCAGATGAACAAGAACCCGTTTGGGATTTCTTTCTGGCTCCTCCTTGGAGATTCCCCGCTTATTTCCATTTGCAATATATGAAGCCGTGTTGAGCATCGCTGCTCGCATCGTTATCCGCTGAAAGTTTGCCCATATGCAGATAGTTTTCTATGTGATTGCAATAGTCGTTGGTGGACTTTTTTCGTATATGATTTTTGGCTTCTCACTGCTCAGCGGTGAACGCTTTGCAACGTACGTTGGCGTATTTCTTGGACTGGCTCATCTCGTAACAATTATATTTTCCGTAAAAATGGCTCATAAAAAAAATATAGGACTTGCAGTGCTTTCTCTGGTGTCTCCGGCGTTCCTGGCGCTTGCTTGTCTTACTGCCTTCGCGACGTCGCAAAATCTCTTAAAAGCTGACGCGTCAGATCCACAATTCTTGGCCGCATGCGAACACACTGGTATTCAGATATTGCACACTCCAATGACTAGGGTGACGTCCATTGGACTCGACTGGGGGCCAGGTTCGGGATCAGTACCGAAGACCGTATATAGAATGGGATCCGGCCGGCAACTCGATAGTTTTGAAAACTCTATCCCATTTCAGGAGATGATCGTTGATTCGTCGATCGCCGATGTACTAGTTAGTCATCAAGCGTCGGATCCGGAAGAAGAAAAGATGGCGCCACGCTACCAGAAGCTAATTGTATATACGTTAACCGCTACAGATCGGCGAGACGGGATAAAACTCGCGACAATGACGTTTGCTGTAGACATGGCTAAGAGGCAGGCCTGTGGTGCAAACACAAAAAACACCATTGATTTGGGTGAATTTTTAAGACAAGCCACCGTATTTCAAGGTCAAAATGCCAGCCCGCGGCAGCTGCCTCTTATACGTGACGTAGCTTTGGAAGTGTTAGAGACAGAAACTTACTTGCCGGTTCGAAAAATTAGTGGCGACGAATGGCAAAATTTGGCGTGGGATGCGAGACGGACCGATCTTTGCCAGAAAATGGCACCACAGGTATCGAGGGGCTCGCTGCAGCGACGATTCGCTTCTGATTCAACAGGTACGAAGCGTATGGTAAACCGCCAAGGATTTATGTTATGTGACAGCGAGGGAATCTGGACAGGTACCTATGCTGGAGAATTCGGAAAGGGCAAAGTCGAACTTGAAAAATACACCCCCGAAGGGGAACTGCTCTATATGGTCAAATTCGATGAGCCCTCGGAGATCGGCTGGTACCATGGTGGGATATTGAACCCAACTTTGAGATCACAGGATGGCTACCTTGTTTTTGAGTGGTGGAATAACAATCAGTCAGGGTCTGATAGGGAAATTAACCGACGGATGAAAGTTAGATTTCAAGAGCCACTTGCCATAACCTCTCTCAGTCGATAGCCTCCCCGCCCAACCTAGAGATTGGAATATTTGAACCCGCGACAGTTCCGATGCTAAGCATAATAAACCGTAACTCACCAATATATGGAATCGACCAGAAGTCGTCAGTGAACATTTACCGAATTAGCCCTTGAACTTGGGGCGTTGAATGACCGCTTCCAAGATTTGCGAATGTCTCTTGCTGATTGAAATCAACCTGTCGTGGCTGGCTCGAAACGGCCAAGAGCGGTCCGTCGCGACCGACGGTTTTCCGATGTGCCACCCCTGCTCCATATTCCGCACTGTAGATGCGGACCGTCAAATTGGCGTATTCTCGACACCACGAAAAAAAAGGAGTCATGCATGACGTCCCCGACCAGCGTTGCCTATCCCACCCCCTTCGAACTCGGCAATGGCAACCAGACCTCCACCTGGGCCGAATGCATCGCCTTCTACGAGCGGCTAGCCGAGCGATTCCCGGGTGTGCTGCGATGGTGGCGGATCGGCACGTCCGACACCGGCCTGCCGATGCATGCCGGCCTGATCACGGCCGACGGCGTGTTCGACCGCGACAACTTGCGCGAGCAGGGGCGCCCGGTGTTCTTCAACAACAACGGCATCCATCCCGGCGAGCCCGAAGGCATCGATGTCTGCATGGCGCTGGTGCGCGACTTCTGCCTTGAGCCCGAGCGGCTGGCGGCGCTCGGCGACACGGTGTTCCTTTTCATCCCGGTCTACAATGTCGACGGCTGCGTGAACCGTCAGTCCAGCTCGCGGGCGAACCAGCTCGGTCCCGAGGCGTTCGGCTTTCGGGGCAACGGCCGCCACCTCGACCTGAACCGCGACTTCATCAAGTGCGACAGCCTGGCCGCCCAAGTGTTCAACCGCTTCTTCAACGCCTGGGACCCGGATGTGATGGTCGACACCCACACCTCCAACGGCGCCGACTACGCCTACGCCATGACCCTGATCCCGACCCAGCCCGACAAGCTAGGCGGCGGCCTGGGAGAGTTCCTGCGCGAGCGCATGCTGCCCGCGATCTATGGCGACATGCAGAGGCGCGGCTGGCCGACCTGCCCTTACGTCAACCTGCTGGCCGAGACGCCGGACGACGGCATCGAAGATTTTCTCGATCTGCCGCGCTTCTCCACTGGCTACGCCGCGCTGCACCACACCATCGGCTTCATGCCCGAGACCCACATGCTCAAGCCCTTCGTCGACCGCGTGGCGGCGACGCGCACGCTGGTCGAGGTGGTGCTGGACTTCAGCGTGGCGCAGGCGCGGCGCATTCAGCAACTGCGGCGCGATGCGCGGGCCGACGCCGCGCGCCGCACGCAGTGGCCGCTGCGCTGGCGCAACGACCACCAGCGGCCGGCGCGCCTTCGCTTCAAGGGCTACGCGGCGATGCGTACGCCGAGCCTGCTGGGCGACTATCAACGGCTCGCCTACGACCGCAGCCAGCCGTGGGAGAAGGACATCGTCCACTTCGACCGCTGTGTCGAGGAACAGGTGGTGACGGCGCCGAAGGCCTACCTGGTGCCCCAGGCCTGGCGCGAGGTGATCGAACGGCTGGAGTGGAACGGCGTCGCGCTGCAGCGTCTGGACGCCGACCGGCTGTTCGATGCGGCCCGGGTGTACCGGGTGCTGGAGGTCGGCACGCGCGCGACCGCCTACGAAGGCCATATGTTCCATGACCGGGTGCTGCTGAGCACGCACTCCGAGACCATCCAGGCGCGCGCGGGTGACATGCTGGTGCCTCTCGACCAGCCCCAGGCCCGCTACGCGGTCGAGACCCTGGAGCCCGAAGCGCACGACAGCTTCTTCCGCTGGGGGTTCTTCAACAGCGTGCTGGAGAGGAAGCAGGCCTCCATCTCAGCCTATGTCTTCGAGGACACGGCCTTGCAGATGCTGGCCGACGAGCCGGCGCTGCGGCAGGCGTTCGACGAATGGAAGTCCGCGCATCCGGCGCAATTGTCCGATCCGCAAGCGGTGCTCTGGTTTCTGTTCACCCACGGCCGGCGCCATGCCGAGCCGGAATGGCGACGCTATCCGGTGGCAGCGTTGATGTAGTCAAAAATCTCCTACGGGATGCGAACGCGTCGCGGGTGCTCACCGGGCGCTATCAAACACCCATGGCCCGCGCCCGACGCTATACCAATGCTTGTTTCAGCCTCAGCGCCAGGCGCATAGCATCCTTCTCATCGACAATATTGGCAAAACCCAGCAACAATCCCTGCTGCGGCTTTGCATTGATGTACCAGCGCGACAAAGGATGCACGGCCAGACCTGCAGTCCGCGCACGGCCGGCCAGCATGACATCGTCTTCGTGATCAGCCAGCTTCGCCAGTACATGCAAACCGCCCGGCTGCAGATCGATCCTTATCCGGTCGCCCAATACTTCCTGGAAAACGCGTGAGGTCACCGCTCGCCGTTCGGCGTACAACAGGCGCATTTTTTTCAGATGCCTTGAGAAATGCCCTTCGGCGATAAAGTCGGCAATGCCTGCCTGGAACAGGTAGGGACAGCCCGCGTTCAGGTTGTGGGAGGCAGCCTGGAAGCGTGCAACCGCGCTGACCGGCGCCACGGCATAAGCCAGCCTTAATCCCGGAAACATCGCCTTGCTGAAGGTGCCGCTGTAAATGACGCGGTCATTGCGGTCCAGGCTTTTCAGTGCCGGCAGCGGCCGCCCCTGGTAACGAAACTCGCTATCGTAGTCGTCTTCGACAATCCAGCTGCCGGCTTTGCTGGCCCACTCCAGAAGCGCCATCCGGCGTTCCAGCGACAGCGTCACGCCAAGCGGGCTTTGGTGCGACGGCGTGACCATGGCGAATTTTGCGTACGGACTGAGCCGCTTGCCTTCTTCCACCATCAAGCCATGTTCATCGACCGGCACCGGCACCACCTTGACCGCGGTATTTTGCAGGAACAGGCGGGCAAAAATATAGCCGGGATCTTCCAACCAGAACGCATCGCCGGCAGTGGAAAGGCTGCTGAAGGTCAGTTCCAGCGTATTGCGCAAGCCGGTCGTGATGAACACCTGTTCCGGCAGGCAGGTCACGCCGCGCGAGACGCCCAGGTAAGTCGCAATCCTTTCACGCAAACGGTCATAACCGGCAGGATCGGGATAGGCCAGCCGCGCCGCTTCGCTGCTGCGCAGGCGATGGCCGACCAGCCGGTTCCATACCTTGCGCGGGAATGCGTCGAGCGCAGGCAAACCCATCTGCAGCGGCTTCGGCGCCTTGCCGTCGTGGTCGACGATGACTGCATGGCCCTGTCCGGCCATTGCGGTTTGCGGCTTGAGGACTGCCGGCGGCGGCAAAGACGGCGATACCACGGTGCCGGCGGCGCCCCTGACCTGCAGATAGCCCTCGTCCGCCAGGATGCGATAAGCCATTTCGACCGTGCCGCGCGCCAGATTCAGTTCGGTCGCCAGCGCCCGTACCGCCGGCACGCGATCGCCCGCATGCAGGTTGCCCCGCTCGATCGCGGTCTTGAAACGCTGGCATATCTGTTGATACATGGGCAATTCCAGCGCGCGATCGATGTGCAGGTCCAGCTCGGGCTTGGCAACGGGCTTGGCAAACTTCATGGACTAGTCCTTTTGTTATTTCTTGGCCCTTCTAACATGGCCATGATTCTCGCATACTACACCTCAAGCAAACGCCAATTTACTTCGATTTACCTAACCAAGGAGCTTCAAATGCAAACTCGCCTCGACTTCTACACTGCCGACAAAGACGCCATCAAGGCCTTGATGGGTGTTGAAAACCAGATCAACAAAGGCACGCTGGACATCCTGCTCAAGGAACTGGTCCGCCTGCGTGCGTCGCAAATCAACGGCTGTGCATTCTGCCTCGACATGCATGTGGCCGACGCCCGCAAGGCCGGCGAATCGGAACGCCGCATGGCTACCGTCTCGGCCTGGCGCGAAACTCCGTTCTTCAGCGACCGTGAGCGCGCGGCGCTGGCATGGACCGAATCGCTGACGCTGGTTTCGCAAAACCATGTGCCGGACGCAGTGTGGGAAACAGTCCGCCCGCATTTCACCGACGCCGAACTGGTTGAACTGACACTACTCATCACGTCGATCAACACCTGGAACCGGTTTGCCATCGCGTTCCGCAAGATGCCAGTGTAATTGCCGGCAGCTTCCGCAATCTGGTTCACAAGTCCATCGCCCATTGACGGGGACACATTGAAAGGCATTCCATGAAAATCCTCATCATCGGCGGCAGCGGCCTGATCGGATCGAAAGTCGCCGCCAATCTGCGTCAGCTCGGTTACGACGTCGTCGCCGGCTCGCCGAGCACCGGCATCAATACAATGACCGGCGAAGGCTTGGCGGATGCAGTCAAAGGCGCACAGGTCGTCATCGATTTGAGCAACTCGCCTTCGTTCGAAGACAAGGCCGTGCTCGAATTCTTTGAAACCTCCGGCCGCAACCTGCTTGCCGCGGAACAGGCAGCCGGCGTCAAGCATCACATTGCGCTGTCGGTGGTCGGCACCGAGCGCATGCTCGACAGCGGCTACTTCCGCGCCAAGATGGCGCAGGAAAACCTGGTCAAGGCATCGACGCTGCCGTACACCATCGTGCGCTCGACGCAGTTCTTCGAATTCCTCGGCAGCATTGCGCAGTCCGGCACGGTCGGCAACGAAATCCGCTTGTCGCCGGCGCATGTGCAACCGATTTCATCGGACGACATCGCGGCGATCGTATCGGACACAGCGCTGGTGCAAGCGATCAACGGCACATTCGATGCGGCCGGTCCGGAAAAGATCGGGCTTGCCGACCTGATGCAGCGCTACCTGAACGCCCGCGGCGACAAACGCATCGTCGTGCCGGATGCCAACGCGGCCTACTTCGGCGCGCAAATCAACGATCAATCGCTGACGCCGGCCGGCGCCGCGCGCCTCGGCGACACAGGGTTTGCCGCCTGGTTCAGCAAGTCGCAGCCGGCTCGACAAACCGGAACGGGAGTATCGATTCGCCCCGCTCTGCCGGCACAACGTTAGAGCGGCGCCAATTTTCTGGAGAAATGCATGCAGTCCCAGGTAGAAATAAAACACATCGAAAGCGACACCGACCTGGAAGCGTCGTTTTCCGTGATGAAGGAATTGCGGCCGCATCTGAGCGATCGCGCAACATACGGCGCGCAGGTCGCGCGGCAACGCACCCAAGGATATCGCTTGCTTGCGGCATGGTCCGACGGCGCCATCGTCGGACTTGCCGGCTACCGTCTGCAAGACAATCTGATATACGGCCGTTTCGTTTACGTCGATGACCTGGTGGTAACAGCTTCCTTGCATCGCTCCGGGCTCGGCGAACGCCTGTTGCAGGCAGCACGGCAACAAGCCGTCGCATTGCGCTGCAAGCATTTTGTACTGGATACCGGCTTGCACATGGCGCTGGCGCAGCGCTTTTACTTCCGCCAGGGACTGCTTGCCAAGGGCATGCATTTCGTCGAACCGCTTACACAGGAAGCCACCACATGACACGTACTCTGCTATTGAACAGCGGCCCGCACAGCGATGCCAGCCATGGTTATCAACTCGCAAAGGAAGCGATTGCCGCATCGGGCATCGACAACGTACAGATCACCGAACGCGACCTGGTGAAAACGCCCATTCCGCCAATCGGGCGCGATTATGCAATTGCCCTCACTTCGCAAACGGCGGCCGATGCAAAGGCATTCGAATGGTCGGAACGCCTGATCGCCGAACTGGAACAGCACGACATGCTGTTCATCGTCACGCCGATGCACAACTTCACCGTCCCCGCCGCGCTCAAACTGTGGCTCGACCATGTGATCCGCATCAATCGCAGTTTCCATGCGACGCCGCAAGGCAAGGTCGGACTGATCAAAGACCGCCCGACCTTTGTACTGGTCAGCTCTGGCGGTTTTCATGTGGGAGAACGGGCGAAACAGGCTGACTTCCTGACGCCGTACCTGCGCTATGCGCTGGCATCGATCGGCATCAGCGATGTGCATTTTTTCCCGCTACAAGGATTGGTCTTCGGCTCGGAAGCCGTGGCGCTGGCAGTGCAGGACGCACGCCAGGGATTGGCTGAAAAATTGCCCTTGGCCACTGCATGCCTATAGGCTCAGCCGGCGGCGTAAGCCGCCGGCGCCTGCAAGAGTTGCTTATACTTCCTAAACGCTCATGTTGCCCAGCGTACTGGCGCGATAAGCCGCGACAAAAGTATCGAAATCCCCGGTCTGGCTGCGCTCCAGGCTTTCCTGCTCCGACAAGGACGTCGCCGCCAGCGTTTCGAAATAATTGCGTTGTTCCGGGCTCGGAGGATGCGCCAGGAAATATGCCGCATGCGCCTTGCTCTGGCGCAGCGCAAAGCTGGCGAACGATTCCTGGTTGTCGCGCAGGATCGCCAATACCTTCGCCGACGGCGTCAATTCAACCGATTCCAGCTTGAGGTTTTGTTTCGCCAGCGATGCCGCATGGGCGCCGTCGCTGCGCTGGGCATCGAGCAGGGCTGCCGCCGAACCGATGCGCTGCATCAGTTCCTTGCCCCAGGTTTGCAGGCCGACCGGATTGCCGTCGCGCCGCAACTGCAAACCGGGACGCCGCCCTTCCTTCACTGCACGCGAGAAATTCTCGGTGTTTTCCAGGCTTTCTTCATCGCTGGTCAACGGGCTGTCGTCGAGTGCGCAGAACAACAGGAAGGCATCGAGGAAACGCGAGGTTTCCAGGTTGATGCCCATCGGTTCGAACGGGTCGATGTCCATGCAGCGCACTTCAATGTATTGCACGCCGCGCGCGGAAAGCGCCTGGATCGGCCGTTCGCCGGAATTGATCACGCGTTTCGGCCGGATGGTCGAGTAGTACTCGTTTTCGATCTGCAGGATGTTGGTGTTGATCTGCACCCACTCGCCGTTGCGATGGGTGCCGATTTCTGCGTACGGCGGGTAAGGCTGGCTAACCGCACGCGCCAGGCTCTTGATATAGCTGTCGAGGCTGTTGAACTGCGGCGTCAGGCGGGCCTGGGCTTCGCTGGTGTAGCCGAGGTCGCTCATGCGCAGGCTGGTGGCGTACGGCAGGTACAGGGTGTCTTTGTCCAGTTCTTCCAGCCGATGGTCGCGGCCGTCCAGGAAACACTTGGACAAGGCCGGTGAAGCGCCGAACAAGTACATCAGCAGCCAGCTGTAGCGGCGAAAATTGCGCACCAGTGCAATATAGCTTTCCGACTGAAAATGCACTGCCGTGCCGCTCGCGCCTTCGGCCTGCTGCAAAGCCTGCCATACGCCTTCGGCCAGCGAATAGTTGTAATGGATGCCGGCGATGCATTGCATGCGCTTGCCGTAACGCAGCGCCAGGCCGCGCCGGTAGACGTGTTTCAGGGTCCCCATGTGGGACGTGCCATACCAGGCGATCGGAATCTGCTCTTCCGCCGGCAAATGGGCCGGCATCGACTGGCTCCACAGCAGTTCGTCGCCCAGCTTGGTGTAGACGAAACGGTGGATCGCGTCCAGTTCGGTCAGCGCGGTCGCAATGTCGTGCTCGGCCGGGGTAATGAATTCCAGCAGCGATTCCGAATAGTCGGTGGTGATCTGCGGATGGGTCAGCGCCGAGCCCAGCGCGCGCGGGTGCGGCGTCAGGGCCAGCCGGCCGTCGTCCTCGACGCGCAGGGTTTCTCTTTCGATGCCGCGCAGGCCCTGGCCCAGCAAGCCGCGGTGCTGCTCTTGCCCTAGCAGCGCCAGCCGGCGAGTGTAATGATCGGTCAATTCAGCATCCTTTTTTTCAAATTTGTCAGCTCTGGCCATGCAGCCGCCGGTTGCATGATTGCGGCCATGATTAGTGACATGCAGATGTCGTAGAAGGCGAGAATAGCCGAAAATGAAAGAACGCGTCGGATGCCGCCTGGACCGCAAATTACAATCGGCCGCGCGCTCAGGAAGTACGCTGGGCGAGGCCTGGCTTTATCAAATCGGCAATTTCCAGCGGATTCGCGCAGGCCGGCAAGAACGGGTCGGCAAAAAAACGGCAAATATTCGCAAATTTCCACACGGCAACGCATCACCGGCAGAGCCTTCGGCGCGCGCACCCCTTATAATCCTGCTTTGCTTTCAATTTTCATTGCCTCTACTATGCCAGCCCAACTGATCGACGGAAACCTCCTCTCCCAACAACTCCGCGCCGACGTCGCCAAACGCGCCGCCGCGTTGACCGCGCAGGGCAAACAGCCCGGCCTGGCGGTGATCCTGGTCGGCGATAGCCCGGCTTCGCAGGTGTATGTGCGCAACAAGGTCAAGGCTTGCGAAGACAACGGCTTGCATTCAGTGCTGGAAAAATATGATGCCGACCTGACCGAAGCGGCCCTGCTGGCGCGTATCGATGCCTTGAACCACGACCCGAAGATCAACGGCATCCTGGTGCAGCTGCCGTTGCCGGCGCATATCGACGCGCATAAGGTGATCGAAGCCATCGCCGCCGAAAAAGACGTCGACGGTTTCCATATCAGCAACGCTGGCCTGCTGATGACCGGCCAGCCGCTGTTTCGCCCTTGCACCCCTTACGGCGTGATGAAAATGCTGGAATCGGTGAATTTCCCGGTGCGCGGCGCCCATGCGGTGATCGTCGGCGCCTCGAATATCGTCGGCAAGCCGCAAGCCATGCTGCTCTTGCAGGCTGGCGCCACCGTCACCATCTGTAATTCAAAGACCCGCGACCTTGGCCTGCACACGCGCATGGCCGACATCCTGGTGGTGGCTACCGGCAAGCGCAATATCGTCACCGCCGACATGGTCAAGCCGGGCGCTGCCGTGATCGATGTCGGCATGAACCGCGACGATAACGGCAAGCTGTGCGGCGATGTCGATTTTGCCAACGCCAAGGAAGTGGCGGGTTACATCACCCCGGTGCCGGGCGGCGTCGGGCCGATGACCATCACCATGCTGCTGGTCAATACCATCGAAGCCGCAGAAAGAATGTAATTGCAATGACCACTATTCAAACCAGCAATCCCCTGCTCGACTTTACCGGCCTGGCCAAATTCGACCAGATCAAGCCGGCCGACATCAGCCCGGCGATCGCGGCGCTGCTGCAGCAGGCGCATACCGTGGTGACCTTGCTGGAAGCCTCGACCGACGCCGTGACCTGGGACAATTTTGTAGTCCCGCTGGAACACGTGACGGAGAAGCTGGGCCGCGCCTGGGGCATTGTCAGCCATCTGAATGCGGTAGCCGACACGCCGGACCTGCGCGCCGCGTATAACGAAAACCAGCCGAAACTGATCGAATTCTGGACCGCGCTGGCGCAAAACCTGGCCCTGTTCGACAAATATAAAGCCATCAAGAACAATCTCGATTTTGCCGAGCTGTCGGAGGCGCGCCGCAAGATCGTCAACAACGCCCTGCGCGATTTCAGGCTGGGCGGCGCCGAACTGGCGCCGGCCAAAAAGGCCCGCTTCGCCGAAATCCAGGAAAAACACGCAGCGCTGACCACCAAGTTCTCGGAAAACATCCTCGACGCCACCAACGCCTACGGCCTGTTCGTCGACGACGAAGCCGAACTGGCCGGGCTGCCGGACGATGTACGCCAGGCCGCGCGCGCCGCCGCCGAGCAGGACGGCAAGCCGGGTTACAAATTCACGCTGCATTTCCCATCCTATTTCCCTATCCTGCAATACGCGGACAACCGCGCCCTGCGCGAAAAGATCTATCGCGCCAATGCCACCAAGGCTTCCGAACTGGGCGAAAAGCCGGAATGGGACAACAGCGCGAATATCGTTGAGATCCTGCGCTTGCGCAATGAAGAAGCAAAGCTGCTGGGTTTCAAGAATTACGCCGAGCTGTCGCTGGTGCGCAAGATGGCCAAGACCCCGGCTGAAGTGATGCTTTTCCTGGAAGACCTGGGCCAGCGCGCTCGTCCGTTTGCCGAGCAAGATCTGGCCGAACTGCGCGCGTTCGCCGCGGAACAGCTGGACCTGGCCGCGCTGGAAGCCTGGGACCTGGCGTATGCCGCGGAAAAGCTGCGCGAACAGCGCTATGCTTTCTCGGAACAGGAAGTGAAACAGTATTTTCCTGAGCCGGTGGTAGTCGCAGGCTTGTTCCAGCTGGTGCAGAAACTGTTTTCCGTCGACATCAGCGCCGACCGGGCCGCGGTGTGGCACCCCGACGTCAAGTTTTTCCGGATCCAGAAAGACGGCAAGCTGATCGGCCAGTTTTACCTCGACCTGTATGCCCGCAACGGCAAGCGCGGCGGCGCATGGATGGACGACGCGCGCGCCCGGCGCCGCCTCGGCAGCGAAATCCAGACCCCGATCGCTTACCTGACCTGCAATTTCACGGCGCCGGCGATAGTCGACGGCGCGGCCAAACCGGCCTTGTTTACCCATGACGAAGTGATCACCCTGTTCCATGAGTTCGGCCACGGCTTGCACCACATGCTGACCCAGGTCGACGAAATCGGCGTGTCCGGCATTTCGGGCGTCGAGTGGGATGCGGTCGAACTGCCTTCGCAGTTCATGGAGAACTTCTGCTGGGAGTGGGATGTCTTGCAGCACATGACATCGGAAGCGGAAAGCGGCGCGCCTTTGCCGCGCGCGCTGTTCGACAAGATGACCGCCGCCAAGAATTTCCAGTCCGGGCTGCAGGCTTTGCGCCAGGTCGAGTTTTCCCTGTTCGACATGCGCTTGCACGACGACTATGATCCGTATGGCAGCCAAAGCGTGCAGGATGTGATCAACCAGGTGCGCAGCAAGATCGCGGTCATCAGCCCGCCACCCTTCAATCGCTTCCAGCATTCGTTCGGCCACATTTTCGCCGGCGGTTATGCTGCCGGCTATTACAGCTACAAATGGGCCGAAGTGCTGTCGGCCGATGCCTACAGCGCGTTTGAAGAGGCCGCCTCGCGCGGCGGCAACGTGGTGTCGGCAGAGACCGGAAAGAAGTTCCACGCCGAAATCCTGGCCGTCGGCGGCTCGCGCCCGGCGCTGGAATCGTTCAAGGCCTTCCGCGGACGCGAACCAAACATAGACGCCTTGCTGCGCCATAGCGGCATGGCGGCATAAGTAATCAAAGAAGCAGGAAGCAACTGGATCGATGCAATACCACTACCAAACCTTCGCTGTACAACGGCGATTCTTACAATAGGGGAAAAGGATGAAAGCTGGGACTAAATTCGCTGCAACGGTTTTTCTGCTGACGCTGGCCGCCGGCGCGCAAGCGCAACTGTACAAATCGACCGGCCCCGACGGCAAAGTTACCTATAGCGACATCCCGCCTGCCAAGGGTAACGTGACGCAACAGAAAACCGGCGCCGGCATCAGCGACGTCAACGACGGCTTGCCTTATGAACTGGCGCAGGCGGTCAAGAATAGTCCGGTCACTCTGTACAGCTCGGAGAAATGCATTCCGTGCGACGATGGCCGCAAAATGCTGAACGAGCGCGGCATCCCGTTCAGTGAAAAGACCGTCAAGAGCAATGAAGATATTGCCGCCTTGCGCAAGGTCACCAGTGAAAACCAGCTGCCGATACTGACAGTCGGCCGCAACAAGGAAAGCGGCTTTTCTTCCCCCGCCTGGGGCGCGGCGCTGACAGCCGCCGGTTATCCGGAAACCAGCCGCTTGCCAAAAACCTATCGCAATGCCGCTCCGGTCGCCGCTGCGCCAACCGTTGTCGAGCCCGGCAAGATCGCCCCAGCGGCCGCCGGCAGCGCCAGCAATGGCGACACTCCGCCGGCAGCCGGCAACGCGCCGCCCGGATTCCGTTTTTAAGACGCGACCGCCCTACCCATACTATTCATGACGCAAATCGACTTTCACACCAATATCTCGGACAAGTTCCTGTACACCTGCCGACTGGTGCGTAAAGCGCGCGCGGCACAACGCCAGATCGTCATATTAAGCAGCAGCGCCGAGGATCTGGCGACGCTCGACCGCGCGCTCTGGACCTTCTCAGAGCACGACTTTCTGCCTCACGTCAGGGCCGGCGACCCGCTGGCGGCGCAAACCCCGGTGATCCTGGCCGCCGACGAAGAAACCGGATGGCCGCATCACCAGATCCTGATCAACCTGTCCGGCAAGGCGCCGCAGCATTTCGCCCGCTTCGAAAGAATGTTCGAAATCATCTCGCTGGCCGACGACGACAAGGCCGGCGGCCGCGATCGCTACCGCTTCTACCAGCAACGCGGTTACCCCCTGACCCATTTCGTCGCCGACAACGTATAGCCATAGAGGAATCCGTAATGAGCAATCTCGACGCCAATATTCCTTTATTGACCGAGGTCATTGTCCCGCTGCCGACTTTGACCGACATTATAGAAACGCCGCAAGCTGCCGCGGCAAGCGCGGCTGCTGCGCCCGCCGCGGTGGACGACGACGGCAGTTTTGACCTGCCCAGGATACGGCAGGAAGAAACCGCGGTGCGCACCCTGAGCCAGCATGACTGGGAGCGGCTGGAAGCGGAAGTCCGGGAAAAAGTGCTGCAGCAGCTGCAGGACCGCATCGATTTTGTCATCGAGCAAAGGGTGCGCGACGGCCTGGCCGATGTCTTGCAGACCGCGGTGGAAGGCATGGCGGCGCAAATCAGGGAAGGTTTGCACCAGACCCTGGACGAAGTAATTTCCCGCGCCGTAAGCCTGGAATTAGTCAAATTAAAAAAAACAAACATTTAGCCTAATTTTTTTGTTTTCCAATCACATTTAGCAATGCGGTAGATAAAAGTAAAAAAAACAGATCTCATTTTGATCGCCTAAAAAATCTCTGTTTTCTTACAATAGCGCTATTGAAATGGTGGCTCGACAGCCGTCAGCGAGTAATTAAACAGTGGTTTTTGGAGATGAGATGAAAGTAATTGTATTGGGCGCTGGCGTTATCGGAACCAGTTCTGCATGGTTCCTGAACAAGGAAGGTCACGATGTGACAGTGATCGAACGCCAGCCCGGCGCGGCGCAAGAGACCAGTTTTGCCAACGGGTGCCAGATTTCGGTATCGCATGCCGAACCCTGGGCCAATCCGCAGGCGCCGCTGAAGGTGCTGAAATGGCTGGGGCAGGAAGATGCGCCGCTGCTGTACCGCTTCCGCCCGGAATGGCTGCAATGGAAGTGGGCGCTGAATTTCTTGCGCGAGTGCACCCCGGCCCGCACCAACGACAATATCCGCCAGATCGTCGCCATCTGCGAATACAGCCGCCAGACCTTGCAAGCCGTGCGCGCCGAAACCGGCGTCGACTACGATTGCCTGACGCGCGGCATCCTGCATTTCTATACCGAACAAAAAGAATTCGACATTTCGCTGCCTGCCGCGCAACTGATGCGCGACCTGGGCTGCCCGCGCGATTCCATCAGCGCCGACGAAGTGGTCCGGATCGAACCGGCGCTGGCGCGCATCCGCGACAAGATCGTCGGCGGCGACTTTACCGCCACCGATGAATCGGGCGACGTCTACAAATTCACCTCCGGCCTGGCCGACAAGGCTGCCGAAGCCGGCGTCAAGTTCCAGTACAACACCAGCGTCACTCGCCTGATCACCGAAGGCAGCGGCGCCGGCGCCAAGATCACCGGCGTCGAGGTCATCAATGCCGACGGCCGCCATGAAGTGCTGCATGCCGATGCGTTCGTGGTCGCCATGGGCAGCTTCTCGACGCCGCTGCTGAAGCCGCTCGGCATCGAGCTGATGATCTATCCGGGCAAGGGTTACTCCGCCACCTACCGCATCACCAACCCGGAGGCGGCGCCCAGCGTTTCGCTCACCGACGACGGCTACAAGCTGGTGGTGTCGCGCCTGGGCGACCGCCTGCGGGTGGCCGGCACCTGCGAACTGAACGGCTACACGCGCGAACTCAACACCACCCGCTGCGAAGCGATCACGCGCCGCACTCGCGAGCTGTTCCCCGACGGTTGCGATTACGACGATCCGGTTTACTGGACCGGCTTGCGGCCGATGACGCCATCCAATGTGCCGTATATCGGCAAGACCAGGATCAGCAACCTGTTCCTCAACACCGGCCACGGTACGCTCGGCTGGACCATGGGCTGCGGCTCAGGCCGCGCCATCGCCGAGATCATCTCGGGCCGCCGGCCGGAAGTCGACTTCGCATTTACCGGCATGCCGCGGCAAGCGCCGCAGCCGCTGATCCTGCCGCGTCCGGTGCAAGCATGATTACCACCAGGCCTGCTGTAGCAAGGCGATAAAAAAGACCGGTGCTGGCGACAGCATCGGTCTTTTTTTTCGCCCGGTGAGACATGGCGCGGTTTTTGCGTATGTATCCGCGGGAATCGGCAGCGCTGCCTTTTTATTGTCCGGGCGCACTGTTGGAGTGCATCACTTGGCGATGCGCACCTCGACCGTGGCCGGCTTTTCGTCGAAGGCGACGCGGGTCACGAACTTGGCGCGCTTCATGGGGAAACGAGACTGGAAATGGCGGACATTGCCGGAGCCTGAAATGACCCGGCGCACGAACTGATAATAGGCATCCATATCGATCACATGCACGACCAGGAAATAATCGTAATCGCCTGACACGAAATAACATTGCATGACTTCGGCTTCCTTGTTCATGCGCAGCTCGAATTCCTGCATGTGCTCGTCCGACTGGTGGTTCAGCGAGATTTCGAGGAAGGCCAGCATGCCGTAGCCGAGCGCAAAAGGATCGACCAGCGAGACGTCGGCGCTGATGATGCCGGCGTCGCGCAGGTCGCGCAGGCGGCGCAGGCAGGTCGGCTGGGAAATGTGGGCTTTGTCGGCCAAGGTGCGGGTCGGCATTTGATTGTCGCGCTGCAGCAAGTTAAGCAGCTTGCGGTCGACTTTATCTAGGGTGTGATGTTTGCTCATGCCAAGGGATTAAGGGCTGCAGTGGGGACACATATGGTGTGTTAAGAATTCGCAAAAACCTCTATGCGAAGCGTTTTTTATGTTGTAACGTTGCTGAATTCGGACAAATTCATAGAATAAGTTCGAATTAATAACAAACAAGCAGCGGACGGTGAGACTGTAATTAGATTGTTTTATTTTAAATCCTCAGGAGGACATTCATGCAGAACAAGATCAAATTGATTCCGTTGGCAGGTGCAATTGCCATGGCTTTCGCCTTTGCTGGCTCGGCTTCGGCACAAGAAGTAGTCACCATCGGCCAGGTCAGCCCGCTCACAGGTCCTAACGCCCACATCGGCAAGGACAATGAAAACGGCGCCAAAATGGCAATCGATGAATTGAATGCCAAGGGCACCCTGATCGGCGGCAAAAAAGTGACTTTCGTATTGGCTTCCGAAGATGACGCTTCCGATCCGAAACAAGGTACGGCAGCTGCGCAGAAACTGGTGGACGCCAAGGTCAAGGGTGTTATCGGCCACATGAATTCCGGCACCACGATTCCTGCATCGAAGATCTATTTCGACGCCGGCATTCCGCAAATCTCGCCTTCCGCCACCAATCCGAAATACACCCAGCAAGGCTTCAACACGGCCTTCCGCGTGGTCGCCAACGATGGCCAGCTGGGCGGCACCCTGGGCCGCTATGCGGTCAACACCCTGAAGGGCAAGAATATTGCCGTGATCGATGACCGTACCGCCTACGGCCAAGGTGTTGCAGAAGAGTTCACCAAGAGCGCCAAGAAGGCCGGCGCTACTATCGTGGCGACGCAATTCACCAACGATAAAGCGACTGACTTCAACGCCATCCTGACTTCGATCAAGGCCAAGAATCCGGACGTGATCTTCTTCGGCGGCATGGATGCTGTCGGCGGTCCGATGCTGCGTCAGATGGACCAGCTGGGCATCAAGGCCAAGTTCATGGGCGGCGACGGCCTGTGCACCACCGAGCTGGCCAAGCTCGCTGGCGCTGGCTTGAAAGACGACCAGGTAGTCTGCGCTGAAGCCGGCGGTGTGCCGGATGCAGGCAAGGCCGCGCTGGAAGCCTTCAAGGTGGCTTACCAGAAGAAGTTCAACCAGGAAGTCGTGATCTACGCACCGTACGAGTACGATGCGCTGATGGCGATGGTGTCGGCAATGCAAAAAGCCGGTTCCTCCGATCCGAAGAAATACCTGCCTGAACTGGCCAAGATCCACTACAAGGGCGTGACTGGCGATATCGCTTTTGATCCAAAGGGCGACATCAAGGACGGTTCGCTGACCTTGTACACCTACAAGGATGGCAAACGCACTCTGCTGACCGTGACAAAATAATCGTCGCGCGTCTCTGATAAAAACGCCTCGGGAAGCCGGGGCGTTTTTTTTCGCCTGCCGAAAATCTGCACGCCATCTCTCCCATCCTGCCGCCGGCATCAATCCCCGTACGGACCGCAAGGGTATTGCCTAAAATGCAGGAAAAAACCTATACGAGGATTTTGTTCTGTTGTAACGTTTGCATGTTCCGCTCATTGGTCAGCGGAAACTGCTTTCACTTACCTTGTATAGACCCTTAGGAGGAAACACGTGCAGATGAAGAACAAAATGTTGCCGCTGGCTGCAGCAATCGCGTTGGCGCTGGGCGCTGCAGGCTCGGCTCACGCTGAAGAACAAATCGTCAAGATCGGCCATGTCGGCCCGGTGACCGGCCCTTCCGCTCACCTCGGCAAGGACATGGAAAACGGCGCCAAGATGGCGGTCGAAGAATTGAACGCCAAGGGCATTACCCTGGGCGGCAAGAAAATCAAGTTCGTGCTGCTGGCGGAAGACGACGCCTCCGATCCCAAGCAAGGCACGGCGGCAGCGCAAAAACTGGTGGACGCCAAGATCGACGGCGTCATCGGCCACCTGAATTCGGGCACCACGATTCCCGCTTCGAAGATTTACTACGATGCCGGCATCCCGCAGATCTCGCCTGCCGCCACCAGCCCGAAATATACGCAGCAAGGTTTTAACAGCGTATTCCGCGTAGTCGCCAACGACGGTCAGCTGGGCGGCACGCTGGGACGTTACGCAGCCACCACGCTGAAAGCCAAGAACATCGCCGTGATCGACGACCGCACCGCCTACGGCCAGGGCGTCGCGCAGGAATTCGCCAAGGGCGCCAAAAGCGCCGGCGTCAATATCGTCGCCACCCAGTTCACCAACGACAAGGCAACCGACTTCAACGCCATCCTGACCTCGATCAAGGCCAAGAATCCGGACGTGATTTTCTTCGGCGGCATGGATGCGGTGGCCGGTCCGATGCTGCGCCAAATGAAGGCGCTCGGCATCAAGGCCAAGTTCATGGGCGGCGACGGCATGTGCACGGCCGAACTGGGCAAGCTGGCCGGCGACGGCCTGATCAACGACCAGGTGGTTTGCGCCGAAGCCGGCGGCGTCGAGGAATCGGGCAAGAAGGGCCTGGAGGATTTCAAGGCAGCGTTCCAGAAGAAGTTCAACGCCGAAGTCAAACTGTACGCGCCCTACTCTTACGACTCCGTGATGACCATGGTGGAAGCCATGCAGAAAGCCAACTCGGCCGATCCGAAGAAATACCTGCCGGAACTGGTCAAGATCCATCACAAGGGTGTGACCGGCATGATCGCCTTCGACGCCAAAGGCGACATCAAGGACGGCACGCTGACCCTGTACACCTACAAGGACGGCAAGCGTACCTTGCTGACCGTCACCAAGTAAATTACATTCAGCAACTGTGTTATCGAAGCGTCCCGGCCTCAGCGCCGGGGCGCTTTTTTATTTGCGCGGGCGCTGTCATGCGCGCTGTCATGCGTTTACGCATTTCATTCTGCCGGATTGATAAAAAAACATATAAAAGCGCTTTGCCTGGCTTTTGTATTGTTGTAACGTTTAAGTCCCTGACCATACTGAAATCGAAGTCGGATGGCTGAAAAAACTTACCATCAATTACATTAAAAATCCTTAGGAGAAAATCCAGTGCACACCACCAAAATGATCCCGCTGGCCGCGGCTATCGCCTTGTCCCTGTCCGCCAGCGCCCATGCACAGGAACAAGTGGTCAAGATCGCCCACGTCGGCCCGATCACCGGCCCCATCGCCCACATCGGCAAAGACAATGAAAACGGCGCCAGGATGGCGATCGAAGAACTGAACAAGCAGGGCCTGACGCTGGACGGCAAAAAAACCAGGTTCGTCCTGATGGCGGAAGACGACGCATCCGATCCCAAGCAGGCAACCGCGGTAGCGCAGAAACTGGTCGACGCCAAAGTCGCCGGCGTCATCGGCCACGTCAATTCGGGCACCTCGATTCCTGCATCGAAAATCTACTACGACGCCGGCATCCCGCAAATCTCGCCGTCGACCACCAGCGCCAAATACACCCAGCAAGGTTTCAACACCACCTTCCGCGTGGTGGCCAACGACAGCCAGCTGGGCGGCGCCCTCGGCCGTTATGCAGCCAAGACCCTGCATGCCAAGACCGCAGCGGTGATCGACGACCGCACCGCCTACGGCCAGGGCCTGGCGGAAGAATTCACCAAGGCCGCCAAAGCCGCCGGCATGACCATCGTGGCGACCCAGTACACCAACGACAAGGCGACCGACTTCAACGCGATCCTGACCTCGTTCAAGGCCAAGAAACCCGACGTCGTATTCTTCGGCGGACTGGATGCCGGCGCCGGCCCCATGCTGCGCCAGATGAAGCAGCTGGGCATCCAGGCCAAGTTCATGGGTGGCGACGCCATCTGCACTTCCGACCTGCCCAAGCTGGCAGGCGACGGCATCAGCAACGACCAGGTGATCTGCGCCGAAGCCGGCGGCGTCGAAGAATCGGCCCGGAAAGGGCTGGACGCCTACAAGACCGCCTACAAGATCAAGTACGGCAAGGATGTCGTGATCTATGCGCCGTATACCTACGATGCCTTGATGACCATGGCGGACGCCATGCAAAAAGCCAAGTCGGCCGATCCGAAAAAATACCTGCCGGAACTGGCCAAGATCCAGCACAAGGGTGTGACCGGCATGATCGCATTCGACGCCAAAGGCGACATCAAGGACGGCACCATCACCTTGTACACCTACAGGGGCGCGCAACGCTCGCAGCTGGCGGTGACTAAATAACAGTTCTTGCCTGTAGTTGAAAAGCGCCTCGGCATCCGCGGCGCTTTTTTTGTTTACTGATCAGATAACGCTCCGTCCCAGCAGAGAAAGCACAGCCCGCTACTGACAACACAAGGGATATGGCCGTAAAAAAAGGCGCTCACTGGAGCGCCTTGTTGCGGCATGGCCGGCGGCATTACTTCTGCGACAAAACCCATTTCACCAGGGTATGCGCTTCGGCTTCGCTGACTTGCGGATTGGCCGGCATCGGGATTGCGCCCCAGGTGCCTGATCCGCCCTTCATGACTTTCGCCACCAGCTTGTCTTCCGCATCTTTTTGACCAGCATATTTTGCCGCAACGTCCTTGTATGCCGGGCCGACCACCTTGTTGGCTACCGCGTGGCATGCCATACAGTTCTTGCTCTTTGCCAGGTCCAGGCCGGCGTCCGCGAGGGCGGATCCCGAGGCCATTGCGCCCAGCAGTGCACAGATCAACAAACGTTTCATTCTTATCTCCGTCAAAAAAATGTGACACCATTCTACCTGCCCGTTTGCATTGTCTCATATCCCTGAAACACCTACATACATCTGGAATCCGACATATCAGACCGACATCCGTTGACCACGAGCATCTTTCGCCCTATCCTTTCCGCAAAGAAAAGGGAATGCCATGCCACTGATTATCATTATCGTTTCGTTAATAGCGTTAAAATACTTCGAAATCGGTCCGTTTGCCGGCATTTCATGGTGGTGGATCGCCGGTTTGATGGGCGTTGCCTTTATCTGGTTCGAGTTCCTGGAACGGATGTTCGGCCTGGACAAGCGCAAAGCCCACGAGGAAATCGAAAAAACCAGGAAAGAACGCGTCAAGAAGACCTTCGACAGCCATAAACGGCGCTGAAGCGTTCGAGCGCACTGTTACGCAACACAAAAGCCGGTTTCTCTCCGGCTTTTTTATTAGCCATATAGACTTGAATCCATGAACATAGAGCTGCGCCAGCTGCGCTATTTCGTCGCGGTTGCCGAAGAAAGGCATTTCGGCCGCGCCGCGCTGCGCCTGCACATGACGCAGCCGCCGCTGTCGCAAGCGATCCAGGCGCTGGAAGCTAACCTTGGCACGTCGCTGTTCGCCCGCACCAAACGCAGCGTGGCGCTGACCCCGGCCGGGCAGGCGCTGCTGCCGGAGGCGCAGCGCCTGCTGCAGCAGGCCGCCACCCTGCCCGACCTGGCGCGGCGCGCGGCTTCCGGCGAATCCGGCCTGCTTACTCTATCGTTTGTCTCGACCGCCGATTACAGCATCCTGCCGCCGCTGCTGCGCGCTTTTCGCGAAGCTTATCCGCTGGTGCAGATCGACCTGCAGGAAGCCACCAGCGACCTGCAGCTGGCGCAGCTGATGGAGGGGCGGATCGATGCCGGCCTGCTGATCCCGCCTTTGCCTGACAAGGCCAAGCTGGCGCTGGAATACCAGCCGGTGCTGGCGGAACCGCTGATCCTGGCGGCGCCCAGCGGTCTCAAGGCCTTGCGGACAAAAAAAGGCAAGATCGCGCTGAGCGACCTGGCCGACATGCCCTTGATCATTTTCCCGCGCCGCATCTCGCCCGGCTTCCACGACACCATCCTCGGCTGCTTCCGCGCCGCCGGCGTCACCCCGCATATCGGCCAGGAAGCGATCCAGATGCAAACCATCGTCGGCCTGGTGTCGGCTGGCATGGGGATCGCGCTTGTGCCACAATCGGTGTCGAACCTGCAACGCCCGGGGGTCGACTATCGTGAATTGCAGGACCAGACGCCGCTGGTTGAAACCGGCCTGGCCTGGCGCCGCGATAATGTTTCGCCGGTACTGCAAGCCTTTTTGGAATTGTTACGAAAGAAATAAAGAATATGCTGATTCATCCCCTGCCCGACCCGATCGCCTTCTCCCTCGGCCCGCTCCACGTACGCTGGTACGGCCTGATGTACCTGCTGGCGTTCATCCTGTTCATCTGGATCGGCAGGATCAGGATCAAGCAGCCGCATGTTGCCGCCGCCGGCTGGAAAAAAGAGGATATCGACGACATGCTGTTTTACGGCGTGCTGGGGGTAGTGATCGGCGGCCGCCTGGGCCAGGTGCTATTTTACGATCCGGCCTATTATTTTTCGCATCCGTCTGAAATCATCGCGGTCTGGAAAGGCGGCATGTCGTTCCACGGCGGTTTTCTCGGCGTCCTGATCGCCATGGCATGGTGGGGCCGCAAGGCTGGCCGCAAGCTGATGGACATCATGGATTTCATCGCGCCCATGGTGCCGCTCGGCTACGCCGCCGGCCGCCTCGGCAACTTCATCAACGGCGAACTGCCGGGCCGGGTGGTTTCCGATCCGTCGCTGCCATGGGCCATGATCTGGCCGAATGTCGACAACCTGCCGCGCCATCCGTCGCCGATCTACCAGATGCTGGTCGACGGCATCCTGCTGTTCATCATTCTCTGGATATTCTCGCGCAAACCGCGGCCGCGCATGGCGGTGGCGGGGATGTTTTCGCTGCTGTACGGCTGCGCCCGTTTCTTCACCGAATATTTCCGCGTGCCGGACTATAACGTGACCTTCGGCGGCATTACCATTTCCGCCGGCCAGATGCTGTCGGTGCCGATGATCGTGCTGGGCATCGTGCTGCTGGTGATCGCCTACAGGAATCCGCGCCAGTACGCCGGCCCCGCCGATGTACCGCCGGCCAAGGCCGCAAGCAACTCACCTACCTGAACCAGCGAAGGGAAACGCATGCCTGGCAACAGCCAGGAACACGTTTCCCCGCGCCTTCCCGATACTGAACATGACAGCCAATCTTTACGCCCTTTTTGCGTCCCGCTTTCCTGCCGACAGCACCGCATGCTGCATCGAAACCCACGATGGCCAGTACTACAGCTGGGGCGACATCGAACGCGCTTCGGCCCGCATCGCCAATCTGCTCGGCAGCCTGGATCTGCCGAGCGGCGCCCGCATCGCGGCGCAGGTGGAAAAATCGCCCGAGGCGCTGATACTTTACCTGGCGACCCTGCGCGCCGGTTTTGTCTACCTGCCGCTGAACACGGCATATCGCGCCGCCGAGATCGAATATTTCATCGGCGATGCGGAACCGGCGGTGTTCGTCTGCACGCCGCAGAATTTCGGCTGGGTGGCGCAGATTGCCTTCAAGGCCGGCACCCGTCACCTGTTTACCCTGGATGAAGGCGGCAACGGCCGCAGGAATTCCGGATCGTTGCTGGCGCGCGCCATGCATCATCCGGACTCGTTCGATACAGTTGAAAAACAGGCCGACGACCTCGCCGTCATCCTGTATACCTCGGGCACCACCGGCCGCAGCAAGGGCGCCATGCTTTCGCACGGCAACATCGGCTCGAATGCCCAGGTGCTGCAGCAATACTGGCACTGGCAAGCCGGTGACGTGCTGCTGCACGCGCTGCCGCTGTTCCACATCCACGGTTTGCTGGTGGCGGCCAACGGCGCGCTGCTGAACGGCAGCAAGATGATTTTCCTGCCGAAGTTCGAGGCCGCCGAAGTCTGCCGCCAGCTGCCGCGCAGCACGGTCTTCATGGGCGTGCCGACCTATTACGTGCGGCTGCTGGCAAGCGGCGGCTTCGACCGCGGCACCTGCCGCAATATCCGCCTGTTCGTATCGGGTTCCGCGCCATTGCTGGCCGATACCTTTGCCGAATTCGCCGAGCGCACCGACCATACCATACTGGAGCGCTACGGCATGAGCGAAACCGCCATGCTGACCTCCAACCCGTATGCGCAGGAGCGGCGCGGCGGCACCGTCGG
This sequence comes from Collimonas fungivorans Ter331, assembly GCF_000221045.1. Taxonomy (NCBI): domain Bacteria; kingdom Pseudomonadati; phylum Pseudomonadota; class Betaproteobacteria; order Burkholderiales; family Oxalobacteraceae; genus Collimonas; species Collimonas fungivorans. The sequence continues at coordinate 1,057,852 of NC_015856.1, read as the reverse complement.
CCAGCCGCTGCCTGGCGTTTCGCTGCGCCTGATGGGGACCGACAGCGAAGGCCGCAGCGCGGTTTGCGGCGCCGGTGAAATCGGCGATATCCAGGTCAAGGGGCCAAATGTATTCCACGGTTACTGGCGCATGCCGGAAAAGACGGCGGAGGAATTCACCGCCGACGGTTATTTCAAGACCGGCGACGTCGGCCGCTTCGACAACCAGGGTTACCTGTCTATCGTCGGCCGCAGCAAGGACCTGATCATCTCCGGCGGCTATAACGTCTATCCGAAGGAAATCGAAAGTGTGCTCGATGAAATCGACGGCGTGCTGGAATCCGCGGTGATCGGCGTTCCGCACATCGATTTCGGCGAAGCGGTGACCGCGGTGATCGTGAAACGGCCGGAAGCCAAGCTGACAACCGCGGATGTGATCGCCCTGATGAAAACCTCGATCGCCAACTTCAAGGTGCCCAAGCAGGTATTCTTCGCCGATGAACTGCCGCGCAACGCCATGGGCAAGGTGCAAAAGAATGTATTGCGCGAGCAGTATGCATTGCCAGCCGCGGGCAGCCTCACGCCTTCATAAGCTTGGCGATATGGCGCCATTCGGCGGCGCTGACCGGAGTGATGGAAAGGCGGTTGCCGCGGCGCAGGATCTGCATCTCGGCCAGCGCTTCCTGCTGGCGCAGTTCGGGCAAGCCAATCAGCCGGGTTTTGCGCAAGGCACGCACATCGACCAGCATCCAGCGCGGGTTTTCACGCTCGGCCTTGGGATCGAAATATTTGCTCTTGGGATCAAACTGCGTGTCGTCGGGGTAAGGCGTGCTCGCCACCTCGGCCAGGCCGGCTATCCCCGGCACGGCACAGCCGGAATGATAGAACAGCACGCCGTCGCCGACCTGCATCGCATCGCGCATGAAGTTACGCGCTTGATAATTGCGCACGCCGTACCAGGCGATGGTCTGTCCGGACATGGCCAGGACGTCGTCGATGCTGGCGTCGTCCGGCTCGGATTTCATTAGCCAGTAATTCATTTCATCTCTAAGAAATAAATAAAACCAGAAATAAAAAAAGCGGCTGCACACATATATGCAACCGCTTCAGAATCAAGTCCCGCCTGTGCCGCTATGTCGGCATCCTGAACCAAAGCAGTTCAAGTTGGCCGCAGTTAGTTCAATTTCGGGTTCATCGGACTAGCGACGCTCACACCTATCGAACAAAATTCCGCAGCCGTTGCGTATAAATGGTTCAAGGATTTTATGACAATCGCGAACACGGCAGGAGACGTTAGTCTACTCCAAACGATTCCCAAGTCAAACCCCTTTTGCCGAAAGTTTTTCCTGCCGTTTTTCCCAGAGTACGGCCCGCAGCATGGCTGGCCGCAAGGTCAGAACAGGTCTTCCTGTGCCGCCAGGGCTTCATCCAGTACTGTATGCATTGCGCTGATATTCTGCTTTACTTCCGACATGGTGAGGTCGGACAACGGGCCGGCGGGCGCTTTGCTGCCCAATAATTCAGCGGCGATGCCAAGCGCGGCGATGACGGCGATGCGGTCGTTGCCGCGAATTTTCCCGGCATCGCGGATAGCGCTCATTTTACCGTCCAGGTAGCTCACGGCTTCCTGCAGCGCCTTCTCTTCGCCTTCCTTGCACGCCAGTGTATAAGGCTGGCCCATGATGTTAACGCTTAACTGGCTCATGTAAGCTCCCGATCTTGCGGCTCTTGCGATAACTCTTGCGGCAATGCCGGAAATTTCTCGAGCAGGGCCGCGACGCGCTGGTGCGCTTCGCTGATGCGTTGCTTCAATTCTTCGTTTTCACTCTGCAAACCGGCTGTACGCAGGCGCAGCTGGGCATTTTCCCGGCGCAAGATGTGCGTCAACTCAGCCAGCTGGCCGATTTTTTCTGATAATTGATGGAATTCTGAAATCATTTTGTCACTATAGTGTTGCTAAGGAAATTACGTCAATAGATTCGACCAATGAATCTTGCGGCCGGCCATCAATTCGTGCTGGGCGCCAAGCGTTTGAGCGCATAGGAATAGACCAGCGACTGCAATAATGCCACGGTACTGCCGGCAATCACCTCCCCGACCCGCAACAAAGCATACTCCAGCTCCTGGTGCAGGCCCTTGCCGCCGATCGCGGCAGACATCAGGATCACCACGGTCGCCGGCCCCAGACGCCAGTTGGCCGGATAGTTCTGCAACAGCATGGCCACCAGCACCGATGTTGCCAAAGCGACCAGCAAGGACAGGAATCCCGGGCCGAACAGCACCAGCGCCAGGCAAGCAACAACGCAGCCGTTCAGGGTGTTGATCAAACGGGCCCGGAAATTCGCCTTGGCCAGGTTGACATCCGGCTCGGTCACGATAATCAGGGAAATCATGGCCCAATACGGCTCTTGCAAACCCAGGGCGCGCAATCCGTACCAGGTGATCAACGCGCCCGTCAGGATCTTGATCAGGTAAACCAGGGCGTTTTTTCTGGGGCTAATGAATTGGAAGTCCATCCCGGCCTTTTAAAATCACGATGCGAGCGCCATTTTAGCCGAGAACATGGCGTACCCCGAGATTTCAGTACCCTGCGCTCTGACAGCGGACATCATCCAAGGTTCGATGCTTGCCATTGTGGATCCCCATATTGCGATCCGGTTTCGATGCTGCCCTGCTCGCGCGGCAATCCGGCAAAAATGCCGGGGAAGCGGAATTTCTGCTATTTTATGAGCGTTGAATTGTTATAGATACACTAACTTGAAACCGATTTTATTCACCTTCCGCCGCTGTCCGTATGCAATCCGCGCCCGCCTTGCGATCAAGGTCAGCGGCGTCGACGTCGACATGTTTGAAGTCAGCTTGAGGAACAAACCGCAAGCCATGCTGGACTGTTCGCCCAAGGGCACGGTTCCGGTCTTGAAGCTGCCGCACGGCGCGCCGCTTGAACAAAGCCTGGACATCATGCACTGGGCGCTCCGGCAGCACGATCCCGAACAATGGCTAAGCCCGGACCCTGCCGTGCAGCAGCAGGTGCAAGAACTGATTCAGCAGAATGACGGCCCATTCAAGGGCCACCTGGACCGCTACAAGTATGCCGAGCGTTTTCCGGAACACCCTGCAAGCTATTACCGCGCCCAGGGAGCAGCCGTCCTGGCGCAGCTGGATGCCCGCATTGCGCTGCACGGATTCCTGTGCGGTGAAAAACCGGGCCTGGCCGACATGGCCATTTTTCCTTTCGTACGGCAATTCGCGCACGTTGACAAAGAGTGGTTTCATGCCAGCGAATACAAAAGCCTGAGAGCCTGGCTGGACCTGCTCCTTGAATCGTCGTTGTTCAATTCCGTGATGCAAAAATGACTTGCATCGGCCAGCCTGGTCCAATCAGGGGCCGCTTTGATTTTTAGTAGTATTGGAGAAAAGATGCAAAATCAGAGAACATTCATTCGCCGCTCCAAATGGATGGCGCTTTCCATCGCACTACTTACCATGACCAGCATGCCCCTGAGAGCCGAAACCCCGCCGCCCGCCCTTTTCGCCTATGTCGGCACTTACAACCCTAATGGCGAAGGCGTTTACCTGTTTAAAGTGGATGGCCGGTCCGGTGCGCTGAGCCGGGTGAAAGTAGTCAGCACGCTGCCGAATGCGGCCCAGCTCAATCTCGATGCCGCCGGCAAGACGCTGTATGTAGCTAGCGAGGTAGCCAACTATAACGACAGCCAGCACGGCGTACTTGCTGCCTATGCGATAAACCGGACCGATGGTTCGCTGACGCTGCTGAACCAGCACGATGCGCAAGGCAAGAACCCGGTATATGTGTCGCTGACGCCAAAGCAGGACTACCTGCTCGCCGCCAACTACGGCAGCGGCTCGGTGGCTGCCTTCCCGCTGGCCCAGGACGGCAGCCTGCGGCCGGCGGTGTCGGTCCAGCAAAGCACCGGCCCGGCCGGAGCGGCGCGGCCGGAAGCCGCAACCGTCGGCAGCTTTGCCGCCAGCGACCACAATGGTCCGCACGCCCACATGATCGCCAGCGATCCCAGTGGCAAGTTTGTCTTTTCGACCGATCTCGGGCTGGACCGTATCTATCAATGGCGCTTTGACCGAAGCAGCGGCAGCCTGACGCCCAATACGCCGCCCTTCATCAAGGCATCGTCGGCAGGCGCCGGCCCGCGCCATTTCGTGTTCCACCCCAACGGTAAATACGTGTACCTGATCAACGAGGAAGCCTCGACGCTGACGCTGTACCACTTCGACCAGGCCAGCGGAACTTTGCAGGAACAGCAAACCATCTCAAGCCTGCCGGAAAATTATCAGGGCACCAGTTTTGCCTCGGGCTTGACCTTGAGCCATGACGGCCGCTTCCTGTACGTCGCGAACCGCCTGCACAACAGCATCGCCCAGTTCGCCGTCGGCGCCGAAGGAAAACTGAGCTGGGTAGGAGAAACCTGGACCCGCGGCGACTATCCGCGCGGCCTCGTGATCGAGCCGCAAGGCCGCTATATCTACGCACTGAACCAGCGCAGCGACAATATCACCCAGTTCGCCATCGACAAGCGCAGCGGCAAGCTGGAATTCATCGACAGGTATACCGGGCTGGGCAGCCCTTCGCAGATGGTGTTTCTGCCCTAAGGCGATTGAAGGTTATTGCAAGGTGGCGGCGTGCAGGCGCACCGCCTCCAGCACCATCGGATTGAGCTCCGGACCGCCTTGCGTTTCGATATACGCCAGCAATTCGCGCCGCATGCGCGGCTCCCAGCTGCGCTTCAGGTGGCTAGCGAAATCCGCCATGGCTTGCGAGCGGTCGGGCATGGTCTCGAAGAAGGCGCCGATCTGATTCGCCATCTTCACCAGGTGTTCCAGATTCATATGTCTACCTTTCTGCTGCATTCACGGCAATAGCCGTTGCGGGTGGGCGTATACCACGTGTCCGGGCTGCCGCACGAAACCGAGCAAGGTCACGTTAGCCTGCTCCGCCAGCCGGATCGCCAGCGCGGTCGGCGCCGACACCGCGACGATGAAACCGCAGCTCATGCTGGCTGCCTTCTGCACCATTTCATAACTGGCACGGCTGGTGATCAGCACCGCGCCGCTGGAAAAATCCCGCCGCGGATTTTCTTGCGACAGGGCTCCAATCAATTTATCGAGGGCGTTATGCCGGCCCACGTCTTCTCGCACCAGCGCGATCTTGCCGTCCGCCTGCAGCCATGCGGCGGCATGGGTAGCGCCAGTCACTTTCTGCAAATGCTGCTGCTGTTGCATCTCGGCCATCGCTGCATAAATGCCGGCCGCTGAAAAGCGCGCAGCGGACAGCACCGGCGCCGGCTTGCGCACCGCCTGCTGCAAGGTTTCCGCGCCGCATAAGCCGCAGCCGGTGCGGCCGGTCAAGTTGCGTCGTTTTTCCTTGAGCGCGACAAAACGCTCGGTGGCGATCTGCATCTGCACCTGGATGCCGTCGGCCGCCGTGACGACTTCACAATCGAACAGCTCGCTGCGATCCTGCAAGATGCCCTCGGTCAAGGAAAAACCCAGCGCAAAATCTTCCAGGTCGGCAGGCGACGCCATCATCACGGCGTGCGAAATGCCGTTGTATTCCAGCGCCACCGGCACCTCTTCCGCAACCACGTCGCGACTCTTGCCGACAGCGCCGTTACGCCACTGCTCTACCTCGACTTCGGTGCTGCTGGCGTATTCGGGTGAGACCATGCGTTTCCTTTGTACCGTTATTTACTGACCGCTGTTTCAGCCGCATGCCCGGACTGCCCCTGCAGCAGCTTCAGCTGCTGCTCGGTGAAACGGCTGAACTGCTTCTGCCATGTCGACGGCTGGCTGACCGGCATCACCTGCACCGCCGTCACTTTATACTCCGGACAGTTGGTGGCCCAGTCCGAATTATCGGTGGTGATCACGTTCGCGCCCGATTCCGGGAAATGGAAGGTGGTGTACACCACGCCCGGCTGCACCCGTTCCGTCACCGTCGCCCGCAATACCGTCTGTCCTGCACGCGACTCGATGCCGACCCAGTCGTCATCCTTGATGCCGCGGTCCTCGGCATCATGCGGATGGATTTCCAGCCGGTCCTCGCTATGCCATTCGACATTCTCGGTGCGCCGGGTCTGGGCGCCGACATTGTATTGCGACAGGATGCGGCCGGTAGTCAGTATCAGCGGGAATTTCAGCGTCACCTTTTCATCGGTGGCGAAATACTGAGTATTGATGAACTTGCCCTTGCCGCGCACGAATTCCTTGATGTGCATGATAGGCGTGCCGTCCGGCGCCGCATCGTTGCACGGCCATTGCAGGCTGCCGGCCTGCTCCAGCTTGGCGTAGCTGACGCCATGGAAAGTCGGCGTCAAGGCCGCGATTTCATCCATGATTTCCGATGGGTGCGTATATGGCATGTCGTAACCCAGCGCCTTGGCCAGGGCCACCGTGACTTCCCAGTCGGACAGGCCGGCCTTGGCAGGCATTACCTTGCGCACACGCGAAATCCGCCGCTCGGCATTGGTGAAGGTGCCGTCCTTTTCCAGGAACGACGAACCCGGCAGGAATACGTGGGCATATTTGGCGGTCTCGTTCAGGAACAAATCCTGCACCACGATGCATTCCATGTTCGATAGCGCCGCTGTCACGTGCTGGGTATTCGGATCGGACTGCACGATGTCCTCGCCTTCGCAATACAGGCCCATGAAACTGCCGTCCATGGCGGCATCGAACATGTTGGGGATACGCAAACCCGGCTCCGGGCTCAGGGTAACACCCCAGGCTTGTTCGAATTCACCACGCACGGTGCTGTCCGAGACATGGCGGTAACCCGGCAATTCATGCGGGAAGGAACCCATGTCGCAAGAACCCTGGACATTGTTCTGTCCGCGCAGCGGATTGACGCCGACGCCTTCGCGGCCGACATTGCCGGTCGCCATGGCCAGGTTGGCGATGCCGATCACCATGGTTGAACCCTGCGCATGTTCGGTCACGCCGAGGCCGTAGTAGATCGCGCCGTTGCCGGCGGCGGCGAACAAACGCGCCGCGCCGCGCAATTGCTCGGCAGGCACGCCGGTGACGTCAGCCATCATCTCCGGCGAATTGTCCGGCCGCAGGACAAATTCCTTCCAGTCCGCGTACGACTTCTGGTCACAGCGTTCGGCAACAAAATCTTCTTTCTGCAAACCTTCGGACAGGATCACATGCGCCAGCGCGGTGATCAGGGCGACATTGGTGCCCGGGCGCAGCTTGAGGTGGAAATCCGCTTGCACGTGTGGCGACTTCACCATTTCGGTAGTGCGCGGATCGACCACGATCAGCTTGGCGCCCTGGCGCAGGCGGCGTTTCATCTGCGAAGCGAACACCGGATGCGCGGCGACCGGATTGGCGCCGATGACCATGATCACGTCCGATTTCATGACCGAATCGAAAGTCTGGGTGCCGGCCGATTCGCCCAGCGTTTGTTTCAAGCCGTAGCCAGTCGGCGAATGGCAGACGCGCGCACAGGTATCAACGTTGTTGTTGCCGAAAGCGGCGCGCACCAGTTTTTGCACCAGATAGGTTTCTTCATTGGTGCAGCGGGAGGAAGTGATGCCGCCGATCGAATCCTTGCCATGCTTGGCCTGGATGCGGCGGAATTCGCTGGCGGCGTAGGTCAGCGCTTCATCCCAGGACACTTCGCGCCATGGATCGGTGATCTTGCTGCGTATCATCGGCTTGGTAATGCGGTCCTTATGGGTCGCGTAACCCCAGGCAAAACGGCCCTTGACGCAGGAGTGACCGTGGTTGGCCTTGCCATCCTTGTGCGGCACCATGCGCACCACTTCATTACCCTTCATCTCGGCCTTGAACGAGCAGCCGACGCCGCAATAGGCGCAAGTGGTGATCTTGCTGTGCTCGGCCTGGCCCATCATGATCACGGTCTTTTCGGTCAGCGTCGCCGTCGGGCAGGCTTGCACGCAAGCGCCGCAGGACACGCATTCCGATTCCATGAAACTGTCCATCTGCCCGGCCGACACGCGCGATTCGAAACCGCGGCCGTCAATCGTCAGCGCAAATGTGCCCTGTGTTTCTTCGCAGGCGCGCACGCAGCGATTGCAGACGATGCATTTGGACGGATCGTAGGTGAAGTAAGGATTCGATTCATCCTTCTTCATTTTCAGGTGGTTATCGCCTTCATAACCGTAGCGGACTTCACGCAACCCGGTCACGCCTGCCATGTCCTGCAGTTCGCAATTGCCGTTGGTCGGGCAAGTCAGGCAATCGAGCGGATGGTCGGAAATGTATAGCTCCATCACGCCGCGCCGGATGTCGGCCAGCTTGGATGTCTGCGTCTTGACTTTCATGCCCGGCTCGCACGGCGTGGTGCAAGACGCCGGATAACCTTTCTTGCCGTCGATTTCGACCAGGCACAGGCGGCAGGAACCGAACGGCTCCAGGCTGTCGGTAGCGCACAATTTGGGAACGTTGATGCCGGCTTCCACTGCCGCGCGCATCACCGAGGTGCCGGCGGCCACTTCGACGCTGACGCCGTCGATTTCCAGGGTTACCGATTTTTCGGATTGCTTGGCAGGCGTGCCGTAGTCGAGGTCATTAAGCTGATTCATCACATGCTCCTGGTTCCGGTGGAACGTGGGTGGTGTTTATCTGAATGGCGGTCAGGCGGCCTTGTCTAGTGCGCCGCCGGTGAAATCTTCGGGAAAATGATCGAGCGCCGACAACACCGGCAGCGGCGTCATGCTGCCCATCGCGCACAGTGAGCCGTTGACCATGGTGTCGCACAGGTCGCGCAGCAGATGAATCTGCTGGCTGCGTGTATCGGCGCCGGCGACGATCTTGTCGATCACTTCCACGCCGCGGGTCGAGCCGATGCGGCAAGGCGTGCATTTACCGCAGGATTCGACCGCGCAAAACTCCATCGCGTAACGCGCCTGCTTCGCCATGTCGACGCTGTCGTCGAACACCACGATGCCACCGTGGCCCAGCATGCCGCCGACCGCGGCGAAGGCTTCGTAATCGAGCTTGGTGTCGAACAGCGATGCCGGCAGGTACGGTCCTAGCGGACCGCCGACCTGCACCGCGCGTATCGGCTTGCCGCTGGCGGTGCCGCCGCCGAAATCGAACAGCAATTCACGCAAGGTGACGCCAAACGCTTTTTCAACCAGGCCGCCATGGCGGATATTGCCAGCGAGCTGCATCGGCAAGGTGCCGAGCGAACGTCCCATGCCGTAATTTTTATAAAAGGCGGCGCCGCGCGCCAGGATGATCGGCACCGAGGCCAGCGAGATCACATTGTTGATGACCGTCGGTTTGCCGAACAGGCCTTCGATCGCCGGCAGCGGCGGCTTGGCGCGCACCACGCCGCGCTTGCCTTCCAGGCTCTCCAGCAGGGCGGTTTCTTCACCGCAGATATAGGCGCCGGCGCCTTTGCGCACTTCCAGATGGAAGGCGCGGCCCGAGCCGAGGATATTCTCGCCCAGGTAATTGCAGCTGTTCGCCGTAACGATCGCCTGATCCAGCGCCGCAATCGCATGCGGATATTCCGAGCGGACATAGATATAACCGCGGGTCGCGCCAACCGCCAGCGCCGCAATCGTCATGCCTTCGATCAGCACGAAGGGATCGTCTTCCATGATCATGCGGTCGGAAAATGTGCCGGAGTCGCCTTCGTCGGCGTTGCAGACTATGTATTTCTGCGCGCTCTGGGCGCCCAGCACCGTCTTCCATTTGATGCCGGTCGGGAAAGCCGCGCCGCCTCGTCCGCGCAGGCCGGAATCCAGCACTTCCTGCACGATATCGGCGCTCTGCATGGCCAGGGCTTTTTGCAAGCCCTGGTAGCCTTCATGCGCCAGGTAATCGTCCAGCGATACCGGATCGGTAATGCCGACGCGCGCAAAAGTCAGACGTTCCTGCTTCTTCAAATAGGGAATTTCGTCGACCAGCCCCAAAGCCAGGGGATGCTGGCCGCCAGCCATGAAATCGGCATCGAACAAGCCCGCAACATCCTCCGGTTCGACCGGCCCGTAGCCGACACGGCCGGCGGCCGTAGCTACCTCGACCAGCGGCTCCAGCCAGAACATGCCGCGCGAACCATTCCGCACCAGGGTGATTTCCTGGCCCCGCTTCGCCGCCTCGGCGACGATTGCCGCAGCAACCTCATTCGCGCCCAAGGCCAGTGCAGTGGAGTCGCGTGGTACGTAGATGGTTATGCTCACGCCACACCTCGCTTGGCGCGCACCAGCCTGTTGAATTTATCGCTGCTGACGCGCGCATGCAGGTCGTCGTCGATCAGCATGCTCGGGCCGCAGGCGCACTGGCCCAGGCAGTACACCGGCTCCAGCGTGAACTGGCCGTCGCTGCTGGTGCCGTGGAAATCGCAGCCGAGGGCTGCCTTGGCGTGCGCCGCCAGCGCGTCCGCGCCGACTGCCTGGCAGGCCTCGGCGCGGCACAGCTGCACGACATGGCGCCCCGCCGGCTGCTGGCGGAAATGATGGTAAAAGCTGATCACGCCATGCACTTCGGCGCGCGACAGGTTCAACTGCTCGGCGATCAAGGGCACCGCCGACGACGGTACGTAGCCGAGCGCATCCTGGATGGCATGCAGGACCGGCAGCATGGCACCGGGCAAGGCCTGGTATTTCTGGATAATGGATTTGACCTGGTCCAGGTCGACGCGCGGTTCCGACGGAACTGCTTTTGAAATTTGGGAACTTGGCTCGATTTGCATCTTCACGACAGTCTCCTACCGGTATTCGGTACTACAAAAGGTGCGCAGATTGGATGTTCTTGTTATGAAACCATGCACCTTGATCGGCGCACTACGGTGCGTCCTGCATCTCTGTTACTTTTTTCTAAAACGTCTTGCTGCGTAGGGTGGGCATCCGTGCCCACCCTACTTCACTCCATTACTTAAACAATACTGCAGATTTCTGCAGGGTGATCGAGATCCCCCATACCAGCGGAATAACCACTGCCGCCCACGACAACCATAACACCAGCGGGCTGCCGCCGCTGCCAATACGCGCCATGTCTTCGGCTGAAACCGTCACATCCGGATTGGCCGAAGCCTGTTCATGCGCCAGTTTCTTTTCACGCGCCAGTTCTTCCGGCGTCATGAAGTGCTTTTCGGCAATCGGCTTGATCATCAGGTTGCATAGCAAGCCGACGACCAGGAAGCCAGCCAGGATATACATCGTGGTGTTGTAGACCGATTCGCGCGGCATGCCCAGCGAGATCTGGTATTCACGCATGTAGTTCACCACCACCGGGCCGAGAATGCCGGCAGTCGCCCATGCAGTCAGCAGGCGGCCATGGATCGCGCCCACCATCTGGGTGCCGAACAGGTCAGCGAGGTAGGCCGGCACGGTAGCGAAACCGCCGCCATACATCGACAGGATCAGGCACACCGCAGTCACGAACAAGGCCACGCTGCCGGCCGCACCCGACCAAGGCAGGCTCACATACAGGATGAAGCCGAGCACAAAGAACACCACATAAGTCATCTTGCGTCCGATGTAGTCCGAGCAGGAAGCCCAGACGAAACGGCCGCCGATATTGAACAGGCTGATCAGGCCGGTAAAGCCGGCGGCAATCGCTGCAATCGCGCCTTTTTGCTCCAGCGACAATTCGGTAAACTTGGTGCCGACGCCGAGCAGATGGCCGCCGAACACTTCCTGCAGCATAGGCGAAGCCATGCCGATCACGCCGATGCCGGCCGAGACGTTCAGGCACAGCACCAGCCAAACCAGCCAGAACTGCGGGATGCCCCACACCTTGCTGACGTGCACGTGGTGCTGGGTGATCATCGCATTGCCGTTGGCGGCAGGCGGCGTCCAGCCGGCCGGTTTCCAGCCGCTAGGCGGGATCCGGTAGCCGAAAGCGCCAGCCATCATGAACACGAAGTAGATCAGGGCCATGACGACGAAGGTCTGCCAGACGCCGACCGACACATCGGAAGCGAAATACTTCATCAGCTTGTCCGCCAGCGGGCTGCCGATCAGCGCACCGCCGCCGAAGCCCATGATCGCCATGCCGGTCGCCATGCCGCGGCGGTCAGGGAACCACTTGATCAGGGTCGACACCGGCGAGATATAACCCAGCCCGAGGCCGACACCGCCGATCAGGCCGGAGCCTATCCACATCAGCCAGATCTGGTGGTGGTAGACGCCGAATGCCGAAATCAGCAAACCGCCGCACCAGCACAAGGCCGCCACAAAACCTGCCTTGCGCGGACCGACGTGTTCCAGCCAGCCGCCCCAGATCGCTGCCGATGTTCCCAACAGGACAAAGAACATGGTGTAGATCCAGCCCAGCATCGAAATCTTCCAGTCGCAGGTACTGGCAAATATTTCGGCAAAGAAACTCATATCCTTGGAACAGGCCAGCGACTCCTTGATTCCGATCGCCTTCGACAGCGGCAGCCAGAACACGGAAAAGCCGTAAGCCATGCCGATACACAGATGAATTGCCAGCGCCGCAGGCGGCACCAGCCAACGATTGAAACCGGGACCTGCAATGGTCCGCTCTTTATCTAAAAATCCCACTTTTCCCCCCGGAAATTAAAAAGGCTTATATGTACCATAGGTAATTACTTACATATAGTTTTATATGAAAAATATTTTTGTTATGCGTATTTTCCCCTATATTTTCATCTGTATATATGAAAAATATCACTGGCAGCGAAGGCGCTCAATAGGCTATATTTTGCATAATGTATAAAGTCAAAATCAAACCGCACTGGGAAATCTCGCGCGACGCCGAACCGCCCCTGGATACCGCCGTCTTGCTGGCCCTGCTCACCGCCATCCAGGAGACCGGTTCTATCGCCAATGCCGCCAAGCAGACAGGCAGCTCCTATCGCCATGCCTGGGGCTTGCTGCGCGATGCCGAGCGGATGTTCGGCCATCCGCTGATCAGCACCGGCCGCGGCCGCGGCAGCCGCTTGCTGCCGCTGGCGGAAAAACTGATCTGGGCTGACCGCCGCATCGCCGCGCGTTTGTCGCCGACGCTGGAAACCCTGGCCTCCGAACTGGAAGGCGAGCTGAGCAAGACGGTGAGCGGCCAGCCGCAGGTGATCCGGCTCAACGCCAGCCACGGTTTTGCCGTCGCCGCGCTGCTGAACCAGCTCAATGACCGCCGCTTGCCGGTAGAGCTGCGCTATCGCAACAGCGCCGATGCCGTGGCGGCGCTGGCGCGGCAAGAATGCGACCTGGCCGGTTTTCACGTGCCTTTGGGAGAATTTGAAGATGCGTCGGTGGCCAGCTATAGCCATTGGCTGGATAAAGACAAGCACTGCCTGATCCACCTGGCGGTCCGCAACCAGGGCTTGATGGTGGCGCCGGGTAATCCGAAAAATATCGCCGGCCTGCCTGACCTGAGCCGCGAGGGCGTGCTGTTCGTCAATCGCCAGACCGGTTCCGGCACCCGCATGCTGCTGGAACTGATGCTGTCGCGGCAAGCGCTGTCGCCGACCGCCATCGAAGGTTTCGAGACCGCCGAATTCACCCACTCGGCGATTGCCGCTTTTATCGCCAGCGGCATGGCCGACGTCGGCTTCGGCGTGCAGACCGCCGCCCATCGTTTCGGCCTCGATTTTATCCCGCTGGTGCGCGAGCGCTATTTTTTCGCCGTCTCCAGCGCCGCCATGAAAGACCCGCTGATGCAGCAGGTCATCGCCATCCTGCAATCGGCCTCCTTCCGCGACATAGTCAACCAGCTCAACGGCTACGACGGCAGCGCCACCGGCGAGATACTGTCGCTGGCGGAAGCATTCGAGAGCCTGCAATAAAGCTGCGCCGCGCGCAGCAAGCCAGCGGCACCCGCCGGCCGCACCTAGCCGGCCGCACCTCGCCGGCCGCACATATCTGCAATCTCTCTATATAAATCATTGTTATTTGCATAGATGAATCTAAAATAGCGGCTTATTCTGGACAATATTGTTAATATGCCAATTTCGTGGCTGGAACACTCTACCGACCTTACAGGAGCTACTCAATGAATCGCATTTTCAACCTGGGCCTATGCGTACTCGCTCTGTCGCTAGCGGCTTGCGGCAAGCAGGAACCGAAAACGGCGGCAGCGCCTGCGCCAACCGAATACCTGGTCGGCGCCGAAGCAACTTTTGCGCCGTTCGAATACCAGAATGAACAAAAGGAAATCGTCGGCTTTGACGTCGACGTCATGAACGCCATCGCCGACAAGGGCGGTTTCAAGATCAAGTTCGTCAACACGCCGTTTGAAGGCATCTTCAATTTCCTGGCGCAGGGCGACCGCGACCTGCTGGCCTCGGCCATCACGATTACCGACGAACGCAAGCAGACTGTCGATTTTTCCGAGCCCTACTTCGAAGCCAACCAGCTGATCGTGGTGCCGAAGAATTCCAAGGTGACGAAATTCGCCGACCTCAAGAACATGAAAGTGGGCGTGCAAAGCGCTACCACTGGCGACGAGATCGTGCAAAAAGAACTGGGCAAGAATAATCCCAACATCAAGCGCCTGGAATCGGCGACCTTGGTCATGAAGGAGCTGGAAGGCGGCGGCGTTGAAGCCGTGGTGTCCGACAACGGCGTGGTCAAGAACTATATCAAGAACAATCCGTCCGAAGGCTTCCGCCTGATTTCCGACCCTGCCTTCTCCAAAGAGTATTACGGCATCGCGGTCAAGAAGGGCAATACCGAGCTGCTGGCCAAGGTCAACAAAGGACTGGCGGCAATCAGGGCTGACGGCACTTACGACAAGATCTACGCCAAGTATTTTGCCGACTCTGCCACCGACTCTGCCAAATAACCGCCGGGGAAAAACATGAAACAACGATATCTGCCGGCTCTTACCTTGGCATTGCTGTGTTCGCTGGCCGTCCTGGCAGGCTGCGGCAAGAAGGACAGCAACCCGGCGGCGACCGCCGCCAATACCGAATACGTGGTCGGCGCCGATGGCGCGTACGCGCCCTTCGCTTCCGAGAATGAACAAAAGGAACTGGTCGGCTTCGATATCGACATCATGAAAGCCGTGGCCGACAAGGCCGGCCTCAAGATCAGGATCGTCAACACTCCGTTCGACGGCCTGTTCAACGCCCTGGCCCAGGGCGACCGCGATATCCTGATTTCCACCATCACGATCAACGACCAGCGCCGCCAGACCATGGATTTCTCGGAGCCCTATTTCGTGGCGAAACAGCTGATCGTGCTGCCGTCGAGCTCGAAAGTAGCCAAGTTCGAAGACCTGAAAGCATTGAAGATCGGCGTCCAGAGCGCCACCACCGCGGATGAAGCGGCACAGAACCTGGTCGGCAAGAACAGTCCCAGCGTCAAACGCTTCGAATCGATGCCGCTGGCGTTCCAGGAGCTGGAAGGCGGCGGCGTCGATGCCGTGATCGGCGACAACGGCGTGGTCACCAATTTCGTCAAGAACAATCCGGGCAAGAGCTTCCGCATCGTCAACGATCCGACTTTCCCCAAGGAATACTACGGCATCGCGGTCAAGAAGGGCAACGCCGAACTGCTGGCCAAGCTCAACCATGGCTTGGAACAGATCAAGGCCGATGGCACGCAGGACCGGATCTACAAGAAATATTTCGCCGACGAGAAGTTATAAATCCGACTTGTTTTTACGAGAACACCATGAAAAAAATGTTAAGCCGCTACCTGCCGCTGTGCGCTCTCAGCATGAGCCTGCTGGCAGTGGGCGCCTGCAGCAAAAAAGAAGAAACGCCGGCGGCAGCGGCCAAGCAAACCCTGTACGTGGTCGGCGTTGAATCGGCTTACGCACCATTTTCCGCCGAAAACGAAAAGAAGGAAGTGGTCGGCTTCGATATCGACCTGATGAAGGCGATTGCTGCCAAAATCGGCATCGAAGTGAAATTCATCCCGACCCCATTCGAAGGCATCTTCAACTTCCTGGCGCAGGGCGACCGCGACCTGCTGATTTCCGCCATCACGATTACCGACGAGCGCAAGCAGACGGTCGATTTTTCCGAGCCTTATTTCGAAGCCAGCCAGCTGATCGCCGTCCCGCAAGGCAATACTTCAGTGAAACAGTTCAATGACCTGAAGACCATGAAGATCGGCGTCCAAAGCGCCACTACCGGCGACGAAGTGGTGCAAAACCTGGTAGGCAAGAACAACCCCAGCATCAAGCGCTTCGACTCCACCACGCTGGCCCTGAAAGAACTGGAAAGCGGCGGCGTCGATGCCGTGGTGGCGGACGACCCTGTGGTCAGGAACTACATTACCAACAATCCGTCGGCCAGCTTCCATGTCGTCACCGATGGCGGCTTTCCGAAAGAGTACTATGGCATTGCGGTACGCAAAGGCAATACCGAACTGCTGGCCAAGATCAACCAGGGCCTGGCTGATGTCAAGGCAGACGGCAGTTTCGCAAAAATCAATGAAAAGTACTTCGGCAACGGTAAGTAATTAGCTGTAGCCTGCCTGCAGACCCGCTGTTTTTGGCGGTCTGCGGCATCTACGGTATAATTTTGCGCTAATTTTTTATTATCTTCATGTTTAGCCCGGATCAGCAGCCAGCCAGGTTACGCGTCCTCTCAGCCCGTCGCACCGTTTCTTCTCAATAACACTTATGGATTTTCGCTGGAGCATCATACAAGGCTACGCGCCGCTATTCGTCAAGGGCTTCTTCATGACGGTCCAGGTCGCCGTGATCAGTATCATCATCGGCACCATCCTCGGTCTGTTGCTGGGCATGCTGCGTCTGGCCGAAGTCAAGCACGGTCCCTGGAAATGGCCGTTCCGCCTGTTGAAAGGGCTGGCCAGCTTTTATGTCGCCTTCTTCCGCGGCACGCCGCTGTTCGTGCAGATCCTGCTGATCCACTTTGCGGTAATGCCGGTGCTGATCCACCAGGACAACGGCCTGCTGATCTCCGGCGAGCTGGCGCGCACCATCAAGCAAGACTACGGCGCATTCATTTCCGGCATCGTCGCCCTGTCGCTCAATGCCGGTGCTTATATTTCAGAGATTTTCCGGGCCGGCATCCAGTCTATCGACCGCGGCCAGTCTTATGCGGCGTCCAGCCTCGGCATGGGCTACAAGCTGACCATGCGCTACGTAGTGCTGCCGCAGGCGTTCCGCCGCATGCTGCCGCCGCTCGGCAATGAAGCCATCACCCTGCTCAAGGATTCGTCGCTGGTATCGGCCATCGGCCTGGCCGAGCTGGCTTATGCGGCTAGGACTGTTGCCGGCGCCTACTCGCGTTATTGGGAACCGTACATCACGATTTCCGTGGTCTATTTCGCCATGACCATGATACTGGCGACGCTGGTTGGGCGGCTGGAACGAAAATACGCGGCGCCTCACCATCGTTGATTGCAAGCCGGCGGCCCGATTCGGAAAACCCTTATTTTTTCAACGAAAATAAGGGTTTTTTAATGGCTAGTCGATTTCCGACAAACGTCCATCGACAGTCAGCAAGGCGGTACGCAAACGCTTGTCGCCGAACACTCCCTGCGCCGCCTGCCGGTAGCTGCGCAACTGTGCTGCGTACGCCGCGCGCTCGCTGTCGAGCAGATTGCGCTTGTAGTCCAGGATCCATACCTCTTCCTCGAAGATCACCACACGGTCGAAACGCAGCACGGCATTGTCGGCGATGATTTCCATTTCATTGCGCGCATGCAGGTGCATGGCCGGATTAAAGAAATGCTCCAGCTCGGCTTGTCCCAGGATGGTCTGGGCCTGCCGCCGCACCTGCTTTGCCAGCGCCGGAGGGCATGGCAGCCAGCGCGCAATCGTTGCCGCCTCAGGCAGCACTATCGGCCAATGTCCGTGCTGGGTGACTCTTTCCAGCAAACCGTGCAAAGCGATACCCTCGGCGATTGCCTCGCTGTCAAAGGTGGCAGCGATGACGGATTCGGCCGGCGGCATTTGCGGCGGATCGAATATTTCCTGCTCAAATCTTTGTACGCTGCCGGTGGCCGAAGCGTGTTCCGCGACGGCGTCGAAACTGGTCTCAAGTACATGTTCCAGCCGCGCATACCAGCTGTCCTCCGTCACGCCGCCGCTCCTGCCGGCGACACCGCTGACGATCAGCAGCTGCTTGGCGCGGGTGGTGGCGACGTACAGCAAGTTCCAGTCTTCCTGCGTCTTGAAACCCTCTTCCGCCGCAAACAGCGGATCGCGCGCGGCACCGCGTTCGGCACTGCTGCCGAACGCGGAAAAATGCAGCGGCGCCTCCGCGTCCTGCGGCCAGTCGCACAGGATGCCGTAGTCGTCGCGCGCCGGTTTGCTGTGATTGGCGTCCAGCAGCACTACTACCGGCGCTTCCAGTCCCTTGGCGCTGTGCACCGTCAGGATGCGCACGGCATCGGTGGCGGCATCGATGCTGGCTTCATCAGGCGCATCGCCGCCGGCGGCGTTTTGCAGGCCGCGCAGGGCATCGATGAATTTCGGCAGGCTGGGATAACGGCCGGCATCCATGTTCAGCGCCAGTTCGACAAAGGTTTCGATGTTGCCTATGGCCTGGCTGCGCGATAAAGGCGAAGCCGCCTGCGCATAGCGCGCCAGCAATTGGCCCTGGTGCAAAATCACGTCGAGCAGGTCGTGCACCGGCAAACGCGGCGCCGCCTGCAGCCATTGTTCCAGCAAGGCGGTGGCGCGCTGCAGCGCCGGCGCCGCGTCCGCGTTTGCCGAGGCAGCCCGCAGGCGCGCCCACCAGCCGCGCTCGCCGCGCTGCGCCAGCGCGATCAGGTCGTCGTCGCTGGCGCCGAAGATCGGCGATTTCAGCACATGGCCGAGCGCGCGCGCATCGTCCGGCGTGATCAGGAAAGTCAGCAAGGCGATCAGATCGGAAATCTCCAGCGATTCCAGCAAGCCGCCACGCTTGTCCGACATGAACGGTATGCCAGCCGCGCGCAGCGCGCTTTCGTAGGCGCCCAGATGGCTGCGTTTTTTCACCAGCAGCATCACGTCCGACCAGCGCAGCGAACGATCGCCGTGCTCCTGGCGCACCGTCAGTTCTTGCCTGGCGCGCCACAGCGCTTGCGCCAGCTGCCTGCCCTCGTCGCGGCGGCGCGCGTCTTCCGATTCTTCGCGCGCGGTTGTCAGCGGATTGCGCAAGCCTTGCGGCTGTTGTTCCGTCTCATCGTCCGCTTGCTGGATCAAGGGCAACCGCCAGACCTCGCCGCCGACTTCGCCTAGCGTGGTTTGCGCCGAAAACAGGGGATTGGCGTAGAAACTGGCGTTCAGCACATCCACGATCGCCGTAGCATTGCGCCGGGTCTGGTTGGCTTGCAATACCGTGGCGCCCTGCTGCTGCAACAGCGTGCGCGCGGCCTCGAACACCCTTGGTTCGGCGCGGCGGAAACGGTAAATCGATTGTTTTGGATCGCCGACCACAAACACGCTGGGCTGGCCGGCGTCTTCGCCGTAGGCGCTCAGCCAGGCGCGCACGATGCTCCATTGTAGTGGGTTGGTGTCCTGGAATTCGTCCAGCAGGATGTGCTTGTAGCGTGTATCGAGCCGGCTTTGCAGGTAAGCCGCGCTTTCCGGATTGGTCAGCAAGCGGTAGGCTTGCCATTCGAGGTCGGCGAAATCGAACACCCGCTGTTCCGCCTTCAGCGCCTGGTAACATTCCAGATAGGCGTTGCCGACGCTGAACAGGTGCTGGTTCAAGCTGAGCACAGTGCGCTCGTGGCTGCGTTTGCGCAGTAGCTTGAGAGTGTCGCCGGTGGCGTCGAATTGCGCATCGAAAGCATCGAGGGCATTGCCGCCCAGGCTGTTTTCCAGCGCCTTCAACAAATCCTTGGCCTTGCCGTTGCTGCGCGGCTTGCCGGCATCGTCGAAAAACTGGTGGCACAAGGCGTCGAAATTCACTACTGCGGCGCCCGCCGTCAGCGCCATTTCAATCGCGGTAGCGCGTTTCTGGTTGGTGGCAGAACCCTGCCCCAGCAACCACGCAATCTGCTTGACCTGCGACAGGAGTTTTTCGTCGTCCCATAATGACAGGCGCGCATCGATTTCAGCATCTTCGCCGCACAGCTCGCGCAGCCACTGCAGCGGCGCATCCACGCCCTGCTGGATCACGGCCCACCATTCGGCGCGTTTATCGATGAACGCGTTCAGCAATTTCCTGGTGCTGAAATCGCCCACCAGCTGGTACAGCGCCAGCAGATCCTGCCTGACCTGGCTGTTTTCCTCATCGTTCAGCGACTGCATGAAACGCAGGTAAGCGTCGGCCAGCAATTCACCGGTTTTCTCGGTCAAGGCATAACCATGCGGCACGCCGGACGCCAGCGGCGCAATTTGCAGCAAGCGCGCGAACCAGCTGTGGAAAGTATCGATCGACAGGCTTTGCGGACTGGCCAGCACGCGCTCATACAGATCGCGCGCCGCAGGCAGCACTTGCGCCAGGTCGTGCTGGGCGATGCCGCGTTCCAGCAGCAGCTGGCGCACCTTGGCGTCCGGCTGCAAAGCCAGGTCGTGCAGCAGCTCCAGCAGACGCTCGCGCATTTCCTGCGCGGCCTTGCGGGTAAAGGTGATCGCCAGCAGTTCCGACGGCGCGGCGCCGGCCAGCAGCAGCCGCAGCATGCGCGCCACCAGCAGCCAGGTCTTGCCGCTGCCGGCGCAGGCTTCCACCACCACCGAATGTTGCGGATCGCAGGCGGCATTGGTGAAGTCCTGGGCCGCGACTACTACGCCGTTCATTCGATAGGCGCTGGGCAGCTCAGCGTGCACAGATTCGCTCATTCCCAAGCTCCCTTGCGACACAAACCGCGCACATCGCAATACTGGCAAACCGATGCCACGCCGTTGGCCGGCAGGCCGACGCCGCGCGCAATCGCCTGCACATTGACCGAAATCTGCGCGGCCAAAGCGCGTTGCGCTTCGTCATAGTCGGGAGCGCTGACATCGCCGACCTTGTCTTTAGTGGTTTCCAGCGCAACGTAGTGCGCCGCCGCAACCGGACGGTCCGACAGCAAGCCGTAGAACGCCAGTTGATGATCTTCATGGTCTTTCAGTTTTTTATTCAGCACGCCCAGGTTGTTGGTCTTGTAATCCAGCACCGCACGCTCGCCGGCGTCGTTCTCGTCGACCCGGTCAATCCGGCCGTGCAGCATCAGTTCGCGGTCCGGCAGCGCCATCGGTTTTTCATAGGCCTGCTCGCCAAATACGAAAGACCAGCCTTGCGCTTCATGCTCATTGGCCCAGACGACATAGGCCGAAATGACTTTTTGCCAGCGCGAGTAATAACCCAGGGCTGCTGCGTTTTTGGCGATGACGCTGTCGAACAGTTTTTTTGAGATATCGACCAGCAAGGATTCGCGCTGGTCCAGCGGGCATGGCTGGTCGCGCAGGGTTTCGTGGTAAGTCTCCAGGATTTCATGCAGCCAGCCGCCGTAGTCGCGTTTTTCCGGCAAGTCGGACAGCTCGTCCAGCGATGCCAGGCCCAGCATGCGCCTGGCGAAAAATTGATATGGACAGGCGATAAAGCTGTTGTAGGCGCTGGCCGTCAGTCGGCTCGGCGTCAGCTGCGGCGCTGCCGGCGCCGGCATGGTCGTAGGCGTGGCCAGCAAGCTTTGCGATGCAATCGCCGCCCGCCGTTCAGGCAGCGCCGGCGCCTCGCTGCGCGCCAGGGTCAGCTGCAGGCGCTGGATCCAGGGGCTGACCGGATTCGGTTCACCGTCCTTGTGCGCCTGCCACGACAACACCACTTGCGGATTCATCGCCAGCAGCTCGACCACGTCGCGCAATTGCTGGCGCTGCCGGCTTTCGCGTGTCGCCAGGCCCAGCTCGCGCCGTACGGTATTGGCAAAAAACAGCGTCTCCTGCGGCTGCGACGGCAGGTGATCGGCGTCGGCGCCCACCACCAGCACGGCGTCGAAGGTACGCAGGCGGGCGCCGTTCAGCGGCAGCATCACCACCCGGCGGTCATTGATGGCGCTGATGAAGCTGGTGTCGTCGAGCTGCAGGTTGACCAGCGCACGCCATTCGGGAAAGGAAAACAGAGCCGCAAAATCGTTCCCCGGCGGAGCAATGTTCTGCAGCAGCTGCAAGATCTGC
This sequence comes from Collimonas fungivorans Ter331, assembly GCF_000221045.1. Lineage (NCBI taxonomy): Bacteria > Pseudomonadati > Pseudomonadota > Betaproteobacteria > Burkholderiales > Oxalobacteraceae > Collimonas > Collimonas fungivorans. The sequence goes on along the minus strand of NC_015856.1, from coordinate 1,035,886 downwards.
TGGCCGGCCGAATCCGCGCTGAGCGCCGCTGAGATGCCCAGGGCGTCGAGCGCCGCTGCGGTAGCAGCTATCCAGTCGCGCAGATTCTTGCGGCCGCTGAACAATGCGGCTTGCTGCGCCAGCAAAGCTACCGTCTTTTGTTCCGCCGGCGCTGCGGTCAAGGCATTGATCACCGCGCGCCACTCGCCGAGCACGTTGGCGCGCCGCAGCAGCAACTCTATCTTCATCACCAGCGCCGACTTGTTGGCGACGCCATCCTGCGCATCGTGCAGCAGGCCGCTGGGCGCTTCATTCAGCACAAACGGCGATTTCAGCAAATCCAGCAAGGCAGTGGTTTCACCGCGTGCGGTGACGACATCGAACCAGGCTGAAATCGCGGATGCGGCGCGCGTGGTGGACAGCTTCCAGCCGGTTTCGTCGGCCACATGGATCTGCGCCCGTTCCAGCAAGGCGCGGATGCGCCGCGCCACGACACGATCCTGCGCCACGATCGCCACGCTAGACTTACCCTCCCGCAGCCAGTCGATCACCATCTGTGCGCCTTGCACCGCCTCATCTTCGACGCTGCGCGCAGCGCACAATGCCAGCGCGGCCGACACTGCATGGCCACCGATTTTCCCCTCAGGATTTTCTTCGTCTGCCGCCGCCTCCACCATTTCCGGCCAAGCCTGGGCATAGGTCGGCAGCAGTGCTGGCGCGCGCCAGTCGAGAGTGATAGTCAGCACTTGCTGGCGCCTGGCGTAGGCGTCGAGAAAAGCCTGCTCCAGCGGTTCCGGCGCTACCGAACTGATCCAGGCCATCGGCTGGCTGGCGTTTTCCGCGATCTGCAGCATTTGCGCGAAACGCGCGGCGATCGCATCGTCGGCGTCCAGCTGGCTTTTCCAGATCGACCACACCAGCTGCGTTTCATCCGACAGCAGCTTGCGCGCATCCGGCGACAGCTGTTCCAGCGCATGTTGCCAGCGCTGCTCCGGATCGTTTGCTGCATCGATGTGCAAAGCGGGCAGCAAGGCTTGCGTAAGCTCGTCTGATAACGCTAACAATGTCTGCGCCAGCGGCAGCAGGTCGGTATTACGGCGCGCTGTAAATAATTTTTTCAGCCAGCCGTGCTGGCGCAGTTCGGCATATAGCCGCATCAGCCGCTCGCTGGCAGGCAGCACATTGGGCAGCGGCGGCAAGGTCGCCAGCCAGCCGGACAGGGTAAAGAATTGCGGCGGCACGAAAGTCCCGCCCAGCTGCGCGCTCAAGGCCGCTTTCAGCGGCTGGGCGTGGGCAAAGGTGGGCAGCACCACGCGCCATTGGGCGAAATCGCGCTGGCCCTGGTCGCCGCTGGCCTGGCGGCAGGCTGCCAGCAGAGCACGTGCAGCATCCGGCCAGAAGTTGGCGGAGGGCACGGTTTTTATGGATTCTAAGGGCATGTGGCTCACTGAAAGGACGGCCAGCGCCGCCTTGCTACTAGTATGGATGCTCTCGCATTTTTGCAACAATTAGCTATCATTTTATGCGAGCCTCCGGAAAAACAAGCCTCAAATAATTACATAATCAATTACATAAGCCACACATTTTCATAAAATCGGTTATGATTTAGCGAATATCCCGCCGCAATACCTCTTACCGCACCCACAAAAACTTGAATTCGCGCACGGCATCCCCACTTATTCAATAGAATAGGGAACGCCGATGGCAGCCACCAAGCAGGAATGGTAAGTCGTCTTGGCACACATTGATTCTTTTTCCCTCACACTGAGGAAACCATGAGCGAACATATTAAACATACTTCCGACGCAACTTTTGAAGCAGACGTACTCAAATCCGACAAGCCGGTCCTGGTCGATTTCTGGGCTGAGTGGTGCGGTCCTTGCAAGATGATCGCCCCGATCCTGGAAGAAGTCGCCAAGGAATACGGCGACAAGCTGCAAATCGTCAAGCTGGACGTCGATTCCAACCAGGCAGTGCCTGCCAAGCACGGCATCCGCGGCATCCCGACCTTGATCCTGTTCAAGAACGGCGTTCCGGCGGCACAGAAGGTTGGCGCGCTGGCCAAGGGCCAGTTGACCTCCTTCATCGATTCGAATATATAATAAGAACCGTGGCGGTGCGCCCGCACCGCCACTAGTGTTTTACTAACTACACCACGCAGTTCCCTCCCCCACCCAATATTTCCCATCCCGGGACACTCATACCTATGCATTTATCTGAATTAAAGGCGTTACATGTCTCCGCCCTGCTAGAAATGGCAATCGGCCTCGACATCGATAACGCAGCGCGTTTGCGCAAACAAGAACTGATGTTCGCGATCCTGAAAAAGCGCGCGAAATCAGGAGAACAGATTTTCGGCGACGGCGCCCTCGAAGTCCTGCCTGACGGCTTTGGCTTCCTGCGCTCGCCCGACGCCAGCTACATGGCGTCCACCGACGACATTTATATCTCGCCTTCGCAGATCCGCCGCTTCAACCTGCACACCGGCGATTCGATCGAAGGCGAAGTGCGGACACCGAAAGACGGCGAGCGCTATTTCGCACTGGTCAAGGTCGACAAGGTCAACGGCGAATCGCCGGAAGCGTCGAAGCACCGCATCCTGTTTGAAAACCTGACGCCGCTGCACCCGAACAAGCCGCTGCCGCTGGAACGCGACATGCGCGGCGAAGAAAACATCACCGGCCGCATCATCGACATGATCGCGCCTATCGGCAAGGGCCAGCGCGGCCTGCTGGTAGCGTCGCCAAAGTCCGGTAAATCGGTCATGCTGCAGCACATTGCGCATGCGATCACCACCAACCATCCAGACACCGTGATGATCGTCCTGCTGATCGACGAACGTCCGGAAGAAGTGACCGAAATGCAGCGCTCGGTGCGCGGCGAAGTGGTTGCCTCCACTTTCGACGAACCGGCCACGCGCCACGTGCAAGTCGCCGAAATGGTGCTGGAAAAAGCCAAGCGCCTGGTCGAAATGAAAAAAGACGTAGTGATCCTGCTGGACTCGATCACCCGCCTGGCGCGCGCCTACAATACCGTGATCCCTGCCTCCGGCAAGGTGCTGACCGGTGGTGTCGACGCCAATGCGCTGCAGCGTCCGAAGCGTTTCTTCGGCGCCGCCCGCAACATCGAAGAAGGCGGTTCGCTGACCATCATCGCCACTGCCCTGATCGAAACCGGCAGCCGCATGGATGACGTGATCTACGAAGAATTCAAGGGTACCGGCAACATGGAAGTCCACCTGGAACGCCGCCTCGCCGAGAAACGCGTGTACCCGTCGATCAACCTGAACAAGTCCGGCACCCGCCGTGAAGAATTGCTGATCAAGCCTGACCAGCTGCAAAAGATCTGGGTGCTGCGCAAGCTGCTGTACAGCATGGATGAAATCGAAGCGATGGAGTTCATCCTCGACAAGATGAAGTCGACCAAGAACAACGCCGAGTTCTTCGACATGATGCGCCGCGGCGGCTAATCAGAATCAGTCATCGTAAAAGCCTGGTCCATGCAAATGGACCAGGCTTTTTTCATATGCAGGCTGCGGCCAAGATCGGGCGCTCAAAAGCTGGCGTTGCCATGTGAAGCGGCTGATCCGTGAACTTAGGCGGCAAACCGAGGCTGCAAAATGTTGCATTAAGAAAACTATAATTTATTTACAAGGGAGAGCGCCACAACACGCTAAATGCTATGCTTGCGAACCTCCTATTTCGCAACGGCACATCATGGCGACAACTCAATCCAGCCAATCGAAATTCGGCACAGTCCTGCGGGTTACCAGCGGTAACTTCATGGAGATGTTCGATTTCTTCCTGTTCGGCTTCTACGCAACCTACATCTCCAAGACCTTTTTCCCGGCCGGCGACGAATTTGCTTCGCTGATGCTGACCTTCATGACTTTCGGCGCCGGCTTTCTGATGCGTCCGCTGGGCGCCATCATCCTCGGCGCCTATGTCGACCGGGTCGGCCGCCGCAAGGGCCTGATCACCACCCTGGCGCTGATGGCGCTCGGCACCATGCTGATCGCCTTCGTGCCCGGCTACGCCAGCATCGGCTATGCAGCGCCACTGCTGGTGCTGATCGGCCGCCTGCTGCAAGGATTCTCGGCTGGCGTCGAACTGGGCGGCGTCTCGGTTTACCTGTCTGAAATGGCAACCCCGGGCCACAAGGGCTTTTACGTCAGCTGGCAGTCGGCCAGCCAGCAAGTAGCGATCATCGTCGCCGCGGCCCTCGGCTTCGGCCTGCAAGTGTGGCTGCAGCCGGCGCAAATCGCTGACTGGGGCTGGCGCATCCCGTTCTTTGTCGGCTGCATGATCGTGCCGGTGCTGTTCGTGATCCGCCGCTCGCTGCAGGAAACCGAGGAGTTCATGGCGCGCAAGCACAAACCCGCCATGCGCGAGATCCTGCGCTCCATGGTCGACAACTGGGGCCTGGTGGTGGCCGGCATGATGCTGGTGTCGATGACCACCGTTTCGTTTTACCTGATCACGGTCTACACGCCGACTTTCGGCAAGAGCGTGCTCAAGCTGACCACCATCGACGCGCTGGTCGTGACCTTCTGCGTCGGCATTTCGAATTTCATCTGGCTGCCGGTGATGGGCGCCCTGTCCGACCGCATCGGCCGCAAGCCGCTGCTGCTGGTGTTCACCGTCCTGACCATCCTCACCGCCTATCCGGCCCTGTCGTGGCTGGTGGCCGACCCGACCTTCCAGAAGATGCTGATGGTCGAATTGTGGCTGTCTTTCCTGTACGCCAGCTACAACGGCGCGATGGTGGTGGCGCTGACCGAAGTCATGCCGGTTGAAGTGCGCACCGCCGGCTTTTCCCTGGCCTACAGCCTGGCGACCGCGATTTTCGGCGGCTTTACCCCGGCAATTGCAACCGGCCTGATCGAATACACCGGCGACAAGGGCGCGCCTGGCATGTGGATGACTGCCGCAGCGATATGTGGCTTGTTTGCAACATTGTATTTGTATCGCAAAAACGGCAACCAGACCCCTGCCGCTGTCAAAAACTAAGGCCGCCTTGGGCGGACGCCATGTTCGCCCAGGATAAATACCAAAGAGACAATACTTCAGAATAGCCGCCAATTGTCCCCAAGGCACTGATTTCATTCATTTTTTCCAGTCCGCGCCTGGATTTATTGTATAATCTGCGGTTTTCCACCCCCGGCAAGTGATCGACAATCGGGTCAAGAAGCAAGACGACCGACGAAGTGATTGATTGGCTACCACACAATTGAGGCAATTATGAAAGACGGCATTCACCCAAATTACCGCGAAGTCCTGTTCCACGACGTTTCGAACGATTTCAAGTTCGTTACCCGTTCGACTATCCAGACTCGCGAAAACATCACTCACGAAGGTAAAGAATATCCTTTGGTGAAGATTGAAGTTTCGTCGGAATCGCACCCGTTCTACACCGGTCAACACAAAATCGTCGACACCGCTGGCCGTGTTGACAAGTTCCGCAAGAAATTCGGCGCTGTCGGTTCCAAGACTTCGATCGCAAATACTTAATTCGATCGCTTGTTCAAAAAGGCAGCTGCGGCTGCCTTTTTTTGTTTATCGAGACAGGCAAGAGGGCAAGAGTCGACGCCGCCTGCTGCACTGCAGCTAACTCTTGAAGAAATCGTAAAGAAGTGTATGTCTTCTTGAGAACAGCAAGAACAAAAACTACGCTCAGTAATAGCGCAGTAATCCGCTATCCGGCACAATACCCAGCAATTCAACATTGATCAGACGCCATTGTGATGAAGCCCGTCCGCCTTCCCGCCTCCGCCACCAGCGCACTGCCACGCTGGGGCCTGTGGGCGCTGGGATTGCTATACATACTGCCCGGCCTGATCGGTCGCGATCCGTGGAAAAATGAAGATGCCTCGAGCTTCGGCATCGCCTGGACCATGGCCCACGGCAGCATCGCCGACTGGCTGATGCCGAATATCGTCGGTTTGCCGATGCCCGGCGAAAGTCCGCTGACTTACTGGATCGGCGCCGTTTTCATCAAGCTGTTCGGCTGGCTGCTGGGCGATCCGCTGGCAGGCCGCCTGCCGGCCGTGGGCTTCTTCCTGGTCGGCTCGCTGTCGGTCTGGTACGCCACCTACCTGCTGGGGCGCCGCAGCGAAGCACAACCGCTGCGCCTGGCCTTCGGCGGCCAGCCTGAACCCCAGGATTTCGGTCGCACCCTGGCCGACGGCGCTTTCCTGATTTATCTCGGCAGCCTGGGCCTGCTGCTGCAGAGCCACGAACCTACCGCCAAGAGCTTGCAGGTCGCGCTGGTCGCCTTTTCAATCTATGTTGCGGTGCGCCTGTTCGAAGCGCGCAGCCTGCGCAGCGCTGCCGTGCTCGGGCTCAGCTTCGGCCTGCTGATCCTGACCCGCGGCTGGCTGCTGCCGCTAGCCATGCTGTGCGGCTTGCTGACGCTGGCGCTGATGCGAGAAAAAGCCATCGCCCGCGACATGCTGCTGGCGACCGTGCCGGTCACGCTGCTGGTTGCTGCGCTCTGGTTCATCGTCAGCTGGGCGCTGCTGCCAGGCGCGTCGGCCCGCTTCGCCGTTTGGGAAGTCATCAACCTGCGCCAGCTGAGCTGGCCGACCTGGACCGCCTTATCGTATTACTTTAAATACGGCATCTGGTTCGCCTGGCCGGCCTGGCCGTTTGCCGGCTGGGCGGTGTATGCCTGGCGCCAGCAGCGCTCGACCTTGCATATCGCCTTGCCGCTGGCGTTTTTCATCAGCCTGACGATCATACTGCTGCTCAATCCGCATCCGGAAGAAGGCATCCTGCTGCCGCTGCTGCCGCCGCTGGTGATCCTGGCCGCATTCGGCCTGCCGACCATGAAACGCGGCGCCATCAACGCCGTGGACTGGTTCTCGGTGATGACCCTGACCGCCTGCGCAGCATTCATCTGGCTGGCCTGGATCGCCAAGGAAAGCGGCTGGCCGGCGCAAATCGCCAAGAATGTCTACAAGCTGGCGCCCGGCTTTAAACCGGAATTCAACCTGATCGCGCTGGCGATCGCCCTGCTCGGTTCGGTGTTCTGGATCCTGCTGGTGAACTGGCGCCTGTCGCGCCGGCCGGCGGTCCTGTGGCGCGCGGTGGTGCTATCTTCGGGCGGCGTGATCCTGTGCTGGCTGCTGCTCACCACCTTGTGGCTGCCATGGATCAACTACAGCAAGAGCTACGCCGGCGTGGCGGCCCAGATCGACGAGCACCTGCCGGCCGTCAAGCAATGCGTGGATACCAACGTCGGCCCGGCGCAGCGCGCATCGTTCGCCTATTTCGGCGACATCCCGTTCGGCGAATACGGCCAGCCGCACTGCGATTTCCTGCTGTACCAGGACAATATCTCGGTCAAATCGGACGATGCGATCTGGCGTGAATTCCAGGGCAACTGGAAACTGCTGTGGACCGGCCGCCGGCCATCGGACCGTGATGAGCGGTTCCGCCTGTACCAGCGGGTCAGCAACTAGTCCCCGCCCAACAGCCTGCCTGCGGGAAAATTGATTGATGCAACTATTGATCGGACCGCGGAAACCAGTCATAATAGCGGACGCGTTGCCGAGATGGCGGAATAGGTAGACGCACGGGACTCAAAATCCCGCGCTGGAGACAGCGTGCCGGTTCGATTCCGGCTCTCGGCACCAACAGACATAAGGCTTTCAGAAATGGAGGCCTTTTTGTTTTGCTCCGCAAATCAGCGCTTGCTCCGCAATTTGCATGTTGTCATATGCGCCTAGACTTCGTAATTCGAACTTAAGAGCCATCGCCTTATAAGACGACATCATCACGATTACTCACTGTCGACTCGCGCTGGGACACGTTTGCCATCGCTGAAATCGCCATTCGCTCGCAATACATGCTTGCCAACGTCGGCTGATCTAAATCAACCAGCATCGCCTTATCCATGACAGGCGCCATGAATTCAATCAACTTGTCCTTTGACGTTTTTTGATAGGTTCTGAATAAAAAATCATACATCTCAAGCGCATTATTTACTCTTGTATTGCGCTGTCCGACAACTCCAAAAAAGGTATCCGGATGCCTGCGCCACGCTGCCATCTCCAAATCTGACAATGGCATTTTACAGAGCGCAACGCTGCCTTCTTCAAGAGTCATCACACACATCGCGGTCTTTTCCTGTTCGATCACCTCAGCCGAAGACAAAGTTCCAACAATAAGACCTCCGTCGTTGTTTGGCAATTCGTACCGCTCACCAACTATCAATCTGTGCTTGTTTTCTCCAAATGCAAATTCGGGGATTTCTCCATCAAAGGTTGCGGGGATTTCTGAATGATCCTGCATTGACTGAATCAAATCGAGCATTTCAACGTGTGCGTCCCTGACGGTAATCGCCTGGCGCAATGTATCAAATTTCCAACCTTCACTTAGTTCAGGTATGTGAAACGAGGTAGTTAACACAATTGACCGTGGAGCATCTTGATCTAGATGATGCTGAAAAGGAGAATTCGTAACCAGGATATACGCTGATGGAAGCAATTTCGATGCCGGATCGGTTCGTTCGTACATTCGCAGACGGTCGCGGGCGCTTGCCATAAACGCGGGCAGGGATTCATCCCTTGCATCATCCGGCATATTGATATCAATGAAGACAATCCGTTGATAGTTTGCCTTTTTTCTTAACGCGCCTTGTAGCAATCGAATCAAACGGGGTCGAATCTCCGCCCCTCTTCGTTTCGCCTCGACCGAGAATTTCTTACCGGTTTTCTTGTACGTAGCCGTAAACTCGCAGTGTGTTGAGCTACGGTCATCTTCGTTCTCAAACTCCAACAGGAATCCAGCTCGTATTAACATTCCCGCGACGGATACCTCATATCTGGCACCCTCGAAATTATCGAGGTTCTTCAAACGGCCTAAAAGTTTCTCCTGAAGCTCGACGTTATGATCAAGTGCATAGAGATCATATGCAAGCTGTAAAAAGGCCGCGTAAGCTCCGGTCAACGGGCCGCTAGACACCTTCCCAGGTTCAGTGATGAATTTTCGCGAATGCTCATAAACCTTCTGGTACCAATGGGTTATAGGGTGCCGCTGTTCTAACGGTTTTGTGACCTCCCCCTTCCACCAATCAGGGGACATTGTTGCTTTGATGTATTCAATTAAAAAATCATGAAAAGTGTTCCAGTTTCTCGACTGAAATAGCCGGTTTCTCACAGCCACCATACGTGTCCCATTCAATTCAGCCGATATGATGGGGGCGCCAAATCCCTGCTGACGCTCCCGTTGAACCTTTGCAGCATCCGCTTGCGCCAGAACGTGAGGCACACTTTCCATCACACGGGCAATACGATCAAGATGTTCAACGGAACCATGGCATTTTTTGTACTTTTCCCCGCTCTTGCATGGGCAGGGATCATTACGCCCGATTTTCGCCATTTAACATCCTTCAATTTTCGTCACTATTCAATTGATCATCTCACTGATCATCTCACTCGACTGAGACGCTTCCTCGGAGTCCGGCTTTAAGCATCTCGTCAACTGCCTTCTTCAGTTCGGGGATCATCTTGTAAGAAACTTTCCGAATTCGGACTATCCGGGATCCCGGCCGCAACGCGTCGCTCCGATGAAAAGTGTGATTTAGTGGAGGCGGGATAGTGAAAACTACGCAGTAGCCGCCACAAATATAGACGAAATCAAAAGTCTGATCATTCTTTTTACGAGAAAATGGTCTCATCAAAAAAGCAATGACCTGATCATTGTCGGCTTTAATTTGTACGACTTTAACCAATACTAGTTTTTGCCAATTGGCAGGTATTGTATTTCCAAAAATCCATAATCGAAGACCCTCCTCAATGTAGTGCGGCACGACGGCCCACGTAAATTCGGGTAGGGTTGACACCACTGCTCTCCAGAAAATACTCAGAAGGGAAAGGGCTAATTGATCAGCCTTGGCCGCAATTCGGATCGAATCTGGTCCATCGACGAGAATTGAATTCTTCTTTCTGGGATATAAAATATCTTTTAAATAGTCCTCGAAGTTTATTTTTATTCTATGTTCGCAGCTGGCACAAAGCATCGGTTCTTTCCAATCCTCCTGTGACTGATAGGCCGGATCCGCTCCACCATCGTGGACAATCATTCTTCCTTTCGGTGATTTAGATTTGAGGAAAATAAAACGCGGAATGATGTGAGATTGGCGCAACGGACCAACATCGCAAACGTTGCCGAGACATAGCCGACACTTTACTGGGTTCCTAGCTGCGCCACCATTCTGCTCGAGTTCGCTCATCTTTAGCCTCATATCCCGATTGTCTAGTGCAACACTTTGGCTCAATCAGTAGCTATTATGAGGGAGTGGATGACGCTTCGATAAATAAAAGAAACGAAATATTTCGCAAGTCGTTTACGCGAATATATTGCTCCGCAATTCCATCAACACCCGCGTCAATGTTGGCTATTCGAAGGACAATATATCTAAAATTGCGGAACAATATTTAGCGCAACCCTTTGATTATTAATGTTGAAACTATAGACTCAAAATCCCGCACTGGAGACAGCGTGCCGGTTCGATTCCGGTTCTCTGCACCAACAGACATAAGGCTTCCAGAAATGGAGGCCTTTTTGTTTTGCGTCAACAATATCGTCAGAACTGGTGACGCACACCCGCCATCACACTAGCGCGCGACTTGATGAAATCGGTGACGGCGCCGCTGGCGTCCTTGGTCGTTGGAAAAGCATAGACGTCAAACACATTGCTGGCATAGCCTGCGTCGACCTTGCTGTAATCGGCCTGCAGGTAGACATTGGTGCGCTTCGATAACTTGTAGTTGAACATGCCCACCACAGTACGTTTATTGCCGTCCTGCTCGCGCTGGCGATCGTAATAAAAGCCCCCGTACAGCTCCACCGCCGGCGTCATCGCATATGAAGCGCCGGTCGCCCAGACATCGTTCTTTTGCGGCGTCAGGTCGCTGCGGTGGTTCAGGTAACTGAGAAACAGCTTCAACGCACCGATCGGATAATAACCGCCGGCGGTCCATACCTTGTGATCGGCCACGCCCTGGGCATCGTGGGTCTGCTGGTAGGCGGCGCTGACGGCAGCCTGCCCGAACTCATAGGCAAGGCTGCCGCCCAGCTTGTTGCCGTTGCGGTTGCTGCCGGCCTGTTCGCCGAAACCGTACATCAGCGAACCCGACACCGGCCCCACCTTGTACTGGTAAAACAGCGAATTGTCCCAGCGGTTGCCGCCCGTGTAATTGTCGTAGATGAAACCCGATTCGTAGACATTGGCCCAGCCGAACGGTTCATTGGCAAACTCGACGTTATACACCGGACTGTAATGGCGCCCGACGGTCAATGTCCCCAGCTTGCCCGACAAGCCGACCCAGGCCTGGCGGCCGAACAGGCGCCCGCTCTGGGCAGCTTTGCCGGTATCCGGCTCGAAGCCGTTCTCCAGCGTGAAAACCGCCTTCATCCCGCCGCCCAGGTCCTCGCTGCCCTTCACGCCCCATCGGCTGCCGCTGGCGCCGCCGGACGTCAGTTCGAGCAATTTATCGCCGGCGATATTCTGGTTGGTGCTGTAACGGATGGCGGTATCGATACGGCCGTAAAAGGTGACCGACGACTGGGCGCAGGTCGTCTGGCTGGCCAGGGCGGCGACGCAGCCGCCCAACAGGAAGCGTAGTTTCATGTGTTCTCCGGGATGGATTTATTGAATGGCGTCGGGGGTGACGACGATCCAGTTCTTGTCGGCCGTGACCGGCAGGCCGAGCTCTTTCTGGCGTGCGGCATTCTGCTGCTGCATGCCGTTCAGCTGCTGCATGTATTTGTCCTTGCGGTTGACCCAGACCCTTACCCCACCCTTCTCGACATCGGTCTTGTGGAACAGCATCGGACCGTCGCTGACCGGCGTGTCGCCGGCCACCAGGATCGGACGTTTCCATTCATCGATATAGGTGCTGATCGCTGCCGGCTTGCCCTGGAACCAGGTGAGCGGCGCCCACAAGGCCGGAGTCAGCTCGTAATCGAGCAGCGCATCGGGCTGGTATTTTCCCTGGGTCACCAGCTTGCGCACCGTGGTGACTTCAGCCGTCTTGCGATTCTTCAGCAGCATGCTGACGCCGATCACATTCTGCGGCTTGACGTTATAGCCGTATTTGGGATCGGCCAGCAGCATGCGCGCCAGGTCCTCGCTGGCGGCGCTGATCACGTAGACCTCAATCCCGCTCTGCATCAAGGCCTGGTACAGCTCGCGCATGCCGGTGAACAGCCGGGGCGCTTTCACCTCGCTCGACTTGAGCTCGGCGCCTTCGTAATACCTGACAGGGATCGGTTTGCCATATGCCATCAGCTGGTCGACTTGCACTTTCAGTTCGCGCAATGTGAAGCCCGCGAACACCTGCGCCACCCACGGGTAGCAAACCTGATCGTCGATCTCGCACAGGCGCTGGTAGTAGCTGTAGAGGCTTTCCTTGAACTGCGGCGTGTCCTTGAATGGAATCAGCCTGAGCGACGCCGGCAGCTTGTTTCGCGTTATCAAGCCCTTCATTTCCATGAAGGGCAGCAGCGACTCTTCCAGGTCGTAGCGATAGCTGGTGTTGTCCATATCGAACACGGCGAACGCGCCCTGGTTGGCGTTAGCTGTGATGGCCGTCTTGAGTTTCTCGGCCGCTGCCGCGGGCCAGTGGTCCAGTACGATTTCCGCCTGAGCGAGGCAGGACGCCGCGCATAGTGTAAGACCAGCCCACCACATTCTTGCCTTGTTGTTCGCCATACCATTCCCCCTCAAATGATCTGCATTCGTGTCCGAAGACGTACCGGAGTCGGCAAGGCATTGTGGGATTGATGATTTGACGCGGATTGTAGGCAGGCGACGTGAAATATAAAAGACACGACAAACGCAAATCCATGCGCGCCGGGCGCCTGATGGAAGAAGACAGAACTGCCAGGCAAAAAAAAATCGGGATGCGTCCAATGTTCGCGTCCCGATGTATTTCCTGCCGCGGCATGCGCCGCCGGATTATTTCTTGCTGGTCTTGGCGTCGCCGTAATTGCTGTTATCCAGTATGGTCTGCTGGGCTTCCAGCGTGCGGATACGGTTTTGCAAGCCGCGCAACTCGTTGCGAGCCGCTTGTTGCTTGTTGCTCAGCAGCTGCGCTTGCTGGCGCGCCTGGTCCTGCTGGACGCTAACGTTCTGTTCCTGCTGCTGCTGCACCACGAGATCGTTTTGCAAGGCGTTGAGGCGGGTTTCCTGGGCTGCAATCAGCTGTTCGGTGTAGGTCTTCTCCGCTTCCAGCTTGATGCGGCGGATATCCACCTCGGCCAGCTTTTCGGTCTGGCCGACAAAACTCTTGTAGATCTGCTCGGCTTGCCCATCCGACTGGGTTTTTACGACACGCCAGAAATTCTTTTGCTGGAACAGGGCGACATAATAAGTACGGCTCTCCGGCTTGAACAGCAGGCTGGCGCCGTAATTGCCGTTGTAGGTAGTGCGCATCTCGCTGATGCTTTGACTCTGCATCAATTGCTGCAATTCGCTGATGGTGCTGTTGGCCGCAGGCTGAGGGGCAGTGGGCGGAGTAGGTGAAACGGCGGTCGGCGCGGAACTGGCGGGCGCCGGCTGCGCCAAGGCGTTGACCGATAAACCGGCAATGAGCATCCCCAGCCCCAAACCGCGGACTGCATTGCGTACATTTACATTCATCCCCTGATTCCCTTCGCTAACATTAATTTAGTCGATATTAGACAGCATGTAGGCAATTTTATCTGCAATCCTGTTGTTACTGGGCATTGTTTTTACCTAAACCACCATCGTTGTCAATTTATCACATCTATTTGTGTACTTATTGTGATTACTCAGCCTCGCCCACTGCCTCCGTATCGGCAATCTGGAACTTGCGCATCTTCTCCCACAACACCTTGCGGCTGATGCCCAGCGCATGTGCGGTATCCTGGCGCCGCCAGCCGTTGGCGTCCAGCACCGAGAGAATCCGGCTGCGCTCGGCCAGGTCCCATTTCTTGCGCACCGCCGTCAGGTCGCTGCCCTCGTTGACGCGCTCCAGGGTGCCCAGCTTGTCGAACACTCGGTCGATGCGGACCCGGTCCCAGACGCCCAGCTGACGGTAGATGATGCCGACCCGCTCCGCCACATTGCGCAGTTCACGCACGTTGCCCGCGAACTTGGCCGCCGCCACCAGTTCCAATAGCCAGTCCGGCGGTTGCGGGATCTGCTCGTAGGTCTGCGCCAGCAAGGTACTGAAAATCGCAATCTTGTCGACCCTGCCGCGCTCTTCCAGGTTAGGCACGCGCAGTTCGATCACCGCCAGCCGGTAATACAGGTCGGCGCGGAACATGTCTTGCTGCACCTGTTCGCGCAGGTTGCGATTGGTCGCCGCCACCAGCCGGAAATCCAGCTTGACCTCGGTTTGCGAACCGAGCCGGGTGACGGTGCTCTGTTCCAGCACACGCAACAGCTTGACCTGCTGGTACAAGGGCAAGTCGCCGATTTCATCAAGGAACAAGGTGCCGCCGTCGGCCTGCTCGAAATAGCCCTTGTGCGCCAGCAAGGCGCCGGTGAATGCGCCCTTGGCATGGCCGAAAAACAGCGACTCGAACAAGCCGTCCGGAATGGCGCCGCAGTTGACGGCGACAAACGGCCCATGGCGGTAGCGGCCGTGCCGCTGGTGCAAAAGCTGGGCGATGCGTTCCTTGCCGACGCCGGTCTCGCCAATGATCAGCACGCTTGATTCACAATCGGCAAAGGCCTCGGCCTCGGCCACCAGGGCCTGCATGCTTTCCGATTGCGCGATCAGCGGCTGCGGCGCGCGATCGGCGCCGGTGCTAGCATGCAGCTCGGAAGCCAGGCGGAACACCAGCTTGCGCAATTCGGCGCAGGTAAAGTCAAGCATCAGGATGTGCGAATACTCGACCGGATACACGCGCGGATTGGCGGCGCGCCCTACTTCAGCCACCCAGATCACCGGCATGCCATGCGATTTTTGCCAGGCGTCTGCGGAAAACTCGGCCTGCTCGATCACCGTCACCGAAATCACCGCCAGCGACGGCCGCGACGCTACTTGGTCGCGCGTCACCGCCATGCCGTCGGCACGGATCACCTCGATATCGAAACTCGCCAGGCATTGCGAAATCCGGTCGGCAATATCGGACTTGCCTTCCCAGATGTATATATCGAGACTTTCTTGCAAAGGTTTGTTTTGCATGGTTATTTCTTTTCTGTCTTTATCGCTCAAAATTCGCGTAGGCAGGACGATCTGACATACATCGATTTTGTTATCACAGCATTCTCATCATACAATTCAATAAACCAGTTTCACGTTACCGCAGCTGATAGAAGAGACTTTGAGTGTGCTTTGCCCAACGCCGAGTCCCAATGACGAGAACAGCGAATCAAGAATGCCGCCAACAAGGGACAAAATAGGATTTAATAGAATATCCAGAGCGCTTAAAATCGGATTCAATAAACTGAGGAGTCCTCCAAAAACAAAGTTCCCAGGCTTGAGAACTCCCCCTAATATGCTACTCAAGGAAGAATTCACAGTTTTGCTACTCGGAAACGGCGCATTCAATGTCACCGGCGTACTGGAATTGGACAAGGAAGCGTTGATTCCGAGGCTCACCGTCGGAATACCAAGAATACTAATTACGTTGACCTGATTTGCCGGTTTAGATACGTCAGGACAAGACGTTAATGGCACACTAGTGTCAGTCTGCCCGTTCGCCAAACAAACTTCGGCCAGACCCGTCTGTACATCAAATGTAGCGCTTTGAGGTGCACTACACTGCAAACTGTTGAGTGTGGCTTTGCCCGGAGCAAGATCAACGTAAAGCGGGAGATTAAGCAATCCCGGTACACTGAGGTTGAGATTCAGTCGCAACTGGGCCGAAGTTGCTACCGCACCTTTGCCACCGATAGCCATCTGCGGCGGCTCAATCAATTTTAATCTCAGCCCAGCGACTCCAGGTATGCTTGCCCCTAAATCAAGAAAATTATTCTTGTTGGCGACCTGCAAAGTGCCAACACTCAACAAATCCAAAACATTAATTTGCGTATCCAATGCAGCAACTCCATTAGCCGCAACCAAGTTCAAAATACTACCGATGGTCAGTTTCGCATTACCTAATGTTCCAGTTGTCAATTTCAGCAATTCCGTCTGCAAAGCAGCCAAATCTATATTCCCTATCTGGGTTGGCGAAAGAGCCTGTATGGTTGCATTGACGAGTTGCGCCAAGGTTACTTGGGCGTTTGCCACTTGATCAATCGTGCCGACATCCACATTGAGGTTTGCCAGCACTTGCAATAACGAAACCTGCGCTCCAAGCAATCCGTTGTACGAAACCAAAGACAAACAGATATTGCTGCCTAGAAGACCGTTGAGCAGAAGCGCAGATAACGAACCGTCAGGAGTACATAGAGAGAGCAGCCCTGTCCCCAGAGAAAATGCCGCTGTTGGATTGCTGCCGGAAGCAATCGCCTGGCCGCTGATGGTGCGTGAACCCAAACCAAAAAATGCAGGCACGGTCTGTGCAACCACTACCTTCACCGCATTCAGGCTGGTCCCGGCAACCGGAGCAGCAAAATAGTTTGGCGCCTGGGCCGCATTGGCGACCGGATCCCAGCGGCCGCAGGTTACCGTGATGGCATTTGACATCTGGTTAGGAGCGGTTGTCGCAAAGCCATTGGCCTGAGCGTTGCCTATGGCCGCCAGCACCGCCTTATCGGTCGATACACATGTTGCCGGATTGCCCAGCGGGGGTGTAGTGGCCAGCTGCAGCGCTCCGGCCAGCGCCGCCAGGTCGGCTGTTTTTTGCAAATCGCGCTTCATGTAAAACACATAGCCGATGTCGATCGACGATGCCAAAATGAAGACAATGGATAAAAATATCGCCACCATCACTATTATCGAACCGCCATGGCGACGCACCTCGCGCTGCCGCGGAAGCGCAGCTGAGGAATAATCAACCATGGTGGCAAGAAATGCATTCATGCGGGTTAGCGTTGCTTTGTCATGGTTATCCGTATGGAAGTGTTCAATTTGAACCTTCCTTCGATACCGATTTTTTAAAGAATTCGGGCAGCGGATACCTGAAGCTATCCAGGTAACGCTGCCAGCTGACATCCGCTGTCGCCCCCAGCATCGGCAGGCGGGGGCCTGCGACACGGCCGTCGGCCTGCGCCTGCAATAAAGTATGGGTGACATCGCCTATGCGTATTCTGGTTTCCGGGCCGGCCTGCGCCGAGGTTTGCGACGGCTGTACGGGTGCAACGGCCTGGGCCGCGGCAACAGGCGGTTGAACCGTTGCTGGCGCGCTGACCACTGCAGGCTGCGCCGCTGGTGCCGGTGCAGTGTTGGCGGCAACGCCGGGCTCTTGCAGCAGTTTGCCGGTGAGCGGCGCCATATTCTGCGCATGCACGATCCCAGCACCTGCAAACAATGCAGAGCCGACCAGCAACAGGATGTATGGACCGAAGATTCCTTGCGCTTTCATTTGTCGACCTCTTGGGCAAAAATTGAATTGCATGACGTTCAGCCGCCATTGCCAAATCGATCCAGCATCGACTGGAACGGTGTCGCAGGAGGCAGCGCCGGATTGGTTTTTTTAACGGGTGTAACCGCAGATCCGCTGCTGAAGGTTTTTGTCCCGTCGGCAGAACCATTTACCGCCACCACCACAGGCTGCTGCTGGCCGATTTCCGCGGACAGGCGATAGATTGCGGCGCGGCTGTCCGCAGACAGGGCTGCCTTGTCCATCACGGCACGCGCCCTTTCTGCATCGCCGGAAACCAGCAGCAACAGCGCCAGGTTACCTATCATCTTGCGATTGTCCGGCGCCAGTTCCGCAGCTTGCGCCAATGGCACGCGGGCGCTGGCGACATCGCCGCTGCGCAGCATTGCATAACCAAGATCGCTCAGCATCACGGGATTGGTCGGCTCGCGTTTTACCGCTTCCCGCAGCGATGTAACCGCATTCCTGTAATCGCCGCTCTGCGCCGCCAGCAGACCCAGTCCGTGCCAGGCTGCACCCGCTTCAGTCGAATTGAGCAGCTTGCGATACGCCGCATCCGCTGCCGCTGCCTGCCTGGTTTCGCGCAAAGCGTCGGCGCGCAAACGCTGGACTTCCGGCGTGCTGCCGTTTTGCTGCTCGTAGGCGTCAATATGCGCCAGCGACGCAAAATACATGCCCTGTTCCTGCATCTGCCGGATCAAACCCAGATACATGCCTTTGTTGTCGGGTGTAGGCGCCTTCTCTTCCGCCTGCTGCCGCAGCTGTGCCGCTTCATTCTGTTGCGCGTACAACTTGGCCGAATTGCTTGCACAACCGGCCGCCAGCACCGAGGCCAATGCGATGGCTGACAACGAGAACCAGGCCCGGTGTCGTGCCTTGTGGCTACCCGTGTTCGGGCGCATATCAAAAATCTTCATGCACTTGCTCCCATTCTTGACAGGGCCCTGATCACCGCCAGGAAACCTACGCCGCCGGTAATCACCAGCAGTCCCGGCAGCAAGGTCAACACCATGACCCCTGTCATCTTCACGGTTAGTTTTCCGATCTTTTCTCTCATGTCTAGCTTGCGCTGCTCGCGGATCCGTTCGCTAAACTGCTTGAGCGGTTCCTGCACCGCGCCGCCGTGGTGCTCCACCTGCACCAGCAGGCGCGAAACCGCATGCAAGTCCTCATTATCGAATACCGTGGAAAATCGCCGCATCGATTGTTCCCGGCTGCGTCCTGTACTGTACTGGCGGCTGGCGATCGCCAGTTCTTCGCCCAGCACCGTCAGCACATTTCCGAATTCGTTTTCAATCACATGCAGGCTCTGGTCGACCGATAAACCCACGCCTTGCAACAGGCGCAGCAAGTCGATCAGTAAAGGCAGTTCCTCGGCCGCCAGCCGCTGGCGCTTGTGCGCGACGCTCCGCATGATCCATTTCGGCAGCATGTATCCCAGGGCGATGCCGAAAAAAAGAATCAGCAGTAGCGAAAGCCATCCTCCGCGATCAAACAATAAAAAACCAAGCAGGGGCAAACTGACGGCAAGCACTACTCGCGCCAGGAAAAACAGAGATCTGCCGCGCATGTCATTGACATTGCATTGATCCAGCAGATGGCGATCTTCTTCCGCAACCAGCTGACGCCCTAAAGGCGTATCAAGCCAACCGGCGCCAGCCGCTACCAACTGGTCGCGCCAGGATGTCGGCTTGGCGCTGATATTGGCGGTAGCAGCCGGGCGGTCATGGGATGCGATCTTTTCATCAATGGTGGCCAGGTTGCGTTTCAGCCGCCAGGCTCTCGCCAGCAACGCTCCGCCCATCAGCAGCAAAGCGCTGGCCAGCAGCAGGACCGCCAGGATGATCAACGTATGTTGTGTCGAATTCACTTTATCCCCGCTTCATGTAACGCTTGGAATCCATTGTTTGCTACACCGTTTTTGCCAGCCGATATAAGCCGTAGCTGCCGACTACTTCCAGCACAACCGCACCAATCAGCATGTTTTTCCCAACCGGGTCTTGCCACATGTTTGCAAACATATTGTTATTAAAGATGATCAGGAAAATACCGATAGCGATAGGCAAAATGCCCATGATCCAGGCTGACAAACGAATTTCTGCGGACAACGAAGCCAATTCATTCTGCGCATGCTCCAGGTCGCGCATGAAAGCTGCCATGCGCTCCAGGACAAGATCGGAGCGGCCGCCGAAGCGAGATGAAACGCCAATCACCGCAGCCACAAGATCCAGCTCCTTGAATCGGTAAATCGCTGCCTGCAAGCGCAGCGCATGTTCCAGCTCAACGCCGGCCTGCACTTGTCGGTTTGCGCGGTCCAGGACCATCCGCAACGGCCCCTCGGTGCTCAAGATGCCGGTCTGAAAGGCCGAGCCGATGCTGTTGCCTATCGTGACCAGGCGCACCAGGGTATCGAGGAATCCCGGAAGTTGCCGCAGCATGGTCCGCTGCAATTTGGCGATCCGCAGCCAGAAATAAAAATACACCAGCATCGTGTACAACAGCAGCGTTCCGATAGCCGACAATCCGCCGCCCAATATCAATGCCAGCAGCGTCAGGCCAATCCCGGGCAGCAGCAACTGCAAATACAGCTTGCCGCTTGGATGTTGAATCCCTGCGCGCAGGAAGAAATGGCGCAATGCTTCTATCGACACTTGCAACTGGGGTGCAACCTGGTTCGTGTCCTGCGGCTCTTTCTGGGCCTGCTGCATCCCTTGCAGCTGCCGGTTCACGAATGCGGCGCTGACATCCTGCTGAGAACGCTGTTGCGCGCGCTGCCACAGCCAAAGACCGGTGCCGGTCAATAGCAGTGCCGCAGCAAGCAGCCAGAGAGCGATATGCATGGCTAGCGCCTCCCCGCCTGGCCGCCCGTCGAAGCATGACCGAGGCCACCGGTATTCGCACTGCCGGTGCTTTGCTGCCCCAGCTGGCGTTGGCGTTGCAATTTGGGTGCATGCGGGAAGATGCCTAGCGATATCCAGCGATCGGCTTCTTCGCCATCCGGTCCGATAAAACTTTCATGCCGATACAGCTCCTGCAGGGTGATGATGTTGTCGCCCATGCCGGTCACTTCCGTAATCGAGACGATGCGGCGGCGGCCATTGGAAAGCCGGCCGATCTGCACGATGAAATCGAGCGCGCCGGCGATCTGCCGCCGGAGGCTGCTTTCGCTGCCTTGGAAGCCGGCAAATCCGGCCAGCATTTCGATCCGGTACAGACATTCGCGCGGCGTATTGGCGTGGATCGTGCCCATCGATCCGTCATGGCCGGTATTCATGGCTTGCAGCATTTCCAGTACTTCGGCGCCGCGCACCTCGCCGACAATAATCCGGTCCGGCCGCATCCGCAGGCTGTTGCGGATCAGGTCGCGGATACTGACCGCGCCGCTGCCTTCGAAGCCGCCCAGGCGTGATTCCAGGCGCACTACGTGCGGATGGTTAAGCGACAGTTCGGCGGTATCCTCCACTGTCACTACGCGCTCATTCTCCGGGATAAAAAACGCCAGCGCATTCAACAAAGACGTTTTACCTGAACTGGTGCCGCCCGAGACCAGGATATTGCAGCGGGCCTTGACCGCGTTATCCAGAAGCGAATAGATCTCCTCATTCATGGTGCCGAGATTGAGCAGGTCGGTAGGCTTCAGCGGTTCCTTGCGGAATTTCCGGATCGACACCATCGGTCCGTCTACCGACAGCGGCTCGATCACCACGTTGAGCCGGCCGCCATCCGGCAAGCGCGCATCGACCATCGGATTCGACTCATCCAGCCGGCGTCCTAGCGGCGCCAGGATACGCCTGACGATGCGCAACAGATGGGCGTTGTCAGTGAAGCGCAGGGTTTCACGCTGCAATATGCCGTGGCGCGAAACAAACACGTCGTTATAGCCGTTGATCAGGATATCTTCGACCGTCATATCGGCCAGCAGATCTTCCAGCGGTCCCAGGCCCGCCAACTCCTTGGTCAAGGCGTCGGCAATCTGCCGTACTTCGGCTTCGTTCAGGGGGATGCGCTGCAGGCGGACAAAACCGTCGACGTCCAGATTGACGAATTGCTGGATCGCGCTGCGCGACCAGCGGCCGAACTCCGCCCCCAGTTCTTCAATCCGCGTCAGCAGATGATCGTAGGCCGCCGTCTTGATATCCTGGAATTCCTGGGTGTTCGTAAACGCTTGATCGTCGTCGGCAAATTCAATCTGGTTACTCACGTTCGTTTCTCCCGTCTTTCATCAGGGGCCGCTTTTTCCCGTCTTTTCGTGGACAGGTTCTGAGACAGCGGCGTGCATCATGCCTAAATCTGCTTGCCTATTTGTTTACTTACTTTCGCAATAACATTTTTGGTAACCAGCGTCCCACTCCATGCTTGTGCGCTGCCGTCTCGTCATGGCTGAGCAAGCCATCAATCAGGCCGTCCACCGCCTTGACATACGTATCGTGCGGAGCAACTTCGTGCAGCAGCTTGCCGCGGTTGGCGCTGGAAGTCAGTTTCAGCGTGCGTTCGGGCAAAGTCGCCAGCAAGGGCAATTTGAAACGCTCGGCGATCTGGCTTGCCGCCATGCCGAAACGGTCGTCGTAACGGTTCACCACAAGGTGCCGCTTGCCATCGTCAGGATGGCGGCCGTTCAGTTCCTGCAAGGTGCCCGCCAGGGAGACCAGGGCGCCGACGCTTTGGTCAGTCACCAGCCATACCTGGTCGGCAGCGCCTGTCAGGTTGGCGATGAATTCATGATTGGTGAAACCGCCGAGATCGGCGATCAGCACGTCAAAGTACAAACGCAGGCGATCCAGCAAAGCCAGCGCATCGTGGTGCGACACCGTGCGCATCTCGCTCAGGCTGTGCGGCAGGGAAATCACGGTGACACCGCCGGGACTGCGCGGCAGCGCCGTATGCACCAGGGTTTCGTCAAAACGGCGCAGGTTGCGCACGGCTTCGGCGAAATCGAAATTGCCGTTGGCGCTCAGGTACAGCTTGCCGTCGCCGGCCGGCAGGCCGAGATCGAGCAGCGCCACCCGGCTGTCCGCAGCGTTGCGTTTACCTCCGTGGCTGGTGTTGCGTTGCTGGATCATGTCGGCCAGGTGTGCGGCAAGCGTGCTGGTGCCGATGCCTGAACGCACGCCGAGCAAGGTCACCAGCTGGCCGCGCTTGACCGGCGCCGGGGCTCGCGCCGCGGCCTTGGCCAGAACCCGTTGCACTACATCGCGCGCTTCGTCTTCCGAAGCGCTGACGTCGATGAAATCGCTGACGCCTGCGCGCAATGCTGCAATCGTACCTTCGGGAAAAGCCATGGAACCGACTGCCACCAAAGGCAAGGCCGGCAATGTTTTACTCAGGGCGCGCGCCAGTTCGGTTGCATGCGCGGTAGTGCCAAGAGAATCGATTGCCAGGACGCCGGCCTGGTCGCTGGCGTGTTCGATGCCGGAAAAATCCAGCAACACCAGCAAGGGATTCAGTTCTACTATGCGTGACAACAAGTCGGCTACATCGGCTTTTTCCTGCAGCAGTGTGCCCCATTTGCCAAGGGCAGCGCCCAGCCATTCTGCTTGCGTGCTGTTACGCGAACAGAAGACGAAACGGCTGAGCGCCGTCAGTTCATTCAAAGCCTTGTTACGAGCATTCATCATGTGATCCAGAAAATTGGGCGCTTACTTTGAAAATCCCGGCAATTCGTCGCGACTCACTCCTCCCAGCAGATAACTTCCCCATGCGGTGCCAGCGGTATTGCGACGTTCCTCGGTTTCGCCCGGCAACGGCAGCGGCACATTTTTTGCGATAGGCTGGACTATGTGGGGGGTGACAATGATCACCAGTTCCTTGTCGTCCTGGGTATAACTCATGTTGCGGAAGAAACTGCCGATAATGGGCAGATCTCCCAGCAGGGGAATTTTTTTGACGTTCGATATCGTCGTGCGTGAAACCAGGCCGCCGATGATGAAGCTTTCGCCGTCGCCCAACTCGACCGTCGTATCAGCACGCCGGGTGCTAATCGAAGGCACCGATATGCCGTCCGCGACGACAACCTTGGTATAGTCGACATCGCTAGCTTCCGGCGCTACTTTCAAGGCAATCCTGTTTTTTGCCAGGATGGTCGGCGAAACGGTCAGGCCTATGCCAAACGGTTTGTAGACGATAGTGGTGGTGCCGAGGCCGCCGGACTGCGGGACAGGCAGTTCGCCGCCGGCCAGGAAACTCGCACTCTGGCCGGAAAGCGCGGTCAACGATGGCTCCGCCAGCACGCGCGCCATGCCGTTGCCTTCAATCAGACGCAAGTTGCTGCTCAAGCTGTAGCTGCCCCGGCTGAACTTGGTCAACAAACCGAATGCCGATGATGCCGACGTTAAGCCGCCGTTGGAAGCGAGATTGCTGCCCAGATTAAAACTGAAATTGCCGCGGTTCACCAACAGCCCGAAATCGAAACCGACTTCCTTCAATATCGATTTGCTGAATTCGACGATCTTGACATCGATCTGCACCACGTTGCCGCCATCGATAGTCGAGATATCCAGCACCTTGCCCTTGCCCGCCGCGTCTACAGCGGCAGCGCTGCTTTTTGTATGGTCCAGCAATGACGGCGCCTGCCCGCTGATCACACTGGCGGCGCCACGCACTTTGACGTCGGCCCCTCCCTGCCCTGCCACGGCCGCCTGCAAGTCGCCTTGCACGGTCACCCGCCAGGTATTGGCCGGCATGCCCTTGGCCCAGGCTGTCACGGTAGTGACGCCGGCCTTTTTCCCGACCAGGATCACGCTGCCATTCTTGCCGCCGGAACCACGCACCATCAACACATCCGCCACTTCCGGATCGGCCACGGCAATGCGCTCCAGCGTCCCCGCAACCGGCAGGTTTTGCTGTTCGTGCATGGCGAGCGTGATATCCGCGGCGGCGGCCATGGAAAAGACTGGAATTGCGCTTGCGCTGAGCAGCAATGGCAGGGCTAGGTCGTGAATTTTCATGAGTTGCGGTCAATCCCGTTATTGATATAAACCCGTCATTGAAAAACTTCTCGCGTCAGAAAGCTACCGATTCCCGCTGAGTGCCGCGGATTACCTCAACTGTGCCAGGGTTATTGGCGCTATGTCCGGTCGCTGCTCTTGGCGCGGCGGCCGGTTTATAGCTCGCCGACGACCTGGAATCGCCAGCCAGCCCGTTCATTTCCATGCCGGCAAACGCCTGGTTATCCGGTTGTTTCAGTGCTTCTTGCTGGTCGCGCGTCAAGTCTCTTTTACCGGCAAGTACGGTAGCCGGCGTTGGAAACAGCGCCAGATCCGGAATTGCTTCGTCACTGGGATTGCGCAGCGCCAGCATCAGCTTGCCGTTCTGGGTTGCCAGCAGCAGCCGGTTTACATCCGCGACCGGCGTCGCCAGCACCGCGGTGCGGGCAATTGGCTGAGCCTGCTGCGACGGCTGCGCCGGCTGGCTTGGCTGCGAGGCTTGCTGAGACGGCACTACTCCGCCGCTGCTGCCCGCGGGAGCAGCACCAATCACCGCCGCCCCGTAAGACAGTACATGCAGGCGCGACATCAACAAACGCGACTGCGTCTTTTCGCTATCCTGGCCTTGCTTGAGAGTGAAAAAAACGTCGACGTAGTCACCCGCCTGGACGCGGTTGCCGGCGCCGACAATTTCATCGACAGGGATCGCTACCGCCCGCTCGCCATCCGCAAGTTTTACCGCCAGGCCGCTGGCCAGGCCGCTTTCGGTGATCGGCGTGCCAGCGCCGATATCAATCAAAGGAATCTTACCGACCACCGAGCTGGCCTGGCTATAAGCGCCGGCCGGATTGATCGGCAGCGCCACCAGGCTGATGTCGTCGGTGGCGATCGCCTTGCCCGCAACCAGCGCCCGCGCCGCCACCACCACCTCGTACTGGCTGGCGTTCTTGGTGATCGGCGCCGGCACCGCGGAAATCGTCGGCGGCGGACGGCTGCCCAGCCACCACGCTACAAACGCCAGACCGAGGGCAGCCACCACCAATATTGCTGCAACAATTTTTGTGAGGTTATTCATAGCGTGTATTCGATGCCTATCCGAACAGAGAGATCGTTCAAAGTGGTTTCATGCCATATCAGGCTCAAATCAATGAGAAGGCCGGGTTAGCCACCCATTGATTCAATACCGACAGGATGCGCAGCAAATAAATGGTCCTGGTCAAAGGCCTTCTCAATTAATTTGCACCGTGGCGGAGCTCGCCAGCGTGGCGGGTATCGCGACATTCATTAGTGATCCCAGCAGCAGCGGCACCAGAGGCTGAGTGCTATATGGGTATGTAACCTTGACCGTGATGCATTGCGCACTGGTACCCGCGGGGAACGCACACGCGACGGGTCCGGTCGGAACGCAGGTGGCAATCGGATTGCCATTGCCATTGCTGCCTAGCCATTTAACAAGTTGAGTCGCGGTGTTGCAGGCAATCGTGCCGCGATCCGCAGTGGTGTAGCGCAACGCAGCGCGCGCGCCTTCTTCCGCCGCCAGCGCCAAAGATTGCTGGGCCAGGAAAATCAGCACATAGGTAATGATTCCGTACAACAGTACAAAAAGCACTGGAAAGACCAAAGCAAATTCTATCGCTGCAACACCACCCTGAGCGGTGTGTCGTACTCCCGATGCCCTCCCGGGACGGGCCGTATCTTTATATTTGTTATACATCCCTGCTCCCGATCTTTACCGCTGATACGATCAGTGCATGCTGGCATCTGTCATGCCGGCATGCATGATGCAAACAAGAACTCAGGTAAAACCTGGCACTATCCCAGCGCCATGCATTCCTATCCAGGCCCCGGCCAATGCCAGGTAGGCTGCATAAGGAATTCCTACACGCTTGCCGCGTTTTTCCAATACCCGTTGGCACAATGGCCAGCGCATGATGCGCATTGAAATCAACTGCAAGCCAGGCACCATTCCCAAACGCGAGACATACATCACTATTGCATGGACCGCGGCAATCAAAGAAGCTATCAAGAAAGCCGGCAAAAGCGCACCTGGTCCAAGCAGAAACCCCAGCACAGCAAAAAACTTGACATCACCTGCCGCCATCGCCCGCAATGCATATAGCGGCAAAAAAAACGCCAGACCAACTGCAAAACCGGATAACGCATTCAGCCAGCCTATCTCGTTCAGGCCTTTGCCAAGCCACAGCAAACATCCCAGCTGCACAACCATTGCAATCAGCAAAAATTTGTTAGGGACGCGGCGAAACAAATAATCGTATAAAAAGATTGCAACGCAAAACAGCAGAAACAGCTGAGGCAAGATAAGGCTTGTATCCGGCATGCGTCTGGCTTGCGTTACGTACCGGTGGGCAGTTTCCCGGCTATCTTGTTGAACAAGGCTGCCAAATCAGTGCCCACGAGCGTAACCGCAACGATAATGGCTACCGCGATTAATCCCGCAATCAGGCCATATTCGATAGCGGTAACCCCATCTTCATCCCGAAGAAATTTCATTAATTTGGCGTTCATTGTGATCTCCTGAAAAAGCACATACCTCATTAAATCTGCAGCCTTTTTGCGCAACAATCCCCGGTCGAACGACTCCACATTCAGCCGTGAATCAAGCCCCCTGAATTCGGACTACGCGGTATCAGCATAGCCCCGATTAAAAATTACCTCAAGATAAATTTTTCCTTTAAGAAACACATTATTAGAGAGATTCCTCTAGTTAGCTCTTCATAGGAGAAATATGGATTTACCCTGAAATAGCATTTTGCATCGCGAAAAAAATAGTTACATCAAAGCAAGCAATAGTTACTTTTAGGCAAAACAAAATTTCAACTATCGACATGCACTTTCCATAGTTTTATTCATCATAAAAATGCAGACTGGTCTTACTGTTTTACACATCGCCCGACATCACAGATGCACGCATGGACAACCGTTTTTAGCGGCAGATGCGCGATACTTCCTTAACGTTGGAGTCGGTACGGAGGTGCACAGAAAATCGTTCGGAGCGGACAAAAAACCCGGCACTGGTATGCAATCCGAAAATCAATCCAGCCGAGACGGCGTGAAATTTAATCCAGCTGATACGAATAGCTCGCATTCACGCGCGGCGATCGTGAGCTGGAATTGACAGGAATGTCCGCTACCGGCTTCGCCAGCGACAGGTCCAGGGTGTAATAACGGCCATCTGAAAAGCGTACCCCCAGCGCAACAGAACCCAAGGTGTCGTGGATCAAAGGACCCGCATTCGAGTAGATACGCGAGTGATCCACCAGAAAATACGGCTGCACCGACTTCAGATAGGTATAACTCATCGGGAACATTCGGTTGATTTCTGCCGATATGCCCCACCCTTTATCCCCTGCCAGTTCGCCAGCCGGATAAGCAAGGCCAAACAGCTTGCCGCCGAAGCCGATCTGCTCGGAGGTCGGCAGGATATTTCTGCTGTACTGCGTGCCGACCGCCACCGCCATGCCGAAGCCGCCTGGCAGCTGGTTCGATTGCGAGGCTTGCACCGTGACCCTGGTGAAGCCGAGATCGACATTGCTGTTCTCGCGTTTGGCGCCGAGTGCGTCTACGCCTTTATATATGCCGACATTCAGCTGGCGCGTCTGCTGCAATTTTTCCGGACTTGTTTTGACATCTGTCCAGGCCGCTTCCGCGCTTAGTACCCTCACTTGAGAACTAAGTTTGATGGGGGTTGGCACATACGGAGCGGCAGGCGTAAAGACCTGAGTATTTTCGGCAGCATAAGCGCCGCCTGTAACCGTCAGATTATGTGTGTTATCCAGGATCACGGGATAACTGAGGGAACCGCCGGTGCGTACTGTTTTAGTTTGATATTGCTCTTCAAAGTGCTGACTTTCCAACGCCGAATTTTCCGGCTTGGCGCGATAGTCAGACCAGTTCAGCCTGGCCAGCATGCCATCGGTGCCGATCGGCTGGACATAATTGATCGCATAATATTTTTCATCCTGCGGCCCGCTCGGCTGCAATGTGCTGACCGTCACCTGCTCGCCCAGCGGCGTCAAGCCGTTGGTGCTGGCGGTCAGCAAACCGCGGATACCGGGCTGCCGGTAGTCGACGCCGACTCCAGCCGTAATCGGCCGCCGCGTCACCGTCAGCACCATGTCGGCCGCGCCGTCGGTCGTGGTCGGCGGCGCCACGTTGGCGACAATCTTGACGCCCGGCTGCAGACTGAGGATGCCGGCCACCCGTTCAAACGTGGCGCGCCGCAACGGCCGTTCCTGCTGCAGCTGTTCCGCGACCCGCTTCAGGCGCTCTTCGCTGCCGCCGGGATTGCCTTCGATCTTGACATTCTTGACGTAACCCTCGACCACCGTGACCACCACCACGTTGTTCTCGAAACTCTGGGCCGGGATGAAGGCAAAGGAAAGCGGATACCCTTGGTCCTGATACATCTGCGTGACCTTGTTGGCGGCAGCCAGCAATTCGGCGACGGTGGTATCGCGGTTGGCCAGCGGCGCGAACAGCGCGGCCACTTGCTCGAACGGCAGGGTCTTGACGCCGGCGATCTGGAAACGCGACGGCGTCAGATGGCTGGCCAGCAGGTTTTGCAGCGCGGGATCGACTGCCTGGGTCTGGATATTGATGGTCACCGGCGCGCTTGGCGGCGCTTCGGCTTTAGGCAAGGTGTCGACCGGGTTGCCTTGCACCGGACTGCGCGCATCGGCATGTGCCAGCAAAGGGTACGACATGGTGAGCCAATAAACACCGCTGATCATGATTACCGCGGCGCGGCGGTAGCACTTCGATGTGGATAATTGCATGCGGCTACGGCTCTCGTTCGTTATCGACGGCAAAACCAGTTTATTAGTCGGGACCTAAAATTCGGCGACCTGAAGTCACTGTTAAATTACGGCAATAATTCATCTGATGCAACTATTTTGTTGTTGCAGGCGTTGTCATTTCGCCTCTGAGCAACTTGACTGTTTTGCCGTACGCGAAAAAAAGCCCCGGTAAAAACCAGGGCTTTTTGCAAACCGCTGCTGCCGCCTATTTTTTGCCTAGGCCGCCCAGCAAGCCGCCAAGCAAGCCGGTAGTTTGCCCGCTGCCTGTACTGCCGGTAGTGCCAGAGGAAACCGTAGTGGTCAGGCCGGCGATCAGGTTGGTCACCGGAGCCAGCGGATTGCTTGCGCTGCCGCCGGCACCTGAAGTTACCGTACCGCTCAGGCTGCCCAACAGGCCAGTGACAGGAGCCAGCAGGTTGCCAGTACCGCCGGCGCCAGCCGCACCACCCACGCTGCCCAGCAAACCGGTTATCGGAGTCAAGGGATTGCTGCCACCGCTGGCGCCGCCCACAGCGCCAGTCAAGCTGCCCAGCAGGCCAGTGACAGGAGCCAGGGCCCCGCTGCCGGCGGCTGCGCCGCTCAGGCTGCCGGTCAAGCCGTTGACGACACCGACCACTGGCGCTAATGGCCCTGCAAGGGCGCCAATCAGCACATTGTCAACCGGTTGCAAGATGCCGCCGGTCCGGTTTCCCAGCAATGGCTGGCCAGTGGTGGTCAAGCCGTTGACTGCCAGGCCGCCCACCAGGTTGCCGGTATTGCTCACCACCGGACCGATATTGCTGACGACAGGCACACCCGATCTGGTCAGGCCGCTGCCGACGCTAGCGACAGTGCCGCCGGCCACGGCCAGCAACAGATTAGCCGGCTGGTTCAGCGCAGTGACATTGCCGACGGTCTGGAGCAAGGTTGCTGCAGTATTGGTCAAAGGCACGATCGCAGTGCTCACCGTTTGCGTTACTTGCTGTACTGGGCCTGTGGTCAACGCTGTGGTCAGCGTCGGCGCCACGGTGCCAGAGATAGTATTGCCGATGGTGCTGACCAGGCCGCCGACCGGCGCTGTTACAGGCGCCAGGGCGCTAAGCGGGCCGCTGGCGCCGAGGCTGGTCACCACCTGGCCGGCGCTGTTGACGGTAGCACCGACCTGGGCCACCACTCCGCCGGCAGTGCCGACAGTGATGCCGACCGGATTCTGCGCCGTGCCGATTTGGCCCAGGCCGTTAGTCAAACCGCCGCCGAGCACGGTGACGATGCCGCTGGCATTGTCGACCACGCCATTCAATGCGGTCTTGGTGCCGGGCGTTACCAGCGGCAGCTGGTTGATCAGCGTGTTGCCGATACCGTCAACCGCCGTGCCGACACTCGATACGGTGGTGCCCAGGTTCGAAACCAGGTTGGATGAACTGGCAGTAGGCGTCGTCGGGGTGTCCGGTGTGGTTGGCGTAGTTGGAGTGGTTGGGGTGGTAGGGGCGGTTGTCGTCGTGCCGCCGGCGCCGCCAGTATGGCTAAGCAAACTGCCGCCGCTGCCGCAACCTGCGAGTAATGCCGTCAGCAATACCGATGCCGCCAGCAAGCCGTTCTTTTTCGATGCTTTCATGGTCTATCTCCCTTTTGGATGAATCGGATAAAGCTTTGCCTACTGTCTTTTCGCAAAGAGCGTGCCAACCAGAAACGCTCTCGAAACAGTGCTTCCGGATCCACATCCATTTTTATAAATCGAGAAGAAAAACCATTAAAATCAATAACTAACACCAATTTTGAATGACCCAGCGACAAGACAGCCAGGTACTCAGCAACGGCCCTTGACACGTAACATGTAACGTAACAGCAGGGAACAAGTCGCCTTCAACGCTTCAATAATTGTTGCAAAACGGCATCATTAATGCACTGCCCGGCAGTCGGTCGAGGCCCACGCAAGCGCCTATAATGAGCGCTCTCGCTACCGCCCTTAAGGCCGCCGTCCATGCCGCAATCCTTAGATAATTTGCTGGTGATCGGGATTTCATCCCGTGCGCTATTTGACCTGGAAACCGAAGAGGCAATCTTTCGCCAGCATGGCCTGGAAGAATATCGCGGCCACCAGCTGCGCAATGAAAATGAAATCCTCAAGCCGGGAGCCGGCTTCGCCTTGGTGAAAGCGCTGCTGAAGCTGAATCGCCTGACCGGCCAGCGTTTCGTCGAAGTGGTCGTGATGTCGCGCAATTCCAGCGAGACCTCGATGCGCATCTTCAATTCGATCAAGCACTATGGCCTCGACATCACCCGCGCGGTATTGTCAGGCGGCTCGTCGCTGGCGCCTTACCTGCATGCCTTCAATGTCAGCCTGTTTTTATCCTTGCATGAGGATGACGTCCAGGCCGCGGTCAATTCCGGCGTGGCAGCGGCGCTGCTGTACCAGAAACCGGAGAATGCCCTGGAAGAGCTGGAACAGATCCGCATCGCCTTTGACGGCGACGCTGTGATTTTTTCGGATGAGTCGGAAAAAATCTACCAGACCGAGGGGATTGAAGCCTTTGAAAAACACGAGCGCGAAAACGCCCTGCTGCCATTGCCGCAAGGTCCGTTTGCACGGCTGCTGCTGGCGCTGTCCTACATCCAGAACAACTTCAAGAATCCGGACGGGCATGCGGCGCCTATCCGCACCGCGCTGGTTACGGCGCGCTCCTCGCCGGCCCATGAGCGTGTGATCCGTACCCTGCGCGCCTGGAATGTCGCCATCGACGAAACCTTTTTCATGGGCGGCATCGTCAAGTCGGATGTGCTGGCGGCCTTCAAGCCGCACATGTTTTTTGACGACCATCCCGATCATTGCGACCGCGCCGCCGGCAAAGTACAAACCGGGCGCGTGCCGTGGAAACAATCGGGCGAATTTGAATGAGCCGGCTGGCGCATGGCCTCATGCGGTCGGCAAGACATATTCCTTGAACTGTTCCCGCAGTTTGTTTTTCAGCAGCTTGCCGGTGGCGCCAAGCGGCAAGGCGTCGACAAACGTCACATCATCCGGTGTCCACCATTTGGCGACCTTGCCTTCGAAGAATTTGATCAGCTGCGCGCTGTCCACCTCCATGCCCGGCTTCCGGACCACCACCAGCAACGGCCGCTCATCCCACTTCGGATGAAAGATGCCGATGCAGGCCGCCATCTGCACGGCCGGGTGCGCCATCACGATGTTTTCCAGGTCGATGCTGCTGATCCATTCGCCGCCTGACTTGATTACATCCTTGCTGCGGTCGGTGATCTGCATGTAGCCGTCGGCATCGATGGTCGCCACATCGCCGGTAGCAAACCAGCCGTCCTGCAACACCACCCCGCCTTCATTCTTGAAATAGGTATCGATAACCCAGGGTCCCTTGACCAGCAGGTTGCCGTAGGTTTCGCCATCCCACGGCAACTCCTCGCCGGCGTCGTCGACAATCTTCATGTCGACGCCGTAGATTACATGGCCCTGCTTTTGCAGCAGCAATTCCTGCTGCTCGGCCGGCAACGACAGATGCCTGGTCTGCAGGCAGCAAGATGTGCCCAGCGGCGACATCTCGGTCATGCCCCAGGCATGCACTACCTCGACTCCGTAACGATGGCGCAAAGCCTGCATCATGGCCGGCGGACAGGCGGAACCGCCGATGATGGTGCGCTTGAAACTGGAAAATTTCAGCTGGTTCTGCTCCATGTAATTCAGCAAACCGAGCCAGACAGTCGGCACGCCGGCGGAGATGGTGACCTGTTCCTGTTCAAATAATTCATACACGGATTTGCCGTCCAGCGCCGGCCCCGGAAATACCATCTTCGCGCCTGTAATCGGCACCGCGTACGGCAAACCCCAGGCATTGACATGGAACATCGGCACTACCGGCAACACCGCGTCGCGCCCCGATATGTTCATGGTGTCGGGCATGATCGAGGCCAGCGAATGCAATACGGTCGATCGGTGCGAATACAAGGCGCCCTTGGGATTGCCGGTGGTGCCCGAGGTATAACACAGGCTGGAGGCGGAATTCTCGTCAAACAAGGGCCAGCTATAGTCATCCGGACTGTGCTCCAGCAGCGCTTCGTAGCACAGCAGGTTCGGCAGCTTGCTGTCTGGCGGCATCAGTTCGGGATCACACAGGGCAATGTAGCCCTTGATGGTCTTGGCCAGCGGCGCTACCGCCTCGACCAGCGGCAGGAAGCAGATATCGAACAGCAGGTATTGGTCTTCGGCGTGGTTGGCGATATAAGCGATCAGCTCCGGATGCAGGCGCGGATTGATGGTATGCAGCACCGCCCCGGAACCGGACACGGCGTAATACGCCTCCATGTGCCGGTAGCCGTTCCAGGCCAACGTAGCGACCCGCTCGCCCATGCCCACGCCTAGCGCCCCCAGGGCATTGGCGAGCTTGCGTGCACGCCGGTGGCAATCGCTGTAGGTATAGCGGTGCAGATCGCCCTCGACCCGCCGTGACACGATTTCATTGCGGCCGAAATAGCGGTCGGCGTGCTGGATAATGCTGGAGATGAGCAATGGCTGGCTCATCATCTGCCCCATCAGCGGGCTCTTGGGATAGTGGGACATCGCATCTCCTGAAGTTGTAATACCTCTTTTTTAATGCAATTTACACGTTTTATCCGCGCCGCAGATGTCCGCCGCAAAAAAAAGACCCAGCTTTGCCGCCGGTCACTTGGCGGTAAAGCTGGGTCCTTCTATTGCTACTTGTCTGTTACTGCTGTTTCCGTCTTAGCGTGCCGAAATCGCATCCACTACGCACAGCGCAGTCATGTTGACGATGCGACGCACGGTAGCCGACGGCGTCAGGATATGGACCGGCTTGGCGCAGCCCAGCAGGATAGGGCCCACCGCAACGCCGTTGCCGCAAGTATTCTTGAGCAGGTTGTAGGCAATGTTGGCAGCGTCGATGTTAGGCATCACCAGCAGGTTGGCGTCGCCTTTCAGGGACGAATCCGGCATCACTTTCCGCAGCAGTTCGGTGTCCAGCGCGGTATCGCCGTGCATTTCGCCGTCGACTTCCAGGTCCGGCGCATGCTCCTTGATGATGGCCAGGGCATTGCGCATTTTTTGCGCCGAAGCGCTGTTGCTGGTGCCGAAATTGGAATGGGAGAGCAAGGCTGCACGCGGCTTGATGCCGAAACGCAGCATTTCTTCCGCAGCCAGGATCGTGATTTCCGCCAGCTGTTCGGCGGTCGGATCTTCATTGACATGGGTATCGACCAGCACCAGCTGCCGGCTCGGCAGGATCAGCGCATTCATCGCGGCGTAGACGTTGACGCCGTCGCGCCGGCCCAGCACCTTGTCGATATAGTTTAAATGCAGGCTGGTAGTGCCGTAGGTGCCGCAGATCATGCCGTCGGCATGGCCCTTGTGGATCGCCATCGAACCGATCAGCGTATGGCGGCGGCGCATTTCCAGCTTTGCGTACTGTTCGGTCACGCCCTGGCGCTTGGTCATCGCCAGGAAAGTCTGCCAGTAATCGCGGTAGCGTTCGTCGAAATCGGGGTTGATGACTTCAAAATCGACATCGGCTTTCAGGCGCAGGCCGAAGCGCTCGATGCGCTGCTGCAGCACCGCCGGCCGGCCGACCAGGATCGGACGCGCCAGGTTTTCGTCAACCACCACCTGTACTGCGCGCAGTACGCGTTCTTCTTCGCCTTCGGCGTACACGATCCGTTTCTTCTCCGTTGCCGTCTTCTTGGCGATCTGGAACAGCGGCCGCATGAACGTGCCGCTGCGGTAAACGAACTGCTGCAGCTTGTCGATGTAGGCTTCCATGTCCTTGATCGGACGGCTGGCGACGCCGGACGCTTCGGCGGCCTTGGCGACTGCCGGCGCGATCTTGATCATCAGGCGCGGATCGAACGGCTTTGGAATGATGTACTCAGGGCCGAACGACAAATTGGTGATGCCGTAGGTAGTGGCGACGATGTCCGACTGCTCGGCTTGCGCCAGCTCGGCGATCGCATGCACCACCGCGATTTCCATCTCGCGCGTGATGGTAGTGGCGCCGCAATCGAGGGCGCCACGGAAAATGTAGGGGAAGCACAGCACGTTGTTGACCTGGTTCGGATAATCCGAACGGCCGGTCGCCATGACAGCGTCGTCGCGCACAGCCTTGACGTCTTCCGGCAGGATTTCAGGAGTCGGATTGGCCAGCGCCAGCACCAGCGGCCGCGGACCCATCGCCTTGACCATGTCTTGCTTGAGCACGCCGCCGGCCGACAGGCCGAGGAAAATATCGGCGCCGGGAATCAGCTCGGCCAAGGTGCGTGCATCGGTCTCGCGGGCAAAACGTTCCTTGTCCGGATCCATCAGTTCGACCCGGCCCTTGTAGACCACACCGGCCAGGTCGGTGACGAAAATATTTTCGATCGGGAAACCGAGGTCGACAATCAGGTCAAGGCAGGCCAGCGCCGCGGCGCCGGCGCCGGACACCACCAGCTTGCAGCTCTTGATGTCTTTGCCGACCACTTTCAGGCCGTTCAAGATCGCGGCGCCGACGATGATCGCAGTGCCGTGCTGGTCGTCATGGAATACCGGGATCTTCATGCGGTCGCGCAGCTTGCGCTCAATCTCGAAGCATTCCGGCGCCTTGATGTCTTCCAGGTTGATGCCGCCGAAGGTCGGCTCGAGCGAGGCGATGATATCGCACAGCTTTGCCGGATCGGTTTCGTTGATTTCGATATCGAAAACATCGATGCCGGCGAATTTCTTGAACAGCACGCCCTTGCCTTCCATCACCGGCTTCGACGCCAGCGGCCCGATGTTGCCCAGGCCCAGCACGGCGGTGCCGTTGGTGATGACGGCGACCAGGTTGCCGCGCGCCGTGTAGCGGAAGGCATTGGCCGGATCGGCCACGATTTCTTCACAGGCGGCAGCTACGCCTGGCGAATACGCCAGCGCCAGGTCGCGCTGGTTAGTCAGTAATTTGGTCGGGGTGACGCTGATTTTCCCCGGGGTCGGAAACTCGTGGTACTCAAGCGCCGCCTGACGCAATTGTTGACGAAGTTCTTCTTTTTTATCGATCATCGAATCCATATGCGTCTGTCCCCAAGCGTAACAAGTGAAAGTCTTTGATTTTATCAGACTGGTCGCGGCCAACTATGTGAATTTCGCATGGTGAATAGCTATTTCATAGGTCGATCTATAAAAACTATTGAATTTCAGAAATTAAATCTTAAAAACTATTATCCCTATGCAGAAGCCCCGGGTCGCCTAGACGGAAGTTATTTCCGCCTTAACTGAACGGCATTACGCCGCCGGGCCTGATTTTGAAATGATTGGGGATCCGAGCGCTTGTTGTAAAATTAGCCGCCTTAAATATTGCCGCGGCGAACATGCCACACATCGCGTTCCTCGCTACCGCCAACCATCCTTCAGGACATTCATGAAACCCATCATCATCATCGGCGCCGGCATGGCTGCATATTCTCTGGCGCGCGAGGTGCGCAAGCTGGACAAGACAGCTGCGCTGCTGGTCATTACTGCCGACGATGGCGGCTTCTATTCCAAGCCGATGCTGTCCAATGCTTTCGCGCAAAAGAAACTGGCGGCGCAGCTGATCTCGCAAAGCGCGGTGCAGATGGCGGAACAGATCGGCGCCAGCATCATGACCAAGACCCGGGTCAAGGGCATCGACACCGCGGCCAAGGTGGTCGACACCAGCAGCGGCGCTTTCGAATATGCGCAGCTGGTGATTGCCGTCGGCGCCCAGCCTATCCGCCTGAACATCGCCGGCGACGCCGCCGACCGTGTGCTGTCGGTCAATCACATCGAAGACTACGCCACCTTCCGCGCCAAGCTGCTGCCGGATCAACAGGCAACGGCGCGGGTAGCAATCCTGGGCGCCGGCCTGATCGGTTGCGAGTTTGCCGACGACCTGGCGGCGCATGGCCACACGGTGACGCTGATCGATCCCAATTCCCTGCCTTTGGCAGCGCTGGCGGCGCCGGCTTTGTCGCAAGGCTTGCAGGCAGCGCTGACTGCTCGCGGCATCGGCCTCCAGCTCGGAACCGCCGCCGCCAGCATCGATCGTGCCGACGGCGCAATCAAGCTCACCTTGTCGAACGGCGAAACAGTGATCGCCGATGTGGTCCTGTCCGCGGTCGGCCTGCGTCCTGACCTGGCGCTGGCGCAGGCAGCCAAATTGGCTACCGGCCGCGGCATCATGATTGACAGCCATGGCCGCACCAGCGCTCCAGATGTCTATGCGCTGGGCGACTGCGCCGAGTACCGCGTCGACAGCGAAGGCCGCACCAGCCCCTTGCCATACATCGCGCCTATCCTTACCGCCGCACGTGCGATTGCCAAGACCCTGACGGGCGAAGATACTGCGATCGACCTGAAACATTCACCGGTGATCGTCAAGACCCCGAGCTACCCGCTGGCGCTGGTGCCGCCGCCGTCACATGCGGTGGCGGCCGGACGCTGGGAAACTGAAGTGGATGGCGCGACTACCGTCTGCCGCTTCTTTGATGCGCAGGGGGTGATGGTGGGTTTTGGGGTAGCGCCGCAAGAAGCGAAAATCAGGCAGGCCCTGATGGCGGCCTTGGGCACTACCGCTTAAATAGCTTGGCGGCGCTGCTGCCGAGCGCCGCCGAGACGTCAGGTGAATTCGGCAATCAGCTCGACAATTTCAGCGCCGTAGGTCTCCAGCTTCTTCTCGCCAACGCCGCTGACGCCGCGTAGATCGCCCAGTGACGCCGGTTGCGCCTTGGCGATTTCGCGCATGGTGGCGTCGTGGAAGATGACGTAAGCCGGTACGTTGTGCTTGCGCGCAGTCTCGACCCGCCACCAGCGCAGCTTCTCGAAAATCGCCTGCTCCAGCGTCGACAGGTCGGTTTCGACATAACCCTTGGGCTTGCTGCCGCTGCGTTTCTGCTTGACCGGTTTCTGGTACTGCCGCAACTGCACCGGCTGTTCGCCGCGCAGCACCGGGCGTGCGGCGTCGGTCAGCTTGAGCGCGCTGTACGCTTCATGGTCGACCGTGATCAAGCCCAACGCAATCGACTGCCGCAAGATGGCCCGCCATTCCGCTTCGCTGCGATCGCTGCCGATGCCAAAGGTGGAAAGCTGATCGTGGCGCCATTGCTTGATCTTGTCGGAATCGATGCCGCGCAGGACATCCATCACATGCATCGCGCCGAAACGCTGGTCGACCCGGTAGATCGTCGATAGCAGCTTTTGCACCACCACCGTGGCGTCGAACGACACCGGCGGGCTCATGCAGGTATCGCAATTGCCGCAACGCTCCGAACCCTGGCCGAAATAGTCCAGCAAACGCACACGCCGGCAATGCAAGGTTTCGCACAGGCCGAGCATCGCATCGAGCTTGACGCCCAGCACCCGCTTGAAGACTTCGCCGGCTTCCGATTCGTCGATCATGCGTCGCTGCTGCACCACGTCCTGCAAGCCATACGCCATCCAGGCATTGGCGGGCCCGCCGTCGCGGCCTGCACGGCCGGTTTCCTGGTAATAGCCCTCTATGCTTTTCGGCAGGTCCAAGTGGGCGACAAAACGCACGTCCGGCTTGTCGATTCCCATGCCGAAAGCGATGGTAGCCACCATCACGATGCCGTCTTCGCGCAGGAAACGGCCCTGGTTCCTGGTCCGCTGCGCATAGTCCATGCCGGCGTGGTAAGGCAAGGCCTGGATCCCCTGCTGCTCCAGGAATTCGGCGGTCTCTTCAACCTTCTTGCGCGACAAGCAATACACGATGCCGGCGTCGCCCGCGTGCTCGCTCTGGATGAAGTCGAGCAGCTGCTTGCGACCGTTGGCCTTCTCGACAATCTGGTAGCGGATATTGGGGCGGTCAAAAGAGGAAACGAAACGCGCGCCCTGCTCCAGCTGCAGACGCAGCGCGATTTCCTCGCGGGTCTGCTGGTCGGCGGTCGCCGTCAGCGCAATCCGCGGCACTTGCGGGAAACGCTCGTGCAAGATCGACAGCTTGATGTATTCGGGCCGGAAATCATGGCCCCATTGTGAAACGCAGTGCGCCTCGTCGATCGCGAACAGGGCGATCTTGGACGATTCCAGCAAGTCCAGGCAACGCGGCGTCAGCAGGCGCTCCGGCGCCACATACACCAGGTCGAGATCGCCGCTGCGCACGCGGCGTTCGATCTGCGACGCTTCTTCGTAGGTCTGCGTTGAATTCAGGAAGGCAGCGCGCACGCCGACTTCGGCCAGCGCATCGACCTGGTCCTGCATCAGCGCGATCAGCGGCGACACCACCACGCCGACGCCATCCCGCAGCAAGGCCGGGATCTGGTAGCACAGCGATTTGCCGCCGCCGGTCGGCATCAATACCAGCGCATCGCCGCCGTTGGCTACGTGGCTGACAATCTCAGCCTGCTGGCCACGGAAAGAGGGATAACCGAATACCGTTTGCAGTATGTGGAGTGCTTGCGGGTCGGAACCGGCGGATACGTCTGGATGTGGCGAGTGTGACATCAAATATTTATTTAGCTAAGGAACCCGTTGTGCACAGCCACCAGAAGGAAAATCCCCAAGGCGATGCGATACACGATAAACGGCCAGGTGGAGAATTTCTCCAGGAACTTCATCAATCCCCAGATCGCGCCGAACGCCGACACGCTGGCGACCACCAGGCCGAAAATCAGCAGCATCCAGGTCTCCAGCGGCATATGCAGATGGAACAGCACCAGCAGCTCTTTCAAGCCGGCCAAGGCGATCGCCGGCAAGCCGAGCAGGAAAGAGAAGCGCGCCGCTTCTTCACGCTTGAAGTTGAGGAACAAGGCGGCAGTCAGGGTCGAACCGGAACGCGACACGCCCGGAATCAGCGCCCCTACCTGCGCCAGGCCGACTATCAACGCGTCACGCAAGCGCATCTCGCCGACCGTGCGGCGATGGCGGCAACTCAATTCGGCAATCGCCAGCAACACTCCCATGGCGATGCAGGCATAGCCGATCACGCTCAGGCTGCGCAGCGGCGAGCCGCAGGCGTTCAGCACCGGCGCCAGCGCCAGCCCGGCGATCCCGATCGGAATCGTCGCCAGGATGATCGCCATCCCTAGGCGGAATGACGGGCTGCTGAAATTGCGCTCGCGTACCGCGTTGATGCTGCCGACGGTCACCTCGCGCACATCGCGCCAGAAGTAGCTGACCACGGCCGCCAGCGCCGCCAGCTGCATCGCCGCCGAAAACGCCGAGCCGGGATCGTGCCAGCCCAGTATGGCCGGGACGATGCGCATGTGCGCAGTGGAAGAAATCGGCAATAGCTCAGAGATGCCCTGAATTACGCCAAGGATCGCGACCTGCACGTAATCCAGCGATGCAAACCCGATATCGGTACCAGCGGAACATACACCTGCCACAACATTCTCCTGTTCAGGGTGAGACAACTATCGTTTAAAACGCGGGCAATTCGCGTGGACAACCCTCCGGCTCAATGCGTCCAGTTGACCCAGCCGGTGTAGCCGGTCACGATCACCACCAGGCCGAACACGATCCGGTACCAGGCAAATGCAGTGAAATCATGACTGCTGATATAACGCAGCAACCAGCGCACGCACAGGAACGCTGACACGAAGGCGGCGATGGTGCCGATCGAAAACAGCGGGATGTCGGCGGCCGACAGCAGCGCGCGGTCCTTGTACAGCGAATAGATGGTGGCGGCAAACAAGGTGGGAATCGCCAGGAAAAACGAAAACTCGGTAGCCGCCTTGCGCGACAGGCCAAACATCATGCCGCCGATGATCGTGGCGCCCGAACGGCTGGTGCCGGGAATCAGCGCAAACGCCTGGGCAATGCCGATCTTCAGGGCGTCGAGCGCACTCATGTCGTCCACCGACTCGACCCGGGCGACACGGTCGCCGCCCTTGTTGCGGCGCTCGACCCAGAGGATGATGAAACCGCCGACGATCAGCGCGATCGCCACCGGCAACGGTGCAAACAGTTTTTCCTTGATCATCTTGCTGAAAAAAAGTCCCAGCAGCGCAGCCGGCACAAAGGCGATGACCAGGTTGACAACCAGCTTGCGAGCCTTGGGATCGCTGGTCAGGCCGCGCAACACCGCGCCGATGCGGGCCCGGTATTCCCAGCACACTGCGAAAATCGCGCCGGCCTGGATGGCAATCTCGAACACTTCCGCTTTTTCCCGCGTGATGTCAGCGGTGAAATCCAGCAAGCTGCCGGCCAGGATCAGGTGGCCGGTTGACGAGATAGGCAGGAATTCGGTGAATCCCTCGACCAGGCCCATGATGAGCACTTTTAACGCGAGAATAATATCCATGTAGTGTGGGAGTAGTAAGAGAAAGGAAATCAAGCGCCGGGGCGAATGATACCGCCCTGGCAATCGTATTGTTGCGAGTGTTTTCTTAAAACCTGCCGGCTATTTTACCGGTTCAAACGTGACCACCAGATTTTCCGCCCGGGTGCCGATTTTTGTCGGCATGAAAGCGACGCCGGCATAACGCAGGTCTTCAGGTTTGAAGGTATACAGCGGCAGGTTGGTCAGCAGCTGATGCGTCAGCAGATTGCCGATCTGCGTGACTTGCGCAGCGTAGGTGTTATCCAGCCCGTCAAGCACCAGGCTGTCCAGCTTCGGCTCCTGCAAGGTCACCGCGTTATGCGGATTGTCCAGGAACAGCACGCCCGAGATCGCCATCTTGCCGCTCCACGACTTGCCCAGCAGCGGCATGGTCAGGATCACGTCGGTTGTCATGGCCAGGCGGTTCTGTTCAGGAGGCAAACTGAGCTGAGCCTTGTTCGCAGTTATTTCAAACAGGCCCAGATAACGCTGGGAAAACGGCAAGCGCTTGTCTACCGATTGCTGCAGCTTGGTCAATGGGAATTCAACATCGCGCGGTCCGATCAGGGCCGCACAGGAAGATAGCAGCAGCGTCGCCAGCAAAACCAGCAGCACCGGCGTTTTCGTAACAGGCACGTAATTTTTCATTTGCATTCGGATTTTCCTTATTCTGTCTGCAGACAGACCTTACATGGCAGTCAATCGTTCCAGCGTCGCCAGATAATGCATGGCATGTGCGCGGGAATTGCCGCACATGTCCGGCGCCGGCTGCAGGCTGGCGCATACCGCGGGACGGTCGGGACTGCCGAAAATCCGGCAGAGGTTGGCCTGGTCCAGCTGGATGCAGCGCACACCCGCCGGCTTACCGTCAGGCATGCCAGGGATAGGCGACGAGATCGACGGCGCCGTGCAGCAGGCGCCGCAATCCGGGCGGCAAGCGACGCCCTGCGCGCTCATGCCAAGCCCCCGCCAATTAATGGTTTTTTTGAAAACATCTGCAGCCTGTGACAACACCGGTTTAAACGAAGGCCAGATTCTACCGGCAATCGCCGCGCCTACCCCAAAGTTCCAGCGCGCACGCCAACCTTTCTTGACACTCCCGCGGTTGCCGCTTACATTACTGACTCTCAAGTCATTAATTAAAGATGCTCAGTATTCATGAACTGCCCTTTCAGCTCCAAACCCCGCTGGGCAAGACGCAAGGAAGCGCGCCCGCAGGAACTGCTGGCGGCTGCGCTGGACCTGTTCGTCGAACGCGGATTTGCCGCCACCAGGCTGGGCGACGTCGCAGCCCTGGCCGGCGTCTCCAAGGGCACCTTGTACCTGTATTTCGAGAGCAAGGAAGATTTGTTCAAGGCGGTGGTGCGCGAAAACATACTGCCGGCGCTGGCTGAAGCGGAAGATATCATCGACGGCTACCAGGGCCCTAGCGCCGACCTGTTCCGCGAAATCCTGCTGGGCTGGTGGGAGCAGATCGGCGCCACCAAGCTGTCCGGCATCACCAAGCTGCTGATGGCCGAGTCGGGCAATTTCCCGGAGCTGGCGGCCTTTCATCGCGAAGAAGTCAGCGAACGCAGCGAAGCCATGATCGTGCGCCTGCTGCAGCGTGGCATAGAGCGCGGCGAGTTTCGCGCGATCGACGTGCGGCAGACCGCCAACGTGCTGATCGCGCCGGTGATCATGCTGATGATGTGGCAACAGCCGCTCAACCCCTGCCATGTGGAGCCGGTGGATGCCG
This sequence comes from Collimonas fungivorans Ter331, assembly GCF_000221045.1. NCBI lineage: Bacteria > Pseudomonadati > Pseudomonadota > Betaproteobacteria > Burkholderiales > Oxalobacteraceae > Collimonas > Collimonas fungivorans. The sequence continues at coordinate 992,707 of NC_015856.1, read as the reverse complement.
GCAGTTACCTGGACAGTTTTATCGATCTTTGCCTGCACGGCCTGCTCAGCAAAGCGTAGCGTGCAATAGGTTTTGAGGGTGGCCTTTGATAGAATGAGCCCTTTATTTTCACTACCGAGCCTTAACCATGAATATCGAACAAGCCCGCTTCAACATGATCGAACAGCAAATTCGCCCTTGGAACGTGCTGGAACTGGACGTGCTGGAATTGCTGACGGTAGTACGGCGCGAGGAATTCGTCCCTGCCGCTTACAAGAGCCTGGCGTTTTCCGATACCGAAATCCCGCTGCCTGGCCCGAACGGCGAAAGCATGCTGGCGCCCAAGGTCGAAGCGCGCCTGCTGCAGCAAGCTGCCGTGAAAAAACATGAGCAGGTGCTGGAAATCGGCGCCGGTTCCGGCTACATGGCGGCTTTGTTGTGCTACAAGGCAAGGCATGTGACAACGGTAGAAATCGATCCCGAGCTGAAAGCGCTGGCCGAAAAGAATCTGGCGGCCTACGGCATCACCAATGTCGAGGTAGTGCTTGGCAACGGCGCCCAGGGCTGGGACCAAGGCGCAAGCAAGACCTACGACGTGATCGTGATTTCCGGCTCGCTGTCGACGCTGCCTGACGCCTTCCTCAAGCAGCTCAATGTCGGCGGCCGGATTGTCGCCATCCTGGGTGAAGCGCCGGTGATGTCGGCGCAGATCATTACCCGTACTTCGGACAGCAACTACAGCACGGTCCACCTGTTTGAAACCAACGTCAAACCGCTGCGCGAAGCTGCCGTTCACTCCCAATTCAAATTCTAAGCCTGCCCATGCAACATCTCACCGCCTCAGAACTGGCCTCCTGGATCGCCGATCCGCAGCGTCCGACGCCGTTGCTGCTGGACGTGCGCGAACCGTGGGAATACGAGACCTGCCACATCGCCGCCGCTCAGCTGATGCCGATGCAAACGGTGCCGGCCCGCCTGAATGACCTGGAAGAGGACCAGGCGATCGTCTGCATCTGCCACCATGGCGCGCGCAGCATGCAGGTCGCCGCGTTTCTCGAGCGTCAAGGATTCTCCGCGGTCAGCAACCTGACCGGCGGCGTCCACGCCTGGGCGCAGCAGGTGGATCCGGCCATGCCGACCTACTAGGCCTTATTGAGCCAGACCATACCCACCTGCCGCCACTGTTCCGGAGAGTGTAATGCGCAATACCCTGATGGCCTCGTTGATCGCAAGCGTATTGCTGACTATGGCTGTGAATGCGCATGCAGTCGACCTGGTCCAGACCTATCAGCAAGCGCTGGCCAACGATCCGGTATACACCAGCGCACGTTATGCGCTCAGCGCCAGCAACGAAGCCAGCGTCCAGGGACGCGCCGCCCTGCTGCCGGTAGTCGGCTTCGGCGGCAACTACAGCCGTGCCGGGGAATCCTGGAAAACCATCACCAACAATTACAGCCTGCAGCTGACCCAGCCGCTGTTCCGCCCGGCGTACTGGCAGCAGTACCAGGAAAGCAAGCTGTCGGTCGCCGCCGGCGAGGTCAAGTTTGCCCAGGCTGAACAAGACCTGATGCTGCGCGTCAGCCAGGCTTATTTCGACACGCTGACGGCGCAAGACGTGCTGGCGACGCTGCAAGCTCAGAAAAGCGCGATTGCCGAGCAGCTGGCTTCGGCCAAGCGCAATTTCGAAGTCGGCACCGCCACCATCACCGACAGCAACGAGGCGCAGGCCAGCTACGACCTGGTGATCGCGCAGGAAATCGCCGCCGGCAATAACCTCGAAGTCGCTCGCAATGTGCTGCAGCAGATTATCGGCAAGCCCCCGGCGCCGCTGGCGACTCTGCGCGCCGGCGTCCAGCTGAGCGCGCCGCAGCCGGCTGCGATCGAGAACTGGGTCAGCAGCGCCGAACAGCAGAATTTCGGCGTGGTGGGCCAGGAGATTGCGCTCAATAGCGCAAAATACGAGATCAAGAGGAACCGCGCCGGCCATCTGCCGACGGTCGACCTGGTAGCCAGCCGCGCGCATTCGGATGTCAGCGGCAGCCCTATTCCTTTTTATAATATTTCGCAGACGGGCAACTCGATCGGCGTGCAATGGACGATCCCGCTATACGCCGGCGGCGCCGTCAACAGCGGCGTGCGGCAGGCGGTGGCATTGGAAGACAAGGCACGCTCCGACCTGGAGAGCGCGCGCAGGAATGCAGCGCTGAATGCGCGCCAGGCGTATCTGGGGGTCAACAGCGGCCTGGCCCAGATCAAGGCGTATGAAGCGGCGGAGATTTCCAGCCAGTCGTCGCTGGACTCGAACCGGCTCGGTTATCAGGTTGGCGTGCGCATCAATATCGATGTGCTGAACGCGCAGCAGCAGCTGTACTCGACCCGCAGGGATTTGGCCAAGGCGCGTTACGATACGCTGATGAATAGCCTGAAGCTGAAGTCAGCGGTAGGCGCCCTGAAGGAAGAAGACCTGCAGCAAATCAATGCCTTGCTGACGCCGGCAGCGTATTAAGCCTCCGGTTATCGCGGTCATGCGTGGGCACAGGTTCTCACACTACACATTGTTTTTCAGGATGAACGGCGAAGTCTTGAACATGTGGATGCAGTTGTCGACCACTTTCGAAACGTTTTCCGCCAGATCAAAACTCTGCGGACTGAAGGTCCAGTTGTGCAGGATGCCGAACAGCAAGCCTTGCACCATGACCGCAGCCAGTATAGGATCGAGCTCGCGCGGCAACTGCCCTTTCGCAATCGCAAATCGCAACAAGCGTTCTATATCGGTGCGGCCTTGCAAAAAACATTCGTGCTGGCGGATATAGATCGGGTCTTCCGGATCGACCAGCTCACATTTATGCAGGACGATTTCAAAAATCTTGCGCGACTCCGGATTCAGCGTCGCCTCCTGCAGGGTAAACAAACATCTGTTGCGGAACTGGTTCAAAGGATCATGCGCATTTTCGTCGGCGGTTCTTTCTATCATCGCCTCCATCGGCAGGCGCACCCGCTCGCACATTGCATCGAACAAGTCGCTCTTGTTCTTGAAGTGCCAATAGATAGCTCCGCGCGTCACGTCAGCGGCGCTGGCGACGTCGGCCAGCGTGGTGCGCGCCACGCCGTGCTGGTGAAACACCTCCGCTGCCGCATCAAGGATGCGGCTCCGCGTTTCCAGTGCTTCTTCTTTTGTACTTCTAGCCATTTAAACCGACCTCCAAACTGTTACGATACTTTGTGCGCTCGCAGCAAATAATTAATTGACAATACATACATGCCACATACATTCGTGCATGTATGTATAATAGCAGCATTCCGGCTGCTCCACCCGCTTTCTGGCAAGGCATCCGGTGCAACAAAGCAATTACTTATATATCCTATGTCAATTCCAGAAACAGAGTCACCTGTCAGATTTGCAGTCTTTCCTCAATTACCGTGCGAGAATTTTATGAATTCAGTTAGCTCTATCAGTCGTCTCACGCGTATCACCCTGGCTATCGCGCTCCTGTCCGCAGTTGCCGCCTGCGGCAAGAAGCCGGAAGCCCAAGCGCAGCCGCCAGCCGGTGTTTCCTTCATCACTATCGCCCCGGAGCGCCTGGCCCTCACCACGGAATTGCCAGGTCGGCTGGAAGCTACCCGTATCGCCCAGATCGGCGCCCGGGCAGCCGGCATCGTGCTCAAGCGGAATTTCCGTGAAGGCAGCGACGTAAAAGCTGGCCAAACCTTGTACCAGATCGACCCGGCGCCGCTGCAAGCCGCTTACGACAGTGCGCAAGCAACCTTGGCCAAGGCTGAAGCAAACCTGACTACAGCGACCCTGAAAGCACAGCGCTACAAGCCGCTGGTGGACGTCAATGCGGTCAGCAAGCAGGATTACGACGACACCGTCGCCACCCAGAAGCAAGCGGCGGCAGATGTGGCATCCGCCAAGGCCGCGCGCCAGACCGCTAGCCTCAATCTCGGCTACGCCACCGTAACCTCGCCGATTTCCGGCCGCATCGGCAAGGCGCTGGTGACCGAGGGCGCGCTGGTCGGACAGGGCGAAGTAACGCAACTGGCAGTAGTGCAGCAGATCGATCCGATCTACGTCAACCTGACCCAGTCCAGCACCGACATCCTCAAATTGCAGCAGGCGATGAAGAGCGGCCAGCTGGAAAGCGCCGGCCCGGGCCAGGCCAAGGTCACCCTGGTGACTGAAGACGGCCGCACCTATCCGCAAAGCGGCAAGCTGTTGTTTTCCGACTTGACGGTCGATGCCAACACCGGTTCGGTCACCCTGCGCGCTGAATTCCCTAATCCGGATCGCAACTTGCTGCCTGGCATGTATGTGCGCGCCAAACTCGAACAGGCAGTCAATGCTTCCGCCCTGACCGTGCCGCAACAGGCGGTCCAGCGCGACCTCAACGGCTCTTCGGTGTTCGTGATCGGCGCTGACAATAAAGTGGCCGTACGATCGGTGACCGCCGACGTCGCACAAGGCGATAAATGGATCGTCACAGAAGGCCTGAAAGCCGGCGACAAGGTAATCGTTGATGGCTTGCAAAAGGTAAAACCAGGCGCGCCGGTCAATCCGTCGCCATGGAAGCCTAATGCTGCCCCGGCAGCTACAGCCGCACCTGCTGCAGCCGGCGCCAGCGCCAGTGCCGCAGCTGCGTCAGCTGCCACATCTACCGCTAAATAAGGAGCCTATTAATGGGCAAGTTTTTCATCGACCGCCCCGTATTTGCGTGGGTGCTCGCCATCTTCATCCTGCTCGGGGGTGCTTTGGCGATCACGCAATTACCGGTGGCGCAGTATCCTTCGATTGCACCGCCGACTATTGTAGTTAACGCTACCTATCCTGGCGCAACAGCACAGACTCTCGACGATAGCGTTACCAGCCTGATTGAACAGGAAATGAATGGCGCCGACGGTTTGCAATATATCGAGTCGCAAAGCCAGGCTAATGGTACGGTAGCGATCACCGTGACGTTTTCGCCTGAAACCAATGCAGACCTGGCCGCAGTGGACGTACAAAACCGCTTGAAGCGGGTGGAAGCTCGCCTGCCGGCGGCAGTCACGCAACAGGGCGTACAAGTCACCAAATCGCGCAGTAACTTCCTGATGTTTATCGGTCTATCTTCGAGTGACGGCAAGCTCGACCCGATTGCGCTCGGCGATTACCTGTCGCGCAACGTGCTGAACGAAATCAAGCGCGTGCCAGGCGTTGGCCAAGCCCAGTTGTTCGGTACTGAACGCGCCATGCGGATTTGGATTGATCCAGCCAAACTGGTTGGGCTCAACCTGACGCCAGCCGACGTAACGGCTGCAATCACTGCGCAAAATGCTTTGGTCGCAGGCGGCACCATCGGTGATTTGCCTAGCCCGGGCACTCAGCAGATCTCCGCCACCGTGGTTGTCACCGGCCAGCTGAATACGGTTGAACAGTTCGGCAATATCCAGTTGCGCGCCAATGCGGATGGATCGATGGTACGTTTGCGCGACGTTGCGCGTATTGAAATCGGTGGCCAGTCTTATGCGACCGCCGGCCGCCTGGACGGCAAGCCGACTTCCTTCGTCGGCGTGCAATTGTCGCCAACCGCCAATGCGCTGGGCACCGCCACTGCGGTCCATGCCAAGATGGCGGAGCTGTCGAAGTATTTCCCAGCCGGCGTCACATACACTATTCCTTACGACACCTCGAAATTCGTCAAGATTTCGATTGAAGAAGTGGTCAAGACCTTGGTAGAGGCGATCATCCTGGTGTTCCTGGTGATGTATCTGTTCCTGCAAAACATCCGCTACACCTTGATTCCGACATTGGTCGTACCGGTCGCGCTGATGGGTACTTTTGCCACCTTGCTGCTGTTTGGTTTTTCGATCAACGTGCTGACCATGTTCGGCATGGTGCTGGCGATCGGGATCCTGATCGACGATGCGATCGTGGTGGTGGAAAACGTCGAACGCATCATGAGCGAAGAAGGTTTGTCGCCGCGCGACGCAACCCGCAAGGCGATGGGCCAGATTACCGGCGCACTGATCGGTATCACCCTGGTGCTGATCGCGGTGTTCATCCCAATGGCGTTCTTCAGCGGCGCGGTTGGCGCCATCTATCGCCAATTCTCGCTGTCGATGGTGGCTTCGATGGTGTTCTCGGTATTGATGGCATTTACGCTCACGCCGGCGTTGTGCGCCACCATCCTGAAACCGGTGGAAGCAGGACATCACCATGAGAAGAAGGGCTTCTTCGGCTGGTTCAACCGCAAATTCAACGCGACCACCACCGGCTATCAGGGTGTGATCGCTAAGATGCTGACCAAGACTGGCCGTTACCTGCTGATATATGGCGCAATCCTGATCGGCGTCGGCTTGTTGTACGCACGCTTGCCGGCGTCGTTCCTGCCGGCCGAAGATCAAGGTTACATCATCACCAACGTGCAATTGCCTTCCGGCGCCAGCAGCAATCGCACATTGGAAGTCATCAAGACGATTGAAGACTACTATTCGAAATTGCCTGGTGTCGCCCATGTGGTTGCTATTACCGGCTTCAGTTTCTCGGGCAACGGTCAGAATGCCGGTCTGGTATTCACGCCGCTCAAGGACTGGAGTGAACGTGGTCCGGATCAGTCCGCCGACGCGATCGCAGGCAAGGCATTTGGCGTGTTCTCGCAAATCAAGGACGCCATTGTCTACCCGTTGAATCCGCCACCGATTCCGGAACTGGGCAACGCCACCGGCTTTACCTTCCGTCTGCAGGACCGCTCTGGACAGGGACATGCAGCACTGAATGCAGCGCGCAACCAAATGCTGGGCATGGCATCGCAAAGCAAAATCCTGGCTGGAGTTCGTCCTGAAGGTCTGGAAGATGCGCCACAGCTGCAACTCGATATTGACCGCGACAAGGCCAATGCCTTGGGCGTATCGTTCAACGCCATCAACAGCGTGCTGTCGACAGCACTTGGCTCTTCCTATGTAAATGACTTCCCCAACCAGGGCCGTCAACAACGTGTAATCGTGCAAGCCGATGCGCCTCAACGGCTGCAACCGGAAGACCTGGCCAGGCTGTATGTCAAGAACACCCAAGGAACCATGGTGCCGTTCTCGTCATTCACCAGCTCGCACTGGACTAACGGTCCGGTACAACTGACGCGCTATAACGGCTATCCGGCGATGAAAATCTCCGGTGGTGCATCACCTGGCCACAGCACTGGCGAAGCGATGGATGAGATGGAAGCATTGACTGCGAAACTCCCTCCCGGCTTCGGCTTTGAATGGACTGGCCAGTCGCTGGAAGAAAAGACCTCAGGCTCGCAAGCGCCAATGCTTTATGCATTGTCGCTGCTGGCGGTGTTCCTGGTGTTGGCAGCATTGTACGAAAGTACTTCCATCCCGCTGGCAGTGATGTTGGTGGTGCCGTTGGGGATTCTCGGCGCATTGCTGGGCGTAACATTGCGCGGCATGCCTAACGACGTCTACTTCAAGGTCGGGATGATTACCGTGGTTGGCTTGTCGGCGAAGAACGCGATTCTGATTATCGAGTTCGCCAAAGACCTGCAGGCTGAGGGCAAGGGCTTGATCGAAGCGACGCTGGAAGCGGTGCACTTGCGGTTCCGTCCGATCCTGATGACTTCATTCGCGTTCATCCTGGGTGTGCTGCCGCTGGCAATCAAGACTGGCGCCGGTTCTGGCAGCCAACGCGCAATCGGTACCGGCGTCATGGGCGGCATGATCACCGCGACAGCCTTGGCGGTATTCCTGGTACCGGTGTTCTTCGTGGTGGTGCGCAAGCTGTTCAAGGGCAGTGAGCGCCAACGCAAGCTGCATGCGGCCAACAAGAAAATAGATGTGGAGAATCAGCATGTTTAATTTATTACCCAAGCAACTGACCGGCGCCCTGCTGCTGGCCGGCGTCCTCTCGGGTTGCACCATGGCGCCGACCTACGTGCGGCCGGAAGCGCCGGTCGCCGGCAGCTATCCAGCCGCCGCCGACGGCCAGGCGCAGCTGGATGCGGCGGCGCTCGGCTGGCGCCAGTTTTTCCCGGACCAGCGGCTGCAAGCGCTGATCGCCTCTGCGCTTGAAAACAACCGCGATCTGCGCACCGCCGCCTTGAACATAGAACAGGCGCGCGCGCAGTACGACATCACGGCGGCCGATGCCTTGCCCAACTTCGACGGCAATTTCAGCCGCACTCGCGGCCGTACAGCCACGTACCAGCTAGTGCCAGGCCAGAACGCGGTGAACAATGTTTACCAGGTCGGTTTGAACATGACCTCGTTCGAGCTGGATTTCTTCGGCCGCGTGCGCAGCTTGAAAGATGCCGCACTGGCGAGCTACCTGGCGACCGAAGAGGCGCGGCAATCGGCGCAGATCAGTCTGATCTCGCAAGTGGCCCAGGCTTACCTGACCGAACAGTCGTATGCCGAGCAGGAAAGACTGGCGCGGCAAACCCTGGACAGCCGCCTGGACGACTACAAGCTGGACAAGATGCGCTTTGAAGTCGGCGCATCGTCGGAACTCGACCTGCGCAATTCGGAAACGCTGGTGCAATCGGCCCGCGTCTCGCTGACGACGCTGGTGCGCCAGCGCGGCCAGGCCACCAATGCCTTGGTGCTGCTGGTCGGCAAGCCGTTAGGCGACCTGCCGGCGCCGCAATCGCTGTCGGATGAACAGATCGTTACCGACATCCCGGCCGGCCTGCCTTCCGACCTGCTGAACCGCCGTCCCGATATCCGTGAAGCGGAGCAGCAGCTGCGTTCCGCCAACGCCAATATCGGCGCAGCGCGCGCGGCCTTCTTCCCTACTATCTCACTGACGGCGGGAATCGGCAATGCGAGCACGTCGCTGGGCAGCTTGTTCTCGGCAGGCAGCCGTACCTGGTCGTTTGTACCACAGCTGACGCTGCCGATCTTTGAAGGCGGCCGCAACCGCGCCAACCTGTCGCTGAGCGAAATCCGCAAGAACCTGGCGATTGCCAGCTACGAGAAAACCATTCAGAGCGCATTCAGGGAAGTTGCCGATGCACTGGTGGCGCGTGGCACACTGGAGGAACAACTGGCAGCACAGGACGCCTTCCTCAAGGCGCAGGAACAACGGGTGAAACTGACCGAACTGCGCTACAAGAACGGCATCGCCAGTTCGACCGACCGCCTGAATGCCCAGCGCGACCTGTTCTCGGCGCAGCAATCCTTGATCCAGACACGGCAGCTGCGTCTGAACAATGCGATTGACTTGTACCGTTCCCTCGGTGGCGGCTTGAATGAAAATACTGCTGTGGCGGCGAAATAGTCATTACGCTTGAGCATGAATGTTTGAACCAAGCAAAACGCCGCACTTGTGCGGCGTTTTTTTTACCATTACAGTTTGTATCTGCCATCAATATGGATTGAATCACATCCCCCATGAAGAAAACCATTGTCCTGACCGGAGCCACCGGATATATCGGCTCCCATACCTGGTGCGCTTTGATAGAAGCAGGATACAACGTTATTGGCCTGGATAATTTCTGCAACAGCAGCGTCGAAGTGATCGGGCGGATTTCTGCAATTACGCAGGAAAAATTGATTTTTATCGAAGGTGACGTACGCGATAAATCCCTGCTTGACTCCATATTCCTGAAGAACAAAATAGATGCTGTCATTCATTTTGCTGCATTGAAAGCAGTAGGGGAATCAGTAGAAAAGCCTTTGACCTATTACGATGCCAATTTGAACGGTTTGTTGAACTTGTGCATGGCCATGGCACAACATAGCGTAAAAACCCTGGTATTCAGCTCGTCAGCAACGGTTTATGGCGACCCCGAATCAGTTCCAATTAAAGAGGATTCTGCTCTGCGCACCACCAGTCCATACGGTCAAACAAAATTGATGAGCGAGCAAATCTTGCGTGATCTCGAATATTCAGACCGTGACTGGAAAATAGGCTATTTGCGCTACTTCAACCCGGTTGGCGCACATGAGAGTGGATTAATCGGGGAAAATCCGCGAGGGGTGCCCAATAATCTGATGCCTTATGTGGCGCAAGTTGCCGTCGGCAAACTGGACAAATTACGCATATACGGCGGTGACTACCCTACCCCGGACGGGACCGGCATACGAGACTACATACATGTAATGGATTTGGCAGAAGGCCACGTGTCAGCATTGTCGCATTTGCTCGATGAGGGCCCCGATAATGCATCGTTCACAATCAATCTTGGCGCTGGACGCGGCATCAGCGTTCTTGAGGTGATTCACGCTTATGAGAAAGCATGCGGGCGCCCGATTCCCTATGAAATTGTGGCAAGGCGCCTAGGTGACGTTGCCGCCTACTACGCAGATCCTGCCCTTGCAGCTGAAATCCTTGATTGGCGAGCCACCCGAGGACTCGATATCATTTGCCGCGATTCATGGCGCTGGCAAAATATGAATCCCAACGGCATATAAATCCGGAAGGCTCCCTGTTCCATGTTCTAGGTACGGATCAAGAATGAAGTGGCGGGTCCTCTTTCAGGAGCTTTTTGCTCTTCATGATATATGTAAGGAAAAACGCAATGCTTAGAACATAATACGGATAAATTTCCCACCATAAAAATACAACGTCCACTAACCCCAGGACGACAAAACCAAGGCAGAGCGCTACTCCCATTCCAGCTGTATATCGAATCTCATGGTCTCTATTTTGTATATCACGTAAAAAATAATATGCCGGAACGAAATACAATGCCAACAATGCAAACAGGCCAAACAGGCCCAGCCTGGACATCATGAATAATACTTCGTTATGTGAATGTGGATAAGTTGCCGCAACCGGAGTAATAATATTTCTCTCTGCCAACCCCTCTAGTGCCTTCGGAAAACCTTCTACACCGACCCCGAAAACTGGATGTTCAGTGAACAACACCCATGATCCTCGCCATAATTGAAGGCGGATTCCGAGAGAAGTATCGACATTTTCGCCTCCGGAATATTGAGTCATGTCGCTTTCAGCAACAGATACCCGCTCCTTTACAATCTGGCCATAATGGGAGACGCCTCCAATTAATATTACAAAAAAAACGATTACGGACAGCTTGTAGCTGGTAGGTATATTTTTAGTTATTAAAAAAGCAAGAATAATGAAAACTGGTATCGTCAGCCAGACACCCCGAGATTGCGACAAGTACGCTACATACAAACCAGCGCATAGCGCCGCAAACTTGATAAATATGGCTAGCTTATTTCCCGGCTTATTCCATGCGATCGAAAATACCGAAAATAGTCCCAACAGCAAGGCCATTTCCGCAAAAATTATAATGGGAATAAAATCCGTTCCATAGCGCGAAGCTCCGCCATCCGTAAGAATATAGATTTTGATAGCCGACAGAAATGCACCTATGACAATCGCCCATTGCACATGCTTCATATATCTGATCGGCAAGAACGAGACGATCCAAAAAACCAAGACAAACATCGCAAGCCGAAATGGCGGATCGTATGTCCTACCGAGAAAATTGCCAGATGCAGCCTGATTCGCAAATACGGCTATTAAAGGAGCGCACATTGCCAGGCCAAGCGGCCAGTAGTCTTTCACCAGCTGCGCGAATGAATTGTCAGCTGGATATTTCCTGCCAACAAGTAAAATCAAGCTAATTAGCAACAATAAAGCATAGAGCACTCCGGCAGCACGATCCACAACCAATGCCAATATATAAAAGGCTGCAACTATGGCAGTAATCAAAAATTTCGTATAACGCAAGTGTTTCTCCGAATTACGAATATTCCAATACTCGAATAAAAAATATGGTTCTGTTATTTCTAATAACTAGCATCGGAATTCAATCTGATGCTTGATGTTATTTTCAATTTTTAAATAAAATCAATAAAATGCAAATAGAATATTTATGACTTGGTATATTTTTTTATACCGTGAATAAATCTCACCCATAAATATTTTATATGCCATCCGACTCCTTCAGTGATCCGATTCTGTTTAATCAGGAACTTTGAGAACAATTTCAATTCTCTGGCATTTTTCGGCTTATCTAATGGCATGTCAGCCCAAGATGACATGGATTGATAGTCAAAAAATATAGATTTTGCCTCATGCAGGCACCATGCGTGCCAAGGCTTTACCGGTCCTGTAAAGTGAATAAATACGAACGGCTCCGGAATATCTAGCTGTGTACTACCATTGCTGAGGAAATCCACCAGGTGGTAACGATAATTCCATTTATCTTCAATGTATTTTGTATGCCCATTGAGCACGGCATTTAATGCATCTTGATCTGCAAACCTCAATTCTTGCGTTGAAAGAATAATGAGTGCCTTATTTTGAGTATCGTTTGCTATCCAATTATTCACATCGATGTACATCACACCGGCATTGAAATATTCATGATGCTGCAGATTTAATGCGGAGACCTGGGTTTTTACCGTAGTTTCAAGTTCATCATGAACAACCGCAGCGATACAATTACCCATGTCGACAGACAATAATTCCTGGATTTTCCCCATGCACAAGATATCGGCATCAAGATACAAGACTTTGTCAGCTATTCCATGCAATAAATTAGGAATTAATATCCGAACAAAAGTACCAAGTGGATGTTGTGAAAAACAAGGGAATTGAGAAAACTCAGACAACATATCCGGGTTCAGGATATGAATTACTATGGAAGTACCGCAGTTGCTTTCCAGCTGCTCTAAACGATGGCGACTATCATCTGTGATTGAAAATGCAAAGACATGAAAAATAAACACCATGTCAGGATTATTTCTTACAATAGAGACTATATTGACGCCCATGCCGCGAAAATAATTCGTATCAACACCAAAAGCCACGTGCACCGCGCTGGGGTTGAGAACATTATCTGAAGCAGAGTTACAAGATGATATTGCGCCCAATTGTAATCCTTACTAACTTATATTGTATGAGTCCTCGGACTTCACGGATAAAAAACTGAGTCAATCGAAGTTTGTAAAAACATACATTCTGAAATACGACTCGTTGAGACAGCTTTTTTTGAAATAGCGAAGGATAACAAACTTGGGTTCTCCATGTCATAAAAACGCTCTGTATGTAGCAATTAATTACAAAATTGTCTGACTAGGCTCTTTGCCAAAATCAAAACCGCCTTGTAGCCATGCAGCTCCGAATCACTTCCGGCCCGCTACCAGAATAAACCCACCCATTCGTGCAACGCATATTCGCTACGGCGCAAACCCTCGCCAGACGGCAGGAAACTCAGCAAGGTGAGCCGCTCCCGGCTAAAAAACACGGTTGGAGCAGAGATCACCGTCAGCCCGGCCTGAGCGAACAGCAGTCGAGCGCGATGCATATGCACTGCATCTGTCACCAGAATGATTTTTCGTATCCGCGCCTGCCTTAAAATTTCAGCGGAGAAGCTCGCATTTTGTTTGGTATCGTCGGATGCCCCTTCCAGCCACCTTACGGGTGTCGCAAAATCGTCCCGCAAGCTGTTTTCCATTATGGCCGCTTCCGATATCCTCGAGCCGTCGGGCGTGCCGCCTGAGACCAATATCGGCAGCCCGGTCTGGCGCTGCAGTTTGGCGCCGTAACGCAAGCGTGCCAGGGTCCAGTAATTCGGACTGTCGTCGCCGCCATATTCCGGCGCGTTTGCCTGCCGCCCGCCACCCAATATGACAATCGCCTGCGCGCCGTCCACCTCGCTTACTGCCAGCGGCGGCGAACGCTGCTCCATCGGCATCACCAACAGCAAGGCTCCCGCCTTGGTGCTAAGTATTGCCAGCAACAGCAACGACGACATGCTGATGGCCATGCCGGTGCGTGGATAAGCCCGTCGCAGCAGCAAACCGGTAATACACGTCAGGATCAGGTTAGTTGGTAGAAGCAGCAGCGTGCTCAGTACTTTGGTGACGATCACAGTTGCGTGCATGGCGACCCGATCAAATAAAGGGTGCCAACATGGCCATGGTGCGCGCACTGGCGCCGCGGTGCTGTTGCGCAAAATGGAGCGCTTGCTTACCCATTTCCTGGCGTTGCTGATCGGTCCGCAACAAGTGCTGGGCCGTATCCAGCATCATGCCGACATCATTCACGCGCTGCGCTGCGCCGGCGGCAATGGCTTGCTCGGTGATATCTGAAAAATTGAAAGTATGAGGACCAATCAATACCGGTTTGCCGACCGCAAACGCCTCGATCAGGTTTTGGCCGCCCATCGGCAGCAGACTGCCGCCGATAAACGCCACATCGCAAGCCATGTAGTAGGCGAACATTTCCCCCATCGAATCGCCGAGCAGCACCTTCACGTTCTGCGGCACAACCTGATCGCCCAAGGCAGAGCGACGCAATGGCAGCAATCCTTTTGCTGCCGCCATCTCGGCCACTTCATCGAAACGTTGCGGATGGCGCGGCACGATAATTGTCAGAAGATCGGCATAGGCAGTGTCCTGGCTTCGCTTGGACAAGGCCTCAAGAATCAGTTCTTCTTCGCCATCGCGAGTGCTGGCGCACAGCAGCACCGGACGGCTGCCGATCTGGCCCCGCATTACCGCGCCGATAGCCAGCAAGGCCGGCGCCGGCGTAACGTCGAATTTAAGATTACCGGTCACCTGCACGTTGTCACCGCCGAGCTGCCGCAAGCGTCCGGCGTCCGCTTCGGTCTGCGCACCGACACAAGACATGCCGCCGGCCGCTTCGGTCATCAAGGTGGAAAAGCGTTTGCCGCGACGCAGGGAACGCTCCGACAAGCGGGCATTGACCAGCGCCACCGGCACCTTATAATGCCCGCACTGGGCAATCAGGTTCGGCCACACTTCGGTTTCCATCAGCACACACAAGAGGGGCGAAAAATGTCGCAGGAAGCGGCCGGCCATCCAGCCGGTATCGTAGGGTAGAAAACACTGCAGCACGCGCGGCGACTTGCCAAACAAAGCTTGCCCGGTAGCGCGGCCGGTCGCAGTCATGTGCGTCAGCAAAATCGCATGTTCCGGATAAGCCTCGAGCATGGCCGCGATCAAGGGCTCCGCAGCGCGCGTCTCGCCCACCGAAACCGCATGCACCCAAAGGAATCTGCGCGACGCCAGCGACGGGGCTATCGGCGGATAAAAGCCAATGCGCTCCGCCACATGCTGGCGATAGCCCGGTTCCTTGCTGCCCCGACGCCACAAACGCAGCAAAACCAATGGCATCGCCAGCCACCAGACTGCTGAATACAGCAAGCGGATACGCCAGGCTCGTCCTGCATCAAAACCGGGTGCAGCCTTCATTCGGTCAGCGCACGGCCGGTCAGGCGACGCAAGATCGCCAGCGGGCTGGCGCCGGGATCGTACTGCTTGGCGGCCGGCAGGTGCAGGGTCTGCTCCAGCATGTACTGGCCAGCCATCACCGCATGCGGCGTCTGGTCGGAAAAACATACCCATACCGAGCCGGCGGCAAACGGCTGGGTCACCTGGGGACCATCCTTTTGATATTCCGGGTCCGATTTCATGGCGTCATGCAGTTGCAGCATCAGGTGATCGTATTCGCTGCGCAGCGACTTGGTGACATGCAACGCCTGCAGTACCTGCGCCTGCCAGCGCGAATAGGCTTTCACCCTCGGCAGGAAACGTTGCGCCACATCTTCAAAAGGCTCGCCGACCCGCCATACGCGCGGCACGCCGTCCGGATTGACGTTGGCGAATACGCGCAAGATGCGCTCACCGTAATTAGGGCGCGACGGGAAGGCGTCAACGTGCAGGCGGCGATCGTCGGCGCGCCAGGACTGTGACCGAGTTTCCACCTGCATCGGCCGGTAGCTGGTAGGCGCCATGCGCAATTCGCTGCGGCTGTCCGCATAGGCCGGCAGCAAAGAGTGGATCAGCTGCTGCGCTTGCGCTCGAAAGCGTCCGATCATGTTCGCCAATGCAGCGTGGTCGGCGGCATCGCCCAATGCGCCTTTCAGCTTGCCGTTGGCGTCCAGGCTGATATTGCGGCTTTTGGGGTCGCGGATCGCCGGCGTCAGGAAACGCTGCTCGTCGGCAGTAAAGATAAAGCTGAGATGCGGAAAATACAGCACTTTTCCAGCTTCGAGCGCGGAAATCCACGCCGAGTTGGGCGTGCTGATCTGCCAGTCGGTAATGTCAATTTCGAGAATTTGTTGTTCCATGGCCGTATTATGCCGCGTTGCCATGATGACGTGAACTCTCCCGACAAGTCATCACCTGAAGAAAAACCGTATTATCAGCAGCAATAAAGATTTCATTGAGAGAAATGCTTGTTCGGAGTGATGAAGTATCAGGCGCTGCCGCTGACATTGTCATAATTGCATTGCCATAATTACCTCCGAAGCCCTCACGTAACGCTGCCGGAGGCCAGTATTCAATTCGTTGCAGGCGGAACGATTGAGTTACTCCCATGCGATCATTTCATCGATATCAAATTAACATTTTCCCGACTGGTCTTGAGCGATAATCGCACGGTTTAAGCGTTCAGAAATTTAAAAAATACTCAATCCATCGACATACATAAAGATACAAAAAAATATAAAACAATACAAATTGATACGTTAAGTCATATTTCTTCCAGCTACTTCCCTGAAAATTACATCTTAGCAAGGCCTTCGAATTACATGTTGATAAAAAACCATCAATAGCATTTTTTTAACTACGATTTTAATATTCTTAAAGGTAGGCAATACATGCCAAATATGAAAAATATCCTTAAGAATTACCCCTTGCCTATACTCTTAATTTCTCTAATTTTTCTGATAAAGGCGTTATTTTTATCTTTCTTCATAACGCCATTTTCAGCAGTCCCGGATGAAATTGGACATTTTGCATATACTCAGGATATTGCCTACGGAAAAGGGATACCCGTACTGAGTGTTCCTGCAATCGGAAAATCGGTAATAGGTACTGATGTTATGGGGTACCTTGAAAGAACTCCAGATTCCCAGCCAGCGTATAACTGGATTGCGCAACATCCCCCTGTGTATTATGCTATTTCTGCTATACCGCTGAAGATAGGACGCTGGGTAAGCACTGATATGGATGTTCTAGTCCGCCTGCCACGCATATCGTCCGCATTGTCTGGGGCTTTACTTTTGTTGGTTCTGTTCCGTACTTTCACAGCAATCGGGTTGGATCCACCGCGCTCCACCGCCCTCGCAGCAGCAATCGGTTTCATCCCGATGGTCTCGCATTTGTCTTCAGGCACCAATCATGACATGTCGCTTTTTCTGTTTTGCGCTTTAGCGACCCTTTTTTTTTCGTATTACATAATTAATCGAAAAATCAAAGATGCATATCGCTGCGCAATATGGTTAGCCATTGCTGGTGGAACCAAAATGATGACTCCTCTGGTTTTGCTTGTTCCAATGGTACTTATTCTGATACTGGAACTCCCAAGAGAAAATCGGCTGAAGCATGCAATAAAAATACTTATCATTGCTTTCTCAATACCTGCCGCATGGATGATACGCAATTTTGTGTATTTTCAATTCCCTCTATATACATCTGGAACTCATAGAAAACCGGGACTAGAAATCCCCTTGCAGCAAAGTTTTTCTGATTATATAAGGTCGCAGCCTGTCTTCGATTCAATAGCTCATTTATTTTATGGCATGTTTGGACATATAACGCCATCTTCTGAAAAAATATTTCTTGAATACGATGTACTGCCACGCCCCCTAAAATTTATTAGCATTACGGCAAGCGGTGTCCCCTATGATATATTTTTGGGTATTCTGTTCGCCTTGTCGTGCATCGGCTTAATTTATATCTGGATGCTTCTTTTGCACGTATCCAGGGAGAACCCTGCTCCATTAAATGACAATTCTTTCATAGCGCTGGCAAACTTCCATTTAAAAAATTATCGATATCGATCCGTACCGCTGATGGCTGCTTATTTCATGGCATCCGCTGCTGCGATTTTCATTAACATTACGAGTTTCACGGACTCTACATTTATATTATTTTCCTGCATTCCAATATCAATATTCCTAGGAATTATATCGATTCCTTTGATTTTTTACATCAAAGATAGAGTTGACAGACTGGCTCTGTATGGTCTTGCTGTGACATTATTTTTTGGCTCTGTTTTCCTACATCATATTTATGATGCCTACCTCACAGAAGGGGTCTTGAGAGCTGCCCAAGGCAGATATTTCTACCCGGCCATTCCGTTAGTAATTTTATCTGCCTCCATTATATTGCTGCGCCTGCATATCCCAAAAATTGTTATCAATATTGGAATTACACTGTTAGCATGCGCAGAACTTTCAGTTTATGTTAAACAGGCCTTACCGTTTTATCTTAAATATTACTCATGAAATTTTTAAATTCGTTTTCCATTTTTTTTCTGTGGATCACTGGCTTTAGCATATTTATTTTCTTTTTTCTGGGAGACGCATATTCAGAGAAATATGAATATATTATTCTCGCCCCGCCAGAAATTCTGAAGCCAACCCCAGCAGGTGAAATCACAACTGGTTTTCAACTTGAACAACCCGTCGATTGGAATTTGATAAGCGATTCAAAATTGAATCAGAAAGGTACGCTTTGTATTGATCTTATACTGGCGAATTATAATGATCGAAAAAATAGCGGTACTTTTTCGATGGATTTGCGCGCAGGGCATATGTCGCAAGAGATATTGCTTAATGCAAACGCAGTGCATGATAACGACTATCAGCGCTTTTGTTTTAACGCCCTTCCTCTGAGAGATATTGCACATAAGTCCACCACCCTGACCCTTAAGGGAGTCGACAGCCCGCCGGGTAAGGCCATTACTGCCTGGATGACATCGGATATCACACGAGGGCACGCGCGCCGTGGCAATCAGGAACTGGACAAGAGCCTGGTGTTTTCTATCAGTGTGATGACAGAGTCAAACAAGAAACCCATATGGGCAATCGTGCTAACGGTACTGTGTGGCTTAAGCATTTCAGTACTGTTTTGGCCAACAAGATCAGGATTGCGTTGAAGTCAGATGATATAAATTCGCCCTATCCTACGGATATCAATATAGAAGTAATGGAGCAAAGTGAAACTGATTATTCAAATCCCCTGTTATAACGAAGCAGGAACCCTCGCCATTGCACTTGCCGCATTACCCAGAAAAGTCTCAGGGTTTGATAGTGTGGAATGGTTGATCGTTGACGACGGCAGCAGCGACGACACTGTCAAGGTCGCAAGAGAAAACGGTGTCGACCACGTGGTCCGCCATACCCGCAATCAGGGCTTGGCACGTGCGTTCATGACCGGACTGGAAGCCTGCCTGCATTTGAGAGCGGACGTCATCGTCAATACCGACGCTGACAACCAATACAATGCGAATGATATTCCTGCGCTTACCGCGCCTATTGTCGCCAATCAAGCCGATATCGTCGTCGGCGCACGCCCGATTGAGGCAATCGAACACTTTTCGCCGGTAAAAAAAATGCTGCAGAAATTAGGCAGCTGGGTGGTTCGTGTCGCCAGCAAGACGGACATACCGGACGCCACCAGCGGCTTCCGCGCCATCAGCCGCACTGCCGCCCAGAACCTGACCGTTTTCAGCAGCTACACCTACACGCTGGAAACCATCATCCAGGCCGGCCAGAAGAACATGAGCATCACTTCGGTGCCGATTCGGGTAAATGGAGACTTGCGGCCATCGCGCCTGGTCAAAAGCATCTCATCGTATGTAACACGGAGCGTGGTCACCATCGTACGGATTTTCATCATCTATCGTCCGTTTCGCTTCTTCGGGACAATTGGCGCCATATTATTCGGCGCTGGCCTGCTGATCGGTTTGCGCTTCATGTGGAAATACGTCGGCGGCGAAGGCGGCGGCCACATACAATCGCTGATCCTTGCCGCTGTCTTGCTGGTAATGGGATTTCAAACCTTGCTGGTAGCTTTTTTGGCAGATCTGCTGGCGGCTAACCGCAAACTGATAGAAGATGTGCGTTTTCGGCTACGGGATGACAAAGGCGTGAACGCAGTACTGGATCATTCGATTGATCATGATATGCAATCAGTGCCGCCGTCCGATGACATCGCGGCTTAAGCAGATTCGATGAAAATCGTCTTGTGGGGTACCTATGACACCGGCAAGCCGCGGGTGAGGCTACTGCTCGATGGCATGAGGAAAAACGGCTTTGAATTGATCGAATGCCATGCAGATATCTGGAGCGGGGTTGAAGACAAAAGCCAGGTAAGCAGCATTTTCGGCAAGCTTGCCTTGATGCTCCGCCTTTTTTCCTGCTATCCCTCCCTGATCTGGCGATATCTGCAATTGCCGGCTCATGATCTTGTCCTTGTCAGCTACCCAGGCTTGTTCGATGTCTTGGTCATCCGCTGTTTTGCCTGGCTGAGGCGCGTGCCGGTAGCATGGGATGTATTTATCTCGGCCTACGATACGGTGGTTGATGACCGCCGACTGTTCAGTGTCCGGCACCCGGTTTCCCGCATATTATGGGGCTTCGAGTGGCTCGCCGTCAGGGCCGCCGACGGGATCTTCATGGATACAGAAGCACATGCCAGACGCCTGGAACGACTCTTTCGTTTACCTGACGGCGAATGCGGCACGGTCTGGGTAGGCGCGGAAACAGAAAAATTTCCAGTCTTCCCGGCAGCTCCTCCCCAACCAGAAAAACCTTTGCAGGTACTGTTCTACGGCCAATTTATTCCCTTGCATGGGATCGAATACATTGTAGAAGCCGCCGGTTTGCTGTGCGATGAAGAAATAGACTGGATATTGATCGGGAAGGGACAAGAAACGCTGCGCATTCGTGAGATGCTTGCAAAAGCGCCCTTGCCTCGCCTGCGCTGGCTTGATTGGGTTGATTACCCGGACCTAATCACCTGGATTCAGCAAGCAGATATCTGCCTCGGCATTTTTGGCAACTCGGAAAAGGCTGCCAATGTCATACCGAACAAGGTTTACCAGATTATTGCAGCACAAAAGCCATTGATTACACGAGACTCTCAGGCTATCCGGGAACTCCTGCAGCACAGTCCCCCATGTGTCTCTCTGATCCCTGCCGCCAACGCAGTTGCGCTGGCGCATGCAGTGAAATCGTATGCGGGTAATATGCCGGCAAATGACGGCAAGATTGGTTGTCACATCAATCTTGCAGACAGGATTGATGCCACAGCTGTCGGAGCCCAGTTCCGTAAATGGCTGCTCACAAAAGAAAATTTCAAGATCAACAATGAAAATTGACCCCATACTTGGACCAGCAGTACCGGAACTAGGCTGGGTTCCCGCGCCACGTTATCTGATGCGGCGAGCGAGAATTCGGCAGTTGATGCGCAAGATGGCGCCCGGACGGCTGCTGGAGATCGGTTCAGGCGCCGCGGCATTGCTGGTTGAGTTGTCCAGCAATGGATTCCAGTGTGAAGCGCTAGAGCTTTCCGTCGAAGCACGCAAGTTATCGCAATCGGTAATCGACAAATTCGGCCAGGACATTCCGCTTCATGCGCTGCCCGGCACGCAATGGCAGAACCGTTTTGATGTGTTATGCGCTTTTGACGTGCTGGAACACATCGAGGACGACCAGCAGGCATTGGCACAGTGGGTATCGTGGATCAAGCCAGGCGGACAACTGTTGCTGTCCGTGCCGGCTCACATGAAATTATGGCGCGCGGGCGACAAATGGGCCGGACATTTCCGACGTTATGAACGCGAATCCTTGATAGCACTGCTGCAGGATGCCGGACTGGAAGTGGAAATATTCGAGTGCTATGGATTTCCACTCACGAATCTGAGCGAATGGATCAGCGCCCCTATCTATGCCCGTCGCATATATGACAATGCCCAGAACGACAGTGCGAACCGTAAGCAAAACAATGACAGGAGCGGCACCGACCGCAAGCCTCACATGAAGCTCTATCCATTGTTAAGCTCAGTTCCGGGAAAGTGGACGCTGCAAATATTCTCGGCGATACAGAATATTTTCATCAACCGCGATCTAGGCAGCGGCTATGTCCTCAAGGCCAGACGCCGATGCTGAAACGGATCTACCGTCTGTTGGGCTTGATGATTGGCTTGGCCGCCGTGATTGCTTTCATGGGATATACGGTCAAGACCTTGACCATTGCCGACATATCGCATTACCTCACGGCGCCGGCGCTGGGAGGCATACTCATGGCCGCACTGCTCTACGCCACCATTATCCCGGTAAGTGCATGGGCCTGGAAAAACATGCTTGCGGATATCGGCTGCCCTCATTCATGGCACGAGCTATCGATGATCATGGGTGTCACCCAGATGGCGAAATATCTTCCAGGGAACGTCGGACAGCATATTGGCCGAGCTGCGATGTCGATGACGCGCGGTATCGCCATTCAGCCGTTTTTGTTGACCGTATTTTCAGAAACATTGCTCGCCCTGCTCGCTGCCTTAATCATTGGGATGGCTGGCGCTTTTTTTTCACAAACCGGCCTCGCCAGCTTTACATCCGCAAACCAGGCCATTTTCATTCCGGTGCTGGTTGGGGTGTTAATCGCTGCGCTATTGCTTTATCGCCCCCTGATGCCACGCTTACTCAAACGGTTTGCCCCGGCCTACGGCAATTCATC
Organism: Collimonas fungivorans Ter331; assembly: GCF_000221045.1. NCBI lineage: Bacteria > Pseudomonadati > Pseudomonadota > Betaproteobacteria > Burkholderiales > Oxalobacteraceae > Collimonas > Collimonas fungivorans. The sequence continues at coordinate 970,279 of NC_015856.1, read as the reverse complement.
GCTGGCGGGATTGCTGCCCCATTCGAATACACTACTGAAAGCCCTGGCGGCCTACTGCTTGAACTACGTCATGATCGGCATTGGGATTTTTCTGATGGCGACAGTATTGCTGCCAGCAACAAAACATGATTTCATGCTGCTGCTGGCCAGCTTTTCCCTCGCCTGGGTCGCCGGTTTTTTCACACCGGGCGCACCCGCCGGCTTGGGTGTCCGCGAAGTAATCATGCTAGGCATGCTCAGCGCCAGCTATCCAGGACCAAGCGCTCTTCTCATCATTGTCGCCTTCAGGTTGGCAACCATATTGGGTGACAGCCTTTGCTTCCTGGCCGGTTATGCCATGCTGATTTTTTCACGGCGCGCAGCGCATTCTTCTTAATCTCTATCCACACCATGAATCTCGAACCTACCGGCGAAAGAATGATCGTTGAGCATTACCACTCTTCGCTCGAGGACTACGTCATCTATGTAATGCATATCGCCACTTACAATTTTGCCGAGCAGTTCACAACGGGAAAACGTGTTCTCGACTATGGCTGCGGCAGCGGTTATGGCTCGGCCCGCATTTCAAAAACTGCTGCTCATGTGCATGCTGTCGATGTGGCAGATGACGCCATTGCGTACGCCAGCCAGCACTACGCAGCGGATAACCTTGACTTCCATTGCTGCCCGCCGGATAGCCGCCTGCCGTTTCCGGACCAGTCATTTGATACGGTGCTTTCGTTCCAGGTTTTTGAACACATTCAAGAAACCGCGCATTATCTGTCGGAAATTCACCGCGTCCTGGCTCCCGGCGGACACCTGCTGCTGGTAACCCCGGACCGCAGCACCCGTCTGCTGCCCTTCCAGTCCCCGTGGAATCGCTGGCACATTCGGGAGTACAGCACAAACTCGCTCCGAAGAACATTAAGCAGAACTTTTACGGACGTCCAGATACAGCACATGAGCGGCCGCCAGGATGTGATTGGAATAGAACTGCGGCGCTGTGCAAAAGTGAAATGGATAACACTCCCTTTCACACTGCCTTTCATACCAAGGTTCTTGAGAGTGAAGCTGTTGAACGTGCTTCATGCGTTAAGAAGTAAGCACCAGTCATCTGGCCCGTCGCAACAATTCAGTTTTGATGAATCGCACATCACAATTGCGCCAAATGTGCAGCCATCTCTAAATCTGGTGGCCGTAGTTCGGAAATAAGCTCTTCCAGATGGAATCCTGAAATCCTCTTATAATTACCAAATTAGCAATAAATCGGACACCTTGCCAAATTGGATCGGGTCGATTCACCATGCCAACCGGACAAACATATTTCCCTCTGTTGGCAAACAATAATCCATCCTATAATAAAACCGCATGCTCCGACGCGATTTGGCATTAATGCACAAAGAGAGGTCTACCCATGGTTCACATGTCAAGACGCCAGTTCCTTAAAACGACTGGCGCTACCCTGGCAGGTTCGAGCCTGGCGCTGATGGGATTTTCGCCGGCGCCGGCATTGGCGGAGGTACGCAGCTATAAACTGGCGCGTACTACCGAAACCCGCAACACCTGCCCCTACTGCTCGGTCAGCTGCGGCGTCCTGATGTACAGCCTCGGCGACGGCGCAAAAAATGCCAAGGCCAGCATCATCCACATTGAAGGCGATCCCGACCATCCGGTCAATCGCGGCACGCTCTGTCCCAAAGGGGCGGCGCTGCTCGATTTCATCCACAGCCCCAACCGCCTGCAATATCCCGAATACCGGGCGCCCGGCTCCAAGGAATGGAAACGGATGTCCTGGGATGACGCCTTGAACCGCATTGCAACGCTGATGAAACAGGACCGCGACGCCAATTTTGTCGAAAAGACGCCGCAGGGCCTGACCGTCAACCGCTGGCTGACTACAGGCATGCTGGCGGCATCGGCCAGCAGCAACGAAGTCGGCTACCTGACGCATAAAACCATGCGCAGCCTCGGGCTGCTGGCGTTCGATAACCAGGCGCGTGTCTGACACGGTCCGACGGTGGCAGGTCTTGCCCCGACGTTTGGCCGTGGAGCGATGACGAATCATTGGGTCGACATCAAGAATGCGGATGTAATACTTATCATGGGCGGCAATGCCGCCGAAGCCCATCCCTGCGGTTTTAAATGGGTGACGGAAGCCAAGGCGCATAACAAGGCGAAGCTGATCGTGGTTGATCCGCGCTTTACGCGTTCGGCCTCGGTGGCGGATTTCTACGCGCCTATCCGTACCGGCACGGATATCATTTTCCTCGGCGGGGTGATCCGCTACCTGCTGGAAAAGGACCAGATCCAGCACGAATACGTCAAGAACTACACCGATTTCACGTTCATCGTGCGCGAAGATTTTACGTTCGAAGACGGCATTTTCTCGGGCTACAACGCAGAGAAGCACAACTACAGCAAGACCACCTGGGACTACGAGCTGGGCGACGACGGTTTTGTCAAGACCGACCCGACCCTGGCCCATCCGCGCTGCGTCTTCAACCTGATGAAAAAGCATTACGAGCGCTATACGCCGGAAATGGTGGAAAGCGTCTGCGGCACGCCCAAGGAGAAATTCCTGAAGGTATGCGAAATGCTGGCATCGACCGCGTCGCCGACGCGCGCCGGCACTGTCTTGTACGCACTCGGCTGGACCCAGCATTCGATCGGTTCGCAAATCATCCGCACCGGCGCCATGGTGCAGCTGCTGCTCGGGAATATCGGCATTGCCGGCGGCGGCATGAATGCGCTGCGCGGCCACTCGAACATCCAGGGCCTGACCGATTTGGGGCTGATGACGAACCTGTTGCCTGGCTACATGACGCTGCCCTCTGAATCCGAACAGGATTACGGCAAGTACATCGCCGCGCGCGCCAGCAAACCGCTGCGTCCGAACCAGCTGAGCTACTGGCAGAACTATGGCAAATTCCATGTCAGCCTGATGAAATCATGGTGGGGCGATGCCGCCACGGCAGACAACAACTGGGCCTTTGATTACCTGCCCAAGCTGGACAAGCCGTACGACATGCTGCAGGTGTTCGAGCTGATGAAACAAGGCAAGGTCAACGGCTATATCGCGCAGGGTTTCAATCCGCTGGCGGCGGCGCCGGACAAGGGCAAGATCGGCGCCAGCCTGGCCAAGCTGAAGTTCCTGGTCATCATGGATCCGCTGGCCACCGAGACTTCCGAGTTCTGGCAAAACCACGGCGAGTTCAACAACGTCGACCCGGGCCAGATCCAGACCGAGGTGTTCCGCCTGCCGACCACCTGCTTTGCCGAAGAAGACGGATCACTGGTCAATTCCGGCCGCTGGCTGCAATGGCACTGGAAAGGCGCAGAGCCCCCGGGCGAAGCGCGCAGCGACCTGGAGATCATGTCGGAGCTGTTCCTGAAGATCCGCAAGATGTATGTCAAGGACGGCGGCAAATATCCGGATCCAATCGTCAACCTGGCCTGGCCCTACGCCAATCCGGAAAGCCCGACCGCGGACGAGCTGGCCAAGGAATACAACGGCCGTGCACTGAGCGACCTGGCCGATCCCAAGGATGCGAGCAAGATCGTGCGCAAGAAAAACGAGCAGGTGGCCGGTTTTGCCGAACTGCGCGACGATGGCAGTACGGCCTGCGGCTGCTGGATTTTCGCCGGCTGCTGGACCGAGGCCGGCAACCAGATGGCGCGCCGCGACAACTCCGATCCGACCGGCATCGGCCAGACCCTGAACTGGTCGTGGGCGTGGCCTGCCAACCGCCGCATCCTGTATAACCGCGCCTCATGCGATATCAGCGGCAAGCCGTTCGATGCGAAACGCAAGCTGATCGGCTGGAACGGCCAGAAATGGGGCGGCGTCGACGTGCCCGATTTCAAGGTCGACGAAGCGCCCGCCGGCGGCATGGGTCCATTCATCATGAACCCGGAAGGCGTGGCGCGTTTCTTTGCCCGCGCCGGCATGGCCGAAGGACCGTTCCCGGTGCATTACGAACCGTTCGAAACGCCGGTCGGCTATAACCCGCTGTTTCCCAAAAATCCGGCGGCGACCAGCAACCCGGGCGCACGGGTATTCCCTGACGACCGCGCCATGTTCGGCAAGGCCGATGCCTTCCCGCATGTCGGCACCACCTACCGGCTCACCGAGCATTTCCATTACTGGACCAAACACGCACGCCTCAACGCCATCCTGCAGCCTGAGCAGTTTGTGGAAATCGGCGAAGAGCTGGCGAAGGAAGTCGGCGTGGTCGCCGGCGAGCGCGTCAGGGTCAGCTCCAAGCGCGGTTATATCGTCGCCGTCGCGGTGGTGACGAAACGCATCAAGAAAATGATGATTGAAGGTAAACCTGTGCACCACGTCGGCATCCCGATCCACTGGGGTTTCAAGGGCGTGGCGAAACCGGGCTACCTTGCCAACACGCTGACGCCTGGCGTGGGGGACGGCAATTCGCAAACACCGGAATTCAAGTCGTTCCTGGTCAAGGTCGAGAAAGCATAGGAGAAGCCATGGCGCTGCAATCATTAGATATAAAGCGGGTGTCCGCCACCACCACGCCGCCGCCCGGCGTGCGCGAGCCGGTGACGGGCACTGTGGCCAAGCTGATCGACGTCACCAAATGCATAGGCTGCAAGGCCTGCCAGACTGCTTGCATGGAATGGAACGATCTGCGCGACGAGGTCGGCGTCAATGTCGGTGTACTGGATAATCCGCCCGACATGACGGAGCATTCATGGACCGTCATGCGTTTCTCGGAATATGAAAACCCGGACGGCAATCTCGAATGGCTGATCCGCAAGGACGGCTGCATGCACTGCGAAGACCCGGGTTGCCTCAAGGCTTGTCCTTCGCCTGGCGCCATCGTCCAGTACAACAACGGTATTGTCGATTTTCATGAAGAAAACTGCATCGGCTGCGGCTATTGCGTAACCGGCTGCCCGTTCGACGTGCCGCGCATTTCGAAGAAGGATAACAAGGCCTATAAATGCACGCTGTGCTCGGACCGCGTGGCAGTCGGCCAGGAACCGGCCTGCGTCAAGACCTGCCCTACCGGCGCCATCGTCTTCGGCACCAAGGAGGACATGAAGGAGCATGCTGCAGAGCGTATCCTCGACCTCAAGGAACGCGGGTTCGACAAGGCCGGGCTGTACGACCCACCAGGCGTGGGCGGCACCCATGTCATGTATGTGCTGCACCACGCCGACCGGCCGTCGCTGTATCACGGCCTGCCGGACAATCCGCGCATCAGTCCGCTGGTCGGTTTGTGGAAAGGCGCCGCCAAGCCGCTGGCGCTGGCGGGCATCGCCCTGACCGCGCTGGCAGGATTTTTCCACTATATCAAGGTCGGACCAAGCGAAGTCACGGAAGAAGACGAGGCTGCGGAACGGGACGAAACCAGTGCGGCAAAACCTGCCGCTCTGCTCGCTCCGCCCGAAGCCAACGCGAACAATCCCGACGTCAACTCGCAGGATTCGCCACCATGAACAATTCCGAACGCGATATAAAAAAAGACAGCATCCAGCGCTATAACGCCAAGGAACGCATCAACCATTGGATCGTTGCCATCACGTTTGTCATACTGGCGCTATCCGGGCTGGCGCTGTTTCATCCAGCCATGTTCTGGCTCAGCTTCGTGTTGGGCGGCGGACCATGGACGCGGATCCTGCATCCGTTCATCGGGCTGGTGATGTTCCTTTGCTTTGCGATATTGGCGCTGGGCTTCTGGCGGCACAACCTGATCGAAAAAAACGACATCGCCTGGCTGAAAAGCATACGCGACGTAGTCAACAACCGCGAAGAAAACCTGCCGCCGGTAGGCCGCTACAACGGCGGCCAGAAGCTGTTATTCTGGATGATGATTGCTTGCATGATCGGATTGCTGCTGTCCGGCATCGTCATCTGGCGCGCCTGGTTCTCATGGATATTCCCGATATTCGTCATCCGGGCGGCAGTCGTGCTGCATGCGTTGTGCAGTTTCCTGCTTATCGTCGGCATCGTCGTGCATATCTATGCCGCGCTGTGGATCAAGGGCACGATAGGCGCCATGACGCGCGGAACGGTCAGCCGCGCCTGGGCGCGCAAGCACCACCCGGCGTGGTACCGGAAGATGACTGGCGAATAAAGGGATTAAATAAAGGGATTACTTTGCAACGCATTCTCGAACCAGGTGAAATTGAAGCGCTCGATCACAACGCCATTCCACGTATTCGCCTGCCGGAGCGTGCGAGCGTATTCGGCAATCGCGCGCAGCGCCTGAAGCAACTCGCGGCCGGCAACGCCATCGGCGAATACCTGAGCCTGATGGCGGTGCTGGCAGGAGCGCAACAACTGGCCCTGGACAAACTGGCCGGCGAACCGAATGACCATGCCCGGGATCAGGCCCGCATCAATCTCGCAAACACGCATTTGATGCCGCTGATCCTGGCCACGGACCAGGTGCGCAGTCCACACTGGCAAGTGGTCCTTGAACAATTGCTGGGGCACGTCGCGATAGCGGGCGGCGTCCCGCTAGCCGTAACGCAACTGATAGCGCGTATCCGGCAAAGCAGCGCCAACCAGCGCGACAGCCAGGCCGAAGCCATCCTGCACGGCAACAACGAGATTGTCGATCCTGCCACGGCGCCGTTCTACGCCGCGGCCTTGCAAGTGGTGTGCTGCGATCTTGTAACCCGTTTCAGCGAACGCGACGTACCGCTGCTCGATGCGCCCGGCCTGTGCCCGTGCTGCGGCTCGCTGCCGGTAGCCAGCGTGGTGCGGATGGATGGGCAGTCGCAGGGGCACCGTTATTTACAATGCAGCATGTGCGCCGCCGAATGGCATATGGTGCGCATCAAGTGCAGCCATTGCGACTCCACCAAGGGCATTGCTTACCAGGTCATAGAAGACGGCCCGGCAGCCATCAAGGCGGAAACCTGCGACGAATGCCATAGCTGGCTTAAAATCTTCTACCAGGAAAAAGACCCCTATATCGAACCGCTGGCCGATGACCTGGCCAGCATAGCCCTGGACCTGCTGATGGGTGAAACTGCTTATGCACGCCGGCGCGGCAACCCCTTGCTCTGGCAATCCATGGAGGATTGAATGGCTGCAGCAATCACGCCGGCCGGGACAGCCGCCACTTCGACAGCCTCCGCCAGCGATATTCCCTCGGTGGACCGGGTCCTGAACCTGGCAGATATCAAGCCATTGCTGGCGCTGTATGGGCGTACGCAGCTGACCGCGGCGCTGCGCAAGCACCTGGACAAGCTGAGAGCCGATGCGCTGGCTGGCAAACTGATACCGGCAGACGTCGATGACTCGCAGCTGATCGCCATTCTTGAGAAACAACTGACAGCCGCCAGCCGACTGCACCTGCGCGCGCTGTTCAACCTCACCGGCACCGTGCTGCATACCAACCTCGGCCGCGCCCTGTTGCCGGACGAAGCAGTGCAAGCGGTAGTCAGTGCGCTGACATCTCCCGCCAATCTCGAATTCGACCTGGAAACCGGCGGCCGCGGCGACCGCGACAGCCTGGTTGAAGATGTCCTATGCGAACTGACCGGCGCCGAGGCCGCCACCGTAGTCAACAACAACGCAGCCGCGGTGCTGCTGATGCTCAATGCACTGGCGCAAAGAAAGGAAGTCATCGTCTCGCGCGGCGAGCTGGTCGAGATTGGCGGCGCATTCCGCATTCCCGACATCATGCAGCGAGCAGGGGCAAAGCTGGTGGAAATCGGCACTACCAACCGCACCCATCCAGCGGATTACGCTAACGCCATCACGCCTCGCAGCGCGATGCTGATGAAAGTCCATTGCAGCAATTACGCCATCAGCGGCTTCACCCGCAGCGTGGAAGTCAGCACACTGGCGGAACTGGCGCGGCCGCACGGGCTGCCTGTGACCGTCGACCTTGGCAGCGGCACGCTGGTGGACCTGACGCAGTGGGGCTTGCCTGGAGAAACCACGGTGCGGGAAACCATGCGCCAAGGCGCCGACCTGGTCACCTTCAGCGGCGACAAGCTGCTGGGCGGGCCGCAGGCCGGGTTGATCGTCGGCCGCGCCGACCTGATACGCCGCATCAAGAAAAATCCGCTGAAGCGCGCCCTGCGCGTCGGCAAGCTCACCCTGGCCGCGCTGGAACCAGTGCTGCGGCTGTACCTGGCGCCGGAATTCCTGGCGGAACGCCTGACGACGCTGCGCCTGCTTACCCGCAGCCAGCCGGCGATCAAAGCGCAAGCCGAACGCCTGCTGCCGACGCTGCAGAACGCACTCGGAACACACTATACCGTCAGCGCCGAAGCCATGTTCAGCCAGATCGGCAGCGGCGCCCTGCCCGTCGATCAATTGCCTAGCCATGGCCTGGTGGTTCGTGCCGGGAATGCCGCCAACGGCGGCAAGCGCCATGGCCGCGCGCTCGACAAGCTGGAGAAAGCCCTGCGCCAGCTGCCGCGTCCTGTCATAGGACGGATCGCCAGCGATGCGCTGTGGCTGGACTGCCGCTGCCTGGAACAGCAGGACGAAGCCCTGTTCAGCACGCAGCTGCAAGGCCTGTCCATATGATCGTCGGCACCGCCGGGCATATCGATCACGGCAAGACCACGCTCATCAAGGCGCTGACCGGCGTCAACACCGACCGCCTCAAGGAGGAACAGGCCCGGGGCATTTCGATTGAATTGGGCTATGCCTACACAGCGCTGCCGAACGGCGAGGTGCTGGGATTTATCGACGTGCCCGGCCACGAACGCCTGGTGCATACGATGGTGGCCGGCGCGTCCGGCATCGATTTCGCGTTGCTGGTGATCGCCGCCGATGACGGCGTCATGCCGCAGACGCGCGAGCATCTGGAAATCCTGCAGTGGCTGGGCATCAGCGCCGGCGCGGTAGCATTGACCAAGACTGACCGCGTCGATGCGGTGCGTATAACGGAAGTCACCAGAGAAATTCGTGAGCTGCTGGCGTCTACCAAACTGGCGGATGTGCCGGTCTTTGCCGTCGCGGCGCATCATGCGCAAGATGCCGGAACCGCCGCCCTGCAGCGCCACTTGCACCAGGTCGCACAGCGCATGCCGCCGCGCCGCGATGACGGCCTGTTCAGGCTGGCGATTGATCGCGTATTTACCCTCGTCGGGCACGGTACAGTGGTGACCGGCACCGTTTTCTCCGGCCAGGTCCACGTTGGCGACCACCTGGCATTGATGCCGGCCGGCGATAGCGTGCGGGTGCGCAGCCTGCATGTGCAAAACCAGCCAGCCGCCAGCGGCCACGCCGGGCAGCGTTGCGCGCTCAACCTGAGCGGCATCGACAAAGACGCCATCAAACGCGGCGACTGGCTGGCTGCCCCATCCGCCATGACCGCATCGACCAGGATGGATGTGGAACTCCAGCTGTCGGCCCATGCCGGCGTATTGCTGCGCAACCGTTCTCCCCTGCATGTGCATCTGGGCACCCTGCATCAAGTCGCCCAAGTCACGCTGCTGGAAGGGAGTTCACTGGCTGCCGGCAACCGCAGCAGGGTGCAGCTGCTATTCGAATCTCCCGTCTGCGCCATTCCCGGCGATCGATTCATCGTCCGCAATGCGCAGGCAAACATGACGATAGGCGGCGGTCACGTGCTGGACCCGCTCGCCCCGGCGCGCAAACGCCGCGCGCCGGAACGCCAGGCCTGGCTCGACGCCATGCAGCAGATGCTGGATGGCGCCGGCATCAACGCCCTGCTGCAAGCCGCTTCGCCCGGCGGCATGCGCCTGTCCACGCTGATGCAGCTCAGCGGCCTGCCATCGGCTGCGTTGCAATTGCCGGAAGGTGCGCGATCCATTGCGATCAATTCGCAAGAGCAGGATAATTTTGTGATGCTGCCGGAGCAGTGGCAGTCTCTAAGAACGCTGGCGGTAACCGCCCTCGCGGATTTTCATGCGCGCTTTCCCGATGAACAGGGTGTGGATGCTGCGCGCCTGAGGCGCATGGCGCTGCCGGCGCTGGACAATGCGCTATGGCAGGCAGTCATCTGCTCACTCATCGGCGAGGCGACGATCCAGCGTAGCGGACCATGGCTGCACCTGCCGCAACATGCGGTGTCGCTGTCGGACGACGAGCAGGCGCTAGCGCAGCAACTGTTGCCGACGCTGGCAGCGGCAAGATTCGATCCGCCCTGGGTGCGTGAGCTGGCGCAGGCGCATAAGATTCCAGAGGAACAGATGCGGCAGCTGCTACGCAAATTGCTGCGGCAAGGGCTGGTATATCAAATTGAGCGTGACCTGTTTTATCACCATGATCGCGTGCGCGAGCTGGCCGCACTGCTGGCGGACCTGGCAACTGGACGACATTCAGGACAAGGCACTAGCGCGACTGCGGGTGTGAACGCCGCACAGTGGCGCGACGCTACAGGACTGGGACGCAAGCGCGCCATCCAGATCCTGGAATTTTTTGACCGCATAGGCTATACCCGTCGCGTGCGCGACGCGCATGCATTGCGCGACGGCGAGGCTACCTGGCCAGGATGGCGCGAGCATACAGAATCAGGATAAGATAGAGCGCCATAACCGAGGAAGGCACACGTATCCGGTGATGCGGCCGGGCTTCAAACCCGGTGGGGGGCGCCAGTCGCTCCCGGGTAGGTTCGACTCCTGCTGCCTTCCGCCAATCAGCTTATGCCGTCAGCTGGCCAATTGCCTGCGCAACTTGCTCCACAGAGGGCGGCGCTCCGAGTTCTCCCAGGTTGACGATTTGCGGCGACCAGTTGCCTTCGGTTTTCCAGCGGGGCGAATCGCAATACAGCTCGATGGTTGGACGTTTGAAGGCTGCGGCAATATGAGTCAGGCCGGTATCGACGCCAATCACCAGCGCGGCACGCTGGGCCAGCAGCACCGCTTCCATCAGCGGCAATTTAGGCAGCACCCGCGCATTGCTCATCTGGCTTGCCAACTGCTCCGCATTGGCCTTCTCGGCATCGCTGCCCCAAGGCAGCAGCACCAGCAACCCGCGCTCGGCAAGTACCGCGGCAATGCTTATCCAGCTACTGTTCGGCCACTGCTTGGCAGCACGTGCCGTGCCGTGAAAAAAAACTGCATATGGTGCATCCGGCAGCCATGCAGGATTGTCGGCAGGCGCCATGGCGGGGGGATGCATGTTGAAATCGGCGATGCCCTCGACGCTGTAGCCAAGCGCCTTTGCCGCGACTTCGCGGGCACGCAATACAGCGTGCGTATGCAAGCCGACCTCGACGCTCCTGGTGTGAAATATGCGCGACAGAGGTTCATAGCCTGATCCCTCGGTCGCATTCGCCAACCCGACCCGCTGGCCATTCGGAGCGAGCCGCGCCATGCGCATTACCGCGCTGGTTTTCAGCAGCCCCTGGGTATCGAACACGACATCATAGGCATCCAGCTTGAGCTGTTGCCTGAAATGGGAGATTTCCGCCCGCGTGGCGGCGGAAAACAAACTCTTGCGCCAGCGCCGCAAGGCAATCGGAATGATACGGCGCACGTCGGGATTCATGCGTACCAGGCCGACATAGCCCTCTTCGACTACCCAGTCGATATTCGCATCGGGATAATGGCGCCGGATATCCGACACCATCGGCATGTTGTGGACCACGTCGCCTAATGAGGAGACGCGGACGATCAAGATGTTCAAGCCGCGGCCAATTCGTCGAGTGGGTTAGAAGGATAACGCTGCGTCTGGCTTCGCAGCCAGGATCACACGCTTGAATTCAGACTGGATACGGAGCAGCGCCGATGGCGACTCGGCTTCGAAGCGCATCACAATGACCGGGGTGGTATTGGATGAGCGCGCCAGGCCGAAGCCGTCCGGATATTCGACACGCAGGCCGTCGATCTTGATGATGTCGTCGGCGCCGGGGAATTTCGCCTCGCCTTGCAGTTTTTCGATCAGGCTGAAGTTCTCCCCTTCTTCCAGTTTCAGCTGCAGCTCGGGCGTGCTGGACGATTGCGGCAACGCGTTCAACACCGCCGACGGATCGCTTTCGCGGCTCAGCAGTTCCAGCAAGCGCACGCCAGCGTACAAGCCGTCGTCGAAACCGTACCAGCGGTCCTTGAAGAACACATGGCCGCTCATCTCACCACCCAGCGGCGCCCCGGTTTCACGCATCTTGGCCTTGACCAGCGAATGGCCGGTCTTCCACATCAGCGGCTTGCCGCCATGCGCGGTAATCCACGGCGCCAGGTGGCGCGTGCATTTGACGTCGTACAGGATCTCGCGGCCCGGATGGCGTGTCAGCACGTCCGCGGCAAACAGCATCAGCTGCCGGTCCGGATAGATGATCTGGCCATCCTTGGTGACCACGCCGAGGCGGTCGCCATCGCCGTCGAAGGCCAGGCCGATTTCGGCGTCCGAATTCTGCAGGGCGCGGATCACGTCCTGCAGGTTCTCCGGATGGGCCGGATCGGGATGGTGGTTGGGGAAAGTGCCGTCCACTTCGCAGAAAAGCTCCTGCACCTCACAGCCGAGCGCGCGATACAGCTCGCCGGCAAAGGCGCCAGCGACGCCGTTGCCGCAATCGACCACGATCTTCATCGGCCGCGCCAGCTTGGTGTCGCTGACGATGCGCTGCAGATAAGCTTGCCTGATGTCGTGCTGGCGGTAGCTGCCGCTTGGCACAGATATGGTTGCCTCGACGCTGCCGTCGTCGATGGCCTGGTACAGCTGCTGGATGGTCTCGCCATATATCGCCTCGCCCGCCAGCACCATCTTGAAGCCGTTGTAATCAGGCGGATTATGGCTGCCGGTGACCATGATGCCGGACTGTGCGCTCAGTACATGGGTCGCGAAATACACCATCGGCGTCACCACTACTCCCAGGTCGACCACATCCACACCGGCATCGCGCAAGCCGGCAGCCAGGGCGGTGGCAAGTTCAGGTCCGGATAAACGGCCGTCGCGGCCGATAATCACGGTCTTTTCACCTTTGGCCCGGGCGGCGGTGCCGAAGGCCTGGCCGATCTGGCGCGCGATGCCGATGTCCAGAGTTTTACCGACGACGCCTCGGATATCGTAAGCCTTGAATATGGATTTTGAAAGTGGAAGCATAGTTTTGTGTAATGAAATGTGGCGTTTATTCCGCAAAAAACGCAGCCGCTAGACAATTCGCATACCACTACCGGCGTGACCGATGCAATAAGCCGAACGGAGATATGTGTGACCTGCTTCAGGCACACGTCAACGATTTAAGCGCCAATCATCAGATTGGCGCTACTCGCAAAAACGGCGATTGTTATACGCGTATGGCATCCAGCGATTGGCCAGAAGCGACCCAGTCCTGAATCCATTTAGGTTGGCGACCACGACCTGTCCATTGCAGCAAGGGATCCGACGGATGACGATAACGGACCGCTACTTTTGTCTTGGACACAGCGTTCTTGCTGCGCGGCTGAGCACCCAGCAGATCCTGCAGCGAGATTCCTGCATTTTGCGCGATAGCCAAAATTTGTTCGCGTGCTTTAGCCAACTCCTGATGTTCGCGATCTTTTAAAGCTTGTTTGATCTGGTCTTGCAATGCACGCAACTCGACAACTGATAGCCCTGACAAATCCATGTTACCTCCATACAATAAAATTCAATCAAATATTGTTTTCGCAATCAATGTAGCATCACGTCACCAGCATCTGCACCCGTTATACGATGCTTGGCTCGCCAGATAAAGTCCTCAATCCCGCATTGCGGTGAATATTCAGCAACCGTTCTCAATAGCAAAGCACGTATATCCTCATATTCGAATGCGGCACATGCATCTTCCAGTTTAGCCAGAAGATCTTCCAGGATTGCCCACGGAATCTCAACTTCTTGCGCACGCATGATCAACGGATGTTCGGTACCCTCGACATTCTCGCCAATCAATAATTCTTCGTACAATTTTTCACCAGGCCGCAAACCTACATGATTAATTTCTATGGTGCCATCCGGTGTTAAATCAGACAATACTTCAAGTCCGCTCAAATGGACCATGCGCTTCGCCAGGTCGATAATCTTTACCGGTTCTCCCATATCCAGCACGAACACATCCCCTCCCTGTCCCATGGCGCCAGCCTGCAGCACCAATTGCGCTGCTTCGGGAATCGTCATGAAATAACGAGTGATCTCAGGATGCGTCAATGTTATAGGCCCACCTGCCATGATTTGCTTGCGAAACAAGGGCACAACTGACCCGGAGGAACCCAGTACATTACCAAACCGCACCATGCAAAATCGTGTCTTCGATGGACTTTTCCCTTGCACTCGAGAAAACGCCTGCAATATCAGCTCAGCAAACCGTTTGGTAGAACCCATTACATTTGTTGGCCGTACTGCCTTGTCGGTCGAAATCAGCACAAATGATTTGACGCCGGAGGCCATGGCGGCTTTCGCCACACTTAGCGTACCAAACACATTGTTCCGTATGCCTTCAATCGGATTGTGCTCAACCAATGGGACGTGCTTGTAGGCTGCAGCGTGATATACCGTTTCTACCGAAAATGTTCGCATGATACGGGCACATTTCTCAGTTTCCAACACGGAGCCAAGGAATGGCAGCAATTCAATGTTGAAGCCAATATTTCGTTGCAATTCACTCAATTCTTGCTCAATCGCGTACAACCCGTATTCTGACATTTCAAGCAGTATCAAACGCGAAGGCCGCTGACGAATGATCTGACGGCAAAGCTCAGAACCGATGGATCCGCCGGCACCAGTCACCATTACAGATTTATCCACGATACAGGCAGAAATCAATTCCGGATTAGGCTCCACCGGATCACGTCCGAGCAGATCTTCAATTTCCACTTCGCGAATGTCCTGCACCCTCAACTCACCATTAATCAAGCTTTTGATCGGGGGCGTTACTTTAATTTTTACCTTAAGCGGCTCAAGTTTATCGAGAATATGTTTTTGCTGTAATTTGCTCAAGGATGGCATGGCCAGTAATATTTCCTTGACTTTGTATCGCGCAATTAAATTGGGCAGGTCTTCTGCATCAAAGACTTTGATTCCGGCAATAGTTGCTTTTTGTAGTTCTTTTTTATCATCAATAAATGCCACAGGCAAATATTCATTTCCTGCCCGAAGCGCACTAGCCAATTGTGTTCCCGCTTGACCCGCGCCATAAATCGCCACCGGAACCACCCCCACTATGCCGCTGACGCGCAGCAGATATCCGCGTGCCAAAAATCGACTTGCTGCTACATATAAAATTGCGCTAACCCAATATATGCCGAAAACCGCACGGGAATAACCCGCCGTCTGCGTAAATGTCCCGATCGCACCCAGAGTGATTACCGATAAAGTAACTCCAAGCACCACGACATAGACAATCTTATGGTCGATGAATCGAATGACGGCGCGATACAAACCCAGTCTGATAAAAATAGGGATCGAAATAAACGGCGCAGCCACGATCAGCAGGCCATACTGATGCAACAACCAACTGCTGAGGCCATCGTGGCGCAGCCATATTGCCAAGCAAAATGTGACAGGCAACAGAATCAGATCCGCAGTTGCGGCGATTACCTGCTTATGAAGGCGAGATAAATTTAAGAAAGAAATCATGTCGACAATTCAGTGAAGTGAGAGCATATCGGATTCATATCTTAACCAGGATGCTTTCCAATTTCGGCTGACAATTAATGCGTAATACCATCTCTGCGAATAACCTTGAGAAAGGTAAGGAATATGATTTGTATGTCAAGAAAAAATGATTGCCGTTGAAGGTAGTCAACATCCAGTTTCACCTTCTCGGCTATTGGCAACTCATCCCGGCCATTGATTTGCGCCCATCCGGTCAAGCCCGGCAACAAACTGTCCACACCGTACTCTGTTCTTAATGCGATCAAGTCATCCTGATTGAATAGTGCTGGTCGGGGGCCGACAAAACTCATATCCCCGGTAATTATGCTCCACAATTGCGGTAATTCATCGAGACTCGATTTACGCAAAAAAGATCCTATGGGGGTCAGAAATTTCTTTGGGTCTGGCAATAAGTGAGTCGCAACCGCCGGGGTATCGATGCGCATAGTACGAAATTTTGGCATTTTGAAGATTTTATTACGACGTCCTACACGATCGGACCAATAAATAATCGGCCCCACCGATGTAAGCCTGACGAACAAAGAAACGAGAATTATGGGAACAATCAGCACAATCGATGCAACTAGCGCCAATAATAAATCAAAAGATCTTTTCATTCGTTTTTCTATCCTTCAGTAAAATATCTCAGCCAACCACTCTCGCAAACTATATTTCCCATAGATATTCTCAGCTTGAGGATGAAATGCAGCATGCATAAAATTTTCAGGAATAACTGGTCTCTCCCGGTCAACTACAAGAATGTTATCTGGATTATAAAAATCATAAATCTTTACCTCAGGATTTGTAGTGATTAATTTTATCTTAGCGCCAAGACATTCTATAGTCCGCATAGTCAATCCAGTTTGACCCGGGTGGTGCACATCAATCAATATTTTACTTCGCCCTATCAGCTCCAGCGTATTTTTAATATTTAATGAATTCCATTTCACATCTCTCCAGGGAATCTTCCTGAATTGCCGATCCGTGATTTTACGTATCGCAAAAACCCATTTGCTTTGATAGAAAAAATGAGCATAAACGGAAATTTCAGGTGCAACCTGTTTTGCAGCAGCCCATATTTTTCGCACAACCGGGTAACGATCAGAATGTATTGACCCTAAAAATAAAAGATCGATATCCTGCCTCTCTTTTGATTTATCCGATTGCCCCAAGATTTCGTAGGCACGCGAATAAAATAAAGGCAGGTGCCGGATATTCTCATTGTCAATCGAATCAAATCGGTCGAAACTGTAAACCTTGTCAAAATAAGGCAATTTTTCGTGGCTATTCTTGAAATTCCTCAAAGAATCCCAGGTATAGTATAAAAATCTCGCCTGTGGCAAAACCTGTTTCAATGCTTGAATTTTCCCGACAGGAAGTGCCTCTCCCTTGATGACAAATACGACATCATAGGCAGCGACCGCGGCTCGTCTGACGATCTCGTCAAAATAGTCATTGACTATTTTCTTGACCAGTTCGGGACGAAATCGAATCGCCGCTTTCATCAACGGCGTTGATGAAGGTCTATCGTCATACCAATCAACTTCGCAACCGGCGGCTTCCAATTCAGCCTGAATCTCTTTTTCATAACCAAAAAAACGCGGTGCGATAAACAATACGCGCTGGCCCGTTTGCATCATATTATTTAAACCTGTTTGACTATACGCGCTGGAATGCCAACAACAGTGGCACCGGCGGGGACATCTTCAACAACCACGGCGTTCGCCCCCACCCGGGCATTATTACCAACCATTACCGGCCCGAGAATTTTCGCACCGGCGCCAACGATCACGTTATCGCCAATATCTGGTCGAGAAGAGGCTGAATAATCAAGATCGATTTCGCGCGCGCCAAAAGTCACGTTGTGATAAATCGTCGCGTTCTCTCCAATCTTGTTGGCGCCGATGACTGTACCTTGCGTGTGGGGGAAATATAGTCCAGGACCAATCTCGCATCGAGCCGCTATCTCAAGGCCAAACAGGACGAAATTCATGAGGCCGAATATCTTGGCAAGCGGCGACAGCCGACGCTGAAAAAGCCAGTGCGAAAGACGGAAGAGAACGACTGGCATGAATCGCGGCGACAATGAGCTCTTCAGAACGCCAAAGAGGGTGGCTTGCCGCTGCAGTTGACCCGCAATCAGATACTGCCGCTTTAAATCGGCAATTAAAATTGCTTTCAAGCTCATGACATCATCTTGCGTTTTTTTAGTTCCTCGTTAGCCTTATCCAGTCCGTCTTCGGGCAGCGGTTGAGACAGCACCCAGCTGGCGAATTCCTCCATCCCGCTTTTCAGGGACATTTTTGGTTCGAATCTCAGCTTGGACCTGATCTGAGTCAAGTCAGCGTAGCAGTGACGGATATCACCCAGGCGATATTGCCCAGTGACTTCAGGCCGCACCTTGCCATCGAATGCATCCACCAGCATATTGGCAATTTCCAATACGGAAGTAGGTTCACCGGCTCCAACATTAAAAGTGCCGCCATTTGCAGCGTCTGTCTGGAGCGCCAATTCGATTGCCTGGACGACATCGCTGACATGTACAAAATCACGGCTCTCCTGCCCATCCTCAAAGATCGGGAGCGACATGCCACGGCGTATGCGCGTGGAGAAAATCGAAAGAATTCCGGTATACGGGTTGTTCAGCGACTGCCCTGCGCCGTACACATTCTGGAAGCGCAGGATGGCTGTTCCGATTCCCAGAGAATCTCCGGCGATGCGAATCAAGTCTTCTTGCGCATACTTTGTAGCGGCATAGATAGATGCGGGACTTGGCCGCGCTGCTTCCGGCGTTGGCACAGCAACTATCGAAGCGCCGCATTGCGGACAAACGGGATCCCACTGATGGCTTTTCAGTTGCGCGGCGCTGCGAGCGCCAGGATAGACAAGCCCATGAGTTTCGCAGTTATAGGCCCCTTCGCCATAGATTGACCTAGATGAGGCGAGAACAATCTTCTTGATCGAATGAGGGGCGTTAGCCAGCACATCCAATAACTGGGCAGTAGCCTGGCTATTCACGTTATTGTAGTGGGCAATCTGATACATGGATTGCGCAGTGCCGGTTTCGGTCGCCAGATGCACCACGCCGTCCACGCCAGCCAACGCCTGTTCCAGTGCGTCACGGTCACGAACATCGGCGCGGATCAGCTCAACCTGATCAACCAGATCGGCAGGCAAGCTCTGCGTGACATGGATCTGTGGACTGAAATTGTCCAGAATACGAATCCCAAACCCCTGCTTGCGTAAGGAATACACCAAGTTCTGCCCAATAAAGCCGGCACCGCCAGTAATCAAAATATTCATAATATGCTTCACCCGATAAACTCACCTGACTTGCGGCGCAAACCATCGTAAACGCCAGCAAGCATCATTTTCAAACTACGCAGCTTTTTTTTATCAATTAAGCAATTAATAAAGAATCTGAGAGTAAGCCCATATGTCAAACGCCGCCTCCATGCCCAGGAAACGTAATCGGCCCGGCAAAAACTGACAGTGTTACGGAAATAATAATAACGTCGCAGGGGAGAATATCTAAAGAAGCTCAAACCAAAAATACGCGCAGGAGGCGCATCTGAAGGCGCGTGTCCCATTTCTATTCTGAGGCAGCCAAACAGTTTGTAGCCTTTAGCTCGCGCACGAAAGCACCATTCGGTATCGGTGTAATCTACAAATAGGCCGTCGTCGTAGTGTACGCCGCCAGTCCAGACGTCTGTTCGCACCAGCATCCCTGAAGTAATAAGGGCATCGGTTTCGACATAATTGTCTGCACAGTTATTCGGCATTCTAGAAATAATCCGCCCCTCCCGTTCCAGATAAAATGGGAAGTAAACCTTGGTGGCCTCGCGTCGGTCAAAGAAAACCGGAGCAACGGCAGCGCAATTGACACCCTGCCCCTCGAACATCTGATGAGCATTCCTTAGATTAGCAATCAAATCAGCAACAGGGGCGCTATCCTGGTCAAAAGTGGCCACATACTTCACTCCCAAGCTGACAGCACGCTCGAACCCCATATTCAAAGCATGTCCGAGACCTAGGTTTTTTTTGAATTCGATATATTCAATAGCCAAACCTTCCTTTTGTGCAAAATCGTAGGCCTCCCTGCTGCCTCCATTATCAACCAGTATCAAATGGTCGACCTGTGGAGAAAGAGATTTCAAGAGATTGACTACAATTTTGTACTCAGGAAAATAACCAACCACTATTGCTGCGGTACTGATTTTATTTAAATCATTCATTTAGTAAATTCTTATCATTAATATCAACACACACTTAAACCCAATTTTGAATTTGCCATTTACGCTATAAGATACTCAAGAAATTGAATTCTCTAATGCGCTGAGATATGAACGTCGGATTTATCCACAATCAGATGTTTTTCATTCTTTCATAAATATCTAAAACAATAAAATCTTCAATAATCCTGGTACCAAACCATCGTAGCAATCAGTTATCAATATTTTCTATGCAAAAAAACAGATCACTATTGAATAAAACGACTAAATTCACAACGATGATGAAGGTCGAACAAGCTCATTACCCCGTGCAATAATTATATTTACCATTTTGTGCAATATCACCCCGTCACAGAACACCCGCAGCGACCAAATCGTAGCGGCGCCCACAATACCAAATTTGCTTACAGCAAAATATAACAGAGGCAAATATACAAGTAGTTCGCAAACATGAACTTTCGCAGTCACATCTGATCGCCCGGCTCCCTGCAAAAATGCAAAAGGAATAGCCGCTAAACCATTTACCAAGACCCCGATAGCCAATATCTGGAATACACGGGTACTCTCATCCGAAAACTTCCCTCCAAGCCACAAGTGAAGTATCCATCCAGCAAACAATACTAGGAAAATTATTGCTGGAAACGTCAGATAAAATATGTACTTACAGCTTTTCCAATATAAAGCCATAGCATCTTTGATATTTTTCTGTGCATTTAATTTAGCAAATTGTGGAAAACATACTCCAGCTATCGCTGCCGGAACTACCAAAAGCTTGGTCACCATTTCATAGGGTGTAGCGTAATATGCTACCGCCGCCATTGACAGCATCATCCCAATTACGAAACGATCCATTTGGACCATGATAGGACTGACGATATTGCTGACCGTCATCCATCCGCCAAATTTCAGCAATTCAGGTATCACTGCCTTTGACAAAGTGAATTCCGTGAAATTATCCAGCGAACGATGACACAGGTACACGAAAGCTATCGCTGTGGCGGCACGCACCAATAGTAAAGAAAAGAAAATTGCAACGAGACTATTGGAAAACGGCAGCACACAAAGTGGCGCTACAAACATCAATACCCCCAGAGGGATACGTACTAGATTTACCGATTTAAATTCATGCTTAGCTTCCAAGATTCCTCGCAAGCCTGTAGCTATGAGCACCAATGGAATGGATGGTGCCAGCATGCTCAAACTGCGTTTCGTTTCAGCTTGTAAATAAACAGGTATTTTTAAAGCTGAGTAAATAATCCAGTCACTAAGGCCAACGATGAACAAGCTGGCAAGCAAGCCGAGTACGAACATGACCGTTAACCCTGTCCACATTAACGGCGGAATTGCGGCCTCATCATTTATGGCGAGCTTCTCGGAGATAATTTGTGTTAATGCGCGCCCTATCCCCAGATCAAACAGGCTGAAATAACCGATCAGCATCCAAGCGATGGTCAATATTCCAAAACGATCGACTCCCAGGCCTTTGATCAATAGCGGAATAGATACTACCGCCGCAATCAACGGAGCTACCTGACCTACCAAATTCCATCCAATATTATGAATAAATGTTCGATATGACTTCTTGTTGGATTCAGAATTTGTTAGATCCAAGTTTTCACCTTATTCTTTCTCTTTTCAGTACTCGACTCCCGATCTCTCGCAGTCAATGATTGCGATATCAAATCAACCGAAGGGGAGTACGCTGAGACGTTTATGTCATCTCAGTCTTGGCATAGCTTCAAGGCCTGGTCCCAAGTCGGCAACCCGCAAAACGCATTTATCAATTTTTCGCACGATATAACCGAATTTCCCGGCCGCTTTGCCGGTAACGGATATTCTTGCGTGCTTATTGCAGTTACAGTTGGCTTTTTAGGTAAAACGGCGTTGGCAAGTATCGCCTCCGTAAAGCCAGCCCAAGTTGTCTGGCCTTGAGCCGTTAGATGATATAAACCTCTTTTTTCCTGCCACCAGTCCTGAGAATGCGATGCGGAAGCGGCCTGCGCAACAATGTGGGCAGTGGTATCCGAAATTGTCCGGCACCAGGTCGGCGCACCATGCTGGTCGCCAACGATACGCAACTCGTCGCGATCCTGCGCCAGGCGCAATACTGTCAACAAGAAATTTTTTCCACGCATGCCATACACCCAGCTGGTACGCAGAATCAGATGCGGAACGCCTATTGCCTGGATCGCTTGCTCGCCGGCGAGCTTGCTGGCACCATAGACGTTGATTGGGCAGGTAGGGTCGGTTTCGACATACGGGCTGGTTTTGCTGCCATCAAAAACGTAATCGGTAGAATAATGAATGATGGCTGCGCCGAGCTTCTTTGCTTCTTCAGCCATAAGGCCAGGCGCCTCGCCATTCACGCGCATGGCAAGTTCGACTTCCGTTTCGGCCTTGTCCACCGCCGTGTAGGCGGCGGGATTGACGATCAGATCCGGCTTGATTTCACGAATCACATTCCGGACCTGAATCAGGTCAGACAAATCCATTTGGCTACGATCAAGGGCAATAATTTCGCCGAGGCCTTGCAAGCTGCGCTCCAGTTCATAGCCAACCTGGCCGCTTTTCCCGGTAACAAGTATCTTCACGCGAACACCTCGGCATCCGCCAGCAGCTTGCCGACCTGGTCTTTTCCAGATAGCAGCGGTGCCCCTGTGATCGGCCAGTCGATGCCGATGGCGGGGTCGTTCCAGAGAATGCTGCGCTCGAACTCCGGCGCCCAGTAATCCGTGGTCTTGTACAAGAACTCTGCCGACTCGCTGGTCACCACAAAACCATGCGCAAATCCTTCCGGGATCCACAATTGGCGTTTGTTTTCAGCCGACAGCGTTACACCCACCCAATGCCCGAAAGTCGGCGAGCTTTTGCGTACATCGACGGCAACGTCAAATACCTCTCCAGCAACCACGCGCACCAGTTTGCCTTGCGGCTGGCGAATCTGGTAATGCAGTCCGCGTAGGACATTTTTGGCGGATTTGGAGTGATTGTCCTGAACGAAGCTGGCGTTAAGGCCGGTCAGCTCATTGAAACGACGTTCGTTGAAGCTCTCATAAAAAAAGCCGCGATCATCGCCGAAAACCTTCGGCTCGAAAATCAGTACTTCAGGAATATTCGTGGTTTGTACTTGCATGTTTAAAATACCTTATCTTTTAATAGGCCCAGCAGATATTGGCCGTATCCGTTTTTCTTCAGCGGCTGCGCCAATTGCTCCAGTTGGTCGGCATTGATATATCCCGTGCGAAAGGCTATTTCTTCCGGACAAGCCACTTTCAGGCCTTGGCGGTTCTCAATGGTGGCAATGAATTGCCCGGCTTCCAGCAACGATTCGTGGGTACCGGTGTCCAGCCATGCCATTCCGCGCCCCATCAGCTCGACATTCAGGCGCTGCCGCTCCAGGTATACTCGATTCACGTCGGTAATCTCCAATTCTCCGCGTGGAGACGGCTTGATGCCGGCAGCGATGTCGCATACCTCACGGTCATAAAAATACAGCCCGGTGACAGCGTAATTGGATTTGGGTTGCAGAGGTTTTTCTTCGATGCTGACGGCGCGCCGCTGGTCATCGAATTCGACCACGCCGTACCGCTCCGGATCGTGTACATGATAAGCAAATACAGTGGAGCCTTCGGTACGGGCCGAAGCTGCACGTAACTGGCTTTCGAAGTCGTGGCCGTAATAGATGTTGTCGCCCAGGATCAGGGCCGACGGTGCATCGCCGACAAAATCGCGGCCGATAATGAATGCCTGAGCCAAGCCGTCAGGGGTCGGTTGCACCGCATAGCTCAATTCAATCCCCCATTGCCGGCCGTCGCCCAGCAACTCCTTGAATCTGGGCGTATCCTGAGGCGTTGAAATGATCAGGATTTCCCGTATCCCGGCCAGCATCAGCGTGGTCAGCGGATAGTAGATCATCGGCTTGTCATACACTGGCAGCAATTGTTTCGACACTGCCATGGTGACCGGATACAAGCGAGTGCCAGAGCCTCCCGCGAGAATGATGCCTTTACGGTTCTGAGCTGTAGTCATTACGCTCCCTCTCCCGAGCTTTGGCGCTGCTCGTAATTTTTTTCAACCCATTTCAGATAATCGCCAGACTGGACATTTTTTACCCAATCCTGGTTAGCCAGGTACCACTGCACTGTCTTGCGGATGCCGGTGTCAAAAGTTTCCACCGGCTTCCAGCCCAATTCACGTTCAATCTTGCCTGCGTCAATGGCATAGCGGCGGTCATGGCCTGGACGGTCGGTGACGTAGGTAATCTGGTCGCGATAGCTTCCCGTTGCCTTCGGATCGAGCTCATCCAGAATGTCGCATAGCGTATGGACCACATCGAGGTTGGCTTTCTCATTCCAGCCGCCAACGTTGTAAACCTCTCCTGGCTTGCCCGCTGCCAGCACACGACGGATCGCGGCGCAGTGGTCGCTGACATAAAGCCAGTCACGCACTTGCTGCCCGTCGCCATATATCGGCAGCGGCTTGCCGGCGCGCGCATTGGTGATAATTAACGGGATCAGTTTCTCGGGGAAATGGTAAGAGCCGTAATTATTGGAGCAATTGGTGGTCAGCGTCGGCAATCCATAGGTATGGTGATATGCGCGGACCAGATGGTCCGAAGCCGCTTTCGATGCTGAATACGGGCTATTGGGCGCGTACTGGGTAGTTTCACTGAACGGGGCGTCGGCGGGGCCTAGCGTGCCATATACTTCATCGGTGGAGACATGCAGGAAACGGAATGCTGTTTTTTCGGCATCCGGCAGCGCGCTCCAATAGGCACGAGTAGCTTCCAGCAGGCCGAAGGTGCCGTTGACATTGGTTTCGACAAAAGCCGCGGGGCCGTGGATCGAACGGTCAACATGGCTTTCGGCGGCAAAGTGGACTACTGCGCGCGGCTTGTATTGTGCGAACAAGGCTGCAACTTGAGCCGTATCACCGATATCGCCCTGTACAAAAATATGGCGCGGGTCTTGGCGAACGCTCGCCAGATTATTCATGTTGCCGGCGTAAGTCAGCTTATCGAAGTTAATCACTGGCTCGTCATTTTGCGCCAACCAGTCGAGTACGAAATTGGACCCGATAAAACCAGCCCCGCCAGTAATGAAAATCATGTAATTGTCCTAAAAATTGAGTTCTGAAGAATTTGGCCAGCCGGCTTTAAATACTGCGCGTTTCTTTCAATTCACCAAATTCGTGCGTAACCCTGAATTATCCACTATTGCCGGCCAATATAAGTTACTTAAATATCATTTAACGATGTTTAACTCCGTGCATATTGGTAAGCAATGTAACAAACTGTTGCAAAATAACAACTAAACAATAATTCAGAACTTTTAATCAACTTCAGACAGTAATTAATACGAGAAGTGCCGCACTTTCCCTCTATCGACCCTCATAGCTGATTCCGATGTCGACTTCCCGCACATTAAACATAATGAGCGTCTCAAGAAACCGGCTGGCGATCTACAATATCGAACCTCAATTGCTGCAATCGCTGCGAAACATGACACCTATCAGTTCCACGCTATTTGCCATCGGCGACTTGCAAGGCTGCCACCAAAGCCTGCTCGATTTACTAAAGCGCATTGACGCAACCACCCCTGATGCACATCTGGTTTTTGTCGGCGACCTGGTCAACCGCGGCCCACAGTCGCTGGCAACACTGCGCCTGGTCCGCTCGCTGGGCGACCGCGCCCAGGCAGTACTCGGCAACCACGACCTACACCTGCTGGCCGCCGCACACGGCATCCGCAAGCTCCACCGCGGCGATACGCTACAGGAAATTCTCGACGCCCCCGATCGTGACGAACTACTCGACTGGCTAAGGCAGTGCCCCTTAGCGCTGCTGGAACAAGATCACCTGTTCTTACACGCCGGCGTATTGCCGCAATGGTCCACCGCCAAAACGGTAGCGTTGGCGCAGGAAGTCGAAACTGTGCTGCGCGGCCCGCATTGGGTAGATTTTTTGCGTGAAATGTATGGCAACCAGCCATTGCGCTGGGACGATGCGCTGCAAGGCAACGAGCGCTTGCGTTGTATCGTCAACGCCTTGACGCGATTGCGGTTTTGCACTGCGGACGGAACCATGGAACTGGCGGCCAAGGAAAGCACCGGCATATCCATGCCCGGCTACTTGCCCTGGTTCGACGTGCCGCAGCGGCAGACCCAGGACGTGACGGTGGTGTACGGCCATTGGTCGACCCTGGGACTGGTGCTCAGGCCGAACCTGATCGGACTGGATACCGGCTGCGTATGGGGCGGCAAACTCACCGCGGTGCGGCTGTCCGATCGTTTGCTGCTCCAGGTCAGCTGCCCGCAAGCGCAGCGGCCGGGATAAATCAGATATCTGTCGCTTCTTTTTCCGTGATCTCCAACGCCTCGGCAATCGCGGCATGTGCGAGGACAGCCAGGTCGCGGCGGTGCGATCCGGTCGTATCGATAGGCGCCAGCTGGACCAGTTCCGCTTTCATTGGTGGGGCTTTCAGGATCGCCAGCATGCTTTCGGCAAACGTCATGTCGCCGATAAAATCCGCGGCCGGATGCAGCGCTCCTTGTGCATCCAGGTAACGCAAGGCGTATGGCTGCACCGGTACTTTGGCGTCGAGCGCGGCCTCGAACAGGTTGGCATGGAACGGCAGGATGGAACCCTGCGCCGCCGTGGTGCCTTCGGGGAAAAAGGCGACCCGCGCACCTGCTTCGATGCTCGTCACCAGCCCCTGGAATATGCGCCGTACGTCGCGCTGCTTGCCGCGTGCGATGAAAATCGTGCCGCCCTTTTCGCACAGCCAGCCGATCAAGGGCCAGTCGCGGATATCCGACTTGGCCACGAACTGGCAGGTCTGGATCGAGTTAATGACGAAGATATCGAGCCACGAAACATGGTTGGCGACGATCAGGGCGCGCGCCGCCGCTACGCTGTTGTGCGGATTGCGCAGCGTGACCTGGACCCGGCAGATCGCCAGCAGCTGGATCGACCACAGCCGTATGCGCCGTTGCCGCCCTGCGTTGTCGGCCAGCGGAAACACCACGGCGCAAGTCCACAGGCCGACCAGCAGGTGCAGCAGCACCCGCACCAGGCGCGCGGCGAACCGCAGCTGCCTCATGCGCGTTCGAATGCTATATGACCGGCCACAATCGTGGTCTTGACCCTGCCGCACAGTTCGTATCCGAGGAACGGCGTGTGCTTGCCCTGGCTTGCCAATTCCTTGGCTTCCACTTTCCAGCGCACGGCCGGATCGAACAGGCAAATGTCGGCGACGCTGCCGATGGTCAGCTGGCCAGCTGGCAGGCCTGCCACGCGCGCAGCATCGGTGGTGATTTTCGCCAGCGCACGGCTAAGGCCTTGCTGCTCCGGAGCGACACACTCGTCGGCCCATTTCAAGGCCAGCGACAATAGCAGCTCGAGGCCGGTGGCGCCGGGCGTCGCTTCGCCGAACGGCAGCAATTTCTCATCGTCGTCGACTGGCGTGTGGTCCGAGCAGATGGCGTCGACGGTGCCATCCAGCAGCGCCTGCCGGATCGCATCGCGGTCGCGTTGCGAGCGGAACGGCGGCGTCATCCTGGCGTTGGAATCGAAAAAGCCGATATCGACATCCGTCATGTGGATATGATGGGCGCCGACGTCGCAAGTGATCGGCAAACCCTCTTTCTTGGCAGCCCGGATCAGTTCCAGTCCCGGGGCCGACGAAATGCGGCACAAATGCACCCGGGCGCCGGTCGCACGCACCAGTTCGAAAATGGTTTGCAGGCGGATTGTTTCCGCCATGGTCGGCACACCCGACAGGCCGAGCCGCGAAGCAACCGCGCCGCTGTGGGCAATGCCGCCATGGCCGAGGTAAGGGTCTTGCGGGCGCAGCCAGACCGTGTAGTCGAAGGTGCGGGCGTACTGCATGGCGCGCAGCAGCACGGTGGTGTCCAGGATCGGCTCTTCCGCCTGGGCGAAGCCGATGCAGCCGGCGTCGGTCAGTTCGGCCATCTCCGTCAGCTCCTTGCCCTTGAGGCCGACCGTCAAGGCCCCCAGTGGATAGACATGCGCCTGGTTCAGGCTCTTGGCGCGATGTTTCAGCATTTCCACCAGGCCCGGTTCGTCCAGCACCGGATCGGTATCGGGCGGACACACCAGGCTGGTGACGCCGCCTTGCATGGCTGCCTGCATTTCCGATTCCAGCGTGGCCTTGTATTCGTAACCGGGCTCGCGCAGGCGCACGCTCAAGTCGACCAGGCCCGGCGCCACCACCAGGCCGCTGGCGTCAATCGTCTTGTTGGCGGAGAAATCAGCCGGCGCGCTGCCGACGCCGACGATCTTGCCGGCGGCGATATACAGATCCTGCTGTGCATCGATATTGTTTGCGGGGTCGATCAGGCGGCCGTTTTTGATGTGAAGTTTCATCTGTAAATGTGGTGGCGATTCTATAAATAATTAGCTGGATTCAGGTTCGGGCAACGCAATTTCAGTTCCCGGCCAGGATACTCATGACCGCCATCCGCACCGCGATGCCGAATGTCACCTGCGGCAAGATCACCGCCTGCGCGCCGTCGGCAACCGCCGAGTCGATTTCCACGCCGCGGTTCATCGGCCCCGGATGCATCACGATCGCATCCGGCTTGGCCAGCGCCAGGCGCTCTGGCGTCAGGCCGTAGCTCTTGAAGAATTCTTGCGCCGACGGCAGCAAGGCGCCGCTCATGCGCTCATTCTGCAGGCGCAGCATGATGATCACGTCGACGCCCTTCAATCCTTCGTTCATGTCGGTGAAGACGCGCACGCCCATCTGCTCCAGGCCGCTGGGCAGCAAGGTGCGCGGGCCGATGGCGCGCACTTCCGGCACGCCCAGGGTAGTCAGTCCGTGGATGTCGGAACGGGCCACGCGGCTGTGCAGGATGTCGCCGACAATCGCCACCGTCAGGTTGCTGAAATCTTTCTTGTAGTGACGGATGGTGTACATGTCCAGCAACCCCTGGGTCGGGTGAGCATGGCGGCCGTCGCCGGCGTTCACCACATGGACGTGGTGCTGCCGGGTGTCGGTCAGGTGCTTGGCGATCAGGTAAGGCGCGCCGGACTGGGCGTGGCGCACCACGAACATGTCGGCGTGCATGGCCGACAGGTTGTCGATCGTGTCCAGCAGCGATTCGCCCTTGCTGGCGCTGGAGGCGGAGATATTCAGGTTGATCACATCGGCCGACAGGCGCTTGGAAGCGATCTCGAAGGTAGTCCTGGTGCGGGTCGAGTTTTCAAAGAACAGGTTGAATACGCTCTTGCCGCGCATCAGCGGCACTTTCTTGACGTCGCGGTCGCTGACGCCGACAAAAGAAGAAGCGGTGTCCAGAATATGCGTGACGACGGAAGTCGGCAGTCCCTCGATAGTCAACAGATGTTGCAGTTCGCCGTTTTTATTGAGTTGGGGATTAAGCATTGGATTGGATAATTAGAGTGAAGCTGCCGTCGTCGGCGCGTTGAAGTTGCAGGGACTGGCCCGGCTGCAGCGAGACTGCATCGGCGATGAAATCGGCGGCCACCGGCAAGTCGCGCTCGCCACGGTCGATCAGCGCCGCCAGCATGATTTTCTTGGGACGGCCGTAGTCGAACAGTTCGTTGATCGCCGCGCGCGTGGTGCGTCCGGTGTACAGCACGTCGTCCACCAGCAGGATGGTGGCGTCGTCGACGTCGAACGGGATCTGGGTCGGCTTGATGTCGGCGCGCAGGCCCTTTTCGGAAAAGTCGTCGCGATAGAACGAGACATCGATAAATCCCAGGCGCTCTGCCGGATTCAGGTTCAAGGCCGCGACCAGCCGCTCGGCGATCCAGGCACCGCCTGAGTAGATACCGATGACAGCGACATTGTCGGCTTGCGCCAGGGCGGCCTTTACTTTTGCCTCAAGCACCTGGTACAGCGCTTCGGCATCGAATTGGGCGAATTGGGGAGTAATAGTAGTCATTGCATCTTCACCGCAAAGTCAAAGTCATTCGGTTAAGTCATCAAATAAGTCATCAAAATACTGCTGCAGAATGATCGCCGCGGCCCGGTCGTCGATCACTTCTCCACGCTGCTGCTTGATCACCGCAGACGAGTAGCGTTCATCGACCAGCACCGTGGCGACATCGTAGCGGCCGTGCAGTTGGTTGGCAAAGCGCTGGCAGCGGACGCTCATCTCGTGCGTTGCGCCGTCCGGATGCAGGGGCAGTCCGACCACGCACAACACCGGCTGCCACTCTTTGATCAGGACCGAGATTTCAGCAAACTTGCCGTCGTTGGTGGCAGCGCTGATGACCTGCAGCGGCTGCGCCTGCTTCAGCAAGGTATTGCCGACCGCCACGCCGATGCGCTTCAGGCCGAAATCAAAAGCCAGCACGGTACCCGTTAACCCCGTCATGCCCCGCTCCCACACAGATCTTCCTGCATCTCACGCACGTCCGGATTCCGCAGTCAGCATATACGGCGAAATGCCCAACAGGTTGACCGCGGCGGCAAACCGCTCGGCAATCGGCAATTCGAAAATGATGGCAGGATCGGCGGCGACAGTCAGCCAGCCGTTGTGGACAATCTCGCTTTCCAGCTGGCCGGCGCTCCACCCCGAACAGCCCAGGCTGACCAGGATGCGCTGCGGCCCGCTGCCGTGCGCTACTTCTTCCAGCACGTCTTTGGAGGTGGTCATGGCAATCTGGTCCGTCACTTTCAAGGTCGACGAATAGTTCTTGATGGGCGCGTGCAACACAAACCCACGCTCAACCTGCACCGGGCCGCCAAACATCACGGGCCGTTCGGCAATCGGATCGCCGAATTCCAGGCTGCCCAATCCGGGGCTGATTTCAAGCTCCAGATCGATGCGGTCGAACAATACCTGCATGGTCATGTCGGTCGGCTTATTGATCACCACGCCCAGCGCGCCGTTGGCATTGTGCTCACACAAATACACCACGGTCCCGCCGAAAACGGGATCCAGCATGGAAGGCATTGCAATAAGGAAATGATTTGTCAGGTTCAGGGGCGGGGAATCCGCGCCGGCCTTCGCGCTGCTCTTGCGCGCGGGAGAATCGTCTGGAGTTGTGTCTAGCTTGGCCATGGACCGCATTTTATCAGTTTTGAATACGCTAAAGCCGCTTTGCATAGTGTTGCTTGTCGGGTAAAGTCCTCGCAAGCCCGCCTCGGCGTTGCCTCACAATCATTCATTTTTTGTATACATCATTGCCCTCATGCCGCAATTTGAGAAATCCCTGGTCTGGTTTCGTCGCGATTTACGCATGTCCGATCATGCGGCCCTGCACCATGCATTAAAAAACAGCGCGGCGGTATTCTGCGTATTCGTGTTCGACACCGATATCCTGCAGCCATTGCTGGATGCCGGCCTAGGCGCCGATCGCCGGGTCGAATTCATCCGCGGCAGCGTGACCGAGCTCGACCTCGAGCTGCGCAAACTGGGCGGCGGACTGCTGGTGCGCCATGGTCCCGCCCACGATGTCATCCCTGCGCTAGCACGGCAGCTTGGCGTCAATGCCGTGTTCAGCAACCACGATTACGAACCGCAGGCACGGCAGCGCGATGCCGGCGTCGCCAGAACACTGGCCGCCGATGGCCGTGCCTGGCACAGTTACAAGGACCAGGTGATTTTTGAATGCGAGGAAGTGTTGACCATGGCCGGCCAGCCGTTTTCTGTATTCACGCCCTACAAGAATGCCTGGATGAAAAGGCTGGCTGCAGCAGATGGCTCGTTTTTCCTGAAACCCTACCCGATAGAAAAATATGCGGCGCGTCTTGCGCCGCCGCCTTCCTCGCCACCCGAAAAGATACCCAGCCTGGCCGCGCTAGGCTTCAAGAAAACCAACCTGAGAGAGCTGAAGATCGCGCCAGGCATGTCTGGCGCCTGCGGTCTGCTGGAGGACTTCATGCCGCGTCTAGGACAATACGGCCAGAGCCGCGATTTCCCGGCCGTCAAGGGACCATCGTATCTTTCAATACACCTGCGCTTCGGCACTATTTCGATTCGTACGCTGGCCCGCCTGGCTTACCAGGCGCTACACCAGGGCGCGGCGGCCGGCGGCGCCGCAATATGGCTGTCGGAACTGATCTGGCGCGACTTTTACTTCATGATCCTGCATCATCATCCGCATGTAGCAGGAGCTGCTTTCAAGCCGGAATACGACGCTATCCGATGGGAAAGCGGTGAGCGAGCACACAGCCTGTTCCTGGCTTGGTGCGATGGCCGCACCGGCTATCCGCTGGTCGATGCCGCCATGCTGCAACTCAATCAGAGCGGCTATATGCACAATCGCCTGCGCATGGTGACGGCGTCGTTCCTGATCAAGGATCTCGGCATCGATTGGCGCTGGGGCGAACGCTACTTTGCCGAGCGCCTCAACGATTTCGATCTCGCCGCCAATAACGGCGGCTGGCAATGGGCTGCTTCGTCGGGTTGCGATGCGCAACCCTATTTCCGCATTTTCAATCCCATTACCCAGTCTGAAAAATTCGATGCCGACGGCAAGTTCATCCGCCGCTACCTGCCGCAATTGTCCGCTCTCGGCGACAGACATATCCACGCGCCTTGGCTGGCGCCCGCGCAAGAGCTGGAACGAGCCGGAATCAGGCTGGGACAGGACTATCCGCTCCCGCTGGTGCAGCACGATGAGGCACGCAAGGCAACCTTGCAGCGTTATGCGGTGGTGAAGACAGTGAATGCGGAGTAAGGGAAATTATGCGCATGCATGGAAGACCTGTCTTCCATGCATGCGCATAAAGTGTTATTGCAGGGTGTTGGCTTCTTTCTTGATGAAAGACTTGATGGTGCTGATCAGCTCGTCTTCCTGATACGGCTTGCCCAGGTACTCGTTGACGCCCAGCTCCATCGCATAGCTGCGGTGCTTGGCCGCGGTACGCGAGGTGATCATGATGATCGGGATATGACGGGTGCGTTCGTCGTTGCGGATGTTGCGGCTCAGATCGAAGCCATCCATGCGCGGCATTTCAATATCCACCAGCATCACGTCAGGTGTAATCGCCTGTAGCTGTTCCAGCGCATCGACACCGTCTTTCGCCAGCACTACCTGGTAACCTTCACGCGACAGCAAGCGTTGGGTGACCCGGCGCACGGTCAGCGAATCGTCGACCACCATCACCACGTTCTGGCTGCGCAGGCCCTGCACTGCCTGGGCTGCTTGCGGTAAATCGGATTCGGCGCTGACGCTCATTTCCGCTACCGCGCCCAAGGTCTCGTGGGTAGCCAGGTGCGATTGCCGCGGCGCCCGCAATTCGTGGGCCGCATTGGATAACTGCCGCATCGCCACCGGCACCGGATTCAAGATCAGCACGATGTCGCCCGAACCCAGCACGGTAGCGCCGGCAATGCCGATCATGCGTGACAGCTGCGGGCCGATATTCTTGACCACGACTTCTCGGTTGCCGACGATTTCGTCGACGTGTATCGCTACCCGGTCGTTGCCGCTGCGCAGGATGATGATAGGCGAATATTGCTGCGCCACCGGCACCATCTCGGTATCGCCCAGCAAGGTCGACAGATATTGCAGCGGCACTTTATGCCCCTGCCAGATCAGCGAACCGTCGTTGTAGGCCGCGGCCAGCGCCTTTACCTTCAATTGCTGCACCTGCTCGACCAGTGCCGACGGCACCGCATACGTGCTGCCGCCGGTGGTCAACAGCACCACCTGGGTCACAGCCAGCGTCAGCGGCAGGTGGATCGTGAAATGCGTGCCTTGGCCAGAATCGCTGCTGACGGCGACACGGCCGCCCAGCGATGCCGCTTCGGAGCGCACCACATCCATGCCGACGCCGCGGCCGGCCAGTTCAGTGATATCGGCCGCGGTGGAAAAGCCGGGACGGAAAATCAGGTCCGTGGTTTCCAGGTCGGATATCTGTTCGTCGTTTTCCAGCAAGCCGATCGTGCGCGCCTTGTCGCGGATGCGCTGCAGGTTCAAGCCCTGGCCGTCATCCGACAGCTGGATCAGGATTTCATTGCCGTCCTGCCGGATTTCAATCTTCAGTTCGCCGGTTTCGTTCTTGCCGGCGGCGCGCCGCGCTTCACGCGACTCGATGCCGTGCACGATGGCGTTACGCAGCAGATGCTCGAACGGCGCAATCATTTTTTCCAGCACGCTGCGGTCGATTTCGACGTTGCCGCCGCGGATGTCCAGGTTGACGCGCTTGTCCAGTTCCTTGGCGACCTGGCGCGTGAGCCGGTACAGGCGCTCGGCGATACTGGCAAACTGCACCATGCGCACGTGCATCAGATCCTGTTGCAGGTCACGCGTCAAACGGCGCTGGGTCAGCAAGTCGGCGTTGGCGCCGTCTACTGTATTGGTCAGGTTCTTTTGCAGCGAGGCGACGTCGTTGACGCTCTCCGCCATCATTCGCGTCAGTTCCTGCAGCCGGGTAAAACGGTCGAATTCAAGCGGATCGAATTCGCGTTCGCCGGCCAGCGTCATGCGTGAGCTGATCTGCGCTTCCGCCTGGATTTCGATTTCCCGCAACTGGCCGCGCAGGCGGTCGACGTTCTCGGTCAGTTCCGACAAGGATATCTGCAAGGTGCCGATGCCGGATTCCAGCCGCGAACGTGTAATCGATACTTCACCGGCCTGGTTCACCAGCCGGTCCAGCACTTCGGCGTTGACACGCACCTGCGACACCAGGCCGGTGGTGGCGGCAACCGCCGGCACCGGCGCCACGCCGGCCGCCAGCGACGGCATCACGCTCGGCAGGTTGACCGGGTCGTGCGCCTCCGGAGCCGGCGCAACGACAGCGGCTGCGACCGGCTGCGGCGCCTGCGGATTGCGCAGGTTCTCGAACATGTGCACGCCGCGGTCATAATGCGCCAGCAACTCGTCGATCGTCTGCCGCGAAGAGCTGCCCGATTGCAGGATCACTTCGATATGGCTTTCCATCTCATGCATGTGCTGGCCCAGCACCATCGCGCCGGCCATGCGGGCGCTGCCCTTGATGGTATGCAAATGGCGCAGGATGGCTTGCGACGGCTTGACGTCGGACGGGTGCTGCTGCCAGCTGCGCAAGGCGCTGCCGATTTGCGGCAGCATGTCGCTGCCCTCTTCCAGGAACACCGGTAACAGGTCGGCATCCAGCTCATCCCGCACCACCAGCGCAGGATCGATTTCTTCCTTGGCTGAATCGAACAATTGCGGCACGGCCGCTATCGGCTGTATATCGCTTGCCTCGGCCGGGATGCTCGCACTTATCTCTTCCGCAATAGTCGGGACCACATGGAGATGGCTTTCGACAACTGGTTCCACGACGTCTGCCACGTGTTGCGGCGCCTCCGCCACATCGGCAACAGCTATGGTCTCGTCGACAGCTTCCGCCACCTCTTCCACTTCGGCGGCGCGCGATTCCTGGCCTTGCCACATACTATCCAGGCTGCTGACCAGGGCCGGTTCGTAATACGGCATGTCGCCTTGCGAGAACTGTTGCAGCATCCATTTGACCCGTTCGACGCTAAGCTGGAGCGTATCGTAGTCTGCACCGTGCAGAGGGCCTGGCTGCAGCGCCATCCGCTGCAAAGCCATCTCCAGCGCATGCGCCACTTCCTGCAAAGGCTTGAAACCGACCGTGGCGGAACTGCCGGCCAGCGAATGCGCAGCATGAACCGACTGCGTCATTACCGGCCGTTCAGGCTCATGCCGCCATTCGGCAAAATCGTGCGACAGGTGACGTACCAGCTGGTCGGTCTCGGCCAGGTAAATATTGTAAAGCGGCAGGCTGATCGTCAGGTCGCCGATCTGCTTGGTGCTGTCGTCATGGCGGATTTCCTGCATGCCGGGAAAAGCGATCACTTCAGCACTGGCCAGCGCCTCCACTGGCTCCGTCTTGGCAACTGCGGGTTCCGCAACTGCTGGCGCCGGCTCCTCAAACTGAATCTCTGGCAACTTTGTTTCTTCGACAGCCGAAGGGTGTGAAGCCGCTGCAAACAAAGCCAGGGCATCGTCAGTCAGCTGGATTTCTTCGGCCTGCGCCGGCAGTTCCGGCAGGTCGCCGAATTCCAGCGTTTCCTCCGTCTCGGCCAAGGCAAGCGCCGCCGGATCGGCAAACGGTCCGCCTTCACGGACTCTTGCCGCAATTTCAGCCAGGGCGTCAGGCGTCTGTTGCGAATGGCCGTGCTGCTGTATCTCTTTGACCCAGCCATCCAGCTGGGTCACGGCGTGATCCAGCAAGGCGTTCAGGTCGGCGCTCACTGCGCGCGATTCCGACAGCCACAGGTTCAACACTTGCTCAACGCTCCAGGCTGCTTCGCCGAAAGCGTTCAGGCCGATCATGCGGCCGCTGCCCTTGAGCGTATGAAAGGCACGGCGCAGTACTGTCAGGGGTTCCTGTTTATGCGGGGCGTCGTGCTGCTGCAATTGCGGCAAGGTCAGCCTGGCGTTCGTCAGGACCTCGTCCGCTTCGGACAAAAAAATCTCACGCAGTTCGGCATCAGCCTCCTCGTCGCTTACCGCAGCCGGCGCTAGCGGCGCTGCGGCTTCTGCCGTGTGCAACGGCACGATAGCGGTGACAATGCCCGCCAGCGATTGTGCCGAGAAATCCGGATGATCGAGAATATCGATGGCGGCCTGGGCCCGGTCCGTCGCTTCGGGATTGTCGCTCAAAGCGGCATCGACCCGCATCTGCACCAGCGACTCTTTCAGCCTTTCCTGCAATTCCGGATCATGCGGCTGCGCGGTCAACGACAGCGCCAGTTCCGCCGATTCCTGCTGGTGCTGCAACAGCTCCTCTTCCACTGTCGCCAGTTCAGGCAAGGACGGCAAGCTGTCGCTGGTTACTGTGCCGGCGGCGGCAAGCGCATGGCTGTCGGCGGCGGACGACGGCACTACCGGATCAGGCAGAGGAGCGGCAACCACGGCGCGCCGTTCCAGCAAGTTGATGCGGAACACCCCAGCTTCTTCATCGAACGTAAAGTGGTTGTTCTGCGTATCCGACTGGTGCTGCAGGGTTTCAATAAAGAAGCTCAGTGCGCCAATGTTTTGCGCAATCCGTTCGAACTCTTTCTGCTCCGGCACCACGTCGCTGCCTTCGGCGGCAAAACGCTGCAGGGTGCTGCGGGTATGCTCGACCACGCGCATGGCGTCGCTCTGCTCCTGGATCGCCAGCGCACCCTGGATCTGGTGCAATACCTGCTCGATCTGGGCCAGCACTTCGCGCCGGTCCGGATCGTTGAAAAATTCATCCAGCATCTTTTCGACCTGGCGCAGGCTGGACAGCATTTCGGAAGCCAGCATCTTGACCGTCTGGCGCTGCTGCGCTTCGCGGTAGATATCGTCGATCCATTGCGCCGGCTTGCCCAGCGTCTCGCCGGACACGACCGACAGCAGGCGCGCCGTCATCGCATCGGCGCGCTCGGAAAAATTCTCCGGCAGGCGGCTGATATGGTTCAGCGTGTTTTCAATAAACAGCAGGCTGGTGGCGATCTCCATGCAGATCGCATCGCCCGGCCGCGAATGTGCAGCATGGCGGGCAATGCCGTTGAGTTCACGCAGCAGCTTGGACAGCGACGGCGCATTCAGCCGGCTGCCGGCTTCGCTCAAGCCATGCATTTCCTGTTCGAAGGCGGACGCCGGGCTGGCGTCGCCGCTGGCCAGCCGGTCCCACATGTTCTTGGCCTGCGCCAGGCGGTCCTTGGCGGTGCTCAAGGCGTCCAGGCTGATCTGGCCGTAGTGGCGCGTGCTGTAGTCGGCCGGCACCAGGCCGTTGAGGCGGTAAGCGACGCGGATCTGTGTCGCCAGTTTTGATGTCTGCTCGATGCCGGCGATAAAAAACAAGGCATCGCGCAGCAACCGTTCCGAAATGCTCGACGAACCCTGGCTCAAGCGCCGCAGCTGCAGGTTGATGCGAGCGAACAGCTGCTTGACGTAAAGCTCGTTCGAGATCTGCGCGCTGGCGACTGCCTCGGCAAAACCATGCATCACCCACCAGAACGCGCGCGATTGCTGGTTGCGCTGCATCTGCTCGACTTCCGTCACCACGCCTTGCATGGCGCTGGCGTTTTCCAGTTCGATCGCCTTGTCGGCGCTTTTCAGGAAAGGCAACAGCGCGCGTTCGAAGCGCTTGCGCAATGGCAGGTAAACGTCCGCCTCAACCGCTGCGGCCAGCTCTGCCGCCGGAAAATGGGGACGAATCGTCAGGTCAGGGAAAAACAGGTCGGCCGGATGGATGCGTTCAGCGCCGCGGATCTCCAGCAGCGCCTGGTAATAAGGAAACAGCCGAACCGGCTGGTGGCTGCCGCCGGCCAGCACTTCGTCCAGGTATTCGATCAGCGCCTGGTAGGCATTACCGATAATCTGCACATGTTGCGCGCTCAGCTCGGCATGGCCGGATTCTGCGCGTTCGAGTATGTCTTCAACCGTTTCGGTGATGATTGTGACGCCATCGATATCGACCATCTGCAACGCGCCGTGCGCCTGGTGCAGGTAAGTCTTGGCGTGGCGGATAGCTGTCAGATAATCGTCACTGGCAACGTCGCCGGCTTGCGCCAGGGCGGCGCCGGACTGGTTCAGCGCCTCGCGGATTTCGCTCATCACCCATGACAACGGTCCGGTATCAAGGCGCGTCCGCGCTGAATCTTGTATCTGAGCAGCGGTGCTGGAAAAATCGGTGGTCATGACTGCCTCATGGATTCAGGGAGTGGTCAAAGAATCGACCACGATGCATATCCATCGCCCAGGCATGCGACAGCAGCGCAAACCCGGGCAAGGACGCCGCGCCTGCCGGTCCCGGCTCAATGACAACGGGCCGGACAGCAAGCGCGGTGCTACACATTAATTGGTCACGCGGAAGCGCGATACCGAGCTCTTCAAATCTTCTGCCAGCTTGGACAGTTCACGAATCGACAAGGCTGTCTGTCGTGTACCTTCCCGTGTTTTTTCAGTCACTGAAAGAATGTTTTGAATGTTGGTAGCCACGCCGTTTGCCGAGTTGGCCTGCTGCTCGGTAGTGGAAGAAATGCTTTGAATCAGTTCCGCCAGCCGGTTAGAAACGCGCCGGATGTCCGACAAGGCCGCGCCGGCAGCATCTGACAGCTTGGCCCCTTCGACCACCCCTTGCGTCGAACGCTCCATCGCCACCACCGCATCGTGGGTGTCGGTCTGAATCGTACGCACCAGCGCGCCGATCTGCTTGGTCGCCGCGCCGGAACGTTCCGCCAGGCGCTGAACTTCTTCCGCCACCACCGAGAATCCGCGTCCGGCTTCGCCGGCGGATGCCGCCTGGATCGCCGCATTCAGCGCCAGCACGTTGGTCTGTTCGGTAATGTCGGAAATCAGTTCGGTGATTTCACCAATTTCCTGCGACGATTCACCCAGCCGCTTGATGCGCTTGGAAGTTTCCTGGATGTGTTCGCGGATTTCATTCATGCCTGAGATCGCGTTTTCCACCGCCTTGGAACCTTCTTCCGCCGCGCTAACCGACTGCCGCGCCACTTCGGCCGACTCGCTGGCCGATTTGGAAACGTCGGTAATCTGGGTCGCCATGTCCAGGACCGCTTGCGTGGTTTCCTGAATATCGCGCGACTGCCGTTGCGATGCCGCCAGCAGTTCGATCGAAATGCTTTGCGCCTGGTCCGACGCAACCGTCACCTGCTGGGCGGTGGCGGTAACCCGGCCGACCAGCCCGCGCAACTCTTCCACCGTGTAGTTGACCGAGTCGGCGATCGCGCCGGTAATGTCTTCCGACACCGTCGCCTGCACCGTCAAGTCACCGTCCGCCACTTCCTGCAATTCATTCATCAGACGCAAAATCGCAGCCTGGTTCTGGTCGTTGGCGTTACTTGCATCTTCTTCCTGCTTGATCGCCTGCAGGCGCTGTGCTTCCGCTTCCATCCGGCGCACGTCGGCTTCGTGGGTACGGTGACGTCCATCCTGCACCTGGACCCATGCAATGCCGGCGGCTGCCAGCAGCGTAGTCAGGGCGGCCAGCAGCATCAGCCAGAACCAGATGCTTTGCGAGTCTTGTGCGTCGCGATAGGTGTCTTGCAAGGCGCCCAGGCGTTGCTTGAGGTTTTCGTTCTCGGTAAAGATCAGCTGTTCCGATTGTTTCGCCGAAACGAAGTTCTGCATGTTGCCCAGGATCGATGCCACCGATTCCTGGTATTCGGCAAAGCTCTTTTCCAGTTCGGTCAGCTTGCTGCGCTCTTCTTCGCTCTTGCTGGCCGGCAGGCGCAATACATCGCTGCCGTTCAGGAAGCCGCTGACGATGTCGCGGAAAGTATTGGTGTCCTTGCCCAGCAAGAACGCGGTTTCCGGGTTCACACCTTCCGAGGTCAGGAATTCATTCGCGCTACGGCCCAGGCGCTGGGTCAGCATGACCAGCTGCGAGGAAGCAGCGATTTCGCGCGGGGTAGCGCCAGTCTGTGTTTTCAGCGTCGCGATCTGTTCCGACAAGTCGAGCAGGTTAGGCGAGATGCCGTTCAGTTTTTGCAGCGTCACGCCGAAGCTGGTCAATTCCTTTTGCAGCTTGAGGATGGTGTCCGCAGCCTTGTCGGTATTCGACCAGACCTTGCTGACATCGGCCAGCTTGGAATCCATGGTGGCGGTAGGGGTGCCGATATCGTGCCCCTTGTAGTCGCCGCCCTTGCTCAAGATGCTCAGGTCCTGGTTGAATTCCTTGCGGCTGTCGGCCAGCTGCTTGAACGCTTCAGGGTTACCCTGAATCGCATTCGGCGTCGCCTTACCGATACGCTGCGAGTGCATCAGCGCGTCGCCGGCGATCTGGGTCTGGGTCGAGCTCATCGCCGAACTCTTGGCGCTCAGCCACAGGAACAGGATGGTCAGCAGCAAGGCGCCGACCAGCACGGTCACCAGCAGACGAATCTGCTTTTGCTGCGGCAGTCTGCCGATCAGCGGCAATGGCGACGAGTCGGGGCTGGCGATGCTGGCAGCGGCACCGGCGAAAGACGGCGCAGCGGCGGGTTCCTTGATGGCTTCCCGTGGAGCGGCGGTAAACGCCGGAGCCGGAGCCGGAGGAGCCACAACGGCAGCCGGCTGCGGTGCAATGGTCGGCGTCAACAACGCCGCAGGCGACGGATCAGGCATGAAACGCTCTTCCATTACGGTCTGCTCCGGATCATGCATCAATGCTTCCTGCACGAAACGATCGCCCGCTTCGCCCTGCTCTTCCTTGGCCGCCTTGGATAAAGACGGTAGTTTGAATGCCATTACAGAATCTCCTAATTGCCAATTCGCTGCCACCGAGCACCGCTGCTGTTGCAACGGCGCCTGGGACTCATAAACCTACTTGTAAAAAACGGGGGTCGTGCAAGATCTGGGCCATGCTCAGCTCGGTCCAGAGCTGCGAGTCGCTGTCGAGATAGCGTTTGGCGCTTGCCTGGTCCAGCGAATCCGGGGTTTGAAGGGTCATCTGGGCGACGTTGCGCAAGCCCAGGACGCGCGAAACCAGCAAGCCGCTGTTGAACGAAAACGACGGTGCAAAAGCAACAATCCGGCACTCTTTGTCAATTTGCGTCACTCCATGGCCCTGAAAACGCGCAAAATCGATCACGCTGATCAGCGTGCCGCGCACGTTGCTCAATCCCAGGTACCAGTCGTGGGTCAGCGGCACCCGCGAGATCTGGTCGACGGCGACGATTTCACCCGCCTCTTGCAAATTCAGCAACCACCGGCTCTGCCCGATCAGCAGGCCCAGCTGGCTTTCCTGCGCTTCGCTGCCGCTGCGCGCGGCTTGCATCCGCTCCAGCAAGTGCGACTGGAATTCGCGCAGCCTGCTGCGGCGCGAGTCAGCGTCGAGTGCTACCTTGTTGACGGGTAGCGATGACGGCGAAGATGCCGCTGCCGGCAGATGCGAGCTTGATTGGGTCATATCGAATGGGCGCTCTTTTGGCGTAGCTTGATTTAAACCGGGGACATTGGATTCAGCGCTCGATTAACCGAGCGCCGCTATTTTTGCCAGCAGCTCCTTGGGATCGATAGGTTTCACCAGGTAGTCGCGCGCACCTTGCCGCAAACCCCAGATACGGTCGGTTTCCAGGCCCTTGCTGCTGCAAATGATGATGGGAATATCCTTGGTATCTTCGTCGCGCGTGATCGAGCGCGTCACCTGGAAGCCGTTCTGGCCCGGCATCACCACATCCATCAGGATCAGTTGCGGTTTGTCAGCCTTGATCTTGTCGAGGATGCCTTCGCCGTTTTCGGA
This sequence comes from Collimonas fungivorans Ter331, assembly GCF_000221045.1. NCBI lineage: Bacteria > Pseudomonadati > Pseudomonadota > Betaproteobacteria > Burkholderiales > Oxalobacteraceae > Collimonas > Collimonas fungivorans. The sequence continues at coordinate 928,403 of NC_015856.1, read as the reverse complement.
GGTCGACACCGAGTAGCCGGCCTTCGCCAGGATATCGGTCAGGACATAACGCTCGGTTGGCGAGTCGTCGACAATGAGAATCTTCTGTATGGGCATGTTCAACCTTTATTTGCTTCGTAATTGCTTCGTACTTCAAATGATGTAAATCAGTCAGCCTGCTGCTAAATCCTGCTTCAGGCAGTAACCGGGATGGCACCGTCCGCCGTCTGCGTGTGCTGGCGCACCGCCTTCAGCAGACTGTCTTTGGTAAACGGCTTGGTGAGATATTCGTCGGAACCGACCATGGCGCCGCGCGCACGGTCAAACAAGCCGTCCTTGGACGACAACATGACCACCGGCGTAGCATGGAATTTGGCGCTCTTCTTGATCAAGGCGCAAGTCTGATAACCATCCAGGCGCGGCATCAGGATGTCACAGAAGATCAGCGCAGGCTTGTGATCGTTAACTTTCGCCAAGGCATCGAAGCCGTCTTCGGCAAGTACCACCTGATACCCAGCCTGGCTCAGGAAAATCTCCGCAGAACGCCGGATTGTGCTGCTATCGTCAATCACCATTACCTTCAGGTTGACGCCGCCAAGTGATGTTGTCATGAAATCGTCTCATCAATCCAAATAAATCTACGGCGTCACTGTAACAAATAAAGACATTCCTTAGAACAATGTTTATGAAGGGCAGCCGTTAAAGTTCAATTTATTTTGTAACTTGAGACGATAACTTGATATTCCTGCAATGAAAATATGGTATTTGGCCTATTTGGCTTATTAAATAGCAACCATTTCAAAGTCTTCCTTGCGCGCGCCGCATTCCGGGCAGGTCCAGTTCATCGGGACATCGTCCCACAGCGTGCCGGGAGCGATGCCTTCTTCCGGCAAACCGGCCTCTTCGTCATAGACCCAGCCGCAAATCAGACACATCCAGGTTTTGAATTCAGTTTTGATAGTTTCGTTATTGCTCACAGCGGTGATCCTTCAATCAAGTAAAATGCAAAGTCGGATATCTTAATCTACCCGCCGTGCAAAACCAAACTTCTCCACTTATATTGACCTTCGGCGTTGCCGATCCCGTCGGCGCCACCGGCATCCAGGCTGACCTGGCCACTTTTTCGGCCATGGGCTGCCACGGCCTGTCCGTCATCACGTCGATCCTGATCGGCGACACCGCCCGCATCGAAGACACCCAGCAGATCGACGCCGACTGGGTGGCCGACCAGGCGCGCGTGCTGCTGGAAGACATGCCGGTGGCCGCCTTCAAGGTAGGCGCCGTCGGCAGCATCGAAAGCGTTTCGGTGATCGCCGAGATTGTCTCCGATTATCCTGAAATCCCGCTGATTCTAGACCCTTTTTTATCGGCCATGCCAGATCAGGGACAAGATAGCGAAGACCTGCTGACCGCGATCCGCGAACTGCTGGTCCCGCAAACCACGGTGATGCTGCTGTCGGCGGTGGAACTGGCGCGCCTGGCGGAAACCTGGCGCGAACCTTCGTCCGAGGACATGATGAGCCTCGACGCCATGCGCATCATCGAACTCGGCTGCGAATATCTGTTCGTGACCGGCACGCCGACCCCGGCCGCCGAAATCGGCAACACCTTGTTCAATGACACAGGCGTGGTGCGGCAGGACAACTGGCCGCGCATTTCCGGCTCTTTCAGCGGCGCCGGCACCACCTTGTCGGCGGCGATCGCAGCGATGCTGGCCAATGGCCTGGACGTGCCGGAAGCGGTATCCGAGGCGCAGGAATTCACCCTGGCGGCAGTCACCGCCGCGCAACGGCTGGGCATGGGCAAGCTGATCCCGGACCGTTATTTCTGGGCCCGTGAAGAAGGCCTGGAGCGGCGTGAAGAGGATGGCGGCGAGGCTTCCTGATTTTTTCGTGCATTTGCCAAACACGGCGCGCGACCGCATCTTTCCACATTTATTTTTCGACGAACAAGACATGACTTCCAACAACGACACCCTGTTTGCCCGTGCCCAGCTGACCACTCCCGGCGGCGTCAACTCGCCGGTGCGCGCCTTCCGTTCGGTAGGCGGCACGCCGCGCTTCATCACCCGCGCCGAAGGCCCGTATTTCTGGGATGCCGACGACCGCCGCTATATCGACTACATCGGCTCCTGGGGCCCGGCGATTGTCGGCCACGCCCACCCGACCGTGATCAAGGCAGTGCAAGACGCCGCCGCGCGCGGCCTGAGTTTCGGCGCGCCGACCCAGGGTGAAATCGAAATCGCGGAAGAAATCTGCAAGCTGGTGCCGTCGATAGAGCAGGTGCGCCTGGTCTCGAGCGGCACCGAAGCCACCATGAGCGCGCTGCGCCTGGCGCGCGGCGCCACCGGCCGCGACAAGATCGTCAAGTTCGAAGGCTGTTACCACGGCCATGCCGATTCGCTGCTGGTCAAGGCGGGCAGCGGTTTGCTGACCTTCGGCAATCCGACTTCGGCCGGGGTGCCGGAAGATTTCGTCAAGCACACCCTGGTGCTCGACTACAACAACGCCCAGCAGCTGGAAGACGCCTTCAAGGACATGGGCGACCAGATCGCCTGCGTGATCGTCGAGCCGGTGGCCGGCAACATGAACCTGGTGCGCGCCACCCCGGAATTCCTGCAAACCATGCGCCGCCTGTGCACGCAGTACGGCACGGTGCTGATTTTCGATGAAGTCATGTGCGGTTTCCGCGTGGCGCTGGGCGGCGCGCAAGCGCTGTACGACATCAAACCCGACATCACCGCGCTCGGCAAGGTGATCGGCGGCGGCCTGCCGGTGGCGGCCTTCGGCGGCCGCGCCGACCTGATGAGCCACATGGCGCCGCTCGGTTCGGTGTACCAGGCCGGCACGCTGTCCGGCAACCCGGTGGCGGTAGCGGCCGGCATGAGCACCCTCAAGCTGATCCAGGAACCCGGCTTCTACACCAGGCTGGGAACCCAGACCGGCAAACTGGTCAACGGCCTGAGCGCGGCGGCGAAAGAAGCCGGCGTCACCTTCAGCGGCGACGCCATCGGCGGCATGTTCGGCCTGTATTTTGCGGCGGCGGTGCCGGATAGTTATGCGACAGTGATGGCGTCCAACAAGGAGCTGTTCAACAAATTCTTCCATGGCATGCTGGACGCCGGCGTGTACCTGGCCCCATCGGCGTTCGAAGCAGGTTTTGTATCGGCGCAGCACGACGATGCAGTGATCGAAGCCACCATCGCCGCAGCGCGCGGCGCATTTGCACAGCTGGTTTAACCCTGCATGCGAGGCGGTTTCCCGCCTCGCTTTTCAAACCATTCTCAGTTCAGCCAGCCGCGCCGGCGGAAATACCAGAACGGCGTGATTGCCGAGCACACCATCAGCACCAGCGCCAGTGGATAGCCCATATGCCACTCAAACTCTGGCATGAAACGGAAATTCATGCCGTAGATGCTGGCGATCAGCGTCGGCGGCAAGAACGCCACCGAAGCTACCGAGAAGATCTTGATGATCTTGTTCTGGTTGATGTTGATGAAACCGACCGTCGCATCCATCAGGAAGTTGATCTTGTCGAACAGGAAAGCGGTGTGGCCGTCCAGCGATTCGATATCGCGCAGGATCTGCCGCGCATCCTCGAACTGGTCGACGCTCAGCAGGCGGCCGCGCATTAGGAAACTCACCGCGCGGCGCGTATCCATCATGTTGCGCCGGATGCGGCCGTTCAAGTCCTCCTCATGCGCCATGGCGCTCAAGGCTTCGGCCGCGGCCTGGTCGGTCAGTTTTTTTTGCAGCACGCGCTGACTGACCTCGTCCAGCTGCTTGTATACGCCCTCCAGGGCGTCGGCAGAGTACTCGGCATCGGTCTGGTACAGGTCCAGCAATACGTCCTTGTAATCGCCGATAGAGCCCGGCCGCGAGCGTGCACGCATGCGCACCAGGCGGAACACCGGCAAATCTTCCCCATGCACTGAAAACAGGATATTGCGCGCCAGGATAAAGGCGACCGTCACGGTCGATGACGGGCCGTCGTCTTCTTCGAACAGGAAATCGGTGCGCAGGTGCAGGTCGCCGTTTTCGGCTTCGTAATAGCGGGCGGACGCCTCGATATCCTTAACCTCGTCTTCACCCGGCAAGGTCACGCCGTAGATACTCTTGACCCAGGCCCGCTCCTGGTCGTTCGGTTCGGTCAGGTCGACCCATACCGGCTGTACTTTCTCGAGGTCGCTATGGCTCTCGATGTTGACCTGGTTGAGGCGGCCGTTTTGCAAAACAAATACATTGATCATGCTTACCTCGACTGATTTTCAGGGAAGTTGCTTGTTTCTTGCGCCCCGACAACGGGAATCCGCTGCAAATTGAACAACTTCTGACAGTGTGTATATTAAGGCAATTCAGCCGATCCCATGCGCCGTAAAATCAGGCCGGTGCGCTGCGACAGGTAAGCCGAACCGCGATTCTTATCGTAGAAACGCGGCTTCGGCAGCATCACCGCCAGCCGGGCGGCCTGGCTGGCGCCGAGGTTGCTGGCGGAAGTCCTGAAATAATGCTGGGCCGCGGCTTCGGCGCCGAACACGCCGTTGCCCCACTCCACCACGTTCAGGTAGATTTCGAATATGCGTTCCTTGTCCATCCAGAACTCGAGCATGTAGGTAATGACCAGCTCCTGCCCTTTGCGCAGGTAACTGCGCTCGCCGGACAAGAACAGGTTTTTCGCGAGCTGCTGGGTGATGGTGGAACCGCCGCGCACCACCTTGCCCTTCTTGGTGTTTTTTTCGTAGGCCTGTTGCAGGGCATCCCAGTCGACGCCGTCATGCTCGGAGAAATTGGCGTCTTCCGAAGCGATGATGGCGCGCTTCAGATTATTCGAGATGCGCGCGTACGGCACCCATTTGAATTGCAGCTGGGCGTCGGGCACGGTTTCATGCAACTCCGACAAGCGGTGCCGCATGAAACTGGTGGAGCTCGGATTGTGATCGACCCACCAGCCGATCTGCAGGAAAAAATACAGCTGCAGCAGCAGGACGGCCGCAATCAGCAGCATACATAAGCGCAACAAAAGCGTGCCGACTGACTTCATCCCGGTTCCCTGCAAATAATTAACTTAACCAACGCTTAAAGCTGCGCGCGCAAGGCGGCAAATACCGCATCGGTACGAGGCCGCACCCCGCGCCAGATAAAAAAAGATTCGGCCGCCTGCTCTACCAGCATGCCCAGGCCATCGCGCACCCGGGCCCCATGGCTGGCGGCAAACTGCATGAATATGGTTGGCTGAGGGCCGTACATCATGTCGTAGGCCAGCGTCGCCGGACCGAACACGCTGGCGGCCAGCGGCGGCAGCTCTGCCTGCAGGCTGGCGGAGGTGGCGTTGATCACCAGGTCGTACTGCTGCGTTGCTTCGGCAAAACCGCAGGCGCTCAATATGCAGCCGGCGCCGCTGTATGGCTGGAACTGCTGCACCAGCTGCTGCGCCTTGGCCGCGGTGCGGTTGGCAATCGTCAGTTGCGCCGGCTGGCGCTCCAGCAGCGGCAGCAAGACGCCGCGCGCCGCACCGCCGGCGCCCAGCAGCAGGATTTTTTTATGCGCCAGGTCGAAGCCGGCATTGTGCGCGATATCGGTGACCAGGCCGACGCCATCGGTGTTATCGCCGAGTATGTCGCCGCCGTCGAATTTCAAGGTATTCACCGCACCGGCAGCCTGCGCCCGAGCGGTCAGGCTGTTCGCCAGCGCATATGCTTCCAGCTTGAACGGCACGGTGACGTTAGCGCCGCGGCCGCCCTGCCCGATGAATTCCTGCACTGTCGCGACAAAGCCGTCGAGCGGCGCCAGCAAGCGCTCATAACGCATGTCTTGGCCGGTCTCGGCGGCAAAATGGGCATGGATATCGGGCGACTTGCTGTGCGCAATCGGATTGCCGATCACGACATAAGCCGCTGCTATCTGCGCAGTCACTGGTTAACTCCCCCCATCAGTTGCGCTTCGAGCACACCTTCGCGGGTGAACTCGAAAGTGGAGATCACTTCCCACACATCGTCTTTGCCGCTGCTGCGCATGTTCTCCGGGAAGCGTCCGAACGGGGCGGAGCGCTCAATGATTTTCAAGGTGGCGCGATCCAGCTCGGGATTGCCCGAGCTGCGCTCGACGCGGGGGCCGCCTTCCCTGGTGTATAACGAACCATCCTGGTAAATCGGAATGTACACCACCAGTCGTCCATACAGGTTGCGGCCGTTCTTTTTCGGGAAATTCAGCGTGCCCAGTTTTTCAACCTTGTCCTGGAACGATTTGTAATAGGCGGCGTAACCGACGGCGCGGGTGCTCGGCGTAATCTGCGTCTTTTTCGGCCGCTTGTTGTAATCGTCGATATTCTTGGCGATTTCCGCTTCCTTGCGGGCAATCGCCTTGGCGCTCTCGACCATGTCGCGGCCGCTAGGCTGCGGCGTGTTGTCGCTGGCCTTGTCGTTGAGGTCCATGACCGGCATCTTCAGCGGCGTTTCCTTGCGCATCTGCGCCAGCATCTGCTGCTGCTGCTGTTCCAGCTGTTCGATCCGGCGCCTGGTCGCCTGCACGTTGTCGCCGTCTTCCGACTTGCGCATATCGGGCAGCGGCGACTTGGCGCGGCCGGCATCGGCATTGCCGCCGCCGTCCAGGTTGGCTTGCGCCAGCGCCTCCGCCTTGACCGGTTTGGTATTGTGCTTGGCATTGACCAGGATCACTTCCAGCAACGGGTCGGTAGGTTTCAGCCTGAACGCTTCCGGCGCGGCAAAACGCACCGCCAGCAGACCCGCATGCGCCAATACCGACGCCGCAATGGCGCCGACCAGGATTCGATTTTGGAAAAAGGATTTCACGCGTGAGCTAAAAGTCGCTATAAAAGAAAAAATTCGAGAGAAAGATTCGAGAGAGGGATTCTACGACAAAGAGAGATGCCTACGGGAAATTTACCGTTGCTTTCTTCCGCTTGCCGCCAGAGTTCATTCCGTTAGCGGCTTGATCTCCTCGATGGCGCTCCCAGGCTCGGCGGCCGCATCGCCCGCCGCATCCTCCGATGGCGCGTCCACCGTCTCATGCGGCATGTCCATTGCCGCATCCAGCTCTTCCGAAATTTCCTCTTCGTCCTCCCGCTCCAGCTGCTCGGCCTCTGCGCTAGGCGCCGCAGAGACTTCCAGCAAGCGCGCCTCGACCGTCAGCTCGACCTCATCCCAGCGCAGGATGTCCAGCTTGACCTGGGTGCCGCGCGCCAGCTGTTGCATGCCTGGCAATTTGATGATCAGCGGGATCTCGGCCAGGCGCAGGATCTCATCCTTCAGCACCGCCGCCTCGACCTGGCGCGTTCCATGCTGCGCCTGTTCCTGGCCCAGCCAGCGCAAGCACCAGTAACGCTCCATGTTCGACTGGAAGTCGCCGTAACCGGAATAAGCGGCGTCGAAGCCGGACACGATGGCGAACAAGTCGGCATCGCGCGGCTTGAATGGCGCTACCAGCGGTGCAGCGACCCCGCCTTCGACGCAAGCCAGGATCTGCCACTGGTTGACCAGGTCGGTATACCGGCGCAAGGGCGAGGTGCTCCAGGCGTACTGGTCGACTCCCAGCCCCTGATGGGGCGCCGCGTGGGTCACCATGCGCACCTGCATCTTGGCGGCCCAGCCGCCGCTGCCGCCGCCCTGCGCCCGGTATATGCCCGGCACGCCATGGTCGGACATCAGCTTGCCCCAACTGCTGTTGGCGAAGATCATCAGCTCCGCCACGATCTTGTCGAGCGGCGCACCGCGCTTGCGGCGGGCGATGGTGACTACCTCGTCTTCCACGTAGAAGTTGAAATCGACGCGGTTGTTCTGTTCAGGCCGCAAGCCGAAGCTTTCGCGCTTGGCCATGCGGCCCTGCTCCAGGACTTGTATCCATTTCCACAACAAGGCGATGTCGGCCTTGTGCGGATACTCGCCGGCGTCGTTGGCGAGATTGTCCTCGGTCACCAGCTCGTCCAGCGTGTTGTGGCGCAGGTTGGCTGAAATCGGCACCAGTTCCGCCTTGGTCTCGGTGCTGACCACGCTCCAGTCGACGGGATCGAGGGTGGCGTACAGGGACAGCGCCGGGCAGTTCTTGCCTTCGGCCAGGGTGAAGGCTTCCACCAGTTCGTCCGGCAGCATGGTGATCTTGTCGCCCGGCATATATACGGTCGACATGCGCTGGCGCGCGATCGCATCCAGCGCATCGCCGCGCTTGATGCCCAGGCCCGGCGCCGCGATATGGATCCCGACCCGCACCTTGCCGTCTGCCAGCGTCTGCACCGACAAGGCATCGTCGATTTCGGTAGTAGTGACATCGTCAATGGAAAATGCCTGCACCGGCGCCAGCGGCAAATCCGCTACCGCTGGAATGACGATCTTGGGAAAACCCGAACCCTTGGGGAAAAATTCCAGCAGGAATTTGGAGAGATGCAACTGCTTCGGCGAGGCGATGCCGCCTACCGTCAGCATCAGGCGCTGCGGCGATGTCTGCAATTCGTTGCATGCCGCTTCCAGCGCCTTGTATTCGATGCTGTTCTTGTCCGGCTTGAACAGCAGCTGCAGCGCCAGCGGCTTCATCGCTTCCGGCAGTTGTCCGGCCTTCAGCTGCGCAACGTATTCGGCTTGCACCAAGGCTTGCTGCTTTTTCTTTTCGATGCCGGCCTGGGCGGCCTTCAACGAAGCTTCCGGCGCTGCCTTGTAGCGGCCCTTGCCCTTTTTATAAAAATAGATCGGCGCCGTATGCAGGCTCAGCAGCAAACCCGCAGCTTCAGCCGGCAACGGCGCATGGCCGAAATATTCCGCGCCCAGCTCGGCAAAGCCGAATTCTTCCTGGCCCGCGACTTCCCACAGGAAATCGAGCTCTATCGCTTGCGCGATCTGCTGCGCTTCTTCCAGCAGCTGTTGCGGCGTCGGTGAGGTGAATTGCAACAGCACATCCTTGGATTTGACCTTGCTGCGTTTGCCCGACTGCAGTTCGACCTGATAGGCCTCGCCTTGCTGCGACAGTACAACACCTGCTTTAAAGTCGCCGGACTCTTCAAAAAATAGATTCATTGCATACTTTACGTGTGGATTCCTGATGATACCGCTGCCAGCTGTGCTGTAGCGTCAAATGAATGTTGTTGATAGGCCGGAACAATCTGCCGGGAAAAACCTGAAGCGGCCGGGGATGCCATCGCCTTCGAATCCGGCCGCACCCTCTGCAGCTGTTCGATTTCGGGGAAAAATACTTCTGTCACCAGCATCACGCCGGTTTTGCGGCGGAAGGTCGAACGCCTGGCCCATAAAGGATAGGCAAAACCGTCGGCGCCGGTGGCGGCGCGCATGCGCTGCACCAGCGGATGATCGTGATCGAGGCGGGCAAACTGCAGCTGTCCGCGCGCCACCAGCGGATCGCCGAACAGCGTGGTGCCTAGTGAGCGCTCACCCAGTGTACTGAAGAACGGCCATTCGGTGGTAGTGGCGTCCAGCGCCACTACCGTGTGTCCCAGCACCATCGGGCGGTCGTCGCAGCGCAGCAAGACATCGCGCTCCTGCACCTGCAGGCGGCGCGGCAGCTCTATCCTTTGCCACTCGTCCGCCAGGCACAGCGCACGCTGCTGGCGCAGGCGCTGGACCCGGAACTGCTGGCAGTGCGCCATCAGCTTGTAGGTCAGCGAGACGCGGTCGGTCAGCCAGTCGCGCAGATTGTCGGAGGGATGGACGCCATTGGCGTGGTCATGCCATTTGGCGTAAGTGCGGGAGCGCGGCATCAGGTGCCCGCTGCCGGTGCCGATCCATGGGCGGCTGCAATTCCGCAAAATGCCAGCACCGCATCGGCATATTCGGCAAATTCGCTGATGCCGTGGTCGCTGCCTTGGATCACCTGTTGCCTGGCTTGCGGGTAATGGCCGACCATTTCCTGCCAGTCCAGCACTTCGTCGCCGGTGGCGGCTATCAGGAAATAACGCTGCGGCCTGGTGATCCGGTCGACCTGCAATGCCTGCAGCTCGGCGATGTACTCGCGCTTGAATTCAAACGGCTGGTCGGAATGGTACTGGGTGCTGACGCCGACATATTTTTCCAGGTCGCGCGGCGGCTTGACCGCCGGATTCAGCAGCACCGCGCGGCAGCCGAGCTGCTCGGCCAGCCAGGTGGCGTAATAACCGCCAAGCGAGGAACCGACCAGGGTCAGCGCGGCCGGGTCGCAACCCTTGATGGCATCCTGCGCCAGGGCGATCGCCGCTGCCGGCGATGCGGGCAGTTGTGGACACTGGTATTCAGCCGCCCTTCCCAGCTGCTGCATGCGCTCGGCCAGCAAGCGCGCCTTGAACGATTGCGGCGACGAGCGGAAGCCGTGCAGGTACAGGATCATTGTGCACCAGGCAAGGGGAACGACGGAGGCAAAGACAGGGCCGCAAGGATTTTTTGATGGACACCGCCGAAACCGCCGTTGCTCATCACCAGCACCTGGTCGCCCGGCCTGGCGGCCTTGGCTATCGCCGCCACCAGCTGGTCGAGCTCGTGGTAAGTGCTCGCTTTGGCGCCCAAGGGCTGCAGCGCGGCGGCCAGGTCCCAGTCCAGCGCATCCTTGCCGGTTCCGCTGGCGCCGTAGCCGAACACCAGGTCGGCCTCGTCCAGGCTGCCCGGCAGCGCTTCTTTCATGGCGCCCAGCTTCATCGTATTGGAGCGCGGTTCCAGCACCGCCAGGATGCGCGCCGCGCCGACTTTCTTGCGCAGGCCGGCAACCGTGGTGGCGATGGCGGTCGGATGGTGGGCAAAATCGTCGTACACCGCAATTTCGCGCACCGTGCCGCGCAATTCCATGCGGCGCTTCACATTTTCAAAACGGGACAAAGTCTCGATGGCCTGGGCCGGCGGCACGCCGACATGGCGGGCGGCGGCAATCGCAGCCAGCGCGTTCATGCGGTTATGTTCGCCGCTCAGCCCCCATTGCACCGTGCCCTGCGGCTGGCCATCGAAACTGACTTCAAAATGACCGTTGTCCTGAGTACTCAGTGACCAGCCTTGCCGGTCACCGCCGAAAAATTCCTTTTCGCTCCAGCAGCCGCGGTCCAGCACCCGCTGCAATGCCGGTTCGCGGGCATTGACGACCAGCCGGCCGACGCCCGGAATGGTGCGCACCAGGTGATGGAACTGGGTTTCGATCGCCGCCAGGTCGGGGAAAATGTCGGCGTGGTCGTATTCCAGGTTGTTCAGGATCGCGGTCTTGGCGTGGTAGTGGACAAATTTGCTGCGCTTATCGAAAAATGCCGTGTCGTACTCATCGGCTTCAATGACAAAGAACGACGATGGCGCCGCGCCCTCTTTACCCGACAAACGCGCCGAGATGCCGAAGTTCATCGGCACGCCGCCGATCAGGAAACCCGGATCGTAGCCGGCGTCTTCCAGGATCCAGGCCAGCATGGCGGAGGTGGTGGTCTTGCCGTGGGTGCCGGCCACCGCCAGCACCCACTTGTCACGCAGGATGTGCTCGCCTATCCATTGCGGCCCGGAGACATAAGGCAGGCCGCGGTTCAGGATTTCTTCCATCAAGGGGTTGCCGCGCACCACCACGTTGCCGATCACGTACAAATCCGGCTGCAAGCCCGTCTGTTCCACGCCGAAACCCTGGATCAGGCTGATCCCCTGTGCTTCCAGCTGGGTGCTCATCGGCGGGTATACATTGGCGTCGCAGCCGGTGACTTTATGTCCGGCCTGTTTGGCCAGCACCGCCAAACCGCCCATAAAGGTGCCGCAGATGCCAAGGATATGAATATGCATTCTTGAATTTCACTATGCTGAAAAGAGGATTACCGTGATTTTACCTGAGCGGCTGCCGCACCCGGTAGCCGCGCCTGGAAAAAGTGAAATGCGGGAAAACCGGCGGCAGTTTCGGATTCGGCTTAGTTCAGTGTTCGAAGAGCGGCAAGACGCCGGCAGGGAAATCGATTTATCATGCCGCTCATGGCATCCAATCTCTCACCTGAACTAGAACAGCTGCGCGCGGAAATTGCCGCAGCGGCGGCCCGCATGATTGCCGAAGATGGCGCCGACTACGGCACCGCCAAACGCAAGGCGGTGGAACTGTGCGTCGGCAGCAAACGTGGCGGGGGCAAAACCCGTGGCGACTTCCTGCCCGATAACGCGCAGATCGAAGAAGAAGTGCGTATATATAACGAATTGTTCTTTGCCGGCACACAACCGGCACGGCTTTTGCATTTACGCAAGATTGCTGCGGAAATCATGGCCGAACTGGTGCAGTTCCATCCCTATCTCACCGGCGCAGTCCTTAACGGCACTGCCGGCGAGCACTCGGACATCTATTTGCACTTGTTTGTCGACAGCCCCAAAGATGTAGAAATTTTCCTTTTTAACAAGAATGTGCAATTCGAAGTGTCCAGCAGCCCGCCGCTTAAAACCGGCGGTAATAATGACCCGGTAGAAACCCTGAGTTTCATGTATAAGAAAGAGGGCCTGCATCTGACCCTATATGAAACCGACGATTTGCGCGGTAGTATCAGGGCCGCGTCCGGTGGGCGTATATTAAGGGCCGACCTGAATACCGTACTCGCCTTGATCGATAAAGAAGAAGATTGATGAAAAGAAACATATTGATATTTGTGCCGATCGCCATCCTATTTTGCGCGATCGGCGTTTATTTCGGCATGCAACGCCATACCCCGGCTGCGCCGGAAAGCGTGGCGGTAGCGGCCCTGCTGGCCCAGGAAATGCCTGACGCCAGCGGCAAGGCCAGCGCCTTGTCGCAGTGGAAAGGCAAACCCCTGGTCGTCAATTTCTGGGCAACCTGGTGTGCGCCCTGCGTGGAAGAGATGCCGGAACTGAATGCCCTACAAACCGAGATAGCTGCCAAAAACATCCAGGTTGTAGGCATCGGCATCGATTCTGCCGACAACATCGCAAAATTTGCCGATAAATATAAAATCTCCTACCCCTTGTATCTGGCCGGTACCGGCGCCACCGCACTATTGCGGCAGTTCGGCAACCAGAGCGGCGGCCTGCCGTTCACCGTCTTGATCGGCCGCGATGGCGCAGTGAAAAAAATGTACCTGGGCAGCATCAAATTCGACGAATTGCGAAAAGACTTGGCATTGCTATAAGATGAAAACTTACTGCAAAAACATTTAACAATGCCAGGCTGAAATTTCACAGAAACAAATTTCCCCTTGCCAGTCAACGTCATTTGACGGCAAAATGCGGCCATCGTCGTCAAACGGAGCACCATCTCCATGGCAAAAAATATACTTCTACTCAACGGACCCAACCTGAATTTGCTGGGTACAAGAGAGCCAGAAGTCTACGGTTCGACCTCGCTGAGCGATATCGAACAAGCAGCTCGGGTCCAGGCAACTGCTGCTGGGGCCCGGCTTGAGCACTTCCAAAGCAATCACGAAGGCGCCCTGATAGACCGCATCCATGCGGCCAAGGCAGAAGGCGTCGACGCCATTGTGATCAACCCGGGCGGGCTCACGCACACCAGCGTCGCCCTGCGCGACGCATTGAGCGGAGTGGCAATCCGTTTTGTCGAGGTCCACATCTCGAATATCCACCAGCGAGAAGCGTTTCGACATCATTCCTATTTATCGGATGTCGCTGTTGGAGTCATTTGCGGTTTAGGCGTGGACGGCTATCATGCAGCAATTGATTTTGCCATTAAGAAACTCTAGTTGATATTCTTGCAGCAACTCGGCGTTCGCAGCTCCCTTTGCAGCGCCGGATTGCGTGTCATAAAAACGAAAATAGCTTTTCATTATTTATTCTGAAGGATTGCATATGGATTTGAGAAAACTCAAAACGCTGATCGACCTCGTCGCTGAATCAGACATCGAAGAGCTGGAAGTGACGGAAGGCGAAAGCAAGGTCCGTATCGTCAAGTCGTCTGCATCCCAGCAAAACCAGGTTGTCATGATGCAACCGCAACAACAGCACCCAGCCCAATACCAGGTAGCCGCACCGGCGCCAGTGGCTGCCGCGGCGCCGGTAGAAGTGGCCGCCGTGCCGGAAGGCCATATCGTCAAATCGCCTATGGTCGGCACCTTCTACCGCTCGTCGGCGCCCGGCTCGCCGGCATTTGTCGAAATCGGCTCGGAGATCAAAGAAGGCGGCACGCTGTGCATCATCGAAGCGATGAAGCTGCTCAATGAAATCGAAGCCGACGCTTCCGGCGTAGTGAAGAAGATACTGGTGGAAAACGGCCAGCCGGTCGAATTCGGCCAGCCGCTGTTCATCATTGGTTGATAGATTTGTACCGAGCGATCTGTACCGAGAGAACTACCGAGTAGCCTGCACGGCGGCATCCGCTCATCCGGGGTCCGCCGTTCTGGTTGCCAGTGCGGGCCTTTGTCTCAAGGCCGCATTGTCAACCCAATGCTTGATAACGCTTAACTCTTAGCGACGCATATACCAATTACTATGTTTGAAAAAATCCTTATCGCCAACCGCGGCGAAATCGCCTTGCGCATCCAACGCGCCTGCCGTGAAATGGGCATCAAGACCGTCATGGTCCATTCCGAGGCAGACCGTGACGCCAAGTATGTGAAACTGGCGGACGAATCGGTCTGTATCGGGCCGGCGCCATCCAGCCTGAGCTACCTCAACATGCCGGCCATCATCAGCGCAGCTGAAGTCACCGACGCCGAGGCCATTCACCCGGGTTACGGCTTCCTGTCCGAAAACGCCGATTTCGCCGAGCGGGTTGAACAGTCGGGTTTTGTTTTCATCGGCCCGCGGCCGGCGAACATCCGCCTGATGGGCGATAAAGTATCGGCCAAACAAGCCATGATCCGCGCCGGCGTGCCCTGCGTGCCCGGTTCGGAAGGCGCGTTGCCGGATGATCCGAAGGAAATCGTCAAGATTGCGCGCAAGATCGGCTACCCGGTCATCATCAAGGCGGCCGGCGGCGGCGGCGGACGCGGCATGCGCGTGGTGCACACAGAAGCGGCGCTGGCCAATGCGGTGACCATGACCAAGACCGAAGCCGGCGCCGCGTTCGGCAATCCGGAAGTGTATATGGAGAAGTACCTGGAAAATCCGCGCCACGTGGAAATCCAGATCCTGGCCGACCAGTTCAAGAATGCCGTCTGGCTGGGCGAGCGCGATTGCTCCATGCAGCGCCGCCACCAGAAGGTGATCGAAGAAGCGCCGGCGCCAGGCATTCCGCGCAAGGTCATCGAAAAAATCGGTGACCGTTGCGCCGAAGCTTGCCGCAAGATGGATTACCGCGGCGCCGGCACGTTTGAATTCCTGTATGAAAACGGCGAGTTCTACTTCATCGAGATGAACACCCGGGTCCAGGTTGAGCACCCGATCACCGAAATGATCACCGGCATCGACATCGTGCAGGAACAGATCCGTATCGCCGCCGGTGAAAAACTGCGCTTCCGCCAGCGCGATATCCAGCTCTCCGGCCACGCCATCGAATGCCGCATCAATGCCGAAGACCCGTTCAAGTTCACGCCGTCGCCAGGCAAGATCCTGTCGTGGCATGCGCCTGGCGGTCCTGGCATCCGGGTCGATTCCCATGCCTACGCCGGTTATTTCGTACCGCCGCATTATGATTCGATGGTCGGCAAGGTGATTTCCTACGGTTCCACCCGTGAGCAGGCGATCAAGCGGATGCAGATCGCCCTGTCCGAGATGGTGGTGGAAGGGATTCAGACCAACATCCAGCTGCACCGTGAACTGATGATCGACGCCCGTTTCATCGAGGGCGGCACCAACATCCACTATCTGGAACACAAACTGGCCGAACGGCCGGTCGTGGCCAAGGAAACGGATAAAGCAGCAAAGAAATAAGGATTCCCTTGTAGGGAGTCTCCATCACACAGTAAGGCATCTGATGAGCTGGACCGAAATTGTTATTGAAGTTGCCCTGAGCGACGCCGAAACGCTGTCCGATGCGTTGATGGATGCCGGCGCCTTATCGGTTTCGGTGGAAGATGCCGACCTCGGCACTGCCGCCGAGCAGCCCTTGTTCGGCGAACCCGGCATGGAACCCAAGGAAGCCGCCTGGCAGCGCAGCCGGGTGGTGGTTCTGGCCGAAGTCGACGCCGACCATGCAGCAATCGTCAGCAACGCCGCCAAAGCTTGCGGCGTCGCGGTCCCGCCCTACTCGCTGCGGCCGGTTGCGGCGCAGGACTGGGTGCGGCTGACGCAATCGCAGTTTGAACCCATCCACATCGGCAAGAATATCTGGGTAGTGCCTAGCTGGCACGATGCCCCCGACGCCAACGGCCTGATCCTGGAACTCGATCCGGGCCTGGCTTTCGGCACCGGCAGCCATCCCACTACCCGCCTTTGCATGGAATGGCTGGAAATCCATGTGCCGCTGCAAAAACCGAAATCGCTGCTCGATTACGGCTGCGGCTCGGGCATCCTGGCCATGGTGGCCAAGAAACTTGGCGGCGACAGCAGCGTCGTCGGCGTCGATATCGACCCGCATGCGATCGATGCCGCGCGCTACAACAGCGAACGCAACCATTGCGACGTGGCCTATTACCTGCCGGAAGATTTCGGCGCCAACAGCGCACTGCAGGTATTCGATATCGTGGTCGCCAACATCCTGTCCGGCCCGCTCAAGCTGATGGCGCCCATGCTGTGCAGCCGCATCGCTGCCGGCGGCAGCCTGACCCTGTCCGGCGTGCTGGCGGAACAGGCGGAAGACGTCATCGCCGCCTATGCGCAATGGCTGCCCCTGAGCGTCTGGGCAGAGCAGGACGGCTGGGTAGCGCTGTCCGGAACCCTGAAGTAAGCAGGCCATGGCGCTCGCGACCCAATGTCCGCATTGCCAGACCACCTTCCGGGTCGCCAATGACCAGCTGAAGCTGCGCGGCGGCCTGGTTCGCTGCGGCAGCTGCCGCGAAGTCTTCAACGGCATCGAGCACCTGGTGCGGCCCGATGTAGCGGTCCCGATAGCGGCGCCGGCGCCGGCAACGGCGTCAGAACAAGATGCTGTAACTCTCCAGACCCACGGCTTTGCCGCTGACGAAGCGCCCTTGGCAGAACCGCAGCATAGCGCGCCGCCTCCGGTTTACGTCGCACCAGAACCAGAACCAACGCCGGAACCGATATCGGGACCCGAGCCGGCAGTCGCCATCGCCACGAATCACCCGCTGCCTGTCATCGCACCTGCAGCCGCGCCTGAAACCGCCGGCCGATCGATGGCGTCAGGCCGGGTGGAAGCGGCGATTGACGGCCTCGAAGAAGATTTGCGGATCGCCGAGGAAACCAGCCAGTCGGCGCCGGCCGATGTGCACCACACCCCATTTGGCCTGATCAAACCATCCGCCGCTACCGCCCCCGACGAAGCGGCAAGCAATCCGCCGACGCCGAATGTCTGGCATCGTCATGCCGACGATGAAGAAGACAAGCAGATAGCGCGCATGACCTTGATGCACGTCGCCGGCCAGGACGACTACACGCAGGCTGCAAAAGCGGAATCCGGCGCCACTGCTGACGATGATGAGCTGGATCGCATCATCGATGAATTGCAGCGCAAGCCGTGGCGAGCGGAAAAGACCCCGGCCGCTGCAAATCCCTCGAACGCAGCGGACAGCGGCGACGGCAGCAATAAAAAGAAAAGCCGCGACAAAAACCCTGCCGAGCCGGAGCCGGCTGCCGATGAACCCGATTTTGTCCTCAGCGCAAGGCGCAGGCAACGCATCGGCGGCACGCTACGCTGGGCCATGTGGGGTGCAGGCGCGCTGCTGCTGATCGGGCTGGCCGGACAATCGACTTATTTCTTCCGCGACCAGCTGGCGGCGCGCGTGCCGCAGCTCAAGCCGGTGCTCATCGGCGCCTGCGCGAAAATCGGCTGCAGCGTTGGCCTGCCCATGAAAATCGACAGCATTTCGATCGAAGCCAACGAACTGCAGGCAGTCGATCCGGCCCGCAACCTGTTTTCACTGAACCTGCTGCTGCGCAACCGCAGCGACACGGTGCAAGCCTGGCCCAATATCGAACTGACCTTGAACGACGGCAACGAAAAGGCGATAGCGCGCCGCGTGTTTACCCCGCACGATTATTTGAGCGCAACCGCCAATCCAGCCCAGGGTTTCGCCAGCGACCAGGAACAGCCGGTGAAACTGGGTTTTGAGCTATTGCAGTTGAAGGCGTCCGGTTACCGGGTGTACCTGTATTACCCATAACCTGCAGCGAACGGCGCAAAGTTTGCCGGTTGCGCTTAAACTCTATCCCGTAATTATTTTATTTGCGCAGACCATCCGCGCCAACCAGCGAGTTTTCCTCTTTTATTATGACCTCTCTCATCTGCGGTTCACTGGCTTTCGACGTCATCATGCAATATCCGGGACGCTTCTCGGATGCGCTGCTGGCCGATCAGCTGCACAAGATCAGCGTCTCGTTCCTGGTGCCGACCTTGCGCCGCGACTTCGGCGGCTGCGCCGGCAATATCGCCTACAACCTGAAACTGCTGGGCGGCGATCCGCAAATCATGGCGACCATCGGCCACGACGGCGGCGACTACCTGGCGCGGCTTGACCAGCAGGGCATTTCGCGCAAGACGGTGCGCACCATCGATTCGATCTACACCGCGCAATGCTTCGTCACCACCGACGCCGACAATAACCAGATCAACGCCTTCCATCCCGGCGCCATGACCCACTCGCACGAGAACAAGGTAGCCGACGCCGGTCCGGTCAAGCTGGCGATTGTCGCCCCCGACGGTCGCGACGGCATGCTGCAGCATGCTGCCGACTGCGCCGCGCAAGGCATTCCGCTGATCTTCGATCCGGGCCAGGGCATGCCGATGTTCAACGGCGACGAACTGAAGCAGTTCATCGAACTCGCGACCTATATCGCCATGAATGACTACGAAGCTGAAATGCTGGCGTCGCGCACCGGTTTATCGCTGGCGCAGATTGCCGAACGGGTATCGGCGCTGGTAGTGACGCGCGGCGAACTCGGCGCGGAGATTTTCACCGCCGGCGGCAAGATCGACATTCCTTGCGTCAAGGCCGACCAGGTGCTGGATCCGACCGGCTGCGGCGACGCCTTCCGCGCCGGCATGCTGTATGGCTTGAGCAACGGCATGGACTGGGCCACCACCGGCCGTCTTTCTAGCTTGCTGGGTAGCATCAAGATCGCTCACCTGGGACCGCAGAACCACGCGCCCAGCCGTGCCGAAATCAATGAACGCTTCCATCGTGAATTTGGTTACCGATTGTAAAAGTAGCACATCAAATCCTGTGCTCCGAGCCGGTACTGGGCGGAGTATAGGAAGAGAAAATCGCAGATTCCCCCTGCATCTTCCTGCATCACTCAAGCATACTCCCCGTAATCGTCAATTCCGGCGTGATACACATCGTCCTGTCCAAGCTGAACTTATCTGCTAGGCTTATATCCAATTTCCATCAGTACCAGGGACGGAGGGTCTCATGAAAAAGCGACTGTTAATTGGAGCAACACTGCTCGGTGCAACCATGCTGCTAGGCGGCTGCGTTGCCTATCCTTACGGCGGCGACGGCTATTACGGCGGCGGCTACGGCAGTTATTACGGCGGCGGTTATTACGCTCCGGCGCCGGTGTATGTGGCGCCAAGCGTGGACATCGGCTTCGGCTATTCGCGTGGCTGGGGCGGCGGTTGGGGTGGACGAGGCTGGGGCGGCAGAGGCGGCTGGGGTGGAGGCGGCGGCTGGCACGGCGGCCATTAAGCGAGTCAATCGCAGCGTTGCCTAAACAAGTGATTGGACAACGCCGCGATCTCGACGCATGATGCTGCTTATCATCGGGGGCTGTTAACAATTAATTTGGGAGTGCGAACGCGCGGCAGGCGTTACAGGCCTAGGCACGACGACGCGGCGTAGTGGTGCTACGGCAAGGAGGCGGATGGCCGCCCCGAGTAACGACGGCATGTGACGCCTGCAGCCGTTCCCGGAGGGTTCAAGCCAAAACGTGCGCTGGCGGCGTTGCATAGCTTGCAGGGGCGACCTGCCCCTGCTACGCTACGCGCCTTGCCAACACACGTTTTGGCTTGAACGCATCTCCCAAATTAACTGTTAACAGCCCCCTAATCCAGGAGTCTTCATGAAACGACTGATTGCCGCTTTATTGGTTTGCAGCGCTGTTGCAGCACCGGCTTTTGCCGCTCTCAAGGCTGGCGAGCCGGCGCCGCCGTTTACCACCCAGGCTTCCCTCGGCGGCAAGGTGTTCAGCTATTCGCTGGCCGATGAGCTGAAAAAAGGCCCGGTGGTGCTCTACTTTTACCCCGCAGCTTTCACCAAAGGCTGCACCATCGAAGCCCATCTGTTTGCCGATGCGGTCGACAAGTACAAGGCGCTCGGCGCGTCCGTGATCGGCGTATCGGCCGACAACATCGATACCCTCAACAAATTCTCGGTCAGCGAATGCCGCAGCAAATTCGCGGTTGCCTCGGACCAGGACCAGAAAATCATGAAGTCCTATGATTCGGTGCTGCTGGCGAAGACCAACTACGCCGACCGCGTATCGTACGTGATCGCCCCCAACGGCAGCATCATCTATGAATACAGCAGCATGGATCCGGGCAAGCATGTCAGCAACACGCTGCAAGCGCTGGAACAGTGGGTGGCCAAGCAAAAGAAATGATGCTGCAGTAGATAGAAAATGAGCAGAAAAAAGCGCGCTGTCGCCAGCGCGCTTTTTTTACGACTGACGCCGGTCAGCCGGCAGCTTTGCGCCGGTGTCCCTCAAGATTGGGCAGGAATGCCGCCAGCAGGCCGATCAGCGGCAGGAAAGAGCAGACCTGGTAGACGAAGCGGATGCTGGTCATGTCGGCCAGCTGCCCCAGCGCGGCGGCGCCGATGCCGCCCATGCCGAAAGCGAAACCGAAGAACAGGCCAGATACGGTGCCGACCTTGCCAGGCACCAGCTCTTGGGCGAACACCAGGATCGCCGAGAACGCCGAAGCCAGGATCACGCCGATCACCACCGTCAGTACGCCGGTCCAGAACAGGTTGGCGTATGGCAGCATCAGGGTGAACGGCGCCACGCCGAGGATCGACACCCAGATCACCACTTTGCGGCCGACCTTGTCGCCGATCGGACCGCCCAGCACGGTGCCGGCAGCCACTGCAAACAGGAACACGAACAGATGCAGCTGCGCCGACTGCACCGACAGCTGGAATTTGTCGATCAGGTAGAACGTGAAGTAGCTGCTGAGGCTGGCCATGTAAAAATATTTCGAGAAAACCAGCATCAGCAAGATGCCTACCGAAAACAGCACTTTGTTGCGCGGCAGCGCTACGTGATGCTGTTTTGCCTTGGCCGGCTTGCTCTTGGCTTCCTGGCGCTTGCGCTTGTACCAGTTGCCGATCTGCCACAGCACCACGATCGCCAGCAGCGCCGCCGCCGAGAACCAGGCGATGCTGGTCTGTCCGTGCGGGATCACGATCCATGCCGCCAGCAGCGGCCCCATGGAACTGCCGGCATTGCCGCCCACCTGGAAAATCGACTGCGCCAGGCCATGGCGGCCGCCGGAAGCCATGCGCGCCACGCGCGACGACTCCGGATGGAAGATCGACGAACCGGTGCCGACCAGGGCCGCAGCGAACAGCAAGATGCCGTAGCTGGGCGCGACCGACAGGATCAGCAGGCCCACCAGCGTGAACCCCATGCCCAGCGCCAGCGAGTACGGCTTCGGATGTTTATCGGTATACAGCCCCACCAGCGGCTGCAGGATCGAGGCGGTGATCTGGTAAGTCAGCGTGATCAGGCCGATCTGCGCAAAGCTGAGGTTGAAATTGCCTTTCAGCAGCGGATAGATGGACAGGATCAGCGACTGGATCATGTCGTTCAGGAAGTGGGCGAAACTGATGGCGCCCAATACGCGGAAACCGGTTTTCTCGGCGTCGTGCGATCCCATGGCGGGGGAAATCTGCTTGGCTGCGGTTGGCATGGTGGTGAGATGAATAGTGGGAAGAATGTGCAATGAGAGACGCAAAGTACGCGGCCTGTTTAGCCGTCGACAAGATGATCATCATTCGCAAGACGTTAGTGTAAGCAAAAAAGTCGAGACTGTTTTAAGATAGAAAGACATAATTTGTCGTATTTCTGCCATTCTTCCTTTATGCCAGCCCAAATACTTACCCATACCACCATCGGCTTGCTTGACGTCGTGCCGGACCAGTTGCATCCGGTGCGCCTGCGCGCGCGCGACCTGGACGCCGCCAAGCTGCTGAGCGCGCATTCCCATCCCTGGGGCCAGGTCACCTACGCAGCGGAGGGCGTGCTGCGCGTGAGCGTCGGCAACAGCACCTGGATCGTGCCGCCGCTCAGGGCGATCTGGATTCCGCCGCTGGTGGAACATGAAATCGCCACCATGGAAAAATCGCAGTTGCGCGCCTTGTACATCCATACCGATGCGACGCCGTTCGACGGCCAGGAATGCATCGTGCTGGAAGTATCGACCTTGCTGCGCGAGCTGATCGCCGCGCTGTCGCAAACCGACGACGGCAGCCGTAGGGAAACCTTGCTCAGCCAATTGATACTGAGCGAACTGGCGGCGGCGCAAACCCAGGGCATACGCATCTCCCTGCCGACCGAAAAGCGCTTGCACGCCATCTGCCAGGCCTTGATGGAAACGCCCGACTCCAGCATGACGCTGGCCGTCTGGGCAGACCAGGTCGGCGCCTCGGAAAGAACCCTGGCGCGCCTGTTCGAACGCGACCTGGGCATGACCTTCGGCCAGTGGCGGCAGCAGATCAGGCTGGCGCACGCGGCGCCGATGATCGCGCGCGGCATGCCGCTGTCGCTGGTGGCGACCGAACTGGGCTACGCCAGCCAGTCGGCTTTTTCCGCCATGTTCAGGAAAACTTTCGGGCAGTCGCCGTCGACTTTCTTCGCGCCGAAGAAAAGCAGCCAGGCAGGCAATTAGCGCGCGGCCGGGCCTCGGGTCATGCAGGAATGTGAAGAGGTTTACGCAGAGGAAAGATGCCTCCGAATGCCGCTGTTCCATGGTCCATCTTGCGGAACAGCCGGCTTCGGCGATGTGGGCTTATTGCGGAACGGTGTCCTTGAACGACTGGCGCTCGGACAACTTCTCGTACAGTTTAGCCAGCGTCGGATAATCTTCGCGCCAGCTAATCTCGGGGAAACGAAAACTGAGCCAGCCCAGGGCGCAGCCGACTGCGACGTCGGCCAGCGAATAATGGGTGCCGGAGCAGAACGGCTTTTCCGCCAATCCCGCCGCCATCGCTTTCAGGCCGCCGTCGATCTTGCGCTGCTGGCGGGCTATCCAGGCCTGGCTGCGTTCGCCTTCAGCTCGCTGCGTGCTTTCCAGGCGGATCAGCACGCCGGCTTCCACCACGCCGTCGGCCAGCGCTTCCCAGCATTTCACTTCGGAGCGCTCGCGGCTGTTGATCGGGATCAGTTTACCAACCGGCGTCAGGGTGTCGAGATATTCGACGATCACGTGCGAATCGAACATGGCGCCGCCGTCTTCCATCACCAGGCAAGGCACCTTGCCCAAGGGATTCGAAGTGTGAATCTTGGTGTCGGCGGCCCAGACGTCTTCCAGCACAAATTCGTAGTCCAGTTTCTTTTCCGCCATTACTACGCGTACCTTGCGGACGAAAGGACTACCGAGGGAACCGATCAGCTTCATATGTCACTTATGGTAAAAAAATGTTGGCTGATTATAGCATTCGCCCCCCGCCACTTTGTCCATCGCCACCCAGGCCTGAACGCAAAGCGGCATATTTACCACGTTGCAAATGGTAAAATTCGGTTTGGCTGGTTATTGCCTTGCGTTGTCGCCGGACGTTGTTGCCAAAATTGTTGCCAGAATTTCATAGCGCGCTTATATAGCACGCTTAAGCACGCTGCGTACTTGCAAAATAGAAACAACAGGCATACCGCCCCTATCTTCATTCACCTCTATAGTCACCATTATCATGTCTCTTTCCACGCTTTCCGCCCTGTCCCCGCTGGATGGCCGCTACGCCGCCAAAACCGACAAGCTGCGCCCTATCCTGTCCGAATCCGGTTTCATGCACCACCGGGTCAAGGTTGAAATTGCCTGGCTGCAAGCCCTGTCGAATGCGGGCTTTGCCGAGATCAAACCTTTTTCCGCCAGCGCCACCGCGTTGCTCGACAAGCTGGCCAGCGACTTCAGCGAAGCCGATGCAGAACGCATCAAGGCCATCGAAGCCGTCACCAACCATGACGTCAAGGCGGTCGAGTACTGGCTCAAGGAACAAGTCAAGGATGTGCCGGAACTGGTCGCAGCGTCTGAATTCATCCACTTCGCCTGCACCTCGGAAGACATCAACAACACTTCGCACGGCATGATGCTGAAAGCGGCGCGCGATACCGTGCTGCTGCCGGCCCTGCAGCAAGTGATCGCCAAGCTGACCGAACTGGCGCACACCAACGCCGAGCTGCCGATGATGTCGCGCACCCATGGCCAGCCGGCCAGCCCGACCACGCTTGGCAAGGAAATGGCCAATGTCGTGGCGCGCCTGCAACGCGCGGTGAAACGCATCGCCGCCGTGGAAATCCTGGGCAAGATGAATGGCGCGGTCGGCAACTACAATGCCCACCTGTCGGCCTACCCCGACTTCGACTGGGAAAATTTCTCGAAGAACGTGATCGAACAACGGCTGGGCCTGGTGTTCAATCCCTATACCATCCAGATCGAACCGCACGACTATATGGCGGAACTGTTCGACGCCATCAGCCGCAGCAACACCATCCTGCTCGACCTGAACCGCGATATCTGGGGTTACATCTCGCTCGGCTTTTTCAAGCAGCGCACCAAGGCCGGCGAAATCGGTTCCTCTACCATGCCGCACAAGGTCAACCCTATCGATTTCGAGAATTCCGAAGGCAACCTCGGCATGGCCAACGCCGTGCTCAAGCACATGTCGGAAAAGCTGCCGCTGTCGCGCTGGCAGCGCGACCTGACCGATTCCACCGTGCTGCGCAATATCGGCGTCGGCCTCGGTTATGCGATCCTGGCTTACGACAGCTGCCTGCGCGGCCTGAACAAGCTGGAAGTCAATCCCGGCCGCCTGGCGGAAGACCTGGACGCTACCTGGGAAGTGCTGGCCGAGCCGGTGCAGACCGTAATGCGCCGCTACGGCATCGAGAATCCGTACGAACAGCTGAAAGAGCTGACGCGCGGCAAAGGCATCTCCAAGGATGCATTGCGCGAGTTCATCCTCAAGCTGGAAATCCCGCAGGACGCCAAAGACCACCTGCTGGCCATGACGCCGTCCAACTATATCGGGCATGCCGCATCGCTGGCCAAGAAAATCTGAAGCCCGGCTTTTCGCCAGACCAAAAAAAACCAGCCCGAAGGCTGGTTTTTTTATAACCGCAACGCCTTACACCACAGCGCCGTCAGTCTCGTCTTTTTCCTTGACCGGCTTGATCATGTCTTCACGCTTGACGCCCAGCCACATTGCTACTGCCGCCGCCACGAACACCGAAGAGTAGATACCGAACAGGATACCAATGGTCAGCGCCAACGCGAAGTAATGCAGCGCCGGACCGCCGAACACGAACATCGACAGCACCATGATTTCAGTACTGCCGTGGGTGATGATGGTACGGGAAATCGTGCTAGTGATCGCATGGTTCATGACATCGGAAACCGCCAGCTTGCCGAAGCGGCGGTCGCGGAAAGTTTCACGCACGCGATCGAACACCACCACCGATTCATTCACCGAATAGCCCAGCACCGCCAGGATCGCCGCCAGTACGGTCAGCGAGAATTCCCACTGGAAGAAGGCGAAGAAGCCGAGGATGATCACCACGTCATGCAAGTTGGCGATAATCGCCGCCACCGCGTACTTCCATTCGAAGCGGATGGCCAGGTAGATGACGATGCCGATCACCACGAACAGCAGCGCCATCAGGCCGTCGTGCGCCAGTTCGTCGCCCACCTGCGGTCCGACAAACTCGGTGCGCTTGAGCTGCACGTCGGGGTCCTGCTGCTGCAAGGCTTTCAGTACGGTTGCGCTTTGGGCGTTGGAATTTTCACCTTTTTTTGCCGGCAGGCGAATCATCACATCCTGGGCGGTGCCGAAATTGGTGACCTGGTTATCGGTATAACCGATGCCTTCGACCGTCTTGCGTATGCCCTCGATATTGGCCGGTTTGCTGTAGGCGACTTCGATTACCGTGCCGCCGGTAAACTCGATCGACAGATGCAGGCCTTTCGAGAACAGGAAGAATACGGCCAATACAAACGTCAGCGCCGAGATTGCATTGAATATCAACGCATGGCGCATGAACGGAATATCTTTCTTGATACGGAAAAGTTCCATCACATTCCTTTTGGTTCACACCACTGGTTCTTGCTTGTGCGGCCACGTGGTCGCGGCCGCAACGTTATTCGATATCAGCTAGGGCTTGGTTGCGGCTCAGGCGTTCGGTTTCCAGATCTGGCCGATCGACAGGCTGGTCAGTTTCTTCTTGCGGCCGTACCAGAGGTTGGCGAAACCGCGCGAAACGAACACTGCCGAGAAGATCGAAGTCAGGATGCCCAGGCAATGCACCACCGCAAAACCGCGGATGGCGCCGGAACCGAAAATCAGCAATGCCAGGCCGGCGATCAGCGTCGTCACGTTGGAGTCCAGGATCGTGGCCCAGGCGCGGTCGAAACCGATCGAGATCGCTGCCTGCGGCGAATTGCCGTTGCGCAGTTCTTCGCGGATACGTTCATTCACCAGCACGTTGGCGTCGATCGCGATACCAAGGGTCAGCGCAATCGCGGCGATACCCGGCAAGGTCAGCGTCGCCTGCAAGGTCGACAGCACCGCGATCAGCAGCAGCAGGTTGACCGACAGCGCCAGCACGCTGAACAGGCCGAACAGCATGTAGTAGATGATCATGAACACGGCGATGACGGCGAAACCGTACATGGTCGAGTCAAAACCCTTCTTGATATTCTCGGCGCCCAGTTGCGGGCCGATGGTGCGTTCTTCGATGATGGTCATCGGCGCCGCCAGCGAACCGGCGCGCAGCAGCAGCGCCAGGTCGGCCGCCGCTTCAGGCGAACCCATGCCGGTGATCTGGAAGCGCGAACCCAGTTCGCTCTGGATCGTCGCCACGGTCAGGACTTCGCCCTTGCCTTTTTCAAACAGCACGATCGCCATCGCCTTGCCGACCTTGCCGCGGGTAGCATCGCGCATCTTGCGGCCGCCGTCGCCGTTGAGGTCGATGCTGACCGCAGGCTGCTGGTTCTGGTCGAAACTGACGGCAGCGCTGGAGATATAGTCGCCGGTCAGCACAGGGTCCTTGTACAGCACTACCGGCGCATTCTTGCCGACCTTGAACAGTTCGGAACCGAAAGGCACCGCGGCGGTGGCTTCCGTGCCGCGGGTTACCGATTCATCCACCATCCGCACTTCCAGCGTCGCGGTACGGCCGATGATGTCCTTTGCGCGCGAGACATCTTGCACGCCGGGCATCTGCACCACGATACGGTCAGCGCCCTGGCGCTGAATGATCGGTTCGCTGACGCCCAGTTCATTGACCCGTTTCGACAAGGTCGTGATGTTTTGCGTGACGCCGTTGTCGACGATCTGCTTCAGTGCTTCAGGCTTCAGCGATGCGCTCAGCATCGGGTCGGCGCCGGCCACCGGCAGTACTGCCTGGATCGACATCTCGGACAGTTGCGGCGCCAATATGTTGAGCGCCTTGTTCAGCGTATCCTGGTCGCGGAAACTGATTTCTATCGTATCGCCATTGCGGTTGATGCCGCTGTAACGGATATCCTTGTCGCGCAGTTCGGTGCGGGCGCTGGCTTGCAAACCCTGCAGGCGCTTGTTGATTACCGCCTTGGTGTCGACTTGCATCAGGAAGTGCACGCCGCCGCGCAAGTCGAGCCCCAGGTACATCGGGAATGCGTGGATGGCTTGCAGCCAGTGCGGCGTATTCGGCACCAGGTTGAAGGCCACCACATAGACCGGATCGGTCGGATCGGTATTCAGTGTCTGTTCCAGCAAAGCCTTGGCCTTGAACTGGGTGTCGGTATCGTGGAAACGGGCGCGCACCGTGCCTTGGGCGCCGGCGTTCTCGAACGTGACGCTGTCGGTCAGCAAATTGCCTTGCTGTAGCACTTGCGACACCCGGTCAGCCAGCGAGCTGTCGATCTTCAAGGTCGATTTGCCGCTGCTCACCTGTACCGCGGGCGATTCGCCAAACAGATTCGGTATGGTGTACAGCACGCCGAACAGCAGCGCGATGACGATCAGGATATATTTCCAGAGAGGATAGCGATTCATATTGATTCAGCGTTCTGTGTGAGTCTCAGAGGGAGTCTCTTGCCTGGTTATGCAGCCGAGATGCCTGCGTGCAATGTCTTGCCGTGCTGCGCTTGTGGCATTGCGCCGCCAGGCTGTTTTTATTCCGGACTTTACATTTGAAGAGAGCACCCATCCGGATGCTCTCGTTCCATCAGTCTGGCGCCTGGATTACAGTGCCGTCTTGATTGTGCCCTTCGGCAGCAATGTGGTGACCGAACCCTTTTGCACCACGACTTCAGTGCCGCTGGCGATTTCCAGGGTGATGTAGCCGTCGGTGACCTTGGTGATCTTGCCCAGCATGCCGCCGGCTGTCACGACTTCATCGCCCTTGGCCAGCGCTTCCATCATGGATTTCTGTTCTTTCTGACGCTTCATTTGCGGACGGATCATCAGGAAGTACAACACCACGAACATCAGGATGATAGGCAGAAAGCTGGTCAGGTTGCCGCTCAGGCCAAATGGGCCGGCAGCGGCAGTAGCCGCAGGTGCAGTTTGCGCGTATGCGCTGGAAATAATTGACACGAGTTGCTCCAGGTAATAGTTTGAAAATAGCCCAGCATTCTAGCATTGGGTAACGGCATACAACCGTCCAGCCGCGCCCCGGCGCTATTTATTGCCGGGAAATCGGCCCGATCCGCCGCCTTTATGGTGTCAGCAGGCAGATCGGACCAGTGAGCATAGACCGGTTTATCGGCAAACAGTTGCAAAATGCATACTTTTACCAAGGTAAATACTAGACCCCGCGCGCCCGGTCCAGGTGGAACTGGGTCACGAATACGCTGAACTGCCCGACATCCAGCGCTGCCCGGATATTTTTCATCAGGTCCAGGTAGTAATGCAGATTGTGTATCGTATTCAGGCGCGCGCCAAGGATTTCGCCGGTGCGATGCAAATGATGCAAGTAGGCGCGCGAGAAGTTACGGCAAGCGTAGCAGCCGCAGGTCTCGTCCAATGGCTTTTCGTCATCCTTGTAGCGGGCGTTCTTGATCTTCAGGTCGCCGAAGCGGGTAAACAGCCAGCCGTTGCGGGCGTTACGGGTCGGCATCACGCAATCGAACATGTCGACGCCATTTTCAACGCCGGCCACCAGGTCCTCAGGCGTACCGACCCCCATCAGGTAATGCGGCTTGTCGGCCGGCAGGCGCGGGCCGATATGCTCCAGCACACGCATCATTTCTTCCTTGGGCTCGCCCACCGACAGGCCGCCGATGGCGATGCCGTGGAAGCCGATGTCTTCGAGGCCGGCGAGCGATTCGTCGCGCAGGTTTTCGAACATGCCGCCCTGGACGATGCCGAACAGCGCATTCGGGTTTTCCAGCTGGTCGAATTCGTTCTTGGAGCGCTTGGCCCAACGCAGCGACATCCGCATCGACTGCGCCGCTTCCTCGCTGGTGGCGGGCCGGCCGTCGATTTCATACGGCGTGCATTCGTCGAACTGCATCACGATGTCGGAATTCAGCGATTTCTGGATCTGCATCGACACCTCGGGCGAGAGGAACAATTTATCGCCGTTGATCGGCGAGGAAAATTTCACGCCCTCCTCGGTAATCTTGCGCATCGCGCCCAGCGAAAACACCTGGAAGCCGCCGGAATCGGTCAGGATCGGCTTGTCCCAGGCCATGAACTTGTGCAGGCCGCGGAATTTGTCGATCACGTCGGTGCCGGGCCGCAGCCACAGGTGGAAGGTATTGCCGAGGATAATCTGGGCTTCGATCTCCACCAGCTCCAGCGGCGACATTGCCTTCACCGAACCATAGGTGCCGACCGGCATGAAGATCGGCGTTTCGACAACGCCGTGGTTGAGTTTGAGACGGCCGCGGCGGGCCTTTCCTTCGGTTTTTAATAATGTGAATTCAAGCATAATTTTCTTGTTGACGGCATCACTCTTTTGCAAATGCCAGTTTATGGAGACAAACGCGTTCGCTACACGACGGTAGCCCTGAAAATCTATTCAGCAGTTTCCCTGGCTCGCTGGAGAATCACGTAGGATTCTGAACGCGTTTAATCATCGCGGTAATTGACGCTGAAGCTTTGAACGGTATCATGCTGATCTCTGGATGAGCATTTTGAAATACTCGAAATACCTCATCGGCAAACGCCTGTCCGATCTCGTCGACGCCCGAGAAGTCCAATATCACACTCTGGAATCTCTCGAAGCGCCGTGTCAGCCGTTTGGCCTGAGAACGTGAAACCAAGGTTTCCCCTTCGTGTTGAGCAAGCCGTACCGGCACGGTCGTTTTCGCAAATGAAAATTCTTCCGGCAATGCAAAACGATCAAACACCTCTTTCGCCGTTCTCGCGCTGTCATTATCCAAGCGCATGGAAACCAGCGTACCGCTCACGTCCACGTCATGCTCGATCAACAAATCAGGTTGTTCGCTATCATGGTCAAAGTGCAATTTACCAGAACGGATTTCGTAGTGGTCCATCATCTTGGACGAAAAGAAAATACCTTCGCCAGAGTGATTGGCGGGGTCAGTAGTGAATTTCCCCTTGGCCAGTTCAAGTATCGCTTCACGCGTATCGTAAAGATCCAGCGCCTTTTGAATTTTTAAAAAGATACCCTCACCGGTATCAGAGACGAATCCTTCTGTAAATAATGCGTTCATTTTCATTCCAACCTTAACTTGCTCGGAATTGGAATGATCGACGGCATTGTTAATCATCTCCGTCATAGCGTGTTGCCATATCCCGCGCACATTGCCTGGCAACTGCCGCAACATGGGCGCGCACAGTTCACGCCAAACAACGTCTTCCGATAGACCCTCGCGCAGGTAATCCTTCCAGGCATAATCCTGCGCAACAAGAGCATAGCGTATTCCCCGACCGGTTCCTTCGGATGAAATTATCCCCGCCTCTTTTGCCTTAGCAAGCCAGGTGCTAGCAGCTTGTCTTGAAATACCTTCCTTTTCAGCCAGACGAGCTGCAACATTTTGTCCACTGGCATCAACAAGTTGACAAATTGTCCTTATTTTTAATTTATCCATACTAAATTGTCATTCATAGGACAATTAATTGTCAAGAAAATTAAAATAAACGTAAAGATCCGCTTTACGTTTATTGACTGGCTCTCTGCAATGACAAAAGCATCGCATCGCCGTAACTGAAAAAGCGATAACGCTGCGCGATGGCGTGGGCGTAGGCGGCGCGGATGCAGTCGTAGCCGGCAAAAGCCGAGACCAGCATCAGCAAGGTCGATTTCGGCAAATGGAAGTTGGTGATCAGGCGCTCCACGGTCTTGAAAACATAGCCGGGAGTGATGAACAAGGCGGTATCGGCGCTGCCCGCCTGCAAAACGCCGGACTGCGAAGCCGATTCCAGCGCCCGCAAGCTGGTGGTGCCGACCGCGATCACCTTGCCGCCCGCAGCCTTGGTGGCGCGCACCGCCTCCACCGTGGCTTCGGTGATGGTGTACCACTCGCTGTGCATTTTGTGTTCCGCCAGGTTCTCGCTGCGCACCGGCTGGAAGGTGCCGGCGCCGACATGCAGCGTGACATAGGCAAAACCGATGCCCTTCTGCTGCAGGCGCTCCAGCAAAGCCTGGTCGAAATGCAGGCCGGCGGTCGGCGCCGCCACCGCGCCGGCGTGTTTGGCGTAGACGGTTTGATAACGGGTTTCATCGAAGGCGTCGGCATCGTGTTCGATATACGGCGGCAACGGCAAACGGCCGTGGGCCTCGATCAGCTCGAATACATCGGCCGGGAACACCAGCGTATAAAACTCGCCGACGCGCTCGCCCACCACCACATCGAACGCTTCGGCCAGGCAGATCCGGGCGCCGGCCGGCGGCGATTTCGAGGCGCGCACCTGAGCATGCACGGTGCGGTTGTCGACCACGCGCTCGACCAGCACCTCGACCTTGCCGCCGGTTTCCTTGACGCCGAAGAAGCGCGCCTTGAGCACCCGTGTGTCGTTGAACACCAGCAGGTCGCCAGCGGCGAGCTGGTCGACGATGTCGGTAAATTGGCGGTCGATCAGGCGATCGCCGTCTAAGTGCAGCAGGCGCGAGGCGCTGCGCTCGGACAGCGGGGTTTGCGCGATCAGCTCAGGAGGCAGCTCGAAATCGTAATCGGAGAGAGAATGCATGCACGAATAAGTAAGGAAATAAAAAGGAAACCAGGCTCAACTTGCCAATACGGCCATAGGCTTTACAATGGCAAACGCTGAAATCCGTACACAACACGGACGCAACGCTATGCTTTTTGATAAGCAAACCCGCTATTTTACGCCCTGTGGCCTCAAAGCTACCCCAAAAGCCACCATTAACCGCCTGATATGCCTGCTCCGAAGCGAAAACCTGCCGCTGCCGCCCCTTCTGCCCCGGTTGCGAACACCCGCGCCAGCAAGCTGGAAAAGCTGGGTTTGCGCACGGATATCGACCTGGTCTTGCACCTGCCGCTGCGCTATGAAGATGAGACCGAGGTCGTCGCCATTCAGCAAGCCGGCATGATGGGCGCCAGCGTAGCGCAAGTCGAAGGCGTCGTCACCGCCTGCGATATCCAGTACCGGCCGCGGCGGCAGCTGGTGGTCACCATCGCCGACGACAGCGGCCAGCTGGTGATGCGTTTCCTGAATTTCTACGGTAGCCAGACCAAGCAGCTGGCGGTCGGCACCCGGGTGCGCGCGCGCGGCGAAATCCGCCACGGCTTTTTCGGCGCCGAGGTGGTCCATCCCAATTATAAGGTGGTGCTGGAAGGCGCTCCGCTGCCCGATGTGCTGACCCCGGTTTATCCGGCCGGCGAGGGTTTGTCGCAGATTTTCCTGCGCAAGGCGATCGCCGACGCCATGCACAACATCGAGTGGCGCGACACCTTGTCGCCGGCGCAACTGGCGGCGCAGCAGCTGATGCCCTTCGAAAATGCGGTGCGCCTGCTGCATAACCCGCCGCCGGAAGTCGACGAACATGCGCTGGAAGACCGCTCCCATCCGGCCTGGGTGCGCATGAAATTCGACGAACTGCTGGCCCAGCAGCTGTCACTGAAACGCGCCCAGGTCGCACGGCGCGCCAAGAATGCGCGGGCGCTGTCGGTCGTCGGTAAATTGTCGGCGGCCTTCCTCAATACGCTGCCGTTTACCCTGACCAAGGCCCAGCAGCGGGTGGTGGCTGAAATCAGCGCCGACCTGCGCGCCTCGTTTCCCATGCAGCGGCTGCTGCAAGGCGATGTCGGCAGCGGCAAGACCGTGGTCGCCGCCCTCGCCTCGGCGCAAGCCATCGACAGCGGCTACCAGGCGGTGCTGATGGCGCCGACCGAGATCCTGGCCGACCAGCATTTCCGCAAGATCGCGGCCTGGATGGAGCCGCTGGGCGTGCGTGTCGCCTGGCTCACCGGCAGCCTGAAAAAGAAAGAAAAGCTGGCGGCCCAGGCCATGATCGAATCGGGCGAGGCGCAACTGGTGATCGGCACCCACGCCCTGATCCAGGACAGCGTGCAGTTTGCCAAGCTGGGCCTGGTGATTGTCGACGAACAGCATCGCTTCGGTGTCGGCCAGCGGCTAGCGCTGCGCAACAAGACTGTGTCCGAAAACGGTGGCAATGACTCTATCCCAAACACGGCGGCGGCGGCGGCGGTGCCGCATCAGCTGATGATGAGCGCCACGCCGATTCCGCGCACCCTGGCGATGACCTATTATGCCGACCTGGAAATCTCGGTGATCGACGAACTGCCGCCCGGCCGCACGCCGATCGTCACCCGCGCCGTCGACCAGTCGCGGCGCGACGAAGTGATCGCACGGGTCCATGCGGCGGTGCAGGACGGCCGCCAGGCTTATTGGGTCTGCCCGCTGATCGAGGAGTCGGAAGCCCTGCAGCTGCAAACCGCAACCGAAACCTACGCCATGCTGGTGGAGGCGCTGCCTGACCTGCGGATCGGCCTGGTCCATGGCCGCCTCAAGCAAGCCGAGAAACAGGAAGTGATGGACGCCTTCAGCGCCGGCGCCTGCCATGTGCTGGTCGCCACCACCGTGATCGAAGTCGGGGTCGACGTGCCCAACGCTTCGCTGATGGTGATCGAGCATGCGGAACGCTTCGGGCTGTCGCAGCTGCACCAGCTGCGCGGGCGGGTTGGACGCGGTTCTGCCGCCAGCGTATGCTTGTTGTTATACCAAAGCCCGCTCGGCTATATCGCCAAGCAGCGCCTGATGACCATGCGCGAAACCACCGACGGCTTCGAAATCGCCCGGCGCGACCTGGAAATCCGCGGCCCCGGCGAATTCCTCGGGGCGCGCCAGTCCGGCCAGGCCATGCTGCGTTTTGCCGACCTGGCCACCGACCAATGGCTGGTCGACCGCGCCCGTGACCTGGCGCACGCGCTGCTGCAGGATCCGACCCCGGCCAACCAGGCCACCGTCAGCACCCATCTGGCGCGCTGGCTGGGCGGCCGCGAGGATTTCCTGAAGGTTTGAGCGGCATGGCCCGGCATGATGGCTATTTTGCAAAAATGATACTGAAACATGGAGATACAATCTCCATCAAAAAAATATGCGAAGATAACAACATGACTCTGACCGAACTCAAATACATCGTCGCGGTAGCCCGCGTAAAGCATTTTGGCCATGCAGCGGAAGCTTGCTTCGTAGCGCAGCCGACCCTCTCCGTGGCGATCAAGAAGCTGGAAGACGAACTGGGCGTGGTGATCTTCGAACGCGGCGGCACCGAAATTTCAGTGACGCCGCTGGGTGCGCAGATCGTAGCCCAGGCCGAACGGGTGCTGGAGCAGACCGCCACCATCCGCGAAATCGCCAACCAGAACAAGGATCCGCTGGCCGGCCCGCTGCGCCTCGGCATCATCTATACCGTCGGTCCCTACCTGCTGCCGCCGCTGGTGAAAACCATGATCGAGCAAGTGCCGCAGATGCCGCTGGTGCTGCAGGAAAATTTCACCGTGCGCCTGCTCGAGTTGCTGCGCCAGGGCGAACTGGACGCCGCCATCATCGCCCTGCCGTTCCCCGAACATGGCCTGATGGTGCAGCCGCTGTACGACGAACCGTTCGTGGTGGCGCTGCCCAAGCACCATGCCTGGGCCAACCGCAGCAGCATCAGCGCCCAGGATCTCAAGTCGGAAACCATGCTGTTGCTCGGCAACGGCCACTGCTTCCGCGACCAGGTGCTGGAAGTGTGCCCCGAAATGTCGCGCTTCTCGACTGCCGGCGACGGCATCGCCCGCACCTTCGAAGGTTCGTCGCTGGAAACCATACGCCACATGGTGGCTTCCGGCATCGGCATTACGGTGCTGCCGCTGGCTTCGGTGCCCGATCTCGACGCCAAGGACGGCATGCTGCGTTATGTGCCGTTTACCGACCCGGAGCCGTCGCGCCGGGTGGTGATCGTCTGGCGCAAGAGCTTCACCCGCCATGCAGCCATCGAAGCGGTGCAGAAAGCGGTACTGGATTGCGGCCTGAAAGGCGTCACCCTGCTGCATGACGCGCTTGCGGTCGAAGGCTGAATCAATAGCTGACTTGAGATGGCCGGGCGGAAGCCGTTTCCGTCCGCTGCCGTTCTTCCATCCGCCCGTTTCCTCCGTTGCCGCTTGGCGGCAACACTGATCCAAATCGCAATGAATCGTCTCAAACTCTACTTCCAGCTGGTCCGCATGGACAAACCCATCGGCATCCTGCTATTGCTGTGGCCGACCCTGGCCGCCCTGTGGCTGGCTGCCGGCGGCAAACCGGCCTGGAGCCTGGTCGCGATCTTCATCCTTGGCACCGCCCTGATGCGCTCGGCCGGCTGCGCGATCAACGATTTCGCCGACCGCGATTTCGACAAGCACGTCAAACGCACCGCCGAGCGGCCGCTGACCAGCGGCAAGATCGCCGCCTGGGAAGCGGTGATGGTGGCCGTGGTGCTGACGCTGCTGTCCTTGCTGCTGATCCTGCCGCTGAACACGCTGACCAAGGAATTGTCGGTGATCGCCGTAATCGTGGCCGGCAGCTATCCCTACTTCAAGCGCTTTTTCGCGATTCCGCAAGCCTACCTCGGCATCGCCTTCGGCTTCGGCATCCCCATGGGTTTCGCCGCCGTGCAGGGCGCGGTGCCGGCAGCGGCCTGGCTGCTGTTGGTCGCCAATGTATTCTGGGCCATCGCCTACGACACCGAATACGCCATGGTCGATCGCGACGATGACCTCAAGATCGGCATCAAGACCTCGGCGATTACTTTCGGCCGCTACGACGTGCTGGCGATCATGCTTTGTTACGCGCTCAGTTTGGGATTAGTATTTGCTGTAGGCTGGCAATTCGGCCTGCGCGGTTGGTTCAGTGCCGGCATGCTGCTGGCCGCCGCTTGCGCCGTCTATCATTACCGCCTGATTCGCACACGCGAACGCGCCGCTTGCTTTACCGCTTTCCGCCACAATAACTGGCTGGGAGCGGCGGTATTTGGCGGCATCGCTCTGGACTACGCGCTGAGATAACATTCAGACATAATTTATCGTGATATATTAGGCAACATCTTTCCCCGCAATCCACATTGAAGAGGCAAACATGGCTACTACTACCGATAACGTAAAAGATATGCGCGACAATCTGGCTGGCGAGCTCAAATCCGTGATCAAGGAAGCAGAAACCCTGCTCGACGACACCCACGACCACGCAGAGAAAAAATACAACTCGGCGCGCGAAAAATTGAAAACGGCGCTGGAAACGGCTAAAACCGAACTGCCGAAAGCCACCAAAAAAGCAGTGGCGCACACCAAGCACGCCGCCCATGTGACTGACGAATATGTCGGCGACAATCCTTGGAAAGCTGTCAGCGTGGCAGCCGTCATCGGCTTGCTGGCGGGCCTGGCGATCGGCCGCAACAAATAAGACCTGCACGAGCCCGGATACCCCTTCGGGCCTGCAAGCGGGTTTGCAATCGGGTTTGCAATAAAAAACAGCGGCAATCGTTATGCGATGCCGCTGTTTTTTTATCGGTGCTGCCGGACTCGATACTAGTCGCGTCCGAATTCGTCGCCCAGCTCCTGGCCTCGGACCGCGGCTGATTTGACGGCGGCGATGATCGCTCCCTTCACATCCGCCGCTTCCATGCTGGTCAACGCAGCATAGGTGGTGCCGCCCTTGGAAGTGACGCGCTCGCGCAACAATGACACCGGCTCCGGCGATTGTGCCGCCAGTTGCGCCGCGCCGACGAAAGTGGCCTTGGCCAGTTCGATGCCCTGCTGCGCAGTCAGGCCGAGTTCCTGGGCTGCCTGCTGCATCGCTTCGATAAAATAAAACACATAAGCCGGGCCGCTGCCGGATACCGCCGTCACCGCATCGATCTTTGCCTCGTCGTCCAGCCACACCGTGCTGCCGACAGCGCGCAAGATCAGGTCGGCGGTATCGCGTTGCGCCGCCGACACGCCCGCAGTGGCGACCATGCCGGTAATCCCCAGGCCGATCAGCGCCGGCGTGTTCGGCATGCAGCGCACGATGGCGTCGTGGCCGCCCAGCCAGCGCTTCAGGTCGACAGCGCGGATGCCGGCGGCGATCGACAACACTAGCTGGCTGGTGACATGCGGCCGCAATTTGGCCACGACTTCCTTCATCTGTTGCGGCTTGACCGCCAGCACGATCACTTCGCTGGCCGCGATCGCGGCGTCGATGCCGGTTGCGGTACTGACGCCGAAACGCTGCGCCAGGTTCTGCAAAGCTTCCGGATTCAGGTCGACCACATGGATGTTGGCGCCGTCGGTCACCTTGCCGGCCAGGCCGCCGATCAGGGCCGCCGCCATATTGCCACCTCCGATGAAGCTGATATTCAGTTTACTTGTCATGGTTCCGTTCCCGTTGTCCAAAAATTGCACTGCCTACGCGCACGATGGTAGCGCCCTCTTCAATCGCCGCCGCCATGTCGGCCGACATGCCCATCGACAAAGTATCCAGCTGCTGTCCGGCTTGCTGCATATCCGGATCCTGTTGCAGCTGCTCCAGCAATTGCCTGGTCCGGCGAAATGCCGCATGCTGTTTTTCCAGGTCGTCGGTCGGCTCCGGTATCGCCATCAAGCCGCGCAATTTCAGCCCCGGCAATCCGGCGATGGCGCGCGCCACATCCTTCACCTCCGCCGGCGCCAAACCGCTCTTGCTGGCCTCGCCGCTGATGTTCACCTGCAAACAGATGTTCAGCGGCGCCAGCTGCGGCGGCCGCTGCTGCGACAGGCGCTGGGCGATCTTTTCGCGGTCGACCGTATGTACCCAGTCGAAATGCTCGGCGATGGCACGCGTCTTGTTGCTCTGGATCGGGCCGATAAAATGCCATTCCAGCAAGACATCGTCTCCCTCCCCAGATTTCAGTGCCAATTTCAGTTCCACCTCAGCCATTTTTGTCAGTGCTTCCTGCAAATAATTTTCACCGAAAGCGCGCTGGCCGGCAGCGACCGCTTCCAGCACCGCATCGGCGCCGAAGGTTTTTGACACCGCCAGCAGCGCCACACTGTCAGGTCGGCGCGACGCTGTAATGGCCGTGGCATGAATACTGCTATGGACGGCTTGCAACTTGTGCGACATTAAGGACATAATCGGAGAGTTTGAAAATTGCCGTAAAGAACTACTAATTTGCATGGCCAGGCGGTTTTGGCAAGCAGCGCCTGGGCAGAAAAATGCCTTTCAACAAACAAAATACAGCACAGGGATTATAAATGGACATTTCCGAACTTCTGGCTTTTTCGGTGAAGAATAAGTCATCCGATTTGCATTTATCCGCAGGCTTGCCGCCGATGATCCGGGTTCATGGCGATGTGCGCCGCATCAACCTGCCGCCGCTGGAGCACAAGGATGTGCACTCCATGATCTATGACATCATGAACGACGGCCAGCGCAAAGCGTACGAAGAACATCTGGAATGCGATTTTTCGTTTGAAATCCCCGGCCTGGCGCGCTTCCGCGTCAATGCCTTCAACCAGGACCGCGGCGCCGCAGCCGTGCTGCGGACGATTCCGTCGACCGTCCTGACCCTGGAACAGCTCAACGCGCCGCGCATCTTTGCCGAACTGGCGCTCAAGCCGCGCGGCCTGGTGCTGGTCACCGGCCCGACCGGTTCCGGCAAATCGACCACGCTGGCGGCCATGGTCAACCATGTCAATGAAAACGAATACGCGCACATCCTGACCATCGAAGATCCGATCGAATTCGTGCACCAATCGAACAAGTGCCTGATCAACCAGCGCGAAGTCGGACCGCACACCCATTCTTTCAGCAATGCGCTGCGCTCGGCCTTGCGGGAAGATCCTGACGTCATCCTGGTGGGCGAATTGCGCGACCTGGAAACCATCCGCCTGGCGCTGACCGCCGCCGAAACCGGCCACCTGGTGTTCGGCACCCTGCACACCTCCTCCGCCGCCAAGACCATCGACCGTATCGTCGACGTGTTCCCCGGCGAAGAAAAGGAAATGGTGCGCGCCATGTTGTCGGAATCGCTGCAAGCGGTGATTTCGCAAAGCCTGCTGAAAACCAAGGACGGCTCCGGCCGCGTCGCCGCCCATGAAATCATGCTGGGCACGCCGGCGATCCGCAACCTGATCCGCGAAAGCAAGATTGCGCAGATGTATTCGGCGATCCAGACCGGCAGCAACATGGGCATGCAAACCCTAGACAGCAACCTGACCGAACTGGTCAAGCGCAATGTGATCTCGCTGGCCAGCGCACGCGCGGCAGCCAAGACACCGGACAACTTCCCGGGCTAAGCTAGTAATTTATTAGGATAGAGAATCATGGAAAGAGATCAAGCCACCAAATTCATGCACGACTTGCTGCGCCTGATGGTCAGCAAGCGCGGCTCCGATTTGTTCATTACCGCAGACTTCCCGCCGGCGTTCAAGATCGACGGCAAGATCACGCCGGTATCGAACCAGGCGCTGACTTCGGTCCATACTCTCGAACTGGCGCGCGCCATCATGAGCGACAAGCAGGCGGCCGATTTCGAAGAAACCAAGGAATGCAACTTCGCCATCAGCCCGGCAGGGCTGGGGCGCTTCCGCGCTTCGGCGTTCATCCAGCAAGGCCGGGTCGGCATGGTGCTGCGGACCATCACCACCGATATCCCGAAATTCGAAGACCTGGGCTTGCCGCCCACGCTGAAGGAGGTCGCCATGACCAAGCGCGGCCTGGTGATCATGGTCGGCGCCACCGGTTCCGGCAAATCGACCACGCTGGCGGCGATGATCGGCTACCGCAACGAAAACAGCTACGGCCACATCATCACGATTGAAGATCCGGTCGAATACATCCATCCGCACAAGAACTGTATCGTGACCCAGCGCGAAGTCGGCGTCGACACGGAAAACTGGGGAGTAGCTCTGAAGAACACCTTGCGCCAGGCGCCGGACGTGATCCTGATCGGCGAAATCCGCGACCGCGAAACCATGGACTACGCCATCGCCTTCGCCGAAACCGGCCACTTGTGCCTGGCCACGCTGCATGCCAACAGCTCCAACCAGGCGCTCGACCGTATCATCAACTTTTTCCCGGAAGAGCGCCGGCCGCAACTGCTGATGGACTTGTCGCTCAATCTTAAAGGGATCGTCTCGCAACGCCTGGTGCCGCTGAAAACGGTCAAGGGCCGCGCGGTCGCGGTGGAGATCCTGCTGAATTCACCTTTGATTTCCGACTTGATCTTCAAGGGCGATGTCCATGAAATCAAGGAAATCATGAAGAAGTCGCGCGAGCTCGGCATGCAGACTTTTGACCAGGCCCTGTTCGATTTGTACGAAGAGGATAAAATCAGTTACGAAGACGCTTTGCGCAACGCCGACTCGGTCAACGACCTGCGGCTTTCCATCAAGCTGCGCGGCAAGGATGCAAAAGACCGCGACCTGTCTGCCGGCACTGAACACCTGGGGATAGTATGAGCAACGACACCAGCATTTACGATTTCACCGTCAAGCAACTGGACGGCACGCCCGAGTCGCTGGCAGCCTTTCGCGGCAAGGTGCTGCTGATCGTCAACACCGCCAGCAACTGCGGTTTCACGCCGCAATACAAGGGACTGGAAGAGATTTACCAGAAGTACCACGAGCAGGGCTTTGAAGTGCTCGGTTTTCCCTGCAACCAGTTCGGCGCCCAGGAACCGGGAACCGCCGACGAAATCGGCGCTTTCTGCGAAAAAAACTACGGCGTCACCTTCCCTCTGTTCGAGAAGATCGACGTCAACGGCGATCACGCGGCCCCGCTCTACCAATACCTGAAGAACGCGGCGCCGGGCTTGCTCGGCAGCGAGGGAATCAAATGGAATTTCACCAAGTTCCTGGTGAACAAGGACGGCGCCGTAGTCGACCGTTTTGCGCCGCAGACCAAGCCGGAGGCTTTGGCGGCGGATATCGAGAAATTGCTGGGGAAATAAGGCAGTAACATCCCGGATCGGTTTCCGGCCTTGCGGCCAGCCGATCCGGACACATCATCTATCGCAGGTCAATGCACGCACCGCTCAGTGCGCCATCTGCAGGCCATACACCAGCGCCGCCAGCACGCCGCCGCAGATCGAACCCACCACAGGCACCAAGGCATAACCCCAGTCGCTGTCGCGTTTACCGGGAATCGGCAGCAATGCATGCATCAGGCGCGGCCCAAGATCGCGCGCCGGGTTGATCGCGTAACCCGTGGTGCCGCCCAGCGAAACGCCGATGCTCATCACCAGC
Source organism: Collimonas fungivorans Ter331 (assembly GCF_000221045.1). NCBI lineage: Bacteria > Pseudomonadati > Pseudomonadota > Betaproteobacteria > Burkholderiales > Oxalobacteraceae > Collimonas > Collimonas fungivorans. Next base: position 886,602 of record NC_015856.1, on the reverse strand, counting down.
AAGGCCACCGGCAAGGCATCCAGCGCGCCCAGCCCCATCTTCGGCGAAGCGATATTCAGCACGCAATAGACCAGCACAAAGGTGCCGACCACTTCCGACACCACATTGCCGAAGGTGTTGCGGATTGCCGGCGCCGTGCAGAATGCCGCCAGCTTCAGGTTGCCGTCGGTAGTCTCGGCAAAGTGATTGCGGTAAACCAGCCACACCAGGAAAGCTCCCATCATGCCGCCCAGCATCTGCGACAGGATATAACCGGGCACGCTGCCCCAGGCAAACTTGCCGGCCACCGCCAGCGCCAGGGTCACGGCCGGATTCAGGTGAGCGCCGCTGGAGGATGCCGCCACGAACACACCGACAAACACCGCCATCGCCCAGCCGACCGTGATCACGATCAGGCCGCTGCCATGGCCATGGGTTTTACTTAAAAGAACATTGGCAACCACGCCGTTGCCAAGCAGGACAATCAGTGCGGTGCCTACGAATTCAGCTAAAAAGGGAGTCATGGTCAACTCTTTCGGAAATGGGAAGTGAGAGGAACGCAGGTTCTAGCCTGCGTTCCATTCTGTTTTTATCCAACAGTGGGGGTACCGGCTGGTCTTTACGAATCGGCCCAGACCGTCGCCGCTGCAATCGCCCGCTGCCAGCCCTTGATGCTGGTTTTCACTTCATCCGCCGGCAGCGCCGGCTTGAAGCGCTGGTCGAGCTGCCACTGGCCGCGCACGTCGTCGGTGCTGCTCCAGTAGCCGACCGCCAGCCCAGCCAGGTAGGCCGCGCCCAGCGCCGTGGTTTCCGTCACTTTCGGACGCACCACGTCGACTCCCAGGATGTCTGACTGGAACTGCATCAGCAGGTTGTTGGCAGTGGCGCCGCCGTCGACCCGCAGTTCCGGGATCACGATGCCGGCGTCGGCTTCCATGGCTTTCAATACATCCATGGTTTGATAGGCGATGCTGTCCAGTGCGGCGCGCGCATAGTGCGCCGAGGTGGTGCCGCGGGTAATGCCGAAGATGGTGCCACGCGCATGCGGGTTCCAGTGCGGCGCGCCAAGGCCGGCAAACGCCGGCACCAGGTAGACGCCGTCGCTGCTCTTGACGCTGCGCGCCAGCGCTTCGATTTCAGTCGAGGTCTTGATGATGCCGAGGCCGTCGCGCAGCCATTGCACCACGGCGCCGCCGATGAAGATGCTGCCTTCCAGCGCGTAATTGACTTCGTTGCCGATTTTCCAGGCGACCGTGGTCAGCAGGTTGTTCTTCGAGATGATCGGCTTGGTGCCGGTGTTCATCACCATGAAGCAGCCGGTGCCGTAGGTATTCTTGACCATGCCGGGTTCGGTGCACATCTGGCCGAACAGGGCTGCCTGCTGGTCGCCGGCAATCCCGGCCAGCGGAATTTCGGAACCGAAACCGGAGACTTCGGTGTGGCCGTAGACTTCACTGGAAGAGCGGACTTCCGGCAGCATGCTGCGCGGCACGCCCATGATCTTGAGCAGCTCGTCATCCCACTCCATGGTGTGGATATTGAACAGCATGGTGCGCGATGCGTTGGTGACATCGGTCAGGTGCAGCTTGCCGCGGGTCATGTTCCAGACCAGCCAGGTATCGATGGTGCCGAACGCCAGCCGTCCCTGGTCCGCCAGCTGCTGCGCGCCTTCGACGTTGTTCAGGATCCAGCGGATCTTGGTGCCGGAAAAATAAGAGTCGACCAGCAAGCCGGTCTTTTCACGGATGGTTTCGGCCAGGCCGTCGGCTTTCAGTTGGTCGCAGAATGCCGCCGTGCGGCGGTCTTGCCAGACGATGGCGTTGTACACTGCCTTGCCGGTTTCGCGATCCCAGACCACGGTGGTTTCACGCTGGTTGGTGATGCCGATGGCGGCGATCGACGTGCCGTTCAGGCCGATGTTGGTCGAGGCTTCGGCGGCGACGCCAACCTGGGTCGACCAGATTTCCTGCGGATCGTGCTCGACCCAGCCCGGCTGCGGATAGATCTGGCGGAATTCTTTCTGCGCCGAAGAAACGATATTGCCTTGACGGTCAAACAGGATGGCGCGCGAGCTGGTGGTTCCCTGATCCAGGGCTAAAATGTATTTGTCTTTCAACTTGTCTACTCCAAGGTTGGTGAATCCGCCTGCGCGGACCGGGCGACTTTGAACCGGCAGCAACACCGGATCGTCTTTTTTATCTTCCGGCGCAATTGCCTGCCGGGTAAAACTTCAGCTAAATACTCAGGCCAGCATGGCCGCCGGCGCCGATACTTGCTGCGCCTCCAGCCACGCCTGTAAACGCGCGGCGCCGGCGGCATCGAAACGCAATCCCAGCTTGGAACGGCGCCACAGGATATCGTCGGCGGTCAACGCCCATTCGTAGCGCATCAGATAACGTACTTCCGCTTCATGCAGGTCGGCGCCGAACAATTCGCCCAGCCCGGCCATGTCGTGGATGCCCTCCAGCAAGCGCGCCGCGCGCGTGCCGTAAGTGCGTGCATAACGCGCCGCCAGGCTGGCCGGCAGCCAGGTATGGCGCTGCTGGAAAATGCGCTGGAAATCGGCGAAGTCGGCATTGGCGATATCGCCTCCCGGCAATGCTTCGTGCGCGGTCCAGTGCGATTTCATGTAACCGAACAGCGGCTGCAAATGCTCCATGGCTTCTTCCGCCAGGCGCCGGTAAGTGGTGATCTTGCCGCCGAATACCGACAACACCGGTGCCAATCCCTGCTCGTTGCGCAATTCCAGGCGGTAGTCGCGGGTCACGGCGGAAGGATTGGCGACCTCTTCTTCCAGCAGCGGCCGCACGCCGGCATAGGACCACACCACTTGCTGCGGCGTCACCGCAGTTTCGAAATAGCGGCTCACCGATTCGCACAGGTAGGCGGTTTCTTCATCCGAGATCTCGACCTTGCCCGGATTGCCGCTGTATTCGACATCGGTGGTGCCGATCAGGGTGAAGTCGGTTTCATACGGAATCGCGAACACGATGCGCTTGTCCGGATTCTGGAAGATATAGGCGTGATCGTGGTCGAACAGGCGCTTGGTGACGATGTGGCTGCCTTTGACCAGGCGGATGTGATGCTGCGCCGGCGTATTCAGGGCGCTGTTCAGCAGGCTGGCGACCCACGGCCCGGCAGCGTTGACCACACAGCGCGCCTTGACCTTGCTAGTCTCGCCGCTCACGGTCGACAGCAGGGTGGCGTCCCAGTATTGGGTGCCTTGCCTGGCTTCAATCAAGCGGGTTTTGGTGAGGATGGTGGCGCCGCGTTCCTTGGCGTCCATCGCATTGAGCACCACCAGGCGCGCGTCTTGCACCGAGGCGTCGGAATACACGAAACCTTTGCTCAAGGTCTTTTTCAGCGGCGCGCCGGCCGGATGCTTGCGGAAATCGATGGAGCGCGACCCTGGCAGCAATTCGCGTTTGCTCAGGTTGTCGTATAAAAACAAACCCGCGCGTATCATCCAGGCCGGCCGCAGGCTCGATACATGCGGCATCACGAAGCGCAGCGGCGCAATGATATGCGGCGCCAGGCGCAGCAGCAGTTCGCGCTCTTGCAGCGCTTTGCGCACCAGGCCGAATTCGTAGTGTTCGAGATAGCGCAAGCCGCCGTGTATCAGCTTGGTGCTGGCCGACGAAGTGTGCGAAGCAAGGTCGTCCTGTTCGCAAAGCAACACGCTCAGTCCGCGTCCGGCAGCGTCGCGCGCAATCCCGGCGCCGTTAACGCCGCCGCCCACCACCAGCAAATCTACAATTTCACTTGATGCCACAGCCATCTCCTTGTGTCGGCAACTTGCTCATCGGACAAGCCTGCCAATACCGCACGCAAGCTTGTAATGTCACCGCACATCATAAAATATTTATATTCGAAAGTATATTGTTCGAATTCGAACATTGATAATCGTTTATATTTATTAAAAGCAATTGTTCGATAGGAATAAACTTAATTGTGGATAGATGAACACTATCCACAACTTCACGGCCAAGGGAAGATTGCAGCGCACGAACGGCGCCGCGGAATTATTTGCTAGGCGACCGATGCGCCGTCGTCAGCGACAAATATATCGATTTTCGCTTCTTCGAAAATGCCGGCCATGGCTTCCGGCACCGGCTTGTCGGTAAACAGCGCATTGATTTTCGAAATGTCGCCAAGCCGCACTAGCGCCGGCCGCCAGAACTTCGAATGGTCGGCTACCAGGAATACGGTGCGCGAATGTTCGATGATCGCTTCCGACACCCGCACCTCGCGATAGTCGAAATCGCGCAACGTGCCGTCGGCTTCGATGCTGGAGATGCCGATGATGCCGAAATCGACCTTGAAGCGGCGGATGAAATCGATGGTTTCTTCGCCGGTGATGCCGAGGTCGCGCGCGCGCACCACGCCGCCGGTGATGATCACCTCGCAGCCCGGATAACCGCTCATGATGGCGGCCACGTTCAGGTTGTTGGTGATGACACGCAGGTTGCGGCGCCGGCTCAGGGCCTTGGCGACTTCCTCGTTGGTGGTGCCGAGGTTGATGAACAGCGTGGCCTGGTCGGGGATATGCTCGACCACCAGCGCGGCGATGCGGCGCTTCTCCTCGGAATACAAGCCTTGCCGGGCGCCGTAGGCGATATTCTCGGCGCTGGAAGGCAGGCCGACGCCGCCGTGATAACGCTGCAGCAGGTTCAGTTCCGCCAGCAGGTTGATGTCGCGCCGTATCGTCTGCTGGGTGATCTTGAAACGCGTCGCCAGATGCTCTACCGTCACGAAACCGTCACGTTGCACATAACTCAACAGCTCCTGCTGGCGACCGTTAAGCTTTAGCGTTGATATCTCTGGCATGAACCCTGTCCTGTGCGGATTTTTCAAAGGCTTTTATTATGATGGGATTTACGCCGCACAGGGAGAATGCAAATTGCATTTTGTCGCATCGTCCCGGCAAAATGGTAACGGTATCATTTTATAATGTTAGAATTTCACCATGGAAAAAGAATCCTTGATGAATGCGGTCGTCGCCGACGTCACCGCGCGCCGCAAAGGCGGCCGCCAAGGCAGCCGTAAAGCCGGCGGCTTCACCCTGCGCGACGTCGCCAAACTGGCGGGCGTCGCCCCCATTACCGCGTCGCGCGCGCTGAATACGCCGGACGCCGTCTCCGCCAAGGTTTTGCAAAAAGTACAGGCCGCCGTGCTGCAGACCGGTTATGTGCCGAACCTGCTGGCCGGCGCGCTGGCGTCGCAGAAAAGCCGCCTGGTGGCGGCCGTGGTGCCGACCCTGTCCGGCCCGATGTTCCTGCAAACCGTGGAAGCACTGACCGACACCCTGGCCGGCGCCGGCTACCAGGTGATGCTGGGCCAGAGCGGTTATGAAAATTCGCGCGAAGACGCCCTGCTCGACGCCATCATCGGCCGCCGCCCGGACGGCATCGTGCTGACCGGCATCACCCGTTCGCCGCAGGCGCGCCGGCGCTTGCTGGCGAGCGGCATCCCGGTGGTGGAAACCTGGGACTTGACGCCGACCCCGGTCGACATGCTGGTCGGTTTCTCCCATGAAAAGATCGGCGCCGCAGTCGCGCAATACCTGCACAGCAAGGGCAAGCGCCGGGTAGCCGCCATCAGCGGCGACGATGAGCGCAGCCGGCGCCGCGCCACGGCGTTTTCCGAGGCTGCGGTCCGGCTCGGCATGGCGCGGCCGCAGGAAAGCGAGGTGCCGGCCTGCCTGGTGACGGCGCCCACCACGCTTGGCAACGGCCGCAGCGGGTTGCGGGAATTATTGCAGCGCGCGCCCGATATCGACGCTGTGTTTTGCAGCTCCGACCTGCTGGCCCTGGGTGTGATGATAGAGGCCCAAGCCAGCGCCATCGCCATCCCCGGCCAGCTGGCCGTGATCGGCCTGGGCGACCTCAGTTTTTCACGCGACCTGCATCCGCCGCTGACCACGGTCCGCATCGACGGCACCGCCATCGGCAGCACCGCAGCGCGTTTCATCATCGACCGCTCCGAAGGCAAAAGCGTGGCCGAACCGATCTGCGATCTCGGCTTCACCATCATAGAGCGCGCCAGCGTTTAATCCGCCCTATCCCAAAAAATCCGTTGACAGCCAAAAATGGGACCGCTACCATTTATTCGAATGCGATTTGGTAGCGGTCCCATTTGTAGCAATTAAGATAACAAACAACCACAAAATATACAGCCACAGGCAACCCGTCATGACAGATTCGAACACCAGCCCTGCCGTTCCAGGCACTCCCCATATCGTCGACATGCGCGTGGTGCCGGTGGCCGGCCGCGACAGCATGCTGCTCAACCTGAGCGGCGCGCATGGCCCCTATTTCACGCGCAACATCGTGATCCTGCGCGACAGCGCCGGCAATACCGGCGTCGGCGAAGTGCCGGGCGGCGAACGCATCCGGCAAACGCTGGAAGATGCGCGCCCGCTGCTGCTGGGAAAATCCATAGGCAGCTACCAGGCCATCCTCAACAGCGCGCGCACAGCGTTCGGCGACCGCGACGCCGGCGGCCGCGGCCTGCAAACCTTCGACCTGCGCATCGCGATCCATGCGGTGACGGCGCTCGAGGCCGCCCTGCTCGACCTGCTGGGCAAATTCCTTGGCGTGCCGGTAGCGGCATTGCTGGGCGAAGGCCAGCAGCGCGATGCGGTGAAAATGCTCGGTTACCTGTTCTACGTCGGCGACCGCAACGCCACCGACCTGCCCTACGCCAGCGCGCCGGACGCCGCCGACGACTGGCTGCGGCTGCGCCATGAACCCGCCCTGGACGCACAGGCAGTGGTGGCGCTGGCCGAAGCCGCGTACCAACGCTACGGCTTCAACGATTTCAAGCTGAAGGGCGGCGTGCTGCGCGGCGAAGATGAAATCGAAGCAGTGACGGCGCTGGCCGAACGTTTCCCCGCTGCCCGCATCACGCTCGATCCGAACGGCGGCTGGCTGCTCAAGGACGCCATCCGCCTGTGCCGCGACCAGCACGCGGTGCTGGCCTATGCCGAAGATCCCTGCGGCGCCGAGAACGGTTTTTCGGGGCGCGAAGTAATGGCGGAATTCCGCCGCGCCACCGGTTTGCAGACCGCCACCAACATGATCGCAACCGACTGGCGCGAAATGGGCCATGCGATCCAGCTGCAATCGGTCGACATCCCGTTGGCCGATCCGCACTTCTGGACCATGCAGGGTTCGGTGCGGGTGGCGCAGATGTGCCGCGAATGGGGCCTGACCTGGGGTTCGCATTCCAACAACCACTTCGATATCTCGCTGGCAATGTTCACCCACGTCGCCGCCGCGGCTCCGGGCGACATCACCGCCATCGACACGCACTGGATCTGGCAAGACGGCCAGCGCCTGACCAAAGAGCCGCTGCGGATCGCCGGCGGCATGGTCGAAGTGCCGAAAAAACCGGGCCTCGGCATCGAGCTCGACCTGGCGGAACTGGAAGCGGCGCATCAGCTCTACCGCGGCATGGGGCTGGGCGCACGCGACGACGCCGTGGCCATGCAATACCTGATCCCGGGCTGGAAGTTCGACAACAAGAAGCCTTGCCTGCTGCGCTAAAGCACCTGCCGAGCGCCCAATGAAAAAACTCCTGCTCTCACCGGAAATCAGCCTCAGCAACGGCGGCTGGCATTTGACGCTGTCGCCGTCCGCCGGCGGCCGCGTCACTTCTCTCAGCTCGTCGCAAGACGGAAATGTAATCGACTGGATCGTTCCCATGCCGGAACACTGCCGCCGCCATGGTTTTCAGGCGAGCGCCTGGCCCAAGGCCGGCATCTACCCGCTGCTGCCGTTCTCCAACCGCATCCGCGGCGGCGCATTTTCCTGGGCCGGCCTGGACCTCAGCCTGCCGCTGCACCCGGGAGAAGCACACGCCATGCATGGCTTTGGCCACCGCGCCCAGTGGCAGCTGCTGGATTGCGACGGCAGCAGCGCAGCCATGCTGTATGTCCATGCCGCCGGCGACAGCGGCTGGCCCTGGCGCTTCCAGGCAAAACAGACGATAAGCCTGGCCGCCGGCGCGCTCGCCATGCAGATGGAGATCACCAACACCAGCGATGCGACGCTTCCTCCCATGCCGCTCGGCGCAGGCTTCCACCCGTATTTCCCGCGGCGCTTTGCCCGCCAGGTTTGCTTTGCCGCGCAACAGTTGTGGCAAGCCGATGCCGAACATGTCGCCACTGGCGTCGGCGACGTCCCTCCGCAGCACGACTATGGCAACCCGCGCGGCAGCCCGCGTAGCATTGAGCAAGAGGAAGAACTGACGCTGTACTACGGCGGCTGGAACCGGCGCGCCAAGATCGGCGACGGCCGGCAACACCAGATCGCGATCTCCGCCTCGCCCCTGCTGTCGCACCTGGTGCTGCATGCGCCAAAGGCGGGCGACTACTTCTGCATCGAACCGGTGACCCATGTCGCCAACGCAGTCAACCTGGCGCAGTCCGGTTTCAGCAATACCGGCTTGCAGATTTTATCTCCGGGCCACACGTTCATCTGCGAGCTGCGGATGGATTTTTCCGGTCCCGCCATCCCGGAATCGTCGTAATGCCGGCTGGCGCTCAATCACATAAATAAAAACCAACCGAGACAACAACAATGAAACATATCAAAGGCCTACGCTGGTGGATCATCGCCCTCGTCTGTTTTGGCACCATACTCAACTACATATCGCGCAACTCGCTGGGCGTACTGGCGGACACGCTGAAACACGACCTGGCGTTCAGCACCAAAGAATATTCGTATGTAGTGGCGGCTTTCCAGGTGGCCTACACCATCATGCAGCCGGTATGCGGCTACATCATCGATTTTCTCGGTTTGAAAATAGGTTTTGCCCTGTTTGCCGCCGCCTGGTCGGTGGTCGGCATGCTGCACGGCTTTGCCACTGGCTGGATCTCGCTGGCGTTTTTCCGCGGCTTGCTCGGTCTGACCGAAGCCGTCGCGATCCCAGCCGGGGTAAAAGCAGTATCGGAATGGTTTCCCAAACAGGAACGTTCGGTGGCCGTGGGTTACTTTAACGCCGGCACCTCGATGGGGGCGGTGATCGCCCCTGTGCTCGTAGCATGGCTGTTGTACAAGCACGGCTGGCAATCGGCGTTTATTGCGACCGGCGCGCTGGGTTTCATCTTTGCCGGCTTGTGGTTCTTCTTTTACCGCGCCCCCAAGGACCATCCCAACCTGTCCGATACGGAACGCGCTTATATCCTCTCCGGCCAGGAAAGCATTGCCGAAAGCCAGGCCCACGCCAAGCCGTCGGTGCGGGCGATCGTCAGCACCCGCCGCTTCTGGGGGATCGCCATCACCCGCTTCCTGGCAGAACCCGCCTGGCAAACCTTCAATTTCTGGATTCCGCTGTACTTTATTTCGGTGCGCGGCATGAACCTGAAAGAATTCGCCATCTTCGGCTGGATGCCATTCTTCGCCGCCGACATGGGCGGCATCCTGGGCGGCTACCTGTCGCCGTTCCTGATGAAACATTTCAAGTTCAAGCTGGTCAGCTCGCGCATCGCCGGCATCGCCACCGGCGCGCTGCTGATGACCAGCGTCGGTTTTGTCGGCTATGTGGAAAGTCCTTACGTGGCGATCGCCCTGTTTTGCATAGGCGGCTTTTCCCATCAAATGATTTCCGGCCTGGTCAACACCATGACCACCGACGTCTTCAACACCCGGGAAGTCGGCACCGCCAACGGCTTGACCGGCATGATCAGTTGGATCGGCGGACTTTCGTTTTCGCTGCTGATCGGGCAGCTGGCCGAATCCATCGGCTATACCCCGCTGTTCGCCGCGCTCGGCATGTTTGACGTGGTGGGCGCGACGATCCTGTTCCTGCTGTATCGCGGCTACAAAGACAGCAGCGTTGCCCGCAACTGAACAAGAAACTGGAGATTTTAATGTCGGTCAAGCAAATACCCGAGTTTCACCTCGCCGCCCGCAACGGCGCCATGCTCACTCTCAAGGGATCCGGCGGCCAGGCCGCTTACATCTTCGTGCTGGAGCAAGACATCATCCGCGTCATGGTGCTGCCCGACGCCAGCCTGCGCTTCCCGCGCACCTGGGCGATTGCGCCGGGCGACCAGCAGCTGCCGCTGGCAGGGCGCGACCGCTTCTCGCTGGCAGGTTTCGCACAGCCTGCCTACACCGCAGAAGAACATGGCGGCGCCTTGCAGATCGAGACCGGGAAAATCCGGCTGACGGTGCAGCTCAAAGGCCTGTCCTGCAGCTGGGAAACCTGCAAGGACGGCGTCTGGCAAAACGCCGCGCAGGACCGCCGCACGCAGCACATCAATTTCGGCTACTGGGACGACAAGGTCTATCACTACCTCAAGCGCGACGCCGGCGACGAAATGTATTTCGGCCTCGGCGAACGCAGCGGCGAAACCAACCGCCACGGCCGCAGCTATTCCCTGAAAACCATCGATGCGATGGGCTACAACGCCAGCAGCACGGACGCCTTGTACAAGCACATCCCGTTCTACCTGACCTGGAACAAGCGGCAAAAAACCACCTTCGGCCTGTTCTACGACACGCTGTCGGAAGGCAAGCTGGACATGGGCTGCGAACTGGACAACTATCACGGCCACTACCGCTATTTCGTCGCCGACCATGGCGACCTGGATTATTACTTCATCGCCGGCGACGACATGGAGCAGGTGGTGCGGCGCTATACCTGGATGACCGGCCAGCCGGCGTTCACGCCGAAATGGGGACTGGGCTATTCCGGTTCGACCATGACATATACCGACGCCCCGAACGCACAGGAAAAGATGAATGAATTCCTGGAGAACTGCGAGCAGCACGACATGCTGTGCGAATCGTTCCACCTCTCGTCCGGCTACACCTCGATCGGCGACAAGCGTTATGTGTTCAACTGGAACCGCGAGAAATTCCCCGATCCCAAGGAATTTGCACAGCACTATCTGAAGCATGGCGTGCGCCTGTGCGCCAACATCAAGCCTTGCCTGTTGCAGGACCATCCGTGTTTTGCCGAAGCGCGCGATCTTGGCCTGTTCATCAACGACCAGAATGGCGAACCGGAGCTGGTGCAGTTCTGGGATGAAATCGGCGCCTACCTGGATTTCACCAACCCTGACACCATCGACTGGTGGAAGCAGGCGGTGACCAGCTCCCTGCTGGAATACGGCATCACCAGCACCTGGAACGACAACAACGAATTCCAGGTGCTCAATCCGCAAGCCAGCGTCAACGGCTTCGGCAAGCCGTTCAAGGCGGTCGAGGCCAAGGGCTTGCAAACCTTGCTGATGATGGCCGCTTCGCAAGAAGCGCAAACCGCCTTCGCGCCGCAGCAGCGGCCCTACCTGGTTTCGCGTTCCGGCGCGGCCGGCATGCAGCGTTACGTGCAGACCTGGTCCGGCGACAATTACACTTCATGGCAGACGCTCAAGTACAACATCAAGATGGGCATCGGCCTGGCCCTGTCCGGTATTTCGAACACCGGCCACGATGTGGGCGGCTTCAGCGGCCCGGCGCCAGGCCCGGAGTTATTGCTGCGCTGGGTGCAGTTCGGCATTTTCATGCCGCGCTTTTCGATCCACTCGTGGAACGACGACAAGACCGTCAACGAAGCCTGGATGTATCCGGAAATCACCGGCGCCATCCGCAACCTGCTCAAGCTGCGCGCCCGCCTGACGCCTTATTTCTACGATCTGCTGTGGCGCTACCACCAGCATTACGAACCGATGATCAAGCCGACCTTCCTGGCGTTTCCCGACGATCCGCAATGCTTCGCGGAAAACGACGACATGCTGGTCGGCCCGAGCCTGCTGCTGGCCGCCGTGGTAGAGCCGGGCCAGCACAGCCGCGCCGTGTATCTTCCGGCAGGTGCAGATTGGTATGATTTCTGGAGCGGCGCGCATCACCACGGCGGCCAGGAAATTGTACTGCCCGCCGTCGGCGACCGGCCGCCGCTGCTGGCCAGGGCCGGCAGCGCCATCGCCGTCAATGTCGCCGAACAGCATTTCAACCGGCCCGCGCAGCAGCAAAGCTTCATGGTCTTTCCGCACCAGGCCGGCGGCAGTTTCACCACCGAATTTTTCGACGATGACGGCGTCAGCCATGCTCACAAGAATGGCCAGAGCAGCCTGTGGAAAATCCATGTGCAGAGTCAGGCGTCCGTCCTGGAAATCGCGGTCGGATGCAGCGGCGTGCAGCTGGCGTCCGACATCGTAGTCCTGCTCCTGCCGCAGCACGAAACCCGGCGGTTGGCGACTGACGCCATCGTCATCAGCGACGCCATCGTCGATGGCTACCGTGAAGTCCAGATAAGAATCACCAAGCCCACGTTCTGAAGCAGTCCAATAACCATACGGGAGACACATGAAACACAAAACACTGGCGCTGCTGACAGCAGCCGCCTCGCTGGCCGGCGCGAGCCAAGTCCGGGCGCAAAACGGCGTCACCATCTATGGCACCGCCGACGCTGCGATCATCTACTCCAGCAGCCAGCGCGGTCATGCCAACACCTATATGAACAGCGGCAACCTGAATGCCAGCAAACTGGGTTTCAGCGGCAGCGAAGACCTGGGCGGCGGCAGCAAGGCCATCTTCACGCTAGAGCAGGGATTCAGCATTGACAACGGCGCCCAAAGCGACCCTAGCAAGGCGTTCAACCGCCAGTCCTTTATCGGCTTGAGCAATGCCGGCTACGGCACCTTCACCCTCGGGCGCCAGTACACGCCGTATTGGCGTTACGTCGGCGGGCTGGGACCGACCGGCGTGCTGACAGGCGCCACAGGCGCCCATCCAGGCGACCTGGACGGCCTCGACACGACGATACGCATCAACAATTCCCTGGTTTATGCGACACCGGTGATAGCCGGTTTCCAGGCCAGCGCCTTGTACGGTTTCGGCGAAAACGCCGGCGCCATGGGATCCGGCAATACCGTGAGTGCGGCGCTGCGATACGACATCAATGCGTTTAGCGTCGCGCTGGGATACCTGAAGCTGGCCAACAACAATCTGAAAGGTTTTGCGCCCTGGGATCCGAACGTCACTTCAGGCAGCTATGCCCAGTCCCCCGTCAACGCCGGTTATGCCTCCGCCAGGTCGGTGCAGATGGTTGCCGCGGCCGCGAGGTACCAGGCGTCGGGCAACCTGATGCTGGGCTTGAATTTTTCCAATGTCCAGATGGCGCCCGGAGCGGATTCATTGTTTACCCACCAGGCCAGTTTCAACACGGCAGGCCTGATTTCAAGCTACAAGGTGACGCCGGCCATTACGGTGGCAGCCGGCTACAGCTATACGCGCGAAACGGCCGCCAACGGTATCAGCAACCCGGCCCGTTATCAGCAGCTGTCCCTGGAGCAGACCTACGATTTCTCTAAACGCACCGCGCTCTACTTCCTGGAAACCTATCAAAAGGCGTACGGCCAGACCTTGGGCAAAGATGGCGTGACAGCGGTCGACGCCGTCGCCGTAGTCGGCGATTCGCAAAATGGCACGCCGTCGTCCAACGGCAAACAGTTTGTCGCGGCAGTCGGCATCCGCCATCAGTTTTAACGGCGCCGCGCCGACAGCTTTCTGCGGAGCGTCAGGCCAGCGCCTGGTCCAGCAGTTCTATCCAATGCCTGACCGGCGTCTGCGTGCCTGATTGCAGATGGGTCAGGCAGCCGATATTGGCGGAAACGATCATGTCCGGCTGGGTCGCCTGCAGGCTGTTGAGCTTGTTGTCGCGCAGGCGATACGACAGTTCCGGCTGCAATACCGAATAAGTGCCGGCCGAACCGCAGCACAAATGACTGTCGGCGCACAGCTGCACATCGACGCCGACGCTGCGCAACAGGCCTTCCACCTTGCCGCGGATCTGCTGGCCATGCTGCAAGGTGCAGGGCGGATGGTAAGCCACGCGCTGGGGAATTTTTCCCTGCAATTTTTCCTGCAGCTCAGCTTCGAACGCCGGCAAGATTTCGCTCAGGTCCTTGGTCAGCGCTGAGATGGCTTTGGCCTTGACTGCATACAGCGGATCGGCCGCCAGCAGATGGCCGTATTCCTTGACCGTGACGCCGCAGCCGGAGGCAGTCATGACGATCGCCTCGACGCCCTGTCCATTGCTGCCGATCACATACGGCCACCAAGCGTCGATATTGCGCCGCATGTCGTCCAGGCCGCCGGCCTGGTCGTTCAGGTGATACCGGATGGCGCCGCAGCAGCCGGCCTTGGGCGCCACCAGCAATTGCACTTCGAGCGCATCAAAAACCCGTGCCGCCGCGCGGTTGATATTGGGCGACATCGCGGGCTGTACGCAGCCATCCAGCAGCAGCATCTTGCGCGCATGCTCGCGGCGCGGGAAAATTCCCGCTTGCTGCTTTTCCGGTACCTTGTTTTTCAATTTGCGCGGCAGCAAGGGCCGCAGCAATTGGCCGGCCGCCATGGCCGGCTTGAACAGCCAGGGGCGCGGCAACAATTCTTTCAATAACTGGCGCGTCAGCTGCTGCGCGACGGGTCGCGGCACCTGGTCTTCCACCACCTTGCGGCCGATATCAAGCAGGCGGCCGTATTCGACTCCGGACGGACAAGTCGATTCGCAATTGCGGCAGGTCAGGCAGCGGTCCAGGTGCGACTGGGTCTTGACAGTGGCCTTGGTTCCTTCCAGCACCTGCTTGATCAGATAAATGCGGCCGCGCGGGCCATCCAGCTCATCGCCCAGCAGCTGATATGTCGGGCAGGTAGCCGTACAGAATCCGCAATGCACGCAGGCGCGCAGGATCGCATCGGCCTCCTTGCCTGCCCGTGTATTCTTGATGAAGTCGGCTAGATTGGTTTGCATGGCTTGCTGCGCTAGAGGTTGGTTAAGGTTCGGACTAGAAATCCTGGTACATGCGGCCGATATTAAAAATCGCCGCCGGATCAAAGCTGGCCTTCAAGCGTCGGTGAATCTGCGCCAGCGCCGGCGCCAGCGGATGAAATACGCCGGCATCCTTGTCGCCGCCACGGTACAGGGTGGCATGGCCGCCGGCGGCGGCAGCCGCGCTCCGGATCGCCTGCGCGTCGGTATCGGTGAACAGCCAGCGTTGCGCCCCGCCCCACTCGATCAGCACAGCGCCGGGCAATGCCAGCGGCGCTGCGGTGGACGGCAGCGCCAGCCGCCACAAGGGCTTCTGTGCAGCCGCCGGTGCAAAAAAGGCGTGGGTCTGTTCACGCAGCGCCTGCCAGAAATCGTCCGCATCGGCGACCGCTTCGCCGCCAAGGTTCTGTTCGGCGGCGCTCACCGCGGCCTGTGCACCGGACAGGCGCAGCGTCAGCTGGCCATCCTGCCAGCAGCTGGCGGAAATCGGCAAGGGCAAACCGCCCCACTGGTTGAGGCTACGTATCGCTTCGGCTTCGCCCATGGCAAACCGGCGGCTGCTGCTGGCAAGCGGACGCGGCAATACTTTCAGAGAAACTTCCAGGATCAAACCCAGGGTGCCAAGCGAGCCGGCCAGCAGACGCGACACATCGTATCCCGCCACGTTCTTCATGACCTGGCCGCCGAAATGCAGGATATCGCCTTTGCCGTCCATCAGCACCGCGCCCAGCACAAAGTCGCGCAATGCGCCGACCGCCTGCCGCGACGGGCCGGACAAGCCGCTGGCGACCATGCCGCCCAGCGTAGCGGCGCTGCCGAAATGCGGCGGTTCGAATGGCAGCACCTGGTTATGCTGCGCCAGCAACGCTTCGATTTCGGCCAGCGGCGTGCCGCAGCGCGCGGTAATCACCAGCTCGGTCGGTTCATAATCGATGACGCCGCTATAAGCGCGCGTATCCAGCAGTTCGCCCTGCACCAGCTGGCCGTACCAGCGCTTGCTGCCGCCGCCGCGGATTTCCAGCGTCCGGCGCTGTGCCGCGGCGGCGAGAATCTGCTCCTTGGCCAGCTGCTTGAATAATTCTGGATCCATATTGTTCTGGTCTGTTCTAGAAGCGCGGGAGTTCCGCAAATTTCAGCTGGCCGCGCTGCACATGCATCTTGCCGTACTCGGCGCAACGCTGCAAAGTGGGGATCGCCTTGTCCGGATTGAGCAGGAATGCGGTATCGAAGGCGCGTTTGACATTGAAGAAAGCTTCACGCTCCAGCGGTGAAAACTGTACGCACATCGAATTGATCTTTTCGATGCCGACGCCGTGTTCGCCCGTGATAGTGCCGCCGACGGCAACGCACAGTTCAAGGATCTCGGCACCGAACTCTTCGGCGCGATGGAATTCGCCCGGCACATTGGCGTCGAACAGAATCAGCGGATGCAGGTTGCCGTCGCCGGCATGGAACACATTGGCGCAGCGCAGGCCGTATTTGTTTTCCATCTGTTCGATGCCCAGCAGCACCTGCGCCAGGTTCTTGCGCGGGATGGTGCCGTCCATGCAGTAGTAATCGGGTGAAATGCGACCGGCTGCCGGAAAGGCATTCTTGCGGCCAGACCAGAAACGCAAGCGCTCCGCCTCGGAGGTCGAGACCTCGATGCGGGTGGCGCCGCTGGCGTTCAACACCGCGCTCATGCGGCCGATTTCCTCTTCCACCTCTTCCGCGGTACCGTCCGATTCGCATAACAGGATGGCAGCGGCGTCGATATCGTAGCCGGCCTTGACGAACGGTTCCACCATGCGCGAACTGGTGCGGTCCATCATCTCCAGGCCGGCCGGAATGATGCCGGCGGCAATCACGTTGGCGACCGCATTGCCGCTCTTCACCACGTCGTCGAACGACGCCATGATGACGCGCGCCGCCTGCGGTTTGGGAATCAGCTTGACCGTGACCTCGGTGACCACGCCCAGCATGCCTTCCGAGCCGATGAAGACCGCCAGCAAGTCGAGGCCGGGCGCATCCAGTGCGCCATTGCCGAGTTCGACTACCTCGCCTTCGATGGTCACCATCCGCACACGCAATACGTTATGCACGGTAAGGCCGTATTTCAGGCAATGCACGCCGCCCGAATTCTCCGCCACGTTGCCGCCAATGGTGCAGGCGATCTGCGATGACGGGTCTGGCGCGTAATACAGGCCGTGGGCGGCCGCCGCCTCGGAAATGGCCAGGTTGCGCACACCCGGCTGCACCACCGCAGTCCGTGCATACTGATCGAGCTTGACGATGCGGGTAAATTTGGCGGTGGACAAGACCACGCCGTCGGCGATCGGCATGGCGCCGCCGGACAGGCCGGTACCGGCGCCGCGCGGCACGATAGGCACCTTGAGATCGCGGCACGCCTTGAGGATGGCCACCACCTGTTCCTCGTTCTCAGGGAGCGCCACCACCATCGGCGTTTGCCGATAGGCGGCCAGGCCATCGCATTCGTAGGGCCGGGTATCTTCGATATTGGATAACAGCGCATGCGCCGGCAGCAGCGCCCGCAAAGCACTGACTACCTGTTGCTGGCGGGCCGGGCTAAAGGTGGATTCGGCGGGCGCCGCTGTTTCCGCGTTCATTCTGTTTTCCCATGGGCAGGCTGGCTATCGGAGGGTATGTTTTCTGTTATCGAGTATAACGATATTGTGTTTTTTACAGAACAACTTCCTCGGATATCCGCCTGAAAAGCTTGCGCCGCGCAGGTGAAATGTTTTCAGGCCGCCGGCCGCTTGGTTCAGATGCGGCTGAAAGTATCCTTCATCCATTCGATGAAAGTCGTCACTTCCGGCCGTTCCTGCGGTTTTTGCTGGTACACCAGGTAATAGGCATGGGGCGGCGAAGTGAGGCTGATGTCGAACAGTTGCACCACTTCCCCTTGCGCAATCATTTGCTGGGCAAAATGCTTGCGGGTCAGGCCGACGCCATGGCCATGGCGCACCAGTTCCAGCAACAGGCCAAGGTCGTCGGCGCGCAAGCCGGAGGACGGTTCAGGCCAGTCCAGGCCTGCCGCCTGGAACCATGGCTGCCAAGGCTCCAGGGCCGAACGCAGCAGGCTTGCCTTGCACAGGTCGGCGGGCTGGTGCAGCGGACCGGCCTTTTTCAGGTATCCAGGGCTGGCGACGGCAAAGGTCGGTTCTTCGAACAGTTTTTCGGTGGTGGTGTTGGGATACTTGCCGGCGCCGAAACGCACTTCCAGGTCGCTCTCGGTCAGACTCAGGTCGTAGAGCGGCACCGACAGGAATATCTCGACCACGATCTCGGGGTGCCGGCTGGCAAACCCGTGCAGATGCGGGATCAGCAGCTGGCGCGCAAAAGTCGGCGGCGCGGTGATCTTGACGCGCGGCTGCACCTGGGCGTTACGCTGCGGCAGCGGGAACTCGGTCAAGGTGCGCAAGGCGCTGCGCACCACTTCCAGGTAGCGGTGGCCGAATTCGGACAAGGTGACTGTCCTGCCTTCGCGCGAGAACAGTCGTTCGCCGACGAAATCCTCCAGCAAACGGATGCGGTGCGACAGCGCCGACGGCGTAATGCACAGCTCATCCGCCGCCAGCGCAAATGAACGATGGCGGGCGGCGGCTTCAAACGCGGACAAGGCATGCACCGGCGGCAGGCGATTGACCAGTGGGGTCTTGTTCAACATTGAATTTACCACCGGATTATTTTCCCGGGATTCATGATGTTCTTCGGATCGAACGCATGTTTCAACGCACGCATGGTAGCGATCGCCTCCACGCCATGCTCTTCAATCAGGAAATCGATCTTGTGCAGGCCGACGCCGTGCTCGCCGGTGCAAGTGCCGTCCATGCCGATGGCGCGGCTGACCATGCGCGCATTGACGCCCTCGGCGCGCGCGATGTCGGCGGCATCGTCGGGATCGACCAGCATCTGCACATGGAAATTGCCGTCGCCGACATGGCCGATGATCGAATACACCATGCCGTTGGCCTCGCAATCGGCCTTCGTCTCGAGGATGCATTCCGCCAGGCGCGAGATCGGCACGCAGCAATCGGTGGAAATCGCGCGGCTGCCGGGACGCAATTGCAGCAAGGCGAAATAAGCGTTGTGACGCGCGGTCCATAAGCGCGACCGGTCTTCCGGTCGGGTCGCCCATTCGAAGCCGACAGCGTGATGTTCAGCTACCACCGCCTGCACCAGCTCCGCCTGTTCCTTGACGCCATTCTCGCTGCCGTGGAATTCAAACAGCAGCAGCGGCTGTTCCGGCAGCGCCAGCTTGGAATGCGCATTGATGGCGCGCACGCCGTTTTCATCCAGCAGCTCGACCCTGGCCACCGGCACGCCCAGCTGTATGGTCTGGATCACGGCGTTGACGGCGTCGGCGATGTTCTGGAACGAACAGACCGCGGCCGAGATGGCTTCCGGTTGCGGATAGAGCTTGACGGTCACTTCGGTGATCACGCCCAGCGTGCCTTCGCTGCCGACGAAGATGCGCGTCAGGTCGTAGCCTGCCGCCGATTTTTTGGCGCGGGTGCCAGTCTTGATGATGCGGCCGTCGGCGGTCACCACCGTCAGCGCCAGCGTGTTCTCGCGCATGCTGCCGTAGCGCACGGCGTTGGTGCCGGAAGCGCGGGTCGCCGCCATGCCACCGATCGAGGCATCGGCGCCGGGATCGATGGGAAAGAACAGGCCGCTGTCCTTGATCTCATGGTTCAGCTGCTTGCGGGTAACGCCGGTCTGCACCGTCGCCGTCAAGTCTTCGGCATGGATCGCCAGCAGGCGGTTCATGCGCGACAGGTCGACGGAAATCCCGCCTTGCAGCGCCAGCACATGGCCTTCCAGCGAAGTGCCGCTGCCGAAAGGAATCACCGGGACCAGGTATTCGCTGCACAGCTTGACCAGCGCGGCCACCTCTTCGGTCGATTCGACGAACACCACGGCATCCGGCAGCATGGGGTCATACGATGAGGCATCGCGGCCATGATGTTCGCGCATCGCCACGGTGGTCGAGAACCGTTCGCCAAACAGAGCGCCGAGGGCGGCAAGCAAGGCGTCGGGCAACGGTTTCTTCAGGGCGGCGAGATCGGCTATGTGATTCATTGGAAGGTCTCCTTTTCCTTTGAATTTTACTCTGCGGGACTGCGCTCTGCTGGTGTAAAGTACAACCTCCCGCATTCCACCCCGAATCAACACAGAAAACCATGGGCAACCGACTCTCGAAGATCGCCACGCGCACCGGCGACAAAGGCACGACCGGCCTCGGCGACGGCAGCCGCACCGGCAAGGACAGCCTGCGCATCCAGGCTATCGGCGATGTCGACGAGCTGAACTCGCAGCTGGGCCTGCTGCTGTGCGAACAACTGGCCGCGGAACTGCGTGAAGCATTGCTATCGATACAACACGACCTGTTCGATCTGGGCGGCGAACTGTGCATTCCCGGTTACGCGCTGGTCAGCGCGGCCCAGGTGGCCCGGCTCGACGACCTGCTGGAAAAATACAACGCCGACCTGCCGCCGCTCAAGGATTTCATCCTGCCAGGCGGCAACCGCCCGGCAGCGCTGGCGCATGTCTGCCGCACGGTCTGCCGGCGCGCGGAACGCAGCATCGTCAGCCTGGGCAAGAGTGAAACGGTGAATGAGGAAGTGCGGCAGTATGTGAACCGCCTGTCGGACTTGCTGTTCGTGCTGTCGCGGGTGCTCAACCGCGCGGATGGCGGCAGCGATGTGCTGTGGCAGAAGGACCGCTTGCGGGACGCTTAAAAAAAGCGGGATGAGGCCGCAATCGACATCATCCCGCTCGCTTTGGATCAATCGTGCTTATTTACCTCACTTACTTGCTGCGCTTGTCGTGTTCGATCAATGCATACGCCGAATGGTTGTGGATCGACTCGAAGTTTTCCGCTTCCAGCACATAGGCCAGCACGCGCGGTTCGTTGTTCAGGGCCACCGCGACGTCGCGCACCAGGTCTTCGACGAACTTCGGATTTTCATAAGCGCGCTCGGTCACGTATTTTTCATCCGGGCGCTTCAGCAGGCCGAACAGTTCGCAGGATGCCTGCGCTTCGATCTTCGCGATCAGCTCATCGACCTGGATCTCGCCGTCCAGCACCGCGTTGACAGTGATGTGCGAGCGCTGGTTGTGCGCGCCATAAGCAGAAATTTGCTTCGAGCAAGGGCACAGGCTGGTCACCGGCACCAGCACTTTCAGCCTGATTTCCAGCTGGCCCTGGCTGATCTCGCCGGTCAGGCCCACTTCGTAATCCATTAGGCTCTGCACGCCGGAGACCGGCGCGGTCTTGTTGATGAAATACGGGAAAGTCAGCTCGATACGGCCGCGCTCGGCGTCCAGCAGGGTCACCATCTTGCGCATCAGGTCGCCGAACGAAGCAACATCCAACGGCCCTTCCAGGCCTTCCAGCAAGGCGATGAAGCGCGACATGTGGGTGCCCTTCTGCTGTTCCGGCAGATGCACGTACATGTTCCAGCTGCCGATGGTCGGCTGCGCCGTTGCCGCGGTGCGCACGGTCACCGGATAACGCACGCCTTTTACGCCAACGCGCTGGATCGCCAGGCGGCGGGTGTCGACGCTGCTTTGCACGTCTGGAATCGTCAGATTCTGATCACGAGTGTTCATGCTTAACCTTTGAATGAAAGACCGCCGGAAGCAGCCTGATCCCGCTTCGCCTGCCGGCTCGGCAGAAAAACCGGGATGGTTGGATATAAGTCTGGCTTGGACGCTGCCGCTCGCCCGGCGGCAGCATCCTGGCTGGAATTGCTTGAATTGCTTGAGAACGGCGCAGGCGGCCAGGCCCGCTTAATTCTGGTTGACGACCAGGCGCGGCTGGTCTTTGCCGAAGCGCTGGCGTATCGATGCGGCGATACCTTCCGCGTTCAGGCCGCATTGCGCCAGCAGCTGGCCGACGTCGCCATGGTCTATAAATCGGTCCGGCAAGCCCAGATTCAAGAGCGGCTTGACGCATCCCGCCGCCGCCAGCGCTTCCGCTACCGCAGAGCCGGCGCCGCCCATGATCGAACCTTCTTCTACCGTGACCAGCGCATCGTGGTTTTGCGCCAGTTCCAGCACCAGGTCGACGTCCAGCGGCTTGATGAAACGCATGTTAACGACCGTGGCGTCGAGCAGTTCACCCGCTGCCATGCTCGGCGCCAGCATCGAACCGAATGCCAGGATCGCTACGCTCTGGCCTTGGCGCCTGATTTCGCCTTTACCCAAGGGTAATGTGGTCAATTCCGGAACGATGGCTGCGCCGATGCCGGCGCCGCGCGGATAACGCACCGCTGCCGGGCCGTTGTAGTGATACGCGGTCGACAGCATCTGGCGGCATTCGTTTTCGTCGGACGCCGCCATCACCACCATGTTGGGGATGCAGCGCAGGTACGCCATGTCGTAGTTGCCGGCGTGGGTAGCGCCGTCGGCGCCGACCAGGCCGGAACGGTCGAGCGCAAAGGTCACGTCCAGGTTCTGCAGCGCCACGTCATGGATCAGCTGGTCGTAGGCGCGCTGCAGGAAAGTCGAATAGATCGCCACTACCGGCTTCAGCCCTTCGCAAGCCAGGCCGGCGGCGAAAGTGACCGCATGCTGCTCGGCGATGCCGACGTCGTAGAAGCGTTGCGGAAAGCGCTGGGCGAAAGTATCCAGGCCGGAGCCACCCGACATCGCCGGGGTGATGCCGATCAGCTTGTCGTCTTGCGCCGCCATGTCGCACAGCCAGTCGCCGAATACCTGGGTGTAGGTCATCTTGCTGACCGTGGCCGGCTTGATGCCTTCGGCCGGATTGAACTTGCCGGGGCCGTGGTACAGCACCGGGTCGGCTTCCGCCAGCTTGTAGCCCTGGCCCTTCTTGGTCACCACGTGCAGGAACTGCGGTCCCTTCAGGTTCTTCAGGTTTTGCAAGGTCGGGATCAGCGATTCCAGGTCGTGGCCGTCGATCGGACCGATGTAGTTGAAACCGAATTCTTCAAACATGGTGGCAGGCACCACCATGCCTTTGGCGTGTTCTTCGAAACGCTTGGCCAGTTGCCGCATCGGGCCCGGCAGTATCGACTTGCCGACGTTTTTGGCTTGCGCATAGAACTGCCCCGACATCAGGCGCGCCAGGTAGCGGTTGAGGGCGCCGACCGGCGGCGAGATCGACATGTCGTTGTCGTTCAGGATCACCAGCATGTTGATGTCGTCATACACGCCGGCATTGTTCATGGCTTCGAACACCATGCCGGCAGTCATTGCGCCGTCGCCGATCACGGCGATCGCGTGGCGGTCGGTTTCGCCTTTGGTCTTGGCGGCCAGCGCCATGCCCAGCACGGCGGAAATCGAGGTCGATGAATGGGCGGTGCCGAAGGTGTCGTATTCGCTTTCGGCACGGCGCGGGAAACCGGAAATGCCGTCGAGCTGGCGCAGCGTGTGCATGCGGTCGCGGCGGCCGGTCAGGATCTTGTGCGGATAGGTCTGGTGGCCGACATCCCACACCACGCGGTCTTCCGGCGTATTGAAAACGTAATGCAGCGCGATCGTCAGTTCTACCGTGCCCAGGTTGGACGACAGGTGGCCGCCGGTCTGCGCCACCGATTCGATGACAAATTCGCGCAGCTCGTCGGCCAGCGGCCTGAGTTGCGCCCGCGTCAGTTTGCGCAGGTCTGCCGGGCTGTCGATTGTGTTGAGTAGTTCCATATCTAAGCCTTCTGTTCTAAGCCTTGCGTTGCACGATCAAATCCGCCAGCTCGCGCAGGCGGCGTGCCTTGTTCCCAAAGATAGCAAGCGCCTGGTGGGCGTCGTTGCGTAATTTTTCTGCCAGCGCCTGCGATTCCGGCAAACCCAGGATCGAGACATAGGTCGGCTTGTTGTCGGCGGCGTCCTTGCCGGCGGTTTTCCCCAGCGTCGCGGAATCCGCGGTGGCGTCGAGGATGTCGTCCACCACCTGGAACGCCAGGCCGATGGCGGTGCCGTAGGCTTCCAGCGCCTCGATTTCAGCCGGCGCCAGGGCCTTGCCGCCCCATGCTCCTAGCAATACCGAGGCGCGCAACAAGGCGCCGGTTTTCAGCTTGTGCATCTGTTCCAGCTCTGCCAGCGACAGGTTGAGGCCGACGCTGGCCAGGTCGATCGCCTGGCCGCCGCACATGCCGAGCGAGCCGGAGGCTTGCGCCAGCAGGCGCAGCATGACGATCTGGCGCGCCGAATCAATTTCCGCGCCGATTTCCGCACCGGCTTCGGCCAGCACCACGAAGGCCTGCGACTGCAAGGCGTCGCCCACCAGCAAGGCAGTCGCTTCATCGTATTGCACATGCACGGTAGGCTTGCCACGGCGCAAGGCGTCATCGTCCATGCAGGGCATGTCGTCGTGCACCAGCGAATAAGCGTGGATCATTTCGACGGCAGCGGCGGCGCGCTGGGCAACGGTGAGCGGCGTTGCAAACAGTTCCCCGGCGGCAAATACCAGCAAGGGACGGACCCGCTTGCCGCCATCCAGCACGGCATAACGCATGGCCTGGTGCAGCCTGGCCGGGATGCTGGTTGCAGCCGGCAAGAACCGGTCCAGGGCAGCTTCCATCCCGGTTTGCGTCTGGCGCATCCAGGCGTCGAAAGCCAATGCCGGCTCCTGCGCATGGTGCGATAATGGAACGGCAACAGTCATTCGTCAGCTCCGCTGTGATCCTTCAGCGCTTCACCGGTAAACGGCTTGAGCATGTCGCCTTCCAGCACCTTGACCTGGCTGTCGACTTTTTCCAGCTGCAAGGCGCAAAACTTGACCAGTTCCGACCCACGTTTATACGCGGCGACGGAGGCTTCCAGCGGCAACTCGCCAGCTTCCATTTGGGCAACCAGTTGCTCCAGTTCGGCCATTGCTTGTTCAAACGAGGCGGGACTGCTGGTGGAAATCGGATTTTTTGGCATAGTGGCTATAAATAGTGTAGTTCGCTATTTTAGAGCAAAGCTCTATAAGCCGTTGAAATTCGAGGGCTTTATCTCGATAAAAAGCGTAAAACGGCGCCAAAACCGGCATTTTTATGGGATAATCCTCGGTTCTGTCCAAAATTTCCGTTTCATATTATTTGAACACAGGTTTTTGCGGATTCTTTCTCTCTTAGGTTGATACAACACATTTGGGGGTGGAGGGATGTCCGATCTGGCTTCTATAACCAAGCTCGCGCGCTCCGATGCGCAACTTCCGGTCAACGTCTACTTTGACGAAGCGCTGTTAAAGCGCGAAATCCAGCAATTGTTTCAGAATGGCCCGCGTTACGTCGGCCATGAACTGATGGTGCCCAACGTCGGCGATTACGCCACGCTGGCTTCTGAAAACGAAGGCCGCATGCTGGTGCGCAATCCCCAAGGGATTGAGCTGGTATCCAATGTCTGCCGCCATCGGCAGGCAAAAATGTTCGACGGCCGCGGCAATGCCCGCAACATCGTCTGCCCGCTGCATCGCTGGACTTACGACCTCAAGGGCGAACTGATAGGCGCACCGCATTTCGGCGAGACGCCGTGCATGAACCTGTCCAGGACGCCTTTGCAAAACTGGAACGGCTTGCTGTTTGAACAAAACGCCTTCCATGTCGGCGAAAAACTGGCGCAGCTGGGCGTGGCCAAGGATCTCGATTTCAGCGGCTACCTGTTCGACCATGTCGAAGTCCACGAGTGCGACTACAACTGGAAAACCTTTATCGAGGTTTACCTGGAGGACTATCACGTCGAGCCGTTCCATCCCGGCCTCGGCAGTTTTGTCAGCTGCGACGACCTGGAATGGCAATTCGGCAAGGATTACAGCGTGCAGACCGTGGGCGTCAATCACGGACTGGCGAAATCCGGCTCGCCGGCATACAAGAAGTGGCAAGAGCAGGTGCTCAAGTTCAGCAACGGCGAACCGCCGAAGTTCGGCGCGATCTGGCTGACCCTGTATCCCAACATCATGGTGGAATGGTATCCCCACGTACTGGTGGTGTCGACGCTGTGGCCGCGCGGCCCGCAAAAGACCACCAACGTGGTCGAGTTCTACTACCCCGAGGAAATTGCGCTATTCGAGCGCGAAATGGTCGAGGCGGAACGTGCCGCATACATGGAAACCTGCGTCGAAGATGATGAAATTGCACTGCGCATGGATGCCGGACGGCGCATCCTGATGGAGCGCGGCGTCAATGAAGTCGGCCCTTACCAGTCGCCGATGGAAGACGGCATGCAGCATTTCCACGAGTGGTACCGGAGCCAGGACGGCCTGGCCTGAGCACTCCCGGATCAGATAGATAACGGGGCCGGGGTTGGTGCGCAAGCTGAAGCGCAGCAACCCCGGCCCTTTGCCATTATTTAGCGCCGCCGGCATGCACTGCGGCCAGAATCAGTCAGAATAGCAGCACCGCTCTTCCACTTCATTCCCGCCCCATGCAATCACTCTGGATGCTGTTCGCTAGCCTCATGTTTTCAATCATGGGAGTCTGCGTCAAGCTCGCCGCCGACCATTACTCCATTGCCGAAATCGTGCTGAGCCGCGGCCTGATCGGCATGCTGTTCATCGTTGTCCTGATCCTGCTGAAAGGCGGCACCCTCAAGACTCCCATGCCGCGCCAGCACCTGTGGCGCGGCGTGATCGGCGTGATTGCGCTGTCGATGTGGTTCTATTCCTTCAGCCTGCTGCCGGTGGCTACCGCCACCACCCTCAACTACACTTCCTCGATATGGCTGGCGGCAATCCTGTTCGGCGCCGCCTGGTGGCGCGGCAACAGCCGCTTCGAATGGGGCATGGCGTTCACCATCCTGCTCAGCTTCATCGGCGTGATGCTGTTGCTGCGGCCATCGTTCGACGCCGAGCAGACCAGCGGCGGCATGATCGCGCTGGCCTCCGGCCTGCTGTCGGCCGTGGCTTACCTGCAGGTACGGCGCCTGGGCAAGCTGGGCGAACCGGAATACCGGGTGGTTTTCTATTTTTCAAGCACCAGCGCCCTCGCCGGCCTGGCTGGCAGCATCTTGCTGTCCGGCGGCGGCATCCCGCTGTGGCACCCGCATAGCGCGCAAGGCCTGGCCTTGCTGATTACGCTGAGCCTGTCGGCCACCCTGGCCCAGATGGCCATGACGCGCGCCTACCGCCTTGGCAATCCGCTATTGACCGCGAACCTGCAATATACCGGCATCGTCTTTTCCAGCATCTGGGGCATCCTTATCTGGCACGACCAGATGGACTGGCGCGGCTGGCTTGGCACTGCTGTAATCCTTATCAGCGGTTTGCTGGCAACGTTTTATAATCAAAAGAAGGCGCGTCCGCTCAACTCCTTGCACGAAGAAAAAACGGTGGTCGCCCAGACGGGGTCGCCTAGACGGGGCGCCTAGACCCTCGATGCGTTGCCGAGCGTTGCCCTGCATCACCTGACACATACTTGATAAAAGGAATGCCATGTCTCAAGCCCATCCCTACCAGACGCTGATTTCTGCCGCGAACCTGCTGCAGAATGCGCAAAACCCCAACTGGGTCATCCTCGATTGCCGCCACGACCTGGTCGATGCCGCTGCCGGCAGGGCGGCATACGATGCAGGCCACATTCCCGGAGCCCGTTTTGCCAACCTCGACCGCGACCTGTCCGGCGCCAAGCAGGCGGCCGACGGCAGCTTCAAGGGCCGCCATCCCTTGCCTGAAACAGATGCGCTGCTGGCAACGCTGCGGCAATGGGGCATCAACGACGATACCCAGGTCGTCGCCTACGATGCCCAGGGCAGCATGTATGCAGCCCGCCTGTGGTGGCTGCTGCGCTCCATCGGCCACAGTTCGGCGGCGGTGCTGGACGGCGGCCTGGCGGCCTGGCAAGCAGCCGCAGGCAGCTTGTCGACGGCCGAACCGGCGCCCGCAGCCGGCAACATCAGCGCCAAGCCGCCGCTCACCGCCAGCGTCGATGCGCATGACATCCTGCACAACCTGACCAACCCAAGGCGGACTATCCTCGACGCCCGCGCGCCGGACCGCTTTCGCGGAGAAAATGAAACCATCGATCCGGTTGGCGGCCATATTCCGGGCGCCAAGAATCGTTTCTTCAAAGACAATCTGCAGGCGGACGGCCGCTTCAAGCCCGGCCATCAATTGCACGAGGAATTCGGTGCCCTGATCAGCGAACCGCAAGCGGCGATCATGCAATGCGGTTCAGGCGTCACCGCCTGCCACAACCTGCTGGCGCTGGAAATTGCCGGTTTGCATGGCGCTGCCCTGTATCCGGGATCGTGGAGCGAGTGGTGCTCAGATCCGAAGCGGCCTATGGCCAAGGGCGTATAAACGGGTCTAATGATGGTGGGCGTGGCGCGTCAGGAACAGCACAATGGCGACGCCGGCCCCGATCAGCAGGATCTGCGGAATCGTTTCGCGCAGCGTGGCGCGGCGCTGCATCTGCGGCATCAAGTCGCTGACGGCGATATAGATAAAGCCCGATGAAGCAAACACCAGCACGTAGGGAATCCATTCCATGCCGCGCTCCAGCGTAAAGTAGCCGAGCAGGCCGCCTACCACCGCCATCAGGCTGCAGATCAGGTTGTACACATAAGCGCGGGTGCGCGAAAAGCCGGCATTGAGCAGCACGATGAAATCGCCGATTTCCTGCGGGATCTCATGCACGATGATGGCCAGGCCGGTGATCAGGCCCAGGTGCGGATCGGCCAGGAAGGCCGCGGCGATCAGGATGCCGTCGGTAAAATTGTGCAAGCCGTCGCCCACCAGGATCATCCAGCCGGCTTTGCCCGCCTCTTTCTTGTCATGGCCGTGGTGATGGCCGTGGCCGTCGTCCTCGTGATGGTGCGAATGGCGCAGGATGGCGAATTTTTCCAGTACAAAAAACGCCAGCAGGCCGCCCAGCAGCACGGCGAACAGCGTATGGTTGTCGGCCTTCGATTCGAAGGCTTCCGGCAAGGCGTGCAGCAAGGAAGTCGCCAGCATGATGCCGACCGACAGGCTGACCATGCGCTCGACCATCTTGGACAGCAGCGCGAACGAAAAAACGGCAGCGGCAGTAATGCTGAAAAGACCGGCGATCATGGTCGCCAGGAGGATTGAAACGAGTGTGGAATTAATTTTTGGCTCCGGCAAACAGCTTTACATGCAACAAGGTTGCAAATTAAAGCACAGCTACCGCATTTCAGCAAACGTATTTCAGCAAAATCAGCTGCTTATCGGAGCCCGGAGGCCGCCAGCAAGGATTTCTGTTTCCGGACGCCAGCCGTCCAGAAACAAGCGCCGGCAAACACAGGCGTCAGCTCACGCCATGTTCCTTGAACCAGGCCAAAACGCGCTTCCAGCCGTCTTTTGCATCCGCTTCGACATAGCTGGGCCGGTAATCGGCATTGAACGCATGGCCGGAATTCGGATACACCACGATTTCCGACTTGCTGCTGCCCTTGGCCAGCGCCGCCTTCATCTGCGCCACATGGTCCTGCGTAATGCCCTGGTCCTTGGCGCCGTACAAACCCAGCACCGGCACTTTCAGGGTAGGCGCGATGTCGACCGGCTGCTTCGGCGTCAATGCCTTGATCTCGGCCTCCGTTTTGCCTTCTGGATCCTTGCCCCTGACCAGGCTGCCGTACCATGCCGCGGCAGCCTTGACCTTGGGGTTGTGGCTGGCGTACAGCCAGGTGATGCGGCCGCCCCAGCAAAAACCGGTGACTGCCAGCTTGTTGACATTGCCGCCATTTTTCTTGGCCCAGGCCACGCAGGCATCGAGATCGCCCAGCACCTGGTCGTCCGGCACCTTGGAAATCACGTTGACGTACAGTTCCGGGATGGATGCAAAAGCCGCAGGATCGCCCTGGCGCTTGAACAGATTGGGCGCAATCGCCAGGTAACCGAGCTTGGCGAAACGCCTTGCGATATCGGCAATATGCTCGTGCACCCCGAAAATCTCCGAGACCACCAGCACCACCGGCAAATTGGTTTTGCCCTCCGGCTGCGCGCGGTAGATCGGCACGCTCAGGCCGTTTTCCTCGATGTCCAGCGCTCCGGCCGTGAGGCCTTCGGTATCGGTCTTGATCACGGTCTGCGCCGTCACCGGCAGCACGGCGGCGGCAAAGCCGGTGCCCAGGGCGGTTTTCATGAAAGTACGGCGGTCCACGCCATCGGACAAGCTGGTTTTCGCCACCAGGCTATCGAAATCTTCTTTCAAATTCGGCATCAAGCTCTCCTTTTAAGTTGACCTTCAGCGATCGCAGAAACGGTGTGCGGCACCTCGTCCTTAGTGCGCCTCGTCCCAGTTCTTGCCCACTCCGACTTCGGCAATCAGCGGCACTTTTAGTTCAGCCACGCCAGCCATCAGCTGCGGCAGCCTTTCCCGCACCAGCGCCAGTTCGTCCTGCGGCACTTCGAGCACCAGCTCATCGTGCACTTGCATGACCATCTTTGATTTTAACCGCTCTGTTTCGATCCAGCCTTGCACTGCGATCATCGACAATTTGATCAGGTCGGCCGCCGTGCCCTGCATCGGCGCATTGATCGCGGCGCGTTCGGCGCCCTGGCGGCGCTGGCCGTTGGGCGAATTGATTTCCGGCAGCCACAGGCGGCGGCCGAACACGGTCTCGACGTAGCCTTGCGACTTGGCTTCCACCCGTGTCATGTCCATGAACTGCTTGACGCCGGCAAAACGCATGAAATATTTTTCGATGTACATCTGGGCGGCGGCGCGCTCGATGCCGAGGTTGCCGGCCAGGCCGAATGCGCTCATGCCGTAGATCAGGCCGAAGTTGATGACCTTGGCGTAACGCCGCTGCTCGCTGGTGACCTCGGCTGCCGGCGTGCCGAAAATCTCGGCGGCGGTAGCGCGGTGAATGTCCACGCCTTCGGCAAAGGCGCGCAGCATGTTTTCATCGCCCGATATGTGGGCCATGATGCGCAATTCGATTTGCGAATAGTCGGCCGAGACAATCACGCTGTCCGGCGGCGCCACAAACGCTTCACGGATACGCCGGCCTTCGGCGGTGCGGATCGGGATGTTCTGCAGGTTGGGATCGTTAGACGCCAGCCGTCCGGTCACCGCCACCGCTTGCGCGTAATTGGTATGCACGCGGCCGGTATGCGGGTTGACCATCTTCGGCAGTTTGTCGGTATAGGTCGATTTCAGCTTGGATAGGCTGCGGTAGTCGAGCAGCACTTTCGGCAGCGGATAATCCTCCGCCAGTTTCTGCAGCACTTCTTCATCGGTAGACGGCGATCCGGACGGCGTCTTCTTGACCACCGGCAGCTTGAGCTTGTCGAACAGGATTTCGCCCAGCTGCTTGGGCGAGCTCAGGTTGAACGGCTGGCCGGCCAGTTCGTAAGCCAGCTGCTCGATCTCCAGCATGCGCTTGCCGAGCTCGTTCGATTGCGTCGCCAGCAGGCTGGCGTCGATCAGCACGCCGTTGCGCTCGATCTTTTGCAGCACTACCGACGTCGGCACTTCGATTTTTTCGTAGATGAACCTGAGTTTGGCGTCGTCGGCGATATGCGGCCACATGGTCAGGTGCAGCTGCAGCGTGATGTCGGCATCCTCGGCCGCGTATTCGGCGGCGCGGCCGATCTCGACTTCGTCGAAACCGATTTGCGAAGCGCCCTTGCCGCATACCTCCTGGAAAGTGATCGTCTGGTGGTTCAGGTGGCGCAGCGCCAGGCTGTCCATGTCGTGGCTGCGGTGCGACTCGAACACATAGGATTCGAGCAGGGTATCGTGCACGATGCCGCGCAGGCTGACGCCCTGGTTGGCGAAAATATGGCTGTCGTATTTCAGGTTCTGGCCGACCTTGGGCTTGCTCTCGTCTTCCAGCCAAGCACGCATTTTTTCCAGCACGAACTCGCGCGGCAATTGCGCCGGCGCATCCTGGTAGCGATGCGCGACCGGGATATAGGCGGCGACGCCGACTTCGCAGCACAACGAGATGCCGACCAGCTGGGCGGTCATCGGATCGAGCGAGGTGGTTTCGGTATCGACCGCGGTCAGGCTGGCTTTGTCGATGCGCTGCAGCCACTGGTCCAGCTGGGCTTCGGTCAGCACGGTTTCGTACAGCCGCTCAACTGGCGCCGCAGTTGCCGCAAACAGGCTGCTCTGGGCCGGCTCGGCTGCGCCCGTATTGCTGCCGGCCGCAGCCGGTTTTCCCGCCTCGGCCGTGCCGGCGGCATTGCCCGCTACGCTCAGTTCGCGCAGCCAGGTCTTGAAGTTATAGCGCGTGAACAATTCGATCAGCGTCTCTTTGTCCTGCTCGGGCGCCTTCAGCGATTCCGGGATCGACACCATGTGCGCGCTCAGGTCGCAATCGGTTTTCACCGTCACCAGTTCCTTCGCTTTCGGCAGCCAGTCCAGCACTTGCCGCAGGTTCTCGCCGACTGCGCCGCCGATGTCGGCCGCATGCGCGATCACCTGGTCGACCGTGTCGTATTGCGCCAGCCATTTGACCGCCGTCTTCGGTCCGACCTTGGCGACGCCGGGAATATTGTCGACGGTATCGCCGATCAGGGTCAGGTAATCGACGATGCGCTCGGGCGGCACGCCGAACTTGGCGATCACGCCGGCGCGGTCCAGCGTTTCGTTGCTCATGGTGTTGATCAGCGTCACATTGTCGTTGACCAGCTGCGCCAGGTCCTTGTCGCCGGTGGAGACGATGGCCTGCATGCCGTGCGTCACGGCCTGCACGGTCAGGGTGCCGATCACATCGTCGGCTTCCACGCCTTCGACCATCAGGATCGGCCAGCCCATGGCGCGCACAGCGGCGTGAATAGGCGTAATCTGTTTAACCAGGTCTTCCGGCATCGATGCCCGGGTTGCCTTGTAATCGGCGTACATGTCGTCGCGGAAAGTTTTACCTTTTGCATCGAACACGCAGGCGAGGTAAGCTGAGGGGTAATCGAGGCGCAAGCGGCGCAACATATTGATGATCCCATACATCGCGCCGGTCGGTTCATTGGCAGCATTGCGCATATCGGGCAAGGCATGGAAGGCCCGGTAAAGATAACTGGAACCATCAACTAACAGCAGGGTTTTTTGCATATGGAATTGAACGGAAAAAATGTGCCGCGTTTGCGGCAAGTGACGGACATCGAACGCGCAACTTCCAAAAAGGCGCGCGAATCGTGGCATATGTTCACGATTATGGCAGAATTTATCGAGTCGACCGAACGCCTTTCCGAGTTGCATCCGGCGGTGTCGATCTTCGGCTCGGCCCGCATCAAGGAAGACAATCCTTATTATCCCCTGTGCATGGATATTGCACGACGCTTTTCCGACGAAGGTTTTGCCGTGATTTCGGGCGGCGGCCCGGGCTTGATGGAAGCGGCCAACAAGGGCGCGTTCGAGGGCAAGTCGCCGTCGGTCGGCCTGAATATCGAACTGCCGCACGAGCAAAGCGGGAATAAATGGCAGGACATTTCCCTGAGTTTCCGTCATTTCTTCGCCCGCAAGGTCGCCTTCGTGCGTTACGCCGATGCCTACATCGTGCTGCCCGGCGGCTTCGGCACCCTGGATGAGCTGACCGAGGTATTGACGCTGATCCAGACCGGCAAATGCCGCCATATCCCGATCATCCTGGTCGGCAGCAGCTTCTGGAGCGGGCTGCTGGACTGGTTCCGCAGCCAGCTGGTGGGCGACGGCATGATCGGCGCCAAGGACATGGACCTGATCCAGGTGCTGGACGATCCGGCCGAGATTCTCGCTGCCGTGGTGAAATTCTACGAGGCGGGCGAAACCGTGATGGCGGAATCCGACCGCCATGCCAGCGTACTGCTGTAAGCACGCCCCGCCTGACAGATTCCGGCCCCTTATCGCCTATAGGGGCTGGCGGTTTGTTACAATGAATACTTCCATCTTGTTTTGATCAAGGTAGCCAAATTCTCATGAATAAATCTCAAGTCTGGCAGCTGCTGGCAGCAGGTATTGTCTCGCTCGCAACGCCTTTGTTGGTAAATGCACAACAAGCGCCGCAACCGTCCAAGAGTGCAGCGCCGCCACCGCCTGAACTGCAAAAGCTGGAAGAAGGCGAAGCGCCGGCCGCCACAATCCGCAAACCGGGCGACGAGCCGGCCGGGATCACGCAAAAACGTGAGCAAGGCCGCGTTAGCGAAGTCAAGGTCGAGAGCGGCGGCAGCACCTATTACGTGAAGCCGGGCTCGCAAGCCGGCACCCTGCAGCCAGGCGATTCGATCCCGCGCGGCGCCCAATGGCAAATCAAGGAATTCGACCTGGGCCAGAAGGCCCGCAAGCCAGGCGAAGCAGTGCAGGCCGACGGCGATGCCGGACTGCCGCCGCCGACAGTGGCGCCGTCCAAGAACTAGCCAGGCGATTGCTGAGCAGCCATGCGGCTGATGCGCGGAAAACCGCTGCGCATTTGCCGCATATTTATTCCAACCCGGCCTGAACCTGGTCCGAATCTTGTCCTTTTCCGATTTTCCCCATGGCAGTATTTACCCCCGTCACGCTAGACGATCTCACGCAGTGGATCCCTCCCTTTTCCTTGGGCAAGGCACTGGCAATCCGGGGCATCTCGTCCGGCATCGAAAACAGCAATTTTTTCATCGACACCGAGCGCGGCGAGTATGTGCTGACGGTGTTTGAAAATCTCAGTTTCGAACAGCTGCCGTTTTACCTGGAACTGATGCGCCACCTGGCGCAGCGCGGCGTGCTGGTGCCCGAGCCTATCGCCAACCTGCAAGGCCGGATCATCAATCCGCTGCATGGCAAGCCGGCCGCCATCGTCACCAAGCTGGAAGGCGATTGCCAGCTGGCGCCGGCGCCCGTGCATTGCGCAGCCGTGGGCGCGATGCTGGCAAAGATGCACCTGGCGGCGCAGGATTTCCCGATTCGCCAGCCGAATCTGCGCGGCCTTTCCTGGTGGCGCGAAACTACGCCGGTGGTGCTGCCCTACCTACCGCAAGAAGCGCAACAGCTGCTGCGCGACGAAATGGCGTTCCAGGAAAATTTCGCCGCCTCGCAAACATATAGCCGATTGCCGAACGGACCGGTGCACGCCGACCTGTTCCGCAACAACGTGATGTTCGACGGCGAGCGGCTGACAGGATTTTTCGATTTCTATTTCGCCGGCTGCGATACCTGGCTGTTTGACCTGGCGGTCACGGTCAACGACTGGTGCATAGACCTGGCCAGCGGCAAGCTTGACGACAGCCGGACAAGAGCGATGCTCGATGCGTATCATGCGGTGCGGCCGTTCAGCGCCGACGAACAAACTGCCTGGCAAGCGATGCTGCGCGCCGGCGCCTTGCGCTTCTGGCTGTCGCGGCTGTACGATTTTTATTTGCCGCGCGAAGCAGAAATACTGACGCCGCACGACCCCGGCCATTTCGAGCGGATCCTGCGGCAGCGCGTCGCCCATCCGGCGCCAAACCTGTACTGATTAGATAAATAATGGAAAAACTGCCTGCCAAAACCGGATGGATATGGATCAAGGAGGGGTTTGCGCTATTCCGCAAGCAACCGGCCGAGATCTCCACCTTATTCCTGGCGTATATGTTCGCGATGCTGCTGCTGAACGTCGTGCCGCTGCTGGGACGAATATTACCGCTGGTCCTGGTGCCAGTGTTCGCCATGTCCTTTATGCAGGCTTGTGTGAATATCGAGCAGGGCAAACGCGTCTACCCGAATCTGCTGATGGTAGGTTTCCGCTCGCCGGCACTACAGAAATTATTGCTCCTGGGCGTGTTGTATCTGATCGCGGCTGTCATCGCGCTGGCGGCATCATCGTTGATTGACGGCGGCCTGTTCTGGCAAACCGTGACTGGCGAAAGCACGCCTGACCCGAAGGAAATACAGGATTCCAGCATGTCGCTGGCGATGTTGTTTTCCGCCGTGGTCTACCTCCCGGCGGCAATGGCATTCTGGTATGCGGCGCCGCTGATCATGTGGAAAGAAATGGGTGTGCGGAAAGCCGTTTTCTACAGCTTCTTTGCCGTCTCGCGCGAATTGAAAGCATTCGCCGTCTATGGACTGGCGTGGGCCGCCATCGGCGTCGTGCTGCCGGCGATCATCAGCGTATTGATAGCTGTCCTGGTCGGCAGCCAATCGGTCACGCTCATGATCCTGCTGCCGCTATCGATCGCATTGACGGTAGTGATGTACTGCTCTTTTTATCCGACTTATACCCACATCTTCGGCCGGCCTGAGGCTGATTTGCCGCCGCTGCAGGAAACCGGCGCTCAGGAATAAGAACCGGGGGCGGGTCAGAACGTAGGGTGGGCAAGTTTTTTTTGCCCACGCGTTGCCGCCAATACCGCGTGACGATGAATTCGAGGCCACGCGTGGGCACAGGTGCCCACCCTACGCAATCTTCTCCAGCTTCGCCACGCTCAGGTCCAACAGTTTCATGCCATGCCTGCCGAAGTTGATGTGGGCGCGCGCATTGCCGCCGCTGCCTTCGATATTCACGATCACGCCTTCGCCGAACTTCAGGTGCGCCACGTTCTCGCCAATGCGCCAGCCGATATCGCGCCGGCCGAAGTTCTTGGAGATATTGTTGGCAGCTTTCTCAGGCGCCTCGTCCCAGGCCGATTTGGCGTTGGCGAACCAGCTATGCTGCTGCACCTTGGGCGACAGCCACTTCAGCGCATCTTCCGGCAATTCGTCGAAGAAGCGCGAGCGCATGTTGTAGCGGGTCTGGCCATGCAGCATCCGGGTCTGCGAAAAACTCATGTACAGCCGTTTTTTCGCACGCGTGATGGCGACATACATCAGGCGCCGCTCTTCTTCCACGCCGGCGTCCTCTTTCTGCGAATTCTCGTGCGGGAACAATCCCTCTTCCAGGCCGGTAATGAACACCGCGTCGAACTCCAGGCCTTTGGCCGAGTGCACCGTCATCAGCTGCAAGGCTTCCTCGCCAGCCTGAGCCTGGTTATTGCCAGCCTCCAGCGACGCATGCGAAAGGAAGGCCGACAATGGCGACATCACCGCGGACAGCGGCGCATCGGCATCGAACACTTCGATGCCGTCGGCGGTCGTGATGGCCGCTCCTGACACCGCTTGCGCCTTGGGCCCAAGCAAGGCCGGCGCATCGATGCCGAATCCTTCTTCCGAAACAAACAGGGTCGCGGCATTCACCAGCTGCTCCAGATTCTCGATGCGGTCGGCGCCTTCTTTTTCATTCTGGTAGTGCTGCAACAGGCCGCTCAGGTCGAGCACCACCTGCACCATTTCCGGCAACGGCAGATGCTGGGTTTCAAAGCGCCCGCCTTCGATCAGCTTGAGGAAGGAACCGAGCGTGGCGCCAGCCTTGCCGGCTACATACGGCACCGCTGCATACAAGGAGATGCCGTATTGCTTGGCCGCGTCCTGCAGCTGCTCCAGCGAGCGCGCGCCGATGCCGCGCGCCGGGAAATTCACCACGCGCAGAAAGGCCGAATCGTTGTGCGGATTGTCCATCAGCTGCAGGTAGGCAATCGCGTGCTTGACCTCGGCGCGTTCGAAATAGCGCTGGCCGCCGTACACCCGATAAGGGATGCCGGACGCCACCAGGGCATGTTCGATCACGCGCGACTGCGCATTGGAGCGGTACAGCACCGCGATTTCGCTGCGGCTGGCGCCTTCGTTGATCAGGCTCTTGGTTTCTTCGATGATCCACTGCGCTTCCTGCAGGTCGCTGGTGGCTTCGTAGATGCGCACCGGCTCGCCGTGGCCGGCGTCGGTCCGCAGGTTCTTGCCGAGCCGCTTGCTGTTGTTGGCGATCAGGGTATTGGCGCTGTCCAGGATATGGCCGTGGGAACGGTAATTCTGCTCCAGCTTGATCAGGTTCTCGACCCGGAACTCATGCTCGAACGCACTCATGTTGCCGACATTGGCGCCGCGGAAGGCATAGATGCTCTGGTCGTCGTCGCCCACCGCAAACACCGCGCCGCGCTGGCCCGCCATCAGCTTGAGCCATTTGTATTGCAGGTCGTTGGTGTCCTGGAACTCGTCCACCAGGATGTGCTTGAAGCGCGACTGGTAGTGCTCGCGCAGCGGCTGGTTGCGGCTCAGCAGTTCATAGGTGCGCAGCAGCAGCTCGGCGAAATCGACCACGCCTTCGCGCTGGCATTGCTGGTCGTACAGGTCGTACAGCTCGACGAACTTGCGGTTGTAATCGTCGTTGGCTTCGACCTCGTTGGCGCGCAAGCCCTGGTCCTTGGCGCCGTTGATGAAGTACATCAGGTTGCGCGGCGGGTATTTTTCATCGTCGACATTGAGCGATTTCAGCAAACGCTTAATTGCCGACAGCTGGTCCTGCGAATCCAGTATCTGGAAAGTCTGCGGCAAGGCGGCGTCGCGGTAATGGGCGCGCAGCAGGCGATTGCACAGGCCGTGGAAAGTCCCTATCCACATGCCGCGTGTATTGATCGGCAACATCGCCGACAAGCGCGTCATCATTTCCTTCGACGCCTTGTTGGTGAACGTCACCGCCAGCACGCCCGACGGCGATACCTGGCCGGTCTGGATCAGCCAGGCGATGCGGGTGGTCAGCACGCGCGTCTTGCCGGAGCCGGCGCCGGCCAGGATGAGTGCGGATTGCGCCGGCAGGGTGACTGCCGCGAGCTGTTCTGGATTGAGGTTATGAAGAAGATTTTGCATCCCGCCATTATAAGCTGCGCGGGCGGTTGGCCGATGCAACGCTCATGCAACGATCCTGCAACCCTCAGGCAACGGTCGCGGCCGACAGCAGCATGCCGTCATCGCGCCAATGG
Organism: Collimonas fungivorans Ter331; assembly: GCF_000221045.1. Taxonomy (NCBI): domain Bacteria; kingdom Pseudomonadati; phylum Pseudomonadota; class Betaproteobacteria; order Burkholderiales; family Oxalobacteraceae; genus Collimonas; species Collimonas fungivorans. The sequence continues at coordinate 848,207 of NC_015856.1, read as the reverse complement.
CAGCCGCCAGCAGCATCGGGGCCAGGAGAGTAAAATACTGCATTGCATCAATCCCCTTCGCAGTCATCCACCCAATCAACCAAGTCGTCGCCCGCCATGTCCGAAGAAGTTAGTCTCGACCGCGCCAGCCAGCCGCTGTCCGGGACCGCCATCACGTTCCACATCGTTTCTACTGCATTTTTTACATTCATTTGCTACCTGGCAATCGGCATACCGCTGGCGGTGCTGCCCGGCTACGTCCATACCGACCTCGGCTACAGCTCGGTGCTGGCCGGCCTGGCGATCAGCATGCAGTACCTGGCGACCTTGCTGAGCCGGCCGTTCGCCGGCCGCATGGCCGATTCGGTCGGCCCCAAGACCGCCGTCCTGCGCGGCCTGGCCGGCTGCAGCGTGAGCGGCGTGTTCCTGCTGGCGGCGGGATTCTTTCCGCACATGCCGGCGCTGAGCCTGGCGATCCTGCTGATCGGCCGGCTGGTGCTTGGCTGCGGCGAAAGCATGGTCGGCACCGGCGCGATTACCTGGGGCATAGGCCGGGTCGGCGCCCAGCACACGGCGCGCATGATTTCCTGGAACGGCATCGCCACTTATGGCGCACTGGCTATCGGTGCGCCGCTGGGCGTGGTGATCCACCATGCCTGGGGTCTGGCGGCGGTAGGCGCCACGGTGACCGTGCTGTCGCTCGGCGGTTTCCTGCTGGCGCGCCTGAAAACGGCGACAGCCGTGGTGCGCGGCGAACACTTGCCGTTCCAGCACGTATTGCGCAAAGTATTTCCACACGGCATGGGCCTGGCCCTGGGCTCGATCGGTTTCGGTTCCATCGCCACTTTCATCACCTTGTTTTATGCCAGCCACCAATGGCCCAACGCGGCATTTTGCCTGACCCTGTTCGGCACCTTCTTTGTCGGCGCGCGCCTGCTGTTCGCCAGCACCATCTTGCGCTTCGGCGGTTTCCGCGTGGCGATCGTCTGTTTCTCGGTAGAGGCGCTCGGCCTGTTGCTGCTGTGGCAGGCCAGTTCGCCTGCGCTGGCGCTGGTCGGCGCCTCGCTCACCGGTTTCGGTTTTGCCCTGATCTTCCCTGCGCTGGGAGTGGAAGCGGTGAACCTGGTGCCGGCCACCAATCGCGGCAGCGCCCTCGGCGCCTATTCGGTATTCCTGGACCTGGCGCTGGGCGTCACCGGCCCGCTGGCGGGATTGATCGTGGGCCAGTTCGGCTATCCGGAAGTGTTCCTGTTCGCCGCCGTGGCGTCGCTGGCTGCGGTAGCGCTGACCGTCAGCATGTATCGCCGCACGCAGCCGGCGTCCAGCGCCGCCGTCCCCGGTTAGGCCGGGAAAAATACGTGCATTGCTTTGCCTGCGGCGAATTGACTTAAAATCGAGCTGCAAGTCTTCATACATCACTGTTAGAAGGAGTAGCGCAATGGTAAAGAAAAGCGTCGCCGTCATCGACATCGGCATCAGCGACAAGGACCGCAAGAAAATCGCCGACGGCCTCAGCAAGCTGCTGGCCGACACCTATACCCTGTACCTGAAAACCCACAATTTCCACTGGAACGTGACCGGGCCGATGTTCAATACATTGCACCTGATGTTTGAAACCCAGTACAACGAACTGTGGCTGGCGGTGGACCTGATCGCGGAACGGATACGCGCGCTCGGCTACCCTGCGCCGGCCACTTACAAGGCATTCTCCAAACTGACCTCGATTACGGAAGAGGAAGGCGTGCCGAACGCGACCGCCATGATCCAGCAGCTGGTGCAAGGGCAGGAAGCCGTCACCCGCACCGCGCGTTCGATTTTCCCGGTAGTTGACGCCGCCTCGGATGAACCGACCGCGGACTTGCTGACGCAGCGCATGCAGCTGCATGAAAAAAATGCGTGGATGCTGCGCAGCCTGCTGGAAACCTGAGCGGTTCCAAATCAACCGATGATCGCGGCTACAATCAATCCGCAGCCGCGATCATCGGTGTCTAACGATTCTCGAATAACGTAACAAAGCTGCGCGCCGCAGCGGCAGGATCGTCCGCCAGGTAAACGCTGCTGATGGCAGCTACCATATCGGCGCCGGCCGCAATCAGGGGCGCCGCGTTCTCTTGCGTCATGCCGCCGATCACCACGTTCGGCGCCGCGATTTGCGCTTTGGCGCGGGTGACGATGTCGGGCGGCGTGGTGACCGGATATTTCTTGACGCGCGACGGATAGAATCCGCCGAACGCCACATAGCTGGCGCCGTCGCGGTATGCAGCGTGCGCCAGTTCCAGGTCGCCGTAACAGGACGCGCCGACGATCTTGTCCGCGCCCACCATGGCCCGCACTTCGGCCACGCTGGCGTCGGTGCCGCCGACATGGATGCCGTCGGCTCCCAGCTCCATGCATAGCTCGACATAATCGTTGACGATAAATGGCCGCTGATAACGCCGGCATAGCTTCAGCAACGCCTCAGCCTGTTGCCGCCGTTGCACGGCATCCGCGGTCTTGTGCCGGTACTGCAGCAAGGCCGCGCCTCCCTGCAACGCTTGCTCGGTTACCTGCAGCAGTTTGTCGGTGTCGTCCCAATCGGGTGTGACGATGTATAAACCCTTCATCGCTTTATCCTCGTAATTTTAAGAATGGCAGGGTGCGGCTGGGGATGCGCTGGCCGGCCGCGATGGCGTAGGATGCCGCCAGAGTCTGCTGGCAATAGGTTTGCGCGGCGTCTATCGCCGGCTCCATGTCCATGCCTTGCGCCAGCAGCGCCGACAGCGCCGCCGCCAGGGTGCAGCCGCTGCCATGGAATTCGCCCGGCAGGCGCGGCCAGCGCCAGTTACGCTGCCGGTCTCGGCTGATCCAGCGGTTCACCACTTCATCCGGTTCCGGACCATGGCCGCCCTTCAGCAGCGCATGCCGGCAGCCGCGCTCAAGCAGCAGCGCGGCTTGCTGTTCGGGACCGATCTGGGCGCCGCACAAACGGTCAGCCTCGATCCGGTTCGGCGTAATCACCGTGGCCAGTTCGAATAGCGGGGCCAGCGCCGCAACCGGGTCTTCGCTTGCCAGGCTGTCGCCGCCGCCGGTCGCCAGCACCGGATCGAACACCACCGGCAAATCGGGCTGCCGTGAACGCAGCTCACGGATAACGTCGGCAATCGCTTCGGCATTGGCGCGGTTGCCGACGATGCCGAGCTTGACCGCTGAAATATCGATACGATCGACCAGCGCCTGCGCCTGCTGCCGCACCAGATCGGCAGCCACCGGATGGACGCCGAACACGCGCTGGTTGTCCTGCACCGTCAACACCGTCACCACCGACAAGGGATGTCCGCCGAGTGCGGCAATCGCCGTGATGTCGGCCTGCAATCCGGCGCCGCCGCTCGGATCCGAACCGGAAAACACCAGCACGCAGGCCGGCGTTGCAGCAGCTGCATTCACTTGAGTCGTCCCGCCATCGGTGAGGATGGCGACGCTGCAAAGCGCTTTGGAATCCGGCCGGCGAGAAACGCTTCGCGCCCGGCTTCAATCGCCAGCCGCATCGCCCGCGCCATGCGGATCGGGTCCTGGGCGCCGGCAATCGCAGTATTCATCAGCACGCCGTCGCAACCCAGTTCCATTGCGATCGCCGCATCGGACGCCGTGCCGACGCCGGCATCGACCAGCACCGGCACCTTGGCCTGTTCAATGATCAGCGACAGGTTCCACGGATTCAGGATGCCCATGCCGGAACCGATCAGCGACGCCAGCGGCATCACCGCCACGCAGCCGATCTCTTCCAGCAGGCGCGCCTGGATCGGATCGTCGCTGCAATACACCATGACGTCGAAACCGTCCTTGACCAGGGCTTCTGCCGCTTTCAAGGTTTCCGGCATGTTGGGAAACAGCGTACGTTCGTCGCCCAGCACTTCAAGCTTGGCCAGCTTGTGGCCGTTCAGCAATTCACGCCCGAGCTGCAGCGTGTAAATCGCATCGGCCGCGGTGTAGCAGCCCGCCGTGTTGGGCAAGATGGTGTAACGCGACGGCGGCACCACATCCAGCAGGTTGGGCGCTTTCGGATCCTGGCCGATGTTGACGCGCCGGATCGCCACCGTGATGATTTCGGCGCCGCTGGCTTCGGTGGCGGCGCGTGTCTGTTCCAGGTCGCGGTACTTGCCGCTGCCGACCAGCAGCCGCGAACGGTAGGTCTTGCCGGCGATGGTCAGGCCGGTGTCTTGTTGTCCCGTTTCAGGGAGAGAATTCAGATCCATGACAAATCCTTTAAAGATTTTGCAGGGCGGGCGCTGGCGCCCACCCCACGATTTCAGCCGCCGCCGATAGCGCGCACCACATCAACCTTGTCTTGCGGCTGCAAGATGCGCTTCGGCCACAAGCTGGCCGGCACCACCTGCCGGTTGACGGCGACCGCCACCGCTTTCCCGGCCAGTTCCAGCGCCGTGATCAGCTGTTGCAGGTTCTCGCCGTCGGCCAGCGGATGCGGCGCACCGTTGAGTACGATTTCCATCATCGGCCTCACTGCTTGCTGTAGATTTCCGCGCCGTTCTTGACGAACTCGATGGCTTTCACTTCCATCCCCTGCTTCAACGCAGCGATGTCGGAAATGCCCTGCGCGGCGGCGTATTCGCGCACTTCCTGGGTGATCTTCATGGAGCAGAAATGCGGGCCGCACATGGAGCAGAAATGCGCCACCTTGGCGGAATCCTTGGGCAGGGTTTCGTCATGGAATTCGCGCGCCTTGTCCGGATCGAGGCCGATGTTGAACTGGTCTTCCCAGCGGAATTCGAAGCGTGCTTTCGACAAGGCGTTGTCGCGGATCTGCGCGCCCGGATGGCCCTTGGCCAGATCGGCCGCATGCGCCGCGATCTTGTAGGTGATGATGCCGTCCTTGACGTCGACCTTGTTCGGCAAGCCCAGATGTTCCTTCGGCGTGACGTAGCACAGCATGGCCGTACCGTACCAGCCGATGGTGGCGGCGCCGATGCCGGACGTGATGTGGTCGTAGCCTGGCGCGATGTCGGTGGTCAGCGGTCCAAGCGTGTAGAACGGCGCTTCGTGGCACTGCTCCAGCTGCAGGTCCATGTTTTCCTTGATCAGGTGCATCGGCACGTGGCCCGGGCCTTCGATCATCACCTGTACATCGTGTTTCCAGGCGATCTGGGTCAGCTCGCCCAGGGTCTTCAGCTCGCCCAGCTGCGCTTCATCGTTGGCGTCGTAGATCGAACCCGGACGCAAGCCGTCGCCGAGGCTGAAGCTGACGTCGTAGGCTTTCATGATTTCGCAGATGTCTTCGAAGTGGTCATACAGGAAGGATTCGCGGTGATGCGCCAGGCACCACTTGGCCATGATCGAACCGCCGCGGCTGACGATGCCGGTCAGGCGCTTGGCGGTCATCGGCACGTATTGCAGGCGGACGCCGGCGTGGATGGTGAAATAATCGACGCCCTGCTCGGCTTGCTCGATCAAGGTGTCGCGGAAGATTTCCCAGGTCAGGTCTTCCGCCTTGCCGTTGACCTTTTCCAGCGCCTGGTAGATCGGCACGGTGCCGATCGGCACCGGCGAATTGCGGATGATCCATTCACGCGTTTCGTGGATATGCTTGCCGGTCGACAGGTCCATCACGTTATCGCCGCCCCAGCGGATGGCCCAGGTCATCTTTTCGACTTCCTCGCCGATCGACGAGGTCACTGCGGAATTGCCGATGTTGGCGTTGATCTTGACCAGGAAATTGCGGCCGATGATCATCGGTTCGATTTCCGGATGGTTGATGTTGGCAGGAATGATGGCGCGGCCGCGGGCGATTTCGTCGCGCACGAATTCCGGCGTCACAAAATCGCCTGCGGCCGGCAGCGAAGCGCCGAACGACTGGCCCGGATGCTGGCGACCCATCAGGTCGGCCAGCTTGCTGCCCATCGGGCCGGAGGCTTTCAGCTCTTCCAGGTATTCCTTGCGGCGCATGTTTTCGCGGATCGCCACGAACTCCATTTCCGGCGTGACGATGCCTTGGCGGGCGTAATGCATCTGGGAGACGTTCTTGCCGGCCTTGGCGCGGCGCGGCTTGCGGTGCAGGTTGAAGCGCAGTTCGGCCAGCTTGGGATCGTTCAGACGCTCGATGCCGTATTCCGAACTCGGGCCCGGCAGCTCTTCGGTATCGTCGCGTTCCAGGATCCACGGCAAGCGCGGCGTCGCCAGGCCGGAGCGGATATCGATCTTTACATCGGGATCGCTGTACGGTCCCGAGGTGTCATAGACATAGATCGGCGGATTCTTTTCGGCGCCGAACGAGGCCGGCGTGTCGGACTGGCTGATCTGGCGCATCGGTACGCGGATGTCGGGACGCGAGCCGGTGACATAGATCTTGCGGGAATTCGGCAGGGGATGGATTGCGGCTTCATCCACCGTTGCTGTGGCGGACAAGAATTTTGGATTGGCGTTCATATTGGCTCCTTTGCTTGTAATTCATGGCTTGGAGCCAGCAAAGGAGTTTTCGAGTCTGGTGGCGCGGGATCACGGAATACTCCTATGAATCGGCCGGTTGCATCTCGACAGCTTCCCTTCGCTGGCATTACCCAGATCAGGTTCGAGGGTATTTCTCACCCGATTGCATTGGCATTTCAGCAATCAGGACCCCTAGCGTTGCATTGCCCCGGTGTTTGAATGAATCTAAGTCCCGAGGCAGCGGAAAGGATTTTACACCCGCAATCGGCTTGCGGTATATCGAAAATCCGGGTTTCCTTATCCCAGATCAAGTATAGAAGCCGGCGATCCGTGGCAAATCCGCCTGCACGATTGTCTTTACGTCAAAAAACCATGTCTCCCGGTCCCCAATGCTAGGACCGAGCCGGCTGCGTACTTTATAATCATCGTTTTAGATCGCTTTAGCAAAGAACCCCAATAAATCATGGAATTAGCCAAGTCTTTCGACCCTGCCGAGATTGAACAATTCTGGCGCAGCGAGTGGGAAAAGCGCGGGTACTACACCGCCACCACCGACGCCGACAAGCCGTCCTTCAGCATTCAGTTGCCGCCGCCCAATGTCACCGGCACGCTGCACATGGGTCACGCGTTCAACCAGACCATCATGGATGGCCTGACCCGCTACCACCGGATGCGCGGTTTCAACACGGCATGGATTCCAGGCACCGACCACGCGGGCATCGCCACGCAAATCGTGGTCGAACGGCAACTCGACGCGCAAAAGATTTCGCGCCACGACCTCGGCCGCGAGAAGTTCGTCGAAAAAGTCTGGGAGTGGAAAGAAAAATCCGGCTCTACGATTACCGGCCAGATGCGCCGCATGGGCGCCTCCACCGACTGGAGCCGCGAATATTTCACGATGGACGACAAGCTGTCCGGCACCGTGGTCGAAGTGTTCGTGCGCCTGTTCGAACAAGGCCTGATCTATCGCGGCAAGCGCCTGGTGAACTGGGATCCGGTGCTCGGTACCGCAGTGTCCGACCTGGAAGTTGTGTCCGAAGAAGAAGACGGTTCGATGTGGCATATCCGTTATCCGTTCGCCGACGGCAGCGGCCATCTGACGGTGGCGACAACCCGGCCGGAAACCCTGCTGGGCGACGTCGCAGTGGCAGTCGATCCGACTGACGAACGTTATATCCACCTGGTCGGCAAGATGCTCAAGCTGCCGCTGACCGACCGTGAAATCCCGGTCATCGCCGACAGCTATGTCGACAAGGAATTCGGCACTGGCTGCGTGAAGATCACGCCGGCGCACGACTTCAACGACTATGCAGTGGGACAACGGCATCAACTGGCGCAGATCACGATCCTGACGCTGGACGCCAAGATCAATGAAAACGGCCCGGCCCAATACCAGGGCATGGATCGTTTCGCGGCGCGCAAGCAGATAGTGGCCGACCTCGATGCCCAAGGCCTGCTGGAATCCGTGAAGCCGCACAAACTGATGGTGCCGCGCGGCGACCGCACCGGCGTGGTGATCGAACCGATGCTGACCGACCAATGGTTCGTGGCGATGAGCAAGCCAGCGCCGGAAGGCACGCACTTCCCGGGCAAATCGATTACCGAAGTGGCACTGGAAAAAGTCGCCAACGGCGAAATCCAGATGATTCCGGAAAACTGGAACAACACCTACAACCAGTGGCTCAACAATATCCAGGACTGGTGCATCTCACGCCAGCTGTGGTGGGGCCACCAGATCCCTGCATGGTACGCAGACGACGGCCAGATCTTTGTCGCCCGCGACGAAGCTGCCGCCCGGGTGCAAGCCGCGGCCGCCGGCTATAGCGGCGAACTCAGGCGCGACGACGATGTGCTCGATACCTGGTTCTCGTCGGCGCTGGTGCCGTTCTCGACCCTGGGCTGGCCGGAAGAAACGCCGGACTACAAGATGTTCCTGCCATCCTCGGTGCTGGTCACCGGCTTCGACATCATTTTCTTCTGGGTGGCGCGGATGGTCATCATGACCACTCACTTCACCGGCAAGGTGCCGTTCAAGACCGTCTACGTGCACGGCCTGGTGCGCGACGGCAATGGCCAGAAGATGTCCAAGTCGAAGGGCAATACGCTCGACCCGATTGACCTGATCGATGGCATCACGCTCGAAGAACTGGTGGCAAAACGTACCGTCGGCCTGATGAATCCGAAGGATGCGGAACGCATCGCCAAGGCGACACGCAAGGAATTCGCCGACGGCATCCCGGCCTTCGGCACCGATGCGCTGCGCTTCACTTTCGCTTCGCTGGCGACGCTGGGTCGCAACATCAATTTCGACCTCGGCCGCTGCGACGGCTACCGCAATTTCTGCAACAAGCTGTGGAACGCCACCCGTTTCGTGCTGATGAATACCGAAGGCAAGGATTGCGGTTTCGACGGCCATACGCCTGGCGTCTGCGACAAGGAAAAACTGCAATTCTCGCAAGCCGACCGCTGGATCGTTTCGCTCCTGCAGCGCACCGAAGCCGAAGTGGCCAAGGGTTTTGCCGATTACCGTTTCGACAATATCGCTTCGGCCATCTACAAATTCGTCTGGGATGAGTATTGCGACTGGTACCTGGAAGTCGCCAAGGTGCAGATCCAGCACGGCAGCGAAGCGCAGCAGCGCGCCACCCGTCGCACTTTGCTGCGCGTACTGGAAGTCGTGCTGCGCCTGGCGCATCCGGTCATCCCGTTCGTCACCGAAGCCTTATGGCAAAGCGTGGCGCCGCTGACCGGCAAGACGCTCGATCCGGCCGGCGACTCCATCATGCGCCAGCCTTATCCTGTAGCTGACCTGGAAAAGATCGATGAAAGCGCGGAAGCCTGGATGACTCAGCTGAAGTCGCTGACCGACGCCTGCCGCAACCTGCGCGGCGAAATGCAGTTGTCGCCGGCAGTACGAGTGCCGCTGATCATCGCCGGCGCGGCGGACCAGCAAGCGGCCTTGCTATCGTTTGCTCCATACCTGCAGGCATTGGCAAAATTGTCAGAGGTGCAAGTAGTAGAGACTCTACCCGAATCGCCTGCGCCGGTCTCCATAGTGGGCGATGCTAAGCTGTTGCTCAAGGTAGAAATTGATGTTGCTGCTGAACGGGAACGTTTGGGCAAGGAAATCACTCGTATTGAAGGTGAGATGGCGAAAGCCGAGACCCAGCTAGGCAATGAGAGTTTTGTAGCAAGAGCACCGGAACAGGTGGTTGCGCAAATGCGAGAACGCCTGGTCAATTTTTCGAGTACCCTTGAGAAACTTCGCGAACAGTTTGCAAAATTAAAAGTATCTTGATTTCTTAATAATGATTGCACCGGCCTGCAGCAATGCAGCTGGTGCGATAGAGACAGGAGACAAAAACATGAAGAAACTTTTGATGACAGCCGTCGCCAGCACCGCTTTGCTGGCTTTCGGCGCCTTCGCCCAGGACACCAGCTCGGCAGTCGGCCTGTGGAAAAATATCGATGACCATACCGGCAAGCCCAAGGCGCTGATCCGTATCAGCGAAGCCAACGGCGAACTGCGGGGCAAGATCGAAAAGCTGCTGCGCGATCCCAGCCAGGACCAGAATCCGAAATGCGTGAAATGCCAGGGCGAGCTGAAAGACCAGCCTATCCTCGGCATGACCATCATCAATGGCATGAAAAAGGATGGCAACGAGTACAACGGCGGCACCATTCTTGATCCGGACAACGGCAAGGTCTACAAAAGCAAGATGTCGCTCGCCGATGATGGCAAGAAACTGAATGTACGCGGTTATATCGGCGTACCGATGCTTGGCCGCACCCAGACCTGGCTGCGCGAAGAGTAATTGCTTCGCCAGCTGTTCCTAAAAAAAATGCCGTTCAAGCGATTCGCTGAACGGCATTTTTATTCGCCTGGCGCTATACCCTGCAGCAGCCGGATTACACGAAGGATACCGTCAGGCCCGGCAGCGCGATGCCTGAAAATGCCGTGACCCAGGTCTGTCCTGCCTGCACCGGATAGGCATCAGTCCAGGTGCCGGTAGTGATGATTTCTCCGGCCTGCAAAGGCGTGAACTGCGATTGCGCATTCAGCACCTGGTGCAAATGCCACAAGGCGTGCACCGGGCTGTCCAGCACGTCGCTGCCGAAACCGGCGCCGCACAGGGTCACCGAATCTTCAGTGCAGCAAGACAGCGAAACGCTGGCGTTGGCCAGCATGCTGGCGAGATTGCGACGGGTCGTCGTCGACAGCATGTGCGGCTCGCCGATGATCAGCGTGCCGTGCAAGCCGAACGCGGCGATCGCATCAACCACTTCGAACTTCCAGTCCGGGAAAGGACACACCACGATTTCAAAGGCGTGCGCCATCCATTCGATGCAGTCGGCGATTTCTTCCAGGTCGGCGTCCGGCGCCGGCGTCCGCCCCAGGCTGAACACTACTTCCGGTTCGATGCGCGGTTGCAGCGCCCCTTCCAGGCTCTGGATGCCGCGGTTATCTTCGGCGTAGCGCACTGTACTGTCGAATACGTGCGCCCAGATCGGCGCATTGATGGTTTCGGTGATGCCGTATTTCGGCCAGATGGTGCGGTTGCTGAAGCCGACCTTGCGGCCGACCGGGGTATCGCCCTGGCCGATGCTGGCGTCCAGGATGCGCTTGCCGATATCGTATCCATCCATCGGCGAGAGCGCGTCGGCGGCCGACAGCAGCGGCATCAATTTGGCACGCGCCCGCGCATCCAGAAGCTGGTTGGCGTAACGGTTAGCTTTGGTAGACATAAGCATGGTTGACTTGCACACTATTAGTGAAGGCTATCGTATTGTCTGTGACGTTCAATTTTTACACAAGCGCAGAAATATTGACATTTCGACACCTGGATTGCGGGACGACACCGGGCCCGCGGTCCTGCCTTGATCAGAAACACTTATCGATTCCGCGACTTCTGCAAAAACCGGTCAAGCTGTGCTGCGAACAGATGGCGGTCGCTCTGGCTGAATGCCGCCGGACCGCCGGTTTCGACGCCGCTGCCGCGCAGCTCATCCATGAAATTGCGCATCGTCAGGTGCTGTTGAATGTTGTCCTTAGTATAAAACTCGCCTCGCGGATTCAAGGCGTTGCCACCCTTTTCAAGAACATCGGCCGCCAGCGGGATATCGGCGGTAATCACCAAGTCGCCCGCTTGCAGCAATCGAACAATTTCACGATCGGCGACGTCGAAACCGGATGCCACCTGGACCGCCTTGATGAAGCGCGAAGGCGGCACCCTTAACAACCTGTTAGCTACCAGGGTCACCACGATCTGCAACCGGTCGGCGACACGGAACAGGATTTCCTTGATGACGCCGGGACATGCATCGGCGTCAACCCAGATCTGCATTGCCGCCAGCTGTCCGGTTGCTGCATCGGCATCTGTGGGTGAAATCGGCGAATTAATTTTGCCCCCATAACTCACCGTTCGGCCCGGTGCGCGGCGCCGCCACGCCAAAATGGGTGTATGCCAGCGGCGTTGCAATGCGGCCGCGCGGCGTGCGCTGCAGGTATCCCTGCTGGATCAGATACGGTTCAAGCACATCTTCGATCGTGTCGCGTTCTTCGCCGATGGCGGCGGCAAGGTTGTCGAGGCCGACCGGACCGCCGCCGAACTTGAACAGCACCGCTTCCAGCAGTTTCCTGTCCATGATGTCGAAACCGACCGGATCGACATCCAGCATCACCAGCGCCGCATCCGCCATCGGCTTGGTGATTTCGCCATTGCCTTTGACTTCGGCGTAGTCGCGCACCCGGCGCAGCAAGCGGTTGGCGATGCGCGGCGTGCCGCGGCTGCGCTTGGCGATTTCGAAAGCGCCATCGTCCATGATCGGCGCCCCCAGCAAGGAAGCGCTGCGCGTGACGATCTTGCTCAATTGCTGCGGCGTATAGAATTCCAGGCGGGCGACGATGCCGAAGCGGTCGCGCAGCGGATTGGTCAGCATCCCGGCGCGTGTGGTCGCGCCTACCAGGGTGAACGGCTGCAGGTCGAGGCGCACCGAGCGCGCTGCCGGGCCTTCGCCGATCATGATATCGATCTGATAATCTTCCAGCGCCGGATACAGGATTTCTTCCACCACCGGCGACAAACGATGGATTTCATCGATGAACAGCACGTCATTGGCTTCGAGATTGGTCAGCAGCGCAGCCAGGTCGCCGGCGCGTTCCAGCACCGGGCCCGAAGTCTGGCGCAGGTTGACGCCCATTTCGCGCGCAATGATATGCGCCAATGTGGTCTTGCCCAGGCCCGGCGGACCGAACAGCAAGGTATGGTCCAAAGCTTCGCGCCGCTGCCTGGCGGCGGTAATGAATATCTGCAGCTGGTCGCGTATTTTTTCCTGGCCGACGTACTCGTCCAGCTGCTTCGGCCGCAGCGCGCGCTCGATCGCCTCTTCATTCGGCGAAGCAGGCGTGGCAGCGATAATGCGTTGTTCGGCGAAATCGTCGGTTTGGATACTCATGGTCGGATTGTAGCCAGACTGTAGCGATTAGATATAAAAAAAGACATCTACACCATCAATAAAGCAATAATGATCAGCTTTAGCCTGCCCGATTACAACTTGGACAGGGCTTTCAGTGCCAATTTGATACCGTCCGACACGCTGGCGTCAGCCGGCAGCTGCTTGAGCGCCAGCATCGCTTCCTTGTCGGAATAACCGAGTGCAATCAGGGCATTCAGGATATCGCCGCTGATGTCGCTGGCATGATGGCTGCCGACCGGTCCCAGGTCGGCTCCCAGTTTGCCTTTCAGTTCGAGCAACAGGCGTTCGGCGGTTTTCTTGCCGATGCCGGGCACCTTGGTGAGGCGGCCGGCCTCCTGCATGGTGATCGCCTGCGCCAGATCCTGCACCGACATGCCCGACAAGATGGACAAAGCGGTGCGGGCGCCGACGCCGCTGATCTTGATCAGCTGCTTGAAAACATTCCGTTCCTCGGCAGTGCCGAAGCCATACAGCACATGCGCATCTTCGCGTATCGCCAGGTGAGTCAGCAAGGCAACCTTCTCGCCCAGCCCCGGCAAATTATAAAAAGTGCTCATCGGCACACCGACCTCATAGCCGACGCCATTGCAGTCAATTAATAATTGGGGAGGATTTTTTTCGAGCAGAATCCCGGAAAGACGACCTATCATCGCAGTATGGCCTTTATGTGAATCAATGAATCATACAGGACAACTGGGTAAAAACACAGTGGTTTTGTTAGCGGAAAGATGAAATTGCGGGAAATTATCGGTCATGCAAACCAAAAACCCAAAGCAAAAACCCTCTGCATGTTGAATGCAGAGGGTTTTTTAATAAAAGCCTGACGATGACCTACTTTCACACTGGTTGCAGCACTATCATCGGCGCAAAGTCGTTTCACGGTCCTGTTCGGGATGGGAAGGGGTGGTACCAACTCGCTATGGTCATCAGGCATAACTTGTATCGTTTTTGTTCTCCGGTTGGAGCAACAAAGAACGCAATTTAGAAGAAGTAGTTTTTTATACCGAGTTCACTAGGGTGAGTGAACCCGGTTGGGTATGAATGTCCAAACGGTGTTGCTATCGTTGAGGATAGTCACCTTGGCAAACAAAAAAGCTCATCATATAACCTGCTAAGGTTATAGGGACAAGCCTCACGGGCAATTAGTACTGGTTAGCTTAACGTATTACTACGCTTCCACACCCAGCCTATCAACGTCCTGGTCTCGAACGACCCTTTAGGGGAATCTAGTTCCCGGGAAATATCATCTTAAGGCAAGTTTCCCGCTTAGATGCTTTCAGCGGTTATCTCTTCCGAACTTAGCTACCCGGCAATGCCACTGGCGTGACAACCGGTACACCAGAGGTTCGTCCACTCCGGTCCTCTCGTACTAGGAGCAGCCCCCTTCAAATTTCCAACGCCCACGGCAGATAGGGACCAAACTGTCTCACGACGTTTTAAACCCAGCTCACGTACCACTTTAAATGGCGAACAGCCATACCCTTGGGACCGGCTACAGCCCCAGGATGTGATGAGCCGACATCGAGGTGCCAAACTCCCCCGTCGATATGAACTCTTGGGAGGAATCAGCCTGTTATCCCCAGAGTACCTTTTATCCGTTGAGCGATGGCCCTTCCATACAGAACCACCGGATCACTATGTCCTACTTTCGTACCTGCTCGACTTGTCAGTCTCGCAGTTAAGCACGCTTATGCCATTGCACTATTAGCACGATGTCCGACCGTACCTAGCGTACCTTCGAACTCCTCCGTTACACTTTGGGAGGAGACCGCCCCAGTCAAACTGCCTACCATGCACTGTCCCCGATCCGGATAACGGACCAAGGTTAGAACCTCAAACAAACCAGGGTGGTATTTCAAGGTTGGCTCCACGAGAACTAGCGTCCCCGCTTCAAAGCCTCCCACCTATCCTACACAGATTGGTTCAAAGTCCAATGCAAAGCTACAGTAAAGGTTCATGGGGTCTTTCCGTCTAGCCGCGGGTAGATTGCATCATCACAAACATTTCAACTTCGCTGAGTCTCGGGAGGAGACAGTGTGGCCATCGTTACGCCATTCGTGCAGGTCGGAACTTACCCGACAAGGAATTTCGCTACCTTAGGACCGTTATAGTTACGGCCGCCGTTTACTGGGACTTCAATCAAGAGCTTGCACCCCATCATTTAATCTTCCAGCACCGGGCAGGCGTCACACCCTATACGTCCACTTTCGTGTTTGCAGAGTGCTGTGTTTTTATTAAACAGTCGCAGCCACCTTTTTATTGCAGCCCTTTCGTCCTTCTGGCGCAGGCCAGTCAAACTACATGGGCGTACCTTATCCCGAAGTTACGGTACAAATTTGCCGAGTTCCTTCTCCCGAGTTCTCTCAAGCGCCTTAGAATACTCATCTCGCCCACCTGTGTCGGTTTGCGGTACGGTCTCGTTAGACTGAAGCTTAGAGGCTTTTCTTGGAACCACTTCCGATTGCTTCACCAATAAATTGGCTCGTCCCATACCCTTGAATTACGCTGCCGGATTTGCCTAACAGCCTTCTCTGATATAGGAACCGGGACTTCCAACACCCGGACAACCTTCCGCGATCCGTCCCCCCATCGCATCTAACGACGGTGCAGGAATATTAACCTGCTTCCCATCAGCTACGCATCTCTGCCTCGCCTTAGGGGCCGACTCACCCTGCTCCGATGAACGTTGAACAGGAAACCTTGGGCTTACGGCGTGGGGGCTTTTCACCCCCATTATCGCTACTCATGTCAGCATTCGCACTTCTGATACCTCCAGCATCCTTTACAAGACACCTTCGCAGGCTTACAGAACGCTCTCCTACCATATCAATAAATTGATATCCGCAGCTTCGGTGACTGGCTTAGCCCCGTTACATCTTCCGCGCAGGACGACTCGATCAGTGAGCTATTACGCTTTCTTTAAAGGATGGCTGCTTCTAAGCCAACCTCCTGACTGTTTTAGCCTTCCCACTTCGTTTGCCACTTAGCCAATCTTTGGGACCTTAGCTGGCGGTCTGGGTTGTTTCCCTCTTGACGTCGGACGTTAGCACCCGGCGTCTGTCTCCCAAGCTCGCACTCATCGGTATTCGGAGTTTGCAATGGTTTGGTAAGTCTCGATGACCCCCTAGCCATAACAGTGCTCTACCCCCGATGGTGATACTTGAGGCACTACCTAAATAGTTTTCGGAGAGAACCAGCTATTTCCAAGTTTGTTTAGCCTTTCACCCCTACCCACAGCTCATCCCCTAATTTTTCAACATTAGTGGGTTCGGACCTCCAGTGCGTGTTACCGCACCTTCATCCTGGCCATGAGTAGATCACTTGGTTTCGGGTCTACACCCAGCGACTGAACGCCCTATTCGGACTCGATTTCTCTACGCCTTCCCTATACGGTTAAGCTTGCCACTGAATGTAAGTCGCTGACCCATTATACAAAAGGTACGCAGTCACGGAACAAGTCCGCTCCTACTGTTTGTATGCACACGGTTTCAGGATCTATTTCACTCCCCTTCCGGGGTTCTTTTCGCCTTTCCCTCACGGTACTGGTTCACTATCGGTCGATATCGAGTATTTAGCCTTGGAGGATGGTCCCCCCATGTTCAGACAGGATTACACGTGTCCCGCCCTACTTGTTGCAAGCTTAGTTCCACAATGATCATTTCGTATAAGGGGCTATCACCCTCTATGGCCGACGTTTCCAAGTCGTTCTACTATGTCCACTGCTAAAACTTGCGGCTGTTCCCATTTCGCTCGCCACTACTTTGGGAATCTCGGTTGATTTCTTTTCCTGCAGCTACTTAGATGTTTCAGTTCGCCGCGTTCGCTTTGCATACCTATGTATTCAGTATGCAATGACCACTAGGGCCGGGTTTCCCCATTCGGAAATCTGCGGATCAAAGCTTGTTTGCTAGCTCCCCGCAGCTTATCGCAAGCTACTACGTCCTTCATCGCCTGATATCGCCAAGGCATCCACCATGTGCACTTATTCACTTGTCCCTATAACTTTAGCTTCTACCTGCGTTCACAAGTAAAAAGCGGTTATAGAGGTATTTCTATGAGTTTAGCGTTTGCCGTATCCAAAGTGTTTTCGCATTGTCCATGCAGCTTGCGCCCATGGACTCTTTTGAGAACTCTTTACATACTTTTTGATTTGATACAATCATACCCATCCACAACAATGTCTTGTCATGGACGAATCTTTACTACTTCTTCTAAATTGTTAAAGAACAGTTATTGCTTTTGATCTTAAAAAGACCAAACCTAAATCCCAATGCCGCTCCTGCGCACCGACTTAGGTTTGACATTTCTATTTCTCACCAAGGAAACTTGGTGGAGGTTGACGGGATCGAACCGACGACCCCCTGCTTGCAAAGCAGGTGCTCTCCCAGCTGAGCTAAACCCCCGGAAATCTTTGGTGGGTCTGGTTGGGCTCGAACCAACGACCCCCGCGTTATCAACACGGTGCTCTAACCAACTGAGCTACAGACCCGCTTGGATCAGTACGAGCCTACCATCAACTACCATGCATCTCTGCACGACAGCCTTTGACCGATACCTGTTCTTCTTAACTAACAGACGATAAGTGTGGACGCTTAACTTTCATGCAAACTCTAGAAAGGAGGTGATCCAGCCGCACCTTCCGATACGGCTACCTTGTTACGACTTCACCCCAGTCACGAATCCTACCGTGGTAAGCGCCCTCCTTACGGTTAGGCTACCTACTTCTGGTAAAACCCGCTCCCATGGTGTGACGGGCGGTGTGTACAAGACCCGGGAACGTATTCACCGCGACATGCTGATCCGCGATTACTAGCGATTCCAACTTCATGTAGTCGAGTTGCAGACTACAATCCGGACTACGATACACTTTCTGGGATTAGCTCCCCCTCGCGGGTTGGCGGCCCTCTGTATGTACCATTGTATGACGTGTGAAGCCCTACCCATAAGGGCCATGAGGACTTGACGTCATCCCCACCTTCCTCCGGTTTGTCACCGGCAGTCTCATTAGAGTGCCCTTTCGTAGCAACTAATGACAAGGGTTGCGCTCGTTGCGGGACTTAACCCAACATCTCACGACACGAGCTGACGACAGCCATGCAGCACCTGTGTTACAGCTTTCTTTCGAACACTCCCAAATCTCTTCGGGATTCTGTACATGTCAAGGGTAGGTAAGGTTTTTCGCGTTGCATCGAATTAATCCACATCATCCACCGCTTGTGCGGGTCCCCGTCAATTCCTTTGAGTTTTAATCTTGCGACCGTACTCCCCAGGCGGTCTACTTCACGCGTTAGCTGCGTTACCAAGTCAATTAAGACCCGACAACTAGTAGACATCGTTTAGGGCGTGGACTACCAGGGTATCTAATCCTGTTTGCTCCCCACGCTTTCGTGCATGAGCGTCAGTGTTATCCCAGGGGGCTGCCTTCGCCATCGGTATTCCTCCACATCTCTACGCATTTCACTGCTACACGTGGAATTCTACCCCCCTCTGACACACTCTAGCCGTGCAGTCACAAATGCCATTCCCAGGTTAAGCCCGGGGATTTCACACCTGTCTTACACAACCGCCTGCGCACGCTTTACGCCCAGTAATTCCGATTAACGCTTGCACCCTACGTATTACCGCGGCTGCTGGCACGTAGTTAGCCGGTGCTTATTCTTCAGGTACCGTCATTAGGACATCGTATTAGGACATCCCGTTTCTTCCCTGACAAAAGAGCTTTACAACCCGAAGGCCTTCTTCACTCACGCGGCATTGCTGGATCAGGGTTGCCCCCATTGTCCAAAATTCCCCACTGCTGCCTCCCGTAGGAGTCTGGGCCGTGTCTCAGTCCCAGTGTGGCTGGTCGTCCTCTCAGACCAGCTACTGATCGATGCCTTGGTGAGCCTTTACCTCACCAACTAGCTAATCAGATATCGGCCGCTCTATGAGCATGAGGTCTTGCGAGCCCCCACTTTCATCCGTAGATCGTATGCGGTATTAGCTAGTCTTTCGACTAGTTATCCCCCACTCAAAGGTACGTTCCGATATATTACTCACCCGTTCGCCACTCGTCAGCGGAGCAAGCTCCCTGTTACCGTTCGACTTGCATGTGTAAGGCATGCCGCCAGCGTTCAATCTGAGCCAGGATCAAACTCTTCAGTTCAATCTCTGTTTTGTGGCATTGCTGCCTAGCATCTCTGCTATCGCTCACTCAAAATACTGACAGTTCACTTGTTTAACCAAGCGACCTATTTTCTTCTTTTGTGAACATTTAATGTTTTAAGTTATACGCCACCCATTTACATGAATGACGCTGCACTTCCATCAAACGCCCACACTTATCGACTGTTAATTGTTAAAGAACCTTCTACTTCGCGTCACCTTCTTACCGGTTCGCGGCGCCGACAAATCGTTTTGTTTGTCAGCAGCAGAGAGATGAGATTATGTGGCGTTTCCAGCTTTTCGTCAACTACTTTTTTACGCATTTCCGAAAAACTTCTTACCAACCACATCACCTTCAACCCCACTTTTCCCCTCGCAAACTCCACTCTCAAAACAGCCCTAACTTCTCTTCGCTGTCTCGGTAATTTCGCGTCGTTCTCAACGGGAGGCGAACTATAGCAAACCATTTCGCCCTATGGCAAGCGATTTGTTAAAGATTTTTAAAAACGGGTAAACGTTTTCCCAGGAAGGCCTGCATGCCCTCCTTTTGGTCCTCTGTAGCGAAGGTGCTGTGGAACAGGCGGCGCTCATAGTTGATGCCCTCCGCCAGGGTGGTTTCATAGGCGCGGTTGACCGATTCCTTGATCATCATGACTGCCGGCAACGACATCGAGGAAATCACGATCGCCGCTTCCAGCGCTTCCTGCAGCAGCCTTTCCAGCGGCACCACGCGCGACACCAGGCCGGCGCGCTCTGCTTCGGCGGCGTCCATCATGCGCGCGGTCAGGCACATGTCCATCGCCTTGGACTTCGATATGGCGCGCGGCAAGCGCTGGGTGCCGCCGGCGCCGGGAATGATGCCCAGCTTGATTTCCGGCTGGCCGAACTTGGCGTTGTCAGCAGCGATGATGAAGTCGCACATCATGGCCAGCTCGCAGCCGCCGCCCAGGGCAAACCCCGCTACGGCGGCAATCACCGGCTTGCGCACGCTGCGGATCTTCTCCCAGTTACGAGTGATGTAGTCGCCCTTGAACACATCCATGTAACTCAGCTCGGCCATGCCGCCGATGTCGGCGCCGGCGGCAAACGCCTTGTCGCTGCCGGTCAGCACGATGCAGCCGATCTCGGGATCAGCGTCGAACTTCAGCAAAGCCTCGCCCAGCTCGCTCATCAGCTGGTCGTTCAGGGCGTTCAGGGCCTTGGGGCGATTCAGGTGGATGAGGCCGACTTTTCCTTGTGTTTCAACCAGAATGTTTTCGTATGTCATTGCAGATCCCATTTAGTAACTCGAGTCGAATAAACTTAATTGTAGCGCCGCTATATAAGAGATAGGATGACTGTAACGCGGAATCTTTACAGAAATCCAAGGAATCTTCCTGCCTGCAAACAGTCTATACATTTAAGCAAGGCTCTTGAATCAAGGCTCTATATTACCGACAAGATCGCCAGATTTTGACCGACACACCTTTTTCAACCAGAAGGAGGCAAGCCATGTTCAAAACCATTCTTGTACCTACCGACGGCTCCCACCTGTCGGACAAGGCCATCAATACAGCGATTGAATTTGCCAAATTCAGCAGCGGCAGGATCATTGCCCTCTCGGTTGCCGAGCCCTACCCGTTCTCGCCGATGGCTGAAAGCACCATGGCCACCGACCCCGGCACCTATGAAGAAAACATGCTGGCGCTGGCCAAGCTCAATGTGCAAAAAGTCGCCGACGCCGCCAGGAATGCCGGCGTCCCTTGCGAAATGCTGACAGCGCAAGCCTTCAATCCCGACGAAGAAATCATCAGCGCCGCCGAAAAATACCATTGCGACGCGATCTTCATGGCTTCGCATGGGCGCAGCGGCCTTAGCCGGTTATTCCTTGGCAGCAAGACCCAGCGCGTGCTGGCCCACTCCACGATCCCGGTACTGGTCCTGCGCTAAATAGCCATCGACGGCCCGCCGCCAGCCGGCGCCGGGCTTTATTCCCTTAGCGCGCGGCGGCCAGCTTCGGCAGCAGCAGCCACATCATGCCGCGCTGCTTCATGCGGCCAGCCTTGTCGCCGGCCTCATTGCCAAACCCCCAGAAAAAATCGGCCCTGACCGCGCCCTTGATGGCGCCGCCGGTATCTTGCGCCACCACCAGCTGCTGCAGCAGCGCATTACTGTTCGGCTGCGTGGTCGCCAGGAATACCGGCGTGCCGAGCGGAACGAACTGCGGATCCACCGCGATCGAACGCAGCGGCGTCAGCGGTACGCCTTGCGCGCCTTTCGGCCCCTTGCTCGGATCCGTCACTTTTTCCTCTTTAAAGAAGACATAACTCGGATTCGCATTCAGCAACTCCTGCTGCCGGCCCGGATTGGCCGCCAGCCAGGCCTTGATCCCCTGCGCCGAAGCCTGGGCCAGGGTCAGCTCGCCTTTATCCACCAGGTAGCGGCCGATCGACTTGTAGGGATAGCCGTTCTGATCGGCATAAGCGACCCGCACGATGCTGCTGCCGTCATTCATCTGGACCCGGCCGGAACCCTGGACCTGCAGGAAAAAAGCGTCGATAGGATCGTCCACCCACAGGATTTCCTTGCCCGCCAGCACGCCGGACTTGTCCAGTTCAGCGCGATTCGGATAAGGCACCACCTTGCTCCCCACCAGGCGGCCGCGCAGGCGCAAACCCTTCAGTTCGGGATAAATGCTGGCCAGCTCGACCGTCAGCAAGTCTTCCGGCGCCCGGTAGATCGGCGTCTGGTATGGGCCGCCGCGCTTGCGCGAACCTTTCAACAAGGGCTCGTAGTAGCCGGTCACCAGGCCGTTGTCCGAGCCGTCAGGATTGATCACCTGATAAGGCGTGAAAAAGGACTGGAAAAACGTCCGTATCGCGCTTTCATTATTGCCGTCCAGGCCCGCCGCCACCGCACAAGGCTCTTTCCAGTCACTCTTGCGCGCCTGGGTCGAGCATGAAGTCAGGAACGCCGGCAGAACCTGGCGCAAGTCGTCGCTGCCCCAGCCTGGCAGAGCGGCAAAGGTGGTCGCGCGCAAGTTGGCGCCGGGCGCGGCGGACGGCGCCGTCGGCGTGCCCGGCTGGCGCGGACCTTCCGGCGCCGGCGGGGTGACTGGGGTGGTAGTACAGGCAGCTAGACTGAGTGCGATGATGAAGGCAGCAGAAGCGGGTAGACTGATACGTTTAAATAGCATTTAGGATTCTTTATGTGGTTAGTGGCTCTCGAAGCGTGTTTCGCCTTCTTGTTATTTGCATTCATTGTCTGGTGGACCATGTTTTCCGGCCGCAAGCCGGAGCGCAAGCCGCCCGCCAGACCGGTACCCCCAAAAGACGACGGCCAGCCCCAATAGTTCAACGTCAATGCGCAACGCCAATGCATCAATGCAGGGTGCGCGGCAGGGACAGGATGAATTCCGGAATGCGCGCCTCGAACTGCTCGCCGTCTTCCGCCACGCAGAAATACTCGCCCGTCATCGAACCCTGCGGCGTCGCCATCGAAGTGCCGCTGGTGTATTCGAACTGCTCGCCCGGCTGCAGCAGGGGCTGGTGGCCGACCACGCCCAGGCCGCGTACTTCCTCGACATGATTGTTGGCGTCGGTGATCACCCAGTGGCGTGAAATCAGCTGGGCCGCGACCTGCCCGGTGTTCTTGATCGTGATCGCATAGGCGAATACATAGTGCGAACTGTCAGGCTGGGACTGCTCTTCCAGGTACTGCGTTTTGACAGAAACGGTAAATTCATAGGCGGCCATGCTGGTTTCCTCGCGGGTTTCCTTGATTAATACTGCAGATACTCTCAGATACTCTATATAGCAGGTCATTGCACACGAATTTATCCCCGGACGCAAGCTGCAAGGCAGCCAGGTGCGAGCCTAAAGGGTAAAATAGCGCTCTTTTTAGCGCCCTTCCTGGATTGCCGCCATGCCAACCTATCGTATCGCTCCCAGTATCCTCTCCGCCGACTTCGCCCGCCTGGGCGAGGAAGTACGCAATGTCGTGCGCGACGGCGCCGACATGATCCACTTCGACGTGATGGACAACCATTACGTTCCCAACCTGACCATCGGCCCGCTGGTGCTGGAAGCGATCCGGCCGCATGTGCAGGTGCCGATCGACGTCCACCTGATGGTGCGCCCGGTAGACCGCATCATTCCGGACTTCGCCAAGGCCGGCGCCAACATCATTACTTTCCACCCGGAAGCATCGGACCACGTCGACCGTTCGCTGCAGCTGATCCGCGACCACGGCTGCAAGGCCGGCCTGGTGTTTAACCCGGCCACGCCGCTGCATTACCTGGACTACGTGATGGACAAGATCGACATCATCCTGATCATGTCGGTCAACCCAGGTTTCGGCGGCCAGTCGTTCATCCCGGAAGCGCTCAAGAAAATCGCCGAAGCGCGCCAGCGCATCGACGCCTCGGGCCGCGAAATCATGCTGGAAGTCGACGGCGGCATCAAGATCGACAACATCGCAGCCGCCGCCAAGGCCGGCGCCGATACCTTTGTCGCCGGCTCGGCCATCTTCGGCAAGCCTGACTACAAAGCCGTGATCGACGCCATGCGGACCCAGCTGGCAAGCGTATGACCACTGCAGCGCCAGGCATCCTCGCCCTGAAGGGCATCGCCGCCGCCATCATCGACCTTGACGGCACCATGCTGGATACCGCGCCGGATTTCCACGTCGCCGTCAACCGCATGCGCGCCGAACTGGACCTGGCGCCGCTGGCGCAGCAGACGATCGTCGATTTTGTCGGCAAAGGCAGCGAAAACCTGATCCGGCGCGTGCTCGGCGTCGATTATCCGGCGCCGGAGGTGGAGCTGCGCTTCAGCGCCGCACTGGATTCCTATCAAAGCCACTACGCCGTGGTCAACGGCAGCTACGCCACGCTCTACCCGGGCGTGGTGGACGGCTTGCAAGCCATGCGCGCCAAAGGCCTGCGCCTGGCCTGCGTCACCAACAAGCCACTGCTGTTCGCCGAAGCGCTGCTGGAAAAAACCGGCTTGCGCGGTTATTTCGAGGTGGTCTACGGCGGCGATTCCTTCCCGCTGAAAAAACCCGACCCGATGCCGCTGCTGGCGGTATGCGCCGATTTCCAGCTGCAGCCGGCGCAGGTAGTGGCCATCGGCGACTCCAGCAACGACGCCCAGGCGGCGCGCGCCGCCGGTTGCCCGGTGTTCAATGTACCCTACGGATACAATCACGGCGAGTCTATACAAGATGTCGATTCCGATGGTATAGTCGCTTCACTGCTCGTTGCAGCACAACATATAAGTCACTGACTGCTTTATCTAAACCACTCATGTTTCTCGACAAAAAACACTCCGTCTACCTGGCCGCCCCTGAGGCCTGGCTTTGGCGACGCTGGCAATCCTGGACTAACTAAGTCCGTAGATCGCCGCTGCCTGCTCCTTCCGCAGTATTAGGGCCCAGGCAACGTTTTTTGTAGTACACCACCGCTGTTTTACAATAGCGGCCTGGAGAGAAACAATGACCGAACTCGAATTCAAATCGCTGGCCACGCAAGGCTACAACCGCATCCCGCTGATCGCAGAAGCTTTTGCCGACCTGGAAACGCCGTTGACGCTCTACCTGAAGCTGGCGCAAACCCAGCAAACCGGCAAGAACACCTTCCTGCTGGAATCGGTGGTCGGCGGCGAACGTTTCGGCCGCTACTCCTTCATCGGCCTGCCGGCCAGCACGCTGCTGCGCAGCTACGGCACGCGCATCGAAGTGCTCAATAACGACAAGGTGGTCGAGAGCCGCGAAGGCAATCCGCTCGATTTCATCGCTGAATTCCAGTCGCGCTATAAAGTGGCGCTGCGCCCTGGCCTGCCGCGCTTTTGCGGCGGCCTGGCCGGCTACTTCGGCTACGACACGGTGCGCCATATCGAAAAGCGCCTGGCCAACTCGACGCCCAGGGACGATCTCGGCCTGCCCGACATCCAGCTGCTGCTGACGGAAGAACTGGCGGTGATCGACAACCTGTCCGGCAAGCTGTACCTGATCGTATATGCCGATCCGACCCAGCCGGAAGCGTTCTCCAAAGGCCGCCAGCGCCTGAAAGACTTGCGCAACATGCTGCGCCGCCCGGCCGATGCACCGGTCACCTCGGCTTCGGTGCGCACCGAAACCATCCGCGAATTCAAGAAAGAAGATTACCTGAAGGCTGTGGCCAAAGCCCAGGAATACGTGATGGCCGGCGACCTGATGCAGGTCCAGATCGGCCAGCGCATCAAGAAACCGTATGTCGACTCGCCGCTGATGCTGTACCGCGCCCTGCGCTCGCTGAACCCGTCGCCATACATGTATTTCTATAATTTCGGCGACATGCAGATTGTCGGCGCTTCGCCCGAAATCCTGGTCCGCAACGAACAGACCTCGGCGCCAAAGGCTGATGGCGAAGCCAAGCGCAAAGTCACCATCCGTCCGCTGGCCGGCACCCGTCCGCGCGGCGCCACCCCGGAACAAGATGCGCAACTGGCCACCGAACTGCTGGCCGACCCGAAGGAAATCGCCGAACACGTGATGCTGATCGACCTCGCGCGCAACGACATCGGCCGCATCGCCGAGACCGGCAGCGTCAAGGTCACCGACCAGATGGTGATCGAAAAATATTCGCATGTGCAGCACATCGTGTCCAATGTCGAAGGCGAGCTCAAGTCCGGCCTGTCCAACCTGGACGTGCTGAAAGCCACCTTCCCGGCCGGCACCCTGTCCGGCGCGCCGAAAGTGCGCGCCATGGAAATCATCGACGAACTGGAACTGACCAAGCGCGGCATCTACGGCGGCGCCTGCGGCTACCTGTCGTTCGGCGGCGAAATGGATGTCGCCATCGCGATCCGCACCGGCGTCATCAAAGACGGCATGCTGTATGTGCAGGCCGCCGCCGGCATCGTCGCCGATTCGGTGCCCGAGATGGAATGGCAGGAAACCGAGAACAAGGCGCGCGCGGTATTGCGCGCGGCGGAACAGGTGCAAGACGGCCTGGATGGAGAAATCTGATGCTGCTGATGATCGACAACTACGATTCCTTCACCTACAACCTGGTGCAATACTTCGGTGAACTGGGTGAAGATGTACGTACTTTCCGCAACGACGAAATCACGCTGGAACAGATCCAGGAACTGAAGCCGGACCGCATCTGCCTGTCGCCAGGCCCGTGCAGCCCGAAGGAAGCCGGGATCTGCGTCGACCTGCTGCAACAGTTTGCCGGCAAGCTGCCGATCCTCGGCGTCTGCCTCGGCCACCAGGCCATCGGCGAAGCGTTCGGCGGCAAGGTGATCCGTGCGCAACAGGTCATGCACGGCAAGACCTCGCCGATCACCCATACCGGCGTCGGCGTGTTCAAGGATTTGCCGAGCCCGTTTACGGTGATCCGCTACCATTCGCTGGCCATCGAGCGTAGTTCGATCCCCGCTTGCCTGGAAATCACGGCATGGACCGAGGACGGCGAAATCATGGGTGTGCGGCACAAGGATTACGATATTGAAGGTGTGCAGTTCCACCCTGAATCGATCCTGTCGGAACATGGCCACGCCTTGCTGCGTAATTTTGTTCAAAGAACTGCCTGAGAACACCTAGCGCCTGGCCCCGGCGTATTGCCAGGGGCCGCCAACCTGATTCGTAGCAAGGAAACCATGCCCATCTCCGAACAAGAAGCCCTGTTGCGCTGCATCGAGCATCGCGAAATCTTTCACGACGAAATGCTGTCGCTGTTCCGCCGCATCATGCGCGGTGAAATGTCGCCGCTGATGATCGCGGCGCTGACCATGGGGCTGCGCGTCAAGAAAGAAACCATAGGCGAGATCGCCGCGGCGGCGCAAGTCATGCGCGAGTTCGCCACCCCCGTGCCCTGCCGCGATACCGCCAACCTGGTGGATATCGTCGGCACCGGCGGCGACGGCGCGCAAACCTTCAATATTTCAACGGCATCGATGTTTGTCGCCGCCGCCGCCGGCGCGCGCGTGGCTAAACATGGCGGCCGCAGCGTATCGTCGTCGTCCGGTAGCGCCGATGTGCTGGAAGCGTTCGGCGCCAACATCAACCTGACGCCTGCGCAAGTGGCGGAATCGATAGAACAGACCGGCATCGGTTTCATGTTCGCACCGAACCACCACGCGGCAATGAAACATGCAGCGCCGGTACGCAAAGAGCTGGGCGTGCGCACCATCTTTAATATCCTCGGTCCCCTGACCAATCCGGCCGGCGCGCCGAATATCCTGATGGGCGTATTCCACGCCGACCTGGTCGGGATCCAGGTGCGCGTGCTGCAGCGGCTGGGCGCACAGCACGCCATCGTGGTCTGGGGCCGCGACAATATGGATGAAGTTTCGCTGGGCGCCGGCACCATGGTGGGTGAACTGGTGGACGGCGAAATCCGCGAATATGAAATCCATCCGGAAGATTTCGGCATGCAGATGATCGCCAGCCGCAACCTGAAGGTAGCGAACTCGACCGAATCGAAACAGAAAGTGCTGGAAGCGCTGGAAGACCAGCCGGGGCCGGCGCGCGACATCGTCGCCATCAATGCCGGCACGGCCTTGTATGCCGCCGGCGTCGCCAGTTCGATTGCGGACGGGCTCGACAAGGCGCGCGCCGTCATCGCTTCCGGCGCGGCCAAGGCCAAACTCGATCAATTCGTGCAAGCCACGCAAGCCATCGCTGCCGCCGGCTGACGGCAAGCACAGCAAAGGAAACGCACCATGTCAGATATCTTGAATAAAATCCTGGCCGTCAAGGCCGATGAAATCGCAGCAGCAAAAAAACAGCAGGACTTCGCCAGCCTGCGCCGCGACGTAGAGTCCGATGCCGAAGCGCGCGCCGCCTTGCGTGGCTACGAAGCCGCATTGCGCGCAAAAATCGCCACGGGCCAGGCCGGCGTGATTGCCGAAGTCAAGAAAGCGTCGCCTTCCAAAGGCGTGATCCGGGCCGACTTCCGGCCGGCCGAGATTGCGGTCGATTATGCAGCGCATGGTGCAGCCTGCCTGTCGGTGCTCACCGATATCCAGTTTTTCCAGGGCTCGCCCGATTACCTGAAACAGGCGCGCGCCGCATGCAACTTGCCGGCCCTGCGCAAGGATTTCATGATCGATCCCTACCAGGTGTACCAGGCGCGCTCCTGGGGCGCCGATGCGATCCTGCTGATCGTGGCCGCGCTGGACCATGGGCTGATGGCGGAAATGGAAGCTGTCGCCCACGAACTGGGCATGAGCGTACTGGTGGAAGTGCATAACGCGGAAGAACTGCAGGCGGCGTTGAGGCTGAAAACCAAGCTGCTCGGCATCAACAACCGCAACCTGCGCACTTTCGATACCTCGCTGCAAACCACCCTGGACCTGCTGCCGCAGATACCAGCGGACAAGCTGGTCGTGACCGAGTCCGGCATCCACACCCGCGACGACGTCAAACGCATGCGCGACGCCAACGTCAACGCCTTCCTGGTCGGCGAAGCCTTCATGCGCGCCGCGCAGCCGGGGGTTGAACTCGGCCGCCTGTTCGACAATTGAAACCTGCGTCCTGGCGTAGCAACAGCCGCGCCAGGACGCAAGATCAGAACGCCGGAATCAGCGAACCCTTGAATTCGGTTTCAATAAAATTGCGCACCTGCGCCGACTGGTAGGCTTTGACCAGTTTCTTCACCCACGGTTTATCCTTGTCTTCCGCTCGCGTGGCGATCAGGTTGGCGTACGGCCCTTTGGCATCTTCCACTGCAATCGCATCGCGCTGCAATGACAAACCCGCCTTCACCGCATAATCGTTGTTGACCGAGGCCGCCGCCAGGTCGTCCAGCGAGCGCGGCAACTGTGCGGCGTCCAGCTCCACCAGCTTCAATTTCTTCGGATTCGAGACCACGTCCAGCGGCGTCGCATTGACGCCGTTTTCGCCGACGCCGGCCTTGAGCTTGATCAGGCCTGCTTTCTGCAGCAACAGCAAGGCTCGGTTGCCGTTCGAGGGATCGTTCTGGATGCCGATGCTGGCGCCCTGCGGCAGCTGGTCGACATTCCTGTATTTCTTCGAATAGATCCCCAGCGGCGCCGTGATGGTCAGTGCCACCGGCACGATCTTGTAGCCCCGCGCCTTGATCTGGCTGTCGAGGAAGGGCTTGTGCTGGAATGCATTGGCGTCCAGGTCGCCGGCGGCCAACGCTTCGTTCGGCTGCAAATAATCGCTGAAAGTGATCACCTGGATATCCAGGCCTTCCTGCGCCGCCACTTTCTTCACTACTTCAAAAGTCTGTTCGGCATTGCCGACCGAGACGCCGACCTTGATTCTGGTCTTGTCCTGCGCATGGGCAGTGACGATGCCGACTGCCAGCAATAGAACCGGCAAGGCCTTGAGGAAAAGATGGCGCATTTTTGCTCCGTGAATAAAAACACGATATTCACATAAGCCTCGGCAATCGCTAACGAACGATTTCGCATGTCGATATGTCTCAGGTAAACGCTGACTGAGATTCATTTCCATTTTATCCATATAATAAGACGTCAACCGCAGCGACAGAAAACGCAACGACAAGACACGACGACAACTTGAAGTATTTTTGGAGGTATTTGATGCGCGCTATTTATCAGGTGGTTACCGCAACATGTTTCAGCTTGTCCATACTGGGCGGCGATGCCCTGGCGGCAAGCCCGCTCAAGCAATATTCGGTGCGCGATTTCTTCCGCAATCCGGAGCAAAGCGGCTTCCAGATTTCTCCCAACGGCAAATACATCAGCTTCATGCAACCCTGGAAGGGCCGCATGAACATCTTTGTCAGGACCGTCGGTTCTGACGCCGCGCCGCTGCGCGTCACCTCCGAGGAAGCGCGCGACATCAGCGGTTATTTCTGGAAAGGCGACGATCACATCCTGTTCGCCAAGGATTTCGGCGGCGATGAAAATTTCCACGTGGTGTCGGTGGGCCGCGACGGCAAGGGCTTGAAAGACCTTACGCCCTACCCCAAGGTGCGCGCCCAGATCGTCGACGACCTGGAAGACAACAAGGATGAAATCCTGGTCAGCCACAACAAGCGCGATCCGGAAGTGTTCGACGTCTACCGCGTCAACGTCAAGAGCGGCGCCGAAAAGCTTGTGGCCAAGAATCCCGGCAACATCCAGGGCTGGATCACCGACCACGACGGCAAGGTCAGGGCCGCCACCACTTCCGACGGCGTCAACACCAGCCTGCTGTACCGCGCCACCGAAAGCGCGCCGTTCAAGACCGTACTGACCACCTCGTTCAAGGATTCGGTCGACCCGCTGTTCTTCACCTTCGACAACAAGAAACTGTATGTCTCGTCCAACCTCGGCCGCGATAAGAAAGCGATCGTGATCCTCGATCCCGAAACCGCCAAGGAAGAGCAGCTGCTGTATGAAAACCCCGAAGTCGACGTCGAAGGCCTGGCTTACTCGAAGAAACGCAAGGTGCTGACCGAGATCAGCTACACCACCTGGAAAACCCAGTACAAATTCCTCGATGCGCAAAGCGAAGCCTTGCACAAGACCCTGCAGGAAAAACTGCCCGGCTACGAAGTCATCACGCAATCGCACACCAAGGACGAATCGACCTGGATCGTGGCCGCCTACAACGACCGCACCCAAGGCAGCCGCTACCTGTTCGACAGCAAGAGCGGCACGCTGACCAGGCTGGCCGACATCAATCCCGCCATCGCCGAAAAAGACATGGCGGAAATGAAGCCGGTGCAATACAAGACGCGCGACGGCCTGGTGATCAACGGCTACCTGACGCTGCCGCTCGGCAAAGATCCGAAGAACCTGCCGGTGATCGTCAATCCGCACGGCGGCCCTTGGGTGCGCGACGTCTGGGGCTACAACCCGGAAGTGCAGCTGCTGGCCAACCGCGGCTATGCCGTGCTGCAGATGAACTACCGCGGCTCGACCGGCTACGGCCGCCAGTTCTGGGAAGCGTCGTTCAAGCAGTGGGGCAAGACCATGCAGGACGACATCACCGATGGCGTGCAATGGCTGGTCCAGCAAGGCATCGCCGATCCCAAGCGGGTAGCGATCTACGGCGGCTCCTACGGCGGGTATGCGACGCTGGCCGGAGTCACCTTCACGCCTGACCTGTATGCGGCGGCGGTCGATTATGTCGGCGTCTCCAACATGTTCACCTTCATGAAGACCATCCCGCCGTACTGGAAACCGTTCCTCGACCAGATGCACGAGATGGTCGGCGATCCGGTCAAGGACAAGGAGTTGCTGACGGCAGTCTCGCCGGCCCTGCACACTGACCGCATCAAGACTCCGCTGTTCGTGGCGCAAGGCGCCAACGATCCGCGCGTCAACAAGGCGGAGTCGGACCAGATCGTCGAAAGCCTGCGCAAGCGCGGCGTGCCGGTCGAATACATGGTGAAGGATAACGAAGGCCACGGCTTCCACAACGAAGAAAACCGCTTTGATTTCTACACGGCGATGGAAGGCTTCCTGGCCAAGCACCTGGCGCCGAAATAAGAAAACCGGCTGCAGGAACATGGCGGACCGCCGGAAACGGTGGTCCGCCATTTTATTTCCGGCGCCGGCGAATGAGACCTGACAAACTTAGCGCATGGCAAGCCTGTGCTCCGGCCCGGCTTTCGATACTGTTTCTCCACGAATCCCCATTCCGGGCTGTTTAAGAAACAAATTTTTAGTATGTTTAATAAACAAATAAATCCAGTTTACAATCAATAAATCCTTATATAACAATGCTTTATGCGAAATTATTTTTCAGAATGTTTGTAAATTTAAGTTTTTTACTATACATTACTACTCAACTAAAACAATCCCGGGCAGTAACCGTCGCCGCCGCAGACAGCGGCGTCCGCCCTGGAAAAATGCATGCCCCAGCTTGCAGGAGAAGATCATGAGACCAACGATTCGGGATATCGCATCCGCCGCGAACGTATCCATAGGCACCGTATCGCGCGCCCTCAAAAAGCAGCCCGGCCTGACCGAACAGACGCGTGTCCATGTGCAAAAGATCGCCAGCCAGCTCGGCTACAACGAATCCAACCTGCGCCAGGGAAAAATCCGGCGCCTGACTTTCCTGCTGCATCGCCAGCACAATAATTTCGTCGCCAGCCCGTTTTTTTCGCATGTGCTGCACGGCGTGGAAACCGCCTGCCGCGAACGCAGCATCGTACCTACCGTATTGTCGGTCGGCCCCGCCGATAGCGTGATGGAACAGATCCGCCTGCATGAACCCGACGCGCTGGCCGTGGCCGGTTTCATGGAGCCGGAAGTGCTGGAACTGCTGACCCAAAGCGGCAAGCCGGTGGTGCTGATCGACTTGTGGGCGCCCGGTTTCCGTTCCATCAATTCCGACAACCTGGGCGGCGCGCTGGCCGCGACCCGCCACCTGATAGAAATCGGCCGCAAACGGCTGGCCTTCATCAGCGGCCCGCTGTCGCACTACAGTATTGCCCAACGCGCGCTGGGCTACCGCCAGGCGCTGTTCGAAGCCGGCCGCCTGTTCGACCCGCGCCTGGAAGTGACCCTGCTGCCCGGGCCGGAACTGCACCTGCATGCCGCCGCCGCGATGCAAACCCTGCTGGAGTCAGACTCGCCGCCCGACGCTGTGTTCTGCTACAACGACGCCACTGCGCTGGCCGTGATGAGCATATGCCAGATGCGCGGCTTGCGGATTCCGGAAGATATCGCGATTGTCGGCTTCGACAATATCGACGCCGCCGCCAGTGCCTCGCCGGCGCTGACCACGCTGGCGGTGGACAAGGAAGCCCTCGGCAAGCTGGGCATCAAGCTGCTGCTGGAAGACTCCCTCGTACAACCCGAAGTGATGCTGCCGGTGGAGCTGATCCAGCGCGCCAGCACGCTTGGCAACTGATCCGTTATCGTCATGAACATGCTTGAACCGACCGCAATGCCTAAAGCCGAATTCCGCAATCCTGCTTTCCTGTTGCAGCACATCCGCGACACCATGCGCTTCTACCATCCGGCGGCGCTCGATCCTTCCGGCGGCTTCTATCATTTCTTCAAGGATGACGGCAGCGTATACGACAGCGAAACCCGGCACCTGGTCAGCAGCACCCGTTTCATCTTCAACTATGCAATGGCGTACCGCCATTTCGGCGACGCCGCCTACCTGGATGCAGTGAAGCACGGCTTGGCGTTCCTGCGCGAGGGCCACTGGGATCCTGTGCACAAAGGCTACGACTGGACCCTGTCATGGAAAGACGGCCGCAAGCAGGTGCTGGATCCGACCCGCCACTGCTACGGCCTGGCGTTTGTACTGCTAGCTTATGCACACGCCTTGATGGCCGGCGTCGAAAGCGCCAGAGAAGACCTGTACCAGACCTACGACCTGCTCGAACAGCATTTCTGGGAAGCCGGCCCCGGCCTGTATGCCGACGAGGCCAGCGCCGACTGGCAAGTGCAAAGCTACCGCGGCCAGAACGCCAACATGCACATGACCGAAGCGCTGCTGGCCGCCTACGAAGCCAGCGGCGATGCAAAATTCCTGGATCGCGCCGAAACCGTGGCGCACCACATCACCGTCCGCCAGGCCGCGCTCAGCAACGACCTGATCTGGGAGCATTACCACCAGGACTGGACCCCAGACTGGAACTACAACAAGGAAGACAGCAGCAATATCTTCCGTCCCTGGGGTTTCCAGCCCGGCCACCATACCGAGTGGGCCAAGCTGCTGCTGATCCTGGAACGGCACCGGCCGCAAGAATGGCTGCTGCCGCGCGCCATCGAACTGTTCGACGCCGGCCTCGACGCCGCCTGGGATATCGATTGCGGCGGCATCTACTACGGCTTCGCGCCGGACGGCGTGATCTGCGACCAGGACAAGTATTTCTGGGTGCAGGCGGAAAGCTTCGCTGCCGCCGCCCTGCTTGCCAAACGCACCGGCAAGAACCGTTTCTGGGACTGGTACGAACATATCTGGCAGTACAGCTGGCAGCATTTCGTCGATCACCAGTACGGCGCCTGGTACCGCATCCTGACACGCGACAACCGCAAGTACGGCGACGAAAAAAGCCCGGCCGGCAAGACCGACTATCACACCATGGGCGCTTGTTATGAAGTGCTGGGCGCCTTGTCCGAACCATGAATTTGTAGCAGCACAAGCGGCGCAGGCGCGCCGCCTCCGGAGGAAACCGAACTACCGCTGATCCTGAATCCGTCGACGCAACCGGCAGCATTTTTCTCTTGAACATCTCTTGATACGCGACGCCCCATGGCGCCGCGCTGGGCCGACTTGCGCCCGGATATTGGCAATACCGGCTTTACAGTGGCATTCGTAGCAGGCAGGTGTATCCGATTACCCGGTTTGAACCGGGTGACGACTATAAGGAGGAACAATGAACAAGCAATCATGCAGGAATCTTGCAATTGGTATGGCCGCCGCAATGCTGTTCGGCTGCAGCGACGGCTCAAGCGGCTTGCCGGGCAGCGACGGCGCAGCAGGAACGGCTGGCGCTGCCGGTGTCGCCGGAACCACCGGCGCGGCTGGTTCGGCCGGCGCTCCCGGCCAACCTGGCGCTGTCGGAGCAACGGGGGCAACCGGCGCCGCTGGCCCGGCCGGCACCGCTCCCGTCGTTGCCGACGCCAACGAGATCGTCAAGCCGCTGCCCGAGCTGGCGCTGACGCAATACGTCAAGCCCTTCCTCGGCACTCAGCAGCAGCCGGGCGGCACCCATCCCGGCAACACCAGTCCCGCTGCCACGCTGCCGTTCGGCATGGTGTCGTTCGGGCCGGACACCGACATCGATCATGAATATTATTCCAGCGGGTCCGGCTACAACTACGACAGCAAGATGATCAATTATTTCAGCATGACGCGCATCAGCGGCCCCGGCTGCCGCAGCGGCGGCACCCTGCCGATCATGCCGACCATGCTGACCACCCAGCTCACCAGCAACAACAACCTGGTCATGCGCAAAAGCAGCAGCACCTTCGACCACAAGAACGAACAAGCCGCGCCCGGCTATTACAAAGTGCAGGCCGACGACGGCATCGTCACCGAGCTGACCGCCACCGCGCGCAGCGGCATGGCGCGCTTCACCTATCCGGACAAGAGCAAGGCGATCCTGGTGATCGACGCCACCCAGACCAATTCCATGACCGGCATCAACGCCCAGATCTGGCAGGACCCGGCCGATGCCAACGGCTTCTACGGCAAGACCAGCAACAAGTTCAACTGCGGCGGCGGCTACGATGCCTATTTCTACCTGCAGGTGGGATCGGCCTACGCCAAGGCGCCGCGCTTCATCAACAACAACGGTACGCTGATCCTCAATTTCGACCTGTCGCAATCGGCCGCCAGCAGCGCGCTGGTCAAGATCGGCCTATCGTACGTCAGCCCGGCCAACGCCCGCCTCAACCTGAAAAAGGAAAACGCCGGTTTTGATTTCGGCGCCACCGCGAAAAAAGCCGGCGCCGAATGGAACACCCGGCTCAACACGATCCAGGTCGATGCCGCCGGCGCCAGCGCCGACGCCCTCCAGCAATTCTATACGGCGTTTTACCACGTCATGTCCGGCCCTACCGTGTTCAGCGATGTCGACGGCAGCTACATCGGCATGGACAAGCAGCGCCACCAGACCGAGACCTACAAAGACAAGGACGGCAAGCTGGTGCGGCGCAACCACTACACCACCTTCTCGATCTGGGATACCTACCGCTCGCTGGGCGCGATGCATGCCTGGCTGTTCCGCGACCAGGCTGCCGACATGGCGCAATCGCTGGTCAACGACGCCATGCAATGCGGCGCCTTCCCGCACTGGGCCGACGCCAATGTCGACGATGTGCCGATGGAAGGCGACCACGCGCCGATGCTGCTGGCCAGCCTGCAAGCGTTCGGCGCTACCCGGTTCGACAGCGCCACTGCCCTGGGTTTCCTGAAGCGCGCAGCCTTCGGCCCCACCGCCGACTCGCCGCAATGGCCGGCCTGCAACGGCAATCCAGCTTTCGGCAGGAACGTGGCGGGCAGCGCCCAAGGCAATATGCCCGATTACCTGAAACTCGGTTATGTCGCCGAGGGCAGCGACGCCAGCGGCATCCATACCGGCTCCATCACCATCGAAGGCGCCAGCCGCGATTTCGCCATCGGCCGCTTCATCAACAACCTCAGCGACGCCAGCGCCGACGACAAGAAGAGCGCCGGCACGCTGTTGCTGCGCGGCGAGAACTGGAAAAACCTGTTCAAGCCGGACACCAAGACGCTGGCGGTCAAGGACCTGGCCGGCAACTGGGCTTCGCCTTCGCAGGACGACGGTTACCATGAAGGCACCGCAGCCCAGTACCTATGGGCCATTCCGCACGACCTGGGCAAGATCGTCACGGCGCTGGGCGGCAATACTGCCGCGGTGGCGCGGCTCGATACCCTGTTTTCCGTCAGCACCACTTCGGCCGATGCAAAAAAATCGCCGGCAGGACTGGCGATTGATCCGAAGAGGCTGAACGGCGGCGAAAACTCGAACGACTTCTACATGGGCAACGAGCCTGGCTTCGCCGCGCCATGGGCCTATAACTGGAGCGGCAATCCAGCGCGCACCCAGTTCGTGCTGCCGCAAATCATGGCCGCCACCTTCTCCAGCAAACCGCAAGGCTTGCCCGGCAACGACGACGTCGGCGCCACCTCGGGCTGGTATGTATGGGCCTCGCTCGGACTGTACCCGATGATCCCGGGCGTACCCGGGCTGACCATGGCGACGCCGCAGTTCGCCAATATCATCATCCAGCTGGCCGACGGCAAACGGCTGCTCATCAAGCGCGACAAGAATGCCGCATTTGTCAAAGCCTTGAAGGTGAACGGCAAGGACTGGAACAGCACCTGGCTGCCGCTGAACCAGGTGCAGGCTGGCGGCACGCTGGATTTCAGCACCGCCGACGCTCCCACCACGTGGGGCCAGGCCAGCACGCCGCCATCCGGCGCCAGCGGCAATTTCCTACAGACTCCCTGATCCGCATTGAACAGCGCGGACCGCACCCACGTGGTCGGTCCGCCGGCGTTCGCCCGCTGCTGGCGCGGGCGCCTGCGCCCTTGTTCCATCACGCCAGCGCTATCCGGAAACGTGGACTTTCAAAAAATATTGGAGGAACAATGAATCTGCAACTGAAGAAGAATTTCTCGATCGGACTTGCCGTCGCGCTGCTGTTCGGCTGCGGCGACGGCTCGGACCAATCCCTGCTCAACGCCAATGGCGCCGGCACCACTGCGCAACCCGGCGCCACCAACAGCACCACCAACGGCACAACGTCGATACCAGCCGCCAACGGCACCGCTGTCACGCCGCCGGTTGTCGCTGTCGCCAATCCTGCCACCACCACCGCGCCCCCAGCCATATCCGGCGCAGGCACGCCACAGCCACTCCCAAGCACGGATGTTTTTGTCAAAGCCGCGCTCACCAAGTATGTAAATCCGTTCGTCGGCACCGCGGACTCGTCGAAACCAGCCACCGATCCGGTGCCGGCCGGCGCCCGCGGCGGTACTTTCCCCGGCGCCACGACTCCGTTCGGCATGGTGCAATGGACGCCCATGACGCCCAGCAACGGCGGCCAGGACCATCCGGTCGGCTACATCTACAAGGAAAAGACCATCACCGGTTTTCCGCTGACGCAAATGAGCGGCTCCGGCTGCGACGGCAATGAAGGCGAGCTGCCGGTCATGCCGACCTTCGACACCAGCGCGGTCGGCGTCAACGCCAAGGAAAACTTCGATCACAAAAATGAAGCGGCGCGCCCCGGCTATTACCAGGTGACCCTGAACGACGGCATCAACACCGAATTGACCGCCACTACCCGAACCGGTTTCGGCCGCTTCACCTTTCCCGCCAAATCGGCCACCGCCAGCGCCAACAAGACGCCTTACCTGGTGTTCGACGCCACCCGCACCAATACCATCGCCTCCACCACCGGCGTGATCAAGACCGAGGGCAAGGACGCGCTGTCCGGCTCCACCGTCGGCGGCAAGTTTTGCGGCGCCCGCACTTACACCTTGTATTTCTACGCCAAGTTCGACCGCAACATTACCGCCGCCATCAGCAACGGCAAGGCCAGCGTCACCTTCGACGCCAGCACCACCCCGGCGGTGCTGATGAAGGTCGGCCTGTCCTATGTCAGCAGCGACAATGCGCGCAAGAACCTGGAACAGGAAAACCCCGGCTGGGATTTCAATGCGGTGCGCGATGCCGCCGACAATGCCTGGAACACCCGCCTCAACACAATCCAGGTGACCGGCGGCAGCGATACCGAAAAGCGCAAGTTCTATACCGCGCTCTACCACTCGCTGCTGTCGCCCAACACCAATAGCGACGTCAGCGGCGACTACATCGGCTTCGACCAGAAAGTGCACCAGGTCGCGGCCGGCCGCACCCAGTACGTCAACTATTCCAACTGGGATGTGTACCGCAGCCTGATCCCCCTGACCAGCATGCTGTTTCCCAAGGAAAGCAGCGACATGATGCAATCGCTGGTGAACGATGCCGACCAGTGCGGCGCCATCCCGCGCTGGGCGCCGATCAATGTCGACGCCGGCATCATGCCGGGCGATTCCGGCGTGCCGACCATCATGGGCGGCTACGCCTTCGGCGCCACCGGTTTCGACGCCAAGAAAGCGCTGGAGTACATGACCCTGGTCGGCAACAAGGCCGATGTGCAATGCACCGGCGACCATGTCAGGGACAGCACCGACCGCATGAACGACTATCTGGTGCATGGCTACGCCGGCATGGACAACGGCTGGTGGGCAGGCTCGCTGACCTTCGAATTCGGCACCGCCGATTTCGCTACCTCGCAGCTGGCCAAGGCGCTCGGCGACAACATGAACTACCAGCTGTTCCTGAGCCGTTCCGCCAACTGGAAGAACCAGTTTAACCCGGCCCAGAAGCAGCTGCTGCCGCGCTACCGCAACGGTTCCTGGATGCTCAATCCGCAGCCTA
Source organism: Collimonas fungivorans Ter331 (assembly GCF_000221045.1). Classification (NCBI taxonomy): domain Bacteria; kingdom Pseudomonadati; phylum Pseudomonadota; class Betaproteobacteria; order Burkholderiales; family Oxalobacteraceae; genus Collimonas; species Collimonas fungivorans. The sequence goes on along the minus strand of NC_015856.1, from coordinate 809,317 downwards.
ACGCCGACATGGTGGAAGGCAACGCCGAGCAGTACACCTGGATGTCAGCCTACGATGCACGCGGCCTGTTCGGCCTGGTCGGCGGCAACGACGCCGCCATCAAGCGGCTGGACGCCTTCTTCCAGGATCTCAACGCCGGCATGAACAAACCCAATTTCTACATGGGCAACGAACCGAGTTTTGCGACGCCGTGGCTGTACAACTGGACCGGCGCCCCATGGCGCACCCAGAAGGTGGTGCGCGACGTCGCCAACACCGTGTTCTCGGACGATCCGGGCGGCTTGCCCGGCAACGACGACCTCGGCGCCGTTTCCTCCTGGTATGTCTGGGCCGCGCTCGGCCTGTATCCGGAAATCCAGGCGGTGAGCGGCCTGACTATCGGCAGCCCGATGTTCGACAAGGTCGTGGTGCGCTGGGCCGACGGCGCCAAGAAACTGGTGATCAACGCCAGCGGCGCCGCCACCAATTCGCCCTACATCCAGAGCCTGGCGCTGAACGGCCATGCGCTCGACATGCCATGGCTGTGGCTCAAGGACCTGAAGGACAGCGCAACGCTGGACTTTTCCCTCGCGGCGAGCCAGTCGCAATGGGGCAAGGATTCATCGGCCAAGATGCCATCCTTTGGCCTCGACGGTTTCGGCAGCCTGGCTGACGCGCTCAACAACCATGGCATAGGCACCGACGGCCAGAAAACCGTGCGCGGGCTGGAAGGTTATACCTACGACATGGGCGGCTGGAGCTATTCCTCGAAAGCGCTGGCGGCAGCCGGAGCAAGCGCAGGCGGCAGCGTCAGCTTCAACGGCGTATCGTTCGCCTGGCCGGACGGCAAGTCAGGCCTGGACAACATGGTCACCCAAGGCCAGGTCATCACCTTCGCCAAGCCGCAGGCGGCAGACAAGCTGGCCCTGCTCGGCAGCTCCACCAATGCCTCGACCGCGCCCACCGGAAAGCTGATCGTCACCTACACCGACGATACCCAGTCCAGCTTCGACCTGCGTTTCGACGACTGGACCCTGGGCGGCGGTGGCGGCAAGGTCGGCAGCTACAACCAGATCGCTCTGACCAGCGCCTACCGGGTCGACCAGAACGGCAATGCCGACACCACCAAAGCCTATGTCTTCTACTGGGATGCGCAGCTTGACAAGAAGCGCACGGTCAAGAGCGTGACCTTGCCCTACCAGACCGACAATGGCGCCTTGATGCACGTGTTTGCCATGACCCTGAAGTAAATACAAAACGCGCCGCGGCCTGTCGAGGCCGCGGCGCGTTTTTTTGTTCCCGCAGATAGGTATGGCGATCTGTTCAGGTCAGGGTTGCATATACATCAGGCGCATAACGCTCCATCAGCGATTGCGGCCGGGCCGGCGCCGCAAAACCGAACTTGGCATACAAGCCGTGGGCAGTGCTGGTCGCCAGCATGAAGCGGCGCAGCCCCTGCAGCCGCGGATGTTCCATGACGGCAGCCATCAGCCTGGCGCTATGGCCCTTGCCGCGATGCTCGGCCAGCACGAATACGTCGACCAGGTAGGCAAACGTAGAATAGTCGGTGACAACGCGCGCATAAGCCACCTGGCCAGCGCCGGCCAACAGGCCGAAATTCAGGGAGTTCCGTATCGACTCTTCGACCGTGGCCAGCGGTATGCCGCGGGCCCATGCCGATTCCTCGGACAGGAAACGGTGGATCAGCGGAACATCCAGTTCAGCCGCTTCGGTGGTGATGCGCAATTGCTCCATCAGGATTTCTTTCCGGTCATTTATAGAAGAATGCATGCCGGTAAATTAGCATACTCTCGAATGAAAAACAGCGCCTCTTGGGCGCTGTGTCTCAGATTCTACATTTCATGTCTTGCCGGTCAGGCCCTGCTGTTTTCCAGGGCCCGGCGGCCGGCGTCTTCGTCCAGCTCGCCTTCCCACTTCGCAATCACCGAAGTGGCGATGCCGTTGCCGACCACGTTGGTGGCAGTGCGGCCCATGTCGAGGAACTGGTCGATGCCGATGATCAGCAGGATGCCGGCTTCCGGCAAATGGAACATCGGCAGGATGGCGGCCACCACCACCAGCGAACCGCGCGGCACGCCAGCCATGCCCTTGCTGCTCACCATCAGCACCAGCAGCATGGTGAGCTGCTGGGCGAACGACATTTCAATATTGTAGGCCTGCGCCACGAACAAGGCGGCGAACGCCTGGTACATCATCGAACCGTCGAGGTTGAAGGAATAACCGAGCGGCAGCACGAAACCGGTGATCTTGTTGTTGACGCCGAAGTTTTCCAGCTGCTCCATGGTCTTCGGATAAGCCGCTTCGCTGCTGGCGGTGGAAAACGCCAGCATGATCGGCTCTTTCAGCAGGCGCAGCAAGGTGAAGATCGAACCGCGCAGGAAGATGTAGCCGATGGCGATCAGCAGCGCCCACAAGGTCGCCAGCCCGGCGTAGAAACCGCCGAGGAACTTGGCGTAGGTGGTCAGCACGCCGAAGCCCTGCACCGTGATGACGGCGGCGATGGCGGCAAATACGCCGAGCGGCGCAAAGCGCATCACGTAATCGGTCACTTTCAGCATCACGTGCACCAGGCCGTCGACGGCGTTGGTGACGGCCTTGCCGGCCTCGCCCTTGACCGACGCCAGGCCGAACCCGAAAAACAGCGAGAACACAAGGATCTGCAGGATTTCATTCTTCGCCATGGCGTCGACGAAGCTGCTCGGGAACACATGCGAAACAAAATCCTTCAGGTTGAAGCCGCTGGTATTGAGTTTGGTGTCTGCTCCTACCGCAGGCAGCGGCAGGTTGAGCGCATGGCCGACCTGCAGCACGTTGACAAACAGCATGCCCAGCGCCAGCGACAGCAGCGAAGCAATCACGAACCAGCCGAGGGCGCGGACGCCGATGCGGCCCACCGAGCTGCTGTCCTTCATGCCGGCGATGCCCGACACCAGGGTGCCGAACACCAGCGGTGCAATGATCATCTTGATCAGGCGCAGGAATACATCGGTGATGATGGAGAAGTAGCCGGCGATTTCTTTTGCCGCGGCTTCATCCGGCGCCAGGTTGTGGCAGATATAGCCGACCACGATCCCGAGGACCATGCCGACCATGATCCAAGTCGTTGCTTTAATTTTTTTCATTTACGTATCCGGCCGTTAGACATACAAAAATACAAAAAATACAAAAACTGTCGACCCGGGTTGTGCCGGCATCGCGAGGAGATGGCCATTGACGCAATAAACCGTACTTTGCGAAAATACCAACGTTCTACTGGAAAAATAAAAAAGCCCTCATTGCTGAAGGCTTGATGAAACCTGGCGCCGGCGGCAGCGCCTCGCCCCTGATGGCAAGCCTGCGCCAAAGCTCAAACGGATCAGCATGGTACATTAGAAATCGGCCTCTAATCAACAAAAAGAGACCCGGGCCAACGCCCGCGCGGCGGCTGCAAGCCACGCGGGCGACTATCTACGGTTTTATATCAACGGAGACCTTCACATGACTTTCATTGAAAATCTGTTGTTCCCGATTTCACTGTATGCAGCGCTTGCCTGCGGGCTGCTGGGCGGGCTGTTCTTCGCATTTTCCAATTTCGTGATGAACGCCCTGTCTCGCATCGCGCCGGCCAGCGGAATCGCCGCCATGCAGTCCGTCAATATCACGGTGCTCAATCCGCTGTTCCTGCTTTTATTCCTTGGTACCGCCGTGGTCTGTGCGGCGCTGGCCGTGTTTGCCATTTTCCGCTGGCAGCAGCCGTATGCAGGCTGGCTCCTGGCGGGCGGCTTGTCCTATCTTGCAGGAGGTTTCCTGGTGACGATGGGATTTAACGTTCCGCTCAATAACGCGCTAGCTGTGGTCGATCCATCCAAACCGGAATCGTCCCAGGTCTGGCAAAACTATCTCAGTGTCTGGACCAGCTGGAACCATGTCCGGACCCTATGCTGCCTGCTCGCTTCCGCGCTGTTCATCATCGCGGCCTGGCGGCATGCCTAGCCCGAGCCGGCGTAAACAAAAAAACCCGAAAAAAAACCGCAGCAAGCTGCGGTTTTTTTATCGGTGCAGGAAAATTACACGACCTTGTTGGTCGACAGATCCCAGCCGCCGGAAGTATTGCCGCCCGAACCGCCGCCGATTTTTTGCTGTGTGTACTTCCATTTGACCTGGGAGTACTTAAGGCTGACAGTCTCGCTCAGCACGTCGCCTTCCTGGACCGATGGCGTGACATCGGAAATCAGCAGGTTGACCAGCTCGATTTCGAAATACTTGATGCGGTCACCCTTGCCGTCGGCGCGCAGGAATTCAAACTTGGCTTTCGGAATGGTCTTGCCCGATGAGCAGTTCTGCAGCAGCAGCGGCGTGGCCAGATCGGCGATCTTGGTCAGGACGATGTCCTTGTGCTCGCAACGCTCAGCCGTATGGCCGCCGCCGGTGGATGCAGTTGCCGACTTCGGCTGCAGCACTTCCCACTGTACCGATTTGCACTCGATCCAGTCCTTGTGCGCGCTGTCGGTCGACTCGCCCTTGATGCCATCGATTTGCAGATAAACGTCTATTGCCATGGTGATACCCCTTATGAATTAAGTAAAACTTGGTTAACGCTGGTTATTCCGCAAGCAAGCGGATTGAAACTGAAAGTTCGTCTAGCTGAGAATGTCTGTAGAGAAACGACACAACGCGACGGGCCCTGAGACGTCCTCGCGCTACGAACGGCGGCATGAGAAAACACCCGTGAACGCATTCCGTACAGCAATCTTACAACCATATAAGCATGCAAGATTGCAAACAATTGTATCACCAGTCAGAATTACAATTATTTCTACATAGAAATAAACCTATCTTTTTGGGAATTTTGCCACACTTGCCGATAAGCTTTTTCTCATCGTGGCTTTGACTTGCTTAAAATTTCACCAAGACAATGCGATTTACTGGATATTCTTAAAAAATCCCTTAATTGCGCAGATTCATGCAAGGCCGCCCTGTTGTAGTTTTCGCATAATACGAGCTATCATTCACATTCAAACTCGCGCTCCTCTTATGCCGAAATCGCCCGCCACGCAGCGCCTGAAACCCCGCAAATTGCCGGTCCAGGCGCGTTCTGCCCATACCGTTGAAGCCGTTCTCGAAGCAGCCGCTCGCATTCTCGAGACGCAGGGGCTGGCCGCCTGCACTACCAACGCCATCGCAGAACGCGCCGGCGTCAGCGTCGGCTCGCTCTACCAGTACTTTCCCAACCGCGATGCCTTGACCGTCGCCTTGATCGAACGCGAGACAGCGCAGTTGCTGGCGGATGTGGAGCGCGCCGGACAAGGGGAAACCTCGCACGGCCGTATCCTGGACATGGTGCGGGCCTCGGTTGCGCATCAGATGCGGCGGCCGGTGCTGGCCAGGCTCATCGATTTCGAGGAAAAACGGTTGCCGCTAGGCGACCGCGATCAACGCGTAGCCGATACCATCCATGCGCAGCTGACGGGCGCCCTGCAATTGCCCGACGCGCCGCGACTGGCCGACAGGGAGCTGGCAGCCTATGACCTGCTGGCCATCGTGCACGGCATGGTCGACGCCGCCGGCGAGCGCGGCGAACTCGATGCGGCCGCGCTGGAACGGCGCGTCATGCTGGCGGTGGGCGGCTACCTGAATGGCGCATCATCCGCCTGATATCCAGCGGATCAAGCCGTTGAAAATCCTAAAACCCGGCGTAGCGGAACGCCCCCATGGCGATGGCCGCCACCGCCAGCAACAACGCCGCAGCGCGATACCCCACCAGGATGCGGGTACGCGCGCCGCCCTCGCCGCTCGCCCCTTTGCTGAGCTTCCACACCGCCGGCCCGGCAAGCAGTCCCTGCAGCACAAACGCCAGCAGTGCGCAGCCGGCGCCAATTGCCAGGATCCGCTCGCCGGGACCAGGTTCGCCGGCATGCAAGGTGTGCCAAAGATAGACGCCAGTCAGCAGCGCAACCAGCCCCGCGGCCAGCTGGCGCAGGAACAGCGATTTGCCGACGCCGCCGGTAGCGGCCATCGCCATGGTCGATCCCGCCCAGAAAACTGTGGCGAGGACATGAAGGGATGTTGCTAACATAATGACATGCTGCATGATGGACTCCCGGTGAGATTCAAATTAACTATACTCATAGTATATTCAAATAAAAAGGGGTGCAATGCCTAAACGTAGTTATGTCAGTTCGGTGAGGGCGGACGCCGCGGCCGAGAAGCGCAGCCGCGTTGTCGAGGCGGCCACCCAGCTGCTGCGCGAGGAACACAGCATTACCGCTTTTTCGCTGGAGGCGGTGGCCAAGGCGGCGGGCGTTACACGGCTGACGGTGTACAACCAGTTTGGCTCGCGCCAGGGCCTGCTTGAGGCAGTGTTCGACGATATAGCGCGCAGGGGCCGCATCATGCGCCTCGGCGAAGCCTGGGCTGCGCCCGATCCGCGGCTCGGCCTGGACCTGCTGGCTGAAATCTTCTGCGAGTTCTGGAGCAGCGATCCCGCCATAGGCCGGCTGCAGGACGCCATGCTGGTCGATCCGGACATTGCCCAGGCATTGGGCGAGAGACTGGGGCGCGGCCGCCAGATCATTGGCGCACTGGTTGGCCGCCTGGCCGAAGGCCGTGCCACGGCCGCACAGCAGCGCGACACTGCCGACCTCATCTTCGGCCTCACCGGCTTCGCCATGTTTCGCCTGCTTGCCCCCGGCCGGTCGGCGGAAGCGGTCTGCCTCCTGGTCAAGACCGCTTGCGGCGATGCAATCAGGCGCATGCTGCCTAACGCAAGCTGATGCGCACTGCTCCTTTATCCGGAGCAGCGGCCCGGTCAGTTTAAAACGACAACCTTATATTTTGATTGGAAGGTTTGAAAACCCCTTGTTTTTCATCGCTCTGCTGTATATTGCTCAAAAGAAACTAATAACGGTAATTAAAAACGGCAATTAAATCTAGGAGATGGCGATGCAAAAGCGCAGCACGTATGGCTTCATTTTTTGTCTGGCAGCAGCAGGATTCAGCGCAAGCGCACAAGCCGAACTACCGCCCATCAAGATCGGCGTCATCGGCCCGATCACCGGCCCTTCGGAAGACATGGGACAAAGCATGATAGGCGGCGCCAGGGTGTTCCTGGCTGACATCAACCAGGTCGGCGGCGTGCTCGGCCGCAAGATCGAACTGGTCGAACGCGACGACCGCGCCAAGCCGGACGTCGGCTCCGCCATGGCCAAGGAGATGATCGAGAAAGAAGGCGTGGTTGCCGTGGTCGGTTTCGGCAATACCGGCGTCGCCCTGCCGGCGGCGAAACTGTTCCAGGAAGCCAAGATCCCGCTGATCGTCACCGGAGCTACCGGCGCCACCATCACCAAATCCTTCATGCCGCCGGCCTACCCGGTCAGCTACATCTTCCGCACTTCGGCCAGCGACGCGCTGCAGCCTATCGTAATTCTCAACGACGTCATCGACCGTCGCAAGATCGACAAGATCGCCGTGCTGCACGACGAGAGTCCGTACGGCCAGTTCGGCAAACAAAGCATGCTGGCGGAACTGGACCGGCGCAAGCTCAAGCCAGTGCTGGTGGAAGGCTTCAAGGTCGGCGACCAGGACATGACAGCGCAGCTGCAGCACGCCAGGGACAACGGCGCCCAAGCCATCGTGATGTATTGCCTGGCTCCCGAAGGCGCGATGGTGGTGAAGAGCGCGGACAAGCTGAAACTGCGGCTGCCGATCGTCGGTCCGTGGGGCATGTCGCAGCAGACCTTCATCGACAAGGCCGGCCAGAGCGCCGAAGGCGTGCGCAGTTCGGTGACTTTCATCGAAAACGAATTGAGTTCAGTCAGCAACCAGTTCTCGCTGACCTACCGCAACGTCAACAAGACCAACCACATCCCGTCCGCCGTGGCCGCCGCCCAGACCTACGATGCGCTGCGCCTGATCACGCTGGCGATATTCCAGGCCAATACGGTAGACGGCGCCAAGGTCAAGGACGCCCTCGAGAACCTGCAGGTGCACACTACGTCGACCGTCGTCTCGCGCTACTTCAAACCGTTCTCGGCGACCGACCATGAGGCGATCGCTCTCAACATGATCGTCATGGGCGAAATCCGCAATGGCAAGGTGGCGTACGCTTACCGGGAAGATGCGAGCAGCGGATCGATTGCGCGCACCAAGAAAGTCCAATAAACGGGGTAGCCAGCACAAGATAATTAGTCTTTCCGGCTCGAAACAAGAGCCGTTGGATGTAATAAAAAGGGTCCGCATTGCTGCGGACCTTTTTTATTATTCACCTCGGCAACGTCTTCCCCCATCAATGATTTCAGGCGCCCAGCAACCCACAGAGTCAAGCTTTGGCCCCTTTTTCCTGTCTCGCCGGGCATATTGAATAGAGCAGCTGTAATCGGCGCCGTGAAACCATTCCTTGCGTTGCCGGCAATGCTCATCCGGCTTTGAAGCCATGCCGCGGAGATAGAACGTGAATCTGAAATTCATCGAAACCTTTATTTGGGTAGCGAAACTGCATAGTTTCAGCCTTGCCGCAGACAAGCAGCATTCGACGCAAGCGGCCATTTCGAACCGTATCTCCGCACTCGAACAAGAGCTGGGGACAAAGCTCTTCACACGCGAAGCCAAGGGTGTCATGCTCACCCGCACCGGAGAGCGGGTGCTGCAGCACGCAGAGCAGGTCAGCGAAGCTATCGCGCGCTTGTCCGCCTCCTTGCATGACGACAAGATGGCGTCCGGCACCATCCGGATTGGCGCCATGGATAGCGCCATCCACTCCTGGTTCGTCGACTTCGTCAGCGATGCGGCATACCACTATCCCAATCTGAATATCGAGATAACCTGCGAGACCGCGCTGGTATTGAACGAGCAATTGCGCCGCGGCATGCTCGACATGGTGATCCAGACCGACATGCTGCGCGATGAGACGATCCGCAGCATCGAGCTGCTGCAATTGCCGCTCGGCTGGCTGGTCGCCTCGGATTCGCCTATCGCGGCCCACTTCCATGGAGATACGTCAGCTGCTGCATTCGAGCGCTTAGGGCGCGAACGGCTCATCACGTTTTCTCGCCACTCACGGCCGCATCAGGACCTGCTGCGATTAATGCAGTCGCACGACATCAGCAACGCAAAAGTGAGCTGCGTGAATTCTGTGACGGCCATACTCAAAATGACCCAGGCCGGTTTCGGTGTGGGCGCCATACCGCCCGCACTGGCATCCGGGCCATTGCGCGCAGGCGCGTTGCGTTTGCTGGATGGCCTGGAGTCGCCGCCGCCGATGCCATTCGTCGTGGCATGGCGTTCAGGCGCCGACTGGGCCGAGCGCCTGGTTGAGATTGCCGAAGATACTGCGCACAGATACGTGGCAAAGGTGGGAGTGGATGCTGCACGCATCGTTGCCTGAGCCCTAGGGCTACAGCATTCTCCACGCTGCATGGGTATCGATTTTTCTTATGCGCGGCATGTATTTTTCTTGTTTGACTTGGAAGTGCGGCCGGTCAAATATCTCATACATCTGAAATCAGCCGACGAAAGGAATCGCAATGATCAGGTCTCTGGCATTTTGCGGCGTGTTGCTGTCGCAGGCAGCAAACGCTCAGTACGAAGGCGGCTATTACCTCTGGCGCAACCAACTGCATCCGGAAATCCAGAAATGCGCGGCGACTGCGCCGAACGAGCATTGGACCAAGGTTAGCGGCCCCTATTTTGACGGAGAGTGCAGCAAGCTGTTGCCGCAGCCGGATCAAAAGAACGAGCAAAAAATTCCCCAATCTCGGTAACGGACTGCCCTCTCATGGTTAACTATTCCAGAATGACAGGTGCGGCCGGCCTGCTCGCGTTGCTCCTCACCGGTTGCGGAAACGGCGATTCCCTTACCCCTGCTACGGCGCCTTCGCTGGATCTGCCGCCGTCCCAGATTCCGCCGACGACGCCTACGTCCACCACGCCGCCCGTTACCCAGCCTGACGTTCCATCTGTTACTCCCCCGGCCGCCGTTCCGCCTGTGACACCATCTGTCGCTCCGCCTCCTGTTCCTCCCCCTATCGTCCCACCTGTTACGCCGCCGGTCGTTGCTGTCGCGTACGCAAACTGCATGGATAGTACAGTTGCAGGGTCTTATGAAGAGCAACGGCTGCCCAACATATTGCAGCGCGGTGATACCCAATCGTTTTCGGATCAAATCCTGAGCGCATCGGCCTTTGATGGCTTCGGCCCGCAATTCGCCAAGCAGCTTTGCCAGGACGGCGCCGTCAAAACTTTTTCAGATGCCATCAAGATAGTCAAGACTGCCGGCGACACCGTGTGGCAAGCCGCCGTTGATCGCGTCCAGGGACGCAAGATCAGCGGCTCGCTGCCGCAAAGCGATGATCGCATGTTGTACTGGGCACGCTTGCACATGACGCTGGCGTTGCGGCAATGGCTGCCGCAGATCCCGCTGACATTGCATCAACGCTCCCAGCTCCAGTGGCTGCTGGAGAAATCGTCGCGCGGCCAATATGCGATCCAGTTCCCGTCGGGCAAGAACATCAAGCGGATCATCATCAGTGGCTTCGATCCTTTTACGCTCGGCACTCCCGGCGCAAATTATCCCAGCACCAACATCCGCATCGGCAACCCTTCCGGCGCCATCGCGCTGGCCCTCAATGGCAAACAGATCGCGTTGCCGGACGGCTCAACCGCAGTGATTCAGACATATCTGTTGCCCGTCAACTACGCGCCGTTTCGCGAAGGCATGCAGGAACATACATTGGCCCCGTTTTTTACAGGGCCTGAACATGTCCTCGCTTCCATCAGCATGAGCCAGGGTGAGGCCGGCGTGTTCAATATTGAAAACTGGAACGGCCGCTATCATGCAACCGCTTTTGCCGACAATCTGGGCGTGGTGATTCCCTATGGATTGACACCGTCGATGCAAGATGCCGATATCTATCCCCCAGAGGACATGCTTGGCTACAATCCTCAGCCTTGGGTCAAGGAAAAGCCGGCGCAATATACGTTGACGTCGTTGCCGATAGATAAAATCATGGCCGCCAATACCGGTACCGGGGTAATCAACGCCGCTAATGCCGCCACGGGGGGATATACGATGGTATGGCACACACAATATGCATATTTTGCGGACTGCTCCAAGTTTATTACTTCCAGTTTCACCAGCAATTACACCGCCTATCCACCGGCCACTCCACCGGCAGCGCCGCCCGCCTCGGCATGTGCCTATAAAGGGGGCGGAAGCAATTACCTATCAAACGAAAGCGCTTACAGGAACACGTTATTGCGCGATACCCTGAATCCTTCTATTGCTGCCGGCCATCTGCATGTGCCGATAATGACCAATTTTGATGATAATGATGATGGAAAAATAACGGACGCCAAATTCGAGTCGTACCGGGACAGCATTGTCCAGCAAACGACGTCGATTGTGGCTGCACTCGCAAAATCACTGCTCTGATTCATCAGCCGGCGCTATTGGTGTTTGCCTCAAGGGGTCGTATCTCGAAATGGCTGTCGCCAGGGCCGGCAGCCAGGCGTTCAGTGACCCGGTTGAATTTCGCCGTCAGGAAGGCGGCGATGCGATCCTGGGTTGCTTCGAGATAAGGAATGTTGTGATGGTCGGAACCGGGAATGGTTTCGTCCTGCGGCGCCCTGGTCAGTTTGCCCACCAGCAGGTCGGTATGCGAAGCCGGCACCACGTCGTCGGATGCGGCGCGAACGATGAACGTCGGCGCCGACAGCAAAGGCGCATGCTTGATGGAATCGAAGCGATGCTTGAGGACAAAACCCGGCACAGCCGGGAAGCGGCGCTTGGCCAGGGCCAGCAACGAGTCGTAAGGGGTAATCAGCACCACCGCCGCCACCGGCCTGCTGACCGCAATCTGTACCGCCACGCCCGAACCCAGGCTGCGCCCGACCACGGCGATTTGTCCGGCGTTGATATGGCGGTGCTCGGCAAACCAGTCGAACAGCATCTGCGCGTCTTCTATCATTTTCAGCTCGCCCGGGATGCCCTCTGAATCGCCGTAGCCGCGGTAGTTGATGGCTAGAACCGTCATATTGGGGAACATGCGCCAGGCATCACGCGCCACCCAGGACACTTCTTCCGAGCGGCCGCCGAAATACACCACGGCGGGATGGGGGCCAGGCACTCGCGGCGTCAGCAGCCATCCCGAGAGCCGGGTGCCGTCGGTGCTGCGCAAAACGACGAGGCGGGAACGGTGTCCGATGCTATGGGGATGTTCGACTTCCTTGGTGCGCACCGGCTTGAAAATCAGCTTGCGCTGGCTGACGGCGACCGCGGTGGTGAAAATCAGCCACCCGAGGGCGACGATGCCGCCCATCCCGGTCATTTTCTTGTATTTGATGGTTCTCATAAGCCAATGCGGCCACACGGGACCCTACCCTATGCTGGCCGCATCCTCCCCTTGGCTTTATTGTATTCCTCGGATTTGTTGTCGTCTCCATAATTTCATTGCCGTGTAGACGACAATCGAAATTAGCCCTCTTTGTGTGGCGAAAATGGCTCTTTCCCATGCAACGGCGGTATGGCCGGCAGCTCGCCCCGCCAGCCCCCTACTGCGTCGCGCAACTGAAACTCGCCGCCAGGTTGATATCGCCCGCGCCCTTGTACCTGGGCCATGCAGGAAACTCGCAAAGGGGGCGGCTGCGGCCCGGGATGCCCGCCGTATCCGAGACAAGCTGCGATACCGGCGCACTGCCCTGCTCCACCCAGTTTTCCAGCGCCGTCAGCGAATCCCATGCGGCATTGAAGACGGTCGACAGCGAATGGCCGTAGCCGGGGATTTCGTAGTAGCGGACAAAGCTGCCGACCGCAGCGCTGCCCATGGTCGATTGCAGGCGCCGGAAATAATCCTCGGTGGAACGAGTGCTGACCAGCGCATCCGACATACCATGCGCCATCAGAATCTTTCCGCCCCTGGCCTTGAATGCCGACAAATCCGTCTTGTTGATGTCTTGCATGACAGTGAGCTGGTCGATGCGCGCCTGCCATGGACCGGCATTCTGCGGATCGAACGACAGGGAATCAAATGCCGCATCGCGCGTAACGAAATATTTCACCCACTGGTCCCAGAACGTCGCCCAGTACGGCGCATCGGTCGGCATCGGCTGCGCCGGCTGGCTATCGCCCATGGCCAGCAGCCTGACCGTTTTCTGCGCCACCGAGTCGCCGGCCAGACCGAGATCGGCGCCCCACACATTGAAGCCGGGGTACTGCGTTTCTCCGCTGCCGAGAGGACGGCTGAAGGTGATCGGCGTGCTGTAGGTTTTCAGGGCCGCGATTTGTGGATCGGACAGGCAGCTGTCGCCGCTATCCGCCCCGCCGGCACAGCGCAGCGGCACGCCATTCAGCGTCGCGCTGGCGGGATCAAAACCGCTGTTGCATGCCGCCATATTGCTGATCAAGCCGTCCTTGACGCCATCCAGCGCATCGCAGCTTGCCATCGCCGCGTCATACAACGTCTTGCGTTTGGCCGGATTCAGATAAGCGCCCGGCATGGCGAAAGCACGCGTGATGCGGCCGAACTGCAAGTCCAGGCTGGCCGCAGCCCAGGCCGGATACAGCGCAATCACGCCGTCCCAGTCCTGCGGCCAGCGCTGCGCCACCGCCAGGGCTTCGCGGCCGCCAGTCGAGCCGCCGGCGAAATAGGATTTTTGCGGGGCACGAGCGTAATACTGCTGGATCAGGTGGATCGCCGCGTCGCGTGTTTTCTTGAGCGCATCGCCGGCAAAATTCCGCAAGGCTTCGTCGTTCTTCCCGAACGTACCGTCGCGGCTGCCCATCTGGTTGGCCTGGTGTCCGGAATCGCTGCCAAAGGTGGCGTAACCGCGCGCCAGCGGCCTGGCCTTGTCTTGCGGGCCGGCGGGGACGTTGCCGCTGACATCGGGCACGGTGCCGTTATAACCACCGCCGCCGAACATCAGCGCCTTGTGGTTCCAGGCGGTCGGCAGGCCGAGCTGGAACTTGATTTTAGGCGCGGCCGGATCGACCGGGTTGATCTCACCCTTCACCAGGCAGTACTCGCCGGTTGCCGCTACGCCGCTGCCGGCTGGCGCCACAATGTGCGCGTCGGTGACGATGGCGCCGCTGGTGGGCAAGCCGATAGCCTGCGCCGGTATGGCCATGCCGTTCAGCTGGGTGCAGCTGACGGGGACGCCTGAATGCAGCTCGCCACCGCCGCCGCATCCGGCGGACAGCAGCGTCATCCCCAGCAGGGCCGAACCGAGGACCGTGGACGTCCTCAGGAATTTTCCTTGAACCATCATGAATGTTTTCCTTTCATGTGTTTTGGCTGCAGATTATTTTTGCGATAGCGACGAAACAGTAACATTTAAAGATAGAATTTTCGACATGAACCCGAGATGTTTTCCCCGCCCTACCAATTATCCGGCCCAACAATGAAAACTTTCTTTCAGTATCTGACGATATTTAGTACGTTGGTCTATGTCGCCACCGGCGTGGCGCTCGCTGGCGAACGCATCGTTTTCAAAGGAACGCTGGGGAAAAATGCTGAAGTCGTACTGGAGCTTGAAAAAGTGGCCGATGGCTATGACGGCCGCTATTTCTATGTGCGCCATGGCGTAGATATTCCCCTGCATGGCACCCTTGCATCACTCAAGGAAGCGCTGCCCAGATATGAACATGGAGAGCTCCTGGCCGGCGACGATAACCGTGATCAGCCGATATTCATCGATCCTGCCACGGAAAAACCGCGCAGTGTCTGGCACGGGAAAATCGATGGTGATACTTACCAGGGCACCTGGCGTGACGCTAAAACAAAGAAGAGCCTGACGTTCGAATTGCATCAGGTCGGCCGCTACGATCCTGACGCCATCAAGCCAGTCGGCGTGGAAGCTGTTACTGCCGCCATTACGCCAGGTATAGGCAGCAATATCGCGTATGGCACGGCGATCTCGCTCAAGAATGCTCCTTACGACTACCTGAAAATGCAGATCCCGTTCCAGCCTGGAGCTGAAATCATCCGCAAAAACGTCGGCTACAGAATGATGACCGATCCGAGAACCAAGTTCGCCTACCCGCGGCTGACCCGCCATCCCAATCCCCAGGTGCTCGCAAGCATCAATCAGATCCTCGAGCAGCGCCATTGGCAGATGAGCCTGGCGGCACTGGAATGCAAGGCAACGCTTTACACCATGGATGGACCTGCCTCCGGCACCTTGGGAAATTTCGATGCGGAAACCATTGGGGTCCGCTATCTATCGGCAACATTGATGAGTGTCGTCGAGGAGGGCAGCACCTTTTGCGGCGGCGCCCATCCGAACAACCATTACGATCCGTTTACACTTGACCTCATCCACGGCGGTTACCTGGATTTCAACCGCCTGTTTCCAGTCTGGATAAGGAATAAAGACGGTTCCAATATCGATCCCGTTCTTGCAGACTTCATCAGCGAGAAGGTGGAATCAAAGAAGAATCGCGGCAAATTGAATCCAGATATCGATTGCACCGATGTGCTGCCACAATATCTGGATTTCGAGTTTGACGAACCGGACAAGATTTCCTTCGTCGTTTCCGGCATCGGCCACGCCATGGGCGTTTGCCTGGGACCGCAGTTGGTCATGCCGATACGCGCATTGAAACCTATCCTCAAGCCGGGCGCAAAGGCATATTTCTGATTCTAGCCGCCAGCATGGCTCCGATACATTGCCAGCGTCAGCTCCTGGCCGAGGCTGTGTAAAAACTCAAATCCGCAAAAAAATCGTGGGTAGGGAGACCCTTCCCGATACCGAGAAAATCGAATACAGCTCGATCTGAGAGGACGATTTTTAAATCGGTTAAAAATTTCTACGTTTTTACACAGCCTCGGCCGACATGCGACAGTTGCGTTGCAGCCCCTTCCGCCGCACCTTCGGCAGATTCGACAATGCGCGCAAACATCAGCGCTTCGTATTCAGCCACGGCCTCCGCCCAGTCACTGCGTTCGATCAGCAAGCGCGCCAGTTCGGCGGCATCGAACATGGCGTTGTTTACCCCGTCGCCGTCAAAAGGCGACATGACATGCGCAGCATCGCCAAGCAGCGTAAGGCCGTGCCGGTTGGCCCAGCAATGGCCCACCGGCAGCGCAAAAATCGGACGGATAGCAAAATTGTCGTTGCTGGCCCGGAACAGGTCGAGTATCTCGGGAGCAAAACCGTCGAATTCCTTGATCAGTTCCGCGCGCATAGAAACGGGCGAAGTCAGGTCGAAACGCCGCGCCGCCCAGTCGGCCGGCACGCGGAAAATCGCATAAGCGCGGATGTGCGCATTGCCATTGCGCTGCGCGATGATTTCCTTGCAATCGGCTTCAACGCCCATCTTGCCGCGCCCCACCAGCTGCGATAACGCGGGATGACTGCGGTCGACATCGTCGATGCCGCACTCGATGAAAGTGAGGCCGCTGTATTGCGGACGGTAAGGCGACAGCAAAGGCCGTATCCGCGACCACGCGCCATCGGCGCCGACCACCAGGTCGAACGGCCCCTCGCTGCCATGATCGAAGACCAGGTCCCAGCGGCCGTCGTCGCGCGCCTGCACTTCGCGCATGGAACAACCCCAGCGCACACAAGAAGCGGGCAGTGCCTGCAGCAGCATGGCGCGCAGTTCCGTGCGATCCACCTCGGGACGGTCGCCGCTGGTGTCCTGATCCTCAAACAGCACATTGCCAACCTTGTCCAGCAGGCGCGAGCCCTGGTCCTCATAGCGGGCGATGGCCAGGAACTCGTCCATAAGATCAGCCTGCCTGAGCGCCTGCAGGCCCGATCCTTCATGCAAGTCCAAGGTGCCGCCCTGCGGGCGCACCAGAGAATGGGATTCCTGCTCGAACACCGTCGCGGCGATGCCGTGCTGATGGAGGATACGGGCAAGTGTCAGGCCTCCCGGGCCCGCGCCGACTATGGCGATGCGTAATTTTGTATTCACGGAAAAGGTTGAATCAGTTATAATAGGTACCTATATATATAAACATAGTTACCTATTAAATGTCAACATGACGAAAATTGACCTGTCGAACAACCCTGTGAAACTCATCGGCCAAGCCTACCGCACGTCCATGCGGCTGGTCGACGGCCCGCTACGCGCACTGGGGTTCGCCATGGGGCAGCTGCCGGTGCTGGTGGCGCTCAAGAAGAGCGGCGCCTTGTCGCAGGCCGAGCTGGCACGGCTGGCGCAGGTGGAACAGCCCAGCATGGCGCAGCTGCTGAATCGCATGGAGCGCGACGGGCTGGTGCAGCGGGTTCCCAATCCCGATGACAAGCGCAGCCAGCTGGTTTCGTTGACTGCCGGGGCCTCTGAGCGAATGCCGAAGGGAAAAGCCGTGATGGATGCGGCCAGCCGGCAGGCTTTGGCAGGCTTTACCGAGAAAGAGCGGGATCAGTTGATGACGCTATTGCTGCGCGTGAATGCCAATCTTGATCGCGCAGTTGGCGAAGCAGAGAGTTAAGGCAGAGTCTGGAATGTTTTACATTACCCATATCGAGGCAACTCAGGAGGTATGTGTCATTGCAAGACCTGACCCTGACCCTGAAGTTTATTGAGGCAGATCGTGTTGCCTCATCATCACAATAAATCCATCCTTTTTTATTAGATAAAAAGATGGATCACTCAAATGCCTTGCGTTGCTTATTGATTTTCTCAATAATTCGATTGCGGCTGTTTGAATACCGCTTAGGTTCCCAAAATTTTTCATAAATAACGTCAAGCGCGTACCCGAAGTATCCGGGAGCTGAAAGAGGTCCTGCAACTAGAGATTCTAAAGCTTTCTCAAAAGGTTTAAATGCGTTAGCAACATCTTCCAATTCACCAAATGTAATTTTTTTTGTAGTGATTTCGTCAAAAAGCGATTGCGCGATACTGTCATTCAGATACTTTCCTGGATAAAAAAATGAGAGAAACTCTTTGAATGCATCTAAATTCAGCTCCAGAGATTTGTCAAAATGACCTGTTTGGGCGACCTTATCTGCAATCGTTTTTCGATATTTCCGAATTTCGATTTCCAGTTGTTCAAATTGATCATCCGCTTCTTCAACTTTTGCGGATAAAAGAAACAGCCTCCGCTGAAGATTTTTTGGAACTTGATCCTTTGATTTGTATTGCAGCTTATGCTCAATTTCAGCCCATGCGTGCATCATGACAGTGCGAAGCTGGACCTCAATCGCTACATCTCCCAAGTCGCGATAGTTAGGAGTTGCAGCCCATGCTGCAGGAATTTTTATGAGTAGGTGATGCGAACGATATCCAAATTCGTTTGCTTCAAATTTATCTGATTTGTTTTCACTCTCAAGCACATTGAACTCTGACTGAAGTTTTTTCTCAACTTTCTCAATGTCTTTTGAAAAATAAAGAACAACTCGAATTCCAACAAAATCAGTTGTCTGCGTAAATGGATCTGAATAGTTCTTACGCTGCACTTTTTCCGCGAATGACTCAAAATCCTTAACCCGAGAAAGCACGGCCAGTGGCTGCAGGTCGATCTGCCCGAGAAAAAGCTCTATCGCTTCTCGGATATTTTTCGCAGCTCTTTGGTACGTTGGAAGACTATTCTCATAGTCTGCTCTCAATCCGATTAAGTCCATGGTGTCCGCTTAGGAAATGAGTTATTTAGCTTTATATAACATCTAATGACAGAATACACGTGTCTATAGTCGTTTAGAAGCTGGTTGTGCCTCCCTTCGGATTTACTTGATCTGAAATAATTTGATGGATGCTGGGACTTTCGATTTCGTACCAATACCTTGCTGTATTGCGGTCAGCATTAACATGTTTGCGGATATCATCCGACATCATGCATAATTTTCCGGAAAAATTTACTATCCTTAATGAAATTTCTTGCGCCAGAAAAAATGGAGGACATATGTTAGATAGCGAAGGCGGGGTCAAGTCTTGCAATGACACATACGCGAAAATCACATAGCATTTGAAAAGAAAAAGGCCCTCATTTCTGAGGGCCCATCTAAATTCTAGTGCTAGCTGCAAGACCCGCTCCCCTGATTACAAATTCAACGCCACCGGCCCACTCAACGCACCGTAGCCATCGTCAAACAAATACCACAAATCGTATTGCCCCGAGGCTAGCACAGCATTGCCGCTTCGACTCGCAAGCATTACCGATCCAACACCCTTGGGCGCGTAAGCCCAGGCAAGCGCAGGAGTCGGGCCAGGCTTGACGCCCCGCTTGTACACACCAATCCAGTTCTTCGGACTATGCTGCCAAGGCGGCGCAACATAATCAAAGCGAAGCGTGGCCGATGTCGTACCCTGGACGGAAAACGACGGCACAAACTGAGTGGTATTGCCGATTGCGGAATCGGTCAGCAAAGCTCCTGATTGCAGTTGCACGCAACCGGCCACGCGCCGCAGGTAATTGACGTCGTCCGCCACGCGGATAGCCACGTCGTACCAGCCTGCATCGCCGAGCCATGCTACATCCTGGGTAGCCCCTGCGGCGACGTTGACGGAGGCGAACGCATTCTTTTTGTAGGCATTGTCGGTCAGCTGAAATACACCGACCTTGCTGCTCTTGCTGTTGTCCAGGGTAATGCGGACATTGCCGTTCTGAACGTCGTAGCCAAGCTGGATCTCCGCCAGGGATCCCGATGTGCCTGAACTGCCGATGCTGCCGCGGAACTCCTGCAAGAAGCCATTGGGGCCATAGACCGAAAGATCGTAACTGCCGTCGGCGCTGACCGCCAACGAATCCTGCAACACCTGAGCCTGCACGTTACCCGGGGCGAGCGTGTAGTGGCGCGGTGCGACGCTGGTATTGTTTCCTGTCCTGACTTGCAGGCTTAAGCCGGCGCGGCCGGTATTGGTGAAGGTCAGCGCCACCGCTTTGGCGGTGCGGTCGGCAGAGCCCTTGGCCAGGAAGGCATATGGCAGCCTACATGCCGTGCGGCGACTGGCCGATATCGTCGGCAACTTCTGCGGGCTGGGTGGCTGAGGGGATGGTACCGTCGAACCATTCGGATCCATCTTGCTGTCGGCTACGGTAGTCGTCGCACCGGTTTGAGGCGGCGCCGAAAAATCGAATGCCGACGTCAGGTCGCCGCAGACGGCCCGTCGCCATGCCGTTATATTCGTTTCCTTCAGCGGCGACGACGCGCTGTTGAACCGTGCTTCGATGAAGCGGATGATGGACGTGTGATCGAACACTTCCGAATTGACCCTGCCGCCCTTCGACCACGGCGAGATGACAAACATCGGCACCCGCACCCCGAGGCCGATTTGCTGATCGCCCTGTTTCGAGCCGTCCGATGCCGACTGAGTGCTGCCACTGTTGTAAAACTCGGCAGCCGTGCTGACATTTGATTTGCCGTTGCCGGGTGTAGGTGGGACCGGTGGCGGCATGTGATCGAAGAAACCGTCGTTTTCATCGTAGGTGATAAAGAAGACTGTGCTGGCCCAGACTGCCGGATTGGACGTCAATGCATTCAGGATATTACTGACATACCATTCGCCGCCGCTCGACGCCCAGGATGGATGTTCGGTATAGGCATAAGGCGCGGCTATCCATGAAACTTGCGGCAGCGTGTCGTTCGTGACGTCGTCCTTGAGTTGCTGGAACAAGCGCGTATCATAGGGCTGGCCATTTCCCCTGGCGTCAACTTGGGTTCCGTTGAACGCCGGGACAAGCGCGCTGGTCGAGGCAAGGTTCTGGTACTGCTTGAAATTGATCAGCGTGTTGTCGCCGTAATTTCCATTCCACCAAAGATCGCTTGTCGTCCCCGTTTTATATTCCCCGAAACCGCTGTTCGCATCCAGCCCCTGCCCTTTGTCCTGATACACTTTCCAGCTAATGCCCGCCTGGTTGAGACGTTCCGGCAGCGTCGTCCAGTTGGCATTCTGGGTTGCGTTGTTATCGATTTGAGGCGATGATCCGGCGACGTTGCCGCAGCTGCCGCTATAGAAATAAAGGCGATTGGGATTGGTCGGGCCGAGTTGGGAGCAATGGTAGCTGTCGCATACCGTAAACGCCTGCGCCAACGAGTAGTAGTAAGGAATGTCCTGGCTGGTGAAGTACGTCATCGTCGCCGACGATTTAGCCGGTATCCAATTGTCGTAGCGACCAAGATTCCAGGCCGAGTGGCCGCCGCTCCAGTCATGATTAAGACCTGCGTAGTAGGTATCGCCATTCGTGCTCGAAGATGCCGGCCGGAAAGGCAGCACATAGGAAAACAACGACGGCTGATACCAGACCGGATAGCCAGTCGTCGGCAAGACAACCGGACGCGGATCGCCAAAGCCTCGAACACCGGCCGCGCTGCCCAGATAGTGATCAAACGAACGGTTTTCCTGCATCAGGATGACCACGTGCTTGACGTCTTGTATTGTCCCGGTGGTGTTTGCCGCCGCTATCGACTGGGCTCTCAGGATGCTTTCCGGCAGCAGGCTGACGGTGGCGGATGCCCCTACAAGTTTGAGTGTGTCGGATAGGAATTGGCGCCTGGAAGAGTTCTTGTTTAGCATGGTTGCTTTCTAGGTTCACATCGAGGCCGTGACAGGAATCACACGGATGGCACAGCGGTACCCGATACGCCTAGGGCGCCGATATATCAACTGAGAACAACTGCGTTGACGCTGGGATTTTAGAAAGCCGGCAAACAACGAACAGTCAAGACCCGTCATCTTCTTAACAAAATGCGACTTTTCCGCCACTACGACACCGCCTGACGTAGTTTGGATTTTGGGTCGCGTCGACTGCCGTTGCCCACGCTAAAACCTTGCTCTGGTTGGAAAATTCCCTACAGGGGCTGCCCGGATCTTTGCTGTCCCTGATTCGCCAGCGGCTTTGCGAAGCAGTTCCTGATGCCGAAAGGCTGAGCCAAGATAATGTCTCAGCGCAAAAAAATCCCACATTTCTGTGGGATTTTTTTGATAACTGGTCCGCCAGGAAAAGCTCATACCAAGCTAGTTAATCGCTTGGATAAAATCGGCATCCTCCACAAGCTGTTCGGAATTAATCTTGATAATCTCATTAAGCGCTCCAAAGGAGTTCGCAAACTTTGCTGTATTGCGCTGCGTGTTCTTTACAGCTTGGTACAAGATTTTTTTCGAAGCGGAATCGGTCAAAGTGTATTTGACGCGCAGAGTCCAATCTACGCTGAAACCGAAATCACTAATTAAGAATTCTTCAATATCGCCTGATAAAACCTTAGAGGTGTCGTTTGTTTTCAGACCCATCGTGCGAAATTCTGCGAACACAGCATCGCGGACAAAAACGCTTACGTCACGATCAATCCTGAATTCGCCCACAGCAGTGTTTCGAATTTGATTTGGGAACATTCGCTTTGTCGAACTCGCGCTCGCTGGAAGATAACCGAAATCCGCAATGCTAAGAGAACCCGTAGCGCTCTTGATGGAGCTAGGCGCGTAGTTCACTGGAAGTGGCGAATAAGCTACACATCCTGACAGCAGAAGTGTACTCAAAAAGGTAAAGACTGGCACTGCTCGATAGCTGACAGATTTAACTGCTTTTATTGATGATATTTTCAATTGAACTCCCCCGTTTTCTAATAATAAAAAAATACAATTTCGTGAAAATCGCAAATCGCCTGCTGCAGAACATGGACTGTCCTTCGTGCATTTCAGAGCAAAAAAAATTGAGCAATAACATCTACTGCTCAAGGGTGTTCATAGTGATACATCGAATTACATAGATAAGAAGTGCTTATGCCTATCCCCATTAATTGTTATTCATTTGATAATATATTGCTGATATATATTAAGTTACATTATGTTGCATAATGCTGCATGAAAAAATGGTGAATTAAATCTATTCGGCGCCAGCAAGGCAAGGATTCTTAACTGAACCAATTCAAACAACTATCGATACATAGTGTTGTGTATTTACTACCAAATGCCTTTCATTTAAGCGCTACTTCTTTGCCTGGCATCCTTCCCCCCCTTCAAACTTGACCAGACTCCCCCCAATTGAGGACATAACGACAATGACAATAAACATGGCTATTTTCGATACACTTCCCCGCCGGATTGTAGCGTTAGGGTTGAGCATGGCAATTGCAGGTTGCGGCGGTGGCGGGGGAAGCTCCGATAGTGGACATTCCCAGGCAAGTTACAACCTGTCCGGAACGGTTTCGGGCTTGGCCGCCGGTGCACAAGTCACCTTGATGAACAACAGTAGCGATCCAATTACGGTGAAAGCCAACGGCACCTTCGCCTTTGCCACCCCCGTGATCCATAACGGTAGCTACGCAATCACCGTAAGTGCCCAGCCTGTTGGGCAGACGTGTTCTGTCTCGGGCGGAACGGGATCGGGAGCAGGCGTGACCGCCAATATCAACAATATCGGCATCGTCTGCTCGGTCAGCACTTACTCCATCGGTGGCTCAGTCTCGGGCCTGGCCGCGGGAACACAAGTCACTCTGATGAACAACAGTAGCGACCCCGTAACGGTGAAAGCCAACGGCGCGTTCGCCTTTGACACCCCAGTGGCTTATAACGGCAGCTATGCCATCACCGTGAGCGCACAGCCTGCCGGGCAAAGTTGCTCGGTTTCCGGTGGTACCGGCGCCGGCGCCGGCGTGAGTGCTAGTATCAATAATATCGGCATCGTCTGCTCGGCAAACACCTACCCCATCAGTGGCACGATCTCCGGCTTGGCTACCGGCGAACAAGTTACCCTGATGAATAACAGCGGTGACCCCGTTACAGTGACCGCCAACGGCGTCTTCTCCTTCGCCACCCCGGTAGCTTATAACGGCAGCTACGCCGTCACGGTCAGCACGCAGCCTGCCGGGCAACGTTGCTCAGTGTCGGACAGTACCGGATCGGGCGCCGGCGTGAATGCTGGCGTCAGTAATATCAGCGTCATATGTACGTTTGGATACGCTTATGTGGTGAACTCTGGCAGCAACACCGTTTCGCAGTACGCCATCGGCAAAAACGGTGCGCTCGCGCCCATGACGCCACCAACTGTAGATACAGAGTACAACCCGCACTCTATCGCTGTGGACGCATCGGGCAAGTACGCGTATGTAACGAACTTTGACACCAATAGCGTTTCGCAGTACACAATTGGCGCTACCGGCGCACTCACCGCCATGACGCCGTCAAGCGTCGGCGCTGCGGGAAACTGGCCGATTGACATCACGGTCGATCCAACGGGTAAGTACATATATGTGTCGATGTTTAACAGCAAAGCTATTTCGCAGTTCGCCGTAGGCAAGAACGGGGCGCTCACCGCTATGATTCCGCCAGCCGTCAGCACGGGAAGCCTTCCGCATTCCATCGTCGTGGACCCAACCGGCAAGTATGTCTATGTAGCGAACTTTGTCGACAACAATGTTTCGCAATACACCATCGGCTCGGCTGGTGCGCTTACAGCCATGGCCCCTCCAACCGTCGGCACAGGAAGAGGCGGCGCTCTCGCTGTGAATCCAACGGGCAAGTATGTCTATGTAGTGAACTACTACGACGGCACCATTTCGCAGTACACCATCGGCCCCAGTGGTCCGCTCGCTGCTATGACTCCGCCAACCGTGAATATAGGGCTTTACTCGGCGGCCATCACTGTTGATCCAACAGGCAAGTATGCTTATGCGGTTAGCTATAGCGGCGACAGCCTTTGGCAGTACACCATCGGTGCGACCGGTATGCTCACAGCCATGAGCGCACCGATCAGTACGGGAAGTCAGCCGAACTCCGTCGCCGTGGACCCATGGGGTAAATACGTCTATGTAGTGAACCTTAAAGGCACTAGCATTTCGCAATACACCATCGGCTCAGGGGGAGCGCTCACAGCCCTTAACACGCCGACCGTCTCCACCGAACTCAGCCCCGGATCCATCGTCACAACAAAAGGGCACTGATTTACTATCATCTAGAAGGCCGTGTCGGGCCGAACGACAGGCCTTTTAGATGCTGGTGCTAGCTGCAAGTGGCCGCAGCTGCCTGATTATCCAGCCGGGTCAATAGTTGATATGCGGCGCTCGCTTTTTGGCAGTCATTTTGGAACAAATACATTAAATTGCCTGCCCGGCACGGTCACCCACGACGCAATGGTTTTCGCACCGGCCGGTCCTGATTTGGTGACATGGATGTCTTTCGCGGCAAGCTGGTAACTCTCGCCCGCATGAACAACTTTTGCAGGCATGCCATCTACCAGAACGGTTATTTCCCCTTCGAGCACATAGACGATCTCAGGCCCAATCGCCTTGTGGCGAGGCTTTTCGGCATTGGGAGGAAATTCGGCAATCCCCATGCCCATTTCGCGATCGGTTCCCTGCACACGGATTCTTTGCAAGACTTGCGTCTCCTTTGCTGCCGCTGCCGTACCGGCGGCCATGACGGGATGCATTGACACGATGCCCGCCAGGAGGATGGAAATAGAAAGGTATGTTTTCAGCATGCGTTCTCCAGGCTATTCTACGAATTGATATTTCCAGGGTATCGTACCTTTCCAGTCAGGTACCGGATTTTCAGCTACGACGTTCATTGCCAATAAATCGGAACGTGTGCCGCTAACCCAAAACAGTAAATCGCCGATTCAATCCACTACTCGCGCCCGGAGTCACTGGCAATTCGTCCCCCTACAAATCCCGCAAACTGGAATCCGCGAAGGCCGCCAAGATGCAAGCGTCGATACTATCGTGGGTCAGACAGCACGAGGCCAGGGAAGACTGATCAACGCGCCCGCAAACGCCCTTCTCAATCAGGCATGTCATCCGAGCGAGACAGGACAAATCCATCTGGCCGTACAGTCACCGCGCCGTCGACAGACAGGCTGATCAGCGTGCGCCAGTTGTCCTCGGCATCCATGAATTCGAAATCCTTGCCGGCGACATAGACGACGGGCGTCTCGGGATGCAAAGAGGGACGGCTCGATGCCTGCACCGAATGAGCGTCCAAGGAAAACGCTAAACTACCAAACACCGGCCGAACGATTTCATCAATCTGTTGCATCCACTGGTTGAATCCACTGGCGAGTCCTGATTTTCACGAATGATGCAATTCGGCCATTTGCGGTCCGTGGCGCATCCCGCGAATTTGATGGTGTTATTGCAATTTGCATGGCAACTTACCCGACATTCGGCGGGTGGGTACATTTAGGCGAACTACTACAGGAGGGAATATGTCTGAACGCGACACTAAGCTCGACGGCTGCTGGCGGTTGGTTTCTTTTGATACTGAACTTCAGGATTCAAAGGAGCGCACTCAACCGTGGGGCGCCGCCCCCAACGGGCACCTTATTTTCGGCTCTGACGGGCGAATGATGGTATTCATTACCGCAACGGCGCGGGAGCCAGGGAATACAGATGAGAAACTGGTGGCGCTTTTCCGTACTCTGATAGCCTACACAGGACGGTATCGAATAGATGGAGACAGGTTCATCACAAAGGTTGACGCATCTTGGAATGAAGCCTGGAACGGCAGTGAGCAGGAGCGATTCTACAAGCTTGATGGGGACACGCTCCTCGTCTTTACGGCCTGGATGCCGAATCCGTTAGTACCAGGAAATCCAATAGGAAGAGCTGTTCTCAGCTGTAGACGCGAGTAATTTTTCCTGTGCCGAGTTCGCAACTAGTCGCTCAAGCGATACAATAAATTGCCTAAATGAAATTTTTCTCATAAAATTTGATGCCACCGTAAAGGAGCTCAAGTAAATGTTAAATTATGCATTTGGAATCACTCGCCGCTTGAACATCCGATGCCGGCTGCTGAGCTGCCTAGGACTGGCGCTCATTCAGGCAGCCTGCGCCAGCTATCAGTACATTCCCCCAACCACAGATGCAGGACGCCAATGTGTGGCAACCTGCGAAATAGGACAACAGTCGTGCATGGCCAACGCTCAACGGGCCGCCGAGAGTGCATCCCATACCTGTGAAATGAATCGCGCGTATGCACTAGATCGGTGCCTTGACGGGGCATCCTCACAAGCGGACAGGCAGAGTTGCAATAACTCGGCATCAGCCAATTATTGCGGCCGATCCGTAAATCCTTACGAATGCGAACCGCAGTATCGCCGGTGCTTCACGGCGTGCGGAGGGCAGGCAATCGAGAAATAATCGGGCTCCGCAGCGTATTTTCGGCGTTGACCCGATTGCCTGGCTCATACCTCCAATGCCGCTTTCCATACCTTTCCTTAGTGATCCGTCGATGTCGAAACGCTTGCCCATGATTCGATTTCGTCTGACATGGCCGCGATTTTATTTTTCACCAATGTCACCGCATCGCTACCGAGCAATAAATGTACAGGGGCGTCGGGAGCGTTGGCGATCTTCAGCAATATCTCCGCAGCCTTGGCCGGATCGCCAAGTTGTTTGCCGCTTTTTTCCTGACGCGCTCCACGAATAGGGTCAAATAAAGTATCGTAATCCGGGATATGGCGCGGCGAACGAACCATTGAACGGCCGGCCCAGTCAGTGCGGAAGGAGCCTGGCGCGACCGCGGTCACTTTCACGCCGAAGCCTGCGACTTCTTTTGCCAATGTTTCCGAAATGCCCTCCAGTGCAAACTTGCTGCCGCAGTAGTAGGCGATGCCTGGCATGGTAATGAAGCCTCCCATTGACGTGATGTTGATGATGTGACCGCTCCGGCGTTCTCGCATGGACGGCAACACGGCTTTGATCATGGCAACCGCGCCAAACACATTGACGTCGAACTGACGGCGCATCTCTTCCAGCGGCGACTCTTCGAGCGTTCCTTCATGTCCGTAACCGGCGTTGTTGACCAGAACGTCGATCGGCCCGACTTTTTCCGTTATTGCCGTAATTTTCGCGTCGATTGCAGAAAAATCGGTCACATCGAGCACGACCGCAATCGCGCGGCCGATAGCCAAATCCTCAAAATCCTTTTTTGCCGATGCATTTCTGACTGTTCCGATTACTGTGTGCCCGGCGGCCAGTGCCGCCACAGCGAAGGCCCGGCCGAAGCCCGAACTGACACCGGTAATCAGAAACTTCATTTCAGTTGGCTCTCCCATGGATTTAGTCCTTTACGGTTTATTTGCGAACAATCTGACGGAGCGGATCAATCACCCAAGTCAGTCTTGGCTTGATGTAATCTTGAGGGCGAACGCAAAATATCTAAATACCGGTTTTTATGCGGTTCTTGCCTAAACCTATTAGCCCTGAAATTTTGACCTTCAATTTTCAATCAATCCATAACAGATGATCGAGTTGACGACCAACAGCAAACAGCAGCAACAGCGCATGGTGAGCCTGCTGACAAAACTCGCGCCAAACGAGGGGTATAACCTTTCGCATCTGCAGGATGTGAGGTTTCTCCGTTCCAACCGCCCACTGAGCGTGACTCCGGTTCTCTATGAACCAGGAATTGTGGTCGTATGCCAGGGAAGAAAAAGGGGATTTTTAGGCGACCAAACCTACGTCTACGATGCACGGCATTATCTGGCGGTATCGGTGCCGGTGCCGTTCACGATGGAAACGGATGCAAGTGAAAAGAAACCGTTGCTGGCAATTTATTTCCGGCTGGATTTCAAGATGCTGGCCGACCTATTATTGCAGATGGAAGTTGATGAACCGGGCGATGCACTTCCTCAGGGCATGTTCGCCACTGCAATGGACGACAAAATGTCGGCGTCGGTTCTGCGATTCCTGGAAGCCATGGATGAACCCATGGAAGCTAAGATTCTAGGCCCGGCACTGGTGAAAGAAATCTATCTGCGCGTATTGACTGGAGATCAGGGAGCGTCAATGCGCGCAGCCCTCGTGAACAAAGGACAATTCGGGAAAATCGCGAAAGCGATCAAGAAGATCCACGCTTCATATGGCGAAAAACTCGATGTCGATCAGCTTGCCAAGGAAGCTGGCATGAGCGCACCGTCGTTTCACTCTCATTTCAAGAACGTCACGGCAACTTCGCCAATGCAGTACCTGAAGTCGACACGCCTGCACCAGGCACGGCTCTTGATGGCGCGAAATGGCCTGACTGCCGCCAGCGCCTGCGTGGAAGTTGGTTATGAAAGCGCCTCGCAATTTAGCCGCGAGTTCAAACGCCTGTTCGGCAGAACGCCGGTTGAGGAAGTAACGAGAATGAAGCAGGCGTTTGCCTTGCCTGATGCCGGTCCTGCTTCGATCTATGTGTCGTCGCATTAATCGCTAACTCCTGCGAAAGGATTCTAGGACCTCAAACCGTATTAGATGGGGATTGTTAGATGTGGGCTTCCGCTATCGACCCAAAGCGGAAGCTCAAATTTCTCTAAAGCGGACATACGAAGTAGCCCTTTCGATGCCAGAATTGTTGATAGTTAGCGTCTAGGTGAAAAGTTAGGAAACTGCTCCGGGAAATTTGATGGGAATATCTGACAGGAGAATTTTTTAGCCAAGACGCCTGTAACAAAATCCGCCATGGATAAGTCGAAATGTTGCCACTCTGGTCCTCTAGCTTCGTTGACGACAACGGTCCGTTCCGCTGGCAGACCATTCGTTAGCCAATGCAAGACGTCTCCGTTGTCAGAGAGAGCAAAGGGGAAAATACCGCCGGCTTGAGGAAAACATCTGTACGGCACGTCCTCACCATAATTTCGAAGGTCTTTCAACACGTCTGTTTGAGTCTTGAGCTGCTGCTCCAAATTCAGGTTCGGGTTGGCTGAAAATGGATTAAGAATCCACAGAAAATTGCTGACCGTCCCCGAACCAAATATTTCCACGTAATCTTTATAATCCTGCGGCAATGCAGTTTTCAGTCTTCGCTCAACCTCAAGCCATCCCCCAGGCGGAGGAGCTTCGATAGGAAACTCAGGAGGCTGGAGCATCGCAGTCAACTCTTTAATAGTCATCGATTTCTCAGAATTAGATAAGCCCTAGCAGCAAACGTCTGATTTTGGCCGACGGCGGCCAGTCGCCACCGACAGCACCCAACCCAATGCAGCCACTTCCCTGACATCATCGTTGAAGGCCCTCCCCAAAACGCCCGTTATGGATTCTTCCCTACGATAGCCAGCAATTCTTCGCGCTCTTGAACACTTATGTGGCGAATGCCGTTGTTACTTGCGTTCGCCGCATGAATGACCATTGCTTCTCTCCAGTTGTTATTGATGTCAAAAAGGTCGACTCGTGACTGAGTTTTATCGGCATGGGTTAGCAGTATTGAAAAACTAGGTGGAGGTGGCGATGCAACTATGGTTTGCCAGCCGTCACGGTGACTTTGCAACCACAGATTGACCTGGTCAATCTGTGGTTTTGTGAGTTCCCATTCCTTGGCTGGATGGCCGGTCCGAGCCAGTACGAACGTCCCCATGAATAATCCACCATCAACTACATTGCCAGACACAATTGGGGGAATACCCTCGCGACAGCCAAGTAGTGCTGCGGTAAGTAGAATTATCATCAGAACCGAACGCATATGGATTCACCCCACAATTTGAATAACGACTGATATCGGTTTTGAACAGGTTATGCGTCTTCAATTAAGTATCTATCGTTCCTGCCCGATTGCGGACTCACGCGTCCAAAGCAATCAATTCACCCAATATCGGCAGCAACTCACGGTAGCTGTTTAAGTAAGCGTCGTTCTCCATGTGTCGCGATGCACGGGCTGCGGTGAAAAGCTCATTCCGAACATCAATCAATGTTGCGCGCTTGTGTTGCTTGGCAGCTGCCATAGAAGCGGAAAACGAACCGTAATGCTCGTAGCCATTGAATGACATTGCAAAGGCAAAGACAGTCTGTGAATTGTCCGGGTCAGGAAGGTCTTCTATCGCTAGTCGGTTCATATTATTAGAATTTCTTGAAATCGCCCGCTTCTGGCCGATAATTGACTATCGGCTTTGGTTGATATCTCTTGCTCTCTCATAGCAAACACTACAAATCAGCGAAATGCCAGCTTTAGCTTCAGTTTCATCATTCCATTCACCGGCAGCATTGACCATAGCTTCACACTCACTACACCAAGAATCTGGGTACAACTCACCTGCCTCAACCTCCGCAGACCAAAAGCCACGCGGCTTGCTATCCTGCAGCGTTTGAAGAATGTGCTGGCAAACATAAGTGGCGGCTTGTCTGCCATCGGTGCAGCACCCTACATAATGTTGATCGCTCATGCTGTCTTCCACATTGCTATCGGAGTCTTTTTTTATAATGAATCACCATCAGTTTAGCAGGCACTTTCGACCGTCTGCATTTGGCCGATATGGGTCAATCAAAAGTGACGAATGGATTCATTTCTCTTGGAGAGAACCACTGAATATCAAAGCGTTCTCGCAAAATTTTTGCTTTCTCTGCCCACAGTAAATGACTAGAACCTCGTCGATTTGCAAGACCTTGAATTTGAACAGAAGCCTTCGCTTCATCAGCTGCGGTTGCGAATGCTGTGGCATATTCTGGTTCGTCTTCAATTGGATCGTAAAAAATCCTCTGTTGTGTCTTTGCTGCCAGAAGAACGCGTTCGCGGAGTAGTAAATCCATAGAGTTTAGAGTAGAGACGCATTCTGAAAACGGACAACCTGTCGCCTCACGAAACAGCTTCACGTCAGCAATAGAAACCTCCTGATCAGACTTAGTTATCACTCCCAAGCTCCGTGAAATATAGTTGAACGCCCGCTTCTGGCCGAGTGCAGCCGGCCAAAAAATTTATTCGTAGATTTTTCCCATCGCCAGAATATCGGCAGCTCTACGCCAAGGGTTAGTTGGTACATCATAGTGTTGGAGGCCCGATTGCGAACATATGGCCCAACGGAAGGACGAGTCCAAGAATGCACCAATAGAGCTATTTTCCCATCCTAATGCACCGCTGGAGTATGGCGAAGACGGAGTGGCCTCTTCTATTTCTTTTTCAACAAACCAATCTGTTGATAACACAGCCAAAAATTGGGTGAATGTCTTTTCATCGACAACACTTTCTTTAGCTTTGCGTAATTTCTCATCCATTTCATGCTGCAGCGGTGATGCCATTCTGAGTCCCCTTTGTTGACCATAGTTGTCGGTATTTTCTGGCCGCGAACGTCCACTGCTGGCCGAGGCTGTGTAAAAACTCAAATCCGCAAAAAAATCGTGGGTAGGGAGACCCTTCCCGATACCGAGAAAATCGAATACAGCTCGATCTGAGAGGACGATTTTTAAATCGGTTAAAAATTTCTACGTTTTTACACAGCCTCGGCCGATTACTGCCGTCTGCTATTGCCCGTACCCAGATCATTTGTTCATATAAACTAGATTTCACGATTCTTTCTCGGAGCGAGCCCTCGTAGAATCTCTAAACGATTCGCCGGAGCATTAGAAGCAAAGAACTCTGGAATAGTCATTGTGTCGCGCTGCGGCCTGGATAGAAACCCCACAGGCCATTCAGTAATTCGCTGTTCCTGAACATGCACATATTGTCCAGGATTTGATTCGTCAATGTACTCACGTTGCAAGACTAACGCCAGCGGCTCCTCTGTTCCGTTATTAGTTCTGGAAAATGCATCGGCATCTTCGTAACTGGCGAAGGCGTAATAATAATCAGATCCATCCTTATCATCGGGCGCCCCTCGTTCCGGGTGACACCACACTCTGTATTCGAGAACAGCATCCCAAACAAAACCACCACCAGCCTTTGCAACGGCTGGGTACGTACCTACTTTGGAAGGTTCGAGTACGGGAGGATATTGCACAATCGGGCCCTTTCGTAATTTTAAATTTTAAAAAAATGCTAGCGAAGGGAAGTTTTTAATGCCTGCTATTGGCCGTTTTGAGCCGGTCGCGACAAGCTGATTCCACCCCGAAGCAGACCTTGGCGAGGCAAAGTTAATAGGTACATTTACGAAACACTAATCATGGGCGGCACCTTGTTATCTTTAACAGAAATAGACCATGATTCCAGCGCTAAAGATACTCTAAGTTGCCACCTCCCCGGGTATCCGGCTATTACAATTTCAACGCTCCGATTCTTTCCAATATATGTTGACTCGCCGATAAAAAGAGAATCAATCTCACATCTTGTACTGTCTGTGATAGCGTCCCCAGGCTCGAATAAATTTCCTTCGTACGGCGCGCTGAGTGTCACATTTTTTGCAATCCATTGAAGTTTTTTAACACGGGTAAACTTCAACTCACTTTCAATTTCAACGAGATTGTGTTGTGTCACTTCGTCGCGTAGCTCCCAGCGCGCGCGGGTCAGGGGAATTACTAACGTCTGCTTCGTATGTTTGATATGCCCCAAAAGAAATCTTGAATCCTTGAGTAGACTGTCCAGGAAATGAATGTCATGTTGGAAATTTGAGTCACTCCGTACGCTGTAGTGAATCCCTGCAGATTCGCTCTTAAAAGTACTAAAAAATATTTCTTTAAAATCTGGCTTGCTCATAGACGCGGCACTAATTTCTTTGAATTTTTTAAAACCATAACGCGATTCCTTCGCATGTGACGGGCCGCTTGTGGCCGGCAGTTGCCGATTGGCTGCTTACAACCTTTTGCGGACGTTCAAAATACTGTTTCATCGAAATCATTAACGAACTATCGAACAGCTTCGGAATCACCGACTCTAAAAGAGCTACAGTCATCTGCATCCTCAATTAGAACACTCTGATTGTTGGCGAAAATAAAAATAACTCTGCTACCTTTTGGGGTTAGCAGCATTTCATACGACAACAGTCGCTGACCAAGAATTCCGAACATCTCCCCAACATTCGTGTGAGGATATGCCCAGGATTTCTCTGCAACCTCCCATGGTTTTGGCTCCCCACCAAACACTCGCCAAAAAACTAGCTGAAACTCAAAGTAAAGGCGGTACCAAATGCCGTCAAATCTCAAGTATGTAACATTGGCAGACGCCACAGGCTCACCGGAACATATGAATTGCTCGCAGATGAATCCTTCACATGTTTTTCCTGCTAGCTTGGGTGGATTGCCGTTAATTTCCAGGGTAGGTTCAGCGGGTTGTGTCATTGTGCGATGAAATTTCAAGCGAATTGGATATCAATTTTGGCGCTTCTGCTGCTATAACGTAATACCGTCGCTGAATCACTGGCTAGCCTATGCAGCTATTTTCCCATCGGGTGCATCATTACAGAATAAAGTTCAGCAACCCGTTCCACTGTGATTCCGTTGCGCTGCTCCACTGCAAGTGGGTGGTCAGTTGGCTCAAGTTCAATATACGGACGGATACCATCGTCTCGTAAATGAATCATCGTTTTAAGATTTATTGTGTCTGGATAGGGCTTCAGCCACGCGTTAAGCCAGCCAAAGAATGGTCCAACCTGGGAGCGCTTATCCTGCTCAAAACATTTGAGCCATTCAATAAAATTGGCGTCACTAAGTGAGACCCAAACACCCCAACTGAATGGTTCCGCTTCTCCTCTGACTGGGATTTCAATGCATCCGCGAACGAAGAAATGCTGTTTATCTATAACACAATCGTCGCTACCCAAATCGCACCGGGTCGCACGCTCGCCTTCAGGAATCTCGTAGTAACTAAGCGGAGCATGGGCGCCAAAGCTCGGCATACCTTCGTGAATATCGTCGCATGAATTGCATTTGAATTGAAATGGCATATTGAACGACGAAACGGGTGAGTTTGCGATTATGAATCCTGCCATGGAAAATTTGGCAAAGCAACATTAATTCGAGCTCGCACTTGAAGGACGGCTATTGGCCGGAACGAGTCATTTGCTAGTCTTGCGCCATTGTACGTCGACGCGTCCACTCGTCCACAACGTCGCCCATGCTCTTCTCAACACCGTTTCGTATCCATGCCATCAGATCGCGGTCAAATTTGAACTCCGGTCCACACTGATGTGAAAGAAAGCGCCGGACGTTCTGCGTATTTTTGTAGGCAGAATCGACCAACGTTGTTCGCGAAATTACTCCGCCGTGCCAATCAAATTTCATGAACAAATTCCTCCAACATCGTCATCAGTTTAGCGGGCGTCTTCGACCGTCCGATTTTGGCCGATTTCCGCCTGTCGCCTACGGCATTTGATTTGCACCAACCAACGCAGATGCAAAACCAAGATAAAAAAGTACAAAAAATAGAAAAAGTGAATACAAAGCACCAAGACCGACTCTGCTGTTCAATGACCACCGCACGGTTAGTCGCTGTACTCCTATGAGCGCTATCAAGATTAACAATGCACAAACGGTTCTTGAATAAATTGGCTTTGCCCAATCAGTGTGGCGCGACGAATCCAGGTAAAAAAGCCAGCCCCAAATGGGAAGTATAAGCATTAAAGCAATATTAATTACCGTCGAAAGTAGGCGTTTCATCAGAGAATCCAACGATTAAATAAGAACGTAGATTCTGAACAATACACAAAGAGTATTCAACGAATATTTGAGGTGCAAGTCCAGTCGTCGATCAATGTGTCTATTGCACAGTCTGTTGAATCGGTATCAAATTGGCAGACACTTTCGACCGGCGGCAATTGGCCGAGTGCGGTCAAGCAAGCGATTTAGCGAAGCCACGCAAAAAATTTGTTTTGGTTAATCTTATAATTGATAATTGCAGCCATGACCGATATCCAAAACCGCCCCCCGCTTCCCGATCGACTCTCAGTCGATCTTCGTAGCCCTTACTATAATGCCGCCATATTTGAGCATGATATTGGTATTAAACTTAACGATAAAGAGCGCTTCGAAGTTGAGGAATATTGCATCAGCGAGGGATGGATTAAAATCCCGGCCGGAAAGGCGCTAGATCGGAAGGGCAACCCCTTAATGACTAAAGTAAAAGGCACGGTCGAACCTTTCTATCGGTAGGTGCGATTCTTTGATTAGCATTTCCTAATTTCTTTGATTGTCTGCAAGGCCGTGTGCGCTAACATTTTTTTCGATGGCGATTACGCGTCCGCTATTGGCCGAGGCTGTGTAAAAACGCTGTCGAGCGCTAATTTTAATCGGAAGTAAACGATTTGCGGCGATCCATGTCACACGGACAGATGACTCTGTTCGAGGTACACCTATGAAACGCTTCATTGAAGGGCGGGATCGCAGTCAACGCATTTTGCTTCCCGAGCAACTGGACGACTACGTTGCCGATAGCAACCCAGTGCGGGTAGTCGATGTTTTCGTCGATGAACTGGACCTGGTGCAAATGGGTTTCGAAGGAACAATGCCTGCACAAACAGGACGTCCGGCCTATCACCCATCGGTTCTTCTCAAGATTTACATCTACGGCTATCTCAATCGACTCCAATCAAGCCGTCGCCTGGAACGAGAGGCGCAGCGTAACGTTGAACTGATGTGGTTGATAGGGCATTTGACGCCGGACTTCAAGACTATCGCCAACTTCCGCAAAGACAATGGCCGTGCCATCTCCAATGTATGCAAGCAGTTCGTCGTGCTGTGTCAGCGACTTGGCCTGTTCTCTGAAGCGCTGGTCGCTATTGACGGCAGCAAATTCAAAGCCGTCAACAACCGCGACCGCAACTTCACCAGCGCCAAACTGCAACGGCGCATGGAAGAGATCGCAGCGAGCATTGATCGCTATCTGACAGCCCTCGACACGGCGGATCGCCAAGAGCCGGACCGCAAGCAACTCACGACAACTCGACTGCATGAGAATATCGCAGCGCTCAAGGCGCAGATGCGAGAGCTTGAAGACATCCAATTAAAACTCCAGAAGACGCCGGATCAACAAGTCTCCCAAACCGATCCTGATGCACGGTCGATGAAGACGCGTGGTACAGGCGTCGTTGGCTACAACGTACAAACGGTGGTCGACGCAAAGCATCATCTGATTGTGGCGCACGAGGTGACCAACATCGGGAGCGACCGGGATCAACTGCACTCGATGAGCCGGCAAGCGCAAGAAGCGATTGGCGCCGCATCGCTGACCGTAGTTGCTGATCGTGGTTACTTCAAAGGAGAAGAGATCCTGGCGTGCACACAAGCCGGCATCAACGTGATCGTCCCGAAGAACCTGACCTCCAATGCCTCTGCTGAAGGTCGGTTTGGCAAAGCGGATTTCATTTACGACGCACGCGCCAATGAATATCAGTGTCCCGCCGGAGAGCGATTGATCTGGCGTTTCACGAGCAAAGAGAAAGGCTTGAATTTGCACCGCTATTGGAGCTCGAATTGCCAGCAGTGCTCACTCAAATCCGCATGCACGCCAAGTCCTCAACGGCGCGTGACACGATGGGAGCATGAGTCTGTACTGGAGGCCATGCAGGAGCGGTTGGAACGAACGCCGAAGGCGATGCGAATACGCCGGCAAACGGTTGAGCATCCATTCGGCACCATCAAGGCATGGATGGGTGCTACGCACTTCCTCACCAAAACCAAGGCCCGAGTGAGCACCGAGATGAGCTTGCATGTCCTGGCTTACAACATGAAGCGGATGATCAACGTGCTGGGCGTGGGAACCTTGATGAAGGTGATGAGCGCATAGGCGCTTTTAGCGTCAGGAGATATGTTTGGAGACGGCTATTTACTCGGCCAAGGGAAATAGCCGCCGCGTTTGCAGGGCTCTCTATTATCAACAATGTCGCGTTAAAATGACGTGGATCTCGGCTCCCTTGATGGATTCAGCGTTTTTACACGGCCTCGGCCGGCGCCGGCCATTCCTGGTCAGCACCAATGTCAGCGCCAGTTCGTGAACACCCCCCGCGACAATCACTCCCGCTCGTCGCTCGCCAGGATGGCTCGAAGCTGCTCTTCAAATACCTCCGGCGGCTGGCCGCCCGAGATCAGGTAGCGATCATTCACGATGACTGCGGGCACGCTGCTGATGCCGCGCTGGGCCCACAGCGCTTCTTCTTCCTTCACTTCCTGAGCAAACCGATCCGATGCCAGTACTTCGTCGGCTTCGGCGCCATCCAGGCCGGCTTGCCTGGCAAGTTCCGCCAGCACATTCCTGTCCGCGATGTTTTTCCCGTCGCTGAAATAGGCTTTGAGCAAGACCAGTTTGAGCGTTGCTTGCGCATTCTTCTCTTTCGCCCAGGCAAGCAGACGATGCGCGTCGAAAGTGTTGTAGACACGGCTGGCGTCATCGCGGTTCATGGTGAAACCGACGGCAGCCGCCCTGGCCCGGATCTGTTCACGGTTGATGCGCGCCTGATCGGCGGTGATGCCGTATTTTTCGGTGATATGTTCAAGTTGCTCCTGCCCGGCTGCGGGCATATCAGGGTTGAGCTCGAACGGGTGGACGGTGAAGTCGACGTGCGTCTCCGGAGTGAGGCGTTCGAGCGCGATATTGAGACCCGCCAGCCCGATCGCACACCAGGGGCAGACGACATCGGAGACGAAATCGATTTTCAAAGCGTTATTCATGGCAATACCTCATGGCATGGCACCTGTCGTCAGGTGGCGTTAATGAATGAAGATATTGTAAGCCGGATGTGCGAGTGTCATCCGAGGGTGTCGCAGAGATGTCCGCGTCTTACTAAGTTTTCAGTTCCGCAATTTAGCAACTCCGGTAGTCTGCGAACGCAATGTCGGCGCAGGTTCACATGACATTGCGGAACTATGAGGTCACCTATTTTTTTATATTTTAGATGCTGCGCGAATCACATCGGCCAGAAACCATCGCAGCATGCCCTTCGAACAGGCATTCGAACTCAAACCTTCAATTGGTTTCGCCCTTGGTAATCATTTCAACGGGGAGTGAATTTGATTTCGTAATCAATCTTGCCTTGATGCTTACAAAACTGATGATGGCGCCAATGCCGAGTGCGAGACCTGCCAGAATTAGCGCGACATGCATGCCCGCAAGGAGTTTTTCCGGCCCTCCAGCGACCAACGATCCGAATACCCCGACGCCGATGACGCCCCCCGTCTGGCGCGCGGCATTTAACGCTCCAGAGGTAATACCTGTGCGTTGTCTATCGGCGTTGGCGAGAACGGCGACCGT
Source organism: Collimonas fungivorans Ter331 (assembly GCF_000221045.1). Classification (NCBI taxonomy): domain Bacteria; kingdom Pseudomonadati; phylum Pseudomonadota; class Betaproteobacteria; order Burkholderiales; family Oxalobacteraceae; genus Collimonas; species Collimonas fungivorans. Next base: position 770,604 of record NC_015856.1, on the reverse strand, counting down.
CATTGCGGGGACCGTCAGCGCCACACCGATGCCCGCCGCTAACAGTGGGCCGACGATGACGCTATATGGGGTTCTGCCGTCAATGCCAGCCAGAGTCAGGTAGCCGCATGCGGCTAGCGCTTGCCCTATCACCATTGGTAGCCGCGGCCCGAAGCGCGCGGTCAGTCGACCAGAAACCAAGTTGGCGATGGTTACTAGTGCCGTCATCGGTAGAAAAGCTAGCCCAGTCATCAAAGGCGAATACCCCTTCGTCGCCTGGAAGAATAGACTGAGCACAAACATCAGTCCATAGTAGGCGAAGTTGGTGAGGAGTCCAACGACGCAGGAGGCGCTCACCACTGACGAGCGAAACAACGACAGCGGCAGCATAGGATCCGCGCCACGGGCTTCTGCCAGTAGGAACAACGCGCCGGCCACCAGGAAACAGGTAAAACCTGACAGGACTAGCGGATGCGTCCAGCCGAGTGCGCCGGCCTCGACGAAGCCGAGGGTGAGCCCACCTAGCGCGAGAATCGCCAACACTTGTCCGGCGAGATCTAATCCCTGGTTGGGTGTCTTTGAACCCGACGGCGCATAGGATAAAGTCAACCAGATGCCTAAGAGCCCAAGTGGCAGGTTGAGGAAGAAGATGCTCGGCCAACCGAAGCGATCCACCATGATGCCGCCGACAACCGGCCCGGCCGCAAGCGCCAAGCCGCCAACGCCAGCCCATATGCTCACGGCTCGGGCACGAGAGGCCGCTTCCGGAAAGCTGGCGCTAAGCAACGCCAACGAGGCTGGGACACAAAGTGCCGCCCCCACTCCTTGGACGACGCGGCCGGCAATGAGGGTACCGATTGTGCCCGCCATGCCGCAGGCCAGTGACGCAATGGTAAACAACGCAAAACCTATGACGAAGATTCGTTTGGCACCGAAGCGGTCACCAATGGCACCAGCCGTTAACAGCAGGCTCGCAAAGACCAACGTGTAAGCGTTAATGATCCATTGCAAACCGGTCACGTTGGTGCTGAGCGACGCTTGGATCCTTTCCAGCGCAACGTTCACGACAGTGACGTCGAGAGTGACAAGGACTAAGCCTAGACTGGTGGCTATCAAGGTCAGGCGCGGCGATGTTGATTGATTCGGTTTCAGATAAGGCATGAGAGGAGAGTCCCAGAGATTGTTTTCTTGTTGAAAAATGATCGTCACGAAAACCGCTGACTAATTCCAATCTCATTGTATTGCCTTGAAAAATTATATAAACTGCCATTTTGTTTGATGACTACCTAGGAAATATTGGTAATGGACATCTTCAAGGCCATGGCTATCTTCATCCGTGTAGTTGACACGGGGAGTCTGACGGCGGCAGCAGCGGAATGCGACCTGTCGCCAACCATGGTGGGCAACCATTTGCAGGCGCTAGAGGATCGTCTCGGTACACGGCTCATCAATCGGACCACGCGGCGGCAAAATCTGACCGAATTCGGCAAGGCCTATTACGAACGATGCATTGAGATCCTCGATCTCGTTGGAGATGCTGATGCCCTCGCACTCGAGACACAGACCAGTCCCAAAGGGCGGCTTCGTGTTACCGCATCTGCGACTTTTGGCACGGAGCGATTGATACCCGCGCTCGCCGACTATACGGCGCGTTATCCCAAAGTGGATCTCGACGTGGTCATCACCGACACTGTCGTGGATTTGGCTGAGGACGGATTCGAGGCGGCGATCCGTCTTGGCAATCTTCAGGGTTCCGATCTGATTGCGCGCCCGCTTGCACCGTATAGATTGATGATTTGCGCCGCACCGAGTTATCTGGCGAAGCGCGGTGAACCACGACGACCGGAGGATCTTGCCCAGCACAATTGTTTGGCCTATACCTATTCCTCGCGGTCCGAGTGGAGATCGGCACAGGCATCCTGGCGCATGACTGGTCCAGAGGGCGAAATCAGCGTGCCGATTTCGGGCCGGATGCAAGTCGACAGCGCCCAGGGGTTACGCCAAGCTGCGCTCGCTGGCATGGGGATTGTCATGCTGCCTGAGATAATGCTGTCAAAGGACATCGAGGATGGCCTTCTCGTTCGCCTACTGCCTGGATACACGCCTCCGATCCGGCCGTTGAACCTCATCTACCTGCGTGATCACCGCATGTCGCCCAAGTTACGCAGCTTCGTCGATTTCGTGGTGGAGCGCTTTAGCTTGAAGTCGTGATTTACGGGTAAAAGCAGGGGCCGACAAAGAGAAAATTGATGGTATTTCTGCGGCACAAAACCAATTGAGACCAAGCAACCGCGACAATGACTGCGCACCATGTTCGACATCGCAGGAGAAGCTAGTCAAACCTGCAAAATGATTTTTGCGGAGCAAAAGAAAAAGGCCCATCGAACGATGGGCCTTTTAGATATTGGTGCTGGCTGCAGGACTTGAACCCGCCACCCCCTGATTACAAGTCAGGTGCTCTACCAGATGAGCTAAGCCAGCTAAACTGCGAAGTCCGCAATTATACCTATTTAATTCGAGTTAGGGTAGGCCTTCCGCCTTTTTTTGGCGGTTCCGGATCTTTTTCGGGATCCGTGCCGGACAAATTCTGTTTTGTGTCGCTGCTGGACGACGGCACCGAGCTCAGGATCGGCGTTACCGTGGCGGTCGGCTCTGGATTGGCTTCTTGCTCGGCGGCGGCTTCAGTGTCCGTTTCAGCGGCCGTGGCCGATGGTTCGAACGCCATGCCCTGGCCGTTCTCGCGCGCATAGATGGCGATCACGTTTTCCACCGGCACCGAAATTTCCCGCGAGACACCGCCGAAACGGGCGCTGAAATTGACGAACTCGTTGTCCATCTTCAGGCCGCTGGTGGCCTCGAAACTGACGTTCAATACAATCTCGCCGTTCTTGACGAACTGCATCGGCACGCGCGTGTGCGCATCTACCCTGGCCGCCAGATACGGGGTGTAGCCATTGTCGGTGCACCATTCATAAATGGCGCGCAACAAATACGGTTTGGTAGAAGTTTCTGACATGGGAAGCAACGGTACAAAAGCATGGGGAAATATGCACTGCCGCAACGGCAGTGCATACCGGTAATCTACACGATCTTAACGACGCATGACTTTTTCGGAAGGCGTCAGCGCTTCGATGTAGGCCGGGCGCGAGAATATACGCTCAGCATACTTCATCAGCGGCGCAGCTGTCTTCGACAGCTCAATGCCGTAGTGATCCAGGCGCCACAGCAGCGGCGCGATGGCTACGTCCAGCATCGAGAACTCGTCGCCCAGCATGTATTTGTTCTTCAGGAACAAAGGCGCCAGCGTGGTCAGGCGGTCGCGGATTTCCGAGCGTGCCTTTTCGTGGCTCTTCTCTGCTGCTTTGGTTTTCTCGTTCTCCAGCGTGTGCACGTGGATGAACAGTTCTTTCTCAAAGTTGAACAGCATCAGCCGCGCACGGGCGCGCATCAGCGGATCGGCCGGCATCAGCTGCGGATGCGGGAAACGTTCGTCGATGTATTCGTTAATGATATTGGATTCGTACAGAATCAGGTCGCGCTCGACCAGGATCGGCACTTGACCATATGGATTCATGGTCGAGATGTCTTCCGGCTTGTTGAACAAGTCGACATCGCGAATTTCAAAGTCCATGCCCTTCTCGAACAGAACGAGACGGCAGCGTTGTGAAAATGGGCAGGTTGTACCCGAATAGAGAACCATCATTTTTATAGTTCCTTAGAAACAAAAGGGTGAGACCCGATACGGCTCACCCCAAAACGCATACCCGCAAAATCGCGGGCATGAAAACTACTTGACGTCTTTCCAGTATGACGCGTTGAGACGCCATGCCAGAACGAAGAACATGCCGAGGAACAGCAGGACCCAGACGCCAAGGCGCTTGCGGGTGTTCTGGGCAGGTTCGCCCATCCATGCAAGATAGGACACCAGGTCGGCGACTGCAACGTCGTATTCGACCTTGTTCATCTTGCCCGGCTTGACCTGCTCGAAACCGACAAACTTGTGTTCGGTCTTGCCCTCTTCGTGCGGATCCTTCACGTCTTCGTATTTGGCAGTACGAATTCCTTCCAGTTCCCACAGCACGTGCGGCATGCCGACGTTAGGGAAGACCATGTTGTTCCAGCCGGTTGGCCGGGTGTCATCCTTGTAGAAAGTACGCAGATAAGTGTAGAGCCAGTCCGGACCGCTGCCTGCGCCGGATGCCTTGGCGCGGGCGATCACCGACAGATCCGGCGGCGCGGCGCCGAACCATGCCTTGCTGTCTTTCGGCGACATGGCGATAGTCATCAGGTCGCCCACCTTGTCGCCGGTGAACAGCAGGTTGTTCTTGATCTGCTCGTCGCTCAGGCCGATATCGTGCAAGCGGTTGTAGCGCATCGACGATGCCGAGTGGCAGTTCAGACAGTAGTTGACGAACAGCTTGGCGCCGTTTTGCAGCGCGGACAGGTCGTTGCTCTGTTCCGGCGCGGTATCCAGCGGATAACCGCCCTCTTCGCTGGCAAAAGCCAGCGCCGGGAGCAGTACCAGAGTTGCCACTAATTTTTTCAGCAATGTCATGTTCTTATCCTCTGGCTTAGTGCGGGTGATAGACAACACGGTCCGGCACTGGCTTGAATGTACCCGCGGCGCTCCACCATGGCATCAGCAGGAAGAAGCCGAAGTAGATGAATGTGCAGACCTTGGACACCAGCCCGCCGATCGCCGAAGGCGGCTGCACGCCGAGGTAGCCGAGCACCACGAAGGTGATCGCAAACAGGATGTAGATGTACTTGTGCCAGCTCGGACGATAACGGATCGACTTCACCTTGGAATGATCCAGCCAAGGCAGGCCGGCCAGGATGACGACCGAGACGCCCATCAGCACTACGCCGAAGAACTTGGCGTCGAACACGAACATGGCGCCGATGATGGCCAGCCCGATGACCAAAGCGGCGATCTTGAGCATGCTGTTCAGGCTCGACTTCAGCCACAGCAAGGCGACAAAAGCGGCCACGCCAACCTGCAGGTAGACGATGAAGTCCGAAGTGACTGCGCGCAGGATCGAATAGTAAGGCGTGAAATACCAGACCGGTGCGATGTGCGGCGGCGTCTTCAGCGAATCGGCTGGGACGAAGTTGTTGTACTCGAGGAAGTAGCCGCCCATTTCAGGACCGAAGAACACCACGGCGCTGAACACGATCAGGAATACGGCAACCGCCATCACGTCGTGCACCGAGTAGTAAGGGTGGAACGGCACGCCATCCAGCGGCACGCCCTTGGCGTCCAGCTTTTCCTTGATCTCCACGCCGTCCGGGTTGTTGGAACCCACTTCGTGCAGGGCGATGATGTGAGCAACCACCAGGCCGATCAGGACCAGCGGGATCGCGATCACGTGGAACGAGAAGAAGCGGTTCAGGGTAGCGTCGGAGACCACATAATCGCCGCGGATCCACAGCGACAGGTCAGGGCCGATGAAAGGAATCGCACCGAACAGGTTGACGATGACTTGCGCGCCCCAGTAAGACATCTGGCCCCATGGCAGCAGGTAGCCCATGAATGCTTCGCCCATCAGGCACAGGAAAATGCCGACGCCGAACAGCCATACCAGTTCGCGCGGTTTGCGGTAGGAACCGTACAGCAGGCCGCGCACCATGTGCAGGTAGACCACGATGAAGAAAGCCGAAGCGCCGGTCGAGTGCATGTAGCGCACCAGCCAGCCCCAAGGCACGTCGCGCATGATGTATTCGACGGAAGCAAACGCCAGGGCGGCATCCGGCTTGTAATGCATGACCAGGAAGATGCCGGTGACGATCTGGATCACCAGCACCAGCAGCGCCAGCGAACCGAAGGCGTACCAGAAGTTGAAATTCTTTGGCGCGTAGTACTCGGACAGATGGGCTTTCCAGGTCGATGTGACGGGGAAACGCGCATCGATCCAGTTCAGCGCCTTGTCGGCGATGGGAGCATCGGCCGGCAGCTGTTTTTCGTGGAATGCCATGATTAAGCCTCACCTTTCTCGTCTTTACCAATGACGATCTTGGTATCGGACAGGTACATGTAGCGTGGCACGTCGAGGTTGTTTGGCGCCGGCTTGTTCTTGAAAACACGGCCGGCCAGGTCGAAAGTCGAACCGTGGCAGGGGCAGAGGAAGCCGCCTTGCCAGTCGTCCGGCAGCGAAGGCTGGGCGCCGGGGGCGAATTTCGAGGATGGCGAACAGCCGAGGTGCGGGCAGATGCCTACCAGCACCAGGGTTTCTTCGTGGCCGGCGCGGCCGCGGTTGTTCGACTTGTTTTTGCAGTAGTCGGGCAAGTCCATGGTGTAGGGCTTGAGCGACTCGGGGTCGGCCACTTCGGAGGCGGTATGTTCCAGCCCCTTCAGCTGTTCCGGGGTACGTTTCATGATCCAGACCGGCTTGCCGCGCCATTCGAACACTTGCATCTCGCCGGGTTTAATGCCGGAAATATCCACTTCCACTGGTGCACCCGCGGCTTTTGCGCGTTCGGATGGCTGGAAAGTGGAGACAAAGGCCCCCGCCGTCGCCAAACCGGCCACACCGCCTGCCGCGCATGTAGCCACGAGCAATCCACGTCGACCGGAGTCGACCTGCTTTTCGATACTCATACCAACCCCAATCAGTCAAAATACGAAACTTGCACGGAACTTCTAGCAACCCTAGATTATATCGAAGCTGAGGCCTGTTTTAAAGGAAATACATGCACGCAGGTACAAAATCAGCTAAATCCATGGAAATTGCTGCTAAACCTGGCACAATTCCCTTCAGAAGCTGATTCTTGCACTGCAGCAAGCAAGTCCGGGGATGGAAAATAACAAGAATTGACAAATTTGTCCTTTTAATCCGGCTGGGATCGCAGTATCTTCCCGATTGTCAACATTAGTTATGGAGAAACAACACATGGGCATGATGCAAGAATTCAAGACCTTTGCACTCAAAGGCAACGTGATGGACCTGGCAGTCGGCGTGATCATCGGCGGCGCGTTCGGCAAGATCGTCGATTCCCTGGTGCAGGACATCATCATGCCGGTGGTCGGCAAGATTTTCGGCGGCCTGGATTTTGCCAACCACTACTTCCCGCTGAACGGCCAGAGCACCGAGCTGACGCTGGCGGAAGCCAAGAAAGCCGGCGCTGTGCTGGCCTACGGCAACTTCATTACCATTGCACTGAATTTTGTCATCCTGGCCTTCGTGATTTTCCAGATGGTGCGCGTGATCAACAAGCTGCGCGGCGAACAACCGCCGGCGCCTGCCGCCGATCCGGAAAACACCGTGCTGCTGCGCGAGATCCGCGACTCGCTAAAAAAATAACCGTCGCCTGCGTTGGTCGCCAAAGCCCGCTGCCTGCAGCGGGCTTTTTGTTTTTGGCGGCCGGCTATAGCGGATTTGCCGGTTGCGGCGCAAGTTACCATGGGGTAATCTGCGCAATAACCGGCTTGGCTCCGCAACAACAAAATCCAGGCGCGGCACAACAGCGGCACTGCGCGCAAAGGAAGCCGAATTGCCCTCCCAACACTTGCAACCGGAACAATTGAAAATCTGGCTTGCCGCAGTCGTGCGCAAGGACGCCGTCGCCTTCCGCGCCCTCTACGACGCCGCCTCGCCGAAACTGTTCGGCTTCGCGCTGCGTATACTAGTCAAGCACGAGTGGGCGGAAGAAGTGCTGCAGGAGAGTTTCGTCAGCATCTGGAACAACGCCGACAGCTACCAGGCCAGCCTGGCGGCGCCGATGACCTGGATCACCACCATCGTGCGCAACAAGGCATTCGATTTCCTGCGGCGCACGGACAGCGCGGTAGAGATCGATGCCGACACATTTGACAAGGAAGTCATGGACGCCATGGAAAGCGCCGATCCGACGCCGCTGGAGGCGCTGCAGCTGACTGCCGACGCCAAGGCGCTGGCGCATTGCCTGGCGCGCCTGGAAGCCATGCAGCGGCAAGCGATTGCCCTGTCGTTCTATCACGATCTCTCGCATAGCGAAGTGGCGGCGCAGCTGCAGCTGCCGATAGGCACCGTCAAGACCTGGATCCGGCGCGGGCTGGAACGCCTCAAGAACTGCCTCGGCAAGCTGGGGAGCGCCTGATGGATATCGAACGCAATCCAGTTTTGGTGGACAAGCTGGCGGCCGAATACGTGCTCGGCACCTTGCGCGGCGGCGCCCTGCGCCGTTTTGAAACCCTGCTGCGCCGCCATGCGGTGCTGCGCCAGGCCGTCGCCGAATGGCAGGACCGCCTGCATCCGATGGCCGAACTGGCGCCACCGGAACTACCGCCCGCAGCAGTCTGGTCGGCCATCGAAACCAAGCTCGACTTGCCGCGCAAGCCGCAACGCAAGCGCTCGATCTGGTTCGAGCTGCGCGAGGACCTGAGCTTCTGGCGCGGCCTGGGCCTGGTCTCGACCACTGCCGCCATCATCCTGACCTCGCTGCTGCTGTCCCGGCAGCAGTTGCCGCCTGTCCCTGCAGCGCCGGCCGTATCGTATGTCGCCATGCTGAGCAACGAGCAGGCGCAGCCGATCGCCGTAGTGACCGGCGATGCGCCGGGCGGCCGCCTGCTGGTCAAGCTGGTGATCCCGCAAAAGATCGCGGCCGACAAGAGCCTGGAGCTGTGGGCGGTGCCGAAGGAAGGAGCGCCGCGTTCGCTCGGCCTGCTGGAAGCCAACGGCAGCATCAGCCTGGCGTTGCCGGCCGACGCCACGCCGCAGACCGTGCCGCTGCTGGCGGTGACGCTCGAGCCGAAAGGCGGATCGCCGGATCCCAAGGGGCCGACCGGCCCGATCCTGTTCAAGGGCGCCTGGGTCCGGATATAACCGCTGTCAGCGCTCGCCGTTGCCGATGGTGATGATGCGCATCAGGAAGCGGTACAGGAAAAAAGCCGTGCCGTGCCACAGCCGCGCGCGCCAGGAACGGTGGCTGAAGGCATCGACCGATATCGGCTCGCCGTCGGCGATGCCGCTGGCTATCTGCTGCCGCAGCGCGCGCGAAAAATCGGCGTCCATCACCACCACGTTGGCTTCCTGGTTCACCAGCAGGCTGAAGCCGTCGAAATTGCTGGAGCCGACGGTGGCCCAGTCGTCGTCGATCACCGCCACTTTTGCATGCAAGGCGGTCTTGCGGTATTCAACGATCTTGACGCCGGCTTTCAGCAGCTTCGGATAATACGAATGGCTGACCGCATCCTGCAGCCGGAACTGTCCTACTCCCAGCAGCAACGTAACATCGACCCCGCGCAGCGCTGCCTGTTCCAGGCCGCGCCGCAGTTTCCGGCTCGGGGCGAAATAGGGGCTGGTCAGCAAGGCGCTCTGGCGCGCATGGCCGAGGGCTTGCAGATAGGCGCGCTGGATGGTGCGGCGGTTGCGCAGGTTATCGCGCAGCACCAGCCCGGCCGATGCCGGACCATGGACCACGCCGCCGCCCTTGAAACGGGTGCGCTTGAATTGCTGGAAACGCGCCAGCAGTTTCATCTCGCCCAGGCGCAGCCATTGCGCTTCCAGTTCGATATGGATCACGTCCACCAGCGACCCGCTGATGCCGACCGCAAAATCCCAGCGCGGCGCCGGCAGCGGCAGGCGCAGGTCGTCGTCGGACACCATGTCGTCGATGATGTTGAGGCCGCCGACAAACCCGACCTGGCGGTCGACCACGCAGATCTTGCGGTGCATGCGCGCCACGCCGCGCCGGAACCAGGGATTGAAGCTGCGGTACATGACGCCGCTCGCGGCGAACTCCTGCTGCAGCGATGCCGAGCGCTGGCGGCCGGTGCCCAGCCAGTCGGCGATCACCCGCACCGCGACGCCGCGCTGCACCGCGCGCGTGAGCGCCTGCTGCACCAGCTGCGCGGTCTGGTCGTCGGCGAAGATATAGGTTTCCAGGTAGATTTCGATGCGGGCAGCATCGATGGCGGCAATCAGCGCCGGAAAAAAGGCAGCGCCGTTGTGCAACAGCGTGATGTGGTTATCGGCGCAAAGATTTACCGCGCGCATGCGATGGAAAAGAGGAGAGACGACATCCGGCCGGTCCTTCTGTGGTCATGGTTGATACAGCAAATTATCGCAGCTTGAGCGTCGCCACGATGGGCGCATGGTCGGACAGTTTCGCCCATTCCGCGCCATGCAGGACTTCCGCCGATTCTACCGTAAAGCCGCGCAGGTAAATCCGGTCCAGCCGCAGCCACGGAAAAGCGGCGGGGAAAGTGCGCGCCGGCTTGAGTTTCGGCGTGCGTCCTATCAGTTGCTGCAGGTAGGAGCCGACGCCTTGCATCATGCTCCGCGCTGCGATCCGCTCATCGAATATTTCGGTGACATCGAGCCGCGCCCGCAGCAATTCGCTGAGGCGGTTGCCCCAGTCGTTGAAATCGCCGGCGATGATCAGCGGCGCGTCCGGCGGCGACGAGCTGCGCACCGCCTCGATCAGGGCCGCGGTCTGGCGCCGGCGGCCGCCGCCGAACAAACCCAGGTGCACCACATAACAATGGATATCGGTGAATTCGGTCTTGAGGACGCAATGCAGGATGCCGCGCGCCTCGTAGGCGTGGTCGGACACATCCTGGTTGCTCTGCCAGCCGATTTCGAAACGGCTCAGCAAGGCGTTGCCGTGGTGGCCGTGGTCGTATACAGCGTTCATGCCGTAGGCGGCGTGGTGCGAATCGCCGGCCAGGTAGTCGTGCTGCGCCTGCTCCGGCCAGTGCGCCGCATGGCGCGCCGCCATCAGGTCGTGGCGGCCCTGCACTTCCTGCAGGAAAAAGATATCGGCCTCCATCCGGCTCAAGGCCTGTTTCAAGGCGTGCACGCGCGGGCGGCTGCCCAGCGACGAGACGCCTTTGTGGATGTTGTAGGTTGCGATGCGCAGTTTCATGACTCTTCAGCTTATTTGGCAAAATGCGTGGCAAGGTGGCGCGGCAACTGCAGGATGGCCTCGGCGTTCGATGGCGAAAAACACGCATCCGCAGCCGCCCGGTACGGCAGCCACTTGTATTGCAGATGTTCGCGCGGCGCCAGGGTCACCGGGATCTCGTCCGGCACCAGCAGGCCGAACACATGTTCGGTGTTTTTTGTGACGCCGGGCGCATAACGGTGGCGCCAGACCGGGTAGATCTCGTACACGTTGGCGACGCCCCAGTCGTGCAGGTTGGACAGCGGCACGGCGCCTGCTTCGGCGGACACCACGATGCCGGTTTCTTCCTGCACTTCGCGCATCGCCGTCGCCGCCAGGGCTTCCTCCGGGAAATCCTTGGAGCCGGTGACCGACTGCCAGTAATCCAGCTTGTCGGCGCGCTCCATCAGCAAGACCTGGAGATCTTTCGTATAGATGACAACCAGCACCGATTCGGGAATTTTATACATGCAAAAAAGTCGGCAAGAAATCGAAAAACGCCTTGGCGTCATAAAGCATTACTATAAACCTGTTTGGCCCGAGCATAAAAAAAGCGCGAGGTGAACTAAACCCCGCGCTTTTTCTTTTACTGCTTTTTACCTGGAAATCAGACTACCTTGGCGTCCGGCAGGCGCAGGCGGATATGCAGTTCTTTCAACTGCTTTTCGTCGACCGCCGACGGCGCTTGCGTCAGCAGGCATTGCGCGCGCTGGGTTTTCGGGAAGGCGATGACGTCGCGGATCGATTCGGCGCCGCACATCATGGTGACGATACGGTCCAGGCCGAACGCCAGGCCGCCGTGCGGAGGCGCGCCGTATTGCAGGGCGTCGAGCAGGAAGCCGAATTTCAGCTGCGCTTCTTCGGCATCGATCTTCAGGGCGCGGAACACTTTGCTCTGCACTTCCGCGCGGTGGATACGGATCGAACCGCCGCCCAGTTCCCAGCCGTTCAAGACCATATCGTAGGCCTTGGCGATAGCCTTGCCCGGATCGGTCTCGATGAAATCTTCATGGCCGTCTTTCGGCGACGTGAACGGATGGTGCAAGGCGTTCCAGCGGTCGCCGTCTTCGTCGTATTCGAACATCGGGAAGTCGACCACCCACAATGGACGCCAGGTGTCGTCGAACAGGCCGACCTTCTTGCCGAATTCGCTGTGGCCGATCTTCACGCGCAGCGCGCCGATGGCGTCGTTGACTACCTTGGCTTTGTCGGCGCCGAAGAAAATCAGGTCGCCGTCTTCTGCACCGGTCTGCGCCAGGATCTGCGCCAGCGCGGCGTCGTGCAGGTTCTTGACGATAGGCGATTGCAGGCCGTCGCGGCCCTTGGCTTTTTCATTGACCTTGATGTAAGCCAGGCCCTTGGCGCCGTAGATGGCGACGAACTGGGTGTAGGCATCGATCTCGGAACGCGGCATGGCGGCGCCGCCCGGCACGCGCAGGCCGACCACGCGGCCGTTTTCCATGTTGGCTGCGCCGGCGAAGACCTTGAAGTCGACGTCTTTCATCACTGCGGTCAGGTCGGTGAAGGCCAGCTTGACGCGCATGTCCGGCTTGTCCGAACCGTACAGGGCCATCGCTGTGGCGAAGTCCATCACCGGGAACGGGTTAGGCAGGTCGATGTCCAGCGCGTTCTTGAACACCAGGCGGATCATGCCTTCGAACATGTCGCGGATTTCCTGTTCCGACATGAAGGAAGTTTCGCAATCGATCTGGGTGAATTCGGGCTGGCGGTCAGCGCGCAAGTCTTCGTCGCGGAAGCATTTGACGATCTGGTAATAACGGTCGAAGTTGGCCACCATCAGCAGCTGCTTGAACAGCTGCGGCGATTGCGGCAAGGCGAAGAACTGGCCGGCGTTGACGCGCGACGGCACCAGGTAATCGCGGGCGCCTTCCGGGGTCGACTTGGTCAGCATCGGCGTTTCGATATCGATGAAGCCGTTGGCGTCCAGGAATTTGCGCACTTCCATGGTCACCTTATAGCGCAAGCGCAGGTTGTTTTGCATCTGCGGGCGGCGCAGGTCCAGCACGCGGTGCGTCAGGCGGGTGGTTTCCGACAGGTTGTCGTCGTCCAGCTGGAACGGCGGCGTGACCGACGGGTTCAGCACTTCCAGTTCGTGCGCCAGCACTTCGATCTTGCCCGACTTCAGGTTGCTGTTGCTGGTGCCGTCCGGGCGCAGGCGCACCACGCCGGTGATGCGCAGGCAGAATTCGTTGCGCACCGCTTCCGCGTTCTTGAATACCTCGGCGCGGTCCGGATCGCACACTACCTGCACCAGGCCTTCGCGGTCGCGCAGGTCGATGAAGATGACGCCGCCATGGTCGCGACGACGATGGACCCAGCCGCACAGGCTGACGGTTTGGCCGAGAAGTACCTCAGTAGTGAGGCCGCAGTATTGGGTTCGCATGGACATGTTCAGGTTTTCGCAGTTCAGATGTTGTAGGTATGAATTAATTATAAGCAGGCGGTCGTGCAGAGGATCAGCCTCAATTGCTGCCGGGCGGCGAATCGATCACCAGTTTCCTGCCGGACTGCTGCTCGGGCGCGACCACGCCCATGGACACGATGTACTTCAAAGCTTCGTCGACGCTCATGTCGAGCTCGATGGTGTCTGCGCGCGGCAGCATCAGGAAAAAACCGGAAGTCGGATTCGGCGTGGTCGGCACGTAGACGCTGACGTAATCGCCGGACAGGTGGTTCTTGACGTCGCCGCCGGGAACCCCTGTCAGGAAGGCGATGGTCCACGATCCTTCGCGCGGGTACTGCACCAGCAGGGCCTTGCGGAAGGCGTTGCCGGACGAGGAAAACAGGGTGTCCGAGACTTGCTTGACGCTGGAATAGATCGAGCTGACGACCGGAATCCGAGTCAGCACGCCTTCCCATACCGAGACGATCTGGCGGCCGATGAAATTGCGCGTCGCCAGGCCGGTCAGGAAAATCACCAGCAAGGTCAGGATGGTGCCGAGGCCGGGAATGTCATGCCCCAGCAATGCTTTCGGCCGCCATTGTTCGGGCAGCAGCAAGAGCGACTGGTCCATCGTGCCAATGACCAGGTTCAGCACCCACAGCGTGATTGCCAGGGGCACGAGAACCAGTAGACCGGTAATGAAATATTTACGCATGGCTTTCTTTGTCGGACGACGCGTACCGGGTACGCGCGCCTGCAGGTTACATGGATGACATTATGTCGCCGCGGCCGGCGTGCTGCCGCCACCGCTGGTGCTGCTGGCGGTGGCCGGAGCTGCCGTACTGGCGGCCGGCGCCGCGGTAGTGACGGTGGCCGCAGGTGCGGCGGCAGCGGTACTGCCGGCTGCTGCCGGTTCGGCCGCATTTGCCGGCGGCACTGTCGCGCCTGCGCCGCCACGGAAATCGGTTACATACCAGCCCGTGCCCTTGAGCTGGAAACCAGCCGCAGTGACTTGCTTCTTGAACGCGGCTTTGCTGCAGGTCGGACAGACCGTCAGCGGCTCGTCGGACATCTTTTGCAGCACATCTTTGGCGAAACCACAGGCTTCGCAGCGATACGCATAAATCGGCATGGTGAAACTCCGCAAAAATCAGTACAAAAACAGTACAAAACCCTGAATTATAAAGGTTTTTTTGCAGTGTACACCGGCTTCGGCAATAGCTTGTGGCGGCGCAGCACAGAATTGCCCGCGGCGCCACATTCGCATCATATCAAAACAGCAAGCCGACAGGCTCAGCGTGCCCGGATCTCGGTCCAGATGCGGTTGATGGCGCGCCTTTGCTTGCTGTTCAGGTCTTTCAGCATCTCCAGCTTGGCGAAACCGGCCTTGTCCGGGAAAATCACCGGGTTGTTGGCGATTTCAGGCTTGATGTACTTGGCGGCGTCGGCATTCGGGTTACCCGAGCCGATCAGGTTGCTCAGCTCGGCGGCATTCTTGCCGTCCAGCATGAAATTGATGAACTTGAGCGCCAGGTCGGGACGTGGCGCGGCTTTGTGGATCACCATGCTGTCCAGCGCCAGCACTGCGCCCTCTTTCGGCATGCCGTGGCGGATATGGAATTTGCGGCCGGCCTTTTGCGCATCGACGTCGGCCTGGAAGATGTCATTCGAATAACCGTGGGCCAGCCAGATATTGCCGACAGTCAGTTCCTTGATATAGCTGCTGCCGTTGAACGCTGCCCAGTAAGGCTTGGCTTTGATGATCACGTCCTTGGCCTGCTGCCAGTGCTGTTCGTCGGTATCGTTGGCGGAATAACCGAGGTATTTGAGGGCCGCGGCCATCAGTTCATTGGCGGAGTCGAGCACGGTCACCTTGCCTTTGATCTTGGCCAGGATCTTCGGATCGAAAATCGCCGCCCAGCTGTCCACCGCGATGCCCAGTTCCTTCATCTTCTGGTCGTTGTAGCCCATCACCGTCACGGTGTAGGCGTAAGGCACGGAATATTTGTTGCCCTTGTCGAAATCGGTGTTGAGGTAGGCCGGGTTAACGTTTTTCAGGTTCGGCAGCTGGCTCTTGTCGAGCGGCAGCAAGGCTTGCTGCTTGATCAGCGCATCCAGCGCATTGCCGGTCGGCACGATGATGTCGTAACCCTTGGCGCCGGCGGCCAGCTTGGCCAGCATTTCCTCGTTGTCGCCGTAATAGGTCTGCACCACCTTGCACTTGCAGAAAGCCTCGAAGCGCTGCACGGTTTCCGGCGCAATGTAGTTGTTCCAGTTATACAGGCGCAGTTCGTCGGCGGCGTGGGCAGAGAAGCTGGCAAGCAGCAGCGATGCGATGGCGAGCAGTTTTTTCATGGCTGTCCTGATAGGCGATTAGGAAGAACGGAGGGCGTTGGGCGCAAGCTTGGACGCGATGATTATAAGCAGCAAGGTCAAGCCCATCAACAAGGTCGAAACGGCATTGACTTCCGGCGTGACGGCAATCTTGATCATCGAATAGATCTGCAGCGGCAAGGTGGAGGCATTGGCGCCGGCGGTGAAGAAGGTGATCACGAAATCGTCGATCGACAAGGTAAACGCCATCAGGGCCCCTGCCACCACGCCCGGCATGATCAGCGGCAGCGTCACCAGGCGGAACGCCTGCATCGGCGTCGCGCCGCAGTCGCGCGCCGCTTCGGTCAGGCTCTCATCCATGCCGGACAGGCGCGAACGCACCACGATCGCCACGAAACCTATGCAGAAAGCGATATGCGCCAGGGCGATCGATACCAGTCCCAGGGTGATGTTGAGCATCACGAAGAAAATCAGCAGCGAAACGCCGACCAGGATTTCCGGAATGGCGATCGGCGTCAGCACCAGCAAGGGCAGCAGCTTGAGCTTGTAGCGGTGCATGGCAAAACCGGCCATGGTGCCCAGCAAGGTCGAGGCGGCGCTGGCAACTAGCGCGATCAGCAAGGAGTTGCCGGCGGCGCGCAGCATCTCGTCGTTATGGAACAGCTTGCGATACCAGTCCAGCGTGAAGCCCACCCACTCGGCGTTGAGCTGCGAGTCGTTGAAGGAATACACCACCACGATGATCAGCGGCACATACAGGAAGGCGTAGACGGCCAGCGCCACCAGCCACAGGCCCAGAGGGCGGCGGATTACGTTGGTCATGCTTCCCTCTTCGGCCGTGCCACCAGCACCGCGATGCCGGCGGCGATCAGGGCCGCCACCGTGAGCACGATGGAGAGCACGCTGCCGAACGGCCAGTCGCGGGTTTCCAGGAACTGCTGTTTGATGACGTTGCCGATCATGTCGCTGCCGGTGCCGCCCAGGATGTCGGACACCGCAAAAATTCCTAGCGCCGGGATGAATACCAGTGCGGCGCCGGCGTAGACGCCAGGCAAAGACAGCGGAAACGTGATGCGCCAGAAGCGCTGCCAGGCAGAGGCGCCCAGGTCCTGGGCGGCGTCGACCAGGGCCGGATCGTGTTTTTCCAGGTTGGCGTACAAGGGCAGAACCATGAACGGCAAGTGTACATAGACCAGGCCGACGATCACCGAAAATCCGGTAAACAACAGGCGCACCGGTTCAATCCCGGCCAGCCCCAATATATAGTTGACCGCTTGCGTCAGGCCCGATTGCGGGCCGAGGATGATCATCCAGGCATAGACGCGGATCAGGAAGTTGCTCCAGAACGGCAGGATCACCAGCAGGATCAGCAGGTCGCGGTATTTTTTGGGGCTGCGCGCGATCAGCAGCGCCAACGGATAAGCCATCAGCAGGCAGCAGAAAGTGGTGATCAACGCGTACATCAACGATTTCAGGAAGATCGCGGTGTAGATGAAATCGGAAGTGAAGCGCTGGAAATTCTCCAGCGTCAGGTTGAGCTTGCCGGCCTCGTCGAACACCGGCGCCAGGCCGCCGTAATCGCCAGCATAACGCACAGAGGCGAACACCATGATCAGGCTCGGGATGGCGAAGAACAGCAGCAGGTAGAACAGCGGCGGGCCGCTGATCAGCCAACGCGCCATGCGGCCGCGTTTGGCTGCGACGTTGGGCGACTTACTCATACAAGAAATGCCCTGCGTCGAATTGCCAGGCAATGTCGACCGTGTCGCCGACTTCGAAGAACTTGGCGCGGCCGGCCGCCGAATTGGCCAGCAAGGCCTCGATAGTGGTGCCGCCCTCGGTCTGTACGATATAGACGGTAACGTCGCCCAGGTACAACAGCTCCTTGACGAAACCCTTGAAGTGGTTTTCCGCGGTGTCGGTGCTGATCTCGGCGCTGATGTGGATTTTTTCAGGGCGCAAGGCCAGCGTGCCCTTGCGGCCGACCGCGGCGTCTGCCGGCAAAGCGCTCTTGACCAGGCCCAGGCCGGGCACATCCAGTTTCATGGAGGCGCCGTCGACGCTGGCGATGGCGCCGTCCAGCAGGTTGCAGGTGCCGATGAAATCGGCCACGAAACGGGTGCGCGGATAGCTGTAGATGCGCGAAGGTTCGTCCAGCTGCTCGACGTTGCCGCGGTTCATGACGGCGATCCGGTGCGACAGCGCCAGCGCTTCGCCCTGGTCGTGGGTGACGTAGATAAAGGTGATGTCGACTTCTTTTTGCAAATTGATCAACTCGATCTGCATCTGCTCGCGCAGCTTGGCGTCCAGCGCCGACAGGGGTTCATCCAGCAGCAGCAGCTTGGGGCGCGACACCAGCGCCCGCGCGACCGCCACCCGCTGCCGCTGGCCGCCAGACAATTCATGCGGGAAGCGCGCGGCGAAACCGGTCAGGCGCACGTCTTCCAGGGCCTCTTCGACCCGGCTGCGGATCTGGTCGGCCGGCACTTTGGCCATTTTCAGGGGGAACGCGATATTGGCCGAGACCGTCATGTGCGGAAACAGCGCATAATTCTGGAACACGGTGCAGACCGGCCGCTGTTCCGGTGGAATGCCTACCAGGTCGACGCCGTCCAGCAGGATCTGGCCGGAATCCGGCAGGTCGAAACCGGCGATCATGCGCAGCAAAGTGGTTTTGCCGCAGCCGGAAGGTCCCAGCAAAGTAAAGAATTCGCCGGCTTCAATCGACAGGCTGA
Organism: Collimonas fungivorans Ter331; assembly: GCF_000221045.1. NCBI lineage: Bacteria > Pseudomonadati > Pseudomonadota > Betaproteobacteria > Burkholderiales > Oxalobacteraceae > Collimonas > Collimonas fungivorans. Next base: position 752,289 of record NC_015856.1, on the reverse strand, counting down.
TGTTGTCAACTGCGGCAAAGTCGCCAAAACGACGACTGACATTACGGATTTCGAGCAGCGCCATATGTCTTCAGGTCCAGGGGGTGCGAAAAACCGCCAATTGTAGCAAGGCGTCCGTCATTTATGTGAAAAAAGCCGGCCTATAGCTTCGGTAAAAACAACGGTCCGAGCCATGTAGGGTGGGCACCCCCGTGCCCACGCGGGCATTCACTCCACGCACATGCCTATTTGGAGCCTCGAGTCCGTACTCCGGCCATCACGGTTACGCGTGGGCACGGGTGCCCACCCTACGCACGCCGCCGCCACTCCATCCAGCGCTCTTTGCCGGCAAACACCGGGATCGAATCGTCTACCTCGCGCTCGTCGGCCAGTTCGAAACCGGCATGCAATAAGCGTTCCAGTTCGGCCCGGCCGATGCCGAACGGCGGTCCCTTCGGATTATCGTCGAAAAAGAAGAAACCGGCCAATGTGGCCCCCGCCGGCAACAGCTCGGCCCAGCGGCTGACGATATCGGCACGTTTGGCCGGCGGCAGCGCGCACAAGAAGGCGCGCTCATAAATCAGCCCGAGCGGCCGCGGCGGCCGGTAGGTGAAGAAATCGGCCTGCAGCACCCGTTCCGACCATTTGCCCAGCACAGTGCGGGCGGCGTTCACGGCGGCGCCGGAAAAATCGATGGCGGTCACGTCCCAGCCGGCTTCCGACAATAAAGCCACTTCGTAGCCGCTGCCGCAGCCGGGAATCAGGGTCGCGACCGGCCGGCTGCGCGTCAGGTACTGCTGCAGCGCCTGCGGCACGCCGCCCATGTCCCAGGGCATGAAGTCCTGCTCGAAGCGATCGCTCCAGAAATCGGGGTGCGAGGGATCGCGGCTGGCGAACTTGGGAGCCTTATCCGGCGTCGCCACGGCTTACCACCAGATCCTGTGTGCAAAGCGCAGGTACAGGAGCGTCAGCAGCACGCCTGCCGCCAGGCCGCCGCCGACGTATACCAGCACGCCGAGGAAGTGGTTGGTCTGGCGCTGTTCCGCGATCAGCTTCCACATCAGTTCATTGTTTTGCTCGTTTTTGGGTTCGACCGCTTGCGTCAGCGCCTGGTGCGCCAGGCGCGGCAGCTGCGGCAGCAGCTTGCTGTAGCGCGGCATCTCGATCTTCAGCTGCTGGATCAGGCCGCGCCAGCCCATCTGCTCGCTCATCCAGCGTTCCAGGTGCGGCTTGGCGGTTTTCCACAGGTCGAGGTCGGGATCGAGCTGGCGGCCCAGGCCCTCGACGTTAAGCAAGGTCTTTTGCAGCAGCACCAGCTGCGGCTGCACCTCGACATTGAAGCGGCGCGAAGTCTGGAACAGGCGCAGCAGCACCTGGCCGAAGGAAATGTCTTTCAGCGGCCGGTCGAAGATCGGTTCGCAGCAGGCGCGCACCGCCGATTCCAGCTCGTCGACCCGGGTTTCCTTGGGCGCCCAGCCGGATTCGATGTGGGCTTCGGCCACGCGTTTGTAGTCGCGCTGGAAAAACGCCAGGAAGTTTTGCGACAGATAGTCTTTATCGAAATCGTTGAGGGTGCCGACAATGCCGAAATCGAGCGCGATGTAGCGGCCGAAGGTAGCCGGCGCCACCGACACCAGTATGTTCCCGGGATGCATGTCGGCATGGAAAAAACCGTCGCGGAACACCTGGGTGAAAAAGATCTCGACGCCGTCGCGCGACAGCTTGCCGAGATCGACGCCGGCATCGCGCAGGCGGTCCAGCTGCGAGATCGGGATACCGTGCATGCGCTCCATCACGATCACCGACGACGAGCAGTAATCCCAGTACATTTCCGGCACCACCAGCAGATCGGAATTGGCAAAATTGCGGCGCAGCTGGCTGCCGTTGGCGGCCTCGCGCATCAGGTCCAGTTCGTCGTGCAGGTATTTGTCGAATTCGCCGACCACTTCGCGCGCCTTCAGGCGGCGGCCGTCGGCCCACAGTTTTTCCACCAGGCCGGCGGCGATATGCATCAGCGCGACGTCTTCGTCTATCGACTTCTTCATGCCGGGACGCAGCACCTTGACCGCCACTTCCTTGCCGTTCTTCAGCGTGGCGAAATGCACCTGGGCGATCGAGGCGGAAGCCACCGGCACCCGCTCGAAGCTGGCGAACAGCTGGTCCGGATGGGCTTTCAGCGATTTTTCGATCTGCGCGATCGCCAGGTCGGAACTGAAGGGCGGCACCCGGTCCTGCAGGCGCGCCAGTTCGTCGACCATGTCGCCCGGCAGCAGGTCGCGGCGGGTCGACAGCACCTGGCCGAACTTGACGAAGATCGGTCCCAGTTCTTCCAGCGCCATGCGCAAGCGTTCGCCGCGCGGCGCCGAAATGTCGCGCCAGAAAATCAGGGTATCGATCAGCTTGGAAATGCGCGGCGTGTCGAAGCCCGACATGGCGATATCGTCCAGGCCGTAACGCACGGCGACGCGGACAATTTTGAACAGGCGCAGGAATTTCAGGATCATGGAGTCTTCAGTTTGTTGATGCGTTTGGCGAGCCGTTCCAGGTCGTCGCGCAGCCTGGTGACATCATTCGTAAAATCGGATACCGCCTGCGGCCGCACCAGCATCGGCTGCTCTTCCAGGAAATATTCGGCGACGTTTTCCGCCAGCTTCTTGTGGGTCGCCAGCGCGCCGGCGACCAGCGTCTTGCCGCCGCCGACGATGCGCACGGCGGCGATGTCGCCCACCAGCTTGCTCAGGTCGTGCTCGGCATCCCAGCGTATTCCTTGGCTGACTTGCGAAATGGCGTTGGCGAAATCGGCGTCGCCCTCGATCTTCACGTAGGAAAAAGCGCGTTCGCGGTTCTGCGCAATCAGCGGCAGGTCGGCCAGGTTGACGCGGATCGTGACGTTCACCGCCGTGTCCGGCGGCGGCGCCTGCAGCAGGCCGTCAGCGCTGACCTGCCAGGCCAGCTTGACGGCGCCGCCGTCGAAGCACGCGACCTTCTCCGCATGCGCGGCCAGGATGCGCTGCGCCCACGGTTCTTGCGCCAGCAGATGGTTGACGGCGGCGGTGATCGGCGTGAAATTGATTGAAGGAGTCATCGTCATAAAATAAAACCGCCCGTGATTATTCACGGGCGGTCCCAAGTTTATCAGTTTGTCAGGCTTAAAGCCTGCTACAGCCTTGGCATTTATGTATTGATCTGCTGGATCCCCGCCAAAACCCAGCCGCCCTGTCCGGTTTGCGGCTTGGACAGGTTCCAGACTTCGGTGAACGGTTCCGCCGACGCTTCCGGCACTTCCTTGATCAGGCCGGTGAACTTGACGCTGGCCAGGTAATCGCTGCCTATGGTTTCGATGCCCATCAGCTCGCCGTCCAGCTGCACCACGTCGGTATTGTTAGGCGATGCGCCGCGTTCCTGCAGTTGCAGGCGCAGCTCACCGAACATTTCGGGCGTGGTGAATTCGCGGATATCGTTGATATCGGCCTTGTCCCAGGCGGCTTGCAGGCGGATGAAGTAAGTCTTGGCGCTGCGCACGAAGCCCGGCACGTCGAAATCGTCGGGAATGCCCCAGGGCGCGCTATGCCCCGCCGGCGCCGAAGACTGGAACGACGGGCCGGAATTGATGCGCGAGCCGATTTCCGGCGTGAAACCGGAAGAGTTGCTGTCAAAACTGGCGGCAGGAGAATTCGCGCCGGAATAAGCGGCCGGCGCCGGGGTATTGCTGCTCTTGCGCATTAGCAATCGCACAACAAAAATCACCGCGACTGCCAGCAACGCCATCATCAGGAAAGAACCGAAAGCGCCGCCCATGCCGAAATGCGACATCAGCGCCCCCAGGCCGAGACCCAGCAAGGCGCCGCCGAGGATGCCCTTCCATGGACTGGCCGGCTTAGGCGGAACGCCTTGCGGCGTGGCGGCCGGCGTGGCCGGACGGGCCTGGTTGGCATTGCCGAAATTCTGGGTCGGCTGGCTTGGCGCCTGGCGCGAAATTCCCGACGACTGCTTGCCGAAAGAACCGCCGCCGCCCAGGCGGCGCGCGTCGGCGTTCGATATTGTCAACATGGTCAACGACAAGGTAGTTGCAACCATCAGCAATACCAGCAAAAATCTCTTCATGCGAGCTCCTACAGTTTTATGCCGGTATGCAAGGCTGCCACACCGGCAGTTAAATTGAAATACTCCACCCGCGCCAGGCCGGCATCCGTCATCATCTGCTTCAGGGTGTCCTGATCGGGATGCATGCGGATCGACTCGGCCAGATAACGATAGCTTTCAGAATCATTGGCAATTTTCTTGCCCAGCCACGGCAACACGGAAAACGAATAAACGTCGTAAGGCTTTTTCAGCGGTTCCCACACTTTCGAGAACTCCAGCACCAGCAACTTGCCGCCCGGCTTCAATACGCGCCGCATCTCCGCCAGCGCCGCATCCTTGTGCGTCATGTTGCGCAAACCGAAAGCCACCGACACCCGGTCGAAGTAGTTGTCCGGAAACGGCAATTTCTCCGCGTCACACAGCAAGGTGGGGGTGGACAAGCCTTTATTCAAGAGACGGTCGCGGCCGACGCGCAGCATCGATTCGTTGATGTCGGTCAGCCAGACTTCGCCGGTGGGCCCGGCGCGCTTGGCGAAAGCCTTGGCCAGGTCGCCGGTGCCGCCGGCGATATCGAGCACCTTGAAACCGGGGCGTATCGCCGCTTGGGCGATGGTGAAAATCTTCCAGACACGATGCAGGCCGGCCGACATCAGATCGTTCATGACATCGTATTTAGGCGCGACCGAATGGAAAACCTCGGCGACTTTGTGGACTTTATCGTCCTCGGAGACGGTTTCGTAACCGAAATGCGTGGTGTTGGTCATGGTGGGCAAGCTTGTTTTGGCAGACTTACATTATACAAGTCCGGCCGGCGCATGCTCAGCTTGCCAAATAATCTACAAGATATTTTTCGGCGACCTGCGCCAACGGCACATGACACCCGGGCAACTAAGCCTTGTCAGCCTTGCCCGCAGCATTGGCCAGCTTGCTCAGCATCTGGTCCATCAGCCAGGGCTTGCGGTCCTGGTCTTCCGCCAGTTCCTTGCGCCGGATAGCGTTGCGTACCACCAGCGAACCGATATAGCGCAGCGGCTCCGGCGGGAACTGGCCGCGCGGGCCGGCTGCCAGCGGGCTGCGGCTCCAGGCGTTGTCGAGGCCCAGCACCAGCGACGACAGCAGCTGGCCGCCCATGTAGCTGGGGCCGACGCCGTTGCCGGAATAACCGAAGCCGTAGAATACGTTCGGCATGTCATCCAGGCGCCCGAAAAACGGGAAGCCGGTGACCGAACGGTCGGACGGACCGTTCCAGCTGGCGGTGATCGGCACGCCGGCCAGCGCCGGGAAAAATTCGTGCAGGCTCTGTTTTAGCTGCTGCTCGTAGGGCGAACGCTGGTCGAACACCGGCAGGATGCGGCCGCGCCAGGCAAAGGTGTTGCCGCCCTTGCCGAGCATCAGGCGGCCGTCTTCGGTGGTGCGGTAATAGAACACGAAAGTGCGCGAATCGAGCACCGAGACGCCATCGGTCAGGCCGATGCGCTGCAATAGCTCGGGACATTTTTCCGTGATCACCATATCGCTGGAGACCACCGCCAGGGTCCGTTCGAACTGCGGGAAACGGCTGGCCATCCAGGCGTTGATGGCCAATACCACCTTGCCGGCCTGCAGGCTGCCGGCCGGCGTTTGCAAGGTGACTGTGGTTCCCGGCGTGAACGACAGCATCGGCGTTCTTTCGTAGATCCGTATGCCCATTTCCAGCGCTACGCGGCGCAAGCCGCGCACCAGCTTGCCCGGATGTACGGTCGCCGCCATCGGCGAAAATACGCCGGCGAGATTGCGCGCGGAACCGGAGCGGCGCTGCACTTCAGCGTCCGGCAATTCATGATAGGAACTGATGCCCTGCCGCTGCAATTCTTGCAGCACCGGGTCCAGCACCCCCAGTTGCGCCTTGGTGGTGGCGGTATACAGGGTGCCGTCCTGGCGGAATTCGGCATTGATCTTGTGCTCTCGACAAAAATTGCCGATATGGTCGACCACCGCTTCCGAAGCCTTGACCAGGCGTACGGCTTCGACCTCGCCGAACAGCCGGCGCAGGGTGAAGAATTTGGTCGACCAGGTCAGCAGGCAGCCGCCGTTGCGGCCGCTGGCGCCGGCGCCGCACAGGTCGCTTTCGATGATGGCGATGTCCAGCGCCGGGTCCTGCTGTTTGAGCTGGATTGCGGTCCACAAGCCGGTGAAGCCGCCGCCGACGATGCCGACGTCGGCTTTCTGCCGGCCTTGCAAGGCGGGGGCCAACTCACCGTCGGCGAACAATGCATCTTCCAGCCAGAATGGGCGCATGGCTCAGTATCCTATCGCTCAGTGTTTTATCGATTACGCGGTGACCAGCGCGCAGGCGGACATCAGCGTAGAAAAATGCGGCAGGCCGGGAGTCGCCATGCCTTCCATCTTGGCCTGGTCGTCCCACAGGCGCAGGCTGACGGCATCGGCAGCATAAGGACGGGCGATGAACTGCGCCGCCTCGGCGGCGGAAAACACACCGCCCTGCAATTCGAGGCTGCGCTTGGAATCCTCGGACAGGCGGCTCCAATAGCCAGCATCGGTCGCGCACAGGTAACGCTTGGCGTCGACATGCAGCCTGATCGGCTCCAGCACTGCCGGGCTGAATAAGCCGCGCAGATACGGTATTGCAAAATATTGATGGGTATCGTCGACGCCGCGCGCCGACGGCGTCTCGCCTTGCGGGTTCAGCAAATGCCCGAGATCGTGCAGCAAGGCGGCGCAGACCAGTTCCGGCTGGGCGCCGGCCTGTTCGGCCAGGGTGGCCGATTGCAGCGCGTGCTCGAGCTGGTTGACCGGCTCGCCGCTGTACATCTGGTGGCCGCCGCGTTCGAACAGTTCGCAGATTTGCGGGATGGTCAGCATATATTCAACTCCAATTCAGTTCCAACTTAGTTCCAGGGCAGAGAATAGGTTTTGGTGTTGCAGAAACTCTTCATCGCTTCCTGCACGCCTTCCTTGTAGCCGAGGCCGGAATCCTTGATGCCGCCGAACGGCGTCAGCTCCAGCCGGTAGCCGGGCACTTCGCGGACGTTGATGCTGCCGACCTGCAGTTCGCGCACAAAGCGGGTGATGTAGTCGAGGCGGTTGGTGCAAACCGAGGACGACAGGCCGTAGGGCGTCGAATTCGAGATGCGGATGGCGTCGGCGATATCGGTGCAGCGGATCACCGGCGATACCGGGCCGAAGGTTTCTTCGGCCACCAGCTGGCAATCGGCCGGCACGTGGTCGAGCACGGTCGGCGAATACAGCGCGCCGTCGCGCAGGTTACCGAACAAAAGCTTGGCGCCGTGCTGCTGGGCGTCCTTGACCTTGGCTTCGAAGGCGCTCGCCGAACGGGCGTCGATCACGGTCCCCATGTCGTTGTGCGGATCCATCGGATCGCCGTATTTGATCGCCTTGGTTTTGTTCACCAGCAGATCGACAAACTCGTCGGCCACGGCCTGATGCACGATCATGCGCTTGATCGCCGTGCAGCGCTGGCCGGAATTCTTGTACGAACCGGACACCGCCAGCGTCGCCGCTTCTTCCAGGTCGGCGTCTTCCATCACGATGATCGGATCGTTGCCGCCCAGTTCCAGCACCTGGCGTTTGTACACTGCCTTGCCGGCGATGTATTTGCCGATAGGCACGCCGCCGGTAAACGTCACCAGGTCGACATCGGGATTGGTCAGCATCTCGTCTGCGATTTCGGCCGGGTCGCCGGTGACCACCGAAAACATTTCCGGCGGCAAGCCGGCTTCATACAGGATGTCGGCCAGCAGCAGGGCCGACAGCGGTGTCTTTTCGGTCGGCTTGAGCACCATGCGGTTATTGGTGGCGATCGACGGCGCGACCTTGTGCGCGACTTGATTCAGCGGATGATTGAACGGCGTGATTGCCGAAATCGCTCCCAGCAGCGGTTCTTTCAAGGTGTAGACCTTGCGCTGCTTGCCGTGCGGCGTCAGGTCGCAGGAAAACACCTGGCCGTCGTCCACCAGCGCCTGGTTGGCGGCGAACACGAACACATCGCAGGCGCGGCCAACCTCATACAGGCTGTCTTTCTTGCACAGCCCGGCTTCTGCTGTGATGAGGTCGGAAATCGCATCGGTATTGGCGCGCAGCAGTTCCGCAGTCCGCAGCATGATGCGCGACCGTTCGTAACGCGTAAGCGGCGAACGGAATGCGCGTGCAACCTGGAACGCGTGGCGAATGTCTTCCACCGTGGCTTTCGGCACCGAACCGACCAGCGCGCCGTTGAAAGGATTGCGGATTTCCATGCGGCGCTGGTTGCCGACCAGCTTGCCGGCAATCCGCATGTCTTGGTGTAAAGGCTCGCCTTGCTTGAGCTTGCTCAGTTCGGTCAGCATCATGTCCTCAGGTCTGTTGGTCAGAGTGGAGAAAATCTATTGCATGTGTTGATGAATGCAGTTCATAGCGAGGAAGAACACATCGAAATTGCGCAGCCGGTGGTCCGCAGGGATGGCGCACAGTTTGCGGTTGAACATCAGCGGCACCCGCTGTTCGGAGATGCCGCCGTGCGAACGCAGCGGCAGCTTCAGTTCTGACAGGTCATGGCGGCTGGCCGCGGTGCCGATCACGGTCAGGCGTTCGCTGACCACCACCAGGTCGCCGATGCGGTCCGGCGGCAGCTCGAAGCGCTGCGCCGCCTGTTCGCGCGTCAGCACCAGCTCGATGCCGGGGATGGCGCGGATCTTGTCGGCGATGGCCGCACTATCGGCGCCGGCGCCAAGGTACACGGTAGCGTAGGAACCGAGCGCGCCGTGGTGCACTACGTAAGGATCGGTAATCGGCAGGATGACGCGGGTCTTTTCTACGCCCACGCGGGCATCCAGCACGTCTTGCAGATAGATCACGTTCGGCTTGCCGGCGCTGTCGGTCTTGGCGTTCATGCCGTGGTCGGCGGTAAGGCCGATCACCGCGCCCAAGGCGTCGAGCTGGGTCAGGTAATGGTCCATCATGGCGTAGAACGCGTTGGCGCCCGGCGTGCCTGGCGCATATTTATGCTGGATGTAGTCGGTGGTGGAAAGATACATGATGTCAGGCCGTTCGCTGGCCAGCAGCTTGACGCCGGCGGCGAACACGAACTCGGACAGTTCGGCGCTGTACACCGACGGCAAGGGCATGCCGACCAGTTCCAGCAGGTTTTCTATGCCGTTCTGTTCCAGCGTCGCCTGGTCGGCCTTTTCCGCCGAGAAGCAGATGCCGCGCATCTTGTGGCCGAGCAGGCCGCGCAGCTTGTCCTTGGCGGTCACCACCGCGACCTTGGCGCCGGCATCGGCCAAGGTCGCCAGGATGGTGGCGGCGCGCAGGTACTTGGCGTCGTTCATCATGACTTCCTGCTTGGTTTCCAGGTCGTAGAAATAGTTGCCGCAAATGCCGTGCACCGATGGCGGCGCCCCGGTCACGATCGACAGGTTGTTCGGATTGGTGAAGCTCGGCACCACGCAATCGGCGCTCAGCACCGTGCCCTGTTCCGTCATCTTTTTCAGGAACGGCGCGACGCCGGCCTGGATCGCCTGGTTGATGTATTCCTGCTCACAGCCGTCGACGCAGACCACGACCAGCGGCTGCTGCATCGATTGATATGTGCGACCGTTGATGTTGAAAGATCCGCTGAGAGTTTTGGTATTGGACATGAGATTGCCTTCGCTGTGAGTCAGACTGGCTTATAGGTTTACTTCAAGGTGATTGCTGCGGCCGAGGCAGCTTTTTCCTGCGCCTTGTGCATGCGGTTGCGGCCGGCCACCGCGTGTTCGCGCATGATGTCGCCGGCGGCTTGCGGATCGCCGGCGGCGATGGCGTCGACGATCTTGTGATGTTCGGTAGTCGAAGTCGGCAGGCTGCCCTTTTGCGCCAGCGCCGAGCGGCGGAACAGGTTGAGCTCGTTGACCAGGCGGCGGTAGGTATGCAGCAGCTTCTTGTTGGCGGTGAACTGCACCAGCGCATCGTGGAAGGCCAGGTTCAGCTTCAGGTAGCCGTCGACATCGCCCAGCGCCACCATGCCGTCCATGCGATCGAGCAGCGTGCGCAGTTCCTGCACCTGAGCCGGCTTGATGGTGGCAGCCAGCTTGCGGCCGATCAGTTCGTCCAGCGCGGCGCGCACTTCGTAGATTTCATCGGCTTCTTCAACCGAGATCTGGCGCACGAACACGCCGCAGTTTTTTTCCTGCTGCACCAGCCCCGCCTCTTCCAGCGCCCGAAATGCCTCGCGCACCGGGCCGCGCGACACACCCATCATTTCCGCCAGCGAGACTTCGTTGAGCTTGTCGCCGGCGACCAGGTCGCCCGTCAGGATCATGCGCTCCAGCTCTTTCTGCACCAGCGAAGGCAGCGAGTTTTTCTGGACCAGGGCGATGGTGTTCATGGTGCGGTTGGTAGTCATGGCTGATCTTTTTTCGAGTTGGTGATTGCACTTTAATTGAACAACGTGTAGATTGTCAACAAAATACATAAAACATGATGCAATAAAAAGCCGCGGCAAAAAGCGGCAGGGCGTAAAAGCTTGACCAGGTTTCAATATCGGCAGCAGTGGAAGATTTGCTCACCATCTGAGGAGATGACAATGAAACAGCAATTTGCACGAATCCTGCGCGCAAGCGCGGCAGCCGGGGCTGCAACGGCCCTGTTAGGCACTGCCTTTGCCCTGACCGCTGCCAGCAGCCATGCCCAGTCCAGGACCGCGCTGCTGGTATATACCGCGCTGGAAACCGACGCCATGAAACAGTACAAGGACGGTTTCGAAAAAGCCAACCCGACGGTGGAGATCCGCTGGGTGCGCGATTCGACCGGCGTCGTCACCGCCAAATTGCTGGCCGAAAAGAACAATCCGCAAGCCGACGTGGTAGTCGGCCTGGCCGCCACCAGCCTGGCGCTGCTGGGCCAGGAAGGCATGCTGCTGCCGTATGAGCCGAGCGGCATGAAACAGCTCAATCCCGCCTACGTAGACAGCGCCCGGCCACCAAGCTGGATCGGCATGGATGTCTGGGGCGCAACCGTCTGCTTCAACACGATAGAAGCGAAGAAGCTGAACCTGCCCAAGCCCACCAGCTGGGCCGACCTGGCCAAGCCGGTCTACAAGGGCCAGATCGTCATGCCCCACCCCGCTTCCAGCGGCACCGGCTACCTCGATGTCACCGCCTGGCTGCAAATGTTCGGCGAAGCCAAGGGCTGGCAATACATGGATGCGTTGCACCAGAACATCGCCCAATACACCCACTCAGGCTCCAAACCCTGCACCATGGCCGGCACCGGCGAATTCCCTATCGGCATTTCATTCGAATTCCGCGGCCATCAGGTGAAACGCAGCGGCGCCCCTGTCGAATTGATTTTTCCAAAAGAAGGCCTAGGCTGGGATGTGGAAGCCAGCGGCATCATGAAAGGCACCAAGAACCTGGCAGGGGCCCAGAAACTGGTGGACTGGATGAGCAGCAAGGAAGCCAACCAGATCAGCTCCAACTGGTGGGCCATCGTCGCCTATCCCGGCATCGCCAAGAAAGTTGAAGGGATTCCGGACGATTATGAAAAGCTGCTGATCAAGCCCAACGATTTCAACTGGTCCGCCAAGAACCGCGAACGGATCCTGGCCGAATGGGGCACACGCTACAACTCCAAGGCGGAAAAGAAGTAACGCGCGCCATTCGTGACCAACCGGGAGAGCAGTAATTATGTCTCAGCAGAATCCTAGCCCTTGCCTGGCGCCCAAGCCTTACCTGACGCTTGAAAACATCTCGAAATCGTTCGGCAGCTTCCATGCGCTGCGCGACATCAACCTGACAGTCGGCGAAGGCGAGTTCGTCTGCTTCCTGGGGCCGTCCGGCTGCGGCAAGACCACCCTGCTGCGCATCATCGCCGGCCTCGAAAGCCAGAACCAGGGACGCATCGTCCAGGGCGGCAAGGATATCTCGTGGCTGGCGCCGATCCAGCGCGACTACGGCATCGTGTTCCAGTCCTATGCGCTGTTTCCCAACCTGAGCATCGCCGACAATGTCGCCTACGGCCTGGTGAACCGCCGCCAGAGCCGCAGCGCCACTGCCGAACGGGTACAGGAACTGCTGACGCTGGCCGGTCTGCCGAGCAGCGGCAAGAAATTCCCGGGGCAGTTGTCCGGCGGCCAGCAGCAGCGGATCGCACTGGTGCGGGCGCTGGCGACTTCTCCCGGCCTGCTGTTGCTGGATGAGCCGCTGTCGGCGCTGGATGCGCTGGAGCGGGTGCGCCTGCGCAGCGAGATCCGCCAGCTGCAGCAGCGGCTGGGCGTGACCACCATCATGGTCACCCACGACCAGGAAGAAGCCCTGACCATGGCCGACCGCATCGTGGTGATGAACCATGGCGCCATCGAGCAATGCGGCAGCCCGCAAGACATCTACCTGCAGCCGGGCTCGCCGTTCGTCGCCTCGTTTGTCGGCAAGGTGAACATCTTGCGCGGCGTTTCGCTGGGAGACAGCCGTTTCCGCATCGGCAAGCTGGATTTCCACTGCGAATCGCGGGTCGATCACATTGCCGCCGGACAGCCGGTCAAAGTGTATTTGCGGCCGGAAGATTTTGTGGCGCGCAGCGTCGAGCAGCGTACCCACAACCACGCCATGGCGGAAGTGAAGAAAATCGAATTCCTGGGCGCCTTCAGCTACCTGACGGTGGTGCTGGAAGGCATGGAACAGCAGCCGGTGGTGGCTTCGATGTCGCTCAACCTGTTGAAGGAACTGGGACTGCAGGTCGGCAGCAAACTGCGTTACGGCTTGCTGCCGGAACGCATCCGCGTGTACCAGGACGACGAACAAGCGCAGACGGTGGCGGCATGAGCAGGCCGGCCAGCGCGCTCGGCATGATGTCGTCGCCGGCCGGCGGCGCCAGGCAGGCGGCGGCCGGCCGCCAGCAAAGCCACTGGCATGAACGCATCGCGCACGGCATGCTGTTGCTGGTGTGCGCCGGGCTGGCGGTATTCCTGCTGATGCCGGTGCTGATGATCCTGGTGCAGAGCGTGCAGGACAAGGATGGCCTGTTCGTCGGCCTGCGCCAGTTCGGCGAATACATGTCGACCTCGGCATTGCGGCAGTCGGTGCTCAATACCTTGTTCATAGCGGTCTCGGTGACGCTGCTGGTGATCCCGGCGGCCTTCACTTTCGCCTATGCCCTGACGCGCAGCATGATGCCGTTCAAGCGTTTTTTCCGCACCCTGTCGCTGATCCCGATCCTGGCGCCGTCGCTGCTGGCGGCGATCTCGTTTGTGCAATGGTTCGGCACCCAGGGCGCGCTCAAGGGCTTGCTGGGAGGCGCCTCGATCTACGGTCCGATCGGCATCGTCATCAGCGAGTGTTATGCGGTGTTTCCGCATGCACTGATGATATTGATTACCGCGCTGTCGCTGGCCGACGGCCGCCTGTATGAAGTGGCGGAATCGCTGGGCACCAGCCGCCTGCGCAAATTCTGGACCATCACCCTGCCCGGCGCCAAGTACGGCCTGATCAGCGCGGCGCTGGTGGTGTTCACTTTCACTGTCAACGATTTCGGCGTGCCCAAGGTCATCGGCGGCGATTTCAACGTGCTGGCCATCGATGTTTACCAGCTGGTCGTCGGCCAGCAGAATTTCAACAAGGGCGCGGTGGTCAGTCTGTTGCTGCTGTTGCCGGCACTGATGGCGTTCGCCATCGACTTCACCATACGGCGCAAGCTGCAATCGCAACTGTCGGCGCGCGCCGTGCCGTTCGTGCCCAAGCGCCACCGGCTGTTCGACGCCTTGATGTTCAGCTACTGCGGCCTGGTCTGCCTGTTGCTGCTGTCGGTGCTGGGCATGGCGGTGTACACCTCTTTCATCAAGCTCTGGCCTTACAACCTGACGCTGGTGTGGGACCACTATTATTTCGGACTGATCCAGGACGGCATCCTGGAATCGTATTTCAACAGCCTGCGCCTGGCAGCCTACGTAGTCGCCAGCGGCATCGTGCTGATCTTTGGCAGCGCCTACCTGGTGGAAAAGACTCGCGGCATGGAAGCGGCGCGGCCGGTGATCCGGCTGCTGGCCATGCTGCCGATGGGCGTGCCGGGACTGGTGCTGGGCCTGGGTTACATCATGTTTTTCAACCACCCCGACAATCCGCTTAACTTCCTGTACCGCAGCATGGCGATCCTGGTGCTGTCGACGGTGGTGCACTACTTTACCTCCAGCTACCTGACCGCGGTCACCGCGCTGAAAGCCATCGACAACGAGTTCGAAGCGGTCTCGGCTTCGCTCAAGGTGCCCTTCTACAAAACCTTCCTGCGGGTGACGGTGCCGGTCTGCCTGCCGGCGATCCTGGACATCGGCCGCTACCTGTTCATCAACGCCATGACCACCATTTCGGCGGTGGTGTTTCTCTACTCTCCTGACACCACGCTGGCCTCGGTGGCGCTGCTGAACCTGGAAGCCGAGGGCAAGATCGGTCCGGCGGCGGCGATGGGAACCCTGATCGTGCTGACGTCCACCATCGTCTGCATCCTGTATGCGCTGACCACGCGCGTGCTGCTGAAGAAGGCGCAAAGCTGGTGCCAGACCTGAACCATTTGAAGCGCAACCGCAACTACAACTGAACCCGCACCAGACCAAAGGAAATATCATGAGCCTGCCAAGCCGCGACCCGATTCTTCTGACTCCCGGACCACTGACCACTTCGCTCGCCACCAAGAGCGCCATGCTGCAGGACTGGGGTTCCTGGGATGCCTCGTTCAACGCCATCACCGGCAAGGTGCGCAAGCAGCTGCTGGACATCGCCAACGCCCACGAGAGCCATGTCTGCGTGCCGATGCAAGGCAGCGGCACGTTTTCGATCGAAGCCGCGATCAACACCCTGCTGCCGCGCAACGGCCATATGCTGGTGCTGATCAATGGCGCCTATGGCAAGCGCATGGCGAAAATCGTCGAGATGATGGGGCGCCAGGTCTCGGTGTTCGAAACGGCGGAAGACGTGCCGACCACCGCCGCCGACGTCGAACGTGTGCTGAGCAACGACCGCAGCATCACCCACATCGGCGTGATCCATTGCGAAACCAGCACCGGCATCCTCAATCCCCTATATGAAATTGCCGAGGTAGTGGCGCAGCACAAGAAGAGCCTGATCATCGACGCCATGAGCTCCTTCGGCGCGCTGGAGATCGACGCCGCCAAGATCAGTTTCGATGCGCTGATCGCCGCCAGCGGCAAATGCATAGAAGGGCCGCCGGGCATGGGTTTTGCGATTGTGCGCAAGAGCGTGCTAGAAAAGAGCGCAGGCAATTCACGTTCGCTGTCGCTCGATCTGCACGACCAGTGGACCTACATGGAAAAAACCACACAGTGGCGCTTCACGCCGCCTACCCACATCGTGGTGGCGTTTCACGCAGCATTGAACCAGTTCTTTGCAGAAGGCGGCCAGCCGGCAAGGCTGGCGCGCTATACCAAGAACTACGACACCCTGATGGCAGGCATGCGCGAACTGGGGCTGATCCAGTTTCTGCCGGCAAAAATCCAGGCGCCGATCATCGTCACCATGCACGCGCCGAACAGCGCCAGTTATGAATTCAAGGATTTCTACAACCGGGTGCGCGACAAAGGATTCATCCTGTATCCGGGCAAACTGACCCAGGCGGAAACTTTCCGCGTCGGTTGCATAGGTTCTATCGGTGCGGAGGAAATGCGGCAGGCAGTGCATGCGATAGGCGATGCGCTGCGGGAGATGGGAATCAAGGCAAGGAACGCCAGCAACTCTTAAGATGGTCCAATGAGCAGATGCTGCAAAAGCAGAATCCGCTCAGCTCATGCGCAGCCGTGGCCGCCGGCGTTCTTGGCCGTCATCGGCAGGTCGCGGCCGCCTTCGCGCGTATGGCCTGCCGCTTCCAGGCGTTTCAGGTAGTCTTCCCACATCGCTTCCTGGTCGCGCCCCAGCTTGTACAGGTAGGCCCAGGTATAAATGCCGCTGACGTGGCCGTCCGAGAAGGTAGGCTTGACGGCGTAATTGCCGACCGGTTCCAGCGCCGCCATTTCGACATTGCGTTTACCGGTCTGCAACACTTCTTGCCCGGGACCATGGCCGCTGACTTCGGCCGATGGCGAATAGACGCGCATCAATTCGAACGGCAGCGAAAAAACCGCGCCGTCGTCGAAGGCAACTTCCAGCTTGCACGATTGCTTATGCACAGTGAATGACACCGGGACAGGTGCGGGCGCTGATTGTTTGGAGCCGGTCATGGGAATGTACGAGTAAGGTTAAAACTGTTCGGATATCGCCGAGCGCAGCGCGCCCAGCAACGCCTGCCGCTGCGCCAGGCTGGCCGGCGCCGGCTGCCGCTGGCTCTCGGCCCAGACCGGGCTGGGGAAATGCGCATCGTCCGGATAGCGCGGGATCACATGCCAGTGCAGGTGCGGCGTCATGTTGCCGAGGCTGGCCAGGTTGATTTTTTCCGGCTGCATCACGGCGCGCACGACAGACTCGACCTTGCACACAGCGGCCATCAGCGTGCTGCGGTCCGCCACCGGCAGATCGGTCATTTCCTTGACATGGTCATGCCAGATGACGCGGCAGAATCCCGGATACTGCGCATCGTCGACCAGCACCACGCGGAATCTCTCCGCACGGAGGAGAATTTCTCCACCGTCGCCGCTGCACAGTTCGCAATCAGCCGAATGGTTAGCCATGGTCACACCAGAATCCGTTCGATGCCGCCGTTGTTGGCGCGTGCAACGTAATCCGGCAGCCAGTTCTCGCCCAGCAAATGGCGCGCCATTTCCACCACGATGTAATCGGCTGTGGTGCCGGAATCGTCGTTGTAGCGCGACAAACCCTGCAGGCAGGACGGGCAGGAAGTGAGGATCTTGACGTCGCCGCCGAAACCGTCGGCGCGCAGCTTGTCCGCACCCTTGTTCATCTCTTCTTCCTTGCGGAAACGGACCTGGGTCGAGACGTCCGGACGGCTGACGCCGAAAGTGCCGGACTCGCCGCAGCAACGTTCGTTCTTTTCGATCTTGGTCCCGTTGTCGGTAGTGATCAAGGCATTCACCGTCTTCATCGGGTCCTGCAGTTTCATCGGGCTGTGGCACGGATCGTGATACATGTAGCGGGTGCCGCTGACGCCTTCCAGCTTGAGGTTCTTCTCCAGCAGGTATTCGTGGATATCGATGATGCGGCAGCCCGGAAAGATCTTGTCGAACTGGTAGCCCTGCAACTGGTCGTAGCAAGTGCCGCAGGAAACGATCACGGTCTTGATGTCGAGATAGTTCAGGGTATTCGCCATGCGGTGGAACAGCACGCGATTATCGGTGATGATCTTTTCCGCTTTGTCGAAATCGCCCGAGCCGCGCTGCGGATAACCGCAGCACAGGTAACCCGGCGGCAGCACGGTTTGCACACCGACCTGCCACAGCATGGCTTGCGTAGCCAGGCCGACTTGCGAGAACAGCCGCTCGGAACCGCAGCCCGGGAAATAAAACACGGCTTCGGTATCGGCGGTGGTGCTCTTCGGATCGCGGATGATAGGCACGATCTTGTCGTCTTCGATATCCAGCAGGGCGCGCGCGGTCTTCTTCGGCAGGTTGCCGGGCATCTTCTTGTTGATGAAGTGGATCACCTGTTCCTTGATCGGCGCCTTGCCGACGGTCGCAGGCGGTTTCTTGGTCTGCTTCTTGGCGAATTTCTTCAGGATGTCGTTGCCCAGGCGCTGCGCCTTGAAACCCCAGTCGGTCATGACCTTGCGCGTCATGTTGATGGTGGCCGGATCGGTGGCGTTCAGGAAGAACATGGCGGCCGTGGTGCCGGGATTGAACGATTTTTTGTTCATCTTGCGCAGCAGGTTGCGCATGTTCATCGAGACGTCGCCGAAATCGATGTCGACCGGGCAAGGCGTGACGCACTTGTGGCAGACCGTGCAATGGTCGGCCACGTCTTCGAATTCTTCCCAGTGCTTGATGGAGATCCCGCGCCGGGTCTGCTCTTCGTACAGGAAAGCTTCCACCAGCAGCGAAGTGGCCAGGATCTTGTTGCGCGGCGAGTACAGCAAGTTGGCGCGCGGCACGTGGGTGGCGCACACCGGCTTGCACTTGCCGCAGCGCAGGCAGTCCTTGACGCTGTTGGCGATGGCGCCGATATCGCTTTGCTGCATGATCAGCGACTCGTGCCCCATCAGGCCGAACGACGGCGTATAGGCATTGCTCAGGTCGGCCTCGAAACCGGGCAGGTTGAGCAGCTTGCCCTTGTTGAAGCGGCCTTCCGGATCGACCCGCAGCTTGTAGCTGCGGAAATCCTTGATTTCGTCTTCGGTCAGGAATTCCAGCTTGGTGATGCCGATGCCGTGCTCGCCCGAAATCACGCCATCCAGCGAACGCGCCAGGGTCATGATGCGCGCCACCGCGGCGTGCGCATCCTGCAGCATTTCGTAGTGATCGGAATTGACTGGCAGATTGGTGTGGACGTTGCCGTCGCCGGCATGCATGTGCAGGGCGACGAACACGCGGCCGCGCAAGACACGCTTGTGCACCGCGCTGCATTCGTCGAGGATCAGCTTGAAGGAGGCGCCGTTGAAAATCTGGCGCAGCAGCGCCCGCACTTCCTGCTTCCAGGAGATGCGGATGGTGCGGTCCTGCACCACGTCGAACACGGTCGCGTCCGGTTGCTGCAGCAGGCGCTGCTCGAACACCAGGTCGAGCTTTTCCAGGCCCAGTGCGCTCAGTTCGTCTTTCGCATCCTTGAGCGGCTTGTCCAGATTCGCCAGCAGATAAGTCCAGCGCGCCTGCACTTCGGCCAGCAGCAGCTCGGCCTGGTGCACGCGGTCTTCGAGGATTTCGGCGGCGGGAATATCGTCGCCGTCGGCGTCGTCGCCCTTGCCCAGCGGCAGATTGCCCTTGAGCAGGAACGCGCGCAGCTCATCCAGCAGCTGCAGCTTGTTCTTGGCCGACAGCTCGATATTGATGCGCTCGATGCCGTCGGTGTATTCGCCCATGCGGTTGAGCGGAATCACCACGTCTTCATTGATCTTGAAAGCGTTGGTGTGCTTGGCGATGGCGGCCGTGCGGGCGCGGTCCAGCCAGAATTTCTTGCGCGCTTCCGGGCTGACCGCGACGAAGCCTTCGCCGACGCGGTTGTTGGCCATGCGCACCACTTCCGAGGCTGCCTGCGCTACCGCGTTTTCATCGTCGCCGACGATGTCACCGAATAGCGCCATCTTCGGCAGCACGCCGCGTTTCGACTTGGTGGTGTAACCGACCGCGCGCAGGTAACGCTCGTCCAGGTGCTCCAGGCCGGCCAGGATTGCGCCGCCCTTCCTGGTTTCGGCATCGAGGAAATCCTTGATCTCGACGATCGAAGGAATCGCATCGCGCGCCTGGCCGAAGAACTCCAGACAGACGGTGCGCGTGTGCTTCGGCATCTTGTGCAAAATCCAGCGCCCGGAGGTGATCAGGCCGTCGCAGCCTTCTTTCTGTATGCCCGGCAAACCCGCCAGGAATTTGTCGGTGACGTCCTTGCCCAGGCCTTCCTTGCGGAATACACGACCGGCGATTTCCAGGATCTCGGTCTTGAACGGCTTTTCGCTTGGCCGGCCTTTTTCGGCCGGGTGGCGCCATTCCAGCTGGAAGCGCGCCAGCGGCGTGTCATGGATCTTGCCGAGGTTGTGGTCCAGGCGCGTGACATCCAGCCAGTCGCCGTTCGGATCGACCATGCGCCAGCTGGCGAGATTATCCAGCGCGGTGCCCCACAGCACGGCTTTCTTGCCGCCGGCGTTCATGGCGATGTTACCGCCGACGCAGGACGCTTCTGCCGAGGTCGGATCGACCGCGAACACAAAACCGGCTTTTTCGGCAGCGTCGGAAACGCGCTTGGTGACTACCCCGGCGCCAGAATAGATCGTGGCGTACTCTTTATCGAGCCCCGGCAGCACAGCCATTTGGACTGCGCCCAGATGCTCCAGTTTTTCGGTGTTGATGACCGCCGACAACGGCGTCAGCGGAATCGCGCCGCCGGTGTAGCCGGTGCCGCCGCCGCGCGGGATGATGGTCAGGCCGAGTTCGATGCAGCCCTTGACCAGGCCGGCCATTTCATCTTCGCTGTCGGGCGTGAGCACCACGAACGGATATTCAACGCGCCAGTCGGTGGCGTCGGTCACATGCGAGACGCGCGACAGGCCGTCGAACTTGATGTTGTCCTTGGCGGTGTAGCGGCCCAGGATCTTGTTGGCGCGCTTGCGCAGATCGTAGGTCTGGCGGAATTCGTCGGAGAAGGCGGCGATCGCCTTGCGCGCCGCGGCCAGCAGCGCTTCGACATTCTCGCTACGCTTTTTCGCTTCTTCATCGCTAGCGGCATCGCGGCTCACATCGCCCTCGTCGGTGACGATACGGCGCTTGTCGACTTCGCTGAGCCGATGATGCAATGCATCAATCAGGGCCTGGCGGCGCTTCGGATTGTCCAGCATGTCATCTTGCAAATACGGATTGCGCCGCACTACCCAGATATCGCCCAGCACTTCGTACAGCATCCTGGCGGAACGGCCGGTCTGGCGTTTGCTGCGCAGTTCGTCGAGCAGGCGCCAGGAAGCTTCGCCAAGCAGGCGGATCACGATCTCGCGGTCTGAAAACGAGGTGTAGTTATAGGGGATTTCGCGCAAGCGCGTGGGAGTGGCGCCATGTGGCGCGTCTGACAATAGTGCCTGGATTTTGACTGGGGCGTTCATTGGTCTATGAAAGTGGGCTACTGCGTTGACTGCTGCTACTGAACCCGCATTTTAGCTTATCGCGCTGCTTCACGAAGGCAAGATGCCGATTTGTGCAGTGCAAGGCACAGAACATCCGGAACGCTATCGGATAGGCAAACCCAATGAAATCAATAAATACAATCAATTTTCATAAATCGATAGTGTTTGCCTACAATGGATCCATATCCACTTTCTCAGGAGCCATCATGTTTAGCCAGATCATCAGCGAAATCCTGGACAGCATTTCCTGCACATTAGCCCACTACGGCCACTGCAAGGGCTGATTCACCCTACTCCGGAGGCATTATTATCATGACACCCGTTTCCCTATCGCGCAGAAACCCCTATTTCGGCATGTCCTACCTGCTGCGCCAGCGCGCATGGCCGCTGCGCATGTTGCCCTACCTGATCCTGTTGCTGCTGACGCCGGCGATGTTCTGGGCCGGCCTGTCCGCGCTTTGATTCAAACTCTTTGATTCAAACTCGCAACTCGGTGGCGATCTCGGCCGCTATCTCACCGTTGCGCATTACCTTGGTTTCAAAAACGTAGTGCGACAGATAAGAAGACGCCGAAACGCAGCGGGTATGGAATGACAGCGGCTCGCAGGCAGGCACCAGCTGGTGGGCCGCCAGGTCGCACTTGACGACGGTGTAGCTGACTTCCTTGTCGACGATGTGGTGCAGCAGCCTGCTGGTGGTCTGGGCGACGGTGTGCACGATCATCGCCACTGGCCAGGCCGGATAATCCAGGAAGTGACCGGCGCAGCGGGCCGGCGCCAGCGGCTGGCTGCGGGCAATGATGGACGGCCCGACAGGCGCCTCGAAATCCAGCTGCACCGACTGCCGGTATGGCGAACTGTCGGCCAGCGGTGGCGACGGCACCCGGTAATCCTTGAACAGGCGCAGGAACAGCGACTCCGACAAGGCCTGGTATTCGCAATACAAATGCGCAAACGGCCTTTCCGCTGAAACGATAGCCTGCGCAGTGAGCGAGCGCCGGTCGTGAATGAGTACTTCCGCACTGGCCTGAAAGCTGGCGCCGGATGCACGCGGCGCCACATCGTGCAGCTTGCTGTAGCGGGCCTTGGTCGCCAGGTAGTAGATCTGCGGCGCGGCTTGCCAGGCGACCGCCGCGCAGGAACCCAGGATCGCCAGGTGGCGGCCGATTTCGGCGGAAGCCACCGGGCCGTTTTCAAAACCCAGCGGCTGCTCCGCCACAAACGTCCCGCTCACCATCCGGTGCGGCACCCCCTGCAGTTCGGTAAATGCAAAATACGGCGCCTGTACCGCAATGCGCTCGCAAATCTCCCTGATGTCCAGTCTGTGCATAGCTTTCTATCCTCGATATATTTCGATTTCCAAGAAGCTTACGAGCAGTTTTCAAGTCAATGTTTCCATGGGGAAATAATATAATAATGCAACGCAAAAATCCAGCGCCTTGTTGCCCCTCGCTCAGGCCAGCCAGCTTGCGACCTGGCGCCAGAATCCGTCCGGCACGTTCAGCAGCAGCCAGACGACCAATACATACCGGGCAAACTTGCCGATCGCCATATACATGACGGAGGGCCAGAACGGCAGCTTGAGCCAGCCGCCCAGGGTGCAGATCGGATCGCCTATGCCCGGCACCCAGGCCAGCAGCATGGTCTTGGCGCCGTAGCGCTCTAGCCAGCTGAACCAGCTGCTGCCGCGCTCGCGGGAAAATGCCTGCTTGGCGCCGTAACCCATCCAGTAATCGACCATGCCGCCCAGCGTGTTGCCCGCCGTAGCCACAAAAATCACCGGCCAGAACAGCGCGCCGTTGGCCTTGATCACGGCAAACACGGCCGGCTCGGAACCGAGCGGCAGCAAGGTGGCGGCGACAAAACTGATGATGAAGACGGAAGTCAGGCCGACCGTGGGCACGGCGAGCGTCTTGAGCAACCATAAAACTGCGGATTCGATCATAGGGAGCAATTCAAGAGACGGCAGATGCGGCGCGCCAGTCATATACAGCGCAGGCCATATCGTTTATTACACTGGCGCCGACAAAACCTGGTGACGATTAAAAGCCGTCCATTATAATGATCCGCTGTTTCTCCCGGCCTGATCCTGCTGCCGAGCCCGCTCGGCACTCCAATTTGACAACGACATGACCACAGATTATTTGCAGAAGATCCTCACCGCCCGCGTCTACGACGTCGCGGTCGAAACCCCTCTTGAACTGGCGCCCACGCTGTCGAAGCGGATTGAGAACCAGATTTATTTCAAGCGCGAGGATATGCAAAGCGTGTTCAGTTTCAAGTTGCGCGGCGCCTATAACAAGATGGCCAGCCTGACCCCGGCCCAGCTCAAGCGCGGCGTGATCTGCGCCTCGGCCGGCAACCATGCGCAAGGACTGGCGCTGTCGGCGGCCAAGCTCGGCTGCCGCGCCGTGATCGTGATGCCGACCACCACGCCGCAGGTCAAGGTCGACGCGGTGCGGGCGCGCGGCGGCGAGGTCGTGCTGTTCGGCGACTCCTACACCGACGCTTACAACCACGCGCTGACGCTGGAAAAGAAACTCAAGCTGACCTTTGTCCATCCCTTCGACGATCCGCACGTGATCGCCGGCCAGGGCACCATCGGCATGGAAATCCTGCGCCAACACGCCGGCCCTATCCACGCGATTTTTGTACCGATCGGTGGCGGCGGACTGATCGCCGGCATCGCCGCCTACGTCAAGGCGGTGCGGCCCGAGATCAAGATCATCGGCGTGCAGACCACCGATTCCGACGCCATGGCGCGCAGCCTGAAGAGCGGCCGCCGCGTCACCTTGCCGGACGTCGGCCTGTTCGCCGACGGCACCGCGGTCAAGCTGGTCGGCGAAGAGACCTTCCGCCTGGCGCGCCTGTACGTCGATGAAGTGATCCTGGTCGATACCGATGCGGTGTGCACTGCGATCAAGGATGTATTCCAGGACACGCGCAGCATCCTCGAGCCGTCCGGCGCGCTGGCGGTGGCCGGCGCCAAGGCCTATGTCGAACGCGCCAAGGCCACGCGCAAGCCGGTCAAGGACCAGACCCTGGTCACCATCGCCTCCGGCGCCAACATGAATTTCGACCGCCTGCGCTTCGTCGCCGAAATGGCCGACATCGGCCAGCTGCGCGAAGCGGTGTATGCCGTCACCATCCCGGAACAGTTCGGCAGCTTCCGCCGTTTCTGCGAACTGGTGGGGCCGCGCAACGTCACCGAATTCAACTACCGCATCAGCGACGAGAAAGTCGCCCACGTGTTTGTCGGAGTGCAGACTTCCAGCGGCGAAGAAGCCAAGCTGATCGCCAAGAATTTCGAGAAGCATGGCTTCAGCACGCTCGACCTGACCCACGACGAACTGGCCAAGGTCCACGTGCGGCACCTGGTGGGCGGCAAGAGTCCGCTGGCGGAAAACGAACTGCTGTACCGCTTCGAGTTCCCGGAACGTCCGGGCGCGCTGATGCGTTTCCTCAATTCGATGGCGCCCGACTGGAACATCAGCCTGTTCCATTACCGCAGCCAGGGCGGCGATGTCGGCCGCATCCTGGTCGGGCTGCAGGTGCCGAAAAAAGAGATGAAGATCTTCCGCAGTTTCCTCTCCAGCCTCGGTTACCGTTACTGGGACGAGACCAGCAATCCGGTCTATAAACTGTTCCTCGGCTGACGCGCTCGGCCATGCCCTTGATACGCGTCATTAAGCGGCGCTTATCAGGGGCGGCCTGCTTATCTGGCAAAATACTGCTTTTAAGCACAAGCAGAAGCCATGACTATCCCGAACACGCCCGACGCCTCGCCGCTGGGCAAACCCGCCGCCTACCAGTCCCAGTACCAGCCTTCGCTGCTGTTTCCGATTGCCCGCCTGGGCAAGCGCGAAGAAATCGGCATCAGCGGCACATTGCCGTTTTTCGGCGTCGATATCTGGAATGCGTATGAGGTGTCCTGGCTCAACCTGCGCGGCAAGCCGCAAGTGGCGATCGCTACTTTCACGGTGCCGGCGGACTCCCCCAACATCATCGAATCGAAGTCGTTCAAGCTGTACCTGAACTCCTTCAACCAGACCAGGCTGGCCGACAAGGATGCGCTGCTGCAGCTGCTGCGCACCGATATCTCGGCCGGTTTCGGCGCGCCGGTGCATGTCGCCCTGACCACCGCCGACACCTTCGCCGAACTCAAGCTGCAGGAACCGCAAGGTTTGCTGCTGGACCGCCTGGACATCGAAGTCGACGAATACCAGCCGAATCCGGCGCTGCTGAAAAGCGACCCGGACCAGGTTGTGGTCGAAGAAACACTGGTCTCGCACCTGCTGAAATCGAATTGCCTGGTGACCGGCCAGCCGGACTGGGGCAGCGTGCAGATCCATTATGTCGGCGCCGCCATCGACCAGGAAAGCCTGCTCAAGTACCTGATCAGCTTCCGCGACCACAATGAATTCCACGAACAATGCGTAGAACGCATATTTATGGACCTGATGCGCAACTGTCGGCCACAAAAGCTGTCTGTATATGCGCGCTATACGCGGCGCGGTGGTCTCGACATCAATCCTTGGCGCAGCAATTTCTCCACATCGCAGCCACCGTTGAATTGGCGCCAGGCAAGGCAATAATTTACGATTTGCTACAGATATTACGCTTTGCTACAAAGCGTAGCGAAAAG
Source organism: Collimonas fungivorans Ter331 (assembly GCF_000221045.1). Classification (NCBI taxonomy): domain Bacteria; kingdom Pseudomonadati; phylum Pseudomonadota; class Betaproteobacteria; order Burkholderiales; family Oxalobacteraceae; genus Collimonas; species Collimonas fungivorans. The sequence continues at coordinate 726,897 of NC_015856.1, read as the reverse complement.
ACATCACTTAAATAACTAAATAACAATAATTGGGTCGGGAATATTGACGTCCAGGGGATCAACGTCTACCGTACGACCTCGCCGTAAAGGATTCTTTTGCTTATGACAACTTTTTATCGTTTTTCCGCGCTCAAGCGGACCGCATTGCTCACCTGCATGACCGCACTGGTCGCCATGGCTGCCCCAGCCCAAGCGCAGGAAACCCCGGACACTACCGGCTGGTTCAGCAAAACCCTCACCCAAACCCAGGACCGGCTGAGCAATATCGCCAACAATGGCGATATGGAGGTATATCTGTCAGGCTACGCCTATCATGGCCGCCGTACTTATACCGAAGAGAAGCTCCAGGAACTGAACGAAAAAGCCTGGGGCCTGGGCGGCGGCCGCACCATCCGCAACGCCGACGGCAACGATGAATCGCTATACCTGTTCGCCATCCGCGACTCGCACCGCAAGCCGCAGATCATGGCCGGTTATGCCTATGAATGGATCTGGAATGTGCCCAAGACCCCGGTTGAGGTCGGCGCCGGCTATACCGCCATGCTGATGAGCCGCCAGGATTATTTCGGCGGCTTCCCGTTCCCGATAGCCCTGCCGGTGGTGTCGCTGGGCGTCAAGGGAGCCAAATTGATGGGATCCTACGTGCCTCGCCTGTCGCAGAACAAGGGCAATGGCGACGTCTGGCTGATATTTGCGCGCTTCGAAGTTAAGTAAACGCCATAATCCGGTCAGGGCCTGTTGACCTTCAATTTGGGAGTGCGAACGCGCGGCAGGCGTTGCGTGCCTAGGCGCAGCGACGCGACGTAGCGGTGCTACGGCAAGGATGCGGATGGCCGCCCCCTGCAACAACGGCATGCGACGCCTGCAGCCGTTCCCGGAGGGTTCAAACCAAAACGTGCGCTGGCCGCGTTGCATGGCTTGCTGGGGCACCAGCCCCAGCTGCGCCACACGCCTTGCCAGCACACGTTTTGGTTTGAACGCATCTCCCAAATTGAAGGTCAACAGGCCCTAGGCAAGACCATGACCGCAAGTTGGTGTTGTTGGCCTGAATCAAGTCTATAATCCGGGTTGGGTGCCATTAAGACCGTAGCCCGGGCTATGCTGACTTGGGCCGAAATCGGGGAGACGCTGTCATGACAGCCATAACAGTTGCGGTCGCGCTAGGCGGCCAGCAGCGCTCAGACCCGAAATTGGCATGTTTCCGAAATGCTGCGGCTATATTAGTGGTGGCTTACAATGACTTAGACACAACCACCCGTATTGTGCCGCATACCAATTTGTATTATGACTAATCTTGCAAAAATCCTGCCTGCACAAAATGTAGCGCTGGATCTGGAAGTCTCCAGTAAAAAACGCGCCTTCGAACAAGCCGGTTTACTCTTCGAAAACAATTGCGGCATTGCCCGCTCTACCGTCTCCGACAACCTGTTTGCGCGCGAACGGCTGGGTTCCACCGGCCTCGGCCACGGCGTCGCCGTGCCGCATGGCCGCGTAAAAGGCTTGAAAGCGCCGCTGGCTGCCTTTGTGCGCCTGGCCGAACCGATCCCGTTTGAATCGCCTGATGGCGAACCGGTCAGCTTGCTGGTATTCCTGCTGATTCCCGACAACGTCACCCAGCAGCACCTGGAAATCCTGTCGGAAATCGCCGAGATGTTTTCCAGCGACGCCTTCCGCGCCCTCCTCAGCAGCGATCCCGATCCGGCATCGGTGCATGCGCACATCGTGGCCTGGCAGCCCATGGGCACGGAAAATGCGACATAATTTAGAATAAGACATCATCCTGTCTGAGTCGCCCTCAGGGCGATCTAACCTACTAACCACGTCAGACGCCGACCATGCCAGTTTCCACGCCCCTCTCGATTCAGCAGCTGTACGACGAAAACCGCGAATCGCTGCAGCTGGGCTGGTTTGCCGGTTTCCCGGGCGGCGAGCGGCTGATTTCCGGCGATGCGGCTTCGGCCGCCGACCAGGTGGGCCACCTGAACCTGATCCATCCAGGCCGGATCCAGGTCTTCGGCCACCAGGAAACAGAATACTACCAGCGCCTCTCGGCCACTTCGCGGGTCTACCAGACCGCTGAACTGGTGGCCGGCGCGCCGCCTGCCTTCATCATCGCGCAAGGACTGGCGACACCGCCGGACATCCTCGAAATCTGCGACGAAAAGAACATCCCGCTGTTTTCGACGCCGCTGCCGGCCGCACAGGTGATCGATTACCTGCGCGTCTACCTGTCGAAAAAACTGGCGCAACGCATCACCATGCATGGCGTGTTCATGGATGTGCTGGGAGTCGGCGTCCTGATCACCGGCGAATCCGGGCTCGGCAAAAGCGAACTCGGGCTGGAGCTGATCTCGCGCAGCCATGGCCTGGTGGCCGACGATGCGGTCGAGTTCGCCCGCATCGCACCCAACATGATCGAGGGCCGCTGCCCGCACCTGCTGCAAAATCTGCTGGAAGTGCGCGGCCTGGGCCTGCTCGACATCAAGACCATCTTCGGCGAAACCGCAGTGCGCCGCAAGATGCGCCTCAAGCTGATCGTGCACCTGGTGCGGCGCGCCACGCTGGAAGAAAACTACGAGCGCCTGCCGCTCGACGCCCATACCCAGGAAGTGCTGGGGCTGGCGATCCGCAAAGTCATCATCCCGGTAGCCGCCGGCCGCAATATCGCGGTGCTGCTGGAAGCCGCGGTGCGCAACACGATCCTGCAGTTGCGCGGCATCGACACGCTCAAAGATTTCATCGCCCGCCAGCGTATTGCGATGGACAGCGACAGCGATCTCTGACATCCGTTTGCGGGGCTTCCGATAAAAGCCTCGACTTACGGTATCATTCGCTAATGCGCATTATCCTCATCACCGGCATTTCCGGCTCCGGCAAATCGGTCGCTCTTCGCGTGCTCGAAGATGCGGGTTATTTTTGCGTCGACAACCTGCCGCCTATCCTGCTGCGCGGCCTGGTCGCCACCCGCCTCGATGAAGGCGCGCAAATGCTGGCGGTAGCCACCGATGCGCGCAGCGCCGACTCGCTGGCCGGCCTGCCTTCCGACATCCAGCAATTGAAAGCCGAAGGGCACGACGTCAAGGTGTTTTTCCTGACCGCCCAGACCGAATCGCTGATCGCCCGCTTCTCCGAGACCCGCCGCAGCCATCCGCTGTCGCACCGCTTGCGCCCCGGCCAGAATCCGGCCGACCGCCTGACGCTGACCGAGTGCATCCTGAATGAGCGCGAGATGCTGGCCGAGATCGAGAGCATCGGCCACACCATAGACACATCGAACATGAGCGCCAACCGCTTGCGCAGCTGGATCAAGGAACTGGTCGATACCGAACCGGCGCCGCTGACCTTGCTGTTCGAATCGTTCGCCTTCAAGCGCGGCGTGCCGCTGGACGCTGACCTGGTGTTCGACGTGCGCATGTTACCGAATCCGCATTACGACGCCAAACTGCGCCCGCTGACCGGCTGCGACCAGCCGGTGATCGACTTCCTGGAAGCCCTGCCCAAAGTCGGCGACCTGCTGGGCGACATCCGCAATTTTGTCGAAAAATGGCTGCCCTCGTTCAAGGACGACAACCGCAGCTACCTGACGGTGGCGATCGGCTGCACCGGCGGCCAGCATCGCTCGGTCTACATGGTGGAGCGGCTGGCCGAATATTTCCAGGTCTCCGAACGCGTGGTGCGGCGCCACCGCGAACTGCTCAGGCGCGCCGGCGACAATTAGCATCCCCTCTTATCCGCAGCTCACTTCCTCCGCAGTTGACGTCACCCTATGCCCGAAAATAATTCCTGGATACCGCTGTTCCCGCTCAACGCGGTGCTGTTCCCCGGCGGCGTGCTGCCGCTCAAGGTGTTTGAAACGCGCTATCTCGACATGCTGCGCGAATGCATGCGGACCGAGCAGCCGTTCGGCGTGGTGCTGATCAAATCGGGCAAGGAAGTCGGCAATGCCGCCGAACCGGAGAGCGTGGGCTGCTTGACCAGGATCATCGAGTGGGACATGCAGGACCTGGGAGTGATGATGCTGCGCACCGAAGGCAGCCAGCGCTTCCGCATCGTGCAGCAGCGTGTGCTTGCCGACCAGCGCCTGGAGGCGCAGGTGACGCTGATTGACGCCGATCCGGCGACCACGCCTGACGAAACCCATCTGCAATGCGCCGGCACGCTGAAACTGGTGATCGACGACATCAACAAGAAAGGCCGCAGCGCGCACGGCGAGAATTTCGCCAGCCCGTTTGCGCTGCCGCTGCAGTTCGACAACGCCGGCTGGGTCGCCAACCGCTGGTGCGAAATCCTGCCGATTCCCCTGAAAGCGCGGCAGAAACTGCTAGAGCTGACCGACGGCCGCGAACGGCTCGGCATAGTCCATCAATACCTGCTACAGCACAACATCATCTGATCAGGCGAACAGGTCTGCTTCGCGGAATACTGCCAGCAGCAGTTTCTTGACCGGCGCCGGCAGCGGCGCGCTCGCCAGCTTTTCCACCGGATACCAGACGTAGTTGGTTTGGGCAACGCCGTCAAGCCGCCGTTCGAGCGCAATCTGGAAAGGCGATATCTGCAGTTTGAAATGCGTGAATACGTGGGTGAACGGCTGCAGCGGCTCGCACGATGCGACCGGACCGAAGGCCGCGGTAGCGCGATTTAAAGCAGCATCGAAATCGGCTTTCGATAAAATTCCCGGCGCCATTTCCGGCAACGACAGCAAGCCGCCCCAGATGCCGCTGTCGGGACGCTGCTCCAGCAAAACCTGATGCCGGTCAAAGATCACCAGCATGCCGGTATGTTTTTCGGGAATCGCTTTTTTCGGCTTGCGCACCGGCAGCTGGCCGACCCGGTCGGTTGCCAGCGCGACGCAACGCTGCGCCAGCGGGCAGGTCTGGCAAGACGGCTTGCTGCGTGTGCAGAGCGTCGCTCCCAAATCCATCAAACCCTGGGTGTACGATTCCACTCCCTGCTCCGGCAACAAGGCCACGGCACGGCGCCACATCGCATCTTCGACAGGCTTGGCGCCGGGATAACCGTCGATGCCGAACACCCTCGCAAACACGCGCTTGACGTTGCCATCCAGGATGGCGGCCTGCACGCCGTAAGAAAATGCGGCGATGGCGGCCGCGGTGGAACGGCCGATGCCGGGCAAGTCTTGCAGCAGCAGCGGATCGCGCGGAAAGATCCCGCCATGTTCAGCCACTACCCGTTGCGCACAGCGATGCAGGTTGCGCGCCCGCGTGTAATAACCCAGCCCGCTCCAGTGCGCCATCACCTCTTCGCTGGGCGCCGCTGCCAGCGCCTGCACATCGGGGAAACTCGAAAGGAAGCGCTGGTAATAGGGAATCACGGCAGCCACCTGGGTCTGCTGCAGCATGATTTCGGACAGCCAGACGCGGTAGGCGTCGCGCGTCTGCTGCCACGGCAAGGCGTGGCGGCCATGTTGCTTCTGCCACCCGATCACCGCTGCCGAAAAAGACGGGTCGGCCAACTGGCCGGCCGCTTCGCTGCTACTGTCGATAACTACACGTTTCATCTATACCGCAACTTTCGTGGGCGCCATTTCCGAGCCCAGCGCATTTCTTAAATCGGCTTCCAGCGCCACCAGCGTATTTCTCTGCGCCGTCAATTCCTTCTGCAGCATTTCCACCGACTGGATTTTTTCTTCCAGGCTGTCGATCGCCACATGCACGCGCTCGATCGAATCGGTGCGCTGCTTGAGCTGCGACTTGTGGGCGCGGATCTGTTCTTCCAGCGGCGCCATCACCACCTTGAGCCAGGCGTCGACGTCGCGGTTGGCCTGCAGGAAACTCTGCTTGACGCGCGAGGCGATCGAATCGAAGAACTTCTGCATCAGCACTACCTGGCTGGTCTTCACCAGCGTCACGGTGCCGAACTGGCGGTGATAGGCGGTTTCGATCACCTTGATCTCGTTGCGGTACTTGTCCAGCGAGAACGACATCGGCGTCGACAGCGCGAGCCCGTGTTCGGTCGAGAACTTGCGGTACATGATGGTCATCATTTCCGAGATTTCGTCGGTCTTCTGACCCGACAGCATCAGGTTTTCCTGCGACTTGTCGAAGAATTCCTTGACCGCGTGGCGGAAGCCGGCGGTGAACATGCTGCCTTCCATGGTTTCGCGCGTCTTGCGGATTTCTTCTTTCAGCAAGCCCATGCCGAGCGTGGTGAAGACGCCGGCCGACAGCCGCGCAAACACCATGCGCGTGCCTTGCAGCTTGAGCAGGCTTTCGTCGAATTCCTTTTTCTCGATATCGATGCGCTTCATCATGTGGCTGATGATGGAAGTATTCTTGCCGCGCAAGCTCTTCAGCTCCAGCAACTGCTCGACCACGCTGCGGATATGCGCCGACATCAGCGCTTGCTTGGTGACCGTCAGGTCATGGATGTCGCCGATCAGCTGCGAGCGGATGATGTCGCGCTTGGCCGGGATCAGTTCGCGCGACAAGGCGTTTTCCAGGGCCGGCAAGCGGCTTTTCTTCAGCAGCTCCGGCTCGCCGTTGATCTTGCCGACCAGGCCCTTCTGGGCCGAAACCGGGTACACCTGCGCTTCCGACAAGCCCAGCGTATGCGCCACGCTCGAGACCTGCTTGCTGATCTGCTGCTCGACTTCGAACGGCGAGCGCAATTCGTCCCACATGCTGTCGATCTTGTTGAGCACCACCATGCGGCCGGCGCCGCTGCCGATGTGATGGCGCCAGACGTCGATATCGCTCTTGGTGACGCCGGTGTCCGCCGCCAGGATGAACAGCACCGCATGGGCGTTGGGAATCAGGTTGAGCGTCAGTTCCGGCTCGGTGCCGATCGCGTTCAGGCCCGGCGTATCGATGATCACCAGCCCTTCTTTCAGCAAGGGATGCGGGAAGTTGACGATGGCATGGCGCCATTGGGAAATCTCGACCCGTCCCAGCACGTCGATCGCCAGCGCGGCGTCCGGATCGTCTTCGTCGTACAAGCCGTAGCGCTTGGCTTCTTCCACCGGCACCCACTTGGTCAGGCTGACCTGCTTGAACGCTTCCAGCATGCCGTCGGTGGACGAGATGTCCAGCGGCAGCACGGTCCAGACATGGTGCGCGCCCTTGTAGTCGCTGGTCGACTGCGATTCGGCCCGGGTTTCGATCGGCAGCAGGCGGATGCAGGACGGGAAAGAAGCGTCGTACAGCAGCTCGGTCGGGCACATGGTGGTGCGGCCGGCGGCCGACGGCAGGATGCGCTGGCCGTAGTCGGCGAAAAAGATGGCGTTGATCAGTTCCGATTTGCCGCGCGAGAATTCCGCCACGAACGCGATCGACAGTTTGTCGTCGGTCAGGCGCGCCAAGGCGCGGCTGATGCGCTGCTCGCTGGCCACGTCCGACAATTTCGAGGCGCTGGCCCATGTCTGGTAACGCCGCAATGCGCCGGCGACGCCGGTGCGCCACTCACTGTATTCCTGGAATTTTTGGACTAGATTGCTCACTATCTCTCTCGCCTATGTTCTCTAATATTATTTCTGACATTTTTTGCAATAAAACGTCGAACGCTGCCCCTGTTTGATCTGCGTAATCAGGGCGCCACAATTTCTACATGGCAACCCAGCACGATCATAGACGAAATAACTCTGTTGGAAGTAGCCAGATTGGCCATCGGCGCCAATAAAATCGCGCAAAGTGCTGCCGCCCTTCTCAATTGCCGCCGCTAAAATTATCCGAATGGCATCAACCAGCCGTTCATAGCGGGCCAGGCTGATGCGATGGGCGGGGGTTTTCGGATTGATGCCGGCGCGGAACAGGCTTTCCGAAGCATAGATATTGCCGACCCCGACCACGATGTCGCCGGCCAGCAGCACTTGTTTGATCGGCGCACTGCGGTTGCGTGTCTTCTGATAAAGGATCTGCGCCGAAAAAACATCTTCCAGCGGCTCCAGGCCCAGGCCTGCCAGCAACACATGCTGCTCCAGCGGCCCGTCGGCATCGGCATGCCAGAGCACCGCGCCGAAACGGCGCGGGTCGGTCAGCCGCAGCAGCCGGCGGCCGACTACCAGGTCGAAATGGTCATGCTTTTGCGGCTCGACGCCAAGCTCCAGGATGCGCAGGTGGCCCGACATCCCCAGATGGATGATCACGGTGCCGTGGTCGAAACGCAGCAGCAGGTATTTGCCGCGGCGGCCGGTGCCGCGCACCTCGCGGCCCACCAGCAGCGCCGGCAGCTCGAGCGGGAACGGCCAGCGCAAGCCGCGGTGGCGGAAGGTGACGGCCGTCACGATGCGGCCGTCGAGATGCGGCGCAACGCCGCGGCGGGTCACTTCGACTTCAGGTAATTCTGGCATCGTCAGGCATCGTTGGAACAGCGCGTCCGGAATGAAATGGCATAATCGGCTAATGTACTTTCTATGTACTTTTTGAAACAAATCCAGAGGCAGCCACTGCGCATTGCTCTCTGGTTGGGCGTAAAATCAAGATTACCTTTGAAAGCCAGGATATATCCCTTGAAAAAAACCCTTGCCATTGTAACGCTCTCTTCCTTGCTGTCGGCTTGCGCCGGTATAACGCCAGGCAACGATGCCACAAATCCTGCTGCCGCCGCCGGCACGCCCTCTGCGGCGACTCCTGCAGCAAGTCCCGAGCAGATCGCAAGCCGCAAGCTAGCAACCCGGATAACGCCGGTCAAACCGCCGGAAGAACACCTGCCGGCGGTGCCGCTGACCAAGGAAATCCTGTTCAAGGTGCTTAGCTCCGAAGTCGCTTTCCAGCGCGGCAACTGGCAATCCGCTTACGTCACCCTGCTGGGAGCCGCCCAGCAGACGCGCGATCCGCGCCTGGCCCGGCGCGCAGCGGAAATGGCGCTGAGCGCCAAACAGGCCAACGAGGCGCTGGTCGCCATCCGCCTGTGGCGTGAACTGGCGCCCGATTCCGAAGAGGCGACCCAGTATTACCTCGGCTTCATCATGCTCAGCAATAACCTGGCGGAAGCCAAGCCTATCCTTGAAAAGCGCCTGCAAGATGCGCCGCCGCAAGCGCGCGGCGTCATGATGCTGCAGATCCAGCGCCTGCTGGCGCGGGCGCAGGACAAGGCCGGCGCGTTTACGCTGCTCGAGCAGCTGGTCACGCCTTACACAGCGATGTCGGAAGCGCACCTGGCGCTGGCGCAGCAAGCCTTCAGCGGCGGCAACAGCGTGCGCGCCCAGGAAGAAGCGAAAATTGCGCTGAACCTGAAACCCGATTCCGAACTGGCGATCCTGACCAGCGCGCAAGTCGCGGCGGACAGCACCGAAGTCGAACGCGTCCTTACCGAGTTCCTCAAGAAATATCCGAACTCGCGCGAAGTACGGGTGGCCTATGCACGCACCCTGATCGACCAGAAGCAGTACGAAAAAGCCCGCAGCCAGTTTGAAATCCTGCTCAAGAACGACAAGCAGGACGCCACCACCCTGCTCGCGCTAGGCCTGCTGAATGCGCAGATCGGCGACACAAAGGCTGCCGAACGCTACCTGGTCAGCTACATCGATCAGTTGAGCAAACATCCGGACGAAGCGCGCGACAACACCCAGGCATTGCTGATCCTGGCGCAGATTGCGGCAGACCGGAACGACACCGACGCCGCATTGAAATGGCTGGCGCAAGTCGAGCCGGGCGACGCTTACCTGGACGCCCAGCTGCGCCGCGCCCAACTGCTGTCCAAGCGCGGCGACCTGGACGGCGCACGGCGGGTGCTGGCCGAAATCGACACCAACGGCGAACGCGAAAAAACCCAGGTAACCCAGGTCGAAGCCCAATTGCTGCGCGAAGCCAACCGTCCGCAAGAAGCGTTCAAGGTCCTGGAAACCGCGCTCAAGACGCAGCCCGACAACCCTGACTTGCTGTACGACTATGCGATGGCGGCAGAAAAACTGAACAACCTGAGCACCATGGAAACCGCGCTGCGCAAGCTGATCGCGCTGGCGCCGGATAACCAGCAGGCGTACAACGCGCTCGGTTATTCGCTGGCCGACCGCAATATCCGCTTGCCGGAAGCGCTGACGCTGATCCAGAAAGCGCTGACGCTGGCGCCGCAGGACCCGTTCATCGTCGACAGCATGGGCTGGGTGCAATACCGCCTGGGCAACCTGGGCGAAGCCGAGACCCGGCTGCGCACCGCCTACGGCTTGCTGCCCGACCCGGAAATCGCGGTGCACCTGGGTGAAGTGCTGTGGGTCAAGGGACAAAAAACCGATGCGCAAAAACTGTGGCGCGAAGTGCTGCAGAAAGATCCGCAAAACGACGCCCTAAAGAACACCCTGGTGCGACTGGGCGCCAAATTATGATGCGGGCGCCAGGCGGGAACCCGGGGCACATATTGCCGGCAATCCGGCGCGGCGCGCTGCTTGCCGCCGCGCTGGCGATCATGGCGCTCAGCGGCTGCAGCACGCTGCCGCAGTCGTCCAACACCGCTAGCGTCGCCAGCGGTGCGGCGCGCCAATACCACCAGGCCATAGATGTCAGCGGCCGCCTGTCGATACGCTATCAGCAAGACGGCAAGGAGCAGGCGGTGCACGGCAGCTTCACCTGGGCGCAAGGCAAGCAGGAAACCGTCATCACCCTGCTCTCGCCGCTGGGACAAACCCTGGCCACCATCAATATCGCGGCCGACCAGGCCACCCTCAAGCAAAGCGGCCAGCCTGCGCGCAGCGCCAGCGATGTCGACGCACTGACGGTGCAGGCCTTGGGCTGGCCCTTGCCGGTCGCCGGCCTGCGCGACTGGCTGCAAGGTTTCGGCCAGAACGCCGCCGGCCAGCGCTTCAGCGCAGCCCCGGCCGCCGACGACGGCTTCAGCGTCACTACCGCGGATAAGTGGCTGATCCAGTACACCAACTGGCAGGACCAGAACAATGGCGCCGAAAGTTATCCGAAACGGATAGACCTGGCGCGCAATACCGCACAAGCGGGTGAGGTTGCCATCCGTATCGTCATCGACAGCCGCCAACCACACTGAAACCTGCAATGAATTTGCCCGAATTTGCCACGACCCGCACGCTCAATAACTGCCCGGCGCCGGCCAAACTGAATCTGTTTTTGCACGTCACCGGGCGCCGCCCGGACGGCTATCACCTGCTGCAAACCGTGTTCCAGCTGGTCGACTTCAGCGATCTTTTGCATTTTGAAGTACGCGCCGACGGCCAGGTCCGGCGCACCACGGAAATCCCGGGCGTGCCGCAAGAGTCCGACCTGATCGTGCGCGCCGCCAGGCTGCTGCAAAATGCGATCCATGACAGAACCGGGGCCGCAGCGCCCGGCGCAGATATCGCCATCGAAAAAAACCTGCCCATGGGCGGCGGGCTGGGCGGCGGTTCTTCCGACGCCGCCACCACGCTGATGGCCCTCAACCACCTGTGGCAAGGCGGCCTGTCGCGCGAAGAATTGATGGTTCTGGGCCTGCAGCTGGGCGCCGATGTGCCGTTTTTCCTGTTCGGGCGAAATGCGTTTGCAGAAGGAATCGGAGAAAGCCTGCAAAAGCTTGACACTCCGGGGCTATGGTTCGTTATAATTCAGCCCGGCGTAACAATTCCGACCGCATTAATTTTTTCATCATCGGAATTGACAAGGAGTACGAAACCCGTCAAAATGACGGACTTTTCGATAGCTAGCAAAAAGCTCTTCGGAAAAAACGATTTGGAACCCGTGGCCGCCAGGCAGTTCCCGGAAGTTGCAGATGCCATAAAATGGCTAGGCAAGCATGGAGATGCCAGAATGACCGGATCCGGCGCATGTGTTTTTTGCGGTTTTACGCAAGAAGAACAGGCAGATGAGGTACTGAAACTGGTGCCGAATCGCTGGAAAGCATGGAAAGCCAAGGCGATGCAGGAACATCCGCTCGCAGGGTTGCTGGATCGTTAAAGTAAGACAGAATTCGGTTTAGCATCAGATTCAAGCGCCGTCATCAAATGCAGCGCGGATTTATGGTAGACAACAAGTTGCGTAGGGGAATCGCCAAGCTGGTTAAGGCACTGGATTTTGATTCCAGCATTCGAAGGTTCGAATCCTTCTTCCCCTGCCATTAGATACGGACGAGAGTGTCCTGCAGGAAATAGTGTTACTTTAGTTCTTACAGCGGCAGCAGCAGCAAGCCGCTTCAGAAATACAACAACAGCACACAGCGAATACCTAAGCCGCCAACGCAAGACTAGAATAGTCGGGCATTGTCGGCTTTTCAACTTTTTAACGACTGTATCCAGGGAACTCCATGGCAAACGAAAACCTGATGGTTTTTACCGGTAACGCAAACCCGGAACTAGCTATTGGAGTTGCCAAGCAACTCGGCATCCCGCTAGGCAAAGCCAACGTCACCAAGTTCTCCGACGGCGAAGTCATGGTCGAGATCAACGAGAACGTGCGCGGCAAGGATGTATTCGTGCTGCAATCGACTTGCGCGCCGACCAACGACAACCTGATGGAAATCATGTTGATGGTCGATGCCCTGAAGCGCGCTTCGGCTGGCCGCATCACCGCCGCGATTCCTTACTACGGTTATGCGCGGCAAGACCGCCGTCCGCGTTCGGCGCGGGTTGCGATTTCAGCCAAGGTAGTCGCCAACATGTTGCAGGAAGCCGGCGTCGAACGTGTCCTGATCATGGATCTGCATGCTGACCAGATCCAGGGCTTCTTCGACATCCCGGTCGACAATATTTACGCCTCGCCGATTTTGCTGGGCGACCTGGTGAGCAAGAACTACGACGACCTGCTGGTCGTATCGCCGGACGTCGGCGGCGTGGTGCGCGCCCGTGCGCTGGCAAAACGCCTGAACTGCGACCTGGCGATCATCGACAAACGCCGGCCGAAGGCGAATGTGTCGGAAGTCATGAACATCATCGGTGAAGTCGAAGGCCGCAACTGCGTGATCATGGATGACATGGTCGATACCGCCGGCACCCTGACCAAGGCCGCCGAAGTATTGAAAGAACGCGGCGCCAAGAAGGTAGTGGCTTACTGTACGCACCCGGTGCTGTCCGGCCCTGCCCTCGAGCGCATCGTCAATTCGCCGCTGGACGAGCTGGTGGTGGTCGACACCATCCCGCTGTCGGCGGAAGCCAAGGCTTGCGGCAAGATTCGCCAGTTGTCGTGCGCCAGCTTGCTGGCTGAGACGTTCAAGCGCATTACCAAGGGCGATTCGGTGATGTCGCTGTTTGCCGAGTCCTAGTGGACTGAATTCGTATTCCCTGCCACGCCAGCCGAAAGGCGGACGTAGCGGGCTAACAAAACCCTCTGGTCGCGGAGGGTTTTTACCGCCGGATTTCTATCCGGCACACAATGGAGCTTCAAAATGAAAGTAATCGCATTTGTACGCAAAGAGCAGGGGACCGGAGCGAGCCGCCGCCTGCGCAATGCTGGCCAAACACCAGGTATCGTTTATGGTGGTTCCGACGCGCCGGTCAATATCTCGCTGGACCATAACGCGCTGTACCACGCGCTGAAAAAAGAAACTTTCCACTCCTCGATCCTCGATCTCGAAATCGATGGCGCGGTGCAGAAAGTCCTGCTGCGCGACTTCCAAGTCCACGCATACAAACAACTGGTCCTGCACGCTGACTTCCAGCGCGTCGATGCAAAACAAGCAATTCACGTCAAAGTGCCTCTGCACTTCGTCAATGCAGAAATCGCTCCTGCAGTGAAACTGTCCGGCGCCATCATCAGCCACGTTTTCACTGAACTGGAAGTGACTTGCCTGCCAGCCGACCTGCCAGAGTTCATCGAAGTCGACCTGACCAACATCGAAGTCGGCCACTCGATCCACTTGGCTGACCTGAAGCTGCCTAAGGGCGTTGCTGCCGTATCGCAGGAAAACGTGACGATCGCTACTGCATCGATCCCGGCCGGCAAGGTCGAAGCTGACGCTCCTGCTGCTGCTGAAGCACCAGCTGCTGACGCACCGGCTGCCGACAAGAAGTAATAGCAAACCTATCGGCCAGAGCGGTTTTCTGGCCGTAGTCAGCTACCTGAAACCCGCCTTCGTGGCGGGTTTTTTATTGTTGGAGGCTGTCTTCTTCTATAATTTGCGCAAGCCATCCATACGAAAATCAATAACACATGTCTATCCGCCTCATCGCCGGCCTCGGCAATCCCGGCCCCGAATACGAGCAAACGCGCCACAACGCCGGTTTCTGGCTGGTCGACAACCTGGCCAACGACCTCGGCCGCAAGCTGGCCCGGGAAGCGCGCTTCAACGCTCTGGCCGCCAAGACCAATATCGCCGGCCAGGAAGTCTGGCTGCTGGAACCGCAGACGTTCATGAACCGCTCTGGCCAGTCGGTCGGCGCGCTGGCGCGCTTCTACAAGATTGCCGCGGATGAAATCCTGGTGGTGCACGACGAGCTCGATCTGCCGCCCGGCAGCGCCAAGCTGAAAAAAGGCGGATCGTCCGGCGGACACAATGGCTTGAAAGACATCACGGCCGCGCTCGGCACCCAGGATTACTGGCGCCTGCGGCTAGGCATAGGCCATCCGCGCACGCTCAGCCTGCAGCAGGCGGTCGTCGATTTCGTTTTGCACCGGCCACGCAAGGACGAGCAAGTGCCAATCGAAGAAGCGATTGCCGACAGCCTGAAAATCATTCCCCTGCTGTGCGAAGGCAAATTCGAAGCCGCGACCATGCAGCTGCATACCGCCAAATGACGCCATCGCCGCCCGCCGGAGCGGTTGCTTACGATATGAAAAATCGACTTCAAGAAATTGATGGCATCCGAGGGTGGGCCGCACTCATTGTGTTATTTTTCCACCTGACCAACGAGACATTCGGGAATCTGGTGCCGATGTTTCGCAGTCATTTTCTGTATTTTCTGCTCAACGGCGGCCTGGCCGTGACGGTCTTTTTTATTCTTTCCGGCGATGCGCTTTCCTCCAGCTTCTTAAAAAAAACGGATTTCAGGCTGCTGGACTCGCTGCTCATCAAACGCTACTTTCGCCTGACCGTCCCGATTCTGCTTTCTTGTGCAATCGTGTATGTCTTGATGCTGGCCGGGGCCAACTACAGTGTCGCCGCGGCGAAGATTATCCATAGGGAAGACTGGCTCGGTGCATTCATACTTTTTGAGCCACATCTGATTTCCCTGCTGCGCTATTCGTTTTACCTAGTTTACGCCGGTCATTCAAATAGCGTTTCATACAATCCGTTTCTCTGGACGATGTCCATCGAGCTGGTCGGCTCACTGCTGGTCTTCCTGTACCTGTATCTTTCTACCCGGCTCAAAGCCCCGATCAGGATATTGTATGCACTGATTGTTTTCCTGCTTGTCGCCCAATCGTTTTACTGTCTTTTTTTTATCGGGATACTGTTCGCGCAGTACCGCGCAAATGGCGTCTTCGACCGGCTGCGGGCGTCCAGAAGCTGGAATTTCGCTGTCATCGCAATATTGATAGCCATTGCGATTACCTACACATTTTCACAAAAATATCCGAATTTTTGGCAATACATCAATATAAACGCCGTGACTGCAGCGGCCCTCGTGTTCTGTTTTTACACATCGAACTGGACCGTCGGCTTTTTTTCGTCGAAATTTTCCCGCTTCCTGGGTGAAATTTCGTTCCCTTTATACCTCGTGCATTTCAGTGTGATTATTTCGCTCACCTCTTTTTTAACCATTAAATTTTCCGAGCTGGGAACCCTCGACGGCCCCCATATCTCTTTGATCATTCTGGTTTCAATTGCGGTCAGCATTACCGCGGCTGTTATTTTCCGCCGGGTCGAGATATTTGCGCTCAAACCTGTAAACAGGCTGCCTGCCTATCTGCTTTCCATGCGAAATCCAGCCGCTGAACTTTTGCCGCAGAAGGATGCTTCCCCGGCTTTAAAGCACGCGCCGGTCGAGACTATTGATTAGCCTTTGTAGAAGGCGTTCCGACAGAGTTACAATAGTCATCTTTTTTGAACAAAATCCATACGAATTTGTGGGAACACTCCCGATTTCTTTGGCTTTGTTGCGAGTCTAACAACTACAGGTCTTGCCCTTGCGGACCCAATAAATCTTGAGCCGCAACCCCTATCAACACCTGTAATCAATTGATCTAGAAAGTTTTTCCATGAGTCTCAAATGCGGCATCGTCGGCCTCCCGAACGTCGGCAAATCTACCCTTTTTAATGCCCTGACCAAAGCTGGCATTCCTGCAGAGAACTATCCTTTCTGCACCATCGAGCCGAACGTCGGCATGGTAGAGGTGCCGGATCCACGCCTCAAGGCGCTGGCCGAGATCGTCAAGCCGGAGCGCATCCTGCCGGCGACGGTGGAATTCGTCGACATCGCCGGCCTGGTGGCTGGCGCCTCCAAGGGCGAAGGCCTGGGCAACCAGTTCCTCGCGCATATCCGCGAAACCGACGCCATCGTCAACGTGGTGCGCTGCTTTGAAGACGACAACGTGATCCACGTGGCCGGCAAGATCAATCCGCTGGACGACATCGACGTGATCCAGACCGAACTGGCGCTGGCCGACATGGGCACGGTTGAAAAAGCCATCCACCGCGAAAACAAGAAAGCCCGCTCCGGCGACAAGGATGCCGCCAAGCTGGTGGCCCTGCTGGAACGCCTAATGCCGGAACTGGACCAGGCCAAGCCGGTGCGCGCCTGCGGCCTCGACGCCGAAGAAATGGCCCTGATCAAGCCGCTGTGCCTGATCACCGCAAAACCTGCCATGTATGTCGCCAACGTCTCCGACCACGGCTTCACCAACAACCCGCTGCTGGACCAGCTGACCGCTTACGCTGCTTCGCAGAATGCGCCCATCGTGGCAATTTGCGCTGCGATCGAATCGGAAATCGCCGACCTCGACGAAGCCGACAAGCATGAATTCCTGGCCGACATGGGCATGGAAGAACCAGGCCTGGACCGCCTGATCCGCGCCGCCTTCAAGCTGCTCGGCCTGCAGACCTACTTCACCGCCGGCGTCAAGGAAGTGCGCGCATGGACCATCCATGTCGGCGACACCGGCCCGCAGGCGGCGGGCGTGATCCACACCGATTTCGAACGCGGCTTCATCCGCGCCCAGACCATCGCCTATGACGATTTCATCAGCCACAAGGGCGAGCAAGGCGCCAAGGAAGCCGGTAAGATGCGCGCCGAAGGCAAGGAATACGTGGTCAAGGACGGCGACGTTCTGAATTTCCTGTTCAACGTCTAAACGGCAACCGCCATCCTCATGCATTGATTTGCAAATCCGGGCGCTCCAGTAGCGCCCGGTCTGTTTCCGCTATCCCTTCTGCTGCCATTACTCGCCTGAACCAGGCCTTGTTTCCCCCTCCCCTGCTCCCCCTCTAAGTTTCAGCTTAACTTTCCAGTATTTATTGCCATAAAAGCACTCAATTGCAATACTTCTCGCCACGACTCGACTGTCCGGGAGACCTGCCAGCCCGAGGAACAAAACAAGAACGATTTCAACTCTGAATTTAATCCATGGGGAGGGTCTGATCATGATGAAGGAACGGAGACTGCAGCACTCGCTGCGCATGATGTTTTCAGGCAGCCTGGCTGTCGGCCTGGGCCTGCTGGCCCAGCCGTTGCAGGCGCAGGAGAGCGAGAAGGAAGAGGAAGCGCCGCAACAGATGCAGCGCGTCGAGATTACCGGCTCGTCGATCAAGCGCGTAGCCGCAGAAGGAGCGCTGCCGGTCACTGTCATCAAGGCCGACGATTTCACCAAACTGGGATCCACCACCGCGGCCGAAGTGCTGTCCAATATTTCAGGCAACCAGACCAACTACACGACCAGCGCCAATGTCGGCGCCGGCCGGACGGTTGGCGCGGCGGCCGACCTGCGCGGGCTGGGTCCGAACAAGACTTTGGTCCTGCTGAACGGCCGCCGCCTCGCCAACGCCGCGTTCGACGGCTCCGCAGTCAATCTGAACGTGATCCCCGTGGCCGCGCTGGACCGCGTTGAAATCCTGCGCGACGGCGCTTCCGCCATCTACGGCACCGACGCCATCGGCGGCGTCATCAACTTCATCACCAAGCGTTCTTATACCGGCCTCAACCTGAGCGTGGAAGGCATCGCGCCCGAACAAAGCGGCGGCGCGGAAAAGCGTTTCAACCTGTCAGGCGGCATCGGCGACCTCGACAAGGACGGCTATAACTTCTTCGGCGTGGTCGACTATCACAGCCAGAATGCGGTGAAAGCCAGCGACCGCAGCTTCGCCGCACCGGGCGGACGGAATCCTGGCCTGGGGATGAACATCGGCAGCGGCAATTCCTATCCGGCCAACTACTACGACATTGATGCCGGCCAGTCCGGCAACCCGTATGCGGGTTCCGGCTGCAAGCCGCCTTATGCGTTTGCCCAGGGCGGTGTTTGCCGCTACAACAGCCAGGCGGTGATCGGCATCGTGCCGAAGACCGAAGAAATCGCCGTGATAGGCAAAGGCACTTTCAAGCTGGATGCCGACAATACCGCATCGATTGAATACCTGCATGCGCAAAACAAGATAAAAACCTATGTCGCAAGCGATGTATTCGGCGGCGACGGCAGCGGCGACGGCAGCGACTACCTCATCAATCCCAACAGCCCCTATTATCCCGGCAACGGCATTACCCCTGGCAGCGCCAGCGGCGGCCCATTGTCGGTTAACTGGCGTTCGGTGGATGCGGGCCAGCGCGTCGGCGAATCCAAAAACAGCACCGATCGTTTGCTGCTCAGCCTGGATGGCACGCTGGGCGGCTGGGATTACAAGACCGGCCTGGCGTATGCCATGAGCAAGGCGAGCGATGCCCTGGTCAGCGGTTACCTGGACAGCAATATGGTGCGCGAGGGACTGCTGAACGGCATCCTCAATCCCTTCGGTGCACAGAGCGCCGCCGGCATCGACTACCTGAACCGTGCGCAGGTGCGCGGCGTCACCCTGGACGCCAAGACACAGGTGACCTCGCTCGACTTCACGGCCAGCCGCGAACTGTTCCAGCTGCCTGCGGGGCCTGTCGGTTTCGCGCTGGGTGGAGAATTACGCAGGGAACAGGCCAACTTCAATGTCAATCACGCACTTTCGGATCTGGTGGAAAGCACGGGTTCCCAAGATTCCAAGTCGGCATCCGGCAGCCGCAACGTGAAAGCGTTGTTCACCGAACTGAACGTCCCGGTGGCCAAGACTCTGGAAGCGCAGCTGGCTTTGCGCTACGATGGCTACAGCGATGTCGGCAGCACCGTCAATCCCAAGGTCGCGCTGCGCTTTCAGCCGGCCAGGGAGATCATGTTCCGCAGCTCGTACAGCACCGGTTTCCGCGCCCCCAGCCTGTATGAATTGAACGATCCGAATGCAAAAACATATACAGCTGCGCCATACAACGATCCGCTTCTCTGCCCCGGAGGAAGCGTTGCGCCGGACGGGATTGCCGCACGCGATTGCGGGCAGCAATTTTTCAAAATGAAGGGCGGCAATAAAAACCTGCAGCCCGAAAAATCCAACTCTTTCACGCTCGGTTTGGTGATCGAACCGCTGCCAAATGTCACCGCTTCTGCCGACTATTGGAATATCAAGATCAAGAACCAGATTTCGGTGATTCCCGAAAACGACATTTTTGCCGACCCGGTCAAGTACGCCGACAAGTTCGTGCGCAATCCGGACGGCTCGCTCAGTCACATCATCGGCACCAACGTCAACCTCGGCAATGTGCATACCTCGGGTTTCGATCTTGGCTTTGCATGGCGCCTGCCAAAGACCGCCTGGGGCAATTTCGGCCTGTCGCTGGACGGCACTTATGTCAGCCAATACGATTATCAGACCGAAGCCGGCGGCGACTACCTGAACAACCTGGCGCTCTACGCCAACGGCGGCGTGATTTTCCGCTGGCGCCATGCGACCACCTTCAACTGGAGCCGAGGTCCATGGAGCGCCGCCGTGCAGCAGGTTTACACCACCGGCTACCGCGACCAGAACGGCAGCCAGGTTGCCGAAGCTTACCGCAACCGCCAGATCGGCTCCTATACGCGCTACAACGTATCAGGCAGCTACACCGGCTTCAAGAACCTGACGCTGACGGCCGGCATCAAGAACCTGTTCAACACCGACCCGCCGGCTTCCAACGTCACCGACAATTTCCAGTACGGCTACGATGCACGCTATGGCGACGCGATCGGCCGCGCGTTCTTCGTGCGCGCCGGCTATCAATTCTTTTAATCGCTGGAGTATCGGGAGCGCTTCCGCACCAGCCTGCCAGGCAAGCTTGCCCGGCAGGCTTTGGTTTGGACATACCTTGCCGCCCATTCCCGCAAGCGCTTAGCGGGTGGTGTAACCGCCATTGGCAAAAATTGTCTGCCCCGTAATCCACCAGCCGTCAGTCACCAGGAATTTGATCAGCGGAGAGATGTCTTCAATATCAGTCAATCCGGTCTTGGAATATTTCCCCAACGCCGCAGCCGCCTTGTTGTAGGCAGCCGAATCTGCGGTTTCCTGGCCATAGAAAAACGGCGTCTCCATCGGTCCCGGGCCTACCGCCGTCACGGAAATGCCACGGCTGCCGAATTCTTTCGAAGCCGCCCGCGTGTAATGCTCCACCGGCGCTTTTGAGCCGGGATAGATGGCGTATGAATCGGTATAAGCCGCCAGCAGGGAACTGACGATGGTGCAGATCTTGCCGCCGTCGCGCAATTTTTTGCCGGCTTCCTGCATGAAGAAGAAAGCAGCTTTGGAATTGACGTCGAAAATCTTGTCGTAGTCTTCTTCGGTCACATCGACGATCAGTTTCTTGATCACCATGCCGGTGGTATTGATCGCGATGTCGATACCGCCGAAAGCAGCGATGCCGGCATCGAACAGTTTGGCGACATTGGCCGGCTGGGTCAGATCGCCTTGCACCGAAATCGCCTGGGCGCCGGCGGCCTTGACCGCGGCAACCGTATCATCGGCAGCTGCCTTGGTGGCATCGCTGTTGTAATGGACGACGATGGCCTTGGCGCCCGCCTGGGCCAAATCGCGGGAAATCAGGCCGCCCAGATTTTTAGCGCCGCCGCCTATCAGTATGACTTTATCTTTCAAGCTGTGATCCATTTTCTATCCTTTAGATTGCGTGACGACTCATCAATGAATAAAACACTACCCAGGCCGCAGTAGGCCGCGGCGCAATAATTGAATAGTTGCAAAGAGTTTATCGGCAGCCTGGGTGCGGATAAAGACGAACTATCCGCATAGACTATCCATGAATCAGGACCAATTCCCATTGGCAACGCCACAGAGGCAAACTCGGCAATGACGGCGCTTTTATTGTGAACAAATGTCAGAAAAGCGGTCATTGTTCGGGAAACACAGTACAAAATCATCGAAATTCTCTAGACTATCCAGCATCCATACATTAAAGAGGGATCATGGATAGAGTAGAAACCATGCAGGTATTCGTGCGCGTGGCCGAGACCGGCAGCTTCACCAAAGCCGCGGATAACCTTGGCCTGCCGCGCGCGACCGTGTCCGCGGCAGTGCAGCAACTGGAAGCCAGCCTTGGTGCGCGGCTGCTCCAGCGCACCACGCGCCGGGTCCATCTGACGCAGGATGGCAGCGCCTTGCTTGAACGTTGTTATCAGTTGTTGTCTGACTTTGAAGAAATATCAGGACTCTTCAAGCAAGCGCCGGCGCAGGCCAGCGGCAAGCTCAAGGTCGACGTGCCCAGCCGCCTGGCGCGGCGCATGATCGCCCCGGCCTTGCCGGGATTCTTTAAACTGTATCCCGACATCGAACTGGAACTGCGCTGCACCGACCGCGCCATCAACCTGATACAGGAAGGCGTCGACTGCGTATTGCGCGTCGGCCAGCCGGAAAACAGCAGTATGGTGGCGCGCCGGCTGGGCCAGTTTGAACTGATGAATTGCGCCAGCCCTGCCTACCTGGAAAAACACGGCATGCCGAACTACCCCGCCGACCTCGCGCGGCATTGGGCCATCAACTATATTTCCCCTACCACGGGCCGTACCGCGCTCTGGGAGTACAGCCAGGACGGCGTCATCGTCAACCTGGAAATGCCTAGCCGGGTGGCAGTCAATAATGCCGAGACCTATATCGCCTGCTGCCTGGCCGGCATGGGCCTGATCCAGGTGCCGGCTTACGATGTGCGCGACCACATCGACAGCGGCGAACTGCTGGAAGTCATGCCGCAGGCGCGCGCCGGCGCCATGCCGATTTATGCGTTGTATCCGCACCGCCGCCACCTGTCGGGCCGGGTACAAGTATTTATCGACTGGATCGCCACTTTGCTGCCGCCGGATCTGCGGGCCAGTCCATTGCCTCCTGCGCTTCCCCTGTCTGACTAGATCGCCTCCCCTGCCGGTTCAGGCAAAAGCATGCAAAGTACAGTATCGTCAATATTTGTAACTGTGCTCTAAATCTACTGCACCTACTGTATGTGCTACTGCAGCAAAGCCCTGGCTACACTCGACCTGACCCTGCGCGTTTTGCGCGAGGCCATGGCGTCCGGCAGCGCTGCAAGGAACAACAATGAGCAACCAGAAGATCGAGCAGTACAACCACCCCGCCGGCGGCTGGGGCGCCCTCAAATATGTGGCGTTGCACTTGCTCAAGGAAAGAGTGCCGGGCGGCGGCGTGCGCACCCTGCTGGCGCAGAACCAGCCGGACGGCTTCGACTGCCCCGGCTGCGCCTGGCCGGACCGCGATCACGCATCAACCTTCGAATTCTGCGAAAACGGCGTCAAGGCAGTAGCGGCGGAAGCCACTTCCAAACGCGTCACTGCCGATTTTTTTGCCAAGAACAGCGTCAGCGCGCTGCTGCTGCAATCGGATTACGAACTGGAAGAACACGGCCGCCTGACCGAGCCCATGGTGTATGACGCCGCCAGCGACAAATACCAGCCGATCTCGTGGCAGGACGCATTCAGCCTGATGTCGGATCACCTGAACACACTGGACGATCCGAACCAGGCGTCGTTCTATACTTCAGGCCGCACCAGCAATGAGGCAGCGTTCCTGTACCAGCTGTTCGTGCGCGAGTACGGCACCAACAACTTCCCCGACTGCTCCAACATGTGCCACGAGCCGACCAGCGTCGGCCTGCCCGAGACCGTAGGCGTCGGCAAGGGCACGGTGACGCTGGACGATTTCGACCTGGCCGACACCTTCCTCATCTTCGGCCAGAATCCGGCCACCAACCACCCGCGCATGATGGGCGAGCTGCGCGAATGCGCCAAGCGCGGCGCCACCATCGTTTCCATCAATCCCTTGCGCGAGCGCGGCCTGGAACGTTTCTCCAGCCCGCAGCACCCGTCCGACATGCTGTCGCGCTCCGGCACCAGCATCAGCAACATGTTCATCCGCCCTACCCTGTGCGGCGACCTGGCGCTGGTCAAGGGCGTGATCAAGCGCGTGCTGGAGCTTGACGACCTGGCCCAACAAGACAATGGCGAGCGCGTCATCGACGTCCAGTTCATCGCCGAGCATACCGCTTATTTTGAAGAATTCGCAGCCGACATCCGCGCCGAAAGCTGGGACGACATCGTCACCGAGTCCGGCGTCGGCAGGGACGACATCGAACGGCTGACGCAGGTCTATGTGCGCGGCAAGAACGTCATCGCCACCTGGGGCATGGGGCTGACCCAGCACAAGCACGGCGTGGCGACGATCCAGATGGTGTCCAACCTGATGCTCTTGCGCGGCAACATCGGCCGCCCCGGCGCCGGCCTGTGCCCGGTGCGCGGCCACTCCAACGTGCAGGGCGACCGCACTGTCGGCATCGATGAAAAACCGACCGCCGCTTTCCTCGACCGCATTGAAAAAGTGTACGGCTTCAAGCCGCCGCGCGAACACGGCCTCGACGTCGTAGGCACGATCGAAGCGATGCTGCAAGGCCAGGTCAAGGTCTTCATCGGCCTCGGCGGCAATTTCGCCATGGCGACGCCTGATACGCCGCGCACCTGGGAGGCGCTGCAGTCTTGCGCGCTGACCGTGCACATCACCACCAAGCTGAACCGCAGCCACCTGATCCACGGCAAGGAAGCCCTGATCCTGCCGACCATGGGCCGCACTGAAATCGACATGCAGGCAACCGGCGCGCAAGGCGTGACGGTGGAAGATTCGATGAGCATGGTGCACATCTCTTACGGCATCAACAAGCCGGTGGCCAAGACCTGCCTGTCGGAAATCGATATCGTGGCGCGCCTGGCGCATGCCACGCTCAAGAGCAGCCGCATACAGTGGCTGGACTACGTCAAGGATTATTCCCTGATCCGCGACGATATCGAAAAAGTGTACGACGCCTTCAAGGACTACAACGCCCGCATCAAGCACCCGGGCGGTTTCCACCTCGGCGTGGCCTCGCGCGAACGGGTCTGGAAAACCGCCAGCGGCCGCGCCCAGTTCATGGTCCACGCGATTCCCAAGGACACGCCGATCCACCAGGCGCGCCGCAAATACGGTCCTGAACTGATGACCTTGATGACCACCCGCTCGCACGACCAGTACAACACCACCATCTACGGGCTGGACGACCGCTATCGCGGCGTGTTCGGCCAGCGGCGCGTGGTGTTCGCCAACCTGCTCGATATCCAGATGCTGGGTTTCGCGCCGGGCGACTGGGTCGATCTGGTCGGCGTCTGGGACGACGGCATCGAACGCCGCGCCGACCGTTTCCTGCTGGTCGAATACGATATCCCGCGCGGCTGCATCAGCAGCTACTATCCGGAAACCAACCCGCTAGTGCCGCTCAACAGCTTTGCCGACAAAGCCCGCACACCGACTTCGAAATCGATCCCGGTGCTGCTGCGCCGTTCCATGCAGTTGGCGGCGTGACATCATGAACGACTGCGCATGATGGACTGGGACGAACAACTTGACGACGCGGTGCTGGCGATCTTGTCGGCGCTGCATGCCGAGACCGGCGATGAGCGCGCTCACAGCGCCGGACCCGGCATGTCGCTGGCAAAACTGAGCAAGCGGGTGGAACAGCGGATGAGCACTTTGCGGCGCCACCTGAGCGCGCTGGAAAGCGCCGAAATCGTCAGCGTCATACTCAACGAAGACGGCACTGGCCGCGCAATCCTGACGCCGTTCGGAATGGCGATTTTCGATGCCCTGGACGAGAGCCAGGCAACAGCAACCGCCTGATCTATTCCAGCATCGCGGCCAGCATCTCGCCCAGGCGCCGTATCGCTTGCTCGATCTCGGGCGTCCAGCTGTAGCTGTAGTTCATGCGGATGAAACTGCGATAGGCGTCGGAGGTGGAAAACAGCCGCCCCGGCGCGATCGTGATGCCCTCCGCCAGCGCCTGCCGGTACAAGGCCATGGAATCTATCGCCGCCGGCAATTCTATCCACAGCACATAACCGCCGGCCGGCCGCGTGATGCGTGTGCCGGCCGGGAAAAAGCGGCCGACGAAAGCGCTCATGATGTCGCAGCGCTGTTGCAAGGTGCGTCGCACCCGCCGCAGGTGGCGGTCGTAGCCGCCGGCAGTCAGGTAGGCCGCGATCGCCCGTTGCGGCAAGGTCGAGGTGCTGAGCGTATTGAGGAATTTCAGTTTTTCCACCTGCTCGCGGTACCGGCCCGGCAGGGTCCAGCCGATGCGGTAAGCCGAGGTCAGGCTCTTGGAAAACGACGAGCAGTACAGCACGATGCCGCGCTTGTCGTAAGCCTTCAGCACACTTGGATGGGCGGCGCCGAAATACAGCTCGTTGCAGACGCCGTTTTCGATGATGGGCATGTTGTAGCGCGAGCCCAGCTCCACCAGCTGCCGCTTGCTTTCCTCCGGCATTTCAAAACCTAGCGGATTCTGGAAATTCGGCATCACCATGCAAGCCGCAACCGGCTGGTTCTGCATGATTTTCTTCAGTTCGGCGACATCCATTCCGAGGCGTGGGTCGGTCGGTATTTCGATAGCGCGCATGCCGAGCCGCTCGATCGCATGCAGCATCGCATAGAACGTCGGCGACTCGACCGCGATGGTATCGCCAGCTTTCGCCACTGCCTGCAGGCACAGGTTGATGGCTTCGGTGGCGCCGACCGTGACCACTACATCGCCGGGATCGACGCTGAGCCCGGTTTCCAGGTGGCGCCTGACGATCTGCCGGATCAGCTCAGGATGGCCGGGCGGCAAATCGTCCAGCACCCCCAGCGGACCGCCGCTACGCAAGATAGCGCCGTTGTACTGGCTGATGCGGCGGGCCGGAAACAGGGCTGGATCGGGATAGGGCGAACCGAGCGGATTGGCGTCGTTCTGGTGTATCGATTTCAGCGTCGCCAATACGTGGCGGCTGACATCGACTTCAGCCGATACCGGCAAGGGCATGGAGCGCCCGGGTTCGTCTGGCGAGTCCCGCTGCTGGGCCGGCGACATGGCGGCGGGAAAGCGGGCCCTGACAAAATAGCCCGACTGCGGATGGCTTTCGACCAGGCCGCTGCTTTCCAGCAGCTCGTATGCGCGCACTACGGTCGTGATGCTCAGCCCGTGCTGCTGGCTGGCCTGGCGCACCGAACTCAGGCGATCGCCGGGACGCAGCACGCCATTCTGCAGCGAAGCTTTCATTTGCTCGGCAAAACGCTGGTAAAGAGGCTGGCGGGATTTTTTCAACGGCTCGGGCGGAAGGCAAAAGATTGCCTCATTATAGGGAAACGGCGAGGAAACAGCGATCAGGACCGTGTCCAGAATATAGCCGCATATTGTTATCAATAGAACATCCAGGCATATGGATAGAGCAAAAATATATTGGACGCAGGCCCGGCAAGCCCGGATACTCCGGGCTCACCCGGTTTACGCGCCTGCCCCAGGCCTGCCATACTCTCGCCATTCGTGTCGCAGCACGACGCGTCCTTATTTCCTGATTATCCTATGAACATCTTTTCTCTCTGGTTCCGTATCCCCTTCTGGCAACGCGTGCTGGGCGGCTTCGTACTCGGCGCGCTGGCCGGCTGGCTGGTAGGCGCACCCGCCGAAACCTGGTTCGGCCCGCTCGGCAAGCTGTACGTCACGCTGATCAAGATGATCGCCGTGCCGCTGGTGTTCTTCGCCGTCACCAACAGCATTTCCAGCCTGCACGGCATGAAAAGCGTGGCGGCGCTGGGCGGCAAGACCTTCCTCTGGTTTGCCGTCACCGCGGTGCTGGCGGTGGGCGTCGGCCTGCTGGTCGCCAATTTCACCAATCCCGGCCAGAACCTGGGCCAGCTGGCGATAGCCGCCGACTACACCGTGCGCGAAGTGCCGACGCCGATCCAGGTGCTGCTCGACGTGGTGCCGTCGAACCCGTTCAAGGCGCTGACCGAAGGCAAGATCCTGCAAGTGATTTTCTTCGCCGCGCTGCTCGGCATGGCGCTGGTCAAGCTGGGCGACAAGGTCAAGCAGGTGCGCGAACTGATGGGCGAAGCCAGCAGCGCCATGATCCAGATCACCCGCTTTGTGCTGGAAATGACGCCGCTCGGCACCTTCGGCCTGATTGCTGCGCTGGTCGGCTCCTACGGCTTCGAGCGCCTGCTGCCGCTGGGGAATTTTGTCTTCACCTTGTATCTCGCCTGCGCGCTGCACATCGTGGTGGTGTACGGCGGCCTGCTGCTCACGCATCGCCTCAACCCGATCCGCTTCTTCCGCGGCGCGTTTCCTGCAATGCAGGTAGCGTTCACCAGCTCGTCGAGTTTCGCTTCCATGCCTATCGCCTTGCGCAGCGTGGTGCATAACCTCGGCGTGAAACAGGAATATGCCGCGTTCGCGGTGCCGCTCGGCGCCAGCATCAAGATGGACGGCTGCGGCGCCATCTACCCGGCGATCGCGTCGATTTTCGTGGCTCAGTATTTCGGCCTGCACCTGGACCTGTCGCAGTATTTCATCATCATGCTGGCTTCGGTGCTCGGCTCTTTCGGCACCGCCGGCGTGCCGGGCACCGCGATCGTGATGGTGACCCTGGTGCTGAGTTCGGCCGGCCTGCCGCTGGAAGGCATCGGCTACCTGGTCGCCATCGACCGTATCCTCGACATGATGCGCACCATGACCAACGTCACCGGCCAGATGCTGGTGCCGGTGCTGGTGGCCAAGGAGGAAGGTTTGCTGGACCTGGAAATCTACAATGCAGCCAACAGCGATGTCGGCCTCGACCAGAACAGCAACGCGGCTGCCTGATCCAGTAGCGTGGGCAAGTTTTTGCCCACGCGTAAACTCACATCACGTGTATGCCATTCCGGTGCCACGCAAGTATGTACTCCGGTTATCGCGGTCATGCGTGGGCACAGGTGCCCACCCTAAGGCTCGCCGTCCCAGTAATCCAGGCCATTCGATTTGCGCTGTATCACATCGAAAACCCGTTCTCCACCAATCGACACCATCGCCGCGAACTTGCCGGAATCGGGATATTCGCATACCTCAGGCTGCTCTCTGGTGCTGATCGACAGGTACTTCAAGGGCTGGTCGGAAGTATTCACTATCTGGTGCGGATATTCCCGGCCGGGCGGGATGAAGGCCACATCGCCGCTGCGCAGCGGCAGCATTTCCCCCGCTACCCGCAGCGTGCCGCTGCCCTCCAGGATGATAAACATCTCTTCCTGCGCGTAATGGAAATGATAGGGGCAAGATACCTTGCCGGGGGCGACGATATCCACGCTGGCGCCCAGCTTTTGGGCCGCTGTGCCCGTCCCTAGGCGCGCGCACAGCGTATCGTACAAAGGCTCGCGCACATCGTGCTCCAGCGATACGGCATTGAAATTGCGGATCAGCCGTCGGCTCAGACCTTCTGCGCTTATCTCTTCTTTTTCACTCATTTTTTCTCCGTTATGGCGACGTCATAAATTGCATTTTGCGCCTGCACAGCAGAATACACGCAACTCTGTTTCCCCGCATTTCCCCTCTCGTTTCCGATGCACCGTTGCGGACAAAGGCCAGGCAAAAATGGTGCAAAGCCGCATTTTCACGCCATCCGCGCACCAGTTGCGCACACATTCGATGGCACAAAATACACACCTCAAAAAAAGAAAATAAATTTCCTTTACTTGCCGAGAAAATGAAAATATATTTACACAAATTATAAAAATCAATCCAAGGGGCCGATGGTGCAACACTCTGTGCAACACTCAGCAATCACCGCATGGCAACGCGAAAGCGCGGTCGCAGCGCGCATAGGCAAAGCCTATCCGGAACTATCGAAAGCGCACCGCAAGGCCGCCGACTATGTGCTCGCAAACGTGTTCCATACCGCCACCATGACTATCGACGAACTGGCCGATGCGGTCGGCGTTTCGCTGGCGACCGCCAACCGTTTCGCCCATGCGCTGGGATTCGACGGCTATCCGGCATTCCGCGCGGCGCTGGTGCTGGATTTCGCCTCGTCGCTGGCGCCGGTCGAGAAATTGCGCGATCAAGTATTGCGCCCCGCCAGCAGCGCAGAAATCATGGCCGCAGCGCTGCGGGCCGACATGCAAAACCTGGAAGCCACCCAGCGCGCCTTGTCGCCCGCGCACTGCGACCAGGCCGTCAGTATGATTCTCAACGCCGAGCGGATCTTCATCCTCGGCTTCGGCGCCAGCGCTTTCCTGGCCGGCATCATGGCGCACGCGCTGGAACCCTATTGCCGCACGGTGCTGTCGGTGGCCAGTCCCGGCGGTCCCTCGCAGGCCGCACGCCAGTTTTTCAAGTTGGACCAGCGCGACCTGGTGATCGCGCTGGCCTTCCCGCGTTATGTCACCGATACCGTGACGCTGGCCGGCCGCGCCAAGGAGCGTGCGGCGCAAGTGCTGGCGTTTACCGATGCACCGACTTCGCCGCTGGTGCCATTGGCCGATGTCACCCTGTACGCGCAGACTGAGCGCCTGTTGTCGCCGACTTCGGATGCGGCGGCGCTGGCCCTGATCCAGGCGGTATGCGACGCCGTCGCCCATCGCGCCAACCGTTCGGTGCATGCGGCGTCGAAAATGACGGAAGCGGTGCTGCCCTGGCTGCATCACCCGGACGGCCGGCGCCAGCCCGGCACACCAAACAAGAGCGGCAACAAGGCCAACAAAGCGGCTTCCAGGAAATCTGCAACGAAAGCGATATAACGTGAACAACAGCACCAACACTCCAGCCAACGTCGCCACCATCGCCATCCACGGCGGTGCCGGTACCATCTTGCGCAGCGCCATGAATACCGCGCAGGAGCAGGCCTACCATGATGCCCTGACAGAGATCCTCAGCGCCGGCCAGAAAATCCTGGCCGCCGGCGGCAGCGCACTGGACGCCGTCGCCTGCGCCGTCAGCATGCTGGAAGACTGCCCGCTGTTCAACGCCGGCAAAGGCGCGGTCTATACACATGCAGGCACCCACGAACTGGATGCGGCGATCATGGACGGCGCCACGCTGGATGCAGGCGCCATCGCCAACGTCGGCCATGTGCGCAATCCGATACTGGGAGCACGCGCGGTGATGGAACATAGCGAACACATCCTGCTGGTAGGCGCCGGCGCGGAAACCTTCGTGGCCCAGCATGGCGTAGAGCTGGTCGAGCCCGACTATTTCCATACCGAAGCCCGCCATGCCCAGTGGCTGCGCGCGCGCGACCAGGAAGGCATGCTGTTGCTCGATCACGACGCCACCAGCAAGGCGGCCGAAATTGCACCTATCGATCCGGACAACAAATTCGGCACCGTGGGCGCCGTCGCGGTCGACATGCATGGCAACCTGGCGGCGGCCACTTCGACCGGCGGCATTACCAACAAGCGCGTCGGCCGGGTCGGCGACTCGCCCCTGATCGGCGCCGGCTGCTACGCCAACAATCGTACCGTGGCCGTTTCTGCCACCGGCACCGGCGAAGCGTTCATGCGCACGGTGGCGGCTTACGATATTTCGGCGCGCATGGAATATGCCGGTCAATCCCTGGCGGACGCCGCCGAACAGGTAGTAATGAACCTGCTGCCGCGCTACCAGGGCCGCGGCGGCCTGATCGCCATCGACGCCGAAGGCAACGTGGCGCTGCCGTTCAATACCGAAGGCATGTATCGCGGTTATGCCAAGGTCGGCGCGGCGCCGCTAACGGCGATCTACAAATGACGCAGCCAACCACAGGAAGCAATTCCATGAACAGACAAACCGGCCGCCGCGTGCTCACGGTAGAACAAATGAGCGTCGGCTTCACCACCTCCGAGCGCAAGGTGGAAGCGGTGCGCAACCTGTCTTTCCATATCGATGCCGGCGAAACCCTGGCCATCGTCGGCGAATCGGGTTCGGGCAAATCGGTGTCGTCGCAATCGATCATGCGCCTGATCGATTACGGCGGCGGCCGCATCAGCGGCGCCATCATGAATTTCCAGCGGCGCGACGGCAGCACGGTCGACCTCGCCAGCGCCGACCAGAGCACCATGCGCCACATCCGCGGTTCGGAAATCGCCATGATTTTCCAGGAACCGATGACTTCGCTCAATCCGGTGTTCACGGTGGGCGAGCAGATTGCCGAATCGATACGCCTGCACCAGGGCAAGAGCATGGCAGCGGCACGCGCCGAAGCTCTGCGCATGCTGGAAACTGTGCGCATCCCGGAAGCGCGCCGCATCCTCGACCGCCACCCGCACCAGCTGTCGGGCGGCATGCGGCAGCGCGTGATGATCGCCATGGCCTTGTCCTGCAAACCGTCGCTGCTGATCGCCGACGAGCCGACCACCGCGCTGGACGTGACGATACAGGCGCAGATCCTGCAGCTGATACGCGCGCTGCAGGATGAAATGCAGATGGCGGTGATTTTCATCACCCACGACATGGGCGTGGTGGCTGAGATCGCCGACCGAGTAGTGGTCATGTGCCGCGGCGAAAAAGTCGAAGAAAACAATGTACATGCGATCTTCGAGGCGCCGCAGCATCCCTACACCCGCGCGCTGCTGGCGGCCGTGCCGCGCCTGGGCGCCATGCACGGCACCGACCTGCCTGAGCGGATTGCCATCGCCGGTGCCGCCATCACGCCTGAAATGGAAGCGGAAGCCAAGCTGGTGCGCAGCATTCCTGGCTCCGATCCGCAGCAACAGCCGCTGCTGAAAGTGCGCAACCTGACTACCCGCTTCGACGTCAAGAGCGGCATCTTCAGCCGCGTCAAGCAGCGCGTGCATGCGGTGGAACAGATCAGTTTCGACCTGTATCCGGGCGAAACGCTGGCGCTGGTGGGCGAATCCGGCTGCGGCAAATCGACTACCGGCCGCTCGCTGCTGCGGCTGGTCGACATCACCAGCGGCAGCGTCGAATTCGGCGGACGCGACCTGGCCAAGCTGCCGCGTTCGGAGCTGCGTTCGCTGCGGCGCGAAATCCAGTTCATTTTCCAGGACCCGTTTGCCTCGCTCGACCCGCGCCTGACAGTCGGCTATTCGATCATGGAGCCGCTGCTGGTGCACGGCCTGGCCGAAGGCGCGCAGGAAAAAGTCGCGGCGCTGCTGGAACGGGTCGGACTGTTGCCAGAGCATGCGCAGCGTTATCCGCACGAATTTTCCGGCGGCCAGCGCCAGCGCATCTGCATCGCCCGCGCACTGGCGCTGAATCCCAAGATCGTGATCGCCGACGAGTCGGTGTCGGCGCTGGACGTCTCGATCCAGGCGCAGATCGTCAACCTGCTGCTCGACCTGCAGCGGGAACTGGGGATTTCCTTCATTTTCATTTCGCACGACATGGCCGTGGTGGAGCGTATCAGCCATCGGGTTGCGGTCATGTACCTGGGGCAGATCGTCGAGATCGGCCCGCGCCGCGCGATCTTTGAAAATCCCCAGCATCCGTATACCAAGAAACTGATGGCGGCGGTGCCGGTGGCCGATCCCAAGCAGCGCCACCGCCTGCGCGAGATGCTGCCGGAAGAAATTCCCAGCCCGATCCGCAATATCGACGACTTGCCGATAGTCGAACCGCTGAAACAGGTGGGGCCGGGCCACTTTGTTGCAACCCACCGGATTTCAGCTGCTTTTTAACGTTGTTTTCTGCCTTATCTGTTTGTTTATCTTCGATGACTTTTTGAACCAGGGGAGTAACACATGCGCACCACTCAACACAAGCTATTAGCCAGCATTGCCGTTGCACTGACCGCCCAGTTTGCCGCCGGCCACGCTTTTGCCGCCAAGGACGTCACACTGGCGGTGGATTCGACCTTCACTACGCTCGATCCGTACGACAGCAACGACACCTTGTCGCAAGCGGCGATCAAGTCGTTCTACCAAGGCTTGTTCGGTTTCGACAAGGACCTGAAGGTAGTCAATGTGCTGGCCGAGGGTTACGAAGTCAGCAAGGATGGCCTGGTCTACACTATCCGCCTGCGCAAGGGCGTCAAGTTCCAGGACGGCACCGACTTCAAGGCGGATGCGGTCAAGATCTGCCTGGAGCGGGTCATCAATCCGGACAACAAGCTCAAGCGTTTCAACCTGTTCAACCGCATTTCCAAGGTCGACATTGTCAACGACTATGAAGTCAAGATCACGCTGAAAGAGCCGTTCTCGCCATTCATCAATACCCTGGCCCACTCTTCCGCCGCCATGATTTCACCGGCCGCGCTGAAACAGTACGGCAACAAGGATATCGGCTTCCACCCTGTCGGCACCGGGCCGTTCAAGTTCGTGGAATGGAAGCAGACCGACTATATGAAGGTCACGAAATTCGACGGCTACTGGAAAAAAGGCTATCCGAAGATCGACAGCATCACCTGGAAGCCGGTAGTCGACAACAATACCCGTAGCGCCGTCATGCAGACAGGCGAGGCCCAATTCGCCTTCCGTATCCCTTTCGAGCAAGCCGAACTGCTGAAAAGCAAGCCAAATCTGGATCTGATCTCCTCGCCGTCGATCGTGCAACGCTACATTTCGATGAATACCCTGCAAAAGCCTTTCGACAATCCGAAAGTGCGGCAGGCGATCAACTATGCGATCAACAAGGAAGCGCTCGTCAAAGTAGCCTTCAGCGGCTACGCAACGCCGCAGGATGGCGTGCTGCCGCAAGGCGTCGACTATGCCTTGAAGACCGGGCCATGGCCATACGATCCCAAGAAAGCCAAGCAGTTGCTGGCTGAAGCTGGTTATCCGAATGGATTCGAAACAGAATTGTGGTCTGCCTACAATCACACCACCGCGCAAAAAATCATCCAGTTCGTGCAGCAGCAGCTGGCGCAGGTCGGCATCAAGGCCAAGGTCATGGCGCTGGAAGCCGGCGTGCGTGTAGAGAAAGTCGAAAGCGCACCGGTAGCGGCCAACGCACCGGTACGTATGTACTACACCGGCTGGTCATCCTCGACTGGCGAAGCCGACTGGGGCCTGCGTCCTTTGCTGGCGTCGGAATCGTTCCCGCCTAAGCTGTTCAATACGGCCTATTACAAGAACGAAAAAGTCGACGCTGATATCGCCAAGGCCTTGACCACCACCGACCGCATGGAAAAAACCACGCTCTACAAGGATGCGCAAACCGAAATCTGGAAAGATGCGCCGTGGGCTTTCCTGGTGACTGAAAAGCTGTTGTACGTACGCAGCAAGAACCTGAAAGGTATTTATGTCATGCCTGACGGTTCCTTCAACTTCGACGAAATCGAATTGAAATAAGCAGAGACACAAGCAGGTATAAGCAAGAGACAAGCAAAATACAAGCAAGACCCGCAGGCCGGCCGCTCCGGTCCGGCCTGCGTTTTATCGCAACAGACTGGATGCCATGTTTCCCTATATATTAAAACGCCTGATGGGCCTGATACCGACCTTGCTGATCGTGGCGGTCATGGTATTTCTGTTTGTCCACCTGCTGCCGGGCGATCCGGCGCGGCTGGTGGCCGGACCTGAAGCCGACTCGCAGACGGTTGAGCTGATTCGCCAGGACCTGGGCCTGGACAAGCCGATGCACGAGCAGTTCGTCAACTATTTCAGCAAAGCGTTGCACGGCGACTTCGGCACTTCGCTGCGCACCAAGCGTCCGGTCAGCATGGAAATCGCCGAACGCTTCTGGCCCACTTTCTGGCTCACCGTCAGCAGCATGGTGTGGGCGGTGCTGTTCGGCCTGGTCATCGGTATCGTCTCGGCGGTATGGCGCAACGAATGGCCGGACCGCCTCGGCATGACGCTGGCGGTATCCGGCATTTCCTTTCCGTCGTTTGCGCTGGGCATGCTGCTGATGGAACTGTTTTCGGTCAAGCTCGGCTGGCTGCCTACCATCGGCGCCGACAGCTGGCGCCACTATATCTTGCCGTCGCTGGCGCTGGGCGCAGCGGTGGCCGCCGTCATGGCGCGTTTTACCCGTTCCTCGTTTGTCGAAATCCTGCAGGAAGATTTTGTGCGCACCGCGCGCGCCAAGGGCCTGTCGGAAACCATCGTGGTGCTCAAGCACTGCCTGCGCAACTCCCTGATCCCGGTGGTCACCATGATGGGCTTGCAGTTCGGGTTCCTGCTGGGCGGTTCCATCGTGGTGGAAAAAGTGTTCAACTGGCCCGGCATGGGACGCTTGCTGATCGACGCCGTCGAAATGCGCGACTATCCCGTCATCCAGGCCGAAATCCTGCTGTTCTCGCTGGAATTCATTTTCATCAACCTGGTGGTGGACGTGCTGTACGCCGTCATCAACCCTAGCATCCGTTACAAGTGAGGCCGCCTGTGTCTACTCCATCCAATCCTGTCGCCGCGATTGCCGCCGCGCCGCTGCCGAGCACCATACGCACGCCCTGGAGCGAATTCTGGCGCAAGTTCAAGAAGCAGCACCTGGCGGTTGCGGCCGGCTGCTTTGTGCTGTTCCTGATCGTGGTGGCGGTTGCCGCGCCCTGGCTGACGCCTTACGACGCTGAAAACTATTTCGATTACGATGCCCTGAACGCCGGGCCGTCGCTGGCGCACTGGTTCGGCGTCGATTCCCTCGGCCGCGACATCTTCAGCCGCATCCTGATGGGTACGCGGATTTCCCTGACCGCCGGCTTTTCGTCGGTTGCAGTAGGCGCCGTGGTCGGCACCCTGGCCGGCCTGATTGCCGGTTATTACGAAGGCTGGCCTGACCGCATCATCATGCGCATCTGCGACGTGCTGTTCGCCTTTCCCGGCATCCTGCTGGCGATCGGCATCGTGGCGATCCTCGGCAACGGCATGTCGAACGTGATTTTCGCGGTAGCGATTTTCAGCATCCCGACGTTTGCGCGGCTGGTGCGCGGCAATACGCTGGCGCTGAAACACCTGACCTTTATCGAAGCGGTGCGCAGCATAGGCGCCAACGACCGCACCATCATCCTGCGCCATATCTTCCCCGGCACGGTGTCGGCGGTAGTGGTGTATTTCACCATGCGTATCGGCACTTCAATCATCACCGCCGCCAGCCTGTCCTTCCTCGGCATGGGCGCGCAGCCACCGATGCCGGAATGGGGCGCGATGCTCAACGAAGCGCGTTCCGACATGATGACCGCGCCTCATATCGCGATTTTTCCTAGCCTGGCCATCTTCTTCACGGTGCTGGCGTTCAATCTCCTGGGCGACGGCTTGCGCGACGCGCTCGACCCTAAAATCGACAGACGATGACCCTTGTCCTCCCTCACATAGGCAGGTTGCCGGCCGGCCCGCTGAACGCCATCAGCGATGTCGCCGGCGTCACGGTCGGCCACGCCACACTGGCGCAAGGCGCCATCCAGACCGGCGTGACGGTGATCCGCCCGCACGGCGGCGATCCGTTCCGCGACAAGGTGCCGGCCGCTGCGGTCGTGTTCAACGGTTTCGGCAAGAGCATAGGGCTGGTGCAGGTGCAGGAATTGGGCGTGCTTGAAACTCCGATTGCCCTGACCAACACCATGTCGGTCGGCAGCGTCGCCACTGCCCAGGTGATTTCCGCGATCCAGGCCAATCCCGAGATCGGACGCAGCGAACCGACGCTCAATCCGCTGGTGTTCGAATGCAATGACGGCTACCTGAACGATATCCAGGCCATGGCGGTCAGCGCCGAGCACTACCGGCAAGCGCTGGCCAGCGCCGCGCCCGAGTTCGGGCAAGGCGCGGTCGGCGCCGGGCGCGGCATGTCGTGTTTCGATCTGAAGGGTGGCATCGGTTCGGCTTCGCGCCAAATAAGCGTCGGTGGCATGCCATATTGCGTCGGTGCGCTGGTGCTGGCCAACTTCGGCAAGCTGGCGGCGCTGACGCTGGCTGGGCAGCATATCGGAAACGGCCTGCGGCGTTTGCGGAAAACCGTGCCGGAAGCGCCCGAGATGGGATCGATCATCATGATCATCGCGACCGACGCGCCGCTCGATGCACGCCAGCTGGGACGGCTGGCGACCCGCTGCGGCATCGGCCTGGGGCGCACCGGCTCGATCTACGGCCACGGCAGCGGCGACCTGGCGCTGGCGTTTTCCACTGCGCAAACCGTGCCGCATCGCTCGGACAGCGCACTACGGCAAAGCGCCTGCCTGCACGACAACCTGCTCGACCCGCTGTTTGAAGCAGTGGTCGACAGCACCGAACAAGCCATCGTCAATGCGCTGTTTGCGGCGGAAAGCGTCAGCGGACGCGATGGCCATCGGCGCCTGTCGCTGCGCGATGCCGCCACCGGCCAGTCTTGATTCACTTACCAGAACAGCATAATGAAAATCCTGATTTCCGTTGATATAGAAGGCGTAGCCGGCGTATTCCATCCGGAGCAGACGCGCGCCGGCAATCCCGAATACGAACGCGCGCGGCGCCTGATGACGGCGGAAGCCAATGCCGTCATCGAAGGCGCGCTGGCCGGCGGCGCCAGCCAGATCCTGGTGAACGACTCGCATGGCGGTTTCCGCAACCTGCTGCCGGACTTGCTGCATCCCGCCGCTTGCGCCATTCTCGGCAAGCCGCGCCTGCTGGGCATGATGAGCGGCGTCGACAGCGGCGTCGCCGGCGTGATGATGGTCGGCTACCATGGCCGCTCGCAAAGCCGCGGCATCCTGGCCCACACCATCAACAGTTTTGCTTTCGCGCGCGTCTGGCTGAACGGCCAGGAACTGGGCGAAGCCGGCATCTACGGCGCGCTCGCCGGCGAATTCGGCGTGCCGGTGATTTTCGGCAGCGGCGACGACGTTTTCGTGGAAGAGAACCGGCCGCTGTTTCCGCAAGCCACGCTGGTCAGCGTCAAGACCGCGGATGGCAGCAACAGCGGCGCCTCGCTATCGCCGCAGCGTTCACTAAGCTTGTTGAGCGAGGGCGCCAAGGCGGCGCTCGCCAATCTTCCAGCCGCTCTTCCCTTTGTACTGCCGCCAGCGATCACCTGCCGCTTGCAAATCCAGAGTCCGGCGCTGGCCGACCTGTTCTGTCAGCTGCCTTTGCTGCAGCGGATCGACGGCGTCAACGTCGAATTCACCGCACCGTCGGTGCAGTACGCCGTAAGGATATTGAACAGCTTGTCGGCGATGTCTTTCATGCTGCGTTAGCCGCCGAGCTTGTTCCTGCAGCCGGCTTCTTCAGGCGCCGGCAATACCAGGCGCCGGCCGCCAGCTGCACCAGCAAGGCGATCGCCCATGAAATCCGGTGCGCGGCCGCCGCATAACTGCCGGTATAGTGCGGCCAGGCATTGAGCAGCAAACCGAAACCATACTGCACCACAAACGCGCCGGCAAAAAGCGCCAGGGTCAGCCCGGTACTGACGCGCCCCGCCAGATGCGCCGGAAATTCGCGCACCAGCGCTGCATACGACAACACGCCGGAAGTGCCCAGCAAACCATACAAACCCCACAGCAGCCAGTCCGGCAAGGGCGCGCCGAGCACGATCAGCAGCTGCGCCAGCATGAACAGGAACATTCCCGCGCCTGCGGTGGTATGCAGGGAAATTCCACGCTGCTGCAAGCGGCGCGCCAGCCAGCCGGAGCCGACCGCACCCAGCACCATCGCCACGCCGGCCAGCGCCACGATATTGGCCGCGGCGGCGGCCGACAGCCGGCTGACATCGCGCAGATACGGTCCGGCCCACAAACCCTGCACGCCGAGGAACACGCCCTGGCTCGCCATCACCAGGGGCGCCGTGCGCCAGAACACCGCGCTGCGGAAAATGCCGTCAATATCGCGCAACTGCGCCGCCAGGCTGCTTTTCGGATGCTGCTCATCTTTTTCCGGCACCAGCGTAAACAAGGCCAGCACGATCATCAGGATCAATACCGCAACCACCACGAACAGCACGCGCCAGGTAGTGATGCCCAGGGCCCAGGCAATCGGCGTGCCGGTGGCGACCGCGCCCAGGCCGCCAATCGCATAGATGGCGCCGTTCATCAAAGGCAGCTGATCGTGCGGAAACCAGGCGACGATCGCTTTCAGGCCCGCCATCAGGCAAGCCGACGTGCCTACCCCCAGCAGCAGGCGGCCGGCCAGCAGGGCGCTGAAGCCATGGGCATTGGCCGACACCACCGCGCCGGCTGCCGCCAGCAGCAACAGGCAAGCCAGGACCCGGCGCGGGCCGAAGCGGTCCAGCAAGATGCCGAGCGGCAGCTGGCAAGCAGCGAAAGCGAAAAAATACAGGCTGGTCAGCAGCCCCAGCTGCGCCGGCGACAATCCCAGCTCGCTGCTGAGCAAGGGCGCCAGCGGCAGGTTGATGCCGCGCGCCAGGTAGGAAATGAAATAGCCGGAAGAAAATATCAGGAAAACGCGGGTAGTTAGCTTCATGGTCGGTCACTAAAAGAACTGGATATGACGATAGTAGACAGCAAATTGCCCGGAGGCCAACGAAGTGTTTTATCCTTATATGTGAATGGAATTAACCGATTGATTAAAAATGAACACTCATGTTTGAGCGACTGCCGCCGACCCAGACCTTGCGTGCGTTTGAAGCCGCCGCGCGGCTGGGCAACTATACCCGCGCCGGAGAAGAGCTGCACCTGACGCACAGCGCCATCAGCCACCAGATCCGCGCGCTGGAACAGCGCAGCGGACGCAAGCTGTTCCAGCGCGAAGGCCGGCAGATGGTGCTGACCGACGGCGGCCGCCTGCTGGCGGGAGAAGTACGGCAGGCGCTGCTGGCGCTGGACCGCGCCCTGCACATAGGCCGGGTTGAAAGCCGGCGCGCGGCGCAAGCCTTGCGCGTCAGCGTGCCGCCATCGTTCGCCAGCGCCTGGCTGGTGCCGCGGCTGGCGGCGTTCCACCAGCAGCATCCGCATATCGACATCAGCTTGCGCAGCAGCCACGAACTGAGCGAACTCGATTTCAGCGATGCCGATGTCGCCATCTGGTACGGCCGTGCCGGGAACAAGCATTTCCGCTACCAACGCCTGCTGAAGGAAGTGATTTTCCCGGTATGCAGCCCGCGCTTCGCTGCCTGCCATCCCGCCATCACGCCGCAGGAACTGGTGCGCCATCCCTTGCTGCGCTTTGCCCACCATGGCGGCTGGGAACCGTGGTTTGCCGCCGCCGGCATCAGACAGGGCGAACCGCAGGCAGGCCCGGTGTACGATGATCCCATGCATCTGCTGGACGCCGCCGCGGCCGACCAAGGCATCGCGCTCGCGCGCAGCTGCCTGGTGCGCAACCACCTGGCCAGCGGCCGCCTGGTGCGCCTGTTCGATATCACCGCCCCGGCGCGCGGCGACTATTTTTCGGTCTCGCCCTTCGATACCGAAAAGGCAGCCACGATCGCCGAATTCCAGGACTGGCTGGGCGCCATCTTGTCAGACTCAACGGAATAAATGCCAATGCCAACCATCACTACGCTCACGCTGTACCCGATCAAATCCTGCGCCGGCATTGCCCTGCAGGCAGCCACCGTGACCGCCGCCGGCCTCAGCCACCTGCACGCGCACGACCGTGAATGGATGGTGATCGACAGCGACGGAC
Source organism: Collimonas fungivorans Ter331 (assembly GCF_000221045.1). NCBI lineage: Bacteria > Pseudomonadati > Pseudomonadota > Betaproteobacteria > Burkholderiales > Oxalobacteraceae > Collimonas > Collimonas fungivorans. The sequence continues at coordinate 686,289 of NC_015856.1, read as the reverse complement.
AATTCCTGTCGCAGCGCAGCCACCCTGCCATGGCCCTGATCGCGCCAGCCTTGCAGGACGGCGCCATGACCGTGCAAGCGCCCGGCATGCCGCCGCTGCTGGTCCCGACCGCGCCGCTGGATCGCGCGCAGGCGGCATCGCTGGAGGTGACCGTCTGGGACGACCACCTCAGCGCCCATGACTGCGGCGACGACGCTGCCGCCTGGTTCTCGCGTGTCTTGGGCCAACCCTGCAGGCTGGTGCGCTTCGACCCTGCGGCCAGGCGCCTGGCCAGCAAAAAGTGGACGCTCGATGCAGATGCGCCGACCCGCTTTGCCGACGGTTATCCGATGCTGCTGATATCGCAGGGGTCGCTGGACGACCTCAACCGGAAACTGCAGGCGCAGGGGCGGACGCCATTGCCGATGAACCGTTTCCGGCCGAACATCGTGATCGATGGCGTGGATGCTTTTGAAGAGGATTTTCTGGAAACGCTGCGGGCCGGACCGATCTGCCTGCAACCTGTAAAACCATGCACGCGCTGCCCAATGCCGGCCATCGACCAGGCCAGCGGAGAAATCGGCCCCGATCCGATGGATATTCTGCTGACTTACCGCGCCAATCCGCGCGTCGAGGGCGCCGTCACTTTCGGCGTCAACATGATAGTGCGGGAGGGGAATGGCGCAGTCCTGCGCATCGGGCAGGACATCGAGGGTGAACTGGCGTTCTAGAGGATTACTGCGGAGTTACTGCGGCTTGACGGCAGGCGCCGCCAGTTCTACCTGCAAGCGCTCGTACTTGGCTTGCAGCTGTTCCTTCGATTCGTGCCAGGCCGGATCCAGCGGGATGCAGCTAACCGGACAGACCTGCTGGCACTGCGGTTCGTTGAAATGGCCTACGCATTCGGTGCACTTGTGCGGGTCGATTTCGTAAATCAGCGGCCCCATGTAAATCGCACCGTTCGGGCACTCTGGCTCGCATACGTCGCAATTAATACAGTCATCGGTGATCAATAAAGCCATTGCACTACTCTACTCAAGTTGCCGCGGGAGCAGAAGATCCCGCCTTGCCGCCATTTTATGCCTGTTGGAGATTCGCCGCTGCGCATGCCCTCAGGGCTGCTGGGCGTCCAGCTTTTCCTTCAGCCATTTTTCGACCGAAGGGAAGACGAATTTGGAGACATCGCCGCCCAGTGTGGCGATCTCGCGCACGATGGTGCCGGAGATGAACTGGTACTGGTCGGACGGCGTCAGGAACAGGGTTTCCACATCCGGCAGCAGGTAGCGGTTCATGCCCGCCATCTGGAACTCGAATTCGAAATCGGATACCGCGCGCAAGCCGCGCACGATCACGTTGGCGTCATGCTGGCGCACAAAATCCTTGAGCAGGCCGGAGAAACTTTCCACCTGCACATTGGGGTAATGGCCCAGCACCTCGTTGGCGATCGACAGCCGTTCTTCGAGGGAGAAAAACGGTTTCTTGTTTTTGCTGTCGGCAACGCCGACCACCAGCTTGTCAAACAGCCCGGATGCACGACGCACCAGATCTTCATGGCCGCGCGTGAGCGGATCGAACGTACCTGGATAAACTGCTGTGACCATCTTTCTTCCCCCAATCAGATCGCGCATTATGCCTGAATTTGCATCAGGCAGAATGGTCTTGCCTTTTCAGCAAGTGATAAAACACCATACCGGCCTTGTCCGCCCGCAGCAGCTGCCAGCCGTCTAGCCAGGGCGGCAGATCGTCTTCCTGCAGCGCGAACTCAGATTCAAGGTACAGCAAACCCTGGTCCGCCAGCAAATCCTGGCACAGGGGCAGCACCTTTTCCAGCCAGCCCTGCTGGTAGGGCGGGTCGAGGAAAATCAGATCGAAGCGGGCGCTGTCGGCCTCGATGTTAGCCTTACTTAGCCAGGTTACCGCATCGCTGCGCAGGATCCGTACCTGGCTGGCGTCCAGCTTGGCCTTGGCGGCTTCCAGCTGGCGCGCCGCCGGCGTGTTGTGCTCGATCATCGTCACTTCCAGCGCGCCGCGGCTGGCGGCTTCAAACCCCAGCGCGCCGGTGCCGGCAAACAGGTCCAGGCAGCGCACCGTGCTCCAGTTGCCATAAAGCAAGTGTGTCAGCCAGTTGAACAGGGTCTCGCGCACCCGGTCCGGCGTCGGCCGCAAGCCTTCGCTATCCAGCACCGCGAGCGGCGTGCGTTTCCAGGCGCCGCCAATGATGCGGACCTGGCGCGCCAAGGGCGGTTTGATGGCGTGCACCGGCGTCTTCGGCGGCTTTTTGCTGCTTGGTTTTTTCATTAATTTTAATAAAGAAGGGAAATTTTGCTGGAAATCGGTCAATCGCATCCGTGCACCGGGCTATCCCTGATTTGATGGCCTGTGCTCTGATAGAATGCCTAGCAGCCTGTCGGCCTTAAGGGATCGAAGCGAAAAAATAGCTGAGCGAGGCCAGGTTTTGCCGGATTCGCAGTGTCAATAGCCTGGCTATTGACCAAGAAGCCGGTGAAATATGGGCCGCTCAGCTATTTTTGCAGCCGATCACCTTAAGGCCGGCAGGCTGCTAGGATTGTACCTCTTGTGCAGCCGGCCCTGAAAGGCTGCTGCAGCGCCCTATTTCACCGCCTTACAGATCAGGCCTCAGATGTTTAGCTTCTTCAAGAAAAAACCAAAACCCGAAGTAATACCCCAGCCGAAACCTTCTGCGCCAGCCGAATTGGCGCAGATTGAAGCCGTAGAAGCCATTCCAGTTGTTGCGCCAAGCGCGCCGGCGCCGGCTGAGGCGGGCGTGACGTCAGATCCTGTGGTCGCGCCGGAAGTGGAGCCTGCAGCGGAAACCGAAATCGTTGCAGCGCCGGTCGCGGCGGAACAAAAACGCTCCTGGCTGTCGCGCCTGAAAACCGGGCTGTCGAAAACTTCCTCCAACCTGAGCATCCTGTTTGTCGGCGCCAAGATCGACGACGACCTGTACGAAGAACTGGAATCGGCGCTGCTGGTGTCCGACGCCGGCGTCGACGCCACGCATTTCCTGCTCAACGCCCTGAAAAAGAAGGTCAAGGACGACAAGCTGACCGAGGCGGTCCAGGTCAAGGCGGCGCTGCGCAGCCTGCTGATCGATTTGCTCACTCCTTTGCAGAAACCGCTGGTGCTGGACCAGCACCAGCCGCTGGTGATCATGATCGCCGGCGTCAACGGCGCCGGCAAGACCACCACCATCGGCAAGCTGGCCAAACATCTGCAAGCGCATAAACAATCGGTGCTGCTGGCCGCCGGCGACACCTTCCGCGCCGCGGCGCGCGAGCAGCTGACGATCTGGGGCGAGCGCAACAACGTCACCGTGATCTCGCAGGAATCCGGCGATCCGGCCGCTGTCGCGTTCGACGCCGTGCATTCGGCGCAGGCGCGCGGCACCAACGTGGTAATGGTCGACACCGCCGGCCGCCTGCCGACCCAGCTGCACTTGATGGACGAGCTGAAGAAGATCAAACGCGTGATCGGCAAAGGCATGGCCACCGCGCCGCACGAGATATTGCTGGTCATCGACGGCAACACCGGCCAGAACGCGCTGGCGCAAGTCAAGGCGTTCGACGATGCGCTGGGCCTGACCGGCCTGGTGATCACCAAGCTGGACGGCACCGCCAAGGGCGGCGTGCTGGCGGCCATCGCCACCACCCGCGCGATCCCGGTGTATTTCATCGGCGTCGGCGAACAGATCGAAGACTTGCAGCCGTTTGACGCGGCTGAATTTGTGGATGCATTGCTGAATTAATTCCAAGCCAATTATCGATGACAGGTCCTAGCCATTCCATGATTGAATTCAACCAGGTCTCCAAAAAATACACGCGCGACGTAGTTGCGTTGCGCGATATCACACTGACGGTCAACAAGGGCGACCTGATTTTCCTGGCCGGTCCTTCCGGCGCCGGCAAAACCACGCTGCTCAACCTGATCGCCGCGATAGAACGTCCCAGCAGCGGCACGCTGACCGTCAGCGGCGCCAACGTCGGCAAATTGAAATCGTCCGGCCTGCCTTACCTGCGGCGCAACCTGGGCCTGATCCTGCAACAGCAGAAGCTGCTGCAAGACCGCAGCGTGCTGGCCAATGTCATGCTGCCGCTGCTGGTGACCGGCGCCACCCGCGCCGAAGCGGAAAAACGGGCGCAGGCCGCGCTCGACAAGGTCGGTCTGCTGGACAAGGCCGCTACCGATCCGCAAGCCCTGTCCGGAGGCGAACAGCAGCGCGTGTCGATCGCGCGCGCCATCGTCAACCGGCCGCAAATCATCCTGGCCGACGAACCGACCGCCAACCTCGACCGCGACAACGCCAACAAGGTGCTCGATGCGCTCCGGTCGTTCCACGCAGCCGGCGTGACTTGCCTGATTTCCACCCACGATGAGCAGTTCCTTGACAGCGCCAACCGCGTGGTGTTCCTGGACCAAGGCCAGATCGTCGACCACTGGCGCAAGTCCGCAGCCGGGGGGGCAGCATGAACAGCTGGCTGCGACAACACCTGTTCGCCATCAACGACGCCTTCACCCATCTGTTCAAGGCGCCCGGCGGTTTTGCGCTGAATGTGCTGGTGGTGGCGATTGCGCTGGCGCTGCCGTTCGGCGGCCTGACCTTGATCGAGAACGTGCGTCCTGTTTCCGAGCAGCTGGCGGTAGAACCCGAAATCAGCATCTTCATGGCGCTGGACGCGGCGCGCGAAAAAACCACCGCGCTGGCCAAGCCAATCGACGCCATCCTACAGCAGCACCACAGCACGGCCACGGTCATGTTCATCCCGCGCGAAGACGCCCTGATCAGCCTGAAAAACAAGACCGGCATGGACGATGCGCTGACCACGCTGGGCCAGAATCCTTTGCCGGATGCTTACGTACTGAAACTGACCGGTTTCCACGATGCGCCTGACGCAGCCCGCATCGACACCATCGCGGCCGACCTCAAGGCCCTGCCCGGAGTCGATACCGTGCAGGTCGATTCGGAATGGGTCAAGCGCCTGGCGGCCTTGCTCGGCATCCTGCGCCTGGTGCTGATGTTCCTGGCGGTCACGCTGGCGGTCGTGGTGGTGGCGGTGGTGTTCAATACCGTGCGCCTGCAGGTGCTGACCCAGCGCGAAGAGATTGCCGTCGCCAAGCTGGTCGGCGCCACCGATGCCTTCATCCACCGGCCGTTCTATTACACCGGCGCATTGCTCGGCCTGTGCGCCGGCGGCCTGGCGCTGGGCGCGGTAGCACTTGGCCTGCAGCCGCTGAACCAGGCGATTGCCGAATTCGCCCGCCTGTATGCCTCCGAATTCCGCCTGCTGCCGCTGAACTGGATCGCCAGCCTGGTCCTGCTGGCGATCAGCGCCGGCCTCGGCCTAGTTGGGGCCCTGCTGTCGGTGCGGCGCCACCTGGCCCGCCTGGCCTGAACCCGGCTCCGAGACCAGCGTGTTCCACCACCCGTCCGAATTCGTCACCTTCAAGACCAGCCCGCATTTACCGGGCGTGGAATTGTATTCGGCGCGGCTGGTCGACCACGAATTTGCGCCGCATGTGCACGAGGCCTATTCGCTGGGCGCGATTGAAACCGGGGTCGAGCGTTTCCGCCACAAGGGCTCGCAGCATGTGGCCCCGGCCGGCACGCTGGTGCTGCTCAATCCCGACGAACTGCATGACGGCCACGCCGAAATCGCTGCCGGCTGGACTTACCAGATGCTGTTCATCGAACCGCAGCTGCTGCGCGAACTGACCGGCAGCGAAGCGTATTTCACCGCCGCCACCGCGCACGATCCCCAGCTCGCGGACAGTTTCCAGCTGCTGTTCAAACGCATGTGGCAGGCGCCGGACGACCTCGCCTTCATCTCGCATTTCACGGTGCTGATAGACGCCGTCACCCAGCGCTACGGTAAGAACCTGCGCCCGGTTTCCCTGCCCAGGCCCGGCCAGCCGCAACGCATGCTGGCGATGCGGCGCGTGCTCGATTGCATCGAAGCCAACCTCGACCAGACCCTGCATATCGATACCCTGGCGGCGGAAGCCGGCATGTCGATGTTCCATTTCGTGCGGGCGTTCTCGGCCGCGTTCCACGCCACTCCGCACCAATACCTGCAAGCGCGCCGCGCCACCCGCGCCAAGACCTTGCTGTCCCAGCGCAGCACGCCGACCGACGCCGCCGCCGCGGTCGGGCTGGCCGACCAGAGCCACCTGACGCGCTGGTTCAAGCGCGCCTACGGCGTCACCCCGGCGCAGTATCAACAGCAAATTGGTACAAGACCGCTCAGCTAAAAACGGGCATGATGGGTCAATATCATTACCTGTCCTCGACCCTTTCATGGCACCAATTCACTTTACCGCGCTGTCGCCCCGGCCTGCCTCATGCTGACCGGCCTGTTATGCGCCCTGGGCGCCGGCCTGATGTGGGGACTGGTGTTCATCGCGCCGCTGATGCTGCCCGACTACCCCGGCCTGATGCTGTCGTTCGGCCGCTACGTCGCCTTCGGCCTGATCGCGCTGGCGCCGGCCCTGCTTGACCGCAAGCGCATCGCCGCCCTGACCAGGGCCGACTGGCGCGCCGCGCTGAAGCTGTCGCTGGTAGGCAACCTGCTGTATTACGCAGCGCTGGCGACGGCGATCCAGCTGGCCGATGCGCCGCTGCCGACCATGCTGATCGGCACCCTGCCGGTGGTGATTTCTGTGTTTTCCAACTGGTCGCCTGGGCATGCCGTGGAAAGCGTCGCCTGGCGCCGGCTGGCGCCGTCGCTGCTGATTATCCTGCTCGGCATCCTGTGCGTCAACGCCGCCGAACTGACGCATATGCGGCTGGCAGGCAGCAGCAATACCCGCTCGATCGGCGACTATGTGCTGGGCTGCCTGATTGCAGTGGCGGCGGTCGGCGCCTGGACCTGGTACCCGATCGTCAACGCCCGCTACCTGCGCGCCAATCCGCATATCAGCCCGTCCACCTGGGCCACCGCGCAAGGCCTGGCGGTGTTGCCGCTGGCCCTGATCGGACTGCTCGGCTACGGCGCTTACCTGAAACTGACCGGCGGCTCCTATTCCTTCCCGTTTGGCCCGCGGCCGCTGCAGTTTGTCGGCCTGATGCTGGTCATCGGCCTGTGCGCGTCCTGGATCGGCACCCTGCTCTGGAACAAGGCCAGCCAGCATCTGCCGACGGCGCTGCTGGCGCAGCTGATCGTGTTTGAAACCCTGGCGGCACTGCTGTACGCTTTCATTTTCCGCGACGCCGTGCCAGGCGTGCAGGTGATGGCGGGCATAGCGCTGCTGTGCATAGGCATAGTTTTCGGTGTGCGCACCTTCCAGCATCAGATACCATAGTGGCTGCTTCCATTTCCGCAGCCGGCTGCGTTACCCCGTGAAACCTGCATTTACCCTGTCGTCCCGCTTGCTGCTTGCCTGTTCCGTACTGGCATTGCTGGCCTGCTCACCCAAATTCAACTGGCGCGAAGTGCACAGCAAGGACGCTCCTTACAGCGTGCTGCTGCCGGCCAAACCGTCAACCTTCGCGCGCCCTATCGACCTCGACGGCACGCCGGTCACCATGACCATGACCGCCGCCAAGGTGGACGACACGGTATTCGCGGTCGGCAGCGCTACCGTGCCCGACGCCGCCAAGGCGCAAGCGGCGCTGGCCGCGATGAAAACCGCGCTGGTGAAAAACATCAACGGCACCGTCAAGTCGGAGAAAGCGGCTGCTGCCGCCAGCAGTACGCAAGGGCTGTCGGCCAGCATTGATGTCGAGGCAGTCGGCACCACGCCGGGCGGCAAGGCGGAAATCCTGTTCGGGCATTTTGTCAGCAAGGACAAGGAAATCTACCAGGTCATCGTGATGGGGCCGGAAAAAGCCGTTTCGCGAGAAAATGCCGAAACTTTCATCTCCTCATTCAAACATAATTGACATTAACGCAAGAATTACGGCGCCCGGCCGTACTGTAACCACCGGTGACAGCAGTGGCGAGCCCCCCGACAAAGGGGTATTCTGTACAATGTCTTTTTTCATCAAAAACAATATTCTGAGGTTTTATGTTAGTTACATTCAAATCCAAGGCGTCGGCCGAAGTCATCATGTTTGAACACGATGCCAAACGCATCCTCGACCTGCTGAACAAAGATGTGAAGATCGGCGTCATCACGGCCGAAGAAGGCGCGGCAGCGATTGCCAAACTGGAAGCGGAAACATCGGAAAGCCGCGCCCACCCGGCATCGGACAGCGTGCAGCACGACATCGCGGCCCATCACAACGCTGCCGGCGACGACAGCGGCCATGAGCCGGTGCAGACAGTCAACTTCGCCGCCAAGATCTATCCCCTGCTGGAAATGCTGCGCGAAGCGCACAAGCATAACGACAACGTACTCTGGGGCGTTTGATGACCTCCGGTCTTGAGCGACAGCTTACGACCGCGGACGGCATCTCTCTCTTCGTCGCCGACTGGGCGCCGGCCGACGGCGTGCCGGTGGCCGGCAGCATCCTGCTGATGCACGGGCTGGGCGAACATGCCGGGCGTTACGCCCATGTAATACGTTTTTTCAACCGCTGCGGCCTGCTGGTGCGCAGCTACGATCATCGCGGCCACGGCCGTTCCGGCGGACCGCGGGGCGATGCGCCGGACGACACCGCCTTGTTGCGCGACGCCCGGCTGGTGCTGGACGATTTCAACCGCCAGGCGCAGCTGGACTATCCGGCGCTGGCGGGCAATCTCCCCTTTTTATTCGGCCATAGCATGGGCGGCCTGTTTGCAGCGCGCTTTGCGGTAGCTGCGATGGCTCCGCTGCGCGGCCTGATTTTATCCTCGCCCGGATTGGCCTTGCGCTTGAGCCGGGTGCAGCTCGGCCTGCTCAAGCTGATGTCGGCAGTGGCTCCCGGCCTGGCCTTGCCCAACGGCCTGGACGTCGACCACCTGTCGCACGATCCCGCAGTGGCCAAAGCTTATAGCAGCGATCCGCTGGTGCACAACAAGATCACCGCGCGCCTGCTGAACAGCATGCTGCGCTCCGGCGAATTCGCCCAAAGCCAAGCACACACCCTGGCGGTCCCGACGCTGCTGGTGATTGGCGGCGACGACCGCATCATCGATGCCGACGGCAGCCGCCGGTTTTTTACCGCCTTGCCGCCCGCGATCGTCACATTCCGCGACTATGACGGCATGTACCACGAGATTTTCAATGAAATCGGCGCCGAACGGGTATTTGCGGATGTGCGCCGCTGGCTTGAGGCGCAGTACCTGCTGCAGCCGCCGGCGACAGTCCAGCCGGGCCTGGCGGAAAAATTGCCGATCTGACATTCAATACGCTTGCCAGCTTAACCGTTATGGCAAAGAATTGTTACTGTCAAGCAATTCGGAAATTTCACGTTTTCCTGTCGCAATCGCCACCTAACTGTAGGTGAGCGACCATATCCCCGCTACAATCGCGTTGTTCCCATCCTGTCTAGCCGCATCATGATTTCCTTCGGCATTACCGATTTTGGCCTGTTCCTGATGGCTGTCCTGCTGCTCAACGCCACTCCCGGCCCGGATACCGCCTATATTGTCGGCCGCAGCGTGGCGCAGGGCCGGCGCGCCGGCCTGCTGTCCGCGCTTGGCATCACGGCCGGCTGCTGCATCCATGCAACCTTGTCGGCCTTCGGCCTGACGGCGCTGCTGGCAACCTCGGCCACCGCCTTCATGGCGGTCAAGCTGGCGGGCGGCGCCTACCTGGTCTATCTCGGGATCAGGATGCTGCTCAGCAAGAAAGCTGCCGCCAGCGAACAGCAGCCGCAGCTGGACCTGCGCTCGCACAAGACGATTTTTGTCCAGGCCCTGATCACCAACGTGCTCAACCCCAAGGTGATCTTGTTTTTCCTGTCCTTTTTCCCGCAGTTCGTGCGCCATGATTCGCCGCACAAGATCGCTGCCTTCTTGCTGCTCGGCGCAGTATTTTCGGTCGTCACGCTGTGCTGGAACAGCGGCACCGCCATGCTGGCCGGCACCCTGACACGGCACGCCAGCAACAATCCGCAGATCAAGCATTGGCTGGAACGCACGGTAGGCGCCGCTTTCATTGCCCTGGGCATCAAGCTGGCGTTAACTAAAAACTGAACAAGAACTGAACAAAAACCGATTTTCCAACAACCAATACCCGCAGAACCGACCTGAACCACTTGTGACCTATTCGACCCTCAAAAAAGACTCTCTCGCCTTTAGCCTGTTAGGCGCAGCCCAAGCCATCGCCCTGGTGCGCGACGGCGCGGCGCTGCCGCAGGCGCTGACCCAGGTATTTGCACAATCGGCAGCGCCGGCGCCAACGCGCGGCGCGATCCAGGACATCGCTTACCGCACCATGCGCGGCATCGGCCGCGCCGAAACCTTGCTCGGCAACCTGGCCAGCCGGCCGCCGGAACCTACCCTGCTGCATTGCCTGCTGTGCGCGGCCCTGTGCCTGCTGGCCGATGTCGACGATCCGGCTTACGAGAATTTCACGGTGGTCAACCAGGCCGTCACCGCGGTCTCATCCGATCCGCAGATGGCCCACGCCAAAGGCATGGTGAATGCCGTGCTGCGGCGTTTCCTGCGCGAACGCGAAACGCTGGTGGCGGCTGCCATCAAAACCCCGTTCGGCCTCTGGAATTACCCGGTGTGGTGGATAGACCGCATGAAAGCAGCCTACCCGCAGCAATGGCAAGCCATCCTCACCGCCGGCAATGCAGCGCCGCCGCTGACCCTGCGCGTCAACCGCCGCAAGACTTCGGTCGCCGCTTACCTGGACACCTTGGCCAGCCACGCCATAACGGCACGGCAGATCGGCCCCGATGCGATACGCCTCGACACAGCCATGCCGGTGGCCCAGATCCCCGGTTTTGAAGACGGCCTGGCTTCCGTGCAGGACGCCGCCGCCCAGCTTGCCGCGCCGCTGCTGGACCTGCAAGACGGCATGCGGGTGCTGGACGCTTGCGCCGCTCCTGGCGGCAAGACCGGCCATATCCTGGAAAGCGCCGACGTCGAGCTGACCGCGCTGGACAACAATCCCAAACGCTTGCTGCGCATCACCCAGAACCTGCAGCGCCTGCAACTCGAAGCCAAGCTGCAGCTGGGCGATGCCGGCACCGGCAGCCAGGGCGGCGACTGGTGGGACGGCCAGCTGTTCGACCGCATACTGGCCGACGTCCCCTGCACCGCCTCCGGCATCGTGCGCCGCCATCCCGACATACGCTGGCTGCGGCGCAAGACCGATACCGAGCAACTTGCAACACTTTCGGCAAAGATTCTGGACAATCTGTGGCAGATGCTACGCCCGGATGGTAAATTGTTACTCGTAACATGTTCCGTATGGCCGCAGGAATCGGAAGCCCAGGCAGCAGCCTTTGCCGCGCGCAACAATGCGCGCAGGCTGCCGGCGCCAGGGCAGCTGCTGCCGACCGCCGATGCCCAACACGATCATGATGGCCTGTTTTACGCGTTGTTCCAGAAGTGCTGACGCCCCATAGTTCCAACACCCTTTTGCGATAACTTTTTACCATACCTGAAACCAGTGACGCGACCATTGCCTCAATTCATAAAATACTGGCTGCTGGCCTTGCTGCTGGCTCTGTCTTTTAGCCCGCCGTCATTTGCATCGGATGGCGTTGAATTGAGTCAGGCCCATATCGAAGCCAGCGACGACGGCTATCGCCTGTCGGCCACGTTTTCCTTCGATCTCAACCGCGGCCTGGAAGACGTGGTGAACCGTGGCGTCACCTTGTATTTCACCACCGACGTCGAGCTGACGCGGCCGCGCTGGTACTGGTTCGATGAAAAGGCGATTACCGCCACCCAGACCATCCGTCTGCAATACAACGTCATCACACGGCGCTACAACGTTGCCATCAACGGCAGCCTGCAGCAGAGCTTCAGTACGCTGGACGAGGCCTTGTCCCTGATCCGCCGCCCCAGCCGCTGGCTGATCGCCGACAAGAGCGCGCTCAAGCAGGGCGAGGTGTACCGGGTTGCGGTGCGCATGGGCCTCGACCTCGGGCTGCTGTCCAAGCCGTTCCAGGTCAACGCCCTCAACAATAGCGACTGGCGCTTTTCTTCCGACTGGAAGAGTTTCAACTACAAGGCGGAATAGCCGTGTCGCGCGCATTACGCTATCTGCTGGTGGTAGGCGGCGCCATCGTCTGCGTCCTGCTGTTCCTGCTGTCTTCGGCGTCCTCCAATACCGATTTTTTCGACAAGCACTATACCTGGCTGCTTGGCCTGAATGTGCTGATGGCGGTGGCGCTGTTCTTGCTGGTCTGCCTGCTGCTGGTACGCCTGTACAAGCGCTACAAACGCCGCAAGTTCGGCTCCCGGCTGACCGCCAAGCTGGTGCTGATGTTCGCGCTGGTCGGCATCTTGCCGGGCGCGGTGATTTACCTGGTGTCGGTGCAGTTCGCGTCGCGTTCGATTGAATCCTGGTTCAACGTCCACGTCGAGACCGCCTTGCAGGCCGGCGTCAACCTCAGCCACGCCGCCCTCGATGCGTCGCTCAGCGATCTCAGCGCCAGGGCGCGCACGCTGGCGGCCGAATGGTCGGAGCTGTCCAATTCGGCGCAGGCAACTCAATTGGGCCGGCTCAGCGACCAGAACGTGGAAGCATCGATCGTTACCGCCAACGGCCAGGTGATCGCTTCCGTCGGCGGCCACCTGGGAACCCTGGTGCCTAGCTTGCCGACCGCCGCGATGCTGCAGCGAGCGCGTTTGCCGCGCGGTTATGCCCAGCTCGATAGCGATCTCGACGCCCCCGGCAGCAGCGGTAAACCGGTCAACGGCAATGACGCTGCCAACCTGCGCCAGCGCGTGATAGTCGCCATTCCGGCGCCGCTGAGAAGTTCGTCCTTGCAAAACGAAACGCATTTCCTGCAAATGATACAGCCGGTGCCGTCCTACCTGGCTTCCAACATCGGCCTCGTCGCCGCCGCCTCGGCCGAATATCAAGAGCTTTCGGTAGGCCGTACCGGCTTGCGCAAAATGTATACAGGAACCCTGACCCTGACCTTGCTGCTGGCTGTGTTCGGCGCCATCGTCAGCGGCTTCCTGATCGCCACCGACCTGGCCAAGCCCTTGCTGCTGCTGGCCGAAGGCACCAAGGCGGTGGCCGAAGGCAACCTGTCGCCGCGGCCGATCGTCGCCACCTCCGACGAACTGGGCGTCCTGACCCAATCCTTCAACCTGATGACGCGCCAGTTGTACGACGCCCGCGCCGCCGTGGAAAAAAACCGCAGCGAGCTGGAAAACGCCAAGGCCTACCTGGAGTCGGTGCTGGCCAACATGTCGGCCGGCGTGATGGTGCTGGACGGCGATTTCCGCCTGGTCACCAGCAACCAGTCGGTAGCGCGCATCCTGCAATACGATTTTTCGCCGCACATCGGCCAGCCGCTGACCATCATCGACGGCCTGGCCCACTTCGCCGAAGTCATCATCAACGCCTTCTCGGAACAGAACGCGCAGTTCGCCACCGGCAAGATCGGCACCGAGCTGCTGCACTGGCAGCAGCAGATCGAGATTCCGCGCCGGGTCGACAGCGGCGAGAACAGCGACAGCGACGACATCATCCTGCTGGCGCGCGGCTCGCGCCTGCCGGTAGAAAACCGCACCGGCTACGTGGTGGTGTTCGACGATATCTCCGACGTCATCTCCGGCCAGCGTTCCATCGCCTGGGGTGAAGTGGCGCGCCGCCTGGCGCATGAAATCAAGAATCCGCTGACGCCGATCCAGCTCTCGGCCGAGCGCCTGCAGATGAAGCTGGAAGACAAGCTGATGACCCAGGACGCAGCGATCCTGAAGAAAAGCACCGACACCATCGTCAACCAGGTGGCCGCCATGAAGCGCATGGTGGACGATTTCCGCGACTACGCCAAGACGCCGCCGGCGGTATTGGGCGAGCTCGACCTGAACGTGCTGGTGGCGGAAATCCTGCACCTCTACCTGGCCGGCGACGAGCGCGACATGATCCACGCCTCGCTGGCGCCGGACCTGCCGCTGATCATGGGCGACGCCACCCAGCTGCGGCAGGTGATCCATAATCTTTTGCAAAACGCCCAGGATGCCGTGCTCGAGCGCGCCGACGATGTGGCGCCGCCGCGCATCGACCTGGTGACCGAGCGCGTCAGCTATCAAAGTTCGGACGGTTTGTCGCGCACCGCGGTGCGGCTGTCGATCACCGACAATGGTTCGGGATTCTCGCCCAAGATACTGGCCCGCGCCTTCGAACCCTATGTCACCTCGAAGCCGCGCGGCACCGGCCTGGGTTTGCCGATGGTGAAAAAAATCATCGACGAACACGGCGGCCGCATCGATCTGCAGAACCGAAGCGACACAAAGGGCGCAAAAATCCTGATTTTGCTGTTAAAGTTAGCCTCGAACCACGATTCAGCTGTAATTTGATCGAGAACAGCTGCAAATTGACGATTTGCTGATATAGCATACGTATCCGGACGCGAAAATAAAATAAATAGACATTGATAACTTAACTGGGCTGTCCGAACAGTCCATACAGTGGGATTTGATGCAACAGGAAATGGGAAGGCTACCGCATGGCTAACATCCTAGTCGTTGACGACGAAATGGGAATTCGGGAATTGCTCTCGGAGATTTTAGGTGACGAGGGGCATGTAGTAACCGCCGCGGAAAATGCACAACAGGCTCGCGAATTTCGTCACGGCGGCGTGCCCGATCTGGTGCTGCTCGATATCTGGATGCCGGATACCGACGGCGTCACCCTATTGAAGGAATGGCAGCGCGACGGCTTGCTGACCATGCCTGTCATCATGATGTCCGGCCACGCCACTATCGACACCGCGGTAGAGGCGACCCGCATCGGCGCCCTGAATTTCCTGGAAAAGCCGATTGCCCTGCAAAAGCTGTTGAAAGCAGTCCAGCAAGGCTTGTCGCAAGGTCCCAAGACCGCCCGCGCGCCAACCCTGTATCCGCAGCCGGCCGCGGCTTCCGGCGAATCGAACGATACGGTGGTCACCGCCGGCGTCTTTAACAATCCGGCATCGTCGGAAGCGGCCCATATCACGACGATGCCATCGGTGGCGGTCGCCTCCGAGAGCCTGTTCTCATCCTCGTTCGGCCTGCCCCTGCGCGAGGCGCGCGACGCTTTCGAACGCGCCTACTTTGAATATCACCTGATCCGCGAAAGCGGCAGCATGACCCGGGTGGCCGAAAAAACCGGACTGGAACGCACCCACCTGTACCGCAAATTGAAACAGCTCGGGGTTGACCCAGGGAAGTTGTCCAAAAAAGGCGGATGACCCTCACCACCCTGGTCAGCGGCGGCTCGGCCGGCATGCGCGAAACCGCCATCTACGCCGCCCTGGAGCAAGACCTGGCACGGAGCGGCGTCCATCTCGGCACTGCACTCATACTGGAAGGCCTGCCTGACGGCAAAGCGGCGACGCTGCCGCCTGGACTCGATCTCGATATCAAAAGGATTGCGCCCGGCTGCTTGTGCTGCATCGGTAACCTGACCCTGCGCGTCACCCTGAACCGCCTGCTGCGCAAGCCGCCGGCACGCTTGTACATCAGCATCGCCGACAGTACGCACCTGGCGCAGTTGCGCACTTTCCTGCTGCACCCGCCCTACGACGATTTCCTTGAGATGACGCCCGATCTGGCGGTCTGACGGCCCTTTTCGGCGCTGCCGTGCGGCTATGCAGCATTTGCTTTAATATGGACGCAACTTTCCTCCGGTTTGCCTCTCTAAATATCTGCTTCGAACAATCAAAAGAATAATACCGATAGCAACCGCCTATATACACTCTTTAACAAATCCTATTAGCACTCAACAATAGAGAGTGCTAATATAATCAAGTCAAAGGTCTGATCGTTGATCTACCGGCAGCTTCAGCTGGCCGGACAGCAAGGAGAAAGAATGAAGAACCCATCCGTCAACACTGCTTTAATGCCCACCGACACCAGCGCCCTGGCGCTCGGCTTTTCCGGTACGCTGGGAAATATTGACGCGTATATCTCGGCAGTCAATCGCCTGCCGATGTTGACACATGATGAAGAAATTACTTTGGCGCAACAATTACGCGACAAAAACGACCTCGGCGCCGCCCAAAAGTTGGTGCTGTCGCATTTGCGCCTGGTGGTGTCGATCGCCCGCGGCTACCTCGGCTACGGCTTGCCGCATGCCGACCTGATCCAGGAAGGCAATATCGGCCTGATGAAGGCAGTCAAGCGCTTCGACCCGGACCAGGGTGTACGGCTGGTGTCGTACGCCATGCACTGGATCAAGGCCGAAATGCATGAATACATCCTGAAAAACTGGCGCCTGGTGAAAGTAGCCACCACCAAGGCGCAGCGCAAGCTGTTTTTCAACCTGCGCAGCCACAAGGAAGGCCTGGACGCCATGACGCCGGCCCAGGTCGATGCACTGGCCAAGACCCTCAACGTCAAGCGCGAAGAAGTGATCGAGATGGAAACGCGCCTGACCGGCCGCGACATCGCGCTGGAAGCGCCGACCGACGACGATGACGACAAGTTTGCGCCGATCGCCTACCTGTCGACCGAAGCGCAAGAGCCAAGCAAAGTGCTGGAAGCGCAACGCTACGACCGCATGCAGTCGGAAGGCCTGGAATCGGCCCTGAGCAAGCTGGACGACCGCTCACGCCGCATCGTCGAAGCCCGCTGGCTGGCCAACGACGACGGCTCCGGCTCCACCTTGCATGAGTTGGCGGACGAGTTTGGCGTATCGGCCGAACGGATACGCCAGATCGAGGCGGTTGCGCTGAAGAAGATGAAGGGTTCGCTGGCGGCGTTTGCCTGACAAAGGCACTGCCGATCTCGCAGCCCAAGCCTGCAAAAGCCCCGCCAGCCAACGCTGCCGGGGCTTTTATTTTATCCTCGAAATAGTTTCCCTGGGTGCTACACTAATCACTACTTACCTGCCGAGCACGATTCATGACGGAAGAAAAAAACATCTCCGCCTGCTCCCCAGGCGAATCGGCGTATAAAGTGCTTTTGATCGGCGGATATGGCTTTTTTGGAAGGCGACTTGCCGAACGCCTTGCGCTCGATCCCCTTCTTCATGTCACGATTGCCGGCAGAGACATGGCCGCAGCTCAGATGCTGGCGGACTCCCTGAATCGACGAACAGCAACCGAGCGATTCTC
This sequence comes from Collimonas fungivorans Ter331, assembly GCF_000221045.1. Classification (NCBI taxonomy): domain Bacteria; kingdom Pseudomonadati; phylum Pseudomonadota; class Betaproteobacteria; order Burkholderiales; family Oxalobacteraceae; genus Collimonas; species Collimonas fungivorans. The sequence goes on along the minus strand of NC_015856.1, from coordinate 669,194 downwards.
CGCATGCCGGATTGATGTGTCCGAAGCAGGACTGGCAACGCGGATCCGCGCAAGCCGGGCCGATATGGTAATCCACGCCAGCGGACCATTCCAAGGACAGGGATATGAAGTGGCTCGCGCCTGCATTGAGGCGAGAGTCCATTATGCCGACCTGGCGGACGGGCGCGATTTTGTCTCTGGCATCATCACACTGGATGCCGACGCCAGGCAAGCAGACCTGTTTGTGACGAGCGGCGCCAGTTCGGTGCCGGCCTTGTCCGGCGCAGTGGTGGACGAGCTGGCTGGAAATTTCAGCGAACTGCACGGTATCGACGTCGGCATCAGCCCCGGCAATCGCACCGAACGCGGGTTAGCGACTGTCGGTGCGATCCTCGGTTATTGCGGGGCTTCATTTCCGCAATGGCGCGCGGGACGCTGGCAGCAGGCTTTCGGCTGGCAAGGACTGCGCCGGCAGAACTACCGGGCGCCGGTTGGCGGCCGCTGGCTGGCAAACTGCGATGTCCCCGATCTTCAGCTTTTCCCCGAGCGCTATCCAGGTGTGCAACGGGTTTCCTTTGGCGCCGGACTGGAGTTGCCATTACTGCATTTCGGCGTATGGCTGATGAGCGGAATGCGCCGGGCCGGGCTGGTGCAAAACTGGTCGCGCCACGCGGCGATCCTTAAAAAACTCAGCGACCTGTTCATCCGTTTCGGCTCCGACGCCGGCGCCATGCACGTTGAGCTGGATGGGCTTGGAATCGATGGCGCAAAACAGCATCGCCGCTGGACGCTGATTGCCGCAAACGGCGACGGTCCCTATGTCCCGGTTTTGGCCAGCGCCATCCTGGCCGGCAAGCTCGCCCGCAATCAAACCACACGCCGCGGCGCATTTCCCTGCATCGGCATTCTCAAGCTTGAGGATTTCCTCGATGTCATGCAGGGACTGGCGATCACTACGGAGAGCAGCGCAAAATGAGTCCTGCGGATTCACTCTATCGCCAGGTACTAGGCGCAGACTTCGATTCGCTCGGCCGCGAACTGCAGATATTTCACAGCATGGCCGGCAACGTCAGCTTGCCGGGCAGATGCGAGGTGAAGAGCCCGCATAGCGCCATCGGACGCCTGATGGGCAAGGTATTTTCGCTGCCGAAAGCGATGGCGGAAACCGATTTCCTGTTTGAGCTGGATGCCGACTCCCGGCAAGAAACCTGGCGCCGCCACTACCCTGGCCGCATGATGATTTCGCGCATGCAGGTCAAGTCCGGAACGCTGGTTGAACGCTTGGGCCCGGTAGATTTGCACTTCAAGCTGAAGGCCGACAGCGGCCGGCTGACAATGCTACTCCAGCGCATAACTGTTTGCGGTATTCCGTGCCCGCGATTTCTCGTGCCGTCGGTGCTGGCGGAAGAAACCGCCTCCCCAGGCAAACTGCATTTCAATGTGGCGGCGCATCTGCCGCTGGTCGGCGTGCTGGCCGAGTATCGAGGCTATCTGAAAATTGAACAGGAAGAGATCGCCCTATGATCACCGCATGACTGCTGCCGTCCTTCATCAGGGACGCCCTCTACCACCATCGCATATTCGGCCGCAGCGATTCATGTTTCCTGCCGAGCGCCGAGCATTGCCTGCGCTTCATGGAAGACCCAACGGAGAATCGTTAATTGCCGGATCAAAAAAAAGCAGAACCGTACAGGATTCTGCCTTGATTGCTCAGGAACGACCGGGACGCCCTGTCGATTACTTCAATAACAGCTTCAGGTCGTGGGCAATCGGATCCGGTCCCTGGCCGTGGCGCACGAACAGGCGGATGTGGCCTTCCGGATCGAACACATAACTGCCGGCGGTATGGTCCATGGTGTAGCTGCCCGGGGTCTTGCCGGGTACTTTCTGGTAGAACACGCGGAATTCCTTGGCCACCTTGTCGGTCGCCGCCTGGTCGCCGTACAGGCCGACAAAACTCGGATCGAACGCCGGCACATACTTCGACAGCAGCTCCTGCGTATCGCGCTCCGGATCGACGGTGACAAACAGGACCTGCACCTTGCTTGCCTGCGGCCCCAGTTCCTTCATCACGTTCGCCATTTCGACCATGGTAGTCGGGCAGACATCCGGGCATTGGGTGTAGCCGAAAAACACGACGACCGCCTTGCCCTTGTAGTCGGCCAGCGTGCGCGGCTTGCCGGTATGGTCGGTCAGGGCGAAATCGCGGGCGTAGCCGAGGCCGGTGACGTCGGTGTTGATGAACGCGCTGTTGGCTGGCGACAGCGTCATTTCCTGGCCGCCGCCCGCAGGCTTGTCGCCACAGGCGATTAAAGACAAAGCCGCCAGCAAGCCGGCCACAACGACAGGAATAACACGCTTCATGTTTGCTTTCAGAATTTGAGGTAGTGGTCGACCAGCAAGGCGGCGAACAGCAGCGACAGGTAGACGATCGAATAGGCGAAGGTCTTGCGCGCGATCAGGTCGGTGTAGTGCCGGTAGATCTGCCATGCGTACCAGAGGAAGATCAGGCCCAGTATCGCCGCGCTGGCCAGGTAGATCAGGCCGCTCATGCCGACCGCGAACGGCAGCATGGTGGTCGCCACCAGGGCGATCGTGTACAGCCAGATCTGGAACTGGGTGAACTTCATGCCGTGCGTGATCGGCAGCATCGGCAGGCCGGATTTGGCGTAGTCGTCGCGCCGGTACATTGCCAGCGCCCAGAAATGCGGCGGGGTCCAGACGAAGATGATCAGCACCAGGATCCAGGCTTGCATCGGCACGTCGTTGGCGATTGCAGCCCAGCCCAGCGCCGGCGGCATGGCGCCGGCCAGGCCGCCGATGACGATATTCTGCGGCGTCGCCGGTTTCAGGATGATGGTGTAGATGATGGCGTAGCCGAGGAACGTGGCGAAGGTCAGCCACATGGTGAGCGGATTGACGAAGTTGTACAGCACCCACATGCCAGCCCCGCCGATGACGCCGGAAAACACCAGGGTCTGCGGCACGGTGATTTCGCCGCGCGCCATGGGCCGGCGGGCGGTACGCGCCATGCGCGAGTCGATTTCACGCTCGACCAGGCAATTGATGGCAAAAGCGGCGCCGGCCAGCAGCCAGATACCGATGGTGGCGGCGATCAAACGTTGCCAGTCCGGCAAGCCTGGCGTGGACAGGAACATGCCGATCACCGCGCAAAACACCGCCAGCTGCGTAACGCGCGGCTTGGTCAGCGCCCAGTACTGGGCAATTCGATTAGGTGGTACGGTCAAAGCGGTCATGGATGCGGGTTGAGGCGGTCAGCGATTACTGGATGGCTTGGCGCCCCAAAAACCGGAGATACGCCAGGAGCTAGTCTAGTCTTATAGTTTAACATGACCAGCAACAGCAGCAGCAGCGCCGCACCACCGTTGTGCGCCACGGCGATAGCCAGCGGCCAGTTCAGGAAAATGGTAGACAGACCGGTAAGCAATTGCAAGCCGACAACGATCAGCAGCCAGCGGCCGGTTTTTTGCAGGCCCTCGGTGCACAAGGCTTTGCCAGCCAGCCAGACAACGAAGGCGATCACCACGAAAGCGAAGCTGCGGTGAGTCCAATGGATTGCCGTCAGGGCCTGGAACGACAGGAATTCGCCGTCGGCGGTCATGCCCAGGTGGCGCCACAGGGTAAAGCCGTTGGCGAAATCCATCTGCGGCAGCAGCGCGCCATGGCAGGTAGGAAAATCGGTGCACGCCAGGGCAGCGTAATTGGTGCTCACCCAGCCGCCCAGCGCAATTTGCAGAATCAGCAGCAGCAGGCCGGCCAGCGCCGGCTTGACCAGGCCGGCGGCACTGGCTGCCACCGGCGCGTGGCCGCTCTGGCGTGCGCCCAGCCAGGTCAGCATCGCCAGCAAGGTCAGGCCGAGCAGCAGATGGGTGGTGACGATCACGGGCTGCAGTTTTTGCGTCACGGTCCAGGCGCCGAAAGCGCCTTGCAGACAGACGAACAAGAACAGCCAGGTCGGAAACCACGGTGAAAACTTGCTGTCCTGTGGCACAGCCGATTTGCGCGCCTTGAACCAGCGCATCCAGGCGATCGCCATCAGGGCGATGATCAGCACGCCGACCCCCATCGCAAAATAGCGGTGGGTCATTTCGATCCAGGCTTTCATCACTGTCACCGGACCGGTCGGCATGGCTTCCTGGGCGGCGCTGATATGTTCGTGCGCCTGCAGCGGATTGGAGTGGCCGTAGCAGCCGGGCCAGTCGGGGCAGCCGAGGCCGGAATCGGTGAGCCGGGTGAATGCGCCGAACATGATCAGGTCAAAGGTCAGGAACAGCGTCACCCACACCAGCTTGCGGTATTTATCGGTGTCGCTGGAAACCCAGACCACGCAAAACGCCAGCAAGGCCACCAGCAGTCCCATGCTGCCGAGCTGGATTAACATTGGCGTTGTCATCGCAAACTCATCCTATCGCCGACGCCCGCAGCAGCTTGGACAGGTCTTTTTTCACTTTGCTTGGATCGGCGTCTTTGGGGAAACGCATCATCAGGTGCCCGCGCGGATCGATCAGGTAGATGTGATCGGCGGCGCTGGTGCCGGCTTCGGTCGGCAGCCAGGCTTTCAGCAGCTCCGGCTTGACCCGCAACAGCCTGGTGCCGTCGTATTCGCGCATCACCATGGTCGGCAAAGGCTGGTCGTCGGTAATCAGCCAGACCCGCTCGATCCTTTCCATTTCCTTGCCCTGCATCAGGCGCAGCTGGCGCATTTCGAACAGCTTGTCCTGGCAGGTTTTGGGGCAAGCGCCGCCATCGGCCTGCAGCATCAGCCATTTGCCTTGGTAGGCGTCGAGCGTAAGCGGCTTGCCGTCGAGCGCGGTGCTGCCCAGCTCCGGCACGGGATAGTCGCGCGGATCGAGCAGCTCGCCGTAGTTATTGCGGCTTTGCGGCTTGATCACGTAGTAGGTGAGATAGGAAGCAATCATGGGCGCTGCGCATACCGCAATCACCGCGAACAGTTTCCAGCGGCCGCCCCAGCGCGGTTTATTCTCAGCCGGACTGGGCTGGCTTGTCGGTGTTTTCTGGTCCACGTCTAAATCCTGTCACAACAAAAAAAATCAAGGCCATCGCGGCCAGCGCATACCACTGGAACGCGTAGCCGCGGTGCTTTTCGATACCGAGCGAGGGCCGGGGCCAGTCGCGCAGCAAATGGTCTTCGGTGTTGCTGGTCTGCTCGATCACGAACGGCTGCAGCTTGAACTTGCTGGCAGTGGCAAATTCGCTGACCGCCAGGTTCTGCACAATCGCCTGAGGGCGCAAGGGAGCGGCATCGCCCAGCTGCAGGACATGGCCGAAATCGCGCCTGACCAGCCCTTCTATCTCGACCGTGCCGGCCGGCGTCGGGTAAGACGGCAGCTTGCTGCGATCGGCCGGATCGCGCGGCAGCCAGCCGCGCGCCACCAAGATGTAGTTAGCCACCCCCGTGTCCGACGCCGCCAGCTTGAACGGCATCAGCACATAAAAGCCTGCCACGCCGTTCAAGGGACGGTTGTCGAGATAGACCGGCCAGCCGGCAATAAATTCACCGCGCAGCGCCATGCGCCGAAACTCCAACTGGTCGACGTCCTGCACCTGTAAGGCAGCGCCAAGCCTGACGGTGGCGTCGGCTTCGCGCCGCAGCAGCCTGCTTTCAATCGCCTGCTTCTGGTCGCCGCGCCGGGTTTGCCATTGTGCCAACGCGATGCCCAGCACCACCAGCAATACGGTCACCACGAAGGGGACCGGCCGAAATCTGAACCTGAACCGGAATCCGATTGGCATTACAATAGCGCCTTAATCAATGTTTCCCCGTGTTTCCCCGGCCTGCCTATGAAAATCGTCGTCGCCATCGCCTTCATCCTGATTATCGGCAGCCTTGCCTCGGCGCTGGTGTTCCTGATGCGCGACAAAGGTAAAAGCAACCGCACGGTGCAAGCCCTGACCATGCGCGTCGGCTTTTCAGTCGCCCTGTTCATCCTGCTGCTGGTCCTGTACAAGCTCGGTTATATCCAGCCGACCGGGCTGCACTAAGCCCAGCGCTGCAAGAATCCACAGTAAAAAAGGCCGCACCGAAGTGTGGCCTTTCTTTTATGCGCGCTTGATCCGCTTGGCTGTTACAGCCAGTACACCACGACGTACAGGCCAAGCCAGACCACGTCCACAAAGTGCCAGTACCAGGCCGCGCCTTCGAATGCGAAATGGTGTTCCGGGGTGAAATGCCCTTTGAGCACACGGAACAGCACGACCGACAGCATGATGGCGCCGATGGTGACGTGGAAACCGTGGAAGCCGGTCAGCAGGAAGAAGGTCGAACCGTAGACGCCGGAAGTCAGCTTCAGGTTGAAGTCGCTATACGCTTCGATGTATTCGGCAGCCTGGAAGCCCATGAAGGTTGCGCCCAGCGCGATCGTGACAAACAGCCAGAATGCGGTCTTGCCGCGGTGGCCGGCGCGCAGCGCGTGGTGGGAAATGGTCAGCGTGACGCCGGAAGCGAGCAGCAAGGCGGTGTTGATGGTCGGGATCGGGAACGGCCCCATGGTGCTGAAGGATTCGATGGTGCCGGCCGGGCCTGCATTGCCCCAGTGCGCGGCAAAATCCGGCCACAGCAGCTTGTTGTCCAGATCGCCCAGCCACGGCATGGCAATGCTGCGGGCGTAGAACAAGGCGCCGAAAAACGCCGCGAAAAACATCACTTCGGAGAAGATGAACCAGCTCATGCTCCAGCGGTACGAGGTATCGATGCGCGCGCTGTACATGCCGCCCTCGGATTCACGGATGGAATCGCCGAACCACTTGTAGAGCACCACCAGGAACGACAAGATGCCGATAGCGCACAGCTCAGGGCCCCACACGACGCTGTTGACCCATGCCGCGGCGCCGGCCATCGTCGCCAGCAGCGCGAGGCCGCCCAGCACCGGCCACCTGGATGGTCCAGGGACGAAATAGTATGGCGCACTACCTTGTTGAGAACTCATTTCCATCTCCCGATACAAATTTAATTAGTTTCTGTCAGTCAGTACAATTACGGTACTACGGCACTGCGTTTATTTAGCGACAACCAGTTTCACGATGGTGATCAGGATCGCAATGAAAATCAGGGCGCCGAGTATGCCGGCGATCACTACATGCACTGGATTCAGGCTGGCGGCATCGTTTTCATAATCTTTTCTCTTGCGCACGCCGAAAAACGACCAGAATACCGCTTTCATGGTGGCGCCAAATGAGGCTTTACGGCGGCTTGCTTGCTCCAGGTCCGACATTTGATACCTCTCGTTATCCGGCTAACCCTGCTGCTGAACCGGCCCAAATCAGCCCAAATCAGCCTGCCTTGTCCGGCTGCCCTGCAATTTCAAAGAACGTATAGGACAGCGTGATCAGCTTTACATCTTTAGGTATAGCAGGATCTATGTAAAACACCACCGGCATTTCCTTGGCCTGGTTCGGGCCCAGGGTCTGCTGGGTAAAACAGAAACATTCGACTTTCTTGAAGAAAGCCGCCGCCTGCTGCGGCGCATAACTTGGAATCGCCTGGGCATCCATCTTGCGCGACTGCTTGTTCACCACCTCATACACCACCTGCGTCATTTCGCCCGGATGCACCTGCAGGCTGCTGACCGTCGGCCTGAAACGCCAGGGGCCTTGCGAATTGCCGTCGAATTCAACGGTAATCGTGCGGCTCTTGTCGACCTGGGTATTGGCCGGCGCTTCCACTGTGGCGTCTTTCGGCGTCAGGAAATTGACGCCGGTGACCTCGCAGATCTTTTTATATACCGGCACCAGGCCATAACCGAAACCGAACATCAATACCGCAATCACCAGCAGCTTGCCCAGCATTTGCTTGTTCAGCTTCCGCGATTCGACCTTGCCCTGGTTTGCTTGGCTATCTGCAGGATCGGCCATTTACTTGAACCACAGCATCTTGACGAAAATCGCGATGAAGAAGCTCAACGCAAGCAGGCCTACCAGTAATCCGGTACGCAAGTTATTCGGCTTTTTTTGATTGCTCATTTTGCTCAGTCATGCAGCGCCGACGGGCTTGCTGCAGCCCGCCGCTGCCGTTATTTAAAGGTCGGTGGCGTTTCGAAAGTATGGAAAGGCGCTGGGCTAGGCACAGTCCATTCCAGTCCTTCGGCGCCGTCCCATGGCTTGTCGGCTGCTTTCTTGCCGCCCTTGATCGATGGAATGATCACGAAGAACAGGAAGTAGACCTGGCTCAGGCCGAAACCCAGGGCGCCGATCGAAGCCAGCATGTTGAAATCGGTGAACTGCGCCGGGTAGTCGGCGTAGCGGCGCGGCATGCCGGCCAGGCCCAGGAAGTGCATCGGGAAGAACGTGACGTTGAACCAGAACAGGGAATTCCAGAAATGGATCTGACCGCGTCTTTCGCTGTACATGAAACCGGTCCACTTCGGACTCCAGTAGTAGTAGCCGGCGAACAGCCCGAACAGCGAGCCTGCCACCAGCACGTAGTGGAAATGGGCCACCACATAGTAGGTATCCTGCATCTGGATATCGATCGGCGTCACCGCCAGGATCAGGCCGGTGAAACCGCCCATGGTGAACACGAAGATGAAGCCGAGCGCGAACAGCATCGGTGTTTCGAATGTCATCGAACCGCGCCACATGGTAGCGATCCAGTTGAAGATCTTGACGCCGGTAGGCACCGCGATCAGCATGGTGGCGTACATGAAGAACAGCTGCGCAGTCACCGGCATGCCGGTGGTGAACATGTGGTGGGCCCAGACGATGAACGACAGGATCGCGATCGACGCCGTGGCGTACACCATCGATGCGTAGCCAAACAATTGCTTGCGGGCGAATGCCGGGATGATCTGCGACACGATGCCGAACGCCGGCAAGATCATGATATAGACCTCGGGGTGGCCGAAGAACCAGAAGATGTGCTGGTACATCACCGGGTCGCCGCCGCCGGCGGCGTTAAAGAAGGAAGTGCCGAAATGACGGTCGGTCAGGGTCATGGTGATGGCGCCGGCCAGCACGGGCATCACGGCGATCAGCAGGTAGGCGGTGATCAGCCAGGTCCAGCAGAACATCGGCATCTTCATCAGCGTCATGCCAGGCGCGCGCATGTTGAGGATGGTGGTGATGATGTTGATCGAACCCATGATCGACGACGCGCCCATGATGTGGATGGCGAAAATCGCCATGTCCATGCCAGGGCCCATCTGGGTCGACAGCGGAGCGTACAGCGTCCAGCCGGCAGCAGTCGCGCCGCCCGGCACCAGGAACGAGGTCAGCAGCAGCAAGGCAGCCGGCGGCATCAGCCAGAACGAGAAATTGTTCATCCGCGCAAACGCCATGTCGGAGGCGCCGATCTGCAGCGGGATCATCCAGTTGGCGAAGCCGACGAAGGCCGGCATGATCGCGCCGAACACCATGATCAGGCCGTGCATGGTGGTCAGCTGGTTGAAGAATTCAGGCTTGAAGAACTGCAGGCCGGGCTGGAACAGCTCGGCGCGGATCAGCAGCGCCAGCACGCCGCCCGACAGCAGCATGGTGAACGAGAACCACAGATACAAGGTGCCGATGTCCTTGTGGTTGGTAGCGAACAGCCAGCGCCGCCAGCCGTGCGGATGGTCGTGGTGCGCGTGGTCGTCGTGAGAATGATCGTGTGCGTGATCGACTGCGGTAGTGCTCATCTCAATCTCCTAATTTACTTACGCGCAGCCAGCACTTCAGCTGGTTGGACAATATTTTCCTGAGCCTTGTTGGACCAGTTGTTACGGGTGTAGGTAATCACCGCAGCAATTTCGGTATCCGACAGCACGGCTTTCCAGGCTGGCATCTGCATGGTGCCGGTGACTTTGCCGTTCAGCACGACGTTGATTTGTTCAGCACGCGGGCCGTTGACCACCGGGTCGCCGTCCAGCGCCGGGAACGCGCCAGGCACGCCCTTGCCGGTAGCCTGGTGGCAGACCGCGCAGTTGGCGGTGTAGACTTTTTCGCCGCGCTGCTTCAGCTCGTCGATAGTCCATGTCTTGCTCGGATCGTCTGCCTGCGCAGCCATTTCCTTTTTCTTGCCGTCGACCCAGGTCTTGTAATCGGCTTCGCTCAGCACGTTGACCACGATAGGCATGAAAGCGTGGTCCTTGCCGCACAGTTCAACGCACTGGCCGCGGTAAGTACCGACCTTTTCTGCCTTGAACCAGGTATCGCGCACAAAACCGGGAATCGCATCCTGCTTGACGCCGAATGCCGGAATGCCCCAGGAATGGATGACGTCGTTGGCGGTAGTGATGATGCGGACCTTCTTGTTGACCGGGACCACCATCGGATTGTCGACTTCGATCAGGTAGTTGTCGTTCTTGACCTTGGTCGAATCCACCACTTGCTCGTGCGGCGTCGACAGGTTGGACAGGAAGGAAATGCCGGCGCCATCGCCGTTGAGGTAGTCATAACCCCATTTCCATTGCATGCCGGTGACCTTGATCGTGACGTCGGCGTTGGAGGTATCTTTCATCGCCACCACGGTCTTGGTGGCAGGCAGGGCCATGCCGATGACGATCAGGAAAGGCACCACGGTCCAGGCGATTTCGACGCCGGTGCTTTCGTGGAAGCTGGCCGATTTGTGGCCGAGCGATTTGCGGTGCTTGAGAATGGAGTAGAACATCACCCCGAAAACGGCCAGGAAGATCACCAGGCAAATGATCAGCATCAAGTGATGCAGGTCATAGATTTGCTGGGCAATTTGCGTTACCGGTGGTTGAAAGTTCATCTGCAGCACCGCTGGACCACCCGGACTATCGACCACCGCCCATGACGGCATAGCTGCCGACAAGAGCGAGGCACCGAGCATCAACGATATAAGGCGCTTCGCATATTCCATGATTTCCTCAAAAGCCCAAAATTATAATTATGTCAACCACTGGTCACTTGGTTGCGCTGTAGCTCCTGCCGCAGCTCCAGAACAAACTCGCGCCGCTTCCATTTCGTCAAAAACCGCCCTACTTCGACCCTGGTGCCAAGCGCCTCGATGTCTATCAGGCCCTTGTTTGTCTCTTGCACCGCAATCCGGATCGCATGTAAATCCAGCTTGAATCGTCGAACTTCCTGTGCCTGTATCAATTCCACAAGCAGGTAATCGTCCAGCATAGCTATGTGCTCGCGGTCCGTGGCGTGCCATGCATAGACCAGGAATGCGGCAGCAACCGCCGCCATTTCCAGGACCGCAAACACCAGGACAAACCAGGCGCCGTGCAAGGTAAAGCCGATCGCCACGGCAAACGACGTGGCGCAGAGGATTGCATAGAAAAAACCAAGTTGGCGCGGCGCGATTGCGCAGTTACGCCTCAAGTCCCATTCTCGCTTAATCATGATGCACTATCGACACCGAGCAAGTCGCCTGTACGCACAAGCTAAAACCTTCGAAGTATAAGGGGTAACCGAAGATGTTATCAAGGAGAATCAAATCCTTATACCCGCTACACGCATGCCCTCAAAACCGCGTTTTCATCCCCGTACGGAGCCGCTTTCCCCCATGGCAAACCATTCAACTATCGCCTTGCCGATATGTTTCATATAAGAAATTTATTATATTGAAAAAAACCAGGATTGGCAGCCCCACACCGCGTCCCGCCCTGGAATTAATTAGGGTCAGAGTCGAATTATTGTGGCCAATCCAGCGAGATGCTGGTTTTCCGTGTGATGCGGTCAATCACTTCAGTCCGGTCATGGCCTCAAATAAGCGTAGCCCTGCGACTGCAGGTCGGCGAGCAGCACAACCGCGCCTTTGTCGGCAACGCTAAAACCCGGCAGCAGATCTTTCAGCGATACGTTCTGTGCCTTCATGGTATTGACACAGGCACTCAGCCCGAGTCCCATTTTTGCCAGCTCGGCCACGTGCGCGCTCAATTCCGGGCTTGCCTGCGCCGAGTGAAACGCCTTGAGCGCCGCGCCATGTATGACCAGATTGATCTTGACCTGGTCCGGCCCGCCCATGCCGTCAAAGTGATTCTGGATATTGCCGAGTACGAAACCGGTTTTATCAAGTTCGCTCAGGTGATAAGCGACTTTGGCTTTATCCACGCCCGCAGCGTTTGCCGCATTGGCGCGCGACGCGGTTCCGGCAAGGACCGCCGCCGCGCCGATTGATGAAAACATGGTCCACAGAATGTTGCGTCGCTGCATATTGGCTCCCGGCTGGAAAAACGGACAAACAGGATAACGTCGATTTATCCGCGCGATTGATCAGCGCATCAACGTTATATCAAATCTGCCAAAGGATGGTTTTTCCCGGACCACGGATCGCTGAAAAAGCCGTTGCCCCAATCGTTGGTGACCGCAGCCAAAGTTGCGGGCTGCCATTTCGGCTGGCGGTCCTTGTCGATGATCAGGGCGCGGATGCCTTCGGCAAAATCGGTGCGGGCGGCGCAGTGGAGGGAAACCACATATTCGAGACGGAATATTTCCGCCAGCGACATGTGCCGCGCCCGTTTCTGCAGGGCGTGCGACAGCCAGGCCGAAGCGGGGCTGCCGGCGGCCAGGGTGGCGATGCCTCGTTGCAGCCACTGGTCATCGGCTGCCAGCGTGACGATATTTTCCACCACTTCCGCCAGGGTAGGCGCGCTGCATAGCTGGTTGATCAATGCGAAATGCTGCTGCAGCGGAGCCGGTGCGCCCGCGAAAGCTGCCGCGCCCTGGTCCTGGGCATCCAGCAAAATCCGGCTCAACAGGACATCGTCCTGCCCGCCGTCCCACGGCTGGCTCAGCAAAGCCGCCAACACCGCCTGCTTTTGCGCGTGGCTGACCTGGTAATCGGCGAGCCGTGCAAAAATGGCGTCGGCCGCACCGATGGAGGCGCCGCTCAAGGCCAGGAACAAGCCGACCTGCCCCGGCATCCGGTTCAGGAACCAGGTGCCGCCCACGTCCGGATACAGGCCGATCGTTATCTCCGGCATCGCCAGCCGCGATTTCTCGGTCACCACGCGGTGGCTGGCGCCCGCCATCAGGCCGATGCCGCCGCCCATCACGATGCCATGGCCCCAGGCCAGGATAGGCTTGGAATAAGTATGAATCAGGTAATCGAGCCGGTATTCGCGCTCGAAAAAATCGCAGGCATAAGTATTGCTGCGGATGTCTTCCTGCTTGCCCGCTGCATGCTGGTCGAGCATGGTGCGATACAAACCCTGCAAATCGCCGCCGGCGCAAAAAGCCTTTTCGCCGGCCGCCTGCAGCACCACCATCGCCAGTTGCGGATCGGCGGCCCACGCACGCAACTGCTGGTCCAGCAAATCGACCATTTCCAGCGATATCGCATTCAGCGTCTTTTCGACGTTCAGCGTGGCGACGCCGATGCGCTTGCCATTTTCAGCCGTCAGCTCTTCGAACAAAGCCGGCGCCATAGTCACTTCTGCCATCATTGATTACTCCATACAGCCGGACGTTTTTGCAGGAAGGCATTCACGCCCTCCTTCTGATCTTCGGTATCAAACAGGTCAAGGAACAATTCGCGCTCCACCGGCAGCAAGTTCGCCAGCGGATTGCTGCGCGCGCCCTGGATCAGTTTCTTGCAAGCGCTGATGCTGGACGGGCTCTGTTTGGCAACCTGTTCAGCCAGCGCCAGGGCGCGCTGCCGGACCTCGCCTTTCTTGACCACTTCTTCGACCAGGCCGATGCGCAGCGCCGTGTCGGCAGTGACCCGCTCGCCGCACAAGATCATGCGCTTGGCCCAGCCTTCGCCCACCAGCCATGGCAGGTTCTGGGTGCCGCCGGCGCATGGCAGAAGACCGACCGCGGCTTCGGGCAAAGCCATCTGCGCGTGCTCCTCGGCGATGCGCAAGTCGCAGGCCAGGGCGCACTCCAGGCCGCCGCCCATGGCGTAGCCGTTGATGGCCGCAATCGAGACGCCGCGGAAACCGGACAGGGTTTCGAATGCCTCGCCGAAGCGGCGCGCCATGTCGCGCGCCATGACCTTGTCGCCATCGGCAAACAGTTTCAGGTCGGCGCCGGCACAAAAGAACTTCTCGCCTTCGCCAGTGAGCACCAGGCTGTAGATATTCTTGTCCGCGTTCAGGTCCTGGACCAGGCGCGTCAGGTCGCGCAAGGCAGCGCCGGTCCAGGTATTGGCCGGCGGATTGGCCATCGTGACGATGGCGGTGTGGCCGACGATTTCCAGCCGCAGGTTGGTATAGATCGTGTCAGTCATCGGATGTCCTCGTTGGATGCGTTGCCCAGCAATTGGCGGGCAATGATCACACGCATGATTTCATTGGTGCCTTCCAGGATCTGGTGCACCCGCACATCGCGGAAATGGCGTTCCAGCGGATACTCGCGGATGTACCCGTAACCGCCGTGGATCTGCAGCGCTTCGTTGCAGATCTGGAAGCCGATATCGGTGGCAAAACGTTTCGCCATCGCGCAGTAGGTAGTCGCATTCGGGTCCTTGGCATCCAGCTTGCAAGCGGCCAGGCGCACCATCTGGCGCGCTGCCACCAGCTCGGTCTGCATGTCGGCCAGCTTGAACTGCAGCGCCTGGAAATCCGACAGCGGCCGGTTGAATTGCCGCCGTTCGCTCATGTATGCATGCGCTGCATCCAGCGCCGCCTGCGCGGTACCGACCGAGCAGGTAGCGATATTGATGCGGCCGCCGTCGAGGCCGCGCATCGCCAGGCGGAAGCCTTCGCCCTCTTGCCCCAGCAGGTGGTCGGCGGGAATCCGGACATTGTCGAAACTGATGGTGCGCGTCGGCTGGCTGTTCCAGCCCATCTTTTCTTCCTTGCGGCCATAGCTGATGCCTGCCGCATCGGCCGGCACCACGAAGGCGGAAACGCCATGCGCGCCGCCGGCGCCGGTGCGCGCCATCAGCACCAGCACATTGGTGGAACCGGCGCCGGAAATGAATGCCTTGGAGCCGTTGATGACGTAATGGCCGTCGGTCAGCACCGCGCTGGTCTTGAGGGAGGCGGCATCGGAACCCGAACCGGGTTCAGTCAGGCAGTACGAACCCAGCTTCTGGCCGAGCGCCAGCTTGCCGCACCACGCATCTTTCACTGCCGGCGTGGCCCAGTTGGCGATCATCCAGCTCACCATGTTGTGGATCGTCAGGTAAGCCGTGGTCGAGGTGCAGCCGCGCGCCAGTTCCTCAAACACGATGGTGGCGTCCAGCCGCGACAAACCCAGGCCGCCCACTTCTTCCGGCGTGTACAGGCCGCAGAAACCCAGTTCGCCAGCCTTGGCGATGACATCGGTCGGGAAAATGGCTTCGGCATCCCATTTGGCGGCATGCGGCGCCAGTTCTCCTGTGGCGAAATCGCGCGCGGTCTGCTGGAACGCGCGTTGCTCCTCTGATAATTCGAAATCCATGGTGGTCTGTCTCCAAAGCGGATGGGTATGGGTGATTGCTGCTGCCGGCAATTTCTATCCCTGCAGAATAACAATAATTGACGTTAACGTAAACGTCACCCAATCCCTTTGGACGAAAAAAAGCGACGGGGAGAATGCCGTCGCCTGAAGCCGCTTACCAACCTTGTGTCTATTTAGGCATCAATACGGTATCGATCACGTTGATCACGCCATTCGACTGATTCACGTCATAAGTACTGATATTGGCGCTATGGCCGCCCTCATCCATGACGGCAATATTGTGCGGGCCGTTTTGCATGAAGGTCAGCTTGCCGCCGCTGGCGGTCGCCAGCTCAGCCTTGCCATTGCCTTGCTTGATGGCGCTTTCCAGCTTGGCGTAACCGTAGCGGCCCGGCACCACGTGATACGTCAGGATTTTGGTCAGGGTTGCCTTGTTTTCCGGCTTGACCAGGGTTTCCACGGTACCGGCCGGCAGCTTGGCGAAGGCGGCATTGGTGGGAGCAAAGACCGTGAACGGCCCCTTGCCTTTCAGCGTATCCACCAGGCCGGCGGCCTTTACCGCGGCGACCAGGGTGGTGTGGTCGGCCGAATTGACAGCGTTGTCGACGATGTCCTTGCTGGGATACATGCTTTGTCCGCCGACCATCACGGTATCTTCTGCATAGGCCGCGCCGGCGGCCAGCAGGGTTGTGGATAAAGTCAAAGCATAGGTAAGTTTGCGCATGATGATTCCTTTGAAAGAAAGTCAGTTTTCGGAGCCTGCACAGTCATATACGCAACTGCCCCGAAACTGGATTCGCCGGATTCAAAAAATCATGCAATAAGATAGCGATGCCGATCTGGCATCCGCCGGAAGAAAATGAAGTAAGCCGATAGGCCGGATTCTGTTACGACGCCCAGGCTTGCGCCCTCGCGTTATGACAACCATTCCTCTAGGCGCTGGATTGCTCCAGCGCTCAAGCTCTCTACCCGCACGCTCCGCGAGCAACATCAACGCGTGCCTATTTGAGATTGCTCCGGGTGGAGGTTACCGCGTTTCACCGTAACTTAATACGCTCGTCTCTGTGGCCCTATTCCTCGCCTCACGGCGGACGGCCGTTAACCGTCACCCTGCTCTATGGAGTCCGGACCTTCCTCCCGCCGGCGCATTGCAACGCCGGCCAGCGGCTGTCTGGCTTACTTCAGGCGGCATTTTACCGCAATGAGGGAGCGCAGCCGTGCTATTTCATTGCACTTGCGTCATCTTGCTCGGCCAATGATGCTAAAACGGCATGAGACAGAATATTTGAGCGTACGTATAGTAGCTTTGTGCGCTGCAAGATCGCAGCAGCCGACATCACACCCCCAACAGGACAGAACACATGCACATCTGCGTACTGGGCGCCGGCGTCATCGGCGTCACTTCCGCCTACCGGCTGCTGGAAGCCGGCCATCAAGTCACACTGGTCGACGCCGAAGCGCTGCCGGGCAGCCAGACCAGCCTCGGCAACGGCGCCCAGCTGAGCTTCTCCTATGTCGCGCCGCTGGCCGATCCGTCGGTCTGGACCCATTGGCCGGAATACCTGTTCAGCGCCGCTTCGCCGCTCACCCTGCGGCCGCAAATGGATCCCGCCCAGTGGCGCTGGCTGTTCAAGTTCCTGGCGGCCTGCAATACCGGCCGCGTCCGGCAAACCACCATCGACCTGTTGCGGCTGGCGTTCTTCAGCCGTGAACAATTGCAGCAGCTGACGCAAGTGCAGCAGCTGGATTTCCAGCACCGCCGCGCCGGCAAGCTGGTGATGTACGGCGACGCCAAAGGCCTGGAAGGCGCGCGCAAACAAATCGAGTTCCAGGCCCTGCATGGCTGCCAGCAGGAAATCATCGACGCCGCGCGCTGCATGCAGATCGAACCGGCGCTGGCCAACGCCAAGCGCGACTGGGTCGGCGGCGTGTACACCCCGAGCGAAGAGGCCGGCGACTGCGCGCTGTTCTGCCGGCAACTGGTCGAAGCCATGTCGCAACAGCCGGGTTTCCGCTTCGCCCACTCGCAACGCATCCACAAGCTGGAAATGCGCAACGGCGCCTTGACCGCGGTGCACGCTGGCCAGGAGCAGATCGCCGCCAATACTTTCGTACTGGCGCTAGGCGCCGCCAGCGCCGGTTTTGCGCGCCATGCCGGCTTCTCGCTGCCGCTTTATCCGCTCAAAGGCTACAGCATCACCGTCCCCTTGAACGACGCCGCCACGCAAGCCGCAGCGCCGCAGGTATCGATCACCGACCTGTCCCGGAAAATCGTTTACGCCCGGCTGGGAAACCGCCTGCGGGTTGCGGGACGGGTGGAACTGGTCGGCATGGACCGCAGCATACCGGCCTCCGCCATCGATGAATTGAAGCGCGGCGCCAGCGAATTGTTCCCTGGCTGCGGCGACCTGTCCGACAGCGCCGGCTTGTCGCCGTGGAGCGGATTCCGGCCGGCGACGCCGAGCGGCGTGCCGCTGATTTCCGCCTCGCCGGTCAAGAACCTGTACCTCAATGTCGGCCACGGCAGCCTCGGCTGGACCCTGGCGCACGGCAGCGCCAGCTTGCTGGCGCAGCTGATCGCGGGCGGAGCAACCTCCATCGACGCCGCCCCTTTTGCATTCAGCACCTAACCAAGGATAGCCATGAAACTCATCACCAACCAGCAAGTCGCCGAACTGATCAACACCAGCGACGCCATCGGTGCCATGCGGGACGCTTTCGCCGGCATCGGACAGGGCGCGCAACAGGCCAGGATGCGCACCAGCGCCGGCCCCGTCATGATGTCCAGCATGGGCGCGCTGCTGCCGGCCGCAGGTATTGCCGGCTACAAGGTCTACACCACCATCAACGGCAAATTCCATTTCGTCACCGTGCTGTTTTCCACCGAAGACGGACGGCCGCTGGCGGCAATCGAATCCGACACCATGACCGGCCTGCGCACCGCCGCCGCCACCGCAGTCGCCGCCGACCACCTGGCCAGGCAAGACGTCGCCACGTTGGCCGTGATCGGCACCGGGGTCCAGGCCCATTCGCATGTACCGGCCTTGCTGGCGGTGCGCAAGTTCAAGGAAATCCTGATCGCCGGCCGCAGCGGCCAGCAGCAATTCGCAGAAAAGGTCACGCAACAGACCGGCATCCCGGCGCGCGCCGTCAGCCTCGACGAGGCGGCCCAGGGCGGCGACGTGGTGGTTACCGTGACGCGCTCGGCCACACCGCTGTTTTCCGGCGAGTTGCTGCAAACCGGCGCCTTCGTTGCGGCGGTCGGCGCCAGCAAAGGCAACCTGCGCGAACTCGACGACCGTGCGATCGCCCGCGCCAATGCGCTGGTGGTCGAATGGAAACCGCAGGCGCAACAGGAAGCCGGCGACCTGCTGCTGTGCCAGCCCGGCACTTTCGCCTGGGACCAGGTGTGGGAGCTGGGACAGATTGTCGACGGCAGCAGCACTTACCAGCGCCAGCCGGACGACCTGGTGATCTACAAGGCGATCGGCGTCGGCCTGGAAGACATCGCCCTGTCCGGCCTGGTTTACCGCCGCGCCTGTGAGCGTTTCGGCTGGTAAGGGGCTGTTAGCGGGATTGCTTGCCGACATCATGCCGCCGGTCTAGAATCGGGCCACCGACGACTACTGGCGACATGTGCACATGGAATTCCACCTGCTGAGCTTCCTGAAGACCGTGCTGTTTGTGCTGGCAGCGCTGTTGCCGATCATGAACCCACCCGGCGGCGCGCCGATTTTCCATGCGCTGACCATCTCCGCCTCCGACGCCACCCGCAACTCCCTGGCGCGCGGAGTCGCCATCAATTCCTTCCTGCTGCTGGTAGGCGGCATGTTCATCGGCACCCATGTGCTGGCTTTTTTCGGCCTGTCGCTGCCCGTGGTGAAAGTCGCCGGCGGCCTGCTGGTGGTGGCCACCGCCTGGAAAATGCTGAACTCCGATGAAACGCCGATGGCGGAAGCGGTGCCCGCATCGCTGTGGACCGAACAGCTGGCCTCGAAGAAGGCTTTTTATCCGCTGGCGTTTCCGCTCACCGTCGGCCCAGGTTCGATCTCGGTCGCCATTACCCTCGGCGCCGGCATACGCGTGCCGAGCGTGCCGCTGCCGCTGTCCATGATCGCCGCCGTCGTCGGCCTGGCGCTGGCGGCACTAGCAGTCTATCTCAGCAACCGTTTTGCCGGCGTCCTGATACGCTTGCTGGGCGAGACCGGCACCACCGTCATGCAGCGCATGACTTCATTCATCTTGCTGTGCATCGGCGTGCAGATCCTGTGGGATGGCGTCAGCGGCTTATTGTTGCTGGGGCAAGCGCACTAAATCACTTTTTCCCGTTTTGCAGAATTCTAGTGATAAGATCATTGCCTCACCAACTCATTAGGAGCACACGATGCTGAAGAAAATGATGATAGTTGCAGCGATGTTTGGCATGCTGGGCGCGCTGTCAGCGTGCAATACGGTCGCCGGCATGGGCAAGGATGTGCAGACCGGTGGTGAAAAGGTGCAAGACGCGGCACAGGACGTGCAAAAGAAAATGTAATTCAGGCGGATCGGGCGGGGACGGGCAGCGTTACCGGCCGTCCCCTGCCACCATCCTTGCAACAATATCCAGCAGCATAAAGTCGCCTCGTCATCCAGGACCCGGCAAATCTCCATCCTGATTTACGTGACTGAAGTAAGTCACATGTACTCCAACACCACCTAATTTTCAGGGTCAATCAAAGACACTTTTTGCAAGAATGACGGTGACACATTGCCGCCGTGGTCAGTGTCGTCACCAGCGGCAATAATTTTCAGAGACATGCTGATCTTTCATGACAGCTCCATTTTTCAGCGGTCAATCAGCTTTGTTCTGCCTTAATGACGCTCAACGTAAACTTTGTTCCACACAGCATCAAGATGTTTTTTATACATTGCATTTTCAGGCAGCAATAAAGACTTATCGTAGGTCTTCTCTCCACCGTAAGGCTCCTGGCCTTGGATGATTATTTGAGATTCACCCCTGATGGCGAATTTCTCCTTACCTTTCCGCATAATGATTTTGACGGTGCTAGGATCAATGCCTCCACCACAAAACATCTTATATGGAACAGTGACTTCGGCGATGCCGTCATTGTTCAAGTCAGTAAACGTCACGTTCTTTGCGAAAAAAGATGCGCTGGAATCCAAACCAGGACAGTCGACAAAATCCGTGATAGCCCATTCTTCAACCCAACCCGTATTTTCCTTGGCATAAAAAACAGCACGCAAATCTATGCGCTCATTTTTTGAGTTATTTTTTTCCGTTTTCGACGGTCCATCTTTTTCCGTCAAGACCAATATGTGCTGACCTATCTTATCTTGTACGCTAATCGCAGAAATTAAATTCCCTTTTAGCTCGATATGTCCTTCGGACAGAATTTTTTGATCAATCTTCGAGGTCATTATTTCCGCTGAAAAAGCAATATTACAATTCGCGGAAATAAAGAGAACTATTAGTATGACTACATAAGAAATATTTTTTTGCATAGTTACAGGAGTCCAATAGGGGGCAAATTAATAGTTAATTTACGTTCACCTTGAACTGATCGACAGGTTTCCACAGGCGGTTGACAGGCTCGGTAGGTTCCAAGGCCCAAGCGGGTGTCAAAGGCAGTGCCAATGTAGCTAGCAGAATGCCAAGCGCACGGCGGCGGGATATTGGGACCATCGTCGTCACCGCATTCATGGAAGCGCCACTGCGTCGCTCGGTGCGCCAGGCACTGCGACTCGGAACTTCAAACCTTCCAGCAGCTTGTCCCATAGGGCCAGGGCTTCTTCGTCGTCGACGGAAGCGGCAGATGCCGCACCAATGCGGTTCGCCTTGACCTTGCTGTACATCGTGACGTCCAGCATGGCGGGCTTGGCCACGTTGCCTGTTTCGCCGATGAATTTCCATTCAAAATCATGAGTACCGTCTGCACGACGCACCAGCGATTCCTCACCAGCCCAACCGTGGACGATACGTTTTCCTTCACGCAAAGTAGTGAGCTTAGGGTAATTTTCGCCCAGCTCCTTGCGTCTATCATTGATTTGTTTGAGCAGGCTGTGGCCATTACTGCCTTGAGTGCTGGCATTTTGGTTGCTCTCCACACTGAAGGTGATGTCTGGTAACTCCGGGAGGTAGAGTCCAACTTGAGATAGCACTTGGCCCTTGTCACTTGCTAGGCGAGTGAAGCCGAATTCGTGGCACAAGCCAGGTTCCGTGGGAACTTCGTCGGGGGCACGAGGACGAAGGTTTTGAGCAACCTCAATGGTTTTCGCCGTGATGGATTCAACAGTTGAATTCTGGCTCTTAGCAGTAGCCCCGCCTCCGACAAATATATGCGGACCAACTATATAGTAGGTATCAAAACTCTCTAAACCATACTTCGGAGAAAATTCGTCCTCGTAGTACCGAATCCACATCACATTGGATGCCGGGCCTGGGCCAAAGTAGTTAATCTTTGCGGTCTTGTCCTTCGCCAATATCTCTGCCCGCCTAGCTTCCATAATCTGCTTGATATCCTTGGCTCTGTTCGGTAGCGTCGGGAAATCCGAGCCAAATATCAGCTTGGCGTCTTGAGGTGCCAGCAATACATATCGCCCAAAACACAATAGTTTAGATTTGGAAAACAGTTTTTCGATTCGTTGATTCATCATCGATTCTGTGATCAATTCTTCTTTCCCCATCACGTCGCATTGTGGGTAGCCATTCTCGACAACGTAGTTCTTTCCAAGCTAGCGTGCAGGAGTCCAATGAGGACAAATTAATAGTTAATTTACGTTCACCTTGAACGGATCGATAGGCTTCCACAGGCGGTTGACAGGCTCGGTAGGCTCGAAAGCCCAAGCGGGTGTCAAAGGCACAGCCAATGCAGCGATCAGAATACCAAGCGCACGGCGACGAGATATTGGCACCATAGTCGTCACCACATTCATGAGAGCGCCACCGCGTCGCTCGGTGCTCCGGGTACCGCGACTCGGAACTTCAAGCCGTTCAACAGCTTGTCCCACAAGGCTACCGCTTCGTCGTCGTCAACGGAAGCGGCAGATGCGGCTCCAACGCGGTTGGCCTTGACCTTGCTGTACATCGTTACGTCCAGCATGGCAGGCTTGGCCACATTACCTGTTTCGCCGATAAACTTCCATTCAAAATCATGGGTGCCATCAGCACGACGCACCAGCGATTCCTCGCCGGCCCAACCATGCACGGTGCGTTTGCCTTCGCGCAAAGTGACGATTTTGGGATAACTTCCACCCAACTCGCTACGCCTATCATTGATTTGTTTGAGCAGGCTGTGGCCATTACTGCCCTGAGTGCTCGCGTTCTTGTTGCTTTCGACACTGAAGGTCACATCGGGCAGGGTCGGCAGCAGCAAGCCGGTCGCAAAGTATTCCTGTTTGTCGTAGGGCGCATCGCGCAAGAAACCGTACTCAAGGCACAGGCCGGGCTCTTTAGGCACATCGGATGGTGTCCTCGGACGCAGATTGGAGGCCAGAAAAATCGTTTTCTGAGTAATGGTCTCGACGGTGCTGTTGACGCTCTTGGCGGTCGCCGTCTGCCAACGAAAAATGTGCGGGCCAACAACATGATAAATCCGAAAGCCTTCTAGTCCTACTTGCTTAGCAGCTGCATCTGCATAGTATCGAATCCACATTACGTTAGGAGCTGGGCCTTCGCCTGAGAAATTGATCGTCGCAGTCTTGTCCTTTGCAAGTATCTCGTCCCGCTTTGCCTCCACGATCTGCTTCAGGTCCTTGGCGCGATTGGGAAACGTTTCAAAATCATCCGTCCCCCAAATCAGCGTCGCATCCTGCGGCACTTCAAGCACATAACGTCCAAAGCAAAGTAGCTTGGAGCGGGTAAAGAGTTGTTCGATTCGTTGGTTCATGGCATTCAGTCTTTCTTGTCCCACCAGTCGGATTTGTAAGCATTAGCGATCTTTACTACCCCATACAGCGTGGCGGCCTGAGCCCCCTCGTTGTCGTAGCTGCCCTGGTGGTCGTAGCCGGTCTGCCTGAATTTGACCTTGGCACGCACCTTGTCAGCACTGCGCTCAACGGGGACAGTACCGTCCGCAGCCGAGTTTGAAGGCTGAAGCTCCAGGGTCAACGGAATGCCGTTCGCGCTCAACACGCGGATGGTGCCTTGAGCATTGTCGCCTTTGTGGCCCTCCAGAAGAGTCCAGGACAACGGATCGCCTGCCGCACTGGCATTGCCATCGGTCACCTTCCAGACAATATCGTTCCAGGCCAGTTGCGCGGGATCTTCGCCGAAGTGGGCATAGGTTTCATCGTGGAAGGTATCCTGGATCGCATGAGAAAACCCCATTGCATTGATGATGCGCCTCGTTGTTGCTTCTTGCCCGACCTGCTCTGTCCCTTTCAGGCCTCTTTCACCCATCTTTGCCGGATCAATCCATTCCGGATTGATGAGCCGCCACCACTTCTGCGGCTCCTGCATATAAATCTCTGTCGCAGGGTCTTCTTTGGGTAAAGCGGGCATTAAATCATTGCCTTGCCTGTCTTGTACTTTGAGCCAACCGCTGCCATACACCTTGTTAGGCAACAGTTCTAATCCACCCGGCGCGTTGGCCAATACTGCCGTTACCTCTTCCCCGTTATCGCCCAGCACACCTTTGACGATGCCGCCCTGGATTCTATCGAGGAAGTGCCACCATGTTTTGTTGCTGCCTTCAAAGCCCGCACGCAAGCGCTTGTAAGCCGCAGCGGCACCCGTTGTCGGCATCACGCCGTGAACCACGCCCAGCACCTTGTCTTTCAGATTGCCATAATCGGGGTGTATCAAAGCTCGGCCCAATAACCCGCCCATGCTGTGGGTGACAAGAATGACACCGGGACAATCGAATCCATTCTGGTTGTAAGTGTCAATAAGCTTTTGGATGCGCGGGCCGATATCTTTGGCTTCGTCACCATTACTCTTAAGCCAATTGTACCCAAAGGCGTGTACCGGATACCAGCAGTTGCCAATTTTTTTAATATCAGCCTCAGCCAGGGCCGGAGCATCTGAGTTACCAAAACTGGCGGGTGCGCGTCCAACCAAAGCTTGCGCGTTACCTTTGCTCGCCCAAGAAGCCGACACTTCTACGTTAGCGCCATCAGCCTTAAGCATGTCGTTGAGCTGCTTTTCCATCAGCATAAGGATTTTGCCGTAAGAACCAAACATGACTTCGCTCCACCCGCGAGCACGCGCCTTTTGCGCAGCGCTAAAGTGCTGCTCGTGTCCTGTGGTAAGCGGATGATCCTTTTCAAGCTTGGGATCGCTCATCAACAACTTACTCACATCCGCGAGATTGTCCGGCACATTGTCATGGCGGCTATCTGAAGTTTGTGTTGCATTGCCAGTAGACTCGAAACGATCTTTGTCTTTATCGTAGGAGATTTCATAGTGATCTACTTCGACTTCGTCGGGGTCCAGGCGCATTTGACGCTCCGCTGCTGACGCATTGCGTCGCTTCAAAGCATCGCCCTTGTCATCCGGCCGCCAGGAACGATTATCCTGGCGCTGTATCTCTGCCTGGCGTTTTTTGGACAGACGCAAATTGCTGCCCATGATGCCAGGAAAGAATACGATCGGGATCAATTTGCCCGGAGGCACGCGTACTCTAATCCTGCGTTTATCGCTAGTCGGGGTGGTTTGAACACCAACCTCGGCAGACTGGTTTACCCCTAGGGTGAAATCGAGCCAGATATCTTGGTCATCACCTTGAACCGTCATTATTTGGCCCTCCCAAGCCAGCGGACTTTGTAGAATTCGGGGCCATCGGAGCGTTGCATTTGAGTACTGCCGTCCGATCCCGTGACAGGCCCAGTCGCGCCAGCGCCGTCCCGATCGAGTTTGAACATTTGTTTGGCAGCAGTACTGTTCTGGTCGTCTATGTGGTGAAAGACCACTTCCCTGTCGAATGGCGCAGGGGTCGCAGAATTTTGCAGGTCAACTGAACGATTCTTGGGCCCAGGAAGGCTATGCGTGGCGGCATGAGCGACAAAAATGCCATTCGTGCCGTGTTCGATTCCACCCGCATTGAATTTGACGTAGCTACCGCCGCCATTGATCACGATTTCTTCCTTGGCCGTGATCGTGATGCGATTGGCGGTTTGGGTAATATTGAGTTTTGCCAAAACATTGATGCTGTCCTTCAGCGCATTCAGATCGATATCCCCTGCTGCAGCGACCATCTTCATGCCAGATTTTTGGACCATCAGACGGAAGGTATTGGCAATGCTGGCAAACAGGCTGTCGCCAGTGGCAATGGACAGGCTCTTGCCAGTAGTGATGGCGGTATGCTGGTCGCTAGAGATATGGGTCGATTGGGCAGTGGTGCTCTCAATGCCAGCAGGGCTAGCCAGCACCAGATGCGGTTCGGACAGTTCAGGGAAAGTGCCGTCGCTGCCAGCACCGCCGCCCTTGATGGCATCGTTCTGAGTCTTAAGGACTTTCGCAATATCGGCTTGCTGCCCCTGCTTTTCCTGAGCCCCGGCCTGCTGCGCCATATCGGCCAGCGTTTCGTGCTGATCACGCGCCGAAGTGAGCCTCTGCACCGTCTCACCCATATCCTTCATGTGCGATGCGGCATTGCTACGGCCTTCGGTCGTGATCAGCATGCCTTGTGCTGAGCGCGCCACGCCATGACCATCGGTACGCAGTTCCCAGCCCTCGCCGCGCGCGTCTTTACGGCCCGCATTGTCTTCGATGCGCGTGATATGCCCCAAACTCAGCTGGCTATGTTGGTGATCGCTCTTGATTTGGGCCTGGATTTTTCCGTTGGAGTCATCCAGGATCAGGTGGTTACTGCGGCCGCCAGGCTGGTTGCCTCCGTCGGGAGTTAACTCACGACTGCGAAAACCCATGAGCGATTGCTGGGTCGCCAATTTCCACGGCGGCATATTGCGCTGGTTGTAGACGCTACCAGTAATGATAGGACGGTCAGGATTGCCATCGAGCCACTGCGAAATAACTTCCGACCCAACCCGTGGAATCATCTTTGCACCAAGCTCGCCGCCAGCCCAAGAACTGGCGACGCGAACCCAGGCCGAACTTTTTTCATCGTTATTGCCAATGCGGTCCCAATGAAACTGCACACGAATACGACCATATTCGTCGGTAAAAATACTGCCCTGGCCTGAAGGGCCGACCACCGTGACGGTTTGCGGGGAAATGATTTTGGTGTCGACGCTATTGAAGTTGCGACCTGGTCGCCATGGAATAATCTTCCGAATGCATGTCAACGTATTGTCGTATTCAGCCTTCTCGGTAGCGTCTTGCAGATAATTATTGGATGCCTTGTGATGTACGGAGAGAATGAGGAATTCACTTTTGCTGGCCTCGTCATGGCTGCCAAAAGAATTGAAGGAAAAATGATTGGTCAAGCGGAACCAGCGTCCAGGAACGACGAAGCGATTGTTGCCGGCCGCTTCAAAATGCTTGCCACTGGCTTCGATCTCTTCCATGCGCAATCGAGACAGCTTGTCGGCGTCTTGAGTGTTCTTAACGCCATATGCACCGGTATATTCATAGGATTCTATGTCGAGCACATCGCCTTGCTTGTTCAGTGTCGGCACGCCCACGTTGATTGGTACGGGGCTTTTGAAATTGAATCCCGAGAGCGACACAGAACCGGCCACAATCTGGCGCACAGGCGAAAATTGGGCTATTCCGTCTTCTTCAATCGCACCGCCATGCCGTTGAAAACCAATCTCCGGGCCACCATCTATTGGCGCCGCCTGCGTCGAGTCGTCCGTGACAATGAGTTTATGGCCCTGAGCAGTATGTTCGTACCAGTACAGCCAGCCTTTGGATTCAAGACGCCTGTGAAGATAGTTATGGTCACTTTCTTCATATTGAAAGGCATCTGTCATTGCGGCGTCTTCTCCGCCGACCCTGAAGTCCCAATCGGGCAACGTACCGTAATCTTCGAAAATGCTGCTTATTTGCTCGTGTAATGTCTTGCCGTGAAAAATGTAGTTGTCTTTGCGCAGATGCAAATATTGAAGCCACGGGCCTAATTTAGCTTGGTAGAAAGTAATTCCACCGTCGGAACGGACTGAACGGAACTCAAAACAAAAACCACTGAAATGTCGAAGCGTCCCGTCCGCGCGAACAAGTTCTACGCAGAATAGCTTGCCTTGCAGATCCTTCAGCGCCAGCGCAGGGTCATCTGACAATAGTTCAATTTTGAACTCAAAATCTCGTGACAGGCTTTCAACCGCATCCAGCTTATTGACCAACAGTTGGGCTTGCGGGCCATCGCCATGTGGAAATGACAGTCGAAGGATTCGATTATGCTGCCGCCCCTGAATTAAGGCCGCTATGGATTGAAGCAGGCTACTCATGCGTGGTCCCTGAAAATTATTTCATCAGCAATAAAATAGTCTTTTTAGCAAGGCAATGTCTTCGCATTCTACTTGATAAATATTTAACCAAATCATAACCGACAACATCTTTAATTTCCACAGTGCAATGCATAAAAGTAACGAAATTTGCAAGAGTTCACACTTTACGGGGATTGTGAGACAGCTTCGCTGGAGATCTGGACGATTGCAGATTGTCGTGGTCTGCGAGGGCGAACTAAAAATGCGAAAAAGCTTATTTTTGCAATCGTCAATCGGTTGAGGAGGACTATGAGGATAAAAAGCCGCTTTCCGTTACCGCTGCATGCACGGAATCGGGAAAGCGGCTTAGCCTGCGCGGATAGCTCAGGCGTCGGCGTCAGTTGCTGGTGATAAGCAGACAGCCGGGCATGATCCTGACACGCACGGAGGACTGCGGTGCAAAGCCGGCTTGTTTGAGGCCGGCCCCACATAGCTTGATCCAGAGTGTCTCGGGATTATCGTCCTGATAGAAAGAAACGGTGAGCCGTTGTTCCGGATCATCTGTTGTGGGCGCGCGAAGGTCTCGCGTATGATTGCGCTTAGCCATATTCAACTCCTACGGTTTAGTTGTTTGTGGTTAGCGGCGCGTTGATGTTGGTAGCATCCTCGTGCCGCGCTTCTTGCCTCGCCCGCCAATGCTGCGCAGGTCAGTTGCAAGCGCTGTGCTCACCTCATCATTCAGGAACCATCTTTTCCTGTTCAACGATGCAAACCCAGCACTCAATACATTAGCATCGTCAAAAAAATAAGCAGCATTTAAAACACGCTTAGCCGATATTTAAGAAAAAGCATAGCGCGGGTGGAGCGTGGCACGTATCCATAAGCGCGCGAAGCAATGCCGGCATTGACGCTGGCATGTGAAAGAAAGAAAAATGACGAACATAGAACTACCTTTTCGGGCAACCACCGAGCAGGCTTGCCACTGGCTTGCACAGCAAACCGGCGAGCCGTGGACCTTGGCGCGCCTGATAGAAAATGGCTTGATCCCTTACGTCTGGCTGGACTATGACGCCGACTATCCGGAACTCTTCGGCGACGCCAACGGCGGTTATGCGGCGCCGATCTTTTTCGAAGGCGACACCAGACGGCTCGCAGCCGGCAGCGAAGATGTACTCATCACGATCACCAAGGACGTCTACAAGATCGTGGCGCAACTCAAGCCGCCGGGCTTTCGCAGAGCTTTGCATGAATTGCGTTTTCTGAAAAAGGATCTGGAGCGCATGCCAGGCAAGCTGAAGCGCGAGGCCGAAGCCAAGTCTCAACCAGTCAAGATTGAAGCGGCAATGGAATCGCAGACTGGCATCAACAAAGATCAGGTGCTAATGGCATTTTCCAGCCTGGTGAAAATTGATCTGGCGCAGGCTCTTAACGATGGCGGCGGCATATTCGGTGATGAAGGTGCGAGGGTTAAGGGCAGCGCTAAAAGAGCGAAGAACAAGATCGTGTGGAATCCGGTCACCTTGGCGCTGGGATTAAACGATGTGTATCGGGTGCCGATAGCGCAGCTGAAAAGGGCTTTTCATGCGCATGATTTTTTGTATGGGTGGACTGCGGAATGGAATCACTCTCTGGAACTTCTGGGAAAATGAGGTGCTGATGTTGTAGTCGCTCACGTCTCTCTATGTGTCTTAGCCCAGACTTGAACTGACATTCGTCGTGTGAATCTCCATCCCGAAACGACCCCGATCAGCCTGTCACGACTCGCGGGTCCAACGACAGAAATGCAGCGTAAACGGACGGTGAGATTGCTCGGTCAAATTGGCTTCGACCAGAAGTAGTAATTACTCTTTGACTGCTTTAAGGTATAGCGATACTTTGGCTTAGAAAAAATTTAAAATCAAAGCAGCCCGTTCATATTGCCGGATTCAAAAGCACGTTGGTAACTAAGTCGACAATCATGTCCTCGGCCGAAACCTCGGTTATCACGTTTGAAGATGGGTGTGCTGCTGTATTGCGTCGGCCGAGTTTTTCGGTTAGCGTTTTGCATACCGTGGCATCGAGGATACGGGCACCTCGACAAATTTCGATCACTTGTGACTCTTTGTAATCCTCGAAATCAGTGCGCTTAGTCAGCTCAGGTAACTTTGGATAGACTTTTTGACGCTGCTCATTGAACACAGCGGCATGAGTTTCGAAGATTCGATCACACACATGCGAGAAAATGAGATTCCAAGCCATTACAATGGCAGAGCGGAAGGCCTTATTGTTAAAACAAATCAGTGTCTCATTGAGGAATGTGCGCTGAGCAGTATTGGTTACATTTGGAATCAGGCCGGCAAGTAGAGCCGTGGTGGCGCCAGACGAAGCTCGCTGGCCTAAGCTTTTCCCAAGCTGTTCGCGAACTGCGGCAGTCAAGC
Organism: Collimonas fungivorans Ter331; assembly: GCF_000221045.1. Taxonomy (NCBI): domain Bacteria; kingdom Pseudomonadati; phylum Pseudomonadota; class Betaproteobacteria; order Burkholderiales; family Oxalobacteraceae; genus Collimonas; species Collimonas fungivorans. Next base: position 639,156 of record NC_015856.1, on the reverse strand, counting down.
GGTACCCCTGCGAGTCTTTCAATAACCTAGCTGGCTTTTTCTCGCATAGGTTGCGAAGCAAAGTATGGACGCTGGACGGTTTGGCACTGTGGGAGAGCTCAAAACACTTGACTATGTCAGCGGGGCTAAATTTCGGCTTTGCGGAGATTTCTTGGAGGAACCAAGCAAAGGTCTCTATCTTGGCCGTAAACCCTTTCCGATCAAAGGCAGGAATCCGTCGGGTGAAGTCTGCGAGATCGCTCACTAGACGCGGGCCATCTTGGTATTGACGAAACCTTCGCCAACATGGTTGATCACATAATGTCCCTTCTCAACCCCCTTACTAAACCGTCCATCACGAGTGGCCGCAAGCTCTCGCATTGGTTGTACGGCATTTGCCGGAAGCGCCCAACTCATTACCCTATATGCTGTGTATATGTGGTCAATACTTATCTCCTGGATGTCTTTATATGACTTCAGCCAGAATGCGACGCAAAGGTATTTGAGCATCTCACTCTTCGGGTCCTTCTCAAGAATGAAGTCTGAGAATGTAGGCTGAACATCGTCAAAACGGACGTCGCGCAGGAGCGATGGTGTCGGCAGCTTCATTGTTCTTTTGGCGGTTTTTACCGGTGCTGGAGAAATCTCGTTGACCTGACCATCCACGAAATCTGAGTCATCTGCCTCACTGACAGACTCAGCTTCTCCATTTTGAGCAACATCAGTCTGACGGTTTGCATCAATTCTTTGAATTCGGACAGGGGTAACAATGCTAGGTCGTGAGAGTGCCGCCGTAATGCTTTTCAGGCTCTCCTGCAGTGAGATATCGCTTCCTTCAAGCTCAAATTCGATGATCCGCACCTTCATTTTTCCGTTCTGATCTGTCTTCGGCGGCTGTTTTCCCATTTAAGCTCTCCTTGAATGACTCTTAGCATTGTGACACGCATAGCTATATATGTGAAGATTCATGTTTCGATGTGTCCATGTAAAACTGAATAACTACATTCAGCTGAGGATTCAACCGGTGGATGCGCGACCGACGGCTTCTGGCCGGTTCCAGCCAATTGCATCTCGAATGCGTTCCAGATTTGACCTGACACTTCTTGTCAGCTCAAGTTTGAGAAATTGCACTTTATGCCACGGCACGACCAGTGCCACAGAAGTCGACCCCACATCGTGTTCCGATATACGATGACTCTATACCTCTCTTCACCCAATAAAAACAACTTCGGGGGCGAAAATATACCTGCAAAATACGCATGTTGAGCGTCCATAAAAAACCCGACTTATAGTCGGGCTCTTTATTCTTACGGTGAAAACACCAATCAGCAAAATTTGCTGAAATCAGGCTTACGCCGCTCAAAAAACGCAGTAAACGCCTCAGCCGCCTCAGGCGCCGCCAGCATCGCGCCAAAATGCTCGATCTCCTGCGCCATCCGCGCCTCCACCTCAGCAGTCTGACCACCCTTCATCAACCGCTTCGTAACGCGGATCGAAGCTGCCGGCAAAGCCACCAGCTTGGCTGCCTGCGCTTGGGCAAACGCCAGCAGTTCTTCCGCCGGCAAGACCTTGTTGACCAAGCCCATGGATGCGGCTTCTTCTGCCGTGAAGGCTTCGCCCAGCAGCAGCTTTTCGGCTGCGCGCTGGTAACCGGCGATTTGCGGAAGGATCAGGCTGGAAGCCGCTTCCGGGCACAAGCCAAGCTGCGTGAACGGCATCGAGAAACGCGCGTTGTCAGCTGCGTAGACCAGGTCGCAATGCATCAGCAGGGTGGTGCCGATGCCGACCGCAGCGCCCGCCACCGCAGCCACCAGCGGCTTGCTGGCATGGCTGATCTGCCACAGGAACTGGAACACCGGGCTGTCGGAACCGGTCGGCCGGTTCTTCATGAAATCTTCGAGGTCGTTGCCGGCGCTGAAAATCTGCGGCTTGCCGGTGAACAGGATGGCTCTTACCGCGCTGTCGCTCTCCGCATCTTTCAGTGCGTCGACCATGGTCTGGTACATGGCGGCGGTAATTGCGTTTTTCTTTTCCAGGCGATTGAATTCGATCGTCAGGATGCCGTTTTCCTTGCTGGTCAATATATCCATCTGCTACTCCGGTTCGGCCTGCAGCGTGCAGCGCCTTGATTCAAAGAGACAAAAAAGCCGCACGGCGGTAGCTGTACGGCTTTTTCGTTTTTGACGATTGCTTATGACAATCTGACTAATTGATTAAATGCGTGATTACATGCGCTCGAAAATACCCGCTGCGCCCATGCCGGCCCCGACGCACATGGTGACCATGCCGTACTTCAGGTTGTGGCGGCGCATGGCGTGGATCGCGGTGGCAGAACGGATCGCGCCGGTCGCACCCAGCGGATGGCCGAGGGCGATCGCGCCGCCCATTGGATTGACCTTGGACGGATCCAGGCCGAGGTCCTGGATGACTGCCAGCGATTGCGCTGCAAATGCTTCGTTCAGTTCGATCCAGTCCAGCTGGTCCTGGGTGATGCCGGCGGCGCGCAACGCTGCCGGGATCGCTTCTTTAGGACCGATGCCCATGATTTCCGGCGGTACGCCGCGCACTGCAAACGAGGCGAAACGCGCCAGCGGCGTCAGGTTGAATTGCTTCAGGATTTTTTCGCTGACCAGCAGCAGCGCACCGGCGCCGTCCGAAGTTTGCGAAGAGTTGCCGGCGGTGACCGTACCTTTGGCGGCAAACACTGCCTTCAGCTTGGCCAGGCCTTCCATGGTGGATTCGCGCGCGCCTTCGTCGCGATCGACGGTGCGGATCTTGGTATCGATCTGGCCGGTCGCCAGGTTAGGGAAGCGCTCGATGATCTCGACCGAAGTCATTTCATCGTTGAACTCGCCGGCCGCTTGCGCCGCCAGCGCACGGCGGTGCGATTCCAACGCAAATGCGTCCTGTGCTTCGCGCGAGATTTTCCATTGCTGCGCCACTCTTTCGCCGGTCAGCCCCATGCCGTAGGCCAGGCCAACGTTTTCGTCCTTGAACACTTCCATGTTGACCGATGGATGGAAACCCATCATCGGCACCATCGACATCGATTCGGCGCCGCCGGCGAACATCACGTCAGCCTGGCCGACGCGGATGCGGTCAGCCGCCATCGCTACCGCGGTGATGCCGGAAGCGCAATAACGGTTGACGGTGACACCGCCGATGGTGTTCGGCAAACCGGCCAGGATAATGGCATTGCGCGCCATGTTCAGACCCTGCGCACCTTCCGGGAACGAACAGCCGATGATGGCATCTTCGATCAGTTTCGGATCCAGGCCTGGCACTTGCGCCAGGGCCGATTGCATTACGCGCACCAGCAGGTCGTCCGGGCGTGTGTTCTTGAACATGCCGCGCGGCGCCTTGCCGATTGGCGTGCGGGTAGCGGCGACGATGTACGCATCTTGAAGTTGTTTAGTCATTTCCTGCTCCTGATTTGATTAGTTGCGCACTGGTTTGCCGGTCTGCATCATGCCCATGATCCGCTCTTGCGTCTTGGGGTTGTTCAGCAGTTCGACGAACGCTTTGCGTTCCAGGTCCAGCAACCATTGTTCATTCACCACGCTGCCTTCTTCCACTTCGCCGCCGCAAACGATGTTGGCGATCATGGTGCCCAGCTTGTAGTCATGGGCGGAGATGAAACCGCCGTCGCGCATGTTGACCAGCTGCGCCATGATGGTGGCGACGCCGTAACGGCCAGTGACTGCGATCTGCGCTTTCAGCGGTGGACGATAGCCGGCGTCGAACATGGCGCGCGCTTCGACCTTGGCCACATGCAGCAGCTCGTAGGCATTGAACACGATCACGTCGTCGGCCTTCAGGTAGCCCATGCTCTTCGCTTGCAAGGCCGATTTCGAGACATTGGCGGTGGCGGCGTTGAGGAAAGAGGTCTTCAGGAATTGCAGGATGTCGTTGCCCTTGGCGTCGTTGGCGGCGCGTACTGCCGCTTCCTTCAAACCGCCGCCGGCCGGGATCAGGCCGACGCCGACTTCAACCAGGCCGATATACGACTCGATCGAGGCCACACGCTTGGCTGTGTGCAAGGCCAGCTCGCAGCCGCCGCCCAGCGCCAGGCCGGCCACCGCAGCAACTACCGGTACGCTGGCGTACTTGAGGCCCATGAATGCCTGCTGCAACTCGGCGACCATCGGTTCGATCGCCTTGGCGCCGCCCGACATGAACAAAGGCAGCATCGACTGCAGGTCGGCGCCGGCCGAGAATGCGCCGCCTTCGGCTGCATCCGCGTGCCATAGCACCAGGCCCTTGTAATTCTTTTCTGCTTCGGCCACCGCCTTGTTCAGGCCGGCGATGACGCCAGGTCCGATCACGTGCATCTTGGTCTTGAAGGACAGGACCAGGACGTCGTCGTTCTGGTGCCATGCGCGTACCGAGTCATCCTCGAATACGGTGGTGCCGGCAGTCTTGCCGTCGGCCACGCCTTCACCCAGCAACGGTGCGCGGAACACCTGGCGCTCGTAGACTGGCAAAGTGGAGCGGGCGACGTTGGCTTTCTTCGCTGGCGAATAAGAACCGTCGGCAGCGTGCACACCGGTGCGGCCGTCGAATACCCAGGCTGGCAGCGGTGCATTGCACAGCGCCTTGCCGGCGTCGATGTCTTCCTTGACCCAGCCGGCGATCTGTTTCCAGTCGGCGGCTTGCCAGATTTCGAACGGGCCTACGCTCCAGCCGAAGCCCCAGCGCATGGCGAAATCGATGTCGCGCGCGTTGTCGGCAATCGATTCCATGTGGACTGCAATGTAGTGGAAGCCGTCGCGGAAAATGGCCCACAGGAACTGCGCCTGCGGATTAGTCGATTCGCGCAGGGTTTTCATGCGCTTGACTGGATCCTTGTCTTTCAGGATGCGTGCCACCAGTTCGTCGGCCTTGCCGCCGCCGGTGACGTATTCGCCCTTGGCGGCGTCAATGCGCAGGATGTCCTTGCCGACCTTCTTGTAGAAACCGGCGCCGGCCTTCTGGCCCAGCGCGCCCTGCTCGACCAGCTTGGCCAGCAGCGGCGGCGTGGCATACACGCCGTAGAAAGGATCGTCCTTCAGGTTGTCCTGCATGGTTTTGATCACATGGCCCATGGTGTCCAGCCCGACCACGTCGGCGGTACGGAAGGTACCCGATTTGGCGCGGCCCAGCTTGGCGCCGGTCAGGTCATCCACAACGTCGACCGAGAGGCCGAATTTGTCAGCCTGGTGCACGGTCGACAGGATGCCGAACACGCCTACGCGGTTGGCGATGAAGTTAGGGGTATCTTTAGCGCGCACAACGCCCTTGCCCAGCGTCGTCGCCAGGAAACCTTCCAGCTGGTCGAGGATCTCTGGCTTGGTGGTGGCGGTAGGAATCAATTCCACCAGGTGCATGTAGCGCGGCGGGTTGAAGAAGTGGACGCCGCAGAAGCGTGCTTTCAGTTCAGCGTCGAAACCTTCCGACAAGGCGGTGATCGACAGGCCTGAAGTATTGGAAGCGAAGATGGCGTTCGGCGCGATATGCGGCGCGACCTTCTTGTACAGGTCATGTTTCCAGTCCATGCGCTCGGCGATGGCTTCGATGATCAGGTCGCAGCCGGCCAGCACATCCAGGTTGTCTTCGTAGTTGGCGACTTCGATCAGCGAGGCGTCATCCTTGTTGCCGAGCGGCGCGGGGCTGAGCTTCTTCAGGTTTTCGATAGCGCGCAGGACGATGCCGTTTTTCGGGCCTTCCTTGGCCGGCAGGTCGAACAGCACTACCGGCACCTTGGCGTTCAGGCAGTGGGCGGCAATTTGCGCACCCATCACGCCGGCGCCGAGGACGGCGACTTTTTTAACGATGAAATTGGACACTTGTATCTCCTTGGTCAGTCTGTTGGGGGCGTGGCCATGCTCGCTTGCAGCGCATGGCCACCCTACGGCTCATTTAGAACAAATCCGTTAGAACAAATCCGCATCCAGCGCCATCAGGCTACCCGAGCCGGAACGTGCCTGGCGAATCAGCATTGCGGTTTCCGGCAGCAGGCGCGCGAAATAGAAACGTGCGGTGGCCAGCTTGGAAACGTAGAACTTGTCGCCCGAGTCTTGCTTGGCGAGCGCGATCTTTGCCATTTGCGCAAAGAAGTAGGCGTAGACCAAGTGGCCGACTACGCGCAGGTAAGGAACGGCTGCCGCACCGGCTTCGTCCGGATTCTGGAAAGCCTTCATGCCGATTTCCATGGTCAGCTTGCTGACCTTGTCGCCGAGGTCGGCCAGCGGCGTGATGAATTCCGACAAGGCTTCGTCGGCGCCGTTTTCTTCGATGAAGGCTTGCACCTTGGCGCCGAATTTCTTCAGCTTGGCGCCATTGTCCATCAATACCTTGCGGCCCAGCAGGTCGAGCGACTGGATGGTGTTGGTGCCTTCGTAGATCATGTTGATGCGGGCGTCGCGCACATACTGCTCCATGCCCCATTCGGCGATGAAACCGTGGCCGCCGTACACCTGCATGCATTCCGATGTCGCAGTCCAGGCGTTGTCGGTGATGAAGGCCTTGACCACCGGGGTCAGCAGGGCGACTTCATCGGCGCAGTCCTTGCGCACTTGTTCGTCCGGGTGGTTCAGTTCCTTGTCCAGCTGCAGCGCGACGTAAGAACAGAAAGCGCGCGCGCCTTCGGCATACGCTTTTGCCGTCAACAGCATGCGGCGCACGTCAGGATGGACGATGATCGGATCGGCTGGCTTGTCCGGCGCCTTGACGCCCGACAGGCTGCGCATCTGGATGCGGTCCTTGGCGTACACCAGCGCGTTCTGGTAAGCCACTTCAGTCAAACCCAGGCCTTGCATGCCGACGCCGAGGCGGGCGGCGTTCATGAATACGAACATCGCGTTCAAGCCCTTGTGCGGAGCACCGATGATCCAGCCGGTGGCGCCGTCCAGGTTCATCTGGCAGGTCGAGTTGCCGTGGATGCCCATTTTTTCTTCGATCGCGCCGCAGGTGATCGGATTGCGCGCACCCAGCGAACCGTCTGCATTCGGCAGGAACTTCGGCACCAGGAACAGCGAGATGCCCTTGGAACCTTCCGGTGCGCCTGGCAGGCGCGCCAGCACCAGGTGCAGGATGTTTTGCGACATGTCGTGCTCGCCGGCCGAGATGAAAATCTTGCTGCCGGTGATGCTGTAGGAACCGTCGGCTTGCGGCTCTGCTTTCGAGCGCAGCATGCCGAGGTCGGTGCCGCAATGCGCTTCGGTCAGGCACATGGTGCCGGTCCATTCGCCGGAAACCAGCTTAGGCAGGTACAAGGCTTGCTGCTCTGGCGTGCCGTGTGCGTGCAAGCACTCGTAGGCGCCGTGCGACAAGCCCGGATACATGGTCCAGGCCTGGTTGGCCGAGTTCATCATTTCGTAGAACGAATTGTTGATCACCAGCGGCAAACCCTGACCGCCGAATTCAGGATCGCAGGACAGCGATGGCCAGCCGGCTTCCACGTACTGCTTGTAGGCTTCCTTGAAACCCTTCGGGGCGGTGACGGTGTGCGTAGCCTTGTCGTGGTGGCAGCCTTCGCGGTCGCCGGAATGGTTCAGCGGGAACAGTACCTGGGAGGTGAATTTACCGCCCTCTTCCAGCACCTGATTGATGATGTCGGCATCGATCTCGGCATGCTTCGGCAATTGTTTCAGTTCATCTTCTACATGCAGCAGCTCGTGCATGACGAATTGCATATCCCGCAGTGGCGCGACGTATTGACCCATGGTGCTCTCCTGATGATTGTTTGTATTTACTGGATTGATCTAGCTGCCGGCTTGGCAGCGATTTTTTGATTCGTTTGCGAGGATTTCTTGGTGGCCTGGGTATCGACCTGTGTATCGCGATAGCTGTCGATCAGGCGGTCAAAGCCTTTTTGCGCGCGCTCCACGCTGCCGGCCTTTTTCAGGAAACGGGCGTCGTGATGCAAACCCAGGATCAGGCCGTACATCTCGTAGACCAGCTGGTCGGCGTCGGTGTCGCCACGCAGGTGGCCGGCCTCGATTGCCTGCAGCGCGCAGCGATGCAAGGCCTGTTGCCAGGTCTGCACCATGGTCACCAGCTGCTCGCGGATTTCGCCGGGCCGGTCGTCGTATTCGACGGCGCCGCTGATATAGATGCAGCCGGAGGCGATTTCAATCGTCACCTGCCGGATCCAGCGCGCAAACATGCATTCCAGGCGCGGCAGGCCGCGCGCTTCCTTGATGCTCGGATAGAACACTTCCTGCTCGAACTGGCGGTGGTACAGCTTCACCACTTCGATCTGCAGATCCTCGCGCGAGCCGAAATGGGCAAACACGCCGGATTTGCTCATGTTCATTTTTTCAGCCAGCAGGCCGATCGTCAGACCTTCAAGGCCGTCACGGCTCGCCAGCGTGATGGCAACGTCGAGAATCGCTGCCCGCGTCATTTCGCCTTTACGCATGAATTTCGGCGGCATGTCAGTATGTGCCACGATAGTCCTGTCCTGTCTGGTCGTATTTGGAAATCTTCGTCTGGAAATATCCGGCGTTGGCCTGCTTGACGGCGGCTGCCGGCAAGAATGCGAACGCTCGTACTATTATGCACCAGAATCGAAATGTCAAACAGCGACTTAGAGGGGCCGTTCTACCGAGAATTCCTTCGAAATCCGGAGCGGGTTCCATTTACCCGCCTCGACTCCCGGAAACAGTAGCCGCGCCTGGCCGGCCGCGCCTGAGGGGAAAACGTCCTGGCTGCTCCACGCTAGCGCGAAACGCGGACGCAGGCGATGTCAAATCGCTATTGAAGATTGTCAGGACTGCGTCTTGTCCAGCAGACGGCGGTCGCGCTTGGTCGGCCGCCCTTTGAGCTGCATGGTCGGCTCGCGGAAAAACCGCCTGTCTTCCGCCAGCGTTGCGCGTTTCGCTATGCTTTGCTCGGTTTCCCGGTACAGCGTCTGCGCAATCGCCGCCGAGCTGCGGGTGTCGCTCAGGAGCAGTACCGCCACCTCCCACACGCTGGCGCCGTTGTCGATTGCCAGGATATCGCCGCTCTTGAGGTTGTGCGCGGGCTTGGTCCGCTCGTCGTTCAGCCTGACCTTGCCGTTGTCGATGGCGTCGCTGGCCAGCGTGCGGGTCTTGAAAAACCGCGCCGCCCACAGCCATTTGTCGATTCGCACTGCTTCGACTGTTTTGCTCATGCTGCGTTACTCATACATTAAACCGGATTGTCGATGTCGATGAATTGATGCTGCAGGCCGAAACGTTCGGCCAGGTGGCGGCCCAGCGCTTGCACGCCGTAACGCTCGGTGGCGTGATGGCCGGCCGCCAGGTAAGCCACGCCGGTTTCGCGCGCCAGGTGCACGGTCGGCTCGGAAATCTCGCCGCTGATGTAGACCCCGGCGCCGGCGGCAATCGCATCGCCCAGCAGGCTTTGCGCGGCGCCGGTGCACCAGGCGATTTGCCCCAGCGGCTGGGACGGATCGCCGATCAGGACCGGGGCGCGCTGCAGCCGGCGCTCGATCACATTCGCCAGGTCGCCCACGGTGCTTACCTGCGGATCGACGGCGCTCCCCAGCCAGCCCAGGCTGTCGTCGCCGAAGCGCCCGTGCGGCGCCAGGCCCAGTTGTTGCGCCAGCTGCACATTGTTGCCGAATTCCGGGTGGGCATCGAGCGGCAGGTGGTAGGCAAACAGGTTGATGTCGTGCGCCAGCAGCAATTTCAGGCGTTTGTGTTTAGGGCCGACGACGCGCGCATCTTCGCCGCGCCAAAAATAACCGTGGTGCACCAGGATCGCGTCTGCACCGCTGTCCGCGGCCGCTTCCAGCAGGGCGAGGCTGGCGGTGACGCCTGTCACCAGGCGCCTAATTTCAGCGCGTCCTTCCACCTGCAGGCCATTTGGGCAATAATCACGGAACTGTGTAATATTTAACGCTTCGGCAAGATATTTCGCCAGTTCAATACGATCCACCGGTTTCACCGATTCTTGATTCACGATTCCTACTCCTTCTAAGATCTTCACTATGCGACGTTTCTGGCTGTTATTTGCGCAAACCATCACCATCGGTTTAGCGATCTGGTTCATTGTAACGACCTTGAAGCCGGATTGGCTAAACGGCGCCTTGACCAGTTCGCCGCTGCATATCGCCGCCTCCAAGGTGCCGCTGCAGGAAGCCACGCCGGGCACGCCGACGCCGGGTTCCTACCGCCAGGCTGCGCAGCGCGCCATGCCGTCGGTGGTGAACGTGTTCACCAGCAAGGACGCCAAGCCGGTCACCCCCGACATGCCGGAAGATCCGCTGCTGCGGAAGTTCTTCGGCGACCGCGGCGACGATGCCGATGACAAGCAGTCCAGCCTGGGCTCGGGCGTCATCGTCAGCGCCCAGGGTTATATCCTGACCAATAACCATGTGGTGGAAGCCGCCGACGAAATCGAAGTGGCGCTGGCCGACGGCCGCACCACTACTGCCAAGGTAGTCGGCACCGATCCTGAAACCGACCTGGCCGTGATCAAGATCGAGCTGCCGAACCTGCCTGCGGTGACGCTGGGCCGCGCTGACCAGGCCAGCGTCGGCGACGTCGTGCTGGCGATCGGCAATCCGTTCGGGGTCGGCCAGACGGTGACCATGGGGATCATTTCGGCGCTGGGTCGCAGCCATCTCGGCATCAACCAGTTCGAGAACTTCATCCAGACCGATGCTGCGATCAACCCCGGCAATTCCGGCGGCGCCCTGATCGACACCAACGGCAACCTGATCGGCATCAACACCGCGATCTATTCGCGCACCGGCGGTTCGCTCGGGATCGGTTTCGCCGTGCCGATGACGACCGCCAAGACCGTGATGGAATCGATCATCAATACCGGCCACATGGTGCGCGGTTATATCGGCGTCGAACCGCAGGACATCACGCCCGAACTGGCCGAGAGCTTCGGCCTGAACCGCAGCACCGGCGCCATCATCGCCGGCGTGATCAAGAACGGCCCGGCCGACAAGGCCGGCCTGAAACCGGGCGACATCCTGGTGGCGATCGAAGGCAAGCCGATCGCCGACAGCACCGACATGACCAACCTGATCGCCCAGTTGCAGCCCGGCAGCAAAGCCAAGCTGACGGTATTGCGCAAGACCCAGGAAACCACGGTAGAAGCCGTTATCGGCAAGCGGCCGCCGATGAAGCGCGAGCCAGAATAAAATTCGAATAACCCGCATAAAGGAAATCCGGTAATGCACGTACGCGATCTGACCCAATACCTCGCCGAGCTGGCGGAGAATAACAACCGGGCCTGGTTTGTCATGAACAAGCCGCGCTACGATATCTTGCGGGCAGAGTTCCTGGAACTGGTGGTGCGCCTGATCGCCCAGGTCAGCAAGTTCGATCCGGCGATCGCCGGCTGCAATCCGAAGAAAGCGCTGTTCCGGATCAACCGCGACATGCGCTTCTCGCACGACAAGAGTCCGTACAAATCCTATTTCTCGGCATCGATCACCGCCAGCGGCCTGAAGAAGCCGAGCCAGGGCGGCGGGCCGGCTTATTATTTCCATATCGACGCCAGCGGCACTCTGCTCATCGCCGGCGGCGAATACATGCCGCCGGCCGACCGCCTGCGGGCGATCCGCCAGCAAGTGGTGGCCGATGCCAAGGGTTTCGGCAAGGTGTTGAAAAACAAGAAACTGGTGGAGACTTACGGCGACCTGCAGACCGAGGGCCAGCTGAAGCGGCCGCCCAAAGGCTTTGACGCCGACGCGCCGCACATCGAATACATCAAGATGAAAAACTTTATCGTCTGGAACGAGCAGCCGCTGAAGAAGATGCTGTCGGACGCGCTGGAGAAAGAGCTGGTGTCCGGCTTTAAAGACGCTTACCCGCTGGTAAGCTGGCTGCGGCAGATCAAGACCCCGATAGCCGAGTAAAACCCGGGCAGCCTGGCGCTGTCCGTTCAATTCAAGTGGTTTTTTCCGCTTCTTCCGCCGGCGCCTGGGTCGCCTTGACGAACAGCGGCGCCACCAGCAGGCCTATCTCGAACAACAGGCATAACGGCACGGCCAGCAGCAGCTGGCTCATGATGTCCGGCGGCGTCACAACGGCGGCGATCACGAAAGCTCCTACAATGATGTAGGGACGGATCGACTTCAGCTTTTCCACCGACACCAGGCCCATGCGCACCAGCACGATGACCACGATAGGCACTTCAAACGTCATGCCGAAGGCAATGAACATGGTCATCACGAAGTCGAAATAGCTATCGATGTCCGGCGCCACCGAGACCGACTTCGGGGCGAAATTGTTGATGAAGTGAAAAATCACCCCGAATACCAGGTAGTAGCAAAACGCTACGCCCATAATGAACAATAACGAAGACGAAATCACCAGCGGCGCGATCAGTTTCTTTTCATGCGCATACAAGCCCGGCGCGATAAACGCCCATAGCTGGTACAGCACCCATGGCAGGGCGATGACAAAAGCCAGCAGCAAGGTCACCTTGACCGGGATCAGGAACGGCGTGATGACGCCGGTGGCGATCATCTTGGCGCCCACCGGCAGGGCGGCCAGCATAGGCGCCGCCAGCAGGTCGTAGATATGCGCGGCCCAAGGCATCAGGCACAGGAACACCACGATCACGGCAATCGACGCCTTCATGATGCGATTGCGCAATTCCACCAGATGCGAAATGAACGTCTCTTCGACGCCGCTGGTCTTTTGTTCTTCAGTCATGGGAGCGGAGTGTTTTGCAAACAAGCGGATTGGCCGATTTCAGCATAGGCCTCAGCGTTGACCCGGCTGGAGGCGAAGCATGAAATCATGAAAAAAATGAACCGGAGGCCTTGCTTTGGCCAGCCGGACGGTATTTCGCGACCCGTGCGGCCCCCGACAGGACTCGCGCCTTCTGGCCGCTTTGCTGTTTGTACCAGGCAGGAACGCCGCTGGTGCGCGCCAGTTTTTTCTTGCGAAAACTCTTGGCCTTGAGCGTCTGCGCCAGTTGCTCGACATTAAAGCTGCCGGCGCTATCGGTGCCGCTATCGTTCCAGGCGGCATGCAGCGACTCCCTGGTCTCCGAGATGCTATTGTTGATGTTTTGCTCGAAGTCGCTGGCTGCTTCCTGCACGTCTTTCTGCATCTTGCGCAGCTCTTCCAGCTCGATCTCGCGGCTGACTTCGGATTTGACCTCGTTGATGTAACGCTGCGCACGGCCGAACAGGGAGCCCGCCATGCGGGCCACGGTCGGCAATTTCTCCGGCCCGATGACAACCAGTGCAACGACGCCGATCAGTGCGAGTTTAGTAAGACCAATATCGATCATGAGGAGTGGCGGCAAGCCTCAAGGCAGGCCGGCGTCATGCATGCACGCCGGCAGCCGTGACTCAGTTGCCGGACTTGTCCTTTTCTTTGGCGGCGACGTCAATCGTCGCCTTGTCGGCGGCCTGCTTTTCTTCCTCGCCCTTGACGCCATCCTTGAAGCCCTTGACCGCCTTGCCCAGGTCGGAACCCATGTTGCCGATTTTCTTGGTGCCAAACACCAGCATGACGATAACCAGCACGATCAACCAGTGCCAAATGCTGAACGAACCCATTTTTTTCTCCTTGTCGGACAAGCTTGCCCGATCCTGCTAAGTCAAATTAACCGTTAATCCCAGCTCCGTTGCCGCCGGACACCAGTCCGTTGCAATCAGCGCTGCCCGCGCCACGGCTTTGGTCCGCCGATGACGTGCATATGCAAATGGTACACCTCTTGGCCGCCGTCAGGCCCGACGTTGAAGATCGTCTTGTAGCCGCCGCTGGCCTGGCCCTGCTCGTCCAGCTGGTAACCGCAGCCCTGTTCTTGCGCCAGGCGCGGCGCCAGCAACGCCATTTTACCTAACAAAGCGGCGTGCGCCTCAGTACAATCGGCCAAAGTCGGGATGTGCTGCTTGGGCACGATCAGGAAATGGATGGGCGCGGCCGGATTGATATCGTGGAAAGCGATCAGGTCGTCGTCTTCATAGATCGCTTTCGAGGGAATCTGCTTGGCTGCAATTTTGCAAAAAATACAATTTTCCAAATTATCTCCGGGTCGCAAAGGCTTCAGGTCTTGTGTGGATCGGCTTCTTGCTGCTCACGCGCGCTCAGCTTGCGGCTGGCCTTCTCTTCGATGCCGGACAGGCCTTCGCGCCGCGCCAGTTCCTGCAGCACGTCTTGCGGCGTCAGGTTGAACTGGGCCAGCATGATCATCGAGTGGAACCACAGGTCGGCGCATTCGTACAGCACGTGGGAAACGTCGCCGTCCACCCGCGCATCCTTGGCCGCCATCACGGTTTCCGTCGCTTCCTCGCCGATTTTTTTCAGGATCGCGTCGTCGCCCTTGGCGAACAGGCGGGCCACGTACGACGTCTCGGGGTCGCCGCCGTTAGCCGGCTTGCGCGACTCGATGACTGCCGCCAAGCGCTTCAGGGTTTCACTCATGATTGCAATCCGTTTAGTTACTTGTAAATTTCGTCCGGCTCTTTCAATACCGGTTCAACCGTTTCCCAGCTCTTGCTGTCGCTCTCCAGTTTCTGGAAGAAGCAGGAATGGCGGCCGGTATGGCAGGCGATGTCGCCGGCCTGGGTCACTTTCAGCAGCACCACGTCTTCGTCGCAATCGAGACGGATTTCGTGCACTTTCTGCACATGGCCCGACTCTTCGCCCTTGTGCCATAGTTTCTTGCGCGTGCGGCTCCAGTACACCGCCTCGCCCAGCGCTACCGTCTTCGCCAGGGCGTCGCGGTTCATCCAGGCGAACATCAGGACATCGTTCGAGCCTAGCTCTTGGGCAATCACCGGCACCAGGCCGTGTTCATCCCATCTGACCTTGTTTAACCAACTCACGGTGCTCATGCTAGCCTCATCGGAATCTGCTGTGCCGCCATGAATTGCTTGGCTTCCTGCACAGTATGTTGACCATAGTGGAAAATGCTGGCCGCCAGCACCGCATCGGCGCGGCCGATCTTGATGCCGTCAGCCAGGTCCTGCAAACCGCCGACGCCGCCGGAGGCAATCACCGGGATCGTCACGGCGTTGGAGACGCTGCTGGTCAAGGCCAAGTCGAAACCGACCTTGGTGCCGTCGCGGTCCATGCTGGTGAGCAGGATTTCGCCCGCACCCAGCTGCTCCATCTTTTGCGCCCATTCGATTGCATCCAGGCCGGTGGCCTTGCGGCCGCCGTGGGTGAATACTTCCCACTTGCCAGGCGCGACCTGCTTGGCGTCGATGGCGACCACGATGCATTGCGATCCGTACTTGGCGGCGGCATCCGCCACCAGCTGCGGATTGGTGACTGCGGAGGTATTGATGCCGACCTTGTCGGCGCCCGCGTTCAGCAAACGCCGCACATCTTCCACCACGCGCACGCCGCCGCCCACCGTCAGCGGAATGAATACCTGCGAGGCGACCGCTTCGATGATCGGCAGGATCAGGTCGCGGCCGTCGGAGGAAGCGGTAATGTCGAGGAAGGTAATTTCATCGGCGCCCTGCTGGTCGTAGCGGCGGGCAATCTCGACCGGATCGCCGGCGTCGCGCAGCTCGAGGAAATTGACGCCCTTGACCACGCGGCCATTGGTCACGTCGAGACAGGGAATGATGCGTTTGGCGAGCGTCATGGCTGGTCAGCGTCGGGCTGCTCGGACAGGCCTTCGTCTTCGATGAATTCGTCGCTCAGTTCGTCAGCGCGCTCCTGCGCCGAACGCAGGTCGAGCGTGCCTTCGTAGATCGAACGGCCGCAAATCACTGCCTCGATGCCTTCGTCCTGCACCGCGCACAGCGCTTCGACATCCTTGACGTTGTGCACGCCGCCGGAAGCGATCACCGGGATGGTCATGCTTTGCGCCAGCTTGACGGTGGCTTCGATGTTGACGCCGCCCATCATGCCGTCGCGGCCGATGTCGGTGTACACGATCGAGGCGCAGCCGTAGTCTTCGAATTTCTTGGCGAGGTCGATCACTTCGTGGCCGGACAGCTTGCTCCAGCCGTCGGTGGCGACCTTGCCGTCCTTGGCGTCGAGGCCGACGATGATCTGGCCCGGGAAGGCGCTGCAGGCATCATGCAGGAATCCCGGATTCTTGACCGCGGCGGTGCCGATGATGATGTAGCTCAGGCCGTCGTCCAGGTAGCGTTCGATGGTGTCCAGGTCACGGATGCCGCCGCCCAGCTGCACCGGGATTTCCTCTACGCCGTTGAGTATGGCGAATTCGCGCACCGCCTTGATGATGGCTTTGACCGCAGGCTCGTTCTTCGGCTTGCCGGCGAACGCGCCGTTCAGGTCGACCAGGTGCAGGCGGCGCGCGCCTTGCATCAGCCAATGGCGGGCCATTTCGCCCGGATCGTCGGAAAACACGGTGGCTTGGTCCATATCGCCCTGTTTCAGGCGTACGCAGTGACCGTCTTTGAGGTCGATGGCAGGTATCAGCAGCATGGCTACAATTGTATGAGGTGAAGTCAGTTAAAAATCTGAATAAAAAACCGTATAAACCAACGTTAATGCCGGAATATATTCAAGGTTTCCATTGCACGAAATTCTTGTACAGCTGCAAGCCGGCGCTGGCGCTTTTCTCCGGATGGAACTGCGTCGCGAAAATATTATCACGACCGACCGCGCAGCTAAACGCCGCACCGTACTCAGTCTCGCCGAAGGTATGCGCGGCATCGGCCGGCGCTGCGTAATAACTATGGACGAAATAAAAATAATCCTGGTCGGCAATACCGTGCCAGAGCGGATGAGACTGCGCCTGGCGCACTCGGTTCCAGCCCATCTGCGGCACCTTGAAACGCGAGCCGTCGTCCTGCAGCCGGCCGTCCAGGCGGAAGCGCAGCACCTTGCCGGGCAACAAGCCCAGGCCTGCGGTATTGCCCTCTTCGCTCAGGTCGAACAACATCTGTTCGCCGACGCAGACACCCAGCAGCGGCTTGTTGCGCGCCGCTTCCAGCAGCACTTCCTGCAATCCTGATTCGCGCAGGCTGCGCATGCAGTCCGGCATTGCGCCCTGCCCTGGCAAGACCAGGCGGTCGGCGGACTGGATATCGGCAATCGTGCCGGAGATCAGGACCTCGGCTTCCGGCGCCACCTGGCGCAGGGCTTGCGCCACCGAGCGCAAGTTGCCCATGCCATAGTCAACCACAACAATTTTGTTCATGATAAAGATTCAAGTCCCGAGGAAAGTCCGGGTAAATAAGCTCAACCGAAGCTCGCCTTAAAGGCTGCCCTTGGTCGAAGGAATGGTGCCGGCGGAACGCGGATCCAGTTCTGCGGCCATGCGCAACGCCCGGCCAAACGCTTTGAAGACGGTTTCGCATTGATGATGGGCGTTTTCGCCGCGCAGGTTGTCGATATGCAAAGACACCAGTGCATGATTGACAAAACCCTGGAAAAATTCGTGGGTCAGGTCGACGTCGAAGCCGCCGATCATGGCGCGCTTGAACGGTACATGGAATTCCAGGCCGGGACGGCCGGAAAAATCGATCACTACGCGCGACAGCGCTTCATCCAGCGGCACATAGGCATGGCCGTAGCGGCGGATGCCCTTCTTGTCGCCGATGGCCTTGGCGAACGCTTGCCCCAAGGTAATGCCGACGTCTTCCACCGTGTGGTGGGCGTCGATATGCAGGTCGCCATTGGCTTCGATATCGAGGTCGATCAGGCCATGCCGTGCAATCTGGTCCAGCATGTGGTCGAGGAACGGCACGCCGGTATTGAGCTTTTGCTGGCCGCTGCCGTCCAGATTGATGGAGACGCGGATTTGCGTCTCGTTGGTATTGCGCGTGATCGATGCAGTTCGAGGCGTAGACATGTTGAGCTTGAGACCAATTTGCTAGGTGGTGGCGCACAGGCGCCGTGGAGGTAAGTGTACTAAATTATTCGACGATCGGATTTAAGATCGGGATTGTTGCAGCTTCTCTGCTTCCCCCGCTTCCCCATTGATCACTAGTGAAGCCTGGCCAAGGCAGCTTTTTGGGCTGCACCGCCATTTTACCGACATTTTCATGTTTTCCCGCTAATAGCAGGCCTGATAATCGCTATCAGCGTTGCTATTCAAGCCGAACGCTCAGCCAGCGGCCGTTCGCCGGGGGTCTGGCCGTCGAGCTGCGCCAGCCGCTGCTCGATCAGCGCGCAATACTCGGGGTTGAGCTCAAAGCCGACAAAGCGGCGTCCGCAGCGGCGCGCCGCCACTGCCGTGGTGCCGCTGCCCATGAAAGGATCGAGCACGATCCCGCCCGGCGGGCAGGACGCCTTGATCATGCGTTCCACGATTTCCAGCGGCTTTTGGGTCGGATGGTCGGCCCGCTCGCGATGTTCGCGGTGCAGGCGCGAGACGCTCCAGACGTCTTTCGGGTTATAGCCCAGCTCCAGCCACTTGGCGCCGACAAAAATCGAGCGCGAACGGGCCTTCTTGGTTTCGGCGTCGTAGGGAATGCGGATGGCGTCGAGGTCGAAGTAATAGTCCTTGGCACAGGCAAAGAAGCCTATCGTGTCGTGCACCGAGGAAAAGCGCCGGGTGCCGCCGCCCATCGAAGGCACCCGCCGGTCCCAGATGATTTCGTTGTTCATGATCATGCGCTGCTTGAGCATGACAAAAATTTCGGGCGAGAAGCGCCAGGTCAGGAAAATGTAGAGGCTGCCGTTGGGTTTCAGTTTCGGCAAGGCGGCGTCTATCCATTCTTCGGTCCAGCGCAAGTAAGCCGCGGTGTCGAGCTTGTCGGAATCGTTGCCGTAATCCTTGCCCAGGCCGTAAGGCGGATCGGCCAGCAGCAGGTCGACTGAGCCGTCCGGGATGCGCTGCAGGCCTTGCAGGGCGTCCTCGCCAAAGACACGGTCGATCCAGTCGTTGTTCATCGCCGCCACGCGCCGTTGCCCGCCGTTGCCAAGACAGATGTCATTGCGGCTTGTCTTTCAAGCGGTATTCGGCGGACCGGGCATGCGCCTGCAAGCCTTCGCCGTACGCCAGTTCCGCCGCGACCTGGCCCAGGGTCTGGGCGCCGGCCTCGCTGATGTTGATGATGCTGGAGCGTTTCTGGAAATCGTAGACGCCGAGCGGCGACGAAAAACGCGCGGTGCGCGAAGTCGGCAGCACGTGGTTCGGACCGGCGCAGTAATCGCCCAAGGCTTCCGACGAAAACCGGCCGAGGAACATGGCGCCGGCATGGCGGATGCGGTCGGCCCAGTGCTGCGGATTTTCAGCGGAAATTTCCAGGTGCTCGGCGGCAATGTGGTTGGCGATCTCGCAGGCATGCTCCATGTCGCGCACTTTCACCAGCGCGCCGCGGTTGACCAACGAGGTGCGGATCACTTCCTGGCGCGGCATCAGCGGCAGCTGGCGGTTGATGCTGGCTTCGACGGCGGCAATATACGCCGCGTCCGGACACAGCAGGATCGATTGCGCCAGTTCATCGTGCTCGGCTTGCGAAAACAGATCCATCGCGATCCAGTCGGGATCGGTAGTGCCGTCGCAGATCACCAGGATTTCCGAGGGCCCGGCGATCATGTCGATGCCGACCGTGCCGAACACGCGCCGTTTGGCCGCCGCGACATAGGCGTTGCCGGGACCGACAATCTTGTCGACCTGGGGAATGGTGGCAGTGCCGTAGGCCAGCGCCGCCACCGCTTGCGCGCCGCCGATGGTAAACACGCGGTCGACGCCGGCGATAGCCGCGGCGGCCAGCACCAGCGGATTCTTGACGCCGTCCGGAGTCGGCACCACCATGATGATTTCCTGCACGCCGGCGACCTTGGCCGGGATCGCATTCATCAGCACCGACGAAGGATAAGCCGCCTTGCCGCCGGGGACATAGATGCCGACGCGGTCCAGCGGCGTGACTTTCTGCCCCAGCACGGTGCCGTCGGCTTCGGTGTAACTGAAGCCGTCCGAACCGCATTCGATTTTCTGGCGCTGGTGGTAGCTGCGCACGCGGTCGGCCGCAGTCTGCAAGGCGCCGCGGCGTTCGGGAGACAGTTCAGCCAGCGCCGCCTGCAGTTCCTGCTGGCCAATTTCGAGCAGGCTGACGCTGTTGGCGCTGAGGCGGTCGAAACGGTTGGTGTATTCCAGCACGGCGGCGTCGCCGCGCGCCTTGACGTCAGCCAGGATGCGCGCGGCAGCCTGGTCGATGGCTTCGTCTTCGCTGGCCTCGAAAGCCAGCAGCGCAGTCAGGTGCGCCTGGAAATCCGGCAGTCCTGCATCGAGTTTTCTGATTGCTATCATGTTGCTTCCAGTTTGCTGCGTCTTATTGAATCGAAGCTTTTTCAAAAGCTTCCAGGATCGGCTGCAAGCGTTCGCGCTTCAGTTTCAAGGCGGCCTGATTCACCACCAGCCGCGATGAGATATCCATGATGTGTTCGACTTCAACCAGCTTGTTGGCGCGCAAGGTGCCGCCGGTGCTGACCAGGTCGACGATCGCATCCGCCAGCCCGACCAGCGGCGCCAGTTCCATCGAACCGTACAGCTTGATCAGGTCGACGTGCATGCCCTTGGCGGCGAAGTGCTCGCGCGCGGTCAGCAGGTATTTGGTGGCGACCCGCAGACGCGCGCCCTGGCGGATCGCGCTGGCGTAGTCGAAGCCGGCCGAGACCGCCACTGACATGCGGCACTTGGCAATATCCAGGTCGATCGGCTGGTACAGTCCCTCGCCGCCATGTTCCAGCAGCACATCCTTGCCGGCCACGCCGAAATCGGCGGCGCCGTATTGCACGTAAGTCGGTACGTCGGAAGCGCGCACGATGATCACGTTGACCTGCGGATCGTTGGTCGCCAGGATCAGCTTGCGCGAGGTTTCCGGATCTTCGGTGACCTCGATGCCGGCGGCCTTCAGCAGCGGCAAGGTCTCTTCAAAGATGCGGCCTTTCGACAACGC
Organism: Collimonas fungivorans Ter331; assembly: GCF_000221045.1. NCBI lineage: Bacteria > Pseudomonadati > Pseudomonadota > Betaproteobacteria > Burkholderiales > Oxalobacteraceae > Collimonas > Collimonas fungivorans. Next base: position 618,392 of record NC_015856.1, on the reverse strand, counting down.
CAGGGTCAGCTTCTGGCTCATTTGATTCTTTCGATGTTGGCGCCGACTGCCGACAGCTTGCACTCCATCTGGTCATAGCCGCGGTCCAGGTGGTAGACGCGTTCGATCAGGGTCTGGCCTTGCGCCACCAGGCCGGAAATCACCAGCGAAGCGGAAGCGCGCAGGTCGGTCGCCATCACCGGCGCGCCGACCAGCTTGTCGACGCCCTTGATGATGGCGGTATTGCCCTGCACATCGATGGCGGCGCCGAGGCGGTTCATTTCCTGCACGTGCATGAAACGGTTTTCAAAGATCGTTTCGGTGACATGGCTGGTGCCCTCGGCAATGCTGTTCATGGACATGAACTGCGCTTGCATGTCGGTCGGGAAACCCGGGTATTCGGTGGTGCGGAAACTGACCGCCTTCGGCCGCGCTGCCATCTGCACGCGGATCCAGTCGTCGCCGGAAGTCAGGATCACGCCCGCTTCGCGCAGCTTGTCCAGCACGGCGTCGAGGATATGGCTGCGGGTGTTTTTCAGCATGACGTCGCCGCCGGTAGCCGCTACCGCGCACAGGAAGGTGCCGGTCTCGATACGGTCGGCGATCACTGCATGCTCGGCGCCGTGCAGCTTGTCGACGCCCTGGATCGTCAGGCGGTCGGTGCCGATGCCGTCGATCTTCGCGCCCATCGCCACCAGCAGGTTGGCGAGGTCGGTGACTTCCGGTTCGCGCGCAGCGTTTTCCAGGACCGTTTCGCCGTCGGCAAGGGTTGCGGCCATCAGCAGGTTTTCAGTACCGGTGACGGTGATCATGTCGGTCACCACGCGTGTGCCCTTGAGCTTCTTGGCCTTGGCATGAATGTAGCCGGCTTCGATCGAAATCTCGGCGCCCATCGCCTGCAGGCCCTTGATGTGCTGGTCAACCGGACGCGAGCCGATGCCGCAGCCGCCCGGCAGCGATACCCGTGCTTCGCCGAAACGCGCCAGCAGCGGGCCCAGCACCAGGATCGATGCGCGCATGGTTTTCACCATTTCATAAGGCGCTTCGAGGTTGGTGATGGCGTCGCCTTGCAAGGTCACGAAATGGCCATCCTGGGTCGCTTTCAATCCCATCTGGCGCAGCAGCTTGAGGATGGTCGACACATCGTGCAGGTTGGGCACGTTGCTCAGCTGCAGCTGGTCGGCGGTAAGCAAACCGGCGCACAGGATAGGCAGCGCCGCATTTTTTGCGCCGGAAATGGTGATCTCGCCGGAAAGGCGGTTACCGCCTTGTATCAATAATTTATCCATGGTGACTTCTCGCAGTGGTGTTCGTTCAGTGGTGTTCGTTGTATCTGGCAGGGCAGCCGCCCGGCCGGTCATTTGTTCTCTTGAAATTCTTCCGGCGTCAGTGTCTTCATCGACAAGGCATGGATTTCTTCGCGCATGCGGTCGCCCAGCGCCGCATAGACGATCTGGTGGCGCTGTATCGGACGTTTGCCGGCAAACGCGGCCGACACGATCACCGCCTTGAAATGCTGGCCGTCGCCTTCGACATCCAGGTGCGAACAGTCGAGGCCGGCGGCGATGTAACTTTTAACGAGATCGGGTGTAGGGAACATAATGTTTTCTCAGTTTTTCCAACTTGGTGACGCGTTCAGTGCCTTGCTCAGTGTCTTAGCTTATAGCCGCGCTTCAGCATCTGCACCGCTACCGCCGACAGCAACGCCAGGAATATGCAGATGATCAGCAGGCTGATCAGCGGGTTGATGTCTGACTGCCCGAAAAAGCCGTAGCGGAATCCGTCTATCATATAAAAGAACGGATTCAAATGCGATACGGCCTGCCAAAACGGCGGCAACGATTTGATCGAATAAAACACGCCGGCAAGAAAGGTCGCCGGCATGATCAGGAAATTCTGGAACACCGCCAGCTGGTCGAACTTGTCGGCCCAGACGCCGGCGATCAGACCCATGGTGCCCAGCAGCGCCGCCCCCAGGAAGGCGAAAATCACGATCCACCACGGCGCCACGAAAGACAGGTTGCCGAACCAGGCGGTGATGACAAACACGCCCAGGCCGACCGCTACGCCGCGCACCACCGAGGCCAGCACATAAGCGCCGTACAGTTCCCAGTGCGACAGCGGCGTCAGCAGGACGAACACCAGATTGCCGGTCATTTTCGACTGTGTCAACGATGACGAGGTATTGGCGAAGGCATTTTGCAACACGCTCATCATCACCAGGCCGGGGATCAGGAACGCGGTGTACTGCACGCCGGGATAGACCTCGATGTGGTCTTTCAGGGTATGGCCGAAAATCAGCAGGTACAGCATCGCCGTCAGGATAGGCGCGCCAATGGTTTGCGTCGCCACTTTCCAGAAGCGCAGCACCTCTTTATAGAACAGGGTCTGGAAACCGATCATCATTTGACACCGCCCGCGCTGTATTCGTCGGCAAAGACATTAAACCCGCTGGCGCTGACCTTGCTGTCCATGATCTGCAGGAACACGTCTTCCAGGTCGGCCTGCTGCAGCTGCATGTCCTCGATCACCGCGCCGGCATGGCGCAAGGCGCCGAGGATCGGTTCGACATCGGCATATTCGTTGACCCGCAACGCAAACTTGCTGCCGTCGGCATGCAGCACCAAAGGCTGCAGCGCCGCCGGCAAGCTGCCGCTGGACAGGTTGACCAGCAATTGCGAACCGGCGATGCGCTTGATCAGCGCCGAGGTGGAATCGAGCGCCACCACCTGCCCCAGCTTGAGCATGGCGATGCGGTTGCACTGCTCTTGCGCTTCTTCCAGGTAGTGCGTGGTCAGGACCACGGTGTGGCCTTCGCGGTTGAGGCGCGAAATGAAGCGCCACAGGGTCTGCCGCAGTTCGACGTCGACGCCGGCGGTCGGCTCGTCCAGCACGATCACCGGCGGCTTGTGCACCAGCGCCTGCGCCACCAGCACGCGCCGCTTCATGCCGCCCGACAGCGCGCGCATGTTGGTGTCGGCCTTGTTGGTCAGGTCGAGGTTTTCCATCACCTCGTCGATCCACTTGTCGTTGTTCTTCAAGCCGTAATAGCCGGACTGGATGCGCAAGGTTTCGCGCACCGTGAAAAACGGATCGAACACCAGTTCTTGCGGCACCACGCCGAGATTGCGGCGCGCGGCGCGGTAATCGCTGACGACATCGTGGCCGTGGATCGTGACGTTGCCTGAATCGGGCCGGTTGAGGCCGGCGATGATCGAAATCAAGGTGGTCTTGCCGGCGCCGTTAGGGCCCAGCAAACCGAAGAATTCGCCTTCTTCGATGGTCAAGGAAACGCCATCCAGCGCCTGTAGGGACTGGTAACGCTTCTTGACATTGGTGATCTGGATGGCCGCCATAGTGCCTTGCTAAATATTCTTTAATAGGAACGCCGCAGCAATGCTGCCGATTTGCCGGTCTAGCCATGCTGGCCGGCGGCGGAACCCTTGATTATATTGGATTTTTGCTGCGAGGGCCGGGCGACAACGACAAACCCGGGATGCTGCGAGGAAAGGGGAAGGTAAAGCTCAATGATGCAGTGTACTGGCGGCAACAGTCACGCCGGCAGGCGCCAGCAACTCTGCCACGCCGTATAAATCGATCAGGCTTTCCAGGTTGGCGGGCAAACTGGAGAAATGCAGGTTCAGCCCCTGGTTCAGGGCTGCACATTGCCAAGCCAGCAAGGTAGCGACGGCGGCCGAATCGACCGCCACCACGTCGCCCAGGTCGATCTCGGTCTCGCCCCCGGCGATCGCGCGCAAGCCCTCTTCCAGAGTGACTTTGGCGTTGCCGACAGTAAGCGAGTGAGATGGTCTAAACATGTTAGTTAGTCAATCAACTGATTATTTCTTAAGGCCGCGGGCAGCGCGTTCCTTGTTCTTGTCCGACAACACCTTGATCAGGCCGTCGATGCCGGAACGGTTGATTTCGGAAGTGAAGGTGCCCTTGTATGAATCAACGAGCCAGGCGCCCAGTACGTTGACATCATAGATCTTCCAGCTCGTGCCTGCTTTTTCCACGCGATAATTGAGCTGGATCGGCTCGCCGCGCGGCTGGATCACCTGCGAGCGGACGATGACGTCGGTATCGGCCGGATCGGCGCGCAGCGGCTTGAAATCGATTTGCTGGTCGCGCACTTGCGACAGCGCGCCGGAATAGGTATAGACCAGCAGGCTGCGGAACTGGGTGATCAACTGTTTCTTTTGGTCATCGGTTGCGTCGCGCCATTTAGGGCCCATGGCCATGCTGGTCATGCGCTCGAAGTCGACATACGGGATGATCTTTTCTTCAACCAGCGCCAGGATGCGCTGCTGGTTGCCGCCCTGGATGTTTTTATCCGATTTGGCGGTATCCAGCACGTCCTGGCTGATGCGCTTGATCAGCGTGTCAGGCGCTTCTTGCGCCTGGGCTGCCGCTGTGAACAACAGGCTGCCGACAGTCAGCGACAGCGTCAGGATTTTTTTCAGGATTTTCATATGTTTTTTTAACAATCTTAATGGTTGTTAGAAGACGTCTCAGACGCGGGGTAGATGCGTCCTAAGACGGCAATTTCAAGCGCCGGTTCCGGCCGGCGCCGATAATCACTGCTCGGCGGGCTTGCTGTTGACAGGTTTGTCCGCCTTGTCGTCGCTATCGTCGCTGTTGCCGCTGATCTGGCTCTGGCGGCGCTGGGTGTAGGCGTCGCGCACGAATTCATACTTGTCGAGGGCGGCATCGTCCAGCAGGCCGCCTGCATCCAGCAGGTTGGCGCGCTTGTCGATCAGGCGCACCACCGAGCCGGTATTGCGCCAGCGCACCGGGTATTTGTAGGACCAGATATCGCCGTACATGTCGACCGGCAATGCCGCCGTGTCGCGGATATTCGACGGCCCGAACAGCGGCAGCACCAGGTAAGGACCGGAGCCTACGCCCCACTTGCCCAAGGTCTGGCCGAAATCCTTGTTATGTTTCTGCAAACCGGCTTCCGAGCCGATATCCAGCAAACCGCCCAGGCCGAGCGTGGAGTTGACCGCAACCCGCATCACGTCCGAGGTGCCGTCCGCGACATTGCCTTGCAAGAAACCGTTGACCGAGCTCCAGACATCGCCCAGGTTGCCGAAGAAGTTGTTGACGCCGGTCTGGACAAAACTTGGCAGCCAGTTGCGGTAAGCAGTGGCGACCGGCTTCAGGGCGACCTTGTCGAGCGTGTCGTTGAAGCTGAACATGGCGCGGTTGAAGCCTTCCAGCGGGTCTTGCGGATTGCTGGTGGTGGCGCAGCCGGCCAGCGCGGCAACCAGAGCGAGCGAGCCCAGGCGGGTCATGGTTTTCATTGTTCTGTGTCCTTTACATCCGCAGCTTTACTATACAGAAACTGACTGATCAGGTTTTCCAGCACAATCGCGGATTGCGTTAATTTAATACGGTCGCCGGCAACCAGGTTCTTGGTCGCGCCGCCCGCTTCGATACCGATGTATTGCTCGCCCAACAAACCTGAAGTGAGTATCTTAGCCGAACTGTCTTCCGGGAACTGGTAACGCTGGTCCATGTTCAAGGTCACTATCGCCTGGAAGTTCTTGTCGTCGAAATTGATCGAAGCGACACGCCCCACCACCACTCCGGCGCTCCTGACCGATGCGCGCACTTTCAGGCCGCCGATATTGTCGAACTTGGTAATTACCGGATAGGTCTTGTTGAAAGTCGCGCTGCTCAGGTTACCGGCTCTCAGCGCCAGGAACCCCAGGGCCAGCACGCCGATCAGCACAAATATGCCTACCCATACGTCTACAGTTTTCTGTTGCATGATTCATCACCTTAAAAATACCACCGCGAACAAATTCCCGAGGAGGAAATAGTAACGAGAAGTAAAACGCGCCGCTACGGCTTGGCCCCGGCTGCCTGAGCACCCAATAAGCGCCGGAGTCGCGCAAAAATCAGTTAAACATTAAAGCGGTCAGCAGGAAGTCCAGCGCCAACACCGCCAGCGACGAGATCACCACGGTGCGCGTGGTTGCCCTGGAAACGCCTTCCGGCGTCGGTTTCGCCTCATAACCCTGCCATACCGCGACAAACGTCGCGGCGACGCCAAATACGATGCTTTTCAGGACACCGTTAGCGATATCTTGCCAGATATCTATACCGCCTTGCATCTGCGACCAAAACGCGCCGTCGTCGACGCCGATCAGCTTGACGCCGACCAGATAGCCGCCAAAAATACCGAGGGCGCTGAACAAGGCTGCCAGCATCGGCATCGCCACCACGCCGGCCCAGAAACGCGGCGCCACTACCCGTTGCATGGGATCGACCGCCATCATTTCCATCGCCGACAACTGCTCGCCGGCTTTCATCAAGCCGATTTCCGCCGTCAGGGAAGTGCCGGCGCGGCCGGCGAACAGCAGCGCAGTCACCACCGGTCCCAGCTCACGCACCAGCGACAGCGCCACCAGCAAGCCCAGCGCCTGCTCGGAGCCATATTTGTTGAGCGTGTAATAACCCTGCAAACCCAGTACAAAACCGACAAACAGGCCCGAGACGCCAATGATGACCAGCGAGTAGTTGCCGATGAAATGGATCTGGTCGGTAATCAGCCGCGGACGCCGCCAGAGGCCGAGCGAGGCGCGCAGGATCGCAAAGAACATGCGCGCGGCGAGGCCCAGGCCGGCAATCGATTCGCGTACCGTGCGTCCCACTGCGGCAAGACAATTGCTTACAAACTTGGTTACAGCATTCAGCATCAGCCGCGCCCTTTCAGGTTCAGACTCAGGCCCAGGTCCTCGGCCAGCGACTTGCCAGGATAGTGGAACGGCACCGGACCGTCAGGCTCGGCATTGACGAACTGCTTCACGTACGGATGGGTGGACGCCAGCATCTCTGCCGGCGTGCCCTGCGCCACGATCTGCCCTTGCGACAGGAAATACACGTAGTCGGCGATGCTGAACGACTCATTGACGTCATGCGACACCAGGATGCTGGTCGAACCCAGCGCATCGTTGAGCTTGCGGATCAGGTTGGCGGTCACGCCCATCGAAATCGGATCCAGCCCGGCGAACGGTTCGTCATACATGATCAGCGACGGATCCAGGGCAATCGCGCGCGCCAGCGCCACGCGCCGCGCCATGCCGCCGGAAATCTCGGACGGCTTCAGTTGCGCGGCGTTGCGCAGGCCGACCGCATTCAGCTTCAGCAGCACCAGGTTGTTCAACAGTTCCGGCGACAGGTTGGTGTGTTCGCGCAGCGGGAAGGCGACGTTTTCAAATGCGGTCAGGTCGGTAAACAAGGCGCCGCTCTGGAACAGCATGCCCATCTTGCGCCGCAAGGCATACAAGCCCGAAGTCGACAATGTGTGCACCGTTTCGCCGTCGACCTTGACGCTGCCGGCCTGGGGCTTCAGCTGGCCGCCGATCAGCCGCAATATGGTGGTCTTGCCGGAGCCGGAGCCGCCCATGACGGCGATCACCTTGCCGCGTGCGAAGTCCATGTTGAGACCCGATAAAATCGACCTCTCACCATAGCCAAACTGCAGATCACGAATTTCGACGATATTTGCCACACCATCCACCGAATAAATCAAAGGGGCTATTGTAGTGCAAATGCGACAATCGTTCAGAGCTCGGCAATAGTAGACAGACTGATATGTGCCTGTATTACAACAGTTTGACTATTGCCTGGATGCATGAACAAAAACATGCACTGCAGAAAAAAGAGCACGCCGGTGTTGCCACTGACATGCTCTTCTCTTTAGTTACAGCAAAAAACTCAAACAATATTACCGTGGCAAAACCGACGCTCCCATCAGGAATTCATCGACTGCCCGTGCGCACTGGCGGCCTTCGCGGATAGCCCACACCACCAGCGACTGGCCGCGCCGCATGTCGCCGGCGGCGAACACCTTGTCGGCCGAAGTCTTGTAGCAGGCATCGCCGTCGGTAGTGGCCTTGGCGTTGCCGCGCGCATCCTTGTCGACGCCGAATGCCTCCAGCACTTGCGCCACCGGCGAGACGAAACCCATCGCCAGGAACACCAGGTCGGCCTTCATTTCGAATTCCGAATCCGGCACTTCCTGCATCTTGCCGTCTTTCCATTCGACGCGGGCAGCGATCAGTTTCTCGACCTTGCCGTTCTTGCCTTCCAGCCGCTTGGTGGCTACCGCCCAGTCGCGGTCGCAGCCTTCTTCGTGCGACGACGAAGTGCGCAGCTTGGTCGGCCAGTAAGGCCACACCAGCGGCTTGTTTTCCAGTTCCGGCGGTTGCGGCATCAGCTCGAACTGCTGGATCGATACCGCGCCCTGGCGGTTGGAAGTGCCGACGCAGTCGGAACCGGTATCGCCGCCGCCGATCACCACCACATGCTTGCCGCCAGCCAGGATCTGCTCCTTGACCTTGTCGCCGGCATTGACCTTGTTTTGCTGCGGCAGGAAATCCATGGCGAAATGCACGCCCTTCAGTTCGCGTCCCGGCACCGGCAAATCGCGCGGCTGTTCGGCGCCGCCGGCAATCACCACGGCGTCGAACTCGGCTTTCAATTCTTCCGGCGAAACCGTCTTCTTGGCCCAGTTATTTACATTGGCCGGGAAATCCTTGCCGACCAGCACGCCGGTGCGGAAGGTCACGCCTTCGGCTTCCATCTGCTCGACGCGGCGGTCGATATGGGATTTTTCCATTTTGAAATCGGGGATGCCGTAGCGCAGCAGGCCGCCGACCCGGTCGCTCTTTTCAAACACGGTGACCTCATGGCCGATGCGCGCCAGCTGCTGCGCCGCCGCCAGCCCGGCAGGACCGGAACCGACCACGGCGACTTTCTTGCCGGTCTTGACCAGCGGCGGCTGCGGCACGATCCAGCCGTTTTCCCAGCCCTTGTCGACGATGAAATGCTCGATCGACTTGATGCCGACCGGGTCGCTGTTGATGCCCAGCGTGCAGGCGCTTTCGCATGGCGCCGGGCAGATGCGGCCGGTAAATTCCGGGAAGTTGTTGGTCGAATGCAGGGTCTCCAGCGCTTCGTGATACGCGCCGCGATACACCAGGTCGTTCCAGTCGGGGATGATGTTGTTGACCGGGCAGCCGTTGTTGCAGAACGGAATGCCGCAATCCATGCAGCGCGCGCCCTGGGTCTTGGCTTCGTCGTTGCTCAGGCTGAGGATGAATTCCTTGTAATGCTTCTTGCGCGCCACCGGCGCTTCATACGTCTCGCCGACCCTTTGGTACTCCATGAATCCTGTTACTTTTCCCATTTTTCACTCACATTTTAGCTACAGGATCCACCGCGATCTGGCATTCCAGACCGGCGGCGATCCTTATCGTTACTTGGCTGACGGTTACGCAATCTGTCGATTACGCGGCGACTTTTTCCTTGGCTGGCGTAGTGCTGCGCACCGCATTCAACTCGCCTAGCGCCCGCTTGTACTCGGTCGGGAACACCTTGACGAATTTGCTGCGCGAAGCAACCCAGTTGTCCAGCAGGTTGCGGGCGCGGGTGCTGCCGGTGTACTTGAAGTGGCGTTCGATCAGCCCCTTCAGGATCGCCTCGTCGGCCTGCACTTCGCCGCCGCGCACGGTGCTGTGCCAGATCGCCTTGTCGATCGTGGCTTCCTGCTCGCCCTGGCTTAGCACCTGCTCCAGCGTCACCATCGACATATTGCATTGCGCCGCAAACGTGCCGTCCGGATCGTAGACGTAAGCCAGGCCGCCAGACATGCCGGCGCCGAAGTTACGGCCGGTTTCACCCAGCACCACCACCGTACCGCCGGTCATGTATTCGCAGCCATGGTCGCCGGTGCCTTCCACCACTGCAATCGCGCCTGAGTTGCGCACCGCGAAGCGTTCGCCGGCGACGCCGTTGAGGAAAGCCTCGCCGGCAATCGCGCCGTACAGCACTGTGTTGCCGGCGATGATGTTATCGACCGCGCGGCCGCGGAACTCGGTGTTCGGACGCACGATGATGCGGCCGCCCGACAAGCCCTTGCCGACATAGTCGTTGCCCTCGCCAACCAGGTCCAGCGTCACGCCATGCGCCAGGAACGCGCCTGCCGACTGGCCTGCGGTGCCTTGCAGCTGGATGTGGATGGTGTCGTCGGGCAAGCCTTCGTGGCCGTATTTTTTCGCGACCTCGCCCGACAGCATGGCGCCGACGGTGCGGTTCAGGTTCTTGATCGGCGAGATGAACGAGACCCGCTCGCCCTTGTCCAGCGCCGCCTTGGCTTGCGCAATCAGCTTGTGATCGAGCGCGCGGTCGAGGCCGTGGTCCTGTTCTTCGGTGTGGTAATACACGCCGCCTTCAGGCAATACGGGCTGGTAGAAAATGCGGCTGAAATCCAGGCCCTGCGCCTTCCAGTGCGTGATCGCCCGCGATTTGTCCAACAGGTCGGCGCGGCCGATCAGTTCATTGAAACTGCGGATGCCCAGCGACGCCATGATCTGGCGCACTTCTTCGGCGATGAAGAAGAAGAAGTTGACCACATGCTCCGGCTTGCCGGAGAACTTGGCGCGCAGCACCGGGTCTTGCGTGGCAACGCCGACCGGGCAGGTGTTCAGGTGGCATTTGCGCATCATGATGCAGCCTTCGACCACCAGCGGCGCGGTGGCGAAACCGAATTCATCCGCACCGAGCAAAGCACCGATCACGACGTCGCGGCCGGTCTTCATCTGGCCGTCGGCCTGGACCCGGATGCGGTTGCGCAAGCCGTTCAGCACCAGCGTCTGCTGGGTTTCCGCCAGGCCCAGTTCCCAAGGCGAGCCGGCATGCTTGATCGACGACAAAGGCGAAGCGCCGGTGCCGCCGTCATGGCCGGCGATCACCACGTGATCCGACTTGGCCTTGGCGACACCCGCAGCCACGGTGCCGACACCCACTTCAGATACCAGCTTGACCGAAATCGAAGCGCGCGGATTAACGTTTTTCAAGTCATGGATCAGCTGCGCCAGGTCTTCGATCGAATAGATGTCATGGTGCGGCGGCGGTGAAATCAGGCCGACGCCCGGCACCGAGAAACGCAGCTTGGCGATGTACTCGGACACCTTGTGGCCAGGCAGCTGGCCGCCCTCGCCCGGCTTCGCGCCCTGCGCCATCTTGATCTGGATCTGGTCGGCGGAAATCAGGTATTCGGCAGTGACGCCGAAACGGCCGGACGCCACCTGCTTGATGCGCGAACGCAGCGAATCGCCGGCCTGCAACGGGATATCGACTTCGATGCGGTCCTTGCCGATCACCGACGCCAGGGTTTCCCCTTGCTTGATCGGGATGCCTTTCAGTTCCTGGCGATAGCGGTTCTCGTCCTCGCCGCCTTCGCCGGTATTCGACTTGCCGCCGATGCGGTTCATCGCCACCGCCAGCGTGGCGTGCGCTTCGGTCGAGATCGAGCCGAGCGACATCGCGCCGGTAGCAAAGCGCTTGACGATTTCCTTGGCCGGCTCGACCTCGTCCAGCGGGATCGCCTTGCTTGGATCGACCTTGAATTCGAACAGGCCGCGCAGGGTCATGTGGCGCTTGGACTGGTCGTTGATCAGCTGCGCATATTCTTTATAGCTGTTGAAGTTGTTGGCGCGGGTCGAGTGCTGCAGCTTGGCGATCGCATCCGGCGTCCACATGTGCTCTTCGCCGCGGATGCGGAATGCGTATTCGCCGCCGGCGTCGAGTGCGTTGGCCAGCACCGGATCGTCGCTGAACGCCGCGCGGTGCAGGCGCAAGGCTTCTTCCGCCACTTCAAACACGCCGATGCCTTCGACATTCGACGCGGTGCCCTTGAAGTACTTCTGGGTCATGCTCTTGTTGAGGCCGATCGCTTCGAAAATCTGCGCGCCGCAATACGACATGTAGGTCGAAATACCCATCTTCGACATGACTTTCAGCAGCCCCTTGCCGATCGCCTTCTGGAAGTTGTAGATCGCCTTTTCCGGCGACAGCGCGCCCGGCAAGCCGTGCGCCAGTTCGGTCAGCGTATCCATCGCCAGGTAGGGATGGATAGCTTCCGCGCCATAACCTGCCAGCAGTGCGAAGTGATGCGTCTCGCGCGCCGAACCGGTTTCGACCACCAGGCCGGTCGAGGTGCGCAGGCCCTTGCTCACCAGATGCTGGTGGATTGCCGAAGTAGCCAGCAGCGCCGGGATCGCCACTTGCTCGGCGTCGACCTTGCGGTCGGAGACGATCAGGATGTTGTGGCCCGACTTGACGGCGTCGACCGCCTTGGCGCACAGCGAGGCCAGGCGCGCTTCGATGCCTTCCTTGCCCCAGGCTACCGGATAGCAGATGTTCAGCTCGTAGGACTTGAACTTGCCGCCGGTGTGCGCGCCGATATTGCGCAGCTTGGCGATGTCGTCGTAGTTCAGGATCGGCTGCGTGACTTCCAGCCGCATCGGCGGGTTGATGTTGTTGGTGTCCAGCATGTTCGGCTTAGGTCCGATGAAGGACACCAGCGACATCACCATCGCTTCGCGGATCGGATCGATAGGCGGGTTGGTGACTTGCGCGAACAACTGCTTGAAGTAGTGATACAGGGTCTTGTTCTTGTTGGACATGACCGCCAGCGGCGAGTCGTTGCCCATGGAGCCGATCGCTTCTTCGGCAGCGGCCGCCATCGGCGACATCAGGAACTTGATGTCTTCCTGGGTGTAGCCGAACAGCTGCTGGCGGTCCAGCAGCGGGATGGTCGAACCGGATTCGGACGGCTCAGATTTCAGCTCGTCGAGCTTGACGCGCACCGATTCAATCCACTGCTTGTATGGCTTGGCGTTGGCAAACGTGTCTTTCAGCTCCTTGTCGTCGATGATGCGGCCGGCGTCGAGGTCGATCAGGAACATCTTGCCTGGCTGCAGGCGCCATTTCTGGATGATCTTCGATTCCGGGATCGGCAAGACGCCGGATTCGGACGCCATCACCACGAAGTCGTCGTCGGTGACGATGTAGCGCGCCGGACGCAGGCCGTTGCGGTCCAGCGTGCCGCCGATATGGCGGCCGTCGGTAAACGCCATCGCGGCCGGGCCGTCCCATGGTTCCATCATCGCGGCGTGGTATTCATAGAAGGCGCGGCGGTTGTCGTCCATGGTGGCGTGGTTTTCCCATGCTTCCGGGATCATCATCATCATCGCTTGCGCAATCGGGTAACCCGCCATCAGCAGCAGTTCCAGCGCATTGTCGAAACAGGCGGTGTCGGACTGGCCTTCATAGATCAGCGGAAACAGCTTCTGCAGGTCATCGCCCAGCACGTGCGATTTCATCACGCCTTCACGCGCGCGCATCCAGTTGAAGTTGCCCTTGACGGTGTTGATCTCGCCGTTGTGCGCCAGCAGGCGGTACGGGTGGGCCAGCGGCCATTCCGGGAAAGTATTGGTAGAGAAGCGTTGATGCACCAGCGCCAGCGCCGACAGGCAGCGCGGATCCTGCAGGTCCTTGTAATAGACGCCGACCTGGTCGGCCAGCAGCAAGCCCTTGTAGACCACGGTGCGGGCCGACATCGACGGTACGAAAAATTCCTTGCCGTGCAACAGGTTCAGGGCCTGGATCGCGTGGCCGGAGGATTTGCGGATTACATACAGTTTGCGTTCGAGCGCATCGGTCACCATGATGTCCGGGCCGCGGCCGATGAAGATCTGGCGGATCACCGGTTCCTTGTCGCGCACGGTCGGCGACATCGGCATCTCGATATCCACCGGCACATCGCGCCAGCCCAGCACGACCTGGCCTTCAGCCAGCACCGCACGTTCGATTTCCTGTTCGCAGGCGATGCGCGAAGCATTCTCTTTTGGCAAGAACACCATGCCCACGCCGAATTCGCCCGGCGGCGGCAAGATCACGCCCAGCTTCGCCATCTCTTCGCGATAGAACTGATCCGGCACCTGGATCAGGATCCCGGCGCCGTCACCCATCAACTTATCCGCACCGACCGCACCCCGATGATCGAGATTCTTCAGGATCAGCAAACCCTGCTCAATGACCGAGTGGCTCTTCTTGCCTTTGATGTGAGCAATAAACCCGACGCCACAGGCATCATGTTCATTGGCCGGATCGTATAAACCTTGCGCATGCATAACGTTGCTCCACCACTTTGAGAGTAAGGATATTAAGAATAGTGCAGACGCCCTCAGACTTCAATCACAATAAATAGGGTCAGAGTCAAATTAATTGGACTGATTTTTGCACCAAAATTAAATGGGGACAGAGTCAATTCAGTGCATTTGGTGGGTTTATTGCCCTGCGAGTCATTTTTTTATTTGTCTCCAGCCTGCGGGTCTGCCGGGGTTTTAAAGGGGCGCCCACGCTTGCCAGGACGTACTCTCAGACCGCCCTGCTTCTCGAGGCTTGATTTGAATTTTTCCGTGCCCAGCGGCCAGCCCTTGTTGGTGGCGTCCATCAGCTGCTTCGCCTGGAGGGAGGTGAGCGCTTGCTCTGCCATTTGTTTATAAGCAGCCTCGCGATCGAAGGGAGTATTGCCTAATGCCCAATACAGGGCGTGATCCACCACGAGAGGGTCGGCCTTGATCCCGACGTGGTGCAAATAGCTCGACCAGGGATACTCGCCAGCCGTTGCCGTGATGCCGGCGCGCACCGGATTCTGGTCGATGTAGCAACTGCACAACATGAAATAAGGTTCGGAATCTATCACCGTGGCCCTGTAGCGTCCCTGCCACAAAGTCCCTACCCGCTCATATTTCTGGTTGAAATAAGGCACGTAGAAGCGCCCTACCCACTGCATCATCTTGGCCAGGCCCTGGGCATCGGACGGTGTCGCCAGCAGGTGCACATGGTTGCTCATCAGCACATAAGCATGGATAGCCACCTTGTATTGCCTGGCTCCTTCGCGCAGGCGGGCAAGGAAATTCACATAATCTTCCGTCTCGCGGAAGATGGCCTGGCGATCGACGCCACGCTGGATCAGGTGGTGCGGCTGATTGGGGATGACAAGTCTGGGCTGGCGGGCCATGGCGAAAGGAAGTGATCTGATGATGCCTGCATTTTATCGAATAATTTGACTCTGACCCTATTTGATTTTCCTTAAACAATTTGACTCTGACCCTAATTATTGGTGGCTTCTGCTTGCAGGATCTGGCTTAGGGCGTCGAAGGCTGGGGAGCTGTAGTCGTGGCGGCGGATCAGGTAGGTGGTTACCTGGCCTGCGGGGCCTATGGGGTAGGTGGCCAGGCTTTGGGTGTTGTTGTGCAGTTCCAGTACGGACCTTGGCGCCAGGGCGATGCCGGCGCCGGCGGCGACGCAGGCTAGCATGGCGTGGTAGGAGCCTAGCTCGAGGATGCGGTCGGGACGGCGGCCGGGGACGCTGCCTGAGGCCAGCCAGTTTTCGGCGTGGCGGCGGTAGGCGCAGCCGTGTTCGAAGGCGACTAGGGTGCGGCTTTGCACATCGTCGGGGCCGCTGATCGGCGGATGGTTGCGGGCGGCCAGCACTACCAGTTCTTCGGCATACAGGGGCAGCATTTCAAACAGGGGATCATCCAGCGGACCGGCGACCAGGGCGGCGTCCAGCGTAAATGCGCGGACCCGGTCTATCAGTTGCTGGGTGGCGCCGGTGCTGAGTTCCAGCTGCACCGCCGGCCACTCCTGGTGGAAACGCGCCAAGGGCAGCGGCAAGCGGCTGGCGGCGGTGCTTTCCATCGAACCGATGCGCAAGCGCCCTTGCGGCACCGCCGGCTGCACCGCCTCGCGCGCTTCGCCGGCCAGGTTCAGCAGGCGCTCGGCATAGCCGAGCAAGGTCTCGCCGGCCGGCGTCAGCACCAGCCGCTTGTTATTGCGGGAAAACAGAGACACGCCCAGCGATGTTTCCAGCTGGCGTATGCGGGTCGTCACGTTCGATTGCACCCGGTGCAGTTGCTCGGCGGCACGGGTAATGCCGCCCTCGCGGACCACGGTGCGGAAAATTTCAAGAGATAACAAATCCATAATTCATCTCATATAAAGATGGATAACATTTTTATTATTCATTTTTCAGGATGACCGTGTCAAGGTAGCATGGACTATGCTCGTCGCAAGCAATCCGATACTTTTCAGGAATATCCACATGTCCAACATCCGCAACAGCCGGGAAACCTTCACAAGCGCGCTCGGCATCCGCTATCCGATCGTGCAAGGTCCCATGAACGGCGCCTCGCCGATTGAGCTGGCGACAGCCGTCAGCAATGCCGGCGGCCTGGGCTCGTTCGCCGCTGCCCTGCTGGCGCCGGCGGCGATCATTGAAGCGGTGAAAAAAATCCGCACCCTGACCTCGCAGCCGTTCAACGTCAATTTGTTCATCCTGGAACAGGTGCAACCGAGCGTCGCCGAAATCGCAGCGGCGCAAGCCTTGCTGCTGCCGTTCCGCACCGAGCTCGGCCTGGGGCCGGCGGTCACGCCGCAGAAATTCAGCGAAAACTTCAAGGACCAGCTGGCCGCCCTGCTGGAAGCGGCGCCGCCGGTGGTCAGCTTCACTTTCGGCATACTCGACGCCGCTACCGTGGCGCAATTCCAGCGCAAAGGATGCAAGGTCATCGGCACCGTCACCAGCGTTGCCGAAGCGCTGGCATGGGAACAGGCCGGCGCCGATTTCATCTGCATCCAGGGCGGCGAAGCCGGCGGCCACCGCGCCACTTTCCTGGGCGATATCGAGCAATCCTGCATCGGCCTGCTGACCCTGATCCCGCAAGTGGCGGCGGCAGTCAAGCTGCCGCTGATCGCCGCCGGCGGCATCATGGACGGCCGCGGCATCGCCGCCGCCCAGCTGCTCGGCGCGCAGGCGGCGCAGCTGGGCACCGCCTTCCTGGCGACTCCCGAATCGGGCATAGCGCCGGCCTGGCGCGAGCAGCTGGCCAGCGCCAAGGATGACAGCACGCGCATGACCCGCAGTTTCTCGGGCCGGTACGCACGCGGCATCGTCAATGCCTTCATGGAACAGATGCGGCCGCATGAAAACACGCTGCCGCCCTATCCGGTCCAGAATGCGCTGAGCGGCGAGATCCGCCAGGCCGCGGCCAGGCAGGGGCGTCCCGAATTCATGTCGCTGTGGGCCGGCCAGGGAGTGGCGATGACGCGCCCCATGCCTGCCGCGCAACTGGTGGCGACGCTGGCGGCTGAATTGCAAGCGGCCGCCAGCCACCAGCCTCGGGAAGAAACAGCTTGAGTAAAAACCTGCAAGCCACAGCGCTGGAGACAGGCCAGGGCCGCGCGGCCTGGCGCGTGGCGCTGGCCGGAGCGCTGGCGCTGGCGGTTGCAATGGGGATCGGCCGCTTCGCCTTCACGCCGCTGTTGCCGATGATGCTGCACGATGGCGCCATCGACTTGGCTGCAGGCGGCTGGCTGGCTACCGCCAACTATATCGGCTACCTGATCGGCGCCCTGTTGTGCATGGTATTGCGGACCGACGCCACTCGCGCCATCAAGCTTGGACTGGTCAGCACAGTGCTGCTGACGCTGGGCATGGGATGGCTGCACTCTCCCGCACTCTGGCTGCTGCTGCGCACCCTGGCAGGCGTCAGCAGCGCCTGCACTTTCGTCTTCGCTTCCGGCTGGTGCCTGCAGCGCCTGGCGCAGCTGCAGGCGCCGGCCCTGGGCGGCATCATTTATTGCGGCCCCGGCCTCGGCATCCTGATCACCGGACTGGCGACCAGCGCCATGATCGGCCAGCACTGGCGAGCCGAGCACGGCTGGCTGCTGTACGGATTGCTGGCCTTGATATTGACGGCGCTGGTATGGTCGACCTTCTCGGGATCGGCAGCCGCGGCGGGCACGCCGTCACCGGCAGCGCATGGGCTTGAACCGGCCCAGGCCGCGCGCCAGACCCGCGGCCTGACCATCGCCTATGCGCTGGCCGGCTTCGGCTACATCATCACCGCAACTTTCCTGCCGGTGATCGCGCGCCAGGCGCTGCCAGGCTCGAACTGGCCGGATCTGTTCTGGCCCCTGTTCGGCATCTGCGTCTCGATCGGCGCGCTGCTGGCGACCCGGCTGCCGACGCACTGGGACAACCGCCTGTTGCTGGCCGCCTGCTACCTGCTGCAGGCAGGCGGCATCATCGTCGGCCTGGTCTCTCCCAGCGTGGCCGGCTTCGCGCTCGGCAGCATCCTGCTCGGCCTGCCGTTCACGGCGATTACCCTGTTTGCAATGCGCGACGCCCGCCGCCTGCGCGGCGATCATGCGCGCAGCCTGATGGGATTGCTGACTGCAACTTATGGCGTGGGGCAGATCATCGGACCGCCGCTGGCGACCCGCCTGGTGCAAGGCAGCGGCAACTTCAGCTCATCGCTGAGCGTGGCGGCGCTGGCGCTGCTGGCCGGCGCCGCCTTGCTGGGCGCCATGTACCGATACAGCCGCAAAGCGACTGCCTGATTTCTATTCCGAGGAAAATTCGGCAGCCGCCTTGGCCGTCCACAGCGCCTTGTTGTAACTGGCGAACGGCGCATCGTAGCTGTCGATGGCGCCGTTCTCGCCGACAAAGTGGGTCCACCAGCCGGCCTCATCCTGCACCAGGGCGATGTCGCCTGCGCTGCAGTGATCGGCGATTGCCTCATCTGCGGCCAGGGTCACGATTTTTATTTTCCGGTGCTTGATGAAGGTAGCCATTAATTAATCAGCGAAAATCAGCGGAACGCCGGCTCGCTGAAGCTGCGCAGCTTGCGGCTGTGCAGCTGCTCGACGCCCTGGTTGCGCAGCAGCTCCAGCGCCTTGATGCCGATCTTCAGATGCTGGTTGACGCGCTGTTCATAGAAGCGGTTGGCCATGCCCGGCAACTTGATTTCGCCGTGCAACGGCTTGTCCGAGACGCATAGCAACGTACCGTAAGGAACGCGGAAACGGAAACCGTTGGCGGCCACTGTCGCGCTTTCCATGTCCAGCGCAATCGCCCGGCTTTGATTGAAACGCAGCAAAGGCTTGCGATGGTCGCGCAGCTCCCAGTTGCGGTCGTCGATCGACGCCACCGTACCGGTGCGCATGATGCGTTTCAGCTCGTAGCCTTCCAGCTGGGTAATCGTAGCCACCGCATCCTGCAAGGCCAGCTGCACCTCGGCCAGCGCCGGCACCGGCACCCACAGCGGCAGGTCGTCGTCCAGCACATGGTCGTCGCGCACATAAGCATGCGCCAGGACGTAGTCACCCATGCGCTGCGAAGTCGACAGGCCGGCGCAGTGGCCCAGCATGATCCAGCCATGCGGACGCAGTACCGCGACGTGATCGGTGATGGTCTTGGCGTTCGACGGACCGACGCCGATGTTGATCAGCGTGATGCCGGAACCATCGGCGCGTTGCAGATGGTAGGCCGGCATCTGCGGCTGCCGCGCCGGCGCGACGCCGGTGAGCGCGCGGTCGGCAGGCAGGTCGTCGAGATTGGCGTTCCAGGTGGTCAGGTCGCCCGGCTCGACGAAGGCCGTGTATTGCTGGCGATAGGCGCGCTGCTCCGGATCGTTGGTGGCTTGCATCAGCTCGCGTCCCATGCGGATGAATTCATCGACGTAGAACGCGTAGTTGGTGAACAGCACGTAGCGCTGGAAACGGTCGGGCGAGGTCGCCGTATAGTGCTTCAGCCGGTGCAGCGAATAATCGATGCGCGGCGCGGTGAACAAGGCCAGCGGATGCGGATCGCCCGGCAGTTCTTCAAGGGTGCCGTTGACGATGCGGTCGTCCATGGTCGCCAGGTTCGGCAGGTCGAATACATCCGGCAAGGTGCGCAGATGGTCGGGATCGAGATTGCCCTCGACATGGATGCCTTCCGGGAAAGCAAAATGGACCGGGATCGGCATGTCGCTGACGCCGATTTCCAGTGGTACGTCATGGTTATCGCGCAGCAGCTTGAACTGGCTGACCAGGTAGTTGGTGTACAGCGACGGCCGCGTCAGCGTAGTCTCAAAGACACCGGGACCGGACACAAAACCGAAGGAGTGGCGGGTGTCGGCGCGGGTATTGAATTCGGTTGTGACCCGCACAAACGGGTAGCAGGCGCGTACCCGCTCGGTCATCACTTCGCCGTTGGCAAAGCGCTTGAAAGCCTCGCGCAGCAAGGCGGTGTGATGCTCGTAGATTTCATGCACGCGGGCGACGGCGGCATGAGGGTCGGTAAATTGCTCAGTCGGGAACATTGAATCTCCGTAGCGATATCTGTACGCCGGGCTGGCCGGCGTCATGGTCCGGACATATTTATCCGGACCTTACAGTTCAATTCTACTGGGATTGGCGTGGGAATGGGAACTAAGCGGGAACCAAGCCTTACTTGAGCAAATCGTATTTTCCGCCCTTTTCGATCGCGCGCTGGTAAGCCGGCCGCGCATGGATGCGCTGCAGGAAAGCAAACAGCCTGGGACGGCTGGCATCCAGGCCGCCGCGTGATTGCGATGCTTCCAGCGGAAAGCTCATCTGGATGTCGGCGGCGCTGAATTCTTCGCCGGCGAACCAGGTCGATTTGCCGAGCTCGCTTTCCAGGAAATCCAGGTGCGCCTTGAGTTGCGGATCGATGTAATTGCGCTGCACGCCGTTGGCGATCGAGCGGGCCAACGGCCGTAGCAGGGCCGGCATCGGCGGCCGGCCCAGGCGGCCGAAGATCAGCTTCATCAGCAAAGGCGGCATGGCTGAACCTTCGGCATAGTGCAGCCAATAGGTGTAGCGCAGGCGCTCCTTGCTGCCCGCAGCCGGGACAAAGCGGCCATCGCCATATTGCTGCACCAGGTATTCGATGATTGCACCGGATTCGGCAATCGTATTGTCACCGTCGGTGATGACCGGCGATTTTCCCAAGGGATGGACCGCCTTCAGCGACGGCGGCGCCAGCATGGTTTTGGGATCGCGCTGATAGGGCTTGATTTCATAATCCAGCCCCAGCTCTTCGAGCAGCCACAGCACGCGCTGCGAACGGGAATTGTTGAGATGGTGAACGATGATCATGGTCGGCAAGCCCGGTCAGGTGGAGGGAAGAACTGCAATCCCGCTAGCGTAACCGATTTGCCGCCAATGAGCCCGCTTTTGCTGACGCTCCCTAAACCCGCGTCGGACTCAGCAAACCCTGGCAAGTCGCGCGCTGCGCATCGGCCGCCGGCAGCTTGCCGCACACCGTATCGAGCTGCTGCCGCAGCCGTGCCAGCACGGCCTGGTGCTTGCCGTCGCCGTTCCAGGCGTTGAGCTTTTGCCCGAGACGCTCCAGCACCGAACGGTTGCGCTCGTAGAACGCATTCTGGGTGCCGCCCAGTTCCTGCAGCACGCCATGCGCGACCTTTTCGATGCGTCCTTCGTCTTGCGGCGCCAGTTCCAGCAGGCCCGACAGATACGCCACGCCCCATTGCAGGCGTGTCGCCGGTCCTTGCGCGGCCTGGTAAGCCTGCTCATACCAGTTGACGGCGCCGCTCTTGTCGCCGCGTTTCTTGGCATTGGACGCCAGGCTCAGCATGAAATAGTAAGGCGCATGCGAGCGTTTCAGCTCGGCTTTCAGCAAGCTGTCGGAATCGTCCAGCAAACCGGCATCGCTCAAGGCATGGGCACCGGCATTGATCACCGATTGCCGCTCATAGGCATCGGTAGTGGCGCTATCGGCCTGCGCCACCCGCTGCCGCACGTCTTTCAGCAAGGCCGGCGCCAGCGCACCGTCCGGCGTATCGATGCGGGCCAGCGACACTTGCGCCGCCAGCGCGCCCAGGCGATCGGTCTTGGACAAGGTGCTGTCGCCGGACAAACGCTGCACGGCGCTGTTCCAGGCTGCGATCAGCTTGGTGCGGGACGGCGATTTCGGCACGGTCGCCAGCTGCACTAGCTCAGCCGGGTAGTTGGTCAGGATATCCATGTTCTCGCGCGCGGTATGGACATCGCTCACCGCCTTGGTCAACCGCGCTGCCGCCGCCGTTTTGTCGACGCCTGCAGCGGCATCGCCTCCCTTGGTGGCGGCCGCCACCAGTGCGCTCAGGGCCAGCCGATTGGCGCTGTCGCCCGGCGGGCAGGCTGCCGCCAGCTTGTTCAGCGCAGGCGCCAGTTCCTTGCCGCCGACCAGCTGCTGTTCATCGGTATCCCAGGAGTAGTAAGCCAGCAAGCGCCACTCGTCCGCGCTCAGCTTGCCGCCGCTGAGCGCGGCCTGCAAGGTTTGCTTGACCGGGCGGTTGGCGCTGATGCCGAGCGTCAGCGTCTGCAGATAACGGTCGGCGTCGACTTCGCCCGGCAGGCGAGTGATTTCCGTGCCGTCCGGCTTGAACAGGATCATGGTCGGATAACCGCGCACCTTGAAGCGCTCGCCGAGTTTCTGGGCGCCGGCGCTGTCGCCGTCGATATGCACAGGCACAAAAAAACGCGAGCGCTCGATGAATCCCTGGCGATTGAAAATCGTCGCCTTGACCTGGTTGCAGGGCGGGCACCAGGTCGCGCCCCAGTACAGGAACAGCGGCTTGTTATGCGCCTTGGCAAAGGCGAAGGCGGCATCGACGTCGCCATCGTACCAGCCGATGCCGTCCGCCGCGGCGGCCGCTGCGGCAGTTCCCGGCTTGGACTGGGCGGCGCCCAGCGCCATGCCCGGCGCGGCAGCGCACAGCAGTGTGACAAACATAACCGCGGTAGCCGACAAAGTCTTCATCTTGTACTCATATAAACAGTTGAGGCCGCAACCGGTTTAGGGACAGACCCTTAGCCGGCTGCGGTCATGAAAATATCTGCTACGAACCAAAGTGGTAATTGAACTCCACCCAGCCCTGGCGGCCATAGGGGTTGTAGTTACCTACAGGATAATACGGCCAACCGGCGCTGTTGTCTTGCTTCACCGAATTGAACACATTGTTGACGATCAGCGATATCGACGCCTGCGGGCTGATCTGGTAGCTGGCGCTCAAGTTGACCAGCGCGAACGGAGAAACGCGTGCGGTCTGGTCGGCGTTGGGCAAGCTGCCGTAGCGCGTGACCTGCACGGTGCTGGTCCATTTGTCGCGCAGCCAGGTGACGCTGGCATTGACCTTGGAGCCCCAGTCGGCATTGGTCAGCGAATTCAGCTCATCCGTATCAGGATCGTCGGAAAACTGCTTGTAGTGGTGGCTGAGCACCTTGGTGTAGTTGGCCTTCAGCAGGAAATCGCCGGCGCCGCCCGCCTTGATGCGCCATTTGCCGCTGATATCCAGGCCGCTGGTGCGCTCCTGCGCCGCATTGATCGGATTGACCAGGATGTTCTGGATCGCGTTCGGATTGAAGATCGCATTGGCCGGATTGCGCTGCACCCGCCGTAGCGCGTCGACGCAGGTCGGCGAATTGGGGTCCAGCTCGCCGTTGCGGCAGTTGGCTTCGTTGTGCAGGATGGTGTCCGGATCCAGGTTGGTCACCAGGTTGTCGATCTGGATGCGCCAGAAATCGGCCGATATGTCGAAGTTCGAGCTTGGCGACCATACCGCGCCATAACTCCACGATTTGCCGTTCTCGGATTTCAGGTCCTTGCTGCCGGTCTGGATGTAGTTCGCGCCCGGCGAATAATTGTTGTAGTCGCAGCCGGCCAAAGGCTGACCTGCCTGCTGGCAGCGGTAATAGTCGGTAGTCGACGAATAATAGCCGCGGGTAGTCGACGAGTAGATGTAATTCATGTCGGGTGCGCGGAAACTGGTCGCATAGTTACCGCGGAACAGCAGGGTCTTGGCAGGACGGAATTCGAGTCCGGTGTTATAGGTGAACTTGCCGTCGTTGCGGCCGGCGAAGCTGTATTCGTCGTAGCGTCCGGCGACAGTGGCTACCAGCTGCTTGAGGATAGGGATGTTCAGTTCCGTTCCCAAGGCATAGCGCTGGCGTGAGCCGCTGGCGCCGTTGGCGGCCGCCTGGTTGTAGAACACGCCTTGGTTGATCTGCGGATCGGGTGTGTTGCTGAAACCCTGGCTGCCGAATTCGGTCACCGCCGCCAGCCGCACCGGTCCGGCCGGCAAGTTGAACAACTCACCGTTGGCGCTCAGGCTCAGGGTCTGGGTCCAGGATTTGTCGCGGCTGATGGCTTCGCCGGTGATCGAGTTGAACTGGGCCGGGGTCAAAGGCTGGGACAGCCGGCTCGGATCGGGCGCATAGATGGCGACGCCGTCGGCATCGTAGCCAAGGCGCGGGCCGAGGAAAAAGCTGT
This sequence comes from Collimonas fungivorans Ter331, assembly GCF_000221045.1. Classification (NCBI taxonomy): domain Bacteria; kingdom Pseudomonadati; phylum Pseudomonadota; class Betaproteobacteria; order Burkholderiales; family Oxalobacteraceae; genus Collimonas; species Collimonas fungivorans. Next base: position 594,424 of record NC_015856.1, on the reverse strand, counting down.
CGACGCTGTTGAGCAGCAAAGGCGTGGTTTTGCGGCTGGTGTAAGCGGAAATGTTGTAAGCCGCTTCATAGTTCCAGCTGCTGGTCGACGGGATATCGCCGCGTATGCCCACCGTCAGGTTGGCCGCGACGTCGTTCCATTTGCGGTTATAGCGTGTCGCCGCGCCGATTTCTTCCGGCGAGATGCGGCGTGACCAGCTTTCGTTGGCGCCGCTGTTCTGGTTGAAAAAATAACTGTTGCCGACTGCTTCCGAGGTCCAGCTAGGGCCGCGCGTATTGTTTTGCGTGGCGTTAAATCCCAGCATCAGGTCGCTGAACACTTCGGTCTTGGCGCCTAGCTGGTAACTCAGGCTGCCGAACAGGTTTTCGCTTTCGTTCTGGGTCATGGTGGTCCAGAACGCGGGCTGCGCCTTGCCGCTGCCGCAATACGCGCCAGATTTCGACTGCACCCTGACTACGCTGTCGTAGAACAGGTTGCCGAGCTGGCTGCAGGTCGCGCCCGGATCGACGTACTTGCCGCTGTCGACGTTCTGCCGCGACAATATGCGCGTCGGCGCGGTGCCGTCGGACGAGGTCGACGACATGAAATCGCGCTGGCGGCTCCAGACCGGCTGGGTGCGGCTCAGTTCGACGCCGAACACGCCGCTCAGGTTGCCGCTGCTGCCGCCGCCGGTAAGCTGGATCCGCTGGTTGGAACCGCCGCCGTGCTGGGTGCCGCCGGCCTTGATGTTGAAATCGATGCCGCTGACCTGTTTCTTGGTAATGATGTTGACCACGCCGGCAATCGCGTCCGAACCATAGACGGCGGAGGCGCCGCTGTTCAGGATTTCGATGCGGTCCACCAGCGCCGACGGGATGTTGGCCAGGTTGACGAAGTTGACCGAACCGTCATAGGCCACCGGGTAGTCGGCGATGCGCCTGCCGTTGAGCAGGATCAGCGTATGGTTCGGCCCCAGCCCGCGCAGGCTGATGGTGTTGGCTGCCGGCGTGAAAGTATTGCCGAAGTCGGCGCCCTGGGTCATGCCGGTATTCTGGGTCTGCGAACTGAGGGCGTCGAACACATTGCGGTAGCCTTGCTTTTCGATGTCTTCACCGGTAATCACCGTGACGCTGGTCGGGCCTTCCTTGCTGGCGCGCGGAATGCGCGAGCCGGTGACCAGCACCGCTTTGGTATCGCTGGCTGCCGCGCTCTCATCCGCGGCCTGGGCATAAGCTGTTTGACAGAAACTCGGTATTGCGTAAGCGATCAGCAGAGACAGCGCGGTGTGCGCCGGCAGGTTTTTGAATCTGTGCATGTAGTGCCATTCCTTCCCATGTATTCTTTTGTAAAGAACTGTTGCGTTCTTTAATGGGAGACGAGAATATAGTAGACGGTCGGCAATACAAACTGATGGTTTTACATATCCATATGCGCTCGATGCATGCTGCAAGATGTATCCCTTCCTCGGCGCGCGCAAACGTGCGGACCGATTCTGAAATTGTTTTCTTCCGGAGGCCAGGCCCATGCTGCTACATACCATCTACCTGATAGCGATCGTGGCGGAAGCCATGTCCGGCGCCATCATGGGCATGCGGCGCGACATGGACCTGTTCGGCATCTGCGTGGTCGGCACCATCACCGCGCTGGGCGGCGGCAGCATGCGCGACATCTTGCTGGGAAATTATCCGCTGGGCTGGATCGCCCATCCCGAATACCTGCTGTTCACCATCGGCGCCGCCGTCGTCACCGCCCTGGTGGCGCGTTTCCTGCACCATCTGCGCAGCGTGTTTCTGGTGGTGGACGGCCTCGGCCTGGTGGCGTTCAGCGTGATCGGCTGCGATGTCGCCCGCGCCGCCGGCATGGCGCCCGGCATCGTGATCCTGGCCGGCATGATCACCGGCGTGTTCGGCGGCCTGCTGCGCGATGTTTTGTGCAACGAGATTCCGCTGGTGCTGCAGCGCGAGCTGTATGCGACCATCGCATTGTTTACCGGCGCCCTCTATGTCGGCTTGTTATGGTGGGATGTCGATTCGTCGGCAGCGCCCCTGATCGCGATCGGCGCAGGTTTCCTGGTGCGCCTGCTGGCCCTGCGCTTCCACTGGAAATTGCCCAGCTTTAACGGCAGCGGCATCCGCGGTTTTGAATAGCGGCGTGCATGCCCCCGGCAAACGCCGGCCGCCTTGAGAGCGGCTTTGTCCGGCTTGCATTAGACTGGCTGTTTTCCGTGCCCAGCGCCGGTAAATTCCAAACAGATCAAAACCAGGAGCTTTCATGACCGACCTTTCTTCCTTCCCCATCACCAAAAAATGGCCCGCCCAGCATCCTGAGCGGATCCAGCTGTACTCCCTGCCGACGCCCAATGGCGTCAAGGTCTCGATCATGCTGGAGGAAACCGGCCTGCCTTACGAGCCGCACCTGGTGAGCTTCGACAGCAATGACCAGACCTCGCCGGAATTCCTGTCGCTCAATCCGAACAACAAGATCCCTGCCATCCTCGATCCCGACGGCCCTGACGGCAAGCCGCTGCCGCTGTTCGAATCCGGCGCGATCCTGATTTACCTGGCCGACAAGAGCGGCCAGTTCATCCCGCAAGACCTGGCCGGACGCTACGAGACAATCCAGTGGCTGATGTTCCAGATGGGCGGCATCGGGCCGATGTTCGGGCAGCTGGGCTTTTTCAATAAATTCGCCGGCAAGGATTACGAAGACAAGCGTCCACGCGACCGTTACGTGGCGGAATCGAAGCGCCTGCTGGCGGTGCTCAACCAGCGCCTGGCCGAGCGCAGCTGGATCATGGGCGATGCTTACACCATCACTGACATCGCCACCTTCCCCTGGGTGCGCAACCTGATCGGATTCTACGAGGCAGGCGACCTGGTGGGCATCGCGGATTTCCCGCATGTCACGCGGGCGCTCCAGGCATTCGTGGCGCGGCCGGCGGTGGCAAAAGGCCTGACGATTCCGCAGCGCGGCTGAGCCCAACCCGGCAGATCGCAGCCCGGCAGAACCTGGCGGCTACTCAAAGCGGGGATGGTGCGATAAAATTGGTCATCCCATCAACACCTGGACCGCCATGCCATCGCGCCGAAAATTCCTGCAAAAGAGCTTGTTCCTGACTGCCTCCGGACTTTTTGCCAGCCAGCTGCCATTGACCGCACCGGCGGCTTTCGCAAAAGAGGCTGCGGCCGATGTGCCGCCGATGGACCCGCCGCCGGATATCTTTGACGCACAACTGGTAGACATGGAGTTCTGGCTCAAGCCGCGGGTGCTGGAAGTGACACGCCCGGCCAGCGGCGAACGCGCCAAGCTGCTGTACTGGAAAGATGGTGAAATCCAGGAATCGGCCTACCAGCAGCTGTGCCACCTGCTGCGCGATGTCCAGGGCAAGCAGGTAGCGCCGATAGATCCCAAGCTGCTCGAAACCTTGTGGGGCACCCAGGCTTTTATCGCCCGCTACGGCATCAGCCAGCCGCTGGAAATCCTGTCGGGATTCCGCACCGCAGCCACCAACAAGCACCTGATCGAAACCGGCGTGCCGGCGGCGCGCAAGTCGCTGCACCTGGAAGGCCGCGCAGCCGACATCCGCCTCACGCAACTGGATGCGGACGTGCTGGGCGGCCTGATACGCAGCTTCCGCCAGGGCGGCGTCGGCTTCTATTACCGGCCCGGGAAAAACGGCGGCTGGATCCATGCCGATACGGGACTGCAGCGCACCTGGAAAGGATGATTGCCCGCAGCCCCGCAGCTATTGTTCTTCCGTAAAAAGAATTGCTTCAGATGCGCTCGATGATCAGCGCAATGCCTTGGCCGCCGCCAATGCACATGGTGATCAAGCCATAGCGCTTGTTAGTACGAATCAGTTCGTACAGGCACTTGACCGCAATGATCGTCCCGCTCGCGCCCAACGGATGGCCCAGCGCGATTGCGCCGCCATTGACATTGGTCAGCTTGGGATCCAGGCCCAGCCCTTTGCATACGCCCAGCGACTGCGCAGCGAACGCTTCGTTCGATTCAATCACCGCCATGTCCTGCAGGCTCAGGCCGGCGCGCTTCAAGGCCAGCTGGACTGCCGGGATCGGACCGGTGCCCATGATCGACGGATCGACCCCCGCCACCCCATAGGAAACCAGGCGCGCCAGCGGCGTGCGCCCGGCGCGGACTGCAGCCCCTGCTTCCATCAGGACGCAAGCCGCGGCGCCGTCGTTGATGCCGGAAGCATTGCCGGCAGTGACCGTGCCGCCTTCTTTCTTGAACGCCGGCTTCAGCTTGGCCAGCGACTCCAGGGTGGCGTCAGCTTTCGGATATTCATCGGTATCGAACGATACAACGCCTTTGCGTGTCTTGATTTCAACCGGCACGATCTGCGACTTGAAGTAGCCGGCAGCGATGGCCGCGGTGGCGCGTTTCTGGCTTTCCAGCGCGAAGGCATCCTGCTCTTCACGCGAAATGCTGTATTTCTCCGCCACGTTTTCAGCAGTGATCCCCATATGGCCGCCGCCGAAAGGATCGGACAGCGCGCCGATCATCATGTCGACCATCTTGATGTCGCCCATGCGCGCGCCCCAGCGCGCGGCTTGTGATCCATACAGCGAGCGGCTCATGCTTTCGACGCCGCCGCCGACCGCGACATCGGTCTCGTCCAGCTGGATGGCGTTGGCAGCCGTGATGATCGCTTGCAGACCCGAGCCGCATAGCCGGTTCAGGGTCAGCGCCGTGGATTCCTTGCCCATGCCGGCATTCAGGCCCACCACGCGCGATACATACATGTCGCGCGCCTCGGTGTGGATGACGTTGCCGAATATGATCTGGCCGGCTTGCAGCGGATCGACGCCGGCGCGCGCAAAGGCTTCCTTCACCGCCACCGCGCCGAGCTCGCCCGGCGCCAGGTCCTTCAACGCGCCGCCATATGCGCCGATAGCGGTACGGGCAGCGCCGACGATGACAACTTCTCTTGTATTAGCCATGTTTATCTCCTTGTTGGTTTGACGATGCGACGGCAATGCTTGCTGCCTTGCCAACGTTTACGTCAAGCGGCAGACCAAGCCTACAACGCTACTCTAGCAGGCATCCGCTCCGTCAGCCGAAGCCTGTTGCCGGAATTGCTTGGGTGTCATGCCCGTATGCCGCTTGAAGGCGCGGCTGAAGTAGGCGGGATCCTGGAAACCCAGCTCATAGGCGATGCTGGCCACCCCGGACGGCACGTAAGTCAGCTTGCGCCTGGCTTCCAGCATCAGGCGCTGCTGCATCAGGTCGAACGCCGATTTTCCGGCGAGCCTGAGGCACAGGCGGTTCAGGCGGCTTTCCGTGACGCGCAGCCGTCCGGCAACACGGCTCACCTGCCACTGCTCTTTGTAATGCTCTTCCACCAGCCCCCGGAACCGGCTGAACAATTCGAAATCCTGGCGCCCGCTGCGGTCTGCCGAACGGTGGTCGGAATGCAGCCGCACCAGCAGCAGCAATACGCTGCGCGCCAGCCATTCCAGCATCAGGGTATGGCCGGCGCGCGGCCAGGATGATTCCGTCATCAGCTGTTTCAGCAAGGTTTCGATGCGCTGCCGGCTGTCGTCGACCGCGCTCAGGGCGATCGCCAGCGGCTCCACGAAAATCGTCGAAAACAAGGTCGCATGCACGCCCAGCTTGTCGGCAAACAGCAGGTTCTGGTCGACCGTCAGGACAAATCCCTGCGCTTCCCTGGAAAAATCGAAACCGTGCACTACCGACGGATGGATGGTGATCGCCACCGGCCCTTCGCATTCCCACAGCCCGGCATCGATCTCGGCGCGCACATGGCCGCCGAACAAAAACAGGATCTGGAACAGGCCGCGGTGGGTATGGCTCTGGATATGCCAGTCGTGCAGCCGGCTGCGCGTTTCTATCAGCTCGATATGGACGAATTCGGCATTCTCGGCCGCCGCGTTTTCGCCATACAGGGTGAATTGCGGGATGTCTCCGTTGACGGTTTTTTTGACTGCATGCCGAGCGTCCATGTCCTGCTTCCTGAAAGAGGCGACTGTCAAAATAGTACAAGTTTTTTCTCGTTTCATCCATTTTTTACCGGCGCTTGCTGGACTAGGATTTATAGCTAGCGGGATGTACAAAAAAATCGTCAAAAAAAATGGAGAAGACCAATGCAAACGCAAGTAGCCATTATCGGCGCCGGCCCGGCCGGCCTGCTGCTGTCGCACCTGCTGCACCTGAACGGCATCGAATCGGTAGTACTGGAAAGCCGCAGCCGGGCCGAGATCGAGGCCACCATCCGCGCCGGCGTGCTGGAACAGGGCACGATGGATATCCTCAATCAAAGCGGGGTCGGCGCCCGCATGCAGCGCGAGGGCGTGGTGCATCATGGCATCGAACTGGCCTTCGGCGGCCGCCGCCACCGCATCGACCTGACCGAGCTTACCGGACGCTCGATCACTGTCTATGCACAGAATGAAGTGATCAAGGACCTGGTGGCCGCACGCCTTGCCGTTGACGGAAAAATCCTGTTCGAAGTGAGCGACGTCAGCCTGCACGATCTCCAGGGCAAGACCCCTTCGGTGCGCTATACGCAACTGGGAGAACCCGCCGTGCTGCAAGCCGATTTCGTGATCGGCTGCGATGGCTTTCACGGTGTCTCGCGCCCCGCCATTCCGGAGAATCCACGCCAGGATTTCCAGCGCAGCTACCCGTTCGGCTGGTTCGGCATCCTGGTCGAGGCGCCGCCGTCTTCGGACGAACTGATCTATGCCCAGCATCAGCGCGGCTTCGTCCTGGTCAGCACCCGCTCGCCTACGGTGCAGCGCCTGTACTTTCAATGCGATCCCAAGGATGACGTAGACAATTGGTCCGACGACCGCATCTGGTCGGAACTGAACACGCGGCTGGCTTGCTCGGACGGCTGGGCGTTGAAAGAAGGCCGCATATTCCAGAAGAACATCATCGGCATGCGTAGCTTTGTCTCTACCCCTATGCAATACGGCCGGCTGTTCCTGGCTGGCGACGCCGCCCATATCGTGCCGCCCACCGGCGCCAAGGGCCTTAATCTTGCCGTCTCGGATGTACGTCTGCTGGCAAGCGGATTCGAACAGTTCTACCGGGACGGCCGGCAAGACCTGCTGGCCGGATATACGGAGGCCGCGCTCAAGCGCGTCTGGCGCGCCGAGCATTTCTCCTGGTGGATGACCAGCATGCTGCACAATTTCGCCGATGCGTCGCCGTTCCAGCAGCAGTTGCAGCGGGCCGAACTGGATTATGTGGTCGCGTCGCGCGCCGCGGCCACGGCGCTGGCCGAAAACTACGTCGGCATGCAGTTTTAAACGGCGGCTGCGCTAGAAACAATAGTTAGTTTGGGCGTATATCGCACAATATGTGCGATATACGCTTACTGCACGACATCGCCGTCTTGATGTGGAATAGGACAAACCCTAGTATTCAGCAAACCGGAAACAAGCAAAGACTTGCACAATACCGGCAATAAGCAATACGGCAGGGCGGCTGCTTGCGCTTTGGCGACAAAAGATAAAAACATAAAATTCAGGAGACAAAGCTATGCGCACCAGCCCGCGGCAACCGTTTGCCGCCCCTACCGTCCATGCCGTCCGCAGCGCCGCGCTTTTCCAGCCGCGCATCGGGAGCGCGACATGACGGCCAGGCAGACCATCGATGTCCAGCAGTTCATCGACGACAAACCGTTTTCCCTCTACCAGTGGCTGATCCTCGGACTGTGTTTCCTGATCATTGCGATTGACGGTTTCGACACCGCCATCATCGGCTTCCTGGCGCCTGCCTTGAGCCAGGAATGGCATGTTGAAAAGGCGGCGCTGGTGCCGGTGCTGAGCGCCGCGCTGGTAGGGCTGGCGGTGGGCGCACTGCTGGCCGGGCCGCTGGCCGACCGCATCGGCCGCAAGAAAGTGCTGCTGGCGTCGGTCCTGCTGTTCGGCTTCTGGACGCTGATGTCGGCGTTCGCCGGCTCGATCCAGATACTCACGGTGCTGCGCTTCCTGACCGGCCTGGGACTGGGTGCGGCGATGCCGAATGCAGTCACCTTGATGTCGGAATATGCGCCGCAGCGCAAGCGCTCGATGATCGTCAACACCATGTTCTGCGGTTTCACCCTGGGTTCGGCGCTGGGCGGTTTTGTGGCTGCCTGGATGATCCCGCATTACGGCTGGCACAGCATGTTCATCGTCGGCGGCTGCCTGCCGCTGCTGCTGGCGGTGTTGCTGCTGCAGTTGCCGGAATCGCCGCGTTTCATGGTGGTGCGGCGCTGGCCGGATAAAAAGATCGCCGATGTGCTGAACCGCATTGCGCCCGGATCGATTACCTCGGAAGCGCAATTTACCGTGCCGGAGCTGGTCGCGCTGGCCGGGAAAACCGCGCTGGCGGTGATTTTCTCGGCACGCTACCGGTTCGGCACGCTGATGCTGTGGCTGACTTATTTCATGGGCCTGCTGATTTTCTATCTGCTGACCAGCTGGATGCCGACACTGATCAAGAACGCCGGGTTTTCCATCTCCCAGGCCAGCAACATCACGGCGCTGTTTCCCTTGGGTGGAGTGATAGGTACCCTGGCGGTCGGCTGGCTGATGGACCGCATGAGCGCACACAAGGCGATTGCGATCACCTACGTGCTGACCGGGATTTTTGTCTACGCCATCGGCCACGGCACCGGCGACGCGGTGCTGCTGGGCGTGCTGATGTTCGTCGCCGGACTGTGCATGAACGGCGCGCAGTCGTCGATGCCGGCGCTGGCCGCCGGTTTCTATCCGACCCAGGGCCGCGCCACCGGCGTCGCCTGGATGCTTGGCATCGGCCGCCTCGGCGGCATTCTGGGCGCAGCAATCGGCGGCCAGCTGCTGCAGTTCGGCTGGGGCCTGAGCGCCATCTTCAGCCTGCTGGCGCTGCCGGCTTTCGTCGCCGCCGCGGCGCTGCTGTTCAAGCACCTTCATTTGAGATCGCACGGGCAGCTAAGCATGAGCAGCTGATTTTACGGAACCGCGCTCCTCGACTGCGATGAGATAAGCCGGTTTCCCTTACCACCACGCACAACTGGCGGCGAAGCTCACGCTTCGTCCAGGCCTCGTATCGCCTTCTTGCAGCAGCACCCGACCAAATCCGGAGACAAAATCATGAAAAAAACGCTTCTTGCAGCATTTGTTGGATTAACCGCAGTTGCCGGCGCGGCGCACGCGCAAAGCACCAACGTCACCATCTACGGCATCATCGACAGCGGCATCGAGTTTGCCAATAACGGCAAGGACAGCCTGAACCGAGTGCAAAGCGGCAGCCTCAGCCAGAGCCGCATAGGTTTCACCGGGACGGAAGACCTGGGCGGCGGATTGCGGGCGCTGTTCACGCTGGAAAACGGCTTCAATGTCGACAACGGTTCATTTGCCCAGACCGGCCTGCTGTTCGGCCGTCAGGCTTTTGTCGGCCTGGGATCAAATGCCGGCGCCGTCACGCTGGGGCGCCAATATGAACCGCTGCATTCGATGCACGTCAAATTCAGCACGCACGCGGTCGGTTTCGGCGACGCCTCGGCAGCCTACGTGCCGGCCATCGAAGATGTACGCCTCGACAATTCGATCAAGTATGTTTCGCCAGTGTTTGCCGGCGTGACGCTGACGCTGTTCTATGCCCTGGGAGAAAACACCACGGTGGCGACCGACAGCAAGTCGTACGGCAACCTGCTCAACATCCAGGCCAATTACGACAACGGCCCCCTGTCCGCGGCGGTGAGTTACGCTTCCAAGAAAAAGACCCCTGCCGCACCGGACAACATCACCAAGTACCTGGCTGCGGCCGTGTCTTATGACTTCATCTTTTTGAAACCTTACCTGGTGGCTGAAACGGTGCGCAACGATGCCAGCAGCGCGGCCGTTCCGGATTACGATTTCTGGTCGCTGGCAATGGATGTCCCGCTTGGCGGCGGCCGCCTGAATTTCAGCTACGGCAGCCTGAAAAACAAAAGCGCGGCGAATGCCAATTCCCGCAGCTACGGCGTAGTGTACGACTACGACCTGTCGAAACGGACTACCTTGTACACCGGCTACTCGCGCCTCCATAACGATGCCGGAGCGAGTTTTGGCGTCGGATCGGCGAACGGCAGCGAAGTCGCCGCAGCCAATGCGGGCGCCGACCCGCGCGCCCTCATATTCGGCATACGCCATAAATTCTGAACCGGACAACGCAACGCCGCGATAGGCGCTATGCGCGCTAACGCACGGAGCTGACGGCAAAGCACGTGTAACTTTGTCATGACGGGACGCTGGCAGCGGGAATGCTTTTGCCAGCGTCGTTGTCAAATACATGAGCCCGTCCATCAGCACCATGCAGTCGGCCGCAGTTTTATTTTCCAGACCAGATCGCGGAAGGAAAACGCATGCATACCCCACAAGAACCGCCTGGAGAAGCGCCTCCTGGCAAGCCTGTCCCCGGCACTCCGCCGCCGGTCGAGGATCCGATCCCTGGCAATGTACCGATACCGGTCGAGGAACCGATTCCTGATCCCGACCCGCTTTGATTCAGCGATTGCATGACTGAGTGTTCGGCAATTTGGATGTCCTAGACCAGGTTGATCGGCTGCACCTGGCGCAGCTTAATGTGCCGCTGGAATAAACGAAATGTCCTTTTTTCGTTAATATGGCGGTTTACAAAAACTTCGCCCGAACCCGATTCACAAGACTCCGTCTGGTGCGATTGCACAGGACATGCTGCCACCCAGTTTTTTGCGGAAGGAGTTGCAATGTCTCATCCGGTGTTTCTGAACGATTGCAGGCAGCCGGCAATGCCCAGCGGCGAACGCAATGAATGGCGTACATTCTGGGACGATCCAGGGATTGAACTGGAAGCGAAAAACGGTCCCCCGCTCTTATGGTGGTGCATCTATGGCGAAGCTGACCTGAAATTCGCCAGGATGATCGATGACTTTGATGTCGACGATGCGGAAGGAGAACGCGCGGCATTCCAGGCCGACACGGAGCACCCGGAGGCCCTCTATCCCTACTTCGTCACCGGCAAGAAACAGGCGCTGGAACGGCTGGCGCTGCGCAAGGAAAAAGTGGTCGCAGCCATCGGCGAACAATATCGCTCCATCTACGAGGCGTTTGAGCAACTGGTCGCCACGCATTTTGAAGGATTCCTCCTGCTTCGCACCGCCGGCTTGCCGGATATCTCGGATGGCGAACAATGGATGCGGGCGAGTGCTGAGAGCATGGACCGCCTGGACAACAATCTTCCGCCGGAGCCCGGCGGCCACTTTGCCGGCATGGCGGCAGATTTCCTGCGATGGAAAAACGGCGGCAATCCGGTGTGGATGCTCGGCGGCTCCGGTCCGCCAGATATCTGGCCCGGTGCGGCGCTAAGCGCAACGTTTCCCGAGAAGGGAAGGCGCACGCGGCTGGCTGCGGGGGATGCCGATCCAGGCCAGCCGCAAGCAACAACCAGGGACCGCTCTGGCCAGCGCAAGCCATCCAAGGCGGAAGAATGGCTGACGCCCTTGTTTGTGGGGCTTGTCACCGCCTATGTCTACTTCTCCAGCCGCTCGATTTTTCTGGCAGTGCTGGCGTTTGCAGGAACGACGGCGCTTGCAGTCTGGCTGTCGCTGAAATGGCGCAACCGTGGCGGCAGCGATAAAGACTCGCCGTGACTGAATGTTTTTCGCAGCAGACGTGTTACTTTGACGCGAGTCCTATCCAATCCTGGATCCCCATTGAAATCGAACTATAGCCATAGGCCTGGTTGCCTGCTCCTTGCTCTCTGCGTGATGGGAGGGGCGCCGGCGTTCGCCGCCGCTCCAGCACAAGACAGGGATAAAACCGCCGATGCGCTAGACGCCTGCCTGTCAAGCGAGAAAACGGTATCCACGGCCGACCAGACAGACTGTTATGCGACAGCGCTCAAAACCTACGATAACCGGCTGAATGCCGCCTACCGGAAACTGATGCGGACCTTGCCGGCGCCGGCCGCGCAGAACCTGCGCGCGTCCCAGCGGGCGTGGATCGTTTTCCGGGATGCGGAGCTGCAGGCGCAGTCCGCCCTGTTTGAAACCCGGCATGGGACAATCTACGTACCGATGCAAGAATATGAAGGATTGGCCTTAACGCAAGAGCGTGCGTTGAGACTGGAATCCTACAATCGTGTGTTCGATACCGACGGTCCGTGACCCGGTCACCTTAACTTTGTGAGATTCCTCCTTGCGCCCCTACAAACGGCTGTTGATCGTTGTTCTTTTTCTGTTGCTGCTGCTCGCCCTGTTTCAATTTTCCGGCCTGCGGGAACATTTCAATCTGGCGTTTCTTCGCCAACAGATCGTTGACAATAAAGTCAGCGGCTTGCTGATCTTTATTTTATTGTTTTGCCTCGGCAACCTGATCCAGATACCCGGCTGGATATTTCTCGCGGCAGCGGTGCTGGCCCTGGGCAAGACCTGGGGCGGTCTTGCAACCTATGTCGCGGCGGTGATTTCCTGCGTGTTTACTTTCCTGACAATCCGCTTCATCGGCGGCGATGCATTCCGGGAATTGAAGAACCGTTATGCGTTGAAGATACTCCGCGGCCTCGATGCGCACCCGATTGCAAGCATCGCGTTGTTAAGGATACTGTTCCAGACCGTTCCAGCCCTGAATTACGCGCTGGCCTTGTCCGGCGTGAAATTTTACAAATACCTGATCGGCACCCTGCTCGGTTTGCCGTTGCCGATCATGCTGTATTGCCTATTCTTTGACTATATCGGCAAGGCGCTGCACCTGCATTAAAGCGCATGGCGGTCCGGTTCATCCTGTCGCTTCTGTCAATGCGGAAGCGACAGATACAGCCGGCCCAGGTCCGTTAGCTGCCCGGGAGCACCCAGCAAGCTGGTGAAATGGCTGTCGTTGTTCCAGCGGCCGGTAAACCATGCATAACGGAATACGTCGGCGCGCGCCTCGCAGACAGCCACCATGTCGATCATCTGGGCCTTCTGCTTGGCAAGCGTATCGATTTGCGCGCGTCAGTTTGCGCATGCCAGTTGGCGAATTCGGAGACCCAGAACGGTTTGCCGTATTTGACGAGGCGGTCGAGCTGCGTACCGGATTTCTCGCCGCGGAAGCGTTGCCGGCAGCAGCACTCCTTTCGCTTATTGACCCGGTTCGTGATCGGTGAGGGGAATCGACACTTTGATTGTCGTACCGACGCCGGACACACTGAAGATCGCAACTTCTCCCCCGAGCATCAACGTCCGTTCTCGGATACCGACCAGGCCGAATGATTTCTTTTTACGCAGACTGGTATCAAATCCCCTGCCGTTATCGCGCACCTCCAGAACGTAATGTTTTTCCATTCGCTTCAGGCTTATTTCCACTTGGCTCGCTGCCGCGTGACGGCTGATATTGGTCAATGATTCCTGCGCGATACGGAAAATGGTGGTCGCCCGCTTATCATCCAGCGCAATGTTCTCTTCGCTAACCTCCAAGCTGCATGGAATCCCTGTATTTCCCGTAAATTCATCGGCCAGCCATTCCAGCGCCGACACCACTCCCATATCAAGCGCCGACGGGCGCAGCGATGAAACAACATTGCGCACTACCTTAATGGTGGTATCCATCAGGGTTATGATGCAGTCGATTTTTCCCTGCAACGCTGAATTGCTTCCTGCAAATTCCATTCCTAGCATTGACACCCTCATGCGCGCCGCCGATAAATGTTGTCCCAGCTCGTCGTGAATTTCACGCGTCAGGTGTTTGCGCTCTTCCTCTCGCGATACTTCGAGATCGTATGCACGCTCGCGCGCCAGTTGCTCCTTCCTCCGCTGTCGGATGATCAACCAGCGGATGCGATAGTGATACATCAAAAACAGTGCAAGGACCAGCAACAAGCCGCAGGCCGTATAGAAGGTCTTGGTTCTCCACCATGGCGGCAAAATCACGACCTCGACTTCCACTGTCGAGGAAAAGGCTTGAATGGATGGGTTGTCGACGGCGACCTGGAAGTGATAACGGCCGGGAGGCAAGGCCGCATAGCGCACCTCCGGAATGTTGGTCATCGACCATTCCGGTTCCAGTCCTCGCATCCGATAACGAAAATTGAGAGCTTCGCGATTCTGGTATGTCAGCGCGGCCAGCTTAAAATTGAGCGGACCGGAGGTCCACGGCAAACGAATCGGCTTGTCGCGGGGAAGCGCTTCACCGTCGCGGCTGACGCTCTCCACCAGCACCTCCAGCTGCGATGGCGCGAACAGCGATTCTGGTCGTAAGATATGGGAAGCGCCGTTGCTGGTTCCCACCCACATCGAACCGTCGCTATCCTCATACAATGCATTCTGGTTGCTGTCGTTCCAGACCAAGCCGCTTTCCTGATTAAAAAACCGCCACTGCGCACGATTCCATACAGCGATTCCAGCCCCGGTAGTTACCCACAGCCAACCGCGGCTATCTACAAGCGACGCTACCACCGCCTGATCCAGCAACAACGGTGGAGTAGCGTCGTGTATTTCCAGGGCGTCGTCTTGCTCCATAGCGCGCCAAATTCTCCCGGCCTCATCTCCCAGCCATAGTCCGCCGTCGCTCGCACAAGCGAGGGTATCCAATCGGACGGACGGCGGCGTCGGCTGGAGCCGGGGTTTGCTCCAACGTTCACCGTCAAATCGCAATACTTCTTTTCCTGTGATAAACCAGATTGCGCCGGAACGACCTTGGCATCCTTGAATGACTTTGATATCTTTGAGCGACGAATACTCTGTCACCTCTAACGGGATCGGATTGGATTCGGGATACCTGGCATTGTAGATGCCGCGCTGTGTGCTGAGCCACGCTTGCCCTGACCTATCGAAAAACAAACCGCTGATCGCTGGAAGTCTGGCGATCATTCTCTCCAGTTTTGTACTCTGGTCGCGGCGCACCAGAAATCCCGAATACGAGCTTGCCCAGATATTGCCTTTGACATCCTCAACCATATTGCTCCACTGGTAGGATGTGCCGCCATAGGTTCCCGGAGAAACGGAGAATTGCCCTGTCTTCTGCAATATCGCCGATCCAGAACGCGTGCCGACATGAAACACGTTTTCCCGGTCACGCAAGAACGATAGTACGACATTGCTGGGCAAGCCTTGCCTGGATGTCCAGTTTTCCCAATTCGGATAACCCAGCCAATGGATCAGGCCATGTCCCAGCGATCCAATCCAGATACCGCCGTCCCGGTCAACCAGGAAGGAATTGACTCCTCCGCCAATCGTCAGTCCGTTCGATTCGTCAAAGGATTCCCAGCGCGTGCCGTTCCATCGAATAATGCCTTCGTCCTGCCTGCTAAAAACCCGGCCGGCGGCATCTTCCGCCAGGAATGGATTTCCCCCTGCTTTTTTTTGCTTATTCTGGGGAGGAGACCGATCCAGGAAAACATGACCGCCGGCCGGCAATGCAAACACATGACGCTGGCTACGTATCCACAGCGTTGCCTGCCGGTCGTGGAAAATGGCAACCCAACTTTCCGTGGGCAGACCGCTCTCTTTTCCTATGACGACCAGTTTTCCTTTATCGTAATGACACAGTGCTTGCTCGCACCCCATCCACAAGTCTCCCTGCGGACCAATGTGAACGCTGTGAAGCTTGCGTATCTCCGGATTACGCAACAATTGCTCTGCGCCGAAAAATTCCCGCGCCTGCCACGTTGACCCTTGATCTACCGACGTCACCAGCCACAAACGATCATGGCTGATCGCTAGCAGACGATGCGATCCAAGGCTTGTCAAATTCTGACCATAACCGAACACCAGTTTGGCATTTTGAAATTTTATCGGTACAAAGCGCTGACCCTGCCACCGGTATAAACCATCGCTAGTGCCTACCCAAAGATTACCATCGACATCCGCATGCAAGGCTCGGATATACGAATCGATGAATCCATCACTTTGTCCGAAATGCTGAAAGCGTGCGCCGTCGTATCGAAACAAACCGCTTTGTGTGCCTATCCAGAGATAGCCACCCGGCTCTTGCGCCATGGCGGTGACGGCCATATTTCCTAAGCCATCGCGTTGATTGTAGTAACGCAACGGCAATTCCTGGCAAAGTACCCACGACGACATCCATATCAGCCAGAGCGATACGATCAATTGGCGATACGGACGCAATGCAGCTACCATTCCAGATTTTATCGCCATAAAAAAGACGGGCTCCGTTATCGCAAAACTGACCAGTCTCCCAAGCCCTCGCATATACGATTCCCTAGTATCGTTCCGGCGTAATTTACATCGATATCGGCGATGGCAATCGATATCGCCTGCACGTTTCAGAACAAGTATTAACCGCGCTGCAAATAAATGCGGGCAACATCAGTGATCTGGATCAGGCCAAAGCTGTGGTGGCCAGGTTGCTCCTCCTTTAAGGGAACGTTTCGCTAACCGATCCTGATAGCGCTGGACTCACAGCTCATGACTGACCGACGCGTGCCGTGACGGGCAGCAAATGATTCTGAGCTGCCTGTCCAGCCGCTGGGTCCAACCGTAGAAACACCGTAAGCTAACAGCCGGTGCCAGCCAGAGAAATCAATGAAAATGGATTATTAAGCTCTCATTGGCAGAATGCAAAGCTCAGGAACAGCAAAGTGCATTGAGCTTCTGGCAACAATTTCACGCATGACGACAGGTACTTCTGATAATTTTAGGCGAAACTCGCCTATATTGGGATCAAACAAAACAACGCGGCCGCCAGTTGCGTGGGAAGCAATTACGTGATTGCTGGCTGAGTTGGGGTCTACATTTCCCAACCATATTATGTTGGAGGTGCCCGGCCTATTCAGAATTTCCGAAAGTGAGGTCATTGCGGCTTCTTCATCTGTAAGAATATCGATAGCAATCGTATTTCCAGCTGGACTAACCCCTAAAGCTCGTGCCGTCTGAATAAGTGGATCCTCTTGATTATCAGGATCATTGTTGCATTGGAAAACCCTGTTTTCGTATTCCCGGTGCAACTGAAGTACTTCAGTAGTTGATTGACTTAGAGAATTCATTCTGGAAGAGGCATTGCCAGACTGCTTGGCAATTTTATTCATCCAAAGAAAGCTGTATATGACACACGCCCCTGCATGTCCGGGCGCCTCATGTTCCAATATATCACCTTGAACAAACGGCGCGGTTCTATGTACAGCCCAGCTTGACGAACCTTCCAAATACGAGTGTTCGTTAACTCGTGGCTGCGACGAACATATGCCATTTAAAACTGCTATTTTTCTAAAGGACGAAATAGAGTCGGGACGATTGGTAGATGTCCGCTTTGGCAGGCTATCCAATATTGATTTTTGATAAGTCGACGGGCCCTTTTTCTCTAATGCTTCAATATTCTCGGGATTCCTCTGTGACGAGGTTGGCTCGATCGATGGATGATATTGGCCCGTAATGCGAAAGTTTTCCATATTTTACCGAATTGAGTTATCTAATCAGCATCATCTCATGGACAAAAATCCACCTCGCCCTCGTGCGAAATTTTTGACCGTAAAACGTATTCAAGACCATAACATCTGCCGGCAACCTTCGGGACCAGGTACCACTGAGGGAGATTGCCAAGCGGTTGGGCATCTCGCGCAACACGGTCCGACGCTACCTGCGCTCGGAAACGACTGAGCCTGCCTATGCTGAGCGCCAATCGCCATCGCTACCCAGTCGGTGTTAGCGCTAACAAAATTTGTTAGTTTTTTTGTTTTTCGGTCAATTTTCTGTCCATATCCTGGTGGCACAAGGTCGAATCACCTTCGGCCTTTTTGCCTGAATTCCTACTGCGTGTTCGATATTCGATGTGGCACGGATAGTGCTATGAAGTTTCCATATGACAACTATCGCATACAAAAAATATGACATTTCTTTTTAAAAAACAATTCTTTATAACGATCTCTGCCTGCGTGATACTCAGCGCGTGTGGTGGCGGCATGAGTGATGCCGGAACAGGCTCTTCCTCAACCGGCACGGGAGCCACTCCAGCCGGCACAGGGTCCACGTCAACCGGCACGGGGTCTACGCCAACCGGCACAGGATCCACGCCAACCGGCACCGGGTCTACGCCAACCGGCACGGGCTCTACGCCAAATGTCACTTTCATGGGCAAGAGCACGGTGTTGATCGGAAGAACGTCGATTGATGCTCTTTCGGTTGCCGCACCATTCGACGCTCAGTACCAATACGTCGTCAGTCCGCCGGCACCGTCGAGCGCCCTGTACACGGCGACGTCCTGCCCGAATGGGACAAACTGGTGGGGATGCGCGGGCGGTAGCATCGGGGGGCTCATCCCCGGCGTCCAAGCCCGCGCTGCGCAGGCCACCTACTTGGGTAAATCGTATCCGCAGACAGTGATGTGGACATGGTTTGAACTCGGCCTCCTGGCGCCCGTGAACAAGTGGCAGGACGAGGTGACGGCGGTCAACCAGGTCGACCTCCTCACCAGATACCTGAACGACTACCGTTTCTTCCTCCAGAAGATCGGCGCCTCGCACGACATGATCGATCTCGAACCCGATTTTTTTGGTTTCGCGCGAGGGTACGGCCCTCTGGACCAAGTCCCGGCGCAGGTGACGGCTGCGAATCCGACCGACTGCGCAGACCAGGCGAACACTGTGGCGGGTCTGGCTCACTGCCTGATCGCAATGGCCCGGAAGTACGCTCCCAACACGGCCGTCGGCCTGCACCTCACCTGCTGGGACTGGCCGGGCAACGTGGATAAATGTGCCAAAGATTATGTGACCCTCGGAGGAAAGGGTGCAGACTTCCTCGTCGGGGAGGTTGAATCCACGGACGCCGGACTCAACGCCAAGCTGGGGAATGGCAACTCATTCTGGAGCGACCAGAAGTGGGCCGCGCAACTCGCCTATTGGAAACAGATGGCCGAGGCGGTCGGCCACCCGATCGTCGTCTGGCAGATCCCGATCGGCAACATGGCACAGAACAACACCGACTACCACTACCAGGACGACAAGGTGGACTGGCTGTTCTCGCACATGGACCAGGTTGCGAGCGCCCATGTCGCGGCTCTGATGTTCGGCCAAGGATCGGACCTGTCGACCACGGCTGAAACCGACGGCGGCAACCTGTTCGCGAAGACGGCCGCCTATCGCAATGCAGGGGGCACGCCGCTCAAATAGCCTGTCCCTGCGTGCTGTCGCATAGTCTGGGGTCCGTGGCGTCGTGCCGGGCGTCGTCTTCGGTATGAAGATCAATGCTGGTTGTGCTCAAGTTTGCATGCCCAAGGTTGTCGCGCACAATTTCAGGTCGGCGGGCTCGCTCAAATGCGAGCCCGCCGTATGCCGCAACCAATGCGTAGATGCCTGCTCAATATGCGCCGCTGCCGCCTCAAACTCAGCCCCCGGGTCCGCAACCGTTTTGCCGTCGAGCGCATGGTGCGCACGGTGTAACGTGAAGTCATTGTTTACATTTTTTTAGGCATACCTTAATGGATGAAATAACGACCTCAAAAAAGTCTAGACAAGAAAAAACGACCTCAAAAAAGTCTAGACAAGAAAAAACGCAGCCTTTTCAGGGGCTGCGCTCATTTTATTTACAAATATAAAAACGTATATCCTAGAACGGAATATCGTCATCCATATCCGAGAAATTCGGTGCTGGCCGGGAAGCTGGCGCCTGGCGGGCCGGAGCAGCCGGGGCGCTGGTGTTTTGCTGGCGTGCCGGCGGCGCGCTGTTGTAGTCGCCACCATCCATAGGCGCACTGCCGCCCGCACCCTGGCGGCTGCCCAGCATCTGCATGGTGTCGGCGATGATTTCGGTGGTGTAGCGCTCGGCGCCATCCTTGTCTTGCCACTTGCGCGTCTGCAGGCGGCCTTCGATGTAGATCTGCGAACCTTTTTTCAGGTACTGGCCGGCGATCTCCGCCAGCTTGCGATAGAAGGTGATGCGGTGCCACTCGGTTAATTCTTTTTTCTCACCGCTGTTCTTGTCTTTCCAGCTCTCCGTGGTGGCGACGGCAATGTTGGTGACGGCTTCGCCGTTCGGCATGTAGCGTGTTTCCGGGTCGCGGCCGAGATTGCCGACGATGATGACTTTATTGACCGATGCCATGTGATGCTCTCCTAAATACGAATATCTTGAAAAAATGCCTTGGAAATCATGCTGCCGCGGTGGTGGCTGTGCGGCCACGGCGCGGCAAATTTTTCATGCTGGATGCGATTATAAGCCAGCACAGGGTCGCCGCCCCTCCTAAAATGAATACTGAGGGGGCTCCGGCATGCTGTTTAAGCAATCCGCCTAGGGCGCCGCCGCAGAACAAACCCAGGGCCTGCATGGTGTTGTACACGCCCAGCGCAGCGCCCTTGGCGGCCGGCGGCGCGATGCGCGACACCAGCGACGGCTGGCTCGCTTCCAGCACGTTGAAGGCGATGAAAAACCCCAGCAGCAGCACGACCAGCCACTGCCAGTGGATAGTTGCCATCGAGAATGTCGCCAACAGGCCGAGTTGCACGACAAACAACAAGGCCACGGCCGCCAGCATCACTTGCTTCATCTTGCCCTGCTTCTCGCCGACAAACACCGGCGGCAGCATCAGCACAAAAGACGCCAGCACCACCGGCAGGTAGATTTTCCAGTGCGACTCCAGCGGCAGGCCAGCGTATTTGACCAGCGCCGCCGGCATCACCACGAACATCGCCATCTGCGTCATGTGCAGGGCAAACACCCCGTAGTTGAGCCGCATCAGCTCACCGTTGCGCAAGATCTCCGACCACGCCACGCGCCTGGCCTTGACCAGCGGCGCCGACGGCACCAGCCACACCACCACCACGATCGCGGCCAGCGACAGGATGCCGGTCAGGGCGAAGATGCCGCCCATGCCTACCCATTGGTACAGCAGCGGCGAAACGATCAGCGACAAGGCAAAGGTCAGCCCGATGGAGCCGCCAACCATGGCCATGGCCTTGGTACGATGTTCTTCCCGGGTGGAATCGGCGATGAAAGCGGTCACCGCCGCCGAAATCGCGCCGGCGCCCTGGATCGCACGGCCGATGATGACCCAGTAGATATTGCCGGCAGCGGCGGCGATGAAGGAGCCCAGCGCAAACAGGATCAGGCCGATCACGATGATCTTCTTGCGGCCGTATTTGTCGGAGGCGACGCCGAACGGGATTTGCCCGAACGATTGCGCCAGGCCGTAGATTCCCATGGCAAGGCCGACCAGGGCCGCGCTGTCGCCGCCGGGCAAGGTTTTGGCGTGCACCGCAAACACCGGCAAGATCAGGAACAGGCCCAGCATGCGCAACGCAAATATCGACGCCAGGGAGGCGCTCGCCTTGACTTCGGCGCGGCTCATGCCGCTGCTGATTTCACTGCTCATTTCGCTGTCGAAAGAGGAAGACGAATTATTCATATTGGGTATTGGCGAATGGCGCCTGTCACGGCTGCACAACGACGAAGATCGAAACCCGTTATAGTATCAGGTTGATCCGTTTGATATGGCATGGCCGCGCCCGGCAGCGATTCCCGCCAGGGGCTGCGGCAAGCCTTGCAGACGTGAATTGCAATTCCAACAAGCCAACACGGCCTTAAACTTACGCTGAAAGCTGTAAATGGAAGAGATCCGCATCCGGGGTGCGCGCACGCATAACCTCAAGAACATCAATCTGGATTTACCCCGCAACAAACTGATCGTGATCACCGGTTTGTCCGGCTCCGGCAAGTCGTCGCTGGCGTTTGACACGCTGTATGCGGAAGGCCAGCGGCGTTATGTCGAATCGCTGTCGTCCTACGCCAGGCAATTCCTGCAGCTGATGGAAAAGCCGGATGTCGACCTGATCGAAGGCCTGTCGCCGGCGATTTCGATCGAACAGAAAGCCACCTCGCACAATCCGCGCTCCACCGTCGGCACGGTGACCGAGATCCACGATTACCTGCGCCTGCTATATGCGCGGGTCGGCACGCCTTACTGCCCGGATCATCCGGAGAAGCCGCTGGCGGCGCAGTCGGTGTCGCAGATGGTCGATGCGGTGCTGGCGATGCCGGACGATACCAAGCTGATGATCCTGGCGCCGGTGGTGGCCAACCGCAAGGGCGAGCATGTCGACCTGTTCGAACAGATGCAGGCCCAGGGGTTTGTGCGCTTCCGCATCCAGAGCGGCACCGGCGCCGCCAAGATCTATGAAGTCGACGACCTGCCCAAGCTGAAGAAGACCGAGAAGCACACCATCGACGTCGTGATCGATCGCCTGAAAGTCAAGGCCGACACCAAGCAGCGCCTGGCGGAGAGTTTCGAAACCGCATTGCGCCTGGCCGAGGGCCGTGCGATTGCGCTGGAGATGGATAGCGGCACCGAACACATGTATTCCAACAAGTTCGCCTGCCCGATCTGCGGTTATTCGCTGCAGGAGCTGGAGCCGCGCCTGTTTTCGTTCAACAATCCGATGGGCGCCTGCCCGGAATGCGACGGCCTGGGCCATATCGAGTTTTTCGATCCCAAGCGCATCGTCGCCTTCCCTAACCTGTCGCTGGCCAGCGGCGCGGTCAAGGGCTGGGACCGGCGCAACCAGTTCTATTTCCAGATGCTGACCAGCATCGCGGCGCACTACGCTTTCGATATCGACGTGCCGTTTGAAAAACTTCCGGAGAAAGCACAGCAGGCAGTCCTGTATGGCTCCGGCAAGGAAACCATACCGTTCAGCTATGTCAACGAACGCGGCCGCACTGTGATCAAGGAACACACATTTGAAGGCGTGGTCAACAACCTGCAGCGCCGTTATCGCGAAACCGATTCGATGGCGGTCAAGGAAGAGCTGGCCAAGTTCATCAATGAAAAAGAATGCCCGTCCTGCCATGGCGCGCGGCTGCGCGTGGAAGCGCGCTTCGTCAAGGTCGGCAACGGCAAACAGGAACGCGCCATTTACGAAGTCGCGGCGACGCCCTTGCGCGAAACGCTGACCTTCTTTGAAAAACTGAAGCTGACCGGCGCCAAGAAGGAAATCGCCGACCGCATCATCAAGGAAATCGTCTCGCGCCTGACCTTTCTCAACAATGTCGGCCTCGATTACCTGTCGCTGGAACGCAGCGCCGACACCTTGTCCGGCGGCGAAGCACAGCGCATCCGCCTGGCGTCGCAAATCGGTTCCGGCCTGACCGGCGTCATGTATGTGCTGGACGAGCCGTCGATCGGCTTGCACCAGCGCGATAACGACCGCCTGATCGAAACCCTGCGCCATCTGCGCGACATCGGCAACAGCGTGCTGGTGGTGGAGCATGACGAAGATGCGATCCGCACCGCCGACTATGTGGTCGACATGGGCCTGGGCGCCGGCGTGCATGGCGGCGAAGTGATCGCCGAAGGCACCCTGGAACAGATCCTCAAAAGCAAGAAATCGCTGACCGCGAAGTACCTCAACGGCACCTTGAAAATCGCCGTGCCGGAGAAACGCATACCGGCCGATCCGGACCGCCAGTTCATCATTACCGGCGCCACCGGCAACAACCTGAAGAACGTCACCATGAACCTGCCGGTCGGCTTGCTGACCTGCGTCACCGGGGTTTCCGGTTCGGGCAAGTCGACGCTGGTCAACGACACCTTGTACCATGCCGCGGCGCGCCATCTGTATGGTTCGCAGGCGGAACCGGCGGCGCATGAATCGATAGGCGGACTGGAGCATTTCGACAAAGTGATCTCGGTCGACCAGGCCCCTATCGGCCGTACGCCGCGCTCCAATCCGGCCACCTATACCGGCTTGTTCACGCCGATCCGCGACCTGTTTTCGACCGTGCCGATGGCCAAGGAACGCGGCTACAACGCCGGCCGTTTCTCGTTCAATGTCAAGGGCGGCCGCTGCGAAGCCTGCCAGGGCGACGGCGTGATCAAGGTCGAAATGCACTTCCTGCCGGATGTCTACGTGCCGTGCGACGTCTGCCACGGCAAGCGCTACAACCGCGAAACGCTTGAAGTGCACTACAAGGGCAAGAGCATCACCGAAGTGCTGGGCATGACGGTGGAAGAAGCCTATGAGTTCTTCAAGCCGGTGCCGGTGATCGCGCGCAAGCTGCATACGCTGCTGGATGTCGGCCTCGGTTATATCCGCCTCGGCCAGAGCGCCACCACGCTGTCCGGCGGCGAGGCGCAGCGCGTCAAGCTGTCGCTGGAACTGTCCAAGCGCGATACCGGCCGCACCCTGTATATCCTGGATGAGCCGACTACCGGCTTGCACTTCCACGACATCGACCTACTATTGAAAGTGATCCACCGCCTGCGCAACCAGGGTAATACCGTGGTCATCATCGAGCACAACCTGGATGTCATCAAGACCGCCGACTGGCTGATCGATCTCGGTCCGGAAGGCGGCGCCGGCGGCGGCCGCATCATCGCTACCGGCACGCCGGAGCAGGTGGCGGCGAACCCGGCCAGCGTTACCGGCAAGTACCTGGGACCCTTGCTGGAAAAACCGAAGAAAAAATAAACAGGCATGCCCCCGGCCAGCGCGGCCGGGACATGCAATAGCGAGATAACGATGTCTACCAACACCTCCCCGGCGCTGTCTGCAGCGCAGATTGACGCTTTCGAAAAAGATGGTTATCTGGTCTTGCCGCACCTGGTGCCGGCCGCCGACTGCGAGCTGATGGCGGCCACCGCCAACGCCCACCTGGCGCAGGCAGTGGCGCCGCTGGAATACGAATCCGAAGTCGGTTATGCCGGCGCGCCGAAGTCGCTCGACAGCGCCGGCGGCCGCACCGCACGGCGGCTGCGCAATGCCTACCAGCGCGACGGCAGTTATCGCGCCTGGGCCACAAATCCGCAGCTGGTGGCGATGCTGGAACTGCTGCTGGGCGAAGCGGTCTGCCTGACCTTGTCGCACCATAACTGCGTAATGACCAAGCATCCGCACTTCGGCACCGCGACCGGCTGGCATCGCGATATCCGCTACTGGTCGTTCCCGCGCAACGAACTGATTTCGGTCTGGCTGGCGCTGGACAGCGAAAACGCCAACAACGGCGGCCTGCGCTTCATTCCAGGCTCGCACCGCTTCGACATCAAACCCGAGCAGATGGACGAGCTGGATTTCCTGCGCCCGGAAGTGGCGGCCAACCAGGCCCTGTTTGCGCAAGGGAAATCGGTCGAACTGCAACAGGGCGACGTGGTGTTTTTCCATAGCGGCCTGTTCCATGCCGCCGGCCGCAACAATACCGACACCGTCAAGGAGTCGGTGGTGTTTGCCTATCATGGAAAAAGCAATCCCCCCGTTCCCGGCAGCCGCTCCGCCGCCTCGGAAGATATCCTGCTAAGCAGCTAATCTCACTTCGGGACATTCCCAGCATGCAGCGTATAGCCATCATCGGCGGCGGCACCGCGGGCGCCGCCAGCGCGCTGTTCCTGGCGCGCGCCGGCCATCAGGTCACGCTGTTCGAGCGCGTGGCGCAACCGACCGCGGTCGGCGCCGGCATTTTGCTGCAGCCTACAGGCATGCACGTGCTGGATGCGCTCGGACTGCTGGAGCCTATCCTGGCGCACGGCGCCCGCAATGACCGCCTGTTCGGCACCACGGCCGGCGGCCGTACGGTGCTGGATGTGCGTTACCGCCATCATGACGCGCAGTCGTTCGGCCTAGGCCTGCATCGCGGCGCCTTGTTTTCCGTGTTGTGGGAAGCGCTGAAGACGGCCGCCATCAAGGTTTGCAGCGGCGTCAATATCTCCCGCATAGAGCAGCGCGGCGGCCAGGCTCTGTTGTTTTCCCGCGATCCGGCGCCTGGCGGCAGCGAGGCCGAGGCCGGTGAATTCGACTGCGCCGTGATTGCCGATGGCACCCGCTCCGACTTGCGCGCGGCGCTGGCGATTCCGCAAAAAGTGACGCCCTATCCCTGGGGCGCATTGTGGGCGCTGGTGCCGGACGACGGCTTGACCCAGGGCGGTTTGCGCCAGTGGTTCCACCACGCGCAGCAGATGCTGGGATTGATGCCCACCGGATTCGCCTATCAGGAAATGACGCAGCCGATTCTCAGCCTGTTCTGGAGCCTGCGCGCGGACCGCCTGCCGCACTGGCAGGAACAGGGCCTGGCGGCGTGGAAACAAACCGTACTGGCGCTGGCGCCGCCGATAGCACCGGCGCTGGAACACATACAAAGACCGGAACAGCTCACCTTCGCGCGCTATGCCGATGTGCAGATGCGCCACTGGCACCACGGCCGGATAGTCTGCATCGGCGATTGCGCCCATGCCACCAGTCCGCAACTGGGACAAGGCGCCAACCTGGCGCTGGTCGACGCCATGACGCTGGCGCAATGTTTTGCCGAGAGCTCTGCGGTAGAACCGGCGCTGGCGCTGTATTCGCAACGGCGGCGGCCCCACCTGCGTTATTACCAGGGCGCCAGCAAGCTGCTGACGCCGTTCTTCCAGTCCGATTCACGCATCGCCAGCACCTTGCGCGATATCGCCCTGGGTCCGATCTGCCGCCTGCCGGTGGCGCGCCAGCAGATGGCGCTGACGCTCAGCGGCAGCAAGACCGGCTGGCTCTATGGCCGCTTGCGGCAGTCGAAATAACAGGAAAACGGTCAGGCCTGGTGCAGATGGCGGGCCCGCACAATCGTTTCCGATTTGCGTTTTTTCAGCCAGATGGCGATGCCGGTAATCATGAACAGCAGCGGCAGGAAACCCATGAAGGCGACCAGTATCTTGCCCGGCAGACCCAGTATCTGACCGGTATGCAAACCGTATTGCACGCCGATGAAAGCATCGCCGCCCGAGCCCGTCAATGGATCGAGCGCGCGCAGCACATGGCCGTCGCCAGCGTCGACAAATACGCGCACGCTGCCGCTGTCCTGGATGTCATCCGGCTTGCGCATGCGGATCTGGTAGATGCCGTGTTTGTCGTCGCGCGCGATGCGCGCCGGCGTGGCGCTCGGCATGCTGGCCTGCGCCGAAGCCAGCGCCTGCTGCCAGCTGATCTGCTGCTTGCTGTCGGTGGCCAGCGACTTGGCGACTTCCTTCGGCGGCGGCGTCAATGGCGACAGGCTGGACACCAGCGGACGGGCCACGTCCGGCAAATTCATCACGGCGCCGGTAAAAGCGGTGATCACCAGCAGCACGCCGGCCACCAGGCCGACCGTGCGATGCAAGTCATACATCAGGCGGAAACCGCCGGCGCCGCGCTTGATCGAGAGCGCCTTGCCCCAACCCTTGCGATGCCGGGGCCAGGCCAGGGCGAAGCCGATCAGCAGCGTCGCCAGCCACATCAGGCCGAGGCTGCCGGAAATGATGGCGCCGGGCTTGTCCAGCAACAGGTAGCGATGCAGGCGGAACAGGAAAGGCATCAGGTTCTGCGGCGCTAGGCTGACCGCCTTGGTATTGCGTTCGCCGACCACGGCCGCCGTGACCGGATCGATAAACACCGTATCCATCGCCAGCTCATCGTTCGGCTTGCGCGGCCGCAGTTTTGCCTGGAGCGGTGCGTTGGGATCCTGCTCCATGGCGAAAAATCCCAGCTTTGCATGCGGGTAATCGTGCTCCACCTTGGCCACCAGGGCATCGATAGTCTGCCGGCTGCCGCTGGAATTGGGGCTGAGATGGTAGAACTGCGGATTGAGCCAGGCATCGATGTCGTCATTAAACGCCAGCGCCGCCCCGGTCAGGCCCGCCATGACAATAAACAAGGACAGCAGCAAGCCGCTGTAGCGGTGCAGCTTGACCAACCAATGACGTATTGCTTTTTTCACAATTACAAACCCGCTTACTTGGCTTAACAAAGCCTGTATTGTAAATGTCGATTGAATGAGAATGGGTATTATTTCAAAGATCTTCGGCGCTGTGCTGGCTGGTGCTGGTCCAGGCCTGCAACAAACGCCCTTCTGCGCGAGAGATGGCATCCGCCGCGCCGCGCAAGACGACGATGTCTCCTGCCTGCAACACTGCCTCGGGCGTGAGGGGGATGCCGCTGCGTCCGCGCCGCAGGGCGGTGATCTCGGCGCCCATTTCCGGCAAGCCTAGCCAGGCCAGCGAACGGCCGATGGCGCGTGCGCCTTCCGGCAAGGCTACCGAATGCAGCCGCACCTGCAGATGATCGGCAGCGTCCTGCGCATCGTCGATGCCATGGAAGAATCCGCGCAAGGCAGCATAACGCTCGTCGCGCGTCGCCTGCACCCGGTGCACCACGCGGCGCAAGGGCACTCCCAGCATGACCAGCGCATGCGAGGCCAGCATCAGGCTGCCTTCCAGGGCTTCCGGCACCACTTCGGTGGCGCCGGCGGCGCGCAGCTGGTCGAGATCGGTATCGTCGTAGCTGCGCACGATCACCGGTAATGCCGGCGCCAGCTCGCTCACATGGTGCAGCACTTTCAAGGCGGAGGGCGTGCTGGCATAGGTGATCACCAGGGCGGCGGCGCGATGCACGCCGGCGGCTACCAGGCTTTCGCGGCGCGAGGCGTCGCCGTACGAAACATGGGCGCCGGCAGCGCGCGCGTCGCGCACCCGGTCCGGATCGAGATCCAGCGCGTGGTAATCGATGCCTTCTTCTTCCAGCAGCTTGGCCAGGCTCTGGCCGCTGCGGCCGAAGCCGGCGATGATCACGTGCTTCTTGGTGGCCATGGTGCGGGTGGCGATCTGGGTCAGGGCCAGCGATTGCATCATCCATTCGCTGGAAGACAGCTTCATCACGATGGCATCGGACTTGGCCAGGATGAACGGCGCCGCCAGCATCGACAGCACCATGGACGCCAGGATCAGCTGCACCAGCAAAGGATCGACCAGTTGCAGGCCGCCGGCCTGGTTCAGCAGCACAAAACCGAACTCCCCCGCCTGCGCCAGCGCCAATCCAGTGCGCAGCGCCACGCCGGTGGAAGCGCGGAAGAGTTTTGCCAGCGCCGTAATCAGCACGAACTTGAGGAACACCGGCCCGGCCAGCAGCAGCAATACCAGCCACCAGTGTTCGATCACCAGGCGCAGGTTGAGCAGCATGCCGATGGTGATGAAGAACAGGCCCAGCAATACGTCCCGGAACGATTTGATGTCTTCTTCCACCTGGTGCTTGTATTCGGTTTCCGAAATCAGCATGCCGGCGATGAACGCGCCCAGCGCCAGCGACAGGCCGGCGCGCTCGGTAATCCAGGCCGAGGCCAGCGTGACCAGCAGCAGGTTCAGCATGAACAGCTCCTGCGAGCGGCGCCGCACCACGATCTGGAACCAGCGCCGCATCACCTTCTGGCCGAAGAACAGCAGCAGCGCCAGCACCAGCACCGCCTTGCCGCTGGCCCAGGTCAGCGTCGCCAGCAGGTTGCCGTTATGTTCGGCAAGCGCCGGCACCACGATCAGCAGAGGCACCAGCGCCAGGTCCTGGAACAGCAGGATGCCGATGATGCGGCGGCCGTGCTCGCTTTCCAGTTCCATGCGTTCCGTCAGCAGCTTCGACACGATGGCCGTGGAAGACATGGTGAGCGCCCCGCCCAGGGCGAATGCGGCCTGCCAGCTGATGTTGGTGAGCTGCGGCAGGATCAGCGCCATCAGCCAGCTGAACAGCATGGTGGCGCCAATGGTCAATACCACCTGCGCCATGCCCAGGCCGAACACGATATGCCGCATCGCCGTCAGTTTCGGCAGCGAAAACTCGAGGCCGATCGAAAACATCAGGAACACCACGCCGAATTCCGCCAGCGCGTGGGTGGTGGCGTTGTCTTCGGCAAAGCCGAGCGCGTGCGGGCCGATCAGGATCCCCACCACCAGGTAGCCCAGCATGGGCGGCAAATGGAAGCTGCGAAAAGCCACCACCCCCAGTACGGCGGAGCCAAGCAGCAAAATGGTCAGTTCTAGTCCGGTAAGCATCATTGGTAAATAATTATTTCAATATCAACATTATGTTGCAGCAATGCCAACCGCGCAGTGTTTCATTGTTTGCGAAACATCATACTGGGGACTGAAGACAGATTAATTGAAGCCGATCAGGACTGGCAAGTTTTTTGCTTTGCGATTTCGTTTATACTTTCGGGATGAGTCTAACCGATACCAAAATTTTGCCCCGAAACCTGCCCCAGTCATTCGACGCCGGCCGTGCGCTGAAGCTTGCTCGCAGCACCCTGCAAATCGAAGCCGACGCCATCATCGCATTAAAGAACAGGATTTCCGACGCCCTCGATGATCCTTTTGCCCAGGCGATTGCCTTGCTGCTCAATTGCCGCGGCCGGGTGGTGGTGTCCGGGATAGGAAAGTCCGGCCATATCGCGCGCAAGATCGCCGCCACGCTGGCCTCTACCGGTACCCCTGCCCTGTTCATCCACCCCGCCGAAGCGGCCCACGGCGATCTCGGCATGGTGACCGAGGACGATGCTTTCATCGCCATTTCAAATTCCGGCGAAACCGCGGAACTGATGGCGATCGTGCCTATCATCAAGCGCATGGGCGCCAGCCTGATTGCGATGACCGGCAACCAGGACTCGGCGCTGGCGCAGCTGGCCAATGTGCACCTGGACGTCAAGGTCGACCAGGAAGCCTGCCCGCTGAACCTGGCGCCGACCGCCAGCACCACCGCCACGCTGGCGATGGGCGACGCCCTTGCCGTGGCGCTGCTCGACGCGCGCGGCTTCCGTGAAGAAGATTTCGCCCGCTCCCATCCCGGCGGCGCCCTCGGACGGCGCCTGCTGACCCACGTGCGCGACGTCATGCGCGGCGGCGAAGCGATCCCGGCGGTGACCGCGGATGTATCGCTGTCAACCGCGCTGCTGGAAATCACCCGCAAGGGCATCGCCATGACCGCCGTGGTGGATGAAAAATTCCACGCCATCGGCGTATTTACCGACGGCGACCTGCGGCGCCTGATCGAACAGGTGCAGGATTTCACCAAGCTGAAGATCGCCGACGTCATGCACGCCAATCCGCACAGCATAGGGCCGGACCAGCTGGCGGTCGACGCGGTGCACATGATGGAGCAGTTCCGCATCAACCAGCTGCTGGTGACCGACGCCGCCGGCACGCTGGTCGGCGCGCTGCATATCCATGACCTGACGCGCGCCAAGGTGATCTGATGACGACCCCGGCCAAGCACGGCAGAATTGCCGACCCTGCCGACCTGACGGCGCGCGCGGCGCGGGTGCGCCTGATGATTTTTGACGTCGACGGCATCCTGACCGACGGCGGCCTGCTGTACGGCGCCGACGGTGAACAGCTGAAGCGTTTTAACGCGCTCGACGGCCATGGCATCAAGCAGCTGCAGCAAAGCGGCGTCGCCACCGCCATCATCAGCGCGCGGCAGTCGGCGATTGTCAGCCGGCGCGCCAGCGACCTCGGCATCGCCCATGTGCAGCAGGGCGTGCACGACAAGCATGCTGCTTTCGTCAAATTGCTGGAGCAGCTGCAGCTGGCCCCGGATGCCTGCGGTTTTATCGGCGACGATGTGATCGACCTGCCGATCCTGTCGCAAGTCGGTTTCGCCGTCAGCGTGCCCAACGGCCATGCCGATGTCCGCAGCCGCGTGCACTACGTCACCCAGGCCGGCGGCGGCCACGGCGCCGCGCGTGAAATCTGCGACCTGATCATGCAAGCGCAAAATACCTACGCCGCCACGCTGGCGTCGTACCTACGCACAACACCGTCGGGCGTCGCATGAAAAACCTGCGCTCCACTTACCGCTTCCGCTTCCTGCTGCTGCTGATATTGTTCATCCTGCTGGCGCTCGGCAGTTTCTGGCTGGTGCAAGTGATGCACAAGAATACCGAAGACCTGCTGCCGAAGGTGACGCGCACCGCGCCGGATTATTTCGTCGAGCATTTCAACTACGTGCAGATGTCGCCCACCGGGCAGCCGCGCTACAACATCGCGGGCGATCTGCTGACCCATAATCCCGGGGACGATTCGTTTGACGTGCAAAAGCCGCTGATCCATAGCCTGGACAAGGAAAAGCCGCCGATGAACCTGCGCGCCGACCGCGGCAAGATTGAAGACAACAACAGCAAGGTGCATTTGTACGGCAACGTCAATGCAGACCGGCCGAAGACGCCGCAGGCCGACAATTTCCATCTGAAATCCGAATACCTGCTGCTGCTGCCCGACGACGACGTCATGCAATCCGACCAGCCGGTGGAAATGACGCTGGGACAATCGGTATTGCACGGCACCGGCATGGATTTCAATAATTCCACGCGAGTACTGAAAATGTTCAGCAAGGTGCATGGCGTGTTCCCGCCAAAACCTCGCTGATCCGGCAATTTATTTTATGCACTCCGCTTATGCACATAGCTCTATCCTTTATCCAGGATTTTTCATGAAACGACTATTTTTCATATCCCTGCTGTTGCTAAGCGCCATGAACCTGGCGCACGCAGAAAAAGCAGACTCCGAAAAACCGACGCTGATCGATTCCGACCAGCTCACCTATGACGACGTCAAGCAGGTCAATGTCGCCACCGGCAACGTGGTCCTGACGCGCGGCACGCTGCTGATGAAAGCCGACCGCGTAGTGGTGACCACCGATCCGTCCGGCTACCAGTTCGCCACCCTGTACGCGGACCCGGGAAAACTCGCCACATTCAAGCAGAAACGCGACGGCGGCCCGGACCTGTGGATCGACGGCCATGCGGAACGGATCGAATACGACGGCAAGACTGAAATCACCAAGCTGTTCTCCAAGGCGCAGATGCGCCGCCTGCAAGGCGACAAGCCGACCGACGAAGTCAACGGCGAGTTCATTTCGTATGACAGCCGCACTGAATTCTATTCGGTCAACAACACCGTCAACGGCAACAGCCAGCCGGGCGCCGGACGCATACGCGCCGTCATCCAGCCGCGCCCGAAGGCGCCGCAATGAGCGCCGCAGTGAGCACATCAGTGAGCGGCGCGCCCAGCACCCTGATCGTCAAAGGCCTGCAGAAAAGCTACGGCGCGCGCCAGGTGGTGCACGATGTTTCGCTGGAAGTCCGTTGCGGCGAAGTGGTTGGACTGCTTGGCCCTAACGGCGCCGGCAAGACTACCTCGTTCTACATGATCGTCGGCCTGGTGCCGTCGGACGGCGGCGAGATCGACCTCGACGGCGTCGACATTTCGCGTTTGCCGATCCACAGGCGCGCGGTGCTCGGCCTGTCGTACCTGCCGCAAGAAGCATCGGTATTCCGCAAGCTGACGGTGGAAGACAATATCCGCGCCGTGCTGGAACTGCAGCGGCCTAACGACAAGCCGCTCACCAAGGCCCAGATCGACGAGCAGCTGCAGAAACTGCTGCATGAACTGCAAATCGAAAAACTGCGTGAGAACCAGGCGCTTTCGCTGTCGGGCGGTGAGCGCCGGCGCGTCGAAATCGCCCGCGCGCTAGCCACCAATCCCCGCTTCGTGCTGCTGGACGAACCGTTTGCCGGGATCGATCCGATCGCCGTGATCGAGATCCAGCGCATCGTCCGCTTCCTCAAGGAACGCGGCATCGGCGTGCTGATCACCGACCATAATGTGCGCGAGACACTCGGCATCTGCGACCGCGCCTACATCATCAACCAAGGCAGCGTGCTGGCCAGCGGCAGTCCGGACGACATCATCGCCGACGAGTCGGTGCGGCGCGTATACCTGGGCGAGCATTTCCGCATGTAGCTCGCCGGGTTGCAATTGAACGGTCGGGGACAAGCAACTCGCCGCGCTGCGGCGGCAGCCTGCCCCGAACAAAGAAATGCAAGTGAAACATCCAAGTGAATTGTCTGCACGGAAGCCATGAAACAATCACTCCAGCTACGCACCTCGCAGCATCTTGCGCTGACGCCCCAGTTGCAGCAGTCGATCCGGCTGCTGCAATTGTCTACGCTCGAACTGCACCAGGAGCTGGAACAGATCCTGTCCGACAATCCGCTGCTGGAACGGGTCGACGATCCGCTCGATAACTCCGTGCGCCTGCTGGCGGACGGCGCCATCAGCGGCGCCACCTCAACCATGGACGCGCCGGTGGGCGACAGCGAAGTGAGCAGCTCGCCGAGCGAAAGCGAAGCCGGGCTGGACACGCCTCCGGCCGCCGAAAACGGCCCGGAAAACGGCGACAGCGAATGGAGTTTCGACGATGTCGCGCGCAGCTCGAAGACGCCGGACGACGAAGATGCGCGGCCGCAGCTGGAAGCCCACGAATGCACGCTGCGCGAACACCTGCTGCAGCAGATGCGCGAGACGCTGAACGACATACGCGACCGGGCGCTGGTCGAGCTGACCATCGATGCGCTGGACGACAACGGCTACCTGGAAGAATCGCTGGAAGAGATCCTCGAGCGCCTGCCGCCGGAACTGGAAATCGCCATCGAAGAGCTGTCAACCGCGCTGAAAATGGTGCAGAGTTTCGACCCGGCCGGCGTCGGCGCCCGCAATGCGGCGGAATGCCTGGGCTTGCAGATCAAGCGTTTTATCAAAGTGCCGTTTGTCACGCGCCGCCTGGCGTTGGCGATCGTACAAGACCACCTGATGCTTTTTGCGCAACGCGATTTCAACAAGATCAAGAAGGCGCTCGACTGCGACGACGAGGACCTGCGTGAGGCGCAGGCCGTCATCAAGCAGTGCAATCCGCATCCGGGCGCGCCGTTCGCCGCCAACGCTTCCGATTATGTGGTGCCGGACGTGATCGTCAGGCGCAGCAAGCAGGGTTGGCA
Organism: Collimonas fungivorans Ter331; assembly: GCF_000221045.1. Taxonomy (NCBI): domain Bacteria; kingdom Pseudomonadati; phylum Pseudomonadota; class Betaproteobacteria; order Burkholderiales; family Oxalobacteraceae; genus Collimonas; species Collimonas fungivorans. The sequence goes on along the minus strand of NC_015856.1, from coordinate 559,953 downwards.
GGTAATGCTGAACAACGACGTCATGCCAAGGCTCAGGGTAAATGTCCTGTATGCCAACATTCTCAAGCAAAGCAAGGGCGACGGCGCCCTCACTTCGCAGCTGCAGGAAGCCAAGTGGCTGATCAAGAATATGCGGCAGCGATTCGACACCATCCTGCGCGTGGCGCAGGCGATCGTCGAGCGCCAGAGGAATTTCTTTTCGCACGGGGCGGTCGCCATGCGGCCGCTTGTGTTGCGTGAAATAGCTGATACACTGGGACTACACGAGAGTACTATTTCTCGTGTAACCACTCAGAAATACATGCTCACTCCCCACGGGATGTTTGAACTGAAGTATTTCTTCGGCAGCCATGTTGCTACTGAGGCAGGTGGAGAGGCTTCCTCAACGGCAATCAGGGCACTCATTAAGCAATTGATAGGAGCGGAAGATACAAAAAATCCTTTCTCTGACAGCAAGATTGCCGACATGCTTGCGGAACAAGGTATGGTGGTCGCCCGCCGCACCGTCGCAAAATATCGCGAAGCACTGAAAATTCCGTCAGTTAATTTACGCAAAGCCTTGTAGTTTTTTTTCTGGTTTGATTGTAAAGCTTACCCTTGCTGTGTGCTGACCAAGCGGGTTTCATTGGTTCTTGCCAGGACAGTTTGTAGTGAACCGTCCGCTTAAAGATCCTGCGTATCCCGTTCCGGACCGCCAGCAATATTCTTGATAGGAGCGCTGTATGAACTTCACCATCAGTGGGCATCACCTCGAGTTAACCCCTGCCATTCGCGAATACGTACAAAGCAAACTAGAGCGTATCAAACGCCATTTCGACCAGGTCATCGATATCAGCGTGATCCTGACGGTCGACAAGATTACTGAAAAAGAAAAGCGCCAAAAAGCAGAAATCAATCTGCGCGTAAAAGGAAAAGATTTGCATGCCGAAAGCATTGCCCACGATCTTTATGCCGCCATCGACGCCTTGATCGACAAGCTCGATCGCCAGGTGATCAAGTACAAGGACAAGATGCAAGACCACCAGCACGATGCCATCAAGCACCTGCCGGAAGAACTCCCTGCCGCCGCGACCTGATCCGGCCTGCGCGAGCTGTGTGGCTCGCGCCAATAAATGAACAAGGGCGCAGTCAATGCGCCCTTTGTTATTGTCAAACTTAGTTCAAACAAAATTATTGTTTATCGTTGCAAGGCGCTTTTACTTCAATGCGCCGAACACCTTGCCGATAATCGCGCTGCCGGCGCCGACCGGATCCTGGCGTATGGCTTTTTCTTCATCGCCGATGACGGTGTACAGGCCGTCCAGTGCGCGTTGCGTGACATAACCTTCCACCGTACTCTGCTGGGCCGGCACCATGCCGGTCTTGCCGACTTGTCCCATGACCGAATTGTATTGCGCCGACAAGCCGTTGCGGTCGGTCACGCCTTTGACGATAGGCAGGAATTTCTGGCCCAGCTGCGCCGAAGTCTTTTGCTTGAAGAAATCGGTCACCGAGGTATCGCCGCCGGTCAGGATGTTTTTTGCGTCCGTGACCGACATCGATTTGACCGCATTCAACAGCAAGGGCTTGGCCAGCGGCACCGCCTGTTCCGCGGCATGGTTCATCGACACCACCAGGTCGTCCAGCTTCTGTCCCTGGCCGGTCATCCGCAACAGCGGCATGGCTTTATCGAGCACGCTGGGCAAGCCGATCTTGACCTTGTCGTTATTCAGGAAACCGTTCTCGACGCCCAGCTTGGACACGGCAACATCCGCGCCTTTTTGCAAGGCGGCTTTCAGGCCGCTGCTGGCGTCCTGGTTGCTCAGGTCGCTGAGCGATAAAGCCAGCGCTGCAGAAGCCGCTGCCGCCAGGGTCAAAGTCACTGCCGTTTGGTATATGCGTCGCATAGCGATCCTCATGAAGTTATATGGATAACGACAAAGTCTAACCCAGTTTGTTGCGATTAGATCAAGAAGCTGAAAATCGCCTTGCTGCGCGAATATCGGTTAAAGATGGCCTTCGTCCACCAGGAACAGGCGCCTGTGCTCGCGGATCGCATAACGGTCGGTCATGCCGGCGATGTAGTCGGCAATCGCGCGCGCCTGCGAGTTGGCGTCGGCGGCGCCGGCCTGGCCGAGCTGGTAGTCCGGCGGCAGCAGGGTCGGTTCGGCGCTGAAACAGGCATACAGTTCGGCGACGATGCGGCCTGCCTTGGCGGTCATGCGGTTGACCAGGTAATGCCGGTACAGGTTTTCGCGCAGGAAGCGTTTCAGCAAGGCGGCCTGTTGCGCCATGCCATCGGAGAAAGCGATCAGGGGCGGCGCATTGCGCACGTCGTCGACGCTCTGCAGGCCGGCATCCAGGATCCGCTGCTGCGAGGTCTGGATCAGGTCGGTGATCAGGGCGTTGATCATGCGCCGCACCGTTTCGTTGATCGCACGGCGCCCGCTCAGGCCTGGAAACAGTCGCTCGACCTCGCGGCTATGTCTGGCGTAAAAATCAATCTGGTTCATCTGCTCCAGCGTCAGCAAACCTGAACGCAGGCCGTCGTCGACATCGTGGTTGTTATAGGCGATCTCGTCGGCCAGGTTGGCCACTTGCGCCTCCAGGCTCGGCTGCCTGCGCTGGATGAAGCGCTCGCCGATATCGCCCAGTTTCTTGGCGTTGGCCAGCGAACAGTGTTTCAGGATGCCTTCGCGGGTCTCGAACATCAGGTTCAAGCCGTCAAACGCGCCGTAGCGCTGTTCCAGCTGGTCGACCACACGCAGGCTCTGCAGATTGTGTTCGAAGCCGCCATGCCCCTCCATGCAGTCATTCAGGGCATCCTGGCCGGCATGGCCGAATGGCGTATGTCCCAGGTCGTGGGCCAGCGAAATCGCTTCCACCAGGTCTTCGTTCAACTGCAGGTTGCGTGCAATCGAGCGGGCGATCTGCGCCACTTCGATGCTGTGCGTCAGGCGCGTGCGGAACAGGTCGCCTTCGTGGTTGACGAATACCTGGGTCTTGTATTCCAGGCGGCGGAATGCGGTGCAATGAATGATGCGGTCGCGGTCGCGCTGGAAGTCGCTGCGCGCGCTGGGCGGCGCTTCCTCGAACAAGCGTCCTCGCGACAGCGCAGAATGTGCGGCGTATGGGGCTAGGGATGCTTCCGGATTCATCGCGGCAGGTCTCCCGAAGCCAGTTGCTGCAGCGTCGCCAGCAACGCGTCCTGCGGCGCGCCGGTGATCAGATGGCCGCCCAATGGTTTCATCAGGATGAACTTGATCTGGCCGTCTTCATTTTTCTTGTCGATCTGCATCAGCTCCAGCCAGCGCCCGGCGCCAAGGTTGGGCGCCTCGGTCGGCAAGCCGGCGGCGCGCACCAGCGCGCTGACGCGCTCCTTGTCGACCGCGCTGATGTGCCCCAGCCGGTGCGACAGATCCGCCGCCATCACCATGCCGCAGCCGACTGCTTCACCGTGCAGCCATTTGCCGTAGCCCAGGCCGGATTCGATCGCGTGGCCGAAGGTGTGGCCGAAATTCAGGATCGCGCGCAAGCCGCCTTCGCGCTCGTCTTGCCTCACCACGTCGGCTTTCAGTTCGCAGGAGCGGCGGATGGCGTATGCCAGGGCGGCGTTGTCGCGCGCCATCAGCTTGCCGATATTGGCTTCTATCCATTTGAAGAATTCGGCATCGATCACGGCGCCGTATTTGATCACTTCCGCCAGCCCGGCCGACAGCTCGCGCTCCGGCAAGCTGTGCAAGGTCATGGTATCGGCGATCACGGCTTGCGGCTGGTAGAACGCGCCGATCATGTTTTTGCCGAGCGGGTGGTTGATGCCGGTTTTGCCGCCCACCGAGGAATCGACCTGCGCCAGCAAGGTGGTCGGAATCTGCACGAACGGCACGCCGCGCATGTAGGCTGAAGCCGCGAAACCGGTAAGGTCGCCGATCACGCCGCCGCCGAGGGCGATCAATGTCGTCTTGCGGTCACACTTTGCGCTCAGCAGGCGGTCGAAAATCTGCATCAGGCTGGCCCAGTTCTTTTCTTCTTCGCCGTCCGGCAGCACGATTTCCAGCACACTCTTGCCGGCGTCTTTCAAGGCCTGGCTAAACCCTTGCAGGTAAAGCGGGGCGACGGTGGTGTTGGTCACCACGGCGACTTGCTTGCCGGTGATCAGGCGGGCGATCCGTTCGCGGTCGTTCAGCAGCGACGGCCCGATTTCGATCGGGTAGCTGCGCTCGCCCAGCTCTACCTGGAGCGTGATGGTCGGCGCCGGGGCCGGAGGAGTGGACTGCTGGGTTAACTGTTGATCCATGGACGAATTCGGTGAAGTAGGAACGATCGCGCCAGCCTGGCTGACCAAACCCGATCCTTGTCCGGGTTCGTCGGGCAGCAATTCCAGCTGGCTCAAAATGCTGTGTACCAGGAATTGTACGTTAGGTCGGCCGGTGTCGATGACAATGTCGGCTACATCGCGATAATACGGCTCGCGCTGCCGCGACAGTTCTTCCAGGCGTCGGCGCGGATCGGCGGTTTGCAATAACGGCCGGTTCTTGTCGCGGCTGGTGCGCTGCAGGATATTGTGGATGCTGGCACGCAGGTAAATCACGGTGCCGCGGGTTTTCAGATATTCTCGGTTTTCCGGCCGCATGACGGCGCCGCCGCCGGTGGCCAGCACGATGCCGCGCCTGCCGCTGAGGTCGCGTATGACTTCCGTCTCGCGCTGGCGAAAGCTCTCTTCGCCTTCTATTTCAAAAATCAGGGGAATCGAGACGCCGGTACGCGCCTCGATTTCGTGATCCGAATCAATGAATAGCTTGTTGAGTTTTTTTGCCAGAGCGCGGCCAACCGTAGTCTTGCCCGCGCCCATCAGGCCTACCAGAAAGATATTGCCTGTGTACCGCACCATTTCACCACTCAACCTTTTGCTCAAAATGCAGACACCGGCGTCAAAACCGGTGTCTTCTGTGCAATTAGTGCCCAGCGATCCGGTCAAGGACGATCTTCGGTGTCAGGAAAATCAATAATTCAGTTCGTTTGTTAACAACTGCCGTTTGTTTGAAAAGATAACCCAGAACCGGAATATCTCCAAGCAATGGCACTTTGCTAACATCATTTGAAATTGTCTGAGTGTAAATACCGCCAATCACCACCGTCCCACCATTTTCAACCTGGACCTGGGTCTGGACATGCTTGGTATTGATCGCAACACCGCCTGGAACCGTGGCGCCGACGCTGTCATTGGTGACATCTACTGTCAAAATGACATTGCCGTCCGGGGTGATTTGCGGAGTCACTTCCAGCTTCAGATTGGCTTTCTTGAACTCTACCGATGTAGCGCCGCTGCTGGTTGCGTTCTGGTACGGAATTTCAGTACCTTGTTCAATCAGGGCTTTTTGCTGGTCGGCTGTCACCACACGCGGGCTGGAGATGATCTTGCCTTGGCCGTCCGCTTCCAACGCCGACAACTCCAGGCTGATGAATTTCGACGCAGCGGAATTGAACAGGGTCAAAGCCACCGAACCTGCCGTGCCGGTACTAGGATTGGCTGGCAGATTGACCGAATTTCCACCAATTATAGGCAGCGCACCAGTCGTTGCCGACGCAGTTTGATTACCGCCGGCGGTGACATTATTGCTGTTGAAACCGAACCCAAGCTTGGCGCCAAGATTACGGCTGAAGCCGTCATTCGCTTCGACCATCCGCGCTTCGATCAGGACTTGCCTGGAAGCGATATCGATTTTCTGCACCAGGTTGCGGATATTTTGCAAGATGGTCGGCGTGTCGGTAACGAACAATTGGTTGGTGCGCGGATCGATCACGGCGCTGCCGCGATTTGACAGGATAGTGTTTTTCTTGCCGCTACCGCCGCCACCTGAGTCGTCAATCCCGAACACCTTCTTGAAGGCTTCGGCTTTCTGATAGTTCAGCTGGAAGGATTCGGTGCGCAACGGCTCCAGTTCGGCAATTTGTGAACGCTGTTCAAGTTCCAGCTTTTCTTTGGTCAGCAATTCGTCTTTAGGCGCGATCCAGATGACTGAACCGTTCTTGCGCATGTCCAGGCCCTTGGCCTGCATTACGATATCCAGAGCCTGATCCCAAGGAACGTCTTTCAGACGCAGGGTCAGGTTGCCGCCGACGGTATCGCTGGTAATGATGTTCAAGCCGGTAAAGTCGGCAATCACCTGCAGCACCGAGCGCACTTCCACGTTCTGGAAATTCAGGGACAGCTTGTCGCCGCGATACCCTTGTGCACCTTGCGCCAGCTTGTTCGGGTCTTCCTTGATCGGCTTGACCTCAATCACCAGCTGGCTGTCGCTTTGGTAAGCGCTTTGCTCCCAAAGACCCTTAGGCTCGATGATCATGCGTACATTCTCGCCCTGGGTGACGGTGGTGATGGTCTTCACCGGCGTGCCGAAATCGCCTACATCGAGCTTGCGGCGCAAGACATCCGGCAAGCTGGTTTTGAGGAAATCCACCACGATGGTCTGGCCCTGCTGGCGCACATCTACACCGACCTGGGTATTCGGCAAGTCAATCACTACCCGGCCTTCGCCCGCAGTGCCGCGACGGAAATCGATATCGCGCAGAGCTGGTTTGCCATTCAACAAGGCAGGAGCAGGCGCTGCCGCCTGCGCCACCGGAGCAGCGGCAGGACGCGCCGGCAAGCCGGCTGCATTGACCGGCGTTGCCAGGCCGCCGGAACCGTCGATGGTGACGATCAAGGCGTTGCCGTCCATCGCAGTGGCATAGGACAAGGTACGTTTCAGGTTGAACACCAGGCGTGACCGGTCGTCAGCTTGCGCCACGACCACGTTGCGCACATCGCCCAGGCTGATATCCTGGGATGTCTTGCCGGTGGCGTTGCCGACGCCGATAAAATCGAAAGCGATGCGCGCCGGACTGATCACGGCAAATGCCGTCGGTTGTGAACTCAGCGGGCGCTTGAAGCTGATCTTGACGATCACATTGGCGCCTTGCTGATTGGCGTTGATCGAAGTAATCGCATTATCTTCGGCCGCCATTGCCGGCGCTCCCGACACCAGCAAACACAGCAACGCCCCCAACATCAAGGCTTTCTGCCGCACCGCGCTCAGCCGACTCACGCTCAGGTTAACGAATTTTTTTCCTGCTGCAATCATTTTGTGCTCTCCTGCAACGCTAACTTGGCTTCGCGCTCGACCCATTCGCCGGACGCATCTTGTACGATTTCTTTCAACATTACTTCGGACTCCGTGATGCCTGTAACCATGCCGAAATTCTGTCCTATGTAATTCCCCACCTTGGCCTGGAACACGGTCTTGTCGACTTGCAGCAGGACATAGCTCAACCCCACTTTTTGCAAGGTTCCCACCATCTTGATGGTATCCAGCGGATAGTTTTCCAGCGTTTCACGACGCCGGTCCATGTTCGGCTTCAGGCCGTTCGACTTGCCCTGCAGCTTGGCCAGCGCCACCAGCAGCTTGCTGGGGTTGTATGGATCGATGCTGGTCGCGCCGGCATAGGTAAAGGGAATGAACTTCTTCGGTTCGGTCAGCTTCGGGATTCCTATCTTGGTATGGCTCTTGACGTCAGCCATCCACTCTTTCACTTCCTGCACGCCGCTGTCGCCGCAACCTGACAAAGTTGAGATGAATACGACAAAAAATGTCACCTGGGTCAGACGCCCAATGCGAAAAAACGTCATTTTTGACCTTTCTGCTTAGCTGAATCAGTGACTTTGCGCTGCGCCGCCACTTCGTCCTTGTCCAGGTAGCGGAAGGTCTTGGCAATCGCGTCCAGGCTCAGCGCGCCATCCTTGCCTGTAGTTAGATTCATATTGTTCAAGGTCACGATGCGCGGCAGGTTGGCGATGTCGCTGGCAAACGAGCCGACGTCGTGATAATTGCCGGTTACCTTGATATTGATCGGCAGCTCGGCGTAGTAATCCTTCACGACTACCTGGCCTGGCTTGAACAATTCAAATTGCAGGCCGCGCCCCAGGCCGGCCTGGTTGATATCGGACAGCAAGGCATCCATTTCCGCCTTGCTAGGCAATTGTTTCTCCAGAGTGGCGACGTAATCCGCCACCTGCAGTTTTTGCTTCTGCAACGCATCCAGGTTGATGGCTTGCTGGATCTTCGACTTGTACTGTTCTTTCAGCTGCACTTCCTTCTGCTCGCCGGCGTTCAGCTCATCCTGCTGATCGCTCCAGTACAAGAACCAGCCTACCAGCAACACCAGCAGGAACACCCCCACGCCCGACAGCACGCGAGGAACTATCGGCCATTGGCCTGGATGGCGGCCATTCAGTCCGCGAAATTGCGCGCTCAGCGAGGCGCTCAAATTATTCATATCCATCACTTGGCGTCTTTCAAGGTTGCTTTGGGCGCGGCCGTCGCCGGGGCCGCGACGCCGGTTGCTGTCGCTGCAGCCGCAGCCGTTTTTGGCGCTCCAGCGGCAGGAGCGCCTGTCGCAGGGACGCCTGCCGCATCTTTGGCATCCTTGTCGGACGGCCGTTTGATGCCGACATTGACAGTGAAAGCGAAGACGCGCTTGCTATCGCGGCCAGTGCCGCCGATATTGGCGGAACGGATTTCAATCAGGTCAGGGCGTTCCAGCCAGGCCGAATTGTTACCCAGGTTGCGCAGCAGCTCAGACACCCGCTCATTCGACTGGGCATAACCATTCAACGCTACCCGCTGCCCTTCCTGCTTGAGGGAGTTCAGGTAGACGCCTTCCGGCACCTGCTTGACCAACTCATCCATCAGGTACACCGGCTGGTTGCGATCGCTTTGCAGATCCTCGACGGCTTGCTGGCGCGCTTTCAACGCTTCGATTTCCTGCTTGAGAGTGGCGACTTCCTTGATTTCGCCATCCAGGCGCGTGTTTTCCGCCGTAATGAAGCGGTTACGCTCATTCTGGTTGGAAATACCGTTGGCGAAGAACGCGCCGACCAGCAGCACCACGATCAGGCCAATGATGGCCGACAGCAGCAGCATGGCGAAATAGGCGTTCTTGCGCTGCTTGCGCTTGGCTTCGCGGTGCGGCAATAAATTAATCTTGATCATCAGCCAAACCTCCGCATGGCCAGGCCGCAGGCAACCAGGTAGGACGGCGCATCCATGCGCAATTGTTTTTCCCGCACATTCGGCCCTAGCTGCATGCCGGTGAACGGACTGACCACTGAAGTGGAAATCTTGGCGCGCCCGGCCACTACTTCAACCAGGCCCGGGATAGTGGCGCAGCCGCCGGCCAGGAACAGCTGGTCGAGGCGCGTGTACGGGGTCGAGGTAAAGAAGAACTGGATCGCCCGCGTGACTTCCAGCGCAGCGCTTTCCAGGAAAGGGTTCAGGATTTCCTGCTCATAACCTTCTGGCAAGTCATTGTTGCGCTTTTTCGTCTCCGCCTCCTCATACGAGAGGCCATAGGCGCGCACGATGTCCTGGGTCAGCTGGTTGCCGCCAAACGGCTGCTCGCGCTCGTAAATCAGCTGGCCGTCCAGCAACGCCGACACATGCGTGGTCTGGGTGCCGATCTGGAACAGGCCGACAATCTGCCCCTGTCCTGCTTTCGGCAACTGCCCGATGATGCGGTTGATCGCCGCCCGCGCCGCGTAGGACTCGATGTCCATCACGGTCGGCTTGAGGCCGGCAGCCTCCGCCACCGCTACCCGGTCTTCCACCTTTTCCTTGCGGGTGGCGGCCAGCAGCACTTCAACGTCCTCCGGCGAATGCTGCGCCGGGCCGATCACGTCAAAATCAAGGCTGACCTCATCCAGCGCAAACGGAATATATTGGCTGGCCTCGGATTCGACCTGCATCTCAAGCTCTTCTTCCAGCATGCCGCTGGCCAGGATGATCTTTTTGGTAATCACCGACGCCGGCGGCATGCCGAGCGCCACCAGCCTGGTGCCGGAGCCGCTTTTTTTCCACAGCCGCCGGACTACCTCCGTGACTTGCTCGATATTTTCAATATTGCCATCCACCACCGCGCCGCGCGGCAACGGTTCCGAGGCATAGCGCTCCAGACGCAATTGATCCTTGCCCGTCTCGGACAGCTCAACCAGCCTGACGCCAGACGTACTAATATCAATCCCCACCAGAGGCGGGTTCTTTTTACCGATCAGCGATCCAAGATCTAATGCCAAGAGCATTTCTCCCGAGTATGTATTATTTGGGGAACATTCTGCCTGCAAGGCGGTCGCATTAGCGGTATACCGTCTCGAAGTTAGGAAAAACCTGTAAAACAGGGCTTACAGCAATGTTAAATTTTGTAACGTGAAATCGTAGCAATAAGAGGGGGCTACTGTAAAGAAATTTTCCACGCGGAAATTGTTTAAGTAGTACAAAAAACGGCTCCATAGCGCCTCTGCCCATCCAAATTTGTTTTTTATCGACAATTTCTGTCTGAATTTCGCAACGTAGTTTGCGGTTCATCAAGAACGCATGATGCAGAGCAAGTTTTGAGCCAAGGGCTGTGCCGTTATAATGCGTGGCATCCAACTTTCATAAAACGCATCGAATGACGCCTCCAGACACAGCCAGCGACACCCAGCAATACCCCTCTCCTTCGCGCCGTCGCCTGCCGCTGCTGCTACGGCTAGTGCTTGGCTTTTTTGGCATTGTTGTCGGCCTGGCAGTTATCGGCTGCCTGACTTTTTTCCTGATGCTGGCGATGGCTTACCCGAATCTGCCGGAACTCGATTCGCTCACCGACTACAAACCCAAGATCCCGCTGCGCATTTTTTCGGCTGACGGCGTACTGATCGGCGAGTTCGGCGAAGAGCGGCGCAGCCTGGTGCATATCAACGAGATTCCCGATGTGATGAAAAAAGCCGTGCTGGCGATTGAAGACGATCGTTTTTACCAGCATGGCGGCGTCGACTACCAAGGCATCTTGCGCGCCAGCTTTTCCAACCTGACCGGCGGCGGCGGCGGCGCCAGCACGATCACGCAGCAGGTCGCCCGCAATTTTTTCCTGACCAGCAACGAGCCGACATTCTTCCAGAAAGCATCGCGCAAGTTCCTGTATGAAATCCCGCTGGCATGGAAAATCGAACGCAACCTGAGCAAGGATCAGATCCTCGAGGTCTACATGAACCAGATTTACCTGGGCCAGCGCGCCTATGGTTTTGCCTCTGCGGCGCAGATCTATTTCGGCAAGCGGCTGCAGGACATCACCACGGCGGAAGCCGCGATGCTGGCCGGTCTACCGAAGGCGCCATCGGCCAACAACCCGGTCGTCAATCCAAAACGGGCGACGGTGCGCCAGCAATACATCCTGTTGCGCATGCTGCAACTGGGTTACATCAACGCGGCGCAGTACGAACAGGCCAAGAATGAAGCCTTGCACATCAAGACCGGCGCCAGCGAGTTCGGCATCCATGCCGAATTCGTCTCCGAAATGGCGCGGCAGCTGGTGTACGAACAATTTAAGGAAAATACTTATACGCTTGGCCTCAACGTCTTCACCACCATCACCAAGGCGGACCAGGACGCAGCGTATATAGCGCTGCGCCGCGGCGTCATGGATTACGAAAAGCGGCGCGGCTATCGCGGCCCCGAGGGTTACATGGAGATCCCCGAGGGCACCAAGGAAGAAGCCGAAGACGCGATCGAAGTGGAACTGGCCGACCATCCCGACAGCGATGAAATCGTCGCCGCGGTGGTGCTGGAGGCAAATCCGAAACTGGTGCGTGCGGTGCTGTCTTCGGGCCAGGAGATCAGCATCAGCGGAACCGGGCTGGGCATCGCCACCAACCTGCTGAGCGACAAAGCGCCGCCGCAACGCAAGGTCAAGCGCGGCGCCATCATCCGCGTCATGCTGGAGGGGAAAAACTGGACCATCACGCAGATGCCGGCGGTGGAATCAGCGTTTGTCGCGGCGGACACCAAGGACGGCGCCGTGCGCGCCCTGATCGGCGGTTTTGATTTCAACCGCAACAAATTCAACCACGTCACCCAGGCCTGGCGCCAGCCGGGCTCATCGTTCAAGCCCTTCATTTACTCCGCTTCACTGGAAAAAGGCTTGTCGCCGGCCACCATCATCAATGACGCGCCGCTCAGTTACGGCGGCGGTCAGACCGGCGGCCAGATCTGGCAACCGAAGAACTACGGCAATAAATATGAAGGTCCGATGAGCATGCGCAAGGCCCTGACCAAGTCTAAGAACGTGGTCTCGGTGCGCATCCTGGACAAGATCGGCGCCAAATACGGGCAGGAATATGTGACGCGTTTTGGTTTCGATGCTGACAAAAATCCGCCATACCTGACGCTGGCCCTGGGTGCGGGTGCAGTGACGCCGCTGCAAATGGTGGGCGGTTACGCAGTGTTTGCCAACGGCGGCTATAAAATCAGTCCCTACATCATCAGCAAGATTACCGACGCCAACGGCACCGTGTTGTCGCAAGTGCATCCGGAAACCGCCGGCGATGAAGCCAACCGCATCATCGATCCGCGCAACGCCTTCATGATGGATAGCATGATGCGCGACGTGGTGCGCTACGGTACCGCGGTCAAGGCGCTGTCGCTCAACCGCACCGACCTGGCCGGCAAGACCGGCACCACCAATGATTCTCTGGACGCCTGGTTTGCGGGTTACCAGCCGTCGCTGGTGGCGGTCGGCTGGATGGGCTACGACCAGCCGCGCAGCCTGGGCGACAAGGAGACCGGCGGCGGCCTGGCGCTGCCGATCTGGATCAGCTTCATGCAGCAGGCGTTGAAAGGCGTACCGATGGAAGACCGCGTGGTGCCGGAAGGCCTGGTCCATTCCGGCGGTGAATATTATTATGCGGAATACCCGCCGGGTGTCGCCACCCAAAGCCTGGGCGGCGGCGCCACGGCGCCGACGGAGGAAGAAAAAGCCAGGGAAGAAGTCAAGAACGAATTGTTCTGATCCTGGCAGGTTGCCAGTCCAGCAAAAAGGCTTCCCTGAACCGATCAGGGAAGCCTTTTTTAATTCGAATACAGATCCAGCAGGCGCCGGGTATAAATCTCGATATTCTCCGGCAGGCTCACATCCAGCGTGCGCAGCAAGGTCTGGGCATGGCGCCGGTAATCCTCCAGTTGCGCATCATGCGTGGCAAACGCCTGCAATACCGCCTGGCCGCCGGCGAAAGAATCGAACTCCGGATAGTAGTAGCCGTAGTCCTTGATGAATTCCGAGTTGTGGATCAGCGGATAAGCGCCGTACAAAGCTTCGTAGTACAGGTAATTCTGGCCGTTTTCCCAGTGATGCGAAATGATGCAGTCGCCGTAATTGGCCATGAACTCATACACCGCGAAGCGTCCTTCAAAAGACGCCAGGCCATGGTTCACCACATCCAGCGAGCGCGCAAACTGCGAAAACTTCAGGTGCTCTTTCAGGTGCAAGGTATTGCAGACGCTGAGGTGCTCCAGGAACTCCGGCTGCGCCCGATAAGCCTCTTCGCATGCCAGCATCGGCAACAGCGAGGTTTTCACCATGCAGACGTTGGGTTCGAAGCTGCACACCCGCCAGCGCGGCTTGCCCGGCTGGTAGCCGTAGCTGAGATGGCTGGGCAAGGTGGCGATGCCCTTGGCAAAGAACAGCGGCGTCCACAGGTGCGGCACGATGTGCACCGGCGCCCGCGCCGTCAGCCCGAAATAATCCTTGCAGCTGCGCAGGTACTCCGGCAAGGTCCACACCGCATCGTAAGGCTTGTCGCTGCATAGCCCGCCATGTGGTTTGTCGAATATCGCCCGTTCAACATCGATCACATAGTCGTTGCCCACCCGCATCCAGGCATAACGCCCGCCGCGCTCGCGGAATCTCCTGACCCAGTCTTCATTCAGCTGGGCGCTCATTTCAATCACCACGTCCAGAGTTTCCATGGCCTGCTCCAGGCCGATCATGTCTATCCCCAGGTCGCCCATCATCATGGCGTCGTTCACCTGGTCGGTCTGGCCGTCCAGCACCAGCACCGCGCGTTCGACTGCAGGCGACTGGTTGAACAACTGCACCAGGAATGCGCAGTTCTGGAAGATGCCGTTTTCCCATATCGATTGCGGTCCGGGACGCACATACAGGGTGACGCCGACGCGCAGCTTGCGTTGGGGCAGAGGATGGCTCATACCTGACCTTCCACGGTGTGCTGAAGTCTTTTCACAAATGCTTCCACATTTTCGGGGCGTACCGGATCGAGCTTGCTCAGGTAAGCGGTCCCCGCTTTTTTATAGTCGTCCCAGAATTCCGGTTCCTGGTTCCAGGCGTCTAGCAAGGCGTGTCCGCCTGCGCTGGCTTCGAAATCCGGATAATAAATGCCTACACCACCAGCTTTCAGATATTCCGAATTATGTATCAGCGGATAGCCCCCGTAGAGCGTGTCGTAATACAGATAATTCAAGCCCCATTCCCAATGATGCGAGACCACGGCATCCATCTTCTGCTGCGCCATGCATTCGACAAACGCCACGCGCGGCTCATAGCTGGCCTTATGGTGTTTGGTCAGATCGAGATTGATAGCGAAACGGTTAAAGGTTGGATGCTCTTTCATATGCACCGTGTTCATAACCATCATCATGCTCACCGACCGCTGATCCAGGCGATAAGCCTGCTCGCATACCAGCATCGGGATAAAGCAGTTTTTGCCGACAGATATGTTCGGTTCGAAAATCGCCGTGCGCCAACCAGGCCGGTCGATGCCAGTCCTGGCCTGATAACCGAATTGATGGCCGCCTCTTTCAACTACCTCAACATGTTCTTGGATAAACAATGGCGACCAGATGTGCGGTATGGCAAACACCGGCACCCGCGATACGGTGCGCAACAATGGTCCGCTGCTTTTCATGAATTGCGGCAGCGTCCATATCTCATGCCACGGTGTCCCATTGAAAATTTGGCCGCTGGGGCGATCGAACATCGGTGCTTCGGCATTGTCAGCAAAGGTATGACCGACAAAAAAAGTGATGATCTTGACACCCAGCGCGCGTACATGACGCAACCACTCCAGAGGCAACTGCGCGCCCATTTCGATCACAACATCAAGTTCGAAGGTGACATCCTGGGGTTTTACCAAAGGCACATCTAACCCGTTCAGGCCCATCGCGTCAGGCATATGGTCAAGCGCCCCGCCGTTCAACAAAAACACGCGGCCGACTTGCGGGCTTTGCTGCAGCAGCAACACCAGAAAGGCCAGATTCTGATTGAGACCGTTGGACCAAAGCTGCGCGCCTTGAACCGGAAAAATAGAGATGCCTACATTGATTTTTTTCATGAATTAGGAGAGATTAAAAATCATTAGTTCATGCAATCGGCTGTTGCAATAATGTGGCCAATAAGCGCTCATATTCCGCTGTGACTTGCGGACAACCAGGCAGATAATGACTCAACACCTGCCGCTGGCGCGCCAGATAATCCTGCCAGCCGGCGTCGTGCGAATTCAGTACTTCAAGCAGCTTGCGGCTGCCTTCTTTCACATTGTTGCCCTCGTAGTAGTAACCGAGGTCGCTGCACATGTAAGCGTTATGCACCAGCGGATAACCTTGCCAGCAGACGTCGAAATAAAAATAATTCAGCGCATTCTCGATCTGGTGGGAAATCACTACATCGGTCATCTGGCTCAGGAACTGCGGCGTGTCGAAGCGCCCCAGGAACACCGCCTTGTGTTCGCGCACGATATCCAGCTGGTTCATCACGGCAATGAATTCCTTGCTCTCGCGCGCTAGGCGCTCGGCATTGGTGACATGCAGGATTTCGACGTCTTGCGGCTGCTGCCGATAGGCTTCTTCGGCAATGAACGCAGGATACATGCAGAATTTCACGATATCGTTATTCGGCTCCATCACGGTGAGCCGCTTGGGACCGGAGCGCGGGCGATATTCGCCGTGATGTTCAAAACCTTGGCTGCGCTGGTTGACGAAGATCGGATCCCATACAAACGGCACCACTTGCGCCGGCCGCCGGCGCAGGGTCTCGAAGTAGGACTGGCTGTTGGTCGCAACCTGGGGCACCATCCAGATCGCATCATAGCGCTGGTTGACGAACAGGTCGTAGCCCCACATCGGCCGGTTGAACAATACCGATTGCATCACGTGCACGTACTCGAATCCGCAACAATAGGATATCAGGCGGCATCCTTGCGTCTTCAGGTAAGCAGTCTGGTCCGCACTGATCTGGCCGCCCAGTTCGATCAGCACATCCAGGTTGTCCTTGGCCTGCTCGAAAGTCACGGTCGGCCAGCGCGCCTGGTCCCATGGCAGCGCCGCGGTGATGGCGACCACGGTAGTATTGACCAGGTGCACCGAAGCTATGCTCGGGCATTGTTTCAGCGTTTCAGCCAGGTAGACGGCATTTTGCTTGATGCCGTTGTTCCACAGCGATTCGTTTTCCTGGTGCAAACCGATGGTGATGCCGATACGCAAAGTGCCTGTGCTCATGTCTTGGATTCAAAGTAAGGATGTATCGTGTCTGTCTCGTGTCTGTCATTTGCGCGCCGGCGCCGCCATTTTGGTCTGCTCGGTCCAGCCGTACTGCACATAACGCCGGATGATCAGGCAGCCCGGCGGCGAATCCACCAGGGAGACCGAACCGCCCGGCTCGGCCGGCGACACATACACCGTGAAAGTCGGCAGCAAAGGCGTGGCGCTATAGCCTTTCAATTCGGTATCGGCAATGCTCTTGCATGAATACGGCGCGATCGAAATGCGCTCGGCCGACACCGAACAGGCGCCGCCCTCCTGCGGCACCGCAGTGATGGATACCGCTGCCGATGCGCCGGCGTATTCGATCCCGGTCAAGGAAAAGAATGGTCCGCGGTCCGGATGGGCGCGGTCCCAGTCCACCAGCACATCGTGGGCGCTGGTGCCATTGATGGCCAGCGCCGACAGGCGCGTGATGGCTGGCTGGCACTGCTTGACGCCGACGCTGCGCGCCGCTTCCGCCAGCAGGTTTTTCGGTCCCGCGGCAGCCGCCTTGGCGCCGGGCAGGTCGGACTTCATTTGTCCGTGTGCGGCTGGCATCGACGATGTTAAAAGAACGGTGCAGATCAGCGTCAGCCATGGCTGCCGGCGTGCGCTTGGTAAACCTGTGGATTTGCTTGTGTCAGAAATAGGCGGTGCATGCATTATCAGCTGAATCCGTTTATGGTGAGCGGGACGCCGGATCCGGCATCCGAGGTAGCGGGGGTTGTTGTTTCCGGCACAGGGACAGGTACCTCGACCGGCGCCGGCTCCATGGCGGGTTCCGGTATCGGCGCGGTTGCCGCCGGCAACGGCTGGATATCAGGCGCGCCGGGTGGCGGTGTTGCTGGCGCAGGTTCCGTGGCGGGCGTTGCCGGCGGTGCGGCTGGCTCCATGGCAGGCAGGGTCGATGGTGTTGCCGCAGGCTCCACCGTAGGAACTGCCGGCGCCGGCGTTGCAGGTACGGCAGGTTCTACAGCCGGGACAGCCGCCGGCGCCGGAGCGGCCAAGCCGGCCTTGGCAGCCGCCGCAGCCTGTTCGCGCTTCATCATGGCTACCACGGCCTTTTCACACTCATCCTCGCTGTCGCATGGCAGGACGAAATCTTTTCCCTCCCACCAGCCACGCAGCACATAGATGCCGTTCTCGGCCCGCCTGCCCTTGCCATCGCTCAGCATCTCCTGGTATTGCGGGTGCGCCGGCGGAAATGTCATGATCCCGTAGCCCAGCTGGTGGCCGCGATGCCATTGTCCGCTATACACCGAACCGTCGGCGAAAGTCACCCTGCCTTCGCCTTCCGGCAGCGAGTCGATGAACATGCCGTCAAAACGATTGCCGGGTTCTTCCACGCCCGTGGTGTGGCCGCGCATTTTTCCCTGCTCCATGTTGCCGGTCAGCTCCGATACTTGCTTGTTGCTGTTGAGCCAGCGCACGGTGCCGGGACCTTGCGCCAGATCGTTCTCGCAACGCCCGCTCCAGCGCACCGTGACGTCGCGGTTGAGCGCCCCGGGGCTCCAGACTTTACAGCCGTTGCTGGTATCCGCGGCCCAGTGCCGGGGCGTTTCGGCCGCACCGCTGTTCGCCTGCAGGGTGGTCGCACCGGCCGCGGCGGGAGCGTTGGCGGCTCCTGCCGCGGCTGGCGCAACCACCGATGCAGCCAGCAATGCGCAAGCCAGCAGCATGGCTTGCATCCCCTTCCTCGCCAACGGACGAGATCGATAACCTGCCGCGCCGCAGGCCGAACTCCAATCACCCGGTTCTTCCGAATCCCTGCTTATCATCGTGCTGATTGTCGTGTTCATTGGTGGCTATCGATAGTTGAACAGCGTTGAACAACTCCTTGCTACCGTTTTTCCCCAGGCCCGAAACCCTGCCGGCCGGCGAGCGTATCAAAACAACATTGTATTGTTCGTATCTTACGACAAATGCGGCCGGAGAAATCGCTTGTCCAGCTGCGCCGCCAAGAAAAATTTACAGCACTATCGGCACGCCGCCCTGAGCGCTGATCATGCCCGACAATGCGGTAAAAAACTCTGAACCGTCGCGGGTATTGAGCCAGCTGCCGTCCTTTTGCCGATAGTGGAAACCGCCGGATTTGGCGGCAATCCACAATTCCTGCATCGGCGCCTGGCTGTTGACGATGATCTTGCTGCCGTTGTCGACAAATTCGATCTCCAGCACATTGCCGCTGCGGCTGCATTCCACATCCAGGTC
Organism: Collimonas fungivorans Ter331; assembly: GCF_000221045.1. Lineage (NCBI taxonomy): Bacteria > Pseudomonadati > Pseudomonadota > Betaproteobacteria > Burkholderiales > Oxalobacteraceae > Collimonas > Collimonas fungivorans. The sequence continues at coordinate 541,381 of NC_015856.1, read as the reverse complement.
GGTATGGTCGGCAGCCTGCTCCAGCGCCGTCTCGATCTTGCCCAGGGCAGCCTCTGCCGCAGCCAGGAATTCTGATTCTGTCATGCTACACTCCAATCCATTTCGTTAAACTGTGATTCTAATCCGTGAAGCCCATTTTTGATTTGCCGCGTATTCCTATGATCGTTGCCGCGGTCGCCGCTACGCTCGGCCTGGCCGCCTGCGGCCAGAAAGGCCCGCTGTTCATGCCGGCCAAGCTGCCGCCGCCTATCGTCAGGACCACGCCGGCGCCAGCCAAGCCAAATGTTGCTCCGGCGACATCTGACGACACCATTACCCCGGCGCAGCCGGAAGCCGTAGACATACCAACAATACCCGTTACCAGATAAGCCGCCCCTATGTCGTATTTTTCATACAAGAATGGCGTCCTGCACGCTGAAAACGTCGCGCTGACCGCTATTTCGCAGCAATTTGGCAGCCCTACCTACGTTTACTCCAAAGCTGCGCTGACCGCCAATTTCTTGGCCTACGCGAACGCCTGCAAGCAACACAGCCGCCAAGCGGATGGCGCGCTGATCTGCTATTCGGTCAAATCCAACTCCAACCTGGCGGTGCTGCAGTTGCTGAACCAGCTCGGCTCCGGTTTCGATATCGTCTCGGGAGGCGAATTATTGCGCGTAATCGCCGCCGGCGGCGATCCGTCCAAGGTAATTTTTTCCGGCGTCGGCAAATCGCGCGAGGAAATGCGCCTGGCTTTGTCGCATGACATTCTCTGTTTCAACGTGGAGTCGGTGCCGGAGCTGCACCGCCTGAACGAAGTCGCCGGCGCCATGGGTAAACGCGCGGCCATCTCGCTGCGCGTCAATCCCGATGTCGACGCCAAGACCCATCCCTACATCTCGACCGGCCTCAAGGAAAACAAATTCGGCGTGGCCTACGACGAAGCGCTGTCCTGCTACCGCACCGCCGCGGCGCTGCCGTACATCGACGTCGCCGGCATCGATTGCCACATCGGTTCGCAGCTGCTGGATGACGCACCCATGCTGGAAGCGCTGGACAAGCTGATCGAGCTGGTCGACCAGCTCGCCAGTGAGGGCATCCATTTGCACCACCTGGATATCGGCGGCGGCATCGGCATTACCTATGACGATGAACAGCCGGTGGTGATCGGCGACTACCTGGGCCGCCTGTTTGCCCGCATCAACGCCTGGCGCGAGGAAAAATACCAGGGCGCGCCGATCAAGGTGATGTTTGAACCGGGCCGCTCGATCGTCGGCAATGCCGGCATCCTGCTGACTGAAGTGCAGTACCTGAAACATTCGGAAGCCAAGAATTTTGCGGTAGTGGATGCTGCCATGAACGACTTGATGCGGCCGGCATTGTACGAAGCCTGGCATGGCGTGCAGACTGTCAGCCAGCGCAGCACGGCGCCCCAGGTGTACGACGTGGTCGGGCCGGTGTGCGAATCGGGCGACTGGCTGGCGCGCTGCCGTTCGCTGGCGATCGAAGCCGGCGACCTGCTGGCGCTGATGTCGGCCGGTGCTTACGGCATGACCATGTCTTCCAACTACAACACACGCGGCCGCGCGGCTGAAGTGATGGTGGACGGCACGCAGGTGCACCTGATCCGGCAGCGCGAGAATCCAGCCGACCTGTTTACCCTGGAATCGCTCATATCGCCCTAAGCCGAAGGGAGACAGGAAGACCATGCGACAGTTCTTGCTCAGCGCCATATCTTCCTGTTTCCTGATCCAGGCCGCACACGCCGCCCATCCGCTGGTGACCGACGATACCAGCACCCAGGACAGCGGCAACCACCAGATCGAACTGAACACCGACTGGCTGCGCCAGGATGCCATCCATAGCCACGTAGTGAATTTCACCTACACCTACGGCTTGCTGAAAAATCTCGACCTGTATGCCAATCCGCCGGCGACCTTGTCCAGTCCGTCGGGTATCAACGACGTTGCGCTGGGCGTTAAATGGCGCTTCCTGGAAAACGGGGATTTCAGCCTTGGCCTCAAACCGGAGCTGACGCTGCCCAGCGGCGATCCGGAGCGGGGGCTGGGCCATGGCCGCAGCAGCATGTCCTTGACGCTGATCGCCAGCTACCAGATCGATTCCTGGGCTTTCAGCGGCAACCTGGAAGCCTTTTACAATCGCTATCGTCTCTTGAGCGATCAGCAGGCCAACCGCACCATGGTGTGGCGCGCTTCCGCCTCTGCGCTGTATGCGCTGGATCCGAAGTGGAGCCTGGTGTTCGACGGCGGCATCGTCAGCAATACCGAGCGCGCCAGCGACAGCAGCGGCGACCGCCACGCCAGCAGCAATCCCGGTTATGTCCTGACCGGTGCGATCTATTCTCCGAATCCCAATCTTGACCTCGATGCCGGCATCAAGTTCGGCCTTGGCTGCGGCGCCTGCGCGGCGCAGATCCAGCGTCAGGTCGGGGTAGGCGTTACCTGGCGCTTCTGAGCCGAGGTCTGCTGGCTGCTGCGGCTACGTAATGCGAAGTACACCCGCACCAGCAGCAGCAAGGCGACGATAGTGCCGAACACAATCGGCTTTTCGAAATTATGCTTGCCGGCGCGCATCCACCAGAAATGCAAGATGCCCAGCATGGAAATCGCATACAGGCTGCGGTGCAGCCACTGCCAGCGTTTGCCTCCGAGGCGGCGGATCATGCCGTTGGTGCTGGTCAGCGCCAGTGGTATGAGCAGCACGAAAGCAATGAAGCCGACGGTAATGAACGGGCGCTTGACGACGTCCTTGAGCATCTCGCCGACGTCGAAGAAATGATCGAACCAGAGGAATGTCGTGAAATGCAGGCAGGCATAAAAGAAGGAGAACAGACCCAGCATACGCCGTAATTTGATGAGCCAGTTCCAGTTGGTGAAACGCCGCAGCGGCGTCACCGCCAAGGTGAGGCACAGGAAATAGAGCGTCCAGTCGCCGCTGCTGCGCGTGATGAATTCGATAGGATTGGCGCCCAGGCGGTCGGTAAAGCCGAACAGCAGCAGCCGCGCCGCCGGCAGCAAGGCCAGTGCGAACAGGAAGGCTTTCAGGAACTTGAATTGCCTGGGCGTCGGATTGAACATGCTGCGCGCTCTCGCTCTCTGTGCCGCTCTAGAAGAACTTCTTCAAGTCCATGCCGGCATACAGCGGAGCAACTTCATTGTAGCCGTTGAACATCAGGGTCTTGCGCTTCTTGGTAAAGAAACCGTCTTCGCCGATGCGGCGCTCGGTGGCTTGCGACCAGCGCGGATGATCGACATCCGGATTGACGTTGGAATAAAAACCGTACTCGCGCGCGGCGGCGATATTCCAGGCCGTGCGCGGCTGTTCCTTGAGGAAGCGGATCTTGACGATCGACTTGGCCGATTTGAAGCCATACTTCCAGGGCAGCACCATGCGCACCGGCGCGCCGTTCTGGTTCGGCAATACCTGTCCGTACATGCCGAAGGTCAGCAGGGCCAGCGGATGCATGGCTTCATCCATGCGCAAGCCTTCGATATACGGCCATTCCAGCACCGGCGCACGCAAACCCGGCATCTGGCGGTTATCGGCGAGGGTTGTGAATTCAACGTACTTGGCGTTGCCGGTCGGCTCCACTTTCTTGATCAATGCAGACAGGGAATAGCCGATCCAGGGAATCACCATCGACCAGCCCTCGACGCAGCGCAGCCGGTAGATACGCTCTTCCAGCGGCGCCAGTTTCAGCAAGCTGTCGATATCCAGGGTCAGCGGTTTCTTGACTTCGCCTTCGATGGCAATGGTCCATGGCCGTGTTTTTAATGTCCCGGCATTTTCGGCAGGATCGGTTTTTTCGGTGCCGAATTCGTAGAAATTGTTGTAGGTAGTGGCGTCCTTGAAAGGCGTCGCCTTGTCCATCACCACATATGCAGGATTGGCCTTCGCCGCCAGTTTCTGGGCGCCGCTGGCCTGGGCCCAGGCCTCGCCCGCCGCCAGTTCCAGCAATCCGCCCGCGCCCGCCGCGCCCACGGCAAGTTGCCGCATGAAGCTGCGGCGCGATTCAAATACTTCACGCGGCGTGATTTCAGAAGAAAACGGAAGATCGATTCCGTTGGGGCGACGATAGAGCGGCATGTGCATCTCCGGCAAAATTGTTGAGGCTGATAATGCTTAGTCGGGCCAGCCGACGATTCCTTACAAGGACAAGCCAGAAACCTGCCGGCCCGGTTTACCCTGCGATATTGATATGCTCGTGCAATTCCGCCAGCCGGCAAATCACTTTAGCCTGTTTCGGCAGCTTCGCTTCGACCTCCTCCGGCTGCAAGGCGAATACCTGCATGCCGGCCGCCACGCCGGCCTGCACGCCGGGCAGGCTATCTTCCACTACGGCGCAGCGCGAAGGTTCGACGCCCATGGTCCTGGCGGCATGCAGGAACAGGTCCGGCGCCGGCTTCCAGGAACCTACGTCGTAGGCGCTGAAAATGCGGCCTTCGAAATAAGGCCAGAGGCCGGTGACGCTGAGCGACACCTTGATCTGGTGCAACGGCCCGTTGGAGGCCATGCAAAACGGCACTTTCAGCGATTGCACCAGTTCCAGCGCGCCTTCGATCGGCTGCAGGCGCTGGTGCAGCGCCGGTGCGATACGGTCGCGCAGGATCTTGGCGAAATCGGCCGGCAGCGAGCGGCCGAACATCTGCTCCAGCTCGGCCACGCAATCGGCCATGCGGCCGCCCTTGAAGCGCGCCAGCGCCACCTCGGCCGACAGCGGCATGTCCAGCTCGGCCAGGTAGTCCACCATCACCTCGGTTGCCACCGTCTCGCTGTCAACCAGCGTACCGTCGCAATCGAAAATCACTAAATCTACAGCTGCGGTTTCCTGCTTTGCCATCTGATCAAAGTTCTCCGTACGAATGCAGGCCGGACAGGAACATGTTCACGCCGAGGAAAGCAAAGGTCGTCACCAGCAGGCCGATCAGCGCCCACCAGGCTGCAACCTGGCCGCGCAGGCCCTTCATCAGCCGCATGTGCAGCCAGGCCGCGTAGTTGAGCCAGACGATCAGCGCCCAGGTTTCCTTCGGATCCCAAGACCAGTAGCCGCCCCAGGCTTCGGCCGCCCACAGCGCACCGAGAATGGTGGCGATGGTAAAGAAGGTGAAGCCGACCGCGATCGCCTTGTACATGACGTCGTCCAGCACTTCCAGCGCCGGCAGGCGGTCAACCAGGTAGCCATGCGATTTCAGCAGGTAAGCCACCGCCACCATCGCCGACAGCGCAAACGTGCCGTAGCCGATGAAATTGGCCGGTACGTGGATCTTCATCCACCAGCTCTGCAGCGCCGGCACCAGCGGCTGGATTTCGGCGGCGTCGCGCGACACCATGTACCACAGCAGGAAGCCGACCGCGGCCGAAATCACCAGCAGCACGAACGCGCCCAGCTGCCGGGTGCGGTAATGCTGTTCGTAGTACAGGTAAAACAGCGCGGTGATCAGACTGAACAGCACGAATACTTCATACAGGTTGGAGATAGGGATATGGCCGATATCGGCGCCGATCAGGTAAGACTCGTACCAGCGCACCAGCATGCCGGTGAAGCCCATCACCACCGCCGCCCAGCACAGCTTGGAGCCGATCGATGCGCCAAAGTCAGAGCGCGTGACCAAGCCGCCCCAGAAGAACAGGGTCGACAGAAAAAACAGCGTGCTCATCCACAGGATCGCCGACTGGCTGGAGAGCATGTATTTCAGGAAGAATTTCTGGTTGGCCATGTCCAGCACGCCGCCATACATGGCGATCGCCGACAACGACAGCAGCGCCAGCAAAGCCATCAGCCAGCGCACCGACTTCCAGTGCCAGCCGAGCCAGGAGAACGTCGGCGCGGCCAGCAGCAGCACGCCTTTTTCGTAGTAGTCCATATGGCTGCCGTAGCGGTTCAGGGCGAACAGCGATGCCGCCACCAGCGCCACGGCGAACAGCCAGTCGAGCACCGACAGGCGCTTGATAAAGCTGCTGGGTGGGGAATACGTTTGCGTCAGTTCCATCATTTTCTCCATATCGTTCCGCTACTGCGCCGGAGGCGCAACGGAACTCTTGTCTCTGCCTGCCTTGCCCTGCAATCCTGCTGAACCAGCCATCTATGCTTCAGACTGCTTTAATTGTGTTCTTAACACTTCAAATTCTTTTTCGAAATCCAGCGTCTTGCGCTGCGAACTCATCGCCATCAATGCATGCGACTGCCCCGTCGCATCCTTATCCGGACGGATCCACACCCACAGCCTGCGCTCCCGCACATACAGCATCGAGAACACGCCCAGCACCAGCAGCAGGCAGCCCAGGTACACCACCTTCTTGCCCGGCGAACGGGTGATCTGGAACACCGAGGCCTTGATCTCGTCAAAACCGGTCATTTGCAGATATACAGGCGCATTATAGAAGCTTGCATCCGACAGTGCATTGGTAGCCAGCTGCAGGAAGCGGGCGTGCTTTTCATCGGCCGGTAGTTCTTTCAGGCCATCTTTCTCCCGCGCAACCTGCCACAAATCCCACATGCTGCCGTTGAGGATCTTCATGAAGATGTCCGCGGCTTTCTCTTGCTCCTGCGGCGGCACCTGCTCCAGGAACTTGGAAATCGCCAAATATCCTGCCTGTCCGCCCGCCTGTTTGTCGTTGCCCGCAAACAGGGACAAGCCGCGCGTGGCCGATTGCTCCAGCTGGACGCGCAGGGTGGCGATGCCCTCGCGGCTTTCGGGAATCGCGCGCTGGGCATAACGATGCGCCGCCGCCTGGCGCAGCTCCGGATTCAGCAGCGCTGCCCGCATGCGCATCCACTCTTGCACGGTGTCCTCGTCATCGGCGGGGATGCGCAGATAGCGGAACGGCTCGTCCGGCGTGTCGCGCACCCCGGCCAGAAACACATAGGCATCGTCGACCTTGATCGACTGCATGTAATTGCTGAATTCGCGCGCCTGGCCGGTCTTGTCGCGCAGTTTGTACTGCACGCTAGGGCCGACATTCCTCAAATCCTTCTTGTTGGCGCTTTTCGCCGCATTGCCAAGGTGGCTGCTCAGATCCTCGCCCAGGCGCTGGTTGAGGCTCTTGGCCTTGGTCACGGCGCGCAGATCGTCACCCGACTGCGCCATATTTTCCACGTTAAACGGACGGAAACCAGACCATTCAATCGTATAGTCGGTATTGCCGTTATTGACTAACGGCGTGGTGCCGTTGACTTCGCCGCTCACCGGGAAGCTGGCTGTGCCGGCGCCGGCCATCGGATAGGCGGTCAGCTTGAGTTTGCTGCCGCCGTCTTCGAAGCTCGACTGGTAGACCGCGATGCCCTTGTAGATCAAGGGCTGGTTGACCTTGATGGTGGCCGCGAAAGTATGGCCGTCGGCGTTGTCCCGGATCACGACTTCGCTGGCGAACAGCTTGGGCATGCCGGTGCTGTAGAAATCGATGATGAATTTCTTGAGCTGGATGGTGAACGGCAAATCCTGGATCATCACGCCGTCTTTTTGCGGGATGATGGCGGTGCTGCTGGCCGAGCCTTCCGGGATCAGGGTATTGCCGCGGAAGGTGGGATTGCCCAGCCCGAGCCTGTGCTCTTCCGGGATCTGGGCGATGATGCCGTTGCCGTTGAACGGCGTTTTGCCATACAGCCATTGCTGGGCGCGTATCGGCAGGTCCGAATCCAGCAGGCCGCCGATGCAGATGATCACGATCGCGCTGTGGGCAAAGATGTAGCCCCATTTATTGGCGGCGCCCTGCTTGGCGCTGATCAGGGTGGCGTTGTCTTTCGCCATCAGCTTGGTCTTGTAGCCTTTGGCGGCAATCCGTTCCGCCAGCTGCCGCGCCAGTTCGGCCGGCGCCGTGGCCGAAGTCCATTCCGCCTTGTGGTGGAAGTTGCGCAGCGACTGTTCGCGCACGTTTTCACGCCAGCTGCGCACGTCTTTGATCATCTTCGGCGCATTGCGCGCGATGCAGAGGGAAGTCGAAATCACCAGGAAGGTCATGATCAGCAGGAACCACCAGGATGAATACACCGCATACAAACCCAGCTTGCCGAACACCTCGAACCAGAACGGACCGAACTGGTTGACGTAGTTCGGCATCGGTTCATTCTGCTTGAGAACCGTGCCGATCACCGAGGCGATCGCGATGATCGTCAGCAGGCTGATGGCGAACCGCATCGACGACAATAATTCCACCGCGTCGGCCAGCCAGCGCCGGCTGGTTTTCAACTGGATTCCCGCGGTAGTTATCTCGTCGACCTTGATTTCGTTGTTACTAGTGCTCATAGCCAATTTGTCTTTTTGAAAAGAAAAAGGGGCGGCCTAGGCCACCCCTGAATTCGCGAACTATTATTATTTTCTTATCTCAGTCCGGCGATGTAATCGGCAACTGCCTTGATTTCATCATCCGACATGCGCTTGGCGATCGTCGCCATCATCGGGCCGTTCTTGCGGGCGCCGCTGCGGAAGTTGGTCAGCTCGGTCACCGTGTAGTCCTGATGCTGGCCGCCGATGCGCGGGAACTGGGCCGGAATGCCGGCGCCGTTCGGGCTGTGGCAGCCGGCGCAGGCCGGAACGCTCTTTTCGGCAATCCCGCCGCGATAGATTTTCTTGCCCAGCGCCAGACTATCCTTGTCCTTGGCGGCGCCCGGCTTGGCCGGCTGCGCATCCAGGTAGGCGGCGATGTTTTTCATTTCATCGTCGGTCAGCAGTTTGGCCAGCGGCGACATGATCGGGTTGCTGCGGTCGGCGCCCTGGAAATTGGTCAATTGCTTGTGGATGTATGCCGCATGCTGGCCGCCCAATTTCGGGTTGGCGCTGATGGTCGAGGCGCCTGCCGCTCCGTGGCAGGAGACGCAAGCGGTGATGTTGCGCGCTGCGTCGCCATTGGTATACAGTGCTTCGCCCTTGGCTGGATCCGCTTTGGCAGGCCCGGCGGGTTGAGTCTTCGGCGCATCCGCCGCATGGGCAACCGAGGAAAACGCAAGCACTGCAACGAAGAAAGATGTCACTACTGGAAAAAACGCACGGTTCATTCAAACACCCTGAGACTTGATTTTAGAATTCGGTGGCGACGAAGCTGGCCGGCTAAGCTACATCAGCTGATCGCCTGGCTCCCAAAGGCCATCAGCTACGTAAAGGTAATGCTAAGCGGAACAGCAGTACATAACCCCTTATTGTACAATAGCTTTCCGGCATTTTTGCCTCCCCTTACCGCATTTTCTGCTCAATCCATGTCCCTACTTTGGCAAGCCCGCTTCTTTACTACGGTCAATCATCTTCGAGACTTGCCAACTTTGCAAGTCCCCGAGATCGCTTTCGCCGGCCGTTCCAACGCCGGCAAATCGACCGCCATCAATCTTTTGTGCAATCAGAAGAAGCTGGCTTTTGCATCTAAAACACCTGGCCGTACCCAGCACATCAATTATTTTTCGATAGGCGGCGCCCATGTCGCCCAGCATCGCAAGGATGAAACCAAGATCGACGAGATCCGCGCCTTGCTGGTCGACCTGCCCGGTTATGGCTATGCGGAAGTGTCCGGCTCGGCCAAGCTGCACTGGCAGCAATTGCTCGGCGACTATGTACGCCGCCGCCAGCAGCTGGCAGCGCTGGTGCTGATCGTCGACTCGCGCCGTCCGTTCACTGAACTCGATGTGCAAATGGTGGAATGGTTTGCGCCTACCGGCAAGCCGATTCATTGCATCTTGAGCAAATCCGACAAGCTCAACCGCAACGACGCCACCAACGCGCTGCGCCAGGCCCGTACTTTCCTGGCAAGCTATGTCGATGAAAACAATCAGCAGCTGCCGTTTACCGCGCAGCTGTTCTCAGCGCTGAACCGCAGCGGGCTGGAAGAAGCGAATGACCGTATCCTGGAATTGGCTGGCCTGACAGACGCCGCCGGCGATATGCCTGACGCAACTGCTGCGGGCGCCGGCGAAGAGGAAGTTTAGTAACTGCGCTAAACATAAAAAAGCCCTGGAGAAAGGGGAATATCTCCAGGGCGCAATGCCTTATCACCAAAAGCGATACGGCCCCGCTCAGGGAGGGAAGCGGGAGGCGAATGATGCACCTATTGCTAGGAGAAGGACTGACCCGAAAAAGTTCACGACTTTTTTATTTTTCGGCGAAAATATTAGCGAAGCAAGCTGCAAGCTCGCTTTTCACCCACCTGACGTCTCAGAAACCGACATGCCACATTCTCAGAAAACCGCCCAGTTTCCAGCCATCCGCATGCGCCGCATGCGCAAAGATGCTTTTTCGCGCGCGATGATGCGGGAGAACACCATCACCACCGCCGACCTGATTTACCCAGTCTTCATACTGGATGGCAAGAATCAGCGCGAAAAAATCAATTCGATGCCGGGAGTTGAACGTCTGTCAATTGATCTGCTGTTAAATGTGGCAGAAGAATGCGTGGCATTGGGAATTCCAGTCATCGCTTTATTCCCTGTCATCAATCCATCGCTGAAAACCCCGGACGGCATCGAAGCCACCAACCCGCAAGGCTTGATCCCGCGCGCGGTGCGCGAACTGAAACAGCGCTTCCCTGAACTCGGTATCCTGACCGACGTCGCCCTCGACCCCTACACCAGCCATGGCCAGGACGGCGTGCTGAATGCCGACGGTTATGTGCTCAATGACGAAACCTGCGCCATCCTGGTCAAGCAGGCGCTGACCCAGGCCGATGCTGGCGTTGATATCGTTGCGCCTTCCGACATGATGGACGGCCGCATCGGCGCCATCCGCCATGCCCTGGAAACCCACCACCACATCTATACCCGCATCATGGCGTATTCGGCCAAGTACGCTTCGGCGTTTTACGGCCCGTTCCGCGATGCGGTGGGCTCGTCCGCCACGCTTGGCAAGAGCAACAAGAACACTTACCAGATGGACCCGGCCAACAGCAACGAAGCCTTGCATGAAGTCGCGCTGGACCTGGCCGAAGGCGCCGACATGGTGATGGTCAAGCCCGGCATGCCCTACCTGGATATCGTGCGCCGCGTGAAAGACGAATTCAAGGTGCCGACCTTCGCCTACCAGGTCAGCGGCGAATACGCGATGATCAAGGCTGCCGCCCAGAACGGCTGGCTTGACCATGACAAGACCATGATGGAAGCCATGCTGGCGTTCAAGCGCGCCGGCGCCGATGGCGTGCTGACGTATTTTGCGCTGGATATTGCCCGCCACCTGAAAAAAGGCTGAACGCCGGCTATTTGAAAAGGGCCGTGCCGGATTGCAAAAGCACGGCCCTGTTTTCCATCGAGTGCATCGACGACATTACTACTCAGCAACGTCGTCGAATATGCCTGCAAAATCTCCTTACCTGCTCCAAATCCCTCCTTTTTGCATCCAGGCCACAATAATTACAAGTTCATGCATTTAGGTTTGACTGCATAGACGATAATAATTATCATTCACGTCTTTATCCCCGGTCAGCCATCTTCTCAAACCCGATTACGTCGCGCTGCGAGCAAGACCAGCCAGCGCCAGCATTTCCCCTACCCGCAAAGAAATATAACAATGACCTCGTTCAAGCGTCCTCACCACCTTATTGTCAGCCGCTGTTCGGCAGCGGTCGCGCTCGCTTTCCTGAGCCTGCCTGGATTGGCCCAAACCGCAGCCGCTCCGGTCGCCGCCGACGATGCCAGCACTTCGACGCTGGAATCGATCCAGGTCAGCGCCGACTGGCTCGGCAGCGGCCTGCAAAACAGCGTGAAACGCTTTCCGGGCGCACGCACCGTGGTCAGGAAAGAAGAAATCGAAAACAGCGGCGCTTCCAATATCGGCGACGTGATGCGCCGCATCCCCGGCGTGCAGTCGACCGATAACTCCGGCACCGCCGGCAGCGCGATCTCGCTCAATATCGGCGTACGCGGACTGACCGGGCGCTATTCGCCGCGCTCTACCGTGCTGCTGGACGGCATCCCGATGGCGGTCGCGCCCTATGGCCAGCCGCAACTGTCGTTTGCGCCGGTCAGCCTGAACAACATCGAAGCGATCGACGTCGTGCGCGGCGGCGGCGCGGTGCGCTATGGTCCGCAAAACGTCGGCGGCATCATCAATTTCAAGACACGTTCGATTCCAACCGAACCCGGTTTCAACGGCGATGCCAGCGTACGCTACAACAGCTATAGCGGCGGCGAATCGCAAGAGTCGAACAAGCAATACAGCGCATTCGTCGGTAGCCAGCTGGACAACGGTCTTGGCCTGGCGCTGCTGTATTCCGGTTCCGACGGCTCCAGCTGGCGTACCGGCAGCCGCGAAACGGTCAACGATTTTGCGCTGAAATTGCGCTACCAGCTGACACCGGCCTCTGAGTTCTACGGCAAAGTGTCCTACTACGACGTCAACTCGCGCACGCCCGGCGGCCTGACCGTGGCGCAATACAATGCCGATCCTTTCCAGAACACGCGCCCTACCGATTACTGGAGCGGTACGCGCAAAGGCATCGACGCCGGTTATCTCAACACGCTGTCGGCCACTCAGGAATTCGAAGTCCGCACCTACTACAACGAAAGTTTCCGCCAAAGCGTATTGATCTCCGGCGCCAACCTGGTGCACCAGCCGCGCAATTACCAGGTGCTGGGCATCGAGCCGCGCTACACGCAGCGCTTCAACCTGGGCCAGACCACCAACGATGTCTCGGTCGGTTACCGTTATGTCCGCGAACGCGGCAACGACAATAGCTTCAATGAGGCTATCGCCAGCGGATCGCTGATGCCGCAGACCAGGTTCAACAACGCCACCGATGCCCATGCCGCCTATATCGACGACAAGATTTCGTTCGGCGCATGGCGCATCACGCCGGGCGTGCGTTTCGAACACATCAACTCTACCCGCGACGACCTGAAGGCGCGCAGCACCTACCAAACCACCAACAACAAGGCCCTGCCGTCGCTCAATATCGCTTACCTGCTGACGCCGGACCTGACCTTGTTCACCAACTACACCACCTCGTTCGGACCGGTGCAGAACCTTCAGCTGAACTCGCAGTCGGCGACCAATCCGCTGATCCCGGAACTGGCGAAAACGGTGGAAGCCGGCGCCCGCTGGAAGAACCGCCAACTGTCGGCCGAGGTGACGGTATTCGACATGCGCTTCGATAACCAGATCCAGCAGGTTGCTGGGACAGTGCCGGCAACCTTCATGAACATTGGCAAAACCAAGCACCAGGGCATTGAAACCGCAGTCGACTATTCCTTCGACAAAGCCGGCAAACTGGCCGGCCTGAACCTGTACGCCAACTACAGCTACACCCGCGCGCTGCAGGAATCCGGAGCGACGCGCGGCCTGGATGTGCCGTTCTATTCGCGCAATACCGATACCGTCGGCTTGCGCTACCAGAGCGGCCCGTGGGGCTTCAACCTGTCGAGCACGCATCAAAGCAAACAGTTCGCCGACAACGCCAACACCATCGCCGAAAGCGCGGACGGCAGCAATGGCGAGATTCCCGGCTTCCGCACCTGGAATACCCAGCTCGACTGGAAAGTCCCGGGCGCCAAGGGCTTCGACATCCTGGCAGGCGTCAACAACCTGACCGACAAGCGTTATTACACGCGCAACGTCGACAGCAACGCCGGACGCATGGTCGGCGCACCGCGCATGGTGTACGTGCAAGGCCGCTATGCGTTTTAAACGGACCGTGATATAGCGGCGCTTGCCGCACGCAGCGCAAAAATGGAAGCCCGGCCCGGCTTCCATTTTTTTTGTCGAGGAAACCCTCCTCCTGCATTGCCTGGGCTTTCGGTTACCATGCAAAACAACAACATCGATCGCGGCAAGCGACAGGAGACAAAGATGCAAGAGAAAGTGATTACCCTGGCGACGCCGGTATTCTTTTTATTGATATTCATCGAGCTGGCCGTCGGCCTGCTGCGGCGGCGCAATACCTACCGCCTCAACGATGCGATCAACAGCATCAGCCTGGGCGTCCTGAGCCAGGTCAGCGGCGTGTTCATGCAAGTGTTGCGGATCGGCATCTACGCCTGGCTGGCGAGCCACATCGGGCTGTTCAAGCTGCCGGCGGACAGTCTCTGGGTATGGCTGTCCGGCCTGCTGCTCTACGACCTGTGCTACTACTGGCTGCACCGCTGCGGCCATGAAGTCAACGTCTTGTGGGCAGCCCACGTGGTGCACCACCAAAGCGAAGACTACAATCTTTCCACCGCCCTGCGCCAGACCAGCAGCGGTCCGTTCCTGAGCTGGATCTTTTATGTGCCGATGGCAGTGCTCGGCTACCCGGTGGAAGTGTTTGCCGCCGTCGCGCTGATCGACCTGCTGTACCAGTTCTGGGTGCACACCCAGCAGATAGGCAAACTGGGATGGCTGGACCGGGTGCTGGTGACGCCGTCGAACCATCGCGTGCACCACGGCGTCAACGATATTTACCTGGACAAGAATTACGGCGGCATCCTGATCCTGTGGGACCGCCTGTTCGGCACCTTCATCGAAGAGCGCGACCAGGACCCGGTGGTGTACGGCACCCGCAGCCCCCTGCGCAGCTGGAACCCGGTCTGGGCCAACTTTGAAGTCTATAAAGTCCTGTGGCTGGATGCCTGGCGCGCGCAGCGCCCGGGCGACAAGCTGCGGGTCTGGCTGAAGGCGCCGGGCTGGCGTCCGGCCGACGTCGCGGCAAAATGGCCGGGCACATCTTTCGATATCGCCCGGCCGCTGTATCATCCGCAGCTAAGCCTGGCCGCCCAGGTCTACTGCCTGGTGCAATTCAGCATCGTGCTGCTGGTCACCACGCATTTCCTGGCGGCGCAGGTCGCCATGTCATGGCCGCTTGGGCTGGCTTACGCGGCCTGGCTGGCGGCAGGACTATGGATAGTCGGCGGCCTGATGGAGATGCGCCCGCGTTACGCTGCCCTGGAAGCATTGCGCCTGGCCGCGACCGGCGCCGGGGTGGTAATCGGCAAGGTCTGGTTTGGTGGGGTATCCTTGTCACCGTTGCTGCAGGGCGCCGTCATTACCGTATCGCTGGTGTCGATGATCGCTCTCTGGCTCATATTTAAACGCTTCTCGACAACGCATGGACATCTTTCTCATCAGTGACAACCAGGTCAGCCAAAGCAAGGAAATACCAGATACCGTCCCGGTCAAAGGTTTCCTCTGGATCGACGCCACCCACGAAGAAGTAGGCGCCGATCCGGAAGCCTGGCGCAACGCCATCACGCTCGCCACCGGCGTGCAGATCTACGATCCGCACATGACGGATACGCTCAACCCCAACCATCCTTCGTATTTCGATTCGACCCAGGATTACGGCATGGTGGTGTTTCGCAAGCTCGTGCTGAACGGCCATCCTCGCACGACTGAAAACGGCGTGCCGATTGCCGCCGACAAGATTGCTGCGCCACCCGCCACGGCGGCCGAAAGCGAAGCCAGCAAACGCCGGATTCCCGCAGCCTTGAGCAAGCTGGCGACGCAGCCGGTGACTTTCCTGATCATGGACCATGCGCTGGTCACCGTCCATGAACGCGCCAGCCGCACCATCGATGCGGCGCGCGCGCGTCTGCTGGACCTTTGCAACAAGACTGAAAAGACGCCGCACTCGACACGTCCGCCGACCTCACCGGAAGATCTGCTGCTGCGCCTGATCAATGCCATGGTCGACCAGTACCTGGACCTGCGCCAGCCGCTGACGACGCAGCTGGACCGCTGGCAGCGCGCGCTGCTCGATCCGCGCCGGCCGTTCAAGGACTGGATGGCGCTGCTGGATGCGCGGATTGAATTGCGCAAGCTGGAAAACCTGTGCGAAGAGCAGCACGACGCCATGCAGGAGCTGCGCGACTACTTCGTCGATATCGACGACGGCGTTGAAATCAGCCGCGCCAAGGACCTCCTGCTGGTGCGCATCAACGACGTGATGGAACACATAACGCGCGTGCTGAATCACGCGCGGCGACTGGAATCGTCGATCGAATCGGCAGTGCAGATCCATTTTTCCGCGGTGGCCCACCGCACCAACGAGATCATGCGCACGCTTACCGTCATCACCGCGCTGTTCATGCCGCTGACCTTGATCACCGGGATTTTCGGCATGAACTTCAACGAAATGCCGCTGCTGAAAAACAATGCCGGATTCTGGATCACGATGGGCAGCATGGTGGTGATCGTGATTGGCATGCTGGTGTTCTTCCAGCGCCGCCGTTACCTGGAGAGCCAGGCGCTGGAACGGCGCTGAGCAGTCTCCTCGGACAATAAAAAGCCCCGTTCTCGACGGGGCTTTTTCATTTTCAGGTCTGGCAAACCGGCGGTTACATCAGTCGCGGTTAGGCTGCGGAGTCAGGCGCAGATAAGGACGGATCGCCTTGTAGCCTTTAGGGAATTTCTGTTTCAGGACTTCGGGATCCTGCAGCGATGGAACGATCACAACGTCTTCCCCGTCTTTCCAGTTTCCTGGCGTGGCGACCGAATAATTATCGGTCAGCTGCAAGGAATCGATGACACGCAGGATCTCGTCGAAATTGCGCCCGGTGCTGGCCGGATAGGTGATGATCAGGCGCACTTTCTTGGCCGGGTCGATCACGAACAGCGAACGCACGGTGGCCGTTGCGCTGGCGTTCGGATGGATCAGGTCATACAATTCCGACACCTTGCGGTCGGCATCGGCGATGATGGGGAAACCAACCACGGTGTTCTGTGTTTCGTTGATATCCTTGATCCATTCCTGATGCTTGTCGGCAGGGTCCACGGACAGTGCGATCACTTTGACGCCGCGCTGTTCAAACTGCGATTTCAGCTTGGAAGTCAGGCCGAGTTCGGTGGTGCAGACCGGCGTGAAGTCGGCTGGATGTGAAAACAACACCACCCACGAATCGCCGGCCCAGTCATAGAAATTGATCTTGCCGAGCGAAGAATCCTGCTCAAAATCGGGGGCAACGTCGCCGAGGCGTAAAGTCATTTCAGTCTCCTTTGGATTGCATGGGGGATTGCGCGAGGATTGCAAAAACGCATCGAACTAAAACTATAGCCCTACGGCGGCTACAGCCTAAAGAATTTTATCGACTATCTACATAACCGCAGGTTAGATACAAAACGGCCGCAATAATTTATAAGTTGCCGCTTAAAGTTGTGCAATATAGCAATCAGCTATTCAGAACTGACAACGATCGCAAGAACTTATCAGCGTCCTGGTAGCCGATAACCCGCCCCTGAGGCACTTCCCGCCCTTGCCCGTCAAAGAATATGATGCCGGGCGGGCCAAACAGATTGAAACGCTTGAGCATGGCCTTGTCGTCCGCGTTGTTGGCGGTGACGTCGATTTGCAGCAATATCATTTCGCCGAAGCGCGCTTGCACCCGCGGGTCGGTGAAAGTGAATTTTTCCATTTCCTTGCACGATACGCACCAGTCGGCATAGAAATCCAGCAATGCCGGTTTGCCATTGGTCTGGGCCAGGGCTGCGTCCAGCTCGGCTACCGATTTGACTCGGACAAATTGCGCATGCGCGCTTTGCTGCGCTCCGCCCAGGTGCGCCAGCGGCGCCAGCACATCGCGCCCGCCGCTGATGCCGCCGACCAGCTGCACCACGCCGCACACCATGAACACCACGCCGAAGGCCTTGGCGAACCAGGCAGACGACCTGCCCCACAACAGGAATGCGCCGTAGCCTATGCCTAGCGCCGCCCAGCCCAGCATCTGCGCCAGCACCGGAATCACCGGCGCCACCATCCACAAGGCCACCGCCAGCATCAGCACGCCGAAGAACCGCTTCACCGACTCCATCCAGGCGCCGGCGCGCGGCAACAGGGAGCCGGCAGAAATGCCGACCAGGATCAAGGGCACGCTCATGCCGACCGCCATCGCAAACAAGGCGCTGCCGCCGATCACCACATCGCGGGTCTGGCTGATATACACCAGGGCGCCAGCCAGCGGCGCCGCCACGCATGGTCCGACAATCAATGCCGAAATCGCGCCCATCACAAACACGCCGATCAGCTTGCCGGCCGATTGCTGGCCGGAAGCTTGGGTCAGCCTGGTCTGGAATGCCGCCGGCAGCTGCAGCTCATAGAAACCGAACATGGATAGCGACATCAGCACCATCAGCAAGGCGAACGCCGACAGCACCCAGGGATTCTGCAGGGTGGCGGCCAGGCCTTCGCCAGCCAGGCCGGCGGCAACGCCCAGCGCGGTATAGACCAGGGCCATCCCCAGCGCATAGGTCAGCGACAGCAGGAACCCGCGGCGGCGGCTGACCTTGGTGCCCTCGCCGACAATGATCGACGACAGGATAGGCACCATCGGCAGCACACACGGAGTAAACGCCAGGCCCAGGCCGAGCAGCAGGAACAAGGGCATGATCACCAGCAGCTTGCCGCCATTCAGCGAAGATTCGATGCGCCCGCTCTCGGTATCGGCAGGAGCCGACGAGATCGCGCCTCCTGCGGCCTGTGCCGCCGCCGCAGGGCCATTGCCGGTTGCGGACGTTGCCTGCGGCGTATCGATGGCGCCGCCGCTGCCTTTGGCGATGCCCATCGCGCTCAGCAGCCCACCGCTGACGCTGGCGGCGGTTGTAGACAGGCTGACGCTGGAATCCATGGGCGGATAGCACAAGCCCTTGTCGGCGCAGCCCTGGCCGGTGGAAATCAGCGTGAAGCTGCCGTTGGCTTCGACCGGCAAGCGGATGGTGACGCTGTGGTGGTAAGTCTCGACATTCTTGTTGAAGGTCTGGTCGAACTTGACGGTGCCGGCCGGGATCTGCGGTTCGCCCAGCGTTGCGCCTTCGGCCTTGAAGTGGAAACGTTCGCGATACATGTAATAACCGTCGGCAATCGCGTAGGTCACTTCGGCTGTCTTGGCATCGGCCATGCGTGCCGAAAACTTGAACGCCACTTCCGGCGCCAGGTAATCGTCTTCCTCGGCATGCGCCACGGTAAACGCGAACAGCATGGCGAACAGCACAGACAATTGCTTGAGAGACTTAAACATTCACGTCCTTTTGGGTTTCTGCAGTAATCCAGTTCAAGTAGGCCGGCAAGCCAGCCACAATCGGTAGGGCAATTATTTCCGGTACGGCATACGGATGAGCGGCCTTGATCGCGCTTTCCAGCTCCGCATAACGATGTGCCGCGGTCTTGATCAGCAAAGTCGTTTCAAGCGCTTGCTCCACCTGGCCTTGCCAGCGATAGACGGATTGCACCGCCGGCAGGAGATTGACACAGGCCGCCAGCTTGCGTTCCACCAGTTGCTGCGCCAATGCCTGCGCGCCGGCGAGATCGGGCAAGCTGGTGAGTATAAGCAAGGCATCTGACATAGTCGAACTCTTTGATCTATCCTTACAGCACATCAGGCGCGCAGAACGCAAAAAAGCCAGGCTAAGCCTGGCTTTTGATTTTAACGCAGCTTGGATACTTAAGCTTAGTCAGCTGTCGGTACTTCAGCGCCGTCGCTGATTTCCGGACGGTCCATCAGTTCGATGTAAGCCATAGGCGCGTTATCGCCAACGCGGAAACCCATTTTCAGGATGCGCAGGTAGCCGCCGTTACGGTTTGCGTAACGTGGGCCCAGTTCAGCAAACAGCTTCAGGACCATTTCGCGGTCGCGCAGGCGGGCGAATGCCAGGCGCTTGTTTGCCAGGGTGTCGGTCTTGCCCAGTGTCAGGATCGGTTCGATCACGCGACGCAGCTCTTTTGCCTTAGGCAATGTGGTCTTGATTGCTTCGTGACGCAGCAGCGAAACAGTCATGTTGCGCAACATGGCGAGGCGGTGGGAAGAAGTACGATTTAATTTACGAAGGCCGTGACGGTGACGCATGGTAATTCCTTTCAGTTTTTGAGTTTACATCCAGCTCTTCGATCGACTTTGGCATTGCCAGGTCGCGGGCCGGTTGAAATTAATACAACGATAGATGCTACGGGCTTAAAACAAGCCCAGGGGCGTGATTCTATCTCACCCCCGGGCGAACAACAAATATTACTTTTCCAGGCCTGCAGGCGGCCAGTTTTCCAGCTTCATGCCCAGTGTCAAACCACGGGATGCCAGGACTTCCTTGATTTCGTTCAAGGACTTGCGGCCCAGGTTTGGCGTCTTCAGCAGTTCATTTTCGCTACGCTGGATCAGATCGCCAATGTAGTAAATGTTTTCTGCTTTCAGGCAATTGGCCGAACGTACTGTCAGTTCCAGGTCGTCGACCGGACGCAACAGGATAGGATCGACTTGCGGTGCGCGCGATGGAGCTTCGGCAGCAGCTTCGGTGCCTTCCAGCGCAGCGAACACGTTCAACTGGTCAACCAGCACGCGTGCCGATTGGCGAATCGCTTCTTCCGGAGTGATCACGCCATTGGTTTCAATGTTGATGACCAGCTTGTCCAGGTCGGTACGCTGTTCCACGCGCGCCGATTCAACAGCGTAGGAAACACGGCGGACCGGCGAGAACGATGCGTCCAGGATGATGCGGCCGATGGTCTTGTTGGCATCTTCCGTCAGGCGACGGACGTTGCCTGGCACATAGCCGCGGCCTTTTTCAACCTTGATCTGCATGTCGAGTGCGCCACCGGCAGTCAGGTGGGCAATCACGTGATCCGGATTGACCAGTTCAACGTCATGCGGCAGATCGATGTCGGAAGCCAGCACTGCGCCTTCGCCATCTTTTTTCAGGGTCAGCGTGACTTCGTCACGGTTATGCAACTTGAATACGACACCCTTCAGGTTCAGCAGGATGTCGACTACGTCTTCCTGCACGCCGTCGAGCGACGAGTATTCGTGAACCACACCGGCGATCGTCACTTCAGTCGGCGCATAGCCAACCATCGACGACAGCAGCACGCGACGCAGCGCATTGCCCAGCGTGTGGCCGTAACCACGTTCAAACGGTTCCATCACGACTTTAGCGTGGCCGGCACCCAGTGCTTCTACTTCGATAATACGTGGCTTCAACAAGCTGTTTTGCATGAAATGTCCTTTTCAATACCCTCGGCTCGTTACACCGATAAGGCTGATGGCATTAAGGGCGCCGCCGACAATCGCTAGGAGAGTCGGAGGCACCCTGATGAAACGGCCGTACCTGGAACCAGGCGCGACCGAAAAACTAAAATTAACGCGAGTACAGTTCGACGATCAGCGATTCATTGACATCGTTAGCGATTTCGTTGCGGTCTGGCAAGGACTTGAAAGTACCTTCCATTTTCTTCGCATCAACCGAAACCCACGATGGCATGCCGCCTTGTTCAGCCAGCGACAGCGCTTCAACGATACGCACTTGCTTCTTGGCCTTTTCGCGAACAGCGATCACGTCGCCGGTCTTGACTTGGTAAGAAGCAATGTTGACGACGTTGCCGTTGACGGTGAACGCCTTGTGCGAGACCAATTGACGGCCTTCAGCACGGGTCGAACCGAAGCCCATACGGTATACGACGTTGTCCAGACGCGCTTCCAGCAAACGCAGCAGTGTTTCGCCGGTGTTGCCCTTGCGACGGTCCGCTTCAGCGAAATAACGGCGGAACTGGCGTTCCAGGATGCCGTACATACGCTTGACCTTTTGCTTTTCGCGCAATTGGTTGCCGTAGTCGGAGGTACGTGCACCGGAGGTACGGCCATGCTGACCTGGCTTGGAATCCAGTTTGCACTTGGAATCCAGCGAGCGGCGTGCGCTCTTCAGGAACAGGTCCGTGCCTTCACGGCGGGAAAGTTTTGCTTTAGGTCCGATATAACGTGCCACGATGCTTCCTTTTAAAAATATGACGCCGAGACATTACTGTCTTTTGCGGCCGGAATCTCCGGCCTGGCGCTAGTCTGATTTACCTTCAACCAGACAGTGGGCTTAAGAACAAAACCCGCCAAGGTCATTGGCGGGTTACTTGCATACGCTATTGCTGGGCAATAACGAAATCTGTACAGATTTAGATACGACGACGCTTTGGAGGGCGGCAACCGTTATGCGGCACTGGAGTGACGTCTTGAATCTGGGTGATCTTGATACCCAGGTTGTTCAACGCACGAACTGCGGACTCACGACCAGGACCTGGGCCCTTGATACGCACTTCCAGGTTCTTCACGCCACATTCCACAGCCACTTTACCAGCGGCTTCGGCTGCAACCTGCGCTGCAAATGGAGTCGACTTGCGGGAGCCTTTAAAGCCAGCGCCACCAGATGTCGCCCACGACAACGCGTTACCTTGACGATCGGTAATCGTGATGATGGTGTTGTTGAAAGACGCGTGGATGTGCGCGATGCCTTCAGCAACGTTCTTTTTAACTTTTTTACGCACACGTGCTGCTGCGGCGTTATTTGGGGACTTTGCCATAATAATTTCCTTGAATCCGACTACCTAAATGAAACGATCAGTTGCCACGGTGAGGTGGCAGCCCGATTATTTCTTCAGCGATTGAGCGGCTTTGCGCGGGCCCTTGCGGGTACGTGCATTGGTACGAGTACGTTGGCCACGGCAAGGCAAGCCTTTGCGATGACGCATACCACGATAGCAACCCAGATCCATCAAACGCTTGATGTTCATCGACAGTTCACGACGCAGGTCACCTTCGACGACGAATTTTGCAATTTCGTCGCGCAGCTTTTCCAGCTCGTTATCGTCGAGATCTTTGATCTTCTTCGTAGTCAAAATACCCGTGCTGTCGCAAATTTCTTGTGCGCGTGGGCGGCCAACACCGTAGATGGCTGTCAAGCCGATGACGGTGTGCTGATGATTGGGGATGTTGACCCCTGCAATACGTGCCATTCGTTATTCCTCGATCAATAACGTTAATTAACCTTGGCGCTGTTTATGGCGCGGTTCCGTACAAATGACGCGAACTACGCCTTTGCGCTTAATGATCTTACAGTTGCGGCAGATCCGCTTGACTGATGCGAGCACTTTCATTTTTGCCCTCTTTCGTTCTAGGTTCTAATTGCTGTTACTTGGTACGGAACACAATCCGTGCCCGGCTTAAATCATAAGGTGTCAATTCCACTGTCACCTTATCTCCTGGCAGGATGCGAATATAGTTCATGCGCATCTTGCCAGAAATATGACCGAGGACGATATGTCCGTTTTCCAACTTGACTCTAAATGTTGCATTGGGGAGATTCTCAAGAATCTCGCCTTGCATCTGGATAACGTCGTCTTTTGCCATTCGGTCTACTGGTTCCTCTGGTCGTTCATCTCAACTTACCGCGTCGAAACGCCGCCCTTGAAATTTGCCTTACGCAGCAGCGAATCATATTGCTGCGACATCACGTAATTCTGTACCTGTGCCATGAAGTCCATGGTGACCACTACGATAATCAACAGCGATGTACCACCAAAATAGAACGGTACCTTCCAGCGAGCGATCAAGAATTCCGGAACCAGGCACACTACCGTGATATAGACCGCGCCAACCAGGGTCAGGCGCATCAAGATCTTGTCGATATAACGCGCAGTCTGCTCACCTGGACGAATCCCCGGCACAAACGCGCCGCTTTTCTTCAGGTTGTCTGCCGTTTCCTTGCTGTTGAATACCAGCGCAGTATAGAAGAAGCAGAAGAACACAATCGCAATCGCATACAGCAAGGCATGAATCGGTTCGCCTGGCGCCAGTGAAGCCGCCATATCCTTGAGGAAGTTGACTACCGGATTGGTTGAATCACCGGAAGTAAACCAACTCGTGATTGTCGCAGGAAACAAGATGATCGAGGAAGCGAAGATTGGAGGAATTACACCAGCCATGTTCAGCTTCAGCGGCAAATGACTGCTTTGACCGCCATAAATCTTGTTGCCCACTTGACGCTTGGCATAATTCACCAGAATCTTGCGTTGACCACGTTCAATAAATACCACCAGGTATGTCACGCCAGCCGCGATCAGACAAATCAGGATCGCCGACAGGGCACTCATGGAACCGGTACTTACCTGTCCGAACAAACCACCGATCGCATTTGGCAAACCAGCTGCGATACCTGCAAAAATGATGATCGAGATACCATTACCAAGACCACGCTCGGTAATCTGTTCACCCAACCACATCAAAAACATTGTTCCTGTTACCAGCGTCACAACTGTCGTGAAGCGGAAAGCCAAGCCTGCATCCAGCACCAGGCCAGGTTGCGATTCCAGTGCTACAGCAATCCCCAGGGCCTGGAACGTCGCCAGCAACAGCGTACCGTAACGGGTGTACTGGGTAATCTTGCGACGACCGGACTCGCCTTCTTTCTTCAACGCTTCCAGCTGAGGCGACACAATCGACATCAATTGCATCACGATCGATGCCGAAATATACGGCATGATTCCCAGCGCAAATACGGTGAACCGCGACAACGCACCACCAGAGAACATGTTGAACATGCCCAAAATGCCGCCCTGGTGCTGCTTAAACAATTGCGCCAACTGCGATGGATCAATTCCCGGTACGGGAATGTGAGCACCAATACGATATACAACCAATGCAGCAAGCAAGAACCACAGACGGCCCCAAGGGAAGCCGCTCGCAGCACTCTTTGCAAGTTGGGGAGATGTCGCCAATTATTGCTCCATTGCTACGAGTTAGAACGACAAATTAAGCTACGGATCCGCCGGCTGCTTCAATCGCAGCTTTTGCACCTTTGGTAGCGATCAGACCCTTGAGCGTTACCTTTTTGGTGACTTCGCCCGACAGGATGACGCGTACCACGCGTGCCAGCTCGCCGATCACGCCAGCTTGCTTCAACACCAGGATATCAATTTCAGTTACCGGCAGGTTTTCCAGGTCCGACAAGCGAACTTCAGCCTTGAACGGGGTTGCCATCGACTTGAAGCCGCGTTTTGGCAAACGACGTTGCAAAGGCATCTGACCGCCTTCAAAGCCGACTTTGTGGAAACCGCCCGAACGCGATTTTTGACCCTTGTGACCGCGGCCGGCTGTCTTACCGATACCTGAGCCGATACCACGACCAACGCGACGCTTGTAATGCTTGGCGCCATCTGCAGGTTGAATAGTATTCAATTCCATAATTTGCTCCGTTCGCAAGCCTAAGCTTACGACACCACTTTCACAAGATAGGACACTTTATTGATCATGCCGCGCACAGATGGGGTGTCTTGCAATTCGGAAACCGAATTCACACGACGCAGGCCCAGGCCGCGTACTGTCGCGCGATGAGTTTCGCGCGTGCCGATCAAACCCTTGATCAATTGTACTTTTACAGTCTTTGTCATTTTGATCACCTTAGCCCAGAATTTCTTCAACGGACTTGCCGCGCTTGGCAGCAATTTCCGATGGCGTGTTCATCTTTGACAAGCCGTTCAAAGTAGCACGAACCATGTTGTACGGATTGGTGGAACCTGTGGACTTGGCCACAACGTTCGTCACGCCCAGTACTTCAAAGATCGCGCGCATTGGACCGCCGGCGATGACGCCAGTACCGTCTTTTGCTGGCAACATCAGCACCGATGAGGCGCCATGCTTGCCGGAGATTGCGTGTTGCAATGTACCGTTCTTCAGCGTTACCTTGATCATCTTGCGACGGGCTTCTTCCATAGCCTTCTGCACTGCAACTGGCACTTCTTTCGATTTGCCCTTGCCCATGCCGATACGGCCATCGCCATCACCAACAACAGCCAATGCTGCGAAACCCATGATACGACCACCCTTGACCACTTTGGTCACACGGTTGACCGCGATCATTTTTTCGCGCATGCCATCATCCGGCTTATCGCTTTGCATTTTCGATTGCATTTTTGCCATGACGATTCTTCCTTAGAACTTCAGACCGGCTTCACGGGCGGCATCTGCCAGCACCTTGACGCGGCCGTGGTAACGGAAACCGGAGCGATCAAACGCAACTTCGGTAACTCCTGCTTTCAGTGCCTTCTCAGCAACGCGCTTGCCAACCAGCGATGCAGCTGCTGTATTGCCGCCTGCACCGGACTTGCCGGCCAGTTCTGCACGTACTTCAGCTTCCAGTGTGGAGGCCGAAGCCAGCACTTTAGCGTCAGGGCCGATGATGCTGGCGTAAATGTGCAAATTGGTACGATGCACTGCCAGGCGGTTCACCTTTAACTCTGCGATCTTGGCACGCGTTTGGCGTGAGCGGCGCAGACGTGATTGTTTCTTATCCATCGTCAACCCCTATTACTTCTTCTTGGTTTCTTTAAGGATTACCACTTCGTCCGAGTAACGAACGCCCTTGCCCTTATACGGCTCAGGTTCGCGGTAAGCACGAACTTCTGCAGCAACCTGACCAACACGTTGCTTGTCGATACCCTTGATCAGGATCTCGGTTTGCGTCGGGGTTGCCACTGTCACGCCTTGCGGCATTTGGTGAACCACCGGATGCGAGAAACCGAGCGACAGATTCAACTTGTCACCTTGTGCTTGCGCACGAAAACCCACGCCAACCAGGTTCAGCTTCTTTTCGAAACCCTTGGTTACGCCATTGACCATGTTGTTGACCAGAGCACGCAAGGTGCCTGACATCGCATTGGCTTCGCGGCTGTCGTCAGCGGCAGCGAAATTCAGCGTGCCGTTGTTGTTTTCGATTTTTACCAGGCCATTCAAAGCCTGGGAAAGCGAGCCCAATGGGCCCTTAACTGTGATCTGCGCTGCTGTAATGGTCGCTTCCGCGCCAGTTGGCAGTGCAATCGGCATTTTACCTACACGAGACATGTTGCACTCCTTAGGCGACGTAGCAAATAACTTCGCCACCGACACCGGTTGCGCGCGCTTTGCGGTCCGTCATGACACCCGCAGGTGTCGAAATAATTGCCACACCTAAGCCGTTCATCACGTTAGGGATGTCATCTTTGCCCTTGTAGATCCGCAGCCCTGGACGGGATACGCGATCAAGACGTTCGATAACAGGACGGCCGGCGTAATACTTCAAACCGATTTTGAGTTCCGCTTTGCCGCCTTCTTCAGCGACAGCGAAATCTTCAATGTAACCCTCGTCCTTGAGGACGTTGGCAATCGCAATCTTGACCTTCGACGATGGCATTGCCACGGTTGTCTTGTGAACTACTTGCGCATTGCGGATACGGGTCAGCATATCGGCGATAGGATCGCTCATACTCATTGCATATTCTCCTATTACCAGCTTGCTTTAGTCATACCCGGAATTTCGCCACGCATGGCGATTTCACGGAGCTTAATACGGCCCAGACCGAACTTGCGGAAAGTGCCACGTGGACGACCAGTCAGGGAGCAACGATTACGTTGACGGGTCGGAGCCGAGTTACGTGGCAGCGCTTGCAATTTCAAGCGAGCTTCGTAGCGCTCTTCTTCCGACTTCGATTGGTCATCAATGATTGCCTTTAACTCGGCACGCTTGCCGGCGTATTTCTTTACCAGGTCAGCGCGCTTTTGTTCACGGTTAATCAGTGCCAGTTTTGCCATGGCAACCTCAGTTTCTGAACGGAAATTTAAATGCGGCGAGAAGCGATTTTGCTTCGTCGTCGGTCTTTGCAGTCGTCGTGATACTGATATTCATACCACGCAACACATCAATCTTGTCGTACTCAATTTCGGGGAAAATGATCTGCTCTTTCACACCGATATTGTAGTTACCACGACCGTCAAATGCGCGACCGGAAACGCCACGGAAATCACGAACGCGCGGCAGCGCGACAGTGATCAGGCGATCCAGGAACTCGTACATCTGAGCGCCACGCAGTGTAACCATGCAACCGATTGGATAGCCTTCACGGATCTTGAAACCCGCGATAGCCTTCCGTGCCTTGGTCACGACTGGCTTCTGACCTGCAATCTTGGTCAAATCGCCAACAGCGTGTTCAATGATCTTCTTATCCGCGATCGCTTCCGACAGACCCATGTTCAGGGTGATCTTCAGGATGCGCGGCACTTCCATTACGGACTTGTAAGCGTATTTCGCTGTCAGGTCGGTAACGACTTTATCTTTATAGAATTCTTGGAGACGGGCCATGATCTCTTAAACCTTAACAACTTCGCCGCTGGACTTGAAAACGCGGACTTTCTTGCCGTCCACATCTTTAAAACCAACGCGATCTGCCTTGCCAGTTGCAGCGTTGAACAACGCAACATTTGACACGTGAATTGGCATCAACTTGTCAATGATGCCACCAGTTACACCAGTCATCGGGTTTGGCTTGGTTGCTTTTTTAGCAACGTTGACGCCTTCTACGACAACATGGTTAGCATCAACGCGTTGCTTTACAACACCGCGCTTGCCCTTGTCTTTACCAGTCAGGACGATTACTTCGTCGCTTTTCCGAATCTTATCCATCTCGACTCCTTACAGCACTTCAGGCGCGAGCGACACAATCTTCATGAAGCGCTCAGTGCGCAGTTCACGAGTGACTGGTCCAAAAATACGCGTACCAATTGGCTCAAGCTTCGCGTTCAGCAGCACTGCTGCATTGCCATCGAACTTGACCAGCGAACCATCTTGACGGCGAACGCCTTTAGCGGTCCGCACGACAACGGCGTTATAGATCTCGCCTTTTTTGACGCGACCACGTGGCGCTGCCACTTTGACGGTAACCTTGATCACATCACCAATGCTGGCATAGCGACGCTTGGAACCACCCAGAACTTTGATGCACATAACTTCGCGTGCACCAGTGTTGTCGGCTACTTCGAGCCGGCTTTCCGTTTGAATCATAATATTTTCTTTCCCAACTTAACTCGCTGCCGCACGATGCGGATTTACGGTCAGTCTTGGTCCTGTCAGGGCAACTCTGCTGAGCGCACTGCTTAGGTGGACGACTTCCAAAACTTCTTGCTAGATGCTGCAGGGCGCTGTTTGCTACCCTTTTCGCTCTTGTCGGAAGCCAACAGGAGCGAAGCCAAGCATTATTACATCAAAATGCTTGGCTCGCAACAATTACTTACAGGACTTGTGCCACTTGTACCACACGTGTCACGCTCCAAGCTTTAGTCTTGGAGATTGGACGTCCTTCTTGGATCTCGACTACGTCGCCTTCCTTGGCCTGGTTGGTTTCGTCATGTGCATGGTACTTGTTGGTACGCACAATGATTTTGCCATACAGAGGATGCTTGACGTGGCGTTCGATCAGGACGGTAACAGTCTTGTCCATTTTATCGGACACAACTTTACCAACCAGCGTGCGCTTGAGCGCTTGTTTCACTTGATCGTTCATTACAGGGCGCCCTTCGAATTGATGACGGTCTTGACCCGTGCTATATCGCGACGAACTTTCTTCAATTGCGACGTATTGCTCAATTGCTGAGTTGCGATTTGCATGCGAAGGCTAAACTGCGCCTTCAGCAATTCGTTCAGCTCTTTCGTCAAGGCCGCTTGATCTTTGTCGCGGAGTTCAGATGCTTTCATGTTTAACTCCAATTATTGGCCAATTTGACGCACGACGAACGTGGTCAACAATGGCAATTTAGCTGCAGCCAAACGGAATGCCTCACGCGCCAGAGTTTCATCGACGCCATCCATCTCGTACAGCATTTTACCTGGCTGAATTTCAGCCACGTAGTACTCGGGATTACCTTTACCGTTACCCATACGGACTTCGGCAGGCTTTTGCGAAATTGGCTTATCCGGGAAAATGCGAATCCAGATACGACCACCCCGTTTGATATGACGGGTCATTGCGCGACGAGCTGCTTCAATCTGGCGCGCGGTGATACGACCGCGGCCAATCGCCTTCAAGCCAAATTCGCCGAACGACACGGCAGTGCCGCGCGAATGCGAAATGCCTTTGTTGCGGCCCTTTTGCTCTTTACGATATTTTCTGCGTGCTGGTTGCAGCATGATTATTCTCCTGCTTTCTCAGCCGGCGCAGCAACAGCAACACCTTCAGCAGCGCCATCCGGCTTCTTGGCACGGGCTGGACGCGCAGCTGGCGCTCCTGGACCTGCCGTTGTAGTTTTAGCACGTGGACGACCAGCTGGTTTGCCATCATCACGACGTGGACCACGGCGTTTCTTGTCATCGTCGTTAGGTACGTCGATTACCGGCGCATCGCCGTTAGCCAGACGATCGCCCTTGTAAACCCAGACTTTGATGCCGATAATGCCGTATGTGGTTTCAGCTTCGCCGAAACCGTAGTCGATGTCAGCGCGCAGTGTGTGAAGCGGTACGCGACCTTCGCGGTACCATTCGGTACGTGCGATTTCGATACCGTTCAAACGACCGGACGACATGATCTTGATCCCTTGCGCGCCCAGACGCATTGCGTTCTGCATCGCACGTTTCATCGCGCGGCGGAACATGATGCGTTTTTCGAGCTGTTGCGCGATCGAATCAGCGATCAGTTGTGCGTCGATTTCAGGTTTACGAATTTCTTCGATATTAACGTGAACCGGCACACCCATCAGCTTGGTCAGCGCGGACTTCAGTACTTCGATGTCCTCGCCTTTTTTACCGATAACAACACCAGGGCGCGAGCTGTAAATCGTGATGCGTGCGTTCTTTGCAGGACGCTCGATAACAACGCGGCCGACCGATGCGTTCTTCAGTTTTTTCTTGAGGAAAGCACGTACTTTCAGATCTTCGCCAAGCATTTGGGCAAAATTGCTATTGCCTGCATACCAGCGGGATCCCCAGTTACGTGTAACCGCAAGGCGAAAACCGGTTGGATGAATCTTCTGTCCCATCGTGACTCCTTAGTTTCCGACAGTCACGTAAATGTGACAGGATTGCTTCGAGATACGATCGCCACGGCCTTTAGCACGCGCTGTGAAGCGCTTGAGGACCGAACCTTTTTCCACATATATCGTCGTGACTTTCAGCTCGTCGATATCAGCACCGTCATTGTGTTCGGCATTCGCAATTGCGGATTCCAGAACACGCTTGATGATAGCTGCACCTTTTTTCGGGCTGAAGGCCAGGATGTTAAGTGCTTGATCAATTTTTTTGCCGCGAATCAGGTCGGCGACCAGACGGCCCTTTTGGGCCGACAGGCGCACGCCGCGGAGGGTAGCTTTAGTTTCCATCATCGGACCTTATTTCTTAGCCTTCTTATCAGCAGCATGACCCTTGAACGTACGGGTCAGCGCGAATTCGCCGAGCTTGTGACCAACCATGTTCTCGGACACATATACCGGGACGTGTTGTTTGCCGTTATGCACAGCAATCGTCAGACCGATAAAATCCGGCATGATGGTCGAGCGACGGGACCAAGTCTTGATTGGCTTTTTGTCTTTGACCGCTTGCGCAGTTTCAACTTTTTTCACCAGGTGGGCGTCGCAGAACGGCCCTTTTTTCAATGAACGTGTCATGTGTTACCCCTTATTTCTTGCCACGGCGCGAGACGATCATGGAAGTAGTACGCTTGTTGCTGCGTGTCTTCTTACCCTTAGTCTGTTGACCCCATGGCGAAACTGGATGACGACCAGCTGCGGTCTTGCCTTCACCACCACCGTGAGGATGGTCGACCGGGTTCATGACCACACCGCGAACGGTAGGACGAACACCACGCCAACGCATCGCACCCGCTTTACCGATCTTGCGCAGGCTGTGTTCGGCATTGCCGACTTCACCTACGGTAGCGCGGCATTCGATGTGCACGCGGCGAACTTCACCGGAACGCAAACGAATCTGAGCGTAAGTACCTTCACGAGCCATCAGCACAACGCCGGCGCCGGCGGTACGGGCCATCTGGGCACCCTTACCTGGCAGCATTTCGACGCAATGCAGAATCGTGCCAACCGGAATGTTGCGGATTGGCAGGCAGTTGCCGGATTTGATCGGCGCTTCCGAGCCGCTCATTACCTGGTCGCCTACAGCCATGCCCTTAGTGGCGATGATGTAGTGACGTTCGCCGTCGGCGTAGCACAACAGGGCGATATTCGCAGTGCGGTTTGGATCGTATTCGATACGTTCCACTTTCGCAGGAATGCCATCCTTGGTGCGCTTGAAGTCGATCAAGCGGTAATGTTGCTTATGACCACCGCCGATGTGGCGAGTAGTGATATGACCGTTGTTGTTACGACCAGCTGTTTTCGACTTCTTCTCGATCAGGGCAGCAAATGGACGGCCTTTGTACAGGTCGGGATTAACGACCTTGACCATGCCACGGCGGCCCGGCGAGGTTGGTTTAACTTTAACGAGTGCCATTATTTAGCCTCCTCGGTGAAGTTGATCTCTTGACCCGGCTTCAAGCATACGAATGCGCGACGGGTATGGTTGCGGCGGCCCATGGACTTGCCGCTACGCTTTTGCTTACCCAGACGATTGGCAACTTGTACCGACTCAACTTGAACTTTGAAGAGCAGTTCGACAGCAGCCTTGACTTCCAGCTTGGTAGCGTCTGGTGCGATACGGAAAACGACTTGCTCGTTTTTCTCCGCAACCATCGTTGCCTTTTCGGAAATCACCGGCGCCAGCAACACTTTCATCAAGCGTTCTTCGCTATGTTTAATTGCGTTCATGCCAGCATCTCCTCAATCTTCGCCAAAGCCAGCTTGGTGATCAGGATCTTCTTGTAGAACACAAGCGATACTGGATCAGCGTGACGCGGCTCGCATACCAGGAAACCTGGCAGGTTGCGCGACGCCAACAACAGGTTTTCTTCCAGGTTGTCGGTAATCACCAACACGGAATCCAGACCCATGGTCTTCAGCTTTTGTGACAGCAATTTGGTCTTTGGCGCTTCGACCGAGAAATTCTCGACGACCGACAGACGACCTTCGCGTGCCAACTGCGACAGAATCGAGCAGAGACCTGCGCGATACATCTTCTTGTTTACTTTGTGCGTGAAGTTTTCATCAGGCGAGTTCGGGAAAATCCGACCACCGCCGCGCCACAGTGGCGAAGACGACATACCGGCACGAGCGCGGCCAGTACCCTTTTGGCGCCATGGCTTTTTAGTCGTGTGATGAACTTCTTCACGGTCTTTTTGCTTACGGTTACCGCTGCGAGCGTTAGCCTGGTAAGCAACTACGACCTGGTGAATCAGGGCTTCGTTGTAGTCGCGGCCGAAAATGGTATCCGGAGCAGCAACGTTCGAAGCAGCTTGACCTTGGTCATTCAGGAGCTTGAGTTCCATGAATTAGGCTCCCTTCTTAGCTTTGATTTTGATCGCAGGGCTGACCACGACTTGGCCGTTCTTCGCACCTGGAACCGCGCCCTTGACCAGCAGCAGTTGGCGCTCAGCGTCAACACGTGCGATTTCGAGGTTTTGCGTGGTTACAGTAACGTCACCCATGTGACCGGTCATGCGCTTACCAGGGAAAACGCGACCTGGATCCTGCGCCATACCGATGGAACCTGGAACATTATGCGAACGGGAGTTACCGTGGCTGGCACGACCGGATGCAAAGTTGTGACGCTTGATGGTACCAGCGTAACCCTTACCGATCGAGACACCTTGAACGTCAACCTTTTGACCGACTTCGAACAGGCTGGCAGCGATAACTTCGCCGGCCTTCAGCTCGGAAGCCTTGGTTGAATCAATGCGGAATTCTCTGAGGATGGTACCAGCCTCGACGCCAGCTTTGGCGTAGTGACCAGCGGCGGCTTTAGTCACGCGTGAAGCGCGACGCGAACCGAATGCAACTTGAACAGCGGTATAACCGTCTGTTTCAGGCGTTTTGATTTGGGTCACGCGGTTGTTCGACACGTCCAACACGGTTACTGGGATTGAATCCCCATCTTCCGTGAAGATGCGCATCATACCAACCTTGCGACCAACAAGGCCTAAGCTCATTGTTTTTCTCCATTCCCGCCTACGATTGGGCGGGGCTGATGTTTGTACAACTAAAATGAGTGCAATTGCTAGACGAAAACCGCCGCAATTGCACCGAAGCCGATCAGTATAACCGGGTAAATTTTTATTTGCAAGACCATCTTTGTCGTGGTATGTCAAACATTCGCCGGCTACACCTTATTTACAACACAACCGAATAATCCGGGTCCCGGAGGCGGGCACTGCGTGCCCACCCTGGGGAATGACGAATTATTGCAGCTTGATTTCTACGTCTACGCCAGCTGGCAGGTCCAGCTTCATCAACGCATCGACAGTCTTGTCGGTTGGGTCAACGATGTCCATCAGGCGTTGGTGCGTACGGATTTCGAACTGATCGCGCGATGTCTTGTTGACGTGCGGCGAACGCAATACGTCAAAACGCTGGATACGTGTCGGCAGAGGCACCGGGCCCTTGACAACCGCGCCGGTACGCTTGGCTGTATCAACGATTTCCTGTGCGGACTGGTCGATCAGCTTGTAATCGAACGCCTTCAGGCGGATGCGGATTTTTTGGTTAGCAGCGGACATGATTTTCCTTTAAAGAACGAACCGTGGATGACTATCACCCACGGCATATTGTTACATTGACAGCAAACCGCCGAAGCGGCCTGCCTATTGCACTACCTATTACGCGTCAGGCAGGATCTTGGCAACAACACCTGCACCAACAGTACGGCCACCTTCGCGGATCGCGAAACGCAGACCTTCTTCCATCGCGATCGGGTTGATCAGCATCACTGTGATCGACACGTTATCGCCTGGCATGACCATTTCTTTGTCCTTTGGCAACTCGATCGAACCAGTCACGTCCGTAGTACGGAAGTAGAACTGTGGACGATAGTTGTTGAAGAACGGTGTATGGCGGCCGCCTTCGTCTTTCGACAGAACATAGATCTCGCCAGTGAAATGCTTGTGCGGCTTGATCGAGTTCGGCTTGGCCAACACTTGGCCCCGCTCTACGTCTTCACGCTTGGTACCGCGCAGCAACACACCAACGTTGTCGCCGGCTTGGCCTTGGTCCAGCAGCTTGCGGAACATTTCAACGCCAGTACAGGTTGTATCTTGCGTGTCACGGATACCGATGATTTGCAGGGCCTCGCCAACCTTGACGATACCGCGCTCGATACGGCCGGTCACCACAGTACCGCGGCCGGAGATCGAGAACACGTCTTCCACTGGCAGCAGGAAGGCGCCGTCAACAGCACGTTCCGGTGTCGGGATGTAAGTATCCAGCGCTTCAGCCAGAGCCATGATCGCTTGCTCGCCCAATGGGCCAGTGTCGCCTTCCAGGGCCAGCTTGGCCGAACCCTTGATGATTGGCAGGTCGTCGCCTGGGAAATCATACTTGGTCAACAGCTCGCGCACTTCCATTTCAACCAGCTCGAGCAACTCTTCGTCGTCGACCATGTCCGCTTTGTTCAGGAACACGATGATGTATGGCACGCCAACTTGACGCGACAACAGGATGTGTTCACGGGTCTGTGGCATTGGGCCGTCAGCTGCCGAACACACCAGGATCGCACCGTCCATCTGGGCCGCGCCGGTGATCATGTTTTTCACATAGTCAGCATGGCCTGGGCAGTCAACGTGGGCGTAGTGGCGGTTTGCAGTTTCGTATTCAACGTGTGCAGTGTTGATCGTGATGCCGCGCGCTTTTTCTTCTGGCGCTGCGTCAATCTGATCGTACGCTTTGGCTTCGCCGCCAAATTTCTTCGACAATACTGTCGCGATCGCTGCTGTCAGCGTGGTCTTGCCGTGGTCGACGTGGCCGATAGTGCCAACGTTGACGTGCGGCTTGGTCCGCTCGAATTTACCTTTTGCCATTTTATTCTTCCTTCAAAAAGAACGATGTCGTTAAACAATGAGTGAAACATTTCAACCCTTGCCCGCTCGTGGCGGGCAAGGGTAACTTGCCTGATTACTTGGCTTTGGAAGTTACGATTGCATCGATAACGTTCTTAGGCGCTTCGGAGTAATGCTTGAATTCCATCGAGTAAGTTGCGCGGCCTTGAGTAGCCGAACGCAGCGAAGTCGAGTAACCGAACATTTCCGACAGAGGCACTTCGGCCTTGATGATCTTGCCGCCACCGCCGGCGATTTCATCCATGCCTTGCACCATGCCGCGACGCGACGACAGATCGCCCATCACGGTACCGGCGTAGTCTTCTGGAGTTTCGACTTCAACTGCCATCATTGGCTCCAGAATAACCGGGCTGGCCTTGCGGCAGCCGTCCTTGAACGCCATCGAAGCGGCCATGCGGAACGCATTTTCGTTCGAGTCGACATCATGGTAAGAACCGAAGAACAGGGTTACCTTGACGTCAACCACTGGATAGCCGGCCAACACGCCGGTGTTCAGTGTTTCGCGCACACCCTTTTCAACTGCAGGGATGTATTCGCGTGGAACGGTGCCGCCCTTGATCGCGTCAACGAACTCAAAGCCCTTGCCTGGTTCTTGCGGTTCGATCTTCAGAACCACGTGACCGTACTGACCACGACCACCCGATTGCTTGACGAATTTGCCTTCGATTTCTTCGCAAGTCTTGCGGATGGTTTCGCGGTAAGCAACCTGCGGCTTACCGACGGTCGCTTCAACGCCGAATTCGCGCTTCATGCGGTCGACGATAATGTCCAGATGCAGCTCGCCCATACCGGCGATGATGGTTTGACCCGATTCTTCGTCGGTACGCACGCGGAACGATGGATCTTCAGCAGCCAGGCGATTCAAGGCCAGACCCATTTTTTCCTGGTCTTGCTTGGTCTTAGGCTCGACTGCCTGCGAAATCACCGGCTCAGGGAAAATCATGCGTTCCAGGATGATGAATGCATTGGAGTCGCACAGTGTGTCGCCGG
Organism: Collimonas fungivorans Ter331; assembly: GCF_000221045.1. Lineage (NCBI taxonomy): Bacteria > Pseudomonadati > Pseudomonadota > Betaproteobacteria > Burkholderiales > Oxalobacteraceae > Collimonas > Collimonas fungivorans. Next base: position 504,976 of record NC_015856.1, on the reverse strand, counting down.
TAGTCGTATCCTTCATCCCGATCAGCGCAGCGATGTCGCCTGCCAGAATTTCCTTGATTTCTTCGCGCTGGTTAGCGTGCATCTGCACGATACGGCCGATACGCTCTTTCTTGCCCTTGATCGAGTTCAACACGGTGTCGCCCGAATTCAGGGTGCCCGAGTAGCAGCGCATGAAGCAGATCTGACCGACGAACGGATCGGTCGCGATCTTGAACGCCAGGCCGGAGAACTTTTCGCCGTCTTCCGGCTTACGCGAGATCGGCGCATCATCTTCGTCCAGGCCCGGTACCGGCGGAATATCCAGCGGCGACGGCAGGTACTCGACCACGCCGTCCAGCATGGCTTGCACGCCCTTGTTCTTGAACGCGGTACCGCACATCATCGGCACGATTTCGCTGGCCAGAGTACGTTGACGGATCGCAGCCTTGATTTCGGCTTCGGTCAGGTCGCCTTCTTCCAGGTACTTGTTCATCAGTTCTTCCGATGCTTCAGCAGCGGCTTCGACCATGTTTTCACGCCATTTGGCAGCTTCAGCAGCCAGATCGGTAGGAATGTCACGGTAGTCGAACTTCATGCCTTGGGTAGCGTCGTCCCAGTAGATAGCCTTCATCTTGACCAGGTCGATCACGCCTTCAAACTTGTCTTCAGCGCCGATAGGCACTTGCATTGGCACAGGGTTGGCCTTCAGGCGAGCACGCATCTGCTCGAAAACCTTGAAGAAGTTCGCGCCGGTGCGGTCCATCTTGTTGACGAACGCCAGACGTGGAACCTTGTACTTGTTAGCTTGACGCCAAACCGTTTCCGACTGTGGCTGCACGCCGCCGACTGCACAGTAAACCATGCAGGCGCCATCCAGAACACGCATCGAGCGCTCGACTTCAATCGTGAAGTCAACGTGGCCCGGCGTGTCGATGATGTTGATGTGGTGCTCAGCGAAATTACCCGCCATACCCTTCCAGAAGCAGGTCGTAGCAGCGGAAGTAATGGTGATGCCGCGCTCTTGCTCTTGTTCCATCCAGTCCATGGTGGCGGCGCCATCATGCACTTCACCGATTTTGTGATTCACACCGGTATAAAACAGAACGCGTTCTGTAGTCGTGGTTTTACCTGCATCGATGTGAGCGGAGATACCGATATTGCGATAGCGCTCAATGGGGGTCTTGCGAGCCATGATTTATTCCTAAGTCTTTTAATGCACGAAACCGAGCGCCATTTTTGATAAAAATATGCGCTCGGCTCGAACAAATTTCAGATGCGGACAGACGTCTCGATTCAGGGAGGCGGCTGTCCAGTCTATTAGAAGCGGAAGTGCGAGAACGCCTTGTTCGCTTCTGCCATACGGTGAACTTCGTCACGCTTTTTCATTGCGCCGCCGCGGCCTTCTGCGGCTTCCAGCAATTCGCCGCCCAGGCGTTGCGGCATCGATTTTTCGCTGCGCTTGTTGGCTGCTTCACGCAACCAGCGCATCGACAACGCCATACGACGGACAGGACGGACTTCAACCGGCACCTGGTAGTTTGCACCACCAACGCGACGCGACTTCACTTCGACCAATGGTTTGGCGTTGCTGATAGCAAGGGCAAACACTTCCAGCGGATCTTTGCCGGATTTGGCCTGGATGTGCTCGAAGGCACCGTAAATGATGTTTTCTGCGACCGATTTTTTACCGGACAACATCAGGACGTTGACGAACTTCGCAACATCAACATTACCGAATTTCGGATCCGGCAGAATCTCCCGCTTGGGAACTTCACGACGACGTGGCATTTCGATTCCTTTCAATCTTCAGTTGAGCGCGCAGATCTTTTGTTCCTGCACACTCGCGGACAGCCATCATAGCCACCCACTTACTCGGCCCATTGGGGACCGACACTTATTCGCTTGGCTTGCGCCTAACGAAAACTATTATTTCTTTGCAGCCTTAGCACGCTTTGCACCGTACTTCGAGCGAGCTTGCTTACGATCCTTGACGCCCTGGGTATCCAGTGCACCGCGAACCATGTGGTAACGCACACCCGGCAAGTCTTTTACACGGCCGCCGCGCAACAGCACGACACTATGTTCTTGCAGGTTATGGCCTTCACCGCCGATGTACGAAATGACTTCGAAACCGTTGGTCAGGCGAACTTTGGCAACTTTACGCAGAGCCGAGTTAGGCTTCTTTGGAGTTGTCGTATAAACGCGGGTGCAAACGCCGCGTTTTTGCGGGCTGTTTTCCAGCGCTGGTGATTTGCTCTTTACGACCGCAGAAACGCGCGGCTGGCGAATCAATTGATTGATGGTTGGCATCGTTATATATCCAACAAAATTACGACGTTAATAACAACAATCCCGAAATCGGTTGTCCGGGATTGGACAGATACTTGCGCCAGGAATCATAAGAATCATACAAAACCCTGCGCACAATTCGATTCGGCAGTAGAGGAGAAACGCGCTATAGGAAGCGGAAGCAGACCAAAGAACGTTCGGCCCATAGAGCCTACAATCGAGAACCCGCGAGTATAGCCCCATGATGCCTTGCAGTCAACCGCAGTCTCGGATGTCTGCCCCGTAAACACAACAGATCGCCGCGTTTCCGCAACGGCGCCGGTATCGTTGTCTTTTTTGCAAAGCGGCGCTGGCGGCAAAGCCGTGTTTATCTCATGCGGCGCGGTTACCCGCAGCGGCTTTGCGGGATAATGGGATTCGACTATTTTCCTCCACCATGATGCTCGCCTTGCTTCGCCGCAACAATCTGTTCGTACTGGTTACCTACCTGGCGCTGTCCCTGGTCCCCTTCGTGCCCCTGCTGTTCGGCCAGACGATAGATCATTCGCTGCGCATCATCCTCACCGAAACGGGGCTGTGGCTGGTGATCTGGTCGATTTTCAAGCGCCCCGCCTGGTTTCACTGGCTGCTGATCCCCGCCTTCCTTGCCCTGCCGACCGAGATCTACCTGCGCAAATTTTACGGCCAAGGCATTTCCACCCACCACCTCGGCATCATCGCCGAAACCAGCCCCGGCGAGGCAATGGAGTTCCTGGGCAACAAGATCTGGTGGCTGGCGCTGATCCTGGCCCTGGTGGTGCTGTGGTGGGCGCTCAGTTGGCTGGCGGCCAGCCGCACCCGCGACCTGGACCTGGAAGGCCCTTCCCGCTGGTTTGGTTGGTTAGTGCTCGCTACCGGCCTGTGTGTTTGGCTGTATGGCCGAGAAATCGGTATCCAGGCTGCGCCAGTAGTTGCCGCCAGCAGCAAGGCCGCTTCCCTGGCGGCGCCGGAGAGCCAAGGCATGCACCTCGGCAAGCTGCCCAAATGGGCGGCCACGCCGCTGGAAGCCGAACCGGTCAGCCGCACCTGGCCCTTCGGGCTGGCGGTCCGCGGCTACGACTTCTGGAAAGAACGGGAATACCTGGACGACCTGGAACACAAGAACAGCCAGTTCCACTTCGGCGCACACCAGGCCAGCCACCAAAACACGCCGCAAATCGTGGTGATGGTGATCGGTGAATCGTCGCGCTATGACCGCTGGAGCCTGAATGGCTATCAACGAGACACCAATCCTTTGCTCAGCAAGGAGAGCAACCTGGTCAGCTTTACCGATGTCATCACGTCAGTCTCGGCAACCCGGCTGTCGGTGCCGGTCATGGTGTCGCGCAAGCCGGCGACGGAAAGCCTGAAAGCCGGTTTTGCCGAAAAATCCTTCATTACCGGCTACAAGGAAGCCGGCTTCAAGACTTACTGGATTTCGAACCAGATGTCGTACGGCAAATTCGATACGCCGATATCCGTATTCGCCAACGAGGCGGACGTAGTCCAATTCCTCAACCTCGGCGGTTTCACCGATACCTCGAACCTGGACGCCATCCTGCTGCCGCAGCTGCAAAAGGCCATGCGCGACCCGGCGCCCAAGAAGCTGATCGTGCTGCACACCTTGGGCAACCACTGGAACTACAGCCACCGCTACCCCCAGCCGTTCGACAAATGGCAGCCCTCGCTGTTCGGGGTCGAACATCCGGCCTACACCAACCTGGCGAACAAGCCGGCTCTGAGCAACAGCTACGACAATTCGGTGCTGTATGTGGACTGGTTCCTGTCGCAGGTGATCGATAACCTCAAGGATTCGAAACAGCTGAGCGCCATGATGTATTTCTCCGACCACGGCCAGACGCTGTACGACGGCAGTTGCAAGATCGCCTTCCACGGCCACAATACCCAGTTCGAATTCCATATACCGGCCATGATGTGGTATTCCGATCTGTACCAGCAAACCTACCCGGACAAGGTGGAGCAGCTGCTGCGCCATAAGCGCACCCGGATGACCACTGAAAACGTATTCCATTCGCTGCTCGACCTGGCCGACATACGCTATCCGGATGAGCATCTGGAGTGGAGTTTCCTGAGCAGCAAGCTGCGCCCCCACAAGCGCTATGTCGACAGTTACGGCTGGAGCGATTACGACAACGCCACCTTCAAGGGCGACTGCAGGGAAGTGATCGACAACGGCAAGCCGCTGCGGCAGCAGCGCGATTAGGCAAGTATTTACTCGACTGAGCAGCTCAATCGATCGCTCTTTAATTACATAAGTTTTGAGCTAAATTTACGCCATTTGGATAGGGCTTCAGCAGAATGGTTCTAGTATGCGTGGAATAAACAAGCCATTCAAAAAGCATCTTTTGAGTACTCCTTAAGAGCTTTATATAGGCAAGGACGTGCAAATGTCGATCAAAACGGGGCAGGAACTACGCCGTCCATTAATGGCCGTAGCAGCCTGCCGTCATTACCCACCTGCGCAGATCATTCGCGATCTGATGCGTCTTCACAAAGCCAGCAACGAGACGCCCAACGTGCTTACAGCAGAGACAATACGCAAAGGACGCCATGATGAAGACGTATTCCAGGCGTCCAGCGCATCTGACCTGTTCAAGCAACTAGATATTTAATGCACCTGGCTAGCTTTTTGGGAAATAAGAAATCAATTTAAGAACAGTCTTTGAATTACCCCAGGCAAGAAGACTTTCTCGATCTATAAATAAAAACGGCAGTGGATGATTTCTCATCCACTGCCGTTTTGCTTGCTAATCCAATGAAAGGATTAAGCTTCGCCGCCCTGCGCACCCAGCTCTTCAGCTGCCCGTGCTTCGGCAGCCGCCAGGCGTGCAGCCTGCTCGGATTGCAACAGTGCTGTGCGCTCTTCCGCTTCCCAGCTGTCTTTTTCCTTGCGTGCACGGTGGAACGCGAGACCGGTGCCGGCTGGAATCAGGCGGCCGACGATCACGTTTTCCTTCAGGCCGCGCAGGGTGTCTTTCTTGCCCATGATGGCGGCTTCGGTCAACACCCGGGTGGTTTCCTGGAACGATGCGGCCGAGATGAACGAATCGGTCGACAGCGATGCCTTGGTAATACCCAGCAACACGTTTTCGTAGGTTGCAGGAATCTTGCCCGCTGCAATCACGCGATCGTTTTCGTCCAGCAGTTCCGAACGCTCGACCTGCTCGCCAGTGATGTAAGACGCATCGCCCGCATCAACGATCTGAACGCGGCGCAGCATCTGGCGCACGATCACTTCGATGTGCTTGTCGTTGATCTTCACGCCTTGCAAGCGGTACACGTCCTGGACTTCATCGACGATGTAACGCGCCAGCGCTTCGATACCCAACAGGCGCAGGATGTCTTGCGGATCGGCTGGGCCGTCGACAATCATTTCACCCTTGTTCACGACTTGGCCGTCATGTACCAGCACTTGCTTGTCCTTGGTAATCAGGAACTCGTGCTTGTTGCCGTCCATGTCTGTGATTTCCAGACGTTGCTTACCCTTGGTTTCCTTACCGAAGGCCACAGTACCTGTGACCTCAGCCAGCATGCCGGCATCTTTCGGCGAACGTGCTTCGAACAGTTCGGCAACGCGCGGCAGACCACCGGTAATATCGCGTGTCTTTTGCGATTCAGTCGGGATACGCGCCAGCACTTCACCCACGTGCACTTGCTGACCGTCTTTCACGGTAATCAGCGCGCCCACCTGGAAGCCGATCGTCACAGCGTGTTCAGTACCGGCGATCTTGACTTCTTCGCCTTGCTCGTTCAACAGTTTGACCTGCGGACGGACAGTCTTGGTGACCGAACCACGACGCTTCGCGTCGATAACCACCAATGTCGACAGACCGGTAACTTCGTCGATCTGACGGGCCACGGTAGAACCTTCTTCGACGTTCTCGAAGCGCACGGTACCGGTGTACTCGGTAATGATCGGACGAGTCAGCGGATCCCATGTCGCCAGTGCGGTACCGGCCTTGATGGTCAAGCCATCCTTGACGATCAGCGTTGCACCGTAAGGCACTTTATGACGCTCACGCTCACGGCCATGGTCGTCAGTGATCAGGACTTCACCGGAACGGGAAATCACGATCAGTTCGCCCTTGCCGTTAGTCACGTAACGCATGGTCGCCGTGAAGCGGACCGTACCGTTGGACTTGGCTTCAACACTCGATGCCACCGCCGAACGCGACGCCGCACCACCGATGTGGAAGGTACGCATGGTCAGCTGGGTACCAGGTTCACCGATCGACTGCGCAGCAACCACACCGACTGCTTCACCGTTGTTGACCAGCGAGCCGCGGCCCAGGTCGCGACCGTAACATTGCGCGCACAGGCCGTAGCGTGTGTCGCAAGTCAGCGGTGTGCGGACCTTGACTTCATCGATGCCCAGGCGTTCGATTTCTTCCACCGCATCTTCGTCCAGCAGAGTACCGGCTTCGTACAGCGTGCCCTGGGTTTCCGGGTTGACGATATCGTTGGCAGCAACACGGCCGAGGATACGGTCGCGCAGCGCTTCGATCACTTCACCGCCTTCAACCATCGCCTTCATCGAGGCGCCGTTGGAAGTGCCGCAATCATCTTCGATCACGACCAGATCCTGGGTCACGTCAACCAGACGACGTGTCAGGTAACCCGAGTTCGCTGTCTTCAGCGCGGTGTCGGCCAGACCTTTACGTGCACCGTGGGTCGAAATGAAGTACTGCAAAACGTTCAGACCTTCGCGGAAGTTCGCGGTGATCGGCGTTTCGATAATCGAACCATCCGGTTTCGCCATCAGGCCACGCATACCGGCCAGCTGACGAATCTGTGCTGCGGAACCGCGCGCACCGGAGTCGGCCATCATGTAAATGGCGTTGAACGATTCTTGCGTACCCTTGGTGCCGTCGCGGCGCACCACGTCTTCTACCTTCAGCTGTTCCATCATGGCCTTGCCGACGTCGTCGCCGGCCTTGCCCCAGATGTCCACAACCTTGTTGTAGCGTTCGCCGGCAGTCACCAGACCGGACGAATATTGCTGTTCGATCTGTTTCACTTCTTGTTCTGCGGTAGCGATGATGGTTGCCTTTTGCGGCGGTACCAGCATGTCGTCCACGCAGATCGAGATGCCGGCACGAGTCGCCAGGCGGAAACCGGACTGCATCAGTTGGTCAGCAAACACCACCGTAGCGCGCAGGCCGCACTTACGGAATGCCGTGTTGATCAGCTTCGAGATTTCCTTCTTCTTCAACGCGCGGTTAAGCACGGTGAATGGCAGGCCCTTAGGCAGGATTTCCGACAGGATCGCACGGCCGACAGTGGTTTCGTAACGCTTGATGGTCTTGACGAACTCACCAGTTACCGGATCCTTCGGATACTCGGTAATACGCACGGTAACGCGGGTAGTCAGCTCGACTTCCTTGTTGTCGTAGGCACGGATCGCTTCCGACACGTCAGGGAACATCATGCCTTCGCCCTTACCGTTGATTTGCTCACGGGTGGCGTAGTACAGACCCAGCACGATATCCTGCGACGGTACGATCGACGGTTCGCCGTTCGATGGGAACAGGATGTTGTTGGAAGCCAGCATCAAGGTGCGTGCTTCCATCTGTGCTTCGATCGACAGTGGTACGTGGACCGCCATTTGGTCGCCGTCAAAGTCGGCGTTGAATGCGGCGCAGACCAGCGGGTGCAATTGGATTGCCTTGCCTTCGATCAGGACCGGCTCAAACGCCTGGATACCCAGGCGATGCAATGTAGGCGCACGGTTCAGCATGACCGGATGTTCACGGATCACGTCTTCCAGGATGTCCCACACCACGGAAGTCTGGTTTTCAACTTCCTTCTTGGCTGCCTTGATGGTGCTGGCGATGCCCATCACTTCCAGTTTGTGGAAAATGAATGGCTTGAACAGTTCCAGCGCCATCAGTTTCGGCAAGCCGCACTGATGCAGTTTCAGCTGTGGACCCACCACGATCACCGAACGGCCGGAATAGTCGACGCGCTTGCCCAGCAAGTTCTGACGGAAACGGCCGCCCTTGCCCTTGATCATTTCTGCCAGGGATTTCAGCGGACGCTTGTTGGCGCCAGTCATTGCCTTGCCGCGACGGCCGTTGTCCAGCAGCGAGTCAACCGCTTCCTGCAGCATCCGCTTTTCGTTGCGGGTGATGATTTCCGGCGCGCGCAATTCCATCAGGCGCTTCAGGCGGTTGTTACGGTTGATGACGCGGCGATACAGGTCGTTCAGGTCGGAGGTGGCGAAACGGCCGCCGTCCAGCGGCACCAGCGGACGCAACTCAGGCGGCAGCACCGGCAACACTTCCATGATCATCCAGTCAGGCTTGATGCCCGAACGCTGGAACGCTTCCAACACCTTCAGGCGCTTGGCGTATTTCTTGATCTTGGCTTCGGACTTCGACTCTTTCAATTCCTGACGCAGGGTTTCCGCATCACGGTCGATATCGATCGCGCGCAGCAACTCACGGATGCCTTCGGCGCCCATGAATGCGGTGAAATCGTCGCCGTACTCTTCGTACTTGGCGGCGTAGTCGTCTTCCGACATGATCTGGCAACGCTTCAGCGGCGTCATGCCTGGATCGGTGATGACGTAGGCTTCAAAATACAAGACGCGTTCGATATCCCGCAGGGTCATGTCGAGGACCATGCCCAGACGCGACGGCAGCGATTTCAGGAACCAGATATGCGCAGTCGGCGAAGCCAGTTCGATATGGCCCATGCGCTCACGGCGCACCTTGGCCAGCGTGACTTCAACGCCGCACTTTTCGCAGATGACACCGCGGTGCTTCAGACGCTTGTACTTGCCGCAGAGGCATTCGTAGTCTTTGATCGGGCCAAAAATCTTGGCGCAGAACAGACCGTCGCGCTCTGGCTTGAAGGTACGGTAGTTGATGGTTTCAGGCTTTTTTACTTCGCCATAAGACCACGAACGAATTTTTTCAGGCGACGCCAGACCGATCTTGATCGAGTCGAACGTTTCGTTTTGCTGAACTTGCTTGAATAAATCGAGCAGTGCTTTCATGTATCACTCCAGTTGGCGTGAAGAAACTAAGATTCTTTACTATTGCTGCGTAGGGCGGGCAACGCTGCCCACCCTACTGCTCTGTACTGCACCAGTCCGACGGATTACTCGCGGTCGAGGTCCATATCGATGCCCAATGAGCGGATTTCCTTCAACAGCACGTTGAAGGATTCCGGCATGCCTGCATCGATCACATGGTCACCCTTGACCAGGTTTTCATACACCTTGGTACGGCCGTTCACGTCATCCGACTTCACTGTCAGCATTTCCTGCAGCACGTACGATGCGCCGTAGGCTTCCAATGCCCAAACTTCCATCTCACCGAAACGCTGGCCGCCGAACTGTGCTTTACCGCCCAGAGGCTGCTGTGTAACCAGCGAGTAAGGACCGGTAGAACGTGCATGCATCTTGTCATCGACCAGATGGTGCAGTTTCAGGTAATGCATGTAGCCGACAGTAACGCTGCGCTCGAAAGCTTCGCCGGTACGGCCGTCATACATCGTGACCTGGTTCTTCGAAGGCGTCATGCCCAGCTGCTTGGCGATGGCGTCCGGATAGGCCAGATCCAGCATGCGGCGGATTTCATCTTCATGCGCACCGTCGAACACTGGCGTCGCGAACGGCACGCCGGCTTTCAGGTTGCTGGCCAGATGCAGGATCTCGTCGTCCGTCAGGCTATCCAGGTCTTCCGATTTACCGGATTCGTTGTAGATAGTCGTCAGGAACTTGCGCAGTTCCGCGATCTTGGTTTGCGCCTTCAGCATTTCGCCGATGCGCAGGCCCAGACCCTTGGCTGCCCAGCCCAGATGGACTTCCAGAACCTGACCGATGTTCATCCGCGAAGGAACGCCCAGCGGGTTCAGCACGATGTCTGCCGGTGTACCGTCGGCCATGTGCGGCATGTCTTCGATCGGCAGGATGCGCGAAACCACACCCTTGTTACCGTGACGGCCGGCCATCTTGTCGCCAGGTTGCAGGCGGCGTTTGACAGCCAGGTAAACCTTGACCATCTTTTGCACGCCAGGCTGCAGCTCGTCGCCTTGGGTCAGCTTCTTGCGCTTTTCTTCGAACGCCAGGTCGAACTGGTGACGCTTCTCGGCGATCGATTCCTTGATCGCTTCCAGCGCTACCGCTGCATCGTCGTCCGCAGGGCGGATATCGAACCAGTGGTATTTGTCCAGGTCTGCCAGGTATTCCTTGGTCAGCTTGCTGCCCTTGGCCAGCTTCTTAGGACCGCCGTTGACAACCTTGCCGATCAACATGCGTTCCAGACGTTCGAAGGCATCGCCTTCAACGATACGCAACTGGTCGTTCAGGTCCAGGCGATAGCGCTGCAGTTCATCGTCGATGATCTGCTGTGCGCGCTTGTCGCGCTGGATGCCTTCGCGTGTAAACACCTGAACGTCGATGACAGTGCCGACCATGCCCGAAGGCACGCGCAGCGATGTATCTTTAACGTCCGAAGCTTTTTCACCGAAGATCGCGCGCAGCAGCTTTTCTTCTGGCGTCAGCTGGGTTTCACCCTTAGGCGTCACCTTACCGACCAGCGTATCGCCGGCTTCGACTTCAGCGCCGATGTAGACGATGCCGGATTCATCCAGACGCGCCAGCTGGTTTTCGGCCAGGTTGGAGATGTCACGGGTGATTTCTTCAGCGCCCAGCTTGGTGTCGCGTGCAACCACCGACAACTCTTCGATATGAATCGACGTGTAGCGATCGTCAGCCACCACTTTTTCGGAGATCAGGATCGAATCTTCGAAGTTGTAGCCGTTCCACGGCATGAACGCCACCAGCATGTTCTGGCCCAGGGCCAGTTCGCCCAGATCGGTCGATGCGCCATCGGCGATCACGTCGTGCTTGGCGACGCGGTCGCCAACTTGCACGATTGGCCGTTGGTTGATGTTGGTGTTCTGGTTGGAACGTGTGTACTTGATCAGGTTGTAGATATCGACACCGACTTCGCCCGCTGTCGCTTCTTCGTCGTTCACGCGAATAACCACACGACCCGCATCGACGTAGTCAACGATACCGCCACGCAGTGCCTGCACGGTAGTACCCGAGTCAACTGCCACGGTGCGTTCGATACCGGTACCGACCAAGGCCTTCTCTGGGCGCAGGCAAGGAACAGCCTGACGTTGCATGTTGGCGCCCATCAATGCGCGGTTCGCATCATCGTGTTCGAGGAACGGGATCAGCGATGCCGCAACAGACACCACCTGGCCTGGAGCCACGTCCATGTACTGCACGCGCTCTGGCGATACCAGGATGGTTTCGCCGGCTTCACGTGCGGATACCAGTTCATCGGACAGCTTCAGGGACTTGTCGATGGTCGCATTCGCCTGGGCGATGATGTAGCGGCCTTCTTCAATCGCCGACAGATAATCGATCTGGTCGGTAACCTTGCTGTCTTCAACCTTGCGGTACGGGGTCTCGAGGAAACCGTATTCGTTCAGGCGAGCATACAAGGCCAGCGAGTTGATCAGGCCGATGTTCGGGCCTTCCGGTGTTTCGATCGGGCACACGCGGCCATAGTGGGTCGGATGCACGTCGCGCACTTCAAAGCCAGCGCGCTCGCGGGTCAGACCGCCAGGTCCAAGTGCCGATACACGGCGCTTGTGGGTGATTTCCGACAGCGGGTTGGTCTGGTCCATAAACTGCGACAACTGCGACGAACCGAAGAACTCACGGATGGCAGCCGAGATCGGCTTGGAATTGATCAGGTCATGCGGCATCAGGTTGTCCGCTTCGGCTTGGCCGAGGCGTTCCTTGACTGCGCGCTCAACCCGCACCAGGCCGGCGCGGAACTGGTTCTCGGCCAGTTCGCCGACGCAACGCACGCGGCGGTTGCCCAAGTGATCGATATCGTCCACTTCGCCGCGGCCGTTACGCAATTCAACCAGGATCTTGATCACAGCCAGCACGTCTTCGTTCGACAGCGTCATGGCGCCAGTCAGTTCATCGCGGCCGATGCGGCGGTTGAACTTCATGCGGCCGACAGCCGACAGATCGTAACGATCAGCGTTGTAGAACAGGCCGTTGAACAGCGCTTCGACCGAATCTTCGGTTGGCGGTTCGCCAGGACGCATCATGCGGTAGATCGCGACACGAGCGGCCATCTGGTCGTTGGTGTCATCGCTGCGCAGGGTCTGCGAAATGTAGCTACCTTGGTCCAGGTCGTTGGTGTACAGGGTCTGGATGTCGCTGATGTCAGCTTCACGCAGCTTGGCCAGCAATTCTTCAGTCAGCTCGTCGTTGGCGTTGGCCACTACTTCGCCGGTGTCGCCGTCAACGATGTTGCGCGCCAAGACGCGGCCCAGCAGGTAGTCTTCCGGTACCGAGATCTGTTTGATGCCGGCAGCTTCAACGTCGCGCACGTGCTTGGAGTTGATGCGCTTGTCTTTAGCGACCAGGACCTTGCCCGATTTGTCGGTGATGTCGAAACGTGCGACTTCGCCGCGCAGGCGTTCTGCGACGAATTCCATCTCGGCGCCTTCGTTGCGCAACGCAAAGTTGTCGAACACGAAGAAGTTGGCCAGGATCTGCTCGACCGACATGCCGATCGCTTTCAGCAGGATCGTGACAGGCATCTTGCGGCGACGGTCGACGCGGAAGAACAGGATGTCTTTCGGGTCGAACTCGAAGTCGAGCCAGGAACCGCGGTAAGGAATGATACGTGCCGAGAACAGCAGTTTGCCGGACGAGTGCGTCTTGCCGCGGTCATGTTCAAAGAACACGCCTGGCGAACGATGCAGCTGCGACACGATAACGCGCTCGGTGCCGTTGATCACGAACGAACCGGTAGTCGTCATGAGCGGCAATTCGCCCATGTAGACTTCCTGTTCCTTCATTTCCTTGACCACAGGCTTGGTCGGCGATTCCTTGTCCAGGATCACCAGGCGCACCTTGGCGCGCAACGGCGACGCGAACGTCAATCCGCGCTGTTGGCATTCCTTGACGTCGAACGGCGGATCGCCGAGCACGTAGGACAAGAACTCGAGACGCGCAAAACCATTGTGCGAAACGATAGGGAAAATAGAAGTGAAAGCCGATTGCAGGCCCTCGTTCTTACGTTGAGACGGTACTTTGTCTGCTTGCAAAAAGCCAAGATACGACTCGAGCTGGGTCGCCAGCAGGAACGGAACGTGGTGAACGTTAGCGCGTTTCGCAAAAGATTTACGAATACGCTTCTTCTCAGTAAATGAGTAGTGCATTGAACACTCCGTGAGTGACAGGAAGGATAGAGAATTCAGGATTCGCTGGATCTTTCAATGAAACTAGACAAAACTAATAGTCTGGCTACACTGTCTGAACCAACAATTCCTCAAGTCTCAGCCCTTCGAGCTTGATGGCAACGGACGCTTAATAAAACAACAAGCGCTAAACAAAATCAAAAACGACAAAGGAGCCAAAGCCGAACCCTCTTTTTCGAGAGTTCTGCACTTTGACTCCAGCGCAATAAATGCGCTCTAAAAAGCTGAAATTACTTGATTTCAGCTTCTGCGCCGGCTTCAACCAATTTCTTGGCTGCTGCTTCAGCGTCGGCTTTCGAAACGCCTTCTTTAAGTGGCTTCGGTGCGCCGTCAACCAGGTCTTTAGCTTCTTTCAAGCCCAGGCCGGTGATTTCGCGAACTGCCTTAATTACGCCAACCTTGTTCGCGCCGAAAGACTTCAGAATAACGGTGAACTCGGTTTGCTCTTCAACTGCAGCAGCTGCGCCGCCGCCTGCGCCGCCGGCAACTGCAACAGCAGCTGCGGAAACGCCGAACTTCTCTTCGAATGCCTTAACCAGGTCATTCAATTCCATAACAGTCAGACCATCGATCTGGGTCAGGAATGCATCTTTATCAAAAGCCATGTGAAACTCCTAATTTTTTACAGTAAATACATCTGATTGGTACTAACGCTAAAAAAAGCGCCTGAAGCTTGCTAATTAAGCGGCTTCGGCTTCTTTTTTCGCTGCCAGAGCAGCCAAACCACGCACAAATCCAGCGATCGGCATCTGCATCATGCCCACAACTTGGGCCAGCAGAACTTCGCGACTTGGAATGTTTGCCAACGCTTGTACACCCGCCTTATCCAGCGACTTACCAGCGAAGTTACCTGCCTTGACGACCAGTTTGTCGTTGCTTTTTGCAAAGTCGTTGATGACTTTTGCAGCAGCAACGGCGTCCTCGGAGATCGAATAGATCAACGGGCCGGTCATGTCTTTGGCGAGGTCGGCAAACGCGGTACCTTCAACGGCGCGACGTGCCAGTGTATTTTTCAATACACGCAAGTACACACCCTGGGTACGCGCATTAGCGCGCAGTTGGGTCAAGTGACCAACCTGGATGCCACGATATTCGGCCACGACGATAGTCTGTGCATTTGCAACTTTTGCAGAGACTTCGGCGACTACGGCCTTTTTGTCATTCAGATTGAGACTCAAGATCAACCTCCAAAAATGATGCTCGGATATTACACAACCGCAAATGGCTGCTTACCTCACATCGGTTCGAACACGGCGTCCGAAGTTAGGAGTTCAGAACTTGCGCATGACTCAGAGTGAACCAACACGCAGCGATGAGACTACAAAACTTGTTCGGGTACACCATCTGCGTTGGGTGCCAGCTGATCGCTCACCTGGTGTTTAACTTTGTGCACCACCTGCATGCACGCCGCCCAACGGTCTTTGATTGCCTGGACCTGCATCGTTACTGCCAATACAGGTCCAGCCCAAAGATTCGCCTGGTTGCGCATGCGCAGCCAGGACTTTATTCTTCTAATTTAAGCTGCCAGTGTCGTTTGATCGACACGAACGCCGGCACCCATTGTCGAAGACAAGGAGATCTTGCGCAGGTATACACCCTTGCTGGTGGCTGGCTTTGCTTTGCTCAATGCATCGATCAGTGCCAACAAGTTGGACTTCAATTCTGCATCGCTAAACGATTTACGACCGATGGTTGCGTGAACGATACCGGCTTTGTCGGTACGGTACTGCACTTGACCGGCTTTTGCGTTCTTGACGGCAGTTGCAACGTCAGCAGTCACGGTGCCAACCTTCGGATTCGGCATCAGGCCGCGTGGTCCCAGGATCTGGCCCAGGGTACCAACGATACGCATGGTATCTGGCGATGCGATCACGATGTCGAAAGGCATGTTGCCGGCTTTGATCTGCTCAGCCAGGTCTTCCATGCCAACGATGTCGGCGCCGGCAGCTTTAGCTTGTTCGGCTTTTTCGCCGGAAGCAAATACTGCAACGCGAACGGTCTTGCCGGTGCCGGCTGGCAGCACGACGGAACCGCGGACCACTTGGTCCGATTTCTTTGCATCAACGCCCAACTGGACGGATACATCGATCGATTCATTGAATTTTGCAGTAGCGCATTCCTTGATCAACGCAACAGCGTTGTCGAATGGATATGCCTTGGTGCGATCAACTTTAGCCTTGATCGCTTTTGCGCGTTTAGTTAACTTAGCCATTACAGACCCTCCACCGTGATGCCCATCGAACGAGCAGAACCGGCGATAGTACGTACGCCAGCTTCCAGATCAGCACCAGTCAAATCGGGCTTTTTCAAGGTAGCGATTTCTTCTGCTTGCTTACGGGTGATCGAACCGACCTTAGTGGTATGCGGCGTAGCCGAACCCTTGGTGATGCCGGCAGCCTTCTTGATCAGGATCGTTGCCGGAGGAGTCTTCATCACGAAAGTGAAGGACTTGTCGGCGAACGCTGTGATCACGACCGGAATCGGCAGACCTGGCTCAACACCTTGGGTCTGGGCATTGAATGCCTTACAGAATTCCATGATGTTCAGACCGCGCTGACCCAATGCTGGACCAATTGGTGGGGATGGGTTTGCTTTACCAGCTGGCACTTGCAGCTTGATAAAACCAATGATTTTCTTTGCCATGATGGCTCCTAAGTGTTGTGAGTATTAGCGCCTGTTCGATCTTGCAATCTAATAGGGCTCCTCTTACTGCTCCGGATTCCATGAGGTTTCTCATGACGCTCCGAACAGCGCTTAAAAATACTTTCCTGCCTGGCTGAATTCCGCTCAGACCCTGCTTATACTTTTTCGACCTTGTCGAATTCCAGCTCAACCGGCGTGGCGCGGCCGAAGATGGTGACCGTCACGCGCACGCGCGATTTTTCGTAGTTCACTTCTTCCACGTTGCCGTTGAAGTCGGTGAAAGCACCTTCCTTGATACGCACCAGCTCGCCGACTTCATACAAGACCTTAGGCCGCGGCTTCTCGATGCCGTCCTGCATCTGCTGCATGATCTTGTCGACTTCATGCTGCGGAATCGGGGTAGGCTTGTTCGACTTGCCGCCGATGAAACCGGTTACCTTGTTCGTGTTCTTTACCAGATGCCAGGTTTCGTCGGTCATTTCCATCTCGACCAGGACATAGCCCGGGAAGAAACGACGTTCGGTAACGGCTTTCTGGCCATTCTTGACTTCAATCACTTCTTCAGTCGGCACCAGGATCTGGCCGAACTGTTCCTGCATTCCAGCGCGGTCGATCCGCTCGGTCAGCGCGCGCTGCACGCTCTTTTCCATACCGGAATAAGCATGCACCACATACCAGCGCTTCTTGCCCGCAGCCGCCGAAGGCGTTGCTGCTGCCGGCGTCCCTTGCGCGTCGTCTTGTGTGCTATCGCTCATTATTGTTTCCAGCCCAAAATCACGTCGTATAACAAAACCTCGAGGAGCTTATCGATGCCCCACAGGAAAATCGCCATTACCAGCACAAATGCAAAAACGATGGCAGTGATCTGCATCGCTTCCTTGCGGGTCGGCCAGACAACTTTTTTTGTCTCACGCACGGCTTCTTTGGCGAAACCGAGGAATTCACGGCCTTGCGTCGATGTCCAGGCGAAGGCGATTGCCACCACCAAACCGGCAACCAGGGCGCCAGCGCGCACCAGACCAGACTGGCCCGACAAAAAATAAAAGCCGACAACGCCGGCGACGACAGCCAAAACTGCCAATATTACTTTGAGCTTGCTGCCGGATTCGCCGACAGTTTGCACAGGGTGGTTAGACATACGCGGTTTACTTTCAGTACCCTACACCTGAATCGGTGGCAGGGGCGGAGGGCATCGAACCCCCAACCTCCGGTTTTGGAGACCGGCGCTCTGCCAATTGAGCTACACCCCTACGCTTAAAACACTTTATCTGGACGGCTTGGCCAGCAGCTCATTTCTCACAAGCATGCATACCATTCAGACATCAACGCCGCGAGACGGGAATTTCCCGGGTCGCGGCGATTACAACTTTTTGCTATTACGCGTCAGGCAGGATCTTGGCAACGACACCCGCACCAACAGTACGGCCACCTTCGCGGATCGCGAAACGCAGACCTTCTTCCATCGCGATCGGGTTGATCAGCATCACTGTGATCGACACGTTATCGCCTGGCATGACCATTTCTTTGTCCTTTGGCAACTCGATCGAACCAGTCACGTCCGTAGTACGGAAGTAGAACTGTGGACGATAGTTGTTGAAGAACGGTGTATGGCGGCCGCCTTCGTCTTTCGACAGAACATAGATCTCGCCAGTGAAATGCTTGTGCGGCTTGATCGAGTTCGGCTTGGCCAACACTTGGCCCCGCTCTACGTCTTCACGCTTGGTCCCGCGCAGCAACACACCAACGTTGTCGCCGGCTTGACCTTGGTCCAGCAGCTTGCGGAACATTTCAACGCCAGTACAGGTTGTATCTTGGGTGTCGCGGATACCGATGATTTGCAGGGCTTCGCCAACCTTGACGATACCGCGCTCGATACGGCCGGTCACCACAGTACCGCGGCCGGAGATCGAGAACACGTCTTCCACTGGCAGCAGGAAGGCGCCGTCAACAGCACGTTCCGGTGTCGGGATGTAAGTGTCCAGCGCTTCAGCCAGAGCCATGATCGCTTGCTCGCCCAATGGGCCAGTGTCGCCTTCCAAGGCCAGCTTGGCCGAACCCTTGATGATTGGCAGGTCGTCGCCTGGGAAATCATACTTGGTCAACAGCTCGCGCACTTCCATTTCAACCAGCTCGAGCAACTCTTCGTCGTCGACCATGTCCGCTTTGTTCAGGAACACGATGATGTATGGCACGCCAACTTGACGCGACAACAGGATGTGTTCACGGGTCTGTGGCATTGGGCCGTCAGCTGCCGAACACACCAGGATCGCACCGTCCATCTGGGCCGCGCCGGTGATCATGTTTTTCACATAGTCAGCATGGCCTGGGCAGTCAACGTGGGCGTAGTGGCGGTTTGCAGTTTCGTATTCAACGTGTGCAGTGTTGATCGTGATGCCGCGCGCTTTTTCTTCTGGCGCTGCGTCAATCTGATCGTACGCTTTGGCTTCGCCGCCAAATTTCTTCGACAATACTGTCGCGATCGCTGCTGTCAGCGTGGTCTTGCCGTGGTCGACGTGGCCGATAGTGCCAACGTTGACGTGCGGCTTGGTCCGCTCAAACTTGCCTTTTGCCATCTTAGACTCCTAAAGATTTGATGAGAATGTCCAGGCCCGCGCCCGACCGTCTTACAGATTGAATTCGACAAGCATCGAATCAGAAACTTGTGAATCAGAAACTTGATATTCAGCTTTACTGCGCTTGCGGCGCCCTATGCGGACACCAGCAACAAACTAATTCTGGTGCCCTTGACGTGGATCGAACACGTGGCCTCTCCCTTACCAAGGGAGTGCTCTACCACTGAGCTACAAGGGCTATGCCGTACGCGTGCTTCTGACTACAACACGCCCAACTTATTACCTGCAATACTTGCAAAACTGCTGGAGCGGGTGAAGGGAATCGAACCCTCGTCATAAGCTTGGAAGGCTTCAGCTCTACCATTGAGCTACACCCGCAAATTACCGAATTTTCACTTCACCGCTACAATTTTTATACTTTTTACTGCTTCCCAAAATGGTGGAGAGGGCTGGATTCGAACCAGCGTACTCGTAAGAGGGCAGATTTACAGTCTGCTGCCATTAACCACTCGGCCACCTCTCCGCAGGGAACCCCAGATTATAGTAAAGCACCCTTGGAGTGTCAACCATGGAAACTGATTTCTTCTAAATATTTCTTAGTTTTTTCAGTTTCCCGGTCGGATCGCCGCCGGGCCTGGCCGGAATCGGGAAAAAGCGTAAAAACGCTTCACCGGCCAAGGGGCGAGATAATATCAGAAACGCGTCTCGCGTGCAGCTCTTAGAAAGCCGTCGAGAATTGGCGTGCAATCGAGCAATTGCGGGCCGCCGGCGCGGTGGAACTCCGGATGCCACTGCAAGCCCATGACAAAAGCTGCCTTGCGGTAACGTATTGCCTCAACGATATTATCGCTGCCGGAAATCGCCTCTACCGTCAGGTCCCGCCCCAGGTCGCGCACCGCCTGGTGATGGATGGAGTTGACCACCCACTCGTTTTGCTCGCCGCCATGGCTATTGAACAATGTTGCCAATGAGGAACCTTGCGGAAACTGGATCGCATGGTGCAGGCGGTCGTATTCGTCGTTCACGTGCTTGATCGAGGTCGGGACATCGGTTGCGATGTCCTGGTACAAGGTGCCGCCAAAGGCAACATTGATCAGCTGGCAACCGCGGCAGATGCCCAGCACCGGCTTGCCCGCTTCGATGAATTCATGCAGCAGCTCCAGCTCGTACATGTCGCGCACGCGGTCGCCGCCCCATTCCGGCCGGGTCGCCGCTTGCGCGTAGCTCTGCGGCGAGACGTCGGCGCCCCCTTGCAGCACCAGGCCGTCCAGGTGCTTGGCATAGTCGCGCAGCCGGATCGAGCTGGGATGGACCAGGCCGTTGGTGTTGACAGTAGGAATCATGAACACCAGCACATTGCGCGACATGACCCACTGCGCGATCGACTCTTCCAGATATTGCAGGGTGCGCCCGCGCAAGCCTTTGGCGCCTTCTTCCGGATGGAAAATCCGCGCTGAGATGCCGATCTTCAGGGTCCGCTGCATCATGCGCCGGCCGGCCTTGTCCGACAGCGCGCGGAAACGGGCGGCGATCAGCTTCCAGGTTTGCGGCCAGGGCGCGCTGTCGTCGTTGACCGGATCGGCTGCCCTGGGTGGAACGCTGGCCGCCGCAGGCTTGGCTTCGGCTTGAGGCTCAGCCTTCGGTGGCTCGGCGGCAGTGGATTCAGGAGTTGCGGCGGGCTCAGGAGGTACGGCAGGTTTGGCCTCTGCTGCCGTAGCGGGAAGCGGAGGGACGGGATCGTTTGATTGGGAGTCGGACATATTTGTTGGAAATTGTCAGAAATAGAAATTTTTGGGAAAGTGCTGCTAGCATGTTCGCTGCAGGCAAAAATAGTGCCCTAGGGCCGGATCTTGATCAAACCGGCTCGCCAAAGTATAGACTTGATTCCTATGTGAGCATGGTTTTCCATATCAGTTCATCTTGAGTTACCCATTTTTACCATTTTGCCTAAACGTATCCCGCTCACCATGAACAAACCACCGCAAATCCTGATCCTGTATGCGCATCCGACGCCGCACCATTCGCGCGTCAACCGCCGCCTGGCGCAGGTTGCCGCCAAAGTGCCCAATGTGCAGGTACACGACCTGTATGAGCTGTATCCGGATTTCCATATCTCGGTGCGGCGCGAACAGGCGCTGGTAGAACAGGCCGACCTGATCGTATTCCAGCACCCGGTCCAGTGGTACAGCATGCCGGCGCTGCTGAAACAATGGGTCGATTCCGTCCTTACCCCCGGCTGGGCCTATGGCCCCGGCGGCGAAGCCTTGCGCGGCAAGGATTTCTGGCTGGTCGCCACCACCGGCGGCTCGGTCCGCTCTTACCAGGCGGAAGGCCACAACCTGTTCCCGTTCTCGGCCTTCTTGCCGCCCTACCAGCAAACCGCGCAGCTGTGCGGCATGCGCTGGCTGCAGCCGCACCTGCTGTTCGGCGCGCACCAGGTCAACCAGCAAACCCTGGCCGGGCACATCGAGGCCTACCGCAAGCGCCTGGCGAACTATCCGAACTGGCCGGAATTGCTGGCAACCGACACCCCGATACCGCTCACAGGCAGCTAAACATCATGGAACAGAATCTCTTATTCAACGGTTTGATTTACCTGGCGGCGGCAGTAGCCGCAGTGCCGATCGCCAAGCGCCTGGGCCTGGGCGCGGTGCTGGGCTACCTGCTGGCCGGCATGGCGATCGGTCCCTGGGGCTTGCGCCTGATCGACAATGTCGAAGACATCCTGCATTTCTCCGAGTTCGGGGTGGTGCTGCTGCTGTTCATGATCGGCCTCGAACTCGAACCGAAGCGCCTGTGGTCGCTGCGGCGCTCGATTTTCGGCTGGGGCACGGCGCAGGTGGCGACGGTTTCGCTGGCGCTGTTCGGCGCCGCCGTGGCTGCCGGGGTCGACTGGAAAACCGCGCTGATCGCCGCGCTCGGCATGTCGCTGTCGTCCACCGCGATCGCCCTGGCCACCATCAACGAACGCAAGATCAACAGCACGCCTGCCGGTCGCGCCGGTTTTGCCATCCTGCTGTTCCAGGACATCGCCGCCATTCCCATGATCGCGATCGTGCCCTTGCTCGGCGTCGCCGCCGCCCACGGCAGCGGCGAAGGCTGGATCGGCGGCCTGAAGGTGGTGGCGGTGATCGCCACCCTGATCGTCGGCGGCCGTTACCTGGTGCGGCCGTTGATGCGCATGATCGCCCGCACCGGACTGCGTGAAATCTTCACTGCCTTTGCGCTGCTGCTGGTGATCGCCATCGGCCTGCTGATGGAATCGGTAGGCATGTCGATGGCATTGGGCAGCTTCCTGGCCGGCGTGCTGCTGGCCGATTCGGAATACCGGCATGCGCTGGAAACCGACCTGGAGCCGTTCAAGGGCTTGCTGCTCGGACTGTTCTTCATCGCCGTCGGCATGTCGGTCGACTTTGGCCTGCTGCTCAGCCAGCCGTGGCTGATTCTCGGCCTGGTGGCCGGTTTCCTGGCGATCAAGCTGACCGTACTGTACCTGCTCAGCAAAGTATTCCAGATCGCCCGCGCCCAGCAATTCCTGTTTGCGGCCTTGCTGTCGCAGGGCGGCGAATTCGCCTTCGTGGTGTTCGGCGCCGCCGCCACCGCCCGCGTGTTTTCCCAGGAAACCTCGTCTATCCTGGTAGTGGTGGTGGCGCTGTCGATGGTGACCACGCCGCTGCTGCTGGTGGTGTACGACAAAGTCATCGCGCCATATTTCCTGAACACGCAGAAACGTCCCGACGATGAAATCGACGACAATGAAAACCCGGTCATCATCGCCGGCTTCGGCCGCTTCGGCCAGATCATCGGCCGCCTGCTGCACGCCAACAAGATCGGCCTGACCGTGCTCGACCACGATCCCGACCAGATCGAGCTGCTGCGCAAATTCGGCTTCAAGGTGTTCTACGGCGACGCCACCCGCATGGACCTGATGCACGCCGCCGGCATCGCCAAGGCGCGCTTGCTGGTGGTGGCGCTGGACGACATCGAAGGCAGCCTGAAACTGGTGGCGGCAGTGCGCCACGTGTTTCCCGACCTGCCGATCATCGCCCGGGCGCGCAACGTTACCCACTATTTCGACTTGATGGACCTGGGCGTGACCGTGATCGAACGCGAAACGTTCGAATCTGCCCTGCAGCTCGGACGCCAGGCGCTGCGCACGATGGGTTTCGGCGCCTACCGGGCGCGCCAGGCAGCGATGAAATTCCGCGCCCACAACCTGCAAACCCTGCACGATATGTATCCGCACCAGAAAAACCAGCAGGAAATCGTCTCGATCGCCAAGAAAGCGCGCGAGGAACTGGAGGAGATGTTTGCGCACGACCGCATCTTGCGCGAAGACATGCCCGCCAGCGGCTGGGATGACGAAGTATTGCCGCTGGATGAAACTACACAGGAGCCGACATGATCACCATCTATCACAACCCGCGCTGTTCGAAATCGCGCGAGGCGCTGGCGCTCGCCGAGCAATACAGCAGCGAGCACCAGCTCAAGCTGGAAGTCGTCGATTATCAAAAAACGCCGCTGACCCTGGCGCAGTTGAAAACCCTGCACAAGCAGCTGGGCGGCCCGGTCAGCGCCATGGTGCGCGACAACGAAGCGGAATACGCCGAGCTCAACCTGGCCCAGGCCGACGACGCCACATTGCTGCAAGCGCTCGCCGCCCATCCGAAACTGCTGCAACGGCCGGTCGTGACTTACCAGGAGCGCTCGGTGATCGCGCGGCCGCCGCAGCTGTTCAACGACTTGATGGACACCTAGAGCAACCGCACCAGCAGGAACAGCACCGTCGACAACAGGATGGTGGAGGCAAACGGCAGGGAGAATTTCCTGCCGAACAGGGTAAACCGCAGGTCGCCCGGCAAGCGGCCGAGCCCGAGCTTCTCCAGCCAGGGCAAGGCGCTGGAAAACACGATGACGGCGACAAAAATCACCAGCATCCAGCGGATCATGCGGCGCTTTCGGACAGGATGATGGTCATAGACGATGACTGCGGTCGTGGTTGGCGAAGCGCGCCGGCAGCTCGGCATGGACGCCAACCGCCAGCACCTTGAACAACTCCCCCATCTCAGCCGGCGACACTAGCTTTTGCAAGGCATTGGCTTGCGGCAGGTAAGCCAGGGCGTTCTCCGGCGGCGTGCGCAGCAACAGCTTGCCGATCCCGGCTTCCAGCAGGAAAGCCGCCTGGCTGCTGTAGCCCAGCAGGTCCAGCCCGCTATCGAGGGCGGCGGCGGCCATTGCAGTGAAATCGACGTGGGCGGTGACATCCTGCAAACCCGGCAGGTAAAACGGATCGGGATGGGCATGATGCCGGTAATGGCACATCAAGGTACCCTGGTCGCGCTGCTGCAAATAATATTCCGCAGCCGGGAAACCATAATCGAAGAACAGCGCGACTGCGCCCTGCCCGGCTTTCAACATGCCGCCCAGCGAATGCATGAAACCGATCGCCACCGGATGCACTTCAGTCAGGTGGCCGACCGTCAGCGACTCGGCATCAGGTATCTGTGCGATAAGCGTCGGCTCGGCCGGGCGATCAATGTAGACAAATTGTCCATCTTCGCCCTCGACGCCGGTTTCGGCCAGGCCGACCCCGCGCTGCAGCCAGCCTTGCTCGCCACGCAACACCAGTTCGACCGGCATCGCATCGAGCACCTCGTTGCCGATCACTACCCCGGAAAACGCCTCGGGCAAGCGATCCAGCCACTGCACCTGCGGAAATGCCTGCAGTTTCAGCTGCTGGCGCGCCCGCAGTTCGGCTGACAGTTCAACGATGTAATACGCTTGCGGCAAGCCGGCGCCGTTGTCGCCGGCAGCCACGCTGGTGGCCAATTCAGTCAGGATGTCATGGGCCAGCTGGCCGCTGCCGGCGCCGAATTCCAGTATCCGCGGCTGCAGCGCAGGCGAAGAAACCAGCAATTCTGTTGTCAAATGGGCCAAAGTCGCGCCAAAAAGCGGCGTAATCTCGGGCGCGGTTGTAAAATCACCGTCTTTGCCCAATTTTGCCGCGCCGCCGCTGTAATAACCGAGGTCCGGCGCGTACAACAGCAGTTCCATATAACGCGCGAATGAAATCCAGCCATGCTGCCGGCGGATTTCAGTGGCGATCAGATTGTGTAACAGGCGCGATGCGCGCTGTGCTTCGACCGAAGCTTCGGGTAATTGCAGTTGCATGGCGCTATTGTAGAAGATAACGCCGGCGCACAAGCAAGAGTCGTCAATGCGCGTCGCCGATGAAACAGTGTAAATGCCGCCTGCCGCGTCACCCCCGGGAATCCTGCACAGCGCTTATGATGAATAAACCATGATGACCACGCCAGTCCCCACCGTTGCCCTTGTCACCGATGCCGCCAGTACGGTCGGCCGCGCCGTTGCGCTGGCGCTGGCGCGGCAGGGCTGGGACCTGGCGCTGCATTACCAGCAAGGCCCGGCGCCGGCGGCGCTGTTGCAGGAATGCCAGGCGCTGGGAGTCCGGGCTGTCGCGATCCCGTGCGATTTGACCCAGGAAGCCGAGATCCAGGCGCTGCTGCCGCGCGTGGCGCAAGAGCTCGGCGCCGTCGGCTGCATCGTCAACAACGCCAGCCACGTCGAATACGACAACGCTGCCACCCTGTCCGCGGCCAGCCTGGGACGTCACATGCAAAACAACCTGGCGGCTCCCCTGCTGCTGGCGCAGGCGCTGCATGCGGCGACGCTCAAGACGGAAGGCGCGCATGCGGTGGTCGTCAACCTGCTGGACCAGAAACTGTTCAACCCGCATCCCGATTTCCTGTCCTATACGCTGTCAAAGGCTGCATTGCACAGCGCCACCGCCTTGCTGGCGCAGGCTTATGCGCCGCAGTTGCGGGTGGTCGCGATTGCGCCCTCGCTTGCGTCGTCATTGAATGCAACCGGCGGCGCCCAGTCGAAGCAGCCGGCGACTTTGGAAGATATCGCGGCGACCGTCTGTTTTGTCGCCTCCTCCTCCGCCATTACCGGCAGCACGCTGCTGGTCGATGGCGGCCAACACTTGTATCCTCACCCACGGGACCCGGCTGCCGTTCCCGCCCAGCCGTCCCATCCTCACTGAAAACACCATGCTCTCCGCACTCATCCATCCCGACCTTAGCGATTGCCGCCGCCTTTTCCTGCGCGACTACGAAGTGCAGATCAATATCGGCGTCTACGAATCTGAAAAACAAGGCACGCAACGTGCGCTGATCAATGTCGACCTGTTTGTGCCGCTGGCTTTGTCAACGCCTACCAAAGATCATGTGGATGACGTGCTGGATTACAATTTCATGCGCAATACCGTCGCAAAGCGCATGGCGCAAGGGCATATCCATTTGCAGGAAACCCTGTGCGACGACCTCGCCAATGCCCTGCTGCTGCATCCGCGGGTACGCGCGGTAAGGGTGTCCACCGAAAAACCCGACGCCTATCCCGATTGCCGCTCGGTCGGCGTCGAAGTGTTTCGGATCAAACCGAAAGCCTGAGGCCGAATCGCCATGAATGAACAATTGAAGCAGGAAACCCCGATGCAAGACCAATTACTAGTGCAAGCAGCCGGCGGCGACGCCGCCAACTCCCCAAGCCAGAAAAGCGTGGAAAAGATCGCCCACGAAAACAACAAGCTGCACAAGCGCCTGTGCCGCCAGGTCGGCCAGGCGATCGGCGATTTCAACATGATCGAAGACGGCGACAAGGTGATGGTCTGCCTGTCGGGCGGCAAGGACAGCTACGCCCTGCTGGATATCCTGATGACCCTGCGCGAACGGGCGCCGATCAATTTCGAGATCGTCGCGGTCAACCTGGACCAGAAGCAGCCGAATTTCCCGGACCACATCCTGCCGGCCTACCTGGAGAAATTGGGCGTCGCCTACCACATCGAAAACCAGGATACCTACAGCATCGTCAAGCGCCTGATCCCGGAAGGCAAGACCACCTGCTCGCTATGCTCGCGCCTGCGGCGCGGCATCCTGTACCGGGTCGCCACCGAGCTGGGCGCGACCAAGGTCGCCCTCGGCCACCATCGCGACGACATCATGGAAACCTTCTTCCTCAACATGTTTTTCGGTGGCAAGCTCAAGAGCATGCCGGCCAAGCTGCAATCGGACGACGGCAAGCAGATCGTGATCCGGCCGCTGGCCTACGTCAAGGAAGCCGACCTCAGCCGCTATGCCGAGGTCAAGCAGTTCCCCATCATCCCTTGCGACCTGTGCGGCAGCCAGGAAAACCTGCAGCGCAAGCAGATCAAGGGCATGCTGCGCGAATGGGAAAAGAAATTCCCGGGCCGGGTGGAAAACATTTTCTCGTCGCTGTCGACGGTAGCGCCGTCGCACCTGATGGACCGCAACCTGTTTGGTTTCGCCGACCTGAAGGCCAGCGGCATTGCCGATCCCAACGGCGATATTGCGTTTGACGATGATCCATGCTCGACGCCGGCAAGCGTTGCCAGCATCATTCCGCTGCGGCCGGCAGACTAATCCATCGATTTCCCCGCCCGGCTATATAATCGAAGCGGACCAGCGGCAACCAGTGCAACCAGCTGAACAGATACAGCGACACTGCGCCGCCTGGCCGGCAACCTATCAGGAGACGCGCAATGGCAGGGTCCTATGTACTCAAGAAGTCGGTGGATGGACAGTTCTATTTCCTGCTCTACTCTGGCAACGGCGAAGTGGTGCTGAACAGCGAAATGTATGTCGCCAAGGCTTCCGCCGAAAACGGCATCGCCTCGGTCCAGAGCAACAGCGCACAAGACGATCGCTATAGCCGCAACCAGGCTTCCAACGGCAAGTTCTATTTCAACCTGAAGGCTGCCAATCACCAGGTCATCGGCAGCAGCCAGATGTACAGCACCACCAGCGCACGCGACGCCGGCATCGACGCCGTCAAGAAAAACGGCCCCAGCACCGATGTCAAGGATGAAGCCTGAGCGTTCGGCCAAAGCATCGGGAAACACGGCGACACAGGTGAATTGCAAGTATTTGTAAGCCCTGTATTCATTCCGTACGGCAAATCGTTTAATACCCAGGACCTTTTTTCTGGAGATATGAATGAACCGTCGTCGTTTTCAGCGTTACCTTGCCTTGTCGGCCGTAGCAGCGGCTTCCCTGTCGCTGGCGGGCTGCGTGGTCGAACCGCCGCGCACCCGCGTCGAATACCGTGAAGTCCGGGTCGTGCAAGCACCGCCGGCGCCGCTGGTGGAAGTGGCGCCGCCGGCGCCCTATCCCGACTCCTACTGGATCGCCGGCCACTGGAAGTGGGAAAACAACCGCTACGTCTGGAGTAACGGCCATTGGGAACAATCGCGCCAGAATATGGTTTACCAGCATGCCTACTGGGCCAACGAAGGCGGCCAGTGGGTATTCCATGGCGGCCGCTGGGTGCCGATCAACAATACCTACAGCGCGCCGCCGGTGGTGATCAACGTCGCCCCGC
Organism: Collimonas fungivorans Ter331; assembly: GCF_000221045.1. Taxonomy (NCBI): domain Bacteria; kingdom Pseudomonadati; phylum Pseudomonadota; class Betaproteobacteria; order Burkholderiales; family Oxalobacteraceae; genus Collimonas; species Collimonas fungivorans. Next base: position 476,783 of record NC_015856.1, on the reverse strand, counting down.
CGCCGCCGCAGATCGAAGTCATGACGCCGGCGCCCAGCCCCAACCATGTCTGGATCGGGGGTTACTGGCGCTGGAACAACGGCCGCCACGACTGGGTCAACGGTCATTGGGAAGCGCGCCGCGACGGTTATTTCTGGGCCCCGGGACATTGGGTCCGCAACGGCAACGGCTGGGCCTTCTCGGGCGGTTTCTGGCAACGCTACTGATAGCACCCCGACACGCATTGAACCTGCCGTTCTCGCCACGTAACTTCCTGGCGAGAACGGCATTCATTGCAGCATTAAAACCGGTGTTGAATACCGCTGCTTATTGTATTGAGCAAGTTGCCGCCCTTGTTCGCGTTCAGGTTTTCACGATCATATGACGCGTACAGCTTGGTACGTTTGCTCATATGAAAAATATATCCGGCCTGGAAATTTGAGCCTTTGCCCTGTATATCGCCTTGGGCATCACGTTTCATATAGTTCGCCGCGATTTGATGCAGGCCGGCGCCAAACGGCAGCGAAAAACCAAGCAGCCAGTAGTTAACCCTGGACCGCGCGCCCACCGTACCGTTGTAATGATCCCTGCCATACAGGGCTGAAATCTTGGTTGCGCCAAAACTGTAAGAACCGAGCAGTTGCCATTTGCGACGAAAGTCATTGTCGACCGGCGTTCCGCGGCGTTTATTCTGGCCATAACCGATGCCCGCAGACAGCGCGCCGGATTCGTAATTGAGGCCGATATCGGTAGCCTTCACGTCGCCTTCCTGCCTCACCTTGGCTGCAGCATCGCCAGGATCGGGCTGGTGATAGCGCGCTCGCACACTGAAACCGTGGAATACCGGGCTCATGTAGCCGACCGCATTGCTGGTGCGGTTGCGCGCATTCAGCCAGCGCGTACCAATCGCCGTCGCCCCGGCGTCATGCCCCACAAAGGTGATATTCCTGGTGACTTGCGAATACAGGGGCGAACCGGTTGCCTGCGACGAATCAAGGCGCCCCACAGCCACTGTGCCGAAGCCGCCGCGCACGCCGGCGTAGGCGTTGCGCAACATCGGATCGGTTGCTAGGCCGGTATCGGCATTGAAGCCGGCTTCAATGCCAAACAAGACACGCCAGCCGGCGCCCAGATCTTCGCTGCCGCGCACGCCGAAACGCGAGGCGTTATCCGTTTGCTTCAACATCCTGCCGCCATTTCCACGGACCTCGTCCATGCTCAGATCCACGCGGCCGTATATCTCGACGCGCTCCGCCGGTTCGGCAAAAACGGGCGCCATCGCGCCGCCAGCAACGCTCGCCAGCACTCCTGTCAACAACATCTTATTCATTGTCTTGTCTCCATATTTTATCGACGCAGCTCAATGCCGAAACCACTGCGCCGTCATTTACAAACCCCGTGCGGCAACCAGCGCTTCAACCGCAAGCTGCGGCCGTTTCGCCAAACGGTACAAAGGCAGGTAGGCCGGCCCGTCGCCGTCCGCCGTGGGCGCCGGCAGCAGACCGTTCGATACATAGCTGCTCTGCGATTCCGGCTCCAGCGCGGCAGCGGCAAGGTTGGCCAGAGGCTGGTCCAGCGGCACGTAATACCAGCCCGCAGCGATCGCCAATGGCAGCGCCTCCAGTTCGGTAGTAACGCGCACGACATCGCTGGCGGCGCCCGCCGAACCGGTCACGTCTTGCTTGCGCCCTTGTGTCCGGGAAGTCAGGCGATAACTTTGCGCGCCTTGCTCCAGCCCCAGTTGCAGCTTTGCCGTGACTTGATAAACATTTACGCCGAGTGCCTGCAGCCGCTCGGCTGCGCGCGTTTCCGAGGCAGGCAGGAGATAGGCAAAAGGGCGCGGGCGTTGCAGCTTTGGCTGGATCTCGAGCGCCGACATCCAGTCGACCTCAATCGCCCTTGCCTGCCCGCTGCGGGCATCCAGCATGGCCAGCGTGTGACGGCCCGGCGTCGCCGCGCCAATTACGTTCAGTACGCCCCGTCCCGCCTTGGCAGCTACCTCTCGCCGAAACTGCCGGTTCAGGGCCAGTACCTGCGACGCATTGCCGGCAGTGGCATTGACCACCGATTCGATCGCCGTCAAATGGGTGTACACGCGTCGTTTGAAATGCGCCTTGCCGATACCGACGCCACGTGTTTCCAGCAAAAACGAGATCGCATTGCGCAGGCCGGCGATGTTGCGGCCCGTATCCGGACCGACGCCGCCCATCGCCACCGTCCTGTCGTCCTTGTTCCAGCTGGTTGTGTAATACCAGGAATGGCTCAGCGCACGGCGGTCGAACGCCTGCAGCAGCGGCTGACGGAACAGAGTTTCGGCGGCGGCCGCCTGCGCCTGCGGCAGATTCGCCACGGTCGCTAGCTGGACCAGGCCATCGTATTTTTGCAGCGCGCCGAATTTTTCCACCCAGCGGCCGCCAACGCTGAATTCATGACTGTCCAGCACCACTTCCGGCTGATAGTCATTGAACACGTGAGCCAGCGCCTGCCCTTCCGGCGTCGCCAGCGTCAAGTGATCGCGATTGACGTCTTGTCCATCCGCCAGGCCGCGCAGGAATGCAGCGCTGCCGTCTGGATTGGCGCGCGGCACGATCAGGATATTTACGCGTTCGAGGATGTCGTCAAGCTTGCCGTTGGCCAACATGCCGGCGAACGCCAGCGCCGCTTCGCCGCCCGCCGGCTCATTGCCGTGCTGGGCGCCGATCAGCAGCACCGTCGGCTTGCCGTTTTTCGACAGCTCGGCGCCGCTGGATACGGCCGGCTCGGCAAACACCAGCAGCGGAATCGCCCGCCCCTGTTGCGACGGCCCCAGTTGCCGTACGCGCATCGACGGCGATTGCGCAGCCAGCCCCCGGATATAAACCAGCATCTCCTGCTGCGATGTGAAACCAGTTTTTCCGGCGGCAAACGCCGGCGAATCTATCGTGACTTCCGGGTCGGGATACTGACTGGCAATAGCATCGATTTCGACCAGCGCCTTGGCCGGATCATACTGCGCACTGGCAGGACGGCATTGCACTGCCGCCGCCAACACGACGACGACGCTGGCCGATACCGCCGCTCGAAATAATCGTCTGCGAGAAAAACAAATGGGAAAAGCGATAGCCATACCAGTCTCCTATTGTCGGCAATTGAATTATTTTTATCAAAAAATCAATGGGTATGATATCAAATAAATAACAATAATTCATCGGCATACGGGGCCATGCTAGAATTTCCTCCCTAAGGTTTTGCCCAAATCCGCTTCATGCGCCGGCCTGGCGGTTTGCCTAAGCCTTCCCTATTTCTTATTAGCAAAGTGTCTCTATGAACGTCGTCATCCTCGCCGCTGGCATGGGCAAACGCATGCAATCGGCGCTGCCGAAAGTGCTACATCCGCTGGCTGGAAAATCTTTGCTGGGACATGTTGTCGATACGGCGCGCAGCTTGTCGCCAAGCAGCATTTGCATCATTTATGGCCATGGCGGCGACGCCGTATTGAAACAGTTCCATGCCGCCGACCTGACGTTTGCCAGGCAGGAACCGCAACTCGGCACCGGCCATGCGGTGGCCCAGGCCGCGCCGCAGCTGGACGACACGGTGCCGACCCTGGTGCTGTACGGCGACGTGCCGCTGATCGCCAGCAGCACGCTGCAACGGCTGATCGATAGCGCCGGCACAGACAAGCTGGCGGTCCTGACGGTGGACCTGCCGGACCCGACCGGTTACGGCCGCATCGTCCGCGAGCACAATGGTGAAGGCAGGATCGTCAGCATCGTCGAGCAAAAAGACGCGACGCCGGAACAGCGCACGATCCGCGAATGCAATACCGGCATCATGGTAGCGCCCACCGCGCAGCTCAAGAAATGGCTGGCCGGCTTGTCCAACAACAATGCCCAGGGCGAATATTATCTGACCGATATCGTCGCCAGCGCCGTCGCCGACGGCACGCCGGTAGTGTCGGCGCAACCCGGCGCCGTATGGGAAACCCTGGGCGTCAATAGCAAGGTGCAGCTGGCCGAGCTGGAACGCATCTACCAGCGCAGCATCGCCGAACGTTTGCTGGAACAGGGCGTGACCCTGCTCGACCCGGCGCGCCTGGACGTGCGCGGCGCGCTGAGCTGCGGCCGCGATGTCAGCATCGATATCGGCTGCATCTTCGAGGGCGAAGTCAGCATCGAAGACGGCGTCATCATCGGCGCCAACTGCGTCATCAAGAATGCCCGCATCGGCCGCGGCGCCAACATCAAACCGTTCTGTCATATCGAAGATGCCGTGGTCGGCGCCGCTTCCCAGATCGGACCGTATGCGCGCCTGCGTCCCGGCACCGAGCTTGGCGAAGACGTCCATATCGGCAATTTCGTCGAGGTCAAGAACAGCCAGATTGCCGCACACAGCAAAGCCAACCACCTGGCCTACGTCGGCGACGCCACGGTGGGATCGCGCGTCAACATCGGCGCCGGCACCATTACCTGCAACTACGACGGCGCCAACAAATTCCGCACCATTATCGAAGACGACGCCTTCATCGGCAGCGATAGCCAGCTGGTGGCGCCGGTGCGGGTCGGCAAAGGGGCGACTCTGGGAGCCGGCACCACGCTGACCAAGGATGCGCCGGAAGGCAAGCTGACCGTCTCGCGCGCGCGCCAGGTCACCATCGACGGCTGGCAGCGGCCGGTCAAGATCAAGAAGTAAATGAACTGGCAGGGTGGGCGCTTGTGCCCACGCAGACCGTCGCTTATGCCAGAATCGCCTGCAGGGTGGGCAGAAAATCTGCCCACCCTACAATTTTTATACTGCTAGCCGGGTCTCGAACTTGCTGCGATGGATCGAAAAATAAGTGCGCACATTGCGCACATTCTTTTGCGCGGCAAACAGCTGGTGCGCCAGCGCATGGTAAGCCGCCATGTCCGCCACTTGCAGCACCAGCACGAAGTCCGGCCCGGGCGACACCCGGTAGCATTGCAATAACGCAGGCTCATCCGCCACCACAACCTCAAACTCCTGCAAACGCTCCGCCGCCTGGTTGTCGAGCGTGACTTCGACAATCGCGGTCAGGCCGGCGCCGACCTTGTCCGGCGCCACAATCGCCACCTGGCGCAGGATGATGCCGGCGTCGGTCAGGCGCTTGACGCGCCGCAAACAGGTCGGCGGCGAGGCATGCACCAGCTGCGCCAGCTGATGGTTGGTTTGGGCGGCATCGGCCTGCAAGGCATTCAAAATCCGCTTATCCAGTTCGTCCAGAACGATATCCATGATGGAATGTGTAATTTATGAGATAAAATCAAATATAAATGGAATAATATTTCATACGATTTATATCATGAAATATTCAATCAAATATATGCAAATTTAGTAATCTTATTTCATAAGCGCTGGCCTAAGATACGCCTCATTCACTTGATCAATGAGGAAAGCCATGTGCGGTATCGTCGCAGCAGTTGCCCAGATTAATGTCACGCCCATCCTGCTGGAAGGATTGAAGCGGCTCGAATACCGCGGTTACGACTCTTGCGGCGTCGCCCTGCATATAGACGGCAAATTGCAGCGCTCGCGCAGCACTTCGCGCGTGGCCGACCTGGAAATCCAGGTCGAGAAAGCCAGCCTCTCAGGTTTCACCGGAATCGCCCACACGCGCTGGGCCACCCACGGCGCACCGGCAACCCACAACGCCCATCCGCATTTCTCGCGCGACCGCATCGCCCTGGTCCACAATGGCATCATCGAAAACCATGACGAACTGCGCGCCGAACTGCAAGCCGCCGGTTATCACTTCGAAAGCCAGACCGACACCGAGGTCATCGCCCACCTGGTCGACCACATGTATAGCGGCGACCTGTTCGCCACCGTGCAGCAGGCCGTGAAGCGCCTGACCGGCGCCTACGCCATCGCCGTGTTCTGCGTCGACGAGCCGCATCGCGTGGTCGCCGCGCGCCAGGGTTCGCCACTGATCGTCGGCGTCGGCAAAGGCCAGAACTTCGTCGCCTCCGACGCCATGGCGCTGGCCGGCACCACCGACCAGATCATTTACCTGGAAGAGGGCGACGTGGTCGACCTGCAACTGCAGCGCGTCTGGATCGTCGACGCCGCCGGCAAAGCGGTCGAACGCGAAGTCAAGACCGTGCTTGCCTACAGCAGCGCGGTTGAGCTGGGACCTTACCAGCACTACATGCAGAAAGAAATTTTCGAACAGCCGCGGGCAATTGCCGACACCCTCGAAGGCGTCACCGGCATCATGCCGGAACTGTTCGGCGACGGCGCCTTCAATGTGTTCAAGCAGATCGATTCAGTCCTGATCCTGGCGTGCGGCACCAGCTACTATGCCGGCCTGACTGCAAAATACTGGATCGAATCGGTCGCCAAGATCCCGGTCAACGTCGAAATCGCCAGCGAATACCGCTACCGCGACAGCGTACCGAATCCAAATTCGCTGGTGGTCACCATCACCCAAAGCGGTGAAACCGCCGACACTCTGGCCGCACTCAAACACGCGCGTTCACTCGGCATGCTGCACACGCTGACCATCTGCAACGTCGCCACCAGCGCCATGGTGCGCGAATGCGCGCTGGCTTATATCACCCGCGCCGGCGTCGAAGTCGGCGTCGCTTCGACCAAGGCCTTCACCACCCAGCTGGCGGCGCTGTTCCTGCTGACCCTGGCGCTGGCGCAAAGCAAAGGCCGCCTCAGCGAAGAAGAAGAAACCGCTCACCTGAAAGCCATGCGCCACCTGCCTGCCGCGCTGCAAAGCGTGCTGGCGCTGGAGCCGCACATCGTAGCCTGGGCCGAAGCCTTCGCACGCAAGGAAAACGCCCTGTTCCTGGGCCGCGGCATCCACTACCCGATCGCGCTGGAAGGCGCATTGAAGCTCAAGGAAATCACCTACATCCACGCCGAAGCCTACGCTGCCGGCGAACTCAAGCACGGCCCGCTGGCGCTGGTGACTGAAGAAATGCCGGTGGTGACCGTAGCGCCCAACGATACGCTGATCGAGAAGCTGAAATCGAACATGCAGGAAGTGCGCGCGCGCGGCGGCCAGCTTTATGTTTTTGCCGACGCCGATTCGCACATCAAGTCTAGCGATGGCGTACATGTGATCCGCTTGCCGGAAAACTATGGCTTGCTGTCGCCCATCCTGCATGTGGTGCCGCTGCAGCTGCTGGCGTATCACACGGCGCTGGCGCGAGGGACGGATGTGGATAAGCCTCGGAATTTGGCTAAGTCCGTGACTGTCGAGTAGGGTAGCCGTCGACGAATGCGAGCGTGGGAACATCAATTAGTTTCGGATACACATGGCCAAATAGTTTCGGGTACACATGGCCTAAATAAGCTGAAAAACCAATATTGACGCGCTGTATCCGAAACTATTGCCCATGGTGAAAAAGCTGGTGGTCCTTCAGAACAAAGATGCTAACTAGGGCGACGGCTTTAATTGAAAATTATTAGTCGGCCGTGAATAATTCAGTTTTCCAGAAATTCGCTTAGCCCACCAAAACGGGTCGCCCCCGAGGCTTCTCTGCGTCATGTGCTCGCCAACATTACTGATCATCCCGCCAATCGAGTCGACGACTTCCTGCCCTGAAACCGTGTCGCGCAGCTTTCCCCGGCATGAAAAAACACGCCGCTTATCAGCGGTGTGATGCCATCGGCTGGCAATTCGATGCCACCAGACTCAAGGCAACACTGGCTTTATGCTTAGTTTCTGTCGTCATTCGTTTCGTTGTGTGCGTCGTAACTGGTCCTTCAGAACAAAGATGCTAACTGGCCAATAAAGTTGCCAACTGCGCGCCGATTCGTAGAACAAAGATGCTAACTGCAGCGGAACATCAACATTCATATCCATCGGCAGCATGAAGGCAATGAATAACACCAGTTGGATGCATGCTGATGCTGTCAAAACTACAACGTCTTACTGTTGGTTTGCATGCCGAATTGACTCGTACGCGTGACTCCAGAAATCGGTTGAGACCGCCGTAGATTCGGGCGAATCTACTAGTTTTTGAGTTAATAGGATTCCGATAAAATCGTTTTTCGGATCTGAGTAAGCAGAAGTACCGAAACCAGCGTCCCAACCAAAACGCCCCGGGCACGTTCCACGGTTTGTCATGGTGAGTGTTTACAGCCATTCCGAAGCCCCAACTGCTGTGACCTGCAAAAAATAAATCTGCTCCCAGCTTCTGAGCAGTTGTGAGCTGATCGCAAGTCATCGCTTCAACCGACGATGTTTTTAGGATCATTTCTCACCAGACATTCCTTTATCAAGCAGCATGCGGCAAAATCTAAAGTAATCGCTTGCCGTTGAGAGCAATCCTCCTGAGCCAGATTCGAACGATAAGGTAGGGTCGCAAGCTGTCTATCACGTATGGCTGTGCCTTTGCTTGCGAAATTGCCCCTACCTAACAGTCGCGGCTGGTGAGTTCAAAGGCTGACGAGAAACTCATTTGGTTGCTAGTCGAAACCGGCTGGCGTCCTTTGCGGGTGCCGCACCAAAGATGCGTGAATAGTCGCGGCTAAACTGGGAGGGACTATCGTAGCCCACCTGATAGCCCGCGCTCGCCGCATCGAGGCCGTCACTAACCATCAGGCGGCGCGCCTCCTGCATTCTCAACTGATTTCTGAATTCCAGTGGACTCATTGCCGTAATGGCCTTGAAGTGGTCATGAAACGTCGAACGACTCATCCCGGCAATCTTGGCGATGTCGTCAATACGAAAAACCTCCTTGAAATGCGCCCTGATCCAGAGGATCGTCCGCGCGATCTGCCCATGCCGGCTATCGGATTGCGTGATCGCGTAAATGACGTCGCCGCTCGGCCCGGAAAGCAGCCGATAGAAGACCTCGCGCACCGCCAGCGGCCCCAGCGCCTCAAGATCATCAGGCGTGTCCAGTAGCGTGACGAGGCGTATGACGGCATCGAGAAGGCCTGAAGTCATTTCATTGAGGGTAAGCCCCGCCGGGACGGCGCCCCCTCCCTGACGAGGGTGCTTCAACGCCAGCTCCGCGAGCTCCGGGGAGTTGAGGTCAAGTTGCAGGCACAGGTAGGGATGCTCCGAAGTCGCCTCGACAACGGTGCCCACAACAGGAAGCCCGACCGATGCCACCAGATAGCTGGCCGGATCATAGTGAAAGACACTGGTGCCCAGCGAGGCACGCTTGCATCCCTGTGCAACGAAACATACCGTCGGCTCGTAAATAACCGGCATCGGCATCGTCGGCGCCGAATAGCGGATTAGCTTCACTCCGGGCAGGGCGCATTCAAAAGTGCCGTCCGCTAGCGCATGCCGGGCGATTACATTCCTGAACAGATCAATTTGAGACATAGGGCTTTATTCCACAAATTTCTAGTATCCGAAGGTCTGTTTTTTGATCGGCTTCGGACGATCGTGCAAGTTTACCGGAAATTCCGTCTACCGGTGTTCCCCCTGAAATCAAGAGAATAGACCCAAGCGAAGAATGCTTTTCAACCCGGCCCCGTGGTCCTTGCCAAGGGCCTGGCTGAACAGCAGTGCCACGCAGAAAGCTCCTCAAATCAATCACATCCATACAGAGAGAACGATCATGACCACACCGACCTCGCTTAACCATTACCGCCTTCTCGGGCGCTCCGGCCTTCGTGTTTCGCCGCTGTCGCTTGGCACGATGACCTTCGGCTCCGATTGGGGCTGGGGCGCCGATGACGCAGAGGCAAGGCGCATCTTTGATACCTACGTGGATCGCGGCGGCAACTTCATCGATACTTCCGTCAACTATACGAACGGGGCCTCCGAGCGAATTCTAGGCAGCTTTATGAAAGGCAAGCGCGACCAGATCGTACTTGGCACTAAGTTCACGATGGCCCGTGATATGGCCAATATCAACTCTGGCGGCAACCACCGTTTCAATCTCGTGCGATCGGTCGAAACCAGTCTGCGCCAACTGGACACGGATCGTATTGATCTGATGTACGTTCATGCTTGGGACTTCACGACCAGGCCCGATGAAGTAATGCGTGCGCTGGACGATCTGGTACGTATGGGAAAGATCCTCTATTTGGGTATCTGCAATACACCGGCCTGGCGCGTGGCGGAACTGCAAACTTTGGCCGATCTTCGGGGCTGGTCGCCACTGGTTGCGCTGCAGATCGAGTACAGCCTGGTGGAAAGAACCGTGGAACATGAGCTTCTGCCCATGGCAAAAGCCCTTGGACTTGGCGTGCTACCTTGGTCACCGCTTGGCGGCGGCATTCTGACCGGCAAGTATAGCCGTGCCGATCTCTCCGATGAAAACGGGGCGGATATTGCCACCAGCCGCAAAGGTGTAATCGCATCGTCGGGACATCTCAACCAGCGCTCCCTGGATATTGCCGATGTGGTCGGTGTAATCGCAGAGGAACTGGGCGTATCTCGTTCGCAAGTCGCAATCGCCTGGACGCTAACCAATCCGGGCGTCGTCTCTCCCATCATCGGAGCGCGTACGTTAAGACAGGCGGAAGACAATCTGGGCGCATTGGAAGTGGCTCTGAATGAGGATCAATTGGCTCGCCTGAATGAAGCTAGTGCGCCGGCACCAATCTTCCCCGAGTGCTTTGTCGGACGCCCGATGGCGCAGCAGCTGATCTTCGGTAGCGCCAGGCTGGCCGGCAGGAACTGAAGCGTGGTTCGCAGCGCATCTGCCTGACTAATCAGCCCCCCTGATCGGCGCAGCCTGCAGCACATACGTGCGTACGGCGGCGTCGGTCACTAACAGATAGACCACAAACAAAACAGATTACGAAACTACTATGAAGAAACATTCTTACGTCGGCATGTGGGTCACCAAAGACGGCAAAATACGCCAGGAACTGCTATCAAACGGACGCTATGACGAGGCGCGGGGCGCCAAAAAGAGTATGTATCAAGGCCGATATGAAGTAAAAGGCAACCATGTTGACTACTGGGACGACACAGGATTCACGGCAGACGGCGCCTTTGTCAGCAACGACGAACTCCATCATGGCGGAATGATTTTTTACCGTGAGAAGTAAGCAGGCATCAGCGCCGGCGGTAATCTCGAACGTACTCACTAGGCTGACGGATACAGGTGGCTTCACAAATCCGTGGTTTCTACGGAGGCCAATTCACGAGCCGCTCTCGTTGCATAAAAAACATTCAATCATTTGCAGATTACGCAACGAGAATTACCTGTTAACTTCATTTGCGGATTGGGCTCGACGATCAGACTTTTCAGAAATAAAAAGAGCTTCCCGGTTCCCAATTATTGCCATTAAATCCGCGCAGTCGTGATTGGGATTGTGGCGGTCTGAAACTACCTTGTTGATCAATCGCGCCCAATTACCAGAATTGATTCCGGAGGCGCGCGCAAACAAACTGGCGAACATCCATAGGTTCAGGATGACGCCATGACCTCGGCAACCCAGTCGACGAACGCGCGCACACGCGGAGCCAGCTGACGCTGGTGCGGATAAACAACCGACACCGGTAAAGGTGCGGCTCGATAATCCGGCATCACTTCAGCGAGTTGGCCATTTGCGAGATGGTCTTCTATCGTACGGCGAGGTAACTGGGCGAGACCAAGGCCAGCGAGGCAACACGCAACGTAAGCTTCGCTGCTGCTGACTGAAATGGCGGCGCGCGTCCTTACCGTTTTTGTCTGGCCGTGTTCGACATATTCCCACGGCAGGTTGCTGCCAGTACGATCGGAAAAATAGTTCACTGTAAGGTGATGCTGCAAGTCGGCCAGCGTGTGCGGTGTGCCTTGACGCTCCAGATAGGAGGGCGCCGCACAGTTGATCTGCTCGAGCATGCCAATGCCCCTTGCTACCAACGCCGAATCCGCCAAATAGCCGACACGTACTGCGCAATCGACGCCTTCACCCACTAGGTTGACCAGCTGGCCACGCGTGGCCAGCCGGATCTGAATATCCGGATAACGCCTGACGAACGCAGGCAGGGCAGGAATGATGACCAAACGCGCAAGTCGCTCCGGCAGGTCAACCCGGACAACTCCACGAGGATTATTTTTTGGACCTGTGAACAGGGCGTCCGTGTCATTCAGATCGGCAAGCACCCGGGTACAGGCTTCGAGGTACTGCGAGCCTTCCGCCGTCAGCTTCACTCGTCGGGTCGTCCGCTGAAATAATCGTACGCCGACCTGCCGCTCGAGAGCCTGGATAGCCGTACTGGCGCTTGATGGAGGCATACCGAGGCGGTCCGCAGCCTTCCTGAAGCTTTCCAGCTCGGCCACCTGGACGAACAACTGCATGGTAAGGAAGCGATCCATTGATTATTCGATTATTACGTTTAATGAATTCATTGTACGTGGATTTATCTATTTTCCCTCGGGCTTTAGACTACGCAATATCGAATGTATCAAATGCGTATTCTATCAATGACATTGGGAGTAATAACATGAAAAACCGTAACAAGAAAACAATGATGGGCCGACGCCAAGCCATCAAGATAGGCTCTGCTGCAATGGTTGCCGGAATACTGCCACAGCTCTCGTGGGCGCAACGGGCTTCGCCCGCGGCTGGCAATCCGATCCGTATCGGTTTTTGCACCGATCTTTCTGGTCCGTATCAGGAGGTGGACGGTCCCGCTGGCGCTGAAGCTATCCGCATGGCGATCGAAGACATGGGCGAAACTGTTGCCGGCCGACGCGTAGAACTTGTTCTTGGCGATCACCAGAACGACCCACAGCGCGCTGCCGCGATCGCGCGTCAGTGGTGCGCGCACGACGGCGTGGACATGTTGATCAGCGGCGTCAACTCAGATACGAGTCTGGCGATGACTGCGATTGCTGCGGAGCATGGCAAACTGGTTTTTGTCGTGGGGGCGGGCACCTCTGTGCAGACGCGTGAGCGTGCCAACCCCGCGATCATTCAATACGCCTATGATACCGGCGCGCTTGCCACTGTGCCTGGCGTGCTGTTGACGCACCAAGGACTACGGCGGTGGTTCTATGTCACCGCCGACTATCCGTTCGGGAGGGAACTCCAGGAGCACGGAAGCGCTGCGGTCAGGGCTGCTGGTGGCATAGTCGTTGGCACGGCCATCAACCCGCACGATGCGGATGACTTCGTTCCCTACCTGAAATTAGCGCTCGATAGCGATGCCCAAGTAATAGGACTCGCGAATGGCCATGCAGAGTTGCTAAAAGCGATGGCGGCGGTCGATACGCTGGGGCTGGCGCAGAGGATGAAACTCGTTGGTCTCCTCACCTTCATCGACGACATCCACCACATGGGATTGGCGAAGGCACAAGGACTGTACCTTGCGGACAGCTGGTTCTGGACTCGCGATGCAGATACACGTCGCTGGGCCGAGCGATTCTTCGCTCGTCGGCAACGGATGCCTTCTTCGCTCCATGCTGCCGACTACTCGGCAGCGCTCCAATACCTGAAAGCGGTCGCTGCGACTGGTACGACCGATCTTGGTAACGTGCTTACACATCTGCGGCGCGTGTCATTTGACGATATGTATATTAAGAAAGGCCGACTACGCGAAGATGGAGTCTTGCTGCACGACATGCATCTCCTTCGCGTTAAAGCGCCGGCGCAGTCGAGTAGCGAATGGGATTACTACGAATCTATCGCAACGCTGGCGGGCGAAGATGCATTCCAGCGTAGATGAGGCGCAATACCTATGCATAGCGTTCAGGAAAAAAAGAAAGGGAATGATGATCTATAAACTGGGTGTCGGATACTTGTTACATATCAAATCGAAGTGTGATCTCTAACTCTCCCCTAGGGCGGGACGGCGCAAGAAAATGCGCCGCCCTTTAAGGCTGAATGCTTCGCTTAAAAATGACCAGCCAAGGGACCGGACCTCACAATATCTACTTCAAGCCTCCGGACACGAAGATCGTGTCGCCGCTGATCCAGCCTGACTCGTCGGAAGCCAGAAATACAGCGACGGGAGCAATGTCACTCGGCTTGCCAAGGCGACCCAGCGGTGTTGCCGCAATCATTTGCGTTTCCATCTCAGAACCGAGGAAGCCCGCTTGTTGCGCACCTTCGGTCTCGGTGCTGCCTGGGGCAATGGCGTTGACGCGAATCTTCCGACTACCAAGCTCCTTTGCCAGGACGCGCGTAATCGTTACCACCGCACTCTTCGTAGCGGCGTAGACTGACGAATAGGGCCCGTTGAGCGAAACTCCGGCGGTCACGATGTTGATGATGCTGCCGCCCTCGGGGCCAAAGTGCTTTACCGCCTCTTGGGTTGCCAGGAAGACCGACAACACGTTTCCATTGAACTGGTCGTGGAAGTCTTCCTCGCAGAATGCATCAATGGCCCCGAACCTGTAAATGCCGGCATTGTTGACCAGGACGTCGAGCCGGCCAAATGACTCCAAAGTCTTGTCGAAGAGCCGCTTCACGTCAGCCGTCTTCGAGACGTCACCCTGAACCGCGATGGCTTTGGCGCCACTTCTAGTGATTTCATCGACGACGCGGCCTGCCGCCTCCTGGTCGGACAAGTAATTGACCACAATTGTGGCACCGGCTGCTGCAAGTCCTTTTGCAATTCCTGCGCCAATGCCCTTTGAAGCGCCTGTAACAACGGCGACCTTACCAATAAGATTAGTCATATCGATTCCTTAGTATTGAATCCACTAGGCTGCGGAGCAGCCGATTGTTCCTAGACATTGCGCGTCCCGACTTGTCGGGCGCGCATTCCATTTAACGTGAGGGGACATTACATCATGTGATAGCAAGTAGATAAACTTGCAAATATTAAATATATTGCTTACCAATATGCAATAATTGTGCGCATGGACGTTCTAACTGGTATGCGTGTCTTCAGCGCTGTTGTGAATGCAGGTAGCTTCGTGAGCGCTGCGGAGAAACTGGGCCTATCGAATGGCATGGCGACCCGCTATGTCGCGCAGCTCGAGGCTCACCTCGGTTTGCGCCTGCTCAATCGTACGACGCGAAAACTATCCTTGACAGAGGCCGGCGCCGATTACCTTGAGCAGTCATCACAGATTCTTGCAATGATCGAAGAGGCTGAATCCTCCGCGGCTCAGCGAGCCTCGGTTCCCAGAGGAACCTTGCGAGTGACTACATCGGTCGGCCTGGGTGTGCTTGACATGGGGCAGCTGATAACTGAGTTTTTGGGCAAGCACCCTGGGCTCAAGGTGGACCTCGTTCTCAACGACCGAGTCGTGGACCTGGTCGAAGAGGGGTTCGATATCGCGATTCGAATGGGACCTCGCGTTGATCTAGGGCTGGTGGCGCGTAAGATCGCTGATGTCCGCATCGTCGTGTGCGCGTCGAAGTCTTATCTCAAAAAACAAGGCGTTCCGCAAATACCGCAAGATCTAGCCAGCCACAATTGTCTTACCTACTCGTATTCATCTCAGGAAGCAGACTGGCCATTCATGCGTGATGGTACAGAAGAGAAGGTACGGGTTTCTGGCACGTTTCGGGCGAACAACGGCACCGTATTGGCGAATGCAGCGATTGCAGGGCTCGGCATCATACGCCAGCCGGACTATCTCGTTAGTGACGCGATAGATCGAAAATTGCTTGTTCCAGTGCTCCCGGCTTGGGACGCGGGAGCGCATGCCATATACGCTGTCTACTCAAGCAGAAGATTCCTGCCGACGAAGGTGCGAGCCTTAATCGACTTTCTGGTTGAACGCTTCGAGTAGATTTCAGCAACCTTCGAGCTACTCAAGTATCGCCAATGCAGTTTCATCTGCCGATCTACCTTGCTGTCCAATGTATTGGCGTCACTCGCCGCGAACAAACTGCGTCAGCCATCTCTCTACGAGGTCGTCCTGCGGCACGCTGCGCGGCCAATAGGGAGTTACGATAGCGGCAAGGACGGCGCGCATGCGGCCGTATTTCTTATAGATTTATTGGATATCACATTTTTCTACGTTCAGAAATCACGACAGAAACGTAATGCGAAAATGCTCACCAGCCCTTCCACCTTGCCCTTGTCGTTGCCCTTGGCGGGGTGTCCGAATTTGTCTTCAAACAGGTAATAGCTCTGCAACTCGGCAAAGGCCTGGGTCCGTCGACACTGGCCATCGCCCAATATCTTGGCGACCACAATCCTGGTGTTGTCGTACAGAATCGATTGCGGCACGCCACCGAGAAACGCGAAGGCGGCAAGATGGCCGTCCAGAAAGGCTTTCGTGTCTTCGGTCGGATACCTTCAAGCTTGATCGAGGGACTATCCATCAGACCGAAAGAGGTTTTGAAAAGCCAACAGGCTTACTTCGCAATTTATGAAAATGAACAGGAAGTAAAGAATGTTGTGCCTGATCTGCGAAAGCTCATTGAACTTGGCCCATTGGATGTGGTAGTTACAGCTCCAGGGAAATATCATGATTTTGTCTCACGTTATTTTTGGCCGGCCAATGGCGGGGAAGAAGATCCGGTGACAGGCTCAATACACGCCGGTCTTGCTCCGTTTTGGGCTAGTAGGCTAGGGAAAAATAATCTTGTAGCACTGCAAGTATCACGCCGTACGGGATTACTGAGATGCCGTGTTGAAGATAATCGTGTTTATGTTTCAGGGGCTGCGGTTCAGTATCTAGAAGGAACGATTGAAATCCCGTCAGCCTAATCGCGTAAGGTTGGCAACGACCGGTAAGCCAGAACGTGGGTTGGACTTCGAACCATCAAAAATTGATTGGACACCGTATCTCCCGCAACACCGCTAGGCGCTGCCGCCGAAGGTGGAAAACGGGATAACTGAATGGGGACTGGCACTATGCCTGGCGCTCAACGGAATGTTGGCGTGGGCTTTGCAACGCGGAAAATAATAGCGGGACTTTGAGGATGCAAGTCTGCGGATTGATCAACCAATCATTGATCACTTAGCTCAGTTGGAAACTTCGACGCCCGACTGGTTATATTCAACAAGAACAAGCAAATGATTCAATATCGGGCCTAATTATCAAAATCCTCGCTTGAACGGAAAATGCCTCCATTGGTACACCATTCAATCAACAGCGAGGATTTTTTTCATGACATCAGCACTTTTTTCCACTCGGCGCCAGCTATCGGCGGCTGCGGCTGCATCAGTCCTGGGCCTGGCCCTATGCAGCAAGGCGGCGCAAGCCGATGACAGCAAACTGCCTGAACCACATCACGCAGCAATTGCCGGCAACCCTGCCGATGCGGCCCCGATGGTCCTGGCAGCTCGCCGCTATGCCGCATTCTGGAACACCGGCGACGAACAATACGCGCGGCAAGCGCTGTCGCCGGATTTCATTGACCGCACTTTGCCGGCCGGACGCCTTCAAGGCGTAGCCGGTCCGCTGCAGGCATCACAAGGTTTTCGCGGCGCGGTGCCGGACCTGACCGTAGAGATCAACGACATGGTGGTCGCCGACGACCGCGTCTCGCTCCATCTCCACTTCCGCGGTCACTTCAGCGGCCAGTTCGGGAAGCTCAAGGGCAAGGGCCAGGCAATCGACTTCCAAGCTTTCGACCTGTACCGGATCGCCGACGGCCGCATCGCCGAAAACTGGCATCTGGAAGACAACCTGAGCCTGATGCAGCAATTCGGCGCAATACGGCCTTGATTCCGCAGCCTTGATCTTCCTTCTTTTAGGAAACTTAATCATGTCATCAGCAAACACTCTGTTCGACCCGGTGCGACTGGGTAACCTGCAACTCTCCAACCGCATCGTGATGGCGCCCATGACACGCGCCCGCAGTTCGCAACCGGGCGATATCCCGAATGCCATGATGGCGGAATATTATGCGCAGCGCGCCAGCGCCGGCCTGATTGTCAGCGAAGCGACCCAGATTTCGCGCCAGGGCCAGGGTTATTCCTTCACGCCAGGCATTTATGATGTAGCGCAGGTGGCCGGCTGGCGGCTGGTCACCGATGCCGTGCATGCCGTCGGCGGCAAGATATTCCTGCAGCTGTGGCATGTCGGCCGTGTCTCGCATGGCATATTCCAGGACGGCGGCGCGCCGGTGGCGCCTTCGGCGATACAGCCGCGCGGCACCCAGGTCTGGATCGTCGGCGACGACGGCATCGGCCGCATGGTCGATTGCCCGGTGCCGCGCGCGCTGTCGGTGGCTGAAATCCAGGATGTGATCGCCGATTTCCGGCAAGGTGCGGCAAACGCCGTCGCCGCCGGTTTCGACGGCGTTGAAATCCATGGCGGCAACGGTTACCTGGTCGACCAGTTCTTGCGCACAGTATCGAACCAGCGCGACGACCAGTACGGCGGAGCCATCGAAAACCGCACCCGCTTCCTGCTGGAACTGGCGGCTGCCGTGGCCGACGAAATCGGTGCGGATCGGCTCGGCATCAGGCTTGCGCCCTACATCACCTTCAAGGACATGGCCGATCCGGAAATCGTGCCGGCCATCCTGCACGCCGCCGCCGGCCTGGACCGCCTCGGCATCGCCTATATCCATCTTTCGGAAGCCGACTGGGACGATGCGCCCACCATTCCCGACCAGTTCCGCCACGACCTGAGCGCAGTGTTCAGCGGCAGCCTGATCGTCGCCGGCCGTTATGACAGCGACCGTGCCGCCCAGATCTTGGAACAGGGCTTGGCGGACCTGGTGGCGTTCGGCCGGCCGTTTGTCGCCAATCCCGACCTGCCGCGGCGGCTGGCAAAGAAGCTGCCGCTGGCTGGCCACGATGGCGCCACCTTGTTCGGCGGCGAGCGCGCCGGGTATACCGACTATCCGCCGGCTTCTGCCTGAGCCGAGCCGGCGGCGAAGCGCTCCTGCAAAAACTCGATCAGCAGCTTGACTCGCGGCGGCTGGAAGCTGCTGCGGTGATACAGCACGTTGAGCGGCGCGCTTTCAGTGAAAAATTCGTCCAGCACCGTGATTAGCCGGCCAGCCCGCAAATCGGCGCTGATATCGAGCAGGGACTTGTAGGCATAACCGTAGCCGAGCAAAGCCCATTTGCGGATGATTTCGCCGTCGTTGCTCTGCTGATAGTGGCTGACCCGCACCGCTTTCGGCTTGCCGCCGGCGCGGTAGCGCCATTCGTTCATCGGCCCGGCGGCGTTGAACAGCACCAGCGTCGGCAGGCTGGCCAGCTGCTCCGGCGTCTGCGGCACGCCGACGCGCGCCGCGCATTCCGGCGCGACGCAGACCACGCGCCGGTTCGGCAACAGCGGCCGCGCCACCATGGCGCTGTCGGGCGGCATGCCGTAGCGGATCGCCAGGTCGATATCGTCTTGCACCAGGTTAGCGGTGGAGTCGGTCAGCGACAAGGCGAACTGCACCTGCGGATACCGGCGCTGGAATTCGTCGAGATAGCTGAGCAGGAGATTGCGCCCCAGGTCCGATGGCGCTGAAATCCTGACTGTGCCCTGCACCAGGCTCTTGCCCGCCTGCAGCATCTGCTCGGCCTGGTCCATCAGCTCCAGCGCCTGCTGGCTGTATTCCTTATAAAGCTGGCCTTCCTCGGTCAGCCGCAGGCGGCGCGTGGTGCGTTCGAACAGCTTGACCCGCAATGTCGTTTCAAGGCGCTGGATGGCGGCGCTGGAGGCGGCCGGCGACAAGCCGTGCTTGCGCCCGGCGGCGGAAAAACTACCTAGCGTCGAAGCATCGACAAACAATCTCATCACACTAAGTCGGTCCATGGACGGTCCTGGTTGAATAGTCACTATCGCTTGTATAGCCGGAAACGCCGCTGAGCGGCGGCATCGAAGGTTAAGCATTCACCGTTTTTTTTCCACAATTGCGTTGGCCGCAATGTTAGCCCGCAATGCCGCAAAGCCAACCGCCCCTCGCACAAAATCGCTGCATTCGCTATCTAGACACGGAATTTCAACATAAAATTCCTCTCTCGAATCCGCGACCATCCCCAATCCGATCAGATGTGGGCGTGTATGCCCTCGAATTTGACTCTCTTTTTAGCGGTCTTTGCTCAACCACCAGGATGCGAACTCTGCCAGATTCAGGTGTTGGGAGTGGGATAATGCCACCTCATCTCCTGTATTAGGACTCCCGTTGAGTTCTCGGAGCACCAGGGCCGCATGGATGTCGGCCGGCAAGCCGCGTAAATAAGGCAAGTAGTCGTCGACGAATGCGAGCGGCCGCAACTCTCGTAGTGCGGCTGCCTTAGGGCTAATTTCTTCCGCGATCCCTTCCGTAGCGATCACGCGCTCAATTGGGAAACTGCTTCTTTAAGAAGGGCGTGACAGACTTTAGAGAGATATAGTCAGAGGAAATTCCTTAATATAAGCCTTCTCAGCCACCGGTCGCGACAGACTTTATTAGTCATTATCATTATGTTTCGTGCAAATAAAGTCTCAGACATTCAAATAATGTCTGAGACATTTATTCTCTTCGAATACTGATTTTTCCGAGAAAAAGCTAGTGTAGCAACACATTAACGCAGGTGTACGACCCCGTTCCCACCACTTGGGCGCGCATATACGTTTACCAATTGAGGATTTAGTGGTTTGGATGCTCTTGGAAAATCTTGCTGACCACAGTCCACTTGCCTTCGACCTTCAGCAGATGGAAGAAGTCGGTGAAGGAGATACCTGACATATCGTTGGCGTCGATACGAGCGCTGGCCGCCGTACCGACGATCTCGATGCGGACTATAGCGGCCTGTGCGTCAGGAGATGGGCGGAAATTCTTGTCGACTGCGTCGAACAGGATTGGAATCGCGCCGCCAGTCAGCTTGCCATCGGCGCCGACGCTGTACATCGTCGCATGTTGACTGAACGCGGGCTTCATGATGCTGCTCTTGGCTTGCTTGCAGCCCTCAATGTACTTGTTCAGTACCTCAACGATGGCTTGATATTCCTGCACGTAAGTAGGTTTGCTTATGGTTTTACTAATGATGGCTTGTTGGTCGCGCGAGATATCTTCTGCTTGAGCAGTCGCGCCCAAGCCCGTAATGATTGCCACGAAAAACAAAGTCTTTATAAAAGTCATTTTCATTTAGTTACTCCTAATAAGGGTTGCAGTTACTGATTGATGCTCGGCGGCAAAAAAACACAGCAGACTTTGCGAAAAAATTCGCTGCTGCTGTGGCCTGGCATGAGATGAACGACGTGTTTTCTGTCATGAATTCCGCAGCTTTGCCGTGACCTGTGGATTCCTTGCCTTTGAAATTACTTGTCCAGGTTGGCCTTGAGCTCTTGCGACGCCTGCGCCATCGCACTGCGGGACGCCGGCAGATGGCTGAATGCATTCAACAGTCCAAAATCGTGAATCATGCCGTTGTAGCGCACCGACTTCACAGGCACGCCCGCAGCGTCGAGCTTGCGGCCATAAGCTTCGGCTTCATCGCGCAGGACATCGAATTCGGCGGTCAAGATCAGCGTCGGCGGCAAGCCCTTGAGCTGCTCGGTCGTCGCCTGCAGCGGCGAAGCGTAGATCTGCTTGCGTGCCTTGGCATCGGTCGTGTAATTGTCCCAGAACCACACCATCAAGTCCTTCGTCAGGAAGTAGCCGTTGGCAAATTGCTTGTACGACGGCGTGTCGAAATTTGCATCCGTCACCGGACTCAGCAATACTTGCGAGCGCAGTGCAGGTGCGCCCTTCTCATTCGCCATCAGGGCAACCGCGGCGGCTATGTTGCCGCCCGCACTATTGCCAGCTACGGCGAGGCGCTTGCCGTCGACGTTGATCTCCTTGCCATGTTCGGCCACCCATTGGGTCGCGGCATAGGCTTGCTCGATGGCGACGCCGTATTCCGCCTCAGGCGACAGGGTGTAATTGACGAAGACCGCCACCGCGCCCGAACCTGCCACAAGGTCACGCACCAACCGTTCGTGGGTCGCGAAGTCGCCTAGCATCCAGCCGCCGCCGTGGAAGTACATGAACGCTGGCAGGGTCTTCTGTTTGCTGCCTGCCGGACGCACGATGGTCAGCTTCAGGTCGCCGCCGTTGACGCGGATCGTCTTCTCGCTGACGTCAGCCGCCGGCAAGGCCACCTTGGGGCCAGCCTGTGCGCTCACCAGCACGGCGCGGGCCTCGGCCGGCGTCATGGTGTCTAGCGTCTTTCCGCCTTCAAGGGATTGCAAGAATTTTGCTACGTTGTGTTCGACGCCGGGCAGGTCGGCTGCGGAAGCGTTACCGACCGCCAGGGTCAGGACGGAAAGGGCGAGAGCGGAGGTGAGGGTTTTCATGATGTTTTTCTTTTTAGTGACTGAGTGTATGTATGATTAAATAGTGAGCTGTTTTATTATTTTGCTGCGTCGTCGATCAGGCGGTCGAAGGCAGCTTCTTCAAGGCGGTGTGCCGGACGCTCAGTTCCAGCACCGCTCGGCTGCAAAGAAAAACGCAGCAGACATGGCGAGAGCCTCATCTGCCACGTGTTCATGGGAGACCAGAGGCTCAAGGCGCGATGTGGGTGTGGAAGATCTTGCTGACTACCGTCCACTTGCCATCGACTTTCAGCAGATTGAAGAAATCTGTAAAGCAAAAGCCCGAGACGTCATTGGTATCGATGCGCGCGCTGGCTGCTGTGCCCACGATGTCGACTTTGACGATTGCCCCTTGAGCTTCCGGAGACGGGCGGAATGCGCTGTCAATGCCATCGAACAATGCCTGGATCGGGCCGCCGGTCAGCTTACCATCGCCATTAACGCTAAACATCGTTGCTTGCTCACTGAAAGCTGTCTTCATGATGCTGCTTTTGGCCTGTTTGCAACCCTCGTTGTATTTGTTCAGTACCTCGACGATGGCTTGATAATCCGGCACGTAAGTAGGTTTGTTCATTTTTCACTCCTGGTTATTAGTGCGATTCATTGTAAAAAAACGGCCACTCTTGGCTGGCCTGGGAATCACCCCCTGCGGCCATCCGCAGCGGCGTCCACTGTTGGTGCCCAAGGTCCCAACTGGTGAAGTTTGGTTTCGCGATTGTCGAGCCACCAGCCGGCCTGAATGTTCCAGTCTGCATGCGCTGCATTTGGGCTGGCGCTCCCCAACGTTTGTTGTGCATGCAACGGAAAGTGCGGATCGCGAAGAGCCGCATGGCCAAGCGCCACGATGTCGGCCTGGCCAGAGCCGATTACTGCTTCGGCCTGCCACGGATCGATGATCAGTCCCACGGCCATGGTGCCGATTTCAGCCTCGCGACGAATCTGCGCAGAGAACGGCACCTGAAAGCCATAGCCACTCGGGTAGTCGTAGACGCCGAAACCACCAGACGAGCAATCAATGACGTCTACGCCCACTGTCTTCAAGACTTTGGCGAAAGCAACGCTGTCGTCGATGGTCCAACCGTTACTGCTACCATCGACAGCCGACAGCCTCACAAACAACGGTTTGTCCTGTGGCCAGATCGCTCGTACCTCGCGAGCGATCTCCAGTGGCAGACGGATTCGGTTCTCAAAGCTGCCGCCGTATTCATCGGTGCGGTCATTGGTCAGCGGTGACAGGAATGCGTTGAGGAGAAAGCCATGTGCGTAGTGCAGTTCCAGCACATCGAAACCTGCCCGAAGGGCGCGATGTGCCGAAGCGACAAAATCTGAACGTACCTTGGCGATGCCGTTTGCATCCAAAGCGGTGGGCACCAGCCAGCCATCGGCCACTGGCCGGGCGCTCGGTGAGACGACTGACCAAGGATGTTCGCCGCGTGCTGCATCGCGTTCATTCAGCGGGCCGTTACCTTCAAAGGCTCGCTGGATGCTGGCTTTGGGCCCAGCATGAGCAAGCTGGATTCCAGGTGTTGCACCGTAGGCCTTGGCAAAAGCGGCAATGTGCGACAAGCCTTGTACATGAGCGTCATCCCATAACCCCAGGTCCCCATGAGTAATGCGTCCTTCGGGCGAGACCGCTGTAGCTTCGACCATCAACAGGCCGAAGCCGCCAAGCGCAAAACGGCCGTAGTGAATGGTGTGGTAATGGCTGACATGACCTTCTATTGCCGTGTACTGGCACATTGGACTGAGGGCGAAGCGGTTGCGCAAGGTGACGCCGCGCAGGCGCAGAGGCTCAAAAAGTTTGCTCATTGTTCTGTTATTGAAAAATAGATTGAATAGTCAAATCGAAGAGATCATCTCGTTATTTTTTGCTGTTTATATGGTGCCTTTATTTGCTCACCAGGCGGCTTACCCAGCTAGCGCAGGCCAATCGGTATAACCCTTTTCGCCGTTGCCGTAATAGGTTTCGCGTAGCGCTATGGCAAGCTCGGCGCCGTCTCGCAAACGACGCACCAAATCTGGATTGGCAATGAACGGACGACCAAAAGCCACGGCATCGACCTTGCCTTCAGCCCGACGACTAACAGCCAGTTCAAGGTCGTAATTGTTGTTGCCTATGTATGGCCCTTTGAACAGTGCGCGTAACGCATCGAGATTCACGTTCTCAGGCACGACACGCGACGTGGCCGTAGCTCCTTCGACAAAATGCATGTAAGCGAGTTGGAAGCGATTCAGTTGCTCGATCAAGTAGCCATACGTCTGCATTACCTGGCTGTCCAAGGGCGTATTACCCGCATCTGGGGTCACGGGAGAGAGGCGAATGCCGACGCGCTCATGACCCCAGACGTCGACCACCGCAGCGGTTACTTCCAACGTGAGTCGCGTGCGATTCTCGATCGAACCACCATATTGGTCTGTACGCTGATTTGTAGAGTCACGCAGGAACTGATCGAGTAAATAGCTATTGGCAGAGTGCACTTCAACACCATCAAAGCCGGCACGTTTTGCGCATACGGCTGCGTGTCGGTATTGCTCGAGGATGCCTGGGATCTCGGATGTTTCCAGCGCGCGCGGCATGGAGACATCCATCATTCCATTTTCGGTATAGGTTTGTCCTTCTGCGCGAATCGCGGAAGGCGCTACCGGCACCGCGCCATCCGGCTGCAGATCCACGTGCGAGAAGCGCCCCACATGCCACAACTGGCAAACAATAAGGCCACCGGCTGCATGTACTGCATCTGTTACCAGTTTCCAACCCGCGACTTGCTCTTCAGTCCAGATGCCTGGCGTCAATGCATACCCGCGCGCCTGCGCGGAAATATTGGTTGCTTCGCTAATGATCAGACCTGCGCTGGCGCGTTGCGCGTAGTAGCGAGCGTGCATCTCATTTGGCACGCCATCTGCCCCCATGCGACTGCGCGTTAACGGGGCCATGACAATTCGGTTAGCCAGAGATAAGGCTCCCAACGTCATGGGAGAGAAAAGATCTGTCGATGGGATGTTGCGTGTCATTTTGATTCCTTGTGATAACTGTTCTGCCGGATGAAATTCCTTGCTGTACTAAGTATGGAGATCGGTGATAATGACGTAAATAGGCATAAGTGGACATAGAGTATGAACAATAAGATCATAATCCAACAATTAACTCGCACCGAGGGCATCGAGGGCGCACTCCCTTTGCCATCGGTACATCTTCCTGGCCTGTTGACCTTCGAGGCAGCTGCCAGGCATTTGAACTTCGCGCGGGCTGCGGCAGAATTGGGCGTTACGCCAACAGCGGTATCAAGGACTATCAAAAGCGTGGAAGCGCAACTGGATATACGACTGTTTAACCGCACAACACGCAGTGTCAGTTTGACCGAGGCTGGAGCGTTCCTGAATGCTGAATTAGCGCCTGCCCTGGCGCTGATCAAAAGCTCCTTGTCACGGGTCTTAACAGCAACGGATCAACCGTCCGGCACCGTGCGCGTCAACTCTTCATACGTTGCATACCGTATCTTGATCGAACCGCATCTTCAGGCGTTCCTGGAGAAATTTCCGCTGATTAATGTCGAGATATCACTGGATAACCAACTTAGCGATATCGTCAATGCCGGTTTCGATATCGGGATACGCATGGGGAAAAGAGTGCAAAACGACATGGTCGCCGTGCAGTTGGGAGCAGTGCAAAAAAGAATTGTGGTGGCTGCGCCGGATTACTTCAGCAAGCGCGCTGAGCCGCAGACTCTGGAGCAACTGCTAAAGCACAACTGCATTCGCCAGCGGTATTCCGTTGGCGGAAGATTCTTTGAATGGAAGTTCGAAGATCGAGGTCAAATGGTTCAAGTCGATGTTCAAGGGCGTTTTATTTTTGACGAAATGCGATCCGTCCTTGATGCGGCAATACAAGGTCAAGGTATTGGTTTCGTTTTCGAGGATTTTGCGGAGCAAGAGTTGGCAAGTGGCATGCTTCGTCAGGTATTAAAGCGCCACAGTGCATTAGATGACGCATTCCATCTTTACTATCCGCATCGCAAGCACATGCCCGGAAAGCTGCGTGCGTTTGTTGATTTCATGCGCAGCGCCAATAGGACGGAAACGTCTTGATTTAATTTTCCCCATGTAGCATGACGGAAGCATTGAGCAATCGGCACACGTGATGCTGCAAATATAAATTCGTGCCTAATCTCGGCTTCGAGCCTATTTCCCACTTCAATCCATCGAGACCGCTCCAAGACTTCCGCGCAGAGTCATGTCTGCCCCTATAGTATCGTCGCGACAAGATCGCGTCGTATGGCGCGTGCTTCGAGTTCCACCTCGCCACCAGCAATCGGCGGACGCGCGCGATAGACGAGAACTCCACGGCGGATTGGTTCACCTATCGTTCCAAGCAACGCAGGGCCCCAAAGCTCCGGAATGTCGTGGGCGTGGAACAAAGCTACCCGGGTGGTGTCTTCCCAAGAAAACCCGAGCTTTTTCAGTGTTTCAGCAACCGTGTCGATGGTAAAGCGGGCGCGCTGTTGCATGGCTTGGGAACCAATTTCGCCTTCAGCAATGATCTTGTTGTCGGGTCCGATATCTGCCTGTCCCGAGAGCAGGAAGGTGAGGCCATTCGAAGTCGCGGGCGCGGTAAAGCTGAACGCACACATTGAAGTGGCCGTGGGTGGATAAAGGTCCAGTGCAATGTTGGAACGACAAACCAGGCTGTAGTCTCCAGACATCAGCGCCCACTTACGCAGTTGCTCAAGATACGGAACGTTGAAGGTCGACCATTTGTCGAAAGTCAACGGCTCGGGGACCCGCAACTCGATTCCACAGAACGCCTGAACGGGGCGTCCTACGCCTTTGAGATACGTTTCGATAAAGGCATAGGCTCGCTCGAGGGGAAGCCAGGACTGTAACTCCACGCGGATGACCTCGAAGCCAGGGTCGGGAATAATACCGGAGCAATAGGCTGCACCGCTCGGAAGAATTTTGTAATTGCCTGCGCTGTTTTCGATCAGAGCTACCGGTTGCCCGTGAGGTTGATTTGACATCAAATGTTCCTTCAGAGGATTTATGTGGATAAGACAGGGAATGTGCCACGGGGTACAAACAATACATTAAGCTATTCGCAACTACATTCCGTTTCTCCTAACCGGATGGCTGATCTATCACGTTGATAGATGCAATTTTTGGCCATGCCAGAGGAGAATTCACGGTCATTCAATCATTTCTTCGACATGGCAATGCGCCTTACTTCTTTTTAGCCACCGCCAACTGTTCCTTTGGTAATGGCGCATAGTCTGTTGGATTGGAAGAGTTAGTGACCTTCGCGATGGCGGCCTGCGTTTCAGGACTCATCGGCCAGTTCAGATTCTGGCCATGCGGCAACGCCGGCGATTGAAACCATTTTGCGTAGATCTTCTTGATGTCTCCGGACTTGAAGATGTTCGTGACGCTGCTATCGACCACCTGCTTGAAAGCCGGGTCGTCCTTGCCATAAATTAGCCCGAACGGCTCGACGGAAAGCGCATCTTTACTGACGACTAGCTCATCCTTCATTTTGCTGCCGCCTGCCAGCGAAGCGAGCACAATATCGTCATTCACGAAAGCGGCAACTCTACCGGTCTCGACCAGAAGAACTCCCTCTGCAGTATCGCGTGACGTAACAATATCAATACCAAGCTTCTGCTCACTATTGAGTATGGAGATCATCTTGATATGAGTAGTGCCGCTATTGATAGCAAGCTTCTTGCCACGAAGATCGGCGAGCGTCTGCACGTTGCTGCTGCGCTTGCTCAGAATGCGGGAACCGCTGACGTAAAATGTGGGCGAGAATTCCACGATATTCTGACGTTCTGCCGTATTGGTCGTATTGCCGCATTCGATATCGACTGTGCCGTTTTGAATTAACGGAATACGGCTTGACGCTGTCACCGGCAGCATCGAGATATTCAGTTGCGACATACCTAGCTTACGCTGTATGCCCTTGACGATAGAAAGGCACAAGTCAATCGAATAGCCTTCATAATCCTGTTTATCGGTCAGAAAAGAGAATGGTTTGGTCGAGTCTCGAACGCCAAGGACGATAGTGCCTTTCTCCTTGATTTTCTTCAAGGTTCCGCTCAGCTCTTCACCTTGTGCCGCATGACTCGATTGCATGGTTTGGCTGCCGATGATGCAAAGCGCCAGTATGAGTTTTTTCATTTCTTTTCTCCCGATGATTTCAGTAATTATTTTGCGAAGATGTAATCCATATTCGCAAACGATTTGAATTCCAGCGCATTACCGGACGGATCCAGGAAAAACATCGTGGCCTGCTCACCAACCTCTCCCTTGAAACGAATATATGGCTCGATGATGAATTTGATGTTGGCGGCTTTCAATTTGGCTGCCAGCGCTTCCCATTCTGGCAAGGACAAGATTGCTCCGAAATGGCGTGACGGCACATCATGATCATCCACCGGATTAGTTGCGCTAAGACCGGTTTCGTCCGGAGCCAGGTGCGCCACCAGTTGATGTCCGTAGAAATTGAAATCCACCCATTTTTCGTCGCTGCGTCCTTCAGGGCAGCCCAGCAGATCGCCGTAAAAGGCACGTGCCTGAGCAATGTCGTTCACAGGGAATGCCAAATGAAACAGTGGTGTCGATGTCATCTTGAGTTCTCTTTTCTAAAAATAAATTGATAATCGGTTGGCCGGCTAAGAACAAGGAACGAAGTCCGTTAGCCGGGTTCGCTCACCATTGCAAACCCTTTATGTGTCAGGGATTTAAGACAGTCTACATATATTAATTTATGATGTGAAATTATCATTTTTTATCATCGTAATTCAAATTTTTCATAAGAACAGGCTTAATCATTCGGCACATAAAAAAGAAGGGAGCCGAGCCCCTCCTTCCGAAAATATATATGTGCTGGCAACCTTACCTAGCGATCACTGAAGCTCCCCTGCCGCGAGGATCGGAAACAGGAAGCGGACTGCCGTTCACAACTTGAATGGCCTGCACGTCGGTGTTGAATCCCCCGTTCTGCACTGTGTAGCCTCGAGTCGCCAGTTCCGAGACGAGAGACGGCGGGAAAGGTGCATACGGTTCGTAATAGACGACGGTTCCTTGCGGCAATTGATGATGGAAGCGCATGTTCTTCACGGAATCTGCAAGGCTCATGTTGTAGTCATACACATCGGACAGCACCTGATACAACGATGTGAAGATGTGCGATCCGCCAGGCGTACCAATCACCATCGCCACCTGTCCATTCTTCAGCAAGATGCTCGGCGACATCGATGAAAGTGGCCGCTTCCCGGGTGCAACAGCGTTAGCGTCCCCTCCAATCACACCAAGAGAATTTGGTTGACCCGGCACCGTTGCAAAGTCATCCATCTCGTCGTTTAGCACAAATCCCGCTCCTCGCACGACCACACCGCTTCCATATGGATTATTCAACGTGTAGGTATTTGACACTGCGTTACCCCATTTATCGATGATCGAGAAATGCGTCGTGTGGAACTTAGGCTTACCCGGCTGGACACTCGCCGTAGGCGATATGGATGTCGGATTCACTTCGGCCGCACGCTGCGCGATATAAGTTGGGTCAAGCAAGCCCGAAACAGGTACGGTGACAAAGTCAGGATCACCAAGAAATTGTGCTCGATCCGCAAACACACGCTTCATTATTTCTGCGCTCAAATGAATGTACTGGGCAGTGTTCACGGACACTCCAGAGAAAAGCGAGCCATTGAGATCGGCCTTCATGCCGAGCAACTGCGCCAGGGCAATGCCGCCGGAACTCGGGGGCGGTGCGGTTAGTACCGTCATTCCTTTCCAATTAAAGGAAATCGGCTCGCGCCAAACTGCTTTGTACGATGCCAGATCGCCTTTTGTGATCACGCCTTTCCCACCGTCTTGCGTCATCGACGCGACAAGCAGATCAGCCGTCTTACCTTTATAGAACTCGTCGGCGCCTGTCGCGGAAATCCGTTCAAGCGTCGCTGCAAGGTCTGGTTGCCGGAACAATTGACCCGCAGTCATTCCACCAAAGTACTCAGACAGATTGAACGGATAAGGATAAACCTGATAACCTGCCACTGTGCTTTTGTAGCTGTCGATTTCGGCTTGCGCAGGAAGATAACCGTCGCGAGCAAGCGCTATGGCCGGCGCAAGCAACTGTTGCCACGGTAACTTGCAGAACTTCTGGCAAGCCGTCCAGAGCCCCATGACAGTACCCGGTACGCCAACGGCCTGCGCGCCCTGGATGCTACTCTGGGGATCCTCCTTTCCGTCCGCGGTCGTGAACTGCGTGTAAAAATTCGTAGACGTTGCAGCGGGCGCCATTTCTCGGTAATCCAGGAAATACGGCTGTCCATTCATGTAAATGGTCATGAAACCGCCGCCGCCGATATTGCCTGCCTCCGGATAAGTGACCGTGAGCGCGAAAGCAGTCGCGACTGCAGCGTCGACAGCATTGCCGCCAACATTCAGAATTTGCTGCGCCACCTGCGCGCTGAAGTTGTCCCCCGTTGCGGCAGCGCCGGCCGACAATGCCGTGGCACTTTCAATGCCGCCGGTCGAGCCCCCACAACCGGCCAAGAAACTCGAAACTGCTAACGTCGCAACAAGAATTGTCTTCGACATCCTATTTTGAATATTCTTCATTTCACCACCCCCCTATGTAAATTTATAATGCTTGTGACACACCTTAATTCACCGAATTAAGACCGGTTTCATCTGGAGCAAAACACGCCTCCAGTTAACGTTCATGGAAATTAAAATCCACCAACTTCTCGTCGCTACGACCTTCAGGGCAGCCCAGCAGGCCGCCGTAAAAAGCGCGTTCCTGGGTAATGTCTTCACGGAGAATGCCAAATCGAATAGTGATGTCGACCTCATCATTCATCCTCTTTCCTACCTGTCGACCGGTGACGGCAAGTCGGCTACGAACTAGGCGCGAAGGCCGCGGATTAGAATTGCTTGTTATCAAAAAAACCCTTTGTGCGTCAGGGGTTTAGGGAATTTTATATATATGATTTTGTGATGTAAAATTATGTTTTTTGATCCAGTTAATTCAATTTTTTCATAACCATGATCCGCTACCTGAAAACCTTTATCGCCGCAGCACAACTGGGATCGTTCTCGACCGCGGGCGCCAGGCTTGGCTTGACCCAATCTGCGGTGAGCATGCAGATCAGGCGTCTGGAAGATGAATTGAATTGCGAGCTGTTTACGCGCGTGGGAAAGTCTGTCACGGTCAGCGATCACGGCAAGCAGCTGCTGCGCACCGCAGAAGAGATCATCAGGCTTTTTGAATCCATGAAAGGACAGACAGAAGTCACCGCTACGCGCGGGAAAATCGACATCGGAGCCATCTCCACTGTTCAGTTGAACTTGCTGCCGGCAGCGCTGGCGGATTTCCGGACGTGCTTTCCATTAGTTGAAGTCAACGTGGTGCCGGGAACCTCGGTTCAACTGATGTCGCAAATCGACAGCAACGATTTGTCGCTTGCAGTCATGATTCGTCCCAATCTGAAAATGACGAAGAGTTTGAAATGGACAACCATGCTGCGCGAAACCTACGTGGCAATCGCACCACTGTCAGCGCGCGAGAAGACGGTCAAGGACTTGCTGGCAGCGCATCCGTTTTTGCGCTACAGCCGGCGATCTTACGGCGGCCAGCTGGTTGATCGCTACCTTAAGCGCACTCGCCTGCATGTGAACGATACGATGGAATTGGACGAACCAATGGTGATCATGGAAATGGTCAGAAAAGGGCTCGGCGTCGCCATTATTCCTTACGATCTCGCTGCAGGCGCGTCGAGCAAGAAATTGCGTATTTTACCGTTAGGGAATGCAGGATTTTTTCGGGAAATTGGCGTACTGCAACATGTCACCCCTGCCGCGAATATCGCTGCCGATGAATTGCTGAATTGCCTTACCAGAGCTGCAAAGGCAAAGGAAGTCGTTTGCACGGAAAATTTGAAATCCGATATTGCAAAAGGCGCGCGTTGAACAACGTTCAGTAATCTGCGCCTGGAAATCGCAGAATTCGGCCGACGTCAACGATGTAATTGAACTAAACATAACAGGACATGGAGCGAGAGTGTGCGGACAGTCAGATAGCTACATTTATTCGCTTCCGAGATAGCCCGATCAGTTTGCCCTGACCGCCTCACACCAAGTATTTTCGATGATACCCTTGAGCATCAACGACTCCTCCCAACGGTCGACTATATCGTTGCCGTCAGCGTCTGTAATGGCATAAGGAGGTGGTCCCAACTCGCAGGTAAAGGACAGGGTGTCATCTTCTCCTGCCCGCTTCAACCAGCTCTCCATCCCGTAACGCCACCAATCGTTGAATAGGGCCACCCAAGATCGATGCTGGCGAAAGCTCAATGGCACCTGCACCTGGTGGCCGTTGGAGACGCGGCCATGGAATCCCCAGCTATGATCGAGAATTCTGCGGATCTGAGCGTGGTCTTCAACGGAAGGTTGTTCGGGAAACTCTCGCGCCACCACATAGTGCGATAAATCGGCTACCAGTTTCAGATTGGGATATTGATCGAGTACGTTCAGCGTAAACAGCAGGTCGTTGGTCAGCCGATAACGATGGGTTTCCACCAGCACCGGAAACTCCACCTGTTCGGCCAGCCGTTGCCAACCCTCCAGGATTGCGATGGCTTCGAGCACTGAGCGTGGCCGCAGATCGGCCTGGATAGTGAGGTGGTGGCAGCCGAATTCTACCCCCAGCTCGAGCGCCGGCTTGAGGCCGTCAATATCAGTGGGGAATACTTGCCCTTCCACCTGAAGTCCCAACGGCTTGCAGGTCGCCACCAGGCGTTTGACATGCTCTCGATTGTAATAATGGTCGGTAAATCCGTCGAAACCGGCGACGGCCAGCTTGTGAATATTTTCCTCCAGGCTGCGCTCATAGCCGTCACTGTGGCGACGCTCCATGGCCCACATGGATTGGAAAACCAGAAGGCGCTTATGCATCTGATGTGCCCTTCAATAACGATTTGAGACCGACGGCTGGATCTGCCAGGGCTTCATGAGCAATGGTTCGGCGCGCCTTGATCAGTATTTCGGCTATCTTGATATCCTTCGCAATGCTATTGCCCCGCCCCCAGCCGCAGGCAGCCACAAGCTGAAGCTGTTCATTCAGGAAGAAAATCAGCAGCCCGTCGTCCGCTAGTGGGCGTTCGATGCAATGGACTGCCATGTGAGGCTCCCCGGCAATCTGCAGGCTGTAATCGAATTGATCTGACCAAAACCAGGGCAGCGCGGCAAAATGCTCGTCGTAACCCAGCAGGGTGCGTGCCACATGCTTACCTTGTTCCTCGGCATTGCGCCAAGTTTCCAAGCGCATCGTGCGCCCGGTCAACGCGCTAGGGAATTCGCACACATCGCCCACGGCATAGATATGTTCATCGCTGGTTTGCAATCGATGATTGACCTGGATGCCGTTGACGACAGCCAATCCTGCCTCGACCGCCAGTTCAACATTGGGCGCGATGCCGATGCCAACCACGATCATATCGCAGGGCACATTGCGGCCATCCTCCAATGCGACCGCTTGCACTGCTGTCGTGCCGGCAAAAGCCTCGATGCGGCTTTGCAACTGGACATCCACTCCGCGCGCGCGATGGAGTTGGAGCAGCTTTTCGGAAAGCTGCGGCGGTAACGCCCGCGCCGCCAAGCGCTCTCCAGCCTCCAGTACCGTCACGCTGCAGCCGAGGGCACGGGCAGATGCGGCGACCTCAAGCCCAATGAACCCACCGCCAACCACCACCACGCGCTGTCCCGGTAACAGTTGTGCTTTCAGTTGCAGCGCATCCTCTATGGTACGCAAGTAGTGAACGCCAGCGAGCCCTGCCCCCTGCACAGTCACGGTTCTCACCCTGCCTCCGGTTGCCAGCAACAGCTTGCTGTAAGCCAGCGTCGCTCCATCATCGAGTGCGATGCTGGAAATCTCTCTTCGGATGCGCTCGACCCTGACGCCGGTCAACAACCGAATGTCTTGTTCCAGGAAAAGATCAGCGCCACCGATGGTGCATTGGTCTGGTTCACGACTGCCAAGCAGCACTTGCTTGGACAACGGTGGACGTTCATAGGGCAGTTGCGGCTCATCGCCGATCAGCAGCAACGAACCGTCGTAACCCTGCTCCCGCAGCGCAAGCGCGGCCCGCACGCCGGCCTGGCCGGCACCGACGATGATGATAGGTTCGGACGGTCGAATCATTTGCATATCCCACGATTTTGCGTTCCCCGCGATAACAGCCTTGTATCAGGCATCAGTCCAGGTTGATCCACACTTGATCGCCTTCGACCTTGACGGTGTAAGTCGTCAAACTGACGCAGACAGGCGCTCCCTGCGCCTTGCCGGTTCGATAATCGAAGCGGCCGTTATGCTTGGGACACTCGATAATGTGGTCCATCACCAGACCGTCGGCCAGATGTACCTTTTCGTGAGTGCAGACGCCGTCGGTCGCGAAAAACGCGTCATCCGGGGACCGGTAGATGGCGAAGGTGCGTCCTTCGTGGTCGAAGCGCGCGACGTCTTCCTGCTCGATGTCGTCTACTGCGCAGGCTGCTATCCATTGGCTCATTGCTGTTGTCCTGTTGGTCGCCGTCGGCTCGCTTTACCGGCATGGCTGGTTTTTTTGGGGAGGGCTGTGCCGCGCTTTCTTGCTTATGCGTAGGTGGTCTGTTTCTGTCGGGTACTGCCAGAAGCAGACTGTTCATCGATCTGCCTCGGGATCTGGCGCTTGACGTAAAAACTCGCGTCTTTGCGTTGACGCCACAACGTGGGGATGATTTCACGGTAAGCATCGAGCAATCCCGGATGCGCAGGCGGGCATTGGTCCTTGATAAACGCGTGCAGCTTGGGCAAGTTATAGAACGGCACCATCGGGAACATATGGTGTTCGACGTGGTAGTTCATATTCATATAGAGGAAGGCGAGCAAAGGATTGAGCTGTACGGTGCGCGTGTTTTCACGGTGGTCGAGCACGTCTTCGGCCAGGCCGGCATGCTGGGTGATGTTGAACACCTGGCTCAGCGGCGCGCCGTAGAAGTGTGGCAGGACGATAAACAACGCAGGGAGGATACTGCCGATTGCGAAGCACCAAGCCACTGTACCGCCGAAGATCAACGTGTAAAGCTGGCTCATACGAATCATTCGTTTGATCTCGGAAGGAGGCACGAACGAGCGAGTGGCTTGGCTCACGCTACCGAACGCATGACGGATGATGCGCAACAGTTCGATGGTACCGGACTTGAGAAAGAAAAAGTCGGCGAACAAACCCAGCAACCGGATTGGGCGCGGAAAAGCGATTTCCCTATCGTTGCCGACGATGATCGTGTCCGTATGGTGGCGCGCATGGCTCCAGCGCCAGTACACCGGTTCGTGCAGCGCCATAAAGGCGGACAGCTGAGAAAAGAATGTATTCAACCAGCCGCTCTTGAACGGCGTGCCGTGCGAAAGCTCGTGCGAGGTGTGGTCCGACATCGAGTAAAACAGGCCGTACAGTAGAAATGCCGGCACCGCCCAGACGCTGCCCCACGAGAAGTAAGCCAGCGTCCCGCTGCCGATCAACAGCAGCAGCCAGCTGCCCAGATATTTGAGCCCTTGCCGGTCGTCGCGCTGCATCAGCTGCTTCATCTGCTTGCGATCGACCGTGCAGGCAAACCATTGCGCCGACACCAGCCCTTTGGTGGCAGCCTGTTTACCGCACGGCCCCTCAAGGCTGTAGTCTCTATCCATCACATCATCTATCATTTTCTATCATCCTTGTATCGAAAGTATCTCATTCCTAATATCAAGATATCGGACCCGCTGCAGTGACAGCATTCAGCTGTTGTAAGTATAGTTAGTTGGAAATGATCTACAATAAGGAAGACGCATTCCGCATCAGTAACTATCAATGATTCAAAATGCAGAATGATGGTTTCTATCAAATATGAGGAAATATCATGAACCCAACGATGACGGATGTAGCAAAGGAAGCCGGCGTCGGCGTAGCGACCGTCGATCGGGTGATCAACAAGAGGGCAAGCGTACGGCCGGAAACCGCACAGCGAGTATTGGAGGCGGCGGAAAACCTCGGCTTTCGCCGCGCCGGGCTGATTCGCCATCGCATCGACGAGAGAATGGCCGGCTACCGGCTCGGATTCATCCTGCAAAAACGCAGCACCCACTTCTACCGCGCACTGGGCGAAGCGCTGATCGTCGCCGCACAGATGCAAACCGCCCCGCACGGGAAA
Source organism: Collimonas fungivorans Ter331 (assembly GCF_000221045.1). Lineage (NCBI taxonomy): Bacteria > Pseudomonadati > Pseudomonadota > Betaproteobacteria > Burkholderiales > Oxalobacteraceae > Collimonas > Collimonas fungivorans. The sequence goes on along the minus strand of NC_015856.1, from coordinate 440,529 downwards.
GCCATTGTCGAATTTCTCGATGAACTGACGCCGCAGCACATGGTCGCAAAGCTGCATGAACTCAGCAGCAAGGTGGATGCTATCGCCATCGTAGCCGCTGACCATCCGCAGATCAGTCAGGCGATCGGCCAGCTCAGCGCCCAGGGCACGCCTGTGTTCGCACTGATTTCGGATCTGACCGCCGAGGCATGCGCCGGCTATGTCGGACTCGATCAACGCAAAGTCGGCCGCACGGCGGCATGGGCCATCTCTCGCCTCAGCAGCGTTCCGGGGAAGGTCGGCCTCATGGTGGGCAGCCACCGCTACCTGTGCCAAGAGCAGGCCGAAATCAGCTTCCGCTCCTATTTTCGCGAATACGCACCGGAATTTCAGGTGCTGGAAACCTTGATCAGCCTGGAGGACATCCATCTGGCTCAAGTAGCCACACTGGATTTGTTGAAGCGCCACCCGGACTTGGTCGGTATCTATGTGGCTGGCGGCGGGATCGAGGGAGTGATTCAGGCTCTGCAAGAAGGCGACGGGCCACCCGGACTCGTCACGGTCTGCCCCGACCTGACCGAGATCACCCGGCAGGCGCTGATCGATGGCCGGGTCGACATGGTCATTTCGCATCCGCAGGAATGGATGGCCCGCCGCCTGGTCGAGGTGATGTCTGACGCCATTTGTGCCAAGGGCACAAAAGATTCGGTGCAGAGTATTCTGCCGTTTACCACCTACACTGCAGCGAACGTCTAACGATTACCACTGATACCGTGCGTAGGTGATCGGTTCTTCTTTTCCCGTCATCCCGCATTGTGGGGATCAGCAACCTTGACCAGGCCATCGCTATTGAGAAATTGAATCCCCGAGGTCGATCGACTATCCTTAGCAACGCCTGGAGATATGGGCGGTCCACTTCGGGCAGAGAGTATCCCAACAATTGCCTTTACGGCTCATGACTGCAAGTCCAATGACAAAGTCATTATTTTCAATCACTTGTCCATATTTTAGTTCTGCAATCAAATAATTCCAATGCGAGGAACGTAATAACTGCGCGGGTCCATTTCAGATGGCGGAACTACCAAAATAATCAGATAGACAGAATCTAGCGAACATGAATCTGTTATATGGGCCGACGTTGCGCATTACAAAACGCTATTTGAGCTTTATCAATTGCTCTCATCATTACATATGCTTCGTCGTTATTTTTTGAATGTTTGAGCAAATCCGGCCATCCGATTCGCGTCATAAAATGGACTATCGCCAAGGCCTCATCTTTCATCAGCGTGGTATGCCCGGTTGCGTGCGAAATCGTGATCGTGAATGCCGCTTCAACGTTGTCTTGGAACTCGACACTAGTCAATTCGTCCATTTTGAAAGTTCTTCATAGCAAGGGTTTATCGAGAACCAGATTACAAATCTCAGATTGTCGTTCCGCATCAATTATTTATAAATAATCGATTACCACCGGTATCAGGCTTGATTGAGCCCTGTTTGAAACAGAATTGATCAATTACGAGATTAATAATTACAGAAAACAATCTGTCCCGTCCATCGGATAATCCCGAAATAACCGTAGGGAAAACCGTACATAGAAATATGATTTACGAATTTAATAGCCGCTGGCCGCCTGCAGAAGATGGAAACGGTGCGCCGGCTGAAAGATAGCCGTGATGACCGCCGAGTTTTGGCTCACCCTTGAGCCCAGGTACTCTCGCCACATGGTTCAGACGTATTTCTGATTCATTTTCTACTGAGAAAAATGAGGCGCCGGATCGGAAGTTGAGTCCTTTCCAGTTTCGACATGGCCGGCTAAACGACGCACAAAATGACCTTCGTCATCCGCGCTAACGCTAAGGTCATACCACTGATTGCTGGATGTGAGCAGCCATCGTTCCTTCACGCTGGTATCGCCGGCGATCGTCAGAGTACGTGATGCATTGCCATAAGCATTATCGATTACCGTCACCTTTATCGCGGTCTTCCCACTGTTCTTGATAGTCAAAAAGACATTGCCCTTTATAGCATCGTAATGCGCTCTTACGACAGGTTCTCGCTTCATCGCCGCAGCCGAGATTGTTCCCTTGAATTGACGCAAGAAACCATTCGGACCGTAGACGCAAAGATCGTAGATTTCGGTTTTGGCAGCCACCGGCCATGCATCCGACAATTTCTTGCCGGCTTCGACCGTGTAAGTCCTGGGGCCATCAGAAGTGCCGCCCGCATAGATTTGAAAAACTGCGCCGGCGTTTCCGGTATTCGTGAAATCCAGCCAGACCAGGTTATCGTCAATATCGTGCCGTTCCTCGACAGCTAATGCGTAAGGCAATGCTTTGGCCCGGCGTATACCGGCTTCCTGCCGTGGCAGCACAGCCAATGCCGGTGGAGCTGGCGGCGGCAGCTTGCATTGGGCATCCGATGTGTCTTGATATCGGGACGTGTCTGGCAAACGTGGCTTACTCGCATCCGCCTTGGAGAAATCAAAGGCCGAGGTCAGATCGCCGCACACAGCTCTGCGCCAAGGACTGATATTCGGTTCTTGAACATCAAAAACCTGTTCCAGGAATTGGAGTATCGAGGTGTGGTCAAATACCTGGGAGCATACCGCCCCGCCCTTCGACCATGGCGATATGACGAACATCGGAACTCGAGCTCCCAAGCCATATGGCAGCTTATCTGCCCGATTGACGTAGTCACCGACAGTATGAAGTTCCTGCGAAACGTCGACCGTCGAGAGTCCGTTCAAGCGGGACATCGGCGGCATAGGCGGCACCATGTGATCAAAAAATCCGTCGTTCTCGTCATAGGTAACCAGGAACACGGTACTGCTCCACAAGGCCGGATTGGACGTCAGAATATTTAGCACCTGACTGATGTAACTGGCGCCATATGCCGGCGTCCGGATCGGATGTTCTGAATTAACCAACGGCGGCATCAACCACGACACCTGAGGCAAAGTGCCATTCGTCACGTCGGCCGCAAAATTTTCCAATGTGTATTTACTGCAACCGTTGATCCATAACGGCGACGTTGCCGGAGCGGATTGGTATTGTCGGAAGAAGTGCTGCAGCACATTGAAGTCGCTCGGATAGTCACCGCTGGAGGCACTCATGTCGTTCGTGCCTTGATAAACGCGCCAGGAAACGTTGTGCTCTTGAAGGCGTTCTGGATACGTCGTCCAGCTATAACTGTCGGCAGCATGCGGGATTTCGCCAGCGACGCCAGACCAGACACCGGGCCTAGGCTGGTACGTGACCGGGCCGCCGTCAGCGCCGGATGGATCGATAGTGCCGGTCATCAGATGGAAGCGGTTGGGATTGGTGGATCCCGGTACAGAACAATGATAAGCATCGCAAATGGTGAAAGCTTCCGCCAACGCAAAATGAAAGGGAATATCGTCCCTTGTGAAATAACCCATTGTCACTGGATTTTTCTTGGCCTCGATCCAGCTATCGTACTTGCCATGATTCCAGGCTGCATGCTGGTCAGACCACGCATGCGGCAAATCGCCACCGGCGCAACCCGCACTCGTAGTCTGCATTTCCATCCTGAACGGCAGGATAAGTTTGCCGTTCTTGCCCTGCTGGTGAAACACCGATTTGCCGTTCGGCTGCGGCCTGGGTATCCGGTCGCCGAATCCGCGTACTCCTTTCATCGTGCCAAAATAATGATCGAAGGAACGATTCTCCTGCATCAATATCACCACACGTTTCACGTCTTTGATGGTGCCGGTCGGAGACGATGCGGGAATGGCCAGTGCTTTTTGAATCGACAGAGGCAAGCCGCCAAGGGATAACGCCGCGCCGGTTGAACCGGCGGCCAGTTTCAGGAATCGGCGTCTGCTTTGCGAAGAAGATGTCATAAATGAAAATTGTCTTTAGTGTAAAAAGTTAGGCGATATTTTTTAACCACGATAAGTCGCCGACCGCCGCATTAGGCGGCGACGGTCATCGCCTGCGCCACCGTTGCCCAGTTTTTATACCTGCTGTCATTTGCAGCAGTCAGTTCAAAGTGAAATGTAGTTCCACCTCTCCGACCGTGCCGCCGTCGTTCTGAGAAAATTTCCAGCGCATCAATGCGCGGATGGCTTCCTGATCAAAAATCTTCGGCGGCTGCGCGCGCACGATATTTACATTACTAACGCTGCCATCCTTTTCTATCGTCACATGGGCTACCACGACGCCTTCGGTGTTGGCGGCAAGCGCACGCGCCGGATAATCTGGCTCAACCCTGACCAGGGGTACGATGCCGCGCCGCACGGCGCCTGGCTTGTCCGCTTTTGCGGAGGTCGACGCTTGCGTCCTCTGCACGACAGGCAATGCTGCCGGAGGCGCCTCTTGCTGCGTACTATCTGCCTGTAATTCCGGTTTGGATTCCACTGGGGCCGCATCAGCCTGCGGTTTCGGCGATGGCTGCGGCAAAGGTTTGACGGCAGGTTTCGGGGATTCACGTTTTTGCGGCGGCGCAGTTGGTGCCGGATCCGGCTCTCCAGGTACATCGGCAATCGTCACCAGGCGCGCAATTTTTACCGGCGCCGGCAGCGATGCCACAACCGGCTTGGCATGAGTACCCAATACCAGAAAGATCAAAGTCAACTCGACGGCGCCAGCGATCAACAGTGCCAATGGCCAGCGCAGGCTCGTTTCTGGTTCCGGCAGCAGGCTTGCGCCTGACATTGCGTAGCTCATCTGCTCACCTCAACGTTTAGCGGCGATGCCGATATCATCGACGCCGGCGGCACGGGCTACGTCCATCACACGCAGCAAATTCTCCAGCGACACTTCCTTGTCGCCGGCGATCAGTACCTCCAGCTTGGCGCCAAGGGATTGCTTCCTGATTTTCTCCGTCAGCAACGCTGCTGAAACAGCTTGTCCATCGAGAAACAGATCGCCGTCCTTCTTCACCGTGATGGTCAAAGAGGTTTTTGGCAGAGGCGCCGCGGTTGATGCTTGCGGCACATTGATCTTGATGCCGCTGGCATCGATCATCTTCAGCATCGTCACCATGAAAAAAATCAGCAGGAACATCATGATGTCGATCATCGGGATGATCTCGATATGCGGCTCGTGCGACTCCATATAGCGGGTGCGGCTCATTTTATGCCCCTGCCAGTTCAGCGCCGACAGGACGTACAAACGCCGACTGTACAGCGGCGTGCGACCCGTGGACCGAACGCACTTTGCCAACGCTGTAGTCGGTCAGGTGCAAACGGTTGATGCACATCAGTTTCAACAGATCGAGTTGCAAGATGGTCAGCCGGGCGCGTTTGTCGAAATAGCTGTTGGCGGCTACGCCTACGACCGCAACGATCAGGCCGCAACCTGTAGCGATCAGCGCATGGCCAATCCCGCCCGTCACCGCCCCCGCACTTGGCCCAGCTGCTCCCAGCACATTGAACGATTCGGTAATGCCGATGATGGTGCCGAGCAAGCCGATCAGCGGTCCCAGCGTCACGGCCGCATTCACCAGCCACAGATGCTTGTCGAGTTGCGGCATCGTGCGCACGATAGCTTCGTCTACATAACGATCCATCGCGTCAGGAGTATCCAGATGTCGCGCATCGACCACCGCCTGCAAAGTACCGCCGAACACCGTGGCGCGATAGCGGACAGCGATTTCACGCAACGCCTGTTCCTGACGATGATCGATGGCGGACAATTCGCGGTCGATCCTGGCGCCCGATGGCACGGTGCGTCCGAAAAAAGCAATGCGCTCGATGGCCACCGCCAGCACTATCAATAATATCAGCGCCAGCAGCGGAATAATGCCCATCGACTGCATGCTCAGGTCGATGAATTGTTGAAATGCGTTCATATTCCATTCCTTTGATAAATGGGGAAACTTCCTGCCCGCGGCGCGCCGGCAGGAGCCAGGATTTATAGATCTTTCGGAGCGTAGTTGAGGCCGATCCAGAGGGTTCTGCCTAACGAAAAGGTATCCTTCAACAGGTTCCGGTTTTGCCCGGTTACGCTGGTGACCGGTGAATTCGTCAGATTGCCGATTTCTGCAACCGCCTTCCATCCGGCACCGAGGTCGTAACGTGCCTGCAGGTCGATTTGCTTGCGCGGTTGCCAGTACACGTCCTGACTTGGCAAGTTGGCGTCGACCAGGCGCAAACTGGTGCCGGTCCAGTTGTAAGCGGCGTTGACGCCGAACTTCTGGTAGTTGTAGAACACCGTCAGGTTGCGAATCTGGTCTGGCTGATTGACCAGGTGATTGATCTTGCGCGTCGCGCCGGATGAGGTAATCGCGTTCAATTCGCCGTTCAGGAAGGTCAGGTTGCCGCTAAAGCCGAGTCCTTGCAGATAAGGCGACAACCAGCCCAGCGAGCCTTGCACGTAGTTCAATTCGACGCCGTTCAATGTCGAGCTGGAGGCGTTCAGCGGCTGGGTGATTGCCGCTGTGCGGGTAGCGCCGTTGTAAAACAGCGTTCCTTGGCTTGACAGGGTATAGATTTCGTTCTTGATCCGCTTGTCGAACACGGTGAGCGACGCCAGGCTGGAGTTAGGTAAATACCATTCGGCGGAGAAGTCGAGATTATTCGATTCGCGCGGCTTGATGTTCGGATTGCCCTGTGTTACCGAGACCGTGCCGTCGGTGTTTTGCGAAATCGTGGTATTCGGCGCATAGGCATCGTAGTTTGGCCGGCCGATGGTTTGGCTGGCGGCGACCTTGAGCTTCACCGTACTGGTCGCATCGAACACCAACGAAGCCGCCGGCAACAGGAAATTGTATTTCGAGTCATTGGTCTGCGACAACCAGGTGGTGGCGCCGCTGACGTTATTGCGCACATTGCCGGTGGTCGACAGCGTGGTGTTGTCTTGCCGTAAGCCGAACATGGCGCTCAGGCGATCCGTTCTGTAGGACGCCATGGCATAAGCGGCCGCTGTCTGCTCGCTATGCGAGTAATTGCTTTGGGTGCTATTGATCAGATTGGCGCTGTTGGGCGCGATGATATTGCCATTGGCGGCCAATTGCTGCCAGGCCGCTCCCGAATTGACGATCAAGAACGGTAGACCGCCACTGTTTGGCATGATAGTGCTCGACACGTAGCCGTTGCCGGCCATCGTCATGCCGCCTGCAGTCGGATAATACTGGGTGTTTGTATAGTTGTAGCTATGGTTCAGGCGGCGGTAGTCTATCCCCGCAGCAGCGCCCAGTCCGCGCGAATCGCTGTCCTGATTCCAGCGATAGTCGAGCTTGAGATTGCCTACCCGGTCATCGATCTTGACTGCCTCGGTCCGCCAGTAATACGCCTGCCAATTATTCAGATTAGTGAAGTTGGAAGGATTGTTGAGACTGACCGCAGGTTCGAATCCGGAGGTGTCGTAGCCCATGGCCAGTCCCGGTGTGCCGCTAAGCACCGGGGCCAAGCCGGCGCCTGGATACTTGAAATTGGCATAAATGTATTTAGCCAGCTCGCGCGGCTCGCGATGACTGGCTTCCGACAGCGAGGAGCGCAAGGACAGAACTTTGTTGTCGTCCAGTTTCCAGTCGATCCCGCTCTGGATCGATTCGACCGTGCGTTTGATGGTCGATGCCGAATAGCCTGTTTCAGCTTCTCCGCGCGCGAACTGGCCGGACGTCTGGGTCTGGTTCGACACTGGATTGGCGCCCGTGCTGCGGCTATCGTCGATGAAGGTTTCATTACGTCGTTCATGCATGCTCTCGCTGTTATAGCCCAGCGACAGGAAGCCATAAACATCGGGATTGAATTTTGCTTCAAGCTTGGCATTGATGCCCTGGCGTTCCAGGTTTTTCTGATATTGCCAATACTTGAACTGCTGTGGAACCGCAATTCCGTTACCGGTATTCGGGCCGCCGCTGCCCGCCGGATTGGCGATCGTGCCGTCGGCATTGTAATAGTTGTAGAAAATATTATCGGTCGTCATGTGACCGATGGAGGTGGTATTTTCCTTTTCGTAGTTTGCCGAAATCACATAACCCAGCGCCTTGTCCGGGCCGAAAGTGTTGCTGATGGTGACATCGGTTTTTTTGCCCAGCCCCTCGGCCCCGGACAGCACTTTGCTGGTGCCGCCTGCATGGCCCAGCGCTACGCTGGCGTTTAGATATGGCTTACCGCCATTGTCGAAAGCACTACGAGTAACGATATTGACCGATCCGCCCACTGCGTTCGGATCCATGTCCGGTTGCCAGGTCTTGAATACCTGCACTTCCTTGACCATCGATGCCGGCAGCATATTGGTGCGGGCGCTGCGGCTGGTCTGGTCGACCGACGCCATCGGCGCGCCATCGATCACCACGTTGTTATAGCTGCCGTCGAGTCCGCGGATGGCAATGAATTGCGCTTCGTCGCGGCCATTGATGGTGTCGCCATTAAAACTCACGGAGACGCCGGCGATACGCTTGACGACATCAGTCACGCTGGCATCGGGCAAGGTTTCGATCTGTTCTTTCGTCACCACGTCCATGACGCGGTCTTGTGTCTGCTTGGTGGCGACCGCAGCGCTGGTTTGCGAACGCTTGCGGGTCACTTCGACGCTTTGCAACCGTTCAACCCCATTGTTGCCATCGCCCGCCTGCGCTGCCGGCTTTTGCGATGCCTGATCTTGCGTGGCGCTCGTGCCGTCCGCCGCATGGGCCAGCACCGGCAAGACTGCGCCGATTGCCAGCGCCATCACCGATTGCCGTAGATAATTTTTGCACCCCTGTTGGTAGAACATGCTTTCCCCATTGTGTGATTTAGGCTTTGCTTGCAGCTGCGCTTGACCGATATGCGGGCGAAGCGACTAGCCAGAATTAGTTAATTGGAACGTTCTAATTTTTCGATACGACAGTCGCCCGAAGACAATCTTTACCCAGGGGGAAATGCGTCGTCATCGCCATCATGGCACCGATAGCGATATAATTAGAACGTTCCAATCGAGCGGAATTATGGCGTCGCTTTGTTACATGCTGATTACAAAAACAGCGTGTCGCAAAAAAATGTATTTCCTTCGAATCACCCGCAATTGATATATTATTCACGCGCGTTTTTGGTAGCCTCGAGCGGCCTCGCCGGGTTGATTTGGAGTTCTTGTCGCCAGGCGATCGGAGGCAAAGCGCACCGAAAAAATCAAACGAAAGACAATACGCATGTTGAATAACATCTGGATGACAACGTGACCCGGCTAACTATCAAAGACGTCGCCAAGCTGGCTGGAGTCAGTTTCCAGACGGTGTCGCTGGTCCTCAATCACCCGGAAAAAGTCGCTCCCAAGACGCGCGAATTGGTGCAGAGCGCGATCGATACTCTCAATTTCATCCCCAACGTTGCCGCCCGCTCCTTGCGCAACATCTCCACCAAGACACTCGCTTGCGTGATGTTTAATGGCGCCTCGTACGACAACCGTTCGGAGCGAACCCAGGATACCCACGGCAATAGCGTTGTGCAGACGCTGACCCGCGCCGCCGATCGTGCAGGTTATACGCTTTTGCAACGCAACTGGATGGGCGATGACGCCGCTTCGCTGGCATATGCCCGCGACCTCTTTCTGGCAGGCCGGATCGACGGCATGATCGCCATGGTGACCACCGCCGGACATTCCGTGCTCACCGAGTTGCAGCGCATGGGATTTCCGTGCGTGATTTACGGCATGGCCGATCCGCAATTCAATCATGTCGTGCAATCCGACCGCGAGGCGGCGCTGGCGGTAGTCGAGCACCTGGTGCAAGGTGGTTGCCGGCGCATCGCCTTTGTTACCGGCGCTAGGAAAGAACACGCGCCGGTAATACGGCGCGAGCAAGCAGTGACAACCGGCAGCGAGGCGCGTTACATTGGCTATCTGGACGGCATGGACAAATACGGTTTGCCGGTCCGACAGGATTGGATCGTGCCGGGAGACTGGTCGCTCGATAGCGGTTATCGGGCCGCCGCGCAATTATGTGGCACGGCCGACCGGCCCGATGCAATCATCCTGAGCAATGACAGGATGGCGTTGGGCGCACTGAAGGCGCTGCACGATCTTGGACTGCACGTGCCGAACGATGTAAGCGTGGTCGGCTTCGACAATATGCGATACGACGACTTCAGTATTCCGTCCTTGACGAGCGTGGATGTGCCGATGTTCGAGATGTCTGAATGCACCGTACGAATATTGCTGGATTGCATCGAAAAGCGTGGTTCATCCGATCTGGTGCAACGCGTCTTTCCGACCAGCCTTGTGGTGCGCGGCAGCACCCGTGCCGTCAATCCGGCGTCAGGCTCCATTTCAGAGCTGCCCGCTGCAGGAGAACAAAATAAATAGAGTGGGCGCTTTGCCGGCATAAACTGATTCTTGCGCGCAGTAAGATACGACATGCGCAAATAATGCCTTGCGAATCAAGAGATTTCCTTTAGTCTGGCACCAGTCGTTCCTGACTTCAGAACGCACGTCTGCATCCATTATCGAGGCATCCTAGTGAAGCGCATTGTGTTTATCGCAGGATTTGTCAGCATCCTGACACTGACCGTACCTGACGCCAGGGCGGCCAGCTTCGATTTCTGGTACAGCCATACCGGCCCAATCGCCTATGCCATCCAATCTCTTTGCGATGGCTTCAATGCTTCCCAGGAGCGACATCGAGTCCACTGTACTTCGCCAGGTACGTATGAACAGACCATGCAGAAAACGATTGCCGCATACCGTGCCGGAAAGCAGCCGGCGGTAGTCGAAATCTACGATATCGGCACTCTTGATCTGATGCTGAGCAACGCTGTTTATCCAGTGTTTCAATTGATGAAAGATAACGGTCGCAACGTCGATTGGCGCGATTACGTCAGCGCTGCGCGCAGTTATTATTCGACCTCGGCCGGCGATCTTTACTCACTGCCTTTCAACACCTCGACGGTGGTCTTGTACACCAATACTGCCAAGCTGGCGGCAGCTGGCGTGAAGAGCGTGCCGCAAACCTGGGACGATTTTGAAGCGGCAGCAGGAAAACTCAAGGCCGCAGGGCAAACCTGTCCGACAGTCAGCGATTTCAATCCCTGGATCATGCTGGAACAGATCAATGCGGTACAAGGCGAGCCCCTGGCAACGGGAAGCAACGGGCGCGCCGGGCTTGGCGCCGAGTACATATTCAATGCCGGCATTCACCGCCGCTTCATGCACGATATCATGCGTTGGCGCACGCGCGGACTTCTGATTGATGCTGCCGCAACCCGCACCGGAAACCAGACACTCGCTTTCGCGAATGGCGAATGCGCCATGGTGATCGATGCGACCAGCGCCTGGGGTGGAATCAAGGCAGCCGGCATCGTCGACGCCGGCGTCAGCCTGATTCCCGTCTATGCGGGCACGGTCCGCCATAACACGGTAACCGGCGGCGCATCGCTATGGGTCATGAAAGGCCATGACGCCGCGATTTACCAAGCGGTCGCCGCCTTTTTCGATTATCTCCGGCAGCCGCAAAATCAGATTGCGTTTGCGAAAAAGACCGGCTATGTCCCCGTAACGAAAACGGCAGGCAGAGCATTGCTGACGGCAGACCATGCACGCATTCCAGGGCTGGAGTCGGTCGATGTTGGGTTGGCATCCATGAGCATCGCCGGCAACGAATACAGCCAGGGCATCCGGCTCGGATTCTTGCCGCAGTTCCGTCATGTCTGGACGGAGGAAATTCAAAAAGCATTCGCCGGCCGGCAGAGTATCGATAAAGCACTCGACAGAACAAAGGTTCGCGGCGATCGTCTGCTAAGGAGATTTGAAGAGACCTATGCAGGGGCAAAATTGCCATAGTTGGGCAGCAACGTGAACGGAGAAAGTGATGACGTCAAGTGCAACGTTTCGCCGACGCTGGATGCCGCTGGCGCTGGCCGCGCCGCAACTTCTTATCGTATTTTTATTTTTCTTCTGGCCGGCCTGGAAAGCAATCTGGTGGTCCTTTCATCTGGTGCGGCCTTTTGGCAACGGTTCTGTCTTTGTCGGGGCGGAAAACTATCTTCGAATTCTCGGCGATGAAAGCTTTTATTCCTCCCTGCAGGCGACCGTGATTTTCACCGCCGGCAGCGTCTTGCTTGCCATCTTTATCGCCCTGCTCCTGGCTGGCTGCGTCCAACTGAATTTGCGCGGCCGGAAAATCTTCCGCCATTTTTTCATCTGGCCATATGCAGTCGCCGGTGCCGCGCTCGGCGTCATGCTTAAATTTTTCATCAACCCGGTATTGGGGCCGATGGCTGTTGTCAACAGCCTCTGGCCTGGTCTCTGGGATCCGCATCTCAATGGCTCGGAAGCGATGCTGGCGCTGATATTTGCCTTTGCCTGGACCCAGGTACCATTCAATTTCGTGGTCTTCGTCGCCGCCCTGCAAACGGTGCCGGACGATTATCTCGCAGCAGCGGCGATAGATGGTGCCGGTCCGGTACGCCGCTTCTTCGATATCCAGCTGCCGCTGATTGCGCCATTTGCATTCTTCGCCGCCGTCATCAATGTGATCGAAGCGTTTACACACAGCTTCGGCCTGGTCGATACGCTGACACAAGGCGGCCCCGGCGGCGCCACCAACATCCTTGTGTACAAGATTTTTTCAGATGGATTTGTCGGGTTGGATTTGTCAGGTTCCTCGGCGCTTTCCGTGATCATGATGCTTTGCATTGTGGTCTTGACCGCGTTGCAGTTTCATTTCTTTTCAGACCGCATGGGTTACGAGAGATAAATCATGATTGAACGTCGCCCTCTCCTCACGGCTTTCGCTTACGCGATATTGATACTCGGACTGATATTTGCGATTGGCCCTCTATACCTAGTACTATGCTCAGCATCGGTGTCGAATCAACAGCTATTGAGTAACGGCATTGCCCTCTTGCCGGGACCGCAGTTAATTGACAACTTGCAAGCGGTCGCGCGACGCACGGATATAGGCCGGCAACTGTTTAACAGCTTGATGGTATCGAGCCTGGTAGTGATCGGCAAGCTTGCACTGTCATCAATCACAGCTTTCGCCGTCGTCTACTTTCGCTCGCCTTTCAGACCTCTGATTTTCTGGACTTTGTTTGCTACCTTGCTGTTGCCGCTCGAAGTGCGCATCATTCCTACCTACGCGGTTGCATCCGACCTCTTCGAGCCGCTCAAAACCATCTTGCAATCAACCGGCCTTGATACCCTCATCGCGAGCGTCGCGGGCATCAGGATAGAACCTTCGCTGAATCTGCTGAACACATATTCAGGTCTGTCGCTACCCCTGATTGCTTCGGCGACGGGCACTTTCCTTTTCAGGCAGTTTTACCAAACGATACCGCCAGAACTCTCAGAGGCTGCGTTGATGGATGGCGCCGGTCCTATCCGTTTTTTCATCGATATCTTGCTGCCCTTGTCAAAAACCAATTTCGCCGCACTTGGCACGATAGTGTTTATCTCAACCTGGAAAGATTATATGTGGCCGCTGGTGGTCACGAGCCAGGAGAACATGCGCACAGTTGTACTCGGCATGGCGACTTTCCTCCCTACGGAATCCGGGCAATGGCCTGAATGGAATCTACTCATGGCCGCCGCTCTATTTGCGTTCATTCCACCCATGATTGTTATCGCACTGATGCAACGCTGGTTTGTAAAGGGCCTTATTGGAGTTGGGAAATGACCCGATCTTGGCCCAATTCTACTCAATAGTCGGAGGTCCCTGGCTCGAGTTTAGGTCGCTACGAGCCCTGCGAATTTCCTATAGATGAGGACTGGGACAATCTGCCCCAAACGGAGATATGCTATAACCCGCGATCAGATTTGCAATGAATACCGCCGCCAATATTCGGCATCAAAATATTACGGCACGAGTTCGCTCACTTCTTCCTATTTCCTTTTTTTGCTGCCAGACTATCCGGGTTACCGCTCAGGTAATCCTGTTGCGCGTGATACGCCAATCCCTCCTCCCCGAACGCCAGCAAGGATTGCCAGAATTGACGAAACGCTTCGGGCACCTTCTGTTGCGCATCTCCATGGTCCTTGATGCTCGCCCCGCTCGCGTCGTCGGTTGCAATACGGAACCACGCTGTAAAAACGGCCGCGAGCAATTCCGCACGCGTACGACTTGCCGCATCGCCATTGCTTCTTTTCACAAGCACGCTGGCAATGGCCTGCTCCATCAGCACGTATTTGCGCTGGTATCGCGACTGTAACGCCGGCGTACAGCGAACTAGTTTGTTGATAGCAATATTCTCGGGGCTTGCCGCGTCGACAATGGCGTGCACCATGGCACATTCTATCAACGCAGGCCACGACGATTCCATTGGCTGCCTGCGCATTTCTTCCACGACAACGGCAAGAAATTTTTCCTGGTTGGCGAAGGCGACGTCCTCCTTCGAAGGAAAATAATGAAATAGGCTCCGGCGCGATACGTCTGCAGCCTCGGCGATGGCGTCCATCGTCGTGTCCTCATAGCCGAGCTTGCGGAACAGCTTGATGGCGGCTTTGGCGATTCGATCGTGTGTTTCGCGACGCTTCCGCTGCACCCTGCCTTCGACTATAACCACTGGATTTTCTTTTTTCACATTGCACCATTTGCAAAGTTGCACTTAGTGCATTATGATGCATGCACTGCCGGCGGCGCAAGCACGTTCTGCTCTTGCTGCGACAAGGCCGAAGCCAATACAAAAACGAGGACGATCATGCGTTGGAATATCAGTAACCTGCCAAGGCAGGATGGGCGCAATGTGATAGTGACCGGTGGCGCAAGCGGCATCGGCTTTCAAGTTGCACAGGCGCTCGGAAAAAAAGGGGCGCACGTCACCATCCTCGGCCGCGATGCGGCAAAAGGCGAGCAGGCGATTGCGCAGTTGCGTTCAAACGGCGGTAACTACAATTTTGATCAGATGGACTTGGCTTCGCTGGCGTCGATCGAATCGTTTGCGGCGCGTTGGGATTCCCGTCCGCTTCAACTACTGATGAATGTGGCCGGTGTCATGGCGGTACCGCAACGCGAGCTGACTGCCGAGGGTGTCGAAATGCACATGGGCACCAACTTCCTGGGGCATTTCGCGCTGACTGGCAGGCTTCTTGCGGCGTTGACGTCGGGCAGTGCGCGGGTGGTGACGGTCAGTGCGCTCGTGGCGCGTTTCAAGATGGCCGATCTTGATCCTGACGACCTTCAAGCAAAGCAGAAACCCTATACGCCGATGGGCGCCTATGCGCGCAGCAAACTCGCCGACATCATGTTTGCCGTCGAACTGCAACGACGCGCCGGCATGATACATAGCGGCGTGACCAGCGTTGCCGTTGATCCAGGCACGGCAAACACCGGCTTGCAGAGACATGTATCCGGCGCCGCAGCGGTGGTTGGCAGCGCGTTGACCAACTTGATCGGCTATCCGATCGCGCGGGTAGCGGAAAATGTCCTGTTCGCGGCGACGATGGAAAAGCCGACCGAGGACACGTTGATCGCGCCATCGTTCTTCATCCAGCGATTTGCCTCGCCGCGCGATGTTGGGCTGCCAACGCTAGCACGCAATCAAGCCGTGCGTGAGCGCTTGTGGCAAAAGGCCGAAAGTCTGACCGGCGTGCACTTCGGCATTTAAGGGCGTTTGCCCCATGCCCTGCGTTATCGTTGCCGTTTTTTCTTGCGCCCATTCGCTTCCGCCGCGGCCAGCTCCCTGGCATCCAGCACATAGCTGGAAGATCCGGCCAGCCGCTCAACAGCCAGGTCGATGAACGCTCTTACACGTGAGGGCTGCGCCTTGCGGCTCCCGTAATAGATATGGACATTCATATGGTCGCTGGCGTGTTCGGACAGCAGCGGCACGAGACGTCCCGCGCGGATGAACGGCGCTGCGGACAAGCCCGACAACAAACCGATTACCTGGCCCGAAAGCACCGCCTCGGTCTCGAGCTGCGCATCGTTTGTCGACAGCATCGGCGGCAAATCGAGGGAGATCACTTCACCGCCGACCTTAAGCAGCCAAGGCAGGATGCGGCCGGTGCCGGGATGCCGGAACACGCTGCATCGATGCGAGGCCAGTTGCTCGATCGAGGCCGGCGCGCCATGCGCGGCGATATAGGACGGCGACGCGCAGACAATCAATTGCATCGCAAACAGACGGCGTGCGATCAGGCCGTCTTCCGGCGCCGAGCCAATGCGAAAGCCGACGTCGGCGCGGTCCTGCACCCAGTTGCCGATGCGATCGTCGAGTTTCACATCCGGCTGTACCCCCGGGTGGCGTCGGCAGAATTCATCGACCAGCGGCCAGAGCAGCGGCAGGAACGAATATTTGGGCGCGACGATGCGCAGCGGCCCGGTAATTTCATCTTTTGCATTGCGAACGCGGTCCAGGGCGCGTTCCAGCGCCAACAGCGCAGGCTGAGTGGACTCAAGGAATTGCTGTCCTTCGGAAGTGAGTGCGATGCTGCGCGTCGTGCGATGCAACAGCCGCACGCCCAGCCTCGCCTCTAACGCGGCGAGTGCCTGGCTCGCCGCTTGCGGACTGATGCCTTGCGCCGCTGCAGCACGCCGGATACTGCCGAGCTCAATGGCTTTGGTGAATGTTTCGATCGCGCGAAAATTGCTAATGGACATGGACGGCTCACGGGAAAAGTAAACTGAGTATCAATTTTAGCTTGCTACTGGTTCAATATTAAGACCACTATTTTATTGACACTATACCGCCTATATTGGCCTCCTACACCATCAATCGGAGAATCCCATGGGCAGCAATACCAAAGGCAAGGTCATCGTGATTACAGGCGCCAGCAGCGGTCTCGGCGAAGCGGCCGCGCGGCTTTTAAATGCACAGGGCGCGCACATCGTGCTCGGCGCGCGACGCGTCGATCGCCTGCAGCAATTGGCGAATGAACTGGATAGCCCCGAACGGCGGGCCATCGCAGTCGCCGCCGACGTCACCGACCGCGAACAGGTGAAACGCCTGGTTGACAGCGCCGTGCAGACCTTTGGGCGCATCGACGTGATGATCAACAACGCAGGTCTCATGCCGCTGTCGCCGCTGGAGCGGTTGAAGGTCGACGAGTGGGATCGCATGATCGATGTGAACGTGAAAGGCGTGCTTTACGGAATCGCGGCCGCACTGCCGCACATGCAGAAACAAATGTCCGGCCAGTTCGTTAATGTGTCGTCGGTTGCCGGCCACAGGGTAATGGTCAACGGCGCGGTTTACAGCGCAACCAAGCACGCGGTGCGAGCGCTGTCGGAAGGACTGCGGCAGGAAACCAAACCATGGAATATCCGCACCACCATAGTGTCGCCGGGCGCAGTGGACAGTGAACTGAAAAGCGGCGTGACCGAACCTGACATCGCACAAGGCATGCGCGACTTCTACAAGGCGGTTGCCATTCCAGCCGATTCGTTTGCCCGCGCCGTAGCGTTCGCCATTGACCAGCCTGAAGACATGGATGTCAACGAAATTCTGTTCCGCCCGACCCGCCAGATTCCTTAGAGCGATGTTGGCAGCATGTGGCAAGTCTATATATGATTGCCCAGCACGTGGATGACACGGCAGGCGT
Organism: Collimonas fungivorans Ter331; assembly: GCF_000221045.1. Classification (NCBI taxonomy): domain Bacteria; kingdom Pseudomonadati; phylum Pseudomonadota; class Betaproteobacteria; order Burkholderiales; family Oxalobacteraceae; genus Collimonas; species Collimonas fungivorans. Next base: position 423,130 of record NC_015856.1, on the reverse strand, counting down.
GGGGAGGGATTCGTGCGACATGGTGTTGATGAGGTAATTGCTTTGCCCACTGACATCGTGGCGACAAAGCCCGTTGTGCCGTCAACGGCAGGACCTGAGCTGGGATCATGTCTGCCAAAAATTGGCATCTGCTCCAGATAAGCGAACAAGGGCGACCGAGAATAGGTATACCTCGGCAAAGCCGAGGTATACCCTGCCAACCCTAAAAAGGAGAGGCGGAAGACGGAAACGAGACAAAGGCTTGACTGCAATCAAGCGGCGCCTGAGCATTTTTCTGAAGCTCGGCGATTGTCACGTTGTTCGCCGCAGACGAGGCGACCGTGAAATTGACCGGACCTGGTCCCATGGTGAACTGGGTATTCGACGGCGGAGTAGGACCACCGTTGTGCGGGCTGTTCGATATCTTTGGCGCGGAATCGAATATGACGTTGTCCAAGGCAATCTTCAGCGGATTGACCGTACCGTTGAGAGCATAACCATTGAAGGTGAGCGTACCGCCGGCGTATTTTGCGCTGCCCAGATAATGAAATCCGCTGACCGTAATATCATGGAAATTCGGCGCCGAGCTGTGATTTCCCGCACTGTAGTAAGTATCGAACACCATCGGTTCCTTGACGTTACGCATGCAGATCTGCCGATAGCTGACGTTTTTCACCTCGCCGCCGCGACCGTCGTCCGACTTGATCCGGATGCCGACGCCGTTTGCAGAATCATGGCCATCGAACGACAGATCCCGCATCTCGATGCCATCAACACCCGAATTCGTCTCGCTGCCGATCGACATGCCATGGCCATAGTAGAAATGGCTGTGGACAATCCGGTGCGAGAGCGCTGGCGCCGATCCACTGGCCTTGATCGCGATATTGTCATCGCCGCCGCTGAAATACGAGTAGGCGATCAGCACGTTACTGGATTGGCCCGGATCGATCCCGTCTGTATTTTTTGTGGTTTCCGGCGTAAAGCAAGTGCTTGGCGACGTAGCAGGCGTTGTCGGATCCGGACTGCTCCCCGTCGGACAGGAATAACCCGGCTTGGAGTATGCCAGGGTCGGCGTCAGGATTTTTACTCCCCAGGCGGTAAAACCGCTTACCGTATTCGGCACTATATGGAATGCCGGCGCATTCTGGACGGTAATACGATACAACGTGAAGTTGCTGCCGCCAAAGACCTGGATCAGGCGCGGATTGTTCTGATTCTTGCCGGTCGACTTGTTCAGCATGGCGACGTCCCACCAAGTCATTATTCCAGCGTTGGCGCCGGAAGTTAATACACTGCCGCCGCGGCCGTCGATGATGCCGTCGCCTACCACTGCGCTGTTTTGCGTCTTGCTGGCAGTGATCAAGGCATTGCAGGACTTGCCGTCGCCGGCGGCAGTGCCGCAATTGCCGGCGCCGGTGTCGAAATCGGCCGGATTGCGCGAGGCGAACAAAGTCACGCCCTGGTCCACCCAGAGGGTGACGCCGCTCGCCAAGGTCAGTGGCCCCGAAAGAAATGCATTCTGGCCGCTGCTGCCGGCTATCAGCTTGACCGCCTGTCCAGCGGGGCAATTGGTGATCTGTTTCTGGATTCGCACAGAATCCGGGTTCGAATCGACCAGGTTGGCGTCAACCGAATCAGGCAATAATCCCGCCGTATGTTTAAGATTGGCTGTCAAGGTAGCGCATACCGTTGTGGGCAACTGCGGCTCGGCGGGAAGCGTAGCATCCACACTGGTTGAGGTGGTGCCTGTGCCGGTCGAAGTCGAGCCCGTTCCGGTTGAGGTGGAACCTGTGCCCGTTGAGGTGGAACCTGTACCCGTTGAAGTGGAGCCTGTACCCGTTGAAGTGGAGCCTGTGCCGGTTGAAGTGGAGCCTGTGCCGGTTGAAGTGGAGCCTGTGCCGGTTGAAGTGGAGCCTGTGCCGGTTGAAGTGGAGCCTGTGCCGGTTGAGGCGGAGCCTGTGCCTGCATCATTGCTTGAACCGCCACCGCACGCGCCGAGTACCAGGCAGGCTGAGATCGTTATAAATTGTTTTTTCAAAGGGTTGATCATGTTTCTCAAAAAATAAAAGTACCCGCAAGAATAATTTTTCCATCTTGCAAAAAAGGGAAAAATTATTTTTCACAGGGGGATTTCGGACCGCGATAATGTGCAGAAACAATACTGACCGAGTACGCATGTAGTTATCTTCAGACGACAGCATAGGCACGATCCGTGCCACATTGAATGTCGAACCCGCAGTCGGGCGAATCCAGACGCTCAAACCGAAAAAATGGTCCGCAGTTGCACCATTCGGATACCGACAAAATTTGACCGGAAAACAAAAAAACTGACAAAGTTTGTTATCGCTAACATTCTCAGAGTGGTTAGGGCGACGCTCCCGGCAATAAACGCCACTACGCCGACAAGTCAAGCTCATCGCGATGATGGCACCATCCCGTCGGCAAGTTTAAGTTCGATTGAGCGTACCTGCGCGTAGGGGACGCAAAGAACAATCCCGTGTAGTTTTCCTGCTTACGCTGCCGGCTTGTAGACCTCAGCAAGATCGGAGAGGTCCCAATTACCACCGGTCAAGACGGTACAGACCTTCTCGCCCGGCCGGACCTTGAGGACACCAGCCAGCAACGCGCCAACACCAATGGATGCCGCCGGTTCGACGATCAGCTTTGCATCCTTAGCCAGCATTCGCATCCCCTCGACGATGTACTCGTCTTCCACTAGGACGATCTCGTCGACATACTTCTCGATGATGGGATACGGATTCTGCCCTGGGACACTGATCCTCAAACCATCAGCAATGGTATTTTTCAGAGGCAGCGAGGTACGTTGCTTGTTGATCCTGCTATGGTAGTACTTTGGCGTCAGCGCAGGCTCCGCACCGACGATCCGGACAGAGGGCCTGGTTTCCTTGATGGCGGTAGCGATTCCCGAAATCAATCCGCCTCCGCCCATCGGAATGATTACCGTATCCACATCCTCCAGATCTTCCAGGATTTCGCAACCGATGGTGCCCTGTCCTGCCATCACCAAAGGATCTTCGAACGCATGCACCACGGCATAGTGATTTTCTCTGGCAATCTCATACACCCGACTCCATCTGGCCGCCGTATCACCGTCGAACAGAATGACCTCAGCTCCCAGTGCCTGCGTGTTGGCGATCTTGATTTTGGGTGTCGTCACCGGCAACACCAGGATCGCTTTAACACCCAGCATCCTGGCCGCATATGCCAGTCCCTGAGCATGGTTACCGGAGGAGGTCGCAATGATGCCGTTGGTGATGGCTTCCTTTGGCAAGGATAAAGACTTGTTCAGGGCTCCGCGGATTTTGAAGGCCCCCGTGATCTGCAACGTTTCGAGTTTCAGGTAGAACTGGCAACCCAGTTGCTTCTCCATCTTTTCGGCTCGCAGCAGGGGAGTATGTTTGATATGAGGCCGGAGCCGTTCGCGAGCCTGGTGGATGTCGTCAAGGGTTGGGTAGTTTTTCATGGAGTCGATGCCTTTCGATCACTGTGCTATCAGAAGTGACAGGCTTTGAGCCTGCGTGGGTAGCGCGTCAATACTGCTGCGTATGCCTAATGCTTATTCAATGAATTCAAAGAAGGTACCCACCTTGTTGTCCAGCGCATTCTGGTAGATCTTCGCGGATGCAGTGTTGTCCTGTATTGCCATGCCGGTGGAATCGAAAATGGTGATTTCCTCATCATTCTCCCTGCCTGGTTTCTTGCTCAGCAAGATTTCGCCGATCTCACCGTGGATATCATTCCTGGTAATGATTTGCTCATTCAGCGGATGCCAGGTCTCGCCTTTTTCGCAGCACTGTTCCAGGGAGTCATTGACGATCTTGGCATTTCTGAAGATGTCCGGCTGCAGTTCCTGTTTGCCCTGCTGGTCTGTGCCAATGGCGATGATGTGCGTGCCCGGCCTCACCCAGTCGGACTGCACCACCGGCCCTTTCCCGCGTGTGGTGGTGATCAGGATGTCGGCCTGTTCCACCGCTTCCTTTGCGGAATTGGCGAGGATCACAGGAATGCCAAACTCACGTTCGATATCGGCCTTGTAGCTGACGAGCGTGTCCGCGGTCCTGCTCCACGCATGGATGCTCCCGATGTCCATGACTTCCCTGATAGCCCGGATCTGCATCCTGGCCTGCTGTCCCGTCCCGATCGAGGCAATCGTCTTCGCATTCTTTCTTGCCAGCACCTTGACGGACACCGCGCCGGAGGCGCCGGTTCTTAGGCCTGTGAGCAAGCTTCCATCCATAACGCAGATCAATGCACATGTCCGCGCGTCAAACAGGAGGACTGTACCCATGCCGCTAGGAACGCCATAGAGGCGCGGATTATCGGGAAACCCTCCGGAGGAGGCTTTCATCGAGATAACCTCGTTGTTCATGTAGTAACCCAGCTTGAAATCGATCTCTCCCCTAGGCGGAGGCAGATGCATGCCTATGTACCCGGGCTGCATCACTCGCTTGCTGCTGAATGCCTTATAGGCCTCCTCCACCGTGCCGATAACCTCCTTCATAGAGATCAACTTGCGCACTTCCTCTTTCTTGAGCAATAAGGTTTGCATTTGGTTTCCCATGATTGACTGCACGTCTGTACTGCAAGCATTGGTCGTTCGCATGAACGGCCTAAAGAGCGCGAGCCGTGAGATGGCTTAATTGGTTGTGAAATAACGCTGCGCCAACGCCACCCAATACCGCACGCCATCTTCGATGATGTCGTCGTTGAAATCGTACTGCGGGTGATGCAGCGCCGACGCGGCCGTTCCCGTCGGCGCATTTCCGATTAGCACATAAGCGCCGGGCCGCTCTTCCAGCATGAAGCCGAAATCTTCCGAAGTCATGTTGGCCGGGATGTCCGCCTTGATGCGTGCATTACCGAAGGTCTCGCGAATGACGGTTGCGCAAAACGTCGTCTCGGCCGGCGTATTGACGGTCGCAGGATAGTATTGAAAATACTCAACCTCCGCTTGCGCGCCATAAGCCAAGGACAGCCCTTCGCACATCAGTTGGATATCGCGCTGCAACTTCTGTTGCAAGGTGGACGATAGCGTGCGAATCGTCCCGCGCAGTTCGGCTCGGTCCGGAATGACATTGTCGGTATCGCCTGCATGGAACATGCACACCGAAATGACGGCGGGATCGACCGGATCCTTGTGACGCGCCGCAATCGTCTGGCATTGCAGGACCATCGAACAAGCCAGCGGTATCGGGTCCAGGCCCAGATGCGGTTGCGCCGCATGAGCGCCCTTGCCGGTGATCTTGATCCTGAAGCGTGAACCTGCCGCCATGATCGGGCCGCTGCGCAAACCGAAATGCCCGGCCGGCAAGCCGGGCCAATTGTGCATGCCGAACACCGCCTCGGTCGGACATTGCTCGAACAAGCCGTCATCGATCATCTTACGCGCGCCCGCGCCGCCCTCCTCTCCCGGCTGGAACACGAAATGCACGGTTCCCGGCAGCTGCGGCATCTGCTTCAACACGCACGCGGCGCCCAGCAGCATCACGGTATGGCCGTCATGCCCGCAGGCATGCATGATCCCGTTCGCGCAGGAGGTGTGGGCGAAATCGTTGGCTTCCTGGATCGGCAAGGCATCCATGTCGGCCCGCAGGACGATGCCGCGCCGCCGGTCGGCGCCGGGCAAGCTGGCGACCACGCCGGTTCCGCCCAGGCCGCGCAGCACCTGGTAACCCAGCGCCTGGAGTTCGCTGGCAACGACCTGCGCCGTGCGATGTTCTTCGAACCGCAGCTCGGGATGCGCATGCAAATCGCGGCGCAGGCTTGCCCAGTGCGAACGATGGGTGCTCAGCATTGGGTCGGGAATGACGGGAATTTCCATGCGCGATACCTTTAAAGACTGCCAGGCAGCCGCTCACGTTGCAGCGCCCGGACTGACATGTCGGGCCAGCTTTCAACCGTAGTACCCGAGGACGGATTTCACCTCCATGTACTCCTCCATCCCCTCGATGCCGTACTCGCGCCCGTTGCCGGACTGCTTGTAGCCGCCGAACGGCGCTTGCGGATCCCAGGCCGGGTAGTTCAAGTGGACTTGGCCTGACTGGATGCGCGCAGCCACCGCGCGCAGCTGTTCCTTGTCCGTTCCCTGCACATGGGCGCCCAGGCCATAGACCGTATCGTTGGCAATAGCGATGGCTTCCTCCACCGTGTCGTAGGGCAGGATCGCCAGCACCGGGCCGAAGATTTCCTGCTGTGCGATCACCATATTCGCATGCACGTCGGAAAAGATGGTCGGCCGCGCATAGAAGCCGCGCGCCAATCCCTCGGGCCGCCCCGGCCCGCCCGCCAGCAGACGGGCGCCATCCCGCAATCCTGCCTCGATCATCTGCTGCACCCGCTCGAACTGCGCGCGATTGGCCAGGGGGCCGTGGGTGGTCGCTGCATCCATGGGATCGCCGACCTTCATCTGTCCCAGCGCCGCCAAGGCCAGTTGATGGACGCGATCAAGCTGGTTGCGCGGCACGATCAGGCGCGTGGGCGCACTGCACGACTGGCCCATGTTGCGGAACGCCGCGACCACGCCGGGCGGAATGGCCTGCGCCAGATCGGCGTCCGGCAGCACGATGTTGGGCGACTTGCCGCCCAGTTCCTGGGCCACGCGCTTTACGCCCGGCGCCGCCGCCTGGGCCACCAGCACACCCGCGCGGGTGGAGCCGGTGATCGACACCATGTCCACTTGGGGATGCGCCGCCAGCGTCGCACCGACTTCGGCGCCGGTGCCGCTGACCAGGTTGAAGACACCGGGCGGCGCCCCGGCCTCGGCGACGATCTCGGCGAACAGCAAGGCCGACAACGGCGACAGTTCGCTCGGTTTCAACACTACCGTGCAGCCTGCCGCCAGCGCCGGCCCGACCTTGGCGGTGATCTGGTAAATCGGCCAATTCCAGGGAGTGATCAGCGCGCATACGCCGATGGGTTCGCGCAGGATCGCCGTCGTGCCGCGCGGCCGGATAAAGGGATAACTCGCCAGGTTGTCGCGCGCCACCCGCAGGTGTTCGGCCGCCAGCGGCACGTGCGCGCTGCGTGCATAGCCGATCGGCGCGCCCATCTCCAGCGTGAGCGCCGCGGCGAACAGATCGCTGCGCTCCAGCAGCAGCGCATGGATGCGCCCCAGCAACGCTGCGCGTTGCTGGGGAGGAGTTGCCGACCAGACCGGGAAAGCCCCGCGCGCAGCCAGCACCGCACGTTCGGCATCGCGCGCATCGCCCAGTGCGATCTCGCACAGACTTTGTTCGGTCGAAGGACAGATCACGGAGACCCGTTCCCGGCCCTCCGGCAGTATCCAATGGCCGTTGATGAAGAGGCGCTCCAGCCGGCCGGCACGTTGCAGGTGATGCAAAGGTGATGTCATTCAGTATGTCCTTACGGCGATGCCGGCTCTCCGCGGCGGGAGCGCCGGCGATGTCTAGAAATCGGCGACCTTGCCCCACGCGGAACCGGCAAAGCGGCCCGGGTGATATGGGCGGGGATCGACCAGAGGCTCGGCGCCGGTCGCCAGGTCGGCGATCAGGTGGCCCGCCCCGGGGCCGATACCGAAGCCATGGCCGGAGAAGCCTGCGGCCAGGATCAGTCCAGGCACCTGCGGCGTCTCGCCGATGCCAGGCACCCCATCGGGTGTGCTGTCGACATAACCGGCCCAGGTGTGCGTGACCCTGGCGTTGCGCAATTCGGGCAGCAGCTCGATGGCTCGCCGATGGGTGGCGCGGATGGCCATCGGATCGGCTTTGGGATCGAGGATGCGCATGCGCTCCATCGGCGTAGGCGCATCCAGGCGCCAGCGCGACATCGTCTCATGGCCGCTGCGTAGCGCTTCCAGGCCGCCCGGCGACAGGCTGCGCCAGCGCTTGGCGAACATCGGCAGGAATTGCGGCGAAAAACGCAGGAACTGCCCGGTCGGATCCACCCGGGCGCGACCGCTGATAGCCAGCGCATAGGAACCGTCGCTGCGCCGCGTGGCCGCCACGCCCGAGGTGAACAGCGCCCCGGGCAGCGGCTGGTCGATGGGCGCCACGCTCATGATCGATTGGCGTACCGAGGCTTGCGGGAAGCGGATGTCCAACTGACGGCAGAACGACGACGCCCAGGCGCCGCCGGCCAGCACTACGGTCCTGGTCTTGATGACGCCGGCTTCGGTGACCACGCCGGCCACGCGCCCGGCTTCCATCTCGATGCCGCGCGCCGCGCATTGCTGGATCACGCTGCCGCCCAGCTTCATCACGGCGCGCGCCACGGCCGGCGCGGCCTTGACCGGATCGGCGGTGCCATCGGTGGGCGAGAACACGCCGCCCTTCCAGGCGCGGCCGGTTGCATGGCCGCGCTCGGCGGCTTGCCGACTGTCGAGCATATGGGTGGTCACGCCGGCGGTCTTGGCAAACTTGCCCCAACTGGCCCAGCGCGCCAATTCTTCGTCGTCATTGCTGAGATACAGCAAGCCACAGCGCGTAAAGCCGGCATCCTCGCCGGACTCGGCGCTGAACTGTTCCCACAGGTCGATGCTCTTGGTGGCCATCGGCAATTCGCGCGCATCGCGGTTCTGCTGGCGGCACCAGCCCCAGTTGCGGCTGGATTGCTCAGCGCCGACCCGCCCCTTTTCCACCACGACCACGGACACGCCGCGCCGGGCCAGGTAATAGGCGGTGAAGATGCCGATGATGCCGCCGCCGATCACGACCACGTCGGCTGTGGCCGGAGGGATGGAAGGGGTCTGGACCAGGTTTAACGGAGGCGACATGGTCATTTCCCTTCGATTGCGGCCGAGGCGGTTTGCACCACGTAGAACTTGGCTACCCGTTCACTGCTCTCCCAGCCGATCGCCGCGCCCTGCGGCACGAAAACCGCGTCGCCGGCAGCCACCGACACCACGCTGCCATCCGGCTCGGCAAAGCGCACGCCGCCGTCCAGGATATGCATGAACTCATTCACCGGATGCGCCCGCACGATACGGTGATAAGGCGTGGAATCCCAGGTGCCGGCCAGATACTTGATGGACTCTTCATTGAAGACATTGTCACTGCGGCATTGCGGCACCGGTCCCAGCAGGATTTCCTTGGGCAACGAGTTGGCCGAAGGCTTGAAATTGGCCTTGGCCTGTAACGGGAACACCCCGGTTTGCGCCGCTTGCGGGCATGCGGCCGCGCAGAACACCACCAGCGCCGACGAGCTGGTGGCTAGACGCAGGGCCGTGCCCGCACCGATCACCACACCACTGCTGGCCTGTACCACCAGCGGCGCGGCGCCTGTGGTTTCCACGGTCAATTCGCCTTCGACAACGACCAAGGTTTCCACATGCGGGAAGCTGGCAACGTCCAGCGTGCCATCGAAGCGCAGGCGACCGGCGCTCATCGCGCCGCTGCCTTCCCAGGCGATTTCGCGCCAGGGCGCAAAGGGATCGTTGCCGCCCAGTCCTGCGCGGCGGAATACGGTGGAAACGGGCGCGCCTGAAGCACGATACAGCACCAGCGTTGCGGTCATTTCTTCTCCTGAATGAGGGCCGGCGGCAGACTCGACAGCTTCGCCTGCGACGGCCCGGATGTGTCGCCTGCACTCTTGCGCAGGCCTGTCGTCAACCGATCGTCAAACCGTCACGCCATCCACCGGCAGCAGCGGCGATTGATATTGCTTCAGCTCGGCATCGGAGCGATGGCAAAGGATCTCGCCGCCATGCTCCATGTGGCGCCGGCGCGGCGCTACCATGTTGCACACGCCGTCCAGGCGCATCGTGCAACGCGGCAGGAAGGCGCAGATATCGGGCGATGCCTGCACCGGCCCGATCGGCGGCAGCTTGTGCTGGCCAGCGCCAGATGCCTGCTCCAGCCAACCCTGCTGCATGGCCGGCACCGACGACAGCAGCAGATGCGAATACGGGTGGTAAGGCGGCGCCATCATCGCCTGGCGCGGGCGGTTGGCCACCATGCGCCCGGCATACAGCACCACGATGTCATCGCAGATGGCGCGCACCGTGCTGATGTCATGGCTGATGAACATATAGGACACCTGCAGCTCGCGCCGCAGCTCGGCCAGCAATTCCAGGATGGCGGCGGCCACCACGGTATCCAGCGCCGAGGTCACCTCGTCGCACAGGATCAGATCAGGCTTGGCCGCCAGCGCCCGCGCCAGGTTCACGCGCTGCTTCTGGCCGCCTGAGAGCTCGCTCGGCAGGCGGTCGATCACGCTCGACGGCAGACGCACCAGGTCCAGCAGCTCGGCCGTGCGACGGCGCATGGCATCGCCGCTCAGACCGTGATAGAAGCTCAGCGGCCGGTTCAGGATACGGCCGATGGTATGGGCTGGATTGAGCGCCGTATCGGCGTTCTGGAACACGATCTGTACCCGGCGGAACTGTTCCCGGCTGCGTCCCTGCAGCGTAGGCGAGAGATTTTCGCCATCGAGCTGGATGCTGCCGCGCGCCGGCGCGATCATGCCGGCCACCGCACGTGCCAGCGTGGTCTTGCCCGATCCGGATTCGCCGATGATGCCGACCGTGCTGCCGCGCTGTATCGTCAGGTTGATATCGTCCAGGATCCGCACCCCCGGCAGGCCCAGGCGATCCGGGCTGCCATAGCCGGCGATCAGGCCGCTGATGCGCAGCAGCGGCGCCTTGGCCTGTGCAGCCAGCGCCGGATCCGGCAATATCTCCCGCACCTGCGCCACGCGCGAGGCTGGCGTAGCGGCGGCGATCAGGCTTTGCGTATAGCTGTCGGCCGGCGCCTGCAGCACCTGGCCGGTCTGGCCCATCTCGCGCACGGCGCCATCGCGCAGCACAACGATGCGATCAGCCATCTGCGCCACCACCGCCAGGTCGTGCGAGACATAGACAGCCGTGGTACCCAATTCCCTGACCACCTTCTTGAAGGCGCGCAGCACCTCGATCTGGGTAGTCACATCCAGCGCGGTAGTCGGTTCATCCAGGATCACCAGCTCAGGATCGGTGATCAGGGCCATGGCCGCCATCACGCGCTGTAACTGCCCGCCGGAGACCTGATGCGGATAGCGCCGGCCAATATGCTCGGGGTCCGGCAAGGCCAGCGCGCGAAACAGCTCGACCGCCTTGCGCATGGCGCTGGCCTTGTCCATCACGCGGTGTTGCAGGGCGCTTTCGATGACCTGGTCCATGAGAGTACGCGCCGGGTTGAAGGCGGCCGCTGCGCTCTGCGCGATGTAGGCGACGTGGTGACCGCGCATGGCCAGCAGCGCCTTCTCATCCATCTGGTCGATCTGGCGCTGGCCGATGCGGATGCGGCCGCCGGCGATGTGGCAGCCGGCGCGCGCATAGCCCAACAACGACAGCGCAATGGTAGTCTTGCCGGAACCGGATTCTCCGATCAGCGCCAGCACTTCGCCGCGCGCCACGGTGAAATCGACGTCCTTGACGATCTCCACCGAGGAGCCGTCGTCCTTGCGGGCGTTGACGCGCAGGCCGCTGACGCTCACCAGCGGCTCGCCAGGGGGAGTCCCGGGCGCCGTCGTCTTGCCGAGGAATTGGTCGAACTGCATCACAGGCTTACTCCTTGGCAGCGCGTTTGCCGCGCAGGTTATCGATCAGCAGGTTCACGCCGATGGTCAGCGAGGCAATGGCCAGCGCCGGCATGATCACCGCCAGCGCGCCCTCGCCCAGTCCGGAAATGTTTTCCCGCACCAGCGAGCCCCAGTCGGCGTCTGGCGGCTGCACACCCAGGCTCAGAAAACTCAGCCCGCTCAACAGCAGCACCACGTACACAAAGCGCAGCCCGAAATCGGCCAGCACCGGGCGGATCATGTTGGGCAGCATCTCCATCGTCATGATGTACCACACGCCCTCGCCGCGCGCCCGCGCAGCCTGCACGTATTCCATGGCCTGCACATTGACCGCCACCGAGCGGGCGATACGGTAGGCGCCCGGCATGTAGGTGATGGCGGCGGTCGTCACCAGGAGCCACATGGAGGAACCGAAGGTCGCCACCATCATCAATGCGAACATCTTGCTGGGAATCGAGATCAGCGCATCGAGCGCGCGGCTGATGACGGCGTCGCGCCAGCCTCCGGTGAAGGCGGCGTACAACGCAACGGCCGTGCCGATGCTGCTGGCCAGCAGTGTCGCCGCCAGCGCCAGGCCGATGGTGGCCCGGGTGCCGAAGAGAATGCGGCTCAGCATGTCGCGCCCCAGGTAATCACTGCCCAGCAGGAACTTGCGGCTCATGCCGGAAAATACATCGACATCGACGATGGCGGTGGCGTCGTAGGGCGAGATGGTCGGGCCTATGATGGCCATCAGCAGCCAGAAGCCGACGATGCCCATGCCGATCCAGGCCATGGCGGAATGGCGGTGCGGCTTCTTGGCGGCGGCGCTGGCGGTCGAGGCCTCGGCGCGCGCGGAATCGTGGAGGGCTTTCATCGTGTCTTCAACCTCGGATTGGAAACAATGGCCAGTACATCGGCGGTCAGCACCAGCAGCAGGTAGCCGGCACAGAAGATCATCGAACAGGCTTGCACCAGCGGCATGTCGCGGGTGGTGACGGCATCGATCATCAGGGTGGCGATGCCGGGATAGTTGAAGATGCTCTCGACGATGATCACGCCCCCCAACAGGTAAGACAGGCTCAGCGCCACCGCATTGGCGATCGGACCGATGGCGTTGGGCAAGGCGTGGCGCAGCACGATGCGGGTGCGCCTGACGCCTTTGAGCAAGGCCATCTCGGCATAGGAGGAACGCAACTGGTCGATCACCGCCGCGCGCGTCATGCGCGTCATCTGCGCCACGATCACACAGCAGAGCGTCATCACCGGCATCGCATAGGACTTGATAAAGGCCCCCACGGTGGCGGCATCGGCCGAATGCGACAACGCCGACAGCCAGCGCAGCTTGACCGCGAAGATCATCACCGCGATGGTGGCGATCAGGAATTCCGGCACCGAGACCAGCGACACTGCGCTGACATTGACCACGCGATCGAAGGTCGAGCCGCGATACATGGCCGAGGCGATGCCCAGCAACAACGCCAGCGGTACTGACACCGCTGCCGTGACTGCCGCCAGCATCAGTGATGCAGGCAAGCGGCCACCGATCATCTGCGCTACCGGCACATTATTGACCAACGATAGGCCGGGGTTGCCCGAGAGCAGGTCTCCCAGCCACCGGGCATAACGCAATGGCGCCGGCAGGTCCAGCCCGTACTGCAGGCGCAGCGCCGCCACCGTCTCGGGCGTGGCGGCCTGGCCCAGCGCCGCTTGGGCCGCGTCGCCCGGCAACAGGTTGGTGATGAAGAACACGCCGGCCGACACCAGCAACAGCGTCAGCGCCGCCAGTGCCAGGCGGCGCAGTATCAGACGCAGGACCATTCCATTCATAGCTATCCTCGATAAGCAGGTCACGGGCCACGACGGGGTTGCCCCGCCTGGCCTTTACTTCTATTGCCTGTGCTCAGGCGTCCATCCAGACATACTCGGCACAGGTGTAGTTCATGAACGCACCCAGAGGGATTGCATCAATGCCCTTGACCCTGCTGCTAATGCCTTCGAGGTTGGTGATGAAGACCGGAATGCCGATGCCGCCCTTCTCGTGCACCAGCATCTGCAGGTCGGCGTACATCTGCTTGCGCTTGCTGAAATCGGTCTCGCCGCGCGCGGCCACCACCAGTTGGTCGAACTGCGCGTTCTTCCAGCCTGATTCGTTCCACTGTGCATCGGACTTGAAGAACTGTGTGAACAGAATGTCGGCGCTGGGACGCGGATTGATATTGCCAAAGCCCAACGGTACCTTCATCCACTGGTTGGCCCAGTAGCCGTCGGCCGGAACCCGCTTCAGATCCAGCTTCAAGCCAATCTTCTGCGCGCTTTGCTGCATCAGCACGCCTATGTCCACCGATCCGGTCGCGGCCACCGAGGCTACCAGCGGGATGCTGCTGCCCAGCACGCCCGCCTTCTGCAGGTGGAATTTGGCCTTGTCCGGATCGTAGGGACGCTGCGGCAGGCCGGCGAAGTAGAAGCGGTTGGTCGGATCGATCGGCTGGTCGTTGGCGGTCACGGCAAAACCGCGGAAGGCGGCGGTCTTGATCTGCTCGCGGTCCATCAGGTACTTCATGCCCAGCGTGAAATCCTGGCTGTTGCCGGGCGCCGCGTCCTGGCGGATCACCAGATCCGTGTAAAGACCGGACTTGGTCTCCATTACCGTGTAGCCGGCCGTGGACTTGATGCGACCGGTGGAGCGCGCATTGACGTCGTTGATCCAATGCACGTCGCCCGAAAGCAGCGCATTGACGCGTGCGGCCTCGTCGGGGATGCCAAAGAGCTCGACCTCGTCCAGGTAAGGCAGACCAGACTTCCAGTAATTCTCGTTGCGCACGGCGATGGTACGCACGCCCGGCGTGAATTCCTTGCACTTGAAGGCGCCGGTGCCGTTGGGCGTGGTGAAGCTGGTGGTGCCGTCGCGGACGATGAGGAACTGGGCAGTGGCCAGGATCACCGGCAGGTCGGCGTTGGCGCTGGTCAGCTTGATCTGGACTTCATTTGGGCCGGTGGTCTTGACCGATTCGATCTGATCGGCCAGCACCTTGACCTTGGAGGCCGTGGCCGGGTCCTTGTGGCGCATCAGCGAATAAACCACGTCGGCCGGCGCGAACGGCTTGCCGTCGTGAAACAGCACGCCCTTGCGCAGCTTGACGGTCCACAGCGTGGCGTCGGTGGTCAGCATTTCCTCGGCCAGCACCATTTGCGGGCCGAGCTTGCCATCCAGCTTGGTCAGGCCGTTGTAGAACATGTGAACGCGCGTGTAATCGGTGGAGTGCGCGGTCTTGGCCGGGTCGAGGGTATCGGCGGTGGAGCTGGTCTGGGTCGCAATGCGCATCTTGCCGCCGCGCTTTGGCGGCAACGCCATGGCGCTGCCGCTGGCGCTGAGCAGGCCCGCGGAGCCCATCGTCATAAGACTGCCGGCCAGCAGGGTGCGCATCATGTCGCGGCGGGTGAAGCCGCCCCGCTCGTTTTCCAGCGAATCGCCGGTAATGATGTTTCCCTCTGTGGGGTATCGTCCGTTTTCCTGCTTGCTCATGAAAAGCCTCACAATAAAAATTCAACCACGAAGACCACCGACCTGCCCCGCCCTCCTGCTCACGCAGATTACTCCACGCGGGGGCCTGTCACCTGATGTGTCCGCTCACCTGTCGCAACTTTGATACTAACTGCCGCGACGCCCGGACCACGGATTTTGCCAACGACGACCCGGCTGCCGCCGGTTGCTACAGACCAACCACCCCCGGCAGGCCGGACAGGTCGGAGATTTCGGTATAACCGTAATATGGAGTGGACGGTTCATGGCCGCGGGCGACGAATACCTTGTTCTTGATACCCATGTCGGAGGCTGGCATCAAGTCGTAGCGCAGACTGGAGGACACGTGCAGCACCTCTTCCGGATTGCAGTTCAGATTGTCGAGCATATATTCGAAGGCGCGCAGGCGCGGCTTGTAAGCTTGTGCCTGCTGGGCGGTAAAGACCTTGTGGAAAGGCGCACCGAGCTGTTCGACGTTGTGCATGATCTGGCTGTCGTCGGCATTGGAGAAGATCACCAGCGGGATTTCCTTTGCCACCTTGGCCAGCGCGGCCGGCACGTCGGGATGCGGCCCCCAGGTCGGTACGGCCTTGTAGAAGGTGCCCATCTCTTCGTCGGTGGTCTTGACACCCCAGCGCTCGCAGGTGCGCCGAATCGCGTTCTTGCACACTTGCTCGTAGGGCTTCCACTGGTCCAGCACTTCATCCAGGCGGTAAGCCGCGAACTGGCGCAGGAAGAATGGCATGTCGGCCTCGGCGACGCGATCGGCGTAGAGCTTCTTGGCCGTTTCCGCCATCTGGAAACGGGTCAGCGTGCCATAGCAATCGAAGGTGATGAATTTGGGCTTGAAAGTGCTCATTGAAAATCGTCCTATCAAAAAAGTGTTCGCGTCACCGGAATGGTCTTGCGAATGACATGGTGCTAATCCTTTTACTTGCGGGTTCAATCCACGGGAATGATTACAACATATCGAAACTTGTGATTTACTCCTTTTTGACCGGGTCACGAAACAGAAATATGTGTTTTCGATGGCGCAATCAGCATAGCTTGCCGAGCAGTGCAGCAATGCGAGCCGGGCGCACCCCTTTGGGGCGAATTCACCGTGGCGGTGCGGGTCGAGCCCGCCTGCGCGCAGAGTTGCCTGCTTAATTTTTCCCTCTCGACAGGTGCATTGACTAATAGAAAATCTGGCATGGCGGTTACGGATGAAATATGAAATGAGCGCCACACAAAAGAGAGAAGCGCGCCTGTCTACCTCATGCTATGCCGAAGCTGCCCAATTTTGTGCCGAGAACAGGGGGCAGATCGCCATAAAATTGCGAATTCGCGCCATCGAAAACAAACGCTGCGCGGCGCCAAAGAGGCATCATCATTGCTAGTAACCGGCCATGCTGCGCCGTGGCCCCGTAAACAGACATATAAGGAAGCGTTCAATGCAAGCTGCAAGGACACTGCCGGCCGGCCAGGCCAAACTGCGCGCCATGCGTGAGACCGACCTGCAGGCCTGCCACGGCCTGAGTCAGCATCTGAAATGGCCGCACCGCCTGGCCGACTGGCAATTCCATCATGCGGTCAGTCGTGGCTGGGTAGTGACGCTGACGCGTACCGGGGCCGCCCCCGAGACATCGGGCAGCGGCATGCTGTGTTATTGCGGCCCAGAGCACGCTACGCTGGGCCTGGTCATCATCAGCGATGCCCTGCAAGGCCGCGGCCTGGGGCGCGCCATGATGCAGCAACTGCTGGCCGACGCCGGTGGGCGTAGCGTGATCCTCAATGCCACGGCGGCCGGCCGGCCTCTATATGAAAAGCTGGGCTTCCAGGCCATCGATACCCTGAGTCAACACCAGAGCGCCACGGCGCAGGCGCCGCGCACGGCATTGCCGCCAGGCAGCCGCATCCGCCCGCTGCAAGCAGACGAAGCGCCGGCCTTGCTGGCATTCGACCGTCACGCCAGCGGCATGGACCGTAGCGCCGTGCTGACGGCGCTGCTCAAGTTCGCCGAGGTAGCGGTACTGGAACGGGATGGTCGCGTCAAGGGCGTGGCGATGCTGCGCGCATTCGGGCGCGGCCACGTGATCGGGCCGGTGATCGCGGCCGACCTTGAGGATGCGAAAACGCTGATCAGTCACTGGGTCAACGCCTGCCCTGGCGCCTTCCTGCGCATCGACGTGCCGGGCAAGAGCGGCCTGAAACCATGGCTGCAGGACATCGGCCTCGCCTGCGTGGACAACGTCGTGACCATGTGCCGTGGCAGCGCGCCCCATGGCGATGCGCAATGGCGAATCTATTCCATCATCAACCAGGCGCTGGGCTGACGCCGGCGCAAACGACATCATGACTTTTCTCTACAAGGCCGACCTGGAACGCGGCGCCGAATGGGGCCGGCTCTTCGCCCAGAAGGCGCCGGAACTGCCCTTCCACCTGTGGCCGTATGAAGGCGATCCCGCCAGCGTGCGTTATCTGGCCGCATGGACGCCGCCCGAAGACATCGCCCGGCGTTTCCCTAATCTGGAGATCCTGTTTTCGGTGGGCGCCGGCATCGACCAGTTCGATATGTCCGGCCTGCCGCCGGAGCTGGCGGTGGTGCGCATGACCGAGCCAGGCATCGCCGCCGGCATGGTGCAATATGTAACCCACGCGGTGCTGGGGCTGCACCGTGACAGTCGCCACTATGCCCGCCAGCAACAGCAGCAGATATGGCAAGCGCGCCGCGTACGCCCTGCCAGCGCCTGCCGGATCGGCGTACTGGGCCTGGGGATGCTGGGGCGGGCCGTGCTGCAGCAATTGCATGGCCTTGGCTTCCCCTGCGCCGGCTGGAGCCGATCACCGCATCAGATCGATGGCGTCGAGTGCCATAGCGGTTGCGATGGCCTGGATCATTTCCTGGCGCGCAGCGATGTGCTGATCTGCCTGCTGCCGCTCACTGATGACACGCGCGGCATCCTGTGCCGCGCATTGTTCGCGCAATTGCCGCGCGGCGCGACGCTGATCAATGTAGGACGCGGTGGCCACCTGGTCGAGGACGATCTGCTGGCAGCCCTGCAGGACGGCCAACTGAGCGCCGCCGTGCTGGACGTCTGCAATACCGAGCCGTTGCCGGCCGGCCACCCGTTCTGGCGCCGTCCCGACATCGTCATCACACCGCATGTCGCCAGCATGACCCAGCCCGACGGTGCGGTCGATGCGGTGCTGGAAAACCTGCGGCGCCATCGTGCCGGCATGCCGCTTCTGGGACTGATCGACCGCCGGCGAGGCTACTGAGATGTACGAAGGAGCCGGTGGGCAAACATTCTGCCGATTCCCTGCCTGACAACGGTACATCATGCCGCCGCGCCATCGCAGTTCGCGTCACACGCATATCGGCGTAAGCTTATGCTGGATCCCATGATGCATTGCGTCGATGCGCCTTCAGCATGCCGGCGATGGCACTCCTGGTTTCATTAACCCACTTTATCGAGTTATTCACACCATGAAGTTGGAATCCTACTGGACCGATTCGGCACCCGTATATATCTCCCCGGCACGTGAATTGCCGGCCCAGGTTGACGTGGCCATCGTCGGCGGCGGCTTTACCGGCCTGTCAGCCGCATTGTCCCTGGCCAAGCGCGGCGCCAGCGTGGTCGTGCTGGAAGCCGGTCCGCATGTGGCGGCCGAAGCCTCCGGGCGCAACGGCGGCCACGTCAACAACGGCCTGGCGGTGGACTATGCCGAAGTCGCGGCCAAGGTCGGCGTGGAGCGCGCCCGTGCCTGGTATCACGCTTATGATGACGCCGTCGACACGGTTGCGCAGCTGGTGGAGCAGGAACAGATCGCCTGCGACTTCCGGCGCCACGGCAAACTCAAACTGGCCACCCGGCCGAGCCAGATGGAGGCCCTGCAGCGCAGCGCCGAGCGCCTCATCGCCGACGGCGTGGATCTCGACGTCGCCGTCCTGGACGCCGCGCAGGTGCGCGCCGAGGTGCAGAGCGAGCGTTTCCATGGCGGCCTGCTCTACAAACGCAGCGCGCAGATGCACATGGGCCGCTTCGCTTACGGCCTGGCGCTGGCTGCCGAGAAGCATGGCGCGGTCATCCACACCGGCACCGAAGTGCGCCGGCTGGAGCGCATCGGCGACACCCGCGCGCATCGCGTCCATACGGCAAGAGGCACGATTCTGGCCAAGCAGGTGCTGCTGGCCACCGGTGCCAGCCTTCACGGCAGCTACAGCACATTCGGCTGGCTGCGCCGCCGTATCGTGCCCATCGGCAGCTTCATCGTCGCCACGGCACCGCTGGGCGCCGAGCGCGCCGCCGCACTGCTTGCGCAGCAGCGTACCTACACGACGGTGGCCAATATCCACCATTACTTCCGCATGACGCCCGACCATCGCCTGATCTTCGGCGGACGAGCCCGCTTCGCCATTTCCAGCCCGCAGTCCGATGCCGCCAGCGGCGAGATCCTGCGTGCGGGCCTGATGCAGACCTTCCCGCAGCTGGGCAAGGTGGACCTGGACTACTGCTGGGGCGGTCTGGTCGACATGACGCGCGACCGCCTGCCGCAAGCCGGCGAGCGCGACGGTCTGTATTATTCGATGGGCTATAGCGGACACGGCACCCAGATGTCGGTGCACATGGGCCAATGCATGGCAGCGGCGATGAGCGGCGACGCCAGCGCCAATCCCTGGCGCGAACGCGACTGGCCGGCCATCCCAGGCCACGTTGGACCGCCATGGTTCCTGCCCCTGATCGGCATGTACTACCAGCTCAAGGACAAGCTGGCCTGAAATTATCTTTTAGTTAATTGAATTCGAGACCCTGCCATGAAAAACAGTTTTTCCATCGCATTGATCGCCGGCGACGGCATCGGTAAGGAAGTCATGCCGGAGGGCCTGAGAGTAGTGCAGGCCGCCGCGAAGCGCTTCGATATCCAGCTGGAATTGAAGGTAATCGACTGGGCCAGCTGCGACTATTACGCCGCCCATGGCCAGATGATGCCGGATGACTGGAAAGATCAGCTCGCCGGCTGCGACGCCATTTACTTCGGCGCGGTAGGCTGGCCCGCCACAGTACCTGACCATGTCTCGCTGTGGGGCTCGCTGTTGAAGTTCCGCCGCGAATTCGACCAGTACATCAACCTGCGCCCGGTGCGCCTGTTCGAAGGCGTGCCTTGTCCGCTGGCCAATCGCAAGCCGGGCGACATCGACTACTACGTGGTGCGCGAAAACACCGAAGGCGAATACACCTCACTGGGCGGCACCATGTACGCTGGCACCGAGCGCGAAATCGTGATCCAGGAATCGGTGTTCTCCCGCTTCGGCGCCGACCGGGTATTGAAATATGCATTCGAGCTGGCCAACAACCGGCCGCGCAAGCACCTGACGGTGGCCACCAAGTCCAACGGCATTGCCATCAGCATGCCGTGGTGGGATGGCCGCGCCGACGCCATGTCCGCAGGCTATCCTGAAGTGACGATGGACAAGCAGCATATCGACATCCTGTCGGCGCGCTTCGTGCTGCAACCGACGCGCTTCGATGTGGTGGTCGCCTCCAATCTGTTCGGCGACATCCTGTCCGACCTGGGACCGGCCACCACCGGCACCATCGGCTTGGCGCCCTCGGCCAACCTCAACCCGGATCGCCGCTTCCCGTCCCTGTTCGAACCGGTGCACGGATCGGCGCCTGACATCTATGGCAAGAACATCGCCAACCCCATCGCCATGATCTGGTCCGGCGCTCTCATGCTGGACTTCCTCACGGCAGGCCAGGGAGCCGGCCGCGCCGCCCATGACGCCATCGTCGCGGCGATCGAGGACGTTCTCAAGAGCGGTCCGCGCACGCCCGACCTTGGCGGCGACGCCTCGACCACCGAGCTGGGTGAAGCTATTGCCTTCCATGTCGCCAAAGGCGCAAACCACTTCTCACTTTGACATCTACTTTTGCCATGACCATCCTGGAACTGCAACATCCCCACCTGATGCCCGGCGCGCAACTGATCGGCGCCGCATGGACCGAAGCCAGCGATCTCCGCCGCCTGGAGGTCAGCGATCCTGCCACTGGCCAGGTGTTCGCCACGGTGCCCGACGGCAACGCCGCCGACGCCCGTGCCGCCGTCGACGCCGCTGCCGCCGCCTTCCCGGCCTGGCGCGCGACGCCAGCCAAGCAGCGCGCCGCCATCCTCAAGCGCTGGAACGACCTGCTCATCGCGCACCAGGATGACCTGGGGCGGCTGATCTCGCGCGAACAGGGCAAGCCGCTGGCCGAGGGCAAGGGCGAAGTCGCCTATGCCGCCAGCTATGTCGAATGGTTTGCCGAGGAAGCCACGCGCGCCAACGGCGACATCATCCCGGCCCCGGTCACCGGCCGCCGCATGATGGCGCTAAAGGAACCGGTCGGTGTGGTGGCCGCCATCACGCCGTGGAATTTCCCGGCGGCGATGATCGCGCGCAAGATCGCGCCGGCGCTGGCCGCCGGCTGCACCGTGGTGTGCAAGCCGGCCGAAGACACCCCGCTGACCTCGCTGGCGCTGGTGCTCCTGGCGCAGCAGGCGGGCGTGCCGGCGGGCGTCATCAACATAGTCACCGCCTCGCGTGAACGCACGCCGGAGGTGGTCGATGTCTGGCTCGCGGATAGCCGCGTGCGCAAGATCAGCTTCACCGGCTCGACCGCCGTAGGCAAGCATCTGGCGCGCCGCTCCGCCGACACGCTCAAGAAGCTCTCGCTGGAACTGGGAGGCAACGCGCCCTTCATCGTCTTCGACGACGCCGACCTGGATGCTGCCATCGAGGGCGTGATGGCGGCCAAGTTCCGCAATGGCGGCCAAACCTGCGTCAGTCCCAATCGCGTCTATGTGCAAGACGGCGTGCATGACGCCTTCGTCGCCAAGCTGGGGGCGCGCGTAGCGGCCCTCAAAGTCGGTCCGGCCACCGACCCATCCTCGCAGATTGGTCCGATGATCAATGCGCGCGCCATCGCCAAAATTGACCGGCACGTGCGCGATGCAGTCGAGCGCGGTGCGAAGATCATCACCGGCGGCCAGCGCCTGCAGGGCGAGGGTTATGCCAGCGACAATTACTATGCGCCTACCGTATTGTCCAATGTCGGCCCGGACATGTTGTGCAGCGGCGAGGAAACCTTCGGACCGATAGCAGCGGTAACCCGCTTCGCCACCGAAGAAGAAGCGATCGCGGCGGCAAATGCCACACCGTTCGGACTGGCGGCGTATTTTTATTCAACCGATATGCGCCGCGTCCACCGCGTCACCGACGCGCTGGAAAGCGGCATCGTCGGCATCAACGAAGGCGCGCTGGCGGCCGAGGCCGCTCCCTTCGGCGGCGTCAAGGAATCGGGCTATGGCCGCGAAGGCTCGGTACATGGCCTGGACGACTATCTGCACACCAAGTATGTCTGCCAGGGCCAGCTCTGACGCAGTCCGACACAACACGGAACGAATTGAACAGGAACCATCATGCCAGCGCCGTCGCCCTCCTCCTCATCATCTGCACCAACGCCGACGCCGGCGCTGACTCTCAGGCCCATGGAACAGGATGACCTGGGCGCTTGCCACCGGCTCTCGCTGCTGTTCAAGTGGCCGCACCGGCCGGAAGATTGGCACTTCCTGCTGCAGATGGGCCAGGGCTATTTGCTGGAAAACCCGGAGCCGGATGCAGCGCTGCGGGTGGTCGGGTCGGTCGTTTGCACCTGCTTCGGCAAGGCTCACGCGGTCATCGGCATGCTGCTGGTGCAGGCCGAATTGCAGCGGCGCGGTCTGGGACGACGGCTCATGCAACATGTCGCCCGCCAAGTCAACGGTCGCAGCCTGATGGTCAACGCCACCGCGGCCGGCATGCCCTTGTACAAACAATTGGGCTTTGTGCAGGAGGATGTTTTGTATCAGTTCCAGGGGGCCTCGGCGAAACCGGAGCTGGTGGCGCTGCCGCCCGGTGAGCGCGTGCGGCCGATGGGCAAGAGCGATGTGCCGACCCTCCTGGCGCTGGATGCGCAAGCCACAGGCATGGATCGCAGCAAGTTGCTGGCGGCGCTGCTGGAGATGTCCGATGCGGTAGCGCTGGATCGCGATGGCGAGATGCTGGGTTTTGCGCTGGTGAGGCGCTTCGGCCATGGCCGCGTGATCGGTCCGGTGGTCGCGCCCGACGCCGAGCGCGCCAAGGGATTGATCGCACACTGGATCAATACCTATTCGGATTCCTTCATCCGCATCGATGTCTTCGCCTCCTCCGGATTGCCGCACTGGTTCGACAAACTGGGAATGACCTGCGTGGACCGCGTCACCCTCATGCGCAAGGGACCGCCGCCACAAAAGGATCCAGGCATGCAGCTGTTTTCCATCGTTAACCAGGCGCTGGGCTAAGGGTGAGGGTGCATGCGGATCCCGCCGCGGGCGCCGCAGAAAATGCTACGGCCGCCCGCAAATCGCATCAAGATGCTTTTTGGGACCCCCATCTTGCGCAAATGCCGCGATCAACGAGGGATAGCATTGAGTCCATGCCGGTTGTCCCGCCCGCGCGGGCGACCTTGTTCAACGCCATCGTCAGCGAGTCCTCCTCTATGCAAACATCGACCCTGGCTGCCCTTGACCGCAGCCACCTGATCCATCCCGTCGCCAGCTTCCGCGAGCACGAAGAGCTCGGCCCGATCATCCTCAAGTCCGGTCGCGGCGCCTATTTGACCGACCATCATGACAAGGAATTGCTGGACGCCTTCTCGGGCCTGTGGTGTGTCAACACCGGCTACGGCCAGGAAAGCGTGGTCCGTGCCGCGACCGAGCAGATGCAGCGCCTGCCCTATGCCACCGGCTATTTCCACTTCGCCTCCGAACCGGCCATCCTGCTGGCCAAGAAGCTGGTGGACATTAGCCCCGCTTCGCTCCAGCATGTCTATTTCACGCTGGGCGGGTCGGACGCGGTCGATGCCGCCATCCGCTACATCACGCACTACCACAATTCCATCGGCAAACCGGCCAAGAAACATTTCATCTCCCTTCAACGCGGCTACCACGGTTCCTCGTCGGTAGGCGCCGGCCTGACGGCGCTGCCCAACTTCCATTTCAACTTCGACCTGCCGCTGCCGACCCAGCATTACATTCCCTCGCCCTATCCCTATCGCAGCGAACTGCCAGACGATGCCGCCATCATCGCCGCCTCGGTGCACGCGCTGCGCGACAAAGTGGCCGAGCTGGGCTCGGACCAGGTGGCGGCTTTCTTCTGCGAACCGGTCCAAGGCTCGGGCGGCGTGATCGTGCCGCCCAGGGGCTGGTTGAAGGCCATGCAGCAGGCCTGCAACGAGCTCGACGTCCTGTTCGTGGTCGATGAAGTCATCACCGGTTTCGGCCGCACCGGCCCCATGTTCGCCTGCCTGGATGAAGATGTGCAGCCGGATCTGATGACCATGGCCAAAGGTCTGACTGCCGGCTATGCACCTATGGGCGCCGTGATGATGTCGGATCGCGTCTACCGGGGCATCGCCGATGGAGCGCCGCTGGCCACCGTGGTCGGCCATGGCCAGACGTATTCTGCCCATCCGGTCAGCGCCGCCGTCGCACTGGAGGTGCTGCGCTTGTACGAAGAAGGTGGCTTGCTGGAGAACGGCCGAGCGATGGAACCGCATTTCGCCGCTGGGCTGCGCGCCCTGCTTTCCCATCCGCTGGTGGGCGATGCGCGCAGCCGCGGCCTCCTGGGCGCGCTTGAATTGGTGGCCGACAAGGGTAGCAAGGCGCGTTTCGCCCCCGAGCTGAAACTGCACGACAGGATCTTCCAGGCTGCCTACAAACACGGCCTGGTGTTCCGCGCCTTTGGCGACAACATCCTGGGCTTCGCGCCGGCCCTGTGCTTTACCCAGGCCGACTTCGAACTCATGTTCGCGCGCCTGAAGGCCCTGCTCGATGAAGTGCTGGAGCAGCCCGAAGTACGCCAGGCCCTCAGGTAAGGCTGCTCGCCCACGTAAAGCGGACCGGCAGGACGTGGCAAAAATGGCCGGAGAGTATAAAATGCTCTACAACATCTGGTCTGTCGGCTTCGGGACGAACCTGGCAGACCAGATGAGTTGAATAACTCGAGACAACATGATGACTAACGGCGCGTTAAAGCTGGACCGGATCGACCTGAGAATCTTGTGTCACCTGCAGCAAAATAGCCGCATTACCAATGTAGTTCTGGCCGATGCCGTAGGTCTGTCGCCCAGCCCCTGCCTGATCCGTGTAAAGCGCCTGGAAAAGGCCGGCTACATCAGCGGATATGGCGCCTATATCAGGCTGGAAAAGCTAGCCGATGTACAGATCGTCTTTACCGAAGTAACCCTATCGGATCACCGGCGCGAAGACTTCGCCAAGTTCGAGGCCTACCTGCGCAACGTCGACGAGATCATCGAATGCCACCTGGTCAGCGGCGGCTACGACTACTTGCTCAAGTTCATGACCCGCAGCGTCGTGCATTACCAGAGCGTAATCGAATCGCTGCTGGAGCAGAACCTGCGCATCGAAAAGTATTTCAGCTACATTGTCATCAAATCGCCGTTTATCAAGCATCACTACCCACTTGAGAAGTTCATTCAGACCTAAGTTCCCACGCGGAACGTCGGTCATAAGTGCATACAGCGTGGGCAGAATATCTGCCCACCCTACGTCATGCTGCTTGGATCTTAACGACGACTTCCTGCCCTGGAACTGCATCGCGCAGCTTTCGCCTGTTTGAAAAACACGCCGCGTATCAGCGGTGTGATGCCATCGCCTGGCAATGCGATGCCACCGGACTCAAGGCAACACTGGCTTCATGCTTGGTTTGTGTCGTCATTCGCTTCGTTGTTTGCGTCGTAGCGCAGCCGATTGTCGTACAGGGTATCCAAGTTCGCGAGCGCCCATATGGCCAGTTCCCGCACCGGTTCGGAAAGCGAATGTCCGAATGGCGTCAGGGCATAGTCGACCTGCGGTGGCGAGGTGGTGCGCACCGTGCGTTCGACCAAGCCGTCGCGCTCGAGCACCTTTAGCGTGCGTGTCAGCATCTGTTGCGAAATCCCGTTGACCTGACGCCGCAGATCGTTAAAGCGGCGCGGCTGATCGCGCAGCACCACGATCACCTGCATGCTCCATTTGTCGCCGACCCGGTTGAGCACTTCACTCACTTGGCGACAGTGACGGCCGGTGGGCAGTGTGGTCACATTCATATGACTTGGCCTCAAAAATATGCGTTTTTGCCGAAGCTCAGATAGTCTCATACTAAGTCCTGGTCAACATTCCTGACTTAACGCAAAGGACATCCATGATTCTCTACTACGCTCCCGGCGCCTGCAGCCAAGCTTCACACATCGCCCTGATCGAGGCGGAAATACCCCACCGGCTCGTCAAAGTTGGACGCGACCGGCGTACCGACGACGGCGCGGACTTCAATCTTATTAACTCCAAGGGTTATACCCCAGCGCTCGATCTGGGCGACGGTACGATCCTGACTGAGAACCTGGCCATTCTTGTCTACATCGCGGAAAAGTCGGGCAAGCTTCTGGCTAAAGGCGGTGCGGAGCGCTGGCGCGCTCTGGAAGCGACGACTTTCATGACCACCGAGATCCATCGCAACTTCATACCTTTTTTCCGTGGTGGAACCGCGCAGGAAAAGGAGAAGGCCGCACAGACACTGCTTATGCGCTTCGGCACCATCAGCGAGCAGTTGGGCAACAAAGCGTTTTTGGTGGGCGAGCAGATGACGATTGCCGACTGCTATCTGTTTGTCATGCTGTCATGGGCCGCCATGATGGGCGTCGAGTTACCTCAGCCGCTCAGCAATCATCTGACGCGGATGAAGAGCTTGCCTTCGGTGATCAAGGCGTTGAGCGCAGAAGGGCTCGCTTAGCGTCGGCAGCGTTGGATAAATCGGGGACCTACTGTTCTGCGCAAGCTGCCGAGCACCACCCGAGTCGGGCCTTAGACCGAATTGCAACCCACGCAGATCATCTCCGACACCAGCACTTACAGCGATGCGGTATTCAGCCTATTCCGGCAGCTGGGCTACCGCCTCTGTCCGCGCCTGGCCGACAGAGGCGGCATCGCACCGAAATTTGCGATTGCGATTCATCAGTCGAACTTGACCAGGTCCTTAAAGATCAGTTGTCCCCAGCTATTTCCGCGCGCCTGCACAAGCAGTCCACCGTCCGCAAGCCCGCCAAGCTTGATCGGCGCGAAACCGAGATTTTCCGCAAGCGCACTAATTTCCGCTACGGCGTCGCCATCGTCGCTCGCCAGGAATACGACTCTCCTGCCACCATGTACGGCCGGATCTTGGTCAAGGACGGCAGCGCCCAAATGGTTGAAGCCCTTGACCAGCCGTCCGCCAGTGAAGGCCTGCGCGACGGCCTTGGAAGAAGGTTGTCCACCCAGTTCCTCAGGGGGCACGCCATAGGCATTGGTCACATCGACGATAGTCTTGCCCTGCCAGTTGGGCAGCGCCTTTGCGACATCCTGGTGCGACTCGAAACGGACCGCTAAAAAGACGACGTCCGCCTTGACCGCTTCCGCCAGCGTTTTGGGAATGATCGCGGGTCCGATCGCGGCCGCGGCGGATGCGAAGCTTTCCGGGTTGCGCGTGGTGGCAACGGATACTTCGATGCCGTTGCGGGCAAACGCCTTGGCCAGGGCCTGGCCGATATTGCCGAAGCCGATAATTGCGTAGCTCATATATTCTCCTTGGGTTTAGCACGCCCTACGGGCTCCGGATATCGAATGGAGCGCCGGCCGGGCGTGGTATATCAGAGTTGCGCCAGGCCGCCGTCAACGGCGACCTCGCTGGCGGTCATGAAACTGCTGTCCGGCGAGGCCAGAAAGGCAGCCGCGGCGCCGATCTCCGCCGGATCGGCCATGCGCTGGAGCGGGGTCATCGCGGCGAACACCTTCTGGCCCTCCTCGCCTAGCGCTTCCTTCGCGAGTTCGGTCGCTGTCGCCCCGGGCGACAGCACGTTTACCCGGATGCCGCTTCCCTTCAGGTCCTCCGCCCAGGTCCGCGCGAGATTGCGCACTGCCGCCTTGCTCGCACTGTAGGCACTCATTGCCGGGGCGCCCGTGGTGCCGGCGCTGGATCCGGTCAGGATGATCGAACCGCCCTGGCCCATCAGCGGCAGCGCCTTCTGGACCGTGAAGATCGTACCCTTCACATTGGTGTCGAAGGTTTCGTCAATGTGCTCGGCGGTGATCTTGCCGAGCGCAAGCTGGCTTCCCGCCCCGGCATTGGCGAAGACGACGTCGAGGGTTCCTCGCTCGGCCTTTACCGCCGCGTAGAGCCGGTCGAGGTCGGCCAGATCGGAGACCGAGCCCTTCACCGCACGGGCATTAGGCCCGAGCTCGGCCACAGCGGCGTCGAGCGCTTCCTGCCGGCGGCCAAAGATGAAGACGAAAGCGCCCTCCTCGATGAAGCGCTTTGCTGCGGCGCGGCCGATACCGGTAGCGCCACCGGTGATCACGGCGGTCTTTCCATTCAGTCTGTTCATATCGTGCATCCTTCCTTGGAGTTGTACGGAAGCAGGAAAACTGCTTACTTGACGATACTATGCGGCGCTGGTAACCTGAGGTCAAGTATGCACTTTTAGGTAACCATCAAAAAAATGACGACACCCCATGAAACCTGCGGTACCGGCGGCTTCTCCTGCGGGCTCGACGCCACGCTCCGCATCATCTCGGGCAAGTGGAAGCCGCTGGTCCTGTTTTTCCTGCGCGACGGCCCGAAGCGCTACGGCGAGCTCAAGCGGTTGACCCAGGGCGTCAGCAACAAGGTGCTGATCCAGCAGTTGAAGGATCTGGAAGCCGATCACGTGCTGGTGCGGACCGACTACAAGGAAGTACCGCCGCGCGTGGACTACGCGCTGACGCCGCTCGGCCGCAGCCTGGCTGACGCGATCGTCCCGCTGTGCACCTGGGGCACCGAGCACATGGCGGAAATGGCAAGCATCTTCGCCAAACGCGACACTTTGCCCTAGCAGGATGCTGAAGTACCGCTGGGTCTGACGCCCCGCCGGAAAACAGGTCTATCCTGACGGTTTCGTTTAGCACCGTTCATAAAAAAGCCTTTGCGTGAGCAAAGGCGATCCGTGCAAGAAATTCACGCCGCTTAGGCGAACCGCACGCATTATATTCGCGTGTCATCCAAGTCGGGAGTCGTCCCATAATAGGCATGTATCTCCCGGGTCCAGCTCTGATCCGCCATGTCCGGCCAACGATCCTTGTCGAAACCAGGGGCGTCTTTCAGTCGCTCCTTTCCCACATCGAGGATGAAGCGCTTGTTGGCTGGGTCTAGTGTGAGCGCGTTCCAGGGGACGGCAAACAATTTTTCTCCCATGCCAAGAAAACCGCCGAAAGACAGTACGGCGTAAGATACTTTTCCATTCTGCACGTCGAGCATGATTTCCTTGATGTCGCCCAGACTCTCATCCTGCCGGTTATAGACATCGTTGCCGACCAGCGTGTTAGCTCCCATCAAGCTTGGACCAGGACCGTCGCTGGAATGGATTTTATACATGCCGTAAGTGTCACGGTCTTCATAATTGAGGCTCATGGTTTTCTCCATATCTGAAATGATTAGACTACGCATTCGTGAATTTCCGCGACCGTCAATTGACGGTGCGCAGTATCGCGTTTCCGTTTTTCCGGTGGTTCCGGTCACCCCCTTAAGCGAGCGGTGAATGACCGTGAATTCAGAATAGCGTCTGATCAAACTGGAGTCTGTGCGTCAGTGCACTTTAAAAATGCAGTACGTGGCGATGTGTGTTGTCATGTAAAGCCGCATCAGCTTCCTGCATTCGGACCAGGTGTCTTGGGGGAGCGGCTTGCCTCCCCCGAACGGCCCATTGAACTAGCGTCCGAAGAGGCCTCTGACGTGCCGGCGGCCGATGACGATGAGGATGGCGCCGCCGGCGCCGGTGTCATGGCTGGCGGCTGCGGCGCGTCGGTGCGCGGCGCTGACGGAGTATCGTCGCTCCTTTTACAGCCGGCTAGAATACTTGCGGTCATAGCCAGACCAATGAGCATGTTTTTCATCATTTGATTTTCTCCTTCTTCAATATCGATGCATGAGGTTATCGCAGCGTGCTGTCACATGAATGCCTGATCCATTCTTGAGCGTAGATTTTTCTTTTTATTTTTGGCAAAAAACGAGGGCTTGTAAAGAACTAATTTCCCGCGCGATCGGAGTGAAACAAACTGAAAATATAACAGGCGTTTTTTGTTGGTTGGCGTACAGAACGTTAGCCAATTTGAAGTTATGTTGTTATGTCGGCGGAACGGGAGACGTGTTCGAAGGCAGAGGCTATCGACTGGATCCCGGCGCCAGAGGAATTACTGTCATTTCCCCATTACGTTCAAGTATCACTTTTTCAATGTTTGAGAGATCCTTTTTCCCAATTTTTTTTTGAACGGCTTCAAACAAATCGGCGTCTGTAATCAAGCCGGCTCTCATCTGCCGCCGATCGATTTTTCCTTGATATACAAGGGTGCGGGCTGAGCCGTTGATGATGTCGTCTAAATAATTCGATTCTCTGCATGCGAAGGCGATCACTCTATGAAGAATCACCAGTGTTGCCCCCGCACATAGAGTAGGGATCATTGGCGAAGCACCGACAATAGCGCGACTCAATACGGCTCCCAGAAGTACAGTGATGCATAAATCAAATGCGCTTCTGTGGCCTAGCGAGCGTCTGCCGCTTAAACGCAGGAAAAAAAGAGTAAGGATAAAAATAAGGAAAGCTCTTGCCGACATTTGAAGCGCGGTGAGATCGCTGGAGGAACCAAATATTTTTTCAAGAATTTCCATTTTTTCCTCCGATATGCGCCATGCATTCACAGGGATTTTTTCTGGTAAAAATTGTTAAGCAAGGCAGCGACAAACTGCCTGCGAGAAGACTATTGAAACCGGCAACGGGGAATTGCAATATGCCTGGCATAGGTATTTTACTGCTGGAATGGCGCCGTAATTGAACCCGTATTCAGATGCATTCATCATTGAGGAGAAAATATAATGTCATCAATCATTTTTGGAAGATTCCAGCTCCAGGACGATGTCCACTACGCTGTCTCTAAACTGGTGCAAGCCGGATATCCACGTGAGGCCATCTGCAGCTTCTATCTGAACCCGGCCGGCCAGCATGACATCTATCCTATCGGCGGCGATCGCGACAAATCGCCCGGCGCCGAAAAGACGGACACAGGACTTGCCGCAGGCGCGGCGGTCGGCGCAGGCATGGGCGCCGGCGTCGGCGCTGCGGTAGTCCCTGTCATTGGCCCGGTGCTGGGTTCTCTTGTCGGCGCGCATCTTGGCGGCTTGGTGGGTAGCCTGGATGCCACCAAGGATAGCCGCGGCAAGGATGCCAAAGACAACGATTCACGCCAGGAAATACGAAAATCCGGAATGCGCGTCGCAGTAGCAGTGGCCGACGATCGCCAGGAGAGCGCCGCGACTGCATTATTGAAGGCGCTGGGAGCCACCGACATGGAGCGCGGAAATGGCACAATTGCCGATGGAGACTGGCGTGACTTCGATCCCCTGTCCAAACCATGCTACATAGACGAAAAAAACTAAACATACGTTGGCAGATACGCTTCAAGGTCTGGTTTCGGCGCCTGAAACATATTTGCGGCAGTGCTCCAGATATCCGGTCTCCTGATGCGCAATGAGCTTGACAACGCAACTCCATAACCAGGATGGCGCGGCAAGCGATTTTCTGCGATCAAGTCCGAGTTCGCGCCGCCATTCTTTGCGCGTTGCCATGTCCATCTGGCTTGCATGCGACCGGCCGACCACATAGGCCAGGTAACGGGCCATCGTGATAGCGTCTTCTTTGTGCAATTGATCGATGTCCAGCTTGAGATCTTGTGGCAGCAATTCTCTTACAAATACGCTGTGCCCTGCCAAATGATGAGGAGCCATGCGCTTGCCCAAGGCCGGGGACAGATGACGGGCGCCGTCCAATACGCGCCGCGCATTATCGCGCGGCATTACGGCATCCTCGGCGTGGGGGGCCAAAGCCCGGACCGCCTCCTTGATATCGATGAGGCAGGGTTTTTCCCCTTTGGTCTGCAATAATACGGCATAACGCAAGGGGCCCAACGAGCTGCAACCTTTTACCCAGTACGCCGCATCCAGTATCTTCGGCTTGCCGTCATCTTCATGCGACCTCAGGGTGGCGATCAAATGCAGTACCTCCCTGGATTCGAACAATGTGGCCAGGCTATTTTTTTCATCCTGCGATAGCGGCCAGAAATTCTTGCCCAGGGGGATAGCGGGTTGCGCATCGATGACTTGCTGCTTTGCCATTTTTTTCCATGAGCGCTGGTCGGCGCCCCGTACGGCGGTCTTTATCTCCTCAGGTTTTTGAACGACAGTGCGCTTGCCGCGCTGGATAAGAGCTTGTTCGTAACCTTCCATCAGATGTTCAAGCATATGCACGGTAACTATCCCCGGCAGCATGGAACCGCGCGCAGCTGCGGCAAGCGACATGGCCAGCCGGACAAGGTCATATGCCGGATTGCCGATGACTGCCTGATCGAAATCGCGGATTTGCACGTCGACCTGACCGCTGGCGTTCGCCAGAGGTCCGAGATTGCCCAGGTGGCAGTCGCCGCAAATCCAGATATCCGGGCCACGCGGCAGCAGATCGCTGCGTTGTCCATTTAACCATTCGTAATAGTGCGCCGTAGTGCCTCGCATATAGGCGTGCAAGGATCGCGCCATTTTCTGATTTCGGCGCGCCGTTAATTCTTTTTTGCGATCGCCTGGTTCGGGGATTTTCATGGAAATGAATTTTTAAGGTCAAAGCGGCATTCCTGCGGCAAACAAATGAATTGCAGGAATCCGCCAGTCTTAGCCATTGATTATTTCACCGCCATTCGGATGCAGCACCTGGCCACTCATGTAAGACGCCCCCTCGGTAGCCAGGAATACATAGCAGGGGGCCACCTCGTTCGGCTGCCCCGGCCTTTTCATCGGGACATCCTTGCCGAAGCGCGCTACCTCGTCAGCCGAAAAGCTTGCCGGTATCAGAGGTGTCCAGACCGGACCTGGCGCAACGGCGTTCACATGGATTTCATCCTCCAGCAACTGTTGCGCGAGCGAACGCGTGAACGCCACGATGGCGCCTTTGGTTGCTGAATAGTCGAGCAGGCGCTCGCTGCCGCGATAAGCGGTCACGGATGCGGTATTAATGATCCTGGCGCCGGCGCGCAAATAAGGTTTTGCCGCCTTGACCATGAAAAACATGGAAAAAATATTAGTGCGGAAAGTTTTCTCAAGCTGTTCCGCGGAAATATCTTCGATGTGCGCCTGTGGAAATTGCTGGCCTGCATTGTTGACCAAGATATCGAGCCTGCCGAATTTTGCAATGACTTGCTCGACCATGCGAATGCAGGAATTTTCATCGCCAACGTCGCCATCGAGCAAGAGGCACTGTCCGCCCAGCTCTTCGACCATGTACATGGTTTCTTTGGCGTCGGCATGCTCATCCAGATACACAATTGCGACGCTGGCGCCTTCTGCCGCATAAGCCAATGCAATAGCGCGGCCGATGCCGCTGTCGCCGCCAGTAATCAGCGCAACCTTATCGGCGAGTTTACCGCCAGTCTTACGGGCCAGGGGATCGGATCGAGGCGTGGGCTCCATGGCCGCTTCGGAGCCGGGCTGATGCGATTGATGCTGCGGATGCAATGTGTATATGGCGCCCATGATGAGGTTCTCCAGGAACTGAATCGGAAATTCTGCTTGAAAATAACTTGCACAAGATCGGCCGGTGCTTGGCTGTATTGCCCCCGGGCCGATGCCAAGCGGATCGGCAGCAACGCCGAACGACATTCGGAAACGTCAATTTATTCCTGGATGCGGGTAAAGAAAATCAGATAAAACGCTGTTCTCTTGTAAGAAATGATGAGAGGTGGCATTTTTTCGATAGGCCACAATGCGCCGGCAGTCTGGTCAATATGTCATCTTCCCGGTCCGCTTTCTGAATTGATATCGCATGGGGATGCGGCGAACCGCCGCTTCCGGCCGCATTATTTTTTCTTGGTCGCCGCCAGCTGCTCTTTTGGTAACGGCGCGTAGTCAGCCCTTGCTAGCCCCGAACGTAAGACCGACGACAAACTGCTTTTGCATCAGAAAGAACAACAGTACCGACGGTATCGCCGCCAAGACCGATCCGGCCGAGACCAGATTCCAGGCGGTGGTCCATTGTCCCTTGAGCGCCGCCACCCCAACCGTGATCGGCGCCACATCGTCGCCCTGGGTCAGGCACAACGCCCAGAAATAGTCGTTCCAGACAAACGTAAAAACCAGGACTGCCAGCGCCGCCAGCGCCGGCTTGATCAGCGGCAGCACGATACGATAGAAAACCGTCCACTCGCCTGCCCCCTCGATGCGCGCCGCTTCGATCATTTCGTAAGGCAATTGCTTGATAAAGTTGCGCAGGAACAGCGTGCAAAAGCCGGTTTGCATGGCGACATGGAAAAGGATCAGGCCGCTCACCGTATTAAACAAACCCAGCGACACGGAGATTTCGCGCACGGGAATCATGAGGATCTGTTGCGGCACAAAATTGCATGCCACGAAGGTGGCGAACAACAGCGTATTACCCCGGAATTTGTAAGTCGACAGCGCATAACCGGCCATGGCGGCCAATGCAATGGCGCCGATCACCGACGGTATCGTGATCAGGCAGCTGTTCCAGAAGTAATGCAACATCGGCGACGCGGTAAGCGCCTCGCGATAGTTAGCCAGCATGGCGAAATCTTTAGGCCAGCCCCAGTAATTGCCTTCCATCAGTTCGTCGGTCGAACGTACCGAAGTCACCAGCACTGCCAATATCGGCAGCAGCCATATCAGCAAGGCGACCGGCAACGACAGTTTGTACAGGATGCGGTTGGACGCCTTCCATTTTTCTATGGGCATGGGAAACATGGCAACTCCCTTAGCGTTCGTCGCGCAGCAGGCGGCGCAATTGATAAACGATGTAGATCAGCATGATGGCGAACAGCGTGACGGCAATCGCCGCCGAATAGCCCTGGCGATAGTATTTGATGGCCTGGTCATAAGTGTAATAAGCCAGCACGGTCGAGCTTTCGAAGGGACCGCCGCTGCTCATGACGGAAATAAGATCGAAACTGCGCAGTGCGCCGATGATGGTCACCACAAACGCCATGAAGGTAGTTGACCTCAGTTGCGGCAGAATGACATAGCGCAGCATGCTCCAGCCTTTGGCTCCCTCCATGCGCGCCGCCTCTACCTGGTCGGCGTTGATCGAGGTCAGCCCGGTGAGAAACAGGATCATGCAGTACGCTGTCTGCGGCCACAGCGCGGCGAAGATGATGCCGAACGTGACATAGCGCGGGTCTCCCAATACCGGTACGCCATGCCCCAGCAAGAGCGTCAGCAAGCCAAACGTCGGATCGTAAAACCAGCTGAAGATCAGCCCGACCACTACCCCCGACAAAACAAAGGGCGCAAAAAACAATGCCTTGATCAAGCGTATGCCGCGCACTTTCTGATTCAGGTAGAGCGCCGCGATCAGGCCGGCCGGCGGCGCCAGCAAGAACAGCAGCAGCCAGGTCAGGTTGTTCTTTAACGCGACATGAAATGTCGGTGCGTGCAGCATCTCGACATAGTTCGCCAGCCCGATGAACTCGGGTTTCATCATGCCGTCCCAATTAAAGAAACTGAGATAAATTGTGTAAAAGATCGGATATAGCACATACACCGCCGTCATCAGGCAGGCCGGCGCCAGGAACCAGATCGCGGCGCGGTTCCTTCTGGAGGCGGTGCTGCGGCGGCGCGGCTTGCCGGCCGCCGCAAGATCGGAGGGCTGCGGCCTTGCTGGCGTAATGGCAGGCGTTTGGGCGGGCATGGCAATCGACTCCCGATGAGCAGTTTACGGTACAAAAAATGTTGCACGAGGGGCAACCGCACGGCATTCCAGCGCTTGCCCCTTCGCGGATACTGACGAGCATCCGTTATCGGTCAAGCTCAGGTCTTCTTGTAGATGCGCTTGCGGCTTTGTTCAAGTTCGTTGAGCACTTCATCGAGCTTGGCTGGATCGCTGATGAATTTTTGCATGCCCTTCATGCCCTCGTCCGCCATTTCCTTGGTCATGTCGCGATCATAGAATTGTGCGATGCCGCCTTTGGTGTTCGACAGAATCTGGAAGCCGATGCGTGAAATCGATTCAGTCGGTTCCGGCGATTTGCTATTGGCCGGCAACGATCCCAGCCCTTCTGCAAGCTTGGCGCTGATCGCCGGGGTGCCGACAAAGGCGAGGAAACGATGGGCGTCAACCTTGTTGCGCGCCTTGCTCGGGATATGGATCGATTCTGCCGGGCCGTCCTCGGCGGTAGGAATCTTGGCGTCGATGATCGGGAACTGGAAATATCCCATGTTGGCGGCCAGTTTTGGCGGAAATCCCTTGGCGATGAAAGTCCCCATCAGCATCATGGCCGCCTTGCCCTGGAACAGGAACGGCTGGGCGCCGTCGAGATCGTAAGACAGCGAATTATCGATGAAGTACTTGTTGTCGATCAGGGTTTTCCAGGCGGTGTACACCTTTTTAACGCGCGCATCGGTATAAGGAATTTCACCGGCCATCAGCTGCTGATGGAAAACATTGCCGTTCAGGCGCAAATCCAGATAATCAAACCAGCCTGCCAAGGTCCAGGAATCGCGGCCGCCGACCGCGAATGGGGTAACGCCGGCCGCCTTCAATTTGTTGCAGGCGTCGAGCAACTCTTCCCAGGTTTTCGGTTCTCCGGCAATGCCGGCGGTCTTGAACACATCCTTGCGATAAAACAAGCCCCAGGAATAATATACAGTCGGCAGCGCGTATTGCTTGCCCTTGTAAGACGAAGCATCCTTGGTCGAGGCATAGACCTCGTCCCATTTGTTTTTCTTCCAGTCTTCGCTCAGGTCTTCCAGCAAGCCGCGGCTGGCGTAAAACGCCATGCGCTCGCCGTTATGCCAATTGATGACGTCCGGCGCCTGGGTCGACAGCCAGCCCGGCAGTTGCACCTTGTACGCCTCCTCTTCCACGAATGCGGCCTTGATATCGACATCCGGGTTGGCCTTCTTGAATTCGTCCAGCGTCGATTGCCACACCGCGCGTTGGCTGGCGCCTTTGTAGGCGATATTCACGGCCAGGGTGCCGGCCGCAGCCGAACCCAATGCTGAAACCAGCAAGGCTGCCAGTAAACTCGTGCAAAACAGCTTTTTCATATTTGTCTCCTAATTATTATGGTTCATAAAAAACAATCTGCTTGCCAAATTCTTAATTCCGACTGCGATAGATGGCGACTCCCTGTGCCGCAAGCGGGCTGGCGCCGACAATGAATTCAGCATGCTCGCCGTGCGGCACAACACACGACTGACTCCCGTAGTTGAAAGCGAACGTCAACCCGCCGCGATGGCTGATGCGCAAGGTTTCCGGCAAGCGCTCCGGCGCCAGGCCGGCAGCAAGCGCAGTGCGCTCGAAGTAATCGCAGGTGAAATCGGCGTCGAACACGCCGGCCAGATAGTGCACGCGTTCATGTTGCACTATCGCAGGATGGCCGTCGCCGAAGGCGGCGATCACCTTTACATTGTCGCCGGCCTCGATCAGGTCGCGCCAGTGATATGCCTTACCGTGCCGTCCGCCGCACTCGACCGGTTCGCTTATATTGGGCCGCATCGATTCGACCCGCCATACGCGCATCGGCAGTATTTCCTGCACAGGCCCTGGCGGCAGATTGGCCGGTATTTGCACGGACTCGGTCTTGGAGCCGCTACGCGGTCCCAACAATACCTGCGCCCCGCTCGCCTTCAGGCGGGCGGCCAGGTCGGCCGGCAGCACCGGCAACGGCGGCACCACGATCATGGCGTAGTCATCAAGCTTTGCGCTGAGCGGAACAATATCCACATCCAAGCCGAGCGAACGCAAGGCGGAATAATATTCGAAGGCGATCTGCGGATAATGAAAATCCGCCCCCTGCGGATGAATCTCGAACAGCCACTTGGCGGCGTAATCAAACAGCAGCGCGACCTTGCCGCGCGGTTGCTGCAGCGCTCCCGCCGCCAGCTCGACCTGCTGTATTTCCTCGGCCACGCGCTGCGCTTCATGGCCGCCGACATCGAGGCGATTATCAGGCGTATTCAGGCCTGCATGCATCTGTTCCTGGGCGAACGGCACTTGCCGCCAGCGGAAGTAGGAGACGCAGCCGGCGCCATGCGCAAAGGCTTCCCAGCTCCACAGGCGCACCATGCCCGGCAGAGGATTCGGATTCCATTGCGCCCAGTTCACCGGTCCCGGCTGCTGCTCCATCACCCAGAACGGTTGCGCCGACATGCCCCGGTATAAATCGTGATTGAACGACGCGAAATCGGGATGGCCGGTGCGCAGCCAGCGGGCTTTGACTTCCGGCGCGAACCACAACTCCTCCAGGGCGCCGAGCGGATAACTGTCCCAGCTGGCGACGTCGAGATCGGCCGCCACCGGATAGTGGTCGAATTCGGTAAACATTTGCATGAAATTGTGCACCATCACACGTCCTGGCGCGTGCGCTCTCAGTATCTCGACTTGCATGCGGTTATAGCGCGCCACCTCATCGGACGCAAAGCGGCGGTAATCCAGGCGATGCGAAGGATGCGCTTCGGTCACGGTACCGACCGGCGCATCGATTTCGTCGAAACTGCGGTACTCGGCGCTCCAGAATACGGTGCCCCAGGCCTGGTTAAGTGCGTCTACGGTCTGGTAGCGCTGCTGCAGCCAGCGGCGAAACCCTTGTTGCGCCGCGGCCGAATAACTCACCACGGTATGATGGCAACCGTATTCATTATCCACCTGCCAGGCGGTAATCGCCGGATGCCGGCCATAACGTTCGGCCAGGAGAGTGACGATGCGTTGCGATTCCTTGAAATACGACGGCGAAGAAAAGTCGTAGTGGCGGCGCGAACCGAAACCCCGCGCCCTGCCGTTGGCATCTACCGGCAAGATATCCGCGTGCTGGTCAATCAGCCACTTCGGCGGCGTCGCCGTCGGCGTGCACATGACTACTTCCAGGCCGGCATCGGCCAGCACCTGGATCGCGCGGTCCAGCCAGTCCCATTGATATTCTCCCGGCGACGGTTCGATCCGGCTCCAGGCGAATTCGCCGATGCGCACTTGCTTGATGCCCAGCGCCGTCATGCGTTGGGCATCGCTGCTCCAGATCTCTTCGGACCAGTGTTCAGGGTAATAGCAAACCCCTAATCGTATCGACATGAATCTCACTCCGTGGTTGTGATCGTTGCTGTGGTCGTTGTTATATTTGATGTGATAACGCCTGTCAGGCAGCCATTGCCACAGCCGCAGGCTTGGCAATGGCGACGCCGCTGGCGTCGAACAGAAAAGCGCAGGCGGCGGGAATGCCGAAGCGCAAGCGCTCGCCGCGCTGTATCGGAGTGTTTCCCGGCGCCTTGGCGACCAGCGGCTGGCCGCCCGGCTGCTCCAAATGGACGTAGGTCTGCTCCCCCAGGCGTTCGACCAGGATCACTTCCCGCGTCAGACCGGCAGATGCCGTGTCGCTGCTGTCGAGATGTTCGGGGCGAATGCCTAGCGTCACCGCTTGTCCTTGCTGCAACGACTGATCGAACGCGTGCACCTGCACTGTTTCGTCTGTATCTGGCAGCCGCACCGCCACCTCGCCGAGACCGATACGGGTCACCACTGCCGGTATGAAGTTCATCCGCGGCGAGCCGATAAAGCCGGCGACAAAACGATTCTTCGGATGGTGATACAGCTCCATCGGCGTACCCACTTGCGCAACGCTGCCGAAAGCCGCGGTATCGGCGCCGGCGTGCAGCAGCACGATACGGTCGGCCAGGGTCATCGCTTCGACCTGGTCATGCGTCACATAAATCACGCTGGCGCGCTCGAATTGCCGATGCAAGCGCGCGATCTCGATCCGAGTCTGGCTGCGTAAGGTAGCGTCGAGGTTGGACAGCGGCTCGTCGAACAGGAACACGCCCGGCCGGCGGACGATGGCGCGACCGATCGCCACCCGTTGGCGCTGGCCTCCGGATAATTCCTTCGGCTTTCGCTGCAGCAGTTCTTCAAGCTGCAAGATGCGCGCGGCCTCCCTCACCTTTTGTTCGATTTCCGCCTTCGGCAATTTGGCCAGGGTCAAACCGAAACTCATGTTTTCGAATACCGTCATGTGCGGAAACAGCGCATAGCTCTGAAACACCATGGCCACCGAGCGCTGCGCCGACGGCACATCGTTCATTGGCTTGCCGTCGATCAGCAGCTCGCCCTCGCTCGGATCTTCGAGGCCCGCAATGATGCGCAGCAAAGTAGATTTGCCGCAGCCGGACGGGCCCAGAAATACACAGAATTCATGCTCGCCGATTTCGAGGTCGACATTGCGGATGATGGGAGCGGCGCTGCCATAGGATTTTTGCAGCGAACGCAAAGAAATGCTGGCCATAGGTCCCTTTCCTTGCGGAAGTTGACAAAACTAGACTGTGAAATTGCCCAAACAAGTAAGGTCGGTCAGCGCCGCGATCCCAGCCGTTCAATCGGCTTGAACCAGCTGATGGCCTGCATGCCGCCTGGTTTGAATGGGGAAAAGATTAAAAGGTTAAGCGCTTAACCTATTGCTGCAAAAAAAATGGCGCTGCTCTTTTTTTAACTTCATTGATGTTGTCTCCACATTGTTATTCTGAGAATCACGCTGTTGGTGTCGATCGTTTCGCTTGATAATACCAACCTTCTTTTTTCTGTGCAATCGAAATTGCGGCGCAGCGTAACGGTGGGTTTGCAACAACATTTTCCGGCCCAGAGCGCTGTCATCGGCCTGGCGCTTCAGTCCATACCGATATCCACGTTGACAACGTCGATGATAGACGGTTGAATACGAGAGCCCAAATTTTCCTCCACTCCATGCCCACCCTTTCTGAAGTCGCCCACCTGGCCGGCGTGACGTCCGCGACAGTCTCCAACGTCCTGCGCAAACGCGGCAAGGTCGGCGAGCAGACCCGCCTGCGCGTTCTCGCGGCAGTCGAACAGTTGGGATATCGTCCGCATCTCACCGCGCGTGCGCTGGCGGAAGGATGCGCGCCGACACTGGCCCTGATGGTGTCCAGCATTGCGAACCCCTTCTATCCCGAATTTGCACTAGCCGCCGAACGCGCAGCGCGCGCCAACGGACGATTTCTGATTGTCTGCAACACCAATGACGATCCCGCAACCGGCCGCGCCTATCTTGACCAGATCGCAGGCACCTTGTCCGATGGCGTGCTGGTGATGAATGCCAACCTGTCCATCGACGACCTGAAGAAAACCGAGCAGCGTGGCGCTCCGGTGGTGCTCTGCATGTGGGAAAAGTTGGATGCGCCACCTGAACTGCCGTGCATCGCCGTGGATTTTTTTGAAGCGGGCGCGATTGCCGGACGCCATCTCA
Organism: Collimonas fungivorans Ter331; assembly: GCF_000221045.1. NCBI lineage: Bacteria > Pseudomonadati > Pseudomonadota > Betaproteobacteria > Burkholderiales > Oxalobacteraceae > Collimonas > Collimonas fungivorans. Next base: position 381,711 of record NC_015856.1, on the reverse strand, counting down.
TCGGCTTGGGCCACCGGCATATCGGCGCGCTGGTCGGCAGCAAGATGAACGGCATACACGCCGAACGCTACAAGGGATATCTGTCCGCCTGCGCTGCAGCGGGACAAAAACATCCGCAGAACCGGACCCGTTATATCGAAGACTCGGTAGAAGCCGGTTATGAAAGCACGAAGGCCTTGCTCGAAGCGCATCCGCGGCTGACCGCCATTTTTGCCAGCAATGATCTGCCGGCGCTTGGCGCGTTAAACGCCGCGGCTGATATGGGATTGAAGGTGCCTCAGGATATTTCGATTATCGGCATCACCGACATTCAATGGGCGCGCCTTTCCCGTCCGGCCCTGACGACGGTGGCCGTACCCACGGTCAGCGCCGCCGAAATGGCTGTCGCTCTGCTGCTCGACCTGATCGGCAAGCCGGGCCAACCGGCCGCAATGCGTGTCACGGCAACGCCGCAATTGATAGAACGCGCCTCAACCGGTCCGGCGCCATTTGACACACCTCTCCGCGGCGCTGATTAAAAAAGGTAGCGCCGCCTGTACGCAACGTGACGCCCCATGACCTTACGGATTCACGGCCTCTCGGATTAACGGGATTATCGGCTCCATATATTCGGCTCGAGACTGTTCACCCAGGTCGATCACCTTTGTACCGCCTGCCGGTACAAATTCGACATTCTCAATGCCGAGAACATTCAAGATGAGGCGAAGCCACTGCGTTGCGATGTCTCGCTCTCGAATCGGCGACCCCACCGTATAGACACCGCCCGAAGCTAGCAAGACCGTGCAACGCTTGCCTTTCAAAAGTCCTTCGCCCGAAAAACCAAGGGTGATGCCTTTCCGCACCACATGGTCGAACCAAGCCTTCAAAACAGCCGGGACATTGTAGTTGTAGACAGGCGTGCCGATGACGACAACGTCAGCGCTCAAAAGCTCTTCGACGAGCTCGTCCGATAGTTTCAGCGCATCTTTCATCTCGGTTGACTGTTTCTCCGGCGGCGTGAAATACGCGGCGAGCCAAGGCGCGTCCGTGAACTTCAAGGCAGTGTGCGTAAGGTCGCGCCGGATAACCTTGCCATCGGGGTTAGCGTGTCGCCATTCATCAACGTATTCAGCGGCCATGTTGTGTGAAACAGAATTCTTGCCCCGTGGACTCGCCTCAATCACAAGAAGATTCGTCATTTTTCAACTCCAGTAAAAAAAGGATGCGCCATCGTAATGCCTGGAAAGTATTCGCGGAAGTGATTAAAATGTGATGATATTTATCATTTGAGGTGATGGATTGATAGGTTCGCTCACATTGGATCAGCTGCGAGTGCTGGTGGCCATTGCCGACTCAGGCAGCTTTTCAGCAGCCGCGCGACGCCTGGGACGGGTGCAGTCGGCAATCAGTCAAATGATCAGGACGCTTGAGGATACGCAAGGGGTCATCCTTTTCGACCGCAGCGAACACAAGCCTCGCCTTACCGCGATTGGCAGAATGATGGTTGATCAGGCGCGTTTGGTGCTTTTCAGTGCGGAACGGTTTGAGTCGCTCGCGCTCGGATCACGCGCCGGGTTGGAAGCCGAGCTGCCGCTGGCAATCGACCCGTTGATCCCCTCGCAACCGCTGATCGCAAGCCTGCGCGCCTTGCGCGAGGCCTACATTGATGTCCCCGTGACTTTCCGGACGGAAGGTTTAGGTGGCGCCGAACGCCGGCTGCGCGAAGGAAGCGCCACGCTGGGCGTGTGTCTCTTGCTGCCGTCTGTTCCTGACGACCTGATGGCGTATCCATTGATGGACTTGCAATTGCTGCCCGTCGCGGCTCCCGATCATCCTTTGGCCAAGATCGATCGACCGCTTGAAACGACAGACTTCGCAGCGCATGTCCAGCTGGTTTTATCTGACCCTATCGCCCAAGATGGACCGAATTACGGTGTCGTCGGCCCCAGGCTATGGCGCTTCGTCGACAATGGAAGACGGCTTGATTTTCTTTTGGCGGGACTCGGCTGGTGCAAGATGCCGAAACACATCGTAGAGCCGATGTTAAAAGACGGAAGATTAATGCTTCTGGAAACCCAGGATCAAAAAATCGTGCCCGGCACGCGCCTACTGATATATGCGGCGCATATCCGCGACAAACCTCTTGGACCGGTCGGAACCTGGCTTTTGAACGACTTGCGTCAGCGGCTCTTCATTAGCTGACTTGGCACATATGCGCGAGCATATAGACTAAGACATTGGCCGGTTGAATCATGCAGCTCCATTGGGCAATGACGATTGAGACATCGTTCACTCAGTGTTGAATAATCTATCTAAATCAAAGCAAAGGGAAATTCGCATGAAACATGTAGCCAGGAAATCATTTTTCTTCAGCGGGATCCTGATTGCCAATATTTTTGGCGGAGCGCAAGCGGCCACCATCATCGTCAATCCTGGACAATCGATTCAAACCGCAGTCAATTCAGCCGTTGCCGGCGACATCGTGCAAGTGAAGGCCGGCACCTACAATCAAAAGATTGTAATCTCCGGAAAGAACGGCAACGCGGATAATTTCATCACTATCAAAGGTGATGCCGGCGCGGTCATCACCGGCGCGGGACTTGTTCCCGCGGGTCGCGAAGGCTTGATCTCCATCAAAAATTCCAGCTATATCAAGATCGATGGATTTGAAATCGCCAATTTCACCTACAACGGTTCCAACACGCCGGTAGGCATTCTCGTGACCGGTTACGGCTCCAATATCCAGATTCTCGGAAATAAGATTCACGGTATCAAGAACACCAGCACTTGCAAGGATCCTTGTCCCGTGGGAGCGCATGGCCTGGCCGTATTTGGCACGCACGCCAATGGCATTACCGACCTGCTTTTAAAAAAAAACGAGGTGTACGACAATGTCTTGCAGGCGAGTGAAGCGCTTGTTGTTAATGGCAATGTTGATCGCTTCGAAGTTCTCAACAACGACGTGCACGGCAATAACAATATTGGCTTCGACTTTATCGGATATGAAAACGAATGCGCCAGTTGCGGGGAAAAGGACCGGGCGCGCAATGGCATCGTCAGAGGCAACACGGCAACGAATAACAGCAGCGTAAAAAATCCATGGTATGGCGGACAAGGATCGGCAGCGGGATTCTATGTTGACGGCGGTCGCTATATCGTATTTGAACGCAATATTTCGACAGGCAACGATATAGGTTTCGAGTTTGCGAGTGAACACGCCGGCAAGGCAACTGAAGATATCATGATGATGAACAATTTTGTTTTCAACAATCGCGACGCCGGGCTGTCGGTAGGCGGTTATTCAAGTTCAACAGGCGGATCGCGGCGCATCAACGTGCACAATAATTCGTTTTATAAAAACAAGGGCTGGGGAACTGAAATCACATTTCAGTTCAAGGTTACGTACAGCAATTTCAGCAATAACATTATTTTCGGCAAAGGCTCGGCCGACGAAAGTTACGACGACGCCGGCACCGGCCACAGTCAAAATGTATGGGGCAAGAATCTCTGGTGGGGAACCAGTACCGAATCTTCCAATCTTCCTGGTACAAGAATTGTTGCGGATCCAAAATACGTATCTGCAGCCACTGGCGATTTGAGCACACAGAGTACGTCACCGGCTATTGATGTCGGCGCAGTCAGCGCAAATGTCACCGGCTAGACATCGCCGATCTGGCTGCGTTATTTTTCATCCAGTGGCATTCCTCCAAATGGCGAAGCTGACTTCAACGGACATGCCCGGGTTCAGAATATTATCGACGTGGGTGCGGTGGAATACCAAAATCCTTAACTTGCATGTAGATTTGCTTACATTAAGTTCGCCACGACTGGCGTCGACATAGCGGTCACACGCGACGGCAGGCTTCTGGAGCTATATGCATTTATAGACTGACGTCTTGCGGTGATGATGCAAAGGTATTTCAAGCTCCAAGGCTCTTCACTCAGGATCCGATGCTGATTACCGGCTTGCCCGTCATTCATCAAGGCAATACGCGATCCCTGTCGTGAAACTGCTGCATCCAGTATGGATATGCCTTTTCCGGCTCCGACACGCAATCCAGACGTTCCCTTTGCTCGATCGACAGAAGCAGTTGCGCCGCTGCCAGGTTATTGGCGATCTGATCCGGGGAACGTGCGCCGATCGTGATCGATGTCACTTCGCTCCGGCCCAGGGTCCACGCCAATGCAACTTGCGCCGGTGTCGCGCCGAGTTCGGCAGCCACTTGCCGCAGTTCGAGCACGATGGGATCGGCTCTGGCCGGATCGATCGGCGGGAAATTGAGATTGGCGCGGCGCCCCTTCTCTGCGCCATCAGCTCCCGGCGTGTATTTGCCGGTCAGATATCCGCCCGACAAAGGGCTCCAGACAATCAGGGCAACATCGTTCGCCCGCGCTACCGGCGCGATTTCGCATTCAATGTCGCGCGCCGCCAGCGAGTAATAAACCTGGTTGCTCGTGACGGCGGCCCCATGCGTCTGCGCCGTGATCCCCTGCACGCGCTCCAGGTCGCCCGCGCTGAAGTTGCACACGCCGATGTGCCGGACTTTCCCTTGCGTCACCAGATCGTCCAGGGCGCGCAGCGTTTCCTGCATCGGCACAAGTGCATCGCGGTCATGCAGCTGGAACAGATCGATATGATCGCGGCCTAGGCGTTTCAGGCTGGTCTCTACCGAGCGCATGATGTGCGAGCGGCCGAGGCCGACGTCGTTTTGCCCGGGACCGGTGCGCAGCCGGACCTTGGTCGCGACCAGCATGCGCGTCTCATCGAGACCGAGATCGGCAATGACCTGCCCGACGATATCTTCCGACTTCCCTTGCGAATAGGCATCGGCGGTATCGATCAGATTGACTCCCTGGTCGACCGCCATCGCCACAAGGCTGGCCGCCTGCGCTCGATCGAGCCCGGCAATCTGCCCCCAGATCCCGCTGCCCGCGCCAAAGGTCATCGCCCCCAGCGAAAGGCGCGAGACGCGCAGGCCTGACCGGCCTAGCTTACTGTATTCCATGCCTGCCTCCGGTTCATTGATGAGATTGCCCAGCTGCGACAAGTCCGCGCAAGACCTTCACGAGCTCGACTTCACCCTTGATCACCTCGGCATCGCTGCCTTCAAATTTGATCCAGCCTTCGTTGAATCCGTCCAGCATCTGGATGCGCGGCATAGGGTCTTGCGTGCCTTGCGACCGGAACAAGGCGCCCCAGGTCTCGCGCGGAACCGCCTCGGCATGCACCGGATGGCCAAGGATCTCTGCAAATGCGGCGGCGATGTCGTTTGGCGAAACGCGACGCGGCCCTTCCAGTTCAACCATGCGGCGGCCGCTCCAATCTTGCTGGAGTAATTCAGCAGCGACCCGCCCGACATCTGCTGTTCCCACCATCGGCACCGGTTTGTCGAGAGGCTGCAAAAAACTCGGAATAACGCCGCTGCGTGCCGGGTCTACGTCCCACAACGCGTTCTCCATGAACCAGCCCGGCCGCAGGAACGCGATCGGCAGCGACAGCTCACCCAGCGCCTGCTCCATGAGGGTGCGTTGAGTAAGCAGGTTCGATTGGGTAGCCTGTGCCCCGATTGTCGACAGGCAGACAACCTTGCCCGGACCTGCCGAATCGAGTGCTGCCTTGACGGCATTGATGACCAGAAGCGCCTCGGGAAAGCCTGGCGATGGATCGAATTCCGACGGCGGCAGAATGAAGACGCCCTCGGCGCCCTTGAACGCGGCAGTGAGGGACGCCGCATCGTCCATCTCAGCGAGAACGACTTCGCAGCCGCGGGCCGCCCAGACCTGGCCTTTGACGGCGTCGCGCACAACGGCGCGCACAGGCAGGTTCGCGGCGAGCAACGCTTGCGCGAGTGCGCCGCCGACTTTTCCGGTAATTCCAGTAATAGCGTACATGATGATGTTTCTTTCTCGTAAAGACGATTAACTAACCTGCCGCATCAATGATCATGTCGTGAATGCGGCGTGGATATCAGGAGCGGCGGAGGCCGCCGTATATGCCCTCTTCAACCTGGCCCCATAGATTCACCACGCGTTCATCAAAGAAAGGCAGGAGCTGCGTGAACAACGCGCCGGTCACATGCTTGACCGGATCAATCCAGTAGTAGCAGTTGAGGAGGCCGGCCCAGCTGCCGCTGCCGGCGCTGCGCCCGTGTGGTCCCGGTTGCGTATTGAGGTCGAACGACAGCCCCCATTTATGCCCCATGCCGGGGAACTCGTCGAAGCTGTTTGAATAAGCCGGCTGGGCGGATTTCATTTCCACGACATTCAGGTCGCCGATCTGATTTTTGAACATCATCGCCACGGTCTCCGGTTTCAGGATACGGGAGCCGTTGAATGTGCCGCCGCGCACCAGCATTTGCAGGAAGGCCATATAGTCGCGCGGTGTGCTGAACAAGCCGCCTCCTCCGCTGAAAAATTCCGGGCGCTGGTTCATCTCGAACGGCGCGGATTTAAGCGAGCCGTCCGGCTGGCGGTTGTACATTGTCGCGACCCGCTTCTTTTGCGCGCTACTGATGAGGAAACCCGAGTTGCCCATGCCCAGCGGATTGAAGATCTTTTCCCGGAAATAGACTTCGAGCGACTGGTCGCTGACGGCCTCGACCAGCTTGCCGACCCAGTCCAGGCTGATGCCGTATTCCCAGCGATCGCCCGGATCGAATTCAAGCGGCGCGGTGAATGCTCCGTTCATCGAATAGGCGATATCGGGCATACCGGTCACCTTTTCGTACTGCAGGATGTTTTCACTCCAGACAGGATAGGTATAGCCTGAGGTATGGGTCAGCAGATGGCGCACCGTGATCGGACGTTTGCTTGGCCGCAGCTTTGGTTTGCCTGCGGCATCGAAGCCATCCAGCACCATGGGAGCCTTGAGCTCCGGCAGGACCTGGCTGGCAGGCTGGTCGATCTGTAGCTTGCCTTGTTCGATGAGCTGCATGCAGGCGGTAGCCGTGATGGCTTTGCTCATGGAAAGCAGCCAGAAGACACTGTCCATCGATATTGGCGTACCGGCATCCAGGTCTGCCTTGCCGAACGCCCCTTGATAGACGATACCTTTGTCGGTCGCACCCAGGGCCACGACGCCGGCAACCGTTTTGCGGTCAACCGCCTGCTGAAGAGCACGATCGACCGGAGCAAACGCATGATTGGGAATGTACTTCCCTGATGCCCGTGGGGTTACATCGGCGGCAACGGCGCGCTTGTCCAGCAGCCCGCCCATTGTTGCGGCGGCGAGCAGGCCCGAGGCGCTTTTCAGTATGTCGCGGCGGCTAAAACTTTGTGTCATGGGTAGCTCCATCAAGATTGGGTGACCGGTTCGAAAGCGCGAACTGCGGTTATCGATTGCGATGGATTGCATCATAGTCGTCCACGCTTGTTGATGGAATCGACTCTGTGTCATATCATTGATGACGTTTACGCACGAACAAGAAAGGCCGGAAATGAGCTTCGATGGACGCATGCTTGCCAATATCAATGTGCTTTCCGCAATTGTTATAAGCGGAAGTTTTGCGCGCGCGGCGGATGTTCTGGGCTTGTCTCCGTCCGGCGTGAGCCGGGCGGTGGGACGGCTCGAGTCGAGCATCGGAGTGCGCCTGTTTGACCGGACCACACATTCGGTCAAGCTGACGGATGAAGGCCGCCGCCTCTATGAGGAAATCGGTCCGTTGCTGGCCAGTATCGGTGATGCCGTGGCCCTGACAGCCGGGGCGTCCGTGGCCGTGAGAGGACGCCTGCGAGTAAATGTCGATTCTTTCTTCTCACGCAGGATGCTTGCGCCCCACATCACGCGATTCCTGGATCGATATCCCGATCTCTCGCTGGATCTGGTTGCGCGCGAACAATTGGGTGACCTGGTTGCCGAAGGCTTTGATGTCGCGGTGCGCTTCGGACAGCCGCCCTCTTCCTCTCTGGTCGGGCGCAAGTTGCTTGAGACGCGTACCGTAACCGTCGCCGCGCCGGCTTATATCAAAAAACATGGGCGACCCGAAACACCTGAGGATCTTGCCGACCACGAGTGCATCCAGATGCGCAACACCATGACGGGCCTGCCGCTCGAGTGGGAGTACCGCTCTGGCCGCAAGACCATTGCAGCAAAGACCTCTGGCCGGCTCCTCGTTACCGAGGCTGGCACATTGCTCAGCGCATGCCTGGCCGGCGCCGGCATTGCGCGCATCAAGGCAGGCGGCGTACAGGAACTCATCGACGAAGGCTTGCTGGTCGAACTTCTCCCGAACTATGCGGGGGAGAAATACGCGCTGTATGCGCTCTATCCGTCGCGCCATCTGCCTGCGGCGAAGGTGCAGGCTTTCATCGATTTTGTAAGCGAGATCCTGGGGGCCGAACGGGAAGGCCGTCGTGCTTCTGCCTGATCATCGGCAGGCCAGAAAGGCTTCGTGATCACCAACAAGCCAGAACGCATAGTCAGGACTACACCAACACAACAAAAATGTTTCCCCCAGTCATCATTAGGTAATAAATAACTGTTATTTTCTGCTGGCTGCCAAGGTGATACCCTGGCTCGCTCGAGGATAAGGCGCTGCCGGACAAAATCCGTACCGCGCCACGGTGGAAGCAAAAAACCCCTGCTTTATTAACCGATCGACCTATAGAAACATGAAGGAGAAAAGGCAAATGAAAAAATTCCTGGTTTCCCTATGCTTGCTGACTCAGGCAATGTACGCCATGGCTGATGGCCAAACGGATTGCGACGCTGCCGCCGGCAGCTATCTCACGGGCACCGTCAACGCCAAGCCGACATTTGCGGACGGCAAGGCGCTCAAGGGCGTCAAGCTCTCGCATACGCATATCAGCGTAAAAGCGGACAAGGATGGCCGGACTTACGACGTTGCCATGGACAACGTCTACGCCAAGGATTACCAAAAGAATTCGACTTCGATACCGAAGTCGCTTGCAGCATTCAAGCTAGGCGACAAAGTGGAAATGTGCGGCCAGCTGTATACCAGCGGCTATGGCATCCATTGGGTCCATGACAACTGCAACGTCACGCCGGACCAAGCACACCCAAATGGCTTCATCAAGAACGTGCTGGCTGATGGCAGCGAAGGCGGCAACCTGGAAGCCAGCGAGGCATATTGCTATTTGTGGAATTAAGCGGCCTGCCTGACTCCTGATGCCGGATACGCTGTACCGGCATCAGGCCTGTAGCGAACTGTCTGGCGCGATGATGTTTTATGGAAAACAGTCATCGCCGCCAGTCCATGGTTAACCATTTCTCTACGTCTTGCCGATGTCGTGAACCCGACCATCCGTTATTCGCTGCTGCTCGCAGTAGCCGGTGCATGCCTTGGAATGTATCTGTCGGCGACAGGGAGCTCCGGCGAAAGGCTGAGCCTGAAAACCGCCAGCCAGGATCCTGCTTCCACCCAATCCCTTCATGGCGGCGAATTGATATCGCCGTTTGCTACGGGAAGCGCAGGCCAGGGAAATGGCCGCGCCACCCTTCCTCTTCCATTGGCCCCGGTGTATGCGCGCAACGGCCGCCAGGTCGACCTGGGCGGGCTGACGGCGCAGCAATACATCTCCAAATGGAACAGCCTGGCCAGGGCCGGCGATAAAGACGCGGCCTACAATGTCTACCAGGCGACAGCAGTTTGCGCGAGCAACGACGAACCCGCTCCCGCCTATCGCAGCACCGCCGAGCTTGAACAATTTCAGGCAGAACGAAAAAAAATGCTGGCATTGTGCGAAGGCGTCAATCCGGCGCAACTCCAGGAGCGCCTCTCCTTCCTGGCTGTGGCCGCGCGCGCGGGAAAAGTCGAGGCGCAGATTGACTATTTCATGGAAGGGCCGTACGGCCGCGACACCGACCTGGCAAAAAGCGCAGAGGATCCGGTAGTGCAACAATGGAAAACCGAAGCCGTCACGGACCTGAAATCCGCTGCGGGACAAGGAGAACCATTTGCCTTGGCATTGCTATCGCAAGTGTATGACGCCGGCGAACTGCTGCCGCGCGACGCCAGACTATCCCTCGCCTACAAGGTAGCCGAGGCAGATGCGAGAAACAGCGTTTTGTCGGAAGAACAGCTAAGGCGCAACGCTGGCGCGCAAATGTCTGACGCCGATTTCGCCAGCGCCCTGCAGACAGGCAGGCAAATCGCGTCTGCCTGCTGCAAGAAAAGCCGTCTCTCGGCGCAAGAGTAGGCCGTTCAGGCTTATTGCTCGCCGACGATTTCGATCTCGATGCGCCGGTTCGGTTGCAGGCACTGCACCAGTTGCGGCGTCAGTTTCTGGCCCGGGCATTGCACTACCGGCTTGGCTTTGCCGGCGCCATATGCCCGCACCAGGCGGCCGTCCAGACCTTTCTGTATTAAATAATTGCGGATCGTATCGGCCCTTGCCTGCGACAATGCAAGGTTTGCCTCTTCAGAGCCAATCCGGTCCGTGTGCCCGGTCACGACTACCGACGACAATTTGACTTCGTCCTGCTTGAGACGGTTTGCCAGATCGTCGAGTTTGCTGCGTCCTGCCGGATCAAGGTTGCCGAGGTCCGATTTGCCAAATGCAAACAGGCCGTCTGCACCCAACTCCACGCGGCGCGGCAAGACTTTCTCTATCATCGGCGCATCTTTGGCTGGGGGCGGATTGATGTATTTTTCGCAGTCCGGGTCCTTCCAATGGGTAGACGTAGCCCGATTGTCGGAGTCGAACTTCACCTTGAACTGGCAGGTAACGTACTCATTGCCCTTGCCCGTATAAAAATTGAACGCATAATCCCACTCGCGCACGTTGAAGATGCCTTCGCTGAAATGCGGGTTGCCGAGCTCGCGGCGCACCTGGTCTTTGTGCTGGCCTGGCCTCACGCGTTTTACGTGGTCCGGGCCGATAAAATCCCCGGTCTTCAGGTAGGAACTGTCAAGCGCCGGAAAATTCGTTTCGCCGGCATCGGCCGCCGTGGCGGAAAAGCTCATGCAATAAAGTACGCTTATGCATAAAGCCCGACGGAAATTGCTGGAAGAATGTCGCATACATTAGTCCTGAAAAAAATAGGAATCGAAAGATTGTCTCTGTGGCGCGGCGGCCACAGAGATCCACTTGCCTAAGCATCCACCCTGCCTTGCGTTCAATTGAGAACCCCAGACACTGCCAGCCTGGCGGCTACACCGCCGGAAGTGGTGCCGGAGACGCCGCCGCTAAGGGCCCAGCGACCGTTATCAGCGGTACGGCGCAACGATATGCCAATCGCATTCTGGTTCTGGTAGTAGCCATATCCTGCAGAGTAGGTGATCTTGCCAGGCACATACGGCGCACTCTCCATCGACATGGCTGCCGCGACACCTGCATACGCTTTCTTGGCAACGTCGTTGATATTGTTCTGCAACTGCATGGCCAGCCCGTCAGCATGCTGGTTGGCCTGCTGCACCGCGCTGCTCAGGCCGGTATTGAGTTGCGAGACGTTGACCGCGTCGGTGGCTGCAGTACCGGCTTCGACGTTATGAATCGCCACAGGACTGCTGCCGCCGTTGCCCATCGTGACGCTGCTGTAGTTGGTCGAACCGTCGGTGTTGGTGTCGTAATGCACTCCGCCCGCCTGCACCGCCTGCAATTGCCGCACATTGACCGCATCCGTCGCCTGCGTTCCGCCCGCGACATTGGTGATCTGGCGTTCATTGCCGGCACTGCCGACCGAGACCGCGCCTTGCGTCGACGCCACCGCCGCATTGGAGAACGACTCCTTGGCGCCGCCCAAGCCTGCGCGATCCGCCGTCGAACCGGCGCCGATTGCCACGCCGTTGCTGGCCGTTGCGCTCGCACCCGGACCCATGGCGACTGCATTGGTGGCAGTGGCCGTGGTGTTTTTACCCATGGCCATGGCGTCGGCTCCGGTCGCTCCGTCATTGTTGACATTGCCGCCGCCGCTGGAATTGTCGCTGTAATATTTGACCTGGGTAGACGTCACGACGTTAGTCAGGTTGTTGATGGCGCTGTTGGTCGCATACAGCTGGCTGCCGTTGATGGCATCGGTGCTGGTCGCGCTCAACTGTCCCGCCGCAACATTCTGGATCTGCCGCTCATTTCCGGCGGAACCGACACTCACCGTTCCCACTGGCGCACCGCCGGCGAAGGAATAGGCGGTGCCGCGGATGGTGGTGCCGGCGGTCGCCACGGCTGCGGTGGTGGCCGAAGCACTGCCGATCGCCACGCTGTTGCCGGTGCCGGCAACCGCTCCTTGGCCCAGTGCGGTGCTGTTGGCAGCAGTTGCCTGGGCGCCTTGGCCGAGTGCGGTGGTGTTAGCCTGGTTGGCCACCGATCCCTGGCCGGCGGCGGTCGCATTCTGGCCGGTTGCCACGGCATTGGTGCCCATGCCCAGCGAATTGCTGCCGGCCGCGCCGATAGCACCGCTAAATGCCTTGCCTTCGCTGGAAGCAATCGGGAACTGGTTGGCGTTGACGACAGTGCTCAGGTTGCTGATTGCGGTGCCGAGGCCGCTCGCCACTGAATAGAGCTGGGAGCCGTTGATGGCATCGGTTGAGGTCGCCGTGAGCTGGCCCGCCGCCACGTTGGTGATTTGACGTTCCGCTCCAACTGCCCCTACCGATACGGTGGAAGTCGGCGTGGCGCCGGCAAAGCCGCCGTAGGTCGTGCCATTGACCGTGCCGCTGGAAACAGGATTCGCCGCCGCTGCCGCACTGCCACTGCCCAGCACCACGGAACCGTCGAAACCCGTGGGCACCGTCACATTGCTGCCGAACACAAAGGTATTGTTCGAGGCAATATTGTTATTGTTGCCGACGGAGAAGCTGCCGGTACCGGTAATGGTGGTCGGATCGCCGATCGCCACGCTGCTGGCGCCGCTGACGATATTGCCGGTGCCGATGCTGATGCTGTTGGCGCCGGACGCCTGGGCGCCGTCGCCGATGGCAATCGATGACCCGCCCGAAGCTGCTGCCAGATTGCCGATGGCGACATCGTTCAGCGCCGCGGCCGAGGATCCGACGCCAGCTGCCAGGGCATCCACTCCGGTGGCGCCGTTGTTATTGTAGTTGCCGCCTTGGGTGCCGCCGTCGTTGACGCTGTAGTAATGGGTCTTGCTCGCGGCAATCGCCAGGTTGGTTGCGTTCAGCTGGCTGCCGTTGACTGCATCGGTGCTGCTAGTGCTCAGCTGTCCGGCCGCCACATTGGTGATGGTCCGCTCGTTACCCACACTGCCGACGCTCACCGTACTGGTCGGCGCAGCGCCGGCAAAAGCGTAAGTGGTGCCGTTGATGGTGGCGCCGGTGGTGGCTACCGCCGCCGCCGTCGTGCTGCCTGCGCCCAGGGCTACCGCGCCTGCATTGGTAGCTGCCGAGCCATGACCCAGCGCCATCGCATCGGTGGCCGAGGCATTTGCAGTGGGACCGACTGCAACGCTGTCGGTACCGGTAGCAGTGCTATCGGCCAGCGTCGAACTAGCGTGGAAATACTTGATGCCGCCACCGTTGTTGATGTTGGTGATCGCCGTGGTGTTGGCCGTCACTTGCGTATTGGTTGCAAACAGCTGGCTGCCATTCACCGCATCTGTGCTTGTACCGCTCAGCTGACCGGCCGCCACATTGGTGATCTGACGCTCGTTGCCAGCGCTGCCGACCGACACCACACCCGCCGGCGCTCCGCCGGCGAAGGTATAAGCCGTGCCGCCGATGGTCGCCCCTGTGGTTGGCACCGCTGCCGCGGCCACGGTGCTGCCCTGGCCCAGCGCCACATTGCTGCCAGCGGTGCCGGCCGCGATGCTGGCGCCCTGGCCCAATACCGTTGCGTTGGCGTTGCCATTGTCGGTGGCCTGGTTGCCCACCACCGTCGAGGCCGCGCCCGTCGCCGTCGCGCCGAAGCCGCCGGCGCTGGCGTTGGCGCCGCTGGACACCGGTTGCACCGCCGTCACGCTGTTGTCCGAGACGAATGGACCAGCCTTGCCGTTGGTGATGTTGTTGACCGTGTTGCCGAGGCTGGTGACAGCGGTATCGGTAGCGAATAATTGCGAACCGTTCACTGCATCAGTAGAGGTTCCGCTGACCTGGCCGGCGGCCACATTGGTGATCGTCCGCTCATTACCGACATTGCCGATGCTCACCGTACTGGTCGGCGCAGTGCCTGCATAATTGTACGCAGTGCCGTTGATGGTGGTTCCTGTAGTAACAACGGCAGCGGTCGTCGTGCTGCCGGCGCCCAGGGCTACCGCGCCTACATTGGTAGCTGCCGAGCCATGACCCAGCGCCATCGCATCGGTGGCCGAGGCATTTGCAGTAGGACCGACTGCAACGCTGTCGGTACCGGTAGCAGTGCTATCGGCCAGCGTCGAACTAGCGTGGAAATACTTGATGCCGCCGCCATTGTTGATGTTGGTGATCGCCGTGGTATTGGCCGTCACTTGCGTATTGGTTGCAAACAGCTGGCTGCCATTCACCGCATCGGTGCTTGTACCGCTCAGCTGACCTGCCGCCACGTTGGTGATCTGACGCTCGTTGCCGGCGCTGCCGACCGACACCACACCCGCCGGCGCACCGCCGGCGAAGGTATAAGCCGTGCCGCCGATGGTCGCGCCGGTAGTCGGCACTGCTGCCGCCGCCACGGTGCTGCCTTGGCCCAGCGCCACATTGCTGCCGGCGGTGCCGGCCGCGATGCTGGCGCCCTGGCCCAATACCGTTGCGTTGGCGTTGCCATTGTCGGTGGCCTGGTTGCCCACCACTGTCGAGGCCGCGCCCGTCGCCGTCGCGCCGAAGCCGCCGGCGCTGGCGTTGGCGCCGCTGGACACCGGTTGCACCGCCGTCACGCTATTGTCGGATACAAACGGGCCTATCTTGCCGTCGGTGAGATTCGTCACATTCTGGTTGGTGCCATACAACTGTGAACCATTGACCGCGTCGGTGCTGGTTGGATTCAATGCCGCCGGCGCCAGGTTGGTGATCGTTACCGGCGCACCGGCGCCGGCGCCCCCGGTCGCACCCAGGGTGATCTTGCTGCCGCCCACCGCATCGTACTTGACCGCGATATTGGCCGTGTTGTCGACATTCGTATTCAGCGCCGTCAACGCCCCTGCGACCGTGGTCTGCGCCGTCGGCCCGGTCACTGCGCCGGTAGCGCTAACAGTATTGATCGGCTGACTGAAGCCGGCGACATTGCCGGTCGCCGGATCATAGGCAGCGCCGCCGCCCAGGGTGCCGGCCGTGGTCGTGCCCAGGTTATTGATGCCGGTGACGACCGTATTCAGCTGCGAACCATTGATGGCATCGGTGCTCGTCGCAGAAATCACGCCTGCCGCGACGTTCTGGATTTGACGCTCGCTACCCCCAGCGCCAACCGACACCACACCGCTGGCAGCATTGGCAATGCCTGCCGCCGTACCGCCAAACTGAGCGGTGACGCCGGTGTGTGGCGCCGCTGTAGTTGAACCCGCACCGAGCGCCACATCATTGGCGTTGCCGGCTATTGAATTGGCGCCGATCGCCACGCCGTTACCCAGCGCCGCATTCGCCGTATCTCCAAGTGCTATGCCGCCGGCGACGGCAGCAGTCGAGGCGTTACCCAAGGCGATAGAACCTTGTCCCGTTGCGCTGTTGGAATTGCCGAGAGCAATCGCTCCTTGTCCATTCGACGTGTTGTTGGCGCCAACTGTCACCGCACCGGTACCAATCGCGCTATTGGGATCGCCGATCGCCACCGCACCGTTTCCATTGGCGACCTGGCCTTCACCTAGCGCCACCGCGCCGGTGCCGCCGGTTACCTGCGAGTTGTGGCCGCCGGCGATAGAGCCGGGGCCCGCTGCGGCGGCCAC
This sequence comes from Collimonas fungivorans Ter331, assembly GCF_000221045.1. NCBI lineage: Bacteria > Pseudomonadati > Pseudomonadota > Betaproteobacteria > Burkholderiales > Oxalobacteraceae > Collimonas > Collimonas fungivorans. Next base: position 365,969 of record NC_015856.1, on the reverse strand, counting down.
CACCGACGTGTCGCCAAAGGACACGGTAGATGCGGCATTCGCCTGTGCCGAAGGTCCGAATGCGGTGGAGCGCGCAGCCGCAGCGAGCGCACCTGGGCCAAAGGCCGCGGAGGTGGCGCCAGTCGCGCTCGAGAACACACCCGCCGCCACGCTATTGACTCCACTCGCTATGCTATTCGCGCCAACCGCGGTCGATCCGCTCACGCCAGAACTCACCGCGCCCACGCCGAGCGCAGTTGCCTGACTGCCCGAAGCCGTTGCTCCATCGCCGATGGCGAGAGCCTGCGTCGCGCTCGCCTGAGTTTGGAAGCCCATCGCAATCGATCGATTTCCCGAAGCGCTCGCCGCAACGCCTGCCGCTACCGAGTTGTTGCCGGTGGCGCCGTTGTTGATATAGTTCGCCTGCTGCGTACCGGCGTCGTTCACGCTGTAATAGTGGAGAGGCGTGCTGGCCGCAATCGCCTGGACGGCCTGGTTGGTGGCATACAGCTGGCTGCCGTTTATGGCATCGGTCGAAGTATCAGAGATGCGGCCGGCCGCGACATTGGTGATGGTGCGCTCGCTTCCCACTGCGCCCACACTCACCGTGCTAGTCGGGTTGGTGCCGGCAAAATTGTAGACCGTACCGCCAATTGTGATGCTGCCGGTGCCGACAGCCGTCACCGTTGTCGAACCGGAACCCAGCGCGACGTCCTTGGCGTTGTTCGCTGTGGCTGTATCACCTAAAGCCAGCGCGCCGGCAGCCAATGCCTTGCTCGCATTGCCGAGCGCGACCGAGCCCTGGCCGATGGCCTGGTTGTTGTTGCCGATCGCCACGGCGCCTGCCGCCGCCGTTGCGCCGGCGGCGTCGCCCGCGGCGACATTGTTGGCGCCCATCGTCACTGCGCCGTTGCCATTGCTGACGTTCGGATCGCCGATCGCCACCGCGCCGTTGCCGGTGACGGTCTGCCCCTCGCCCAGCGCGACGGCGCCAGTGCCGCCCTTCACTTGTGAGTTGTGGCCGCCGGCGATGGAGCCCGTCCCGGCCGCAGCGGCGACAGTGTTGCTGTCGCCAAAGGCGATGGTAGAAGCCGCTTGCGCCGTCGACGCCAGCCCAATCGCTATGGTGTTGGCAGCCGACGCATTGGCCTGGCGGCCCATCGATAAGGCATCCGAGGCTGTCGCAGAGCTGGCGCCCAATGCAACACTGTTCACGCCCGACGCAACTGTAAAGTTGCCTAATGCTAGCGCCCCCACCCCGCTGGCGGTGATATCTGTGCCGACAGCAATCGCATTATTCGCCGTGGCGCCGCTGCCGGCGATGCCGCTCTGGAGCGAACCTAAATAGATGGAGTTGATGCCAGTGGCCACTGCCTGCCTGCCGATGGCAATCGCGTCGCCCTGGCTCGCTTTTGCTCCCAAACCCATACCGATGGAATAGATCCCTGACGCGCTCACATCCGTACCGATGCCCACGGCCGACTCGGCCGATGCACCAGTCCCGGCAGTTCGGGCGCCCAGGTAGACTGCATTGAGGGCCGACGCATAGGCTTGCCAGCCGACGGCTGTCCCATGGGTCCCTCCGCTCACCAGCGAGCCCGAGCCGAGAGCAACGGCATTGTTGGAATTGGTGACCTTGGTTAAATAACCAATGGCGATGCTGTTGACCGAGTTCGCGTCCACCGAGCTGCTGTTGGCAACAGCAACGCTGTTGGTGCCGGCGCCGATCGCAAGCGTTCCCAAGGCAACGGAATTGGGACCGGAAGCCGTGACATCCGTGCCGATGCCGATCGCGCCGCCGGCAAGCGCACCGGTGCCGGCAGCAGTACGCGCTCCCAGATAAATGGAATTGATGGCGTTGGTATAGGCCTGGAAGCCCAGGGATATCCCATTTTGCGCGTTGGAAAGAGCGTTGTAACCTACAGCCAATCCGCCCAGCACGTTGGCATGCGCAAGCGATCCTAGCGCGGTGGCTCCAACACCGGTGGCCGCGGACTGAAACCCCATGCACGATGCCGTGCCGTTGTAGAAGTTATAAGGCGCCGTGGAACAATCCACCGCCTGCGCCTGCGCCTGCGCCAGCGAAGCCCATCCGAGCCATCCCGACGCCACCAGCGCAGCGAACACGGCCGGACTCCGGCTGCGCAACAATGCGCGCCGCCCGCCTTGTCCTGGCGCACCGCCGCGAGGGCATGCGGCGATCTCCGACGCGACCACGAACTGGTTCCGCGCGGGACTCCAGACCTTGCTGTGAATCTTGTTCATAACATCTCCTTGGTTTAGGGAATATGGGAACAGCAACGGACTCGAAATGCAGGCGCGCAAAAGCTCTGGGCACGAGGTCGGCATATTGAGCACATTTTTTACAAAAACTTGCCTTCCATCGGCTTGCTTATTGCGATGAAGCCTGATGGATTTTTTTCGACAGCCGTCCCCGTCTCCGCTGAAAACCCAGCAGGGACTCATGGGACCTGGACAATCTGTCTGGAAATGGCGCCGGTTAGCTATCGTTGTATCGATGAGATAAGCGGCCTGGAATCATGCGAGGGCGATTCAGCCGTCTCTCGGCGGGGAGAAAAGCCTGTCGCCGGAGCAGTGATTGAACGCAAAAGAACACGTTTTTTTGAAGCAGTAATTAAAGAAATACATTGATCGTTTCCTCCCCAGTTATCCCGATTTCGATACGGTAATCGGGTTGCAAGAATTTCACTGACGATGACGCTTTAACGCTGTCGCCGGACTAAGCCGCAATGTTTTAGTTGTTACCTCTTGTTACCTTCAGTGTCACCACCCATCATCCATAAAACGTCCATAGCCAGAGAAAAATCCGGAAATTCGGATGGCGTTTTAATATTTTTAACAATGATTAACAATCTGTCTCGTAATGCATACAGGAAACAACGCCGGAATGAGGGACATGCAGGACGAGCTTGATGGACACTCTATTTTTCATAGATAACAGCGTGTCGTTTCTTGCCGCCGTTATCGGTTTTTCATCAGGAAGGAATAATTGAGAAGTACATGACGCAAGCCGTCATCGATAGTCAAGCGCGGCTTGCAATGGATCGGGCTTAGCTATCCTTGCAAGGATCCGTTGCCGTTCTTCAAACGTTAACATGCTATACGCGACCTCTCGCACCAGCCTGTAACGAAACTGGAAATGGCCCGGCTCCGGCCGCTGTTCAATCAAGCCTGAAGCGAGCAGCGCCTTGATCGACTGCTGGCATTTGCGGACACTGACCGATTCGATTTCGGCCAAGACATGCAAGCCGAACCGGAAACCTATGCACGAGGCATGACACAATACCTGGCGGATCTCTCCGAGCCTGTCTATCCTCTCCGTCAAGAGGTTGCGCAGCGCCTTCGGGCAGGTGAAGTGGCCTTCAGGACTGGGGTTTTGAAGCAGTTTTTCAAGAAATAGCGGAATGCCATCTGCCATTCTGAGCAGCAGAGGCCGCCATGTCGACGACGCCTCGAAAAACTGAGGAAACTGCAACGCCATCCTGCTTGCCTCAGCCATGTTAAGCGGCTTTATTTCCATCGAGATGCCGGGACTCAGAGCTGAGCCTGATAATTTCGGATGCTTTCTGGAGGTAAGCAACAAAAATATGCCCAGTGAATTTCTGTTCTCTCTGAGCCAGGCGATGAAGTCGAGCGAAACTTTATCGGCCCATTGAATATCTTCAAACACCAGTACGGCCAGTAATTTTTTGTGATTTCTTTTCAGGCTGCCGACAATCGAAGAGAACAATTTTTCTCGCTCAAGGATGGAATAGCCGCGAGCATATTTTTCATGTGTACTCAGGATATCCGACAACAGGGTTGACTCACTGTCATCCACGGAGACCTTATCAGGAAGTACACTGGCCGATGTCAAGCCGGCACTGTCGTCTGAGGCCGCGCGACGCGAGGGCTTACCAAGCAAACGGGCCAGTGCAAGAATGGGATGCAACGGCGACAGCAAATTTTCGATATGAAAACAAACACGATACTCATTGTCGAACTGTATTTTTTTTGTGCCAAGGAATTCCCGTACCAGGCGAGACTTGCCGACCCCCGCTTCCCCGATCAGCTGCACACACGCTCCCCCCTCGACAGAAGCTTTTTCCCACGCCAGGTCCAGCGCTTTGAGCTCATTCGAGCGTCCCACGAAATTGGACCGGCGGGACGGCTCGCCTTTGCGTATTTCGTGAGGCTCTCGCAGCGCTTGCACCTCAAAAGCATCATGCGGAGCGCCGTCAAGGGATTTCATGTCAAACACCGATGCAATGCCATGCCGGGTCTCTGCCGACGCAAGGAGTGCTCCTGTCGAGGCTGACTCCGCCAGGCGGCGGGCAATCGTAGTGCATTCCCCCAGTATGTCTGGCAAGGTATATCCCGGGCCTGTCATCATCATGTCGGCATGCACTGCGCTGCGGATTCCGACATGATGGAACTCTTGCGCAATGCATTGGCGGATGGATAGCCCGGCGGCCAAGGACCATTCCGTGATGAATTCGTTTGAAATCGGATAACCGAAATAGGCGATGACGACAGAATTCGACTGTTGCCGGAAGGTGCCGCAGTATTTCGAGAGCAATCCGCGCAAGCGCACGATGGCCGCCGCGCTCACCTGAAGCCATGCCTCACGATCATAATGGACAAGTGGGAACAGCTCGATGTAGAGGGTGGAAACCAAACGATATTCTCGCCTCGTTTCGGACGCCGGAAATTTTCCAGGAACAAGATTGGACCCTGCTGGCTGCGTTGTTGCCAGCGGCTGAAATGCGGATTTGTCGAACAGCGAGGTGATCTCGTTTGAGGGAGAAGTTCCGAGGTGTTGCAGGGTCATGCTGCAATATGCATCGTATATTTTTCGGGCCGCGGCCTGATTGCCCATCTCAAGATGCATGTGCATGAGACGGGAATGCGCCAATTCACTGAGGAAATCCGCCGAAATGAGCTGTTGGCACCGCCGTTCCATGACATCAAATTCGCCCGCATTTGCGTGCAAGACCACGGCATGCTCAAGCAATGCAATATTTTTCCGCTCGCATTGTTCTCTCCTGAGCTGCAACCAGTTGGCAAGCCTCTCGCCGACAGGAAAAATCCCGTCCAGCAATGGCCCTCTGTAAAGGTCAAGTTGCTGATCGGTTAATTTGATGCAGTCGATTTTTTCCCAATTCTCGAATTCGGCCGCATCGATCCAAAAGCGCTCTTTGGCAAGGCGGACGACGCCGCGATCCGCATAGACCAGCGATTTTTCCAGTCCTCCCTGCACAAACGCCTGCTGCAGATTGAACAGCGCCCGGCGCAGATTGGCCTTGGCGTCATGCTCATCCAATTCCGGCCATAACAAATCGGCAAGCGATTCGCGCGTATGGGCTCGGGGTTCCAGCGCAAGATATGCCAATAGAAGGACTAGCTTTGCATATCCCAGTTTTATTTTCTGACCGGTTTCAGCATTGTGGAATTCCGGCGTACCTAATAAATTCAAACGCGCGCTAAACATTAGATTCTCCAAACAAGCGTCGCTGTGCCTGTCGGGCGATAGCTGTTATTTAAACTATGCGCGTGGAAACAGCATTGCTGCTTGGCAGCAATTTTTATGCCACGCGGATCCGCTTTTCTTGAAATTCGGCTGAAGAGCTGAGGTGAGGCGCTTTCGAGGCATATTAGGAAGAGGGACAGACATTTTCTTTGGTATTGCATTGTCAAAAAAGATGCCGATTTTTGGAAGTTTCAGACGAAATTTGTCCCGGACTTTCATTGCATGGAACAGTTAACCTTGACATTGCCTGCAGGCTTTTTGAGTAATGACATGGGTACAGCAGCCATCTCGATTTAGTCGCACCATTCGATGGCGACATGGGCCAGCATCGCACCGAGTAATTGTCACGCCGCGGCGAAGCTCGGCTTTATCCGTTTGCTATTTGCGGGACGGTCCAATTCAATTTATCGGATGGGAATGGTGAACGATCCGCCAGGGTACTGCTTGCACATGAACTCCACGAAAGCCCGAACTTTGGGACTTTGCAAGCGGCGAGAGGTGTGCAGAACCCACAGCTCGACTTCGTCGCCGGCGATTCCCCACGACACCAGTTCGCCTTTTTCCAGCATGCTCCCAATGATGGACTGCGGCAGCATCGCTGCCCCTGCGCCGGCGGCAATCGCATCGCGAACCATCAGGAGCGAAGACAGATGCAGAACAGGTCGCGGTTCGACGGTGAACTGACCATTACGGACCGACCAGACATCGCCGTCGCGATAGCTCGGCGTAACGACTGCCGGAACGGGGAACGGCTTGTCGCGATTCCCCTTCGGCATCTGGACCGATGGCGCGGCAGCAAGGACCAGCCGGTCTTTGGCAAAGCACCTGCCGACCAATGTGCTGTCCTTGCTCGGATTGATACGGATGGCGACATCGAAGTGCTCGTCTACCAGATTGACGAGACGATCCTCGGCCACAGCTTCGATCTGCACTTCGGGATAGCTCAGCAGGAAGCGAGCGGCAATACGCCCCAGCGCCAACTGCGAAAACAGGATCGGCGCCGCGATACGCAGACGCCCTCGCGGCGTCGCCAGGCCATCCCGTGCTGCCGCTACAGCTTCGGCAACCTCGTGCATCGGTCCCTCCGTTCTGGCTCGCAGCAGCTGGCCTGCTTCGGTCAGCTCCAGGCTACGAGCACCGCGCTCGATGAGCCGAATGCCAAGTGCTTCTTCGAGATCGGCGACCCGACGCGACAGGGTCGCCTTAGACCGGCCGCTGGCGCGGCTGGCTTTTCCAAAACCTCCGTGAGAGGCCACTAGCTGGAAGTCCTCAAGGGCGTTGAAATCCATGATGTCTCACTTTTGAAACGAACTGTCTATATTTTACAGTCTTTGTTTTGAATGTGGAACCATCTATTATTTGTTCGTAGTCAACCCAAACCTCAAAGGAGTTAATCATGAACAATATCCGTGCATTGGTTCTTACCGAATACGGCGGCCCAGCCGCCCTCAAGATTTCGTCAGTCGAAGCGCCAACGGCAGGAGCAGGCCAAGTGCTGGTCCGCGTCCACGCTGCCGGCATCAACGGACTGGACTGGAAGGTCCGGGAAGGTTATGTCAGAGACGCCTTTCCACTGCAACTGCCGACCGTCCTGGGCATCGAACTGGCCGGAGTGGTCGAAGCAGTAGGCCCGGGCGTCACACAGCTACGCAAAGGCGATCGCGTCATGGGGCCACGCGGCGCATTGGGCGCTTATGCCGACCTGGTAGCGGCAGACCAGGCCAACCTCAGCCTGGTGCCCGACTCGCTGAGCTTCGTCGACGCGGCAGCATTGCCCGTGGCCTCGGTGGCTGCTTGGCAAAGCCTCCATTTTGCTGGCCCGATACGCGCCGGCCAGCGCATCCTTATCCAGGGCGCGGCTGGCGGTCTCGGCGGATTCGCGGTGCAGTATGCGCATCAGGCCGGGGCCGTGGTATTTGCCACCGCCTTGGAGGCGCATGCCGACTACGTCCGCAGCCTGGGCGCTGACCACGTCATCGCCTACGACAAAGAGCAGTTCGAAACCTCGGTAAAAGACATCGATCTCGTGCTTGACTACATTGGCGGCGAAGTGCTGAGCCGCTCGTGGTCCGTCCTCGCCGAAGATGGCGTCATCGTCAGCACCGCATCGCCGGCCATCCTTGCAAGCATCCCCGCAGGACGTCGTGGCTTGTGGTTCATGAGCTCCCCGGATGCCGCACGGCTGCAAGCGATCGCAGAGGACGTCGCGCACGGACGCTTACAGTCAAAGGTCGGCGCCGTCGTGCGCTTCGACGAACTTCCCGCGATGATCGAGCGCAATCGGACTGAGCCGCAAGTCGGCAAGACCGTGGTGGATTTCGCCCTCTGATCCATGCCTTCTATCACACCCTTTACATTTACCAACTACACCAAGGAGTAATCATCATGACTATTATCGTTACCGGTGCTACCGGCACTGTCGGCCGCCAAGTTGTCGAACAGCTCGTGAAACGCGGCGCCGATGTTCGCGCTCTCGTCCGCGATCCCTCGAAGGCCAGCTTCCCGGCGGGCGTCGACGTCGTCCAAGGCGACCTGCTCGACGTCGACTCGCTGCGCAGCGCCTTCTCAGGCGTCTCGACGCTATTCCTGCTCAACGCGGTGGTGCCGGACGAATACACCCAGGCGCTGATCGCGCTGAATGTCGCCCGTGAGGCCGGCATCGAGCGCATCGTCTACCTATCGGTGATTCACAGCGACCTCTACGTGAACGTGCCGCACTTCGCTGGCAAGTTCGGCGTTGAGCGCATGATCGAGCAAATGGGGCTCAACGCCACCATCCTGCGCCCCGCCTACTTTATCGGCAACGACGTCACGATCAAGGACGTGGTGACCGGATACGGCATCTATCCGATGCCGATCGGCAGCAAGGGCCTGGCAATGGTCGATACCCGCGATATTGCCGAGGTAGCGGCGATCGAGCTTATCCGCCGAGCACAGTCCAGCGTCCCGCTTCCTCTTGACCGCATCAACCTGGTCGGGCCTGACACGCTGACTGGCGCGGATGTCGCCGCGATCTGGACCAGCGTCCTGGGTCGCCCGATCGCCTATCCGGGGGATGACACCGCCGGCTTCGAGAAAAATCTCCGGCAATTCATGCCGAGTTGGATGGCCTTCGATATGCGCTTGATGAGCGAGCGTTTCCTCACCGAGGGAATGATCCCCGCAGCCGGCGATGTGGAACGTCTGACTACGCTCCTGGGGCGCCCTCTCCGTTCCTATCGCGACTTCGCCTCCGAGATTGCGACGCAAGGCTGACTTATTTGAAAGTCAATAAAAACATGAATGGCGCGCGATCCATGAGGCCCTTGACAATCATAACCAATTGGTTATGATTTCTGCCAGCATCCTCGGAAATCGAAACGCAATGCACACAGGCGAGAATTCGTAATGCACACAGAACCGACAGCCGTCCTGAAAAACTTGTCAGATCCGACCAGGCGCGCAATTTTCGAGCGCTTGAGCAGGGGCGGTGAAATGACGGTGCATGCCTTGACCGGTCCGTCCGGGGTGTCGCAACCCGCCATTTCGAAGCACCTCGGCGCGCTCAAACTGGCCGGCCTGGTGCGCGGCCGGCGCGACGGACGCGAGACGTATTACAGCGCCGAGCCGAAAGCGCTGGCGCCGCTGATTGACTGGCTCAGTTTTTATTCGACCTTCTGGCATGGTCGATTTGACCAATTGGAAACCCTGTTGAAAAGGATGGATCAATGATGCAGACCGACGACACCAAAACGCTGATTGTAGAAAGAGAATTGCCGCACCCCGCCGAGAAGATCTGGCGCGCCTTGACGCAAGCCCCCTTGATCGAGGAGTGGCTGATGAAAAACGACTTCCAGCCTGTGGTGGGGCACCGTTTCGATCTGCGCGCGGACTGGGGCGTTGTCGACTGCGAGGTCCTGGCAGTCGAGCCGAACAAAACGCTGTCTTACACTTGGGAAGCGATGGGTCTCAAGAGTGTCGTCACCTGGACCCTTACTCCGACCAGTACGGGGACCCACCTGCACATGGAACAGTCGGGCTTCCGGCCGGACCAGCAGCAGGCCTACCAGGGCGCCAAGTACGGATGGCAGAAATTCCTTGCTGCCCTGGACCAGGTTGTCGCCGAGCTGGCGTAATGTTTCTTCAAGGGTGAGGACATGAAAAAATCGGACACGAGCCAAGGCCTGCCGGCATCGGAGCTCATCTCGCAAAGAATCGCCGAACTCGGGGACTGGCGCGGAGAAACCCTCGGCAGGATGCGTAAGCTGGTCAAGGAAGCCGCCCCGGACGTGGTCGAAGAATGGAAGTGGATGGGCACCCCGGTCTGGTCGTACGACGGTATCATCTGCACCGGCGAATCCTACAAGGACAAGGTGAAGCTTACCTTCGCCAAGGGCGCATCCCTGAAGGATCCGGCCGGTCTCTTCAACTCCAGCCTCGACGGCAACGTACGCCGCGCGATCGACATCCTCGAAGGGGAAGAAGTTGACGAATCCGCCTTCAAGACGCTCATTCGCCAGGCTGCCGCGCTCAACAGCTCCAGGTCGAAACCTGCGAAGAAAGCGAAATCCTGAGGGATTCCGCCGCTGAACCAGGCAGGCGCCGGAGCTACCACATCAGGTCGTCCGGGATCTGGAAGGCTGCATACGGATCGTCTGCATCGACTTCGGTGCTGGTCTTGTTGACCCGCACCACGATCGAGGCATCGCGCTCCGCGATCTTGTCGGCGATTATCCTGGGCACCAGTTCTCTAGCCTCACCCAGACAGATGATCACCAGGCGCCCGGCGATCAGATGCGCCTGGACCGCGGCCGACACATACAGCCGTTCGATCTTATTGTCGTAGGTAAAATTGTAGGCGATGTCGCCTTTACCCAAGCTTTGGCGATTCTTCTGCACCATCTGGGCAATTTGCGCCACGATCGCCTTCTGGGTGGCGGCCGCGTCGCGCTGGGCGTTGAGCTCACGGGCCCGGTCGGCATTCTTGCGCAGCGTATCGAGTGCCGCCAGCCGTGTTTCATCGACGCTGGCAGTGCCGCTCCGGCGCTCGGCCTTTTTCTGCTTGTTCTTGTCCTGGTTGGCCAGTTTGACTTTATTTTTGTCAACCAGGCCGGCTTTCAGAAATTGCTCTTGCAAAGAGGCCATATATGCTGCTCCGTAAATAGGCAGGCCCGGGCAATGACGCCGGCCGGCGCAAAGACGCTAGCATAGCAAAAATGTCGGCTCGGCAGACTTAACTGACTGCCTCTTGATTTTTCCTTCCCACAAAACTCAAATACTGACTAAATGCTATTCTGACCGGTGCTCTCAGGAAATTTGACTTGCAAGCGACAGGGCGTTCCCCAATTTGCAAACCGGCACAATGCAATCTTGACAAACCCAGCCTCGCGAGAGGCCTATGAAAGCCAACCAATGAACCACACTTCCTCCCCGCTTCGCCACCTGCTGCATGGCACTGCGCTCGCCGTCTCCCTGGCGCTGGGTACAGCCGCCTTCCCTGGCGCGGCGTTCGCCGCCGCGCCTCAGGTCAAGACCCAGGCGCCGGGTTTCTACCGCGTGATGCTCGGTGACTTCGAAGTCACCGCACTGAGCGACGGCACCGTCGACCTGCCGGTCGACAAGCTGCTCGACGAGCCCGCCGCCAAGACAACCGCGGCCCTAGGAAAATCCTTCCTGCATGCGCCGGTCGAGACCTCGGTCAACGGTTTCCTGATCAACACCGGCACAAAACTGGTGCTGATCGATACCGGCGCCGGCACGCTGTTCGGCCCGACGCTGGGCAAGCTGGTGGCGAGCCTGCAAGCCGCAGGCTACAAGCCCGAGCAGGTCGACGACATCTTCCTCACGCACATGCATCCTGACCACCTCGGCGGACTGGCTGCAAACGGCGCGCTGGTGTTCCCCAATGCGACCGTCCACGCCGACCAGCGCGATGCCGACTTCTGGCTGTCCAAGGCGAAGCTGGAGCAAGCTAGCGCCGAATCGAAGGGATCGTTCCAGGGCGCAACGGCCTCGCTCACCCCCTACATTGCGGCAGGAAAATTTCAGCCGTTCGATGGCAGCGGCGAGATCGTGCCGGGCGTCAAGGCCTGGTCGAGTTATGGCCACACGGCGGGCCACACCAGTTATGTGGTCGAAAGCAAGGGGCAAAAGCTGATCGTGACCGGCGACCTGATCCACGTTGGCGCTGTGCAGTTCGCGGACCCTGCTGTCACGATTGAATTCGACACGGACAAGAAAACCGCGGCCGTAGCGCGCGCCAAGGTCTTTGCCGCAGCGGCAAAGGAAGGCGCGCTGATAGGTGCGGCCCACATCTCGTTCCCGGGCCTTGGCCATCTGCGCGCGGCCGGCAAGTCATGGCAATGGATCCCGGTGAACTACTCGACCGAGCTGAAGTAACGCGTCTCTGTCAGGTATGGCGTGATATTGCGCATCGCACGCGCTACGTAGTCTTCTTTCTCTCCCACCGGGGCGACGTAGTGCAGCGCACTTGCCGCCGCCTCGGTGCCCTCCAGGCGCGCAATGATCCAGGCCGCAAGGTAAGGCGACGCCAGGCACCCGCCCGCCGTGGCGACGTTGCCCCTGGCGAAGAAAGGCTGGTTCAGCACGTCCACGCCGGCTTCCTGGACCCAGGGTTTGGTCGTCAGGTCGGTGCAGGCCGGAACCCCATCCAGCAGTCCGAGCTTGGCCAGCACCAGCGTGCCGGAGCATTGCGCACCCAGCAATTGCTTCGACGGATCGAGCTGCATCTGCGCCATCAGTGCCTCGTCGGCGACAATTTCCCGCGTCCGTATGCCGCTGCCGACAATCACCGCATCGGCAGTGCTGGCCTCGCGCAGCGATGCCTGGGCTTCGAGCACCACCCCGTTCATCGACCGGACCCGCGCAGCAGGACTGGCGATCGACACGCGCCAGCCCGGCTTCTTGATCCGATTCAGGACGCCGAACGCAATCAGGGAGTCCAGTTCGTTGAAGCCTTCGAAGGTAAGGATAGCGATGTGCATGATGTCGTCTTCCGGTGCAGATAGGGATCAGTACTGCTTGTAAGGGAGGAATTTTCCGCTCATCAGGATGCGCACGCGGTCGCCGTTAGGGTCGTTCTCGCGCTGCAGGTCCATCTTGAAATCGATGGCGCTCATGATGCCGTCGCCAAATTCTTCGTGGATGAGGGCTTTGAAAGTACTCCCGTACACATTGACCAATTCGTAGAAGCGATAGATGAGCGGATCGGTCGGGACCGCCGTTGGCAACGAGCCTTTGTACGGCGTCACGGTCAGCCACTTGGCCTCTTCTTCGGACAGGCTGAAAATTTCCGCGAGGACGCCAGCCTGTTTCTCGCTCAGCGTCATTTGCCCCAGGCAGGCAGCGGTGACCCATTCCTTGCTCAGCCCGACCTTGGCGGCGACTTCCGACCACTTGATACCCGAGGACACTTTGGCGGCAATGATTTTTTCGGTAACGGTGAGACGGTCCATAAAAACTCCTTCAAGGAATGCTGGGTCTGGGTGGGGATACGGCTCAATACAACTGCCGCCTGCTTGCGTGAATCGGATCGCGTTGAGCTATTCTATGGCCGGCAACCCGCAGCGTGGTTAACAGCCCGCAACACATTTCCCTTCCGCGCTGAATTCCATGGTCTTGCCGCTAAGAGGCGCATACACGGGGACTTTCACCGCCGCCTTGAATTCCAGGAACTTGCTTCCTGCGACGAACTTTCCATCCTTGGTAGCCGCCTCGTTCGCATGCGAAGCAATCACGCCATTGGGGCGCACCAGGTCGTTGATCACATACGCAGCTTCGCGCGGGCCGGTGGAAAAGATGCCGCCTATATTCAGCACCGCCAGTTTTGGCTTGTAGAAGCGGCGCACCACCAGGTCCTGGTCGGCAGTGATGCCGGTGTCGCCAGACAGGTATACCGCCAGCCCATTCGAAAAAGTCACCACAAACCCGCCTGCGGGACCGATATAAGCCTTCACGCCGTTTGCCGCAAGACCTTCTGCCAGGGCGCCGCTCAGGAATTTTTCATCCAGTCCGTTTGAATGCGCCGCCGGGACGCTCGCGATAGTGAGGCCGCCGATTTTTCGCTGTCCCCCGAACCTGACCAGAAGCACCTGGTCGGCGCTACCGCCCGCGGCCGTGATCCTGCGGGAGAAAAAATCGCCCATTTCGCCGCCGACGAACAATTTGGCTTTCTTCGCCAGGACCACTTCTTCGGTTACCGACGACGGGGTGCTCTTTACCGAAAAATCCGGGGTGGCGCAGGTTCCTGCATTGGCCTCGGCCTGGTGTATGTCGCCCAAGTGGTCGCTATGCACATGGCTCAGCAATACTCCATCGATCTTACCCAGGCGGGGATCGCTGCCGCCGCGTACCGTGCGGCCGGCGTCATAGAGAATCCGCGTGCCATCCGGATCTTCAAAAATCAGTGCGCGGTCCGCCGCGCAGAATTCGCCGTCGTGGCTGCCCAAGGGAGTGATCTTGACATTGGCTGCGCCGGCAGATGCTGCTATCGACATGCCAACAATACAATAGACAGAAAACAATGCATTCTTGATTACATTCTTGTTTGTCACGTGGGACTCCTCAAATGTCAGGGCCGGAAATCCTGTTTTTCCATCCGGGGGTTGATGTGCGCTCATTACCGCTGCCCGGCCTTTACGCGCGGGGGTGTGCTTGAGCCAGACCCATGATAACCAGAAAAATCGATATCCGAATCCCTTCAATGAGGACGGAGCGCAAACGGTCATGCCATTGCGCTGCTGCCGGCAGAAACGGCACGGCGGCCCGCCGGCAATTTGATTGATGTATTGCAGGTATGCGCGGCGCTCGAGCCGGTCTCTTCCTTGGAACATCGATCCTGCCGTACCGATTGACGGCAGCGGCATAGTTCAGGCTGCCCTGGTCGGCCGCCAGGATCGCACTATTGTCCGCAAACAATTGACGATCTGCGAACAACGCGTTGGCGGCGCTCGTCGAAATTGTCCCGGTGTTATATTTTGCCATTCTGCTGTTCAGATTTAATTTCAAAAGGATACAGTCATGGCAAACATCGCTTTTCTCGGTACCGGATTGCTCGGCGGCGCATTCGCTGAGGCCGCCGCAAAACGCGGCGATTCGGTCACCGCATGGAATCGTTCCATCGACAAGGTTCACGCCCTTGCCCAGTTCGGCGTGAAGGCTGCTGCAACGCCCGCCGCAGCAGTCCGAGGCGCCGCGCGAGTGCATATCGTGGTGAAGGACGACGCCGTGGTCGATGAAGTTATTGAGGCGGCGCGCAGCGGACTATCGCCCGACGCAATCTTGATCGACCACACCACGACCTTGCCGGCGCTCACGGCCAAACGGGCCGAACGGCTGCACGCGGCCGGATTGAAATACCTGCACTGCCCTGTCTTCATGGGGCCGCCGGCCGCCCGCAATGCCCAGGGCATCATGATGGTGACAGGCCCGAAGGCGCTGTTCGAATCGGTGCAGGCGGATCTCGCCAAGATGACAGGACGTCTCGAATACCTGGGTGAGCGCAGCGACCTTGCCGCGGTCAACAAATTGTTTGGCAACGCCATGATCATCGGCCTCTCGGCAGTGATCGCCGACATCCTTACCCTGGCGCAGGCAAGCGGCGTCGACGGCGAGGACGCCATCAAGCTGCTGGGGCTGCTTGACTTGAACGGGATGGTGACGGGCCGCGGGCTGAACATGGCAAAGGGTAATTTCACCGCAAGTTTTGAACTGGCGATGGCGCGCAAGGATGTGCGGCTGATGCTGGAAACTACGGGCAACCGGCCGATGGCGGCGCTGCCTGCGGTCGCGGCCCGGATGGACCAGCTGATTGCAGCAGGACACGGCGCCGCGGATGCCAGCGCCCTTGGCATCGATGCGGTGCAGCGGCCTTGATCGCTTAAGCTACAAAGCCAGATCCGGTCAATGCATGCTGCGCTTTACCGCGCAGCATGCAGCCCAAGTTCAAGCGCCGCTCCGCAGCACATTTCATATCTGCAGTTCCTTTTTCTTCGGCCAAATCCGTCCTCACGGGCTGCACAATATTTGGCTTCATGAAATATCTCAAGACATATTGAAGGTCTGTTGTTGGCAAAATTGGAATATGCCTGAGGACAGGTTTCTATCCGCCGCCGCCATCGGGCGAGCGGTTCCAATGAGTGGTCCATTACGTCCACGCTAGCTGAAATTCCTGCAGATATCCGCAGTGGCATCGAGCCGCAGCCCCCGGTCGATAATCATTTGCCATGCACCCCGACATGCGCGCGTGATGCTTCCCCACTAACAATTTCCACAAATAACCACAGTAACGCCCGACCTCGGCGCTCTTTAACTGGCCGGTAATAAATGCTACCTATAATTGCCAAGCATAAAAAAAGGGGCTCTGTTTTTCTGGAGAAAAGCTCCTCCGTAGGCTCCTTTACAACTCAATGAAAAAAAATTCCAAATGAAAGATATGAATCTGGATCAGCTCGCTTCCGTTCCCGAAAGAAAACGGCGAGAAATATTGAAATCAATGCTTGCCATGTCCGTAGCCGGGGTGAGTACGATTTTGCAAGGCTGCGGAAGCGGGGGTTCGAGTTTCTCCGACACCAGCGGAACGGGATCCCCGGGTGGAACAACGCCCCCCGCCGGAACGACACCCCCGAGTGGAACAATATCCCCGCCGCCCGCGGTCAAGACCATATCAAGTTTTTCAATCCCTATTTTGCCCGATACGCAATTTTATCCGCGGTATGCCTCTGAGAAAATGGGCGAGTTATATCAGAAGCTCTACAAGACAATTAATCCGCTGTACAGCAATCCGTTTAAAACTCAGACGCAGTGGATTGCTGCACATAGTGCTGATCTGAAAATTCCATTCACGATTCATCTCGGCGACGTGGTAGATCAGTCGTGGTACTACACGGCAGAAGGTTCATCGCCGTGGACGGCTAGTACAAATCTGGTGGCAAATGGGCAATTGAATAGCGATCAGGTCAACAAGGAGTGGGAGCTGGCAAGCCAAGCCATGCAAGTCCTCGAAATGGCCAAGTGTCCCTATTCGATCTGCGCCGGCAATCACGACGTCGGTGCGATTGGCCATGACATGCAATGGGGGCCGGATTGGGGCATTGGCGTTACGGGCTTTAACAACGACGATGGCTACCAGGACGGCGGCAACCATCGATCAGGCATCTTCCAGCCGTATCTGCAAGTATTCCCGACGGAACGAGCCAAGCAGCAAGCCACATTCGGCGGCAGGCATTCATCCGGATTCCATGAGTACCATATCTTCAGCGCGGAAGGTAACAAATTCCTCGTGCTCTCCCTGTCCTGGAGAGCCTCCGATGACGCTCTCGCGTGGGCAAACCAGGTTATAGCGAGCAACAGCACGATCCCGGTTATCCTGGTAAATCATCAACTGATGGGCATTGGCAGCGATGGCACTACCGCGGCCGACACCGCCTACTCGAATTATCTGTGGGACAAACTCATAAAAAACAACGACCAGATTTTCATGGCGGTCAGCGGCCATTATCACGGGTCGTGCACGAAAATCAAACAGAACGCCGTTGGTAACGACGTCATCTTAATGGTGGTCGATTATCAGATGGCATACATGGGCGGCAACGGCTTGCTGCGGCTGTACGATTTTGATCTCACCAATAACAAAATAACTGCCAGTTCATTTTCCCCATGGGTTCCTGTCAAGCCGTCGAGCGCACTTAACCAGTTTGATGTGGCGTGGCTAACAGATGCCAATCAAAATTTTTCTCTGGATTTTCAATTCGCCAAGAGATTTTCATCTTTCAATAAAAATTTCATTACCCCGGCCGGCACGTCAACTCAGGCGCTGACCGACATAGCGAAGTCCTTGATCCTGACAAACTACAACCAGGCGCCGCAAAAAGCTGTTGTACCGCCGACCGGCAGCGACGACTATCCCAAAGTGCCTAATACACTCGCGCACTGGCGGTTTTTCAATTCAGCGGCGGCCGAAGGCGATGCTTTTCCATATCAGGCGGGACAGAAAATCAAAGATGCGTCAGCCGCCGGCGCCAACCCGATTTCTCTGCACACCGAACTTGGCATGGCGGGAGATCTGATCTGGTCGAAGGATCACCATCCGTTGTCGGCGGCCCCAGGAAGCCTGCGTTTTCTCAACTCCACGGGCACCAGAGCCTCCTACTTTACAACCGATCCGAACTCCTCTCTTAATATCGAACCGTTCGCGAACGGATATACAGTCGAAGCATTCATCAAGATTGATCCCGGCTTCGACGCTAGCGTAAATGGATGGATGGGCATCCTGTATCGTCTCGGCCCCCGCTCAGAACTCGCCGGCTTTGCTTCAGACGATGGAGATTGTTGCCTGATGTTCGCTTTGTCGAACTTGATGGAGATTCAGTGGGAAATCGTGCCGGTCGATCAAAACACAAACCTGACATGCTGGTCCGGCAGCGTCTCTGCAGGACAATGGCTGCACATCGCCATCGTTAACAACCCGAGCGACTCGTATTCCACCACCATGTATGTGGAAGGAGCGCCGGTCCTCCGCAACAACTCCGGCATGAATGGAGTCCGCAATGTCAAAGCTGCG
This sequence comes from Collimonas fungivorans Ter331, assembly GCF_000221045.1. Lineage (NCBI taxonomy): Bacteria > Pseudomonadati > Pseudomonadota > Betaproteobacteria > Burkholderiales > Oxalobacteraceae > Collimonas > Collimonas fungivorans. The sequence continues at coordinate 347,901 of NC_015856.1, read as the reverse complement.
GATCAGATGGCGATCGGTTGCGGGCAATGGGCGGGAGGCATGGCAACCGGATTCTTGGGCAGCTTGGGGGAAATGCGGATTGTCGGCGCCCCGCTGACTTCGGATAAGTGGCTTACCGCGCGGGCTGGCTAAGGTTGTCGATCTTGCAAATACAGTTGTGAAATGATTAGATGGCTCAAGCTTGTTGCTGCCCATCCATGACAGGTGCCTGTTCAGGCACCTGTCATGTCGCTTGTCATGGGCGCCGCCTGGCGCTCAAGATTCTGCATCATCGCCCGCAGCCTTGAACAGTTCATCAAGTGGATTAGGTTTCTTTTGGGTCCGCGCGACACCTCGCCGGCCTGTAAATTCTTCTTCTATGTTGTCGCGGTAATAGCTCCAAGCCGCACCCGAGGTCGACAACCGCCGCCAGACTTCATTGCCGACACCTGAATAATCTATGACGCTGCCATCGTCGAGCTCGACCCGCAGCGTACGCTCGCGCGGCTCATATCCGATGGCGCGCAATTTTCCGACATTGATCCGCTTCATCTCCATGACAGCCCCCTATGTATTTCTATTCAAACTGAACTGCCATTTTCCCAGGCAGCGGCACGTTCAGCCATTTTTGCACGATCGCGTTCAATTCATTGCTCTTCTTTGCCTGGCTCAGCGCTGCGTTCACCTTTGCCATCAGCGCCGGCTCTTCCTTGAGCAGGCCGACATAACAGGCCGATTCCTGGATGATGTATTTCATTTGCGGTTTGTTGCTGGCCGCTTTCCCCGCCAGCGCAACGGCAACAAAATCGCCGGTGCCGACCAGCTGCACCTGGCCCGCCAGGTAGGCAGCGATCATGCCGTTGTTATCCTCATAGCGCTTGATCACGGCGCTGGGCGGCGCGGTTTCGGTCAGCTGGCTGTCCTGGAACGTGCCGCGGGCGACGCCGATGGTTTTTCCAGCCAAGTCCGCGGGGCCAGAGACTTTCAGACTGGCGGGACCGAAGACGCTGTTGTTATAGGGGGAATATGGCTGCGAAAAGGCGATGACTTTTTCCCGTTCGGCATTCTTGCCCAATGTGGAAATCGCCAGGTCGGCCTTGCGTGTTTGCAGATAGGCGATGCGGTTGGCGCTCGTGACCGGCACCAGCTCCAGTTTCAATCCCATGTTCTTGGCGATCAGCGTTGCAACGTCGATATCCAGTCCCTGCAGCTTCATGTCCGAGGTGACCGACCCGAACGGCGCAAAATCCTGCGGCACGGCGATGCGCAGGACGCCGCGCTTCTGGATGTCAGCCAGCGCATCGGCCTGCGCATTTTGCACTGCCATGAAGCACAGGGCGAGGCACAGCAGCAACAGTTTTGCAAATCTCATCAGGTCACCCGTACGAAGATGTTTATCTAAGGCCATCCCGATGCTTGCTGCACCGGAATCAGCGGATATGCCACATTATTTAAACAATAAACTTAGGCAATAAACATGCCATGGCGCGAGGTAAAATCCGATCCAGTCCATCCAATAGCCTGGAATGGAACGGACTGCCGTTGACGTACACTACCACGCTATCATTTTATTTTTCCTGAGCCATGACCATCATTATCAACGAAGACCTCCGCGCCTACATCGATCCGTTGACCGAAGACGAATTCGCTGCGCTGGAACGCAGCCTGCTGGCCGAAGGCTGCCGCGATGCGCTAGTGCTGTGGGGCGATCTCCTGGTGGACGGGCACAACCGCTACGGTATCTGCCAGAAACACGAGATTCCGTTCAACACCATGCAGAACCATACGTTTCAATCGATCGAAGACGTGCACCTGTGGATGATCGACAATCACCTCGGGCGGCGCAGCGTATCGGATTTCCAGCGCGGCGTGCTTGCGCTGCGCAAGAAAGAAATCGTAGCGGCGCGCCAGGAGCAGGCCCAGCAATCGGCCGCGAAGCCGGCCGGAACCGACGCCTCCGCCCAGTCCAGCGGCGAACCGCCATGGACCCGCGAAGCCGTTGCGCGCACCGCGCGGGTGAGCAGCGCGACACTGGGACAAATCGAGAGAATCCAGAAAACGGCCGCGCCTGAACTGGTGGGCGCGGTAAAGTCGGGCCTGATTTCCATCAATGCCGCGGCTGCCGTAGCGTCCTTGCCCAGCGAGAAGCAGGTAGCGGCGGTTGCCGGCGGCAAGAAGGAACTGCGCCAGGCGGCAAGGCAGGTACGCGAAGCCCGGCTGCCGCCCAAGCCCGAACAAGACCCGCCGCCGGACGACGCCACGCCCGAACAGATCGAGATCCACCGCCTGCTGCAGCAGGTGGTTGAACTCACCCAGGAACGCCATCAGCTGAAAAAGAAAGTGCAGCACTTGACCATTGCGCTTGCGGAGGCGCGCGGCGGACAATAGTTCGCTGCGCATACTGTCGATCTAGGTCGCCGCAAGGAATTGGCCAGGAAAAATTGGGCGCATCAATATATCGGTCTGTGGTTAAAACAATTGATATATCAAAGGACGGCCGCCGGCTGCGGCGTCGGCCCATTCCCCGGGCTGCGCTGCAGGCGCCACAGCAGCATCAGCGCCACCAGCGATGTGCCGACCACCACGTAGCCGACCGTGTCGAAATGCTGCAACTTGCCATCCGCCCCGAGCGTGACGATGTGGCCGGCGACGACGGAGGCGATGCCGCCCGACAGCTGCTGGATCGACGCGCTGATGGCGTTGAAGGAGCCGCGCTGGGTAGTTGCCGGCACCGACGATACCAGTGCCTGGAACGGAATCATGCGCGAGAAGATCCCGACGAACATGAAGGCATTGACGACGATAAGCAAAGGCAGGGAGGTCGGTCCGAGGTGCGTGTAGATCAGCACCATGAGGATAGACAGCGCGGTGCCGAGTATGAACACCCGAAATTTACCGAATGTATCGGCGGCCTTGCCGATCATGGGGCCGAAGAAGATGGTGCACAGTCCCGTGACCAGGTAGACCGTGGGCAGGCTGTGCAGGTCGATGCCCAGGTTGCTCACCGCATACGCGCTGCTGAAGGGCATCAGCATGAAGCCGCCGGTGGTCAGCAATGCCGTGGTTGCGAAAGCCATCAGGTAGCGCGGCTCGGTGACCGTATGAAACAGGTGCATCCACGGGCTATGTTCCTGAGGCGCTGCAAGGTGGGCGGTGACCGGCTGCATGCGCCAGGTCACGAACAGTCCGCCGACCACGCCGAGGGCGGCCATCGCCATGAACGGTACATGCCAGTCCCAGCGGTTGGACAGGTACAGCCCGATCGGGATGCCCAGCACCTGGCTTGCGGCGAATGCGGTCTGGATCAGGCCCATCACGCGGCCGCGCATCTGCAGCGGGAACAGGTCGGTCGAGATGGCCAGCACCACCGAACCGATGACGCCGCCGAACAAACCTGTGACGATGCGCGCCAGCAGCAGGCTCTCGAAGCTTTGCGCCAGACCGCACCACAATGTTCCGAGGATGAAGCCGGTATAGAAGAACAGCAGGAGCTTCTTGCGGTCGAAACGGTCGGCGAAACCCGCCGTCAGCAATCCCGACAGGCCGGCGCTGAACGCATAGGCGGAGACCACCAGCCCGAACTGCTTCGGACCGATGGCCAGCGCCGGCATGATCACGGCGCCCAGCGGCGACATCAGCATGAAATCGAGGATGACGGCGAACTGCAGGAATGCCAGCATGCCGACCACAAATTTCTGGTAACGGGAAAACTGCAAAGGCTGCGAGGTGTTGGCTGGCGTCATATGCTGGCTGGGGCACGTTGAAGGGTGATGGCATGTTCGGGACACGCGCTGACGCATAAACCACATGCACGGCACGCATCGGCGTTTGGCGTGTAAGCGACTTTCATGCCGTGCACGCGTAATTTGAATTTCTGTAATGTACCAAGGTTTCGATAATCGCTGTCGTCGATACGCCGGATCTGGAACACGTTTTCCGGACAGACCTCGACGCAATCGCCCTTGCCTTCGCAGCGTTTCAGGCTGACAACCGGGATGATGATCCCCGGTTCCTGCTTGCAGGCGGCCGCGGTTTCAGCCGCGCTCATTCTTCGCTTTTCCGGCAAAACGCCGAGCGGTCTTTGCGGAACTGTTCGCGCTCTTCCGCCGTCATGGCTTGCCATTTTTGCCAGCGCCGGCGGCCATGCCACCCGCCGTGGCCGCGGAATCCACCGAACAGGATCCGGCTGAGCACCAGCAAACCTAGCGCATGCCAATAATCAATCGGGCGGCTGCCGGCGAACAACCCGGGCATTACCAGGTTCCATAACACCATGACAGCGGCGCCAAGCACGGCGGCGACCGCCAGCATCATTAGCAATTTCCAGAGAAATCTCGTTTTCATCTTTCTGCTCCTTACTCAATAACTTACATGTCAAATTCGTCATAAATCGTCTGCAGGCGAGTACGCAGATACAGCACCGCGTAGCGCTTGCGCGCCAACAGGGTGTTTACGGCGACACCGCTTTGCGAGGCCATTTCCTTGAAACTGAGTCCTTCGAGTTCGTGCCCGATGAACACATCGCGCTGGTTTGCCGGCAGTGCATCGAGGGCTTGCTGCAGTTCCGCCAGCAATGCCGACCTGGCGTGCACAGCCTCCGGACCGTCGGGCGCCGGCAGCACAAGGTCGAGCCGGTACTCGCCGTCCGGGTCGTCCGGATCGTCGCTCGTCTCGTTTACCGACAGTTCTTTCTTCTTGCGGAAGCGGTCAATGATGCGATTGCGCGCAACACGGAACAGCCACGCACTCGCTTGTTCGATCGGAGCGGGAAGGCGATAGGCCTGGACGAATTCCTGGAATACATCCTGCAGGATGTCGTCCGCTTCGTCCTGGTCGCGCACCCGGCGCAGGATAAAATTCCCGAGCCTGGCGCGCTCGCGCAAGACGGTCGCAGTGATGTCTCGGTCCTGGTCGTTCATCGGCTGCGGGCTGTTCGGCGGGCTCATACCAATGAAGACGTTTCACAATTGGGAATATTGTGGCGGGGGTGAAAAAAATTCTCAGGCGATCGCGGCATAGGAGCCGGTGCCGTCCGGCCAGGGCGTCAGCAGCTCAAAGCCGTCGGCCGTCACCGCAACCATGTGCTCCCACTGTGCAGACAAGGAGTGATCCCGGGTGACCACGGTCCAGCCGTCGGCCAGTTCTTTGGTTTCACGCTTGCCGGCATTGAGCATCGGTTCGATGGTAAACACCATGCCGGGCTCCAGGCGCAGGCCTTCGCCCCGGTTACCATAGTGCAGCACCTGCAAGTCTTCGTGGTAGATCTGGCCGATGCCGTGTCCGCAGTACTCGCGCACGACGCTGAAGCGCTCGCGGTGGGCCACGGTCTGGATGGCATGTCCGACATCTCCCAGCGTGGCGCCGGGCCGTACTTGCAGGATGCCGGCCCGCATCGCTTCGTAGGTCGTTTCCACCAGCCGGCGCGCCAGCGGGCTGGGCTCGCCGACAAAGTACATGCGGCTGGTGTCGCCGAACCAGCCGTCGGCGATGACAGCCACGTCGATGTTGATGATATCGCCCCTCTTCAAGATCTTCTGCGGCGACGGGATGCCATGGCAAACCACATGGTTGACCGAGACGCATATCGTCTTCGGGAAGCCGTGGTAGCCGATGTTGGCCGGCACCGCTTGCTGCACGTGGACGATGTGGTCATGGCACAGGCGGTCCAGCTCCTCGGTGCTGACGCCGGGTTTCACATGTTCCGCGATCATCCGCAGCACATCGGCAGCCAGGCCGCCGGCGATGCGCGCCTTGGCGATGTCGGCCGCCGACTTCAGGATCGGCCGGCTCACCGCGCGGCCTTTCGCGCTGGCTTCGATACAGCAGGTGCAGCCGCGCTCTCCTGCGTAAAGAACGCCAGGCTTTCGTCGCCGGCCTGCCTGGCGCGCATCAGCAACTGGCAGATCTCGCCGTGGCACAGCTCAGGATGCAGTTCGGACAACATGCCGATGCGCATCCAGTGTTCAGCCTGGGCATTGATGGATCGGCTCAGCGCATCGCTTGCGGTGCGCAGGTTGTCATGCATTAGATCGGAAATTTTGACGATGCCCATGGCTGCTTTCTTTTATACGGTTTATATACGTTTCGTATATTATCATAAATGGCGGTTTATCCTGAACTGCGCAAATTGTTCAAAAAAACCGGCGAAAAATGGCCCTTTTTCCAGTATCAAATGGCAATATCGGTAGGGTCGGCCACAAGCTGACAAAACCCTTGCTGCAGACGAATCGAAACTGAGGACATTAATGGCAATAAAATCCACCTTGACCTGTCTCTGGGTCTCACTGCTTGCGGCCGGCGCAGCCACCACGACGCTTGCCGCGCCCGCAGCCGCACCATCGCCGGCCGCGGCTCCAGCCCCCAATTCCACCTCCGGCTACAACCAGCCGCCCAAAGCAATCCTGGACGTCATGCGTGCGCCATCGCCGCCGGTGCCGGTGGTGAGCCCGACGCGAGACCGGATGCTGCTGGTGTCCTGGCAGGACTATCCGTCGATTGCGCGGGTGGCGACGCCTTTCCTGCGCCTGGCGGGCGTGCGCGTAGAACCCGGGAACCACAGCAAGCACGATACACCGGGCGGCTACGGCATCACTCCCTGCGCCAGGAGCTTTGACCTGGTACATATCGCCGATGGAGCGCAAACTCACATAACGCTGCCCGCAGATGCCTGCCCGGGCAAGCCGCTGTGGAGCGCCGACGGTAAACGTTTTGCTTTTGAAAATGTCACCAAGGACTCGGTCGACCTCTGGATTGGCGACGCCAGCAGCGGCGCCGTACGCCGGGTTCCAGGCGCACGCCTGAATCCAATGCTGGAAGACCAGATGCAATGGATGCCCGACCAGAAAACGCTGTTGGTCAAGCTGGTCCCCCAGCGCATGGGTCCACCGCCGCCTGAGCCGACCATCCCCGATGGCCCCAGCATCCAGGAATCGAACGGCAGCAAAGGACAGAGCAGCACCTACGAAAACCGCGACACGCTGAACAACAAGCACGACGAAGACCTGTTCGATTACTACGCTGCTTCGCAGCTGGCGCTGGTTGACGCCGCCGGCGCGACCGTCACGCCGGTCGGCACGCCGGGCCGCTATGAGTCGCTGGGACCGGCGCCGGATGGGCGGCATCTGCTGGTTACCTCGATCCGCAAACCCTATTCCTACGTCACGACCTTTGACCGTTTTCCGCAGGAAGTGGAAGTATGGGATATCGCCAAGCGGCAGAACATAGCGGTGCAGCATATCGCCTCGCTGCCATTGGCGGACCGGGTCCCGATCGGCGGCGTTCCGCTCGGCCCGCGCGACTTTGCCTGGCGCGCCACCGAACCGGCGACGCTGGTCTGGGCTGAAGCGCTGGACGGCGGCGACTGGAAAACCAAGGTGCCTGCGCGCGACAAGCTGATGCTGCAGAAGGCGCCGTTCACTTCGGCGCCGCTGGAAATCACCCGCACCGAACAGCGTTATATGGGTATCTCCTGGACCGAGCAGCCTGGCCTGGCGCTGCTGCACGAATACGATCGCAACCGCCACTGGCGCCGTAGTTTCCTGGTCAATCTCGACGATCCGCAGCAGCCGCAGCGCTTGCTGTGGGACCTGTCGACCGACGAGAAATATGCAAATCCGGGGGTTCCTGTGAAGCGCCAGCTGCCGAACGGTTCCTGGGTGCTGCGCCAGGAAGGGGATGCGATTTTCCTGAGCGGCGTTGGCTCATCGCCGGATGGCGACCGCCCTTTCCTTGACAAGCTCGACCTGAAGACGCTGAAATCGGAACGCCTGTTCCGCAGCGACAAGACTTCCTACGAGCAGTTCCTGGGCTTCGCCGGAGCCGATGCGCATACCTTCCTGACCTGGCGCCAGTCGGTGATCGATCCGCCTAACGCATTTCTGCGCACCCTCGGCGCTCCGGTCGACGCCGCAGCCGGGGAAGCGGCCTTTGCTTCGAACAGCGCCGCCGTTACCCGCATCCCCGATCCGACGCCAGTGGTGCGGGAAATCAAGAAACGCCTGGTCAAATACAAGCGCGCGGACGGCCTCGATTTGTCGTTCACCTTGTACACCCCGCCCGGCTACCAGGAAGGCACACGCGTGCCAACTATCCTGTATGCCTACCCGCTCGATTACGCCGATGCCTCGAAGGCCGGCCAGACCACGGGCTCGCAAGAAACCTTCACTAGGCTGCGGCAGTACCGGCTGCTGCTGCTTGCCGGCTACGCCATCATCGATAACGCGGCGTTCCCGATCGTCGGCGATCCGAAAAAAGCCTACGACACCTACATGGAGCAGCTGGTGGCGGACGCCAAGGCCGCGGTTGACGAATCGGTGCGGCTGGGCGTGGCCGATCCCGACCGCATCGGCGTCACCGGACACAGCCATGGCGCGCTGATGACAGCCAACCTGCTGGCCCACTCCGACCTGTTCCGGGCCGGCGTCGCCACCAGCGGCTCTTATAACAAGACGCTGACGCCGTTCGGTTTCCAGAGCGAGCAGCGCTCGGTATGGGAAGCGCAGGATGTCTACCTGAAGGTGTCGCCATTCTTCTTCGCCGACAAGATGAAGACGCCTATCCTCATCGTGCATGGCGCGGACGACGCCAATCCGGGCACCACGCCGCTGCAAGCCAGCAAGCTGTACGAGGCGATCCGCGGCAACGGCGGCACTACGCGCCTGGTGTTGCTGCCGCATGAACCGCACTGGTACGCGGCGATGGAATCGAACGAGCAGCTGGTGTATGAAATGCTGCGCTGGTTCGACAGCTATGTGAAGAACGCGCCGCCGCGGACGGAGCCTGCGCCACGTTAACGATCGCGCTCGGATAGAGCGACAGGACGCAAAAACGCCAACCGTCGGTTGGCGTTTTTTTTCGGGGCTAAAAAATGCCTTACAGGTTGTCGCTCAGGAAAGTCAGGGAATTGCCATGCGCTTCCGCCGCGGCGCGCTGGTTGTAGCTGGCGCGGTGCGAACAGTTGAAGCCGTGTTCGGCGCCCGGGTAGATGTGGACCTCGACTTCATCATTGTCTTCAAAACGCTCGGCGATGCTCTGCACGGCAGCCATCGGAATGTGGCTGTCGGCGCCGCCGAAATGCATCAGCAGCGGCACATTGATGTCGCCGGCGCGTTGCAGCTGGTTCTGGATGCCGCCGCCGTAATACGCGATTGCCGCATCGACCAGGCCATTGGCCGCGGTGTTATACGCCAGCATGCCGCCGAAGCAATAACCGATGACGGCCAGCTTGCCGTCCAGTTCCGGCCGGGCCTTGAGGGCAGCCACGGTCAGCGCGATATCCGATTGCGCCTTGGCGAAGTCGGTGGCTTGCATCAGCTCGACCGCGCGTTTCCAGCCGGCCTCGTCGTAAACCAGTTCAATATGGGCGCCGCTGCGCCAGAACAGGTCCGGCACCAATACGACGTAGCCGTCGGCCGCATATTGTTCGGCGACCGAGCGGATGTGTTCGTTGACGCCGAAAATTTCCTGCAGCAGTACGATGCCGGGACCCTTGCCGGTGTGCGGGATGGCCAGATAGGCGCCGAAGGTGCCGTCATCGGCCTTGACGTCGATCCATTGGGTAGTAACGCTCATGATAGTTCCTGTGAGAAATAGGTGTCGGGTGTTGTAGAGAGGTCAAGCCTGCAGCAGCTGGAATTATCTGTATTGGGGGAGGTCTGCATCAGGACAAGTCAATGCCAGACAAGATGCTACCAGATGCCGGCGCAACGGGTTTGCACGCTCGAAATATGCGTCAAGGCCCAGCTGGTACACGCCGCGCTATAGATATAACCGACGTACTGGTCGACGTCGCCGATTGTCACATTGCTCTGGGATTGCGCTTTGCGCGCATGGCATGGCGGAGTCGATCAAGGCCCCGGCCGAGGAATAGCTTTTTTTGCACGTTATCTACTGATATTTTTTATAGGTTAGGCCGTACGACGCAACTTTCCTCGTCCTGCCGGCATCCGTATGCGGATGCCGGCTGAATTCATCATCACAAAAACGTCATGCAAACCAGGCAGGTATCCACAGCGAAAACCCCGGCACAAAAGTGACCAGCAACAGAGTGACCAGGAGCGCCAGGTAAAACGGCCAAATGGTGCGCATGATTTCCCCCATGCGGATGCCGCCGATGGTGCAGCCGATGATCTGCGCCGCGCCGATCGGCGGCGCATTCAGTCCCAGCGAGCAGTTGATCAGCAACATCATGCCGAACTGCACCGGCCCCATGCCGAAGTGCTCGCAGATCGGCAGGAAAATCGGCGTGCAGATCAGGATATGCGCAGCCATGTCGAGAAACGTGCCGAACAGCAGCAAGGCCAGGTTGATGAGCAGGAAAATCACGATCGGGTTGGTGCTGACCGCCATCAGCGCGTCGCCCACCGTATCGGCCACGCTGTAGAGGCTGATCAGGTAGCCGAACGCCGATGAGATGCTGATCAGCATCAGGATCACGCCGGTAGTCTTGACCGACTTGACCGCGGCCTTCAGAAAATCGGCCCAGCTCAGGCTGCGGTACACCAGGGTAGTGAGGATCAGCGCATAAAACACGGCGATGGCGGCCGACTCGGTCGCGGTAAATACCCCCGAAGTGATGCCGGCAATGATGATGATCACGACCATCAGCCCCGGCACCGCGCGCAGGATGCTGCGCAGCGCCACCGACCAGCCGAGGAAGGTGCCGGCGGGATAGCCGCGGTGGACCGCCACCAGGTAGGCCACGGTAAGGTTGGCCAGGGTCAGGATCAGCGCCGGCAGCAGTCCCGCCAGGATCAGGGTGGTGATCGATACGCCGCCGCCGGCGACCAGGGCGTAGATGATGATGTTGTGCGAGGTCGGCATCAGCACCCCCACCAGCGACGAGTGGGTGGTGACGTTGACCGCATAGTCGGTATCGTAGTTCTCGCGCTTCATCATCGGGATCATGACCGCGCCCATGGCGGATATGTCCGCCACCGGCGATCCCGAGACGCCGCCGAACAAGGTGCATGCCAGCACATTGGTCATGCCCAGCCCGCCGCGGATGTGGCCGACCACGCCGCGCGCGCACTGGATGATGCGGTCGGCGATGCCGCCGTACAGCATCAGCTCGCCGGCGAAGATGAAGAAAGGAATGGTGAGGAAGGAAAATACGCTCATGCCGGCTGTCATCCGCTGGAAAATCACGGCGATCGGCAAGCCTTCGTAAAATATGGTGGCGATCGCCGACAGGCCGATCGAAAACGAAATCGGTACGCCGATCAGCAACAGCACCAGGAAACTGAGCGACAGCAGAGTTAATGCCATGATGGAACGACCCTTGTACGTTGCAGCAATGCGATGATGTGCTCAATCGAGAACAGGACGATCAGGGTGCCGGACAGCATCAGCGGCCAGTAGGTCAAGCCCTGTGAAACTCCGAGGTTGGGAATCATGTAGTCGATGATCTGGCGGCCGAGGATCCAGCCGTTCCAGATCATCAGCACCGCAAACAGGATGACCAGCAGGTGGATGAAAATCTTCAGCGGCACTCTTACCTTCGGCGGCAACGCGCCGGTCAGCAGTTCGACGCCCATGTGGCGGTCGTCGCGCACGCAGACGGCGACGCCGATATTGGTCACATACAGCACCATGAGCAAGGCCAGCGCCTCGGTCCAGGAGGGGCTGTTGTTGAGCACGTAGCGGCCGAAAATCTGGCCGAAGACGGCAATCGCAATCAGCACCAGGCCGAGCACCGCCAGCCGCATGCACATCAGCGACAGCCAGGCATTGCATCGGGTAAGAAACGTAAACGGCGGCAACAAGGCGATAGGCAGCTTGTCGTCAATTGCCTCGCCTGCTTTATTGACATGTGTCATGAGCGGTTCCTTGACAGGGAAGAAGAGGCGACCTTATTTGGTTTCCTGGATGCGCTTGAGCATGTCTTTCATGGCCGGCGTGGTCACGAATTTGGCGTAGACCGGGGCCATGCTGGCCTGGAACTCCGCCTTGTTGGCCGCCGTGATGTGCACCCCGGCCTTTTCGACAATGGCGCGCGAGGAGATTTCTTTCTCGTCCCACAGCTTGCGCATGTATGGCACCGACGCCTTGGCTGTTTGGCGGATCATTTTCTGGTCGTCGGCCGACAGCTTGTCGTAGATCACTTTCGACATCAACAGGATTTCCGGCGTCATGTCATGCTCGTCCAGCAGCACGTAGGGCGCTATCTCGAAATGGTGCGCGGTCTGGTAGGTAGGCCAGTTGTTTTCGGCGCCATCGACGATGCCGCTCTTGATCCCGGTGTAGACCTCGGACGTCGCCATCGGCGTCGCATTGGCGTGCAGCGCCTGCAGCATCGCCACCGACAGCTCGGACTGCGGGACGCGGATCTTCATGCCCTTCAGGTCCGCCAGGTTCTTGATCTGCTTTTTTGTGTAGAAAAAACGCGCGCCCGAATCGTAGAACGCCAGGCCGACCAGGCCGTGTGATTCGCAGGCACGCAGGATTTCATCGCCGATCGGCCCGTCCAGCACGTGCCGCATGTGTTCCTTGTCGCGGAACACGAACGGCAAGGAAGGTAGCATCGTTTCCGGGCAGATGGCGTTGAGCACGCTGGCGTGGGTGCGGGTGAATTCAATCGCTCCCAGCTTTACCTGCTCCACGGTATCCGGCTCGCTGCCCAGCTGGCTGTTGGGATAGACCTTGATGCTGTATTTGCCCTTGCTGCCCTGCTTGAGCAGGTCAGACATGTAGTTGACGGCCGCCACCGTCGGGTAATCGGCCGGCTGCACATCGGCGTCGCGGAATTCCCTGGCGACAGCGGACGGCGCGCACAGCGGCAGCGACAGCGCGCCGGCCATGCAGAGCATGGATAGGTATTTCTTCATTTTTCTGTCTCCTGGTTTCTATTTGTTTACAAAAAATCGTTGCGTGATTTATAAAAATCGCGGCGCCCCGCTACCTCGCCGCTCAGGTCTGGAATGCCGTCTCAGGCATGCCGGCCACGCCAGGGCGCAACGTCACTGTCGCACCGGCCCATTGATCGTCTGCCGCCAGGCCGGCGCTGATGGAGGTCACCAGCAAGGTATCCAGGCCGGCGCCGCCAAACGCGCACATCGCGGGTTTTGTCATCGGCAGGTCGATCTTCCGGTCCAGTTTTCCTTCGGGAGTAAAACGCAGGACACAGCTGCCGTCGTTGCCGCATATCCAGTAACAGCCGTCGATATCGACCGCCGCGCCGTCCGGCCTGCCGGGATGCTGGTGCATGTCGATGAAAATCCGCTGGGCGCTGGGGATGCCGTCGTCGATGTCGTAGTCGTAGGCCCAGACCAGCTGGCGCGATGCGTGCGAATCGGAGAGATACATGGTGCGGCCGTCAGGCGACCAGGCCAGGCCGTTCGAGACGATCAGCTTGGACACCATCGGCAACGACAGGCCTTGTGGGGTGTAGCGATACAGATGGCCGTCGGCGCGCGCCGCCGCCATGTCGAGGAACATGGTGCCGCTCCAGAAACGCCCCTGGCGGTCGCAGCGGCCGTCATTGAAACGCATGCCTTCGCGCAGGCCGGCAGGGCTTGCCAGCTTTTCCGCCACCGCGGCTTGGGCCTGGCCCAGCCGCAGGCTGAAAATCCCGGTTTCCATCCCGGCAACCAGGCCGCCGCTGTCTTTCAGTGCAATGCAGCCGACCATTTCCGGCAGCGTCCAGCTGCGCGCCGAACCGGATCCGGCATGCCAGCGCCAGACCGTCCTGGCCGGAATGTCGACCCAGTACCAGGCGCCTTCTTCCGCGCTCCACAGCGGGCTTTCGCCCACGGCGCAGCGCAGGTCGCCGAGACGCTCGAGTTTGACCGTCGTTTTATCGATACTCACCTTGTCTCCTGTTTTTGGCAGAACCAGCGCTTGAGACTGCCTGGCGTCACCGCATGCGCTGCAGGTCTTGGCCGGTTTGCGCAACTGATTTTTTGTTATCAGTCATCCTACAACTTGATTCGCAGTATAAGCAGCAAAAAATAATTTAGCAACCGGATTTATTTCCCATAGGTACACATCTTCGAAGGCAGTGCTCAGGCGGGGATTTTTCATTCCCATACAGTTGTATGACGACTGACAATAAATGATTTGAGATAATAGGATATCGATGCGCAATACAGCATCCGACCGGCAGATGGCGTCGATGCCCGTAGTACCCGATCCTTCATAATGCTGTTTTGAAATCCAACGGAAAAGTCATGTAGGTGTGCGAATTCATGCCCTTGTTGGGAATCCACCTGTCGTTGCGGCCCTTGTTCCAGGCGGCGGTGCCGGTGTTCAGGTCATGCGGCACATCCGACAGCCACTGCGCCGAGGCGGTGCTGGAGTTCAGGCGCCACGGCGTGTACAGGACGCCGGCGCCGCCAGCACTTGCTGGACAGCGGGAGGCAGCATGGATGCACCCATCGCCGCTACAGAATTTTTGAGGAATTTCCTAGGACTTGAGTGCGCCATGTTGTTTCCATAGAGTAAGAATGGCCCGACTCCATACATGAAATATTACGCAACGGTGACGCCCGGGTGAAGCCTCGATGACAGTCGAAGGAACAGAACAGCCGTTGCCGATCGGCGTCCGGTTCGGACAGCTGATCGAAGGCGCTTATATCGATTTACTGGCGCATCGCGAGTTACTGCCGATGCTAACCCGTCTTGAGCGTTTGCAGGCTCCTGATCCGCGCCATCGCCTGATGATCCGAGGTAGCGGCATCTATCATCGCCGCCACATCGGCTTTCAAGGCTGTGCGTGAAGCCGCTTCCAGGTAGATCATGTGGCCGGACGGATAGAATTTCGCACTCAGATTCTTGCGCACGGCGGCATCGACCAGCGGCATTTTCTGCAGGTCCATCACGGTCTGGTAGAACGGCGTGACAAAATCGTAGTAGCCGTTGGCGGACAGCACCTTCAGGTCGACGTTCAGGCTCATGGTCGCAGCCAGGTCGCCGGCCGTGTACAGGATGACGTCGCCCTTGGCGTCTATGCCTTTTTGCGCGCCAGTCGGATCGATGTGGCTGAAATCCCAGTTCTGGAACGCCTTGTCGTTGAGGTCGGTAAACGCCGAATTCGAGGTGAACTTCAAGCCGTCGTTCAGGTAATTGTTCCACATCGCGGTGTAGACCCCCGCTACCGCCGTCATGCTGGGATCGTTGCCGCCCGCATTCGGCGAGATGTCGGCGGCGATGCCGCTGTCGACGCCGGTCACGCGGCCATCATAAGAACCCAGCGCCAGCCCCTGGCTTTGCAGCAGGCTGATCAGGAACAGCGTCCTGCCGTGGCTGTCGCCTGCGGTGATGTCGAGTCCCCAGGCCGTCAGGGTGGTCTGGTCGATGCCGGTGAAGTCACTCAGCTTTTTCAGCGTCGCCGGATCGGCCTTGGGAAATTTCTCCAGCGCCTTGGCGTAATCGCTGCGCGCAAACAGCGCTGCGCTCTCCATCAGCGTCGGCAGGTCGGCCGGCGGCGGCGTCAGCCGGGTTTTCTTGTGATACCAGGCGTCAGCCACCGCCGTCGGCAGCGCGCCGATCGGATTGCCGGCCTGGGAGTAATCGAGGATCGACGATTGCAGCGTGATGCCGTTCAAGTCCACGCCATCTTCATGCAGCAGATACGACAGCACGGCGCTGCGCGGCGTGCCGTACGATTCGCCGAACAGGAATTTCGGCGAATTCCAGCGGTCGTTGGCGGTCAGGTAGCGCTTGATGAATTGTGTGATTGAGCGCGCATCCTGGTCGACGCCCCAGAAATCCTTGTTCTTGAACGGTGCGATGGCGGCGGAATAACCGGTGCCGACCGGATTGATGAATACCAGGTCGCTCTTGTCGAGCAAGCTGTCCGGATTGTCTTCCAGGGTATAGGGAGGCGGCGGCGTGAAGCCCGGCATGGAGGTCTTGATGCGCTTGGGCGCAAACGAACCCAGCAATACAAATACCGATGACGAACCCGGCCCGCCGTTATAGAAGAACGTGAGCGGGCGGGTATTCAAGTCCTGGCCGTCGACGGTGAACGCCACGTAGAATATTTTTGCAGCGGGCTGCGAACTGCCGGCATCGACCGCCACCAGGTGGCCGGCGGTCGCCGTGTACTGATAGGCGCGCTTGCCTATCGTCGTACCGTGATGGGTGATCGCTGCATTTTCGCTGGCCTCGGCCACCGAATCGCCGGGCCCGGTGCCGTAGGCGGTAGGATCGAAACAAGGCTGGTCGCCAGCTGCGCCGGCGGCGCGGACTGATGCATGGTTGCTGCTCATGATCCCTCCTTCTTGGAAGCGTCGACCGCCGCTACAGTACGCTTGCCAGTTTCTTGCCGTCCGGGCTGCCCAGCCCGGTGCAGGCATCCCAGCCCGGCGCCGCGGCGTAATAACCGTTGTTGCCTTGCGTGACATCGCGGAAGGCGGCCTGCTGCCGGTACAGCTGCGGATTGACGAACCCGACCGCGCTGCCCTTGGCCGCCGCCTTGGCTGCATTAATGCGCGCCAGCAGCGCCGCCCACAGCGGCGCCACGGCGCTGGTGCCGCCGACTACTGCATCGGTGCCGTCGATATACACCTGGTAGCCGGTAACCGGATCGGCGTTGCCGGCCACGTCCGGCACGCCACGCTTGGCCAGCGGCTGGCGCTTGCCGTCGCTGCCGGTCAGCACCAGGCTCTGCTGCCAGGCCGGCAGCGCAAACACCGCGCTGGCACCGCCACCGCCGGCGCCGCCTTGGGCGCCGCCGTTCCACACTACTTCGCTCTCGATTACCTGGCCGGACGCTTGCAGGCGGGTGCCGCCGCATGCCAGCACATACGGGCTGGATGCCGGAAAGTCGACATGGTTGCCGCCGGCCACGCCATCGCTGGAGCCGCTGTCGCCGGAGGCGACGCACACCGTCACGCCCATCGCAGCGGCAGCCTGCAGCGCCGCATTAAAAGCCTGCATGGCTTGCTGCGTCCAGCGCGGTTCGGCGCTGCCCCAGCTGATCGAGACGATGGACGGCTTGTTGGTATTGTCATGCACCGCGCTGTTGAGGGCGTTAAGGAAACCGGCATCGGTATTGGTCGAAAAATACACCACCAGATGCGCTTCCGGCGCCAGCGCGCCGGCGATCTGGATATCCAGCACCACTTCGCCGTCGGCGCCGTTGGCATCACCGCTGGGCTGGTTGCCCGGGCCGTTCACAGCGATCGCGGTGATCTTCGGCAGCGCAATGCCCAGTTTTGAAAAATAGGCTTGCTGGTCGGCTTCGCGGTAACCGCCGCCCAGTTCGATGATGGCTATGCACTGGCCTGCGCCGAGGTTGTCGGGAAAATCGTATAGCGACGAAAACTGGGTAGGCAGGAAGGAAGCGGTGGCGGCATTACGCGGTGCGAAGCGGATCGGCGGCTGCAGGCGGAACAGCGGGCGCGCCTGCGGGCGGTTGTCGAGGCCGACTACCGCCGTCACGATATCCTGCAGCTCGGCCGGGATGTGGACCGCGCCGGTGCGGCCGCGATAGTTGCCGAGGTGCGATTCGTAGCGCTGCAGGTCGACATCGAATACCTGGTTGAACTGCGCCACGGTGCCCTTCAGGGTGACCGTGGCGCAAGCCGCATCTTCGTGCACCACCTGCAAGCCGTGGTCTTGTGCAAATGCAGTGATCCTGGCCACGTCTTGCGGCGAGGCGGAAAATTTGCGGGCAAACTCTTCGCGTGAAAGATGCGCCTGAGCCGCTTCGCCTGTGCATTGCTTGTCGACGATATCGCACAGTTCCTGGCTTGCGTTGCGGCGCAAGACGATCGTCACTTCGAGCTGTTCGGCGGGAGCGGCGCTGCCGACGATTTTGGCGTCGAAAGGAGCACTGCGTTCGCTGCCGGGGAGGGGGATTTTTGCCATGACCGTGGAACTCCGTTTCTGAAACAGATACAGGACGAACAGAAAGCACCGCCGCCATCTTCCTGCCGACGACAGCGTCACGTCTGTTTCAAGTCTGACCGATGCACAGGACGACAGTTCCTTTCTGCATAGAAATATTCTACAGCGAATCGCCGTTTGCCATTTTGCGACGGCCAATTTGCAGCGATGCTAGTTCCGCAGTTTCCTCAGTTTCGGATGAAGCAGCATGAGCATGGCGAACAGCGACAGCAGCAGGCCGCCGTACATGAACAACCGGGACGGCGTCACGTACAGGATCAGGTAACCCGCAAGCAGCGCCGACAGCGGCGCAATCGTGATCAGGACCAGCATCAGTATGCTGAGCACCCGGCCGTGCAGCTCGGTCGGGATCCGGCGCTGTATCCAGGTGAACAATCCTACCTGCACGTAGCCGGCGCCCACGCCGACCGCCAGCATCAGCGCCAGGCCCACTTCCAGGACATGGGTGAATCCCATGCCGAACACGGCCAGGCCGGCCAGGCCGTCGATCACGCAGACCGCGACGCCAAGATGGACCACTTTCCGGGCGCGCAGGCCGGAAAACACGATGCCGATCAGCTGCCCCAGGCCGTTGGCGGCAATCAGTATCCCGAACGCCGAGGCGCCGCCGCCCAGCTGGCGATCCACCCAGAGCGGCAACCCGACCTGCACCGGCCCTGCCAGCAGCAAGGTGACGACTGCCCAGTAACCGATCAGCGTCCTCAGCACGCCGTCGGACCACAGCCATTTTGCGGCTGGAACGATGGAGGCAAGCAGCGCCGCCTGATGCTCCGGCGCCGGTTGCGCACGCGGCTGCAAGCGCGGTACGGTGACTGTGGCGATCAGGAAACAGCACGCATTCAGCAAGAAAACCAATCCCAGTCCATCCGTCGACGCCGCCAGCAATCCGGCCAGCAGCGGCCCGCCCAGCAGCGAGACCTGGGTGATGCCCATCAATATTGCGTTAGCCGGCTGCAATTGCCGCGGGTCGATCAGCCTCGGCAGTATGGCGACCCTGGCCGGAATCGCAAAAGCGCCCGCCAGTCCCATCCCGCAGGCAAACAGATACATCATCCACAGCGCCAGCAAGTCATACATCAGCATCACGCCGACTCCTGCCAGCAACACCATGCCGCCGGCCGAGGCGCATATCAGCACGGTGCGCGGCGAGTGCCGGTCGACCAGCACGCCGGCCACCACCAGGAACAGGATTTTCGGCAGCGCCATCACCGCCACGGCGGTGCCCAGGGCCAGGCTGTCATTGCTCAGTTTCAGCACCAGCCAGGGCAATGCCACCGTGGTCAGCTGCTCCCCCAGGAATGCAGCGAAACAACCCAGCATCAGCAGCAGGAAACCGCGATGCATGAGTATCGGCGGCAACCCTGCCTGGCTGGCGGGAACCGCGGTTTCTGCTGCTAGTTCTTCGGTCATCTCGGTCATGGCGGGAGCTTGTGTTTTGGAATCCGGCGTGGCTTGGGGGAGGAAAAGCCGACTGCCTGGGCCGCCGGGGAAAATGCCATATATCTTGCGAAAAATGCAATCGGAAAACTGCGTGCGCACTAGTTTACTGGGGTTTTCTGCAATGCAACAACCTGTGAATAGTGACAGTTTCGGCGTTTTTTACTTTCTGTAAAGTAACAAAGCTGCTCCGCTTCCTACTTGCAGCATCGTTGCCACTTTTGCTTCGTAACCAGTAAATGCTGCGGCTGGCTGCCTTTACGGCCGCCGTCATCAAAGGTCGGTTACTGCAACTGGTGTCCGTCACAAATTTGTTTCCAAGCCAAGAGAATTCCATGCGCGCGCTCACCCTTCAGCAGCTTTGTCCATGCTCTCTCACCACTAAGGCAACCGCCTCCAGCAGCATCCCTTAAGACCCTGCTTCGACCCGGAACCGACCTCGGCTAGCCACATAGCCGTGGCATGCGGCGGCCCGGGAGACGCAGAGCGCTTCCTTATTTTTCGATTGTTGTCAAAACACTGCCTAGAGGTTTTTATGTCGAATCCGGTTGAAATATCTGCAGCACCAGGCGCGCTGGCCAACGACGCCCAAACGTCCGTCCATGAACTTTCTTCCGTACAGCAAGTGGTCTGGCTGGACCAGTTGCTCAATCCCGGCATCCCCTATTACAACATCGGCCTGGCGGCAAAAATCGATGCCGCCATCGATCCGCTCGTACTGCAGCAAGCCATCCGCCATTTCGCGATGGAGAACGATGCTGCCCGGCTGGTGCTGGTCAAGGCCGGCGGCGTGGCGCGGCAACAAGTGTTGCCGTCGGTGGATTTTGACTTGCCGGTGCTGGATTTTTCCGCCGAAGCCGATGGCGACCTGCGCGCCCGGCAGCGCATGGAGCAAGTGTTCAAGCAGCCGTTCGACCTGCACGGCGGGCTGCTATGGAAAATGGAACTGATACGCGTGGGTCCTGCGCGCTATTACTGGCTGCTGTGCTACCACCACCTGGTCGCCGACGGCATCAGCACCTCGCAGAGTTTCGCCAGCATCGCCAGCACCTACAACCGGCTGCTCGGACTGGATGAGACAGTCGCCGAAGCAGCACCCTCCTACCTGGACTTCATCGCCAAGGATCAGGATTACTTCTCCTCCGCCCGGTTTGCGCTCGACAAGGAATTCTGGCGCCAGCGTTTCACGCAACTGCCTGCGCGGCTGGTCCCCGGCGACAGCGCGCTTTCAGCCAAGACACTGGCGCCCAGCGAACAGGTCTACTGGTCTATTGAACGCCCCCTGTTCGAGCAGATGACAGCGTTTGCGGCAGCCCATGGCTTTTCCGCCTCGGATTTCATGCTGGCCCTGATCAGCGTTTATTTCGCGCGCGCCAACGACCTGGACGAGGTCGTCATCGGCGTGCCTATCCATAACCGCAGCAACGCCCGCGAAAAAAACACCTTCGGCATGTTCTCGTCGATCATTCCGGTGGCGATCGCGCTGGACCGCCAGCAACCGTTCAGCCAGGCGATGGCGGCCGTCGCAAAAGAACTGCGCCGCTGCTACCGCCACCAGCGCTTCCCTATCGTGGAAATCAACCGCGCCCACAATGTCGTGCAAAACGGTTATCGCCAGTTGTTCGACGTCTCGCTGTCGTATGAAGTTTTCGATACCGATTTCCCCATGGGCGACGGCATGGCCAGCGGCGTCAAGCTGGACCATGGCTTCGAGCAGACGCCGCTGGCCATGTCGTTGCGGGATTTCCACCGGGACCAGGATGTGCTGGTGGTGTTCGATTACAACACACGCCATTTCACACGCGATGAAGTCGCCAGGATACAAAGCCGCATGGCCTTGCTGATGGCTGCCGTCGTCGGCGGCGCCGATTGCATGATCGACCGGCTGCCGTTGCTCGCCGAGGCGGAGCGCCATCAGATCGTCACGGCCTGGAATGCAACCCAAGCCGATTATCCATCGTCCTTGCTGCCGCAGCTGTTCGAGGCGCAGGCGGCAAACACGCCGCAGGCAGCGGCCGTGGTGCATGGCGCCGAGCAGCTCAGCTACGACCAACTCAACCGCCAGGCCAACCGGCTGGCGCATTACCTGCGCGAACTGGGCGTCCAGCCGGACGACCGGGTGGCGATCTGCGTCGAGCGCGGCTTGTCCATGGTGGTCGGCTTGCTGGCAGTGCTGAAAGCAGGTGCCGCCTATGTGCCGCTGGATCCGGCGTATCCGGCGGAACGGCTGGCGCACATGCTGAACGACAGCGCGCCACGGGTGGTATTGACGCAGGCCGGCATCGAAGGCGAGTGGCAGCAGGTGCTGGCGACAATCCCTGCCAGCCTGCCGCTGCTGGACCTGCAGGCGCCAGCCTGGAGCGAATATCCGGAGCACAATCCGGATAGCAGCCAGCTCGCGCCATCCCACCTGGCTTATGTGATCTACACCTCGGGCTCGACCGGCACGCCGAAGGGTGTGATGATCGAACACCGGAACCTGAACAACCTGGTGCATTGGCATAACGCAGCATTCGATGTGCAGGCGGGCCACCGCACTTCCTGCGTGGCGCGGCTAGGGTTCGATGCCGCCGTGTGGGAAATCTGGCCGACCCTGAGCGTCGGCGCCACCCTGCTGCTGCCGCTGCAGGACGACGATGCCGCCACCGTCCTGGCATGGTGGCGCGAGCAGCCGCTGGACGTCAGCTTCCTGCCGACACCGATGGCCGAATATGCCTTGAGCAACGGCATCGTCAATCCGCACCTGCGCCATTTGCTGACCGGCGGCGATCGCCTGCGCCACGCTCCGCAGGCAGGCTTGCCGTTCTCGCTGGTCAACAATTACGGCCCGACCGAGGCCACGGTGGTGGCCACTTCCGGCCGCCTGACCGCGGCGGACGAAGTCCTGCATATCGGCCGGCCGATTGCCAACACCCAGGCGTATCTGCTGGACAGCCTGGGCCAGCCGGTGCCGGTTGGCGTGGCGGGCGAGTTGTACATCGGCGGCGCCGGCGTGGCGCGCGGTTATCTGAACCAGGCCGAACTGACCGAACAGCGTTTTGTGCCCGACCCATTCTCATCGCTGCCTGGCGCACGCCTGTACAAGACCGGCGACCTGGCGCGCTGGCAGGCGGACGGCAACCTGGTCTACCTGGGCCGCAACGATTTCCAGGTCAAGATCCGCGGCTTCCGCATCGAGCTGGGCGAAATCGAAACCCAGTTGGCGGCCCATCCGGCGATCCGCGAAGCGATAGTGATCGCACGCGAAGATACTCCCGGCGACAAGCGCCTGGTAGCCTACATCGTGGTCAATCAAGAAGTCGACGCCGAGACGCTGCGTGCGCACCTCAGCCTCAATGTGCCGGACTATATGGTGCCGGCAGCCTACGTCGCGCTGCCAGCGCTGCCATTGACGCCGAACGGCAAGCTGGACCGCAAGAACCTGCCGGCGCCCGAGGGCGATGCCTATGCCGTGCGAGCTTATGTCGCGCCAGAGGGAGAAACCGAAACCGCCCTGGCGGCCATCTGGTCGGAACTGCTGCAGATCGAACCCATCGGCCGCCACGACAACTTCTTCTCACTGGGCGGCCATTCGCTGCTGGCCGTGACCCTGATGGAAAAGATGCGCCAGCAAGGTCTGCAAGCCGAAGTGCGCGCCCTGTTTTCCTCCCCGACCCTGGCCGGACTGGCCGCGGCAATCGGCGCGGAAAGCCGGCTGGTTGCGGTGCCGGCCAGCCTGATTCCGGAAGGATGTGAACTCATCACACCGGCGATGCTGCCGATGGTGACGCTGAACGACGCTGAAATCGCCAGCGTTGTCGGCAACGTTCCGGGCGGCGCCGCCAATGTACAGGATATTTATCCGCTGGCGCCGTTGCAGGAAGGCATCCTGTTCCACCACTTGATGGCGAAAGAAGGCGATCCCTACCTGCTGGTGGGACTGACCGGTTTCGACACCCGGGCACGACTCGATTCTTATCTGGCAGCTTTGCAAGCCGTGATCCAGCGGCACGACGTGCTGCGCACCGCCATCGTCTGGGAAGGCGTGCCGGAACCGCTGCAGGTGGTCTGGCGCTCGGCGCCGCTGGTGCAGGAAGAGCTGATACTCGATCCGGCCGACGGCGACGTCGCACGCCAGCTGCGGGCCCGCTTCGATCCGCGCCATACCCGCCTCGACCTGACGCAGGCGCCGCTGATGCGGACCAGTTTCGCCTACGATGCCAGTCAGCAGCGCTGGGTGCTGCTGACCTTGATCCATCACCTGGTGAACGATCACACTACGCTGGAAGTGGTCCGCGCCGAGATCGCGGCATATTTGCAGGGGCAGGAGGAGCAGTTGCCGGTCCCCCTGCAGTTCCGCAATTACGTGGCGCAGGCGCGGCTCGGCGCCAGTACCGAAACACACGAAACCTTCTTCCGCCAGATGCTGGGCGATGTCGATGAAACAACCGCGCCGTTCGGTTTGCTGGAGGTGCATGGCGACGGCGATGGACTGGAAGAAAAGCACATGCAGCTCGATGCCGCGCTGGCGCAGCGCCTGCGGCAACAGGCGCGGCAACTGGGCGTCAGTGCAGCCAGCCTGTGCCACCTGGCGTGGGCGCAAGTGCTGGCGCGGGTCGCCAACCGCAGCGACGTGGTGTTCGGCACCGTGCTGTTCGGCCGCATGCAGGGCGGCGAAGGCGCCGACCGCATGATGGGCTTACTGATCAATACGCTGCCGTTGCGGATCAAGATCGATGCGCAAGGCGCGGCGGCAAGCGTGCAGCGCACCCATGCCTTGCTGGTGGAACTGATGGAACACGAGCATGCCTCGCTGGCGCTGGCCCAGCGCGCCAGTGCGATTGCCGCGCCGCAGCCCTTGTTCTCGGCCTTGCTCAACTACCGCCACAGCATGTCGAATGAGACAGCGCCAGCCGAACAGGCGGCCTGGCAAGGCATCACCCGGATTTCGGGAGAAGAACGCAGCAACTACCCCTTGAGCCTGTCGATCGACGACCTGGGATCTGGTTTCGCCTTGACCGCGCAAGTCACGTCAACCGTCGGCGCGCAGCGCGTATGCAGTTTCATGACGACCGCGCTGGAATGCCTGGTGGCGGCGCTGGAAACGACACCGGAGCGCTCTATCAACAGCATCGATGTGCTGCCCGCGACTGAGCGCCATCAGATCGTCCGCAGCTGGAACGCAGACCAGCCTAGCTATCCTGGGCAATTGCTGCCGCAGCTGTTCGAAGCGCAGGCGGCAAACACGCCGCAGGCAGCGGCCGTGGTGCATGGCGCCGAGCAGCTCAGCTACGACCAACTCAACCGCCAGGCCAACCGGCTGGCGCATTACCTGCGCGAACTGGGCGTCCAGCCGGACGACCGGGTGGCGATCTGCGTCGAGCGCGGCTTGTCCATGGTGGTCGGCTTGCTGGCAGTGCTGAAAGCAGGTGCCGCCTATGTGCCGCTGGATCCGGCCTATCCGGCGGAACGGCTGGCGCACATGCTGAATGACAGCGCACCGCGGGTGGTATTGACGCAGGCCGGCATCGAAGGCGGCTGGCAACAAGTAAGAGCAACGATTGCCGCCGGCCTGCCGGTGCTGGACCTGCGGACGCCAGCCTGGAACGCCTATCCGGACTACAATCCGGACAGCAGCCATCTGGCGCCGTCAGACATGGCGTACGTGATCTACACCTCGGGCTCGACCGGCGCGCCGAAGGGCGTGATGGTCGAACATCGCAACGTGACGCGCCTGTTTGCGGCGACCGACGCCTGGTTCCATTTCGGCGCAGAAGACGTCTGGAGCCTGTTCCACTCGTTTGCCTTCGACTTCTCGGTATGGGAGATCTGGGGCGCGCTGCTGCATGGCGGCCGCCTGGTGGTAGTGCCGCTGGAGACCGCACGTTCGGCGGAAGATTTCTACCGCCTGTTATGCCGCGAGAAGGTAACCATCCTTAACCAGACGCCGAGCGCCTTCCGCCAGCTGATAGCAGCCCAGGGCGGCAGCACCAAAACGCATCAGCTGCGGCATGTGATTTTCGGCGGCGAAGCGCTGGAACCGGCCACCCTGGTCCCGTGGTACGCGCAAAACCAGGGCTGCGCCACGCGCCTGATCAATATGTACGGCATCACCGAAACCACGGTGCACGTCACTTACCAGCCGATCGAAGCGGCCGATACCGCACGCGGCGGCGTCAGTCCGATCGGCGTGCGCATACCCGATCTCACCGTATATCTGCTGGATGTCCAGGGCGAACCGGCGCCGGTAGGCGTGCCGGGCGAGCTGTACATCGGCGGCGCCGGCGTGGCGCGCGGCTACCTGAACCGGCCGGAACTGACCGAGCAGCGCTTCATTCCCGATCCGTTCTCGCAAGAGCCGGATGCCCGCCTGTACAAGACCGGCGACCTGGCGCGCTGGCAGGCGGACGGCAGCCTGGTCTACCTGGGACGCAACGACTTCCAGGTCAAGATCCGCGGTTTCCGCATCGAACTGGGGGAAATCGAAACGCAACTGGCTTCTCATCCGGCCATCCGCGAAGCGGTGGTGATCGCGCGCGAAGACAGTCCCGGCGACAAGCGCCTGGTAGCCTACATTGTGGTCAATCAGGAAGTCGACGCCGAGACGCTGCGCGCGCACCTCAGCCTCAACATACCGGACTACATGGTGCCGGCAGCCTATGTCACGCTGGAATCCTTGCCGCTGACGACCAACGGCAAGCTGGACCGCAAGAACCTGCCGGCGCCGGACAGCGACGCCTATGCAGTAAGCGGCTATGAGGCGCCGCAAGGCGAGACAGAGATTGCGCTGGCGGCCATCTGGTCGGCCCTGCTGCAGATCGAACGCATCGGCCGCCACGACAACTTCTTCTCGCTGGGCGGCCATTCGCTGCTCGCCGTGACCCTGATGGAAAGAATGCGCCAGCAAGGCTTGCAAGCCGAAGTACGCGCCCTGTTTTCCTCCCCGACCCTGGCCGGACTGGCGGCGTCTATCGGCGAAGAAAGCCGCCTGGTCAACGTCCCCGCCAACCTGATTCCATCCGGATGCGAAACCATCACGCCGGAAATGCTGCCGATGGTGACGCTGAACGACGCTGAAATCGCCAGCGTTGTCGGCAATGTTCCAGGCGGCGCCGCCAATGTGCAGGATATCTATCCGCTGGCGCCGTTGCAGGAAGGCATACTGTTCCACCACCTGATGGCCAAGGAAGGCGATCCCTACCTGCTGGTGGGACTGACCGGTTTCGATACCCGGCAGCGGCTGGAAGCATACCTGGCAGCCTTGCAAGGCGTGATACAGCGGCACGACGTGCTGCGCACCGCAATCGTCTGGGAAGGCGTGCCGGAACCGCTGCAGGTGGTCTGGCGCTCGGCGCCGCTGGTGCAGGAAGAACTGATACTCGATCCGGCCGACGGCGACGTCGCGCGCCAGCTGCGCGCCCGTTTCGACCCGCGCCACACCCGCCTCGACCTGACGCAGGCGCCGCTGATGCGGACCAGTTTCGCCTACGATGCCGTACAGCGGCGCTGGGTACTGCTGACCTTGATGCATCACCTGGTCAGCGACCACACTACGCTGGAAGTGGTCCACGCCGAGATCGCAGCCCATCTGCAGGGCCAGGAAGCACAGCTGCCGGTGCCGCTGCAATTCCGCAATTATGTGGCGCAAGCCAGGCTGGGTGGAAATACCGAAGTGCATGAAACCTTCTTCCGTCAGATGCTGGCCGATGTCGATGAACCGACGGCGCCGTTCGGCTTGCTGGAAGTGCATGGCGACGGCGGCGGCCTGGAAGAAGGCCATGTGCGCCTCAGCGCGACCTTGTCTCGACGCTTGCGCCAGCAGGCGCGGCAGCTGGGCGTCAGTGCAGCCAGCCTGTGCCACCTGGCGTGGGCGCAAGTGCTGGCGCGGGTCGCCAACCGCAGCGAGGTGGTGTTCGGCACCGTGCTGTTCGGCCGTATGCAAGGCGGCGAAGGCGCCGACCGCATGATGGGCTTGCTGGTCAATACGCTGCCGCTGCGGCTCAACATCGATACCCAGGGAGCGGCAGCCAGCGTGCGGCATACGCACGCCTTGCTGGCGCAGCTGATGGAACACGAGCATGCCTCGCTGGCGCTGGCCCAGCGCGCCAGTGCGATTGCCGCGCCGCAGCCCTTGTTCTCGGCCTTGCTCAATTATCGTCACAGCGTATTGGGCGAACCCTCCCCGGCCGAGCAGGCGATCTGGCAGGGCATCACCCAGATCTCGGGCGAAGAGCGCAGCAACTACCCCTTGAGCCTGTCGATCGACGACCTCGGATCGGATTTTGCGCTGACCGCGCAGGTTACGCCCACCGTCGGCGCACAGCGCGTGTGCGGTTTCATGGCGGCCGCTCTGGAAGGGTTGGTGACAGCGCTGGAGGCGGAGCCGGAACGCGCCGTCAATAGCATCGACGTCATGCCGGCAGAAGAGCGGCATCAGGTGGTCAGCAAATGGAACGCAACCCAGGCGCAGCATCCCGCACCACTGCTGCCGCAGCTGTTCGAGGCGCAGGCGGCCAAGGCGCCGCAGGCAGTGGCAGTAGTGCACGGGCCGGCGCAGCTGAGTTACGCCGAACTCAATCGCCAGGCCAACCAGCTGGCGCATCACCTGCGGCAACTGGGCGTCAAGCGCAACGACCGGATAGTGCTGCAGCTTGAGCGCTCCTTGCCGCTGATTGTGGCGATGCTGGCGGTTCTCAAGTGCGGCGCCGCCTATCTGCCGATAGATGCCAGCTTGCCCGAAGAACGCAAGATTTTCATGGCAAACGACAGCGGCGCCAGCGTATTGTTGACGCTCAGCGGCAACCGCTGGCCGGCGCGGGCCGCGCTGGTGCGCATCGACCTGGACCAGATCGCCGCCGGCACTTATGCCGCCGACAACCTGACGCCGGGCGGCGACGACGAGACGATTGCCTACATCATGTACACCTCAGGTTCCACCGGGCAGCCGAAAGGCGTGCTGGTGCCCCAGCGCGGCATCAAGCGTCTGGTGCTGGAGAACGGCTACGCTGCCTTCGACGCCAGCGACCGCATCGCCTTCGCCGCCAATCCGGCTTTCGATGCCTCGACCGTGGAAATCTGGGGCGCCCTGCTGAATGGCGGTCGGATCGTGGTGATCGACAAAGAAATATTCCTGGATCCGCTGCATCTTGCCGGCGCGCTCGAACAGCAAGGCATCACCACGCTGTTCCTGACAACGGCGGTGTTCAATCAATGCGCGGCGATCATGCCGGAGGCATTCAGCCGCTTGCGCTTCCTGATGACCGGCGGCGAACGCTGCGATCCGGCTGCGTTTGCGCGCGTGCTGGAAGCCGGCGGGCCGCGGCACCTGATCCATTGCTACGGACCGACCGAAGCGACCGCTTATGCGACCACGTATGAAGTTACCGCGGTCGATGCTGCACAGGCGACCATACCGATCGGCCGGCCGATCGCCAGCACCCAAATATATCTGCTGGACGCGCAAGGCGAGCCTGTGCCAGTCGGCGTGGCAGGAGAGATGTATATCGGCGGCAGCGGCATCGCGCGCGGCTACCTGAATCGCGACGAATTGACGGCAGAGCGCTTTATTGCCGACCGTTTCAGCGGCCGCCCTGGCGCGTTGCTGTACCGTACCGGCGACCTGGCGCGCTGGCAGCAAGACGGTAACCTGGTGCACCTGGGCCGCAACGACTTCCAGGTCAAGCTCCGCGGTTTCCGCATTGAACTGGGCGAAATCGAAGCAAGGCTGGCGGCGCATCCTGCGGTGCGCGAGGCGGTAGTGATCGTGCGCGAGGATAGTCCCGGAGACAAGCGCCTGGTTGCCTACATCGTGACCGCCGAAGAGATCGACGCCGCGGCGCTGCGTGCGCATTTGAGCGCCGGCATGCCCGAGTACATGGTGCCGGCCGCCTATGTCGCGCTGGCGGCGTTGCCGCTGACAGCCAACGGCAAGCTGGACCGCAAGCACTTGCCGGCCCCTGAAACGGAAGCGTATGCGGCGAGCGGTTATGTCGCGCCGGAAGGCGAGTCGGAAACCGCGCTGGCGGCGATCTGGTCGCAACTGCTGCGGGTCGAACGCATCGGCCGCTACGATAATTTCTTCACCCTGGGCGGCCACTCGCTGGTGGCGGTACAGATGATTTCGCGCATCAGGCAATCCTTCAATATCGAGGTGGCGATCAGCGCCTTGTTTGAGTTTCCCGCGCTGCTCGATTTTTGCGCGGAACTGCTGGCCAGCGGCCACAGCGTCCGGCCGCCGCTGACGGCGGCCAGCGGCGCGGAACGTGAACTGCTGTCGTTCGCGCAGCAACGCTTGTGGTTCCTGGAGCAGATGGGCGGCGTCAGCCATGCCTACCATATCCCGCTCGGCTTGCAGCTGCGCGGCGAACTCGACCGGGTAGCCCTGGTCCAGGCGCTGGAGCGGCTGGTGTTCCGCCACGAAGCGCTGCGCACCAGTTTTGTCGCCAGGGAAGGCCACGGCGCAATCCAGCGCGTCGCAGCGGCAGACGTCAGTCATTTCCAGCTGCTGGAACACGACTTGCGCCATCATCCGGAGCGCGAGGCCGAGCTGGAACGCCTGCTTGCGGAAGAAGCGGCAAGGCCCTTCGACCTGGCCCAGGGTCCGCTGATCCGCGGCCTGCTGCTGCAAGAGACACGGACCCAGCACACGCTGCTGATCACCGCCCATCACATCGTGTCGGACGGCTGGTCGACCGGCCTGCTGCTGGATGAAATCAGCGCGCTCTACAACGCTTACCGGCAAGGCGCACACGATCCCTTGCCAGCCCTGGCCGTGCAATATCCCGATTACGCCGCATGGCAACGGCGCTGGATGAGCGGAGCGGTGCTGGAACAGCAGACCGCCTACTGGAAACAGAGCCTGGCCGGTGCGCCGACCTTGCTGGAACTGCCGACCGATCATCCGCGTCCGCCACAGCAAGACTACGCCGGCGCCAGCATCGACACCAGGCTGGACGCCGCGCTGACGCGGAAACTGAAGGCCTTGAGCCAGCGTCACGGCAGCACCCTGTACATGACGCTGCTGAGCAGCTGGGCCCTGCTGCTGGGCCGACTGGCAGGACAGGACGACGTCGTCGTCGGCACGCCGGCGGCGAACCGCAACCAGCACGAAGTCGAGAACCTGATCGGCTTCTTCGTCAACACGCTGGCGCTGCGCATCAGCCTGCCG
Source organism: Collimonas fungivorans Ter331 (assembly GCF_000221045.1). Lineage (NCBI taxonomy): Bacteria > Pseudomonadati > Pseudomonadota > Betaproteobacteria > Burkholderiales > Oxalobacteraceae > Collimonas > Collimonas fungivorans. Next base: position 317,489 of record NC_015856.1, on the reverse strand, counting down.
GAGAACGCAACGGTGGCCTCGCTGCTGGCGCATGTCAAACAGCAATCCCTGGCGGCGCAGCAGCACCAGGAAGTGCCGTTCGAACAGGTGGTGGAACATGCCCGTCCGGTGCGCAGCATGGCGCACAGCCCGTTGTTCCAGGTGATGTTTTCCTGGCAAAACGCGCCGCAAGGCAAGCTGCAGCTGTCAGGCCTGGAATTGACGCCGCTGGCAGTCAGGCAGGTAACGGCAAAATTCGACCTGACCTTGTCGCTGGGCGAAGCGGGCGATGAACTTGCCGGCTCGCTGGAATATGCGACGGCCTTGTTTGAACCAAAGACAGTGGAACGTTACCTGGGCTACTGGCATCGGCTGCTGGAAGCGATGGTCGCCGACGATGCGCAGCAGATAGCGCGCCTGCCGATGCTGGGCGCCGCCGAACGCCGGCAGCTGGTGACCGGTTGGAATGTGACCCAGGTGATTTATCCGGAGCGCGAATCCCTGCTGCACCAGTTGTGCGAAGCGCAGGCCGAGCGGACGCCGCAAGCGGTGGCGGTGGAACAGGGCAGCGAACAGCTGAGCTATGCGGAACTCAACCGCCGCGCCAACCAGCTGGCGCACTACCTGCGCGAACTGGGCGTCCAGCCGGACGACCGGGTGGCGATCTGCGCCGAACGCAGCGTGTCCATGGTGGTCGCCTTGCTCGGCGTGCTGAAAGCGGGTGCAGCCTATGTGCCGCTGGATCCGGCTTATCCGGCAGACCGTCTGGCCTACATGCTCAGCGACAGCGCCCCGCGCGTGGTGCTGACCCAGGCAGGAATCGAAGGCAGCTGGCAACAGGTCAGGGCGACGATTCCATCGAGCTTGCCGGTGCTGGACCTGCAAGCGCCAAACTGGGATGCCTATCCGGACCACAATCCCGCCAGCAGCCATCTGTTACCATCGGACCTGGCGTACGTGATCTACACCTCGGGTTCGACCGGAAAGCCGAAGGGCGTCATGAACGAGCATCGCGGGGTGGTCAACCGCATGCTGTGGATGCAGCAGGCTTACGGCCTGGAGCAGCATGACGTGGTGCTGCAAAAAACGCCTTTCAGCTTCGACGTCTCGGTGTGGGAATTCTTCTGGCCGCTGATGGTGGGCGCAAAGCTGGTGATGGCCAAACCCGACGGCCATAAGGATCCACGCTACCTGAACGAGGTCATCCGTACCGCCGGCGTCACCACGCTGCATTTCGTGCCATCCATGCTGCAGGTGTTTGCCGCGCATGACGAAGCGGCCGGCTGCGCCAGCATCGTCCGCGTCATGTGCAGCGGCGAGGCGTTGCCGGCATCGCTGGTGCGCAGTTTCCATGCACTGTTGCCGCGCGCCCAGCTGCACAACCTGTACGGCCCTACCGAAGCTGCGGTGGATGTCACCGCCTGGGCTTGCGTCGCAGGAGAAACCCCGGCCGCTATCCCTATCGGCAAACCTGTCGCCAATACCAGCGTCTACATCCTCGATGCCGTGGGCGAACCGACGCCTGTCGGGGTCGCCGGCGAATTGCACATCGGTGGCGTGCAGGTAGCGCGCGGTTATCTGAACCGGCCGGAACTGACCGAACAGCGTTTTGTACCCGATCCTTTTTCACCGCTGCCCGGCGCGCGCCTGTACAAGACCGGCGACCTGGCCCGTTGGCAGGCGGACGGCAACCTGGTCTACCTGGGACGCAACGACTTCCAGGTCAAGATCCGCGGTTTCCGCATCGAGCTGGGTGAAATCGAAACGCAACTGGCTACTCATCCGGCGATCCGCGAAGCGGTGGTGATTGCGCGCGAAGATAGTCCCGGCGACAAACGGCTGGTGGCCTACATTGTCGTCAACCAGGAAGTCGATGCCGAGACCCTGCGTGCTCATTTGAGCGCCGGCATGCCCGAGTACATGGTGCCGGCAGCGTATGTCACGCTGGCGGCGCTGCCATTGACGCCGAACGGCAAGCTCGACCGCAAGAACCTGCCGGCGCCCGACGGCGATGCCTACGCCGCCGGCGCCTACGCCGCGCCGGAAGGAGAAACCGAAATCGCGCTGGCGGCCATCTGGTCGGAACTGCTGCAGATCGAACGCATCGGCCGCCACGACAACTTCTTCTCGCTGGGCGGCCATTCGCTGCTGGCGGTGCAGATGATTTCACGCCTGAGGCAGGCATTCCGTGTCGAAGTGGCATTGAACACGCTGTTCATGCATCCGTTTTTCGCCGACTTTGCCGCCACATTGTCCGCCAGCGATGCCAGCATCCGGCCGCCGATGACGGCCACCGTCGGCGCCGAACGGGAACTGCTGTCGTTTGCACAGCAGCGTTTGTGGTTCCTGGAGCAGATGGGCGAAGTGCGCCAGGCGTACCATGTTCCGCTGGGCTTGCAGCTGCGCGGCGAACTGGACCGGGTAGCCCTGGTCCAGGCGCTGGAGCGGCTGGTGTTCCGCCACGAAGCGCTGCGCACCAGTTTCATCCCGCAGCCAGGCCACGGCGCGGTACAACACGTGGCGGCGGCAGAGGTCAGTCATTTCCAGCTGCTGGAACACGATTTGCGGCACCATCCCGAACGCGACGCCGAAAGGGAGCGCCTGTTCGCCGAAGAAGCCGCCGCGCCGTTCGACCTGGCCCGGGGCCCGCTGATCCGCGGCCGCCTGCTGCAGGAGACGCGCACCCAGCACACGCTGCTGATCACGATGCACCATATCGTTGCGGACGGCTGGTCGATCGGCGTGCTGCTCAATGAAATCAGCGCGCTCTATAACGCCTACCGGCAAGGAGAACACGATCCGTTGCCGGCCCTGGCGGTGCAATATCCGGACTACGCGGCATGGCAGCGCAGCTGGATGAGCGGGACGGTGCTGGCACAGCATACGGCGTACTGGACAGAAAGCCTGGCAGGCGCGCCGACCTTGCTGGAACTGCCGACCGATCACCAGCGTCCGCCGCAGCAAGACTATGCCGGCGCATGGGTAGACACCGTACTGGACGGCACCCTGGCGAAAAAACTCAAGGCGTTGAGCCAGCGCCACGGCACCACCCTGCACATGACGCTGCTGAGCAGCTGGGCCCTGCTGCTGGGCCGGCTGGCCGGGCAGGACGACGTTGTCATCGGCACCCCGACCGCAAACCGCAACCAGCAGGAAGTGGAAGGATTGATCGGTTTCTTTGTCAATACGCTGGCGCTGCGGATCCACCTGCCTGAGCATGCCACGGTGGCAACGCTGCTGACCCACGTCAGGCAGCAATCGCTGGCGGCGCAGCAACACCAGGAAATTCCTTTCGAGCAGGTGGTCGAGCATACGCACCCGTTGCGCAGCATGGCTCATAGCCCCTTGTTCCAGGTAATGTTCGCTTGGCAGAATGCGCCGCAAGGCAGGTTGAGCCTGGCCGGCCTGGAATTGACGCAGCTGCCGTTCAAGCAGGTGACGGCGAAATTCGACCTGACCTTGTCGCTGGGCGAATCGGGCGACACGATTGCCGGCGTCCTGGAATATGCGACGGCACTGTTCGAACGCAGCACCGTGGAGCGTTACCTGGGATATTGGCAGCGCCTGCTGGCAGCAATGGTCGAGGACGATACGCAGCAAATCGCGCGCCTTGCGATCCTGAGCGCCGACGAACGCCGCCGGATAATAACGACGTGGAATGCCACCGAGGCCGACAATCCACAGGCAGCGCTGCCGCAGCTGTTCGAAGCACAGGCGGCGCGCACGCCGCAAGCGGTCGCGGTTGTCCATGGCGCCGAGCAGCTCAGTTATGCCGAGCTCAACCGCCGCGCCAACCGGCTGGCGCACCATCTGCACGAGCTGGGCGTCAAGCCGGGCGACCGGTTGGTATTGCAGCTTGAGCGCTCGTCGCAGCTGATCGTCGCCGAACTGGCGATTCTCAAGTGCGGCGCCGCCTATGTGCCGATAGATCCGGCTTTGCCCGACGAACGCAAGATCTTCATGGCAGGCGACAGCGGCGCCGGCTTCGTGCTGACGCTGGCCGGCGCCAGCTGGCCGGCGCTGGCCGCGCTCGCCAGGATCAACCTGGATGACGCCACGGGAACGGCATATGCAGCGGACAACCTGGCGCCGGCCGGTGACGATGAGGCAATCGCCTACATCATGTACACCTCGGGTTCGACCGGACAGCCCAAAGGCGTGATGGTGCCGCAGCGCGGCATCAAGCGCCTGGTGCTGGAGAACGGCTACGCCGCATTCGACGCCAGCGACCGCATCGCCTTCGCCGCCAATCCTGCCTTCGACGCCTCGACCATGGAAATCTGGGGCGCCTTGCTCAATGGCGGACGCGTCGTCGTGATCGACAAGGATGTATTCCTCGATCCGCTGCGTTTCGCCGATGCGCTGGACCGCCAAGGCGTCACCGCGCTGTTCATCACCACGGCCGTGTTCAATCAATGCGCGGCAATCGTGCCGGAGGCATTCGGCAAGCTGCGTTATCTGCTGACCGGCGGCGAACGCTGCGACCCGGCGGCTTTTGCGCGCGTGCTGGCAGCCGGCAAACCCGAGCACCTGATCCACTGCTACGGACCGACCGAAACCACCACCTACGCAACCACTTATGAAATCGCGGCGGTCGACGCTAGCCAGGCGACCATACCGATAGGCCGGCCGATCGCCAACACCCAGGTGTACTTGCTGGACATCCATGGCGAACCGGTGCCGGTCGGCGTGACAGGCGAAATATATATCGGCGGCGCCGGCGTCGCATGCGGCTACCTGAACCGGGCCGAGCTGACTGAAGAAAGGTTCGTTCCAGACCGCTTCTCCGGACGGCCTGGCGCGCTGCTGTACCGCACCGGCGACCTGGCGCGCTGGCAGGCCGACGGCAACCTGGTGCACCTGGGCCGCAATGACTTCCAGGTCAAGATCCGCGGTTTCCGCATCGAGCTGGGCGAGATCGAAGCAAAGCTGGTTGCCCATCCGGCGGTGCGCGAGGCGGTGGTGATTGCACGCGAAGACAATCCTGGCGACAAACGCCTGGTTGCCTATATTGTCGCCAATGAAAATGCCGATGCGGAAGAAGCCGGCGCCGAAACCTTGCGCTCCCATTTGAGCGTCAATATGCCGGAGTACATGGTGCCGGCGGCGTACGTGATGCTGGCCGCGCTGCCGCTGACGCCGAACGGCAAGCTGGACCGCAAGCACCTGCCCGCGCCCGCGGCGGATGCTTATGCGGTTGGCGGTTATGCGGCGCCGGAAGGAGAAATCGAAAACGTCCTGGCCGGGATCTGGTCGGAGCTGCTGCAGATCGAGCGCGTCGGCCGCCACGCCAATTTCTTCTCGCTGGGCGGGCATTCCCTGTCGATTCTGCAGGTAGTGAACCTGCTCAAGCAAAAAGGCGTGCGGGTTTCAGCCAGCGATGTGTTTACCTATCCGACCATCGCCGGGCTGGCCGAGCATATCGCACAGCTGAATCCGCTGGAGACGGAAAATTGCGCCGTGCTGATCCGTGCCGGCGGCCGCCAGCGCCCCTTGTTCCTGATGCACGAAGGTTCCGGCTTGCTGATTTACGCGCATATGCTGGCCACCCATATCAACCCCGACATCCCGGTATACGGCCTGCCGCCGGTGCCGCTGGATCAGCCGCAACTGTCGACCGTGCAAAGCATGGCGGCGCGCATGGTGGGGCTGGTGCGGGCGGTGCAGCCGCACGGGCCTTACCGGCTGGCCGGTTGGTCGTTCGGCGGCGCGCTAGCCTATGAGGTTGCGCAGCAGTTCATCAACGAAGGCCAGGAGGTGGAATTCATCGGGTTGTTCGATACTCACTGCTCAATCGGCGACGACGACGAACGCGAATGGAAACTGGGCGACAAACAGCTGATGCTGACGTTGCTGGAAGCGGCTGCCGGCAATGATCCTGTGCTGAAAGCGGCGATGGAAAAGCTGAAGGCGGCGGCGCCGGATATCGATGTCCCCACCCTGCTGCAGATGGCCAGGCGCAACGGCTTGTTCCCGTCCGGTTTCTCCTTGCAGGGCTTGCTGCAGCTGATGGAAAACAGCCGCACCATCATCCGCGCCTACGGCGACTATGCGGCGCAGCCGATCGGGGTTCCGGTGCATTTCTACAGCGCGGTGGGCGATACCGTCAACGAGCCTTTGCGCGGCTGGGGCGCCGTGGTGCCGGAAATGCTGTTGCGCCTGGTGCCGGTGCCGGGGACGCACCAGTCGATGATGATTTCACCGCACATCGAGGTTTTTGCGCATGCCTTGAATACGGCGTTGCAGCCGGCAAAGCTGGAAGGGGAACTGGCGTCGCTCCAGCCCTGAAGCCGGCATCCGAATCAGTTGCCATTGGGGAAAATTAACGGCAGGCCTGGCCCGGAAACCCGTGTTTAAGCAAGCCTTAAGTAAAGCCAAGTAGAATTAGCCAATCTGAACGCTTGCCCGGCGTGCAGGTCGAATTGCACAACGCCGGCCTGCCGGCGGCCATTTCCAATGTAAGGGGCCAGCCAGTGCCCTTGCCGCTCAAATCAACACCGAATATCGAATTGAAGGTTATATGCGCTTAAAAAACAGTCTGTTATGTGTCATCTTGGCAATTTCGACCGCTGCCCACGCGCTGGAAGCCGGGCCGCCGCCGGTCCTGTCGCCGCTGCAGCAGCAAGCGCAGGCGGCGCACCTGAGCGCGCAATTCCTTACCCGTTTCCATTACAAGCCGGTGCCGCTGGACGATACCTTGTCGGCCAAGGTCATCAACCGCTACATCAAGTCGCTCGACCCGGAAAAATTCTTTTTCGTGCAAGCCGATATCGATCAGTTTACGGCAGAGAACACCAAGCTGGACGACGCCATTTACCGCGAAGACCTGCGCATCCCCTTTGCCATTTTCAACCTGTACCAGCAGCGCATCGTCGAACGCCTGACGTATGCGCGCGAACTGCTCAAGCAGGGGTTCGATTTCAGCCAGAAAGAAGACTTCGCCTTCGTGCGCGACAAGGAACCTTGGCCGAAATCCGAGGCAGAGAGCCGCGACCTGTGGCGCAAGCGCGTCAAGAACGACTGGCTGCGCCTGAAACTGGCCGGCAAGAAGGACCAGGCGATCCGCGATACGCTCAGCAAGCGTTATGAAAATTCCCTGGCGCGCGCCTACAAGTATAAGAGCGACGACGTCTTCCAGATTTTCATGAACGCCTATGCGACCTCGATTGAACCGCATACCGATTACCTGGGCACCAGCGCGGCGGCCGATTTCGATATTTCAATGAAGCTTTCCCTGGTCGGCATCGGCGCGGTGCTGCAGGAAAGAGACGAATACACCACCATCCGCGAGCTGGTGGCGGGCGGCCCGGCGCAATTGTCCGGCAAGCTTGCGGTCGGCGACCGCATCGTCGGCGTCGCACAAGGCGACAAGGGCGCCGTGGTCGACGTGGTCGGCACCCGCATCGACGATGTGGTCAAGCAGATCCGCGGCGCCAAGGACACTGTGGTGCGGCTGGACATCTTGCCGGCCGACGCCGGTCCGGATGGCAAACACAAGCTGATCAGCCTGGTGCGCAACAAGATCAGCCTGGAACAGCAGGCCGCCAAGAAAACCATCTTGACCATCAAGAGCGGCGACACCACGCGCAAGGTCGGCGTGATTACCCTGCCTGCGTTCTATGAAGATTTCGACGGACGGCGCAAGGGCGACAAGAATTTCCGCAGCGCTAGCCGCGACGTGGCGGCGCTCCTGGCCGAACTGAAAAAAGAGAAGGTCGACAGCGTCCTGATGGATTTGCGCAATAACGGCGGCGGCTCGCTGACCGAAGCGGTGGACCTGACCGGACTGTTCGTCGGCAAGGGCCCGATCGTGCAGCAGCGCAATGCGCGCGGCGACGTCAACGTCGAAGGCGACGACATCCCGACACCGGCATGGACCGGTCCGCTGGCGGTGCTGATCAACCGCGGTTCGGCCTCTGCCTCGGAAATCTTCGCGGCGGCGATCCAGGATTATGGCCGCGGCATCATCGTCGGCGAAGGCAGTTTCGGCAAAGGCACGGTGCAGACCATGGTCAACCTTGACGAACTGTCGCATAACGACAAGCCGAAATTCGGCGAACTGAAGATGACCATCGCCCAGTTTTTCCGCATCAACGGCGGCACTACCCAGCTGCGCGGCGTGACTCCAGACGTCAGCCTGCCGGGTTTTTCCGACCCTGAGAGTTTCGGTGAATCGAGCTACGACAACGCCTTGCCATGGTCGCAGGTAAAGGCAGCCGACTACACCCCGGTCGGCGACGTAAAGGGCCTGCTGCCGCAGATCCAGAGCCGGCACGATGCGCGCGTCGAAAAGGACAAGGACTTCCAGCGTTTCCTGGAAGACGTGACTGAAGTGAATACGCTGCGCAAGAAGCGCGTCATCTCGCTTAACGAAACCGACCGCCGCACTGAAATGAACCAGCAGGAAGCTCGCCTGAAGGCGCGCGGCAAGGCTGGCGATGGCGGCGACGGCAAAGACAAGGATGCTGCCGATGCAGCCGATCTCAACCGCCAGGACGATGGCCTGCAAGCCAACGAACGCAGCCTGAGCGCCGAGCTGGCGGCTGAGAAAGCGCAAAAAAGCGCCAAGGACGTATTGCTGAACGAAGCCGCGAAAATCCTCGGCGACACCTCGGACCTGCTCAAGGCCAATCCGAAATTCGCGATGCAGCCGGCCAACGGCAAGGACAAGTAACGGTCCTGCCGCGCCTTGCCCTTGCCGGCGGCGCGAGCTGGCGATCAACGCATGATGTAAAGTAAAAGACAGGCGCTTGCTTGCCTGTCTTTTATTATTTCCACCATGGACCGCTTGAAAATGATCACCATCAGTCCCTATTCAGAACAGTATCGCGACGGCGTAATCGCGTTGATCCTGCCGATCCAGCAGACCGAATTCGGCTTCGCAATCACTTTGCAGGAACAACCCGACCTGCTGGATATCCCCAATTTCTATCAAGGCGGCCACGGCAATTTCTGGATCGCCCGGGCCGGCGAGGAAGTGGTCGGCAGCATATCGCTGAAAGATATCGGCAACGCCCAGGGTGCGCTGCGCAAGATGTTTGTCAAGGCGCCGTTCCGCGGCCGCGAGCATCAGGTAGCCCATCGTTTGTTGCAAGAGCTGCTCGGCTGGTCGCGCCGGCAAGGACTACGGCAGGTGTTCCTGGGCACGACGGCAGCCTTCCTGGCCGCGCATCGTTTCTATGAAAAGAATGGCTTTGCCGAGATCGACGCCAGCGGCCTGCCGCCGGCTTTCCCACGCATGGGGCTCGATACCAGGTTCTATCGCCTCGACCTGTAATTTCAGCCAAGCCGCTGCACCAGGAAATCGACGAAGGTGCGCAGCTTGGCGGTGGGCCTGGCGTCCCGGGTCCGGACCAAGTGTACCGGACGTGCCGGCAGTTCCCAGTCCGGCAGCAATCGCACCAGCTGGCCGCAGCCGATGGCGCTCTCCAGCAGCATGTCCCCTTGCACCACCACGCCCATGCCGTTCACGGCGGCAGCCAGCAGGGCTTGGCCGCTATTGGTGGCAAACGAGCCGCGCACCGGCACCGGCAGCGTCTGCCCGTCCTGGGTAAAGCGCCATTCGTGGTCTTTGCCCCAGGACATGAAACCGAGGCAGTTGTGGCTGGCCAGATCGGATGGATGTTGCGGCGTGCCGTGGCGCGCCAGGTAAGTCGGACTGGCCACTGCAAACATGTGCGATGGGCGCAACGGACGGGCAACCAGGTTGGCGCCGGCCAGGCTGCCGGAGCGCAGCGCCAATTCAAAACCTTCTTCCACCATGTCCACCACGCGGTCGTTCAAGACCAGCTCCACCTGCACTTCCGGGAACAGGGCCATGTAATCGCCGATCAGCGGCACCAGGCGGTGCGCGCCATAGGTGACCGGCGCGGTCATCCGCAATTTACCGCGCGGGACATCGCGCAACGCCTCCGCCACATAGTCGGCAGCCTGCACGCTGTTGAGCACGTCGCGGCAGCGCTCGACGTATACGCTGCCGATCTCGGTCAGGCTGTGGCGGCGCGTAGTGCGGTCCAACAAGCGCGCGCCCAGGTGCGCCTCCAATGCCCGCACATGGTTGGCGACCATGGTAGTGGAGAGCGAAAATTCGTCGGCGACGGCTGCAAAGCTGCCTTTTTCCACCACGCGTACGAAGACTGCCATGCTGGTTAATCTGTCCATTCCAAAGCCTGAGTGTCGAGTGAAGAAATGAAAGGTCAGTTTATCAAATATGGCGCCGGAGTGAGAATGGCTTGTCCCTGCCTTGAACCGGAGAAAAAAGATGAAGCCGACTACCCTTTTGCATGCCGCAGCATTGCTGGCCGCCTTGCTGCTTTGCCAACGTACCGTCCTCGCCGGCGAAACAGCGTCGCCGACCCTGACTCTGCCGGCAGACTGGTATCCGGAAAGCGTCGCGGCCGGACCGGACGGCTCGTTTTACATAGGCAGCTGGCGCCAAGGCGCGGTGGCGCGCGTGCGACCGGACGGGGCGGCGCCGGAAATCCTGGTGGCGTCCGGTTCCAACGGCCTTGCCAACGGCCAGGGCGTACTGGTCGACGCCCCCCATCACTTGCTGTGGATCTGTTCCGGCAACTGGGGCTACACCAGCGTGCCCTCCACGCCCAGCGCGCTGAAAAGCTACGACCTCGCCAGCGGCGCGCCGCGCGCCAGCTACCTCATGCCCGACAAGGGTTATTGCAACGACCTGGCGCAGGACAGCCATGGCACGCTGTATGTCACCGACTCCTTCCATCCGCGCGTACTGCGCTTGCTGCCCGGCGCCGTGGCCTTGAGCGTATGGAAGGAAGACCCGGCTATGGGCGCCGGCAGCGATGGCATGTTCCTCAACGGCATTGCGCTCGACGGCGATCGGCAGCTGTATGTGAGCCTGCTGACGGCCGTGCCTTATGTGCTGAAAATCGATGTGGACCAGGACGGCGACGCCAGTCCGGTCAGCCGCATCGACATGCCGCGGGTCCTGAAGAACGCCGATGCGATACGCATCTATGCACCCGGCCGGATGGCGATTTTCGAGAGCAATGCTTTCGGCAAGACCGGCCCCTATGGCGGCCAGGTCAGCATCGCCAAGATAAGCGGCAGCAGCGCAACCCTGGAAACCATCGTGGCCGGGCTCAACGATCCATCGTCCGGGGTGATCGTCGGCGACCGCGTATATTTCATCGAATCGAAGTATTCGCTGCTGTTCCAGCACAAGGACGATCCTGCCGCCATCCCGGTCAATGTGCCTTTCGACCTGCAGTCGCGCCAGCTGCCGAAATAGACCGCCCGGCATGCAGCGTCGGACCAAAACGGATAGGATGATGCTCCCGGCTTGATGCCCATCCTTCCAGGAGTCCGACATGCAGTCCTTATCGATGTACCAAATCTCCGTTCCGGTGTTCGTGCGTGGCTTGGGCGTGCTTGCCGGCTACCTGGACAAGGCCGAAGCCCACGCCAAAGCCGGCAACACCGATCCTGCCGAGATGGTCAACGCCAGGCTGGCGCCGGACATGCTGTCGCTGGCAGGACAGATCCAGCGCGCCAGCGACGCCTCGAAGAACGCAATCGGCCGGCTGTCGGCGGTCCAGGCGCCGCGCTTTGAAGACAACGAGACGACATTTGCCGAGTTGCAGGAGCGGATTGCAAAGACAATCACCTTCCTGGAAAGCGTACAGCCGGCGGATTTGCAAGACAGCGCCACGCATCCGGTTACCTTAACCTTCGGCAAATTCAAAACCACTTTGCAAGGCGACGCCTACCAGCTGACCTTCGCCCTGCCGAATTTTTTCTTCCACGTAGCCACCGCCCATGCCATCCTACGCAACCAGGGAGTAGCCGTAGGAAAACTGGACTACCTAGGCCACTTCGACATAGAACCGGCTTAACCGCAATTAATTAGGGTCAGAGTCGAATTAACTTAGCAATAATTAATTAGGGTCAGAGTTGAATTAATTTTTAAGAATTAATTCAACTCTGACCCTAATTAAATGGCCGATGGGCATATCTTGCCGTATTTGATGCGGCAGGGCGCTAGCTGCGAACCGGCTGTTCCTGGAGCACGTCAATGCCGACGTGACATAGCTCCTTCTCTTGCGTCCTTCTCTGCAAGGCATGCAATATCGCCAGGCTGTTGGCTGCTTGCGCAACCGGCTGGATCCTGGTCCTTGCGATTTCCTGGTAAATGCCCTCGATCTCGGCGACGGCGCGTTCATTGCGCGGGCTTGGTTCAAATACGCTCAGGCCGCGCTCGAAGAGGCTGCGGTCGTCTATCCACTCGTGGATCACCGTCTCGGCCAGGGTTGCGGTCAGGATTTCTTTTGCCAGGGCCCGGGCTGGGCTGGCTTCCGCGCCTGCGGCAGCGTCGAAAGCGCTGATGGCCTGGACTTCCACCACCAGTATGCGCAACGCAGGATTGAACAGCCGCGCAGCTTCGATGCGCTCGATCAGCGCCTGCCGGTTGCAATCCTGGCGAGAATGGACCGGAATCACCAGCACATCGGTGACGACCAGTGCTGCATTAGTGCTGCGCGCGTCGCTGCCGTCCGCATCGATCACCGTTTCCGGATAATGCACCCGGTAGTAGGATGCCGGATTTTCCAGGTCCGACTCCAGGTCTGCGCTGCCACGCACAGTAATCTTCTGCTTGGCGCCGGCAGCCCGGCGCCGAGTATTCCAGCCCAATGCATACTGCAGCGACGTGGCGTCAGCCAGCAGCACCCTGCGCTGGCTCTGTGCGCAATGCGCAGCCAGGTTGAGTGCGATGATTGACCGTTTGGCAAATTCGTCTTCGCTGAAAATCGTGATGATGGCCCGCCTGCTGTCTCTGATGAGACCAGTCTAGGGAAACGCGTATAAAGATGTCGTAAAAATGCAGGCGGATTGTATAAACGACGGCTAAAAAATAAGCCGGCCTCAAGGCTGGCTTATATAAAACGCCGGGTCTTGGCCGGGTTCACATGCTGTCAGCCGGATCGGGTCCCAGTTCCAGCACGCCGCGCAACTCCTTCTTTGCGGCGTCGAACGCGGTGTTGAAGTCGTCCCGGGTCTGCAGCCTGGCGGCGATCACGGTGCCTGTGATGCGCCCGGTTTCGATGTCGGAACGATAGTGCACGCCGCCGATGATGCGGTTGTTGGCGTATTCGGCGGCGCGCGCCATGATCTCGGCGCGTTTTTCCGGCACCATGTTGGACAAGACGATGCCCATCAGCGTACCGGCCGTGGCGTGGCCGGACGGGTAGGCGCCGGAGCGCGACAATTTGACCACCGGCTTGACCAGCTCGCTATAAATGAATGGCCGCGGACGCTTCCAGATGTCCTTGTAGGTGTCGACCACGGCGCCTTCCGAATCAACCACGCGCTGGAAAAACTGGGCGAACAGCGGCAGCTGGTCGCGTTTGAATTTCACGCCCATGACATCGGCAAAACGCCAGATGTCTTCCGTGGCGTCGGCTTGCGAACGCGCCACCATTGCCGGCGTGCGCGCGGCTTGCAGGGCGAGGATTTCGCTGAGCTCGGCCTTGGTTTGCGGCGAATCGTTGGCGGGCGGCGGCGGCAGCAGCTTGACCAGGTCGATTTCCTTCGACGTGATGAACGGATTTTCTTCGCGCGCTTGCACCGACGCACTGCAGGCGACGAAAGACACGAGCAGTATTGAGGCAATGAGTTTACGCATGAACGGCACTTTCAAATTAAAAAGGCAGGGAGCGGCGCTCCCCGCTGGTTGCTTAAAAATCCAGGTTCAGCGCCAGCGACAGGCTGCGCGCCGGCAGCAGTGTCAACGCATCGCCGGGCGCCGGCGCCGAGCTGCTGGTGCTGGCCGGGTTGACGCCGACTATGCTGTGCTTGTCGAACAGGTTATTGATGCCGAACTGGATCTTGGCCTGCTTGACGAATTGCGCCGGACGCTTGATCGTGTAGTTGACGAACAGGTTGGAGATGGTGAACGGGCTGATCTTGACCGCCTGGTGCACGCTGCCGTTGTCGTTGTACATGGTGCCGACCCGCTTGTTGAGCCAGCCGATATTCCAGCCGCCGCGGTTGTAGTTCAGGCCCAGTGTTTCGGTGTCGCTGGGGGCGCCGGCCACCCACTGGCCGCTGGCGAACTTGGCGCTGCCGTAGGTGGCGTTGGCGTACAGGCTGAAGCCGGCGCCCAGTACTACGTTGCCTTCCGCTTCGATGCCCTGGGTAGTAGAGCTGCCGTTGGCGAAGAAGGTGGTATTGCCGGCATTGTCGGTGAACGACGAATAGGCGTTGTCGAACTTGATGTGATAGGCATCGACGTCGAACGTGAAGCTATCCGATTTCCAGACCGAACCGATCTGGAACGTCTTGCTCTTGATCGACGACGGCAAGGCCGTGACGTTGGCGTTCTTGACATCGAACACGCTGCTCGGCGGGATTTCATCGCCGGCGGCGTACTGGCCGTAGACCGACCAGTTCGGCTGCAGCATGTAATGCACGTCGATCGAAGGCAGCACCGTGTTGTAGGTGACGGCGTGCTGGACGCTCGGCTGGCCGCCCAAGTTGCCGACGGTCTTGCCGTTATCGGCATATTGGGTCAGGTCCTGCCGGTACGAGGAATACTTCACGCCCGGCGTGATTTTCAGGTCCTTGGCGACCTGGAATTCGTATTCGACAAAAGGCTGCAAGGTAGTGGTCTTGAAACGTTCGTGGAAATTCGGCAGCGCCGCATCGACCCAGGTACGCGGATCGGACGGAATCTGGTAGCGGTTGGTGTCGGCGTTTTCCGCCCACAGGCCGGTGCGCAGGATGCCGAAAGCGGATTCCTGGCTAAGCCGCAGCAGGTTGCCGTAGGTGCGGTAGCTGTTGAGCTTGTCGGTGGCGCTGGTGGCGGTGATGGTGCTGCCGTTGTAGTTCTGCTGGTTGTGATAGGCATAGGTGTAGAGCTTGTCGTCCAGCTTCCAGCCGCCGCCCAGGTTGGAAGTGAGGCCTGCGTATTCGAAATCCGAAGTGACATGGTAGAAATTGTAGCCCCAGTAGTTGGCTTGCTTGGGGTTGTTGCTGAGCAGGTAGTCGTCGCCGAACTGCGCGACCTGGGCCCGCGTCGGCCCCTTGATGTTCGGGGTATTGGCTTTCAGGTCGATGTAAGAGCCGAACAAGGTCAGCGCCGTGTCTTTGGTGATCGCATATTGATATTTGAGCGAAACCGCGTCGCGCGTCTGCTTGTTATAGCTCTGGTAGCCGTCCGATGTCATCTGGTGCGCATTGACCAGCAGGTTGGAAGCGCCGTCGGCGCCGAACTGGCCGCTTTCAAATTCCGCGCCGTAGATCTTGGTATTGAACGAGCCGTAGGAATCGAACACGCCGATGCGCTGCTCCGGCTCCAGGTTGCGCGACAGCAGGTTGACCGAACCGCCGAAATTGGCCGGGCCGACGGTGGCGGCCGAGCCGGGGCTGCGGTCGATCACCGCGCCGCCCAGGAACTGGCTGGGGAAAAATGCCCAGGTGTGGTGCGACGGACTGTTGGTGTCCTGGAACGGGATGCCGTCAAAGCTGACCGTATAGTCGCCGTCGGCAAAGCCGCGGAAGAACGTCTTGGTGTCGCCCAGGCCGACGCCGTTCGGGCTGTAGCTGTACATGCCTGGCGTCATCTGCAGCACCTGGCTGAAATCGGCCACCGGCGAGGTCAGGTTGCGGATGAATTCATCGCTCACTATCGATTGCGCCGAACGCGCCGTCAGCGAACCCTGCGACAGCGCGGTCTTGGCTGCGGTAACCGTCTTGCCGGTAATTTCAACGATACCGGTATCGCCATCGGCGCCGCCATCGCCGGCAGCGGCGACTTGCTGCGCGCTGGCGATCATCGGCGCAGCCATGCAGACTAATGCGTACAAGACCTGCCGGGTACCTGGTTTCAAACTGGGGCGCTTCATTTCGATGTTTCCTTTTTAGAATCGTTGCCGCAAAAAATCGGAAGAAAATATCCGGCGCATGGCATGCAGGTAGCCGTTGGCCGTAGTTCGGGGCGAAGCATAAGCCTTGAAAATTAAGCGAAAATGAGCTGTACGGAATCTGTCTGATTTACGTCAATCGGCGGCATATTTCATGCGCTGGTCATAATCGGCTGCTATCTTCAAGGGTCGACTAAGGCGGATCCGATGCGCTTACTTCTGATTGAAGACGACTACATGCTGGGCAACAGCATCCGCACAGGGTTCTATCCCTATGGCTTCACCGTCGACTGGACACAGGACGGGATTGCCGCCGAAGCCGCGCTGGCCGCCGAGACTTATTCCGCGGTGCTGCTGGACCTGGGCCTGCCGCGCAAATCGGGGCTGGAAGTACTGAAGAAAATGCGCTCCGACAGCAACGGCACGCCGGTCATCATCCTCTCGGCCAGCGACCGCGTGCTGAACCGGATCGAAGGACTGGACGCCGGCGCCGACGATTACCTGAGCAAACCGTTCGACCTGGATGAATTGGCGGCGCGCGTGCGCGCCTTGCTGCGCCGTAGCGGCGGCCGCACCAGCCCGCTGCTGACGCACGGCGACATCCATTTCGACCCGGCCAGCAATACCGTCGCCTACAAGGGGAAAAACATCGCCTTGAGCAGCCGCGAGCTGATGGTGCTGGCGGCATTGATCGAGAAACCGGGCGCCGTGCTGTCGCGCGCGCAGCTGGTCGACAAGGTGTATGGCTGGAACGATGAGGTGGAGAGCAACACCATCGAGGTGCACATCCACGCGCTGCGAAAAAAACTGTCCCCGGGGGTGATCCGCAACATTCGTGGCCTGGGTTATATGCTCGCCGGCGAAGAGAATTCGTGTGTCAATTAGGAACCGCCTGCTGTTCTGGCTGCTGTCCGGCCTGACCATCCTCGGCGCATGCTTTGTGCTGGCCGATTACCTGATCGACCGCGCCCTGCTGGCCGATATCTACGACGACCAGATGAGCCAGATCGCCTCCGCCATTCCGGTGCATTTCAGCGGCAGCGACCTGGAAACCAGCGGACCGGCGCTGAAATACGACGGCGACGACAGCATCCTGCAGATCTGGGATCAAAACGGCAAGCTCAGCTACAACTCCCATCCAGCCATCGTCCTGCCGCGATTTTCAACCCTGGGTTTCAGTGAAACCAGATGGCGCGGCAGCGAGTGGAAACTGTTCATCCGCAAGACCGACCGCAACCTGATCCAGGTGGCGCAATCGCTGACCGGCAGGCGCAATATCGCCATCGAGCATGCACTGCGTTCGCTGATACCGCTGCTGATTTTCTTGCTGATCATGGCCCTGCTCATCCACTGGAGCGTCGGCACCGGCCTGCAATCGCTGACCCGCCTGTCGCAAGAGCTGGCCAAGCGCACTCCCGACAAGCTGGGCCGGCTCGCTACGCAGGACCAGCCTGCCGAAATCAGGCCGCTGACGCATGCGCTCGACACCTTGCTGCAGCGCCTGGGCGTCGCCCTCGAAAGCCAGAAAAAATTCATCGCCGATGCTTCGCATGAATTGCGCACCCCGCTGGCCACCTTGCAGATCCAGACCCAGCTGGTAGAACAGTCGCTGGGCAGCGGGCGCGAAACCCGCGCGCTGGCGGACCTGAAGGCCGGCGTCAAGCGTACCAGCCACCTGGTCGAGCAATTGCTGATGGTGTCGCGCCTGGAGTCGGCCGGCATCCACGATCCGCACATCCCGCTGCAGCTGCATGAAATTGCCCGCGAGGTCACCATCGACCTGATCCCCTATGCCAGCACGCGCAAGATAAATCTCGGGGTCGAGCAGCTGGATGCCGGCCTCATCATGGGATCGGAGCATCATCTGCACATCCTGCTACGCAACCTGATCGACAACGCCGTGCGCTACACCCCCAGCGGCGGCCAGGTCGACGTCACCATCCGCGCCCGGCAGGACCAGATCCTGCTGGAAATCGAAGACAGCGGGCCGGGTATTCCGCCAGCCGAACGGGAACGCGTGTTCGACCGCTTCTACCGTTGCCTGGTGCCGCAGGCCACCGGCAGCGGCCTCGGCCTGGCGATCGTCAAGCAGGTGGCGGAACTGCACCAGGCTGAAGTGCAGCTAGGCCAGGCCCGGCGCCTGTCGGGATTGAAAGCCAGCGTCATCTTCAAAAGAGCAGCATAAGCGCGCCCGCAAAATTCCTGTTGACTTAAAGTTTACTTGAACTTGCATACTGCGCCAGTCAACCACTGATCTTGGGGCCGTCACATGAATCAACGACTACGCGAACCAACCCTGCACCGCCTGCTCGACGCCAACGCCCGCTTTGCCAGCGACGGCAAGGGCACCACCAACCATTGCCCGATGGCGCTGTGCGCCCTGGCCGGCATGGGCGCCCAGCCGGAGCGCCTGCAGGAATTTTTTGACATGTGGGAGCGCCGCTTCGCGGTGCCCGCCAGGCCGGCAGTTAACGCGGTCAGCCGCGAAACATGGCTGGCCTGCCTCGGCGACGCCAGCGCTTTTAGCGCCCTGCGCGAATATTTTGAAGAGTGGATCTGGAGCGCAGGCGCCGATGCCGTGCTTGAACAAGTGCTGGGCAAGATACCGTTTGCACCGGCCAGCGGCGCATTCCATGCCCTGATCCGGCTTGCCTACGGCCTGGAAGCGCAGCATCTCAGCGAAATCGCCGCCGGGCTGGCGGCGCTGGTGTGCGGCAACCTGCATATCGACACCGGATCGCACCGGCGGGCGCCGGCGGCTTCGGTAAACCAGGGCCTGGCGATTTTGTCGCGGGCATTGCATGGCACGGTGTTCACCGGCGGCATGATTGTCGCGCGCCTGCGGGCGGTGGCCGATTACCCGCTGTTTTACGCAGTGCTGCCGGCCGCGCCGGCACAGCCGCAGCTGCTGGACGACATGGCGCGGGCGGTAATTGCCCTGTACTGGCAGACCAATAATTTCACCGCCTTGCATATCGTCACCGGCCTGCATGCGGCGCGCCGGGTGCTGTCCCATTTGCCGGCAGCGCTGGTCCAGCGCCTGCTGCCGGAGTTGTGGGTGGCGCTTTGCGCTGCATATGTGTCGATAGGCGCGCCGCCCCTGGCAACATCGAATGCGACACTCGATGACGAGGAAACCCTGGCCGACAGCCCGGACACCTGGCAGGACCTGTTCACCACCGCCATCGCTTCCGACGACGACCATGTGATCAAGATGGTCTACACCTGCTATTGCGAAAACCTGCGCGCGCCGTCGCCGCTGTACCTGGCGGCAGCAACGCGGCGGGCCGGCCGCATGTTCCAGATGCATTGATAGGCGGCCGGCCTTGCCAGCCGCATCGGCTATGGCAGGTCGACGATCTCGATCCAGTTGGGATTTGCCCCCATATCGTACTGATGCAGCAAACGCAGGGCGCCGCTGTTCTGGTCGATGGCGTAGCTGCTCATGCGGTTCGATTTCTGGCCGACCGCCAGCAAGTAGCGGCCGCCTGGATCGATATTGAAGCCGCGCGGCTGAGTCTCGGTGGGAAAAGTGCCGATCAGGGTCAATGCGCCGTTATCGGGATCGACGGCAAAGCCGGTCAGCGTGCTGGAGGTGCGCTCCGAGGCGTACAGAAAACGACCGTCGGGCGTCAGGTGCAGGTCGGCCGGCGCCAGCGCCGCGCCCTGGAAATCCTTGGGCCGCAGGGACACCGAAGCCTGCAATGTCAAGACGCCGCTGCCGGCATCGTAGCGATAAGTATTCAGGCTGCCGTCCAGTTCGTTGGTGCCGTAGACGAAACGGGCGCGGCGGTCGAACACGAAGTGGCGTGGGCCGGCGCCCTGCCTGGTTTCCACATACGGCGGAACGTTGGGCGTGACCTGGCCGCTGCTTGCATCGAAGCGATATTGCAGGATGACGTCGCCACCCAGGCTGCTGGCAAACAGGTAGGTATTGGCCGGATCGGTCGCTATCGCATGGGCTTTTTCCCGGGTCGGAATCACCGCCAGCGGCTGCGCTCCTACATCGCCCTTGTCGGCAATCGGGTTGATGGAAATCTTGTTGCCGGTGTAGGACGCCGCCAGCAAGAAACGGCCCGTCTTGTCGGTCGCCAGGTTGGCCATGTTGTCGGCCAGCGGCACGGTCGACAACAGGCTCAGCTTGCCGCTTTGGCGGTCGATGGCGAAACTGCTGACTGAATACGGCAGCGAACGCAAGGAGGCGTACAGGAAGCGGCGGTCGGGGCTGACCGCCAGCGGCATGACCGTGCCGCCGGTCGCCACCTTCTCCACCAGGCTGGCGCTGCCGTCCGACTGGCTCAGCTCCATGACATAAATGTCGCGGCTGTCGGCGTTCGACACATACACCATGGTTTTGGCCGAAGCCAAAGCCGAAACGTTCATCATCATGAACCCCAGGGAAAGACACAGACGGCAGAAATATTGATGCATTTTATCCTGTCAGGTGATCGGCGCCGGATTGAACAGCGTCAAGGCATTGTGCAGTTTGTGATGCTCGGCCCAGGTCTGCTTGCGGCCGCTGGCGACATCCAGCATCAGGTGGAACAGTTCCCAGCCGACGTCTTCGATGCTGGCCTCGCCGCTGGCGATGCGGCCGGCGTTGATGTCCATCAGGTCGTGCCAGCGCCGCGCCAGGTCGTTGCGGGTGGCGACCTTGATCACCGGCACCGCGGCCAGGCCGTAGGGCGTGCCGCGGCCGGTGGTGAAGACATGCAGGTTCATGCCGGCCGCCAGCTGCAAGGTGCCGCAGACAAAATCGCTGGCAGGCGTGGCGGCGTAGATCAAACCCTTTTGCCTGAGTTTGTCGCCTGGCGACAGCACGCCGGAAATCACGCTGCTGCCGGATTTGACGATAGAGCCCATGGCCTTTTCGACGATGTTGGCCAGGCCGCCCTTCTTGTTGCCGGGCGTGGTGTTGGCGCTGCGGTCGACGCCGCCGCGGGTCAGGTAATCGTCATACCACGCCATCTCGCGGATCATGGCTTGCGCCACCTCGGCGCTGGCGGCGCGCGCGGTCAACTGGTCGATACCGTCGCGCACTTCGGTGGTTTCGGAAAACATCACGGCGGCGCCGGCGCGCACCAGCAGGTCGCTGGCGAAGCCTACCGCCGGATTCGCGGTCACGCCCGAAAAGGCGTCGCTGCCGCCGCACTGGACGCCGACCACCAGCTCCGACGCCGGGCAGGTAACGCGGCGGCGCTTGTCCAGTTCAGCCAGCTGTTCCTTCGCCGTGGCCATGATGGACACGATCATCGATTCGAAACCGACATGCTCTGCATCTTGCAGACACACCACGCGCAAGCCGTCTTCCCTGCCGCCGGTGCTTTGGATGGGAATCGAACCCTGCGGGAACAACCGTCCCGGCTGCAGTTTTTCGCAGCCCAGGCTGACCACCATCGCCTGGCCGCCGAAATTCGGATTCATGCTAATGTTGCGCAGGGTGCGGATCGGAATCTCGGCGCCCGGCGCGTCGATCGCCACGCCGCAGCCATAGGTGTGCTCCAGGCCGATGACATCGTCGACATGCGGATAAGCGGGCAGCAGCTCGGCCTTGATGCGCTTGACCGCATGCTCCACCACCCCGGACACGCATTGCACCGTGGTGCTGATCGCCAGGATGTTGCGGGTGCCGACTGAGCCGTCGGCGTTGCGATAACCTTCGAAGGTATAGCCTTCCAGCGGCGCCGCCACTGCAGGAGTGCGGGTGGCGATCGGCAGGTTGCTCAGTTCCCGCGCCGGCGGCATCCTGACCAGCGATTCGTCAATCCAGCTGCCTTGCGCGATCGGCCGCTGCGCATAACCGATCACCACGCCGTAGCGCACGATCGCCTCGCCTTCGGCAATCTCGCCCAGGGCAACCTTGTGGCCTTGCGGCACCTTGTCGCGCAGCACCAGCCCGCAGGGAAATACCGAACCGGCAGGCAAGCCGCCGTCGTTGGCGACGATGGCGACGTTGTCTTGCTCCTGCATGCGGATATACAACGGCGCGTTACTGTCGGTTGCTGCCTTGCTCATGATTCCACTCCAGATAATTTCTTGTACGGCTGCCCTGCATCGTCCAGCGGCTTGAGCTCGACGCGCTTGATGTCTTTCACGATCACCAGGTAGCTGATCACGGCCAGCAAGGCATTGGCGCCGACGTACACCAGCGCCCACTCGAAGGAACCGGTCTGCTTGATGATATAGCCGATCACGATCGGCGCCGTGATGCCGGCGATGTTGCCGAACATGTTGAACAGGCTACCGGTGAGGCCGATGATTTCTTTCGGCGAAGTATCCGCCACCACTGCCCAGCCGAGGGCGCCGACGCCCTTGCCGAAAAACGCCAGCGCCATGATGCCGACCACCATCCACTGGGTATCGACGTAATTGCACAAGATCATGGTGGTCGACAGCAGCAGCCCGGCGACGATGGGAATCTTGCGCGCCCAGGTCAGCGAAAAACCGCGCTTGATCAGCCGGTCCGAAATCAGGCCGCCCAGCACCCCGCCCAGGAAACCGCAGATCGCCGGCAGCGACGCCACGATGCCGGCCTTCAGGATCGACATGCCGCGCTCCTGCACCAGATAGATCGGAAACCAGGTCAGGAAAAAATAGGTGATGGTATTGATGCAGTACTGGCCGAGGTAGACGCCGGCCAGCATGCGGTTGCTGAGCAGCTGCTTGAGATAACCCAGCTTGACGCCGCGGTTCACCTGCGGGCCCTTGCCTGCCGCACGTCCTTGTCTCTGCCCCAGTCCCTGATCCATGTCGACCAGGCCGCCGCCGTCGCGGATATGCGCCAGTTCCGCCGGCGTCATGCGCGGATGGTCTTTCGGGCTGTACATCACCTGCATCCAGACCATGCTCAGCACCAGCCCGGCCGCGCCCATGACCACGAACGTTTCCGACCAGCCGTAGGCGTGCGTGATCCAGGCCATCAGGGGCGCGAACAATACCGTGGCGAAATATTGCGCGGAGTTGAAAATCGCCGAGGCGGTGCCGCGCTCGGTAGTCGGGAACCAGGCGGCGACGATGCGGCCGTTGGCGGGAAACGACGGCGCTTCCGCCAGGCCCACCATGAAACGCAGCATGAACAAGGCCGGCACCGCCCACAGCACGCCAAGGAAATGCACGCCGCCCTGCAGCAGGGTGAACAGCGACCAGATGAAGATACTGGCGGCGTACACCCGTTTCGAACCGTAGCGGTCAAGCAGCCAGCCGCCCGGCAATTGCCCCAGCACATAGGCCCAGCTGAAAGCCGAGAAGATGAAACCCATGGTGACCGCATCGAAGCCCAGCTCGCCCTTCATCGCCGTGCCGGCAATGGAAAGAATCGCACGGTCAGCGTAATTGAAAGTGGTCACCGCAAACAGCATGAACAAAATCATGTAGCGCAGCTTGCCGCGCGGGGCTATTGCCGGCCCCGCCGTTTTATCGTTATTCACTTACGTCTCCTGTTTCGCCAGAGTCGGCGCCTGCGGCAAAGCGGCCTGGAATGCGCAGCTTCCGCCACTCGCGGCCCGCACCGCGTGCTGCGGGTCCAGGCCGAGGGCTTGTTACAAGGCGCCGTTCTTATTATTCTTGATGTTTAACTTGCGTTAAACTACCGTGATGTTATCAGTCATCCTACAACTTGAATCGTAGTATAATCAGCGAAAAATATTTTAGCAACTAGATTTACCTTTCTCGCGGCCCCCACCTATGAATACACCGCTCAATACATCGCTCACGGCGCAGCCCGATCCTGGCGCACCGCGCAAGAAGCATCGCAACCTGGCGCAGAGCGTGGTCGCCAATATTGCCGA
This sequence comes from Collimonas fungivorans Ter331, assembly GCF_000221045.1. Lineage (NCBI taxonomy): Bacteria > Pseudomonadati > Pseudomonadota > Betaproteobacteria > Burkholderiales > Oxalobacteraceae > Collimonas > Collimonas fungivorans. The sequence continues at coordinate 293,833 of NC_015856.1, read as the reverse complement.
CAGTATTCGCAGCGGCAGCAGCAAGCCGGGGGACAAGCTGCCGACCGAATCCGAGCTGATGCGCACCCAGGGCGTCAGCCGTACCGTGATCCGCGAGGCGATTTCGCACCTGCAGGCGTCGGGGCTGGTAGAGACGCGCCACGGCATCGGCACTTTTGTGCTGGCGGCCAGCAGCTCCAGCAACTTCGACATCGATCCGGAAACCGTGATCACCATGCGCGATATCCTGGCCATCCTGGAACTGCGCATCAGCCTCGAAGCGGAAGCTGCCGGGCTGGCTGCGGCGCGCCGCAGCGACGAGCAGCTGGCGCAGATGCGGATGGCGCTGGACGCCTTCCAGAAGAGCGCCCATGAGCACGGCGACTCGGTCGCGGCCGATGTCCAGTTCCACCTGCACATCGCGCAAGCCACCGGCAACCGTTATTTTGTCGACATCCTGACCCACCTCGGCACCACCATCATTCCGCGCACCCGGATCAATTCCGCCAAGCTGGCGCATGACGATCCGGCGGCTTACCTGGACCGCGTCCACCGCGAACACGAAGATATCTATAATGCCATCGTGCGCCAGGATCCGGAAACTGCGCGGGCTGCGATGCGCACCCACCTGAGCAACAGCCGCGAGCGTTTGCGCAAGGTGCAGGACAGCATGGCGCTAGCGTCGTAACTCAGCGGCCAGTAGGGTGGGCACCTGTGCCCACGCGTAACCGAGATAACCGAATTACATCCGCGTGGTATCGGAATGGCATGTACGTGGCGTGAATTCACGCGTGGGCACAGGTGCCCACCCTACCAGCCTTTTGCCGCCGTTTTTCTCTCTCTCCAATTAAACAAACAACATTTCCAGGCTTGCATACTGCAAATCTTTGTTGTACGATGACTGATAACTCAATCACCCGGATGCCGGACGCCTTCTTGCGGCGCAAGCATCCGATTATCAACCGCAGCACTACTTCATCCCTAGACCATGACTCCTCAAGAACTCAAACAAACGCTTTCCTCCGGCCTGCTGTCCTTCCCGATCACCGATTTCGATGCGCAAGGCGAATTCCGCCCCAGCACCTATGCAGCTCGGCTCGACTGGCTGGCGCCCTACGGTGCGAGCGCCTTGTTTGTGGCGGGCGGCACCGGCGAGTTCTTTTCGCTGACGACCGCGGAGTATTCCAACGTGGTGCGGGTGGCGGTCGAAACCTGCCGCGGCAAAGTGCCTATCCTGGCCGGCGCCGGCGGCCCGACCCGCACCGCGATCGCTTTCGCGCAGGAAGCCGAACGCCTCGGCGCGCAAGGCATCCTGCTGATGCCGCACTACCTGACCGAAGCTTCGCAAGACGGCCTGGTCGCGCATGTGGAAGCCATCTGCAACTCGGTGAAATTCGGCGTGGTGGTGTACAACCGCGGCATCTGCCGCCTGAATGCGGATTCGGTAGAACTGCTGGCGGCGCGCTGCCCTAACCTGATCGGCTTCAAGGACGGCATCGGCGACATCGAACTGATGGTGTCGATACGGCGCCGCATGGGCGATCGCCTGAGTTATCTCGGCGGCTTGCCGACAGCGGAACTGTTTGCCGCGCCCTACAAGGCGCTCGGCGTGCCGGTGTATTCCTCGGCGGTATTCAATTTCCTGCCGAAGATGGCGATCGATTTCTACAGCGCGATCAAGAACGACGACCACGCCACCACCGGCCGCCTGCTGGACGATTTTTTCCTGCCTTACCTGGCGATCCGCAACAAGAAAGCCGGTTACGCGGTCAGTATCGTCAAGGCCGGCGCCACCATAGTCGGCCATGACGGCGGGCCGGTGCGCACACCGCTGATTGATCTCAATGTGGAAGAACGGGAACAGCTGAAGGCACTGATTCTGGCGCAGGGACCGCAGTAATATCAGTGCGCTCACAAAAGCACTATCTGTAGGGTGGGCACGTTTTTTGTGCCCACGCGTATCAACAGCGTGGGCACAAAAACGTGCCCACCCTACCAAATGCCAGAAATCGAACTAAGGAATATCAATGAATATCACTGGTGAAATGCTCATCGGCCAATCTGCAGTGCGCGGCGCGGAAGGCACGCTGCGTGCCGTCAATCCCGCCACCAATGAAAAGATCGGCCCGGATTTCGGCGCCGGCGGCGTCACTGAGGTAGATCGCGCCTGCACCCTGGCGCAACAGGCTTTCGACAGCTATCGCGCAACCACCGCGCAGCAGCGCGCGGAATTCCTGGAAGAAATCGCCGGCGGCATCCTGGCGCTGGGACCGGCGCTGATCGAACGCGCCGCGCAGGAATCCGGCCTGCCTACCGCACGCCTGGAAGGCGAACGCGGCCGCACCGTCGGCCAGTTGCGCTTGTTCGCCAGCGTGCTGCGCGCCGGCAATTACCTCGGCGCCACCCTTGATTCGGCGCTGCCGGAACGGACTCCGCCGCGCTCCGACCTGCGCCTGCGCAAGATCGCCATCGGCCCGGTCGCGGTGTTCGGCGCCAGCAATTTCCCGCTGGCGTTCTCGGTGGCCGGCGGCGACACCGCCTCGGCGCTGGCGGCCGGCTGCCCGGTAGTGGTCAAGACCCACAATGCCCATCCCGGCACCTCGGAACTGGTGGGACGTGCGATCCAGCAGGCGGTCGCTGCCTGCAAACTGCCCGAAGGCGTGTTTTCCCTGGTCATCGGCGCCGGCAACGAAGTCGGCCAGGCCTTGGTCAGCCACCCTGCGATCAAGGCGGTCGGCTTCACCGGCTCGCGCCAGGGCGGACTGGCGCTGGTGCGCGCAGCGGCGCAAAGGCGTGAACCGATTCCTGTGTACGCCGAGATGAGCAGCATCAATCCGATGTTCCTGCTGCCGCATGCGCTGGCTGCGCGTGCAGCAAAAATCGGCACGGCTTTCGTCGATTCGCTGACCATGGGGGTCGGCCAGTTCTGCACCAATCCCGGCCTGGTGATCGGCCTGGCTGGCGAACATCTGGTGCAGTTCCAGGAAGCGGCATTGCAGGCATTGAAGACCAAGGCGGCAGGCACCATGCTGACGCCCGGCATCCACGACGCCTATGTCGCCGGCGTCGAGCGCATGGGCGCGCTGGCCGGCGTCGATACGCTCGGCCAGGGCCAGGCGCCGGCAGCGCCATGCGCAGCCCAGGCGACGCTGTTCTCTACCGACGCCGCTACCTTCCTCGCCACCGAGCAGCTGGAAGATGAAATCTTCGGCCCCAGCTCGCTGCTGGTCGCCTGCCGCGACGAAGACGAAATGCGCGCCGTCGCCGAACACCTGGCCGGCCAGCTGACCGCTACGCTGCAACTGGATGAAGAAGACCACGCGCTGGCGCGCAAGCTGCTGCCGACGCTGGAGCGCAAGGCCGGCCGCATCCTGGTCAATGGTTTTCCGACTGGTGTGGAAGTGTCATATGCGATGGTGCACGGCGGCCCGTTCCCGGCGACCTCCGACAGCCGCAGCACCTCGGTCGGCGCCACTGCCATCGACCGCTTCCTGCGGCCGGTGTGCTACCAGGACTTGCCGGGGGCGCTGCTGCCGATCGAACTCCAGGATGGCAATCCATCAGGCTTGTCGCGTTTGGTAGACGGAGAGTTCGTGGCGGCTTGATGATGCGGGCAACCACCGCTGCCTGGCGGTGGTTGCAATATAACGACTATAGATTCATTATCCACGCATCATCTATATTTATTGCAGATCGAACGGCCCCGCCACGGTAAACATACCGCCCTGGTATATCCGCAGAGGATCGTCGGCGGCGGGCAGAGGCTGAGCTTCAACCGCAGCGCGGAATTGTTCCGAGCTGTCGCGCGGCGTATAACCGAGATGCGCAGCATGGCGGTTATTCCACCAGACGCCGTTATTGTCCGACATCCCGTACACCACCGTATGTCCCACCTGCGGTGTAAACAGGCTGCAGCGCAGCAGCTCCGTCAGGTCGTCATAACTCAGCCAGCAGGCCAGCGCGCGCCGGTCCTTCGCGGTCGGGAAGGAATTGCCGATGCGGATGCTGACTGTCTGGATGCCGTAACGGTCGAAATACAGCTGCGCCATGTCTTCGCCGTAGGATTTGGACAAGCCGTAATAACCGTCCGGGCGCCGCAGGTCATGGCTGTCGATCACCTGGTCTTGCCGATAAAAGCCGGTGACATGGTTGGAGCTGGCGAAGACGACACGCTTGACGCCATGGCGCCGCGCCGCTTCGTATATGTGGAACACGCCCTTGATGTTGGCTTCCAGGATTTCTTCGAACGGCCGCTCCACCGACACCCCGCCCAGATGCACGATGGCGTCGCAGCCGGCCACCAGCGCATCGACCGCGGCGCGGTCGGCCAGATCGCAGGGCTGTACTTCTTCATGCGGCGCGCCGTCTTCTGTCAACGTCGCAGCCAGGTCGGAAACCCTGACGGTGGCGGCAAACGCCGCCAGCCTTGGCCGCAATACCTTGCCCAGGCCGCCGCCGGCGCCGGTCAATAACAGACGCTGGTAGCGCGCGCCGCCTTCTACATTATTTGTCTTGTCGCTCATGCCGTGTCCCGTGTCGATTTGAGAGAGATCGCAGGCATTGTCGCGTATCTGCGGCGGTGCTGCCCTTGACCATGCTTCCGTCTGATGTTATACGTTGTCATACAACTTGAACGATTATCTCTTGTCCGTGCCGTCCTTGTCAAATCACCTATTTGATTGGAATAACTGACGAAAATCCGGCATTGTGGAAATCACTTCAAGTTGTATGATGACTGATAAGAAAACAAGCCACCAAGGAGATCTGAATGTTTAAGAAATGGATGCATTTATGCGCTGCGGTGATCTGCTCCATGAGCATCGCCCACGGAGCGGCTGCAGCCCCCGATGAAGAAAGAGTAGCAGAGCAAGTCGAGCAATTGCGGGCGGCAATGCTCCATCCCGGCGACCGCGCAGCGCTTGACCGGCTGGCGCTGGACGAACTGAGCTATGGCCACTCGAACGGCAAGGTGCAGGACAAGGCGGAATTCATAGGCGCGCTGGTCAGCGGCGCATCAGACTTCACCAGCATCGCCCTGTCGGATCAGAGCGTCAAGATCTCGGGCGATACCGCAGTGGTGCGTCATACCCTGGTGGCGGTCACCAACGACTCAGGCAAGCCAGGCAATGTATCCCTGAAAATCCTGATGGTGTGGAAAAAGGATAGCGGCCATTGGCGCCTGCTGGCAAGGCAAGCGGTGCGTTTCAACGCATAAGGCATGCTTGGCTGATCGTGGCGGGACTGCGCGGAAGTTTATCTGCGCAGGCCCGCGTGAATATTCGTGTCAGGAATTTTCAATATCTGCGGTGGTAAATTCAATGCCGCCGACCCATTTTGCAATGAGGTTGTAAACCCACGCGCCAATAACGGTGAAAACAAAACCAACGACTAGATAAATAAAGGGAAGCACGAGCATCGGAACCATCATTGGCGCTTTGGTTCCTGGGACAATCAGGAAAAACAGGCTCATCAGAACAAAGATCGGGAAGGAAATAGCAAAGTAAAGAAGGGCTACTACCTTGGCAGTTTGGACCGGCGAAATGCTCAATATCTGTTTTTTCATGATTTGTTTTCCCTGGTATAAATTATTAGATTATCAATGGTACTCATCGTAGCGCTGCTATGCCCATGCAAATCCCGAACGCCAGTCCGAGGAGCGCATAAGCCAGTCCGGAAACCAGGAACTTCCTGCCAAATCCCATTATTCCCCCATGTGCTTGAGCATCAAACACCCGGTCAGATTGCCGTGCGTAAAGAATTTGCCTATGCTGCCATGAATAAGGTACGCAATCAACGCTAAATAAAGCGAGTGTATGTACTTCCGCATTTGGCCGATCTGGCATTGCTGGATGGGTGCTTACGACCCGAAAGGGACCTTCGGAATTGCCTAAAGCAGTCGCTCAGCATGATGGTCTTGCTGTTTTTGATTGCAACGATGTGCGTTGTCCAAAGGCGTCAATCGGGCACGAATACAACCCTGAATTTTGGAACGGTAGATAAACATTCTTCGCCGTGCATTTCCAAGCAAAACATCCCCTCTTCGATGGCGTTCTTAACTGAGTCGTAATGCAGTTTGGCGAATTCGATGCCACACCCGCTTAAAGCGAAAGTCATCCACAACGGCTTTTCCTGAATATGTGCTTCTATTGGAATTTTTGCTTCAGAAATTTTGCCGTTCTTGAGAGTAACTGTCTTGGTCTCGTACTTGAAAGATGACAGGAAAGTGAAGTTGCATTGTTTACTTTCGTAGCAATACGGTAATTCCGATGTGTCATAAAATTTCGTCGAAGGCACGATGGTCACATCTCGTTCAGGATCGTGAGCTTTGCGATTTATGTCGTCATATATGAAAGCCATGGGATCTCCATCCAGCCAGAAAATGGGATTTTAGGAGGATACGTTAAAAAATTTTCCCGTGTTTGATAGATTAAAGCCTCAGCCGATAAGCAAGGGAAAATCCCAACAACGAAAGCCGATTACCGACAATTTAGACGCCGTTATCGAGCGTCCGTTTCCGCCGCCGATTTCCGACGCTTAGTAATGAATGCGGACCTGCAATTGAGAGTAAAGCAATCTCATCTGACCGCTGGAGCCAAAAATCTTGACCTTCACTCCATGCACGGTCATCGTGACATTCTTGCCAGTTTGAATATCGAGGTTCTTGACATCTCTGTAGTGGATTTTTTGTGTACCCCAAAACACGAACAGAAGAAAATCTTCATAAACTGAGACTCGATAAAATTGCCCCCCTTGTTTCAACCACGAAGGACCAAACACGATAAAAGCTCTACACGAGAGCTCAGCTAGTTTTTCTTTCTCTAAGCTCCGGGGTATTCTTGGAACAAACCAAAATGAAACCATTAAAACGCCTATAAGACCACAAATAGCGAGGATTGCTTCGTGTCCATTCAGGTGGCCGGTGTAATGCATTGCGCTGTATCTCCCAATTATGATGTCGAGTGGGACGGCTGCTCTTGGCCGGTTGCGGCGGGTTGAATCTACAACCCACAGCAACCAAATATCAGTTATGGCTTTTCCGTTTTGCCACTCACCCGGTAGTGCGCCGCTACGGCTTGGCTTCCGGCGAAGCAAACTGTCAACAGCAACGCACCAGGGATGAGCGAAATGACAGTATCAAGATAGTCGCCTGTAGGCCATCCCTTGAGCACAAGGCGCACGATCGAGATCAACCAGCCCAAACTTGCGACAAGAGCGATAGTATTCCAAAAGTACTTCGCTGCCTTCCAGCGCAACAGTAGACCTACCGCACAGGCAGCAAGCAGGAACGTCCCGCACCACCACTCTACGGCGGCATAAGTGATGGCCCACCAGCCAAAATAACTCGCAATCAGCAGCAGAAAAAATGAAATTAGCTTGATCATTTCGCATGATATTTGGTTGTGTCACAATCGAAATCGGGTCCAGTGCATGTCTCCGACTGCATGTTTTTGACCGATAGAAGACGATCACTTTCGATTCGAAGCGGGTATCCGCTACGCCCCTGTGCGGTGCGGAAGAATTTTTTCCCGCTCGATCATGAATCCCGTCCGTCTCTCAACACAATTTCTCCCGTGCGTGGATTCGTCAGAGTTACGTTCTCGAGTGCCTTGATTCGCCACTCAGATGCCTGCCGCGTCAGCACGGCAAGGATCACCGTATCGACAGCGTGTGGCCCCGCCGGATGAGCCGCTCCGACCGCGAGGCGGCTCCAGAAGTGCAGGACCGCCGCGTCGTCGCTGATCGCGACTACATCGATTAGCTCGTTCTCAAGCATGGAATCGCTGTAGATCGTTGCGTGGATGGGCGCATGCAGCTTGACGATCTCATCGACACCGCGCACATAGTGCCCGAACCGATTAACGAACGTCGCATCCTCATGGAACAGTGCTCCGAAGGATTGCATGTCGTGATTGTTCCAGGCGGTTTGAAACGCATGAGGTGCGTCTTCGGGTTGTTTCATTTGAATCATGTGGATCCTCATAAGCGTCTATATGAAAGTACCCAACGTCTGTTTTGGGGCTTAACCGAACCGTAGCTTGATGGCTTGATGCCAGAGGACCGCTTCTGGCCGATTACGGACTTGGAAATAAGCTAGGTCGTTTCGTCTATCTGGATATCAAAGCCTGCATCTTTTGCGACCCTCGGCCAATTTGACTCGGCAAGACCACCATTCACTAAAATATCTCGCCAATCAATTTCTGCACTGGCAACACCGACCAATAGTCTTTCAAGGTCCGACTTAGATGACATAAAAATCGCCACCTGAACACGTGCACGGGTCGTCGTCCACTCCTTGTCGAGAGGCGGCGTTGTCATACCAGACAATGCAGAAATAGCTACCTCGGCTTCTTGAGCTGGGAATGTAGCCTTAATCTTCTCTTCAACTGGCGGAAAGATTCTCATCTTGGAGTCAAATTAATGTAATTGTGATTCGCGTCTTTATCATCGCATGCTGCATTCCGCAAAAAAAGCTCTTTCAGAAACGACCGCTTCTGGCCGTTTTGAGCCGGCCGCAACAGGTCGATTTCGACCCAAAGGCGATATAGCGTTTTCTCTAAACTATCCATTCAAATTTGGTAATCTACCTCTACTTTCAGGCAGCCATTACTAGCTGATATGAATGCCCTGAAGCTCAAAGTATCGTCGGCACCCCAGGTTTTCTATCCCCGGGAGCCTCGCCCTTTGCAATAAGACTTAAAAGCACATCGAAATTATGAGCAACGTTCAAATGCAATCTCACCTCAGGTAAATACTCCGCACGGCTACGAATAGCATTCGCAGCGTCCAAAATGGATGCTAAGTACTGTCTGGGGATAACAAACTCAGTTTTTAGTTCGACTGCTTTTGCACAGGCATAGGAATACAAGTCGTCAAAGGCAGTGTTATTAAACACATCTGCCATAAGGAGTCTTCCAGTCGCCTTTTCTTCCAGCTCTTTTAGGCGAATATCAAAGTGGAATTGATGGTCCATTTTTCTGTATTTAGATATTGATTTTCTACGAATTTAACAAAGAGCGAGTGCCCGTTTTTCGCAGTTCAGAAGCCGAATGCTTCTTTCAACTTACAGTTCCACCCTTCAACAAAATTTCACGCACAACCTTATATTCTTCAACTCGAGCGAAATCACGGGCCGATGGGTTCTGAATACGAGTTAAGTCCATGTTCTCCGCGTTATCTGCCAATTTCACTTCGCGTCCAATTAAGTTGGTAGATGCTCTTTGCGCTGCCTGCGCGCGCGATTCACCAGGTCGCTTGGTTAGTGCATCTACGGCCGCGATGACCTGTGGCGGAAATCCTTCAGCAATAAGCTGCTGCAGCGACACGCTTGTGTCCTCGACGACGTCGTGAAGCACTGCTGCCATTCGCTCATGCACCGATGTAACACGTAACATAACCCGTAGCGGATGCAAGATATAAGGTTGTCCTGCCTTGTCTACCTGTCCTGCGTGAGCCGCTGCTGCAATTGCAATTGCGCGTTCCAACATTGTCATAATCAGCTCCTCAAAAAATGGAATCGGCGGCTTTTGGCCGAACTCTGCCGCATAGCTCGGGTTCAAAACCAACGCACTACGAGCAAGCAAGTCGGCGTCACCTTCAAAACCACCAAAATTGGCCGATATTAACTGAAGTACTCCACGATTTCTTTATCATCCTCAACCATGTGGTCAGTGATGTGGAATACATCATTAATCCACTCATGTGCCAGCGCTTCTGTGCGGTCAAGTATCCGGCCTAAGAAGGTCACATGGCTCCAGGGGGAGTCTCTCGCATCAACCAAGCCAACTTGGAAATTGTCGCCATTCATCCAAATCTGGAATGGGAACGCCAACCTGGCTTCCGCGCCGACCTCATCGCTGCCCCACTCGCCTAAGCTGATTATGCCGATGAGACGCTTCTCGCTGTGCCCATGCGTATATTGTGCATAGTAGACTGCGAACGCATCGTCATCTTTGTATACAAATCGTGTCAGTCTGACTATCGCATTTTGGCAGCAATTACAGACTGACTCGGTCGGCTCCTCAAATTCAATTCTTAGCATCGATGTATTCTCAACGTAGTGGCATATTCAAAAATGTCATACTCGATAATTGACCAAACAAAGAATGAACAATAACTACTCGCTGGTTGCGGGCTTAATTAGCGCGACCATTTGCCAGGCATTGGGGGATTTATTCTTGATCCCAGTTCTTGGCCGGTTTCGATGAAATTAAGTACGTACTGCAGCGCCATCTCAAGTTCATCTTGGTTGCACCAATATTCATCCATCGTGCCAAAACTGGTGTAACGAGAACGATTGAATCCATCTTCAATGTCGTTGTACCAAATCACTGTCGTGCCGATAATGGCGACTATCCAGAACCCGTTTCCAAGTTCTCCGTAGGATTTTTCTTCCCACTTATGCGGCGAGACACGTATCGCCTCCCACAATCTCGCTTGCTGTGGATTCATGCGAATTTCGGCGGCGTTGATTTTGTCCCATAGTGATGCTTCGGAAATTGGTTCCCAGTCCATATTTTTTCTAAACGGTGTCCAATTGAGATGATGTCACATAGATGAAGGTAAATGCGCAACAAATCACAGGTGATCGTTGTTGTTAAATAGCGGTCAATTTCATCGGTCGATCATGGACGAGTTCCGTCGTGGGCTATAGATATTCAACATGCGTGCCACGAGGTACGTAGCCGAAGATTTTGAATCCTGTCTCTGTCGTGACGCCAGGCACATGCACTGAGCGGAGCACCCGCAGAACAGCCTCATGCTGGGCCGCGGACGTCACGGAAATCTCAACCCACTCATCCTCTTCGTGGTGTCCATAGAAGTGGTGGAACCACTCCCCATCCCACGCACTGACGTATCCGCTATGCAAATTACGCACGCGAAACCGAGGTGATGGCGTGCCGAGCCCGATCATACCGAGCCTCAATTCCTCCCACTTCGTGTTGTTCATGACAGGAGACATATAGAGCGCCTAGTTGATGGCGGACACGAATGTCCGCAACGCCGATTTGCGCCTTTGAGACCTTTGGCCTATGCCCATTCTGTGACCCACGAAAAGCTGATTACTGGCTTTAATTGTAACGAGAGAAAACCAATACCCGGTTGCTGAAATTTGAGAAATAGGACTTCTCTTTGGGCGTTGCACTCTAGGTTCCAATCGACCACGCCCTTCAAGTTAAAATCCGCACGAAGCGTATCGTTGTGCCACCACCTGAATGATATCTCACCATCATCAGGCGCAATGATGGCGATTATCCGATCACAGTTGCGAACCGACACAAATTTCGCACCGTAACACCACCCCACCTCGGGGTTAAGTATCTCGGGCTCAGCTTCAAAAAAACCTAGGTACTCAGTGAGTTCAGGACGATCTGACATAGAGTTCTAACGAATATGCAGTAAAAAATGGGGGGGCGTTCATCGTGTCGCAAGTCAAATATCATAGCCGCATTAGAGGACTGCTATTGGCCGTTTTGAGCCGATCGCGACAGACTCAATTCGACGGCGGTCATTCGTAGTTCCATTAAAACGGTCAGTGGCAGATGGTTGTCAGAGTCCATACCTGGGGCGCAAAGAGCTGCGGCCAGTAGCATACAATGATGACATCCAGATGTCCGCTTTTGGCTGAGGTCGCAGGTGACTGCTACTGGCCGCGATCGTCCTTCAAATACTTCAGTACTCGTTATTTTTCATGAGAACAAAATGAGGCGATCCTACGAATTCTTTATGCTTATCAGATAAATGAATATGGTCATATTTAGAACCCATACGTTCCATTTCGGATGCGCAGAAAATAAAAAAATCCGACATTTTGCGAAGTTCAGTTGGTGTCGCACAAAGAGTTACTTCCCCTAAAGGTTTGGGAATAATTTCTTCTATCGGTAATTCTGCGTCTGTGTAGCCATATAGTTTCATATATTTCTTAACCTATTGATGGACTGATTTGGCCTCATGTTTAGTGTGCCGAATATCCCCCATTCAAACATTTTTTGCGGGTGTGCCAGTCCACCATCCCAACTTTGGTTGATGCTCCCCCGGCGTATCCGAATCTTGCCTTGCCACATTTGGTCTGTAAGGCCTTACCGTAAGGAACGATACGGCGAATACCAGAGAGAACGCCGACAGAAGAAAATTTCCTAGTGTGCTAACTCCTGGCGTGGGCAAGTCGAGACCATAAAGCTGAGCCAATGCCGTAAGTCCAAAGACCAATCCTGCAAGCAAGAGCATAATTCCGAACAGACGGGCGGCAATGTTTACCAAACTCCAGTGTAGGGCTTCGATTTTCATAATTAGGATCTGCTCCCTTTTAAATGGCATAGGTTTGGGGGTATTCGTCAACGGCCGCTTCTGGCCGAATTGGGCCGGTTACGTACCCAAAAATCTGGGCCGTTCCTACATTTTGGTACGACTACACGCCACAATCGCATCTAAAAGATGTCGATACCAATATGAATCAATTGTATCTTTATCGGTAACAGACTTCTTTAATGCGTTCAGGCGATCCAAAAGCAGCGGACTCGCCGTTCGTTCCGCAGCATCCAGTTCAAAGACTCGGCAGTGAGTGTCTAACAATTCAAGCAGGACTGAGATGACTCGCTCATCCTTGCGAATTGCCAGGCCGACCACCGCCTCACCTCTGACATCTTCATCGCTGTCCTGTAAATTGCGCCATAATAGGTCCCGTATCTTGGAATTATCTGCCCGATGCATCGAGCCGATGCCAAAGGTCGCCCAATTGCGAACGTCATCAGAGATGTCTGTCGCAAGCATTAATAGCGCATCAATTGATTCAATCTCGATGTAGCTGCCTAACGTAATGGCAACTTGGAGACGTATCTGTTGATCTGGGTGGCTTGCAAATCTAATGAGATTCGGCAATGCCGACTGATGCGGCCTGTGAGCAAATCCAGAAATTGCGGCACGTACAACTTCAACACAGTCATCCCGCAAACCAACTAACAACATCGCTTGCGTTTCCCGCAACGCATACTCCACGCTTTCTATCGTCCCGCCTTTTTGGCTTCTGCGAAGCTGGGATGCGACATACAAGCCTAGAGCTCGTTTTCTCCAATTCCGACACTTTGTAAACCTACGGGAAATAGCGAGAGCTTCAGGTGATCCGCGCATCTGCAGCTCCGCGATTGCCTGCCAACTCTTGTCGCTGTCCCAGCCTTGAAGTGCGATACCGACGAGGCTTTTGAGACTATGCGTCATTGGATTACCAATATTCATTCTTGTCGATTTCTTCCTTACATTCTATGAGTCAGCTATTGGCCGGTAGTACGCATCGGACCTTATGGCCAAGAGTGCCCAATCATTTCTACAGGTCCCTATTTGCTGATCCAAAAAAAAGTCTGCGCAGTGAATTGATCAGTGGACTAAAGGACGGCCAAACCTTCGGATTTTTGGGAGTCCAGAATTCTTCGGGCGGAACAGCAATTGGCGAACTCTCGGGCGGATCAATCAATAAATAGAAAAGTGGTCCAGCAAGTGGTATAGCTGACAAAACCAAATAGCCAAATTTGATTACCCAATATTTTTCCTTTCCAAATATCCGTTTCCAGGCAAGTCCGGTAGCGACGAGCGAAATACTGATTAGGAGAAAATAGGCCATGGGTTTCTACCTGCTACATGTTGCAAAATTCCAATTTAACACGGCAGCTTGCCAAAAGCGACGGCGCGAACGTCGGCTTTGAGGAGAATTTCCGACCGGCGGTTCCTGGCCGACAGCGGGCTGCCGCGATGTACATTAACCTGTGGCTTCTGCACGGAGCGCATCATTTACCTCATGCAGCTCATCGCTGTCTTTGGCTCAGCTTGGCTCTACCAAAACGAAAGCCTTATTCGGGAAAAATGCAGTTTGAAGACCGCTCACGACTGCCCATTTTTGCCGAAAACAGTTATTGATATCCGGCAAATATAATATTGCCTAGACAATTGTTTTGTGGCAATATATTTATTGCCCTTGCAGTCATCTCCAATAGGGACGAAAGCTTTGTTTTTTTGGTGACCCATCTAGGTGCAGCTAACCCTTACCTCGGCCCCCTGGCTAACATGAAACCACTCCAAGCATTGATCGCCGCGCTGTTAATTATCATCTCAGTTCCGGGGATTACACAAGGTAAGTCCACCTTTGTCTTTGCTAGAGTAACCGAGTCAATCCTGCCCATTGAGCGGGAAAATAAATACGAAGATCCTCTTGATGAGGCACTCAAGCAAGCGAATCTTGGTGAGGTTACAGGTGGTGGGAGCTCACTCTCAAAAGATCGAAAGGTCGAATGGGTTGGCATTGATATTGAACTAGACAATATCGTGAACGGTATTCCATTCATCAAAAATAAGTTGCGGCAGCTTGGTGCTCCGTATGACAGTACGCTTGAGTATGAAACTGACGGCAAGAAAATCGTAACTAGAATTTATCAGTAATAATAATTCAGCCACAAGAAACCTTTAAAGCCATAAAACCTGCAAACCGTAGCTGGCGGAAGATTAAGCTAAACAATGTATGCAACCGGGATATAACAACATGCAGTGGAAACCGAATAAATGGCTGGCTTTTGTACTAGGGCTCTTGCTACAACCAATTGGTATGTTTTACGTGGTCAAACCTTGGTGGGCACTGTTTTATTTCCTCTTTGGCGTAATAACTGGAATCACTGAGTTTTGGCTTAGCGTGACCAGAAGTCCATACGCACTGAAGTATTTTTCCTTTACCTGGCTAATCATGATTGCTTGCGCTATCCATGCACACCAACTCGCTAAGCGCAGCGGAACTTTCGTATCCAGACCGTGGTACAGCAAGTGGTACGGCTTGATCAGCATATGTTTCGCAAGTGTTCTTGTTGTTTTTTGCTTTCGCGGCTTCCTCTATGAGCCGTTTAGAATGCCTTCCAGTTCAATGGAGCCATCGCTGACTGCAGGATCGTACATCGTTGTAAAAAAATGGGGGTACGGTAACTATGGAACCTTTGGAATTCCCGTGATAACCGGAGCACCAACGCTGCCGGTAAACCGAGGCGACGTGTTTGTTTTTCGTTACCCGCCCGATCCATCTCTGGATTATGTTAAGCGCATCATAGGGCTTCCGGGCGATGTCATTTCATATAAATCCAAACAACTCGTTATCAACGGCGTGACAGTCCAAACCGAGAAAAAAGTCAGTGAGGCACAGCAAGTAATTGTGGATGAAAGATTTGGAAGTGCGTCTTGGCGGACAAAACTTCTCAATAACATTGCTAGCCCCGACTTCGAAGGTAAGGTTCCTGAGCATCAATATTTTGTACTTGGTGATAACCGCGATAATTCAGAAGACAGTCGTTATTGGGGATTTGTCCCAGAGACGAATTTAGTGGGAAAAGTCGCGTATGTCTTCTGATTGGAATTTTTCACATTGTTCTACATGAAGAACTGTGTCGCACACGAATGTTTCATTCGTCCGCTGAATGACGGCTTCTGGCAGATTCGTAACCGTGCAACTAGCTCAAACATCCTCCACAACCGGCGCGAAGCCCAAGTTAAGCATTCGTTACTTTCCTAAACAGCGCTTCGTCGCGCGTTACAAAAAACATTGTGGGTGTTCCGGCACCAAGCACATGCAGTGGTTGACAGACTTCTACTTGTGACCAGAACGCATTTGCTAAGTCGTTGCTTGCGCCGAGTGGTGCAAATCCAAAGTGATTTACAAATGCGCGACAGTAATTGGGGGCTCCTGAATTATCGTACACATACCATTCGTCAAAGCCAGGCATCGGCAATTGAGAAACCTCTGAAATCCGCGGGCTAACCGCCATTCCGTGTCGGTTGTGCCATCCAGCTGCTATCTCGACGTCTGTCGGTCTATATGGTCCGCTACCACATGATGCGATGGCCACATACCGCCCCACAACTATTTCTGGGAGGCGACCAATAAGTTCATTAAGGGACGAATCCCAATCCTCCGTCCACTCCACAACCCAATAGCCAGCTTGAGAGCCTGTATGCATAATGTCTAATCCCACATTTACCTAAGAACTCGCGCCTCAGCGTTTTGAAGCGTCATTAGTTTGGCAGTCACTATCGACCAGTTGAATCCGCTGCCGTTTTGAGCCGGTTGTACGGGCTCGATTCAACCCAAACCGATCTTGGCGTTCGCCGGATACGTTATGTGCCTTTCCATGACTTCCGACGTCGTAAATATGCCCAAAGGATAAAAGCCGGGAAGAAAAGTGCAACAAGTGCGACGGAAATTCTTTCGTTTTGCAATTCGGCGCCGGGGTCACCAATGGTGTTGACGGTCGGATTAGTTGGCAGGTAAAGAATGCTAAGCACATCACCGGGTTTAACATTTGCGCAGTTCTTCCCCGCATTGCTTGCGCCATCATGAGATTCAAACTGATTGCCTGCTACCTCAAAGCGATAAATTATTGTTGCGTGGTTTGTGCAATCAGGTCTAACGACAACCGCAACGGAATGCACGCCCGCTTGAGATAACTGTAAGTACTTGTTGGTTGGACCGACCCGACTGAGGGTGAACCAAATTGCTATAGCCATCGTGACGTAAAGCAAAAGTCGGACTTGAATTTTCATACTCCATTTGCCTTCGTGTTCTCATAGCCCGTCAAGCAGCAATTTGCGCGGGTTTGGCGCGGTTGACGCGATCCTAGTCGATACTCAACTTATCGTGCCACGAATAAGTTTCTCTGACAACATCAGATTCGAAGCATCTCCAAATGGCGGCAGTTGGCCGGTTTCTGCTGGTCATACACTCGATGATTAATTCCTTGAATTTGGAATAGGCATGCCATCACCTGTTTATTTGAGGTCCATTGCACCGCTACCTGTTTCTAGTTGACGCAGCGATTCATCGCATGCGCTTGCACCTTCGACCTGTACCCGCACCTGGAAATTGCTTCTGATTTCCTTCTTCAGGTCGTTCATTTGTTTGCGGACTGCATCGACTTCCAGTTTCGAGTCACTCGTTGCCTTGGCTCGCAACTCTTGTTCACAAGCGTTTTCAGTCGCGGCGGCCTTGGTAGAATTTCGTGTGAGCCACATTCGGTAAGCGTCAGCTGCGCGGGTCGCTAATTTGGGAAACTGCGTCGAGCATATTTGAACCATTTCTAGATTTATAGACTTTGAGTTGCATTCGTAAACGGCAGCATAAATCAGCGCTTCTGAGGCCGAAACATGTCCGGACACAGCCATTGCCAACCCCAGCATCGTCGCACGAGCCAACATAAAATCCTTGTCATTTCACACTGCCATTGGATAAATTTGAATGGAGTATCTTGATCACAAAAATTGTCGGAATAGTATCAAATTGACGCTACGCGCGAAGGACCGGTATTGGCTGACAGATGCCGGCCACACTCGGTCAACCAGACTTTTGTGGGTCTTGTGAAATCATTCCACCAGCTACCTCATGGAGGTAGGTTACGACATGTCTCGCAACTTCCCTATCCGGGGAGCGTATTTCTAAAATAAGCGGGACGAGCGAAACTGGGTCAATATGAACTTGGTCTCGTTCCTTCCCATCGCGAAGAAAAAGTGAGAGCTCGGTCCACTGTGTATCTTCCGGATGGCTACTGTTGCCATCTGAGTCTACGTTTGCCGATGCTCCCCAGAGATGGTCAGCGATTTTGTAATACGCGGGCCTATCTCCAGGGCTTTCGAGATAAAAAATAGAATCGGTATGCACTCTGTAGGTTCTCTCTAGTATTGGGCTTCGCGGCAGTCCGCTATTGGCCCAGACTGTGTAAAAACGAAGAAGCAGCATAATCATGCCATGGGATCTTCATTTTCGGGTTAGATAAACCCCGTAGAGCTGCGGCGTTGTGACCCCTTGGATTTTAGACTATTTGTAAAAAGCGGCCGAACTGTCGCTATGGCGTCGCTGCAAACGTTAAAAGCGCTTATGCGCTCATCACCTGGATCAATCTGCCAACGCCCAGGATATTGATCAGCCGTTTTATGTTGTAAGCCAGTACATGCAAACTCATTTCGGTGCTGACGCGATTTATTGTTTTGGTCAGGAAGTGGGTTGATCCCATCCAGGCCTTAATCGTCCCGAACGGATGCTCGACGGTTTGACGACGGATTCGCATTGCATCAGGTGTTTGATCCAGGCGGGCTTGCATCGCGTCGAGAACTGCTTCGTGTTCCCATCGCGTTACGCGACGCTGCGGACTTGCCGTGCATTGTTGCTTGAGTGGGCATTGTTGGCAGTGCGAACTCCAATACCGATGCAGGTTCAGCCCTTTTTCTTTGTTTGTAAATCGCCAGATCAGACGCTGTCCTGCAGGGCAGCGATATTCGTTCGTCTGGACATCGTAAATAAAGTCGGCTTTGCCAAACCGTCCCTCGGCAGTGGCATTTGATGTCACGGTCTTTGGGACGATCACATCAATGCTAGCTTCATGACATGCCAGGATTTCTTCGCCCTTGAAATAGCCTCTGTCTGCAATTACCGTCAAAGACTCCGTCGCCATTGCTGTACGGGCCAGCTCGCTCATTGAAGAAAGTTGGTCTCGGTCGATACCAACGTTAGTCACGTCATGCGCGACAATCAGATGATGTTTCGCATCGACCGCCGTCTGGACGTTGTAGCCGACGACGCCTGTTCCGCGCGTCTTCATCGAACGGGCATCCGGATCGGTCAGGGAAATTTGCTTATCGGGCGCCTGTTCAAGTTTGATCTCCACTTCCTTGAGCCCTTGCATCTGAACCTTGAGAGCAGCGATCTTCTCTTGTAATCGCACCGTGGTGGCCTGCTTTCGCTCAGGCTCCTGCCGGTCCGATGCATCAAGCACAGTGAGATAACGCGCAATGCTCGACTCGATCTCCTCCATCTTTCGTTGAAGCTTGGCACTGGTGAAGTTTCGATCACGGTTATTGACTGCCTTGAATTTGCTGCCATCAACGGCGACAAGCGCTTCGGAGAACAATCCAAGCCGCTGGCATATCACGACGAACTGCCTGCACACGCTTGAAATCGCTTTGCCGTTATTTTTACGAAAGCTGGCGATCGTCTTGAAATCAGGTTTCAGGTGGCCGGTCAGCCACATCAGCTCCACATTGCGTTGCGCTTCCCGCTCAAGACGTCGGCTCGATTGAATGCGATTGAGGTAACCGTAAATGTAGATTTTAAGAAATACAGAGGGGTGATATGCAGGCCGTCCGGTTTCCGCTGGATTGACACCATCAAATCCCATTTGATCCAAATCCAGTTCGTCAACGAAGACGTCAACTACCCGTACCGGGTTGCTCTCCGTAACGTAGTCGTCCAGCTGCTCAGGAAGCAATATACCTTGCGTCCGAGCTCTGCCTTCGATGAAACGTCCCATATTGATCACCCGATATATGACGAGATATCGCTATGACACGGCAACGCTTATTTCGTTTACTCGAAAAACAAGAAAGTTGCGTTATATTTGAAGCCGCATCCGGCTTGGATTCGTTTTTACACAGTCTGGGCCGATTGCGGACATGGAATAATAGCAAGCCATCATCCGTACCGCTATTCGTCAACCATAGCAAAATACCACTGCCGTTGTTCAATAATCAAGTAATGGGGCCAGGAATTTTTTCGGCACTATTTTCAAGAAGTGAAATCGAAGAAGTCTATGGCCGGGCAACTCAGCCTGTTGACGGGCGAGTGGCCCCTCTTTTATCCGTCCCAATTAAGGAGACCCGACATGGTCAGCAAAAACACTATTTTTCTCTGGTTCGACAGCGCCGCGCTGGACGCAGCGAAGTTCTACTCCGAGACTTTCCCGGACAGCACGGTGGGAACAGTCTATCGCACGCCTGGCGACTATCCTGCGGGTAAGGAGGGCGATATCCTGATGGTCGAGTTCACAGTGATGGGCATTCCTTGCATCGGCATGAACGGCGGGCCATCGATCAAGCACAACGAGGCTTTCTCGTTCCAGGTCGCGACCGACGACCAGGCCGAAACGGACCGCTTGTGGAACGCGATTGTCGGCAACGGCGGCGAAGAAAACGCGTGCGGCTGGTGCAAGGACAAATGGGGACTGTCGTGGCAGATCACGCCACGCGTCCTGATGGCTGCGATCTCCGATCCTGACCGTGCCGCCGCCAAGCGTGCGTTCAATGCCATGATGACGATGAAAAAGATCGACGTCGCTGCGATTGAAGCAGCCCGGCGCGGTTGAGGCTCCTGGTACCGTCCCGTGATATATCGGGCTTCGGAATTAAGGTCAACAAAAATTGCACGGAGCAGAAACTCGTTTTGATAGCCTACCTGATGGGGCGCGGAGGAAATACATACTCAGCTTGCCCCCCAGGAGGGCGTAGTATTTATACAATTTTCACCAAATTGCAAGGTAACCTGCGTTCATAGATGCTCCGGCCGGAACAGCGCTCGCCGGCTGATGTTCTTCCCTGATACGGTAAATACGCCGTTGCCTGTGTAATGCAAGGTCTGCGGATATTTCGGACTGGTGGAGACATGCGCCTTCACCACTTCGAAGATAAAGAAATTATATTTCTCCACCAGACTGTCATCCGCCAGTCTGCATTCCAGGCTGGCGAAACATTCCTGGATCAGCGGCGCTTTCACCTTGTCGGCTTTGACTTCGGTCAACTTGAACCTGGCGAACTTGTCGACTTCGGCGCCTGAGCAGTTCCCTATTCCGACCACTGTATCTATCATCTTCGCAGCGGGGATATTGATCACGCATTCGCGGCTGTTCCTGATCAGCTCGAAACTATGGTTGCCGCCGGCGATGACGCAGCCCACCAGCGACGGTGAAAATTCCATCACCGTGTGCCAGCCCATAGTCATGATATTGACCTGCCGGCGCCACTTCGACGTCACCAGCACAATGGGGCCGGGTTCCAGGTAACGGCGGATTTCCGACACCGGAAAATCCTGCTTGGCGGCTGTTTTCATCTCGCCCTTCTCCTAAGCTCGAAGTTTACGGGCCATGCATCCGGACCGACCTGGCGACCAAGCCGGCCCGAAATTAACGCGATCAGCCCGGCACTTTACCTTCCACGCCTTGCACGTAGAACTTGATGCCGTGCAGGAAAGCGTCATCCGCCACGGCGTCCTTGGCGACCACTTCCTTGCCGGTGTTGTCGACCACAGGGCCTTTCCAGATCGGCGCGCTGCCGTCGATGATGGCTTTCTTGCGCTCCGCGACCAGGGCCTTGATATCAGCCGGCAGGTCCGGGTTGAAGGCGCCGAGGTCGATACCGTCTTCTTTCAGGCCGAGCCAGCTGCTGCCGGTTTTCCAGGTGCCGTCCAGCACTTCGCCGACGCGCTTGTTGTAATACACGCTCCAGTTGATCATCGATGCCGCCTGGTGGGCTTTCGGGCCGAAGCTGGTCATGTCGCTATCCCAGCCGAAGGCGTACACGCCCTTTTCCTGCGCGGTCTGGACCACGGCGGCGGAGTCGGTGTTTTGCATCAGCACGTCGACGCCCTGGCCGATCAGCGTAGTAGCCGCTTCGCGCTCCTTGCCCGGATCGAACCATTTGTTGACCCATACCACGCGCGTGGTGGCTTTCGGATTGACCGAGCGCGCACCTAAGGTGAAGGAATCGATATTGCGGATCACTTCAGGGATCGGCACCGATGCCACCACGCCGAGCTTGCCCGACTTGCTCATCTTGCCTGCCACCACGCCGGCCAGGTAAGCGCCTTCATATGTGCGGACATCGTATTGCGCCAGGTTGTCGGCAGTCTTGAAGCCGGTCGCGTGTTCGAATTTGACGTCCGGGAATTCCTTGGCGACCTTCAGCATCGCTTCCATGTAACCGAAGGTGGTGCCGAAGATCAGCTTGTTGCCGTCGACCGCCAGCTGGCGGATCACGCGCTCGGCGTCGGCTGCCGATTCCGGCACGTTCTCGACGAACGTGGTTTTCACCTTGTCGCCGTATTTTTCCTCGACCGCCTTGCGGCCCTTGTCGTGGGCGAAGGTCCAGCCGGCGTCGCCCACCGGTCCGATATAGACGAACGCCACTTTCAGCGGTTCGGCCTTGGCCGGTGCGGCGGCTGGCGCCGTGGCGCTGGCGGCCGGCGCCGGTGTTTCGCCCTTCTTGCCGCAGCCGATCAGCGTAGCCGCGGCCAGTGCTGTGAGCATTGCGAGCGATGCCCTGCGTGAAATCTTCATGTGTATCTCCCTTGGTGGTTGGTCAGCTTGCATCAGGTTTAAAAGGTTTTCCCAGCGACGCCGGCATGTTCAGCCGGATCCAGTCCGGATTGCGCGAAATCAGCGCCAGCACCACGATGGTGGCGACATACGGCAGCATCGACAGGATTTGCGAAGGCACCGTGACACCCATGCCTTGCAGGTAAAACTGCAGGATGGTGACGCCGCCGAACAGCAAAGCGCCCAGCAGCACACGGGCCGGCCGCCAGGTGGCGAATGCGGTCAGCGCCAGCGCGATCCAGCCGCGTCCCGAGACCAGCCCTTCCACCCACATCGGCGTATAGACCAGCGACAGGTAAGCCCCGGCCAGGCCGCAGCAGGCGCCGCCGAACAGCAGCGCGGCGAAACGTATCCAGCGCACCGGATAACCGAGCGCATGGGCCGATTCCGGCGATTCGCCGACGGCGCGCAGCACCAGGCCGGCGCGCGTGCGGTAGATGAACCAGCCGATGGCGGCGCACAGCAGCAGAGCCAGGTAACTCATCCAATGCTGCTGGAACAGCGCCTGGCCGATGAAGGGAATATCCTTGAGCACTGGAATGGCCAGCGTTTGCGAAGGCAAGGCGAGGCCGACAAACCGCTGGCCGATGAAAGCCGACAGCCCGGCGCCGAAAATCGACAAGGCCAGCCCTGTAGCGACCTGGTTGGTCGCCAGCACCAGCGCCAGCCAGGAAAACAGCGCCGCCATCAGCACGCCGCTGAGCGCGCCGGCCAGGAAGCCTAGCAGCGGGCTATGGGTGGTGTAGCCGACCGCAAAACCGGCGATGGCGGCGACCAGCATCATGCCTTCCGCGCCAAGGTTGAGCACGCCGGCGCGCTCGTTGATCAGCAGGCCGAGCGCCGCCAGCAGCAAGGGTGTCCCGGCGTTGATCGAAGCGGCGATGAGAGAAGCGAATTGTTCCATATGCGTCAGACCTTGGCTTTGCGGCGCAGGCGATAGTCGATCAAGGTATCGCTGGCCAGCAGTAAAAACAGCAGCATGCCCTGGAACACGCCGGTGATCGCCGACGGCAGGCCGAGCCGCGATTGCGCCAGCTCGCCGCCCAGGTACAGCAGCGACATCACCAGCCCGCCCAGCACTGCGCCAACCGGATGCAGGCGGCCGATGAAGGCGACGATGATGGCAGCGAAGCCGTAGCCGGGCGACACCGACGGCAGCAGCTGGCCGATCGGGCCGGCGATTTCAAACGCTCCCGCCAGGCCGGCGAAGCTGCCGGAAACCAGCAGCGAAGTCCACAAGGCGCTGCGGCTGGAAAAACCGGCATACCGCGCGGCATGCGGCGCGGCGCCGCCGACGAACAGGGAAAAGCCGCGCAGGCTGCGCGTCATGAACACCGTCATCACGGCGGCCAGCACCAGCGTCACGGCAAAACCGATATGCAAACGCGTGCCGCTGAGCAGCGCCGGCAACATGAATTCGCCGGAGAACACTTTCGATTGCGGAAAATTCATGCCGTTCGGATCTTTCAACGGCCCGTTCACCGCATACATCAGCAGCAGCTGCGCGACATAGGTCAGCATCAGCGACACCAGGATTTCGTTGGCGTTGAAACGGTCGCGCAGCAGCGCCGTAATGCCGGCCCAGAAGGCGCCGCCGAGGATGCCGGCGACAATCATCAGGAACAGGCCGAGGCCGCCCGGAATGGCATGCCCCGGCACATCGATCAGCACCAGCGCGGCGCCGGCACACATGGCGCCGACCGTGAATTGTCCTTCGGCGCCGATATTCCAGACATTGGCGCGGAAACACACCGCCAGGCCCAGCGCACAAAGTATCAGCGGGATGGATTTCAGCAGCAGTTCGCTGATGGCGCGCTTGCCGTTGAACGGATCGATCAGGAATACCTTAAGGCCGGCCAGCGGGTCCTTGCCCAGCGCGATGAACAACAGCGCGCCCAGCAGCATCGTCAATACCACCGCCAGCACCGGCGACAGATAGGTCATGGTGCGCGACGGCGTGCCGCGCAGTTCCAGTTTCCATGGCCATAGATTACCCATGCGCAGTCTCCGGCGCATCTTGCCATAGGCCGCTCATCCACAGGCCGACCTGCTCGCGGGTAGCCTGTTCGATCGGAATCGAAGGCGACAGCCTGCCTTTGGCAATGACATGCAAGCGGTCGCACAAGGCAAACAGTTCATCGAGTTCTTCGGAAATGATCAGCACTGCACAGCCTTCTTTTTTCAATGCCAGGATTTCGGCGTGGATCTGGGCGGCGGCGCCGACATCGACGCCCCAGGTCGGCTGCGCCACGACGAACACGGCAGGCTTGCGCTCCAGTTCGCGGCCGACGATGAATTTCTGCAGGTTGCCGCCGGACAGGCTCTTCGCCAGCGCATCTGGGCCGCTGGCCTTGACCTTGAAGCGGTCGATGATGTGGGCGGCGATCTTGCGCGTGTAGTCGAAATCGATCATGCCGCGTTTGACGTAAGGCGATTTCTGGTGCGACAGCAGCATGTTGGCGGCCAGCGTCATGCCCGGCACCGCGCCGCGCCCCAGCCTTTCCTCCGGCACCAGTCCGAGCCCGAGCGCGCGGCGCGGGTTGGGCGCCAGCTGTCCGGCTTGCCGCCCGGCCAGCATCACCATGTTGGGCGCGGCGCGCTGGTCCTCGCCCGACAGCGCCGCCAGCAGCTCTTGCTGGCCGTTGCCGGAAACGCCGGCGATGCCGACAATCTCGCCGGCCCGCACTTCGCATTCGATATCGTGCAATTCGGTAGCGAACAGGTGCGCCTTCGGCAAGCTCAGCCGGTTGAGGTGCAGCTTGCGTTCGCTGCGCTGGGAATCGGGATTGCGTTCGCGCTGCAGGCGCACCAGCTCATCGCCGATCATCAGACGCGACAGGCCGGCGCTGGTTTCGTTGCGCGGATCGCAGTTGCCGGTGACCCGGCCGTTGCGCATGACTGTCGCGCTGTGGCACAGGGCGCGGATTTCATCGAGCTTGTGGCTGATATACAGGATGCTGCAGCCTTCGGCAGCCAGCTTGCGCAGGGTGACGAACAGCTTGTCCACCGCCTGCGGCGTCAGCACCGAGGTCGGTTCGTCCAGGATCAGCAGCTGCGGATTGGTCAGCAAGGCGCGCACGATCTCGACCCGCTGGCGTTCGCCGACCGACAGCGTGTGCACGTGGCGATGCGGTTCCAGCTCCAGTCCGTACTTTTCTCCGGTCTGGCGGATCTGCGTCACCAGCTGCGGCATGCTGATGTCGGAAGCCAGGCCGAGGGCGATGTTTTCCGCCACGGTCAGGGTATCGAACAGGGAAAAATGCTGGAACACCATGGCTATGCCGAGCTTGCGCGCAATATGCGGATTGGCGATGTGGACCTGCTCGCCGTTCCAGAAAATCTCGCCGGCATCCGGTTTCACGGTGCCGAAGATGATCTTCATCAGAGTCGACTTGCCGGCGCCGTTCTCGCCGAGCACCGCGTGGATTTCGCCGGGAGCCACGCGCAGGTTGATATCGTCATTGGCCAGCACGCCCGGATAGGCTTTGCGGATATGGGCGATTTCCAGACGCGGTATGGTTGAAGTCACTTCTTTTGCCTGTGCCGATAAAAGACTGTTGCAAAATGATTCCAGCGCTGCCGCCTGCCTTGCCGCGCCATTCAGCGCATGCCAAAACAAGCAACATGCTACATCAATTCCTGTGCTGATCGCCGACTTGAACCACAATGTATTGTCGGCATAAAGTCCTTACAAAAGCAAACTGCATGCCAGACACGGGTACATGGCGCCCGGCGCATCTGGCGTGGTTTGTGCTACTGGCTTGCGCAGGGCCTGTTCCCAAGATCGGCAGCAGGAATTTGCGGTAGCATGATTACAGGCTTGTTATCCGAAACAGAAATGGGACCCATGAGAAAAAATTCTGGTGACACGGCGCCTACGCCGGCCAAGCCCGCCGCCAAGCGGGGCAGCGGCATCGTCGACCAAAAGATCTACGACTCCGTGCTGAAGGCGGTGATGAGCCAGCGCCTGCCGCCGGGCACCAAGCTGACCGAAGCCAGCCTGTGTGAACTGTTCGCCGTCAGCCGCACCATCGTGCGCAAAGCGATCCAGCGCCTGGCGCACGATCACATCCTCGAACTGCGCCCCAACCGCGGCGCCATCATCGCCCAGCCGACGCCGCAGGAAACCCGCGAAATCTTCGCCGCCCGGCGCGCCATCGAAGCGGCGATCGTGCCGCTGGCGGCAGCCAACGCCACCCGCGCCCAGATTACCCGCCTGCGCCAGATCGTCAGGGAAGAACATGCGTCTTTCCACTCCGGCGACCACGCCACATGGATACGCCTGGGCGGCGAGTTCCATATCCTGCTGTCCGACAGCGCCGGCAACCCGGTGCTGACCCGCTTCCTGCGCGAACTGGTGTCGCGCTGCTCATTGATCATCGCGCTCTACCAGGCGCCCGGCAAGACCGCCTGCCCGAACGACGAACACGAACATCTGATCGACGCCATCGCCGCCGGCGACGCCGTACAGGCAGTCAGGATGATGGACCAGCACCTGCTCGACATCGAGCGCGCCTTGCGCCTGAGCGACGACCAGCACGAAGTCGACCTCGCCGAAATCCTCGATATTGCGTAGCGAAGCGGCGCGCTTCCTTCCTTTGCCGGACATTGCTCCGGCCCGTTTAAAGTGTATACAAATTATTAAAAAAATGTCGTTATTTCGAGACATGGCCGCGCACTAATCCGGTTCTCGCAAAAAGCAGCCATCCCTAATTTGGCGCGGGCCTCACCAATAAATAGCGTGATTCCTCACCAAAATCCAGCTCTCCGGCGGAACAACGATTTGCAATCCGGACAGCACGATCTGCCGTCCAAAGCTGTTTTTCATATGTATACAATATATTTCCGATACAAATCGTAATACCGTTTTTTTCATTTCTTCCTGCCCGGAAAAATTCTGGCACGGTCTTTGCGTTACATGAATCCGTTCTGGTCAACCGCCGCGTGAACCTGCGCTGATCCGAACCTTGCGCTCTATGCAGACAAAACAGGCAAAACAAGAATTCGTGCAAGTCCGGTTTATCAATATCGATAACAGAGGGATGGGAAAAATGGGAAAAAGAGCGAGGGCACACGCCCGCATGTATTGCGCGCAGAAGATGGTGCTGACGTTGGGAGTCGCCTTGCCGTTCGGCGCCGCGCTGGCGCAGACCACGGGCAGCACGGCGCCGGCGGCGACGGCGGAAGCGCCGCAGAGCGGCTCTTCGCTGCAGCTGGAAACCATGACGGTGACCGCCCAGCGGCGCGTGGAAAAGATCAAGGACGTGCCGATTTCGGTGACCTTGCTCAAGGGCGAAACCCTGGATGTCCTCAACTCCGGCGGCCAGGATATCCGCGTGCTGGCAGGCAAGGTGCCGAGCCTGAACATCGAATCGTCGAACGGCCGCACCTTCCCGCGCTTCTACATCCGCGGCTACGGCAATACCGACTTTTCCACCTTCGCCTCGCAGCCGGTATCCCTGATATTCGATGACGTGGTGCAGGAAAACGCTGCCCTCAAAGGTTTCCCGATGTTCGACCTGGCCGGGGTCGAAGTACTGCGCGGTCCGCAAGGTACGCTGTTCGGCCGCAATACGCCGGCCGGCGTGGTCAAGTTCGATTCGGCCAAACCGAATCTGGACAAGGTCTCCGGCTATTACAGCGTATCCGACGGCACCCACAACACCGCCAATGTCGAAGCGGCGGTCAACGTGCCCCTGAGCGACCAGTGGGCGATGCGTTTCTCGACCCTGCTGCAGCACCGCGACAACTGGGTCACCAACAACGGCGGCGGCACGCCTTTCCTGGAAGGCTACGACGAACAGGCCGGCCGCCTGCAGTTCCTGTACAAGCCCGACGGCACTTTCAACGCCCTGTTCAATATCCACGCGCGCGCCACTACCGGCAGCGCCCGCCTGTTCCGCGCCAATATCCTGGAGAAAGGCAGCGACGGTTTTGTCGCTGGCTTCGATCCGTCCCAGATCACCACCAACGCGATCAACACGCAATCGCTGCACACCGCCGGCGGCAGCGCCCGCCTGTCGTGGAACCTGGACCAGGTCAAGCTGTATTCGATCACCGGTTATGAAACCATCTCCAGCTACTTCAGCCGCGGCGACATCGACGGCGGCACGCCGACCGGCCCCGGCTTCATTCCGTTCCAGGTGCAGACCGGCGGCGGCGTCGCTGACCACAAGCAGTTTTCGCAAGAGTTCCGGGTCGAGTCGAAAAACGAAGGGCCGCTCAACTGGCAGACCGGCTTGTACTACTTCTATGAAGACGTAGCGGGCAACAGCTCCAACTTCAACAGCACCACCCAGCTGCAGACCAGCTACCTGCAGAATCGCCAGAAAAACACGGCGTACGCGGTGTTCGGCTCGCTGACCTATGACGTCAACGACAGGCTGAAACTGCGCGGCGGCTTGCGCTACACAGAGGACAAGAAGGACTTCTCCAACGAGGTCGCCAACAACGTCACCTTTACCGGCCCGGGCGCGATCAGCGAAAACAAGTCGAACGTGAGCTGGGACCTCAGCGCCAACTACGCCTTGACCAAGGACATCAGTACTTATGCGCGAGTAGCCACCGGCTTCCGCGCGCCGAGTATCGCGGCGCCGTCCTCTTCGGTGCCGATCACTGTGGCCAACGCCGAGACCATCACTTCCTATGAAGCCGGGATCAAGGCCGACCTGTTCAACCGCCGCGCCCGCGCCAACTTCAGCGTCTACAGTTTCGACGTCAAGAACCAGCAGCTGACCGCGGTCGGCGGCAACTCCAACTCGATCATGCTGATCAATGCAGCGAAGACCGTGGGCCGCGGCGCCGAGCTCGATCTGGAAGCCAACCTGAGCGAGCGCCTGCGCGTTACCGTAGGCGGCAGCTACAACTACACCCAGATTCGCGATCCGAACCTGCTGGTGGCCGGCTGCGCTTCCTGCACCATGCTCAATACCCAGGTGCGTCCGGGCCTGTACTCGATCGACGGCAATCCTTTGCCGCAAGCGCCGAAGTGGATCGCCAACGTCACGGCGCGCTACGGCATCCCGATGGGCAACAACGACGAACTGTTCTTCTATACCGACTGGGCCTACCGCAGCAAGATCAACTTCTTCCTGTACAACTCGACCGAGTTCACCGGCAAGCCGTTGCTCGAAGGCGGCTTGCGCATAGGTTACAAGTGGGATGGCGACAAGTATGAAGTTGCTGCATTCGCCCGCAACATCACCAACAAGATCGTGGCGGTCGGCGGCATCGACTTCGACAACCGGACCGCGTTCATCAACGATCCGCGCATGTTCGGCGTGCAGTTCCGGTCGAATTTCTAAGCTGCCGGGCAGCTTCAATCGCGCCGGTTATTCCAGGGGCGGCGCAGCTGCCGCCCCTGTATGCATGCGCAAGATTCCATCGGGAGAGACACATGCATAACGCTCACGGTTCCGGCCAACCCTGGCGGCGGCTCGCGGCAGCCGCATGTTCGGCGCTGGCGATCGGCACCGCCCTGCTGGCGCCGGCCGCGGCCAGTGCCGCGCCGCCAGCCGCTTTGCCGGAACAGAAAACCGCGCTCCTGTTTGGCGCCGCCATCCGCTATTACGATATCGGCAGCGGTCCGGTGCTGGTGCTGGTGCACGGCCTGGGCAGCAGCGCCAAGGGCGACTGGGGGCAGGTCATGCTGCCGCTGGCGCAAAACCACCGGGTGCTGGCGCTGGACCAGCTGGGTTTCGGCAATTCCGATAAACCGCAGATCGATTACGGCATCCAGACCTGGGTCGATTTCCTCGGCGAATTCCTGCGCCAGAACCAGGTATCCGATTTCACCCTCGTAGGCGAATCGCTGGGCGGCTGGATTTCGGCCCAATATACGATACAAGCTCTGCGCGGCATCGCCGCCGGCCCCAGCCTGGGCCTGCCCAAACCGGCGCGGCTGGTGCTGTCCGATTCGGCCGGCCTGCACGCGACCATGAAACGCCTGTTCGCGCCGCCCCCGCCCGGCAAACCGGCCACCGTCGGCGCTTCGCTGGCCGGCGAAAAGCAGCTGCTGGCCAGCGTGTTTCATTCGCCCTCCTATCAGACCGACCAGGCGCTGCGCGACGGCCTGGCCTGGAGCCTGGCCAAGGGCGACGCCTGGGCCATACGTGCGGTGCGCAATCCGGCCCTGCTGGACGAAACCGTGGACGACAAGCTGGGCGCGATCAAGATCCCGACCCTGGTGATCTGGGGCGAACACGACAACTTGCTGCCGTTGCAAGACGGCCGCTATTTCGCCTCCAAGATCGGCGGCGCCGAACTGAAGATCATCGCGGGCAGCGGCCATGCGCCGATGATTGAAACGCCGGATGCCTTCCTGTCGGCGCTGCAGCCATTTTTGCGATAACCTGCGGCGACAGCGTCCGGCATGTTTTTATATTTTCCATTTGAAAGTAGCTAATTGATGAAACCGAATTCAATGCGTCGCCGGCTGTTATCGACGGTATTCATGCTGGGGCTGGCGGTCGCCGCCACCTTGCCGGCGCAGGCGCAGGCCGCCGGCAAGCGCAAAGTGATCATCGACGACGATGTCGGCGGTCCGCGTGCGGCGCAGCTGATGGCGATCCAGTCGCCCGATGTGGAGGTGCTGGGCATCACGATTGTCAGCGGCTCGACCTGGCGCGACGAAAATATCGCACACGCACTGCGCACGCTGGAAGTGATCGGACGCAGCGACATACCGGTGGTGCCCGGTTCGGCCTTTCCCTTGCTGAATACGCAGGAAGCAACGCGGCGCTGGGAAGCGCTGTACGGCAAGCTGGTCTACAAAGGTGCGTGGATGGATGAGAAATGGCCGGACGGCACCATCCAGAGCCAGCCCAACTACCACGCCCACGACGTGGTGCCGCAGCTGGCGGAAGGCATGCCGCATACCAAGGCCGCGAATGAAATCGCCGCCAACTTCATGATCCGCAAAGTGCATGAGTTCCCGGGCCAGGTCACCATCCTGGCCACCGGCCCGATGACGAACGTGGCGCTGGCGATCAGCCTGGATCCGAGTTTTGCCGAGACCGCCAAGGAAATCGTCTACATGGGCGGCAGCCTGAATCCGCACCAGGTGCTGCCGTCCAAGTCGGCGGAGCAGTTTGCGCGCGAATACATCAATACGCCGCGCCTGGAATTCAATTTCCGCTGGGACCCTGAAGCGGCCAAGATCGTCTTGCGCGCACCGTGGAAACGGATCGTCATGGTGCCGGCCGATCCGTCGACCGCCACCGAACTCAGCGCCAAGCTGCTGAACGACATGACCAAGTCCAGCACGCCGCTGGCGCAGATGGTGAAGAAAGTCACCGAAACCGGTTTTCCCCTGTGGGATGAACTGGCCACGGCGGTCTGGCTCGATCCGGCGCTGATCAGCAAGTCCGACCAGCTGTTCGTCAGCATCGACACCGATTTCGGCGCCGGTTATGGCAACACCCTGTCCTGGCCGGCCGCTTACGCGCCTCAGGGCCTGATCGCCAGCCCGACCACGGTGGTGCGCGAAGTCAACGTGCCGGCTTTCGAAAAGTTGATGATCAGGCTGATGAACCTGCCGACGCCGGCGGCAGCCAAGTAACCGCAGGAGATCTCGACGATGCTTGCCCGGGCCAGGAGAGAACTGAAAAACGCACTGAGAAGCGCGCGCTCGGCTCTGTTGCCGGCGCTATTGCTGGCGCCGTCGCTGTGCCTGATGTGCGCACCGCAGCCGGCGTATGCGGCGCAAGCCGGGCAGGTGATCGTCGACACCGACATCGGCGACGATATCGACGACGCGTTTGCATTAGGGCTGCTGTTGAACAGCCCCGGTTTCGAAATCCTGGGGTTTACCTCGGCCTGGGGCGACACCGGATTGCGCATGCAGCTGCTGCAACGCCTGCTGCGCGAAACCGGACATGACGGCATCCCGATTGCGCGCGGCATCGCCACCACCAGCATGACGCCGTTCACCCAGGCACGCTGGGCCCAGCGCGGCAGCCTGCCGGAACCGGCGCCGCCGGCGGTCGATTTCCTGTTGCGGCAGATACGTCAGCATCCGGGCCAGATCACCTTGATCGCCCTCGGTCCCTTGACCAACATCGGCGCGGCGATAACGCGCGACCCGGCCACTTTCGGCAAGCTCAAGCGAGTGGTAATGATGGGTGGGTCGGTGCGGGCCGGCTACAGGAAATCGGAATATGCGGCGCCGCGTCCGGCGGACAAGGAATACAACATTGCGGCCGATATCCCGGCTGCGCAAAAGCTGTTTGCGTCGGGTGTGCCTATCGTGATGATGCCGCTCGATTCGACCCAGGTCCGGCTGGACGAAGTCGAGCGCGGCGCCCTGTTTGGCCATGGTTCGCCGCTGACCGATGCGCTGACGCTGCTGTACCACCAGTGGACCGACAGCTACCAGCCCTGGTCCAGCACTACGCCGACGCTGTTCGACGCGGTGCCGGTGGCCTACCTGGCCGACCGCGGCATTTGTCCGACCACGCCGCTGCGCATCGTGGTCGACCAGGACGGCTACACCAGGGAGCAGCCCGGCGCGCCAAACGCCGAAGTCTGCCTGGCGCTCGACAAGCGACTGTTCATGGAGCTCTTCATGCAGCGCCTGCTGCAATAATTACCGCGCTCACTGCGCCGTCTTGTCCGACGGATATTGCAGGGAATCGCGCAGCAGGTAACCCATCGGCATGTTCAGGTTGCTGCCTTTCGGGCCATTCGGCTGGGTGAACCAATAGCTGTAGATTTTTTTCAGTTCGCCTTCATTGATCAGCCGCACCATCTCCTGGTCCACCACTTTCTTGAAGGCCGGATCGTCCTTGCGGAGCATCAGCGAATACGGTTCGATCGAGAGCGGATCGCCGAGGATCGTGTAGTCGGCAGGATTCTTTGCGGTCGAGCGCAAGCTGTACAGCAGCACGTCGTCCATCGCGTAGGCATCGGCCTTGCCTTGTTCGACGAAGGCGAACGATTCGGCATCGTCCTGCGCTTCCAGCACCTTGATGTTCAGCGAGCGCACATTGCTGCGGTCGTTGACCAGGTCGATGGTGGTGGTGCTCTTGGTGATCACCATGGTCTTGTTGCGCAGGTCCGACCAGTTTTTTATGCCGCTGCCGTTCTTCACCACCATCCGCACGCTGGAAAAGAAATGCGGCACGGTGAAGCCGACGCGGGTGCGGCGCTCGGCGTTATTGGTGGTCGAACCGCATTCGAGGTCGGCCTTGCCGTCGATGATGCTGGAGAAACGGGTGCTGGAATCGACCGGCAGGTACTGCACTTTCAGGTTCGGCAGCTTCAGCTCGCGCTTGACGGCGTCGGCGATTTTCTGGCAGAGGTCGATCGAATAACCGACGATCTGCTTGTTGTCATTGGTGTAGGAGAAAGGTGCGGTCTGGCGGTAGGCGAAGGTGATGGTCTGGCTGTCGCGGATCTTGCCGAGGGTATCGCCTGCGGTTGCAGCGAGCGGCGCCAGGATAAAAAACAGGGTAAGGCCGTGCTTGATGGCACCATGCATAACGTAAGCTCCCAATGAGTCGCGCCCGGCAGATCAGGCTGCCGGAGAATAGATTAAGGAGCAGATTTCCCCGCGACAAATATATCAGTAGTTCTGGCGCTTGCGGTGCTTGTGTTACAAATTGATTGTCTCAATTCGGCGCGGCGTTTCCGCCCAAGGCTTGGGGCGGAAACGCTGCTGGCGGCAGCTTACGGTTTAGCGGAATAAAAGCGGTATATCGCCTTGTAAGGCACGCGAACTTCTTTCCCCAGCTGAGCCTGGTCGCAGCCATCGGCAGGCGCATTGCCGCCGGATGTCTGCAGGCGCTGGATGCTTTTTGTCAGGCCGAACACGCCGATACCGTCAGTCGATTTTGCATTGAGCAGCAGCCACGGGATGGCGCCCGCCTCGGGCGCATCGCTGTGCGCCTGCAGTGCGCCGACTACCTTGCTGCCGTCGGTCGACTCCCAGGTCGGACCGGCGTAGTGCTTGCCTATCTTCTCGCCGGCGTTATCGAACAGATCAGCTTCCGGTGCCACGAAGCGCCACTCGAACTGCGTTGCGTCCGCTTTGGCAACGGCGCATTGGTAAATTTGTACGCCTGTCGCCTTTACCTCAAGCGACAAGGTCTGCGTGTCTGCCACC
Organism: Collimonas fungivorans Ter331; assembly: GCF_000221045.1. Taxonomy (NCBI): domain Bacteria; kingdom Pseudomonadati; phylum Pseudomonadota; class Betaproteobacteria; order Burkholderiales; family Oxalobacteraceae; genus Collimonas; species Collimonas fungivorans. The sequence goes on along the minus strand of NC_015856.1, from coordinate 259,597 downwards.
TTCAGGCTGTCGGGCACCACGATCGTCGTCGTGACCGGTGAACTGGCGCAGCCTGCGAGCAGCAGTGCGGCCCAGGCCGCTGCTGCCGTGCCTAGCATCTTTCTTGTCATTTTGCCTTCTCCATTGTGTGGATCGATAGGATCTGCCTGTTTCCAGCGCGCCTATTGTAAAGCGCCCGGCTAGCCTCTGCTTTTGAACCAGGCCGCGGTGGCGGCGTCGGCTGGAAAGAATGACTCTATCCTCAGCTCATGCACGGTGACGTCGTGCGGCGTACCCATGGTGGCGATCGAAGTGAACAGGTTGAGTTCGACACCGTCTTTTCTGAGGGTCATCGCCAGGAACGGCAAGACGCGCGTGTCCAGGTTCGGCGTCTGGCTGGCGGCCTTGATGCCGGGCAGCGCCAGCAGCTGTTCCAGCAGCCTGGTGGCTTCGCTGCCCGGACCGTCGCTCATGGCTTCGCGCTGTATCCAGTGCAGCAGGTCGGCGCTGACATCCTGCCAGTTGACCAGGTGCTTCCTGATCGCCTGCGGGTCCAGCATCAGCTGCAAGACGTTGACGCCTTCGCGCGGGATCGGCTGGCTGTCGGGCATGTCCAGCAGCCAGCGGATCATCATGGCGGCCGGGCCGTTGCTCATCACCAGGTTCCACAGGCGGTCCACCACTAGCGCCGGATAAGGCGCCTGCTGGGCCAGCATGAAATCCAGCGCCTGCTTGACCGCGGCCAGTTCGGGATCGGACAATTTGCGCTCCTGGTAGGCCGGCGCGAAACCCGCCGCCAGCAGCATCACATTGCGCTGGCGCAGCGGAATGTCGAGCGCTGTGCCCAGCTTCAGGATCAACTCGCGGCTCGGCTGCGAGCGTCCGCTTTCCAGGAAGCTGATGTGGCGCTGCGAGATATGGCTTTCGGCCGACAGGCGCAGCTGGCTATAGCCGCGCTTGTCGCGCCAGTAACGCAAAGCCGTGGCGAAGTCATTGAAATAGCGATTGTGTGCGGCCTGCTCCATGCCTGTTTTTTCTGCGGCTTGCGATGCGCCCATGAATTGTCTCCAAAGATTTACCGGGCAGTGTAGCCCGGCAGCCAGGGATTTCAAACCGGCAGGTTCATCGCATCCAGGAAACCGATGACGCTGCTGATGCGTCCGTCCGCCGCCAGCACCACGATGTCGGTGCCGATGGCGACCGGCTCGGCGCCGTCGGCGGCCAGGGCCCAGGAAAAGCGCACGACATTGTTATGGCCGTCCTGATTGCCGTGCAACTTGAAACGCAAGCCGGCAAACTGCTGCTGTACCGCGCCTATCATGGCATCCAGCCCGTCATGGCCGGCGTTGCTCATCATCGGATCGACGTAGGTTGCTTCTGGGGTAAATGCGGCTGCTATCAGTGCGCGGCGGCGCACGGCGTCGGTTTCGTCCCAGGCTGCGATGTAGCGGCCGGCGATGGACGCGGCTTCATCGGCGATATTCCGGGCATTGGCGCTGGCGGTGCTGGTCATGGTGGTGCTCCTTCAAGGATGGGTTGGGAGAGTTGCGTTGTCGTTGACGACAAGAGCATTCTCCGCCCAGCATCGGGCACGGTCGATTACGTCCCAGGTAATCAAATGGAGGAAACTAGGGCGCCGCCACCACGCCCGCCAGGGAAAACAGCAGCGCGCCCTTCCCGCCCGGCGCCTTGAGCAGCGCCGTGATCGGTTCATCGCCGGCGCTATGCTCCAGCGTGAAATGGCGGCCGCCGTCAGTGCTGCGCAACATGGTGCCGCCCATGCCGCCGGCCGCCAGTTCGCGCCCGGACAGTTGGGTAATATCGGTCAGCGATTGCGTTGTGCCGGAAGCGACCGGCTGCCAGCTCTTGCCGTCATCGGCGCTGCGTATGATGTGGCCGCGCATGCCGACCGCGACCACGGTGCTGGCGCCGTTCTCAGAAAAGGCGGCGGCGCTCCAGAGCGAGCCCTTTTCGCCGCTGTCGATTACATCCCAGTGTTTGCCGCCGTCTTCCGAGCGGAATACAGCGCCGGCTTCGGCCATGATCAGCAGCGTGCCGCTGGCGGTCGCGACAATCCGGTACAGGTGGCGGTCGGCGGCGTCGCCGTTGCTCAGTTTTATTTCGGTCCAGGTCGCGCCGCCGTCGCTGGTGCCCAGGGCCATGCCGAACAGACCGACCGCCAGGCCCTTGTCGGCATCGCCAAACCAGATCGACAATATCGGCTGCTCCTGGCCATACTGCTGGCGCAGCAGGTTCCAGTGTTCGCCGCCGTCGGCGGTTTTCAGCACCACGCCGTCATGGCCGGCGGCCCAGCCGGTGTTGCGGTCGATGAAGATGACCGAGGTCAGCATGGTGCGGGTCGGCACGCTGCGCGCCTGGCGGTACCGTTTGCCGTCGTCGGACAGCAGGATCACGCCATGGTCGCCGACGGCTACGATCCTGCCGCCTGCGGTGCTGGTCGCCGCCAGCATGGCCGTGCCGGCGGCTTGCTGGCGCAGCTGCGCGGGCCGGTTGGTCGGCCAACCGGAGTTGGCCGCTTCGGCCGCAGACGAGTTGGCGCCGGCAGCCGCCAGCAAGAGACACAAGATGGCAGGAATCACACGCATATTCTTGGATGTCGATGGCATGGGTTTCCTCAATGAGCAACGGACGACGTCATGCGCGGCATGCCGGCGCGGCGCGGAAAGATGGTTTCCAGCACCACAGCGAAGGCCGGCAGCAAGGTGACCGCCATGACCATGTTGACCAGGAACATGAAGGTCAGCAGCTTGCCCATGTCGGCCTGGAACTGCAGCGGCGAAAACGACCAGGTGGCGACGCCTATCGACAAGGTCAGCGCGGTAAACACGGTTGCCACACCGGTTTCGTGCAAAGTGCGCTCGACAGCGTCGCTGATCGCTATGCCGGCTCCCAGGTGCAGCTGCAAACGGTTATAGATGTAGAAGGCGTAGTCGACGCCGATGCCGGTGGCCAGCACCATCACCGGCAAGGTGGCCACGGTAAGGCCGATGTTCAGGTCCTTCATGAACCAGTAGCCGAGCCAGGTCGCTACGGTCAGCGGCAGGCAGCAGGCCAGCATGGCGCGCCAGTCGCGGTAGGCGATCAGTACCAGCAGCAGGATGGCGGCGTACACGTACAGCATCATCGGCAGTTCGCTGCGTTCCAGCACTTCATTGGTGGCGGCCTGCACGCCGGCGTTGCCGCTGGCCAGGCGGATATTGACTCCGTCCAGCCGGTTGGTCCGGCGAAACTGTTCTACCGCGGCGACCACGCCCTTGATGGTGGTCGCCTTGTGATCGCTCAAATACAGGTTGACGCCCTGGGCCCGGCAATCCGATGAGGAAAAACCGTGCAGCTGGTTGTTGGCGCTGCCGAACTGCGAACCCAGGCCGCGCGCATCGCGCGTGATGGTGGCCATCTTCGGGTTGCCTTCATTGAGGCCGGCATTCACGCCCTTGAGCACGTCGGCCACCGAACGGATCGACAGCACGCCCGGCACGCCGCTCATCTGCTGCGCAAAATCGTCCATGAACAGCTGGGCGTCGGGACGCGCGCAGGCATCCAGCTGGCCCGCCGGCGCTACCTCGAACACCACCGTCAGCCAGTCGAGGCCGACGTCGAAGCGAGCGGTGATGTCGGCGGCGTCGCGGTTGAAGCGCGCTTCCGGCCGCAATTCCGCGGCGCCGGCCTGCAGGCTGCCGACGTGGCGACCCTGGCTTTGCCATACCGCCACGCCGAACAAGGCAGCGCCCAGCGCCACTACTATCCATGCGTTGCGCGGCCGCGCCACCAGCGCCAGGCCGCCGAGCCAACGGCTGTGCTGTTCGCGGCGGCCGATGGCGCGTTGCGCATATTCCTGCGAAAAGCTGAAATACGAGGCGGCGACCGGCAGCATCACCAGGTTGGTGACGATCTTGTAGCCGACGCCTATCGAGGCGGCAATCGCCAGTTCCCGGATCATCGGGATCGGGATCAGGGTCAGCGTGATGAAGCTGATGAAGGCGGTCACCAGCGCCAGCGTGCCCGGTATCAGCAGGCCGGTGAAACTGTGGCGCGCGGCCTGTTCGGTATTCCGGCCGGCAGCGATTTCGCGCACGATGAAATTGATCTGCTGCACGCCGTGCGAGACGCCGATGGCGAACACCAGGAACGGCACCAGGATCGCCAACGGATCGAGGCCGAAACCGAGCAGCCGCAGGGTGCCGAACTGCCACACCAGCGAGCTGAGCGAACAGACCAGCGGCAGCATGGTCAGCCGCAGCGAACGGCAATACCAGTAAACCGAGAGCGCGGTCAGCAGCAAGGCGATGCCGAAGAATTCCATGACGCGGCTGGCTTCTTCGCCGATATCGCCGATGGCCTTGGCGAAGCCGATGATCTGGATCTCGACGTCGGCGTTTTCGAACCGCTTGCGCACCTTGTCTTCCAGCAGCTGGTTGAAGACGCGGTAATCCAGCGCCTGCCCGGTCTGCGGGTCGCTATCCTGCAATTCGGCCAGCACCATGGCGCTGGTCTGGTCGCGCGAGACCAGGTTGCCGAGATAGCCGCCGGCGGCTACCCGGCCGCGGATGTCGGCGATCACCTGCGGATTGAGCTTGTCGGGAATGATGTCGCCGCCGGTAATCGGCAGCGCCTTGAAACCCTCTTCCGTGATTTCGGTAAAGAATACATTCGGCGTCCACAGCGACATGACGCTGCTGCGGTCTACTCCCTGCAGGTAATTGACCGCCTCGGTCACACCCAGCAACTGGCGCAGCACCGGCGGGTTCCAGATCGTGCCGTGGCATGCGTGCACCACCACGATCAGGCGGTTGGCGCCGAACAGCGCTTCCCGGTACTGGTTGAAGGTCTTGATGTATTCATGCTGCTGCGGCAAGGTCTTTTCAAACCCGGCCGACATGCGCAAACCCAGCGTCAGCACCGCCATGCACAGCGTAAAAACGCCAAACGCCAGCAGCACCGCAAAACGCCGCCTGAAAAGAACCGATTCCAGCCCTGCCACCAGCCGCTGCAGCCGGCCATCCTTGGCGGGACCCTGGGTTGAACTACTGCTCATGCCTGCATCCGATCACTGGTTAATCAGAACGACGTTGTGAAGCTGAAGGTGGCGAAATCGCGGTCGCGGCTCAGGTTGGACAGGCCGCCGCCGTAATTGTGGGTGTAGTCGACCCGCATCTTGGTGGCCGGCTTGGTCTTGAAATCCACAGTCAGCCCCAGTACCACCGCACCCGCGCCCTGGATGAATCCCGGCAAGGCGCTGGCCGACACGCCGGACATGCCGTACGACAGCGACAGGTCCGGCGCATAGGAAGCCTGGCCGCCGAATGCAGCCGGATAGTTGACGCCGATCTGCGCCACCAGGCCGCTGGAGAGCTTGGTCGGCTGCCGGTAATCGGAAGTCACCGAATAGGGAATGCCCTGGTTGAGATCAAGGTCCGGATAATAGGCCGCCGCCAGTTCCGAGGTAAACGTGCCCTCGGTGGCGCCCAGCGCGCGCAGCAGGCCGCCGAAACTGCCGCCCGGAGTGAAGATGTTGAGCGCGGTCAAGTGGAACTGGTATTTCTTCTGGTCGACGGCGCCGCGGCAGACGTAGCCGGTGGGGCGGTAGTTGGCCGGATTCAGGTCGGCGTTGCAGTAATACGGATTGTTCGGGTTGCTGATGATGGTCGGATCGATAGGGGTGCTTTCCTTCGGCCGGAACGACAGCTCGGTGCCGAAGGCCCAGTCGCCGGCACGGGTGTTGTAGGAGACGCCGAACAGGTTGCGGTCCTCGGCGTAATCCAGGTAAATTTCCTGCCAGCCGAACGGGTTGGCGGTGGTGCCCTGGTTGACGCGGATGCTGGCGAACGGGATCTTGTCGTGATAACGGATGTAGTACAGGCCCAGTTCGTCGCCGCTCTCAGGAAAGGTATAACGGGTCGACAGGCCGAACTGGCCGCTGTTCCTGGGGTTGTGGTCGATGCCGCGCGGGATCACGCTGCCGCTGTGGATCAGCGGGCCGTACAAGGGATTCAGGTTGGGATCGCCCAGCTCGCTGGCCGATAGCTGGCGGTTGAACGGCAGCCCGGTGCTGGGATTGACGCCGATGATGCGGGTGCCGGTATCGCCCACGGTGCCGGGCGGCGCCGGCGGCAGGCCGAACTGGCCGGTGACGGAATTGACCAGCGAGGTCGGCAGGAAAGCGCCGGTGGAGCCGCGGCCGACGATGTCGCTGGTGGAGAAGAAGGTGCCGACCGGATCGAACTCGTAACCGTTCCAGCGCGTCTGGTAATAACCCTCGACGCTCAAGCCCTTGGCCACCTCGGCATTCAGCGACAGGATAGGCGCCGGGCGGAAGATCTCCTTGAGCTGCACGCCGGGGCTGTGCGCGCGCCGCACATCGATGGCGTTGATCGAATTGATCCCGCCGGGAATGAAAATGTCCTCGCCCCAGCTGATCACCTGATTGCCGACCCGCGCCCGCACCGGATGCTCATCGATCTCGAATTCCTTGTTGACGTAGGCGTCCAGCAGGCGGATGTCGTGCACCGCATGGCTGCGCGCATCGGGCTCAAGATCGGCATAACGGGTGCGGTCGGCGGCGAAATCGTAGGACCATGCAGCGCGCATCAGGCCGCTCCAGCCGTCCGGCGCTTTCAGGAACAAGTCGTGCACGCCGCGCAAGGTGGCTGAGAACACCTGCCCGCTTTTATAGTTGAGGTTGCCGTTGTCCTGGTTCAGCCTGGTCAAGTCGTACGACTGGTTGAAATTGACCGGATCTCGCCGTGCGATGCCGATCTGGTCGCTGCTGGCGCAGCCGCCGTTGTCCTGGCCGATGAAGGCGCAGTTGGGGCTGGAGGTGCGCACCGCCATGCCGAAGGAAATCGAGGAGTCGAAGCTGCCCCTGAGGCCGTTGCCGAGGTCGAACTGTTCCGCCCTGGCCGTCTGGCTGAACACCGTCGAGCTGCCCCATACCAGGGCCACCACCATGCTCGGCTTGAAACCGGAACGCCTGCCCTTCGCCATCTTTCTCGCCATCTTCTTCATTCTTCTCTCCCCGGGATACGAATAAACTGCGCGATTTTTTGTGGCCGCATTTTTGCGGACGCCTGTCAGCGGGTGGCAAAGCGGCGCAAGCCGTCAGGTTCGAACATCGATTCCTTGACCCTGCCTTCGCGGCCGGCCAGCCAGTCGGATTGTTTCTGTCCGGCCGGGATGCGTTCGGCGATGTAACGCCCCAACGACAGGTCGTAACTGGCGTAACCCTCCTGCACGCAAGCCGGCAGTTCGGTCGCCATCACTACTCCGCTTTCCATCACGCGCTGCACCTTGCCCTGGCCGTCGTACAGGTCTTGCACCAGGATCTGCCAGGAATCCTCGTCCAGGTAAAAGGTCCGTTTCGGGAAGGTATGGCGCGCGCCCTGCTTGACCGTCGCTTCTATTTCCCACACGCGATGGGTTTCGTAACGGGTCAGGTCGCGGTTGAGGAAAGTCGGCTGCACCACGTCGCCGATCTTGTTTTCCACCGCGTTGACCTTGTTCCAGTTGTAGGGAACGATCATTTCCTTCTTGCCGACCAGCTTGTAGTCGTAGCGGTCCAGCGGACCGTTGTACATGGTGTACTGGTCGATGGTTTCGAGGTTTTCATCGTTCAGGATAGGGGCGTCGTAGGAATAGGTCGGCGCGCGGCGCACCCGGCGCTGACTGGCGAAGTACAGCCAGATATCGTTGGTCTTGCCGATGTAGGCGTGCGACAAGGTGACGTCGCCGGCGAACTGGGCCGGCGCGATGTAGGGGCTCAGGTAAAGCGACTCGACGCCCTTGGCGCCGGCGATCGTGTTGTTCTTCGGGTTCGACAGCGGGAACATGATGTAGTCTTCCTGTATCAGCGGCTCGCCGATGCCGCTGCCGCCTTTCGGCGGAATCGCCGTGGCGTAGGCCCAGGTCAGGCCTTCGCCCTGGTAGCGCATCTTGAAATTCCACATCGCCTCGACGCCGTTGGCCGGCATCGGAAACGGGTAGCCGGCGGTCTTGGCTTCCACCAGTTCGTAGCCGTTTTGCCCGATCTTGGCGAAACCGACATTTTCCTTGCTGCGCTGGTACACCACGTCCGGATAACCGCAGGAACGGTGGGTCGGATAGACATCCATGCGGTAACCCTTGATGCTTTTGATCAGCTGCACCTGGCCGGGCGACAGCTTGGCGGCATATTTATCGAGATTGGCGGCGCTGATCGAGGCCAGCGGCTTGTCGGCCGCATAGGGATTCGGGCGCGGCTGGCCGGCCTTGTAGCCGCCCGGCGCAGTGACGTCGCCGCCGCTCCAGGCCGGGATCGTGCCGTCCTTGTTGCCCGCCTTTTCGGCGCCGACCGGCGTCAGTTCCGCGCCCAGCCTGGCTGCCTGTTGCGCCCACAGCGGCGCGGTCAGCAGGCAGCAGGCCCAGGCGGCAGACAACAGCAGTACGGATGCTTTCGGTTTGATCGGGTGCATTTCACGTCTCCTCGCAGGTCAAATCACAACTTAATTCGATAAACTTTCGATAAACGGCGGCATCGGCCGTCAGCGCACCAGCAGTTTCATCATCATCTGGAAAGTCTTTCCATAAGGCGGCTTGAACAGCGACAGCCCGTTGATGGCCGACTGGTGGAAAATCGGCTTCATCTTCGACAAGGTCTGGAAACCGTACTCGCCGTGGTAGGCGCCCATGCCGCTGGCGCCAACGCCGCCGAACGGCAGGTCGTCCTGCGCGATATGCAGCAAGGTGTCGTTGATGGAAACGCCGCCGGCCACGGTATTGCGCATCACCTGGTCGATGTTTGCCCGGTTCTTTTCAAACAGATACAGCGCCAGCGGACGCGGATGTGCATTGACGTAGGCGATCGCCTGCTCCAGCGAGCCATACGGCAGCAGCGGCAAGAGCGGGCCGAAAATTTCTTCCTGCATGACGCGCATGCCGTCGTTGACGCCGCTCAGGAGCAGCGGCGACATGCGGCGCGATACGGCATCCGATACGCTGTCGGACAACGGAACCGCCAGCGCGCCGAGATGGCCGGCTTCATCGGCCAGCGCCTGCAGCCGCGCAAAATGCTGCGCACTGACAATGCTGGTGTAATCGGGATTGCCGGCCAGGTCCGGGTACAGCTTGCCGAACACGCGCTTGGCTGTGTCGATGAAACGCTGCACCTTGTCCGCCGGCAGCAGCACATAGTCCGGAGCGATACAGGTCTGTCCCGCATTCAGCAGCTTGCCGACCAGGATGCGTTCCACCGCCTTGTCGAAGTCGGCTTCGGGGCCGACGATGGCTGGCGATTTGCCGCCGAGTTCCAGCGTGACCGGGGTCAGGTGTTCGCTGGCGGCGCGCATCACATGGCGTCCGACTGCAGTAGAGCCGGTGAACAGCAGATGGTCGAACGGCAGGCTGGAGAATTCGCGCGCGACTTCGGCATCGCCGTTGACGACGGCGATCTCGTCGGCCGCAAAGCTGGCGCCGATCAGCTGTGCGAACAAAGCGGCAAAACGCGGCGTGTATTCCGACTGCTTGAGCATGACACGGTTGCCCGCCGCCAGCGCCGCGGTCAGCGGACCTACCGCCAGCATCAGCGGGTAGTTCCACGGGACCACGATGCCCACCACGCCCAGCGGCTGCGGCATCAGCTTCGATGCCGCCGGCTTGAACCAAAGGCCGGTGGCGCGCCTGCGCACCCGCATCCAGCGCTTGCCGTGGCGCAGCGCATGGGCTATGCCGGCGACCGAGGGGAACACTTCCGCCAGCTCGGTCTCCTGCTGCGGCCGATTGCTGAAATCGGCCGAAATCGCTGCGGCGATGGCGGCGCGGTTGTCCATCACCAGCGCCCGCAGCCGCCGCAGCCGGTCGGCGCGCGTCGCCCAGTCCGGCATTGGCGCATGGCGGCTGGCCGCGTGCATCGCATCGAAAATCGGACGGGTTTCAAGCATGGCTGGCAATCTCGCGGTGGGTAGTCTGCACTTGGGAAGCGCCTTGCAGGGATGGCCCCGGATCGGAAGACCCGAGCACCGGCCAGTAATCGACAATTTTTCCCTGGCGCAGGATGACCATGGCGCCGAACTGCAGCATCACGGCTTCGCTCTGGGTCGGCCGCAGGAATACATAATCGTCCGGCGCCAGCGCGGTCGCCGCCGAGCCGTTGACGAACTGCTGGTTGGTGCTGTAACCCATCATCGGGTGCTCCAGCAAGCCGCGCGGCGATTCGTAGCGCGCCAGCCAGTGTCCGCCGTAGAGGAAATAGGTAAGGCGCCGGTTCGAGTTCCACCATGCCGCGACTTTCCCGATCCAGTCCGCTCCCGGAATTCTGGTGCCGCCCAGCACCTTGAGCACCGGTGCGGCGATGAACATGGCCGGCTGATGTTCAGCCAGCAGGCTGAGATCGAAATCCGCAGGCTTGAGGAAAGCGGAACCGACCGATATGTCATTGATCAGCGGCTGCTCGCCGTACAGACGGTACGACATGCTGCCGCCGGCATTCAGCGTGAGGCCCTGATGGAACAGCTTGGGATAGGAACTGCTGACCACCTGCATGAAATCCCGGTAACGCTGCAGCACCTTCTCGTGCAGTTGCGCCTGCGTGCCAAAGGCGCGCGGCAACTTGGCGACATGCGGCTCGTATCCCATGAAACCGCCGAACGTCAGGTGCGCCGGATTGCGTTCTATCATTTCCAGCATGTCGGCCAGCACCTTCTCCTCTGCCACTCCGCCCCGGTGCAAGCCGACATCCAGTTCGATATTGATCCGCATGCTTAATCCGCGCTGCTGGGCCAGCGTCAGATATTGCGCCAGGCGCTGCGGCGTATCGAGCAGCCATTGCAGCTGCCGGGCCGCATCGAACGGGCCCTGCAGCTGGTCGTAGAATGCGGCGGCGGCGCGCACCGGCATCGGTTTGCCGAGCAGGATGTCAACCTGCGGGAAGCGCCTTGCCTCTTCGCTCAGGAAAGGCTGGTGGAAAGCCATCAGGCGGCTGCTGCCCGACGCCAGCAAGACGTAGTCAAGCAAAGCCAGCGAAGGCAGCGATTTGGCGACGATGCGCAACGACCTGCCGGGTCCCATGACTTGCCGCACCAGCGCAATGTTATGGTCCAGGCGGTCGAGGTCGATCACCAGGCAAGGGCGCGCCGGACCGTTCCTGCGCAGCTCGGCGTTGAGCGCCGAAAAATAGGAATCGTGGGGCGCGCCGCGATCTTGCGGCCATATGCTTGCTGGCATCATGCCTCCCTTGAATGGATGAACAGGTGGCGCCGCATCGCAGGAGCAAAACGCAACAGCACGCAGAGGACGGCGGCCATGCACAAGATCAGCATGATCACCGCCTGCTGCCAGCCCAATAGGTTCTTGATGCGCTCGAACAGCACCGTCATCGCCAGCACACCCGCGTTTCCCACCGTCCAGAACAGCCCGGCCGCCATGCCGGCATGCGACTTGGGAACAGCCTCATCGATCACCGTCAGCGACAAAGGGAGCAGTGGCAGCCAGAAGAAACCGAGCAATGCGCCGCAAGCGACGCCCCAGGCAGCGCTGCCGGCCGAGAACAGGGGATACAGCAGCAGCGCCGACGGCACCAGGCATGCGGTCATCACGCCGAGCGTGTTGCCGGCGCGAGTGGCGAGCGCGGGAATGATCATGGCGCCGACAATGCCTCCCGCAACCACCGCGGCCATCGCCAGGCCGGCATCGTCGATGCCGAAGCCGCGCGCGCTCCACACCACCTCCAGCCAGGTGGTGGCGGCGTTGAAGCAGCCTTGTATCAGGAAACTGGCGACCAGGATCACCAGCAGCGCGATATTGCTTTTGATCTGGAACGGCGCTTGCGCCTTGGCCTTGGCCTGGATGGCCGGCGCCCGGTACTGCCGTTGGCGGACAAACAGATACGTCAGCAGGAACAGCAGGAAGGCTGCAACTGCGTGTATCGCCATGGATCCGGCCAGGTGGAAGGCGGTGAACAAGAGCGGCGACACCATCATGGCAAGCGCCAGCCCGGCAAAGATGGCGATTGCGCAAATGCCGGTTATCTTGGCTTCGTCGCGCGCCTCGAACCAGTCCGACACCAGCACCGTGATCGGCGTCACCACGAACGGCACCGCGACCGCAATGCCGGTTTGCGCCAGCACCAGCAGCCAGAAACTGTCGATCACGCGCAGCAGGCTGCAAACCGCCATCAAGCCGGTGCCGATGAGCAGGGACAGCCGGTAGCCGCGGCTGTCGATGAGCCCGCCGGCCAGCGCCGAAACCAGGATGCTCATCACCGGGAACACCAGGATCAGCAGGCTGGCGGACAATTCGCTGACGCCGTAGTGTCCCGAAACATAGGTCAGTATCGGCGCGAAGTCGTACCAGAACACCTGCGTCATGATCAACGCGGCGCAGAATATGGCCAGGATTCCCCAGCGCTGCAACGGTAAAGCTTTCACGCCATGCATGTTTGCCTCAGCATCCAAAATATCGTTTCAGCAGCGGGTTGATGAACACCCCGGCCGGATCAATCCTGTCCCGTAAAGCCATGAAATCATCCCAGCGCGGATACAAGCCAGCAAGTTGCCGCGCACCGAGATTATGCATCTTGCCCCAGTGCGGCCGGCCGCCATGGTTTAAGAAAATCGCCTCGGCCGCGCGGAAATACGGCTCATGCTCCATGCCCACATACTGGTGCACCGAAATCGATGCGGAGTCGCGGCCGTAAAACGGCGACAGCCAGATATCGTCGCCTTTGACGTAACGGTATTCGACCGGAAAATGCACCAGCACATTGTTCTTTTCGATATAAGCGACGAGTTCGCGCAGCGCTTCCGGCCCGCGTCCGGCGGGCAGTTCGTACTCCATTTCATTGAACCGCACCAGGCGCTCGGTAGCGAAAGCGCGGCGGCAGTCGGCCACCATCACCGGCGCCTTGCCGCCGACCAGCTTGCCGATCAGCCGCGCAATGCCTGGCGCGCGGGCCGGCTTGGCGCGCACCAGGCGCGACAGCATGCCGAACACGCCATTTTCCAGCGCCAGCTCCATGGCGCTGGTCAGGCCCTGGTTTGAAACCTGGGCCTCGGTCTGATTCATCAGCTTGACCACCGTCTTGCGGGTATGCGGAAACCAGTAGAACTCGAAATGGCGATTCTGCTGCGCCAGGACGGGAGCGTTGTCCAGGCATGCATCCAGGTCCATGGTCTGCTTGACCAGCTCGAGCCGGTAAGCGGGGACAACCTCGATTCTGATCTTCGCCATGATGCCGAGGCTGCCCATCGCCACCCGCGCCGCGGCGAACAGGTCCGCTTCCTGCGTCGGCGAACATGTCACCGGTTCGCCGTCCGGCATCACCAGCGTCATGCCCCGCACCTGGGTCGAGATCGATCCCAGTCCGATGCCGGTGCCGTGCGTGCCGGTCCCCACCGCCCCGGCCAGGGACTGCTTGTTGATGTCGCCCAGGTTCAACATGCCGTGGCCGCTTGCGCCCAGCTGCTCACCCAGCGTCTTGAGATCGGTGCCGGCCCAGACATCGGCCACGCCGGCTTCGACCGAAAGGACGCCGCTCATGTTGCGCAGCGAGACCAGCGCATCGCCGGTCTCTACCAGCGGCACGAACGAGTGGCCGCTGCCCACCACCCGCAGCGACTGGCCGGCGGCGACGGTGGTGCGCACCACGGTCTTCAATTCTTCCATTGAACTTGGAGATAAATGCCGGGCCGGCGAAAACCGTACGGATCCCGACCAGTTGCGCCAATCTGTCCGGCGTTCTTGAGGCACCAAAATTGCTTGATCCAAACCGCACTCCTCCAAAGATACCGCAGTGGCGCTGTCATCGGCCGGATCCTCATCCCTGCGCCTTTGGAACAGCAACGAATATTCAGATTATTGCCTTGCCGGCATCACACGAACATCTGCCCGGCGAGCGCCAAAATAGCGCCAGGCTTGATTCATGCGCCTGTTTTTTTGATGTAACATATTCGAAATAATTATATGTACCTGGTACTGGCGGCAACAGGACCGCGACAGAAAATAAGGGAACATATCCGGCCAAAATGGACCGGCGTGCAAATTTTCCGTTCAGCCCTACCCTCAGGATTTCCGGGCAATCGAGACGAGGAGTCGACGTATGCGTTATAGCAAAGGCAACAGTCTGGCGAGTGACGACAAAGCGTCCCTTACTCCCAACATCGCCCTAGCCCTGACCCAGGTTCTTGCCGAAAACGGCATCGCGCCGGCCACGGTGCTGGCGCGTTTTGGACTGACTGTCTCCGACCTGGAAGATCCGTCCTTCAGGCTGTCGCGCCGCCAGACCAGCGGCATGATTGCGCACGCCATCAAGCTGTTGCCGGAATTGCCGCTCGGCCTGCTGGTCGGCAGCAAGCAGACCCTCAATTCGCTGGGCATGGTCGGCTTTGCAATGATGACTTCGGCCACGTTCGGCGAAGCAATTGAACATTGCCGCAGGTACCACAAGGAAGGCGGCACCATGGTCGACATCGATTTCATGGCAACCGAACACGAATGCACCGCCGTCTTCCATAATCCGGGTGACGCCGCGATCACGCCGTTCCTGATCGAAGAAGTCACCGCCCATCTCATGAACATGGGGCAAATCCTGCTGGGCAGCCGCAAGCTGCTGCTGCGCATGGAATTGCAGTATCCGGCGCCGGCCTACGCCGCGCATTACCGGCAGCTGTTCAACTGCCCCTTGCAATTCTCGGCGCAACGCAATTGCATCGTGGCCGACGCCTCCTTGTTCGCGGTGCCGCTCGATACCCACAATCCGCTGGCGCAGCGCCAGGCGCTGGAACATTTACAACGCATGGCGATGCGTGATCCCGACACGCCGGACCTGATCGAATCGATCGAAAGCGCCTTTCGCCGCAACTGGGCATCGCCCCCCAACATGGCCGAAATCGCGGGCACGCTCAATCTGACGGAGCGGACGCTGCGCCGCCACCTCGATCAATGCGGCATGTCGTTCCAGCAGATACGCGCCCAGATGCAGGAACGCCGGGCCAGGAACCTGCTCGAGACCCAGCGGCTTACGCAGTGCGAAATTGCGGAGCAACTCGGATTCACCGATGTCAGGAGCTTCCGGCGTGCCTTCAAGGCATGGACCGGCGAAACTCCCGGCGGTTACCGCAGCAGCCGCAGTTCCTCCAATTTCCAGTGACGGCTTAGGCTGCAAGCCGAGGCTGAACCGGACCAGCCCAGCGCCGGCCGGAATCCGGGAGTAAGATAGCCGCTTCGTTCCCGGAGAACTACCGCATGTCGAACTCCTTTTCTTTCCTGCTCGGCGGCTTGCTGCTGAGCGTCGCGCTGTCTGCTGCAACCGCCCAAACACCTGCCGCTCCCGTCTATGGCCTTGAACTGCAGGGCTTCGACTATCCCTACGAGTTAAAGCACTACGCCTTCGAATCGCAAGGCAAGCAGCTGCAGATGGGTTACATGGACGTCGCCGCTGCCGGCGCCGCCAACGGCCGCACGGTGGTTCTCATGCATGGCAAGAATTTCTGCGGCGCCACCTGGGAGCAGACCATCAAGGCCTTGAGCACGGCCGGCTACCGGGTGGTTGCGCCAGACCAGGTCGGCTTTTGCACATCGAGCAAACCCGAGCATTACCAGTATTCGTTCCAGCAGCTCGCCATCAATACCCATGGTTTGCTGGAACAGCTCGGCATCCGCAAAGCGACCATCGTCGGCCACTCCACCGGCGGCATGCTGGCCACCCGCTACGCCCTGCTGTATCCGGAGCAGACGGCGCAGCTGGTGATGGTCAACCCGATCGGCCTGGAAGACTGGAAGGCGCTGGGCGTGCCGTATCGCACGGTGGACCAGTGGTACCAGCGCGAACTGAAGCTGAACGCCGACGGCCTGCGCAAATACGAACAGAGCACCTACTATGTCGGCCGCTGGAAGCCGGAATACGAACGCTGGGTGACCATGCTGGCCGGGCTTAACCAGGGTCCGGGCCATGAGCTGGTGGCGTGGAATTCGGCGCTGATCTACGACATGATTTTCACCCAGCCGGTCGTCTACGAATTCAAGGACTTGAGCATGCCCGCCCTGCTGCTGATCGGCGATGCGGACACCACCGCCATCGGCAGCGATGCCGCGCCGGCCGCGGTAAAGGCGAAAATAGGCCAATACAAGGTGCTGGGCAAGCAAGCGGCAAAATCGATTCCGCAAGCCACGCTGGTCGAGTTCGCCGGCCTCGGCCACGCGCCGCAGATGGAGCAGCCGGCTGAATTCCACAAAGCCTTGCTGTCGTGGCTTGCCGCGCACTGAGCGGCTTTACGGATTGATTCGCTTTAAGGATTAACCTGCGCCGGTTTGCCTGCATTGATGCGCGCCAGGTAAGCTACTGGTATCTGGTCAAGCACCACGCTGTAGTTGAGCTCGGCGACACCGTCCGGCACCCCCAGGCCTTGGTCGATATAGGTAGTCGCCGCGTCGTCCAGCTGTGCGATCTGCTTGCCGTCGCGATAAATCGTCAACGGCTTGCCGGACGGCTGGCCTGAATTGCGCCATTGCAGGGTGACGCTGCGCGCCTCGTCGTCGGCCCTGGCTGTCAGCTGCCGCACGCTCGGCTGGCCCAGCAGCGGGACACCGTCGATGCGGTAATTGGGAACATCCGGCTTGACGCCTAGATGCGTCAATACAGTCGGCACGATATCGGCTTGCGTGGCATTGCCGTACAGGCCGTTGAAAGCCATGTCCGCCGGATCCTTGAACGGCGAATTGAACTGCGCGTTGGCTTCTTTGTTGGTGGCGATGAAGGTGGTTTTTTCGCTCAGGGTCTGGCTGCCGTGCCCGAAGCCGCCCGGCAGGCTGCGGCCATGGTCCGGCGTTACTATGATGAGCCAGTCTTCATCGGGATGATTTTGCTGGCGCCGTTGCAGCGCAGCCAGCACTTGCCCGATCCGGGCATCGGTGCTCTGGATCGCCGCCTGGTAGGCCGGTACAAAACCGACGGAGTGGCCGACATTGTCGACATCGTCGAAGTGCGCAAACACAAAATCGACATCGCCGAAAACCAGCAGGCCGCTGACCTTGTCGGCCACACATTGATCGTCTTCGCTGCATTTTTCAGCGTGGGTGATGTGCCGCAAGTCGATATCGCGGGCAAAATTATTGTTGATGGTGTTCCAGCTGACGATGCTGGCGGTGCGGCGTCGCGCATCGGCATCCTTGATCAGCTTGAATACGCTGTCGGCCTGGTTGCGGAACCGGTCGTCGTTGGAAGTGACCTTGTGCCGATTCGCCCACACGCCGGTCAGGATGGTGGTCCAGCTTGCGCCGCTGGAGGTGACTTGTTCCGTGACGCTGCCTACGATGCCGCCGCCATAGGTTTTGGCGAGATGGAACCTGGCCAGATTCGGCGCCTGCCCGGCCGCAATCGCTTCCTGCAGTTTTTCGTACTGCATGCCGTCGACGCCGATCACCAGCGCCTTGTGCTTGCTGTAATCGACAACCGGCGCTGGCGGATCGACATTAATTTCCCCGCCGCCGCAACCGTACAAAAATACCGTGGTCAGCGTCGCCACGGCCAAGCGTTTTCCTCGACCATTTACTGTAAGCATGTTTCCCCCAATATGGAAATGCAGTGGAATTATCAATGCATTGATATTGTTAAAAAGCCTACATTGTTGCGGCTGAATATTTCACCGGCATGACTTGCGCGTGACGCAAACATGACAAAATGCTATTTTCTTTCAAGCGTTTAGCTATCGCCCGTCCTCGCTGACAAACACCGTGGTTTTGCCGTCGGCAGTCAATGCGGTCACGCTATATGGAGGAAAACGCCGGCCATTGAAACTGCGTTCCTCGGCGGAAAAATTCGCCACTTGCATTGTGCCGTCGGCGAAACCGGTCTGCTGCAACAGACGATCGGCTGAAAGCCAGCGGAATCCGGTCAGAGCCTGGTTTGCCAGCTTTTCATGCAGAGGACGAAAGAACGCGTCCTGGCGCTGCATCAGCGGCAGGCGCGACGCCAAGGTGCCTTCACTCAAGTGGAACAGCGGCGGCACGTTATAGAGCAGCTGCGCCAATTCGTTTTCCCTTCGCACATTGGTCAGCTTCAGATTATCGAACAGCCAATGATGCGTAGTGATGACAGAATCGTGAAACACCGCCTGGTACAGGGGCAAGCGCGCGGCCGGATCGAAATGGATGCTGCGATACAAGGCTTTCAGCGGCACTGCCTTGAACATGTTGCTGGGCTCTTCCGGCGGATAGTAATTGCCGAGGTAGTAGGGAGATTTCTTGTCCTTCTGCATCTCCTTGTCGCCCCAGCCGATCACCGGCGTCTGCATGCCGTGGGCAAAGAATATGCCTTGCGCCGTCACGGCATTGCCGTCTTCCGAACCGGCCGGAAGTTGCCTGTCTTCGGAAATCCAGCGCGTGCTGGCCGCATTGGCGTAGGCATTTTGCGCCATGGTCATGGCGGCCCTCCGGCGATAGTCATCGAACAGCATTCCGGCCGCGGTAACGTCCAGAAACCAGCTATTGAATCCGGCTTTTTCTTGGACGGCCCTCACCCTCGCTTCCATCAACGGCCGCATGCAAAACGGATTAGTGTAGTGGCCGAAGCCGTTAAAGCCGGTCTTGAAGCGACCGTCATCGAGCACGATGGCGCAATCGCGATAGGTCTTTTCGCCGAAGTGCGCGGTGGCCCAATCCGGATTGTGGCCGCGCGGCAGCGCCGTTTCATAGGAATCGTAGGGAGCCAGCAGATAACCTGCCTTGACGCCGGCGGCAATTGCCTCGGGATGCCACAAGCCGCCTTCCCAACCTTCGCCCAGGCCCAGCCAAAGGCGCGCCAATCCCGCCTTGCGCAGCTGCTCCATGGTAGCGCCGGAAACGCCGCCGCCCCAATCCTTGGCATCGGCATTCAGGGCCGCGCCAAATGCCCGCGCCACCTCCGATCTCAGTTCTCCATAGCGGCTGGCCAGTCGATTGACGTCGGGGGCGTCGGTCTGCCAGGCTTCGCGAGCCAAGCTGTTGAGACCGGCGTTGAAGGCGCCGACGAGTATTTTTTCCTGATACCTGGCAGGGTTGGTCCCGGCTTCCGCCAATGCTTTCCTGCTTTCCGGCGCGAAATGCCGGCGCAGGTCGATTGCCAGCGGATTCTTGCTGCGCAAAATCCTCAGGAAAGCCGGCCAGCTCCTGACATCTTTGGCGGCGATCAGTCCGCTGCCCCACAGATATGCATGCGATGCGCCGATCAGCTTGGCGGCGCCCGGACTTTTTGCCGTTTTTTCCGCCAGGGATTCAAAGCGGCCTTCGGCCAGCAGCCATGCGCGATAGTGCTTGGCGCCGGCGAGCAGATCGCCGTCTCCCAGGTGCAAGGTCAGCGTCATCGGCGTGTCCGGCGCCAGTTGCGTGAAAGTGTGGCTGGCCTGTAGCGCCAGGCCGGAGCCGTCAGCGCTGAAATCAAGCTGGTTATTGTATGGATTGGTCAGCAGCCAATGCAGGGAAAACTTGCCGTGATCCATGCCCCACAACGGCAGGCTGAGATCTTGCGTGGTATTCAGGCGCCCCATCTTTTGCAGGATGAAGTCATTCCACACCTTGTTGTCGCGCGCCACATAGTGGCCCTCCGCCAGCGGCAGGATCAGGCCACGCCCTATTGCGCTTCCCGGTTGCCTGATCAAGGTCAGTGCGCCCGCCGCATTGGCGCGCACGGTCAGCATCAGGTCGCGCTCGCTGAGTTTTGCCTCGATGCGGTAGGCGCCGTCGTCCCATTGCCAGCCGGCCTGGTCGGCTGTGCTTTGCAGGGCCGCGACCCGATGGCTGCCGACGCCGTCGGAAACCTGGACCGCGGCGGCGCCGGCAGGCGTTACGCGAATCGCCAGCGTGCCCGGATCCAGCACGATGTGCCAGAGCGGGTTCTCCAGCACGATTGCAGCCTGCGCCTGGCTGGAAAAAACGGCAAGCAGCAATAGCGTGCCGGACAGAGAAAAAAGCAGGAATTTTTTCATGGCGCTCAAGATCAGGCGAAACAAGGTCGGCCCCTATTATTCCTTGCTTGCCTGTCTCGATTGCCGAAAGAATGTTGGCAATACCTGTTTTTAAGACAAAACTTAGTTAGCCCTTGTCCGCTTGCTTTATTTTCCCCATCTGCCACAGCAGGAAACTGTAGATATCGGCTGACAACGCATAACGCTGGGTCGCCGTGCTGCCTACGCCGTGGCCGGCCTGCATGTCGAGCCGCAGCAGGATCGGCTTGCCGCTGCTGGTGGCTGCCTGCAGGCGCGCCGCGGTCTTGGCGCTGTGCCAGACGTCGACGCGCGGATCGTTCATGCCGTGCACCAGCATGACGGCAGGATAGGCGGTATTGTCCTTGATGTTATGGTAGGTGCTCATCTCCAGCAAGGCCGGGAATTCCTTCGGATTCCTGGCGCTGCCGAATTCGGAAATGTTGGTGATGCCGTTGGCGCTGTCTTCGGCGCGCACGGCGTCCATGATGCCAACATTAAAAATGGCAGCCGCAAACAGCTCAGGCGCGGTGGTCACGGTGCGGCCGACAAAGATGCCGCCAGCGCTGGTGCCCATCACACCCAACGTCTTCGGCGTGGCGTAACCTTCGGCGATCAGGTACTTGGCGCAAGCGACGCCATCCTTCCAGGTATTCGACTTGGTGGCCTTGAAGCCGGCCCGGTACCAGTCGTCGCCGTAAACGCCGCTGCCGCGCACGTTGGCATAGGCCAGCACGCCGCCACGCTCGAGCCAGGCCATCCGCGCAGGCGAGAAACCGGCGGTCTGGGAAAATCCGTAAGCCGCGTAACCGTCGAGCAGGGTCGGGTTGCTGCCGTCGCGTTTCAAGCCTTTCTTGTACAGCAGGGTCATCGGCACCAGCGCGCCGTCGTAGCTCGGCACCTTGACGTCGACCACCTCTACTTCAGGCAGGCTAGGCATGGGCGGATTCACCCGCAGGCCCGGATCGCTGGATACCTTGCCCTTGAGCAGCAGGGTGCGCGGCAGTTCGGTCCAGCCGTTCAGGGTGTACAGCACATCGCTGTAGGCATGGGCCGGGTCGTTATGGACAGTGGCGGCGCCTTTGAACGGCAGCGGGATGTTCTGGCCTTTGACGTCGCCGGCAGCGTAGCGCCGCAGCACGATCGAAGTGCCCTCGCGCACTTCGCCGATCAGCGCATCGGAGGTCAGCGAGAATTTCTCCAGCACCGCGTCTTTCGGCGCGGCGGCCACTTCGCGCGCCAGCTTCAGGTCGGGATGGCGCAAGTCGAGTTTCAGCACGCGGTTGCGCGGCGCATGGTCATGCGTCAGCAGATACAGGTCGTTGCCTTTCAATTCGGCGTCGGTGATCTTGTCGTCGAAGCTGGAGATTTTCTTCCAGGCCACGGCCGGCTTGTCCAGGTCCGCGACATCGGCCACGAACAGGAAACCTTCCGGCAAGGTAGTGTCGGTGGTGCGTGCGATCATCCAGCGGCTGCCCGGATTGAAGATGATGGTGCCGACATCGAGCCGCGCCAGTCCCAGCTCGGTAGTCACGGTGGGACCGAACACCGCCTTGGCTTCAGCAGCCGGCGCACCGACCTTGATCCACATCACCTTGCTGTCGAGATAGGTCTCGGAATCCGGATCGCCCGGCTTGAGCACCTTCAGCTGGTTGTAGGTAAGCGATTTGCTGTCCGGCAGCCAGCCGAGCAGGGCTTCGTGCACGCGCGGAATCGGCTCGCCGACATTTTTCCCGCTTGCCGTATCGAGGATATAGAGCGAGGCATCTTCCGAACCGCCGGCGGAAACGCCGTAGGCTACGTGTTTGCCATCCCAGGCCGGGACGAAATAATTGATGGCGTGCGGCACGCCGATGCGCTTGGCGTCCAGTTCCGGATCGACCAGCACCCGTTCGGGACCCTGCAGGCTGTCGCGCATCACCAGCTTGAACTGCTTCTCGCCGCGGGCGCGCTTGAGGTAATACACCTGGTTGCCAGGCATCCGCGTTACGTCGCGGATGTCGTCGCCGGTGGCGGCGGAAATCTCGGCGATGCGCTGTTCCAGCTGGCCGCGCAGTTCTATCCGGTCCAGTTCCTTGCGCGCCGACTCGCCCTGCTCCTTGAGCCAGGACTGCACCTTGGGATCTTTCACATTTTCGAAATAGCGGTACGGATCTTTCACCGTGACGCCGTGCAAGACGTCGCTGACGTCCTGCACCGGGGCGACGCTGACTGCCTGGGCGGGCAGGGCTGCGACAAAGGTAGCAACTGCGGCAACTGCCGTGACTGCAAACAGTCGCGATGGTGTGTTCAAAAATTGCATGGCAATCCTAGGTAAGTTGAATGTATTGATTGATCAGCGTTTTCCGGCCGGCAGCAAACCCCACTGCGACAGCATCCACGCCATTTCAAACGAGCGTTCCTTGATCGCGTCATAGCGGCCGGAAGCGCCGCCGTGGCCGGCGCCCATGTTCACCTTGAGCAGCAGGGGATTGCGGTCGGTTTTCATGGCGCGCAGCTTGGCGACATATTTCGCCGGCTCCCAGTACATCACCTGGCTGTCGTTGAGGCCGGTGGTGACCAGCAGGGACGGATAGGCCTTGCGCTCGATGTTGTCGTAGGGTGAGTAGCTGCGCATATAGTCGTAGGCAGGCTTGTCGTTGGGATTGCCCCATTCCAGGTATTCGCCGGTGGTGAGCGGCAGGCTGGCGTCCATCATGGTGTTCATCACGTCGACGAACGGCACCGCTGCATGCACCGCATGGAACAGGTCGGGCCGCATGTTGGTGACCGCGCCCATCAGCAGGCCGCCGGCGCTGCCGCCTTCGATGATCAGGTGCTGCGGGCTGGTCCAGCCTTGCTTGACCAGGTATTCGGCGCTGTCAATGAAATCGTAGAAGGTGTTCTTCTTGTGCATCAGCATGCCGTCGTCGTGCCAGTGCTCGCCCATGTCGTTGCCGCCGCGGATATGCGCTTCGGCAAACACCACGCCGCGATCCAGCAGGCTGACGCGGCTGTTGGAGAACGTCGCTTCGGCCGGGATGCCGTAGGAGCCGTAGGCGTACAGCAGCAGCGGCGCCGAACCGTCGAGCTTGATGCCTTTTTTGGCGACGGTCCAGAGCGGCACCTTGACGCCGTCACGCGCAGTGGCCCACAGGCGCCTGGTTTCATACAGGAGCGGATCGTAGCCGGGCACTTCCTGTTGCTTCAGCAGCTTGCGCTCGCCGCTGGCCATGTCGACGTCGAACACCGTAGGCGGCGTCACCGGCGACTCGTACATCAGGCGGTATTGGCGCGAAGTGAATTCCGGCGTGCCGCCGGCATGCGAGGTGTACACCGCTTCGTCGAACTGCACGGTCTTCCAGCTGCGGTCGGCAAAATTGTAGATGCGGGAACGTTCTTGCGCATCCGATTTTTCGCTGACCACCAGGAAATCGCGGAACAGTTCGAACGATTCCAGCAAGACCTTGGGATCGTGCGCTATCAGTTCTTTCCAGTGCTCCGGGCCGGGCGTCGCCAGCGGCGCCGTCACCAGGCGGAAATTCTTGGCGTCTTTGTTGGTCATGATGAACAGCTCGCCGTCGCGGTGATCGACGTGGTAGCGATGGCCGGTTTCACGTCCCAGCACCGAGCGGAAGCTGCCTTGCGGCTGGTCCGCCGGCAGCAGGCTGACTTCGGTGGTGTCGGTGCTTTGCGCTTCCAGTTCGATGAATTTGCGGTCGCCGCTGTTGCCGACGCCGAGGTTGAACTGTTCGACCGCTTCGCGGTACACCTCGACCGGCTGGTCGCCCAGCTTGAGGCGCAGCAGCAGGTCGGAACGTTTGGTGGTGGCGTCCTCCTGCACCAGGAACAGGGTCTGGCTATCGGCGGCCCAGGCCAGTGTGGTCACGCGTTCCACGCTATCGTCCAGCAACTTTCCTGTGCCCAGATCCTTGACATGCAACTGGTACTGGCGGTAGCCGGTGGTGTCGGTGGAATACGCCAGGTAACGGTCGTCGGGGCTGACCGAAAAACTCTCGACGTGGAAAAATTCCTTGCCCTTGGCGAGCTGGTTTTCATCGAGCAGGATTTCTTCCCTGGCGCTGGCGTCATAGGTAAAATCCGCATCGGCCTTGGCCAGGCGGCGGCAAATGATAGGGTACTGCTGGCCAGCTTCGGTGCGGCTGTAATAGTAGTAGTTGCCACGCCGGGTCGGCACCGACAGGTCGGTTTCCTTCATGCGGCCCTTCATTTCGCCGTACAGTTTCTTCGACAGCGGCGCCAGGTCCTTGGTCATGGCCTGGGTGTAGGCATTCTCTGCCTTCAGGTAGGCAATCACCTTGGGATTGGTCTTTTCGCGCAGCCAGTGGTAGTCGTCGCTGACGATTTCTCCGTGGCGGGTTTCCTGCCAGGCCTGCTTGGCGGCGGCCGGCGGCGTTGGGGGTGATGCGGCGAGAGTGGAAGTGGAGGTCATCAGAGCCAGGAAGAATGCGCCCAGGGTATGGGTGCGTTGCGGAAGAAAAGACATATAGTACAGATCCCTTGTATGGATAGACAATGCGCCTGGATATGCCCGGGTGGGGCCGCCTAGGTATGGGCAATCTTTAACATGCAACTCTGTTGCAATCCGCTAAGTTACCCGTAATTCGGCGGAAACACAATATGCCGGCTCTCGGCGATTGCGGTTCGCAGCTTAATTCGCGGCTAAAATATCGGACAAACGGTTGCGCCCGCCACGGCCGGCCGCATCCTCCAATCCGAAAGCCGCCATGTCCCAGACCCAGCAAGCCTTGTCCGACGCCGCTACCATCCTGGCGACGCGCCGCAAAACCGGCGCCCAGGGAGCGCGCCTGCCACTGGCCTTGCGGCCGCCGGATGCCGCGGCAGCGTTGGCGATACAGGCGCTCGTCAGCGCCCAGATCGGCGACACGATAACTGCCTGGAAATGCGGCATGCCGGCCGCAGGCCAGCCGGTAGCGGCGCCCATCTATGGCGGCACGGTCTTCAGCGGCGGCGTATGCACGGCCTGGGTGCGCAACGGCCAGGTGCGGATCGAACCGGAGCTGGCTTTCATTCTCGGCCATGATTTGCCGCCGCGCCCTTCCCCCTATTCCGATGCAGAGGTCGATGCCGCCATCGCCCGCACCCACCTTGCGCTGGAACTGATAGACAGCCGTTACAGCGATCCGGACGAAGCGGATTTTCTTGAAAACCTGGCGGACGGATTGCTCAACCAGGGGCTGTACCTGGGACCGCAGGTAGATGCAGGACGCGCACGCAATGCCGCCGAGCTGGCGATAGAGGTCGACAGCGGCGACACAAGCAATACAAAACAGCTGCACGGCCGCCATCCCGCCGTCAATCCGCGCGCTCCGCTATATTGGCTGGTTGAATTCCTGCGTGCCGCCGGACAGAGCTTGCAAGCCGGCCAGGCCGTCATCACCGGTTCTTATGCCGGCAGCTTCGGCCTGCCGGTAGCGCAGGAAATCGCCATCCGCTATGGCGACCTGGGCCAACTGACCGTCCGCTTCGCCGCGAGATGAATTCTGCCGCAAGCGCCGTCGGCCGTTTCCGGCCGCGCCTGACATTACAAACTCTGGGCCGCGGCGACGGCTTGCTGGGCATGCGGCCTTCCGGACCGTTCGGGCCGCGCGGGCCGAACGTGACGGTGGTCCAGATCAGCTGGACTTATGTCACCGATGACGGCTTGCAGTGGGAAACCGCCGCCCCTACTGCCTTGCTGAACCGCCGTCCGCCATCGTCGCAAACGGTGGAAGATGAACAAGGCCGGCGCCTGTTGCTACGCGACCTGGGAGCCGAGGCCGATGCGCTGGACCTGGTGTGGGACCTGGGCCTGTATCCGCTGCCGGCCGACACCCTGCAATGGCGCACCGACATTGCCGCACAGGATGCGGCGCAAACACTGGATTCGCTCTGGACCCTGGTGCAGGAAGATTTCTTCGGCGATTTCTGGGCCGAGCAATTGCCCGGCCTGCAGGCCAAGGGCTGGGCGATCGTGGTACGTCCCGGTTTTGCCCACGAGAGCGTGCCGGTGGACGCCTGGCGCCTGATCGTCAACCCTGCAACCGGCGCACTGCTGGGCAAGGAAGTCGCGGCCCGCATGCGCGGCCGAGAACAAGCCGTGACAGCTCTGGGGCTGCCCGCCGGCGAAGGCTCCTGGCTGCTGACCCTGGGTATCGAAATCGATGGCGAATTGGTGGACCTGGTGCCGCTGCTGGCGCACCTGCTGCAACGCGACGGCCGCTGGCTCGACGCCAGGCAGATCGCCCTGATCGACGACCATGCCTTGATCATGCTGCGGGCGCCCGGCGGCAAACGGATCGAAGCCCTGGCGGCGCCGCTCAAGGCCATCGTCGGCAGCATGCTGGAACTGCTGACCGATCCCTTGCGCAAGGAAGGGCCGCTGTTGCTTTCCTCCTGGGATGCCTATCGCCTTGAAACGATGCGCCTGAGCTTGCTCGATACGCAGCGCGAACGCGCCGGCGCCCACGGCGCCTGGCAGTTGCAGGGCGACGCCGGCCTGCGCGCGCTGGCGCAACGGCTGCAAGGCGCCGGTGCGCCGCAAGCCGTGAGCGCGCCGGCCGACCTCGGCGTTACCCTGCGCCCCTATCAATTGCACGGCGTCGCCTGGCTGCAATACTTGCGCGAGCATCGCCTGGCCGGCATCCTGGCGGACGACATGGGCCTGGGGAAAACCGCGCAGGCGCTGGCCCACCTGCTGATAGAAAAACAGGCCGGCCGCCTCGACCTGCCGGCGCTGGTAGTGCTGCCGACTTCGCTGATATTCAACTGGCAGGCCGAAGCCAGGCGCATGGCGCCCGGCCTGCGCGTGCTTGCCTTGCAGGGACCGGAGCGCCATCGCGATTTCCCGCACATGGCCGAATACGACCTGCTGCTCACCACCTACCCGCTGCTGTGGCGCGACCGCGCGGCGCTGGAAGCCCAGCCCTTCCACATGCTGATCCTGGACGAAGCGCAGACCGTGAAGAACGCCACCGCCCGCAGCGCCGGCGCCGTGCGGCGCCTGCGAGCGCGGCACCGGCTGTGCATCACCGGCACGCCGCTGGAAAACCACCTGGGCGAACTATGGACGCAATTCGATTTCCTGATGCCGGGTTTCCTCGGCGACATGCGTAGCTTCACGCGCTTGTGGCGCAAGCCGATCGAAATCGGCGGCCAGACCTTGCGTGCACAGTTGCTGGCGCAGCGGGTCAGGCCGTTCATCCTGAGGCGGCGCAAGGACGAGGTGGCAAGCGAACTGCCGCCGCGCACCGAGACCGTCAAGCTGGTGCAGTTGCAAGGACAGCAGCGCGACCTGTACGAAAGCGTCAGGCTGGCCGCGGATGAACAGGTGCGCCGCGTGCTCAAGCGCAAAGGCTTCAGCGGCGGCCAGATCACGATCCTGGATGCCTTGCTCAAGCTGCGGCAAGTATGCTGCGATCCGTTCCTGCTGAAAGGCATGGAACATCCAGCCGCCATCGAACGCGCCAAGCTGGAGCTGCTGCGCGACATGCTGCCGGCGCTGGTAGACGAAGGCCGGCGCATCTTGGTGTTTTCCCAGTTCACTGAAATGCTGGACCTGATCGCAGCCGAACTCGACGCCATGCAACTGCCGTGGCTGGCGCTGACCGGCAAGACCCCGCCGGCAAAACGCGGCGCGCTGGTGGCGCAGTTCCAAAGCAAGACAGTGCCCCTGCTGCTGATCAGCCTCAAGGCCGGCGGCGTCGGCCTCAACCTGACCGCCGCCGACACCGTGATCCACATCGACCCGTGGTGGAACCCGGCAGTACAAGAACAAGCCACAGCGCGCGCCCACCGCATCGGCCAGGACCAGACCGTGTTCGTCTATAAAATAGTGGTTGAAGGCAGCATAGAAGAACGCATCATCGAACTGCAAGCGCGCAAGGCAGCGCTGGCCGAAGGCGTGCTAGGCAGCGACGCAGCTTTGGCGACCAAGTTCAGCAGCGAAGATCTGCAGCTGCTGCTGGCGCCGCTGGCCTAAGCATTAATTAGGGTCAGAGTCGAATTAAAATAATTCGACTCTGACCCTAATTAACTGCCTGGGATTGCTATCGGGCGCAAATGGTAAGATGGCAGCACTACAAGCTGTCAAGGCCCGTCGTCATGTCATTTTCCTCCCTGGGCCTGTCCCCCGCCATCCTGCAAGCCGTTGCCGAACGCGGCTACGTCACGCCAACCCCGGTCCAGATCGCAGCGATTCCGGCAATCCTGCGTGGCGGCGATGTGCTGGCGGCGGCGCAGACCGGCTCCGGCAAAACCGCGGCGTTCGCGTTGCCGCTGCTGCAGTTGTTGCAAGACAGCCCCGGCGAAAAACCGCGCCGGCTGCGCGTGCTGGTCCTGGTTCCCACCCGCGAACTGGCGCAGCAGACTGCCGAAGCTATCCGCCTCCTGGCGCAAGCCGCTCCGCAATCGCTGAAGATCGCCGCCCTGTTCGGCGGCGTCTCGATCAACCCGCAAATGATGGACCTGCGCGGCGGCGCCGATATCGTGGTGGCGACGCCCGGCCGCCTGCTCGACCTGATCGAGCACAACGCTGTCAGCATTGCGGCGGTATCGTCGCTGGTGCTGGATGAAGCCGACCGCTTGCTCGATATGGGGTTCTCGGACGAGATCGGCCGCATCCTGGCGCTGTTGCCCAAGCAGCGCCAGAACCTGTTTTTCTCGGCGACGTTTCCGAGCGCGGTGCACGCACTCGCCGCCAGGATGCTGCATGAACCGGCCCGCATCGCTGTTCCGGCGCTGGCGCAGAACCAGCCCGACATCGAACAGCGCGCAATCGCGGTCGACGCCGGCCGCCGCACGCAATTGCTGCGGCACCTGCTGAAACAAAACAACTGGGGCCGGGTGCTGGTTTTTGT
This sequence comes from Collimonas fungivorans Ter331, assembly GCF_000221045.1. NCBI lineage: Bacteria > Pseudomonadati > Pseudomonadota > Betaproteobacteria > Burkholderiales > Oxalobacteraceae > Collimonas > Collimonas fungivorans. The sequence goes on along the minus strand of NC_015856.1, from coordinate 230,817 downwards.
CGCCACCAAATATGCCGCGGAACATATTGCGGACAAGCTGCATCGCGCGGGGATCAAGGCGGCTGCCTTCCACGGCGAATTCAGCCAAGGGGCGCGCGATGAAGTGCTGGCCGATTTCAAGGCCAGCAAGCTGCAGGTGCTGGTCGCCACCGATGTCGCTGCGCGCGGGATCGACATTGCGCAGCTGCCGGTGGTCCTGAACTACGATTTGCCGCGCTCCGCGGTGGACTACACGCACCGCATCGGCCGCACCGGCCGCGCCGGCAAGAGCGGCATCGCCATCAGTTTTGTCAGCGCCGAGACGGAGGCGCATTTCCGCCTGATCGAAAAACGTCATCAGCTGAAATGCGAGCGAGAGCAGATTGCCGGTTTTGAGCCGGTCGTCAGCGCAGCGCCGGCCAACGACCTGAACGCGGAATCGTCGAGCGACGGCGGTATTAAAGGCAAGCGCAAGAGCAAAAAGGACAAGCTGCGCGAGGCAGCCGCACTTGGCAAGACCGATTAGGAAAGACGACCTTTTATCCGCGGATGAGAATTTCCTGAATGGCGGTCATTTAAACAAGGCGCCGCCAGCTCCTTGCATTGCTGCCGCCAGCTTTCCGTCAAACGTTGCCAGCACAGCTCCCGTTCGCAGCGCCAGATCCAGGTAAGTGGCGTCATATGCGCTCAGGCCATATGCCCGCGCAATCGCCATTACCTGATCCTGGCGGGTAGCGGGCATGACATTGTCAGTTGCGATTGGCAACTTGGCCAGTCGTGCCAGGTAGTCAAACGCCTGGGCTTCCGTAATGATCTTGCGTCGTTCGCCAACCAGCAGTGCGTTTGCAATTTCGGTATGCCAAAGTGAAGGCACCACGACTTCCATCTCTGCCGTAGCTTGCAATACCCGTTCCGCACAAGCCGCTTCATCCGGCTTTTCGCGCGCATAGATCCATGCCAGCGCGGTCGACGCATCGAGCACCAGGATCATCGACGGCCTTCAGAAATCATTTCGCTGATATCTTCGGCGCCCAGCCCCAGGACTTTCTTGAATGCCTGCATGGAAGCAACAGCGGCTTTGGCGTCATTCTGCGCAGAAGTTTCACTTGGGACGAGATCGGCAACCGGCTTACCCCTGACGGTAATGGTGTAGCGCTGCCCGTGCCCCACTCCGCGCAGCAATTCGGATAACTTGGCCTTGGCGTCGAAAGCGCCGATTTCCTGGAACATGGCAATCTCCCAATTAAACTAGTTCATTGACCTAGTTTATTACAAATCGCGAAAATCCGCATTTCCTTGCCATCCATATTGCCATTATGATCAGATTAAATTAATATTTTAATAATTATTTAGACCTTATCTTAGATGGAAATGCGAACCCAATTGAGTTTCACATAGCGATAAATTACACTCTCGCCTGCGTGACACAATCACGGCCATACCCGTTTCCGGCACCAACCCGCCGCAAACACGCGCATTACTGTCCTTAACCCTAGAACACCGGAAAACCATCACCCGCCCTACCCGGACGAGTGAATGCTATCCGCACGGAGCCAAAAGCATGAGCACCTTCATTTTTAATGAATTGAATTTCGACAACCACGAGCAAGTGGTCTTCGTCGCAGAAGAAAAATCCGGCCTCAGAGGCATCATCGCTGTCCACAACACCAACCTCGGCCCGGCCATGGGCGGTTGCCGCATGTGGGATTACGCCAGCGAAGCGGTCGCCGTCAACGATGTGCTGCGCCTGTCGCGCGGCATGACCTACAAGAATGCAGTCGCCGGCCTGCCTATCGGCGGCGGCAAGAGCGTGATCATCGGCAATCCGAAGAGCGCCAAGACACCTGCCCTGTTCGAAGCCATGGGCGAAGCCCTGGAGCGCCTGGGCGGCCGCTACATCACGGCGGAAGACGTCGGCACCAGCCCGGCCGACATGGCGCATATCGCCGCCAAGACAAAATATGTTGCCGGCCTCGGCGCCAGCGGCGATCCGTCGCCGTTCACCGCGCTCGGCTGTTTCGTCGGCGCGCAAGCCGCGGTCAAGCACTATCTGGGACGCGATTCGCTGGAAGGCCTGACGGTCGCCGTGCAAGGACTGGGCAATGTCGGCTACGACTATGCACGCCGCCTGCACGCCGCCGGCGCCAAGCTGGTGGTCACCGATATCGACCAGGCTGCGCTGGAACGCGCGCGCGCCGAATTCGGCGCCGAAGTGGTCGAAATCGACGCCATCTATGACGTGCAAGCCGACATCTACGCGCCGTGCGCACTGGGCGCCACGCTCAACCCGGCCACCCTGTCGCGCCTGAAAGCCAAGATCGTCGCCGGCGCCGCCAACAACCAGCTGGCCACGGCCGAAGTGGGCGAACTGCTGCGCCGCAAGGAAGTGCTGTACGTACCGGATTTCGTGATCAACGCCGGCGGCATCATCAAGGTCTGCTACGAGTATTACGACAAGCCGGAAGCCGATGTCGAAGCGCACGTGCGTGAAATCGGCGTGACCCTCGCCGAAATTTTCAGACGCGCCGATGCGGAAGGCTTGCCTACCAGCGTAGTGGCAGACAAGCTGGCGGAAGCTCGCTTCAAGCAATAAAACAAAAAAGGGCGGAACGCCAGAAGCTTCCGCCCTTCTTGCCTGCTGCCTGGCTACACCATCAAAACGCGTAACGCGCGCTCAATTCGACGCTGCGCGGCGCTCCCGGCAAAATGCCGATATCGTTGTTCGACGAAATGTAATAACGCTTGTCGAACAGGTTCTTCAGGTTCAACGCCAGGTTCCAGCCTTTCTGCGCCGGATGGTAATACGCCGCCAGGTCGGTGGTTACGAAGCCGGGAATCCTTACCGCATTGTCGATGCTGGCGTAATTCGCCCCGCGATAAGTCAGGCCGCCGCCCACCTGAATCCCGGGCAGCCACTGGTCCAGCGACTTCAAGGTCCACAAGCTGGCGGTATGGCGCGGCGCCTGGGCCAGGGTCTTGCCTTGCAACGGGGTCTGCGCTGCCGCCGACGCCAGCGGCGAGTTGACGGTGCCGACCGCCTTGGTCACCTTCGCATTCATGTACGAGTACCCGGCGATGATTTGCCAGCCCGGCGTCACTTCACCGGTAAAACTCAGCTCGACGCCTTTCGACTGCTGCTCGCCGACCGGGATCAGGTTGCTGGTATTGACCGGATCGGTGACCTTGATGTCGGTGCGCGTGAGCTGGTAGAGCGCGGCGGTGAACGATGCGCGGCCGTCGAATAGCTCGGTCTTGCTGCCGATTTCCAGGTTGCGCGTCTTTTCCGGCGCCAGCTGGGCATTGTTGGCCGCCAGCGGCGCGCTTTCGCTGGAGGGCTGGAACGACTTGCTGAACGAGGCGTAGTAGCTCTGCCAGTTGTTCGGCTGCCATACCACGCCGAAGCGCGGCGAGACCGCATTGTCGGTGCGCTGCAGGTCGCGGTTGCTTGGCAGCTGGTCGTCGTATTTCTGGCCGAAGCGGTCAAAGCGCAAGCCGACCAGGGTCTTGATGCTGGAAGTCCAGCTGGACAAGCTCTGCGCGTATACCGCCGCCGTGTCCTGGGTCGCCACGCCGCGGGTTTGCGGCGCGGTCTGCACCGTGAACGGCAGGTCTTTCAGGACCGGCGCAAACAGCGAGGTGGTGTACACATACGGCGCGGCGGTGGAATTATTGATCAGCTGGTATTTGTTCTGCTCGCCGACCTCAAGGCCGACCAGCACCTTGTGCGTGACATCGCCGAAATGCAGGTCGTGCGTCAGTTCGGTCTGGTTGAACCAGCCGTGTTCGTTGCGCCGGATATTGCCGCGCCCGAGCGTCACGGTCGGCGTCGCCAGCAGGTCGTTGACCGACATGATGCGGGTGTGGTTGCGGTCCAGCGTGTACTGGTAATAACGCAAGGTGTTGGTCAGCGCCGTGTCCTGGTCTATGCGCAGCTTGTATTGCGCGGTCGAAGCGCGCATGTCGGAAACCGTGTAATCGTTGGCGGCGGCATTGCGTGCGCCGTAGTACAAGGAAGGCGAGACGCTGGCCGGTGCGCCGCGGTAGCCAGGCACGCCAAAGTCGATGCTGCGGTCCTGGTGCTGGTAGTCGAACTGCAGCAGCAGGCTCTGGTTGCCGTCTTTCCACAGCAGGCTGGGCGACAGATCGCGGTTCTTCAGGTAACCCTGGTCGCGGTAGCCGCCGGAATCTTCCAGCGCGCCGTCGAGGCGGATCGCCACCGTATCGGAGACCGGCTGGTTGATGTTGAAATCGGTGCGGCGCAGGTAGTGGCTGCCCATGGTGACGCCGATCTCGCCGGATGGAGTAAACGTCGGCTTCTTGGTGATGCGGTTGATCAAGCCGCCCGAGGAACCGCGGCCGTACAATACCGCCGCCGGCCCCTTGATGACTTCGATGCGGTCGATGTTGTACAGGTCGCGGTAATACTGGGCGTCGTCGCGTACGCCGTCGAGGAAGATATCGTACAGCGCCGTAAACCCGCGGATCACGAACGCATCGCGCTGGCCGTCGCCGGTGGCCAGGCCGACGCCGGGAATGTTCTTCATCACGTCCTGCAGGCTGCGCGCGCCCTGGTCGCGGATCAGTTCTTGCGGAATCACGTTCACGGTCTGCGGCACATCGCGCAACGGCGCATCGATTTTCAGGCCGGTAGTGGTGTTGGCCGGCGCGTAATCGTCGCCGTGGGCGCGTTCGGCGGTGACATTGACGTCCGGCAGCTGCTGCTGGGCGAGAGCGATCTGGGATTTGACGCCGGCGACGACTGCGCAGGCGGAGGCGATGGCGCGCAAGCGCGTGGAGGTTTTCATGGTGAGCCAGTGGTGGATCTGCTTCACTGGCTTGCTTGCGTTGAAGCTGGCTGGCTATATGCAGTAATTAATGAGAATCATTATTATCCATCAGCAAGCCTGGTTTTAGCGAGGAAATCATGTCCATGATTTCCTCGCGTCAGGTTTTTACAACAGGCGGCCCAGGTTTTCCCTAAGCCTTGACGGCATCGAACGGCAATTTGCGCAATCGCTTGCCGGTCAAGGCGGCGACGGCATTGGCGATGGCGGGCGCAATCGGCGGCACCGGGGGCTCGCCGACCCCGGTCGGGGCATCGGCGCTGGGCACCACATGGATGTCGACCTGCGGACAGCTGGCCATGTACGCCGGCGTGTAATCGGAAAAATTGGATTGCTGCACCACGCCGTTTTTCAAGGTGATCTCATTGCCGGGCAAGGTGGTGGAGATGCCGAACACCACGCCGCCCTGGATCTGCGCTTCGATGGTGCGCGGATTGATCGCCATGTTGCAATGGACGCCGGCGGTCACCCGATGCACTTGCGGCTTGCCGTCTTTCAGCGACACTTCCACCACATAGGCAATCGAGGTATTGAAGCCGTGATGCACGGCGACGCCCCAGGCCTGGCCGGCCGGCAGCTTGCGCTTGCCGTAGCCGGAGCGGGCCACCGCCAGTTCCAGCGCCTGCTTGCTGCGCTTGGCCGACTTGTCGAACAGGCTGGCCCGGTATTCGACCGGATCGCGGCCGACCGACCTGGCGATTTCATCGACCAGGGTTTCCATCACAAACGCATTATGGCTATGGCCCACCGAGCGGTACCACAGCACCGGCACATTGGCCTTCATGTTGTGCACCGACAGCGCCAGGTTCGGAATTGCATAGTGCGACTCCAGCACCCCTTCAGTCATGGTGCTGTCGACGCCGTCCTTGACCATGGACGATTCGAACGGACTGCCGCCGAGGATCGACTGGCCGGCGATCACGTGCTCCCAGGCAGCGATCTTGCCATGCGCGTCGTAACCGATGCGCACCCGGTGCACATGCATCGGCCGGTAATATCCTCCCTTGATATCGTCCTCGCGCGCATACATGATCTTGACCGGCGTGCCGCGCATGGCCTTGGCCACATACGCGGCCTCCACCGCATTCTCGGATTCCGGCAAGGCGCGCCGGCCAAACGCGCCACCCGACATCATGGTGTTGAATTCGACCTTGGCCGGCGCCAGGCCCAGCACCTTGGCGATCGCTTCCCTGTCGTTTGACTGGAACTGCGAGCCGGCCCATACCGTGCAGGCGTCGCCGCTGAAATGCAGCGTCATGTTGAGCGGCTCCATCGGCGCATGCGCCAGATAGGGAAACTCGAAGATGGCGTCGATGATTTTGGGCGAAGCGGCCAGCGCCGAGACATCGGCCTTGGTTGCCGGCGTGCCGGGTTTCATCACCGCTTCCCGGTAGCTGGCGAACAGCTGTTCCGAACTGGGTTGCTCGACGCCGCTCACATCCCATTCGATGTTCAGCGCATCGCGCGCTTTCTTGGCGATCCAGTAGCCGTCCGCCACCACCACCACGCTCTGGCCGCCGCGGATGCCCGGAATCGTGAATATCTTGCGCACCCCGGGGATCGCCTTGGCCGCGCTGTCATCGAGCTTGCCGATCTTGGCGCCCCACGGCACGGCCCTGGCCAGCATCGCCACTTTCATGCCCGGCAGGTCGAGATCGATGCCGAATTTCTGCTGGCCGCTGGATTTGGCGGCCGTATCCAGCCGCGGCGTCGCCTTGCCGATGATGGTGAACTGCTTGGGATCCTTCAACTGCACCTTGTCCGGCACCGGCAACAGCATCGCCGCATTGGCGACCGAACCGTAGCTCAGGCGCTGGCCGCGCGGGCCGGTGATGACGCCTTTGGCGGTCTTGCAGCTGGCCGGATCGACCTTCCATTCGCTGGCGGCGGCAGCCACCAGCATGCTGCGCGCACGGGCGCCGACCTCGCGGTATTGCTGGAAACTGTGGGCGACGCTGGTGGAGCCGCCGACCATCTGCATGCCGAATACAGGATCGCGGAAAACATCCTCGCCCTTCGCCAGTTCGGCCCGCACATTGCTCCAGTCGCAATCGAGTTCCTCTGCCAGCAGCATCGGCAGCGCGGTCAGCGTGCCCTGGCCGATATCTGCCTTGGACACCTGCACCACCACGCTGTTGTCGGCGCCGACCCGCAGGAAGGCGTTAGGCTGGGAAATCTTGAGAGCGACAGCCTGGGCCTCGGCGATACGGCCCAGACCCGGGATAAAAAACCCCAGCACCAGGCCGGCGCCGCCGACGGCGGAAGTCTTCAGGAATTTGCGGCGCGATTGTTTCAGCGGCCGCGAATTGGCCACAAGAGATTCTAGGGACATGGCGACCTCCTTAGGCCAAAGATTTGGAAGCGTCCAGCACCGCCGCCTTGATGCGCTGGTAGGCGCCGCAGCGGCACAGGTTGCCGCCCATGGCGGCGACCACTTCAGCCTCGCTCGGATGGCGTTTCTTCTTGAGGAAATCGACCGCGGTCATCACCTGCCCGCTTTGGCAGTAGCCGCATTGCGGCACGTCATGCTTGATCCAGGCCACTTGCACCGCCTTGCCGACCGGATCGGCGGCGACTGCTTCTATGGTCGTCACCGCCTGCTGGCCGACCGCGGAAACAGGATAGGAACAGGAGCGCACCGCGTTGCCGCCGACATGCACGGTGCAGGCGCCGCAGGCAGCGATGCCGCAGCCGAATTTGCTGCCGGTCAGCTTGAGATTTTCGCGCAGCACCCACAGCAAGGGGGTATCCGCGGCGACGTCGACTTCCACGGTAAGGCCGTTCACCTGAAGACTCATCATTGCGATTTCTCCAAAAGGGTTGGGGCGGGATTCTTATACGTGTTTCATACAGCCATACGGTTGTTTCACTGAGCTGCTTCCCTACTATAAACAGCAAAATATCAAAAACAAAGCCACTTCACCGTTACACTGATATTTACCGAATTTGAAAGCAAGCAGCGGGGTGCGCAGAGCCGCCGCTGCGGCTAAACTATGCCCTACTATCTGACGAGATTACCATCATGAACTTATTCCTGCACCGGATCGCATCGCCCATCGGCGTCATCCTGCTGGTCACCGATAGCCAGGACCGCGTACGCGCGCTGGATTTCGAAGACTATGAGCCGCGCATGCGCAGCTTGCTGACTACTCACTACGGCCATTACGACTTGCAAGCCGCCACCGCGCCGTCCAGCGCGGAACCGGCGCTGCAGCGATATTTCGCCGGCGAGCTGGACGCGCTGAAAGACATCGAGGTCGCCACCAACGGCACCAGCTTCCAGCACCGCGTATGGGCCGCATTGCGCCAGATTCCGCCGGCGCGGATGACCACCTACGGCAAGCTCGCCCTGCAGCTGGGCGAGCACAATGGCGCCGCCCGTGCGGTGGGCAGCGCCAACGCCACCAACCCGATCGCCATCATCGTGCCCTGCCACCGGGTGGTGGGCGCCGACGGCAAGCTGACCGGTTTTGCCGGCGGCCTGGAACGCAAGGCCTGGCTGCTCGGCCATGAACGCGCCGAAGCCGGCGATCCGGAAAGCCTGCGCCTGCCTGGCTTTTAAAATCTAATGCGGCTTGTTAAACGGGATCGGCGCCTTGATATCGATCGGCACCGGCCTGTTCAATTGATTCAACGGGAATGATCGGCAGCGCTGCCGGGCGCCTTGCTCGGCAGCAGCCAGCGCGGCAAGCCGAGCGCGGTTTTCAGCAGGCAATGGCGGTAGCCCATCTGGCCGCTGATCAGGCCGGCAAAGTCGTGATTGATCTGCTGGTTGAGCACCAGGTGGGAAAAAGCAAGTTTCGGGAAACGGTAGATCAGGCGCGCCATCCATGCGGCGGCGCGCAGCTCGGGCAGCAACTCAAGGCGCAGCAGGCGGCTGTACAGCGCCGATTCGGCGCGCAGTCCGTCGGCGGCAATCGCCTTGGCGGCGATGGTTGCGCTCTTCAGCGCAAAATAAATGCCTTCGCCGAACAAGGCTTCGGCCAGGCCGGCCGCGTCTCCCAGCAGCCAGACCCGGCCGCGCTGGTACAGCTGGCGGCGGTTTTGCAGCGGAATGACATAACCCTGGTACTCGACCCGCGACGGCTGCTGCAAGCTGGCATATGCCGCGATGAAACGGTCCAGGTGCTGGCGCAACGCCGTACCGCCGAATGGTGAGTACACACCCACATTAAAGTGATCGCGCTTGGGGAAAATCCAGCCGTAGCCGCGCGGCATGCCGTCGAAATCGAACAGGGCGCGGTCGCCAAAGCGCTCCAGCGTTCCTGGCGCCGGCCACACCGTGGCTTCCATGGCCGGCACGTAAGCCACCAGGTCCTTGCCGAACAGCTTGTTGCGCACTGCGCTGGCGGCGCCATCGGCGGCCAGCAGCAAGCGGCAGCGCAACAGACCGCGGCTGGTGGTCACGCTGACTGCATCGGCCCCCTCGGTAGCATCGACAAACGCGGTTTCGGCCAGAAAACGCACGCCTTTGGCACAGGCGCGGTCAAGCAGCAATTGATCGAATTCGCTGCGCACCACGGTGCAAGCCGCCATCGGCTCCACTTCCTTGAGGATAGCGTCGCGGTTGCGGTAATTGAGGATGGCGCCGCCTATCGCCCGGTGCATCGCCGGCCCCAGGTCGAAACCGAGCAGGTCCATCGCTTTACGCGACAGGCCGCCGCCGCATACCTTGGCGCGCGGAAAAGCCTGCTTGTCGATAATCGTCACCCGCAAACCCTGCTCTGCCAGCAGGTAAGCCAGGTGCGAACCGGCCGGCCCGGCGCCGACCACCAGCACGTCGGCCACGGTGTCGTCAAAAGACATGGCAGCGCCGCCCCAGGCCATCCGGCCCGGCAAATCCGGAGCAATGATTTGCGGCCCGATTCGCAGTTCGACTTACAGCTCGACTTCTTGACGATTTCATCAGCAGCGCCTCGTGTCTGGATCGACGACCGGCCATGGCAATTCATCCTGTCCGGCGGAATCGCCAGCATAGCTGAAAACCGACATCCCGGTAGGCGCAGGCATGCCTCTTGCGAGCGGCGGATAGAGCTTTTCCTTTATCTTTTATATACGTTTCCGATTAGAAACATGCTAGTGTATTCGGCTGCTCAAGCGGCAGATAAAAAAACGTATGGAACAGGGACAATATTTCAACCGGCACAGGGAGTATCCATGAAAAGCGTTAAAAAAACAGAAGACAACACCATGCTGCAAAAACGCCGCACGCTGCTGACCGGCGGCCTGGTGGCGGGGCTGGCGGCGACGGCGCTGCCGTCGGAACTGCTGGCCAAGGACAGCAAGGCCGCCGGCCTGGCCCTCGACCGCGCCAAGTGGGGCACGCGCAACCATCAGCAGCTGCAAGCCCTGCTGGCGCGCAACGGCAACAGCAGCGCCGGCTACAATCCCAAGCGCCGGCCCTACGCGGTATTCGACTGGGACAACACCAGCATCATGAACGATACCGAAGAGGCGTTGCTCATGTACCAGATCAATACCCTGTCGTTCAAGCTGAGCCCGCAGGAAATGGGCGCCATCATCCGCCAGAACGTGCCGGCCGGACCGTTCGCCGCCGACTTCAAGAACGCCGCCGGCAAGGCAGTCGACCTGGAAGCCATCTGCAGCGATATCGATGACGACTACCAGTACCTGTATGACAACTATGAAAAATTGAATGGCAGCAGGAAGCTGGAAGAAATCCGCGAGACCGCCCAGTTCCAGGATTTTCGCGCCAAGCTGTATTACCTGTACGAAGCCGTCAACGAGACTTATGGCGTGAATGTCGGTTACCCCTGGGTGATCTATTTCTTCACAAATATGTCGGTAGCCGAAGTGCAGCAACTGGCCGAAGCCTCCAACGACCACAACCTCGGCCTGGGGCTGGTCAAGACCAAGTACACCAGCCCGGCAGCGCAGCCGGGCCAGGCAGGCATCGTCAGCGTGACGCACTTCCACGGGATCCGCCTGTGCACCGAGATTGCCACCTTGATGGACGCCCTGCAGCAGAGCGGGATCGACGTCTACGTCAGCTCCGCCTCGCTGGAAGACGTGGTGGCGGTGTTTGCGACGACGCCCAAATACGGCTACAACGTCAAGCGCGAACACGTGCTCGGGCTGCGTCTGGAAACCGCCAACGGCGTATTCGTCAACCGCTACAAGGCTGGCTGGCCGCTCAACTGGGGCCCGGGGAAAACCGAAGTCATCAAGAAAGAACTGGTCGCGGCCAAGGGTTACGGTCCGGTGTTTGTCGCCGGCGACAGCGACGGCGACTATGACATGCTGCGCGATTTCGCCGACACCCAGCTGGGCATGATCGTCAACCGCATGAAGAAGGGCAAGATCGGCGACCTCTCCAAACTGGCCGCCGACCAGATCCCGGCCAAATCGCCGCGCTTCCTGCTGCAAGGCCGCAATGAGCTGACCGGCAACTGGATGCCGTCGGAAGCCAGCATCAAGTACGGCAAGACCGGCGAAACGCTGCTCGGTTAAATCCGTTGCACTCCGGCTGCCAGCAAGCAGGCAGCCGGCTCCTGCGCTCACTCCCCATATCGAATCACTCGGCCGCCGCCCTGGCGCGGCCGATGCAGCCGTTTTCCATCACCACCCGCACTAAGCAGATAGGCATTTATGAAGAGATTACTGAAAACCGCACTTGTATTGTGTTCCATGCTCGCGTCCTGCGCTTTTGCCAAGGATGACGACGCTCCCCGCAAAATCACCATCGGCCTGATCGCCACCACCACCGCCGAAGATACCCAGAAGCGCTGGCAGCCGGTGATCGACGATTTTGCCAAATATACGAAAATGGAAGTGCGCACGGTGGTTTCCACCAACTACAGCGACATCCTGGCCGGCTTGAAATCGAACACCATCCAGGTCGCCTGGCTGAGCAGCAAGATCGCGCTGGAAGCGGTGGAAGACAACCAATCGACCATCTTTGCGCAGATGGTGAAGAAAGACGGTTCGCACGGCTACAACTCGGTGCTGATCACGCCGGCCAAGAGCCCGATCAAATCGTTCGAGGACATCCTGGCCAACAAGGGCGTCTACAGTTTCTACGACGGCGACAAGAGTTCGACTTCGGGTTACCTGGTGCCGGCCTACTATGCCTTCGCCAAGAACAAGGTGGAGCCGGAGCGGCTGTTCAGGAATATTACGGTCGGCAACCACAAGAAGAACCTGCAGGCGGTGATCGCCGGCCAGGTCGACGTCGCGACCAACAATACCGAAGAGCTGGAGCGCCTGAAAAAAGAGTCGCCCGAGCAGTTCAGCAAATTGCGGGTGGTCTGGTCGTCGCCCTTGATCCCGAACGATCCGCTGCTGTACCGCAAGGACCTGCCGGCCGCTTCCAAAGCCAGGATCGAGGATTTCTTCGTCACCTACGGCAAGCCGAAAAATCCTGCCAGCCAGCCCGACGTGCTGCAGAATATCCTCGACCTGTCCGGTTTCCAGCATTCCACCGACGCCCAGCTGAAGCCGATCGCCGACCTCACCATGTTCGGCCTGCTGCGCAACAACATGTACGACAGCAAACTGAGCACGGCGCAAAAACAAAAAGCTTTTGAAGAAATTACTGCGCGCTTCGGCAAATTGAGCATGGCGCTGGAAATGGCGCGCATCCGCTAAAACAACCCTCTGCGCAGACTGCGCTCTCAGACTGTTTCCGCTCCCTCCGGGAAATACAGGCTGAAGCGGATCAGCCCTTCGCGCGAACAGGCGACCTCGGCGCTGCCGCCATGCACCAGCATGATGGCGCGCACGATGGCCAGCCCCAGGCCATTCGATTCGGTATATTCGCTGCGCGACTGGTCGCCGCGGTAAAAACGGTCGAACAGGCGTTCCAGCTGCTCCGGCGGAATCGGATCGCCCTGGTTCTCCACCGCCACATCTATCCCTTGCGCCTGCGGCCGCCCGCTGAGCCGCACCGTGCTGCCGGGCGCCGCGTAACGCACCGCGTTCACCACCAGGTTGCTGACCGCGCGCCGCCACATCACCGGGCTGGCCTGGACCTTGCCGCTGGCGTCGACTTCCAGCCGGATGCCGCGCTCTTCGGCCACGCCTTCAAAATAATCGGCAATCTTGTGCAGCTCGTCGGCCAGCACCAGCGGCGTTTTTTCCACCGCCAGCCCGGCATGGTCGGCATGCGCCAGGAACAGGATGTTTTCGACGATCCGGCTCAGGCGCTGCAGCTCTTCCAGGTTCGACTCCAGCACCTGCTGGTATTCGGCGGCGTTGCGCACCTGGCCCAGGGTGACCTGGGTCTGCCCCATCAAGGCGCCGATCGGAGTGCGTATCTCGTGCGCCAGGTCGGCGGAAAACTGCGACAGGTGTTCGTAGCCGTCGGCCAGCCGGTCCAGCATCGCATTGAACGACGCCGCCAGCCGCCGCAGTTCGTGCGGCGCGTCTTCTTCCCGCAAGCGTATCGCGATATTGGTGGGGCTGACTTCGGCGGCGCGGCAGGCCATCGCCGTCAGCGGCAGGAAGCCGCGCTTGAGCACCAGGAAGCCCAGCAGCGCCGCCAGCAGCACCGCTACTGCCGCCGCACCGATCACTTGCCAGTAATAGCGCGCCAGGATGTGCGACTCCTGGGTCATCACATGGGCGCCGGTAATCACTACCTGGGTGCCGTCGCCGCCGACGTCGGCCAAAGCCGACACCCAGCGCACCCGCACGCCGTCGGCGCGCACGCCAGCGTGCAGCTGCGCCAGCGTCAGCGGCTGGTCCAGGCTTTGCGGCGTCATCGGCGGCGGCGTCATGTGGTCGGGATTGACGCGCACGAACGGCGCCTGGCCCGGGTAAGCGAATATCAGCACATCCTGTTCGCTGCCCAGCATGGTTTCGAACAAGGTCGGACTGTCTTCCATCTGCTTGACGTTGTACAGGTCGTGCAGCAGGTGGCGGAAATGCTCGACCTTGCCGATCAGGGAATAATCGGCGCGGGTTTCCAGCGCCTGCCGGGTCGACGAATACAGGTACATGCCGAGGGTGGCGACGATCGCGCAGGCGATCAGCGCGAACAGGAAAGTCACGCGCGCCGTCAGCGACTGCCTGCGCCAGGCGTTCATGGATCTTCCGCAAACATGTAGCCGATGCTGCGTACCGTGTGTATCAGTTTATGCTCGAAGGGGTTGTCGATCTTGGCGCGCAGGCGCTTGATGGCGACGTCGACTACATTGGTGTCGCTGTCGAAATTCATGTCCCACACTTCCGATGCGATGACGGTGCGCGACAGCGGCTCGCCCTTGCGCTTGACCAGCAGGTGCAGCAGCAGGAATTCCTTGTTGGTGAGCACGATGTCCGTACCTTGACGCGTGACCTTGCGGCGCAGCAGGTCGAGCTGCAGGTCGGCCACCTGGAAAAAATCCAGCTCGTGCGATTCGCGCACCACGCCGCGCCGCAACAGCGTGCGGATGCGCAGCAGCAGTTCGGTGAACGAAAACGGCTTGACCAGGTAATCGTCGGCGCCCAGTTCGAGGCCGCGTATGCGGTCGTTGACGTGGTCGCGCGCGGTCAGGAAGATCACCGGCAGATCGCGTTTGGCGCGCAGGGCGCCCATGATTTTCCAGCCGTCGGTGCCGGGCAGCATGACGTCCAGCACCACCAGGTCGTAGCTGTTTTCCAGCGCCATGTGCAGGCCGTCGCTGCCGTTGCGGACCAGGTCGACCGCATAGCCGGATTCGCGCAAACCTTTCTTGAGGTAGGCGCCGGTCTTGGGATCGTCTTCGATGACGAGGATAGACATGCTTGTGCTTGAACTTATGGTGGGAATATGCCCCATTCTATCAATTCGCTTGCCGCGAATAATGACAATATTGTCATTCATATGTCACCGATAAGACACTGCGCCGGTCCTAGACTGGGATTCCCAGCAACCACCGAGACCGTTTTCATGAAAACCACACAACTTCTGCGCCGGCTTGTTCCTGTATTGGCAGCATCCGCATTCATGGCTTATGGCAGCATCGCCGCCGCCCAAACCGCTGCCCCGGTGGTGCGGGTACGCGCCACCATCGACAAGGTCAATCCCGACAGCCTCGAAGTCAGCACCAAGGCCGGCAAAAAACAGACCCTGAAACTGGCGCCTGACCTGATGCTGTTCTCGGTCAGCCATGCAGCGATCACCGACATCAAGTCCGACAGTTTCATCGGCAGCGCTGCAGTGCCTTTGCCTGACGGCAGCCTGAAGGCGCTGGAAGTGCATGTGTTCCCGGCCGGGATGAAGGTTGGCGAAGGCCACTACGCCTGGGACCTGGGCAAGAAGAGCAGCATGACCAACGGCACCGTGGGCGACGTGGTGGTGACCAGCGGCCGCACCATCACGGTCAAGTATCCGGATGGCGAAAAGAAAATCGTGGTGCCGGCCGATGTCCCAATCGTCAGCCTCAACAAGGGTGACCGCAGCCTGCTGGTGGCTGGCGCGCATGGCGTGTTTTTCGTCAGCAAGGCTGCCGACGGCAGCGATGTTGTCGGCCGCGCCACGGTAGGTATCAATGGCGTAGTCCCGCCGATGTAATGCTGTTTGCGGGCGGCCCGGCCGTCCGCGGCGATTTCTACAAGATTTTTGACAAGGTGCATTCATGGCCACTGCTGAGCAACCCCGCGTCCGTGCGCACATCATCCATCCGCTGCTGGTGCGCATAGTCCACTGGATCAATGCCTTCGCCATCGTCTGCATGGTGATGAGCGGCTGGACGATCTACAACGCCTCGCCGCTGTTCGGCTTCGACTTCCCGCGCTGGGCCACGCTCGGCGGCTGGCTGGGCGGCGCGATTGCCTGGCACCTGGCGGCGATGTGGCTGCTGGTGGCAAACGGTTTGATCTACATCGGCTACGGCGTGCTGGCCGGTCATTTCCGCCGCCATTTCCTGCCGCTGCGGCCGCGCGACCTGCTGCGCGACGCCACGGATGCGCTGACTTTCAAGCTGGCGCACCAGCCCGGCATCTACAACGCCGTGCAACGCCTGATGTACATAATCGTACTGCTGCTCGGGGTGCTGGTGGTAGCGTCCGGCCTGTCGATCTGGAAACCGGTGCAGCTGGACGTCCTGGCCGACCTGTTTGGCGGTTACGATACCGCACGCCGCGTGCACTTTGTCGCGATGGCCGGCATCGTCGCATTCGTGGCGGTGCACCTGGCGCTGGTATTGATCGTGCCGAGCACCCTGCTGCCGATGCTGACCGGGCGGGCGCCGCGCCACTCCCCTGACAAGACCGAAAAACAGGAGCAGCAGGCATGAGCGACAAGAAAAAGGATTTGCCGAAAAACCGCGAACTGCAGCCTGAACTGGTGCAGCTGCAGCGCCGCCTGTTCCTGCGTTCCGGCCTGTCGCTGGGCGCGTTGTCGCTGCTGTCCGGCTGCAACCTGCAGGATGGCGACCAGGTCGACAAGGTATTGTGGGCGATGTCGCGCTGGAACGACCGGGTGCAGAGCATGCTGTTCCGCCCCAGCCACCTGGCGCCGACTTATCCGGCCAGCATGATCACCAAGCCGTTCCCGTTCAATGCGTTCTACGACGCCGATTCGGCGCCGGAAATCGACGGCGATACCTACAAGCTGGAAGTCTCTGGCCTGGTGCGCGACAAGCGCAGCTGGAACCTGGCGCAGCTGCGCGCTTTGCCGCAGGCGTCGCAGATCACGCGCCACATCTGCATCGAAGGCTGGAGCGCCATCGGGCAGTGGAGCGGCGTGCCGTTCCGCACTTTCCTCGCCCATGTCGGCGCCGATACGACGGCAAAGTATGTCGGCTTCAAATGCGCCGACCGCTATTATTCCAGCATCGACATGGCCACTGCCTTGCATCCGCAGACCATCCTGGCGCTGGACTTCGGCCAGGAGCCGCTGCCGACCGAGTACGGCTATCCGCTGAAGCTACGGGTGCCGACCAAGCTGGGGTTCAAGAATCCCAAGCACATCGCCGCCATCTTCGTCACCAATGAAAACCCGGGCGGGTATTGGGAAGACCAGGGATACAACTGGTTCAGCGGGTCTTAAGCCACCTACGTAGACCAGGTCATTCGCCCCGTTCGCTGCAGCAGGGGCAGCCGCGATGCTGCCCCATCAGATGCGGTGCGCCGGCGTCTTCATCCCGGTCCAGCGTCTGCATGAATGCGGCCAGCAGTTTTTCCATGCTGGCCAGCCGGTCGGCCGCGCTCAACAAGGCGGGCTTGTTGTCTGGATCGGCGGTTCCTGCCAGCCAAGGCTCGACAGCCGTCTTAGCGTTGGCGCTCATTGCTCTTCCGCCTGGCCGTAAAATTTCTCGCAGATCTTGATCCGTTCGCGTCCCTGCTCCTTGCGCCAGCGGTTGCTGTCGCGCAGCGAGTAAACGCAGCCACAGTATTCCTGCTGGTAGAAATTCTCGCGCTTGGAGATTTCAATCATGCGCGCCGATCCGCCCTGCTTGCGCCAGTTGTGGTCCCAGTAGGTGACGCCGGGATAATGCGCCGCCGCGCGCGCGCCGCAATCGTTGATCTGCTCCATGTTCTTCCAGCGCGAAATGCCGAGCGAACTGCTGATCACCGGGAATCCATGTTCATGCGCATACAGCGCGCTGCGTTCAAACCGCATGTCGAAGCACATGGTGCAGCGCTTGCCGCGTTCCGGCTCGTGTTCCATGCCCTGGGCGCGCGCAAACCAGTTGTCCAGGTCGTAATCGGCATCGATGAACGGTATGCCGTGCTGTTCGGCGAAGCGGATGTTTTCATTCTTGCGCAACTCGTATTCGCGTTGCGGATGGATGTTGGGATTGTAGAAATAGATCGAAAAATCGATTTCGCTGACGATCAGGGCTTCCATCACCTCGCCCGAGCAGGGTGCGCAACAGGAATGCAAGAGCAGTTTATTGTGCCCGCCCGGCAGGACGAGTTTCTGGCGTTGGGTCATGGTCGGCATCAGGAAATGCGGCTACCCAGGGCGAGGCAGCGCTTGTTACCGAGTGTCTCGATTCGGGCCCGCCGCGTCAAGCGACAAACTCTCAAGTTTGCATGAGCGAAATTCATACAGTTGCCAACTGTCCGTCTTGACAGGTGTTTCTGACATGCCGCGGTCATAAATGCGGCATATATTCGGGCGGCAAATGGTGCATGAATTGCACTAACGGAAACTTTTTCCTTCCTGAATGGAGTCGCCATGAAACTGACCCGCCAGCTGTTCCTCACCTTGATCGGCAGCGCCGCCTGCTCCACCCCTCTCCTGTTGGCAAGCCCGGCCGCCCTGGCCTGGGGCGATGAAGGCCACATGGTGGTCGGCCTGATCGCCGATCATTACCTGACAGCCAATACGCGCGCGCAGGTCGAAACCATACTCGCGGCCGACAGCAGCGGCCTGACCGCCACCGACATCGCATCTGAGGCAACCTGGGCCGACAAATACCGCAATTCGCACCGGGAAACCGCTTCCTGGCATTTTGTCGATACCGAGATCAGCGACGGCGACATCGACGCCGCCTGCTTCGGCCATCCTAGCTTGCCGGCCAATACCCCGGCATCCGGCGGCGTGGCGCAGGATTGCGTGGTCGACAAGGTCGACCAGTTCGCCATCGAACTGCGCGATCCTGCCACGACGCCGGCGGAACGCCTGCTGGCGCTGCAGTTCCTGCTGCACTTCGTCGGCGACCTGCACCAGCCGCTGCATTCCAGCGATTCGCACGACCGCGGCGGCAACGACGAGACGGTATCGGCGACCGGCATCGCGGCCGGCAAGCTGCACGCCTACTGGGATACCGCTTTTGTCAACAAACTGGGAACCGACCAGAACAAGGTGGCGGCGGCATTGATCGCCAAGATCACCAGCGCCGAGGTCAAGCAATGGCAGAAACAGACGCCGCGCGACTGGTCGCTGGAAGCCTTCGATATCGCCCGCACCGATGTCTACGGCAAGCTGCCGACGCCGGATTCAAGCGGAAAATACAAGCTGCCGGCGACTTATATCAGCAACGCCGGCAGCGTGGTCGCCACCCAGCTGAGCCGGGCAGGCGTGCGTCTGGCCAAGGTTCTCAACGATGCCTTGGGCGGCAGCGCGTCCGCAAGCTCGGGTTCCGCCATCTTGCTGTCGCCGTTTGCCGGGAAAAAATAAAATGCGCCCCTAGTCGCCGCACGACGAGTAGGGTGGGCACCTGTGCCCACGCGGACGTATCACAACACGAATGTCCGCGGCACCGCGTGGGCAGAAAAACTTGCCCACCCTACGCAATCAAGCCGCGTTTTGCCAGCATAGGCTCCACCTTCGGATCGCGGCCGCGGAAGGCGCGGAACGCCAGCGCTGGATCCTGCTTGTTGCCTGAGCTGT
Organism: Collimonas fungivorans Ter331; assembly: GCF_000221045.1. NCBI lineage: Bacteria > Pseudomonadati > Pseudomonadota > Betaproteobacteria > Burkholderiales > Oxalobacteraceae > Collimonas > Collimonas fungivorans. The sequence goes on along the minus strand of NC_015856.1, from coordinate 211,728 downwards.
AGATGTAACGCTGCAGGCGTTCGGCGATTTTCTGCTCGAACGGGTCGCCGGCTTCGATGAAGGCATCGTAGGCATCGGCATCCAGCACCTCTGCCCACATGTACACGTAATAACCGGCTGCATAATCCGAGCCGCTGAACAGATGCTGGAAGTGCGACAGGTGATGGCGCTGGCCGATATCCTGCGGCACGCCCAGCAGCTCGCACTGCTGCGCTTCGAAGGCAGCGATATCGACCTTGCTGCCGTTCGGCAGCGAGTGCAAAGCCATGTCGATCAGGGCCGGGCCGGCGTACATGATGGTGGCCCAGGCCTGGTCGAACTGGCGCGCGCGCTTCAGCTTTTCCAGCAGGGCTGGCGGCATTGCCGCGCCGCTCTGGTAATGGCGAGCGTGGCGTTGCAATACGATTTCTTCCTCGGCCCAGTTCTCGAAAATCTGCGACGGCAGTTCGACGTAATCCTGCAGCACCTGAGTGCCGGCCAGGCGCTCGTACTTCACCTGCGACAGCAAACCGTGCAAGCCGTGGCCGAACTCGTGGAACAGGGTGCGCACGTCGTCGAAACTCAGCAGGCTGACGTCAGCCTTGGCGAAATTGTTGTTGTTGATGACCACCGGCAGCGTGCCGCCGTCGTGACCGGACTGGCTGCGGAAGATATGCATCCAGGCGCCGCTGCGCTTGCTGGCGCGCGCGTAGTTATCGCCGATAAAGAGCCCGATCAGCGTATTGTCGCGGTTGCGCACTTCCCACAGGCGGGCGTCGGCATGATGCAGGGCGACGCCGTGCTGTTCGACAAAACTGAGGCCGAACAGCCGCTGGGCGCAGTCGAACATGGCGGTTATCATGTTTTCCAGCGCGAAGTACGGCTTCAGTTCGGCGTCGTCCAGGTCGTAGCGCGCCTGCCGGACTTTCTCCGCCAGGTAGCGCCAGTCCCAGGCCGCGATCGGCGTCGGCTGGCCCAGGCTGCGCGCCATGTCGGTCAGCGCGGCGCGGTCGTCCTCAGCCTTCTTCTTGGCCGGCTCCCATACCTTGCCGAGCAAGGCCGACACCGCTTCAGGCTTGCCGGCCATGCGGTCGACCAGCTGATAGTCGGCGTAGGTCGGATAACCGTGCAACTGCGCCTGCTCCTGGCGCAAGGCCATGATTTCTGCGGCGACCGGACGATTGTCGTGGGCGCCGGCATGGGCGCCGCGCGCGACCCGGCCGCGCCAGACCGCTTCGCGCAGGTCGCGCCGGTCCGAAAATGTCAGGAACGGTTCGGCCAGCGAGGGCGACAGCGTGATCACATGGCTGCCTTGCGGCAAGCCGCGCTGCTGCGCCGCCGCCTCAGCTGAAGCGCGCAGGAATTGCGGCAAGCCGGCCAGCGCCGCTTCGTCTTCCAGCTGCACGGAAAAACCGGATTCGTCGGCCAGCACGTTTTGCGTGAACGCCGTGCTCAAGGCTGCCAGCCGCTCGGTCAAGGCGCTGTAGCGCGCCCGCGATTGCGGCGGCAGGTTGGCGCCGGCGCGCACGAAATCCAGGTGCACGCGCTCCAGCAGGCGCAGCTGTTCCGGATCCAGGTCCAGTTCGGCGCGGCGCGCGTACAACGCAGCGATGCGCGCGAACAAACCGGCATGCAGGTAGATCGCATTCTTGTGCGCGGCCAGGCGCGGCGCCAGCTCGACTTCCGCCGCCTGCAGGGCAGGCGAGGTTTCGCTTGCGGTCAGGTTTTCGAACAGCAGATTGATGCGGCTGTTCAGGCGCCCAGAAGCGTCGAAGGCTGCCAGCGTATTGGCGAAATTCGGCGCGGCGGACTGGGCCGCGATGGCATCGATCTCAGCCAGGTGCGCTGGCAGCGCCACTTCAAATGCAGGCACGAAATGCTCAGCCTTGACCAGGTCGAAAGGCGGCAGTCCGTACGGGGTATTCCAGTCTTGCAACAGCGGATTGATGGCGGTCATGGCAACTAGCATCCTGGCTAATGGAGAGAACGCTATTGTATAGCGCCGTGCGGATTCCCGACGCAACGCTGCACTGGTTGACCGTGAGCGATCGGGTATCGATTGGGTAATTTCGCGGCTTGAATTATACTGTACATACATACAGTATAATTTGCGTGGAGAGATGTGATGATTGTTGTCAGAAGACCGGAGCTAGACGCCATGACTGCCAGACTGAAAGCCGCAATCGCAGCCATCGTGACGCGCCATCGCAATGCCGACACCCTGCTGACCTGGTCACTGATGCATCAGATCGAAAACGAAGCGATCGCCGCCCTGACGCAAGCGGACGATGTCGATCTGATGCAGATCAACATGCTGCGCGCCTATCCGGTGGCCTACCCGCGCACCGACGATCCGGTCAATTTCGGCAACGCCAACCGGGTGCCGGTAGTGCTCTCGCTGATTTATAACGAATACAGGCGATCGCACTAGGCAACGCCGCTCAAATTACAAGCCGAGGTCGCTCAATCCTGGATGATCGTCAGGACGACGTCCCAGCGGCCAGTGATATTTACGTTCCGACTCCTTGATCGGCAAATCGTTGATGCTGGCGAAGCGGCGATGCATCAGGCCGTTTTCATCGAACTCCCAATTCTCGTTGCCATAGGAACGAAACCAGTTGCCGGCGGCATCGTGGCATTCATAAGCGAAACGCACGGCGATCCGGTTGCCGTCGAAGGCCCACAATTCCTTGATCAGGCGGTAATCCAGCTCACGCTCCCATTTGCGGGTCAGGAACTGCACGACCTGTTCCCGCCCTTGCGGAAATTCGTGGCGGTTGCGCCAGATGGTGTCGACGGTATAGGCCAGCGACACACGCTGCGGATCGCGGCTGTTCCAGCCGTCTTCCGCCATCCTCACCTTCTGCGCCGCCGTCTCGCGGGTGAAGGGCGGGAACGGCGGACGGGCTTCGCTGGCTTGACTCATGGTAATGCTCCTAGATCGATGGATGAAAGACTGCGGCAGGCGCTGGTTGCTACTCTACGCAATATTTCGCCAGCCTGCTGGCAGCCGGTTTACGAAGCGCCAAAGCGCAACGCTGCGATAAGGGATAAAGTGTCGCCTTGTATTTTCAAAGGCACTTCAAGATGGAACAAGCACAACCCGGAAAACTCAGCCCCGGCCTGGTGATCATGATGTCGATCGCTACCGGCGTCGCGGTGGCCAGCAACTATTACGCGCAGCCGCTGCTGCATACCATCGCCGCCCGCTTCAACATTTCCAACGGCAGCGCCGGCCTGATCGTCACCGTGGCCCAGCTCGGTTACGCGCTCGGCCTGATGCTGCTGGTGCCGCTGGCAGACATGCTGGAACGGAAGAAACTGATCGTCATCATGACCCTGCTGTCCGCCTGCGGACTGCTGATCACCGCCACTGCGCAAAGCATGGCGTTCGTCTTGATCGGGACGGCGCTGACCGGGCTGTTTTCGGTGGTGTCGCAGGTGCTGGTGCCGTTTGCTGCGACCCTGGCGGCGCCGCAGGAACGCGGCAAGGTGGTCGGCCACGTGATGACCGGACTGCTGCTGGGCATCCTGCTGGCGCGCACCGTGGCCGGCTATCTGTCGGCGCTGGGCGGCTGGCAGACTGTTTACTGGTTCGGCGCGGCGCTGATGATCGTGACGGCGGTACTGCTAGGACGCGCCCTGCCGCGCCATCACCAGTCGCAAAGCATGAGCTATCCGCGTTTGCTGGGGTCGATCCTGACCTTGTTCGTGGCGGAGCCGGTATTGCGTATCCGCGCCTTGCTGGGTGCGATCATCTTCGCCGTGTTCAGCGTACTGTGGACTTCGATTTCCTTCTTGCTGGCGGCCGAGCCTTTCCATTATTCCGACGGCACCATCGGCTTGTTCGGCCTGGTCGGCGCCGCCGGCGCCATGGCGGCCTCGCACGCCGGACGGCTGGCGGACCGCGGCCACGCCGGCCGTTCGACTTCCGTCGGCCTGGCGCTGCTGTTGCTGTCGTGGCTGCCGCTGCTGTTCGCCAAAAGTTCGCTGCTGGGGCTGATCGTCGGCATCCTGCTGCTGGACCTGATGGTGCAGGCGATCCACGTCACCAACCTGAGCGTCATCAATCACCTGCATCCGGACTCGAGGAATCGCCTGACCGCCGGCTACATGACTTGCTACTTCATCGGCGGCGCCTGCGGTTCGGTGCTGTCGACCGCGATGTACGGCTACGCCGGCTGGTTCGGAGTGTCGATGACAGGCGCCGGCCTGAGCGCGGCCGGCCTGGTCATCTGGCTGCTGGCCGAACGCAAAGCCGAGCCCGCCACCCAGCACTAGGATTAACAAGTCACGGACGTTTCAGCTCGGGATACAGCGTCATCAGCTGCATCGCCACGCCGTTGGTCCAGCCGAAGCCGTCCTGCAAGGCATATTCGCCGCCACCCGCTTTAGCGCCGCTGCCGACCACATCGTATTTTTCCACCAGCTTGCCGCTGCCGGCGTAGACCTGCTGCACCTTGCCCATCCAGCGCGTAGCGATATCGCGCGCCTGGGCATGCAGGCCGTAGCGGTTAAGGCCGTCCACAGCGATCCATTGCAGCGGCGCCCAGCCGTTGGGCGCATCCCATTGCTGGCCGCTGTCGACCGGCGTAGTGACAATGCCATGCGGTTTCAACAGCTCCTTGCCGGCCCATTGCGCGACACGCGCCGCTTGCACCGGTTCGGCGATGCCGGCAAACAGCGGATAAAAAGCAGCGGCGCCGGGACGCGCGGTCGACTGCTGTTTGCGCCACTGGTAATCGACGTAGTAGCCGCCGGCTTCATCCCACATGTACTTTTGCACGGCAACCCGACGGCGTTCGGCGCGCTGCTTGAAATCGCCGTTGCAGGCAAGGTCGCGCACCCGTTCGCAGCCAAGCCGGATCGCGTTTTCCAGGCCGTACAGCAAGCTGTTCAGGTCGACCGGCAGGATCGCCGTAGTCTCGATGGTGGCCAGGGTCTTGCCGTCGGCGAACCAGCGGCTGCTGAAATCCCAGCCGCTTTCGGCGCCGGCGCGTATGTCGCGGTAGACCTCGGCCGGCTGGCGTCCGCTTTGCCTGGCCAGGTTGACATCCTCGGCATACGATTCGTCGCGCGGCACGGCGCGATCGTCGTAGTAGCGGTTCAGCACGGCGCCGTCGGCCAGCGCCACTACCCGCCGGTATGCCGTGCCGGGCTTGAGTCCACGCTCGCCATCCATCCAGAAGCCGTACTCGCGCCGCAGCTGCGGCAGGTAGCGCGCATAGGCGGCGGCTGGGTCCTGGGTCGACAGCAGGCCCACCATCTTGAAGTAGAACGGCGGCTGCGAGCGGCTCAGGTAATAGCTGCGGTTGCCGTTCGGGATATGGCCGTAGCGGTCGATCAGGCTGGCGAAATTATCCACCATGGCACGAATCAGCTGCGGCTTGCCGTTTTGCAGCAGGCCCAGCATGGTGAAGTAGGAATCCCAGTAATACACTTCGCGGAAGCGCCCGCCCGGCACCACATAAGGTTGCGGCAAAGGCAGCAGCGACGAGGCTGCGCTGGTCTTCGCCGGCTGCTGGGTCAGGTGCGGCCACAAGCCGGCGATGTGCTGCTGCAGCGATTGCGAGCGATCGCTGACGTAAGCGTCCGGATCGTCTTGCGGCAGTTCAAAATGCTGCCGGACAAAATCCGCCAGCGCGAAACCGGGCCGCTCCTTGGTCCGCAGGTACTCGGCTTCGATGGCGGCAGGCCGGCCTTTCGGCAAGGCGTCGACAAAGGTCTTGCCGTCCTCGAAAACCTGGCTGGTCTGCACCGCCGAAAACAGCTGCGGATACAGCTCGGACGGTGGCGCCGGATAAGCAGCGGTGTTAAGGACAGCGGAGGTATCGGCGTACGTCGGTGCGGCAATGGCAAGGCCGGCCGCGAGGATCAGCGCGGCTAAACGGGAATAATGCCGGCGCGATGGTGCAAAGAAGAAAACCATGTTCGTCTCCATCATTTTCGTTTTAAGTAAAATAATGGTAACTTAGTTAATCAGATTTCCCGGTCTATACCACTTCTACAATTGAGATTTCCGTCAACAGCTTTTTAATCTCCGGCACGCAAGAGCCGCAGTTGCCGCCGGCTTTCAGGCAGGCGGTGACCTGTGCCACGGTGGTCAGGCCCTGCTTGCGCGCCGCATCGCAAATGGTATTGCGGCCGACTGAAAAACAGGAACACACCGTAGGGCCGGTATCGGCGCCCTTCGCTATCGGCTGGCCCAGCAGCAGGCCGATCCGGTCGGCATCTTCCAGCTGCTCCTTGACGAACAGGCCGGCCAGCCAGGCGCGCGACGGCAGGTCCGGCCGCGGCGACAGGAACAGACAAGCCTCGATACGATCATCCACCACATGCACCGCGCGATAGATGCCGGCGCTGGCGTCCTGATATTCCAGCCAGTCGGCGTCGGCAATAGCAACGCCCAGCAGGTCGGCGGCCCAGGCGCCATGGTCGGCGATCGGGCTGCGGCCGGCCAGTTCGTAACGGTTGAAGCGCCGTCCCTGGATCCGGGTCCAGTGGGTGACGTCGTCGAGCACCGGCCGGCCGCGGCTCAGCACGAACCCGTACCAGGCCACGCGGAATTCTTCGACCAGCACCGGCGTATGCTTGAATTCCGGCTCGCCGGAAACTGGATCGACCACCGGATTGACCAGCGCTCCCACCCGCGCGTCCGACGCCGACTGGCCGTTCCAATGGATAGGCACAAAAATACTGCCGCGCGCGATGCCGCCGCCATGCTGCACCCGCGCCACCATCGATCCCCAGCGGCTGGACACGCGCGCCAGCGCGCCTTCTCGCACGCCATACAGCAAAGCATCCTGCGGGTGCATGTCGACGAAAGATTCCGGCACATGGTCAGCCAGCTTGGGCGACTTGCCGGTGCGCGTCATGGTGTGCCACTGGTCGCGCACGCGGCCGGTATTCAGGCTCAGCGGATAGTCGCTGTCGGCTGCGTGCTGCGGCGCCCTTGGCGCGGTAGCGATAAAACGCGCCTTGCCGTCGGCGTGGGCAAAACGGCCATCGGCGAACAGCCGTGCCGTACCCTGTTTTTCACCGGCAGAGGTGGCGACGACAGGCCATTGCACCGGCTGCAAGGCATCGAAGGCGGCCTGGTCCAGGCCGCTCAGGCCGGCCAGATTAAATACCCGGCGCTGGCCGAAAGCATCGCCGTTGCGGAAGGAACTAAGGCGCGCGTGCTCGTCGAACACCTGGTGCGCTGCGCTGAAATCGAAACCTGCGTAACCCATGCGCTGCGCCACCTGGCACAGGATCTGCCAGTCGGCGCGCGCTTCGCCCGGGGCCGGCAGGAAAGCGCGCTGACGCGAGATGCGGCGTTCCGAGCTGGTGACCGTGCCATCTTTCTCGCCCCAGCCCAGGGCCGGCAGCACGACATGGGCGAAAGCGCCGGTGTCGGTTTTTTCGATGATATCGGACATCACCACCAGCTCGCACTTGGCCAGCGCGCGCTGCACCTGGTCCGCATCCGGCAGGCTGACTACCGGGTTGGTGGCGATGATCCATACCGCCTTGACCTGGCCGGCTTCGATTGCCTGGAACAGGTCCAGCGCCTTCAGCCCGGGCCGCTGCGCCATGCGCGGCGCCTGCCAGAAATCCTGCACCGTCTGCCGGTGGCGCGGATTGTCCAGGTCCATGTGCGCGGCCAGCATGTTCGCCATGCCACCCACCTCGCGGCCGCCCATGGCGTTCGGCTGGCCGGTGATCGAAAACGGACCCATGCCTTCTTTTCCGATGCGCCCGGTCAGCAAGTGGCAATTGATGATGCTGTTGACCTTATCGGTGCCGGACGACGATTGATTGACGCCTTGCGAAAAGGCGGTCACCACTTTCTCATTCGCCGCGAACCATTCGTAGAAAGTCAGCAAGTCTTGCGGATCGAGTTTGCAGGTTTTTGCTACCGCCGCCAGGTCGGCGCATTCGGCCTCGGCGGTTTCCAGCGCCGCCTCCAGGCCATTGGTATGCGCTTCAATGAAACTGCCATCGGCGGCATCGTGGCGCGCCAGGAAGCTGAGCAGGCCGTTGAACAGCCAGACATCGCTGCCGGCCTTCAACGGCAGGTGCAGGTCGGCCAGTTCGCAAGTGGCGGTGCGGCGCGGATCGATCACCACCAGCTTCATCTGCGGCCGCGTTTCCCTGATCCTGGCGATGCGCTGGAACAGGATCGGATGACACCACGCGGTGTTGGAGCCGACCAGCACCACCAGGTCGGCCAGTTCCAGGTCTTCATAACAGAGCGGCACCAGGTCGGCGCCGAAAGCACGCTTGTGGCCGGCGACGGCGGACGACATGCACAGGCGTGAATTGGTGTCGATGTTGGCGCTGCCGATGTAACCCTTCATCAGTTTATTGGCAATGTAATAGTCTTCCGTCAGCAACTGGCCCGAGACGTACAGCGCAACAGCGTCCGGGCCGTGTTGCTCGATGACTGAACGAAAACCAAGCGCGACCTTGTCCAGCGCCGCATCCCAGGACACGCGCTGCAATGCATCGCCGTGCCGCGCCCGCATCTGCGGATGCAGCAGGCGGCCGTCCAGGTCGACGGTTTCGCCCAGCGCCGAACCCTTGACGCACAGGCGGCCCGCATTCGAGGCATGGGTTTCATCGCCGGCGATGTCGACCTGGCCGTCGCCGCGCACGGTAGCGCGCACGCCGCAGCCGACGCCGCAATAGGGACAAGTGGTCAGCGTGCCGGCCAGCTGGCTGGCCGCAAGCAAGGGAAACGTCGGGACCGGATCCATGCGCGCTCCCGTTCAGGCGGCCTGGGCGCACAGCGCCTGGCCGAACAGCAGCTGGCTGCGCAGCGCCGAAATATCGGTGCGGCCCTGGATCATCTCGAAATACCAGGGGCCGTCCTTGACGTCGCCATACAATACCGCGCCGACGATATGCGGGCCTTTGATCACCAGCCGCTTGTAGATGCCGCGGCGCGGATCGCGCAGCACCAGGTCTTCGCTGCCTTCGCCGCCGATGAAATCGCCAGCCGAATACAAGTCGACGCCGGTAACCTTGAGCTTGGTGGCGGTGGCCTGCTGCACATAACGCCGATGGCCGGCGCCGGCCAGGTGGGCGCCGCATACGCGCGCCTGGTCCCAGATCGGCGCCACCAGGCCGAAAGTCGCCATGCGGTGCTGCACACATTCGCCTACCGCATAGATGCGCGGATCGTAGGTCTGCAAGGTATCGTCGACCACGATCGCACGTTCACAATGCAGGCCGGCCTGCTGCGCCAGTTCGATATTGGGACGGACGCCGGCGGTCATGACCACCAGGTCGGCAGGAATCTCGGTGCCATCCTTGAAGCGCACCGCGGTGACTTGTTCGGCGCCGATAATTTCAGCGGTCTGAGCGTTCAGTAAAAACCGCAGGCCTTTCTGTTCCAGCGCCTTCTTCAGCAAGACCGCCGCCGACTTGTCCAGCTGCCTTTCCATCAGGCTGTCCATGACATGCACTACCGTCACATCCATGCCTTGCCGCAACAGGCCGTTGGCGGCTTCCAGCCCGAGCAGGCCGCCGCCGATGACCACTGCATGGCGATGGCTGCGCGCCGCCGCCAGCATGGTTTCGACGTCCTGGATATCGCGGAAGGCGATCACGCCCGGCAGTTGATGGCCCGGCACCGGAATGATGAAGGGCTTGGAGCCGGTCGCCAGCAGCAGGCGGTCGTAGCGCAGCTCGATGCCGGCGCGCGAGCGGACAATCCGGCGCTGCCGGTCTATGCCGGTCACCGGATCGCCGGCATGCAGCGTGATCCCGTGCTGCCGGTACCACTCCGGCGTATTGAGCATGATGTCGTCCATGCTCTTGTCGCCCGCCAGCAGCGGCGACAGCAGGATGCGGTTGTAGTTGCCGTGCGGCTCGGCGCCGAACACGGTGATGTCGTACAGGTCCGGCGCCAGCTTCAGCAGTTCTTCGACCGTGCGCATGCCAGCCATGCCGTTGCCGATCACCGCCAGCGCCGGTTTCCTGGCTGTCGATGGCGTGTCATTTGCGATGTTCATATGCATGCGGCTACCCACACCTTGCCCTCGCTGATGCGGGCCGGATAGGCGTTCACGGAATGTTCCGGCGCCTCCAGGCATTCGCCGGTCTGCAAATCGAAATGGTGTTTATAGATGGGAGAAGCGACTACGATGCGCTCCCCCAGGCTGCCGACCAGGCCGCGCGACAATACCGCCGCTTCGGCGTTCGGATCGTAGTTGCCGATGGCGAAGACTCGATGTTCGCCGTCGACCACATGGAACACGGCAACCTGCTCGCCGTTGACCAGCGCGCAGACGCCGGTGTCCGGCAAGATATCGTCCAGCTGACAAACGGCGATCCAGTTGCTGCTTTGTTGGTCGTTGTGCATGGTATTCCTTTAAACGGTTTCCACGACAACCGGGATGTTGATGCGCTTGCGTTCTTCTATGGTGGCCGGACGGATCTGGCCGCGCTCTTGCATGAATACCACGTTATTGTCGGCCTGTTCGCTGTTGACGAAATGCTGGAAGCGCTTGCGCGTTTCGGCATCGGTCACCGCGTGCTTCCATTCGCATTCGTAAGTGTCGACCACGTGCTGCATGTCGGCTTCCAGTTCGGCTGCAATATGCAGCTTGTCGTCCACCACCACCTGTTTCAGGTAATCGAGCCCGCCTTCCAGGTTGTCGCGCCAGACGCTGGTGCGCTGCAGGCGGTCGGCAGTGCGGATGTAGAACATCAGGAAACGGTCTATGGTCTGGATCAAGGTCGCCTTGTCCAGGTCCGATGCCAGCAGTTCCGCATGGCGCGGCTTCATGCCGCCGTTGCCGCACACGTACAGGTTCCAGCCTTTTTCGGTGGCGATGATGCCGACGTCCTTGCCCTGCGCCTCGGCGCATTCGCGGGTGCAGCCGGAGACGCCGAACTTGATCTTGTGCGGCGCGCGCAAACCCTTGTAGCGGTTTTCCAATGCAATCGCCAGGCCGACGCTGTCGTCGACGCCGTAGCGGCACCAGGTCGAGCCGACGCAGGATTTGACGGTGCGCAGCGACTTGCCGTAAGCGTGGCCGGATTCGAAGCCGGCCGCGATCAGCTCTTCCCAGATCAGCGGCAGCTGCTCGACGCGGGCGCCGAACAGGTCGACCCGCTGGCCGCCGGTGATCTTGGTGTACAAGCCGTACTTCTTGGCGACTTGGCCGACCGCGATCAAGCCGTCCGGCGTGACCTCGCCGCCGGCCATGCGCGGCACCACCGAATAGGTACCGTCTTTCTGGATATTGCCGAGGAAGTAGTCGTTCGAATCCTGCAGGCTGGCGTGTTCCTTTTTCAGCACAAAGTCGTTCCAGCAGGAAGCCAGGATGCTGGCCGTCACCGGCTTGCAGATATCGCAGCCAAGGCCCTTGCCGTGCTGTTCCAGCAGGGCGCCGAAAGTCTTGATCTGGCCCACCTTCACCAGGTGGAACAGCTCCTGGCGCGAATACGGAAAATGTTCGCAGACATGGTTGTTGACGGCCACGCCCTGCTTCTTCATCTCGGACTTCATGATCTGCGTCACCAGCGCCACGCAGCCGCCGCAGGAAGTGCCGGCCTTGGTGCAGCTTTTCAGGGCGCCGATGCTGGTGGCGCCGGCGCTCACCGCCGCGCACAAGTCGCCTTTCGACACATTATTGCAAGAACAGATCTGCGCCGTTTCCGGTAAGGCATCGACGCCCAAGCCCACCCTGGCCTGGCCGTCGGCCTGCGGCAGGATCAGGAACTCGGGCGAGGCCGGCAGTTCGATGCGGTTGAGCATCATCTGAAGCAGCGTGCCGTATTCGCTGGCGTCGCCCACCATCACGCCGCCCAGCAGGTATTTGCCGCATTCCGACACCACGATCTTCTTGTAGATCTGCTTGCGCTCGTCGGTGAACTGGTAGGAGCGGCTGCCGGCTTCCTTGCCGTGCGGATCGCCGATGCTGGCGACATCGACGCCCATCAGCTTGAGCTTGGTGCTCATGTCGGCGCCGCTGAATTCAGGAACCGCCGTGCTGCCGTCAACCGTGAGCATGTGCTTGGCAGCGATACGCGCCATGTCGTAACCCGGCGCCACCAAGCCGAATATGCGGCCGTTCCACAAAGCGCATTCACCAATCGCATAGATATCCGGATCGGAGCTGCGGCAGCTGTTGTCGATCACGATGCCGCCGCGCTCGCCGACCTTGAGGCCGCTGTCGCGCGCCAGCTCGTCGCGCGGACGGATGCCGGCGGAAAATACGATCATGTCGGTATCGAGATGGCTGCCGTCGTCGAAATTCATGCGATGCGTGCCGCTTTTGCCGTCGACGATTTCCAGGGTGTTCTTTTGCGTATGCGCAGTGACGCCCAGTTCTTCGATTTTCTGGCGCAGGATGCGGCCGCCGCTTTCATCCACCTGCACCGCCATCAGGCGCGGCGCGAACTCGACCACATGGGTTTCCAGCTGCATGTCGCGCAAAGCCTTGGCGCATTCCAGCCCGAGCAGGCCGCCGCCGATGACGACGCCGCTGCGCGACCGTTTGCCGCATTCCAGCATCGCTTCCAGATCCTCGATGGTGCGGTAGACAAAACAATCCTTGCGCTGGTTGCCGGCAAGGGTCGGCACAAACGGATAGGAGCCGGTCGCGATCACCAGCTTGTCGTACGACAGGATTTCGATGGCGCCGCCGACATTCACCGTCACGGTCCTGGCGATGCTGTCGATCAGTTGCGCCTTGGCGTTCAGCTTCAGTTCGATATGGCTGTTGGCTTCGAAAAAGCCGGGCGCCACCAGCGACAGGTCTTGCGCCGATTTGCCCGAAAAGAATTCCGACAGGTGGACGCGGTCGTAAGCCGGGCGCGGTTCTTCGCACAGCACAGTGACTGCCATCCCTGGCGTGCCGGCCTCGGCCAGGCATTCCAGGAACTTGTGGCCGACCATGCCGTGACCGATGACGATGATTTTCATGGTGCGTCCTTTATGCATTTCGGGTGGCTAGTGCGAGATCGTGCAATTCCTGTTCCTGCGCCTTGTGTTCCGGGCTGAAGCGCACGGCGATGGCGCACAGCGCCGAAATCGTCACCAGCGCGCCGAGCATGGTCAGCGTTTGCTGGGTATCGCCCAGGCCTTTCATCAGGAAACCGGCAGCAACCGCGCCGACATTGCCGCCGGCGCCGATGATGCCGGCCACGCCGCCCAGCGCCTTGCGGTCGATGAACGGCACCAGCGCATAAGTGGCGCCGCAGGCCATGTGGGTGAACAGGCCAAACGTCAGCATCGCCACCACCGCCAGCGCCACGCTGCCGGCGTGGGCAAACCACAGCAAACCCAAACCCTCGCCCAACATCAGCACAAACAGCAATGCCGCCCGGCTATCCAGGTTGCCGCGCAATGCCGCTTTATCGGACAGCCAGCCGCCCAGCGCACGCGCAAACAAGGCTAGCAAACCAAAGCTGGCGGCGGCCATGCCCGCCCCCTTCAGCGACAAGCCGAAGTGGTCGACGTAATAAATGGCAGCGATGTTGTGAATGAAAATCTCGACGCCGAAACAAGCGCCGTAAGTAACGAACAGCAGCCACACCCGGTAGTTGGCGCTGGCGGCGCGAAAACTGGCCCAGCCGCCCTTTTTCCCACCCTCTATCGCCACGCCGCGGGCGCGCAAATCCGCGTAATTGCCTTGCGGGCAATCCTGCGTATAGCGCCAGTACAGCGCCGCCATGATCAGCATGAACACGCCTGGCACCAACAACGCCAGACGCCAGCCCAAGGTCTCGCTGACGCCCAGCATCAGCAACGCTGTCGCCAGCAACGGCATCAAGGCTTGCGCCGCGCCGCCGCCGGCATTGCCCCACCCAGCCGAGGCTGCATTGGCGGTGCCGACCACATTGGAGGCGAACATGACCGAGGTGTGATACTGCGTGATGACAAAACTGGCGCCGACCGCGCCAATGCATAGGCGGAAGAACAGGAAGCTCTCATAACTCTGCACCATGGCCACGCCGAACACCGGCAACGCGCCTATCAGCAGCAACCCGGTATAAGTTTTGCGCGGGCCGTAGCGGTCGCACAGCGGACCGACCAGCAACCGCACCAGTATCGTCACTGCTACTGCGGCGATATTGATATTGGCGATTTGCGCCATGCTCAGTCCGAGCTGTCCCTTGATCAGCGGCATCAGCGGCGCGCAGGCGAACCATGCGAAGAAACAGACGAAGAACGCCATCCAGGTCAGATGAAAGGCACGCATCTGAGGTGTGCGCAGGCTGAAGAGTTGGATACTGGTCGCTTTATTTGCCATTTTTTTGTCTCTTTAAAAACAAAAAGGCGTCCTCTCGTCCCAACCATAGAGTGGTCGGGCCAAGAGGACGCCGTTGTCCAACAGATCCATCATTGGACCTGCGTTAGAAAAGGTCGGATCTTCGTTGATCCTATGGCCTGATCCAGAGCAAACGCCGTGCCATCAATTTAATACATTGATTTAAAAGGAGTTTTTCATTTTCGAAGCATGGGAAATTTTGCCCGCCGCGCCGTTGCAGCGCGCGGCGCAGGATTTTTTGCCTGAAAATGGTGCGCTGCACTCTATTTCGGTGCAGCGGCCGTGCGCCGGCTATATCGCCTGCCAGCCCTCGATCCCGGTAAATATCCCGGCGGCAATCAGCAATGCGCCCACTGCCTGCGCCGCGACCAAGCTGCCGCGCGGATTGGCGTCGAACCAGCTGCGGGTGCGGCTGGACAGGATGGCGATGAAACCGTACACGCCTGCCTGGGTAAGCGCGGTGATTATCCACAGCACCAGCGCCTGGCTCCAGATCGGGCCGGCATCGATTTTCAGGAACTGCGGGAATATCGCCAGCATGAATACGTAGGCTTTCGGGTTGAGCAGGCTGGTCAACATGCCTTGGTAAAAAGTGGTGGCAGGCGCCTTGGCCGGGGCCGGCTCAGGCGACGCCGATGCAAAACGGAAACCACTCTCGCTGCGCAGCAGCGACCAGCCGATCCAGGCGATGTAGGCAGCGCCGGCCAGCAGCACCAGGTTGAACAGGCTAGGCCACAGCTTGAGCACCACCGCCAGGCCCAGCGCGCCCATGGTCATGTGGCAGACGCCGCCGGCGACAATCCCTGCCACCGCCGCCAGGCCCGAGCGCCGGCCGCCGACCAGCGCGCTGGCCAGCACGAAAGCCATGTCCAGCCCGGGCAGGATGATGACGCCGAATACGATCATGAAATACAGCCAGAGATTGACGGATTGGTTCATTGGGAGGCTCCTTGCGCGCAATGGGTTGGTTTGTATTTTTGTTGCTGGAACCGACGATAAAGTATATATAGGACACAATCCGCCCTATATATAAACTATCCTGCAAAGGGCGCGTTAGGCAATAAGTTGGGCATTTGGGCGGCCGTAGCTGGATGCGATGCAAGGCGCCCGATGCGCTGCAGTGCGAGCACTGCAAGTGGTGGGCAACGCAGCAGCGCGCCAGCTACGGCCAGCACAAATGTTCAACTTATTGCCTAACGGGGCCTAAGCATGTACCACCCAACCACACGCGTGCTGGCAGTGCTGGAACTGCTGCAAACCCATGGCCGGATGAGCGGAGCCGAGATGGCGTCGCGCCTGGAGGTCGACAGCCGCACGCTGCGCCGCTACATCGTGACCCTGGAAGAAATGGGAATCCCGATCACAACCGATCGCGGATGCCACGGCGGTTATGCGCTGATCGCCGGCTTCAAGCTGCCGCCGATGATGTTTACCGACGACGAGGCGCTGGCCTTGTCGATCGGCTTGCTGGCGGCGCGCAGCCTGGGCCTGGCCGAAGCGGCGCCGGCCGTGGCGAGCGCCCAGGCCAAGCTGGAACGGATCATGCCGGCCAACCTGAAGCGCCGCGTCAGCGCCGTCGACGAGACAGTCAAGCTCGACCTGTCGCAAGCCGTCTCGCCGGCCGACAACGCTGCCTTGGTGGCGCTTAGCGCGGCGGCGCAAAACAGGCAGCGCGTGCATCTGCATTACCGCAGCGCCGGCGGCGACGACAGCGAGCGCGATTTCGACGCCTATGGCCTGGTGTATCGCAGCGGCCGCTGGTACGTGGCGGGCATGTGCCATCTGCGCCAGGACCTGCGCTCGTTCCGGCTGGACCGGATCCGCCAGGTGCAGCTGCTGGAACAAAGTTTTATCCGCCCGGCCAGTTTCGACGCCCTGGCCCACCTGGCGTTTTCGGTCGCCACCATGCCGCGCGCGTTTGCGATAGAGGTATTGCTCAAGACCGATCTCAAGTCGGCGCGCGACCATCTGTTCGACGCCATCGGCATCTTCGAGCAGACCGCCGATGGCGTGCTGGTCCATAACCAGTCGGACGATCTCGACTGGTTTGCCAGGCAATTGGCGCGGCTGCCGTTCGCATTCGAGATCCGCCATCCGCCGCAATTGCGCGACGCCGTCAGGATTTGTGCGCAAAGATTATTGGCGCTGGCGGGCAATTAGAGCCCTGCCTCGCAATATTGACAGTATGTCGATGATGCAATGCACGATAGAGTGGTTGTGATGCAGATTCGCGGCTTTACAGTTCTCCGCAGAACAACAAGCTGCATAAAAACAGCGCTTAAGCCCCGAAAACACGGCCCCGGCAAGAGTTTCAAGGCATCTCCGTGATATCCTGAGCGTTCTAAAACATAACGCTTTTGTTGTCAATGAATACACCTGCTGTTGCAACCACTCCTAACCCTGTTCAAACCGCTCGCGTTCTGCTCAAGGAACTCCAGGAAAAATTCGCGGTATTCCGCGATTACCAGCCGCTCGCGATCGGCATCGACAAGCAGCTCATCGCCCTGACGCCTGAACTCAACCGCAAGACTTTGCGCATAGCGCTCGGCATGCACACCAACTCGCTGCGCTATCTCAAGGGGATGGAAAAAGCGACGCACCGGTTCGACCTCGAAGGCAACAGCACGGATGAAGTGACGGAAGTCCATCGCACCCATGCCACCGAGACGCTGCGCGAACGTTTCAAGAAAAACGCCGAACAGCGCAAGGCCCAGCGCGCCGCCGAAGCGGCCCAGGAAGCCGCCGAAAAAGCAGCGCGCCAGCATGCGGAAAAACTGAACCAGCTGACCGCAAAATTCTCGCGCAACCGCGGCTGAAAAATTTGACCGGCTGCGCAGCGTTTACGGCAGCCGGCTCATTTGCGGGTCAGCAGCCATATCCAGTTGGAACCGGCGCCGGCCATCGTATTTTCTTCGATTGAAACACAGGGTTTTTGCCGGGCCGCTTTGCCCAGCATCGAACTGTAAGCGTCCCGGTTGCCCTTGTTCGTCAGCCTTTGTGTTGCGCGCCGCGTGTATTCGTCGCCAAACGCGACGATCGCTTCCAGCTTCCTTTGCAGTTCGCTGTCGTCGCTCAGGCGATTCGCCAGCTGGCGCCAGATATCGGCCTGGTTCCAGCGCATGAAACGCACATAGGCGGTCTGCCAGCGGCCGAATTCCGGCGGCAGCGCCGACCATTTCGAACGGCTCTCCACCACCCACAAAATGGCTTGCAGGAACAGGCGGTTGTCGCGGCCGGTGGCGCCGGGGTCAGCATCTCCTCCCAGCAGCAGCGGTTTCAGTTTTTGCCAATGCTCTTCTCGCAGATCCATATCGTCCATACCATGCTGGTGGTTATCAAACTGTTCGATATATTTTTGATCATTTCGAGTGAAAAATACATAAGGGATGGCTGAATCCGTGGACAGGAAATGCCTGTGTTTTCCTGGCGGCGCATATCGCGCAAGGCGACCGCCCGCCGGGCTACTTGATCAGCTTGAGTATTTTGCGGAATTCCGGATGGTCGCTATTGCCCATCCATTCGAACATCAGCATTTCGCTGCTGACGATTTCAGCGCCGGCGGCACAGGCGCGGCCGATCGCCGCTTGCTTGTCGCTGCCGCGGCGCGAACCGATCGCATCGCTGACCAGCTTTACCCGGCGCTGCCGGTGCAGCAACCCCAGCACCGTCTGCAGCACGCAGACATGGGCTTCGCAGCCCAGCACCACCAGCTCGTCCCGGCCATTGCACAGCGCCGCCATGAATGGAGCCTGGGCGCAGGCATCGAAGCTGGTTTTTTCTATGGTCCGGTCCAGCAACGCATCAATGGGCGCGACGGTGCGCCCCAGCCGCAACGGCTGCTGCGCGGTGCCGATCACGGGAATGCCCAGCAACCCCGCGGCCTGCGCCAGCAGCACCGCACGCTGCAAGACTAGCGCGCCGTCATCGATCACCGGCATCAGTTTTTCCTGCAGGTCGACAATGATCAGGGTTGCGCGGGAGGCGTCGCAGAGATAGCTCATGGGCAGATAAGATGTTTAGGACATATCCGGTTTTATACCACGCGCCGCAGCTGCTTTCCCGTCCGCCCGCAATCAGACCCGTTCCAGCACCACCGCAATCCCCTGGCCGACGCCGATGCACATCGTGCACAGCGCGTAGCGGCCCTGAATGCGCTGCAGCTGGTTGACTGCGGTGGCGGCCAGGCGCGCACCGGAAGCTCCCAGCGGATGGCCGAGCGCGATGGCGCCGCCGTTCGGATTGACGCGCGGGTCGTCGTCCTGCAATCCGAGCTGGCGCAGCACCGCCAGCCCCTGGGCGGCGAACGCTTCATTGAGCTCAATCACATCGAACTGGGCCAGGTTCAGGCCGGTCAGCGCCAGCACTTTCAGCGTCGCCGGCGCCGGGCCCATGCCCATAAGGCGCGGCGCAACGCCGGCGCTAGCCATGGCGACGATCCGGGCCCTCGGCACCAGGCCATGTTTCGCGGCGTTGGTTTCGTCGGCCAACAGCAGTGCGCAAGCGCCGTCGTTGACGCCGGAGGCATTGCCCGCGGTGACGCTGCCGTCCGGCCTGACCACCGGTTTCAGCTTGGCCAGCGCTTCCAGGCTGGTGGCGCGCGGGTGTTCATCTTTATCGACGATGATGGTTTCGCCTTTTTTCTGCGGGACTGCAACCGGCGTGATTTCGCTGTCGAAGTAGCCGGCGTTTTGCGCCGCTACCGTTTTCATCTGGCTGGCCAGCGCCATCTGGTCCTGGTCGGCGCGGCTGATGCCGTATTCGGCAGCGACATTTTCCGCGGTCTCCGGCATCGAATCGACGCCGTACTGCTGCTTCATCAGGATGTTGACGAAGCGCCAGCCGATGGTAGTGTCTTCGATCCTGGCGCTGCGCGAAAACGCGCTCTCGGCCTTGGCCATCACGAACGGCGCCCGGCTCATGCTCTCGACGCCGCCGGCAATCATCAGGCCGGCCTCGCCGCTCTTGATGGCGCGCGCCGCCGTGCCCAGCGCGTCCAGGCCCGATCCGCACAGGCGGTTCAGGGTCGCCCCCGGCACTTCCAGCGGCAAGCCGGCCAGCAGCGCCGACATGCGCGCCACGTTGCGGTTGTCTTCGCCGGCCTGGTTGGCGCAGCCGTAGATGACATCGGCCACCGCTTGCCAGTCGACCTGGGGATTGCGCGCCATCAGGGCGCGGATCGGAATCGCGCCGAGATCGTCGGCGCGCACGCTGGCCAGCGCACCGCCATAACGGCCGAAGGGTGTGCGCTGGGCATCGCAAATGAAAGCGTGGGACATGGTTTCTCCTGGATCGGTTAGTCAGGCCATGACGAGCGGCACCGAGGTCAGCTGCTGCAGCTCCTCGAACGACAGGCCGTCGACGATGGCGGTTACCCTGGCGCCGTCGGCGCTCAGGTCGATCACCGCCAGGTCGGTATAGATGCGGCTCACGCAAGCAATCCCGGTGAGCGGATAACTGCAGGCCGCGACCAGCTTGCTTTCCCCGGTCTTGGTGAGATGCTCCATCATCACATAGGTTTTTTTGGCGCCTATGGCCAGGTCCATGGCGCCGCCGACAGCGGGAATCGCATCCGCGGCGCCGGTGTGCCAGTTGGCCAGGTCGCCGCCGGCCGACACCTGGAATGCGCCCAGCACGCAGACATCCAGATGGCCGCCGCGCATCATGGCGAAGCTGTCGGCATGGTGGAAATAACAGCCGCCCGGCAGCAGCGTCACCGCCTGCTTGCCGGCGTTGATCAGGTCGTAGTCTTCCTCGCCGGCGGCCGGCGCCGGGCCCATGCCGATCACGCCGTTCTCGCTGTGCAGGATCACTTCACGGTCGCTCGGCAACTGGTTCGCCACCAGCGTCGGCAAGCCGATTCCCAGGTTGACCACGGCGCCGTCGGGTATGTCCTGCGCCACGCGCGCCGCCATCTGTTCCCTGCTCCACTTATTTATCGACTGGTTCATCATGTCCTCTTCTCATTGTCCTCTGCTTATTCATGCAGCCTTGAAACCGGCCGGGCCGGTTGCGCTGCGCGGCACCTGCACCACCCGCTGGACGTACAGGCCGGGCGTAACCACGCTTTCGGGATCGAGGCTGCCGAGCTCGACGATTTCGTGCACCGAGGCGATCGTTACCTTGGCGGCGCTGGCCATGACGGGGCCGAAGTTGCGCGCGGTCTTGCGGTAGGTCAGGTTGCCCCAGCGGTCGCCGCATTCGGCCTTGATCAGAGCGAAATCCGCGTGGATCGGATGTTCCAGCACATACATCTTGCCGTTGATTTCGCGGGTTTCCTTGCCCTTGGCCAGTTCCGTGCCGTAGCCGGTAGGCGTAAAAAAGGCGCCGATGCCGGCGCCGGCGGCGCGGATCCGTTCCGCCAGGTTGCCTTGCGGGACCAGCTCCAGCTCCAGCTCGCCGGCGCGATACAGGCCGTCGAAAACTTGCGAATCGGCCTGGCGCGGGAAAGAGCAGATGATCTTGCGCACCCGCCTCGCCTTCAGCAGCGCCGCCAATCCGGTTTCCCCGTTGCCCGCGTTGTTGTTGACGATCACCAGGTCGCGCGCACCCTGCGCGATCAGCGCGTCTATCAGTTCCGCCGGCTGTCCGGCGCCGCCGAAACCGCCGATCATGACCGTGGCGCCGTCATGAATAGTGGCAAGCGCCTGTTCGACCGAAGGAATAATTTTATTGATCATGGTTTTTACGAACTTTTCAGTTGAAAAATATAATAAAGTTCTTATAATGAACAAATATTCGTATAAAGAACTTATTTCAAAAGAATAGTCAGCTGGCAGGCCAATGTCAACCGCTGCTTATTCGCTCATCTTTGCGCCTGGGCCGTTTTACGCCTGCGCGTTGCATCTTGCGTACTACAACTTTAATGAAAGCATGGCCATGCCGAATCCGTCCGATGTCAGCGATCCCAAACCTGGCGACAGCTATGTCCAGTCCTTCGCACGCGGACTGGCGGTGCTGCGCAGCTTCGGCGCCCGGGCGCCGGCGCAGACGCTGACCGAAGTCGCGGCCGGCGCCGGACTGACCCGCGCCGGCGCGCGCCGCATCTTGCTGACCCTGCTGCACCTGGGCTATGTCGAAATGGATGGCCGCCTGTTCCGCCTGACGCCGAAAGTGCTGGAACTGGGTTTTGCCTACCTGTCGTCGCTGCCGGTCTGGACCCAGGCCCAGCCGGTGATGGAAGACCTGGTGCAAAGCCTGCGCCAGTCCTGCTCCGCCGCCGTGCTGGACGGCGACGACATCGTGTATGTGCTGCGGGTGCCGGCGCACAAGATCATGTCGATCAACCTGGGCGTCGGCAGCCGCTTGCCGGCCTACGCCACTTCGCTGGGCCGCGTGCTGTTGGCCGGTTTGCCGGACGAAACCCTAGTGCAGCGCCTGGCCGCCGCCTCGTTGCCGGCGCATACGGCGCAAACGGTGGTCGATCCGCAGCGGCTGCTGGAAATCATCCGGCAGGTGCGAATCCAAGGCTGGTGCATGGTCAATGAAGAACTGGAGCCGGGCCTGGTCTCGCTGGCCGCGCCGGTGTTCGATCGCAACGGCCGGGTGGTGGCCGCCATCAATCTCAGCGGCCAGGTGAATAATCCAACCCCGGCGCACCTGCTTGAACATTGCCTGCCGATGCTGCTGGCCGCCGCGGCAAAGATCAATTTGCTGGTGCGGGCGCAAAAATGACGCCGGCCGGCAAACCCGATGGCGTGAAGTACGCTGCCTTTTTCCGCAACCTCAACCTGGGGCGGCCCAACTGCCCAAGCAAGGCCCAGCTGGAAGCGGCGTTCATCAGCGCCGGCGCCAGCGCCGCCGCGTCATTCCTGACCAACGGCACCGTGGTTTTTACCGTCAAGAGCGAGGCTCGTGCGATGAAAGTCCTGGCCTTGGCGCGCCAGATCCTGCAAGCGGAATGCGGCCTCAGGGAACCGGCATACATCCGCAGCATCGACTATCTCGCCGGGCTGGTGGCGCTGGATCTGTTCGCCGCCATCGAACGCGGCGATGTTTACGAATGCTGTATCTCTTTCCTGCATGCCGACAGTGTCATGCCGGCTGCGCTGCCGCTGGAGTCGAAGCGGCGCGACCTTGAGATATTCCATTGCACCGGCTCGGAAGCGCTGAGCGTCAGCAGGAAAATCGGCAGCAGTCCGGGCAGCCCGAACGCTTTCCTGGAAAAGCTGCTCGGGTTGCCGGCTACCACCAGAAGCTGGAACACGGTGCGGCGCCTGGTCCTGAAACATGGCTGAGCTCCTCCCGCAGACTCCGAGCTCCGGGAAGTCAGCCGGCGAGGTCAGCTGACAGCGGCTGCAGCCTTGCGCTTGCTGGATGACCAGTCGGCCAACTGCACTTTTTCACGAATCGCCGCACAGGCTTGCAAGATCTGCCGGATTTCCACTTCGGTCAGGCCAGAGTTGAGCGTCAGCCGGACCAGAGAGCGGTTCTTGGGTGTCGCCGGGGCGCAAAAAACCGCGCCGAAAATGCCCTCCGCTTCCAGCGCCTTGCGCAGCACCTGCGTCTTCGGCTCGGTTCCGGCTTCCAGCGCAATGATCTGCTCCGTGCCGTCGCTGACGTTGTAGCCCAACTTGTTCAAACCGTCGCGTACGCGGCGTGCGTTGCGATGTAAGGCAAGACGCCGCTCATCCGCGTTGCGGATGAAATCGAGCGCAGCGTCGAACCAGGCAAGCTCATGCCGCAGCATGCAGGAACTGAAAATGGCCGGACGCGAGGTGGACAGGAAGTAGCCTTTGAACTTACTGGAACAGGTGATGAATCCAGCCCGTCCGCCGAAAGCCTTGGCCAGCGATGCAGTACGAAAATGAACACGATCGGCCAAGCCCATCTGCACCACCAGACCGGCCCCCGCGGGACCGTGCGTGCCGAGCGAATGCGATTCGTCCACCACCAGGATGCTGCCGCTTTCTTCGGCGACAGCCAGCACTTCACGCAGCGGAGCCACACTGCCGCTGACGCTGTAGACCGAATCGACCACAATCACGCCGGCGCCGTGCTTGAGCACCTGGCGCCGCAGATGCTCAACCTCATTGTGCAAGAACGGCACCGGCCGCGTCTGGGCCGCATGCACCCCCTCCCATAAGGAAGCATGCGCCTGCATGTCCAGGTAGACCGGCACGCCGGGACCGGCTATGGTTTGCAGCAGGCCGACATTGGCGCTCCAGCCGGACTGCGTGATCAAGCCGTCTTCCGCCCCCATGAAATTTGCCATTTTTTTTTCCAGGCACGGCTGGGCGCTGCCTTCCCGCACGAACACTGTCGACATCAGCAGGTCGGCTTCACCGCGCAACAGGCACGCTGCCTGCGCCTCGATCAGCCTCGGTTCCGCGGCAATGCACAGATAATCGTTGCTAGATAAATAAATAGCGTTCGGTCCAGGTGAACTCCAGTGCAGCAAGTGTTCGCCGCCCCACAATTTTTCCATGCGATCCGTGTAATACTCGTCCAGACGGGTGGATACGAAGGCTGGCAGGCGCTGCTCTGCTGCCAAAATCAAAGGTTCGTGGTAGCTTTCTGTTAATGGCATGATTTTCTCCCCTATACTTTCAGATGAAAAACCAAACAGAGCCGCCATGTCCCTGTCTGGAACGTGGAATCAGGTTATGCAATTGGACTTAGCACATCGCTAACTTAGCGTCGCCTCGCAACGACCCCGCATCAAATCCAATAGGCCTAATATCTGATACATCATGATTGAAAACATTAGCAGCTGGAAAAGCAAGCGCTGGCGGGCTTGGGAGCGCGCGGCAAGCCGCTGGTGGCTGAGCATCAATACTCAATTCAATGACATGGCCAACCGCGTAGCGATCTTGGCGTGGGTCGCCGTGATCGGCATGCCGCTGTATTACGTGGTCTGGGCGTACTGGTTTCCGCAGCCGTACGAAAACCTCAGCCTGCGCCTGTTTTGCGTCGCGCTCTGCGGGCCGATCATCTTGATTCGCCACCTGCGCCAGAGAAAATGGCTGGCGGCTTATTTTTTCGTTTGCCTGACCTTCGGCCTGCCGTTTTTTTTCACGTTCATGTTCCTCATGAATGACGGTTCAGCGATATGGGGCCAGTCGCTGCTGATCGGACTGATCCTCCTGTTCCACTTCGACACCGCCCTGGCCTTCCTGTCGTATGTCATAGGAACCCTGCTCGCTTACGTTGTTTATTCAGTAGTCCACGGCAGCCTCATGCCGCTCCGTCCGGAGATGCTGGAACAAGTGCCGATCCAGCTGTTCGCGGTATTCACGGTGTCGCTCGCCAAGGTCGGCAGAAAAGTCCTGGCGCGGGAAAAGCTGGCCGGCATGGCGACCGCGCTGGCGACCGTATCGCACGAATTGCGCACGCCTTTGCGCAGCATCAACGCCAATGCGCGCGGCTTGAGCCGGCTGCTTCAGGAGAACGCGCCGCAGGCGACGCCAAGCCAGGTGCCGATGGAAAAGGCGCTGGCCCGGATCGAACTCGAAGTCCGCCACATGAACAACGTAATCGACCTGTTCCTGCTGAGCGCCTCGACCGGCAGGGAAAACCTGGTGCCGAAGGACATCGTGTCGATGGCTGCAGTGGTGGAACTGATGATGCAGCGCTATCCGTTCGTCAACCAGGAACAGCGTGAGCTGGTGGCCATCACGATCCGCTCCGATTTTCGCCTGCTGGGACAGGTCGAGCTGTGTTCGATGGTCCTGATCAATTTGCTGCGCAATGCCTTGACTTCGATCCAGCGCGTCGGCAAGGGCCGGATCCGGATTGTGCTGGACGGCACCCGCCCGAGGCCAAGGCTGCTGTTCATCGATACCGGCTGCGGCATAGAGGCAGGCCGCACCTCGCAGATTTTCGAACGCTTTTACGCCTATCCCGAATCCAGCGGCACCGGCATCGGGCTGGCTTTTTGCAAGGACGTGCTGGAAGCCTGGGGGGCGCGCATACGCGTGGTTTCACGTCCGCTCCGCTACACCATTTTTGTGCTGGATTTTCCACCCATAGTGCAACAAAAAGCAGCAGACATGCGCTCTCTGTTAAATTAACTGTCTTTCCAGACCAAGCGCAAACGCCATCCTTGCGCCGGCAATGCCCCTGACATGAATATTTCATTACCTGTTTATCAACATCCGACCCTGACTATCCTGATCGACGATAGCCAGAGTTTCCTCGACAGCCTGGCTTTCCAGCTGCCGCCGCACATGGCGCGCAAGGTGTTCCACGATACCCAGGCCGCCCTCGAGTGGCTGCGCGACGCCTATCGCCATTCGCCCAGCAAGAGCCAGTCGATCCGGGTCAATTACGATGAACAGGCGTTCTCGTTCGAACGGCGCACGGTGGCGGTAGATATCGAGCAGATTTACCGGCAATCGATGAACCGCCGCCGTTTCCTGCTGCCGTCGGTGCTGGTGATCGACTACGCCATGCCGCAAATGAACGGCCTGGCGTTTTGCCAGGCGGTGCAGGACCTGCCTTGCAAGAAGATCCTGTTTACCGGCCAGGCCGACGAAAAGATCGCAATCGACGCCTTCAACCGCGGCCTGATCGACCGCTTCATCAAGAAAAGCGACCACGATGCGCTCGACCACCTGGAACTGGAAATCCGCAGCCTGCAAAAGGAATTCTTCCATGCCCAGTCGCTGACGCTGAAAGACCTGCTGTCGCGCCATTCCTATACGTTCCTGTCGGACCCGGCGCTGGAAACGCTGGTCGAACAGCTGTGCAAACGGCACGGCTTTGTCGAGTATTACCTGTTTCCCAACCCGACCGGCATCCTGTTCTTCGACATGCAGGGCAAGGCAACGCTGATGGTGGTGGAAACCGAAGCCAGCCTGATGTCGCAGCTGGAGGTGGCGCAAGACTACGGCGCGCCGCTGGAATTGCTGACCGGCCTGCGCGAAATGCGGCTGGTGCCGTTCTTTTCCGACAGCGGCGGCATGTATACCGACGCGTTGCGCCACGATTGGCTATCATACTGTCTGCCGGCCCAGATTTGTTTCGGCGCCCAGGACTACTATTGGGCGCTGTTTGATTTCCCGACCCATTATTTACGCGAACCCTTTTATTCCTTGGCGGATTTCTTGCGCGACCAGTCCGCCGACATAAAATCATAGAACCCCCATCCCATGCTGCGAAGCGAAACCGCTCCTCGATTATCCGCTCCCGACCTGCTGCAGGTCGTGCAGGCTCCCGACTGGGAGCAGCTGCGCGCATGCATGCAACGGCTGCTGGCGCAGCTCGGCATGTGCGATTTCATGTTGCGGATGGAGATCGCCGGCGTCAACGGCGTGGCGCAGGTGCAGCTGTTCGGCAGCCTGCCAAGCGCCATGCTGCAGCAGTTCGGCCAGCCGGCAGACGACAAGACCGATCCGGTCCGGCAGCATCTGGTGCGTTCCTGCCTGCCGCTGAACTGGCAGGTCGACCAGTTGTGCCTGCTGCACGGCGGACAGATCTATCCCTTGTTGAAGACCAAGGGCGTCACGCAGGGCATGAGCGTGGCGCTGCACAGCAAGCATACGGCGAGCCGCCTCGATTTCTATAGCAATGCGGCGGGTCCGGCGGTGATGTCTACCGCGGCCCAGGCCGACGCCCTGCTGCTCGGCGTCTATCTGCAGGAAGCGGCTGAACGCTTGTGGCGCAAGGTGGCGCCGAACCAGGAACCGATCCTGTCGGCGCGCGAACTCGAATGCCTGCGCTGGAGCGCCGACGGCAAGACCAGCAGCGAAATCGGCCTGATCCTGGGCATATCGCAGCGCACCGTGTATTTCCACATGAAGAATGTGGCGATGAAGCTGGGCGTCTACAGTACCCGCCATGCAATTAGCAGAGCGGTCATGATGGGTATCATCAAACCCAATACCTGAACGGCAAGGCATCGGCTATGCATCTTGGCGTGGCGCTGGGTGCGCCCTGTTGCAACTAAGGCGCCATGCCGGAACAGGACGACAGCGCCGCCACCAGTTCCGGCTGACGGCTGACGTCGCTGCGCAGTTGCTGCGTGGTGACGCCGTAGTCGGCCGCATGCGCCGCCAGGCAAGCACCCTGGCTATCCAGCAGGCCTGGCTCGGCGAAGAAGTACAGGATGATTCCGGCCGCCGCAGCGGCAACTGCCAGCGCCGCCAGCATGGCGTGGCGTCCCGCGGTTTTCTGCACATCCCTTGAAATGGCTGGCATGGCGATTCCTTCCCAAATAAGTTAGCTAGACAACTAATTGGATAAAAATTAAGGCTGGCTTGCCTGCTGCGTCCCGGCAATCAGCCGATGCTTTCCCTGACTCCGCGCAGGGCGCTGATCGAATCGTCAAAGCGCTCGCCTCCCATCTGCCCGCGCAGACGCTGGGCCAGTTCCGCGCTGACGGCGTTGATCGGTTCGTCCAGCGCCAGCGCCGCCGCGGTCGGAAAGATATTCCATTCACGGCCGTCGGCGGCAGAAGGGCGACGTTCGATGAGATTCTTGGCCAGCAGCGCATCCAGCAGCCGGGTCGCCGTCGGCCGGGCAATGCCGAAGATGCCGGCCAGTTCGCTATTGAGCAGGCCCGGCTGCCTCAACACTGCGCGCAAGACGAAACCCTGCGGCGCAGTCAGGTCGAACGGCTGGTAGGCAGCATTCCACTCGCGCTCGACGACGCGCGCCAGCGCAGTGGTGTTGAAATAGAGGCAGTGATCGAACATGGCTTTATTCTAGATAAATATAATTAGCTAAGCAACTATTATTGCACTTCCCCCAGATTGCGGATCACGCGCGCGGATTTTGCACAGATGCCCTTGCTGTTTTGGTATTTCACCTCTACATTGATAGCAACGAACATTCGGTACAAACGTCAGGTCTGAATTTTATGCCAGTAGCCACTCTCACCCGCGACCAGGTTGTCGACCGCATTCTTGCCGCTTTCCGCCGCTACGGCTATGAGGGCAGCAGCCTGTCGCGCCTGTCTGAAGCCACCGGACTGGGCCGGTCCAGTCTTTACCATTATTTCCCGAATGGCAAGGAAGACATGGCGAGCGCCGCCATGGGAGCGGTCGGCGCCTGGTTTACCCAGCATGTGCTGTCCACCTTGAACAGCCGCGAGGTCTCCGCCATCCGCTTGCAGCGTTTCGCCGGCAAGTTGACGGAATATTACGCTAACGGCACGGCGCCCTGCCTGATGGACGTGTTCACCATAGGCGAGGCCGGTTCGCTGTTCCAGCAGCACCTGGGCGCCCGCATGCGGGCGCTGATGGCCTTGCTGGCCGAGGTGGCGGAACAGGCTGGCGTCGACAAGGTGGAGGCGGCGGTGCGTGCGGAAAACGCGGTAGTGGCGATCCAGGGTTCGCTGATCGTGTCGCGCGCGCTGGACAGCAACGGTCCCTTTTTGCGCATGATAGAAAACTTTCCCGCCATCCTGCTGGGCCCGCAGTCAACCGAGTAATTTTGATTGGATTTCCTGTTTTTACTTGACAGGGTGGGTTTGCCTTTGTATTGTACCGATTGTTCGGTACAGAATCAGCCGTTTCACCAGGCATCGCTTGCGGTGCTTTTTATCCAAGCCATTCAGGAGATCTTCCATGCCAAGCGCCCGTCCAGCCCATCCTATCCGTCTTTATCGCGCTGCCTTGTCCGGCCACGCCCATCGGGTGCAGCTGTTCCTGTCTTTGCTGGACTTGCCGTTTGAAATGATCGATATCGACCTGCGCGCCGGCGAACAGAAAAAGCCTGAATTCCTGGCGAAAAACCCGTTCGGCCAGGTACCCGTGATTGAAGACGGCGAGGTTACGCTGGCCGATTCGAATGCGATCCTGGTTTATCTGGCGAGCAAATATGGCGATGTCGGCTGGCTGCCGCGCGACCCTCTGGGGGCGGCCACCGTGCAGCGTTTCCTGTCGCTGGCCGCAGGCGAGATTTTCCGCGGCCCGGCCAGCGCCCGCCTGGCCACTTTGTTCGGCATGCCGCTGGACCATGGCGCAGCCTGCGCCACCGCAAAACATCTGTTCACGCTGCTGGAACCGCACCTGGCCAGCCGCCAGTTCCTGACCGGCACGCAGGTGACGATCGCCGATGTGGCGGCTTACAGCTATATAGCGCATGCGCCGGAAGGCGGCGTAACGCTGGACGACTACCCGCATATCCGCGCCTGGTTGGGCCGGGTTGAAGCCTTGGCCGGTTTTGTCGCCATGCAAGCCACCCCGCCGGCGCTGGCAGCCTGAGACTGCGCTCCGGCCGCAACCGATCGGAACGCTCCACCAAGGAGGCAAGACATGTCCCATCCAGAAACGGCTGCAAGCAGTCCTGCGAACACGCCTTTCCATAGCGGCGAACAGGCAGTGCAGCAGCGTGTCGGCGTGCTGGAAAAAATGGCCAGCCGCGGCCAGCTGCTGCGCAGCTTCATGCCGGACCAGCACCGCGAATTCTTCCAGCAGCTGCCGTTCTTGATCGTCGGCAGCATCGACCGCGAGCAACAGCCGTGGGCCTCGATAGTGACCGGCGCCCCCGGTTTTGCAACTTCGCCGGATGCCGAACACCTGGAGCTGCACCCGCATGTGCTGGCGGCCGATCCGCTGCAGCAGAACCTGGCTCACAACGCAGCGATCGGCATCCTGGGCATAGAACCGCATACCCGCCGCCGCAACCGCATGAACGGCAAGGTCGAGAAAATCAATGCGGCAGGGTGGACGCTGAAGGTAGACCAGAGCTTCGGCAACTGCCCTAAATACATACAGGCGCGCCGTCCCGCCCTGATTGAAGATGGCGCTGCAGCAGCGCCAGTGGTCCACAGGACGGAACAGCTCGACGCCGCGATGCAAAACCTGATCGCCGGCGCCGACACTTTTTTCATTGCCTCTGCTTTCATGGGCAAACCCGCGGCGGCCGGCGAGCGCCAGCACGGGGTTGATGTTTCGCACCGCGGCGGCAAGCCCGGCTTCGTCCGCATCGACGATGCCAAGACGTTGACGGTGCCTGATTTTGTCGGCAATTTTTACTTCAACACCATCGGCAACCTGGTCGAACATCCGCGCGCCGGTTTGCTGTTCATCGATTTCGCCGGCGGCGATCTGCTGTACCTGGCGGTCAGCGCCGAGCTGATCTGGGACGGTCCCGAAGTCGCAGCATTCGCAGGCGCCGAGCGCCTGTTGCGTTTCCATGTGGAGCAGGCGATACGGGTCGAGGCCTCGCTGCCGCTGCGCTGGGGCGAAGCGGAACTGTCGCCGGCGCTGGCGCCCATGGGATCCTGGCAATAAAAAAGCCGGCTGCCTTTTCCAAGGCAGCCGGCTTGACCAGTTTCCTGGCTGAGCTTCGGTCAGCTTATTCCTGCGGAACCGGAGTCAACGCGCCTGTCAGGTCGCCCATCGGCTTGGCGCCGTTCGCCACCAGCGCCTTGTCGCGAGCGGTGATGCCGGGCAGCACCGGCAGCGAATAGCGGTTGGTGATGAAACGCAGGATGGAAGCAGTGTCGTACTGGGTGTGGTCGACGAAACCCTTCTTCGCATACGGCGACACCAGCAGAGTCGGCAAGCGCATGCCCGGACCCCAGCGGTCGCCCTTGGGCGGCGCCACGTGATCCCAGAAACCGCCGTTTTCATCGTAGGTCACCACGATCAGCATGTTCTTCCATTGCGGGCTGGCTTGCAGCTTGGCGATGACGTCGGCGATATGGGCGTCGCCGTCAGCCACGTTGGCATAACCTGGATGCTGGTTCAGGTTGCCTTGCGGTTTGTAGAACGCGACTGCAGGCAGTTTGCCGGCGGCTGCATCCTGCAGGAACGAAGCGTCGAAATCCTTCAGGTGGCTGGCCCGCTCGGCAGCGCCGGTGGCGGTGGCCGGATCGAAGCGGCTGTAGTAGTTGAACGGCTGGTGATGCGGCTGGAACTGGACCTTGCCGCTGTAGATCACGTTGCGGGTGGCGTTCGGCGCATCGGCCAGGGCGGCGTTCCAGGCGCCGGCATACCAGGCCCAGTCGATGCCCTTGGAGGTCAGCTCGTCGCCGATGTTGGTCTGGGTCTGCACCGGCAGGGTGGTGGCTTTGGTCGGATCGGCGTAAGCAGCGACCGCAGCGGCGTTGTTGCCGCTAGGCTGGTACGGCGGCTGCATGGTGTTGACCGCGTAGAACATGCCGGCGGCGTCTTTCGGCGTGATGGTGCTGTCCTTTTGATAGACCGGTGCCCCGTTCAATACCGAAGTCGGGTTGCCGGTGCCTGGGGTCAGGCCGACCAGGTTGCCGCTGGCGTCGAGCGTGACGGCCGAAATGTTGCCCTTGGCAGGCGAAGTGGCGGCGTCGGCGTTCGGGTAAGTCGGCGCGCAGGCGCAGATCAGGTACTGGTGGGTCAGGAAGGAACCGCCGAAGGCGCCCATGAAGAAGTTGTCGGCCAGCGTGTACTGCTTGGCGATATTCCACAGCTTCATCTTGCTGCCGTCGTAATAGCCCATGGTGAGGCCGCCGGCGTCCGAGTAAGCGGCGAATTTATCGTTCTTGCCGCCGTTGATCTGCATCTGGTTATTGAAGAAACGATGCACCAGGTCGCGCGTGATCACGGTCGACGACATGGCGATCGGGCTGTTGACATCGTCGATCTGGAACGGCTTGTTCGGCAGGTTGGCCGACTGCGCTTGCGTGATGACGGTGCTCTGGCCGGCCAGGGTCATGCCGCCCCAGGTAGGCGGCAGGACCGGCAGGGTGCTGCCGTCGAAATCCTTTTGCGGCACGTAGCTGGAAGCCGAGGTCGGATTGACGCCGGGAATGCCGTTGGCGCCAGGGAACAGGCCGTACAGGTTGTCGAAACCGCGGTTCTCGGCAAAGATCACCACGACGTTCTGGATATTGTTCATGGCCAGCGCGCTGCCCAGGGCCTGGCCCAGGTCGACATTGCCGCCTTGGGCAATAGCCGCTGCGATGGCGGCGTTGACGGCTGCTGCTTCCGCTTTCAGCTTGGCCTGGTCGTTGCCGCCCAGCTTGTTGATGTCGGCCAGCAGGTTGGCTTCGGCAGTGCCGATCTTGGCGGCCAGCTTCTTGCTGGCGTCGGCGAAATCGCCGCCGTTGGCGTCCATGGCCGTCGCCAGTTCGGTCGAAATGGCGCTGACGAAAGCGCTGTGGCCGGACGGCGCCCGGAACACCAGTTTCTGGGTGACGGCGCTGCCTTTGTCGCCCAGCGCTTCATGGCGGACGGCGTCGGTACCGACAGTAGCCACTACCGCGCCCTGGCCTTTGAGGGAATAGGAACCGTCGGCAGCCGTCGTGGTTACCGGCGAGGCGGCGTCGCAGGTTGCTTTCTTTACCTTGTCTTCGAAGCAGACCTTGGCTTTTTCATAATAGCTGCCGGTCACCTGGCCGCTGGTCACGGCGCCGCCGGAATCGCCGATCGAGCCACCGCCGCCACCGCCGCATGCGCTCAAGCCCGCCGCTAGTGTCACTGTTGCTACCGCTGCCATCGTTTCTGGCAGCCATTGCATGGTCCGCTTCATATACCCTCCCCGGGCGATAAAAAGCGCAATCGTATGCCCCGAATATGTCAGCTGTGTGAAATGCGGTAGCGGCCGCCATTTATTTTTGGGATGTGGATGTGTCATCGTTCTGTCACACAACGCTGCTAGGCTTGCCTCCCATTCAATTCAACGCGGCGCAGCGCTCCGCTCGTCCTCCGAGGCTTGTCAACATTCCTATGAAACCAGCGGTCATTGCGGCAGTCATTGTATTCATGAGCGGCGTCGCCGTGCTTGCCCTGAACGGCTGCGGCCAACAGCATGCGGACGCTGAAGCCGCCAAGCCTGCTGCCCCGGCCTACGTCGGCGCCGCCTATGCGCCGACGCTGAAAAAGCAGCCCTCGGTGGCCGCCATGACCGCGCTCGGCCGCACCATGTTCTCCGATCCCTCGCTGTCGGCCTCGGGCAAGATGTCTTGCGCTACCTGCCACAGTCCCGACCATGCATTCGGTCCGCCCAACAACCTGGCGGTGCAGCTGGGCGGCAAGGAAATGAAAACGCTGGGCACGCGCGCCGTGCCTTCGCTGCGCTATATACAGAACGTGCCGGCATTCACCGAGCATTTCTTCGACGACGACGGCGACGACAGCATCGACGCCGGCCCCACAGGCGGCCACAACTGGGACGGCCGCGCGCCATCGACCCACGACCAGGCGCGGATTCCGCTGTTGTCGGCACACGAAATGGGCAATGCGAGTGCGGCTGAAGTGGTGGAGAAACTGAAGAAGGCCAGCTACGTGGCGCAATTCCGCGCCACCTTCGGCGAAGATATTTTCGACAACCAGGAACAGGCTTTCAAGTGGGCGTTGATGGCGCTGGAAGTATTCCAGGAGAGCCCGACCGAGTTTTATCCGTACAACAGCAAGTACGACGCCTTCCTGCGCCAGCAAACCCAGCTCAGCAAACAGGAGTTGAACGGCTTGCGCCTGTTCAACGATGCGTCCAAAGGCAACTGCGCCTCATGCCATATCAGTGAAATCACCGCCAGCGGCGCGTTTCCGCAATTTACCGACTACGGCCTGATTGCCATCGGCGTGCCGCGCAACAAGAATATTCCGGCCAACGCCGATCCGAAATATTTCGACATGGGCTTGTGCGGCCCGGACCGCACCGACCTCAAGGACAAGACCGAATATTGCGGCATGTTCAAGACACCGTCCTTGCGCAACGTCGCCACGCGCCAGGTGTTTTTCCACAACGGCGCTTTCACCAGCCTGGAGCAGGTGATGAAGTTCTACGTGCAGCGCGATACCCAGCCGCAGAAATGGTATCCGCGCGATAAAGATGGCAAGGTGCGCAAATTCGACGACCTGCCCGAGGCCTATCATGGCAACGTCAATGTCGAAGCGCCGTTCGACCGCAAGCCAGGCGACCGGCCGGCGCTCACGGATGGCGAGATCAAGGATGTCATCGCCTTCCTGAAAACCCTGAACGACGGTTACCGCCCATAAGAAAACGGCAAGGCCCACGGGATTCCATGGGCCGCCTGCGTTATTTCCTGGTTTTCTTCGCGCTCTTCACCGGTTTCGATTTGCCGGCGGCCGCCTTGCCGCTGCCGGCGCCTTTCTCGAACAATGCGTGAAATTCCAGCGCCAGCTTGCGGATCGCCGTGCCGATGTTGGTGTAGTCGTATTCGTTGAGGTTGGCCAGCGATACCCGCGCCGACGCATGCGCCGTGCCGAAGCCGCGGCCGGGCAGCAGGATCACGCCGGTTTCTTCCGCCAGCCGGAACAGCGCCTCGTTAGGCTTCAGGCGTTTCACCATCCACTTGGCAAAATCGGCGCCGTACATTTCCGTGGCCAGCGTTTCCATGTCGAGCAGGTGATAGTAGCTGACCGAATCGGCGTCGACCGGCAGCGGCAATCCCAGCGCCCGGTACAGCGCTTCCTTGCGGCGCAGGACGATGCGTTTCATCGATTTCTTGTAATTCTGCGGCTCGTCCAGCAATGAATACAAAGAGAACAAGGTCATCTGCGCCTGCACCGGGGTCGACAGCCCGGCGGTGTGGTTGAGCGCCACGGTGCGGCTGTCGGCCACCAGCCGGTCGATGAATTTCAGCGCACGCGGCTCAGTGGTGATCGAGTTGTAGCGCAGGTCCAGCTCCTTGCGCCGCGCCTCGGGCAGCGCCGCGATCTTGTCGTCCAGGACATTGTTTTCATGCGTGGCGACTACCCCCATGCGCCAGCCGGTGGCGCCGAAATACTTGGAGAACGAATACACCAGGATAGTGTTGTAGGGACAGATCGCAAACAGCGATACGAAATCGTCTGCGAAGGTGCCGTACACATCGTCGGTCAGGATGATCAGGTCGGGGCGCTGCCGGACGATCTCGGCGATATACGCCAGCGTCTCATCGTTGATCCTGACCGACGGCGGGTTGCTGGGATTGACAAGGAAGAAGGCCTTGACCTTGGGATCGAGCAGCTTGTCGAGCTCCTTCTTGGTGAACTGCCAGTTGTTCTCGGGCGGCGCATCGATCAGCAGCTCGAGCAGCTGGTAGTCGTTGAGGTGCGGGATTTCGATATACGGTGTGAAGATCGGCATGCCCAGGGCGATGGTGTCGCCGGCCTGGAGGATATGGTTTTCGCGCAGGCTGTTGAAAATGTAGGTCATGGCGGCGGTGCCACCTTCCACCGCATACATGTCGAAATTACCGATGAACGGCTGCTCGCCGATCATCTCCTGGCGGATGTACTGGCCGACGATCTTCTCGCTCAGGCTCAGCATGCGGTCCGGCACCGGATAGTTGCAGCCGAGGATGGCGACGCACATCTCGTAGAGGAAAGCGCCGGCCGACAGGCCCAGCTGGTCGCGCACGTAAGACACGGCGGCTTCGATGAAACGCACGCCGTCGACGCCGGCATGGGCCTTGGTGAAAATCTCGAAACGCGCCTCGATGCCGTCGCGCTGCGGGAATCCGCCGACGCCGTCCATGTAGACATAGGAGCGCTCGGCTTCGCTCATGGCGAACAGGCCGAACTGGAAAAAACCGTGGCGCGGCGTGGTTGCCAGGAAATTCGGGTTGCCGCGGCCGGCGTTGAGCATGGCGCGGTCAGCGCCCGACGCCACCTGGATCAATGCATCTTTCAATTCAAACGGGCTGAGCAGGGCGAGTTTATCCGGATTGCTGAAATCCATTCTGATACTCCTTATTCGATAGATTGAATCCGCCGCAGCGGACTGAGAGGCACAAACAAGATCAGACCAGCGCCACGATCAGCGGTCCCAATAACGTCAGGAACACATTGGCCAGTGCATAGGTAATGGCGAAAGGCACGGTGGGAATGGCATTCTCCGCTTTGTCGAGCACCTCGCCGAAAGCCGGATTGGCGCTGCGCGAGCCGCTCAAGGCGCCGGCGAATACGGCAGTATTGTCGTAGCGCAGGATGTAGCGGCCGATCAGCATGGTCAGGATCATCGGCAGGATGGTCACCACCACGCCGACGCCGAAGATGGTGAAACCCTGCTGGCGCACGGTCTGCACCGCCTGCAGCCCGGACGACAGGCCGACCACCACCACGAAACCGGCCAGGCCCAGGTCTTTCAGGATCTGCACCGCGCCGGCCGGCATGGCGCCGAACGACTGGTGGCGGGAGCGGAACCAGCCGAACAGCAGGCCGGAAAGCAGGGCGCCGCCGCCGCTGCCCAGCGTCAGCGGAATCGAGCCGACCTTGGCCACCAGCAGGCCTACCAGCAAACCCGCCACCAGGCCGGCGCCGAGATAGACAAAATCGGTCTTGGCGCTCGGCACGATCACATAACCGACGATATCGGCGACGCGCTTGACGTCTTGTTCGGCGCCGTAGATGGACACCACGTCGCCCACCTGGACGATGGTTTCCGGCAGGATCGGCAGCACCTGCCCCATGCGGCTGATCTGCACCACGTAAATGCCGTGCCGTACGTCGCCGGCAGTCTGGGTGCGGATTTCCGCCACGCTTTTATTGTGGAATTCCTTGTTGGTCAGCACCACTTCCCGGTGCTGCATGGTCAGCTCCATGCCTTCCACCGCATACGCTTCCTTGCCCAGGAAACCGGAAGTGCTGACCACCGCTTCCCGGCGGCCGACCACCAGCACGATGTCGTGCGGCAGCAGCAGCAGTTGCGGACTGACCTCGATCACCTGGCCGGCGCGCTTGACTCTTTCAATGGTGATGGCGGTGGCAGGATCGAGATTTTCCACTTCCTCGACCGAAATCTTGCCCTGGGTGATTTCATACAGGCGGCCGACCAGTTCCGGCAGCGCCGCATGCTGCTCCGGCCCCAGCACCTTGACCCCGGCCTGCATCGCCGTCTCGGCCTTGATCGCATCTTCGCGGATGCTGCGCCCCATCAGTTTCGGCAAGATGTTGACGCAGACAATGATGGCGCCGAAAGAGCCGAACACGTAAGTCACCGCGTAACCCACCGCGACATTGCCCTGCAGGCGCGCCACCTCGGCGGCATCCAGCCCCAGTTTGGTAATGGCGTCGCCGGCGGTGCCGATGATCGCCGACTGCGTCAGGCCGCCGGCGGCGACACCCGCAGCCAGTCCCTTGTCGAGGCCGAACAGCTTGGCCATCACGACTACCGTCGCCAGGCCGGTCAGCGCCAGGATCGCCGCCAGGACGATTTCCCGGATCGATTGTTTGCCCAGCGAGTTGAAGAATTGCGGACCGCTTTCGTAGCCGACCGCATAAATGAAAAGCGCGAACAGCACTGCCTTGACGCCCGGATCGACCTGCACCCCGACCTGGCTGACCAGCACCGCCACCAGCAAAGAACCGGCGACGCCGCCGAGCTGGAACTTGCCGAACCTGATCTTGCCGACGGCATAACCGACCGCCAGCGATAAAAACAGCGCTATTTCCGGGGATTTCTTGAATAATTCATGCAGCCACTCCATAAGGGACATCCTTTCCTTTTGAGAAATGCAGTTTGCTCAATCAATCGGTGTCGCTGCCAGCACGACTTGTGCGGATGAAGCCTTGGAAAGTTGCAAAATGGCATCCCAATAATAGCAGAGTCGCTATTTCCAAAAAGAAATAGCGACTGTTTTATGGGGCGAAAAGGAGGAGCGATGCGGGCTGGCGGCGCATGCCGCCGAAGAAAGACTGGCTTGAAGCAGCAGTGTGTCCGCCGCGCTCAGGCTATCAGCAGTTCTTCCTCAAGCGTGGTCTGGCGCCAGGCGTCGAGCTCTTGCACGCGCTCGAACCAGGCGCGCAGGTTGGGGTACGGCTGCAGCGGCACATGCCCTGCTGCGGCTGCCATCAGCGGCGCCGCGATCGCCAGGTCGGCCAGGGTCAGGCCCGGTCCCGATACCCATCGGCGTCGCGCCAGGTGGCTGTCGAGCACACCGGCAAAGGTCTCGAGGTCGGTCAGTCCGCGCTGCAGTTCGACCGGATCGGGGCGGCCGGCGCCGATCAATCCCTTGATGAAATTTTCCCAGTAAAAAATGCTGATCGCCGGCGCGAAGTGCTGGGCCGACCAGAACATCCAGCGGTTGACATCGGCCCGGGCCTGCAGCTCTGCCGGGTATACCGTCTGGCCCGGCGTCTTGTCGGCCAGGTATTGCATGATCGCGCAGGATTCCCATAGGATGAACTCGCCGTCCACCAGGACCGGGATTTTTTCATTGGGATTGATCGCCAGCAGATGCTTGCGCTGCTCGGCGCTGGACAGGTCAAGCAGCACCAGCTCGAGCGGCAGGCCGAGGTGGTGCGCGGTCATGACGACCCGCCGCGCATTGGATGAAATGGGGTGATGATAGAGGCGCATGACGACGATCTCCCGGCGGTTGTTGATGCGATATCTGCATCTTAGCCCCGGGGTGCTGACAGGCTGTGTCAGTAGTGTTCCGACAAGCAGGCGCTACTCGCCGTCGCCGAAAGGATTTTCACGGCGCCAGGCTTGCAGCAGCACGCTGCGCTGCTGCGGATAACGCACCTTGGTCAGCGTCAGGACGTTGATCCTGTCGTTGCGGAAGTGGCGGAAGCCGTTGCGCAGCTCGCACCAGGCGATCAGCAGCCGCTTGCCCTCGAAGAACGCCAGCGCAATCGGCCAGACCAGTCTTTCGGTAGCGCTGCCGCTCTCGTCGCGATAGCTGATATTGATCTTGTGCTGGCGCCGGATCGCTTCACGGATCGGCCCCAGCGTATTGTTGCCGGGCGCTTCTTCCAGGTAGCTGGCGGCCAGCAACCCTGTGTTCGCCATGCTGTCGCGCAGGTCCAGCGGCGCAGCGGCGGCGATCTTGCTGAGCGCGCTCTTGGCGGCCTGCGCCAGGCCGTCGTCGCCTTGCTGCCTGACCCAGCTCGCCCCCAGCACCAGCGCTTCCAGCTCGTCTTCGCTGAACATCAACGGCGGCAGGAAGAAGCCGGCGCGCAAGACGTAGCCGAGGCCGGCCTCGCCTTCTACCGGCGCGCCCAGCTCGATCAGGGTCTGCATGTCGCGATAAATGGTGCGCACCGAGACCGACATCTGCTCCGCCAGACGGGCAGCGGTAACCGGCCGGCGATGGCTGCGCAAGGCGTCCATCAGCATGAACAATCGTCCGGTACGGCTTGCTGCTTGTGCCAATGCGCCTCCTTCGCCTGCCTACTTGCTCATCTACTTGGTCAATGTCAACAGGGTCTGCTGGCCGTTCCTGAAGGTATAGATCGACAGCGTGCCGTTCTTGATGTCGCCCTTGCTGTCAAAGCCGATCTTGCCGGTGACGCCGGTATACTGGATCTTGCCAAGCGCCGGCAGATATTTCTTGGGGTCGACCGAATCGGCCTGCTGCATGGCTTTTGCGATGATCATCACGGCGTCGTAGGTATACGGCGCGTACTGGACGATGTCGGCATTGTATTTTTTCTTGTAAGCAGCCTTGAAAGCATCCAGCGGCGCAGGGTTTTCAACCCCGCCCGCGATCGCGCAATAAACCTTGTCGTCGATCAGGCCCTCGCCGGCCAGGCGCGGCAGGGCGCCGGTGCAGATGGCATCGCCGCCCATGAAGTTGGCGGTGATGCCAAGTTGCCGCATCTGGCGCAGCATGGTGCCGGCGCTGGCGTCGATGCCGCCGAAGAAAATCAGGTCCGGCTGCTTGGCCTTGACCGCGGTCAGGATGGCGCTGAAATCGGTCGCCCGGTCGCTGGTGTACTGGGTCGACACCACTTCGACGCCGTTGGCCTTGGCGTCTTTCAGGAATTCCGCGGCCAGCCCTTGGCCATAGGCAGTGCGGTCGTCAATCACCGCGATCTTTTTTGCATGCAGGGTTTTTGCCGCATAGCGGCCCATCGCGGCGCCAAGCTGGGAATCGTTGGCCACCACGCGGAAGGTGGTGTTGAATCCTTGTTCGGTATATTTGGCGCTGGTGGCGGAAGGCGAGATTTGCGGGATGCCGGCGTCGAAATAAATCTTCGATGCAGGAATCGAGGTGCCCGACTGCAAATGCCCGACTACCCCCGCCACTTTGGCGTCGACCAGTTTCTGGGCGACGCTGGTGGCCTGTTTCGGATCGCTGGCGTCGTCTTCAGCCTGCAATACGAACTGGATCTTCTTGCCGCCGATGACCAGGTGCCTGGCGTTCAAATCGTCGATCGCCATGCGTGCGCCGTTTTCATTGTCCTTGCCGACATGCGCCACCGGACCGGTAATCGGGCCGACGTGCGCAATCTTCACGATTTGCTCCTGGGCCTGCGCGGCAGTGCCGAAGGTCAAGGCGACGGCGGCGGCCAGCAAGGCTGTTTTGGCATGATTCTGCATGTTTTCTCCCCGGGGTTTGAATTTGGTTGAAGTGCTGCGATTATCCCAGCCTCCTGGCAACTGTTCCAGCGGCGTTTATTCTACACACAAGCCGTGTGGCGCTTGTGGCTATAATGGCTCCAGCCCAATATTCTCCGCTGCCACCCTTTTTCGCCGCCACCGTCATGAACCATAATCCATACGAGTGCAACAAGGTCCCGGAAACCACCCGCTGCACATGCTGCGGCAAGAGTTCGACGCTGGCCGGGCTGGTCGACTTTCCATGTACGGCACTAACGTCCATGGCGGCAAGAAAAATGGATTTCGATACCGACTAGCGGTGTATTTTTACCGTTGCGGCATCATTTGATACGCAGCCTAGCGCTACAGCGAGTTCGGTAGCACTGGTAAGGTCTGATGAAGAGAAGTTATCGGGAATATAGTTATTGGCTTTTCGCGCCAGCGGCGATGCCGTTCCAGGATACACCACCGCATTTTCCGGTCTGGCTCAATAGCCAGCCTTGCAGCTGCTTGCCGATCACCAGCGGGCTGCTGCTGAAACATTCGCCTTGCGGCGGCGCCTGCATCTGCCTGACCGACACGAACAGCGGTCCCTTCGGTTCTACTATCGGTTCGCTGCCGCGCACTTTCCCGGTGCCCAGTTCGGCATTGCAATCGTAGCGGCGGCCGGAAGCATCGGCGGTGACGACGCCCACCATGCCGTGATTCATGGGATAAACGTTTTCGACAAATTCATTGGCGCCTTTCGGATGCCTCAGCAGGCAGGCATTGGCGGCCTGCATCACATCCTTGTCGGTCAGCATGTCGCCGATGGACATCGACAGATCATCCGCCTTCACTATATCGGACACCAGCAGAGCGCTAAACAGCAGGGGGATCAGGGACAATTTCATAACTTACCTTTTGTTTTCCAGGCACAGCGCGCTGGCTCATCCCGCGCGCCGCACGGCCACTCTAAACGGTTTGCCGCCTTTCGCAAACCGAAAATTCCTGGCGTCGATTGTTACGTTCAGCTTAACAATCGAAGGCCAGGCGGACATCCGGCGTCAATTTATTTGGGTGGCGGCAGCGGCATGGCGTTCGGCGCCAGCGGATAGGGCGGCTTGCTGTCACCCGCTATGCGCAGGTTAACAATCACCCGTTCGATATCCGGTTCAGCGCGGACGAACGTTTCCAGCGCGGCGGCATCGACGGCTGGATCGGCGCTGCAGCCCTCGATCCAGACGAAGCGGCGCTGGAAGGTCAGCCATAGGCTGCTGTTGCGGGCGAATCCCGGCTCGGTCGCAAAATGCGTTTGCACCGAGCGCGCGATCGGCGCGTCGTACAGATAGGAATTCGATTTGTCGCATTTCCCGGCGAGCCAGCAGGTGGTGCCGCGTTCGCTGCGCCAGTGCGTTTCCTTGCGCATCTCTTCTTCGCTCGCCAGCGGCCCCAGCGGTTGCGGGCAGTCGGCGACGGCGCTGCGCACCTGGATGAATGGATCGTTGAACCAGTTTTTCAGAGTTTCGCCGCAGGCCGGCGAGATCATTCCGGCTGCCGCCAGCAAGACTGGCAATGCATGTCGCAAGCGAAGCGGTGACGGCATACCGGATCTCCTGAATGATCAGCCATTGCAGCATTTTTTGGAGGGCAAGGCGCCCTCCGCTTGCACCGCCGTCGCTCAGTTTCTGCTCAGGCGGCGAACTTGTCGGTCGCCAGAATCAGCTGATGCAAGATGCCGGGCTCGCTATACGCATGCCCGGCATCGGCAACGATGTACAGTTCCGCTTCCGGCCAAGCCTTATGCAAGGCCCATGCGGTTTTCGGCGTGCAGCAGACATCGTAGCGGCCTTGCACGATAACGCCGGGGATATTCCGCAGCTGTGCGACATCGCGCAGTAACTGGTCATCTTCAAAAAAACAGCCGTGGGTGAAATAATGATTTTCGATGCGGGCAAAAGCGATTGCAAATTCCGGTTCGTCGTGCGCTTCGGCCAGCGCAGGATCGGGAATCAGCTTGACCGTGCTGCCTTCCCATACGCTCCATGCTTTCGCCGCCGCCAGCTTGGCGGTTTCGTCGGAACCGGTCAGGCGGCGGCTATAGGCTGCCACCATGTCGTGCCGCTCGGCCTCGGGAATCGGCGCCAGGAAATCTTCCCACTTGTCCGGAAACTGGCGCGACGCGCCGTCCTGGTAATACCATTGCACCTCTTCATGCGTGCCGGTGAATATGCCGCGCAGCACCAGCTCGCTGACATGCTGCGGATGTTTCTCGGCATACGCCAGGGCCAGGGTGCTGCCCCATGAACCGCCAAACACCAGCCATTTTTCAGCCCCTAGCATCCCGCGCAGCCGTTCGATATCGGCCACCAGATGCCAGGTCGTGTTGGCTTCCAGGTTAGCGTGCGGCGTCGACCGCCCGCAACCGCGCTGGTCGAACAGCATGACGCAATATTTTTCCGGATTGAACAAGCGCCGGTGATCAGCATTGCAACCCCCGCCCGGACCGCCATGCAGGAATACCGCAGGCTTGCCATCAGGATTGCCGCACAACTCCCAATACACCTGATGGCCGTCGCCCACGTCCAGCAAGCCGGATTTAAACGGCTCCAGCGGCGGGTACAAGCCACGTAATTGTGGAGTGGCGGTTTGCTGCACAGCGGGTTGGCTGGTTGTCATGAGATCGTTTCCTTGTGGGAGTCTGGAATGAAGATCATAAGCAACTATGGCGATCGCGTCCAGCGGGGGAGGGTTCCCTGACGGACAATCATGTGGCTAGCGGAGGTTCTAGGTAACTACGAACGAAGACCGTCGAATGTGGGCGTACGCACTCCGTGGCCCGTTAAATGGGGTCAGAGTAATTTTCGCAAAGGACTGCGAAAAAAAACTCTGACCCCATTTAACTACAGTGCTGCGGCGAGCTCCGCGCCTTCGCGTATTGCACGTTTTGCATCCAGCTCGCTGGCAAACGACGCGCCGCCAATCACGTGATAACGCAAGCCCGTTTGCTGCGCCATGGTTTTCACCGCCTCGCCCGGCTTGCCAGGCGCAATGGCCTCTGCCGGGATCAAGTCGTGCAGGGATTCCTGCCCGGCG
Organism: Collimonas fungivorans Ter331; assembly: GCF_000221045.1. Taxonomy (NCBI): domain Bacteria; kingdom Pseudomonadati; phylum Pseudomonadota; class Betaproteobacteria; order Burkholderiales; family Oxalobacteraceae; genus Collimonas; species Collimonas fungivorans. The sequence continues at coordinate 168,265 of NC_015856.1, read as the reverse complement.
CAGATCACCACATTATCCACTGCCAGCAAACGGTCCACGCCGCCCACGCTGACATGCAAACCCTGATCGTCAATCCGCTGGTAATCGACCCCGGCCAGCATCTGTACGCCATTCCGCTGCATCACGCTGCGATGCACCCAGCCTGACGTCTTGCCCAAGCCCGCGCCCACCTTGCTCTGCTTACGCTGCAGCAGATGGATTTCGCGCACCGGCACGACCGTCGCCGCCGGCCGCAATCCGCCCGATTCCACCGCCAGGGGATCGACGCCCCATTCATCCATCCATTCCGCAATCGGCACCGGCAAAGGCACATGCGCATCGTGCAGCAGGAATTCGCACAAATCGAAGCCGATGCCGCCGGCGCCGATCACCGCTACCCGCTTGCCGACCGGCGCCTTGCGCTGCAATACGTCGAGATAGGACAGCACCATCGGATGGTCGATCCCCGGCATGCGCAGATTGCGCGGCGTCACGCCGGTCGCCACGATGACGTCGTCGAAACCGAGCGCCGCCAGCTGCTCGCGGCTGACGCGCTGGTTCAGCTGCAGCGCGACGCCGGTGCGTTTGAGGCGGTGATGGAAGTAGCGGATGGTTTCGCTGAATTCTTCCTTGCCAGGAATCTGCATGGCGATATTGAACTGCCCGCCGATCTGGGCCGCGGCCTCGAACAGCGTCACCTGGTGGCCGCGTTCGGCTGCCACGGTAGCTGCTGACAAGCCGGCCGGGCCGGCGCCGATCACCGCCACCCGCCGCGCTTTGACGGTGCGCCGGTATACCAGTTCGGTTTCATGGCAAGCCTGCGGATTGACCAGGCAGGTTGCGCGCTGGCGCTTGAAAGTGTGATCGAGGCAAGCCTGGTTGCAGCCGATGCAGGTATTGATTTCATCGGCGCGGTTCTGCTGCGCCTTCAGCACGAATTCGGGATCGGCCAGGAACGGCCGCGCCATCGACACCATGTCGGCGTCGCCTTCCGCCAGGATCTGCTCAGCCACTTCCGGCGTATTGATGCGGTTGGAAGCGATCACCGGGATCTTGACCGCGCGCTTGAGGCGCGCCGTCGCTTCACGGAACGCGCCGCGCGGCACCGAAGTGACGATGGTCGGGATGCGCGCTTCATGCCAGCCGACGCCGGTATTGATCAAGGTCACGCCGGCCTGTTCCAGCGCCTGCGCCACCGCCACCACTTCGGCGCCGGTATTGCCACCTTCCACCAGGTCCAGCAAGGACAGGCGGTACATGATGATGAAGCGCTCGCCGACTGCAGCGCGCATGCGCCGCACGATTTCCAGCGCCAGCCGCATGCGGTTCTCGATGCTGCCGCCCCACTGGTCCTGGCGCCGGTTGGTGCGCGGCGACAGGAACTGGTTCAGCAGGTAACCCTCGCTGCCCATGATTTCCACGCCGTCGTAGTCGGCGCGCTGGGCCAGTTCGGCGCAGCGCGCGTAAGCCGCGATGGTGGACTGGATCCCGCTTTCGCTCAGGGCACGCGGCTTGAACGGCGAAATCGGCGACTTGATGGCCGAGGCCGACACCACGAACGGCTGGTAGCCATAGCGTCCGGCATGCAGGATCTGCATTACGATCTTGCCGCCTTCTTCGTGCACGGCGCTGGTCAGGCGCTTGTGGTTGTGGATGTCGCCCACGCTGTTCATGGTGCCGCCGAACGGCAGCAGCCAGCCCTGCCGGCTGGGAGAAATGCCGCCGGTCACGATCAGGCCGACGCCGCCCTTGGCGCGCGCCCGGAAATATTCCGCCAGCTTGCCATAGTGGAAAAAGCGGTCTTCCAGGCCGGTGTGCATGGAACCCATCACCACCCGGTTCTTGAGGGTGGTGAAACCGAGGTCGAGCGGGGCGAGCAGGTGCGGGTAGACAGGATGGGACATAGGTTTTTCCAAGAAGCGATAGCGCTGCAAAAGTCGGCGACAGGCCGGAATCTACCTGAAAAGCGCCGGCAGATCGCTGAAACCGCCCTGTTTCAGCGGCGATTAGAGCCACTAACCTATTTCGAGGCATCCCGGCCGGTCAACGCGAACCTAACAATGTTGCCAGATCAATCGCATCCGCCATGGCGCGGTAACCACGGTCGCCTGGATGCAGGTGGTCGCCCGAATCGAAGGCGGGCAGGAAGCGCCGCCGATGCTTCGGATCCCTGAGCACGGCGTCGAAATCGATGACCGCGTCGAATTCGCCGCTGCTGCGTATCCAGTGGTTCACCGCCTGGCGGGTCTGCTCCTTGCTCGCGGAATAATAGCCTTTCAGCGCCGTATCCTGCAATGCACCCTCGAACGGCGTCAGGGTAGCGCCGACGATGCGTACATGGTGCAGGCGCGCCCGCGCTATCAGCTGGCGATAGCCGTCGATCAGGCGCTGCGCCGCCAAGGCAGGGTCCTGCGGCGTGAAGCTGCTGCCGGGCCAGCCGATGTCGTTGATGCCCATCAGCAGGATCACGCTATCGAGGCCGGGCTGGTTGAGCACATCGCGCTCGAAGCGGGCGAGGGCGTTGACGCCCATCTTGTCGCTCAGCACCCTGGCGCCCGAAATGCCGGCGTTGATTACCGCGACGTTTTGCTTGACCAGCCGTTGCGCCAGCTGGTCGGGCCAGCGCTGGTTGCGGTCCGGGGTGGAGCCGGCGCCGTCGGTGATCGAATCGCCGAAGGCCGCCACCACCCGCGCCGCGGGCGCGGCTTCGACCAGGATCGCGCTGAGGAACAAACGCGCTTCCAGCGTCTGGCTAGCCTTGATCAGGGGCGCCGCCGCCAGGTTGCCTGGTCCGATGTAGGCAGTCTGCTTGCCATCCCAGTGGAAGGTGGTCAGCGGCGTGGCTTGCGGCAGAAAGATGCTGACCGCGACCTGAGCCAGCGGCGCCAGTTCGAGATCGACCGGATCGCTGAACGCCGACGCGCCAGGCGCAATCGTCACCACATCGCGGCCGCCGAAGGTAAGGACGCGGTCAGTGCCGGCCAAGATGTCCGAGCCGCTGCCGGCCAGCGCAGTCAAAGCAATATGCGCCGCACCCACGGTCAGCGGCGTCGTGCCGTATTCGTTGGACAATACGACCCTGGCGCGCTTGCCGCCCAGGCTGATGCGCGCTATCTGGCGAATGGTCTGGTTCGACAGGCTGGCCGGGATGTTGGTCGACAAGGCGAAGCCGGCTTCCCAGACCGGTTGCGGACTGGCCGTCCAGCTGGCGCTCCAGGCCGGCTGCACAGGATTGCTGTCGGCCGCCCGCGTAATGCCGGCCGGCAGTGCCAGAGCCGACAGGAGGGCGAGGGCCGCGGTAATTTTCAGATGACGCATGAAGAGCTCCTTGGATTTATCGGAATACGATAACGCTAAGATAGGCCCTTCATGTTGCGCATGGTAGAGGCTTGAATTGCATGATGCTCATTCCAATTGGGAATGAGCATCCTCAAATCCGGCCTAGCGCGAGGGACAGATTTGCGGCGCGTTATACGTCGCGTTCATGCCCAGCAAGGTCAGGTAGGTCTGGCCCAGCGCGATGTTGCGGAATGCGTCGTTGTTCAGATAGGCATTCATTGCGCTGGAAGTCTTGAGCTCATCGGCATAGTTATAAGCCGGCTGCTTGTTCTTGTACGCTACATAGTCGCTGCCGGTGATGATGCGGCTGGAATTGCGATTGATGAAATCGACATAACCCTGGCGATACTTGCTGAAGTAATTTTGCTCCAGCACACCCCAGGAAATATCGAGGTACAGATTGGGAAAGCGATCCAGCATGCCCTGCAGCAGCAGGATATGGTTCAAGGGATCCATCGCCACCTGCTGGCTCGACATGCCGAGGTGCAGCCAGATGATTTTGTTATCCGGATATGTCCTCAGCACATGCTCGAGAAGCAGGCGATACTTGGTGGGCTCCCCCGTATCGTTGCCCAGGTCGGAATGCAGGGCCAGCGGGATATTGCGTTCGCGCAGGATTTTCATGAAATCCGCCCATTGGTCGATCTGGGCCGTAGTAACCGGTACATGGCCATTGGGGAACAGCGCTTGCTTGACTACGTTGGCTTCACCCATCAGCTTGAACAGTCCCGGATACTCCTTGTCGTATAGGGCAATCAGGGCAGGAATCTCGGCCGGCCTGGCCAGGTCCGGAAAGGTCATGGAAAACACCAGTTGACGGCCCGGCGACTTGAACTCGGCAAAATTGGCGGCGTTGACGAAATCGTTCTTGATGGTGGGGTTGGCCGGCAGGTCCCGGCAATCCTGGTAGGAATCGCAGCCGGGACGCGCATCCCATGGCAGGCGCTGGCCTATGCCCATTACGCCGCCGAACACCACGCCGTTGTCGGCCATGAGCTTCAGCATGTCGTGGTAGGAAACCGATTCGCCGCCGAACGGGCGGAAGTGGATATGCGTATCGGCCACAGTCAGGTGCGGCTGGGTAGCGCGGTTGAAACAAGCCGGGCTGGGGTTGGTGTAATCCTCCAGCGTCAGGCCGACGGCGGCGCCGCTGAAAGCCATCGCCAGCGTCGCCGGCACGGCGGAACGGAATAAAAGCCTGCAAACATTCATCGCAATCTCCTGGATTAGTGAATCGACAAGGAAGTTGGAAATTTAGCATGCCTGCCTTGCGCTCAAGCCATGGGCTTTTCTTAAAATGCTTGGCAAACCGCCAACGATGACTTTATATCAAACATTTCCTTGTGGAAATAAATAAATCGACGGCTTCTTCCCGATATCGCAAAAGAAGACCGATAATCCGCTATCACCATTCCAGATCAGAATGACATGGACCAAATCAAGGCATGCCGCAGCTTCGTGCGGGCCGTCGAGCTCGGCAGCCTGTCGGCAGTAGCGCGCGAGCAGCACAGCACACAACCGACCGTCAGCAAGACCATCGCCGCGCTGGAAAAGCAGCTCGGAGTGCGTCTGCTGGAGCGCAGCACCACCAGCCTGACCACCACCGAGCAAGGCAAGCGTTTTTATGAGCGCGCCAAACGCGTGCTGGAAGAATTCAGCGAAGCCGTCAGCGACGCCCGCGGCCTGACCGAGAAGCCGACCGGCCTGTTGCGCGTCAATGCGCCGCTCGGCCTGGGCCAGCTGAGGCTGAACGCGCTGGTGCTGGAGTTCCTGGAGCTGCATCCGGAGATCGAGGTGGAGCTGATCCTGAACGACCGCTTCGTCGACCTGGTGGAAGACGGCGTCGACGTGGCGCTGCGGCTGGCCGGTTCGCTGCCGCCGAACATGATTGCGCGCAAGATCGCCAGTGCGCAGCGCTACCTGGTGGCGGCGCCGGCCTACCTGGCGCGCCACCCGGAAATCAGGCGGCCCGAAGACCTGGCCAGCCATCGTTATATCGGCTTTGCGCGGCCGGCCAATGGCGAAGTGAGCCAGCTCAGCGGCCCGGGCGGCACGGTGCAGATTGCTACCCGCAGCGGCTACCTGGTCAACAGTTCGCTGGCGATACGCGAGAGTTTCCTGATGGGCGCCGGCCTCGGCATCTGTCCGTCCTGGCTGGTGCACGACTTGCTCGAATCGGGCCAGCTGCGGCGCGTCCTGCCGGGGTGGAGCGCAGCGGGGCAGGAAGCCTCGCTGCTGTATCCGTCGCGCCGCTACCAGTCGCTGCGCGCCACGATTTTCATGAACTTCATGACGGAGCGGATCCCGCAGCTGCCGGGATTCTCCGCGCCGCACTTCGGACGCTAGGGCAACCTTATTTTTTTGCGGTGGTTGCAGCCGCCTTCTTGGCCTGGTTGAATACCGGCCCCCACAGCGGATGGCCCTTTTCGCCGGCAGTCAGGTCAAAGCCGGGATCGAGCTTCAGGGCCTTGTCGAATTGCTGCCGGCACAGCTTCTTCCTGGAAGTCACGCAATAGCTGAAAGCCATGTATTTCAGGGCTTCGGTCTGGGTCGCGATATCCGCCGACCAGATCTCGGGAGTATTGGTAAAGCGCTTGATGGCGGCGCTGTAACTGCCCTTGTTGTAAAGGGCGATGCCGTCGGTCAAGGCGGCTGGCGGCGCCGGCGGTTCCGGGACGGCGGCGGCAGCCGCCGTTGCTGTCGATCCGCCTGGCGTCGACGCTGCCGTTGCCGGTTTGGTGATGGTGTCGAGAGTGTCGCAAGCGCCAAGCATGACGGCTGCAGCCAGCATCGCAAAGCTGCTGATACGGGTAAAAGAGGGGGTCATGACGCGTTCTTTGCTGAAATGCATTAGTGGGACGAAAAATCGTAGTCGATATTACGCGATTTTTTCGGACTGACGTCAATTTCAAAAACCCGGTCAGGAAAACTCGGATTGAGCAGCTTGATCTGATGTTTGCCTTCCGGCAGGATCAGCTTTTTCAATGGCGGGCTAACGCCCTTCATGCTGCCGTCGACCAGCACGTTGCCCCACGGCTTGATGGTCAGCGAAATTATGCCGGTAGCATTGACCACTTTTGCATCGACCGCTTTTACCTCGGCCTCCTTGAGCACGGCTGGCTTGGCTGCCGCAACGTTCTCCGCGCCTTTGTCTTGCCGCTGCGCCAGCCCGGACCGCGCCGTTCCCGCATGCTGACCGTTCGGATACTTCTCCAGGAAAGCCTCGATCTGCTGCGGCGGCGCGCCGTTCTGCTGTTTCAATGTCTCCCAGGCGATGGTTTCTTCATCGAGGACCTGTTCAGCCGGCGCGGCAGCTTGCTTGGACGCCGTCGGCGATGCAGCGGGAGCGGGCGTGGGAACGGAGGCGGGTGCGGCCACCCGCGCCGCGGCCACCGGCGTCTTAGGCAAGCGGGCCGGCTTGAGCCACAGATAGCCGCCCAGCGCCAGCACGGCGACGGCAGCGCCAATCCACCAGGCAGGAGCCCTCAGCGTTTTGTCCAGCACGCTTGGCGGTGTAACCGGCCGCTTGCGGGCATGTCTATCGTTGGCTATGGTTGGTTCGTCGCCGGGCTTCTTCCGGCTCGGCAGGCGAAATGCGACCGGGGCGGAAGCTTCATTGTCCGGCATCGGCATCGGCACCGACAGCTCCAGGTCCAGCAGCTTGCGGAATTCTTCTATCGATTGCGGCCGGTCGTCCGGCTTGACTGCCAGGCCCTTGTCGATGGCAGCCAGGAACTCCTTGCTGAAGCCGCTGTACTCGCCGTCCTGCAAGGACAGGATCGGGTCCTTGATCATGCGCGCCACGGAGGTCGGCGGCGCGCTCTTGACGATGGCGAAATAGATCACTGCCGACAGCGAATAGATATCGGTCCATGGCCCCTGCTTCATCATGGCGTCGTCGGCATACTGCTCGACCGGCGCATATCCCGGCTTCAGGATCACCGTCAGCGAATGGGTCATGTCGCCGATGATCTGGCGCGCCGCGCCGAAATCCAGCAGCACGGCTTCGCCGCTTTTCTGGATCATGATATTGTCGGGCGAGATGTCGCGATGCAGTATCTGCACCCGGTACATGGCGTCGAGCGCTTCCAGCATCGGCTTGAGCATGCTTTTCAGCCAGGCTTCGGTCACCTGCGCCGGCGAATTCTGCACCACGCTTTTGAGGGTACGGCCTTCGTAGTAGCGCATCGCCATGTAGGCAGTGTTGTTCTGTTCCCAGAAACGGTAGACCTTGATCAGCGCCGGATGGTCGAATTGCGCCAGCAGGCGCGCTTCCTTGATGAAACTCTTGAGGCCGATGGTGAAGGTTTCGCGGTGACGCTGCGAACGCACCACGACTTTTTTATCCGGCCCCCGCCCGGCAAGCGTGCCCGGCATGTATTCCTTGATCGCCACCATGCGCCGCAGCGAGCGGTCGAAGGCAAAGTAGACTATGCCAAAGCCGCCTTCGCCGATCACGCCGATGATTTCGAAATCGGCCAGCCGGGTGCCTTTGGGCAGGCAGTTTTCGACAGCCGTCGTTTCTTGCGGATCAAGCGGCTTGGCGTTTTGCATATTCTCTGGATTCGGCGTTTTAATATTATTCTGGACGGCTATCAGCACTAACGGCTCGCTGAAGATCGAGGCTCAGCAACACGAATTGTAAACGCAGTACAGTTATCCAGTGGAATATTGGAAGCGCTGCCGTTCTTTTTCACGACAGCATGCATCAGGTCCAGCCACTCCTGGGCAGAACTTGCCTGACTCGTGACCTGGCTTGCGGCCTGCTCCATCTCCGCCTCGCTGATCCATTCCCAGAAACCGTCGGAGCAGATCAGGAAGGCGTCGCCGTCCTGTATCTGGACCGCGTTCTGGGTCACCTCGGCGGGCGCGCTGCCCTCGACGCCGACGGCGGCGCTCAGGATGCTGCGGCGCGGATGCCTGCGCAACTGCTCGGGGGAACAATGGCCGGCATCGACGAACTGCTGGATCAGGCTGTGGTCCTTGGTCGCGCTCAGCAGCTTGTGGCGGCGGAACAGATAGACGCGGGTATCGCCCATGTGGCCCCACAGCGCGCAACGGTTGGTTTGATCGATCAGCAGCACCGCCACCGTCGAGCTCATGTCTTTCAGGCGCGGGATCTGCGCCTGGCGCCGGTTCAGCTGCGCCACCGCGTGCTCGATATAGGACTGCAGCGCGCGCGGACCGAAAGAAGCTTCTTCGACAAACATTTCCATGATCGAATGGACCACGATATTCGAGGCGATCTCGCCGCCGTACTGGCCGCCGACGCCGTCAGCGACAATCACGCAAGCCAGGTCTTCCTGCAGCACGCTGCCCCAGGAATCCTGGTTGACCTGGCGGCCGCCGGCGTGGCTCAACTGCGCCAGGCTCAAGGCAACCGGCACCGCCATGTCGGCCAGCAGCGATTGCTCAGGCATGCTGCGTCTCTCTTCTCTGCTTTTCCACTTTTCTTTCGTAAGCCTGCAAAAATGCCTTGCCGAACAAGGTCTGGAAATCGTCCTGCGAGGATTCCGCGATAATCCGCTGGTAACGCTCGGCATAGGCATCCCATAACTTTGCCTTGCGCTTGGACGGCATCAGCGCATCGAGCGCGCCGCCTTTTTTCGAACGCCGCTCCATGACTTCAGGATTGAAACGCTGCAGCATCTCGTTCATGGTGGCGCGCATGCCCGAAACCACGCCCACCTGGTGCGCCTGCAAATCCTGGTAAGCGTCCTGCATGGCTTCGGTGGCGCCCATGAAACCCGGCATTTTCTTGCGCAGCATCTGGATCAGCACGGTCTGGCTGTCGGAAAAGAATTTCAGCGGATTATTATTCCTGACCACTACCTTGGTCACATCCGCATGTGCTTCGCGTTTTACCAGCGCACGCGAGGCGTTCAGGTCTATCGTGCCCTGCACCGCCGTCGCCAGCAGCTTGCCGACGATTTCCATCATTTCCGGCGTCAGTTCCGACGCCAGGGACCCTGCCGGCAAACCGGCGCCTTTCATGAACGCCTGCACCAGCGCTTCGCCCGATGCGGACGGCTCGGCCGGGCTATCTTCGCCGGGACCGGCCGGCGCCGGATTCGCAGCCGCCCGCGGGATCGTGTTCAGCGGACGCACCGGCGAGGTCGGCAAGGCTGCGTTGGCAGTTGCCGCCAGCTCCAGGTTCAATTGCGCGAGCGCCGCCAGGCGGGTCTCGGATACGCTCAGCAAAGGCTTGCCGCCGCTTACCCGTTTCACCGGATTGGCCGATGGCTGGCCGGACTGGTTGGTCATGTCAGGGTTATCTTTCATTAAGTTGAGCTGCGCCTCCGCGCGCAATAAGTACAGTCCGATCTGGATTTCGTCGCCTATCTGTAAATCGTATTCTTCCTCGGCATCGATCTCATGTCCGTTCAGCAGTATCGGATTGGCGCGGCTGAGATTGGTGATGGATTGACGGATGCCGTCGCTTTTGATCTCGGCCTGGATGCGCGAGACGAAATTCCTGGGATCGGCCAGCACGAAATAATTCTCTTCGCTGCGGCCCAGGGTTTTCGGCTCACGGCCGAACACGGCCGACAAGGGCGCTTCGGGCGCCACATTATTGTAAGAAATGACACTAATTTTAATCATTGATTCGTTCCATGCCGGGCTTTGCGGACACAGTACAAACATGCGCAGCGTTTGCGCAAATCGACCGGCCCATCGTTACTTGCCTGATCGCAAGTTTCATGCCCAAGAAATGCTGCCTCGAATTTGTAAAAAAGATGGGAAAACCCAGCTTTTATGTGGCTTTCCGCAGGAAAACCTGCCCTCTCTTGTCAACCTTGGTGACACTTTCTGTCAGCTGAGAACAAGGAGCTTTAACCTGGTATTAACCTGGAAAAATGAGGTAAGTTCGTTTATAAGTGAAAATGAAAAGAGCAGAATCTCGTAAGACGAGCAAAGGAGATTGGGTTATGAAAGACAGAATGCATGACGACGCCATGGCCGAGGTATACCGCGACGACCCCGCTTACGCCATCCAGATGCTCAACAGCATCCTTGCCGACGGCGACCAGAGCGACCTGCTGATCGCGCTGCGGCAAATGACCAAGGCTTTTGGCGGCATGCAAACCGTGGCGGAAACGGCGCAGCTGAATCCGACCCAGCTGTATCGTATCCTGTCGCCGGCCGGAAATCCTGCATTGAGCAGCCTTGCCGCCATCCTGAAAGCGGTGGGACTGCGCCTTGCCGTGCAAGCCGTGGCCGCGCCGCCCGCACACACTTAGCGTATGCGGGCAGCGCAACTCCCTTACGGCTTGGGATCGCGCAACATGGCCTTGATGCCGCGGACCGCCTGCCGGATCCGGGCTTCGTTTTCGATCAGCGCAAAGCGCACATACTCGTCGCCGTATTCTCCGAAACCGATGCCCGGCGAGACACATACCTTGGCTTTTTCCAGCAGCTGCTTGGCAAATTCCAGCGATCCCAGATGGCGGTAGGCTTCCGGTATGTGCGCCCAGATGTACATCGATGCTTTCGGGATATCCACCATCCAGCCAGCCTCATGCAAACCCTTGGCCAGCACGTCGCGCCGGCTCTGGTATTTTGCGCAGATATCCTTGACGCACTGCTGGTCGCCTTCCAGCGCCGCGATCGCCGCTACCTGCACCGGCGTGAAACTGCCGTAGTCGTGGTAGCTCTTGATGCGCGCCAGCGCCGCCACCAGTTCCTTGTTGCCGACCATGAAGCCGATGCGCCAGCCGGCCATGTTGTAGCTTTTCGACAGCGTGAAAAACTCCACCGCGACATCGCGCGCGCCCGGCACCTGCATGATGGAAGGCGCCTGCCAGCCGTCGAAGACGATGTCGGCATACGCCAGGTCGTGCACTACCAGGATGTTGTGTTCCTTGGCCAGCTTGACCACGCGCTCGAAAAATTCCAGCTCTACGCATTGGGCCGTCGGATTGGAGGGAAAACCCAGCACCATCATTTTCGGCTTAGGATAACTTTCCCGTATCGCCCGCTCCAGCTCGGCGAAAAAATCCACGCCCGGGCTCATGCGCACCGAACGGATGTCGGCGCCGGCAATCACCGCGCCGTAGATGTGGATCGGATAACTCGGATTCGGCACCAGCACCGTATCGCCGCGATCCAGCGTCGCCAGCATCAGGTGCGCCAGCCCTTCCTTGGAACCGATGGTGACGATCGCTTCGGTATCCGGATTGAATTCGACGTCGTAGCGCTTCTTGTACCAATGGCTGATCGCCCGCCGCAGACGGGGAATGCCCTTGGACGCAGAATAGCCGTGGGTGTCGGGCCGTTGCGAAACCTCGACCAGCTTGTCGACGATGTGCGGCGGCGTGGCGCCGTCGGGATTGCCCATCGACATGTCGACAATATCCTCGCCGCGCCGGCGCGCCGCCATTTTCAGCTCGGCGGTGATGTTGAAAACGTAGGGAGGAAGACGATCGATGCGCGAAAACCTGCGCGGAGTTGGGGATTCAGACATGTTTTCTTTCACGTTAGCGCCCGGAACCGTCCGAGCGACGTTGGAACGGATTTTCCATTTGCATGGAATGTCCCAGCGACGATTCTATTGAACATCCGGTTATTGCGCAACGAAGAAAATTTGCCGGGCCACGAGAAAGTGCGCAGCTTAGGTTTTAGGCAGCAACAAACCAAGGTCGTCGAATGCGACCACACTTACTCCGTGGTCCGTTAAATGGGGTCAGAGTAATTTTCGCAAAGGACGCGAAAAAAAAACTCCGACCCCATTTAACTGCTTTTGACTTTGATATTGCAGTTCTCTTTCAAGAACTTCAGCGCGCGCGTGTATTTGAGATCGTCATCGTCGACCAGGTATTGCTCCGCATCCGGCAGGAATTCATTCTCCCACAAAGACAGCAGATTGTCCTTGATCTCGAACGGCGCCGAACTCCGGATAAACGCCGAGACCGCCGCGCTGTCGAAGCCGTGCTCGCGCACCCGCCGGATCATGGCCCTGGCCTCTGTCTCCGACACCGTCGTCTTCGGCTTCACACCCGACGCGATGCACATGAAGATGGTCAGCCGTGAATATGGATCTTCCTTACCCTTGGTAACCTTGTGCCATTCCTTGGAGACCAGGGCATCGAACCCGTCCACGTCTTCCAGGCCGCCCTCACGCACAAAATAACGCAACTCGACAAGATTGAGCAGGGAGTCGAGCGCCACCGCGGCATTGGCCAGCGCATCCTGCTTCTCGATATCGCGCCGGACCTTGTCCGCAACATCGCGATATTCCAGCGGCACGTCGTCCAGCAGTTTTTTGGAAATCTTCAATTTCGCGCCGGCGGCGCTGTTGCCGCGCACCGCGGCGATCAACCTGGCAAAACCCAGCCGGTCGGGAAATTCTTGGCCGCCGCCAAGACGCATCAGCAACGCCGTGCGAATGACCGTTTCGGCGCCCGCGAATTCAAGCTCCGAACGCGCCAGGCCCAGATCGCCGGCGAACCACAGCGCCGCGGCAATCACCGCCGCGCACTCCTCGCGCGCCTTGCGCTCTTTACGATAAGCATTGAGGGAAAACGGCTTGGCCAGCGTGCGCTCGTCCTGGAATTCCTTGAGCCCCTGGCCCTTGGTATCGCCGAAAACGGTAGAGTCGGGCAAGCCATGCAAGGCCTTGAGCATCTCGTTGCCGCCGCGCGAATGCGACAGGAAAGTATTGTCGCGCAGGGATTCCGCCGCTTTTTGCAGGTCGCCGCTGAACGTATGTTCCAGGTAGAGGCTGATCAGGTTGACGATGCGCTGGCGCGCATTCTCAAGATCGGTGTGCAGGTGGCTGGTGCCGAAGAAGGCGGCGACCTGCACCGTGCCCTTGGCGGCATCGGCGATCATCGCGCGGCATTTTTCCTGGTCCAGGATGCGGCTCTTGAGGCCGAAAGCAAGCGCCTTTTCAAAGAAAGGACGCTTGTCGACGAGGTCGATATTCCGGTGTTTGTCGGACATGGGATACGTAGGTTTCAGCAACGGTAAAACAGCGAAAGCTTAGAGCGCGGACTCTTCACCTGGATCGACAACAGCGGTGGGCCGCGCTGCTGCTGCCGGGCGCTCCTCCGATTCGAGTTTTTTCTGCTCCTGCAATTCTTGCTCCTGCCTTTCCAGCTCCATTTCGCGCCGCAGGCGTTCTTTCATGCGTTTTTTCAGCACCGGCCAGATCTGCTCGAACATGTCGGGGTGCTCATGCTTGAGCAGCCAGGTCAGTTCTTTCCAGTCGCGGTCGCTGACTTCCGACTTGTCGACTTCGTCGCCCTCTTCGGTGCGGTTGACGTTGAACGTGTCATAGGTAACGAAATGCACCACCTCTTCATCCCGGTCCGACAGGTAATCGATCAGCGCTTCGCAGCCGCCGTCGACATCGCCGATCGCTTCCAGGAATTCGCCGGTCTGGCTGTCGTCGCGGAACAGCACCGCATTCACCATGCCGCGCAGGCGCACATGGCTATGGTCGCCATACAGCCGTTCCATGACCACGGCGCGCGCAAACTGTTCCGGCGTCACCAGCAGGTTGACCACCGATTCTTTCGAGGTGTCGTATTCGCGGATCACCGCCAGCAGGTCCTTCGGCGGCAGCGTGTCGAGCGCCGCCACCAGTGCGTAATCGCCCTCGGTCTCAGCCAGGCTGACCAGGGCGAATTCGGCGCCGGCGATATCGCCGTTGCGGATCAGGTTTGCTGCTTTCACTACTAGCGCGTTTGTCATGGTGTCACTCTGTCCAAGATATCTGAATTGCTTAGCCCAGGCGCTCGAAGCCTTGCTCCGCCAGCCAGTCGGCGCCTTCGATTTCCAGGTCGCGGCCGTCTTCTTCGTCGTCGCTCTCGACCTCATCGACTGCATCATCCGAGTCAGACTGGCTATAAGTGCCCTGGTAGCTGCCGTTGCTTTTCTCGTGCAGGTACTCGAGGCAAACCGTGGTGATCAGGAAACGCTCGCCGCCCGGCTCTTGCAAGGCAATCTCGGCCAGCTTCTGCGCCCACGATTCGAACTGTACGGTGTCGGCGACTTCGGTCCACGATGGAAAGTCGTCCGGTTCTTCGCCCAGCAGCATGGTCAGCGCCTGCGGATTGGTAAAATCGACGCCGCCATGGAAAGCCACCGCCACCATTTCCGGATCGGTTTCTATCATCGGCATCATCAAGGCAAACTGCGCGCGCTTGCTTTTCAGGCGCGACGCCAGGATATCGTTGCCTTCGGAATCGCTTTGCAAATCCTCCAGCTCAGCCTGGTAAGCCTTGGTCAAATCTTCGAAAAAAGCGGAAAGCATCATTGCAGAACCTTGTTCATGTAGGTAGTCCAGATTTGCTGGGCGGTCTCAAGCGGGTTTTCCAGCAAGCTGCGGCGCCGGTTTTCGTCGTATTCCTGGCGTTTCACCGCATCCGACAGCAAGTCGTAGGCCTCCTGGATATCACGGAACCGCGCGGGCGCGTCGGGCGCGGTATTGCGATCGGGATGAAACTCCGAGGCTTTCCTGCGATAGGCGTTTTTCAGGGCGCCGGCGGTTGCATCGCTGTCTGTGCCGAGAACGGCGTAATAATCCTTCATGCGTCCTCACACGTTGGCGTAGCCGGTCACGGGCGACCGTCGTCTTGTTGCTGATGGAATGCTTGCGGGGCAAGTGTTTGTTGCCGAAAAGACACAAACACTTTGGAAGAGTCTGCGGAGGATACACGAGCGGACGCCAGAAGTCGATGCCGCGCGTGGCCTGCACGCCACGATTTGCAGGACGCGCGCGACATATTCCGGCTCTTTTGCAATTACTTCCGCCCGCCGCGCGGATTCGCTGCTTTTTTGGCAACATCCGCGACAGTTTCCTGTGAATTGCCATTCTGGCCGGCAGCTGCGGTTTCCCCGCCCGATGCTTCACTTACGCTGGCTTGCAGCCATTGCGTCAACGCCGGCTTGATGCCGTTCGCGATGCCGACGCCTTCTATCGCGTTGGATTTCGCCGCTGCCTCCAGGCCGCTGACGCATTGCCCCAGCGCCATCATGATGTCGTTGCCATCGCGCGTCAGCGCCAGATTCTGCAAATACTGCGCGCTCACCTCTGTCACGGCGCGGATATTTTGCACATGGGATTCAACCAGGCGGCTGATCAGGTTGATCTGGATGTCGGCCAAACCTTGCAAGGCGACAGCGCTGGCGCCGAAATCAAGCTGGTCGCGCCGGTGCCGCCAGGCAGCGTTGACCGCTGCATTTTTGTCGGCTGAGAAACCGGCGGCCTGTTCCATATGGTTTCTTACCAGGGTCTTCCAGCTATCCGCGGTGACTGCCGCAGGGCCGGTATTTGCCTGGTTCATGGCCGGCACCGCCTGAGCCAGGCTTTTAAAAAAAACGCCCATGGCATCCTGGTTGGCTTTTCCCCATTGCGCGATGAAATCGGATTGCATGTCTAAGCTCCTTGAGAATTGGATTGCTGGATGATCTTCGGTTGGATATTCGGTTAAGGGCGTTTTTCACCCAGCTGCCGCACCATCTGCATCACTGCAGCCATCTGCGGCGCCTGGCGTGTATAAAAATTCGGCTTGGCGGATTCGGGGCTGGTGTAGCCCCAGAAATCCCAGCATCCTTTGGGATTGACAAAGGATTTATCCACTTGCGGATAAAGCACGATGATTTTATTGGTGTCGGCCAGTTCGTTATAGCCTGTGGTGCGGACATAACGATCACCGATAGCCAGCGCATCCTGGCCACAGCCGTGGAAAACCACATGCACTTTGCAAGCCTCGGCGGCACAGCTGGCTGGTACATACAGATAGGCGATGTCGCTCAGCCAGGCTTGTTTGTCGGGATCGAATGCACGCTGGTTGAACTGCAACAACTTGCCTTTCAGCCGCGCGGCAGGGGCTTTCATCTTGCCGTAGATCCAACGCAGGATCTGGTGCGACTGCTCAAAATTGCAATCGTTGATATAGGGTGCGGCGCTCCTGCCGCAGGCAACGTCGCCAGCGTTGCTGGTGATGATGGCATGACCGGCCGCGATGTCGTGAATGTATTGGATATTTTCCTTCGGGACCTTGGCCAGCTCGTAAAACCTGGCGGTTTCATCCACGACTTTCGGCAGCACGGTGGCGTCCTTGGTGCCGCTGAAAACATAAACGCGATGGTGCTGCAGATGCTGCGGATCGTCGATCACCCCTTGCTGCGCGAATTTCTGCGCGGCCAGCCACGAATTTTCCGCACTGGGCGCACTGCCGAGCGGCTGCATGCACAGCGTCTGGGCAGCGATGAACGGTATCACGCCGGTGGTCTGGCCCGCACAGTAGAACGGCCCGCCGGCAATGATGCCGGCGCCTACCAACTCCTTGGAAAAGGCGACATCAAACTGCGCCGCCATGAATGCGCCGGAAGACAGGCCGGAGACAGAAGTCTGGCGGAGATCGGCGCCGTAGGCGCCCAGTTCCGCAATCGGCGCTGCTCTTGCGGATAGGGAAAACGCGGAAAATAAAACCGAGAAGACGATTACACAATGCCGGAAAAAGATTTTCATGAGTCAGGCCCCTGGTGAGCATAAAGCATGCGCGGTGTGCGGACGCTAGCAGAGATGTGTCTGCTTTCATCATTCTACGGTTGAGGTTTTTGCCGGAACCTAACGAAACCTGTCACGCGCTCCAGTGAGCCAAGTGCACGATAGCATGGACATGCATCGTTAAAAACTATCAAATTTGACAGCTTGGCCTGATCTAGCTTGCCCTGATCCGGCAAGCCACTTGCTGCGCCACAAAACCGTCGAAAGCCGTCAGCAAGGACTGGTATTTTTCCTCATCCTGCTCCAGCTGCATCAAGGCATGGCAAGTTGCCTCCAGCGTGGAAAGCTGGCCCGGGCGCTGGGCCTTGCGGATCAGGTAGCGCGATGCCGGCGTCGAAGTCAGCAGATTCTGCAGCGACAGGCGCGGCAGCTCCTGCAGCAGCGGATTGAGGTATAGCATTTTCCGGCTCTTGCGCCAGGTCCCGTCCAGCACCACCAACCGCAACTGCGCCGGTTCTCGCAACCACGCCTGGTCCAGCGGCGGCGCTGCGGCCAGCTCCAGGCTTTTATCCGCGGGGCTGTCGGGATACAGCAGGATGGCATGCCTGGCAGGCGTATGCAGCAGCGCTTTCAAACCCTGCTCGTCAAAGGTTTCGCCGACAATCAGTTCGCTGCGCGCCAGGCTCAGCTGTAGAAGGCGGGCGCTGCCTTTGGCCTGGCGGACTTCCAGCGGATGCTGCAAGATCAGCACGTCGATCGCCGGCTCTGTCGGTGTAATCCAGCTGCAGATGCAAGCGCTCTGCGGACGCAGGCATCTGGGACAGGCGAGGCGCTGGAGATGGTCGGGCTGCGTCATGATGTAGAGAGCTGGAGGAATCCGGGCCGCTATTGCTGCTACGGCGCTTTCTTGCGGCGTGGCTTGCGCGCCGGCGTTTCTTCCGCCGCTGCAGCGGCCGACGCCTGCAAAGCGCAGACCTCATCGTGCAGCCAGCTGCGCAAAGCCTGCAGCGGCGCCCAGTCGCACAATGAAGGCGGATAGACCAGGAAATAAGACGAATAATCGGCGTCCGGCGCCAGCCGCTGTTCAGACAGCTGCACCAGCAGGCCGTCGCGCAAGGCATCGGCCACCATGAATTCGCGCCCCAGCGCTATGCCCAAACCTTGTTCAGCGGCTTGCAGCATCAGGCCGGCGTCGTTGAAACTGGCCACCGGATTGGTCCTCACCGTGAGTCCGGCTTCGCTGAACCAGAGATCCCACAGGTCGGCATCGCCCAGCAAGGGCTCGTGCACCAGCGCCGCCGCGCCTCCACCTTGCAGGCGGCGCGCGGTAGCCGGCGAAGCCACCACCACCAGCGGGCTGTCGAACAAACGTTCATCGCTCAGCCCGGACCAGCCGCCGCGTCCCTGGCGCAGCGCGGCGTGGAAACCGTCGCGCTGCAGGTCCATCACCTGCTGCGAGGAATGCAGCTCCAGCGCGATGTCGGGATGGCGCTGGCGCCAGCGCTGCATGCGCGGCAGCAGCCAGCGCTGCAGGAAAGACGGCATCACCGTCAGCCGCAGCCGCTGCGCAACGCCGGTCGCCGTGGCGGCAGCGGCCAGCACGCCGACATCCAGCTGTGCCAGCGCCGACTCGACGCTGCACAGCAGCGCCTGGCCCGCTTCGTTGAGCACGATGCGGCGGCCGCGCCGCTCAAACAGGACAAAACCGAGCTGCTGCTCAAGCACGCCGATCTGCTGGCTGACGGCGCTGTGGGTCAGGTGCATTTCGACCGCGGTAGCGCGCAGATTCTGCAGGCGGGCGGCGGTGCGGAAGACCGGGAGGGTATGTAAAGGGAGTCGGCTCATGATGGTAAGCATAGCTGACCAAGATGGTTAGAACAAGTCGTTTCCCTAAGTAGCTGTGGTTGGATATTCTGACCAGTATTGAAAGCGCTGCGAATATTCCCTACAACCAACTTGTGAGTTTGCCATGAACTGCGTATCGACACCGGACCAAATCGCGACAACATTGCCACGCCCGCAAGGTTTGCTGGGTAACCTGTTCCAGGCCGTCAAGAGTACTGGCGGCTGGTGGCAGCAGCGCCTGATCCCGCCACAGCCAGCAAAAGCGTCGCTGGCAGAGGCGCCACAAAAATATGTGCTGAATGTGCGCGAACTGAGCGACCACCTTTTACGCGACATCGGCTACATCGATTCAGTGCAGCCGCGCGAACAGGCGCGCAGGGATACGATTTATTGAGACTTCAACCGATAAACCCGCGTGCTCCTTGCATGCCGCCGGTATGTACGGCAAGCACCCGTTCATCGGCGCGAAAAACCTGGGCCTGCTGCAAGCGCCTGAGCGCGTGAAACAGCTTGCCCGTATAAACCGGCTCTATCGGCAGGCCGAATTCCTGTGAAAACTCGCGGCAGAACTGGCGCAGCTCGGGCGGCGCTTTGCCATAACCGCCGTGATGGGCATCGGTGATCAGTTCATAATTCTGGTAGGCAGGATAGCCCGCCTCCTGCAGCAAGCGGGCGATCTCCTGGTGCAGATAATCGGCATCCTTGAGAACCGCGATGCCGACCACCCGGCCCCGGCCCTGCAAACCGGCGAGGATGCCGGCCAGCGTGGCGCCGGTGCCGCAGGCGACCATGATCACATCCGGCAGCAACTCAGTGCTCAACTCGTCCACCAGTTCGGCGACGCCGCGCAAGGCCGCCGGCGCACTACCGCCTTCCGGCAGCCAGACATGGCTGTCGTCGGCAGCGGCGATGTGCCGGCGCCAGGCTTGCGGGTCCTCGCGCAGCTGCCGGTAGTCCTCACGCGAGACAAACTGGATGTGCATGCCCAGTTGCCGGCAATCGTCCAGCGTGGCGCTGTCCAGCCCTGCCGCACCGCGCACCAGGCCAATCGCCGGCCAGCCGCCCAAGGCAGCTGCGTGGGCCAGCGCATGCAGATGATTGGACCACGGGCCGCCCATGGTTACCAGCGTCGCTTGCTTCCCCTCTAGTGCCGACAGCTGATATTTAAGCTTGCGGAATTTATTCCCCGAGACCTCCGGATGCAGCAGGTCGTCGCGCTTTACCCAGACCTCGCGCCCGAGGAAAGCGGTGCTTTGCAGGAGCTGGCAAGGAGAGGGCTGGCTGGGAAACTGCACGTCAGGGCAAAATCAGATAGACATTGGGATAGGTTCTACACCGCGCGCAACGTCGGCGATGATCTCGTAGGAGTGCAGCCGCGCCTTGTGATCGAATATGTCCGAGACAATCATCAGCTCGTCGGCGCCGGTGCGCAGCAGGAATCTTTCCAGCCCTTCGCGCACGGTTTCCGGCGAGCCGATGATAGAACACGCCAGCATGTGCGAGGCCTGCGCCTTTTCCAGCGGCGACCAGTAGGTTTCGATATCGTCGATGGGCGGCTTGCTCAGGCCGCGCACGCCGCGATGCATGTCGGTGAAGGACATCTGCTGAGTAGTCGCCAGGCGGCGCGCTTCGGCATCGGTATCGGCGGCGATGATGTTGATGCCCACCATCGCGTGCGGCTTGGCCTGCTGTTCGGACGGCTTGAACTGGGCGCGGTACAGCTGCAGCGCCATTTCCAGCGAATCGGGCGCGAAATGCGAGGCAAACGCGTAGGGCAGCCCGAATTCCGCCGCCAGCCGGGAGCCGAAGGTGCTCGACCCGAGTATCCATAGCGGCACCTTGCTGCCGTGGCCTGGCACGGCGACGATGCGCTGGTCCGGCTCGGCCGGCGCCAGGAAAGCCTGCAGTTCCAGCACGTCTTGCGGAAACGATTCGGCGCTGGCCGGATCGCGCCGCAGCGCACGGGTAGTGATCTGGTCGGTGCCGGGCGCACGACCCAGGCCGAGGTCGATGCGGCCCGGGAACAGTGCGGCGAGCGTGCCGAACTGCTCGGCGATCACCAGCGGCGCATGGTTCGGCAGCATGACGCCGCCGGCGCCTACCCGGATGGTGCTGGTGCCGGCCGCCACATGGGCGATCGCCACCGAGGTAGCGGCGCTGGCGATGCCGCGCATATTATGGTGTTCCGCCATCCAGAAACGGCGATAGTTCCAGCCCTCGGCGTGCAACGCCAGATCGCGCGCATGGTCGAGCGCGTTGCGCGCATCGCTGCCTTGGCGGATACGGACCAGGTCCAGAATTGAAATTGGGATCACAGCGGCTTCCTTGTTCAGCTTGCGGTTTTCGAGTATATCCGCAGCGCTTTAAGCCTGCTGGCGGAGCGCCGTTTTGCCGTCCGCGGCGTGATCCGGGCGCCGCCGCGATTCCCTTGGAGTAAACTTGATGGTCTAATAGCGCCATTCCCATGCTTGGCGTGATTCGGCCATGACCGGCCTGCCACCAATCCGATCTACTTTGATGACTGATGTTTTATGAAAATTCTCTACCTGGACTACAACGGCGTCCTGCACGACGCCAAGGTAATCCGCAACCGCCAGCGCGGCCTCTACATCGCCACCCCGGACCGCTCATTCTTCGAATGGATGCCGATCCTGGAAGAATTGCTGGCGCCCTATCCTGAAGTCAAGATCGTGCTCTCCACCAGCTGGGTCAGGGCGCTCGGCTTCGACGCCACCAGGCAGGAACTCTCGGAGAGCCTGCGCGAGCGCGTGATCGGCTCCACCTTCCACCATCCCAAGCTGACGCCGGCGGAATTCGACACCATGCCGCGCGGCATGCAGGTCTGGCGCGACGTTGAACGCCGCAAGCCGACCAGCTGGCTGGCGCTGGACGACGATGCCTTCGGCTGGCCGGCCGCCTGCCGCGACCGCCTGCTGGAAACCAAGGGCAGCCTGGGCCTGAGCGATCCGGCGGCGCAGGACGCGCTGAAAACCATGCTGGCAGCGCTGTAAGCAAACAGATAAGCCATACAGACGGCACCGGAGAAACAGATGCGCCGCAACCTGCACCTATTGATCATCGATCCGCAGAACGATTTTTGCGACCTGCCTGCCGGCTATCTTCCCGATAATCCGGCCGGCGGCGGCAGAATGGGGCCAGCGCTGCCGGTGCCCGGGGCTCACGCCGACATGCTGCGCGTGGCCGACCTGATCAAGCGCGGCGGCGCCGGCATCAGCGCCATCAGCATCACGCTCGATTCGCACCACCGGCTCGATATCGCCCATCCCGGATTCTGGACCAGCGCCGCCGGCGGCGAAGTCGCGCCGTTCACCCAGATCTCGGCCGCCGAGGTGCGCGCCGGCAGCTATCTGCCGCGCCTGCCGGCTGCGCTGCCGCGGGTGCTGCATTACCTGGACCAGCTGGAAGCAGCCGGACGTTACCAGCTGATGGTGTGGCCGGTCCATTGCGAGATCGGCTCATGGGGACATAACGTCCACGCCGATGTGCGCTCCGCCTATAACCGCTGGGAAGAACGCACCCTGCGCAGCGTCGCCAAGATCAGCAAGGGTAGCAATCCGTGGACCGAGCACTATTCCGCGGTGCAGGCCGAAGTGCCCGACCCGGACGACGCACTGACGCAATCGAACCAGGCTTTCCTGGACAGCCTGGCCAAGGCCGATTGCATCTACATCACAGGCGAAGCGGGCAGCCATTGCGTGAAAGCGACTACCGAGCATATTGCCGATTACTTCGGCCCGCAACATATCGGAAAGCTGGTGCTGGTTACCGATTGCATGAGTCCGGTAAGCGGCTTTCAGGAACAGTATCGGCAGTTTGTCGAAGATATGGCGGCACGCGGAGCGCGTACTGCAGATGTGGCGGATGTATTGCTGGATTTGCTAGGCAATGCCGATGGCGACGCGAAAGAAACATGACGTCTCCTATGCGTGCCATCTTTGCCAACCGCATGGCGCAGGCAAACTGCTCGGTATGGCCTAAAGATTGACCGTGAAATAACCGATCCCGAGTCCGGATTTTTTCAGGAAATCAAAAACCGAATCCGCGGTAACCGTCTCAATCCTGTCGCTGAAACGCTTTTCGTTGGGATGATCGTCGAATGCGATGTTAGCCTTGAACATGCGGGCGCCGAGGCGTGTCATCGGGCCGATATTCAGCGTAGCCGGCTCATAACCCTTGAACTTTAGCCATGCCTGGGCCTGTTCGCGGTTTGTTATCTGCGGCTCCATCGCCAGCGCCAGTGTCTCCAGCACCCACTGGTTCGATTGCTGATACTTGTTGCCCCAGGCATAGGCCAGCATGCTGTATTGCGGAATATGCTCAGTCAGCACCTTGTCCCGGCTCACCAGCACAGCCAGTATCCGCTTCTGCACCTCTGGCGCGGGCACCGCAAAGGCATCCTCGAATTTGAACGGATCGTCGAGGAAAAATTGCCCCATGCCTTGCTCAAAAATATTACTGACAGCTGTCCCGCATTCATTCAACTTATGTACGATATTCCAGGTCGTTCCATCGCGGTAAGCGAACGCGATGTGGGAATAATGCTGCCCATATTTACTGAGATCCTGGCCGACACGGCCGATGATAACCACTTCGGCCCCACTGGCATTGAGCTGCTCGACAGTCTTGAGGGCCAGCGTCAGCCCTTGCGTCACCATGGCCGCGGTCGGCGGCTTTTGTTCACAAGCCTGGCCGGCGTAACCGAGACCCGGCGCTAAAATACACAAACCGGCCAGGGCCGTTAGCAGACGTCGCTTATACATGGTGCGCTTTCATGAAAATTGAATGGGAGTGATCCAAGAATGATCCAAGGCAGCGTCAGAAACTACGATATTTTTTTGCTTTTCATCAGTGACTTGCCAAGCTCCGTAGGAATGATCGCCAATACCCGTCCTGCGCTCACGAGCAGCATGCCGGCAGCGGTCGCGGTGGTGCTGAGGATGTCGCCCACGCCGACCGACACCGCGCCGCTGGCATTGGCTGCAACAGTGACCGAACCGCGCACGCCGGTGCCGACTTTTTCCAGGACATAGAGCGTGCCGTTGCCGGAAGCTTCCACACCCTTGACCAGATATTCGCCACCTTCGGAAATAAAATAAGCCGGAGCTACAACCGAAGCCACCACCGATATCGCCGACATGTCGCTGGCGGTGGATTGTGCAAATGCCTGGTTAGCAGCCAAGGCGCCGCACAAAGAAAGCACAACGGCAACACGACGTAACGTTAATTTTTTCATTATATTTTTCCCTGAGATAAGTTGATTGAAGTCCGGATATAACCAATTGCCGTTGCTGCTTTGCCGCGATTGCATCGTTTTATTAAGCGACGGGCAGACTTTAACAAAAGTATCGCCTGATTCAAATAAGTAATCGGTAGAATCACATATTATTTAATAAGGTATTGAAATACAATACTATTCCACACAGTAAAGTCGGCGGAAAAAAATGTCGCAAACAGAAGCCTTGGTCGGGGCGTTAAAGAATGTGCTGAAAGCGCGCGGCATCACTTATGCGCAGCTGGCAAAAAGCCTGGGATTGAGCGAAGCCAGCGTTAAGCGCGTATTTGCAGAAAAAAGCTTTACGCTAGAACGGTTTGATCAGATATGCATGCTGCTGGACATACAGATCAGCGACCTCGCCCGCATGATTGCGCACGAATCGGCAACGCCCTCCCAGCTGTCGCCAGAACAGGAAGACAAACTGGTGTCCGATCCGAAATTGCTGTTGATCGCGGTGCATGCGCTCAATCACTGGTCGCTAGAAGAAATCCTGGAGGTATTCGATTTTTCCAAAGCCGAATGCATACGCATACTCGCGCGGCTGGACAAGCTGGGCATCATTGACCTGATGCCCAACAATAAAATACGCGTGCGGGTGGCGCCAGACTTCACCTGGCTGCCGGGGGGGCCGATACAGCAATATTTTCGCGCACAGCTAAGAAATGATTTCTTCAATTCGCGCTTCGACCGCGAGGGCGAAAAAATGACAATGGTCAGCGGCATGCTCTCACGCGCAAGCAACATGATTGTCCAGCATCACATGCGTCGTTTAAATGCAGAATTTTCAGCGTTGCATCATCAGGACCTGAGCCTGCCTTTTTCTGAACGGTTTGGCACCAGCCTGATCCTGGCGGTACGCCCCTGGTCTCCTGAATCGTTCAAAAAATTGCAGAAAAAAGCCAAATCATGAGAGGCGGTATTTCTAACCGAGTGCCAGCCTGATATCGGCAGCGACCATTCATGCCTGGTCTCAAGCTGCCAAGGTTTTCAAAACGCCGAAAAATGCCTGGCCAGTTCCTGCGTCCGGAAATGCTCCACCACATAATCGACGAACACCCGGGTCTTGGCCGGCAGCAGTTTTTGGGCGGCAAAGTAGAGCGACAAGGTGCCGCCGTCGACATACCAGTCCGGCAGCACGCGCACCAGGGTTTTATTAAGTAAGAACGGCAAGGCGTTCGGCACGCTGACCAGGGCGATGCCGAGGCCCATTTGCGCGCTTTCGCAAGCGGCTTCGGGATCGCTCATGGTCATGCGCACACGCAGCGTCACCGGCGCCTGCTGGTTGCTGCCGTTGCGCAGCGGCCACGGCCGCACCCGCCCGGTCTGCGGCGAGCGGATGAAAATGCCGTCGAATGCGTGCAGGTCTGCCGGCGAGGCCGGCGCCGGCCGCTCGTTGAAATACGCTGGCGCGGCTACCAGCACGCGGTGCGCCGGCCCCAGTTCGCGCGCCACGACGCCGGGCGGCAGTTCGAAACCGCCGCCGATGGCGGCATCGAAACCTTGCGCGATCAGGTCGACCTGGCGGTTATCGAAATGCCAGTCGGGCGAAATCGCCGGATATTTTTCCAGGAACGGCGCCAGCAACGGCACCATGTAGACACGGCCGAAACCTGTGCCCATGCTGACCTTGAGCACGCCGGCCGGCTGGCCGCCGGCGCTGGCCAGGTTGTCGACGGCGGACTGGATCGACGTCAGGCCATCCCTGATTTCATGCAGAAAACTTTCGCCGGCCTCGGTCAGGGTCAGGCTGCGCGTGCTGCGATGGAACAGGCGCACGCCAAGTCCGGTCTCCAGCCGCGCCACGTTCTTGCCGACCGCCGCCGAAGTCATGCCAAGCCGCCGCGCCGCCTCTGAAAAGCTGCCGGCCTCGGCGCTGCGGACGAAACATTGCATGCCAATCATGGTTTCCATGGGTTTATTTTAAACCTTTGGTATCAAGTGAATATGAAGATTAGGGGCTAGTAACGACATAATGATCGGCAGATACTTCGCTTGTCAACCCGGCGTTCGCTACTATGGCAAACACCCAACCAACAAGGAGAAATACCATGGCCATCAACCAAGAAACAGCTGTGCTTGCCAACAAAGTCGCCTTCATCCAAGGCGGTTCACGCGGCATCGGCGCCGCCATCGCCAAACGGCTGGCCCGCAACGGCGCCGCTGTCGCCCTGACCTATATCAGCTCGGCCGACCGCGCCATGCAAGTCGTCAAGGACATCGAAGCCGCCGGCGGACGCGCGCTGGCGATCCGGGCCGACAGCGCCGATGCAGACGCCATCAAGGCGGCAATCGGACAAGCCGTCACCGCTTTCGGACGGCTCGACATCCTGGTCAACAATGCAGGCGTGCTGGCGATTGCGCCGCTGGCCGAATTCAGCCTGGAAGATTTCGACCGCACGCTGGCGATCAATGTGCGCAGCGTGTTCGTGGCGACGCAAGAAGCGGCGCGCCACATGACCGAGGGCGGCAGGATCATCAACATCGGCAGCACCAATGCCGACCGCATGCCGTTTGCCGGCGGCGGCCCCTATGCGATGAGCAAGTCGGCGCTGGTCGGCCTGACGCGCGGCCTGGCGCGCGATCTCGGTCCGCGCGGCATCACCATCAACAATGTGCAGCCGGGCCCGGTCGATACCGAAATGAATCCGGCCGGCAGCGAATTCGCCGCCACCCTGAAAGCGATGATGCCGGTCGGCCGTTATGGCAAGGATGAAGAAATCGCCAGCTTTGTCGCTTACCTGGTCGGCCCGGAAGCCGCTTACATTACCGGCGCCAGCCTGTCTATCGACGGCGGGTTTGCTGCCTGACGAACTTGCTCTTGCTGGATTTCGTAGGGCATCGTCTATCAAGTTAACTTGAAGTCAAGCGCTTATAAAAACCGGATGCAAGCCATCCGCGTTTTTTTATTTGGCGTAGACTTAATAGGATGAATACCCTGATTCTTTCGCAAAGCGCGTCGGCGACGGTGATCGATTACCGCTGCAGCGCCAGCCCGGGCGACCTGCCGGTCACCGAATCGCACCACAAGCATTCGGTGTCCTACGTGCGGCGCGGCAGCTTCGGCCTGCGCTACCGCGGCGTGCAGCACGAACTGGTGCCGGGCTCGGTGATGATCGGCTATCCCGGCGATGAATACTGCTGCACCCACGACCATCATGTGTGCGGCGACGAATGCCTGTCTTTCCAGTTTTCCGAGGAATGCATCGAATCGATAGGCGCCAAGGAAACGCTATGGCGCAGCGGCGCCTTGCCGCCGCTGAACGGCATCATCATGCTCGGCGAACTGGGACAGGCCGCCGCAGAAGGGCGCAGCGACGTCGGCCTGGAGGAAATCGGGCTGCTGCTTGCCGCGCGTTTTGTCGCGCTCAGTTCCGGCAAGCAATCCGCGCCGCTGGCGACGACGAGCCAGGACCGGCGCCGCGCGGTCAATGCCGCGATGTGGATTACCGCGCACGCACATGAAGAAATCGACCTCGAACGGACCGCCGGCGAGGCAGGCATGAGTCCTTTCCATTTCCTGCGGCTGTTCAGCCGCACGCTCGGCGTCACGCCGCACCAGTACCTGCTGCGCTCAAGGTTGCGCCATGCAGCAAGCCTGCTGGCAGACGGCCGCTCCGTCACGGATACGGCCTACGACGTCGGGTTCAACGATTTATCCAATTTCGTGCGCACCTTCCACCGCGCCGCCGGCGTCTCGCCCAAGCATTTCCAGCGCGTAGCGCGCGGCGAGCGCAAGATTTTCCAAGAAAAACTGGGTTCGATCTGAAATGATGATTGCCTGACGCATCCATCTGGATGCGATGACAAGGAGATCATCATGTTCGACCATATCGGATTGAAAGTGAAGAACCTGGACGCCAGCCTGCAGTTTTACCAGGCAGCGCTGGAAAACCTGGGATATGTCCTGGCAGTGCAGGGCGACGGTTATGCCGGCTTCGGGCCGCCGGAGCAGCCGGCGCTCTGGTTATATGCTGCTACCGATACGCCGGCCGGAACCACACACGTCGCTTTCCGCGCCGCCGATCACAAGCAGGTCAAAGGCTTTCACGCGGCCGGCCTGAGGGCTGGCGGGCGCGACAACGGCAAACCGGGCCTGCGCACCGAATACAGTCCCACTTACTACGGCGCATTCCTGATCGATCCGGACGGGAACAATGTCGAGGCCGTTTGTCCCGGCTGAAGATGGATGAGGATGCGCTGCGGCCTGACAACGGCCGCGCCGCATCCTTTATACCGTGCTATACCGTGCGTTTGGCGGCGATGTAGCGGTCAATCACGGTCGGCAGCACCGTCAGCGGCACGCCGCCGCATTTCACCAGCGCGTCATTGAAAGCGGCCAGGTCGAACTTGCCGCCCAGCGCGGTTTTTGCGCGTTCGCGCTGGCGCAGGATTTCGTTGTGTCCCATCTTGTAGCCGCAAGCTTGCCCCGGCATTACGCAATAGCGGTCGATCTCGCTGGTCATGGCGGCCTGGCCGCGCCCGGTGTTTTCGATCAGGAACTGGATCGCCTGCTGCCGCGTCCATTGCATCGAATGCAGGCCGGTATCGACCACCAAGCGGCAGGCGCGGAACTGCTGCGCCTGCAGGTAGCCGACCTGGCTGAACGGATCGGTTGCATACAGCCCGAATTCGTCGACCAGCTGCTCGGCATACAGCGCCCAGCCTTCGACAAAAGCGTTGAAGCCCATCAGCGACGTAATCAGCGGTATCTGCGCATGGTGCTCGGCCAGGTAGGCGCCCTGCCAGGTGTGGCCGGGAATACCCTCGTGCGCGGTCAGCGTGGCGATTTCGGATTTCGGCCAGAGCTTGGTCGATTTCAGGTTGATGTAATAAATCGCCGGCCGCGATCCGTCCAGCGCCGCGAAGTTCATGTAACCCAGCGCCGCGCCGGCTTCGATATCTGACGGCACGCGCTTGATCACCAGCGGCGCCTGCAGGTCGAGGTGCGAAATTTTCGGCATCAGCTTGCGGATCGCAGCCACGCGCTCGTTGCAATAGGCAATCAGCTGCGCGCGTCCCTGGTCATCGTCGGCATAAAAGCGCGCAGGATCTTTCGACAGCGCCAGTATGCGTTCGCCGACCGTGCCTTGCGTGATCCCCTGCGCCTTGAGGATGGCGTCGATGCGCGCCTGCAGCATCTTGTTCTGCTCCAGCCCGATCGCATGGATTTCACTGGCGCCATGGGTGGTGGTGGTACCCAGCTTGAGCGCCCATTCGTAATACGCCGCGCCATCGGGCAGGCGCTGCACGCCGGCGACATCGGTGGCCTTGGCGGTGGCTTTGGCAAAGGTGTCGATCTGCCGTTCCAGGGCCGGATACACCAGCGTGTTCACCAGCTTGGTCGCGCGCGCTTCCCAGTCGCCTTCTATGCCGAGTTTCCGGGTGCGTCCGGCGATCGAAGTGACCAGCTTCTGCGCCGCCGCCGGCGTCTTGCGATAGTTGCGTAGCTGGCCCAGCGCGGTATGCGCGATGAAATCGGGCGGCATGATGCCCTTGGCCGCCTGCTCGGCGATGCGCGCCGTTTCCTGGTCGAGCAGGCGCGCCATTGCTGTCACGCGCTCCAGATAGGCTTCGGCGTCGGCTGCGTTGGCGATCTTGTGCTGCGAATCGAGAAATTCGGGTACCGCGGTCAGCGCCCCGTCCTGCTGGGTAACCGGGAACGGTGACGTGCCGCCATAAAAACCGCTGGCCGCGCCGCCGTAGGAAAAGCGCAGCCCATCCACTCCTGCGCTTGCCGCATATTGCACGCTATCGTAGCGGACTTGCGCATCCGGGCTGAGCTTGTTGCGCTCCAGCGGAGCCAGGCGCGCCAGCATCGATTTGACCTGGCTGGCCCAGGCCGCATCGCCGGCGGGAGAACCATCCTGCAGACGCGATTTGAGTCCTGAGCGGGCGCCGGAATCGAGTCCCAGCGCAGTCGCTGAAGTCGGCGACAGGCGCAGGATCTCTTCCGCAAAATCGGCCAGCAGGGTGGAAAATTGTGCATCGGCCGGCAGTGCTTCCTTGGTCTGTGCACTTGCGATGCGAGGCAGTGCGGCAACAGCGGCGGCGGACAGTGCGCTCAGCAGCAGTTCACGGCGGGAAAAAGTAGGGGAGGTGTCGTTCATGGAATCCTTTTATTGCTGGGAGAAAAGAATTTATGCGTTGCCGACCATATCGCGAGTGGCGGAACGGTGTCAATGAAATTTCTGCTGCGGGAAGTCGCCAATGCGATTGACGAAGGTGATGAGGCGAGGACGGCTTTGTGCTGCGCTAGCGGCTTGCGTTCATCGCGTGGAATGAATGCGTTTCTTGTGTCGTGCGAAGCGATCGCCGTTAGAAAGAATCGGCGCGGGCGAAAAAAAAGCCCCCTGAATCTCTCCAAGGGGCTTTTTTATTACATCATTTCTTCTTCTTGTTCACTGCATCTTTGAATGCTTTACCAGCTGTGAACTTGACGGTCTTGGCTGCGGCAATCTTGATTGCTTCGCCGGTACGTGGGTTACGACCGGTGCGTGCAGCGCGTTTGCCGGAAGAGAACGAACCAAATCCAATCAACTGAACTGTACTACCTTTAGTCACGGCCTTGATCACGTTGTCTACTACGGATTCCAAAGCGCGCTGTGCAGCGGCCTTCGAGATTTCGCAATCAGTGGCAATGGCGTCGATCAATTCGGTTTTGTTCATTTCGTTAAATCCTCAAAAAAAGTGGTGAGTTGCAAATTCTAGCACCGTATTTGCTTGGAATCGGCGATGTAGACTACCGCAAACGCGGGATTGAGACAAATTGCTTTTAAAATTTCGTTTGCGGGCTTTGTATCTGTAGCACAAAAATCCGCTTTTGCGACAAAAAAAAGCGGGCTTTGATGGGGAAATGCAGGGGGGTGCACGGCCCGTACTCCCGCGTGGGCACAGGCGCCCACCCTACATGGCGTTGATGTCCGCGGCCTCTAGCACTTGCTTGGGACCGCCTTGCCGCGCCAGTTTGATCATCGCCCGCCCCATCTGTTCGGTGGTGGTGATGTGTTTCGGGAACAGCCGCCTGGCCAACGGCAGCAGCGGCGCCGCCAGCGTATAGAACAGCTGGTAGGACCTGGTCTTGGAACGCACGCCATGCAGCGGCTGGATCACGCCGGGACGGAACATGAAGGCGGCCTTGATCGGCAGGCGCAGCAAGGCGTTTTCGGTGCGGCCCTTGACCCGCGCCCACATGCTGCTGCCGTGCTCGCTGGAATCGGTGCCGGCGCCGGAGACGTAAGTCAGGGTCATGCCGGGATTGCGCGCCGCCAGCGTCTTTGCGATGGCCAGCGTCAGGTCGTAAGTCAGTTCGGTGTAGCGCGCTTCGGACATGCCGGCCGACGACACGCCGAGGCAGAAGAAGCAGGCGTCGTAGCCTTGCAATGCCGCGCCATGGTCGCCGATATGGGCCAGGTCGGGGATGACCAGCTCCTGCAGTTTTCCGGATGCACCGGCGCCGGCGCTGCGGCCGACGGCCAGCACGGATTCGACGCCGTCATCGAGCAGGCACTCGCGCAACACGCCTTGTCCGACCATGCCGCTGGCGCCAAATAAGATTACTTTCATTGCAGGTTCCGATCTTGTTGTGCTGCCGCCGGCAGCCCGGCGACTCGTTAGCATTGTATAATTACACTGCACAGTGTAGTTTTTTGCTCAAGAAAAGTAAACTACCTGGTGTAAAATCCAGCTATCCGTCATCCAGAAGCAGATCATGACCACAGCCCAACGCCTCACAGACCGCAAGCGCGAGGCCATCCTCGAGGCAGCGATTGCCGAATTCCGCGCCAACGGCTTTGAAACCACCAGCATGGACAAGATCGCCGCGCGGGCGCAGGTGTCGAAGC
This sequence comes from Collimonas fungivorans Ter331, assembly GCF_000221045.1. Taxonomy (NCBI): domain Bacteria; kingdom Pseudomonadati; phylum Pseudomonadota; class Betaproteobacteria; order Burkholderiales; family Oxalobacteraceae; genus Collimonas; species Collimonas fungivorans. Next base: position 136,506 of record NC_015856.1, on the reverse strand, counting down.
GCACGGTGTACAACCATTTCCCCGGCAAAGAAGAGCTGTTCGCCGAAATCCTGATGCAGTTGTGGGAAAGCAGCGCCGAACAGCGTGCCCTCATCTATCGCCATGATAAGCCGCTGCGTCCGCAGCTGCTCGAGCTGATGCAGTCGAAGATGCGCATGCTCAGCGACAGCAATTTCCTCGACCTGGCGCGGGTGGCGATTGCGGCCACCATCCATTCACCGGAGCGGACCCAGGACATGGTCGCCAGGCTGGGCGAGCGCGAAGAAGGCATCAACACCTGGATCAGCGCGGCGCAGGCCGACGGCCGGCTGAAGCCGGGCGATCCGGCGTTCGCGGCGCACCAGCTGCAAGGCCTGCTGAAAACTTTCGCATTCTGGCCGCAGGTCACGCTGGGCCAGCCGCCGCTGGCGGCGGCGCTGCAGCAGCAGGTGGTCGATTCGGCGGTGGATATGTTCCTGGCTAATTACGCGGCAGGCGGCCCGGCTCGGTAACGCAGCCCGACAAATCCGCGCTCGGCAAAACGGCCGGGCCATGCCATTCATAGAATACTGCGGCCCGGCAGCCGGGCCGCAGCACGGCAATCAGAAATGCCGTTTCACTACCTCGCCGAATGCATCTTCGGCGGAACTGCCCTTGAGCATCAGCTCGGTGATTTCGGCGGTATGTTCGCCGATCCCGTCCGGCAGCGCCTGGCGGTTGCTGCGGAAATATTCATAGCGGGCGGCATCGATCAGGTCCTTGGCTTTCATTGCGATAGTGCCGCCGCGCGGGCTGCTGCTGCGGCTGACGACGCGGCCGCCGGCAGAACTTCGGGTGGCGCTGCTGGAGCGGAAACCGCCGGCGGCGATGGCTGCCTTGATTTGTTCCAGCGTGAATACCGGCGTGGCGTTGGCGCCGGTGAATTCATCTTCCTTCGGGTGCAGCAGGTGGTTGTTGCTGTCGAAGGCCATTTTCTTTTCGGCGCTGTTGGTGAGCTGGTAATACGGGCGCGGCCCCGGGCTGGCCAGTCCGAATTGTACGCGGTCGCCGTATACCTCCATCTTGCCCATGACATCTTTCAGGTATGCCGTTGTCAGGGAGTCCATCTTGCCGGTCCAGCGTTTGGTTCTTGTCGTGTTCAAAATGCGTTACTTCCAATAATGATGGCTGCATATTGCAATAGCAGCCGTTTATGAATCGATTGCAGTACGCATTATCCCCCGACACGATTTGCTAGGAATGGATCGCAGCAAAATATATTGTTGTCCCCAGATCACTGTTTCAGGCAGCGCATGCCTCCCAGCGTCGCCTTCAGCGCCTCGTCCAGCCGGGTGTGCGGCTCGCTGCCGAGCAGCTGCAGCAGACGCCGGTTGTCCAGGCGCAAGGGCTGGCGCCACAGGTAGCTCATCTCGCGCAGCTCGCGGAAAACCGGGACGAACGGCGCCGCCAGCGGCAGCAGCCACCAGGGGAAGCTTTTTGCCTTCAGGCCCGGCTGGCCGGTGACGCGCCCGATGGCGGCCACCATTTCGGTGCCGTCGGCGTCCCAGTGGCCGTTCATGTGGAAGGTATCGAAAGCAGCCAGCGCCGGTTCGTGCTCGATCAGTTGCATCATGGTCTCGGCCACGTCCGGCAGGTAAGCCCACTGATGGCCGATGCCGCGCTGCCCGGGGTAACTCACCGTCGCCACTGGCTGCCCCGGCTTGACCAGGCCTTGCGAAAACCAGGAATTGGCCATGTGCGGCCCGAAGAAGTCGCCGGCGCGCACCACCAGCGAGCGCACGCCGCTCTGCGCGGCCTGGCGCAGCCGCTGCTCCAGCTGCACCCGGATCGCTCCCTTGCGAGTGCTCGGATTTTGCGGCGAAACTTCGCGCAGGTCTGGAAAAGCGTCGGCGCCGTAGTTGTAGACGGTGCCGGGCAGGATGATGCGGGCGCCGGATGCGCGCGCCGCGGCGATGCTGTTGTCTATCATCGGCACTACCAGCTGCGCCCAGTTGCGATAGGCCGGCGGGTTGACCGCATGGACGATGATCGACACGCCGTCAGCGGCGGCGATCACATCCTGCTCCTGCATAGCGTCGCCTTGACGCCAAACGATGCCGCTGTCGTGGTCGCTGGCGGCCATCTGGTCTGCACGCCGGTGCAGCGCCCGCACTTGCCAGCCGCGCTGCATCAGTTTTTTTGCCATGGCGTTGCCGATGCCGCCGGTGGCGCCGAGCACCAATGCGATCTGCTGTTTCATGATGTGCACTCCTTGAAAAATGTTGTAGGAGTCCAGCGTAACAGTGTAGCTATTGGTTTAAAATTGGCTATCTTCACATATCGACTATACATATTTGTATGACTATCCAAGAACCAGGCTGGGACCTGTACCGGGCGTTCCTGGCCGTGCTGGAAGAAGGCTCGCTGTCCGGCGGCGCCCGCAGCCTGGGATTGACTCAGCCCACCATGGGCCGCCAGATCGAAACATTGGAGCTGGCGCTGGGAGTAAAACTGTTCACCCGCTCGCAAACCGGGCTGGCCGCGACCGACACCGCGCTCACCTTGCGGCCGTTCGCCGAAAACCTGCGCGCCACCGCCAATGCCCTGCGCCGCGCCTCGACCGACGCCAGCGCCAACGGCGGCGGCACGGTGCGCATCACGGCGTCGGAAGTGGTTTGCGTCGAGGTCTTGCCGCCGATCCTGACCGCGCTGCGCGAAACCCATCCGGCCATCAAGATTGAACTGGTGGCCTCGAACCGCACCCAGGACCTGCTGCAACGCGATGCCGATATCGCCGTGCGGATGGTGCAGCCCAGCCAGGCGGCCCTGATCGCGCGCCGGATCGGCGCCATTCCGCTCGGCCTGTTTGCGCACCGCCGCTACCTGGAATTGCACGGCATGCCGGCCAGCATCGCCGAACTGAAGCAGCACACGCTGATCGGCTTCGACCAGGAAACCAATTACATCCGCGCCATGCAAAAGCGCGGCCTGCCGCTGTCGCGCGACACGTTTTCGCTGAGCGCCGACAACCAGCTGGTGCAGCTGGCGGCGATCCGCGCCGGTTACGGCATCGGCATGTGCCAGACGGGACTGGTAAAAAACAATCCCGATTTGTCGCCGGTGCTGCCGGCGGCGCTCAAGGACGAACTCGAAACCTGGATCGTGATGCATGAAGACCTGCGTTCCAGCGAGCGCTGCCGGATCACCTTCGATGCCTTGGCCAGTGGCGTTTCCCGCTACATAACCGACAACGACCAGCCGGCCAGAACCGCGCCATGGACCGATTAAGCGTGATGCGATTATTTATCGATGCTTAGACGCTGGACAGTTTTTCCGTGGCGGGGGCAAGCACGGCTTGTTGCCGCTCATGGCTATCTGCATGAGCGGCGTCCTGGAATCAGGATAAGACAGCGTCGGCGGGCGCCGCCTGTTGTTTGCCGTTTTCCGGCGTCACGGCAGAGCGCAACATGGCCGATGCCGCGTCGAGCCGGCAGGGTTTGCCGAACAGGCGCGCGGAAATCAGCCCGCTTTGCAAGGCGCCGAGAATGGTCATGGCATAGACCGATGGCGGGGCGGGCAATTGCACGCCCTTGTCGGCAACCGCGCGCTCTAGCCGCTGCGTAATCCAGGCCTCGTGCATGCTGTAGAAAGCCTGCAAGGCGGCCAATACGTTTTGCGGCAGGCTGGTGGCTTCGGCGGCCAGCATGCCGCATAGGCAGACGCGGCCGGTGCCGAGATTCTTGCGCCACAGCGCCAGGTATTTCTCGACCTGTTCCTTGAGCGGCCCGTTCACATCCATGTCGCGCATGATTTCGCCGATATTTGCCGCATAGGCTTGCACCGCCGCTAGCGCCAGGTCTTCCTTGGTCGGGAAATAATAGTGGATGCTGGAAGTCTTGACGCCGACCAGCTCGGCCAGGTCGCGGTAACTGAAGCCGTTGTAGCCGCGCGTGCCCAGCAGGACCAGCGTGTGCTCCAGTAATTGTTCGCGTACGGGGGAAACGGCCTTCATGATTTTTTACCTATAAAGAGATAGCGATGCACGACACCGGCATGGGTGACTGAATTTCAGGCAGCCACGCTTGCTGCTGCCATGCTACGTCTTTTATGCCCCGGCCGGCAATATTCTGACGGCACGGGCGTGGAATGTAAAATCAAAAAGACGCTATGCCTATATATTATCTACTGAAAGGTAGATAATCAAGCCGTTTACGGCCTGCGTCGGCTTTTTATTAGCCTATGGATGTTATAAGAAAATTCTATTTGACTACCTAGCAGTAGATAACTATAGTTGAGTCACAGCAGTTGCAGACACGTTGTTATAAGCGGCAAGCGACCCAGGTTTAGTTTTTATTTGGCAACAACTGGATCGAACAACGTGCCCGGACTGCCAGCGGTGGATTAGTGGAGTGGAAGGCGTCAAACAAGAAAGACGCTTTTTATTTTCCTGATTTATCTATCTAGTGATAGATGCAAATCAAATCCCTGCCGACAGCCAGGACGGTGCAGCAGCAATGCCTATCCGTCAGTTCATGCGCTTGTGTGACCGCTGCATTTGGCACTTTGTCATTAACTTAAAAAGAAAGAACCATCATGAAAACCCAACTGATCGCCGCATTGGCACTGGCTGCAATTGTTTCAGCTCCTTCATTCGCTTCCGACAACGTCACCCCGCTCACCCGCGCCCAAGTCCAGGCTGAACTGGCCCAGGCCCGTGCTGCCGGCCAACTCGATTTCGCCGGTTCGCAATATCCGGTGTTCCTGTCATCCAACGCCCAAAGCTCGGCCCCAACCAAGACCCGCGCTGAAGTGCAGGCAGAACTGGCAAAAGCCCGCGCTGCCGGAGAACTCGATTTCGCCGGTTCGCAATATCCGGTGTTCACCGTCTCCAACGCTCCAGGCAAGAGCCGTGCCGAAGTACGCGCAGAACTGGCTGACGCACGCAACTCCGGCCAGATCAATTTCGCCAACTATCCGCTTGAAACAAACACAGGCAACTAATCGCCTGCAGACAGCAGCTCCCGCCAGCATGCGGGAACCGCTGCAAATGACAAAACCCGCGCCTCATGAGGAGTGCGCGGGTTTTTTATTACCGCCGGCTTTTGCGCCGGGACTTCAAACTGAGCTCAAATTCGGCTCAGGTGCTTGACCATGAAATCGACGAAAGTACGCGCCCGCAGCGACAGGTGGCGAGCGTGCGGATACAGCAGGATGAAGGGCCGCGTGCTGCCGCCAAAAAACTCGGCACGAGCTGGCCGCCTCCAACGTGCAAGTCAACACGGTTGCGCCCGGCATCATCCAGACCCCGCTGCACAGCGACTATGAAAATTCGCGGACCTTCTTCAACACGCTGTCGCCGTCGGGCCGCACCGGCAGCACCAAGGACGTTGTCGACGCCGTGCTGTACCTGACCGATGCCGGTTTCATTTCCGGCGTAGCATTGCCGGTGGACGGCGGCGCCACCGCCGGCACCTGGTAAACACGAGCGCAAAAAATCGGGCCGATGCCCGTCCTCTAACCATTTATGCAGGAGTTCCCGCATGCCATACGTCAATATCCGCGTCACCCGCGAAGGAGTCACCGCAGAACAGAAACAGCAACTGATTGCCGGCGTCACCGAGTTACTGGAGCGCGTGCTCAACAAGAAACCGGCCACCACCTTCGTCGTCATCGATGAAGTCGATACCGACAACTGGGGCGCGGGCGGCGAAAGCGTCACCGTTATCCGCAAGCGCGAAGCGGCGGCGCGCTGAAGCCTCGGCCTTCGAAGATGTGGCCGGCTAGCTGCCGGCCACCAGATTGCGGAAGAAATCGGACAGTTTGGGCAAGTCCGAAAAAGCCACGTTGAAGCGGAACCAGGCGTGTTCCGGCTGCGATACGTAAAAGAATTCTCCCGGCGCCAGCCAGATGCCCTGTTGCAGGGCGCGGTCGCCGATTTCCTTGGCGCTCAGCGCCGCCTGCGGCATCCTGGCCCAATAAAACATGCCGCCGCGCGGAGGACCGAACGGCAATAAGCCGACCTCCTCCAGCCTGGCGCTCACCTGCGCCTGCGCGGTGAGCAGGGTGCTGGCCAGGCGCTCGACATGGCGCCGGTGATGGCCTTCGGTCAGCGCGTTGTACACCAGCCGTTCGGTGATTTCGGAATTGGTCAGGGTCAAGACCATCTTGGTGCGCGCAAATTCCTTGGCCAGGTCAGCCTGGCAGGCGATGAAGCCGAGCCGCAGCGATGGCGCGATGGTTTTGGAAAAGCCGCTGACATAAATCACGCGCCGCAATCCATCCAGCGCCGCCAGCATCGGATCGGTGGCTTGCGCCAGCTCGCGGTACAGGTCGTCTTCCACCACCCAGAAACCGTGCCGTTCGGCCGCCTGCAGCACCCGCATCGCGCAGGCCGGAGTGTAGGTGGTGCCGGTCGGATTCTGCAGCACCGGGTTGGTGAAAAATATCTTCGGCCGGTGGATCTGCGCCAGTTCCTCCAAGCGCTCCAGGTCGACCCCGCTGACGGTGCGCGGCACGCCGATCACATCGATATTGGCCAGCCGCAGCATGGCGATCAGGTTGCAATAACCCGGTTCTTCGATGAACACGGTATCGCCCGGTTTCACCAGGGTGCGCATGATCAGGTCCAGCGCCTGGGTGACGCCGTGGGTGGTGACTATCTGGTCGGGGCTGATGTCGAGCGACCAGTTGGCGAACGATTTGGCGATGGTTTGCCGCAGCGGGCCGTAACCGAAGGGATGGCCGTAACCCACCTGCTGGGCGCCGGGCGAGCGGATAATGCGCCGCTCCGCTGCATGCAGACCTGCGCCGTCCAGCATGCTGCTCGGCAGCCAGCCGCAGCCGGCCTTGATCGGCACCCGCTCGTCGGCAAACACTTCGGAAAACAGCCAGGCCGAGTCGATCACCGGATTCGGCAAGATTGAAGGCATGCCGCTGCTCTCGGGCTGCTCGCGCTTGGCGATGAAAAACCCCGAGCCGCGCCGGACAATCAGCATGCCGTTGGCCACCAGCCGCTCATAGGCTTCGACGATGGTCGAATTGCTGACGCCCTGCTGCAGCGCGAACTGGCGGATCGACGGCAGCCGTTCGCCTGGCCGCAGCTTGCCGTTTTCGATCATGCGGCCGAGGCCGGCCACCACTTGTTCCACCAGGCTCAGCGCCGATTGCGGCTGCAACAGCTGGGGAAAGCGCGAAACCTGGGTATTAGTCATGGCATCTTCAAGTGTATTCAGTACAGATTGCTGTCGGCAACAGTACACTTTCCACGATTTGTACAAAGTGTATCTAACAATCTGGATTGTAACTGCAATAATCGACGCCATGGCCAAACTTCGCCAACCCTCGTCAACCAATCCAATTAATCCCATCAAACCCACATGAACACACCACACTCGGATCAGGACCTGTCGGCATTCTGGATGCCATTCACCGCCAACCGCCAATTCAAGGAAGCGCCGCGCATGTTCGTCTCGGCCAAGGGCATGTATTACCAGACCGACGACGGCCGCCAGGTGCTGGACGCCACCGCCGGCCTGTGGTGCGTCAACGCCGGCCATTGCCGCGACGAGATCATCGCGGCCGTGACGCGCCAGATCGGCAGCATGGATTACGCGCCGTCGTTCCAGATGGGCCATCCGCTGGCGTTCGAGGCAGCAAAAAAAGTAGCTGGACTGATGCCGGCCGGGGTGGACCGGATTTTCTTCACCAATTCCGGTTCGGAAGCGGTCGACAGCGCACTCAAGATTGCCCTGGCTTACCACCGCGCGCGCGGCGAAGGCCAGCGCACACGATTCATCGGCCGCGAACGCGGTTATCACGGCGTCGGTTTCGGCGGCATCTCGGTCGGCGGCATCCTCAACAACCGCAAGGCTTTCTCGGGCAACCTGATGCCGGGCGTCGATCACCTGCAGCACACCCTGAATATCGCCGAGGCCGGCTTCAGCCGCGGCCAGCCGGCCTGGGGCGCACACCTGGCGGACGAACTGGAAAGGCTGGTGACGTTGCACGACGCTTCCACCATCGCCGCCGTCATCGTCGAGCCGCTGGCCGGCTCGACCGGGGTGCTGATTCCGCCGGTGGGTTACCTGGAACGCTTGCGCGAACTGTGCAGCAAGCATGGCATCCTGCTGATTTTCGATGAAGTGATCACCGGTTTCGGCCGCCTCGGCGCGCCTACCGCCAGCGCCTATTTCGGCGTCACGCCGGACCTGATCACGCTCGCCAAGGGCATCAACAACGCCGCGATTCCAATGGGCGCGGTAGCCGCCAAACGCGAGATCCACGATACGGTGCTGCAATCTGCCGCTGCCGGCGCCATCGAGCTGATGCACGGTTATACCTATTCCGCCCATCCGGTGGCCGCCGCCGCCGCCATCGCCGCCATCGACCTGTACCAGAGCGAAGGGCTGTTCGAACGGGCGCGCGAATTGTCGCCGCTGTTCGAGAAAGCCGCCCACAGCGTGGCCGGCGCGCCGCACGTCAAGGATATCCGCAACCTCGGCCTGGTGGCCGGCATCGAGCTGGAACCGCGGCCGCAGGCCCCGGGCGCACGCGCTTATGAAGTATTCCGCAAGTGTTATGAGAAGGGTGTGATGGTGCGCTATACCGGCGACATCCTGGCTTTCTCGCCGCCGCTGATCGTGCAGCCGGAAGAAATCGAGCGCATGTTCGGCACGGTGCGCGAAGTACTCAACGAAATCAAATAACCAGGACTCACTATGAATATTCCTCAAATCAATCACTTTATTTCCGGCACGCAGGCGACCGGCCGCTCCGAGCGCTATTCCGACGTTTTCAATCCAGCCACCGGCGCTGTCGTCGCGCAGGTCGCGCTGGCGTCCACACAGGAAGTGGATAAGGTCGTCGCCAGCGCCTGCGCGGCATTCCCGGCCTGGGCCGAAACCTCGCCGCTGCGCCGCGCCCGCATCATGTTCAAGTTCAAAGAGCTGCTGGAGCAGCACCACGACCAGCTGGCGGCGCTGATCACGCGCGAACACGGCAAGGTGTTTTCCGACGCCAAGGGCGAAGTGGTGCGCGGCATCGAAGTGGTGGAGTTCGCCTGCGGCATCCCGCACCTGCTCAAGACCAGCCATACCGACAATATCGGCGGCGGCATCGACAACTGGAACCTGCGCCAGCCGCTGGGTGTTGTAGCCGGCATCACGCCGTTCAATTTCCCGGTGATGGTGCCGATGTGGATGTTCCCGGTGGCGATCGCCTGCGGCAATTGCTTCATCCTGAAACCCTCCGAGCGCGATCCTTCGGCCAGCCTGCTGATCGCCGACCTGCTCAAGCAAGCCGGCTTGCCGGACGGTGTTTTCAACGTGGTGCAAGGCGACAAGACAGCAGTCGACGCCTTGCTGGCCCATCCCGATGTGCAGGCGCTGTCGTTTGTCGGTTCGACCCCGATTGCGGAATACATCTATACCGAAGGCGCGCGCCGCGGCAAACGCGTGCAGGCGCTGGGCGGCGCCAAGAACCATCTGGTGGTGATGCCGGACGCCGATCTCGAACAGGCGGTCGATGCGCTGATCGGCGCTGCCTATGGCTCGGCCGGCGAACGCTGCATGGCGATTTCGGTGGCGGTCGCGGTGGGCGACGTCGCCGACCGCCTGGTGCAGCAGCTGGCGCAGCGCGCCGCCGCCCTGAAGATCGGTAACGGCGACCAGGCCGATTCCGAGATGGGGCCGCTGGTCACCGGCGTGCACAAGGCCAAGGTCGAGGCTTACGTCGCCAAAGGCGTTGAAGAGGGCGCAAAACTGCTGGTCGATGGCCGCGGCATCAGCGTGGCCGGCCATGAAAACGGCTTTTTTGTCGGCGGCACCCTGTTCGATCACGTCACTCCGGAAATGACCATCTACAAGGAAGAAATTTTCGGCCCGGTGCTGTCTGTGGTGCGCGTGCCGGACCTGGCCAGCGCGGTGGAACTGGTCAATGCTCACGAATTCGGCAACGGCGTTTCCCTGTTTACCAGCGACGGCGGCGTGGCGCGTGCATTTTCACGGCAAATCCAGGTCGGCATGGTCGGCATCAACGTGCCGATCCCGGTGCCCATGGCCTGGCATTCCTTCGGCGGCTGGAAGCGTTCGCTGTTCGGCGACCACCATGCTTACGGCGAAGAAGGCATCCGCTTCTATACGCGCTACAAGAGCATCATGCAGCGCTGGCCGGACAGCATCGCCAAGGGCGCCGAGTTCACCATGCCTGTGGCCAAATGAAGCTGATTTCCCGGATCGCCAGCCGCGGCCAGCAGCCGGCGATCCGGTTCAATTGTTATCCGGCTTAAGCACCCAGTCGGAAACGCCATCTTCCACCAGAAATCCCTGCGCCTTGATTTCCCGCCGCAGGCGATCGGCTTCCTGCCACTGCTGCGCTTCGCGCGCGGCCTGGCGCTGGCCGGCCAGCGCCTTTACCGCCGCAGGAATCTCATGGCTGGCCGGGCGCCAGTTGTCCAGGTCGAGCCCCAATACCTGGTCCATCACGCGCAATGTGGCTTTGCGCATGACGACATCGGCCTCGCTGCGCACCAGCTCCCATACGATAGTCAATGCACGCGAAGAGTTAAGGTCGCTGTTGATAGCATCGCGAAAGCGATCCAGGAAAACCTGGTCAGGCTGCGTCCCGTCGGGCCAACGATGGTACGCTTCTCGCAAGCGCTGCAAGGCAGTCGCCGCCGCCTGCAGCCCGTCCCAGCTGAATTCCAGCTGACTGCGGTAATGCGCCGTCAGGCATAGGTAGCGATACGCCAGCGGATCGATGTCGCGCTCGACCAGCGACTGGAGGCGCAGAAAGTCGCCGCCCGACTTGGACATTTTTTCGCTGCCGGTCTGCAGGAAATAGCCATGCATCCAGAAGTTCGCCAGACGCGTGCCGTGGCACGCCTGGGTCTGCGCTATCTCATTGCTGTGATGGACCGCGATATGATCTTCGCCGCCGCAATGGATATCGAACCAACTGCCGAGATGCGCCGCCGACATCGCCGAGCATTCGATATGCCAGCCCGGAAAACCTCGCCCCCAGGGACTGTCCCACTCCATCTGGCGCCTGGAATCGGCAGGGCTGAATTTCCACAGAGCGAAGTCGGTCGGGCTACGTTTTTCTCCGACGGCCACGCGCACGCCTGCCTGCAGTGCGTCGCGGTCCAGCCGAGCCAGGTAGCCGTAGTCGCTTTGGCGGCTGGTGTCGAAGTAGATGCCATCCTCGGTGCGATAGACATATCCTTTTTCTTCCAGCGTCCGGATAAAGGCAATCTGCTGGGGAAGGTATTCGGTGGCGCGGCACCAGGTCTCCGGCTCCAGCAGGTTGAGGGCTCGGAAATCGGCCATGAAGGCGGCACTATAAAACGCTGCTATTTCCCAGGCGCTCTTGCCGCTGCGCCGGCTGCCTTTTTCCATCTTGTCTTCGCCGTCGTCTGCATCCGAAACCAGGTGGCCGACGTCGGTGATATTGACCACGTGCTGCACCTGGTAATGATTAAAGCTGAGCGTACGGCGCAGCAAATCCTCGAAAACATAGGTACGCAGGTTGCCGATGTGGGCGTAATCGTAGACCGTCGGTCCGCAGCAATACAGGCCTGCGCGTCCCGGGACAATGCTTTCAAAACGCCTGACGCGGCGCTCCCAACTATCGTATAGATGGAGTTCCATGCAATTCTTTTTAAAAACCAATTAGGGATGCCAGAGAAAAACAACCTGGCCGTGCACAGGCCAGCGGGCTGGAAAAATCAGGCGCGCTGCATTAGCGTCGTGCAGCGACAACAACGTGCGCAGACGCGGGGGCGGGAGAAGAAGAGGAAAAACGTGAGCATCGCTTATACTAACTTGTAGCGCTTTTCCCGGTCAAGCCTGGGCACTGACCCTGGCCGGAAGCATCATTTATCACTATCCGGAGCAAACCATGATGAAGCAGCGGAAACTGGGTTCAAGCGGGCTGACAGTATCGGCGATAGGCCTCGGTTGCATGGGCATGAGCACCGCATACGGCGCGGCCGATGAAACCGAGTCCATCGCCACCCTGGAACGGGCGCTGGCCCTGGGCATCAATTTCTTCGACACTGCCGAACAATACGGCCCCTACGAAAACGAAGCGCTGCTGGGGCGGGTTTTCAAGGGCCGCAGGCATGACGTAGTGTTCGCCACCAAATTCGGCTTCAAGATAGAGAATGGCATTACCACTGGCATCACCAGCGAGCTCAGCCACATACGGCGCGCGGTGGAAGGCTCGCTGCGCCGCCTCGGCACCGATTACATCGACTTGCTGTACCAGCACCGGGTCGATCCCGCGGTGCCGATTGAAGAGGTGGTGGGCGTCATGGCCGAGCTGGTGCACGAAGGCAAGGTGCGCTACCTGGGTTTGTCCGAGGCTGGCGTCGCCAATATCCGCAAGGCCCATGCAGTGCATCCGATCAGCGCGCTGCAAAGCGAATATTCGCTGTGGGAGCGCAACCTGGAAGCCGACATCCTGCCGCTCCTGCGCGAACTGGGGATCGGGCTGGTGCCGTTCAGCCCGCTTGGCCGCGGCTTCCTGAGCGGCACGGCGCAGCGCGCGGAAAGTTATCCTGACTCCGATTTCCGCCATCGCGATCCGCGCCTGCAGGGCGACAATTTCGACGCCAACATGCGCGCCGCAAAAGTGGTCGGCGAGATTGCTGCGGCAAAGGGTGTCAGCAGCAGCCAGGTTGCGCTGGCGTGGGTGCTGCAGCAAGGCGACGACATCGTGCCGATTCCCGGCACCAAGCGCCGCGCTTATCTGGACCAGAATGCCGGCGCGGTCGAGGTCACTCTGGATGCCGGCGAAACCGCATTGCTGGAAAATGCCCTGAAGCAGGTGGCCGGGGAACGCTACAGCAAGGAACGCATGGCCTGGGTCGACCGCTAGTTTCCGCTAACAGGGTGCGCCATTGCAGACATTGCGATCGGCAGCGGCCGGCTTCAGGTTGGTTTGCGCGGCGTTGTTGTTATTGCCCTTGAACTGGTTGTTGCTGAAGGTGGAATGGCCGTAGGCCGCCAGTCCCAGCATCTGGTTGCCGCGCATCATGCTGTTGCGCACCTTGAGATCGACGCCGAAGATGCCGTCGCCGCCATTGGCTTCAGCCACGCTGTTGCTGATGGCGCCGCCAAACATTACCGCGCCGCCGCGGCCGTTCCTGGCCATCACTACCCGCTCCAGGCTGGCCGCATTGGTTTCCAGGTAAACGCCGTAATTCCCCATGCCCTGGACGATGCCGTTCTTCACCACAATGCCGCTGCGGTTGACCGCATGGACGCCATTGCCGCTGCCGCCCGGCCAGCATGGCGCGGGCAGCTGCTGGCAGCGCACCGGCCCCTGGATGGCATGGCCGTTGAGGTCGAGCGTGACGTTGTCGGCGTTGATCTCGATCGCCGTGGTATTGGCGTCGGGTACTTTCAGGTTGCCTGACAGCCGGTAATATCCGGCTTCTTCGATGACGACCAGGAAACCCGGCTTGTCGGCGCGGTCGGCAGCGATCATGGTGGCCCGGCCGGCCGCCGCACTCATGCCTGGGACCAGCAGAATGGCAAGCAGCGCCGCCGCCGCGCATTGCTGCAGGCTAGTTTTGGTAAGAGCCGGCCTCATTGCTCAACCGCCGCCTCCGGCTCCCCGGAAAATATCGACAGTTTCAACGGCCGCACCGCTCCCATCCAGATCGCATGGTCGCGCAGGTCATCGCCGGTCAGCGGATGGATGAACACCACCAGGCCGGCGCGATGCAGGGCCAGCCAGGGAATCACTTGGTCAAACAGCGGCGCGTCGAAAGCCAGCTGGCAGCTCCAGTCCGGATGCGGACCGACCGGGCGCTGGTGGACCCGGCCCATGCTTAGCGCAAACCGCTGCGCCGCCTCTTCGCACAAGGCTTGCGCCTGCGCCAGGGTGCTGGCATCGAAGTAGACGTGGGCATGGTAGCCGGTGATGCTCGGCGCGGACGGTTCGGTCATGCGGGAAACTCCAGAGATGTAGTGGGGATGGCAGAACGGATTTCTGTCTGTATTCCTGTGTTCTTATCTTGCCAAAAATCAAGAATACCTCTTTTTCTGCAGCCAGGGAAATCCCCCGCAAAGCGCAAAACCGTGCTTGTCTTTTTGTCCACCACTCCTGCAATGAATACCTGCGAAAACGTTCATGGAGCCGGATTTGGCGCACAATCATCCCGGAAGAAAATAATGCCGGCTTTGTACGGTGACGTACCTAAAACATGAATCCGGGCAGGTAACCTGCTCGTATCGGCTTGCCTTGAAGAGCGCACCAGAAAATGACCATGGAACCACCAATCGCAGCGGCGGACACAAGCGCAAGCGAAGTACCTGAAACAAGCAAGGCCGAGGCTGCGCCGATGACCGGACCGCTGGCGCCGTTTACCGTCGCCGGACCCACCAATGTTCGCAACCTGTGCTTGCGCATACTGACTGTCCTGGCCCTGGTGTTTGCGCTGCAGTGGGCACAGAGCTTCCTGATCCCGCTGGTTTTCGGCATTTTCATCGCCTACACTTTGAACCCCCTGGTGGCGTGGCTGGAACGCCTCCGCATCCCGCGCCTGGTCGGCACCTGCATCGTGATGGCGGCCTTGCTATTTGGCCTGGGCCAGGTTGCCTATTCCTTGCGCGGCGAGTTCCAGTCCATCATCGAGCGCCTGCCGGCCGCGTCCCATCAACTGGCGCGCTCCATGGCCAGCATACAAGCCAGGACGCAAGGCCAGGCCAGCACGATCCAGAAAATGCAGGCGGCGGCCAACGAAATCCAGACCGCCGCCGGCCAGGCTGCCGGCGTGCGGCCGGATCCGAAACGGCAAGCCAGTCCGGCGCCGCCGTCATTTCAACTGAGCGAATGGCTGTGGACCGGCTCGATGGGCGCGATGCTGTTCCTTGGCCAGGCGGTGATGGTGATCTTCCTGGTGTTTTTCCTGCTGCTGTCAGGCGACACCTTCAAACGCAAGCTGGTAAAACTGACCGGGCCGTCGCTCACCAACAAGAAAATAGCCGTCAGCATTCTGTTCGACATCAATACCTCGATCCAGAGCTACATGTTCATGCTGCTGGTGACGAACGCCTTGCTGGCGGTCCTGATGTGGGCGGTGTTTCGCCTGATCGGACTTGAGAACGCCGGCGCCTGGGCCGTCGCCAGCGGTTTTCTGCACATCATTCCGTACTTCGGTCCGATCCTGATCGCCGTCGCTACTGGCCTGACCGCCTTCATGCAGTTCGAATCGTTCTCGATGATGCTGCTGGTGTCGGCCTCGACGCTGGTCATCGCAACCCTGGTCGGCACATTCGTGACGACCTGGATGATAGGCCGGATCGCGAAGATGAATGCGGCCGCGGTCTTCATCGGGCTGCTGTTCTGGGGCTGGCTGTGGGGAGTATGGGGAATGCTGCTGGGCATTCCGATCATCGTCATCGTCAAGGTCATCGCCAAGCACGTGGACCGCATGCATGCGGTCGCCGAGCTGCTGGGCGACTAGCCTTCTTTTCTGCAGGCAAAAAAATGCGGCATCCGAGGACGCCGCATCAAGCCAGGTTTCAGGCGGGAATTAAAGCGAGATCTTGGAGATCTTGGCGCCTTGCAGCGACACGCCGGCGATCAGGCCGCCGTTGGTGGTCACGAAACCGATGATCGGCTGTTGCGCGGTGTTGGTGTCGATGTTGCCGTTGGCGCCAATGTTGGCCAGCGCGACGGTGGCATCAGCGCCGACAGTCCAGCCGTTGCTGTTGCGGAATTTATCAAGCGAATCCTGTGTCATGAACAACAGTACGATGGCTTTCGATTGCGCACCGGCCTGGAAGCCGATGGAACCGGCTGTGGTGCTGTAATAGCCCACGTTGCGGCCGCCGACGCGCAATGCGCCCTTACCGTATTCGCCGCCGATCACAAAGCTGGCTTGCAGCACTTCCGGGAACACCAATACGCCCTTGGCGCGCGCTACCAGGTCACGCGAAGCAGGCGCGGTCTGATACAGTTTGGACAAAGTGGCGTCCACTCCGGCATTGACGTCGTTGCGGCTGGTTGAAGAACTGGCGTCCTTGCCCGGCATGGTGGTGGTGCAGCCGGCAAACGTCAGGCTGGCCATGGCGACGGCGACAGCTGCCAGGCCCTTGGAAGGGAATGAGAATTTATTTTGCATTTTTTTCTCCATCAAGAATAAGGATAACAATTAGACAACGTTGTAAATTATATATCGCATTGCAAAGGACGTGTATAAAGCGGCATTTTTTGACTGAGCTTCCATGACCTCCCAGCTCCTGACGGTATCCCTGACTGAATCGGCCGCAACGAAGGCGACATCGCGGCATCCAAGCTGCGGCGCATCATTATCCGCAATCATGGTTTCACTCTAGGCGGGATGTAAGATTGCATCTGTACGGTAGCACACATTCAAACAGCTATTGCCTGCCCGGGTTGCCGAGAGCAGGAAGCTCTGACCATAGCGAGGAATCTGCAATGAACGAACACAGCGCCAAGCCGCAGCCCGGGCTCTACCTGGACGACCTGAAAACCGGCGACCGCTTCAGCAGCGCCGAACACACGCTGGACGAACAGCAGATCCTGGAGTTCGCCCGCCAGTTCGATCCCCAGCCTTTCCACTTGAGCGACGCCGCCGCCAAAGGCACCCTGTTCGGCGGCCTGGCGGCCAGCGGCTGGCATACCGCGGCCATCACCATGCGCCTGCTGGTCACCAGCGGCATGCCGCTGCAGGACGGCATCATCGGCGCCGGCGGCGAAATCAGTTGGCCGCAAGCAACCCGCGCCGGCGACATCCTGCGCGTGGAAAGCGAAATCATGGAAATCACGCCATCGCGTTCACGGCCGGACCGCGGCATGGTCAAACTGCGCAGCGAAACCCGCAACCAGCGCGGCGAAGTGCTGCAGCTGTTCGTGTCGAAGCTGGTGGTGTTCCGCAAACCGGCGGCTGCGTGAAATGAATGGCCTGCGGATCTACAATAAAATTTTTGAACGAGCGCCGAGATGATACATATCCGTGAAATCGACCACATCGTATTGCGCGTGACCGATCTTGAACAGATGCTGCGCTTTTACTGCGACGCGCTCGGCTGCACTGTTGACCGTCGCCTGGACAATATCGGCCTGGTCCAGCTGCGCGCCGGCAGCGCCATGCTCGACCTGGTGCCGGTCGATGGCAAGCTTGGCAGTGTGGGCGGCGCGGCGCCGGGGAAGGAAGGGCGCAACCTCGATCATTTCTGCTTTCGGGTTGAACCCTTCGACGAAGCGACGATTCGCGCGCATCTTGTTGCGCATGGCGTAGCGGCTGGCGAGCTTGAGTCAAGAAACGGGGCGGAAGGGGAAGGGCCGTCGATTTATGTCACGGATCCGGAGGGGAATGTGGTTGAGCTCAAGGGGCCGCCGTATGATTGATGGATCAAACGACGATTATTCATTTGGATGGAATATTTTCTTGCACGCGCTTACTGTTGGAATAGACAGGCCGCAGATGGCATCCGGCAGCTTATGAACGATCCGCTCTAGCCTAAGGGATTGGGTGCTTGCGCTTCTTTGGAGGCTTATGCTTCTTGCTGGAGCCAGAAAAAGGACGTTCGAATACCAGCCACCAAAGAAAATAAAATAAATACACAGTTAACAGCCCGAGAATCGCGGCTGCCCAAGGAGATATTTTGGACGCTGCGTCCTTTGATGAAGCGGTTGCAAAATAAAAAAATGTCCCCAAGAAAATTGCGCCAGTGTGTGCCAGTATCTTGAATTCTCCCTCTGGAGTATTAATCGAAAAAAGAAGTTTTACGATATTTCGAAAATCGAAAAGCAGAAAAACACTCAATATGAGAAGTATCCCCACCCATAGTGAAAACCAGTTCTCACCGTGATCTTTATACGTTACGGCAAAAATCCCAAACGCGATCAGCATCAAAGCTGCCGTACGTAGAAATTTTAAGAGGGCTGCACGCATATTACGAAGAATTTTTTCGCCAAGAGATTAAACACAAACCAGAATGCGTTCCCCATAGAGGCAATTAGCCATAGCGCCAATACGCCAAGAACCCAGTTTTTAGAAAGAAATTTCCTAAACGTCATTGATAGAACTGTTCATCAAAGGATGATTACGCCTTCCCGGGCGTTTTCCCGCTTCAACTCGGAATCGGAGGGTCTCGATACGTTTCGTCAATTGCCATGCCTTTGGCCTTGAGTTCAGTTTCTTTTTGCTCACGCGTGGCCGAGAATTTTGTCAGCACAGCGGGTACCATTGAGCAGATTGAGTACCCTAAGAATCTCTTAGCCATTGCCACACGGTTAGCCCATACGCCGATTTCAGATTGGGCATAATCTCTCCTGCTTTGAAGATGCGTTGGACTGGAACAGCGTCCATAGACTCCCACACTCCTGTCTTTGGACTCGGTTGGCCGGCTTTTTCGCGTAGCGGCGCGTCAGGTTGTTTGAGTGCCGATTGCTCTGGAGTGTAGTACTCCTTTTTTAGTTGTACACGCTGATTCGCTTCGGTTTCGAACGACTGGATAGAGCTGTAAGCATGCTGAAGGTTTTTCCACATCCAGTCGGGTAACGTTAAATATTGATTTGGCGATACAACTAGAAATTTTCCACACGCCGGAGCCTCTGCAGTTGCATCGTTATCGGGAATGAAATCCTGATGGGAACAGCTACCATGGTTAAACACCATAGGCTCGTTTTTTTGGACGTCGGTAAAATAATAAAATCTGGATTTGCCACTTTCCGATGCAGTCGGAAATTTATGAATTTGAGTGTTTTCGTCAAAGTAGAAGGTAAACCATTTGTCGTCGTCATCTTGAGCTGCATCACCATGCATTTTTAGAATTTTCCGTTCTCCTGTTTTCGAAACGGAGACCATATAGGTTGCTCTGTGACCAGGGGTAGAGTCTCCCATCACTTCATCTACAGGAGCTTTCAATTTGACTACGCCATTTTCTGGAACCCACACGGCTTTGCCGAGAGGGTCGGATTTCACATCTACACCGTCGGCTTGACCAAAGAAAAAAAACACAGGCCCAATATAGCTATCGGGGATCAGAAATACCAGTGGGGCGGGCATCGTTATTTCCTTATAAAATCTCACTGTTCCATAACTCAATGCGGCGAGCAGAAAAAATGCCAGCCATAGATTCCGCTTTCGTGTTAACCATATTCTCATTGCTTTTTTAGCTTCCATTTTTCGTCAGCCAGATCGTAATCATCTTTTGTCCGTCCTTCGTTTGGATTGCGATGCAAATGATAGTTGTTCCAATCGTCACGTGTAGTTTTATTCCGTGGCCCGATTTTCCATGTTGCATCTAATAGGCCGGACAACACATCGAGGGGCGTTTGATAGGCTGATAAATACAGAGGCAGCGTGCTCCCTTTTTCTGGTTGAGTAATTTGAGTAGGATCACCACAATTCCACTCAAATTTTCCCCATGTTTTTTTTGATACGTCGGACTTCATGTCACCGGACGCGATCATGCATGTCTCGTCTTCTCCTGAGGTCGGATATAACTCGCGTAAGCTAGGAGACCCACCCAAGACCTGCCCGAATACCCAAAGCTTTTGGCCGAAATTACCCTTTTCGTCTATTTCTATACGTATCGTGTTGGCCCACATCAAACGCTTATTCACGTTCCACAAATGAGTAGACGGGTCTCCGATGCGCACGTGACTTCCCAAGAAGAGCGTATTCCCTGCGGGATCTTTTACGAAGCTTTCGCAATTTGGAAAACCATCTCCATAGGTTAGAGACAATATGTCCATATAGAGATTAACCCTCTCTACCTTGATCCATATTTCATTAAATACGTCCAATGAAGGTACGGGGGTTGTACCAATTACTTTTTCTATAGGCTTCGACATCAAAAACGCAAAATTTATACCACCGTACCAGCTTTTCGTTCGAAGTTCCTTTTGCCCGCCATGCGGAGTGTTGACCTGCGTAACTACAAGCGTGCCGTGCGGTTGAAATTCCTTTTTCTTATAGTCTTCTCGGCTTCCAAATATGCTCCATAGACCAGGGCCGGAGTCAGAAGGATTTGACGCTTGTTCCAAATTTGAATCGGTGGATTTTGTTAATGCTCCGGTCACCATTAAATTCGTATCTAGAATATACCGCTGCCAAATTCGCGATGTGGGCCGACCTTTTGAATCATCCCCGCCAACCCAGCTCTCCCCCAAAGAAAAGCCTCGATTGTCCCCATGGAATCTAAAGCCCTTGCGTTCAAATTGCCGGTTAGGGTGAAACGAACGTACATTGACCTCGTATTTCGCCAATGCCGCGAATTTAATTTGCGCGGCAACACCTTCCTGATTTTCAGATGGCGTGGATTTGGCTACTTTAAGCAGTCTGCCAATGGTCTTTGTTTCTTCACCAGCCATGATTTTCCTTTTTATCACCTGTATAGAAGAAATGCAGATCGTCGGATTTTTTTTCAGTGCCAGCTAATTGTGTCTTGCCATTTGTGGCGGTTACTCCTTCTATCGTCTCACCTGTTGAATGACGTGCGAGAGTGTACGGTATGTTGGCCAATTTTTTTCCCGTGCCTTCTTCAGCGATATGAAAATATTCATTGAACACGCCAGGCATAGCTACGTGAGGGAACTCAGGCATTTTGATGGCCAGATTTTTCGCTCCTGGCAAGCTGTGCGTAGCTGCATGGGCGACATAATTGCCGTTAGTACCGTGCTCGATGCCGCCGGCATTGAATTTCCCGTAACTGCCTCCGCCATTGATCACTACCTCTTCTTTGGCGGTAATGGTAATGGTGTTTGCAGTTTGCGTGATGTTCAACTTGGCCAGCAGGTTGATGCTGTCTGAGAGAGTCTGCATATCCACATCGCCGGCAGCTGCGACCATTTTCATTCCCGTTTTTTGTACAAACAAGCGGAAAGTATTCGTAATACTGGCAAACAGGCTATCGCCACTGGCAATGGACAGACTCTTGCCGGTAGTGATGGCGGTGTGCTCATCGCTGGCAATGTGCGTCGATTGCGCGGTGGTGGTTTCTATGCCGGCGGGACTGGCCAGCACCAGATGCGGTTGGGCCAGTTCCGGGAAACTGCCCTCTTTTGCTGTGCCACCCTTGATTGCCTCATTCTGCGTCTTGAGAATCTGCGCAACATCGGCCTGCTGACCCTGCTTCTCCTGCGCCCCCGCCTGCTGCGCCATCTCCGCCAGCGTCTCGTGCTGGTCGCGCGCAGAGGTAAGCCTTTGCACCGTCTCGCCCATATCCTTCATGTGCGAAGCCGCATTGCTGCGCCCTTCAGTGGTGATCAGCATGCCTTTCGCTGAACGGGCCACGCCATGACCATCGGTTCTCAGTTCCCAGCCTTCGCCGCGTGCATCCTTGCGGCCGGCATTGTCTTCAATGCGGGTGATGTTGCCCAGGCTGAGCTGGCTGTGCTGGTGATCGCTCTTTAATTGGGCCTGGATCTTGGCGTTGGTGTCGTCCAGGATCAGGTGGTTGCTGCGACCCCCTGCCTGGTTGCCGCCATTCGGGGTCAGCTCACGGCTTCTGAGGCCCATCAACGATTGCTGGGTCGCCAGCTTCCAGGGCGGCATGTTGCGCTGGTTATAGACGCTGCCGGTAATCAGGGGCCGGTCAGGGTTGCCATCGAGCCATTGCACGATCACTTCGCTGCCGACCCGGGGAATCGCCGCCGCTCCCAGTTCGCTGCCGGCCCAGCCGGAGGCAACACGGATCCAGGCCGAGCTCTTTTCATCGTTGTTGCCGATCCGGTCCCAGTGGAACTGGACACGGATACGGCCGTATTCATCGGTATAGATGCTGTCCTGGCCGGAAGGTCCGACCACGGTCGCGGTCTGTGGCGCCTGGATCCTGGTGGCAGTGCTGTTAAAACCGCGGCCTGGACGCCAGGGGATGGTTTTACGGATGCAGGTTAATGCGTTGCTGTAATCGGCCTTGTCGCTGGCCTGCTGCAGATAATTGTTGGTCGCCTTGTGGTGGACGGTGAGGATCAGGAATTCGCTTTTACCGGCTTCTTCATGGCTGCCGAAGGGATTGAAGGCAAAATGATTGCTTAAACGGAAATACCGTCCCGGCAGTACCGAGCGGTTATTGCCTTTGGCTTCAAAGTGTTTACCGGCTGCCTCGATCTCTTCCATGCGCAGCTGCGCCTGCTTGTCGCCATCCTGGCTACCTTTATAGCCATAGGTGCCGGTGTATTCGTAGGATTCGATATTGAGGACATCGCCCTGCTTGTTCAGGGTCGGCACACCGACGTTACTGGGCACCGGACTTTTAAAATTAAACCCTGCCAGGCTGACGCTGCCGGGCACGATCTGGCGCACCGGCGACCAGTCGCCGATGCCGTCTTCCTCAATCGCACCGCCATGGCGCTGGAAGCGGATCTCGGGGCCGTTGTCGATCGCTGCTGCCTGGGTGGTGTCGTCGGTCAGGATCAGCTTGTGACCCTTGTCAGTATGTTCATACCAGTACGACCAGCCGGCCGCTTCCCAGCGCCGGTGCAGGTAATTGAAATCGCTCTCGTTGAACTGGCAGGCGTCGGTCATTGCCACATCTTCGCCGCGCACCCGCACATCCCAGTCGGGATGGGTGCCGTAATCGCTGAAGATGCTCTCGGTCTGCTCGCGCAGGGTCTTGCCGTGGAAGATGTAGTTGTCCTGGCGCAGGCGCAGGTAGTGCAACCAGGGGCCGAGTTTGGCCTGATAAAAACTGATGCTGCCGTCGGTCTTCACCAGGCGGAATTCAAAGCAGTAGCCGCTGAAGTAGCGCAGGCTGCCGTCGGCGCGCACCAGTTCTACGTTAAACAGCTTGCCTTGCAAATCCTTGAGCGCCAGGCTGGCATCATCGGACAGCAGCTCTACGGTAAATTCAAAATCACGCGACAGGCTTTCCACCGCATCGAGCTTGTTGACCAGCAGCTGCGCAGATGGGCCATCATCGTGGGGAAAGGACAGGCGCAGGATACGGTTGGTCTGGCGCCCGCTAATGAGGCTTTGCAGGCTCTGAAGTATGTTGCTCATGCCGTGTCCCATACGTGCCCGGAATGCCGGGCATTAAATAGTTAATGCCTCAGGCGAATCCGATCAAGGCAGGGTAATGGTCAGATAGGACGCACGCGGCGCCAGTTTGACGATGTCGCTGTAACCGCTGATGCTCGATGCGGTGGCGCGCGATAGCATGGTGTTCAGTGCAAAATAGCCGCCCAGTCCGATCAGGGCGAATACCGAACACAGCGCCCACAGCGGCACTTCGTTGCGCAGCTTGTGGCTGATCTGATCCGGCCGCTCCCAGTGCGGCGCGAAGCCGGCGCTCTTGCCTTTCATGCGTGCGATTTCATCGCCCAGGCGGGCCGTCAGGTAGTTCAGTTTTTCCGGGCCTTCGATAATGTACTTGCCCTGGAAGCCCAGCAGCAGGCACATGTGGAACACTTCCAGCGCCTGCAGGTGCTGGGCGCCCTTGGCGCGCAGGTCTTCCAGGCGGGTGAAGAAATGTTCACCGGCGAGCTGGTCGCCGAACAGGATCAATTGCAGCGGCCGGCGCGCCCAGGTATCGCGGATATTGAATTGCGAATGCAGGATGTTCTCGTCGACCGCCGCGCAAAATGCGTACTTCGCAGCGTGGACGTCTTCGGCCGACACATCCAGCTTTTTTGCGCCGCGTTCGAAATCGCTGAGGAAGCGCTGCATCTTCGACGTGAAACCGGCTTCGTCGGTAGGCGCACAGCGGTTTTTCAGCAGGAACAAGGCGTAGAACCCGTCGTACATCAGGTCCAGCAATGAATTGGCCGAGCTGGTGTCCGCCGCTACGTATTGGCCGCCGGCGCTGTCGCCGAGCAGGGATGGGGCTGATGGTCTGTTCATGATGTAACCGCTAAGAGCTCAAGTTTAAGGTCGTTGATGCCGGATGGTACATAAATCGAGATCGACTGCGCCTGCAGCATACGATCATACAGGGCGCCCTTGTTTTCCAAGGCAAAATAATAAGTGTCCGGCCGCACCGGCAAGGCTGCCGGCACTTGCGGCGAATGCGACAGCTTGACCCCCGGCATCGCCGACAGCACGAACTTGTCGACGTCGTCCGGCGCGCCGATCTTGAAGCGCAGCGGCACGATATCGACCAGTTCGATGGCCGGCATGCTGGCGTTGACCGCCAGGTAGAAGGCGGTCTTGTCGTCGATCTTGCCGGAGTCGAGCATGCCGTGGTGGTGCGAAGGCTTGTTCTCCGACAGCGCGATCGAGAAGTAGCGCGAGGAAATCACGGTGTCCAGCAGCTCGCGGATGATGCTGTCGAGCTTGGCGAAACACGGCCCCGGATCCTGGTGCTGGTACACCGGCAGGTCCGACAGCGCATAACTCTTGGAAAACGTCATCAGCGCGCCGGCCAGGCTCAGCAGCTGCTCGTACAAACGCTCCGGATGGAAGGCCGGGTTGTGGAAATAATGCGTCAGTCCGGCGAACGCCGAGCTAGCAGTGTGCAGCAGCCAGAACGATGAAATATCGCCGGAACGGAATTCGATGACGTTCTTGCTCGGCTCGCGATGATGGCCGTACAAGGCGTTGACCTTGGCCTGCAGCGCATCCATCAGGCGCCGCAGCTGGATATACAGCGCCGGTGCGCTGCGGATCGTCAGGCTGGGCGCGACGAAGGTCGGATCCGGCTCGAAGCCGCCGGTGGAAATGCGGCGCAGCTTGATCAGCGGGAAGCTGATCAGCGAATCGCGCGGCTCGACTTCGGACACCATGCGCACCGATTTTTTCAGATAGGTCAGCTCGGCTTCCGCCGCTTGCGTGAACAGGTCCGGCGTGGCCGAATTGTTCTGGGCGTAACGGGTCGAGTTGCTGGTCTGGCCTAGCGGCGAGAAATTGCCGCCGAAGCCTTTCATGTACGGCAGCGCCGCGTAATAAGTAATGGTTTGCTGCGCATGCGGGATATCGCTCAGGTCGACCACTTCCGGCAGGTCGTCGTCGCCAGGCGCGTTGTAAATCTCGCCGTCCTGGAAAATCACCGACAGCTCGGATAAACGCAGCGTGTTGTTGGCCAGCGCATCGCGGTCCAGCTGCACCGTCATCACGCCCCAGGCATATGGATGCAAGGCGTTGGTGGTTTCGTGCAGGCGGTTTTCGTGATACCGGTCCTGCTGCTGGAAATGCTGGGGCCGTAGAAACAGGCCCTCGCCCCATAAAATTTTCGATGTTCGATTCACGTATTTACTCACATGTCATTTTATTCAAACCATCACGCAAAATCCGCGTGGCGCTAGCTGGACCGCGCTAGCCGCATGGGGCCGGGGTTAAAAGTTTAGTCGCAGCGCCGGTTTCCGCAACCGTGACGCCGGTGCCGACTGTCAGCGCACAGGCGTTGGCGCCAACGGTAATGCCTGATTTTTCCGCAGCCTCGGTCGGGAAAGTCACCTTCCAGCGTTGTGCCGCGGGCTTGCGGAACAAGGCCACAATCCCGACAAAACCCGCTTCCCTGGTGACTTTTTCGCTGACTTCATAACGTTGTCCAGGAACCAGTGTAATTTCCTTGACTTCGATCAAATCGGCGCCCAATACGTCTTTTTCTTTCTGCGGATTGGTAAATGTATCGTATGTAGCCTGTTGGAAAGCACCATTTTGTCGTAACTTATATACTCTGGCGACCAGGGCAAGCGGCGTACCGGAGCTGTCGGCGTTCAAATTGCTGCCTGCATGCAGCTTGATCGCTATGGTGCGCGGCGGTTTTTGAGCATCGGGAACCTCTGGCTTGGTGATGCCTGACATCTGCAATACAGAACTGGCGACAGAGCCGATCGCGGAAACGGCGCCTGCGGCGCAACCAGCCAAACTCAGTATTGCGGCCAGCGAAACCAGGAGAGATAAGGGGCGCATTAAAGTTAGTCTTTATTTGGGTTGCAAAAATACCGGATAGATAATAACGTCTGGAATAATATTTTATTGCCAATATTGTATAAAACAACAACATTCTCAGTTGTCGCCTAGACACATAGTATGGGTCTGGACTAAACTTGTTGCAATGGTGTAACCAAAGTTCACAAATTTTGATGTAGATTGGCAATATGATATCTGCATCTGCCGGGTTTTGTTAAGATTCGGCTATTTAAAAGTTGCTACATAGAAAGCGAGTTTACGATGAGTCAATGGAAAAGCAAATTTATCTACGGCGTGGCATTGGCGTGTCTGGTGAGCGCCTGCGCAACCCCACCTGCGGTTGATCCCGCAGCCAAACTGGATTCTATAGTGGCTGAAGCCGACGCCGCACAAAAAGCCGGGCAGACCGACAAAGCCGTCAAATTACTGAAAGACGCGACCAGCGCGTTTCCTGCAGACAAGACTCCATGGGTGCGCTTGGCGCAGATCCGTTTCGATGGGGAAAACTATGGCGACGCCATTTCTTATGCGCTGGAAGGCTTGCAACGCGATCCGAAAGACAAGGTCGCCAACAGCATAGTCGCGGTCGGCGGCCTGCGCTTGTCGACCAAGGCTCTGAACGATTTACGCACACAAAACGATTTGAACGGCAATGTCCGCACCGAAGCACAGGGACTGGCCAAAATCCTGCGTGAAAGCCTGGGCGAGACGGTGTTGGTGCCGCCCCGTCCAAAAGCAGTAGCACGTCCGGCGCCGGCAGCAGCCGCAGCCGCCGCCAAAAAGGGTGCTGTCCCAGCCAAACCGGGCACGCCTGAACCTAGCGGCGATGGCGCCAATCCATTCGGATCGTTGCAGTAACTCATATGAATCCTGATCCCGCTAGGCGGGTCGGGGCTTGATTATTCGGTATCAGCGGGGGTTTTATGGCTAAAAAAGAGAGTACTCAAAAACGTTTGCAGAAAGTCCGTCCACCACGGGTGCAAATGACATACGACGTTGAAATCGGCGACGCCATCGAGCAAAAGGAATTGCCGTTCGTGATGGGCGTGATCGGCGATTTCAGCGGCAAGTCCGAAGTGGCCCAGACCAAGCTGAAGGACCGCAAGTTCGTCAATATCGACAACGACAACTTCGATGAAGTGATGAAGGGCGTCGAGCCGAGAGCTGCGTTCCGCGTGCCGAATCATTTGAGCGACGCCGGCGGCGAGTTCGGGGTCGACTTGAAGTTCAAGTCGATCGACGATTTCCGCCCGGAAGCGGTAGTCCAGCAGATCGAGCCGCTCAAGCAGCTGCTCGAAGCCCGCACCAAACTGGCCGACCTGCGCAACAAGCTGGCCGGCAACGACAAGCTGGAAGATATCCTCAACGATGTGCTCAACAGCACCGAAAAGCTGGCGGCGTTAAGCAAGCAAACCAAGAAGCAAGGAGACTGAGATGTCCTTTCAGCATAATTCTGCGCCAGCCGCAGGGGCGGCCGCAGAAGAATCCGGTTTGCTCGACCAGATCGTAGAACAGAGCAAAGTCGCCAAGTCCGGCGCCGAGCACGACCGCGCCAAAGACATCATTTCGGAACTGGTGAACCAGGTCATGCAAGGCACCGTGGTGGTGTCGGCCAACCTGTCGGCCACCATCGACGCCCGCGTGGCCGAGCTGGACCGCCTGATTTCCGCCCAGGTCAGCGCCGTGATCCATGCGCCTGAATTCCAGAAACTGGAAAGCAGCTGGACCGGCCTGCACTACCTGGTGTTCAACTCGACCACCAGCCAGAACCTCAAGATCAAGGTCTTGAACGCCACCAAGCGGGAATTGGTCAAGGACTTCCAGAGCGCCCTCGAGTTCGACCAGAGCGCAATCTTCAAGAAAGTCTATGAAGAAGAGTTCGGCACTTTCGGCGGTGCGCCGTTCGGCTCCCTGCTGGGCGATTTCGAAATCACCCGGCAGCCGGAAGACATGTATTTCGTCGAACAGATGTCGCATATCGCAGCGGCTGCCCATGCACCGTTCATCAGCTCGGCCTCGCCTGAGCTGTTCGGCCTGGAAACCTACAGCGAACTCGGCAAGCCGCGCGACTTGGCCAAGGTGTTCGAGACCGTCGAATACGCCAAATGGAAGTCTTTCCGCGAATCCGAAGATTCACGTTATGTCGGCCTGACCCTGCCGCGCTTCCTGGGCCGCCTGCCGTTCAATCCGAAGGATGGCCAGACAGTCGAAGGCTTCAACTTTGTCGAAGATGTCGACGGCACCGATCACTCCAAGTACCTCTGGTGTAACGCAGCGTATGCCTTCGGCACCAAGCTGACCAAGGCATTTGAAGATTTCGGCTGGTGCGCGGCGATCCGCGGCGTCGAAGGCGGCGGCCTGGTGGAAGACTTGCCGACCCACACCTTCAAGACCGACGAAGGCGAAGTCGCGCTCAAGTGCCCGACCGAAATCGCGATTACCGACCGCCGCGAAAAAGAACTGAGCGACCTCGGCTTCATCTCGCTGGTGCATTGCAAGAACACCGATTACGCCGCCTTCTTCGGCGCGCAGTCGACGCAAAAAGCCAAGAAATACAATACCGATTCGGCCAACGCCAATTCTGTGCTGTCAGCCCAGCTGCAGTACATTTTTGCCGTATCGCGTATTGCGCATTACATGAAATCGATGATGCGCGACAAGATCGGCAGCTTTGCTTCGGCAGGCAACGTGGAGGATTTTCTCAACCGTTGGCTGACCCAGTATGTGCTGCTTGATGACAATGCCAGCCAAGAAGCCAAAGCGCAATTTCCCTTGCGCGAAGCCTCGGTGCAGGTATCCGAAGTACCGGGACGTCCGGGCGTCTACCGTGCAGTGTCCTTCCTGCGCCCGCACTTCCAGCTTGACGAACTTTCAGTTTCACTGCGCTTGGTTGCAGAATTACCAGCGTCAACCAAGTCTTAACTTAATTCACAAGGGGTATCACTATGGCAATTGACGTTTATCTGCAAATCGACGGCATCAAGGGCGAGTCGACCGACAGTGCGCACAAGGACTGGATCGAGTGCAAATCGGTGCAATGGGAAGTGCTGCAGCCAAAGTCGGCGACTGCATCCACCGGCGGCGGCCACACAGCCGAGCGTTGCGAACACAAGGACATCGTCGTGACCAAGATCGCCGATCTGGCTACGCCGCTGCTGCTGCAGAACTGCTCATCGGGTAAGACCATCCCGAAAGCCAAGTTCGAATTCCTGCGCGCCGACGGCAAGGGCGACCGCATCAAGTATTTCGAAATCGAGCTGGTCAACCTGCTGATTTCCGACGTCACGCCATCGGTCCAGGAAGGCGACGTGCTGAGCGAAAGCATCAGCCTGAAGTACTCCCAGGTCAAATGGAAGTACACACAGCAAAAAATCGGCGGCGGTTCGGGCGGCAATACTTCCGGCGGCTGGGATCTGTCGACCAACAAGGTCGTGTAATTTTCTTGTGTTGAACAAAGAGCCGCATGCTGCGGCTCTTTTTTTCTCCTGAATGGTAAGCGATGAAAGGTTTCACTCCAGGATTGTTTGACCGGTTGATGGGCGGCGACAACACGCCTGCGCAATCCGATCTGGTAGTGCGATTGTCGATGGATGCCTTGAAAGACACGGTCGCCCGCGACCTTGAGGCCATGCTCAATACGCGCACCGTGATTCCCGAAGAATTGCTGAAGAATTTCCCCGAATGCAGCAAGTCGATACTGACCTACGGCTTGAACGATTTTTCCGGCATGAGCCTGGCCAGCCTGGATGACCGGGCGCATATCTGCCAGTGCCTGGAACAGGGCATTGCGCGCCACGAGCCGCGCCTGAGGAACGTGCGCGCCTCGCTCGAGCTGCGCGAAGGATCGATCAACCGCTTGAATTTTGCGATTGCAGCCATGCTGGTGGTGGGGCCGGCCAAGGAAGCCGTGAGCTTCGACGCCGTGCTGCAGCCGTCGACCTTGCAATATTCAATCAGCAGAGCACGCCGCGCGATGCGGATGGACGGTTAACGTGGACGAATTACTTCCCTATTACGAGCGCGAGCTCGGTTTCCTGAGACGCTATTCGCGCGAATTTTCCGAACGCTATCCGAAGATTGCCAGCCGCCTGCTGATGTCCGGCGAAGTATCCGAAGATCCGCACATCGAGCGCATGATCCAGTCGTTTGCGCTGATCAATGCCCGCACCTCGAAGCGGCTGGACGACGATTACCCGGAATTTACCGAAGCCCTGTTCGAAGTGCTGTATCCGCATTACCTGCGGCCGTTTCCCTCCTGCTCGATCGCACGCATGGACTACAGCGTCGCGGCGGCGCAGCTGACTACCGCCATGCCGGTGCCGCGCGGCACCGAACTGACCACGCGCCAGGTCAAGGGCGTGGCTTGCAAGTTCAAGACGACCTATGAAGTGACGGTGGCGCCGGTGCAGCTGTCGCATGCGGTATTCGACCCCATCATCGAACCGCCGGACGCGGTGCTGCTGCCGCCTACCGCCAGCTCACGCATCGGCATCACTTTCGAGAGCACGGCGGAGCAAGCCGGTTTTGCCGAACTGGGCATCAAGAGCCTGCGCGTATTCATCGACGGCGAACCGTCGTTCTGCGCGGCACTGCGCGACACCCTGTTCATGCGCACCGTGCGCGCCTATGTCGAAGTCGGCAAGAGCGGCAAATGGCATGCCGTGAACAAGATCCCGGTCACCCCTGTCGGCTTTGAAGAAGACGAATCGTTGATCGACTTCCCGGCCCGCTCGCATCCTGCCTACCGGCTGCTGACCGAGTACTTTTCCTATCCAGAGAAATTCAATTTCTTTGACGTCGATGTTGCCGAAATCACAAAGCTGCTGCCGCCCGGCTGCAAGAAATTCACCTTGCACCTGGTGCTGTCCGGGCTGCGCGCCGACTCCAACACCGCGCGCATGCTGGGCACCTTGTCGACCAACAACCTGCTGCTAGGCTGCACCCCGGTCATCAACCTGTTCAAGCAGCGCGGCGACCCGATCCGGCTGACCCACACCAGCGCCTACTATCCGGTAGTAGGCGACTCGCGGCGCGCCTATGCGTATGAAGTGCATTCCATCGATTCGGTGCAGCTGGTGCGGCAAACCCCGGAAGGTGAATCGATTACCGAATTCCGGCCTTTCTATTCCTTGCGTCACGGCGAAAGCGTGGACAAGGCAGGCCATTACTGGGCCATGCGGCGCGACGAAATGGTTGCGTCGCGCAGTCCGGGCTATGAAACCGAAATTTCCATCGTCGACATCGACTTCGATCCGGCCACCATAGAAACCGATACGCTGAGCATCGAGCTGACCTGCTGCAATCGCAACCTGCCGGCTTCCCTGGCTTACGGCCTGGCCGGCGGCGACCTGTTCTTGGAAGGCGGTTCGCTGGTGAACTCCATCGGCTTCTTGCGCAAACCGTCCGAACCGTGCCGCTTCGAGCGCGGCCGCGGCGCGCACTGGCGCCTGATTTCCCATCTTGCATTGAACCACCTGTCGCTGGCCAAGGGCGGCCTGGAGGCTTTGCAAGAAACCCTGAGCTTGTACGATTTACCGCGTTCGGCGATTTCCCAGCGCCAGATCGGCAGCGTGGTCGGCATCGACCACAAGGCCGCCACCGCCTGGCTGCCCGGCAATCCGTTTGCGTCGCTGGTGCGCGGCATCGAGATCAGGGTAACGCTGGACGAGGAAGGTTTTGTGGGTAGCGGCATCCATGTGTTTGCCAATGTCCTGGACCGCTTCCTCGGCCTGTATGTGCATGCCAACAGCTTTACGCAATTGGTGATAGCTTCCAAACGAACAGGTGAGGAGATACTGCGATGCTTACCGCGCAGCGGAGATTCGAACCTAGTGTAATCCAGCGCTTGCTGGACAAGCCGCATCGGTTCCAGTTTTTCCAGGCTGTGATGATGTTGGAGCTGTGGTTGAAACGCAACGGCATCCCCCATGAGGAAGCCGTCAGCGATTTCCTGCGTTTCCAGAACACCGTGTCGCTGAATTTTCCTCCGAGCGAAATCGAAGCGCTGGAGGTAACGCCCAAGCTGACCGAACAAACGGTGGAAGCGCTGCTGGACGCATTGCAGACCAACCAGCTCGACAGCATTGCGCTGACGCCGGCGTTCATCGGTTTTTTAGGCAGCAACGGCACCTTGCCCAGCCACTACTCGGAACGTATCGCTGCGCACCAGCTGTATGAAAAAGATCACGGGCCGCGCGCTTTCCTGGATGTCTTCTCGAACCGCAGCGTAGCGCTTTTTTTCAAGGCCTGGCGCAAGTACCGGCTGGAATTCAAGTACCAGATCGACGGCACCGACAGTTTCCTGCCGCTGCTGATGTCGCTCGCCGGCCTCGGCCACCGCACTTTGCGCGATCGCATGTCGGAAGACGGCGCCGGCGTGCTGGACGAGTCGATCGGACATTTCGCCGCCGCCATCCGCCATCGGCCACCGTCGGCAGCGTACATGCAGCGGGTGTTGCGCGAATATTTTTCGGTGCCGATCACCATCGAGCAGTTTGTCGGCCATTGGTATAACGTGCCGGTCGACCAGCAAACCGTGCTGGGTTCCACCAACGCCCTGCTAGGCAGCGTGGCGATGGTGGGCGAGCGGGTATGGCAGCGCGACCTGCGCATGCGCCTGAAAATCGGCCCGCTGGCGAAGAAGAAGTTCGAGAGCTTTTTGCCGGGCGGCGCCGCCGCCATCGGCTTGCAAAAAATACTGGCGATGTTTACCAGTGTCTTCCTGGAGTATGAAATACAGCTGATCTTGCGCGCAGACCAGGTACAAAGCGTCATCCTCAACTCCGACCGTGAAAGCGGACGGCTGGGTTGGGATACTTTTGTCACCAGCAAGCCGGAAGAAAGCGACCGCACCGATGTCTGTTACGAAATTCACTCACTTTGACCATGCATGGATGGGAAGGCTTCAATGAGCATTAATCTCAAAACCTTAATCAGCAAACTGAACGATACCTCGCGCCTGGCGGCAGAACGTGCGGCAAACATCTGCGTCGGCCGTGGGCAGTATGAAGTGGATATCGAACACCTGTTCCTGGCCCTGCTGGAACAGCCCAAGAGCGATTTTGCAGTGATTGCGCGCAAATCCGGCATCAGCCTGGCCGCGCTGGAAAGCGACCTGCAGGGTGAAATCGACCGTTTCAAGAACGGCAACGCGCGCACCCCGGTCTTTTCGCCGCACCTGCCCAAGCTGTTCGAACACGCCTGGCTGATCGCCTCGCTCGACAACCAGTCGGGACGGATCCGCAGCGGCCATCTGCTGCTGGCGCTGCTGACCGAGCCGGACCTGGTGCAGCTGGCCTATCGCGGCTCCAAGCTGTTCATCAAGTTCAAGCTGGACGATCTCAAGCACGACCTCGAAAAGTTGACTGAAGGTTCGCAGGAAAGCGCAGCCGTCAATGGCGACGGCACTGCC
The DNA here is from genome assembly GCF_000221045.1 of Collimonas fungivorans Ter331. NCBI lineage: Bacteria > Pseudomonadati > Pseudomonadota > Betaproteobacteria > Burkholderiales > Oxalobacteraceae > Collimonas > Collimonas fungivorans. The sequence continues at coordinate 103,303 of NC_015856.1, read as the reverse complement.
GCAACTGAAGACGAAGGCGGCGATCCGGTACAGGACCTGACCGGCGAAGCCTCGAAAACCCCCTCGCTCGACAAATTCACTACCAACCTGACGCAGCGCGCGCGCGAAGGCAAGGTCGACCCGGTGATCGGCCGCGATACCGAAATCCGCCAGACCATCGACATCCTGATGCGGCGCCGCCAAAACAATCCGATCCTGACCGGCGAGGCCGGCGTCGGCAAAACCGCCGTGGTGGAAGGCCTGGCGCTGCGCATTGCGCAAAAAGACGTGCCAGACGTGCTGCAAGGCGTGGAAGTGCATACGCTCGACATGGGCCTGCTGCAAGCCGGAGCCAGCGTCAAGGGCGAGTTTGAAAACCGCCTGAAAAGCGTGATCGACGAGGTCAAGAAAAGCTCGCACGCCATCATCCTGTTCATCGACGAAGCCCACACCATGATCGGCGCCGGCGGCCAGGCTGGCCAGAACGATGCCGCCAACCTGCTGAAACCGGCGCTGGCGCGCGGCGAGCTGCGCACCATCGCCGCCACCACCTGGAGCGAGTACAAGAAATATTTCGAAAAAGACGCTGCCCTGGCGCGTCGCTTCCAAGTCGTGAAAGTCGAGGAACCGAGCGAAGAACTGGCTTGTGCGATGCTGCGCGGCATGGCGCCGCTGATGGAAAAACACTTCGGCGTGCGTGTCTTCGACGAAGCGATCACCGAGGCCGTGCGTTTATCGCACCGCTATATCAGCGGCCGCCAGCTGCCGGACAAGGCGATCAGCGTGCTCGACACCGCCTGCGCCAAGGTTGCGCTGGGCCAGAATGCAACGCCGGCCCTGATCGAAAATATCGTCAAGAAGCTGGATCGCCTGGTGGCAGAACTGAACTCGCTGGAGCGCGAATCGAACGCCGGCGGCAAGCATGCCGAACGCCTGAAGGAATTGCGCGAACTGCAAAGCACATTGAATGCGGAACTGGCGATCCACCGCGAACGCTGGGAAAAGGAAAAAACCCTGACCGACCGCATCAAGGCCGCCCGTACCGAACTGGAAGCGATCCCCGCTGCCGAACAAACCGCGGCGGAAGAAGGCGCCAAGCCTTCCAAGAAAGCCGCCAAGGACAGCAAGGAAAACCAGGAACTGGCGAAGCTGATCGAGGAATTGAAAACGCTGCAAGGCGAAACGCCGATGGTGCCGGTGCAGGTCGACGGCCTGGTGGTGGCGGAAATCGTCGCCAGCTGGACCGGCATCCCGCTCGGCAAGATGGTCAAGGATGAAATCAAGACCGTGATCAATCTCGGCGCCCTGCTGCACGAACGCGTGCTCGGTCAGCCGCATGCCATCGAAGCCGTGGCGCAGCGAGTACGCACTTCGCGCGCCAACCTGGACGATCCGAACAAACCCAAGGGCGTGTTCCTGTTCGTCGGCCCGTCCGGCGTCGGCAAGACCGAAACCGCGCTGGCGCTGGCCGACGTGCTGTACGGCGGCGAACGCAAGCTGGTCACCATCAACATGAGCGAATACCAGGAAGCGCACAGCGTCTCCGGCCTGAAAGGCTCGCCGCCGGGATATGTCGGCTATGGCGAAGGCGGCGTCCTGACCGAAGCGGTGCGGCGCAATCCGTACAGCGTAGTGCTGCTGGACGAGGTGGAAAAAGCCCATCCGGATGTGCTCGAGCTGTTTTTCCAGGTGTTCGACAAGGGCGTGCTGGACGACGCCGAGGGCCGCGAGATCGACTTCAAGAACACCATCATCATCCTCACCAGCAATGTTGCCTCCAGCCTGATCATGCAGAGCTGCCTGAACAAGGCGGCGGCGGAACTGCCGAGCACCGACGACCTGGAACAGGCGATCCGGCCGCAGCTGGTTAAGGCGTTCAAGCCGGCCTTCCTCGGTCGCCTGAAAGTGATTCCTTACTACCCGATTTCGGACGACGTGCTGGTCGAGATCATCAATCTCAAGCTGGGACGCATCCAGAAACGCATCGCCATCAACCACAAGGCCGAGTTCAGCTACGACGAACCGCTGGTGGAAGCGGTGCTGGCGCGCTGTACGGAAGTCGATTCCGGCGCCCGCAATGTCGACAATATCCTCAACGGCACGCTGTTGCCGGAAATTGCCGAAACGGTGCTGGCCAAGATGGCCGAAGGCGGCAGCATCGCCAAGATCAAGGTCACTGCCAACAAGCAAGGCCAATTCAAATACGCGATCAAATAGAACGGAGAAAACATGGATGCAGCAATCAAGCAGAAAATCCTGAAACAGTGCTATTCAAAACGATTCGACGAGAAATACAGCCGCAAATTCCAGTACCAGGACAAGGCGACCGACGTCCGCAATTTCGTCAAGCTGACGCCGGGCGATATCATCGACCTGCTGGATATGGCTTCCGCTTCGGCGCGTTCACAGGCGCGCCAGCTGCTGCAGCTGATGCAGGGGCGGCCTTGGCTGCCGTCGGCGACGGCGCATGAGGGCGGGACCGGAGATCAGCGTGGAGTGGACAACAACCTGCACATCACGCTGAAGGTGGGGGACAAGAGCTATCACTTGCGTTGCAAGGAGCAGCCCGGGTTGCACATTATCCAGATTACCTGATCCTCGTATTGCACTGGTAAGCGCTGGATAAAAGTATGCGAGGCGGCGGGATTATTACTGATAGTTTCCCGACGCAATCGCTTATTTTTCGTCCGGCACCACCGGTTAAATCTTGATCTCTTTGTAGGCGCCAAACCAAAATTTTAATGCGTCACGGTTTATGCCGTTTTTCCCAGTCCAGAAATCAACTGGATACGCCCAATCTGAGCTATGCGATTTACTCGGAGCAAGACCAGGATTGGTGTAATGCGTCAAATATCCTCTATGTTGTTCTGTCTCTAGGATGCTGCAAAATCCCAAAATCTCGAGCACATATTGACATTCGTCGGTAGTAGGTTTGAAGCCAGGAATTTTTTTCAGTTCTTTATGCGCGTCTTTCGGTTTCAGGCCATCATCCGCATGTTTCAGTATGTCGATGATTGCATTAAAAATAGCAAAATCCGCAGCAGCTGGTGGGACGTCCTGGAGCTGGTGGTGCTGTTCCAGAAAAAAATGGATCTCGTAGGGCGTTTTATATCCGATCATCGAACCGCATTTAAATCTTTGTTGATTCAAGCCGGTCAAATCCAGGCGATCCTTTACCTCTACGGCAGAGCATATCTTGCAGACATCCGCAGAACTCAGCTCGCACACATGATCGGGCATCGTTTGCATGAATGCATAAGCGGACAGTCCGCTTCTATAATCCTGGCGCCCACTGCTGAAACTGGCTAAAAACAAATTAGTAACGTGCTTCTTCTTGCATAGCGCATAGTGTTCAAAACTTTTCCGCACCGCTTCGTCATGGCCGATCTTGAGCGAATCAAATGCCAGGCCGTGCTGTTTCATGTAAGACATATCTTCAGGCGAAGTACCGTTTTTCTCTACATATTCTTGTTGACGGGCATTGAGCGGATATCCTCGTGCTTCATAGCCAGCGGCCAGCACATCGTACTTCAGGAGAATTTTTAATGCACGTGCGTCAATAAGATTTTTATTCAGCATTTTATTTTGTAATCCTTTCCTTTTAATGTGGTTCCAGTCATTTCGCTCGGGCTCTTGCCTTTCAAGAAATCTTCCCCGGCTTCCATTTTTATGGTCGCTCTTTTTGATTTAGGGTTAACGCCTTCGATTGCGTTGCCACGTACTTTGCCGCCATTCGTCTTTTTCCGACCGATGACCCCGGTTTCCTGAACCGCTACGCCTTCCACACCTTGAGCGGTCAATTTTGGCGTGCCTGGCTTGGTAATTTGCGTCATGGTGTCGCCTGAACCAAACCGCGCACCGTCAGTGCCCACGTTTTTCCCATGTCTGCGCGCGACGTCAGCCATTGACTGCTTATCGCTGGCGCGTCCATGGTAATAGACATCGCCATCGGAATTTGTAAGATGATAGTTCCAATCCCACCCCAACGGGTCAATCCAGCGATTCGGGTTAGGTGCATACTGGTACAGGTTGTTGCCGCCATCCAGTCCAATCGGATCCTTTCCGACAAATTGTCCGATATACGGGTCGTAATATCGATACCGGTTGTAATGCAATCCTGTTTCTACATCATGGTATTGGCCCTGGAACCTGATCGGGTTGTCGATCCCCGCTGCGTGCAGCTGCCGTACCTCGCCCCAGGCTGCGTAACTGGCCGACCACACAATTTTCCCGTACTTATCGGTTAACCTTGTCGGACAGCCATTGGGATCGTTGTGATAATAAAAGACGGTGCCAAGAGTTTCGTCAGCTGTCGCCACCGTCTCGGGCCTGCCGATCTCCGGGAGGCCGCTCGGCGCCGCACCGGATAGAGATGCATTGGCAACACCGCCAATCAGTATTCCCATCCCCAATCCCATCGGATTGACAGGCCGAACCATTCTTGCTGTTGCCTCAGTTTGTCCATCGATCAGCGCCAGCGGCGCAAATGTAGCCGGATAATAGACATATTCCCGCACCCCGGCATGCATTGTTTTCAGCGCCGCTAGCCGCTTACGCGCCGCCATGAAATCAGCCACATTGCCGGCTGACCAAATGTCGGCATGGTTCTTGGCATTGCTGGCCTGATGCACTTCTCCCAGTAAGACGTCGCCGTCCCAGAAAAACCAGGTGGTGTGAGCCAGGCTACGTTTGAATACCCGCCGGCCAAGCGGGTCGTAGCCGTAGCGAGTCACCTGGCCGCCTTTGCTGCTTTCGATCAGGCGTTGATTGGCGTCCCATCTGAGCTGCGTGGCCGGTTCGGTGTTGGATTGCTCTGCCGGCGACGATTGGCCGCTGTTGCGCCGGACCAGGTTGCCCGCACGATCGAATATGTAGTGGTTGCCCTCATAGCTGCCTTCGCGGCTCCATAGAGCATCGGCCAGGCCTTCAGCGCCCGCTGCCTGCATCACTTCGGCTAGCTGGATCCGGGTGCGCAAGCGATCGCCAGTCGGATCGCTGAGAAAATCCGTAATGCGACCGGCAGGGTCGATATGGCGCAGAATATTGCCCAACGGGTCGTAATGATACAGATCACTGCCATGCTCGCTATCGTTGCGCCGCGTTTGATTTCCCGCGCTGTCGTAATCGTAGCTAGTGGCAAATAGAGGCGCCTGGTCCCACAGCACGGTTTGGGCTGTGAGGTGACCTTCCGTGTCGTAACGCAGCTGACGCTGAAGACTGCCGCTCAATTGCTCCTTGATGGAGCGTCCAAGCGCATCGCGCTCGATCAAGATCGGCGTCGCGTCGTTAATGACAATAGCGGTTGCCTGGTCGCGTAAATCGAAGCGGGCAACAACCTTATTGCCTGCGCCGGTTTGTCGCGACACCCGGTTACCCGCCTCATCGTAGCCGTATTCAACCTGAAACCCGTCTTGCATTTCTCCGCCAAGACGACCGTCGGCGTCGAATTTGCGCAGCACATGCCGATGCGAATTACGGATTTCGATCAGATTGCCGTTCTTGTCGTAACTGAAAATTTCCTGCACATGCTGTCCGGGACTATCGGAATCGGGCAAGATTTTCTTTGTGATGCGGCCCAGTCGATCAGTAACATAGGTGACGACGCGGCCCAGAGGATCGGTGGCGCTTGCCAGGCTGCCACCAGGATCGTAACAATAACGGCGCGATTGCTGCCAATAATCACATTCTTCAATGACGCGGCCCAAGGCATCGCGCTTGAGCTGGTAGTGCTCCTTGCGCTGGTTTACCAGGCCGATCAGTTGTTCCTCGGTATTGTATAGATATTCCACAATGTGCCCGTCAGCCAGTGCGCGCTTGGCGACCTGGCCGGTGCCGACATACTCGACCCTGGTCAGGGCGCCGTTCTGATCCGCATAGGCGGTCAGCCGATCTTCCGCATCATAGTCGCAGCGGGTGCTGGCTCCGTCGGCCTGGCGAGTCTGCAGCAGACGTCCTTTGGCGTCATAGCGATATTCAGTGACAGCTCCGCTAGCATCGGTATGGCGTGTCAGGTCGCCCAGCGCGTCATATTCGAAATGGCTGCGATGACCAAGCGGGTCCGTCAGCTGCGATATATTGCCGTAGCGATCGAAAACCAGCCTAGTGACAGCTCCGCGCGGGTTGATGTGGGTTTGCAATTGGCCGTGAGCATCGTAGGTAAAGCGCGAGCGCGCTCCCATAGGCGTGCTTTGCTCCAGCATCCGACCCCTTTCGTCCCAGACACGCCGCCAAGGATGCCCAAGCGAGTCGACCACCAAAGTCATACGATTGGCGCCGTCGAACTCCATGCTGATCACGCTACCGTCTGCCTGCAGCAATTTCAACAGGTTTCCGCGTTCGTCATATTCAAATTCCGTGCGCGATCCGACCGGATCCGATACCGCGGTGGTGCGCCCTACCTCGTCATATTCAAAGCTCGTAACCCCACCTAAAGGATCGATTTCGCAAAGAGGCAGGTTGTCCTCATCGAACTTGATCAGCGAAGTATGGCCCAGTGAATCGGTGACTTCGGTTTCCCGCAATACTGCGTTGTACCCAAACCGGTAGTCATGCAATCCATGGTCGCCCCAGGCGTGCACTACACGCCATTCACTGTCATAAGCATAATAGAAGGACAATCCCAGCCGGTCGGCGTGGCGCACCATGTGATGGCGGTCGTAGTCGAAGGTGCGGGGAACATCGAGTGCGTCGAATTCAGCGATCAGGTCCTGATTCTGGTATTTGTAAGTACTCAGCGGGTAGTTCAGGCCGGTAGCCGGGTCATGTAGGCTTAGCTGATGAATTTTGCCGGCGGATTCATGCACTTCGATAAAACGGCCTGGCATGATGCCGATGCCATTCTCTATGATTCGGGTCAGATGTCCTTCAACGCGCTCGAATCGCCAGTGATTGCCGCACAAGTCTTCAATTCTCTCGATCTGCAGATGCAGGACTTGATGCTGTGGCGCGATATTGGGCGTCGGCATGCGGAAGATATAACGCAAATCGCCCTTGGTCAGAACCTGCAGCTCGGCAATTTCGTCATTTTGAATCCAGGCTAATCGAGCGCCATCGACAAATTCGGTCACAGCGTGCTCAGCGCCAGCGGCTTCTGGCAGTTGCGGAAATACTGCAGCCCCGTTGGCTTCGAAAAACAGTACCATGCCATCCGCTTCGATTTCCAATCGGAAATCCGCGGGCGTCTGCCAGCCGTAACCGCACATGCCGTCGTAGCTATTGCCCGATGAATAATCGCGAGTCCAGATCAATGGCAAGCGTCCTGAGATGGCGAAATCTTCTTGCGAAACCGCTACGCTGCCATCGCGGATATCGACCGGCTCGGCATGCAATATCTTGCATTTAAAGAAACCGGAATCCATATTCTTGAACAACTTCTGCCGTGCCTCCTTGAACATTGCTGCCGCACGCTTATACCCCTTTGTCCCGCGCAACGCCTTGAATCCTTTGCCAAGAGCCGCCAGTCCCAGCCTGGACGCAATCGCCATCAAGGAAATCGTCGGCGGCCCGCCGACAAACACGCTGTCGGGTATCGCCAGGTTGACCGAAGTCGGCAAGGTCATCGACAGATGCGGTTTGGACGGTTTCTTCAGGCGGAACGGCGGCACCATGCCGACCACGCTGCAATCGAGCACCGGCATGCCCAGGCGCGAGAACGGCGAGTCGTCGGCCAGCACGGTCTTGCTGCCCATGAACAGCTCGTCGTCGAACTGCGGACCGCCGGGGGCGCGCAGGGGCGGCACCCATATCGCCAGCGGGATATGCACCGACAGGCCGCCGGTTCCCGCCGTGGCGCGCTTGACGCCGGCTACCTGTACTGTCGCGCCGATAAACGGCAGATAATCGAAAGGATCGAGCACCATCGAGATATGCGCGGTCGGCAGCGGCACCGGCGGCGTGCCGGGCACCAGTACGTACATGTGGATATCGATGCCGATCTGCGGGTCGAAATGCTTGGCAGCGTTGGTCATGGACGCTTCCTTTTCAGGCGGTCGCGGCGGCGCCTATCGGCGCTTTGGCGGCTGCGTTTGAATTGGCCGAGGCAGCGTCGATCACGCCGGCCGGGTCGGGCAAATTGGTGAACTGCGGCGGCTCGCTCCATTCCGGGACATCCTTGTCGAGCGGATGCTTGACCTCCGGCAGGCCGTTCCAGAGCGGATTGAGCAGTTCGCGCGCCAGCGCCACCACTTTACGGAAGAATTCGTCGCCGCCGGCGATCAGGTGTTCGCGTTCCTGGCGCTGGCGCTGGAAGCTGCTTTCGAAACGCGCGTGCATGGCGGTTTCTATCTTTTCCAGGTCGGCCGGCGCCGGCTTCTCGCCCAGCTTGCCGGCCTGTTGCTCGGCATGCAGGTGGGCGGCGGCGATGGCAGCCTGGTAATCGGCCGCGCTGCGCTCCAGTTTTTCGGTGCGGCCCGGATCCTGCAGCCGCAGCAAATCCTGCAAAGCCAGCGACATGGTGGTGAGCGGGCGCTCGGCCGGAGCGATTGCTTTTGCAGCACGCAGAGCCAGGGCGCCGTGTTCGCGCGCGAGTTTTTCCTGCCGCGCTTGCGCATAACTGCAGGCGGCCATGCGGAAACCTTCGATTTCGAACATGGGATTGGGCACGCGCTGTGCCTGCTCGGCGGCGCTGCGATAGGCTTGCGCCGCTTTTTCCGGCTGCTTCGCCACCAGCCATACGCCGGCTTCGCCAAACCAGGTTTGCATGATCAGGTCGGCGGCCATCGGATGCTTGTCCTGTTCCGCCGTGGTGGCGCATTCACGGGCGTCGCGATAGCGCTTGATGGCGTCGACGTAGTTCTTTTCTTTTACGTAAGCGCCCGCGACCGCCATCTGCAGCACTACCTGCTGGTCCGGCCACCGCTCGCGCTGCGCGATCTGCATGGCTTTTTCGGCGCGCGCCGCGGTTTGCGCAGCGCTGCCTTTTTCGACCAGGGTGATGACATCGGTGAGCAGCTGGCGATAGGCTACCGTCGGACCGGAGCCCCCCGACTGCGCCACCGTTTCGCGAGCGATATCGAACATGTCGATCGGCGCTTCGACTATGCGCACGCTGGCGCCATGGCGCTGCGCCAGCGTCTGCCAGCGCTTGTCGGACAAGGTATCGACCAATGTCAAGCGCACCCCTGCGCCGTCCGGCGCCAGGCCCGGGCTGCGCAGCGCCGCATCCAGCCACGCTTCCCAGCCATCCTGGCTGGTCACGCCGTTCGGCGCCAGCACCGCATTCACATAACGCAAGTGCGGCAGCTGCGCCTTGTGATGCTGCGCAAACGAAGACAGCATGGCCATGACGCCGGAAGCCGAATCGTGAAGCGGCAGCCGGGAAAACGGCCAGTCTGCCGTTACCCCTTGCTCGCGCAGGCTGTCCTTGCTGTCGACATAGCTGTCGGCCAGGGCCTGGCGCAATGCTCGGCTGTAGCCGAAGCCGGTATCGAACGGCGCATCGAAGCGCAAGAACAGGTCCGGCGTGGTCCAGTCGCCGGGATGCTGCTGCATCTCGAAAAAAGCTTGCAGCATGCGGTCGGCATTATCGGGAATGCGCCATACCAGCAGCCGCACCTGAGGCTCCTCGGTGTGCTCCAGCCACAGGTCGCGCAGGGTCTCGACGCGCTTTTCGACAGGATTCTTCGCCATGTTCGCGTCCTTTCAATAAGGTCTCAGCTGTTCAGGTTGATCTTGCTGCCGTTGATCGACACGCCGCTGCCGTTGATCTTGATGGTCGAGCCGCCTGCGGTGATGACGATTTCGCTGCCTACGATACTGATGCCGGCGCCGCCGACAATAAGATCAACCTTGCTGCCCGAGGTAATTGTCTGGTCGGAGCCGGAATACACGCTATGAGTGCCGGACACTTCGTGCTGCATGTTGCCGGTCACGGACAACAGGCGCGCGCCGGTATTGCCGTCTTCCACCGCGCCGGTCACGGTACGCTTGTCGGTGCCGGTCACCGTCACTTCGCGGCCGGCATGCATGGTGTCGCTGACCGCACCGGTGATGGTGCGGGTGGCGGTGCCGGTGATGGCGCGCTTCCAGTTGCCGCTGGTGCTGCCGCTATAGTTGCCGACCAGGGTGCTGCCGTAGTCGCCGGTGATGTTTTCGTTATAACCGGCGGCAGTGATGGTGCGTTTCTGGCCTGCCTGGTAGGTTTGCGTCACCGCGCCGGTAACGGTGGCGGTGGAGGTGCCGGTGACGGTGCGGGTATCGTTGCCGGTGACCGTTGCGCCGCGGTTGCCACCCACCGAAATATCCTGGTTGGCGCCGACATTCAGGCTGTGGTTGACGGCCACCTTGGTCGCCTTGTTGTTCTTGACGGTGCTGTTATGGTCGTTCAGCACCGTCACCGCCATGTCGCGCTGGGCATGCATGTTGAGCAGCTCGCTGCCGCCGGTGTCGTGCATGGTGACTTCGTTGAAGCCGCCGCCGCGCACCGTCTTGGAGCGCATGCCGCTGACTTCCTGGCCGAACGGCGGCATGTTGTCGGCGTTGTAGACGCGGCCGGTGATGATAGGCCGGTCCGGATTGCCGTCGAGGAAATCAACCACCACTTCCTGCCCGACGCGCGGCGCCGAAACCCCGCCCATGCCGCTGCCGGCCCAAGGGCTGGCGACCCGCACCCAGCAAGAGCTCTGGTCATTGAACTGGCCCAGACGGTCCCAGTGGAACTGCAATTTCACGCGGCCGTATTTGTCGTGCCAGATCTCCTCGCCTTTCGGTCCCACCACGGTCGCCGTCTGCGGCCCCGGCATACGCGGCTTGGCGGTCTCGCGCAAGGGCCGGTAGGGAATCTTGCGGCGCAAGGCGCTGACCTCGACCCGGTACATGCAATCCTGGGCTTCGCTGAAATCGCTGGAGAAATTGTTGCGGGCATCGTGCTTGACCTGCAGCGCCGTGAAGCGATGTTCGGTCTGGTCGTCGTCCTCGTGCTCGAAATGGCCGCTGAGGTCGAAATAACGGCCGATCGCCAGCACCCGGGTAGTGCCGGCTCCCTCAAACACCTTGGTCTGCCAGCCGGCTTCCTCGGCCCGCACCGCGGTCAGCTGTTCGCCGACCGAGCTGTTGCCGTAACTGGCCGCACCATCGTAAGCATAGTGTTCGAACTGCGGCAGGGTGCCGCGCGGCGCATCATTCTTCAGTTCGACCGCGAGGGGATTGCGCGGCTGCTTGAAATCGAAACTCTTGATGCTGTGCACCGAGGGCCCGACCCGGCGCCGCGGCCGCCAGTCGTCCAGCACGTCGCTGGCCTGCAATTCCTGGTTGGGCTGGAAACGCACGGTGGCGTCGCCTTCCAGCGGCTTGCATTGGGTGGAGTCGTCGGCCAGCACCAGCTTGTGGCCGCTCTCGCTGTGCTCGAAGCTGTAGTAGATCCCGGCATCTTCCAGCAGGCGCGAAACGAAAGTGAAATCGGATTCGTTGTACTGCACGCAGTACGGCAGTTTTGGATAGCGGCCGGCAACCAGGTCGAAGCGATAGTCGGCCAGCTGGCCGTACTTGCTGAACACTTCCTGCGCGATATCGAGCACCGACTGGTCCTGGAACACGCGGCAGTTGCTGGCGTAGTCGAGGAAGGAAAACCATGGCGCCAGCTGCGCCTGGTAAGTGGCCAGGCCGCCGTCGCTGCCGGTGCGGCTGAATTCCTGCACGAAACCATGGAAATGGCGCTCGTCGCCGGCGGTCTGCATGGTCAGCAGCACCGGCTGTCCGACCAGCTGCTTGAGTTCAAGCTGGTCGTACGGCGACAGCAATTCCAGCGTCAGCTGGAACGGCTTGGACAATGCTTCGCTGCCGTACATCCGATGCACCAGCAGCAGGTCGGCATCCAACGGGGTCTTGATCCGGACCAGGCGCCGGTCCTGGTTGAAGCGGCCTACCCGGGCCAGCATTGCAGAAGGGTTTGGATACATTGGCATTCTCCGTTTTGCAAAAGGAATGGCTTTGCATAGAGCAGCTATTTAAGCCACGGTCCTGGGTGAGGACGTCGACTTTGCCCGTGACAACAGATGGAACGAATATGCGGCAGAAGTATTGCCGATCTGAAATTATATCGGTATTTGAGGCCGTCGCAACGCCATGTCTCAATAATTTACAGCGCTGGCGTTACCAGCGAGTGACAGCGGCGGCGAGGTGGCGGCCGGCGTGCTGAGCCGGACCGCGGTAGTACTTAAATTACTTTAAAAGCAATATTTAACACTTGCCGGTTTATTGCAACGCTCCGAAAGGCTTGCCCTCGCTGCTGGCATCCGGCGTAGCGGTCTTGGCAGCGCGCGTCGCCTTTTTCTTCAGCGGACGGCTCACCTTAGGCTTGGTGTCGGCCACCGCGGCCGGATCGACCACGGTTTCGCCCAGGCTCTCGCGCAGCAGCTTTGTCTGGTTCTGGGCATCGCTGAGCACGCCGCCGTTCAAGTCGCTTTGCGCGCTCAAGTCGTTCAGGGCCTTGATCGACAGCTTGAGGCTGCCCAACGCCACCACGCCTTTGGCGTACTTGTCGGCCGGATCGCGTTGCAATACCTGCAATGCATAGGCCACCGCATCGCCGTAGCTGCCGGCGTCGTATTTGATCTGCGTCATGCGCACCCATGGCGTTTTTTCGGTCGGACGGGCTTGCGCCACGTCCTTGAGCACCTGGATTTCCTGGTCGGCCGCGCTTTTCTGTGCCGCATCTGCAGCAACTGGCGCGGCGGCGGGAGCAGCCGACGCAGCGAATGGAACCATCAAACATGTTAAAGCGACACTGCAAACCAACTTGGTTTTCCAAAGCTTCATAGCTTTACTCACTTTCCTGAAAATATTAAGACCTGGGCAGACACAGACAGGCACAACGCAGTCATTGCAAATATAACAATCGCCGCGCCAGACATCAACTGGCGAAAATACCGGATATCGACGCTTTTTTGGGGATGCACTCAGGACACATGTTACTACGGAAACATCTCCTTTGACATTTCGACATATCCGTCCAGCATCGCCGATGCCGGGTTTGCGCCACATTACGGGCGCAACTTAGATTCCTTTTTTGAAACGCTAGGGTATGATTGTGCCAAGGAAATTCTGATGAATATCTCGCAAGAGCGTCGCCGCTTGCCGGCTTGAATCACTTTTATTTGGATTTGTCATTTATGTTTTCTGTCGATCAATTACTCAATCCTGTCAGCGACGCCGCACCGTGCGGCGCCGACCTGTCTTTCTCAAGCGACCTGGATGCGATTGCCAACGCCCGGCGCTTTGACGATCCGTCGCTCGATCAAGGCGAATGGGTCACCGAGCTCAAGGAGGCGGACTGGGGTTTCGTCGTCGACAATTGCGCGCGGCTGATCGAAACCCAGAGCAAGGATCTGCGGCTGGCGGTCTGGCTGGCGGAAGCCAACGCCAAGGTGCGCCATTTCGGCGGCCTGGCCGACGGTTACCTGCTGCTGGCCGGCTTGAGCGACAGGTATTGGGAAAGCTTGCATCCGGTGCCGGATGACGACGACCAGGAATTGCGGGTCGGCAATCTGAGCTGGCTGTTGTCGCGCTCGGTGCACCTGATCCGCGAAATCCCGATCACGGAAGGCCGCGGCACCGCTTTTTCCACCGTCGATTTCGAATCGGCGCGCATCCGAGCAGCCAGTGAAGAACGCGACAGGGCCAACGGCGAGAGCGTCAACAGCGAAGGCGTCAAGCTGGCCGACATCGAAGCGGCAAAACGCAAATCGTCGCCGAAGTTTTATGAAAAATTATTGGCCGATGCCAGCTTGTGCCAGCAAGCGCTGCTGCAGCTGGAAAAGTCGATCGATTTCCGCGTGGGTGACGATGGCCCGGCTTTTTCAGCAGCCAAGGACACCCTGGAAAATGTGATTGCGGTCATTACCCGCTTCGCCCAGGAAGCCGGGGTCAATACAGGCAGCGCGCCGAAAGCCAGCAACGAAACACAAACCGCACCCACGGTGCAGCAGGAGGTAAGCAAGGTGGAGCAAGCACAGGCCACGCTGAACGGTCCGATACAGAACCGCGCCCAGGCCCTGGCGCAACTGCGCCATGTGGCCGATTTTTTCCGCCGCACCGAGCCCCACAGCCCGGTCGCCTACCTGGCGGACAAGGCCGCCAGCTGGGGCGACCTGCCGCTGCATCACTGGCTGCGCACGGTCATCAAGGATCCCGGCTCGCTGGCGCACGTGGAAGAACTGCTCGGACTGCACGGCAACCAGCAGAACGACGAAAACTAGAAGCTGTTTACTGCGAGACCCGGAACTCGATACGACGGTTGCGCGAGCGGCCGTCGGCGGTATCGTTGGTCATGATCGGCCGGTCCGGGCCCTGGCCTGAAGTCACGACGCTGTCCGGATTGATGCCCTTCTGCGCCAGGTAATCCTTCACCGCATCAGCGCGCGCCTTGCTCAGCGAGACGTTACGCGCCCGCAAGCCCTGGTTGTCGGTATGGCCGATGATTTCCACTTTCTTGTCTTTCACCTTCAGCAGCGCAGCCGACATTTCGTCAAGGATGCGCATGCCCGACGGCGTCAGCGTGGCTTGCCCGCTTTCGAATTCGATGGTGCGGTTGGCCAAGGTCTGGTCCAGGACGTTCTGCTCCGAGGCAGAAACCCGCAAGCCGTTCTTGACGGTGTAAGTCGGATTCAGGTTGCCGGCGATTTCGCTGGCGATCTGCTGGCGCTGCGCTTCATTGCTGACCTCGCCGTTGATGGTGACGGTATTGCCGTCGATCTTCAGCTGGCCGCGGCTGACCTGCTTCAGGCTCGGACTGATCAGCTTCTGCACATAACCGTTCCAGTTGGCCGGCGACACCACCGAACCGACCGAGATCTGGTCGACTACGCGGTCGGCGCCATACAGTTCCTGCAGCTTGCTCAGCGCGCTCTGCTTGCTGGCCTCGTCCGGCACCGTGCCGCTGACCAGGATCTGGCCCGGTTTCGGGGTAGCCACGGGCGGCGCGACATTTTGTGCCAGCGCCAGGTTCGACACCAATAACGATGTCAGGGCAATGCTCAGATAACGCATGCGTCAGGCTCCAATAAATGCGTCACGAAACGAATCATGAGCCGATTTTAAAGATAGGGTGGGTTGCGCCAGGTAGCTGGCGATCTTCGTGATGCTGTAATCCGACTTGACCTGTTCTTCGACCCAGCTGGCGTCCTCGAAAGAAATATGGTGCTCCAGCGCGACCTGCGGATCCATGATGGCTTGCAGGGTGCGCGGCGAAGCGCCGCTGAAGCCGATCACCATGGATGGCCGGTCGTTGATCTTGGTCACGAAGGTGGCCAGTTCGAAATTGCCGCGCAACAGGAAAGGCGTGATCAGGTGCAGCCAGTAGGAAGCCACCAGGTTGCGGTACATGGGGTCGTCCGGCAAAGGCATCACCAGACTCTTTTCCAGACGCGACGACGAACTCGCCATCACCGGCTGCAGCAAAATGCCCAGCGCCAGGACCAGGTGCCGCAAGGACCCCTTGAAGCCGGCGCTGTGCAGCATGTTCTCCAGGCCGCCTACGGTCTGAATTTCCATGAAATCGGTGAAAGCCGCGTGATAAGCGCCGCTGCCCAGCTGCAAAGGAATGCCGGTGGCGGTCAGGTTCTGCAGCGAGATCGCCGGATCGGTGGCGGCCACCACTTCGGAAGCCTGGCTTTCCAGCCGGTTCCACAGGCGCGAGAACGCCATCGGGCTCTTTGCGGTGAATTCCTGCGGCTCGTCGATTTCCATGGTGCTGACCGCGAGGAAAGGAAAACGGCGGTTAGCCTGGTCGTTGCTGGCGATCAGGTGGCCGGCGATGGCGCGTTTGCTGCGCGGGCCGATGAAGGCGAAATGCAGCGGACTGACGGCATCGTAAGCGATTTTCCAGCGCGGTTCGGCCGACAGCAAGTCCATCGCTTGCGCCAGCCATTCGTCGAGGATGGACACCAACGGCATGTTGTCGGTGGCCTTGATGAAATCGCCGCGGCTGGGGATCTTGCCGAAATAACCGATATTAGCCAATTTTTCTCCTACGCTCATTGTACGGCCCCTCCTGCAGTTGCTGCGGCAGCCGGTGCTGCGGCAGCCGTTGCTCCGGCCGGCGCTGTACCCGCCGCGCTGACAGCCGGGGCCGGTGCTGCTCCGGCCGCTGGCGCAGCAGGGTTGCTGACCGGGCTGGCCGCTGTGCCGACGATGGTTTCCGGCAGTCTCATGCCGCGGAAACCCTGGCCTTGCTGGGCGCCGCCGTCAGGCGACTTGGCGCTGACCTGCGGGCTGCTGATGATCTTCAGGTTGATCGGCACCGTGATGTTTTCGTTGGTCCAGCTCAGTTCGAAATTACCGTCCTTGCGCTTGCGCACCGCCGTGTTGATCAGGCGCTCCAGGCCGAAACGGCCAGGCTGGTTGGCGATTTCAACCGTCCGGCCGTCGAAGGTGACGGCCGTGATGCGGGCGCCGGCCACGCCTTGCGGGTTAGGCCACACGAAGTTGGTCCATTGCGCCTGGGTGTTGCGGTAACGCAGTTGCTGGCCATCGATCTCGATCGTGTATTCAGTGGTGCCGCCGGCCGGCAGCGCCTGTATCTGGAATACGGTTTGCGCATCCGCTCCGCCGGCGCTGCCGCCGGCTGCCGCGCTGCTGGCGCCCAGCGGCGCTACCCAGCGTGCGAAACTCGACACCATGGTTGGCGACAGCGTGATGCCCATGTCAGCCCAGGTCTTGGCGGCCAGAGTGTCGCCGCGGCGCACCACCAGCGGACCCATGGAAGAATTGACGAACTTGGCAATGCTACCGTCCGGACCGAAAGTCTGGCCGATTTCGGCGCTGGTCGCTTCGATTTTCGAATTGGCGGCAAACGGATATTTTTCCGCCAGGGTTTTCTCGAACGGCGAATACACCTGCGCCAGCCAGGTGCGGTTCATCTCCGCCTCGGTCGGCTTGATGGTGACGGCGAAAGCCTGGATCAGCGGCCGCACCAGGATCGGACGGATCGCCTGTTTCTGCGAATCGCTCATGCCGACCAGCATCTGCTCATCCACATACTTGAGAGCGTCGGCCAGTTCCGAACCGCTGCCGTTCAAGGTCTGCTGCATCAGCTGGTTGGCGCCGGGGCCGGTATCGCCCTGGTTCTTGATCTGGTTGAAGCGGGTGCGCAGTTTCGACAAGCTTTCCATGTAGCCGCGCATCAGCGTGGCGTCCTTGTCCTTGGCCGTCACCATGCGTGCGACGCCCGCGAACTCCTTGCCGACCGGGCCCATCGGCGCGGCTGTAGGGTCGGTACTGGTATTCAGGTTGACGTTGACGTTCACCCCGGACGGCGCCTGGCGCAGGATGGTTTGCTTGAACCAGGCGATGAAGCCGCTTTGCGCGCGCCCCAGGCCGGTGTTCAGCAGCGACGGATTGTCCCATGAGGTCTGCTGGTAAACCGCGGTGACGAACTTGTTGATCGGCGAAGTGGAAGGATCGCCGAAACGGTTCATCGCCTTGACCGCGTTGTCGAAGCCGCCGAGGTCGGCGATATTGGCGCCCTGCATGAACTTCTGCCATTCCTTGGCGTACTCAGTCTTGTATTGGGTAACCAGGGCTTTCTGGATCTGCTCCGGGCTGCCCTCCAGTGTCAGGTCGTCGCTGGAGGCGGTCTTGAGCACCCAGTCGGCGCTTTGCAGTTCCTTGTTGGCGGCTTCCTTGAACGCGCCCTGGACGAATTTCTCCCAGGCGTCGCGGGTGAAGGTGCCCGGAATCGCGTAGCTGCCGACAATCAGTTCCTTGTCCTGGTCGCCGACGATGCTGGCCACCGTGATCGACGGGAAGCGGGTCGAGGCGCGCGCCTTGATATCCGCATACACCCGGTCGCGCGCTGCCATGCCGCGCACCACGCGGCGCAGGTTGTCGCGCGACTGGTCGACCAGGGTCAGCTTGCTTTCAATCGTAGGCCAGGACGGATCGCTGACTTGCGACAGGTAAAAACTCATCAGGCGTTCGGCGCTGCGAATCATCTGTTCGCGCGTCATGTTGCCGCGGTTGCTTTCCAGCCAGCCGCGCCAGAAGCGGGTCAGCTGGTCGTTCAGATGGCTAGACTCGGCGCGCGAGCGGTCGCTCAGCATCAGGTAGGTCTTCAGGGCGTTGTAGCCGTCTTCCACATTGGTCGGCGAAGAATCCTTGTATTGCTGGGTGCTGCCGGCATTGGCTGCCTGCGCTGCCGCCGTGCTTGCTGCAGCCGCAGCGCCAGCCGCCGGCTGCGCCGCGCCGGCCACCAGCTGCACCGGACGCGACATCGGCTCCAGCGAACCGGCATGGGCATTCATTTCAGACAGGAAGGATTCGATATTCGCGGTCACCGGCTTGAGCATGATGTCCTTGACGCCGGCGAAATATTCTTCCCGCAGCTTCTGCTCCAGCAGTTCGCCCTGGTACAGGCCGAAACCGACCGACAGGGGCCGGTGGTTGTCGTATTTTTGCAATTGCTCGATACGGTCTTGCAGGATCTCCATTGCTTCGAAACGCGATTGCAGGTCCAGCCGTTTTTCCTGCAGCTTGATGGCCTTGTCCAGGTCTGCCTGGACGTTGGCGGTCAGCTGGCGGTTGCCGATATAGGACCAGCTCCAGCCCGCCAGGGCCAGCCCGACGAAGGCAGTGGCGGCGAAAAACATGGTGTAGCGCAAGCGGGTCTTGTGGCGGCTGGCGTATTGCGAGACCAGGTCCTTGTCGGCAAAGATGACCTTGCGGAACAGGTTGAGCAGGAAGAAGCCGTGCTTGGAATGGATTTCCGGACGCTCCAGCGGTTGCAGCTTGAGATCGAAGCGCTCGGCGATCCGTTCCGACGACGTGCTGAGGCCGCTGCCTTCCTGCAAGGCGCTGGTGAAATAGAAACCGCGGAATACCGGCTTGAACTGGAACGGGTTTTCTTCGAACAGGGTGGCGATGAAGGCACGCAAGGAGCTCTTTACCGCGGCGAATTCGAGCGGGAAAGTCAGCACGCCGGGCGGCAGACGGTCGCCCCGGCTCAGCGCCATGTTGGCCAGGCTGATTTCTTTCAGGCCTTCGAACAACTCGTCGAAGCGTTCGTCGAAATACGCCAGCACATCCTGGCTGCTGGTCTTGCGGCTGTAGGGCAAGGTGGCGCCCCAGACCCGGTCTTTTTCGCCGCGGTCCATGTCGACAAAGAATTCGGTGAAGCCGGTGATCAGGTCGGCCTTGGTAAACATGACGTAGACCGGTGCAAACACTTCCAGCTTTTCAGTCAGTTCCTGCACCCGCTGGCGCAGGTTCTTGGCCAGGTTGATGCCGAACTCGGGCCGGTTGCCGGCCAGTTCCGCCACGCTGACGGCGATGATGATGCCGTTGATCGGCGCCCGGCTGCGATGCTTTTTCAGCAGGCCGAGGAAACTGAACCACTCTGCGCGGTCCTCTTCATGCACCGAATAGCGTCCCGCGGTATCGAGCAGGATGCCGTCGGTCGTGAAGAACCAGTCGCAGTTGCGGGTGCCGCCTACGCCCTGCACGATATTACTGTTCTTGTCGGCCAGCGGGAACTGCAGGCCGGAATTGGCGACTGCTGTACTTTTGCCGGCGGCCGGATTGCCGATGATCATGTACCACGGCAGCTCATATAAAGCTGTAGCACCGGATTTTTCGCCGAGCTTGGAATTCTTGATGGTGGAAATCGCTTCCAGCATCCGCTTGCGGATGGTTTCGGTTTCGTCGCGGCCGACAACACTAGGTTTATCGCTGCCCTTTTCGGCCTGGCCTTCCAGCATCGAGCTGAAATCTTTCGACGCCGTCTTGGTGCGCTGTTTGCGGTACAGCACCACCAGGCCCCATACCAGCAGGATCGCCACCAGGAAAACCACCACCCAGATGCCGTCGATCTGCAAAGCGTCCGCGGCGAGAAAGAGAAAGCAGGCCAGCGCCACAAAACCGACCACCGCCAGGGTTCGTGTATTCGTCAGGAATTGCCAAATTCTTTGCATAGGTATCAGTAATTAAATGATTGATTCTTTTGGAAGGGATGCGAACGGCGCGCGCCGACGGCCAGAGATTGTTGCTTATTCACAACAATGTAATGGCTGTGTTGGCCGCTGGGCAAACTGTGCTGCATGACGGTATCAACCTGGGCAAAGGACCTGGATTGCATTGCAAGAAACGGGTGTCGCCCGCTGGACGGCTATGCCGTCACGTGAAATTTTATTGCCCGATACTATCAATCGCCTCGCCATGCCATCCCTCTTTTTGTCGATTCTTTTGCGCAGATACAACGGTTTTACGTTTTTTCTTATCTTTTCACTTATCTTTTCATTACGCCCGGCTTGCGGAATTCCACGTGGCCGAGGTCCATCATTTTCCAGCGGCCGCCCCAGGTCAGTCCCACCGATTCCGCCACTTCGCCGTATAACTGATAACCGCGCATGGCCCACGGATCTTTCTCCGTAATCACCAGCTTGCCGCTGCGCATGAACGCAGAGTCGGCTGCCAGGCCGTACTGGTGGTAGCTCTGGAACGCCTTGGCGTTGGTCACGCTGCCGCCCATTTGCGCCAGCGCATTCTGCCGTTCCGGACTACGATAACCTTCAATAATGACCATGTCGTAACCGTACTTCTCCTTCATGATCTTGAAAGTCATCAGCAAGCGCTGGGTGAAATCGGCATCCAGCGCTTGCCAGTTACGGCTGGCGGTATCCAGCATCGGCCGCACTTGCGCCACTTCCTGCGTAGTAAACACCTCAGGCGGCAACGGCGGCGGCGGTACCAGCTGCTCTCCTTCCAGCAACGCGGCAATCTGCTGGTTCACTACTTGCCCGGAATCATCGTAACTCCCAAGCATGGTTTTACCGCTCAACAGCCAAGCAATCAAGGGCGGTATCAGCACAACCGCCATTCCGGCGAGTAGAATCCACTGATGCTGCTTGATGAACTGCCAGCTTGAGAGCCTCGATGCCTGCAGGTTTTGCGACAGGGATCTGGTGGTCTGGGACCGGCGGTCTCGCCAGTTCTGGACCTGCGCCCCCATCTGCTGCCGCCGCTTGATCAATGCCGAATAAACAATCTCGCGGGCAGCCGGAAACAGCAGCAGTCCGGCGACACCACATGCAAGCAGAAAGTAAAGGGCGATGGCTAAGACGAACACAAAAACCTTCTCGTGAATATTACCAAAGAAAAATTATAATTTTTTGGTAATATATTGCCAGTTGACATATTTAGTTGTCAGAGAGTATACCTTATCAAACTTGGCGTCACGTCGGTCCGTGCTCAATAACTGTCCAATAACTGACATTTGGAGATTTGTGTCTTGCAACCATCTGAAGAAACTGCGCGCGGCTCCGTAAAACCGAATTTGTTATCGGGCTCGACGGCGACAGAAAATAGCAGCGGCAGCATCCTGAACGCTCTGGAAGGCAAGGAATCGCCTTTTAAGGCCGGCGTGCAAAAAAAATCCGGCGCCTTGCGCGCGGCGCTCGTCGTCGTCTTGCTGGCGGCGATCGGCGCGGGTGGCTATTTTGCCTGGAACCAGCGCAGCGTCCAGCCCGAAACGGCCATCGCAGCCAGCGCGCCGGCACCCAAGGAATTGCCGCCAAGCACTCCGGCGCTTGCCGCAAACGATCCCGCGCCTGCCGAAAAAACAGAATCGCAAGCAGCAGTGATCGAAAACGATCCAGCCGCTCATGCCGATGAAGCATCGGCCGATCCCCGCGCCAAGCTGACGGAAACCCTGGAAGCTGGGGTGCCGGTCACTTCGACCGCGTTGAAGAAAGCGCTGGAAGAACCGAAGGCATCCAAACCCAAGCCGGCTCCCAAGAGCGTGAATGCACCGCTGGTGAACCGCAATGTGCAAGAGAAAAAAGCCGTTGCTCCGAAGCCGCCGAAAGCCGGCGTCCAGCCTGCCGACAGCGACGTCAACATCCTGAGCGCACTGGTTTCCCATGGCGACAGCGTGACCGAACAACAGCCGCCCAAGGCCAAGGAAACCGCCAAATCGAAACAACAGGCGAAGAAAAAAGCAGCAGAACCGGCGCTTGCGCAAAATGCCTCTGACGGACCCGACATCGTCGAGCGCAAGGCCGGCGACAGCACTGGCGGCTTGCTGCAACGCTGCAAGCAGCTGGGCATGATCGAAGGCGAATTGTGCCGTTGGCGCATTTGTTCCGGACGCTGGGATACCGACGCTGCATGCAAGGTAAACCGCTAGGCGCGGTCCTGCGCGTTATCGCTCCTGGACTCGCCATGGTGGAGCGCCAGGACCGATGCTGATTACCTTTGTTTTACTCGCCGCCGCGATTGCCGCGGTCTGGCTGAAACCCCTCCGACTGACTGATCGCATCGTCCTGCTGCCGTGGATGGCGATCGCCGCCTGCGCGCTTGTCAGCGGCCTGGCGGGCGCTGTCCTGAGTCTCCTGGCGGTGCTGGAACTGGCGCTGTTCTGCCTGGCCGCTTACCTGGCCGCCACGGCCCGGCGCAATCTGCGCTTGCTGTTCGGCGTCGCCGCCGCCATCCTGGCTTTGGCGCTGGCCTTGCATAAGTTGCCGGGATTCAACAATCCGATACTGCTTTTGCAGCTGCGCCTGTCCGCCGACTCCGCACCCTTCACGCAATATGCAAACTTCGACAAAGGCGCCGCCGGCCTGGTCCTGCTAGCGTTCCTGTGCGCCCGCGCCGAGTCCGCGGCCGACTGGCGCAAGCTGTTGCGGCAGACCTGGCCGATTGCGCTGATCGCAGCGGTTGCCGTACTCAGCCTGGCGACCGCCATCGGCTATGTCAAGCCGGATTTCAAGATCAGCCAGGCTACTGCGCTGTTCTTGTCCACCAACCTGTTCTTTACGGTAGTTGCGGAAGAAGCTTTTTTCCGCGGCTTGCTGCAAGACCGCCTGGCCTTGTCGTTGGCGCGCTTTCGCTACGGCCCGCTGCTGGCGGTGGCCTGCTCGGCTCTCTTGTTCGGCGCGGCGCACATCGCCGGCGGCGGCACTTATGTGCTGCTGGCCACGGTCGCCGGCCTGGCTTATGCCTATGCTTATTACGTCACGCAACGCATCGAGGCCGCGATCATCGTCCATTTCGCGGTCAATGCGGTTCACTTCATCGGCTTTACCTATCCCCACCTCAACTGACCAGGCGGGCACAGGCAGAGCGCGATATGTGTGTCAGATCACTTGTTCTGATCGATCCGCTGCTGGATATGCTGGGCACGATCGGTCGACGACGGATGCGAGCTGAGCATGCTGGCGCCGGCGCCGCCGTCCAGTTTCGCCAGCTTCTGAAATGCTGTCACCAGCCCTTTGCGGTCCATGTTCATCTTGGTCAGCTGGTCAAACGAATAGTCGTCGGCAGCGCTTTCCTGCACCTGGGAGAATTGGGCGTTGATGATTTTTTCGGTCAGCTCGCCCAGCTGCGACGACGACAGGTTGGTTACCACGGCATTGCCCGTTGCGCCCGCGGCAGTACGCGCAGCCGTCACCGCATACGCGGTCTGCATGGCTTTTTTGGTGTGGCCTAATGCGACGTGCCCCATTTCGTGCCCGATCACGCCGCGCAACTCGCTGTCGTTCATCATGTCCATCAAGCCGCTATACACCCGGATGCAGCCGTTCGACATGGCCCAGGCGTTGACGTCCTTGGTCATGTAAACACGGTAGTTGGTCTGTGCGCCGTTGAGGCTGGGGCTAAAGCCTTGTACTACCTTGGTCAGGCGCACGTCGTATTTGCTTTTCGGCGCGGCAATCTTGTTTTGCTTGTCGCTGGCGGCGCACGCTTCATCCGACATGGTCTTGACATCGGCATCGCTTAGGTTGGCTGCCTTGAGTGCAGTGCTGCCTGCCGCCATCATGCCGTCCATATTCAGGCCGGCGACGCCGCCACCGCCTGCCGATCCGCAACCGGCCAACGCCGTGGTCGCAGCTAACGCCAACAGCTTAAATTTCAAGTTCATCTGAATCCCCTCTGTGAAATTGTTGTTTTGGTCAATAACGAAAGTAATGGAAAGTTAATTGATGAAAAAAGTTACTAAAATCACCAATAACAGTCCAATAATACAATAAATTACTTTCTAGAATACCAATAAATTTTGGTGATTCGTTTCCCAAAAACAACAAACCTGCTTGTTCACTGTTGGGGCCGACTGGCATTTTGCTTGAGCAGCACCCAGGCCATGACACCCAGCGCCACAGCCGCCAGCAGCAATACTGCCCACAGGATGATATTGCGCGTCGGCATGCCGTCGCGGCCGGCGGATGCCGGCACCAGCGCTGTTGCGCCGTCTGCCTGCGCCAGCGGCAAGCTGTTCTCTTGCGCCGGACGGTAATCCGGCATCAGGCTTTGCATCGGCAGATAAGGACTCGTAGCGTTGGCAAGACCTGCCGCCAGGGTAAACGGCGCGGGGCCGTTGACCAGCGCCACGATCTGCACCGGTTCGAATTCCAGGCTGATTTCCGGCGGCGCGGAGAAACCCTGGGTTTTCTTGTCGGCTTCGATCTTGATTTCGCGATAGGCGGTCGGCGGCAACTCGATCGCTGCGCTGGTTTGCAGCTTGCCCCCTGTCTGCAATTTGTAGATCACGCTCGTGGTCATCATGGTCCATGGCTGGCCGGCATCCTGGCGGCCTAGCACCCGCACCGGCAGCAGTACATTGTCGCCCGCCGGCTTGATTTTCAGCGCCGCCACCGGTGTCGCGAAGGGCAGCGAAAACCGCAGCGCATAGGGGTTGTCCAGCACCGGCTGCGCCAGTGCAGCCGTGACCCGCGCGCTGCTGCTGACGCCACGGGCAGTGGTCAATGTGGCGCTGCGCATGACCACCGGCGCGGTCCGCCCCGCGGCGTCGGTCCAGGTGATGCGCAGATATTGATCCTTGAGATCGGCGGCGGGCAACTCGATATGATCGGCGCCCAGGCCGCTGCTCCCGGCTTCGGCGCGATAGAAGACGGTTTGCGCCAGCGAACGCCAGTATTTCAAGTCTTTGCTGGCCTGCACATCAAAGGTGATCGGCTGCGCATCGGGCAAATCGACGTCCACCGCCAGGCCGACCACCGGATCGTCGACGGCGCGCGTGTCGAGCAGCGCCCCCAGCACTTTTTTAGCCGGCGCGCCGGCGCCTGCCGGATTGCTCTCGATCTGCACGATGCGCTTGCCCTGCTGTTCTTCGATCCGTAGCGAAGAAGCGGATAGGTCGCTGAGATCGGCGCTGCCCATGATGGGCGACGATCTCAGCTCGATCTTGCGTTTTTCGGTTTGCCGCAGGCTAGCGCTGTCGGACAACGCCATGGCCAGGGGCTGGCCCTTGGCGTTGAAGATCCGCACATCGCCCAAGCCGCCGGTTTGCAGGTTCACCAGCACTTGCGCGGGCAGGATCAGGCGCTGCAGCGGCGCATCCGCGGCAAAGGCAAGCGGCAGGTGCAGTGCATACGACTGCGCGCTGTTCGGGTCGGACGCCGGCCAGGCAGCGCCGGTTACCGCCATGGCGGCTGCGCAGATAACAGCACGCATCGGAAAATATCTCATCTCTACGCTTCCTTCACAGTTGCGGCGTCCGCCGCAGTCTTCGGCGGCAACGGTGCAAAATAACCGACCACCAGCATCAGCGCGCCCACCGCGATAAAGGTGACGATGCGTTCCGCGCCGCCCGCGTTCGACAAATCGACCAGCAGCAGCTTGACCACCACCAGGCCTAGCAAGGCGGCGCCGGTCAGCCACAATCCACGCTGCACGCGGCGGTGCGCCAGCAGCATCAGGGCCAGCGCCAGCAGCGTCCACAAGATGGCGTAGCCGGTCTGCACCACAAAACTGTCGAACAGCGCCGCACTATCCCATCGCACGCCGAAGAAGTGATGTACGGTACGCAGCCAGACGGTATTGAGCAAGACAAACGTCAGCACGGCCAGCGCCAGCAGCGTCTGTTTGCGTGGCACCCAGGCAGCGCCGGCAGGCAAGGGCTGGGCGGCGACGATTGCGCGGCGCCAGAATACCAGCGCGCCGAGCGCCAGGGCCAGCGCCAGGTCGGTAGGATTGAGCAGGGGAAGATAGGGCAGCGGCGCCGTATGTCCCGACGACAGCAGCGCTATCAGAAGCGCGCCGAAAAACACCAGCACCGTCAGCGGCAGCGCCGCATACCAGTAGTAAGCGACAGCATGCGCATTAAGCGGCCACTTGAATGCCGGCAGCAGCGAAACACGGTTGGCCCGGCCGGCCCACACTGACAAACCCAGCAGCACCGCGATCGCGCTGACCAGCAGCACCACGCTGGCCCACGAACTGTGCAACAAATCGCCGCGCTTGATGCCGAACCACAGGCAGTCGGCCAGCAACAGCGTAAGCAGCCACACGCTGCCGACGTGAACGGCACGATTCAGTTTGAGGGCAGCGATATGGCTCTGGGTTTGCGTGTCGTTCTTGTAGAGCATCCAGTAATGCAAGCCAAGGGCCAGCAGCCAGATGGCCCAGGCCGGCGTGTACAGGACGCGCTCCCCCGACAGCTCTTGCGCGATAAACCCCAGCGCCAGCGGCAACAGCGTCAGCCGGCTGGGCCAGGTGGCCACCGTCCAATTGCTACGGCGCGCCAGCAGCAGCGACAGCCATGCGCTCGCCACCAGCGCCAGCACTACCAGCAACTGCTGGGTGCCGGCGCCGAATACGGGCACGCTTGCCATGCCGGTTTCGCTGGCGGGCAGTTCGCGGCAGATTTCCAGGATCCACGCCAGGCACCAGAACAGGAACCCGAACAGGTACACCGGCTGAGACAGCACCGCTTCGGCCTTGGCAAATTCCCTGGCCCAGCGCGAATCGCTATGCGGCAGCACGCCACGCAGCCACCAGGCGATGGCAAATGCCGGCAAGGCGATAAACATGGCGCCCATGAACATCGGATTGGCCAGCGGCCAGGCCGACACATTGTCATCGATCCCCGCCAGGAAAGCGCCGGCAGCCACCACTTGCAGCAGCAGCCCGAACCCGCGCGGCATCCAGCGCGCCTGCCGCATGCCGACCCAGAACGCGCCGGCTCCTTCGAGCGCCCATACCGCCGAGGTCCAGCGCATGTCGAGGGCAAGCGGCACGGCCAGCGTCACAAAACCGAGGCCGATGGCGATCATCGATTCAATCATCAGGCGATAACTATCTCGCCCGCGGCGCAGCAATAGCGCCGCCAGCACCAGATACAGCGCGGCAAATCCCAATGCCGAAAAAGCGCTGCCGAACTTGAACTGGTCGACCAGGCCGGCCTGCAAGCCAAAACCGACCAACGCCGTGCCGAACATCAGCGTGCTGTCGACAGTATTGCCAAGCCGGGTCGGCGTATTGCGCGCATACAGGATCGCCGCCGCCACATAAATCAGCACGAATACAATCAGGAACAGCTGCGAACTCATGTATTGCGCCGGCTGGTACTTGAGCACGCCCCACAGCGTAGCCACGCCAAAGGTGGCGACAAAACCCACCATGTTCAGCACGCGCCAGGAACGCTTATAGGCGATGAACAGGATCGCCAGGTTCAGCACCGTGTAATAACTGAACAGGGCGACACTGCTGCCGCCTCCGGTAGAGAGCAGCAGCGGCACCGCAAAACCGCCCGCAAAAGCCGCCACCGCCAGCGCCCGCGAGTTCTGCAGCAGCGCCAGCGCACAGCTAAGGGCGCACACCACGATCATCAGACCGAAAGCAGGCAGCGGCGAAATCAAGTCAAAGCGGCGGAAAGCGGCAAACACGGTGAGGTAGATCACCGCCACGCCGCCGCCCTGCAAGGCCAGCGCAAAAGCCGGCTT
The DNA here is from genome assembly GCF_000221045.1 of Collimonas fungivorans Ter331. Taxonomy (NCBI): domain Bacteria; kingdom Pseudomonadati; phylum Pseudomonadota; class Betaproteobacteria; order Burkholderiales; family Oxalobacteraceae; genus Collimonas; species Collimonas fungivorans. The sequence goes on along the minus strand of NC_015856.1, from coordinate 75,656 downwards.
GGCCTGGCGCTTGGCGAAACCGACAGCCAGCAGCACGATCCCGGCGACAGCAACCGCCGCCAGCCGCAACTCCACCGGAAACAGGCCGGCAGCCGCCGCATAACTGGACAGGAAAGACAGGCCGATGAACAGGATCACCAGGCCGATACGCACAATCGTATTGCCGCCAAGGAGCCAGTTCCTGGCCGCGGCGAAAGCCAGCTCCACGGCGTTCGGTGCAGCCGGTGGAAGGATGCGGGCAGGTGCAGGCGGCGTTGCCGGCTGCGGGTTGGGGGGAATGTTCGAAACAGCGGGCTGGACGGCGATTGCGGCCGGCGCTGCGGCAACCGAAACAGCGCCGGGATCGCTTGTCGGCGCCGGCTTGCTGACCGGCTTTGCAGCGGGAACGGTTGCCTGGCTGCTTGGCTCGGTTCGCTGCTTCAACATTTCCAGCCGCAATTTTTCATTGGCCGCGCGAATCTCGGTACGGATCGCATGCTGCAATCCCAATCCAGCCAGCAAACCGAGTCCGCCGCCCAAAAAGATGCTGAAGTCACCGTATCCCGAGCTCGGCCATAACCAACCCAGCACGGCTCCGCACAAAATTCCCCACATAATCATAGTGTTAGCTCGCTTGTTGTGATTAGCTCTGGTATTGTCTGTTATGTGCCTGCTCGATGCAACGATTCGCATCGCGCAGCGCGTAATACCGGGTTTGCGGACGCTCAAGTAAATGACAGAAGCGTGACCGATGATGCATGCAAGTCGCCAGGATTTCCTGGTTCGGCTTGGCGGCGCGAAGGGGTTTCCGTAACCTGAAGATGCTGGTTATAATCAGCAGCAAAGGTGAAGAAAATGATCTCCCATATTCTGACTCTCGATATCGCAGGCAATCCGTTCGACTGGATCTCGCCGCAAGATGCTGTGCTCTATTATGCGAGCGGGAAGGTGGCTTGGGAATTGGGAGATGGCGACATCGTTTTCCGCGGTGGTTATTCCCGCGCCGGCGTGCAGTCGCGCATCTCCGTCAAGCCCATCATCGCCATCGCCGGCAGCGCCATCATGGCGCGCATGCTGCACCTGGAACTGCCGCTGGGCCATCACAACGACTTGCTGTTCCGGCGCGACCGCTACACTTGCGCCTACTGCGGCGGCCGCTTCCCGCACAACGAACTGTCGCGCGATCACATACATGCGCGTTCCCATGGCGGCAAGGACACCTGGATGAACTGCGTCACCGCATGCAAGGACTGCAACCAGGAAAAGGGCAACAAGCATCTGGAAAGCTTCCGCCCGCTGCTGTATGTGCCCTATGTGCCATGCCGCGCCGAACACTACCTCCTGAGCGGCAGGAATGTGCTGGCGGACCAGCATGATTACCTGGCGGCCAGGCTGCCCAAGCACAGCAGGATGCGCGACTTGAACTAAGCCGCGCCATCGTCTTCGGCGCGAAGATTCGCGCAAAAAACAACAAAACACGGCTGTGCAGCGACGAAACGTTTGACACTGCGTTTTCATCGAGCGCAGAATCGCAACTCAGGATTTTGACCAACGCATTTTTTACAGGAAAGGAACGGCTATGCCACGGACGGCTATCAACAATTCAAAAAATAAATAGCCCCGCGCATGACTGCTCGGGGTCTTCGGCGATATTGCCGACCCGAGCCGGTCGTTCCAATCAAGAACCCCGGTGAGGAAACTCGCCGGGGTTTTTGCTTTTCCGGGCCAGGCATTGACCGGCCCGCAGCAGACGCACTGGCATGACAAATGGCGCCGCACACGCTGCGCCAGGTCATCTGCGTGAAAGGATGAATATGAAAATGACGATCAAGTTGCCGAAACCGCGCAATCCGCTGGTTGCCCCGGCCAGGGCAAGGAAAGCAGGAGCACATGCGGCGCACAATCCGGCGCGCCGGACACGGCGCAGCGAAAAACAAACCCTGAATCTGTTGCTTTCAGGACGAAAGATGAATGATGGCGACGATGCGTGACGATATGTTCAAGGTGATAGTAGAGCGGGCTCGCCGCGTCCACAGCAATGCGTACAAAGGCGATGGCCGTTCTTTCCGCAATCGGGAAGACAGGCCTGGCCTGCTCGGCATGAAGAAAGGTTACAACGATCGCAAGGGTCTCAACGAAAACCTGGCGCCATTGAAGCGCTTCCTGGAAAAACAGATCAACCGGCCGTGGGATAAGGTCTACGGCGAAATCCGCGCTGCTATCGATGCACGCAGCACGGTCAAACAGCATATCCTGCAGCATCTGGATAATTTCGTGGCGATCAAGACACGCTGGGAAGGGGACGGCAGCGATGGCCGGGTCGTGCTTCGGCAAAACAGCTGGTCCGGACACTATGTCGGACTGGCGGAATCCCGCGCTGAAATGTTTGTCCATCCGCTGACCGGAATCCTGCTGCGCAATCGCTTTTATACAAATTTTTACACGGCCAGGAACAGGCAGAAGTTGGCGCTGGAACAGGAAAAGAGCAAAATTCGCCGCATTGTTTCAGATCGCGTGCAATTGCATCTTCTCAATCAGGTCTGGTATGAGGTGACGCTGGATAAGCTGCCTCCGGCGCGCATTGTCCTGCAGGAAATCGACGGCGTGGCCACGAAAAAGTCCGTCTGCGACAAGCGCTGGGATGTTATCCGCAAGGCGTGGGTGATGCGTGAAAATAAAGCCCGCATGGCGCCGACGGGGAGCAGCCAGGATTATTACGGTTGCGCATCGCTGTATGCGGTACGAAAGCGCCAGCTCAGTTCACGGGAAATTCAGAAATATCAGTTGAATACTCCTCAAAAAGACCCGAAAGGGTCTTTTTTTTGCTCCGGCTATTTGCCGGGACCGCCTGCGGCCGCATTTCCGGTTAACGACATGGCAAGCACGCGCGCCACATGCAGCGCAGCCATGTCCGCCCCATCACGGATCTGGTGCCTGCAGCTGGTGCCGTCCGCAACCACGATACTGTCTTTGCCAGCCTCGCGCACCGCCGGTAACAGTGCCAGCTCAGCCATGGCGACCGAAGCATCATAGTGTTCGGCCTCGTAGCCGAAACTGCCGGCCATGCCGCAGCAGGAGGATTCCACCGTGGCCAGCTCGATTTGCGGGATCCACTGCAATACCGTTTGCACCGGCCGAAAGGCGTCGAAGGCTTTTTGATGGCAATGTCCATGCACCAGAACTTTGTTGCCTGGCAGCGGCTGCAAGTCCAGATGGAAACGGCCTTCCTTTTTTTCTTTGACCAGGAACTCTTCAAAAAGATAGGCCGACTTCGCCAGTTTCTGCGCTTCCTCGCCATAACCGTAGTTGAGGAACTCATCGCGCAAAGACAGCAGGCAGGAGGGCTCCAGCCCGACGATGGCGATTCCGCGTTCAACAAAAGGCATCAATGCATCCAGCGTCCTGCGCGCTTCCGCTTTTGCCTGTCCGACCAGGCCGGCGGACAGGTAGGTGCGGCCGCAGCACAAAGGTTTTTGGCCCGCCACCGTGTTGAAGTGCATCTGGTAACCGGCGGCTTCCAGCACCGCTTGCGCGGCGCGGGCGTTTTCCGGCTCCATGTAATTATTGAAAGTGTCGACGAACAGCAATACTTCGCGTCCGCCCCCTGCAGCCGATCTTGCATGGTTCAGGAAAGCGCTTTTGAACCGCGGAAAAGATCGCTGCGGCGCCAGGCCTAGCTGCTTTTTCAACCAGCCGGACAGCACCGGAATGCCGTCTGCCCAGGCAATCAGGCCGCCGATGGCGCTGGCGTACGGCGCATATTTCGGCATGAAACCGACCAGCTTGTCGCGCAGGCTGAGGCCATGCTTATCGGCCCATGCGGCGCGCGCTTCAATTTTGATTTTGGCCATGTCGACGCCAGTCGGGCAATCGCGCTTGCAGCCTTTGCACGACACGCACAGGTCAAGCACTTCCTTGACCTCGGCGCTGGCCAGGCCCTCGCTCCCGAGCTGGCCCGAAAGCGCCAGGCGCAGGGTATTGGCGCGGCCGCGCGTGACGTGCTTTTCATCTTTGGTGATGCGATAGCTGGGGCACATGGTGCCGGCGTCGAATTTGCGGCAATGGCCGTTGTTGTTGCACATCTCAACCAGTTTGGCCAGGCCGCCGGTCTTGTCGCCGCCGCTGCCGGCTGCGGTTTCTGCGCCGGTCAGGGGATTGCGCCTGACGTTCCAGGACGACCAGTCCAGCAAAGGACGATGCGGCAACTCGCTGTAACCCGGCGCAAAGCGGAAATTGCTGGCATCGTCCATTTTCGGCGGCCGCACGATCTTGTCCGGGTTAAAACGGTTCTCCGGATCGAACAGTTCCTTGATTTCGGTGAAGGCCGCATTGATTTTCGGGCCGTATTGCCAGGCCACCCATTCGCCGCGGCACAGGCCGTCGCCATGTTCGCCCGAATACGCACCTTTGTATTTGCGCACCAGCACCGACGCCGCTTCGGCAATCTCGCGCATGTCCTTGGCGCCGCCGCGGCGCATGTCGAGTATCGGCCGCACGTGCAGGGTGCCGACGCTGGCGTGTGCATACCAGGTGCCTTCGGTGCCGTATTGATGGAATACTTCGGTCAGCTGGCTGGTGTATTCGGCCAGGTGTTCCAGCGGCACGGCGCAATCTTCGATGAACGACACCGGCTTGCCGTCGCCCTTCATGCTCATCATGATGTTGAGGCCGGCCTTGCGCACATCCCACAATGCTTTCTGGTCGGCCGCGCCGCTCATTTGCACTACTGAACCGGGCAAGCCCAAGTCGGCCATCAATTGATCCAGGCTGGCCAGTTTGTTCAGCAACGCGGCGTGATCGTCCCCGGCAAACTCCACCAGCAAGATCGCTTGCGGCTGGCCTGCCAGGGCTTTTTCAATCACCGGCTTGAATGCCGGATTGCTCATGGAGAGGTCGATCATGGTGCGGTCGACCAGTTCGACCGCGGTCGGGCCGAGCTTGACGATATGCTGCGTCATGTCCATGGCCTGGTAGAAGGTCGGGAAATTGACCACGCCCAGCACCTTGTGCGCCGGCAGCGGCGCCAGCGACAGGGTGAGCTGGCGGCTGTAGGCCAGCGTTCCTTCGGAACCGACCAGGATATGCGCCAGGTTGGCGACGCCGTCGTCGGTGTAGGCGCGCGGGTTCTGGCAATCGAAGAGATCGATGTTGTAGCCGCCGACCCGCCGCAACACCTTGGGCACGCGTTCCGCGATCTCGGCCCGTTCGCGCTGGGCGATGTGCTGCAGCCCGGCGACGATGGCGCCGATCCGTCCGTTCTGCGCCATGCGGTCCAGTCGTTCAAAGCGCCCTTGCGTGCCGTCCGCCAGGACGGCGTCGATGGCGGCCACGTTGTGCACCATGTTGCCGTATTCGATCGACCTGGAGCCGCAGGAATTGTTGCCTGCCATGCCGCCTATCGTGCACTGGGCCGCGGTCGAGACATCCACCGGGAACCACAGCCCGTGGGGCTTAAGCCAGGCGTTAAGATGGTCGAGCACCATGCCGGGCTCCACCGTCACGGTGCGCGCAGCAGGATCGAAATCGATGACCTGATTCAGCCATTTGCTGTTGTCGAGCACCAGCGCCTCGCCCACAGTCTGGCCGCACTGGCTGGTGCCAGCGCCGCGCGCCAGCACCGGGATGTGGTGGCTGCGGGCGATGTCCAGCGCCAGCAGCAGGTCGTCCTGGTCGCGCGGCACTACCACGCCGAGCGGCATGATCTGGTAGATCGAGGCGTCGGTGGCGTAGCGGCCACGGTCGGCCCGGCCGAACAAGACTTCGCCCCTCAGTTCGCGCCGCAATTGCGCGGCCAGCGGCGTAGTGAGCGTCGGACTGCGAGGAACCAGGTGGATGGGCTTGACCAGCATGATGGAGTCCTGTCAAAAACTTGAAAAATTGCCGATGCCCGGCTTAGGCCAGCTCGAAATGAATCGGCGGCAAACCCGCAATCTGGCCGATCACCAGGCCGGGTTCATCCGGAAAGTGGATGCCGGTATAGGATCCGGTAGTGACTATCGTGCCTGCAGGCAGGGCCATGCCGTGCGTGCGGCAGTGGTTCACCAGCCAGCCCAGCAGGCGCCGCGGGTCGCCGGCCGGATTGCTGGCGCTGCCCTTGAATATGTCTTTGCCGTTCAAGGTCAGGTGCGCAGCAGGGTGCAAGAACGGAAAAGCAGCGTCGTAAGCGACAAATTCGCCGCTGACCAGCGCGCCGTGGTTTTGCAGGTCCGCCAGCTGGTTCAGCTTGGGCACTTCCGGCCAGCCGGCGATGCGGCTGGAGACGATCTCTATCGACGCCGCCATCGTGCTTATGTGACTCATGACTTCCTGCTCCGGGACCGGCGCCGCTCCGGGCTGGAAATCGCTATCGAAACAAAACATGATTTCCAGCTCGATGCCCAGCACCGGGTAATCCGCGCGTTCGACTACCGAGGTAGCCGGATAAATGCGCTCCGCCGGCAACGGTGCGCCCTGTATCGGTCCCTTGTTCGATTTTGCGCCTATCTTCCAGCCGCCTATCCGCGCCTGCCTTTGCCGCAGGAATGCCTGCTGCACCAGGTAAGCATCCTCGGCACTGGCCGGTTCCAGTTCCTGCGGGATGCATTCGACTGCCGCATGTTTGCCATATGCCGCGCTCAGCAGATGCGCCAGCCGTTCTTGCGGAGATTGCGAAGAAATCATGAAAACCCTTGTAGTAATTGTGACTGCATGACCAGATCGGGCAGCACCCCTAGGCCCCGGCTTTCAACGAATTGGCCGCGCCATCCGCCACGCTGTGCTCGAACTTGCTGTCAGGCTGCATGCGGAACGCCAGCAGCACGCCGAATCCCATCAGGATCATGCTGCCGACGAACGGCAGTTCCCAGCTGCCGAAGCGGTCGATCAGGTAGCCGGACAGCACCGGCGAGATGATCGCCGCCAGCGCCGAGCCGGTATTCATCATGCCGCTGGCGGTGCCTGAATACTGCGGAGCGATATCCATCGGAATCGCCCACATCGGGCCGATCGTCATTTCGGCAAAAAAGAAACCGGCGCTCAGGCAAAGTATTGAGACGTAGACATTGTGGGTGACGAGCAACGGCAGCAGCGACAACAGCGTCAGCAGCATGCAGACCGACACCATCTGGCTGCGCGCCCGCTTCAGGTTGCCGGTGCGCTTCAGGATCCTGTCGCTTACGATGCCGCCCAAGGTATCGCCGATCACCCCGGCAAAGAACACGCTGGAAGCGAACAGCGCCGATTTCTTGATATCGAGGTCGTAGCTGTGCAGGAAATATTGCGGAATCCAGCTCAGGAACAACCACAAGGTCCAGCCATAGCAGAAATAGACGATGGTCACCGGCAGCATGCGCTTGAACAGCGGCCCCCATGGAATCTTCGGCGTGCTTTTCTTGACTGCCGGCAGTATCGCCAGTTCTTCCTTGGTGATGCGCGGATGTTTTTCCGGATGTTCGGCAAATACAAATGCCCACACCAATACCCAGACCAGGCTGATCACCCCGCAGATATAGAAGGATTCGCGCCAGCCGTGGGTGGCCATGATGAACACCACCAAGGTGGGCGCGACCGCATTGCCGATGCGGGCGAACGCATGCGTGACGCCCTGGGCGAAACCGCGGTTTTCCTTGGCGACCCAGCGCGACATGGCGCTGGTGGCGGCGGGGAAGGTGGCGCCTTCGCCCAGGCCCAGCAGCAGCCGCGCCAGCAGCAGTGAAAACAGGCCGCCGGCAAAGCCGGTCAGGATGGTGGCGATGCCCCACAGGATTCCGCAATAGATCAGGGTGCGCTTGGCGCCGAACTTGTCGCTGACCCAGCCGCCGATGATCTGGAACACCAGGTAAGGGTAGGCGAATGCGGAAAACACCAGGCCGATCTGGGTTTTCGACAGATCGAATTCTTTGCCGAATCCGGCCGCGGCGGTGCTGACGTTGACGCGGTCCAGGTAGGTAATGAAATACATCAGGCATAACATGATCAGCACGACGGTGGTCGCGCGCAAACGCAGGTGTTTCATTGTTGTCTCCAATATTATGGTGGCCGGCAAACGCCGCAGGACATCTTTATCCTTGCTCCGCCCGTCCTCTGCGGGACGGTGCCGGAGCGGTTTCCGCTGTGTCTGTTCCTATGCGGCTTTCAATACCGGTTTGCTCTTTTGCGCAGCCAGGTTGTCCATCGCCGCCACCACGCCGCTGCCGGCCAGCGGCACGCCGGCCAGCTTCAGTCCCATTTCGCAGCCGGCCAGGGTCGCCATCAGGGTCAGGTCGTTGGCTTCGCCCAGGTGGCCGATACGGAACATGCCACCCTTCATTTTTCCGAGCCCGGTGCCGAGCGACATGTTGAAGTTTTCATAGATGATCTTGCGGATCGCATCGGCGTCGAAACCTGGCGGCGTCATCACGCCGGTCAGCACCGGCGAATACAGCGCAGGATCGGCGCATTGGATTTCCAGGCCCCAGGCGCGCACGGCGTCGCGGCAAGCGCTGGCCAGACGTTGATGGCGAGCAAAGACATTGTCCAGGCCTTCGCCGAGGATCATCTCCAGCGCTTCCGACAGTCCGTACAGCAGATTGGTGTTGGGCGTGTAGGGCCAGTAGCCGGCCTGGTTCATCTCGATGATGTCGGTCCAGTCCCAGAATGCTTTCGGCAGCTTGGCGTTCTTGCTGGCGGCGATGGCTTTCTGCGATACCGCATTGAAGCTGATGCCCGGCGGCAGCATCAAGCCTTTTTGCGATCCCGACACGGTGACGTCGACGCCCCATTCGTCATGGCGGTAATCGGCCGAAGCCAGGCCGGAAATCGTATCGACGATCAGCAGGGCCGGGTGGCCGGCGGCGTCGATCGCCCTGCGCACGGCGGCGATGTCGGACGTGACGCCGGTCGAGGTTTCGTTATGGACCACGCACACTGCCTTGATCTGATGCTCGCTGTCCTGGCGCAGGCGCTGTTCGATGCGGTCGGCCTGCACCCCGTGGCGCCAGCCTTCGATGCCTGGCAGGCCGAGGAACTCCGGCTTCAAACCCAGCGCTTCGGCCATTTTTTTCCAGAGCGTGGCGAAATGCCCGGTCTCGTACATCAGCACCGTATCGCCGGCGCTCAGGGTGTTGGTCAGCGCTGCTTCCCAGGCGCCGGTGCCGGAAGCCGGATAGATCACCACCGGTTGCACGGTCTTGAAAATCTTCTTGATGCCTGCCAGCACCTGCAAACCCAGCGCGCCGAATTCCGGGCCGCGATGGTCGATGGTCGGATAACTCATGGCGCGCAAAATCCGGTCAGGCACCGGACTAGGGCCCGGGATCTGCAGGAAATGACGGCCGGCCGGATGGAAATCTAGTGTCAACATGTATGCCTCCTTTGAACAAATTGTATTTTGCATTCAAAATACTTTAGCAGTCCAAATTCCAGCCGTAAAGAGATTTTTCACAATACCTGAATGGCGGCATTTGCTTAAAACAAGCATAAAACCTTAATAATCAATGAAATATGAGGTTTTATAGCCGTTTTATTCTTTTTTACATTCATCTCGAATGGCGCCAGACAACGATTCTTTGACCCTGTATTTGATGTTAAAATACGATCAAACGCGTAAAAAAGGATTTTGAATGCAAAATGCGATAACCGGGCAAGAAGAAAAACCTGCTCCCCTGGTGCCCAAACTGGAGCGCCAGCGCTTGCACGACACGGTGGTTGACCATTTGCGCAACCTGATCGTCGAAGCGGTGCTGACGCCGGGCACCAAGCTCAATGAGCGGGAGTTATGCGAAACGCTGGGGATTTCCCGCACGCCGTTGCGTGAAGCGCTGAAGGTGCTGGCGGCCGAAGGCTTGATAGAGATATCGCCGAACCGGGGGGCGTCGGTCTCCAAGATGTCGGAAACCGAAATCTGGGAAACCTTCGAACTGATGAGCGGCCTGGAAGCGATGTCGGGCGAGCTGGCCTGCGACCGCATCACGCCGGTCGAACTGGCCGAGATCAAGGCCTTGCACTATGCGATGCTGGCTTGCAAGGCGCAGAACGATCTGCCAGGTTATTACAGCCGTAACCAGGCGATACACGACAAGATCAACGATGCTGCCCGCAATTCAGTCCTGCGCCAGACTTACCTCGGCCTGAACCGGCGCCTGAAGGCACTGCGCTTCAAATCGAATTTCCAGCCGACCAAATGGGATAGCGCCGCGCACGACCACGACGAGATGGTCAAAGCGCTGGAAGCGCGCGACGGCAAACGGCTGGCGGCGATATTGCGCCAGCACTTGCTGGACAAGCGCGATGCGGTGCTGATGGCTGCGGCCCTGCCGGCTGAAAGCAAGGCCGGTCCCCAGGCCTGAATCACGTGCGCTGGTTCACCACGGCCTGCGCACCGAGTCCTGGTAACGTTCCAGGATGAATTTCGCCACCGGTTCGGAATGATAGGCGGCAAGCAGCGGCGCCACCCAGGGCTCGTTGCGGTCGCCGGCGCGCACCGCCAGCACATTCTGCCAGGGCGAGCGCGCATCCTCGATACCGATGCTGTCGCGCGCCGGATACAGGCCGGCCTTGGCGGCGTCGGCGCTGTCGATCACTGCGAACGCCACCTGCTCCAATGCGGCAAACAGCTGCGAACGCGGCACTTGCCGGATGTTCAGATGCAGGCGGTTGCCGGTGATATCGGCCAGCGTTGCGTGCAAGCCGGCGCGATCGGAAAATGTCAGCAGCGTGAAATTCTGCAGCAACACCAGCGCCCTTGCGGTGCCCGCTGCATCGGCCGGAATCGCGATCGTGGCGCCGCGCTGCAGCTGCGTGAGCGTCTTCAGCTTGCGCGAGTAAAGCGCCATCGGCAAGGTGACGGTGCTGCCTATGCCGGCCAGCGCGTAACGCCGGCGCTGCGCTTCGAAACCCGGGCCGTCCTCGAAACTGGCGGCGTCGATCTTGCCTGCCGCCAGCGCGGCATCGATACGGTTCTTGTCATCGAACACAACCACCTCCAGCTTCAGGCCGCCGGTTAATGCAAGACGCCGCACTTGTTCCATGATCTCGGCATGCGTGCCAGGCGTCACGCCGACCCTGATCACGTTCGGCGCGGCATACGCATGCGGCACGACAATCCCGAGCAGGCTGGCGGCCAGCATGCCCGTCAGCTGTCGCGCAAGATGGTGCGGAAGCCGATGTGCGATGCCGGCAAATCCGCTTCCTGCTGTTCGCGCGACGAGGCGCGGTAGCGCACGCAGTAATCGCGCGAGCAGAGGAAGGAACCGCCCTTGATCACCATCGGCGTGTCGTGGCGGCGCGACGCCGGCGCCACCGCTGCGGTATCGCCGTTGCTGTGGACCTGGTGCGATCCGCTGTAGATGTCTTTGGTCCATTCCCATGCGTTGCCAACCATATCGTAGAGTTTGAAGTCATTGGCCGCGTAGCAGCCGACCGGGGCCAGGCCGATGTGGCCGTCTTCGTTGTTGTTAACCAGCGGAAATACGCCTTGCCAGTAGTTGGCGGTCGGTCTGCCGTGGTGGTCGCGCGGCGCGGTGTCGAGTTCGGCGCCATCGTGCCCAGCCTTGCCGGCGTATTCCCATTCGGCTTCGCTGGGCAGGTCGCGGCCCAGCCAGCGCGCGTAGGCGAGAGCGTCGGCCTGGGTCACCATGGTCACCGGCTGGTTGCCGATACCCTCCAGGCTGCTGCCGGGGCCGGCCGGGTGTCGCCACGATGCGCCGGCTACCCAGCTCCACCATGCCAGGTCGCGCGCGTTCAGTTCTTCCAGCGTCGGCTTGTGGAACACCGCGCCGCCACCCTGGCGCTCGGCATCGCTGACATAGCCGGTTGCGGCAACGAAGGAGGAAAACTGGGCGTTGGTGACATCGGTCTGGTCGATCCAGAATCCGCGCACCCTGGTCTTGCCGTCGCCGCGCGGGCGTTCGTCTTCGTAACCGAACTTGCTGCCGAAGACGAATGCGCCGGCGCCCAGGTGCACCATGCCGGCTTGCGGATCGCTGCCCCAGCGCGCCGGCAACCCCGAATACGCCTCGCACTGCGGCTCCGAACCCAGCGGCGCCAGGCTGCGCGCCCGGTTCTGCTGGTCGAGGCCGCCGCCGCTCGCCGTCAACGGCAAGGCAACTGCCGCCGCCAGCAAGGCCGCCGCGCCTGCCGCTCCGCTTAACCAGATCCGCATTCTCATCGAGCGCTCAGTAATAGCCGCGCGGACGCTGCGGTTCAACGCCGCCGACGGCGCTCATATAGTTGTTCCATTGCTGGATCAGGCTACTGATGACGGATGGATTCTGCGCCGATACGTCATGGTTCTCGCCGCGGTCCACCGTCACGTCGAACAATTCCCAATGGCCGTCCAGCGGGCCGTTCGGCGGTTCGGTCCAGAGCGCTTTCCACTGGCCGTCGCTGCTGCGCAGGTAACCGCGTCCGTATGCCTCGTCGCCGAACGGCGCGTTATGCACCACAGACGCGCCCTGGCCGTTCAGCAGCGGCAGCAGGGACTGGCCGCTGATCGGATAAACGTAGCGGTTGTTGTAGACCACCTTGCCCTCGTTCTGGTCGGCGCCGTTCAAACTGTTGAGCAGCGGCGGCGCCGGCTGTGTGGGCGGGGCGATCTGGGCCACGGCGAGGAAGGTCGCGGTGTTGTCAGTCACGTGGGTGAACGGACGCAAGGTCGGCAGCTGCGTGGTCTGGCCCGGCAGGTGCACGATCAGCGGCGTCGACACGCCGCCCTCGGTGGCGTAGCCCTTGGTCAGGCGGAACGGCGTGGCGCTGACCTCGGCCCAGCGCAAGCCGTATTGCAGGCGCTGCGCATTCTGCTTGCCGTTGTCGCTGCCCAGCGCCGCATACACGGGATCGGCTGCATTGGCGGTATCGGTGGCGGTCGGATCGGCGCCGGAGTCGATCGGCCAGCCTTCCGCGCCATTGTCCGACTGGAACATGATGAACGTATTGTCGTATTCGCCGATATCCTTCAGGTGCTGGACCAGCAGGCCGATGTTGTGGTCAAGGTTTTCGACCATGCCGGCATAGATTTCCATGTAGCGCGCCTGGGCTTTCTTTTCGGCCGGCGACAAGCTGCTCCATGCCTTGTCGACCACGCCCGGACCATAGTCCGAATACCCTTGCGCCGCACTGTGCACGGCGTTGATGTATTTGGCGTTGGCGCTGCCGTTGTTGACGGTGGCGGGCGACGACACCAGTTTCTCCGGCACCCCGGCAAACGGCGTGAAATCGGCCGGGATGATGCCGAGCGCTTTCTGGCGCGCGATGCGGGCGTTGCGTATGGCGTCATAACCCTGGTCGTACTTGCCGGCATAGTTATGCAAGTAGGGCTCCGGCACTTGCAGCGGCCAATGCGGCGAAGTGAAAGCTGCGTAAGCGAAGAAAGGCTTGCCGTCGGCCTTGTTGGCATCGATGTAGGAAATCAGGCGCTGCGTATAGAAATCGGTCGAATAGAATAGCGCCGGGCTGCCGCCTGTACCGCCCGGCTGGCCTGGCTGGCCCGGCTGTACATACTGGCCGTCTTCGGTGTAGTTCTTTGAGCCGGCCGGTTCGTGCGCAAAGTGATTGCTGGCGGCGCCGCCGAGCAAGGCATAGCTGTGCTCGAAGCCCCACTGGTCAGGAGTCTGGCCGCCGCCGTTGGCGCTGCCCGGAATGCCCGAACCGATATGCCACTTGCCCGCCATGTAGGTGTGGTAACCGCCATCCTTCAGCAACTGCGCCACCGACAGCGCACGATCGTTCAGGTAACCTTCGTAGCCGGGCAAACCCTTGCGTTCGTCGGCGGGCGCGCCCATCGTACCTTCGCCCACCAAATGATGGTCGGTGCCGGAAATCAGCATCGAGCGCGTGATCGCGCAGACGGTGCCGGTGTGGTGGTTGGTCAGGATGCGGCCCGACTGCACCAGGGCATCGAGGTTGGGCGTATTGATTTCACCGCCGAAAGCGCGGATGTCCGAGTAACCGAGGTCGTCGGCCATGATATAGAGGATGTTCGGGCGTTTCTGCACTACCGGCGCGGCGGGAACCGACGCAGCCAGGCCCGTGTCCGAACCGCCGCACGCTGCGAGCGTGACCAGGCTGGCTATTGCGGCGGCGATCACGCCGAGGCGAATAACAAAAAATTGCGAGAGAGATTGCGATCCGGCTTTTTTCATTGTTGATGTCATCCCACTTTAGTGAGCATGCATCGTAAAAAAATCCGGTTTCCATCCCAACTACTTACTATCTATTAGCTTATGTATCCACGCGTGAAACCAGGCCCCGCCTGCGGTTTGCGCGGAAATGAAGCCATGCGCGATTACTGCATTTCCTTATTACAGAAATGCAGCGGGCTGCCGAAACTATGCCTTGGAGGCGTAATTCTCTGGAAAGAAATGACGTTCGATCAGCTCGATCAGGATGTGCAGCACCTTGATGTGCAATTCCTGCACGCGGTCGGCAAAGGCGCCGCCCGGGGTGCAGATATAAACATCGCTCAGGGACGACAGCAGCTCGGCCTGCTTGCCGGACAACACGATCACATGCATGCCGAGGTCGCGTGCGGTTTGTGCCGCGCGGATGATGTTCTTGCTGGTGCCGCTGGTGCTCAGCGCGACCAGGCAATCGCCGGCGCGTCCATGCCCTTCGATATAACGTGAAAACACCTGCTCGTAACCATGGTCGTTGCCGACGCAGGTCAGGTGGCCGGCATCGCTGATCGCGGTTGCGCCCAGCGCCGCCCGGTCCAGCCGGTAGCGGCCGGTCAGCTCTTCGGCGAAGTGCATGGCGTCGCACATGGAGCCGCCGTTGCCGCATGAATACACGCGGCCTTTGCGTTCAAACACATCGATCAGCAGCGCCGCCGCCTGTTCGATCGACTGCAGTGCGGCGTCGTTGGCGAGCAGCGCTTCCAGCGATTGCTGCGCTTCGGCCAGGCTGGCGTTAATGTGTTGCTTCAATTGCATGCTCCATTCGAATAAATTAGCGACATAAGTTCGCGTTGTTAGCGATTTGTGCGCGTGACGCCGGTATCGATCACGCCGTAGGGCGTAATGGTAGTGCCGCTTTCGCCGGAAGGCGATGTCACATGGCCGCAGGCTGCCAGCAGCAGGCTTGTTATCAGGGCAAACAGTAGGCGCATCATTGTCTCATGGTGTGGATGGTAGCTCTAACAGACCCGGCTGTAGAGTGAAATGTTCCGGTCAATGCGCCAGCTCCTAGTTTATGTACCTATTTAACAAAAATCTCCGTTCTTTATAATAAACCTACATCACCATACTCTCCTGCGCCGCTGCACAACGCTGCGGTCCCACAGGAGAGCTGGAAACATCGGCTGCGCGGGCAGCGGAAGCCGCCGCCTAGGATCCAGGGTGGATCAGGAAATCGACCGCACCACGCCGCCATCCACGCGCAGGGCCGCACCGGTCGTGGCCGATGCCTGTACAGACGCCAGGTAGACCACCATGTTGGCGACTTCTTCTACCGTCGCCAAGCGCTGGATCAGCGAGCTCGGTCGATGTTCTTTGAGGAAGTCGCGTTCCAGCGCTTCGCTTGCGACACCCTGGTCGCGCGCCATCGAAGCGAAAAAATTGCCGACACCCTCGGAGCGGGTCGGGCCAGGCAATACTGCGTTGACGGTGACGCCGCTGCCGGCCAGGGTTTCCGCCAGCCCGCGCGAGACTGCCAGCAGGGCGGTCTTGGTCACGCCGTAGTGAACCATTTCCTTGGGAATCTGCAAACCCGATTCGCTTGACAGGAACTGCACCCGGCCCCAGCCGCGCTTGACCATGGCCGGCGCATAGTGGCGCGACAGCCGCACCGCGCTCATCACGTTGACATCGAAGAAACGCTGCCACTCTTCGTCGGAAATATCGAAGAAAGGCTTGGCTTCGAAGATGCCCAGGTTGTTGATCAGGATGTCGGTCTCGGGCACTTGCTTGAACAGCAAGGCGGCGCCGTCCGGGGCGCCGAGATCGGCGGCGATGCCTTGCAGACGGGCACCGGGAACTTTGTCGCGGATCTGCGCCAGGGCTTGGTCGACCCGTTCCTGGGTGCGGCCGTTCACCACCACCGTTGCCCCCGCCTGCGCCAGGCCGAGCGCAATCGCCAGGCCGATGCCGGCGGTCGAACCGCTCACTATTGCATGTTTGTCGCTTAAATCGATTTTCATGGAATCCTCTCTGATGGTTGGAAACGCTGGCACGCGATGCACAATGCAGCCACCCTTGAATCATAGAGGAAATCGGGAATCGGCATTGGTCCGGCGCTGGCTCCGCTAGGAATCGCTCGCACAGCCGACAATCAAGCTCATCAATTCGTCAAACTCATCCGGACGTTCTTCACTCACCAATGGGAACAGGCACTGATGGTCGGTCCCGGCCACCACCCGCAGCCGGCGCGAACGCGCCTTGCGCGCCGACAGCAGCAGCCGTTCCGGTATCTCCGGCGGGATCACCGCATCGTGTTCGGCGGCGATCACCAGCAGCTTGCCCTTGAATTCCGCCAGGATCGCCCAGGCGTCGCTGTCGGCCCAGCTGTGGTCGCGCCGGATGATCGTGGAGAATTGCGGTCCGAACGGCACGTTGTAGGCCGAAGGTGTGTACACGCCGGGCACTATCAGGATCAGCCCGGCGACATCATGGGTCTGGGTCAGCCGGATGGCGTTGTAAGCGCCCATGCTGCTGCCGCAGATCACCAGCGGCTGCGCCAGCTTGCGCGCGGCGATCACCGCTGCGGCCTGGCGCGTGCGGCTGCTTAGCGAGGAAAATTGCAGCGAACCGCCGGTGTCGCCATGGCCGATGCAATCGAAGGAAGTGCTGGCGACGCCGCGCGCCTGCAGCGCTGGCCGCAATCCCGAACGGCTGGCGGTAGCGCGCGAGCTGGCGCCCGCGCCGTGCAGTATCAGGACATGGCTGGACGAGGCGGCGGGATGGAAATCGCCTTTCAGCGCGAAGTTGTCGTAGGCGACTTCGAAAGATTCTGTGGCTTGCATGATCGGGTGGAAAGTGGAGGTCAGACAGGCACACCCTGACGGCGATGCACGCAGGCTGCCCGCCAACTATAACCCATCAATATGACAAGCCCGCGATTGTCGCCGCCGAACTGGAAAAATGTCAGCAATAACACCGCGGCGACGTCTTCGCTCGGCGGCGCGGAGAAAAGCGATCGCAGGGGCGTTCTGTAACGCCGGTCAGCGCATGTTGCCGGTATGGCCCAGCGAATAACGGCCCGGTTGCGGCCACACCGTCAGGCCGTGCGGCTCCATGCCGACAGGAATCGACTTGACCGCGCCGCTGGTGGTGTCGATGGCGTACACGACATCGTCGAAACGTCCCGACAGCCACAGCATCTTGCCGTCCGCGCTGACGTTGCCCATGTCAGGACTGCCGCCGCCCGGGATCGGCCAGTTGGCTACCACCTGGCGTGTGGCGAAGTCGAGCACCGAGATGCTGCCCTTGCCATGGCGTGCGCCGTGGACCTTGTTCGAGCCGCGGTTGGAGATGTACAGCTTGCTGCCGTCGCGGCTCGGATACAAGCCGTGGGTGCCGACGCCGGTCTTGATGAAACCGGTCTTGGTGAAGCTGTCGCCATCCACCACATAAATGCCGTCGGCCATCATGTCGGCCACGAAAAACGCCTTGCCGTCCGGCGCGATGCGAATGTCTTGCGGCATGCCTTTCTTGTCGAGCAGCAGGTAACCGAGCACCTTGCGGTTGACCATGTCGATCTTGGCCAGCTTGCCGCCGAACTCGCAGGTGAACAGGGCGTATTTGCCGTCGATCGAAAAATCGGCGTGGTTGATGCCCTTGCATTCCGGCACCGGCAGGCTCGATTTCAAGGCCATCGTGTGCGCATCGCGGAAGTCCAGCTGGGCATGTGCTTCCACCACCACGATGGCTTCCTTGCCGTCCGGCGTGAAGTACATATTGTAGGGGTCTTCCACTGCCACTTCCTTGCCCGGCTTGGCGGTCTTCGGATCGATGGGAGTCAGGCTGCCGTCGGGCCGGCCTTCGGCATTGTTCGCCACCCACAGGGTTTTCAGGTCCCAGGCCGGAACCACGTGCTGCGGGCTGTAGCCGACACGGAATTTCTCGACTACCTTGAAGGTCGCCGGATCGATCACGTAGACATCGTTGGAGCGCAGGTTGGGCACATAAATCCGCGGCAATGCCTCGGCCACCACCGGACTGAGGCGGCCGGCGCCGGCTTCGCTGTACAGGTTGGCAGGGTTGACCACGGGCGGCATGCCGGCCACGGTGGCGATGGCGGCGGGAGCCGCCGGCGCGGCGGATGCGCCGGCGGCGACGGACAAGACTGCCAGGGCGCTGCTGACGGAGACGGCGAGGCGCGATAAACGGCCAAAGCGGCCAGAGCGGCAAGAACGAAATTGCATGATGGTTCCTTGATTAAATAAGCAGCAAAGTAGCGCCAGTAATTGAAGTGATGATTCAGCGGGCCGCGGTCTCGGCCTTAAGCGCCTTGACTGTCTGCGTCACGATGTTGTCGATGCCGAGCTGGCCGATTTCAGCGCTGGAACGGCGCGGATCGCCGCCATAGACACCGTCGGCCAGGCCGAGCTTGGGACCGTTGCGCAGGCTGTCCTGGCGCACCATCTGCGGCGCCACGGCCAGTTGCAGCGAGGTGTCGGCCAGCCCGGCATGGGTGCCGATTTCATCGTCGCGATAACCGCGCTTGCGCAGTATCTCGGCGTAGCCGTCCGAGCTGGCGGCGTAATATTCCGGCGGCAGGATGGCGCGCGCCGGCGAGCCGGCCCAGCTCTTGTTCAGCTGCGCCACGGCTTTCTTGATATCGTTCTGGTAACCGCCATGGTCGCCCAGGAAAACGATGTTCTTGAAACCGTGAACCTTGAAACTGTTGGCGGCCGATTCCAGCGTCTTCTGGAAAACATCGTCCGGGATCGTGATGGTGCCGGGGAAGCGCATATGGGATGTAGGCGGCGCATAATTGCCTTCCGGCACGTAGGCGATCACCGGCGCCACCAGCGCATTGCCCAGGCCTTCCGCGATCCGCTGCGATAAAACTTTCACCCTGATGTTGTGCTTGCCCAGCGCGACATCGGGGCCGCTTTGCTCGGTGGCGCCGATGGGAATCAGGATGGTGGTCTTGCCGGCCTGGATCTGGCTGCGCAGCTCGGTCCAGGTCAGCTCTTCAAGGAAGACGGTTTTCGGCGCTTGCGCAAAGGCGATCTGGGTGGCGGTGAGGAAGAGGGCGGCAACGAAAGTTCGTCGTGGTGACAAGAGCATGAAAGATCCTCATGAAAAATCCGGGGCTGGTGTGTGCAGATGCGGCCGATGCAAAGGCCGGCAGCCGGCATATGACGCCGGATAGGCACACAGGTTCCTGGCTAATTCTACTCCGTTGAGTATGAGGACCAGCGCGTAGGGTGGGCACAGGTGCCCACCCTACTGATAGTTATTCCAACGCATGCTGCGCTCGTCGGTGGCTTCCTTGATCAGGTGGCGCGCCCGCACAGGATCCGGTTCGCCATGCTGGTCGCCGCCCTCCAGGCTCATGGCGAGGGCCTGTATCGCCACCGGAAAGTCGCCCTCGGCCGAACGTTCCAGCCATTCCCGGGCCAGCTGCGGATTCTGTTCCACGCCCTCGCCTGCGGCATAGGCGTTCGACAGCAGGAACATCGCCTGCGCGTTGCCCTGCTTGCTGGCCTCCAGCAGCCAGGTAGCCGACAGTTCCAGGTCGCGCGGCACGCCTTCGCCGTATTTCGCCATGCGCGCCAGCATGAAACTGGCTTTGGCATTGCCTGACCTGGCCGCGCGCTCATACCAGCTCCAGGCCTGGGCCTGGTCAAGCTTGAGTCCCAGACTGCCTTGATAAAGCGCTTGCGCCAATTGAAACCGGGATTCCGTATCGCCCGCTGCCGCCGCTTTCTCCAGCCAGGCGCCGGCTTGCGCGGACTGGTCGGGAATCGACGCCAGCGCCAGCGCCAGTTCGCGCTGCGCCACCGGCCGCCCCGCTGCGGCCCATGCTTGCAGCTGGGTAATCGCGCTTACCTGGCGGCCGTGCAAGGCAAGCATGCCGACCGACTCGATGCGGGCATTGTCCGGCACTACCTCGCCGGTGCAGGCACCTAGCGCCGCAGCCACCAGCAAGAACGCGATCTTATCAAGAGCGGCAAGCGGTTTCCTGTTTTTCATCATTTGCTCAGGTCGATTGCGTACTTGGCAAAACCGCTGGCATCCAGCGCGCCTTCCGCCGTCACCCGGCCCAGGCCCCGCACTTGCGCCACCGCCAGCTTGCCCGGCGCCGAACGCAGGATCACCGGGCCTTGCGTAGCCACTTTGACGAAACTCCAGCTTTGCCCGCTGCCGTTTGCCGCATTGGTGATCTTGCCCTGTTTTTTGAGCCAGGCGCTGACCACCGCCTGGCTGGCGTCCGGCGATTTGATGATGGTCTTGCTGCCGTCGATGCCCGGCACGTTGCCGCCGCCGCCCGCGCGGTAATCATTGGTGGCGACGATGAAATCGTCGCTGTCGGCTACCGCCTTGCCGGCGTAGGTCAGGTTGACGATGCGGCTGCCAGCCGGTTTGGTGACGTCGATCTGGTATTGCATCGCGTTGTTTTCGGCGTAGAACACATCGTAGTTGAAGATCGTCGAATAGGACGGCACCAGGTCTTGCTCGCCGGTGCTGGCCGGATTGATCATGGCGAATTGTTTGGCCGCGGTTTCCAGCCAGTTTTTCAGGTCGGAGCCCTTGATCTTGACCGCTTGCAGATTGTTGTTGCCGTACAAGTACAGATCGCCCGGATTGCGCACCTGCAAGCCGAACGGCGCCGCCGGGGAAGCGCCCGGAGCGACATCGGTGAAGTCGGTCGGGCCATTGCGGCCGGCCTTGAACGGCGCGCTGCAGGAAATCACCGGGATCGACTTGTAGCTGGCCAGCACCGGATCGGTGGAACTGGCGAGGAAGGTTTTCACATAGTCGATCTGCGCCTGGTTGACGACCTGGATCGCGCTGACGTCGCCCACCAGCGAGAAATACGCGGACATCTCGAAATCGGTGGTGGTACCCAGCGGCTGCGTGGCGTAGGACAGGGTAGCCTGGTGTTCAGTAGCGACCAGCGGTGCAATCGTCGGATCGGCGTCGATATTGGTCTTGCCGTCGGCATATTTGAAGCCGCGCGCTTCGACGCTGGTCTGGTCCTTCTGCACTACCCATTTGCCGCCCTGGTATTTCAGCACCATCTTGATGATGCCCAAGCGCCGGCCCCAGCTCTGCGCCATCACTGCCGGAATGCCGTTGACCAGGCCTTTGCTGGTATCGACCAGGGTGCTCGGTAAGGCCGCCAGCGAAGCATCGATGGCCGGCGCGCCGGCTTCACGCGCTTGCGGGAAGATCAGGTGGGCGTGGCCCAGCATCAAGGCGTCGATGCCGGTGGTGGCCAGGTACAGGCTGCCGTTTTCCATTTTCGGGCTGTAAGGCGAAGCATCCAGGCCGCCGTGCGACAACGCCACCACCAGGTCGGCGCCCTTGCTGCGCATCTCCGGCACATACTTCAGCGCCGATTCCTGCACGCCGTTGACCATCACCTTGCCGGCCAGGTTTTTCTGGTCCCAGTCCATGATCTGCGGCGGCACGAAGCTGATGATGCCGACGTTGAGCGCCACGTTCATGCTGCCGCCGTCGGGTTTGGTGGCGGTGAACTGTTTGGCGATCAGGGCGTATGGATTGAAGATCGGCTTGCCTGACGAGACTCCGACCACGTTGGACAGCACCAGCGGAAAGTTGGGCGCACCGCAGTTGCTGCCTTTTTGCACGCCCGGCACGCCGAAGTCGGTATTGGTGATCTGGCTCAGGAAATCGAGGCCGTAGTTGAATTCGTGGTTGCCCATGCCGGCGCCGTCGTACTTCAGCGCGTTCATCACCTTGTGCACCGCCAGCGTGCCGCTGCAGGTGACCGGCGCAGCCACCGCCTGGTAATCGCCGAGCAGGGTGCCCTGGATGACGTCGCCATCGTCCAGCAGCAGGTTGTTGGGATTTTCCTGGCGCGCGCCCTTGATCAAGGTTGCGGTGCGCTCAAGGCCGAGGCTGGTGTCGGCCTTCAAGCCGTAATAGTCGTAGCTCAGCACGTTCTGGTGAATGTCGGTAGTCTCTAGCAGTCCGAGCTTCAGTACCGTTCCCTCGGGAATCGTATTGTCGGGGCTGTTGACGCCGAGGTTGCTGCTGCCGTTGCTGCCGCAAGCGGAAACGGCCAAGGCGGCCAGGGCAGTCAGACACATCTTTTTATGCATGAGAACTTTCGGAAGTATTGTCGGGGGCTTGTCTTTATAAGAAGCTGGCGCCACTGTTACGCGCTTTTTGAGGCGTTCCGGGCGGGAATTATATTTTGGAAATATTTCCTGGTCATTACATTGCGTTACATGCACTGATACCTTGCGCGCCTGCCGGGTTTTGTTCTACAACAATGATCTCGGCATGACGAATCTGGGCAGTTTGCTTAAACTAATAGCCCGATAAAACGTCCATTCGTTTCAGGATCAGTTTTCTATTGATTGCCTGGAAAGCATGATTTGTACCAAGGCAAAATCGTATTCAAAGGAGAATCTCACCCATTGTCGATAGTTATTATGAATCGAAACAGAAAATTAAATCAATTATACAAATGACGCAACCTGGTTTATCGTTGCTACCTAGACTTTTTCAACCCAGCCTTAGTAAGGAAAACACTATGTCTCTGATCAATACCCAAGTTAAACCGTTCTCCGCAACTGCTCTCCATAACGGCAAGTTCGTGCCGGTCACCCAGGACACCCTGAAGGGCAAATGGTCGGTATTCGTTTTCTACCCAGCTGACTTCACTTTCGTCTGCCCGACAGAACTGGAAGACCTGGCCGACAACTACGCTGAATTCCAGAAACTGGGCGTGGAAATCTACGGCATCTCGACCGACACCCATTTCGCTCACAAAGCATGGCACGACACATCGGACGCGATCAAGAAAGTGAACTACCCGCTGATCGGCGATCCTACTACAACCCTGTCGCGCAACTTTGAAGTGCTGATCGAAGAAGAAGGCCTGGCGCTGCGCGGCACTTTCGTGATCAATCCGGAAGGCCTGATCAAGCTGTACGAAATCCACGACAACGGCATCGGCCGCGACGCTTCGGAACTGCTGCGCAAGGTCAAGGCAGCGCAATACGTGGCATCGCACCCAGGTGAAGTTTGCCCCGCCAAGTGGAAAGAAGGCGAAGCAACCCTGACGCCATCGCTGGACCTGGTCGGCAAGATCTAATACCCGCAAGTGTTTTACGGTTCGGGCCCGAAGAGGGCTCGAACTTGCAGTACCCCTATTTATCGTCACGAATGCAAGGAACCGCCATGCTGGATGCAAATCTCAAAACCCAATTGAAAAGCTACTTGGAAAAAATCGTGCAACCGATTGAGATCGTTGCGTCGCTGGACAATGGTGACAAGTCTCGTGAACTGCAATCGCTGTTGCAGGAAATCGCCACGCTGTCGGATCACATCACGCTGATCGAGCGCAGCGACGACAATGAACGCAAACCGTCGTTCTCCATCAATCGCCCAGGCGTCGATACCGGCATCCGTTTTGCCGCGATTCCGATGGGCCACGAATTCACTTCGCTGGTGCTGGCCCTGCTGCAGGTCGGCGGCCATCCGGTCAAGCTGGACGAGGCCGTGATCGAGCAGATCCGCAACCTGGATGGCGATTACGTGTTCGAAACCTATATCTCCCTCTCCTGCCAGAACTGCCCTGAAGTAGTGCAGGCCCTGAACGTGATGGCGCTGATCAATCCGCGCATCCGCCAGGCCACCATCGACGGCGCACTGTTCCAGGACGAAGTGGAAAAACGCGAAATCATGGCCGTGCCAACCACTTACCTGAACGGTGAAGTGTTCGGCCAAGGCCGCACCAGCGTCGAAGAAATCCTCGCCAAGCTGGATACCGGCGCCGGCGCCCGCAAGGCAGTCGAACTGAGCGCCAAGGCGCCTTACGATGTGCTGATCGTCGGCGGCGGTCCTGCCGGCGCGGCGGCTGCGATTTATGCAGCACGCAAGGGTATCCGCACCGGCGTGGTGTCGGAGCGTTTCGGCGGCCAGGTGCTGGATACGCTGGCGATCGAGAACTTCGTCTCCGTCAAGGAAACCGAAGGACCGAAATTCGCCACCGCGCTGGAACAGCACGTCAAGAGCTATGAAGTCGACATCATGAACGTGCAGCTGGCCTCCGAGCTGGTGCCGGGCAAGCTGATCGAAATCAAGCTGGCCAACGGCGGTTCGCTCAAGAGCAAGACCGTGGTGCTGGCCACCGGCGCCCGCTGGCGCGAAATCAACGTGCCGGGCGAACGCGAATACCGTAACCACGGCGTCGCCTACTGCCCGCACTGCGACGGCCCGCTGTTCAAGGGCAAGCGCGTGGCGGTGATCGGCGGCGGCAACTCCGGCGTCGAAGCAGCAATCGACCTGGCCGGCCTGGTGTCGCACGTGACGCTGATCGAATTCGGCGATGAATTGCGCGCCGATGCGGTGCTGCAACGCAAGCTGCACAGCCTGAAAAACGTCACCGTGATCACTTCGGCCCAAACCACCGAAATCACCGGCGACAGCAAGAAGGTCAACGGCCTGGTCTACAAGGACCGTAAGACCGATGCCGTGCACAAGGTCGAGCTGGAAGGCGTGTTCGTGCAGATCGGCCTGGTGCCGAACACCGAATGGCTGAAGGGCACGATCGCGCTGTCGCGCCACGGCGAAATCGAAGTCGACGCCAAGGGCCAGACCTCGATTCCCGGCGTGTTCGCCGCCGGCGACGTCACCACCGTGCCGTTCAAGCAGATCGTGATCGCGGTCGGCGAAGGCGCCAAGGCATCACTGAGCGCATTCGACCACCTGATCCGCAGTTCGGTGTCGGATGAAGAAGACGTCGCTGCCGCGGCCGAGACTGTCGCTGCGTAGGGTGGGCACCTTTGGTGCCCACGCGGGAACTCACTCCCTCTACATACCTGTTGCCAAGCGGGCCCGCATTCCAGTGCGGGCCCGTATTTCCGATCGGGTCCACACTCCGGTTATTACGGTTACGCGTGGGCACGATGTGTCCACGCCACTGTAAACTACCCGAAAGCTTCGCAGTGCTAATATTGTGAATCTCATCGCCTGTCCCATGCGCCCGCCCCACGCGCTTGTACCACGTATGCATTCAAGAGGATCCCATGAATAGCCCGACACTAAAACAAATCCCCGCCACGCTGATTCCCGGCGACGGCATCGGCCCTGAAGTCGTCGAAGCCACGGTCAAGGTGCTGGACGCATTGGGTTCGCCGTTTTCCTGGGATATCCAGCAGGCAGGCGTGGCCGGCGTCGCCAGCGCCGGCGATCCGCTGCCGGCCGCCACGCTGACCAGCATCCGCAAGAACAAACTGGCCCTGAAAGGGCCGCTGACCACGCCGATAGGCGAGGGTTTCCGCTCCTCCAACGTGCGCCTGCGCGAAGAATTCCAGTTGTACGCCAATGTGCGGCCGGCGGTGACCATCGTGCCCGGCCGTTTTGAAGACATCGACATCGTGCTGGTGCGGGAAAACATCGGCGGCTTCTATGTGGCGCATGAATACTACATCCCGGTCGGCGACGATCCACGCGCCGTGGCAGTCTCCACCGGCATCAACACGCGCGAAGCCTGCAAGAAGATCGCGCGCTTCGCCTTCGAATACGCAGTCAAGAACGGCCGCAAGAAAATCACCGTAGTTCACAAAGCCAACATCCTCAAGGCGCTGACCGGCATCTTCCTCGAAGCGGCGCGGGAAATCGCACGCGAATACGAAGGCAAGGTACAGATGAACGACATGATCGTCGATGCCTGCGCCATGCAGCTGGTGCTCAATCCCTGGCAGTTCGACATGCTCCTGTGCACCAACCTGTTCGGCGACATTCTGTCGGACCAGATGGCGGGCCTGGTAGGCGGCCTCGGCATGGCGCCTGGCGCCAACATCGGCGACGACTGCGCCATCTTCGAAGCAGTGCACGGCTCGGCGCCGGACATCGCCGGCAAGGGGATCGCCAACCCGATCTCCCTGCTGCTGGCAGCAGGGCAGATGCTGGACCATGTCGGCCACCAAGACCTGGCGCTGCGGCTGCGCACCGCGATCACCGATACGCTCAACAAAGACCATGTCGCCACCGGCGATCTCAAGGGCAAGGCATCCACCCGCGAATTCACCGAAGCCATCATCCGCAGGCTGCAAGCCGCCTGAATTGCAACATTCATCGAACCCTGATTTTCTCGTCTGAAGTCCAATCCTGCCGCCAGCATGCACTGCTGGCGCGCAGCGTCCTCCGCATCGTCATCAGGCAGTAACAAACTCCCGTTAGACTCAACGCCGCTGATGCGCAACCTTGCTTTTCCGGCCAAGGCAACGCGCTCAAATCAATCCTGGTGTGCAGATCAACCGAGCCAACTGAGGGACGATGATGGATTCAAAAGCGAGACGTAATTTCCTGCGTGCCGCCGCCGCGGCAGGCGCCACTTTCGCGGTTCCCGATGCGATCCAGAAAGCGCTGGCGGTGCCCGCCAACAACCGCACCGGTACGATTGCAGACGTCGAACACGTCGTCATCTTCATGCAGGAAAACCGCTCGTTCGACCATTACTTCGGCATGCTGGCCGGCGTGCGCGGTTATGGCGATCCGCGTGCCATTTCGCTTCCCGGCGGCAAGCCGGTCTGGTACCAGCCGACGCAGGCCGGCGCTTCCTACGTGCTGCCTTATCATTTCGATGCGCAGGGCAGCAACGCCACCAAAGTCGGCCTGAACCACAGCTGGAAAGGGTCCGAGAATACCTGGAAGAACTGGGATGCCTGGATCGCCAAGAAGGGCGCCAAGACCATGGGCTACTTCGACCGCGGCGACCTGCCTTTCTACTACGCGCTGGCGGATGCCTTCACCATCTGCGACGCTTACCACTGCTCGATTTTCGGGCCGACCGATCCCAACCGCTTTTATGCCCTGTCCGGCAGCGCCGGCGACAACATCACCGGGCTCAATCAAGGCAGCCTCTATAACGCCAACCCAATCTACAACGGCGATATCAACAACGACGACATCAGCCCCGCAACCATCGCCGGCGCACCGAACTGGAAAACCTACGCGGAGGTGCTGGAAGCCAACAACGTCAGCTGGAAGGCTTACCAGGAATTCGACAACTACGGCGACAACTACCTGGCCTACTTCAAGCAATTCCGCGTCGAAAGCGACGGCAGCAGGCTGAAGCCGACCTCGCCCCTGTATCTCAAGGGACGGGCATTGATCCCCGGCTCGACCGCAGGCAACACCGCCGGCACCAAGGGCGACATGCTGGTGCAGGCCTTCAAGCGCGATATCGACGGCGTCAACGGCAAAACCGCCTTGCCGCAGGTCTCGTGGATCTTTGCTCCCTACGAATACTGCGAACATCCGGAAGCCTCGCCCAACGCCGGCGAAGACCTCTCATCCCGGCTGCTGGACGCGCTCGCCAGCAATCCCGAGGTATGGTCGAAGACGGTATTCCTGATCAACTACGACGAGAACGACGGCTTTTTCGACCACATGCCGCCCAACATCCCGCCGCTCAATGCCGAGAAGGGATTGACCACGCTGGCCGATCCGACCGCGGGCGAGCTCTACGGCCAGGAGTCGAAGGGCCTGGGGCCGCGCGTGCCGATGATGGTGATTTCGCCGTGGAGCAAGGGCGGGCGCGTCTGTTCCCAGCTGTTCGACCATACCTCCGTGCTGCGCTTCCTGGAAGAGTGGATGGTGGCCGGCAAAGGGCTGGACAGGGAAAAAATCAGCTGCCAGAACATCTCTCCATGGCGCCGCGCCGTATGCGGCGACCTGACGTCGGCTTTCGATTTCAAGAACCCCAACAAGGCATGGCCGCAGATCACGCCGGCGCCGCCCTACCATGAAGTGAACTCGCCAGTCGACGCAGTTCCTCCCGTGCAGCAAACACTGCCGGTGCAGGAATCGAACCGCAAGCCGCGTCCCGCCTGTCCGCTGCCGTACCAGCTCTGCGTCGACGGCAAGATATCGGCATCCTCCGGCCATCGCGAGCTGACGCTCAAGTTCGGCAACACCGGACGCACCGGCGCGGCGTTCATCGCCTACTCGAACTTGCGCACCGACGGGCCATGGCATTACGCGGTTGAAGCGGGCAAGAGCCTGCCCGAAGTCAAGATCGGCAACTGGACCAGCAATGACTACGAGCTGCGCGTGCATGGTCCGAACGGCTTTTTCAGGGAAATGCGCGGCAGTTTTTTAAATGTGAACAATGGCGGCAACGGCCTGCCCGAAGTGCGCGCCCATGACGACTTTTTCCGCGCCGCGATTGTGCTGACGCTGTCCAACCAGGCGGGGTCCAGGCCTTGCATCTTCACCGTCACCCATAACACCGGGCCATTTTCCGGCCTGCCGCAACGTTATATGGTCGGCGCCGGCCAGACGCTCAGCATACCGGCGCCGGTCTGGGCTTCCAAAGGATGGTACGACTTCAGCGTGAAAGCCGATTCCGACACGAGTTTCCGGCGCCGGCTGGCAGGGCACGTGGAAAGCCCCTGGCCGGCATGGACCGATCCACAGATCGGCGTCATCACGCCGTCGACCTTGTCGACAGCGACGCCGATCGTGCGCCAGGGCAGCACCATCGTCTTTAACTACAGCACCTCGGTCCAGAAGCTGAACAGCCGCAACTGGATCGGCGTATTTCCGTTGAACAGCAGAGTGCCGGACCAGGCAGGTTATAAAACCTATAGCGTGTACCAGTACGCGTCCTCGCTCGGCGGCCATGTCACCCTGGATATCAGCAAGCTTGCGGCCGGCTCATACAAAGCCTGGTTCCTCGCCAACGACGCCTACGCGGAACAACTGGCAGGGCCAGTTGTTTTCACCATAGTCGCCTGATCACCAGGAGTAACTGCCGCTGCCCTGGATCGCCATCTTGCCGCCGTTGGCGGCGCTGGCACCGACCGCCAGCTGCGTGTGCTGCGAAACGCTGGAAGCGAAAGCCACCCCCAGCGCGCCGTAGCCGCCGTAGCTGGCAGTGCCGACCGCGATGCCGCTGCTGTCGCCGCGCGCCATATATACATGCGGGATCGCCATCGCCTGCGCCGCGGCGCGCGCAGCGTAACTCTTGCTCTGGTTCAGCGTATCCTGCGCCGCCGCCTTCATCTGGTTCAGGTTGACGGCGTCGGTGCCCTCGGTGCCCGGCGCGACGTTGCTGATCTGCCGCTCGCCGCCGGCATAACCGACCGATACCGTATTGGCGCGCGCCGCGACCGAACCTTGTCCCAAGGCCACCGAATTGGACGCGGACGCGACCGCGTTGGCGCCCAGCGCCACCGAGTTGTTGCCGCTGGCGATCGCATTGTTGCCGACTGCCGTGGCCGGATCCGCAATCGCCTGGGCGCCGGCGCCGATTGCCACCGAACCGGCAAAACTGGCGGTAGCCCCGGCGCCGACGGCAACCGTGTTGTCGCCATTGGCGCTAGCGTTGTTACCTTGGGCGACGGCATTGGCGCCCTTGGCGCTGACGCCGTTGCCGCAGGCAATGCCGCCGCCGGCGCCGACGCGGCAAGCACCGCTGTTGAACAGGGACACCAGCGCCTTTTGCATGTCGCTCAACTGGCCGACGTTGGCCGCATCGGTAGCCGCCGTACCGGCGGCGACGTTATTGATCACCGTGCCGCTGCCGCTGTTGGCATTCAACACCAGGGCCGTACCGCCGCTGTTGTATTGCGCCGAGTTGCCGGCAGTCCCGGTGGTGGTGCCGGTGGTGCCGGTACCGCCTGAACCGGCAGCCTGCTCCAGCTTGGTCGCCCGGTTGTCGATCACGCCCACTTGTGTATTGAGCGTCGTGAACGAAGAGCGCATGCCGGTCATCCAGACATCGACCGACGCAAAAGCATCGCCCACCTTGGAGGAAGCCACGCCCTGGATCACATAGGACGGCGCCACCAGGCCGCCGGCGGCATTGATCGAGGCATTGCCGCCCAGCGCCGACACCACGGCGCGGTATTGCCCAAGGTTGGTGGCGTCGCTATCCGCCGTGCCCGCCGCCAGGTTGGTGATCTGGCGCTGGAACGGCGCGGTGACGACGCCGGCGCTGTCGGTGGTGCTTTGCGTGCTGCCTACCGAAACGGTATTGGCGCGGTCGGCCACCGAATTGGCGCCCAATGCCACGCTGTTGTCGCTGTTGGTCCGGCTCATACGGCCCAGCGCGGTGCTGTTCTTGCCATTGACCAGCGACGATTCCCCTACCGCCGTACCGTTGACGTCAAACACATTGGCGTTGGCCCCCAGCGCAGTGCTGCTGGCCTCGCCGGCAAAGCTGTTGGCGCCCAGCGCCGATGCATTGGCTTTGGCAGCCGCGGCATAGGCGCCTACCGCGGTCGCGTTGTCGTCGCTGGCCAAGGCGCCGGTGCCCAAGGCCGTAGCCTGGGCGCCCGAGGCAACACTGCTGCTGCCGGCAGCCACGGCGTCGGCGCCCGTGGCCTTGGCGTCATCCGAACCGTCGTTCAAGCCCTTGGCCTGAAAGTATGCAGGTACAACCTGTGCGCCGGCTTCGGCCGGCAACCAGCCCAGTGCAGCGATGCACAAGCTCATTTTCAGCAGCGAAAAACCAGGTACGCCATCTTTTGTGCGGCTATTCATCATCAGAAATTCCCCAAGCTAAAGTGAAAGACAGGAACAGCTCAATGCCAGGCCGCGTATTGCGCATCCGCCTTGCTGCCGACCAGGCACATCTTCAGGCTCTGCGCCTGCGCCGGTTTGAACAGCCTGGCTTCCAGCCGCGATTGCACATAACGGCCGGTGCAGTCGCGATAGTCGCCGACGGTGGCCGAAGTCTTGGCGCACAGCTTCAGGTTGGTGAGAGCGTTGGCGCCTGGGATCAGGCCGCCCGGGGAAGAAATCGGCACGCTGGTGGCGCAATCGAGCAGGCTCAGCGGGCCGCGGTTGACGGTCCAGCCGATATCCATGAACAGCGCCGGCGTCAGGTCGAGGTCGGCCTGGGCGATCACGGTAGCGCTGGCGCTGGGCGCCATCAGCGCGGTCGGCACGGTCAGCTGGTCGAAATGCGAGATCGTCGATCCCGGCAGGAACCCAGGGGGGGCGTAGAGCTTGACGCGCTGCACCGCATGGCCGGCGCCGTCGACGCCGTCCACCAGCACCGCAGCCAGGTGGCGGTCTGCATAGGGACCGATGCCGGCCGCAGCCAGCCCTTGCAGGTTGGCCTTGAGCTGGTTGCCCAGCGCCTGCGTCACCAGCACGGTCGGGATGGTGATCAGCGCCGCCACGTTGGCGTCTCCTGCCGCCATCGGCGCCAGCGCGTCAGGCTTGTTGCTGGCGATGATCACCGCCACCGCGCCAGCCTGCTGGGCGTACAGCGTCTTCTGCGAGAAATTGCAGACGCCGCGGTCGATCAGGGCGATCCGGCCGGCGAGCGCCGCACCGTTGGTGATCGGCAGGCAGCCGTCGGTATGCACTACATTGCCGGCATCGGTATAAGTCGCCAGCACCACGCTGCCGCTGAACGCCGCGCTGCTGGCTGGGGCGCCGAAATCTGCGGTGGCGTAAGGGTTATATCCTGCCGCGGCGGCCGGCGCCGAAATCTGCAAGGCAATCTCCGGCTGCAGCTTCATCGGCACTTCGATCGTTACCTGCGGCCCAGTCCACACCAGCTTGTCGCTGATGCGGGCGGCAGCGCGCTGAGCGTCGCTCATCGCATTCCAGTCGAGTCCGCCGGCGCTGCGCATGTAGCGGTTGTAGATGCGGCTCGGATCAGCCGCGGCGCGCGCGGTTGCGTTATCGCCGGTAAAACCCAGGCCGTGGCCGATTTCATGGGTCACCACATCCAGGAAATTGGTCTGGCCCTTGGGCGTACGGCCATCCAGCCCGTAATACCAGCCTTGGCCGGCGGCGCCGACGTCGATGTCGGTGGTGAACTGCGACTGGATATCGTCTTTGCCCGGGTTGTTCTGGGCGCCGCGCAAGGCATTGGCGAGCGCGGCGTTGTACCAGGTATTGGCCAGCGGCGCATTGGCGAAATCGCGGTAACTGTTGATCGGGCCGGCCTGGCCCAGGATATTGTTGCCGGCGGAATTCTGGCCCAGCGACGCGAACGAGGCCTGCACCCGCACCGGCACTGCGCTGTTGAGCAGCGCGCCGTACATCTCGAGGGCAAACTGATAGACCAGCCGGCGTTGTTCGCCCAGGGTCTTGCCAGGATTGCCGCCCACCGGCGCCGCCGCGGTCAGGTCATTCAGTCCAGCCCCGGGAGGATCCTGGTTGACCAGGACAAAATCGGCGGCATGGGCCGCCGGCATACCAGCAAGAAGGACGACAAGTCCGGCACAGCAAGCGAGGGTTTTCATCAGCGCACCTCGTTTTTCTTTTGCGACGCTACCGTGTCGTTAGAGTGCTGCACCACGACACGGCCGTCCGCTCCTTTCACCGCGACCAGCGGCGAAGGCGCCGTTTCCACCAGTTCGACGCCGTCGCCGGCACGCTTGGCCTGGTTCTGGGCCACCGAACCTGCCTTGGGGGCATTGGCCGGCTGATCTACAGCCGATGCAGATGCCGCTGCGAAAGCCAGCGACAAACCCAACAAACCGCTACATGTGTACCTGGTATGCATATTCATTGCCGAGATTCCTTTGTGAGGCCTTGCTTGTTCCTGCGGGAACGGTAGGTGATACCGGTTCTTACGGATGGATCTCGTACTAAACCGCGCATCACGGCGACGAGACTCTTTCTCTGATTCTCATTTGGGTTGCCCCGCGAGACAAAAGAAAGGGCCATAAATGAGCAAATTATTTATACACATATGCTTTCCTCTACAATCCCAGGCAAGCGGAACTGCACGGAAACCTGAAAACCAAGACCATGAAACAGCACCCCACAGCTATCCTCGAGGCCGCCGGCCTGACTTTTCATTACCCAGAACGGGAATTGTTCAGCAACTGGTCGGCGGAAATCCCCGCCGGCGTGACGCTGGTGCGCGGCGGCGACGGCCGGGGCAAGAGCAGCCTGCTGCGCTTGCTGGCGGGCGACCTGGCGGCCCAGGGCGGCCAATTGCACCTCAACGACATATCCCTGGAAGCACAGCCGGATCTCTATCGGCGGCAGGTATTCTGGGTGGATCCGCGTTCGGAAGCCTTCGACCAGATGACGGCGCGTGACTATTTCGTATCGCTGCACGCGGCGTATCCCGGCTTTGACGATACGCTGCTGCCCGGTTTGGCTAAAGGCTTGTCGCTAACGCCGCATCTGGACAAGAAGCTGTTCATGCTGTCTACCGGCAGCAAACGGAAAGTCTGGCTGGCTGCAGCGTTTGCCGCCGGCGCCCGGCTCAATTTGCTGGACGATCCGTTTGCCGGACTGGACAAGGCGTCCATCAACTTCGTCGTCAAGAGACTCAACCAGGCCGCGGCCAATCCGGCGCAAGCCTGGGTGATTGCGTTGTATGAAGCGCCGGAAGGCGTGCCGCTGGCAGCGTTGATAGAGCTGGGGGATTGAGCCAGGCCTACATAGTTGTCCTCGGCAATCTCGCAACGAGATCGCCGCCGATATGAATATGGCAAGGGCCGCGTTTTCCGCTCCTTGCCATATGAATAATCCGCAGATCGATATGCGCATTCCAATGCCTGGAACCGCGCGCAACCGCAAATTGTCTCGCGCAGCAATCAAATTGGCCGCTGCCGCAACAGACACGGAACAAGCTAATCCATATAGTCGTTTCGTAGATTGAGCCGATCGTGCGCATCAGCGGGTTCCCCCGCTGTGCCGCAGCACGGCGTGGCGTGATCGAGACCACATCCGGTCTCGGTCGCACGGCCTTTGCCTGGCAATTAAATACGGAGTATCGAATGACATCCAGCTTGAGCATCAGCGAAGCGCTAGCGTTTGCCCATGGCCAAAGCGGTCCGGAATCTTCGATCGCCGCGGCCGCGCAGGATATCGACATGGACGCCATCCTGCGCCGCAGCGCCTGTCGCGATGCCTTCAACGCCGGCTCGCTGGCGTACGCCAAGGCCCGTCCAACGCCCTCCGCAACGGCAACGGAAACCGACAGCACCACACTTTTCCAACAGGGGTAAGCAGTGACCGATACCAAAAATCCCGCTGCCGCAGCGCCTGGCGAGAAAGTGCAAGCGCTCAGGGACGGCGATAGCAAGGCGCGCAGGCTGGCTTACCTGACCGTGCTGACGCCCGCCGTCGGTTTCGTCGCCGCGCTGTGGTATTCGATCCAGTTCGGCTTCAAGCAGCAAGACATGATCCTGCTCGGCGCCATGTATTTCCTGACGTCGTTCGGCGTCGAGGGCGGTTTGCACCGCTTCTTTTCGCACCGCGCGTTCAAGGCCGGACCGGTCGTGACCGCCGTTATCGGCATCCTCGGCTGCATGGCGGCGCAAGGGCCCATCCTGTTCTGGGCGGCGACGCACCGCATGCACCACGTCTTCACCGACCAGGACGGCGATCCGCATTCGCCGCGGGTGCTGTCGCCTGGCCTGCGCGGCCGCATCAAGGCTTTGTGGCACGGCCACGTCGGCTGGCTGTTTACCGTCAAGCGCAGCAACTGGAGTACCTACGTACCGGACCTGTTCGGCAGCAAGCTGGTGCTGTTCGTCAACCAGCACTACCTGATCTGGGTCTTGCTCGGCCTGGCGCTGCCGACCGCAATCGGCGCCGCCCTGAGCGGTATCGAAGGCACGATCGGCGGCCTGCTGTGGGGGGGGGCTGGCCCGGATATTCCTGCTCGACCAAGTGACCTGGGCGGTCAATTCGATCGGCCATACCTTCGGCAAGCGGCCCAACCAGACGCGCGACACCAGCGGCAACATCGGCTGGCTGGCGCTGGTGTCGGCCGGCGGCGGCTGGCACAACAACCATCACGCCAACCCGGCGCTGGCGCACAACGATTTCCATTTCTGGCAGATCGACACCACCGCCTGGGTGATCCGGCTGTTAGGACTGCTCGGCCTGGCCTGGGATATCCGCCAACGCCAGAGCGCCGATCCGCTGGACCAGAAACTTTTCAATAACGATTAACGTCGGGGAAACGCCATGACTACGCAAACCAATGTCTTACCTCCCAAACCGGCGAGCGCCGCCGGTCCTGCACTGAGGCCGGGCGTCGCACCGCTGGCCGGCTTCGCGCTGGCGCTGCAGCGCACGCTGGAAGGGCGCTGTCGACTACCGACATAGTGCTGTTCGGCGTTTCTATTTCCTCCAGAGGCGTCTTTTCAAACCGGCCCCGGCTGCGCTTCATATACAACAAGAGTGTGAATTCTTGCAAAATCCCCCGCCCGCAGACATTTCTCCTTAGCAATTAAGGATGGCAGCAGGTATGATTGTGGAATATTTATCAATTGGCATATCCGCACAATATGTTGTTAAAATAATATTTTGTCGGTAGCAGTTCCATTTCGGGGAACCCCTCATGAGCAGCCTGCTTCAATCCCTGTCCGCCTTGATACAAGGCCGGCAGCATGATCGTATATTGCGCCTCTCCTTCCCGCACGACGACGGCCCGCAAGCGCAGCTGCTGGTCAACAAGCTCGACGCCGTCGAAAGCCTGTCGCGCGATTTTGCCTTCACCGTTGAGCTGCTGTCAGACGACGCCGGCCTCGCGCTCAAGGATTTGCAAGGCAAGCTGTTCACCGTAGAACTGGTGCGCGCCGACGGCAGCCTGCGCTACTTCAGCGGCTACTGTTTTGAATTCCGCCTGATCCGCACCGACGGCAGCATCAGCTTCTACCAGGCCAGGCTCGGACCGTGGCTGCAGTACCTGCACCTGCGCAAGGACAACTTCATTTTCCACGGCAAGACCCTGCGCGAGCAGCTCGACAGCATCTTCAGCGACTACGGCACGCTGCCTGACTGGGATTTCCGCGTCAGCGGCGAAGATCCCGCAATGACCGATGCCTTCCAGTTCAACGAATCCGACAGCAACTACGTGCACCGCCGCCTGGAAGCTGCCGGCCTGCTGTATTACTACGAGCATAGCGCGCAAGGCCACAAGCTGGTCATCACGGACGATTCCACTCAGGCAGCGGCGATCGACGGCGGCCCCGAAATCCGCTTCCAGCGCCACGGCGGCGCCATCGAGGAAGACGGCATAGGCGAGTTTTCGCCGGTGCGGCAGATCGTGCCCGGCTCGGTATCGCTGTCGGGATTCAATTTCAAGAGCCCGGTGCCGATCAATGCCGGCGTGCCGACGCTGAACAAGCAGGGCAATGTTCTCGATATCGAATCTTATGAATATGTCGGCGCTTACGGCGTCAAGAACGCGCAGGATGCCGACAAACTGTCGCGCTTGCGTATGGAAGAAATCGAAGCGGCGGGCAAACACTTTGAAGCAGCAGGCAATAACCGTTCGGTCCTGCCCGGGCGCTGGTATCAATTGACAGGGCACTTTGCCTTCAACCCGTTCGGCAGCCATGAGGAAGCGGGCAAGAATGAATTCCTGATTCTTTCCGTGCACCACGTTGCGAGCAACAATTACCTGCAGCAGGCCGACCAGAAAGCCGACTACAGCAACCGCCTGACCTGCATCCGCAAGAGCATCCCATGGCGGCCGGGTCGCGGTTTCAACAGCGTCGCCACCAAGATCCTGTCGCCGCAGACTGTCACGGTGGTCGGCCCTTCAGGACAGGGCAGCATCCATACCGACGAATACGGCCGCATCCGCGTGCAGTTCCATTGGGACCGCATCGGCAATAACGATGAGAAGAGTTCGGCCTGGGTGCGCGTCGCCAGCTCATGGGCCGGCGGCGAGCTGGGCGCCAAATCGATTCCGCGCGTCGGATCGGAATGCGTCGTGCAATGGCTGGACGGCAATCCGGACCGGCCTATCGTCACCGGCAGCGTCTACAACCAGCGCAACATGCCGCCGTGGAAACTGGCGACCCAGCAGCCGCTGATGGGCTTCAGGAGCCGCGAGCTGACGCCCAATGGCGGCAATCAGCCAGGCGGCCGCAGCAATCATCTGATCCTCGACGACTCCAACGGAAAAATCCAGGCGCAGCTCAAGAGCGATCATCAGCACAGCCAGCTAAGCCTGGGGCATATCACTCGCATCGAAGACAATGCGGGGCGCAAAGATGCGCGCGGCGAAGGCTGGGAATTGCGCACCGATGGTCACGGCGTGGTGCGCTCGGCCAAGGGAATGCTGATCACTACCGAAGCGCGCGGCAATGCCGCTTCGCATATCAAGGACATGGGTGAGACGGTGCAGCGCCTCACTTCTGCGCGCGATCAGCACGAGACGCTGGCCGATATGGCGCGGCAGGCGGGGGCGCAGGAAAAGCAAGGGCAGCAAGTTGATATCGCCAAAATCCTGAAGGCGCAGAATGATGCGATCAAGGGTAGTGGCGCTGGTGGCGATGGCAATTTCCCAGAGCTGTCGTCACCGCACCTGGTGCTGGCCAGTCCTGCCGGCATCGAATCGACGACAAGCGGCAGCACCCACATCGCCAGCGGCCAGAACACCGCGATCACTACCGGCAAGAGTTTATCCATCGCCAGCGGCGACAGCCTGTTTGCCAGCATCCGTCAGACCTTCAGGCTGTTCGTGTACAAAGCCGGCATGAAGATGATTGCGGCCGGAGGCGACATTGACGTGCAGGCGCTGACCAACGGCATCAATATTCTTGCCAAGCTCAATATCACGCACACCGCCAATCGCATTACCATCGTCGCCAAGGAAGAGGTGATGATTAACGGCGGCGGCAGCTACGTCAAGTACAACGCGGCGGGAATCGAGCATGGGACAAACGGCATCTATGTGGCGCATGCCGCTACACATAGTCTGCCGGGACCAGCCAATCTGTCGACGCCAAAATTGCCGGTTCCGGTGAAAATGCCAGAACAAATGGTTTTTAACCTGCACACCTTGGCGGGGCAGAGTCACAGTATCCCTGAACCTTATGAACTGTATCGCGATGGCGCTCTGGTAGAACACGGCGTCACCGACGAATGGGGACGTATCGTGGTGAAAGATCACATTCCGACCAGTAAATATGAAGTGAAATTGAGCGAAGGCAGCAGTCTTGCCTTGCCAGTGAATCCGGAAAACAAAGAAGAACCGCAGCGTATCTCCAATCTTGGATTCCGCGATTTGGGCGACGCATCGGACGGACTGACATCGCAAGTGTAGAAAAACAATCCCTGGCCCTGAGTAGGTCTCCAGGAAATTATTTTATCCATTACAAAGCTTGGAACAACAATGAACTATCGCCGTCAGATTTCCAAGAGTTTGCTTGCATTGAGCATCATGACGTTTTCGCAAGCGGCGCTTTCCGCCATACCGAAAGAATGCAAAGACATGGCAGGAACATATCGGGTCGCTCCCATTACCGAGCCGCGCGGATTGGCTGAAATAAGCCGATATGTGTTGAATATCCCGACATACGTACCAGGCGAACCCATCTTTACCGTGGCGATAGATAATGACAAAGCCTGGCATACGGGACTAGCCAGCGGGACGCGTGTTCCGATCGAATTAAAGACCACGCAGCCTGGCGGCTCGGATACTTTTGCCGATGGAATCGATACTCCATGCCTCTACAAAATCGGGAACGATCTGGTCGTGTATCAGGTCGATTTCAGCAAGAGTGACGCAGCGACCCTCAAAGATGTCACCAAAGGCATTACTGACTACTGGGGCGCGTTTCTAGAAGATGCACAGAGCAGAGGAAAAAGTCACG
Organism: Collimonas fungivorans Ter331; assembly: GCF_000221045.1. Lineage (NCBI taxonomy): Bacteria > Pseudomonadati > Pseudomonadota > Betaproteobacteria > Burkholderiales > Oxalobacteraceae > Collimonas > Collimonas fungivorans. Next base: position 37,027 of record NC_015856.1, on the reverse strand, counting down.
TATTTGATGTGGGAACGCTGCCGCCGCGCGCATTGAACGCCGATACCATACAAAAAACCCGTTATATCGCCATTTTCCTGGACTGGAAAACCGGCATGCCAGTCCCAGAAATTCTACCCCTGGAAAAAAAATAAACTGATGCTGCCCTAAGTAATCCAACATCGCGTTAATAAATCGAAAACCACTTGAGACTGATTCGCTCTCAACGATTTGAAGGACACAGAACACCATGCCGCCAGATGTCAACAAGCTGTTTCGAACCGGGGAATTTCATATTGATGAATTGTCCCGCGAGGCCAATATCAGCAAGCAGTGGTTGCTCGAGAATATCAACAACCCTTGGGATCATCCAATTTCTGCAAACCATCTGGATTTTTTTGTTTGCGCGTCGAACGCATTTCCAAAGATCGTTGAAGATATTCAAGCGGCACAAAAAACCGTCGACCTGGTTTGCTGGGGGTTCGACCCGGGCATGGAGATCGGAAAACGCCAGGGCGGAACCTGGCCGCGCGGACTGACGTATGGCGATCTGTTATCCCAGGTCGCTGCCAAAGGTAGGATCGTTCGATTGATGGTGTGGTATCCCGCCGGTATCGGCAAGCAACTCGGACTTATGGCAAATAATCTGCCTGGCTATACCAACAAGGACGAGCTCCAACGCGTTATCAGGGCCTTCAATGACAAGGACGATCCTGATCTCGCAAACTATTACAGGGCCTTCAGCCAAACACCTGAGCGCGCGAAACATTGTGTCGACTGGTGGGAAAAAGCCATCACAGGGAAGATGCCGAATTTGCACGTGCGTCACCGTTGTCAAAGCGCCGATTCCGTTGAGCAAAGCATGCAGGGCGAAACCAATGGCTATACGTCCATTGAAATTGCGGGATTAAAGAAAGTGCCGACGCACCATCAAAAACCCATCCTGATCGACTATGAATGCCCTGGTCCTACTTCGGTGGGGTATGTGATGGGACTAAATTCAACCACCGATTACTGGGACACACCTAAACATATTTACGATGATCCGTTGCGCGGCTATCAGTGGGAAGGGACAACTGATAGCTCCAATCTCAGCCTGCGCCTGAAACCTTATCGCGACTATGCAATCAGAGTGCAGGGCCCAGCCCTATTTTGTTTGAATCGTAATTTTTCTACGGCATGGGATCGTGCCAAAATGGAATGGGATACCACTCCTTCTGCAGGATCGCTGTCTGCGCTACGAGCGCGGTTCAAAGGGGACCAATTCGTCCCGCCGGTAGGTTCGGACAAGCATATCTCCCAGATCGTCCGTACGCAACCTGAAGAAAAGGATAAAACCATTCAGGATATCTACTGGCTGGCGACCAGCCAGGCGCGTAACTATATCTATATTGAAAACCAGTATTTTCAACATACGCCTTGGGCCGAACACCTGAAAGCGATGCGTCTGAAATATACCCAAGGTATGAAAGATGCCAAAGCACCACTTCCGGTTCCTGCATTGTTTGTGTTTATCCTCATACCTGAGCCCGAGAAGGGCGGCATGGTGCCACGTACTTACGACACCATTGCGGAACTGGGCGAGGGTAAAAGCATCAAAAAATATGATGCCGGCGTCAAGAGTTCCAGAGAAATGCAACCGAAGGCAAACGATTCGTTCTTCGAAAAATTTGCGAAAAACCTTTCACAATCAGATCTCGGAGCGCAAATCGGAAATCGGCTCGCGGCAGGTGATGTTTTAGACTCGGCTGCGCGGCCCCCGGTCAGCGCAGCAGATCTGCAAGCACTTGGCATCCAAGTCTTGATTGGTAAACTTTATACACAAGGCAGCCAAGGTAAATGCCGGGAAATCTATATTCACAGCAAATTGATGATTATTGACGATGCCTTTTTTACACTAGGCAGCGCGAATCTCAATTTACGCAGCATGGCAGGTGACAGCGAAATCAATATTGCCTGCATGGATAAAACTTTGCCGCGAACAATGCGCCAAACAATATGGGGTAATTTGGCTGGAGATGATTTGAACGGCGGAGCCGGCACCGGAAAATCAATTAAAGATACTCACAAGTTATGGATCGATAGAATGACGAATAATGCAGTGGTTATCGATAAAGCAGAAAAAAATACTTCAGGAATTGGTGGTCTCAATAACCACATTGTCAGTTTCTCAGATAAACGCGGTGGTACTGGATTGGGTGTTCGTTTGGCGCAAGCTCCTGCAACCACCAGCAATACAGGGGAAGCCTCGGCATGACGTCATTTCTCAAATCGCTAAGCGGGCAAAGCGGCAGCTGGCGCCGTTATTTGTCTCTACTCTTTCTTTGTTTCCCACTTTCTCAAACGGCCTGCTCCATGGATAACAATTTGCCCCGCAATCAAATTCCTGAATTATTCCATCCCCATCGGACCGAGTTTACATGCAAGAGTGAACTTACGGCCGCCCCCCCGTTGGATCCACAGGCAGAGATCTGGTATCAGGAAGCACTGGCTCTGGATACACCCGATCTTTGGAAGGACGACCGTAACTGGCCACTCATCCTCGAGCTTTATACAAAAGCCGCAGAGCGTAAACATTGGAAGGCAATGAACAATCTGGCTACGCTATACCAAACTGGCGTATGGGGTTTGAAAGACTCCAACAAAGTCCTCGTAACTCGCAATCCGGAAGCTGCAATGACATTGACAGAAAATGCTATGCGGATGGGTGTACCTCTGGCATATGCGGTAATGGGTAACTATTATGCCGATGGTTTCGTAGTCAAAAAGGATCCGACCGCAGCTTGGGCATTTTGGCAAAAGGCCGCTGACATGGGCAGCAGTTATGCACAATTTACAGTCGGGCGCAGCTTGAATGCCGTACTGGAAAAAGACGAGCCGGAACGTGAGCGTTGGAGCAATGAGGTAATCGGCCTCAAAATGCTCGAATGTGCCTTTGCACAAGGTAATGGCGACGCGGCTGAAGCCCTTGGGAGGGATTACAACATCATTCAAAACAACAAACCCAAGGCACTACATTATTTCCATGAAGGCGTGAAATTTGGCAGCGCCGGCGCTGCAAATGCGTTATTTGCTGAATTTAGAAAAATTAATGGGCTTTCTCCGCAGGGAATAGATCCGGCACGTAGCGAACGCTATAACGTATTTGGTGATGCCTTGGAACACAATCCTGATTTGCGGTTTCCTAATCTCGACAACGTTTTACCATTGCCGCCGGCCAAATTGCCGCAGTGGAGCGGCAAACCGGAAGATCTGATCAATGCCGCCAAAGAAATACATCCTGTTCTGTCAAAGCCCGCGCCAAACGCTTCAAGCTAATTTGATAGAAGTTTCCAACGATTGACTAAGCGCTGCGGATATTTACAAAAAAAGAACCCAGGACCTGATGCTGACCCCGTTATTAATGCTACTTTTGATATGTAGTCCACCCGTCATTCTTACCTGGTTTTTGTCCAAAAAACTTGGGAAAGATTATGTAGCTCAGCACGGGATCGCCGTTGCACTTTGCGTTATATCGGTGCCTCTATCATTCCTGGTAATCCCGATTTTTGTGCTGACCCCAGCAGGTGTAATGCTTTCCGTTGTCAGCTGGGTTAAGTTCAAGCGGCAGATGGATCAGAAAGGTGAGACTGGATATTGGGTCGCAGGCTTATTGAATGCCATACCTCTGCTATGCACGATATTAATTGCATCCTTTCAGTTTTATATACTTCATACCGAGCGCTGGAATTAGTGACGGAGCGCATCGCTGTGCCTTCTTTGAAATCAACATTGATCCTTCTGCTGAGCTTGTTTATCTCTTTGCTACGCAACCTCAGCCTGGCATTACTTGGCTTGCTCCTTTGGCGAAAAGGTGATGACTCCACAAAATTCCCTGAACCTACACGGCAGGCAATTAATGAGAATGATTTTTTGGGGAAGACGCGCAGTTACGCAAGAAACCAGCTCGGACCGTCTTATACGAGTGGGAGGATGGACGGGCACTATTGCATGATGTGGAGAACCAATATTCCTGCAGTCACTGCCTACTTCTTCAATAACAAATGCGTCAGGATGGATACCGACAACACATGGCATCTGCGCGCGAAGGATGAGGCCACTCTTTTAGCGCAATTCTCAGATTCCGACCGTTTTGTGGGAATGTCCATTGAAAAAATTAAGGCCATTGCTGGAACTCCCTCGGACTACGGCAGCTTTGACTTTGGCGACGAGGTATATGAATGGCAGCAAAAGAAAATATGCGTTTCTGTCTGGTGTAATAGTGGGACATGTACAAGCGTAGAAATTTCAAGAAAATAGTGCGCTACGCATTCGATCAAGTAAGCGCACATTTTGTTTTGCGGCCTCATACAGTTCGATGTCCACCGCCGGTTAAATGTTAAATGCACCTGCAATGCGAGTTACCGAATGTGCACAAACTCGCACATGTCATTGCCGAATATTCTTTCACATTAACCACTCCAGATTCCCCGCCAGTCCCGCCTAAAAACACGCCGCACAAACCACGCAATCAATACCCAATACGGTATCGCTGCCATGAGAAACTTCATTGGATATCTACCGGCCTGCCTCATACAATCGGCGCATCATTAATCCGGCGCGCCGCCATTCCGTCCTCCCGATACGCGCTGCCGCAACAAAACCATCCCGCAAATCTTTCTCAGCAGGTGACGTAGCTTCAAAAAAACGACGATAAGCTCATAAACGGAGACAGACCATGAAAAGAAGAGACTTCCTTGGTTATGCAGTAGTCACGCCGCTATTGGCGGCTTGCGGTGTCGGCAGCGAGGACAATGCGCCAACCAATTCACCGAGCGCAAAGGCCCTTGCCGCTGCCGGCAATACCGCCAACGCCGTGTTCGCCAGCGGCGGCAACCACACTCTCTCCTGGAACAGCAGCGGCAACTGGTTCATGGACGGTTCGGCGTTCCAGTTCTTCGGCGGTGAGATCCATCCGGCGCGTGTCCCTTCGCAATACTGGGACCACCGCATCAAGATGATCAAGGCGCTGGGCTGCAACACCATCTCGATCTATCTCATGTGGAATTTCCACGAACTGTCCGACGGCTCGTTCGACTTCAGCTCGCCCGACAAGAACATGGGCCACTTCATCGACCTGTGCGCGCAGAATGGCATGTGGGTGCTGCTGCGCCCCGGCCCTTACGTCTGCGCCGAATGGGATTTCGGTGGCCTGCCGCCGCGCATGCTGGCCGATCCGCAGTTCAGGGACAGCGCCGGCAAGCTGCAGATCCGCGGCAACTTCGCCAGTTACATGGCGGCCGTCAACAGCTGGAATACCGCGCTCTACAACAATGTCGTGAAGGGGCGGACCTTGGCGGCAGGCGGTCCGATCATGCTGGTGGCCGTGGAGAACGAGTACACCTCCTGGTCACCCGATGACGGCACTTATCCGAACGCAATCGCGCAGCAGTGGACGACGCTCGGCTATGCGGAAAAATTTTGCGTGTGCGACGGTTACGCCAGCGGCTTCAAGAACAACCATATCACCCTGCCAGCCAATACCGCCTACGGCATGACCGCGGATGGCGCGTCGGCCGGCAATTATGCGACCGCCGCCGCCAATTACGGCGTAGGCGCGTTCGGCGCGGAGTGTTATCCGGGCTGGATTTGCCACTGGGGGGACGCCAGCCAGACCCTGCATGTCGGGGATTTCGTGAGCCAGGTCACCGCGCTGACCACGTCGAAGTGTTCGTTTGTGCTGTATGTGGCGCATGGCGGCACCAATTTCGGGTTTACCTCCGGTTCCAACGGCGTCAGCGATTCGAGCTGCCAGGGCACCATCACGTCCTACGACTACGGCGCGCCGGTATCCGAATCCGGCGGCGCCAATCCGAACTTTTCGCCGATCCAGGCTGCCTATGTCGCCAACGCGTCGTACAGCGTGCCGTTTGCCGCCACGCCGGCCGGCATCCCGCATATCAGCGACGGCGATATCGCGGCGGTGTCGAGCAGCCAGCTGACTTATTGCGGCTTGCTGCCCGGCCTCAACCTGACTATCCAGAACCGGCTGCCGCAAACCATGGAAGCGATGGCGCTGGCGCTGAACAAGAACCAGCCGGCCAGCGCGGGGGTGTATCCTTCCGGCGTGGCGGTTTACCAGACCACGCTGCCGGCCTCCGGCGGCAACTTCACCCTTACCTTTGACCGCGCTCCTGACTATGCCCTGGTGTTCGTCAACGGCGTGCGCGCTTCCAGCCAGGTGCTCAGCACGGCATCCAACGGCGCGTTGTCTCCGACCACATCCCTGACGATCAGCAATGCCGCGCCGAACGCCACGCTGCAGATCGTCTGCATGCCGTTCGGGCGGGTCAACTTCGGCGCCGGCGGCATGAATGCCGAGGGCAAGGGATTGTCGCTGAACGTCTACGCCAACGGCACTGCGCTGATCAACTGGAGCATGGCGCTCGCGCCCCTGTCGGCGGCGCAGGTCGCGGCGCTCACTTTCAGCGCCACGGCGCCTGCCGGCAGCCAGCCGTTCTTTGCCAAAGCCACGGTCAACATCGCGACGCCGCAAGACATGTATATCGACATGTCCGCCTGGGGCAGCGGTTATGTCTTCGTGAACGGCTACAACCTGGGCCGCTACTGGACCGCCGCCGGTCCGCAGAAGAGGTTGTACTGTCCCGGCGTGTGGCTGACCAGCGGCAGCAATACGATCGTGGTGTTCGAGTTCATCCAGGGCAGCGCAGGCAGCCTGAGTTTCTATGGTGCGAGCGGCATGCCGCAGAATATCACCGGCCCCGCCAGCACGGCAGCGGTGCCGCCGCCTGCCGCCAACACTTATTTCCTGCAGAACGTCAACAGCGGCCTGTACCTGGACGTGATGCCGGCGGTGGCGGGATCGGTCTACACCTATCCCGGCGTGCAGCCGCTAAGCGCCGCCGCGACGCAGGGCTGGACAGTAAGCACCGACAGCTTCGGCAACCTGAAGATCGTCAACGCCAGCACCGGCGCGGCGCTGGACGTCGCCAACAACAGCACGGCGCCGGGCTCCTCGGTGATCCTGTATGCGGCCAACGGCGGCGCCAACCAGAGCTGGAAAGCGGCCGGCGTCGGCACCGGCATCTACACCCTGGCCGGCAAGCAAAGCCAGCTGCTGCTGGACATCAATGGCGCATCCAAGGCGCCGACGTTGATCTCGTCCAGCAGTGCAACCGCCAACGTCATCACCAATCCGGCCGACAATCCCAGCCAGCAATGGCCGTTCAGCCAGCAATGGCGCTTCCTGCCGGCCATCGTCAACAACGGCGTCTACACCATCACCAGCGCCATCAGCAGCCTGATGCTGGGCGTCTACCAGGGCGGCACGGCCGCCGGCACCCGCCTCGGCATCGCTGCTGCTACCGGCGGCCAGGAGCAGCAATGGCGGCTGACCATTTCCAGCGGCAACTGGCAGCTGACCAACATCAAGAGCGGCCTGGTGATAGACGTGACCGGCCAGAAGACCGACAACGGCACCGCGCTGGAGATCTGGCAAGGCAACGGCGGCGCCAACCAGCAGTTCGCGCTGGTGCCGCGGCCGGATGGCGTGAGCTATGGGATCAAGGGTGTGCAGAGCGGGCGCGTCATCGACGACAACAATTCGGGTACGTCGCCTACCAGTTATGGCACGACCGATGTGTCTGCGATTACGCTGTGGGATGACAATGGTGGAGGCAACCAGAGCTGGAAGTTCGCCAAGGTGGGGTAGCGGAAGAGGTGGCTTGCCGGGGAGAAGAGGGCTTCACATGCCATCCCCGGCAAAGTCATGCTCGAAATCAGGCCGGAACCAGTTCTATTTTGATTGTTTTTCTAACGCTACCGCTACGCCCGCCAGCGTAGTCAGATTCAGGCTCGTATCGCTTTCATCCAGCAAACGATAGAGCAGCGCAACTGGCATGCATCTAGCGGCGCCATGTACAGCCAAAAACCGTCTATCTTGCTTGCTCTCATTCGTCTTGTGTCATATCCATTATTTCATCTGCAGCAATAAGGCTTGACTTAAAGTTAGCTTTAACTCGTATCCTTGCATTGCATACAACTTAGTGCATGACTTAATTCATTAAATTGCTAGGATGTTATTTATATATATGAAGAGTTTAAGGAGCCTATATGGAAGCAAGTTTTTGGCATGAAAAATGGAAACGAGGCGAAATCAATTTCCATCAAAGCGAGGCAAACCCGTTACTAACAGCGCATTTTGAAAAGTTAAACCTGGCAAAGGGCAGCCGCGTATTCCTGCCGTTGTGCGGCAAGACACGCGATATCGCATGGCTGCTGGCCAACGGTTATCGCGTTGCCGGCGCAGAGTTGAGCGGACAAGCAATTGACGAATTATTCAAAGAACTCGGCTTGACGCCGAACATCTCCAAAGTGGGGAATTTGACCCGCTACAGCGCCGACGATATCGACATATGGGTAGGCGATATTTTTGACGTGTCTGCGGAATATCTTGGCCCCATAAATGCAATATATGATCGCGCTGCCTTGGTTGCGCTGCCGGCAGACATGCGAAAGCAATATGCCTCGCACCTGATGCAAATAACCGACGCCGCGCCGCAGCTGCTGATCTCTTACGAATACGACCAATCGAAGATCGACGGTCCACCATTTTCAGTGAACGAGGATGAAGTAAGGCGGCATTATGGCGCTGCCTACCAATTGACGTCCGTTGAGATCAGGGACGTCGTGGGTGGATTGAAGGGGAAGGTTGCATCAACGGAGACTGTCTGGCTCCTTCAAAAAGCCAGCAGATAAAGCACTAAAGCGCAGTCGACGGCGGCAATCTCATCAGCCCGCCGCGACATCGGCATGGCGGTGTATCCTGTCGCCATGGATTCCCTGATAGCCGCCTCCGCTCGGGCTCTCGCCGCCGGCGATGCGCTCGGCGCCCTCAAACGTGTTGCCCTGCGCGACGATCCGCCGGCGCTGGCCTTGCGCGGTATCGCCATGGCGCAGCTGGGCGAGCATCCGCACGCCCGTGAGCTGCTGCGGCGCGCCGCCCGCGGCTTTGGCGCCCATGAGGAGCTGTCGCGCGCTCGCTGCGTCGTCGCCGAGGCCGAGGTGGCGCTGGCCGTGCGCGACCTCGGCAGCTCGCCGCGCGCACTGGCTACAGCGCTGGCCACGCTGGAGGCGCACGGCGATCACGCCAATGCGTTGCAGGCGCATCTTATTGCGGCGCGCAGGCTGTTGCTGCTTGGCCGTCTCGACGAAGCCCAGGCTGCACTGACGCAACTCGATGGACATAGCCTGCCGCCGTCGCTAGCGGCGGTGGCTGAGCTGGCTGTGGCGGAACTCGCGCTGCGTTCACTGCGGATAGACCCGGCCCGGGCGGCGCTGGCCCGGGCGCATGACGCGGCCGGTCGCGCTCGCGTGCCGGCGCTGCTGGCCGAGGTAGCCGAGGCGCTGGCCGCGCTTGAGCGTCCCGCCGCCCGGCGCCTGTTTGCCGGCGGCGAGCAGGCGCTGCGCCTTGATGAGGTCGCTGCGTTGCTGGCTTCCGATGCGCTGGTAGTCGATGCCTGCCGTCGCGGGCTGGGTGCAGATAACGCTTGGCAGCCGCTGGCTCGCCGGCCTGTGCTGTTCGCCCTGGTGCGCGCGCTGGCCGAAGCATGGCCTGGCGATGTCGATCGGGAAGCCTTGATTGAGGCCGCGTTCAACACGCGCCACCCCGACGAAACACACCGGGCGCGCCTGCGGGTCGAGATCGGCCGTTTGCGTGCGCTGGTCACAGAACTGGCGCAGATCGAGGCCACCGCGCGCGGTTTCGTACTCAAGCCGCTCGGCGAGCGCGCCGTGGTCCTGCTGGCGCCGCCCATCGACGGCGACCAGGCATCGCTGGCGGCGCTGCTTGCCGATGGCGCGGCCTGGTCGACCTCGGCCCTGGCGCTGGCCCTAGGCGCCAGCCAGCGCACCGTCCAGCGCGCGCTGGCCGAGCTGGAGGCCGCTGGGCGGGTGCGCTCCATAGGGCGGGCGCGGACGCAGCGCTGGCTGTCGCCGCCGCTGGCGGGATTCACGACAATCTTGTTACTCCCCGCCGCGCTGCAGATGGAATAGAGTGATCTTACGGCGCCGCTTTGAGGCGCGCTGCATGATAACCGCAAGGAGACAGCAATGACCCGCAAAGCCAGTATGCCCAGTAAAGACAAACCTCAGGCCAAGGCGCGCATGGCAGAGATCGTGCGCGAATACGGCCCTTTCGCCGGCGTCAACCAGGTAGCCGGCGTGACCCACGACGGCCAGCGCGTCTGGGCCGCCACTGGCGCCAGGCTGATCGCCTTCGATCCCGACAGCGGCGAGCAGACGCGCGTGCTGGACTGCCCCTGCGACGCCGGCACCGCCTTCGACGGCACCCACCTGTATCAGATCGCCGAGCAGCGCATCGACAAGATCGATCCCGCCAGCGGCAAGGTGCTGGCCTCGATCCCGGCGCCCGGCCACGGCAACGACTCCGGAATGGCCTGGGCCGAGGGCAGTCTGTGGGTGGGCCAGCACCGCGACCGCAAGATCCACCAGATCGATCCGGCCACCGGCGCCATCCTCCGCACCATCGAGTCCAACCGCTTCGTCACCGGCGTGACCTGGGTCGACGGCGAGCTGTGGCACGGCACATGGGAAGGCGACGAAAGTGAAATCCGCCGCATCGACCCGGACAGCGGCGCCGTGCTCGAGCGGCTGGAAATGCCGCCCGGCGCCAACGTCAGCGGGCTCGAATCCGACGGCGCCGGCCTGTTTTATTGCGGCGGCGGCGGCAGCGGCAAGGTGCGCGCCGTGCGGCGTCCGAAAGCAGCCGTCTCGTAACCGTCCCAGAAGCACCTCGAGCAGGGCCACCACGTTTTCGGCGCAGCCGAGGGCCCCCGCACGTCAATCTCATTCAGGCAGTGTCCTGACCAACCTCAATCAAGGAGCAAGATCATGAAGCTGTATTACATTCCATCTGCCTGTTCGTTGTCGCCGCACATTGTCGCCAATGAGCTTGGCCTGCCCATCGAGCTGGTGAAGGTCGACAGCAAGAGCAAACGCACCGAACACGGCGACGATTACCTCGCCATCAACCCCAAGGGCTATGTGCCGGCGCTGCAGCTGGACGATGGCCGTGTGCTGACGGAAGGCCCGGCCGTTGTGCAATACCTGGCCGACCTGAAGCCCGACGCGCAGCTGGCGCCCGCCAACGGCAGCATGGCGCGCTACCGCCTGCAAGAGATGCTGGGCTATATCAATTCAGAGCTGCACCAGGGCTACCTGCCCTTGTTCTACCCCGAGACCAGCGATGAAATGCGCGCCGGACGCATGGCCCATCTGCGCAAGCACTATGCGCTGATCGACGCCACGCTCGGCTTCACGCCATTCCTGCTGGGCGAGCGGTTCAGCATCGCCGATGCCTATCTGTTTGTGGTGACGCGCTGGGCGACGTTCGTCAATCTCGACCTGGCGCCGTTCCCGCACTTGCAGGCGTTCCAGGAACGCATCGCAACCCGCCCAGCCGTACAAGCGGCGCTGCACCGCGAACAGGCGGCAGCGAGCTAAACCGTTTGTAGGGTGGGCACCTGTGCCCACGCTGTACCGCCCCTGGCTATCCATCCCGGACTGCGCGTCCCGCCATTTCCGCGTGGGCACAGGTGCCCACCCTACGAGTGATGGATGGACAAGAGTTGTCATCATTTGAGGAAGTGTCAATAGGAGCAGATCATGAACACCGCTAATTCCGAAATAAAGAATCATCCCGTGGTCTCCAGCGAGCGCTGGCTGAGCGAGCGCAAGACGCTGCTGGCGCGCGAAAAGGAATTGATGCGCCTGCATGACCAGGTCGCCCGCGAGCGGCGCGCGCTGCCGTGGGAGCGCGTCGATAAGGATTACGTGTTCGACACCGCCGAGGGCCAGCGCACGCTGTCCGAGCTGTTCGGCGGCCGCCGCCAGCTGCTGGTGCAGCACTTCATGCTCGGCCCGGGATGGGAGGAAGGCTGCCCGAGCTGCTCGTTCATGGCCGACCACACCGACGGCATGAACGTCCACCTGGCGCAGCGCGACATCACGCTAATCGCCATTTCACGCGCGCCGCTGGCCGAGATCGCACGCTTCCGCCAGCGTATGGGCTGGCAGTTCCGCTGGGTGTCTTCGCATGGCAGCGATTTCAATTACGACTTCAAGGTCAGCTTCACGCCGGAAGATCGAGCTAGGGGCGAGGTCTGCTACAACTACGTCATGCAGCCCTTCCCGCACGAAGAGGCGCCTGGCGTCAGCGTGTTCTACAAGGACGACGCCGGCGACATCTTCCACACCTACTCGACCTATGGCCGCGGCGTGGAAGTGATGATGGGCGCGTACAACATGATGGACCTTACGCCACAGGGCCGCGGCGAGCGCGACGTGCCGCACAAGATGGAATGGGTGCGTCACCATGACCGCTATGAGGTGGCGCCGGCGGCCGCGTCTTCCTGCTGCGCGCATACCTGAAACGCGAGCTATTCGAGCGCATCATGTCAAATCTTTGGCCATGGCTGGCGGTGGCAGGGGTCGGCGCCCTGCATGGGCTGAACCCGGCCACCGGCTGGATGTTTGCCGCCGCCTGGGGTGTGCGGTCGGGCGACCGGATGCAGGCGCTGCGGGCCCTGGCGCCGATTGCGGCCGGGCACGCCGCATCGGTCGCGCTGGTGGCTGCTGCGGTGGCGCTTGGGCTGGGGATGGATCGCAGCGCGCTGCAAGTCGTGGCGGGCGTGCTGTTGGTGGGCGTTGCGGTGTATCACCTGGTTGGCCGGAAAACCAGGCGGGCCCGGGTACCGGCGAGTCACGCCGGACTGGCGCTCTGGTCCTTCATGATGTCCACCGCGCACGGCGCCGGCTTGATGCTGGTGCCGGCGTTCATTCCGCTGTGCATGGCAGACACGCCGGCGCGCGAGATCACTGCATCCGGTTCGCTGATGCTGGCGCTGGCGGCAGTGGGGGTTCACGCGGCGGCGATGCTTGCCGTTACCGCTGTGATCGCCTGCGGGGCTTGCAGCGGCTTTAATGTCGGCGACCACTTGCTTCAGAGCGTCAGGCAGAAAGCGCCAAAAGCAGCCATCAGCGACAGCCCGTAGCGCGGACAAGTCTTTCTGTCCACGCTGTGAGCGTTGATTTGGATATGATGCGGGAAATTCATCGTAGGCACGGGTACCCAGCCTACCAATCAAAATTATCAATCGCCTATAACCGATCAAATTTATATCCATGTATCGGTCATAACCGATCAAGAACAGTAAAAACTCTATTGATCACTTCTCCACTGCGTCAATACCTTGAACGGGAACATGTATAGAAAAATCGTTCTTCTATACATGTGGAAGTGGATATGCATAGCAAATGGTGATTTACGTTCTGAAGGTATAGCCTGGCACATTGATGTAGGGATGCATGATGGCAGTTAGGAGCGGTACACTGCGTTGGTACGCAGTGTACCGCTCCTAACTGCCTCCAAACAAATCCAGCTTCTCATTTACTATTCAAAGATTCGCCAATAAATTCGCCATATAAAATATAAGCCATTGATTTAAAATTGATTTTTATCTAAAATAAATCATCTTCAGATTCGCCAAGTGATTCGCCAAACCGATATATACTTGTGAAATTGGCATATTTTATGACAGATAAATTATCAAAATATCACTACAACAGCCCTCATCAAATGTCTCCGCTGTTGCCTAGCGAACAGCCAATGAATGATTTGCGCCCGTTGGTAGCTGAGCTCATTAACAATGCGAAAGATCTTGCTTCGCAGGGAATGCCACAACTTCGTTCTTTGCTGCGAGAAACATTGCGGCCAATGAATTCTTTTTATACAAACAAGATAGAAGGGCAGCATACCGAGCCGTTAATGATTGAAAGGGCTTTAAAGGCGGATTTTTCAGATAAGCCAGATGAAGCCAAGAAGCAACGCATAGCTATCGCCCACATCGCAACAGAGCGCTGGGGAGAAATAACTTACCCAAGCTTCGACGCCGCCAACTTTTTTCAACCAGGCGTTTTACAGGCCATCCATCGGCATTTACACACGCAACTGCTGGATGACGACCTGATTCAAACCAACGACGATGGAACTAAAGAAAAAGTACACCCAGGTGAATGGAGAACTGCAGGCGTAAAGATAGGCAATCACATTCCCCCTGATCCCGCCACAGTCCCAGTTTTCATGGAGGAGTGGCAGCGCGGATACAGTCATTCAAAAGCGGGAGAAAATGCCGTAGTAGCGCTGATGGCAGCGCACCATCGGTTTGCCTGGATACATCCATTCACGGATGGCAATGGCCGCACAGCCCGCCTGCATACACATCTGGGACTGAACTCCTTAGGGTTGACGCAAGGACTTTGGTCCCCAATGCGCGGGCTGGCGCGAGAACAGGCAAATTATTACGCGCATCTGATCGCTGCTGACAAGGATCGACAAGGAGATTACGACGGGCGCGGTGTATTAAGCGAAAAAGGATTAGTCGAATTTATCCAGTTCCTGATCAACACCTGCCTTGACCAAGTCAGCTTCATGAGCGGCATGCTAGACATCCCTTCCTTTGAGGCGCGCCTGAGGGAAATGCTGGCAGCCGAATCCACCAAGGACGACACGAAAGCATTGAAGGTCGAGGCAGCAACCCCTCTGGCCTATCTGGGAACAGTAAAATCAATGGAGCGAACCAAGTTCAAAGGCATGATGGGCTTGGCCAGCCGAACATCTGACCGCGCATTGGCAGATTTATTCAAATTAGGCATCATTACTTCTAAATCCCCGAAAGGCCCCGTCGAGCTGGCTCTGCCTTTGTCACTATTTCGCTATCTGTTTCCGCGTTTATGGCCAGAAGCAGAGGTGAATACCATTTCATAAAATGGCAGCGGCCGACAATCGCCTTCGAGATTCGCTAAAACACGACAAAATCGTAACCCGGTTTTCGTCGCGCTTAACACATGCAGCTAACTGGGGTCGGAGTGAACTTTCTGCGCGCTTTTTGCAGAAACTTCACTCCGACCCCACTTAGCGGGCCACGGAGTGCACACCTCGCCGTTAACAAACAAAACCATAAATACACCCCGTCTTTCAGCGAATCCGTCATATGGGTTCAACACGACTCAGCCAACGCCACAGCATCAGCCCCAGCAACAATGCGAACCGGACTCGACGCATCATTCGCCGCCCGCCACACCGCTTCCGCCACATCCTGCGCCCGCGTCACCGCAGACGACTGCCCCCATCCCGCAAACACACTCTTTGCCAGGTCTGCGTAAGCCTCGGGGATGCCGCTCTGCATCCGGGGCTGGGCGTTTTCACCGAAGCGGGTCTCTGGCGCCCGTCCCGGCAGCACCAGGTTCACCCGCACATTGAATTGCTTGAGTTCCAGCGCCAGCGACTCGGTGAAGGCGTTGATGGCCGCCTTGCTTGCGGTGTACACGGACAGCAGGGGCAGCGGCTTCAAGGTCACGCTCGAGGTGACGTTGACGATGACGCCGGTCTGGCGTTGCCGGAACTGCGGCAGCACCGCCTGGATCATCGCCATCGTGCCGAGGGTGTTGGTCTCGAAGACGTCGCGGGCGGTTGCCATCGTGGTGCCTTCGAGGGCGCCCAGCATGCCGATGCCGGCGTTGTTGACCAGGACATCGACAGGTCCGGCATCCGCCACGGCCCGGCGGATGCTGTCGGCATCGGTGACGTCGAGGGCGATCACACGCAAACGCTCGGAGCGTGGCAGCAGGTCCTCGCGCGGGGTGCGCATGGTGGCGATGACTTGCCAGTCGCGGGCGAGGAAGTATTGGGCGGTTTCGAGGCCGAAACCGGATGAGCAGCCGGTGATGAGGACGGTTTTCATGGGGGGACTCCTGTAGGTGGTGTACGGTACATTGACTATAGCGGCCCGCAACCGGACGCACTACAATCAGGAGTCCACGTTTCATTAGCAAGAGTCCAGTCATGGTCGATCCCCTCGCGGAAGTTGTCACGCTGCTCCAACCGCAAGCCAAGTTCTCGAAATTCGTCAGCGCCGCAGGCCCCTGGCGGGTGCGCCGCTCGGAAGCCGGGCAACCGTTCTACGGCGTGGTCCTCGACGGCGCCTGCCGCCTGGCAGCCGACGGCCAGGCGCCGATCGACCTGCAGGCGGGCGACTTTGTCCTGATCCCTGCGGCGTATGGCTTCACGATGTCCAGCTTCGCGCCGGTAGCGGAGGACTTCAACAGCGAGCCCGTCGCGCTGCCCCATGGCGAGTTCAGGCTAGGCACACAAAGCGGGCCGCCTGAGGTGCAGATGCTGATCGGCTACTGCGTCTTCGGCTCGCCGGATGCGGCCTTGCTGGTGTCGCTGCTGCCGCAGCTGTTGCACGTACGCGGCGAAGATAGACTTACCAGCGAGCTTAGCAACAGGCTGACCACACTCGTGCAGCTGGTAGGAGACGAATCCCGCGCGCAGCGGCCCGGACGTGAAGTCATCCTGGCGCGCCTGCTGGAGGTGCTGCTGATCGAAGCCCTGCGCTCCGCAACGGGGACGGCAGCCTCGCCCGGCCTGTTGCGCGGGCTGGCCGACGAACGCCTCGCGGTGGCGATACGGCGCATGCACGAAAGCATGACCCGGCCCTGGACGGTGGCGCAGCTAGCGAAAGAGGCGGCGCTGTCGCGCTCGGCGTTCTTCGAGCGCTTCAGCCGCGCGGTGGGCATCGCGCCGATGGCCTATCTGCTGGCCTGGCGCATGGCGATGGCCAAGGATCTGCTGCGGCGGAAAGAGGGGGGCGTTGCTGAAGTGGCTGAGCGGGTTGGCTATGGTTCTGCGAGCGCGTTCAGCGTTGCGTTCACCCGGCATGTGGGATTGGCGCCGACGCGTTATGCGCGAGAGGTGGATTATCCCCATTCGTGATGTGCATATAGAAAGCAACTTTCTATACATATCAATTTGAATATGTATAGAAAAGTCGATTTTTTATACGTGTGGGTGTGGACGTATATAGCAAATGACCTTAGTCGCAACTGCCCAACATCTTGTGCACATTCCTCCTCAGTATGCACTTCTCGCATGACCGACGGTCCGCGTGGGCACAAAGGCGTGCCCACCCTACGGCCTTATTGAACGAACGCATGCCTCGTGCGATTCAGTTCCTGCCCAAATTCGGCAGGTATTCTCGCCCAAGCTCTTCGACAACATCGGCTTGAAGGGCGTCTCGCCTGAGGGCGCGATTCATCCTCTTATGTTTGTCGAGTGAGGCTTTCAAACCATCGCGCCGTTGTTCGGCCAACTCTTTTCTCGACGAGACGGCTGGAAGCAATGCGCTTGCTTTGACATGGCAATGCAAATGCATTACCATAAATGTCATCCATCCCTTTAATTGGAGTGCGCCATGACTGCCTCCCTAGAAGTCGAATCGACCCTGACCGATCGCTACCAGACAACGGTGCCGGAAACCGTTCGCCGCGCCCTGAAGCTGAGCAAGCGGGACAAGATTCACTACACGATCCGCCCCGGCGGTGAGGTCGTACTCTCCCGCGTGGAAGCGGCCGAGGAAGAGGACCCGGTGCTCGGGCAGTTCCTGGGCTTTCTGGCCCGCGACATTGCCAGCCATCCGGAACGACTCCAAGCCGTCGACGCCAATTTCGTGCAACGCATTCAGTCACTGGTCGGCGGTGTTGAAGTCGATCTGGATACCGCCTTGCCGGCAGATGATGAATGACCGGCAGCAAACCTGCGCACCTGGTCGTCAACGGGTGGACAGTTTTCGCTCACCCGCTATTCCTTGCGCAAATTGAAACGCTGATGCGGCAGGTCGAGGCACTCAAGCAAAAAGATCCCGCCGAATACACAAAAAAGAACCCCAGGAGGCGGCTGGCAGCAATCGCCGAACTGGCGTTCGAGGTGATTCCGCAAGATCCGTCGCGGGCCGAATACCGGC
The DNA here is from genome assembly GCF_000221045.1 of Collimonas fungivorans Ter331. Classification (NCBI taxonomy): domain Bacteria; kingdom Pseudomonadati; phylum Pseudomonadota; class Betaproteobacteria; order Burkholderiales; family Oxalobacteraceae; genus Collimonas; species Collimonas fungivorans. The sequence continues at coordinate 19,166 of NC_015856.1, read as the reverse complement.
AGGGAAACACCCTCGGCGAAGACCACAAGCACTGGTTCCGAGCCAAGTTCTTCCAGCAGTACCGGCTGTTCTTCCGCTACCATGCACCAAGCAAAGTGATCGTCTACGCGTGGGTGAACGACGGGGGCACCATGCGCGCCTATGAGAGCAGCGACGATGCCTACCGGGTGTTCCGCAAGATGCTGGAGAGCGGCCATCCTCCGGACGACTGGGATCAACTATTGGTCGAGGCGCGTTCCGAAGGCGACCGTCTGCAGCGTATCGCGGCAGCGGAACCACTGGTGCAGCCCTGAATTGATGGAACGCTTTGCCTTATTTGCTGGTAATCATAAGACAGCCGCTCATAATTCTGACGCGCAACGGAGAATGAGGCGCAAAACCGGCTCGTTTGAGTCCCGCACCACGCAGTCGTATCCATAAAATTTCAGGGTCATCCTCCTGATAGAAGGACACGGTGAGTCGATTCTGAATATTCGCGGCGGATCTGCTGATTGCTTCGGAACAGTCCGGAGCAGATGCGGCGGATTTTGCAGGTCGTGTACGGATGTTTGTCACAAGGAACTCCTTTGCCATTGTCTGAAGTCAGGGCGAACAATCGGCAATTCCGTGGAGACAGTAGGGCTCAAGATAAAATTTTCGCAAAGCAGCCTTGTGAGACCTTCAACTGCTCAGAACCCGTGCCACCCAAAGGTGCCGATTAGTCTACAACGTAACATGTGACGATTAGTCCGTGTTCGATTAGTCTACAAAATGGGTTAATGCTTATGTGAAAACTTTATCCATACGCTTTGGTGAACGCATAAGAGAACTGAGGAAAGAGCGGGCTCTTTCTCAAGAGGGATTTGCCGACATGTGTGGTTTTGACCGCACATACATCAGTGGTATTGAAAGAGGGGTGCGCAATCCCTCTCTGTCTGCGATTGAAGCTTTGGCTATCGCATTGAATGTCACGGTGGCTGAGCTTTTTAACGGGCTTTAACGTTGCCAAATCGCATTACGAAGGTTGGGGTCAAGTCGTGCAATAACGCATTCGGTGATTCCGCCGACTACATAATATATCATTGCAAGACTTGACCTCGGATCCTTTGCCCACAGCGGGTTGAATTCATTTTTTCCGAATTGCCTAATCAGAACAGAAGCGGTCAATTGGTGGCAGGATTTTTCAGAGACAAAGTCGATTTAGCTAATAATCATACTGGAGAGATTTCGGATTCATGACTCGTTCGATACCATGTTCGTTGAGGCCCTTTTTGAGCGCCTTGTAGATCAACATAAAGCTAGGGATCTCCATTAGACCCTTTCCATTAACGAGTTTTCTTCGGCACTGAATAACCAACTTATCCCTTGGCGACGAAAAAGGAAAGGCTTCCCGTAGATCATATTTGTGCGTTAGAAGTAAATCACACCTCTTCTTTAGAACACGATGGATGACCGAAAGTAACCAGCCGTCAAGATTTCGAAGCTGCTGTTCGTCGTTAAGCAGCGGGTAGAAGCTCATTGCGCCCTTAAATAAGATTGACGATCTTCTGCCGCGAATATATTCTGCCATTTCTTTGTGTAGGAGGCCCCCATACAAATATCTCCGAACCTGTAACATTGCGCTCAAAAATGCTGGGTCTCGATTATTCGACGGAATTATTAATCCACGTAAGGGTTTTGTTCTAATAGGTTGGATCAGATTTCGATAGAGCAAATATGAGATTTGCTTCTTTATTCGGCGTTCAGATTTTGCTTTAATCGAAACCTTAGTCGGACTGATCGCATAACCCAAAAAATTGAAGTCGGGTTTAGAAGCAATTTCGGATCTGCTACCGTCGCGGGCCAGCAGGCTTATTCCATCCGACTTCTTGGCATTTATTGAAACTCCCGCTTCTATAGAAAACGCATTGATTATCTCAAGTGCGTTACAAATTGCAGCGTAATCGGGGCTCCAAATAACGGTGTCATCAGCATATCGTGCGAACTTTAACCCTGCTTTTTCAAGGCTATTATCTAATTTCCAGCAGACCAAATTTGCCAGGAAGAGTGAGATTGAAGTGCCCTGCGGTATTCCTTTCTCACGCTTAGCTAGGAATGCCTTTATAACTGAAATTTCCTCCTGGCTAATAAAGAAGCCATTTTTTGAAAATTGTAGAAATAAAGATTGGTGGTTAATAGACCCGAAGAAATCGGAAAAATCGAACTCGGCAATAAAGGTTCTCGCATCTTGTTCAATATCAACCGATATGTCTTGAATGGCGAAATGTACATTTCGATCATTTCGATAGGCGTACGAGAATGAACTAAAGCGGTGTCTATTTTTTGCTAATAGTCGAGTATAAAATAGCTGTGAGACGGCAGCGTCCGGGATTTGATAGATGGTAAGTTGACGCTTTCCTCCGCCTGGCTTATCTATTTCTTTTATATGCGGATCGTTCGGGGCATATTCCCCATTTTGTATTTTCAGCGCGATTGACAGGGCTATACTCTTCGCTCTCCTCCTGACATAGAACGGATTGAATTTTTTGTCGATGTTCCAGTAATCAGGCGTGCGAATCTCTTTTTTTGGCGCATCATTCACCCTCTTACTTAACCGCTCGTGTTCTTTGTGAAGGCTATTGTGATAGTTGTGGTGCCGCTCGATTAGCTTTTCGGCTTCTTCCCGAATGTACTTCTCAATCTGTTTTGCAAGATTCATCTATAGCTCCCAGAATGACAAAAAGCCCAAGGCAAAAGCCTTGGGCTTCCCACGGAGTCAACCTAGTAAAAGTAAGATTTCAGGTTGATGGAGAGTTGACTCTTCACCTCCAATGTCGCGGCACGTAACCGCGTATGAGAGTGACTCCGTTCTTCCCCTTAGGAAGTACGAATATACTGATAGAAAAATTGCAAATTGTCAATTTTTTTCAAGTTAGTCAATATTGAATATTGATTGTCGGACTGAACGAAACGGCTTTACTTACATGTTCGCTTCAGCAGACACCCTCGATGCCCAGAAATTCAAAAAGTTGAATATATAGATGGTGCACCTTGGGACGTTAGGAGTCTCGCATAAAGCAATGCACCAAATAGCGGTTTTCTGCATCAATGAATCAGGCGCAGCGAGCTGCATTGGGTCGCAAGATGACTGGATATCGAATGTTCGTCGCAAGCATTCCATGGTGTATTGGCAGCCGCTCTGCATGAAGGTTGGGGTCAAGTCTTGCAATAACGTATTCGATGACTGGCCAACTACATAATATGTCATTGCAAAACTTGACCCCGGATCCTTTTTGAGGTGGACTCTTTTAGACTTGCGGGATGCTTAAATCGTCGCACTACCGGAGATCCCCAGGGCTTCCAGTAACTTAAAAAATAGCTTACGTGTGGCTATGGCATCGCCCAAGGCCGTGTGTCTTTGCTTTTCTGGAATATCAATTCCAAAATATTCAAAAGCGCCGTCAGATTTGACCGCCGAGGCTGGAATAGCGCCTTTAAGGAAAAGGAGGTGCAAGATCGTGTGCGTGTCGAGCGCTCGATGCGATAAACCTACTATTTCATCTTTTGCCGCTAAAAAAGCTAGCTTACGTAAAAACGCAACGTCGAAACCGACGTTATGCCCAATTGCTACGGCTGGCTCACCATCAAAAATTTGCAGAAAATAGCGCTCTAATTCTTCACAAGCAGCAATGGGCTCAATTGCTTCTATTTCCCAATCAGCTGAAAATTTTTCGAAATTTTTCTTGGCATATGGACTCCAGCAGATTTGCGGAGATCGCACATAAATAACACGTTCTGCGGAGCGTATCGACACAGGCGCAAGTCCAATTGCCAGGACATCGTGTCGAAACGGATTGACGCCGCTGGTCTCGAGATCAATAACAACAAGGTTTTTACTTTGGATTTGAAGCATCTTTTGGGGCATACAAAAGCGAATACGTTTCAGTGACAATGGAATTCCCGAACATCTCCCAATGATACAGATAACTGGCTGAGAAGTTCCAGACGAAGATGATGGCGCCAACAGCTAAAGTAAAAAGCGCCCACCAATATGGTGCTGGGGCACCCGCTCGTACCGAGATGTATGCACAGCTCAAGGCGAGAATTGACACCCAAAATAACAAAGCACTTATAGTTACGACAGATCGATGGAACGTGTACTTGTTTTGGTATGTTGTAACCAGCGAAGTTGTAAGCCGCTGAGAAAGAAAGATTTTTGCAACCGGGAAAAATTGACGCCATTCCATAGTTAAGCCATCCGTCACAAAATTCTTTTTCGCCAGATCAAACAGCGGATCGAGTTTTGTGTTGAATGGTTCTACAGGTCTAGGGATTCGGAAAATCAAAGATAAACCGAGCCGCCTGAAAGGCGCTGACATCGCATCCGCTCTAGCTTTACCCGATCTTCCAATCCATAGAATAATATGACCAAGAAAGTACCATATACCAAGAATTGGGATTCCGGCACCGATTCCACTTGCAACGTTGAGAGAGTTAATCAATGCTCTAAGGGTGTCCAGCACAAAAATAGGAAGGACATCGTGAGTCCAGTAAGGTGCTAAGTTGCCAAGTGCTGCCCAGAGTAGTATCGCGAACATGCTCGTCACCATCCCTGGCAAAAATACTCCGAAGATTTCATAGCTAAGGTTTGTCAACTTCGCAAATAGTTCGTTCATATCGTTCTAACTCCGTTTAGAAGTAAAAAATACAACGAACTGAGTTATTCGTCGTCGATTTGATATGAAAGATCGGTTGGCTATCCTGCGGCGGATAACCGCTATTGGACTGAACCTCCATCTCAGGTCATTGTGCGAGATTGTAAGCGAACCCATGGTAATGTTGGCAAGAATCTGGGTGAGCCCAAATACTAGAAATGTAATCAATGATGCACGGCGAATAATCGCCGGGTTCTTTTGTAAAAGTGCTGATTATGATAATGCGGTTAGTCCCCACGCATCTAATTTGATGTTTCTTTGAAAACTCTTACGAGGCAGCATAGATTTATTACTAGACAACTTTCCCATCCAATGCCAATCTAAGACTATCAAACCTGCATGCTTTCCTCACTCCGAGTTCTGGGAGATGGCGTCGAACGCTCGCTGCCGTGATGCGGAGGAAGCACTTCCGGAACATGCAATGAGGAGAACTCTTACCGAGTAGTCAGCGAGGTGTTTTGAAGAATCGCATGGGCTGGATGAGGACTGGCTTGACGAAAGCATCCCTCATCGAATTATCTAAGCGAGCGGGTCCAAGATCGCCAAACGAGATGGGCAAATACTTGCCATGAACGCCGGCGGAATTGACGTTAAGTATCTAGAGCAAGACCCAAATTCATAATGGCCGGCTAGATTCCTAAATTGCTAAAAAAGCAGCATGATCGGATTGTGTTGCAATGTAGAGAATGGAGCAATAAATTCATCAGGCCTGCCGTACAACAGGCGGGGTGGGGGCATCGAGCAGATTTAGATTGACGACGCACTGGTGAGACAAACCAGTAATATAACTACACACACATTTATCGCATGAGTACTTTCGATAGCACTAAACGCCTACTGCCAGAAATTCTAACGGAAATAGCGAGGGGTAAGATTCAGCTCCCTGACTTCCAGCGTGGCTGGGTTTGGGACGATGACCATATTCGCAGCCTTCTTGTGAGCGTGGCGCGCTCCTTCCCAGTGGGTGCGGTGATGCTACTAGAAACGGGCGGCGAAGCACGTTTTCAACTCCGGGCAGTGGAGGGCGTGGTGCTACCTGGGAGTGCTGCTGAGGCGGAGCTGCTGATCCTGGACGGACAGCAACGGCTGACTACGTTGACACAGGTATTGGCCTTGAAATCGGCAGTGAAAACGCGTACCGACAAGGGCAAAGCGATTGAGCGCCACTACTATTGGCATATCCCCACCGCACTGGAAGGCGGTGACAGACTCGACGACGCTATTTTGGCTCTCGAACCGGACCGTATTCTGCGCTCCAATTTTGGCCGCGACACGGTACTTGATTTGAGCAGCCCGATCAAGGAGTGCGCACAACTGTATTTTCCCTGTGACCAAATTCTCAACTCCGATGCTTGGGAAGAAGCACTACAAGAACACGCGTCAGAGCACTTTGGGTTGTACATGCGGTTCCGTAAAGACGTACTTGGGGCGTTTCGCAACTACCAACTACCGGTGATTCAGTTACATAAGGCTACCTCAAAGGAAGCAGTGTGCTTGGTGTTCGAGAAGGTTAATACCGGTGGCGTTCCGCTTAATGTGTTTGAGTTGATGACCGCGACCTACGCGGCCGACGGTTACAACCTGCGAGACGACTGGTATGGCAGTAAGCAGCGCAATGTGCAGTCGCGACAAGAGCGGCTGTGCAAAGAGCCGGTGCTGCAGCAGGTGGAAACCACAGACTTCCTTCAAGCTGTGACCATGCTTCACACGCTGGAGAAGCGCCAGATTGATCTGGCAGCGGGGAAGAAGGACAAACAGGTCGCGCCGGTGAGCGCCAAGCGAGTAGCGATATTGGCCCTTGAGTTGCCGGACTATAAAAAATGGGCAGCTCCAGTTGAGCAAGGCTTCATGCTTGTGGCCAAATTTCTGCGTAAGGAACATATACGAGACCCGCGTGAGCTGCCATACCGGACCCAACTTGCACCTTTGGCTGCCGTGCTGGCGATTCTAAAGGAACGCTGGTTGGAGCCGATGATTCATGCGAAGTTGTCGCGCTGGTATTGGTGCGGCGTGTTAGGCGAGCTTTATGGCGGCGCTGTGGAAACGCGAATTGCTAACGATGTGGAAGAGCTGCTGGGGTGGGTAAAGGATGAGAGAGCTGTACCACGCACTGTCTTGGAAGCGACCTTCAGTCCCGACCGGTTGGATCGTCTGTGGTCACGCTTGAGTGCTGCATACAAGGGCATTAACATGTTGGTATTACGTGAGGGTGCGGAAGATTTTTTCTGGAAGGCCAAGATTCAGGAGCTGGACCAAGAGGACATCGCTTTGGACATCCACCATATCTTCCCGCAGGACTGGTGCGAGAAGCAGGGTATCAAGCGTGCCACCTACAACGCTATCGTCAACAAGACTCCGATTTCCTACAAGGCAAACCGCATGATTGGTGGATCAGCTCCATCGGCATACCTCAGCAAACTACAGGGACACAAACAGGTGCAGTTGTCGGACGAAGGAATGAATGCCTTGCTAACGAGTCATCGGATCGACGCAAATGCGCTGCGCGCAGACGATTTCGAGGAGTTCTACCAAGCGCGGAAGGCGGCACTCCTGGAGCTGATTGAGGGAGCGATGGGAAAGGCTTCAATGGCCAGCGGCATTATGAACGCTGACACCGATAACGATTACTAGTCTGGCACAGGGACGAGTAGAAGAGATTATTTTTTGTTGCGTGGAGGGCAAGGCTTACACGACGAGATCTTTCGCGGCAATGAAATACTATTGTGCAAATGAGTTCTTGTCGTGCCCGAAATTGTTACTCCTTCATGCAGTCGTCACTTGGCCATTCATCAGCATGGGCAAGAGCCAGTCACGAAGTGTAGCGAGATGCTGGTTTTCCTTGGTGTTGTTCCCAATTTTCTCGAACATTGGCTCAACGACCGCGGCAAATTTTGTAATGACCTCACCTTTTGGAATCGCAAGATTGGTCAGTTCGATGTCATTCGAGACGATCGAATTGAAGACCGAACCGGAAGACTTGACATGCAGATGATGAATCAATTCCTTAGCTAGATAAAACAGAAAGACATGGCTAACGCCCGGCTTGGCACGCAGTGCATAACAGGACTGGTTCATAGCCATGTCGACTCCAGCCAATACCAACCTACCCACAGATCCACGCGCAGTGATGAAAACAGTATTCTTGCCGAAGAGCTTGGTACTACTGCCTTTCAAGCCATCGTCGGTAATGTAATCTGCTGTGGAAAATTTAAAGATAGTTCCGTCAGCATCCGTAGGAGTGAAGAATGGGATATCGCCCCCCCAGTATTCTGACTTCTTTTTTGTAGGCGTTCCACCACCGAGCAGATCAGCTATAGCCTGAATGCTTGAGTCGGCCCATCCCTTCGGAATCTCCCGTTTCAGGATGGCGTTGTGAACCATCTTCCCACCAGAGGATTTGTAGGGCTTGCCGTTGGCGTCAGGGAAGTTGAATTGTACAAACCAATAGTCGAACAAAGTCTTGGCCATGGCCTCTAGCTCGGCGCTTATGCGATTGTTGCAGTCGATCTTAGCGTCAATGGTGGAAAGGACGGCTGCGATCTCTTCGCTCCCATCGATCAAGGGAATCTCGAGCTCCTTCAGTAAAGGAATCCGCAAATTACTAACGATTGAGCCTGTTTTGTCACTTCGATTTATTTGACCTTGAACAAATTCGGAGAGCATTGCGTAGAGGAGATACCTACTGCCTATCTTCTTCGGGTCAGGTTTTATTAGGACCATTCTTTGACCAAGACAACACTCTATGCCCGCCGGGATAACGCAGAGCTCCCCCATAGGAGCTTCGCGAGTGATGATTAAGTCACCTGCCTCAGGCTTAGCACGCGAGATCCGTTCTTTGAAAGTTTTCTCATCTGTATAAGAAGGGCAGCTTAAATCGAGCTTACCGTTCTTAATGTTGAAATTTCTAACAACAATTTTTCCATCATCGCACCATCTCGGCGTTGAGTGATGACAATCCGTTATTGAGAAACACAGCTTATGTAAAGGACTGGCTTTTCCAGAAAATGATTTTCTGGTATTGATCGCGTTACTCATACTGCAACCCTACCAATTGTTTTTTGATCTCTTTCTCCAGCCGCGCCGATTCCTTGAACAGCGGGCTCAGTTTGTCGGTAAAGCCTTGAATCCTCGCAGAAAACTGAGCAGGTGTCAGGTCTGTATACTCGATCTTCACTTCAAAATACTGTCCGGCGTTCAAGCTGTAATTCTTGGCGACGATCTCGTCATAACTTACCACCGCCGAGAAATCCTCAACCATCTCTTTGCTGTTAAAGGTGGCGATAATGTAATCTTCTTCAGCTCCAGCAAGCAGAACTTTCTGATTTTTCCCATCCTTGACCTTGGTGCCAAGACTGGAGGCGTCGATCAGCACCACACCTTCTTTGTTAGCAGCGTCAATAAACAGGATGGAGACATTTGTGCCGGTTGTAGCGAAGATGTTGCTTGGCATCGAAACCACGCCCGCCAGCATTTTGTTGTCCACCAGATGCTGGCGGATGCCCTTGTCGATACCACTTTGCGCAGCGATGAAGCCCGTGGGCACCACTACGGCAGCTTTACCGCCGGGTTTCAGCGAGTGAATGATGTGTTGTAGAAAGAGCTGGTAGATAGCCATCTTGTCTACGGCCTGTTTAGGGATATTCGGCACCCCGACGAAAAAGCGTTCCTTGTGCTCTTTGGCGTCCAGCTCATTCCTAAAATCGCTGAAATCCATCTTGAAGGGCGGATTGGAAACAATGTAGTCGAATTTCCTGAGCGCCTTACCTTGTCGATGGTAGGGGTGAAGCACGGTGTTGCCCTGGATAATGTTTGGAATGGAGTGAACCAAGTTGTTCAAAATCAAGTTCAGGCGCAGCAAGCTGGATGATTTCTGCGAGATGTCCTGCGAATAAATGGTGCAGCGTTGTTCGCCAATGGCGTGGGCGATGTTCATGAGCAGCGTGCCGGAACCGGCCGAGGGGTCGTAGCAGCTCACGTTTTTGATTTTTCCGCGTACCGCTTCCGGCACGAGGATGGCGGCCATGATCTTGGCCACGGCGTGCGGGGTATAGTACTCGGCGTATTTCCCACCGCTATCCTTGTTGTAATCCTTGATAAGGTATTCAAATAGTGCGGCGTAGAAGTCGTATTTCTGCGTGAAAATGCGCTCAAAGCTGAAGTCGCCCAGCTTGTTGATAAGGGCACGGCAGAAAGCATCGCGCTTGGAGGGATCGGTGATGAACTCACTGACTCGGTCGAACAGAGTGATCTTGGCGCCACCATCGGTCTTGACGGCGAAGATGTCGTTGTTGGTAATCGCGATATCCCGCAGGGTGTCGTCAAACAGCTTGGCGAATTCCGGAGCTGTCTGGCGGTTCCACAGGTGAGAAATGAAGTGCTCGGGTTTCAGTCGTGCTGTGTCCGGCCCCATCTTGCGATGCAGTTTGCCAAGCTCCTCATCGCTCAGGCTGGCAATGGCTTGTTCCCATTTATCGGCTTTTGCTAAATCCGGTCGGATCTTCTTGGCTTCGAAGGCGAATTTATCGTTAAGAAATTTATAGAGAAAAACCTGGGTGATGATTTTGAATTCGTTGCCATCATTGCCCAAACCATAGGCAGCGCAGATGGCCTTAAGGCTATCAATTAATTCTCGGGTGCGTTGTTCAAATTCCTGCGTTACCAACTGCGTACTCCTGTTCTGCTGCCTAAGGCAAATTCATTCATGTATTCGGTCACAACCAGATGGTTGATAGTGTCAGCGGCGTCAAGATTGAGATGAACCTTTTGACGGGTCTCGAACTCGCCCAACACAATCGGCATCATCATTCGCTCGAAGTAGCTTTCATTGGCCAGCAATTGAGTGTTCTGCAGCACCTGTTCGTCGGCCTGCTGTTTGACTCCAAAAAGGGCCTCGAAGAGGCGCCGCTCAGTTTGCGTCACCGTACTGCGCTCTTGCAGCCGTTTGTGGATGCGAGTGTATTTGTTATCGCCCCGATATTTGGCGCGGAGCTGGTTGTTCTGGCGGTTCAGCTCCTTGACCTTGTCGTAAATGGCACTAAGGGCACCAATATTGGCGGTCATTTCTACCTGGCTAACTTCGTTCAACTTCTTTTTCTTGAATAACCGCTCCAACTCTTCCTTGAGCGTGATAAATTTTGGGTCCTGCTGGTCGAAGTTATCAGCTAGAGCTTCGCGAGTCTGGCGCAAGGTGCTCTTGAGCTTGTCGGCTAACACCAACTCTTCTTCCTTAACCTTGGTGAACATGAACAGCACGTCTTCCAGCGCGATATTGAGCAGATTGTTGGTGCTGGTGCTGGACTCGATGTTTTCCTTGAGGTTGAGCAGATCAAGATGGTTGCAGGTCTCGCGGTAAAGCTGATTGAGCTTTTGGAAATCGAGTTGCTGCAGCAGCGTGTTTTCACCTTGCAAGCGGATCAGGTTGTAAAGATTGCGTGCATCGGCCAGCGCTTTCTTGAGCGCCAATACTGTGGCACGGTCCTGAATCTGACTGATCTGCTGTGAAAATACCTCGGCGTTTTCGATATCGAAACTGAACAAGATATCCTTGATAGCTTCGATTTCCTGAGCAATCTCTTCTGCGGATTTAAATAGATTGGAGTAATGTTCTACTTCGTCGCCCAACTCGGCCTGCAATTCGTCGAAATAGGCTTTGTTGGTGACGTCAAACTCTTTGCGAATGTCGGCGAAATCGACGACATAGCCGTAACGAAAATCCTTGTAGGTGCGATTTACGCGGGTGAGCGCTTGCAGCAGATTATGCGAACGGATTACTCTCCCGAGGTAGAGCTTCTTCAGACGCTTGGCATCAAAGCCAGTGAGTAACATATTGTAGACGAATAGCAGGTCGATCTTGCCAGTCTTGAAGTCTTCGACCCATTGCTTGCGCTCTTCCTTACTGCCCACGTCGTGCAAAATCAGCGCCGCACTCTTTGCACGGTTCTCCAACAGTGCGCGAGCAGCATAGCTCTCGGGCTTCGCGGCAGCGATCAATGCTTGCGTGGAGTCTTGCACAGCATAAACTGATGTGGGCTGGACCGCATAGACCGCGTTAAAAATCTCGAACATCTGGCGAGCCTGCTCGGCGCTGTCGCAGATGACCATGCCGCCGATGCTGACATCGCCCAGCGCACTGCGACTCTTCTCAAAATCACGCACGATGTAATCGAGCATTGGTTCGACAAATTTCGGGTGTGCGTAAATGAGCTTTCGGTCAATATCCCCTTGCTGCAACTCCACGGCAGCGAGCGCCTCTTGCAAAGTGAGCTTGTAGTTCGTTGCAATCTCTTCGCGGATCAGGCGCAGAGTATAGCCGTCGGCGATTGACGCGTTGTAGTAATACTTGTGGATGTAGTCGCCAAACAGCACACGGGAATTGTAATCATCCCCGAGCAGTGGCGTGCCGGTAAGTCCGATCTTGATAGCATTGCGGTCGGATTGGCTGAGGTTAGCAAGAAAACTGCCCTGCGGGTTGTAGCTGCGGTGCACCTCGTCGAGAAAATAGATGCGTTGGATGCTGACGTCGTAATCCTCGGTACGCACCACGTCCGGGTCATCCTGAAATTTCTGAATGTTGACCACGGTAATTTCATGCTTGCCGGTGTTGTTGTGCAGCACCTGTGTGGTCTTGATATCGCGGGCGAAGGCTTCGCGGCTGTCAATGGTGTGCACGATCAACCCGCGCCCGGTAAATTCGCGCTGCGCCTGGCTAAGTAGATCGAGTCGGTCAACGATGAAATAGAACTTTGGGACAACGCCCTTTCGCTGAAAGTAATCCGTCAGAAAGCGGGTGTTGTAGTAGGCCAGCGCGGTCTTGCCGCTGCCCTGGGTGTGCCAAATGATGCCTTTACGCACGCCATCATCAAGCTTACGCTCGATTGCTTTAGTAGCGAAGAGCTGCGGGTAACGCATGATGTGCTTTTGCAGCCCATCGGTCTCATTCACATAGGCTAGCGCGAATCGCAGTAAGAAGGCCAGCCGACCGCGGCTAAACAGTGAAGTACAGATGCGGTTCGTCGGCGCATCGGGCGATTTGTTGCTGATAAACTCGGGGCTGTGCTTGATGACGTTCAGATTGTTGTCGCGCAGCACTTCGTTCTCAGCGGCGTCATCCTCGTCAGCCAGCAGGTTTGCGAGATCCAGCGATTCTTCTTCGCGGAAATAGTTGAACACTGGCGCATCATAAGACGGGCTGGCATAAAATGCGCCTTCGATGGGCTGCGGCGAGCCATCGTCGTATTCCATGTTGTTGGAGAAGACCATCAACTGCGTAATGTTGATGAAACGACGGAAACGAGGGTTCCTGCTGCGTGTAATGATACGGTTACGCTCGGCCAAAACGCCTTCACGGTTATTGGGCTTCTTAACCTCAATAAACGCCAGTGGCATGCCATTGATGAGCAACGTGATATCGGGCCGAAACTCATCGTCCCCATTTTTGCAGGTCAACTCAGTAACAACATGGAAGCTGTTATTGTCAAAGTTCTCAAAGTCGATCAACCGGATACCTGAGCGCTCCGTAAACTTTTCGTAGAAGGCCTTACCAAGATCTTCGTTATCGAGCAGGAGTTTGACTTCGATTAACAGGCGATCGATGTTGCTATCGTCAATGGCTGGGTTGATCCGGGCGATAGCTGTGCGAAAAAGGTCCGGGAAGATGTTGGTTTTTTCATCCCAAGCAACATCTTTCAAGGAAAGATAACTGTAGCCAAGCCGCACCAAATGCAGAATGCAAGGTATTTTGACTCGCGAGTCTTCGCTGAAAACCATCAGGCTTGATATCCCTATTTATCTTTTGAGTGTGAAACCGCACTTTCGGATTCTTCGTGGGTGCCACCAATGCTCAACCATTCATCGACATCTGACGTTTTGAACTTCCACATCCCCTCGCGGTGGGCAGCATGCCCTTTTGGTCAATCCAGCAGTAGATCGAATCGCGCGGAGTATCAAGATGCCCCGTAATCAGGTCGATGGATAAATCAGACGTCAATATTCCCCGCCTGCAGCGCATTCAACTCAATAAACGCCCTACGCGGCTCAACATCATCCCCCATCAGCGTCATGAAGATCTGATCCGCAGCAATAGCATCCTCAATCTGCACCTTCAACAACCGGCGCACAGTCGGATCCATCGTGGTTTCCCACAGCTGCGAAGGATTCATCTCGCCCAGACCTTTATAGCGCTGCTTGCTGACGCCGCGTTCGGCTTCGTCGCGCAGCCAGGCCATGGCTTGGTGGAAATCGATGATGGCTGACTCTTTGACTTTTTCGCCGGCGCCGCGGCGGATCAGGGCGCCTGGGCCGATCAGGCCTTTGAAGGTTTCTGCGGCGTTGACCAGCACGGTGTAATCCGGGCTGGCGACGAAGTCGCTGTCGATGGCGCTGACCTTGATGTTGCCGTGGTAGCGGCGCTGGATGCGCAGGGCGTGCTTGTCGGAGAGTTCGTCGGATTTGACGACGACTTGCACCGATGGCTCGTTGATCGATGCTTGCAAGGCCTGGGCCGAGGCTTCGGCGTCGGCCAGGGTGTCCAGCTTGAGGGTGACGCCGGTCATGATGGAGGTGAGGGCGGCGCCGTCTACCGCGCGCGTCAGGCGCGTGATGATGGAGTTGGCCATGTTGTACTGGCGCACCAGCTCGGCCAGGGCCGGGCCGCTGATCGGCAGCGCGCCTTCGCTTGGCACCAGAGCAGCGTCGTTGAGGGCGACTTGCATCATGTAGGAGACTTCTTCGGCGTCGTCCTTGAGGTAGCGCTCGTCCTTGCCGTGCTTGACCTTGTACAGCGGCGGTTGGGCGATGTAGATGTGGCCGCGCTCTACCAGTTGCGGCATCTGGCGGTAGAACAGGGTCAGCAGCAGGGTGCGGATGTGGGCGCCGTCGACGTCCGCATCGGTCATGATGATGATGCGGTGGTAGCGCAGCTTGTCGGCGTTGAATTCGTCGGCGCCGATGCTGGTGCCGAGGGTGGCGATCAGGGTGGTGATCTGTTCGGACGACAGCATCTTTTCAAAACGGGCTTTTTCGACGTTGAGCACTTTACCGCGCAACGGCAGAATCGCCTGGAATTTACGGTCGCGGCCCTGCTTGGCGGAACCGCCCGCGGAGTCACCCTCGACGATGTAGAGTTCGCACAGGGCTGGGTCTTTTTCCTGGCAGTCGGCCAGTTTCGATGACAGGCCGAGGCCGTCCATCACGCCTTTGCGGCGCGTCAGTTCGCGCGCCTTGCGGGCGGCGTCGCGGGCGCGGGCGGCTTCGACGATCTTGCCGCAGATGATCTTGGCGTCGTTCGGGCGTTCTTGCAGGTAGTCGTTCAGCGTTTTTGCGACGATTTCTTCTACCGGCAGGCGCACTTCGCTGGAGACCAGCTTGTCTTTGGTTTGCGAGCTGAATTTCGGCTCTGGCACTTTCACGGACAGCACGCAGGTGAGGCCTTCACGCATGTCGTCGCCGCTGGTTTCTACCTTGGCTTTCTTGGCGAAGTCATGTTCTTCGATGTACTTGTTCAAGATGCGGGTCATCGCCGCGCGCAGGCCGGTGAGGTGGGTGCCGCCGTCGCGTTGCGGGATGTTGTTGGTGAAGCAGAGTACTTGTTCGTTGTAGGCGTCGTTCCATTGCATGGAGACGTCGACGCTGACGCCGTCTTTTTCGCCGGTGGCCTGGAAAATCGTCGGGTGCAGGACGGTCTTGGCTTTGTTGATGTATTCAACGAAACCGCGGGTGCCGCCTTCGAAGGCGAAGTTTTCTTCTTTGCCGGTGCGCTGGTCGGTCAGCTTGATGTGCACGCCGTTGTTGAGGAAGGACAGTTCGCGGATGCGCTTGGCCAGGATTTCGTAGTGGAATTCGACGTGGGTGAAGATTTCTTCGTCGGCCCAGAAGTGGACTTCGGTGCCGCGCTTGTCGGTGTCGCCGATGACCTTGATCGGCGATACCAGCATGCCGTCGATGGTTTCGGTTTCGCGGTTTTGCGGGACGCCGCGCACGAATTCCATGTAATGCACTTTGCCGTCGCGGCGGATGGTCAGCTTGAGCAGCTTGGACAGGCCGTTAACGCAAGACACGCCCACACCGTGCAGGCCGCCGGATACCTTGTACGAGTTCTGGTCGAACTTGCCGCCGGCGTGCAGCTCGGTCATGACGATTTCGGCTGCGCTGCGCTTTGGATCGTGCTTGTCGTCGAACTTGATGCCGGTCGGCACACCGCGGCCGTTGTCGGTGATCGAGATCGAGTTGTCGGCGTGGATGGTGACGTGGATTTCGGTGCAGTGGCCGGCCAGCGATTCGTCGATGGAGTTGTCCAGCACTTCGAACACCAGGTGGTGCAGGCCGGTGCCGTCAGAGGTGTCGCCGATGTACATCCCGGGGCGTTTGCGTACCGCTTCCAGGCCTTCGAGAATTTGGATCGAGGACGCTCCGTATGCATTGGGTTGCGGCTGATTGGTGTTGTCTGGGGCTGATGACATGGCTACCTTCTGAAAAGCTTACTTCGGAACTACTTATATTGGGACTGGATGCTACTTTTACAAGCAATGCTGGGGGGCACGCGCGTGGGCAGAAAAGCTTGCCCACCCTACGGCTTTTACCAGCAACCGTAGGGTGGGCACCTGTGCCCACGCGGTGTGCCGGAGGCCGTTGCAGCGTGGGCACGGGGTGCCCACCCTACATCGACTAGATTCGCATTGGCATTACTACGTACTTGAAATCGGCGTTTTCCGGCACGGTGATCAGTGCTGAAGAATTGGCGTCGCCGAGGGCGATGTTGACGTTGTCGCCCTTGAGGTTGTTGAGGACGTCGAGCAGGTAGGTGACGTTGAAGCCGATGTCGACGCTATCGCCGCCGTAATCGATTTCGAGTTCTTCAATCGCCTCTTCCTGGTCAGCGTTGGTGGAGCTGATTTTCAGGCTGCCTGGGGTGACTACCCAGCGCACGCCCTTGAACTTGTCGCTGGTCATGATGGCGGCGCGTTGCAAGGAGCGCAGCAGCTGGTCGCGGCTGATGGTGAAATCGTTCTTGTAGCCCTTCGGCACCACGCGGGTGTAGTCGGGGAACTTGCCTTCGACCAGCTTGGAGATCAGTTCGATATCGGCGAACGACAGCTTGACCTGGTTGTTGGCGATTTCGAGCTGGACCGGTTCGTCGGTTTCTTCCAGCAGGCGCTGCAGTTCGATGATGGTCTTGCGCGGGATGATGACTTCCTGGCGCGCGAACTCTTGTTCGGTGGCGACCTGGCAAAACGCCAGGCGGTGGCCGTCTGTCGCAACCGCGATGACGTTCTTGCCGTCGAGGACCAGCAGCAGGCCGTTCAGGTAGTAACGGATATCCTGTTGCGCCATCGAGAAGTGCACCATGTTGAACAGATGCTTGAGCGTCTTTTGCGGCAGGGTGACGGTGGCGTTGTAATGGTCTGCCTGGGCGACTGTCGGGAATTCTTCGGCGGCCAGGGTTTGCAGTGCGAAACGCGATTTGCCGGACTGCACGGTCATGCGCTTGTTGCTCAGGGTCAGCGAGACTTCGCCGGTGTCTGGCAGGGCGCGCAGGATATCGAGCAGCTTGCGCGCGGCGACGGTGGTGGCCGCTACTTCGCTGCCACTGCCGACCTTGGCGTTGGTGGTGATTTGCACTTCGATGTCGGTCGACAGGAAAGAGACCTTTTCGCCTTCTTTGCGAATGAGGATATTGGCCAGAATCGGCAATGTGTGCCGACGCTCGACAATACCGCTCACGATCTGCAGTGGCCGGAGAAGGGTATCTCGGTTGGTTTTGACCAATTGCATAGCTATATCCTTGTTATTTAAAAATCAAATATTGCTGCTTGCTGAAGTACGGGTTTGAATGCTTGGTAAGCAGTCTGTAAATGTAACTTAAATCGACCCTCTACGGACCCCTCCGGGCCGGAAATCTGCGCCGCTGTGACGATTTTTTGCGATTGTAAGTTGGCAAATCGGCAAGCTCTGCGATTTAACCAAATCGGCAAAAAAACCACAGTCACCGCCCAGTTTTCAACTTGCCTTATACAAACTTATCCACAGGGCCGCAGGCAACGTGCACAATCGCCCGGCATCTCGATATCAGCCCTTCAGGGTCTGCTCCAGCACGTGCAATTCGTGGTTGCATTCCGGATTCTTGGTGCGGTCGCCGGCGATCTTGCGGACTGCGTGCAATACCGTGGTGTGATCGCGGCCGCCGAACAGTTCGCCGATTTCCGGCAGGCTTTTCTGGGTCAGTTCCTTGGCAAGGTACATCGCAATCTGGCGCGGACGGGCGATATTGGCCGGCCGCTTTTTCGAGTACATATCGGCAACTTTGATGTTGAAAAAGTCAGCCACGGTCTTCTGGATGTTCTCGACGGAGATCTGGCGGTTCTGTACCGACAGCAGGTCCTTCAATGCATCTTTGACCACATCGATGCTGATGTCTTTGCCATGGAAACGAGAGTAAGCAAGAATCTTGCGCAGTGCGCCTTCCAGCTCGCGGACGTTGGAACGTAAGTGTTTGGCAACAAAAAACGCGACGTCGTCGGAGAAGGTGACGCCTTCCGATGCCGCTTTTTTGAGCAGGATCGCTACCCGCATTTCCAGTTCCGGCGGCTCGATGGCGACCGTCAGGCCGGAGTCGAAACGCGAAATCAGGCGGTCATCCATGCCGGTGATTTCTTTCGGGTAGGTGTCACTGGTGATGATGATTTGTTTCTTTGCAGCAATCAGCGCTTCGAAGGCGTAGAAGAATTCTTCCTGGGTACGGCTCTTGCCGCCGAAGAACTGGATATCGTCGATCAGCAGCAAATCCAGCGAATGGTAGTAGCGCTTGAAGTCGTCGAAACCCTTGCGTTGGTAAGCAGTCACTACGTCGCGAACGTACTGTTCTGCGTGGATGTAGCGGATCTTCGAGTTAGGATTGTCGGCCAGCAGCTGGTTGCCGATGGCGTGGATCAGGTGGGTCTTGCCGAGGCCGACGCCACCGTACAGGAACAGCGGGTTGTAGGAAACGCCGGGATTATTGGCGACCTGGATCGCTGCCGCGCGCGCCAGCTGGTTGGCTTTACCGGTAACAAAACTGTCGAAACTGAGGGCGGTATTGATGCGCGACTGGTCGCGCCGGGCGCTGGCTGTGCTGTTCTCGGTCTGCACTTCCGGCAGGCGGTCGAAGTTGCTGTTGCCATAACTGCCGCCGCCGGCTGCCGACGACTGCGCGCCGGCCTGCTCGTTACTATTATTAATAGCAACCGGCATGCTGGAGCTGGCAGGGGCCGGCGCCGACTTGCGCGGATCGAGCACGAACACCACTTCGATCGGCGCCTCCCAATATTGGTGCGCCAGGGTCGTGATGCGGCTGGCGAACTGCGTTTTTACCCAATCCAGCTTAAAGCGATTCGGCGCAGCGATGCGCAATCGTCCGTCCTCGTAATCGAGTGGCGCCAGCGGTTTTATCCACGCGCTAAATTGTTGAGGCGTCAATTCCTGCTCCAACTGGGTAGAGCAGCTCTGCCAGAAATTTTCCAT